>NZ_CP107036.1:0-4800000 GCF_029542085.1 Sphingobacterium sp. ML3W | reverse complement strand
GTGAAGGTCGCAAGTGCATCACAGTTCATGTCCTGATAATCCCATCGGATAGCGAAAATATCCTTCTCGTACAAATGCATTGCACCATTTAATTTGGGTGATCGAACACTGCGGATCCGAAGTTCCTTATCTTTTAGATAGACTTGTACTTCACCAAACCAGCGATCAGAATAGGAACCAATATATTTCTGAATATCAACCTTCTGTTTTTTTAGCGAATCTACCTTCGCCCATACTTTTGTTGTTGCCTCATCATCCTTACCTTTGTTTTGCGCAAGGAAATTGACACCCATGTCGACCCATTTCAGTTCACTTAAGCCCAAATACTTATCCAAAATAGCGTTTGTTACAGCATGATTGAGTGCCCCTCCTGAATGATCTGAATTATTTAGTATAGTAATACCCAAGTTCAGATCTGGCACCAATATCACTTCAGAATGCATTCCTGGTACATATCCAGAATGTGAAACAACCATACAACCATTTTTATCCGTAAGAAACCAACCGAGCCCATAACCTAAGAAATGTGATTTATAGCGTTTTGATTCCTCTGCACTCAATGGTGTATGGATTGTCCACATCCGTTTGCTATTGGCTGCAGAGAATAAGGCTGAATCTAGATTACGTCCGTATTTTCCTCGATTCAATTGAACAGACATCCACTTGGTCATGTCGGCAACATTTGAGTAGATTCCCCCTGCTGCTGCGGATTCACTGTTTTCGAAAAAATTTATCCTTTTCACTTTATTGGCTATCAAGCTATGCGGGCCAGCAGTATTCTCATCTTTCAGCATAGCCTTTTTATCCACTTTTGAACGATTCATCCCCAAAGGCATTAGAATACGTTTTTCGACAAACGTTCCGAAAGGTTGTCCGCTCACGCGATGGATTACCTCTCCAGCGACAATATAAAGTAAATTATCGTAGTCAAATTGAGTCCGAAATGCGGAAACGGGTTTAAAATATTGGAAAACTTTTACGACATCCTTTGCATCGAAATCTCCCCCATCCGGAAAGAACATGAGATCGCCAACACCAAGTCCAAGTCCACTGCGATGAGTCAACAGATCAGCAATATTCATGTTTTCGGTGACATAATCGTTGTACATCTTAAACTCAGGTATATGATCCTTTACTTTATCCTCCCAGGTAACTTTTCCCTCTTCAACCAAAATTGCCAATGCGGCCACGGTAAAAGCTTTGGACGTACTGGCTATCTGAAAGTTAGTATACTCATTAACAGGGGATGGTGCATCTATATCGCGGGTTCCATATCCTTTTTGAATGACTACTTTTCCATCTTTGACAATTGCGATGGCTGCACCCGCTACCTCTAACTCGGCCAATGCGGACTTCATAAGCGAGTCTACTTGAAGTGTTGTTACCTGAGCAATGACTTGCATTGATATTCCAAGGTTGATCAATGCCGTAAATAGAAATCGTTTAAAAATCTTCATGTCTTATTTAATATGGATACATCCAGCTTACAATATCATGGTCAGTAATCCTTTTTTCAGGAGAAATTGCAATACGCTAATTTACATTAATTACGGGTTTATTTATTAATGCTGGCGAATACTTTTTTTTCAATTATATAGAATAAAGTCAACGTTTAAAAAAGCTCATTAAGATTAGATAGGAGGGGAGACACGAAAACAATTGACGGTATATAAAACAGAAAATGCAGTTCCATCACGAATTAAAATTTGATTTTTCACGATTGTGCGAGACACTTTGCGAGACAAAACAGCCCTAAAATGACCATTTTTTAGTATCTTTGAACAAAGAAGTAATTAATAGATTTTATAACTTCTCGGTATGACAAAAATGAAAAAACCGCTTTAAAGGTGCTCTAAACACACAAAAAAACCGTCCTACTTACGTAAAACGGCTTTTCTGAAAGTGACCCCGCTGAGGCTCGAACTCAGGACCCACAGATTAAGAGTCTGTTGCTCTACCAACTGAGCTACGAAGTCATTCGATAAATCAAATGTAAGATTCACTGAAGAGAAAGTCAAGTATAAAAGTAGATTTTTTATTCTTTATCTTTCATTTTTGACGTCATTGCTTCGATCGCTTTTGATGTACGTTCGTACACCGGTTTTACAAATTCATATCACATGCGATAACTCTCGAAAATCTCCTAAGCGAAGTCCTGATTCGGCATATACAGAATCGATATATCCAGATAAGCTCCAAGAAAAGCCTACTGATCATCATCAACAGAAACGACATTAACGGATTTAAAATTTTCGCGAACAAACCGTGGTAGGGATCGACATATGGGTGTATTAGCGCCACTCCATGCTTACAGAGCCTCTAAAAAAGATATCCACTTTCACATAATTCCTCGTGAAATGGCGCTCAAGCAATTTGATGATGGTAATACAGCATACACTAATATTTATTCATCGTAGGTATATCCTCTTGCTTCATAGGAGCAACGATCTTTCCCATGATCATCGGTCTAACCTCCATCACAATCGGCTTGTTTATCGCTGTTTTAGCTCCTTTTTTCAATGGGATGACAACAGTTCGATAACCAATCATCTCTGCCCGAAGTTCCTGATCCTTATTCAGGAGCGACTGCTGTACCCAAAGTTCAAAATTACCTTTTTCATCAGCCTGTGTATGGTAGTTTCCTATGGTCACATTGGTACCCTTCATACTTTCCCCAGCAGAAGCGCAGACAATTTTTCCGGCGATCTTTACCTTACTGCTATCTTGACCAGATGATACCTGTTTATTATTAACACGATGGTTTGAATCTATTTTTTTCCCAACAGATTTACCTGCACTCTTTCCTTTCAATTGTACCACCATCACTTCTCCAGTCGTCTTGTTATTGACACGATAGTTTGGATTTATTTGTTTCCCGGCGGGCTTTACACCTTTTTCGTTTGATTGTACAGTAATCCCTTGAGCGGTCGTGGCAGTCTGCGCCTGTGCCATAGGAAAGCTCAATGAACCGATCAGCATCAGACCCGCAGCAATACCGCTCCATCTATTGCGCCATATCGGATTTTTTGCAAAGGAAACACTGGCATCCAGTTCACGCAGCAGCTGATCTTCATAAAACCGGCCACAAAGCCCTTTACTGGATTTTTTGATCTGATCTACAATTTCCTGATCGCTCATCTCCGAGAAATCAACGACTACCTTTTCACATTTGCCACAAAAACGTCCCTGCTCCTGTGGTGTCATTTTACCCCAATCTGCTTTGCAAGATTCTTTTACTTGTAATATGATCTTCTCCATGTCTATGTCTTTATGTTTGGTAAGGGATGCACAAAAATTCAAGATTCCACAAGAGTAGAATAAAATAATTTTAAATATCTATAAAGAGCTAGTAGGGGAATACAAGTAAAAATAAAAAACAGGCTGTGTCCGACCCTTTTTCGGACACAGCCTGTTCACAATATTTAATATCGCTTTCAACTCTGGAAGCTATTTTTCGAAATCGCCTTTCGAAGTAATCCTGCTACAGGCCGGAGGTAGCCCCCAGCCTGTAGTCATTTAATCTTGTTACAGCATTATTTGAGATCAGCTAAAATCTCCTTCACAGCACGCTCCAACTGTGGATCTTTATTTTCCATACGGTCTTGCACCGTATTTTTTACAAAAATATCCGGTGCGACACCTGTCTGCTCTAAATCCTGACCATCTAGGGTATAGCATCCCCAGGAAGGTAAGCGGTAAAAAGACCCATCGACCAATCCTTTGCCAGAGGTAAAAATAATCCAGCGATAAGTTTCATTACCGATGATTTTACCTAGTTTCAATGCTTTGAACCCCGCTGCGGTCATCTCCGCATCACTCAGCGATTGCTCATTGATTAACAGAACGATCGGTTTGGCTGCAGGCGCAAAATTACTCTGCGGAGCACGCTTTCCCCCACGATATTGCCATTGTAGGTAAGGGCGCTGCGACAAAAAGCGTAATACCTCATCGTGTACATTTCCTCCAGTATTATACCGCAGATCTAAGATTATACCTTGCTTATTATTCTCCTGCTCAGCCATATCGATGAGAAAACGTTGCAGTTCGCCTCCCGACATATTCTTCATGTGCGAATAAGCGATCTTATTGTCACTCAGTTTGTCTACACGGCTGCGGTTATCCTTGATCCATTCATCGTAAATCAATTCCCTAAAAGCTGTACTGGAAGCTGGTCGTACATTCGTTTGAACCTCTTTCCCATTACGGTTCAAAGTCAGCTGAATTTCCTCTTCCAATGATGGCCAGGTAAAATAGCTATCCCGATCTGCGGCAGTATTTAATTTAACACCATTGACAGCGACCAGTACGTCCCCTTGTTTAATATCCACCTCTTTCTTGGTCGCAGGTCCATTGCCTACGATCCGACTGATCTTATAAGGATTTTGGCTATCATATTCCACGCCGATTTCGTTAGTCACAAAACCGAATGGTTTGCGCTCTTCAGTCCCCATTGAACTAAAGCCCAAGTGTGATGAGTTCAGCTCACCCAGCATGTCGTTTAAGAGAATACGCAGGTCATTCCGGTCGTTGATGCCGGGCAGATATTTTTCGTATTTCTTTTTGGTTGCTGTCCAGTCTACACCATGAAAATTGTGATCATAAAAATTCTCTTCCAGATTGGCCCAGGTCTCATAAAACATCTGGTTAAACTCTTTCTCCAGGTCTTTATTAAATTTATAGCTCATGGTTATTGCATCGAGCTTGTTTCCCTCCAGGCTGTATTTCTGTATGATACCACGGTTAAGCACAAAATACTTGCCTGCCGATTCCTGTACCTGTCCCATACCGCCTTCAATTACTTTTTCAGTTTTTGGAGCAGTGAATGGTTCATAAACTGTACGATAAGCACTGAACTTCCCCTCATGATCAGACCCATAGAAGACATAGGTCTTGTCTGCCTTTTGGATCACCAAAGGGCTATATTGTGTCCCAAATGCAGGACTGACCTGCTCAATACGATCCCGCAAACCCTCGAGATCAAGCTGTACCAAAACGGTTTTCTTTGGTTCTGGACTAGGAGCTGCCGGTTTATTCTTATCCGCATTGGCCTTACTCTTATCCTTGGCATCGTTTTCTTTTTTAGGCGCTGCTGGCTTATTTGCGACGGAATCTTTTTTTACTGTGGGTTTGGCAAATAATTCATCAAACTTCGTACTGCGATAGGGTTGGTCAAAATTGGTCAGCGCCATACGGAAAATGCTCGAATTTTGCATTCCGGTAGGGTATGAGGGCTTTGTTCTATTACTTGCAAAATAAATATACTTGCCATCTGGCGACCAATAGGGGCTGGTCTCGGAGACACCGGTATTGGTTAGGTTGGTCGTTTGTCCACTCTTGAGGTTATGGACAAAGATATCCTGCTCAAAATTACGCATTGCGGTAAATAGCAAATAATTGCCGTCGGGCGAAAATGAAGGCGTAGAATTTTGGAATCCCCAGATTTCGTCTTTGACTACGGTCTGGCTCTTGAGACTACCTAGATCCAACGTACGTACCTCATCACGGCCGCTTAGGTATACCGCTTTTGTACGGTCGGCATTAAAGGTAATGTCACGGTTGTTTCGAAGATCTTGCGTCAGCTGTTTCACTTCACCTTTTCCATCCGCAGTGCGGGAAAACCAATTTTGATAGCCTTGGAATGTTTGGCTATAGAGTAAGGTTTTGCTATCCTTAAGCCATTTGACCTCCATGACGCGCTCTCCCTGTCCGGACATCTGACGGACAAACTTGCCCTCGCTATCGGAAACAAAAAGCTCTCCTCGGGATACAAAAGCTATTTTTTTGCCATCTGGTGAGACATCAAAATTACTGATGCTGCCCGAAATATTGAATTCCTTTAGCTTGCCGAGGACCTGATTGCGGTTTAAAGCAATATTGGGCTGTACCGTTTTCTTTCCATTGACATCGTAAATATAGAGCTGATACCCCTTTTCAAATACGATCTTATCGCCGTTTGCTGACACGAAGGGTCTTTTAATGGATTCCGGGAAACTTGTCAGCGCTGTTTTGGTCTTACCGTTGAGCTGATACAGGTTGTATTCGCCGTTGTTTTCATCCGAGACGTAATATATCGTTCCTTTTTGGTCTATCGTTGGCCATAGATCTTTTCCAACATAGTCTGTATACTGTTGAAAGGCTTTTGTTTTGGGATTATAGGAACGGATATCTGGATTGAATGCTCCTTTATAGCGCTTGCGGTTTGCCGAACTATATCCTTCCCAGCTATCGTTGAACAGCAGCTCTCCCGACGGTGTAGGGACGATCCCGCTGATATAATTAAAAAAATGTGGAAATAGGCGTATTGCCGTACCACCATCTACTGAGACCTGGTAACCTCCCATACGATTATAACGTGTCGAAGTAAAATAGAGTGTTTTACTGTCCCAGCTCCAGCTATCCACTTCATCCGAGGCGTCATGCGCGGTCAATTGACGGATGTCTCCACCCGCTAAGGGCATGACATAGACGTCCATATTCCCATTTTGATTGGCCGAGAATGCTAACCATTTGCCATCTGGGGATATTCGGGGATTGATCTCATTACCTTCCATACCAGTAAGCCGGACAGCAACCCCACCTTGACTTGCGACTTTCCAAAGATCACCTTCATAACTGAATACCATCTCCTTCCCATCGGGTGTCAACGCGGGATGAGACAAGAATGTCGGTTGCTGCGCAACAACATAAGCAGTTCCACCATAGGCCAGAACTGCACTCAAAAGCAGTTTTTTTATCATTATATCTAGGAGGCTAATAATTGTTTGCCTTTAACAAAAATAGAATAGGTTATTGAAAAACTATTGAAGTATTGTGAATTTTACATTTTTATTGAATTTAGCCCGATATTAATAGGTCATGTTTGAACATCTTCGTATATTTAATGTAAAGTAGGGGTGCCTTCAATATTTGGCATCTGATCTTAGTATCAATAAGCTTGGTTGAGTCAGACATGCGAAACACATAGAAATCTGATAATAAACTATTTAAAGCAAATAACTCCGTCCTAGCGAATAGGCGAAGATAATTATCGCAACCTTCCTGCGCAGAAAACAAAACTAAAGAAGATAATTAGCATTGTTTTTTGAAGATAATTATCGCGACTCTAATTACCGATTACATTCTTGCTCAGCTTGGCGAGCATTTTTTCTGTTGAAACTGAGCTATTAAATTTCTTTATTGATCCTGTCGTAAAATGAAATACTTATCCGTAACTTTGCACCCTCAAATCAAGAACTATGAACGCAACGTTAACTCTCTCAGAGGAAGATCTTTACAATAAGCGCAACCGCATACGGATTGCAGTATCACTTTTCTTTTTCTGTCAGGGTATTGCTTTCGCATCTTGGGCTAGCCGCATTCCTGTCATCAAGGAGCGCCTCCATTTGAGCGAAGGACAACTGGGAACAATTCTATTGATGCTTCCTGTAGGTCAATTGGTGACAATGGCTCTTTCAGGCAAGTTGGTTACCAAATATGGTAGCGCTAAAGTATTGCGTATCGTACCGATTGCTTACGCATTGGTCTTGTGCTCCATCGCCTTTGCTCAAAATGCCTGGCAACTGGGGGCTATTCTCTTCCTGTTTGGTGTCACAGGTAATATGTGCAACATCTCAGTCAATACACAGGGGGTAGCCACGGAGCAGATCTATAAAAAGTCTATTATGACATCCTTCCATGGCGCCTGGAGTATTGCTGGTTTTACGGGAGCGCTAGTTGGACTGCTGACCATGAATCTTGGCCTGGATACGCTATCCCATTTCTTGATCATATTGGCTTTCGTCACTGGCAATACATTGATTAATCAGCGGTACCTGGTTCCGGGAAAATCGCCGCAGAAAGAAAAGCGGAGTTTCTTCTCCAAACCGGAGGGAAGTCTTTTGCAACTGGGTATCATTGGCTTTTTCAGTATGGCAACCGAGGGAGCCATGTTTGACTGGAGTGGGGTTTACTTTAAGGAAATTGTACATGCTCCCGAAAAATTCGTTGTCGTGGGCTACGCTTCTTTTATGATCATGATGGCTATCGGCCGTTTCGTGGGTGATGCCGTGATTCGCAAGCTGGGCCGCAAAAGAACATTACAATATAGTGGAATCTTGATGTTTATAGGCATGATGGCCTCTGTCGTTTTTCCTCAATTTATTGTATGTACCCTTGCTTTTATGCTTGTGGGCATCGGTGTTGCCTGTAATGTACCCTCTATCTATAGTATCGCAGGCCAAAACAAAAATGTACCATCGGGTGTGGCCTTAGCTATGGTATCGAGCATTAGCTATCTTGGCTTTTTAATGGGACCTCCGTTGATCGGTTATATCGCAGAAGCTTTTAGTCTTCGCTATTCCTACGGTGTTTTCGCCTGCTTCGGCTTACTTATGTTTTGTATGGTTGGAAGATTATCCCTATTTAAGGAACCGCAGTCCAATTCCTAACAGTATTGGCTTTAGATAGTATATTCATAGTGTGTCTAGCTGTCTTTGACCGCCGCTATTTATATTGGTATTTTACCATAATACCCTTACGGTCTTCGTTCCTGTTTTGACCTATTCCTATTAACCATAGCCGGAAGGACAGCTCCTATTAGTTTGGTTTGAGGGAATTTAAAGTTGGATACCGGACGTTTATTAAATGAAATCATCGGCATAAGAATAAAATAAATACAAGTAGTTCCCACACCCAATAGTGATCCAAACGCAACATCTTCAAGGAAATGTTGGCCCAAATAAATTCTGGAATAGCCTGTTAACGCTGCTAGAATAAAACAAAACAGACCTATTCTTTTGTCCTTGGAAATGATGGCAACAGTAGCTGCCATAGCAAATGCAGAAGTTGTATGCCCCGAAGGGAAGGAATTTGCATAGGCTACAGGTAACCAAGAGACAACATGTAATGTCGGATCACCTTTAAACATCGCTGCCGGACGCTCCGCATGAAATAGACTTTTCAAAACACAACACACCAAGCCCGAAAAAACATAAGTTCCAAAAATTCCCTTGGCGAAATTCCATTTTTTCAGAAAGCAAAACACAACAGCGAGGGTTATCATACAGATCCCATCCCCAACGAAAGTGTTCAATGTCATGAAAATATCCGCCCATAGGGCATGATGACTATTAATAAACTGAAATGATTCTCTTTTCGTAACAAAAAGCAGGATAGAGGCAATCAGTATAAACCATATACTGAAGGTGATGAAAAAGGCACAATTGGTATTATATATCCTTTTAAATTGATTCTGAATCACTTTTATCATTTCACAGGTTTTATCAGACAAATTTAGCTGCCGAATATTAGTAAGTCATTAATTTGTAATAAAATTTAAATTAACACAATTTTTACCAACCATGAAAATATTATGACAAAAGTCCTGAAATGTTACAGAATTAATGACATAATGAGTTTATTGATGATCAACACTAAAAGATATACATCCTTTTTAATGTACAGCAATTAGATATTACATTACTTGGATAGCACTGTGATCTCAACAAATCCAAATTGTATATTTTTATTTTAAAAATATACAATCTATACATCCGACAGGAGACTTATACAAAATAGCAAAGATGATTATGTCTTAAAATAGAACAGGAGAAATACCTTTTATAGTATTTCTCCTGCAATTGAAAAACGACATTAATAATATCACTTCTCCTTATGTAGCCCCGAGCAGAATCGAACTGCTATCAAATGTTTAGGAAACATCTATTCTATCCGTTGAACTACGGGGCCTTTTCAAAAGCCAAACTTAGGTTTATTTTATAAATAAGTCAATAGCTACATGAAAATCCGTTGTATCTTTTTTGTAGACCTCCATCATTAAGAAAAAATAGCTCGATGATGATGCTCAACAATGCCTCAACTACCTCTGCATAACAGTACACACCGGACAATGGAGACGGATTGCAATCAGTGCAATGTGCTCATCTATTTGACAGGAAAATTTAAAGTGAATTTTATAAAGGAAAAAAATGTGGAGGGAGAAGGATTCGAACCTTCGAAGCCGAAGCAACGGATTTACAGTCCGTCCCATTTGACCGCTCTGGAACCCCTCCAGCATTGCGCTATTTTGAAATAGAACGTCGCAAAAGTAGGTTTTGCGTAGCACTTGTGCAACTATTTTGATGCATTAATTTGTAACTACCCCAGTATGAATTGTTTTATTTCTCAGGGATGACCTAGCTCCTGTATAAACACATCATCCACCACATATTAATATAATAAAAACTTATTGTTATATTCTAGTCATAATAGATTTTGATGATAGTGTATTGGTAAAATCAATTCGCTTTTTGATCAGAGTTGCCTTATCTTTGTGACAACAAAAAAAGAAAGATATATTATGAGTTTCACAGGTAAAAGTTTTCCAAGCATTACGGTAGATGCAATCGATTATTTAGGCGACAATTTGCAGATCAACATTTTCGAAAAAGCAGTTAAAGAAGGTAAAAAAGTAATTTTATTTTGGTATCCAAAAGATTTCACTTTTGTATGTCCTACAGAATTACATGCTTTCCAAGAAGCTGCTGCTGAATTTGAAAAACGCAACACAATCTTAATCGGTGCTTCTTGCGACACAAACGAAGTTCACTTTGCTTGGTTAAACACTGCAAAAGATAATGGCGGTATCGAAGGTGTTGAATATCCTATTTTAGCTGATACTAACCGCAACTTATCTAGCGTATTGGGTATCTTGGACGTTCAAGAAGTTGAGCATCCTGAATACGGTACATTAGCACAAGGATCTGCTGTTACTTACAGAGCTACTTATTTGATCGACGAGACTGGCCGTGTATTCCACGAGTCTGTAAACGATATGCCTTTGGGCCGTAACGTAAAAGAATATTTACGCTTGATCGACGCTTACGCTCACGTACAAAAATTTGGCGAAGTATGTCCTGCAAACTGGGAAGAAGGTAAAGATGCAATGAATGCAGACAGAAAAGGTGTAGCTGACTATTTAGCTAAACACTAACAATAAAAGACCCTAGTTCTTATCAACAGGGGCCTTTATCCCGGCTCCTGTTGATTTCTCCATCAATCACCTTAATAATAAAATCATGTTACAAGAATTAGAAAACGATAATTTACAAGAAATTGTAAACAATAACGATATTGTGATGGTTCAGTATGCTGCTACCTGGTGTGGTAATTGCAAAATCATGAAACCAAAATTCAAGAAATTATCTGGCGAAAATGAGGGTGTTCCTTTTATCATCGCTGATGCAGAAAAATTCCCTGAATCACGCAAATTGGCGAATGTCAATAACCTGCCTACATTTGCTGCATTTAAAAACGGCAAATTGGTGAATCAAGTACAAACAAATAAGTTGGACGCATTAGTAGAATTATTCAATGAAGCTGCCGGTAATTAAACATCTTACAGAATTCATCGAACAGAATGATGTCGACTATGTATTGGAGACCATCGAGACATTGGAAGCTCTTACCGAAGCTCCCTTGAAAGATGAGGAACTTGACGTGATCGGTGAATTAATTTCTAACCTATACGGAGCAGTAGAGGTTGATAAATTGATAAAAGAAGGCAATTCGAAAAAAGATGCCTTAAATATGTTCATGAAACGTGTTTTAGGAGCAATTGACAAATAATTTTGCTTGATTAAACACCCTGAAGTGAAACTTTCTTTTCATGTTTTTAGTTGCCCAAAAGCTAAATTGTTGACAAAATTTAGCAATGTGGAAAACTAATTGAAGGAATCTGACAGAACTAAATATTTTCTACATATATTTACTATGTTAAAGGTTGCCACTTGGAGCGAAGCGACAAAATAACTATTCTCTAAAAATTCGTTTCAGGAAAAAATATTTTAATTGTTAAACGGAAATTTCAACTTGGTTGGAATTTCCGTTTTTTGTTTTTGTACGTATTTAAAGTTAACTCCTTTATTTTCTCTGATTTTTGCGTCCTCAAGAGTGATTAATATACATTAAAATTACAATGTGAAACAATGCTGTTTTGGATGAAATCTTTATCTTTAAGCATGCGAAAACCCTTTCTTTCCATCATTATTTTATTAGCTAGTATCTTGTCAAAATCAACTGTACAAGCACAAAATCCGCAGTGGAATGCCGCCGAGATCAAGCTTAATCTAGAAAAACTGAATGTTTTAGGCTCTGTTCTGTATTTTGCAGCACATCCAGACGACGAAAATACCCGTCTGATCGCCTGGCTTGCCCAGGAGAAAAAATATAGAACAGGCTACTTATCCCTAACTCGTGGTGACGGAGGTCAAAATCTCATCGGTACCGAACAGGGCATCGAACTGGGACTGATCCGTACGCAAGAACTTCTTGCTGCGCGAAAGATCGACAAAGGGGAACAATTTTTCTCCTCTGCGTATGATTTTGGGTTTTCCAAAACGCCCGAAGAAACGTTTGCCTTCTGGGACAAACAAAGGGTGCTCGCCGAGGCGGTATGGTTGATCCGCAAATTCAGACCTGATGTCATCATAACAAGGTTTCCACCTGATGCTAGGGGGGGACATGGGCACCACCAGGCCTCAGCGATGTTGGCACACGAAGCTTTCAAAGCCGCAGCCGATCCCAAACAGTTTCCAGAGCAGCTTCAATACGTCAAACCCTGGCAAGCGAAACGCCTCCTTTGGAATACTTTTAATTTCGGCGGACAGGACAACACTAGCGAAGATCAGCTAAAAGTGGATATCGGAAACTATAATGCGCTGATAGGTGCTTCCTATGGTGAAATTGCCGCGCATAGCCGTTCTTCCCACAAAAGCCAAGGCTTCGGATCGGCCGCTCAACGTGGTTCTTCTATCGAGTATTTTGAGTATGTCGATGGTACTCCCGCAAAAGCTTCTCCACTGGAAGGAATAGATACTTCCTGGAAAAGGGTCGCAAATAGCGGAACAGTACAGTCACTGATCGCAAAAGTCAATCAGAACTATCAAATGGACAAACCTGAATCGGCTTTGCCCGATCTGATCCAGCTCTATAAAGCACTTGATCAGATCAATGACGCGTACTGGAAAAATGAGAAGAAAAAGGAGGTAGAGAAATTAATCTTAGCCTGTGCTGGAATTTGGTTTGAAAGTATCGCAAAAAATCCTAATTATGCGGTAGGTGATCAGATCAATGTCGACAACGCCATTATTGCAAGACGTCCAGATGTTACCGTACAATTGGCTAAGTTAAATGGCAAAGAGATCCATAAAAACCTTGTCAATAATCTTCTTTTAAAAGATGCTATTGCTGTTAGTACAACAAATTCAACACAGCCTTATTGGCTAAATGAACCTCACGCCAAAGGAAAATTTAATGTCAGTGATTTCAATCTCACCGGTTATCCCGAAAACCCCAATAATACAAAAGTACGCTTTGAATTATTGATCAATGGTACTGCAATCACATTTGACCAGAATATACAATATAAATATACTGACCCCGTTCGTGGCGAAATCTATAATCCAATAGTTGTCCTTCCACTGCTCACTGCAAAGAGTTCAAGTCCATTGGCTTTGACTCAAAATGCCCAATCTGTCAAAGTAAACCTATTGTTCCAAAAAAATGGACAGGATCCAGCACAATCCTTTAGTGTAAAGACCATTGGAGCAAAAGGCTGGGAAATATCTCCTGCTTCATTTGAACTCCAGTTTACCTCTGGTGTTAGCGATCTCTCTAAAGAGATCACAATAAGCCCCTTAGATGCTACTGTTTCGTCCATTGATACACTGCTTTTTCAAGTCAATCAAAAGGATAGACTAAAAGAGATAAAAACTATAGGTTATAACCATATTCCTGAGATTGTCTATTTCCCAGATGTTGCTATAAAAATGAGCAATATCAATCTAAGCAATGAGGTAAAAAAAGTAGCCTATATTCATGGCGCAGGAGATCTAATTCCGGAATCGCTCAGTGCAATTGGCATCAAAGTGGACGTGCTAACAAGCGAACAGCTATTAAAAAGTGATCTTTCAGGCTATGATGCGGTCATCTTGGGTGTGAGGATCTTCAATGTTAATAAAGACATCGCACAGATTCAAAATAGACTATTGGATTATGTCAATAATGGCGGAACTGTCCTCGAGCAATACAACGTAAGCAATGGCTTGGTTTCGAAAAATTTTGGTCCCTATGCCTTTAGCCTTGGAAGGAGTCGGGTTACCGATGAACTTGCCGATGTTCATTTTGACGAAAAAGATCCGGTTTTCAATTATCCCAATAAAATTACAAAAGCAGACTTTGACAATTGGGTACAGGAGAGGGGATTGTATTTCGCTGAAAATATCGACAAGAGATACCGTACACCAATTGCCATACAAGATTCCGGTGAGCCTTTACACAACGGATCATTATTGATCACGGACTACGGAAAAGGGAAATTTGTATATACATCGCTATCTTTTTTTAGACAATTACCTGCAGGAATTCCCGGAGCTTACAGATTATTTGTAAATTTGTTATCAAAATCAAAATAAAATATCACAATGGAAAATCAGATTGACAACAACTGCACAACGATAGATGCTGGCAAAGCAAAAGGGATCATCCTTTTAGTCGCTGTAGTATTTGGTGCATTAATTGGCTTCGCTGCAAATGAGACATTTTTAAGCATCATTGGCGGTGCGGTTATTGGATTGATTATCGCTGCGTTTTTTAACAGTGTTATCTATCCTCAAAAGCCTTCAGACAGATAAAATACAGGATGAATAGCTGGAAACGCTACTATTGGATGGTCGTTATCTGGCTATTTATATTTATCCTTTTTCTGTACTTTTTTACCAACCATTATTCATGAGTACAGTAGATTGGGCTGTTCTATTGCTAACACTTTTGTCGATTGTCGCTTACGGCATCTATAAAAGTAGAGGGATCAAAAATATTGATGGTTATCTTTTGGGCAATCGTTCTTTGCCATGGTACCATGTCGGACTTTCGGTAATGGCTACTCAAGCGAGCGCCATTACTTTTTTGTCTGCTCCCGGATTAGCGTATTCTTCGGGAATGAGTTTTGTACAGTTTTATTTTGGTCTCCCATTGGCCATGATTGTACTCTGTATTACCTTTATCCCAATATTTCACAGACTTAAGGTTTTCACAGCCTACGAATTTCTTGAGAAACGTTTCGATGTCAAGACCCGGGGGCTCACAGCATTACTTTTTTTGATCCAACGGGGTATTTCCACTGGTATTACTATTTTTGCACCATCGCTCATCATCTCAACTATTCTCCATATTGATCTGACCCTAACAACATTGGTCATCGGAAGCTTTGTGGTTATCTACACCACCTACGGCGGTACAAAAGCGGTATCCCATACACAATTGCTCCAGATGAGCGTAATATTTGGATCTCTGCTTATTGCAGGAATGCTTGTCATTCATCTTCTTCCAGCAGACATCGGTCTTTCGAAAGCGCTTCATATCGCCGGTAAATCAGGTAAAACCAATGCACTGGACTTCACGTTTGATCTGAATAACAATTATACCTTGTGGACTGGCCTGATCGGAGGATTTTTCCTACAACTCTCTTATTTTGGCACAGACCAGAGCCAAGTAGGACGTTATCTAACCGGATCTTCCATAAGGGAAAGCAGAATGGGGCTAATTATGAATGGCCTTTTAAAGATCCCGATGCAATTTGCCATCCTGCTGATTGGTGTTCTAGTATTTACCTATTATCAATACCACCAACCTCCGATCTTCTTTAACCAGGTCGAAGTACAGAAGTTGAAAGAAAGCCCATATGCGGCTTCCTACCAAGAACTTGAACAAAAACACACTCAGCTATTCCAACAACGTGAATTTCTCGTCAATGGCCTCAGTACAGCGCTGGATCAGGATGATGAGGGGGACATCGAGTCCTCCCGCTCAGCGTTGCATCGATTGAATGCACAGATGCAGCAAGTAAAAGACAGTACACTGACACTTATCAAAAAAAACAATCCTGCAGCCGAGACTAACGACAATAATTATGTTTTCCTTTCGTTTGTAACCAAAGCCTTTCCGAAAGGTCTGATCGGTTTGTTGATCGCTGTTATTTTTCTGGCATCTATGGGCTCTACAGCCAGTGCTATTAACTCACTTGCATCAACGACGACCATAGATATTTACAAACGTTTTATAAACCGCAACGCGACCGAAAAGCAGGATCTCCTCTGGTCTCGTATATTTACCTTAATTTGGGGTATTTTCACCGTGGTTATTGCGCTATATGCTAACAAGCTGGGCAATCTGTTAGAGGCCGTGAATATCTTGGGTTCCTTATTCTATGGTACGATACTAGGCATATTTATTGTTGCTTTCTATCTAAAAAAAATTCAGGGAAAGGCTGTTTTTATCGCTGCGATCCTCTCTGAAATCTTTGTCGTCGGCATCTGGTACCTAGACAAAATTCCTTTTCTCTGGCTGAATCTCATTGGCTGTCTGGCCGTCATGATAATTGCATATTTTATACAGCTTTCGCTCAGAAATAATTCTGCTATACCAAATAGAAGCAATACGCAATAGAAACAATCTGGAAAAATAAAGTGGCTTACTCGCAAATAGATGCCTGATTACGAGGTTGTATTTAATTTGGAATGGTCTTCTTAATCCCCCCAATATAAAAAAAGTCCGGATTCGCTTCGAATCCGGACTTTTCGTTTTTAATAGACTTAGATCAATATCCTATTTAGCATCATCTATCAAAATTCGTATTTTGACAGCTTACTAGTATTTCTTATAAATATTGTAAAGTATGCTCTTATCATATAAGGTCAGCTCGGGTGTTGTATCCCGTACAATAAATTTACGTTTAAATGCGACGATAGCAGCCTTTAGGTTAGAGGTATCATACCCGATTATTTTAAGCGCATCAATGGCATTAAAACTATCAGGAGGAGTAATCAGTTGGCCTTCATCATACCAGATACCAAATCCTCTGTTCGCAAGCTTCTTCCAGGGGAAGAAAACACTGGGGTCATTTTTACGCGCCGGGGCGATGTCTGCATGACCGATAAAATTATTGTCAGGTATTAGGTATCGTGATTTTAAAGTATCCAACACAGTCATCAGCGAATTGATCTGGGCATCTGGAAAAGGCTCCCTGCCATTATTGTCCAATTCTATTCCGATAGAGCAGGAATTCATGTCCACAATGGATCCCCACTTAGCCACACCGGCATGCCACGAGCGGACATAGTCATTCAGCATCTGGATAATCTCACCGTTGCGGCCGATCACATAATGTGAACTCACCTTGGTCCGTGGAATCTGGAACGTCTTGATGGTCTGACCGACGCTATCTTGTGCCGTATGGTGGATGATCACAAAGTTTGGCTTGCGAACATCATAGTGAATAGCTTCTGCTTGACGCCATTCGGAGTGAACCCCTGTTTTCTGCAGGAAGATTACCTTTCTCTCCTGGGGTGTCAATTGATTCGTATCGGGTTTGACAACAACCTTTTGTTCCAATACAACTGCGGGCGCAAAAGAAGCGACCAATGGTCTGGACACAGCGGCATGTCCCTTGGACTTACAGCTCGCCAAAGACATCAACACAGCAAGTATGATCCCAATTGACACTGGTTTAAACATTATTTTGGTAAACTATAAACTATTCCCATAGCCAATGACTGGCTCAATTGAACTCTTGAAATAACATCCGGATCATAGATCATAATCCCGTTTAGATTGACGTTGATTACACGGGTTACTTTAGCTGTTATGGTAACATCAAGACGATGGGTTGGGTCTGAAATTTTCTCATAATTAGCAAATAGATTATAACGCGCCTTTACGTTCAATTTATCTGTAAAGTTCTTGTCTAGGTTACCCGTTATCTGAAATGCCAATGCATTGGAGAAAGAACGGTCTTCCTTGACACCAAATCGTTCTCCCGTTCCTTTACGGAGATTACCTTCGCCTTCTGGCTTGTTCATGTCCGGTAACAGATAATATCCATATTTATCATAAAAGCCGTCTACCGAACGAGGTTTTACACGCTCATCCAAAATAAAGGTCTGCCGTGCGGTACCCGTACCAAAACGCAATGAAAACTCATTGCTCGGCTTATACTCAAGACCGAAAGACTCGGTCAAATAAGCTGGCGCCATAAACGCGTTTTCAATATAGTCTATTGTATCCTTACCATTTCTGCTTGTGTACTTGTATCCCGCATCAAATTGTGACTCAAAGGTAATCGATGTAAATAGCGCCCAATTAGCGGAGAGTTTATAGGATAACTTGTTATCCCAAAATATACGGTCATTATTCTTTTTAGCGATATTATTCGTATTCTTGATCTTACCATACCGGAGGTCGACTTCTGTCACGAAATTAAAATTGTCCCGGGTATAGTCTGATTTGTGATTGGCATTGAGACCAATAGCAATGGAACCCACACCTCCACCTTTCCAGTTATCGTTAAAGGATGCCTGGTTTAAATTAATCCCAAACTTTGTCCAATGCTTCCAGTAATCAACCTCAAGATTGAGCTTGGGAACCACCGGACGAATGGTTTTGATATTTAAAGGTTGCTCTTTTTGGACAGAAATTACGGTATCTGGTTTTGCTCTAAGATCTTTCAGATCCTGTGCCTTTATGCTTGTAAAAGAAAGGCAAAGCAAAGCCATGCCGACAAAATTGAAAAACTTCATTCTGAAAACGTCTATTTTTTGTTTACGGTACTAATTTATAATTAATTGTTGGAAAAGGCTCAATAAAATATTGAGAAGGGTTCATTCGATAGCGGGAGTAGCAATCTTTGATGTAATTTGTTACCTCGTAATCGCTCGCTGCCAGAATGAAAAAATAGGATGGTCTAAATATTCTCCTAAATCGTTCTGACTCCTCAAAATTGAGGCCTGTGACCTTACTAATAAGTGCCTTCGTAAATTTATAATCAATTACATTTTCCTTATAATCGTTTTCTATGGTTTTAGTCAGTCTGCGCGCCCTTTTGGCCTCTTTACTAAATAGGCTATAAATAGAGTTGATGCTCAGTCCTGCCCCAGTAGGCCCCACCGAAAATACATCACCATATCCGGCCAGCCGGTAGGCCTTCTCATAATCTTCTTTTGCTTTTTTCAGAATTTCCTCAGGGCTCTTTCGTGCCAATACCTGCACCTCATCAATATAGATCGACTCTCGGATTAAATGAAACAACAATAATCCCTTATTGTCAACAGCAAGGGTGTCTGAAAAATATTCCTTGCTCATTGCAACAATCTGATCACCTATCCGGGCAGAAAAGTCAAATTCACCTTTAATATTATTATAGAATACCTCTCCCGTCCTTAGATTGGCAAGTTTCACATTTCCGATACGTTGTTTGGTTTTTTTGTCAAATACGATGCCCTCGACTTTCTTTTCTTGACAAAAAAGTAGGGAGGGAAGGCCTAGTATGGCGACAAACAGAAAAATATAACGTATTAGTTTCACTTTCGTAAAACTACTATATCGCCATACAAAACTGAAATATTTAACATCTTTTAAAGCGTAACTATTTAGATATAACCAATAGCTGTCCTAGGGACAATACTTCATCTGTAAGGCCATTTAATGATTTGATCTGTTCGACAGATACATTATAGAGCTTGCTAAGCGAATAAAGCGTTTCTTGCGCTTTCACCTCGTGAATACGCATCGCTAAAGGGCTTTTGATCTCCTCAGTCTTCACGGTAGCAGGAGGGGTCTCCTGAACATTCTGGACAATTTCTTCTTTTACAACCTCTTCACGCACGACTTTCTCCTTAGGTGTCTCTCTTCGGTCATATTGATCAAGATGATATCGTTCTATCATTTCTATCAATAGATCCGGATAGCGGGGGTTGGTTGCATATCCTGCAGCCTTCAGTCCCTTAGCCCAGCTCTTGTAATCATCCTTATCCAGCTTAAACAAAGCCGAATAACGGGGGCGTAGCAGAAACTCGGAGTGATCCCTAAACGATTGTTGAGGATTGTCATATACACGAAAACAATCATTAATATTATCGTCGGGACGGGTTACGGATTTACCTTTCCATACGCCGCCACACTTAATACCAAAATGATTATTTGCTTCACGTGCTAGGTAGCTATTTCCGTTGCCAGACTCCAGCAGAGCCTGAGCGAGCTTAATGCTGGCCGGAATACCATACTTGTTCATTTCTGCAATTGCAATATCTTTATATTGAGCAATGTAGTCATTCCCAGCCATGGTGGGTCGGCCTACGGAAGAAGATGAAGAAGTTTTTGAATTGGATCCGGATTTAGAGGACGATAAGGTGCCTCTCCGGCTTGAACATGATGTAATCAACATCATGAATACAAACATGCCATAAAAAAACTTCTTCATGCAATAATATCGTGCTTATTTTTTTGTTGACGAGAATTTATTTTGCTTGGAATCGTTATCAAACATATCAAGATGATATAGTTTGATCGTTTTAAGTACTTTCGCTGTCCAGTCTCTACTCGTAGAGTATCCCGAACGAGCTATCGCCTTTACCCAAGCTTCATATTTTTCTCCTGGATGTTTTTCAAAAAGGCTTTGAGTAGTCTTCTTTCTTTTTACTATTCCTACAAAGTCATCATATGAGTCTAATACAGACCTATAACCCTTGTAAGCTGACCGAATAACGGTACTTCTGTTCTTTCCTTTGACACCAAAATGGTTATTCAAATTCTTTGCTATCCTGCTACCACCATTTCCGCTTTCATGCATAGCGATGGCTAAGATAACCGATGCCGGAACTCCGTGTTCCTCCATCATTTCTTTTGCTATTGGACTGTACTTATCGACATATGCCGCACTTTGAGCTGAAACTTTTGTTATTCCAAAAGTTGCCAAAGCCAGTACCAGTACAAAGCTTTTTAATTGTTTTAAATTCATGAAGAATGTTTTAGTTCTCAAATTACTTCTTGCGCAACGCAAAAAGTCCGTCTCGAATCGGTAATATTACCTTTTCTACGCGCTTGTCCTGAGCTAAACGTGCATTCAAATCAATGATCTGCTTTGTTTGGTTGTCTGGTTTTGAATCTAACACCTTACCTTTCCATAAGACATTGTCAATCAAAATAAGTCCCCCAGACGGAACTTGATTTATTATCGTTTCGAAATAATATAAATTTCTCTTTTTATCAGCGTCAATAAATACCAGATCAAATCTCTCATTCAACGTGGGGATAATCTCCGCTGCATCGCCAATATGATATCTAATTTTATCTGCGAATTCAGACGCATTAAAATAACCTTGGACTCTTTCCTGTTGCTCTTCATTGATATCGATGGTATGTAAAACACCATCTTGCTGAAGACCCTCTACGAGACATAATGTTGCATATCCCGTAAAAGTTCCGATCTCCAAAATACGTTTTGGAGCAACCAATTTACTCAATAAAGAAAGAACTCTTCCCTGGTAATGACCAGATAACATATGGGGCATTGTTTCCTTCAAATATGTCTCCCGATTTACCCTTTTCAATAACGAATTTTCATCGTCTGTAGTATGTTCCAAATAGGACTCCAAATCGTCGGCAACAATTTCCATAACCACAAAGGTACCAAAAAACATTTTTATGATAAAAATATTTTTTTATAAACAACTGAAAAACAGAAAGATATAATTATCGGTTTGTAAAGAAATTTTTTAGTGACTTGCCTTAAAAGCCCAAAAACGCAATATCCTCTTTTTTTGATTTTTGTATTTATTTCCAAATTTCATCAAAAAACAAGCCCTCGAGAAGACGTGCTTTTCGAGGGCTTGTTTTTATTATTTAACGATAAAAATATTAAGCAAGATCCGCTGTGATCAAACGTAAAAATTCTGATCGTGTCACGTCATTCTGAAATGCTCCTGTAAATGCCGAGGTTGTTGTAACAGAATTCTGTTTTTGTACACCACGCATGGCCATACACATGTGTTTGCACTCCATCACAACAGCAACTCCACGCGCACCTAGTGTCTCCTGGATACAGTCTCTGATTTCGTTAGTCAGACGCTCTTGTACTTGCAGACGGCGAGCGAAGATATCTACGACACGAGGAATTTTACTCAAACCCACAATATGTCCGTTTGGAATATAAGCGATATGCGCCTTTCCAAAGAAAGGTAACATGTGATGCTCACACAAAGAGTACACTTCGATATCCTTTACAACCACCATCTGGCTATAATCTTCCTCAAACATGGCTCCTCTCAGCACTTCAGCAGCATCGATATCATATCCATGTGTCAAGAACTGCAGGGCTTTAGCGACACGCTCAGGAGTCTTTACCAGACCTTCACGCTTAGGATCCTCTCCCAGGCATTCCAATATATCTGTATAATGAGAAGCGATGCGATCTACTTTTTCAGTATTGTATTTGTCGATCTTAATATATCCATCCAACTCTTCGTTGTCAAATGAGTGTTGACTCATAGTTTCTACTATTTAAATGTATTAAAGATTAATCGCCAAAATATTCGACGTAGTTATTTTCGGTTTCGTGCAAACGAACACTATGCAGTGCCACTCCTTGTTCTTCAAAAAGTGGTTTCAGGATCTTGAATATCTCAATAGCAATATTTTCTGTAGAAGCCATGACACCTTTCATAAAATCAACATCCAGGTTGAAATTACGATGATCCACTTTATCAATGATGCTGCGATTGATAATTTCCTTCATGATCTTTAAATCAATCAAAAAACCAGTTTCGGGATTTACTTCCCCCTTCACTGTGACAAAAAGGTCATAATTGTGCCCATGCCAATTTGGATTAGAACAGAGTCCAAACACTTGTTCATTTTGTTCATTGCTCCAATCTTCACGATACAGCTTATGTGCTGCACAAAAACGTTCACGACGAGTTATAAATATCATAATGATACAAAGATACGGCTTTAGGCCCAATTTTAACATTTCTATTTTAGGAATGCCGTCAGAATATGGTAATATAATTAACCAGCAAAGATCATCTGCTGATTTTTATTTTAATGTGCTAAAGAGCTCCACAATAATTCGTAATTTTCGCATACTATTAAATGGAGTCTATCATGAAGATATTAATCGTAGCCGCCACGCAATTCGAAATTCAGCCTTTTCTTGAGGTTGCAGCCAACTACCCCAATTGTGATACGGTAATCACAGGTGTAGGGATGGTTGCAACAGCATTTGAATTAGGACGGATACTACATGAAAACGAATATGATCTCCTTATAAATATAGGTATTGCGGGATGCTTTGACCGCAACCTGAAAATTGGAGAGGTCGTGCAGGTCACCTCAGAATCTTTAGTAGAATTGGGTGCAGAAGATGACCTACTGTTTATCCCGATCGAACAGTTGGGTTTCGGAAAATCCAAATTCGAGTCTTCTTTGCTTCAAGGCAAAAATGTAGCACTTCCCTTTTTAGCCCAAAGACATGGCATTACAGTGAATAAGGTACATGGGAATGCCGATAGTATTGCAAAAGTTCTACGGATCAACCCCAACAGTTGTATCGAGAGCATGGAAGGTGCAGCCGTTTTTTTTGCCGCGGATAAAATGGAACTTCCGGTGATTGAGCTCCGTGGGATCTCCAACTATGTAGAAAAAAGAAACCGTGCCACGTGGAACATTCCACTAGCAATAATGAATAGTAATAAGGCACTTTTACAAACATTGGATTTCTTGTCGGACTTATTTTCCAAAATTTAATACAAAAGTCATTTACTTATTAAAAAATGACATAAAACTATACAATTAGGCTATTCAAATCTTCAAAATATCAATTTTAAATAGTAGATTTGTAATCTAAAAATTGACACTATTTTACAACTGATGAGAGAAATACAATTCAGAGAAGCACTTCGTGAAGCAATGAACGAAGAAATGCGTAAAGACGACAAAATATTTTTATTAGGTGAAGAAGTTGCAGAGTATAACGGAGCTTATAAGGTAAGCCAAGGTATGCTTGATGAATTCGGTGCAAAACGTATCATTGATACACCTATTGCTGAACTTGGTTTTGCTGGTATTGCTGTTGGTGCAGCAATGAACGGTCTAAAACCAATCGTTGAATTTATGACGTTCAACTTTTCACTTGTTGCGATTGACCAAGTTATCAATGCTGCTGCAAAAATCCACTCCATGAGTGGTGGACAATTTTCTATCCCTATGGTCTTCCGTGGCCCGACAGGAAATGCAGGTCAGCTAGCAGCACAACACTCTCAAAACTTTGAAAACTGGTTTGCAAATACACCCGGTTTGAAAGTGGTTGTTCCTTCAAACCCTTACGAAGCTAAAGGTTTATTGAAATCTTCTATTATTGATCCAGATCCAGTTATTTTCATGGAATCTGAGGTCATGTACGGTGATAAAGGCGAAGTTCCTGAAGAAGAGTACTACCTGGAAATCGGAAAAGCAAATATCATTCAAGAAGGTACTGATGTTACTGTTGTTTCTTTCGGTAAAATGCTTCCTCGTGTTGTAATTCCTGCAGTTGAAGAATTGAAAAAAGAAGGTATCAGTGTAGAATTGATCGATTTGCGTTCTGTACGTCCTATTGATTACCCTACGCTTATTGAATCTGTAAAGAAAACAAACCGTCTGGTTATCGTAGAGGAAGCATGGCCTTTGGCGTCAATCTCTACTGATTTAGCATTTAATGTACAACGCAATGCATTTGATTATTTGGACGCTCCTGTAATTCGTGTGAATTGTGCTGACGTACCTCTTCCTTATGCGCCAACATTGATTGAAGCGGCTTTACCTAATGTAGAAAAAGTAGTTAAAGCTGTAAAAGAAGTATCTTACATCAAAAAATAATTGGATTCTTTTTTGAATCAAATAAAAATCCCTTTTACTGATTGTAAAAGGGATTTTTTTATATATTTATCTGTCCTGTTATTACTAACAAAAATTCCAATAGATGAAAACACTAAAAACAATAGCTTTGACGACTGTATTCGCATTTGTAGTCCTATCTGTATCAGCCCAAAAGAAGTATTCCCTACGGGTGAATCCCGACGAGGGAAAGAAAATAGCGCAAAATGTTATCATGGCAATGGATATCGAAACTGGCGAACAGAAGATTGTGACAGACTTAACAATGGGCTTTGATATTACAAATACTGCCAAGAAAGACAATTCCTTTCTATTTGAGCTTAAATACACTGATATCAACATGAAAATGAGCGGAGAAGCCATGGAAATGACCTATGACTCCAAAAATCCAGAAGCAAATGAATTTTCAAAACAGATGCATGCTACAGTAGGCAAGCTAGTAAATAGTAAGATCAGCTTTTCAATAGATCATTTGGGAAAATCTTCTGATATAAAATTGCCGGAAGGTGTCAACCTTCCCTTTGATCGCAGTATGTTTGAAAATATTAGCACTGTATTGCCTGAGCATGCCATTGGTATTGGAGAATCATGGAGCTCAAAATCAGAATCCGAAGAATCGGGTCTACTGGTCGAAAACAAAATGACTCTCGCCGAAGTAAATGAGCAGGGTTATAAGGTAAATGTGGAAGGAAAAATGTTTGGATCCGACGCAAAACAGGTCGGCAGTATCCAAGGATTCTATGTATTGGATAAAAAGACTTGCTTGACTAAAATAACAGAGATGACCAGTGATGTAGATATGCCTGAAGCAAAGATCAAAACAGTCATAAAATGCCAATAGATGGTAACAAAAAAAGGGGCTTAATTTTAAAACTAAGCCCCTTTTTTTGTTACCACAACGATATTAAGCGTTAATTTCTTCTTTGTATTGATCTGCAGATAATAATGCGTCTACGTCTGCTACATTATTCAATTTAATACGAACAATCCAGCCCTCACCATATGGGTCAGAATTCACCAATTCAGGAGAAGCATCAATTGCATCATTAACTGATAAAATTGTAGCTGCTACAGGCAAAAACAAATCAGAAACTGTTTTTACAGCTTCGATTGTACCGAAAACTTCATTTGCGGCAACTTCTTCACCTACAGTGTTAATGTCAACAAAAACGATGTCACCCAATTCACGTTGAGCGAAATCGGTAATCCCTACAACTGCTTCATCACCTTCAACACGAATCCATTCGTGATCTTTGGTGTATTTCAATTCTGCTGGAAAATTCATTGTATCTAATTTTTTGATTTTTAATGCCGTGAAGTTACAAAATATCTTCAATTGTCAAAAATGATATTCATTATAAGATTTTTGTGTTTATTTTTAGATTATGAATCCTCAAATCGAAAAACTTTATCAGATCGCGCTAAAAAAAGAGCGTTTTATTATTGGTTTAATGTCTGGAACATCTTTAGACGGTCTTGATATTGCATTGTGCCGTATTGAAAACTCCGGAAAGACCACAAAAATAAGTTTAGAAAAATTCATCACAATGGACTATGAGGATACATTTAGAGCCAAAGTCCGTGAAATATTCGCAAAAAGAACCATCGACCAACAGTTACTTTCGGGCCTCAATGCATACGTAGGTATCACCCATGCTAACCTGATCAACCAAGCTCTTGAAAGCTGGAATATTTCAGCTAACGAGATAGACTGCATCGCTAGTCATGGACAGACGGTATACCACGCGCCGCAATCGTTGACGAAGGACCTCAATTGGCCAAATAGCACACTACAAATCGGAGATGGAGATCATATTGCCATACATACGGGCATAATTACACTGTCAGATTTTAGACAAAAACACATTGCCGCAGGAGGAGAGGGGGCACCATTAGCAGCTTATGGAGACTATCTTCTTTTTTCCCATCCTACTGAAAACCGATTTTTACTGAATATAGGTGGCATTTCTAATTTTACCTTTATACCGAGTCATCAAAGTAATCTGGAAGCCTATGCGACAGATCTAGGACCAGGAAATACAATGATGAACCAGTATATGAAAGCTCATTTTGACCAAGAGATGGACAGAGATGCCATGATTGCAAAAAAGGGGACAGTTAATGAGTCGTTATTGAAGCAGCTCCTGGCGGAAGAATTCCTAACTTTGGAGTTCCCAAAAACAACAGGTCCGGAATTATTCAATCTTGACTACCTGAAAGAGGCTCAAAAACGTTCAGAGACGTTAGATCTCTCAGCAGAAGATGTCATGGCAACACTCAACCGCTTTTCGGCTCAAGCAATGATCAACGGCATACGTCGGCAAGCCCTTGGGCTAGCGAATTTCTCGGTATATATCAGTGGTGGTGGATTACATAATCCGTTACTTTTTGGGTACATCAAAGCAAATCTGCCGGGCATCAAGGTGGAGAGCTTCGCTACATTAGGAGTTGATCCTGATGCGAAGGAAGCGGTATTATTCGCCTTGCTAGCCAATGAGACTCTCACAGGAAACAAATCTAATGTCGAACATATAAAAGATTCCCCGGCAGTCTGTATGGGCAAAATTAGTTTACCAGAATAGACTATTCGCTGTCGATCGCTTCTTGTAAAAACTCCTTGAATGGTAGCATCTTTTTATAAGAGGCGATAATATTATCCAATGCATTTTTGTTTGACAGGTCTTTGATCGTCAAGGGTTGATCCAGAACAAAGCTTTTTAACTTGATAAAATCAATATAGGGATTATCTTCGCCATAACCGGCAGGAGCACGTTTTAACAGATCCTCCTTGAAAAGATTTATTTTCCCATCATCCAACAATCCATTTAGCGTCATAGCCAATTGTTCGCCACTGTAGTCTATCTCTTGTCTTATAGCCTCCAGGTGCGGCTTCTCCGGTCTCCAGTAGCCACAGGCAATAAATGAATTTTCAGCACCGATATGAATATAATATTCAGGTCCACGCAATTTTCTTCCATCAACAGATATTCCGGCTCCAAACCAGGTCTTATAGGGCGTCTTGTCATTTGAAAAACGGGTATCTCTATAGATACGGAACAGACATTTATTGGCTTGTATGGAGGTATTTATTTTAGGATCAAATTCACTCAGCGCGGCTATTAAATCCGTTAGAAAACTCCGTACATCAGCCAATGCTGACTCATATTTCTCCCGGTTATCTGCAAACCATTCTCTTGTATTATTTTCCTTTAATTCGGTCAAAAAATCAAAGGTAGATTTTTGAATGTGACTCATAATTATTTTAACTGATTAAAATTAAGAATACGTAAACCATTGGTGCTGCTAATAATAAGCCGTCAAAACGGTCCAGAAAACCTCCGTGTCCTGGTAAGATACTGCCCGAATCCTTGACGTGTAAGCTCCGCTTTAACATCGATTCAACCAGATCTCCCAACGTTCCAATAATACTGATGATCATGGCAACAATAATCCATTGCCACAATGGCAAACTCCCAAAATATTTTTCAAGATTTATAGCCACCACAATAGCTAAAATAAAACCTCCGAAAAATCCCTCCCACGTCTTTTTCGGAGAGATCCGCTCAAATAATTTATGTTTACCAAAGCTTCTACCCGCCAGATATGCTCCGGTATCGTTGGTCCAGAGCAATATTAAAAACCCGAGGGGAATATAATGATTATATACACCATGGATAAATCCCAGTTTCGCAAAAAGAAAGAAGGGAAATGTGACATAACAGATCCCCAAAAAAGTATAAGCAATATCATTAAAGGGAAAACTTCGCTTTTGAAAAAGTGAGATAATATAGGTCAAACTGACCAGTGGTGTAATAAGCCATAGAAATTTAGGTTGCAGCAAGTTCATAGCCACCATAGACCCTACGGCGAATCCTGTCACCGCTAAAATGATCCCCAGGGCCTTATTAGGCGCACGTTCTTCAGACGACACAATACCATAAAATTCGTACAAACACCATGCACTCAACAGTGTAAAAAAGATACTGTATAGGTATGGTCCGAATAAGGTGGATGCCACCATGACAGCTACAAAAATAGCACCGGTTATCGCTCTTGTCTTCATTTTAGTTTTCTCCCTCTACTTCTTCAATCAATCTTTCGGCAGTTTTAAACGAATTTTCACTAACATATAGTTCTATTTTTCCAAACAGATAAGAAGAATCCTGCTTATTTAATACAACAGCGGGAATACCATTCTCTTCCAGCATTTGTTTTACTATTTCAGCCTGAATAGCATTTGTATATGTTTTAATTTTCTTCCAATCGTTCTCCATGGTTTCCTTTTTGTGTTGACAGATAAAATAAGAATACAAAAATAGCAGTAAAAATGAAGCCTACAACATATATCCACCAAGATTGCACTTCAAATGCATTGATTTCAGCGTAACTTTTACCATTTCTTGTATAATAAAATGCCATGATCGTAGCACCTGCATTGTTGACAAAATGACCAAAAATAGGCAACCAAATATTTCTGCTCCATAAATAGAGATAACCAAAAAATGCGCCCAACAACATCCGTGGTATAAATCCAAAAAACTGCAGATGTATGGCACTGAAAACAATAGCGACAATCCAAATAACAACGTGGGGGTTGGAAATCCATCTTCCGACAATATTTTGAAGTACACCTCGAAATAATAGTTCTTCACCTACAGCTGGTATCAATGCCAGAACCATCAAGTTAAATAGGAATCCGATAAAACTTGTTTCTACGATAATCCCCTCAATCAGATCTCCTGATTCTCGCTCACTACGTTCCATCCAAACCTGCACGGATCTCATATTATCAGGCAACTGTAACGACTCGTTCCAATGCCCTATTAAGCTCATCAATGGCATAAAAGCAAGCATTGCGAAAAAGATATATGCAAACTGCTTTGCCTGTGGCGCATATTCTTGTTTAAAATAATTGATTCCATATCCCTCTCGGGTATTCATCAGATAGGCCGGTACAACAAAGGATCCCAAGCTACTCAACAGCAGTAGAAAACGCATTTCATTCGCTGATCCTTGCATTAGGGTAGCCATTGAAAATGCCTGTCCTGTAAATTTGTAGTAGAAAAAGAGAATAAGGATACCGATGACCTGTGAGAGGAAGGTAAATCCGATGACCAACAGGACCAAACGCAATAACGATTGAAAAGGGGAAGTAGTTTGCTCGGGGTACATAAATTTAAAATATGCTTTAAAGATAACAATAAAAGCATGTTACTTTATAAAATCACTACATTTCAATAACCTTTACCTCATTAAAGTAGCGGAAAAAGACCATTTAGTAAAAGCCTATCCCAGATGATTTAAAATAATTATCAAAGCAAGATAACGAGCTCTACAAATGCAAAAAGGGCTTTGGAAGTTATTTCCAAAGCCCTTTTTTATAGTTATTCCTTTATTAGTTAACCCGTATTGGATCTGCAGGTTTTTGTAGATTTTTGTATGGATAGGTTTTCATTTCCTCCAATAAAATCTTCACCGTTCTTTCCAGTTGTGGATCACGTCCTTCCAACAAATCTTTTGGTAATTGCTCAACAAAGATATCCGGAGCAACGCCTTCATTTTCAATAATCCAGTTGCCTTTCAGGTCATATACACCAAAGTTTGGTGAGGTAATACGTCCACCATCCAACAACGGAGGATATCCACTGATACCGACCAAAATTCCCATTGTTGTACGACCAACCAGTTTACCTAGGCCTTTGAAACGGAACATATACGGCATCATATCACCTCCAGAACCGGCATTTTCATTTATGATCATCGCCTTCGGTCCATAAATACCATTACCTGGAGTCGTAAATCCCTTGCCATCACGAATACCCCAGCCGGATATTAATTCACGGGATAGTAAGTCAATGACATAATCGGCTACCCAACCTCCACCATTGTTTCTTTCATCCATCAGAAGAGCCTTTTTATCCATCTGGGAGAAATAATAACGATTGAAGTAGGTATACCCCTCAGGGCCTGTATTTGGCATATATACGTAAGCGATTTGTCCATTGCTTAACTGATCTACTTTCTTACGGTTGCGCTCCACCCACTCCATGCTACGCAAGCTCATTTCGTCTGCAAAAGAAATCGGTTTTACAATGACTTCCCGAGCACCAACTAGCGATGGCTTAGAATTAATTTTTAACGCGACCTGTTTGTCTATGGTATTATCAAATAGACTATAGATATCCTTATCTTCTGTTAATTCAACACCATTTACAGCGACAATGTAATCGCCTTCTTTGATATTCAATCCCGGTTCTGCCAACGGTGCCTTAAAAGAAGGATTCCATTCTAAACGTGTAAATAACTTCGCTATCTGGTAATATCCATTTTTGATCGTATAGTCAGCCCCTAATACACCTACTGACACAGATGGGGTAGAAGGTTGATCACCCGGATAAATATAATTGTGTCCAACAACCATTTCGCCCATCATTTCGTTCAATAAATAACCCAAATCAGAACGATGGTTAACAAAGGGGAGAAACTTCTCATATTTGGTTTTCATGGCTTTCCAATCCGCACCGTGCATATTCTCTACATAGAAATAGTCTTTCTGCATTGCCCAAACTTCATTAAAGACTTGTTTCCATTCTGCAACAGGATCTACCAATTGTTGGATACCATCCAATTTTATTGCACCTGCGGTCGGAGACGCAACTTTCTGTCCGGCCGTCACAATATTATAACCATTCCCTGTCTGATATAGCATTTTCTTACCATCGGCGCTGATCACAAAACTACGGGCATTCTCGACCAATGTCTTATTTTCCAGATCTTTAAAATCGTAGGCCCCGATTGTACCTCCGCGCTGATAGGTCAACTGATTTGGGACTAAACCATTCAGATTCCAATAGGTACCTACTGGCAACGGTAAAGCAACAATGCGGTTTTCGATACGGTCAAAATCGACCTGAATGGATTTGTCTTCAGGTTTATTAGCCGGAGCTTCTTGCTTTTTATCCTTTTTCGGTGCTTTTTTATCGTTTTCTTTTACGCGAGCTGGCTTGTTGTCCTCTTTTTCAGCTGGTTTGTCCGCTTTATCTTCACGAATCTGCTCTTCATCACTTTCATTCTTAAAGAACGAAGGGGTTTTACTTGACAAAATAAAAGCATATACGGCATAATCAACATTACGTTGTGTAGCAGACATGTGCAGTCCAGAATTGGTCAATCCGGTATTGGTACTTGCTGTGAAGAAAAGATATTTACCATCCTGTGAAAAGGCAGTACTACGAACAGAACTCATACCGTCAGTAATCTGTTGCGTTTTCTTTGTATCCAGATTGTACATAAATACAGCCGGTACGCCATTTTCCAAAGTACGTGTAAACGAAATCCATTTTGAATCTGGAGACCAGCTCGGTTGAAAATGATTGGATACTCTACCGGTTTGTCCACTCAACTTATCGTCTGCAACTTTTACAATAGCCTTAGACGCTATATCAATATAGTACAGATTGAGGTGAGCGTCGTTATAAAATAACTTCTTCGAATCCGGAGACCACGTTGGCTCAAAATAAAAATTGGTCTCGCCCAGATTGAAATATAAAAACTGATCCTTTCCAAACTGGTCTACTAAAACCAATTGATAGGAGCCTTTCTTATCTGAGATATAAGAAACCCATTTTCCGTTGGGAGACCAATCTGGAAAACGTTCATGAGAACCTGGTGAATTCGATAAATTACGTGCCTCACCTTTTTCTTTTGGCACGGTAAAGATCTCCCCCCGTGATTCGAATAGCGCACGTTGGCCTGTAGGAGAGAGGGCCGCATAACGAATGTCCTCTTTAATATTTTTGTAGAAAGGACGCTTAAACATGGCGTCTGTATTTACATTAATATGTAGGGCGGTTACCTTATTATTGTTTAAGCTTAATGTATTTAATACGCCTGCATACTCAAAAATAAGTTCATTGCCATTTCCATTGAGCGATCGCACATCGTAGTCTTTGAAATCCGTTAGCTTCTCAACTTTCTTTGATTTGGTATCGTAACTGAAGATGTTTACTATTTTATCGCGATCCGATAGAAAATAGACCTTACTACCTAACCAAAGGGGTTTAACATCGTTGCTTTTTACCTGTGGAATTGCTTCAATTTCCTTGGTTTTTGTATCAAAAATCCAAATAGTAGGTGTACCACCACCTCGGTAACGCTTGAAAGCTACACGATCGCGCTCCGTAGGATCAGTATTTTTGATATAAGCCCAATAACGTCCATCTGCAGAGGGGCTGCCTTGGTTAGCTTCTGGCATCAATAAAGCTTTGTCCATACCCAATCTTTGGATATTAGAACTATATAATCGTGGACTCAGCGCATAGGTAAAATCACGAGATGTGGTATAAAATACCTCATCATTATTCAACCAGCCACGTAATACATCTGAAGATGGATGATATGTAATACGCTTGGGTTCACCTCCTTCAATAGGAAGAACATATACATCTGTATTACCATCGTAATTGCCTGTAAATGCTACTTTTTTTCCATCAGGAGAGAACATTGGGTTTTGTTCGACACCAGGATTTGTCGTTAGACGTTTTGGATTTGCGCCATTCTTGTCTGCTATCCAAATATCTCCTCCGTATACAAAAGCAATATTATTGGCACTAATACTTGGATTTCGGAGCAATAAAGTTTCCTGTGCTTTGGCCTGTAGAAAAGATGTTCCTACTAAAAATGCAGCAATAAACTTAAAATGAGTTTTATTCATAAATGTTTAGTGGTTAAAATTTATTACGCAAAGCTACTATTTTGTCTAGTACCTTGCCTCGTATATCAACAAAGTTGCATAAAAAATGACATAAAAAAAAAGCCCTGCTGTTGAGCAGGGCTTATATTCTATTATCGAAGATTAAAAACCGTATTCTTGTTCGATTTCCAATACAATACCTTCGTCTACCAAAACACGACCGCAATGTTCGCAGATAATGATTTTTTTACGTTGACGAATCTCAGATTGCATCTGAGCCGGAATTTTATTGTGACATCCTGAGCAGCTATCACGATCGATAGAAACGACCGCCAAACCATTTTTGAAAGAATTACGTAAGCGGTAGTAAACTTTTACCAAACGCTCCTCAATATTAGCTTCCGCTTCAGCAGCTTTAGCTAATAAAGCATCTTCCTCTTTTTGGGTTTCAGAAGTAATTGTTTCCAATTCTTTCTTTTTCCCCTCAAGTTCGCTTTTGCTATACTCCAGGTTACCTACTGTAGCATCGTAGTTTTCTGTTTTGTTACGAATCTCGAACTCAGCTTCTTTGATTCTCTTTTCACAAACCTGAATCTCAAGACCTTGAATTTCAATTTCTTTCGAAATAGCGTCATATTCACGATTATTCTTTACCTCATTTAACTGCGACTCATATTTTTTGATAGCAGCCTGGGCATCCTTAATCATGTTTTTACGCTTAACGATCGAATCTTCTAAATCGTCTAAGTCTGTTCTGATCTTCTCAATACGAGTTTCTAAACCCGCAATCTCATCTTCAAGATCCGCAACTTCCATAGGCAATTCCCCACGAACCTGGCGAATTTTGTCTATTTTAGTATGTACGGCTTGTAAAAGCCATAGTGCTTTCAATTTTTGTTCTACGGTTTGTTCCATCAACTGAAGTATTTTATAGGATTTGTATCTATTTCTGTTGTTAAGGTTGCAAAGTTAGGAAATTTTTTCGTAATAATGTCGTACAATAATTCTTGCGTAAATTGTTCGCTCTCAAAATGTCCCGTATCCGCGATGATAATTTCACCCTCGGCATCAAAAAATTCATGGTATTTATAATCAGCTGTCACAAAAAAATCCGCTCCAGATCGTTTTGCTGCACCTAATAAAAAACCTCCTGCGCCACCACAAACAGCTACTCTGCTGACTTTTCTACCAAGAAGTGCTGTATGGCGAATAACGTTTAGTTTAAGATTTTCCTTCAAATAAGCTAAAAAATCCCGTTCATCCATGGGTTCGGGTAAATTACCTATCATCCCAGCTCCAATTTCCACTGTCGTATTCTGCAAATCGAAAAGATCATAAGCCACCTCCTCGTAAGGATGCGCTTCATAAAGCGCCAAAAGCAGCTTTCTTTCAATTGAACGTCTATAGATCACCTCGATCCGTGTTTCTTCAACACGTTCCTGTGTTCCTATTTCGCCAATAGTAGGTTCAGATCCCGCCAAAGGTCTGAAACTTCCATAACCTGCAGTATTAAAACTACATTGATCATAATGTTTCCCAATGTGACCAGCTCCAGCATCAAATAATGCTGTCCTGACTTCTTCTACATGGCTCCTTGGCACAAACACAACCATCTTGCGCAATACATTGGGTTTCGATTCCAATATAGCCTGATTAACCAATCCAAGTTTATCTGCTATCTTTGAGTTGACCCCGCCAGTGACGTTATCCAGATTGGTATGTATCGCATATAGCGCAATTTTATTCTCAATAGCTTTTATGACAGTGCGTTCCACATAATTCTTGCCATTGAACTTTTTTAAGCCTTTGAAAACAATGGGATGATGTGAAATAATTAAATTACATCCTTTTTCGATAGCTTCCTGTACAACATCCTCCGTACAATCCAACGAAATTAATACTTTGGTAATCTCCTGATTTGCATCGCCTACGATAAGTCCGGCATTATCATAAGATTCCTGCAAATCCAATGGAGCCAGCTGCTCCAGGTATTGAATAACTGCTTTAATTTTCATCGTTTATAATCACCTCCTTTTCTCTAAATTTATCGTGTTCTTCTAAAATTCTACGGTTCGCACTGATGTTGAACCAATAGTTGGCCAATGTGACAAAGTGCAAGATGACCAGTACCCCTGAAATAGAAATAGGTAGCGGGATATTTGTCGCCAAATAAATCCACGCATATAACGATCCTTTCCGAAAGGTTGGGTTTTCCTCTACAGCTATCTTACGATCATAGAACTCATTAATGAGGGAATCTCTCAGTCGAGAGGCGACCTGAAAATTCCAATAAATATTGATTAATGGAATCGCGACCAACCAAGATTGATTGGGTGTCATCAATCTATTTTCCGCTGCGATCAAGCTTAAAGTTCTGCGAATAGTATTCGCAAATAACAACCAAATAATAATCCGTATCGCTACTAGACCTAAGATTGTATAGAATACTTCGGGCTTATTTAATTCTTTTACTAATTCTTCCTGCGTCATTGAAATATCTTGCTCTTATTTATTTTTCCTGTGATAACAAATCTACTAATTCTTTCAGCTTTTTTATTTGCGGATTATGATCTCCGACCAATTCAACGATTTTAAAATGACGTTGTTTAGCTTTCGCGTAAAATGGATAAAAGTCATCTTTGTCCATTGCCTTACCTTCTTCGTAGGTCAAGATATAAGTAGCAGGAATTCTCTCCCTTTCTGGGTTTCTTAAACTGATTTTATCAGTCATCGTTTTCAAAGGGTGGGGGACGTCCCGCGGAAACTTACTTTCGTCTTTTACCCAAAATGGAATAATAAAACCTTCCTTCTCAAATTTCAAAAGACCATTGTCCCCTGGCTTTACCATCAAACTCAAGACCGATTCCTGATAATCAGGAAGGATGGCGTCTAAATATACCAATTTTTTTATTCTATCCGGAAGACTGTCTGCTACACCCGTTATTATCATTCCACCATAGCTGTGTCCAACCAATACAATATCTCGAAGATCTTCAAATAATATCGTATTGACAACATCGTTGATGTGGGTCTGTAAACGAATAGAAGTATCCGCTAAATGATAACGCTCTCCCAAACCGGTTAGTGTAGGACGGTATACTTTATGTCCTTCTTTTTCTAATTCATTTGCTGTCTTTTTAAATTGCCAGGCGCCACCCCAAGCACCATGAACAATAACATAAGTAGTTTGCTGTGCATAAACAGATTTTAAGCCTACAACTAATGAAAAAAACAATATAAAATAACCTAATTTATTAAATTTCATTACATTATGTTTAGTCAAATTAACACGTCACTCCTCCTAAATCTACTCAACAATTTGCTATGTTCCAATAAGCGTTTTCCATTTTGCAGTCGAAAACGATGTATGTGAGTAATTACTCATAAAACTACATCTAGCTTTATACTTGTTTAAAGCTAGATTTCATATTAAAACTGCCCTAACAGATAAAGCAGGGTAGGGGAGAACTCAACACAATTTATTAGACATAAAGCAAAAATATTGTTGGTTTTTTATGGTAATCTTCTTTCTGTTTTTTCCAATCGGCAATGGTTAGACTCTTTATAGACTCGTCAGTGGAAGTCACATTACAGGCTACGCAAAGCTGGGTATTGGATTTACAGTTTTTTAGAATATCTTCGAGAAGATGGTTGTTTCGAAAAGGTGTTTCAATAAATATCTGAGTTTGCTTCTCGCGCATAGATTGTAGCTCTAGATCTTTTATTTTCTTCGCACGCTCATTTTTATCAATCGGCAAATAGCCATGGAAAGCAAACTTCTGTCCACTAAATCCGGAAGCCATAAGTGCTAATAGGATGGAACTGGGACCAACCAACGGTACCACTTTTATCCCAAGCTGATGAGCACGAGCAACCACAGAAGCACCAGGATCCGCTACTCCCGGACAGCCGGCCTCCGACATCAATCCTACATTTTTTCCTTGCTTCAATCCCTCGAAAAAATCATTGATATTTCCTTTGTCCCGCGCATGTTTACCATAATCATGTATCGTCAATTCACTTTGAGGAATTTTTAATCCGGCCAGTTTGAGAAACTTTCTCGCCGTCTTTTCATTTTCCACGATATATTCGTCCAATGTATTGATTGTCTCAACCAAATAAGGAGTAAAAGATTGGAATGCAGCATCATCGCTCAAAGGAACGGGAATTAAATATAATATACCTTTTGCCATATACAAACCTACTAATTAACGACCATTTGGCTATAGTAATTTTAAACTTAGCATAATTTAACCGTTAAAATTGATTAAGTTTGCGAATTTTAAACTCATTATTAGTATTTTAGCATAAGTATTTGTTGCAACAATAAACATCATCCAAATGATCACACAAATTACAGAAGGCGTAAAAATCTCGGTTGAAACCATCTATCAATCGGAGTATTCTAATCCCGACCGTGAACATTTTATGTTTGCTTATCACATTAGCATAGAAAATTTGAGCGATTACACGGTACAATTGATCAGTCGTTACTGGAAAATATTTGATGCAAAAGGCGACTATAGGGAAGTGTCGGGAGAAGGTGTTGTAGGCGAGCAGCCTGTTATCGAACCGGGCCAAGTACATCAATATACTTCGGGATGTAATCTCAACAGTGAATTTGGTTTCATGGAAGGTCATTACAATATGATCCGTTCTTTGGATAATAGCAGTTTCCAGGTTGAAATACCACGTTTCAATCTGATTGCGGATTATGCATTGAATTAAGTTTATCAAGGTAATATCATTATTGCCGATTTATCACACAACGAAGCTTTTTTCGCATCGAATAAGAAACTATTTCTTTATTTTTGCATGCATTCTAAATCAACTTGTTACTGAGATTATGCTGAACAGGATAATTTTGTTCCTCAGCCCCTAGTTAAACATAGCATAGAAAGCCATCCAATAGATTTAATTAGTCAGCAATCAAAAAAGATTATTGATTCAATATATAAATAATTGAAAATCAAATACAATAATACAATTGATTGATTTTCAACACATTAAAAAAACCATCAGGGGTAATAAATTCTTGAATGGAATTTTATTGTATTAAAATGACTAAAATTAATTTTAGGGTGATATAACGTGAGTATTTTAGCTACAGAACAAGTAAGCCATTCCTTCCATGATAGGTGGCTTTTTAGAGATTTACACTTCGGACTCCAAAAAGGAGAGCGGGTGGCTTTGGTCGGAATAAATGGTACAGGCAAATCAACATTGCTTTCTATTTTAGCGGATCGTACCTTGCCAACATCAGGAAAAGTTGTCAAAGAAAAGGGTATAAAAATAGGCTTTCTCGAACAAGATCCTGATTTCACAGGATTAAAATCAATCAATGATTTTATATATAGTGCAGACAACGATCAGCAACGTCTAATCAGGGAATATGAAGAACTTCTTGAAAGTACTGATATTGATCAAAAAAAATTAGAAGATCTTACTGAAAAAATAAGTTCATTGAATGCTTGGGAATATGAGCATAATATAAAGACGATTTTAAATCGTTTAAATATTATGGACTTTCAGCAGGACATAAAAAGTCTCTCCGGAGGACAACGTAAAAGACTCGCACTGGCCAAACTTTTGATAGACGAGCCGGATGTATATATCCTAGACGAGCCAACCAATCACTTGGATATAGAAACCATTGAATGGTTAGAAAAGTTGCTGACCACTGGTAGCAAGACAGTCCTTTTAGTCACACACGACCGCTACTTTCTGGATAATATATGTACAGAAATCAGAGAACTGGATAGGGGTAATCTTTACATTTATAAAGGGAACTATTCCTATTTTCTGGAGAAGAAGTCAGATAGAGAGACTATCGATGCAGTCATGGTCGAGAAGAGCAGAAATCTACTTCGTAAAGAATTGGAATGGATGCGGCGTCAACCTCAGGCACGAGGTACGAAATCAAAATCCCGCATCGAAGCTTTCTATGATCTAGAAGAAAAATCCAAATCAATAAAAGGAAATGATTCTGTTCAGCTTAGTGTAAAAGTAAGCAGACAGGGCTCTAAAATTCTTGAACTAGAACATGTATCCAAGCATTATGGAGCGAAAGAAATCATAACAGATTTTTCTTACACATTCAAAAAAGGTGACCGTATAGGTCTAGCGGGAAAAAACGGAACTGGTAAATCAACCTTTTTAAATCTTATCACAAAAGAAGAAACTCCAGATGCCGGAATCATAGCAGTAGGAGAGACTACTGTATATGGATACTATAAACAAGGAGGACTTGAAGTAAATGAAAATGATCGTGTACTTGATGTTGTAAAAAATGTTGCTGATTATATTGAGATGGCAAATGGAGAAGTGATTACAGCTTCTCAATTACTCACACACTTTTTGTTTCCTCCAGAGAAGCAATTTGGTTTTGTAAACAAACTTAGTGGCGGGGAAAGAAAGCGTCTTCAATTGATGCGGGTATTAATGAAGAATCCTAATTTTCTTATACTAGATGAGCCTTCCAATGACCTAGATATTGACACTTTAAATGTACTTGAAGATTTTCTTGACAACTATAAAGGCGTACTTATATTGGTATCCCATGATAGATATCTATTGGATAAGTTGACAGATCAACTTTTCATATTTGAGGGAACAGGTAAGATCCGTATCTATAATGGAAACTATGCCGACTTTAAATCAGAACAAGACGAAATCCAAAAAATAGAAAAGGAAAAACAAAAGAAAAATAGTCAAGACAAAGCTAAACCCGAGGTAAAAGAGGAAAAGAAAAAGCTCTCTTACAAAGATCAACTTGAATACAATAAACTGGAAACAGAAATAGAAAATCTCGAACTACAGGTAAAGGCAAAGACTGAAGAATTAAATCAATTAACAGATCATGTCAAGCTTTCAACATTAGTAGAGGAGATCAAAACTATGCAAGAACACATAGACCAAAAATCTGAACGATGGTTATATCTTGCAGATTTTATGTAAAATTTTCAATCGGGTTTCACGTGGAACGTAGAGAAAAGAGTAAATTTGTAAACAAATAAAAAACCACGTTTCACGTGGAACAGGTATATAGAGATGTTTAAAAAATACAATGTAATTGTAGTAGGTGCAGGACATGCGGGATGTGAAGCAGCAGCAGCAGCAGCCAATCTGGGTTCTTCCACTTTGCTTATTACAATGAATATGGGTGTGATAGCTCAAATGAGTTGCAACCCCGCTATAGGTGGTGTAGCAAAAGGACAAATCGTGAGAGAAATAGATGCAATGGGAGGATACACAGGTATCATTGCAGATAAATCAACGATTCAATTCCGCATGCTTAATCTTTCAAAAGGTCCAGCGATGTGGAGTCCACGTACACAAAATGATCGGATGCGATTTGCAGAGGAGTGGAGATTACAATTAGAATCTCTGCCAAATCTAGATATGTGGCAAGATACAGTCAAAGAGGTAATTGTTAAAAACGGAAAGGCATGTGGAGTCATCACTTCTATGGGAATAGAAATTGAATCGGATGCTGTTGTCCTAACAAATGGGACATTCTTAAATGGCGTAATCCATATCGGTGATAAAAAATTTGGTGGCGGTAGAACAGGAGAGAAGGCTGCTACAGGATTAACCGAACAGCTCGTTTCACTGGGCTTCGAATCAGGTAGAATGAAAACCGGCACTCCACCAAGAATTGATGGCCGTAGTCTTAACTATGGTCTCATGGAAGAACAATGGGGTGATGAAAAGAAAGGAAGATTCTCCTATACAGATGTAGAGATGCCGACAGAACAACGCTGTTGCTGGATTACATATACCAACGATAAGGTACATGAAATGCTTCGTACGGGGTTCGAAAAATCGCCAATGTTTACTGGGCGAATTAAAGGTTTAGGTCCCCGCTATTGTCCCTCAATAGAGGACAAGATCAACCGTTTTGCGGAGCGTGAGCGACACCAAATTTTTGTGGAACCAGAGGGATTCAAAACAGTGGAAATTTATGTAAACGGATTTTCCACATCACTTCCAGAGGATGTACAGCTAAAAGCGCTACAACTTATACCTGGATTTGAAAATGCAAAGATGTATCGTCCGGGATATGCAATAGAATATGACTATTTTCCACCAATGCAGCTCGATCTGACATTAGAAACCCAATTGGTAAAACATCTATTTTTTGCTGGGCAGATCAATGGTACCACGGGTTATGAAGAAGCTGCAGCACAAGGATTCCTTGCTGGTATAAACGCTCATCAACGTATCAATGATGACAAAGAACTTATTCTAAAAAGATCCGAATCTTATATTGGTGTATTAGTAGATGACCTTGTCACAAAAGGAACCGAGGAACCGTACCGCATGTTTACCTCTAGAGCAGAGCACCGTTTACTGCTGCGTCAGGATAACGCCGATATTCGTCTTACACCATTAGCCTACAAACTAGGATTAGTGGGAGAGGAGAGGCTAAAGAAAGTGCAAGATAAAATAGATAACTCCAATAACATCATTGAATACCTAAAACAGAACTCAACGAATCTTGAAAAGATGAATACGGTATTGGCAGAAGTTGGATCCAGTGCACTTGCTCAAAAAACACGTTTAAGTAATGTACTGGCCCGACCACAGGTTAGCATACAAGATATCGTCAGAGGCGATGAAGCCTTTGCTCAATATGTTTCTCAATTTGATAATGAAACAATAGAACAGGCGGAAATTAACATGAAATACGAGAGCTATTTTGAAAAAGAAATAGAAATAGTAAATCGCATGAAGAAGATGGAAGATAGAGAAATTAATCCTGATTTCGATTATAGTTTACTAACTTCACTGTCAATTGAAGCAAGACAAAAATTGGCGAAGGTAAAACCTAGAACATTAGGCCAAGCTTCCCGAATTTCGGGTGTATCACCATCAGATATCAGCGTTTTGATGGTACATATGAGTTAATTAATTGATTTACAGGTGATTATAAATAAAAATAAACAAGCTTAAAATAAGCGATTTAAGACAATATTCTATTTTTTATGACAACTTCTTTAAAAAGTAATAAAAGTAGTTCAGAAAGGCTAAAAAGTAGCTTAAAAACGAGATTACTTATTTTAAGCATGTTTATAATGCTCATTGGCTTATCAATACAATGTGCAAGTATACAGCAGCCAACAGGAGGACCAAAAGACTCTATTCCTCCAAAAATTCTGCAGGAAAGTCCTACGAACTTTTCGAAGAATTTTACCGAAAAAAAAATCGTTATAACCTTTGATGAATATGTCAAGTTGGCCAATCAGCAAAAGGAATTTAGTATCACACCGGATATGGGAAGTAATCCCCAATTCAAAGTCAAGAAAAAAAATCTGGAAATCACCTTACCAGATTCACTGGAAAAAAATACAACCTATAGCATATATTTCGGTAAGGGCCTTGTAGATTATAATGCAGGGAATGCCTTAGTAAATTATGCTTATGTATTTGCAACTGGTGACAAAATTGACTCGCTCAGTATATCGGGCAATGTAAAAAGTGCAACGACAAAAGAAGTATTAAAAGAAGTTAAAGTTCTTCTAATACCTACAAGCCAGGATTCTATTTTTGGAAAAAAGAAAGCCAATATCTTCACAATAACAGATACTGCTGGAAACTACAAACTAAATAACCTTCGTGAGGGAACATATCGTATATATGCTCTCCAGGAAAAAAACAATGATCGGATCTATAATGCACCCGATGAAGAAATAGGCTTTCTAAAAGATTCCATCGTATTAGAACGGGACCTTACCAATGTCAATCTAGAAGTATTCAAAGCTGTTCCAAAAAAATTCCGCACGCAAGAAAAGAAATTTGAGAAAAATGGAAGTGTGCTCCTCATTTTCAATAGAAGAGTGGATAAACCAAAGCTTAAGATTCTGAACGATGAAGTCAATAACAAGGATAAAATAGTACGATTCTCGAAGAGTTCCGATTCTGCGACGTTGTTTCTTCCCAACTTAAAAATAGACTCACTCAAACTCGTTCTAACAGAAGATGAGAAACCTTTGGATACTATTCTTGTCAGAAGAGGAAATGTGAAAATAGAACAAGTTATAGACCCACAATTTACACCAAATAATGGTAAAGTGGATAGGATCAATCACCTTCAGGTATCAGCTTTTACCCCGATAAAAAATATAGATAAAGCGAAGTTGAAGTTCAAAGAAGATTCTCTTATAAGAACAAACTATCAATTGGCAGTGGATACAAATGACTCCAATATTTACCATATCCGTTATAATTGGAGAAAAGAGAAAAAATATCAGATAGAATTTACAGAAGGTGCCATAACAGGATATTTTGGGGAACAAAATAAAGAGAAGAAATTCGATCTGACTTACGATGATAGTGAAAACTATGGGGATCTAATATTTGATTTTACGGATCTGGATAGCAATACAACCTACTTGGTCGAACTGATCAATGAGAAAAAAGATAAGATATATAGAATAGATAAGATCAATAGTTTTAATCCATCAGTAGCTTACAAACAGTTTCCGGGAGGAAAATATACAATACGTGTCATTCGCGATGACAATAATAATGGAATATGGGATACCGGAGATGTTGAGAAGAAGACTTTCCCAGAGCCTGTTGTCTACCTAAATAAGGTTTTCACGATACGTGCAAACTGGGAACAAAAAGATAGCTTTTCATTAACTGGACTCAAAAAGGAATAAAATTGAGACTAATTGTAAAAAAACAAGAAAAAAAACTATTGCTAATACATTTAAGCTAAAACCAAGAACTATATAATACATAGTTATGTGGTAGCTGCTGTAAAAGCGCTTTCTGTTCATCAGTCAGCGCTTTTATTTTTTTTGCAGGAACTCCAGCATATAAATACCCCGATTCACAACGGGCATTTTCTAAAACAACAGCGCCAGCAGCAATAATTACATTGGACTCTACCACCGCATTATCCATTACTATAGCGCCCATCCCGATCAGAACATGATCTTCTACGACACATCCGTGCACCATAGCCTGGTGGCCAATATTAACATAATTACCAATGGTAGTTCCGCATTTTTTATAAGTACAGTGGATAATAGCGCCGTCTTGGATATTGGTATAATGACCTATACGAATATAATTAACATCCCCGCGAATTACCGCATTGAACCAAACCGAACAATGGTGTCCAATCTCTACATCACCAACAATGGTCGAATTGGGGGCCAAAAAGCACTCCTCTGCTATCATTGGAGACTTATCTAAAACAGGTAAAATAAGAGCCATATCTACTAAAATATCGTGTCCTGTAATATATCTGAATGCTGTGGATAATCTGTTGTATAATGCAAGCCCCTGCTTTCTTTTCTAAGCATAGCCGACTTGGTTAGGATATAAGCGACCTGGATCACATTCCGTAGTTCACAAAGCTTCACAGAAAGCCGAGTATTGCGATAAAATTCCTCTGTTTCCTCATATAACAAATGTAGGCGTTTGAGTGCCCTTTCTAATCTAAAGTCTGACCGAACAATACCAACATAATCACTCATGATTTTTTGGCATTCACGCAGATTATGACTAACTAAAATATCCTCATTAGAAAGGGAGGTCTTAGAGTCATCCCACTCGGGGACATCGGAAACATGGCTTATAGCTCCAATGGATTTTGTAGCATCCAAAAAGATCCGATGAGCATATACAAGCGCTTCAAGCAAAGAATTAGAAGCCAATCGATTTGCCCCATGCAATCCAGTCGATGAACACTCTCCACAGGCATACAGATTACGTATGCTACTTCGTCCAAAATCATCCACATAAATTCCACCACATAAATAATGGGCAGCCGGAGTGACCGGTATAAAGTCTGTAGCCATGTCCAATCCTATAGAAAGACATTTCTCATAAATATTTGGAAAGTGTTTAATAATATCCTTCTTATCTCTATGTGTAATATCCAAATACACATAATCTATACCTGACCTCTTCATTTCAGCATCTATAGCACGCGCAACAATATCCCTTGGAGCCAAAGATGCCCTTTCGTCATATTCCTCCATAAAAGACTCACCATTTATCCTTCTAAGGATCCCTCCGAAACCACGAACGGCTTCCGAAACCAAAAAAGCAGGTGAATCTTTCGGATTATATAATGAGGTAGGATGAAATTGCAAAAATTCCATGTTACGCACCTTTCCCTTCGCTCGGTAAACCATTGCTATTCCATCCCCAGTAGCGATAGTCGGATTAGTTGTACTTGAGTACACGTGCCCCGCACCACCAGATGCCATGACAGTCACCTTACTCAAAATCTTGTCTACAAGATGCGATGAGGTATCAAATGCATAGATACCATAACAGGTAATATCTTCCCTATTCTTATCAACATACTCCCCCATATGATGCTGGGTAATCAAATCGATAGCAAAATAATGAGTAACCATTTCAATATTAGGATCGTTGTGTGCTTGTACCAACAACGCTCTTTCTATTTCGTAACCTGTTATATCTTTATAATGGAGAATACGATGAGCTGAGTGCCCCCCTTCTTTAGCTAGGTCATATACCCCAGATTCCTCCTTGTCAAATGAGGTGCCATACGAAATAAGTTCGGCAATCCGATCCGGCGCCTCTCTAACTACGTTTTCCACAATTTCCACATCACATAAACCATCACCAGCTATCTGAGTATCAATGATATGCTTCTCGAAGCTGTCTGACTTATCCACAACGGCAGCCACTCCCCCCTGCGCATATTTTGTATTAGACTCATCCTCATTGGACTTAGTGACTATCAACACTTTACCAAATTTAGAAGCTTTTAATGCAAAGCTCAATCCGGCAATACCTGATCCAATGACCAAAAAATCTACCTTTCTATCTGCCATATATTTTAAAATTCACAAACTATCCCCAAAAGTGATGGTTCAAATTAACGAAAAATGTGGAAAACGTGTAAATAAAAGGTTAAATAAAAATGAAAAGTATTTAACATTCCACAAATCCCCTACTTTCACTACGAATTCCAATTATTTTTCCGCACAAAAATTGATAGATTTCCACATTTTACGAACACTAACTATTCAACAAAAAAGTATGGAAAATAAAAAACAAGAAAAATTAGAATTTTAAAAATCAGCTCTTTAATAGCAAATTTCTGTTGAAAAATTGTTGAAAACTCTATAAAAACCTAAATTCAAAATAGATTCAAATCAATTTATACCACTTTTCCACACCCTAATAAACAATAAGAGATTCTTTAATTTAAAATATTAGTATTTATTGAAAAAGAAGATTGTGGAATACGTTCGAAAATCTTTGTTTAGTTTTGTCAATATCGAATCAAACCTTTTTAGGTTACGATATTTGGAAGTGATTAACTCCCCTATTGAAATATCGAATTCTAAACGGCTTTATTTTCGGAAATTAAATTCTTGAGGGATTTTTGAGCTCTTTAGAATTGAATATTTTTTTAAAAATTTTAAAAACAAGATTTTATGAGATTATAAAAGAGTTTGTGTTGGCATTTTTATGCTTTTTATTTTGGAATTTCGTTTTTGAGCCTATTAGACTTGTATATTTCACTTCCGATAACTTTATTCGTATTCCATCTGAGCCTTAATGCGTTTAAATTCATTTTAAATGGAAAAATTTGTTTATTTAGGTCGTTTTCGCTTTAATATTTTATTTTTTTCTGGAATATTCTTGGTTTACTAAGTTTAAAATAGTTTAGGCTAGGACTTTTTATCGAATTTTCGAACGTAATTTTGGGAGATTTCTATATTTTGAAATTTGAAATTTTGCACAGTCTCAGAATCAAATAAAGGATTCGTTAGTATACTTTTGACGTTTTATTGGATTCCTACTGGCTTTAAGACAAGCAGAATTTATTTTGAGATCGACTATTTTCAAAAAAGTAGTTTTATAGGATTGAAAATTTTGAAAAAACCTATTTAATGGCGATCTACTAGCGATTTCTTTGAGATATTCAAATTTTTGGAGTATTTATTGGTATTTATGCTATTCTCAGCGGCTTTATTATAAATTTTTGTAAAATAGAAGCGATTAGAATTGAATATTTTCCATTGGATTTTTTTTAAAAATTGCTAATAGATTCTAAATGGTATTTGAAATATGCTAATCGAATTGTATAACCCCGCGTATTTGATGATCCGAGCATAATTTCATAGTAGAAGAATGAAATTGAGTGCGATTGTGTTATTTTAAAAAAATTTATTGAGAAATGAACATTCTTACTATATTTGCGACCCAGTATCGATTGGGCATTTTTGGAAATGGAAAATTTAAGTGCTTTAGCTTTTAATGAATGCCACTATTAAATATTGTATATTTTTTATGGCAATCTCAAGGAGTTTATTTTTAAAATAAAGTCTCTATGAATGCAATAGAGTTATATACTTTCTAAAGTATTAAATTTGGTCAATTCTAAAAGAGTTTATTTGTGCCAAAAAATGGGTTCTAAAGGCTTTATGATTGGATTATTTTTATTGTAGGATTGATGGCTATAGATTATTAAATTCTTAGAACCTATAAGAGACTTTAGAAGTTACAATAGTTAATTATAATGATATTTTATACTATTTTAAATTATATTGGTATTGTTATTGTAATATAATTTTATATATTATTTATATTTAATTATATAGAAATTTTTTAAATGATATTCCTTTACATTGATAGAAAGCATAGAAATGGCTATCTTTTCTATATATTTCTGAGTTAATTGGAATGTATTAGTAGACGCTTTAGTAGGAATACATTATTCTAAACTCTTAATTCATTTCTATGTGAGGAATAGTTTTTTTGAGCGTTCTAGATTCCGGTATAAGCCTATTTTCTATTTATTATATCGAATAGTTTATCCATAAGGGGTTTGTTTAATAGGCAAAGCCTGCTAGGCTTGAATAAAATCCAATTTATTGATTTTTCCTATGAATATTCTATTCCTACGGCCTTTATTTAGTTGAATTTTTACCTTATAAATAGAACAAACCTCCTAGCTTTCTATATATAATTTTTACTTTCTTATTTTATTAGAAAACGGGATTATAAAAGACTTTTTATCTAAATAGCCAATATTTGTCTTTCGGAATCGATTAACTTTTAAAATCGATCTGGATTATTTAATTAACTACTTTTGACTGTCTTGATCTATTCATAATACAAGTTTTTATTTTCGAAATCTGCGGTATAAAACACTTTATCCGAGAATTTAAAGTCTTTGAGATTTTGCTGCAGCACATTATGTTGATAATAGAGACAGATATTCAATTCTCAGCGACTTTATTTGAGAATGGATAGCGTTTAGATTACGCTTGTTTTACCCTTTGGATTCGTGCATTTAAAAAATGCTCTTTTTAAAAATAAAGTCTTTCAGGTTTTCTTAAAACTTCATCGTTAGCTGTTAGTATGTGAATATTCGATTCTCAGTGGCTTTATTTGACAATGGATTGTGTATAGACAATCCTTTCCCTATTTTTTAGATTTTTATTTTTTCAAAAACTGATTGATTTAAAATAAAGTCTTTCAGGTATTCTTAAAACTTCACCGCTAGCTGCTAGTATGTGAATATCCAATTCTCAGCGGCCTTATTTGACAATGGATTGTGTATAGAAAATCCTTTCCCTATTTTTTTAGATTTTTATTTTCTCAAAAACTGGTTGATTTAAAAATATAGTCTTTTAGATTTTTTTAAAAATCGCGGCTGACTTCCTACACGGGAATAATCAATTCTAAACGACTTTATATTTGCGGATGCTATTCTCTTTGAAATCGACATATTTTTACCGTCTATAGCGGCTCGATATGGTAGTTATTAGAAGGGGGGATGGTTCTTGAAGTTTCTTCCAAAATTTCCCTAGACATCAATATTTTTTTCCTTCATAAATTCGTTTTTGAATAGCGGGTTCTAATGGCTGCAAATTTCGATCAAATAGAAAATGTTAATAAATAAAGCTTCCGTTTTTGCTATATTTTTCCTTGTTTTGTAACATGCCGAAGAACGTTCAAAAGGCTAGAAATTCATAGAAATTCGTTTTCTGTATTGGAAAGATTCTGAAACAAACCCCCTGAGCTTTTGATATCGGATATATAGGTTGGTTATTTATTAGATATACAACTCTAAGAGGGTTTAAAATTAGTTATTTCTTGGTGTATGTTTTTTTACGATAATTATTTAACTTTAATTTTTATATTATTTTTAATTTCCTCTATCTACATATTTGATTAATTTGCTTTTTGCTGACTTTTATATATGTAACAATGCTTATTTTTGTTGTTCATAAACTGTTGAAAGTACTCGCATGGAAATTGTAAATTATGAGCTTCAGGCAAAAGGATATAATGATGCTCCGATTGACCCCTCATTGGATTTGGTAGCCGAAATCCAACGATTAAAGAAAGAAAAGAATGCTGTAATTTTAGCACACTATTATCAAGAGTCTGAAATTCAAGATATTGCAGATTATATTGGGGATAGTTTGGGCTTGTCGCAAGAAGCAGCAAAAACGGATGCAGACTTGATCGTGTTTGCTGGAGTACATTTTATGGCTGAGACAGCTAAGATACTTTCACCAACAAAAAAAGTTATTTTGCCAGACGCTAAAGCTGGTTGTTCGTTGTCGGATTCATGTCCACCATATTTGTTTGCTAAATTTAAAGAGCAATACCCTGATCATTTGGTGATTACTTATGTAAATTGTACAGCTGAATTAAAAGCGCTTTCAGATATCGTATGTACCTCAAGCAATGCGGTTCAAATTGTCGAGAGTCTTCCGATAGACCAAAAGATCATATTTGGGCCAGATCGTAACCTTGGGGCATATGTGAAGAAAAAAACTGGACGTGATCTAGTGTTGTGGAATGGAGCGTGTATGGTACATGAAATTTTTTCTCAGGATAAAATAGATCGTCTCAAGAGCGAATATCCTGAAGCTAAGTTTATTGCCCATCCTGAATGTGAAGACCATATTTTAGCTAAAGCAGATTATGTTGGTTCCACCGCCGGAATGCTTAAGTTTACACAGACAGATAGTGCCCAGTCTTATATTGTTGCCACGGAATCTGGAATTCTTTATCAGATGCAGAAAGCAAGCCCTGAGAAGACTTTTATTCCTGCTCCACCGAACAACGCCTGTGCATGTAATGATTGTCCTCACATGAAGCTTAATACGCTTGAGAAGCTTTATAATTGTTTGAAATATGAATCGCCTGAAATTTTACTTCCTGAAGATGTCATACTTCGCGCACAAAAGCCTATTGAACGGATGTTAGAGATATCGGCAAGTTTGGGACTGTAGTAATTTGCATAATTTTTGATGATAATCGATATGATAACAAATTGGTTTTCATATCGATTATTATTTTATAATGCTATTAATCAAGCTATCTTGATAAGGATCGAGAGAAATGCCCTGATTATGCATAATATAATATTTTGAATTTTTAAATTTTTAAACATGTTTGATTTTGATAATACTGAACGTACCAATTTGGAAGAAATGGGAGAGTTTGGTCTAATTGACTATATAAGTAAAGCAGTAGAGCTGACCGAGAAATCTACTATTAAAGGAATTGGTGATGATGCAGCGGTATTGGATTTTGAAGGAAAGAAGACTTTAATTTCTACTGATTTGCTCCTAGAAGGAATCCATTTTGATCTGAGATATGTTCCATTAAAACATTTAGGTTATAAGGCTGTACAGGTAAATTTGAGTGATATTTATGCTATGAATGGTATTGCCTCCCAAATTACATTTTCTATTGGTCTATCTTCCAAATTTCCATTGGAGGCGGTGGAGGAGATCTATCGGGGGGCTTTGATTGCCTGTAAAAAGTATAATGTTGATTTGGTGGGTGGGGACACCTCGGCTTCAGCACAAGGTCTCGTTATATCAGTAACAAGTATAGGCTATGCCGATGCAGAAAAGATCGTCTATCGTAGCGGAGCAAAAGAAGGTGATCTATTGTGTGTATCCGGAGATTTAGGAGCAGCATACATGGGATTACAGCTACTGGAGAGAGAAAAAGATATTTACTTAGAAAATCCTAACGTGCAGCCGGATCTGGAGGGTAAAGACTATATTGTTGAACGTCAGTTAAAACCAGAAGCGCGGAAAGATATTGTTGAATTATTTGCAGAATTGGGCATTATACCTACGTCGATGATGGATATTTCGGACGGTTTGGCTTCGGAAATACTACATATCTGTCGCCAATCTGACAAAGGTTGTAGATTGTATGAGGAAAAAATTCCATTGGATCAGATGACTTATGATACTGGACGTGAATTTGGTATTGATCCAACCGTTGCAGCACTTAATGGTGGAGAGGATTATGAACTGCTGTTTACAATAGCACAGTCAGATCACGATAAGATTAAGAATTTGCCTGATATCAGTATCATAGGCTATATGACAGCTGCTTCAGAAGGCTGTGAAATGATTTCGAAATCTGGAAATCTATATCCAATTACAGCGCAGGGCTGGAATGCTTTCAAAAAAAAGGATTAAAAAGAAGATATCCAAAAAGTAAAAAACGAGTTTTCCGCGAATAGATCTTGAAAAAGTTATAAGTGGAATGTTTAGTTGAAACAATAAAAAATGGCTGCCAAACTAATTTGACAGCCATTTTTTATTGCTCTAGTTCCTCTTCGAGTATCAGATCTTCTTGTTGCGGATCTCGCTCTTCGACATTGAAATTATTGTATCCAAGACCTACTTCTATCTGCAATAAACGCTGTTGGAGCATCTCTAGAATGGCCAAGAAATTATATACAAACTGAATCTTGTTTTCTGAGTTTTTCAATATCTCCTGAAAATCCAATTTCTTATTGATTTCAATAAGTTCAGCTATCGCCTTTTTCTGTTGTTCAATCGTATAGGGATACTTCACAACAGTATGTGTTACCTCGGGTGGTCTATTGCGAAATTGATACATTATTTGTTCATAGATCATCATTAGTCCATAGAGGTCAAAGCTGTCTAGGTTTTCACCTGTTGCATCCAATTGTAGTCGTTGTCGTATATCATATTGGATGTTGCCTCTACTAAATAACTGGAGACGATTTTCTTCCATTACCTTTAAGCCTTCACAGACCTCTTTAAATTGCTTATAGAGGATAAGTTTCTGAACGAGGTCTTCTCTAAGATCTATTTCGTTTTCATTTTCATCCAGATCTGGTCTAGGTAGTAGCATCTTCGCCTTAATACGCATCAATGTAGAGGCTACAAAAATAAATTCGCTGGCCATCTCCATATTGAGTGCCTGCATTTGACTCACGTAAGACAAAAAATCATCAGTAATTTTCGAAATAGGGATATCATGAATGTTCAATTCATCCCGCTCGATAAAAAATAGTAATAAATCAAAAGGTCCCTCAAATTGGGGAAGCTTGATTTCGTAACCTTCTTCTACTTGCATATCTAATACAAATTTACATAATAAAATCTTTTGGAATTGTTCATATAGAAACTATTGGTGCTTTTATTTGTTGTAGCTCAATATGGAAATGCGATTTATTTTAAAGATTAAATAAAATTGTCGTTACTTTGTGTAAACATTTAATGTAAAATAGCAGTACTATGCAATTTGAGGCTGGAGAACTATTAAGTAAAATAAACGATCCCTCTGATCTTAAAAAGCTAAAGGAAGACCAATTAGAACAACTAAGCCAGGAATTACGTCAATTTATTATTGATCAAGTTTCGGTGAATGGTGGTCACTTTGCAGCAAGTTTGGGAGTCGTTGAGTTAACCGTGGCGTTACACTATGTAATGAATACACCTTATGATCAATTGATCTGGGATGTAGGTCATCAGGCTTATGGTCATAAAATTCTGACCGGACGTCGTGAGATATTTCATACGAATCGCATAGAAAACGGAATTTCGGGTTTTCCCAATCGTTTTGAGTCCGAATACGACGCTTTTGGCGTCGGGCATTCTTCTACATCAATTTCAGCGGCTTTAGGCATGGCTGTAGCTTCCCAAATAAAAGGAGAAAAAGATCGTCAACATATTGCGGTTATTGGAGACGGAGCTTTAACTGGCGGTATGTCATTTGAAGCCTTGAACCATGCCGGTATTTCTAAATCTAACCTATTGGTGATTTTGAATGACAATTGTATGTCCATAGATCCAAATGTTGGAGCGCTGAAAGAATATTTAACAAGTATTACTACATCAAAACGATATAATAGATTTCGGGATGATATAGCTGCTGTGTTGACCAAAATCTCTGAAGTGGGACCAAATGCTCTCGGCATAGTAAAAAAACTGGAGAAAAGCATCAAAGGTACTTTATTGAAGAATGCTAATCTTTTTGAGTCATTGAACTTTAGATATTTTGGTCCAGTTGATGGACATGATGTAAAGAAGTTGGCCAAGACGCTTGAAGATCTTAAACATATACCTGGTCCTAAGTTGCTACATGTTGTAACAATGAAAGGAAAGGGATTTGCGCTTGCTGAAAAAGATCAGACGAAGTGGCATGCGCCAGGCTTATTTGATAAAATTACTGGCGAGATAAAGAAATCTTCAAGTGAAAAACCTGTAGCACCAAAATACCAGGATGTTTTTGGACATACTATGGTGGAACTCGCTGAAGCAAATGAAAAAATTGTTGGTATCACGCCTGCAATGCCTTCTGGCTCCTCGATGAATATCATGATGAAAGCAATGCCTGACCGAGCATTTGATGTTGGCATTGCCGAACAACATGCTGTTACATTTAGTGCTGGCTTAGCGACTCAGGGTTTATTACCCTTTTGTAATATTTATTCATCCTTTATGCAACGTGCCTATGATCAGGTTGTCCATGACGTCGCCCTACAAAATTTGAATGTTGTGTTTTGTTTAGATCGTGCTGGGGTAGTGGGAGCGGATGGTGCAACACATCATGGAGCTTATGATATTGCATTTATGCGTTGTGTCCCGAATATGACTGTTTCTGCTCCGATGAATGAAGAAGAGCTTAGAAACTTGATGTATACGGCACAGTTACCTAATAAAGGACCTTTTGTCATTCGGTATCCGAGAGGAAATGGGGTGATGCCAGATTGGCGCCGTCCATTTACGGAAATAGAAATAGGGAAAGGACGGGTGATTACTGAAGGCGAGGAACTCGCTATTTTAAGCTTCGGCGCTATTGGAAATGAAGCCGTCAAGGCGGTACAGCAATTGAATGAATTGGGAATACATCCTGCGCATTATGATCTGCGATTTGCTAAGCCTTTGGATGAAGCCTTATTGCATCAAGTCTTTAAAAAATTCAAGAAGATAATAACAGTTGAAGATGGCTGTCTGCAGGGAGGCATAGGCTCCGCTGTATTGGAATTTATGGCCGACCATGGTTACAATAGTCAGATTATACGATTAGGTATTCCTGACCGAATTGTAGAACATGCTGAACAGAATGCACAATGGCGAAATTCTCATTACGATGCTGCTGCAATTGTGGAAGAGGGAAAAAAGATGTGTGATGGAAAATTTACCCATACAATGGTTGGATAGATCCAGCCACTTATAATTTACCATAAAAAGGAAATCCTCTAAAGGGATTTCCTTTTTTTTGCTGAAAAAAGTTTTTTTGGAATCTTCCTTCCTGTCATGTTACAAAAACGATTGTTCAATAACCTATAATTATTATACTTTTTTATTTCACAAGGGCTTCAGAATAGAGTAGAAAGATGTTGAGTAATGTTGTTAAGTAGAGTTTAAATTCTTATAAATTTAATATTAAAAATATATGAACTAAAGGTTGTATTTCGCTTTTATTTTGGTTAATTTAGTTCTATACCTTTAAGACTGAGCTGTAGTATGTTTACTACTTTTTTTGTTCTTTTTTTTGAAATAAATTTGGAATGTTAATAATTATTTTTAGAGATCAATTTTAGCGCGAGTTTTCCACAATTTTACAAGGTAAACAGCTGATATATAGATTTTTATTAATTATTTTATATTTTAGTTTTTTAGCTGATTTTTTTTTGTCATCTTCGTTCTCAGAGAAAGTTATCAACATATTTTTTGTCGCGTATTGTAAATCAACTTATTAACAATTTTAGAATGGAAAAAACGTATTCAAGTGTCTGGAATAATTGTCTTTCGATTATCAAAGATAATATCCCAGCACAAAGTTTCAAGACCTGGTTTGAACCTGTGAAAGCAGTCCGTTTGGAGGGTGACGTTTTGACTATTCAAGTACCTAGTTTATTTTTTTACGAGTGGTTGGAAGAACACTATGTGGGTATTCTTCGAAAGACCGTAAAGAAATTTCTAGGAGAACAAGGTAGATTGGAATACAATATTGTAGTTGAGAAGTCATCAGCTTCTCATCCCTATACGACTAATCTTCCATCGAATGGCAATGGGGCAGAGGGTAAGAGACAATCTATTCCTGTGCCGGTATCTTTGAATAGAGATATCAAAAATCCATTTGTTATTCCTGGATTAAAGAAATTGCAGGTTGACCCGCAATTGAATCAAAACTACACATTTGAGAATTTTATTGAAGGTGAATGTAATCGTCTTGCTCGTTCTGCGGGCTATGCTGTAGCAAACAAACCGGGAGGTACTTCATTCAACCCTTTAATGATTTATGGTGATGTAGGTTTGGGAAAGACACACCTTGCCCAAGCTATCGGTAATGAAATCAAAAGAAATCTTCCCGATAAGTTGGTCATTTATGTGTCCTGTGAAAAATTCTGTCAGCAGTTTGTGGATTCATTGAAAAATAACACAATCAATGACTTTGTTAATTTCTATCAGGCAATGGACGTGATCATCATGGATGATGTACACAATTTTGCTGGTAAAGAGAAAACACAGGATATTTTCTTCCATATATTCAATCATTTGCACCAATCTGGAAAACAAATCATTCTGACTTCTGACAAAGCACCTAAAGATCTAGCTGGTTTAGAAGAACGTTTGCTTAGTCGTTTCAAGTGGGGATTATCTGCAGATATTCAAATTCCGGATCTTGAAACAAGAATGGCGATTTTGAAGAAGAAGATGTATTCTGACGGCATTGAATTACCTGAAAATGTCGTGGAATATGTAGCAACACAAATCGATAACAGTGTTCGTGAATTAGAAGGAGCAATGGTTTCTTTATTGGCTCAATCTACATTGAACAAAAAAGAAATTGATTTGGGGCTGGCGAAATCGATGTTGAAGAATTTTGTGAAGAATACACATAAGGAAATTTCAATGGATTTTATTCAAAAATTAGTTTGCGAATACTTTGAGGTTCCTGTGGATATGGTAAAGTCAAAGGTCAGAAAACGTGAAATCGTGCAGGCCAGGCAAATTTCGATGTATTTAGCAAAAAGCCACACAAAATCTTCGCTCAAATCGATTGGCGCATTCTTCGGAGGAAGAGATCATTCAACCGTCATCTATGCATGTCAAACCGTTGAGGATTTAATTGAAACTGACAAGAAATTTAAAACTTATGTCAGCGACATTATGAAGAAATTGAAATCTTAATGTCGATTGGTATCGAGTTAAAGTAAAAAAAGGGTTGTCTATCTAGACAACCCTTTTTTTGTACTCTATATGGTAGTGGAATAAAAAAAACCTCTGAATATGCCTAAGCATATCCAGAGGTTTAATACATTCCTCTTAATTTGAATAGAATGATTATTGTTGTTGATTGCTGTTTTCGTTGTTATTTTCCTTTTGTTCTGTTGGTGCAGGAGTGGCAGGAATACTTACTGCAGGTCGCTCCTCAATGTATTTTTTAAAGGCCACTTTCTGCTCGTCTGTCAATAGTAGAGCGATCTTGCTATCTGATTCACTTTGAAGCTTCGTAATGCTCTCTTTTTTTACATCTGCTGTTGTTGTGGTATCTTGTATAACAGCTGCTATCGCTTTTTCTTGATCCAATACAATTGGTGATACCGCGGTTTTTTGTTCGTCATTCAGTGTAAGCTTTGTTACCAATTCAGTTACAACTTTAGTTGCATTTTCTTCTGGGGTGGTTTGCTGTGCAAATATTAGGCTCATCGCTAGGAAAAAACCTATACCGGTTAAAAATAACTTTTTCATGATGTTTAATTTTAAATTAAATTATTTAATAAATTTATTAACGTCTGTTTTAATTATTCCATTAAGCTGTTAATTAGCACTGGAATCTGTTTTAGTAGGTTCTGTACGCGTAGGGACAGCTTTTGCTGGCCGTTCGGCAATTACCTTCTGATAAATAGTTTTTTGATCTTCTGTAAGTAATTGACTCACTTTGCTGTCTACTTCTGTTTGAAGTTTATTGAGGGTTTCGCCTTTCGCAGCAGCAGTGGAAGTGCTGTCTTTTAGAATTGTTTCTTCTGCTTTTGCTTGATCCAATAGAATGGAGGATACAGCAGTTTTCTGTTCATCATTCAGATTCAGCTTTTGTACCAGTTCGGTAGTAGCTTTCGCAGCGGTTTCCTCAGGTGTAGCCTGTTGGGCGAATGTTAGGCTAAGTGCCAAACACAATCCTATACCTGTTAAAATTAGCTTTTTCATATCTATTGTATTTAAAAAGTTACAACTATGATGTCTTGATATAAAAACTAATAAAGCTGATTTATATTGTATCAAGTATGTTACTTTAACAAAGTTTTAACGCTACATGTTTACGTATCTTGTTTATTATCAGTTGTATATGTGTTTTAGGTGCAATATATAATAGATAATGATTGTTTTAAATAAAGGGCGGAGAATCGCTTTTGATATAGAAGAAAGAATATGCTTGCTTGGAAGGATAAATGGCCTTAAAAGGCCTAATAATGCTATTATAAGGCTTTATAGGTCTAATATGCTATAGAGAAGTATACGCTCTACTATTTTGGCTAACCATAGAATAATTCATAAAAAAGGTCGATTATTTATCGACCTTTTTCATTAAAATTAGTTTTCAGAACGTTTTTTCATTCTATCCTTCATTTTTTCTTGCTGTTCATCGAATAGTTTTACTTGATCTGGAGTGAGCCAAGATTTTATTTTAGTTGCCTGAGCTTCTTGGAGCTGTTTAAACTTTTCCATATTGGCTTTGCGGTCTCCACCATCACTTTTTATTGCCGCTCGCTGTTGGGCTTGGCTTAATGTAAGATTATAAATGGAATCTTTTTGCACTTGATTAAGTGTAAGTAGTTTGTCTAGATGTTCCACACGCATCTTCGCCTGTTCTTCGGGACTACGTTGTTGGCGCTGTTGCGCAAAAGCTACTGTTGTCGCCAAAAGCAGACCACTTATTACCATTAAAGTTTTCTTTTTCATCGCTTTATATTTTAAGTTTGCTTTCCTTTTGAATATAAATTTGACGAAAAAGTTTACTAAAATATTAGCCCTTAACAAAATTTAAGGTTGATTAACACTTAATGCGACTGTATCACTTATAATATTACAAAATTGATCTCTTTGTTCTGGATCATTAAATTTAAGTCCTATCGGTAAATAGACGAGTTCTATAGTATCGAAACGATCTTTATATGGTTTTAGCCGTTGATAATCCTTTTCAGTGGTTAATACTATTTTATTGCTACTATTTAGAGTTTGGAATGCTTTTATGATTTGGTCAATATCGGAGTCGTTAAATGTATGGTGATCTCCAAAAGAGATATGATTGACAGAGTTTGCTTTTTTATTGACATGATCTAGTAATGGCTGTGGTCTGGCAATTCCTGTCACTAATATTATATCCTTATTTTCTATATCAATAGGTTTCCCATCACTACTAACAGGTTCAAAATAGTCTATATGGCTAAACGCGATCAAGGCCTCTCTGTTATAACGACGGAGCTTTTCTTCTATACGTATTTTTTCCTCACTAGAAATATTAGGCGGACATTTTGTAATGACTATGATTTGTGCTCGTTTAGATTCAGTGAGTAGGTCTCTGAAATTTCCAGTGGGAAATACAAACATAGGTTGCGAAAAGGATCGGAAATCGAATAAAAGAATATTAAATAAAGGAGATAATTTTCGATGTTGATAGGCATCATCCAAGATAATAAGCTGATGATCTGTCTGAAGTTTTTCTATTCCAGTACAACGATCTTCACATACCGCTACTGTGACATTTGGAAGCTTGTTTTTGAATTGCAATGGCTCATCACCTACATCTATTGCTAGAGAATCTGTTTGCACAGTCCGGAATCCTTTTGTTTTTCGACCATAACCTCTGCTGAGAATAGCTACCTTGTAGTAACGACTAAGGTATGAGACAACAAATTCGGTCATGGGACTCTTACCGGTACCACCAACTGCTAAATTACCAATAACGATAGTAGGAATCTGGAAAGATCGAGCTGGTAGCACATGGAAATCATATAGGCGATTTCTTAACCATACGATTAATCCAAAAATAATGGAGAGGGGAAGAAGCAGATATCGTAAGAAAGTCCACATTATTTTGGTATTACTGTCAATCCAATATCTGTAATTTCCTGCAAAGGATTATCTCGCATATTCTGTTCAATGGATATCGTATATAATCCTGTGTCTGGAAATATGTAATCTTGATGAATGATAGATTGCTGATTGTAAAGACTACCTGATGATTTTCCAATCCACTTTCCATCTGATTTTGCCAATTTAATTTCTTTACGGAAGGTATTTGTTTTTTTATCGGGACCTTGCTGGTAAATCAAAACAAAGAGATTTGAAAAAGCATATTCAGGTGTATGGCGTACATCTATAAGTACATCGTATTTTTTTGTCTTGTCGCTAATATGGAATTGAAAACTAGGATGTGAGGTATATAACCACGTCTTATTTTCGATAGGTTTATTTTCATTGATAATAGCAGTTTGGTCACAAGATGCCCATAAACCAATACATAAAACTCCAAAAAGAAAAGTCTTTAGTTTCATTTTAAATCTATATAAATAGAATATGCCTAACATTTTAAAATTAGGCATATTCGTTTTATTCTGTTTTTGAGGCAGGATTGTTATTGTTGCCTTTGTTTTTATTTCTATGGCGATTAAAGCGTTTTTTAGGTTTATTATTTTGCCCCTCTTTATTTTCTTTGCTCGCCGTTGCAGGATTTGTACTATCCGGATTGCTTTGCTGTTTGGCCACTACCTGTTTTGGTGGATTTTGTTCAGCCTTATCATTTTTCTGACCGCTTTTATTTTCCGGTTTAGCATTATTGCTTTTGGTTTTCCGTTTTTTCTTTCTTTTGTTGCGGTCATCCAAACGTGTTAAACTATCTTGACCAACTACATTTTCGTAATCGTAGTTGATAATTTTTTCCTCTCGGATATCTTCGGTTTCTATTGCACTTGATATGGCCTCTGGTTTAATACCCTGCTTATTCATTTCGACAAGTTCTTTGACTTGTTGAACTGGCATTGCAATCCAGTTTTCTGCTCCTGGGAAAGAAAACCACATCATTTTTTTGAAGATATCGGTTTTCTGAAGATAAGCCACACCTTTTAGTGTTTCAATACGGTCAATATTGTTAGGAATGTCTTTCAATGCGTCCATATAACTATCCAATTCATAATTGAGACAGCATTTTAACTTACCACATTGTCCAGCTAGCTTTAAGGTATTCAATGATAAGTTTTGATAGCGGGCAGCAGAGGTGGAAACGGTTTTAAAATCCGTTAACCAAGTAGAACAACATAGTTCGCGTCCACATGATCCAATACCGCCAAGGCGGCTTGCTTCCTGACGCATACCGATCTGGCGCATTTCAATCCGTATACGGAATGCTTCAGCCATTTTCTTGATCAATTCACGAAAATCCACACGACCTTCTGCTGTATAATAGAACGTTGCTTTCGTTTTATCCCCCTGATAGTCGACATCAGAAATTTTCATTGACAAGCCTAGATCTAAAGCAAGTTTACGTGCTTTATGCATGGTTTCCCATTCAAGATCTTTCGCTGCATTATACTTTTCTACATCCACTTCATTTGGCTTCCGATAGATCTTTTTTGTTACCAATTCAGGGGTAACATTGTTCTTTTTTAATTGTAATCGAACTAACTCACCTGTCAAAGAAACGTGGCCAACGTCATATCCCCCTGTTGAGGGCTCTACAACGACCATTTCTCCCATTTCAAGGTATAGGTTGTCTACATTAATAAAGAAATCTTTTCGAGATCCTTTGAATCGTACTTCTACGATATTGAATGGTTTATAGTTTGATGGCATATCCATATCGGAAAGCCAGTCATATACATCTAATTTATTACATCCGCTAGTCATGCAGGATCCATTATTCTGACATCCTGATGGTATACCATTTGCTGTGGTAGTACCGCAACCTCCGCCGGATGAGCAACTGCCACATCCCATAGTTTTCTATTTATATATATTGAGTTCCTTTCGGAAACGTTTTGTATTTGTATATTAATGTTAATTGCAAAGATAAATCTAAAAATAATATTTTAGGGTTTGCATTTCTTTCTACAAAATAATGCGTTTCCTCAAATAGATTTATTGTTTCTTCAATTTGTTCTATGCTATAATGTACTGCAAATTTTTGGACAAAATCCAATTCTTTGGCAGGTAAAAATACGAGACTGGAGAGTCCTTCCTTAATCAAAATAATCTGCCGCATCATGTTGATCGCATAAAAAAGAAAGCTCTTTTGATTTTCGCGACCCATTTTGGACAAATCCTCTTCAACTAAAGAGATCATGTTTGTTCCTGCGTCCGATACGATAAATCGCAGCCAGTTTACCAAAATGCCAAAATGATTATTGCTCTGTGTATTGAGTTGATTAAGCGCTTCCTGTAAGTTTCCATCAGCTATAAAAGCTATTTCAGATGCTTCCTGATCAGAAAGATGTTGCGCAGTCTTCAAATACTGTGAGACTTCGGTATGATCTAGTTTCTTAATTTTGACCAACTGCGTCCGAGAAATAATGGTATTTAAAATTTTATCTTGATTCTCTGCAACCAAAATAAATAACGTTTTTTCGGGCGGTTCTTCAATCAATTTTAATAAGGCATTGCCTTGGGTATCCAAGTATTCGGGCAACCACATGATCAAAACTTTATATTCAGCCTCAAAAGCTTTAAGACTCAATTTCTTGATGATACCATGTGCTTCAGCAATATTAATATTGACCTGTTTATTATCTGCATCCAACTGATTTCGCCAGTATTCCAGACCCATATAGGGATTGGTTAAAAAGGACTTTCGCCAGTTTTCAGCATAATCTGTCGCTGTATCTTCTTTGTGTTTGGCAATAAAAGGATAGGACATGTGCAAATCTGGATGAATCAGCTTGCCATATTTTCGGCAAGAAGCACATTCGCCACAACTATCCGTAGTTTGTTTATTTTCACAGTTTAAAAACTGAGCATATGCATAGGCTAGCGCAAGACTTCCGGAGCCCTCCGGGCCTAGAAATAATTGCGCATGGCTCACACGGTTTTCATGAACCGTACGAACAAGATGTTCTTTGATGTCTTTATGCCCAATGATATCTTTAAACTGCATACACTATTGCTATTATACAAATGTAATAAATATTGTGATTTATCAGGGTGAATTTGCTTTCTATACTTTTGAAAGCGTGCTTATTAATTGAAATACAATCGCTTATTTAAGTGCAATAAATCTTCGTATGTGGAAAGAAAGGCATTTACAAATCTGAAAAATATTGATTAATTTGTGTATTATTGCACATAATAATTAGTAATTAGGAAATGAGATTCATTGTATCAACATCAATTTTATTAAAGCAGTTACAAGCTATCAATGGAGCATCTAGTACAAGTACTGTTTTACCAATATTGGAAAACTTTCTTTTTGAAATAAAAGACAATAACTTGACTATTTCTGCTACGGATTTGCAGACGAGTATGGTTACTTCTTTGCAGATTGAAGCAAAAGAAGAAGGAAGAGTAGCAATGCCTTCTAAGATTTTGATAGAAACATTAAAAACTCTCCCTGATCAGCCCGTTGCTTTTTCAGTAGACATGAATACATTGGCTATTGAAATCAGTGCAGGTGATGGTAAATATAAATTGAGCGGAGAAAATGCAGATGATTTTCCTAAAATTCCTTCTATTGATAACGGATCTATTATAGAAATGCCAGCTCCGGTTCTTTCGGAAGCTATCAGTAAGACGATCTTTGCGGTAAGTAATGATGAATTGAGACCAGCTATGTCTGGGGTTTTAGTGCAATTGGCTGAGAAAAATGTGACTTTTGTTTCTACAGACGCACATAAATTGGTACGTTACACCAGATCAGATATCAGTGCTGAAAAACCTGCTTCACTTATCCTACCTAAGAAGGCACTTTCTTTATTAAAATCGTCCTTACCATCAGATGATACAAAAGTATCTATCGAATATAATCAGACCAACGCATTTTTTAGTTTTGGTAATATCAATCTTATCTGTCGTTTGATCGATGAGCGTTACCCTGACTATGCTGCGGTAATTCCTCAAGTCAATCCAAATAAGCTGACAGTTGATCGGTTACTTTTCTTAAACACTTTGAGAAGAGTTGTTATTTTCGCAAATAAAACAACACATCAAGTACGTTTGAAGATATCTGGTAGCGAATTGAATATCTCTGCTGAAGATCTGGATTTCTCCAACGAAGCACACGAACGCTTGTCTTGTCAATTTGAGGGGGATGATATGGAGATCGGATTTAACGCTAAATTTTTGGTTGAAATGTTAAATAACCTTGAAAGCGAAGAGGTTGTTATCGAAATGAGTACACCAAATCGTGCCGGTTTATTGATTCCTGCGACGTCTGAAGATCATGAGGACATTTTGATGTTGGTTATGCCTGTGATGTTAAATAACGCTTAATCTTCTTATCGGTTTTGGAAATAATTACACATCTTATTGACTTTATTCTCCATATTGATAAACATTTGGTTGAAATTGTCAATGATTATCAATTATGGACATACCTTATTTTGTTTCTTATCATTTTTGTGGAAACAGGTGTGGTCGTAATGCCTTTTTTACCTGGAGACTCTTTGCTGTTTGCTGGCGGAATGCTTGCTGCACAACCGAATGAACTGAATGTTTGGTTGATGATATTGATCCTGCTGATTGCTGCAATATCAGGAGACTCTCTTAACTACTCCATCGGAAAGCATTTTGGGATGCGATTGACAAAATTCAAACTTTTTGGGAAACAGGTTGTCAAGGATGAACAGATTGCCAAAACACATGTTTTCTATGAAAAGTATGGTAGTAAAACGATTGTCATAGCTCGTTTCGTACCTATTGTCCGTACTTTAGCACCATTTGTTGGAGGTATTGGCAAGATGAATTATGGTACTTTCATTACTTACAATATAGTAGGAGCTGTGTTGTGGGTGGGTGGCATAACATTAGCTGGCTATTTTTTGGGTAATATTCCAATTATTCGAGATAATTTTTCGAAAGTGGTACTACTGATCATTTTTATTTCAGTACTGCCTATTATATTTGAATTGGTAAAAGAAAAAATAAAAACTAAAAAGGGAGTTCAATAGGACTCCTTTTTTTTCTGAAAGTGTGTGTTTTCTATTAGTCAGAAAGAACCTTCAGTTAATTTTCATAGCTGTTGGAGCTTATAAAGAGCATGAAGGTTTTATTTATCGAATATGGAGTTTGTTTCTCAACTGGTCGATTTTATCTTACATATTGATCAACACTTGCTGCAGATTGTCAATACCTATGCTGGATGGACTTATTTCCTTCTATTCTTGATTATCTTTGCTGAAACAGGATTTGTAGTTACACCATTCCTTCCGGGGGATTCAGTATTATTTGCATTGGGTGCCATTATTGCCAGACCAGAAAGCAATCTTTCACTGTTACTTTTCCTATTTATTCTAATATGTGCTGCTATTTCTGGCGATTTTGTGAATTATGAGATAGGTAAATATTTTGGAATTCGCGTTTTTAAACCAGACTCAAAAATTTTTAAACCATCCTATCTTCAAAAAACACAAGATTTCTATGCTAAATATGGTACTAGAACCATTGTTTATGCTCGTTTTGTACCTATTGTCCGAACCTTTGCCCCTTTTGTAGCGGGTATTGGCAGGATGCCATACCACATTTTCGGTAAATACAATATAGTAGGTGGTATATTATGGGTATCGTTATTTATTCTAGCGGGTTACTTTTTTGGGCAGATTCCTTTTTTCAAGCAGAATTTTTCCCTAGTTGTATTAGCTGTCATATTTATTAGCCTAATACCCATGTTGATACAGTTTTTAGCTGTTAAAAGGTCAAAAAAAGATTAAACGTTAAATACTAAAGTCAGTCTTTTAAGGTTAAAGGATTGATATGAAATATTTCATTTTAGCATTTACCTTATTTGTCACACAGCTTGCTTTGGGGCAGCGTGTCTCTGTCGATCGGCGTCAAGCAAAAGAGGCTTACGATCTATTGAATAAAATTCGAACAAATCCTGAGAAATATAAAAAGGAATTAAAACTTTTCAATCTACAAAAGATTACCCGAACAAAGCTTAATTGGAACAAGCAACTTGCCGAAGTTGCAGAATATCGCGCTAAAGATATGGCCAAACGGTCTTATTTTGATCATGTCTCTCCTGAGGGCTATGGACCCAATTATTTTATAGAAGAAGCCGGATACGAGTTAAATCAGTCTTGGCTAAAAAAAAGGAGCGCCAATAACTTTGAATCCATTGCTGCTAATCGTGCTAGTGCAACCGATGCTATTAAAGCATTGATTATCGGAAGAGAAGCGCCAGGTTACCACCATCGTACACATTTATTGGGTATGGATCAATGGAACGGATCATTATATGATATCGGGATTGGTTATGTGAAGTGCAAGGGAGCTAGTCCTTATGAAAGCTATCTTGTTGTTATTATTGCAAAGCATGATTGGTAAATAAACAGTCCTATTTGGAGGTAATTTGAGGAGTATCAGCAATTAATCTATGTTGCGTCTTCAACTTTTATTCGAAAAGTCATACCTTTGCATATGATAAAATCCATGACAGGATATGGCACGGCTTCCAAAGAGAACGGTAAAGTCAAATATAGTGTCGAAATAAAGTCCTTAAATTCAAAATTCCTTGAATTAAATCTTCGTCTACCTAAAGTAGTATCGGACAAAGAATTGACCTTGCGCACCGAGTGCAGTAAGCTTATTGAGCGCGGAAAAGTTAATCTGAACGTGACCGTAGAATATGCTGATCAAACAGCGAAGGCCTCATCTATCAATGCTGATTTACTGAAAAAATATTATGGTCAATTGCAGCAGATCGCAAATGAGCTAAATGATACGCATGTCAATCTATTTGAATTGGCGTTAAATATGCCTGAAGTTGTCACCAACAATGACGATACCGTAGATGATGAAGAATCTAGCGTATTGATGGATGCTTTTTATGATGCGGTAAGACATTTCAATACATTCCGTGAAGATGAAGGAAATGTATTGGCTCAAGATCTAAAAAAGAGAGCTGAAATGATTTTGATCTATTTGGGCGAAGTGGAAGCACTGGAAGTTGAGCGTATTCCTTTGATCAGACAACGTATAGAGCAATTTCTCAATGATAGCGTGGGTAAAGAGAATGTAGATCAGAATCGTTTTGAACAAGAGCTTGTTTATTATATCGATAAATTAGATGTCACTGAAGAGAAAGTTAGACTCCGTTCACACTGTAACTACTTTCTAAAAGCCTTTGATTCGGCCGATTCAAATGGTAAGAAATTAGGCTTTATCTCTCAAGAAATGGGCCGTGAAATCAATACCTTGGGATCTAAAGCTAATCACGCCGGTATACAGCAGATTGTGGTTAGAATGAAAGAAGAATTAGAAAAAATAAAAGAGCAGTTGCTCAACGTATTATAAGGATGAGCGGTAAATTAATTATTTTCTCAGCACCGTCGGGTGCGGGAAAAACAACTATAGTAAGAGACCTTTTAAGTAAACATGGAGATAAAATAGAATTTTCTATTTCTGCGAGCACTCGTGATCCAAGGGGACAGGAAGTCGATGGAAAAGACTACTACTTTATGTCCAAAGAAGAATTTTTGCATAAAGTGGCCAAACAAGAGTTTATCGAATTTGAAGAGGTTTATTCTGGCACATTTTATGGTACTTTGCGTTCCGAAATTGAACGTATTTGGAAAGAGGGTAAAAATGTTATTTTCGATATTGATGTCGTCGGGGGATTACGCCTGAAATCTAAATTTCCAGAACAGGCAATCTCTATATTTGTGCAGCCACCATCTTTAGAGGTCCTTAAAGAACGTCTAACCGGACGTGGCACAGATTCGGAGGAAAAACTACAAGAAAGATTTGCCAAAGCGGAATTGGAACTTACCTATGCGAATAAGTTTGATGTGATCTTGAAAAATTTTGACCTCGCGACTGCTTGTGCCGACGCAGAAGAAATTGTAATGGGCTTCATCAATAAATAAAGGGTTAAATGAAAAAAATTGGTTTGTTTTTTGGCTCCTTTAATCCGGTGCATGTTGGGCATTTGATTATAGCAAATTACATGGCCAATTTTACTGGACTGGATGAAGTTTGGTTTGTGGTCTCTCCACAGAATCCATTTAAGAAAAAATCTACCTTAGCGGATCCCTACGATCGTTTAGAGATGCTAAATCTTGCAGTGGAAGATTGTGAACATTTGCGCGTGAGTGATATTGAATTTCATTTACCGGTACCGTCTTATACAATAGATACTTTAACATTTCTAAAAGAAAAATATCCAACTAGAGAATTTGTGCTTTTGATGGGCGAGGATATCTTAGAGTCATTGGAGAAATGGAAGAATGCGGAGATTATTTTGCGCGATTTTCATATTTATGTGTACCCTCGTCCAGGTTATGATGGGGGAAAACTTAAGGATCATCCTTCCATAACCATGACAGATACACCATTAATGGAACTCTCTTCTACTTTTCTGCGAAAAGCGATCAAAGAGAATAAGAATATTCAGTTTTTTACACCGCAAAAAGTAATTGATTTTATAGATAAAAAGGGGCTTTATTCATAAGGACTGCAAAATATACAAAGTGAATCCCTGGATCTCTTAGGAAGTCCAGGGATTTTTGTTTTCTACGTAGTTAGAAAGCTAATCTTGCAGCCCATAGCTTTGGAACATGTAGATATATCGAAAGTGGTACCCTTATAGATCAGAAATAAATAAAATTTATGGTATTAGATTTAAAAAATGGAATTGTTTTTGGTAGAAATAATTTCCTTACTTTTAAATAGCATTATGTATACTTTATGAGAAGTTTAATTTTATTATTTATTTGCCTAAGTAGTTGGAATTGGGCTTTTGCACAGACAGAAAATGAGGAGGGAAGTAATTATATCATGGACCCCGCTGCTATTGAACTTAGGACAAAGATGACAATACCACCTTATGGTTTGGCAAAGGTGAAAGCTTTGATTGCTAAATTATCTCCTGTAGCGGATAAAGATGGGACAGATACTGGTGTGCTTGCTCTTTCTGCAACGGATTTTAAGAATTTAAGTTTACGCGAAAAATTTACGTATACCATGATTCATGCTGAGGTATATGCCCAGAATTGCGATATACCAGAAAATCAGAAAGCTATTGACAAGAAAATATTTGGTAAGTTGCTCGGTGGTTTTAATGAAGCTTGGTGGTCAGAAAGACAGATCGATTTTTTGCAAGAAAACAGAGATTCGGTTATGAAACTGATTCAAGAGTCTGTCTTGAGAAGCAAACGAATGGGGGTGAATTACAAAGAGACGATTGAACAGATCAATGGCTGGCAAATGATTCCATTTGTTATTGAATATGCAAAGAAAACTCCTAAAGATAAGGATGCATTAACTTTGCTGTTGTTACTGATGAAACGTGGCGAATATAGCGAATTTATGAAGTCTACATCCTTCAAAAAGTTATATGGCGAGACAAGTAATTACTATTCCTACTTAGATTATAATCAAGAAAACGAAGCACTAATATATCGTAGAGCAATGGGGTATTACAATGAAAAAAAAGGTAAATAAAATATGGGCTTGCTGCCTGATCTTGCTGGGCTTTATCAGTAATCCGAGTTTTGGCCAAGAATATAAAGATATTGCCTGGGATGAACCTCGGTCAAAAGATTCGGCTTATTATGCCATGCGGGAAAGAGCAAGTACACCACCTTTTGGTCTCAAAAAGGTCCAAGGCTTAGTTGAACAGCGACTGAAAAACCTTCCGGATGAAGCATTGGTAGACTATGATGCTGGAATTTCGAGAGCTGACTTTGATAAGTTGAGCTTTGAAGAGATGTTTACCTATACAATGATCTATCCTGAAATTTACAGTCAGGCTTGCGCAGAGCGCATGTTTGTATTTGACCCCCAAAGCAAAATATTCGGGCATTTGCTTTTTGTTTATAATGGCGTCTTTTGGAGTGATCGTCAACTTCATTTTATGAAGAAAAATAGAAAAAGAGTAATGGACCTGATTACTGACCAAGCAACACGTAGCAATACACTTGGATTAAATTATAAAACAGCGTTAATAGAAATTGATGCTTGGGAAAGTATTCCCTTTTTGGTCAGTTTCTATCAAAAGAATCCAAAGGACAAAGATATATTGACTACTTTGCTTCAATTATTGAAAACGTCAAATTTTGGAGCATTTGAACAGTCTAAAATATACAACAAGTTATACGGAGAAAATACGCATTCTGATAGCTGGGTGAATTTTTCAAGAGCCAACGAAGAGTATATTATTGAATCCGCTCAAGCGCTATATAAAAAACGTAAAAACCAGTGAAACAGGCACTTTTCATATTGATCTTGTTTCTCTTGAGCTATATATCATTAATAGGGCAGGAGAAAGGGTATGTTTTAATTCCCAGGGGAGATTATCAATTGGGGGATACGATGAGTATGGATAATCCGAAAAGAACAGTACAAATAGAATCTTTTTGGATTGCTCTATACGAACTGACCAATGCCGAATTTGAAAAATTTGTACAGGCGACGGGCTATCAGACTTTGGCAGAACGATATCATAATGCAATGGTATTTGAGCCTGGACTTGCCGAATTCAGGTGGCTGCAAGACAGCACTGCTTATTGGCGTTTTCCAAATGGGATAAGCCGTGGAGGTATAGTAGACAAAATGGATCATCCTGTTACCTGTATATCTTTTAAAGACGTATTGGTTTATTGCGCTTGGGCTGATTGCAGGTTACCCACTTTTGAGGAGTGGGAGATCGCTGCGAGAGCTGGCAATGATGGACGTTATTTTGAAGGGGTGAATAAAGAAAATATAGGTCAATATGCTAATATATGGCATAGCAGAGATCACCTTAAAGCAGACTATTCGGATGGTTATATGTATACTTCCCCTGTAGGGGCATTCAAACCGAATCCATGGGGACTTTATGATGTGTTCGGTAATGTATTTGAGTTTTGTTCGGGCAAGCTAAATAGAGATGGAGAGCGTCATGTAGCACATGCAAGAGGAGGGTCATGGTGGTGCAGTAGAAATAGCTGTTCGGCCTTCAATACGGTCTATATTGGCTCTGTTAGCCCGAATGCCTCATTCAGTAATCTCGGATTTAGGATCGTAAAAAAAGCCTTTACCCCGAAGGATAAAGACTTTTAAAACAAAAAATCTTAAAATGTTGATTTTTTATCGTCCCATCCAGCCACCATCGACAGTAAGGATGGTGCCATGTACGTAATCTGCTGCTTTTGAAGCAAGGAATACCGCTGGTCCTTTAAAGTCTTCTGGCGTACCCCAGCGTCCAGCAGGTATACGATCCAAGATAGATTTAGAACGTTCTGGATCGTCTCTCAATGCTTCCGTATTATCCGTTGCTATATAACCTGGAGCAAAACCATTTACATTCACTCCCTTGGAGGCCCATTCATTTGCAAAAGCCTTTACCAATGACCCTATTGCACCTTTGGAGGCTGCATATCCAGGAACATTGATACCGCCTTGAAAAGTCAATAACGATGCCGTGAATACAATTTTTCCAGTTCCACGTGAAATCATATCTTTTCCAATTTCCCTTGTCAGGATGAATTGCGCATTTTGATTGATTTCGATAATTTCATCCCAGTACTCATCGGGATGTTCAGCTGCTGGTTTACGCAGAATATTTCCAGCATTGTTGAACAGGATGTCTATGGTTGGATGCTCCGATTTTACTTTTTCAATAAACTGATAGAGTGCGGTTCTTTTTGAAAAATCACATTTGTAAGCATAAAAATTCCTTCCTAATGCTTGGATGGATTTTTCTACTGCCGACCCTGTTGTCTCCAGCGATGCCGAAACACCAATGATATCTGCCCCAGCTTCCGCTAATGCTTCGGCTATAGCTTTACCTATTCCTCTTTTACAGCCAGTTACCAAAGCGACCTTCCCGGTCAAATCAAAAGATTGCAGTATGGACATTATTTTGAGTATTTTATCGTTAATGGTTGATTTAAGTTATTTCTAAATTCTTTGATATAGGATTGCCATTGATCAAAACTGGTTATTTTTCCCGCTTTATTGAATGCAGCTCCGGTAAAATAGATCAAAGGGCTGTTGTTTTTGACCGAAGTTACCAATAAAAACTGTTTTGGATTATCCTTAAATACATATTTTACTTTATTAGGCAAGATCACGGCGGTCCCAGTGATTTTATCTCCCTCAGCAGGCTCCCAATAAGCCAAAATACCATTTTTGGTGTCGTTTAACAGCTGAGGTTTATCCTCTTTTCGTTTGGCAAGACCAACGACAACAGGGGTGCTGCTTGAAGTCGTATTTTTGATTGCATAACGTATTTTGTTCAGTTGGCTTCCCGCGTCCAGAGAGATTGTTTTTTCAACTTGTATATGTTGACCCTTTACATTTTCTGGCTCATAGATAAGCTTAAATGTAGTCCGTAAAGGACCATTATCTAAGACTTCGTATTGACGATAATGTTTGTGATAGACGACCTGCTGATCAATAAATGGAGTTGCGTCGCCTACTCCTAGTGTTTGACCCACAGAATAGTAATCCAAACCTTTACCATGATCGGCATGATAATCCCCTGTTTTATACCATTCGTCAATAATAAGATCATTCGTCCTTTTAGACCAAAAATCAAATCCTTGGGCATCTTCGGAGCTACCTTCTAATGCCTTTCCATAGGCTCTGAATGCAGCAATGTCATTTTCCCAAGCAAAGTCATCTTTACGTTCTGGGACATAACGCGCAAAAGTCTTGGTAGCAACGGTTTTTGGACTATTTCCAGTTACACCAAAAGTCAAAGCACTTTTAGGCGCAATAGATACTTGTATCAGTACATTTTGAGGGATTGACTGTCCTAGCTTTTCCAGTTGGTAAGCCAATTCCGCTTTATCCTTGCTATCAACAATCGTAAAGACATTTTTCTTCAACTCAAAATGTTTTTCGAATGTTGCATAAGGAATACTGATCAGCTCTGTTCTAGATACGGTTGAAGGATTTTTAACCGTAATCGTCTTATTGTTTTGGGCAAAAGCGATGCTCGAAAGCCCTAGCGTTAAACTTAATATGAATGTTCTTTTCATTTGATAAAGGACTAAAGAAAAAAGATTAAAGACAGCGTTTGTAAACCGGAGGATTGACGAACTGAGATCTCAAATCTGTCATTTAATATCTAAATACTACTTAAGCTCAGTGATAGCGCACTTATCCATATCATCGTAGTCGAGGTTTTCGCCCGCCATACCCCAGATAAAAGTATAGTTGGATGTTCCAGCTCCTGAGTGAATTGACCAAGGTGGAGAAATGACAGCCTGATCATTATGCATCCAGATATGACGTGTTTCGTCTATCGGTCCCATAAAATGAGATACAGCCTGACCTTCTGGTAACTCAAAGTAAAAATAAACCTCCATACGACGGTCATGTGTATGAGATGGCATCGTATTCCACACGGATCCTGGCTTTAGCTCTGTCATTCCCATTTGTAGCTGACAGGTCTGTACAACTTTATTCAATAACATCTGGTTGATGGTACGGTGGTTGGCTGTTTCCAGAGATCCTAATTCTATTTTATTAGCATCTTCCTTAGTGACCTTTTTGGTAGGATAACTATGGTGCGCTGGTGTTGAGTTTAAATAAAATTTTGCCGGATTCGCACTTTCTTGACTTGAAAAATAGATATCTTTTGCGCCTTGACCGATATAGAGAGCTTCTTTGGTTTTAAGTTCATACAATGTTCCATCTACTTCTACCTGCCCATTGCCACCGACATTGATAATACCTAATTCTCTTCTAGAGAGAAAGTAAGGTTCTTTTAATAATTCAGGGATTGTTTCTAATTTAATTTTAGAATTTACGGGCATTGCACCACCAGCCATGTAACGGTCATAGTGTGTGTAGACAAAGTTAACTTTATCAGTTTCAAAAACTTTTTCAATGAGAAAATTATCTCTTAATCCTTGTGTATCTAATGTTTTGTATTCTTTCGGCCCGATTGCATAGCGGGATTCAAAATTAATGCTCATAACGGAATGATTTTTCTTTATTTGAAAGCTAAATTTAGGGCTAATATTTCTCAAAAACGATACAATCTTACGCAATCGATGTCGTACTTATGTAAAGGACCTATTAAGACAAATTTTCTTGCGGTTTTTATTTTTCAGATTTGCTAACTTCGTATATGGTAAAGAAGAAACCGAATATTTTAGTTGTTAATGACGATGGTATCACAGCTCCGGGAATTAAGGTGTTGTTAGAAGAAATGCAAAAAATTGGTAATGTGGTTGTCGTAGCACCAGATTCGGCACAATCGGGTATGGGGCATGCGATCACGCTTGGTAGACCACTTCGATTGGATAAAATCAATCTCTATGAGGGAGTTGAGATGTACCAATGTTCTGGAACACCGGTCGACTGTGTCAAGCTTGCTGTTAATAAAGTCTTCAAAGGACAGAAGCCGGATATCTGTGTTTCCGGTATTAATCATGGGCTCAACAATTCAATTAACGTGTTATACTCTGGAACAATGTCTGCTGCGGTCGAAGGAGCTATAGAGGGAATACCTTCTGTTGGCTTTTCGTTGGATAATTTTTCCCATGATGCAGACTTCAGCTACTGTAGGCCTTATGTGATTTCCATAACGGAACAGGTTTTGGCCAATGGTTTACCCAAAAATACACTGCTAAATGTCAACTTTCCTCAAACACAAGGATTTAAAGGGATTAAAATCTGCAGACAGGCTGGAGGACATTGGGTAGAGGAATTTGATGAACGTATAGATCCACATAACCGTGATTATTATTGGACGACAGGGAAGTTTGTCTTACAAGACCGTGGAGAAGATACGGATAGTTTTGCATTAGCAAATGGTTATGTTTCAGTAGTTCCTACACAATTCGACATGACTGCACATCATGCTATCCCAGAGCTCAATTCATGGAGTTTTGATCATTTGGAAGGTACGACGAAACACAGCAAAGGTGAGAAATAATCTTTGGGTAGGTTCGGGCGTAGGAATTGCTTTTCCCTTGCTGGCATTTTTATTGGTACGCTTCACCGACATCGAACTTCATTTTCTGCCCGAGAAGCCAATGGCAACGTATACCATTGCCGTTTTGATCAATTTGATTTTCTTAAGGTTTGCATACCGTTCAGGTAATGATCAGGTAGGGAAAGGAATTATCATCATGACATTTTTGGCCATGATATTATATTTAATTACACATAAAGTGACTGTATAAAACGAAATGTAAAGATATCCGAGCTATACAGCGAAGTTTATTTGCGAAGTTTTTATTGTTTATTTTTTAAGAGGAATAAAATGAAATTAACATTGGGGTTTTCTCCCTGTCCAAATGATACATTTATTTTTGATGCTTTGATTCATCATAAAATTGACACCAAAGGGCTTGATTTTGAGGTGGAATATCAGGATGTTGAGACATTAAATTTGAAGGCATTTCAAGGAGATCTGGACATCACCAAACTGAGTTATCATGCTTTTGCTTATGCCGTTGAAGACTATGAATTATTGGATGCAGGTAGTGCTTTGGGCTTTGGTGTAGGGCCAATGCTGATTACAAAAGATGCGACTTTGGCCGAAACGCTCCAAGCGAAGCTAAAAAATGGTGACGGTTTGGGTGAATTCAATAAGTTAAAGGTGGGATATCCGGGGAAGTTTACAACAGCAAATTTCCTGTTGGGGCTAGCATTTCCGGAATTAACCAATAAAATAGAGCTGGTCTTTTCTGATATTGAGGGAGCTTTATTAGATGGCTCAATTGATTTGGGGCTTATTATTCATGAAAATCGGTTTACCTATGCAGAAAAAGGACTGTATAAAGTAGTCGATTTGGGGGAATATTGGGAAAGTACGACAAAATTTCCGATTCCGCTAGGTGGTATTGTCGTAAAACGTTCGTTGCCGAAAGATGTGAAAGACACGCTTAATACAATTTTAAAAGAAAGTGTTGAATTTGCTTTTGCAAATCCAAAGTCCGGATTGGAGTTTATCCGTAGTCATGCGCAAGAGATGAGTGAGGAGGTGATGTATAAGCATATTGAACTGTATGTCAATAAATATTCCGTTGAATTGGGGGTCGAAGGACGTAATGCAATTACTAAGATGTTTCAGAAAGCGCAGGAAATGGGGTTTATTCCACATTCGGATAAAAAACTGTTTCTTTCATAACATCATCACTGATATTTAGTAGCCATATGAGCAGGCCGCTTGTATAGGAACTCTACCAGTTTGGTTTCAATGTGACTATTTTTGGGTTTAATGATCAAATAACTAGCATACCCAGAACAGGAGATCGTAGATAATAGGGTAAATTGAGATGAGTAGAATAACAAGCTAATCCGATTGAAAAAAATAACGCAAAAAAAATAGGGGTAAGCTGTTAGATATCATATCTAATAACTAAATTTGCCCGATTAGTGTCAAATTGTCTGCAATTTTACTTTGGAGTCATTATTGTACAAAATCTTTAGTTGAGATAGAAAAAAAATTATGTTAAAGTTTTTAAGTAAATTATTTGGAAGTAAATCCGAAAGAGATATCAAGGGGATTCAGCCAGTTGTAGAGCAAATCAAAGCTGAATATGATAAACTTTCAAATCTAACCAATGACGAGTTACGTGCCAAGACCGCTGACTTCAAAGAAAGAATTAAAAATTACCTTGCAGATATTGACCAAGAAATAGATACGCTTAAAAAAGAGGCGGATCAAGATGAGGACGATATGGCTAAAAAAACTTCTATTTATGAGCAAGTAGACAAATTGTCTAAAGATCGTGATAAGAAGTTGGAAGAGGTATTGAAGGATATTTTACCAGAAGCATTTGCTGTGGTGAAGGAAACTTCAAGACGTTTGACAGAAAATGAAGAATTGGAAGTTACTGCCAGTGATTTTGACAGAGAATTGGCTGTCTACAAGCCAAACGTTATTATCAATGGTGATAAAGCCATTTGGAAAAACAAATGGATGGCTGCTGGTACAGAGGTAACCTGGAACATGGTACATTATGATGTACAGTTGATCGGTGGTATTGTATTACATAGTGGTAAGATTGCTGAGATGGCTACGGGTGAAGGTAAGACATTGGTCGGAACTTTGCCAACCTATTTGAACGCACTTTCTGGACAAGGGGTACATATCGTGACCGTGAATGATTATCTTGCTCGTCGTGACTCTGAATGGAACGCCCCATTATTTGAATTCCACGGTTTATCAGTAGATTGTATTGATAAACATCAACCAAACTCGCCGCAACGCCGTAAAGCTTACCAATCAGATATCGTATATGGTACGAACAACGAATTTGGTTTCGACTATTTACGTGATAATATGGTTCAGACACCTGATGCATTGGTGCAAGGTAAATTGCATTTTGCCATGGTCGATGAGGTTGACTCGGTTTTAATTGACGATGCCCGTACGCCATTGATTATTTCAGGTCCTATCCCTCGTGGTGATCAACATGAGTTCTATCAATTGAAACCACGTATTGAGCGTTTGGTACATGTCCAAAAGGCTTATATCAATACCGTATTAAATGATGCTAAAAAAGCATTGGCTGCAGGTGATTCTGATGTAGAAGGTGGTGGCCTAGCTTTATTAAGAGCTTACAGAGGTTTACCTAAAAATAAAGCCTTAATCAAATTCTTGAGTGAAGGAGCTAATCGTTCTATCTTGCAAAAAGTAGAAAACTACTATATGCAAGAGCAAAATAAAAATATGCCTAAAGTTGATGCCGAGCTTTATTTTGTCATCGATGAGAAGAACAATCAGGTAGAACTGACTGAAAAAGGTATTGAATTGATCACAGCCACAGGAGAGGATCCTTCATTCTTTATTTTACCTGATGTAGGTACTGAGATCGCGGAAATTGAAAAGTCTTCGTTGACTTTGGAAGAAAAAGCCGCTCAGAAAGAAGATATGTTACGCGATTACTCAATTAAGGCTGATCGTATTCACTCGATCAATCAATTATTGAAAGCATATACCCTATTCGAGAATGATGTAGAATATATCGTTGACGAGGGTAAAGTGAAAATTGTCGATGAGCAAACAGGCCGTATCATGGATGGTCGTCGTTACTCGGACGGTTTACACCAAGCGATCGAAGCGAAAGAAAATGTAAAAGTCGAAGATGCGACACAGACTTATGCGACGATTACATTACAAAACTACTTCCGTATGTACCACAAACTTTCGGGGATGACTGGTACAGCTTCAACAGAAGCGGGAGAGCTTTGGGAAATCTACAAATTGGATGTTGTTGAAATCCCTACGAATCGTGGTATCCAACGAAATGACCAACAGGATTTTATTTATCGTACTGCACGTGAAAAATACAATGCAGTGGCGGAAGAAATCCAACGTCTGACAGAACAAGGTCGTCCTGTATTGGTTGGTACAACATCGGTAGAAATTTCCGAATTATTGAGTCGTATGCTTCAATTACGGAAGATCAAACATAATGTCTTGAACGCGAAGTTGCACCAGAAAGAAGCCGATATCGTTGCAGAAGCTGGCCAACCAGGCCAAGTAACCATTGCTACGAATATGGCTGGTCGTGGTACCGATATTAAATTGACCGAGATCGTTAAAAACGCTGGGGGTCTTGCTATTATTGGTACTGAGCGTCATGAATCGCGTCGTGTTGACCGTCAGTTACGTGGTCGTGCAGGTCGTCAGGGGGATCCAGGATCATCACAATTCTTTGTTTCCTTGGAAGATAACTTAATGCGTCTATTTGCTTCTGAAAGAATCTCCAATATCATGGTAAAAATGGGTGTTGAAGAGGGAGAAGTAATGCAACATAGCATGTTGACCAAATCTATCGAGCGTGCACAACGTAAAGTTGAGGAGAATAACTTCGGTATTCGTAAACGTTTATTGGAATATGATGACGTCATGAACTCCCAACGTACAGTAATCTATTCAAAACGTAAAAATGCTTTATTCGGAGAGCGTTTAGACGTGGATTTGAATAATATGATCTTTGACGTTGCTGAAGAGATTGTTGCTGAAGCCAAAGAGCAAGGTAATTTTGAAGACTTCCAAATCGAAGTAATCCGTATTTTTGCGATTACTCCGGAAATTACTGCTGAAGAGTTTGCACAAGGTAAGATTGAAGGACTGACAGATCGTCTTTTCGAGCAAGCAATTAACGCTTACCATCATAAAATTGACGCTATTGGCGCATTGACTGTTCCGGTATTAAATAATGTGTATGCAGAACGCGGTCAGATTGTTGAAAATGTGGTTATTCCATTTACAGACGGTATCCGCGGTATCCAAGTTTCAGCTAATTTGAAGAAAGCGATTGAGAGCAATGGTAAAGAGGTTTTCAAATCGTTTGAAAAAGGAATCGTCTTGGCATTGATCGATGAAGCGTGGAAAGAGCATTTACGTGAAATGGATGATCTAAAACAATCTGTTCAAAATGCTGTTTATGAACAAAAGGATCCGATTATTATCTATAAAATGGAAGCCTTTAACTTGTTCAAATCCATGTTGGCTTCTATGAACAAGGATGTCGTGAGCTTTATATTCAAAGGTGAGATCCCTGGACAGGAAACAACTTCATTACAGGCTAGACAAGTAAATCAAGCTCCTGTAAAGACGATTGAAACAAAAGCAGAATTAGTTTCACCAACAGGTGTCAGTGAAGAAGATGTGAATGATGGACCGAAAGAACCTGTTCGCAACGAGAATACAGTAGGACGCAATGACGAATGTCCTTGTGGTTCAGGAAAAAAATATAAAAATTGCCACGGCGCAAATAACTAATCGATAAGAAAAGTTAAACTATGCTGAAGAGAGGATTGATTTTCATACATGCACTTGTGCTATTTACGATCGTTAATGTAAAGGCGCAAGAAAAGGGTGGAGTTATTGTAACCAAAGATTCTTTGATTACACAGCTTCAAAATTTTAGGGCTGCCATGGGAATCAATCCTGTCGAAAGCAAAATCACAACAGTTCCTTCGAAACCTGTTGTACGTTCTGCTGCAACAAGAGTCAAGGTGAGAGGCTTTCGCGTACAGATCTTTGCTGGATCTAGTCGAAATCAAGCTTTTTCGGAGCAAACTCGTTTCCGGGGAATGTATAAAGATGTTGATACCTATATCACCTATGATGAACCCAATTATCGGGTGAAGGTGGGCGACTTTAGAAGTCGTTCCGAAGCAAATGCGTTTATGCGTGAGCTGCGTCAATATTTTAGTAACGTTTTCGTATTTTCAGAAAGCGTTTTTGTCTATCAATAAATCAAACAACCTCATGGCAAGTACGAAAGAAAAAGTCCTGGCCTTAGCCCATCAATACTTTGAAGATACAGTCGCTAACCGTAGACATCTTCATCAAAATCCTGAACTTTCCTTTGAAGAGTATAATACTTCGGCATTTGTAAAGGCGCAGCTGGATCAATTAGGCATCCCTTACGAAGTAAAAGCAGATACGGGTATTGTAGCACTAATTAAAGGTGAACTCCCTTCAGATGAAGTAATCGCATTGCGAGGGGATATGGATGCATTACCTATTCAGGAAGTCGAAGGACGACCTTATGGATCCAATAACCCAGGCGTCATGCATGCTTGTGGCCATGATGTACATACATCCTCGCTTTTGGGAACTGCGAAGATATTACATAGCTTGAAAGCTGAATTTGGTGGTACGGTAAAGTTAATCTTTCAGCCAGGCGAAGAACGTTTGCCTGGAGGTGCATCCATTATGATCAAAGAAGGAGCACTACAAAATCCTGCACCTTCTGCTATAATAGGTCAACATGTAATGCCGTTTATCGAAGTTGGCAAAGTTGGATTTCGTGAAGGTAAGTATATGGCTTCCTGTGACGAGTTATTTATGACCGTTAAAGGTAGAGGAGGGCACGGAGCACATCCACATCAGAATATTGATCCGATTGTGATCACAGCACATATTATTACTGCTTTACAACAGATAGCAAGCCGCTTTGCAGATCCGCGTACACCGACGGTTTTGTCTTTTGGCAAAATCATCGCTAACGGTGCAACAAATATTGTTCCTGACCAAGTTTATCTCGAGGGTACATTCCGTACATTCGATGAGCAATGGCGCGCCGAAGCACATGAGAAGATGGTAAAAATGGCTGTTGGAATCGCAGAAAGTATGGGTGCTACCTGTGATTTTGAGGTTCGCAGAGGCTATCCATTTTTGATCAATGAGCCTGAACTGACGAAGAGTGCGCGTACTTTTGCGGAGGAATATCTTGGAAAAGAGAATGTCGTGGATTTAGATCTTTGGCCTGCTGCTGAAGATTTTTCCTACTATTCGCAAGAAATCAATGCTTGTTTCTACCGACTAGGCACGGGAAATAAAGCGAAAGGAATAACTTCTGCGGTTCATACACCAACCTTCGATGTTGACGAGTCCTCGTTGGAGATCAGTACAGGGCTAATGGCGTATATCACGTTGCGCAGATTAGGCTATTAGATCTTTAGTATGTCATCGCATCATATCGTTCGTGAGAACCAGGAGCCTGCTCTGCTGATTGAAGACCTTTTTCTCATAGACGAAGAAGATTTGGGGCAATTGCTTGAATGGAGTCCAACAATTGTTATAGAAAACAATATGGTTGATCCATTGGACGCTAGAGGATACAAGTTTGATATTGTTTTTGCGCAGACCCAAGCGAATCAAGCGCAGGAGAATTTAAAAGTGATTCCATATATCGATAGTTTTTTACAATCGGCCATTGGATATCTCATTAAACATCAGTATAAGGCGGTCAATATTATTACGGATCAAATAAGTCTTGCACACTATCAACACTATTTGGATCAGATCAATGTGGTCTTGTTAGCTAAGGGGGTACGCTACTATTTTGTACCTACCGGTTTTACAAAATGGAAAACGGAGGGTGAACAGCTAAACATAGATTCCCAAGGTGAAGAAATCACGACAGAAGGGCTTCGAAAAATTGGTGAAGATCTTTATGAAACAGTAGCGGATGGCTTATTTACCCTCAGATTTTCGAAATCAAAATATATTTTAATAGGAGAGACAATCTCATGATAACAATAGAATTAGCTGAACAGACAGATATCCGTAGCATTTCTAATATGGCGCATATTATATGGCCTGAAGCTTATGGAGAAATACTTTCAAAAGACCAAATTGATTTCATGCTGGAGAAAAGCTATACCATAGAGGGCTTAGCTGAAGGAATGGTCGGTGGACAGTTCTTTTATATTCTGAAGGAAGACGGTATTGGCCAAGGTTTTGTTGCATTGAAAACTCTTACAGATAAACTCCGTATTGAGAAGCTCTATTTGATGCCCAATGTTCAGGGAAAAGGTTTTGGGAAAGCATTGATTGACTTTGCTATTGAAAAAGCGAAAGCCAAAGGCAAGGACATTTTGGAACTCAATGTAAATAGAAATAACCCTGCTTACCATTTCTATTTAAAGCAGGGTTTTCAGGTTATTGAAACTGTTGATATTCCCTATTATGACTATGTATTGAATGACTATGTCATGCAGCTGGCAATAGATCGTACAGCCACTTCCTAGTCTTTTAATTTTTCCACACGCGAGGGAGTTTGCTTGCCTTCTACAATACCTGAGGCCCCAATCGCAATCGCTTCGATACTGGAGATAATATTTTGAACGTTTAATGTGGTTACTTCATCCTTTACGGTGTGGTAATATTCGTCTTTATCCATTTGCGATGTAGAAAATGAATGCGCGGGAACACCTTTAGCCGCTAACACAGCATTATCACTTCGATAGAATAGATTTTGTTTTGTATAAGGATCAGGATAAAATTTGAAATTTGTGTTTTTCAGATTTTCCTGCATTAATTTGCCTAAATCGGATTGATCATATCCTGTTATATAGACCGTATTAGGGCCAAATTTTGAATCTTTTCCGATCATTTCCATATTGACCATTGCCACAACCTGGTCCGCATTGATGTGATTGGAAAAATATTTTGAACCATACATACCGAGCTCTTCTGCTGTAAATGCCACAAAGATAAGTGTCCTTTCATTGCTGTTTTTCTTTTTATAGTAGTCTGCCAGCGTCAACATCGCTGTTACTCCCGAAGCATCATCATCGGCTCCATTTGCGATCGAATCCTGTCCAACAGCAGGTAATATACCAATATGGTCATAATGCCCTGAAAAGATCACATATTCATTTGGCTTGCTTTTTCCGGGGATAACTCCCGCAACATTAAAAAGCGGGAAGTTTTGAAGATTCCGTTCAATATGAATGTGGAATGTTTTTGGTTTTTCCTTGGTTAGCAGATAAACTATTGAGGGTTTTTGTATACTTGAATCTTCAATAAATTTTGGGTTGCTAAGCATCTGGCCAAAACGAACAAAAGAGGCTTCAAAGGATGGATCTACCAATACAAGTGTATTTTCTTTGGATAAGGACTGTTCCCGGAAGGCCTGAGCGAAATCGGAGTCGGATGTAATGTTAACGATTTTAATGGGACTTTTATCATCCCATTTGAGATCCACATGGTTTCCAAGCGATATGATATGCTCCGCGGGAATTGTCTTTTTATTTATGGTTGCGGTATTGCTTTTTGGCGAGAGTTTGTCCAGTTGGAATGTTTGTCTGAAAGACTCTTCGGCATAAGGTTTAAGACCCATTTTTTTCATCTCTCCCGCGATAAAATCTGCAGCAGGCTCAATGTCCTTTGTTAAGGCTGATCGTCCACGCATATTATCCGAGGCCAACGTATTTAAGATACGACTCACGTCCTGACCTTGTTGTTCGGAAATCACTTGCTGTCCAAATGTCATGGAAGATAGCGCAATTAGCGATAAGGCTAAAAATATTTTAGGTGCTGATTTCATAAAGTTAGTAATGTTCGGATGAAGATAATGATTTCGCATGTAATTTTTGCGGAAATTCGTAATGCCTTACCATAAACCCATATCATCTTTATGCTCAAGGTCATGAAAGTTGAAATGGAGGATGTTAATGAATTCCGAGAAAAGATGCTTTCAATAAACCTTTCGAGGATCCATTGAATTGGCAACAGGTACGAAAGTTCTTGATGGTCTTTGAAGACAGACGATTCAGAAAAAAATGTAGTATATTTGAGTATAAATTATTTGACAATGAAAGAAGTATCTGTACAAGAATTAAAGAACAAGATCGATAATAACGAAGATTTTCAATTGATTGATGTGCGTGAGTCATTTGAATACGAAGTTTCAAATTTGGACGGTTTAAATATTCCACTTTCGGGAATTTTGATCGAGTCCGATAAGATTGCGAAGGATAAACCGGTTATCGTTCAATGTCGTTCTGGAAAACGTTCAGCACAGGCAATTATGTTGTTGGAGCAACAAGGATTTGATAATCTAGCAAATTTAAAAGGCGGCATCTTGGCCTGGAAAGAGGAAATCGATCCAGAGTTAGACGTTTATTAATATGAAAAATTTGGAGCATCAGACTAAACAAGCTTTCTTGTTTAGTCTTGCTTTTTATATCGTAGCCCTATTAACTCGGCTCTTAAATTTAGGGATCTTCCCTGTATTAGGTAGTCTCTCTATTTTATTGTCCCTTTTATGGGTGATATTGACCTTGCGGGAAATTATGCTTTCCAGGACTATTTCCAATGGTGAGCGCATGTTGATGGCACTGGCTATTGTACTGTTTAATATTATCGGCGGAATTTTCTATTTCTTTGTGTGGCGACCGCGTGTATTGGGATTAACAAAAAAGTAATATGACAAAATATTTTATACTGAATATTGTATTGAACTTGGCCATTGTATTTTTGGCGTATTGTGGATTTGAAGGATATAAAGCTGGAAATATGTTGGTGACAGGATTGTCTATCGCATTTTTGGTTGTTCTGATTTACCTTAAGGTAGTCTTAAGCAAGCGGATAAAAGTCGTTATCCAAGAAAAGGATCATGAAAAAAAGCAGGAATATGCTGCCAAGCAAGCAAAAGGAAAAAATAAATAGTAGCGAGTTTCTTACTTATCACATACAAAAAGAGCAGAAAACAATCGTCTTCTGCTCTTTTTTATATTATCTACACCTGTTCTTATTTTACAAATGGAGGTTTCGTTACTTTAGCTTTAACTTTTTGATTACGGATATGGATAAAGATATCTGTACCATCTTTTGCAAATGCAGTATCTACGTAACCCAAACCTACTGATTTTTTCAATGTTGGAGATTGCGTTCCAGAAGTAACACGGCCAATCACATTGCCATCAGCATCTACGATTTCATAATCGTGACGCGGGATACCTCTGTCGATCATTTCAAAACCAACCAGTTTCTTTTTAAGTCCAGCTTCTTTCTCAGCTTTAAGTGCAGCAGAATTTACAAAGTCTTTTGTGAACTTCGTTACCCAACCCAATCCGGCCTCTAAAGGAGAAGTATTATCATCAATGTCATTTCCATAAAGACAAAAACCCATTTCTAAACGTAAAGTGTCGCGAGCACCCAATCCGATAGGTTTAATTCCGTAAGCTTTTCCAGCTTCAAAAATAGCATCCCAAACTTTCTGAGCATCTTCATTGGCAACGTAAATCTCGAAACCACCAGCACCAGTATATCCTGTAGCGGATACCAATACGTTATCTACCCCAGCAAAAGTACCTTTGGCAAAGGTATAGTATTCCATTGGTGCAAGCTCGATATCTGTCAGCGATTGTAAAGCATCCGCTGCTTTAGGGCCCTGAACTGCAAATAAAGAAGTCTGGTCAGAAATATTTTTCATTTCTACGCCATCGGTATTGTATTTGGAAATCCAGTTCCAGTCTTTTTCAATATTGGACGCATTGACAACCAAAAAATAAGTGTTATCGTCTAGTCTGTATGTCAGAAAATCATCTACTACACCGCCCGTTTCGTTTGGAATATAAGCATATTGAACTTTGCCGTCATATAATTTCGATACATCATTTGAAGAAATTTTTTGAAGAAGATCCAGGGCTTTCTCTCCTTTGAGGATGAATTCGCCCATGTGGCTTACATCAAAAACTCCTACACCTGTACGAACTGTTTCGTGCTCATCATTGATACCTGTATATTGTACTGGCATGTTGAAGCCTGCGAAGGGAACCATCTTTGCTCCTAAAGCAATGTGCGTCTCCGAAAGGGCAGTATTTTTTAACATAAAAATTAAGTTTTAATCAGTTGCAAATTTAATAAAATATACGTGATTCCTAGCCTTGAATCTATTTTAGAACAAACGATTTAATTCGTTACTTTCAACGAATAAACCATCAACTCAGCATCTTCTGTATCAGCATCTTCGCAAAGTAAGAAAATTAAACCGTTATCAGTTTTCTCTTTGAAGGTGATTCCCTCAAACTTGTGATTTTCGGGTATTTGAAATACTTTAGGTTTGGAGGACAGATCTGTTGATATTTTCCCAAGTAAAGATCCCGCGATCTCCCCATCGAGATAGGTCGATTTTGCATCTTCTGCAGTTGCAATGAAATAAATGTCATCACCGACAACTGTCGCATCGGAAAAACCGGTGCTGATCCCATTTAACTTGGGTAATTCAATAGGAATATACCTATATTTATCTTCAGCATTACTGTTATATTCGAAAACAGCATTGATGCCTTTGGGGCCATTTCCTCTATTGAAAAACAATATTCGGTCATCAATATGTACTACGCCTTCTATGTTAAAGTCCTCTTTGCTTATCCCAAATTTCTGCATAAAATGCGTATAGATTTTACTATAGTCTTCCTGTATGACCTTTTTTCCGTCCCAAATAAAACGATTGTTTCTTTTTTCAGTTGACCCTGAGCCATAGAGATAATAACGATTGCCATAGAAAGTAATAGATTCAAGATCCATTTTATTCGCTTTGCTTATATTTTCCATGGGCTCAGCTTCAAATAAGACTGTTTTGGATAAGCGTAGGTGGGTGAGGTTGTAGCTATAGAGGTAATTGCTGTTATCCGATACAATATGGAGTTCATCATTATTGTAGACAATCCCAGATGCTGCGGCGATGCCCGATATGCTGATAAATGCTTCGAGAATTAATTTTAACATAATTCGTGTATGTTTAAGATTCCAAGTACTTTCTGGAAATCGGATTGGATAGCTGCTTTTACATGAACAGTTTCACCTGACAGCGGATGTTTGAAGGTTAATTCAGAGGCATGCAGTAGCATTGTATCCATCTGGTAGTTCTCTTTCCAGAATTTATTTTGCTTGTTACAGCCATGCGGACGATCACCGATAATGGGATAAAAGATGTGTGCAAAGTGACGCCGTAATTGATGCATGCGACCAGTCAGCGGATTGGCTTCAACAAGACTGTAACGCGAGGTTGGGAATTTCCCGAAAGGAATATCGAGCTCACTCTTAGCCAATAGTCTAAATGATGTCTGTGCTTCCTGAATCGTGCCATTGTCTTTTTTCAAAGGATAGTCGATAATCCCTTCTTCAGGGGCGAAGCCTCTCAGTACGGCGAGGTATTTTTTGTCTATTTGATGTTCCTGAAAGCTTTTTTGTAAATATTGATCTGTTTCTTTATTCAGGGAAAATAACAGCACACCGCCAGTTTTACGATCCAAGCGATGTGCCGGATACACCGTTTTTCCGAGCTGATCCCGTAGTATTTGAAGGGCAAATTCGGATGTATCACGCGCAATGGATGAGCGATGCACTAATAAACCATGTGGCTTATTAATCGCTACGATGGATTCGTCTTCGTAAAGAATTTCTAAGGACATATTAGATCTTTTTCAATGCAGCAATGATTTCATCTGCTTTTTCGTCAATCTTGGGGCTCAACCAAATCTGTTTAAATGCACCACCACCTATAATCTGTTCTTTACCTTGCCATTTGATCTTGGTGAGGGAAAAGAGATAATAGTTGTCTATAATAACAGAATTTTGGACAAAATCATCGACTAATTTGTTCCCAAAAAGTTGCATGCCCAATCCAAAAAAGGCCTGGTCTTTTGCATGAAGCTGACTTTTCAATAATTGCTCGGCTTTTGCACGTACAATTTTCTCATGCTCCTCTTTGCTTGGATTTGTCAGGATGGCCGCTAGCATGATGACAACCAGAAGTAGGGCAAATATTCTTTTTTTACTCATTTTATAATACTAAAATTAGTGTTGATAGATCAGGTAAAAACAGTATCTATCGCTATCAAAATTATTAAATAGATATCAGATATGCACAATTGTTTTTGTACGAAGGATTTGTTGTGGACGGAGGGAGGGGTAAAAAAGGCTGGATCTTAAAAAGAAATCCCATTTAGAAGAGAAAACGCCCAGGAAAAGAAAATCCAGATCAGGTAACAAGTGCCTCCTATTAAGATAAATAGTAGGAATACTATCGTTAGGATAATACCTATACCAGAGCCTTTGTGTCGCCCCTCATAATAGTGCTCGCGTAAAAGTTTGATATTCTTTTCATTGGCTTTGCTATAGAAATCGAATATATTACCCAGAAAAGGGATGCTTCCTAAGATTGCGTCGAGGCTGATATTGAGTAGCATGCGGATAACTAATTTTGGACTTGCCCCATTTCGCCACATGGCGATGACCAGAACCAGTGATGTGCCAAGGCCGGCAATAGCACCGCCCAAAGGAATCAAATTCAAAATTGGATCTAATCCGAACCGGAAATTACCAATCTTGAATTGATTATCCATTAACCAAGATATTCGGTTGATCCAACCGAAATCTTGGTCTATTTGTTTCTTCTTATCTTCTTGAGATAATTCTCTATGCATGATTACAATAGTTCGAAAGAAGCGCTGATTTCGCTGGTCACTTTCATTGGTCTGATATTTAAGTCCAGCCCATTACCACCCGCGTCGTCTGCCATTTCTGCCATGGCGCCTTTATACATCGCATTACGCATCATCGGCTGAACACCAAAAATAATTTGTTGAGGCGTCTCCGAAAGCACGATTGCTTTACCAATTTTTTGTCCTGCTGCTTCAGCGAGAATCTGCGCATTCACTTTGGCATCTAAAACCGCTTTTGTTTTTAAGGTCTTTTCAAGTTCTTTTTTCTTCGAATAATCGTATTCGCTAATGTAGGTGCTTTGAATACCGGCCTTATCGACACCATCCAATAATTGATCTAAGTTGTTTAAGTTGGTAACCTTGATGCGGTATTGTCTGGAAAGCAAGATATCCGTATCCTTTTTCTTTTTTTCCGGAGTATTGTAACTCCAGATATTCTGGATCGTAAAATCTTCTTTTTTAACACCAGCTTTTGTTGCCGAATCAAATAAGTCTTTTTCTAACTTATCTATAGCAACCTTTTTCTTGGTGTTTCCATTGTCATAAAACTCTTTTAGTGTAACATCTATATAGATGATGTCTGGAGTCACTTCTTCTTCAGCGCGACCCACTGTGGATACAAATTCTTTATTTACCATTTGTTGAGCGTTTAGTTTTGTCATCAAACCTAAAAAAGCCAGTCCTAATAATATTTTTTTCATGTTTTACTATCTTAAAGTTTTATAATAATACGATTGCTATTGTCGCATTGCTACAAGATTGGAGCCAAAGTAGACAAAAAAGTTTAACGGATAAAAAAAATAAAAACGTTCAGATTTTTAATTTTATTTCTATACCTTTAGGGAAATTAATAAAATAGTGCCATGCAAGAAGGTAAAGTAAAATTCTTTAATGAGACCAAAGGTTTCGGTTTCATCATCCCTAATTCAGGCGAGAGCGAAATTTTTGTTCACGTTTCTGGATTAGTTGACAAAGTTCGTGAGAATGACAATGTATCTTACGAAGTTGAACAAGGCCGTAAAGGTCTTAATGCGGTAAATGTAAGAGTTATCTAATTAGATTCAAGATATATTTATTGTGAAAAAGCCTATGCCATCTGCATGGGCTTTTTTATTGAGGAAATATTTTGGACTGATAATTGTATTGATATGTTTCAAATATATAGTTTAACATGAAACGTACTTTAGTATTGATCCTTTCTGTGGTGCTGGCAATTTCGATGTCCGCATGTTATTCCTCGCATCATGGACATAGACATGGGCGTGGATCAAAAGGTATGCCTCCTGGTCAGGCAAAAAAATATTATGGAGAACAATCTGCAAAAGATTTTGCTCCAGGACAACAAAAGAAAAAGAAACATAAACATTGATCTCAGGGATTTTTCGCTTTTGCAGGAAATTCCGTACTCAACAAAAGTGAATAACAAAAAAGAGCTTTCATTTTAATGAAAGCTCTTTTTTGTTATTTCGAACGACCTATGCAAAAGGATCGTTATCTGCAGGAGGTGTTGAAGATGAGCTTGGTGTCTGTGAACTTCCAAAGGGGTTATTCGGTTGTGAAGAACCAAATGGATCTTGTGGCTGATTGAATGGATGGTTTGTTCCATTTTCCTCCGCTTTTGGATCAGGACCGTATTGATTAGGCCCCTTGTCTCCTTCAATAACCATTAAATAAATCAGGTATAAGTTGACAAATGGAATAAGAGCCAACAGTAAAAACCAGCCCGATTTATTTGTGTCATGTAGTCTTCGTACTGCAACAGCAATACCTGGGATAAGTAATGCTAAACTTATTAAACCAGAAATATAAGAAAATACATCTGCAATTCGGCCGAGTATTCCGAAGACTACTCCAATGATAACGTTTGCCAAAAAGAACATCCAATACTCTTTACGGCGTGCACGTCCATTAAAGTTTGCATAGTTATCCCGTACAACTTTTAAAAACCAATCTTTAATTTCCATATAATTTTTAGATTTTTAGGTGAAAAATATGTTAGTAAATCATTTGTTAATATGGTTCTGTTACAATAAATGTACCAAGAATTTATCTGGTTAAACAATTATTATGGAAGCCTTATTGGGCTCAATTTAATATTAATTTAAAATAGATCCTAATGTTATGTGCTCATTGGTCTCCCATTGAGTGTATCTTTTTATTCCTCCAAATGTACAGGCCTGTCTTGGGGATGACCTATTTATAATAACAGTTGTACAGCACTATCGAAAAATCTCTTCAAGTATATAGAGCGATTTTATCTCCTTGAAATTTGTGCGGTGGAGACGGTAGAAATCCAGCAACTTTTCCAATAAAAATTGTCGGTCTGTACTAGACATTTTGATATGATCACAATTTGAGTATTCTGATGTTATTAAATCCCGGAAAATTGAAGTATGTGGTTCCTGAAGTACAAGCGGGTGTTCTGGGAGACTGTTTGAAAATGTTGCTTCGTGTAGGTTAAAATAGGGCAGAGACTGTTTGGATGCGGTCGGATAAAAGCCAAGAAAGCGTGTCAGTTTGATTAGAAATACCAGATGAAAATTGGCTAGATTTAAATGGGTTTCATCTAACCATCGGATAGACTGATGGATGAATTCAAATAAATAAGGGTCACTTTCTTGTTCTTTTAATACTTTGTACAAAATTTCATTTAAAAAGAGCGCTAGCGAACTTTTTATAATATCGTAAGGTATTTCCTGTAATACCGGAGTTTGCCGAGCTTCCGAAATGCGCTGTAGTGAGCCATTGTCCTTGTGTGTTGCTATGATTTCCAGCAGATATAAAGGTTGTAAGATATTGGCTTTGATTTTTGCTTTTGGCTTACGTGCTCCAGCAATGAGATAAGATTGCATGCCAAATGACTCGGTATATAGTTGCGCGACGAGGCTGCTTTCCGAATAATTTGTTGTTTTTAAGACGACAGCTCTAGTTTTGTTCAGCATCTTCTTCCTTGTCTTTTTTAGGAACATCCTCCTTATGGGCCTCTCCACGCATCTCGATAATTGCATTGCGGTCCACTTTTCGAATCATTCTATAAATTAATGTGAGGAAACCAATGCTAAATGCAACCACTCCGACGAGCATGGCTAATTTATACCAGTTGGATCGTTGTTCCATCAGGTAATAACCGAGGATAACCAATAATACACCAATGATTATTTCTCTTAGACCCTTGCGAAGATATTTGTTCATAAATGTGAATTGTTGAAAACTATTTTTCTTTACAGAGCAAATATAATACAATAAAATGCTTTATTTTTGCCCATACCATTCCTGTGTAGAACTATTTTTAAAAATAATTCCCTTAATGTTGTTGCTTATCTAAAAAAAAATATAGATATTTGCAAACTCTTTGCAGAGAGTGCAAAGGATTAACATATTGTAATAAAGACAACAAAAAAGATAATATCATGTCAAGAATTTGTGATTTAACAGGCAAAGCAGCGTTAACAGGAAATAACGTTTCTCACTCAAACGTTAAAACTAAACGTAAATTCTATCCAAATTTACAAACTAAACGTTTTTACATTCCAGAAGAAGATCGTTGGATTACGTTGAAAGTATCTACTTCTGCTATCAAGACCATCAACAAGAACGGTATCACAGCTGCGATCAATAAATTTATCGTTAAAGGATCAATTTAATATTGATTTATCGCCTGTTACATTAAGATTATTCATGAATTTCAATCCTATATTAGGATCAAAATAAAGTAAAACAATGGCTAAAAAAGGAAATAGAGTACAAGTTATCTTAGAATGTACTGAACACAAAGAAAGTGGTCTTCCGGGAATGTCTCGTTACATCACTACTAAAAACAAAAAGAACACAACTGAGCGTTTAGAGTTGAAAAAATTCAACCCAGTATTGAGAAAAGTTACTGTTCATAAAGAAATTAAGTAATTCACCCATCTTAGCACTTGCAATAGAGGGCTGAGTAAAAATATTTAAATACCATGGCAAAGAAAGCAGTTGCATCGTTACAAAAAGGTGGCGGTAAAGAATTTACAAAGGTTATTGTTACTACTAAATCTGCGAAAACTGGCGCGTATACTTTCAAAGAAGGTATGATTCACAATGATAAAGTGAAAGACGTAGTTGCAGAAGCTCAAAAAAATAACTAGTAGCATTTTCCTTTTTTAAAGTTTTTCTTTAAAAAGAATTCGATAAAAAATAGCCGTTTTGGTATCCTACCGAAAGGGCTTTTTTTGTTGAGGACATTTGTTTATATTTGGACATCAATTTTCACTAAACACTCCATGGGATTATTTGATTTTTTTAAGAAAAAACCACAAACACAAGAAGAAGAACAAGCCTTAGATAAAGGTTTGGAAAAAACAAAAGAAGGATTTCTTTCCAAGATAACGAAAGCCGTAGTTGGTAAATCGACTGTAGATGACGATGTGCTTGATAATCTAGAAGAGGTTTTGGTTACTTCTGATGTGGGGGTTACAACGACTTTAAAAATCATCGACCGTATACAGGCGCGTGTTGCAAGAGACAAATATGTGTCCACTTCTGAGCTGAACAATTTACTGAAAGAAGAGATTCAGACTTTACTGGCGGAAAATAATAGCTCAGATTTTGAAAACTTTAATTACGGAGACCATAAGCCTTATGTCATTATGGTGGTCGGGGTGAACGGTGTTGGAAAGACTACTACAATAGGTAAACTTGCTCATCAACTTAAACAGGCTGGAAGTAAAGTGGTTTTGGGTGCGGCGGATACTTTTCGTGCTGCTGCTGTAGATCAGCTTAAACTCTGGGGTGAACGTGTTGGCGTGCGCGTTGTTGCACAGGCGATGGGGTCAGATCCCGCTTCGGTCGCTTATGATACAGTTAAATCTGCTCTAGCGAATGGCGAAGATGTCTGTATTATTGATACCGCCGGTCGTCTCCATAATAAGGTTGGCTTAATGAATGAATTGACCAAAATTAAAAATGTCATGCAAAAAGTTGTCCCCGGTGCGCCGCATGAAATTTTATTGGTCTTAGATGCTTCAACAGGTCAAAATGCCATAGAGCAATGTACCCAATTCACACAAGCGACAGACGTAAACGCTTTGGCGCTGACGAAATTGGACGGAACAGCGAAAGGCGGTGTCGTCATTGGGATATCTGATCAATTTAAGATTCCTGTGAAATACATTGGTGTAGGCGAAAAAATTGGCGATCTCCAATTATTTAATAAAAAGGAATTTGTAGACTCCCTTTTCAAATAGAAAATTAAAACAATTGTCGGAAATAAGGTTGTCATTCTTTGCTTAGGAATGATTAATCAGCCCCTTTTTTTTCTCGACAAACCCTTCTAATCATATGAAGACAAAATATACGAAATCTGTCCCTTTGATCAATAAACCACGTGTCAATGTGGTTACTTTGGGCTGTTCGAAAAATATTCACGATAGTGAAGTGCTGATGGGCCAGTTGAAAGGTAACCAGATGGAAGTTGTCCATGAAGCCTCAAATATACAGGAGAATGATATTGTTGTCATCAATACCTGCGGCTTTATTGACAATGCTAAACAAGAATCTATTGATGCAATCTTACAATATTCGGAGTTAAAGGATCAAGGTAAGATCAATAAGGTGATTGTAACAGGATGTCTTTCTGAACGTTATAAGCCAGAATTGCAGGCGGAAATACCGAGTGTGGATGCTTATTTTGGCACAAATGATTTGCCGGATTTATTATCCTCCATTGGAGCTGACTACCGCCACGAATTGTTGGGTGAACGTTTATTGACGACGCCTTCACACTTTTCTTATTTTAAGATCGCAGAAGGTTGTAACCGCCCATGTTCATTCTGTGCAATACCATTAATGCGTGGTAAGCACGTTTCCAAATCAATTGATGACTTGGTTAAAGAAGCTAAATTTTTAGCCTCAAATGGAACTAAAGAGTTGATTTTAATTGCGCAGGATCTAACCTATTATGGACTGGATATCTATGGTAAACGTAATCTTTCTGATTTAATGCGTCATCTATCTGACGTGGACGGTATTGAGTGGATCCGTTTACAATACGCCTATCCTTCTGGTTTTCCAATGGATATCTTGGACGCAATGAATGAACGTTCAAATATTTGTAATTATCTGGATATGCCATTGCAGCATATCTCTGACCCAATGTTGAAGTCTATGCGCAGAGGGACAACCAAACAAAAGCAGATCGATCTTGTCAATGCCATCCGGGACAAAGTGCCAGATATTGCCTTACGTACAACCCTTATCTGTGGATATCCAGACGAAACTGAACAAGACTTTCAAGAAATGTTGGAATGGGTAGAAGAAACCCGTTTTGATCGTTTGGGTTGTTTTACTTATTCTCATGAAGAAAAGACGCATGCACATACCTTGGCGGATAATGTACCGCAAGAAGTAAAAGAAGAGCGGGTTGAGGCTATTATGGAGGTTCAACAAGGTATTTCTTATGAGATCAATCAATCCAAAGTTGGTCATACTTATAAAGTGCTGGTTGACCGTGTGGATGGAGATTATTTTATCGGGCGAACAGAATACGATTCCCCGGAAGTGGACAATGAGGTACTGATTTCGGCTGCTGATTCCTATGCACGAATCGGTGATTTTGTGCAGGTAAAAATCGATCGTGCTGAAGATTTCGATCTCTATGGCGAAATTGTCAAAAAATAATACTTGATTGGCCGATGTAGGCGGTGAAGATACTATACAGAAGAGCCTCCCCAAATACAGGGAGGTTCTTTTTTTTTCTAAAAATGTCTGCTTTTTATTGATTTTTTTTCATTAAGGCATCAGTGATTTCGCTTTGCTCAGTTTATTGGTCAGGAAGAACCTTCAGTTGACTTCTTAGTTGGTGGTGCTTGCGAAAGCATGAATGTTTTATTTCGACATTTGTCAATAGAATGATATAATTTAAAAGTGGAATGAGCTTTTTATTAAAAATCAGTATTTTGTCTGCTCAAACTAAATACATTTGTATATCGTACAATAAGCATATATGAAAGCAACTTATATCGAATATAGTGAGACAAATAGTTTCTCCAAAACATTGCTGGCCTATCTGGCTCATGACGAGGCACTGAAACCGTTTGTTGGACACTGGCCAACATTTGATGGTTTTGAGAAGCAATTGCACGAAAAAAGGCATTTTGGCCACCGCACCATTCTTGTGGAGCGCCTAAAAGCTCAATATGCGACATTGTTGCAGGATTCTCCCACCGTCGCCGCAAATATAGATTTGTTGTTGCAGGAGAACACCTATACGATTACCACAGGCCATCAATTGAATATCTTTACAGGACCCTTATACTTTATATTTAAGATCATGACGGCAATACGTCTATCCGAAGACTTGCATGCCAAACATCCGGACAAAAACTTTATCCCTGTATATTGGATGGCAACTGAGGATCATGATTTTGAAGAAATTAATCATACCAAGGTCTATGGGAAAAAAATTGCATGGGAGACGCCCGCGATATCTGCTACAGGACGTATGGATACCACCTCAATTGTCGATGCAGTAAAGCAATACACCAATATCCTTGGCCTTTCAGACAATTCTGCTAAGCTTACACGTATTGTAGAGGACGCTTATCTGAAACACAAAAGGTTGGCTGATGCGACGCGTTATATGGTGAACGAACTTTTTAAATCCTATGGCCTTTTGATTATCGATGCAGATGATAAAGAGCTAAAGGAATTATTTAAACCAATTATCAAAACGGATATTTTATCAGAAAATAGTTTTAAGGCCATTACGGACAGATCGAAAGAACTGGAAGCGAAAGGGTTTTCTACTCAGGTACATGCTCGGGAGATCAACTTCTTCTATCTGACTGACGAATTTAGAGAACGCCTGGTTCTGGCTGCAGACGGCCGATATGAGGTGCTACATCAAAATATATATTTTACCAAGGAAGAGCTGGAAAAAGAAATAGATGCCCATCCTGAACGTTTTAGTCCAAATGTGGTAATGCGCCCAATGTATCAGGAAATTATCCTTCCTAATTTAGCTTATATTGGTGGCGGTGCTGAGATGGTCTATTGGATGCAACTAAAATCTAATTTTGATCAGTACCAAATAGATTTCCCTATCTTAATTCCGCGAAATTCAGCCATGATTACCGAAGATAATGTGGCTGCCAAGCTTTTCCGGGTCGATCTAACCTTCAAAAGCATCTTTCGCCCTGCGGAGGTTTTGAAGAAAGAATATGTGCGTCGTCATACGAAGGAAAGATTGAATCTTAATGATGAATGGATGGAACTGAATGCGATCTTCGGAAAGATAAGGTTGCGTACACACAAAATTGATCCTAGTCTAGGACCCAGCACTGAGGCGATAAAAGCTCGCCTGAAAAAGGCGATGAACAACCTAGAAAAAAAGTTGATGAAAGCCGAAAAACGAAACCATCAGCATGCATTGGCAGATATCGACAATGTAAAAGAAAAGCTCTTTCCCGGGGGAGGGCTGCAAGAGCGATCTGAAAACTTTGCTTTGTTGTATGTAAAATATGGTGATAACCTTTTTAGAGATCTTTATAAATATTTTAATCCCTTGGATTTCAAATTTACCATCTTATATTAAAAGTCAGTATTTTACTGACTTTTTTTATGAATATTAGGCAAGCAGGATGATGAAACTTAGCTATAATTTGCGTGATTCTTGTTTTATTCGGAATAGGCCTATTGTTCCCTATCTTTTATTTTTGCTTCGTTATTTTTTCATATAGTGTTTTATGATGCTTTGTTTATAATTTCATAATATTTCGTTTAGCTTCTGTTAATACTGTCAGAGTAGTTTTGTTGCCATATTACAACCAACAACTAAATGAAAGAAATATTACTTACGACTTGTGCCATTGCGATAGGAACAGGTTTGTATGCGCAAACAACCCAAGCAGGATTTTCCGGAAAGATTACGGACGAGAATAACAAAGGCGTTCATGGGGCTTCAGTAGAGGTTCGTAACGAATCTACAGGTTTTACCACCAAAACATCGACCAATGCCAATGGTGATTTCAATTTTAAGGAACTTCCACTCGGAGGGCCATATATTATCAAAGTTACCTTTATTGGTTATGGCGAACAGATTCGTTCGGGCTTTACACTAAACCAGGGCGATATGATTCGCTTAAATATTCCTATTCAAAATGCATCCAACGTATTGGAAACGGTTGAACTCACGGGAATAAGTACGTTGAAAAATAAAATTGAGAACCTTGGTGCTGCAACTGCGGTGACAGCCCGAGATATCGCAAAGCTACCCGTCAATGGTCGTAATTTTACGTCTTTAATGGATTTATCTCCATTGAGCAAAGGCGATAATATTGGTGGTCAGCTTGGATCTTCTACCAATTTTACGATTGATGGTATGAATGCGAAAAACCCAACTTCGGCAGGGTCAACAACAAGTCGGAGTGGCGCCCCATTTTCAATTTCCATAGAAGCTGTCCGTGAATTTAAGGTCGTGACAAATCAGTATGATGTAACCTATGGCAGGGCGGGAGGGGGAACCGTCAGTGCTGTGACAAAACAAGGGACAAATAAAACCCAAGGTAGCGCGTGGTTATATTCTCGTGCCGACTGGTTGTCCAGCCCATATGATATCCGAGGAAATAAACGAAGCAATGATTTTTCAACTTATCAATATGGCTTTACTTTAGGTGGTCCGATTATAAAAGATAAACTGCACTATTTTGTTGCTTGGGATCATCAGCAGGACTCCCGTCCTTTGATTATTGCGGATATCAACTCTGAAGCCGATGAAAAAAGATTCAATGTCACAAATGCGACGTTGGATGAGTTTGTCAATATTGGACGGAAAAAGTATGGATTGGGTGATGAACGTCAATATGGTGCTTTTGATAAAAAGAGAGGTTCTGACGCCATTTTCGGCCGTATTGACTGGCAGATCAATGATAAAAACTTGTTGACAATCCGCAATAATTTTACGAGCGATAACAATAAATTGGGGCTGCAGGACAATAAGCCAATTACGTTATATGAATCCTATGGAAATGACAAAAATATAGACAATAGTTTATTGGCAACATTACGTACAACCATTTCCCCTAAGGTAACCAATGAATTGAAAGTACAACATCTCTATACCTATCAGAAGAGTAGTCCAGGAGACCTTTTACCTAGTCAAAATATTCCCCGTGCAATTGTCGAAGATGCAGTTTCCAAGGTTGCTGGAGAAGATAAAAAGACGACATTGCAATTGGGTGGTCATCGTTTTGCACAGGAATCCTTTAAAAATAACGTATTTCAGCTTGTTGAAAATATCTATTACAGTACCGATAATATTAATTACACCTTTGGCGTGGACTTGATGTATACGCACGCAAACTCTATTTATGGAAGTGAGGTCAATGGCCGCTTTCACTTTAGACCGAGTGATGGAAAGACAGCCATGCAAAACTTTGACGAGATGAAGCCATACGCTTACTATCGTGAAGTTCCATTGGTCAATGACCCTGCAGTAGCCGGTAAGATATTCAATGTTGGTGTGTACGGGCAATTACAGACTAAATTAGCACAAGGATTGGATTTGGTAGCTGGATTGCGACTGGATTATGGTCATTATCCAACCTCTCCATTAAACGAAGAATTGTTAAAAGAGGTCGGAGTACGTACAGATCATAAACTGAAGTCTTTCGTTATCCAGCCTCGTTTTCAAATGACATGGGATGTAAACGAAGAACGTAAAGATTTCTTCCGAGTGGGGGGAGGTATATTTGCTTCGGATATCAATAACTATATGACGATCAATAACCTTACTTTCGATGGTAAACACTTTGCTACTGTTGATGTTCGTGGGGCTGATGTACCGACACCGAATTTTATTGACTACCGAAAAGATCCTTCTTTAGCGCCTACTTTGACCCAGTTCCAAGTACCGACCATCAATACTTATGGTCCAGATGCCAAGATTCCAGTTGTATACAAAGCCAATGTATCTTATACACACTTTTTTACAGAAAAATTAAAAGCGAGCGTTTCGGGATATATGAATTTAGGACGCAATAACTATATGTACGTAGATCGAAATATGGTACAGGATCCTTTCTTTAGATTGGCTAATGAGGATAATAGAGGCGTATTTGTCCCAGCAACATCTATCGTAGACGGTGCTCCGGATTGGAAAAAAGGACGTATTTCTGATAAGTTTGGCCGCGTTCTGGAATTGAATTCTGAAGGAAAAGTTAATCAATTTGCTGTCGTATTGGATGCCAGTTATCAATATTATAAAGATGGATCTATCTCGGTTAGCTATACCTGGAATGATGCGAAAGACAATACCTCCTTCAACGGAAATGTAGCTAATACAGCAACTTTATCTTTGGCTGTGAAAGATGATCCGCGCGATTTGAGTAAGATGAGCTATTCGAACAATCAATTCCGCAATAAGATTGTGATCTATGGTACGTTGCCAACATTTTACGGTGTTAGTGTGGGTGTACGCTATTCTGGTATTGGCGGTACACGTTATAGTTTATTGGCGGGAGGAAATATTAACGGAGACTTTGTTGCTGGAGACAATGATCTGGCCTTTATCTTTGACCCTAATAATCCCAATACCTCAAAACAACTGGTTACTGGCTTAAACAATCTGTTGAATAATCCCGAGGCGAGTCAAAGTCTTAAAGATTATATCAAAAAATACCAAGGTAAAATGGCCGAACGTAATGGTGGAGTAAATGGTTTCTATGGTTTGATTGACTTACGGATTGCTAAGAAATTCAATTTGTATAGGAACCATGCATTGGAAATATCGGGAGATCTTTTCAACGTGGGCAATCTCTTCAAGAAAACTTGGGGTATCAATGAATCTTTAGGTAACCAGAATTTATATGCTTTAGGTGGAAAAGATGCTGCTGGAGAGAAGCTGATCCCTTTTGATGTTACAAAACAGCAGTTTAATTATAATGTGAACAATTCAGGGATAGTTACTCCTTCAGGTAACCCCTATCAATTTCAGCTAGGATTACGCTATTCTTTTTAGCTAATAAACAAAAGCGGTTATATCAAAAACCGATTTTAGCACCTAAGTCAAAATAAGCCTTTGATTAGCAAGGTGAGTATTGTAAAGTGGACGAAGGACCAAATTCATTATGGATTTGGTCCTTCTTTATTTTATCTTTGAAATTTGATTATCTATAGAAGTGATGAATGCCTAAGCATTCATCACTTTTTCTTTTGGCAGGAACACCTCAGCCATCATATGACGGACACTGCCTCCGCCACAGGTTTCAATGACATGTAAATCCTGATGGATAATTTTGCCGTGTTTTTCCAATTGTGCGGTTTGGTACAGTGTTAGTGATGACAATGCTTTATCACTTAGGACAATAAAACGATTTCCATATTTATTTCTCACCTGAAGGCAGTTTGCTGCAAAATTTTCCAGTTGGTTTTCATTGATCTCGATGATTTCCTTACCAGTGTCTTTTAATTTCTTTAGTAGTGCCTCACGCTCAGATGGATTATCAATTGCAGTCGGGCATAAAATTGCAAAATCTTCTCCCACAGCCAATACCACATTGGTATGGTAGATAGGTCTGCGTTCGCCATTGACTGTCTGAAATGCATGAAAGACAATAGGAGTGTAGTTTTCAGTTTTACAATATTCATCTAACATTGTCCGGTCCGCTCGTTCAGACAGGGCGCAATAAGCAATGCGATGTGTACGATCTAGTACAAGAGCACCTGTTCCTTCTAAATATTGTCGATTATTTTCGGCCTCGCTGAGGTCTTTAATCAACTTTACATAATAACCGTTTTGCTTCAATGGTCCCTCAAAGTCCAATAAATGCTCTTTTCGGCGGTTGGGGGCAAACATCGGATAAAAAATAATTTTGCCATCCTGATGGAAAGAGACAATATTGTTCGGAAATATACTGTCTGGGCTTTCAGATTTTTCATCGTCCTGAATGACGGTCACTAAAATACCATGTGATTTCAATTCATTGACAAGAGCATCAAATTCACCTTGTGCTTCTCTATTTACTTCTTCGCCGCTTAGATTTTCAATGTCCTTTTGGAAAAAATTATTGACTGCGGTCTGTTCGTTTTTGCGGAAGACAGAGGGTCTTACGAGAAGTACGCTGTCTGTTACCTGTTTTCTCATGATTTATAATCGTTACTTCGCTGGTTTATATTTGTTAAAAAGAAATGATATTCTTACTTGTATGAGCCCTATTGTAGGAAAGAGAAAATACCTGTTCTCAATATTTTTGAGCGAATCAGCGTATTCCAGAAGCTGCGTGACATTCGTTCTGAATAATTTCGTTGTGTCAGCAATCAATTACAATTGGTACTTATACTAATGTATTGAAAAATCAGCGCCATTGCAAAAAGAATATCTTTAAAAAGAAAAAATGATGGTTGAAAAATAGTAGCATAATCTTTTGTTTTTTGTCATTGTGTCAATCTATTTTCGGATTGATTGGTATATTTTCAATATGAACGGTCATTGATTATCTTTATTTTAATTTTGATATGGAGAGGACAATCGATTGCATATTCGCTTGTACTTAAAACTGACTTTTTATCCACTTTTTTGCTTCGTTTTCAGTCATTTATTTTGCTATCTTTGCTCATCCAAAAAACGACTGTTTATAAGAGAGTTAATTACCTAATTATTATGTCGCTAACTGTCTATAAGCGTTAACTTTTTGCACACATGAGCAATATACACTTCCAAGAAAAATTCGAAAGTCGCCACAATGGCCCAAGTCCAGTTGAAGCGAATGAAATGTTGGCCAAATTGGGCGTATCGTCAATTGACCAGCTAATTGACCAAACGGTCCCTTCTCAAATCCGTGCTCCAAAACCTTTAAATCTTCCAAAAGCATTGTCTGAGGTTGCTTATTTAAAGCGGATAGCGGAAATCGCAGAGAAAAATAAAGTTTTTAAATCTTTTATTGGTCAGGGTTACTATGATGTGATCCTTCCAGGTGTAATTCAACGTAATGTGTTTGAAAACCCAGGATGGTATACACAATATACACCTTACCAAGCAGAAATTGCACAAGGTCGTTTACAGGCACTGTTAAACTTCCAGACCGTTATTTCTGATTTTACTGGATTGGAAATTGCAAACGCTTCATTATTGGATGAAGCTACTGCTGCTGCTGAAGCGATGTTTATGCTTTATTCAGCGCGTAAAAACAAAGATGCAAATGTATTCTTGGTTTCTGAAAACGCTTATCCACAGACGATTGACGTGTTAAAGACGCGTGCGCTTTCTTTCGGTATCGAACTGAAAATTACAGCTATTCAAGAATCAGAACTGACAGATGATGTTTTTGCTGCATTCGTACAATACCCAGCGGCAGACGGGTCAATCATTGATTACAAATCATTTGCTGAGGCTGCACACGGTAAAAATATTACAGTATGTGCTGCTGCGGATCTAATGAGTTTAGCCTTGTTGACTCCTCCGGGAGAATGGGGGGCAGATGTTGTTGTTGGTAACTCACAACGTTTTGGTGTACCAATGGGATTCGGTGGTCCTCATGCGGCATTCTTCGCTACACGTGATAGCTTCAAACGTAATATTCCCGGACGTATCATCGGTGTAACTTCTGATTCGAATGGAAAGTACGCTTTACGCATGGCTTTACAAACACGTGAGCAACATATCCGTCGTGATAAAGCATCTTCGAATATCTGTACAGCGCAAGCTTTATTGGCTATCATGGCCTCTTTCTACGCTGTCTACCATGGTCCAGAAGGAATCAAAAATATTGCGTCCCGTATCAATGCTTTAGCAAATTTATTGGATCACGCTTTACAGTCTTTGAGTTATACTCAATTGAATAACGCTTATTTTGACACACTACGTGTAGATTTAGGTGGACATGCCGGCGCTTTAAAATCTGAAGCGTTGAACAATGAATTGAACTTCTACTACAACGGTTCACAAGTTTCTATCGCTATCGATGAAACAACAACCTATGAGGATATCAAAACGATCGTAAAAGTGTTTGCAAAAATTCAAGGCAAAACATTGAACGACGTAGATTTCGATACGCTAGAGGAAAACTTAGGCTCTTCGATTCCTGCTGAATTGGTTCGTACTTCAGCTTACTTAACTCATCCAAACTTTAATAGCTACCATTCTGAACATGAAATGTTACGCTATATTAAATCATTGGAAGCGAAAGATTTATCTTTATGTCATTCGATGATCCCATTGGGTTCATGTACAATGAAACTGAATGCGACCGCTGAAATGACTCCAGTTACCTGGGCGAGATTTGGTGGACTACATCCATTCGCACCAACAGATCAAACTTCCGGGTACATGCAGATGATCGGTGAATTGAACGATTGGTTATCAGAGATCACAGGTTTTGCTAAAATGAGCTTCCAGCCTAATTCAGGAGCGCAAGGTGAATATGCCGGTTTAATGGTTATCCGTGCTTATCATGAGAGCCGTGGCGATCATGGTCGTAATATCTGTTTGATTCCAGCTTCTGCACATGGTACAAACCCTGCTTCGGCTTCAATGGCTGGTTTGAAAGTGGTGGTCGTGAAATGTGATGAACTTGGAAACATTGATATCCCAGATTTAAGAGCAAAAGCGGAGGAGCATGCTGCTCACCTGAACTCTTTAATGGTGACTTATCCGTCTACGCATGGTGTATTTGAGGAATCAATCATTGAAGTTTGTGAAATCATTCACACCAATGGTGGTCAGGTATATATGGATGGCGCAAACATGAATGCACAGGTAGGTTTGACTAGTCCGGGCCATATAGGTGCTGACGTTTGTCACTTAAACTTGCATAAAACGTTCTGTATTCCACATGGTGGTGGTGGTCCGGGTATGGGGCCAATCGGTGTTGCTAAACACTTGGTACCTTTCTTGCCAAACCATCAAGTTGTTTCTACTTCGGGAGAAGAAGGCATTACAGCTGTTTCGGCGGCACCATTTGGTTCAGCATCAATCTTGATTATCTCCCACGCTTATATTTCGATGATGGGTGGTGAAGGGTTGACTAATGCTACACGGACTGCAATATTGAATGCAAACTATATTAAAGCGCGTTTGGAAAATGCTTATCCAGTACTTTATTCTGGTAGCAATGGACGTTGTGCGCATGAGATGATTTTAGATTGCCGTGGTTTCAAAAATGTAGGTATCGAAGTTGCTGATATTGCAAAACGTTTGATGGACTACGGTTTCCATGCACCAACAGTTTCTTTCCCTGTTGCGGGTACATTGATGGTTGAACCAACAGAGTCTGAATCTAAAGCTGAATTGGATCGTTTCTGTGATGCATTAGTTGCAATTCGTCAGGAGATTGCTGCGGTTGAATCCGGAGATGTTGAACAAGCAAATAACGTATTGAAGCATGCTCCGCATACAGCAGCGGTGGTTACTGCAGATGAATGGGATAGACCTTACAGTCGTCAAACTGCGGCTTATCCGTTGGAGTACGTAAGAGAACGTAAGTTCTGGCCTTCTGTAGGTCGTGTAAACGACTCTCAGGGAGACCGTACATTGATCTGCTCATGTCCTTCTATCGAAGAATATGCTGAGGCGTAACAGCCTTAAAAATAATATCCTTAAAGCCTCTCCATATCGGAGGGGCTTTTATTTTTACTGAGAATTTAGAAAAGGTCATTATATTGTTATGCAAAATGTATTGACTTTTAGTGTGAGACGAATTGGGGCTAGGCAAATAAAGCATTATACCGTAAAAGGGTTAATCCAGACGAGTTTATTTGCAGGAGTCTGGGAAATATTAAGGCTTTTAAATGAAGCCTTTATAAACCAGAAGGATAGACACGAAAGAGTATGTAAGCATGATGATCCCCAAACATTCTTAGATAAGTTCAGGAAAAACGAATAGGACTATTTTACTGCTATATTTTAAATAGTTGCGCCCATTAAATCATTTTTTTATCTTTCTAACGTTTTATCTAAAAAACTGATAATTATGAAAAGACAATTGAGCGTAATGTCCCTATTATTGGGTGTAGCTATTTTGATCACAAGTTGCGGTAATCGCAACGAATCCAAGGATGGTGCTGCAGATGATAATGAAACAAGTACGGGAATCTCGGATGTGGTTAAAGGGGTATCTAATCTAGATAACCTGACTGATGGTGCAAAGAAAATGGAAGAACTTCAGACCAAACTGAAATCTGAAAAACCATTGAGTTCGGATGAATTAAAAGCATTTCTCCCAGAAAGCTTAGACGGTTTGAAAAGAACGTCTTATTCTGCGGGCTCTATGTATGGTGTAAGTGTCGTTTCTGGCGATGCAACATATACTGTCGATGATCAAAAGGACATTAAAATAAGCATTATTGATGGTGCGGGTGAGACCGCTTCCGCTATTGTTAGTCTTGCGCAAATGGGCTTTATGGTCGATTCAGAAAATATCACTGATACAGAAGTAGAGAAAACAGGTGATTTTGAAGGAAAGCGGGCGAAAACAACGGATAATAAAGGTGTAGAAGGTTCGACTCCAAAGAGTTCCGAAATCAGCTACCTTGAAAAAGATCGTTATTTGATCACATTAAGAGGTAATGGGTATAGTTTAGATGAGCTGAAAGCATTCATGGGTAAATTGAATGTAAGCGCTTTAAAATAAAATATCGATACGTTACATCGATCTTAAAAAGTCCAGATATTCCATCTGGACTTTTTTGATGATAGCTACTCGTGTGCGGTAAATCACTTGAGAACAATTGGCAATTTCACTGGAGCTGTCTCTGAAAAGAAGATTATTGTATCATTTTAGAGTACAATCATACCGATATCCTATTTTGGAAGTATATTTGTGTTGAAACATTTCGATATGAGGATAACATCACGATTCAATCTTTTTATTATTGCAGCATTGATCACATCTTGTGCTGGCAATAAATATGCTAAGACCGAAAAGGTATATAAAAACCAAGCAAAAGAGTTTTCTAAGCTGTATCGCCAGTCTCCTGTATCTGGGCAGTTGGAGAAAGTCAATGTCAAAGATCAGCAGTGGATCGCCTCGATCAATTTCGGTATCCGAAAGCCTAATTTTGTGGTCATTCATCATACGGCTCAAGATTCGTTAGGACAGACAATCCGTACGTTTCACTCTGCGAAAGCCGGTGTAAGTTCACATTATGTTGTGGGGCGGGATGGTAAGGTGGTACAGATGGTGAATGATCTATACCGGGCACATCATGCCGGTCTGGGTAAGTGGGGAAATGATACTGATCTGAACTCTTCGTCGATAGGTATCGAGTTGGATAATAATGGGACGACAGACCCCTGGACGGATGCACAGATAAATGCTTTGGTTCAGCTGCTGAACTATTTGAAAAATACCTATAAGATTCCACAGGCAAATTTTATCGGACATATGGATCTGGCACCTTCGCGTAAAAATGACCCATCACGATTCCCTTGGAAAAAATTGGCAGATCAGGGATTTGGCTATTGGTATGAGGAATTTTTAGAAACGCCGCCTGTCGATTTTAATCCAAAAATGGCTTTGCGTATTATTGGCTATGATGTCCGTAATCTGGATGCAGCCATAAAAGCTTTTAAAATTCACTATATTCAACAAGATGTGAATACCGCATTTTTGAATGAAAACGATCTAAAGATTATGTATTCCATCTATCAGAAATACTTATAGTGGTTTCTTGAACAGTATAAAAATGAGAGGAGCAATTTGTGATAGAATTGCTCCTTTTTATTTGCAGGCTAGCAGACCCTTGAGTTTCTATTAGCGTGCTGTTGATAGGGTTTGGCCATGATAAGGAGGACGTCGATCTGCTTTTATCGCTTCAGGCCTTTTTGATGATCTTACTTCTTGTATTTGTCCAAATAGGTTTCAAATACACGTTGATAGATGAGATTGAACCAAGGGGTAAATTTCCCCGGAAAGTGCGCGATCTCATCTTTGATCTGTTGTTGATCCATATATTGTACGGCTGCTACTTCTGTAACATTAAAATCAGACTCGCCGTTGAATTTGCCAATAAGTACATGATCAAATTCATGCTCAGTAAGGCCATTGTCAAACTCGGCTTTGTAAACAAATGAAAATGCATCGTATATGTCTGATGCACTTATTCGGAGTTCTTCCATCAGGCGACGTTCGGCAGCATCCAAGTTGCTCTCGTCAAGACGTTGGTGAGAACAGCAACTGTTGGTCCATAAGCCACCGCAATGATATTTGTCCAAAGCCCTTTGCTGCATAAGCAGCTGATCCCTGTCATTGAACAAAAAGACACTAAAAGCTCGATGTAGCAAACCCTTTTCGTGAGCTTCGTATTTTTCCATACTCCCAATGACAGCGTCATTGGAATCGACTAATATTACATTTTCTTGCTTCATAAGGCTCAGACATAAATATAGTCCAATTTAACCAAATTGGACTATATAATAAATTATAGCGAAGATTTGTGTTATACGGTTTTTACAAATTTCTCGTCGTAATTTTCAATATCGATGATATAACCGTTCTTAATTAAGAATTCAAATAGTGGTTTGGCTTCTTCCGAGACGGGCATATTTTGCGTTGTGATGATTTTATTTTCCTTTTTCAATAGATATGGATAAGCATAAAGCTTTACATTTTTATTGAACATACCTGATATGTAGGATAGTAACTCGTTGGTGTAAAGGTCTTTATTGTAGTTGTCCGAATTGAAGATGTTCTTTAAGTTATATACGTTTGTTGCAATCCCGATATTTTTGGGTTTGAAGTTGCTTATAAACTCCGCTAGATGATTATTTCTACGGAAGTTGCTGACGATAATGTTATTCCCTGTGGCACATAATTCATCTGCTCTCGATGCAAATTCCTGTAGATCTTCATCCGTAATCTCATGTGTATCTTCCAGTACATTACCCATTAACACCTCAATCAATACAATGGTATCGCTGTCCGTTGCCCCCGTATTTTTCTTAAACTGCTCGACAGCAAGGTTAAATAGGTCAAAGTTAGGAAGTGATTTCTGGCGGTATTTTGTACGAAGTAAGATGATATTCTTTTTGTACAAATAATCCTTGATCTGGACCGCTTTACCGTCTGGTTGGAAAATAGCAGCCTTTGCAAATCCTTTGGCAATGAGATATAAGTTGATCAGTCGTTGGCTGACATTTTCAAACAAAGGACCATTTAACTTAACTAAATCAATTTCGACCGATCCTACAGATAAATTATCAACCAAGGATTCAATCAAGGTCTGCACATCTTCTGTGTAGTAGTAAGCCGCAAAAAGCAGGTTTACCCCGATAATGCCCAGTACTTTTTGTTGCAGCTGATTGTCACTGTCCAAAAGTCTGACGTGGACAATAATATCGTTTGTGGGCCCACCGACCTCATGTTGAAAACGAAGACCAATCCATCCATGAGGCTCATTCGTTTTGGTGAAATTCAGTGTTGTAACAGTATCTGCAAAGGCGAAGAATTTTTTATTGCAATATTTATCACCATGCAAGCGTTGGGTCAACAAGTTAAATTCATGAGAAAGCATTTTTTGTAAACGGGTCCTGCTGACATATCTGCCGTCTTCTTCCTCACCGTAAATCGCGTCACTAAATGCCATGTCATAAGCCGACATTGTTTTTGCAATTGTGCCAGAAGCGGCCCCTGCATTGAAAAAGTTTCGTGCGACTTCCTGTCCAGCACCGATCTCAGCGAAGGTTCCATAAATCTCAGGATTTAGATTTATTTTCAGGGCCTTGCGCTTGGTTTCAAAAATTTCTCTTGCCATAGGACAAAGGTACAAAAATCAAAAGTCTAGTAAAAATTAAAGTATGAAAGAGAAAAACAGAATAAAATTAGGCTTGTTTTATAACAAGCCTAATTTATTAAAAGCATAGAATAATGCGCTGCTGTGTAATGCCTGACTAAATTTGTTTTCCAGCAACATTGTTTTCGCTTCCTCAAGTGGGATAAGAAAAACTTCAATCTCTTCATGTTCGTCCAGATCTTGTTCCTGAACTTTCTGTCCACCTGTCATGAGGTAGGTATAGGTAATGTTGCCACTTGTCGCGGGATTGGCATAGAGACTCGCAATCTCTTCAATTTTATCGAATTGATATCCCGTTTCTTCGAGCATTTCCCGAACTGCAGCGTCTAGCGGATTTTCTCCTGGCTCAGTGGTACCGGCCGGAATTTCCAATGAAATGATACCTGCACCATGACGGTATTGCCGGATTACTAATAACTCATTTTGTGCAGTGATGCCGACCATATTAACCCAATCCGGATATTCCAGGACATAATAGTGGTCATTAATGCGCCCATCGGGTAGTTCGCAAGTATCCCTGCGTAATGTTGCCCAAGGTTCCTTACAGATATATTCAGATGATAATCGTTTCCATTTTTCCATTTATCCAACAATATCTTTCATCATACGGTCTACCTTTTCTTCCAATATATTTTGAAGGCTTAGGTAATTACTTTTATCTTGCAGCGTCCCCTTAACGGAGCAATAGAATTTGATTTTGGGCTCTGTACCCGAAGGTCTCGCTGAAATCACGTCACCATCCACAGTGATAAACTGTAATACATCCGACTTTGGAAGGGTAATTTCGCTTTTACGGCCTGTTTTCATGTCAGTTGTTTGGGAAAGCTCATAATCCCGAATTTCTTTGACTTCTATTCCGCCGAGCTTGGTAGGTAGGTTTTGGCGTAGACCGGCCATCATGGCTTGAATTTCCTCGGCTCCAGCTTTTCCTTTTTTTGTTAAAGAGATCAGTTTTTCCTGATAGCAACCAAATTCTTGATAGATATCTAATAACACTTCATAAACAGTCTTGCCTTTTGACTTAAAATATGCAGTCATCTCGGCCAAGAATGCACAGGAATTAGGCGCATCCTTATCCCGGACTAAATCACCGACTAAGTAGCCATAACTTTCCTCTCCACCGGCAAGATATTGTGCCGAATCACCTAGTTTTGTTATCAGTTCGCCGATATATTTAAACCCAGTGAGTGTTTCATAATGAGCGACATGGTAATGATTTGCAATGTCAACCTGGAGGTTGCTGGTTACAATCGTTTTCACAATATAAGGGTTGTTGCCCAATTGTTTTAGATCACTTTTTGCACTCAGCACATAATAGATTAACAAACTGCCAATTTGATTACCATTGAGTAATTGAAATTGGCCTTGACTGTTTTTAACCGCGATCCCTACGCGGTCCGCATCTGGATCGGTTGCTAAAACAAGGTCTGCGTCAATCTCTTCCCCCTTTTTCTTCGCTAAGGCCATGGCGTCCTCCTCCTCAGGGTTAGGATAGATCACTGTAGGGAAGTTCCCATCCGGGTTCGCTTGTTCGGTGACCACAGTAACATTTTCAAAGCCCCATGAGGCAAGCATTTTTGGAACGATCGTAATTCCAGTACCATGTATCGGAGAATAAACTATTTTTAGGTCCTTCTGTGCCAGTACGGCCTCTGGGTGTATGCTTAGTGCTTTATTGGCATCAATATAAATTGGATCAATTTCTTCACCAACAGAAATAATATTTTGGGTATTCCCTTCAAATCGGATGTCTTTGACACTAGCGATAGCATTGACCTCATCGATTACATTTTTATCATGGGGAGCTGTCAATTGTGAACCATCGTTCCAATAAGCTTTATAGCCATTGTATTCCTTAGGATTATGTGAAGCAGTCAACATGACCCCACTTTTACATCCAAAATGACGGATTGCAAAAGATAGCATCGGTGTAGGACGCAGTTCGTTAAAAAGATAAACCTTGATACCGTTTGCTGCAAATACTTGGGCAACAAGCTGGCCAAAGGACTGCGAATTGTTACGGCTATCGTAGGAGACGGCTACTTTTATCTCCTCGTTGGGAAACTGTTTTTTTAGATAGTTTGATAATCCCTGGGTCGCTTTTCCAATTGTATACTTATTCATACGATTGGATCCCACACCCATAATCCCTCTTAAACCTCCAGTTCCAAACTCGAGATCCTTGTAGAATGAATCAATCAATTCCGTCTCGGCCTGATCATCTATTAATTTCTGAACAGCGCACCTTGTTTCCTCGTCGTAATTTGAGGTCAACCAATCGTCAACTTTCTTTTGTATGTCTTTATCTAAATTTCCCATGATCGTTAAATATGGCTAAATGTAAAAAATTCTTTTAGGCGTCGCAACCCGCATAGGCGCGGTCAATGACTGTAATGTACCATTTTTCCCCCTCTTTTGTCACATGAAAAACAAAAGGTTCTTCGCTTTCGTTGGAAGTCATGATTGCACGGTAGCTCCTGGTTTCTATATTTCTCAATCGCAGTAATTCGGTTTGATTAATTTTTGCATCTAAAATCTCATTCATGAATTTGGCTGTTTGTGACAGTTCATTCGGACGGGACTTCCTATCATAAAAAAAACCAAGTTTGTCCCATTTCATTGTTCCACAGTCAAAAACAGGCAGTTTTCCTGCTTTTAGAGGTCCTTTGTAACTCAGTTTTTCATACGAATGATATTCTGGTACTGGTTTGGAAAAGTTAAAACTACTTTGATGCACATACGAATCTAATGCCCCCGGACGATAGATGATATAGATCCCTAATTTTGGATGGATATAGTTATTGATTGTTTTACTGTCTTGATCAGTATATGCTTTGGCAATTTTTTCCAATACTTCTTCCAGTGTTTCAGTATCCTCTTTCTTCACTTCTTTTTCGATCGTGTCTGGTTTGCTTATGGTATCCAAAGGGATAGAATCCTGGGCAATTTTTACTGCCTTGTCTTCTTTTTTATTGTTTCTACAGGAGATCACACCTATGGAGAGACAGATAAGAACAAAGAAAAAGAGGTTTCTCATGTTATTTTCGTTTATTTAATATTATTTTTTTGAAGTCAAGTTTTCGATGATCGACTTTAATATAGACCGTGTTGACGGTAACCACCATTGCTCTAGAATGGCCTGAATAGTTTCTTCTCTATTTTCGCGCAATTTAAGAATTATTTCTTTTCTGAAGTTTAGTTTAGAAGTCTGCCAAGTCTTTTGATTAAACTGCGTGATCTGTCTGATCTTCTTTGCTGCGGTATTAAAAAGTATATCCGCTGGAACGACTTCATCGACTAAGCCCTGTGATTTTGCTTCCTGCGGAGAAAGCAGTTTTCCCTCGAGGAGATTCTGGTAAGCATGTCGTTTCCCGATCCAAAAAGCATAAAGTTGGAAGATACTTTCGGGAACGATAAGCCCAACAGGTATCTCATTGAGACCTATGACAAAATTCCCCTCAGCCATGATCCTATAATCGCAGCATAAGGCAAATACACAACCTCCAGCAGGGCTATGACCAGATATGGCGGCAGCTATCGGTTTAGGAAAAGAGGCCAGTAGCGACGTTGCCTCCAAAAAAAGATTCCAGAATTCCCGGATTTGATCCTCATCATAGCCGAATAAGGTTATAAGGTCGAGACCGGCACTAAAAAAGTTTTCCTTACCAATAAGAATCGCTCCACGGACGGCATCGTTTTCTTGGTTAGATTCCAAGGTCTCTATAAGTTCTTTCAATAGCTTTGTATCGATGGCGTTTGACTTTCCCCGATCCAAAAAAATACTTAAAATATGGTCTTCTATGTTGGTTTTAATGTGCTCCATAACGAATTTATATAAATTTATAACGGTTTGTTCGTGTTGCTATTGTGGTTTCACTTCTATTAAATATTCAAGATGGGCAATTTTGCCCTCCATGTCAACTCCTTCGATGATAATTTTATAAGTTCCGGGTTCATCAGAAGTGAAAAAATCAAATTTGGTTTTCCCATTTTTCTCTGTAACCAGGTTAGATTCCCAGGCGATGGTTGTTCTGAGATCACGCTTGAGTTCCTGCTTTTGAGCGGTGTTATATTGTGGTTTGAAAAAATTACGGTTTACATGCAGTCCTTTAGGCACAATTGTGACAATTCCTGTTGGCGTATAGGAGGCTGAAAATGCTTCACCAGATTTACTCGTAATGACCAATACACCGTTTCCGCCATACATACCATAAATGGCGGTATTGCCTATGCTCCTCAGCACCTCGATACTTGCGATGTCCTGAATATTGATCATGCTGATCTGATCCGCCTCAATGTACATTCCATCTAAAACAACCTGCATGGGACTACCCCCGTTCATTCCCATCGATCGGGTGCTGTAAGGGACTCCATTTCGGAAGATAACGCCCACTAGTCTTCCTGCGAGACATTGCTCCAGGGTTGTGCAGGTCGATAGATCTTCCGCAGATAAAACCTGATCTGCATGGCCGGGGCCATTGAGATTTCTTGAATTTTTGTCTGCTTTATTGGTCCTTACCCTGTTAACTTGGACTTCCTCCAATTTAATACTTTTTTGAATAATACCAGCAGCTTCCAGTTCCGTCAAAAATTGCTGGCTACCTTTGAGTTGATCGATCAGTTTGGTGTTTACATCATTCGCGATCAATGGCTGGTCTTTGCTTTCCGTAACTGCTGGAACTGCGGTTTCGTCAACAAGTATATCGACCCTATTCTTCTCCTTTGGACCATTCCCCGTTACTATAAATTTAATACTATCAGCGAATAATAAGTTATCAAAAACAAATCGACCATCATTATTTGTCAATGTATCTATACTCAGCATCATATTGCTCGTTGGTACTAAGGTCACCTTCGCATTAGGAACGACCGCTTTGCGCCCAGTTTTCTTTACTGTTCCTGATATTGTGAGTCCCTTTTCAGGTAGATGTGGATTATTCGTTGTACTGAGAGAATTCTTCCAATCCAGTTTACGCCAGCCTTGGATCAACATGAGGTTGTCAAGATCAGTAAACCGGATGTTATTTAGATCTTCAAAATAATAATTCGGCCGCTCTACAAAACCACGGAGATCGGATTTGAGTAGAAGCTCCGAGATTATGGAAGAATAATATTGGTCTGTCGTAGAATCGATTTTACTGAGATTGACTACAGCAGCAGATAGTGCCGCTATTTTTGATGTATCGCTACTACCTTCTTTAACGGAGAGGTTTGCGATGACCTGGTCTCTCGTCGAAAAGGAAGGCTTATTTAACTGGATTGCTATTGGAAATAATGTTTTAGGAGCATTGTAATTAAAGACGAGCCTCTCGATGATGGGGGTCATCTGCTCATTAAGTACAGACAGTTGAATCACTCCCGAAGGAAGATCCTTTTTGGGAATATTGAATAGAATCTCCGGTCCATTTAACTTTTGCTTTACAGCATGTAGTACAATACCATTATATTGTGCGATTAGATAAACATCTTTGCCGGTTACCAGATCATTAGTGGAGGATAATTGGGCTGCGATTTTGTCTTTTAAACCCGAATTGACGGTGAGGACATAGCCAGAGGCTGCTACTGGAGGCAGTGGGGCGCTTACCGAATTTCCATCTGGGAAGATTGCTGTGGCAATATATTTTTTTCCAGCGCTTAGAATAAGCGGCATGCTTCCCATACCAAGAGCATTGGTCTCAAATTCGATGATCGGCGATTGGTTTTCCTCTCCGATTTTGATTTTTGATTTTAGACCCAAGCCTGCAGGGCTAAGAACTTTGACTCCAGTTTTGCTCAAGATATTGTTTACCAATTCACCACTTTCAGGAAAAATCTGGATACTGTTTTGCTGATTTGGATTTGGGACGGTAAAACTCTTTAACACACGTCTTTTGTCTGAGGAAAGGAATTGCAATGTTAATAGCCCGCCTTTAAAGTTATCTTTGAGTTCAAGTGCTATCGTTCCATTTTCATTGGATTTTAATCGTCCTGTCTTTTCCTTTTGGCCATCTTGTTTGAGGGCATAGCTTACACTGCTGTTTATTAAAGGTGCTCCCTGAATTGTTTTTAGATTGATCTGGAAGAAATTTTCATTCCCATTTTTAAGCAATGTGCTTTGGGTTATGACATTATCCGCTCTTCCGTTGGTGATAGGAATAATACGCTCATAGAAATTGGATATGGAATCATTTTGCATCCAACGGGTGTACGCTCTAATTCTATACGAACCCTCCACGAGGGTGTCAGAAAGGCTGAAATCACCAATGCCGAGCCCTAATGTTAGTGGAATTTTGATGCTCTTGATGACGTTATTTGTTGGTGAGATTAATTCGATATTGGCGATTTTGCTGATATTGCTCAAGTAGTTGAAAGGTGCGGTGGTACAATACATTTTGAACCAAATATTTTCACCGGCCGAATAGTCATTTTTGTCTAGATGTAAATAAATTTTTTCGGTTACATGATTTTCATGGTAAGACTCCAATGTCTGTAACGTTTGATCAATTTGAGCGAGCGCCAAGAAAGGAAGTAATAGGCAATTGACTAACAACAATATTCGAGCGTACATATGACTAATGTTTCTTGAAAATTAGAAAATATTTTCCCTTTAATCAACTTATAAATCAAAATATTATCGAATTGGAGATGTTAAATTATTTGTATTGATGCTTTGGAGTTCTTTTGAGCCGGAAAATAAATTTAAAATCCGTTTTTGAACCATCTTATGCCTGAAAATTAGCATAAAAAAAATATCTTTGTGCTATGAATATCCTAATAATCGGTTCCGGAGGTCGTGAATCTGCCTTCGCCTATAAGTTGTCGAAAAGTCCACGTTTAGGTCAATTGTTTATTGCTCCAGGAAATGCTGGTACAGGAGCATATGGCCAAAATGTCAATATTAAAGTTACTGATTTTGAAGCTATCGCCTCCTTTGTGTTGGAAAATGCGATACAAATGGTACTCGTAGGACCAGAAGAGCCATTGGTAAAAGGTATTCATGATTATTTTTTGAACCGTGCAGATTTGAAAGAGATTCCGGTAATCGGTCCGCAACAGGAAGGAGCCCAATTAGAGGGTTCAAAAGATTTTTCGAAACAGTTTATGGATCGACATGGCATACCTACTGCTGCATCACGTTCTTTTGATGTCGCGTCATTGGAGGAAGGATTGGTTTATCTCGAGAGCCAAAAATTGCCGATCGTTCTTAAAGCCGATGGTTTGGCTGCGGGAAAAGGCGTTTTGATCTGTGAAACACTTGAAGATGCTAAAGCTGAATTGAAAGCTATGATTGCGGATTCCAAATTTGGAGAGGCAAGTCGCGTCGTTGTCGTTGAGGAATTTTTAAAAGGAATTGAGCTATCGGTATTCGTATTGACAGATGGAAACTCCTATAAGGTATTACCTTCTGCGAAAGATTATAAGCGGATAGGAGAGGGAGATACGGGGTTAAATACAGGTGGAATGGGATCTATTTCTCCAGTACCTTTTGCTGACGAAACATTTTTGAATAAGGTGGAAGAACGTATCATCAAACCAACTGTCGAAGGACTGAAGAAAGATGGTATTCCGTATAAAGGCTTTATTTTCATTGGATTGATGAATATTGAAGGGGAACCATATGTCATTGAATATAATGTTCGTATGGGCGATCCAGAGACAGAATCTGTATTGCCACGGATTGAATCTGATCTATTGGATTTGTTGGAAGGCGTTGCGCAAGGAAATTTAGACCAACGTTCTTATACCGTTTCACCAAAAACAGCCGTTACGGTGATGTTAGTGGCGGGAGGTTACCCTGGAGCCTATGAATCTGGAAAAGAGATCGCGAATATGGAAAACGTCAAGGAATCTATTGTATTCCAAGCAGGGACCAAGGAGCAGGATGGTAAGGTTGTCACTGCCGGTGGACGTGTAATTGCCGTTACGACATTACAAGACTCACTTTTTGATGCTCTTCAACAGGCTACTGCTGATGCCGGAAGAATTTATTTTGAAGGAAAATACTTCAGACGTGACATCGGTTTTGACCTAATCTAAAAAATATTTAAAATTATTTTTGTAATACTAATTTTAAGGTCTATATTTGCAACTCCAAAAACAAGAAAGCTTTTGGAGTTGCATTAAAAATGGCCCGTTCGTCTAGGGGTTAGGACGCAAGATTTTCATTCTTGAAACAGGGGTTCGATTCCCCTACGGGCTACAAAAGAAAAACCTGCAAAATCGTAAATTTGCAGGTTTTTTTGTTTTTCAGTATCTGCAAAGCCTACATTGATTCCCAAGAAAAAAGTGAAGAACAACCTTCATATGCAATTTCCTATCAAATGATGAAATTCCAGCCCTTCTCCGAATTCTACATCTCCTATGTGTAAGGCTAGGTGATTCCCATAAAATTTCTTTAAATTATTTATTTTAAGCATCTGGTCTTTTTAAGATTTTCGTACTACGGGTTACATTCAATCTGGAATAATGACACATGATACCGCTCAAACTTTTATCTTCCCCAAGTGCAGGCTATCTGTATTACCTCCACCATAGCTCTCTACAAAAAATAGATACACTTCATAAGTCGCTTCCTTTCTATGCTCTGGAATATTAACATCTTGTTTGCCAGAGATTAAGCTGTTTTTCGAGTCGTTCATCAAAAGTGGAAATTCAACACTATTATCCGCTGCGCTATACAGGATTAAGAAGGAATCGTAAGACCTTGTGTCAAACTTCTTCTCCAGATAGGCATCATATTCCCAAGTAACCTGAAGCACTTGTTTTTCCTGATCGAAATCCATCGTGTAGGAAGTGATGGGGTTTGGGCTTCCTTTGGCAATCATAAATTTCTGCCAGTTAACCACAAAACCGTCTCCTTCCTGGATAAGTGCTTCGTTCAGATTATAAGACATAGCGACATCGTATGCCCGCTTTGGATAGCTATACGCCTTATAACCTATCTTGATGATCGAATTTAACAGGCTAATATGCGACCTCACAATTTTGAAGCGCGTTCTACTGAGCAACTGTTCAGGAGTGGGCGCCCGTTTTTTAACGCGCGGGAGAGAACGCACATAATTTCCTGTTTTCGTTAACACAAACACAACGGAACCTGCTTTCCCAGAAACAGTTCCATTAACGCCATTTTTGATGATTGCCATAACTAACTGATTATAATATGGATAGTTAAGATAGGCATTAAAGCCGAAACATCCTAATACCAGACTATACCTAATAACAATTTTCAATCAATTTTTAGACAGTAATCAGTCACTGGTTATTCAGTCTTTACTGAGTTATCACTGAGCAAACACTGAACGAGCACTGAACAAGTACTGTGAAAAGGACTAATTTGATCTCTATTTGATTTTAATGTGTTGTCCCTAAAAATATCGATAAAAGAAACTAACAATCATAAAGAAAAGGATCCAAGATCTCAATCTGGACCAAAATGAAATAAATCTACTTTTCAAGGACTATATATCAACTAGCTGATTAGTTGTACAGAAAAAATAAATCCTTAGTAAGCTAGTTTATAGATTATTGTGTTATGGATGTTTTGGTTTGATACAAATACGCAGATTATTGAGATAATTCGATAGTCTCAAAAATTTTACGTTCCCTACTTTTGAGTAATCAATTATAAAGCAGAACATCTTAGAGAAATATTAGAAACCAAAATTTAAGAAATATCCAACAAATTTTTTTGAACGGAACAGACAGTACAATGCGAATAATCAGTAGAATGGTTTGAAGTAACTATTAAACGAGGAACAGGGAGTTTCTAATAAAACATGAAGCTGTGTCCTATTCGGGATTTGAAAACGGAAATAGAAAGTATTAGAAAAGTAATTTAAATAAATTAGGAAGACTTTGAAGCTATTGCACGAAAGTCTTTTTTCGCTGTCAAAAGCTAATACCATTTAGCTATAATTTAAAAAATCAATTATGTGTAAACTTTTAAAAGAAGTTCGCCCTTCAAAAGGGCGGGCATCGATTCGTTCGTCCTAAAATTTCGACGTAAGAAAAACTAGTTAAGTCCCTGACATGCTTTCAACGAGATAAGCCTAAAGATAAAATATCCGGAAGCGGTCCACTGGGGTACTAAAAAAAAGTATTTGAAATAAATTCTAACCAATTCATAATTTATGAGAACAAAACAAGTAGCGAGTAGAGCCTTGTACCGATTGGGTAGACTCTGGGTCTTTATGATTCTCACCTTTGGTCTTTGGGCCTGCAAGAACGATACAACAGCAATTATGGGAGAATCTAAGCCTTTTGATCCCAATAAACCAGTCGTCGTGTCTGATTTCAACCCAAAATCGGGCGGTATGGGTCAGCGTCTAATTATTTATGGGCAAAATTTCGGAAATGATCCGAAGAATGTTACTGTACTTATAGGAGGACAACAAGCAGTCGTTATTAATGCTTTAGGAGAGTCATTGTATTGCCTTGTTCCCAAACAGGCTTTCGCGGGGGATATCGAAGTGCGTGTTGGCGGGGCCGAGAAACCTGTCATAGGACGGGCAGAAGCAAAGTTTGATTATAAACGTAAGCTGGTGGTATCCACACTCGCTGGTTACCGGAATGCCCGCGGTGACGAACCTTGGAAAGATGGCAAGTTTAAAGATGCTGACCAAAACAAAATGGCGAGCGGCTTTTGGCTTTCCTCTTTTATGAAGTTTGACCCCATGAATCCTAAACATCTGTGGGTGACATTTGATGATAATAATGGCCTTTATCTGATCAATTTTGAGGATAGCACGATTACCAAAAAGCGTTCCGATTTTAACCGTCCGCGTAGTGTAGATTTTTCGGTAGATGGGAAATATATGATTGTGGCGCAAGATCGGGGAGGAGAGAACGATGAATCTACCCTCTTGTTTTCCCGTGCAAAGAGCTTTCTCGATAAAGAAGTACTGACCAAAAGTAGACAATGTAATGGGGCCTCCATCCACCCAATTAATGGGGAAATGTATTTTAACAGTTATGCAAAGGGAGAGTTCTTCCGTTTTGATCTCAATCAGTATTTCACGGATAAAACGGTAAAAGCTGAGCAGTTATATGTGATTCAGGATCCGGAGTGGGAGTATCGGGCTTTGATCCATCCGACGGGAAACTACGCCTATATTTTGGTGATTAACCAGGGTTATATTATGCGTGCGGACTACAACTGGGATAAAAAACGGTTTAACCAACCCTATTTAGTTTGCGGTAAAGTCCGTGAATCCGGTTATAAAGATGGGGTGGGATCCTCAGCCCGTGTCAATCAGCCCTACCAAGGGGTATTTGTAAAAAATCAAGCCTATGTGGAAGCAGGTAAGCCTGATGTCTACGATTTTTATTTTACAGACCTTATGAATCATGCCATTCGTATGCTTACGCCTGAAGGTGCCGTAACAACTTTTGCTGGTAGAGGTAGTTCAAGCCTGAATACTAATCCTTACGGTTATGTTAATGGAGATCTAAGGGCAGATGCTCGTTTTGATCGACCATCAGGCATCGCCTATAATGAAAAAGAACAAGCTTTTTATATCGGAGACCGGGAAAATAGGCGAATTCGTAAGATCGCTCTGGAGGAAATGGATGAAAATGACCAAGATTAACCTGTGATAAGATGATAAATAAAATATTACTAACATGTATGGCGCTTCTCAGTTTCAGCTTGAGTGTGTTCGCACAAGAAATTGTTGAAGTAACGGGTGTTATTGTCGATACCCAAAGGTCCCCTTTGATCGGTGTCAGCATCGCTGTGAAAGACGCTCCGGGGCTAGGGACGACCACGGATAGCAAGGGTAACTATAAGATAAAGGTAGAGCGTTACAAAACACTCGTCTTCTCTTCTGTTGGCTATCAAAAACAGGAAGTACTTGTGAAAGATTCACATATCATTGATGTGAGCTTGAAAGAATCGGAGACCAGTGTATTGGATGAGGTGGTGGTAACAGGAACAGGAACTCAAAAGAAGCTGACTTTGACGGGGGCTGCAAGTGGAGTCGATGTAGAAACCATGAAATCCAACCCGACTTCAAGTATCACGAATGCACTCGCTGGAAATGTACCAGGAGTAATGGCGATGATGCAGTCTGGTCAGCCCGGTAGAAATATCTCCGAGTTTTGGATACGTGGTATTTCTACCTTCGGTGGTGGTAGCGCAGCTTTAGTTTTGGTAGACAATGTTGAGCGCGATATCAATGATATAAATATCGAAGATATTGAAACATTTACAGTGCTTAAAGATGCAGCTATGACTGCAATTTATGGCTCTAGAGGTGCAAACGGCGTTATCCTGATCACTACTAAACGCGGTAAAGAGGGAAAAATCAACATCAATTTTAAGGACGAAACCATTTATAATACGCGTACGATTACGCCTGAATTTGAGGATGGTGTAACTTATGCTAACCTACTAAATGAGGCCCGGATCACACGAAATTTTGAACCTATTTATCGTCCGGAAGAGCTGGAAATCTTGCGTTTGGGATTGGACCCGGATCTTTATCCCAATGTCAACTGGAAAGATCTGTTGTTGAAAGATGGTGCCATGACGTATAGGGCAAACCTCAATATGATAGGAGGAGGGGCCACAACGCGTTATTTCGTGTCGGGAAGTTATGTCGATGAAGGTGGTATGTATAAAACAGATGAAACACTGCGCAACGATTATAACACAAATGCTAATTATAAACGTTGGAATTATCGTCTGAATGCGGATATCAACGTGACCAAAAGCACGGTATTGAAAGTTGGTGTTGCGGGATCACTGGACAAACGGAATAGTCCAGGCCTGGGTGATCAGGATCTTTGGGGTTCTTTTTTTGGATATTCCCCGATCAGTACACCAGTGCTGTATTCCAACGGCCGTGTGCCAACAATAGGAGATGGCAATAAGATCAATCCATGGGTCATGTCAACACAGTCGGGATTCAATGAAAATTGGCAAAACAAAGTGCAGACCGATGTCACAATCGAACAGAACTTTGATTTTATTACCAAAGGTTTAAGGCTTAGGGGTATTGTCGGCTTTGATACCTATAATAATAACAATATCACACGTATTAAATTGCCTGAATTATGGCATGCCGAACGCGCGCGTGATGAGAATGGAAATCTCATTTTTACGCATAAGGCTAATCCCAGAGAAATGGAACAGGGAGGGTACTCCGAAGGAAATAGACGGGAGTTTTATGATGTTATGTTTAATTATGATCGCAAAATCGGAGACCATAATTTAGGAGCAGTTGCACGTTTTACCCGCGATGCTTTTACCAAAACAGTTGATTTGGGCAATGACATCAAAAATGGTGTATCACGACGTAACCAGGCATTAGCAGGAAGATTAACCTATAATTGGAAGTCGCGTTATGTTGCTGATTTCAATTTTGGTTATACGGGTTCGGAAAACTTTGCCATGGGGCAACAATATGGCTTCTTTCCCGCTGTCGCAGCAGCATGGAATATCTCCGAGGAACCTTTTGTCAAAAATAATGTTCCTTGGCTGAATTTGCTTAAAGTACGTTACTCCTGGGGTAAGGTGGGAAATGACCAACTTAAAATAGGCAACAACAACGAACGCTTCCCGTACTTATATACGATTGATGAAATCTGGCGTAGAGATAATAATGGGAACCTTATACTGGACGGCGGTCAGAGGATTCCCGAAGGGGGGTATCAATGGGCTGACTATGGCCTAGATCGTTATTATGGTGGTATTCGGTATAGTCAGGTGGCTTCGCCCTACGTAACATGGGAAATGGCTACCAAAAATAACCTGGGTTTGGATATCGCTTTATTTCGGGATAAAATTGTCGCCAACTTCGATTTCTTTGATGAGAAACGTACCGGCATTTATATGGAACGAAGATTTTTGCCAAGCATGGTTGGCTTGGAAAGTATTCCAAGAGCGAATGTGGGCGGAGTAAAATCACGTGGTTTCGACGGACGCTTGGAATATAAACAGAAGATTGGTGAATTGAACCTTACAGCACGTAGCAATATCACCTATAGTAAGAACGAAATTACGGCAATCGATGAGGAAAATAACGTATATGGTTATCAAAATCAAAAAGGCTATCGTGTGGATCAGTCTATAGGATTGATCGCTTTAGGCTTGTTTAAAGATTACGATGACATTCGCAATAGCCCGAAACAACAGTTTGATAATAATCCACCAAATTATCAGCCCGGAGATATAAAATATAAAGATGTCAATGGAGATGGCATAGTGGATGATGGTGACCGGGTGGCCATAGGAGCAACGCGAAGACCTAATTTGGTTTATGGTATAGGTGCTTCTGTAAGTTGGCGCGGATTTGACCTTAGTGTCCATTTCCAAGGATCAGGGAAATCTACTTTTTCGATTTATGGAAAAACGGTACAAGCCTTTCGTGAAGGCGAATGGGGCCAGGTGATGAAAGGTGTCATGGGTGATAATCGTTGGATTTCTGCCGACATATCAGGCGATCCATCAACCGAGAATCCGAATGCATCTTATCCACGTTTAAGTTTTGGAGACAATATTAATAATTTCAGAGAGTCAACATTTTGGTTGAAAAACGGACAATATCTTCGTTTGAAAACTCTGGATATTGGTTATACACTGCCAAAACACCTCACCAATCGGATTAAGGCCAATAGCATTCGCCTGTTCCTCGTCGGCTCAAATTTATTGACCTGGTCAAAATTCAAACTTTGGGATCCAGAGCTGGCAACACCAAGGGGCGAGGATTATCCCCTACCCAAGTCATTTACATTTGGCATCAATATTAACCTATAAAATTAGAAAAAGATGCAAAGAAAGACATTATATATTGCGTTGATGCTCGCTTTGGGCACAAATTTGATCTCATCCTGTAAAAAGGATTACTTAAAGTCCGACCAATATTTTAAAGATCGGATCACCTTGGAAAAAACATTTAAAAGCAAGCTGTATTCGGAGAAATGGCTGGCTCATGTATTTGAGGAGTTTAAAGGTGAAAATGCCGATGTCGCCAGTAAAGGCCTGACACCACACTGTTTCGCAGATGATATGTATTATGGTGATCGGGACAAGGATTACGATCCATCAAAAAATGAACTGTCCTATAATATGTTTAAAATGGGTTTGTATACCGAAACTGATAAACAGGGGACATGGACTCAATCGTATCGCGGGATTCGGAATGCTTCAACCTTTATCCATAATATCTATATGAATACCGAGATGTCTGAGGCTGAAATCGTTGATTATCGGGGTCAGGCGCGTTTTGCGCGGGCTTACCTCTACTGGTTATTGCTCCGTAAATATGGACCAATTCCGATACTGCCCGATGAAGGCTTGGATTATACGGATAGTTACGAAGAACTGGCCATTGCGCGAAATACCTATGATGAGTGTGCTGAATTCATCAGCAACGAACTATTAACGGCCGCGAAAGAAATGGAAGCCCTTGGGATGAGACGTGGACAGGATGGCTCTAGCCGTCCTTCTGTAGGGGCAGCATTGGCTGCGCGGGCTAAGGTACTCCTGTATGCTGCAAGTCCATTGGCCAATGGGAATAATTCAGGTTACGCGGCGCGGTTGGTAGACAAGCAGATGAAACGCCTGTTGTCTGCCGATTATAAAGAAGAGAAATGGGCAAAGGCTGCAGCTGCTGCGCGTGATGTCATCGAACTGGGGGTATATCGGCTTTACACGGCCCCTTTTCAGGAAACGGGTGATGAGGCAACAGTCAGGCCTCCTCAGGATCATAATTTTTCGGATAAAAGCTGGCCAGCAGGTTGGGCGGATATTGATCCTGCCAAATCATATGCAGAGGTCTTTAATGGGACATTGACTGCTTCGGGTAATCCGGAGTTAATATTTACCCGAGGTAACAACCAACCGAATGAGGGTATCGACCAAATGGTCATCCACCAACTACCGCGTTCAGCAACGGGATGGAATACGCACGGACTAACACAGAAGCTGGTGGATGCTTATTATATGAATGATGGCACGGATGTACCGGGTAAGGATAAGGAAATTGGCCGTGGAAATGGTTCAAATCGTATCGGTGGTTTTGTGTCTCAGGAGGATTATGACAACAAAAAATACAGGCCATTGCGTCCCGGAGTGTCGTTGCAATATGCAAACCGAGAACCGAGATTCTATGCTTCGGTGGCTTATAGTGGAAGTTTTTGGACATTGCTTAATGAAACAAAAGAGGAAAACCGCAATAAACAAATCTTCTATTATAGCGCTGACCCAAAAGGGAACGGCTTTAATTCAGCGAATGGCTATTGGCTGCGTACGGGTTTCGGAGTTAAGAAGTTTGTTCATCCCAGTGATACTTACGAAGGCGGAGTTGGCTCACGTATTATTCCTAAGGCAGAGCCGGCCATCCGTTATGCAGATATATTGCTGATGTATGCTGAGGCGCTAAATGAGTTAAGCGGCTCATATACGGTTCCGTCTTGGCGCGGATCAAGTTACTCGATCAGTCGTGACATTGCTGAAATTAAAAAGGGTGTCCACCCAGTTCGTATCCGTGCTGGAGTGCCTGACTATGCGGTCAGTATATATGGTAACAAAAATGAGTTGCGCAAAACATTGAAACGGGAGCGCTTTATTGAGCTGATGGGGGAAGGACAGCGCTACTATGATCTACGTCGCTGGATGGATGCGCCAGTGGAAGAAGCATTGCCGGTCTATGGCTGTAACGTTTTGATGAACGTAGAGGAACGTGACCTTTTCTATCAGCCCGTCGCGATCTGGACCTTGAAGACAACCTTTGCTGACAAAATGTGGTTTTGGCCGATTAGCCATACCGAACTTAAGCGCAATAAGAATCTGACTCAAAATCCTGGATGGACTTATAATGATTAACCAAATATGCATTTTATGAACAAGTCATATATACAGTTGTTGTTCCTCACTTTACTTGCTGTCTGCGGCTCTTGTAATGATGAATGGAAAGAGGAACAGTTCGAACATTACATTTCTTTTAAAGCTCCCTTGGAAAGTGAGGGGGTCGCGAATATCTATGTTCGTTACAAGGATGGGCAAAAGACCACCTTCATGCAACCGTTGGAAGTGAGCGGGTCGACAACAAACGATAATAATCTTTCGGTCAAGGTTGGGGTGGATGCTGATACATTGGGTATCCTGAATTACGAGCGATTCCAGACGAGGACGGATTTTTATTACAAACAGCTCAGTACTAACTTTTTTACGATTCCATCAGCGGTGGATATCAAGTCTGGAGAAAATACCGGATTAATGGCCATTGATTTTACCCTGAAAGGTATTGATATGACCGAAAAATGGGTGCTTCCCTTGACCATTTTGGATGATCCGGGGGCTAAATATAAGGTCAATCCCCGGAAGCATTATAAAAAAGCACTATTACGTATCAACCCTTTTAACAATTACTCCGGGACCTATAGCGGGACGGCCTTGAAGGTTGTTATGGAAGGACATGAAAATGAAACCCCGATCGTAAAAAGTCAAATAAAGAGTTATGTTGTCGATGAGAATACGATCTTCTTTTATGCGGGTAATATAGATGAAGAGCGAAAGGACCGGAAGAATTATCAAGTTTTTGCAACATTCAATGACAAAGGTGGGGTAAGCTTTCGTGCCGTAAATCCAAATATGAAGTTCGTTGTCAAAAAAGATGCAAGTTATACTGTTTCAGAACAGATGGACGCCGTCCGTCCTTATTTATTGCATCGTTATATCACAATCAATAATGTGGATTACGAATTTACCGATTATACGCTTGTTTCTACTACGGCGATCAAATTCAAGGTTTCTGGCTCATTGATTTTGGAGCGTCAGCTCAATACACAGATTCCAGATGAGGATCAAGCCATTGAATGGTAAACTTTATCAAACCATTCGGCGAGCTATTGGTTATATCATAAGGTATAAAAGATAGTAGTTATGATTGGTATAGTAGGTGGCCTAGGTCCTTATGCAGGCTTGGATATAGCCAAGAAAATTATAGATGAAACAGTGGCAAGTTCCGATCAGGAACACTTGCCACTGTTGTTGTTTTCCTGCCCTAATTTGATTCCAGATCGTTCCGCATATTTATTGGATACATCGAAGGAGAATCCAGGAAAGGCAATAGCGATGATTTTAAAACAACTGGAGCAGGCTGGCGCAACGATTGCGGCAATTCCGTCGAATACAGCGCATGCAGAACCGATTTTTTCAGTTATCCAGGATGAGATGGCCCGTTTAGGGAATGAACTGAAGTTACTTCATATTGTTCATGAGACAGTACGCTTTGTTCATGAAAATTATCCAGAAAGTACAATAGGAGTGCTATCGACAGCAGGTGAACAGGCTTATAGCCAATATCGGGAAGCTTTTATGAAAAAGGGTTTTCCTATTGTGGAGCCTGAAGGTGCACAGAAAGAAAAGGTAAACAATGCTATCTACGATAAAGATTATGGTATTAAGGCACAGCCAGCACCTATAGCCAATAAGGCAAGAGAAGACCTATTAATGGCTATGGATGACTTGAAAAAACAAGGTGCTCAGGTGATTATTTTGGGATGTGCCGAATTGCCATTGGCTATTCCTGAAAAAGATCACAACGGAATGGTTGTAATTGATCCCAATCGTATTCTCGCCCGAGCACTGATTCAAGCGGTTGCTCCCGGAAAACTCAAAGCACTCTAGCGTGGCTTTGTCAAATTGGCAGATTTTTTAGGGAAATGCTTGTTGGTATGAGTTTTGTCCTCTGATTAATAGTTGTTTATATAACAGGAAGGAACAGATGCAAAAGATCATACACCGAGAAAACGATCGTGGCCATGTTGATTTTGGTTGGTTGAAAAGTGCCCATTCGTTTAGCTTTGGGCAATATTTTGACCCAGAAAAAGTAAATTTTGGAGCGCTACGCGTATTAAACGATGATCAGGTTGAAGGGGGGCAGGGCTTTGGTCGCCATTCTCATGACAATATGGAGATTGTGAGCATACCTCTGGAAGGAGTACTTTCCCATCAGGACAGTATAGGCAATGTCCGAAACATTGAAACTGGAGATGTACAAATTATGTCTGCAGGAAAGGGAGTAAAGCATTCGGAGTTTAATGGGGACCAGAAGGAGCTTGTTAAGTTTCTTCAGATCTGGATAATACCCCATGAAATGAATCTTACTCCTGGTTATGACCAGAAGTCTTACCTTCATTTGGACCGTCATAATAAATTTGTAACCATTGTGTCCCCTGATGTTTCGGATCCAGATGCGGTTCATATTCATCAAGATGCATATTTCAATATTGTGGACTTGGATGAAGGGAATACAATCCCGTACAATGTTCATTCTGAAAGAAACGGAATTTATCTTTTTGTGCTAGAGGGCAAGGTGCAGGTAGCAGACGAAATATTATCGCGAAGGGATGCCATTGGCATCTTCGAGTTGGATAGCATTGAGATTAAGGCTGAGTACAATGCAAAGCTGTTACTTATTGAAGTCCCAATGTTTTAGTCCTGGGAGTCTGCTCCTTTCATGATTGGGTAATACTTGATTTTATGCTAGTTGCATTGTTCGACTAGACCAGGAAGACGACGAAACAGTTGAAAAAAGAAATCTAAATAACTAATATAAAAATAAGGAGTTCTGTAAAAGGTACTCCTTATTTTTTGTAAATTGGAGTAGGAATAGAAGTAAAGCCCATGGACAATTTATTACATGCTTTTGAGGGCAGGGATGTCTTACTGATTATGTTTTCAGTGCTGATCGGGCTATTGATTGGCGTCGAACGCGAATACCGTAATAAATCTGCAGGATTACGGACCTTTATACTGGTGAGTTTTGGCTCCTGCCTTTTTACTATTATTTCGTTGAAGATAGGTGTCGGAAATCCAGATCGACTAGCAGCTAATATTATTACAGGAATTGGTTTTTTAGGGGCTGGAGTAATCTTTAAAGAAGATAATAAAGTTAGTGGCATTACAACAGCAACAACGATATGGGCAACCGCATCTCTGGGAATGTGTGTCGGCGCGGGGTATATTTTTTTAGCCTTTATCGGTGTAGGATTGGTTTTAGTAATTTTGGGGCTGTTGACCTATTTACAGACTTATATTGATAATTACCATAAAATTAAAGACTATGAACTCCAGACGTTATCTGAAGCAGATTTTGAACATACAGAGCAGTTGATCAGACAGATGGGGTTTAAAGCAACGGTTGTAAATCAACGGTATAATAAGGAAAGTCTGAATACCACCTGGCGATTGACAGGCAACATAAATCAACATAAAGAGCTCGTTAAAGTTTTGCGAAGGGATAAACAAATTGTTGCATATCAATATTAGGATGGGGAACCGGGATCTGAATCCTGTACCGGGGAAATCTTTTGCAACAACTGATTCACCTCGTCTTCGGTTGCGGTCAATTTTGCCCGACATACCTCAATTAGATCAGATGCACGTTTGATTTTCTCAGCAAGTTCATCAATATTTGTTGTTCCATTCTCAATTTCTTTTACAATCGTTTGTAATTCATTGAAGGCATCGGTATATGTATATTTTTGTTCCATTGTATGCTATCTCTTTAAATTTTTCAGTTTCAAATAATTCCGTTAGCTGTCTTCGAATCCGTCGCTAAGCGATTTCTTATCCGTTACAGTACTTGTAATTTCGCCATCTTCCACCATCGTTTGGATCAGATCACCCGGAGATAGCTGATCAACAGATTGAAGTAACTTGCCGTTGACTTTTGTGATGGAAAACCCCTGTTTAAGCAGTCGTCGCGGATCAGAAAGCTGGATAATCCGTTCGGTGTGCGCCAACGCTGTTTTATGTTCATAAAAGCGTAGTTTGATCAACGCAGCCAGTTCGTGTTGAATCTGTTGAATATTGGCGCGCGCAGTCTGAAGTTCTCTTTTCCCAACCCATTGGATATGCGTTGCCATTTGAGACAAAGTATTCCTTTCTTCCTTAAAACGAGTAGTGATCTGGTGTTGGATGCTTTCAGTTGCTTTGTCAATAGGAACAGAAAAATTATGAAACTTTTGAATGAGGAAGTCAGCCAGCTCACTTGGTGTGATTGCATTTTTGTAGGCCACCATTTCACTCACGGTATAGTTGGTAGAATGGCCAATTCCGGTCAATACAGGAATAGGGAAGATTGCTATAGCCCTTGCCAACAGATAATTATTGTAGCTTGATAGCCCAACCTCACCACCACCACCACGAATAATGGCGACCACGTCAAATTCAGCTATTTTATCGGCGATCACCGCGAGTTGATTGATGATTGAGGGGATAGATTTATCACCCTGTAAGAGCGCCGGAAATAAGGTGCATTCCAACCGATAACCCCAAGGATTTTGATTGATAATCTTGTAAAAATCGGAAAGGCCTTTGCTCGTCTCCACCGAAACAATGGCTAGTCTTTTTGGAAGCATTGGGAACGGGACTGATTTATTAGCCTCGTAAATGCCTTCTTCTTTGAGCTTTCTAATGCTATCCAGTTTTTCTTTCTCCAGCTCCCCCAACGTAAAAGTTGGATCAATATCGACAATCCTTAAGCTCAAACCATACATCGGATCATAGGAAATACTTGCCTGAAATAACATCGTAATGCCTTCCCGTAGGGGTTCTTGCGCAATTTTCAGAAAATTGTTGTTGATTCGGGTGAAGTCTGCTTTCCACAAAGTTGATCTGATCTCAGCTACAATTTTACCGTCTTGCTTTTCAACAAGCTCAGGGTAACAATGTCCGGAATGCGTATAATGGTTGAGCTTATTCATCTCCGCCTTGATCCAATATAAGCTCTTGTAACGCTCAGCAAGCGTTTTTTGGATACTTTTGCTTACCTCCAAAAGGGAAAATATTGTTTTATCTTGAATCAATTCCGGCATTAATCAAACTTACAGAAAAAAAAAGATTTATACTTGCTCATGCCAAAAATCCATCTGCTGAAGCTGTAAAAAAAAGGCGTAACAAAATTGATTTTTTTAAGGGAAAGGACTTTGCTTTTTTATTTTATTCGTATTTTTATTTGATAGAACCTAAAAAACGATAAAATCAGAATGAAAAAAGGATTTTTTGGGGTGTTATTTGCAGGTTTGTTCTGTATTGGCCCCTTGTTCGCTCAGTATAAGTCGACCATAAAGAATGAAACCATACTTTACAATAATGTTGATCAGCTACTCCCTCTGGGCAATCTGGCGCAGTTACGTATTGCCGTCGTTGTGCCTAATGCTGAAAAATATGCCGCGTTTACAAACCAATTGGCACGTTATGCAGGCATAACGCTATTTGATTTCAGTAAATTTGATGAAGATATCAAATATTATAATACGATTATTGTTGCGGGTAAGGAAGATGATTTGGATGCTGACTGCTTGTCACAGTTAAAGCAGGCAGTGCTGAACAATAAAAAGGTTGTTCTTTGTCATTTCTTTGAACAGGAACGCAACAAAAAATCATTGTCCGAACATCCACAGTCTGATTTGATCGAGTTGTTGGCACCCTTTACCGAACTTGGTCAACGCAATGCTGCGATGTCTATTTTTGGTGGTGCCGCGATTACTGCAGGAAATATTAAGACGGCCCAATCGAGACTGCAATACAGTTTAGGTGAAAACTCCAATCTGAATTTGGGTAAATTGACCAAAAAAATTGATGCCATTGCACAAGAGGCCATTGAAAAGCAGGCGACCCCCGGAGCAGTTGTGATGATTATCAAAGATGGGCAGGTGCTATTGGAGAAACCTTATGGTTATCATACCTATACAAAAGACATCCCAACAAAAACAGGTGATATTTTTGATCTGGCCTCAGTCAGTAAAATTGCGGGCACAACTCCTGTTATTATGCGATTGACTGAGCGCAATATCATTAATCTCGATAGTACGATGGGGCATTACCTCTTGCAGGCAAAGTATACAAATAAAAAGGATATCAAATTGCGTTCCGTGATGTTACATGAAGCAGGGTTTACGCCATTTATCCCTTTTTATAAATATTTGAAAGCAGGTGATGTTGTCGCCGTACCAGACCAACAACATCAAGTCAAGATGGCTGACAATAGTTATATTCTCAATCATTATTACCGCGATCTGATGTGGCCCGAAATGTTAAAATCACCTGTTAAGCCAACAGGAAACTATGTGTATAGTGATATTAGCATGTATGTGATGAAGGAAGTTGCCGAACATCAGACGGCCGAACCATTGCAGGATTATGTTCAGGAGAATTTCTATCGACCATTAGGGATGACACATGCCGGATATCTTCCGAGGGAACGATTTGCGAAGGAACAGATTGTACCTACGGAGCAGGATACTTCGTTTCGTAAGACATTGTTGGAAGGATATGTGCACGATCAGGGGGCAGCTATGGCTGGTGGTATCGCTGGGCATGCCGGCTTATTTGCTACAGCCAATGACCTCGCGATATATGGACAGCTTTTGCTCAACCGTGGAGAATACGGCGGTGAGCGGTATTTTAAGTCTGAAACAATAGATCTTTTTACGTCTAAGCAGTCTGCGACAAGCCGAAGAGGATTGGGTTTCGACCGCTGGGATCCAAACCCGAAAAATGAGTATCCCTCTAAATTGGCCAATAGTACTGTTTTTGGGCATACCGGATACACAGGCACATGTATCTGGGTGGATCCTCAAAACCAATTGATTTATATCTTCCTATCCAATCGTGTGCACCCGCAGGTCAGCACTAAATTGTTGGATCTCAATATCCGTAGCCGGATTCAGGATGCCATTTATGAAGCAATCAATGAAGTGAAGAAATGATAAAAAAACTATTGTTCATGGGGCTGGGCATATTATCTTTAAACAGGTTGGCTTATAGTCAGGATTATAAAAAAGTTCATCAGGATCTAATTATTGTGGATGGACATAATGATGTAATCTATGAATCAATTTTAGGAGGAAAGGATATTGGTCAACGACTGAAGACGGGCGCTACGGATTTGCCGCGATTAAAAGAAGGTGGAGTCGATGTGCAGGTATTTGCTGTTTGGTCCGATGATGCAAAATGGAAGACTGGAGCATTTGAACATGCGAATGTGCAAATAGATGCACTGGAGAAAATGATCGTTGCCAACGCCGAGAATATTGCCTTGGCAAAATCAGTAAGGGATATTGATGCTATTTTAAAAGCTGGAAAAATTGCTGCATTGATCGGTGTGGAAGGCGGTAATATGATCGAAGGGAGCATAGACAATCTCATCAAACTCCATGAACGTGGCGCGAAATATTTAACCTTGACCTGGAACTATAATGTACCTTGGGCGAGTTGTGCTGCGATGGAGTCTGGTAAGATGGATGCGAAGGCAAAAGGATTAACTGATCATGGGAAAGCGATCATTCGGAAAATGAATGAACTTGGCATGCTAGTCGATCTTTCTCATGGTGGTGAGCAGACTTTTTATGATGTCATTACGGTTTCCAGCAAGCCAATATTGGTGTCACATAGCAATGCCTACCATTTATGTCCACATTTCCGAAACCTGAAAGATGAACAATTGGAGGCCCTGAAGAAAAATGGCGGTGTGATCGGTGTCAACTTTTACTCTGGTTTTTTAGATCCCGAGTATGAGACACGATTAAAGAGCATATATACACAGCAATTTGGTAAGAATGCCGATACTACATTGAGCACCTGGAAGATGTATGATAAGTTACCCGCGGATGCTAGGTATGAAGTCGATGCACCAATGTCCAAACTATTGGACCATATTGATTATCTCGTTGGGAAAGTAGGAATTGAACATGTTGCTGTTGGATCGGATTTTGATGGCATCGAATCTGCTCCTCAGGGCTTGGAAGATGTTTCTAAATTTCCTTTATTGACAAAAGGACTTTTAGAAAGAGGTTACAACAAAGCAGATATCGCTAAAATCATGGGACAGAATTTTCTACGGATTTTAAAAGAAAACGAAGGGTAAAGTAAAGGATAGAAATTTGTAATTTCGTAGAATGGCAAAAACAAAATCAGCATATTTCTGTCAAAACTGTGGCTATGAGGCTCCCAAATGGATGGGACAGTGTCCTTCGTGCAAACAATGGAATAGTTTCGTGGAGGAAGTGGTCGAAAAGTCAAGCTCAAAAGTTCCTGAATGGCGAAGCACGACGACAACAACGGGGAATACAAAGCGGGCAAACAAGGCGGCTATTATTCATGAGATTGTATATCAGGATGAATCGCGTATCTTGACTCCAGATCAGGAGTTTAATCGGGTGTTGGGCGGGGGAATCGTCCCGGGTTCCCTGGTGTTGATAGGAGGCGAACCCGGAATTGGAAAATCCACATTGATGCTCCAGCTGGCTTTGTCCATTCCACAGGTTAAAACCCTGTATATTTCCGGAGAGGAGAGTGAGCAGCAAATCAAGATGCGGGCCGAGCGATTGTCACAATCCTCTAAAGCCAATTGTTATATTTTGACGGAAACATCTACACAAAATATTTTCAAGCAGATTGAGACAGTACAACCTAATGTCATTGTCATAGATTCTATCCAAACCTTGCATTCAGCGCAGATTGAATCGGCACCGGGTTCGGTTTCCCAAGTGCGGGAATGTACAGCCGAATTACTCCGGTTTGCGAAAGAAACCAGTACCCCAGTATTTATTGTAGGACATATTACCAAGGATGGTTCCATTGCAGGACCGAAAGTCTTGGAACATATGGTTGATACCGTACTTCAATTTGAGGGCGACCGCCATCACGTCTACCGTATATTGCGTGCGGTAAAAAATAGGTTTGGCTCCGCGTCGGAATTGGGTATATATGAAATGCAGGGCTCCGGATTGCGGGAGGTGTCAAATCCGTCCGAAATTATGATTTCACAGCGAGATGAGCCCGTGAGTGGTGTTTCCATTGCTGCCATGCTCGAGGGAATGCGGCCGATGATGATTGAAGTTCAGGCCTTGGTGAGCAATTCAGCATTTGGTACAGCCCAACGTTCATCTACAGGTTATGATACAAAACGATTAAACATGTTGTTGGCTGTATTGGAAAAGCGATTTGGTTTTCGGTTAAGTGCACAGGATGTATTTTTGAATATTGCCGGAGGACTTCGTGTTGAAGATCCAGCCATCGATCTGGCAGTTATCGTGGCTATTATTTCGTCACAACAAGATATTCCGATAAAGACCAGTCTGACCTTTGCCGGCGAAGTTGGTTTATCGGGAGAGATCAGAGCTGTAAATCGGATTGAACAACGTATCCAAGAAGCAGAGAAGTTGGGCTTTGATGGGATATTTATTTCCAAGTTTAATACCAAAGGATTGGATGCCAAGAAATATAATATTGCCATTAGGCCAGTAGCTAAATTGGAAGACCTGTTTAGCGCTTTATTTGGCTAAATAGAATAATAAATCAGTAAAAAAAAAGAGGTGCCCGATTTTCGGACACCTGTTTTTTTCTTTAATATTTCTCCTATTGCCCTGTAGCCTCTTGGCTAACATACATTCTTACTTCAATACTTCTTTTAGCTTCGCACGTAAAGCATCTCCATGTAAATTCTTCGCAATGATTTTTCCATTCGGATCAATCAGTACATTTTGGGGAATAGATTTCACCGCGTACAATGTACCAACATCATTTTGCCAACGTTTTAAGTCAGAAACATGTTTCCAATGTAGCTTGTCTGTGTGAATGGCCTTGATCCAAGAGTTACGGTCTTTGTCAAAGGATATACCCAGGATTTCAAAGTTGTCTCCTTTGAACTGTTCGTACGTTTTTACAAGATCTGGACTTTCAACGCGACAGTCTGGACACCATGAGGCCCAAAAATCAAGTAATACATATTTACCTTTGAAATCGGATAGTTGTACAGGGGTGCCTGTTGTATCATTTTGTGTAAAAGCAGGCGCAACTTTGCCGATCTGAACCGTCTCCAGTGCATTTAGATATTCCTGAAACTCTTTCCCTTCAATGGAATTTTTTACATTGCCACTCAAGGTATTATAAAGCGCCTGTAATTCAGTATAGACAGGGTCGTAACCGCCTACACGGCGCAAATCAACTAAAGTTGAGATGGAATCCGGTGCAGCTTTTACGCGGGCGATATATTCCTGTTTGGTCAATTCTTTTTTCTGTGCTAAACCAAAGAACGGAAGAACCAAAAAAAGTAGTGTGATGTATTTTATCATGTTGCTATTCTTGTATATATTTACAAATATAAGAAAATCCACTAATTTGGTAGATTAATAAAATATCAAAAAATGAACTTCAACCTAATAGCTAAACTTCCACATGTCGGTACATCGATCTTTACCAAGATGACCATGCTTGCCAATGAGGAGCAGGCGCTGAACCTGTCGCAGGGTTTTCCAGACTTTGAGACAGATCCCAAGCTTGTGCAATTGGTCTCCGCCGCAATGGAGAAAGGACATAACCAATATGCACCAATGATCGGTGCACAAAGTCTACGGGAGACGATCGTAAATAAATACAAGAAGGTATATGCCGTGGATATAGATCCGACTGAAGAACTCACGGTTACAGCCGGAGGAACCCAGGCCATCTTTACGGCTATAGCAACAGTTGTTGGTGCTGGAGATGAAGTGATTATATTTGAACCGGCATATGATAGTTATGCCCCAACGATTGAATTGTTTGGGGGTAAGGTTATTCCAGTTCGATTATTGGCACCAGATTTTCAAATTGACTGGGATTATGTGGCTACACTGATCAACGAAAAAACACGATTGGTGATTATCAATAATCCGAATAATCCTACTGGAAAAGTACTTGGAAAAGAGGACCTGAATAAACTTGGGAAGCTATTAGCGGGAACAAATACCCTCTTATTGAGCGATGAAGTTTATGAACATCTCGTTTTTGATGGCGTGTCACCACAATCTGTTTTAAGTATACCGAGCTTACGGGAGCGGAGTTTTGTTGTCGCTTCCTTCGGAAAGCTGTTGCATACTACGGGATGGAAGATCGGCTACTGTGTAGTGCCAGTCCTATTGATGCGTGAATTTCGGAAAATCCATCAGTTTAATGTATTCAGTGTTAATACGCCTATGCAGATTGCAATTGCTGAATATTTGAAAGATATTGCTTACGTGGAGAGTCTCGCTGGCTTTTTCGCGAAGAAGAGAGACTTACTCAAAAATGGATTAGTACAGTCTCGTTTCAAGATTCTCCCTTGTGAAGGAACCTATTTTCTTAATCTCGATTATAGTGCCATTAGTCAGGAGAAGGAATTTGATTTTGCCTGCTATTTGACAAAACATTACAAAATAGCGACCATTCCACTCTCTGCGTTTTATAAACAAGCTACAGATCAGCAGGTTTTACGTGTTTGTTTTGCTAAGCAAGATGCCACTTTATTAAAAGCAGTAGCGATTTTAAATGAAATATAGCGGGATTTCTATGCTAAAATAAGGGCTAAAAGGTTTTATTTAAAATATTGTTAAGAATAAGCCACTTTATTAAAATTTTACTTCAACTTAACTCACTAATTTCATAAATTTGTAATTCACGTTTATCAATATATCCATAAAATGGCTAGATTAAATTTATTGGAAGAAACACGCTTCGAAAAAGTCCCCGTAAGCGTCTATCCAGATCAAAATTCAGCTTCGAAAAACGTTGCAAATCGTATTGCTGAAATTATTCGTGCAAAGCAGGAGAAAGGTGAAAAAGCTGTTCTAGGTCTTGCTACCGGTGCTACACCGGTGAAAGTTTATCAAGAATTGATTCGCTTACACAAAGAAGAAGGTTTAAGCTTTAAGAACGTGATTACCTTCAATCTTGATGAATATTTTCCTATGCAACCTGACGCCGATCAGAGCTATGTGACTTTTATGAACAAAAACTTGTTCGATCATGTAGACATTGATAAGGCGAATGTAAATATTCCTGATGGTACCCTAGCACCGGATCAAGTCAATGCATTTTGTGAAGCATACGAACAAAAGATTACAGCTGCTGGTGGTTTAGATATTCAATTATTAGGTATTGGTCGTACAGGCCATATTGGTTTTAATGAACCAGGTTCTGCTCCAAACTCTGGTACTCGTATTGTTACCTTAGACGATTTGACACGTCGGGATGCATCACGTGCTTTTGGTGGTAAAGAAAATGTACCAAGAAAAGCCATCACGATGGGCGTAGGTACAATTTTCAAAGCACGCGAGATTATCTTGATGGCTTGGACTGAAACGAAAGCCGAGATCATTAAGAAAGCGGTTGAGGGCGAAATTTCGTCAGAGATTCCTGCAACCTATCTTCAACTATCGGATAATGTCGAATTCATCTTAGATGAGGCAGCGGCATCCTTGTTGACACGTTTTGACCTTCCATGGTTGGCAGAAGATGTTACCTGGACGCCAACATTGATCAAAAAAGCTGTTGTTTGGTTAGCGCTGGAAATCAATAAACCGATTTTGAAACTGACGGACGAAGACTATAGCGCTCATGGTATGGCAAAGTTGGTGACAGAAACTGGCCCTGCTTATAATATCAATATTCGTATTTTTAATGAACTTCAACATACGATTACAGGATGGCCAGGTGGTAAACCTAATGTAGACGATTCGCAACGTCCAGAGCGTGCTAATCCAGCTAAGAAAAATGTGATTGTATTTTCTCCACACCCTGATGATGATGTCATCTCTATGGGCGGTACATTTATCCGTTTGGCTGATCAAGGACACAATGTGCATGTTGCTTACCAGACTTGTGGTAATACAGCTGTGTGGGATGATGATGTAGTACGTTATTTAGAATTTGCTGAAGATCTGGCAAATCAAATTGGTGCAAATACAGAGGCCGCTCAAATCAATCGGATTTATGATGAGGAAAGAGCAATCTTTGCAACGAAAAAACCTAATCAGATCGATACCGAACTTGTTCGCAAAATAAAGGCATTGATCCGTAAAGGAGAAGCTATTGCTGGAGCTCGTTTAGTCGGGTTGCCAGATGAAAATATCCATTTCCAAGATCTACCATTTTACGATAGACAAAAATTTGCGAAGGATGTATCGTTTGAAGATGATATCCAACAAACGATGGAATTGTTGCGTCAGGTGAAACCTCACCAAGTATTTGCAGCAGGAGATTTTGCAGATCCACATGGTACGCATAAAGTGTGTTTCGATATTTTGTTCGAGGCTTTGAGAAGATTGAGCAAAACTGACGAGTGGACAAAAGACTGTTGGTTGTGGTTGTATAGAGGTGCATGGCATGAATATCCGATCCATGAGATCGAAATGGCTGTTCCATTATCCCCACAAGAGGTATACCGCAAGCGTTTAGCGATCTTCAAACATCAATCTCAAAAAGATCTACCTGTATTCCCGGGTGATGATCCACGTGAATTCTGGGTACGTGCTGAAGACCGTACAAGCGATACCGCATCAATGTATGACCGATTAGGTCTTGCAAACTATGAAGCGATAGAAGCTTTTGTGAGATGGAAATTTGACTAAAATAGTCTGAATTAATATAGGAAAGCGCTGAATCTTAATTGGTTCAGCGCTTTTTTGTTTTTAGTTGTTATAGCAAGCAAAATTTTTATACCTTTGTTTCGTTATTTAGATTAATTAAAAATAAATACCAAAGATTATTAACATGGACAAACACTTACTTGCACTTGCCTCTACATTTTTAATCGGAAGCGCTGTATACGGTCAAACTTCAGGAATCGTAAAAGGAAAGGTTGTGGATGCAAACAACAACCCATTAAGCTCAGTAACCGTTTCAATCGGTGATAAAACAGTACGGACAGACCATAAAGGTCATTTTAGACTTCAGGGTGTCGATCAGAATGCAATCATTCGTTTTACTTACTTAGGTTACCAGGCTACATCGGTTGATTATGTGTTTAGTTCCACTAACCGTGAGGTCGTCATAAAACCGGTGGTGTTAGTGAGCAATGAGCGAGCTATCGATGAAGTGGAAGTGTTCGGTGAGCGGAATAAAAAGCCGAGGGGGCTTGAGATGATTACCCGTATGCCTTTAAAACCTTCTGATCAGATTCAGAGTATATCGGTGATATCCAATAAAGTAATTCAAGATCAGGGTATATTAACATTGACTGATGCTGTTAGAAATATTCCGGGCGTTACACTATTTGGTTCTTACGGCGGCGTCAAAGAATCATTATCTACACGTGGTTTCAGAGGTGTGCCAGTTTTGAAAAATGGCGTACGTATGGACTCACAGTTTCAGACGGCTTCGGGCGTCGTTGATATGCAAGGGGTGGAGTCTATCCAGATGATCAAAGGATCGGCAGCGGTGACACAAGGCGTTATTACTGACCTTGGGAATGCCGGTGGGGTGATTAACGTTGTGACAAAAACGCCTAATTTTACAAACTCTGGCGAGGTTGGGCTACGTGTGGGAAGCTGGGGGCAGTTTCGGCCAACATTCGATTTTCAGACAGTATTAGATAAAAAGGAGACTGTCGCTTTTCGTATGGATGGTGCCTATGAAAGGAATGATAGTTTCAGAAAAGGGCTTTCAGCCAACCGTGTCTATCTGAATCCATCACTGGCTTGGAAGCCTACTGAGAGAACAACGATCACATTGGAGGGGGATTATTTCAACGATAACCGCACTCCGGTAAATTCGGCAGTTAACCTGAACCCTTCGCAGGGTGTCAATGCATTGTATGTCATTCCCAACAATAAATTCTTGGGAATGAATTCTGATAATGTTAATACGGAGATGAAGAGTTTTATGGGCCAGATTAATCATGAATTGACCGATCGTTGGAGCATTCGCGCTTCGATAGCGACATCATCTTATCAGGTCGATAACTTGACAACGTCAGCGACCCTGATAGAGGACAGTGAGAAGAAGTACAATACCTTTTCACGGAAGATGAGTAAGAGCTTAAGGGATGATAAGAACAAGACATTTCAATTTGATCTGATTGGAAAAGATCTTTATACAGGTAACGTAAAACATCTGGTACAAGCAGGAGTTGATTATCGTATCGCTGATGCAACAACAACTTCATTTGGTACCAAATTGAGTTTATTGGACAGTAAAGTTCTTTTGTCAAAGGCAGGACAATCTGCATTAGCTGGGGGTACAATCGACGTGATTGATATTCATGGTGATTGGGCCAATGATTTGACTCAAGTATCCTATGTGGATTCATTGGGGAACAAACAGGTAGGAAAAAAGGTGGCTTTTGAGGCTAAAACACCAGTTAGAAATTACTATTCTTCTGTTGGCTTCATGGCACAGGATGTCATTGAATTCAATAAATATATTAAAGCAGTATTAGGTTTACGTTACTCCGAAATCACCACGAAGGACTTTACATCAAACGGAAATAAAAGGGAGTCAGCCTGGAATCCGATGGCGGGAGTTATCGTAACGCCTTTCGAGAATTTTAATGTCTTCGGATCTTATACGAACTCCACCAATCTCAGAAGTGCTGCCAATATTTTAACTGATGGAACGAAGGCTGGATCTTCAACGACAGAACAATTTGAAGCAGGAATCAAGTCCGATTGGTTAGGCAATAGATTACGGTTTAATTTAACCTATTTTCATATCTATACGTCAGACTTGACCAATGCGGAATACAATTCCGAAAATCAGACAACTGGACTTTATTTTAAAGCGGGTGATTTAATCCGGGATGGTATCGAGGCTGAATTAAATGGTCGTGTATTGGAAAATCTAACAGTGATGTTAGGTTATGCATATTTGGATGCCCGATATAAAAACTCTCCATCCTATATGAATGGTTCTGCTCCCATGAATGCGCCAAAACATACAGCTAATGCCTGGGTGCAATATGTGTTTAATCAAGGTGCTTTAAGAAATTTGAGCTTAAGTGCCGGAGTTTATTATGTGGGCGATCGTCCAGTAAATGAATATAGTCTAACACCGCAAGGCCACGGGGAATATTATGGCGAAAAACCATTCAATATGCCAGCTTATACAACTTTAAATGCACAGGTGGGTTATAAATGGCGAAGGTTTGATGCAAAAGTTTTTGTTAACAATATCACCAACGAGATTGGCTTGAACTCGTATTTCCGAGGCGGTTTTATTAATCAGATCGACCCTAGAAATGCGGCTGTTTCATTAGGCTATAAGTTTTAAGCAGATAGCATTTAATCGTGAGCACAAGTAAAAAGGGATGATTTCTATTCGAAATCATCCCTTTTCAGTTTTAGAATTGCTATCGGCCTATACTATTTCGCCGGCGAGCTTAAGGACATCGGATATCACTTTTTTATTGTAATAATCCAGTTCAGTTTTTAATATGCAATAACGTCTCCAGATCTACCCTTGGCATCAAAGACTTTGAATAGATATTTCTTGCCCGTTTGAAAAGGAATTGTGCCATTTACTTCTTTTGATTTCAATGTCGGTGTGCTTCCATTCTCTGTATAATAGACTTTGAATCCGGGATAATCGGTGTTGATATAAAGCTGGTTACCCTCTTTTTTAATTCCAAGCTTCGGAAGGCGATAGGTATAACCCCCATCAATAATATCCAGTTTCTTCAATTCATCCTCGCCTAATTTCTTAATAAAGGCCGTATAAGACTTACGATAGGTTGCTTCATCATAAGAATTGCCTTTTTCCCAAGCTTGTTCTTGCGCCCATGCGCGATCTGCAATAGCAATTAATCGAGGGAATATCATCTCTTCAAGGCGTTGATCTGTCGATACTTTTTCGGCCCAAAGTGCACCCTTAATGCCAAGCAGATTTTTCTTTCCTTCAGCAGTAAGCTGCTCTTTGTTGGTATACGCTTCTTTTACGAGATCTTTTCCGGTATCATCTTTACGAAGATTAATGAAGAAGTTTTCTGGTGAAAAAGAATAGGTTCTGTTCAGGTTTACGGTACCGACCCAGCTATGGCCCGGATCAGCAAAGTCGCGGTCCCATGACATATCCAGATAATTATTTGCCGCACTCGTGTAAACAACTTTATAGCCTGCATTTGCCAGTCGGTAAGCTAAATCCTCCTGTCCTTGTCCCGGAAGGTTATTCCATACATTGAGATGGATGCCGGATTTACCCAATTCGGCGTTAACTTCCATTCCTTTTCCTTTATTGCGCATGCCCATCTCTTCCCATCCTGACATCGTCAAACCCTTCTCTTGAACAATCTTGTTGATTTTGGCAATATATATTGGCCATACATCAAGTACATTACTGATGTTATTATCCTTCATGAAAGCAAGGATTTTTGGTGATTTTTCCCAGACACCACTCGGTGTCTCATCACCTCCCAAATCGATAATTTTCAACGGTACTCCAGCTTTTTCATGGATAGCTTTGATTTCATCGACCACTTTGCTCAGGAAATGATACGTTGAAGGCAGGGCAGGGTTCATCACATTGTCGTTCCAGTTTTGCGCGGAGTTATACACAGATTTGTCATCCGCATCATCCAACAGGAATTCCTCAGCCTTTTGCTTATCACCTGCCTTCGTAAAATGTGCAAAGCGCGCACGCATTGCTTTGATTGCTGCACGGGCATGCCCTGGTGTTTCTACTTCAGGTATCACATCGATATGCCTTGCTTGCGCATATTTTAAGATTTCGATATAATCAGCTACGGTGTAGAATTGATGCGCTTTTGCAGTTGCACCTGAGCCGTAAGCAGGTTGAATTCCTTTACCGTCTTCGAAATTAGCAGTACGGTTGGCTCCCACTGCAGTCAGTTCCGGTAAAGATGGAATTTCCAATCGCCAACCTTCATCGTCAATAAAGTGGAAATGGAACTTATTTAACTTGTAGGTAGCCATCAGATCCAAGATCCGTAACACTTCTGCTTTGCTATGGAAATTACGGGCCGCATCCAACATAAACCCACGGTAGCCATAACGAGGACTATCTTCTATTTTTGCATAAGGTAAGGCAATTGATTTGCTCGTTTTATTCCATTGTTGATGATTAATCAAAGATTTCAAAGACTGTATGGCATAAAAAGCGCCAGCCTTATCCGCCGCTTCTATTTGGATACCTTTTGCATCGATGTTTAGGCGATAAGATTCAGGTTTCAGATCGTTTGCTTTGACGATAACAATACCATCTTGTTTTTCAGAGCTAGTTGACAACCTGATACCTGCGTATTTGTTTAGGAAATCTGTCAGAAAGCTTGCTTCGGAAGAGAATTCGCTAGTGATAAATACTTTTGTACTAGTCGATATATTGAATTTTGCATTATTGTTGATACTGATATTGCTGGGTAAAGGGATAATGGCCTGCGCCTCTATACCTTCGGTAAGTTTATTTAGGGCATACTTATGAGACCAATAATCCGCTTTTTCAGCATCGGATTGAGGTGCTGTTTTCACCGCGTTATAGTTCTGAATATCTGTTGAAAGCCCAGTTTTGCTATTTTTTATGTACAAACCGATTGGTCCATCGGTATAATTGACAAGTCCTGTTGTAATGAAATCAATATGGATGGTATCCTGTGCTTTTAATGAAAAATTGGTTTTCTTAAAGCTCACTTGAAATAGATCGCCATTCCTGTGGTCAATGGCAAATCTTTTATCTACTTTATCAGGATCAATGGATCTGATAAAATTAAACCAGAGACTCCAATCATTGAGCTGTATCGCACTTTTGCCCTTGTTTTTCAGAATGATTGTTGAGACAGGGTTTTTACGGATGTTCTGGCCATCCTTGACCTGCCAGGTGAGTTGCAGCTGATCTGCAATTGAGCTCGATTTTTGAGCATATGCTACCTGGCTGAAAAGTGCCATGCCAAGACCAGCATAGCGTAGCGGATTTTTAATTTTTTTAAAATTAGTCATGTTGGTTACTTTTTCAATGAGTCTAAATATAGCTATTTTAGAGGGTTTTAAGATGTATTTTGAAAAAAATGAATAAAAATTCCGATAAAATTTTGACAGATTTAGAAAACTTTCTATATTTGCACACCGAAACAGAAAACGGCCCGTTCGTCTAGGGGTTAGGACGCAAGATTTTCATTCTTGAAACAGGGGTTCGATTCCCCTACGGGCTACACAAAGCGACTTCAAAAGAGTCGCTTTTTTTTTATGCTAAAACCCTCGTCTATTTTCGAATCTCTAGCTCAACTTTTTATTTATCTGCTGGAAGATTATCTGCTTGGAAAATATCTAGTCATCTGTTCGGCTGTCGATTGGACACAAACTCATTTTTTAAATTCGTTGATAAAAAAACTCAGGACGCCCGGATTCGGGATAATCGCAGATCCGGGCGTCCTGTGGGTTAAAGTTGTCTGCTATAATTTAAAGCAGGAGACATTTCCTGCGAAATCAGCGATATAAATAAAATCACCATCCACAGTGATTTCCGAAAAAATAGGAGCACCCAGGTTGAATTTTGAAATTAGTTTTCCTTCTTTGCTGAGCATATAGACGTAACCGTCCGAAGCACCGAAAAATAGTTTTCCTTTGGCTTCAGTTACCGATGACTCTACGGTTCCGACCGGTTTGTGTTGGTCGGGACTACTATAAGGGGAGGTGTATACAAGTGCTTCACCTGTAGAAAAATGCCATTTCTCTTCTAAGGTTTGAGGGTCGTATGCTTTTATCCCATTTGTAGATGTCGGCATGACCAATAGGTCATCAACAATTTTGGGAGAGGCCATGACTTTAAAATCATCTGTTTTGATACTTTTTTGTGCGATTTCGCCAGTCTGTAAGTTTAGCTTAAATATGCCATTGAGCCCGGCTGTATACAGATAACCGTCTTTTGCGGTAACGCCGCCGCTTCTAAAACGTAGCCCATCCTCTTGGCGTTTCCAAAGGAGTTTTCCAGTTTGGATATCATACGCACATAGGGCATTCCAGTTGTATCCTGCTAATAAGGTTTGATCTACGACCGATAGTTCTGCTGGAGTCGCTTCGCCGCCCGATGGATCGACACCTTCCCAAAGCACTTTCCCGCTATGGATGTTAATTGCTGACATACGCTTGCCTAGGCCTGCATAATAAATTCCTCTGTCAAGTGCTGGGCCAGATACAAATGTAGGAAGGCTTGGATTGGATGTTTTTTTTGTCCACAGGATTTTGCCTGTGTTTGCGTCGATGGCATATATATTTGTTTCGACATCAGTTGCGAGCAATATACCGTCGCTGTAGCGCAGTTTATGTTTGATGGAATTAATTGTTGGCAATGACCACAGCGTTTTTCCGGTGCGTTTATCTAGTGCTATAATGGAATGATTGGTTCCAATACCATCGTCCATCGTCGCAACGAAAAGTTTGTCCCCGACAATCTGCGGACTGGTTTTCCAAATATTTCCGTTTACAGCAGCAGACCATTGCAGCTTCATGGCGCTTTCTGCACGGCCAGCCAAATTAAAAGACTGTCTTTTTAAGGCTTGTTCTCCATTTTGATATACGATGGTAACCAGCGCATCATATTGACCTTTTTGTTTTCCGAAAGGTACCTTTGCTTGCCATAACCAGTCGCCAGAAGAAGACAGCTGTACGCTAGTAAGACGTTTACCAGTTTCATGGGCAGAGATTTCCACTGCTACCCTTTGTATTTTCCGCTCACTGTCATAAGCACTGACCACGATTGGAAGAGTTTCTTGAGTGTTTATTTGTTGGTCAGTGGTCGGATGTACCAGTTGGATATGGTCACGTAGATTGGTATAAATAGGCTTAATATCTTTGATTCCTTGTTTGTCGATATCGACCACGACAAACTGCGCTGCAGAATTGTCAATACCCCCTTTATTGGGAGCGTTTGAACAGACAACATAAACTCCCTTTTGTTTAAAAACAAAATTGTTGTGCCAATGGCCATAAAACCAAGCCTTCAGATTATATTGCATCAAGTCAATTTGCTCTTTCTCACCTTTCAGGATAAAGTCTGGGCCAGCGAAGAAATCATGATTGATAAAGATCAAAGGTTTGGATCTGTCCATTGATGCAAGATCTTTCTTAAGCCAGGCGATGATCTGGTCGGCTGTGTAACTTGGCTTATAATCTCCATTTGGCATTGGCGTCACGACAAAGTGGGCTGGACCAGCATCAAAAGAGTAATAGGTCGGGCCAAAGAGGTCTTCAAATAGCTTTTCTCCATATTCTCCTTTTACGAGATCATGGTTGCCCACCGTATAGTATGTAGGCCTGCCCATCAGTTCGGAGTTTACTTGCTTGGCATGAAAAAGCATACCTGGTTCATAACAGATATCACCGGTATGCATAATCAAGCTCGCCTTTTGCTGCTGGGCATAATTTCTGACGTTATCTATCCATGGGCCATAGAGAGGCGTTTCGGTATCCGTAACTTGGATAAATCGCAAAAAATCTGTTTGTTGTACAGCATCTTTGGTTAAGGCGAAATCTAAATTTTTATGCTCAGCACGAAGCGGAATATAATGTGTTTTAGTCGCCTTATATCCACTAGGGATGGTAACAAACAAAAAGCGGGCGTTTGGATTGTGAGGTAAGGTGTATGTTCCGGTATTATCCGTTTTTACAACATCATAACCGTCAGATACAACAATTCCGGCAAGTTGTTTTTCGTTCTGTTCGAACTGGTTGTTTGCATTCTGATCTTCAAAAACGCGACCTACCCGTTGCTGTGCAAATAAGGGCGCGATCGGAAGTAGAAGGCATGTGATTAGTTTAGTTAATTTTATCATAGTTTTATAAAGTAGAGCCAGCTGCTCCCGGGGGAGAGCTGGCTCTTTATGGTTAAAATCAAACCGTTATTTCCAGCCCATTGGCTGTTCTAATTTTGGGTTCAATACAGTTTGTTCGATGGGTATCGGAAAGTAATAGTATTTCGCTTCATTGAAGCTTCTTGGGCGTTGTGGTGCTTTATCATCCAAAAACATTACCTTCCCTGAGGTTTCGTTTTCAAGATAGAATGTTCCTTCATTCACATAAAATTTTACAATTTTCTCCTTTACAGCCGCAGGAAGGTTTGCTATTGGCGATTCATCCCCTTTTTTAAGGATGGCGATATCAGCGACCCCATCGCCGGTTACATCTATTCCACCTAGGGCAGGAATATACATTCCCCCCGGAGCCTGTGCAAGTAAAGCTCCGGCTTTCCAACGATAAAGATCATCAAAACGGAATCCTTCACAGGCGAGTTCAACACGACGTTCTCGACGAATTTCTAAAAGTACGCCTTTATTGACACCAGAGACTGCAGGGTATTGGTTTGCGAGATATGTATCTGGTGTCGCATTGGCAACGGCAAGATTTAAAGCAGGCATACCTACACGACTGCGAATCTTATTTACAGTAACATCAATATCAGCTTGGGTCAATTTTCCTAATTCAGCTTTTGCTTCGGCATTAATTAATAGGACCTCCGCGTAACGCATGATAGGCAAATCGGTATAATTGAGTTCCCAGCCACCACGCAGTGCAGGATCGCGAGGGTAGAACTTAATTTGAAGCAATCCCCCAAAGTCAGGACGAGTGATATAAGGCGTGCCTGCGGCATTATTACTAAATCCTGGCGGCATTATTGTCTCTGCAAGACGTGGGTCGCGATTCTGGAAAATCTCTGAGAAATTTTTCTTACCATAATTTGCCACTGAAGTAAATGGGGTACCATCTTTCATTAGGAACTCGTTGGCCAAGTTAGCACTTAGCGCCCATTGCCAATCTAACACTGTATGTGTATTATTTGCAACGCCAAGATCGCGACTATTTTTTTGGATAAAGATGATCTCTTTATTGGTCGATAAGTTATTGCTAGAAAAGAGCGCGCGATAGTCCGTTGCGTTATTTCCTGAAATTACAAATCCACCGTTATTTATGATTTCCTGTGAGGCAGATGCAGCTCTTTCCAAAAATGTCGCTGCTGTGTTTTGTAGATTTAATTCTGGGTGGTATTTACGGAAAGTTCCCTCGTGGAGTGCGATTCGTGACAATAGGGTCAATGCGCTCCATTTTGTTATATAAGAATTGTCTGTCCTTGCCGGCAGTACATTTGCTGCTGCAAATTCTAGATCTTTCATAAGGGAGTCGACCACCGCAGTACGTGGGTCTTTTGCTTTATATAGATCTTCGGAGGAGGTTCCCAATACTTGAGAGTACCAGGGCACGTCGCCATATTTTTTTACCATCTTATAGTAGAAGTTTGCACGGAATAAACGAGCGATTCCTATATAATGGTTAATGACAGCAGGATCTCCGCTTACTTTTCCGACATTGTTTAGCATATAATTGACATCACGCAATGGTGCCCATGCATCCTTATCCCAACCCTTGACGGTCGCAGGAGAAAGCGTGCCCGCTAGGAGTGTTCTGACTTCAGCATTTTGATCGTTGTTGCTCAAGGCAATATTATCCGAATATAAGTCTGTATATTCTGCACGCATTTGTTTGTAAAGACCATTTGTGTATGTGGCTAGATCTTCAGGAGTATTAAAAAAGACCTCTTTGGTGATAGCAGAGCCGGAAGTTCGATCAAGGTAGTCTTTTTTACAGGATACTCCTAGGAATACCAGCGATGCTAAAGCGATATAATTGATACGTTTCATTTTTTGAGTTTTAGAATTAAAGATTCATGTTCAGACCGAAAGTAAATGTCCTTTGAAAAGGATAAGCTGCCTGTACCCGATTCGCTGATGATGGATATAGACCGCCCAAAGATTCTGGATCCAATTTTACCTTGAGGTGTGAAATCTCGAAGACGTTTTCTGCGCTAAAGAAGAAACGTACTTTATGCAATTTGATGCGTTGTAGTACGGATGCAGGCAACGTATAACCGAGTGTAAGATTTTTTACTCGCATATAAGCCCCATTTTGCATATAGCGTTTATTGGGTATGCCCAGTTGCTGGTAGTTATCCTCCGCAGAATAAGCGCGTACTGCCGGGAAATAAGCATCCTGATTTGTCGGTGTCCAATGATCAGCATTTTGTGCTGTAGGGTTAGTCCAAGGTTGTGCATACACACCCCAGAAATAGATGTTGGATCCGCCTGGGTACCAATCGCGTTTTCCGATACCCTGTAAGAATACGCGGAAATCAAAACCTTTCCATCCTGTAGAAAGGTCAATACTATAGGGTAGTCTAGAGCTATTGTTGCCGATGATATGCATGTCTCCTGGATCATCTACAGTTTTCTTACCCATATCTACTTTACCATCCCCATTACGGTCAGCAAAGATCGGATCCCCGGCATAGAATTTATAGGATTGATCGTCAGTTCCCATAGCAGTTTGATTCGGATGGTCAGCTACATCAGCATCACTTTTGAAAAATCCAGTGATATCAGCTCCCCATATTTCTCCGATTTCTTGTCCGACGTAATTGTTGATCCAGTTGTTACCCAGAGATTTGCTTGGGTTGTCAAACCGTGTTATCCAGGATCTGTTATCAGCTAATGTAAGCGCAATATTATACCAAAACGGTGAACCACCTAATTCTTTGCTATCGCGCCAAGTCAGACGTAATTCCCAACCTTTGGTTTTTAAATCACCGGCATTTTCCACGGGAACAACTGTGCCAAATGGGCCTGGCAATACTTTCCCCGGGACCAGCATGTCTTTGGTGTAGCGTGTATATTTGTCAAAATTAACGCCCAACTTGCTGTTGAAGAAATTCATATCAATACCCGCATTGACAGTTTGTATTGTTTCCCAAGTAAAGGTGTCTGAAACGGCATTGGGACTATATACTGCTTGCGGTTTTCCGTTACCCAAGATATAATCCGTTTGCTTGTTGGTCATAATAGGAATGTAAGGATAGGTATCACGGTAAGGATAATCAGAATTGTAATTGAATAACTGATTGCCCAAAGAACCATAAGAACCCCTGATCTTTAGAAAATCCATGGCCAGCGCGTTTTTTATCGGCTCAAAAAAGTTTTCTTTTGAAACGGCCCATCCTGCGGAAATAGATGGAAAAAATCCCCAGCGATTACCTGCAGGAAAACGAGATGAGCCATCAAAGCGGCCATTGAACTCTGCTAAGTATTTTTCTTTATAATTATAGCTTACACGAGAGAATATGCCTTGCACTGCCCAGTCTTTAATTCGCTCATCTTTGGAGATATCTCCAGTTGCGGTTCCGATAGAGGGAACAGACGAAGATATAAGACTTAGCGCTTTGATCCAGTTTGTATTATTATAATTATATTCTTGGTTATAACCGACCATCGCCTGCAGATAATGATTTCCGAATTCTTTATGAAAGTCGGTATAGATATTATATACATTATACCGAGTCGTTGAATTGTCATTCCTTGCATAGGTATTTGAAAAGGTCGGTGTTAAGATCGCTTCTGGGCCCGTTTTGTACATGGATGGGACATCGTAAGAACGCGTTAGACCAGAAGTCCGTCGGATTGTTGCATCTGCATTTAAGTCCCAAACTCCTTTGATTAATGAAGCTTTGGCAGCAAATGTCGTTACAAATTCATTGATGCGATCATCTTTTCTTCCTCCTTTTTGCAATGCACCGAGTACCTGAGCACCCGCTCTTGTCCAAGTGCCATCTGGGTTGAATGGTACATCTAAAGAATTTGTTCGGTTAACATTCCAGAAGAAGTCTCCGTCTAGAAATACCGGTGCTTCATAATTCGTACTGGTTAAAAGTGTGTTGTTGGAAACTTGCAGCCAACTGGTTACATCAAGATCAACTTTTCCCCTGACATTATACCGTTTGTAAATATCATTTCCGTATTTTAAAAGCCCATCTTGCTTATAATAATCACTGGAAAGGTAATATCCGATCTTATCAGATTTCTTTGCGATGCTCAGATTAGCGTTGTAAGTCGGAGCTGTATTGTTATAGGCTTCTTTTAACCAGTCTGTTGTGCCTGTATACACCCAATCTTGACCATTGTCGGACAGGGTCACAGCAGGTAACGACGGATCTAGTGAACGTTTTTTTGCATATTCACGGGCAGATTCTGGATAAAGGTTATACAAAGGCTTGCCTGCTTCATTCTTGATATCCATGACCTGATAAGGATCCGTAATAAATTTAGGTAACTTTCCTAAAGTCCGGTAGCCAACATTGCTGCTGAACGAGATATCTAATTTGTCGCTCTTCGCTTTTTTGGTCGTGATTAATACAACGCCAAAACCGCCACGAGCACCATAGATAGCTGCAGAGGCAGCATCTTTTAATACAGATACATTCTCGACGTCATTTGGATTGATTCGAGCAACCTCATCTGTCGAATAAGGAATATTATCCACCAATATTAGCGGTTCTCCACCATTCAAACTTGTAAAACCACGTACATTAAATGAGGGGTTGGTGGTTGCACGTCCATTAGAACTTGTGATATTCAAGTTGGGGATTAACCCTTGTAACCCGGAGCCAAGATTTGCGATCGGACGGCTTTCCAGTTGTTTGGACGATATCATATCAACGGCTCCGGTGAGATTCACTTTCCGTTGTGTACCGTAGCCAACAACAATAACCTCATCCAACTGCGAGTTGCTTTCTTGCAAGGTCACATTCACTGTACGTTGGCTGCCTATTTGCACACGTTCTGTGGTATAACCCATATATTGAAATACCAATACAGCGTTCTCCGGTATACGAAGTTTGAATTGACCATTGGCATCGGTTTTGGTCGAAAGTGTAGCATGGCCTTCGACGGATACGGTAACACCAGCTAGTGTAGACTCTGGCCCGCGTACAGTACCTGTTATCTCGATATCTGTGCGTTGTTTTTCTGAAATGACGATCGTGTTATTGAGAATCTGATATGTCAGGTTCTGACCTTTAAGAACTTTGGATAAGGCCTGCTGTATAGGTCCGTGATCGACATGGATACTTACAGGTTGCAAACTGTTCAATAGTTTTTCATCATAGAAAAAACGGAGATCGGTTTGTTTTGAAATTTCTTGCAAAACTTTCTCTACCCGTACTTTTTTTAAGGAAAGATTGACAGTCTGTGCAGTTCCCGACGCATGGGCTCCAAGTGCGAGGGAAAGCAAGGAAAGAGTGCTTAACTTTATCATACATAAAGTTTTAAAGGCTGGAGGGATACGGAATCCCCGATCTTTCTCCTGCCTTTTCATTGGAGAAAAAAAATTCATAAATTAGAATGATTTTTAAGGTTTTAAAATTTCTGTTGGTAATCAGTAAAATAAGCCTTGAATTTAACCGGGGATGCGTCAACATCCCCTTTTTTGTTAACCACAAGGCGCTAAAGTTGATGTCTATACCATAGGCCGTTTAATATTTGGGTAATTAGTCTCATTGTATTATAACCTTTCGTCCGATAATATCAAATTTGCGTCCCGTAGCAAGCGCCAGGATCTGCAACACTTCTGAAAGTCTACTATTTCTGCTGATCGAACCTTTGTAGGTTGAATTTGTGCCGATTGTCTCCATATTTTCAAACTCAACATCGTACCATCGGGCGATCTGAAGAGAGATATCTTTGAAATTGTTGCCATCAAAATAAAATTCATCCCGTTGCCAAGCTGTATTTTTTGTTAGGTCAGTTGCTGTAACTTTGATATCGTTTGTTAGCGATGTTGTCGCCTGTTGACCTGGCTTGATAATCGTTTGGTTACCTTCCTTAAGGACTTTCACACTACCTTCCACTAAAGATGTAGAAACCTCATCGTGATAGGCATTGACATTAAAAGTTGTTCCAAGGACTTCAATTGTGGTACCGTTGGCATTGATCCGGAAAGGTCTGTTGGCATCTTTTGCGACCTCAAAATAGGCTTCCCCTGTTAAAGCAACTTGGCGTTGACTGGCCTCGAAATGTGTTGGGTACGATAATTTTGTAGAAGCATTCAGCCATACTTTGGTTCCGTCTTCAAGAATAATCATATAAGAACCCGCTTTTGGAACATCAACAAGAAAATTCTTTCCTTGTTGATCGGATGATTGCTCAAGTCGCTGGACGAATGGATCGGCTAGTTGTTGTTCTTCGCCTTTTGGTGTAATGATTTTGGCATAATGCCCTCCAGGAAGGATATCATTGTGAAAGGCCTGATCCTGCGAAGGTACTTCCGCCGCCAGTTCCAGCGGCTTTTGATCCGACGAAGAAAATCTGTTGTACATCCAAAGGCTACAGCCTGAAACGGCTACAAGCATCGCTGCCACCATCCATTTGGAACGAAACCAAGTTAGTCGTCGGACGGTAGGAGTAGATTCACTAAATAGCTGTGCCTCTAGCTTCGTATTGATACGTGATGCTAATCCTGTGTAGTATTCCTTCGTTAATTGCTCTTCCTCGGACTGGTCCTGTGCATAAAACCAGTGAAGAACTTGTTGTTCTTCCTCCGGTGTACACTGGCCTTCCAGATACTTTTTGAGCAAAGCTTTCGCTTGATCTGACGATTCTTGTTCCTTCATACAGACCTATAATCAGAGAAGGAGAATAAAAGTACCGAAGAAAATTGAAATTATTTTTAAACGACTGATAAACAGGGGTGTATTTTTATGAAAGGCTTTTTTTTCGTACTAACCTTTAGTTAGGAGAGATATAGGGAGTTCGCCTGCTAATATAGTGGCTTGGATGGCCTATTTTGATATAAAGATATAGCGGAGATTTTATTTAAAACGAAGCTTTAACCAACCTAAGGCTAACGAAATGTTGTTTTTCACGGTTTGTTCGGATATGGCTAGTTCCGAAGAAATATCTTTGATCGACATGGATTCCTTTCTGCTAAGTGAAAATGCCGATTTCATTGTTGTGGGCATTTTTTCGATTTCGGTGTCAATCAATACCGCTAATTCTTTTGCCAGAAGCTCCTCTTCGGATGTCGGGGACACCCCTTGAAAGCTTGCCAGTAGTTTTTCGGCACGGACAATTTTTTTTTGTTCATTTATTGTCCAGTCGATAATCTTATACTTAGCCGCTTTAAATAGATACGGGTATAGTGAGTATTCTATTGTGATATTAAGACGCTGATTCCATAGTGAAACAAATACTTCTTGCAAAATGTCTTCACTATCTTCGGTACAGGAAACACGGCGTTGAATAAAACGGAAAAGTATGTCTGAATAGCGATTGACTAATTCAGAAAAAGCATAACGGTCATCCGCTTGAATTCTGATGAATAGCTCGGTGTCGTCTAACTGTTTCATAAGTACCGCAATTTGTGCTAAATATCCCTTAGTTTAATGAGGTCAAATTTATAATTGTGGTGTTAAGTTAATATTAAAAACAAAAGATTTGATGCTATTTTTTTAAACAAACGATTGCATAATCTCCATTTATAACAAAAACCGTCAGTTTTCTCAATAAATAGCAGGAAAACTGACGGTTTAAAAGAATGTTACCATTGAAAATAATCTAAAAAAACAGGACCCTACAGGCGAGCGTCCACTAATTTTCGATCTAATATTCCTTTGATATCGAATACAACGGAAGGATTCTTTTTTAAATTTTTGAGATCTAGATGTAAGAACTCTCGATGTCCTACAGCAAGAATGATACTGTCATAATTGCCAGACTGCGGAAGAGTTGTTAATAGGTCAAGGCCAAAATGTTTTTTTAACTCATCAGGGTTTACCCAAGGATCATAGATATCTACTTCCAGACCAAATTCTTTGAGATCTTGAATCATGTCGACGACCTTGCTATTACGAATATCCGGACAGTTTTCCTTAAAGGTTACACCCAATACTAAAGCTTTTGCGCCATCGAATTTGATGTTCTTTTGTATCATCAGTTTGACGACCTTGGAAGCGATAAATGAAGCTACTTGATCATTAACCTCCCTGCCTGAAAGGATGACATGTGGATGATAGCCTAATTGTGTTGCCTTTTGAGCCAGATAATAGGGATCTACTGAAATACAGTGCCCACCGACCAAACCGGGTTTGAAACGGAGAAAATTGTACTTTGTTCCAGCAGCATCAAGCACGTCCTGCGTATCTATACCAACGCGGTCAAAGATCAAAGCGAGTTCGTTCATAAACGATATATTGACATCACGTTGTGCATTTTCAATAACTTTAGCTGCTTCGGCCACTTTGATTGAAGGAGCAAGATGTGTACCTGCGTGAATAATTTGTTTATAAAGTCCATCCACAACAAGTCCTGCCTCGGCAGTACTTCCTGAGGTTACCTTCATCACTTTTTGCAGTGAATTAACCTTGTCTCCAGGATTTATGCGTTCTGGTGAGTATCCAACAAAGAAGTCCTGATTAAATTTCAAACCTGAGTTTTTTTCCAAAACCGGGACACATTCTTCTTCAGTACACCCGGGATAGACCGTGGATTCATAAATAACCAGATCACCAACTTTTAGGAGTTCACCGATCATTTTGGAGGCAGCCAACAGTGGAGATAGGTCTGGCGAATTATAACGATCTATAGGCGTCGGAACAGTTACAATATAGACATTGGCATCTGCGATATCTTGAACGGTTGCACTCGCATCATACCCTTTGCGTTGTTCCGATGTCGTAAATAGATTCCTTGCACGTGTAAGCTCATCTGCAGGAGTTTCCAGTGTACGGTCTATGCCGGCTTTAAGTTCGTCAATACGTGTTTTGTTAATATCGAAGCCTATCACTGGAAAGAAATCAGAGAAAGCTATCGCTAATGGCAATCCCACATATCCCTGTCCAATGATGGCAATTTTTTTTATCTGAAAATCTGTCATATTTATATTTAAAGTAAAGATACGTTCTTTACGCTGAAATTAACCTCTCGTCAACCAACCTCTACGTCCAGCAGTAGCAATGGCATAAGGAGTGATCCAAAATAAACTAAAGGCATAAAATATACTGTAGCTATATGCCCAGAAGGCTTCTTTCGCATTTGCGTTTTTAGAGGCAAAGAAATATGCTTGGATACTTGAAAATATAAGAATACCTACCAAAGTTGAACTTAAAAACATCAATGGATAATGGAATACTGTCCATAGCATCAATAATAGCATTGGGTAAGATAGCAGCACTTTTTGCCATTGCATAATCAATAAGATACGCGCACCCCACTTCGGTCCTTGACGAAAGTTCTTAAAGGCAAACTGACTCATCATAATGTTTTCACGCACATTGCTTCTTTCCCAACGGATAAACATTTTATATAAGTTTTTATAACGTACAGGAGTATCAGTATATACAAACGCGTTAGACTGGAACAATACATGATATCCTTGCTTCAAAATCATATTGGTCATGGCACGATCTTCTCCAATGTCGGAAGGTTGTCCCATAAATGTTTGATGGATCCAGTCTTCAAGACAGTTCAAGACAGCTTCTCTGCGATATCCAGATAATGCTCCTGGAGTACACATTACGGTACCTAACATGCTTTGAGCCGAACGTACAAATTCAAAACTAAAGACAAAGCTTACATTTAGCATCCGTGGTATAATAGCCTTTTTATTATTCAGTACGCGCACATTACCTGCTACAGCGCCACATTCCTGATTGGTTACAAATGGGCTGGCCATATTACGAATAGTGTCCTTGTTTACCACAGAGTCACTATCTACTGTGATAAATACCTCTCCAGTTCCTAATTTGAAACCACGGTATAAAGCATGGCGTTTACCCATATTTTTAGGTTGTTGGTAGATCTCTATGCGATCGCCCAACTCCATTTTGGCACGTTGTATCCAAGCGAAAGTATTATCTTTACTTCCATCATCAATGGCGATAATCTGAAGTTTTTTCTCCGGATAGTCGCTGCTCGCCAAGCTATGAAGTGTATCGTAAACCAATTGTCCTTCATTATAAGCCGGAACTATAATCGTACAGGTCGGTAGTTCTTCATCTGAAACAGATGCAATTGGCTTGTATTTACGGTGAAGCACAATTAAAAATATTAAAAAGCTGATCGCGACAGTGGCCAAAAATATACCTAAGCCTATTAAAAATGTTCCACCTATACTATCTAAACGTTGAAAACGTAATGCATCAAAATCTGGTTGGAGCATATACACACCAAAGACTGATGCAAATAGTACGAAAAAGGTCGCTCCGAAAATACCGTATTCCTTTGGTCCAAAACTGCTTTCTTCGACTTTCTCTACTGCGGTCTCGGATTGCTGCTGTTCTTCATTTACGTCGTACATTGCAGGTTCCCATTGTTTAGCCATCTGCTTTGATACGATTGAGTTTTCTTTCATGTAATTCATAGCCGTTCTATTTTTAGATATACATTCTTCTTTTACTTTATTTGTTGACTCAGACGAGGAGTCTTTTGTAATGAAAATATTACGAATCCATAAACGCAAAATACATGCCTTTATTTTGTGCCAAAAATCGAAGAAGCAGCTTATTTGTAACGTTATTGATACATTTGTATTGTTTTTAAGTTCCTGATTTACAGATTATTATGTTGTTGTGATGCTTGTGTGATCAAAAAATAACAACCCTATATGAGCAGTAGACATTTAAGGTTTTTTAACGTTTTTGGGAAATTTTTTAAGAGAACTTGACAGTTAAAGTGACAAACTGTGTCCGAAAGAAGGCAGTGACTTTGTGTGAAAAAAGGGCTATCAAGCCTTGCTGATACCCCTTTCGATTTTGTAGATTTTTCGCGATAGATTAACCGCCAAATTCCATCAAATAATTTTTTAAGAAATCATTTAGGTCTCCATCCAATACCGCTTGGGTATTTGATGTTTCGTAATTTGTGCGTAGGTCCTTGACCAATTTATAAGGATGTAGAACATAGTTACGAATTTGGGATCCCCATTCGATTTTCTTTTTATTTCCTTCGATCGCAGCGGAGGCTTCTTGCCGTTTGCGCATTTCAATCTCATACAATTGTGATTTCAATAGGCGTAACGCATTTTCCTTATTTTGCAATTGCGATCTCGTCTCCTGATTTTTGATAATAATACCTGTGGGTTTATGGTGGAGCCGTACAGCTGTTTCTACTTTGTTTACATTTTGACCACCAGCACCTCCTGAACGGAAGGTATCCCATTCGATTTCTGAATCTTTGACGTCTATTTCAATATTATCATCAATCAGGGGGTATACATAAACCGAGGCAAATGAGGTATGTCGTTTTGCATTCGAGTCAAACGGCGATATACGAACCAGTCGATGTACTCCGTTTTCACCTTTAAGGTAGCCATATGCAAAGTCTCCAGATAGTTGAAGAGTTACACTTTTAATTCCGGCAACATCCCCTTCCTGAGAATCCTGTTCCGTGACTTTATAGCCATTTTTCTCCCCCCACATGATATACATCCGCATCAACATGGCTGCCCAGTCACAACTCTCCGTACCACCGGCTCCCGCGGTGATCTGTAAGATTGCATCCAGCTGATCCTCTTCTGCACTGAGCATATTTTTGAACTCCAGTTCTTCGACCTGTTCCAATGCAAGTCTATACTGGTCGTCCAGTTCTTTGTCAGTTGCGTCTCCAGATTGAAAAAACTCGTACATTACATAGGTGTCTTCAACAGCGGAGGCAACTTCATCAAAATGATCTGTCCATACTTTCTGGTTTTTGATGGCCAAAAGTATCTTCTCTGCCGCTTTGGAGTCATCCCAGAAGGTTGCTTCCATTGTGATGGCTTGATCTCTTTCTATTTCTTCTTTACGGACATCGATGTCAAAGATGCCTCCTCAGGGAAGTAACACGATCCCTCAAGTCTTGAATTTGTTCTTTTGTCATATCTGCTAATGTAGATATTTTTAATCAATAAAACCGATGTTACATCTAAATAGAAGACGCTAGCCAAATAAGTTGTTCAGCTTACCTTATAGAAGCATACGAGAAGACATAGAGATCAAGGCTGGTCGGGCGAGTCGAAAAAGGATACAGTAAGCAGATCCTAAAGGACGCTAAATACGCAATACTGATTACTCAATACTAATAATTGACCTTTTTTTTTTAGTTTTGATATCATCAACAGCATAAACCTTCATTTTGCGATCTGTGTCAGGTGTAATGAAAAAATATGGAAGGTTCTTATTAGCGGTTTAAAACAAATAATTTCAACAAAAACAGTATGTTTCCAAAAATTAATTTTACAACAACCAAAGCCTACCAATATTTGGTAGATCATTATATTGATATCAATCAGCAGGATCTCCGTGAGCTTTTCGTGGCAGACCCACAGCGATTTGAGAAGTTTTCGATCCTTTTTGAGGATATTCTTTTAGATTATTCTAAAAATCGCGTAAACGAAGAGACAATGGCACTGTTGATCCAGTTAGCAAAAGAGTGTCAGCTCTCCGAAGCGATAGCGGCTATGTTTGCGGGTGAGCGGATCAATGTGACCGAAAATAGACCCGTTTTGCACACCGCATTGAGAAATCAATCCGATCGGCCTGTTTTTGTCGATGGAAAGGATGTGATGCCTGCTGTTAAAAGTGTGTTGGCACATGTGAAAACGTTCACAGAGCAAATTCTCTCCGGAGAATGGAAAGGATATACAGACAAGGAGATCACTGATGTTGTTAATATTGGTATCGGTGGTTCTGATTTGGGACCAGTAATGGTCACCGAAGCCTTAAAAGCTTACAAGAGCAGGCTGAATGTACATTTTGTCTCTAATGTAGACGGTACACATATCGCTGAAACGCTAAAGGGAGTAAACCCCGAAACAACATTGTTCCTGATTGCGTCCAAAACCTTCACAACACAGGAGACCATGGCCAATGCGCATACAGCCAAAGATTGGTTTCTAAGTAAGGGCGCAAGCGAGCAGGATGTTGCTAAACACTTTGCGGCGTTGAGCACCAATACGGATGCAGTAAAGGCTTTTGGAATAGACCCACAAAATATGTTCGAATTTTGGGATTGGGTTGGCGGACGTTATTCCCTATGGTCTGCAATCGGACTGTCCATTAGCCTAGCTATTGGTTTTGATAATTTTGAGGAACTCCTAAAAGGTGCATACGATGCTGATGAGCATTTCAGAACCAGCGCCTTGGAGGAAAATATTCCGGTGATATTGGCTTTGCTTGGTATATGGTATAATAATTTCTTTGAAGCCGAAAGCCATGCCATTCTTCCTTATGATCAATACTTGCACCGTTTCGCGGCCTATTTCCAACAAGGGGATATGGAGAGCAACGGAAAATATATAGACCGGAATGGTGAGCGTGTAGACTACCAGACAGGACCGATCATCTGGGGTGAACCTGGAACAAACGGACAACATGCTTTTTACCAGCTGATCCATCAGGGAACAAAATTGATACCATGCGATTTTATTGCACCGGCGAATAGCCTTAATCCGATAGGCAATCATCATCAGCTTTTATTGTCTAATTTCTTTGCACAGACAGAGGCACTAATGAATGGTAAAACGGAGGAAGAGGTTGTTGCCGAATTACAAAAAGCGGGTAAATCGAATGAAGAGGTGGCGGAATTGAAAACGTATAAAGTATTTGAGGGTAATCGGCCAACAAACTCTATTTTATTGAAAAAAATGACGCCACGTACACTGGGTAGACTCATTGCTCTGTATGAACACAAGATTTTTGTGCAAGGTGTGATCTGGAATATCTACAGTTTTGACCAATGGGGTGTCGAGCTGGGTAAACAGTTAGCTAATAAGATTCTACCTGAATTAGGTGATAATAATCCCATCACTAGTCATGATTCTTCCACCAATGGGTTGATCAATACTTATAAATCCTGGCGTGATTAAGATGAGCGAAAAGTACATGGCATTCAGGAATACTGATACCACTGTATAACATAAGCGGCTGACTTTGGAAAAAGTCAGCCGCTTATGTTATACCGATTTTGTACAGTTTTCTTCCGCTAGCGAATTAGCTTATACAGTTTTATTTTGTATACGGATGGCATTTAGAATCGCCAGGAGCGCTACCCCAACATCGGCGATAACAGCCTCCCAGAGTGTTGCAACTCCTCCGGCACCCAAGATTAAGACAATAATCTTTATGCCCATCGCTAGGATGACATTCTGCCAAACGATATTGCGGGTAATTTTACCAATTTTGATTGCGGATAAAATTTTATGTGGTTCATCATTCTGGATCACAACATCTGCCGTTTCAATGGTTGCATCGGCCCCTAATCCACCCATTGCTATACCTACTTGAGCTAAGGCGACCACGGGAGCATCATTGACGCCATCTCCAGCAAAAGCGACATTTCGTCCTTCGTCGATCAGTCCCTTCACATGACTTACTTTATCTTCAGGCAAAAGGTCACCGTAAGCTTTGTCAACGCCAAGTTCCCTTGCGACCTCGTCTACTACTGCCTTCTTATCACCGGACAACATGACCGTGTATAAGCCTCGTGCCCGCATAGCCGAAATAACCTCTTTTGCATCAGGCTTATTTCGATCTGCAACGGTAATGTAGCCTGCATATTGATTGTCTATGGCAATCAATACAATGGAATAGACAATTTGCTTTATTTCTTCCGGATAGCGAATGCCGAACTTATCCAGCAATTTACTATTGCCCGCGAGGACAAGCTTATTGTTGATCGTTGCTTTGAGTCCATAGCCCGCGATTTCCTCAATTCTTTCTGTAATGAATGAGTTGTCTCCCGGATGGTAGCTCGCTATTGCCTTCGCGATTGGATGGGTAGAGTTCGATTCAATGGCCTTGGCATAATCTAGTAATGTTGTGGTTTGCCCATTGACAGCGTGGACCTCTTTTACTTCAAAAACACCTTCGGTGAGGGTGCCTGTTTTATCCATAACAATAGTATCAACTGCAGTGATGGCATCCAGGAAATTGCCGCCTTTGAATAATATTCCATTTCTGGAGGCCAGTCCTATTCCGCCGAAATAACCCAAGGGTATAGAGACCACTAGTGCACAAGGACAACTGATAACCAAAAAGACCAAACTGCGGTAAAACCAGTCTCTGAAGCTATAATCACTGACAAGGAATATAGGGACGATAAGTACCAGAAGTGCCAGCGCAAAGATAATAGGGACGTAGATTTTTGCAAATTTTGAGATAAAGAGCTGTGTTTTAGATTTGCGCGCTGTCGCATCTTGCACCATCTCCAATATCTTGCTCAATTTGCTATCCTGAAACGAGCTGCCTACAGTGATTTCAGCAACTGTTTCTAGATTTATCATACCTGCAAAGACGGTGTCACCCTTATATTTGGTGTCCGGTTTGCTTTCTCCGGTTAGCGCTGCGGTATTGAATGCCGCCCGTTCATTGATCAGTTTACCATCCAACGCCACTTTTTCGCCAGCTTTGACGAGAATAATTTCGCCGATTTCAACCGTCTTGGGGTTGACGTCCACTTGTTTTTCATTTCGTAAGACAGTGACTTTGTCCGGACGTATATCCAATAGTGATTTAATGGATTTTTTTGCGTTGTCCACGGCGGTATCCTGAAACCATTCGCCAATCTGATAAAATACCATTACAGCTACGCCTTCTTCAAATTCCCGTATTGCAAATGCGCCCAGGGTTGCAATACTCATTAGAAAAAACTCGTTGAAGAAATCGCCACGCTTTGCCTTTCGAAAAGCCATCTGGAGAACCGGAATGCCTGCCAATAAGTAAGCAATACCATTTAGAAGGAGTGACGCGTAAAACGGAAGCGTGATCTTAAATGCGTACTTGAGAATCAACAGTGTGATCAATATGATGAGAGCAATAAGGAGTTTGCGTTGTGAAATCCACCAAGGTGTATCTTTTTCTGTATGGCTATGCTCGTGATTGTGTTCGCACATATATCGAGGGGTCTATTAAATAATATAAATTTAGCTATTTTAAGCTTAAAAAGCGAGCGAAGGTCCAATAAAAATGGCGGATAAGCGGGTTTTCAAAGTAGACGTACCATCCGTAAGTTATTCGTCATGCTGAAATAGAAAAGGCTGTTTTTCTATTTGAAAAACAGCCTTTTTATCATTCAATAAATATAATTTTAGTCTTTTGAAGTGCTTCCGATGATCATTTCTAATATTGCGACAACGATAGCAAATAACGCCGCGGTCCAAAACCCATCTACATTAAATTTGTCTCCAAGGAGTGAGTCTGAAAGCAAGACCATCAAAACAGTGATAATAAAGGAAATTAGACCCAGTGTAAGCCAGTTCAAAGGGAAGGTAAACAGCCTCAAAATAGAACCTACGGTAGCATTGACAAACCCGATAACCAGTCCTGTGACAATAGCCCAGCCAAAACCAGCAACTTTTGCACCGGGTATAAGCCAGCAAGCGATTGCGACAACAACTCCGGTGAGTAAAAGACTAATAATAAATTTCATAATATGCGCTAATTTATAAACAGTGAATAAAGTAATAATATAAAAACTATCGTGCAAACGCGATGCCAAAATTTAATGTGCATATACTGATGAACTGTTGTTTCGTTGGCCCTTTTCTCATACTTTGTCCGGATCTGCTCAGACTTTGTTCGGAAGTCTGCGACTAATCCGCTATTGATTTTTTAAGTGATCTATAGCGAAGCGATCGAAAAAGGATATAAGATTTAGAAATTATGGACAGATCAAAGGTCGCACAGGGTCGAATAAGTGCCAAATAAGACTTAATGGGACTTGGCAAATAGGGGGCATCGTTAAACCAAAAATGAATCTTTGTGTCTATTTAAATAAATTGGAATCACGAGAAATAAATATATGCAAGCATAGTAAATATTTTGTATATTTATTCATATTAATAGATTAGATATCAGCGATCGTTTTTTAGTAATAACTTATAAATAGTAGACCAATGAAGAAAATTATGATGTCATTCATCATGTTACTTGCTACAGTAACATTGTTTGCACAAACAGATCCGATCATCGGAAAATGGGAAAACCCAAGTGGAGAGGGACGTGTGGAGATTTATAAAAAAGGAGACAAATTTTTCGGTAAACTGTATTGGCTTAAATTTCCGAACAATGAATCCAGACAGCCTAAAAAAGATGTGAAAAATCCCGACAAAGCGCTTCAGGATAGGGCGGTTCAGGGATTGGAGATCCTGACCAATTTTACAAAAGACGGGAATAGCTATGAGGATGGAAAAATCTATGATCCAAAAACAGGAAAGACCTATAGCTGTAAAATGACTTTAAAAGGTGATAAACTTGATATACGTGGCTATGTCGGCGTCAGTTTATTGGGTAGGACCGAAACCTGGAAAAGGATCAACTAATTGTATTGAAGAACTATAGCAAATCAAAATCGACCTTCTTGATGGCAATGATTTGGTATAAAAAAGGCAATTTATTTCATTAGAATAAATTGCCTTTTGGTTTTGTGGAGGAATAACAGTATTTTCATCTGCAAATTATAATAATCGCTGTATGTCCGTAAAAATGTCTTATGTTGAGAACGTAAAACTTGCGCTGCAATCTATTGTAGGTAATAAACTTCGGACATTTTTAACAGCGCTGATTATAGCCATAGGGATGATGGCCCTGATTGGCGTATTGACATCTATCGATGCCATGAAAAATTCCCTTACGGATTCTTTTTCCTCCATGGGTTCCAACTCATTCAATATTCGGAATAGAGGGATCAATGTGCAGATTGGTACCGGTGGAACGCGATCTAAGGTCTTCGCAAATATCACTTATGCCCAAGCGGCCCGTTTCAGACAGAATTTTCATTTTAATGCAACGACCTCCATCAGCGCCAATGTGACCTGGAATTCGACAGTAAAATTTCAATCCAAAAAAACCAATCCCAATATTGGACTCATAGGGACAGATGAAAATTATCTTCAAACCTCAGGATATGTTGTCAGTGAGGGACGTAATTTCTCTGTTCGGGATGTGGAGACCGGTGGAGCTGTGATTATTATTGGTAGTGAAGTTAGTAAAATGCTTTTTAGTGAAATCCTTGATCCAATAGGACAATATATCACAGTCAATAATATTCGTTATCAGGTGATAGGCGTACTGAAAAGCAAGGGGTCTTCTGCAGGTATGGGGGGCGATAGAGCCTGTTTTATCCCTTTGGTGAAAGCAAGATCTGTCATGCAGGTTGTGGAGCCATCCTATGTGATCACAGTTTCTTCTAATGATCCCATGCGATTAGAAGCTGCAATTGGAGAAGCTTCCATCGTATTTCGGAATATTCGCGGTCTATCTGCAAGACAAACCAATGATTTTGAGATTACCAAATCCGACGCTGTAGCACAAATGCTCATGCAGAATATGGCGATGGTGACCCTAGGAGCAGTCGTGATTGCTTTTATTACCCTTGTAGGTGCATCCATCGGATTAATGAATATCATGTTGGTGTCTGTTACTGAACGGACACGGGAGATAGGTATTCGGAAGGCAATAGGGGCTACTCCAAGTGTGATCCGCAAGCAATTTTTGATGGAAGCCATTGTCATCTGTATGATGGGTGGTGTCGCGGGTATATTTATTGGCATCCTGATCGGTAATTTATTGGCTCTGCAATTAGGAACATCCTTTATTATTCCTTGGACAGCTATTATTCTTGGATTTGCTGTCTGTGGTCTTGTGGGGATGCTATCCGGTTATTATCCGGCATCCAAAGCTTCAAAATTGGATCCCGTGGATGCGCTGCGTTATGAATAAACCAAATCTGTATTAAATTAATACATTGTTGATCGCTATCAGTTGCTACATTTAATACTTCGCTGTCATGCTGCCAGTGATCCGAAGTCGCTTGCCTGTGATCTATGCCATGATGATACCGTTATTCGTTGCAAAAGGAAGTAAATGAAAGGGCGGTATAAATTTGTGCAAACGGTTTAATGTTATCAAAACATTGATTTGAGGTGAATTCTCAATAAACAGGCTGTTTCCACCAAAGAAAAACTGTAATATTGTATAAAAAAATAAATTCGAATTATGTACAATACATTACAACCAGTTTTACAAAAGGAATTGGAAGCAATCAAAGAAGCGGGATTGTATAAGCAAGAGCGGGTGATTGTTACCCCTCAAGGAGCAGATATTAAAGTGAGCACAGGACAGGAAGTCATCAATTTTTGTGCAAACAACTACTTGGGACTATCTTCTCACCCGAAGGTTATCGAAGCGGCAAAGCAAGCCATTGATACGCATGGTTATGGCATGTCTTCTGTACGTTTTATCTGTGGTACACAAGATGTACATAAAGAATTAGAAGCAAAGATTTCCCAGTTCTTAGGAACAGAAGATACGATTTTATATGCGGCAGCATTCGATGCGAATGGCGGTGTTTTCGAACCATTGTTTGGTGCTGAGGACGCAATTATTTCCGATGAATTGAACCACGCTTCGATCATTGATGGCGTACGTTTGTGTAAAGCGCAGCGTTTCCGTTATAAGAATGCGGATATGACAGATTTAGAAGCACAGTTGCAGGCAGCATCGGGCGCAAGACACAAAATCATCGTTACCGATGGCGCATTCTCTATGGACGGATCAGTAGCGCCATTGGACAAGATCTGTGATCTTGCGGACAAATATCAAGCTTTGGTGATGATCGATGAATCGCATTGTACAGGTTTCATTGGTGCCACAGGCCGCGGTACGCATGAACTTTTCAATGTGATTGATCGTGTAGATATCATTACAGGAACACTTGGTAAAGCCCTTGGTGGAGCTTCTGGTGGCTTCACGTCAGGTAAAAAAGAGATCATTGATTTGTTACGTCAGCGCTCACGCCCTTATTTATTTTCAAATACATTGGCACCAGCAATTGCAGGCGCTTCTGTTGGGGTATTGGATATGCTGAGTGAGACGACCGCTTTGCGTGATAAGCTTGAATCCAACACCAAATATTTCCGTGAAAAAATGACGGAAGCAGGATTTGATATCAAACCGGGTTTCCACCCAATCGTACCTGTGATGCTTTACGACGCGAAACTTGCACAAGCTTTTGCTGCTAAGATGTTGGACGAAGGTATTTATGTGATCGGTTTCTACTATCCTGTTGTACCTCAGGGAAAAGCTCGTATTCGTGTTCAAATTTCAGCAGGACATGAGCTTGCACACTTGGATAAAGCTATCGCCGCCTTTACTAAAGTAGGTAAAGAATTAGGTGTAATTAAATAAAATACACATAGTTATAAAATTTATGGTGCAAAATGTTTATCTTTGCACCCTGAATTTAAAAACAAATTTACTTGCTAGATGCAAAATATTAGAAACATAGCGATTATCGCTCACGTCGATCACGGTAAAACTACGTTGGTAGACAAAATCTTACACTTCACAAATCTTTTTAGAGACAATGATGGTACAGGTGATTTAATTCTGGATAATAACGATTTAGAACGTGAACGCGGTATTACTATTGTCGCTAAAAACGTTTCTGTTGAATATAAAGGAGTAAAAATTAACGTTATTGATACACCTGGTCACGCCGATTTCGGTGGTGAGGTTGAGCGTGTATTGAAAATGGCTGATGGTGTTGTATTGCTTGTGGATGCTTTCGAAGGTCCAATGCCGCAAACACGTTTCGTTACACAAAAAGCATTATCCTTAGGTTTGAAACCTTTGGTTGTTGTGAATAAAGTGGACAAAGAAAACTGTCGCCCAGAAGAAGTATACGAAAATGTATTTGATTTATTCTTTAGCCTTGATGCTACAGAGGAACAATTGGCATTTCCCGTATTATATGGTTCTTCCAAACATGGTTGGATGTCAACAGATTGGAAAGAAAAGAAAGAAGATGTATCTGAATTATTAGATGCAATCATTAGTCACTTCCCACCTTCGCCATTTGTTGAAGGTACATTGCAAATGCAGATCACGTCGTTGGATTACTCTACGTTCGTAGGACGTATTGCTATCGGTCGTGTCGCTCGTGGTATAATTAAAGAAGGTCAACCAATCTCGTTGGTAAAACGTGATGGTAAGATCGTAAAATCACGTGTAAAAGAATTGCATACATTTGAAGGTTTAGGTCGTCGTCGTGTACAGGAAGTTAAATGTGGTGATATTTGTGCTGTTGTTGGTATCGAAGGTTTCGATATCGGTGATACAATCGCTGATTTTGACAACCCGGAGCAATTGGAAGTTATTAGCATTGATGAGCCAACAATGAATATGTTGTTCACGATCAATAACTCACCATTCTTTGGTAAAGAAGGTAAATTGGTTACTTCTAGACATATTCACGATCGTCTACAAAAAGAATTAGAGAAGAACTTGGCATTACGTGTCGTTCCTACTGAATCTCCAGACGCTTGGTTGGTATATGGACGTGGTATCCTTCACTTATCTGTATTGATCGAAACAATGCGTCGCGAAGGTTACGAATTGCAAGTAGGTCAACCGCAAGTAATCTTGAAAGAGATCGACGGCAAGAAATGTGAGCCTATCGAGGTGTTGGTTGTTGACGTTCCTGCAGAAGTTTCGGGTAAAGTGATCGAGTTGGTAACACAACGTAAAGGTGAGCTTTTAGTGATGGAAACGAAAGGTGAAATGCAACATCTTGAGTTCGAAATTCCTTCTCGTGGTATCATTGGTCTTCGTAACAACGTATTGACTGCTACAGCTGGAGAGGCTGTTATGGCGCACCGTTTGAAAGGATACGAGCCTTGGAGAGGAACAATCCCTGGACGTTTGCATGGTGTATTGATCTCTTTGGATAAAGGTACAACAACTGCTTATTCTATTGATAAGCTACAAGATAGAGGTAAGTTCTTCGTTGATCCAGGTGTGGATATTTATGAAGGACAAATCTTAGGAGAGCACATCCGTGACAATGACTTAACGATCAATATTGTTAAAGGTAAACAATTGACAAATATGCGTGCATCTGGTACAGATGATAACACACGTATCGCACCAGCAATTAAATTCTCTCTAGAAGAATCTATGGAATATATCCAAGCAGACGAATACATCGAGGTTACACCACAATCTATCCGTTTGCGTAAAATCTACTTGACAGAAAATGAGCGTAAAGTAAACGCGAAAAAATTTCAATAGTAGGTAACTAAAGATTATAAAAAAAGCCCTCGAAATACTATTTCGAGGGCTTTTTTTATATCAGCTTATACCACTTTTTCCGGTCCTCCCCCTTTCTTAATTTCTTCTTTGTAAAGGCTTCTAAGCTGGAAAAGGCTAGGAGGGAAGAAGCTGAATAAATTGAATGGGACAATCGATCGTATTGATTTTGTTTATTTGATAGACCAGATCAGATCATTTTGTGTATCTGATCCGTTAAACTGCCGTTGCAAAGCTTCTTTTAAATTGCTTTCGTTGGTGCTATATTCGTTTTTCGGATAAGCCCATCGTTTAGGGATCTGGTTGTTGTTGGCATTTGCCGGACCAACATTGAACTCTGGTATACCTGTACGACGTTGCTCAAAGAAAGCCTGTTTGCCTGAATTTTCAAAGAAGGCAACATATTTTTGTGTGAGTATCTGTTTCAAGCCTTCGGGATTATTCCCTTTGTAAGCATAACCTTTTAGAAAGGCGGCAATCTTCTCCGGGGAAATCCCATAGAACTGCATAGACAGGGTTATGCCGGCTTCAAATCTGGACTTTGCATCAGTATTGCTCCAACCACGATTGATTCCCTCAGCAAGCGCAAATTGCACCTCAGACGCTCCAAGCTGAATGGATGGTAAACCCGAAGGTGAAGCGAGCCAATAGTCAAAATTGATCATAGAAAGTTGGCCTTCTGTCGCTTGTTTCAGGAGGCTGCTTTGTAGATCCCCTGTTTTGCCGCCCTGATAAGCCTCGAAAGGTTTCGTTGGGTCAAAAGGTAAAGCGGAGGCCGGGAGCGCTTGAACCAGCAATCGTGGATCTCGGGTTGTTTTTAGGATATCCAAGTAAGTTGCTCCCAAGGTATTCCGCACATCTTTTTTGATAATCACACCATCAGTCGGCCAGAGCGGATAGGTATTGATGGAGTTATATTGCAACTGGAAATTGTCCCTATTATCAAGAATCAACGGGAATTTTGAAGGATTGGCAAGGAGTTCCGCAAATCGCTCTTTAATGCGTAGCGCAGGACTATCATCGGCGCGTTTGCTCAGGCTTAGCAGTATACGCAGCTTGAGGGAGTTGACCAACTTCTGCCATTGTTCCGTCTTTCCGTTGTAGAAGAAATCACCGTCAAGTATAGTGCCTTTTTCTTTAAAACCAGCGAGTTCAGTATTGGCCTCCTCTAGCCAGGAGAGCACTTGCTGATACACTTCCAGCTGGGTATTGTACCGAGGGGCAAAGTTGTTGTTGGCCTCTCCCTTTAGCGCATCTGCCATTGGAATATCGCCAAACATTTCGGTTGTGCGGACAAAAAAATAGGCTTTGAAGAATTTGGCTAGCGTGAGGTACACAGCACCCAATTCGGGTGTTTTAGCCGCTTCGATTTCCATCCGGTATACATCCCGTAGTATGCCATAAGGTGTCTCGAAGGAACCTGTGGTCCAACTGTATGGCTGTCCAGTATAATAGGCCTCATTTTGGGTCATGTACTGATTGTAACGATGGTCTTCGTTCCATGGAGCATCATGAGATCGCATTAATATACCTGTAAAGAGCAGTTTGGGGGCGGGATCATACACGGCCGCGGGATCCTTTTGTAGGTCTTCGATTTTTTTACAGGAGCTCAACGTGCTGCCAAAGAGCAATAAAAGTAAGACTGATTTAAAGTATTTCATGGTTGAAAATATCTTGATGTGTTAAAATCTTTAAAAAGTTGCATTAATATTTAGACCAAAGCTTTTTACCGATGGAGTCTGGTAATCCGAACTGGCGGCGGTAAATTGATCCAGATCCATATTTTTTGTGCCTTTTCTGGTAAAGTATAATAGATTTCGGCCGACTAGGGATACGCTTGCACTACGTAAAAACCTGGAGTTTTTCAGTACACTAGCTGGAAGATTGTAGCTGAAGACAATTTCCCGTAATTTTACAAATGTCCTGTCTTTTGCACTGATCGGTCCAGATTGGTAATAATTGGTAGCCCAGTTTTGCCATAGAACGGGGATGTCGTTTGGTGCAAACTCCCGTGTATCAGAAATTATTTTACCATCTTGGTCCGTGCTCAATTGGCCTTTGATAATTTTTAGTCCCTCAGTCATGACCGAACCCTTGTAGTCTTTGCTGTCTCTGTTTTCCCAGTCTTTTAAGCGATAGGCGCTGGCCGATTCGGGATGCGTTCCTGAACCCCATTGTTTGGCATCCTGCACATTTTTGATCAACCCTCCAAAGCGACCGTCGACTAGAAAGCTAAAGTTGAAATCACGGTAGCGGAAACTGTTGCTGATACTTGCTGTGAACTTATTATCGCTGTATCCAATCTTGCTGACGTAAGGATTGTAGGCCGGCAGACCATTGGTTCCTACGATTAAATTCCCTTTTTCATCGCGTTGAAAATCATTTACATAGAAGCTATCCCAGCGTTCTCCGATGCGTACATCCCCTGATCGGGTCTGATGGCCATCGATATCATGCAACCAGGCATGATTGGTCGATGCATTGACCAATATATTCCAGCTAAAGCGTTCTCGTTGGATTGCTGTTGCGTCGATGCTCAATTCAATCCCTTTTCGTAGCAAAGTCAACCCGTTGGTTTGTCTTGCTTTTACACCCGAAGTGACCGATGTGGCTAGCTCGATGATGCGGGGGCCTTCCAGGTTTCGGAATACCGCTAAATCTACGCCGAGACGGTTGTTAAAGAGGCGGGTTTCCAAGCCGATCTCCGCAGTCTTTACACGCTCCGCTACGAGATCTGGATTCGGTAATACATCTGTATAGGTGACACCAGTCATGGAATTCGCCCAGCGACCATAATTGGTATAGGCCGGTAGAAGTTTGTAAATATCATATTGTGCTGTTTCATTGACAAAATCGCTGGCAACATTTGCGTAGGCACCACGCACTTTCAGTGATGAGATCATTTTAGGTAAAGATACCATCTGCGATATGACAGCACTTAAGGAAGCAGATGGATAGAAATAGGTGTTATTTTTTAGGGGCATGGTTGACGATTTATCAAATCGACCAGTCAGATTCAAGAACAGCATATTTTTGTAGTCAAGATCCACAAAACCATAGGCGCTTCCGACTTGGCGTAGTGCACGGTCATTGGTCGATACGGTCGGCATGACCGAATTACTTAAATCGTAGACTCCAGGGACAGTCAAACCTCGATCCGTACGGGCAAACAATGATTTTGCACTTACTGTTCGTAAGTTCCCGAATACCGAACCTGTAAAGCCAATGTCTTCTGAAATGCGGTTTTGATATTTTAATGAAACTTCGGTGTTATTTTCCCAGAAGGTATCATACGTTTCTTGGTAACCACCGACACGACTCCCGCCAATATTGTAATTGTATAAATTGGCCGAGATTGGAATTTTGATGGTTCGGTTCCTGTTCCAAGTGCTTGCGCTGGTACGTGCGTTTAAAGAGAGATGGCTGTTCCATTTGTAATTGGCAGATACATAGCCGTAAATATCATCTTTATCATAAGTGCGTAGGTTTTCATAAGCTGTCATCCAAGGGTTGTCATATATCGTGTATTCGCGATTGTACTGTTGTACATTTTCTTTACCCGGTTGCCAATAGTTCCTCAGATCGTTGATGTCATAATCCGCACCACCCCATAGTGTTAGAATATAAATGGGGCTGTTTGGTCCATAAGCGATATTGGGATAGTTTGGCGAATACTGCTTATTGTAATTGATGCTTGCGTCAATCCTCAATTTGCTTCCGGCATTGATCCCCCCTGTTAAATTGATATTCGTGCCCCCGAGTTTTGTATTCGGTGTTGTGCCACGTTGAAATAGCTGAGAAGCCGAAAGGCGAATGTCCCCACGCTCTGTTTTACTTGAAATAGCAATATTGTTGGTGCTTAACAGTCCATTTTGAAGGAATTTCTTCAAGTTATCCTTCCCACGAGCTTCCCAGGGAAGCGGAACCAATGCGCCTGTTTTAGGATCGATGGGGCTATTGTACTGTGGGATAAGCTGGCCTTCAAATCGAGGTCCCCAAATATTATAGTCATTGTCGTTTATTCCGCCACCACGTCCATCTTTGAAAGCATATTGAAAATTTGAACCGGGACCATATTCGGTTTGGATCTTGGGAATCGCATTGTATCCTGTCTGCAGTTGTGTACTCGAGTTGAACTCTACTTGAAAGCCTTTATCCTCTGTCTTTGCTCGTTTGGTCGTAATGACAATGGCACCATTCTGTCCGCGATTTCCGTATAAGGCTGCTGCATTCGCTCCTTTCAATACCGAATAGGATTCAATGTCGTCCGGACTAAGGTTCCAGGAGTCGGTATTGATCGGCATTCCATCCACCACAATAAGAATATTGCTTCTTCCGCGTAATGTGATACCAGGGTCTCCAAATAGATTTGTGCTCGGCGTAATTGTCAGACCCGATACCCGGCCAGCAAGGCTAGCGATTGCGTTTGGTTCGCGGGCTTTTACCAGATCTTTTCCTTTGATCTCCTGTACGGAATAACCGATGGCCTGCTTTTCTTTTTTTATACCCAGGGCAGTTACCACAACTTCATTGAGCGATTGTTGATTGGGAGATAACGAAATCTGTAGAGGCCCCTGGTTTGAGATAATAAAGCTTTTAGGAAGATAACCCATAAAACCTATGCGTAAGGTGTCTCCGATTTGCGCCTGAATGGAAAAATTTCCTGCCTGGTCTGATGAAACTAATTTACTCAGATGAGAATTTCGAATGGTTGCGCCATGAATTGCATCCTGACTCACTGAATCAATCAGCTTTCCCTGAAATGTTTGGGATTGGGCAAAACCCTTTGCAGATAACGTCGTTAAAATACACGTGAGTACTGCAATTTTTGGTAGATGTAATGAAGGTTGATTAAACATGATCATTTTATACTTATGTCTGAAAACGTAAGCAATATTAAACTTTGTATATTAATACTAAACTAACCGGGTGTTAAGTTTATAGTATTAAGTTCTTTTGTTATAATGTCGTGTAAATCATAATCTTGAAAGCCCCGTTGCCAATTTTGGAGCAAAATGCCACGAGGGAGGCAATAATGTTGATCGTTTTTTTAACAGTATATAAAAAAGAAAGTCTCCAATTTTTATTGGAGACTTTCTGCTACAAGCAGCGCTTGTTTGCTATTATTTTAAGTAACTAAACTGTATGATTACTTCTTTTCTCTGACTTCAGCAGCACGGTAGCTATCCCCATCTGTTGAGTAGATTTTGAATTGCGCTTCATAACCTTCAGGGACATAAATAACGATAGGCATCCGACCATTATAACGTACTATTTCAGGTTGAGCACTCACAAAAAGATTTCTTTTTGCTTTATCTGGGCAGGCCATCATTGTGCTTGCTACATTTCCATTAGTTTTAAATACATAGTAATCATACCCCCAGCCTTGAAGATCTTTTTTCTCAAAAGAACCAGCTAGATTAAAACTGTTACAACCATCTACCTCCATCCATTTACTTACAGAGAATTCGATCTTCTTATTTTTATCATTCTCCGAATATGGAACTTCGATAACCATTTTTTTGTATCCTTTTTCCGCTGCTGGAAAAATATTTAAATCTATTTTATCAATCACCATTTGTGCTTTACTTACTGTTGTGGATGCGACGAAAACGAATAGCATCATGACCATAACTTTAAATACATTTTTTCTCATAACCTTTTTTTTATTTTATTCTTTAAACGCAATTTCTATTGCTATTGCTATTGCTACGCTGTTTTGTAAAACTATATTTCTAAGACTAAATAAAATTCAGAAGGATTAATTGCAAATGGTTGAATATTTAAAATAATTGTTTGTTAAACCCTGTGCGGATGTAAAAGAGCACCCTTTGATAAGCTGTGGTTGATACATTTGTTCTTCGTTTGTTTTGTAACAAAATCATGTGAGTTGTAATGAATATTTGCTGCAATAGTTTTAATTTACAGTATATTAACTCTTCAAATACGACCTAAATATAATGATGAATAAGGAGAATCATTTTGATGCTATTGTGATCGGCTCGGGGATATCTGGCGGATGGGCCGCTAAGGAACTTTGCGAGAAAGGATTGAAAACACTTGTTTTGGATCGAGGTAAAGATGCCAGACATATCCAGGATTATCCCACAGCGTATATGGATCCTTGGCAGTTCAAGCACGGTGGACAAGTGGAACAGCAGGCCAAGGATGAAAATCCAATTGCTTCAAAATGTTATGTCTATCGGGAAGACGCCAAGCACTTTTTTCTGCCGGATGCGGCCCAGCCTTATATTCAGGAAAAACCATTTGACTGGATTCGGGCTGATCAAGTTGGTGGTAAATCTCTCCTTTGGGCCCGTCAGACCCAGCGATGGTCTAAGTACGATTTTGAAGGCCCTGCAAGGGATGGCTTTGCAGTGGATTGGCCAATTCGTTACGATGATATAGCACCATGGTATTCGTATGTCGAACATTTCGCCGGAATATCGGGTAATAAGGATGGAATTGACGCGATGCCAGATGGTGATTTTCTTCCGGCCTGGGAGATGAACGTTGTAGAGAAAGCGATACAACAACGCATACAGCAGCAGTATAAAGATCGTCCAGTGATTCAGGGACGCTGTGCTCATTTGACACAGCCCAGACAGATCCATATTGATCAAGGGCGGAGCCAGTGCCAGGCACGTAGCCTATGTCATCGTGGGTGTCCTTTTGGTGGATATTTTAGTTCCAATGCATCCACTTTACCCTGGGCGGCAAAAACAGGAAAGTTGACCATTCGCCCTCAAGCGATTGTCGAATCTATACTTTACGATGATAGTTTACAAAAAGCGATCGGTGTCCGTATTGTTGACACCATAACTAAGGCGAGTCAAGAATTTTTTGCGAAAATTATTTTTGTCAATGCCTCTGCATTAGCGACAAACCAGATTCTATTGAATTCCACTTCCGACCGTTTTCCGAATGGCCTAGGAAATGACAGTGGACTGTTGGGGAAATATGTCGCTTTTCATAATTATTTGGGTACAATAACGGGTACAATGGAGGGTTATGAAGATAAATATTATTATGGACGTAGGCCAACCCAACCTATTATTCCCAATTTTAGAAATGTACATCGACAGGAAACAGATTTTTTAAGAGGTTATGCCTCGTTCTTTGGGGCTTCCCGTTCGCGGGGAGGGGCTTTTGAGGGAGTACCGGTAGGCGGGGATTATAAAGACAGTTTATCCGAACTTGAGGGCTGGGGCGTCTCTATGATGATGCAGGGCGAGACGATTCCCAAGGAAAGCAATCATGTGCGATTGAGTGCAGACAAGAAAGATCCTTATGGTATTCCTCAATTGATTACAGCCGTGGGTTACGAGGAAAACGACTACAAATCAAGAGATGACTTCTTTCAACAAGGGCAGGAGATGCTGGATGTTGCAGGAGTCAAGAATCTCAACATTAGTGACAGTAACCAAAATCCGGGGTTAGATATCCACGAAATGGGCGGAGTACGTATGGGACTGGATCCCAAGACCTCGTTGTTGAACAAATGGAACCAGTTACATTTGGTGAAAAATGTATTTGTCACCGATGGTTCCTGCATGACCTCAACAGGAACGCAAAATCCGTCGCTGACCTATATGGCATTAACAGCTAGAGCCGTTGATTATGCTGTCACTGAAATGAAAAAAGGCAGCCTCTAAATTTATAGAACTGCATGATGATAGCGGTTGTATTTTTTCGTGAGAGCTTTTAATTCATAGGGACTATAATCAGCCAAGATTGCGTAACTTTGTGTGAGATAAGGATTATTATGAGTAAAAAAGTGGAGCATACTCCAAAAGAATATATTCAAATAAAAGGGGCTAGGGTCAATAATCTGAAAAATATTGATGTTGATATTCCCAAAAATAAATTAGTTGTCATTACAGGAATGTCGGGTTCGGGAAAATCTTCCCTCGCTTTTGATACCCTATATGCTGAAGGGCAGCGACGGTACGTTGAAAGTCTTTCTTCCTATGCACGGCAGTTTATGGGACGGATGAATAAACCCGAAGTCGATTACATCAAAGGGATCGCTCCAGCGATTGCGATTGAACAACGTGTTATTACCAGCAATCCCCGTTCTACTGTCGGAACTTCTACCGAAATATATGACTATCTGAAATTACTATATGCAAGAATCGGTAAGACGATTTCTCCTGTCTCAGGCAGGGAGGTGACTAAAGACAGTGTGAGTTCGGTGGTAGATTTTGCCTTGAAGTTTGACGAGGGAGAATCTGTCACGCTTTTGGCTCCGTTGGTGCCTTCCCATGGGCGAAAGCTCAAAGAAGAGTTGTCTCTCTTACTGCAGAAAGGATTTGTCCGTGTCGTTTATCAAGATAAAATGCAAAAAATCGAAAGTATTATTGACGATAAGAGCATGGCCAATGAAACGATTCAGGACGGCGAGGTATTGATCGTAGTGGATCGGGTACGTATCGAACAGGATGATGATACCATTAATCGATTATCAGATTCTATTCAAACCGGATTTTTTGAGGGTAAAGGTGAATTGTATATTGAAGAAAAGGATAAAAGACATCATTTCTCGCATAAGTTTGAACTCGATGGAATTACCTTTGAGGAGCCTAGTCCCAACTTCTTTAGTTTCAATAATCCCTATGGTGCCTGTCGTCGGTGTGAAGGCTATGGGAAGATCATTGGTATAGACCCAGATCTTGTTATACCAGATAAGAGTCGCTCTGTCTATGATGGCGCTATTGCTCCTTGGCGAGGAGAGAAAATGGGCGAATGGTTACAGGTGCTGGTAAAAAATTCTTTAAAGTTTGATTTTCCGATACACCGCGCCTATTCTGATCTGACTGCAGCACAAAAAGAATTACTCTGGACGGGAAATAGTTATTTTACAGGGCTTAACCAGTTCTTTGAAGAGCTTGAAGAACAGACCTATAAAATTCAATATCGCGTGATGTTATCACGTTACCGTGGTAAGACCGACTGTCCGGATTGTAGAGGAACAAGGTTGCGCAAAGATGCGACCTATGTCAAAGTAGGTGGTAGGTCAATTACCGATATCGTATTGATGCCTCTTGAAGAAGCTTTGGCATTTTTTACAGATTTGTCTCTGGAAGGAAATGAAAAGGTGATCGCCAAACGTCTATTGGCCGAAATTAATAACCGGTTACAATTTCTATGCGATGTAGGATTAAGCTACCTTACCTTAAACCGTTTGTCCAATACGCTATCCGGAGGGGAATCCCAACGAATCAATTTGGCAACTTCGCTCGGAAGTTCGCTCGTCGGCTCAATATATGTACTGGATGAGCCAAGTATTGGGTTACATCCGCGGGATACACAACGTCTGATCTCGGTTCTGAAGTCCCTGCGTGATGTAGGTAATACGGTTGTTGTGGTTGAGCATGAACAGGAAATGATGGAGGCTGCAGATTACTTGATCGATATTGGCCCTGAAGCAGGGATCAATGGTGGTGAGATGGTATTTGCGGGAACGTATAGTGAGATCCTAAAAGATGATAGGAGCTTAACGGGTCAATATCTGAGTGGCAAGAGCCAGATCGAAGTTCCCAAAAAACGGCGAAAGTGGTCCAACAGTATTACTGTAAAGGGAGCGCATGAAAATAATCTTCAGGGGATCGATGTGCAGTTTCCCTTAAATACATTTACCGTCGTATCTGGGGTATCTGGGTCCGGAAAGACTTCCTTGGTAAAACGGATTCTTTATCCGGCATTGCAGAAATCAATCGGTAATTATTCTGGTGAACAAACAGGTGTATATGATTCCATAGAAGGCGATATTGCACAAGTGGAACAGATCGAAATGGTCGATCAGAATCCTATCGGTCGTTCTTCACGGTCCAATCCAGTGACTTATGTTAAGGCTTGGGATGAGATCAGGGCATTGTATGCCAATCAAGCCGCATCCAAAGCTGCGGGATTGAAACCAGCTGCGTTTTCTTTTAATGTCGAGGGTGGCCGCTGTGATGTCTGTCAAGGTGAGGGGGAAGTGAAGATCGAAATGCAATTTATGGCAGATATCGTACTCCCATGTGAGGCCTGTGGTGGAAAACGTTTCAAGCAGTTTGTGCTAGACGTGCAATATAAAGGTAAATCCGTAGCAGATATACTTGAACTGAGCGTGGATGAAGCCATTGTCTTCTTCGGTGACCAGCCTAAAATATTGGCTAAGTTACAGCCATTACAAGATGTTGGTTTAGGGTATGTAAAGCTCGGGCAGTCTTCCAGTACGCTCTCAGGGGGTGAGGCCCAACGGATTAAACTTGCTTCCTTTTTGATCAAAGGCAATAACAGCAAGAAGACCCTGTTTATCTTTGACGAACCGACTACTGGTTTGCATTTTCAGGATATTAAAAAACTGCTAAAATCGTTTGATGCTTTGATTGCTCTCGGCAATAGTATTTTGGTCATTGAGCATAATATGGATATGATCAAGTCGGCGGATTGGGTGATTGATATTGGACCTGAAGGGGGTAATAAAGGTGGAAAGGTAGTTTTTACGGGACTTCCAGAAGATCTTGCACATTGTAAAGATTCTTATACAGGACAATTTTTAAAAACGCATTTAAAAGATTAAACCCTACATTAGCATTCGTTATTAAACGGCGGCTCTACACAGTGGCTGCTGAAGTTAGGGACTTAGATTAGTAAAGTCAACGGTTAAAATTAATAAGTAAAAAAAGGAGATTTAGGTAAGTCGGAGACTTCGTATTGTGAACGTCTCAAATCTAATATCTTAATGCTTAATACTCAATACTTAATACTATTATGATTAAAAGATTTTTTTTAAGTGTCGTATTTGGAATAGCTGCACTCTCCTCCATGGCACAACAACCGGAAAGACCCAAATTGGTCGTCGGTCTGATGGTGGATCAGATGCGCTGGGATTATCTATATCGCTTTGCGGACCGATATGGAAATGATGGTTTCAAGCGACTTTTGAAAGAAGGCTTCTCCTGCGAGAATACCCTGATCAATTATATTCCGACCTATACAGCTATAGGACACAGTTCGGTGTACACTGGTTCTGTTCCTTCAATCCACGGTATTGCGGGTAATGATTGGATCGAGGAGCTTACAGGCAAGAATATGTATTGTACCCAAGATGACAATGTCGTTGGTGTAGGTACTACAGAGAAAGAAGGAAAACAATCCCCACGTAATTTACTGGCTTCTACAGTAACGGATCAGTTGAAACTGGCTTCAAATTTTAAATCTAAAGTCATTGGTATCGCAATTAAAGACAGAGGCGGCATATTACCTGCCGGTCACTTTGCGGATGCTGCTTATTGGTTTGAGGCGAAGTCGGGCAACTGGATTACCTCCAATTTCTATATGGATCAATTACCGAAGTGGGTCGTTGACTTCAATAAGAAAAAATTAGCGGAAAAATATCTTAAGGCAGACTGGAAGCCGATGTACGATGTGCGTACTTATGCAGCGAATAGTATTGCTGATGATAATATCTATGAAGGGAAATATCCTGGTGAAGAGAAACCAACCTTACCGCGTGCGACATCTAAGTTGATGAAAGACGAAGGTCTTGAGTTGATAAAAACAACGCCAATGGGTAATCAGTTTACCTTAGATCTGGCAATGGAAGCCATCAAGAATGAGCAGATGGGAAATAATCCAACTAAAAATACCGATTTCCTTTGTGTTAGTCTTTCGGCTACAGATTATGTCGGACATCGCTACTCATTAACAGCTGTAGAAATTGAAGATATCTATCTGCAATTGGACAAACAACTTGCCGATTTCTTTGCTTATCTGGACAACGCTGTCGGTAAAGGCAATTACACCTTTTTCCTGACTGCTGACCATGGCGCTTCTTACAACTCGAGATTCTATATGGATATGAAAGGAAATGGCGGTTATTTCTATTCCCGTCAGATTATCTCGGATCTAAACAAAAAGTTGAAAGAGAAATTTGGACAGGAAAAAATCGTCAAGAGTATGATGAATTATCAGGTTCATTTGAATAATCAAATCATTGATTCGCTTCAATTGGATCGGGATAAAATAAAAGAGACAATTATTCGCGAATTGCGCCACACCGAAGGTGTTGCATACGTTGCAGATATGGAAAAGAGCGAAGGCCTAATGATTCCAGAGCCTGTCCGTGAAAAAATGATCAATGGGTATAACTACAAACGAAGTGGTGTTATCCAGATCGTTTGTGAACCACAATGGTATGATGGTACCCCACGTTCTACGGGTACGACACATGGTACTTGGTCGGGATATGATTCCCATATCCCATTGGTATTTATGGGCTGGGGTATTAAGCCAGGTGTGTCCAATACCGAGGTCCATATTGTCGATATTGCGCCTACAATTTCATCACTATTGCATATTACCGAACCCAATGGAAGTATCGGTAAACCCATTACAGCAGTATTGGGCCAATAGCAATTCGGTTATCAAATAATATTCGCCCTTAGCATAAGGATATCCAACGGGTAAATTGTGCTAAGGGCTTTTCTTTTACAGCTAGTTTTATAGGTTTTATTCTATTGAATAAAAAACGTAAATTTGCAATTCAACAGGGGGTTAACAAATTATGCTTTCCAAAAAGACAAAATATGCAATTAAGGCACTTATGGTGCTCGGTCGTAACTACGGAAATGAACCTATGCAGATCGTTAAGATCGCGCAGGAAGAAAATATTCCAAAAAAATTCTTGGAACAGATTCTCCTTGAAATGCGCAACGCAGGGATTCTCTATAGTAAAAAAGGTGCAGGTGGTGGCTATAGTCTCAATAAAGCTCCAGAGGATGTATTTTTATCTCAGGTAATGCGTCTGATCGATGGACCGATTGCTTTGCTCCCTTGTGTCAGTCTAAATTTTTATCGTTCCTGTGAAGAGTGTACCGAAGAGCATGCCTGTGGCATCCGTGATACATTTGTGGAAGTGCGGAATGCGATGTTGCAAATTTTGAATGACACCAGCATTGCACATTTAATCAATAAAGAAAAAGAGTTGAATTTAAACGTCGAATAATTGACTTGTTCGATGTCGTTTACAAACTAAGCAAAAAGGTTTGTTTGCAATGAATAGTATAGACAGCAGTAGCGCAAGTTACTGCTGTTTTTTTATACTGAAGGTATTTCTAAAAAGGTGACTAGCAGGATAATGTTCTACACACGCTGCCTTATACTATGAGCTAGGCGAGGCCAATCGTGCTTGGAACAGATATCTGATGAACAATCGAAAGCGATAGAAAAATTACTCTTTAAGTACAAGAATATATTCCTGTTGTGCAAATTTCAGTTGAATAGTTATGAAGCGACCACAAAGATCCATGAAATCTCTGTTGGTATCATAATAGATTACAGGTTGTAAAAAAAGCATCGCTACCGGTTTTTCTATAGCGAAACTATTTTCAATATGTCAGGCAGAAATGTGTGAAACTATATTTCTTCTGATATTATTAGTTGTGTCTTATTGGGAAAACAAAGCTGGTGTAACATTTTGTTCTATCCAGTTTTATTAGATATTTGTCTTTAATTAGTTGTTTTACAGCTTTTTACTTTTGTTTTTACTATTTTTTTAATTTCTTAATTATTTAACATTATTTTACGAATTTTCCGTAGCAACATTGATATCTTTATTGCGACAATATATAAACGGAAATTTATGAGACCAACCTATACCTTAGTTTTGTTTCTTGTACTTTCAGCCATAAGCTCTATTTCCTATGCCCAACAGCGGCTTACAGGTGTAGTTGTTGATGCCAAAGACAAAGCTAAACTCCATCAAGCGTCAGTTGCTTTACTTAACCCAAAAGATTCTATATTAATTAAGTTCGATCGAACAAAAGAAAATGGGACTTTCCAAATTGCCAATCTGGATACAGGTATTTATAAAATGGTCGTGTCCTATCCACAATATGCTGACCTCGTGAAAGATATCCATATTACATCCCAAAGTCTTGATCTCGGTATGGTATCGCTGTCAAAGACAGCATTACTTTTGGAGGAAGTGCAGGTCAATGGACGAATTCCAGTCGTTATTAAAGGAGATACGATAGAGTATGATGCTGGTAGTTTTAAGGTTGAGAAAGATGCTAAGGTTGAGGATTTGCTCAAGGTGCTTCCAGGTATTACGATCGATGGGACAGGGAAGATTACAGCGCAGGGAAAAGAGGTAAAAAAGGTGCTGCTCGATGGAGAGGAGTTTTTTGGGGATGACCCAACCCTGATTACCAAAAATATCCGGTCGGATATGGTGAGCAAGGTACAGGTATACGAAAAGAAATCCGATCTGGCTGTGCGTACCGGTGTGGATGACGGAGAGCGTACGCAAACTATTGACATAAAACTCAAGGAGGATAAAAAGAAAGGGATGTTTGGTCAGGCAATCGCAGGTGCAGGAACAGATAAGTATTATGGTGGGAAAGTCATGCTCAATAAGTTTAAAGGGGCACAGAAGATTGCCGCTTATGGTATTTTGGCCAATGACGGCATGGTAGGTTTGGGCTTTGAGGATAGTCAAAAATATGGTGTGGGGGGAAGCGGCAATGTACAGATGATGGACGGTGGAGGTATCATGATTTCTTCCGGTGGAGATGAAACGGAAGGCGGATGGGATGGCCAATACAGGGGTGGAGGTGTACCTAAAGCTTTAAATATGGGGGTAAGCTATTCCGATAAGTCTAAAAATGATAAGCACAAAATTAACGTCAATTACAAGCGTAGTCAGATCAATGTTGATAATACAAGTACCTATAATGCGCAGAATAACTTGCCAGAACGGGCACAAATAGACAGTAATACAACCAGAACGGAAAATGAAAACAGAGCAAATGTTGCTAATTTGAGGTATGATTATAAATTGGATTCGCTTGCTGATCTGACCGTGAATATGGGCTTTAATAAATCCAATAGGGATAATGTCTCCGAAGCGGAAGCTTATCAGAAAACCTTGAGCGGACAGCCGATTACAAACACCATATCGCGCAGGGATCTGAATAGTGATCAGGATAAATTTAATGTAAATGCAATATTGACACGGCGGTTTAAAAAAGAACGTCGCTCCATCACATTTAATGTCAACGCAAATACGGATCGGAACCTCTCGAAGACACAATATTTTTCGGAAAACTATTTTGAAAATAGCCAGCGTACTGACACAATCGATCAATTTAAAAAAGATGAAATCAGAAATAATACGTATGGCGCTTCGATAACCTATACCGAGCCCCTTTCAAAAAAGATTACAGGATCAATCGGGTACTCTTTTTCAAGCAATAAATCAGAAACACTCAATCAATCCTTCAATAGAGATCCTATCACACAAAAATATACCGTGCTGGATGAAAGTGTATTGAATGATTTTAATTTTTCCAGTTTAAAAAATAGTATCAATACTTCACTGAACTATAAAACAAATGACTTGACAATCAATCTGAGTAACCAAACAGAATTTGAAGCTGTAAAAAGAACCTATAATAATTTAAATACCATATTGCAGCGCGATCAGACCTCTTTAAGGCCATCGCTTTCGGTAAATTACAAAATTTCTAAAAGTAAAAACATAGGCTTCCGTTACAGTGGACAGACTGCCCAGCCTTCATTGACACAGATCGAACCACTTAAACAAAATGCCCAGCCGCTCGTGGAATATTTGGACAATCCAGATCTGAAATCTGGGTTCAATAATTCCTATTCTGTCAATTATAACTCTTATAAGCAGCTAAAAGATCAAAATATGTATTTCTATGTTGGCGCTTATCAGGGAAAACGCAATATTAATAGTAGTGTGCGCTATAACTTGGAAGAGGGTACCCGACAAATCTCCTATGTCAATATTGATAAGGATAATTGGTCTTTGTATGGAGGCGGAAGCTATAGTTTTCCGATACAAAAGAAATGGGGATTAAAGATGAACCTTGGTATGGACCTTAACTATAATAGTCAGTATAGTTATCTTTCTTTATTGAATCAAGATCCACAGCTAAACCGTAACAAAACTTGGAGCGTAGGTCCTAATATAGGTTTTAACCGTTTTAAAGCAAATAAAATGGACTTTTATATTAACTTGAGTCCAGGCGTGGAAAAAATGGATTCCTATTTGCAGCCCGAATTGAATCAGACAACATTTAAATTCAATTCTTATTCGCAAGTCACCTATTACTTACCCAAAGACTTTAAAATTTCGCTATCCATGCAACAGAATTATCAAGCTGCAACAAAGACATTGCAATCCATTAACATGATGAACATGAATGGCTATATCTCTAAAAAATTCTTAAAGGACAAATCTTTGGAAGCGCAATTATTTGTCAACGATATATTAAATAAAAATATTGGAGTGCGTCGCTATCAGGATGGTACTGCATTTATCCAGACAAGCAACAACGTATTGCGTCGTTATGGGATGTTAAAAGTGATCTACAATTTTACAACAATGAGAGGAGATGCCAAATGAGGACGCAAATAATATTAATAATGGGGCTTTTATGTTTGTCCATCACTGCAATACAGGCACAGCATGCATTTTTCCCGAACAGTGGCACTGTGACTTTCGAACGGAAATTCCATGTGCAGAACTACTTGAAACGAACTTATTTAAGTAAGCCAGACTTGGATACCTGGGATAAACTGGGGGTAGAGAATGCAGTCAAAAATGGACCTGTTGAAATGATCACACATCATACATTGAAGTTTTATGATACCGAGACTTTGTTTGAAACCGTACAGGAAGATTACCCCGCTAACTATCGAAATGTCTCCTGGTATAATCCGGCAGTGACTGATTCAAAAACTTATTTGAATTTCAAGAACCAAGAATTCATCAAATTATTACCTTTTGGTGATGAGCAACTGTTGATGAAGGATTCTTTGCCTGCAGTGAAATGGAAGTACACTGATGAATATCGCAACATCGCAGGCTATGATTGTAGGCGAGCAAATGGAATCATACAAGATTCAATCTATGTTGTCGCATTTTTTGCGGGACAGATTCCGATATCAGGGGGGCCAGAATTAATCCATGGGCTGCCGGGCTTGATCTTGGGGATATCTATCCCCAGTATGAATATCAATATGTTTGCAACGAAGGTCGAGATCACCAATACTCCAGTGTCCAATGTACTTACCAAAAAGAAGAAGGTTGTTGCCGAATCGAAAACGGAGGTTATAAAAAAGTTAAAAGATACTGTCTATGATTGGATGGATGAGAAAGATTTTAAAAAGAGATTGCAAAATGTCTTATTCTAACCGCTCTTTGCTTGGTATCTGTAGCTAAAGCAAATCACTAAAAGGGAATAGAAATACCGGATGGCTTTTGAAAACAAAGAATGCCTGTCTTTTGCGACAGGCATTCTTTGTTTATGCTATATCTTACGTTTAGTTAGCGTACTGTGCTACCGACTTTGATCGCTGTATCCGGTTTGACGAAATCCAATCTACCATCAGCATCTTCGGCCATCAAGATCATACCCTGTGAGGTAATGCCTTTGATTTCACGAGGTTCTAGATTTACCAAAATTGAGACCTGGCGTCCGACAATCTCTTCTGGGCTAAAGAACTCCGCGATACCCGATACAACGGTGCGTTTGTCAATACCCGTATCTATTGTTAATTTTAGTAATTTCTTTGTTTTCGCAACTTTTTCAGCTTCTAAAATTGTCCCTACACGGATATCCATTTTGACAAAATCGTCAAAACTAATATTTTCTTTAGCAGGGGCGACCTTCGTGTTGTCCGCGCGGTTTTTTTGTTTCGCTTCCGCAAGTTTGTTTAATTGAAACTCAACTTGTTCGTCTGTTATCTTATCAAACAACAATTGGACTTCACCCAACTGATGGCCATCCTGAATTAGGCCTTCCTTACCTGCATCGTTCCAATTTCCTTGCGGGAAATTGAGCATTTCAAATAATTTGATTGCTGTTTTTGGTAAAAATGGTTGTGCCAACACGGCAAGGTTAGCAACAATCTGAGATGCTACATTTAGGATCGTTTTTACGCGTTCCTCGTCCGTTTTGATTACTTTCCAAGGTTCTTCATCCGCTAAATACTTGTTTCCAAGGCGTGCCACATTCATAAACTCCGCCAGCGCTTCACGGAAACGGAATTGCTCCAGTGATGATTTGATAGACGCCGGATAGGATTTTAACTCATCCAATACCGCTTGATCCACTGCTGTAAGTGGAGATCCATTTAATACTTTGCCATCGAAATATTTATGGGAAAGTACCATTACACGATTGACAAAGTTACCAAAGATCGCTACTAGCTCGTTGTTTATCCGCGCTTGGAAATCCTTCCAGGTAAATTCAGCATCCGAGGTCTCAGGTAAAATAGAGGTTAATACATAACGTAATTCATCCTGTTTGTCTGGGAATTCCTGTAGATATTCATGTAACCAAACAGCATGGTTTCTGGATGTCGATAATTTATCGCCTTCCAAATTAAGGAATTCATTTGCAGGTATATTTTCTGGCAGGATATAGTCTCCATGAGCATGAAGGATCGCTGGGAATATGATGCAATGGAATACAATATTATCTTTTCCGATAAAATGGATCAATGTTGAATCATCTGCTGGATTGTCATGGGTTTTCCAATAGTCTTCCCAATTTTTTCCGTGGTCGATTGCCCACTGTTTCGTTGCAGAAATATAACCTATTGGTGCGTCCAGCCATACATAAAGTTTCTTTCCTTCTGCTTCTTTCAGGGGAACATCTACCCCCCAATCCAAATCTCGGGTCATAGAACGTGGCTGCAAACCTGACTTGAGCCAAGACTGGCATTGGCCAAAAACGTTGGATTTAAGAATGTTTTTCTTGCCCTCGATTAACCATTTTTCCAACCAAGGTTGATATTTATCCAAAGGTAAATACCAATGCTTCGTTTCTTTTAATACGGGAGTTTTCCCACTTAATGTCGAAATTGGGTTGATCAGGTCTGTTGGACTTAGTGAGGTACCGCATTTTTCACATTGGTCACCATAGGCACCTTCGGATTTACAGTTTGGACAGGTCCCAGTAATATAACGGTCCGCCAAAAACTGATGGTACTCCTCATCGTAGTATTGCTCCGAAAATTTCTCGACAAATTCACCTTTATTGTATAAGTTCAGGAAAAAATCTTGCGACAGTTGGTGGTGAATCGGTTCGGAGGTACGATGGTAGATATCGAAAGAAATGCCAAACTCTTCAAAGCTTTCTTTGATTTGTTTGTTGTATTTATCAATGATCTGCTGTGGCGTAATTCCCTCTTTTTTTGCGCGGATGGTAATGGCTGCACCATGTTCATCCGAACCACAGACATAGACCACATCTTTTTGATTTAAACGCAAATAGCGAACAAAAATATCACCTGGAATATAAGCTCCGGCAAGGTGCCCGATATGTAAAGGACCATTGGCATACGGTAATGCCGAAGTAATTGTATATCGTTTTTTATCTAGAATACTCAATGCTTGAAAGTATATTAAAGTTTTTACTTGTTTCTTTCACAAAGATAATTCAATTTGCGGTATAATACTAAGATAAATTTGTTGTCTCCTCATCCATTGAAAATTTTTATTGGAGGAAACCATCATGAGTTGGAACAAATTACTTTGGGCTAAAATGAAATGAGTTGGCTAATGATCGCTTCATAGCCGTAAAGAATCAAATTATATATGAAACATAATAAATATGTCTAAAATACCTGAATTTCTTAAAGAAGGCGACAAAGTCGCCATCGTTTGTCCTGCAAGCTTTATCCGTGGGAATATTGATCTAGGGATTGAAACATTGAAGAGCTGGGGGTTAGAAGTCCTGATAGGGGAGACCGTGGGGACATCTTATCATCAATTTGCCGGCGATGACCACTTACGTGCTGCAGACCTCCAATGGGCCCTGGATGATCCATCCATTAAAGCCGTATTTGCTGCCCGAGGGGGCTATGGCTGTGTTCGGATTGTCGATGAGATCGATTTTTCTAAGTTTGAGCAGCATCCCAAGTGGTTGGTCGGATTTAGCGATATCACAGTATTGCATAGCCATATCCAACGTAACTATAAAATTGCGACGATACATGGGCAGATGCCCAAATCTTTTGAATCAGGAACGAAAGCTTCCTTGGAGACGTTAAAAAATGCATTGTTTGGCGATTCCACAGACTTTAGCTATGAACAATCTGTATTCCCAAACCGCTCCGGTGAGGCTGAAGGCAAGCTAATTGGTGGGAATTTGGCTATTTTATTGTCTATTTTGGCGTCAGACTCAGATGTCAAGTATGCAAATAAGATTCTTTTCATCGAGGATGTGGGTGAGGCTTATTATTCAGTGGATCGGATGCTGTGGGCGTTGAAACGTGCGGGCAAATTCAAAAAATTGAAAGGTCTTATTGTGGGCAGTTTTTCATCCATGAAAGACAATGATCCTACATTTGGACAGACTGTAGAGGAGATTATTTGGGATAAAGTCAAAGAATATGATTTTCCTGTCGCCTTTGGTTATCCAGCAGGACATATAGATGATAACCATGCACTGGTATTAGGCCGGAAAGTGAAATTGGTAACGAGTGCCGATAAAACGGAGCTCATCTATTTATAGATGATTAACCCTATCGACAATTAAATAGTTGTGTCCGGGATGCTACGGTTTAATTGTCGATATTTTTATATTATCCTGAATGTACAGGAATAACCATCATGGCCGCCTGACTTTTCCAAGCCATTTTTTGCGCGATACTGGTGTTGAAAATCCGGCTAAGTAACCCTTTGTCGCGATGGAAAGTAACCATCATATCAATGTGGTTTTCATTAATATATTGATTGATGCCAACGGCAATATCCGAGTGTAAGATATAGCTGTATATGGGATGGTAGGGGGCCAATAGATCGTTCATAATGTTAATCTCTGTGCTGACAACTTTACTGGCAGGATCTTCCTTGGTAACGTGAACTACATAGACCTCACTCTTTCGGAGCACTTCAGCTGCATTGATCAGAAGCCGGTCTAACTTAAGCTTCACTTCTTTGAGATTGGTTGCGATCAGCATCTTTTTGGGGATTCTGAATTCGGCTTTGGCAGGTACAACCAGCAATGGGGTGTGGCAATTCTCAATTAATTTTAACGTGTTGCTTCCCAAGAGAAGCTTTTTAAAACCACTTTTTCCAGCAGTTCCGACGACAACAATATCGATATCTTCCTCAGCACAAGTACGGTTGACGCCATAGCTCAATTCATACTCCTCCAGTACCACTTTCCATGCTATTCCCTGTGGAAAGAGTTGGATGAGGTCTTCTTGCCACACGTTGAGATCTTTTTGTTTTTCTTCTAGTATATCCAAATTGCTGATGACAACAGGTTCTGTTCCAACCGTTGGTATAACCTCATAAGTATGGTACAGCACAACCCTTTCTATGCCCCAAAGCGGAGCTAATTTTGCGGCATATTGAGCCGCAGCATAGGCATTGTCCGAGAAATCTGTTAATAAGAGAAGATTCTTCATAATAATTTTATAATCGGGTCTATGAGACTTAAATTACGCATTTAGTATCATAAATACAATATTTTTCTGTCGGCTTCCCTTATTTTTCTTAAAGTGAATTGCCCCATTTCGTCTTTCTTTCCCTCACTCAAATAGACCTGTTTTGTTATTTCTTAATCTATATCAAGGGGATGTAACACATTTTGACCTAATTTTGTTATCATTAAAGGTGGATAAAGTGCGTAGCATGAATGACAAGTTCACCGATACCAAGTAGGATAAATGGGTACTAATTAGCGAATGAAATGAGTTTATTGATACCTTTGAGAAATAGACACAAATCAATAACCGAACGAAGTGAGCTCATTGAAACCGCTGAAAATAAACACAAATCAATAAAATTTGATTATTTTAGAAATATCAATCAGTAATTAACATTTTAATACATTATAATTTTCTATTTATGGCAATTTGGAATTCATTGGGAAAATATAGGGATACAGGTTTGTTGATCCTCCGCATCGGATTGGGAGTGATGATGATTATGCATGGTTTGCCGAAGTTGCAGGGAGGTCCTGAGCTCTGGGCGGGGGTTGGAAAGGCCATGGGCAATATGGGCATCAATTTTATTCCGACATTTTGGGGCTTTATGGCCGCGGCTACGGAAACTATTGGTGGTCTTTTCTTACTATTGGGTCTTTTTTTTAGACCTTCAGCCTTGTTACTTGCTTTTACCATGGTGGTTGCTGGATTGATGCATCTTTCAAAAGGTGATGGAGTCTCTGGCGCATCTCATGCCATTGAATTGTTCTTTGTATTTTTGGGACTCGTGTTTATCGGCCCGGGCAAACATTCTGTAGACAAGAAATAGATCGTGTAGATAGAAATCTATGTAAAATGACAGTAACCCTAAAAGGCAAAAGTATATCCTGAATATTAAATATTTGGAGAGATACTTTTGCCCCACTCCTTTATGCTATTTATGATTTATCCATTGGAATGACTAATAAGTTTGCAGCGCCGTTCCAAGCAATTTTTTTGGATATACTAGTTTTAAATAAACTCGCCAATAAACCTTGTTTCTTGTGAAATGACAGGATGAGGTCTATATGTTTCTCTTTCGCATATTCTGCTATTCCCAATGTAATATCCTCATGACTGATGTAATCATAGATTGGTTTATACTTGTCCAGCCTTTCATGCAAATGTTTTAATTCTTGTGCCAAATCTGCGGCGGAGCCTTCTTTCTTCGCAACATTCAAAACATATAACTGCGCTGAAAATGTGTCGAGGACTTGATCCAGATTAAACAAACTCAGCTTTCTGTCAACTTCTTTCAGGTCAGTGGTTGCCAATACATTTTTTGGAACAGCCGGATTTACCTTATGGGAGACAATCAACATCGGTTTATTGCAGATGTCCATTAGGGTAATGGCATTGCTTCCCACCAGGATCTTTGCGAAACCAGTCTGTCCTGTGATCCCTAGCGCGACAAGATCGATATCTCCAGATTTACATAGGTCATTTACACCTATCGGAAGATCGACATCTTCCATCTTGTGGGACAGTGTCACCTGTGGAGGAAAGAGTGGCCCGATCAGCTCCAACCAAGCATTTAATTCTTTCTCTTTAGCCTCTTTTACTTCGTCATTAACCACAACAATGGGTTCATTGTTTACAATTGTTACACTGTTATAAGTATGGTAAACAATAACTTTTTCAGTTTTCCAAGCGTCTGCACATAAGGCTACTTGTTTTGCCGCTAAAAGTGCATTTTCTGAAAAGTCGGTTAGAAGCAGGATACGTTTCATTGTGATATCGTTTTAAGGGTAAAATCCATCATTATCCAGACTCTTATTTTATAGATTCCAATTGTCAGTTCTATTTTTAAAGTCTTTATGTGTAGAACAATTAATGTTATGATAAGTTACAAAGAAAAGATGAATTTAATGTTAAAGGTTTGAGATTGTGATGAGCATCATAAAAAAAGGCAATCGTTGTTACGATTGCCTTTTTTCGCGGAATTTTACTCCTCTCTATTTTTTGTTCGCAAAATTAATGATATAATCAGTCATTACTTTCGCACTCTCATCTTTTACAAAGTCAAGGTCCATCTTTGGTTGAGGTTTGCCTTCTTCCCATGCCGGTTTACCCTGTAATTTCAGTAAAGCATTGATGCGGTCCTTATTTTTCTTGAGATTGTCGTCTTTTTCTTTTTTGAATTTATTTAATTCCAATGAAATTTTGACATCTTCATCTTTTTGAGCCTCTTCAATATCTTCTTTCAAATATTTATATTCCAGTGAATTTTTAATCCGGGTCTCATGTAGCGTCTCCAGCTTTTTATCCACTCCACTCATATCCGCTACTTTTTTGAAGTTACTGGATTGAATCTGATCCCAAGGAAGAGCAGATTTTTCTGAGCTTTCACCAAATTTCTCTGCGGAGAATTGAGACGGGAATGTAATGTCAGGAGTTACCCCTTTGTGTTGCGTACTGCTACCGTTGACACGGTAAAATTTGCCCAAAGTGATGTTAATCTGTCCATACTGTGGTGCTCCTTCCGGTGTGTCCGGATCTTTCTCTCCGGATGCTTTCAATAATAGGCGACTTGTAGGGCTAATCACACGCGACATATCGATAGCCGATTGAACAGTTCCTTTACCATAACTTTGTGAGCCAAGGATTACTCCTCTACCATAATCTTGAATTGCACCAGCGAAAATTTCTGAGGCCGAGGCAGAGAAACGGTTGATCATTACACCTAAAGGACCATCCCATGCTACGCCTGCATTCTTATCTTCTTCGACATCAATATTATTTTTAGTATCCCTTACTTGTACAACAGGCCCCTTATCAATAAACAATCCTGTAAGATCAATCGCTTCAGGTAGTGAGCCACCGCCATTGAAACGTAGGTCGATAATTACAGCATCCACTTTCGCTTGTTTCAGCGTATCTAAGATCAGTCTTACATCTCTTGTTGTACTTTTATAGTTCGGATCACGTCTTCTGTAGGCCTCAAAATCCATGTAAAATTTAGGGATATTGATCACCCCGACTTTATACATTTTTCCGTCAGCTCCTTTGATGTTCATAATCTCTTTCTTGGCAGACTCTTCCTCGACAACGATTTTTTCGCGTACTAAGGAAACAATGCGCGGATGCGAGTTCATCGGTTGTCCTGCCGGGATAATCTTAAGCCGTACGATCGTTCCCTTCGGACCTTTTATTTTGGCTACAGCGGCGTCTAATCTCCAGCCGATGATATCTTCAAATTCACCATCTTTACCTTGTGCCACAGCAATGATCTTGTCATTCACTTGGATGGTCTTGTCTTTAAAGATAGGTCCACCGGGAATGATCTCATTGATGCTTACTGCCTCATTGTCTATGGTCAGCCTTGCTCCAATACCTTCAAATGTATTTGCCATGCCTTCATTAAAGGCTTGCGCATACGAAGGGTTGAAATAAGAAGTATGTGGATCTACAGCATCTGTAAGCGCCTGCATAATGATCTGAAAGGCGTCATTTGAATTATATTTCTTTGTTTGGGAAATTAAATTCACATAACGTTTTTTCAATGTTTCCACCTGCTTGGTTTTTGCACTATCAGTAGATTTACCACTAGCAGTTTCCAGGTTCAACAAATCGTACTTCACACGTTTACGCCATTGATCGTTGGCTTCGGCATCTGTTTTGAACCAACCTAATTTTTCACGGTTAGGCTGATAATATTCATCTTTGGTGAAATCTTGCTTTTTGTCGATCTCAGAAAGCGCATATTGCATTCTTTCCAAATATCTCTTTTTATAGACATTGAAGATCTGGAAGGCCGAAGAAAGATCTCCTCCTTTTATATCCTGGGCAAGGTTACTCTTGTAAGCTTGAAATGCATCAATATCCGCTTGAAGTAGATAATTCTTGCTCTGGTCTAAACCTTTGATCAGATTATCATAGATAATTCCAGATATGGAATCATTCATTTTGACCTTCTTGTAGCTTGCATTTTCCAATAATCCAATCACTTCTTTCGCGATGATCTGATGTTGTGTGCTCGGTTTGAGTCCACCATCATCTGGAAGTGCTACCCGTGGTTTTGAACCACAAGAGACAATAGATACCACAAAAAGTGCAAATATGAGTTTCCTAAACATATTTTCGACAGTTTTAATAATCATTTTATAACTAAAAATTTTCAGCTCTTATTGATAAGCGTGCTAAATTTAGTGAAATTCATAGCACATTATCATAGATTCTAAAAATTTATTTGATTTATCCTTTAATATTTACAAAAAGCTTAAAATACGATTTATTTCTTACTTTCGATTCTTCGGTTGCTGTTATCTTACGAAGGTCAATTAATTGTACAATTCGTTTTTCAGTTGTGTATATGCCTTGTAGGTCTGGTCGGCCGAAGGGTAGTCCTTTAATACAAGATATACTTCGCCCAATTTGTCTAATATCGCCAATGACAACTGTTTGTTATTCTCATTGGAGGCCAATTCAGCAGCTTGAATAAATTCTTTGATGGACACCTTGTAATTACCATCCTTTTGCTTGGAAGCGGCAAGTAGGTATTCAATCTCTGCAAGCTCACCACTCAGATTTTTTGCATTGGCCAGATCACGTGCTTGCAATAGGAACCATTGTGCCTCGGTGAATTTGTTTTGCTTAAAATAGATCTCCGCTAGCATCTCCCATGCGAATATTTTACCTTCATAAGCCTTTGCTTTATTAAATAAGGGGATAGCGCTTCGGATAATGTTATTTTCGGCGGCCTTAAAGTTTTTTTGCCCTGCACGGGCCATAGCAATTAATAACCAGGCATTGGCCTGCTCGAGATAGCTTTTGCTTACCGTGGCATAGGTATGATATTTTTGGGCACTTTCTTCAGCTTTGTCAAAATCGCCATGATACAATTGAAAATTGCTCAAATTCAAGTTAATTGTTGCAATATCATCCTTATTGTCGGTACGATTTGCTAATGATAATGCATCATATAGAAATTTTGAAGCAGCGATACTGTCATTATTCTTAATTGCAAATAGTGCAGCTTCATTGGCTAAGGCATAGCCGGCAATCCAGTTCTCTGCTTTTTTCTGATTTTCGATGGTATTATTCCATGCTGTGGTATTAGCGGGAACAGGATTCATCAGATATTGAAAATGACCCATATTATTGGTGCTTTTCAATTGCAGTAATAAACGTTGGAATAACAGTTGCCTGGCAATTTCCTTGCTAAAGCTTTTTTTGCTCGTATAATTGTCTTCAATAATTTCGTTCTCAGTCTTTGGAGGAGGTAGGAAATACACCTCCGGACCGACGCCGCTAAATGAAGCATCATATTTTTTTATTGCCCCAGTATAGTCCTTTGGGGTATTCTGTGCCATAACCTTTCCGCTCATTCCAAGGGTCGTGGTTAGGGCAGTCAAAAGTAAGGTCCAGTATTTCGTCATCCTCATTCATTATTACGCGTCAATTAACGTCTAATACAAATATGAAGAAAAATTGTGTGAAAAAATGTTAAAGTGTTTTTTGAGTATGAAGTAGTTAGTATTGAGTATTGAGACCTTGGTGGTACAAGCCTGTGGCTTACCGGTTATTTTCTTTTTTAGTTACATGCCCACTGCTTGTGTATATTTTATTAGGGTACGCTAAAATATTTAGTTATTGTATGGTTTAATTTTTAAATTTGTGTTATGGCAACACGTATCCCTCTTGCAGAACGATTACGACCACATCAATTGAAAGATTATGTGGGACAACAGCATATTGTTGGTCCCGATGCAGTACTTTATCATGCGATCCAACAAAAGAATATCCCTTCAATGATATTATGGGGGCCTCCGGGTGTTGGAAAGACAAGTCTGGCGCTGTTGATTGCCAAGGAGCTGGATAGACCTTTCTTTGCCCTGAGTGCAATTCAGGCTGGCGTAAAAGATATCCGTGAGGTCATTGATAAGGCCGAACGGCTGATGAATTTCAATCAGGATCAGCCAATTCTGTTTATTGATGAAATACACCGTTTTTCCAAATCCCAACAGGATTCGCTACTGGGGGCCGTTGAGCGTGGTTTGGTTACACTGATTGGCGCTACGACTGAAAATCCTTCCTTCGAGGTTATATCAGCTTTGTTATCCCGTTGTCAGGTCTATGTGTTGGAGCATCTCTCAGAAAGCGACCTTATTGGTCTGGTTCAAAAGGCACTTCATGAGGATGAGTATCTCCAAAAGCAAGCGATTGCTGTCGAAGAGTATGAGGCGCTGTTACGCTTGTCTGGTGGTGACGCACGCAAGCTGTTGAATGTGCTTGAACTTGTTGTCAATGCCGCAGTTCTCCATAAGGAACCCATTAGCAATGCTTTTGTGCTGAAGCAGGTGCAACAGAATATGGCGATCTATGATAAAGCTGGGGAGCAACATTATGATATTATTTCGGCATTTATTAAATCTATACGAGGATCCGATCCAAATGCTGCCGTATACTGGCTTGCCCGGATGATCGAAGGGGGAGAAGACCCCTCATTTATCGCGCGCAGGTTGTTGATTTTGGCTTCAGAAGATATTGGCAATGCCAACCCCAATGCGCTCTTGTTGGCAAACAACTGTTTCCAGGCAGTGAACGTTATCGGATGGCCCGAATCACGTATTATTCTTTCGCAAACCGTCATTTATCTTGCAACTTCGGTCAAGAGCAATGCCTCCTATGAAGCGATCAATAAGGCACAGGCGCTCGTGAAACAAAGCGGTGATCTGTCGGTTCCCTTACACATCCGTAATGCACCGACTAAACTGATGAAGGAACTCAACTATGGAGCCGAATATAAATATGCGCATGCTTATCCTGGAAACTTTGTGTTACAGGAATTTCTACCCAAAGAGGTTAGTGGTGTAAAATTATACGAACCAGGACAAAATCCTCAGGAGGAGAAGGTCCGACAGAGCCTTCGGGACAAGTGGAAAGAGAAATATAGATATTAGTATTTAGATCTTAGTAGCCGCCGAAAAACTACAATTGTTTGATCTCAAGCGTAATTAAATTGCATATAAAAAGCAATTTATCTATGTTTGTTTTACAAATTGCTTCAATATATGAACATAGTGCCTCTACAGCAAGTAGGACGTTGGGCAGCGATAGCGCTGATCGGACTTACTGTTCTTTCCTGTAAAAAGGATAATCCAAAGCCCGAACCGGAGCCGGAACCAACTGACCGTACCGAAGGTCAGCTTATTAAAGACGATATTTATAAATATTATAAGCTCTATTCCGTATGGGCGGATGGATCTATTCCAGATTATTTAAAAAATCCGGCTCAGTATACCGATCAATATGGTTCGGCGAGCAATGTGCTTGATGCACTCAAAAGGCTGACACCTGCCCATGTGGCGGCTGGTTACGCCGGGGTTTTTGACCGCTTTTCCTTTATGGAAGGTATCAACGGTTACAATATCGCCGAGCAGGCCAGTACAAAGATGGATAACAACGAAGGTTATGGCATCTCAGTACAATGGTTTTCTTTGGATGCAGCTACCGCACGACCTTATATTTCCTTTGTTGAAGGGGGCTCTCCAGCACAATTGGCGGGGTTTAAACGCGCAGATATCATTACATCTGTCAATAATGATCAGGAAAATTATTCGATCGAAGTCAGCTGTCCGGATGGGGGTAGAACCTGCGAAGTAAAAGACCCTGCTGCCTATAGTCGATTGCGGAATAAAATCAATTCGGCATTGGATGCCGCAAATCTTACCTTGCAGGTGAAACGTGCGGATAATAAGGTGTTCGAAAAACCAATGAGCTATAACAATTCGTATGTGATCAATCCGATCTACAAGGATACCATATATCTCAATAGTGGCAATAATGTCGGTTATTTGGCTTTATCATCATTTGAAGAGATTGAAAATAACAATCAGAATCAGAAAAATATCAATGCAGCCTTTACAGCATATGAGACCAAACAGATCAAAAGCCTGATTGTTGACCTGCGGTACAATGGTGGTGGTTATGTCGACGCTGCAATCTATATTGCCGATAAGATCGGTGGTGCCAAGACCAAAGGTAAGCTGATGCTTACTTATGAAATGAATAAGTATATGCAGTCAGATGCCGCCAAGAGTTTAAGGGATCAACTGAACATGCATGATACCTACTTCGAGGGACTAAGTACGTTAAACCTGACTAAAGTGTATTTCTTGGTGAGTGAGGAGACGGCTTCAGCTGCGGAGATGTTGGTTAATGTGCTTACACCACACCTTCCAGTGCAGATCATTGCAACTGAATCAAGAACCTATGGTAAGCCAGTTGGTTTTTTCGAGCAGAAAGTCCGGGACAAAGTATCTTATTGGCCGGCTTCATTTATTCTGAAGAATTCACGGGGAAATCTCGGCGAGAAATATAACAAGGGAACTGAATCCGGTCTGCGTGATTATTGGGACGGTCTAGTTCCTGATAAGAGTGGTATCGGTGACGATGTTTCAGCTGACGTCGGAGATCCTAAGGAGAAAATGTTGGCAACAGCTTTAGCTGATGCAGCTCCCACAAGTAAATCACGGGCGGCTATGCGCAGTATTTCTGCACGTACGATCCAAACAGTGGATCAGGGCAAAATGCATGCAAGGCCAGAGCGTGGCATGATCAAGACAAGGAGCAAATAAGTTCGTGCTGCTACAGTGTGCTAATAGCGCACGAGTACGGTATGATAATAGCTCAAAAAGATAGAAAGGTCCCTGGATAATTATGTTATCCGGGGACCTCTTACTTTAATAAAATCTTAATACTAATTACTCATTACTAAATACTAATGAATAACACAGCTGGGCAGCAGCCGCGTCGGGCAGACATTGTAGATGGCCCACGGGTACTTCGCTAATAATTTTTTCCAAGATTGTATTCATACCTGCAAAGAGATCTTTATTCCATCGGATTGCGGTGCAACTCGGTAACACAGCAATAAAGCCCTTGAGTCCTGGTTGCCAGTTAAAGGTATTGGTCGGAGCCTGTTGTAACCGAACGAACGCTTTTAGCGGTAATCGTTCATTTTTATAACAAGGGGTCTTGCCGCTCCACGGCGTTCCATAGATAAAAATGCCCTCTGCTGTTATTCGGACAGCCGGATTATCATCATTGAGCAATACCGTGTGGGGAATATGTGTCAACCATAGCCGGCTGTGCGTGCTTTTTCCGGTTCCACTCTTCCCTAAAAAGGCGATCCCGCTACCCTGATGATTGACCACAGAGGCATGGATCATAATCGTCTCGTGTAGGAGGCTGGCCTGGCCAAATATCATCATGGACATCCAGGTAATTACAGCACCTTGTTCATCTGAAGAGCTCTCTGGGACATATATTGTCGATTGCTCAAAGTTGCGGTTACTATATTGATACCATGTCTCATTGCCTTTGTCATTTACGATGGTTGTAATAAAGGTGTTCCCCTTTTCATAAAAACGAAAGCGATCTCCCCAAGCGATGGACTCATTAGTCCGCAAGATTCCCATATCATTTGTCACAGGGGCCTTTTCTAAACTTATATTGATGACAATGTTAGCTTTTTCGTCAACAATATCAATCTGAAAGTCCAGAAAGGAGCCGAGGATATGGTTCAAAGCAATATGTGTCGGATGGTTAAACTCCAAAATTAAGTCTGCAATGCGGTAGCGGGTTTGAGATAACTCAGGTGAATTCGTTATATTCATAATTCGGTTCCTATGTGAATAATTACTTCTTGAGCTTGAAGGCTCAGTTCATCTTTTAATATTTATATTGCCTATCCTGATTGTTTTCAGAGCTATCTGGTAATCACAGATACACCTTTAATCGAGGTAGACGCGATGTTGGCATTTATCTGCCAGATGTAAGTCGTGTGTTACAAATAGACATATTTTATGTTTTCCATATTCGAGCAGACGTTGTGTTAACATATCTGAAGTCGTTCTGTCCAGGGCCGAGGTTACCTCGTCAAATAGCCAGATATCACCATTATGCATTAGTGCACGGGCAATAGCGATACGTTGTGCTTGGCCCTCTGATAAACCCATGCCGGATTCCCCCACTAGGGTGTCTACTCCGTCAGGAAAGTCAAATACAAATTCTGCACAGGCTAGCCAAAGCGCTTTATCGATATCCAGTGGTCCATCTTCTTTCACATGGAGCATAAGGTTTTCCCGTATTGTTCCACTAAAGAGTGAATTGCCCTGTGGGATATAGGCAAAATTGATGCGATGTTTTGCCTCCAATGATCGTTCGCCATCGGTATCTACCAATATGATATCGCCTTTTTCGGCTTTAAGTAGCGATAGCAATAGGCGGATCAAGGTGGTCTTTCCTTTTCCACTCGGACCAATAATTGCTGTTGGTTCCCCCACTTTGAGGGAAAGATTTAACTGCTGTAAGACCCATTTGTCTTCGTAACGAAAGGATAGGTCAGTGATGCGCAGTTCTTCTGTTTTGTTCAGGCGTTCTTGTTTTACTTGAGGTTCAATCTCACCTTCTTGTAATTCCAGCAGCCGATCTGCAGATACACGAAAGCGGACGAAGCCAGGGATATAGCCGATCAAGGCAAGAATTGGGCTCTGAATGCGCGCCACCAATTGCAAAAAAGCCGTCATTGTTCCGAAAGTAATCTGCCCGGATTGTAGCCGATAGATCCCCCAGATAAATGCGACCAAATAACCTGCATTCATGGCGACTTTCATCGCTCCCTGGGTATATGTTGAAAAATTGATCTGACGCATTTTCAGCATAAAGAGCTGCTGTTGCGTTTCGGTCAGCTTCGCACGCCTTTTGGGGAAAATGCCCATGGCACGGATCAGCAGGCGGAAACGCAGATTCTCTTGGAGGACCTTTGAAAAATTACTTTCCTCCTCTTTGACCTCCTTGCTGAGTTTGCGCATTTTACGGAAGTAAATCTTTGAAAAGACAAAGAGGGGCGAGATGGCCAGAATCATCAATGCGAGCATCGGATCCATATACCACAAGAAACCCACAGAAGCCAATAATTGGATAATCGTCAATACAAAAGAAAGTACGGTACTGGCGATCGTATTGGCAACTTCTTCACAGTCTGTCTGAATCCGGATCTGGATATCTCCCGTATGCCAATTTTTGATCAACCGCCATACCGATAACATCTGTGCGTCGAGCATATGACGCTGCAACTGGAGTGTCAGCATCAACTTGATGCGCTCCAACAGACGGCCTGAATAGCCTTTTATTGCTACATTCAGCGTGATACTTCCAATAATGCCTATCAACAGCCATTTAAGGGGTAATTCTCCTGGGGAAGTCGCTACATCAACTGCTTTTTTGGACAGGTATACAAAGATCAGGGAGAGACCGATACAGATCAGTTCCAATACAAAGTATAGAAGCAATCTACCGCGGTAGCCATCGCTGATTGACCATGCCCAGCGCGCATGTTGTTTCAGGCTGTTGTTATTCATTCAGATTATCAATGGAAAGGTTATTTTTCCAATAGTCCTTGTTTTTCAAAATCCGCAAGTAAAACTTTAGCATCGGATTGCGCTTGTTCCTCGTCCACTTCATAGTTGTCACAGAGTAGTTCAACGATTGTAGCTGTGTCAAACTCTTTTCCTTTTAATTGCTCCCAAAGCCATGCTGCGGTGCTGTTTAGGGTGTATACGGTTGATAAATCAACCATATCCTGACTAGGGTCAACAATTAAATGATCTGAACCAATTGTTCTCAATACTAAATCCGATCTTAATTTCATATATAAATTATCTGTTTATTCATGAGCTAATTTTCCTTTTTTAAGGTACTCATGCTGCCTTCGGCGGTTTTAATATCCTATAGAATACCCAAATTTTCCTTATTTGTTTATCGTATTTGGGTAGTTCACATATTAGGACGAAATAGAATAAATAAAATCAAAGTTAATAATTATTTTTTCAACCTTTTTATTTGTGGTTATAGATTTCAGTTTCACCAGCAGGGCCTACTTTATCGCGTTATTAAGCGTCTCAGTTTTGCAATAACCCGGCGTAGCAGACGAATATGATACCATCCCAAGCCGCGTAATCTTGCCCAACTATGATTTAAACTTATTTCCAATGCTGAGTTTTGTGGGAAATGAATAGAAGCGATCGCAATAATATCCGTGCTATTTATATACTCCCGCAGCACAAGATTGCCATCGCCTGCCAGTACGATCTGCCCATTCTTTTTTCCTACATAACGGTGAAAAACAAACTTCCCCTCATACTTGGCCAATACATTACTGCCTAGTTGCAAAGACTCACCACGATAAGTCTGTAGTAAAACGCTGTCTCCGTCATGAATAAATGGACGCATGCTTCCACCTTTGATACGGATACGAACTTCCTTGCCCTCGTCGAGCATACGCTGTACTTCGGCAAAATAGAGCGCATTGGAGATGACACGTGTCTTATTGTCTTCCGAATGTTCAGCCATATATTATTGATTGGTTTGAACAAAATATTGGATCACCGGTTGTAGATACGTGTCTTTCAATAGGACTTTCTTGTTTTCATCCAAGAGATATATTGTTGGAGAAGCCTTGAGGTCGTAAAGATTGAATGATAAAATTTTGCTATCACTATCAAAACCATTGATCCATTTTTCAGACATTTCTGGCATATAATTTTTCCATTTGGTACGATCGCCCCAGGGATCAACTGCAACAACTTGTACCTGTAGTTGCGAGAATAACTCAACCAATTGCGGTGTATCGCGGAGTTGGTGAATTGTTTCTTTGCAATGGGTACAATCGGGATCATAAAAGATCAAAAAGGTGAATTTTCCCTTAGTTTGTGATAGTTTCTGTTTTGTTCCATTGGCCAGCTCATAGCTAAAATCCTCAGCGGGTTGACCTACCTTATTGCGTAACACCAACTTGTAGATGGGTCTATAGGCCTCTTTCTCTAGATTCGATAATAGATCGGTTTTGATCATATAGCGAAGTACAGACTCGTAGATAATATCATTTCGCATCGGCGAATTACCATCATAAAGATAACGTTCGTATAGTTTGATGAAGTAGTCGAAACTGGTCCTATTGGATTTGGCTTTGTCTAACATCAGATCCACGGCCTTATCGCGCAGGGCTGAATCCGGGGTTTTCGATAATAACCCAATAAAATCAGCAATTTTCTGTTCGCCAATGTCCGGATTTTTCACTTGTACCGTGTCCTTCATGTCGAACTTATCCCAGAAATGTAACAAGCTACTATCTGCGGCACTCATCGTACTCGCTTTTTGCGGTATTGTTTCGTTACTTTCTTTTTTTGATTTATTATTTCCATCACAGGCCCACAAAAGACCTACAATCATACCTATCGGCAACCAAAAACCAAGAGTTGAACTTTTCATTCTAATTTAATGCTTAACTTCGCTAAGTTAATAAAACTTTCAGGATTCCATGGATAGAATCAACAGCATTAATTGAGGCTAAAGCTGCCCATGTGCCTGGCTGCTATTTAAATTGAAGTTCCTGATTTCTTTGGGGCAAGTCGTAGCAAAAGAAAGACTTTTTACGTTAGATGCCTGAATAGCGAAAGATTTAAGTGAGGAGGTAGAGAACTCTTTCTTGTCTGTTTAGAACCTCTGGTGTAAATATTTTAAACGATTTAATTAAATAGTTTTACTAATTTTGCGGCAAACGCCAATATATCGAATGAAAAAAATAGTATTATGGTTTTGCATGATCGGATTTGTGGGCTCAGTATACGCACAGACCAATCCTGCCAATATCAAAGTAGATAATCTGACAGATGCACAGATAGAGCAATACATAAAACAAGCTGCTTTAATGGGCTATGATGAAAGCCAATTGGATGGTTTTGCCCGTGCGCAAGGGGTATCTACTGTTGAAGTACAAAAACTAAAAGATCGTTTGGCGAAAATTAAACGTAAAAAGCAACAACCCGATCAATCGCAGCGAACGAATACGACTACTACCACAGGGCGAGCAACTGGCCGTCAGGTCGGAGGAACAAATACGACTGATTCCCTACAAAATAAACGGGCCAATAATCAAGATTCCGTTCATCATGATGATGGAAAATTGAAGATTTTTGGCGCGGATCTGTTTAAAAATAATAGCATTACTTTTGAGCCCAATCTTCGGATGGCGACACCAAGTTCTTATATCATTGGTCCTGATGATGAGATCTTATTGGATATTACGGGCGACAATGAAGCCTCTTATAATTTGCCTGTCAGCCCAGATGGAATGATCAAGGTGGAATATGTGGGTCAAATTAATGTTGCGGGCTTATCGATCGCTGCGGCGAAGAGTAAGATTGAACAACGTTTAAGTGGAACCTACCCTGCAATCCGTTCAGGAAGGACTAACGTAAGTGTAACAATTGGTAATATCCGTACCATTCGTGTTACCCTGACCGGAGCGGTTACCAAACCGGGTACCTATAGTTTGCCGTCTTTAGCCACAGTCTTCAATGCGCTCTATGCTTCTGGAGGCCCCAATAAAAATGGTACTTACCGTCAGATCCAAGTGATCCGTGGTAATCGTGTCGTCAGCACAATTGATGTCTATGACTTTTTGGCTAATGGTATACAACAAGGTAATATACGTTTACAGGATCAGGATATTATCCATATTCCTGTATATGGAGCGCGTGTGCAGTTTGAGGGTGAAGTAAAACGACCAGCTATTTTCGAGACTGTAGCTGGAGAATCATTGTCCGATATCTTGCGTTATGCGGGCGATTTTACAGAAAATGCCTATACTGCGAAGATCAAGATCCTGCAAACAACAGGACGGGAACGAAGTGTGCAAGATGTCTACGCTGATCAATTCGCAAATTATACCCCTAAAGGGGGAGATCAATATATTGTCGAGCCGATATTGGAGCGTTATGCGAATCGCGTATCCGTTCTTGGTGCGGTATTCCGCCCGGGTATATTTGGTTTGGAGTCAGGTCTGACACTCAAGCAAGTGCTTGAAATGGCCGATGGTGTACGTGAGGATGCCTTTTTGGAACGAGGGATCATCAACCGTTTGAAAGCAGATAACACATCCGAGCTAATTAATTTTAATGTACGTGAAGTATTGGCTGGTACAGTTGCTGATATACCATTGAAGCGTGAGGACAAGATCGAAATCGCTTCTATTTTTGATTTACGTGACGAATATAAATTTACCGTTCAGGGTGAAGTACGTTTTCCCGGTGATCTGCCTTTCGCTAGCAATGCAACACTAGGTGACGTTATTCAAAAAGCTGGTGGATTTACTGAGGCTGCAAAAAATGCACGTGTTGAAATTGCCCGAAGACTTCAACAGCGCAATGCTGATGATCATAGTTCTTCGCAAACTATTTTGGTTGATATTAAAGATGGTATCCTTACAGATCCGACGATAGCTTTGCAACCTTACGATGTTGTTTCGGTCTTAGGAGACGCGGGGTTCCGTACACAGCGACAAGTGACGATCGAGGGTGAGGTCCTATATCCCGGTATTTATACCATTTCGCGGGAGGATGAACGTATTTCCGACATCGTCAAGCGGGCGGGGGGATTGACCACTTATGCTTATACTGAGGGCGCTTCTCTAAAACGTACAGGGATGTCTAAATTGAAAGCAGAAGAGAAAAAAGAGAAAGAACGTTTGAAAAAAGAATTGGAGCAGGATAGTCTGGACGAAGAGAGAAATAGTAAAAAAAATAGACAAGAACAAGAAAACGACGAGGATGCAAACAGTTCTCGGGCAAAAAATAAAGCACTTGCCAAAGTATCGCAGCAAGGTATGTCGGCTGATGATGTTGAGCCGAGTGACCTTGTGGGGATTGAGTTGAATAAAATTCTGGAAAAACCTTACGAAAAAGGCGACTTGCTAGTTTTGGATGGTGATATTATTACTGTGCCAAAAGAATTAGAGACAGTCAAGGTTGTAGGAGAAGTATTAAATCCAAACAATGTAGTCTATGTTAAGGGTAAAAGCCTAAAATATTATATCAATCAAGCTGGTGGATTTACGGACAATGCATTGAAAAAACGTGTCTTTGTTCAATATGCCAATGGTGCTGTAAAAGGTAAATCTGGTGGGTATCCTGAAGTAAAACCTGGGGCGGAGATTGTTGTTCCGAAGCGTGCACCAAGAGAGCGGATGAGTGCTCAAGGTTGGGTTGGATTAGGAACAGGAATCGCTTCGTTAGCGGCTATTATTGTATCATTGTTGCGTTAATTTAACATATTGGTTGAGATGGATAATACGCGAGAAAAAGGTGAGCTGTCATTAAAAGAATTGGTGCATTTAATTCAAAAATGGCTAAAATTTCTACTTGGTAGATGGTATATTCTAATTATTGCGGGACTAATAGGTGGCGCTGTGGGGTCATTTTATGCAAGTACCAAAAGAACGGCTTATACTGCTATCACAACCTTCGTTTTAGAATCTGGAGAGAAGAGTAGTGGATTTAGTCAATATGAAGGTTTGGCTTCGATGGTGGGGATGGACATTGGCGGATCCGGGGGCGGGATTTTTCAGGGCGATAATTTACTGGAATTTTATAAATCCCGCAAAATGCTTCAAGCTACTTTACTTAAAACTTCTGCGTCAGATACTAGCAAGCTTCTGATTGACCGTTATTTAGAATTGGAAGAGGAGAAACAGCAAAAAGATAAGCAGATCGATTTTCGAAAACATGATGCGGGATTTGAGTTAAGACAACGTGATAGTCTGATGAATAAAGTCATTGGTCAGCTTATCAAGAAAAATCTGAAAGTAGATAAATTGGATAAAAAGTTGTCGATTATAAAAGTGGAAATTACAGCATTTGACGAGTCTTTTGCTAAAGAATTTAATACGGCCTTAGTGCAGCAAGTCAATGACTTTTACATGCAGACCAAAACAAAAAGGGCCCAGCATAATATTCAATTGCTACAACAGCAGGCAGATTCCATCCGTTGTATGATGAATGGAAACATTAGTACAATGGCTTCTATTGTCGATGCTACCCCGAATTTGAACCCAACACGTCAGGCACAGCGTATAGTACCTAGTCAACGTTCACAATTTTCAGCCGAAACGAATAAAGCTATTTTAAACCAGCTGGTTCAAAATTTGGAAATTGCAAAAATGACCCTATTAAAAGAATCTCCCCTCATTCAGTTAATCGATGTTCCGACATTTCCGCTGGAAAATAAAGTAGTAAGCAAAAAGTTCTATTTCTTTATAGGTTTTATTTTGTGTTTTGTGTTTTCCGCCTTTATATTAACATTAATTAGATTTTACAAATCAGCGATGAGTGAGGAGCAAATTGATTAAAATTACTTAGAATGCGAAAGAATTTACTGCAGAGCTTTGCTTCATTGGGACTTGTACAGTTGATCAATTATGTGTTTCCATTAATTACCATACCTTATGTGTCTCGGATTATCGGCCCCGAGGGTTATGGAATTATTAATTACGCGACCGCTTTTGTGGCTTATTTCAATATATTGATCTCTTACGGTTTTGACTATACAGCAACCAGACGCATAGCGGCAGAACCCTCTTCCTTAAGCAAAGTTTTTTCAGAAGTTATGACAGCTCGGGCGTACTTGTTTTTGGTTTCAGTATTCTTATTTATCATCGCATTATTTGTCTTCAGTCCCCTGGCTAGTAATAAAGCTGTAGCAATAATCGTGTTCTGCTCCTGTATCTCTACCTGTTTAACACCACAGTACGTGTTTCAGGGTATGCAGCACTTGAATATTTTCGCATTTACTAATTTTTTAAGGGGTTTGCTTAATTGTATATTTATTTTGATTTTGGTAAAAAAAGCAGATGATCTTATTGTCCTGCCGCTTATTAATTTCTTTTTGAGCTTTGGGATTTCGGGGTTTTTGGTTGCTTTTGCTGTCAAGAAATTTCATATCCAGTTTAACTTCATATCCACTAAAAGAGTTTGGGGCCTACTGATAGAAGAAAGAATGATGTACTTATCTTCCTTTGTAGTCTCTATTTATACGACAACGAATATTATCGTGTTGGGTTTTTTCGCTTCAAAAGCGGATGTTGGCTATTATACTACAGCCCAATCGTTAATATTTATTGTTATTAATGTTCTTAATTTGCCCCTATCTACAGTGCTCTTCCCTTATATTTCAAAGGCGTTTAATGCGAATGTCGAAGAGGGGTTAAATGTATTGAGAAGTTTACTGCCTGTTTTGATATATGTTTTGTTGGTTGTTGGAATTCTCATTTTCTTTCTAGCTCCTTTTTCAATTCATTTAATTTATGGTAATAAATTTGATAACGCCATTGCACCACTTAAGATTCTGGCATTCCTTCCTCTAATATCCATGGTCAATACATTTTTGGGTATACAAACGATGTTGAATTTGAAGATGGATAAAGATTTTTTTCGCGTTACGGCAATGGCTGCATGCATAGGTTTTTTACTCAATTTGGTGTTAAGCTCTCAATATGGTTTTATCGGAACAAGTTATAGTTATTTGCTGATAGAGCTCTTTGTTTTAGGGGCGCTTTACGTTACTTTGGTAAAAAAAAATGTAAATATACTGTTGGCCAATAAATTTTCTTTGGGTGCTGTAATAAGTATTTGTAAAAATATTTTGAAGTAATGGATGTCTCTATTATAATCGTTAATTATAATTCTTTTCGGTTGATACTCAGTTCGATTGAGTCTGTCTATAAACATACTATCGGTATAAATTTTGAGATCATTGTAGTAGACAACGACTCCCCACAGCGTGACATCGAACGAATACATGAACATTATAGCGAGGTTATATTTCTCAAGAATCCAGAAAATCGCGGCTTTGGTTCCGGAAACAATTTTGGAGCAAAAGGGGCTAAAGGAAAATATCTTTTTCTATTAAATCCGGATACAGTCTTATTAAATAATGCTATAGCTAAATTTTATGCTTTCTGTGAAAGCAATGAACAGGTTGGGATCGTAGGAGGCAATTTATATGACGCCAATCTCCAACCAGCATTTTCTTGTTGGAGTTTTCTTCCAAGTTTAACGGCGGAAATTGATTTTTTATGTTTTTTTAAGCTTGGGAAAATCCTAGGACGAGTAGGTAGTTTTAATAACACAGGTATTCCTCAAAAAGTAGGATATATTTCTGGGGCAGATTTATTTATACCAAAATCTATATTTGTCAAGGCGGGTGGCTTTGATGAGGATTTTTTCATGTACTATGAAGAAACAGAATTAACATTTAGAGTTCGGCAATTAGGGTATGATGTTATGTCTCTTCCAAATGCAAAGATTATTCATTTAGAGGGACAGAGCGAGCCTAATGATGAAAAAGTAGCTTATAGAATGCGCAAAAGCGAGAAGCTCTATTATACCAAAACAAATCAGCGCTACTTGATTCGCCTATCATACAAAGTTGATACTTTTTTCTATACATTGGTCGTAATTTACAATAAGCTCAAGCGATCACCTTCAAAAGTTGAGGGCTATAAGCGTAAGTTGCAGCTAATACGTAAGATTGAAAGTTTATGAAACGTTTTATAACAATTTTTCCTGGTGGAGCTAATATCCATTTGATTAAAGATGTAGGCATGATTCCCTATTTTTTGCAAAAAGAAGGTTATTACAAATCATCCATTGCTTGCTATGAAAAAAGGGAGTCCATGGAATATCTTGATACCGAGGTAAAAGGTCTATCCTACTATAGAATCAAAAAAACATTTAAGAATGAAAATTTAAACATCTTTTTTTTCCTTTTATATCATTTGAGAAGATTCGATGTTGTCATGTTCTTTCATCAGTCATTTATCAAAACTTTAATTGCTTTGTTTATTAAAGTGATTACCGGTAATAGAGTCAAGTTTTATTTTAAATTGGATGCAAATGATAGTATAAAAGAAAGCAGTTTTGCGAAATCTAAAGGACTATGGAAGAAATTTAAAGTTAGTTTATATAATAAAGTAGATCTGATATCTGTTGAAAGCAGATCTTTGCAAAATTTCTTCGAACAAGATGTATCTATGCGTGTTGCTTATATTCCGAACGGTTTTGATTTTGAAAAGTTGTCATTTCTTACCGAACAAGATCTTAATAAGGAAAAAGAAAAAATTATCGTATTAGTGGGACGAGTTGGCGCGCCGGAAAAGGATAATTTAACGATGCTCAATGCATTGTGTACGCTAGATCTGCAAGCTTGGAAGGTCGAATTTATAGGTCCTATAGACGAGACCTTTCGGGGAGATATTAGCCTCTTTTTTGAAGCAAATCCAGAACTTAAAAATAAGGTTTTCTTTACAGGACCAATCTCCGATAGAAGAATGTTATTGAGAAGGCTCCGAAAATCCAAGATTTTTGTTCAGACATCAAAGTTTGAAAGCTTTGGTATAGCTTTGCTAGAGGGGATGTCATGTGGATGTTTTATTGTATCTACCGAATTAACCCCTGCTATAGAAATCGCGGGACCTTACGGCATTTTTTTTGAAGTTGGTAATGTTGAAAAGCTGACCGTTATTTTACAGTCAATTATTAATGAAGAGATAAGGCTACCCGCAGAAACGGATATCATATCTCGAGCTAAACAGGAATTTAGCTGGTCTCTGATTGTAAAAAAAATTTATTCATATTTAGATCGTTGATATAATGATGTGTAAATCCAACTTGGCGATAGTCATTCCATATTATAAAAATAAGTTTATCGAAAATACATTAGAAAGTCTAAGCCTTCAGACGGTTAAAAACTTTACAGTATACATTGGTGACGATAATAGTCCTTATACAATTCAACCAATATTGGACAAATACTGCGATAAATTAGAGATAAGATATCATCGTTTTGAAGTTAACTTAGGTGGTGAATCTTTGACAAAACAATGGGAAAGATGTATTGATTTAACGCAGGAAGATTGGGTCTGGCTTTTTTCTGATGATGATTTGATCGAATGCAATGCAGTAGAGGTGTTCTATAATAACTATAACGAACATAGCTTGTTATATAAATTTCATACCAAAGTTATTGATGAGCATGGGAAATTGCACCCCAGCTATACTAAATTTGATCACCTAAATGATATTGGGGGATCAATAAGCTCAATTGACTTTATCAGGAATAGGTTGGCTTGCAATGGCTTTCGGAGTTTTGCAGTAGAGTATATTTTTCACCGATCGCTATATGAAAGATTTAAATTCGCAGATTTCCCTTTGGGTTGGGCATCAGATGACGCTACTTGGTTTCTATATTCGTTAAATAATGGTAAGCAAATTACAGCGCTCAGCTCGAATGTTTATTGGCGTTTTAGTGGTTTCAACATTTCGTCGGATATAAAATCTAAATCAGTCGTTGAAAAGAAATTGAACGCAGCGAGCCAATATATTAGCTGGCTAAAACATGTAACTACAGAAAATGAGATCGCTATAACGGATCAATTGTGTTTACGTTGGCTTTCGGTTCAAGCAGGTAGTGTGCATGCTGAGATGGGATATGAGGAGTTTAAAAAATTGATAGCCGATGCTGGCATTTCCGTTAATGCACTGAAATTAGTGTTGAGCTATTTTATGGCATTGAAAAAAAATAGAATCATAAATGTGCTTAAACGGAAATCATGAAAAAGACTGTTATTGTTGATACTTTTTCCATTGGTGGGTTTCACGAAATGTTTAATACTTCGTTTTTATATGTTATTTTAAATAGTTCAACGACCCCTTTGCTCTACATAGCAGACAAATCGGCTATAAATGCCATAGTAAAGTTATTAAAGGAAGATCAGGGATTTCAAGAGCTTTCAAATCGGATAACGTTTAAATCAAAAAACCTCCCCAAAGGAAATTCATTTTACGCTATATTTTTTAGATATCTTTTTGGAACTTTTCTAAATATCTTTTATTTATTGAAGTTTAAGTCATCGCGTATTGTATTCCCAGCGCTTAATCCGGTCTTTGCTGTTTTCTTAAAAATAATTTTAAGAATGTTAAAAACAGAGGTCTATGTTGTTTGCCACGGCGAGCTGGGTTATTTATTTTCAACATATAAGATAACTAGCCCCCTATATTGGTATTCTTCTTTTTTGAAACCTTTTTTTCGGGGCACTTTGTCTAAAAATCTAAAATTGATTATCCTTGGACCATCTATTGTCCAGAATTTCACTAGGTATTATCCGAATTTGACGGGAAATATTGTCACCATGCATCACCCTTATATTTTCAATGAATCTCTTCCCAAGGTCAATAAAAGTGGAGTAATGACTCGATTTGGTTGGGTTGGTGTTGCGACGCAAGCGAAGGGATTTAAAATTTTCGGTGAGATCACCCATTATTTCTCAGAAAAATACCCGGAGCAATTTTCGGCACACCTCATTGGCTGGCATAATTTTGAAACAGATGAATATCCATGGATAAAGTTTGCTTCCGGTCCGAATGTTTTTCTTGATCGAAACGAATTCAATAAAGAGGTAAGTATGTTGGACTATATCTTGTTTTTTTACGATAATAAACATTATCAATTCACTGCTAGTGGAGCAATATTTGATGCAATTCAGCAAGATAAGTTTATTGTTGCTTTGCGGAACGATTATTTTGAGTCTGTCTTCAATGCCTGTGGGCCTATTGGATTTCTTTGTGATAGCAAAGAAGAAATCTATGAGGTCGTGGAACAAGTGATGCGGGGCGAGGTGGATTTAAAGCAATTTTCTGTAAATTTAAAGGCAGCACGATATATTTTTGGCGCTCAGCAGATGAAGATGATTCTTTAACATGTATCTATATTTAATCTATATATTATTCGCAGTACTTGCTTTCTTCGAAATTAATCGCGGGAAATATCTTTTAAGTAAGGTGTTAATATTTCCTTTTCTGTTATTATTTTGTTTGGCAAGTTTACGATGGGAACGGGGAACAGACTGGGGAGCCTATATCGGATTATTTGAAAACGTGGATAACGTTTTTTATCTCTTGGCTTTCGAACCAGGGTTCTATTATCTCAATTATTTTGTCGCAGCTGTTAGTAATAATTATACAATTGTCCTTGTTATACAGGCACTTATTATATATTCTCTGCACTTTTATATTTTTCGGAAGTATTCGCTACAACCTTTCGTTTCTTTGATGATTTGGTTTGGATTCTATATGGGGTCTATCTTTTTCGTCCGTTTTAACGTTGCTGTGGCATTGACCTTGTTTTCATTTGTATTCATAGAAAAGAGGAATTTTCCAAAATTTTTGATTTGTGTTATTATTGCTTTTTTGTTCCATCGATCTGCTATTTTGTTTATACCTGCTTATTTTTTATACAATAAGACGTTTTCCCGAAAACAGATATTAATGGGAATGTTATTATCTTTTTTTCTCTCTGTAATTTTCGAGATCGGACTGAAATTTCTTGGGCAGATTAATTTTGGTATTATTTCTGAAAAGGCGTTAACCTATGCAGAAGAAGGCGGCGATTATGCTGCGGAGCCTACCCGTTCGGCTTTTCAAATTATGTTGGTTGGTTCGAGCTATCGCATTTTGTTATTGCTGTTAATAATAGGATTTTTTTATGATCTGTATAAAGAGAATGTAACATTTAGAGGCTTATTTAATCTCTACTTCGCAGGCATGTGTATATTTGTTATTATTACGCCAGTTTCTGTTGCTGTTGCCCGTATGGCGCAGTATTACGAATATTTTCAGTTTTTGCTTATTCCATTCTTCATTATGCGTTTTGAGTTTAGGTCAAATCGAAATTTAGTATTGTTAGTGGTATTTCTGTTTTATTTAATGCGGTTAAAGAGTAACGTTTCTTTTTATGAGGAATTGTATGTACCGTATAAATCAATTTTTAATAAAGATCTACCAACGGAGATCGGATAGCAGATAATTATTTTACATGAATCAAATCAAAGTATCGGTTGTAATACCTATGTATAACGCAGCAAAATCAATTTTGCAAACCGTTAATTCTGTGTATGCGCAGACCTGGCAAGAGCACATAGAGATTATCATTATTAACGATGGATCGACTGACGATTCACAAATCTTAGTTGAAAATTATATCAAAGATCAGCAAAGAGATAATATCAGATTAGTGAACCAAAAGAATGCAGGTGTGTCCGTAGCCCGTAACGAAGGTATGAAGCGCTGTACAGGTGATTGGATTTGCTTACTGGACTCGGATGATACCTGGCTGCCAAACAAATTAGAACGACAATTACAAATACTGGAGGCAGATCCGACCATAGATTTTCTGGGTACAACCAGGAATGGAGAATATATTCAACAGTTGGCCCTCCGAAAATTAGATGTAATCAATCAGATATCAGCTAAAGAATTGCTTTTCAAGTTTGTCTTTGTCACACCGACAATTATTTTTAAACGTGAGATTGTTGATCGGGTGGGATATTTTGACGAAACTCAACGCTATGCAGAAGAAGGTAATTATTTCATTCGCATAGCAAATAAATGTAAAAGCTACCTTTTGAATGAAAGCTTGGTGATTACTGGTGGAGGTAAACATGATTTTGGAGAGTCAGGGCTTTCAAGTAATTTGTGGGAAATGGAAAAAGGAGAACTTAAAAATATTAGAATGGCACTAAGGATAGGGATAATCAATAGTGCTGAGTATTTATTTTTTAATGTGTTTTCGCTTTTAAAATATGCTCGAAGGGTATTAATTGTATTTTTGCGCTAGATCCGAAATTTTATAGCCTAGTTAATAGCGAGGGCAGAATTAAAAAATAAAATGATTTCATATGGAAATGTATAAACGTTATGGATTATTAGGAGTTATACGTTTATTGATAAGTACCTTACATACTAGGTTATTCTATCCTGGGGCTAGACTGATCCGTTTGCCATTCGATGTAAGAAATCGAAGGTTGATAGATCTTGGTAATAACTTAACAACAGGTTTCGGCTGCCGCCTTGAAGTTCATCCGGTTGAAAAAAACGAGCAAAAATGCTTGATTTTTGGCAATAATGTTCAGCTTAATGATTATGTGCATATAGCGGCAGGTGATAAGGTTGTTATCGGCAATGATGTATTAATTGCTAGCCGTGTTTTTATTTCAGATTTGAATCATGGATCGTATACAGGTGAGGTGCAAGATAGTCCACTAACCAAACCCAATGAACGATTACTATTTACCAAACCCGTCCACATAAAAGATAATGTGTGGATTGGGGAGAATGTATGTATTTTACCTGGAGTTACAATTGGACGAGGCTGTGTTATTGGTTCGATGTCGGTGGTGACCAAGAGTATTCCTGATTACAGTATTGCGGTTGGAATACCTGCAAAAGTGGTTAAACAATATGATTTCGAGACTAATAGGTGGGTTTTGGCCGCAGATATACTTTAGGAAAAGCGCTGGGAAGGAAAAATATTTGCGTTTGGTTTGAAGGTCTTTTCTAGCATATTTCGAAATGTTTTAGAACCCCCAAGCGACTTTTTTTACTTGGATCACCTTTTCGCACAGTGCAAATTCAATGTAAAAAAAATATTTTCTTAATGTAGCGAAAATGTTGTTAGTAACGTTTGTTAAATAAAACTTAATATTATTATATTTGCACAGCTTTATTTGACTCACTAATTACATTTTATGATTTATATCTTTACTCTTATATTCCTTTTCGCCTTAGAGTTTCTTTATTTAAAAATTGCAGATCGATTAAATATAATTGATAAACCCAACGAGCGTTCTTCACATACGAAGGTTACCATTCGTGGGGCGGGAATTATTTTTTATGTCGCTGCAATTATATATTTTATAAATAACGATTTCCAGTACCCCTGGTTCTTTTTGGGGCTTACGCTTCTAACCTATATTTCTTTTTTAGACGATATTCGGGGAGTACATCCAACAGCAAGACTCACTGTTCATCTAGCCTCGGTCTTACTTATGGTATATGAGTTCGGTATATTCAATTACCCATGGTATTATCTTGTTTTGGCCTTTGTATTTACTATTGGAGTCATCAATGCATACAATTTTATGGATGGTATCAACGGCATGACAGCCTTTTGTACATTGATCATGGGCGGTCTTTTACTTTACGTTAATACCACCATAAATTATATCGAGCAAGATTTCTTGATCTATACCTTATTGGGAGTGGTCGTTTTTGGATTTTTTAACTTTAGGAAGAAAGCTGCCTGTTTTGCCGGCGATGTAGGGCCTGCAGTACTCTCGTTTATGCTATTGTTTGCTCTGGGAAAATTAATCCTTAAAACAGGTGATTTTACTTATCTCCTCTTCCTTGGAGTATATGGGATTGAGATCGGATGGTCTGTTGCTCGTCGTGTTTATCAAGGTTATCATATCTTCGAACCCCACCGAACATTTTTGCTACACATGTTAAGCAATGAAGTTGGTCACAGCAGCCTATTGGTTTCCACAGTTTATGGTTTGGTGCAATTGGCCCTAGGTGCATCGGTTATTTATATTGTCCGGTTTGATGCTTCCGTACAATGGTCTTTTGCTATAGCGATATTATCCGCATTGAGCGCGTTCTATCTCATTGTCAAACAATATATTTTTAATAATTATTATATTAAGGGCGAAATGGAACATGCTATCCGCCGTCAGCGTATACAGATGGTGAGAGCCCGCAGAAGCAGAAGAGCACAGGGGATTCCAGAAGTGGCCGTTGTCAAAGAAGCAAAAATTATCGAAATGCCTAAAAAAGAGAAGCAGGAGGGCTTGTTGCAAACGGGGGTTTGATATGATCTAAAAAACCTCTAATTTTACCTCGAATTTTAGGAGGAGTGAACATGCAATCAGGATTAAGTTTTACAGCAATAGATTTCGAAACGGCTACAGCCAACCAAAATTCCGCTTGTGCCATTGGCCTGGTGGTGGTGGAGCAGGGAGTCATCGTTGAAGAGTTCTATTCGCTGATCCAGCCTCCTCAAAACCAATATATGTGGCAGACGACACGTGTCCACGGTATCAAACCAAGAGATACAGCACAAGCGCCTACATTTAAGGAGTTGTTTCCCCGGATTTTCCCATTCATCAATAACCGGATAATGGTGGCACATAATGAATTGTTTGACCGCGGCGTTTTGCGTAAGACCATGAATTATTATAATCTGCCTTACGACAGTCTGGGTTTAATGGAAAAATGGGAATGTACCTTCAGGATTTATCAGGAAAAAGGTTTTAAACCCGCCCGATTGAATGCCTGTTGTGAGGTGTTGGGAATTGAACTTAACCATCATGAGGCGCTTTCTGATGCGCGGGCCTGCGCCAATCTATATCTTAGGCATGCCGATGTCCCTTCTTGGGTGTGATATTTCCCTCAATTGCGGCTGAACTAAATGTTATTTTCCGATGTTCTCCCATTATAATTTTATATTTGGTAAATTTATAGAGGGAGTACCTTTAAGTATCTTTATTAATTAAATTTTTGTGTTATTATGGTAAATATACCAGCTAAGAATATGCGTATTGGTATTACATTTAGTGCATTTGATTTGCTGCATGCTGGGCATATCAAAATGCTTGAGGATGCCAAGCGACAATGTGATTTCCTGATTTGCGGCTTGCAGACCGACCCTACTTTGGATCGGCCAGAAAAAAATAAACCTGTTCAGACAGTTGTTGAGCGTTATATCCAACTTAAGGGATGTAAATATGTCGATCAGATTGTACCTTATGCAACCGAACAGGATCTTGAAGACATTCTGAAATCCTTTAAAATTGATGTTCGTATTGTCGGTGATGAGTATCGAGAAAAGAATTTTACTGGAAGAGCGTATTGTGGGGAAACGGGTATTGAATTATATTTTAATAGCCGTGACCACCGTTTCTCAAGTTCAGGGCTACGTAAGATTGTTGCGGAAGCTAATTCAGACGAAAAAGAAATTTTTAATTCTAACAAGTAGTAGCTATGAAAATCGGAATTACTTTTGGTGTATTTGATTTATTGCATGCCGGACATATTATGATGTTGGAGGAGGCCAAACGACATTGTGATTATCTGATTGTTGGGCTTAATACAGATCCTTCGGAGGTATTTCCGGAGAAAGCAAAGCCCACCCAAACAATTGTCGAGCGTTATATCCAATTGGAGGGCTGCCGCTATGTGGATGAGATAATCCCTTACGAGACCGAACAGGACTTGATTGATATGATCAAAGCTTTGCCGATTCATATACGTATTATCGGCGAGGAGTATCGTGATACAGATTTTACAGGAAGATCTTACTGTGTGGAAGAAAATATTGAAATTTATTATAATAAGCGTACACATCGTTTTTCAAGCGCGGGTTTACGAAAAGTCGTAGCCGATAAGGAAGCGGGAAATAATTAATTGATCATGAGTACTATTATCCATGTTGTATTAACAGGAGGAGTTGGTAGCCGGCTATGGCCCCTATCACGGAAGAGCTATCCCAAACAATATCTCTCTTTATTCAAAGAGGGATCTTTGTTTGAAATGACTATCAAGCGCAATCAGTCCTTGTGTGGTCAGGTCATTGTCGTAGGCAATCGTGATAATCATGGGCTGAGCCGGGAAGTGATGGAAAACAATAAAGTGGACTATATCGATATTGTTGAAGCAACACCACGCAATACTGCCGCTGCAATAGCCTTTGCCGCATTTGCAGCTCAACCTGATGATATTCTTATTGTCACACCATCGGATCATGTTATCGTTGGGGATGAGGCCTATGCGAAAGCTATTCAAGCTGGTATAGAAAAAGCAAACAAAGGTTATATTGTGACCTTTGGTATACAGCCGACACGACCTGAAACGGGATACGGTTATATCGAGTATAAAGATGATAAGGTATTGTCTTTCCGGGAGAAGCCGAATCAGGATACCGCAGAGGATTTTATAGAGCGGGGTAACTTCCTATGGAACTCAGGCATGTTTTGTTTTAGAGCAGATACTTTCCTAAGTGAGTTACAGAATTTCGAACCCAAAGTATATGCAACGGCTTTTAATGCCTGGCAGCATCGTCAGAATGGGGAGCTTGACTTAACTTTGTCCAAAGAAATTCCATCCATTTCCATTGATTATGCTGTAATGGAACGATCCAAGAAAATTCGCGTAGTTGCTACAAGTTTTCAATGGTCAGATCTGGGGTCCTTTGAATCAATGTATGATTATCTCAAACAAACAGGACACCCTGTTGATGAGAATGGTAATATGGTGATCGGTACGGATGTTTATACTGCCTTTGTTGGTTTAAGAGATAGTATACTTGTTCATACCAAAGATGCCATTCTTGTGCTACAGAAAGAAAAGTCGCAGGATGTCAAAAAAATATACAATACATTAGAGCGTCATCAGTCCAAACTGATTGACTAATTGCAAAAGAAATAATGGAGCCTGATTATAGAATGATCAGGCTCTTTTGTTGGGAGATTTCAGCACTATTTAATATTGTTCCCCAAAGCAGGTTGTTAACAGAAAATTAATGTGCATATGTGCTGTTTGTTAGCGCATTCGCAATTGTCCCTGATTTGTCCCTGCTCGATTTAATGTTGAATTAATAGTAATATCAGATATTTGGTTAGTGTTTTATGGCACCCATGCGTGCGGCACTTTAGTCATTTAATTTTAACCAACATTTGATATGATGACCATAGCCATACTTATTTTTTTATTTTTAGGGGGATTTTTTTTCTGGCAGAAGAAAAAGCAAGAACAGCGATTTAACAACAGCGTCGGCATGACTGTCAGCTACATGTTTCAGGAACGGCCGGGACAATATAGTGGAGATAGAAATGCCAGAAGTGGTGTATTTGTGTTCCAGGCAGAGCGAAGTAACGAGCGGTTGAAGAATATTGTTATTCGAAAAGTAAAGCCCCTCAATGCTGCCCTGGATGTTAACCTGGAGCAAATTTTAGTTATTCCCTTTGAACGGAAAGACAATACAAAGTCTGATGTTTCCGTTCGCTTTAAGGTCAATAGGCGCAGTACCAAGATTGGAGACTTAACTGGGGGACGTGTTAGTATTTCCGGTGTGCTGAATTTTGAAGAAAGTCGACCTGAATCCTTTACTGCAATTTTACCCATTTCGGATCTGTATCAGAAAGCTGAAATATAACTTAACAAACTAACTCTTGTTTTCCATTTTTTATGGGCGCTCCGTTACAAGAAACCAATTTTATATGTTTTTTGGTTTGATGTTCCACGTGAATTCCAGTATCTAAGCGCTGTTATTCAGGTGAATAAAAAGAATGTACAGTGATAATTGATTTAACATTATTATTTAACAATTTATTCATTTGCACAATTTATTTGTATTGAGTACTTTTGTTACTCATTAATACTAAACCGATGTTGGATTCATTGATTACTTCTAAGACCCGGCTCAAATTATTGATTAAGTTTTTTGTTTCTGCTGGTAATCAGGGGCACCTAAGGGGATTGGCAGACGAGTTTCAGGAATCGACCAATGCGATACGAAAGGAACTTAACCAGCTGTCAGAAGCGGGGTATTTGGAAAAGAGTACAGCAAAGAATAAAATATTATACCGAGCCAATACGAATCATTCTTTATTTAAGCCTCTTCAGAAATTAATTCATACCTATTTGGGTATCGATGAAATTGTGGAGCAGATCCTACAAAAGGCAGGAGATATTCAGGAAGTTAGCTTAATCGGAGACTATGCCGAAGGGCTAGACTCAGGGAGAATAGATGTGTTAATTTTGGGTGAGAATATAAAACAGGCATATTTATTGCAGTTAGCGGACAAGGTTGAAAAAAAATTAGGGAAAAACATTAAGATCCATTTCAAAAATTTGGATGTACAACGTAAAATAATACTTTTTGAAGGTGCTGTATAACTAAACGGCTAAGCGAGCTTTAACTTAAATTATTGCAAATTTTCAACTAATATGATTTGCGATTTGACTAATAATATATGAAGAAGAATTTAATTGTATTCGGAACTAGGCCAGAAGCGATCAAAATGGCGCCTTTGGTTAAGGAATTCCAAAAAGATGAATCTTTTGAAACAAAGGTCTGTGTTACGGCACAGCATCGTGAAATGTTGGATCAGGTATTGGAATTTTTCGATATCATACCCGATTACGATTTGAACTTAATGAAGCCTAATCAAAATCTATATTCATTAACAGCTGATATTATAACTGAAATGAAGGCTGTATTGGAGGATTTTAAACCCGATTATGTGTATGTTCACGGTGATACCACCACCACAATGGCCTCAAGTATCGCTGCTTTTTATGCTGGTGCTCAAGTCTGTCATGTTGAAGCAGGACTTCGTACGCACAATAAGCGTTCTCCGTTTCCAGAAGAGATCAATCGACAGGTAGCTGGACGTATTTGTGATTTTCATTTTGCTCCTACTGAAGCTTCACGACAAAATCTATTGCGTGAAAATATTCAGGATAAGGATATACTTGTTACCGGAAATACCGTTATTGATGCTTTATTTGAGAGCTCAGACCGCGTAAAAGACCTGGATAATGAAGAAATTAACCGTCTGAAGGAACTGGTCGATCCTGCGAAGAAATTGATCTTGGTGACTGGTCACAGACGTGAAAACCACGGACAAGGCTTTATTAATATCTGTCAGGCGTTAAAGGAAATTGCGTTGTCTAATACTGATGTGCAAATTATCTATCCTGTGCACCTTAATCCAAATGTGAAGAAACCTGTTTATGAAATCCTATCGGATGTGAATAATATTCATCTAATTGATCCGTTAGCGTATCCTGCGTTTGTATGGCTAATGAATAAATCGTATTTAATTATCACAGACTCGGGTGGTGTACAAGAAGAGGCGCCTAGTCTTGGTAAACCGGTATTGGTGATGCGTGATACTACCGAAAGGCCTGAAGCTGTAGATGCAGGTACGGTGATTCTTGTAGGTACAGATACACAAAAAATTGTGTCTGAAGCACAAGAACTGCTAAAAAACGAAGATAGATATCAACAAATGAGCGGGCTACATAATCCGTATGGTGATGGTAAAGCCTGTGAAAGAATTGTTAACTTTATTAAAAACTTAATATAAATCATATCAATGCAAGCAAAAGTAGTAACCGTTGGCTTAGGATATATAGGATTACCTACATCTGCATTAATCGCAAATAGCGGAATCGCTGTTCATGGTGTGGATATCTCACAGCATGTTGTAGACACAATCAATGCTGGTAAAATCCACATTGTTGAACCGGATTTAGATAAGGCTGTGGCAAAAGCTGTGGCAGAAGGTTTCTTGAAAGCGGACACAAAGCCTGTTGAAGCTGATACATACTTAGTTGTTGTTCCTACGCCATTTAAAGGAGATCATCAGCCTGATATATCTTATGTACAGGCAGCTACAGAAGGAATTATTCCATTATTGAAAGAAGGTGATTTGTACGTGATTGAGTCTACTTCGCCTGTTGGAACTACAGAGAAGATGATGGCTTTGATTTTTTCAAAACGTCCTGAACTGGAGGGGAAAATTTCATTGGCATATTGTCCTGAGCGCGTTCTTCCAGGAAATGTCATGTACGAACTGGTTCATAATGACCGTGTAATCGGAGGAGTAAACGAAGCTTCTACTCAAAAAGCCTTGGCATTTTATGGGCAATTTGTGAAAGGTGAATTGCACCCGACCAATGCGCGTACTGCCGAGATGTGTAAGTTGACTGAAAATGCATCTAGAGATTCACAGATTGCTTTTGCAAATGAACTTTCTTTAATTTGTGATAAAGCGGATATAAATGTTTGGGATTTGATTCGTTTAGCGAATAAGCATCCCCGTGTGAATATTCTCCAGCCTGGTTGTGGTGTAGGAGGCCACTGTATAGCAGTTGATCCATACTTTTTGACAGCCGATTTCCCTATGGAATCTCGTATGATCGCACAGGCCAGAGAAACTAATAACTATAAATCTTTTTGGTGTGCAGAGAAGGTCAAGACTGCTCGTTTAGAATTTGAAATTAAGAATGGCCGCGAACCTTCAATTGCTATTATGGGCTTGGCTTTTAAACCAAATATTGATGATTTAAGAGAGTCTCCAGCAATTCATATTACAGAAAGGGTACTTCAAGATTCTGGGGATGCTGATATGTATATTGTTGAACCGAATGTGAAGGAGCACAAAGTTTTTAAATTGACAAATTATAATGAGGCCGTAGTCAAGGCCGATATTGTCGTTTTGCTAGTCGCACATAATGAGTTTAATAATATCTCTTTCAGAGATGATCAAATAGTTTTGGATTTTTGTGGTGTAAAAAAATAGAACAAATATAATGTTAGAGAACAAATCAATTTTAATTACTGGCGGTACAGGCTCTTTAGGAAAGGCTTTAACTGCACATATTTTGAAAAATTATTCGGATATTAAAAGGCTAGTTATCTTTTCGCGTGATGAGCAAAAGCAATTTCAAATGGCTCAAGACTATCCAGCTGATAAATATCCTCAAATTCGATTTTTCATAGGGGATGTTCGCGATAGAGAACGTCTTATTAGAGCAATGAAAGGTGTTGACTATGTTATACATGCGGCTGCAATGAAGCATGTGCCTATTGCGGAATATAATCCAGATGAATGCGTTAAGACTAATATTCACGGCGCACAAAATGTAATTGATGCATGTTTTGCTACTGATGTTGAACGGGTGGTGGCTTTATCAACAGACAAAGCCTGCGCACCTATTAATTTATATGGTGCTACTAAATTAGCATCAGATAAACTATTTGTTGCAGCAAACAATATTAGAGGGAATAATCCGATACGTTTTTCAGTTGTTAGGTATGGAAACGTTATGGGATCCAATGGATCTGTAATACCATTTTTTATAAAGAAGAAAAAGGAAGGAATTTTACCGATTACAGATTCTAATATGACAAGATTCAATATTAGTTTGCAAGGTGGAGTTGACATGGTAATGCATGCGTTATTTAACGCATGGGGAGGAGAAATCTTTATTCCTAAAATTCCATCTTACAAAATTACTGACGTAGCTACAGCAGTGGGTCCTGAATGTGAGCATAGAGTAGTTGGTATCAGACCTGGAGAGAAGGTTCACGAAGAGATGATTACTCCTTCAGATTCTTTTTATACTTACGATTTAGGTAAATATTATACTATTCTGCCTTCGACACCCAAATGGAATTTGGAAGAGTTCCTAGCAAAGTTTAATGGTGCCAAAGTTCAGGAAGGATTTGCATATAATTCCGGGGATAACACTGAGTGGGAAACTGTAGAAGGTCTCAGAACTCTAATAAAAGAACACGTTGATTCAACTTTCGAAATATAATTATGGAAAAGAACAAAGTGATTCCTTACGGTAAGCAAAATATAACGGAAGAAGATATTGAAATTGTTATCAAAACTTTAAAGTCAGATTATTTAACGCAAGGTCCGAAAATTAAAGAATTCGAAGATAATTTCGCGGAATATGTTGAGGCAAAATATGCGGTTGCAGTAGCTAACGGTACAGCTGCCTTGCACCTTTGTGCATTGGCTTTGGACATAAAACCTGGGGATAAGGTCATTACTACTCCTATTACGTTTGCCGCTTCTGCCAATTGTGTAAAATATTGTGGGGGTGAGGTAGTTTTTGGAGACATTGACCCTGATACCTACCTTTTGGATATAGATTCTGTACGGAGTCTGCTGCAATCTGAGCCGTTAGGGACGTATAAAGGTATTATACCAGTAGATTTTGCTGGAAGAGCAGTTAATTTAGAAGAATTTAAGAAGCTAGCAGAAGAGTATAATCTTTGGATTATTGAAGATGCCTGCCATGCTCCTGGAGGATATTTTGTTGATACTAAAGGGGAAAGACAGTTATGTGGTAATGGTAATTTCGCAGAGCTAGCAATTTTCTCATTTCATCCTGTGAAGCATATTGCTTCTGGTGAAGGTGGTATGATAACAACTAACGATGAGGAGCTATATAAAAGGCTTCTCCAGTTAAGAACCCATGGTATTGTTAAGCAAGATGATCTTTTCGAAAACTCGATTGATTTTGCGGGAGGAAATGAGAGTTATCCTCTATGGTACATGGAAATGCAAACTTTGGGATATAATTATCGAATTACTGACTTTCAAGCTGCTTTAGGGGATAGTCAACTAAAAAGAGCGGACCAAGGCCTTGAAATTAGACGTGCCATTGCAAACAGATATGAGCATGCTTTCGATGGTAAATCATATATTAAGGGACATTCGGGTTTTGTTGAAGGCCACGCGTATCATTTATATGTTTTAGAGGTAGATGATAGATTAGGTCTTTATAATTATCTAAGGACTAAGAATATATATGCTCAAATCCATTACATTCCTTGTCATCTTATGCCTTATTATCGTCAATTTGGATGGAAGGAAGGGGATAGACCTCACTCGGAATTATATTATAAACACTGTATAAGCTTACCAATGTATCCGACATTATCATTGGATGAACAGCAATTTGTGATAGAATCGATAAATGACTACTTTGCTCAATAAAATAGGTTTAGGTACGGTACAATTCGGTGCACATTATGGAATATCAAATTCCACAGGAAAAACTCCGCTCCAAGAGGTGGGAGAAATAGTGAGATATTCAGAAAGTATTGGAATAAAGTATTTAGATACTGCATTTGCATATGGAGATGCTGAGGATGTTTTAGGGAAGTTCGACTTAGATTCTTTTCGAATAATCTCTAAATATATTCCAAGTGAAATTACTTTGCCTAAACAATTTGAAATTTCTTTAGATAGACTTGGAATTGAGGCTTTCTACGGATATATGGCTCATAGGCCGTATGATTTAATAGAAAATCGCCAAAACTGGGAATTTTTAATGAAATTAAAAACGAAAGGAAAGGTAAAAAAAATTGGAGCATCGTTCAATTCTGTTGAAGAGTTGGAAGAAATTTTTCAAAAAGGTCTCGAGTTAGATATTGTGCAGGTCCCGCTAAATTATTTTGACCACCGATTTGATGCTTATATTAAAGCTCTACATGAAAAAGGTGTCGAAATTCACACAAGATCAACTTTTTTGCAAGGTTTGTTCTTCTGTGCTCCTGATAGTTTGGATATGTTTTTTGATGAGGTCAAACCGTATCTAGAAACGTTGCAGCAGCTTGATAATTTGTCTGTTAGGCTGTTGCGATATGTTTTAGAGAAAGATTATGTCGATGTAGTAAATATTGGGGTTAATGACTTGAACCAATTTAAGGAGAACATTCTCACTTTAGGGAAAATGCATAATAAGTTGCCTTTGCTAAACCATAAGTTTGAAGATAAAATATTAATGCCATCGGAATGGCCAAAGTAATTGCTAATGAAAGATATTTTTGACATAACCAATAAAATAATACTTTTTTCAGGAGGATATGGTTATCTAGGTAGTCCTTGCGTGAAATATCTTGCGAGTTGTGGAGCTAGACTTTATATACTTGCTAGAGATGAGCGAAAATTTACCGAACAGTTTGGTGATTTAAGTAATATTATTTTTGTAAAGTGTGATATAGGTATAACGGAAGAGATCAATTCTGCAATTGACGAAGTTTTTAAAATAGAAGGTAGGATTGATGTTTTCATCAATAATGCATTTTATCTAAAAGGACAGTCGCCGGAGAATATGTCGGATGAAGATTTTATGTATGGTGTAGATGGCACATTAAATTCTGTTTTCCGAGTTATCCGAAAAATAATTCCAATTTTTAAAAATCAAAAATATGGTAAAATCATTAACGTTTCTTCTATGTATGGGGTAGTGGCTCCGGACTTTACCATTTATGAAGATTCTCCTGGCTCCTTAAATCCGCCGCACTATGGTGCAGCAAAAGCCGGTCTTATCCAACTTTCGAAATATTATGCGTCCTATCTAGGTAAAGATAATATACAAGTCAATTGCGTTACTCCTGGACCATTTCCATCTGATTCAGTAAAAAGGAAAGATCCAGCTTTTGAAAGAAGGTTGGCAGACAATACTATGTTAAAGAGAGTTGGTATTCCTGAGGATCTAATAGGTGTTTTTATGCTACTTGTGTCAAATGCATCGGATTTTATAACAGGTCAAAACATAATAGTAGATGGAGGATGGACAAGCAAGTAGTTAATATTGGCTATATTATTCAGGCTAGGATGAAATCTGAAAGATTGCCTGGTAAAGTGTTATTGCCGCTTCCCTTCCCTTCAGGACGTTCAGTATTGGAGATGATAGTTGTGGCTTTGTCAAATTTAGAAGGAAAAATAATCATAGCAACATCAATTAATTCGGAGAATGATGTTATTGAGGAATTTTGTTTCTCTAAAAAAATAGAATGTTTTAGAGGCGATGAATCTAACGTATTAAGTCGTTTTTTGAATATTCAAAAGAAATTTAAGTTTGATCATATTGTTAGACTTACAGCTGATAACCCTTTTATTGATTTTAATATAATTGCTAAAGCGATTAATTTTCATTGTGCTGAAGGAAATGACTACACACATACTGTTGGTTTACCTTTAGGTATGAATATTGAGGTAATGAAAGGGAATTCATTAATTGACTCAGAACAATATATTCTAAATGATTCTGATACAGAACATGTTACTTTAATACTTAAAAGGGAAGCAAAATATAGTAAAGGAAATTACTTAATTGAAGGGAAATTAGAGGAATGTAGATTGACGGTAGACACTCCTCAAGATTTTATGGTAGCAAATATCCTCGCAGAAATACAAAATAATCTAGGCTTTCAGGGGCTCGAGCTTGTTTATTATGTCAAAAAAAATTATCCGTGGATTCTTGAAGGAAACTCAAATATGTTCCAAAAGAACTCAGAACAAAACCTTGACAATGAAGTTAAAAGCGCAATAAGACTTTTGGAAAAGTTGGAGTATAACAAAACGTCGGATATTTTACGAAATGCATTAAATTAATTGAATATGTTTACTCAAAACTATAAATGTTTGGAGGGTAATTCCTGGACATCGGCCGAATTTCAGTTAGTCCCCATTAGATATGAGGATCGTTTCGAAATCATGAGATGGAGAAATGAACAAATCTATCATTTGAGACAGAACAAAGTGTTAACAGAGAAAGATCAGGAGCAATATTTTGATACAGTTGTTCGCCAATTATTCGAGCAAGATTTTCCCAACCAAATTTTGTTTTCTTATTTAGAAAACGGTATTTGTATTGGCTACGGGGGATTAGTGCATATTAATTGGATTGATAAAAACGCGGAAATATCATTTATCATAAAAACAGAACTGGAGGAAACCAGCTTTGAATTTCATTGGGAAAAATATTTGAGTATTTTATCTCAAATTGCATTTAGAGGTCTTTCTTTACACAAAATTTATACTTATGCATTTGATTTAAGACCACGATTATATGTAGCGTTGAAAAGAGCCGGTTTTGATCACGAGGCCACCCTTAAAGATCATTGTTTTTTTGAAGGCAAATACATTGATGTTTTATATCATGCCAAATTAAATACTCTTTCATTACGTGCTGCGACCTTATTAGACTGTAATCTTACCTATGTTTGGGCGAGCGATCCGTGCACTAGAAAATATTCCTTTAATCAAAATCAAATAGAAAAAAAAGAACATATTGAATGGTTTAATAACAAGATTCAGGATCCTAATTGCTTCTATTTTATTTTGGAGGATAGTATGAGAAACCCTTTGGGATCAGTTCGAATAGATGTAAAGGAAAATAATCAAGGTATAATTAGCTATCTGATTGACAGTAAGTACTATGGTAGAGGTTTGGGGACAGCTATTTTGAGATTAGCCGAAGAAAAGGCTAAGGATATTAAAATTCCTATTGACAGACTTATTGGTTATGTTTTAAAAGAAAATATCGCTTCCATTAAGATATTCAATAAATTAGATTATAGCGTCATTAATGAATCAGAAAATTTAAAATTTTATAAAGAATTGCAATGAAGATAGGAAGTAAAGCAATAAACGATAAAAGCCCGGTTTTTATAATAGCCGAACTCTCTGCTAATCATAATGGTAGTTTAGAGGTTGCTTTAGAGACAGTTAGGGCCGCGAAAAGAGCTGGAGCAGATTGTATTAAATTACAAACATATACTGCCGACACGATTACAATAGATTCTAAAAAAGATGATTTCCTAATTAAAGGAACGATTTGGGAAGGTAAAAATCTATATAATCTGTACCAAGAAGCTTATACACCTTGGGAATGGCATAAGGATATAAAAAAGGTTGCTGATGAAGAAGGCTTAGAATTTTTTTCGTCACCTTTTGACCCGACAAGCGTGGAGTTTCTTGAAACGTTAAATGTTCCCGCATATAAGATCGCATCTTTCGAGATAACCGATATTCCCTTAATTGAGTTAGTTGCCTCAAAAGGTAAACCTGTTATTATATCTACTGGTATTGCAGAAGAAGAAGATATTAAGCTCGCCTTGGATGCATGCTATAGAATGGGGAACGAGAATATAGCGTTGTTAAAATGTACTTCATCATATCCAGCCCCAATAGAAGAAGCCAATATGGCAATGGTAAAAGATTTTGCCGAAAAATTTGGTGTAATTTCAGGATTGTCTGATCACACAATGGGAAGCACAGTTCCTGTCGTTGCAACATGTTTTGGAGCTAAAATAATAGAAAAACACTTTATTTTAGACCGTTCAATTGGCGGACCTGATGCGTCATTTTCTATGGATGAAGGCGAATTCTCCGAAATGGTCAAGGCAGTTCGGGAAGCAGAAAAAGCAATTGGTGTCGTAGATTATAAACTGACTGACAAACAAAAAAAGGGTAAAGACTTTTCACGTTCTTTATACGTAGTGAAAGATATAGAAAATGGAGAGAAATTAACTAGTGATAATATTCGCTCTGTTCGTCCGGGATTTGGTATGCACCCACGTTATTATAATGAAGTAATTGGAAAGATTGCAATACGTAGGATTGAAAAAGGGGAGCGTGTTTGTTGGGAAGATTTAGTTTAATTGCCTATATCAATTATGAATATTGAAGATTATCATAAAATAGACAATTCTTTAGACCAATTTGAGTTTAAGTATAAGGATATAGATGTAACCTATATCGTGAGAAACTATGTAATATCTTTGATTAGAACAAATAACAATGTAGGTAACCCATTAATTAAGTTAAACTCAGCTATATTATGGCGTTTTCTTAAGACAGCCTTAATGACTTTTCCGAGTGTTTTCAAAAAGCGATCGGTTTGGGTATTTTCGAACGCTGAAAGGCGAAAAAAATTCGAAAGATATTATTATGATAGGGTAGCATCAATAGTGTCTGAGCAAAATAATGATGTTTTGTTTATAGAAAATCCTGTTATTCAAAATCATAAACACCCTTCTAAAGATACTATTCTTTCAGATGCCTTTTTTTTTATTGGGTCTTACCTGTTCAGTATTCTAAAATTCAAGAGAAAACATCTAGTCATTGATCCAAGGTTTACTGATTTCGCGCAAGAGCAGGGTATCAAGGTCAACTTGATACCTTTAATGAAGCGTTTTGTGGGACAATATTTTTTTATGCATTTTTTCTTAAGATTTATTTCCCGACCAAAAATGGTTTATTCCGTATTTCCTAGCGGGTATTATGGCTATAATTATGCTTTTAAGCAGCGGCGGATACCAATTATTGAATTACAACATGGAATAATTTATCCTTTACATCCCTCATATAATACGATATTATTTGAAAAGTCGAAAAAATTTAAACCGGATTTCGTTTTTACTTATGGTGATAAGGATAAAGAATGTTTAGATTCGTTGAATTATGTAAATAAAGATAATTCCTTTGTGGTTGGATCATATGGCTTATGGAAGGGAAAAAATTATACAGTCATTGGAGACTATTTAAAGTCTAAACTGTCTATAAATAAAAAAAACGTAGTTATAATAGCAACTACAAATGATATCGATGAGTTGTACCAATTCTCTTTGAAGCTGATATCTATTTCTAATGAATTCAATTTGCTACTTTTGCCCCGCCACGAATGTAAGCATCTTGAGAGCCGAGAAAATGTTACAATATTGGATATTTATAAAACTAACGTGTTTGAAGTTTATAAAGCTGCTGATCTGTTAGTTTCGAAAAGTTCAACCGGTGCTTTAGAAGCACTATTTATGGGTATTCCTTGTTTTCTACTTGAAAAGGAAAATGAAACATCGATTTTTCGACAAAACTATTCTTTTATCAAATCTTTTAATTTTTTTCAAGACGAAGTGCAATTTGTTCAAGCCGTAAAAACAGAGGAGTATCTTTTGCCACTTGAGGAGGATGTTAACCAAATATATGCTGCTCATGTTTTTGAAAACTATGATAAAGCATTAATAAAAATCTCTAACAATGAACATTAGGGCTCTTGCGAAAAATAAATTAGTTTCAGAGACGTTAATTTATGGCATTACTAATGCAGTATATAGCGGGTTACCACTTTTACTCTTACCTTTTTTAGTTGCGACATTAGGCCCCGAGGATTATGGTTATGTAGATTTGTTCCGCTCAATTAGTATGTTTCTTGTTCCTATATTAGGATTAAGTACTGTACAATCAATCACTAGGTTCTATTATGATTTTGATGAAAAAAGATTTAAGATTTTTGTCACTTCGATTCAGTTATTTCAGCTGCTCACTTCTATTATAGCTACCATTATCGTTTGTTGCCTTTCGCCTTTCTTGTCTGACACTTACCAAATCTTACTTTTACTTAGTATAGCATACTTTCTCTTTAATCAATTTACGGAGGGCTTGTTAGCCATATATCGAGTAAACAATAAAGCCAAGTCATATTTGTTTATTAGAGTTGCAAATATATTATTGGAATTGGGTATTTTATTTATTTTGTTTAAAGTATTACAGCCTTTGGATTGGAAGTTTCGTGTTTTACCAACCGTGATTTCAAGTTTTCTGGTGGCTATTTTGACAATAGTACAGTTTGTGAAGCTTGGTTATATGTTTAAATTTTCATCAGAGCTCCTTAAATTGGGAATAATGTATAGTGCCCCCCTTGTATTACACATGTTGTCTGGATATGTGTTAAATATTGGAGATCGTTTTTTTATCAAATACTATCTTTCAGAAAAAGATTTAGGAAATTATGCCGTAGCATACCAAATTGGTATGGCAATCAATTTTTTCTATACAAGTTTTAACCTAGCGTGGACTCCAACTTATTTTAAATGGATGCAAGAAAATAAAACAAATCAGATCAAAAAAGTGCGAAAGCTTATTTATTTAATCGTGCCTTTATTAGGAATTTTAACGTTATTGGTTTGGTTTTCTTTTAGTGATTTATTTATTAAGCACTCTGAATATAAGATTTCAAATCAGATTATTATAGTTGTTCTAATTGCTAATGTTATTCTATCTTTGTACAAATTTGAATCTAACTTTTATCTATATACAAAAGATACGAAAAAATTGAGCATATTCACATTCATTTCTGCTATTATTTCTGTCGTTTTAAATTTTGCGCTAATACCTCGGATCGGAATAATAGGAGCAGCAATAGCAACGTTAATTTCATTTATAGTGGTTTATTTTTTGGTACTATTCAGTAAAAAAAATGATAAAATTCATCAAGAACCTGCGTTCTAAATTACTATTACTTTATTGTGCCTTTCGTTATAATAAAGGCCTTCTTTCACAATGTAAAGTTAATGGCACGTGCCGATTTAATGGAAAAGAGAAATTTGGTAAAAATGTAAACTTTAATGGTGTTAAAGTTTATGGTAAAGGTCAAGTTACCTTTGGTAATAATTTTCATTCTGCTGAAGGACTCCGCATACTAACTTCTTTTCATAATTATAAAGGTGATCGAATTCCTTATGATCATACGATCATTACAAAAGATATCGATATCGAGGATAACGTATGGGTGGGCCTAGACGTCATAATATTGGGTGGAGTTAGGATTGGGGAAGGTGCTATTATACAAGCTGGCGCAGTTGTTGTAAAGAGTATTCCAAAGTATGCTATCTGTGGTGGTAACCCTGCGCAGGTTTTCGCTATGCGTGACACGGTGCATTATGAACAATTGAAAATGGAAGGAAAAGTTTATTGATATGGGATTGTTAGATCTTAAGGTTAACAGAAATGGCTGGTGGATTTCCTTATTGTTGATCACATCATATTTAAATGCTGTTTTAAAGGCTGGGGTTGATGGAAATATGACTGTTTTCAGGATACTTTTATTGCCAACTATTCTTATGATGATCCCAGAGCGTAAAAGAACTATGACCGAATTTATTGGTCTGGCAATTTTTACAGTAGTGTACTGTTATATTATTAGTTACTTGCCATTTAACAGATTTCAAGATTTTGATATTGTCTTTACCCTACACTATATTCTCGTCCCTTTTTGTTTCATCATAATGAACTATTTTATTGATAAGGTTGGTTTAGATTATCTATATAACTTTTTTAAGAAATTTCATTATGTGATGTTGGTATTAGCGTTTATCCAATTTTTTGCTGGAGGTGTTTATCCCAATACACAGAATAGAGCTCCCATGGTCAATATATTTTTTTGGAATGAAAATGAATTTGTTACTGTTCTGGCTATTTTTATTCCATTATATTTTCTAATAGAAAAGGAAACATTGATAAAGTATTTGGTGATTTTTTGTTCTCTTTTCTTTATTGTTTATAGTGATGCCAGGCTTTTGATTATTGGGCTTGTGCTGTTTTTTGGTATTTATTATTCTTCTAAACTTCCATTCTATAAATATAAAATGCTGTGGATTCTATCTATGTTTTTGCTCATTCTCATATTAACGCCATATCTAGCAAATAAGAAAATTTTTGATGATTACACGTTTTTTGACCTGTTTGCGGATACAATCCGTCGAATATTTACATTGGATGATTACGAAGGTATTGGGTCTGTAATAAGTCGGGTGAATGCTTATATTTGGGGGCAAATAGACCTCTATAAAACTTATTTATTTGGAATTGGACCTAGTAATTCCTTTATTATTATGAAAGAGCATACACCTGTTGGATTAGAGGCCTATTCCCCGAAGAGCTTTCATAATATTATATTGCAGATGATTGTAGAAATTGGCTTTCTTGGAATATTTCTATTTTTAATGTTGGTACGAATGATTAGAAATACTGTAAAAGGTTCTCCATTCAGGCATTCAATTGTTATTGGTTACTATATTGCTGCATTTATTTTCAGTACAATTCTATCAGGAGCTTTCTCAAATTATCCTTTTATTTTTATAATTGCTTTCTCACTGACAATGTTTAAAACAAACTTTAGGGGGCGAGCTCAAAATTAATATGTTATGTTAAAGGCAATCAAGTTTTTTATTATACTCTTTTTGAGTTTGATCTTCTCAGATGGATTTGCAAATCAAACGGGGTCGACTACTGTAGAGGCGTATGGAGCCAAAGGAGATGGTGTCACTGATGACACCTATGCCATTCAGAAAGCGATAAATTCGCCATCACGTACTGTAATATTCTCGAAGAAAAATTACATTGTAAATGGAGAAATAGTTTTGATGTCTAACAAGGCAATTTTAGGGAACCAGGCGACAATTTCTAGATCTAAGTTGAACAGTAAGAATAGTATATTCTATGGGAACCGAATAAGTAATATAACGATAAACGATATTGTACTAAAAGGAAACGTCAAGAGAGGTATAAGTAATTACAGCGTAGATGCTGCTACTATTCGAATTTTAAATTCTCAAAGTGTTAATATAAGCAACGTCTATACATCGGGCGGTACATCTGGGGTACAAGTTTATTATTCAAATTCAATAAATATTGACGGTCTTATTAGTGAAAATAATATTTTGACAGGTCTGTCTGGTATCTGTAATAATTTGACATTATCAAATTCCAAAATTACCAACAACGGGTATGCTTCAAAAGGATTGACGCATGATGTTTATTTTATTAATAGTTCCAATCTTGAAATCCGAAACTCCACATTTGGTTACACAAAGGACCAGAGTGCTTTTTCTGTTGTTGTACGGTATGACCGAAGCAATGCCAAAGCTTTATTTGACCGTGTAAAAAACGTTAAAATATTCAATAACAGCTTTTATAAAAATGGACTGGCTGTCGGGTCCGATCCTGGTATAGCTGTTGTAAAACGAATGCCGCCACAACAGGTTAGTATCTATGGTAATAACTTTAATTGGTCGGATCTAAAAATAGATGATCCAGAAAATATAAGTACCTACAGCAATAAAAATATCAATAATTACATTTGTAGGGTAGCATCTTCATATCCTGGATATACGATAGGGTTAAGTTCTTCAAATGATCATTGTAAAAATATAGTTCAATCTAGTCTGCGATCAAATGCCAGTAGATCAACTAAGGCGATTATATTTAATAGCACAATTATTGACAACGATCTTTCAACTGGATTACAAAATGCGAAAGGATTTGGAGGGATAAAAGCTTTTACCCTAAAAAGTCCCCAAGTAAAAGGTAATGTACAAATGAAAGCAATAGCAGAAAATAGTAATGTTAAAATAAATAGGTAAAATGAGGATTTTATTACTGCATCAATATTTTTTAGAGGAAGACGATCCAGGGGGATCGCGATGGAATGAGATGGCCAAAATTTGGATCTCTCTGGGGCATGAAGTTACAGTGATCGCTGGTATGATGCATTATAATGGTTCGACAAAAAGAGCAGAGTATAAAAATAGATTTTTTGCAAAAAAAATGCAGGGGGATGTAACAGTATATCGAACCCACGTATCTGAATCATACAATAAAGGTTTTCTAGGTCGCTTATGGGGCTATTTTTCATTTATGTTTTCCTCCTTATGGGCGGGGATATTTAAAGTTAAAGGGCAGTATGATGCGGTTTTGGTAACCTCTCCACCATTATTTGTCGGAGGATCCGGTTATCTTATTTCAAAGATAAAAGGAATTCCGATGGTTTTTGAGATAAGAGATTTATGGCCAGAATCTGCAATTGACACGGGAGTTCTTACAAATAAATTTATTATCAAACTCGCTTATTGGTTTGAATCCTTTATATACAGCAAAGCGAAATTAATAAACGTATTAACCCCAGCTTTTTATAAGACACTTCGGGATAATAAAGGAGTTGAGGAAATAAAGTTAATCATGATTCCAAATGCGGCTGATTTTTCATTATCAGAATCATTATTACAAGATTTTGATCGTGAAGAGTTTCGGCGGCAAAATAGTTTAGTTGATAAATTCGTAATTACTTATGTCGGAGCCCATGGTATAGCTAATTTTTTAGATCAACTATTGGAGGCCGCCCATTTACTCGAAGACACCAATGCATTATTTTTGCTAATAGGACAAGGCATGGAAAAAGCTCGTTTGATGGAGAAAGCGAAAGAGATGAATCTAAAAAATATTACTTTCTTGGACCCTGTACCCAAAAAGGAAGTTTTTAAATATATATTAGCCTCGGAGATGGGCGCTTCGGTATTAAAAAAAGTTGATACTTTTAAGACCGTTTATTCAAACAAATCATTTGATTATTTTTCTTGCAAAAAACCGATTTTGATGGCAATAGATGGCGTTTCCCGCGAGCTGGTCGAAGAAGCGCAGGCCGGAGAGTACGTAGAACCTGAAAATCCAATTGAGTTTAATCGCATTATTCGTGCCTATATGCAGGATCCAGAGAGATTGAAACGAGAAGGAGAAAATGGTTATGAATATGCCAAGGTTAACTTCGATAGGGAACTTTTGGCAAATAAATATCTTGATGAAATAGCAAAATTTATTAAATAGATGTATCAGTACTTTTTAAAAAGACTTATTGATTTCTGTATAGCATTGGTCAGCTTATTGATTCTCAGCCCTATTTTCATTTTGGTTACTATAGGATTATACTTTGTTAATAATGGAAAACCCTTTTTTTTTCAGGCGCGTCCTGGTCTGAATGGAAAAGTATTTAATATCATTAAGTTTAAAACTATGAATGATAAGAAAGATGCGGCTGGAAACCTTTTACCTGACGTAGATAGGTTGACCTCTATAGGAGCTTTTGTTCGCAAGACTTCACTCGATGAAATTCCTCAATTAATAAATGTCCTTAAAGGAGATATGGCTATTATTGGCCCAAGACCTTTATTGATCCAATATATGTCTCTTTATAATAAAACTCAACATCGTCGTCATGAAGTGAGACCTGGAATTACAGGATGGGCGCAAGTTAACGGTCGTAATGCCATTTCTTGGGAGAAGAAGTTCGAATTAGATGTATGGTACGTAGATAATGTTTCCTTCGTAACCGATTTTAAAGTTTTTTTTATGACGTTTAAAAAAGTATTAAAAAGCGAAGGGATATCTGCAGAAGGGCATGTTACAATTGAACCATTTAACGGTAATAATTAATTTTAGATTATGTATTTATTTGGTGCAAGTGGTCATGGTAAAGTTATCGCAGAAATTTTGGAAAGTAATAAAATAAAAGTCAGCGGATTTATTGATGAAGACCGTGGAAAAGAAAATTTATTAGGGTATAATGTTTTCCATAAACCGCCAGCTGAAGTAGTAAAAGTTATAATTTCAATTGGAAATAATCGTGTGAGAAAGATTGTAGTAGATTCTTATAATAATTTCCAATACGAAACCGCCATACATGCCGCGGCACATGTATCTTCGAGAATGTATGTTGGCAATGGGACAGTGGTGATGGCAGGAGCCACAATAAATGCTGATGTTAATATTGGAAATCACAGCATCATAAATACTAATACGTCTGTAGATCATGATTGTATAATTGGTGATTTTGTACATTTGTCTCCTAATGTAGCACTTGCAGGTAATGTAGAGGTGGGAGAAGGGACACATGTCGGTATAGGAGCGTGTATTATTCAGGGAATTAAGATAGGGAAATGGTGTACTATTGGTGCAGGTGCAGTTATTATTAAAGATGTACCAGACGGATGTACTGTAGTCGGGAATCCAGGAAGAATTATAAAAAAACAATAAAAACTAATTTTATATTATGTTAGATAAAATATGGCTTTCTTCTCCTCATATGGGGGGAAATGAATTAAAGTTTATTCATGAAGCTTTTGATCAGAATTGGGTTGCACCATTAGGCCCAAATGTTACTGGACTCGAAGATGACCTTGAGAAGTTTTTATCAGAGAATGTTAAAGTTGCAGCACTTTCAGCAGGAACAGCTGCTTTGCATTTGGCCCTCATTGAGAGCGGTGTAACTTATGGTGATGAGGTAATTTGCCAATCGATGACTTTTTCAGCTTCTGCAAATCCAATTGTGTATCAAGGGGCAATTCCCATATTTATAGACTCTGAAAAGGACACATGGAATATGTGTCCAATAGCACTTAAAGAAGCAATAATCGATCGCATTTCAAAAGGTAAAAAACCAAAGGCAATAATTGTTGTACATTTATATGGAATGCCAGCAAAAATGGACGAAATTCTTGACGTTGCTCGTACATTTGAAATACCTGTTATCGAAGATGCAGCTGAAGCTTTGGGATCCAGATATAAAGGTCGGGCCTGTGGAACATTGGGTAATTTTGGGATTTTAAGTTTCAATGGGAATAAGATAATTACAACATCTGGGGGTGGTGCACTTGTATGTCACTCGCTGGAGGATAAAGAAAGGGCTATATTTTTATCCACTCAAGCACGTGACAACGCTCCACATTATCAACATTCGCATATTGGATATAATTATAGAATGTCAAATATTTCTGCAGGTATTGGTCGCGGACAAATGGAGGTATTGACGGAAAGAGTAGCTGCTCGCCGCGCCATGACAAAGTTTTACGTAAGCCTGTTTACAAATGTGAATGGAGTAACAGTCTTTACTGAACCTAGTAGTGATTTTTATTCAAATCATTGGCTTGCATCTATTCAAGTCGATTCGATAGAAGCAAAATTTAATCGTGAGGATCTTAGGCTAGCTCTGCAGAAGGATAATATTGAATCTCGTCCATTATGGAAGCCAATGCATCTACAGCCTGTATTTGCCGACTCACCTTATTATGGTGCGAATGTTGCAGAAACACTATTTAATAATGGATTGTGTCTACCTTCAGGTTCTAATTTAACAGACGAAGATAGGGAAAGAATACAAAAATCAGTTGAAAGAGTGTTAGATGAATTTTCATAGATGTCAACAAAGATAAACACATTTTCGTGACAATTTGATATTCTAAAATAATATATAAAAGCGAACGGATTGTACTTCTTAATTTATAAAAAAAAGTAGGCATAGAATTTGTTAGGGAGAGACACATAAAATTAAGCATTATAAATATGCAAATAAATAGATGTAGTTTTGTCAAATAATGAAAACCATTTTATAATAATACATAAAGCATGCGATTAATTTCAAAGTATAGTGCAATTTTTGCGCTCTGTAGTGTACTTTTTCTTGCGTTTACCTCTTGTGGGTCCCGTAAGAATATGGTGTACATGCAACCTGATTCCTCTCAGATTTCAACATTATATGAACAATATGTTCCTAAGATCCAACCGAGTGATATATTAACGATAGTGGTCACTGCCGCAGATCCAAAAGTAACGGTGCCCTTCAATCCCGTTAATTCCATATCGAACGGAAATATGACACAACAAGTTGATATGGCTTTTCGACCAACCTACACAGTAGATAATAACGGCAATATCATGCTGCCTATGCTTGGGGAAATCCATGTTGCTGGTTTGACAAGATTAGAAGCTATTGAGAAGATTCGAGCTGAATTGAGTAAATATATCAAGGACCCAGGAGTAAATATGAATTTTAATAACTTTAGGGTTTCTGTACTTGGTGAAGTAGCCCATCCCGGTTCCTTTGTATTACCCTACGAACGAGTGACGGTTTTAGAGGCACTTAGTATGGCCGGAGATCTAACTATAAGAGGAGTAAGGAGCGACGTGATGTTGATTAGGGAAGTAGGTGGTAAGAAAGAAATACATAGATTAGATCTTACGAAACAGAATACACTTAATTCACCTTATTATTATCTAGCTCAAAATGACGTAATTTATGTTGAGCCTAACAAGGCTCAAATAAATAATTCAAAGCTAGGGGCAAATACAAATATCATTATTTCAATTGCTAGCTTGATAATTACAGTAATTTCAGTATTGACCCGTTAAACTACATATGGAACAACGACCTTTAGAAATTAAGAAAGAAGAAGAAATCAATTTAAGGCAACTCTTTGAGCAGTATGCGTTTTATTGGAAATGGTTTGTTATCGCCGTTATTCTCTGTTTAGGGGCGGCAATGTTATACCTCCGCTATGCGCAGAGAACATATAACACGAGTGCAAAAATCCTTTTAAAAGATGAACGGAGTGCCTCTGCTGGCGAGCTGGCTGGTATTTCCGAACTTTCAAGTAGCATGGGATTTGGAGGGTCGCGAGCTGCCTTTGTAACGGATCAAATTGAAGTGCTTTCGTCTCGTAGGCTAATGCGTAAGGTAGTAGAGCAGTATAATCTCAATATTATCTACTCAGTAAAGGGAAAAATCAGATCATCAGAAGTATTGGAGACGGATATGCCGTTTGTTTTTCAGCCACAAGGAGAACAAGATAGTATATCCATGAAATTTAAGGTTAATTCAAAAGGGAAAGATGGCCTTGTGATCGTTGATTTATTTTCAGGAAAGAGAATTGACGCTAGATTTGACAATATAGTTAGCATTGGAAAGTATCGGGGTGTTTTCAAGCGAAATCCTAATAGTGAACTTGAAGCAGATACAGACTACGAAATTTCAGTTATTCCAAGAGATTGGTCGATCGATGCGAATCTAGCCGCTATCAGTATTGAACCAAGTAAAGAAGCACAATCTTTTATCGTGAATTTTTCAATGGTATCAGCATTGGAGAAGAAATCGCAGCTAATCTTAAATACATTAATTGATGTCTATAATGCGGATCTAACGAACGATAAATTACGTATGACCCGTGCAACTTCTGATTTTATCAATAAGCGTTTAATGTTGATTTCCAAAGATCTTTCGGGGGCCGACGAGGAAGCCGCCAACTTTAAATCAGCTAACTCTATGGTGGATATGGCCACAGAGGCAGGAGTATTCCTTAGTACAGCATCGGAGAATGATAAGAAAGTTCTTGAATATCGGACGCAATTGCAGTTAGTGGATCATATGAATGACTACCTTAAAAGTCAAGAGGTTGGAAAGCTTTTACCATCCAATATCGGATTGCAAGATGCTTCTATTGGCGCTGCAATTGAGGCATATAATAAACTTGTTATAGAAAAAGATGATCTTCTGAAGTCGGCTTCGGATCAAAATCCTACTGTTATTGCTTTGAATGAAAATATTGCCGAAAGTAGAAAGAATATAGCGCAATCATTACAAAACTATCAAAGGGTTACTAAATTGGCATTGAACAGTATTGAACGGAAATCCAATGAAATTCAAGGAAGAATAAGTTCAATCCCCAATCAGGAACAAGGATTCAAGAAGATATCAAGACAGCAGCAAATTGTTGAATCGCTTTACCTCTTGCTTTTGCAGAAACGTGAAGAAAGTGAAGTTAAAGCAGCAGCGACACCTGATAATTTAAAAGTAATTGATGCTGCGTATGGGAATAGTATTCCGGTGGCTCCTCGTAAATCGTTAGTTTATATTGGCGCTTTGCTAGCTGGGTTTTTAATTCCTTTTACAGTTATTTATTTAAAATTCCTATTGGACAGTAAAATACATTCTAGGAAAGATATTGAGGATAATATTGGAGCACCAATATTAGGAGAGATACCAACTGCTGAAGATACAATCGTCCACCTGAATGATCGCTCCTCCTTAGCGGAAGCTTTTCGTATATTACGGACAAATATGAACTTCATGTTTGGTGCTGACCAAAAAACAACATCGAAGGTAGTATTTGTAACTTCAACTATCTCTGGAGAGGGAAAGTCGTTTGTTACCACTAATTTAGCTCAAATTTTATCAATGTCTGGTAAAAAAGTTTTGTTAATTGGAGCAGATATTCGCAGCCCCAAAGTTTTGGATTATTTGGGGCTATCACATTTGCAGCATACGAATGTGGGTATCACGCAGTTTTTGATTAATCCGGAAATGGACGTAAACAATATCATCATCAAAAAACCTGGTAATTACGATTTTGATGTTGTTTATTCAGGTTATATTGCTCCGAATCCAGCTGAATTATTGATGAATGGACATTTCGATGATGTAATCAAATATGCTAGGGAACATTATGATTATATATTAGTTGATACTGCCCCAGTAAGTTTGGTGACCGATACTTTATTAATAGCGCATAATGCTGATTTAACATTATACGTGTCTCGTGTTAACTACTTAGATAAACGATTGCTACAGGTTCCGAGAGAGTTATATGTTGAAGGTAAATTGAGAAATCTTGCTTCAGTTATTAACGATGTAGACTTTGCTCGTGGCTATGGTTACGGCTATGGTTACGGTTATGGTTATGGCGATAAAGGGAAGAAAAAGAGTGGTTTACCGAGAGTTTGGCAAGCCGTAAAAGATCGCTTAAATCTTAAATAGCATAAAAGTATAACCTTGATGTACTTTTGAACCTTTAGAACCACAAGTGTCTCGTTGAAGACTTGTGGTTCTATTTTATAATAAACTATCTAAGTCGATTTGTACGATTGTTCTGTATTTTTTCTTCCCGATTTATATTTGAAGTACGTTTATATTAATTATGATACTATTTAGGGGTTAACATTTGACTGCTTATTAATCGCTAAATCTAACACGCCAAGCAACTTTACGTGCAGAATTACTCAAACTTACTGCATTACCTGCAATTACTTTTCCGTTCGCAGAAATTGCGGTTGCATCCGTCAACTTCCAGTCGCCAAAATTTATGTTATATTCGTCCTCCAACAGCTCCTGCAAATTTTTTATACCTGCATTTTCGGTCCATATGAATGCACTGTCTTCTGTTGATCCTGCCGTTGAGCTGCTTCCTACTATGACAGAGCCATTGGATGAAACATCATGCGGCGTGGAGCTAAAAATGCCCCCCGATAGATCCCCGAGACCAACTACTTGCCCATTTTTTAAACGGAATGCCTCTTGACCACTTGAAGTTCTTCCTGAACCTACGATAGAAGTCGCATCTTTCGATATTGCGGTAGGATAACCAGACGTGAAATTACTTCCAACGAAATAGTTGGAGAATCTCGTCGGAATATTGTTCTCCCAGCGGACTGTTTCGGATACTATCACCCCGTTTTGATCTTTAACTAATCGACTGCCCGTCATTATCGATCCATCGCCTGATACAGTATTTACTCCGTTAGCTTCGTTTGTCATCGAGTGTAGATTATCGACATCAAGAGAATGAAATGTACTATTTTGCCAATAACAAGGAAAGAATGATGTTTGGCGATCGCCAGCTGAGCCAACAATTAAATTTCCGAGTGAGGATATTCCTGTCACATTGTTGTTGTATGCACCTCCCTCAAGTATTTCAATTTGATTATTTTCCCAGCGATACCCTCTTTCTTCAAAGTTATACATTACCATTTGCACTAAGCCGGTCCCTACTATTATAGATCCATCAGCCGAAACATCTGCGACTTCCATATCACCAAATACCCAAGGTATCCCACTATTTAGTATAGATTTCATATTGCCGTCTTCCCATCTATAAGCTTCATATATATGATGGGATCCTTTACTTCGACCTACTATGACATTCCCATCAGCCGAAATTGCAACAGCGGTGCTATGATACATCGTTGTCGAATCCAGAACGCCTAATGTTTCAAACAAAGCATCACTTGAGGAGATGGGATTGTCGATATCCCATTGATCGTTTTCTCGACAACTATAACAAATTGTCATTAAGAAAATAGAAAATCGTACAATTTTCATAACGATTTATTGCAGTTTATAACTGCTCTTGTTCAATAATTATGCCATAGTACGTTGCGCATAGTACAGAAGATTTAGGTATAGCTGCTTTATTTACAGTACATTTGCGTGTATTCAAAATAGCATGTAATAGGCGGGAAAGATTAATGAATGTAAGGTAATCAACCGATGGAGTGGTATTATAGGTATACTGTTTGTGGGACAGAATTATTTGGTTAGATGCATTTATACCTTTTTAGCTATTATTACAGTTTGTAAATTGATGATATCCATGTTGAGCTAAAAAACAATGAGCCCACTATTATAATGAGCTCATTATGGCCGAAATTTAAATCAAGAAAGCTAACCACTGTTGTGATCACTATAATATTTTAGAATTTTTGTATTCTGAAAAATCTATCAGTATCAACAACTCCTTCTGGTACTTTTGCTTTTAATTCTTTATAATTATATGATTTAATCAGAATCCATACTGCATACTGATGAATATCTGTTTTGCTTCCTAATCCTGGTAGAATAGTTCCTTCCATTGTAAATTTGTATGTCGGATTAATAAAGGTAGTAGAAGTTATTACAGATTCAAATCTTGTATTTTGAAGTTCCTCGTACATGTCTAATTGTACGATAGGTATGATGTAGTAATTTTTGCCTGCGGACCTTTCTAGTTGATTCCAATCATTTAATGTTATATCACGTTTCAGACCCGAATAGTTTGCTCCTGCCACATAAAAGACTAGATAATCGTACGCAGTGGCTGGGATAGTATACTCGTCAGAAACTGTAGTGAACGTTTTTACATTTGTTCCTTCAGTAATAACCAAATTTTTATTCCAATCAGGTTTTATAAGATAAACAGAAACACCGTTATCGGCATCAGATTTTAGACTTACAGGACTGCCCCAACTTGTAGCTGTTTTAGGACCATAAATGACCATTTGTTTGAGGTTAATATAAAAGTCGCCGATGTTTCCAACAGTTAATGCTGGGGCGGTTTGACCTGAAAGGACAGTTGCTCCTGATGGCCCAGCTGGACCCTGAGGCCCCTTGAGATTAAATGGTTGTCCCCATCCAGTCTGTGTTTTCGGTCCGTATAAATCTCCGTTGACCAAATTGATAAAGAAGTCCCCGTTTACCCCAATGGCTGCGGTAGGCACTGATTTTCCACTGTAAATTTTACTTCCATTGGCTCCATCGATACCTTTTTGACCGGCAAGACCTTGTTCTCCTTGTGGTCCGATAGCACCATCCTTTCCGCACCCGATTAGAAAGAGCGGAATTAAAAACATTAGCAATGATTTCATAATTCTTGTTTTTTAAATTTAAATTACTAAGATAGTAGTATAATTTGATTTATTTAACCGTTTGGTTTTAAAAAAGATATTTTGGATAAGAGAAGTTTACTTGATGATAAGAAGAACCTGCCAAATAATCAAAATGGTTGCGATTTTGGCTGAGAGGTTGTTGTTTGATTTTGAATTTGTCAATAAGGACCTAAATCTTAAAAGTACGAAACCCCATACTATTTTTTAAAACCTATTTTCACGAAGGTCTTTTCAAAATACATATAACGTATGTAGTTCGAAATAATGTTTGCAATTGTAGATAAACTTTGCTATACTTTTAATAGATCAGAACTTTGTTAATGAGGTTAAACGCAATCACTATTTTTCAGCTGTTATTACAGTTTGTAAATTGATGATGTCCATAATGAGCTCAAAAATAACGGGTCCACTATTACATTGAGCTCATTATGCCGAAAATTAAATCAACAAGCTAACCACCTGTTGTGATCACTATAATATTTTAGAAATATTTTAGAATTTTTGTATTCTGAAATATCTATCAGTGTCAACAACCCCTTCCGGCGCTTTTGCTTTTAATTCTTTATAGTTATATGATTTAATCAGTATCCATACTGCCCACTGATGAATAATTTGATTGCCGCCTACTATATCAGGTAGAACAGTTCCTTCCATCGTAAATTTGTATGTCGGATTAATAAAGGTAGTAGAAGTAATTATAGATTCAAATCTTGTATTTGAAAGCGCTCCGGAATGGTCTAATATTATATAAGGTATGATATAGAAATTTTTGCCTCCAGATCTTTCTAATTGCTGCCAGTTGTTTAACGTTATATCACGTTTCAGAGACGACCAACCTGCTCCTGCCACGTAAAAGACTAGATAATCGTTTGCAGTGGCTGGGATTGTATACTCGTCAGAAAATGTAGTGAATGTTTTTTCATTTGTTCCTTCAATAACAACTAAATTTTTATTCCAATCTGGTTTTATAAGATAAACAGAAACTCCGTTTTCGGCGTCAGATTTTAAGCTTACGGGGCTACCCCAGCTTGTAGCTGTTTTAGGACCATAAATGACCATTTCTTTGATGTTAATATAAAAGTCGCCGATATTTCCAACGGTTAATGCTGGGGCAGTTTGACCTGAAAGGATAGTTGCTCCTGATGGCCCAGCTGGACCTTGTGGTCCTTTGAGATTAAATGGCTGTCCCCATCCAGTCTGTGATTTCGGTCCGTATAAATCTCCATTGGTCAAGTTGATGAAGAAATCCCCGTTTACCCCAGTGGCTGCAGTAGGCGCTGATTTTCCACTGTAAATTTTACTTCCATTGGCTCCGTCGATACCTTTTTGACCGGCAGGACCTTGTTCGCCTTGTGGCCCGATAGCACCATCTTTTCCGCACCCGAATAGAAAGAGCGGAATTAAAAACATTAGCAATGATTTCATAATTTTTGTTTTTTAATTTAAGTTACTAAGATAGTGGTATAATTTTATTTATTTAACTGTTTGTTTTTAGAAAAATATTTTGGATGAGAAGTTTACTTAATAAAAAGAAAAAACCGTCCAATAATAAAAATGTTCTCGATTTTGGCTGAAAGGTTGGTGTTTGATTTTAAATTTGTCAATAGGAACCTAACTATTAAAAGTAGGAAATCCCATACTATTTTTTAGAGCCCATTTTTACGAATGTCTTTTCAAAATACATATAGCATATATAGCTCGAAATAATTGTTGCAATTATAGATGGAATTACTATATAGCTGATCGGGAAATTAAAAAATTTTGCGTTTAAAATTTTAAAACTGTAGAAAACAAACATATGAAGAAGATATACAGAATAACTGGCCTCTCCTAAAATAGTTAAAGGTTTATTTAGAATATCTGGAAGAGTATATGTTAATTTATAAAAACCAGTACATATTAATATAGATGCTACTGTGTAAATAAGCCTGTAGTTATAAGAAACCAATAATTGTCTTTCTTTTATTTCCAAAGGGAAATAAAAGATAAAAAGGCCAACTAGAATAAAAATTAACGATACAACATTGGATTCACTTTTGTATTTTAATATCCTTCCAATGGCAATCCCTGAAATAAATAAAAAATCTGATTAAATGGATTCGTATAATTGTGCCAATGATTTTTTGTATCTATAAGGCAAAATGCGAAGTATAACTATACTATTAATGATGTAAGGGTAATTACTATAAAAATTTTTGTATTCCTTTTTGAAAACAAAAGGATAATTGGAAAAAAGCAATAAAATACTAATTCATTTCCAATAGACCAACCTCCAGTAACAATTGCTTTATCCCAAGCGAAAATCCCGAAGAGGCCAGTAATGGTTAAGTATAATAGTTTTTAAATCTGGTTTAACAAAATAGATGGATAAGAGAGTGGTGAGAATAAGTAAAGGAAAAATTCTAAATACTCTTTTTTTGAAGAAAACCTTTATTTCAGAAAATGTAAAATTGAATCGATGCTCACATACATGAAAAAGCGTCAAGCCGCTAAGAATGTAAAATATCGACACACCATAATATCCAAATTTGCTCAGTATACTATAGTCAGGAATAGGAGCTACCATATTTGAATAATGGTAAATCATTATAAAAAAAGCACAAATGCCCCTTAAATAATCAAGGTTATGTAGTCTAGTCATTTCGTTTTAAAAGTAAATAATTTTTTGAGCAATTGGGGTATGATATCAATTATTTTTATTTAATAGGGCGCTCAATGCATATGTATTCGAAATAGCCCAGCTTAAGATAATAAATAAAATTAGCACCTCTCGACGATTGACTCAAGGTCAACAGCTGTTATTGACATTAGGACTTAATATCTAATTTTTGTGCTATTTAGAATTTACAATTTTCGGAGTTTTTTTTATAATAGCTGATATGCCAAGCTAAAAAATATTGGGCAAGTGCCTGATTTGCTAATTTTGGCCTTATTGTTGTTTAACCCCAAGTCGAATACTCGACTTGGGGTTCTATTTTATAATAATTATTGAATCAATCCGTTAAGATTGTAATATTTTTAATACTAATCAACTCACTATGAGAAAAAAACTATTATGTACGGCAGTAGGGATTTTTGGTTTTATGATAGGATCCGTATCAGCACAGTTTTCACGGCCCGTTAGTGTGGGAGCAGGTGCAGGTGTTGCATATAATTTAACAGACCTGGCTAATGTAGAGGCTAAATTCGCTTTTTATGGCGAAGCAGATTACTTAATTAATCCCTTTATATCAGTTGGTCTGCACGGTGAAAAAGGAACATTGAGTGGTAATGGCTATAATAGTGATTTTGAAAATCGATATTTCGCAGGAAATCTAAATGGTAAAGTTCGTTTAGGCCAGTTTATGGGACATGCCGACAACTACAGTTATTACACTTTACAGGCCAACACACTTTCACGTATTCTTTCCAATGTCTATGTCGGTGCCGGCGCAGGCTTAGTGAAAAATCGCATTAAACGTAATATTGATCCCATGTATGTTGATGCAATTACCAATCAAGGTGGTGGACTAGCGGATGATTTAGGTGAAATCCATTTTGTCGTTCCCGTCAATGTAGGTGTTGATATTCCATTCGGGCGTACGCTATATGGTCCACAATGGGCAATCAACGTCAACTACCAGCATACGATAACAACCAATGATAATCTTGATGGCATAAAGAACAAAAGTAATGATCAATATGGTTTCGTATCCCTAGGGCTTAAATATGCGCTTTTCAATCGGAAATAAGTAAATCGAACAACCTAATTTAATTAACGAATAATGATAACGATAATAAAACAGATCTATAAAAATCGGCTGTTGGGTTTTGGTGCTTTGGCACTTTTAATCGGTTTCTCTGCCTGTAAATCGAACTCAGCAATCTACAAAGCACCTAAAGTAAATGCTTTTCGAGGGGGTAAGCTCCCAGCGCCTCCGGGTATGGTTTATGTTCCTTCAGGGACTATACTTTTTAAAGGCTCACTTGATAGCGGCAATGTCGGTAAAAATGTAAGTGTAAGTGCATTTTTTATTGATGAAGCTGAAGTAACAAACAAACAATATCGTGAGTTTGTTAACTGGGTAGCAGATTCAGTTGCTGTAACGGATTACCTGCAAGATGATCAGTACTTTTTGGAGATCGCAGGTGAACAGGTGGGGCAGCGAAGAATTAACTGGGCAAAGGTTAAAAAAGTATCTCCTTTATGGAAAAGTAACGATCCCAGTATCCAAGAACGCATAGCCCCAATGTTGGAAATGCGTGGTAACCGCCGTGCACTCAATCCGGAGGTAATTAAATATCGCTTCTCCTACTTACAGTCTAAAGGCAATATGAAAAAAGCCTATGTGACGGATTCTGTTGTGGTAATGCCGGTGGAAGATATCTGGACAAAAGATTTTCCAAATGCGCAATTAGCCTCCTTAGATGCAAATTATTTTACGCATCCTTCTTTTGACTATTATCCTGTTGTAGGTGTGACATGGCGGCAGGCGCGGGCATTCACAGACTGGCGTGCAAGCGAAATGGCTTCAACAGTCTTGAAAAACTCTTACCTGAACGGTTATCAGCTAAGCTTAAGCTTACCTACTGAGGCACAATGGCAATATGCGGCTTCTGGTAAACTGGATCCACAGGATACAATTGCCGGTTCCCGAATGACAATTGATGGTACGGAAGGTAAAAAGAAATTGGCCGTCAACTTTAAACAGGGGGATGGTACGTACTCCCGCGATGGCGCGACATTCACCTTACCTGTTAAATCGTACATGCCTAATGCTTTTGGTGTGTACAATATGGCTGGAAATGTTTCGGAGTGGACGCTGGATGCATACAGCCCATCTGCGGTGGTATTTGTCAATGATCTTAATCCGGCATTGCTATATGATGCAGATGCAAAAGATGGTGATGCACTTAAACGGAAAGTTGTACGTGGCGGTTCATGGAAAGACAACGGCGAGCAGTTGAATAGCGAGACACGGAATTACTCGGTGGATTACGAACCGCATTCTTATATTGGTTTCCGTTGTGTGATGTCTGCATTCGAGATGCCTACAGTACAAAGTAAAACACGTAAGTATTAATTCAGACTGTAAATTATAAAATTGATAATGGAAAAGATGAAAACAATAATAACAGTTACCATGGCATTGATAACTGGATCATTGTTCGCTCAGCAAGAAACAACAATAGATACAGTTCCTAGGAAACAGGATACCTTAAATAATATCATGTCAGCGGTGCCAGTGGTTTCGGGGGAGGTGAATCCTGATACCATTCCCACAACAGATGGATTTTATCAGGCAAACAGTATGGAAGATGCTGTGCCTTTTGCTTATCCTGAGGTGAACAAAAAAAATATCCGTTTCTACAAACGTGTATGGCGTGATATTGATCTAAAGGATGAAAAGAACTACATCTTAGCTATCCCCGGAAACTCCCTGATCGAAGTGGTAATGAAAGCGATTGAAAAAGGGAAGCTTTCCCTTTACAGTCCCGATGATGATTCTTTCAAAGGTCGTTTAAGTGCACAAGAGGGAATGGCCCGATTTGCGGATAGTGTATTGGTTCCGATCTTCGATGGTGAAGGAAACCAGATCGATTCTAAGATGGCACTCAACGAATTTGATCCAAGTCGGGTGACTAAATTTCGAGTGAAGGAAGATATCTTTTTTGATAAACAACGGAGCAGACTAGAGACGCGGATTATTGGTGTTGCCCCATTAATGAATATTACCACATCTGCGGAATTAGCTGAATCTGTAGGGGCAACCCCTGCTTTTTGGCTGTATTTCCCTCAATTGCGTTACAGCCTTGTACAGGTGGATATTTCCGATCCGGATAAAGGGCTCTATGATATGACCATGGATGATTTCTTTGTACAGAATAAATTTGCTAGTACAATTGTGCGCGAATCATCACCGGGGATGTTGCAGAATTTAAAAGAATCTGAGAATGGTGGACAATTATTAGATGGTAGGAAAGTAGAGGAGAAGTTGGACGCTTATAAAAAGAAATTATGGAGCAATCCAAAGGGTGTTAAAGCCGAGGAACTGGAAGGAAGTCAATCCAACCAGAACGAATCGAAAGAAAGGCAATCGAAGCTAGAACAGCATGAAGAGGGAAAAACTGAGAGTTCGGGAAATACTAAAGAGACTGAAGAAAAGCTCTAAAGCAAAGAATTAGGTATTGAAAGCGAGTTAGGTCTATCCGATAGGCTAACTCGCTTTCTTCGTTTAAATTTCATGATTTATTAATACCGGGAAAATGGAATTGGTATAAACATTGTCAATAAGTTGATCAGTACAACTGAGGTAACTCTTTTTTATCAAAAAATCAATTTAAACTAACAGAAAAAATGAGGGATATACAAACGGATCAAAAGCCAATTTTGGTCATCTTGGCTGCCGGGATGGCAAGCCGTTACGGTTCCGCAAAACAGGTCGAAAGTTTTGGCCCATTTGGGGAAAAAATCATCGACTATTCTATTTATGATGCAATACGTGCTGGTTTCGGCAAGGTGGTTTTTGTCATTCGCGAAGAGTTCACGGAAGTGATGAAGAATAATGTTGGTGATAAGTTGCCCGATACAGTCGAAGTGGATTATGTGTACCAAAACTTTGATTTAAGTAAGTTTGGTGTGGAACGTATAGTTGAGCGTCAGAAACCTTGGGGTACAGGACACGCGGTAATGAGTGCCGAGGAAGCAGTGGATCGTCCATTTTGTGTCATCAATGCCGATGATTTTTATGGTTATGATGCATTTCAAAAGATGGCAGATTTCCTCAATGAAAGAGCCAGTGATCAAGAAATGGCTTTGGTTGGGTTTGAAGTGGGAAATACCTTGTCTGACTTTGGTTATGTGTCCCGTGGTGTATGTGAAGTGAATGAAACAGACCATTTACAGAGTGTGACCGAACGAACAAATATTTATCGTAAGAATGAACATATCTTGTATGTACAGCAAGAGCAAGAAACTGTATTGCCTTCTAAGACGCGAGTTTCAATGAACTTTTGGGGATTTACACCGAAGATATTTGAGGTGGCACGTACATTATTTCCCATTTTTGTTGAGCAGAACTATGGAAATCCAAAAGCCGAATTCTTTATTCCCGATTTGCCGGATTATATGGTAAAGCAAGGTTTAGCTAATTTTTCTGTATTACCTACAGGTGCGAAGTGGTTTGGGGTAACTTATAGGGAAGACAAAGAACAGGTACAAGAGAGCATTAAGCGGTTGATCGATGCGGGACATTATCCACAACGCTTGTGGCGGGTAAAGAAAGTAGTAGACGAGAGTATCTACTTAGATTTTTAATATCGTTATCATTTTAAAAGCGTATTTTCCTACAGAAAGAGGAGTACGCTTTTTTGCACCGTGAAACAAACCCTCCGAAAGCTAATCGCTATCTTTACCTAAAAATTTTGAATATGTATGTATGAGTGGAAAAGCAATGGCTTCTTCTGGAGCATACTTGACATACCGTTTGAAATTTTGCCATAGACGTTTGGGTGAATCTGGACGAGCAAAGACTCTGGGCGACTTGCTGCTCGCAAAACGTTCATCATTAAACCCAAAATTTCCGGAATACCAAACTTCGTCGAGCATCCAGTCGGTTTCAAGATTTTCGGGATAAGGAAAGGGTAGTTTACTTTTGGGAAGGCCTAGGTTTTCAACTAAAACTTTATGTAAAAGATGGATCCATTTTAGAATGCCAGTTTTCTTATAAATTTCTTGCAGCGCTACTTTGTTTATCTGGTCGGATACGACAAAATAAAGCCTGGCGGAATCACAGAATTGACGTAAGCCTATTCCATAGGTAATTAGATGCTTTAAGATATGAATGTTAACCTGGAGCAATTGTAGCTCTGGAGCTAATAATCGCACTGGTACATCATTTATGGATAGGATTTGCTGCTTTGACTTATATTCTCCCAAAAGTCTATTGAGGTACCTTCTTTTTAGTGGACTACGAAAATCAAACGTTCTTTTATGGTGCTCGATGTGAATACCTTTGTAATTATAGTCTAAACTAAAGCCAGCTGTATCCTGAAATTTTAGCTGATTTTCTTTTAAATAGTTTCTTGCTTTTGCATAACCGTCATCTTCGAAGCAGAAATCAATATCCCCGCTAATCCGATGATTGGGCACTCGGTAATAGGACGCGACCCCCTGTCCTTTTTGTAATATAGGACGAATGTTATATGCACTAAAAGCGGTAAATAGTTCTGCGATGACACGATCCATTTTTGCATTATGCCTTTCGATATGATCTACACGCACAGCCCATTTTAATCGCAATGACTGTGGTGGAAGCTGGCTTTCCTCTAGTAATGCAAAACTATCATAAATTAAACCTTCTATTGTATGGTTGATGGCATAACGATGGATTTTACTCCAATCTTCTATCGTCAATGGTTGTTTTAAATATAAAGCTCCCTCCCCCCATAAACCGATCCGCAGTAATTGAAAAAATATATCCCTTAGTTGATTGTCCATTTAGATCTTCGCAAAAACAATTTGTCCAAAGATAGTGATTTTGAGCGGTACTCCTAGGGAATTGAAGTTCCAGATTGAAGTGAATAATAGTAATTTATTATATAAAAGTACAAAGTTGACATCCGTATTAAGCAGGTTTATTTGTCATTTATTAATCTTTTAATTTAGTAATTTCGCGGACGCATAATTTTTTGAAAATATGTAACTACCAGGACTATTTTAGGTACGATAAATGTACTGATATAGCACAAAGGATATTTTTAAAATATTTAATTAGTGAAAGGGATACTTTTTAATCGCAAAATGCGATTAAAGTATATAATATTCTATATATAGTTTAAATGAGTAATTTATGGAAAGAGGGCTTGTCCATTAACAAGCCTCGTTGGATAATTTTGCTGTTGGACATGATTATTGTCGCTACAGCTTTTTTTATCAGTTATATTCTTATATTCAAACATAGGGGTGGGGTAGAATTTGGTGACATGGCCAGGCAGGCACTACTTGTCTCCTTAGTTTATTTAATCTGGTTTTGTATTTTCGGCACATTTAAAGGAGTCGTTCATAAGACTGGGATCCGTGAATTACAACGTATTGTCCTAGCTATTGTCCTGGCATATTTTTCCGCTGTTTTCATCTGTAAAGTAATAGAATGGTGGTCACCCACCTATGATGATATACTCCCTTTTTCGGATACACAGCTTCTTTTTCATGCATTAATAGCTGGCTTCGGCATGACCTTCAGCCGTGTGCTTTATCGTGCCTTGTACCACGAACTGATGTGGGGCAATAAAGATAACCGTATTCCTGTTATCCTTTTTGGTGCTGGGAATATGGGGAATACCACGTTTCACTTTATCCATACCACGTCGCGTAATAAATACCGTATTGTTGCTATTATGGATGATAATCCGCATCGGATCGGTAACCGAATCCAGGGCTTTAAAATTCATGACATTAATGCGTTAAATAAAACCTTTGTACAACGGTACGGAAATGCCTCCGAAATTATTATTGCGGTGGATGACCGTAAACCAGAGCGCCTAAATAAAGTGTTTAAACTCGCCGAACCGATTCCATTAATTGTTAAGATTATTCCGGATACGGCCAGGCTCTTGGCGGGAGAAGTTGCAACCAGACAGATCCGGAGCTTACGCATTGAAGATTTATTGGGACGTAAGGCGATCGACTTGGATAATCCTGCGATTGCATCGGAGATGAAAGGGCAAATCGTACTAGTAACCGGAGGTGCCGGTTCGATAGGTGGTGAACTGGTGCGGCAGCTAGCCCATACTGACCTAAAACAACTTATCGTGGTGGATCAGGCTGAATCCGCTTTATATGATATTCAACAGGAACTGAGTAACAGCATTCATTTTCCCCGTTGTACCTTTATAGTGGGGAATGTTCGGGATGAATCTTTTATGGATACCTTGTTCCAATTTTATAGACCTACCTATGTTTTCCATGCAGCGGCTTATAAGCACGTGCCCTTAATGGAGGCAAATCCTTACGAATCAATTTTAACGAATGTCTGGGGATCTTACAATGTAGCAACGTTGGCCGATAAATACCATGTATCCAAATTCGTGATGGTCTCTACCGATAAAGCAGTAAACCCTACAAACGTCATGGGTGCGACTAAGCGTGTTGCCGAAATTGCGATATCGACGGTCAATATCAACTCGAAGACGAATTTTATTGTAACCCGTTTTGGTAATGTATTAGGGTCTAATGGTTCAGTAATCCCGTTGTTTGAAAAACAGATGCTCAAAGGGGGACCGCTCACCATTACAGATGAAAATATAACGCGCTATTTTATGACCATACCTGAGGCTTGTCAGTTGGTGCAGGAAGCGGCTGTTATGGGCAAAGGCGGTGAAATATTTGTTTTTGATATGGGAGAACCTGTTAAGATTATGGAATTGGCTAAGCAGATGATCCGACTCAAAGGATATAATTATCCCGAAGATATTGATATTAAAGTTGTTGGTCTGCGCCCTGGGGAAAAAATCTTTGAAGAGCTTTTGGCCAATGGCGAGAATACGGAGAAGACCTATCATGAAAAGATTATGATCGCTAAGGTTAATACTCCGGACTTAACATTGCAGAAAGCACGCGTGGAACAATTATGTACACTTGCGAAAGCAGCTGATCCAAACCAAGATAAAATGCGCTTGGTACAGCTGATTAAAGATATTGTACCTGAGTATCGCTCCCAGAACTCTGTTTATGAAACATTGGATAAATAAAAAATAGACCAAGCATTTGTGTTAAGTTTAAAGTCTTTAGTTTTAGATGAACGCTAGGTACTATTGCACAATAAAACAGAAAATCGTAAATTAGAGGACACTAATATGAATGCCCAGAATGGATAATAATCCACTAGAAATATCAACATCAAACCACGACCAAGTATTAAGTACATATTCAGCTGGAGATCCTGAACATCCCAATTGGTATATCTACGAATATGAAAACCATCGAAAGATACTCGTAGAAATAGACCCTAAATCGGGCAAAATACACTTTCTTAGGCAACTATGATTGTTCCCTTGCTCTTCAGCTGGGGCTATTTAATCCTTACAAACGAAACAAATGGTTTTTAAATTATTGCGATCCGACGTGGATGTAGATGACGGTACATTCAACGGTCTTTATTCTCCAAAAATTAGAGAGCTTGCAGCACGTCATTGGACTCCTGTGGATGTGGCTAAGATGGCTTCACAATATTTAGTTGAAAGCTCAAATGACAAAGTGTTGGATATCGGTGCTGGTGCCGGCAAATTTTGTTTAGTGGGGGCAGCCTGCACAAATGGTAGATTCTATGGTGTCGAACAACGGGAATCGCTCGTCCGCATTTCCAACAATCTGGCCAAAAAGCATGATATACAAAACGTGGAATTCATTCATGCTAATATTGATCAGGTCTCTTTCGAAGACTACGATGCATTCTATTTCTATAATTCTTTTTATGAGAACCTGGATCAATCCTGCCCAATCGATAATTCAATACTTCCCAATAGGGACCTCTATTATACTTACACAAAGTACCTCCGAGACCAGCTCCAAAAAATGCCTATCGGAACGAGGGTGGTTACCTATTGGAGTGGATGGGACGAGATTCCATTAAGCTTCAATATGGAGTACACAGCATGTAATGGCTTGCTGAATTTTTGGAGAAAGAGTATATAATGCTTTTATTTTTTGGTTTTGTAAAATTATCCACGCTCGGATAAATATTTATTGTTACCTTAGCATAACCGGCAATAAATGAGTCAATTATGATAAGGCGTTTCTTTTTATTAATTTTTGCTTTGGCCATCAATTTAGGCCTACAAGCACAAGAAAAATTCGATCCAGTAGCTTGGCGAGCTCCTTATGATCTTAGCCTTGATGGATGGGGAATAGAGCGGTTTACGATACCCGTAGACTTTGCAGCTAAAATTCCCTATAAAGGTGTAGAAGATGTTCGCTTTACGACCGGATGGAGCAAGCCTCAGAGTGATGAGTACTGGTCTTATGCTTTCTTGTGGTATGTAGAAGGCCAGCAGGTACTCGATTCAAAAACAATTGAAAATAATCTGTCTATGTATTTCGATGGACTTGTGCATCGTAACATAGAAAAGCGCGCCCTGCCAAAGGAGCTGATCAAGAAAACCAAGGCAAAATTCAAGAAATTAGCCCAGCCTCAGGGAGAAGATGAATTGACCTTTATCGGTACAATTCAAATGGTGGACTATATGGGCAAGCAGCCTATCACATTACAGTCAACAATACATGTGAGAAAGTGTCCCGGTAGTGGCCACACAATTATTTTTCATCAGTTTTCACCCCAGCAGCGAACTGCTCTTGTGTGGACAAAGCTAAATGGATTATGGGACAACTTTCGTTGTTCTGAATAGCTCTGTTTTATTATTCGACACGATGTCTAAAACATCATTTTGCATTGATAAATGGAAAGCCTAAACCTCAGTATATGACTTTCGTGATCGGTTATTTCCAGTCAATTGAAATATCTTTAAAGTCTACAAAATAGGGTTCTCCCGCCGAATGCGAATAACCGAATTTAAATAATTTGATCATTTTCACGGCCGGAAGTATCCCTTCGAACGTATAGGTGCATTTTATAGGTACATCCGTATTCAGTTGAATGGCTGTTAGGTAATCTGAAGCACCATTGGTGAATGATTTTAAACGATATTCATTGCCATCAATATCTATAATTGACCTAACGTCTGAATTGATATACCAGTTGGCTGCCGAGGTAGTCAGAACAATAGTACATGTAACAGTCTGAGCCTTTGAATCCCCTTCGACTTTTGTTAATTTAAAAAGAATATTATCCGTCGTAACGTCATTGATTGCTTTGCCAATTTTTAATGAGTTTTTTAGGTATTCATTTTCAGCTTTGGTTTTCTCCAATGTAGCCTTTATTTCTTGGCAATCTTGCTGTGCTAAAGAATTTGTGGTTATACCCAAGATCAGAATACTAAATAAAGATAATCTTTTGAACATGTTTCTTTGTATTAGATGAATAATTGAGTTGCTTATTAAAGATACAAAAGGATTCTGATTATTGGATATATTTTTTATTTACCGAATGAATTATTGATTCACTTCGAGAGCTATGGAAAACCGTACCGATTTTAACATTTTTCCTTCAGTATTTTCTCCATCGGTTAGTTAGAAAACTTCGTAGGTCTACGGCTAAAATTCCGTCAATGGTGTTTCCTGTAAACGAATCCATGGTAATGACCATCTTTGGGTAATTATCGTTGATTTTTTGTAGGTTGCCAAATTCCCGTTCTATAGTTTTTTCCTCCAAAAGTGATAGGGCTACTTGAAGGTATAATTTTTCACCATTTTTTTCCGCGATAAAATCAATTTCATAGGAAGATAAAATACCAATTTGGACGGTGTAACCTTCAGCCAGTAAATGATTGTGAACAATATTTTCCATTAGTTTTCCCATGTCTTGTAGCCGATATCCCCAAAGTGCGTTACGAATACCTAGATTCTCAAAGTAATACTTCTCACCGATTTCAAAGAGGCGTTTTCCTTCAATGTCATATCGCTTTACTTGATGAATTAAAAAGACATTTATTAAATGCTTGATGTAAACTTGAACTTGATTTGGAGCCATATTGATCTGTTGCGATTTCAAAAAATCGCTAATCTTTTTTGCGGAAAATAGGCTTCCGGTGTTAGAGGCTAGAAAAAATACAAGCTGCTCTAAGAAGATGGTATTTCTAATGGAATACCTATTAATAATATCTCGAAATACAATAGTTGAATAGATGTTTTTTAAATATTCAAAGACAATCTCATCCTCTAAAGGCAGATGTTTTAAGTAAGGTAATCCACCGTATTTTAAATATTTTAACAACGTGCCTTGTGAATCTTCCAAATTTTGGAACTGCAAGAATTCGTTATAGGTAAGGCTGTAGACACTTATTTCTATAAAAGGACCACTCAATTTTCCCGCAATATCGCCAGAGAGCAGTTCTGCATTGCTCCCTGTACAGTATAGATCAATATTTTGATGTAAAAGTAAATAAAGTTAAATATAGATAGAGTTATAATTATGTTTATAACTTTTCTAAAATTTTACTTGTGTTATAGATATGATTACAGCTGTTTGTCTTCCAAGATTTTTAGCTGCATGCAGCAATACATTTGAGAAGGTATCGCTTTACAGACCATACCATTATTTTCCATGAGTTTTCGCCGCAGGAGAGATCTGCACGGGTATGGTCAAAGTTGGTGGACTGTGGAATACTTTTCGGTGTTCGGAATAATTTCAGAGAGGCTTGTCAATTTGGCTGGCGGCATATTAAATTGCCAGAGCTGTGGCTTTCCCAATTGCTTATTTCCAGTCTATGGAAATATCTAAATAGTAGAACTTTAAGTCAAAATATTTACTATATTTAATAGAAGAAATAACCAAGCTTCTGAAGAAATGCCCTTCTTCTTGAAGAAAGTAGAATTCATCCTAATTTGTAAGTTTTATTGATTTAAAAAAATAAGAATGCCATGAGTTTAAATACATCAATGACAAACAGCGTTGAATACAACGTTTGGGTTGTGGAGCAATTGGTCGGTTGGCTGAAAAACTACTCCCATGAATTGTTGCAGAAGGAATGTCCATCCAGTTTTAGTAGCATTGCAAAAACACTGAAACATATTAGTGATACTCAATTGTACTGGTCCTCGATGATCCGTGAAACGCCAATACCAAGTTTTGAATACATCGCCAAAACGGTGGATATCGAAAAAGAAATGGCCAACTTGGTCAATGAGGCAAAGCTTTTGGCGGCGTATGTAAAGGAAAATACTGAAGCGATGAGCGAACCCTATTTAATAGAATCCCAATGGTTTTCGTCAAACTTCCCCAAGTATGAGTACCTCCAGCATTTATTAATCCACACAACCTACCATCGCGGGCAAATAGTTACTATTGGGCACAATGTAGGCGTTTTAAAAGCACCCATGTTGGATTATAATTTTTGGAATGTGATGCGGCAGCAAAAATAGCGATACTCCGGAGCTAATTTGGAGATAACGGAAATAATTATGAAGCTAATAGATGTAAATAATAAATACATTGGACTTTGGAAAGGCAACCATCGGTTGATCCTAAGCTGGTTGCCTGATCCTAACTTTGATTCGATATCAAACTTAGCTATAAAAGCCGTTGCTAATAGCAAATTTTTGAAGCTTACTTATGATTGGCATCATGAAGGAGTGGCGCAAGAAGGGATGCTATTAGTGGGTAACAACAATGAACAATCCGAAGTTACAGCATCATGGATTGACTCATGGGGCATGGGTCGAAAGATCATGAACTGTTATGGTACAATGAATGAGGTGGGAGATATTTCTTTAAGGGGCACTTATGAAGTACATGATAATCCCGATTGGGGTTGGCGAATTGACATTCCATTACCTACTGATAATAGCCTTCAGATAAAAATGTACAATGTCTCGCCAAATGGTGAAGAATTCCTAGCCGTTAATGCAAATTATTCGCCTGTTTAACGCAAAGCATCAACAAATATTCGCTAATTAAGGTTCAGCGGGGGCGGTCAACACCCCCTTATCATCGGTCGATGTGAAGAGGAGTTATCTATTATGGATAGAAAAGTGTTTTCTTGTGATAAGAAATATCGGATAGTAGTAATTTCGTCCGCTTTTTTGTGATAATGTTTGGATACTGCAAATCAAAGTTAAGGTATCGGATTAGCCTCTATTAATGCAACTGTATTGCTTTTGATTATATATTTATTATATTTGCAACCATATTGCATTTAAAAAAACAATACCATATGATCAGACCAATAAAAATTATCTTGGCATTTATGTTCACAGCAGGGCTATTTATATCCTGCAAAAAGGATGGGGAAGTGCCCGAGGTTACTCAGCCAAAGACTGAAAATGTAGAAATCGGTTATGCAAATAATAAGCAGGCGATCAGAGGACGAGATTTCCATTTTAATGCGGATCTCCTTGCTGGAGACAAAATCGAATCTGTTCAAATCAAGATTTTACCAAAGGCTGGGGAGACCTATACCTCATCATGGAAGATGGAAATTGCATGGAATGAGTTTAAAGGACTAAAAAATGCCAATGTACATAAGCATTTTACCATTCCATTGGAAGCACCCGAGGGTAAATTTGATTTTTTCTTCATTGTAAATGACGAAAACGGATCGAAGCTGGAACTAAAGGATGATTTTCAGATCTTCGATGCGGCTAATATGCCTGTCGATCCTATCGTAGACCGTGATATTTTCTCCCGAAATGACGAGATGATCTATTATATGAATACCTATGTCGAAAACCCCTTACTTTTCAAAAAAGGGGATAAGTTTACAGCCCGGGCACAGATTAAGCAGATACAAGGTGATGGTATCTTATATACAGCATTGATCAAACGAACGCTGAATTATTTTCCTGAAACCATAGATAAACTTGACTTGACAAAGGCAATCATTATATCTAAGGTGGAGCATAAGGATTTGGGGCCAGCATCTAAAGTCAATACGTATAAGTTGGTCGATGGAGCACTCAGTGGTGACGATATTATTATCGGTGCGGAGAAAGATGGCTTGGGTAGTCAAATTGCCGGCGACAGACAATGGCAATCTGCTCAGTACAATCTTGTTATTTTATATAAAAATACAACTTTTAACATGAGTACCTTTAAGTCTATTCCCATTACAATTAGGTTTTAAATCAATAGGCCCTTTAATATAAAAAAACTCCCCTTGCATCGCCCGATGATAGGGGAGTTACCTTTTTTATTAACCTAATTTTATGAAAAGTATTTTATTGAAATTCAAGGATGATTTAAAATAAAGCCTCCAGATGTAACTCAGGAGGCTTAGTTAGAGTTGGTTTTACTTTAACCGGCATTACTAATATAGTAATAAGAAATTTAATATCAAAGTTTTTGAAATTTGTTTTTGGTTAATGTTTATTCATCACTTAGTTTACTTGGAAGGTATGATTCCAATGATTGGACGTGGACCATCACCGTAGAAATAGTCGAAGAGAACTGCTGGTTCAATTCCAAATGATATAGCAATTGCGCAAGCTTCGTATGCATATAATCGGTCAAACTTATTATCAAATAATTCGTTTAAAGTCGTTTCCTTAATTCCAGAAGCTGTCACCAGTTCTAGTTTAGAATTAAAATAGGATCCCAATAAGTCTTCTAGTTTGTTTTTTGAAGATTTAATAGATTTTAGTTTGATTGATGGAATCGTCTTAAAGAATAGATCGCAAATTGTTTTTAAATCTAACTCTAAGGATCTTATAACGTTAAAAAAAGTTTTCGCAGTTAATTTTGCAGTTTCCTTTTCCAAAAGCCAGTCTATGGCCTCCATTTTCTGAGAGAGTACTGGGAGATTTTTATATTTTTCATTTATGTAGCCTTTTAAAAAAGAACGAAATGAAATAGTGTTGTAAAGTTTGTAATCAAGTTTTATCATATTAATTTTTAAAAACGAGGATTTTCTTGTTTTTTAATTTAAACCTTTGTATATTTGTTATGCAATCAGTTAGTCTGATTAAGTCTCGAGCACGAAACGGCAAATTTCAAATGACACGGGACGTAGGGTTTGCGCACCCCCACACTTTTTGTATCTTTACAACAAGTAGGGGTAAGCTCCCTATTTGAAGCTGTGTTTAGGCTCTTTGCCGTGCCCGTGCTCAGTGGATAGTAGTGGAGCTTACCTCTTCTATATTTTAGAGGAGCTTCCTTTTCTTTCCCACGAGACTCTTTTTAATAACCCAGCTATTAAATTATGAAACAGCTAGAGTCAAGAACACGTTCATCATCGCAACGACAGATCAAGTATCCTAGTCGGCAGCATGCAGTAATCCTGTTGATCAAGAATAAATATTGCCCTCCGGGGTAGTATCAAAGAGCTTAAAATCAACAATGACCGATACCATATGGTGCCGGAATGCGCGTAAAAAAGCCTGTAAGGCCTGCTTATTGCATTAACATTGTTGGTTTTACCGACCTGTTTTTTTCAAGATCAATGCCCGACAATTGCGCTATCCCTGTTTCTTTTATTTTTAGCAGCTTAAAAGTACGGATTTTGCAAATCATAAGCAAAGATTCTAAAAAATAAATATAGATTTTCTATAAGAAAGGTCGGTTTTTCATTTTCTAACTTATGCGGTATCGTCTATATCTATTCACATGTAACTGTCTTGCACCGCATCTGAGAACCTATTAATAGTTCTATTATTTACTGGAGTGACCTAAGCAAGGCTTAGGAACCTGGAAAAACTGATTTAACTCGGAAGGGGAAGCGATGTGTTTTGGTCACTCTTTAAACACCTAAAAAATGAGAAATATTTTTGGGGCAGGAGAGGTCTTGCCCAATCCGAAGACAATCAAACTGTATAGTGCCCTACTATCTATCCTATGCTTAGTTTCTATGTTTAGTTTATCGGCTCAAACGCCCCGCAAGGACAGCGGGGCCGATGGGCCTAAGCCTAAAAAAGTGGTGTTGCGTGTAGGCAATGATGTGCCTAAGGACTTTTGGACTCGCAAACATCTCTTCTTTCGTAATGGAGATACTGTCTCAGCAACACTGGAAAAATATAAGGGAAAAATATTAGTGTTGGATTTTTGGTACTTAGGCTGCAGGAGCTGCTTACTTGATCAGAAGGAAATCGCAAAAGCGAAAAAAAAATACAAAGATCGTCTAAACGTAATAATGGTCAATAACCTTCCAAACTGGGACAATATCGAAGCGTTCAAAAAATTCTATAGAATGGAAAGATACAGGGATTTTGGAATGGACGACTTTGAATCTATTATTTATGATAGCTACCTGTATGATCTGTTTGATTCATTTGCATACCCTATGTATGTGTGGATTAACGAGGACGGAGCAATACGTACGATAACTGGAATGAACCTGTTGGATGCCCGCTTTCCCATTTCATCTAAAGAGGAAGGAGAACGATTATGAAATGGTATTTCGTATTGTTCTTTTGCTTGCCATTGGGGGTAAGTGCGCAGGACATTCTTAAGGGAGTTATTAGCGATGAAATGGGAAATGTGATTCCCAATGCAACCATTCTCGCAAAACAAAATAATTCAATAACGAGTTCGGATCAATATGGTCAATTCAGCATACCTGTTAATGTTCTTCCTATATCAATTGTAATTAAACACCAATCATACCAACATCTTGACACGGTGATTTATAAAATTGATGGTAGTACGAAGTTTAAATTAAAGAATAAGACGAATGTGCTGCAAGAAGTATTGGTCAACACGGGCTATCAATGGTTGCCAAAAGAACGGGCTACCGGCAGTATCGTGCAGCTGGACAGGGAACTGCTGACAAAGAGAACTTCCTGGAGTGTATTGCAGCAAATGGAAGGACTTGCTACCGGCCTTCAGTATGACAATAGGTCGGGAAACGCACAGCTCAATATCCGCGGATTGGGATCGTTCAGTTCAATATTATCAAAACCATTGATTGTCGTAGATAATTTTCCTTTTGAAGGTGATATTAACAATATAAACCCAAATGAAGTAGCGTCAATTTCCATTTTGAAAGATGCAGCAGCAACCTCTATTTATGGGGCAAGAGCTGGTAATGGTGTCATTGTGATTAATCTCAAAAAGCCAAATATTGCTAATAAGTTGGATGTATCATGGGATTATTCGCTCACACAAAAACCAAACATTGCTTATCAACCAACGATGAATAGCAGCGATTTTATTGATGTCGAAATGATGTTGTTTGAAAAAGGCTTCTATAAAGCGTCACTTCAAAATGTAAATAACAGGAATATTGTGTTCTCTCCCGTTGTATTGTTGTTAAATCGTGTTGCTAAAGGAGAAATATCTCAGGAAGAGGCTTCCAAAGCCATTGATCAATATCGAAAGACAGATTATAGAGATCAGTTGCTGGATGGCTTCTATCGCATGTCAGTGAATAATCAATTGAATATGGGCTATAGTTTTGGAACTGAAAAAGCACTGACTCGAATTGGATTGGGATATAAAATGACTCTTCCAGCAGCTAAGGGGAATCAAACAGATCAATTGAATTTGCGATGGAGTACCCAGTTTAAAATAGGGGAAAAGCTCAATATCACGCCTGGTCTTACTTATACCAAAACCTTAGGAAAGAATCGGGGCTATAATCCTAGCTACCCGATTAGCATCTCCGGTGGAAAATCAAACTTGTATCCTTATGCTTCATTGTTTACCGATGATGGCACAGCGCTGCCGATTGCTTATCAATATAATCCCGTATTTCTCGACACAGTAGGCAATGGAAACCTCTTGGATTGGACTTTCAGGCCTTTGCAAGAAGCAGATGCTATTCAGGTGGACAGAGATGCTAAATATATGGCATTTGATATGCAGTTTAATTATATAATAGGAAATGGATGGAGGCTTTCGGCATTATATAATTATGAGAATGAAACGGCCGATAATAAAACGATCTATACAGAAAACGCATATTATTTTAGAGATCTATATAATAAATTTACGGTTCAAGACGCAGGGAAGTTGGTAAATAATCTGCCTAAAGGACAAATTGTCGATTTTAATATTGGCCAGATGACTAGCCATAAGGCAAGGGTACAAGTCGACTATTCCAAAAAATGGGGGCTGCATGACCTGGTGTTTCTACTAGGCGGAGAGCTTTCTGATCGATTGGCAAATACCAAAGGTTCGCGTGTATATGGTTTTGATCCGAATACACAGTTATCACGCCCCGTTAACTATTCGAATTCACTGCAGACTTATCGGAATTATTTTGGCTTACAAAATATTCCTTATCTCGACCAATTTAGTAAAAGAAACAATCGTTTTATTTCCTTGTATTTTAATGGAGCCTATACCTTGATGGATCGCTATATCTTAAATGCTTCAGCCAGACAGGATGCGTCTAATAATTTTGGTAAACAAACCAATAACCGATGGAATCCATTATGGTCTGTTGGAGGTGCATGGCTCGTAAACAAGGAGCATTTTTTGGCGGATTTAACTTTCCTGGATAATATGAAGGTGTCATTCACCTATGGTTTTGGCGGAAATGTTGGGGGTAATACTGCTCTTTATCCGTTAATTTCTAACGCAAAGGCAGTTTCATACTGGATTGCTAATCAGCCCTATGCTCGCGTCAGTTCATTGGCGAATTCGAAGCTAAAATGGGAGCAGGTGCAACAGACAAATTACGGGCTCTCTTTCTCGCTGTGGAAACAAAGGTTGACGTTTTCCCTCGAATATTATAAGAAGGTCTCAACAGATTTACTTGCTGCAGATAATATCGACCCAACGCATGGTTTTACAAATTTAGAAAGGAATGTAGGTAAATTGAGTTCTAAAGGTGTTGATTTTCAGTTGGGCAGCCAGATTTTACATGGTGATTTTAAATGGAATGGACAATTCCTTTTTTCATATAATAAGAATAACGTAGATAAGTACAATGGTGGCAAGTATACTTCGCCTGCTCTCGTATCGAATTCAGGAACAACAAATCGCCCTATGGAGGGATACAGCCTGTACCCTGTTTTTGCCTATAAGTTTGAAGGTCTAGATGGGCTGACAGGTGATCCTCTTGGAATATTGGATAATGAGACTTCGAAAGATTATAGCAAATTATTAAATGTACCTAATCGTGAACTACGTTATTATGGCACGGGATTACCCGTATTTTATGGTTCATTTAGACACGCATTGCAATATAAAGATTTTGGATTCTCATTCAACATCTTGTATAAAGGAGGACATTATTTTCAAAAATCTACGATAATGTATGCTAATCTTTTTAATTCTTGGGCAACTCATGCTGATTATGAATTGAGATGGCAGCAGCCTGGTGACGAATTGAAGACTACTGTTCCATCCTTGATCTATCCGGCTAATTCTTCGCGTGATAGTTTTTATGCCAATGCTGAACCGAATATTTTGAGAGGAGATTTAATCCGCTTACAGGATGTGCAGTTTAGCTATGATTTAAAAATTAAAAATATGCGCTATCTCAAAAATATACGCTTGAATCTGAATGCTTATAATATGGGTATCCTCTGGAAAAAAGCAAATACGCCTTTGGATCCGGACTATTCATTTATGCCTCCTGCCAGAACATATTCTGTTGGATTAAATATGCAATTTTAATATGAAAAAATCATTTTACATTTCTCGATTACTTCTTTGTAGTATATGCATGCTATGCATAATATCATGTGGTAAATATTTAGAAGAAAAAGCTGACTATTCGGTTTCGGTCGCCGAAACATTGAATGACCTGAGAGCGCTGCTTGACAATGAAGGTGATCTCAATAGAAACCTGCCTGGACTATTGGAAACAGGGACAGATGATTATTATGTCTCCGCTGACCAATATGGTGTCGTCCCTCCATATCTGCAGGAGATTTATATTTGGAGCGCAGATGTGAATGCAACGGATTTGGCATCGTGGATGACGCCATATAAAGCTATTATGATGGCGAATGCAGTGTTGAACGCGTTAGAGAGAGTGCCAAATACTAACCCACAACTTTATCAAGAACTGTATGGTGAGGCACACTTCATAAGAGGATATCAACTGTTTTTACTTGCCCAGATTTTTTGTCAACCCTATAATTCGCTTACGGCAAAACAGGAACTTGGCCTGCCCTTAAAATTTGAAGCAGACTTGGCAGAAAAAATCCAGCGTAGTAATCTTAATGATACCTATCAGCAAATTATTGATGACCTTAAAAAAGCAGCAGATAATCTGGATAACAGAAGCAAATTCATATCAAGACCAAGCAAAGCTGCGGCTTTTATGGCCTTGGCGCGAACTTATCTGGCGATGGGTGATTACCTTTCGGCAGAGTCATTTACCGATAAAGCCCTGAGAATTACGGACGATCTTTTGGATTACAAAACTGTAGCCGCTGAGAGCGCGCAGCCATTTAATACTAAGAATCCTGAGCTTATATATTATGCCGAAACTGGACAAAGCTATCAATTGATTTATCCTGATTATTCCTTTATAAGCAATGACTTGTATGCCATGTACGATGCCTTAGACTTAAGGAAATCATTGTTTTTTTCGGTGAATTCATCAAACCAAATATCATTCAGAGGATATTATGCCAATACCGCGGTATCTTACTTTGGCGGTTTTGCTACGCCAGAGCTTTATCTGACTAAAGCTGAATGCTTGACCAGGAGAGGCGCAATGGAAGAAGCGGCAAACTATTTGGATCAGCTGCTGTCAAATCGCTGGAAGGATAAATCATATGGTATTCAATTGGAAAGTAACAAACATAAACTGTTAGCTTTAATTTTGGATGAAAGGAGGAAAGAGATGCTGATGAGAGGGGTGAGATGGATGGACATTAGACGATTAAATGCCTTGGATAATAGGGGGATAGTCTTGAAGCGCGATTTGCTTGTCAATGGGGAGATGAAACTTTTTGTATTACCTGCTAATGATCCTAGGTTTTGTCTCCCCATACCTCAGGAAGTTATTCTCCAAAGTCAGATTCCTCAGAACCTGAGATAAAGATAATGTCAATGGTTGAAGTAGACTGAATGCACGGACTGAAGGATGTAACTAAAATAGCATAGGGCCATCCAAGGTGGATAGCCCTATTTGTTCGGCATTTAATTTTTTCGGAAACTGCTAACGGTTTCATTTGTTTGTGGACTTGATGTGTTTAGAGAGTCCTTAGCATCGTTGATTTGATCAGCAACTGTCTTACCCGGCAACACCGGTGCTGACATATCCGGTTGTCCACTGCCATTATCTGGAGCCTCAATAGTACAAATTCGCTGTAATGGAGTAGGGCAGCCATCTGAATGCGGCGTTGTCGTATAAAGGCTTGGAGTTGTCGGATTATCGCTCGAAGACCCTGTAAAATACCATGTCTGATTTGCAAGTACAAGCTTTGTTTCTTTGCTGGCCTTAACTTCCTTATCCGCTTTGACCTCTTTTTCATTTTTAATACTTTGGGCATTTGCACCCATTGAAATTCCTAATGTCATAACACCAATGCTCATGGTGCCGATGATTCTTTTTACTACTTTGTTCATGTTTCTATGTTTATAATTTTAAAAAATTTACCTATCCTTATTATCCTCCTGAATCAGCCGTGGAGTTGTTCCCTATTGACCGGCCGGTACTGCCCGAGCCCAGCCGATCTGTTATCTCATACCAAAGTTACCGCAGCGATCTTCCATGGATGTATGACTTTTCGGTTGGCCATTGTATGATTTTTCGATCAATAGCTATCGGTCACCCCCATTTTTATCGCTACCGTAGTCCCCAGGGGGGACTCCTGTCTGCTTCTGGAAAAAAGTCGAGAAATTTTGCTGATGTCCATAGCCACAATAATTGGAAACCTCTTTGACAGAATACCCCATGAGCAACAAATCTTTGGCCTTTTGGATCAAGAGCTTATTCCAGGTCTGCTTTGGCGTTTCACCGTACGTTGACTTGTAGACTTTGCCCAGTTTACTGATGTCCGTCTCCAGCGCATCGGCAATGGCCCGGATAGAACAGTAGCTAAAGGTCTGCAGTACCTGATCGCTGATCAGCTGTAGGGCGCGTTCGGCCAGCAGCTCATCCGGATTGATCTTTTCATGCCCCTCAAAATTTTTGTAAATAGCAATATCGTACAGGTCATAGACGAGCTTGACCGCCAGGGCTTCGTTGTCCTTATGATACTTGAAAAAACGTGTTTCAATCTGGGACAGCTGATAGCGGGTCCGCTCTTTGATAGGCCAGATGGCACTCTGATAAAACCGATCTTTATCTCGCAAATGGGCGGATCTGAATTCTGATAGAAAATGGCGCTCTTGGTATAGGACGGGTCGTATATAGCCTATGTCGACCAAAACGCCATATACCAGATACTCGCCGGGGGCTAGGTCTGTATGGAGGGCCCCATTGGGAAGATAGATATAGCTGGCGTATGGGGAGGGAAGCGCTGCCCGGCTGTTACCTGATGCTTGCTTAAGTATGATTTCGGTAGGTGAATGGAGATTGTACAGCAGGTGGTAATCTGCCTTACACGTTTCGATGGATAGCCTGTTGGGTACTTGCACATGGGCCTGCAACCGGTAAAAAATGACGCTATGATAGTCAATGTATTCTTCGACAAGCTGAATGCCTGAATCCTCATACCGCTGTAGCGCTGAATTGGCCAGCTTGGGCAAAAAGGCTTTTACCTGATCAGAAAATGTGCCGACCTCCGGCAGCTTAAAATGGAATGTTTTTTTCATAAATAATTGGCTTTTGGTTATTTAACGTGTTTGTTATTACCTCCTTCCCTTGTATCGAGATCCGCTGTCGCCGTTCGCACCTGTAACGTTGGCTCGGTGGTCTCAAGAGGTTTTATAACTAGCTTGGCAATACGATGTAAGAGAGGATGATCCCAGGCACAGAGGTTGTACCAGATCATCAGACAGGAAAAATGGATTAACCCCATGGTCAGTGCAATACCCAAATGCATTAAAATAATGCCGGTACTGATATAGATACGGGCTCGGCCGTTGATCCATAGCAATCCATATCCCAATTCTAAAAGCAATGTGGCAATTCCTAGTCCGGCCCAGATGGTCGCAAACTGCTGGGCGACTTGCGGGATGCTGATTAATGCAGGGCTTAAGGGCTGCTGTATGGCTTTCCAAATGGCTTCGCCATTCCACCAAGTGGGGCCAATGGCTTTACCCAAGCCGGCAAAAAAATACACGACAGTAAGCTGCAACCTAAATACTGTGGACCCAAGTCTGGCCCATCTTTGGTGACGTAATCCACGACTTCCGAAACAACAGAATATGAAACCGGTAAACAAACCTGTCTGTGCGAGATAATCTGCTCCGTAGCTCCAGGTATAGTTGGCGATAAAAAAAAGATAATGCAATATAATGAGCCCCAGCATTGCGGCTCTGCGATAGTGGTCAAAAAACAAGGCTAACCCACAGATGATGTACAGCAAGCCAAAGAAATGGATCCATTCTAGGCTGGCTAGTGTGTACTCCGGCAAATTGGAAATCAGGGTGTGGATGGATAGTGTATCTGGTCTTTGCTGCCATGAAATGCTGTGCTCTTCCAGGAAAGTACCCTGGCCAAATAGCATACTGAGGTCTGGCCATAGCCGCCACATGTCTATGGCCAATAGCAGGCCCAGTCCCCTAGACATAATAGGTAGGATCGTATCGGTGCTTAGCTGTTCTTCCTTGTTCATAACCTTAATTTTTGATATACTCAAAAAGAATGATGTACTGGGATGAAAGGTGCGGCTCACCTTTTTGAACTAATGCTGGTATATATTTCGTTATTAAACGACATGAAATGCTGTCGGCAGCCACAATATCGGACAGACCGCCTGTTAGATTACTGATTGATGTACGCGCCCGATCCTGTAGATAAGACTGACTGCTGTCAACGAATGATGAACCCAATTGCAGGTAACTGTTGAGCCGGAGCATTCCGGTAGCACTTTGTATGCGCGGTTCGCTCAGCAGAGTTGCTTTACCCTTTTGATATTGGATATATTCAAGCTGTATCTGCATTCCTACGCTGGGGCCATAGAAAGTATAGCCTCCACTCAGGCCTGCGAGGTCCTGATATAGGCAAGCGAACTCGAATATTTCTGGCAAATGATCAGGAAGTTTAAAAATGATCCGCAGATTGTAGGCTGATGCCATACAGAAATGTATGGCACAGCCTAGGGCAAAAATCAGTCTTAGCATAGGTTTCAATAAGGCAACTGTCGTTATTTCGAATGTTTTGTGAACTGTTCTTTGGGTGAGGAGGGAAAGAATAAGCGGGTAGATAGTCCATCTTGAATGGGATTCTCCACCGTTTTCAGGTGTATGTAATTTTTGTTGTTTATTTCCTGCCCGGGCATGATGGGATTAGGTGTGACATTCATCGCAAAAAAGGGGCCTGCGCAAATGAGATAGCTGAATAACTTGGGTTGTTTCATGATATAAGTGTTTTTTTGTTTGTTTCTTTAAATTGTTAAAATCAAGGGATAACTTGGGGTTAACTATTTGTTTATACCGATGTAATTATTTACTTTACGGCTATAACTATTTTTGTGATCAATCAACATAAACCTATTATGGGCAAATTTCCCGTTGTTATAATCGATGATCTGTATGGTGCACTGGAGGATACAGCCGCCGTATTGGAAGAGCTTGGCTTATTTCAGATACATGGTAAATTTACCTCGGTAAGAGATGCCGAATTGTATTTTTTAAATGCGGAGGAGAAAGTTTATATTATATTCTGCGATATTGAGATGCCGGAATATTCGGGATTTGACGCGATTGAGCGAATCCGCTGTTACTGTTCTCATTTTGTTTTTATCACCGGATATGCTGATAATTATGCTTTAAAGGGCTATAAAGTGCATGTTGATGGTCTCCTGTCCAAGCCCGTTGAAGTGGATGAATTGCTGGGCTTGTTAAAGCACTTACAAAGTAAGGCCTCCGCCAGTAGTGCTGATCGGTCCCCCAAGACCGAACCGACGATCTTTCTGGATTTTGTTGACCCAAAAAGCGAACTGCATCTTGCACGAAAGAATGGTCCTCCAATGCGAAAGAATCCTGAAAATAAAAGGGAATATGCAAAAGTCCCGGTCGCACTTGCGGAAATTGCTTATTTAGAAAAATTATATAATTACATTCATTTTTACGCGCTTAGGCCAAATGATCAATTTGTCTTGCTGGGGGTGCTCAACAAAAGGATGATAGACATGGAAGATCTACTCCAGCAAGATCCGAGATTTGTTCGGATCGATCAGTCTGTATTCATTAATTTAAACTATGTTAGAAAAGTGAGCCTGGAAGGAGTCACTGTCGGACCAAAGTTTCTATCTGTTTCAAAACCACGTGCTGATGAACTCCATAGAAGATTGGAGATGATGGATATTCGCCACAAATTGTAAGGTCATGCCAGCAAGAAAACAATTTATGCTTACCTGGCTCAAAAATATCGTACTGAGCGCTGCGATTGTCTTTGCGCTGGCTTATATTTTTCTTATCATACCTGCGGCATTTCAGGATTGGCGGGATCAATTGACTGCCATGGGCCTGACCAGTATTATATATGTAGTGGTTAGGCATCTGATACTCCCCAGACTATTTATATGGTCCAGGTATAATGCCTGGCTGCTGATGACTTTCGTCATGCTGCTTTTTCTGTTTTTTTGTTCTATTCCAATCTTGATTAGCCTGTCTACGGGTGCATTGAAATGGACACCGGAACAATGGAATATTGAAAATTTCTGGCCTGTGATATTTTTAATCATTCCGCCCGTACTGGTAGCTTTCTTTATGTATAGCTGGCAGTTTGGTGTTGATAAGTGGTTAGCCTATCGGGAAGCGCAGCAGCGGCTTAACGAAATCGAACATATATCCATAAATTGGGAATTAATTGCCCTGACAAAAGATCTCAATCCTCATTTTATAACAAATAGTATGGCTACCATCCGGGCATTGATCCGCAAATCACCAGCAAATGCATTGCTCGCTGTAGGTATATTGGGTAATATAGCCAAGGTATATATGAATAATCATGATACATGGTTTGACTTAAGGAGGGAGATGGAAATGGTTGATAAATTGGTACGTATGTATGAATTTATAAAGGGACATTCAATTTCGCTACAAGTGGAGAATATATCGGACGGAGCTTATAGGATTCCCAAAATGCTCCTGTTTAATCTGGTCGAAAATGCATTGCAATACGGTGAGACATCCATAGGGAAGTACCCAATACAGATAGTGATCACCATGGCGGAGGATCATAGGATGAAGCTGCAGGTATCAAACCGCATTGCCGCGAGAGCGGTGGCAGGTAAGGTAAGTCACAATACGACGCTGGAAAGAATAGCGCGTCAGCTGCGGTTGCTGGATCCGCAGCGTGCTGCAATAACGGTAAGTAATGATGATTCTATATTTATGTTATCAGTCTCATTCCCACAAATCATTGACAGAAGCTAACAGATCAGAAAAATGTGTAACTTAAGGTAATTATAAACCTTTTACCATCCGTGGGTATTTTCCTTTATTTCGCAGGGCTTGGCAGACCTTGAAATAGAACTGATTTTTCTTTGTCCATGGAAATAACCCTACCTGTACGTCGATGGTCTTAAATCCATAGACCATGAACCTAAGTGTATTCTTACATACATTAATAGATCGTATAGAAAAATTGACTGAAATTTTAGTGGCGATATACCGCCTGCTGGCGACCCTGATCCTCATCCTTAAAATAAAGAAAGTAGAACAAAAGCCACTGCGCGGACGTAAGCTTTGGACACATACCGAAGTGACCGATTACCTCGGTATCAGTGTTTCGACCTACAAGCGCCGTGTGCGTGAGGGACTGCTCAATCCGATGACCCTGACTGGGGATGACCGCTACTTTGAAGAAGATCTGATTGAAGCACTCGAAAGAAGCCGACTCAAGGGGAAAATATAATTTTCTGGCCCCAGCGGTTTGATTAGGTGCGAAGGAACTGTGACTTCGCGCTGTGTTTTTGCGATCTTCCCGACCAAAAGTATGAAACAGACCGGTGAGGTTCCGTTTTTTCCGCTTGGGGAAAACGAACAGTCAGGGGAATTTGCTGTTCAGTCACACAGAAATATGAAACAGTCACCCATCTGTTTCATTTCCCCGCCTGGCCAAATGAACTTTTCACTGGTCTGTTTGTGTCAGTCCTTGGATTGCGCGAATATTCCAGGGGACGGAAACACTATTTTATCATGTGAAACTGAGCAGTCACAGGGCAAAATCATTCTTTTCTGGCGTACTGTCGATCAGGTTGGCTCAGATGGGCTCAATTAAGCTCAATCTGGGTCAAAACTTCTTTTTCGGTCTACTCCCATACTATGTTTGTGTCATTAAATGATCTCGCGAGGAAGATTTAATCGTTAACAAACAGATTTTTAAACCGACACTGTCAAATGCCAGATAGCATTTACAGGTCAATAAAATAGAAGAAATATGGCGACAAAAATGAAAGCCCTGATCGGATTTGGAAAAATGAAAGATGATGAACTGGTCATCAGCTGCAATACAATTATCGGTGCAATGACCGGCAATGCCAAGTACCCGACACCGACGCCTGCATTGGCGGATATACAGACCTTGCTGGATGATTTCACGGCCAAGCTGGCTATTGCCCGTAAACGTGGTTCGCCCGAAGATACCGCTCTCAAAGATGAGAGCCGCAGCCCGCTTATTGTGGTGATGCAGCAGCTGGGATACTACGTCAACTCGGTGGCCCAAGGTCATCTCTCCACCTTACTGAGTTCGGGATTCCCGACCAATAGTACCTCCTTTGCCAATCAGGTGCCCCTCAAAGTGGATAATGTGCGGCTCTCGGATGGACGGCAGTCCGGGCAGGTGAAGCTGGACTTTGCGCCCCAAAAGATAGCGACGATCTACGAATACCGCTTTCGCATACGAACGGATATTCCGATCGAATGGGGAGATCGATTTACGACCACTTCGTCCCGGAGCAATATTATTGCTCCGTTGGAAGTAGGCAAATTCTACGAAGTGCAGGTGCGCGCGATCAACACCCAAGGGGTGGGCGACTGGAGTGATTCGGCCAATATCCTGGTGCGTTAATGAATATGCTGCTCAAAAGGGTCAGACAGGGGAAGAATAGTACCCTGTCCGAATTGTATATAGATGGCCTATTTCAATGTTATGTCCTCGAAGACAGGATACGTGACCGTAAAATCAAGGGACAGACTTGTATTCCGGCCGGGAGCTATTGTCTGGGGGTTAACTATTGGGGCGGAATGAATATCACTTATAAGAAGCGTTTTCCGGATATGCATCAGGGCATGATCGAGATACAGGATGTCCCAGCTTTCAGTAATATCTATATCCATATCGGCAATACGCATGCGGATACTGTCGGCTGCCTATTGGTGGGGACTTACTTCCATCGGGACAAAAACCGCGAAGACTATGAAGTATATCAATCACAGGAGGCTTACCAGAAGTTATATCAAATGGTGATCGACCATGTAAAAAGTGGCAAGGTCATCCTGGCCATCGAAAATAGGCTAACGGGAGGGAACTATGCCAGTTTGAGCCGGGACGTGTAAATCAACGAAGGCAGCTAACACATAATAAAAATTTATACGGATGAAAAAGATAATCAATAAAATAGGAAAGGTACTGGGACTAGTACTTGCAGCACCGATAAAGCTGTCCGGGAAGGCATTAAATATCGTTCGGTATCTTGCGCTGGGGCTGGGGATCATCGAATCGGTCATCAACGAAGATGATCAGAGGATCAGTGAAGGGGAGAAGGATGAAACAGGCCCGGAAGATAAGGAGGGGCGGCTAGGGGAACAGGCACTAGATATGCAGAGGGTAAACCCCGCGGGGAAAGGAGCGATTGATGAAACTTAGTGATATGCGCTTATCGGCAATCGGTGGCACACTCTGCGGTATCTGGGCGTCTTTTTCAGTAGGCGACCTGCTTAACGGAGCATTGACGGCATTGATCGGAACGCTTGCGAGTTTCTTATTGAGCCGCGTTTTAAATCAGGTATTTAAACGAAAGTGAAACCAAGGGCTTCTGTTACTGCAGAAGCCCTTCACTTGATGTATACCTGACCGACAGGATAATCTTTAAAATCAAATGCTAATATTATTAGTATTTTTATAATATTTTATTTATATTTGCTTGATAACCAATATTTAATAATTATGGGTAAATTAAAACGGCATATTGGCAAATATGTAGACCCTAGTACTGATTTCGGCTGGAAGCTTTACTTTGGGCGCGAGGAAAACAAGATTCTACTAATTGAATTTTTGAATAGTCTTTTCGAAGGCGAGAAAATTATTGCTGACCTACGATACAAACCTGTTGAACATGACGGTGATTATGAAAATATGCGAAGGGTAGTCTTTGACTTACACTGTATCGGTAATAAAGGCGAAATATTTATTATTGAGATGCAGCAGTTGTTTCAAGAGTTTTTTAAAGATCGCGCGGTATACTACACATCACGTTTAATCAATAAACAACTGCCCCGTGGCAGTAAAGGGAATAATTATTGTCTACCTGAGGTTTATTTTATTGGTATCTTGGAATTTAATATGATGGAGAATGGTAATGCGCCATTACACCAGATTACCAATAGACCATACTATCATGATGTGGTCTTATGTGATAAATCAACCAATGAGATCTTCTATGACAAGTTGGGATATAAGTTGGTCTCGCTACCTTTGTTTGATAAGAGGCCCGAAGAGTTAGTGACAATTATGGATCAATGGCTATATTTACTTAAACACTTGAGTACCATGGATAAATTGCCTTCGTTTTTGGATAAGCGGATATTTGGTCTTATCTTTGAAGTAGGGGAGATAGGTAAATTAACGAAGGAGGATATGATGTCATACGAATCGAGTCTAAAACACAAACGTGATGCCGAGAGTGTATTTAATTCAGCATTACGATCCGGAGAAGCCTTGGGACATGCTAAAGGTCTTGAAAAAGGTCTTGAAAAAGGTCTTAAAGAGGGTCGTGCAAAAGGTCGTGCAGAAGGTGAACACAAGCAAGCTATCGAATCCGCTCGCAAGATGCTAAATAAAGGCTATAGTAAAGAGGATATTAGCGAAATTTCTGGCCTCTCTATCGAAGAGATCGAAAAATTAAAATAATTTTAACATTTTATAACAATTTCTTTTAAACGATTCTGGTTATAGGCTGTTCTATTCATAAACAACGAAAGGAAAATAGTATGAGCGAATTAACTTGGAAAGGCCGTTGGAATGAGATTAAAGGCAAAGTAAAACAGCAATATGCCGATCTTACGGATGATGATTTACTGTATGCAGAAGGCAAAGAGGATGAATTGGTAGGTAAACTTCAGAAGAAGACCGGAAAAACACAAGATGAGGTGAATAGTTGGTTGAACGGATTGTAGAAATAAGTGTTTTTTGTGATAAGGAAAAACGGATAGCAGTAATGTTATCCGTTTTTTTTTGAAATAAGTCCGGCTAGGTAAAATGTTTTGATGTTGCTATTATCTACAAAAACTTGATTCAGCCTCAGTAATAACGAGAAACCGCTCTACTATTTAGGCCAAATTCGATAACTTTAATAGATAACTTAAATATAAAATCCAAAGCATGAACCAGCATAATTTTATGAGCGCTATCGACCAGAGCATTTCTGAAGGCGTTAAAAGAGGTATACTCCATTTAACTCAGGAAGGTAATCTGACAACCGACAACCTTATCCGCATCAATGACTCCGAGTTGGTGAACTTTACCTCTTGCAGCTATCTTGGACTGGAGCATGATGAACGTTTAAAACGTGCTGCAATAGCTGCCGTAGAAAAATATGGTGTGCAATTTTCCGAATCGAGAGCATACGTTTCCATTGATTTATATAGAGAACTGGAAGATCTGATGAGCAGGATTTTTGAAGCTCCTACCATTGTTGCTCCCACGACAACACTCGCACATTTGTCTGCCATACCTGTGATTCTGGGCGCTGGAGATGCTATCATCGTCGATCAGCAACTGCATAATTCGGTACTAAGTGGTATAAATATATTTAGGGCGAATTGGCCAATTCACTTTGAAGTCCTCCGACATAACCGCTTAGATGTACTGAAGGAACGCATCGAAACACTCCAAAAAACGTATAAAAGGGTTTGGTATTTTGCTGATGGGGTATATTCCATGTTTGGTGATCGCTGTCCTGCTGATGAGATCTTTAATTTGTTGGATTCCTTTCCCGCATTCCATACCTATATCGACGATGCACACAGTATGAGTATAATGGGTAAAAACGGGAAAGGATACATACTTAGTAATCATACCATACACGATAGGATGATCATAGCCTCATCGATGGCCAAAGCTTTTGCTACAGGCGGTGGTATTTTGATTTTTCCGAATATGGAAATCGCCAGAAGAGTGCGTGCCTGTGGGGCGCCATTCAATTCCTCTGGTCCTTTGCAGCCAGCGACCTTAGGTGCTGCGGTTGCCTCTGCAAAGATCCATTTAACAGACGAAATATATGTACTGCAAACCGAACTGGCAAATAGGATAAAATACGCAAACTCATTATTTAAAGCAACCTTATTGCCATTAATTTCGAATTTTGATTCGGGAATATTCTTTGTTGGTACATCGAGGGCCGAGCTTGCATATAGTATTATGGAAAAAATGATCAAGCGCGGATTTTTGTTGAACATCGGGGTATTTCCCGCTGTATCCAAAAACCATTCAGGTATAAGATTTACAATGACAACGCTGCAATCCTACGATCAGATCGAAAGAATGGTAAAGGCGCTGAATGAAGTGTTTTTTGAAACTTTAGGTGAGCATCAATATTCAGTCGATCAGATCTATAGTGCATTCAAGGTCGTAGCCCGTTTGGAGGATCGTTCAGCCGGCGAATTCATTAGCGAACATAGCCCTGAAAAAGAATAGCGCATACCGTACCATTTTCTGCTAAACGGAAAAGTAAGGGGGATATAGCTATCCGGCAGGCTCCTCGACTGAGTTATAGGCCCACCCTAAAATGTTCTTGATCGAAGCTCTGATCCTGTTCAATCCCTCTGGAGTGGAGATGTCTATTTCACAGACGGTACTTTTTGTATGTGCAGCATGAAGAACAATATAATAGATACCTGCAACCAGAATAGTGACAACAGCCCTGAGGTCGAGGTCCTTGCCTTGAAGTTCTTTATCTGCAAAGGCAAAGAATAGGGCACTCATCTTTTCCCGTTCCTGCGAAATCTCAGACATGAGTGCAGATTCCTCGCAGATCTGCCAGGCCAAAATCTTTTGCATTTCTGTATTGGTAAGAAAATCGTCAAACTGATTTAATAATAAGGATTCTAAAAAACCTCTTGACCCTACCTCGGGTGCATTCCCAAAATATCCCACAGCGTTCGTCGTCGCAGTAAGCCAATAGTCTTTGCCCCTGATGTAAGTTTCAACCAGCTTGTCCAGTGTGCCGAAGTATAAGCCAATGAGCTTGCGGTCAACACCTGCCTCTTTTGAAATATTAGCAATGGTGAGACCGGGATAACCTTTTTCTTCAAGTACTTTGCCAACGGAAGCAATTAACTTCCCCATGGTTCGTTCTTTATTATTTTTTTCTCCCTGATATTTTTTTCTCGACTGTTGTTTATCGGTCATAATACTGCCTGAAATCGAAAGATTTAAAGATTAATATCAAATATAAAAAAATTAACTTAGCATACCGTTAATTAGTTAAAGAGTTGTGAGGTATTTAAACGATTGGTTACAAAAAATGCTACATATAATGTTGAGATACAGTAGCCATACAATGCTTTACAAGAGATGAAAGCAGTGTATGGTTAAGGCTACTATCCTTTATCTCGGTGCCATTTTCACATGCGAATATGCAACAGTAAAAGGCATACCTATCGAAACAGCTGAATTTGCCGTACATGTGGAAACACAGGAGATTGAACGCAATGTGGCAGCAGTTCCACCGGCTCCTCTTGGATCTGATACAAATGTATTGCTATAAATAATTTGGTATGCAGTATTGTATTTGTACGGGTGATGTGTATTTATACTTCTTTTGTTTCAATTGATACGGATCTTATTTTGCACCTGGGGTAATGGCATAAAGTTTGGATTTAACCTATCGATTTTTAATAAAAAACACATTAACAATGAGAAAATTTATTCAAACATTGGGACTAGGTATGCTTATCTTGACAGCAGTAATCAGCTTCATTTCATGCAGCAAAGATGATGATCCGGCAGACAACAATCTTTTTATCGGCAAATACGAGGGGAAGATTGCGTTTGACGATCTAAAGGATAATAGTAAAGATGTACCTTCTGGCGACGGAAGCATTACAGTAACGAAAACTGGCAATACCTATAATTTTGCTTTCGGCAATAGTATTCCTAATCTCAATGGCGTTGATTTTGAGGAGAAGGATAACGTGCTGATCAATATAGGCTCGGCCGGTACCGGAGTGATCCGCATTGATGCTGGTAAATTAACAATCGGTTACACCAAAGATGACAAAGTGTGGACAGCCGATTGCCAGCGTAAATAATAGCAATTTATTGAATTTTTTGAGCCATTGCCACAGGGGAATGGCTCTTTCTTTTTTGGTCATAGCCTCAATTAATTTCTTTTGGCGTAATGAGGCTTCTTCAATATATTACGCAGTTCCTCTTCGGTGTACCGCTTATTGCCGCTTTGGAGCAGTTTGAATCCACAGACAAGCCGCAGTCCATTCATCGAAAAAAAACGAAGTTCATATATATCCCTGGAGTAACCGGTAAGCTCCATCAGTTTGCTGCGTGGCATTCCGTTTGGATAACCATGTTCGATGCTTTTGGATTTATAGCGTTCCGCAAGCTGCTTTTTGCTGAGCTTGCAACGCTCACGCGTACTATAAGCCGGCTTTTGGCCGAAAGATTCGATCAAACGATTTAAGCGCTGGCCGGTTTTCCAGACCATCGCCCCGGCAGTGACGCCCATTTTGGCTTCCAGCTCTTTGGTGGTAGGTGTTCTACCGAGTTCCTTGGCCAGACTGAGGTAATAATCTTTGATGCTAAACTTGGTAACGGGTATTTTAGTTCCGGCGAGATAACATAGGTTGTTCCAGCCAAATTTTTCTTTCAGATACCAAACCGAGGGATAATTTTCGGGCTTTAACCGTTTGTAGTCTTTATAATATTTGATATGGTGTTTTTTGATCAGCTTGATCACTTTCTCTTTGGCTTCAGCTTCCGTCATCGTTGTAACCCGAAAGTGAGGTTTTAACTTGGCATACTCCAGTACATCAGCCCAGCTGTCGACTTTAAAATGTTTGTAATAGGATAATGAATTATAGAGCCCATTCTTTTTGGTGCAATCCGATATGTTGGGTGAGCGCCTATGTTTAAGGTAAAATTTGACCAGTGAATTTTTTAGTTTTCCGATGGAAGAAATTCTACGGTCATTCGGGGCAAATCCGGCTGCGGCAATAAACTTGTTCCACGATCCGAAATATTTATTGATACTGGATGATTTTGCAGAAAATTCCCTGCGCATTGGAATCCGGCCGTTAATTTTATAAAAATCGTTTACCAATGCCAGTAGTTCAGCTGTAATCTCTTCTTTGGACCTGTTTATATTAGGCTTTAATCCGGCCGCAAGAATAAAATTATTCCAGGAACCAAAATAGCGACGTGCAATTGTATTGATGTTCTCCATCTCCCGGCGGATCGGAGTTCTGCCATGCTTGCTGTGAAATTCACGCACTATAGAAAACGCATAGGCAATAATATCTTCTTGTGTTTGTTTCAAATTATTTCACCTCCTCCTACGCCAGAATGCTATCGCGGATCCAATTGTAACCAAAGATTTTCTCAGGATCTTTTAAGAGGTCTTTTTCATTCTTGAAATAGATCCATATACGTTTTTGTCTATGATAACCGATACCATAGTCCCAGGGTGTTTGATGTTTCTTGATAAACCCTTTCGCTATACATTGTTGTAGTATCGCTTTGAGCCTTTCGGGGGTAATGTTTATATCGTAATCGACCGAGAAATCTACAACCATTTGAAACAGGGTCCGTGGGCGTAAAAAGTAGTCGGATGTACGGGTGATATTGGTAATTTGATCGCGATACTCTTTATTCTTTTCACTTTTTTCTTGCTTTGCGAGACGGATGACTTCCGCTGCATTATCTGACGGTTTTTTGAATTTATTCAGTTTTATAGGAGAGGCTATGGGTGGTGGTTGTCCCTTTAAACTTAACTTTTTGTTAAAATCACAGAAATCATGAAAATTGATTGATAAGGCTGTGCAGATTTTTAGGATCGATTCCAGTGTAATGGGAATGCCACCGGCATGATAGCCCCGCAAAGATCGGATATTGATACCCGAAATGCTGGCGAACTCCTGGATAGGAAGTTTTGTCAAACGCAAAATCTCATCGATACGATGTGATACTGACTTTGAAAGCTCGTTTTTCGGTTTCTTTCCCATAATAATATGCTTGAACTAGGTTTGTTATAAAGCAAGCTAGAATAACTATTAATATAAAGATAATATCTTTTCTTGAATTTGAGGTGTTTATAACATCTTTGTTGCTCTGACAGTGTACGTTTCGGTCTAAAGCCATGGATTTGCTACTATCGGTAGGCATGGATTTAAAAAAAAGCCTGTTCTACTAAAAGAACAGGCCTAATGTATAAATGTAGGGGTGATTTACTAATTTGCGGTCAATGCGACTGCATTAAGCTGTCTGGATGTCCCATCTGGGCCAACTGCTACGATATTATCAAAGATCACACGAGTACCTGGTACAATGCCATTTAATGCTGATGACATACTGGAGCTTAATTGTCCACCCGAGGTGGAAAGGACAATCGCGTCCGCACGTGGCTTGGCGAGGATCATCGTGAACTTGGTTACTTTGAAGGATGCATCAAAGTCAAAGTTATCTAGTTTCGCAAACAGTGCATTTTGTGCTTTCAGCGCTACTGTTGCCATAGATCCACCGGTTTTACCTGCAAATTTGGCAATTGGATCCGGGATTCTTTTGACACGGAATTCGGTTGAACTCAAAGTCTGTGTTTTACCAGGAGCGACTTCAGCCGATACCGAGATGCGAGCTGTGCCCGGCGAACTTACCCGCACATTGTATTTTCCGCCTCCTGCGCTAGATATGCTGCCACCGCTCATGCTTACCCGTACTTTATCTGTAGGCGTGCCTGGAGCTGAAACCGAAATTGGATTATTGACACCGATATACAGCACATTCATTTTATCTGGTGATACAACGGCCGAAGGACGGGCCACCTGGTAGGTCTGCTGTGGCGTCCGGTATTCCTTATAGGAACCATCAGTCTGTTTAACTTTAATTACCCCGGTCCAGCTAAAAATACCCTCCCGGTTCGTTGGTACAGCGTATACACCTTTACCATCAACAATCTGTAGGGATGAGCCATTGACAGAGATCGCTGGTTCGGACTTGGAATCGGATGCCGTTAAAAAGACTTCGGCTTTGTAGGGTTGTCCCTGTACCAGGTAGGAGGTCGGTGCAACAGCTACAGCTGCAAACTTGTCCAGATTGACCACTGCCTGATCCATTTTACCTAAGATAATCTTAACAATATCTGACTCTGCATTTTGTGCATCCGTTTGGATTTTTGTCAGAATAGTCATTGCTGCTGTAAGCGGCGTGCCACTGCCAAAATTAATTTCTTCCCATGATTTTTTGCCATTCACCGATTTCTCTGGATTCTTGGCTTCCAGTGAAAAGGAAACCATTTTCTGTTCTTCTGGTGTCAGTAATGCCAATAACTTGGCACGGGTGTCATTGATTTTGTCTTTGAGGATGGTTCCTTTTTTCTCATTAATCATCAGATTGGGCGAGATGTCCTCATTTTCCCGTTTGACAAGATCTCCTTTTTCTTCATCGTAACCACCGCCCTGTTTGACAAACTCTTCTTTCAGGGATAGAATATATTTATCCAATTCGCCAATAATGGCTTGTGCCTTTTTAGCTTTATCGTAAATAGGCTTGGCGCGTGCCGGTTCTTCTTTTAACTTGGTGTTTTCAAATGCAGCGAACAGCTGTTGTACAGCTGTATTGACATTTGACTTAGATGTTTCGAGACTGTTGTTGATATTTTTGAACGCATCCAAGATCGAATCTGGTACATTGAGTGCCAATAAAGCAAGCAAGACCAGATAAAGGATGCCAATCATCCGCTGTCTTGGCGTTTCTCTTCCTAATGCCATTTTTTCTAATTTAAGTAATACAAGGGTAAATTATACGCGCGGCTGGTTCATGGCACTAAGCATATTGCCATAAATGGCATTTAACGCATTCAGATTTTTCGCCAGTTTGCCTACTTCTTCTTTAAAGGCTTTGGAGTCATCCAGTGATTCGTTGAAGTTTTGCATGGTATAGCTTAAGTTCTCATAAAACTTATTCATGGATTGCAAATGAGATGCTGAGTCGCGGAGTTCACGCTCGTACATGGCATTCAGCTGACCGAGGTTGCTGGTCAGATTTTTGACCTGATCGTGGTAATTTGCTGTATCACCGGAGGTGTTGGACATGGCCACGAGGTTTTCCGACGCTTTTTCGAAGGCTAAGCTCAGGTGGTCAAATTTTGATGTAGCTGTGCGCAGCTTTTGTGTAAACTCTTCGGTTGCCAATGACACGTCAGATAGTTTGTTGATAGCGGATACCTTCTCACTGAAGTCACGTAATCCACGGCCCAGGTTTTCGATACTTGCCTGCTCAATATTGGCATCTGCAAACATTTTGTCCAATGCGGCTGTTGCCGATGGACCTGCCGGCTGTGCCACAACGGCTTTGCCACGTACAGGGAGCTCGCCATTGAAATTATCGTCCAATTCAGGATAGACACGGCTCCAGTCTGGTTCTGGCGCTGGGGGATTGAAACCCATTAAAAAGAAAAGTAGCGCCTCAACCCCGAGCCCGATACCGATCATATAGTTGGCAGTGCTGCCGCCGATATGGAGAATCTTGAACAGTACCCCAATGATGACGATACTTGCGCCCCAGGATATAGCTACATTTAGCCATCTTGAATTGTCTTTTTTCTTGCTCATAGTTTTTATGTGTGTATTTGGTCTAATTTTTTTGATAGTTTTATTTGACTTTATCTGTATAAAACGGATTTGTCTATTTAATAGTATATCGTATTGACGATGGTACCTCCATTTAGTGTTGATTATTTGATAGATCTGCTTGTTTCAAAAAATATACCAAAGATCCCGGTAAGCTTAAATTTTACTTTCTTGTTCGGCTCATTTGAGGTTGGATATAGTCATTTTCTCAAAATAAAATAAACGTTCGTTGGTCCCAATAGTTATACTGATAATAATTGGATGTAGGATGATAGAAAATTGTAACTTTTCTTGTGGGATCTTTCTATCGATTAGGAGATAGGGGAAAGTCTCACTCAAACAATATCTTTGTGAAGTAAATTTGAAATCAATATGCAGATTTTATTTCTTGTTTTATCAGGACTCTTGATCCTCCTTAGCTTGCTACCGTTTATCCGTTGCCAGCACTGGGTCTTTCGTGTGGCTGAATTTATTAAATTGCAGCTGCTGGTCTTTCAGGTGCCCGTATTGGCCTGGGGCTTTTATCTGGTGGCGGAATCGCCCTGGATATGGAGCATCCAGGGCGCGCAGGCAATATTGATCGGCTATCATGTATTTATCCTGGTGCGTTATACTAAATTTTGGCGTAAGGATAAATACGAGAAGGGCAAAGATGCTTCGGATAGCATCAAGTTGATTTCCTGCAATGTGCTGCAATTCAATAAAGAGTACGATCGTTTTATCGATTTGATTCGGAAAGAACAACCGAAGATCTTCCTGACCATGGAAAGTGATGCGGTATGGGAAAAGGCGTTAAGGGTATTGGAATCGGACTATCCGAATGTTGTCAAGGTGACGCTAGACAATACCTATGGTATGCATTTTTATACCAAGCTGAAAGTCAATAAAAGCAAGATTCACTATTTTGTTGCAGATGATATTCCAAGTATCGAAGCCGAATTGGAAACGGAGGATGGTCACCGTTTTATCTTTTTTGCTGTACATCCACCACCACCAAGTCCTACAGAGGAGGAAAACTCCAAAGAACGGGATGGTGATCTGCTCAGTGTGGCAAAAAAAGTGCGTGATTATAAAATGCCCGTGGTGGTTACGGGAGACTTTAACAATGTGGCTTGGGCGAGATCCTCCGTCTTGTTTAAGAAAACCAGCAAGCTGATCGATGCACGTATAGGACGTGGGATCTTATCTACTTTCCACGCCAATTATTGGTTTTTCCGGGTACCCTTAGACTTGCTGTTCCACAGTCCAAATGTATTTATAGATAAATTGTTTATCTATCCTTCTGTTGGATCTGACCATTTTCCGATGGGCTGTACTTTTTTCATTGACCGTTATTCAGACGAACAGGCAGAAGATATCGAGCACCTTGAACAAGGAGAAATGGATGAAGTAAACGAGCTTATCGTCGAAGGTCGTAAAGAAGAAAGCGACAATCGGGAGTAATTTTTTTATTTGGACAGCGCTTTGATTACTGCCCGATCTTTAATTGATATTCCTTTACTGAAGCGACGGAAAAGTAGCCCAGTGCATTGTTGGAAATATTGGATTTTGGGTTGCTGGGTGCGGCATTGCTAAGGTTATTATTTTGGTATTCGTTCCAATATTGGTAAGTTTTTTCGTCAACACAATAGCGACGAATAATCACACCATCGCCGGGTACTAAGTTTGTCCCTAAGTCAGAGATGTAATGTGTCACTTTCAATCCATCGTTGAACTGGTCAGATTGTGCATTGGCAAAGCGAAAGGGGCCACCATTGATCGATAAGGTATAGCTATAATAATTGGCAACCTTGGCGGGATCTTTAAAAGTCAGTGTTGCAAAAAAATAGGTTTTACCATTGAGACTTTTTTCTGAAATGCCGGTGGAGTCCACTGCGACATAGGCTGGCATCTGGCAGCTTGAGCTGTATTGCTGCTTTTGTACTGCAACATTCAACGTATAGATCCGGCCGGCAACGGGCTTAAAGTTACGATGGATATAATAGCCGTCTTTCTCATATTGAAAAGAGTAGTGCCTATTCTCGTTGTCTTTGACTGATACCGTTGCTCCCTTGATCCCGGAAGTATTGATCGGATCGTCAAATCCCACAGAATGTGAAATGCGGATCCGCTGAACTGAACTGGCATCGGATAGTTGGGCATCGATGACAATGCGAGCTGCAGCTTTATTGAGATCAAGGTCCATTTTTTCCTCACAGGAGGAAATCAGCAGCAACAGACAGGATAGGGTAAAAGATTGTCTAACATGCATGGTGTTTAAAATTTAAAATTCCACGTGACGGATGGAATAATTCCGAATAAAACAATTTTGTAAGCTTCTGTCAGATTTGGGTTAGTCTTACCCTCCCGAAAGTCGATGGTATAAGCATTTTTTCGATTGTAGGCATTATATACACCAATCGTCCAGCTCGAATGAAAACGTTTGTTAGTTGTATGTAGATCATAGGTTGCTGACAAGTCAAGGCGGTGATAGTCGGGCATACGATAGCCATTTCGCTCGGTATAGTAGAATATGGATTTGCCATTGATAAGGTATTTCCCGCTGGGAAATGTAACGGCATTTCCGGTATTGAAAACAAATGTTCCGCTGAGTGTCCAGCTATTGGAAAGCGCATAATTCGCTACAACGGCGAGATCGTGTGTACGATCCTGGCGTGCATTGAACCATTTCCCTTCATTGATCCCGTTAAATTTGCGACGGCTTTTGGATAGAGTATAGCTGATCCATCCCTTTAGCCGGCCGCTGTTCTTGCGCAGGTAGCCCTCCAGGCCATACGCACGCCCGACACCAAAGAGCAACTCCCCTTCGAAATAGGTATTGGCCTGTAAGGTAGCTCCATTGCGTACATCAATCTGATTACCAAGCCTTTTATAGTAAGCCTCGACCGAAAAGTTATATTGCTTGTTCCTAAAAGTACGAAAGTATCCCAAGACAGCCTGGTCCACACGTTGCGGCTTGATATTTAGACTGCTGAGTACATACTGATCGGTGGGTAGACTTGCCGTGGTATTGGTCAGTTGATGTAGGTTTTGCACAATACGGTTGTAAGAGACTTTTAAGCTGCTTTGTTCATTCAGTACAAGACTGGCAGATATGCGTGGTTCCAGATTGATATAATGTTTAGCAATCCGGCTGTTATCACGTTTTTCGGAAACAGGCTTTCCATTTTTGTCAAATTGATAGAAAGTCCTTTTGCCTAGCACTATAAAATCATGGACATGGACACCATACTGTAGGGACAAGTCGGTTGTAGGTTTCCATTCATGAGAGATATATCCCCCTAGATCAATCCCGCGCTGGTTTTCAATGGTGGTTGGATTGACTGATTGATTTTTATCGGAGGAGAGATTGGCTGGCTTGATGGATTGCGCCAATGCACCTACCCCAAGCCGGATGGTATTATTGGCATTCGCATAATAGGAAAAATCCTGCTTGGCATGCGCGTTTCGGATTTTGGAGGCGACCTGAAAGTCAATCTGTTGGCTGGAAACCCCAGCCTGATAGTTGAACCCACTGTAAATAAGGGATGTGTTACTGGATATTTTATCATTAAACTGATGGTTCAACCGTGCTGTTGTAGTGCTGTTCCCCCAAGCAATATGAAATAGGTCGCTGTACTTTAAATTGTCTTTGCCATGATAGCCCGATAAGTATAGGCTGGTTCTCTTGCCCAGATTAATACTGAGCTTGGCATTTAAATCATAAAAATACAGACTATTGTTATCCATATCTTTACTTTTTGCCAGTTTTAAAAATGAATCTGCATAGGATCGGCGGGCGCTGAATAAAAAAGAACTCTTATCTTGTGTGAGTGGTCCCTCAAGTTTGATCCGGGAAGCAATAATCCCCAGCCCGCCTTCACCGGAGAACTGTTTTTTGTTACCATCCAACATGGAAATGTCTAATACAGAAGAAATCCGTCCGCCAAACTGGGCCGGTATGCCACCTTTGTAGAGTTGCACATCCTTGATTGCATCGGAATTAAAGATGGAGAAAAAACCAAACAGATGCGAAGCATTATAAACTGTAGCCTGATCAAGCAGAATCAAGTTCTGTCCACCATCGCTACCACGTACATGAAAATTGGTCGAGCCTTCACCTCCACTTTGTACCCCCGGCAAGAGTTGTATGGTTTTTAAGAGGTCTTTTTCACCAAAAAGAACGGGGACATCCTTAATATCTTTCATGGCGAGATGGACTGTACTCATGTGTGGATCATCGACCGATTCACCCTTCTCTTTGGCGGATACCAGCACCTCATCTATTCGATTGGCAAAGGGCTTCAGTTCAAAATTTCTTTCATGGGATTGGAGTAGTTCGATAGTAGCTATCTGTTGCTGGTAGCCGATGTAACTGATCGCAAACGGATGTGTTCCCCTGGGAAGTGATAAGTGATAATATCCGCGTAGGTCTGAGGTGGCACCTATGCTGTCATTGACTGTGATAATGACTGCGCCATGAAGGGGCTTTCCGGTACTTGCATCACGAACGATGCCGCTTAGTACAGCTTCTTGTGCTGAGAGAATGAAAGGGGATAGTACAAGAGAAATGGGAAGAAAATACTGAATTATTGGGCGCATTTTTAGCTCTTATCTGAATTGATTTGTATACAATAGAAAATGGAATGATGTATTAACCCTTTATTAATATTTGTTGTGATAGTTTATGTTAAGCAGGCGGCATAATGTCTCCTATTTTAGTTCGGTTTAGTTATATATGTAACGCTTTTGGTACATTGAATATTGTCCCCGATGTCTTATTTAAGGCCCAGTTCTACTTGCAATGTGCATGTTCAAATTGGGTGAATCAAAGCAGATAATGGATATTTAATTAGAAATGTGTAATTTAAGGGCTCCAATACATAATTTAAATCTAACTAATGGGTAAAGATTATCTTTATAAAATGTCTGGAGATGAGCTGCAGTCAAAGACCATTGATTTTTTACGCTTCCCTTTGATTGTGGGGGTGGTATTTATCCATACGGATTTTTCGGATATTGTGATGGCTGGTGTAAAGCAGATCAGTTTTGCTAGCTATCCTATTTTTTCGCACATCTTTTTCTTATTCTCCAAAGTTATCTTCGAGGTCTGTGTACCGCTCTTCTTTTTTATTTCAGGCTTTTTATTCTTCTATAAAACAGCGACATTTTCCACCGAGATTTATCTTCAAAAATTAAAAAAACGTGTTCGATCGCTTTTGATTCCTTATATTTTCTGGAACCTGTTGGTCATCTTATTTCTTTTGCTTGCGCAAACGTTTTTATCGGGAAGCTTGGTTTCTGGTAGAAACAAATTAATAACAGATTATAGCTTGTTGGATTGGCTTTGGTCCTTTTGGGATACTTCCCAAGTAAATTCACATTTGAATAAATCCTTACCCATTAACTCTCCCTTTTGGTTTATTCGTGATTTGATGGTCGTGGTGCTGTTTTCTCCAATAGTCTTTATACTCATTAAAAAGCTGAAAACTTATGCTGTGATTATAATGGGACTGCTTTGGATTTTTAATCCTTTTTTTTATTTACCGGGGCTGAGTACGGTTTCTTTCTTTTTCTTCACTGCAGGGGCGTATTTTAGTATCAACAATAAAAACTTTGTCAGTGGTAAGCGGCCGATGCTGCCAATTGTCGTGCCATTGTATATCCTGCTCGTCGCGGCACAGCTATTTTTCCTAGGTTCAAGGTGGTGGGTTGACTTGTATTGTGCTGGAATTATCATAGGTCTTATTACGACTGTGTCCATAGCAGCTCATTTTATAGGAAAAGAAAGCTGGCGGACAAACACCTTCTTGGCCAATAGCAGCTTTTTTATTTTTGCATACCATCGATTACCTTTGGTTTTTATCATCAAATTTTTATTTAAGGTACTCATGCCACAGTCTGAGGGATTATTGCTGTTCTTATACTTGGCATGCCCTACGATTATAATTGTATTGGGTTTGGTAATTTATAGTTTATTAAAGCAGTTCTGGCCCCGGTTTACAGCAATGATCAGTGGCGGACGTTAATGGGGAATTATGAAAAAGTATAAAAGGCTAATCATTATTATTCTTGTTTTGATTATTGGAGCATTGCTTGCGACATTTATTCGTAAGATGCTCAATAAAAATAAATACAAGAGAATTAAAACCGAGTATGTATTTACAGATGTCATCAACCTAGGATGCACGCCGGTCAAGCAACAAGGAGCATCGAATACCTGCTGGTCATACACTGGCAATTCATTTTTGGAGTCGGAGATGATTCGGATGGGGAAAGAACCCGTTGAAATTTCTCAGGTCTTTACCGCTAGACAGGCCTATTTGGATAAGGCGCATAATTATGTACGCCTCCATGGTGGCTTGACAATGGGTGAAGGTGGGCAATTACATGATGTATTGAATGTATTCCGTAAATATGGCGCGATGCCTCGATCGGCTTATGCTGGACTGCCTGGTAATCATACCTACAATGATTTCAGAGAGATGACCCCTCTATTAAATGCAATGCTCAAAGTATTGGTCAAGGGTAGACCCTTGACACCGAATTGGGAGAAAGCCTATAGCGCTACACTGGATGCGCATCTAGGGGTAGTACCCGAAAAATTCGACTATAAAGGAAAGGTGTATACAGCACGCACATTTGCAGATCAGGTGATCGGGATTGACCCGGACGATTATATTGGCTTTGCTTCTGTAACAGATCAACCTTACTATAAGCCTTTTGTGCTATTGGTACCGGATAATTGGTCATTTGATAGTTCTTATAATGTGCCCATGCAGGATCTAACGAGCATTATTGATAGGGCGTTGCAACAAGGCTATACGGTTGCATGGACGACAGATGTTTCTGAAAAGGGCTTCTCCTGGCAGTACGGTATTGCTTACGTTCCTGAAAAACCATTTGACAAGATGTCTAACGACGAAAAGAAAACCATGTTCGTAAAACCAAGCACTGAGAAGAAGATTACGGCCGAAGAGAGGCAACAAGCTTTCGACAACTGGGCTACCACCGATGATCACGCGATGCATATCGTCGGGCTTGCCAAGGATCAGCATGGAAAAGAATATTACGTTGTTAAAAATTCCTGGGGTAAGGCTAACGATTTTAAAGGATATATGTATGTCACCAAGGAATTTGTCAACTATAAAACCATCACGTTAATGTTGCATAAGGGAGCGCTTGATCCATCCTTACGAGCGAGGCTAAAGATCTAATAAGCTAGCAGCTATACATTCCCAATTGTTTCCATAATTCATTGGGAGGTTTGTTGTATGAAAAACAACAACACAATCATACAATTTTCTGGAGCTTTCCTGATGGCCTGGATGCTACTGGGGACAACGAATGCGCAAGCGCAACAAGGGCGATATATACCTGATAAAGTACATCATGCTGAACCCTTATATAATGATCTTGTTCGTGATTTGGGTGCAAGGAAGGGCGAGAAGGAGTTTAATGTTGGTGCAGATATCAAAAAAATGGGCAAGGCAGATGAATATGGCTATTTGGCGGAATATGAGTTTGCGCCCATAGATCGATTGGGGCTGGAAGTAGAGACAGACTTTGCCTATACAAAAAGTAAAATAGCCGATGTTTCCTCGGGCAATAAACTCGAAAGGTTAAGGTTGTCCTCACAATATTCCTTCTATGTTTCGAAGAAACAGGCAACAACATTAGCTGTGGGCTATACGCAGATTTTTAATTTCGCGGACGGTGGCACTGCATTTAATCCTTTTTTTGTGGCCGCTAAAAGTTGGCATTCAAACTGGCATACCTTGATCTATACAGGTCCGGAGATTGCTTATCATTATAAATCAGGTAAGACGGGAATGAACTGGCAGATCAATACTTCTTTGCATTATACCTTGCCACAAACAGACCATTTTATTGGATTGGAGATCAACCAAGAAGTCGCCTCGGGTTGCTTGGAGACCACACTTCGGCCACAGGTTAAATTGGGGTTGAATGATAAATTAGCCGTCGGTATGGCTGTCGGTTTTCCAGTAGGAGGAAAAGAAAATGCGATCAGTTCATTTTTTAGATTGATTTATCAGCTTTAAAATATAAATCTATCTTTAAGAGAATGTCGAGTATGCTAGGTTGGATTTAAGTTAATTTTTTGTAGAGCGCGATAAGTGATTTGAAGTGTATTTAAAGTGTTGATTATTAGTTTGTTGAAAATAAATGGGACGAACGCCTTCGTCCCATTCTATCCATTAATATTATCAAGTCGAACGCAAAAAAAATGACTTGACGGCCCAAATGTAGAAAATATAAATGGGAATTTTATAGTCAAATTTTACGAAACTTCGCAAAGAAATTTTTAAATGTAGCGGGAAAGTGACAATTCGGCAACTATAATCAAATGTCGGGCGGGAAAAAAAACAGGGACTTTCAAACGAAAGTCCCTGTCGATAATAGTTGCCACTGGGATAAACCAGGAGTAATAATTTAATTTTAATCTTAGTTCGGAAGAACCGGATTAGGGTTGTATCCTGCTGCATTTGGATTCCAAGCGCCATTGCGCACACAACGTACGTTCATCAAGGATGATTTAATGACATTCACACTATTTAAAAGAGTGATACCCAAGACATTTGTAGATCTAAATCCTTTGTATCCAGCATTTACGCCGAGTATGCCTGCATATCTATTTCCTAAATAATGTGTGACACCCAAACCTGCAATAGGTTCAAGAGGAGATAGTAAAGACCTATCATTAGTCCAAAAAGCTGTATATTTACCACCAGTTGAACCTAAATCTAGTGTAATAAGATCTTCCACAAGAGACACGTCTCTCATAAAGCCATTAAAGTTAAAACGCAATTTGTTTGTTGCTGAAGTCGCTGTGCCATAAGCGGCATTAACGCCTGTAGCAGTGAATTCTGAGTAACCAGCGCCAACAGGAGATGTTGCACCCGCAACATTCGCAGCCAGTGCGTTTTGAGCATCTACTAATAAGTCTACTGTACTACCTAATATATTTAAATCAAGATCACCTAATAAGCCTGTTAATCCATTGGAATTAATAGGATCTAAATCGGCTTTAGCGGGGGTTTTCCATAGGCCTGCAGGGTATACCAATGCACAAGGGTCTTTAGGGGATGCATATGTACCTAAGACACCTGGTTTGGCGGCGCCATAAGAGAAGAAACTCTTCGCGTCTGTCGTTGGCTGGTTGAAATGGTAGAAACGGTATGGGTTATAACCTGCTTGGTAATACAGGTTTGATCTTGACCATTGAACACCGCCAAAGGTTAATGGCGATTCAGTAATACCCAATAAGAAACGGTGGTTTTTACCACGTTCTGGTGTGATCTCTTGACCTTTTGATAACGTTGCGCCAAATGAACGTTCCGTACCATTTTCAAGTTTGATCTTAAGCGCACTAACAGACACATTAAGATTTTGTAGTGTTTGATCAGCGGTGTAGTAATAAGCTATTTTTTGTTGACCGTCTGAACCTGGAGCTGTAACGAAATCAGCATAGGTAAGTGCTGCAGTTACATCCGTAAGTGCACCGACAAATGTGCCTGTGGCTACGTCAAGTGTTCCTGTTTTTGCGTTGTTCCCTGTCACAGCCACGGTTGCCGAATTAATCGGTGCAAACATACCCATGGTGTTCAGTTCGATACCGATACGGGCGAATACACGGCTGAAATTAATGTTGATTGGAACCGCCGCGCCGCTTACAGTAAATTCATTTGTTGCACGAAGTACATCTGTATTTCCTGGTAATGCTAAGTTCTGCATTTCAGGAACTTGTACTGTAGTCGAGTTGTAAGAAAGAGCAACCCATTTATATGTTGCGCCATCTGTTACGTTAACAGCTGTTTCTGTGCCAGAAGATAATTCTACTGACTTCTCAAAATTATAAGATGTGCCGTTTTTCTTGTATAAGAATAAACGATACTTGGTACCGCTAGCCACTGGCGAAGCTGCGCGGGTTCCACTTGCTGCTTTAATGCCCGATTGACCCGCCGTAGCGATTTCTGTCACCGGAAGTTGATTGTCTACACCAATAAGTGCATCAAAACCATTGCCCTGAACGAGCTGTAGGTTGTGTTGCGCGGATGATGTACGGTTGCTACCTTTAGTTTTAACCTCTTCACCATCGCTAATTCCCGCGATGCGAACAATAATTTGATTTTTGCCGTCCGGTACTTCTTGACCGTTCTGGTTGTCTTTGCTACAGCTGGTTACAGCTAATGTACCTAATGCTAAAAAGGCTGCGAGAGCAAATTTACTTGCGAAGTTTTTGTTGAATGTTTTCATAATTTTAATAAAAATGTTAGTGTAGGGATACTTGCTTAAAAACCACCAGTGTCCCAACCCGATCCACCACTACCTTCTGCATCGTCAATTGTAGCTCCGCCTGCTCCTGGTTGTGCAGGTTGTGAACCTGCAGCAATGCCTTGCTCAAGTTCGATAACGTGCTCCTTAATGGACGGAGCAACGTACATTTTTTTTGCGTTCTTATTCATGATAATATTATTTGGATAATCCATGCTATTGCTAGCGTGGGGTTTAAAATTTAATAAACAATTTAATTCTTCTTTGTTAAAAAATTAAAAATTAGCGTTTCGATAAGCTGCTTGTCTCTGCGTACAGACAAGTGTTATTGTTATCACTGCGTCAATTTTGTTATAATATTCCTACTTAATGCTGCTATAAATTTATATATGTCTACTACTTTTTCTAGTTTGGCTAAAACACTGTGTGTTTTTGAATTGTAATATTACGACTAAATATCAACTTGTGCAAAAAAAATATTGTAAATTATTTTCTCTAATAAAATTCATTTGATATTTAGCGATCTTTCTTTTTTCACTGCCTTATTGTTTTCTTTTTTTATGTAACTGCTTTTTAATGTAAAATAGAGGCATTTTTAACCATTTTATTCACCTAGTATATGACGTAATACTTTGCTTGAACAAAGTTGTTTGCCTTTTGTTTTGAACTTGAATAATTTTTTTTCGGTAAATTTTTGTTTTATAATTAATGTGTTTAAACAGTTACTTTCTTAATAGCCCATATTTATAAGTGTATGTCAGTGGTTGCTTTATTTTTGAATTATAGTACATGTTTTTAATATCGATAATCAATTTCCTAATAATATTCACTTGTTTTTGAAGTAAAATATTTGTTGCTATATCTCCTTTAAACTTTATTGAGAAACAGCAATAGCTCTTTGCATTTATTGTTTTGGAAAAATATATATCGATTTAGGTTTTTTTGTTTTTCAGTGTTGTTTGGTGTTTTCGATTTCATAATAATTAAAGTGTTTAAGCAATCAATGGATTACGTAAGCTCCGATTTCGGTTTCCTAAGTAGAACTCATTCTTTTCGTCGTCTCTAAAAAATAATGTCAGACTCTTTTTAATGGCAAGGTTGTCCCAAACCTGGCCTGAATTCTCATGGAAATGTCATGTAAAAGGTTCGTTTTAAGTTTGTTTGTAGGGCTTTAGCTACAGGAAAACAAACATCAGTCGAATTCCTTTGGCTCCTTTCAAATATTATCTACTTTCGTGCAACTTCTGACTTAGAAGTGTCATATTATTCTGTGTTAAAAGTCTTGTTATTAATTAGATACCGTCTTTTTCATAGCGTGTGCTAGTCACACGAACAGAAGTTGCTTTAGAAATTTTAAAAACATATAAAAAATGAAAACGAATACAAAAAACCTGGCTAACCTAGATGGCCGTCTTCCTTATGAAGCTCCTTGCATGAATGTACAAAATATCGCACTGGAATATAGCATTGCTGCTGGTTCTGTAAACAGTTCGGTAACCGAATCTTGGCAGACTGAAACGCAGACGCAAGAAATCGATTGGTAGTATATAAGGTGGTTTAATTAATTAGTGATATAAGCAATCAATTTCATGAATAAGTTTACAATAAAATTTGGTTTTGCCTCTCTTTTCGCATGCGCATTATTTATCTCTTCATGTAGTAAGGAAAATAATAGTGCTGTGGTACCTGAAGGCACAACCGTACGTTTAAATATAGGTCAAGCTTTTGCTAAAACCGGACCAGTCAAAGCTGCTTCAGCGGGCCGTACTTATGCTTCCGCAACACAAACAGTAGAAATTCCCTTTAATAATCAATATACCTTGGTTGCTAGCCTAACTGCCGAGGAAGTAGCGGCTCCAAGTCTGAAAGCTTCAAACCGTGCGGCAACTGTTTCCACAGGTAGTGAACAACAGGCTTTGAAACAGGGAACGGTTTACTATGTAGCAATTTTTGATGCGGCTGGTAACTACAAGGAGACTAAATCTTTTACACAGGGAAACGGTACACAAGATTTTGCCATTGAAACAGGTAAATATACATTCGTAATCTATGCGTCTGGTTCAAATAAAACCTTACCATCAATTGCAATTGGTACAAAGCTGAGCGCAGTAAATTTTGAAGGTCTGACTGCTGATCAGGATTTTATGTTAGATCAGGTGCCGTTTGAAGTAAAGGATGGTCAGAATATATTGAATGCTGATCTTGAGCATCTATTTACACAAGTAACATTGAAATTCGACGCTTCGGCTATTGGAGCTGTTAGCAGCATTGTAGGAGCAACAATCGAGCCTTCTAATGCAGCTGTAGATGTGAACCTGAATAATAGTGCCCTTACATTTAAAGGGGCTGTCAATCCGGTTACTTTCAAATTGAAAAATACAACTGGTACAGTGATCGATTCTGATTCTACTTTCATAACGACAGCAGCTACTGCAAATGGTATTGTGTGGTTAAAAGGTTTGTCTATTGGTGGCAGTGTAGCGAAGGATATAAATAAAGGCGGTTGGGATCTAAAACCAGGTGTGAAATATGTGTTAGAATTTAAACTGAAAAAGCCTACACAGGTAAATATTGGTGGTGAAGTGTGGGCCTTGGGAAATTTGGTCTATAATAATGGTGTATATGGTTTTGCTGCTACCAACGATGCTTATGGTAATTATTGGTTTCCGGGGTATGAAAAACCTAAAGTTTTTGGTGTAAATGATCCCGCAACACATAACAATCAAAAGCCTTCAGTTCAATTAAATGGTGGAAATGCCGATCCATGTTCATTGGTCTTACCATTGAATACATGGAAACTTCCAACAAAAGCTGAATTCGATAATTTGATCAAAAGGACAAATCAGAATGGGGCTGATAACCCTAAAAATCCAGATCCTTATGGTGTCGGAAGATATCAGGGGACTTGGGATGGCACAAAAGCTACCAATATGGGTATCTTCTTTGGTACTCAAGTTAATCCTGGCGCAAGCCGAGATAAATTTCTTTACTTGCCGTTCGGAGGAGCTTATCATACAAATAACACTGGTGATTCTATAGGAGGGCAAGGGTATTATCTTTTGGAAGATAAGAAGCAGTTTCATTTTACGGATATCTGGGGTGCTTCAACTTCAGGTGCTGGGGCCAATACTGCTTATCAAATCCGTTGTGTAAAAAGATAGTTCCTTTGAGGAGTAAGATATAATTTATTTGGATAATAAGTTTAATGGAAACGCATTCCCCAAATCGGGGAATGCGTTTTTTTATGCGATTTTCTTTATTTCGTATTATTTTTTGTTTGCTATTTCATTTGGCCTGTCTTGAATAGAAAATAGGACAGTCCGATTATTTAACCAGCTATTCCCTGGGATTTACTACTGTCCAGATGATCCAACAGGGTCTGATTTAAAATAGGGGAGGTTTTTAGCATATCGCGGACGGGATATTTTTCAGCTATATTCTTGAGGGCTTCAAGATGTCGCTCATGGTGTAGGTCCGTGCCAACAAAATCATACATGCCTGATTTGAGTAATGTCATGGCGATTGCTTTACTATCCACACCATAATAGCGGCTGAGTGATAATAAGTTCAACTGCAATAGACAACCTGCATCCTTGATCTGTTTGTAAATATTGAAATTTCCATGATAATAGTTGTATCGCTCAGGATGTGCAAGGATAGGTTTGTAGCCAAGTTTCTGGATGTCTAAAATAATGTGAAAAAGTGCTTTGGACTCGGATAGGTAAGACATCTCGATCAGGACATAACCACCGGGCATCACACAGAGTTCATCCTGTTGAATAAGTGAGGTCAGACCATCATCGATCATGTGTTCAGCCGCAGCAAAAATATCGGCTCCGTTGCCATTCTCTTTCAATCCTTGAACAAGAGCAGTCTGCGCTCCCTCGATAGTTGACTTGGTGTTTGGATGTACACCCGCCATAATATGGGGAGTACAGATAAACTTCTTTAAACCCAAACGCTGTAATTCTTGAATATATGCAATAGAATTTTTTACAGATGTACTGCCGTCATCTATTCCGGGTAACAGGTGGTTGTGCATGTCCACTTCCAGAAATTCCAGCTGAGCCAGGGGTCTTATGGATGAAGGCTTTTTATTTTTAAACAAATTGGTTAAAAAATTCATAATATATAATTCAGCTATATGGTTTTGTCTGTCTTACAGAAGGTTTTACAAACAATATGCCAATTTTGGTGTTCATTAAAAAGGATAAATATGAAGAAGGGAGAGTTTTATTGAACAACAGTAAATGTTGGCTGCCTTTTGTTCGTGATTTTTAACTTTTATCGTTGTTTGTAATATTTTCGGTATAATAGTTGCTTAGTCCACGATGATATGGAGATGGGTATATGGCGCCTGTCATTATCGATATTTTAGTAAAAAGACCAAATGATTGTCAAATTTTAAGTATCTTGGTCATCCTTTACAAAATTGAAATAAGCCATATGCGTTGTGCTAACTCCATAAATGGAATACGACGGAAAAATAAATAAACTAAAACGTGAAGAAAGCTATGATGGGATCTCTATGGGATTTAAGAAAACGGTTACGGAAGGATAATCCTCGATGGGTCATTTTGCTGATCGATATGTGGTTTGTATTCGCAAGTTATGTGTTTTCAAATTATGTAGTAAATAATTTCAAAGGTGTCTTTGATGTAGCTCTTATGTTGAAGAAGCTTATACTGGTTTTGCCTGTGTATTTTGTGCTATTTTTGTGCTATAACACTTATAGAGGTATCGTACGTCAAACAGGCATCCGGGACACCATTAAAATCTTTAAGACTGTTGCATCTGCCTATGTTATATTGATGCTGTTAACTCTGGTCGTTAAAGCTGTTGTGGAAAAGGAGACAATAGCGGGAGATTACCTTCGTCTTTCCTATGGTGTCTTAACCATGCAGGCCTGTATCCTTCTTGTAATTATGGTCGGCGCACGCGTGGTATACCGAACGATTTTTGAGTATTTATTCTTACCCGCACGAAAAGGTGAAAATGTATTGATTTTTGGAGCTTCGCGTCCGGGACTAGTGTCTTTCTCCTTGCTGAAGGAAGATCCGCGAATCAAGTATCAAGTTGTCGCCTTTGTAGAAGATAAAGTCTCACGTATCGGCAAACGTCTTGCAGGTTTGAAAATCAAAGATATTACTGAAATTACCAAGGAATATATCAGCAAACATGAAATCACACAGGTGATCATTGCGGTGGAAAACAATGACCCTGAGCGGTTGGAATATGTATCAGACTGGTTTCAGAATATCGGGCTTGAACTCAAAATTATGCCACCCGCCCGGATCCTGCTCAATTCTGGCGCTAAACGGGAGATCAGACCGCTGAAGATAGAGGATTTGCTTGGACGTAAGCCTATTAAACTGGATCATCCAGAAATCGAGGAGGAGATGAAGGGCAAGGTGATTCTGGTCACTGGTGCCGCAGGTTCCATTGGCTCAGAGTTGGCACGTCAAATTGCAAGGCGTTATTATAAAAAATTAATTCTATTGGATCAAGCGGAATCCGCCTTGTACGATATCCAGCAGTCGATAAAAGCAACACAGCCCGAGCATTTGCATTGTGTCGTCGGTGATGTGCGCAATTATGCTTTCATGCAAAATATATTTGCGCAGTATAAACCGGATCTGGTATTTCATGCTGCAGCGTACAAACATGTGCCATTGATGGAAGCAAATCCTTATGAATCCATCCAGACAAATGTACTTGGAAGTAAAAATGTCGCCGATCTTTGTATGGCCTTTGGCGCTAAGAAAATGGTCATGGTTTCGACAGATAAGGCGGTCAACCCGACGAATGTGATGGGAGCAACCAAACGGATGGCGGAAATCTATGTGAGTAGCTGTAGCGGAAGGTCGGAAACGAGCTTTATCATTACACGATTTGGTAACGTACTGGGCTCAAATGGCTCGGTTATCCCGCTGTTTGAGAAACAAATGGCAAATGGCGGTCCATTGACCCTGACCCATCCTGAAATTACACGTTTTTTTATGACCATTCCTGAGGCCTGCCAGTTGGTACAGGAAGCCGGTGTGATGGGGAAAGGGGGTGAGATATTTGTCTTTGATATGGGCAAATCGGTTAAAATAATGGATCTTGCCAAACGGATGATCAAGCTGAAAGGTTACCGATATCCAGAAGATATAGATATCAAAATTGTTGGTTTGCGTCCCGGAGAGAAGATCTTTGAAGAACTTTTGGCCAATAATGAAAATACCGTGAAAACGCATCATCCGAAAATTATGATTGCAAAAGTAAAACACGATGAATTGATACTGAAAGCGGAACGGATCAATGCTGTTTGTCAGCAAATTATTGATGGAGATAGACAGTTGCCGGATTTTGTGACTTTGGTTGCCGCAATGAAACAAATAGTCCCTGAATTTAAATCTCAGAATTCTGTGTACGAAGCATTGGATAACAACGAAGCTCATGAATTCATGGACGAGGTCCCGGTATATTCGCTTATAAAAAAGATTTAAAAGTAACACAAAAGAATATAGTCCTATCTATATACAAATGTCCCAGTAATGGGACTTTTGCATTTATTATGCTTTCTCAATCGATTAAAACTTGTCAATTCGCAAAAATCAACCTAATTTTAGCGAACTATTTAACTAGAGTAATAATTTTGACAGATTAGCTCGTGCGGTATTCCGTCGATAAGCAACGTATATGAATAAAAAAATTTTAATCACCGGAGGTGCAGGATTTATTGGATCCCATGTCGTCCGTGAGTTTGTTACAAAGTATCCAGACTATCAAATTATTAATCTGGATGCACTAACCTATGCAGGCAATCTGGAAAATCTGAAAGATGTAGAGGATCATCCGAATTACACTTTTGTCAAAGCAGATATTACGGATCAAGCAGCAATAAATGCTGTTTTTGAACAATATCAGCCGGATGGTGTGATTCACTTGGCCGCAGAATCCCATGTTGATCGCTCCATTGCAGATCCGACGGCATTCGTGATGACCAATGTGATCGGGACAGTCAATCTGTTGAACGCTGCTCGAGCAATATGGAAGGATAATTTTGAAGGCAAGCGTTTTCATCATGTCTCAACTGATGAGGTCTTTGGTGCTTTAGGCGAAACAGGCTTTTTTACAGAAGACACCAAATATGATCCACATTCACCTTACTCTGCTTCGAAAGCAAGTTCGGATCATTTTGTACGAGCCTATCACGATACCTATGGTTTACCGATTGTCTTAACGAATTGTTCCAATAATTATGGCCCCAATCATTTTCCTGAAAAATTAATTCCACTGTGTATTCATAATATCTTAAATAACAAACCGCTGCCAGTATATGGCGATGGAAAGTATACGCGGGACTGGCTCTTTGTAATTGACCATGCCAAAGCGATAGACTTGGTTTTTCATCAAGGTAAAAATGGCGATTCGTACAATGTCGGTGGTTTTAATGAATGGCAGAATATAGATCTGATCAAAGAACTATGCCGACAAATGGATGCTAAGTTAGGCCGTGAAGAGGGGACAGCTGCTTCTCTGATAACTTTTGTGAAAGATCGACCTGGTCATGATCTGCGCTACGCGATTGATGCAAATAAAATAAATACGGAATTGGGTTGGAGTCCATCGGTGACATTTGAACAAGGCTTATCACTGACAATAGATTGGTTTTTGTCCAATCAGGAATGGCTGGATCATGTGACTTCGGGTGACTATCAACATTATTATAATAACCAATATCACGGCGCTTAAACATGAAATATACTGAAACTAAATTATCGGGTTGCTTTATCTTGGAGCCTGCTGTTTTCGAAGATGAGCGAGGTTATTTCTTTGAATCGTATAATGAAAATAGATTGGCCGAAATATTGGGACATAATCCCCATTTTGTACAGGATAACCAATCGAAATCTCAATTTGGTGTGGTCAGGGGATTGCACATGCAAGCAGATGAGCATGCACAGGCAAAACTGGTCCGTGTACTAGAGGGCAAAGTATTGGATGTAGCTGTTGATGTTCGGCCCAATTCTCCCACTTATGGGCAGCATGTTGCCGTGGAACTCTCAGCTGAAAATAAAAAGCAACTATTTGTACCGCGGGGATTTTTACACGGATTTTCCGTGTTGTCTGAACAGGCGGTATTCTCCTACAAATGTGACAATAACTATAACAAAGACGCTGAGGATGGTGTTCATCCATTAGATCCGCAATTGGCTATTGATTGGCGGATTCCAGTCAATCAGATGATTTTGTCGCAAAAGGACAAAGAGGCACAAAATTTTACAGCATTATACAATAAATTTAAATAACAAAATAGAGCGTCTATGTATTTTCAAGCTTCTGTTTGGGAGAAATAGGCGGTTTAGAATGTTTATACCATAAAAAAGATTTGATGAGAATTGTCATTACAGGCGCTTCTGGACAGCTAGGTTCCGAATTAAATGAACTATTGGCAAATGATAGCGAAAAAGAGTGCTACTTTTTGGATCGTAAACAGCTGCCGCTGGATCAGGTTCTCCTGATTCAGGATATTTTGGCGATGTATCAGCCAGATTTAATTATTCATGCGGGCGCTTATACCGCGGTCGATAAGGCTGAGGAAGAACCTGAGCTGGCAAATTTGGTCAATCATCTAGCATGTGATGAGATTGCGCAATACTGTCATCTACATGAGGTAAAGTTGATTGCTATTTCAACGGATTATGTGTTTGATGGTAATTCTGCTGTTCCGCTAACCGAAGACGCACCAACAGCACCGATCAATGTGTATGGCCAGACCAAGCTTGCTGGCGAGAACGCTATTCAAAAATGGTGCTCCGAAGCGATTATTATCCGGACCTCTTGGGTATATTCTTCCTATGGAAAGAATTTTGTGAAGACAATGTGCCGACTAATGGCTGAACGGGATGAGGTGAATGTAATTAATGATCAAATTGGTAGCCCAACCTATGCAAAAGATTTGGCTATAGCGATTTTGAAAATCGCTGATGCAGCAAATTGGGGAGGGGGAATCTATAATTACAGTAATGAAGGCGAAATTTCCTGGTATGATTTTGCTGTAGCAATACGTGATTTTAATTCGTTTGATTGTCAGGTAAATCCAATTCCGACGAGTGCCTATCCGACGCCAGCGCAACGACCAAAGTACGCACTGCTTGATAAATCGAAGATTAAAGCGGTCTATGATGTGGTCGTGCCCGAATGGAAGGAGAGCTTAGCGAAAATGCTTGCCGAGGAAATTAAAAAATAATAAAGAGATTATTACGCTGACGGCTTATACAACCAGAGTCTAAATAGTAAGATCTCAATACGCATTACTCAATACTATAAAATGAAAGGAATTATATTAGCCGGTGGATCTGGAACCCGTTTGCACCCATTGACACTTGCAGTAAGTAAGCAATTAATGCCAGTATATGATAAGCCAATGATATACTATCCATTGTCTACATTAATGTTGTCCGGCATTCGCGAAATATTGATTATCTCAACTCCACAGGATTTACCAAACTTTCAAAAACTATTGGGCGATGGTTCTCAACTAGGCTGTAGGTTTGAATATAAGGAGCAGCCAAGCCCTGATGGCTTGGCGCAAGCATTTTTGTTGGGCGAGGAATTTATAGGCGATGATAAGGTCGCGCTAATTCTGGGTGATAATATTTTCTATGGCTCGGGCTTGTCAAAGCTATTGCAGTCTTGTGCCGATCCTGATGGTGGCGTTGTATTTGCGTATCCTGTACACGACCCTGAACGTTATGGCGTGGTGGAGTTTGATGAAGCGAAAAATGTAGTTTCTATTGAAGAGAAACCGGCACAGCCGAAATCGAACTATGCTGTCCCAGGAATTTACTTTTACGATAACGATGTTGTTGCGATCGCAAAAAGTATCAAGCCTTCAGCACGTGGGGAATTGGAGATTACAGATATCAATAAAGAATATTTAAAGCGTGCAAAATTAAAGGTGGGTATATTTGACCGAGGTACAGCCTGGCTAGATACTGGTACCATCCAGTCACTGATGCAAGCCGCTCTATTTGTGCAGGTGATTGAAGAGCGTCAGGGAATGAAAATAGGTGCTATTGAGGAAGTCGCTTTTCGAATGGGCTACATTAATGATCAGCAATTGTTAGACATTGCTAAGCCATTGCGTAAATCTGGTTATGGGGAGTACTTATGTCGTATAATTAAGTAATTTTAGTATTTTTGTAAAGATTAAGGTTTCGCTTTAAATTTTTAACACCTTGAGAAGGATACAAAAAAAACTATCCTCAAAATGATATATTATAAACAGCTATTATATTCGTTCGGACTAAAAGAAATGTGCTGTTAAAGAGATCATAAATGATTTTTTCAAAGAGAACACAGACTGACGAACCAAAGATAGGAGAGTTATTAGAAAGATGACAGACAACTTAAATGAGTCGCTTTCTTAAAGGTAAATGAATAACAATGACTACAGCTTCAATAGTATTATATAAACAGACATATTCCGAAATTGAGGATTTATTGAAAGGGTTGGACGGGCCCGAAATTGATGTCCTATTTATAATAGATAATTCTCCATTAAACTCAATTGAAAAAGAAATTCGAGATCATCATGCTCGTTTTAAATATATTCATCAACCAGACAATCCTGGTTTTGGAGCCGCCCATAACATTGGTATGAGGAAAGCAATGGCCATGGGGAGTAAATATCATTTTGTTGTTAATCCCGATGTCCTTTTACTGGATAATACCATAAACTTGATGGTAGACTTTATGGAAAATAATCTCGATGTGGGGATGGCCATGCCACAAATTTTGAATCCAGATGGAACAATTCAGTTCTTACCCAAATTGCTGCCTAACCCGCTGTCATTTTTAAAAAGGATATTGTATCGAAAGTTTCATATTTTTCTATCTTCGGTAGAAAAATATGAGCTAAGAAATGTGTCGCCTCAGCTCGTCTATGATACGCCTGTTCTTTCGGGATGTTTTACATTATTACGAATATCAACTTTAGGTGAAGTGGGATTATATGACGACCGCTTTTTTATGTACCTTGAAGACTGGGACTTATCCCGAAGAATGAATATGAAGTATAGAACAGTTTATTTTTCGAAGACATCCGTCATACATGGATATGCCGCCGGTTCAAGTAAAAATTTTAACTTATTCAAAGTTCATATCCGGTCTATTCGTGCATATTTCGGGAAATGGGGCTGGTTTTTTGATAAAGAAAGAGTTGTGGCCAATCGGAGGACACTACAGCAATTTAAATAGCTACCGGGGTCTGCTATATAGTTCTAATTTTATAGGATGGTTTAAAAGCCTGCAAAACTCAAATTATTTTTGAGTTTTGCAGGCTTTTTTATTGATTCTTTCTAAAAAAACTGTCTTGCATATAAACCATCTTATTATACACAATATCCACTATGAAAATCTTCTATTCTCGTTATTGGCGGGTTATTTTCTATTCAATTCAGATGTTGAAAGCCTATATAAGTACTGATTTGTTGTGAAAAAATTTCTATTATATTTATGATTTTTTTCTTTTATAAAACAATTCTTTTCTAGTAGTTGTTTTTTAAGAAAGTAGTAACTATATTAAGCTTGATTCAGATTTTGCACATAAGATTCGAATTGCTGCTAGATATGCTCGACAAGATAAATATTGGGGCATGTATGACTGATTATAAAACGGAATAATAACAAGCACATGATTACTGTAGGCATTATTGATAGAGACGAAGGCGCAAGACTAGAAACCCAGCGTATACTTTATGAAGAAAATGAAGTGGGAGCACATACAATTGAAGTTCTTTTTGATATAGGCAACGGACGTGTGGATAGAGCCATGCTTGCTCCTGATATATTGATTGTTGATATTGAAAATCAGGAACCTTTAATTGTTGAACACGCAAAAAATGCCTTTCCAAAGACCGAAATTATTATATTAACTGAGGTGGCTGATGTAAGGACTGTGCGTAACTGCTTCCGATACGGTGCCGTTAGCTATCTATTAAAGAAAACTTGCTTGGAATCATTGATGTCTGCAATCAACATTACCATGAATGATGGATCATTTGTAAGTCCCAGCATAAATAGGGCCCTGATCGAACAAAGTTTTAAATCAAAGAAATATGAGGACCTGCTCACAGCACGGGAGCTCCAGATTGCCAATGGGATTATCGAGGGATTGAGCTATAAGATGATTGCTCAAAAGTATACCATTTCATTGGATACAGTACGCATTTACATCAAACGCGTCTATCGGAAGCTCCAGATCAATAGCAAAGGCGAACTGATCGCCCAACTGACAGCCTAAGATTTCGTTACATGAATATGTGACGTCTTATATTTTAATCTCATAGAATTTAGCCTGACTTTTATGGATATTTGAATCGTATACTATGCCAATAAGAAGCCGCTGGATTTTCCTGTTTCTTTTCTGCTATGCTGTTCTTTTCTTGTCTCAAGCGAAAGGTCAGCAACAATACGATATTATGTATTATTTCGAACGTGATACAATACAGATTAGATCTTCACAAACATTCTCCAATAAATTAAACATCAGTAATCACACAGATAGACCAATTGAATTAAAACCTGCTGCGGCTAACACTGCCGCTCTCCAGGGCTTAATAAAGTTACCTGGGACGATTATTTTAAAGCCCAAAGAAACGAAGGTATTTCCGCTAAAATATATGGCTGATAGAAGGACAATTGCTGCGGGAACACAGACCTTTACGATAGGATTTGAATCGAATGATCCCATAGTAAAAATACAGGAACCTGAATCCTTTTACACACAGTTGGCTATGGAACAGGCCTTCCTTATACAGACCGAACAATCGGAATATTACCTCGATCAGGCCACTGGCCAGACACAATTTTTAGTTCGGGCTGTTAATCGGGGACTGGTACCCCTTACCGTTCAATTGCATTTTCCTAATCTTTCTCCTAATCTGGAGATCATTGGTGAGACGCTGCCGTTCACATTAGTCGCGGGAGGACAGTCATTGTTGACTTTTACTGCCCGTTTGCGAAAGAAAAATGCAAATATGGATTTTGATGTTGATATTCAGGCCGTCCAGGGCGGTGGTAGCGTTTTAGCCACTAAGCGTATCCGTATGATGACAGTGGGTAGCGTAAAGCGTTTCTTTTCCAATATGAATTTGCAAAACCAACCCTTTGACAATAGAGTTGCTTTACGTTATATCAATATGGGGAAAGATATTTCGGTTTACCAGTTACAGGGAGATGGCAAAATTGATTTAAGCGATAAAGATAAATTGAGCTATCGCATGAATCTCGATTATTATCAAGATCAACGCACCTTTAATCTATACGATACCTACCTGGATTATGATACAGAAAAATGGGGCGTGAAACTGGGGAATATTTATGAAAATCTCGATCAGTTTATCAATGGACGTGGTATAAAAGGGACCTACAAATTCGATAAACGGCGTTCCCTCAGTTTGTATGCAATCCAGAACAATTACATGTTGTTCACCGAGATGGATAATCCAATTCCTGGTGGAGAAATAGTTGGCGTTAAATATGCCATTCAAACTGAAAAAAATCAGGAAAACAGCATCGTTTACTTACATAGCAATAATGATTATCGTGGGGTGCGCAGCGGTCTGTTCAGTGGCAAAGGTTTTATTGATTTGGGTAATAACAATAGTCTTTTCTTGGAAGGAGGGACGAGTATTGAACAGGTTGAAAGCGGAAATAATAGGCTAGCAGTAGCAGGAGGGATAAATTATAATAAATCTTTTCGCAATTATCAGATTACAAGTGTCAATTATTATAGTTCACCGTACTATGTGGGTCTGCGTAGAGGTCTTACCCAAACAGATTCACGTTTAACGATGTTGTTGGCCAACGATCGAAACCTTTCTGCCCGGATCAGTTACATGGATAATAATCCGAAATACCTTGCCGGAGACAGAAACTATTTTTTTAATAATGCCTCTCGGATACAGATTTATGAGTTGGGATACCATACTGGTCTTGGAAAACTACAACTTGATCTTAGACCTTATTTTATGGCACAACATGGTGCCTACCAGAATTGGTGGGGAATAGCAACTAATCCAGTGAATTGGAAGTCAAATTCCCTTCGCACGGTAGCTGAACTTAATTTTTTTACCCAAGCGCATAGGTTCTCGCTGCAAACGGATTATGGATATACGTATAGGAATACATCCAATAGACCTATTGCGCCGTTTCACTCTGTTCGCATCAATGGAAATTACAATAACAAGCTCTTTGGCTTCAATACATTTATCCAGATCAATCCCTATTATTTAAGTGATCTTTTGGCGACTAACGCAAATTCGAATTACAGCATTTATTCTTTAGGCCCAAATACGCAATTTTACGCTTTTAATAATCAGCTGCATGTACAGCTCTCGACTATGTATAGCTACTATGGCTTCTCCCGAAGCAACAACCTCTCGGTAAATGGTAATGTCCGCTGGCAGATAAAAGATAGCTGGAATCTGACAGCCGATATATTCTATACTGCAATAAGCGGAAAGTCGCTGTTTCTTGTAGATCCGAATTTGCCGCCCGATCCCAATCCGCTCAATCGTTATTCTTTTGATAATAGGCAGATTCGCCTGGGAATAGAAAAGAATTTTGGCCGACGTGCTGGACAAAAAGGTCATAAGCTGGAGTTGACTTTTTTTGAAGATGATAACAATAATGGTAGGAATGATGTTGGTGAAGCCAAATCCCAGGCTGTGTTGGTGCGGATCGGAAAAGAAGTGGCGCTAACGGATGAGAAAGGCCATGTGAAATTTGTTGACATGGGAGCTGGTCCTTATATGGTCCAGGTGGAGAATAGCAAAGGTTGGGTTTCGCAGGGGCCGATAAACGTTTTGATGACTAAAAACCAACGGCTGGAAATTCCGCTGATAAAAACTAGACCATTAAAAGGCCGCATTAAGGTCGTTGAAAATAAGTATCTAAAATCGAGACCGCAACTTGGTGGAATAAAAGTAACTGCCATAGATCGTCAGGGGAAAACCTACAGTACATTAAGTTCGGAAAGTGGTGAGTATGTGCTGTACCTTCCATTAGGAAATTACAGAATAGCTGTTGTTACTGAAGGAATGCCCTTCTCGATCGAAAATCAAAATTGTGAGATCGAAGTAAAAACGGATAAGGATTGTGTGATTCCCGATTTTAACTATCGGGATGAGCGTAGAAAAGTTGGTGTTATACGCTTTTAAGGGGCGACAAAGCTAAAAACTATATTGGCCGTATAGGCGCCTGCAGGTTTATTGAGAAGCACACTTGTTGCGCTCGCGGGGATACTGTAAAGAATATTCAGATTACGGTCTATCACAGGGTCGGCATTCTGGATAAGCTGCTGGGCTGTGGTGGATAGCGTAACGGTGTTCATGCCGCTTTGACCAGCCATTGGACCAATGCGCAATACATTTAAAGGGATACTGTTGCCTCCTGAAGCAAAGCTTGTCGATGTCGCGCGCACGTAAAGGTTGTATGGCGTAGTTTTACTCACCTTAAGGTGAGCGGGCATATCTAAATTGACACCATTCTTATAATCATTGGCTGTCGCAAAAGCAAGATTGACGGTTTGTTGATTGGCAACTATTTCGCCTAGGTCGCTTACGACAACAGACAGGTTTCCATTTGCTTGTGACTGTACGCTGCCACTGGGATAGGCTGATGATAATTTGTTCCAGGTGTAGGTCAATGGGACAGAATACGTGCCTGCCTGTATAAAATTTGTTTTCAGTTGGTTTAATCCAATATTATAGGTATAGGTCAACGAGTGATTATTGTTGGTTGGAACGGCAATACCGGTGGTATTGGTTAAAGATTGATCTGTGGTGGATAAAGCGGCGGAGGTGGCATTCGCAATACCCGTTAAGGTTGTATTAACGGCTGATACAGGAGTGACGGGCAAGGTATTATAGGCTGAGGTGGTGCTAAAGCTAAATTGTGTGTTTACGCTCTTAATACTTGGTATATAGGGGACGGTGGTCGATAGGGGTATAACGCTGTTACTACTGATGCCATTTGCAGCGCGATAATAGTTCAGGTCATTGACCAAAATACTGGTTGTACCGATACTCGCAGGGGGGCTTATAAATCCGGGGATATTGATCGTCAATACGAAGCTGGTCGGTGTAATGGATCCCGCTAAAATGCCCTGTGTGGAAAAGGAAACATTATTAGTATATGACCCCGCAACCCAGGTTTGGCTGGAGGTGGCTATACGGGCGTTAGCGGTTATTGTTCCCGACGCCAGGCTGGCAAGTGCGGTATATAGATTTTGATTCGTCGTTGAAAGGGCAACCTCGTTATTTCCAGATAATGAAAGTAAAGGGACTGCTCCTATGCTCGAAAGCTTAATATGTACAAGATTTGTGGGGAAATTGCCACTGGTCGTACTGTTAAATGTAGATGCATCGGCTTTAACGCGAAAGGTGGGCAGTAGAGTCAATACACTAGTATATTGTCCGGCGGTAATACTTGCGGTATAGTCGGTTCTTGCCTGAATATTTGCCTGAGGTACCGTCACGGTTGCCTGAGCCTTTACACTATTTGTATAGGAAACAGCGCCAATAAACAGTAAGGCGAAACTTAATCTAGTATGTAATTTCTTTCTCTGCAATTTTTAAATCATATTGGCTACCAGCATCAAGTATCGCAACAGCGAGGTATCGACCGGGGGGAAGTTTACCAGGTAGGTCTACACGGACCCATTGTTCTGAATCAGGAAGCATTGCAATGGCTACAGCGTCCACAGGTATCTCTTCTCCAGTTTCTATATTGGTCAACTCAAACCGTACATAAGCATCCTTATTGATCTGGCCTGTGTTTTTAACCTTGACTTCCATTCGCCGGACAGCTCTACCTTCCTGGATAGTAACTGTTCCTTTATCTTCAAAGGCAAGAAATTCCAGATCGCCCGCTTTTAACCCGGTTGGCGTATGGTATACTTGGATACCAACCTCAATCAGAACGTTCATATGGAGTCCATTTGGCTGCAAAGCTTTCTGTTCTTTAACCTGTGTAAAGAAAAGCATGCTATGGCGCTGCTGTTTTGTTGTCGGATGATCAGGAATTGTCATGGAAAGATTGACCACTTTTGTTTCCCCAGGAGCTAGCTGTACCGTATTTTCAGATAAGGTAAGCCAGGAGGCATTTGACCCGGCATTATCCCCGGTGGCATAATACCGTTTGCTGCCCAATGAATCACGGTCCCAATCTTTTAGATTCGCGACAAAGGAAAGATCACTAGTAGTGGTATTGTTGAACGTAATGGCTTGACTGACGGTTTGTCCAGCTTCACCAGTGAAAAATATCCGGGAAGGTGAAATGGAAATACCCTGTCCGTGGATCAGGGTATTGCATATCAAAATAATAAATACTGCTAGATAATATCTCACAAATAAAATGTTTAGTCAGGTTTTTATTGTTGCGTCGCCGTATAAGTTACTGTAGTGCTATAAGTCGATCCTGCAAGATTTAATAACGATGCCGGATTTGAGATGGTATAATCCACTGTATAGATTGCACCTGTGGATGCCGTCGAACCATTGACCAAAGGAGCAGCAGTAGTGCTCAGCGGCACATTGGCAACCGGAGTCCCGCCATTGGCAGTTGCAGCTGGTACAGTAACTGTAACAATATTTAGTGCAGGTCCACCAGCTGGTGTAAATGCTCCTCCAGCGGTTACAGTAAGGTCATAAGGCTTATTGCTAACCACCGTAAAATGATTCGCTTTCGTTACGGTTTTTGACGCTGCATAATCGGCCGCTGTGGTATAATCAAAATTGACTGTTGGATCGGCGCCCAAGGTAATGGAAATAGCATCGGTAAGATTAATGTTGACAGTGACGGGGCCCGATGTGGCAGTTTGCGCTTTTGCTTGAAAACCGAAGCATATGGCGGCGACGGCAATAAAGACTATTAATAGGTTCTTTTTCATAATTTCCTCGTTTTACGGATATTTAATGTAAGTAAAGTTAACCAGGATGCGATGGAAATACAATGTGCGATAGTCACATAATGATGTTATAAATTCGATGGTGCATTCACGATTGTAAGTCGAATTGAAGGTTGTAAATAATGAGGTTTAGCGTACTCTTTTTTGGAACCATTACCCGAAACTATAAATGAAACCGCCTATATTTGCGCTCAAATGTCTGAGTCCAAAAGAATCTATCAAATTGATCTGTTTCGCTTTATCGCGGCGTCCGCAGTGGTATTGTATCACTATTTATATCGGGGATATAAAGGGGGAAATATGTCGTTGCTGCGGTTTGACGAGATTGGCGAATATTTCAAGTATGGGTATCTCGGTGTAGATCTTTTTTTTATCATCAGCGGTTTTGTGATCGCCTTTTCCATAAAACATCGTTCGCTACCAAAATTTTGCTATTCGCGTTTTAAACGTCTGTATCCAATGTATTGGATCTGTTTGATCATAACATTTGTGATCGTTTATTTCTTTGGGGCGCCACGTTACCTGGTCACATTCAAACAGCTCTTAGCTAATTTCACAATGGTCCAAGAGTTGTTCGGTCAGGGAAATATCGATGGTGCGTATTGGTCCTTGTATATTGAGTTGAAATTTTACCTCATTATTGCTGTATTTCTTATCGTAAACCGTTATAAGCAGATCAGTTTGGACTATCTTGTCTACTTTTGGCTGTTATTGTCAAGCTTGCGCCTACTTGTTGGACCATCTGAAATTTACGATGCCATTCACCACCTTTTCATTCTGGACTGGAGCGCTTATTTTATTGCAGGAATTGTATTTTGCCAAATTTTTCTACAAGGTCCCGCGTTGAAGCATTTTATTGTATTGCCCTGGTGCCTGTACTTGTCCATCGATGGCGCTATTGGTCGAATCCATTGGCTAGCAAGAACCTTCCATAGCGATTTTTCCTCCTATATAATTGCTGGGACCATCATTGTATTTTACATGGTCATGTTACTTGTTTCTTGTAAAAAGCTACAACGCTTCAATTCACCTAAATTTGTCAAAATAGGAATGCTGACTTATCCCTTATATCTTATTCATCAGCATATTGGTTTTATTATTTTCAATCAGCTTCACGACTACATAAATAAATATGTACTTGTTTCTGCTGTTACTCTCCTGATGTTGGGTATTGCCTATATCCTGAGCGATTGGGTAGAGCCTCGTATCATGAGGTTCTTTAAGCGATAATACTATTGACTCGATGCGTCCTATTATGGTTATCGGATAAGTACGATAGCTTCGATTGCGAGGGATGGGAAAGCTACAGTGGAAAAAGCTCCGCATTATTTGATGCTGAGCTTTTTCCTGTTTTTCATGGTATAATGTAGGGGTTATTTTTTCCAGTAAAGTGCACCTTCATGGGCAAAGGCCATGGTTGGTGATACACGCGAAACGGCTTCTGCTGAACAGCTTGCGTTGATCAGTACAAACTCAGCGCTGTCATTCGCTTTTGGCCATTGCATATTGCCTTTGTCATCCAATGGTAAGATGTTGTGTGTTGCAAAGCGAAGTGTCCTGGATAGGTCAAACTGGGATCTCCAACCATATATTTCGGCCATTAAATTGGCTTTTGCTAACATGTTTCCGGGGCCAAAAGTGCTCCAATAATCCTGCACGTTGTCATTCCCTACCAACACTTCGACATCCTGTTTCAATAATGTTGGGATAGGCATGACCAAATCGCCGAAAGGAATGGAAGAGACAATACCTACTTTGGCGGCTGCTAGTTTTTCGGCGATACGCTCCACTTCAGCTATTGGTAACTGGGCCAGCACAAAGGCATGGCTTACAAAGGTGCGTCCCTGTAGCTTCGGATTCTGAAGCGCTTGTTCGGCAAGGTATTCAATGGTGTGTATACCTTCCTTTCCACCATCATGCAAATGGATGTCAATCCCTTTGTTATTGTCAAGGGCTAATGCTACTGTATAATCGAGCACTTTTTCAATATTTTTATCTATCCCGTAAGGATCTACACCACCGATATAAGCCACATGATCCATCTGTGCCACATCTTTCATCAAGGGAGCGGAGTCTGTATAGAAAAATCCATGTTGCGGAAAGGCGACCAATTCTGCACTGAAACTCTCTTTGCGACTGTCTAGTGCTTTTTGAAGGTTTTCCAAAGAACGAAGTCCAGAAGTGGTATCGACGTTAAAATGTGTTCTGGCAAAAGTGGTACCATAGTTCTGCAGCAGGTCGATAAGTTGCTCTGATCGTGTGGTCGATGTTTGAAGTAATTCAGGGATAATTTCCTGTTCATAAGCTATCATCTCAAGCACAGTTCTCTTCTTTGGAGATTGCGCTTGCCATGGAAGTCCATAAAGTGTTTTGTCCAGATGTACATGCATATCGCTGAAAGCGGGCAGCATCAAGTATCCCTTCGCATCAACTGCTGTAGCGAGCTTTGGATCATTTGGAAATATCTTTGTAATTCTTCCGGCATTGAATTCTATGCAGAAGAGTTTGGTTTTTGTTGCTTTTATCCCCCTTTCATCTGAAACAAAGTCAGTTTCAAGGAGGACATTTTTTAGTGTATACTTTCCCTTTAGAGGGCTTGTGTATGGGGTTGACATGATTTTCAATACTGTTTTAATAGCAATTGTATTTCACAATAGGGCAATCAAAAGCTTGTTTGAAAGCAATTGACTGCCATTGTGTTAAAAAGATCTGTGGTGTAGTACTTCGTTTGTCAGAAGCCTAATAGACAATATTGCCCTGATAGATAAGCGATCCTACAGGCGAAATTCGTGAAATAGCCTCAGCTGAACAACTCGCATCGATGAGTACGATGTTTGCATCATCGCCGGGCTTTGGCCATTGCTGTTTCCCTTTGTCATCCAAAGGAATCGGGCCTGCAGTAGCCAGTTTTAGCATGCGTGACAAACCATGTTCTGTGACCTGACCATATACTTGTGCAGCCATATTGGCTTTTTGAAGTACACTTCCTGTTCCAAAGGTATTCCAATGATCGACAATACTATCATTTCCCGTCATTACGGTGACGTTATTTTCCATCAGTGTAGGGATAGGCATAATTAGACCGGCAAAAGGAATGGTCGAAACAATACCAATCTGTGCTGCACCAAGCTTTTCTGCTATTTCCTGTTGTTTGGCTTTTTCCAGTCTTCCCAATACAAAACAATGGCTGAGGTAGGTCTTGCCTTTCAATGCGGGGTTTTCATTTACTTTGTTGATCAGATACTCGACCGTTTTTAGCCCAGATTCTCCAGACTCATGTAAATGGATATCAATCCCTTTGTTGTGATCCAGCGCCAGCTGAACCGTGAAATCCATTGTTTTCTCAATGGCACCATCGATGGTAAATGGATCTACTCCGCCGATAAAATCAATATTGGTCTTTGCAGCCTCCTTCAGGTAAGGTACAGAATCCGTGTAGTATACGCCGTGTTGGGGAAAGGCAACGAGTTCAGCTCCGAAACTGTTTTTTTTGTTTTCTAGTGCAATCTGTAGGTGATGTAGGGAATCTAACTTAGATGTAGGCTCTATGTTTACATGGCTGCGTGCGAAAGCTGTGCCCTTGGATTGCAGTAATTCAATTAGTTTTTCCGCTTTATAGGTTGAATTTTTCAGTAGCTCAGGAAGGATTTGTTGTTCGAGTGCAATCATTCCTTTTACACCACCTGCACCTCGTCGTACAGCTTGCCATTTATCACCGTAGAATGTCTTGTCCAGATGAATGTGCATGTCTCTAAAAGAAGGAAGCATCAATCGGCCCTTTGCATCTATGGCATTTGTAGCAGTACTGTTGGGACCTATTTTTTTGATTTTTCCTGCTTCGATCTGTATGGAGAAAAGACCGGTTTTTGTTGCGATGACATTGCCGTTTCCATCATACTCAAAACCTGTTTCCAACAGAACATTCTTTAGGATATAACTTTTTTTGCCTTGATGTCCGTCCAAAATATGCTGATGAGGGAGTTGGCCGCCATCTTCTGCTAATAACATTCCTGGGATTAATGTTGCTCCAGCAAGTGCTAGGGCAGAGTTTCGTATAAATTCCTTACGTGAAAGCGCTATTGGTTTCATTTTATTTCCTATTTACGTTACAATCTAATTGACGATCAATAAAGTCGATCAGCCTTTTACAAAGGTATATACAGGGAGCTTTAGTATTACTGGGCAATTTCTGCCATTTCTTGTGCGATTTATCTTTTTTCTCTAAAATCACTTGGACTTACACCAGTCTGCTGTTTGAAGAAATTGGAAAAATAGGCTTGATCAGCAAAGCCCAATTCAAATGTAATTTCCTTAATGGAGGATTCCGTACTTTGGAGAAGGCGCTTTGCTTCAACACAAATCCGTTGGTGGATAAGTTGGGTGGCGGAGATTTTCAAGTGCTTTTTACACAGAATATTGAGATAGTTTGGAGAAATATGCAGCTTGTCCGCATAGAAGGCGACCAATTTTTGTGTTCTGAAAAATTCATCTATAAGCATGTTAAATTTGGCAAGCCGAGGGACGGATTGATAGACTTTAAATTCGGTGAAGACATGCTCTGCTTCTCTGCTGACAATAGCAGCGATAACACCAGCACGAGCCGTAATCAAGGGAATCAGTGAATGCTCTCTTTCCAATTCCTTTTTGACAGATTCAAATTCATAATGTAGCTGAATGAAGGCCTCCTTGGTCAGGTCGATTACAGGATGATTCTGATAATTAGTAAAGGAAAAGCGAAAGAAGGGAGCAAAATGCTCGAAAAAAGACCGTTCGATCATTAACTGGTAGCCGATAGTACCTGCATGGATATGCCATTTGTGCATCTGACCTGGGAATAGTACATGTACCTGATGGCCTTTAATGGGATAGTCTATCGAATCAATCGTATGCACACCAGAAGCTTTATCAAATAAATTAATAATAAAAAAATCATGCTTATGGGGCTTGTCTATTAGCCTTTCACCATGTAATTCATTGAAAAGAAGCTCTTCACGGCCGGCGGTCTGTTCTTTGCGAAAACCGTCCAGTCCAATGACAGGCGCCCAGATGTTAGCATTGCGTTTGTCCATAGTAGATCGTATCAGACCTAAAATACGAAATGCGCTTTGTTTTTTCGCTAATACGCAAAAATAAATAGGCTATTCGATCTGCACTGTGTGACTGTAGTCAACTAACAGTAGTCATTTTCCTAATTCTTTCCTAAATTGGGGATACATTTGTAGCGATGAGAGCAATATAACTGGAGTTAAGCAGTATTGAGATTCGGTAATAAAAAAACAATAGTCCAATGAAAGTACTTGTAATTGAAGATGAAGCGGAATTGAGAGAGATATTAAAGGACTCTCTTGTCAAAGAGGATTATATTGTAGAAACAGCTAGCGATTTTAGATCTGCGCTGGATAAGGTGTCGGTCTATGACTATGATTGTGTTTTATTGGATATCATGCTTCCGGGCGGGAGTGGACTGCAGGTATTGGATCTACTGAAAAAGGAAGGCAAGTCGGATAATGTTATTATTATCTCTGCAAAAGATTCGTTGGATGACAAGCTAAAGGGACTGGAACTTGGAGCGGATGACTATCTGACCAAACCCTTTCATATTGCCGAATTAAATGCGCGGATTAAAGCAGTATTACGCAGAAAACAACGGGATGGCAAAAATACTTTGGAGATGGGCAATCTCGTGCTTGATCTGAACGAGCGTAGTCTTTCGATTAACGGCGAATCTGTCGCTTTGAATAGAAAAGAATTTGATATCCTCAATTACTTTTTACTCAATAAAAACCGTCTTGTAAGCAAGAATGCACTAGCAGAGCATGTTTGGGGAGATAATACGGATCAAGCAGATAACCTCGATTTTATCTATTCACAGATAAAGAATTTGCGAAAGAAATTTTTAGCGAAAAAAGCGGAAGTTGATTTTGAAGCGGTGTATGGAATAGGGTATAAACTTGTTGAAAAATGAAATTAGCCAATCAAACGCTCAAATATCTCTCTATTTCGGTGCTGGTGGTCATTGCGGTATGGTCGACCATCTTTTATTTATTTATGTTGGAAGTAATCCATGATAATATAGATGAGGAATTGGAGAATCAAAAACGCTTAATTATTCAGGAACTGGCTTCTGAGACACTTGTATCTCCAGACCTGGAATTTGGAATTAACAATTATAAGGTACGTGAAATTTCCGAGCAACAGGCGATTAAAATGCAGAATGTATATAAAGACACCTTGTTATATATGCAGGATGATGACGATCCGGAACCTGAATTGGAGCCCGTACGCATGCTGACTACTGCATTTGAGCATAAGGGGCACTACTACGAGTTATCAATTATCAATTCAATGATCGAGGAAAGTGATTTGATCAAGAACCTGTTTTATTCTGTCTTGATTTTATTTGTCCTCTTGGTTGTCAGTATTGTCTCAATCAATAAAGTTGTTATACAGCGATTATGGAGCCCATTGTATCGGTTTTTAGATCAGTTGACGAAATTCCGGCTGGGAAAATCGGACGATAAGCCAGCGATGAATACCAATATCCAGGAGTTTAAAGATTTACAGCTCGCTGTCACAACCTTAATCCATCATAATGAGGAAACGTATGAACAGCAGAAACAGTTTATTGGTAATGCGTCACATGAGTTACAGACACCCTTGGCTATTATGATCAATAAGTTGGAAATGATGGCTGAAACAGGGGGGCTACAATCTGAACAGTTGAATACAATCGCCGAAGTACTAAACACAGCAGAGAGACTTGTTCGATTGAATAAATCATTATTGCTGCTCAGCAAGATTGAGAACAAACAATTCCTGCACAACGAAGATCTCTCAATCAATCAGCTTGTCACACATATCGCTGATGAACTAGAAGATATTGCCGCTTTTAAAAATATTAAGATCAATGTCAGACAACAAGATAAACTTAAGGTACGATTAGATAGTGCTCTGGCCAATATCGTTGTATCAAATTTGATCCGTAATGCATTGTTTCATAATATGGATGGGGGGGAGGTAAACATAGCGATTGCTGAAAATACACTTATAGTTGCGAATACGAGCGGACAGACTGCTCTGGAAAATGAGCATGTGTTTTCAAGGTTCTATAAATCGGATGCCTCGTCCAAAGGTACTGGTCTGGGGCTGGCGATCGTTCAGGCAATATGTAATTTATATGGTTTTTCTATTTCCTATCATTATGACAAAAGTCAACATATATTTAAGCTAGATTTTCGCCCAGCATACCAGCATAAATAACATTCCCAAATCTTTACAGAATCGTGGGTTTACTTTGTAATACATTAAAAATAGTAAAGTCATGAACGGTAAAATGATATTAAGTGCATGTACTCTTGCACTCTCAACAATTGGAGCTTTTGCTCAGGATATTCCCCAAAGTCAGGTACCTGCTGTGGTGGTGAATAGTTTTCAACAGAAATTTCCAAAAGCCAAAGGGATAGACTGGGAACTGAAAGCGGGACTATATGAAGCTGAGTTCGAAACAGGTTTGTTTGGAACAGATCATGAGGTATGGATTCAAAGTAATGGTAAAATTGTGCGTCACAAAGAAGAGTTTGCAAAAAATGATTTACCAAAAGCTGTTATTGCAAAGGTGAAAAAGGATTTTCCGGGCTATCGTATAGAAGATGTAAAAAGGATCACTGAGGAACAAAAGATTACTTATGCATTCGAAGTGAAAAGTCAGACAGACGAATGGAAACTTGTCGTCGATACACAGGGGAATGTATTGGGTAAAATAAGAGATTAATCTGAATAGCGAGTTTGGTTTAGTAAAAAAAGCACTTGGTTAGCATGCGTAACCAGGTGCTTTTTATTTAAATTATCTTTCTCCCTAAATTAATCTTCGCCCTCTTCGGCATGGAGTTCGAAAGATAATTTAATCACATCTTCACCAGGATACCTGGTCACATAATCCGAATGGTTCCAATCGTCGCGTGTGATTTTGGGTTTGGTAGCAGAGTCGCTAAATTTACGAAGAACATAGACGACTTTCTTTTCCCCTTCATTGTCCTTGCCAGCTGTAAAATAAGTAATAATACCTGTAGTTTCTAGGGCTCCATTAACAGCTGTGCCATCTTCATATTTTGTTTCCCTAGGTTGAAATATGGCTCCGCTTTCATTTTTACTTTTTGAATTTAACACAAAAGGTGCGTTGGTCAGGAATGCTTTGTAATAATCTGCCGTTGTTTTGTTCTTGATGTATTGCCCTTGGATTTCTTTGGAATTGGCGTCAAATTGTTTTAGCTCAATTTTATAAATTCCTGCCGGTTTAAGATGAGCATGACCAGCTATTGCTTTACCAGTATTGTCGAAGCTGATGGTAGTGGGTTCTACATTATCTTTGTCGGCAAGATCATGAAAATGGTTGCCATGAGCCGAACCTTTGACTTCTGTAAAAATCAGTTTATAGCTGGCTCTCGCCTCTGATGCCTGAACGGTCAATGGAGATTCTACAGTCGTTGTGTTTCCGGCCTTATCCGTCACTGTAAAGTGAAAATGATATTGACCAGCAGGAGCTTCAGATGGTATGTCGATGTGCTCATGAAAAGTCACATTTTTTTTGCCAACATATTTCTCATCAGTATAAATTTTGGCAAATTTGAAGGAGCCACCTTCCTGATGGATTTCGATCTCAATCTTGTCGATAAGAGCTTCAGCGACGATATCACCTTCGAGATGGAGGTCTGTTCCGGCCTTGACCGTTTTATTATTGCCAGATCCAATTTCTAAGGTGCCGATCGTAGGTTTTGTTGTGACAGGAATATCGGCGTTGTCTTTCTTACAAGAAGACAGAAAGCCGAAGAAAAGTGCTGTAAACAGTAATAAAAAGTTGATGTTTCTAGTTTTCGTGTTCATTGGATTTAAATTTTATGATAGAAAATAATCGAAGTATTTTGTCTGTTAGGGCGCTGTTATTCAGTGATACGTACGCTGATTCCACGTTGGATACTCCAGCCGGATTGATCCGTCACTTGGATCATAAAGTGATAGTTTCCGGGATCGACGTCTGCAGGGACATCAATCTGAAATTGGGCATCATACTGTTGTGGTTGCCCCGGTATATTAACAGATTTGACCAGAACAAATGGTTTGATTGGTTTCTTGATCGGCTCTAATGTGCATTCCTCCACTTCGGTACTGTGTGAATGATGGTCAAAATTATGATGAACGTCAATACTGTAGCTGCCCAAAGCGACATTGTCGGATAGTTTTGCGCGGAACGTAAAACTGGATCCACGTCTGATTTGGCTGCATTGTTTCGGAAAAGCGGTCGCTGCACTGATATCTATTGTTGGTTTTTCGGTATCAATATTTTCCTTATCTTTCTTACAAGCGATGGTAGAGGCAGCTATGATGGCCATGAGCGCATATTTTTTGAGTGTTTGCATATGTATATTTATTTTTATCATGATGAGTTAGCACCTGTTTTTTATTGTATCAATGAGTTTGTTAGGTTCGATTTTGGGTTCCGAAAGGGATCCCGACAGATAGGATGATATTTCGTCCCTGTTCAGGGAGTGAGATCAGCCGGTAGAAACTGGTGTGATCCATATATCTTGTGTTAAAAATGTTCTGAACTTGTAAGCGCAATTGAAGTGCTGATTTGCCCAGGATCAGCTGTGTTCCCGCTCTGAAATTGAGAATTTGATAACCTTTTGTTTTTTCTTCTGGTGGGACAATATGCTTTTGGCTAGCTGTCCATTTGGAATCCAAGGAGAGGTAAGGCTCCTTAAAATAGGTGCTACTTTTGGGAGACCAACTGAGATCCAATACAAGTGAAGGGGCGGGAGAAAAGGGTAATGTATAACCTTTCTTGCTGCCTGAAAGTTGTTCAGATCGAACATATTCACCCAATAATTCTACTTTCCAATGGGTTAAAGGACGATATTCCACTTTTAGTTCGGCACCATAACGCCGTACTTTGCTTTGTGAATATTCAAATATTTGGTTGCCAGCACCATAGTACTGATCATAACCCGATGTAGGATTGAGGTAGATATAATTGGAAAAATAATTGAAAAAAGGTGTGAATGCGATGTACGTATTTCCGGTGCGCCGAGCTACAGATAAGTCCATTTGGTAGGATTGCTCGGGAGAAAGGGACGCATCCCCCTTTTCATAACTAAAATAATGATAGTTCACACCATTGGCAGCCAGTTCCTGCGCAATAGGTGCCCGGAAACTTTTACCAACATTCAATTTTGCCTCCCATAAACCCATTTGCCGTGTTGCACCAAGAGACCAAACGAGACTATTGAAACTACGATGAAGTTCGTCCGCCCGGACGATATGAGCAGATTGATTGTTTTCCAGTTTGGATGCAAACCAATCTTGATAAGGCGAGCTGTGGATATTGCTGTGATCATAACGTAATGCACCATAGAGTGTTGTTTGTTCGTTGATCGGATATTGATCGTAGATAAATACACCTAGTGCTTTTTGTCTATAGGAAGGGATAAGGAAGCTCCAGCCATCGATGTTGTTACGTTGATATTCAACATTACCACCTATAGTGAGCCGATGTGTAGCCAAAGCAAATTCATCTTTTAAAGTCATATGATAGATCTCTTTATCATACAGTCGTTCGAGATTCATCGGAATGTTCATGTCCTGCGGGTAAACGGGGGGCATATATCCATGAGCGGTGTAGTTGTTGAATTCCTGCCGATAATTTCTTTGGTAACCAAGATCCATCCAGATCTTATGCGCGTCCTGCGCGATATAATTTCGGCTAATGAGTTTAAAATGATTAACATGCTGACTCGGATAAAGGATATCTCGATCAGAACGGTCATACAGTACTGTATCTACACCCCGTGGCTCTAAACCATGTGCATTGGCGAAAAATCCGATTTTAGTATGGTAGTTGCTCAGATAAAAGATAGAGGAAAACCGATCGGAGACATAACCGCCTCGAAGTTGAAAACTGGTCTCTTGTCCTGCGGTATTGCGAACCTGTCGATCTTTTAACCGGATAGCATAGTTGTAAACATATACTGTGTCGGTCGGTACACGATAGTCGGCGTAGCCCAAATGTGTTACTCCGCCACCAAAAACCCAGTTACCATTTTTGCCCTGTAATTGTAAGGAACCCCCATAGGTGGCATTATTGGACCTGTTAAATAAGTTGATATGACCTTTCAAACCATTCTCTTGGAGTTCCGCTGGCGAGGATAGGCGTATGACACCACCAATAGCATCTGATCCATACATAAATGAACTAGCTCCTTTAATAATTTCAGCAGTGCCAATGCTATATTGATCAATTTCCAACCCATGATCCAGGCCCCATTGCTGTCCTTCGTGCTTAATTCCATTTTCGACAGTGGCCACCCGATTAAAACCGAGACCCCGGATTTGTGGTTTGGATTGACTAGCGCCGATGCCTATGGCATTCACTCCAGGAAGTCGGCTTAAAGTTTGCATCAAACTGCCGGCCTGATATTTCTGTAATGAATCACTGGTTAGGACATCTATGGACATTGCACCTTCAGCTGATTTTTTGTAACGTCCCCCTTCAATGTATACCTCCCTTAGCCCAATTGTCTTTGTTGCTTTTTCTTGTGCACAAGCAGGGTATAAGATACTATACGTAAATAAGAGCGTGAGAATCGTGCGTCTGTTCATCAATTGAGCTGGGCTTTTTGTAAATTATATATTGCAATTAAGTTGCAACAAATATAAGTAAAGAAATGTTAAAAGCAACTATGTTGCACAATAAGGTTGTGATAATAAATCCCTGAAATCAGTGATAAAAAATACATTTGAACTCAACTATCTTTGGTTAAGTTAGTTACGATATTGTAGGTGAATGGGCCAATGCGGAAATGGAATAAGGAGTAAGAGACGTTTATAAACAAAAAGACAAGTAAACTATAAAATATAACAACAATGATGAAGCAATTTATAACAGGCATCTTGACCGTAGCGGTACTGACGATCTCAAGTTGTGGTTCAGGAACGAAGGATCCTGCGACGTATAACAATTCAATTATCACTGTCATCAATGGAAGTGAAAAGCATATTGAAGCGATGAATGCTGCCATGAATGCTGCTGACTATGCAAAGGCAGAACAGGTACGTACAGAGTGGGGAAAATCTCTAAACGACGATATTAAGAAAGTAGAAGATCTAGGTGATTTTAAAGGTGACGCCAGCTTTCAGAAAGCAGTGCTCGATGGTCTGAATGGTTACAAAAAGATTGTAACAGAAGACTATCCAAAGTTGATCGAATTGCGTAAAAGCAAAACCTCTGATGCGACGACAGAATCTGCATTGCTTGATAATATCAATAAAGCCTTTGAAAGCATGAGCAACGGAGTGAACAAAGCGTCTACAGAATTTGAGGGTAAACATAAAGGATAAGGTCTAATTTTAACCGGATAAAATGAGCTGTTCCAAATATTTTGGGCAGCTTTTTTTATAAATCAGCATATTGATTGGTTGTAGCTATTCGCTATAAGTTTGTCTTTTGCCATGGCATAATCCTGACAAGATAAAATAGCAATCACTCCGGGAAACAGATTTACTTAAGAAAGGTTAAAGCTGGAAGAATTATAGCTGAATCATGTATTTTTATGTAGCTTTACAGGTATAAATAGTGGTTTATGAGACTGATATCAAATTTTAGGATTGTTTTTTTCTTATTTTTTTTATGTAGTTCAGCTGTAGTACAAGCGCAAAAGGATGAAAAAAACGTAGATTACCTCGTATTGATGAATGCGGATACGTTGTATGGAAAGATCTCTTCAGTCAAGGATCGTAAGCTAAAATTTGAGAACCTACAAAAAGAAAAGTTGACTTTTACTCCCGATCAGGTGTTTCGCGCCTATTGGCAATCCAAAAAGAAAGTGTATGCCCCATCCTATGTAGAAAATGGACTGGATCCTGTGCCGGGAACTTCTCCACAGATCTATCAAGTCCGGAAGGCGCAAGACCTGGAACCGACTTTTGCGGAAGTGCTTGTCGATGGTGAAATTATGGCTTATTATGTCTCCGAATTACATTTTGGAGGTAGTGGCGGGATGATGATCGGTAGCGGTGGAGCTGCGCCAATGATTGGTGTCGGATTTACAAAGTCAAAATATGCCTATGCGCTCAAGAAAGCAACAGGTGAGGTGATTGAAATAAACAGTAATTCGAGTGGCTTATTTAGTGGAAACAAAAAGAAACGCACACTGACATTGGGGCGTCTGATCAATGATGAACCCGAATTATTTGCCGAATTTGAAAAAGAACAGAAATATAATTATGATGTATTTATCAGATATATTATGAGATATAATGAGTTACAGCGCGCGAAAGAATCTCCGTTGGATTCATCCAGGTTGTTTATTTATTAACGTTGATCTAGTTACATTTCGATAAAAAAGTGAATATGGAGCTTATTATTTTTATTGTACTAACCATTATCGCAGCTTATGGTTTTTGGCTTTTATTTGAAAAGGCAGGACGTCGTGGTTGGGAGGGTATCGTTCCAGTTTATAGTCAATGGATTCAGGGGCAGATCACCAATAGACCTGTTTGGTATATTGTGTTGTTGATCGTTCCCATTGTGAATGTCTTTGTCTTTTATAATTTATACCTCGATTTTATCCATTGTTTTGGCAAGAGAAGATTTTGGGAAAACTGCGCTGCGGTATTGTTACCTTTTATCGTATTACCGCTATGGGGAAGAGATAAAAACGTTCAGTTTCTCAATGGAATTTATGCTAAAAAGCTTAAAGCGGCAAATAGCGAAGGAAAAACAATGACAAAGGAGATTCAGCTGGGATTGCTACACGAATCCTACAATGAATTCAAAGTCAAGTATCCCTATAAGAAATCCATGGTCCGTGAATGGGCGGATGCGATCGTTTTTGCAACCGTTGCAGCAACACTGATCCGAGGTTTCTTACTGGAAGCCTTTATGATCCCTTCGGGCTCCATGCAGCAATCACTTTTGATCGGTGACTATTTATTTGTGAGTAAATTGAACTATGGGCCACGTATTCCCAATACACCTATTGCTTTTCCTTTTGCACATCATACAATGCCCGTTGTTGGAGGAAAGGCTTTTTCTGAATTGATTGAGCTTCCATACAAACGGCTTCCAGGTTTCCAGCAGATCAAACGAAATGATGTTATTGTATTTAATGCACCGGCAGGAGACACTGTGGCAATAGAGAATCAAGACCAGCCTTATTATGATCTGGTACGTTCGATGGGTTATGAAGCCGTACACCAGCAATTTACCATTCAAACACGTCCCGTGGATAAAAGAGAGCATTTGATCAAACGCTGCGTAGGAATGCCTGGGGATAAGATCAGTATGCAGGAGGCTGTATTATACGTAAATGACCAACCTGGTTTTGTCGCACCAGAAAGTCAGATGGATTATATCGTGATGACCGATGGAACAGAGTTGGATGAACAGCGAATGAAAGATATGGGCATCGAGATAAGGTTGCTTCAACCCGGAACTTATATTGTTTTTCTAACCCAAGAGCAGGCTCAAATGGTGAAATCATGGTCCAATGTCAAATCCATGCAGATGAACATCGGTAAACCTGGCGAAGCACAGATCAACACGTTTCCAAATGATCCGCAGTACAAATGGAATTACGATAATTTTGGACCTTTTGTGATTCCGAAAAAGGGTATGAAAGTTATTTTAAATGCGCAGACCTTGCCGCTTTACGAGCGCGCCATTCGGGTCTATGAGCATAACCGATTAGAGAAGAGGGCTGATGGCTTATACTTGAATGGCAGCAAGACGGATTCATACACATTTAAAATGGATTACTATTGGATGATGGGAGACAACAGGCATAATTCGTTGGACGCCAGAGATTGGGGCTTTGTTCCCGAGGATCATATTGTGGGTAAAGCCTTATTTACCTGGATGAGCTGGAATACAGACGGAAAAGGGCTTTCTAAAATACGTTGGAAGCGGATATTTAAAGGCATTCATTAAATGGACGAAAATAGAGTACATAGAAAAGGGGAGGATCGTGTAAGACCATCCCCTTTTCTATTTTTATATTACTTTTTCAAACAGTGAACTTGAACCACCGCATTTTGATTGAGCGATGCAATTTGTATTAAGCCAGTAGTAGCTGATGTTCCTGTTAAAAATAATTGGCCTAATCATGCCGTGTTTTTAGAGACAATCTTGGTAATTATGATATGATTCTTACTAAGATATGATTTGCTATTTAACTTTCGTTGAATTGCGATTTTTCCGTATTTAATTGATCTGAAATATAGCCTGTTTTTAGAGATTCCTATTTTAATTTAAAAATTACGATCTTGTTTGGAGTATTTATGTTATCCTAATAATTAAATATAGTATTTATTTTTATTTGTTTCTTTCTTTTTTTTGGTAGATAGCTTTTTGTATTAATTGTTCTTAGTGATATGGGTTATTTTTAGCTGTATCTCGTTATATGGCGCTTTTGTGCTGTATTTTCCTCAATCGATTGCGTGAATGTTACGCAATCGATTGAGTCGTTTTATATGATAAAATATATCGTAAAGATTATTTTAGTGTCGTGTAATTTTTGTGTGACTAGAATTTTTGATCTACCTTCACTAGCACTAACACTAAATTAATATGAAGAGAATCTTACCTATGATTTTTCTCGTGTTGTTGTCTTATTTCCATGTTTTCGGTCAAACAATCCCAGTGGAGGGGATCGTTCGAGATGGCAAAGGGCAACCGCTGGCGGGCATGACCGTCACCGAACGAGGTACAACAAATCAAGCATCAACGAATCAGCAAGGTTCGTTCACATTATCCGTAAAAAGCCTTCCAGTTACTTTGACTTTTTCTGGTGTCGGCTTTAAGAAACAAGAAGTCCGGGTTACAACACAGCAAGCTCCCCCGGTGGTCCTTTCAAGTGACGATTCATCATTGGATGAAGTCGTTGTTGTCGGGTATCAAAAACAATCGGTCAAAAAGACAACCAGTGCTGTCCAAGTGATTTCTGGAAAGACCATTGAAGATCTGCCCGCGCCAAGTTTCGAAAGTCTGTTACAAGGACGCGTAGCAGGAGTTAATATTCAAAACTTTACAGGTGAGCCCGGAGCAAGGAATACTTTCACCGTTCGTGGAAATACGACAATATCTCCAGATCTAAATTCTGAAGTCGACCTGGCAAACACCATGAGCTCTCCATTGTATATTATTGATGGTATGCCACTATCTGTATCTGACTTAGGTGGTTCTTCTGCGACAGGAACAAACTATATCGCTGGTATAAATATCAATGATATTGAAAGTATTGTTGTTCAGAAAGATGCTGCTGCAACAGCAGTATGGGGTTCTCGCGGAGCGAATGGTGTAATTGTAATTAAGACGAAACGAGGCCGGGTGGGAATTCCATCTATCCGGGCATCTTATTACAGAGGAATTACAGAGCGCCCTCAATTGCAAAGAACATTGGGAGGTGCTGCGGAAAGACGGACTAAGATGGATATACTAAGCCAATATGCTTCTTGGAGTCAAATGGGTGGATTTACACAGCCTTTGACCGATAGTTTAAACAGTAGTTATAATAATGCTACCGATTGGCAAGATCTATTTTATACCACAGGTAATATAGATAATGCCGATGCGAGTATTTCTGGTGGAAGTGAGTCGGTTAACTATAGATTGTCTGCTGGATATTATAACGAAGATGGTGTTGTCCGTAACACAGGTTTTAAACGCTATTCAATTAGGGGCAATTTTGGGTTTACGCTTTCACCAATTATCAAATCGGATTTTATGGTGTCAGCAGCGAGAATTAATCGCAAACGCGGCCTCGGTAGAGGTATTGATCAAGTTGTTCCTGTTAACCAAGGAGAGATGCCTTCTTCTTTTGTAGGTCTTGGCCAAGCGGATTATGATTTCTATCTGGGTCAATATGATAAATTGAAAGATGATAATCAGACCGATAATATCAATATATTCTCAAAAACCTATGTGGACATTATTGATGGCTTGCAATATTCGTTGGAAGGGTCTGTACAGGCGAATCTCGATAGTAGAAACCAATTCCAGCCCAGGGAACTTAATCAGGGAACCAACTATGCCGCATCAACGGGCAGAAATGCATATACCTATAATATCGCGAACGTTTTGAACTATATCAAGACATTTAACGATAAACATACAATTAATTTAACAGCCTTGCAATCCTTTCAATATGATAAACAATTGTCTCACAAAACGGAAGGATTTAATTTGCCAACCGATGATATCCATGTCATCCAAGGTGTCGCAACCAAGGATCTAATCGCAAGTACAAACAAAGTTGAGTCTGGACTGCTGTCTTATATGGGACAGTTTTCTTATGATTATAAATCACGCTACATCTTTAATGCATCATGGCGTGCGGATGCGTCTTCCAGATTTGGGGTAAATACCAAATGGGGGTCTTTCCCGGCATTGTCGGGAGCCTGGGTCGTTTCGGATGAGAAATTTATGGAAAAATTGACTTGGGTTAATTTGCTTAAAGTGAGGGGAAGCTGGGGTAGATCCGGGGTTCTGCCAGAAGATTTTTATGCCCCATATAATGTTTGGGCATTGTCATCGGATACTTATAATGGTACAACATTCGCTGTGCCATCATTTGCCAAGCCATTGACTTTAAAGAATTTGACCTGGAATAAATCAGAGCAAACAAATATTGGATTCGACTTAGGACTTTTCAATGATCGTCTAACTGTAACGTTCGATGCCTATAGAAAGGTGCTTAAGGACCCAATTATGGGATTTTCATTCCCGTATTACACCGGTTACACAAAGTTATCGTTTAATGTTCCAATGACAGTTTATAATGAAGGTATTGACCTGACCATTATGACCAGAAACCTTTCTAAAGCAAGTGCATTGCAATGGAATACAAATCTAAACATGACTTTTAATAAAAATAGAATTGGTGCATTGCCATTTGGTGATCGGAGCTTCTATGCTGATTCTAGAGGCTGGAACCAACAGTTATTGTACACAGTAGGTAGTCCGATTTATCGTTGGGCTCAAATGTTGTATCAAGGCGTATATTCGCATCAAGATCAAATCCCTGTAAATCCGGTAACAGGAAGACCGCTCACTGTTTTTAAAGGAAATTACCCTGTTAAACCGGGCTATCCGATTTGGGCAGATGTAAATCAAGATTGGGATACGTGGAGCGATGAGGATAAAGGAGCTGCTGACGGTGACTTAATGTTGACAGGTAATCCTAATCCACGTATTACAGGAGGTCTATATAATGAGTTTATATACAAAGGTTTTTCAATCAGTATGTTAAATACCTTTACGATTGGCCGGGATATTATTAATAACCTAAAAAGTAACCAGTTCAATGCTATTGGTGGAAATGTAACTAAATTCACCAATAATAGGCTGCCTGATTTAGAAGGTTTGGATTACTGGACTCCAGAAAAGGCAAAAGATCCAAATTATCAAGCAAACTTTCCGTCGATATCTCCCTACGGAAGTTATTTCTATCAATACCTTCCATTTAGTACCATGTTTAATGAGAATGGAACCTATTTCAAAATCAAAACAATCTCTGTCGGATATCTTCTGCCAAAACATATCGTTGAAAGGTTAAAAATAGGTGCGCGAAATATTAGATTCTACGGCATGTTGGATAATCTTCACACGTTTCAAAAAGCGTCGGTGCCCGATGCTGAATTGGTAACCCCTCAGGGAGAGTATAGTGGTGGAGCTTACCCTTTACCTAGAAAATATACAATTGGTTTAGAAGTTAACTTTTAAAAGCGATCGAAATGAAATTTAAATATATATTATCGTTAATCGGGATATCGGGAATGATACTTTTTAATTCCTCTTGTTCGAAATATCTTGATTTGAAGCCAGAAAATAGTACCTATGACGAAGTGTTCTGGAAGGATGGGGAAAATGTGAATAGAGCTACGCTCGGTGCATATGCGCTATTGCGCAATTCACTCCGGGCAGATCGATCCTATTTTATATTTGGTGATATAGCATCGGGAATAGTACGTCAGGCAGATGAAGATTGGAATATGGACCAATTTGCAAGGTCAGGGGGCTATAAATTTAGCTATGCACCCTACTTGGAGGGAAGTCTTTGGAACTGGACGCGCTTCTATGGTATAATTAATCAATGTAATTTAATTGTTGAGCAAGCCGAAGCGATGGATATTAAATTATTTGATGGAGGTGAAGATGAGAAAAAGGGCTATATCGCAAACGCGCGATTCCTGAGAGCATACACCTATTTCTATATGCAACGTGTTTGGGGTGATGTGTTATTGGTTAAAGAGACTTTTAAAAATCCACAGAATATTCCAGATATGACTAGAACTCCAGAAAAAGAAACCTTGGCGTTTTGTAAGGAAGATTTATTGTATGCAATAGCTAACCTTCAGCAGAATCCTACAAAGAGTTTTGCATCTAAAGGAGCGGCTAATGCCTTGATGGCAGAAGTTTGTGCTTGGGAGCATGACTATATTAACGCCGAAAAGTATGCGAATGAGACGCTAAAATTCGGATATTCTTTAGAAGACGTCAAAGATTATCGCAAGATATGGAAAGGTAATTCTAAAGAATCCATCTTTGAATTGAATATGTTATACAGTGAGAGTGGAAATGAATTCACTGAGGATTTCTTTAGTAGATTTTTGTCAAGTGCCAGTATCCCAGGTAAAGGAAGTGGTTCGGTGTGGGATATTGAACCAGAATTTCTTGAAACAGAATTTGATAAGCCTGAGGCAAGATTGGACTCCATGTCAATGCCGTTCCCAGATAATGCTGCGCTTAAAACTATTCGGAAATATGATGATATTGTCGAGTATAGAGAAGGGAAATATGCGGTTAGTAATAATTTGGTATTAATTCGTCTTGCGGATATTATTCTTTTGAGAGCGGAGGCTTATTATAAAAATGGTAAGACAACACTTGCATTGAACGACTTAAATACCATTAGAAAGAGAGCTGGCCTAGAAGAGATACAAGTTTCCGGTGCGGAATTGTTTAAAGAAATATTCAGAGAACGGAGGAGAGAGCTCATTGGAGAGGGAGTTATTCAATTTGATTTGATCCGGATGAATATGTTTGAGCAACTTGATGAATATTCGGCTTATTATTCGGCTGATAGAATTGCTAACAAAGGATACTATTGGCCTTTGGATATGCGCAACCTATTGCCTCAAAATGAATTGTTGACTCAGAATCCGTGGTGGAAAAATCATTAATTAGAGAAATCATGAAAAAAATTATTGTAAATATAGCTTGCCTATTGGGAATTATAGTAGCTATGAGTTCATGCAAAAAGAACGATTATTTTGTTGGTGGTGACCTCCATAATCCAAAGATTAATATGACGACCTATGATTGGATGAAGAGTAACAAATATGGTGTTTTTGATACGGTACTGATGCTGATCGATAAGGCGGGTGTGAAGGATAAGATCAATGCGCAGGGAGTTACTTTTTTTGCACCAACAGACTATGATGTTTATAACTATGTGCAGGCCCGGACGAGACAGGTTCAAAAAGTAGATCCAAAAAAAATGTGGACGGTAGACTCAATTATGAAATATGAATTGGGGCGATTTGCGGATTCTATTGATATGTATATCACCAAAGAACAATTGACGAATGATAAATTAACAGCTTCAGGTAAAAAATATAAAAATAATAAAGGGGGCAATTTTATCATTTCTTATGAGGAAACACGAGATCCAGCATTAGGTTATAATGAAAACTCTACTGTAATTCCAAGGGTAGTATTGTTTACCTATCTGTATCAGGCGATTGGTGATGTTTTTGATGTGAAATCTATTGTTCCACCTGTTGGTAGCCGTACATTAGTTCAAACTTCTAATGCGCAGACAACGACAGGTGTGGTGCACGTATTAAGTAATTCGCATGTTTTATTCTATTATCGTTAATGATTATGAAAAGTAAATTAATATATACTATCGGACTTGTGGCGCTTGCACTAGTAGGATGTAAAAAAATACCGGAAGGCAACTTGAGCGACATTATACGTTATGAAACGCTCCCCATAGAAATTCAAATGGGGCGGTCTACAGTTTCAACAGCAATAAATCCGGCAGGCTCTAGCAAGCCTATTGAGGTCAAATTGTTGAAAGTATATCAGAAGGAAACAGGAAAGGATGTAACAGATATTTTCTTGCAAACATTTCCTATTAAAATCTGGAAAAAACTATACGATTCCAAAGTGGATACTACATTGGACTTAATTGCAGCAAAACAGAAAGATACTGTAATGACAGCGTTAAGTATAAATAAATTTTCAGGAGCAATTGAGGCAACTCCAAATACGCTAAAGCTGCCAAAGGGTAACTATGTGTTTGATCTCGAAATAAAAAATGCGGTTGGAACCAGAATATACCCGGCGATTGGTGAGTTTTCACTGGTCGAAGCACCTTACTACGATGTTCCGGCAGTTAGATCTACTGTTGCGATGAAGGTTGGGGCGGAAACGACCACAAAATCTATCCCAAGCAACGCCAGTCATATTAAAGTTACTTATTTGGGACTTGGAGAAAACAAAGTTGTTGTAAAAATAGTTGATAAAAATGGTCTTCCATTTAATCCTAAAAAAGGTGAAATAGCGAGACGTCCGAATTCGGGGACCGCAGGAGGCTTTTTACAGACAATGCAAGATTATTCTATTTCAACCACCTTATTTGATGATCGGATGGAGTTTGTTTATGGTGTGTTGCCTTTCCCATTGGTGTCATTGGGCAACGGATTTAATTATTATTATCGAATTCCAGCGCCTTATGTTAAATTTGATGATAGTTTGGACTTGCCTTATAATACTTATTCATGTAATGCGAGATTTTCTTTTCAAGCATTTGTCCCAGGGACATATCAAGTGGAGGTTATAGTCCCGCAGGTGACGAGGGTGAATTAGTTATCATATGCTATTGTATGAAAAGGAGGTGTGCTTTTGTATACCTCCTTTTCATATAATAGAACAATTGTTTTTTATGTGGTTGAACGATACAGGATTTTAGATCTGTGAAATAGAAAATGAATAAATCATATGTTATACTAATTGAAATAGTTGAATTAAAGATATAACCAAAATAATAATCGATATGATAAATAAATTTATGGCCTTAGGGATGGGGCTATTGATGGGTGCAAATCTAATGGCACAATCTGCTCAGGATTTTAAGCAGACCTATGCGGATCTTTCCGTATTCGAAGATGCATTCGCATTAAAATTAAAAAAAGGTGTTAAGAAGAAGCAGATCAGCCAGATAGGTGATACCACATTGCGCAGCGTAGCCTTAGCTATGCTAGCTGGCAATTACAATAAAGACTATAGATACGCGACCTATTCTGCCTTGCTTAACCCATCGACATTAGGTCATCAGTTGAGTATTGGTGATGGCTATAGCAAGTATGAGAATGTAACTGGGGTATATCTTCCAAAAGGACGACATATTGTTATTGTGGATGGGATTGCACATGGCAAAGAAGTTAACCTAATGGTGCCAAATTGGTTGCGTAAAGCTCCGGATCCGACCAAACCCACAGAAGATCCGAAAGGCTGGGGATTAGAAAAACAAGAATTTAGACTGCATAATGGCGTGAATATTATCCAGCTCAACGATTTTGGAAGTTTAGCTTATATCGATTATTTCTCTGAAGAACCTGAGAAAGAAAAACCTGTTACGGTGCATTTTCCAACAGGACAGGTAAACGGATATTTTGATATAAAAAAACAGGGCAACAAAGAATGGGACAGTCTGATTGATCATGCAGTCTTTCCAATTATGGATGCAAAGGGCGAACATATACAGACAGCTTATCCTATTGAGGCAATGAAGAAATATGCCTATGGGAGAGGTGTTGAACTGATCAGTAATTATGATTCTTTAGTATTCCGACAGCATCGTTTGATGGGCTTGGAAAAATACAAAAGAGTTCCTAAGAACCGTATCCTTGCGCGGGTAAATTATAATTATTACATGTTCCGTGATGGAGATGGTGTTGCCTATATGGGTGATAAAGTCGGTTATGCGATGCGGATGGTTGTTGATCCTGCTTCAGTAATAAAAGGAGATCCCTGCTGGGGGTTTAGTCATGAAGTAGGACATGTGCATCAAACTCGACCAATGTTTAATTGGGGAGGGCTTGGTGAAGTGAGCAATAACCTGTTTTCTTTATATGTAACACGATCATTTGGTAATAAAACACGCGTTTCTGAGCAGAATAATTTTGAAAAAGCCAAATCCAGTATTATTGAGAAGAGAATTTCTTACTTATCCGATCCTGATGTATTTAATCGTTTAATCCCTTTCTGGCAATTACAGTTATATTTTGAGGGAATTGGAAAGCGTCCAGATTTTTATGCGGATCTATTTGAGGCTTTTCGTCAACAGCATAATGTTAAACCTTCACGAAGGGGTCGTTCGGATTGGAGTTCCGATAGGATGATGGGCGAACGGAATCCAGCTGTTCATCAATTAAACTTTGTTAAAACAGCGTGTGAGGTTGCCAAAATAGATCTGACGGATTTCTTCGATAAGTATGGATTCTTTTATATTGGTACATTGGAGTATGATGATTACGGAAAGTATACTTATACAATGACGCAAGAAATGGTTGATGAATGCAAGAAGGTTATTAAGAATATGAACTTGTCCCAACCTAAAATAGATCTTACTACGCTAAGAGACAATTTGGAATTGCAACAATAAAATGGACACCTAGTTAAGCTGCAATATTTTGTTTATTTATTTTTCTAGTAAACTCCTCTGGTGATAAGTATCCTAAGGCAGAATGTTGCCTTTTTCGGTTGTACCAAGTCTCAATATATTCAAAGACAATAAGCGCAGCTTGCTTCCTGTGAGCGAATTTATGCTGATATATACATTCCGCTTTCAGTGTCTTGAAAAAACTTTCAGCGACAGCATTATCCCAGCAATTTCCCTTTCTACTCATGCTTCTTATGATGAGTGGATTTTTTTCCACCATAGAGCTGAACTCATGACAGGCATACTGTACGCCACGATCGGAATGGAATATTAGTTTCTGGGTGATTGGCCTTGCTTTTTGTGCCATTTTAAAAGCAGAAATCACCGTATCTACCGCATTCATAGTCTCACTTAAAGCCCATCCAATTACTTTTCGATCTCCCAGATCGATTACAGTTGTCAGATACAACCATCCCTGCTGCGTTTTGATGTAAGTGATGTCTGATACCCATACTGCACCAAGTGTTCCCGGTTTAAAATCACGGTCCAATATATTCTCCGGTACCGAAAACTTATGGGTGGAGTCTGTGGTCACCTTAAATTTTTTCTTGACAATACTTCTTAACCCGGCCTTTCTCATCAGTTTGGCTACCCTCACTCTGGATATTTTAATATTCTTTTTGTGTAGTTCTCTGGTAATACGCGGACTGCCGTAAGTATTTTTACTTCTTATAAATGCATCCTGGATTTCCATAGTAATCTGTTGGTTTTCAATACTTCTATTTGAAGGGATACCCTTTAAAAAGTTGTAGTAGCCCGCTCTGCTCACCTTGAACACCTGACACATCTTCTCGACTGAAAATATTTCCCTATTGTCCCTTATGAACCTGAATATTTGGTGTCGCTCTTGGAGAAGATGCTTACAGCCTTCTTTAATATATCCCGTTCCATCTGTGTCTCCCGAAGTTCTTTTCTTAATCGTGCTAACTCCTGTTCACTCTCACTCAAGATAACTTTTCCATTCCCAGAGAAACTACTTCCTTGTTTTACAGAATGTTCCTTTCGCCACCTATACAATAATGCTGGGCTAATATCCAGTTCCCTGGCCAGCGCGCTAAGGTCGCTACGCGTGTTGCTCAGTTCAACGCTCATCAGTTTGAACTCTTTGGTATAAACTTTTCTTTCTCTTGACATAAGTCTGTTAAGTTATTAAATTCTCTTAACTTAATGTCCAGTCAAATGTAGCAACTTCAATTAGTATTGACGATGTATAGAACAAGAAACTCCGAATTGCGAAAGTAATTTGGAGTTTCTTGTTTTAAGCACAGTCCTTTTTATAAAATATTCACGGTTTTGCTTCAAAAAACTGCGCTTCAGCCCCTGAGCTAATGGGAACTGCAGCGCGTAATATATTATGATATATAAATATATGCCTCCCGAACGTTGCTATTGCCCGAAAGTCACAGGACGCTGTGCGTGATCGGCCCAATGCTATTTCTTTTTATGAGCAAACTCGTTGTTAGCTTAGTAATAAGAAAGATTTAAGTTATCTATTAGCTAGGTATAGTTTAGATTATACCTAATCAAAACCTAAACTATACCTAAACAAACCCTAACTAAAACCTAAGTAAAACTATAATTTGTTCATAACCTATTTGTGCGTTGCCGTATAGGCGATTTGACTAAAATCCGGGACTTCTCTCCGTTCATTTGATTTCCTGCAGCGTTCAGCTTCCTGTTCCTTGCCGGTCAATCTCTATATAATCGTCCTATGCTGTCCTTTGTGCTGCGGTCAGCATCCCAGTCCATTTTGTTGGTATTGTGCGTTTTGAGACCTATTTCCACTCTGTGCACATCCCGTTGTTATCAGCGTCTCCCGTGGCCATGATAACCCCCTTTCGGACTAAACGCCTCTGTTTCTATAACCATTCCAGTTCAGGCGATCCACCCCCACGTTCCATTCTCCAGTCCTTTTTTCGCTCCATCAGCCCCCTGGAGCCCATGCTGAGAAAAACAATCCGCCAAGTTTCCAGCGAGTTACAGACATATTGAAATAAAATAAAACAAAAGGCTTGGAAGTGATTATAAAAAGATCCTATCTTTGCACCACTCCGCAAGGGAGGGACGGTTACTCCGGAAGGGGATACCACTGAAAAAAGAAGGGTTTAACGGAAGTTAGGCGCGGAAATCGGAAAAAAAGAAAAGAAAAAAAACTTCAAAAGTTTTTTGGTATTTCAAAAAAGATTTCTACCTTTGCAGTCCCAACGGAAACGGAGGGAAAGATAAAAAGATAAAGAGGAGCGCAATGCTCATCGGAATATAGCGGATACGGAAGTTGAAGCGAGAGAAGTTCTTTAAGAAAACACAATCATGTAAGCGTGACGAGTAGGCAAAACGAAAGTCATGAACAAATTCAAGAATTAGTTCAATTCGATCCAAGATCAGAGATATAAAAAAAGAATTCTGATTATGTAAATAGTTGGAATCAAAAACTTCATTTTACAATGGAGAGTTTGATCCTGGCTCAGGATGAACGCTAGCGGCAGGCCTAATACATGCAAGTCGGACGGGATCCGGTGGTAGCTTGCTATCATTGGTGAGAGTGGCGCACGGGTGCGTAACGCGTGAGCAACCTACCTCTATCAGGGGGATAGCCTCTCGAAAGAGAGATTAAGACCGCATAATATAATTTTCCGGCATCGGGAGATTATTAAATATTTATAGGATAGAGATGGGCTCGCGTGACATTAGCTAGTTGGTAGGGTAACGGCCTACCAAGGCGACGATGTCTAGGGGCTCTGAGAGGAGAATCCCCCACACTGGTACTGAGACACGGACCAGACTCCTACGGGAGGCAGCAGTAAGGAATATTGGTCAATGGGCGGAAGCCTGAACCAGCCATGCCGCGTGCAGGATGACTGCCCTATGGGTTGTAAACTGCTTTTGTCCAGGAATAAACCTCTTTACGTGTAGAGAGCTGAATGTACTGGAAGAATAAGGATCGGCTAACTCCGTGCCAGCAGCCGCGGTAATACGGAGGATCCGAGCGTTATCCGGATTTATTGGGTTTAAAGGGTGCGTAGGCGGCCTATTAAGTCAGGGGTGAAATACGGTGGCTCAACCATCGCAGTGCCTTTGATACTGATGGGCTTGAATCCATTTGAAGTGGGCGGAATAAGACAAGTAGCGGTGAAATGCATAGATATGTCTTAGAACTCCGATTGCGAAGGCAGCTCACTAAGCTGGTATTGACGCTGATGCACGAAAGCGTGGGGATCGAACAGGATTAGATACCCTGGTAGTCCACGCCCTAAACGATGATAACTCGATGTTGGCGATAGACAGCCAGCGTCTTAGCGAAAGCGTTAAGTTATCCACCTGGGGAGTACGCCCGCAAGGGTGAAACTCAAAGGAATTGACGGGGGCCCGCACAAGCGGAGGAGCATGTGGTTTAATTCGATGATACGCGAGGAACCTTACCCGGGCTTGAAAGTTAGTGAAGAGACCAGAGACGGTCTCGTCCTTCGGGACACGAAACTAGGTGCTGCATGGCTGTCGTCAGCTCGTGCCGTGAGGTGTTGGGTTAAGTCCCGCAACGAGCGCAACCCCTATGTTTAGTTGCCAGCATGTAATGGTGGGGACTCTAAACAGACTGCCTGTGCAAACAGTGAGGAAGGTGGGGACGACGTCAAGTCATCATGGCCCTTACGTCCGGGGCTACACACGTGCTACAATGGATGGTACAGCGGGCAGCTACATAGCAATATGATGCTAATCTCTAAAAGCCATTCACAGTTCGGATTGGGGTCTGCAACTCGACCCCATGAAGTTGGATTCGCTAGTAATCGCGTATCAGCAATGACGCGGTGAATACGTTCCCGGGCCTTGTACACACCGCCCGTCAAGCCATGAAAGTTGGGGGTACCTAAAGCATGTGACCGCAAGGAGCGTGTTAGGGTAAAACCGATAATTGGGGCTAAGTCGTAACAAGGTAGCCGTACCGGAAGGTGCGGCTGGAATACCTCCTTTCTAGAGTATCGCGGATCGGTACTCGTCACGTTACATATGATTGCATAAGAAGAAAAAACATCAGAAGAAAGTGCCCGCCCCTAATGGAGCGGTCCCTGAGAGAAGAGATGAACAGAATAGCTAGTCCCGTAGCTCAGTTGGTTAGAGCACTACACTGATAATGTAGGGGTCAGCAGTTCAAATCTGCTCGGGACTACCAGGTAGTAATGAGTATTTAGTATCTAGTATTTAGACAAATGGATGGCGACATACATGGATCTAAGGACTAATGTCTAACATCTCAGGTCTAACAAAAAGGGGAATTAGCTCAGCTGGCTAGAGCACCTGCCTTGCACGCAGGGGGTCAACGGTTCGAATCCGTTATTCTCCACGTTCTTAGTACAAAGTATTTGGTATATAGTATTTAGAGATGATATGGCGACATATCGGAGTCTAACTACTGCTATCTAACTACTGGTTACTAAAAAAAGAGTTCTTTGACATATTGAAAGAGAAAAAAAATTACAAGAGAAGACAACAGTATAGAGACAATACTTGTATGTGTTTGATGTAGGGAGGAGACCCTCGGTCGAAGGCCGAACGAATCACTGCGTAGCATATTGGTATATATATCACAAGCAGCCGCATAGTAGCAAAAGGCTATGCCGGTGAAGAAAGTAAATAAGGGCACACGGGGGATGCCTAGGCTCTCAGAGGCGAAGAAGGACGTGATAAGCTGCGATAAGCTTTGGGGATTGGCAAATGCGACTTGATCCAGAGATTTCCGAATGGGGCAACCTGACTATTTGAAGAATAGTCGTATAATACGCGAACGCGCTGAACTGAAACATCTAAGTAGGCGTAGGAGAAGAAAATAACAATGATTTCCCAAGTAGTGGCGAGCGAACGGGAAAGAGCCCAAACCGATTATGTTACGGCATAGTCGGGGTTGTAGGACCACGATATTGTACAATGCTATGAACTGGAAGCAGGTGGGAAACTGCGCGATAAGGGTGAGAGCCCCGTACAGGTAAAGAATATTGGCATAGTGGTATCCTGAGTACCGCGGGACCGGAGAAATCCTGTGGGAATCCACCAGCACCATCTGGTAAGGCTAAATACTCCTGAGAGACCGATAGTGAACCAGTACCGTGAGGGAAAGGTGAAAAGAACCCCGAACAGGGGAGTGAAAAGAACCTGAAACCGTGTGCTTACAAGCGGTTGGAGCAGACAAGTTCTGTGACAGCGTGCCTTTTGCATAATGAGCCTACGAGTTACTCTTGTCTGGCAAGGTTAAGTCCTTCAGGGACGCAGCCGAAGCGAAAGCGAGTCTTAATAGGGCGCATAGTCAGATGAGGTAGACGCGAAACCTTGTGATCTACCCTTGGGCAGGTTGAAGTTGCAGTAACATGTAATGGAGGACCGAACCGATAAACGTTGAAAAGTTTCCGGATGACCTGAGGGTAGGGGTGAAAGGCCAATCAAACTGGGAAATAGCTCGTACTCCCCGAAATGTTTTTAGGAACAGCGTCGGCATCGAGTTTAATAGAGGTAGAGCTACCGATTGGGTGCGGGGGAGTCAAATCCTACCAAATCCAGACGAACTCCGAATGCTATTAAATATGGCCGGCAGTGAGGCTTTGGGTGCTAAGGTCCAAGGCCGAGAGGGAAAGAACCCAGACCATCAGCTAAGGTCCCCAAATTCGTTCTAAGTTGAACTAACGAGGTCCGGTTGCCCAGACAGCTAGGATGTTGGCTTGGAAGCAGCCATTCATTTAAAGAGTGCGTAACAGCTCACTAGTCGAGCGGCCGGGCGTGGATAATAAACGGGCATCAAGAACGGTACCGAAGCTATGGATTTGCATTGAAAGATATGCATCTGGTAGGGGAGCATTCCATATGGGGCGAAGATATCTGGTAATGGGTGTTGGACCGTATGGAAAAGCAAATGTAGGCATAAGTAACGATAAGGCGGGTGGGAAACCCGCCCACCGAAAGACCAAGGTTTCCTGATCAACGTTAATCGGATCAGGGTCAGTCGGGACCTAAGGCGCACCCGAAGGGGGCAAGCCGATGGACAACTGGTTAATATTCCAGTACTCTTCATAACTGCGATGTGGTGACGGAGTAGTGACACTGCCGCGAACTGACGGAATAGTTCGTTGAAAGGCGTAGGTATAGGGACGGTAGGCAAATCCGCCGACCCTGCTGAACCCCAATAGTACAGCAAAGCTCCGGTGGCGCTGATAGAGCAGGTAAACAGACTTCCAAGAAAACCCGCTAAGCTTCAGGTTATGAAGACCCGTACCGCAAACCGACACAGGTGGTCGAGGAGAGAATCCTAAGGTGCTCGAGTGAGTCATGGCTAAGGAACTCGGCAAAATGGCCCTGTAACTTCGGGAGAAGGGGCGCTGTCTCGTAAGAGCAGCCGCAGTGAAAAGGCCCAGGCGACTGTTTAACAAAAACATATGGCTTTGCAAAATCGCAAGATGAGGTATAAGGCCTGACACCTGCCCGGTGCTGGAAGGTTAAGAGGGGATGTCATCGTAAGAGAAGCATTGAATCGAAGCCCCAGTAAACGGCGGCCGTAACTATAACGGTCCTAAGGTAGCGAAATTCCTTGTCGGGTAAGTTCCGACCTGCACGAATGGTGTAACGATCTGGGCGCTGTCTCAGCCATGAGCTCGGTGAAATTGTGGTATCGGTGAAGACGCCGATTACCCGCAACGGGACGGAAAGACCCCATGCACCTTCACTATAGCTTAACATTGAGATTGGGTACAGGATGTGTAGGATAGGCGGGAGATGTTGAAGCGGCTTCGCCAGGAGTCGTGGAATCAACCTTGAAATACCGCCCTTTCTGTATTCGGTTTCTAACTCCTTTATGAGGAGGACATTGTTTGGTGGGTAGTTTGACTGGGGTGGTCGCCTCCAAAAAGGTAACGGAGGCTTTCAAAGGTAAGCTCAGTACGCTTGGTAACCGTACGTGGAGTGCAATGGCATAAGCTTGCTTGACTGTGAGACCAACAAGTCGAACAGGGTCGAAAGACGGACATAGTGATCCGGTGGTTCTGTATGGAAGGGCCATCGCTCAAAGGATAAAAGGTACGCTGGGGATAACAGGCTGATCTCCCCCAAGAGCTCATATCGACGGGGAGGTTTGGCACCTCGATGTCGGCTCGTCACATCCTGGGGCTGGAGAAGGTCCCAAGGGTTGGGCTGTTCGCCCATTAAAGTGGCACGCGAGCTGGGTTCAGAACGTCGCGAGACAGTTCGGTCCCTATCTGTTGTGGGCGTTGGAAGTTTGAGTGGATCTGACCTTAGTACGAGAGGACCGGGTTGGACAGACCTCTGGTGAACCTGTTATGCCGCCAGGTGTACGGCAGGGTAGCTACGTCTGGAATAGATAAGCGCTGAAAGCATCTAAGTGCGAAACTAGCCACGAGATGAGACTTCCTTATAGGGTCGTAGGAGATGACTACGTTGATAGGCCATAGGTGTAAAGGTTGAGAGACCAAAGCCAAGTGGTACTAATAGCCCGAAGCTTTCTCAAGCAGACAGACACTGTTGTCTTCCTCTTTAATTTTTGAATTAATCTTTCAATATATATGTCATTATGGTTTAAGCTATAAGATGGGTATAAACTTTCACATGAAAGTCTACATACTGCTATCTAAAACTTGATACTATACAAGATCTTTAGGTGCCTATATCGGCGGTGTCTACCTCTTCCCATTCCGAACAGAGCAGTCAAGCCCGCCAGAGCCGATGGTATTGCCGTAACAGGTGGGAGAGTAGGTCGGTGCCTTTTTTTACACGGAAGCCCTTGCTGGAAACAGTCAAGGGCTTCTTTCGTTTACAGACTTCCCAAAAGGTTCCAAAGAAAAGTGGTGCCGCCACAAAGCCACACAGAGATAAGTCTCCGAAGTTGTACTATAAAATACGGTTCTGCCGGGTACTGATCTAAAGTATTGCGCTATTATTCCGTTTATCTACTTTCCAGTGGCAATGACTCTGCAGCTATGGAGAAACTCTAATTTTACTACTTACAGGGGGAATTTCGTCTTGTTCTTTGTCTGGACAGGTCTGCTTAGTCGATTACGAATGTTGTAGCGGCTCAGTTTGTTCCCCCCATGCGGCGTTGTGTTGCGAAGAGATGCTGTAGTTTCCCAAGTGAGAGACGGGAAGCCAATCAAATACATATTCCGCGAACGAATGAAGGGGCAGAAGCCATCAAAGACCTAAGTTCTAAACATGATGTTGAAATTCTATTGGATTGTAAGCAGAAGGCCTGTCCAATATTTTATTACCATCCCGAGCACCCGAATAATATCTTAACGATTAACGGCAACCAAGCTGTAATGAAGTGCTTCAGGATTATGAATAATACGTAAGAAAAAGGGGCTGCAAGCGTTGCAGGCCCCTTTCCTTATTTTCTTGATGTAGATCTTATTTTGTATTGAAGCCGATAGGAACGGATGTTGGTTTTATGGGAAGATAATTGCAACAGCATCTAGCAATACGATCTAAGATGTTAAAATTTGTACGAATGTTGTTAGATTAAAAGGCTTGACCATGATCCCATCAAAATGATACATTTGCCCTTGAGGGGTCTGTACGGTTACCTGTGATTCATCTGATGTTAATGCAATTACTTTGTTGTTAGCGCCGTGGATAGTTGTGTTTCCTTTGACTAAATTCAAAATATCCCAGCCGCTAGGACCATTCATGTTGAGGTCAGTAATGACAATATCACTGGTATTATTTTGAAGATACTCCATCGCATGTGACGAATCTTGAAAAATCTGTACATCTTTGAACTGCTGCAGGGCCTGCTTAATAAATAAATTATTGATTGGGTTATCATCGATAACGACAATATGTGAATGTAGCGGTAGATTGTCCTGTGTAATAACTTGCGTCGGGCTTTTCTTTTCATCAGCAATTGGAACGACTAATGTAAACGTCGACCCTCTTCCTTGTTTACTTTGCACACTTAATGTTCCATTTAGCTGCTCAGCCATAAGTTTGGAAATATGTAATCCCAATCCAAAGCTATTTTTGGACCTGAGGTCAGTCATGTAATATTGTTCAAAAATATGTTCTTGATCTTTAACCGAAATACCTTTTCCAGTGTCACTGACCTGTACTTGCAACGTTTTTATTGCGTCCGAGTTGATAAATGCCTTTATCTCTATCTGTCCCTTGTCAGTATATTTAATAGCATTACTCAGGAGATTGGATACAATCTGACGCAAACGATATGCCCCGCTCTTGATTAAGGTGTCTGGTTCTATCGTAATATGGCTGATAAGCTTAAGACCTTTTTTATCAGCCTGACTTTGTTGCATTTTTATCAAATTGGCAAGCAAGTTCGCTGGTGAGAAATATTCTTCTTTAATTTCAAGCATACCTGATTCTAATTTGCCAAGATTGAGTATATCTTCAACAGTATCATTGATCACATGGATATCCTGTGTGATGGAATCCAATAATGCGGGATTAACACGATTGTTGGATGTGTTGTTCTTTAAGAGGTCAATGACGCTGACCAGCGAATTGACCGGTGTACGCACGTCGTGGCTCACATTAGCTAATATACTGGTTTTTTCTTTGGCAGTGCGCAGGGCGTAATCTCGCGCTGCTGTGATTTTACGTTCGTAAATGATGGTATTGTAATGATAGGATAGAATCAAAGTCACCATAATAATCATTAGGATGATTGAGGCAATAACCTGCTTTCCGAAAAAGGCAGAATTTTCCTTATACAATGTGAAATCCTGTATCTCGGCCGCCCGTAAGGACTCATCTTCTTGTGTTTTTATCTTGAGCAGAGCGGTACTGATTGTACTAAAAAGTGCATAATTTGATTGTAGGAGTTGTCTTTCTTTATCTTGGAGTTCGACGAAAGAACGACGGATTTTACTAAAATCTTGTTTATAGAACGATTCATTCTGTTCAATTAACGTCTGGATCTGGCTGTGAATTGCTTTAATCTGATTGACATTAAATTGTTGTTCAAGTTTGTTAGAAACTAAAGTGTCATTTTTTGCTTTGAAAATCCGTGTGAAAAGTTTTTCTTTTTTTCTGACAATTGTATCTTTTTTGCTTACAGTTAAGGAGGTATCCCGTAATATTCTACTAACAACTGAATCCGCATCTATCCGATTAGTCGTTGGGCGTAATGTTCGACTGGTTTTTGTCAAAAGAGAAAGGGAGTCTTTTGCCAGGAAAATCATATTGTCTACAGATTTCTTGATGCGTGCGAATTCATCAGAGAGATGAATGTTTTGTTCCAATGGTGTATTGGTTGAAAACGATATTCCTTTTTTGGAAGAAAGCGTAGAAAGGGAGTCAATATAAAAGCGGAGGCTATCTAAGTTTTTCGTATAGTTTGCCAAATTTTCGGTACTAAAATCTACCGTATATGACCGAAATGCGTTTCCTGCAGCGTTATAAGATGCAAATAGCTCATAAAATAAACTTGTCAATTGATTTTTGGAACTATAGGCTTTATTTAGACGAGCTTCAGTTTTTTGATATTCAATATATTGATAGGTAAATATCGAACCGATATACACTAAAGAAAGAATCAGAAAAGCAATTAAAACTGTCCTGAAAATAAATATTTTTCTATTATTTTTCACGTTGTTATTCTTTCAACCAATAAATTAATTACAGCCTCTTTGTTTAGTATGGAATTCAAATTTAAGACTTAAAAATGAAAGGTGTTGTTTATAACTGTCAATTAATCGCTACTTTTTAAAAAACTTACACAATCGTTTGATTGAAAAGGCGAGTCGATAGTACAATTTTTATTTTCTATTTTACAGATGGAAACCTAAAAGAGTCAAATAGTTGAGCCAAAATAATTCAGCTCCATTAAAATAACAAATTGTAAAACTGATGAAAAAACTGTTTATTTCAGCAATGTTGTCACTGATTACCTGGCAGGTAAGTAATGCGCAATCTATTGTAAATATTATTCCAAAACCACAGGAAATCACTTACGGGGAAGGTTTATTCCAATTAGATAAACAAACGACCATAAGTTTTAAAAATTGTAGCGTTAAAGATGTGGACTTGTTCATTCGGCAATTGCGGCAAGCAAGCCATTATCCAATGCTGGAAAAAAAGCAATCAAGCAATACGATCGAGTTTATTTTGGATAAAAAACTGGATCTGCCTAGTGATGAGGGGTATCAATTACATGTATCTGCTAAAAAGATAACGGTGAAAGCAAAGACAGCACATGGTCTTTTCAATGCCTCACAATCGTTGCGCCAACTCCTCCCCTTAGCAATAGAGACTAATACGAGTACAGTTCCTGAATCTACCTGGTCCATTCCTGCTGTGGCGATCAAAGATTATCCCCGATACCATTGGCGTGGATATATGAAAGATGTAAGTCGGACATTCTATGATGTAAACACGGTGAAGAAGTACCTGGATGCGATGGCTTTATATAAAATGAATATCTTTCATTGGCATTTGACGGATGACCAGGGGTGGCGTATCGAAATAAAGAAGTATCCAAAATTAACAGCAGAGAATGCGACTGTCTTCCACCGTACTGAAAAACAACCGGCTGAGCGTAGCGGTTTTTATACGCAGGAGCAAATAAAGGAGCTGGTTCAGTATGCTAAAGAGCGCAATATTACAATCGTTCCTGAAATCGACGTACCTGGGCACTCCTGGCCAACAATATTAGCCTATCCTGCATTGGGGGTGAACAAAAATTCTTACCCCAATCATATCTTTCCTTTCGTATCGTCCTGGGGTTATTGGGGTAACCAGTTTACACCAAATACACTTGATCCAACAAAAGAGACAACCTATCAATTTTTGGATAATGTGTTTACAGAGATTGCCGGTCTATTTCCAGGAAGCTATATTCATTTTGGGGGGGATGAGGTCCGTCATGATCTATGGGAAAAGGAACCACATGTGCAGGAGTTTATGAAGCAGCATCAGATTGCCGATGTCAAAGCATTGCAAAGCTATTTTGTACAACGTGTATCAGCTATCATTGTTCAGAAAGGGAAAAAGCCTATTGGTTGGAATGATATTTTAGCCGATGCTAAGAATCTTCCCAAAAGTACAGCTATCATGAGTTGGCTAGGAGAGGAGGCGATTAAGGAGGCGACCAAAGATGGATTTAAGGCTGTGGCAACACCCGCCTCGCATTTGTATTTCGATATTACGCAGACGGACCGCAATGATGGCACAATGACCGACCTGGCCTATCCGCAGATTAATTCTTTAAAGAGGGTCTATGACTTTGATCCATCAAATGGGCTGACAGCAATGGAGGATCAATTGGTGTTGGGGGTACAGGGTAATATGTGGTCGGCGATTGCGCAGGATATCAAAGATATGAATGTGCAGAATTTTCCACGCTTACTTGCCGTCGCTGAAATAGGTTGGGCTTCTAAGTCGAAGAAAGATTATGCGGAGTTTTGCCGTAGGCTGGATGCTAATCTTCCACGTTTGGATTCCATGCGGATTGATTACTATCATACTGGCGGTTATATCGCAGGTAGCTGGAAAAGTGAAGACATTAAAGAGGAGTATAGTACACTAACCTTTGATGTGACAAAAAAGATCTATGACAATGGGCGGGCACAAGCTGGTTTTTTCTTTTTAGAAGGTAAGAATTTTCTGGAGATAGACGCTGTCCAATTGCTGCAAGATGGTCGTATTATTGATGAGGATGGACATCATGCGCTTGCGGATAAATTTAGAGGAACGAATAAGATTAAACCTTTTTATTACAATTTCACGGTGAGAGATTATAATCCGAATGCGAAATACGAAATCAAGGCTCGTGTTAGAGGAGCTGGTGGAATAGATTCGAGGGGTAATTTTACATTTAATTTGTCACCAACTCTTCCTTTCAACAGAACGGAGAAAAGATAGTACATGCAATATATCTTTTTAACCACAAAAGCAGCTGCCCCGGTAGCTGCTTTTGTGGTTAAAAAGACCTCTTCTGTTGTCTAAATATTGCTCTTTTTAGTGCGACCAGCTCCTGCTGAATTCGCTGTTTTATAAAAACAATGGGTTAATTATTCTAATAACCTATCTGTGAAACATAAAAAAACAATCTAGTTTTCAGTTTCTTTTGTTCAATTTCATTTTTATTTTCAGATTCTTTTATTTAATTTCCTAGTAGAATCAACTATCTTTTGTGATTTTTTGACAAAAGATAAAATACCAATAAACCTTTAGTAATTGTTTGTAAACTATTATCTAAACACCTCCATCTTAATTATGAAAAAGAATTATCTTTTTTACAGCAAAGCCAGACCTTTAAGTCTTTTAGGTCTAAGTCTTTTATGCTCGTCCCCTAATTTAATTGCGAGCAATTTGAAATCGAAATTGAGTTATTTTCATGTCGAACAACAGCAAATTTCGGGTAATGTGAAGAATGAAAAGGGCGAACCGCTTGCGGGTGCTACGATTACCGTAAAAGGGAGCACGATCCAAGCGTCGACCGATGCCAATGGCAGCTTTTCCATTCGCGCCAAACAGGGCGATTTTTTGGTTATCAATTATCAAGGTTATGCGCGACAAGAGGTCGCAGTAAGTAGCGGAACGATCGCTGTGACGATGATTGGCAATACCGAGTCGTTGGAAGAGGTGGTTATCGTGGGTTATGGTAAGCAGAAAAAGGGAAATCTAACCGGGGCTGTCGCAGCGGTAAACTCTGAACAACTGAAAAATATCTCGCCATCCAATCTGTCCAATACCTTGGCAGGAAGGGCTGCTGGGGTTAATGTGACCAATACCTCAGGGATGGCCGGAGCTTCCTCTTCCTTACGTATCCGTGGAGCTGCTGTCGAACCGCTTTATGTGATTGATGGTGTGGTGCGCGACAAAGCGGCTTTTGACGCGCTGGAAGCAAATGAAGTAGATCAGATGAGTTTCTTAAAAGATGCCGGAACCGCCGCTGTATATGGTACGCGAGCAGGTAATGGCGTTGTATTAGTGACGACAAAAAAAGGGACTGCCCAGGCTCCGGTATTCAATGTGCAGAGCAATTATTCCTTCAGTGCACCAACACAGACTTTATTGGCCAATCTGACTACCGCTACGGATGAACTAATCTATCAGAATCGAGTTTCCCAATTCCGTTGGGAACAGGGGAGCAAGAATACCCCATGGGTGGCTCCAAATGGACAGCGCGAATTTGACTATTTTAAAGACAAAAATTATAATACCAATGATGTTATTTGGCGAAATCCTTTCAGCCATAGGCAGTCTATTGCTGTTAACGGTGGTGGCGACAAGATTACCTACTATGCCTTATTGAGCTATCGGAAAGAAAATGGATCTTATAAATCGCTGGATCACGAAAAATTTAATCTCCGGAGCAATATTTCAGCGAAAATTAGTGAAGCATTTAGCCTAGATTTTAACATCTCGGCCAACCAGACGAATTCCAATAGGTTTTTCTGGCCATTTAGTACATCCGCGAGTGATGATGATTTTGATGTTTCGGATTTCTACCGCGTTACTTTCAACTGGCCCAAGATGTATCCATTTTATCTGACCGCAGATGGGACGCCGAGCAATACTCCAACGGCTTATCCGGTTCAAACGCCAATGGGAAGCTGGCAGGCCTGGAATGTGATCGACCAGGTCATCGGTGACCGATATATCGATCGCAAAGTACGCCAGGTAAATCCAATCATGACCCTTAATTTAAAGTTGGATAAACTGCTAGAGGGGTTGTCAACAAAATTGGTGGGAAGTTACGTAGCGGAAGATTATATGCGTAAACGCTATATGAGTTTTCAAAAGAACTATACATTTACTTCGCTGAATCCTAATGGCAACCGTTTCATACCGGCCCCACCGTCAGAGGATAGGACAAATGTATTCACTTTTAGCCAGGCCCAACCTTTTATGGACTATAATCCACAGCGCAAATGGCAATATCAGGTGGACTGGTTCCTAAACTACAACCGCAAGTTTGGCAAACATACGGTGGATGGTCTGATTGTCTATGAGCAGTTTAAATCGGGGAATACCAATATTACGTCGCGGGCAGAAAATCCAATTATTCCATTGGATCAGATGTATATCTATCCGACAGACAGGAGCATGCGATCGACGGATGCTTTTGAATTAATGGACGCACGACGCGGAGTAATCGGTCGAGCGAACTATAACTATGCGGATAAGTATATAGCCGAGTTTTCTTTCCGTTACGACGGCTCGCCTTTATTCCCAAATGATAAGCGTTGGGGATTTTTCCCGTCTATGTCTCTTGGCTGGCGCATGTCGGATGAGAACTTCTTTTCGTCCATCAAGAATACAGTCAGTGATCTGAAACTACGAGCATCGTATGGAAGTTCGGGCAACTTTGTGGATGTGGAAGGCTATTCGATATTACCCTATTCGTATATGGAGAAATATAGCTCGATCATCACTTCACGAACAGGAAGCAGAACACCGGTGCCGGGATATATTTTTGGCGATAGCTATTACACCGGGGTAACGTACCTTGACAACCCAACTATGAATCTTACTTGGACAAAATCAAAGAGTTACAACGTAGGGGTAGACTTTGGTTTTGCTCACAATAAATTGACGGGTAGTTTAGATGGATTTATCCGGAAGGAGAGCGATATTCTCGGAACGCGGGGGATTAAGGTTCCTGATAATTATGGGAGAGGGTTGGCACCGGAAAATTATGCGGCGCGAAGCTTTAGAGGAGGAGAACTCTCGCTCAACTGGAATGACAGGGTTGGTGAAGTTTCTTACGGTTTGAATGCGAATATGGGATATGCAAAAGACCGATGGGATATTTTTGACGAGGAACCTTCCTACGCAGCAGGAGGACGGGAAAATTTTCGATCCAAGGTAGGGCGACCTGAAAATCGCATTATTGGTCTGGAAGCTTCGGGACTGGTCCGTACGCAGGCCGAAGCTGATGCGCTGAAGGGAAAGGGCTTTAAGACTTATGGACGTGACCCTTATCCGGGTATGATTCTGTATAAAGATATCCGTGGACAAAATTATTCTGACCAGCCAGACGGCATTATTGATGACAATGATATGCAGTTACTTTCGGAGAATAATACACCTCGCATTAATTATGGATTTGGATTTAATGCCAGTTGGAAAGGTTTCTATATCTCTGCTTTATTTCAAGGCGTATTGGCTTATGATCGTGTGATCAGCAATCAGGAAGGTGCAGGAATGCGGCAACATGGGGATACGTTTAGACCTTATTATCCTATCTGGACTTCGGATGTCTGGACCCCTGAGAATACAGAAGCTAAATACCCTCGGCCTGTAGGCTATAATTGGCAGGAATCCGGTGCCACCTCTTCAATATTCTGGATCCGAAATGGAGCTTATATGCGATTACGAGATTTAAATATTTCCTATACACTGCCACAGGCAATGATGGAAAAAATCAAAATGAAGGGTGTCAACATATTCTTAAATGGTACTAACCTGTTTGTTTTTTCACCGATGAAGGAATTCCATGATCCGGAGCAAAAAATGTACGATTCATATCCGGTGATGAAAACGTTCACATTGGGTCTTGATGTTAAATTTTAATTGATTTTAATGATGAAAAAGATATTTTATCCGCTAGTTGCCTTGTTGCTGACAACGGCTTCTTGCAAGAATGTATTGGATATTGAGGATCTCAACTCGGTAAATGAAGACAAGGTGTGGAATGATCCCAATCTTGTCAATGCTTATCTGGCTAATTTATATACCTTATTTGGAAACTGGAGCAGTGGCGCAGACAATAATTCGCAACAGCTTGCAGGGATTAACTTTCCTTTGAATGCGGTTACAGTCAATAATACGGCCTATAAGGCTTGGGACTATACAACCATGCGTAAGATCAATACCGCTATTCAGAAAGTGTCCGGAAGTACAGGATTAAATGATGCAACTAAGAAATCTATCTTAGGTCAGGCACTTTTTATGCGTGCTTATATGTATTTTAATATGGTCAAGCATCATGGTGGAGTACCCTATATCACAAAACCGCAGGATCTGGAGAGTGATGAATTGAAAGTGCCGCGAAACAGTACCAAAGAATGTTTTGATTTCATGGTAAAAGACCTGGATGAGGCGCTGACTTATTTGCCGATGACTATTGGGAAGGGGACAGCAGATTATGGACGTATTGATGGTAATTTCGCTCTGGCTTTTAAAGCTAAAGTATTATTGTATAAAGCATCGCCACAGTTTAATCCTTCCAATCCTTATGGGAATGCCTACTGGGCAGAAGCAAATGCGGTGAATAAAAAAGCCTATGAGCAGCTAAAGGCACAGGGGTATAGTCTGACTGCTGATTACGCCAATATTACATTAGTAGAGAAAGGTCCTGAGGTGGTCTTTGCTGTCATAAACTCCTATCCCAACAAGGTTGCTAACTGGGATAATGGGGTACGGCCGGGCTCCGAAAGCCGGGGAACTGCCAGTGCTGTCCCAACCTGGGATTTTGTGAAAGAATTTCCGATGAAAGATGGTAAATTATATACAGATCCAACGGGTAAATACCATAAAACGGATGAACAGTTTCTACAAAGCTATTGGGAGAACCGCGATCCTCGTTTTGACAAATCCATTGTTTGGAACGGGAAGGTCTATGAGGTTTCGGCTAAAACAGGGAAAAGACAATATACCTCGCTGGGCATCGCGGATGCATTAGACAATTTTGGAGAAAACCCAAAAGCTGGAACAACCTCCTCGAATAGAGACCGGTATACAGGCTTTTTTATTTTGAAGAATTCAAAACTCTCTTTAAGACAAACACAGGTGGAGACCCAATATGATGTGGATTTTGTGCTCATGCGCTATGCGGAGGTACTATTGAATTATGCTGAAACAGCAAATGAAACAGGGGACCTGACTACGGCAATGACCCTCTTAAGACAGATCCGGATGCGTGCAGGTATTGAACCGGGGGGAGATAATAGCTATGGTATCGCTGCCGATAATAAAGCAGATATGCGGGAAGCTTTATTGGCGGAAAGAAATATTGAGTTCTGCTTCGAAGGGCACCGTTTTTGGGATTTACGTCGCCTGCGTAAGCTTGCTGTCCTTAACAATAAAACCAAGCAGGGAGTAGAAGCTATTGCGATCAATGCAAACGGAACCGATATGGATCTAAAGGCGGCTGCAGACTTGGCCAAAAATTATCAACTGAAAGAAAATCAGTTTAAGTACAATGTATTGCAGGTGCCTAGTACCGGAAATAAAATCAATCTGGTGCCAGATACCTATTATTTTTTCCCGATTGCTCAATCTGTGATAGATAAGAATCCCAATATAAAACAAAATAAAGACTGGGGTGGAGAATTTAATCCGACAATAGAATAAATGTTTATTTCAAAGAGTTGTGATCTATATAAGTCAGGATAGCTCAGTGTCGGTAGACAGCTCTCCTGTATAGACACAACAATTTTGGTGTTAAAAAAGACCGGTGTTTGTTTAGCACCGGTTTTTTTTTTATGCTATTTTATTAATGATTGAAGTCACGTGATTGGTATTCGATACCAGCCTTTGAATCTTCTCTGCAAAGCATAAAATCATACGATAACAGCTGATGATCCAGTTAAATCAAGGAACGTTGTTTTGTTAAAATTTCAGTTTTGATTTAATCTTTTTTTAAAAAATCATATTTCTAATATTCTATAATAGAAATAAAAAATATATGTACAACATAATCCATGTTTTATTTACTATTGTATGTTATTTATGTTTCCTTGCATGTTATTTGATTATTTTTAAAGAAAAAACATTTCTTTAAACTTGCGTTGTGACGAACTTTTATGAATTCAATACCAATGCAATCGTTTGTGTGAATTACGCAATCGATTTCGTTTATGTCGGCATCATCTACCTATGCTAATAATTCATAGTATTGTCATGTACTATCAATTATTGCCGCCCAAAAGCAGCGAACTTTTTATTTGCCGACACGAACGCTATAAGCCGTTGTGTGCCAATTTTTAAATTTAAGCCTAAGACAAAAATCGAATGAGAAGACTATTTTGTTTTTTATTTCTTTTTCCGATTTTCCAGAAAACCCAAGCACATACTTGGCTCGACTGGAGAGCTCAAAAAGACACCTCCGAGATAAGCGAGGTTGATCAACAGCTTTTACGGGGAAGACTTAAGACATTGCTCAAAAAACAAGGTGTGAGGGATAGCCTCAATACGAGCAATATTGAAACGCTGCCTTTGGTGAGCATTGCCCAAATGCTAAAAGGACAGATTGCTGGACTCTACGTTCAAGAAGCAACTGGCGAACCTGGAGCTCCTAAAAATATGGTGCTTAGAGGTCTCGGAAGTCCCCTTTTTGAAACCAAAGATGCGGTCAATGTCCAACCGACAGTTTATGTCAATGGTGTACCAATTGCCCGGGATAACAATTTTACCTACTCAATTCAGCAATATCAATTTAATCGGATAGGTCCGGCAACGGATAATTTTGCCGGAATTGACCTATCTGTTGTTGAGTCAATTGAGGTAATCAAGGATCCGATCGTGCTGGCTAAGTTGGGACCACTTGCAGCAAATGGCGCAATTTGGATTTTGACCAAGCCAGGAAAGGAGGGGAGAAGAGAAATTAGTTTTGATGCTTATGTTGGTTTAGCTACAAAACCTACTGTGACACCTGTAAACGCACAATATGAAAACTTATTCCGCTCTACTTTTTACAATAAATATGGCACAGCAGGCGACCGTTTGAATTATCCCGGCTATCTCAGTGATTCAACCAATGTAAATTATTATGGTCCAGCAAATTGGAATGAAGAATACTACAAAGTAACACCTATTTACGGTGGGAATTTGGGTATTCGAGGCGGTGGTGACCGAGCGAATTTTGCATTTATGGGCGGCTATATGAAAAATGCGAGCTCTGCAGATAAAACCAATATAGAACGGTATAATGCATTGTTCAATGTAAATATGGCACCATTTAAGTGGTTTAATTTTGGGACAACTGTTAACGCTAGCAGAAGCCTTCGTGATCGGAATAGAAGTTTAAGAGATCGTTTTGGAGAAGCAGCCTATGTTCCGGATTTGTCCATTCCAATCTCGCCGAATAAGGAGATGTATGGTCAATATTTAGATATTTATAAGAGAGCGTTGGACAATAACTCCGTCAATATGCTTAACCTGTTGGTTAATCTCGATCTTTACTTATTGCCGAACCTTAAGTTTAACACAAATCTAGGTATTGATTATTCTGAGGGGTCCAGACAGGCATTTTTTCCGGGGTCTTTGATGGAGACAAACAACTACATGTCAGGATATTTTGGATTTAATGAGCGACTAACTTTTAATAATAGCTTAGACTACAATTTTACACTGCAGCAACAACATAAGTTTAATTTTATCTTGGGATCAAACTATACCCAAGATCTTTACAGGTATCATTATGCCCGTGCGTATGACGGCCCGAATGACTTTATTAAAGTCAATGTCGTTAACGGCGATCCAAACTCTGGCGATTATCTGAAACCGATTGGCGGTTTGTATGTCAACCGATGGACAAATCGGGAGGATTTTAGACTTCATTCCTTCTTTTTGTCGGGTATGTACAGCTGGAAAGACAAATTGGATGTCAATGCAGTGCTCCGTTATGATGGTTCTTCGACGATGCAACCTGATTCGCGTTGGTTGATGACTCCAGCATTTTCAGCAAAATATCATTTGATCAATCCTGAGGAACATGCAATGATGGATAACCTCAATATCAAAGCATCATGGGCCCGGATCGGAAAACCTATTTTTACAAGTAAATATGCCGTAGGTCCCAATTATACAGCTGATTTAAACTGGGGTTCTGAGAAGTCTCTTGTATCATACAATGGTTTTGCCGTTGCATCACGTCCTTATTCTGAAGGCTGGGTTGGTTATGATATAAAATGGCCTTATACAGATCACGCCGAAATAATTCTAGATGGTTCCATGCTTGACAAGCGTCTGAATTTTGCAATTGCAGCTTACCAAAAGAAGGATGTCAATCAACTGGCAAATATGCCTATACCTGCTGAGTATGGTTATTCTGGGCAAATTGTCAATGGTATGACAGTACAAAATAGAGGTATCGATCTAGATTTAAATGTTAACGTACTATCTAATCCTGAAGGATTACAATGGAATACGGCCTTAAATCTAAATTGGAATCAAAATAAGCTTACAGCTTTGCCAAATGGCAAACAGGAGCTAAAAATTAACAATCGTTTATTGCGTGTTGGGGAAGCAGTGGATAAATTCTGGCTCTACGAAAATGAAGGAATTTATAACGCAGAAACAGAAATTCCAGTGAGAAATGGCCAAAAAATGCAATTTGATGGTGTTGATTTCGCCGCAGGAGACCCGATTTGGAAAGATCAGAATGGTGATTTTAAAATTGATGATAAAGATCGTGTACTCAAGGGAAATGCGATGCCTAAACTAGTTGGCGGATTCAACAACCAATTCAAATTTAAAGGCTTTGATCTGAATATGCAGTGGTACTTTGCGATTGGCAAGAAAGCACTTAATCAACGCGCATCTACGAAATACGATTTTATAAATACGGAAAACACAAACTCTTTGGATGGCATTCGAGAAGTTTTTCATTGGCAGCAGGATGTAGATATTACGAAATATCCAACTTATAATCCATGGAGTCCAATAGTCGCTTATCGCGTGGATCAGGATCTCTTTTTGGAAAATGCTTCTTTTCTAAAATTGCGTGCGCTGAGTGTAGGTTATGATTTAGCTCAACTGAATTCAATCAAGGATAAAATGAAAACAATACGTCGCGCGTATGTCTATTTGTCCGGTACAAATCTAGTGACGATAAGCAAATTTTCAGGAACTGATCCCGAATTAATTGATTTCAATGGGTATTATACAGGATACGGTCTGCCAATGTCCCCAATTGTGACTATGGGAATCAAATTGGATTTATAACGCAAATTATTGAATGATGTTTAAGATAAAGAAATATAATCAATGGGGGAAATACCTATTACTTGCGATGGGTATCTGTGTGTTGAGCACATCCTGTAATAAAAAACTTGATATTGTTGCCGTTAACGTTGGTTCAGAAGGTAAGGAATGGGCTTCAATTTCTGATACCCGGGCGCATCTTATGGGGATGTATGGTTTGATGAGAGCGGCAATGGTAGATAATTATGGGCATTGGGTCTATGGCGAGATGCGTTATGGGGATTTCAATTCCTACTCTCGTGCTGATCTTCGGGTTGTACAAGAAAATAAGTTGAAAGCAGCCTATCCCCTAATTAAAGGATTGACAGATTGGCGTCGCTTTTATGCGGTAATTAATGCCGCCTCACTATTTATCGAACGCGCACCGGAAGTATTATCAAAAGATAGCCGCTATACCGAACGCGATTTGAAATATGATATCGCTCAAGCACGTACGATTCGAGCATTGATGTACTTTTACATGGTGCGTATCTGGGGTGAGGTTCCTTTACTGAAGGATTCTTATGACAATGGCAGTTTTGTTGAGGTGGCTAAGGCTTCAGAGGCTACGGTATTAGCATTTGCAGAATCAGAGTTACTAAATGCTGCACAAGATTTACCTTATGTATATGCTTTAGGTACACAAAGTTACTATGGTGAAAGTTATGGGACTTGGGTAGGTGTATTAGTCAATAAAATCACTGCTTATTCTCTGCTGGCACATATTGCCGCATGGCAAGGTAAATATATCAATGCAGATGTATATTCCAAATTTGTCGTTGATAATTACTCAAAAACAAATTTATCACTTATAAGTGTGCCGAATTTGATCAATCCCACAACCGGCCTATTCGGACCAAGTACACAGGCACAGATTCTTGCTGTTCGAGCCTCATATGAATTAGGTGAAGCAACAAATACGGGACATATCGAATCATTGACTTTAGGGTATCCGATTGTGACCAAAGCTAAACCCGACATTTACGTGAACCGTGATACCATTAACAAAATTTTTGATGATGTTAATGATACCCGTTTCGGAATAGATTCTGTATCCGGACTGGTACGGACCAACTATTTCACAAATTATAATGGTGATATTCCAATTTTCAGTAAGATCAAAGTGATTCGTAATGGTTCTGGAGATTCGGATTTCTCCATATTCGGATCCAACCTTGTATTTACCCGACTGGAAGACATCTTTTTGCTCCAAGCCGAGGCAAAGGCTGTGCTAGGACAGAAAGATGAATCCATTAAATACCTAAATATGATTAAGGCGCAGCGCGGCTTAAAACCTTATATCAATAACTCGCCCAAGGATCTTCTGGAAGAAATCTTTTTGGAAAGACGACGCGAGTTGATGGGCGAGGGCTGGCGATGGTATGATCAGATCCGTTTGGCGAAGATTAAAAGGAACAATCCGCGATTAAACGCACTAATTGAAAATGGAGGTATTTATTGGCCAATCTCTTCCGATGTATTGGAACGTAATTCGAAACTGGAACAAAACTCTTACTGGAAATAAGCTAACAAATAACCATGATGAAAAGAATATGCTATGTTGGTATTTCCGTCTTGTTACTATTAATGGGACTTGCATCGTGCAAAAAAGGGAATACATACTATGAAGATTATCAGATAAAATACACCGAGTACAATGGTACGATGCTAGAGTTTCTGGAAGAACAGGGATCAGTTTATGATTCCTTGCTATTGGTATTGGAACGCGTACCAGACCTGCGGGCGAGGTTGAAAAATCCGAAAGACACGATTACTTTCTTTGCGATGACCAACAATAGTTTCACCAATGCCATTGACGCAATGAATGCCATTCGTGCAGCAGGAAACAGACCACATTTATTCCTGGAAGATATTCCACAACCGTTGATTGATACGTTGACTTACCATTATGCTTTCAATGGTATTCACGATACGGAGAGCCTGAAAGATTTTGTGGAGGGAAAAGAAATACGGAGTGTTGATGATTACCGGATGACCATGAAATATAAGGTGAGCTCTGCTTCAGGAATTATTGAAGGGGGGCAACAGCAAATTGTATTGAGTGATATGAATAACTCAATTTTTCAGCGCTATTGGCAGGAAAGTAACACTTCCGTCGTCAATATTCGGACAACAAATGGACGGTTACATATTCTGTCGCCCAGCCACAATTTTGGCTTTTCTAAACTGGCTAAATTCTTAAATAGATAACATGAACACAAAATCATATAACACGATCAAACAAGTTGTTCTATTCGGATTTGCATTGTTCGCTTTAACATCTTGTAAAAAATATATCCCCACGGATCAGGATTCTTTGGGAGAGGATGTGGTTTATAATACGACAGAATTTCAACCCGTTTTAGGGAGAAATACCTTTTATGACAATATCGTCAATATCGGACAAAATACTTCACAGCCTTTAACCTTTAAAATTGTGAACGCTCGGGATATTGACGGGCAACCAACAACGCTATTTGATGATAAATTTCCTGTCAAGATTTGGAAAGAGGCTTATACGGGTTTTGAGAAATCAATAGCGGAAATCGAAGCGAAACGAAAAATTGAATACCGTCCGATCCTTGAAATCTTGCAGAAATCGGGGAATATCAATTTTTGGGGAGAATCGGGAAATTCCGGATTTGTCAAGGCTCAACCGGATTCTGGGTATGTTTTTGATGTCGAATTAACCAATACAGGTGGAAGACGCTATTTACGGAATTTTAAACTGAAGCCACTACGTGAACGGCCCTATGAGCCCAGTATAATTGATCCAATAACCGGTCTATCGCCAATACCATATACGTTTATAACAAAGATGTCAAGCAATATGAGGGGAGACAGAACGGATCGGGCAATGTTCAATTCAGATATCAGAGTTTATTTCAACAAATTGGAGAATAATGTAGCAGGGACCAAGACCCTTACTATCAGTTTCTTGGATTCATTGAACAATCCCATAGATCCCAAGAAATTCTCGGCAACGAAATGGGAAGGATTGGTACATGGCTTTAATCATCGCTTTGAGAACAACAAAGTTGTGTATGATGTGGCCTACCCAATTCCCTTGTCAGCAATTGGAACACCTTACACAAATATAACTGGGGAGAACGCTTACATTGAATTCAAATTTCGACGCAAAGGTGATTTTGGTTTCTTGGAGGACAATTACTTTGGATTGGAGTTTTCCATTTTTGAGGAGGGAAATTGGGAAATTCAATTTCGTTTTCCTTATGAGTTACCAAAATTTGACTGATCAAGTGCCGATTAATTTAGCTTAACAATTATGAAACAATTATGTATACTAATATTCCTTTTTGCCAATGTGTTGACCAATAGCGTACTGGCGCAGACTGGTATGGTGAAGGGGACGGTAAAAGGGGCCAACAATAGACCGTTGGCGGGAGTTTCCATCAAGTTGGAAAATCCAAAGCGGGATCTTGGTAAAACAGGTGACGACGGTCGTTTTGTTGTATCTGTGCCTACCAACGGGGTAATGGTGTTTTCTTATCAAGGTTACGGAACAGTGAAACAGTCCGTTACAGCAGGAAAAACAGAGTACAGTATTTCGATGGAAAGCAAAGCACAAGAATTGGAGGAGACGGTAGTGGTTGGTTACCAACAGCGAAAAAGAGAGACTTTAACAGGGTCAGTCGTGACAATATCCGGCAAGGAAATTCAGGATATCCCTTCAGGTAACTTTGTGGACCTTTTACAAGGTAAAGTGGCTGGTATGAATATTCAGAATAATACGGGTAGTCCAGGGATGCGTGGAACGATTGCTGTACGTGGTATTTCTAATTTTAATGTGTCTGGAAGTGGTGATAATACCTTTTTGACACCGACTTCACCTTTGTTTGTTATTGATGGCGTGCCTATTGATGACAATTCGGGGTACGAATATGGTTTTGAAACAGCAGGACCGGGCGTTTCGCCTATCTCCATGATTCCACCAGAGGATATTGAAGACATTACGGTATTAAAAGATGCCCAGGCGACAGCTTTATATGGATCACGTGGAGCCTATGGTGTTATTCTGGTAAGAACCAAACGGGGTAATTCAAAAATTCCATTGGTACAATACCAGGGGCAGTTTTTTATGAGTGCTGTACCACAGTTACGTAAAGTAATTGGCGGAAGAGACGAACGGATGGTTCGTGTTGAACAGATCTTGATGAATGATACAACTTTAGCGGCGGCGATCAGACGGATCAACGATTCGCCCATGTTAGCAGATAGTTTAAACCCGTATTATAACAACTCCACAGATTGGCAATCTTATTTTTATCGAAATACCTATAATCAGACACATAACGTCAATATCTCTGGAGGAGAGCGCGTATTCAATTATAAAGTGAATATGAATTACTATGATGAGAACGGGATTATTGCAAATACGGGTTTTAAAAGATATACGGTGCAATCCAATATGCAATATGAACCGAATGACCGTTTCCGGATGATGGCGAATGTGAATGCGAATTTAGCTCAGAATCAAATGGGAAGTGGTAATGCGGCGATGCAGACCGGGGTCGGGAAATCGGTTAATACTACCTCCCTTTATCCCGCACCATCACTATTTTCAGGTAGTATGGGTGCCTTATCTGCACTTAATGTCGATGATCAGAATAAGACAGGAAATTATGTAGCCCAAGTTGAACTACAGTATGAGCCGATTAACGGGTTACGGGCAACTTCTACTTTTAATTATAATTATACAACCTCCACCAAGGATCGATATACGCCGGAACTGTTGCTTGGTAATAGTTCTGAAATATATGGGTACTACGATAATAAGAGCAAGGTTTATAATCGAAATTTGCTTTCTTGGGTCAAAGCGATCAATGAGAAGCATGTGATCAACCTGTATGGTTTTACGGAAATGGAGATTTCACAGTCTTCTTCGACATTAAATAAAATTAGGGGAACAGCAAATGATCAATTTCAGGCGGGCATAAGTTATAATACACGGCAAACGTTAGGTGGTTTGCTGAATAACCTCACAAATTATCGTTCGATCGCCTATGCAGGTAATGCATCCTATAATTATGATTCCAAGTATATTGTAGACTTGACGTATCGTGTCGATGGTACTTCAGTCACTGGTGGTGCTTCACCATGGACGTCTAATCCTTCTGTTGGTTTTCGCTGGAATTTTAAGAAAGAGAAGTTCATGGATAAATTTTCGTGGTGGGATACCGGATTCTTTCGTGGTTCCGTCGGACGCACTATCCAACCTACAGGAACTTTATCTGATTTGTATGGCTGGTATAAAGTTGATGCTGGACGGTACAATAATAGACCAACAACTTCTTTGGATTTAAAGAATGCGCCGAATACCGAACTCGTACCTCAGACCACAACACAATGGTCACTGGGCATGGAATTAGGGTTTTTCAACAGTGCATTATATGTGACTTACGAAACTTACTATAAACAATCTGATAAGATCTTGCGTTCAAAGGCAATTGCAAATCACAATGCCTTCGAAAATGTACTGACCAATGAAGCCGCTATGGTAAATATGGGACATGAAGTTTCCATTAATTTTAGACCGAGATTAAGAAATAGCGATTGGGATGTAAGTGGTACTGCGACTTTTGCCTTAAACCGCGATTACACAACGGCCTTGCCGGATGGCGTAAGACAATTGATTCAGCCAGATAATACATCAGGTTACAATTTACCACAGTTTTTCAGATTGGGAAGAAACCCGCTAACTTTTGTATTGTATGACTATAAAGGGGTGTACAAAACGGATGATGAGGTGCCGGTTAATCCATTGACTGGGCAGCGGTACCGTGCTGGTGGAGAATTTTCAGCAGGGAAGTTTTTCCGCGCCGGTGATCCCATTTTCACAGATATCAATGGCGATTATATCCTGGATGAAAATGATTTGGTGTTTGTGGGAAATTCGCAACCTGCAGTGACCGGAGGTCTTTCCGTATTTACACGCTATAAAAACTGGTCCTTACGAACACAGTTTTCTTATACCTTGGATCGGGACATCTTAAATACCGCGTTGACCGATCGTTTCCGGAATTATGACACCCCAACAGGAGTTATAGAAGGAAAACCGGACTATGTCCCAGGGGCTTACGTGCCATTAGATGCTTACAATGTATGGCGCCAACTCGGGGACAATGCGGATTATCCCAATGTGTCAGACTTTACGCGTTTGACTCTTTACAATCCCTATCGGTATAACTCAACGATGTTTTTAGAAGATGGATCTTATTTCAAAATCAATTCCGCAACACTGGGATATAACTTTGATAGAAAATGGATTCAGCGCTACGGTTTGACCTCGGCCAGAATTAATTTCACGGCAAATAACATTTATACTTTTAGTCGTTATGCTGGACCTGATCCTGAGCTGGTAACCTCAGTTGGTCGGGACGGATCAAATGGTTATCCGAGCAAGAGAACCTATTCATTGGGTGTGAGTGTACAATTTTAATTTGATCAAATCATGAAAAGAACATTTATATATACATTATTGGTAGGCGCAAGTTTAAGCTTGCTGTCCTGTGGTAAAGACTTTTTGAATATTACGCAGATCGATAAATTGACAGGTAACAACTATTGGACGAGCAAAGGGGATGTGGAGCAGTATATGGGTGGAATCTATTCTACATTCAGAGAAGCTACCATGACCAATATCTTTTTCCCCGCGTCAGGCGACTTGCGTTGTGCACCTACGAATCGAACAAGTGCAACCTCAGGCGCTGGAAGGGATTACATCTCACTGTTAAGGCAGAATAATTTAAATACGATTTTGACGAGAAGTGATGACAAACAGGATAATAATTTTTCCTATTTCAGATTTCCTCGCATTACGCAATGGAATAACTTCTATAAAATGGTACAAAATGCGAATATCGTCTGCTATCAGATCGATAATAAGGATATGCCCTTTCTGTCTGCAGAACAGAAAAAGGCGTATAAAGCAGAGGCGATATTCCTAAGATCCTTGGCTTACTTCTTTATGGTGCGCTTGTACGGTGATATCCCTTATTATACTGATGTCAATACAGATCCATTGCCACGCACCAATATGGTTACAGTTTTAAAAAATGTTTCTGCAGATTTGGATGCTTCTTACAAAGACTTGCCATGGACATATGACGATCCATCGGTTGTAGCGGTAAAGGCTATGCGGGGGAGTGCCATGGCGCTCAATATGCATGTCAATATGTGGATAGCAGGTTTTGCTAATGAGGATAAGGCTCCTTATTATGAAAAAGTCGCTTCGATGGGACGAGAACTGATGGAAGAAAATGGTGGTGCATATACTTTATTGAGTTTAACCCGTACAAAGGATATTTTTAAAGGCCGTACCAAGGAAGGTTTATTTGAAATTGTTCAGAATTTCAATTATGGAGAAAGTTTTCACCTTTCCGCCTCCTACTCAGATTACGTTTTACATGCGCCAAATAAGGTGACAACGAAATCGTATATCTATTACGATCCAAAATTTATGGAGAAAATGTACCCTCCTGCTGAACAAGATCTGCGTAAGACATATTGGTTTGACGACGATATCTATGCTACAAATGGCGATTTTCAATGCCTGAAATTTGCCAATGTATTTATGGAAGAAGGCGAAGACAATAATCCAGATGATAATCAGATGATCTTTCGATATTCAGATCCGATCCTCCTTCGTGCCGAGGCATTGGCAGAATTAAATCGGGATGATGAAGCCAGGACCGTGGTCAATGTGATTCGTAAACGTGCTGAGGCAGCTGATATTATGGAATCTGGAGATGATCTTAAAGATGCGATCTGGTGGGAACGTGTGCGCGAATTGCTCGGCGAAGGAAACTTCTATTATGATCTGGTGCGTACAAAAAAGGTTATTAATTCGGAGTATACCCCAGCTCCAATGTCGGTAGGCGCTTTTAATGGTGGCGGTTGGACATGGCCGATCGATAAATCTGCTTTGTTAAATAATCCATATATGCGCTTAAACAATTATTGGAACTAAAAGGAACGAAAGATGAAGATTTTTTTAAAAATAGGAACATTTATTTTGCTCGTGGTACTGGCGCTAAGCGCTTGCAAGAAAGAGGATTATCTAGATACAGGGGTTCACGACCCAAAATACAAGGGGACGATATGGCAATATCTTGAGAGCAGGCCAGATCTTTTTGATACCCTTACTGTTGCGCTTAAAATAGCAAAATTGGATGTGGTGTTGCAAAATGAGGAAGTTACTTTCTTCGCTCCTCCGGATCCATCCATTATGAAATCGGTGTGGTTACTTAACGAGTCCCTTTTTCGTTCTGGACAGGATTCCATCACTTCTTTTGATCAAATAAAACCTGAAATCTGGCATAAATATCTATCGCGGTATATTCTCAAAGGAAAATATGTGGCAAAAGATTTCGGGCAGTTGGATACATTGAAATTGGATTCTTATCCGGGGGGAGTATATAAAACATTTGACAATACCGAAATGAATATTGGTGTATTTTATAATGATGTCCGGGCAAATGATAATCAACTTATTAAATATGCTGGCTACAGACAATTGTATTTCAATTATCCGTTCAGTATCCCGGGCTTGGAGGATTATCTGATTCCTTTTATTACAGCTCCTGTTGCCACCTCAGATATTCAGCCGACGAATGGGGTATTGCATGTTTTACAATTTTCAAAACATGCACTTGGTTTTCGGAGTGCGCTATTTGCAGAGGATGTAATGGTACAGGGTATTTTACCTAAAAACTGATTTGACTGACAGATTATGAAAAGAATAATATTAGACAAAATTTGGTATGCGACGCTAGTTAGTGTGCTTGGCTTCTCTGCTTGTTCAAAGGACATTGCTTTAGGTACAGATCCCTATGCTGGCGGAAAGGAGTCATTAGGCGTCGGGTTTTACACGAATTATGCCAACCCTGAAATAGCAAAACCCGGAGAGTTAGTGGATTTTTATGTGAAAGGAATTAAGCCTTATCTCGGGAAAATTAATTTTTCAGTCAATGATACAAAGGTTGAAGTCATTACCGCAAAGGATTCATTGGTCACGATAAAAGTCCCTACAGAAATATCATCTGGGAATGCGAAAATTGAAGTCGATGGACAGGTATTTTATGGGCCTCGACTGGACATCGAGGGTAATGCTTCTTTGGATGAGAACTATGGTATGGTGAATGGTTTCCTTTTTTCAGTAAATGATATTCTGCCAAATGCAGGTGGTTATATCGTGACCGGATCGTTTATCAATTTTGAAAATGAAGCTGTAGATAAAAAGGTATTTCGGAATGGTATTCACTTTATTGATGCAAATGGTAAGTCGGCGACCACGATGACTTTTGGAGAAGGGGCTTCAGGCGGTGGTAGTATTAATGCCGTGACGAAAATGACGGATGGTAAATTTGTCATTGGTGGACCATTCGGTACTTTTAATAAACGTCGTGTTAATAATATAGCCAAGCTAAACACAGACGGAAAATTGGATACGATGATCGTGGATGTTGTTAATACAACTGATAATCCGAGAAACTCACGTGATACTGTTTCAGCATTTAATGGTGGTATCCTTGGAAATGCACCTTTAAAAGTTTTTGCGGTGTCTGACAATATGGTTGTTGCGGTAGGGAACTTTAAGGATTATTATAAAATTGACTATACCTATTCGTCGAGGGACAATAGACGGTATTTATTGACTGAGGCAAAGAATGTGATTAGGATGAAAGCAGATGGATCTTTGGATTCTACCTTCGCGTTTAAAAACCAGGGTGCCAACGGAAATATTATGGACGCTGCCTTAATTGATAATGACCGTGTGGTTATTGTAGGTGCATTTACGTCCTATAATGGTAAAGCGGTTCCGGGAATTGCCTGTATTAAAAAAGATGGAACGCTAGATCCTTCTTTTAATCTAGGCGGCACTATAGATCGAATTTTGAAGATCACTTACAATGAACAGTTAAAGAAAATTGCCATTGCGGGTGTTTTTAAGGGGCTAGGAGCTAATGGTAAAGTTAATGGAGCTGCGATCTTAAATACGGATGGTACTATAGATGATCAGTTTGTTTTTCAGAATGCTGGTAACGGTATTCCCACCTTTGCACAGGTATTGAACAACGGCCGGGTGATCATTGATGGCACGATCGAAAGTTATAACAACGTTCGTAGGACGAATATGTTGATTCTCGAAAAAGATGGTTCTTTGCTACAGAAGTATAATAGTCAGGCCCCTTTTTCTGGAAACATCCGGAAAGTGGTGGAGACAAAATCGTCCTTGGGTTTACCCGCATTACTAATAGGAGGAAGTATCAACCAATATGGAAAGAAATCCGTAGGCAATTTTTTTCGATTGGAAGTTAAAGAATAACCTCAAAAAGAACCAGATATGAACAAGTATATTCAACTCATCAAAAAAATAATCTACTGTGCGGGCGGAGTTTTGCTTCTTACGGCCTGTAATAAAGATTTTCCAAATCTGCTTCAGAATTTTCAAGAGGCAAAAGATAGCCCAGAGAATAGGGATAAAGTTTTAATGGTTATTGTAGACGGGCTTTCGGGGCCTGTGGTGCAATCCCTCGAACCAACCAATCTCATTGAGATGACCCGAAATGGCATGGTTACCTATGGTAGCCTTGCTGATCCAACAACTGATTTTCAAATGACCAATGAAGCCGTTGTATCATCATTGCTCACAGGTGTAAATGCGACTAAAAATAAAGTAACCACCGATGACCTTTCGACATTGAATGTTGCGACTTACCCAACGATATTCAGCCGGTTGAAATCTGTTCAGGGCAAACAAGTTTCTAGTCTGTACACCTCATCTTCTACCTATGCTACTTATTTGGGAAAAGATGCCCATTTGGAAAAGAGTACGACCGACGAAACGGTTTTGGCGGCTGCTAACAAAGGTTTGGCAACTGATTCTGCGGATTTAAACGTAGTGCATTTGGTGGATGTGGACAAAGCTGGAGCGAGCGCTGAATATTCGGACAAGTCGACAGCATATGTCAATGCAATCAAGAAAATGGATCAGCAGGTTCAGCAATTGGTCAATACGATTAAGGCCCGTAAGTCCTATATCAATGAAAATTGGCTGGTCATTGTGACCTCAGGTAGAGGCGGTGATTCCAAGGACCCTGTAACAGATTTTACGGCATTTGGTGATGCCAAACGCGCGACTTATACGCTGATGTATTCTCCTAAATTTGCACGTAAGATTTTACCAAGACCTAGTGCCAAAGATGTGCCTTTTGTGGGCGCAGCAACACGTTATAGTTATTCGGGGAATGGTAAAGTGACAGGATCAATTACAGACGCCAATAGGTTTAATATTAGTACAAGTGATGATTGGACGTTTACTTTCTTTGTTCGGCACAATGTTGCTGGTACTAATTATAATTATGCTACTTTTTTTGCGAAAAGAACCAAAGGGTTTGAGGGGAATGGATGGAATATTTTTTCAGAAAGTGGGGGTTGGGGATTTAATAGTTCATTTGCCGATCAAACTTTTGGTAATTATATCAACGATGGGAAATGGCATGCTTTAACAGTTGTCATCAAAAGAAGTGGCACACAAGATTCTGTGTATACCTATACCGACGGTACGAAATCTTCTATTTCAGGAAAGGTTTCTCAAAATGTGATTAAGAATAGCAATTTTGATAATACAAGCCCTTTAACAATAGGGTATACACAACGTGATGGAGATAACTTAGATTTTTCAATGTGTAATATTCAGGTATATAATCGTGCGTTTACATTTGATGAGGTAAAACAGTATGGTGGTATTACCCATATTGATGAAAAATTTCCTTTTTGGAGTAATCTACAAGCATATTGGCCAGGTTATGATGATGTGAATACGATTAAATTAACTGAAAAAACGGGTAAAGGGGCTGGAAATATAGATCTAAAAGGACCCGTATCCTGGACTAGTTTCAATGAATTGGTGCCATTTTTTCAGCCCCCAATTGGCGAATCTTTTTTCCGTCAGGTGCCCAATGCAGTGGATGTTCCATTTATGATTTATCAATGGTTAGGGATCTCAGTAGAAAGTGCCTGGAATCTGGATGGCAAGAGCTGGAGCCCCAACTATGCACAAATAAGAAATTAACCAATAGAATAGACCATTATGAATAAAAGATATATAGTATTTGGATTTATTGCCGGGATGATCACTTTGGTATCTTCCTGTGGTAAAGAGGGCTTCGATTTTAAGGATGGCTATCAGCAAGGAGACGTAACAGAGTCTCCTATTATAACAGATACAACCATGGGGAAGGCGGATAAAAGTTTATACCATCGTGCCCGTATCTATCCAGGACTTGTAGGCGAAAATGTAAGACGTATTCAGGATACAACATTGTCCTTATTGATAGACCGAGAATATATCAGTGATTTTCAATACAAGGTAAGCTATACGCCATCACCAATATACAGCACGGGGTTGTATGCGCCCGCAGGAGAAAATGTTCGAATTACTGTCCCTGCTGGTGTAGTTGGCCTCACGGCCCAGATTGGAGTACATACTGACAACATTACGGGTAAAGATGCTCCACGGCGTGATGCTATTATCTATACCCGGAAAGAATTATTTCCTGGAAATAATTATGTCGGTAACCTGTATGGTGGTACATTATGGATTATTAGTCAAAAAACAAGGCTAGCTCCAGTTAACTTAAAAATATCTGGAGCGACAAAGGCCAATGATTTTGTTTTGGGAAAAATGACGGTCTCAGATTGGCAAAAGCAGGTTTTGGCCAACGATGTGCCCTGGATGGATCTTATTGGCAAAAGAACAGCATTTTCAGTTCCTCGCTCGCTTGTTGTAAAGCTGATTCAGTCAGGCAAAATGGATCATGTGGATGAGGCTTTGCAGCTTTGGGATGATTCGTATGAAAAAGATTATTACAACTGGATGGGTCTTTCTCCTACTGCTGCTAACCCAATAAACCGTTATCCAAGTTTGTGGGAGCGCGGAGTGATGGATATTCACCCTTCTGCCGGTTATGCCCATAGCGGAAGTCCGTGGATCATGCAGGAAGATGAATATTGGTTGGATGAATTGACAAACCCGAATACGATAAAAAAAGGAACTTCATGGGGAACCTATCATGAGGTAGGACATAATTACCAAGCAGGATCGTCCTGGAGCTGGTCTGACCTAGTGGAAACAACAAATAACCTTTTTATTTTTAATGCGGCCCGAAATCGAGGTGAGACTAACCGGATTGATTTTCATCCGGCTTTAAAAACATCTATCCCAGGTGCATTAAAGTTTGCGGCCTATAACGACGTTAAGACATTCAAACCATTTCCTGCGGGTTACGGGCTTGATGCAGATGACCCATTTGCCCGCTTAACACCATTCCTACAAATCTTTGATAAAGTGAAAGGAAAAAATGGCGAGTCTGGTTGGGATTTCTTCCCTTACATCTATAGTAAAGCAAGAAATGAAAATTTCTTTACTTCATTAGATCAAGCTAAAAAAGACTATTTTTTCAGACAATTATGTCATTTTACGGGCAAGGACTTCCATCGTTTCTTTTTTGCCTGGGGTATTCCAGTCAGTACCGCTGCAAAACGGGAGATGCGTAATTTGTATCCGCCTATGGCGAACAAAATTTGGGATTATAACCCATTGACCTTTACCGGAGGAGACGATATTCTGTCCACAAAGTACAGCCTTCCGAGAGCTACTTTTGTGTATACATCGAACGTCTCCACAGCTACAGGTGAGAGTACGGGTAAAATTGATGCGATGCAAGATGGAAAATCTGATACATATTGGCATACATGCTATTCCGGATGTAGTATTGCCACAAATTTGCCGGTAGAAATTATGATAGATATGAAGACAATTAATGCATTCAAAGGATTTTTTATTCAGAATAGACAGAATAATACCTATGCAACAAAGGTCATTGTACGCGTCAGTCAAGATAATAAGAACTGGGTGGATATGGGGACATATGACCTTGCCAAATCTTCGGAAACAACCGGACAACGAAATGTGATGCGAGAGTTTGCTTTCGATAAAATTGTGGAGGCTCAATATGTGAAATTCTCATTTCCGGAGAAGAATCTGAGTGGAGAGAATCATGTTGCGCTAGCGGAGTTAGGGGTGTTTTACGATATATAAAAGACTATGAAAAAATATTTTAATCGAATTAAAGCAGCGATATGCGCTTTGGCGATATTAATCGTTTGGGCAGGTTGTACTAAATATGAAAATCCTCCCGCTGTATATGAGGATTTAGAGCAAGGAGGAGATGGAACGGTGAAAAGAAAAGTTCTTTTTATTTCAATTGATGGTGCCGTGGGGCAGGAAATTAAAAAAAACTTGCCGAAAAATTTAACAAACCTATTAAAGACAAGCAAATATACTTTTAATGCTTTGGCGGATGAAAATACAAGTGATGCATCGACATGGATGTCCATGATGAGCGGTGTGTCATTCGCCAATCATGGTATTACTGATGACTCTTATATTCCCAAGCCAAATGAAAATAATCCGCACCAAACAGTAGGTGGGTATCCTTCAATATTATATAGGATGTCAACAATTGCACCTAATAAAAAAACTGCTGTTATATCTCGATCTGTCGCTATAAACGATAGGTTATTAGTCAGTGCCAATGAGACGTATGAGACTAAATCTGATGAAGCGGTAAAAACAAAAGTCGTAGAATTGTTAAATAAAAAGAACAATGATTTAACGATAGTTCAATTTACAGATTTGTTAGAAGCAGGGAAAAATGGTGGGTTTAACATCGAAAATGCTGGATATGTCTCTGCCTTGAATAAAATAGATGGATATATTGGTGAGATAACAAGTGCGCTTGAAAAGCGACCTAATTTTTTGCTAGAAGATTGGTTAATAATAATAACCTCCAATCACGGAGGTATAGATAAGTCCTATGGAGGAAATTCTGTTGCAGAGAGAAATACATTCGCCATATTCGAAAACAAAAACTTTAAATCGGCAGAATTGAATGGGGAAAGAATGAGCTCCGTACGGATGTGGGGATACGATGGTACCGGTGTATATCCTTTAGGGGTAAGAGCACTTAGTGAGAATATTAGTGATAAAAGTGATTACGATTTAGCGACAACAAATGAATTGACGATTTTCTCGAAGTTTAGGTTTAATCGGAATAATACAAAGATACCTAGCACTTATGATCTTGGATCATATAATTATTGGTATTCTGGAATATTTGGGAAAGATTCAAATACGTCAACAGGCACACCAGGATGGATGTTTTATACTTTTGGAAATGATATACAAGTTCGGGTCAGTGATGGATCATCAGTGGCAACTTGTCAAGTTGGAAAAATCAATGGCGATTGGTATACAATGACAGCGGTGTTAAAATCCATTAGTCCCAATAAGCTAAATATTAAAATTTATAATAATGGTACATTGGCGCAAGAATCAACAACAGAGAATATGAAAATTGAGAATATCAAGACTTCTGATCCCTTAATTTTCGGATATAGACCCAGCATTTCTTACGATTTGGTAGATTTTGATGTTGCAGATGTACATATTTTGAACAAAGCTTTGTCCCAAGAAGAAATTAGGGATTTTGTTTGCTATAAAGATGATCTAAAATCTTCCAGCTATGGTGCAAGCCTTAAGGGGTTTTGGAAAATGAGCCCAAATGCTGCTGGCGTCGTAGCAAATGAGATTTCTGGAAAAAGCGCGATGCAACTGACCGGACCATATAGAGGTAAAAATACAACAAAAATTTCACCATGTGATTTCGGCAAGAACTTTTATTTTATACAGTCGACAGATTATTACACACAGATTTTTTACTGGTTGGAATTGCAAACACAGAAAGAATGGAATTTGGATGGACAGACATTCTTAAACAATTATGAGGTAGAATTCCTAAAACCTTAACTAATTAACCCTTTGAAATGAAAAGAATACTTAAAATGAATCTGAATCACAGTCTTCTCTTTGTAGGTTTGCTGCTTTCATTCTATGCATGTAAGGAAGAAGAACTAGTTTTTCCTAAACAGGAAGGTCAAGAGGTGATTGTTACTGAAACACGCCCTACAGCGAAACCAACAAATTTGACCCTAGTTTCTACCTTTAATCAAAATATAGAGATTCACTGGCCAGCTTTAAGTGACCGTGTCGCTAAAGCACAGATTAGTTATATCGATGGGGGAGAGAAACGGGTTGAAGTGACTGATTTTACAAAACCAACAATCATTCATTTAGACGAATTAAAGGAATATGATTTCGCACTAAAATACCTTACAGCCGATGCAACTGCATCCAAAGTAACAGACGCCAAACTAACGCCGCGTCCTTATGAGGTAGATTATAAATTGGCCAATATTGCAACAGACAAAGTCGATGGCGGAGTAAAATTTGTTTTTCCTAATACTTCTGATAAAACATTTAAGTACGTGATCAATTATGTTGTAAATGGAGAGAACAGAAAGCTGGAAAGCGAGAATTCGAAGTCTGATGTGTTGATCGTCGATAAACTTTTTGATGATACAAAAAACATAGATTTTAATATTACAATTTCCGATGCGACATTAAACAGGTCAAAAACAAAACTTGTAGAAATATCACCAGGAACTTTGCCTTATAAGACATTGGTTCCTTCTTTTGCATATTACTATAGTGGACCAAAAAATGCTATTACTGCTTGGACAAACACGCTAGGAGAGCAAGTAACTGTAAAGGTAGAATACACATGGAATGGAAGTTCGAAAATAGCTCAGGTTTCTACGAGCGATCGAGATGGAGAATTACTTCTTGAAGGTAATCCGACAAATGTACATGTCACTTTGACGGGAAAAGAAGGCGCTTCTGTTTCCTTTGATGGTGTCATTTTACCGCCTAAAGAATTTACTGATAAAGCCAGCTGGACAGCTACCGTGTCGGACAATCAAGCGGGAGATGGTGGAGGAGCTGCTGCATTAATTGATAATAATACAGATACCTATTGGCATTCCGATTGGGGTACACCGGCCCCATTTCCGCATTGGTTTAGAATAGATTTCGGCAAAGCAAGGTTTGTTTCTAAAATAAGTATGATTCGTAGAAAAAATAGCAGTAATGGCTTTGTACGTTATAACCTGGAAGTATCAGTCGATGGCAATAATTTTACCAATGTTGCAAAAGATATAGAATTCAATCCATTAAATGATGGTTGGCAAGACTATATTTTGCCCAAAACAGTTAAAGCGAGATATGTTCGAGTTACAATGACAGCACCGAAAAATCAGGGCGACGCTTTTACACACTTAGGTGAATTTAGCGTGTTTGGATATTAGTCTTTTTGTTGAGTACCGAGCTTATACATTTTGCATTATATGCTCGGTATTCAACATCCTTAATTAAACACTTCTCTATAATAAACAACCTTGCCAGATTCCGTGATACCTTGGATAGTTATACAAAATCCCTTCGCTCGGCTATTATTAAAGAAGGTGAAAAGTCCTGATGTATTTCCGGCTTCGATCGTAGCAAAGGCATTCCAATATAATGTTGATCGATAATCTTTGGGGCTATTAAACTTCTTAGCTGTAGTTTCGTAGGTCACATTGGTATATTGGGTAATTGGCATGTATCCCACAAGAGTCTGCTCATCCACTACTTTGCCAATTTCACGGTCCACTTCATCAGCGGAGGACTGAAACAGAAGAATGGCTGGCTGGTTGTTTGCCTGCGGCAAACTTGCATAATATTTTACCATGGGAAAGTTCGCAGCGTCTTCAAAGAGTCCACTATCACCAATACTGGATTCAAAGTTAGTAAAGATCTGTTCTATCCCATTGATATAGATTTTGTAGTTTCTTCTCGGGTTATAACTTTTGAGTTGTCTCCTTATGTAATCGCTGATATCATACGATCTTTTAATAACATTGCTGTCAAGCGCTGGATACATTATTGCATCTGGCTTCATATTGGTTGGAATATCTGCCATATAAAATCTTTTATGAATGCGCTCTTGTGCTCTTTGCAATCGACTTCTATTGACGACAACAGTTGCTAGGGTACGTTGGCCCTTTGCATCAACGGTGAAATTAGGGCCAAAGGTTTCGAGCTGCGCTAAATTTGTCGTATTATAATCTCTTTGTGGTAAACCGTCAGCAATATAAACCGGACGTCGGAATTGCTGCGGATAGGCAAAAGTATAATGGACGGAAAATGGCTCAAACTTTAGCCTACGGTAGATTTGGCTAAATTTTGTTTCTACGGAATCAAAAATGATTAAGTTGGGAATACTAAATCTCCCCAGCGAATCAAAACCAATTTCTTGGTATTTCATGCGTGACGAACCGAAATCCTGATAACCGAAAGAAGCTCCTCGATCCCTACCTTTGGATTTTTCCTCCTTCTTTAATAGGCTTCGGTAGCTTTCATAAAACTTAGCCCATCTGTCTTTCGGCATTATAATCTGGCCTTTCAATACAAGTAATGTATCCCTATAGTTTTGCTTATCACTGTAGCAGATTTCTCGCATCCAGTTCACACTCTGGATATAACTGTCTTTATTCTTGCTTTTGTTCCAGTAAACTTGAGGTGCGATTAAATTTTCTGAGGCCAATGGTTTAAAGTATAGATCTGTCAATATACTTTCGTTGCTATCTAGCGGAACATCAATATCCGTTACCGAAATCGATAATTTTGCAGATTCTTTTAATGGAAGCTGTATTTGGAGCCTATTCCCAGATTTTTCGCCATCTCCCCGTTGTAAAGTAACCTGTGGATGGAGAAGGATTTGTTCCTGTCCAATGATGGCTGTTCTCGAAGAAAGTAATTGACCTGATGTATCGTTGACTTTAACTTGTAAAAGTCCATACTCCAAACTGTTATTCTGAAGTGGAATGTTAATTTTTTTTCCTTTAGTCAGATGGACTTGTTCTTTGAAAAGAAAACGTTGTTGTAAGCTGGCTTCAATACATACAGATTGTGAATCGATATTGGTCTGTAATTGGATGACGGTTTGATCATTCTCTGTTATCAGGCTTGCTTTACTGCCCAATTTCGCCGCTGGTAAGCTGTTTTTTCGACTGTTTCCATCCACAGCGGTCCATTCGATGAAATAATTCGTTGTCATTTTCGGGGTAAAATAGATCATGGCAAGTCCTGCCCCGTCAGTCTGGAAATCACCTAAAAACTTTCCCTGATCATCCGTCAGGCTACCTTTGGCCAAGACCGGAATTCCATTGCTGTCCATACATTTGATCGTAAGCTGATTCGAAATGTCGCTTAATAATAAACCTCCTTCAGGATAAAGAAATAGATTGTAGTGCTTGTCTTTTTTAGGAAAATCAGATCGTTGGTCTGAAATAGGTTTTCCGAGTTGCAGTATGCCTATTTTCTTAAAATATGGGTGGCCTTGCGGACAATTCGGATCATTTGTATAGGCATTGATAAATAACTCGTCTCCCTGATAAGTTGGTGGAATAACAAAGTGACTTGCAGTAATACCTTGCGAAACCATTGCTACAGCCTGTTGGAATTCTTTTCCTTGTCCATCTGCCCATTTGAGGTAGAGATTAAACACATTTTTTGAAAGAATACCTTCTTCCAAAACATAACCTTTAAACCATACGGTATCGCCAGGAAAATAGTAATCCCTGTCTGTATGCAGGTAAATACTGTTGCTCTGTGCGTGGCTGAAGTTTATTTGTATAAATAGAAGGAACAAGATAATATATCTCATGATCAAAATTTATAAATGGTTTTCTCTTAGGGTTATTTTATAGCATTTACAACACTAAAAAGTATTGTTCAGTTTAAGGTACGGAAATTAATTTTCTATCAAAAAATAAATCTAAATCAATCGATTGCATTGTTTTTGGTGAAAAATTGGGGCTATGGTAGGGAATTTAATCCAAGGTTGGAACAATGTGTTTTCCGATCGTTAAGTAAGATATTGATAAAAATAGAACGGGATGCCCTTCGATGGGCATCCCGTTTATGATAAGTTATATCAAGGATAGCGTTTATTTTAGCTCGATCATTTTTTGTTTTTCTTCTTCCTGTTTATCTTCTTGTAAGATGGCCAACTGAAGGCTACAAATCAAAGTAAGGATAATAAGGACCACAAAAGCTATCGGAAAAATAACTCCAATGATCACCGCTAGCAATAATGATATATTGAGGTATTCCTGTCCATTTTTGGAAGACACCTTTAAACGTGAACTTTTAAATGAATCAAAAAGGTCTTGAAAAGCTTTTGTGATCGTTTTGCTGTTGATGCTGAATGTTGTTTTAGTTGCCATGATGTTTATTTTTTAATGTTTTGTTTCTTATTTGATATCTCAAAGGTAGGGCAGATTTGCGTTGTCGGGGAGGGGCATTAGGCTAATCAGGAAAGAATTTCGGTAAACGGTCAGGTTATGTCGGTTAATGATCATCGGCCTGTTTCAGAAATGAAAACGTTTTTCCATTGACAGGTGAAAACTTGATTCTGTTAATTGGATCGCGTCTAACCGTGAAATGCCTAAATTGTTATCAATTGGATTGAACAGATAGGCCGTCAAAACGGCTACAGCCGGGCAAAATGGATTTTACATAAAAAAACACCAATAGTACAAGGACTATTGGTGCTTTTTTAATTTATATTATGCTGTATTGCGATTAGAGTCCTACGTGTTCTGTTTTAGATTTCGTTGGGCCAGTTGCATCTTGTTTATAAGATGGATCATAGTTCCAATGAATGGTATCGGTTAATACCTTCCCATCTTTTTGGTTGATCTTTGCTTCTATGGTATTGGCCCCCTTTGCAAGTTTAACATTGTCAAAAATGTAATGTACATCTGTTTGCCCTTTTCTAACGCCTTTGATAACCGTTCCGTTAACGGTTAAGGTTGGTTCGCCTCTATTGGAATAAACGGTTACAGGAGTAATTTCATTTCCGCGATTGATCATACGGCGTTGGGTGACATACAATATCGGTTCTTTGCTCCAGTTGGCTTTGTACCAGTAAAAACCATCTTTCTTTAGTTTTCTATCAAAGGAAACTAGGCCTTTGTAATTTCTTGGATTAACGTTCAGTGCGGTAATCGGTGTGGCAAAATCAAAAGTATTCCAAACGTACGATCCAAGGAAAATAGGATTTTTGGAGATTACTCCCCAATGGACTTCATGGAATTTTGTTGCATATTCTTCTGGAAAGAAGGATGGATTGCTCCATTGGTTCCCGAAATTACCTACCTCTTCCGCTTGATCCTCGGGAACGGCTTCTGCGCCATACTCAGAGAAGATAATCTTGTAATCTTTGAACTCTTTACTTATACGTTGTGCCCATGTGGCTACATCGTCATCTTTATCGGATTTGTTTTCCAGTTCACCATTATACCAACCGAAATAATGATTAATTCCCTGTACATCGGCATTGTTGTTAACCGGATGATCAATCACATTATATCCACTTACGGATACGGTGTAACGATCTGGGTCTTCGGATTTAGCGAGATCATTTAGTTTGGTTGTGAGTTCTACCGTGTAGGCGGACGGCGAGTAAACTTCATTGTGCATCCCCCAGATATAGATAGAAGGGTGATTGAAATTTTGTCGAATTAATTCTTTCAACTGCTGTTGGGCGTTATTGTCTTCAAATGTTGTCACGCGATTCACAAATGGGATTTCGGCCCAGATCACAAGCCCGATGCTATCGCATTTGGAATAGAAATATGCTGACTGTTGATAGTGTGCCAAACGAATGGAAGTGGCTCCCATTTCTTTGATAATGGATAGATCTTCGTCGTGGTCGGCGTTGCTCAGGGCTGAACCTTTGCCCCAACGATCCTGATGTCGACATACACCGTATAGGGGATACTTGATGTCATTTAAAAAGAAACCTTGGCCAGTACGTAATTCAAATTTGCGTATACCTAAAGGTGTCGTTACCTCGTCAATGATCTGACCATTTTTTTTGATCTGTGTCACAGCCTTGTAGAGGTAGGGATCGTCCAATCCTTGCCATAAATGTGGGTTTTTGACCGCAATTTGTTGTGATAAGACCTGACGGCCCTGTGGCGGCAATGTATATGCAGTTTGTTGTTTTGCTTTTATGGTACCATCTTTTTCAAAAATGGTCGTTAGCAATTCGATCGGTTGTATTTTTCCGGATTTGTTGTCAATTTTTATTTTTAATGCTATATCCGCAGTCTTTTTTGAAACATTTTGTTGCGTGATATAGACACCTTGGGAAGCAAAGTCATTTACAGCAACATGAATGTCATCGGTGACTATAAGTTCAACAGGACGATAAATGCCACCGTACATCGGGAATAAGGTGTGGTTTACCGGAATAACCTGTGGACTGGCTTCATTATTAACCTTGACTAACAGCTCGTTTTCCACTCCCAATTGAAGCATATCGGTTAATTCAAAGACAAAAGCAGAATAGCCGCCCTGATGTCTGCCAACAAAACTGTAGTTGCCATTTCGTTGCGAGTTATCGTAGGTAATATCATTTTTTCCTGCTTTGGCAGAAAGAGGTTTATTATTTAGATAAACTTCGGTATTGGTATTCACCCCTTCAAATCGGATGAAAATACGCTTACCTTTCCAATCTGATCCTGGGACAAATGTTTTGCGGTAATAAGCATCGCCGGTATAAAAGCGTTCATTTTTTCCAAGACTTCCCGGTTTAATCTCTGCTGTCTGCATGTCTGTTGCATTCCAGGTATGTGGTAGGGTAACCAATTGCCACTTTCCATCAAATGTCTGGTTATAGTCCAATGCTGAGGTGGAAAACGGACCTTTTTTAAACGACCAGTTTGCATTGAACGGAATGACAGTTCTGGCTTGTAGATTCAGAATAGTTATCCCTATAAAGAAGAGCGTATAAAAAATCCTTTTAATCATATGGTTTTAACTTAGGGTATTTGTTTCGTTTTCAAATATAACCAACAAAAAGACAATCGCTAATTGTACGGGTTTTAGTTAGTGTAAGATTTTGCAATAATATTAATTTTTTAAATCTTTATTATTTCTATGTTTAAATATATTTCCTTATTGTTTTGTTTGTATAAAATACACTATAACGTTTTCGAGAGTTGCGCAAACGATTGACTGGATTTGACTTTCAGTAATAACTTAATAATTTCTTTACCATTGTATTACGCAGAGCTACAATTAGAATCGAAAATAAAGGTTTTATAAAAATGTAGCAGGATGATGCTTAAATAATTAATTTTAACACCTTCTAACCAAGGTAAAGTCTTAATTATCATATGAAACGTAAATTAGTATTTATTATAACCTACTTGCTCATTCAAAATGTGACAGCTCAAATCGCGATTATTCCACAACCTTTAGAGTGTAAAATGGGGCAGGGAGAGTTGAAGTTGGCGGGTAATTTTGGAGTCACTGGAGATGCTGTGTTTGAATCGTCTTTGCACTATCTTCGGAAGCTGATGTTGAGCCGTTTTGGAATTTCAACTTACACTTCGTTGGAAAAGGACGCAAAAATGATCGTGAAGCTTGATGGCAAATTACAACATGAAGCATATCGTCTAAAGATCGGTCGCAAAGGTATTGAAATATATGCTTCTGATAGATCGGGTATGGTCAATGCTCTTGCTAGTTTGGAGCAGGTGTTTACCGCTGCTGAAAGAAAAGGCAATGCGTTCCTATTACCTGTATTGAATATTGAAGACAAACCGCAATTTGGCTGGCGAGGGTTTATGTTAGATGAATCGCGCCATTTTTTTGGTAAGGAGAAAGTGAAATCTTTGCTGGATTGGATGGCTTTTTACAAGTTGAATAAATTCCATTGGCATTTGACAGATGAACCGGCTTGGCGCTTAAGTATACAAAAATACCCCTGGTTAACCCAAGTTGGGGGGATAGGCAATTATCTCGATCCTTATGCTCCGGTACAGTATTATAGTCAAGCTGATATTAGTGAGATCGTTACCTACGCTGCTGAGCGAAATATCGAGGTCATTCCTGAAATTGATATGCCGGGACATGCTACAGCCGCAAACCGGGCTTATCCTTTTCTGTCTGGTGGGGGGAACGAAAGACATCCCGATTTTACTTTTCATCCTGCTAAAAATACAACATATACATTTTTGACTGATGTTTTGCGTGAAGTGAAAACACTGTTCCCCTCTGTCTATATTCATTTAGGAGGAGATGAGGTTGCTTTTGGTAGTGAAGCCTGGAATAATGATGTCAAAGTTCAGGAATTGAAAAAGACAGTAGGTCTAAAATCTAACAAAGAAGTTGAAGAGTATTTTATTCGTCGTATGGCAGATTCTGTGGCTGGGATAAACGGAAAGATTATTGTCTGGGATGAAATGGTGGATGCCAAGTTGGCCAAAGATCAGACGGTCATGATGTGGTGGCGTCATGATAAACCAGAACAGCTAAACAAGATTTTGGATAAAGGCTATCAGGTTATACTAACTCCTAGGTTGCCCATGTATTTTGACTTTGTACAACAAGAGCATCATAAGTATGGTCGTAAATGGGGAAAAGGCTTCAATCCTTTGCAGGATGTATTTAATTTTGCTGGAAATCAATTGGATAGTTTGGGAAAAAGAAAACAACAGGTCTTGGGTATTCAGGCTAATCTTTGGACTGAAACAGTGACGAATGTCAATCGTTTGGATTACCTTGTGTTTCCGAGAATAGCGGCATTGGCGGAGGCAGCATGGGTGCCAGGAACAGGTCGAAATTTTGATGAATTTACAAAAACATTAAAAAAGCATTTGCCCTTGTACCGCGATCAGGGACTTTATTACTTTGATCCTTTTAAGGACAGTAACGCAGAGCCCGCAGTTATCAAGAAATCGCAAAAACAATATATAGATAATCCAAAGTGATCGTCGGACGGGCAACATATATCTGGTCAATAAACATAGATTTATTTGTCGTTAGGAAGAGTCATTTTCAAAGAAATAATGATAAGATGAAATATAATAAAATAATCACAGCATTGATTCTCGGCAGCATATTGCTGGGAGTAAAAACTACTTCGGCACAATGGACAGGTCCTCGCAAGAAAGTAGAAAACAAGGTAGACGTAAAATATGGGCCTTTGACGCCCGGACATCGGACAGATGAAGCGATGGAACGGTTCCGAAACTATGGATTAGGACAATTTATCCATTGGGGCTTGTATGCAATTCCTGGTAACGAATGGGAAGGGGTGAGTGCACGAAAAGGAGCGGCGGCATCCGAATGGATACGTACCTGGAGTGGACCAACAGCGCCGAAAGATTGGAAGAATACTTATGATAACCTCTACAAAAAGTTCAATCCTACAGGTTTTGACGCAAAAAACTGGGCTAAACAGGCGAAAGAAATGGGTGCAAAGTATCTTATTTTTACCACAAAGCATCATGATGGATTTGCCCTGTGGCCTTCTAAGTATACAGACTATACAGTGAAGAAGAGTCCTTATAAAAAAGATATCGTCAAGCAGGTCGTAGATGCCTATACAGCGGAAGGTATAGATGTATTTTTGTATTTTTCAATTCTTGAATGGAATAATTCAAACTATATGGGGAAAGCCCCCTCTAGTCCTGAAGAAAAGGCTAAATTCAATAAGTTTTTGGAATACACGCGTAATCAGTTGCTAGAACTTCTGGAAAACTACCCGCAAATAAAAGGTTTTTGGTTTGATGGTACTTGGGATCAATCTTGGATCCAATCGTATGATTTTACGTATAAATTAGAAAAAGAGCTACGTGAAAAACATCGAGGATTGATTATTGGAAGCCGATTTAGAAATGACGAATTTGGAAAGCGGCATTTTGACTCCAATGGTGATATGCTAGGTGACTATGAACAAGGTTGGGAAAGAAAAATGCCGAAGGAGTTTGAATGGTTGGAGGGACGTGACTGGGACTGTGTCATGACGATTCCACCGAATGGTTGGGGCTATATGAAAGACTGGTCTGGGATTTATACCAAAACCTCAGATGATCTCATCGATATGTTGATGAATTGTGTTTCCATGAATGGCAATTTTGTGTTGAACTTTGGACCTGATGGGAATGGTCTTATGCATCCTGGAGAAGATAAACTCGCCAAAGAAATCGGTGACTGGATTAAGATAAACGGCGAAGCGGTATATGGTGTCAGACATGCTGGTCTAGCGCCATCCAAATTGGGTTACTTTACAAAGAAAGAGGATAACCTTTATCTGACTGTTTTTAATCGTCCTGTCAACAATATCGTGCGTATTGCAGTTCCTAAGAAGGCTGTGGAGGTTCCAGTCTCTGCTACTATACTCCACAATGGACAATCCTTGGAATTGAGCCATGCGGATATTGGCTTAGACTTAGACAAAAATACATATTACGATATTCGGCTTCCCAATTCGTTTAACTCAAATAAAGCCTTTGTGATCAAGATGAAATTAGGAAAGCCAAAGGCGCAAAGTGAAAAGCTGATGGATGCTAAAATGTAGCTAACAACAATAGTTTAATTCAAAAAAGCTGAACTTAAACCATCGTTGGAATTAAGTTCGGCTTTTTCTTTTATACGACGTCCAACAGTTCCTGTGGAATGTGAATAATATGCTTTGCACCATGTTGCCGCAACTCGGTTTCATCGCGAAAGCCCCAGGTCACACCAATCGCAGTCACCCCGGCGTTATTGGCTGTGTCCATATCAACAGAGGAATCGCCAACATAATAACAGTTTTCTTTTGCTATCCCTAATGTTCGGAGAGTATCCAGGACAATGTCTGGATCAGGTTTGGCTGGATGTCCTGTACGGTGGCCAAGGACCAGATCAAAAGCGATCGTGGGAAAATATTTTTCCATCAAAGGAATAACCGCCTCATGATATTTATTGGATGCTACAGAGATGAGGTACCCCGAAGATTTAAGCATCTCCAGTAGCGAGACAATTCCAATATAAGGTCTTGTATGGCATATTGTCTGTTCTTCGTAGTAGGACTTAAATGCCATTAGCAGTGTTGCGATTATTTCCGTGGTTCGTGCATATTCGGGAAGGGCGCGTTCGATCAGTTTCTGTACACCATTACCTACAAATTTCTTGTAGGCCGGTAGCTGATGTATAGGATAACCAAATCGCTGAAGGATCGCGTTGCAACTGTCTCCAAGATCTTGTAATGTATCCAATAATGTTCCATCCAGATCGAATATTATAAGCTTCATGGGTTAAAACTAATAAAAAACTATGATGGATTGATTGTGCATTTTAAGGATAAAATGGTGTTTTTACAGGAATGTCAAGTTTTTTGACGCATCGTGGCTATACCGTTAAATAAAAAGACAAGGCACAATTCATCGTGCATTGTCTTTTTATGGTGGAGATCTTGGCCTTTTTAAGACTTATCAAGCTTTAAGTAATTGTCTTAATCGGAATAAAATAATTCGATAAAGCCGACCATGAATTATTTCCAGATATTGGTATTTATACTTTCTTTTTTCGTGTTGTCTAAATCGGGAAAAAATGTAAATCCTGTTTCTCTTTCCAGATCGCTTACAGTTAGTTTATAATTATTAAACGTGCTTCCTGAAGGCGGAGTTATGTTGTCTATTTTATAGGCAATCGTATAGTATTCGCTCCCTTTCTTCATGGCTAAGGCTTTGAAATAGTATTTTGGTTTTGCGATATCTTTCCTGTCATTGTCTTGTGCAAAATTAAGCAGATTATCCGTATCTGTTGTGGGCATTGCTCCTGTTACAACATACATGGTGTCACATTGCGCTGTCCAGGTCCGTACCTTAGTTTCCAGGTTTGCCCAAAGACCTTGATTGAGACGGGATGCCTGTGCCGTCATATTGGTAAAATAAAATGTTGTTTTATTGTGGGTAATATTTAGGTTGCGATCAGCACTAGGTAGCTGATGACCTCTGTCATAACCCGTTGGTTGAAACCCTTTAAATAGATTTGGTTGGAATGCTGTTGATATAGAAGGATCATATCCCCAGGCATCCGTGCGATTGCCAGAACCTAAAATGCTATTATATAATGGGTAAGCTACCCAGTAAGCCATTTTTAACTTTTTATCATACAGCATAGCGTAGTTTCTAGCTGTGCTTGCATCAGGAAGAAAGTGCTGTATGAACACTTCATCATTGTTCAAATTGTTCATTTTGGGGATTTCCAGATAAGCTTGGGCATCTCCAATTCCTCCACTTAGCTTACCATTGTCAATTTTGATGTTGAAATTGTAGCGATTTCCGGTAATTAGATTTTTCAGATTCTGACTCTGTGGTGTTGTCCATGTATAACTATCGCCGTTAGAAGCGATAAATTTAATAGCCTTTCCGGTGATATCCTCTCCGGGAAGGAGGATGAATTCTACGATAGCTGTTTGGTTGGTATTCACCGAAACTTTTCCTTGTATATCTTTCTTTTCAGCATGGTTAACATTTAGTTTTCCAGTTGAGAGATCAAATCCTCCTTGTGTGTGTACCGATGGTATACTGACGGCAATCTGATTGGCTTCTAAACCCGCTGTATTGGTAATGGAAAAATGAATCGCAATCTTGCTCAATTGTCTTACAAAATTGAGTGGGACGGTATTGTTGGTTTTGTTGATGTTTTTTGCATTGCTGGCATACATGAAATCCAATGCTGACTGATTTGACTGATCACTCAGATCGATGGAATATTGAAAATCAGTAATGGATTTATAAGGATAATATGCAATGAAATCTACCTGTTCATTTGGTAAAAAGATAGGTGATTTACTTTGAAATAATGAACCATTAATCGCGAATGCATGATTGTTGACAGCATTCACAATTGAGGTTGATGTTAATCGCTGACCTGATTTGATCATAAAAACGCCAATTTGGTCGCCTTTGTCCCAAGAGGTCCCAGCAGCTTTGGTGTTAATTTGGCCAACAATTGTAGGGGCAAATTGTAATGCAGCTTGCTCCATTCTGGACTCATTTTTTTTACATGAATTAAGAGTAAGCAACGTAATCATAAAATAAACTATTCGCCACATTGAATGCTGTGGAATAGTTCTGGAGGTGTAAATCATATTGATCGTTAGTGTTTGTTAGCAAAGAGGGGCAAAAGTACCTAAGAAAAGTTGAATTATCCGGGCATAAATCTGTGTTTTTGTGCAAGCAAATGCTTTGATAATGCATCTATTTGATTTTTAGATATATTTATTGTGGTTACTGAATAATTTTTGAGGAAGACAGCTGTTTTTAAATAACGGTAAAGATTAGTGCTAAATATGTTATTGGATATCTTTTTTTTAAAATTTTCCTAAAGTGACGAAAATAGCACACTATTTGCTGTTAATGCCCGAACATATATTGATTTGATAATTTATTAATCGGTACTGAAAAGAAATGAAGAGAGTTTTTAAATTAAAAGAACCGTTGAATAGGTTTTATGTGGTTGTATGTGCATTGTTGATGACTTTTACATTGTCCAGTTGTTTTGACTTTGTTGAACAGATTGATCTTAAACCCAATGGTTCGGGACATATAGCGGCTACATTGAACCTGAGTAAAAGCAAAACAAAGGTTTCTTCCTTGATGAAGATGAAAAGTATAAAAGGGATACAGATACCAACGCAGGCCGAGATGGAAAAGGAGATTAAGGCGGTAGTTCAGCTACTCAAGCAGACAAAGGGTATCTCCAATGTTCAGTATCAAACTGACTTCACAAATTTTATTGTAAATATATCCTGTGACTTTAGTCAGATCGAGTCATTAAATGCCTTTTCGGATATATTGGCTAATCGGTTTAAGACAAAGATATCAAATTCAAATAGATACTATTATAACGCTCAGACCAATATTTTTGAACGTAAATTTGTAGCCTCGAGCAACTGGAAGGCTAAATTCAATCAGTTGGGAAGCGATAATACAACACAGTTTGCAGATGCTTTTTATACGCAGATCGTGCGTTTTGAAAAAACGATAGTGGCTCAGGATAATAGCAAAGCAAAAGTTGCGGGCAATAAGAAGGGCGTACTACTAAAATTACCATTTACGGATCTGGTCTATGGTAAGTCTACTTTGGCAAATAAAATCACACTAACAAAATAACCTATATGAAATCAAAAATTTTATTGACTGGACTAGCGTGTCTCTCTTTGATGGGGACTGTGAAGTCACAAGATTTAGTCAAGCTCATTCCTGAAGATGCAGAAATTATCGCTGCATTTAATGTGAAGGAAATTGTTCAGAAGGCGAATGCAAACAAGTTGAATGAGTTGCTTCAGAAAGCAGGTCTGTTCAAGCAACTTGAAAAATCAGGTGCTTCAGTTGGGAATGATATCAAAAACTTGGGTATCGATTTGTCACAAACGTCTTATTTCTATAACAGAAAGACAGACAGTGTCAGTTTTCTCGAGTTTATATTTCCGTTGTCCAATAAAGTGCAATTTGAAAAACTGCTACATGATGTCGGTGAACCTAAGCCCTTTGCCAATGGATATTCAAGCATAGGGATGAAGGCGGGCAGCGTGTTGGTTTACAACGACCGTGTGGCGCGCTTTATTTCGTCGACAATGAGTACAACTTTCTTCGAGAACGACTCTGTTGCTAACCGGTATGGGATAAAGAAGGTTGCTTACATGGCACCTGCGGCTGACGCATATTCTCCCGAACTGGATTCCACAACTGCGGTAGTGGATTCGGCAACGGCAGCAGTGGTGGCGTGGGACGAAGATGAAAAGGTACTGGAGCCACTGTCTCCTCCGGTGATTGTAGAGAGTGTACCAGATACGGTCATAGCGCAGGCGGATGCTGTTGATATTGCTGCCGATGCAGCTGTTGCGGCCGCTGAGGCGGTGGAAATGCATGATCCAAGTTATTACGATTCGCTTTATACAGAATACGAGAATCAAAATAGAAAAAACGACTCTATACGCAATGCGCTTCGTGATAAGTGGTTGCTCGGAGAAGCGACACGTTTGCTGTCTGCATCCTATAAGCCTCTCTCAGTTTCAGATCAGGAAAAAGTTCTCAAAAACTTAGGATTGATCCGTCTATATGTACCACATGTCGAGGAACTCTATCGTGGCCTTATGCCTTATAAAACCATTCCTTATCTCTATATGGGGATTAATATGGACAAATTTAAAACAGGATATAAGGATGGAATGCTGGATTTGTTGCAGGATGGAAATGTATTGCGATTGAGAGGCTCCATGGGATTAGATAAAGATCTGGTTGAAATGTCCAAGCGATTATATGCAAGAAAACCAAATGGAAAATTCAATAAATATCTGACCGATAAAACGCTTGGTTTCTTTAACGTTAATATTAATTCAGAAGCCTATTTGCGAGATATGCCTAGTTATACAGCAAAATATTATAGCGGATTACTAGGCCCTCAGCAAGATTTGGTTGAATGGGGATTAATGGCACTTGAAGTTGCATTGGATGAGAAAGCAATTGCTCAAGTAATGCCGGGGGATCATCTATTTGTGGTGAATGGTCTACGCAAGTTCAGAAAGGAATATATTGATTATAGTTATGACGATGATTATAATTCAACGGAGGTAAAGAAGACAAAGGACGAAACTCTACCTGTCTTTATCTGGATGTTTACATCAAAAGACCAGCGTTTGTTTAGAAAGGGACTAGATCTGGCAGTAGCTAAAACCTTTGGTAAAATACAGGATGGCATCTACGCATTTTCGTCCAAAAAAGGGTTAGATTTTCCAATGTATGTTCTTCTAAAAGATGATTTGGTGATGGTAAGTAATGATTCTTTGTCTTTACATGATATCCGTCAAAATAAAACGGCTGGCACTGCAAATAAAGATTTTATTAAGTTGATGAAGCAAAACAAAATGTCTGCTGCGATTGATTTACAAAAGCTGCCCGCAATGTTAAAAGAGATGGGTGTAAGTCCAGGAAGACAATGGGAGCAAACTGTGGCACAATTGAACCAATATGGTAGCACAGCAATCACTTCGAAGGGGATTGTGGGCAACCGTATGGAAGCCGAAATATCAACAAAACTGCCAGAGACAAAAGAAGGTGCTATCGGCTATATGATCGATCAGATCCTGCGGGAGATCAGTAAATAAGATGGTATTGAACTTTGCATCAAACAATTTTATAACCCGATTGTTTGATGCAAAGTTTGTAATATTATGGTTATATTTTTATAATGTTAAAATAATATTACGCTCTTTTGGACTGATAGTGGTACTTTTGTGATTTATTATTTACACAATAATAAGATAACTAAACGATTTATACTTTATATAATATGGGGATATTTTCAAAGCTGTTTGGAAACAAAACTCAAGAGTCAAAGATCAAGGTTGTTGGTACACTCGCTTTTTTAGAGGTGGATATGCACAATCATATCCTTCCCGGAATAGATGATGGAAGCCAGTCCATTGAACAATCTATTGATTTGTTGAAAGGCTTGGGAAGAATGGGGTTTGAAAAATTTATTTGTACACCACATATTATGGAAGGTGTGCATCCGAATACAATCCGAACAATTGAGGATGCCAAAGATAAATTGGTGAATGGAATAAAACAACTTCCTAACAGTCCTGCTATCTATCATGCTGCTGAACATATGATAGATGATGGCATTGCAAGGCTGATTGATACAAACGAGCTTTGTGTGATGCCGGGAGGTTATGTGCTCATTGAAATGTCCTATCTACAGGAATCTAAAGCTTTATTTCAAACTATTTTAGATATACAAAGACTGGGTTACCAGCCAATTTTAGCACACCCAGAACGCTATAATTACTACCACTATAATTTCAATATGTACAAACAGATCAAAGACGCTGGCTGTATGTTACAATTGAATCTTCTTTCTATCAGTCGATATTATGGTGTTGAGGTGAAATCTGCGGCCCTGACAATGATTAAGTCCGGCATGTATGATTTTGTTGGAACGGATGTACATCACAGTCGCCACCTTGCAGCGTTGGAAGATATCGTTGCAAAATATCCGGTCCGTGATTTACTAAAAACATGTAATATTTTAAATCCGTCACTTCAGGATCATTTGAAAAGCAATGATAATGTAATTGCTGCAGGATAAAGAAAAAATAAAATTTACGATACGGAGATGCCCATAAGGCATCTCTTTTTGTTTCTGTTAGACGATCCTCTATCGTCATTGAGCTAATTCATCTACGGCCGTTTTTGTCTTTTATTGACCGGAAAGAATATCTAAATTATTTTCGTCTATGCTTGTGTTTTGCAATCATGGAAATTTCGAAAATTTGGCTACTTTTGGATTTAGCATTTTTCATATGAGAGGAAACAAAATTTTTATTCAAGATTGGATTGCACACCATACTTACCAGAAAGCAAACGATATAGATAGTTATTATTTAAGAGTTGCCAATAAGATCAACGATAGTCTATCGACATTGTGGTTTGAAGAGCCGGAGACAAATGACCTCATTCACACTGACGCATTAAAAACATTAAGTATTTATCTCACCTGTTATCTAGAGGATGTTATTGCCAATACAGGGATATTTGCTGCTTTTAGGACCATCCATAAAGAACTATACAGCCAGTTTTTGCCTTTCTACAAGGATAATAATCTGACGGATTACTATCCTGAAGATATCAATAGCGAAGATGTCGCTGTATTGACCTGGTTATTTTTTAGTGAACGGAATCCACACTTGTTTATTGATCCTCAGGGCCGTTTGATACAATTGGTCACAGATCTAACCTATGCTATTTTGGAGGAACATTATGAAGTGGCGCCTGAAAACCCAAAATTAAAATCAGAATATTCATTAGATGAAAATGCGAACTATTTTGAGGTTCGAAATTTTATCGAAAAACTTGTTGCAACAAACTATCTGACCGCGGGAGAATATAACACCAATCTCAACCACTTGATGCAGGTGGCTGAATTGGGAAGATATCAGCATGATCAAACTCAATTGCAACAAATGATTTATCGTGTCCGTGATAATCATTTCAACAATTATAGGCTACATTTATTTGCCCTTAAATCTTCGGAATTTGTTGCAGAAGTAGTGGGTAAGGAACATGCTCTGTATAGCTCTGTCAAAACGCTCGGTAATCGCATCCATAGTTTTTTTGAATATGTAAAGACAGATGAACAGTTTGTCCATGTAAAACATATTGGCACAAAAGCAGCATTCAAGATTTACAAGGATTCGATTCAGGAATTTGCGGAGCCTTCTGCCATATTATCCTTTTATATGGAAATCGTTCCTTGGAAAGAAGCTTGGAATTTGTCGGGAATTATGACAGTGGTCAATCCGGAAGAGGTGAATTTTGATCTACCAGAACAATATGAAATGACTTACCGTATTGAAGCGATGAACGGTAAGGACAAGAGCCTGAAAAAAACAGAAAAGCAGTTGAAAGATATGGGTAAATTATTCCAGTCAGAGCAAAAAGCAGCTGTAGCTTTCATGGAGGGACGAGAAGTAAAAGAATTTGCAAACGAATTCTTTCAAAGATATCAGCAAAAATATCCAAGCAAAGAGGAATCGCCACTCCCGGAATCGAATTTGGAACTTACTGCAGATGCTAAAGTAACAGTTTTCTTCAATCCAAAGACAGGATTAGAGGTATTTGGCGGAATAGAAGAATTTTTCCCATTGAAACATAATCCTTTTATTGAAAAGGAAGAAAAGGGGGCTGAAGCAGATGTGCCTTATGCGCGTTATTTTTTGAATCTTTTGGTAGAAGACTTTTTCCCTAGCGAATTGCCAAGGTATTATGCCAACTTGTTTAAAACTGAGGTAGATAAACAATTCTTCTTCCCATTGGAAGAGTCCATACTGGATTTTTTCCTACGTTTTTATAAAAGGGGGAGTTATTTTCTAGGACCTTTTCCGCTCCTAAAATAATAGCTTTCTATTAAGCGCATATAATTTTTTAATCCCATTGGAATCTACAATGGGATTTTTTATTGAATGATATCCTGCCAGCGAAACCAAATTCTGATCTTGCCAGGATGCTTTTATCTTTCTGTCCGAAAGCTGATGTCTGAGGGTTAAATTTATGTAAACTAATTATAATTAAAATGTTATAACTGTCGGAGGTAAGGGGCAGCTTCGACCAATGATACATTTTCATTCAAATATTTTGAAAAATTCTACCTAAACTTGTAAGATCAATTATTAGTGGTGAAGGATGCCTATTGAAAACGACAACATTCCGGATTTTAAAAATTTCTTTCTGTCTTATAAAGATAAGGTATATAAATATGCTTTGTTACATCTGAAAGAAGAAGATACTGCCGCCGATTTGGTTCAGGAAGCATTTTCTCGCATTTGGAAAAAGTGGGGAGAATTAGATGGAAATAAGAATCCTCAGTCTTATTTATATACAATTGCTAAGAATCTTGTATTTGACGAATTAAGGAAGCAGAAAGTACGGGTTCAATTTCAACTTGACGGGATAGATACCTCTAGGCAAGTGGACAATTCAAATGAAGAATCCATCCGTTTTAAAGATTTGGAACGCGTCTATCGAGAGGCAATTGAAAAGCTTCCTAAGGCTCGCCTGGAGATATTCCTTTTGAGTAAAGAGGAATTTTTGGACAATCAGGAAATTGCCGACCGCTTGGGTATTTCTGTTAATACTGTTCGGGACCAACTTGTCAAGGGGAACAAGTTTGTCCGCCAATATATTCTTGATAATTTTGAGATTTCAATAGCCCTATTGATTTTCTTAACTATTTTTTAGTGTAGCGTCGTCTTATCGTCTTTTAGATACGTATATGTATTTAAACGATGGCAAAAATGATGGATCCTAAACTAGCTGCATTATACCGAAAATACTTACTGGGGGAACTAACCCCACAGGAAAACACCATATTTTTAGATTTACTTACTGCCTGCGATGAAGATGATCTGCCCAGTCTAGAAGAGGTAATTGCACTGGATGATCGCGCTAGTGATTTGAATAAATCTACTTCAGACCATATTTTTTATACGATTACCGGTACTGAATTAGAGCCCAAAGTGAAGCCTATTTGGTGGAGATGGCGAGTTTTAATCTCGGCAGCGGCAGCATTGCTATTGATTGGTTTTGCATTTCTATTTTGGGACATTGTGCCATCGATGCAGACTGAGACCAAGTTCAACGTTGTAAGATATACTAATCCGACTAAATTTGTCAAGCAGCTCACGCTTTCTGATGGTACTCAGGTTGCGCTTCGTCAAGGGGCATATATCGAAATTCTATCTGATTTTAATGCAGATAGTTTGCGTCGGGTAAAACTTTCAGGAGAAGCTTTCTTTGAAGTTGCTAAGAATCCCGAGAAAGCTTTTGTCATTGTAAATTCAGGAGATTTTGACGTACGCGTATTAGGGACAGCATTTAATTTAATTTGCTCATCGCAACGTAGTCGGCTGGTCTTAAGCCACGGAAAGGTGAAGGTATCACATGGACAGCAGTCCTCTATCGTCCATCCCGGCCAGCAGGTGGCTTATGATAAACGGCAAAAACAATTTGACGTATCTATCGCAGATACAGTCATTTCTTCAAATGGGAAAGATGACCTATTGTCTTTCAATAACGTTCCGCTATCGCAGATTGTCGCGGATCTGAATAACCTATACCCCGATCAAAATCTAGAGTTGATCGATTCATTTCAAGCAGCAAGTTATACAGGATATCTGCCTGCCAGCGATCTTGAAAAATCTTTAAAAATTCTTAATACCGCATTTAATCAAACAATCATCCATAAAAAGTAATTTATGAAAAGAACCAATTACTATTTAAAACTTATGGGAGGTGCTTTGCTATTTCAATCCTTAGCACTTCAAACCATGGCCACGCAGTTTAAGACTGGGGAAGGAATCGGGAAAATTCTTGCCAAAATGGAACAAAAGTTCAATGTAAAATTTGGCTATGATGCTTCTATCTCCGATCAAAAAATCAATGAATTAGTTAACCTTGAGAAATTAAAAAAGGAAGAGATTGCCCAATTCATCCGGACGATTTCTGACGGGCATCTTGAGGTAAGAAAGATTGATGATAAGCTGTATGTGGTTTCAAAGAAAGAGAAGACTGAATCAGAAAGTAAGAAGCTCCATGTAGCACAAAAGGAACTGCGCGGAAAAATAGTTGATCAGGAGACTAACCTGCCGATTGGGGGTGCCACGATACGTGTCAAGGGGACAGCAATAGCTGCAACGACTGATCAAACGGGGGCATTTAAGCTATCTAGTGTTTCAGATCATGCGATACTGCAAGTTTCTTTTATTGGGTATGAGCTTATTGAAGTGCCGGCAACTGGCGCGAGTCTGATTCGGCTTTCCAAATCCTCGGAGGCTCTGGAGGAGGTCGTCGTAACTGCTCTGGGTATCAAGCGCGAGCAGAAAGCTCTGGGATATGCCGTTCAGGACATCAAAGGAGACCAATTAGCCAAAGTAAAGGGGGTTGATGTAGGAACGACGTTAACAGGCCGTGTTTCAGGGTTGCGTGTTATGAACAGTACTGAATTTAACCGTGCACCAGATATACAACTTCGTGGAAAAAATCCTTTATTGGTGATTGACGGTGTTGCTTATGAAAACATGAGTTTGCGTGATATCGCTGTTGACAATATCGAAAATATTTCGGTGCTAAAAGGCTCTACAGCGGCGGCTCTCTATGGAATTGAAGGGGCAGGTGGAGCAATAATGGTTACGACTAAAAAAGGACTTTCACAAAGAGGGGTAGAGATAACTGTAAACTCCAATAATATGTTCTTTGCCGGTTATTTAGCACTTCCTAATGTGCAGTCTTCTTATTCAGCTGGATATGGTGGTAAATACAATACCGACGATGAAGTTTGGGGAGACAAGTTGGATATCGGCAGAAAATATAAGCAATGGAATCCGTTTACTAAGCAGATGGATGACGTAGAAACCGAATTGACTTCAAAGGGCAAAAACAATTTCCAGAATTTTTTGGAACCCGGATTTATTTCCAATAATTCTGTCAGCTTTACGAACCAAGGGGAAAACGGGAGTATCCGTACCTCAATAAGCCATATTCTCAATAAGGGTCAATATCCGAACACCAAGCTGAATATGACCAATATTTCGGTGGCTGGGGAAACCAAAATATCTGATAAGGTTAATTTGGAGACCCGCTTGGGATACAACAGAAGGCATGCTCCAAATGACTTTGGTTCGGGGTACAATAATCAGGGATATATCTATAATATCCTGGTATGGACAGGACCAGAATACGATCTAACACAATATAAAGACTATTGGCAGACAGAAAATGTGAGTCAAAACTGGCTTTATAAAGCTTGGTACGATAATCCCTATCTCTCAGCTTATGAAAAAATAAGTTCAGAACTTGTCAATAAATTGAATGCTGCAGTTACCTTAAATTACAAAATGACTGATTGGGGGAATTTCCTGGTGCGTAGTGGATATGATTACTATGGTAATTCAAGAGAACAAACCAATCCAATGGGTATCTATGGCACTCGTGGCGGTTTTGATGGCTCAGGAGGTTACGATAATAGAGGAAAATACTGGTCCAGAAAACAAGATGGCTTTAGTACAACCAATGACTTTATCTTTACTGCTAAGAAGAATTTTGGTGATTTTGGTATTGATGCGCTTGTGGGGGGATCTATTTTTTATCGTAGGGATAATACGATGACAGCGTCAACAGTAAACGGTCTTACGATTCCGGGCTTTTATTCCCTGCGTAACTCCACGGGGCCTGTTTCTGCAGTTGAGGGTAAAACCAAAGAAATGCGTAATGGTATATACAGTCGCTTGTCTTTATCATGGCGTAATGCGGTCTTCATCGAAGGTACAGCTCGTAACGACTGGTATTCGATGTTACCGGACAAATCTTATTTTTATCCGTCAGTATCGGGAAGTGTTGTGGTATCTGACTTAATTCAAAAGCCAAATTGGCTGAATTTATTGAAGGTAAGGGGGTCCTGGGCATCTACGGTATACCCACCTGATCCGTACGAAATTAACCAAACGTTTGGCGTAAGCAACAATGTTTGGGATGGTATGACAACGGCTTCGTATCCGAATATTATAAAAGACTATTCCATCAATCCTACCAAGGAAGATATGACCGAGTTCGGTTTGGAATGGGCTGTTTTAAACAATCGTCTGACAGGGAGTTACACCTACTACGCTAGAAGACGTTATAATATTAAAGCGGATATCTCCGATCCCAATTATAGCAATATATCACATACGACAGGTTTTAGGGGACGTCTGATCAATTTAAAAGAAGAGCGTATGACCCGAGGTCATGAGATCTCTTTGGGCGGGGTTCCGATCCGCAGAGCGAACTTTGAATGGTCTGTTAATGGTAATCTTTCGCAGAATTTGCAATACTACCATAAACTTGACCCTGACTATACAGCAGATGCACTTTATATAAAAGAAGGTATGCGTACAGACCATTATGTGACACGAGACTGGGAACGCACACCAGATGGAGAGATTATCCACAATGCTGCCGGCATGCCCGTCAGTGCTGTACATACAGCGCGATTGTTTGGTTACACCGCCCCGAAATGGTTTTGGGGAATTACTAATCAATTCCAATACAAAGATTTTAGTCTCTCTTTTAGTTTTGATGGGCGTATCAAAGGTTTATCCTATTCCAATATGAATGCGCGTCTATGGCAGACAGGAGCACATCCTGATTCCGACACGAAAGAGCGCTATGAAGAGGTGGTTAATGGTAATCGTACTTTTATCGGCAAGGGGGTGAAAATAGTATCTGGTGAGGTAAGCTACGATAAATACGGTCAGATTATAAAAGATACGCGTGTTTTTGCGCCGAATGAAACAGTTGTGTCTTATGAAAACTATTGGAAAAGAGCTTATTCCGGTACCCGGAATATTTGGGATGAAACGTTTATTAAGCTCAGGGAGGTTTCATTAAGTTACAATTTGCCAAAAGAAGTAGCTTCCCGATTTAAAGCCAAAAAGGCGAGCATTGGTGTTACTGGACAGAATTTGTTTTTATGGACAAAAGAGTATCGCTTCTCTGATCCGGATGCAGGTTCAGAAGATCTGAACTCTCCATCGATGCGTTACCTTGGTTTTAACGTAAGCCTTAGTTTCTAATCTTAACCTTTTAACACGGATTACAAATGAAAAAAATAGTCACATATTTATTAATCGGACTCTTTGGGACAACAATATCTTGTTCCAAGTTTGAAGATATCAATACCAATCCTGAAGCAACCGACAAGGTAACTTCAGGCATGATTGCCACACGGATTATACTAAATCTTGCCAATCAGTCTACACAAAAAGGTTTTCTAATGCCTTATATGCTCAACAAAAACATTGTTTGGACTGAATTTGTCGAATCTTATCAATATAACGGTTTTGGGTCTGGAACATTGAGCTTGAGCGCAATAAATGATGCGCACTTCATGCCTAAGTTCGCCACGTCAGAAAAATTGGCTAAATCCTACGAGGGTTTAATGTATTTTGCCCGTGCCGTCAAATTCTTTGAAGCAACCATGGATTTAGGTGATATACCTTATCATGATGCATTAAAAGGAGAAACGGATAAACAATACTTCCCTAAATACGATACACAAAAGGAGGTATTTATTGGTATTCTAAAAGAATTGGAACTGGCTGATCAAGCCTTTGCCGCAGGGGAAAATTTTGTTGGAGACCCTCTTTATGGAGGAAATGCCACAAAATGGCGCAAATTGGTCAATAGTTACACGTTAAATGTTTTAATGCAGCTGAGCAAGAAAGCAGGTGATGCTGATTTAAATATCAAAAATCGTTTTCAGCAGATCGTTGCCAATAAGCCAATTTTTACGGCAAATGCGGATAATTACCAGCTGATACGTTCGGATAAAAGCGGACAACAATACCCTTTTTATAAAGTTGGAAATAACTTTACGATCTATCCGACCATGTCAACTGAAATCGTTGATCGGTTGAAATCGCGTTCGGATCGTCGTCTATTCTATTATGGAAATCCTTCCCCGAAAAAGATTGCGGCAGGCATGACAGCAGCGAACTTTGATGCTTATGTCGGTATTGACCCATCATTAAAATACGATAACATTCTAGATATTAAAAATTCCAATGACTATTCTAAACTGAATGACCGCTATACCGAGATCGCAACAGGTGAGCCGACACAGCAGCTTTCCTATGCGCAGCTTTGTTTTATCATTGCTGAAGCAGCTGTTCGTGGCTGGATAAATGAACCTGCATTGGCATGGCACAAAAAAGGTGTAGAAGCATCGATGCAATTTATCTTTGATAATACACCTAATACAGCACAGTTTCATCATGGGATGTCCTTGGATGCAGCTTATATCAGTACCTATCTCGGTGATTTGACATTGCCTACTGGTTCGGAGGCACAAATTGAGGAAATTATTACTCAAAAATATCTTGCCAGTTTTCTGCAATCGGAGTTTAATACGTATTATGATTATAGAAGAACAGGATATCCAAAATGGAAAATCAATCCCGAGACAAGCTTGAACTCAGAAGCACCAGGCAAGATACCGGTTCGCTGGAGATATCCTGCTGTTGAGTATGATTACAACACGGAGAATGTGGATGCTGCGGTATCCAGACAATTTGAGGGTGTTGATAATGTCAATCAATTGATGTGGATCTTAAAATAGGTAATACTTTGATCTGTTGAATTTTTATCGTCAAAACTATCCCTGCGCATGAGATCAATCGTGTGAGGGGATTTTTGTTAAAAACGTTACATGAAAAGCGCCAGCGAATGAATATATTCGCTGATAGACCATTGAATTTATAAGAGATATAATAGATATTTTTATGGATAGTAGAAGAGACTTTATCAAGAAGGCCTCCTTGTTGGCTGGGGTTTTTGGCTTACAGAGTGCTGTACCGGATGCGATACAGCGTGCTTTGGCGATTGAACCAGTTGCGGGGAGTTCTGTTTTAGATGCCGAGCATATTGTTTTGTTAATGCAGGAGAATCGCTCCTTTGACCATAGTTTTGGTACACTGAGAGGGGTTCGGGGATTTAATGATCCAAGAGCTATCGAGTTGCCTAGTGGAAATCCCGTATGGTTGCAGGCTTCAGCTTCAGGAAAGACCTATTCACCCTTTCGATTGGATATCAAGAATTCTAATGCCGCCTGGACAGGAAATCTTCCCCATTCATGGGAAAATCAAATGGCGGCACGTAATCAGGGTAAGCATGATAATTGGATTGAAGCAAAGCGTCCAGGTGGAAAAGTGCTGAGTGAGATACCGCTAACCATGGGCTATTATACCCGTGAAGATATACCCTTCTATTATGCATTAGCCGATGCGTTTACCATCTGTGACCAGCATTTTTGTTCCTCCATTACAGGTACGACAACCAATCGTCATTTTTTCTGGACAGGCACTTGTGTGCCCAATAAAGGAGCAAAACCGTTGATTCGTAATTCGGATATTTATTTCAACCGTTGGGCGCATTGGAAAACTTTTCCTGAACGTCTGGAAGCTGCGAGTATTCCTTGGAAGGTATATCAGAATGAAGTTAGTATGGAGAGCGGTCTTCATGGAGAAGAATGGTTAGGTAATTTTACAGACAATAACTTAGAGTGGTTTTCACAATACCATATTGAATTCAAAAAAAGCCACTTGGAATTTATGCGTAAGCGTGTCGTTGAATTACCTGCTGAGATCCAGGAGCTTGAAAAAGCATTAGCGAATAATGGAACTGAAAGTGTACAGAAAACCCAAAATAAGCTTAAGCAAAAACAGGAGCAGCTGGGCAGCTATAAGAAACAGCTAGAGCGACTCACCGAACAGGCATTCCAGCAACTTCCAAAGGAGCAAATCGCTTTGCATGAGCGTGCCTTTCAGACAAATGAGGATGATACGTTTTATCGTGAAACCGCCACTGTTGTACATGAAGGTGAGCAGATTACTGTACCAAAAGGGGATGTATTACATCAGTTTCGGAAGGATGTGAAGTCTGGAAATTTACCTACTGTATCTTGGCTGGTCGCCCCGCAATGTTTTTCGGACCATCCCAGTGCGCCGATGTATGGAGCTTGGTATGTGTCCGAAATATTGAATATACTCACCGAAAATCCTGAGGTTTGGAAGAAAACGGTTTTTATGCTGAACTACGATGAAAATGATGGTTACTTCGACCATATTCCGCCGTTTGTAGCGCCTAATCCGGCAGATGCCCGATCGGGAAAAACTTCAGCAGGATTGGATTATAGCGATGAATATGTGAGTTTGGAGCAGGAACTTGCCAGTGGCGAGAAGAAGGAGCATGCCACAGAGGGACCGGTTGGTTTGGGCTATCGGGTACCTCTGATCATTGCGTCTCCTTGGAGCAAAGGCGGCTGGGTCAATTCGGAGGTCTGCGATATCACTTCGACCATTCAATTTATGGAGTATTTCTTTGATAAGAAGCTTGGTAAGGATGTGAAAGAACATAATATCAGTTCTTGGCGGCGTGCTATAACAGGAGATCTGACTTCGGTATTTCGTAAGGCAGAAGAAGGAACTGCTGTAGAACTGCCATTCTTGGATCGCAATCAACAGATCTATGCAATTGATCAAGCCAAATCGAAACCGCTACCGAATAATTTCCATGTATGGACTGCAGATGAGATGCAAGCTTTGCAGACTACCGGAAAAGCTGCACAATTGGCAAGACAGGAAAAAGGTCAAAAAAATTCTAATGCGCTGGCATATGAGCTGTATTCGAGTGAATCTATTGATAAGGACAACGTAAAACTGACGATGTCCGCGGGCAATAAGATTTTCGGGGCGAAATCCCTGAGCAGCCCTTTTAATGTGTATAGTGGACCGAGTTATAAAGATGGTGTAAGTTTTTGGCCATTTGCGATTATCGCGGGTGAGGAATTGAGTTTTGACTGGAACCTAGCTGACTTTAAAGATGGGTATTATGACCTAACGGTATATGGGCCAAATGGGTTTATGCGGAGCTTTAAAGGTGAGGGAGAATCTTTGTCTGTTATCGCTACTTATGAGATGGGAAAGAAAGGTACTCCCACGGGGAATCTCATCCTGGAAGCGAGCAATAAAGGAGACAAATCGCTTCATGTTCAAGTGAAAGATAACGCCTATAGCTCCTGGAAAAAAAATACAGTATTGGGTGCCGGTAAATCTATAAAATGGGTTGTAGAATCTCAGAAGGTTAACGGTTGGTATGATGTTACTTTGCAGATTGTTGGAAGTAAATTTGTTCGCCAGTTTGCCGGTCGTGTAGAAACGGGAAGCCATTCGAAGACTGATCCGCAATTGGGATAAAAACCAAAGATACAGCTAGCGAAACGGATTCAGTTGGCATATTCGATATGAACAGAAAAAGATCCCGGTTTATTTGGACCGGGATCTTTTTTTAGGATAAGTTGTTATTGGGTTTTTATTTTTTAATCCATTCTTCCAGCAAAGCTTTTAGTTTGGGGTCGCTTGGTCTTGGACTGTCTGCGGTAATGAGGTTTCCGGCTTTGTCAATCAGAATATAACGCGGAATGGAATTGACTTTGTAAGCATTGGAAAGTTCATTGTCAGAACCTGCGTGCAGCTGGATACCTTTTAGTTTCTTCTCTTTCACATAACTGTCCCATTTGGGTTTATCCTGGTCTACTGATACGCCTACAAACGTAACTGGTTTTCCGTTAAATTCTTCATTTAATTTTTCCCAATGCGGTTCTTCGGCACGGCATGGACCACACCAGGTTGCCCACATGTCAATTAAGACAACTTTGCCTTTAAGATCTGCAAGACTTGTTTTCTTTCCGTTGATATCAGGGTAATTAAATTGAAATGCAGGTACGCCGATTTTCGTTTCGACCAGTCGGGCTTCTACAACTTTTGCCCGTTCGATTTGCTCGGGTAGCGTAAAATATTTTTTGTATTTCTCATTCATTTCCTGAAAGTCACCATAGGAACGTGCTCCTTCAAGCCGTTGTAAGACATATTGTCCTTTCAGTACATCTGGTCCGATTGCCGCAACTTGTTGATCAAATGTTGGTTTTGTTGACAGATCCAGTTTGCGGTAAATCATATTGCTCATAAAGCGGTCGCCATAGGGAAATTTTAATAGCCATAGGGAAATTTTAATAATTCAGTTGTCAGGTATCGATCGGCGTTGAACTGTGTATAAAAATCGCTCATTTCCTCTTTGCTGGGGTGGGCTGTACGCGGCATGTAAAGATAAGAGATCGCATAATAGGCAAAATCATAATCGACTAGCTCGGGAAAGAATTTGTCAAAATTCGGATTCCCGGTCTTGACCTTCTTTTTGATCCCTTCTAATTTTCCTTTAAATTCCTCTACCTCGGGGAAGAAATCGACATAAGTACTCATGCCGCCAGGAGTGGTGCCTTTATCGCGAAAAGTTTTCGATTGTTTGTCCCAAGCGTATAACGTTTCATTTTCTGGGCTATTTTTACCTGTTAATTCATAATCATTTTGACTTAATTTTAGGTTTAATTCCTCATTTCCCTTGAAGTAAAAACGGAAAAGTCCCTGTTGATTCTGGGCATTTCCACTGCCAACAGCATACAATCCTTCGTATTCAGGCGTGAAGCGAAATGCAAATCGACCTGATGCGTCGGGAATAGATGTAGCGACTTCCTTCAAGCGGCCATTCAGTACTTTAAATAGTCCGACACGTTTTACTTTGGAGGGATCTGTCGTTCCGGTGATGTTACTTGGCTGTTGTGCGAATGCGACAATCGAGCAAGTCAGGGTAACGAGCAATAAAATGGTTTTTCTAATCATGATATAGAGGATTAACTTAATTTAAATGGAATAATTTTCTTAATATCCTTAGCCTTATATAAGCTGGCATCTTTTCTTTGTATGGCCTCACGTAAGTCTTGTAGGTCTTTTTTGTCGATGTTTAGGAATGGAGATGTCAGGTCTGATTTCAGTAGTTTTTCCATCCCTTTGGAAGCCTGATCAAAATCTTTCAAATAGTAATTTAATAGTATCAGTCGATAACTATCCACCGGATCCAGTGTGTTTCGTTGTGCTGCGGCTAGATATTCAGCTCGTATAGATTTCAGGATTGTCGGATTTTTTGACTGATCCATAATGACCGGTCCGAAGGCATTGCTACGTTCGTCCCAAGTAGGGTAGAGTTTATATTCGTCAATCAGCGCAAAATAGCTGGCCGCATTTTGTGAGCCCGCATAGTAACTCGTAACAAACCCAGGTAAAAACACCTCCCATAATTTATCATTGAACGTAGGACGTATATAGGTCAACATGGTGTTTAGGCTATCCAATTGCTGCGCTGCCCCATATTGTTTACTTTTTACTTTGGCAATTGTTGAAATTTTGTTGCGGAGTAGATTTCCGCCGTATAGTTTAATCAGTTTTGGAAGATTGTCATAAGCCCAGTTATTATATTTTGTAAAGGAGGTCACGCTATTGGCCAAGAAAGCTGTCTCATTGAAGAGATCCTTTTGTTGCTCGAGATATCCTTCGAGTTCCGCAAAATCATGTTTTTCTCCGGTTTTGATAAAACGCTCGCTGTAAGCAGCGGGGAAGTCGTTGTCCAGCGTACTATTAAAGGCTAAATACTGCTGCGCTTTATTCAACCGTACGGCTTCTTTCAGTAGTGGCACAAATCGGTCTACACCAAAGAAACCAGATTCGGTCAGTATGGTTTTACCTTCGGGGCTTACGATGACATAGGTGGGGAATCCTGGGGCACCGTACTTACGAGCTAATTTCTTCCCGTCGGTCTCTTTCATGACATCTGTTTTGTACATAATATAATTGTCGTTGAGTTCCTTCATAACGACTGGATCCGGGAATACTTGTTTGTCCATCTCAGCACAAGGCATACAGCCTACAAAGTACAGATCTATCAGAATGAGTTTGTTTTCCTTTTTTGCCTTTGCCTGGCATTCCGCATAACTGCCTTGGAAGGTTTTTTCCTGCGCAATTGCCGCGTTTGAAAAGAATATGCCAAAATAGGCTATGATAATATAAAAAATACGCTTTTTCATATAATTTGTTTTGAGAATTAAGGGTAGTATATCTTTTTAGCGTGATTAGATGTTTACGATATTATCGTCAGTCCTGGTAATCGAAATAGATTCTCCTGCTGCTTTTAATCGAATCGCATCTATCAGGGTCGAATTTTTTTTCAATTGATCGACCGTATACTTGTCTATACGTTGAATCAAATCTCCTGCTTTCAGACCCGTTGGATTTTCGACGGCTCCTACAACTCCAAGAGCTTTAAGCTGCCCGGCATTATCCCAGCCAAACTGATAATTCTTTATCAAAAAATCCTGCGGGTGGGCATGTAATTTATTTGGAGAAAAGTAGGCCTCGCTTTCTGCTAGATTTATTGTAATGTTATAACGGCTTAATAGGCGAACGCCAATTGAACCATCGAAACCAGGTTGCCATTGTTCATTTCCAGCACTACCGCCCATGAGTGTGACAGGCAAGCCTTGCATTGGGGGCAGTGGAGAAATGGCAAATTGGTAGCTTTTGCCCGAGAAGGTGGGGGAGGAAACTCCCATGCTTACCGTTGCGGCCTGAGTCTCGGGTTTGAATCCGCTGACCAGCAGTTTATTTTGGCGTACAAAAGGACGGAAACAGATCAGGTCATACGAAGCACCAGTGTCGAAAACAAAATGCCCCGAGTAACTCTTGTCCTTGACGATCTCAAGCTGTCCGGGCAATATCATTACACCGGCAGGCATTGTAATCGGTACTACCGTTCCCTTGCCTTTGTATTGAAAATCTCCGAAGTCGTATAATGAAAGCGTATTTTTATCGTAGTCGATATGCGTGATAAATTGTCGTATCAAGCTATTGCCGATGATGCCATCGCCTTCTTTTCCCATTTCAGGAAAGATGGCAATCCCTTGTCCTGTCAGCTTAAGCGTGTCTAATAGAATACTATTGTTGTCAGATACCTGAATCTTTGTATTACCACCGACTACTGAAGCGTTGTTCTCACGCGTTACCTTTAGGCCCATAGCATCAGCAAGTTGTTGGTTGACAGCCATACCATCTGCTCCGGTGTCAAAGAGGAGCCTTAAGGGTTTTTCGTATCCATTGATTTTTACCTGCAGGTAAATAGATCCGTTTTTGTTTTCAAATGGAATGACTGCACGTAATTTAGGCTGGATTTCTCTTTTTAGTCCGTAGAGTTGATCAAAAAGACTGAAATAGATGAGTTTTCCCTCTTTGTCGACCAAAGCTTGATTGCTTGTTGTCTTACCCTTTGTATCTGTGACCTCTATTTGAAGTAATGTCCCTCTTTTTGTTTTCTTGTCCGATAGAATATGTACGGCTTTTAGGGGGTAATTTTTGACAATTTGGTTTAAGCGGAAGCTTGCTCCTGCACCAGTATGTCCTGCTACGGAAAAATTTGGTGCGAGTTCACCTGTTATCATAGAGGTGTCTTTCTGTTCAAAACATGTCAGTAGTTTAGCTGGTAATTGTGCCGCTAGCTGAGCTTTTGACCATGATACCCAGACTGTCAACAGTAAGAGGCTCCCAGCTTTGATTATTGGTTTATAAGGCATGGTTTTTAAGTTATTGTCTTTAGTAATTGATCTCATTAGGTTAATAGCCGTAGATCTTTTTTAGTGCAATATCGATGTCATCTGTTGCCGATGCTATAACGCGCAAAATGATTTTTCCATTTTCATCCACCAGAATTTTTGTTGGAAAACCACTGATCTGATATTCTTTTACAATATCCATTTGCTCCTTGTTCTCGTTATTTAAGACATTTGTCCAAGGCAAGTTGAGTTCTTCTATAGCTTTGTGCCAGGTGTTTTTTGACTCATCAAGTGTTTTACCTCGTTCTTGGGCAATACCGATAATTTCAAAGCCTTTGTTTTTGTAACGACTGTAAAGCTGTTGGAGGTGTGGCATACTTGCACGGCATGGGCCACACCAGCTCCCCCAAAAGTCGAGTAGAATAACACGGCCTTGCATCTTTTCTAACCTAAAAGGAGTTCCGTAGGCAGTTGTCCGTGTAAATAGCGGTGCTGCTTTCCCTTTCGCAGTCACGGTTTCTTTTGCAATTGTCGACGCTATCGCTTTACCCATGTCTGTTGATTTATAATTCGAAGCAAGACGATTAAATGCAAATTTATAGTCTTCGGAAGTATAGCTAAACTTCATTCTGTAAAGCAAAAATAAACTGACATAGGATTCCGGATGGTTTTCTATAAACTTCTTTTGGAGATCACTTTCTTTTTTGCCTAATTGGCTGAGCTGTTCGAGTATCGTTTTACCTTCTGGAGATTCAGTACTTATCTTTCCCTCGAGAATTGGACTGTATAATCTGTTTTTTTGCTTTATATATCCAGCTGTTGATTGACGCAAGCTATTGTATTCATTGTTTTCTTCTCCACCTCTGACTTGCGCTAAATCAAGTTCCTCGGCATTGCCGTCTATAATGATATCATTTTCAGAAATAAAAATATTGAGCGGATGACGCATGACCTGTTGTAATGCGCTGGTGTTTGGATCTTTGCCAATAGTCCTTAAGGTAGCATCAACCACCTGTGCTTGTTTTGGGATCTTGACTTCAAATAATCCATCCTTTACTGGAGTTGCGAAACCTTGTCTTTTACCTTGAGTGTCGATAAATGATATGCTCAGCTTTACTACAGGGTCTACTGCCGGCGATGTTATTTTCCCTTTCATTGTAACGCTGTCCCCCTGCGCAGATAGAAGCGAGGGAGATAACGTTAAGCATAGGAAGTAAATCCAAAATTTATTCATCGCTATTTCGTCGCTAATATTTTTTCAAGGAGCTGTTTTAATTCTGGGCTTGACGGACGCGGTGAATCTATTGTCACCACCTTCCCTTGACGGTCAAATACCATAAAACGGGGAATACCTTTAATTTTATAGTATTCGGCAAAATCTCCCCATCCGGAGGCGAATAGCTGAAGGCCGCCAAGTTGCTCGTCTTTGATCATTTTTTGCCATTTGGCTTTATCTTTTTCCTCGTCCACGGAAATACTTACCACCTGTACATCCGTCCCATGCATTTCTGTCTCCAGTTTTTTGAGATGCGGTATCTCTGCTTTACATGGCCCGCACCAGGTCGCCCAAACGTCGATTAATACTACTTTACCTTTTAAATCGGCAAATTTTACAGTTTTCCCATTATTGTCTGGGAAAGAAAAATTGAGTCCCTGGTCGCCAGTCTTTAATTGGGCCATGTCATTCATGATCTTTGTTGCACGTTGCTTTTGGCTTGCAGTTAGCAAATACGTATGATATTTATCTACGGCTTCTTTATAGCTGGTATAATCTTTTTGTCGCGCCAGATAAGTCAGGATAATATCCCCTTTTAAAGTGTCGTTAGGCAGAAGCTGCACATCTTTTTGTAAACCTGCGATTCCTTTTTCGTAAGGAATATTTGCGATCCGGCGGCCTAACGATGAGATACCCCCCAAGGTGCGATTTCCCCAGGGCATTTGATAAACAAGAGATGCATTTTTTGCAAAATCGGTCAACGTGAGACTTTTGTAGTAATCCGTATACTCCTCCACAGCTGGGTGTGCCGAACGCGGTGTATTTAAGAAATTTGTCGCATTGGCGGCAAGATCCCATTGGATATAATCGTGTAGTTTTGCATCGAATTTTGTGTTTCCACTTTTGTTATTTTTTGTGAAGTTATTGGCTTTGGCGGCGACAGTTTCCAGGTCTGGAAAAAAATCGACAAAGGTACTTTGGGTTTTCATCCAATTGAAGGCCTTCTGTTCTATTGGGTTGACTTCTTCGTGCCAACGGTTGAGAATCTGGTTTTCCTTACTGTTATTTGTGCCGGTCAATTGGTAGTTTTTTTCAGAGACGGTCAATTCGAGTTGATCGCCCTGCTTAAAGTAGAAGATATTATTCTCGGTTTGACTCCCTATTGTTCCTGAACCGATGGCATAAAATCCCTCGTATTCAGGATAAAAAGTGAAGCCGAACTTTTTATCCAATTGCGGTTGTGCCGAAGCGATCTCTACCATATCGCCGTTCACGACCTTGAAAAGTTTGACGGGTTTGATAAACTCCTTGTCAAATGTTCCTTTGATTTGGACTGGGGCTTGCGCAAAAACTGCACTTATGCTGAGGAATGTTATAGCTGTTATGATGTGTTTTTTCATTTTTATTGTTTTATAACGTAATAAAAGCCTTAATAAGACCATGGGTAAGTGTAGTCATAAACAGATGGTGCAATATAGATCAGCGAACGTGCTGTACCGGTTCCTTCGAGTATCTGTGCGGGATTTGGATCTAAATTCCCCGAGTTTTTCGTAAACATTCGGATTTTATAGTTCGATCCAATTTTTGTTCCAACGACGAAGAAATTGAAAGCATATCCTGATTCTGAGTATTTGAGATGTTTAATAAAAGTAACCTGTTCTCCTCCGGGGGCATTAAACTGCAATTGTTCAAAACCGTTGCTCAGATTTTTGCTATATACTTGATTGTTGTTGACGAAATATAGCAGGTTTTCATCTTCGAATAATAAGGTATGCAGGCTTGCATCATATAATTTAGAAGAAGGCCCTATGCTATCTTTTTTTATTTTTAAGACATACTTATTTTTTTCTAATGCACAGAGGGATTTCAGACTGGGGTCGGTTTTGTCCTGCAAAATTGCGTATCCGACAGTTTTATAATAGTAATCGGGATCAGGTAGGTAGATATTTGATTTCATTCCTAAAAACAGCGCTTTCTGATTGTTCTTCGTCGTGCTGAAATCATTGTCCTTATCATCAGAAAATATAGTCATGGTAGATCCATATCCATTCCCCAGTGTAACGAAATTTCCACCTAAATTGTCGAATAAAATAGGATCATTACTACCACCAGAGATCATAAATTTTGATAATTCGTAAGCACTATTGTTTCCATCGATCATTGCCTTGTTTCCAAACTGACCTGTGTTGGCGCTCATCGCGTAGATATTATATAACTGTGCGTTATTAATAACATAATTGGCACTACTTCCTACGAAAGCGCCCGTAGTTCCAGATATCGTTTGTGGTCCGCCTAAGAATAGGTTCTGCCTGTCTCTTATTTTTTTTAGATTATTGACATTAATAGCCTGTACATCTTTGTCTGTAACAAGAAATAAAGCCCGGGTATTTGAATAAGTCGCAGGATTTAAGATATTGCTTTTGTAGCTGGAAGAGAAGCTAATAAAATTTGCCTTTCCTTCTATTTTTTGATTATTTGCCGCGCTATATACATTTTCGATTTTTCCATTTACCACATTATTTTGTGGGGTAAGGTAAAGATCCAAATCTGAATTGTTGCCGTCATCTTTAAGGACATACCAGCCCCGTGTAAACTGTGTACTTACCGTTACGGTTGCAGTTTTGTACTGGCTGTAACCTGTTTTTTTGTTTTTAACGATACAGACAGCTACCCAGTCCTTGGCATCCTCGGTTATAAAATAGCGAAGGTTCTGGCTCCTGGCGATTGTATCCAATGGTTCAGCTCTTCCTTGAACATTGGTTTCGTAAAATCCCCATCTATATTCTAATTCACCGTCCTTATTTGATTTTGCTGTTGGGGATATTTTTAACGTGTCTTTTAGCGATATAACACTGTATTTTGATTCAATGCCTTCGATATCGATATGCTCAGCTTCGCTGTAATCATAATTGCTTTTATCTTTTGAGCAGGCTAAAATGGATAGACAGCCAAGGAGTAATAGGTAAATATTTATCTTTTTCATCGCTTATGTTTAATTAGGGAAAGTAATGAGATCACCATTTTCGGCACGTAGAGGTGCACTTGGATGTCGCTTATTGTAATCTATCACCGCCATTCCAAGGACGGATTTATAATAACTTGTTTGATCAGATGCGAGATTTGCTATAAATTCCTGATCCCATTTTTTTCCGGTTACCTCAATCATGAATTCATGTTTTCTGACACTGTATGCTCCAAAATAATACGTGGAGTAAGAGGTTGTCCAGGCGTTAGGTTGGCTGAGACGGTCGGTAAATTGTAGTTTTCGCCAAGATTTAGTGGGCTCACCAATAGCAAAGTTTTCATTCTCAACGATTGAAATACCAAGATTGACCGTTTTATTTTTTAATTCTCCATCCCTTAAAATGACTATAGGTACTCTTGCATGTACAGAGTCGGATTTGATAACATAGAGGTTGGCAACAGCTGGATCATCAAACGCAACGAAATGTTTTCCTGGGATGGCATTTTCCAACCCATTGAGTTGAATTTGTTGAAGCTGATATTTCCGGTCTTTTTTAGATGTCTCTCCCACAGTATAGATATCAAAATACACCGTATCTTGATGGATATCCTGTGCTTCGTAAAAGAATGTTTCAGATTTTAACGAATCCGTATATTCATTGAGTTTAAGAGTCGAGAGTGGTGGCCCAAATTGTAATCTTGGGATATCGTCAAATATATAATATTGGTCTTTTTTGCAGCTATTGAACGAGATGCATACAATACCAGCTATAATTGATAAAAAATATGGTTTCATAATGGTGATTAATTAATGGATTCAACGGTTGGCATGGGCAAAAGGTAGTTTACAACTGCTGTTGATGGCGCAAAAAGGACTTGCGCTTTTGGGACATTGAGTCTTTTGTATATATAAAAGGCCTGTCCCTCACCATAGAATTCTTTACGGTATTCCTTGATAATCTCGTTTTGTAATGTTGGAGCGTCCCCTGGTATAGTGAGATTTGATATGTTCCGATTTGCTCTAAAGGTTTTCAAATAGTCTAAGGCTTCAGTGAATGGAGCGGTTTCTGCTAAAATGAGATAAAGTTCACTGGTTCGTATCATAGGAAGTTGTTTGTAATCCGTCAAAACGGTTACGTTGTCGGCTGTGACCCAGAATTTTCTTAAGACATTATATTTAGAACCACTGGCCAATGTAACAATATTCCAAAGGGAAGATTCTCTAAAATCAGTTCCAGTATTTCCGTAGAGTTGATTTGTGATGGTTGTCGCAGATGTACCTTTACGATAGGTTGCATTACCAAAATTATCCGTATAGGTTTTTGCTAAATCAAAAGCATAAAGTCCGAAGATCTGTTCGGAAGTTAGGATGTAATTGGTTGCTGTAAACTCTTTCCCTGTTGCTAATTTGAATTTAGCGTCTTCATTCGCATCTTTTGCATCAATCACTTCTTTGGCGGCTTTGTAAGCACCGTCTTTGTCCCCATACCACAAATTTGCACGGGATTCTAAAGCTTTCATTGCGTAGTAGTTCATGCGCATATTGCGATAAGATAGGAAGTCATCCAATGGTTTGTAATTGCTTCCAAAACCATTCGGATTTCTTACGTCATTCATCGAATAGGTAAGCATGGGGTCGAATTCTTTGATGAGTTCTTCAGCCTGTTTCAGATCTGTAAAAATTTTGCTTTTAAATTCTTCATAAGAAATATGCTGATGGATCTCTCTGTTGAATTCTGTTACATAAGCAAGTTGATTTCCAGTGGATGGATCACTTGGGATCGGGCCATATAGCCGCATAAGATCAAAGTGTATATAAGCACGTAAACCCAGGCATTCTGCTTTGATCACTTGATATACCCCCTCGGTCTTGAAAACAGATTTGTTGGCTTCTAAATTCTGCAGAATAGAGTTAATTGAAGCGATTGTTGCATACTGCTTACTAAATATGGCATTGAATTGATCAATTACGCGATTGTCAGTATAGTTGAACAGTCCCAGCTGCTGTTCCACAGTATTTGTGGTCACGTCCCAACTGGAGACTAGGCTTTCTAATGTTCCAAAAGTTAAAGCTTTTCCATAGCTTGCGCTACTTTTTGCCGAAATATAAACGCCCGCCAAAGCATCTTTAAACCCTTGTTCGGAATCGAATAACTTATCCGCAGGAATTTGGGTCCGTGGTAAGACATCCAAAAATTTATTGCAAGAGCTTAAAAATAAGATGCCCAATAAACTCGCTAATATGATGTGTTTTTTCATTTTATTAAAATGTTGCGTTGAGACTAAAAGTAACCTGTCTTGAGAATGGATAATTTGTACCCCGTTCCTGACGAATACTGGAAATAATAAATGGATCAGAAACATCCAGTCCTATATTGACATTTTCAAAGCCTATTTTTTTAACCCAGTTCATGTAGCGAAAATCATATTGGAAGTTGAAACTTCTCGCATAAATGGTGTTCTCATCCTGGACAAACCGGGACGTTTTATAGGTTGGGTTTGTATTTAAGAGTCCTTTGAAGGGAGCGTAATCGCCGGGGTTCTGCCATCTGCCGGTGTATACACGTTCGTCAACATTATATTTGTAACTACTGGTTTCTACTCGTTCAGCAAGTGTTCTATTATACGCCTGGCCTCCAAAACGGTAACCGAATGAAGCGGTAAAGGTGAATCCTTTGTAGCGTAACATCGTATTGAAATTACCCCAAACTTTAGGGTCCGTGTTTCCGACAGCAGTAACATCTTTTGATGCCCAAGTGTAAGTTGGTGTTCCGTCAGCAGCGAGATAAAGCTCTTTCCCTGTGCTCGGGTCTATTCCCAGGGATGGGACTACCCAAATCGCGTTGCTAGAATATCCCTCGATGTACATTTTATTGGCATTATAGAGATCCCCCTGAAGTGTTTTCTGCGCGTCTTTTAATGCTTGTGAAGTTTCAAGTACCTTATTTTTGTTATGTAATACTGAGCCCGAAACTGACCAGGTTAGACCGGTTGGTTTTTTCATCAGATAAACTGTCGCATATAACTCGAATCCTTTATTTCGTAATTTTCCGATGTTGGCTGTATAATAGCCTACACCACTTGATGCGGGGGTATTAACGGACGAAACGAGGTCATTGGTGTTTTCAATATAATAGTTGGCCTGTAACGTTAAATAACGGTCGAAAAGGTCGATATCGGTTCCGATATTGTATTTAAGCACCTGCTGCCATTTTAGATCCGGATTGCCGAGACCCAAGACATAAGCTCCCAGCCAATTATAATATCTATCGGAAGTGTAGTAGCCATAAGTTGTCAACGCCTGGTAAGTATTGAATTTTGTAGACCCGGATGTCCCTACTGAACCACGTAATTTAAGTCGATTGACAATATCATTCTTTTTAAAGAACTTTTCTTCGTGCAAATTCCAGCCGAGACCTGCTGACCAAAAAGGCGCAAAACGCTTGTTGGCGCCAAATTGTGATGAGCCATCCATACGGAATGTACCGTCAATAAAATAACGGTTATCAAAGTTATAATTGGCATTTCCAACGAAACCCACTGTACGATAGTAGTATTCGTTTCCTGAAGGTTTTCCATCTTTCATATATTGCAGTGCCATCGATGGAAAATCAAGATCACTGTTTGGAAAACCTTCTGCGGCGTTTGTTAGTTGCGATGTGTTATCCTGAAAAATATTTGCCTCTGTTCCGACAAAAATCTGATGTTTTTCTTTTATTTTTTTGCTGTAGGATAGATTTAAAGCTCCCTCGTATTTCATTCCACGATTGAGACCAATCCAATAAGCTCCTTTTCTAAAGACATCGACTCCAGTATAATTGGTAAAGTCAGTATGTTCTGCCGGTTTAAACGTATCGGACTGTTTATCCGATTTCGTAAAGCTGAATTTACCAATTAATCTTAATCCTTCTTGAATCGACCATTCGACAGCAGTCTGATTGGTTATATCTGTTTGTTCTCCTTTGTCAAATGTTTTTAGAGTAGCATTATATAATGGGTTCGTTGGGAGGGTAGTCCATATATTTGAATAATCGGTTGTACCCGGATCGCCCAATACTTTATTTACATTTCCATCTTTATCATAAGGACGCCAATACGGATTGAGGTCGAAATAATCGCTGAATGATCCATATGGTGACTGCTGATTCTTAATATTATTAATGTTTAAATAATTTCTAAATATCAAATTTTTGTAGGTATAAGATAGGGTGATAGATCCATTCAGTGTATTTCTGGAAGAACCTTTCATTACACCGGCTGTATTGTTATTTTGAATACCGGCTGAATAACGGAACTGGTTATCACCGCCTTCCAATCTTAAATTACTTCTTAATGCGTAGGATGTGCGCAGTGGAATAGCCATCCAGTCCGTTTCTACGCCGCTATTAACTTCATCTAGCAGAAAATTATAATAACGTTTATTCGGAATGTCGGTACTTGCATTTGGAGAGTCATAAAGTCCGGTAATACGTTCCAACTCGAGCTTGTTTCTTGCATTAAGGAGGTGGTAAGCCGATAAGTCAGCATTTTCAACCTTTAGCTCTGATCCAAAACTTAAACGTAATTTACCCGGTCTCGGAAGTTTTGTTGTAATGACGATGACCCCATTAGCACCTCGGGAACCGTAAAGTGCAGTCGCTGCAGCGTCTTTCAAGAGGGTAACAGAAGCGACATCGTTTTCATTAATATCGATAAGTGCCTGAAGTGATGTCTGGAAACCATCTAGAACAATCAGTGGTGTGTTAAGCTGACTTGCAGATTCGCTTTGAATTTCATTCACATTTGGGATACTGGAATTTCCCCGCATCTGAATTTCTGGAAGTCGATTAGGATCGTTACCGAAAAGATTATTCTCGATTATATTAAACGATGGATCGATATTACGTAAAGAGGTCACAAGGTTTCTGGCACCATATTGTCGCAATTCTTTTGTCGTAATCGTACGTGATGCTCCTGTGAAACTTTTGTCTTCCTTCTTAAAAATACCTGTAGAAACAACAGCTTCCTCAAGCGCATTTTCTTGCTTCTTTAAGCGAATAACCATCTTATCGGGATTTAAGCTCGCTTTAATTTCCTGTCTTTCGTAGCCCAAGGAAGTTATAACCAGAATTTCGTTAAGTGAAGATATGGGCAATGCAAAGCTTCCGTCAGGCAGACTCATAACGCCTTTTCGTGCATCTTCTTTAAGGCGAATTGATGCTCCCGAGACCGGTCTCCCTTCGTCATCAATTACTCTTCCTTTTACATATTGTTGTTGCGTGGTCAGGACGACTCGTTCTGGAGCTAATGTTATTCTCGTTATTTGTCGTTGCCTTTCTGTATTTTTTTTAACAACTACTGTTTTATCAAAAAAGTCATAAGACAGATTTGCTTTGTTCAGAATAACATTTAACGCTTGTTTAAATGGGGTATCCTTGATTTCAGCAGTTAAGTCGATGATCTGGTTGATCTCATTTTTCTTGTAAAAAAATGAATAACCGCTCTGTTTTTCGAGGTTTTTTAAGATCGATTCCAGACTCGATTTTTGCTTTTTTAAGCTAATCTGTTGGGCATAGGTGTTTGCATCTACTTGAGACAGACCTAGGCCTAGTAGTAGGGTGATTAAGTTGATCCTCATGAGAGATCTAGATAATGGGCGCGCACAAAGAGGCTTTTGTTTTTCATAAATTCGCCATATATAGGACGCTAGGTTAGCGTCCAAATTGGTCGAATGAAAATCTTTCTCCTTCTTAATGAACGGAGTTAAGGTAAATTTCATTAAATTCGTTTGGTTTTAACGTGTTAATAATTTAGAAGTTAGACGATACTTTAATACCAATAAGTTGGACGGGTTCTGCGCCAACAGGATCCGTCTTTATTGATATCAATAGCCAGGAATTAGGGTGGTAGTTTTTCGCTTTTCATTTCAGTAATAATTTTGGTTATGTGATGATTAAGTTGATTCTATTATTCTTTCCTATAACAGCTTTTGTTTGGATATTTGCATAATTCAAAAGCTGAATAAGCTTATCTAAACTTAAATTCCGGGGAATTTTCCCACTATATTGACTGGCATTGCTCGTTCCATTATACGTGACATCTATATCATACCACCTTGCGATTTCTTTAAACACTTCAGATGTATTTGTCCCATCAAAACAGAATTGACCGCTTTTCCAACTAAGTACTTGGTCTATATTGATGGTCTTCGAACGGAGTTTCCCGTTCTCAGAAAATGCTTGCTCGTTGGGCCTTAATTTAATTGCACTGCGCTGTTCGGAAACAATCACTGAACCTTCTTCTAGACTGGTACGGATATCTTCTTCATCTGAATAGGCATTGATATTAAATTTTGTGCCGAGTACCTTCGTTTGTTGGTTTTTTGTCTTAACAATGAAGCTTTTGTGGTCTTTTGTTTTTGTTACCCGAAAATAAGCTTCACCTTCCAACTCGACGATACGGTCTCCCGACTCAAATGAAGAAGGATAAGTTAGCTTCGAGTCAGCGTTGAGACTAACCAATGTGCCATCTGCTAAAACGAGTTCATAGGTTGCTCCTTTAGGAGTTTTTAATGTGTTTTGTTGCGGAATAATTTTTCCGGTAGTGGCATTTTGATAACTGATTTTCCCCTGAGCATCTTTTGTTAGAATTGTCTCTCCGACTTGGATTCTCTGATTTAGCGATAATTCATCGAGATTGATCTGTTTGCCATCTGCTAGGATGATAATAGCCTTTTCGCTTCCTGGAGGAATCGATGCTAGTAGCTTGTTGGAAGCAATGTGCTCTGCTGCAGGCCAGTATCTATAGGTGAAAAAAGCGATTATCAATACGGCTGCTGCTGCACTGATAATCCTTACATACTTTATATTATTGGATTTTTTTTCTATTACGCCAATTTCAGCTAACAAGCGATTTTTTACATTCTTTTGGATGGTAGAAAACTGCTCTGGGGGTATTTTACCGGCCGATTGCTGATCAAACCACTTAAAAAGTTGTTTACGTTCCTCAATATTTTCGGACCGGCTCAGAAAACTGCTAATCAGTCTATATAATTCTTTCACTCGCTTCATAAATCGCAACGTTATACTGGTTGGTTATAATACAAGTGATGTAAAAAGGAAGGAGCCTCTACTCAAAATGAAAAAAAATATATTTTTTTATTAATAGAAGATTGCGGATAACTAAAAGAATAAGATAAAGTGAAATAGATTACCTGTTGCGGTGCGTAAATGGCGAATAGCCTTGTTGATATGTTTTTCTACAGTGGATTCACTGATTCCTAATTTTATAGCAATCTCTTTGTTACTCATATAATATTCGCGGCTCAACTTGAATACTTCCTGACATTTTTGAGGAAGATTTTCTACTTCTTTGGCAACAATGTCGATGATGTAACGGTAATAAAGTCGATCCTCGATTGGTATGGATTGATCTTCAAACTCAAGATGTTCAATGCCTTGGGTAATCTGTATTTTCATCTCTTTGCGGTAATGGGCAAGCACCAAATAGCGGCAAGAACTAAATAGATAAGCCGGAAGAGACTCTATTTCTGCAATTAAAGCCCTATTTTTCCATACTGAAATAAAAAGGTCATGTAGGATATCCTCAGCGATTTCACGACTGCTGATTTTTTTTGCTATAAAAGAAGTCAGATCGGGGGCAAATAAATCATATAATACCGAAAAAGCTCGCTGATCCCCTTGCTGTATAAGGGGGAGAAGTTCTTGGTATTGGTATGATTTGGTGTTTTTCATAAGGAGCTAGCAGCGAGTAAATTTAAAAAAAAATTAACATTTTCATTAAAAAATGATAAAGTAGCTCAGATTTTTGTATTTACTTTTGAATATTTATTAATATTCGACAAAAATTAATGTTTTTTGATATAGATCAGTAAAATAATAATTCGTTGACAAGATAGAGCTCCAGTACGCGTGAAGTATTGACTAAGTAGTGTTATAGTATTATTATGGTGAAGATACTTTAGCTGACCTCAGATGCTATTGTGTTAGTGAGATAAGGAGCTAGTAAACAGGGCTACTGCAACCAAGATCCCCAGTTGTCACGAAGAAGTTATTTGGTATTAAACAGAAATGTGGGAACAACGAAATGTCACCAGCATAAAGAGTTTCAATTGTTGAAATATGCACGGTAATATGGACGGGGTTTGTCAAAAACATGTTCAGATAATTTTATGCACACGATTGTTTAAGAATTCATTGATCTTGATAGGAAGTTACTTTTCATTTTATTTTCTAATTTCACTTAATTTTATGAAATGCTCTTATGGCCAAATCTATTAAAGAAATTGCACAGGAACTGAATGTCTCCAAATCTACTGTTTCATTGGTGATCAATCATAAAGCCGAACAGGCGCGTATCAGTAAGGACCTTGAGAGGCGCGTGCTGGATTATGTAGCAAAAGTAGGCTATAAGCCCAATTCTTTAGCGAAGAGCTTGGCTACGGGGCGTTCGAATACAATTGGGTTGATTGTCGAAAATATTGGAGATTCCTTTTTTGGCCCTTTTGCTTTGTATGTAGAGGAGCTGCTGCGCAAGAAAAATTACCATGTATTATACAGTAGTACTTTGGGAGATCCTCAAAATGCACGAGATATCATTGATTTCATGCTTGAAAAGAAGGTAGAGGGCATAATTCTAGCACCTACGGTAAACTTGGAGGAACATCAACGAAAAATCTTGGAATATAAAGTGCCCTTAGTTGTTTTCGATCGAAATTCACCTGATATAGCGGCACATTATGTTCATATTGACAACGGAGTCAGCAGCCGGAAGGCCTGTTCATATTTGCAGTCTATTGGATGTAAAAATTTTGGATTGATTACAATCGATTCGGATCAGCCCCAGATGCTCGCCCGTAAAGATGCTTATCTAGAGTTTTGTGAGGAAACAGGTATGCAAGCGAGGATACTGCAATTACCATATCGTCGTTTACGACAAAAGGGTATAGCTGCTGTGCAGAGCTGGGTATCTAAAAATGCGGATTTAGATGGTTTATTTTTTACGACCAATTACCTCTGCATCCTCGGTTTGAAATCGCTTCGGACTGAAGGAGGGGAACAATTTAGTTTTCCGTTGTTTTCTTTTGACGATCATGAATTGTTCGATATATTAAATCCTAAGATCTCCTGCATCCAACAACCATTGGAGCCATTGGCAAAAACCTGTGTGAAGGTATTGTTGAGGGAAATAGATCGTGGGATTACCAGTCCGAAGGAATATGTGATTTCGACAAATTTGATCAAAAGATAGTATCAATACCTGAAGCGGGGTAAATCCGAAATTTGTCTTAAAGAAAATAAAGCCTTATTGTAAAAATCATAAGACCTAATATGCGAAAGCTCCGAGTTTTTTTGATTTAATATTCTTTTTTATATCTTTACTAATACGTTTTAGTAGAAATATTTATATATATCCTAAATAATGAAGAAATCATTAAGTGTTTTTCTAGGGTCATTACTGTCCTTGGGTTTGTTTTGCGCAAAACCGGTTTTGGCTCAGAAGTTTAGAGGACAGCAAATGGAAGCTGTCGATCTGGTGAATCCTTTAATGGGTACAGAATCCAAATTTGAGCTATCCAACGGGAATACTTATCCTTCCATAGCAAGACCATGGGGGATGAATATGTGGACTCCACAGACCGGAAAAAATGGCGATGGATGGCAGTATCAATATACAGCTGATAAGATCCGTGGACTGAAACAAACACATCAGCCTTCTCCCTGGATGAATGACTATGGTGTTTTCTCTATTATGCCTGTTACCGGAAAACCAGTGTTTGATCAGGATGAGCGTGCAAGCTGGTTTTCACATAAAGCTGAAGTTGTAAAACCATATTATTATTCTGTGTATTTAGCTGATCACGATGTGACAGCGGAGATGACACCGACTGAACGCGCGGCGATGTTTCGGATCTCTTTCAATAAGACGGATGATGCTTATATCGTTTTGGACGCTTATGAAAAAGGGTCGGAAGTTCAGATCATCCCCGAAAAAAATATGATCATTGGCTACTCGTCGAAATATGCACGCGGCCCATTGCCTGAAAATTTCAAGAACTATTTTGTCCTTGTTTTCGATCAACCTTTTGCTAGTGTTGCTACCTGGGAGGGAAAAGAAAAGAAAGATGGCCAGCTGAAAATCAAAGGTGATCATACAGGCGCCATTGTTGGTTTCAAAGTTAAGGATAAATCAAAACCTGTTCAGGTAAAGGTTGCGTCCTCTTTTATCAGTGCTGATCAAGCTTTGTTAAACTTAAATGAGCTCGGCAATAAGTCATTCGACCAAGTTAAAGAAGATGGACGCCAGATATGGAATACGACCTTAGGTAAAATTAAGGTTGAAGGTGATGATATTGATCAATTGCGCACATTTTATTCTACAATGTACCGTACATTATTTTTCCCGAATAAACTATATGAAATCGATGCACAAGGAAAGGCGGTTCATTTCAGCCCATATAATGGTAAAACGCTACCAGGGTACTTGTTTGGTGGTACAGGTTTCTGGGATACCTTTAGAGCCTTGTATCCTTTCTTAAACTTTATGTATCCTTCTATCAATAAAGAAATGCAGGAGGGATTGCTTAATGCTTATCTGGAGGGTGGGTTTCTGCCTGAATGGAGTAGCCCTGGATATGCGGATATCATGGTTGGTAACAACTCTGCTTCGGTAGTTTCAGATGCCTATATGAAGGGCTTGCGTGGTTATGATATCAACAAACTATATGAGGCCTTGCAACATGGTGCAAATAATGAGGGGCCAATGACCGCTGTTGGACGAAAAGGTGTTGAATATTACAATAGCTTAGGCTATGTTCCCTATGATGTTAAAATCAATGAAAATGCTGCCCGGACATTAGAATATGCTTATGATGACTTTACAATATACCAATTGGCAAAAGCATTGAACCGTCCTAAGACTGAGATTGATCTCTATGCTAAACGTGCTCAAAATTATAAGAACTTATTTGACCCTTCCACCAATCTAATGCGTGGTAAAAATAAAGATGGCAAATTCCAAGCTCCTTTCAATCCATTGAAATGGGGGGATGCATTCACTGAAGGTAATAGTTGGCATTACTCCTGGAGTGTCTTCCATGATGTGCAGGGACTGATCGATTTAATGGGGGGAGAGAAAACTTTTGTCAATATGCTGGATTCTGTATTTGTTCAGGCTCCAAATTATGATGATAGCTACTATGGTGGTATTATCCATGAAATTCGGGAGATGCAGGTTGCTAATATGGGGCAATATGCGCATGGTAACCAGCCGATTCAGCATATGCCATATCTGTATAATTATGCAGGCCAACCATGGAAAACGCAATATTGGGTGCGTCAGGTTATGGACAGAATGTATAAGCCAACTCCTGACGGTTATTGTGGCGACGAAGATAATGGTCAAACATCGGCCTGGTATGTATTTTCTGCTTTAGGTTTCTATCCGGTTTGTCCAGCGACAGACGAATATGTGCTTGGGGCTCCGTTATTTAAAAAAGCTACATTAACTTTCGAAAATGGTAAGACATTGACAATAAATGCACCTAAGAATTCGAATGAAAATGTTTATGTCAATGCGCTGCAGTTGAATGGAACAAATTATGGTAAAAACTGGTTAAGTCATAAGGCACTCCATGAAGGTGGGAATCTTAATTTTGATATGACAGCTAAACCAAACTATAATAGGGGGACAACCTTGAGTGCAGCTCCATATTCGATGACAAGTGAATTGAAGGATGGGCTGAGTTCAAAAAAAACAAAAAAGAAGAAATAAGAAAATAACAATAACCTAATTATGAACTTTAAATATTTGAAAAGAACGCTTGCTGTTGTCGCTTTAATGTATTCTTGTTCGCTTTCCGCACAGGATAATTGGCAGCATACGCAAAATGATCGAAAGGTGGCTGTAGATGTCGACAGTATCACCAAAGGTGGATATACCTTAATCTGGATCAATAAAGACAAGGATTTTAGTCCTGCACTAAAGAAGAGATTGGTGGCGGCTTATTTTACTAATTATCCCAAACTGGCAAAAAAATATAATAGCAAGACTATCAAAAAAGTGTCTTTTGTTATTGATCCAGATTATAAGGGTGTGGCCGCAACAGCTGGAGGTATTGTACGATATAGCCCAGAGTGGTTTGCCAAAAATCCAGGTGATATCGATGTTGTTACCCATGAAGTAATGCACATTGTTCAGGCTTATCCTGATGGGGCCGGACCTTGGTGGGTAACCGAAGGGGTAGCGGATTTTGTCCGTTTTGATGACGGAATAGATAATGCTGGAGCAAATTGGAAATTACCTGAGTATACAGCGAAACAAAAGTATACGGATTCTTACCGTACCACGGCACGATTCCTCTATTGGATTAACAAAAATGTGAAAAAGGATTTTGTTAAAAAATTGGATGGAGCAATGCGGAGTAAAACGTATACAGATGATTTCTGGAAAGCGCAGACCGGAAAGACGATTGACGAGTTGTGGAGTGCTTATAGTCAAAATCCAAAGATCTAATCCTTAAGCAATGAACATAAGAAGTTTAGTTTGTTTCGGTTTGCTATGTGCCCCTTATTTATTAAGAGCGCAGGAAACCAAATTGATTCAGTATGTTAAACCACTGATCGGAACCGCTCGAATGGGACATACTTTCCCTGGGGCGACCGTCCCTTTCGGTGCGGTGCAGCTAAGTCCAGATACGGATACTTTATCCTATGCTGTAAATGGACAGTACAATGGTGATGTGTATAAATACTGTGCTGGCTACCAATATGGTGACCCAACGATTGTTGGCTTTAGCCATACACACTTTAGTGGTACTGGCCACTCTGATCTTGGAGATATATTAGTCATGCCAACCCAGGGGAAGGTGCAGCTCAATCCAGGAACTGCAGATAAATCTCAGGAGGGGTATAGATCTCCTTATTCGCATGCAAATGAACGTGCCGAGCCCAACTACTACAGTGTTTTGCTTGATAAACATCAGATTAAAGCAGAATTAACAACAACAACACGCGTAGGGATCCATCGTTATACCTTTCCGAAATCAGATGCTTCACATCTTGTGGTGGATTTAACTGCTGGAATTTATAATTATGATGGTAAAAATGTTTGGACAGTTGTCAAGGTATTGAATGACTCGACCTTGGTAGGGTATCGCCAGACGAATGGATGGTCCCGGACACGTACCGTGTATTTTGCGATAAAAACGTCCAAACCTTTCAAAAACTATGGCGCTAAATATGAAGATGGGAAATCAGTGTATAACGGTTTTTGGCGTAAGTTTGATCAACAGCATAATTTCCCCGATCTAGCCGCTCACAACATCAAGCTACATTTGGATTTCGACACGAAAGCCAACGAATCTATCCTGATGAAAGTTGCGCTGAGCCCAGTAAGTATGAAGAATGCGCTCAACAACATGGAAGTTGAAGCTCCGAACTGGAATTTTGATGGGTATGTGCATGCAGGACAAACGGCATGGGAAAAGGAACTTCAGAAAATTGAAGTGGATATGTTGAACAAGGAGGATCTAGTCAATTTCTATACTGCCATGTATCATGCCAGTCTGATGCCAACCATTTATATGGATCAAAATGGTGAATATAAAGGATTGGATCAGGAGATTCATCAGGCGAAGGGTTTTACGAATTATACCTCGTTTTCACTTTGGGATACGTTTAGGGCATTCCATCCGCTTCTGAATCTGATTAACCCTTCGCGCAATGCAGATATCGTAGCGTCGATGATGGCGCATTACGATCAGAGCGTATTGAAAATGTTGCCGATTTGGTCACATTATGCCAACGACAATTGGTGTATGAGTGGTTATCACTCCGTATCAGTCATTGTTGATGCCATATTGAAAGGCGTGTATAAAGGTGATCCCGAAGCAGCATTACGAGCTTGTGTACAAACTGCAAATACACGTAATTATGAGGGAATAGGAGCCTATATAGATAAAGGGTATGTTCCGGATGATGTGTCTGGTACTTCGGTTTCCAATACACTGGAATATGCTTACGATGATTGGTGTATTGCTCAATTGGCAAAGAAGCTGGGTAAAGAAGATATTTACCGTACTTTTTCGAAACGTGCTGAGAGTTGGAAATCGCTATATGATCCGGCGATTGGATTTATGCGACCAAAGAATTCTCAAGGGAAGTTTAAGGAAAAATTTGATGTATTAGATACCCATGGCCAGGGCTTTATCGAGGGGAATTCCTGGAATTATAGTTTGTATGTCCCACACCAACCTCAGGAGATGATGGGGCTGATGGGTGGTCAAAAGAAACTGGAGACCTATCTGGATTCTTTATTTACTATGGAACTACCCGATAAATATTTTGAGCATACCGAGGATATCACCCGGGATGGAATTATTGGGAATTATGTACATGGAAACGAACCTTCGCATCATGTTGCCTATTTGTATAACATGACCCAGAGCCCTTGGAAGGCGCAGGCACGTTTACGTCAGATTATTCGAAATCAATATCATAATGGACATGCTGGGTTGGGTGGAAATGATGACTGTGGACAGATGTCCGCCTGGTATCTGTTTACAGCGCTTGGATTTTATCCTGTAGCACCGGGTGAAGATGCCTATTGGATTGGAAGCCCATTGGTGAAATCTGCAAAGATCAATCTAGAAAACGGAAAGAGTATTGCGATTACTGTGCGTAACCAATCGGAGAAGAATGTATATGTTAAATCGGTGACTTTGAATGGTAAACTCTTGGATAATTTGAAACTATCGTATAGTAGCCTAACGAATGGTGGTGAACTGATCTATAACATGAGTAGTAAACCGAGTAAATAAAATATTTGACTATACGAATGATAAAATTCAAACAGAAGCCAAACGATATCAGATAGAACGGGTAAAATCTCATTTGATCATGTTTTAAAAGATACAATCCCCTATTCAGGCAACCACTTGAATAGGGGATTTTTTGTAACCATCTTGTGAAAATAGGCTTGTTATCCTCTATATTTAAATTTCTTATATTATATTTACTAATACGTTTTAGCTTTTTGATGAATTTTAGGACGGCTTCAACCAAAACAAGAATTATGTTTAACATTAAAAAAATAACAGGCGGTGTCCTTTTTCTTTTTGCGTCTCATGTAAGTTTAGCGCAACAATCTTCTCCGGTAGACTATGTAAACCCTTTGATTGGTACAGAATCTAAATACGAGCTGTCTAATGGGAATACCTATCCTGCCATCGCGCGTCCTTGGGGAATGAACTTCTGGACACCGCAGACAGGTAATATGGGCGATGGTTGGGTATATACTTATACTGCGGATAAGATCAAGGGATTTAAGCAAACGCATCAACCTAGTCCCTGGAATAATGATTATGGACAATTCTCGTTGATGCCGATGACGGGTAAACCACAGTTTGATCAGGAAAAACGGGCGAGTTGGTTCTCGCATAAAGCCGAGGTTGTGAAACCCTATTATTATAGTGTTTACCTGGCAGATCATGATGTCACTACTGAGCTTACACCTTCCCAAAGGGCTGCGGTATTTCAATTTACTTTTCCCAAAACAGAACAGGCTTATGTGATTATTGATGCCTTTGATAAGGGATCGTATATCAAGGTTATTCCTCAAGAAAATAAAATTATAGGTTATTCGACCAAAAATAGTGGTGGTGTTCCAGATAATTTTAAGAATTATTTTGTCATAACTTTTGATCGGCCTTTTTCGTATAAAGCTGGTGTAAGGAATGGCAATATCAAGGATAATGAATTGGAAATTCAGGATGATCATGCTGGAGCGATCATTGGCTTCCCTTCTTTAAAAAGAGGAGAGAAAGTAATGGCAAAGGTTGCTTCTTCCTTTATTAGTTTTGAACAGGCGGAGCTTAATCTCAATGAAGTGAAGTCTAAAACATTTGAGCAGGTTGCAGATGAAGGCAAACAACAATGGAACGAGGTATTGGGGCGTGTTCAGGTAGAGGATAAAAACGTGGATCGTTTGCGTACGTTTTATTCCTGTCTCTATCGTTCAACATTATTTCCACGAGATTTCTCCGAGATTGATGGTTCAGGAAGACGAATTCATTATAGCCCTTATAACGGCCAGATCCTACCTGGTGAAATGTTCACAGATACAGGCTTTTGGGACACATTCAGAAGTTTATTTCCGCTTTTGAACTTGCTCTATCCATCTATGAATGATCGTATGCAGGAGGGCTTAGTGAATGCCTACAAGGAAAGTGGATACTTGCCAGAATGGGCATCACCGGGGCATCGTGCGTCTATGATCGGTAATAATTCTGCATCGGTAGTAGCGGATGCTTTGGTGACTAATCGAACAGGTTATGATAAAGAAATTCTTTGGGAGGCCCTGAAACATGGTGCACATAATGCGTATCCAAAACATTCTTCTACTGGGCGTTTTGGCCATGAGTACTATAATAAACTAGGTTATATTCCAGCAGATGTAAAGGTTGACCAGAACGTAGCCCGCTCCTTGGAATATGCCTATAACGATTGGTGTATTTATGAATTTGGAAAGACCTTAGGTAAACCAAAATCTGAAACAGCTATTTATGCACAACGGGCGATGAATTACAAAAATCTTTTTGACCCAACGACAAAGTTGATGCGTGGTAAAAAAGCTGATGGTTCTTTTGTTGCAAATTTTGATCCAAGTGCTTGGTCCCGTGAATATACTGAAGGTAATGCATGGCATTGGAGTTTTTGTGTATTCCATGATCCACAGGGACTAATCGATTTGATGGGCGGAAATAAATCTTTCGTTTCCATGTTGGATACTGTCTTTGTTATCCCAAGTTATGAAGGTATGAAAAGTCGTAGCATGATCCACGAGATGCGTGAAATGCAGGTCATGAATATGGGGCAATATGCGCATGGTAATCAACCGATCCAACATATGCCTTACCTCTATAACTATGCCGCAGAACCATGGAAGGCACAATATTGGGTCCGTAAGATCATGGATAAACTGTACCTTCCGACACCAGATGGCTACTGTGGTGATGAGGATAATGGACAGACTTCTGCTTGGTATGTTTTTTCATCATTGGGATTTTATCCTGTTTCACCCGGATCTGGAGAATATGTTATTGGTTCACCTCAGTTTGATAGCGTGACCTTAAAACTCGAAAATGGGAAAAAAGTCCATATTCATGCGAAGCAAGAGCGGGTCGATCAGGTTTATGTGAACCAGCTCTCCTGGAATGGAAAAGCTTATGAGAAAAACTATATTCGCTATTCGGATCTCCTAAAAGGAGCAGATCTGGAATTTAAAATGAGTACAGAACCGAATAAAAATAGAGGAATCAAGAAGGACGATGCTCCATATTCTTTCAGTAACGAAAAGTTTTAGTACGAAAGATCAGGAAATAAATAAAATAGTATAAAAAAATCACAGGTACAATTCACTTAAAAAAGTGAGACAAAAAAACCATGATGACCAATCTATTTGCTGTCATGGTTTTTTTACACGAATAAAATAATCTTGGCTATTTAAAGTCATACCTTTGTGGTTCGAAAATTCGATATGTTAGGTAAATTATTTCATCTTTTAACACTCTTTGCGTATCTCAATCTCTTGACGTATGAGTCATTCTCATCGACGACGGGGCAAGTGCTGCATGCGGGAGAAACGATGGTGGAGTATTTTTTGGATGATGTATTGGATCTAGAACCTATTCATTCTTCACAAGAAGAGAAAGTCCTACTGCAGGACGACTATCGTATATTTTCTGTCAATAGTCAGGTACTATCCATTTTCATATTTGTTTTTGGGATTGTATTTACTGCATTATGCTTTTCTAAGGATAAAATACATCCATTTTATCGGTCAAAAACTATTTGTCGACCAGGATATTATCAATTTTTATATAGATTCCGGCCTTTCTAAGGATTCTCCTATACTTTTCTATTGGAGTCTATAAAATAATAGTGTTTTTTATTTTTCTGGTGTCCAGGGGCAGTAGCTCTGGTGTCTTCCTACACAATATTATTGTAGCTCCCATCTAGTTTTACATTTTATTTTTTATCGTTTTTATGAAGAAATTATTTGCACTGTGCCTATTATTGGGTACGGTAGGGATGCTGGCTTCTTGCAGCTCCTCCAATGCTAATGCCGAGCAAAAAGAAGAAATTAAGAATATACCAATTACACCGCTTGTTGTAATGGATACGACTGTCTATCAGGAGTATATTGCAGATATTCAGGCCTTGAAAAATGTTGAGATTCGATCCAAATTAAATGGATTTCTAGATAAAATATATGTGGACGAGGGTGCTTGGGTAAAGAAAGGCCAGATTTTATTCCGATATAATAACGAAGAGTATCGCTCGGAGGTTGCCAAAGCAAAAGCGCAATATGATAATTCCATTGCTGAAGCTCAAAAAATCAAGCTTGAGATGGAAAGAACCCAAAAGTTGGTGGATAAAAATATTGTGAGTCCTTCGGAATATAATCTATTAAAAATTCAGTTGAAGGCCGCTAATTCTAAAATTGAAGAAGCCCGTGCTTTAGTTAATCAAGCCCAAACGAGATTGGATTATACGGTGATCCAGGCACCATTTGATGGTCGGATAGATCGGATCTTATTGAAGGAAGGTTCGCTACTGACAGAGGGAAGCCTCATCACCACGATTTCTGATCTAAGCCAGGTCAATGTTTATTTTGATATTTCAGAACGGGAATACCTGACGATGATGCAAGATAAAATGAATGGGAAGGAAACCCGTAAAACGGTGAAATTAATTTTGGCGAATGGGGTCTTATACCCACATGAAGGGGTAGCACATATTGTCGAAAGTGAATTTGAGGCAAATACGGGGTCTATCGCACTTCGTGTACAATTTCCAAATAAGGAACATATCCTGAAACACGGTGCTACTGGTAAGATTGCTGTCCCGATGGAAACTGGAGAACATGCATTTGTACATCAGAAATCAGTATTTGAGATACAGGACAAAACTTATGTTTATACCATGCAGGCTGATAGTACAGTCAAGATGACACCTTTTATTGCGGGGCCTCGTGTAGGCCATTATTACATTGTTGAAGGTGGGCTCGATCCAAATGTTAAAGTGGTTTATGAAGGTGTGCAAAATTTGCGTAATGGAATGAAAATTAATCCAAAATTGAGGAGGCTGTAGCGGAGGATAAATTATGTTTGAAACATTTATAAAAAGGCCCATATTATCGCTTGTAATATCGGTTTTTATTACACTCTTGGGCTTACTGGCATTATTTACGTTGCCGATTACGCAATTTCCAGATATTGTGCCGCCATCGGTGGTTGTGAACGCCAATTATACTGGTGCGAATGCCGAAGTAAGTACCAATGCCGTCGCTATTCCATTGGAGAAAGCGATCAATGGTGTTGCAGGGATGACCTATATGAACTCCGTATCAACTAATAATGGAAGTACGGTGATACAGATTTTCTTTGAAGTAGGAACGGACCCGGATATTGCTGCGGTCAATGTTCAGAACAGGGTAACGACTGTACTGGATGAATTGCCTGAGGAAGTTATTAAAGCTGGGGTAACGACAGAGAAAGAAGTCAACTCAATGTTGATGTACCTGAATGTCTTTACTGACGATGAAACTGCAGATGAACGTTTCATCTATAATTTCGCCGATATCAATATCCTGAAGGAGCTGAAACGTATTGAAGGTGTCGGGCTAGCCCAGATTATGGGTATGCGGGATTATGCGATGCGTGTATGGGTAAAACCCGATCGTATGGCGGCATATAATATCTCTGCCGAAGATGTGGTAGCGGCTTTGCGCAAACAGAATATTGAGGCTGCACCTGGGCAAACTGGGATTAGCTCAGACAAAATGCGCAATATGCAACAGTATGTCTTGCGTTATCCAGGAAAATTTACGGAGATTGATGAATATGCCAATGTGCCTATTCGTGCAAATTCCAATGGTTCGATTATTCGTATCAAGGATGTAGCTGACGTTGAGTTCGGCTCCCTGGATTATGAAATGGTCTCCAAAACAGATGGACGCCCATCTGCGTCCATCATGTTAAAACAGCTACCAGGATCAAACGCGCAGGAGGTTATTCAACGGGTAAAAGATCGTATGGCAGAACTGAAGCAGACTTCATTTCCAGCGGGTATGACCTATACCATGGGCTATGATGTGTCACGTTTCTTGGATGCATCTATTTCATCGGTTATAAAGACCCTACTGGAAGCATTTCTACTGGTGTTTATTGTCGTGTTTATATTTTTACAGGATTTTAGAGCGACAGTTATCCCAATTCTGGCGGTACCGGTCTGTCTGATTGGAGCTTTGTTTTTCATGCAGATGTTAGGCTTCTCAATCAATCTACTAACACTATTTGCATTGGTATTGGCGATCGGAATTGTGGTCGACAACGGGATTGTGGTCGTGGAAGCGGTTTACGCTAAGATGGAGGAAGAACATCTACAACCCATGGAAGCGACCTTAGAAGCAATGAAAGAAGTTGGGGGAGCTGTAGTCGCGATCACATTGGTGATGTCGGCAGTTTTCGTTCCTGTTGCCTTTCTTTCAGGCCCAGTAGGTATATTTTATAGGCAATTTTCGCTGACTTTGGCCGCGGCTATCGTGATTTCAGGTATAAATGCCCTAACGTTGACACCTGCGTTATGTGCGCTTTTCTTAAAATCACCACATGATCGCAAACCATCCAATAATTGGTTGGACCGTTTTTTCAAACAATTCAATGCTATTTATGACCGAACCGCTTTCGGTTATAAAGGAATATTGATGAAAACAAGTGCTAGACGCGGACTCACACTACTATTGTTGGGTGGATTCTTTGTTGCTACTTGGGGAAGCAGTGCGATATTGCCATCGGGTTTTATTCCAACAGAAGATCAAGGTATGATCTATGTCTCGGTAACTACACCTCCGGGGGCAACAGTAGATCGTACAGAGCGCGTATTGGATAAGATTGATTCCGTTGCACGTAAGTTGGATATTGTCGAAACAGTTTCAACCCTATCGGGATATAGTATCGTTACTGAGGTCTCCGGTGCATCGTATGGAATGGGGATGATTAACCTTAAACCTTGGAAAGAAAGAGATCAAACGGTCGATGATGTAATCAAGGAATTGCGGGAGAAAACAAAGGATTTTGTAGATGGGCAAATTGATTTCTTCCCTCCTCCGACAGTTCCGGGATTTGGTAACTCTTCAGGTTTTGAATTACGGTTGTTGGACCGTAGCGGGAATGAAGATCTCAATAAGACGGCGGAGGTATTGCAGAAATTTATGGAGGATATGGAGAAAAGTGAAGTCATTCAGGATATCAGTTCCAGTTTTGATGTTAACTTTCCGCAGTATATGCTGAAAGTAGACTATGATATGGCTGCAAAGAAAGGGATATCGGTAGAAAATGCAATGAATACCCTACAAACCTTGATGGGGAGTCTCTATGCAACAAATTTCATCCGTTACGGGCAAATGTATAAGGTGATGGTACAGGCAGGACCTGAGTATCGCCAGCGGCCTGAGGATGTACTCCGTCTATATGTAAAGAATGAAACCGGAGAGATGGTACCTTATAATGCTTTTATTTCCATGGAGCGTATTTACGGTCCAGAGCAGATTACGCGTTATAATATGTTTAGCTCAGCGATGGTGACAGGTCAGTCTTCTCCTGGGTTTAGTTCAGGACAGGCGATCGAGGAAGTTGAAAAGATTGCATCATCTTTACCGCAAGGTTACAGTATCGAATGGTCGGGGATGACCCGTGAACAGAAGATTTCAGGAAATCAGGCCCTGTATATTTTTGCGCTCTGTTTACTCTTTGTTTATCTGTTGTTGTGTGCTCAGTACGAAAGCTTTTTATTACCATTACCAGTTCTCCTCTGTTTACCTGCCGGAATTTTTGGAGCCTTTATTTTCCTGAAAATATTTGGCTTGGAAAACAATATTTATGCCCAGGTCGCACTGGTCATGCTGATCGGTCTTTTGGGTAAAAATGCGATCCTAATTGTGGAATATGCCAATTTGAAATATAAGCAGGGAATGGATATTGTGACTGCCTCAATTGAGGGGGCTGTCGCGCGTTTACGTCCTATTTTGATGACTTCTTTTGCATTTATTGCTGGATTGATTCCATTAATGATGGCTAGTGGGGCTGGTGCTTTGGGGAACCGGAGTATTGGTACTGCTGCAGTTGGTGGTATGCTTATCGGAACGATATTAGGTGTTATTGTTATCCCGGGGCTGGTTATCTTATTCTCAAAAAAGGAGAATAAAAAACAGGTTATAAAACAGACATCGTTAGTGATTGCTGCACTCATTCTTTTTGGTAGCTGTTCTGTCCCCAAGAAGGCGGCACAGCCTGATAAAATTGCCGTACCGACAGCATTTTCAGAAAGGACTGCTGTTGATAGCGTAAATGTGGGGAATCGGTCTTGGCGCGAGATTTTTAAGGATCCACTTTTAGTTGCATTGATTGATTCCGCATTACAGCATAATATTGATATTCGCCAATCGATCTTACGGCTTGAATCAGCACAGGCTTATTTTAAACAGCGAAAGGCTGCATTAGGCCCTACTGTAGAAGCAGCTGTTGAGGGCGGGATACGTAAATATGGGCACTACACGGAATCGGGTATCGGTAACTATGATTCAAATTTTTCGAGTAATTTGAAAAATGATGAAAAGCTGCCAGAACCATTTATCCCAGATTATTTTATTGGACTTCGTTCTTCGTGGGAAATTGATCTATGGGGTAAATTAAAAAGCCAGAAGCAAGCTGCTTATTTTGGTTTTTTGGCCGAACAGGAAGGAAAACGCCTGTTAGAAACAGAATTGGTATCCAATATTGCAACGGCCTATTATGAGTTAATGGCTCTCGATCAAAAGATCAAGGTGTATAACCGTAATATTGAACTGCATACGAATGCACTTGAAGTCGTTGAGGTAAAAAAAGATGCCGGTTATGCCACGGAACTGTCTGTGCAACAGTTTAAAGCACTATTGGCAAATTCTAAATCTGCTCAGGAGAAATTAAGTCAGGAGATTGCACTGTGGGAACATCATATCAACGGATTGCTGGGAAGATATTATCAGCCTATTAAGCGCAGTGAATATATTGAAAATACAAATCTATATCATGCAATGACCTTTGGCACTCCGGATGATCTGGTCAATCAGCGTCCAGATATTAAAACTGCTTACCTGAAGATGATGGCATCGTCAAACAATCAGGAAGCATCACGGTTGGCCTTTCTACCTTCGGTAGCCATTAGCCCTTTTGTCGGTTTACAGAGCTTCAGTTTCAACAAGTTGTTTAATTTGGACAAATCTATTGCTTATAATTTATTTGGTGGTATCACGCTGCCTATATTAAATCAAAGACAATTGAAGACACAGTATGAAGTTGCAAAAGCCGATTATGGAATTGCTTTTTTAGACTATGAGAAATCTGTTGTGAATGCTTATAACGAAGTCTCTAATGTCATTATGACTCAAGAGGCAATCAGTAAGCGTAGAACATTTGTGGATGAGTACGTAAGGGCATTGGATCTATCTATTGAAGCTGCACAAGAGCTTTTTATTGCGGGACGTGTGACATCGCTGGATGTGGTTACAGCTCAAAAAGAATCCTTGGAAGCCCAGATTGGAAAAGTTGAACTGGAGAAAGAAAATACCTTGAACCAGATTTTACTTTACAAAGCTTTGGGAGGTGGGTGGAAATAAACCCAATGTTCAGCTAATTAGGGAAACTATTTTTCATGCGATAAAGAATTAATTTGTTAATTCTTAGACCCCAAAAAGAGGGTCACAGAAAGAGGCCGTCGTGAGATGTCCTCTTTTTTATTGTTATTTTTATGTAGTTTAGCTTTGACTATGTTGAACCGGGCTTTATTATGTTGCAGCGCATTTTTGTTTTCATTTTTCTATTTCATTTAAGTTTTTTACTAACTGCTCAGGACTATTCGGATAGTACCAAGATTTTTCAACGTTTAGAATATCTAATGGAAAATCAGAAGATGTATGTTAAAAATCGGGAAGACAAATTAGCCAAACTAAAACAAGAGGCGAAAGCACTTGAAGCTGACCAAATTCGTTTTTTTGAGAAGAATTATGAAATTTTTGAAAACTATAAAAAGTTCGATTCCGATGCTGCACTTACCTATATCACGCTTTGCCAAAAATTAGCTCCGGCCAACAATGATTCACTTCATACAGTTATTCAACTAGATTTAGCCTGGGTTTATTCGACGATTGGGCGTTATATTGAAGCATCAAAATTGTTGAACCAAATTAGTTCCGCAGGCCTTGCTACCAAACTTTTAGCCAAATATTACGATACCTATAGCTCATTTTATAGTCATTATGGACAAAGTAACGACCGTCAGGAATATTATCAGGCAAGTGAACGCTATCGAGATTCACTATTACAGGTTTTGCCGAAATCTTCATTGGAATATCGGACGACCATTGCGATAAAAACCTTATTTAATGGCAGTCGGGAAGATGCGAAAAAGCAATTTTTCAAGCTTTGGACGGAAAATCAGAAAGACTTGGAGCAGCGCGCCTTATTGTCCTATTTTATTAGCTTGATCTATAAATACGAAAAAAATACGGCCGGCCAACTTTATTATCTGGCTATTTCAGCGAGTGCAGATATTGAGATGGCAAATCGAGACAATGCTTCATTTCATGATTTAGCGCTAGCTTATTATGATAAACAGGATTTTGACCGTGCCTTTCGCTATATTGAAAAAACAATTGATGATGCGATGCTGTGTAAAGTGCGTTATCGGATTATTGAAGGCACCTCTTCCTACCCAATCATTAATGCTGCGTACCAACAGAAAATCAATAGTCAGAATAAGCAATTGATCGCCTTGGTTGTTGTGGTTAGTATTTTGTTGATCGGTGTAATTATCGGATTGATTGTAATCTATCGTCAAGTCCAGCATTTGCGAAGGATCAGGTCGGAATTGTCAGGAACCAATCAGCAGTTGCGGTCATTGAATACTGAAATCAATCAAACGAATTTAAAACTCTCAGAATCCAATCACATTAAAGAGGAGTATATTGCGCAATTTTTTGATATGTGTTCAAGTTATATTGACAAAATGGAGGATATACGAAAAGCATTGCTGAAAAAGGCATCCAATAACCAATGGGAAGCAATCCGGGAGCAATTGAGATCGACACAGATGGAAGAAAGGGAGATACAACAACTCTATATCAATTTTGATCGGATCTTTTTGAACCTTTATCCAACGTTTGTTGATGAATTTAATGCCCTTCTTCAAGAGGACGAGAAGATATATCCGAAGAAAAATGAACTGCTCAATACAGAACTGCGTATTTTTGCCCTGATTCGTCTGGGAATAGATGACTCGGTTAAGATCGCTAGTTTTCTTAGATACTCCCTTCGTACAGTTTATAACTATAGAACCAAGGTACGTAACAAAGCAGCTGGCCATCGCGATGCCTTTGAGGCATCTGTTTGTCAAATTGCAACTATTGATCGACCTTAATATCCACTGATAAATACCAAATAATTAATAATACAAGCCTGTATTCGATCTCTTTTTAGTACTTTTTATCTTGTGTTTTATTTTGTAGTGCGCTGTCTTGTAGTGTTTTGTGTTTTTTGAGAGGTACTTTTTAAGTACCGCCGCTTTTTTTCCTGTTTCGGTCCTGCTAGTTTTGTTTTGAGCGATGGAGCAGGGGAAACTCCTCGCTAGTTTGGAATAACCAAAGACAAAACAATAACCAATTTTTTTATTTCATATGATTTACTTTACTCGAAAAGTAACCTTTTCAATAGGGCTGATTTTCTTGTGTACCTGGTTGAATTCGGTGTTTGCACAAGACCGTATTCAGGTCAGTGGACGAGTGCTTGATGCCCAAGATCAGAAACCGCTCACTGGCGTAACAATTACACAGAAAGGTACCAGTAATGCGGTCTCCAGTAACGGAGATGGGCGTTTTCAAATTTCAGCTGTTCACGGTAGTATTCTTCAATTTAGTTTTGTTGGCTACGACAATAAAGAATTGCCGGCTAATAGTACAATGACTGTTCAGCTGAACTCATCGACCAATGTACTTGAAGACGTTATTGTGATCGGTTATGGTGCCGTAAAACGGAAAGATGTAACCACCGCAATTTCTTCGGTATCGACCAAAGATTTGGAAAAGAGACCGGTCGTAAGTTTGGGGCAGGCCATACAAGGGAAGGCTGCAGGTGTATCTGTGATCCAACCCAATGGAGCACCCGGTGGTGAGATGTCAATTAAAGTCCGGGGTACAACCTCATTTAATGGTTCAAATGACCCACTTTATGTTGTCGATGGATTACCTGTTGAGGACATCAAATTTTTATCACCAAGTGATATCACGGACATTCAGATTTTAAAGGATGCTTCTTCTGCAGCTATTTATGGTTCGCGTGGAGCAAATGGTGTTATTCTTGTAACGACAAAATCCGGAAAAGCTGGGGAAGCTAAAATTACCTTAGGAGCACAAGCTACAGCAAATGTGGTTAATAATACCGTAAAAGTCCTGAATACCGCACAATACAAGGAGTTGATGGATGAGACAGGTTATGTTAAGCTGCCTGAAGGGCTTACTGATCAAACAGACTGGTTTAAGGAAACCTATAAAACTGGAGTTCAACAGAATTATCAGTTATCAATCTCCGATGGTAACGAGAAATTACGTTATTATTTGGGTGGGGGCTATCTGACAGAGAAAGGCACGCTGCAAGGTTCATTCTTTAGACGTTATAACTTCAAAGCGAATATAGATAATCAAGTAAAAAGATGGATGAAGGTTAATGCCAATTTATCTTATGCGGATTACAATACCAACGGGATTATCTCGGGCAACGGATCTAATCGTGGCGGAGTGGTTACCTCTATCATTAATACGCCAACTTATGCACCAATATGGGATACTCTGTTTCCTGATCGGTACAATACTAATTTCAATGGGCTAAATATAAACAGCCCTTTAGAAAATCTCGAACGAACCAAGAATAACAATAATCGGGAGAATAGATTATTGGCAACAGGAAGTGTATTGATATCTTTTTTACCCAATTTAACCTGGAAGTCCTCTTTTTCAATGGACAGACGATCGGGTGTACTGACAACGTTTTTAGATCCCTGGATTACACAACAGGGTAGAAATCAGTTTGGAGAGGCATCTGATGCTCGCAACACAAACACGGTATTGACTTGGGACAATGTGCTGACTTACAGCAGAAGCTTTGGAAAACATAGCTTGGAGGCAATGGCAGGGTCATCCTGGACAGATTCCAAATATTCCAATAGTTATATTTATGGTTCCAATTATGCTAATGGTATCATACAGACGCTCAATGCGGCAAACAAGATTTCATGGAATGGAACTGGGTCCGGGGCATCCAATTGGGCCATCCTATCCTATTTTGCCCGTGCAATGTACAATTACGATGGAAAATATCTTGTAACAGCAAATATGCGCGCGGATGGATCATCAAAATTAAGTCCTTCTGGTCGGTGGGGATATTTCCCTTCGGTATCGGCAGCATGGCGTTTATCTGCGGAGGATTTTATGAAGGACGTGGATTGGATCAATGACTTTAAAATACGCGGGGGATGGGGTCAGACCGGGAATCAATCTGGATTGGGGGACTACTCTTATCTTTCATTCAATGTGATTCAGCGTTTACCTTGGTTTGAAGACAAATATCAATATTCTCCGCCAAATATTGGGAATTCGACTACCTTACGAGCGACAGATTTAAAATGGGAAACAACGACCCAAGCGAACGTGGGGATAGATTTTTCTACATTAAATAATCGATTGAACCTGACCTTAGATTACTACCATAAAAAAACAACAGATATGTTGATGGAAGTGAGCTTGCCTACAGGGTCTTCCTCGGCGAGCACAATTAAACGGAATGAGGGCGAAATGACCAATAAAGGATTTGAGATTGGGATCAACTCCAAGAATCTCACAGGCGATTTTACATGGAATACGGATTTCAATATTTCGTTTAATAAGAACCGTCTGGATAAGCTCGTTTTTACAAAAATCTACAATGATGCGGTTACAAATAATCTAGTCAATGCAACGGTCGTTAGGAATGAACCTGGAAGGCCTTTAGGTGGATTTTATGGATATATTTCTGATGGTGTAAATCCGGAGACAGGTGAATTGATGTATAGAGATCTCAATGGTGATGGCAAAACATCTCCTTCCGATCTCACTTATATCGGGGATCCCAATCCAAAATTTGTGTACGGATTGACAAATAGTTTTTCTTGGAAAAATTTTGATTTAAGTATATTTCTTCAGGGCACTTACGGTAATGATATTTTCAATGCGAGCAGAATGGAAACAGAGGGAATGTATGATGGTTGTAACCAAACGACAGTTGTACTCGATCGCTGGCGTGTTCCCGGACAGATTACACATGTGCCCAAAGCAGGTTTTGATATCAAAAACTCATCTTATTTTGTGGAAGATGGAAGTTATTTGCGCGTGAAAAATATTTCATTGGGTTATTCTATCGCACCTGAACGTTTGAAAAAGATTGGAATTCAAAAGATTCAGCCTTATTTTTCGGCAAGCAACCTATTTACGCTGACTAAATATTCAGGCATGGATCCAGAGGTAAACCAGTGGGGAAATTCGGGAAGAGTACAAGGCCTCGATTGGGGGACATATCCACAAAATAGATCCTTTGTACTTGGTGTAAATGTAGAATTTTAATTGAATTGTGATGAAAAAAATAAATATTAAATACGTTTTACCTTTGCTCATAACAGGCTTATTGCTGGCATCTTGCTCGCTAAATCGTGATCCTCTGGACAGCTATACAGATGTAAGTCAAGGTAAAACTGAAAATGGAACACAGATCGTCTTTAAAAACAAAAGCGAGGTTGATAATTTTCTTTCGGGAATTTACCAACAGATGCGAGATCGGCAAGAGCATTGGTACCTGGATCTATTGCTGATCGGCGATTCTCATGCTGACAATGCGTACGCAGGAACAACAGGTGCCGAAGTTGTACCATTTGAGAATAATTCTATAGAGGGATCCAATTCCGTTGTTGATCGGGATTGGGCACGTTATCTGGAAGATATTGCGCGGGCCAACCGTTTAATAATCAATGTCGATAGTGTTGCGGATAAATCCATTAGTGAGGCTGACATCAAAGTCTACAAGGCGCAGGGTAAAATCTTTCGGGCGCTTGCGATGTTTGATATGGTGCGCATATTTGGATCCATTCCAGTAATTACAACACAAGGAAAAGATATTACCGCGGAAAATATCGAAGCGGTATATCCGGAGTACTTCCCCAAGCAAGCGACTGAAGAGGAAGCGCATAAACAGATTGAGAAGGATCTTTTGGAGGCCCTGGTTGATGCCCCGGTCAACAGCAATGCGAATAAAACTTTGTTTACAAAGTCTGTAGCCCGAGCTATGTTGGCAAAGCTATATGCTGAGAAACCGCTTAGAGATTATAATAAAGTGATTCAGTATGCAGATGCATTGACTGGAGATGGATTTGATTTGAATCCTAATTATGGAGATTTATATGCAGTGAACGCGGCCAAGACCGATTTAGCACAACGAAATACAAAAGAATCAATTTTAGAAGCGCAATTTATGCCTGGCTCAGGAAACTGGGCGACCTGGATGTTCGGTCGAGACCTGTCCAATTACGACAATGCATTTACATGGGCCAAATGGGTCACACCATCGCGTGATTTGATACAAGCATATACAAATGAGGCAGACCAAATTCGGATGGAGCAAGCGATTGTGTACTATACAACAACCTGGAGCAACTATTACCCATCGAGCCATTATCCTTTTATGTTTAAATTGCGTTCGGGCATGAGTAGCATTGTCAAGCTCCGCTACGCCGATATTCTATTATTGAAAGCCGAAGCGTTGATTCTGCAGGGAACTGATCTTTCCGGTGCAGCTGACATTATTGATAAGATCCGTACACGTGTAAAATTACCCAAATTACCTGCAGGAATTCGGTCGAATAAAGATGCATTATTGGAAGCATATCTGAAAGAACGCCGCCTGGAATTAGCCTTCGAGGGGCAGCGTTGGTTTGATCTAGTTCGTTTAGATAAGGTGGAAACTGTCATGAATGCCGTGTATGCGAAAGACTCAGGAAGAAAGGCGCAGGTATATCCGTTCACAAAGAATTCCTACCGTCTGCCGATTCCACAGCCTAAAATTGACCAGAATCCTAACTTAGTTCAGAATCCAGGATACTAATTATTTTAATTGTTTATGAAACGTAATAATAACACTATGATATATACATTCTTGTTGTCCTGTTTGATCACGGCAACATCTTGTAACCGTGATAGCTTCACACCCTCACAGGGCGATGATATCAAAAAATCTGGCGATGTCACTATTGTGATGACTAATACAAACCGTGCCTATGATCTGACAAAAAAATATGTCGATTTTAGTACAAAGTTTAATATGTCGCCCAACACAATTACCGTAAATCCTGCTCAGAAGTTTCAGACAATGGACGGATTTGGTGCAGCTATTACCGGTTCTACCTGTTATAATCTGATGAAAATGAGTAAGGAGGATCGGACGAAATTTCTTACGGAGACTTTCTCCGATAAAGATGGTATGGGCATGAGCTATATTCGTATTGCTATCGGATGTTCTGATTTTTCATTGAGCGAGTATACTTGTTGGGACAAAGAAGGAAAGGAAAATTTTGGGTTGCAGTCAGAAGAAACGCAATATGTCATTCCTGTGTTGAAAGAAATACTGGCCATCAATCCAAACGTCAAAATTATGGGATCGCCATGGACTCCGCCAAAATGGATGAAGGTCAATAATCTGACAGATTTAAAACCTTTCGATTCTTGGACTAGCGGTCAATTAAATCCAAAATACTATCAGGATTATGGTTGGTATTTTGTACAATGGCTTCAAGCAATGAAGAAGGAGGGTATTAATATTTATTCAATTACCGTTCAAAATGAGCCATTGAATCGAAAAAATTCTGCTTCAATGTACATGTCATGGCAGGAGCAACAAACATTTATCAAACAATCTCTAGGCCCACAGCTCAAGGCTGCAAGTATTGCTACGAAGATCTACGCGTTTGACCATAACTATAATTACGATAATATGGCTGATCAGGAAGATTATCCTATTAAAATCTATAATGATGCAGGGGCGGCTTCCTTTATTGCTGGCGCAGCTTATCACAACTATGGAGGAGATAAAGCGGAGCTAATTGATATTCATAATCAACGCCCGGATAAGGAGCTGGTCTTTACAGAGACATCTATAGGAGAATGGAACGACGGGCGTAATCTCGACAAGCGTTTGATGGAAGATATGCGTGAAGTGGCTTTGGGAACGGTCAATAACTGGAGCAAGGGTGTTATTGTTTGGAATTTGATGTTGGATACTGATAAGGGACCGAATCGCGAAGGTGGTTGTCAAACCTGTTATGGTGCTGTCGATATTAGCAAATCAAATTATAAGAGCATCACGCGCAACTCGCATTATTATATTGTAGGACATCTTTCATCTGTGGTTAAGTCTGGAGCGACACGAATTGGTGCTACAGGATATACAGCAGAGGGGCTGGTTTATAGTGCCTTTCAAAATACAGATGGTACCTACGCTATGGTGTTATTAAATGAATCGAATGACAACCGTAAAATCACGTTGGCAGATGGTAAAAATCATTTTAGCTATGAGGTTCCTGCAAATTCAGTTGTCTCTTATCGTTGGAAAAACTAAATATTGGGATTATGAAAAGATATCTCATCAATATACTATTGGGAACAATAGCTGTGGTAAGTTCTTGTAAAAAGGATGAAAAATATGTCTATCAAATTGGTGATCCCAAAATAGAATTGAAATCAGCTATTTCTGCTGCTCATTTTGGTGATAGTTTAGTGTTTAATGTTCGTGTATCGGATAGCGAAGTTGCTTTATCTACGCTGAAAGCTCAATTATATTTTACAGACGATAAGGTCACCGAAACGACGATTCGTACAAAAGAGAATGGCGACTATAGCGGAAAAATTTATGTCCCTTTTTTGAAAGACATTCCAGATGGCAAAGCAACCATTAAGTTTGTCTTGCAGAATATTAGTCAGAAGAAGACCGAACAGTCTTTTGATATAGACTTAAGCCGTCCGGACTTTCCTTATCTCACTTTGGTTACTGAATCAAAGTCCTATCGGATGGAGAGAACCGGGCGGAATCAATATGCGGCCAAAGAGAATTTTCCGTTTTCTGTAAAAGGATATATTCAGGCGCCAAAGGTTGGTGAGCAGGGAAATAGCATGAATTTTGGATGGGTCAATAATGCCATTACGCTCGGATCCACATTGGATATTCCTTTCTCAAATTCGACCTCTGGTGTGTATAGTATCGCATTGAATACGTTAACTTATCAGGCATCACCTTTTATTATCGCCTACGCGATCGATGGTACGGTTTTTAGTCGTCTTGATGATACACATTTTAGAGCGGAGCTGAATATGACCAAAGGTAATTCGGTCACGATAGATGGTATCGAAGATTTGAAAGATTGGTGGATTGATCCGGATTTCTTCAGCCAATCAGTTGATGGGGCCATATCGTTTAAAGGAATAACAGGGAAATACCGTGTTACTGCAGACTTCACGCTAAAATACTTCGTCGTTGAGGCCATGGCCGGAAATGATCTTGCTAAATTGCAGGAAGATGGTACCGGTGCCGTATGGATAATTGGAGAAGGCGTTGGGAAACCAAAAGTATCCAGTAATCAGGTAGGTTGGAATACAGATAAAGCACTCTGTTTAGCTCCATTGGGTAATAAAAAGTACCAAATTACATTGAGAGCAGGCGAGTCTATCAATACCGATAATATCAACTTTAAGTTTTTCCATCAGAAGGGCTGGGGCGGAGAATTTGGTGGTACGGATGTTACAACCTCAAGTGATCTAGTTTTTGTTGGTGATGGTAAAAATGGACGTGATTCCGGAAATTTGGGTGTCAAAACCGGTAAAATGTTAGAAACTGGCAAAACATATACATTCACATTAGATTTAACAGCCGGTAATAAAAAAGCTGTGCTTACAGTTGTACCAAAATAAGCTGTTTTTTGATTTTTCAGTCCCCAGGTAAAACCTTATCTGGGGACTTTATTGTTCCTATTGAATTTGTTTAATCAAGGATTCATTTATATATTTGCCGAACTCACAAGATGAAAGCTAGACAGTTCATATGGATTTTATTGCCTTTGATGCTCCTCCAGAGCTTCTCAACAGTATGGCTGTGGTCCATTTTTGAACTGAATCGAGATTACATTGCACGCTATGAATGTATCAACCGTTTCAATGAGAACGCCCTTTCGTGTAGAGGACAATGTATCCTAATGAAGAAAATGCGTGAACACGAAGAAAAGGAACAAAAGAACCTTGAATCACGTATTATCGACGTCGTTTTTATCAATAATTCCCAAAATTTTGACTTTAAGGTCTCTTCTTTATTTCAAGAAGATGTAGCGGAGCGCTCGTTTCCTGAATACAACGAAAATTATTCTTACAGACCTATTTTTACCATTTTCCACCCCCCGTTAGTTTAAATCCATTTTTAGAATTCATCATGAGTTTTTTGTTGTTCACTTAGAGCGACAAATAATTCCTCATGTTCGCTTCATCGTGTTTAAGGAATAGTTTATTCCGATGAAACCATCATGATTTATTCAATCTTATAAGGGAACGAATAATCGAGCAAAGCGAGCTCATGAATGCCGCTTAAAGCATACGCTCGATGAATAAATCTGATCGCTTCATCACAACTGAATAAAAAATTTAAACGGATGAAAACTTTATTTGAACAGGTTATCGGCTTTTTGGATGTCAGGTTCCAGTTAATTTAGAAGATTCTATGGACAGCATATGTATTGTTATCCCCTTTTTGTTGGGCATACCTTTCTGTCGTCATTTTTGTTGTCTTCTAACTATACTTTATCCTGCACTAAGATTAGTCTCCTGTAAACTAAGCTAAGATGGTATTTTTATGAAGGTAAGTGTATTGATAAAAACAATAGTTTTTTATGTTGCTATAACATGCGTATTTCTCGGGTCATGTACAAAGGGAAAAACAAATTATGAAGCCGAAAGAGGGAGTGTGGTCGAGGAGGGTGTTGAATTTAAAGAGGTTACAAATGTTGTAAACGCCGGTTATACGATTAGCATCGAGGCGTTGAATGGTGTATTGTATCGCGGTTATAATGATATCCGCGTGCGAATCAAGAACACGCAAACGAATACTCCTGTGGAAGTGTCTGGTGTTACATTTTTGCCAATCCAGACCACTGTTACAGGAGAGAAAAGATCATGTCCAAACCAGTATAATTTCAGTTATAAATCGGACGATAAGTATTTCTCGGGTTATACCGTTTTTACCAGCGAAAGTGGCTCGGAAGGCGGTTGGGAAATCAATGTCAATTTTACAGTTGGCGGTCAAAATTTCTCCGTGATAAAAGAAGTATTGGTCCGGCAACAAACCAATAAAAATCTGAATATGACGATGTTCACAGGGAAAGATGATGAGCAGTATGTCATTGCATTAATTTCTCCAAAGAAACCTAATGTCGCTGAGAATAAATTGGTCGCTGGCATCTATAAATTGAATAGGCAGCTTGACTCTTCACCGAAAGGCTTCGCTGATCAACTGCAATTTTCCTATTCGCAAGTTGAGCGTTATGCGCTGAAGTTAGACCCACGTATGCCTGAACCGTCTATGGGCAATCACTCCTCTCCTAACAATAAAGATTTGATACAGGACACGGATGGTTTATATCATGGTGTCGTTAATTATACCATGACCGGGAACTGGACGTTAAATTTCATCTTGTTGAATCCAGATGGAAAAGTAATCCGTGGTACCGAGGTGCCGAAAGATTTTACACCGGGAGTGGAAGGACGTAAAAGTGAGTTGTACCTCGATATTTTATTCTAAGAGTTATGAGGAAATTAAGTATTATTCTTTTTATTCTTTCTCTTGGATTGAAAGTACATGGGCAAAGCATCCCAGTAAAAAGAGATACAACGAGACGTTTGGGGGAAGTCAATGTTGAAGCTACGATCAAGCGAAAGATTGAAAGTGACATGAAAATGGCCGTCTCCGTCGATGAATTTTTGGCTTCATCAGACAATATCAGCTTTATCAAACGTGGTGCGTATGCATGGGAACCCTTACTGAATAACATGAGTACGGAACGTTCCACAATCACAATTGATGGTATGCATGTTTTTGGTGCCTGTACAGATAAGATGGACCCCATAACTTCCTACGTGGAAAGCAATAACCTTTCTTCCATTGATATTAAGTCTGGGCAAGAAGGGAATATGCATGGTGCGACAGTGGCAGGAAGTATTGATCTCAAAAGGAGAAGTACTCCTTTTGGTCTGCAACAAAAAATAGGTGGTGCGTATCAGACAGGTTTTGAATTTAACAATAAACAAGCTTTTAACCTTGGGAATCTATTCTATTCAACAGACAATTTCGTTGCTGATGGTAGCATTGCCCTTCGTAAAGCGGGTAATTATTATGATGGAAACAACAAGGAAGTGCTGCACTCACAATATAATAAACTGAATGCATCATTGGGCTTAGCCTATAAGACAAGTGCGCTTTCTGCTGTCAGGGTAGATGCGATATTTGATCGAGCAAAAGATGTTGGCTTCCCAGCTTTACCGATGGACCTATGGTTATCACGGGCGATTATTACATCAGCATCCTATAAACAATTGTTTGAGGAAGGGTTGGTAAAAGTGTGGGATACCAAAGTTTATTTCAATGCCGTGGAGCACTATATGGATGATACGACACGGCCGGAGAATTTGGTACATATGGATATGCCCGGATGGAGTACAACCTATGGATTGGTTTCAAAAATAAATTTAAAGAAGGACCGATATTCTTCAGAAGTACAGTTAAATGCTTATGATAATCTTTCGATAGCGGAAATGCGGATGTACCCACAGGATCGATCCAAACAGACTATGTTTGCCTATAGTTGGCCTTGGGTAACAACACGTTTTGTGAGTGTTGCAATGAATAATTCCTGGGAAATTTCAGATCGGAGTAAAGTGAACTTGGGTGGTTCGTTGGGCTGGAACTACAATTATTCTAAATATGTGGAATTTAACTGGATTTTTCATCCGGGCGCACCACAAAAAAAGAATAGATGGCTTCCGGGGATACATGCCAGTTACGAGTTAAACTTAAATCAGTTTGATATTTCTGTCGGAACAGGGGTTGGACATCGTGCACCTTCCGTTTCCGAAGCCTATGGTTATTATATCTACAATAGCTTTGACCGTTACGATTACATCGGAAACCCTGATCTCAAAAATGAAATCTCTTATGAGGTTAACGCCAGTGTTGGATTCAAAACGGAAAAGCTAAGTGTATCCGCAAAAGTGAACTACTTCTACATCGACAATTATATCATCGGACGGATTCTGAGTTTAGGAAGCCCCATGAATTATCAATCCGTTGGTGTGAAAGGTTACACGTCTTTAAAGTATGCGACGCTATTTAATACGGCGATGAGCATAGATTATCAAGTCCTGGATAACCTGCATTGGAAAGCGGTGCTTACCTACGCTAGAGGCAAGGACGATGAAGAGAGTAATCTCCCTTTTATACGGCCGTTAAGCTATCAGACAGCACTTCATTATGCCTATAAACGAATAGGCTTGCGGACTTCATTAAATGGGGATTTTGCACAGACCAATTACAGTCCAGCCTATGGCGAAGATCAAACGGCTTCCTACAAAATATGGAACTTATCTGCGGATTACAGTTTCAGTCTCGGCAAGTTCAAATCTGTCTTTCAGGTTGGGGCTGAGAACCTGTTGAATGAATACTATAGTACCTATGCGGATTGGGGAAATATTCCACGAATGGGACGGAATATTTTTACATCCCTAAAAGTCAATTTTTAAAAAAATCAATCACATTTAAATAACACATACAATGAAAAAATTAACGAACTATCTAATTTTATCTGCTGCTTCATTAATAATGATTTCCTGTAGCAAAAACGATAACAACCCTGTAGCAAATAATATCAACTTACATTTTAATAATACATTTAAAAATAGCACCATTGTCCTTGGAGGAGCGACAATTACTGATGCTACCGTTAACACATCAGAAAAGGATCAAGCACATCACCTCTCAGAACTTAAGTATGTTGTCAGTAATATTCGACTTGTTAAAGCAGATGGAACTGAAATCCCTTACAATGTAAATGACCTGGATAAAGGAGCTACTGTGGTTAACCAAAGCAAACAAGCGAGTTTGGATTATGTATTGACCAATATACCTGTAGGGGAGTATCGTCAGCTCAAATTTGGATTAGGGGTGAAGCAAGAAATCAATACATTGGATCAGGTCAGATTTCCGGTATTTTATGCTGCAGCGGGAGCTAATGATACCGATATGATGTGGCAATGGGCTACGGGATATCGATTTACGAAGATCGAAGGATTTTATGGTGTTGAAAATAATGCTTTTCAGGTCCACACCGGAAGCACACTGAATGGAGAGGGAGGTAAACCTGAAACATATACGCAGGGCGTAGATGCTTATCGTGATATTACATTGGATCTAACGACGACTGCTGTTGTGGGAAGCAATGCACCTAAAATCACGATCAAAGCTGACTTTGATAAACTCTTAAGTGGAAAAACAAAAGTAATCCTAACGTCGAAAAATGCAACAACACCAAGCCTTCATAGCAGCATGGCGGCCATGGAAGTTTTTGTAAATAATATTGGGGGAGATGGTAAAGAGGATAAAAGCGGCATGTTTTCTGTCGAGCGTGTCGAAAACAACTAAAAGAAATTAATGGCAAGGTCATCAGGAACTTAGTGATGATGGCCTTGTCTTAATATAAAATCTAACAGACCCCTTGTTAGTTAGTAGGAAACAATAGTGGCATAATAATCCTATTCTTATTTGCAAAATCGTTTATTCGAATGAAAACAGTAATCTGTGCCTTAACTGTGTTATTGATTGTACTTTCCTGCAGTAAAAGGGATATGGACGAATCAATAAAGGAGGACAACCCTGAAATTTCACTGGAGATACCTGCAGAATTTCCAGCATTAAATAGTTCCCTAGCGCAAAATAGACCTACAAAATATGGTGTTGAATTGGGCGAGAAATTATTTCATGAAAAGAGGTTCAGCGGAAATAATACTATTTCCTGTGCGAGTTGTCACAATCCCAGTCTAGCTTTTTCAGATGGAAAGCAACAGGCCGTCGGAATTTATGAACGGGTGGGACTTCGTAATACGCCCGCTGTTCAAAACATGGCATTTATGAAGTTTTATAATTGGGATGGAAATATCCTGCAATTAGAAAAGCAACCTCTCGTTCCGATTATAACACATGAAGAAATGAACTCCTCTATCTTGGAGGTGATCGGTAAAATTGGTGTTGATGCCGATTATAAAAAATTATTTCAAAAAGCATTTGGCGATGCAAGCATAACGGCTGATCGAATTTATCGCAGTATTGCACAATACGAGTATACATTGATCTCTGCCAATAGCAAATATGATCGTGTAAAAAGAAATGAAGGGGAGCGATTTACAGCGGAAGAGGAGAGAGGGTATATAACTTTCAAGAGTAAATGTACAAGTTGTCATGGTACGGAGCTTTTTACTGATCAGAGCTTTAGAAATGTAGGCTTTCCATTGAATCCCAATCCTGAAGAAGCAGGACGAGGTCGGGTCACTGGACGACATGCAGATCAGATGGCTTTTCGTGTTCCCTCTTTAAGAAATGCGGCTTACACAGCGCCTTACGGAAGTTTTGGTCAATTTCCAACCTTAAGATCTGTTTTAGATTATTTTGATAAAGGTGTGTTGGAAGCAGAAAATCTCGATCCTATTCTTAAAGAAAATGGTAATCGAATTCCATTAACGGAGCAAGAAAAGCAGGATATTATCGCTTTTATAGAAACATTAAGTGATCCAACATTTATTGGCAAGTAAATACGACATACCCGGAACGATGTTTATACAAATAGTATGCACATTTCTCTAATAGAAGAGATCAACGAGCTGTTTAGCTTCTGCGACATCATGGACACGGAGTATCTGTACACCTCTTTCCAAAAGTAAGGTGTTTAATGCCGTTGTACCATTGAGGGCTTCCTGGGCAGTAATACCCAATTTTTTGTAGATCATGGATTTACGTGATATACCACCTAAAATAGGGAGACCAAAATATTGTAATTCATCGACCCGATAAAGCAGTTCATAATTTTGATCGATTGTTTTCGCAAAGCCAAACCCAGGGTCGAGGATTATATCCTTTACACCCAGATCTCTTAATTGAGCTATACCTTGTCCCAAAAAGGTAGCAACATCGGTCACGATGTCGGTATATTCGGTTTGTCCTTGCATGGTTTCTGGAGTCCCACGCATATGCATGAGGATATAAGGCACCTGATATTTGGCTACTGTTGCAAACATCTCCTCATCAAGCGTACCTCCTGATACGTCATTGACAATATGTACACCAGCGTCAATAGCTTCTGCAGCAACATCTGCCCGAAAGGTGTCTATAGATAAGATCGCTTCTGGAAAGGCGTTTCTGATTGCCAGGATAGGGGGAAGCGCCCTGTCCATTTCTTCTTGAGAAGAGATTAATGGCGCGCCGGGACGTGAAGAATAGGCCCCAATATCGAGGATTTGAGCGCCTGCCGTTAAGAGATTACTTGCTTTTCCCAGAGCTTTCTCTACCGTGGTATTATCTCCACCATCAAAAAAGGAATCTGGTGTAACGTTGAGAATACCCATAATAACAGGCTTGTCAAATGTCATTAGCTTTCCACCTACATTGATGGATGGGGCAGTTACTGTCTGAAATTTTTTCATCTTACCACAACAACCCCTTCAGCGACAATATTAATATCGTTTTTTGGCTGAGTAATCTGATTTATTTCGGCTTGAGATTTACCGAGATCTTTTGCGGCATGTTGCAATGATGCGACTGAAGTTTCTTTCCGCTTGGCTACACCTTCGACAACAACTGTCTTACCAATGATATCTGCGGGCATAAAGAATCCATAATCTTTAAAACGTACCATGATAGGTTCCTCTCCATCGCGTTGTAAGGTCATGAAACAGCCTTTCTTTTTGCAGACTTCAACGACTTTGCCTTCAATTTTACCGTTGAAAGTATTCTTGCTACTTAGTTCTTTTTCCAGTTTAGCAACAGAAATCGCTTTATTAGCCTGAATTTCCTTTCCATATTTTACACCCGGTTTTGCTGAGGGAATCTCCTTTTTCTGAGCGTGTAATTGCGTACTTACAGCAATTGCCAATGCAAAAAATAAAATGATCTTTTTCATCTGTATAAATTATTTATAAGTATTGGTCTCATCGGTATAAATGAGCTCGTTTCACTCGGTTCATGCTGCCTTTGGCGGTTTCAATTGTGATGAGGCTATTCCCTGAGCTCACAGGCTCGGTTTTCATTGCGTGTATATTAAAGCTGAATGCAAGATAGCTAACACCGTTTATTCAATCTACTTTGAGTTTGAATACATCATGATGTATTTATATTACTTTCGAATGAATTCAAATTTACCACTTGGGTCCAGCTTCATAATGGTAGATGATCTACCATCAGTCTTCACATGCCTATCATATTCGACAATATAGTCTACACCTGCTTTGATCTCTTCAGCTATTTCGTCAAAATCTTTCGCTGTTGGCTCACCACTGATATTTGCTGAAGTAGAGATAATAGGTTTACGGAAACGTTGTAGAAGCTGTTCACAAAAAGGATGTTTGACAATTCGAATGCCAATCGAACCGTCCTCTGCAATGGCATTAGGGGCAAGATTTTTGGCATTCGAATAGACAATTGTCAATGGCTTGTCCGTATATTCAATAAGTTGATAAGCAACATCGGGGATTTCGTTGACATAACTTGCCAATTGGTTGTCGTTATGTAAAAGGACGATCAGACTTTTGGACTTATCTCTTCCTTTCAATTGAAAGATTTTCTCTACGGCATCAGGATTAGTGGCATCACAGCCTATCCCCCAGATTGTATCTGTTGGGTATAGGATTAACCCACCTGCTTTTAGCGTTTCCAACGCTTTGTTCAAATCCTCACGATCCACAAATGCACTCATTTTTTATTTTTTTAGTTCTAACCTTGAATTTAGACAGCTACATTATGCTCCCGTAAAGCATCATTTAATGAAGTTTTCTTATCTGTAGATTCTTTACGTTGACCAATGATCAATGCACAAGGAACTTGATACTCGCCAGCTGCGAATTTTTTAGTATACGATCCAGGGATGACAACCGAACGAGCAGGAACATAGCCTTTGTATTCTACAGGTTCAGGTCCAGTAACATCAATAATTTTGGTTGATGCAGTCAATACGACGTTAGCGCCTAACACAGCTTCTTTTTCTACGCGAATTCCTTCAACAACGATCGCTCTCGATCCAATAAATACATTGTCTTCGATGATAACTGGAGCAGCTTGAACTGGCTCAAGTACGCCACCGATACCAACACCACCACTTAAGTGTACATGTTTACCAATTTGAGCACAGGAACCGACTGTTGCCCATGTATCTACCATGGTGCCTTCGTCTACATAAGCACCGATGTTAACATAAGAAGGCATCATAATTACCCCTTTTGCTAAATAAGCACCTAAACGAGCAGAAGCGCCAGGAACAACACGCACACCAGTGTGTTTGTAATCCGTTTTTAGCTTCATTTTGTCATGGAATACAAAAGGACCTGCTGTCATCTCACGCATATCGTTGATCGGGAAATACAAGATCACAGCTTTCTTGATCCAGTCATTTACATGCCATCTCGTGCCGATCATTTCCGCTACACGGATTTCACCGCTATCTAGCTTCATGATCACTGTACGGATTGCTTCTGTATATTCTTTATACTCCAATAATTGTCTATCTTCCCAAGCTTCCTCAATCAATTTTTTAAGTGGCTCTACCATATTATTTGTTTGCTTATTTGAATTTGTTTATTTTGATGTACAAACTTAGATAAAGTTGCATTTAAAAGCAACTTTATCGTTCTCTCCCCTGCCATGAAGAAATTAGGTATAGGGGAAATATGTTAATTTTCGGTGGGAATACCACGATAATTTGCTAATATAACTATTTTTGCACTATGGCTGCAGCATCAGAAAAATTGAGAATTGATAAATATTTATGGTCGATAAGATTGTTTAAAACAAGAACTTTGGCAACCGAAGCCTGTAAGGCGGGACGGGTCAAGTTGAACGGTCAAAATATTAAACCTTCTTACGAAGTTAAGATCGGCGATGTCTATCATATCCAAAAAGGAATCGAAAAGAAAGTTGTTAAAGTGATCGGTCTTCTTGATCGGCGGGTGGATGCAAAAACTGCTGTTCAGTTTTATGAAGATCAAACCCCTGTAGAAGAGACTGTAGGCTACAAATCGGTATTTCAGGCACCTGTGCTTAAGCGAGACCGCGGAACGGGAAGACCTACGAAGAAAGATCGTCGTGAAATAGATGATTTACAGGCTTCAGACTGGTGGGACAAAGAAGATGAATAAGGCAAAAAACATTTCATTTGTTCGATAATTATTTGCATTTTAGGTTAAGTAAAGTTATCCATATTGATATGCTTTAACACTGACCAAAAATGTAGATATTTATGAGAGGTAGCATGCACGCACAAGCGCTGTTGACACTAGCGCTTAGCCTAAACCTAGCACCAACTATTGCCAAGACTGGAAGCAAATCCATCTCATTTGCCAATTATGGAAATTCATTTGTACTGTTGCAACAAACTATTCGAGGAAAAGTTCTTGATGAGAAGGGGCAAGGCATAGGAGGAGTCACTGTCAGAAATTTGACAGCTGGAACAACTGCACAGTCAACTTCAGATGGCAATTTCAGTATTACTGCAAAACAGGGGGATCAATTGGAGTTCTCCTCTGTGGGCTATGACCGACAGAGCAATACTTTCAGCGGTTCGGGGCCGCTAACGATTGTATTGGCAAATAAGAGCACGGTGTTGGAGGATGTGACAGTGACAGGATATACGAATTATTCAAAAAAACAGTCCGCCAATGTTTCCACCACAGTAAAAGCAAAAGATCTGGAACAAGTACCTATGGCTTCTGTTGACCAAATGCTACAGGGGCGTGTTCCGGGGATGAGTGTAATGGCTAGTTCAGGACAACCTGGTGCTACTGCTTCTGTTGTTATCCGGGGGATTGGTTCCATCAATGGTATTTCGGATCCTCTGTATGTGATCGATGGAATTCCTATTGCCACATCTGAACTGAAGAATTTTAGTGCGAATGATTTTGAATCTGTCAATGTATTGCGCGATGCAACAGGAAAATCTTTATACGGATCCAGAGGTTCAAACGGTGTTATTGTTATCACGACAAAAAAAGGTAAATCTGGCCAGTTAGCTGTGAATTTTAACTCTCAATATGGCCTTTCTAAACTGACACGGCCAAAATTCCAGATGATGAATACGCAGCAACGTTTACAATTTGAAGAAGAGTTGGGGCCCTTTGTCGATCCAGATAATAATGAAGGCATAGGTCCCGGATGGACTTATTCACCTAAAAATCCCGAGGTAGCGGGCGGAACTTCCGCCTATAAAGCGCGAGCAGCTCAAATTTTGGATAGTTTGAGAGGGATTAATGTTGACTGGCGCGATTACTTCTTTCGCAACGGAAAGTTTATGGATCAGCAGGTGAATGTAAGCGGAGGTGGGGAGCATGTGCGGTTCTATAGCAGTGCGGGATACTATAAACAGGAGGGGGTCGCCATTCGATCTGGTCTTGATAGGTATACCTTGAAAAATAATGTAGATTTTGATAAAGGGAAGCTTTCAGGAGGTGTAAATGTGACCCTTGGGTATACAAATTCGAAATTTACCGAAGGTGTAGGAGCTTCACGTGTCGGATCGTCTATGGCATCGGTTTATTATGCACTACCTTATGAATATCCGTATGCACCGGACGGAACGCTCATTCATTTTGGTAATGAAGACGATTACTTTATTTTGGATCAGCGCGAAGGGAGTGCCGGATTGGAACGTCTACTCAACTCAAGTAGTTCTTCTGAGTTATTTAATACCAATGTTGGCCTCAATCTAAATTATCAATTACTACCGACCTTAAAAGCCCACACGCGATTGGGTATAGACTATAACACGACTACCGGCCAAGATTATATCAACCCTGATTCTTATTACGGATCACGGGATCGGGATCCGACACTTGGTGGAAAGGGATTATTCGCAGAAGACAATCTCCGGTCTACCAATGTGATCAGTACCACCGGATTAACCTATCAAAATACTTTTGACGAAAAGCATAATTTGGAGCTCTCAGCTTATTTTGAATATTTATATCGACGTAACCGCGCCTTTGGATACAAAGGTTACGGTATTGATAGCCGTCTACCGGAAAATCCGAATGGTGTAACAGTAAGTCCGACCTATTTACCAGCAATTTTGGGTGGGCGTACTAAATATGCGTTGGCTTCGTATATGGCCTTGGGAAGGTATACTTATGACAATCGTTATTCGTTGACGGCAAGTTATCGTTATGATGGCTCTTCCCGTGTAGCGGAGGCGAATCGTTGGCATGGTTTCTACTCCTTCGGCGCAAATTGGAATATCAAGGAAGAGGAATTCTTGAAATCCAATGAATTCATACAAGGCCTATCTCTACGGGCCAGTTATGGTACCACGGCCAGTACAATCAACGGTGATTTCAATTACTTAGCAACTTTTAGAAAGGACATTACCTATGGTGGTGAAACAGCCATTCGTCCTTATGATCCCGGAAATCCGAATTATGACTGGGAATATGTGGATGAATTCAATGCCGGATTTGATATGGAGCTTTTTCCATCAAAGCGGCTTCGTATTGCCATGGATTATTATAATAAAATAACCAAGAATATGTTTTTCGATCAGCCGATTTCCTTGACATCGGGATTCTTGGATCGTAAACTACCATTGAGCACGGGCAAGATGCGTAATAGGGGATTGGAAATGAGCTTATCCGGTGATGTTATTAAGAGGGAAGATTGGGGGGTGACTTTAGGGGTCAATGCTTCCTATAATAAAAATACCATATTATATCTTTCTGATGCATTGACCGAGGTTTTAGATGGAGATACACGGATTATGCGAGTTGGATTGCCCTATGGTACCTATTATGCGCCTGAGTGGGCAGGGGTTAATCCCCAGACTGGCGATGCGCAGTATTATAACCGCGATGGTAGTATAACAACCGAATACGATGAAACTTCACAGGCCGTTACAAAATCTGGCAGTATGTTTCCAAAATGGGTTGGCGGATTTAATACAACTGTCCGCTGGAAAAACCTCTCGTTGGATGCTTTGTTTGCATTTGTGAGTGATGTTAGCCGTTGGAATAACGAGGATTTTTATAATGAAAATTCAGGTTATATGACGAGTAACCAAAGTATACGCATGCTTACTGATCGCTGGAAGCAACCGGGAGACAATACCATTTTACAGCGGATTGATGTACCACGCGAATATACATCCAAAGATATCCAGGATGCTTCTTTCCTCAGATTGCGAAATGTCAATTTAGTTTATCAGTTTCCGAAAACATTGTTTGGGGATCAAAAGGTAATTAAAGGAGCCCGAATTTTCTTTCAGGGACAAAATTTATTGACCTGGACGTCCTGGCGAGGGCTTGATCCCGAAAATAGTGAAGGGATCAGCCGTTTTAACTATCCTGCTCCGAGAACATATACAGCGGGATTCAGTGTTAATTTTTAAAAAGACTACGGCAATGAAATCATTTAAAAATATACTAATAATCGGCCTCTTTACTGTGGGTTTGTCGACGTTCTATTCCTGTAATAAATTAGATCTAAAACCTTCAGATACGATTGATCCCGAAAAGGCTTACCGTAATCTGGATGATATCGATATGGCCATCAAAGGTGCTTATGCTGGTATGACCTATACACTCATTGGAAATAGTGTAGTTGTATCGGACGAAGCAATTTATCCATTGGAAAATACGGTTGGAAATGTTAGTGCTTATCGTTGGCAATATACAGCCTCAAGTTCATCGGTGACGAGTGCTTTTGGTGAGTACTATGTAGTCATAGATCGTGCGAATCGCGCTTTGGCAGGACTGGAAAAATTGGAGAAAGTGGATGCTGATACGAAAAAGCATTATCAAGGCGAATTGCTTGCAGTCCGTGCTTTTGCTCATGTTGAGCTTTTGAGAGCTTATGCAGCGAGCTATGAGCCCACAGCATTGGGAATTCCCTATATGTTGAAGTCTGAAATTGGACATCCACCACGGAAAACAGTTGCCGAAGTAATCAGTTTAGTCCAAAAGGACATTAATGAGGCTTTGGGCTTAATTGGAGATGAAGAGGCTGTTTACCGCTTTTCTAAAATGGGTTTGTATGCATTGCAGGCAAGAGCCGCTTTATATGCAAAAGATTGGCCACTGGCAATTGCTGCTTCATCGAAAGTCATTGCTGCAAAGCCACTGGCTGACCGGACTTCTTTTCCGAAAATATGGTCAGATGAGAGTTCCAATGAAGTGGTTTTTTCATTGCGTAGGACAGCAGCAGATCTCCCCAAAGAAGATGATTCTCCTGCCGAAGGACCTATAGGCGCGCTATTTTTTAGACAAGACGGCGAAATAGCTCTTTATACTCCTTCGAATAAATTGATCGCTCTATTTGATAAGAATAAAGATATACGTTTTGGTAGCTATATTCTCGATGACCCCAATCGGGGAGCAGGGAAACAACAGTATCTGATTGGAAAATATTTGGGCCGTAAAGAAGCTGATGCAACAGCTGGTCTTGTGGATGTGAAATTATTTAGGACGGGGGAGATGTATTTAATTCGGGCTGAAGCTAATGCCGAAACAAATAAACTCAATGAAGCAAATAGTGATTTGAACGTGTTGCGGAAAGCTCGAATCCAAGATTATCAAAACCAAGTGATCGCTTCTAAAGATGAACTTATTGATGCTATTTTAGCGGAGCGTTACAAGGAGCTAGCATTTGAGGGACATCGTTTTTTTGATTTAAAAAGAAAGAAAATGCCTATTCGTAGAGGTCCCCAAGATGCTGTAAATACGGCGGGAGCACTATTGTTGGAGTCAACAAAAGCACAATACAATTTTCCTATTCCCGCAGATGAAATATTTGTCAACAAAAATATGGTGCAAAATCCAGGTTATACAAAATAATAAAATGAAGATACATGCAATGATAGCCATGATTATTGGAAGTGCTGCGGTTGTGGCTTCCTGTAATCACAATGACGGAAAGGAGAAGCAAGACATGACGAAGGAACAATTTGTTCTGGCAATTCATGGTGGTGCAGGGACAATTTTGAAAAAAAATATGACTGACTCCATGGAGCAGGCCTATAAAACGGTTTTAGAGCAGGCTCTACAAGCTGGTTATAGCCAATTAAAGCAAGGGAGTTCAAGCTTGGATGCCGTTGAACAAGCGATTCATGTAATGGAAGATTCTCCCTTGTTTAATGCGGGAAAGGGAGCCGTATTTACGAATGCGGGAAAAAACGAATTGGATGCGTCTATTATGGATGGAAAGACATTAGCTGCTGGTGCGGTTGCTGGCGTCACAACCATTAGAAACCCAATTTCCGCAGCGCGTGCGGTCATGGAGAAATCGGAACATGTCATGATGGTGGGCAAAGGAGCAGAAGAGTTTGCAAAACAGGTGGGATTGCAATTGGTAGATCCATCTTACTTTTGGACCAAAATGCGTTGGGATGCCCTACAAAAAATTAAAAAAGAGGACAGTACCAAAACACAGCTGGATCATGATCAGAAACAGAGTTCCCGTTTGGGTATCCTTAATAAGGACTATAAATTTGGGACAGTGGGTTGTGTCGCATTGGATAATCAGGGGAATTTAGCTGCGGGTACTTCGACCGGAGGGATGACGAACAAAAAATTTGGTCGTGTTGGCGATTCACCAATTATTGGTGCAGGGACTTATGCTAATAATGCAACCTGTGCGGTTTCCTGTACCGGTTGGGGTGAATTCTATATTCGTAATGTAGCTGCATATTCGGTTTCGGCCTTAATGGAATATAAAAATGATAATGTATGGCAAGCAGGTCAAGCTGTCATTGATCGGATTGGCAAAATGGGCGGAGATGGTGGAATGATTGTTATGGATAAAGAAGGTCATGTCGCCATGCCGTTTAATACCGAAGGAATGTATAGAGGGACGGTTACAAAGGAGGGTACGGTAAAAGTAGAAATTTATAAGTAATCAAACGTATAATCTAAGGGAAGCTGTTATGAAAAAGTTGTTGTGTATTATTGCAGTAGTCGTTTTGTGTTCTTTCACCAACCAGAAATCGCGAATTTCACCTAAGGGAACATTGTTCATTATTGGTGGTGGGCATAAAGATGAACATCTGATGGAGGCTTTGGTCGAAGCAGCTCGGCTTTCGCCAAAGGATTACATTATGATCTTACCGATGGCTTCCACGATCCCCGATGAGTCTGTAGAAGGCATGGTACATCAACTCAAGGAAGTGACAAAAAATAAGATCACCAGTATTAATTTTTCGAAATCGGATGCCGAAGATCGGACGCTAGTTGATTCGGTACGCCATGCAAAACTGATTTATATTACAGGGGGAGATCAAAATCGTTTTATGTCGATCGTGGAGCATACAGCATTGTTCGACGCGATTCATGCAGCTTATCAGCAAGGCGCATGTATAGCGGGCACAAGCGCTGGTGCGGCTATTATGAGCGAGACAATGATAACAGGTAATCAATTAAAAGATTCGGTCTATCGGCCTACCTTCAATAGACTGGAACATCAAAATTTAGAGACATCCAAAGGTCTGGGATTGATAAAATCCGCGATTATAGATCAGCATTTTGTAAAGAGAAGTCGATATAATCGACTTTTTACTGCCTTAGCTGAGTTCCCTGACAAGACCTGTATCGGGATTGATGAGGGAACTGCTATCATAGTTCGACAGAATACTGTAAAAGTGGTTGGCGAATCCCAAGTAATCGTAGCCAAAAATCCACGTGGATTAAAGAAAAAATCCAATGGAATGATCACTTGGGATAATCTTACATTGAGTGCCTATGATGAAGGCAAAATATTTAAGATCAAATAATTATAGGTATTTTTCAATTTCGTCAAATTGAATATCCCCATGTGACGCATCATAAAGGCTGTTTTTGCCTTCGACAATCAGTATCTGCGGTGATTGATGTTCAATATTCCATCGTTGAGCAATTTCATTGGAAAGTGCCCGGTAGCGCAACAGGTCTAAAAGATAAATAGAATACTCCTGATCAACTGTATTTGACATCCGTTCTAAGCTGCGTTTTGCCATGTTACTGATACCACAGGTTGTGCTGTGTTTGAATATGGCGGACACCTTGTCCGATTGATAAAGTTCTTGTAATTGTTCTTCTGTATTTAATTCTATCCAATTGATCATAATAATTATAATTCTTTAAATTTCTTTTGCTCGACTTGCACAAATGAAGAGATCGAAGAGAATACACAGGTTCTCTTGTCGTTGCTAGCAGCGCTAAATAAACTAGGTAGACGTATTCCATCACCTATTTCTTTGTATTTGCTTACCTCATAACTGATTTTTTCTGATTTATCAGTGTATTCGTAACGCGTAATCTCACCCGTATTTTGATCTATATAGATTAAACCGTCTAGCTTCGAACCGAGAACCTGACCTGATGAGGTAATACTTGCAACTGTTAATTTTTGCCCGCCAATAAAACGTTCTTCCTGATTTTTAAACTGAACACTTCTTTGCTCTATAAGCGTGGGTAACAACAGTAGATTTAAATCTGCAAAAAGTTGATTTTTTATGGATTTCTTTATTTCTTGACCGTCAGTAGATACATTGCCTGCTATAAAAAGCTTATCTGTGCTGTTTCCTTTAAAATTGAATAAATAGGTCACCTGATCAGATCCACTAAATCCATCGAATCTACATTCTCCTGTTGTACGGTTAAAGAGGAATTTACGTTCTTCATTAGACAATTCTTCCGATACTGTATTGCCCTTTGCCGAGAAAGCGAGATATTGTAAGGAATCCCATTTCCCTTGACCACCAATACTGCGCCAGATCTGTTTATTCAGGCTATCATCTTGAGCAGATAAATGCCCGAGAGAAAGGAATGATAGCATAAATGCTAAGAGTATGTTCGATAATGTTTTCATAATCATATCTAAAAAATAAAAATCGATTAATAAGATATTATCATATTTTATTAATCGATTTATTTAAAATAAAAGTACTTGTGCATTTTTATGTTTTGGCCCAGAATACTTTTTCATGATTAAATAATAGACAAAATTGATACCAAACTAGAATTTTTTAGCGATGGTAGCCATTTGTATTGCTGTAATAGCAGCTTCTTCACCCTTATTGCCATGTTTTCCACCGGCACGGTCCAAAGCTTGTTGAAGGTTGTCTGTAGTCAGTACACCAAAGATAGCCGGTTTATTATACTTCAGTCCTACATTTGAAATGCCATTGGCGACCGCATGGCAAATAAAATCGAAATGGCGGGTTTCTCCCTGGATTACACATCCCAGACAGATAACAGCATCAAAGCGTTGATTTCTCAAGGCCAGATCTGCTCCAGAGGTCAGTTCGAAGCTTCCTGGAACCTCGATAACTTCGATATTGCCTTCTTTTGCACCATGTTTTTCTAAACCTGATATAGCACCGTTCAATAGTGCACCAGTAATTTCTGCATTCCACTGTGCAACTACGATTGCAAATTTGAATGGACTCGCATCCGCAACTTGGATATGCGAAAAGTCTGATAGATTTTTAATGCTACTTGCCATAATAGATGCAAAGATAGTGATTTTAGATGGTCACAAAAAAAGAGGCTATCAAATAGCCTCTTTTTTGTGTATTTATGATTTCTTATAAATGTGCTTGTACTCTACCCAATAGACCATCGATAGTAGAAGCCTCTTGGCTTTCTGGAAAATCTGTTTTGATCTTTTTGTAAGCTGTTTCAGCACTTTTGTAGTCGTTTTGTGCTTCGTAAACAAGACCTAATTTTTTTAGAAATAATGGAGTTGTGTATGAGTTGCTCGATTTTTCAGAAGCTTGTTTGTAATAATCAGCAGCTTTTTTATAGTCTTTTAACTCTGAATAAGCATCTCCAGTCAAACCGATAACTAGTGGGTCTAAGATTTGACTTCCTGTAGGGGAATATTTTTCCAATGCTTTTACAGCATCATCAAATTTACCCTGACGTAAGTAAAGACCTCCTAAATATGCATTTGCAATATTTGCAGATTTTGTGTTTGAATATTCGTCTGCAATTTGCTTGAAACCAAGGAATGCGCCATCTCCTGAAATCGCTTTATTCTGTAAAGAATCAATTGTAACAAGCTGCTCGGCTTTGTACATGCGATTCGATGCTTCCTCTGCTCTTGGTTGCAAGTAGAGTTTTTCGTATCCAAAGTACAGCAAAATCAATACAACGATACCACCTAAAATAAACGCAACGCTTTTTTGGTTATCTTGAAAAAAAGATCCTTTTGAAGGTTTCAAACCTTGATTTGTATTATTTGTATTTTTAGACATTACTAATCAGTAAAATATGGTTGCAAAAATACACTTTTCGAGCAAATTTGCAAGTGTTTTACAAATTTTAAAGTGAATTAACTTTTGTTTTCGGACTCATTTGACAATTCAATTTCTTTATCCAGTTGTTCATAGATCGAATTTTTACTTTTAAATTCTGGAACAATAAGCTTCATTTGATAAACGACCTCATTTTTATTTTGAGTCGCTAACCGCAATTTTAATTCCGCTAGTTTCAGGCTTACAATGTTATAATTATTTTCACGGACCTTGGCGATCATAATTTTCTCATGATGCGTCGGAAGGGTATTTTCTAGATCGTTTAACAGCTCTTCATATAATTTTTCACCTGGTCTTAGACCTGTAAACTTTATTTCGATATCTTCATTCGGTTTAAATCCAGAAAGACGTATCATCTTCTTGGCAAGTTCAACGATCTTCACTGATTTACCCATGTCAAAGACGAATATTTCTCCACCCTGACCCATTGCACCAGCTTCAAGAACAAGTCGGCAGGCTTCGGGGATAGTCATAAAATAACGTGTAATTTCGGGGTGAGTTACTGTAACAGGACCTCCTTTTTGGATCTGATCTCTAAATCTAGGAATAACAGAACCATTTGAGCCAAGGACATTGCCAAAGCGTGTGGTAATAAATTTGGTATTGACGTCACCATTCGATAAGCTTTCCAAATGATTGTTTAGGGCCTGTACATATATTTCGGCAATTCGTTTTGTTGCCCCCATAATATTTGTTGGATTAACAGCCTTGTCAGTAGAAACGAAAACGAATTTTTCGACCTGAAATTCCACCGCCAGATCAGCTAGGTTTTTGGTACCCATAACATTGGTTTGTACAGCTTCAAGTGGATGGTTTTCCATCATAGGTACGTGTTTGTAAGCTGCCGCATGATATACATAATGTGGTTTGAATGTTTCAAATAGTAAACGCATTCTTTTTGTACTTCTGATATCTGCTATATAAGTGTGGTATACTTGATTTGGGAATTCGTCTTGTAAATCCAATTGTAAATTGTGCAATGGGGATTCCGCCTGATCACAGAGGATAATCATTTGGGGTTCATATTTACCCAATTGTGAGGCGATTTCGCTCCCGATTGATCCAGCTGCACCAGTAACAAGGATCCTTTTACCTTTGGTTTGGTTTAGGATATGATCGTCATTGATTTTGATTGGATCCCTTTCTAAAAGATCTTCAATTTTTATTTTTTGAATCTGATTGGGATTAAGATCCCCATTCATGATTTTTTTGACAGGTGGAAGTGTTAATATACTTACATTTCGCTCTAAAGCAATATCAGTAATTGCATTCTTGCGCTCTGAAGGAATATTATGTGATGCTATAATGACCTCTTCAACATTTAAGGTATTGATCAGATGATTAAATTTCTTGGATGAATAAATTTTCGTTCCATCAATCACTTTGTTGATCTTCTGGTCATTATCATCCAAAAAACCAATTATAGCATTTTTCGATCTAACATCATGATCTAGTGTTCTTTTTACGGCGATACCGAGATCACCTGCGCCATAAATCAAGGTTTTTTTTCTGGTGCCATTGACCTTTTTTGTATAGAGAAAGAAAATTTTAATAATAGTTCTATATACTGTTAATATTAAAAATGAGAAGAGCGCAAAAAAGATGATTAATGCCGTGGGAATGTTCCGTTCAATTTCATTTGCTTGAATAATCAATTTGATGATTAAAAGCATGAATACGCTAAATATTATGGTGGATAATATCCGGATGGAGTCAATCGCGCTTGTGTAACGAATTATCCCAGTATACATCTTGAATAAGTAAAATGAGAGGGAGCAGACACTTATAAATAGAATATATCTTATGCTGAAATCTATGTCAAGGAGAAAATCGAAGTTAAAATCGTAATAAATGACGTTTGCAAGGAGATAAGCGATAGAGACACTGAAAATATCCAATAAAAAAATGATCCATCTGGGTACTATACTGATTTTACTTAGCATGGTATTATATCTGATTAATTTAGACAAATGTAGATAATTTTGTTTCATTCCCATGGTCTTTATATGCATTAATCTTCCACACCATATAATGGTTCCAAAAGGTAATAGGAGATCTATGATTTGTGTTATTGGTTCGACAACGATGTGGGTATTATGACAATTTTATCTTCGTTTGATTAGATTAATTATTTATCGTAATTTTAACTAAAGTCAATTTAATAAAATGAATGAGTTAGGGAAGCTTGCGAGTCAGGCCATGATTTCTCCGAAAGAAATGCTTTTTGAGAAGAAAAAGAACGGGAAAAGTCTTTTTATTGGCATTCCAAAGGAGATCTCGCTTCAGGAAAAGCGTATATGTCTGACACCGTTGGCGGTAGCATTACTTGTCGAAAATGGGCATGAGGTATTGATTGAGACCGGAGCCGGAGCCGGAGCAAATTTTTTGGATCACCATTATAGTGAACAGGGAGCTCGGATCGTGTCATCCAGTGAAGAAATATACCAGGCTGATTTGATCATTAAAGTAGGTAGCCCTACCGTCTCTGAGGTTAAATTGATGAAAGAGAGGCAAGTACTCTTGTCTTCCCAACAGCCTTCTTTAATGAATGTTGAAGTGTTAAAGGCGCTGATGCATAAGAAGATTACCGCAATCTCCTATGAATATCTGCGGGATGAGGGAGGATGTTTAGCTGTGGTACGTGCAATGAGCGAAATTGTCGGGGCGACGGCGACTTTGATAGCTGGAGAGTATTTAAGTAATGCTTTCGGTGGAAAGGGGCTCATGCTAGGAGGTGTTACAGGAGTAGCCTCTACAGAGGTCGTCATTATAGGCGCGGGCACAGTTGGGGAACAGGCTGCACGAACAGCCTTGGCGCTGGGCGCACAAGTAAAAGTATTTGACAATTCAATTTATAAACTCCGCCGTTTGCAAAACAATCTTGGTAGTCTTGTATTCACTTCAGTTATTCAACCAATTATTCTCAATAAAGCAGTTATAAGTTCAGATGTAGTTATTGGCGCATTGCGCGCGCGCAACGGCCGCTCTGCTTGTGTGATTTCCGAAGAAACAGTTTCAAAGATGAAACCGAACTCGGTTGTTATAGATGTCAGTATTGATCAAGGTGGGAATTTTGAGACATCGGAAGTAACATCGCATGATAAACCTGTTTTTCGAAAATTTGATGTCATTCACTATTGTGTTCCCAATATCGCTTCGCGGGTCGCTCGTACAGCGACTTATGCGATGAGTAATATTTTCACGTCCATCTTGTTGGACTTTGCAGAATTGGGCGGATTGAAAAATGCGATTTGGAAAAGCCCGGGGATAAGAAGTTCAATCTATCTGTACCAAGGCAACCTAACCAATGCCGATATGGCTTCCCGATTTAATATGACGGCAAAAGATTTGGACTTATTGGTAGTTTCTTCACTGTAACGCACACCTCATATTATATGATACAGATGAAACCATCATGATTTATTCAAACCGAGTGAAACGAGTTCATGAATGCAACTAAAAAACAAATTATGAATGAATAATCACATAGCGGGATGAATAAATCTGATAGCTTCATCACAACTGAAAAATCAAATTTAAAAGGATGAAAAAAATTCTTATGATCCTGTGTTCTTTGGTTTCGCTTGCAAAGGCTCAGGAAGTTATAAATCTTTACCCGGATACTATTCCAAATGCAACTGATAAAGATCAGGTTCTTTTGGAAAAAAATATACCCAAATTATTTGTTTATAAACCAGCTGAAGGTGCAGCCAAAAATATTGCCGTACTTGTGATCCCTGGGGGTGGATACTCACATATCGCAATGGATCATGAAGGGCATGCAGTCGCTAAGGAACTAGTAAGAAATGGATATTCGGCGTATGTATTACAATATAGATTACCGTCACCCAATATCATGCGGGATAAGAGCATTGGACCGCTTCAAGATGCTCAGCGGGCAGTTCAATTGATTCGTACTTCCAACCCACAATTCAAAAAAGTTGGTGTTATAGGCTTTTCAGCGGGAGGGCATTTGGCATCAACCTTAGTGACCAAATTTAAGAAAGAATATATCGCCAATCCATCACATGTGTCACTGCGGCCGGACTTTGCAGGACTAATATATCCAGTTATTTCCATGCAGAATGATGTGACGCATAAAGGTTCTAAAATTAATCTGATTGGAGAGAATCCATCCGAAGAACTTGTTCAATTATTCTCTTCAGATTTGCAGGTTTCTCCAGAGGTCTGTCCTGTTTTCTTTGTGCATGCCAAAGATGACAAATCTGTTCCGATTGAAAACAGCTACCAGATGATGGCGGCATTGGATAAGGTGCATGTCCCAAATACACTCTATGTGTTTGAACAAGGCGGCCACGGTTTTGGATTGATCAACAAAACTTCAGAAAAAAAATGGTTTGATGTATTTCTGTCCTGGGTGTCCACCTTGAATTAATCGAAGGGGATCCAATTGGAAATTGTTAGATCAACCGCTTGATTTTTCTGAGGAATTAGTTGTGAAGTGGTTGTGCAATGTAGGTCAACCACATTGTTTGAAACAACGATTTCATAATAGAAGCCTCTAAATTTAGTGTCTTTTACATAGAAAGGTGATTCTTCGGCGAGCATAATAGAGATCCATTCCTGGTGAATTGCAATAGGCTTTTCGCTTGCTATACCTAAATTTTGTGCATGTTGGGGATTTAGGATATTACTTTTTGCCAACAATTGTGCCGTATAAGGGTGTGATGGTTGGCTATACAACAGATGTGGATTATTTTGATCTAATATTTTTCCTGATTTCATGACAATAAGGTTGTCTGCCAGAGCAAGGACCTCAGTGGGATCATGCGAAACCAAAATTATCGTAAGACCTGTTTCCTTTACAATATCTTTGATGTCCTGTTGCAAGGTATCTCGAAAAGACGCGTCAACTTGGTTAAACGGTTCATCCATCAGAAGTACTTCTGGTTCATTGACCAATGCGCGACAGATGGCAACGCGCTGTTTTTCTCCACCACTGATATCAGCGACTCTTTTTTTTGCCAAATGATCTATGCGTAAGCGTTGTAAAATCTCTGCGGTCTTATCCTGCTTACGTTTGATATCCGTATTGGGTAGCTGTGAAGCAACATTATCCCATACATTCGCATAGGTATTTAAATCGTCGAATCCTTGCGAGACGAGTTTCATGGCATCATGTCCGGGTATTAGCTTGTCTTTACGCGTAGGAACTTGCCAGCCTTTATACCGCACGCCACCGTCCGTAGGTTCTAACAGGCCATAGATTAATTTAAGTAGGGTACTTTTTCCACTTCCGGACTCACCAATAATAGCCGTTATTTTTCCTCCTTCAATATCAAAAGAAGCATTTTCAACAGCAAACTGTACATTGTTTTCATGAAATGAGAAACTTAAATGTTCAGCATGAATAGCTGCTAACCCCGGGACGTGGATATCTGAAGGAATATATTGACAAGATGATGAATGAGCCATAATGGAGTATGATAAAAGATAGATTAACGGATAGATATTTTTCGGGTAGCAGCGTCTATGATGCTGATATGTATTTCTTTTGCTTCTTCAGGCAACAAATTTGGTATTTTTTCAGGCCACTCAATAAAGCAGTATGCTCCCGAATAGAAATATTCCTCATAACCAAAGTCAAATGCCTCCTGTTCATCTTTAATCCGATAAAAATCAAAATGATATATTGGCCCGTTGTCAGAATCATATTCATTAACAATCGAGAAGGTAGGACTCGACGTGCTATCTTTTACACCTAATTGTTCACACAAATATTTTATAAAGGTCGTTTTTCCTGCCCCCATTGGGCCATATAGCAGAAAAATTCGATCCTTTGGAAACCTGTTCAAAAGAGTTTGGGCTGCAACAGAAAGATCTGCCGTTGTATTTACGATAATTTCCATGTTGCAAAATTACTATTTCGGCAAGTATGTCGCAAAGGGGATGATCATTTCTTCCAATGATATTCCTCCATGCTGGAATGTTCCGTTAAAGTAATTAACAAATTGATTGTAATTGTTTGGATAAACAAAGTAGGAATCCTCTTTGGCGAATACATAAGTTGAGCTGACATGAAGTTTGGGTAACTGTGCATCATGGGGATTCTTTATCGTAAATACATCTTTTTCAATGTAATTTAGATTTTTCCCTTGTTTATAGCGGAGGTTTGTATTTGTATTTCTATCTCCAACAATTTTGCTCGGTTTTTTGACCCGAATCGTCCCATGGTCCGTTGTGATAATAACACGTACTTTTTTCTGTGAAAGCCATTTAAGGGTCTCTAAAAGAGGTGAGTGCTCAAACCACGATAAGGTAAGCGAACGGTATGCCGCTTCATCATTCGCCAGTTCACGGATCATGGAGCTGTCCGTGCGTGCATGGGATAGCATATCAACGAAGTTGTAGACCAGAACATTGAGCTGATTATGTATCAGGTTTCCTAAATTATCTAAAACGTCCTTGCCTTGTTCAAGTGTTAAAACTTTGGTGTAAGAATGTTTTATCGGTTTACGATATAACCTTTTGACCTGATCATCTAGAAATTTGTCTTCATATAAGTTCTTGCCACCTTCATCCTCGTCATTTTGCCATAACTTCGGAAACCGTTTTTCCATTTCCAATGGCGTTAAGCCGCTGAAGATTGCATTCCTCGCATATTGCGTTGCTGTTGGGAGGATGCTGAAATAGTTGATCTCTTCTTCCAGTCTAAAATAATCAGTAATCACCTCGTTGATGATTTTCCATTGATCAAAACGCAAATTATCTATCAGGACGAAAAAGGTAGATATTTCATCCTCAAGTACTGGAAATACTTTCTTTTTAAACAACTGATGGGATAAAATAGGTGCATTTTCCGGACGATTGATCCAATTGATATAGTTATTTTCTACAAACTTTGAAAATTGCATGTTCGCTTCCGACTTTTGCATGGTCAGGATTTCATGCATGTTGTTGTCATCGAGCTTTTCAAGTGATAACTCCCAGTAAACAAGTTTTTTATATACTTCTGACCATTGGTTAAAATCCAGATCGTCATTTAATATCATCCCTAAATTGCGGAAATCTTGCTGGTAGGCCATGGAAGTTTTCTCATTGACAATACGTTTATTCTCAGTGAGTTTTTTTATTGTCATCAAAATCTGCTTGGGATTTACAGGTTTGATTAAATAGTCATCTATTTTAGATCCGATGGCATCTTCCATGACATGTTCCTCTTCATTTTTGGTGACGAGTACGATAGGAACTGTAGGATTAATGGATTTGATGATCGAGAGTGTTTCGAGCCCAGTTAGCCCCGGCATGTTTTCATCCAGAAATATTAAGTGAAAAAAACCATTTTTAAAGGCTTCAACTGCATCATTTCCATTGTTGACTGTGTCAACTTTATACCCCTTACTTTCTAAAAACAAAATATGAGGTTTTAGAAAGTCAATCTCGTCATCAGCCCAGAGAATATGTGTTTTTTGCATCTTGTTATATATGTCTACTATAAGAGAGGTTGATATGTTACTCAAATTGTAACAAAAGAAAATACCTCGGTCATTGAATGGATTTCAATATCGTGCTAACATAAGCAAATATCGTGCTTTAGATTTATTTTTAACATTTCTTAACGATGAACTAACTATCTTTGTTTTAAGTTTATATTAGTGATAACCATAAGTTTGTGTTTTACATAAGTGGGTTTTCTATTTAATATGTTGAAAAGTAGCATTAATTTATCGCCGCATTGAATAAAAATAAAATCATCAATGATCCTGTATACGGGTTTGTTGCCATTCCTACTGGGTTGGTCTTTGACCTTGTACAACATCCCTATTTTCAGCGACTTCGCTATGTTAAGCAGGTGAGTATGACTCATTTGGTCTATCCAGGGGCGTTACATACACGATTTCAGCACGCTATAGGTGCTATGCATTTGATGTCGATGGCATTGGAGACGCTTAGAAGTAAAGGGGTAGAGATCTCTGAAAAGGAAGAAGAAGCTGTCTTAGCTGCAATTTTGCTACACGATATCGGTCACGGTCCTTTTTCCCATTCACTGGAACATAGTTTGATTGCAGGCGTTTCGCATGAATTACTTTCCTCTTTGTTGATGGATCGGATGGATCAGGACTTGGGGGGGAGATTAAGTATGGCGATTGATATCTTTAATAATAAATACGCTCGAAAATTTCTCCATCAGCTTGTTTCTAGCCAATTGGATGTAGACCGGATGGATTATCTGAATAGAGACAGCTTTTTTACGGGTGTTTCTGAAGGAGTAATTTCATTTGACCGCATTATTAAGATGTTGAATGTAGTGAATGACGAGATTGTAGTTGAATATAAAGGACTTTATTCTGTGGAAAAATTTATTATTGCGCGGAGACTGATGTATTGGCAAGTGTATTTACATAAAACGGTTATAGGAGCGGAGCAATTATTGATTAAAATTTTACAAAGAGCAAAATATTTAACAGCATCTGGAGTAGCACTCTTTTCTACTCCAGCATTCCATTGGTTTTTGAGTCAGGAGATTGACCGAACAAATTTTATGGCTGACCCGTTGCATTTGGACTGGTTTACTCGTTTAGATGATACGGATATTATGTCAGCGATAAAAACATGGGAGCTGCATGAGGATAAGATTTTGAGTAAAATGTGTCAGCGAATAATGAAAAGAGACCTGTATCGTTCAGTTATGAGCAATAAACCCTTTCCCTCAGATTATATCGAATTGGTAAAAGCCAAAGTACGGGAGTCCTTGGGTGTAAAGGAAGAGGATATTCATTATTATGTGTTTACACAGGAAATTCATAATCGCGCATATAATCCTTCCAATGATCAAATCAAGATATTATTGAAGTCGGGAGAACTTATTGATATTACTGAAGCGTCGGATCTTGGAAATTTAGAAGCGTTGTCAAAAAATGTGTCCAAATATGCATTATGTTATCCGAAAGAGGTAGGATATATTGCAATTCCTTCCATCGGATAGTTATTTTTTAATAAAAAAACATAGATTTGTACCATGCAATTTACTGCTCAACAAATAGGGACATTATTAGAAGGAAGGATTGAAGGGAATCCTGAAGTTACTGTAGGTAACCTTGCCAAAATTGAGGAAGGTAAAAAAGGCGATCTTTCTTTTTTGTCAAATCCAAAATATGAGCATTTTATTTATACTACTGATGCATCGATAGTCATTGTGAATGAAGATTTGCAATTGATGCAAGCGACCAAACCCACACTGACGATTATTCGCGTTAAGAATGCCTATGCGGCTTTCTCTACCATATTGAATATGTATAATGAGTTTCGTCTTGACAAAAGTGGACGTGAAGAACCCTATTTTATACATCCTGAGGCGACATTAGGAGCTGGCGGCTATATTGGAGCGTTTGTTTATATCGGTAAAGGAGCTACGATCGGCGATAATGTGAAGATCTATCCACAGGTTTTTATAGGAGATAAAGTTACGATTGATGATAATACGACCCTCTATCCAGGAGTAAAGATCTACCATGATTGCAAGGTAGGCAAGAACGTTGTTGTTCATTCAGGTGTCGTTATTGGCTCTGATGGTTTTGGTTTTGCCCCTCAGGAAGACGGTTCTTATAAGAAGGTTCCACAAATAGGTTATGTTCAAATAGAGGACAATGTCGAGATTGGCGCGAATACTGTGATCGATAGAGCTACTATGGGAGCGACTATTGTGCGTGATGGTGTCAAATTGGATAATCTGATTCAGATAGCACATAACGTTGATATTGGTAAAAATACAGTAATTGCTGCGCAGACGGGGATTTCTGGGAGTGCAAAAATTGGAGAACGAGTGGTGTTAGGAGGACAGGTGGGTGTCGTAGGGCATATTGTCGTGGCTAAAGGCTCTCAAATACAAGCTCAATCGGGTGTTAATCGGTCAATTAAAGACGAAGGGAAAAAATGGGGTGGCACACCAGTGATGCCGTATCAGCCTCAGCTGCGATCAAATGTCATATTTGCCCGCCTTCCAGAGTTGGAGAAACGCATCCAAGAGCTAGAAAAATTAATAGAATCAAAGTTAAAATAATCTTTTTTCATTGAAATAAACTGTTATCTAATTGTAATGAAGTTATCATGAGTAGTCCAGCTTGCTGCTATTTCGATATAAATATTATAATCTCATGATGGTTTTGTCAAAAGAAGTTTTGATTTAAAAATATGTTATTAGAAATGAATGTGAAACAGAGAACCATCAAAAACGAGGTTGAAATTTCGGGGGTAGGTCTTCATACAGGAAAAATTGTATCGATGACGATCAAACCAGCTCCGGAAAATCACTGGTTTAAGTTCAGACGTGTAGATTTAGACGGTCAACCTGAGGTTTTGGTTGATGCAGATAACGTTACAGACACTTCCAGGGGAACCACTATTTCTCAAAATGGAGCAAGTGTTAGTACAATCGAACATTTAATGGCATCATTAATTGGTCTTCAAATCGACAATGTTCTGATTGATATTGATGGTCCTGAAATTCCAATATTGGATGGGAGTTCAGCAATTTTTGTGAAATTGTTGGAAGAAGCGGGGTTTGAAGAACAAGATGCGGATAGAGATTATTATGAAATCTCTAGTAATATTCATTATGCAGAGCCAGAACGTAAAGTTGAGATCCTAGGAATGCCTATGGATGATTATCGTTTGACTTGTATGATTGATTTCAATTCACCTGTTTTGGGTAGTCAACATGCTGCGATTACTTCTATAGAAGATTTTAAAGCAGAAATAGCGTCTTCACGTACGTTTTGTTTTCTACACGAATTAGAGATGTTAGTCGACCACGGACTCATCAAGGGAGGGGATCTAAGCAATGCAATTGTTATTGTTGATAAAGAAACTTCTCCTGAGGAATTGCAGAAACTTGCGCATCTTTTTCATAACGATACAGTTGCCGTTGCAAAAGAAGGTATTCTGAATAATATTCAGTTGCGTCATCAGAATGAGCCAGCCCGACATAAACTGTTGGATATGGTTGGTGATTTGGCACTTGTAGGTCGACCTCTGAAAGGCCATATTATGGCTGCTCGTCCGGGGCATGCTGCAAATGTTGCCTTTGCAAAGAAAATCAAAGAGCAGATTAAGAAAGATAAAACACGTAAAAAAATAAAAGTTTACGATCCAAATATGCCAGCGTTGTATGATACTGTGGAGATTATGAAAATCCTTCCACATCGTCAGCCAATGCTCATGGTCGATAAGATTTTAGAATTAACCGAGACACATGTTGTGGGGTTAAAGAATGTGACCATGAATGAAGACTTATTTATGGGACATTTTCCTGGAGCTCCATTATTCCCCGGTGTATTGCAAGTTGAAGCAATGGCGCAGACTGGTGGTATCTTGGTCCTAAAGACTGTTCCAGATCCTGAAAACTGGTTAACCTTATTTCTCAAAATTGAGAATGCACGTTTTAAAGCACAAGTAACCCCAGGGGACTGTGTTATTTTTAGATGTGATCTCATGGAGCCGATCCGGAGAGGTATTGCTAAAATGAAAGGTGTGGCCATGGTGGGAGAGAAAATTGTCTGCGAGGCAGAACTTATGGCACAGATCGTAAGAGTAAATAACAACTAAAGAAGTATAGATGATACAGCCATTAGCTTATATTCATCCAGAAGCAAAGATTGCTAAAAATGTGGTCATTGAACCATTTGTAACCATTTACAAGGACGTTGTCATTGGAGAAGGTACTTGGATTGGTTCAAACGTGACCATTATGGATGGAGCTCGAATTGGAAAGAACTGTAAGATATATCCCGGTGCCGTGATTTCTGGTGAACCTCAAGACTTAAAATTTGATGGCGAGATTACAACAGCAGAAATTGGAGATAATACAACGATTCGTGAATGTGTAACAATCAATAGAGGAACCAAGGACCGTTATAAAACTGTCATCGGTAAAAACTGTTTGATTCAAGCTTACAGCCACGTTGCACACGATTGTGAAGTGGGTGATAATTGTGTTTTTTCGAATAATAGTACCCTTGCGGGACATATCACAGTCGGGGATTATGTTGTTTTAGCAGGAATGGTTGCAGTACATCAATTTGTGAAAATTGGTTCGCATGCATTCGTCACAGGAGGTTCTTTGGTGCGGAAAGATATTCCTCCATTTGTAAAAGCAGCCCGTGAGCCGATTTCATATGCAGGAATTAACTCTGTGGGATTGCGGAGAAGAGGTTTTTCGGAAGAACAGATAGCTGAAATTCAAAATCTTTACCGGATTCTATTTGTTCAGAACCGAAATCTTGCTAAAGCAATAGAAATTATTGAAGCTGAATATCAGGCAACAGAGATCCGTGATGAAATTTTGGATTTCATTCGGAACTCCGGAAGAGGTATCATGAAGGGATTCAACAATAGAGCGATGTAATAGCATTACTGATTTTTATAGCTTTGGAAATAACATTAAAGGATATTGGTCGAAGATATAACAGCGAATGGATTTTCAGGCATATTAACTATCGTTTTGAATCCGGAAAGAGCTATGCTGTCCTCGGACAGAATGGTTCTGGAAAATCCACCTTGTTGAAGGTTCTTTCTGGGAGCTTGTCATCTTCTGAAGGTGAATTGGTTTATACGAATGGGGAGAGCATCATTGGTATTGATCAGGTTTACCAACAATTGTCTATCGCTGCACCATATATAGAGTTGATTGAAGAATTTACCTTGCGTGAGCTGTTCGATTTTCATTTTCAATTTAAAAGTTATCTTCAGGGTTTTGATAAAGAAAGTGTTTTAAATTTGTTAGGGTTGGAAAGTGCTCTGGACAAAGAAATAAAGCATTTTTCATCAGGAATGCGTCAGCGGGTTAAACTGGTACTGGCATGTTGCTCTAATTCAAATTTAGTATTGTTGGACGAGCCAACAAGTAATCTGGATAGCGCAGGAGAGGAATGGTATCTGAATTTAATAGCGCGTACCAAGCTCGATTTTAGATTGTTTATTATCTGTTCAAATCAAAAAAAAGAATACGAATTTTGTGACGAAACAATTTCTATCGTCGACTTCAAAAAGTAGCGAATAAAATTTTTATAAAACAATTAGTTTTTGTATTTTTGACGACTCAATAATGAGATAACCGTTTAAAGTTCAATTCAAAGAATGGCTAAGGCATCAGAGGTAAAATCAGGAAATATTTTAAGATTTAACGGAGAGTTAGTCTCTGTAGAAGAATATATACACCGTACACCAGGTAATTTGCGCGCTTTTTATCAAGCAAGAATGCGTAACGTGAAGACTGGGAAATTAGTTGAATATCGTTTTAGAGTTGATGAGAGTGTGGAGATTGCGCGTGTTGAAACGAGTGATTACCAATACCTATACGAGGATGGCGAATTTTTCGTAGTGATGGACAACAACACATACGAGCAATTCAATATTCCTAAGTTTTTATTTGGTGATTCAGCGCGTTTCCTGAAAGAAGGAATGACTGTCATTATTGCTTTTGAAAGTGATGAGCCTATTATGGCAGAAGCACCGAAAAGTGTTGAATTGGAAATTACATATACGGAGCCAGCAGTGAAGGGAGATACTTCTACAAACGCTTTGAAAAAAGCTACTGTAGAAACAGGAGTAGAGATTATGGTGCCTTTATTCATTAACCAGGGAGAGAAAGTAAGAGTCGATACGCAAACAGGTAACTATATCGAACGCGTAAAGTAATATAAGATTTTAGGTTTAGGTTGATTATTCGGTCTTGATAGCGCTCGCTACAAGGCCGTTTTTTTTGCCTGCTTCCGTCTATTTGCAGTTTCATTATCGAGAATTAGATCATCCATTTACTGGATGCGTTTCAGCTGAATGATGGAATAAAAAAATTATCTTTAAGCATGAAATCTAAAAAGGAATTAAGACAGGAGTTTAAGATAAAAAGATGCCAACTTTCCACAGAAGATGAGGAAAGTCTTAACCATAAATTACTGTTGCAATTTCAAAAAATAGATCTAACAAAGGTTAGCTATATGCATGTTTATCTTCCAATCCAAAAATATCATGAACCCGATACTTATCCTATCATAAATTATGTGAAGGAATTTTTTCCGAAGATCATCTTGGTCGTATCTCGCTCAAACTTTTCGAACTATTCCATGCAACACTATATCCTTGATCATCAAACGATTTTCGAGACGAATGAGTGGGGAATTCCGGAGCCTGTTTCAGGAGTAGAAGTACGCCCTTCAGTTATTGATTTTATTCTAGTTCCTTTATTGGCGTTTGATGTTGATGGTCATCGCGTCGGTTATGGGAAAGGATTTTATGATCGTTTTTTTGCACTTTGTACGTTAGAAACCCAACGTGTAGGACTATCTTTTTTTGATCCAATCGAACGAATCGCTGATCGAAATGAACACGATGTTGTATTGACTAAAGCCATTACGCCAAATCGCATTTATAGTTTTAGTTCACATGGGCATGATACATCTTTCTAAAGATATTTAAGATGTCCGGAATCCCAGTTTAATCATTTATTTTATCGGATCAGCGTATTTCTCTTTTATCTGTATGTTGATTTTAATGTATGCTGATTTAATTAAAATTATTTTTTATTTTTAGTGAGAAATTCGATTTCTATGCCGTTATGCTGAGATTTTTTATTATACTTTTTTTTATAACGATAATTCCCAGTCGCGCTGTTTTTGGAATGGATATCATGGATTCTAATTCTTCTGTGGAAGAAAAGAACTTTTATGAGACAATTATCCGGGAATCACAGAAGTATCAGACTTCTAGTTCAGCGTTGAGCATATACCTAACCCCATATTTTAATCAGGCTATTCGGAAAAATGACAATGCATTGCTCGCGATTTATTATTGCTTGTTAGCGGATCAATCTTTTGACAGTGAAGGTGGAAGAAATAGCTTTAGTGACAAATACTACCTAAAGGCACTCGACCTGGAAAAGGAGTATAATTATCAGAATGTCAAAGCTTGGGTAAAGGTGATGTACGGTTTTTATCTGTACAGATGTCTAAAAGCTTCTGAGGCACTTCCTCTGCTATTGGAGGGTGAAAAGGGCATAGAGGATATACCAAAGGATCTGGTGTTAGATCTGACACATACATACAAAAAGCTTGGTTATTTCTTCGGCACTTTGGGCGACTATAGAACGGGAATTAAGTATTTGGAACTCGGCCAACAGCAAGAAGGCATCTCTCCAAAACTGAAAGCCGAGATTTTGGACAACCTAGGCTTATTGACTTTAAAAAGTGGTGGGGATACGGTGCAGGCGATGAAAAATTTTGAGATTGCCCAAAATTTGGCGCTTTCTGAGAAGGATTCTCTTCGTTATGCCAAGACCTTGGGCAATCAGGCACGGATCTACGAGGGAATGAAAGATTATCAGAAGGCATTGTCACTTTTGGATAAAGATTTGGAAATCTCGAAATCTCTGGGTAATAATAAAAATACCGTTTTTGCTTTAATGATGCGGATCCGCTTGTGTATTTCTATGGGCGCAAATCGCGAAGTCCGTCAAATGATCAAGGAAACCGAACATCTATTGGAAGGAGCCGATGACAAAAAGACGATATTGGAGCTTGAGGGGCATAAGTTGAATCTTGCTGTTCAAAATGGTGACTTGAAGCAAGAACTAAATGCGCGCCGGCGTATCGAACAACTCCAAGATTCATTGCGATTTCTGGATGGAGATCCCGTGTTGTCGCAATTGAAATTTATGGCTGACAAGCAAAAATATGCTGATAAACTATCTTTGGCTCAGGCGCTCATCAAGAAGAAACGTGCTGAAACAAGATTGTGGGTGACATTGAGTTTGTTTGTATTGGTCGTTTCCTTTTTTATTTATAATGCCTTTCGATACCGTTCACGTAAGCGTATGCGGGAATATGAATATCAGTTGTTGAATCTCAAGTACACCAAAGCCGAATTGGACAAGGAATTGATGAGTTCCAAAAGTCAGCTAGAGGAGTATATGGTATATCTCAAGCGTAATAATGAACAGATAGATCTTCTTTCTTCTATGCTTGATGAAATGGGGGAGACACCTGTCAAAGACCGGGATGAACTTAAAACACTTTTGCAGTCTCATCTTATCACCGATGAGAAATGGCAGGAATTTAAGCTTCTGCTTGCTAAGGAGTTTCCGAACTTATTGCAAAATATTCAGGCTAAATTTCCAGATATTACCGAATCTAATCTGAGGGTGATTGTGCTTATGAAAATGGGCTTAAATAATAGAGAGGTTGCCAATGTTTTGGGCGTTACTCCTGATGCAATCAAAAAATCAATGCAACGTTTGAAAAAGAAACTTGGTGGACAGGCCGGAATATTGATGGAATATATCTCTGATAAAGAACTTGTCTAAAGGGGAATTTCTTATTCATCTCAACATTAAGAATGCTTTGCTGAAAGATCGTGATGCTTGTTTTCGCTTTTTATTACGTAATGATCCTACCAATGGCAGTCGAATCGAGCTGGGTGCCGGTTTTTCCAAAAAAGTAATGCATCGATATCAAGCACATATTTTGTCAAGTTGCTTCTTGGGGATGTCTACTGTCACCCTTCGGCTGGCAAAGGGATCTGATGGGGACCAAGTTAAGACCATGTTATTACCGAGTTCGAACTGTAAGCAGTTTGAGTGCACAGTGAGTCCACCTTGAGTCCACCTTTTACGGTGCTTTCACTGTGCCTGCATGTTTTTTACAAGTCGGGAGCGGGACGAGCATGGAGCGAACTTGTCCATAAGCTATTTACAACAAAGTCCCTTGAAAATTGCAAGATTTACAATTGTCATTTTACTCAAATTTGGAATTGTCCAAAAATCAACAAGATGCTTGATAACAGGGTTTTACTGTGGTGCCTTTAGGTATAGGAATAGATGATAATGGATTTATCAAACAACTAACACGGTTCTTCGTGTAAATTTTTCAACAAAAATAAGCTGATTTTACCCAGCCTTGTTTCTTCAGAAACAAGGCGTAGCCTTTGGAAAAAGAGAAAGGATGCAAACAATCCAATCCACTATTATCAAAAAAATGACCGTCTCAGTTCTTAAGACGGTCATATGAAGTGAAAAATTATAATGCTTTCTTGAGCTCAACGAGCTCCTATTTAATCCAAAGGATTTTCTTTCAGATTTTTTTCCCACGCCCATGCGGAGGCCATCATCTCATCGATGCCCAATGCAGCTTTCCAGTGCAATTGATCTGCCGATTTGGTCACGTCACCATATACTTTGATGATATCGCCATCCCGACGTGGGCCAATTTCATAATTCAATTTTTGACCAGAGGCTTTTTCAAATGCTTTGATGGCTTCAAGTACTGAATAACCGTTACCAGTTCCTACATTAAACACATCATATTGTCCGTTAGGGTTTCCTTTTTCCAATAATTTGATTGCAGCAACGTGTGCCTTTGCTAAATCGACCACGTGAATATAATCACGTACACAAGAACCATCAGGTGTGTCATAATCGTCTCCAAATACCATTAGTTTTTCTCTTTTTCCGATAGCGGTCTGCGTAATGAATGGTAATAAGTTTTGAGGTACACCATTTGGAAGTTCGCCTATCAATGCAGACTCATGCGCACCTACTGGATTGAAGTAACGTAGGGCGATAATGTTATAGTTATCGTATGCAGTAGCTGTTTCTTGAAGAATCTCTTCGGCGATCTGTTTTGTATTTCCATAAGGTGAAGTTGCTTTTTTTACAGGAGCACTTTCATTGACAGGAAGATAGTCTGGTTCGCCGTAAACAGTACAGCTTGAAGAGAATACAAAATTAATCGGTTTATTCCGATAAGATTCCAAGATGTTGATCAAGGAGAAGAAATTATTGTGGTAGTATTTTAAAGGGTTTTGAACGGATTCACCTACAGCTTTGGATGCTGCAAAATGAATAATCCCTGAAATATCACTGTTATTTTTCACAAATTCATTTACCTTATTGGAATCACAAAGATCGAATTGATGAAATTCGGGTTTAATCCCGATGATTTTCTCTATTTGATCCAATATCTTGATATTTGAATTGGAAAGATCATCAACGATGACAGGAATATATCCTGCCTGATGTAGTTCGACAACTGTGTGAGAACCAATATAGCCTGTTCCGCCTGTGACTAATATTTTTTTGCTCATTATTTTTGATTATAGTATGTAAAGTCTTTATGTAATAAAGTTTCCAAAGGAACCTTTCTGTAAAAATCTATGGTTTTTTCTAAGCCTAATTTTCGGTCTATTTTGGGCTGCCAATTCAATTTTGCCTTCGCTAGACCAATATCCGGTTTACGTTGTTTAGGGTCGTCTATGGGCAATGGCCTATGGCTGATCTTACTTGAGCTGCCTGTTAGTGCTATGATCTCCTGTGCCAACTGTAATAGTGATATTTCATCTGGATTACCTATGTTTATGGGCTGTATACAATCTGAATGCAACAACCTATAAATGCCTTCGATTTGGTCATCGATATAACAGAATGACCGTGTTTGTGAACCATCACCAAAAAGGGTAATGTCTTCGCCTCGAATAGCTTGTGCTATAAACGTTGGAATCGCACGTCCGTCATTTAGACGCATTCTGGAACCAAAGGTGTTAAATATTCTTACGATACGTGTGTCCAGCCTATGCGCATTATGATAGGCCATCGTAATTGCTTCCTGAAATCTTTTGGCCTCATCATATACCCCTCTGGGGCCGACAGGGTTAACATTGCCCCAATAATCTTCTGACTGTGGTGAGACCAAAGGGTCGCCATAGACTTCTGAGGTCGATGCTACTAATATCCGGGCTTGTTTCGCCCTAGCCAAGCCAAGGAGATTATGCGTACCTAAGGAGCCGACTTTGAGTGTCTGAATCGGGATTTTGAGGTAATCAACAGGACTGGCTGGAGAAGCGAAATGGAGGATATAATCCAAATCTCCTGGAATATGCACAAATTTTGAAACATCGTGATGATAAAAGTCGAAATTCTCCAGCTTAAATAAATGTGCGATATTCTGTAGGTCTCCAGTGATCAGGTTATCCATTCCGATAACATCGTAGTCTTCGGCAATAAAGCGATCGCAAAGGTGGGAACCAAGGAAGCCTGCTGCTCCAGTGATCAAAATCCGTTTGCGATGTTTATTTTCCACTCAATGGTTCCTTATTAATGAAATGGGTTTGATATCTTTGACTAAGATAAACATTATTTTAACAACATGCGTTTGCTTTATTCAATTGGAATCTTTCTTTATGGACTCTTATTGCGTATTTTGGCCCCTTTTCATACCAAAGCGCGCCTTATGGTAACAGGGCGAAAAGACTGGTATTTGCGGATGAAACAATCGGTTGACTCTAGCCAAAAACATATCTGGTTTCACTTCGCTTCATTGGGCGAATTTGAGCAGGGAAGACCTGTTTTAGAAGCCGTAAAAAATAATTATTTGGACCATAAAATAATTGTAACATTTTATTCTCCTTCTGGCTATGAGATCAGAAAGAATACCAATCTGGCGGATCATGTTTTCTATTTACCTTATGACACTGCTCAGAATGCAAAGCTTTTTTTAGACCTGATCAATCCCTCATTTGCAGTCTTTACAAAATATGAATATTGGTATTATTATTTTGAAGGCTTACACAGCAGGTCTATTCCATTATTTCTTGTTTCGGCAATTTTTAGACCGGAACAGATTTTCTTTCAAGCTTATGGTACCTTTTTTCTGAAAATTCTGGGCTTTGTGACTTATTTTTTTGTTCAGAATGAGGAAAGCGTGCGTTTGTTAAAAGAATATGGAATCCGAAATGCGGGATTAGCAGGTGATACACGTTTTGATCGTGTGATTGACCTTCCTAAGGTTCGAAAAGAAATACCGTTGATAGCGGATTTTGTGGGAACGGCTCCTGTTTTGGTGGCTGGAAGTACCTGGCCTGAGGATGAAAAATTATTGAAAGAGCTGTTCCAGCAGTTTTCAGAATATAAGTTAATCTTGGCGCCGCACGAGATCAATGAGGGCCATATCGTCAGCATATTAAATCTGTGGCCTGCAGCGCTTCGTTTTTCAAAAATGGCGGAATATGAGACGGTAACTTTAACGGAAGCAAAAGTATTGATCATAGACAATATTGGACTCTTGTCTTCTTTGTATGGTTATGGTGAGGTCGCCTATATCGGCGGCGGATTTGGTGTAGGGATACATAATACGCTCGAAGCGGCAACCTATGGAATGCCTGTGCTGTTTGGTCCCAATTTTAAGAAATTCCAAGAAGCGAAAGATCTGATTGAACAGGGGGGAGGCTTTTCATTTGCTGATAGTAAGGGGCTTATGGATGCCTTTGGACGATTGCAGGATCAATCAAAACGTGCAGAGGCAGCGAAATCCGCCCGTCAATATGTACAGCAAAAAGCGGGAGCAACACCCATTATCATGAAATATTTGAAGAATGCCAACTTATAAAATATAAAGAAAGCTGCTCCAAAGGTAAAAGCAAACTAGCCGGAAGTTGCATGGCTGAAAAAGAGACGTTAAGAGAGGACGAACGACATTAAAGAAAAATAGGGTATCCAAAATGATCGGATACCCTATTTTTATATAGAAAATTGGATTTTAATAGTACGTATATCTTCTTACACCTGCAATATGCCGCGATAAACGCATAACTTGATGGGAATAACCATACTCATTATCATACCATACATAGAGTACAATATTTTTACCATCAGCTGAAACAATGGTTGCTGGTCCATCAATGACAGCGGCTGCTGTTGTACCTATAATATCGGTAGATACAAGCTCATCATTGCTTGAGAATTTAATCTGTTCGACAAGATTGCCTTCCAATGCACTCGTTTTTAAGAGTGTGTTTATTTGTTCCCAAGATATGGCTGATGTCAATTCTAAATTTAATATGGCTAAAGACCCATTAGGGACAGGTACCCGGATTGCGTTGGAAGTGAGTTTGCCTGTTAATGGCGGGAGGACTTTTGAAACAGCACTTCCCGCCCCAGTCTCCGTAATGACCATGTTCAAAGCGGCAGCACGACCTCTTCTGGATTTTTTGTGCATATTATCTACCAGATTTTGATCATTCGTATAGGAATGGATAGTTTCTATATGACCTTTCAGGATACCTATTTTCTCTTCGAGGACGGCCAAAACTGGCGCAATAGCATTTGTGGTACAGGAGGCTGCTGAAAAAATAGCATGTTCTTCCAGATCTATCGTGTTTTCGTTTACACCATAGACAATGTTGGGTACTCCTTTGCCAGGTGCCGTCAACAATACTTGGGAAGCGCCTTTAGAGGCTAAATGGCGTGCAAGTTCTTTTTCATCACGAAAGGCACCTGTATTATCAATAACCAAAGCATTATTGATGTCGTATGTTGTATAATCAATATCTTCAGGTTGCTTAGCAGAGATGACGTTGACCGTGATCCCATTAATAATTAGTGCATTTTTTTCAGGATCTGTATAAACTTCACCCTCAAATTCCCCATGTATGGAGTCACTTTTCAAAAGAGCAGCCCTTTTAAGCAATGATTTGGCATCGTTAGGGTCCCTAGTGACTATTGCGCGTAGACGAAGTTGCTTGCCAGAACCCGATTTATTAATGAGTTCGCGTGCGAGTAGACGGCCAATACGACCGAAACCATAGAGTACAACATCACGGGGTGTTAATTCCTGCCACTCGGTGATTCCCTCTAATTCATTGAAAATAAAAGAAGACAAATCCTCCGCATTGATCTGGTCGTTTGTGGCTTTAGTTGCAAGTTTACCGATATCAATTCGAGCGGGAGCTAGATTTGATTTTTCCAATACACGAGCAAGATTCAATAGATCAAATATGGTCAGTATATTGCCGGAAAGGATAGTACTTTCCCGGAGGTGGTTGAGAATCACACTTACTTTTTCATCAACCAGCTGCTCTCTGAACAGAACGAGCTCAATAGCCTGGTTATACCAAAGATTACTAATGATTTGAATCAGTTCAATAGCTGCATTTTGCTGTTCTCTGTAACTTTTGATTTCTAGATCAAAAGAAGGACTATGTAACATAATATTTTTATAATAGATTATGTTGCAAACATAGTACAAACAGAACTAAAAAAGCGATTTGATTTTCATTTTCGTAATTATTGAAATCAAAAGACGCTTACTATTGTTGTTTTGATAATTTTATTGGCTGTTTTATTGTTAATTTTCAATAATAAATAATTCGGACATGATATGGTCTGCCATTAATTTACCAGAATCTGTTAATTTTAATTTATTATTGTCTAAAATTAATTGCTGCTGCTCGAGAAATGATGTGGCATCTTCTATTATCTTGCTTTTAATAGTGTAATCAAAATTCTTTTCTAACAGTTCCAGATCAAGGCCCCACATGGTGCGCAGTGAGGTCATAATACACTCGTTAATCTGATCGCGAACAGATAGATACTCGATCTCCAAGGGGAGCTGGTTGGTTTGTATCGAGCCGATATACTTGGCGTTATTGGCAATATTCCAAGATCTGGAATGACCATTGAATGAATGGGCCGAAGGGCCGATACCTAGATAATGCTTGCCTTTCCAATAGTTTGTATTATGACGTGCATATAAACCATTTTTAGCAAAATTGGAAATTTCATATTGTTCATAGCCCGCACCTTTCAATGTTTCGATCAGCAGATTCATCTGATCGGCTGCCTGATCTGAATCAATGGCAGGACTCATGCCCTTCTTGATAAAATGATCTAGTGCTGTTTTGGCTTCAACGGTCATTGAATAAGACGAAATATGGGGGATTGCATAATCGATCAGTTGTTGCATATTGTAGCGCCATTTTTCATCGGTCAACAGGGGGTAGCCATAAATAAGATCACAGGTGATATTCTCAAATCCTGCATCTTGTACACGCATGATTGCTGCGGATGCTTCCTGTCTGGTATGCGCCCGATTCATCCATTTCAGATCTTCCTCGAAAAAAGACTGTACTCCTATACTGAACCTATTCACGGAAGTTGATCTTAATGCATTCACTTTTGCAGCACTGAGGTCATCTGGATTAGCTTCCAACGTGATTTCAGCATGATTACTGATGTCAAATTGTTTGGCAACAGCATCAATGATCCTTGAGATTTCGTCCGCCTCCAATAGTGAGGGCGTCCCACCACCAAAATAGATGGATTCAACTTTTCTGTCTTCCAAATAGGGTGACCTAAGTTCTATTTCTCGCAAAAGGGCGTTAACCATTTCGGTCTTGTATTGTAGTGAAGTACTAAAATGGAAATCACAATAATGACAAGCCTGTTTGCAGAATGGGATATGGATGTAAATCATGGCTACAAATATACCAACACTGGACCAACTTCGGAGTTTATTCACATTTTTTCTTCCACTTGGGAAGTCGTTTTCCCTATCCTTTTGGATGTTTTATATTGGCGAGCAAAACCCCGTGTTATGTCACGTCGATGTTGAATGGGGTTATTTTTAGAAATAGTCTTTTAAAAATAGGAGATAAAGAGTTTGACAACAAAGGAGTTATTTTCTATCTTGATGATCAGATTCATTTTATATAATCAAAAAACCAATCTTATGAAAATATCTTCCCGTCGTGACTTTCTAAAAAATGTCATTGGTGCATCGAGTATGCTACTGCTTTCACAGCAAGGATTTGCTGTGGATAATCAGTATGAAGAAGCATTTATCGATAAGTTGCTCCCAGCACCAAAAGGAGGTGGATTTGCGATGGCGGATTATTGGATATGGGATCCTTCAGTGATTAAGGGGGAAGATGGTAGATATCATATGTTTGCTTCACGCTGGAGCAAAAAATATGGCTTTGGTAATTGGGTGACCAATTCCGAAGTGGTGCGTGCGATTGCTGATACACCAGAGGGGCCTTATGAATTTGTAGAAGTGGTATTGCCTGCCCGTGGGAAAAAGTATTTTGATGGTTGTACAACTCACAATCCTCGGATCGTTAAAAACGGTGACTATTATGTGCTTTATTATTTTGGAAACAATTATGACGAGCCCAATCCTAGTTATTCCGAGAATGTTTGGGAATCGGGACTGGGGCAGAAAGCCTGGATGCATAAACGTATCGGGATGGCCTATTCAAAGTCGATATCAGGTCCTTGGAAGCGCGTCGATCAGCCCATTTTGAATCCGAGGCAGGGTGAATGGGATACTTCCATAACATCCAATCCTTCTCCGGTTGTTTTGCCAGATGGAAAGGTATATCTGATCTATAAATCATCACCTGTGAATTATAATCCCCCTTTGCTATTGGGGGCAGCGCAAGCTGATTCGTTCTTGGGGCCATATCATCGTTTGTCTGATAAACCTATTTTTTCTTTCCATACCGATCAAAATCATGAAAATGATGTAGAAGATCCTTTCGTATGGCATAATGGTCAGCATTTTGAATTGATTATGAAAGATCGCTATGGCAAAATCTGTGGGGAAGAGGGGGGCGGTATCCATGCATATTCGAAAGATGGAATCGATTGGCATCTGTCAAAAGCCGTCAAAGCCTATTCCAAGACGATCCGTTGGAATGATGGTACTGTCAGTCATCAAGCCAATTTTGAACGGCCGTTTTTATTATTTGAAAATGGAAAACCGACACATCTTTTTGCGGCTACAGGAGATGGGTCCGAGTCTTATCAATTTGAACGGACCTGGAATATGGTTATTCCGTTGAAGGGATAGTATATAGGATAACAGCGCACCCTTCATCCGAGGCAGACTGAAAAAAATAAGCCCCAATAAATTCCGATTTATTGGGGCTTATGCGTACCTCGAAAGCAGATTATTATAGCAATCTGCTCTAATGTTTACTTTCGATATTTGGATTAGCGTGTAAGGCTATTGTTTGCTGATTCCACATCCGCAAGTCGCAGCGATGGATCTATTGTGATTGTTTTTGGTGCCTTATTGACTGAAATTTTATATTCAGGGTTCGTCCAGAACCAATCCTTTAGTATAGTGCGTTTTATACCCTTATAGATCTCAAAATTTTCCTCCGGTTTTTCACCGCGCATTTCACGTAAAGGAATGTAAAATAGCTCTTTGCTTCCATCTTGATATTCTACAAGTATATCGAGTGGCATCGCAAAGTTTGATTTATTGAGCAGTTGAATTTCTGAATCAGTTACATGGCCAATTGCATAATCAATTTGGCGTGTCGTATTGATGAACAAATTGAAATACCATTTTAGGTTTATTCCGGATACATCCTCTGCAACACGCTTGAAATCATTAGGTGTAGGATGTTTGAATTTCCAGATGTCGTAGAATTTCAAAAATGTTTTCTCTAGATTTTCCTGACCGATAATATAGCCTAATTGTTCCGCTAGCACAGCACCCTTATTGTAAGCTTCATTACTATACCCATAATTCGTATTGTAATAATCCGCAAGTAGGCTCATCGGCTCTTCCTTGCCTGAAAGCGCTAATTTATAATAAGCTCGATAGGCATCGATAAGTGGATTGGATGCAATGGCTCCTCGTTTTTCGAAGAGATGCTGCATCGCCAATTCTTCCACATAGGAAGTAAATCCTTCGTCAAACCACTCATCTACGGTTTCATTGATTCCAAATAAATGTTGGTACCAGGAGTGAGCAGATTCGTGGAAGATAACACCAACAAGGCTTTTCAGATTACGGCCTCCAGTAATTAAGGTTGCTGTTCCATATTCCATACCACCGTCACCGCCTTGGATGATGGTGTAAGTTGGCCATGGGTACGTACCAAACTTAGCACTGCAAAAATCGAAAAATTCGGTAGATAGACCCAGGGCTGTTTTCCAATTTGATATAACTTCCTTGTCGGTTGGGAGATAGACCGTATAAACTTTTATTCCATTTTTGCTGGAAGCTGAGTCTACCACAAATTTGGGATCCGCCGCCCATACAAAATCATGGATATTTTGGGCTTTGTAATGCCATGTAGCCTTACCATTGTTGGCTTTTACTTTGGCTTTTGCCTGATAGCCTTTTACCTCATCTGGGTTTTGAAGAACACCTGATGCACCGACAACATAATTCTTGTTGAGGTGTATAGTGACGTCAAAGTTGCCGAAAGGCGCTATAAACTCACGACCGATATATTCATCGAGATGCCAGCCAAATTCATCGAATTGTGCCATCTTCGGATACCATTGTGCCATAGAAAGCGCTACGCCTTCTGCCGAATTGCGGCCTGACCTCCGGATCTGTTCAGGTACCTGTGCAGTCCATTCTATATTAAAATTAGCTGTTTCTCCGTCCTGGATCGCAGTGGGTAGGGTGACTTCTAGTATGGTACCATCAATCTTATAGCTTGTATTGACCCCATTCATGCTGAGGCTTTTGATTTTTTGGTAACCGATCTGGTTAGGTTGTAAGGTTTCGATACGGCTTTGCAATATTGGTTTTTCTTTGGTGCCAATATTTGATACCATTCGCTTATCTGGATCGCTGATATTTTTCAACCGGTAATCCATCATTGATCCTGGTTGGAAAGCGTTAAAATATAAATGAAAATAGACTTTTTTTAAGGATTGGCCTGAATTGTTGCTATATTTCAAAGCCATTTTTCCATCATATTGATAAGCTTTTTCATCCACGTTGACATTCATTGTATAGTCAACCTTCTGCTGCCAGAATCCTTTTCTCTGGGCCTTTACTTCCTGTCCCCCAATATTTATGACACATATAAGTGCTAGAAAGGACAATATTTTGATTTTCATGTTCCAAACTTACAAAATTGTCTCAAGAAATGCCGATTAATCAGCCCAATCCAGATAAATGTCATCAAATCTTGACGAAAAGCGATTTGATTATTAATAATTGGCTTGGTTTTGGTTAGAAAATTTATCTATTGAGTTAACAAATATTACAAATAAATTTATGGAAAATCTGTATTATAAGCCTTCGGGGAAGGTGCCTGCTTTCGCATTAATCGGTTCGCTTGTGTTAGGTATTGTAGGATCAATTATTTTGGCAATTGTCTATATCGCCTTACAGTGGTTTATTCCGATTGTCTATTTTAATGTCTTTATCACACTTGGATTTGGAGCAGGACTGTTTTATCTGCTTAATTTTTGTTTCAAACAATGGAAACTCAGGAATAAAGGTGTTGCGATTATCATCACATTGATCGTTGCTATAGTTGGTTTTTATGCACAGTGGGCTTTGTTTGTTTCGTTGATGTATAATGCTGAAGGCACCATGGGTGGAGACACCTGGGTGAAATCTTCTTTTAGCCTAGAAGGCTTTAAAGCGTTTTTTATGCATCCATCTTTTATCTGGGAGGCACTACAGGGGTTAAATGAGGTGGGTACATTTACATTGAAGAAATCACCTGTTTCTGGAGCGATGCTTTGGGTAGTGTGGGGGATCGAAATGGCAATTATCCTTATTACGCCAATCATCATGGCTTTTCGAGGTATTACCATTTATCCTTTTTCAGAGAAAGATGAGATCTGGATGAGCAAACGGATTTTGCCGGGAAGATTAAAATTTGTTGAGGACAAAGATACGATGGCGAACGCATTGGCCAATCATGATTTTGCCTATGTCTATGATCATCTCTCCGATGAAGAAGAGCATTTTTCTTTTGCGACTGCCGAAGTTTATGAATCAGATACCGATGACCATCAATATCTGACCATCTATAATCATCAATTTGTGGAGAAGAAAGGGAAGATGGAAGAAAAGAAAGATGAGGTCATTGAATTCCTACGAATTAACAGGAATAGCTTATAGAAGCAGCGGAATGACTGAAATCATGTAAAAATAAAATAGCTCCAGGATTTATTTCTGGAGCTATTTTATTCAGCAGGCTATTTAACTAATAGACCACCTTTTGCTTTCCAGTCATTGATGGACGCACTATATATTTTAATGTCTTTAATTCCATTTTTAGCTAAGATCGAGGCTGCAATTGTCGCCCTGTCCCCAGATTGACAATGTAGGTATAATTCTTTTGTGCGATCAATTTTGTCTAGATTGTCTTCAATTGTTCCAACAAAGAGATGTGTGGCATGTGGTAGATGCCCTGCAGTAAATTCGGCTGTATTCCTTACATCTAGAATCTGAACGTTGGGATTTTCAAGGGCATCATTCATTTCCTGGAATCCGATAAGCTGTTGTTGTTCCAAAGAAATTCCCAATTGAGGAATGGCATCAGCTGTAATATATCCGACAACATTGTCAAGACCAATGCGCATTAACTTACGTGCAATTTCGTCCTGTTCGTTTTCATCCATGATAAGAATAAATGGCTTTGTGTAATCCAGTATCCAGCCGGCCCAGGTATTGAATGTCCGATTATGTTGTATGTTGATACTGTTGGGAAGATAACCTTTCGCAAAATCAAATTTATGTCGTGTATCAATAACCGTGGTGCCTGACAGATACAGTCTAGTGAACTCTTCCATCGAAAGTTTGGTGTACAGAGGCACACTTGTTTGTAGCGGGCGCATAATTTTGTTAAGTTTCTTCATCATAGCAAAATAGCGCGGCGGCTCAGGCTGTCCATCTAAAAGTTCCGCAACAAAATCACTTTCATTATTTTGATATTGAAATGCCCAGTTGCGTATCCGTTCATAACCAACGGTTGAACTAGGTACAGCACCCAATGCTTTACCACATGCTGATCCAGCGCCATGGGCAGGCCATACCTGAATATAATCGGGTAGTGTCAAAAAATGCTGTAAAGACTTAAACATCTGCTGTGCACCAACTTCCTTGGTACCAATGAGTCCAGCGGCATTCTCCAAAAGATCTGGACGGCCAATGTCTCCAACAAATACAAAATCACCTGTAAATATCATCACCGGATCCATTGTTGCCGGCGTATCAATTAAAACAAAACTAAGGCTCTCAGGAGTATGTCCAGGGGTATGGAGTACCTTAAAAATTAGATTTCCAAGATGGATCTGATCACCGTCTTTTAATCCGATATGGGGAAACTCATATTGCCAATCTTCGCCCCCTTCGTCGGAAAGGTAACATTGGGCGCCTGTTAGTTCAGCTAATTCCAATGTTCCGGAGAGATAATCAGCATGGATATGTGTTTCGGCAATATGTGTAATTTTTAAATTGTTTTTTGCTGCAATCTCTAAGTAAGTATCGACATCTCTTTTGGGGTCAATTACTAGGGCAACACCTTTGGCTTGACAGCCAATTAAATAACTTGAATGTGCTAATGATGACTCGAAAATATGTTGAAAAAACATAATATATGATTTTTAGTGATTTACGAATTGAATGATTTCGAAAGTAAGAATTAGGATACCGATACTGATCAGGAAATAACCAAAGATCCCCTGTAGTCGTACCACCTCCAATTTGTCTTTCCATTTGGAGCCAATCTGAAGGCCTATTAAAGTGATTAACGTAAAAGTAAGCAATATCGGCCAATTCATGTGGTTTAATAGCTGGTAGTTTGCAACCAGACCAAAGGACGCGTTTAACCCGATGATGAATAGCGATGTTGCGATAGCCTGTTTTAATGGAATTCCCAAAAGGAGCACCAATGATGGTACAATAATAAAGCCGCCTCCGGCACCGACAAGTCCAGTCATGACGCCGACAAGCAGACCCGCGATAATTATTTTGAGGACTTGACCAATATGCATCGTGACAGCAGGTATTGCGACCTTTTTCCTTCTGCAGATCATTGCTAGAGCGGAAATCAGGATAACAATCGAAAACAGCAGCATAATAACATGATTTCTGGAGATCGCTATTTCCGCAAGATGAAATTGCGCTGGTATGGCAGCCAACAGGTGGCGCTTGGTCAAATAGACCGACAGTAAAGACGGAACCAAAAAGAATGCTGTAGTTTTTAGATCTATCTCGCCTCTAGTCAGGGGTTTAATTGAGCCGATTATGGCCAGTATTCCAATGGAAAACAGGGAATAATCAAGCGCATATTGGGGCTCAATATGAAATAGGTATACGAAGATCGGTAGTGTTAAAATACTGCCGCCACTCCCCATCAAACCCATTGATAGCCCAACCAATATCGCCAATAAAAAGCCAATTATAAATAGTAGTTCCATTTTTGCTAAATCAAATGCTATCGTTACACCCACAGACTCATGATCGTCTATTGTCGGCCTAATGAGGCAGCTTGTGTCTAAGTAAACCATAGATCCATGTTCCCAGGATGGCAAAGATCAGTACAATACCCAATGTCCAATAACCTGAGCCGATCAATGCAAACATAGGCCCCGGACAAGCTCCTGACAATGCCCAGCCCAATCCGAAAATGGTGCCACCGACGAGATAGCGTGTGATACTTTTGTCTTTGGCCTGGAATGCGATCTGCATCCCATTGCTGTCTTTAATCTGTTCCCGTTTGATAATTTGTACAATGATAATCGCTGTTGCGAGTGCCGTACCGATCATGCCATACATGTGGAAGGAGCGGAACTGAAACATCTCATAAATGCGATACCATGAAGCTGCTTCTGATTTGTATAAAATGATCCCAAATAAGATCCCGATCAATATAAATTTTACTGCTTTCATTTATGCGAAGATTAAAGGAAATAAGAAGTGAACCATGATGATGCCACCTATAAAAAAGCCAATGACAGCAATTAATGAGGGGAGCTGGAAATTGCTGAGTCCTGAGATGGCGTGTCCTGAGGAGCAGCCTCCGGCATATCTTGTCCCGAAACCAATCAATAGTCCGCCAATGCTTAGAATTAGAAACTGAAATAAAGAGCCATTAAAAATAAAGATAGATTCGGGAAGATAGCCCTGTAGATGATCTATTATTCCCAGTTCCTTTAAATCGGCGACACTTTTTGCATTGATTTGCGCAGCGGAGCTGTCACTTAAAAAGTAATGGGCAATGAATCCTCCAATGGCGGTCCCGAGTACCACAAGAAGGTTCCAGGATTGCGTCTTCCAGTCGAAGCGAAAAAAAGAGGATGATTTACCGGCACCTAATACCGTACACATCGTCCGCAGATTATTCGACATGCCGAAATCTTTTCCTTGTTTTAGCAATAAGTACATGACTAATGCAATTAAAGGCCCTGAAATATACCAAGGCCATGGTTGTTTGATGTATTCCAATAACATAGCTTGTTCTTAAGTTATATGACAAAGGTACATACCGCTATTACAAAAAACGGTAACAAATGTTACCGTGGAATGTATGCTATTACATATCGTAATACTCAATATTAGCCTCTTTGATTGCTTGGGTCAATAAGGGTAGATCATCCTCTTTCTGAAATAACTTATTACGCCAGGTACGAAAAGCGGAACCTTTGTTTTGGTTTATGATAATCAAATTGCCGCCGGAGCGTCTGAGATTTCGAATATGTGAAATGTTGCTCAATGGGAATTCAACTGTTTTTTTTGAATTGCTGACGGTGAGTGTATCTGCATCCAACCGCCATGTGGAGTCCAGAGTAGAACACTTGATGGCAAAATACAGTGCAAGGGGAACCATCAAAAGAGCGATGATTATTTTATAAATTTCTTGAATCGGAACTTTCGACATCCCTATCCCTATCAATAGAATCGAGGTCAATAGAATAAACATGTATTTCCCGCGATGCAATGTTGAAAGATAGAATGTTTGTGGATTACTCTTCATACTTTTTTATAAACTTTCCTTTTGCATTAATATAGTAAAAATTCTCGAGGTCCTCGCTGACCAAGGCTAATCCATTTTCATAGGGTTGTGCATTTTGGAATTTAAAAGGAATGACTACTTTGCCACTGTAGTCGATATATCCATACTTGTTGTCTTTAAAAACCAATAGTAATTTCTCGCCAGCAAAAGATAAATATTCCTGACCTGTAGGTAACAATTTTTTGCCGGATTTGTCAACTAACTGATAGGTTAGATTTTCGATAATCAGTGCTAGATTGTCGCGATACTCCGCAATAGTTTCGTATTTCGCAGGAATCAATACGTTCCCTTTTAGATCGAGTACACCAGTAAAGTCTCCTTCGTTATATAAGGCATAACTTAAACTTGGGACGGAGATGAAATCATATTTTGCAGCGAGCAATAATTTGCCGCTGTTATCCAACAGGCCATACTTCTGATCTTTCATAAATACTAATGGCGCACCTTCCGTATCTAAACTTAACGATTCGTACTGACAAGGGATAACTTCTTTTCCCTGTAAGTCGATCAAGCCAAACATTTGAACTGTATCGGTGACGATTGCATAATCACCTACGTACGCGTAGATGGAAGCATATTTTGCTGACGTGAGTTTATTGCCTAAGCTATCCTGTACTCCAAAAAATTCAGTATTGGGATCTTGATACCAAGATAAATGGTCATTTAGAGCAGAGTCAGTCGTAGTTTCTTCTGCTTCTCCTTCTTCGTAACCTTCTGGAATTTCGAATAATGCCGTTTCGTAAGGGACTTCTTCAACTTTAGTAGCTTGGATTCCTAAACCTTCGGCGCCGATAGATAGCGCTGCTCCAGGTACTTTTTCTAGATAATCGTAGGTTCCCCAATATAATTTAGGCAATTGCTCTGCATACCAGACTGTGATTTCAGTCTGTTTATCCTTACTGCCTGCTAGATTAAATGTTGCCTTTTTGCAAGATAGACCTGCAATAACTTTCTTTTCATTCGGAATTAAGCTCATTTCAAAATCACTTGAGTAAGCGTAATCTCCATCTGCTGATGTTTCAATAAGCTTACCGGAAGCAAGATCCGTTGAAGTATATGTTTTGCTATTTTCGTCGATCAGATAAGAAGTCTCGTCTTTGATATTGCTGATCTGTATGGATTTTCCAAACAGCAAACTTTCTACACGCATTTGGTCCTTACAAATATAGGCATGCATCAATGCCTCTCCGTTTCCGGCCAAAATTTTGATAAATTCCGAAGCTGATGTATCTGTGCCTGTTTCGGGGTCTGCAAACTGATAGGTTATTTTAAAGACCTTCTGTTGAGCTGAACTGGTTTTAACAAAAACTAATGTGAAAAAGGCTATGCAAAGGAAAAAATGTTTCATTGGATATACAAATTAGAATACGAAAGTATTGAAAATTGGCTGGTTTGTGAAATAATCTTTTGCCGATTGGGAAAAATCATGCAGAAATTTTGATATTATTGTATTCAAATGCCATATTGTAAAATTAGGTGATGCTATTAGGCAGAAAAATAATAAGTGTGTTTTTATCATCACAAAAATATCATATAAAAGTCAAGAATTTGTGAATTTAATGGCATTCAGTAGCTTAGGTAAGACGAGCGGCGATATTTTTGTATTTTACAAACCTTAAGTTTACTTTTTAAAACAATATCTGTGGAACTACTGCTTATAGAAGACGAACCGTCGGTCATATCCTTAATAGAAAGAGGGCTAAAGGAAGAAGGCTATAACATTAGCATTGCAATGGATGGCTATACTGGTTTGAAAATGGCCGGATTAAATCATTATGATCTCATTTTGCTGGATGTGATGCTGCCGGGGATGAATGGTCTTGATGTATGTAAAAACATCCGTATGTCCAATAATGAAGTCCCGATTATTATCCTCACTGCACTGAACCAAACCGAAGATATTGTGGAGGCTTTTGAACGTGATGCGGATGACTACTTGACCAAACCGTTTCGCTTAGAGGAGCTAAAGGCTCGTATAAATCGCTATAGCCGCAAGTCCAAAACAGTGACCGAACAAAAGAACGTCTTGACATTTGATGACCTGCAACTGGATCGAGATAGCAAATCTGTTCAACGCGGGGAATTTCCAATCATACTTACGGCCACCGAATTCCGCTTATTGGAATTCTTGATGCTCAATCGTAATAAGGTATTGACACGAATAGACATCCTAGAGGAAGTATGGGGCATGGATGTCGATCTAAGTACCAATGTCGTGGATGTCTATGTCAACTATTTGCGTAAAAAAATTGACAAGCAATTTACCCGTAAACTGATCCATACAGTTATTGGTATGGGCTATGTCATCCGTCATGAAAATTAGAACCAAGATCGTACTCTTATTTTCTATCATCAGCACGCTTCTGCTTGTTGTCTTTGCCTTGTACGTCTCTTATTTTACCTACGATAGCCTGCAGACCAAGTTTTTTCATCGGTTAGAAGAAAATGCTGTCATTGTCGGTGATCATATTGTCAACCAGAAGGAAGAAAATAAGGAACTCTATATTCAAGTAAAACGTAAATACCTAAAGCAGTTATCTGAAGGAACAGATCATTTGCTCCGTGTGGTAAAAGGCAGTGACAGTATTCGGTTTAAGCCCAATTTGCCTATGCCGATGAGTTTCTACAAAGATGTGATGCAGTACGGCAAGGGAAGGTACATGCATAACCAAACCGCATTTGTAGCAGTATTTTTTCAAGATCAACTCCATCACGATAATCTTATTGTGGTGTCGGAAGGAGTTGATGAGTATGGGCATGATGAACAACGTCAATTAGACCGTACCTTAATTACAGGTGGGCTCTTAGCAATTCTATTGATTATCCTCATGTCATTTTATTTTGCTGACCGGCTGCTCAAGCCTATAAAAGATATCAATAGCGATTTAGGGAAAGTGGATATTGCTAATCTGGACTATAGACTATCCAGTAAATTCAGCAATGCCAAAGATGAACTGGGCGTATTGATTGCCAACCTCAACTCTATGCTCAGCCGTTTGGATATTTCGGTACAGTCCCAGCAGAGCTTTATCGGTAATGCATCTCATTCATTAAAAACACCCTTGACCATTATTGGTGGTGAAGCGGAACTTGCACGCAATTTCATCCCCAAAGAACACGAAGCCTACTATTCATTGGAAACGATTGCGAAGTATGCGGATAAGATGGAACTCATTATCAATAATCTCCTTCAATTATCGCGTATGGGCTTTAAAGGGGAGGTAGATAATAAAGTGCTCATTCGCATCGACGAATTGCTCTATGAAATTTATAAAGCTGAACGAAGCATCTATAAGGATTTTAGGTTGTCTTTTGATCTTACTCAAATCCCTGAGGATAGCGATGAGTTGACCGTGTTTGCTAATCCCGATCTATTCTATATTGCATTTAGCAATATTATCTCCAATGCGTATAAATATGGTAATGGTGAGCAGGTACAGGTCGCTATTAGTTGTGATGACCGAAATATTACAATTAAAGTATTTGATAAAGGGATCGGAATTCCGCAGAAAGATCAGCCCCATATTTTTACTTCGTTTTATCGTGCTTCCAACGTAGGGGATATCTATGGAAATGGCCTTGGGCTTGTTTTAGCTAAGAATATCTTTGATCTTCATGCTGCGGAACTCAGCCTTTATTCTGCAGAAGGCCAAGGCACCCAAGTTGTTGTCACGCTGCCTAAAATCGCTTTCTAATCTCATTTTAATCTCATCCTTATTCCATTTTTAATTTGCTGTGATATACTTGTGCCAGAGATAGGTATATCATATGAAACCATCATGATTTATTCAAGCATATGTCTGAATAAATCTGATAGCTTCATCACGAATAAAAAGCGATTTAAAACGGATGAAAAAAACACTTTCACTTATTACAACTTTGGGTTTGGGCATTGCGACATTACAGGCGCAGGAACAGACTCCAACAGATTCCATTCCAGCAGAAAGAAATAGCTTATTATCCAGAGGTAGTTTATTGTCAAAAGAACCAACCAGGGCGAAATCATTTCAACTGGATGTTTTGCTGCGTGCAGGTCTGCAGACTGATAATAGCGATGGCTCCGGCCAGGCAAAAGCAAATCTGGACGATGCACGTATCTTGATGAGCGGCGATTACAACGAGCAACTTTCTTATAAAGTACGTTTTCGCCTGAATAGATCATTTGCACCGACCAGTCAGGACAATGGATCAAGGGCATTGGATATGGCCTATATCAAATACAAGTTTGGAAAGGATCTGAAATGGTCCGTTACAGCGGGTAAGCAGAGCGCTATAGTGGGTAGCTATGAGTTTGAAAATAACCCTATTTACGAATATAAATTCACGGATTATGTTGATCGTATTTTGAATTTATTTGTGGTAGGGGGAACATTGTCCTATGAAGTCAATCCTAATCATTCCTTACATGCACAAGTTTATAATACTACAAACGATAGTTTTATGGATGTGCATACCAAGAGTGGTTTTGCTGTAGGTGATTTGGAGCGATCTGATGTGCCAATGGGAGCTTACTTTACTTGGGTAGGAGCCTTTATGGATAAAAAAATCAATACGAAATGGTCCTATAATATCTCTCAGTTTGCGAAGGGACATACCAATCATTCCATCTCTTTGGCAAACAAGTTTAAAACGCCGAAGCAAATGGTCTATTTAGACCTGCAATATTCTTACCTGGGTGTTGATCATGCCTTGATTGCATCATCAGCAATCAATGACTTTTATGGCCGCACGGGGACAGGACGCATCTTGGCAAAGGATGTCAATTACGCTTCAGCAATTGTACGGTATGATCAGTTTTTAAGTGAAAAATGGGAGGTAGCGCTGAAAGGTGGTTATGAGACTGCCGGATCAAGAGATGACGATCAGGTTGGCAAAAATTTCCGTCAAAACTGGACCTACTTTGCGACCCTACAACATAAACCTTTTCATAATCAGGATCTGCGATTTTACCTTGGTTATGTAGGTAATACAGTAAACTACAAAGGACATATGGATATGGGTAAGAGTCAATATAACCGTGTTGCCTTTGGAGCATATTTTACAATTCCGGTCTTGTAATAATTCCTTTAACAAAATAACAAATAATTATTTTTTATGCGTTTAACACCAAGAGAAACAGAAAAGCTGCTATTGCATTTGGCAGGAGAACTGGCAGCAAAGCGACTAAAGCGCGGGGTGAAACTAAATTACCCTGAATGTATTGCCTATATCAGTGCTCAGATTATGGAGGAAGCAAGAGATGGTCGGTCTGTTGCGGACTTAATGTCTTATGGTACGACCTTATTGAAAAGAAGCCAGGTGATGGAAGGTGTCCCTGAGATGATCCATGATGTACAGATTGAGGTTACTTTTCCGGACGGTACCAAGTTGGTAACAGTTCATGATCCTATTCGTTAATAAATCTTAATACTATGATTCCAGGAGAATACATTTTAAAAAAAGAAGAAATCAAGGCTAACGTGGGACGTAGAACCACTAGCGTTGTGGTAAAAAATGAAGGCGATAGACCAATTCAGGTGGGTTCGCACTATCATTTTTTTGAAGCGAACAAATTGCTTTCGTTTGACCGCGAAAAAGCATTTGGTATGCGCTTGAATATTCCTGCAAGTACGGCGGTACGGTTTGAACCAGGTGAACAGAAGTCTGTTGTGCTGGTTGAATTTGGAGGAAGCAAAGAAATTCACGGTTTCAATGGATTGACAAATGGTAAGTATACTGACCAAAATGTCAAATCGAAAGCTGTTGAGAAAATGAAAAAATTAAAATTCAGACAATCTAAATAATATAGAATGGGAGGATGGAATAGACGCGAATGGATTAAGGTTGTAGGACTCACGACATTGGGATCTACCGTTGGTCTACATGCGCTTGGTTTAGATAAACTAGGTTTAGACAAATCATCTGTTAAATATATTGATGGGGAGCTTTATATCCCTAGAGAAAAATATGCTGCTCTTTTTGGCCCGACAACGGGTGATAAGGTGCGTTTGGCTGATACGGAGTTGTTTATAGAAATTGAAAAAGATTTCAACGTATATGGCGAAGAAAATAAATTCGGTGGTGGAAAGACGATCCGTGATGGTATGGGACAATCTGCCCGTGCCCTGCGTGATGAAGGTGTTTTAGACTTCTGTATTACCAATGTGATCATTATTGACCATTGGGGTATTGTGAAGGCTGATATCGGTATCAAAGATGGTAAAATTGTTGGAATCGGAAAAGCGGGTAATCCTGACGTGCAGGATGGTGTAACCGAAGGTATGATTATCGGAGCTTCTACAGAAGTGCATGGTGGCGCTGGTTACATCCTTACTGCTGGCGGTATTGATACACACATTCACTTTATATCACCACAACAGATCGAGACTGCGTTATACTCAGGTGTAACTACATTTATCGGTGGTGGTGCTGGTCCAGCAGATGGTACACTGGCAACAACTGTTACGTCGGGTAAATGGTATATCGAGCGTATGTTTGAAGCGTTTGAAAATTTACCGATCAACGTTGGTTTCTTCGGTAAAGGTAACGTTTCGACAACTAAGCCGATCGAAGAGCAAATTGAAGCTGGTGCATTAGGGGTGAAAATCCATGAAGACTGGGGGGCTACGCCTGCGACTATCGATGCAGCTTTAAAAGTTGCTGATAAGTACGACGTACAGGTGGCTATACACACGGATACATTGAATGAAGCTGGTTTCTTAGAAGATACCGTTGCCGCAATCGATGGTCGTGTTATCCACACGTTCCATACAGAAGGAGCTGGTGGTGGACACGCACCTGATATCATCAAAATTGCGATGTATCCAAACATTCTCCCTGCATCTACCAACCCGACAAAACCGTTTACAGTGAATACCGCAGAAGAGCATCTTGATATGTTGATGGTCTGCCATCACTTGGATAAAAATGTGAAAGAAGATGTTGCTTTTGCAGATTCACGTATCCGTCCACAAACGATCGCGGCGGAAGATATTCTTCAAGATATGGGTGTATTCTCTATTATGAGTTCGGATAGTCAGGCGATGGGGCGTGTGGGTGAGGTTATCTCGCGTACATTCCAGACGGCACATAAAATGAAGATACAACGCGGTCCTTTGGCTGAGGATAAAGGTAAAGATAATGACAACTTCCGTGTAAAACGTTATGTGTCCAAATTTACAATCAACCCTGCAAAAGCGCATGGTATTGATAAATATATCGGATCTATTGAGACAGGTAAATATGCCGATTTGATCTTGTGGAAACCAGAGTTGTTTGGTGTGAAGCCAGAGTTGATTATCAAAGGTGGTATGATCCTAGGTGCGAAAATGGGGGATGCAAATGCTTCTATCCCTACACCACAGCCTATCATCTACAGACCAATGTTCGGAAACTATGGTAAGGCAGTGTCAAAATTGTGTTTCAATTTCGTTTCAAAAATATCTTTAGAGAATGGAAATATTCAAAAATTGAATTTATCACGTAAATGTTTGCCAGTAGAAGGCTGTCGTACAGTGATGAAAAAGGATATGGTACATAATCATGCCACACCTAATATCGTGGTCAATCCAGAAACGTATGAAGTTACAGTGGATGGTGTTTTAGCTACTTGTGAGCCATTAAAAGAGCTTCCAATGGCACAACGTTACTTCCTGTTCTAATTCAATATATGATTTTAGCAAGAGACATTAAAGGGAATATTTGGGCAGATGGCAAGGAGCAGGATGCTGTGGATCTTGATTTTTTAGAGCTTGAATGGTTTAATACCGAGCGACGTGTCATTCGGGGATTTACCGTTCAGGGTCGGGAGATCGGATTTAAAAACCTGGGTGAAGACTCCTTGTTCGATGGTGATATTCTGTTTGAAACAGAGGAACTCCGTATCGTTGTCCGAATATTGCCCTGTCCTTGTTTGGTCGTACGACCAAAAAATGTATTGGATATGGCAAGAATATGTTTAGAAATAGGCAATAAGCATATCCCTGTTTTTATCAACAAAGATCATGAAATCATAGCGGCTTACGAAAATCCGCTGTGGGAACAATTACAGCGGGCAGGATTTACACCAACGAAAGAGTCACGGGTAATCGAACGAACGCATACATTGCGCATACATCAGTATGCTGTAGTGCAAAATAAAATCACACTAGCGAAGGAGGTATAATATGAATCCATTGTTGACATTGATGCAGATCAATGATTCCGTTTTTCCGATTGGAGGATTCACACATTCCTATGGATTGGAAACCTATATAACCAAAGGTCTCGTACATGACTCGAAAACTGCCAAAGAGTATGCACAGACTTTATTGGAACATAGCTTCTATTACAACGATGCGGCCTTTTTTCATAAGACTTGGCAATTATGCGAAACAAAGGCTACAAAAAAAAAGGTAGCAGAATTAGACGCCCTGATCACGGCCTTTAAAGCGCCTTATGAAATTCGGGATGCAAGTAAAAAATTGGGAATACGCTTCTTGAAGCTGACTGAAAAATTGCAGCCGGTTAAACGTTGTTCAGCTTATTTGAAAGCAATAAATACACAAGAATTGCATGGGCATTACGCTATGGCATTCGCCATGTTTGCACATGCGCAAGGGATTAGTTATACAGATGCACTGAGCGCTTTTTATTATAATTCACTCAATGGTATTATGACCAACTGCGCGAAACTGGTCCCTATTAGTCAAATGGATGCACAACAGATTCTGTTTAAGTTGCAACCATTAATCAATAAGTTGGTTGTTGCTCAACCTACGTTGGAAGAGGATTTAATCGGTAACTGTTGTATTGCACAAGATATCCGTTGTATGCAACATGAAAAGTTATATACACGTATCTATATATCGTAAAAGCAAAATTATTGCTATACTTAAAATTTATTTTATCTGATTGAGCGAGTTAAATTTTAAGCGTAGTAAACTTCATCTAATCGATGGAAAAAATAAATAAAGATGAAAAAGACGTCAAAAAGAAATTATGTGAAAATTGGTGTTGCCGGACCTGTTGGATCGGGCAAGACTGCTTTGATCGAACGATTGACACGTTCGATGTCCGCAGATTATAGCATCTGTGTTGTTACAAATGATATTTACACACGTGAAGATGCGATGTATTTGCAGCAGAATTCGGCACTACCAGCAGAACGTATCATTGGTGTAGAGACTGGCGGATGCCCACATACCGCGATCCGCGAGGATGCATCAATGAATATTGAAGCGGTGGAGGAATTGGCCAACCGTTTTGAGGATGTGGAGCTTATTTTTGTTGAAAGTGGGGGGGATAACCTGACAGCAACATTCAGCCCAGATCTAGCGGATTTAACCATCTTTGTTCTTGATGTTGCCGAAGGAGAAAAAATGCCACGCAAAGGTGGTCCCGGTATAACTCGTTCAGATTTGTTGTTGATCAATAAAATTGATTTGGCGCCCTATGTACATGCAGATTTGGAGGTCATGCGCCGAGATACATTGCGCATGCGTGGAGAACGTCCTTTTATTTTTACGAATCTGATGACATTAGAAGGGTTGGAAGATGTAAAGAAATGGATCAAAGAATATGCTTTATTAGAACAAGTAGGCTAAAAACAATAGGATATGGATAGTAAGATAGTATTAAATGTAGCCAAAGAGGACGGTAGAAGCAGGCTGAAAGAAAGCTACCATAATGCACCTTATAAATTGACTCATTATGGAGCTGCGAATCTAACTGACCATCTGGAAATGATTATCATGAGTGCATCACCCGGTATTATGGATACAGATCATCTTCATATTGATGTCCATGTAAAGGAAGAGGCCCAATTAAAGCTGTTTACGCAGTCTTTCAATAAATTGCACCCGATGAAAACTGGGGCTAGCCAGCACACAGATGTACAGGTGGCTTCGGGGGGGATATTGCATTACATTCCGCATCCGGTCACACCTTTTAAAGACTCCATATTCAAGGCGACCAATCATATTCATTTGGCAGAAGATGCGGTTTTGATGTGGGGTGATATTATCAGTGTCGGGCGGATCTATATGAAAGAAGCATTTGAATTTGATCGTTTGCATACACAGACTAAGATTTTCAGATCAGGAAAACTGGCCTTTATTGATAATCAGCTGTTACAACCCAAAAAGCAGCCCATTCAGAAAATGCTCTTCTTTGAAGGTTATACCCATCAAGCGACCTTTTTATTCTCTGCTCTTTTTGCTCAGGAATTAAAGAGCGAACTTGATGAAATATTGACTGTAGAATATAATGATATCTCTTATGGATTTACACAGGCTTCGTCAGATGTCGTTATTCTACGAGCGCTGGGTTCTGATGGTGAATTGCTTTATGATTTTCTGCAAATGCTGGGGCAATTGTGTTGGGACTTTACCATGCACAAACTGTCGGAGTCAAAAGAAGGTGAAGTTATCGAAAATGAGGTAACAGAATCTTTGCCAGTTGTGGCGGAATCGGTTGTGACAGAGGTTGTTGTTGTTGTTGAAAAGAAAAGTACAACCAGTCCGCGGAAAAGGAAGGTAAGCAAAAGTAAAACGGAGGAAGGGCTGAAATATGCGTAAATCGAAAGAGCCTACCGAAATCCTCATTGAGTCCATTCCCAATTTTGAGGATGTTAAATTCAATCGTGAATCGGATATCTTGGATCTTTCCTACTTTGAAGTGAATAAACGTGTTATCCATCGCAAAACGCGTAAGGGCAATACAGTAAAGATACAACGCGATGACAGCACGGCCTTACTGTCGGGACAATGTATCTATCATAGCGATGATCTGTTTATACAGGTCAATATCTTGCCTTGTCTTTGTGTATTGCTTGACAGTCAGGATCTTTCTGTGGTCGGAGAATTCTGTTTTGATGTAGGCAATCGTCATTTGCCCGTGTATCTGAAAGCTGACGGACGCTTTGCTGTCTCCTATGACGGACGCCTGTATCAGGCTTTAAAAGAAAAATATAATGGTTCCATTGCTTTGGAGAATGCCATTTTGGAACCGGATGAACAGATTACATCGCTTCGCAATGCGAAAAAATAAGAGGTGAGTATTGGAATGCTTGTTTCAGGTTTTGATTTGATAGCGGCAGCCGATCTTTGTTTGCGCGCTGCTTGAAAATGCTGAAAAATTGTGCATTTTTGTTGTTATGACATTTGGTGCGGAATTGCAGGGATGGTATCAACAGCATAAGCGTGATTTACCATGGCGGGAAACAAGAGATGCTTATAAAATTTGGCTCTCTGAGATTATCTTGCAACAGACTCGAGTAGAACAAGGACTACCTTACTATTTACGATTTGTAGAACGTTTTGAGACAGTCGTTGACTTTGCCAATGCAAATGAAGATGATATTTTACACCTTTGGCAAGGACTAGGTTATTATTCAAGGGGACGAAATATGCATAAGGCTGCACGAATTGTCCGTGACGAATATAAGGGCATTTTTCCCGTAGACTATAAAACGCTGCTAAAACTTCCTGGTGTAGGTGAATATACAGCTGCCGCAATATCATCCTTTGCTAATAATGAGGCTCAGGCTGTACTGGATGGGAATGTGTTTCGTGTGCTGTCGAGATACTATGGAATAGATACAGCAATCAATTCTACTGAGGGAAAGAAAATTTTTACGGCTATCGCTCAGGAGAATTTAGATCAAGACCATCCGGCATTATACAATCAAGCTATCATGGATTTTGGGGCTATTCATTGTAAACCAAAACAACCCCTGTGTATTACCTGTATGTTCAATACATCATGTTACGCTTTGCTGCAAGGAGAGGTCGATCGATTGCCAGTTAAACTTAAAGCCAAGGCGAGTAAGGATCGATATTTTAATTATTTTATCATCAAGGATGATGTACAAATTTTAATGTCAAAACGCGGGGAAGGCGATGTCTGGCAGAATTTATATGAGTTTCCGCTGATCGAGTCTGATCGAACATTAACGATACCCGAGCTCCTTGGAGATGAGCAATTTGTCCAGTATTTTGGGGGAAAGGCTGAAATTAAACTCCTGCAAAAGCAAACTAAACATATTCTGAGCCATCAGAATATTTATGCGACATTCTTTGAAGTGCGGTTAGAGGGCAGTCTAAATCAAAAAAAATCCAGTTGGGATTATGTATTTTTAAAAGATTTAGATAAATTAGCTAAACACAAGTTGATCTTTACCTTTTTGGAAAGATCAAATTTTTAACCATTTATGCTTTTAAATTATGTCAGGAGTTAACAAAGTTATTTTAGTGGGACATCTTGGAAAAGATCCCGAAATTCGATATTTAGAAGGCAATGTCTCCGTTGCCAGTTTCCCATTGGCAACTTCAGAAACGTATAACAAGGACGGAAAACGAGTAGAACAAACCGAGTGGCACAATATTGTCATGTGGCGTGGTTTGGCAGATGTGGCAGTAAAATACCTTACTAAAGGCAAATTGGTCTATATCGAAGGTCGATTACGTACGCGTACCTACGAAGATAAAGAGGGGATCAGACGTTATGCGACTGAAGTCGTTGCAGAGACTTTTACCCTTTTGGGACGGAAATCGGATTTTGAACCTGCTGGCGCTGCTAACACGGGGAATGTTGCAAGTACACCGGCGCAGAAAGCTGAGGATAAAGAAATCGAAGTTGATTTTACCGAAAACGATCAGGAAGATAATCCGCTTCCATTTTAATCGAACTTAAAGGTAGCTTTGAATATTAGAAGATTATCATTTTATATTAAATATAGTTATGGGCAAAAGAGCAGATGAAAATCTGCTCTTTTTGATTTTTGGCATATTTCTAATTCTTTTTTAACACAATCAAACCATTTGTGTGCGTTCAAAGAGTTGATTACAAAGACCTTTGTCTCATCGAATCGTAAATGCTGATTTTCTATACAGGAACGCTTTTGACACGAGTTGAGAGATCGCTAAAATTTCTTTTTGGCGGAAATTTTGGCTATGTTTGTCGTAATTATGTTGCAAGATAAAATTACGCAGTATACTGAAGAAATTAAGGCGTTTGTGCCATCTTCTTCAGCCGATGTAGAAAATTTCAGATTGAAGTTTTTGGTTTCCAAAGGGATTGTAAAAAATCTTTTTGACGAATTCAAAACAGTTACTCCTGAAGAAAAACGTACTTTGGGGAAAGTACTGAATGAATTTAAGCAGTTGGCAGAAAATACATTCAAGGAAGCACAAGAGAAATTTGGTTCAGGTGAAAAGCAGAAATCCCAACAAATGGAAGGTGATTTAACGCTACCTGGTAACGGATTTCAATTGGGGTCTAGACATCCGATCTCATTGGTACGCAAGGAAATCGTTGAGATCTTTAAAAAGCTAGGCTTCATCGTTTCTGAGGGGCCAGAGATTGAAGATGATTGGCACAATTTCTCTGCTTTGAATTTTCCTCCTGAACATCCGGCGCGTGATATGCAAGATACATTCTTTATAAAAAAGCAAGAAGGTAACGATATTACGCTAAGAACACATACATCATCTGTTCAGGTTCGCCTGATGGAAGCTGGTAAACCTCCTTTCCGAGCGATTATGCCTGGACGTGTGTATCGGAACGAAGCAATTTCTGCCCGCGCACATTGTTTCTTTCATCAGGTAGAAGGATTATATGTAGATGAAAATGTTTCATTTGCTGATTTGAAGCAGACTTTATATCATTTTGTTCAAGAAATGTACGGTGAGGGGACTAAAGTACGTTTCCGTCCATCTTATTTCCCTTTTACAGAACCTTCAGCGGAGATGGATATTTCTTGTACGATCTGTAAAGGTGCTGGATGTAATCTTTGTAAATATTCAGGTTGGGTAGAGATTTTAGGTTGTGGAATGGTAGATCCGAATGTTCTTGAGAATTGTGGTATTGACAGTAAAAAGTATTCAGGTTTTGCCTTCGGTATGGGTATCGAAAGGATCACAAACCTTAAATATGTGATCAAAGATTTGCGACTTTTCTCTGAAAATGATACACGTTTCTTATCTCAGTTTGAGACTGAACTAATATAAATCAATGCTAATAAAGACTATTGAAACCATCACACTATTGCCACTCTCAAAGCGCATCTTGTTCTGTTTAGGAATTGGGAATAGTGTGATGCGTGGTAGTCTTATCTGAAGAATATGGAACCAGATCATATCATTGAATCCATAAAAAGAACCGCACGGGAACTCTTTCGTCAAAATGGTTATCATAAAACCAGTGTAAACACCTTAGCGAAAAAAGCTAAGATTGCTAAAGCGACTGTTTATAAATATTTTGATAGTAAGGAGATGATTTTGCATGCTATCTTGATGGATTATCTGCGGGCGAGTTTGTTGGAGATCTTAAAGACGACAAAATATGAGGATGATATGGCCTCTTTTTTGGCTTCCACAATTCTTCGTGTCAGCCGACTAACCTATACCGCATGTAATGAGTTGATTGGCTGGGAATTTATTCGTGAGTCTGCCAATGCACAGGAATATCTAAAAACACTATCTGAGGATTTGGAATTTTTGCTTTTAAGCACATTTATTCAGAATGAAAAGATTAATGAGGCGATCAGTGAGGAAAAACTGACATTTCTGATCAAATCAAGTAAGAGCATTGTATTCTCTTTTGCTTTTACAGCTGTTTCAGATGCCGATGTGCGTAAAAATTTCATTTCTTTTCAAAAGGAGATTCTTCCTTATCTGGTGCAGGCAACTATACTCTAAATGACGCTGGGTCTTATTTGTCTATTGCCTTTCGGTTATCCACTTTTAAATAATCTTCAATTTTTTTTCTGAATCGTCTGTTTTTTATTGATTCGTATTTTTCGTTAAGGGATCAATGAGCTTGTTAGGCTCAGGTTATTGAGCCGAAAGAACTTTTAGCCGATTTTCATAACTGTTTGTGCTAAACTTATATTATCGTTGATACTTGAATAATGGTCTTTGTTATTGCTTGACTAATTTTGAATATTGGGGAAATCGGACTGATGTAAATGGATTATTTCGATGCGCAAGAGGTCTTTTTTTTAAGACCGTATAGGTCAGTGGAAAATCATTATAAAAAATTGTATTTTTGCAAACTATGAGTAGAAGAATTCCGCAAGAAAAAAAGTTCTTGAAAGATATTGCAATCATTGATATTGCCGAAGAAGGTAGGGGTGTAGGTAAAACTGATGATTTGGTTTTGTTTGTCGAAAAAGCTGTCCCTGGTGATGTTGTCGATGTGGAGTTAATGCGCAAGAAGAAGAATTTTGCTGAAGCTCGGGTGATGAGTTTGAAGGAAGCTTCTACTTATCGCGTAGACCCTTTTTGTGAGCATTTTGGCGTTTGTGGTGGCTGTAAATGGCAACACATGAGCTATGAAGCCCAATTAAAATTCAAGCAACAATCTGTTGATAATGCTTTATCCCGTATTGGGAAAGTCGATACTTCCTCCATGGAAGATATTTTGGGATCAGCTCAAACGGAGTATTATAGAAATAAATTAGAATATACATTTTCCAATAAGAAATGGTTGACCTCTGTTGATGAAGATTCATCGCAATTGGAAATGAATGCTTTGGGCTTCCATGTACCAGGACGTTTTGATAAAATCTTAGATATCGATCATTGTTTTCTTCAGGAAGATCCTTCCAATGAGGTGCGGAATACCATACGGGACTTTGCACTAAGTAAAGGGATGACCTTCTACGATCTTCGTGAACATACAGGTGTATTACGAAATCTGATTATCCGTATTTCTTCTACAGGGGAGATGATGGTCATTGTGGTTTTTGCCTACCCAGAAGAAGGGCAGGTGGAATTGTTAATGAATTTCATCAATGAAAAATATCCGCAGATTGCCTCGCTTCTTTATATTGTGAATCAAAAGCGCAATGATACCATCTTTGATCAAGATATTCAAGTATATGCGGGTCGGGATTTTATTTATGAGGAAATGGAAGGTCTTCGCTATAAGGTTGGACCGAAATCATTTTATCAAACCAATTCTGCACAAGCATATGAACTCTATAAGATCACACGTGATTTTGCGGATCTAAAGGGGGATGAGTTGGTTTATGACTTATATACAGGAGCTGGTACAATTGCGAATTTTGTTGCTAAGAAGGCAAAAGAAGTGATCGGAGTTGAGTACGTACCTACTGCAATTGAAGACGCAAAGGTCAATTCAGCGATCAATAATATCAACAATACGAAGTTTTACGCTGGAGATATGAAAGATGTGTTGATACCATCTTTTATTGCTGAGCATGGGAAACCGGATGTAGTGATTACGGATCCGCCAAGAGCAGGTATGCATGCGGATGTCGTGGCCCGGTTATTGGAAATGGAGTCTCCGAAAATTGTTTACGTGAGTTGTAATGCCGCAACACAGGCGAGAGATTTAGTACTATTGGCAGAAAAATACGATGTAAAACGTATCAAGCCGGTGGATATGTTTCCCCATACACAACACGTAGAAAATGTCGTTCTATTGGAACTAAAAAAATCATAATATTATGGAAGTAGAGGATTTATTTTCGGGCGGAGCCAGAAATGAGGAGGCGCAATCTACTGGGCAGAGTCCCTTGAAAAGTTTGCAGGTAGATCTTGATTTTTATAGTGAGTCGATCCGTGAAGTTTCGATGGAGATCATAGAGGAAGGCTATTCTTCCTATCCGATTTTTGTAGCACATCAACATGAGGTTTCCGTGGGTGAAGTGATCTTAGATCGAGTAGATCTGGAAACTAATTGGACAATCAATGCTTCTACGTTGGAAGAGTTTGTCGAATTGGATATCATTCAAGAGGATCGTAAAGCTACTTTTATTCAGAATTATAAATCTGCGAAGGATTATATGTGTTTGTTTGTCGTTGTTGCTGAAGGAGCCAATTTTGTTTTCTACCCCTATAAATAGAGAAAGAATATTTAAACTTTTTTAACAATACAATTGTCAAACTATTACTATTTTTAGCGAAATAGGTTGAAAGCATGATGGATTCAAAAGGCTATAATGAGCAGAGCGGAGAATCAGGTCGTTTGGATTTCGAGTCGTTGATATTACATCATAGCTTTCAAAAAACGCTAATGGCGAGATAAATGCCTGAGAAAACTAGCGTGATAAAACAATATATTCCAATGAGAAGAATACACATAGGAGGGCTATTAGGCATCTTGATGTTGCTTTTGACGGCATTCGGTGCAAAGGCCCAACATATACAGAAAGTGTCAGGTATGGTGATGCAAAGGGGAACTGCCAATAGAATTGGCGATGTGGTGGTCCTGAATTTGCGCACGAGCAGATCAGCATTGACAAACTCTTTTGGGGTGTTCACGATAGATGCATCTGTGGGAGATTCTCTTTCTTTCACTAAAGTTGGGTTTTCACCGGTAAAGACTGTTTTGACAAACTTGAATGAATTCTATATTGAGATGCAGGAAGGGATTAAGCTTGAAACAGTCATTGTTGAGCGAAAATCCAAGGAAGCCGAACTGAATGATGCTATGGGAAATTATTCAAAGAAAGGGGTCTATAATGGCGGGAAAAATAAATTTGGAACCTATTTAGGTAGTCCTGCTACCGCACTTTATAATCTTTTTGGACGTGAGGCGAAAAATGCGAAACGCTTTGGACGCTTTATGGATCGAGAAAAAGAGGAATTACAGGTAGACCGTATCTTTTCAAGGGCAGCTGTCCAGAAATTAACGAAATTGGATAGCGTGGATTTAGATGCGTTCATGATACGTTATCGTCCCTCATTTGATCTAGCTGAACATTGGGGCCAATATGATTTGATGAATTATGTACGGCAGTCTCTAGAGGATTTTGAAGCAAAAGGGCGTCCAAAAGGATCATTATTACCTGATATTGAAGTTAAGACCCAAGAGAAATAAAACATTTTTCGTTTTATGCTGTTAGTTCTAGTGAACATTGACCGTCGAGATTATTTGTAGCTTATCGTCTTCATTTATCAACGTTGTGATGCTTTTTTTTGAGTATGGTAACAAAAAAGTTAAAAAAGGATGCTTTTGGCACTTTGTTTGATTTTAACATGAACAGTAATTTAATTTGAATATTAAAAGTCTTAGATAGATATGAAAATGAATAGAAAATTAGCTGTATTTGGTTTGACTGTTGCAACCTCAGCTATGTTATTTGGAAGTTGTTCTACAATCCAAAATACAAATAATACGACTAAAGGTGGTGTGATCGGTGGTGTTGCGGGTGGTGCTTTAGGCGCATTAATTGGTGGTAAGGCTGGTAATACGGCTATTGGTACATTAGCAGGTGCGGCCATTGGTGGTGCAGCGGGTGTATTGATCGGTAAGAAAATGGATAAACAAGCTGCTGAGATTTCTAAAACCGTAGAAGGTGCTGAAGTGACTCAATCTGCAGAAGGTATTGTTGTAAAATTTGATTCGGGTATTTTGTTTGATTTCAATAAATCTGATTTAAAAACATCTGCAAAGGATAATATTGCAAATTTAGTTGCAACATTAAATAAAGAGCAAGGAACAGAAATTTTAGTTATTGGACACACAGATAATGTGGGAACTTTAGCTGCAAATGACAAAGTTTCTTTGGATCGTGCAAATTCGGTACGTGCTTTTGCGGTATCTAAAGGTTTATCTTCTTCACGTATTAAAACTGAAGGAAGAAACTTCTCTGAGCCAATAGCAAGTAATGATACAGAATCTGGACGTGCGCAAAACCGTCGTGTGGAGATCGTTATTGTTGCTGGTGACCAAATGAAGAAAGAAGCAAAACAACAAGCTGGTCAATAACGATCTAAGCAAATCGCTCCTTTGGAGACGGATATGTTTGACTCTTTTAAATAGAGAGTTTGTTGAATTTCCAAAATAACAGAAGGCGCGGAATCTATCCGCGTCTTTTTTGTGAAGTATCCCGCCAGACCCGCTATGATATAAATTATTTACTTCACAAATTTGACAAAGTATAAACCATATTTCTGGCTGACAAACTGTCATTATATGGATTTTAATTTCTAACTTTGTAGTCTTTGAAAATTGAGCTATGCTAGATTTAACACATACAACTAAGGAACACGACGAATCTCGTCAGGGTGAGGCATTGTTATTGGAACAAGATCCAAAGATCAGTAATGGACGTAAACTGTATATTGAAAGTTACGGCTGCCAAATGAACTTCTCGGATAGTGAGATCGTTGCTTCTATTTTGTTGGATAAGGGTTTTGAAACGACAAAGAATTATCAGGAAGCTGATGTTGTCTTTATTAATACCTGTTCAATCCGTGAGAATGCAGAGCAACGTGTTCGTAATCGACTGAAAGAATTTGAGGCGGCTAAGACCAGAAATCCTGGAATGATCGTCGGCGTATTAGGCTGTATGGCTGAACGTTTAAAATCGAAGTTTCTAGAGGAAGAAAAATTAGTTGATGTTGTAGTAGGTCCTGATGCGTATCGTGATCTTCCTAACTTAATTGAAAAGGTAGATGACGGAGCAAAAGCAGTGAATGTATTGCTTTCACGTGAGGAGACTTATGCTGATATTAATCCGGTTCGATTAAATTCAAATGGTGTAACGGCCTTTATTTCGATCATGCGTGGTTGCGATAACATGTGTTCGTTCTGTGTGGTTCCTTTTACCAGGGGACGTGAGCGTAGCCGCGATCCACATTCTATTGTGAAAGAAGCACAAGATTTATTCAACGCTGGATATAAAGAAGTGACTTTATTGGGTCAAAATGTGGATTCCTATAAACATACAGCGCCAGTTGCTGAAGGAGAAACTCCAGGTGAGACGGTGACGTTTGCCAAATTATTGACGATGGTTGCAGAGGTGAGCCCACTTTTACGGGTTCGTTTTTCGACTTCCCATCCAAAAGATATCACGGATGAAGTTTTATATGCAATCGCATCACATGAAAATGTTTGTAACTATATCCATTTGCCAGTGCAATCTGGGAATTCTAGGGTATTGGAACTTATGAATCGTACTTACGATCGTGAGTGGTATATGGAACGTGTAGATGCTATCCGTAAAATTATTCCAGATTGTGCGATTTCTACTGACGTTATTACCGGATTCTGTACAGAAACGGAAGCAGAACATCAGGAAACGTTATCGATGATGGATTATGTGAAGTATGACTTTGCATATATGTTTGCTTATTCTGAAAGACCAGGCACATTAGCTGCGAAGCGTTATGAAGATGATATTCCAGAGGATGTCAAAAAACGTCGTTTGACGGAAGTAATCAACAAACAACGTGACCATAGCTTATATCGTTACCAGCATTTTATTGGAAAAGTTTGTAAAGTTCTGATAGAAGGTTTTTCAAAAAGATCTGAGTTTGATTTTTGTGGTCGTAATGATCAGAATGCCTTGGTTGTGTTTCCTATAGACCCTCGCTACAAACAAGGGGATTATGTCAATGTGCTTGTGGAATCATGTACATCAGCAACCTTGCTCGGTAAAATTGTTGATTAAGAAAACTTAATATAAATTTATTTCCAATTGGAAATTTATGGATAACCAAGATATAAAAAATAGGTTTGGAATCATCGGTAATTCACCGTTGTTAAATCGGGCGATAGATATTGCCCGGCAGGTGGCTCCAACTGATATTTCTGTATTAATACAAGGTGAAAGCGGTAGTGGTAAAGAAGTTTTTTCGCATATTATCCATCAATTGAGTTCCCGTAAGCATGGCCCATTTATAGCGGTCAACTGTGGAGCAATACCAGAGGGAACAATAGACTCCGAATTATTTGGCCATGAGAAAGGTTCCTTTACCGGTGCGCATGAAGCACGTAAGGGTTATTTTGAAGTGGTTGATGGTGGAACAATTTTCCTGGACGAGGTCGGGGAGTTACCTTTAGGTACACAAGCTCGATTACTACGTGTTTTGGAATCTGGGGAGTATATTCGTGTGGGATCATCGAAGGTTCAAAAAACCAATGTGCGTGTGGTTGCTGCGACAAACGTCAATATGTTTGAAGCTGTTCAAAAAGGTAAATTTAGGGAGGATCTCTATTACCGCCTAAATACAGTTCCTCTGCGTGTGCCTTCACTCAGAGAACGTCCCGAAGACATCAATTTATTGTTTCGCAAGTTTATTGTCGATTTTTCGGAAAAGTATCGCTCCCCTGGTGTGCAGCTGACTGAAGATGCACAAAATATGCTGCGTAACTATAACTGGCCAGGGAATGTGCGTCAATTGAAAAATGTTGCCGAACAAATTGCTGTTTTAGAGAAAGAACGTGTTGTTGACGCGCATACACTGCAAAACTATTTGCCAAATGAGTCACGTACGAGTCTACCGGCCATAGTTTCATCCAATAATAACGCAAAGGAAGATTTCTCTGAAAGAGACCTCTTGTATAAGGTTCTGTTCGATATGAAGAAAGATATGGTCGATCTGAAAAAGCTCGTAGTCGAGCTGATCCAGAAAGGTGTGGATTCTTCTACATTCGATCAAAATTCTCCTTATATCAATCAGCTCTATCAGGAAATTGAACCACAGATAAAATCTGATACCGAAGGATACGGTATCGCGCCAACCTTGACGATACATTCGCCGAATAATAATACAGCAAATGTATTGAAGAATCCTGTTGCGCAGGACGATTATCTGCAAGATGCACAGGAGGTAGAAGAGTCTTTGTCTTTGGTAGACAAGGAATCGGATCTTATCAAAAAAGCCTTGAAAAAACATCGCGGTAAACGGAAAGCTGCTGCACAAGAATTGGGAATTTCCGAAAGAACTTTGTATCGGAAAATTAAAGACTTAAATTTAGACTAGGGTTTTGCACATGTTGTCAAGAAGAATTTTATACAGCTTTCTCACAACCGCTTTTCTATTCATCATGAATAGTTGTGGTGTGAAATATGGATTTACAGGAGGATCCATTCCAGAAGGGATGAAGACCGTCAATATTCAATATTTCGAAAATATCGCACCTTTGGTTTATCCGACTTTAAGCCAGAATTTTACAGAGGCACTAAAGGAACGTATTCGAAACCAATCCCGATTAAGTCAGGTCAACCAAGATGGTGATGCTACATTTGAGGGGTTCATTACAGACTATACGATCAGTCCAGCCGCCGTTGAAGCGGGAACGGACCGTGCTGCGATGAATAGAATGACCATTACAATTAAAGTTTCCTATCATAATAAGATAAACCCTAAAGACGATTTTGAGCAACCCTTTACGCGTTTCAAAGAGTTCGCAGGAAATCTTCAGAGTGCACAGGAGGAGACCCTGGGTAAGGAAATTATCCAAATGTTGACAGAGGATATTTATAATAAGGCATTTGCTAACTGGTAATCCTGCTCCAAGATGAATATTACTATGCCACTATCGAATAACGAGCTTTTCTTTCGAGCAATCAATCATCCGGAGTCTATTGATGAAGATGTAATTTTGGCTTTGATTGAAAAATATCCTTATGCGCAAAGTTTGCGATTTATATATGAACGTAAAGTTTTTGGTGAGAGCAAACCTGTTCAGAATCTATCGTCTGCATTGTTGTATGCTTCGTCTCCAAATTGGTTATACGAATTTATGCATAGCAGACCAGGGGTGGCAGTGAAAGAAATCCAATTGGAAGACATCGTTCTTGATGATGAAATTGAGGATGGCTTGTCGGAGGGTATTATTGTTGAGGAAGCGGTAGCGGTAGATATTGAAGTTGAGCAGGAGGAAACTGATGGTGAAGAGGTGGAGAAGACAGATGAATTGGACCGTTTGATTCAAGCAGGTGTAGCGCAGGATTATTTTCGTTCGCGTGATGCAAAACAACAGACCACGATTGTTGAGTCAACTGAAACTGTTGAGCCAGCTCATTCTGAAATTTCTGTTCAGCCATCGGAGGATACACAGGAGCGTGTCACAGTTTATGATGATGATACAATGCCCTATAGCTTTTTATGGTGGTTGCATAAAACGCGACTTGAGTATGCTGAAACATACCAACCTTATGTAAATTCACCGTTGGGCCCAATGACACCATCAAATGATGATATTGCGAAGATCCATGAAAAATTGGATAGCCAGCTATTGGATCAACAAATTCGGGAAAACATTTTCCATTTGCAATCACCAGAGGCAAAACTCAGTGATGAAGTGAAAACAACAATCTCTTTCCAGATTCCGCGCAAAACGGATGAGGTGATCGAGAAATTTATCCGCGAAGAGCCTATTATCCAGCCATTGCAGGCTGAAAAGTTGGATTTGGAGAATAAAGCGAGAAAAAGCTCAGAAGATCAGCATTCACTGGTGACAGAGACCCTTGCAAAAATATATACCGAACAGGGTTTATATCCTAAAGCAATAGAGGTTTACGAAAAATTAGTTTTGAAATATCCAGAAAAAAATGCTTACTTTGCGGCACGCATAACAGAATTAGAAAAGAAATTAAATTAATTACATAAAGAGATGCAAGGATTATTAATTGGTCTTATCATATTAGCTAGTATTATTTTAGCATTTTTGGTTTTAATCCAAAATCCAAAAGGTGGTGGTTTATCATCTGGTTTTTCCGGAGGAACAAACCTAATGGGTGTAAAACGTACAGGTGACTTTTTGGAAAAAGGTACATGGATCATGGTTATTGCTATTATGATTTTTAGTTTGGGTGTTAACATTATGGGATCATCACCAAGTACATCTAAAGGTGGTTTGGGTGGTCAAATTGAAGCCCCAGCACAACAACCAGGACCTTTGAACTTGGGTACGCCAGCACAGAAACCTGCAGGTGCTCCAGCGCAATCAGAACAAAAAACTCCGGCGACAACGCCAGCAGCTAAGCCAACTGAAGAAGCTAAGAAATAGTTGCAAACAAAGAAATTTAAAAGGCCTCGTCTACAATTTAGACGAGGCCTTTTTTTGTTATACGCGGTTTGTCAGTCTGTCTATTGAAGTATGATCGGAATGGCAAACAAGTATTTGTAAGGTTGTCAGACAAACAGTGACAGTGTGACAGCAAAATGTGCTTTTATTTGTGAACATGTTAAGTTTTCGGTGAAAAATTGTCTTATACATCCTCTTATTTACAATTGGCATAAAAGATGATGTATCTATAACGATTATAACATAAAAATAAATTCAATAACAGATAAAAAGTAAATTAATTATGGCATTAAGTATCCAACCTATCGGAGATAGAGTAGTAGTAGAAGCTGCTCCAGCAGAAGAAAAAACAGCTTCAGGGTTATACATTCCCGATACAGCAAAAGAAAAACCATCTCAAGGTACAGTAGTTGCTGTAGGTACTGGTAAAGTTGACGAGCCGTTAACTGTAAAAGTAGGTGACAAAGTATTATATGGTAAATATGCAGGTACTGAAATTACTTACGAAGGAAAAGAGTACTTAATTATGCGTGAGTCTGATATTTACGCTGTTATCTAAGGGATTAAAAGTCTAAATTACAAAGTTAAAATTTAAAAAATTGAGGCAGTTCGTAGCTGCAGACTTGTAATACTAGAGTCTCACTACTAATATCTCAATACTCAATACTAAAAAAATGGCAAAACAAGTAAAATATAACGTTGAGGCTCGTGAGGCCCTTAAAAAAGGTGTAGACACTTTAGCTAATGCTGTTAAAGTAACATTGGGTCCAAAAGGACGTAACGTAATTATTGAGAAGAAATTCGGTGCACCAGTAATTACTAAAGATGGTGTTTCAGTTGCGAAAGAAATCGAATTGAAAGATGCTTTGGAAAATATGGGTGCTCAAATGGTAAAAGAAGTTGCTTCTAAAACTGCTGATCAAGCGGGTGATGGTACAACTACGGCTACTGTATTGGCACAAGCAATCGTTGCTCCAGGTATCAAATCTGTAGCTGCAGGTGCTAATCCAATGGATTTAAAACGTGGTATTGACAAAGCTGTGGCAGCTGTTGTTGCTAACTTGAAATCTCAATCTCAAGTAGTTGGTCAAGACAACAACAAAATTAAACAAGTAGCGGCGATCTCTGCGAATAACGACGAGATCATCGGTTCTTTGATTGCACAGGCAATGGAAAAAGTTGGTAACGATGGTGTTATCACTGTTGAAGAAGCAAAAGGTACTGAAACAGAAGTAAAAACTGTAGAAGGTATGCAATTTGACCGTGGATATTTATCTCCATACTTTGTTACGAACTCTGATAAAATGGAAGCGGAATTAGATAACCCTTACATTTTGATCTACGACAAGAAAATTAGCAACATGAAAGAGTTGTTGCCTATCTTGGAAAAACAAGTTCAAACTGGTAAACCATTGTTGATTATTGCTGAAGATTTAGATGGTGAAGCTCTTGCAACATTAGTTGTCAATAAAATCCGTGGTTCATTGAAAGTAGCAGCGGTAAAAGCTCCAGGTTTTGGTGACCGTCGTAAAGCGATGTTGGAAGATATCGCTATCTTAACTGGTGGTACTGTAATCTCTGAAGAAAGAGGTTTCAAATTGGAGAATGCTGAGTTATCTTATTTAGGTCAAGCTGAAAAAGTTCAAGTTGACAAAGATAATACAACAATTATCAATGGTGGTGGTAACGTAGATGACATCAAAGCTCGCGTTGCTCAAATCCGTTCACAAATCGAAACAACAACTTCTGACTACGATCGCGAGAAATTGCAAGAGCGTTTGGCAAAATTGTCAGGTGGTGTTGCTGTATTGTACGTAGGTGCTACTACTGAGGTAGAGATGAAAGAGAAAAAAGACCGTGTTGATGATGCTTTACATGCAACTCGTGCTGCAGTTGAAGAAGGTATCGTTGCTGGTGGTGGTGTTGCATTTATCCGTGCTACTGAAGCTTTGGTAAACCTTAAAGGTGAAAACGAAGATGAGCAAATCGGTATTGATATTATCAAACGTGCTATCGAAGAGCCTTTGCGTCAAATCTGTAATAACGCAGGTATTGAGGGTGCAGTGATCGTTCAGAAAGTAAAAGAAGGTACTGCTGACTTTGGTTATAACGCACGTACTGACCGTTACGAGAACTTAATCGCGGCAGGTGTAATTGACCCTACTAAAGTATCTCGTATTGCTTTGGAAAATGCTGCTTCAGTTGCTTCAATGTTGTTGACAACAGAGTGTGTATTGGCTGACGAGGCTGAAGAAAACCCTGTAGGTGCCGGTGCTCCTCCAATGGGTGGTGGTATGGGTGGAATGATGTAAGATCATCCAAACTATCTGATATACAAAAGGCTATCTGGAATTCCAGATGAGCCTTTTTATTTGATGTTTAATATCCTTTTGCTGTATCATCTCCACGAGGATCGGCGCCGGTCTGCAATTTGCCGTTTGGAAGGATAAGAATATTTTCTACACGCCCTATTATTCCTCTAGGATTTATCACATAGCCGTCTTTTGTCAATTTATCTCGTAGTATTGTGTCAATTGCACCTTGCTCGACATCAATGCGATCAGGTAACCACTGGTGATGGAATCGGGGCGAACTGACAGCGGATTGTGCATTTTGTCCAAAGTCAATCACATTTAATATGGTTTGGAAAACGGAGGTAATAATAGTTGATCCGCCGGGTGTCCCCACCACCATAAATAGTTTACCATCCTTTTCTAGAATAGTAGGTGTCATAGAACTCAACATTCTCTTCCCAGGCTGAATTTCATTTGCTTTTTCTCCTGTCAGGCCATACATATTAGGTACACCAGTCTTTATTGAGAAATCGTCCATTTCATTGTTTAATAAAAACCCTGCACCATCTACGATAACACCAGATCCATAGGAATCATTGAGTGTGGTGGTGATAGAAACAGCATTTCCCTGCTCATCAACAATATTGAAATGAGTTGTTTGCTCACTTTCGTAACCCGGAATGATATCTGCATTGACGTTTTTACTCAATGTGGCCTGATGAAAATTAAACGGATTCAGTTTAGTGGCATTTGTCGTGGAATCTATCAGTTGTTGTACAGGGACATTGATAAAATCAGGATCCCCTAAATACTTTGCTCTATTTGCATACACATAGCGTTCTGCTTCAACGATGACACGTATGGTGGAGTCCCTCTGGAATCCCCAGCGCTGAAGTGGGAATTGCTCAACCGACTTTAATAAAGCCAGTAGGGAGGTTCCGCCGCTCGATGGTGGAGGCATAGAAACAACCTTGTGTCCTCTATAGCTCGATGCAATCGGGGCACGCCAGGCTGCCTTATAACTCGTTAGATCCTGATGGGTAATGATCCCTTTACCTTTATTCATTTCGGCAATGAGCAGATCGGCCGTTTTTCCTTTATAGAAGCCGTCGCGTCCTTCGTTAGCGATTCTTTCGATGGTATTTGCAAGATCTTCTTGTACAAACAGGTCACCGGTTTTCCAGGCTGTATTTTTGATAATTGCGGCACCAGTGGGATTCAGCTTGACAAACCGCTCTTTATGATCTTCAAACTCGCGGGCTTGCCTTTCACTGATCTTAAAACCTTTCCGTGCAAGTTCGATTGCGGGTAAGAGTAATTCTTTCCAGGTTAGCTTCCCATATTTCTGATGGGCGTCCCACATGCCGGCGACAGAACCAGGAACACCCGATGCGAGCGCACTGTATAGGCTTAAATCGGGGATAACATTCTTTTGCGCATCCAGATACATATCCCGATGAGCCTGTTTAGGAGCGGTCTCTCTAAAGTCCAGTGCATCGTACTGCCCCTTATTGTTGCGATATAGCATAAAACCACCGCCACCGATATTTCCTGCATTTGGATATACTACAGCGAGGGCAAACTGCACCGCGACGGCAGCATCAATGGCATTTCCTCCCTTTTTTAGCACCGTGACGCCAACTTCCGAGGCTATGGGATGTGCCGTTACTACAGCTGCTTTGTTGAATGTCTCGGGGCTAGTTTTATGGGCGTCAAGCTGCCTGTGGGTATTGGAACATGAAGCGAATAGCAAACTTCCTATTAGCGAATAAATAAATAGTTTATTCATAATATCTGCTCTATAATTATGCGTAAGATTAATATTAAACCTTGTACACCTCTGAAACACAAAGGTGCTATTTTAATTTTTCATTGTTTTTATGACGGTCTGCATCCCGAATAGATTTCTTTTGCAGGTTCTTTTCCAGTGCATCGGTCAGGTCTATACCCGTTTGATTTGCAAGACACATTAAGACAAACAATACATCGGCCATCTCATCAGCCAGATTAACCTCTTTATCTGATTTTTTGAAAGACTGTTCGCCGTATTGTCTCGCCATGATCCGGGCAACTTCGCCAACTTCTTCCATAAGCATGGCTGTATTTGTCAGCTCATTGAAATAGCGTATCCCCGTTGTATTGATCCATTTATCAATTACTTCCTGTGCTTCTTTGATTGTCATTTTTTCGGATTAAGTAGTTTAAAAATTGTCCTTATCTTTTGTATCCATTATTATGGTAACGGGACCATCATTCAATAAATTGATTTTCATGTCAGCTCCAAATATACCAAGCTGAACAGGCTGATCGATCAGTTGAGAAAGCAATTTGGCCATTTCTTCATACAGCGGTTTGGCGGTATCAGGTTTGGCCGCCCGAATAAATGATGGCCTATTTCCTTTTTTTGTCTGAGCGAATAGGGTGAACTGAGAAATCAGTAAGATATTACCGCCGATATCCAGTATAGATTTATTCATTAGTCCCTGCTCATCTTCAAAAATCCGTAGGTTAACAAATTTTTGTCCCAACCATTTTAAGTCTTCAATTGTATCGGCTTCTTCTATTCCCAATAGGATCACTAAACCTTTTTGAATCTGCCCGGTGATCTGTTCGTCTATTGTACAGGAAGCATGTTTTACCCGTTGTATTACTGCACGCATAATGAAAAGTATAAAACCAAAGTTAAAAATTCCGATCGTCAAACACGATCCAATCTAGCATTTATTGGTACCAAAATAAAAAGTCTCCTTCTCTATTGAAGAGAAGGAGACTTTTATATAGCTGGGATACTAATTGTTAAAATTTGATATTTAAGCCCAACATAAAGTTTGTAGGTGCCTGTGGAAAGTAGAAATTGTAATATTTCCTGGTATCGCCTTCCATCCAACCAAAGGTATAACCGTTTGTTTCATACTTTTCATTCAGGATGTTGTTTACCTGTAAACTTAGGTTAATGTCTTTTATGCCTAAAGCTGTAAAATTATAATTCGCTAGTAGATTATTAACAAAGTATGAAGAGATGCTTCTTTCTTTCGCTGAGGAATTATCGAGATATTGTCGTCCTACATACTTTGACAGCAATGAAAATGTGAGCGGTTCAATAGGGCTGTAGGAGAAGTTACTGGATAAAATCGTATTTGGCGATAGGGCAATATCAGTCTTTGGATAGGAGATTCTGAGGTCACCCATGACTTCTTCAAAATTCTTGATCTTATTCTGGCTGAAGGTAGCTGTAGCCTTCCAGTTCAATTGCTTATTGATGTTCCAGGCTCCGTCAAATTCCAGTCCGATGCGATAACTGTTTTTCACATTTTGTCGGATAGGAGCTCCGGTATCACTGATTTCACCTGTCGGAATCAATTGATCCTTATAAAACATACCGTATCCATTCAATCCAATATTGAATTTTGTATTGGTGAATCTATATCCAATTTCAATGTCCTGCATTTTTTCTGGCGTTGGATCCGGAAGTTTGCTGTTTTTCTCTATGAAATCTTTCCGGACGGGTTCCTTTTGTGCGAAGGCATAGGAAGCATAGATATTTGCATGATCATTTAATAGATAGGTTGCTCCAGCCTTTGGATTTAGGAAATTGAATTTTGGGTGGTAATTATAGTTTTTGACCTTATCATCATCGCCATACATGCGATAGTCTACATTTCGGTATTGCACGTCGGCCATTAGAATCCATTTATCCAATTTGTAATCTACCTTTAAGAAATTGCTGAAGTCGTTTTTCTGCGATTTTCCAAAGTAATATTTGTCATCAATAAATCCCGTTGAGGCATACTGTGCCCAGATTACTTCACCATAATGTTTTCCCTTGTATTGATTGTATGCACCACCCCAAATAATTTCAAGTTGCTCATTGGGTTTGTAATTAAGAGCGTAGGTCATACCATAAAAGTAATTATCAAGCCATCTTCTGCGGACTAGATCTGTTTTTTTTATGGTGTCCTGGCCAATGATGACATCTGGTAAACCATATTTACTTAATTTATCGGCTGGTCTCATCTCCTCATAGTAACCATAGCCTCTTGTATAATGTAGCGCGGTATTTAGCGTGAGCTTGTCGCTGAGGATATTGGTGTAATGAAGTTGGTGATGCTTCTGTGTATAATTGTCCGTTTGGTTTTTGTAGGTATATAGATTATAGTTCCTTCCTGCATTCATAAAACGGTCCTTTTCTGTTCCAGCTATTTCTAACCCATAATCTGCATAATCGTCCATACGGGATCTGTCCCCCGTGATCAAGGGTTCTGGTACCCCGTTCCAAGCCTGGTATGTTTTTTCTTTTCCCCAGAATACGATTCCTTTTAAAATGTGTTTCTTACCGTAGTAGCCGCCATCGATATAAAAAGATTGTAGGTCTGAGGCGCCTCTTTCGATATAGCCATTGCTGCTAATCCTTGATAACCGGGCATTGAAAGCAAACTTGTCGTTGATCAATCCTGTACCTAGCTTCACTGTATTTTTCCAAGTGTTGTAAGATCCAAATGAATTGTTAAGTTCGGTATAGGATTTTTCGGCTAAAGTATTTGATTGAATATTTAACGAAGCGCCGAAGGAACCAGCGCCATTTGTCGAGGTTCCAATCCCCCGTTGCACTTGAATGCTTTCAGTAGATGATGCGAAATCAGGAAGATTGACAAAGAATGAGCCCATACTTTCAGCATCATTTAGTGGAATTCCATTAAGAGTTACATTGATGCGCTGGTTGTCAGATCCCCGAATGGTCATGTTTGTATATCCTATGCCGGCTCCTGCATCGGAGTTGACCTGGACAGAAGGCGTTTGATTCAATAGATAGGGGATGTCCTGCCCCAGGTTATTTCGTGAAATCTCTTCTTTTGAGATATTCTTGAATGTCGTTGGGGCATTCTTTTTGGCTCTGGTAGATACAACGAGTACTTCTTCTGTACGAATTGTTTTCGGATCAAGTTGGACAGTCAATTCCATATCACGCTCAATGTTCAGGTTTTGGATCCAGGTTTGATATCCTATAAAAGAAACTTGAACGGAATGCTTCCCTTTCTGAATATTATACAATTTGATCAGACCATCTTTGTCCGATTTGGTTGTAAAAGAAGCCTGTCCATCCAGGGATACAGATGCATTTTGTAGCGGCCTTTGTGTGTTCCTGTCTACGGTCTTAATCGTCAAATTGTGCTGAGCAACAGCAATTTGGATAGAAACAGTAGCTAAAGCGCTACAAATCAAAAATTTGATCATGTTGATGTATTTTGTTTAAGTTAAACAAATCATAGAAAGGGGTCACTATGATCGTTCTATTTAACTAACCTCTCCCTCCGCCAGCATTACCTGGATCAGGTGCACAGAACTTAATCTGTTGGGTATAATCTCAGCCCTTATTTGTGTTTCTGACAAAACAAGGCACCCCTATTCGATGATGCGAATATATACATTAAAATCGGAATGATATAACGTGATCTGTTTTTTGACAAAAGTGTAGTGTAGTTAAAAATTTGTTAAAATTTCCTTATGGTTTAAAGTTTTACGTTTAGGCTTGTTTTTGGTATTTATTGTTCTTTTTAGGTACCTTGGCATAGAGTTTTCTACTGTTAGTATGTATTCATATCGGTCAAAAATTTTTAATTACTAATTTGAGAGTGAGGAGATAAAATGTTAAAATATTTAAGCGCAAATTATATTCTACCGATCACTTCAATGCCAATAAAAGATGGTATTGTGGCGGTAGATGAAGAGGGGGTAATTCAGGGTATTTACGACCCCGCATCGTTTACTTTGAATGATAAGGTCAAGATCGAAAGGTATGATGGCGTTATTATTCCAGGTTTTATCAACGCCCATTGCCATATTGAATTGTCACATATGAAAGGTGTAGTACCTAAAGGTACCGGTCTACCGAACTTCTTAAGTCAGGTGATGACTTCACGCAGTGCTTCGATGAAGAAAATGGATGATGCAATGGCAAAGGCGGATAAAGAGATGTATGAAAATGGTATTGTAGCGGTGGGCGACCATGCGAATACAGATAACTCTTCTACATTGAAGGAGGAATCGCAAATACTTTATCATACGTTTGTGGAAGTCATTGGCGTTGAACCTGAAGAAGCTGATTTTAAATTAAAAGAAGCGAAATCGTTGACGCAAGAATTCAGAAATGGCCATGTGTCGATTACGCCACATGCACCCTATTCCTGTTCAAAAGCTCTTTTTAAAAAATTCAAAAAAGCTGTCTCTGAGACGAACATCATTAGTATTCATAATCAGGAGAGTGACGAAGAGAATAAATTGTTTAGATACAAAACGGGTGAATTTCTAGACTTCTATAAGAGCATCGGAAAAAATGCAGATTCTATTAAAGCACAAGCCCGGAATTCGATCCAGTCTTACTTACCTTATTTGCCTTATCCGAATAAGTTGTTGTTAGTTCATAACACTTATACTTCATTAAAAGATTTGGATTTTGTGGAGCGTATGGATCGGGATGTCGTGTGGTGTTTGTGTCCGAAAGCAAATTTATATATCGAAGGTGCTTTACCTAAGATTCATAATTTTATAAATGCTGGACAACCATTAGTTATCGGAACGGATAGTTTGGCATCGAACGATACGCTTTCGGTATTGGAAGAGTTGAAAGCATTGCATGAACATTTCGAGGATTTGGATTTCTTGCAAACCATTCAATGGGCTACAATCAACGGAGCTGTTGCGCTGAATATCCAAGATAAATATGGATCTCTGGAAGTAGGTAAAAAGCCGGGAATTGTTTTGCTCCAAGGTATGGAACACATGCGCTTGACAGATAAAGTTAAAATCAAACGTTTAGCATAGTATTTAATTCCACAAAAACTTCTGTACTTTTGCTCTTATGAAACATTTGAATATTTCAATAAGGGGTAAAGTACAGGGAGTCTTTTTTCGATTGACGGCCAAAGCTGTTGCCGATCAGGTTGGTGTAAAAGGCTTTGTTGTCAATCAAAAAGATGGAACTGTCTATATTGAAGCTGAGGGTGACGATTTTGCACTTGATTCAATGTTGGACTTCTGCCAGGAAGGTCCAGAGGATGCAAGTGTTGAAGCTGTTGAAGTTAAGGAAGGTGAGCTTAAGGGCTTTTCTAATTTTGAAGTGATTAAAAGAATCCAATCCCAAGCCTAGTGTCAACAATAAAGAAATTTCTCAGCGATACAGTTATCTATGGTGTGACTACTATCGTTTCAAGAATGATAGGATTTCTGATGACACCGCTCTATCTCCGTAAATTCAAGGATGCAGCGATCTATGGAATTTATTCTAATTTTTATGCGTGGATGTCCATGCTGAATGCTATTCTAGCATTTGGAATGGAGACAACTTATTTCCGGTATTTACAGAAAGTTGAACCACAGGATAAGAATAAAGTTTACAACAATAGCTTCTTTATCACTTTAATTACCTCCGGATTATTACTGTTGTCTGTATTTGTTTTCACAAGACCTATTGCTTCGTGGTTTGCAGATGGTGGAGATGTGTCTCTCTATGAGCAATATATTAAATACTTCGCATTTATTCTCGTTGCGGATGCGCTTGCTGTCATACCATTTACAAAATTGCGTGCCGAAGGGAGACCTTATAAGTATAGTGCACTGAAATTTGTCAATATTGGTATTACCGTGATTTCAAATTTGTTCTTTATTTTGTTCTTGCCGGATTGGGTACATAAGTACACCTTTTGGGCTGATTTTGCTGGAACATGGTTCAAAGAAGGTTGGATCGGTTATGTCTTTATTTCCAATCTTTTCGCAAGTATCGTTACATTAATTCTATTACTGCCTGAATTGTTAACTTTCCGATTCAGCCTAGATAAAAGATTAATGAATGAAATGTTAAAGTATAGCTTCCCAATTTTAGTAGCTAATATTTCATTTATTATTAATGAGAATCTAGACAAAATGTTCTTTCTGAAATTGGTGCCTGGGGAGGCGGGGAAAGATGATTTAGGTATATATGGTGCAGTTGCTAAATTGGCCGTATTTTTAAGCTTATTTGTTACAGCTTTTAGACTAGGGGCGGAACCTTTCTTCTTTTCATATTCAAAAAACCAGAACGCATCGAAAACCTATGCGCTCATCATGGAGTATTTTGTTATCCTCATGGTTATCGCAATGGTCGGATTGACAGTCAATCTGGATTGGCTGAAATATTTTATCAAGGGTAATGAAGAAGAGATCGCAACATACTGGACTGGGCTTAAAATTGTCCCAATTCTTTTATTCAATTATGTGCTACTAGGAATATATATGAATTTATCGATTTGGTATAAGTTGACAGATCATACACGTTACGCTATTTATATTTCGGGCATAGGAGCGTTAATTACAATTATGCTCAATGTTTGGCTTATCCCAACTTATTCCTATGTGGGGGCTGTTTTATCAACAACAGTAGTATATCTGGTCATGATCGGTTTTTCACTTTACTGGGGACAGAAGTATTATCCCATACCTTATAAGATGATCAAGATCTCTGTCTATCTCGGCGTAGGGCTGTTGATTTCCTGGTTGAGCTTTCAAGTTTTTCATAGTAATATATGGGTCGGAAATGCCATGTTATTGCTACTGCTTGGTATTACTTTTTTCCTTGAAAAGAATGGGCTGATGAAATTAATTCGAAGAAAATAGCTGGTTTGTTCAATACATAAAAAAGGCGACAACTTAAATTTGGTTGTCGCCTTTTTCAATTATTGAAAAATCTTAAAATACTTCAGTTTCGAAGGTATGTTCAATATCATGGAGTACATCCAAAATCTCGTCTTGCGTTTGTAAGCTGACAAGTTTCATTCTGGATTCTTTGAAATTTGGAATTCCTTTGAAATAATTTGCGTAATGTCTCCGCATTTCAAAAATCCCTAATTTATCCCCTTTCCATTCAATGGATTTGTTTAAGTGTGTTTTACATACTTCGACACGTTCGGCGATCGTAGGTCCCTCCAGGCGCTCACCGGTATGGAAGAAATGTTTGATTTCTCTAAAGATCCATGGATAGCCGATAGCGGCACGCCCGATCATAATGCCGTCAACTTCATATTCTTGTCTCCAGGCAGCGGCTTTCTCCACCGAATCCACATCACCGTTTCCAAAAATTGGAATCTGAATGCGCGGATTGCGTTTGATGTCACGGATCATCGACCAGTCAGCCTGACCTTTGTACAATTGCGCGCGGGTACGGCCATGTATTGCTAATGCTTTGATGCCAACATCTTGCAATCGCTCCGCTACCTCATATACATTTTTGGTATTGTCATCCCAGCCAAGACGTGTTTTTACTGTAACGGGTAGATGAGTTGCTTCAACAACAGCTTTGGTCATCGCAACCATTTTATCAATGTCTTGCAATAAGGAAGAGCCCGCTCCCTTACAGACAACTTTCTTAACAGGGCAGCCGTAATTGATGTCGATTAGATTTGGATTTGCTTTTGTGCAGATTTCAGCTGATTGGCGCATACTTTCAATATCTCCACCGAATATCTGGATACCGATAGGCCGTTCATATTCAAAAATATCAAGTTTTTGAACAGATTTAGCCGCATCACGAATCAGCCCTTCTGAGGAAATGAATTCAGTATACATTAAATCAACACCATTTTGTTTGCAAACATACCGAAATGGGGGATCGCTGACATCCTCCATCGGAGCAAGTAACAAAGGGAATTCTCCCAATTCAATATTTTCACCAATCTTGACCGACATCTTCAATTTTTTTTTACAAAGGTACAAAATTTGGTATTAGTATAAAGTTAGCTAACTGTCATGAGTTTAGAGTCGACTTTTTATCTCTTCGGAACCCGTAGCGCGTTGTGCCGTTGTGTTTTGAGAACCACCGAAACGGTAGCTGAAAGATAGGATGGCAGTTCTACTGTCGGGATTAGATCTACCAATCAGCCTGATCGTTGGCGAGATAGTTTCATATCGTCGATTATTGGTTCTGAAAATGTCATTAACCACTAATTTCAGCGTGGCTTTTTTATTGAGGAAGTTTTTTTGGATGCCAGAATATATCTGTCCGTAGCTTTTGATATGACTGATTCCTACCGTTAAGCCAGACACATAGTTGCCACCCAATTCGATAGACCAATCCTTAGGCAATTTGAACGAATTTTGGCTGTTTAGACTTAATGTATTTCCCTTGCGGACAATTAGCTCATCTTCTTGCGGCAATTCATATTCATTCCGATAATAGTTTGCAAAATGGGTTGCCGACCACCAGCTGGTAAATTGGGTCGGGGCAATAAAGGAAATCCCATAATTTTTAAAAGAACCTATATTTTCGGGCCTTTCAAAAGTAATATAGGGATTAAGTGGATCTCTTCCCAATATATCGTTGACAACATTTGACCGCTGTGCATAATTCAGCGTTAAGACATATTTGCTTGCGTAAGTATAACCTAGTTCAAAGGAGTGTTCGTATGCTGGGTTTAAGTTCGAATTTCCCTCAGCATAGGAAAAAGGATCCGTGTATACCCTGAATGGATTTAAATCCCAAAACGAAGGCCGTTGTACGCGATAGCTGTAGCTGGTCTGTACCTTATGATTGTCATTGGCGGTATAAGTGAAAAATGCTGCTGGGAATAGTTTGAAATAGGATCTTTCAAATTGTTCATTCAATGTAATTTGATGACTACGTGTTCGGGTGTGTTCTCCGCGAACGCCTATTTGGGTTGAAAACTTATGCCAGCTCTTTGATAGATTTAGATAACCCGCATGAATAGTCTCTTTGTAGATAAAGTGATTACTTGTACCCAGATCAGGAACATACTGATCATTTTGTAATGTATCATAATGTAGATCGTTTTCAGTGCGTACGTAACTGCTCTTCCAGCCAGCTTCCAGGTTATATTCCTTTGGAAGCGGAAGTGTATAATCTAGCTTGGCAACATATACCTTATTGTCGGAGGGGATATCACCTATTCTTGAGGAGCTTGCAGGCGGAGTTGAAGCTCCCACATTGTTATATACCGTATTCAGCTGCTGATCCATTCTTGAATAGTGGTCAACAAGGTCAAGATCTATTTTTAATTCATGACCTTTATCATTGAGCTTTAAATTATAATTGACATTGTACAACAGATCTCGCCAACGCTCCTTGCCCTCCGTGATGGTCGTGGATGACCATACTAAATTGTCGGTATTAAAGTTTCGGAAGCTATTCGTGGTGGGCTCGTACTTTGGATATTTTCCGAATCCTCCATTAATTAAGAAACCTATCGTCTGTTTGGGGTTTATGCTGTAATCTATGCCGACTCTAAAATTATTAGATCGGAGTTTGGGCTGTATGCTGTTCTCCTGCTGTGAATAGGATTCAGGGACTGATCCCTGATCAGTGTAAAAATAGCGTGTAAGTGAGTTATAATACTTCAGATTCTGGAAATACTGATTATAAATCCCGAATACATTGATTTTTTCTGTACGATAATTAAGGTTTAGACTCCCACCAAGATGTGCTCCTCTACCGGCACCGGCATTAGCCGATACGGAACCATTAAACCCTTGTTTGAGTCCTTTCTTTAATACAATGTTAATGATACCTGCGGATCCGGCAGCATCCTGTTTTGCATTTGGATTGGACATGACCTCGATTTTATTGATATCCATTGAGGAGGTACTCCGTAGGAGATTGGCCAATTGATCGGCGGACAGGTATGTAATTTTCCCATTGATCATGACCGTCGCTCCAGATTTACCTTTAATACTTAGCGTACCATTTTCGTCGACAGCGACACCTGGAATCTTGCTGAGTAATTCCAGTCCGTTGTTGCCGTCTGCGAGCATTGAGTTTTCAATATTGAAGACCAGCTTGTCCTGCTGCTGTTCGATAAATTGTTTTTTTCTTTCGACGACGACCTCAGCGAGATAAGCATTGTTTTGCAATAATAGGATCTTGCCAAGATCATACTCGTCAAAATGTTCGTCCAACCTGAAATGGGGACTGAAAGTATCCTGATGGGTAAGGCTTTTGACTTTAATAAAATAGCTACCCGCTTTTGTATTGGTAAACCTGAAATTTCCTGTACTATCTGAGTGTGCCGTACTGGCCAGTATACCGCCATTGACGTGATAAAGCGAAATACTTACATAAGGAATGGCCTGTTTATCTTCACCCACAGTCTGTCCCTTGATATGATTTGCTTTTTGAGCTTGGCTTGTAAATAGGGTACAGATCCAAAGGAGACTTAAGAGATAACGGAGGATATAAGGCATGATTATATAATTAAGTTGTTGCTAATTGCGGACGTCTTGTTTTTTTGGTTGACTTTTTTTTCTTTCCCCACCAGATGTAGAATCCTGTTATAGGCAAAGTCGCACAGATAAGCGATGCGATGAAGTAAATTATTTTGGTGGTCATTCCGCCGATAAAACCGGTATGCAGGGCGTAATTGGAACGCATGAGCCATTCCGTGGTATTGGCTTCATCAATTGGTCCCTGTTTGCGGCCGGTAAGTTCCAGTGTATTGCGGTCAAAATTAAGGTCTCTCCAGCTTCCGTTGACCATGTCTGTGCAGGCATACACCGCTTTATCTTCTTTTTCGGGATAGTGGACAATAACAGCTTCTTTGTTGAATTTTGCATATTCATGACGCACTTTATACCAGATTTGATCCGCCACTACCAACGCATCATTTAACGGTTGATCCTGAAGCTCAGGTTTATTATTCTTTTCCGTTTTTGGTCTGTTGGGATAGCCTCCGGTCATCCAGACCACAGAACTACGGATCCAGGGGAAACTCATGATTAGCCCTGTAAAACACATGACGAATGCGATTGTTAGCGCATAGAAACCCAATACGTTGTGGAGATCATAATTGACACGTTTAAATTTAGCTTTCCATTTAACCGTAAAACTCTGTTCTCTTGATCTACGGTTCCATTTCTTTGGCCACCATAATACCATGCCTGTTATCAGTAGTATGAAAAAGATGAAGGTGCTCCAGCCAACGACTTGCCGGCCTATTTTTACTGGCATCCAAAGATGACGGTGGCCTTCATCCATGAAATGGAAAAAATCCTCGTGATCAACAATGGCCATGACTTCGGCTGTATAGGGGTTTACATAGACCAGGCTATCGGAATGGTCTATGCTTACTTTGACCGACTTATCCAGTCCGTAATACCAGGAGCTCCCAATTTCATGATCGGGAAGTACAGCCTTAACAGATTTATAGATCGCAGAGGGTGGAAGCTGTTCTTCTGATTTTTGCGGTGCGACCTGAATATAGTTTGTGGTCAATTCTTTGATATCATGTTCAAAGACAAGTACGCAGCCTGTAATTCCTAAGATAATAACGGGTATACCCGCTGCGATTCCTAACCAAAGGTGTAGCCAGGCATTAATTTTACTGAGCATAATGGGAAACGGTTTTTTATAATCCGATCTGCACATGTTGGTCGGCAGATCGGATCATTGCAGATGATTAATAACTGATTTTGCTCATTGATGATACTTGGGATATCCCAGTAAATTTCAACCCTCTTTTTGCTGTAGCGGTGTTGATATCAATGATGTATGTGTAATATTGTTTGTCGTCTTTATCCTGACAGGTATAGTAAGCCTTAGCGCCACCTTTGTCAACATATACGACATCTTTATAACCTTGTTGTTCATGTGAAGGAATCTCAATGATTTCCGTCATTTTTTTGGTTTGTATATCTACGATATATAATTTGACAAGACCACCGCCTACACCTTCGGACTGTTCACCCTTGTTGTAGATCGTCATTAAAAATTTATTGTCTTTGAGATAACTACCTCTTGCTATTTTACCCTTTCCAAGAGATTCGATATCGAAATAGTAATCTTTATCAAATTCATCCGTTCCTTTTTTGATTCTCAGGAATCCAGATTTGTTTTTTGTAGCCAATGATGCTTCATTTGCCGAGAACCATACATATGCATCGCCCTTATCGTCTACTGCTAAACCTTGTTGAGCAAACCAGTTTCCGATATGGGAACCTCTTCCATCACGGATTGTTTTTTCAAATTTAAGTTCAGGATAAGAGAAGATACCGATATAGGTAGTATCTGTCGTCGTAAAATCTCCGCCCCAGTTATTTGAACCATCTCCAGATTGGAAAGGAATATAGACTTTATTACCTACTTGAAATACACCTGTCCAGATCGCCATGCGTTTACCACCCAATACTTTGGAAAGATCGACCGTGTTTTTGTTGGCAATAGAGAAATTTTGTGCATCATAGTTTCTTAGCGTCGCGACAGGGTTTACCATACTTCTGTTGGTTGTCCCTAAAATCACATTTTTATCACCGAAATTACCATAGATACCCGCGGTTTCAGCGTTGACCTGATCATCTTTAAGTCTTTGCAGATCGCCTTTGGCATCAATAGCATAAGGAGTGATAGGCCCTTGTCCACCGTATGTCAGACCAAAAACATGGTTGTTTTGATTGATAAAAGAAAATTCTGTTGCTGGCATACCGTTACCTACAATACTTAAATTACCTTGGCTAACATCATCCGTAGTAACAATATAAGTACCTGATGAACCTGACTCCGAACTCCCTTGACCAGTTACGATAAAGACAAATTTTTCCTTCTTTTTCGAGTTTCCTGAATCTTCTCCTCCTTCAACAGGCTTGTCTTTTGAACAAGCGGTAATTGTTAATACGCCACAGGCTACTGTAAGCAATCTTAAGTAATTTGACTTTTTCATTTTGAGTTATTTAATAAATTGTGTGTTATTTTTTGCGTATAAAGTATCTGAATTTGACATTGAAAGACCGACTAGGTTTCTGCATTTCAAAATTGTCGTATCGTGTTGCGTCGGTTAGGTTATTACATTCCAGCGCAACATTGTATTTTCCCGAAGCCATCGCATAGACAATGTTGACATCATGGGATAGTTGTTTGGGAATAATGAAACGCTGTGCTGGTGTGCCCAAACTTGGAAAATCCAAAAAGAAGGCATGGATATATTGGAGGTTGTAACCGATCGTCAATGTATTATGTTTACCTCCGAAGTGGTGCAAATAATAGGCAGCATCTGCATTACCATATAAATATGGGATATTAGGCATGCGATCTTTGTAAACGCTGCTTTCTACGAGTTGACCGGGCTCATATTTCGTGTTATTGATTATATTTTGGTAGGTTAGATTACCACCGATTGAAAACTGATTTTTATAGAAATATTTTAGATTAAGATCTACTCCATTATTGAGTACACTCCTTAAATTGAGGTATTTACTCTCTCTTTTATTGTTTGAGCTTAATGGGCTGATGTAGAGTCTTATAAAATCAGTTGCATTTCTATAGGTATAGTTAGCATCTATGATGATATGGTTGTTCTCATTCCATTTTTTTGTGTAGGAGAGGCCGACGTTGATATTATGGCTATTCTCTGGTTTAAGTGTTGGATTTGCACTCAGGTCTTGCGCATCGCCAAATAATTCGTTGTTTTCAGGTAATCTGGAAGCTTTCTCATAGGAAGCTTTCAATTGTAGGGTTGGATTGACAAAGTAGGAAGCGGCAAAGCCATAACCTAATTTATTGACCGTCGTTTCTACATTTTTGTAGATTTCATTTTTCTTGACTTCTTCAAAGTATTTACCTTTTTGGTTGTAATTTTTTACAAATACATTTAAATCCCATTGATCGGCTATATTCGTACGATAACCTAGTGCAGTAATATTTTTTGTCGTTTTTCGCGGCAACTTGTTGATTTCGAGATCTGGGTAATATATGTCTTTTCCTTTGCGGTCAAACGTTGTTAATAGGTGATTGACCATAAAATGGTGTTTTTCATTGATCGCATAGGAGAGGTTGGCAATGAAGTTGCCATTGTTATTGTTAAAACGATAATCGCGTAGTTCGTTTTCACCTCCGGGAGCATTAGGGTTATTTTTATCTTTGGGTTCACTTTCTCCGGACCAGGTAAATCTTCTATTCACTGTATCCAGACTGCGTTCTTTACCGAGATTGTATCGACCAAATATGTTGACATCTAGTCCCTTTACAAATAGATCTTTTTTGATGTATTTTACACTGGGTTGGATGATATTTCCCAGAGCTTCTCTGCCTCCATAAACATCGTCCATGTGGTTTCCGGTCTGGATTTCTTTTTTGTTTTCACCCAGTGTGATTCCAAAAAGTAGCTGATCTGCATATTTCTTGTTGGAGACTCCGATATTATAAATCATTGTTTCATTTCGGTAGGTGTCGTGGAAACGCCTTTTTCTTCCTTTGGTATATTTTCCGGTTTCAAAATCAGCCGTCCGCACATTCACCCAGTAATTGTTGTCCGAATAGTTTTGGAAGGCCGACAAGGTCATCGTTAATCCCTTATTCGAGATGTATCCTGCATTTACCGCAGTTTTATGTGTGTTGAAGGAACCATAAGAATAAGAAGCATCAATGTACTTACCAGGGGTATTTTTCGTGACAATATTCACAGCACCACCTAAGGCATCGCCACCCAGCCATACTGGAACAACGCCTTTATACACTTCTACACGCTCGGCAAAATTGATCGGGATATTATTCAATTGAAATGATGAACCAAAATTGTCCATCGGAATACCATCCAGAAATAATTTGACCTGATTGCCGGAAAATCCATTAATACTAAAAGACATATTTGATCCAACACCGCCAGACTCTCTCAAGCGTACACCCGAAACTCTATTAAGTGCCTGCCCGATATCTAAAGTCGTATTGTACAGTTTTTTTGCATCTATTGCAGAGACATTGTAAGGTTGTCGTGTTACTTCACTTGTCGTGGATCGACCTATAACTTCAACTTCCGTCATGATTTTTTGATCTGGGGTCATTTGTATTCCAGATAGATCAATAACATTTTTACTACAGGTTACTGACCGATTTATAGTCTGATATCCGACAGCGGAAATTGTAACCTGATGATTACCGAAAGAGATTCCGCTTATTTTGAAAAAACCATTTTTGTCTGCTTTGGCTCCTTTATTTGTACCTGATAGGACAATTGTTGCCCCATGAATAGGCTCGTTTGATGTATTGGTAACACTACCTTTGACTTCGGCTAGTTGTTGGGAATGTGAAGGAAATGATATGATTAGGAAAAAGAATAACCATACTACTTTAAATTTTGACATTACTTTATTTAGATTAATTACACATAGAGAAGTTGCGTAACTCTAAATCTACCGAAGGTCAAATAAGTAAATAAAAATTATTATTTTTTAATGTGCTGAATATCAGTTGGAAATTTGATGTAGTCGGTCTATTCTGACAATAAAATCGGTCGCTTGATCTAGGGTAAGACCAACCTGAATATTTTTTGATTTGATATTATAGATCCAAACTTGATGCTGATCCTTTGCGTCGTCTATGGTGATATAGGCTTTCCCATTTTCGACGAGAACGGATTCTTTGCGTGTCCCCTTGTCGAAAGGTAGGTTTAATTTTGTTGTGGTTTGGCTGATAAGATCGACCACATAGTACTCAAATTGATAGGTGGAATGATGATCGCTAAAGTCGGTGTATCGGTCTCTACGTTCACTACGGACGATAGCCTGATTGTTGCCCAAATACCACATGCCATAAGCATGATTGTGCGTTTTGGCTGTTAGATTGAGAAAATAAGTAGGGTTAATGTGGGTGGAATTGCTATCAATTCTGAAAATTGCGGTAGGTTTTGATGGGCTGTTGCCTAGTGCAATACCGGGGCAGGACATAAAATAGAAATTGCCATTTTCGTCATGAAAGCTATAAGATTGAACAGTATTGACTCCTCCGGGGTAAGAAGAACGAGTATCTTTTTGTATATTTTCTAATTGTAAAGTCGTCTTATCCAGTGTCGCAATATACATTGTATCTATTGTGGTAAAGTCAGTCTCGTTAATCACTTTATTAAAGGTATAGCCAATCAATAACCGTTGTTGGTGTATGGTACCAAATCCGACGGAAAGAATCTTAAAATCCGCTGAGGCCGAAGGTAGTTTTACTTCTTGCTGTTGGTTGATTTTGAAATCGTTGACAGTAATTTTATAGATCCATAGCCGACGGTTTGTTTTGTTGTCCGAAGTAAATAGGAGTAATGTGTCTCGATCAAGCCAGTTTATATTTTCAATATGCTGATCTTGCATAGCCACCTGTGCAATTTCCTTTAATCCATTTGATTCAAGTGTATATTTTTTGAATTTTCCCGCTCTTAAAAAATAAAAATGCTTGTCCTTAACGATGATGCTTCGATCGAATTGTTGTGTCGGAATGTCGATGCCATTTTTTGAAATGGTTAGATTTCCACTATCAACGGTATTTGAGGTGATGATCGTGTTTCCGAGATCTTTATTCATCGTATAGAGACTGTACTTCCCGTCGATATTTCTGCCCCCATCCTCCGTTCTACAGCTTATTACTAAATGGAGTAATAGCAAGGATAAGAATAGCGTGAAGCGGTTGGATAGCATGAGTGTATGGACTAATTGAAGTTCTTCTTATTTAGATGATATTAAATTGTATTTTCAGTTCGTGTTGGATGGTAGGGGCTAAAAAGGTAAGTTCCGATTTGGAGATTATTACCTGCTTGCCATTTTTTTGTGGTTTTAATACAAAATATGTTTCCCCATGTTTGAGCTCCCTCTTTTTATCTGTTCCAGAAAAGCTAAATGCAAAGTTTTTTTTGGGAATGAACATCATATTGCCTGAGGTTTTGAATTCCCCGGTATCCGTATTGATCTCAGCCCGTGCATTTTTACCCAAGATGATATTATAACTATTCTGGTTAATATACTTCAGTCCAGCACTAGTTCTGTTATCAAAGATGGCGGCAGCTTTTTCGGCATCCTTGCTGAATTGATAAAAACCAAAACAGAGTAAAAATACAATACTGGCTGCTATTCCAATATATTTAAAGCTATATTTTTTAGGAGGCACTATTGTTGGGGCTTCGGACTGATCAATATGGCTGTTCAGCTCGGCCCAGATATCCGTTTCTAATTTTGTTTTTTTAGTGATGGAAATAGACAAGGGCTCCGAATCGAGGGTATCATCCAATAACCATTCCTCCACAAGAAGTTGTTCTGCGGGAGAGCATTGGCCTAAATGATATTTCTCTATGAGTTTATGGTCTATTTTCATATGATATACTTCCTGACAAAAGTACAGGATTTCTTTTGTATAGCTAAATTTAGGATATATATTCCATTAGTTCTGTTTTTAATGTTTTCAATGCTCGTGAAATATGATATTCTACCGCTCGTTCAGAAATATAGAGCTTATGTGCAATTTCCTTGTTGGTGAGCCCCTGTTCTCTGCTCATGCGAAATACATTTTTACATTGTTTGGGCAAACTATCGATCAGATTTGATATCTTCTTGGCTAGTTCATCAGCGATCAGCGAATTATCTACGTAATATTCTTCTCTTGTATTTGAAATATTGTCCAGGTGTTGTTGTCGTGATACTTTATTGCGGATGTATTCAAATGTTTTGAGCTTTACTGATCTGATCAGATACCGTTCCACCTCTATGAGACGAAGCTCTTCACGTCGCTCCCAAAGTGATTTGAAAACATCCTGTACGATTTCCTTGGAATGCTCTTCATCTTTGATACTGCTCAGGCAAAAGGCAAACATACCTTCCCAGTGTTGAAGATATATTTGCTCAAAACCTGCTTTATCTATAATAAAAAAATCTTTTTCCAAAATACCAGTTCTCTGCTTGTTCTGACGCAAAGATAGGCTTATTTAGATTCGTTTTAAATAATTTCTAAATTTCTTTTACGAAATCCTTGATCGCTTTCCCCGGATCTGTGGTTTTCATAAAATTTTCACCGATTAGAAAACTTTGGAAACCAGCCTTTTTCAATGATTTGATAGTTGTGGGATTAGAGATACCACTTTCAGAAACTTTAATATATTTGGATGGAATTTTATCCAACAGCTCGTACGAATGGTTTAGATCTACGGAAAAATCTTTTAAGTTTCTATTATTGACACCAATGGCATCAATATCGTCGAAAAGATTATCCAAAAGTTCCTGTTCATTGTGTACTTCAAGCAATACATTGAGTCCGATCTGATGTGCATATGCGGCAAACTCCTGAACTTCTTCCTTTTTGAGGCAGGCTGCTATTAAAAGGATGACATCGGCACCATATGCCTTGGCCTCAGTAATCTGATATTTATCGACGATGAATTCTTTACGCAAAATAGGGATGTTAATTGCTTCCCTTGCTTTGGAAAGATCTTCAAGATTGCCCTTGAAAAACTCCCCATCGGTTAGCACAGAAACCGCCGAGGCACCGGCTTCTTCATACGCCTTGACAACATCTTCGACCTTTGCCGTACTGTTGATATCTCCTTTTGAAGGTGATGCTCGTTTATATTCAGCTATAATCCCTGTTTTTTCAGGATCTAATATAGATTCCCGTAAAGAAAGACAGGCTACATTGAAATAGGGATAGTTCAACAGCTCTTCGAATGGAACTAAGGCCTTCGCCTTTTCTACTTCTATTCTTTTTCGTTCAATGATTTTATCGAGTATAGTCATTTTTTGTGTTGAGTATTAAGATAACCAGTTTTCAATTAATTTTTTTCCATTTGTTGTCAATACTGATTCCGGATGGAACTGCATGCCTCGCACATCATACTCCGTATGTGTCAGTGCCATGATGATGCCATTCTCGTCTACGGCTGTCACTTTAAGTGTGCTTGGCAATGTCTCTTTGTTTACAGCCCATGAATGGTAGCGTCCTATTTTGGAATCTTTCGGGAAGTCCTGAAATAGCTTTTCGGATTCATCAGTGACAATAATGCTGGTTGCGACCCCATGCAGCGGCTTTTCCATATTAAATAGTGTGCCGCCGAATACTTCGGCGATTGCCTGTTGCCCCAGGCAGATGCCCAATATACTTTTGTGCGGAGCATAGGTGCGGATCACGTCAAGCAATAGACCCGCCTCTTCCGGAATCCCGGGACCGGGGGAAAGAAGTATTTTATCGAATGCTTCCAAATCTTCCAGTTTGAATTTATCATTTCTCAACACCACATAGTCCTGTCCCAACTCCTGTAGCAAATGAACCAAATTATAGGTGAATGAATCGTAATTGTCAATGACGACGATTTTATTGTTGCTCATAGCCTCTTGTTGTATAGTCCTGATTAAAGTAATTATCTATTTCCTGAAATATCGCTTGAACAAATTCCACTGGCAGGTCGAATTTTTTTGCCAGTGTCGCCTGATTGCTGCTGATATTTTTAATAATATGCTGCCCGGCATCGGTATGATCATCCAATACTTTTGCCTTATTGAGATAGGTCTTTCGCAAAGCCAGCAATTCAACGATGCGGTTGTCGATGGTGTCTATCGAAACATTGATATGTTGGGTATTGACACAGTATTCTAATGGTCTGATCATAACGTTTCTGCTAATTGTAATGCTTTTCGCAAAGCAGCTATTTTATTGTTGACTTCCTGAAGTTCCATTTCAGGGTCAGAGTCCAGTACAATTCCACCACCAGCTTGATAGTGCAAGGTGTTTTGTTTACTGAGGAATGAACGAATCATGATGGCATGATTGAAATCGCCATTGAAACCCATAAAGCCAATCGCTCCGGAGTAGAACGAACGTTGCAATCCCTCGTAACGGTCAATGAGTGTCAATGCCATGTGTTTTGGAGCTCCAGAGAGCGTCCCGGCAGGGTAGGTATCTCCTACAATGTCGAATGGATTGATGTTATCTTTTAATACCCCTGTCACTTTTGATACCAAGTGGATGATATGCGAGTAGTATTGTGGTTCCATATAGGACTCCACTTTAACCTGAGTACAGTGTCTGCTCAGATCATTACGGGCAAGGTCTACCAACATCACATGTTCTGAGGTTTCTTTCGGATCCTGTTTTAGTCTAGAGGCAATCTTCTGGTCTTCCTCCATGTTCCCGGTTCTTTTGAAAGTTCCGGCAATCGGGAAGATCGTAGCCTGCTTGCCATGGATGCGCAATTGTGCCTCAGGCGATGAACCGAACAGTTTAAAGTCACCATAATCAAAATAGAATAGGTAAGGTGAGGGGTTAATGGAACGTAATGCACGGTAGACGTTAAATTCATCACCTGAGAATGGTGTTCGGAAGCCACGGGATGGAACGATTTGAAAGACATCACCACGTTGGATATGTTCCTTCATCTTTTTGACCAATTGGCGATGCTCTTCATCGGTACGGTTGGAACTTTCCTCTCCGGCCAATTTGAACGTATACTCTGGGAAGTTTTTGTTCTGGATCAGGAATTGCATGCGTTCCAGTTCTGACTCTTCATCTTCCAAAAGATGTTCGAAGATATAAAGCTGATTACGGAAATGGTCTATGGCAATCACATACTTATAAACATGATACTGCATAAACGGTATTTTCCGTGCCGGATCAACAGGTGTTGTCAGTTTGATATCCTCAAAATGTTCGATGCAATCAAATGTAAAGTAGCCAAATAGACCGTTGGAGATTAAGTTCAGTTCGGCTATCGTAGAATCTTCAAAAGAATTCCTGAAATCGGATACCTCCTGACGTAATTCTATTTCTTGTGCATTTTTTACAATCCTTTCTTTTCCGGGATAGGTTAATGTTAACTCTCGCTCATCTAGTTGAATCCCTGCTATAGGCTGGCAACAGATATAGCTGATATTGTTGTCACGACTATGGTAGTCGGAGCTTTCCAATAACAATGAATTTGGAAAGATATCCCTTAATCGAAGATAAATACTCACCGGTGTTGTTGTGTCGGCAAGCAACTTTCTGCTCTGTGTTTTGAATTTATACTTCATTTTATTCTTTTCTTCGTTATGATAAATTTTATACAAAAAAAACCCGATACTGGTTAGCATCGGGTTTGGAATTTCCACAAATGGTTTTGGTTGATTATGAAATATTATGACAATACCAATTGATTCCCGATGCTTATTGCTTCAGGCCACCACCAATTTGTATTTGTATATCTTCGTGTCATTATTACACAAATTTATAAAAAAAAATAAATAACCAAACTTTTTGTGATAAAAAAACAAAAAATCCCCTTATTTCTTAATCATTTAATAAATCAGGGCGTCGTTCCTGTGTTCTTTTTAGCTGTTGTTCGTCCTTCCATGCAGCAATTTTTGCTTCATGTCCACTGAGTAAAATATCGGGTACTTTGTGCCCTTTCCACTCTGCAGGGCGTGTATAGATTGGTGCATCCAACAATCCGTCCTGAAAAGAATCTGAAAGCGCAGAGGTTTCGTCCGATAAAACTCCGGGGATCAAGCGGATGATCGCGTCTGTAACAATTGCCGCTGGAAGTTCACCTCCGGACAGCACATAATCACCTATTGAGATTTCCTTTGTCACATAAATATCTCTGATGCGTTGGTCTATACCTTTGTAGTGACCACAGAGAATCATCATGTTACCTTTTGTCGAGAGTCCGTTTGCAATATCCTGATTGAAGGTTTCTCCATCGGGAGTCATATAGATGATTTCATCGTATGTCCGTTCGGCCTGTAATTGTTCAATACATTTAGCGAAGGGTTCGATCTGTAGTACCATGCCAGAGCCACCTCCATAAGGGTAATCGTCCACACTTTTGTGCTTATTTGTTGAGTAATCTCTTAAATTGTGTACATATATCTCCGCGAGGCCCTTATTCTTTGCACGTTGCAAAATAGAGTGCGCAAATGGACTTTCCAAAAGATCTGGTAGAACCGTAATAATATCAAAACGCATGGCGCAAAGATACACAAAAATGATCCATTGTCTATTTATAAGATTGATTCGCTTATCTTTGTGACAAATTTAAGTGTACATAAAGTGATTGACGTAAATAATATTTCTGTTTCCTTTGGGGGAACGACTCTTTTTTCGGATGTATCTTTCTCGATCAATGAGAATGATAAGATTGCATTGATGGGTAAGAATGGCGCTGGCAAATCTACCCTGTTGAAAATTATCGCTGGAGTGGGTAAACCTACGACAGGTAATGTGGCGGGGCCAAAAGATGCCGTCATTGCTTATCTACCGCAACATTTACTGACGCAGGATCATGTGACAGTCTTTGAGGAGACCTCGAAGGCTTTTGAGGAGGTCTATGGGATGCGGGATGAATTAGAGCAGCTGAACGAGCAATTGAATATCCGTACAGATTACGAGTCTGATGATTATATGCAATTGATCGAGCGGGTGTCGGAACTGAGCGAGAAGTTTTATTCGATCGAAGAGGTCAATTACGATGCAGAAGTAGAAAAGGTGTTGAAGGGGCTTGGTTTTGAGCGTTCTGACTTTACTAGACAGACGTCGGAGTTTTCCGGGGGATGGCGTATGCGTATCGAGCTTGCTAAAATACTCTTGAAGAAGCCGGATCTAATTTTGTTGGATGAGCCAACCAACCACATGGATATCGATAGTATCCAATGGCTGGAGGATTTCCTTGTCAATTCTGCCAAGGCGGTTATTGTTATTTCACACGATAGAGCCTTTGTCGATAATATCACCAACCGTACCATCGAGGTAACGATGGGTCGTATTTATGACTATCGAGCTAAGTATAGCCACTATTTGGAGTTGCGTCAGGAAAGACGTCAGCATCAATTGAAAGCTTATGAGGAGCAACAACGTTTTATTGCTGACAATCAGGAATTCATTGATCGTTTCAGAGGTACTTACTCCAAGACTTTACAAGTGCAGTCGCGTGTAAAGATGTTGGAAAAATTGGAAGTTATCGAAATTGACGAAGTAGATACTTCGGCCTTGCGCCTGAAATTTCCCCCCTCACCTCGGTCAGGTCAATACCCTGTCATTGTGGAGGAGCTTACCAAGGCCTATGATGAGCATGTGGTATTCCATAAAGCCAATATGGTGATTGAACGCGGCGAAAAAGTTGCATTTGTCGGTAAAAATGGAGAGGGTAAATCGACCATGATCAAAGCGATTATGGGTGAAATAGATTTTGAGGGTACATTGAAGGTGGGGCATAATGCCAAGATCGGTTACTTTGCTCAAAATCAAGCAGCATTGCTCGATGGTGAATTGACTGTTTTTGATACGATCGATCAAATTGCAATAGGTGATGTGCGTGTTAAAATGAAAGATCTTTTGGGTGCTTTTATGTTTAGTGGTGATGACACGACAAAAAAGGTTAAGGTATTATCTGGTGGAGAGCGAACTCGTCTGGCCATGATAAAACTTCTTTTGGAGCCAGTGAATGTATTGATCCTCGATGAGCCTACCAACCATTTGGACATGAAGACCAAGGATATTATCAAAGATGCCTTAAAGGATTTTGATGGTACATTGATCCTTGTTTCACACGACCGAGACTTCTTGGACGGCTTAGCAGAAAAGGTATTTGAGTTTGGAAATAAGCGCGTGCGTGAGCATTTTGAAGATATAAAAGGATTCCTGGAATATAAGAAAATGAGCAGTTTGAAGGATATTGAGCGATAGCATCTAAATCAACAGAGTGTAAACGTATTCTGTTAGTCTATCTCATATAATCATACGCTACAAGTTTTTGTTCAAATCCCGATATTTGCAGTACAGAAATCAGAAACTTTATCTGTAAACTAAGCCTCCTGAGCTTAGCTGGTAGAGCAACTGACTTGTTAATCAGTAAGTCAGTTGCTCATCCTGATAGGAGGCTCAGTTATAAAAAGCGGCTTTATATAAAAAAGCCGCTTTTTTGCATTTTAAATGAAGATTAAATCGAATCTTCAAGCTTTTTTTCCTTAATCCCAAAGTGTGTGAAAGATACCTTCCTGATCAATAGGACGATGTGCATTAGGGGAAATAATTTTCTCCAGACCGGGTAAACCAACAGATAATCCGTATATTGAGTTCTCCTAAACATCAATTTTATTTATGATCATTGGATTAGACATTGGGACATCATCTGCGAAAGCTGTTGCATTTGACGACGAAGGTAGCATCTTGTCGCAGCATAGTATACCTTATCCCATATTAAACCCGTCGGAAGGCTGGTACGAGCAAGATCCGGAGATTGTTTATGCTGCATGTATTGAGTCTATTAGGTATGTAATGATTAGCTTAAAGCAATCTAGCGCCGAGATACTGAAACCCGTATGCATTTCGGTGAGCAGTGCTATGCACGGACTGATCGCTGTTGACTCGGCGGGAAAGCTACTTAGCAATTGCATGATATGGGCAGATCGCAGAAGCGAGGATATTGCGGTTGCCTTGGAGGCAAGTGAGGCGGGCAGGCAGCTTTATCAACATACGGGCACACCAATACATCCCATGTCTTTGCTTTGCAAATTAATGTGGATAAAGTCTAACGATCAAAAATTATTTGCTCAGTCGCACAAGTTTATCGGTATCAAAGAATTTCTTTTTTACCGGCTCTTTGGAGTTTATGTGGTCGATCATTCCATTGCATCGGCAACAGGGCTTTTCGACATACATCAGCTAACATGGTCTGATCAGGCGTTAAGATTGACGGGCATATCGGAAGAGCAACTAGCATCACCAGTTCCGGTCGATTATATTTTAAATATGCCTAACCGAGAAATTGCGGCCTTGATGCACATCCCTGAAGATACCCCTTTTGTTATAGGTGGTAGCGATGGTTGTTTGGCTAATCTCGGGGTAGGGGCTATAAGTCCTGGGGTGGCTTCGGTAACTGTCGGTACCAGTGGCGCTATTCGCGTAGCAAGTTCGCAGGCAAATCAAGAAAAAAAACAAAGGCTATTTACCTACTTACTGAGACCAAATGAATATATAATTGGTGGCGCGGTTAACAATGGAGGTGTATTACGCAACTGGTTTCGAGATAATTTTACCCAAATGGAAACGGATGGAGATTCTTCTGCCTCGTTAAATGCTTTGGTCGACTCCGTCGTTCCCGGGGCAGAGGGCTTGATATTCTTGCCCTATTTAACTGGTGAACGGGCACCACATTGGAATTCCAATGCAAAAGGCGTTTATTTTGGAATACAGCTGCATCATGGCAGGGCGCACTTCGCACGGGCAATGATGGAAGGAATGTTGTTTGCAATTTACAGTGTAGGAATCGCATTAGAGGAGAATACCGGTCCCATTCATACGATCTTTGCAAGCGGCGGCTTAGCGCGTTCATCGTTGTGGGTGCAAATGCTTGCAGACATTTTCAATAAACCTGTATTCACCAAAAATACGGTAGAAAGCTCTGCATGGGGAGCAGCATTGATAGGCTTGGAAGCATTGGGTATACAGAGGGGTGATCCTACCGTAAACAACAAGCAAGCGGAGGGAAAACAAGATACCGAGCACTATTACAAACCGAGTGAAGAGAATCATGCGGTATATATGAAGAACTTCCAGAAATTTGAACACCTGTACCATATATTGGAAGGTGAGTTTTAACTAGATGTAAATTATTATGCCTCTAATCATCGTTATTTTGGGAGTAGCTTTACTACTTCTTTTAGTCACTGTTGTCAGGTTAAACACGATCTTTTCATTACTGATAACTTCTATTGCGGTCGGTTTTGCTATGAATATGAACGCTATGGATATCCTTAAATCTGTTGAAACCGGAGTGAGCAGTACCATGGGCCAGTTGGCACTTTTGTTGGCCTTCGGGTCTTTACTGGGTAAGTTGATGGCAGAGGGTGGTGCTGCAGAAAAGATTACAACAGTACTCACGGCTGTATTTGGCAGAAAGAACTTACCTTGGGCAATGGTTCTCACAGGCTTTTTAGTAGGAATTCCCTTATTTTACAATGTCGGTTTTATTGTCTTAGTACCGTTTGTTTTCATGGTATGTGCTTCCAATAAAATGCCCTTGCTTTACGTAGCTATGCCATTGTTGGCAGCGCTGTCCGTGACGCACGGTTATTTGCCACCACATCCGGGAGCTACGGCCATAGCGCTTGCCTACAATGCGGACATAGGTTTAACAATGGCCTATGGCGTTGTTGTGGCAATTCCTGCCATAATTATCGGTGGGCCACTCTTTGGCAGGATGCTTAAGCGTATTCCGACCAACCCACCGGCCGAGTTTTTTCCTGAGCAAAATCAAGCAGATAGGGAAGAGCTTCCCGGATTTGCAATTAGTATATTTACAGGGCTGTTTCCAATAATTTTAATTGCTTTTGGTTCATTTGCACATCTACTATTCCCAGAAGGCTCCTCTTGGCTGACGGCACTACGTTTCTTGGGTGATCCGGTGGTGGCTTTAATGATTGCATCGCTAGTGGCGATGTACACGATGGGTATCCGCCAAGGCAAAAGTTTGCGGGAGCAGTCAGCAAGTGTGGAAGAAGCAATTCGTGGGATAATGATGATCCTTTTTATCATTGCAGCATCAGGCGCCTTCAAGCAAATTTTGGTAGATAGTGGTGTAGCCAACTACATCGCTGACCTAACCGCAGACCTTAGCTTGTCGCCTCTTGTGCTTGCATGGTTGATAGCCGGTATCATTCGCTTAGTTATCGGTTCGGCAAGCGTTGCTGGGCTCACGGCAGCGGGCATTATGCTCCCCATTGTGCAAGCAGGAGATGTTACTCCTGAATTAATGGTGCTAGCGACTGGAGCGGGCAGTCTCATGTTCTCACACGTCAATGATCCGGGTTTTTGGATGTTTAAATCTTATTTTGGAGTGAGCATGAAGGACACATTTCGCTCATGGACGGTGATGGAAACGCTCGTTTCTGTTATTGGATTGATCGGTGTCTTGATTTTACACGGGCTTGGTCATTGACAGCGAATGAGAAAGTATCCTATTGCCATTACATGAATTGCTCAAACGAATATTGAATTATACAGGCCCATAATCGGTTGATTATGGGCTTTTTTTTGAAGGAAACCTTTGTTTGATTTTTTTTTCTTAATATCGTGACAATGAACCAAATTTTGTTGTTTGAGTTATTCTAAAAAAATATGCATAGATCACATCAACTCTATATCTTCCTTTTATTTTGGCTAAGCTGCTGTTTAAATGCTGTTCCGGTATTGGCACAGTATACTGTAGATAATATACCTAGTCCGAAGCAGAAAGGGCAAGACTATTTTGTGTCCAATCCCGATGGGATCTTGTCATCAGGCACGGTCGCTGAACTGGATGGTCTGTCCACACAGATCGAGGCAGCTACTAAAAGTGAATTTGCCATTGTATTGGTCAATGACTATGTCGGTGACAGCGATTTTGAATTTGCACTCAAATTATTTAATACCTGGGGTATAGGTAAGAAAGAAAGTAACAATGGTTTATTATTATTTATCGCGAAAGACCGAAGGGAATATCGTTTTATTACGGGTTATGGGATGGAAAGTACCTTGCCTGATTCCTATTTAAAGCGGATCGGTGAGAAGTATCTGGTACCTAATTTTCGAAATGGAAATTATGATCAGGGCGTTCTTGAGGCTTCACAGTTTATCAAAACGATCCTGATGTCACCTGATAGCAAGGCTGAATTGGAGCGCCTGATGCCTGAAGCAACTCCGATCTGGAGCTTCAGAAGTCCTATCCTGCGAAATTCACTTTTGGTACTGGCTTTATTTGCCATCTGTTATATCTGGCTGGGGGAGGTGACCCGCGCGATAAAGGGACAACTGACCAAGAAAAGTAAGTATTTCCCACCACTGGTCAGCGGCTGTGGTTGTATGGGGATGTTGATGTTTGCGAGTGTGTTTATATGTGCTTTTGCATTGAACAACTTTGAAGTCGTTTATCAATGGAAGAACCTTCCTTACTTTATTTTTATATTTGGCAGTATCACATTGGCGATGAAATATAATGCGAGCCGTACGCAGATTGTCAATTCCTATCGTGATGAGGAGAATATCCAGCAAGCTCTGCGTAAATTTCGTGTTTGGGGACTCGTTCCCTTACTGTTAAGTCCATTGGCACTGTTTGATCTCTTTGGAATAAATAAACGGATTCGAAAAAATGAACTTCGATTGACTCCACCGGATGGTTCGGGACGTTGGTTGCGTATGAACAAAGATGATGATTCTACGCGGGAAAGTGCATACCTGGATAAAGGACAGCTTTTGGAAGAAAAAATTGGCAGTCGGTCTTATGAGATCTGGGTAGATCAGAATAGCAATGAAACCAAGTTGGTTCCCTGGGATGAAAATGCAGGGTACATTGATTGTCCGCAATGTCATTACCGTACATTTGAGACAGGTCTTTCACGGACGATCCGATCCGCAACTTATAGTTCGCAAGGACTTGAGGAACGTTTTGATAAATGCAAGAACTGTGGACATCGCGTCTCCCATGGTGAGCATACCATACCTGTTAAAGTGCGGTCTTCATCGAGCAGCTCCGGTGGTGGTGGTTCTAGTAGTAGCGGTGGTGGAAGTTTTGGCGGTGGCTCTTCGGGTGGCGGCGGTGCAGGTGGACGATGGTAGTTCGTTATTTAGGGGCAAAAAAAAGGTTTTCAATCGGGGAGAATGAAAACCTTAAATAACCAATTATAAACCTAAATTATGATGACACAAATATAGTGTATTTTTTACACTATCAAAAGTTTTTTTAAAAAAAAATAAAAAAGTAAGCTACATAGCACATATATGATTTCTGTTTATAAATTAAAACCAAAGTTTCAACAGCTATTGATGCCGATTCTGACTTTCTTGCATCGGAAAAAGGTAACAGCCAATCAGATTACTATTGGCTCGATCGTTTTGTCTTTGGTTATTGCAATATTGTTTTGGTATGCTGACCGGATGCCAATTTTGTTCTTGGCATTACCGATCGGTTTATTATTGCGGATGGCCTTCAATGCATTGGATGGCATGATGGCCCGTCTTTTCAGTCAGACGAGTAAAAAGGGGGAGGTCCTAAATGAGGTGGGCGATATTGTCTCCGATGTCCTGATCTTTTTTCCGTTGCTGAAATTTCATCCTGAGAGTTTATATCTAGTGGTATGCTTTATTATTTTGAGCGTCATCAATGAATTCTGTGGTCTGATTGGAAAAGTTGTTGCCAATGATCGTCGTTACGATGGGCCTATGGGGAAAAGCGATCGTGCGCTATTGCTGGGGGTATATGGTATTTTGAGCCTGTTACAGATCTCGATAACGACTATTTCAGTCTATATTTTTGCTGTGCTATGTTTGTTATTGGTCTTGAGTTCGATAACGCGATTGAGAAAGGCATTGGTGGTACATGAGTGAAGTATCCAATTCGAAGGACAAGTTTGCTGACGTACCTGTACGGGTCAGAAGCTGGGGTTATATCGTACTGGTACTGGCGATTGCTTTCGTTCCGCAAACAATAGCATTGCTGTTTGTTTCTTGGCTGACGTTTCAGGGCATGCGCGAATTTATGAAGATGTTTGTGCCCAATTTTAGTCTTGCACTGCCCTTTGCTATTGTAACGGGTCTATTGCAGCTGATCCTTTTAATCTACTGTTCATACAGCGCCTATCTATGTTGGGCGACACTTTTGTGTATAGGGGTTGGGCTGTTTTTCCGGCTAGGACAGAAAACAGCGCTGGGTGTTGCTATCGGAATGACCTTTGGATCGGCTGCCTGTCTACTTGCTTTTAGTCAGCTGGCCTTTATCCGGGCAGTAGAAATCAATCAGGATGAGCTGATGGGATTACGACTTGTAGCCTATATCATCGTTTTAACGGAACTGAACGATGTATTCCAATACCTAATGGGTAAATTCTTTGGTAAACGAAAGATCGTTCCGCGTATCAGCCCGAACAAAACTGTTGCCGGATGTATCGGTGGTATCGGGCTGACGGTAATTTTGAGTAATATCTTGGGTTACCTGTTGTTGCCATTTGGGGATTTTATCTGCTTTTCGTTGCTCGGTCTGCTCTTTGGTTCTTTAGGATTTTGCGGTGATGTGCTTTTCTCCTTTTTGAAACGCAAGACTGGAGTCAAGGATACGGGTACATTAATCCCCGGACATGGTGGATTACTGGATCGGATAGATAGCTTGGTGTTTAATGCACCTGTTTTCTATGGTTTGATTTGTTTGATAGAAATGACGAATTTGTAATAATTTTATCAAGCGAATGGTCATCACCGAATTGATAGAATTTGTACTTAGTTATTCTGCGATCAGGTGATCTGATAGCGTGTTCAAGCCTAGGGTAAAATGAGGCTGATCTATCAAAGATTAAAACTTTAATTAGGTCTCGGCCTTGTGAAAAAATAATCTCATATCTAATATATCGCTAAATGAATTATCAACGGGCAGTTTTATTTTCAGGAGGTGGTACGCGTTTTGGCTTGTACCTGGGAATGTATGCCGCGTTGGACGAACTGGGGTTAAAACCAGATCTACTGATTGCTAGCTGCGGCGGATCGTTGGCTGCTGCGATTATTCAGTCTTTTGCAACGGGGGCCGAACGGAAATCTTATCTCCAATCCGAAGAGTTTTATCGCTTCTTCTGTGGACATCAGCTTACGGAACAACATCATCTGGGCAAACTGGGTTGGTATGTGCTAAAAAAGCAGTGGGATAAACGATCTGCTCCTTATCTGGAAGATGTCTTTGATCGTTATCTGGTCGATATGGAACATGATCTTTTGCCCTTATTACCAACTTTGAACAGCCCATTTTCGGAGGAAATACCGTCGATTATTATTGGTTCGAGAATGCTTTTTGACCGTTCTGAAGTTGGGGAGAGACGTGGCGAACGTAAGCTTTATCAAAAAGTCTTGATGGGGAATACAGCTGTACTATCGAGAGTAAATCTGGATAGCATCCAAATTCAAGGTGAAAATTATGGACAAAGTGCTGTTGCCCCAACGATAGCGATAAATTCAGCGGCTACATTATTGGAGGCTGTTCGTATTTCCATGTCCGATATGTTTTATATCGAGCCGATAGAGCGGAATGGAGAATATTATGCCGGTGGAGCCATTGATCTGGTACCTGTAGAACTGGCGCAGTCTTTGGCAGCAGAAGTTATCTGTGAGCGGAAGCAGCCATATAAATTGCAGGAAGAGGGATTGGTAAGAGCGGTATTGGGATTCAGCGGGAATCAACGCTTGCGGGATATTGATCAGCAATTTCAGAGCCTCCGATGGATCGATACAATGGACGCTGCGGAACAGTTAGCCGGAAACTATTGCAGAAAAGGCATAGATTGGCGTAGATTTGAAATAACATTGTCTCTTCCGGCAAGTCTGGATGAATTTGCGACCGCTATGGAAGCACAGTGGAATTATGGATATAGCAAGACGCTGGAACTGCGTATGGCATAGTACATGATGTATCGGAATAATGGTCGTTGGGAGAGATGGCGCGAGATAGGGGATCGGCTTGATACAGGGAAATTATTGAGCTTGGACGACATTGACGCTACACGATGTATCTGGGTAATGGTTGTTGGAAGTATTTATCGTGTAATACGGGATCTATTGGAGAGTTTAGGTGGCATACCGAAGGTTTATTTGTTTGACAGGATAGCCCGATCAAGCGGGTAATATAATCGTTATTTTTTTTGTATAAAATGAAGGTATTTATCGCAGGCGGAACAAGCGGAATAGGTCTAGAACTAGCACAATGCTACCTCCAGCAAGGGGCTGAAGTTGCTGTATGTGGTCGAGACCTTTCAAAGTTGACCAATCAAGCGACATACGATGCGCTCATCAAGTTTGAAGTGGATGTATGTAATCGGGATGCTTTGGCTGATGTCGTTGATCGTTTCTGTCATTATGGGACATTGGATCTTTTTATCAATTGTACCGGAAGTTATGCCGATGATGTGGCACAGGGCATCAGTTATGAAGAGGCAAGTGCGATGCTCCGCGTCAATATGCTGGGAACCGTGAACTGTTTTGAAGTCGCCCGCGAAGCCATGCGTGGACAATCAAAGGGGCAAATCGCAACAATAGCATCCGTCTCGGGGACTTTAGATTTTCCGAATTCAAGTTTGTACAGCAAAACAAAGCGGGCCGCAATTCAAGTGGCTGATGCCTACAGAAGGGCATTGCTTCCGTATGGGATTGCGGTGACAGTCATCGCACCGGGGTATGTAGATACAACCAAGCTCCGTCAACTTAATCAGCAGGATCTCTCCAAAAAGCCCTTTTTGATCAGCGTAGACGATGCCACGCAGCGTATCCTAAAAGCAATACAGCAAAAGAAAGAAATCGTGATTTTTCCGAAGCGTATGAAATGGCTGATGGGATTTTTAGGCCTGCTCCCCCATGTATTATTAAGCAAAATCATGTTTAGGAAAGCCAAATGGATGAAAAACAATTAAAGAAGGTAGGCGGGCAGCTCCTTGTTGCCATCTATTGCCTGTTATTTTTTCAACTTACCTATTCCTATACAGCGGCCTACGCCTCCAGTTTAGCTGCGGTACCTTCTTTTGTATTCGATTTTGAACAGTACATTCCGTTCGTTCCATGGATGATCCTGCCCTATATGAGTAGTGGACTGTTTTTTTTCCTCGTGCCATTTTACTGTCGACTAAAAGGGGAGCTCCTGTGCTATGCAAAGCGATTTACGTTTGTTACCCTGATTGCGGCATTGTGCTTTCTCCTTTTTCCGTTGCGGTTTTCTTTTGACAGACCGTCGGTTGAATATCCTTTGTTTACTATTTTCTTTTCCTTCTTAAAGGAATATGATTCGCCTTTTAATCAGGCACCCTCCCTGCATGTCGCTTATGCCTGTCTTTTTTGGTCAGTGCTGCGTTGGAAGTTCAACGGATGGAAGAAAATAATCTTGGGCATCTGGCTTCTGTTGATGGGCTTAGGAACATTGGCCGTATATCAGCACCATGTGATCGATCTATTGACAGCTTGCCTACTGGTTCAGGTCAGTTTTATCCTCTTTCCGAATGCTATTGAACAGAGACATAAGCTACGGCAGAAATCAGGTGTTGATTCCCAAAAACTTGATGATCGTCTTCCGGCAGTCAGAAACCAACAACTAGCGAATAGTTATTACCTTATTGGGTGGATATTCATGCTACTGGCGCTGCTCTGTGAAGGATACGTATTGCCGCTGATTGTTTTTGCCTGGGTAGCCTTCGTCTGCTTTGCGGTTGGTTACAATTACCTGCGCGGTAATACGAGGTTTTTAAAGGATCATCGGGGTCGAATACCGCTGATAAAGAAAGTATTTTATGCTCCTTACCAATTTGCGTACCGGTTGATGTGGCGTTTTTTTAGAAAGAAAAATAATCCGCCGCTGATGGAGTTATTGCCTCGTTGTTATGTGGGGTCAAGGTTGAACGCATGGGAGTTTGTAGCCTTGGGATTGGATCGCAATCTGGTTGTTTTTGACCTCGCCGCTGAGCTGGAGGAGGTAAAACTCTTAGGTGCCATGGAAAAGTATTATTCTTTCCCTTTGCTGGATATTGCGGAGACCGATGTGCATGATGCCCAGGTGATCATAGAGGCAATAGTATCCGGTTATAGCACATTGGATGAACATGAAAATATGGTCATTCATTGTACAATGGGTTATAGTAGGAGCATGATTTTTGCTGTTCTGATGACGCAGGAATTATTATCTTTAGATTTAAATAAAGCTATTGATCAGGTGAAGTCGATCAATAGGCATATGGTGTTACAGGATCATGCGATCCAGCTGATGAAAATTATCATCGCGAGCAGATCATGATCAAGAAGGGTGGCTTGGTCTTTGTTTTTAACGACCATGGCTGAATAGATACTAAAATTACATACGCCATTGTATTGATGGAATAAATTATAAAAAGATGAAATCAGGTTATTTTAAGAGTTTCGATCAAGGGGAACTGCTATATCGTGTTTGGAATTATCAACAGGGACAAAAGGCTTTAGTTGTATTGCACCGTGGACATGAACATTCAGAACGCTTGCAGGAGATGGCTACCGATCCACAGTTTGCCGATTATTCCATCTTTGCATTTGATCTGCGGGGACATGGCCATACCAAAGTGCCCGTATCACCGGTATTCATGGATAATGTGCGCGATCTAGATAGTTTTGTGTCCTATATCCGCTCCGGATATGGGGTTGACACAAAGGATGTCTTTGTCATCGCCAATAGTATTGCCGGGGTCATTGTGAGTGCTTGGGTACATGATTTTGCCCCTCCGATTGCAGGTATGGCTTTATTGGCGCCCGCATTTGAAATCAAACTGTATGTGCCCTTGGCCAATCAGATGATTGCACTAGGGACAAAATTGAAAAAGGATCTTGTTATCCAAAGTTATGTTAAAGCGAAGGTATTGACGCATGATGTTGAACAACAGCAGGCTTATGATGCTGATCCATTGATCTCAAAATCCATTAACGGCGCCCTATTGGTCGACCTATTGAAAGCTGGTGTGCGTATCGTCGAGGATGCAGCCACCATAGATATTCCCGTGATTGTGCTATCTGCCGAAAAGGACTATGTGGTTAAAAACTCGGTGCAAAAGCAATTCTTCGTGTCCATCGCTTCCAAGCTGAAGACATTTATTACCTTACGCAATTTTTATCATGGTATCCTGTTTGAATCCAACAGACAGAAAGTCTATACCTATTTAAAAGATTTTATTACGAAAGCCTATGCAAGGCAAAGGGCTGAGCAGGGGCTGGAGCCTGATGAGTTTTCGGTAAAGGAATATGAGAAATTGTACCATAAGGTGATGCCTGCGGCTGAGAAACTAAACTATGCTTTTCAGAAATGGACTTTAGGCAAGATCGGATCATTGAGTCATGGGATGAACCTAGGGCTTCAGTTTGGTTTTGATTCGGGAATTTCATTGGATTACGTATACCGCAACGAGCCAAAGGGTAGGTTGGGGCTAGGTAAAATTATCGATAAAGGGTACTTGGAAGCGATCGGCTGGAAAGGAATCCGTATACGCAAACAGCATTTATTACGTCTATTAGAAGAGAATATTGAGCAGGTCAAGTCTACAGGCCGGCCTGTGAAAATATTGGATATCGCTGGCGGTACCGGAAATTATTTGTTTGACATCAAAGAAAAATATCCGGAAGTGGAGATCGTGATCAATGAGTTTATGTTGTCAAATATTGCAGTGGGTGAGAAAATCATCAAGAAGAAAGGGCTCCAAGGAATACGTTTCAGCAATTACGACTGTTTTGATCAGGAGACTTACAGCAAACTGGATTTTGCACCTAATATTGTGGTGATCTCCGGTATTTTCGAATTGTTTGGCGACAATGAAATGGCGAGCAGGGCGGTATATGGCGCGACTTCCATTTGTGAGGAAAACAGCCATTTGGTCTATACCGGACAGCCATGGCATCCACAATTGAAAATGATTGCTTATGTGCTGAACAGTCATCAGAAGAAAGATTGGGTCATGCGCCGACGTTCGCAGAAAGAACTGGATCGGATTATGGCTTACAATGGGGTTTACAAGGAGCGGATGCTTATTGACGATTATGGAATATTTACCGTTTCTTCGGGAGCTGTAAAATAGGGTAATCGTGATTCGGAATGACTGTGATGCGATCTTAGCTAAATCATCTGATAAATTATTTTTCTCCATTGGTTCGGATAGGCCAATGGAGAAAAATTAAGTTTATGGTTTTAGTTCTTATACTCGCGGATCGCCTGAATAATACCTTCCAGATTTTCATTGAAGTCCAGCAGCTGACCGAATACTTTATCGTCTTTGGCCAGTCCACCGTGTTTATTGTTCTTGCGGAAGATTTCCTTGATGGTTTCCCAACGTTCCAGTTCAACAGGGTTTAGCAGCTCGGCAAGCTCTTTTAGTTTTAAGAGGTTACTTTCGGTATCCGCGGTCAGTGTCTGCGATTCGCTTTCATAGTGCGCCAGAAGAACCTGATCAATTTCCTGTTCATTCATCATCGGTACGACCTGTGCAACCAGCTTGCTCATATTCCGATAGGATCCCTGCATTTTGAATGGTGGTTCGGTACGGTAATTATCCTGCATTGCTGCACTCTGAATATAATTCTGATTTACTTTGATCACGACATTTCTGATTTTTAGTACATGGCGCAGTACCGAGATAAAGTCATCGATATCCTGTTTCAGGTAGTTGCCCTCTAAATCCGGCAATTGATCCATAACAGACTGTGCATAATTGACTAGGGCGTAGAAGTCGTTAAAAGACTTGCTTGCAATTTTTTCGAGGTAACTGTTTTCAATAGCCGCATTTTCAATCAAACTGAGGTTGAATAATGCTTCGGTATCACCGATCACATCACCGAGATTGTACACATCGGCCCGGTTGGCAAGCATGTCGGGAATCTGAAACTTAGAGCCGCTCTCTGTATATGGATTTCCGGCCATCACGATGCAGAAGCGCTTGCCACGTAGGTCATAGGTCTTACTCTCGCCCTCAAAGATGCCATCAATCTTACGTTGACCATCGGCAAGGGAGATGAATTTCTGTAAAAACTCCGGATTTAAGTGTTGGATATCATCCAGATACAGCATGACATTGTCAGCCATCTCAAATGCAAGATTGATCTTTTTGAGCTCTTCCCGTTCTCCGGATGTTTTCGCTTCAATCGGGTCAATGGATGTAATCGAATGACCAATGGTCGGGCCATTGATTTTAACAAAATGTAAGCCCATTGTCTTGGCTAGATATTCCATTAAGGTGGTCTTTCCGTAACCCGGCGGCGAGATCAACAGAAGCATTCCCATACGGGCCGTACGCTTGTTGTCGCCAGCGGCTCCCAGCTGTTTGGCGAGGTTATTTCCGATCAATGGGAAGTAAACTTCGTTGATCAGCTTATTACGTACAAAGGAGGTCAGTACTTTGGGCTCAAACTCACCGATCTTTAGTTCTTTAGCATAAGACTTCGCAAGCTGTTCTTTCAATGTGGAGAAAGCCACAAAACGCGGTACATTATAATCACTGAATTGCGCCAAACGTGCTAAAAACTCATGATATTGGATATGTTCTTCTCCATTGTTCAGGATCGCATGATTGCCTTTTAATCCGCTGATATGTGCCTGGTCCTTTGCTATGATCAGGTGATACTCATGGGTCGGATAAAGCAACATGATCGCTGCTTCCTCAATATATTTGCGTAGCGTAAGATATTCCGGATGCTCATCAACGAAGGAGTTGAGCCAGTTTAAGGTCAGGTAAAAGCGATCTACCAAGCTAAATTGTTCGTTCTGAATATCCGCTTCAAATAGCTTGTAACTTTTCTTGGATTCCAGCAATCGAATAAACGCTTTTTTCAGTTCATCGGACTGTTCGCTGACGACAAAGGTATTGTAGCTCGTAAACGTCTGAAAAAGGTACGTTGCCAGGTCACGGCCATGAATGGTGGAGCGATCCAAATGTGTCTCCCATGCATTGAATAACTTGGTCAGTTCATCAATGACAGACTGGTAACGATTTGAATTTGAAAACGTTTTTAATATCGTGTAGGTAGAATGTATTAGTGCCAGCTGCTTTGTCCGTTGATCATCCGAAAGGGATTGCCAAAATAACTGAGCCATCGTACGCAATAGGGGATCATAGTGAAGCAGATCCAATTTGGTATCCAACTGTTTGACCGTATCATAGATCAATAGCGCATCCACATTGTGAACTCCTTTGACATAACCTTCTGAATAACTTTGCTCCACAGTCTGTGTGATGAATAATGCAGCATCAAAATCTTGTTGTCCTTTCGAAGCCAGGAATGCTTTGTATGCGAGGTATTCTGCACGATAGACTTCTTTATTTTCAGAAACAAGTTCCTGATCCCAGATATCCTGAAAAGTGTTGATTTCCTCGGCCTGCACTTTTTGATAGAAACTTGTCCCCGTCAGGTGGAAATACAGTTCATCATTTCTGCGCAGCAAGGTAAGGCTAAGGGATTGACTATTGACCGCAAACTTATGCTTGCCCAATGCAATGATATTTTCGCCATCTACAAACAGATCATTCTTGTCCCGTAAAACCCGTAAGGCGTCTTCCTGTGATTTCTTTAATAGATTTTCAAGGTTTTCTGCTTTTGAGACATCCTGCAGTGTTTTTAGCTCCTGTACCAACTGTCTGATCTTGTCGATCATCAGATCCGAGGCAAAGAAGCTGAGGATCTCTTCCCGCGTTGCAAATGTCTTGGATTTGTTTTCAATGTTCTTTAATACACGAAGACCGATCTGTTCGAGCGAGGAAGTACGCTTGTTGATCTGTTCAACGATTTGTTCTCTGCGGGAATTAAAAGCCTTGATAACTTCATCACGTTTGTCCGCGATCTTTAAAGCAAAATCTTCAAATTCAGAAAACTTACTTTCGAGCTCTTCCAGCTGAACGATGACTTTTGTGTAATATTCGTCTACCTTTTCGGTTGTCGTTGACAGTTCGAGGTAGTTGGTCACGGATTGCTCCAACAGGGTCAGCTGCGCAGAGAACTCGGCTATCGCTTCTGTACTCTTTAATGAATTGAGTTTTCGCGTTAGCTGTGCGCGCACTTCATTTAGCGAAGAGAAAATAACCGAAATCTTCTCAATGATTTTGGTTGTCTGTGTGGAGTCGTCAATTTTTAAACTATTGAGGATATCAATCAATAGTTCCAGTTCGCTTGAAATGGCCGAATTGGCTTCCTCGATTGCCTTGGCATCGTAGACCTTAACTATGGCCTCCACATTTTTCTTCTGCTGTTCTACCTTTTGTTCGTAAGGAAGCAGGGCTTCATCACGTAGGAGAAAAGCAATGGTTTTTTCGGCCAGGCCAGAGGTGATAACCTGCAGTTTTTCCAACAGACTATCTATGCTGACCGTATCAATATATTTTACATTTTTAAGGTCGATGATTTCACCCTGAAGACGACGGGAGTCGGCCAATTGATGGACGAGCTGATCGAGTTTGTCTACAACGGTACTATTGATGGAGAAGGTGAGTTCTTCCATCTTCTTTTCTGCTGCTAGATTTAATTCTGCGGCATGTTTGCGTTGTGCCTGTACTTTGACGAACTCATCAATAGCGGTATTGGCGACTTCCTTGATCTGTGTTAATGGCTGGCCAAGATTTGATAAGGCCTCATCTTTTATCCAGAAATAGGAATCCAATAAAACCGTGGATTTTTTGAGGATATCTTCGTATAAACCTTCGTAGCTGTCCTCTTTGTTGATAAGCTGTATAACCTCCTGAGCCTCGGCCATCGCTTGCACGATCTGTTTATTGCCTACCTTATAGAGGGGATCATCTTTCTTCTGCTCATTTTCTTTGAACATGGCCATATAGGGTGTTTCCCAGATCTGAACCTGATGATGCCTGGTGGCTTCTGCCTCGGTGCGGAAATAAATTAAGCTACCATCTTTGAACAGGGTAAATCCGTTGCAGATAATCGGGGTCTCGACATGCTGCTGAATGATGTTATATGACAGTAGGATATAGGTATTGGTTTCCTCCTGACAGAATATATACAGAAAATCTTCACCATTGGGGGAGGCTATCCTACGCAGGAACGATACATGTTCAAACTGGGCGTCAAAAACCTTGTGTGTACCATTTTGTAAGTAGTATCCATTCGAAAAAATAATCCCTTGATTGTCCGGTAACAATATTGCTGATTCATTCAGTGATTTGAGGTTGATTACTTCCTTCGTCCGTTGGTTATAGACAAAGGCCCTAAAATCTTCCTGGTAAGGTTTGATGCGTACCGCAATAAGATTGCCGAGATCTGCATAGTAATAATCGGCATCGTCCAATTGTTGGTCTGCATTGACCACTTTTTCGGAATAGATCCCTTTGCCACTGTCTGTATTGTTTTCGATCTTGAAGGTGATGTCACCGTTGATTGCCTCAATAAAGATCTTATCCATAATGGATATATGGGGATATTTTCCCAGACGGCGATCATCGAGCGTTGTTTTTGTCCAGTCAAATTCAAATTGGTTGGGCAATTTGGCTTCATGAATGCTGCGGTCATCCTGATACTGGAGCTTACCATCTTTGATTAACCATTTGAATGCTTTGAGGTCAGCGGGATTTTTGCTGGTCTGAAAGATCATGTACAAATAGTTCTCCGTCCTACGAAATTTGGAGAATATGGAGTCCCTATAGTATTTATATAGGTTTTGATAATCTGAGATAAAATTTTGATCGTTGATCAGGTCTAGGGACTGCGGAATAAATTGATTATTCTCAAATGCATAAACACTGAAAACATCTTCCAGCTTGATCTCGGTACGCAGTCCAAAATGCACGTTATACCCAAAAATACATTGATTATCCAAGGCCAGAATGCCGCGGGCAACACAGTTGTTTTCTGTGGTGATCCGTTGATTAGCTTTGAGGACAAAACTCGTTGAATTGAAGACTTCTTTACGGGCTTCATTCAACCGCTGGAGCTTGGTCGCTAGTTCTTCTTTTTGTGTAAGAAGTCGCTTTCGGATAATCTCATATGCACCTTGATCAAGGCTATCGTTCTGATTTATTACGTTTTCTTCTGGCATAAGTTCCGCTAGTTCTTGACTTATTTAACTTTATTGAATTTTAATTCCTGACCATTTTGATACAGCGTCAGCGCTGTGATCTGATCATTTTCTTTGCTGAATTTCAGCTCGGCTTGCACAGCCGTATAAAATAACTCTAACTCGTTTTTCGGATAGACTTCAATGGCTGACTGTCCCGATAACTTAGCTTGTAAGCCTTCATTTTTATCCATTATGATATTAAATTTTAATTCAGGCTGCTGGTTACAGCTATATGTGCCTAATAGCTTATTTAACTGGAATTCAACGAGCGTAATATTTCCGGTAAGTTTTTCCCTTTCTATCGAGGGAATAATATCGTTTTTTTCGAGAATTGCCACTATAGCCATAGTTAGGGGAAAGACACCTATAGTATTTGGCTTATTAATTAGCGCCATAAAACACCGCTGATTTTTTGGATCTCTTACAAATATACTTTGGTATCCAGGATAGCTTCCTGTATGAAAATGCATTTTATTTTCATTATTGGTACTATCTGTAAACTCCCAGCCAAATCCCTGATACATCTGATGTTTACTAATTAGTTTTCCATTCGTAAGTGTGTCGCTAGAAATGGCTTTTATGAAATTATTTCGTTTTAATAGGGTAAAATTCTGAAGGGCCCGGTTCCACTTTAGCAGATCTTCAGTTGTACTACTTATTCCATATGGCCCACTGACTCCATCAAAATAGGTCGCATACTTATACGTTTCAAAATCATCTACGCCCATAAAGCTTTTCGTCTGAATATTATAGGTCATTCCCTTTGCATAGTTTTTTAAATCTGCTTTGGGAGAGCGAGCCGAAAATACATCTGTATTTTTCATTCCAGCTGGCTTGAATATATGTTGTCGCATATATGTTACGAAAGATTGGCCTGATACTTTTTCTACAATCAGAGCTAACAGTAGGTAATTTGTATTTGAATAAGAACATCGTTCGCCAGCCATGAATTCGGCTGAATCTATTCGTTCTTCAAGTGTTTTGAGTATATCTCTATTGTTATTTATTTTCTTAGTGTTAAACCATTTTTCTGGGAAACCAAAAAAATCTGGAATTCCAGAGGTGTGACGCAATAGATTTTTGATACGGATATTCCTGAATTTTATATGTGGGAAATATTTGGTAATATCATCTTCATAGGAGAGCTTGCCCTGTTCTTCCAATTGCATAATGGCCATCGCCGTAAACTGTTTGCTCACCGAAGCCAATTCAAAACGGCTGCTGCTAGTTATCTTTTTTGTTTTTTCTGAATTTTCAAAACCCAGATATTTTTCAAAAACAACTTTACCACTGTCGGCCACTAAGAAAGCTCCGCTCAATTCACCATCTTGATTCAAGGATTGGAATAGTGAATCCAATCGTTGCTGAACTGTCTGGGCAGTTACCAATACGATATTTAAACACAGGAAAATAGAAAATAGGACAAAACGTATCATGTGATTGCTTTGGTTTTTAGGATATTATCTTGAGCCTGTTAAGATTTGATGCTTTACAAGGCTCAAGATGATAAATGTATTTACAGCTTTTTATTGGAAATGCCTAAGTTTTTTGCCAACCCAAATAGTGAATTGATAAAACCTGCATCTTCACCGTTCTCAGCGTCTGTAGCCGCTTGCTGCAATTTGATCAACGCCGCAGACACTGTTAAGTTCTTGATATCATTGGATGAGATCCCATATTTATCCGCTAATCCACGTACTTTTTCAGCAAGATCACCTTTTCCGTCTGGGCCCAATAGTGAATTTTTGATATCAGTCGCATGTTTAGAATTGTCGATCAGATGGTCAAAACCTTTGGCATTGGATACCTGACGTACAATGTTTTCGAAGAACATGGTTTCACCACCAACGATGTCAATCTTCGCTGTTTTAAGTGCCTCGGACAATACCCCCGCCTGTGCTTGTGCAATATCTTTTTGGATATTGATCTGCGCAAGTTCGATGTCACGTTCTTTCTGTAACTGTAATTTGAACTCTTCGTGGTCTTTACCAACACCATCCAGTTTTTTCATGGCCTCTGCTTTCTCTTCGATACCTTTTGCCTCCGCAAGTGCTTTTTCACGGACAACTTCCGCCTGTGCTAAACCTTCTTTGCGCATGGCTTCGGCTTTCTTCTCAATAACATTTGCCTGTACAGTACCTTGCTTCTCTTCGGCTTCGGCTTTTGCAACCATTACTTCAGCTTCCGACAGACCTATCGCGGCTTCTTCTTTCGCTTGTGCTTCAGCTATGATCTTGCGGCTTTCGGCCTCTTTGAGTGACGCTTCTTTTTTCGCTTCGGCGTCTATTAATAATTCCTGTGCACGTTTTTCAGCGATTTTACGCGCTGCTTCGGCGTCAATCACTTTTTTCTCAGCCTCTTGTTCTGCAGCAATTTTCGCTGCTTCAGCAGCTTTTACCGTAGTAATTAATTTTTCTTCGGCTTCTTGTGATGCTGCAATAACACCCGCTTGTTTCTTCCGTTCTACTTCACGGAATACTTCAATATCTTTGACTCCTTGTTGTTCTTCAATAACACCTTTTTCCAATTGGACGCGTTCTTTGATCACACCCTGAATACTTTTCTTTTCAGTCTCAATCGAACGTTCTTTGTCAATCTGAGCCAAGGTAACAATACGCTCACGTTCTGTCTGTTCCAGTGCACGGTCTTTTTCCACACGTTCTGCTTCTACAGCATCTGTACGTTGCTTGTTCTTCTCGGCGATGATTATCTGACGCAGCTTATTTTCTTCCTGTACAGCCAACTGCTCTTCGGTCGAAATGCGGACACTCTCATATTTCAAGCGTTCTTCCTCACGTACTTTTGCTATTTCGGCTTCTTCACGCGCTTTGATATTATCGATTTCACGTTTTTGTTTTTCTTCTTTTTCGGCAAGTTGACGATCCAGTTCTAAGATTGCCTCGCGTGCTTCTACGTTTTGTTTTTTGATCAATTTCTCTTCGTCACGACGGATGAAATTGGCATTGATATTTTGTTTTGCTGTCAGCTCGGTGATTTTCTTGATACCTTCACTATCCAGGATGTTGCTGGGATTTAAGTGTTCGATATCTGTTTGTTCCAGGTAGTCGATGGCACAGTCATCAAGGATATAGCCGTTCAGGTCTGTACCAATGATATTGAGGATTTCATCACGAAACTCACGACGGGCTTCATACAATTCGATAAAATCAAACTTCTTACCTACGGTCTTTAGGGCTTCAGAAAATTTAGATTCAAAGATGCTCTTTAAAGTTTCGGGCTCACTTGCACGGTCACATCCCAAATTCTGGGCAACGTTGATCACATCATCCACATTTTTGTTGACACGAACAAAGAATGCTACTTTGATATCTGCACGGATATTGTCTTTACAGATCAACCCTTCGCTCTGCATACGGGCGATTTCAATTTTTTTGATTGAGATATCCATGATCTCCATCTTGTGGAAAACAGGGACGACATACATACCCTTATTGAAGGCAACTTTTGTCCCGCCGACCCCCGTCCGGACAATCGCCTTTCCCTGCGGGATTTTTTTATAGAATGCACTCAGTACAACAAAGAATGCAAAAATTAAAAAGACAGCTAAACCGACAATTAGCAATATAATTCCGTTTAAGCCACTTAAAAATAAAAGAGGTTGATATAGCATATGATTAGTATTTATTTAGATTTTAGTATTTAGATACGAGTATTGAGATTTTACTTGCGCAAGCTTTTAGCTGACAAGGCGGTTCTGTCTTGCTCATCAATTTTAAATATTGTCTATGGTGATTTCCTTGGTGACATAATAATATTTTTTGTCCTTCGATTCATCCACGATAATGACATCATCACCATAGCCGATCTTTTCACCATTATGGCTCACGACATTGAGACGGATAGGGTCTTGTTGGATGATAAATTCAGCAGAACCTATTTTTTTGCCTTCAATACTAGCACGCATTTTTCCCATGCGCCCTAGGAAGTCATGGCTCTCTTCGCCATTATAGCCTATATTTTTAAACATTCTTGCGAGTGGTTTGGTCAGAAAATGCATTAAGAAAAACGTAACGATAAAAACAGGAATTAAGATCAATACCGATTTTATTCCCCAGGATGCGACGTCAATATACAATGAAGATACAATGGTGATCACCCAGCCAATAAATTTAAACATGGTCACAATAAGCATAATTGGGACTTTTCCGACATTGATATAATCCATTGCCTTGGCAAAGAAACCCGGTTCGGTATGCGTATCGGAGTCCGTATGATGGTGTGGGTGATCTGATCCATCGGCGTTCATATCATGCGAGCCATCTACGTCGCTGACATCAGGAGTAGGATGTAAGTCTACGTTGGCGTCAGCATCAAATAGATGTACACCATCCCCCATGAGAAACATAAAAAACCAATACACTACAGACAGGCCCGTCAGGACGGTCATGATGCCATTTGATAATGGGTTAAATAAGATATTGATTAATTCTGTCATCGTATTTTTTTAAATTTTTTCTCGTTTGAAGGTGTAATGAAACGACCAAGAGTGACCATTGACCTCAAGATCTTGCATTGTGACCAATTCCCACCCCTGATTCCCTAGATCGTTAAGTATCTCGTCGATTTTGTCCGGATCCAATTTGGTTCCCCAGAAACCTTTGGGTTCGATTTTGACTGTTTTATACTCAAATCTCCGCATCGTTATTTAATTTTCGTTTTAACTCTTCCAGTTCATTGTTGACAGAGTCCGAACCACTGATGTTCTCATTGATCTCATCTATCCTACTTTTGTTGCCCGTTGCGATTTCGCCATAGGCTTTGGCCAAAGCCTCATCCTCTTCGACCTTTTCTTTCATGCGTTCCAGCATCGAAATGGTACTGTTTGAATCAATATTAGCAAGTTGTCGATTAACCATTTTAGCTGCATTGGATACTTTAACTCTTGCTTTCAATGTCGATAGCTCACTCTCCCATTTGGATATATTGAATTTAAGTATATCCACATTCTTGCGCAATTCTTCGGCTGAGCTTTGATGGATTGTCGCTTGTTTTTCCAATTCGGTGGCTTCGATCAACAATTGCTTTTTTAGTAATAGGGCTTCTTTGGCTAAGCTCTCTGCTTTTTCAGTAGAAAGTTCGCCTTTTTGGGCCTTTTGCAATAATAAAATGGCTTTGTTTTCAAATTCATTGGCCTCTTCTTTTTTCTTCTCACAATTATTTTGCGTACGTATGGCTAGCGCTTTTACTTTTGCGTAAGCTTCCAACGATTGCTCTAGGTCTTCTTTCATCTCACGGATACCTTGTTCCGTCATTTTGATGGGGTCCTCCATTTTATCCACTACAGCGTGGATTTCTGCTTGACCGATTCTGAAAATTCTCTTAAAAATATTCATTATTCTATAATTTTGAAAAACTTATTAACTGATTATAATATTCGCTGATCAAAAGACTGAGCGAATTAATGGCAGCATCAAATTCATTTTGATCGAGATTATGTATTTGCATCGTATATCGGAATATGACCTTTTTACCATCCTCTGTCAAGGCAAATCCGCCGTGGATGATATCTCTATTTTTGATGAGCAACGATTTGAACATGTCCATGTTTTCGTTGTTTAGAGTAAATAGGTACTGCTCGAAAATTATGATAGGTTGCGCAATACCCACAATGAGATTGCGAATACCATCATCTTCGTTTTCGATAACAAAAACACCTTCTTTTTCATCTTTATGAGTGATGTTATAACCGATATTGGCGATATAATTTTCAATTTTTGAGAAGTACATAATCAAGTTTTTTATATATTGCACATATTCTTTGCATAAAGATAGTAAATTGCAAAAATATTTTGCAAGAAAAAATTAATTTTTTTTTAAAATGAGTAACGTCGGGAATAATATTAAGAAGCTGAGAAAGGTGAAAGGATTGAGTCAACAGGCTTTTGGAGATGTTTTTAATCTCACTAGAGGTAATATTTCATCTTACGAGGAGATGCGTGCTGAACCAAAAATCGAGATTATCTTGAAAATTGCAAATTATTTTGGCATTCCTGTGCAACATCTGATTGAAAAAAATCTATCCGTTAATGAGATCCTCAATTTTAACGATTATTTTCAGCCCGATATTCCTACATTAGGTGGCAAACGACTGTCGCAGGTTCCGCTGTTGGAAAGGGATACGTTATTAGATGCTTGTACTTATGTGTCAAAATTGAATGAACTTCCTGTGATTGAGTTCCCGCTACAGAGCCGTAATCGTTTTATTGCGATAGAGTATATGGATGCTATATCGGTGCCAGGTGATTTTGCTGTAACAGCACAGTCGATTCTATTTTTCGAAGAAATTGATATTGAAAGCTTACATACACTAAATAATGCCTTTGGCCTGTGTTTTTCGGCGGAGGAATTCTTTATTGGAAAATATACAATGGCAGAAACAGAAATAAGCCTGGTGTTAAACGCTTGGAAAAAAGTCGACTTTGTATTGGCAGAGAAGGGAAACTTCTGGAAATTGTATGGTAAATTTGAAAGAATATAGACTTGCATTGGTGGGTGGGACCAAACACGAGCTCATTTATACCGATGAGACCAATACTTATAAATAATTTATACAGATGAAAGTACAAATCTTATTTGTCCATTTGATATCATACATTGCTTTTATCAGCTGTCAAAGCGATACATCCACTAAAACAAAAAGTGACCAAACCCCTAAAAAACCAGCTGTTGAGAGAATTGAAAGTTCAGCTAAAATGGACGAGAAAGCTGGTTGTTCGTCAGAAAAGGCGATGAAATTGATCCTAGCGCTCAAGGAGGTTGAGGAAAGCAAAAGAAATTTGGATAGCTTGACTGATCACAAAGCCAATATCTCGTTTATGATCGATAGTTTGAAACAAGATGAAAAGGAGTTGTATTCCCTTACCGCCGGATATAATAGTGAAGAAAGATTTGAACCTTATTATCATTTCTATTTGAACAAGAGTGATTGTAAGAATATCCAGATTCTGGACATCGTTTCTGGAGAATATCTTCCTTTGGAGACCTGGAGGAGCCAGAATCATAATTAACGCCATGGTGTTGTTACAATCGGAGACTATTTCAATCATCGGAGATTTAAATTTAAATGCATGGGAAAGAGAAAAACTGAGGTTTTTTGATGTTTATTTGTTTTGTGAAAAAAATATATTTGGATTATAAATTAAAATAATCCAAATTTAAGTTGGTAAATAATTTTAATTTATTATAAACTTATTCGTTTCATGAAAAAAATGATATTATCTGCGGCAATTGCTGCACTTTTCTTTGCTTCTTGTAATAATGCAGATAGCAAAAAAGTAGAAACAAAGGATACAGTCACTACAACTGATACTAAAGGTGGTGTTGCACAGACAACAACAACAGAAACTACTACTACTACTGCAGTGCCTAAGTTTAGCTCCCCGGAAGCACAACAGTTGGCAGACGATTACACAAAATATGTGAATGAATATGTTGCTGCTGCTAAAAGTGGAGATGCGACTAAGATCCAAGAGTTAGCTGGAAAGCAACAGGAATGGGCCACAAAGACGGCTACTGCTCTTACTAAATTAACTCCGGAAGATGCAAAGCTATGGACAGAGTATGCTCAAAAGCTAGCAACAGAGTTAACTGCGAGTGCAGCAAAATAATTTTTTTGATATAAATAGGAAAGTAGGACAACGTTAAATGTCCTACTTTCTTTTTATCCCCAAATTAGAACGGAAGTTCATCCTCATCCTCCTCTTGTAGTACTGGAATATCCTCGTTTGAGCAAGTTTGATCTGATAGAATCAAAAAGCTGTCAACTTTGATTTCAGTAAGATATCTTTTTGCTCCATCAGCATTTTCATAGTTACGATAGGTAAGTTTCCCTTCAACCATCAGTTTAGTTCCGCGACTACATTTCTTTTCAATGGTATTATTCTGCTTACCCCAAACAACAAGCGTATGCCATTGTACTTCTTCTACCCATTCACCCGCTTTGTTTTTGAAAAGATCATTCGTGGCAAGTCGTAAAACAGAGTAATTTGTCCCTGTTGAAGTGGTTCTGATGATAGGATCATTTCCCAAATGACCAATTAATTGTACTTTGTTACGTAATGTGCTCATTTTGTCTAATTTTTAAATGTTTCTAATAATTCTTATTTTAGTTCAGGCCATAACCTTCAATGGATGTGGAATGACCTTGAGCAAAGATGAAAAGGAGAGGAGATATTAATCGTCTGTTTACCATTTGTATTCGACTATAGTCGGTTGTAACCGTTTGTTGTCGTTTAAATTTCATATTAAACACTATGGAAAAAGTCTGTTTGGAATGTGGAGAAAATATAAGAGGAAGGTCGGATAAGCGCTTTTGTGATGACTCTTGCCGAAATACATATAACAATAAACTGAATAGCGATCAAACTAATCTAGTGCGCAATGTGAATAATATCTTGCGCAAAAACCGACGTATTCTAATGGATGTACTGAACGGCGAGGAGAAAGGTTTGCTGAAGGTACAGCGGGAAAAGTTAAAAAGACTGGGATTTGATTTCAAATTTCACACACATACAATTACTACAAGCAAAGGTCAGACCTATAATTTTATTTATGAGATGGGATATCTAGCTTTAGAAAAAGACTTGATACTGGTTGTTCAAAAAAATCCGTTATAATATTTAACAACAATTTCTCCTCAATGTCAGCGCTTTTCCACTTTATTTCTTCTAGGAAATGCCCTTCTGATTTTCTAAAACCTATTCATGTAATTTTGTTTTCAGCTTGCTCAAATCACGAATTTCGATTCGAGCAAGCTGAGTACCAGTTATTCTTAAATTACATCGGATCCTTTAATGCTAAAATAGTTTACTGCTGTGAAGATGATAATCACTGCATAATAGCAAATTGGGATGAGCAGAAAAAGCCAGCTGTTAAAGATGTAATTTAAAGATGAAGGCAACCCAATTTTTAAAAAATCTGCTGCAAAAATATAACCTATAAAGGCGCCGAGAAATAAAAGACCGGTGGCATGTATGATGATGATCTTTTTTAGATGCATGCTGTATTGGGCATCTTTATTTTGCTTGGTATAGCCCATAATGGCTGGGACCAATAGGCCTAATAGCGGGTTGACCAGAAATGTTAGGGAAGCGAGGTAAAGAGCCTTTATGCTTCCACTTTGGTTTTTGTCGATACTGATTTGATTTACATTTGGCATAATTAATTGTTCTAAAGGAATTTCTAAAATCTGACTGATTTGTCTTAAACTGAAACCACTGATCTCTTCTGTCCCCTTTTCGATTCGTTGTACTGTTCTTAAAGATAGACCGGCTTGATTGGCGAGATCCTGTTGTGTCAGTCCTCTGAGCTTTCTAGATTGTTTGATGAGTTGATTTACTGTTTGACTTTCCATAAAACGAAAATGACTAAAAGGTTGATAATTTTAGAAAAAACGATATGACAATAATATGCCAATCCCATGATAGGTTTGTAAGTTGTTAATAATCAAATATTTTGTAATATGATAAATATTTTGAATCTTTGCAGCATAATAAGGTATTAATATAAAATAAAAAACGGAAGAATATGTTTGCTATACTAAAAAACCCAGCTTCGTCCTCAAAGAAGAGTCTTGGGCATATTCTCCGTAATACCGCACTCTCCTAATCTTCTTTTCCGGACCAATTTTGGCGCTTGTATATGACATCGGATTGTGTGTCTGTATCGCCAAGAGATCATTTGAGATGATCTGACCGATAAAAGGAAATAGCTTCTGTGTGGCTAGAGGTAGCGCCAAGAAGCTTAATACTCATGTAATGTTTAAAAAAAACGATGAATTCAGTGAATAAATATGTTCTCCAGGCCTTGGATAATTATCCATATTATCTGGAGGATACCCTAGAATCCTTATCCTATGCCTTGTCATACGATGAATCCAATACCATGGCATTGTGTCTAATGGGACGGGTCTATGCGGAGCAGCTGTTTGATTATGAACAGGCAAAGAAATATTTTCAGGAAGCTTTAAGCCATAATGTGCATGCTTTGGAGGTGTATCCTTATTTTATACAGACCTTGATAGACATGGAAGATTATGAAGCCGCCAAGAAAACCATCAAATATGTGTTGACATTGCCGGGGATGTCTCTGGCTGTAATCTGGATCAAGAAGGTGCTGCTACTTGAGAAATTAAAAAAATACAAGAAGGCTTTAAAAATCCTCAAAATGGCCAAGTTGGATAATCTGAACAGCGATCTGTCCACGATCATAAAGTCTATTGAGGATCGGATTCAAGGAAAATTGGAAATGAATAAGACGGGTAAAAAGAGAAGTAAATAACAGACGAAGACGCTTGATGCCGGATAAAGTATTCAAAAAAAAAGCCCAAGATGAAATTTCATCTTGGGCTTTTATCAATATAGTTTAAGAATTATTCTGCTCTTAAGATTTTCGCAGCTTCAACCATAGATTCTAAAGCAGCTTTAGTTTCAGGCCAAGCACGAGTTTTCAAACCACAGTCAGGGTTAACCCAAAGTTGTTCCGAAGGAACTACCGCTTTTGCTTTGCGCAATAGGTCTACCATCTCATCTTTGCTTGGTACGCGTGGTGAGTGGATATCGTATACACCGGGACCGATATCGTTCGGGTATTTGAAATCACCAGCAAAAGCATTCAATAATTTCATTTGTGAACGGGAAGTCTCAATTGTAATTACGTCTGCATCCATTGCTGCGATATCTTCGATTACATTGTTGAACTCAGAGTAACACATGTGTGTGTGGATCTGCGTATCATCCTCTACATTAGATGAAGATACACGGAATGCACGTACAGCCCAGTTTAAGTAATCTTTTTGATCTGCTTTGCGCAATGGTAATCCCTCGCGGATCGCTGGCTCATCGATCTGAATGATTTTGATACCTGCTTTTTCCAAAGCTTGTACTTCGTCTAAGATCGCCAATGCGATTTGGTAAGTTGTGGTTGAACGTGGTTGATCGTTACGTACGAAAGACCATTGTAAGATTGTTACAGGACCAGTCAACATCCCTTTAACCGGACGGTTTGTCAATGATTGAGCGTATGAAGACCAACGTACAGTCATATCTTCTGGACGGTATACATCTCCATAAATAATTGGAGGTTTTACACAACGTGAACCATAGGATTGTACCCAACCGTTTTGTGTAAATGCATATCCAGCTAATTGCTCACCGAAGTATTCAACCATATCATTACGTTCGAACTCACCGTGAACCAATACGTCAATATCCAATTGCTCTTGAAGGCGGATTGTATTTTCTGTTTCTTCAGCAATCGCTTTATCGTATTCTTCTTGTGTGATCGATCCCTTTTTCAGATCAGCTCTCCATTTACGCACATCTTTTGTTTGTGGGAAAGAACCGATTGTTGTCGTAGGGAATGCTGGTAAGTTGAATTTCGCTTGTTGTGCCGCTTTACGGTCAGCAAAAACTGATGTACGTTTTGCATCATCATCAGTAATGTTGCTTGTCCGTGTTTTAACTTCCGGTTTGTGGATCAACGGAGAAGTACGGCGGCTTTCTGCAGCAGTTTTGTTGGCTTCGAAACGTTTTGTTGTTTCTGCATCAACTTCACCTTCTGCTAAAACAGCTAGATCTTTTACCTCTGCTAATTTTTGTTTTGCGAATGCTAACCAGTTTTTAACTTCAGCAGGTAATGATTGCTCATTATGCTCATTATCTAAGTCAAAAGGAACGTGCAATAAAGAGGAAGAAGGAGCAATCCAAACGCGGTCTTTGCCTAATGCATCAACTGCTTGTTTGATTTTAACCAATGATTTTTCGTAATCGTTTTTCCAGATGTTACGGCCTTCAACAATACCTAATGATAATGTCAATGAAGCTGGAACTTTAGCTAAAACTGTATCCAATTGGTTTTCTCCACGTACTAAATCCAAGTGTAATGCATGGATAGGTAAGTTAACCGCGATATCTTCGTTGTCTTTTAAAGCTTCGAAGTAAGTTGTCGCGATCAATTTGATGTTTTTGGCAGCAGCAGCCAATTTCTCAAACGTAGGTTGGTATAATGCTTTTACTTTTGCATCTAAATCTAAAGCCAAGAAAGGCTCGTCGATCTGAACATATTGTGCTCCAGCTTCCGCCAATTTAGACAAGATTTGCTCATATACAGGAACTAATTTGTCCAATAGGTCGATACGGTCGAAACCAGCTTCTTTTTCTTTACCGATCAAAAGGTAAGTGATTGGGCCTAATAAAACAGGTTTTGTCTCAATACCCAATGATTTTGCTTCGTTGTATTCATTTAAGAATTTCTCAGAAGTCAATTTGAACTCTTGATCTTTTGTGAATTCAGGAACCATATAGTGGTAGTTGGTATCCAACCACTTGGTCATTTCCATTGCGGTCACATCGATTCCCTCTTGTTGGAAACCGCGCGCCATTGCAAAATATAAGTCTAAGCTGTAGTTGTTGTCTACTTTATTCAACAAAGAATGGTAACGAGCAGGAATTGCACCAACAGTAAGGGTTAAATCCAATACTTGATCGTAAAAAGAGAAGTCGTTGGAAGGGATCAAATCTATTCCAGCATCTTTTTGTGTTTTCCAATTGCCTTCACGAATTTTTTTTGCTGTGTCCAATAATTCCTCAACAGAAGATTTTTTAGCCCAATAGGCCTCATTGGCTTTTTTCAATTCGCGGAACGCGCCCACACGAGGGTAACCTAAATTGTTAGTCAATAACATAATAATGTTTTTAATATTTCTTTTCAACTATATTTCTTGCTAGAGAGAGAAGGACACACTAGAATTTGGTGACTTCGGCTTATCATTCCCATATCAAGTAGGGTAGAATTTAGCACCTTGTCAAGGGACAGGTTGCTAAGGCTTCATCGGGTCTATTCCCTCTGCCTTTCTCTATAAGCGATGCTAAGTTAGAACATTTCTTTTTGATATGCAAATTTTTTATAAAAGTGCATCTATTTTTTATATTCTACTAAGGATAGAAATGTTTTATTTCTTTCTTTTCATTGGAAAGGAGGGTGAAATCACGCATTGGTATCTCACCCTCTATGCCTTTAGCTCACCAGGAGTTTGTAACCTTTTCCGTGGACATTGACGATTTCAACCTTGCTGTCTTCTCTTAGGTATTTACGAAGTTTGCTCAGGAATACGTCCATACTTCTACCTGTGAAGTAATTGTCGTCATGCCATATTTTTAATAAAGCTTCTTCCCTAGTCAAAACATCATTCTTTTTTAAACAAAGTAGGCGAAGTAATTCAGCCTCTTTTGTCGATAGTTTTTGCATCTGACCTTTGTAAGAAATCTGCTGACTTGTATAGTCGAAAAAGTAATCTCCAATTTCAAACTTATCTGCAACTACTTCATCCTCTTTATCTCTGACACTTCGTTTCAATAAAGCATTAATCCGAAGAAGTAACTCCTCAACACGGAAAGGTTTTGTGATATAATCATCTCCACCCAATTCAAACGCTTCTGTCTTGTCCTCCATCATGCCTTTTGCAGTGGCGAAGATAATCGGTACGGTACTATTTGTTTTTCTGATCTCACGGCCCACGGTAAAACCGTCTTTTTTAGGCATCATGACATCGAAAATGCATAAATCATAATCATTTTTTTTGAACTGGGAAACGGCTTCGTCTCCATCAATACAGAGCGTAACGTCAAATTTTCCCTTTAATTCGAGATAGTCCTTTAAAAGATCCCCCAAATTGGGATCATCCTCTGCTAATAATATCTTTTGCATAATGAATCTATTAATTTTCACTAATGTTCCCTGAATATACAAAAAAGGAACGTGTTATTTTTTTACGGGCAAAATTACTTCAAAGGTTGTGCCCTTATCTTTCTCACTTTTTACGGTGATTCTTCCATTGAGTCTTCTCAAAATATCCTGAACATAACTTAAGCCCAGACCAAAACCTTTAACGTTGTGGACATTTCCGGTGGGGATACGATAAAATTGATCGAATATCTTTTGAAGGTGATCCCTACTCATGCCGATTCCGTTGTCTGCGATGGTGATAACAATGTTATCGCCAATATTTTTAGAACCGATATTTACATGTAGATCTCCTTTACTGTACTTAATTGCATTGTCCATTAGATTGTAAAATACATTGGAGAAATGCAGCTCATCTCCGACAACAATATCTTTTGTCGCGGCGAGATCGATACTGAATTTTCCGCCGATATTCTGCATCCGGAGCTGCATACTGTCTGTGACAGCGGCTACAAGGTCATTGATATGGACATCTTCACGATCAAGTTTTAATGTTTCTTTCTCCAGTTTTGCTAAGTCTAATACCCGCTCAATATGATTTCCGAGGCGAACATTCTCATCGTAAATGATATTGGCCAATTTCTGTACACGTTTGTGGTCCGCATTGATGTCCGGATCCTTGAGTGATTCACTGGCGATCATGATCGTGGCCACAGGAGTTTTAAACTCATGGGTCATGTTATTAATGAAGTCAGTTTTCATCTCAGATACCTTCTTTTGTCTAAAGATAATGATGAGAGTATAAGCAAAACATCCGACCAATAGAAACAAAAGGGTGAGCATAGGAAGTAGCAAGTAGCTCATGTTGTCTGCTATGATTGCTTTTTTGTTGGGGAAGTATATGGTCAGCTTGCCCGGAGCAGCGCCAACATCGCCTTTAAAAAGAGCTGTAGAATACTTTGTGGTATTTATGGGATTGTTTAGTTCGGCCTCATTGAGAATATTATTTAGCAAAATATTGCTGGTGCTCCATATCTCGATATTAAACGGTGCCTTGATGTCACGATGGATCAATTCTTCCTTTAGGAGTTCTTGGACAATAATAATGTTCAACCGATCCTTAAGTGGTCTTTTCGCCAATTCCATTCCGATAGCGACATCTTCGATGTAATCAGCTTTTTTACCACCAAGCATGGCAACAGAATCGTAAACATTGAAACCGTAGCCTGCATTTTTTTTCGACAGTTTATTTAATTTGGTTTCTAACTCAAAAATTCGTTTCGACAGCTTTGGGTTAGACCTTGGGGGAAGAGCGATGATACTTTTTGCAAGCAACCTTTTGAAATCATCGATATGAACAACTAGAAACCGAGTACTATCGTCTTTCCCTTCTACACGTGGAATCGTTTTTGTTGCGGAAACAAGAATATCTTCTTGGTAATATAGTCCACTTGTTGGGGTTTTAACGATATTAATTTCAACGAGATCTTGGTATTGTGTTCGTTTGACATAGGTTTCGTAAAACCAGTTTTCAATATTAATAATATTTGGATAGGTTGCTTTTAATCTATCTTCTTCTAATTTATATTTTTGATATATATGGTCCAATTTGCCTCTCAGGTCCTCAATCTGAGTTTGCAGTTGCAGCTGTTCGGTCAACTGTTGTTGCTTTGCCTGCTCCTGTTTGGATTTTTCGATATTACGCTCCTGTTGTACTTTTGCGAAATCTACAACTTCACGTCGCTCGAGCTTTCCGGCAACAGCAGTAAGGGCGGCATTGACGGACTCGTCAAAGAGCTGTGATTTTTGACGGTAGGAATCTCGTAGAAAATAGAATTGCATAGCCAATACCCCGATTAGTGCCAAAGACATTAGTCCAATGATTAATACAATACTATTTTTCTTCATGAAATTATGTTTTGCAAATATATATTTTCAATAGCATAATGAGCTCATTACATGCTGTGATTCTGAGCCATTCCCACATCCCATCTGCTGCTTTAGTTGAATTGTTACAAATATAAAGATGCTAACTTGTTTTGGAGTTGTTTTAACAATGTTTAACAGCAATTGCTTTAAATCTTGGTTATGTTGTTGTAAATTAGAAGTTAAAATAGATTATGTTATGAAAACTTATGTATTATCATTGGCATTGTCTTTTACAGTGGGGATTGCTTTCGGTCAGATCAAGCTAAAAGAGCATCGTCCGTTACTGCAGGATAAACAATCCAAGATGCCAGTCCTTGGCTTGGATACCACATCGGCTAAGTATAATATGCCTGTTCAGAAATTCAAAAAGCTGGATGGTCTGGCACCTATGCCGGGAACAGAAAAATCACCCAAGAGAAGGAAATCACAACAGGATACATTGCCGTTTAAACTATTGGAAGATAGTTTGAAAGTGAAAGATTTCAAATTAAAGATTGACTCTTTATATCCCAAGAAATAAAAAAGGAAAGGCATTCTCATCATGAGAATGCCTTTCCTTTTTATGATCCTATTTCTTACAACTGAGAAACACGGATTGTATTTGTTTTGCCTTTTTCAATTAACGGAGTTGATGCCGTATTGATGATAATTGATCCCGGTTTAACATAGTTGTTTTTTACGATAAATCTATTGACATCATGGATAGAACCGTCCGTACTTTCAAATTTGTCATAGATAAATGTTTTCACACCCCAAAGCAAACTCAATTGTTTCAATAGTTTTTCTGTTCCAGTAAATACTAAGATGTCTACGTTGGGTCTGTAGCTTGTAATTTCAAATGCTGTTGCTCCGGAAGAAGTCAAGACAGCGATTGCTGAGGCATTTGTTTTTTGAGCAAGATAAACTGAAGAAGCGCAAATCGCGTCTGGAATAAGTGTTCCGTCGTGGATTTCACTAACTTTCTCATTATAATAAGGATAAGAAGTTTGTTCCACGTGGATAATAATCTTACTCATTGTTTCGATTACAATCTCAGGGAATTCACCCACGGAAGTCTCGCCACTTAGCATCACTGCATCTGCACCATCCAATACTGAATTGGCAACATCGTTTACTTCAGCGCGAGTAGGACGAGGTGTCGTAATCATGCTCTCTAGCATTTGCGTAGCAATAATTACAGGTTTTGAAAGGTCTCTACATTTTTGGACGATGATCTTCTGAAGTCCTGGTACCTCTTCCATTGGAAGTTCAACACCCAAGTCGCCACGAGCAACCATGACAGCGTCGGTAGCTTCGATGATTGCATCGATGTTTTCGATTGCTTCAGGCTTTTCTACTTTCGCGATTACGCGTGCATGGCTTCCTTTTGCGGCAATGATTTCTTTACATTGTGCAATATCTTCTGCCGAACGAACGAATGACATCGCGATCCAGTCAGCTCCGTGATCCAACGCAAAGTTTAAGTTATCTAAATCTTCTTCAGTCAATGAAGGGATAGATACTTTGGTGTTTGGTAAGTTTACGCCTTTACGTGAAGTAAGCACACCACCATGCACTACTTCACAAGTAACCGTGTCCTTATGGTTGGTTTCTAAAACACGAAGTTGAAGTTTTCCGTCATCAAGTAATATGATTTCGTTGGCTTCAACATCGTTTGGAAAGTTTTCGTATGTAATGTAGATTCTGTTTTCGTCTCCAATGAGTTCATGTGTGGTAATTTCAACTTTTGAACCATTTACGAGAACAGCTCCACCTTCTTTCATTTTTCCGATCCGAATCTTTGGACCTTGTAAGTCAGCTAAGATGGCAACATTGAATCCGGTTTCATTATTTATTGCATTTATAGTTTCGATTACCTTAAGGTGATCTGCCTGGCTGCCATGAGAGAAATTCAACCGACACACATCAACCCCTTTGGCAATCATGTTGGTCAAAACTTGTTTGTCTGCCGAAGCAGGGCCTAATGTTGCGACAATTTTAGTCCTTTTTTGAACTTTTTCCATCTGTTATTTTGTATTTTTAATGTTCTTCATTTATGACAACAAACGGCAAGCCGTATTGTTGTCTTTTGTCAAAACTAAATCGAATTAATTTAGATTTAGAGTTAGGTGTATTTGCTACACTAACCTACAGTCTGCTAAAATATGAGATTTTCTTTAGATTTCAATATTTTTGGTGATATTTCTTTTGCAATGACCACTTCCGGTAATTTGCTGATCCTTTTGATTATATGTTCAACATCGTCTTCGCAGATGTAATTTTTGATGATGACAAAGAAATCAAAATGTGGGTTTTCGGGGATTAAAAAGGTTCCCTCAATACTTTTATTGTTAATAAGAAAATATTCTGTATCGGAATCCGGACTGAGATAATGAAAAGCAGTGAAGTGATAGCTTATTTTTTTCTTTACGTCAAAGATGATGTGATATTCAAGCTCTTCTTCTGATTTATTTTTCGGGCGACCATCATGGTCGTATTTGCTCTCTTTGCCTCTGGAAAAATCCAGGTTTGTCACTTTATTGATAAAATGGCAGAGGCGGTAATCTTTAAGCGGGCAGGTGATGGCGAGTAGGGTGAAATCTAACTCTTCATCCATATCCATGTCTAACCTTGCTACTAACTTATTGACCACTTTTTTTATAAAATATATATCCTTATGCTAACGAAGGTACTAATAATTTTAAGGTGGGAATATACTTTTTGTGTAAAATTTGAGTTAATTAGCTGAGCGTTTGGAATACAAAATAATTTTTGTTATACTTGAACTAAGTTAATATAGAGTGGGTTAGCTAGTATAAGACGCGAATAAGTTCGGTCGCCTAACATGGTGACTTTCATCTAAATATCAATTTAGGTTTGAATTTTGATGAAATTTATTTTTCTTTGCACAGATTTATTAAACAATTAAACTATAAAATCATGTCAGATATCGCTTCAAGAGTAAAAGCAATTATCGTTGAAAAATTAGGTGTAGACGAAAACGAAGTAACACCAGAAGCTTCATTCACTAATGATTTAGGTGCTGATTCACTTGACACTGTTGAGTTGATCATGGAGTTTGAAAAAGAATTCAACGTTGCTATTCCTGATGATCAAGCAGAGACTATTGGTACTGTTGGTCAAGCAATCGCTTATTTAGAAAAAAACGTTAACTAACTAATTTAATTAGGCTAATCGTAATAAATGGAGCTTAAAAGAGTAGTAGTAACAGGATTAGGCGCCCTTACACCAATTGGTAATACCGTCTCAGAATACTGGGAGGCGTTAATAAATGGTGTAAGCGGAGCTGCTCCTATTACGCATTTTGATGCGTCAAAATTCAAAACTCAGTTTGCGTGTGAGGTAAAGGGGTTTGATCCACATGATTTCATGGATCGTAAGGAAGCTCGTAAAGTCGATCCTTTTGTACAGTATGCAATTGCGTCTACTGATGAGGCAATTAAAGATGCTGGCTTAGATTTTGAAAAATTAGATACAAATCGTATCGGAGTAATATGGGGCTCAGGAATTGGAGGTCTGACAACTTTTACAGAAGAAGTTGCCAACTTTGCAAAGGGAGATGGAACACCACGTTTCAATCCTTTCTTTATTCCTAAGATGCTCGTTGATATTGCTCCAGGACATATTTCAATGCGTCATGGCCTTCGCGGTCCTAACTTTTCAGCAGTATCGGCCTGTGCCTCTGCTACCAATGCAATGATTGATGCTTTCAACTATATTCGTATGGGAAAAGCAGATGTGATTGTTACCGGTGGATCAGAAGCTACAGTTAATGAGGCTGGAATCGGTGGATTCAACGCTATGCATGCTTTGTCAACAAGAAATGATGATCCCAAAACAGCTTCTCGTCCTTTTGATAAAGACAGAGATGGTTTTGTTTCGGGTGAAGGTTCAGGTGCCTTGATCTTAGAAAGCTTAGAGCATGCCTTAGCACGTGGTGCAAAAATCTATGCAGAGATTGCAGGTGGTGGAATGAGTGCAGATGCACACCATATCACAGCTTCGCATCCAGAAGGATTGGGTGCCAAACTGGCAATGACAATGGCTGTCAATGATGCGGAGATGGATTTTTCAGATATTGATTATATCAATGTCCATGGAACATCTACGCCGGTCGGCGATATCAGTGAAACAAAGGCTATTGTTGACCTGTTTGGTGAACACGCATATAAATTGAATATCAGTTCAACTAAATCAATGACTGGACACCTTTTGGGGGCTGCAGGGGCTATAGAAACTATCGCTTCTATCTTGGCTGTGCAAAATGATATTGTCCCACCGACAATCAATCACTTCACAGATGATCCGGAAATTGATAATAAATTGAATTTTACATTCAACAAAGCGCAAAAACGTACAGTGAATGCGGCGTTGAGTAATACATTTGGATTCGGTGGCCACAATGCTACCGTGATTGTAAAAAAATATAAAGCTTAATGTTTGATCCTTCAAACATGGTTTGGTAATATGAGCTAGCGACAGGTTCTTTAATTAGAACTTGTCGCCTTATTTTTAGATGAGATGCCTTTTTCAAGGATATACAAGTTATATATTTCGCCGGATCGGGAATATGTTAAGAAGCTAAAAAACCTATTAGGTTTTATTCCCGGGAATGTGCATTTGTACAAGATGGCATTTAGACATAAGTCTGTTGCCGTAACAATCAAAGAAGGAGCTAAGAACAGTAATGAGCGCTTGGAGTTCTTGGGTGATGCTGTTTTAGGTTCTGTCGTTGCTGAATTATTGTTCAAGAAATATCCGTATAAAGACGAAGGTTTCCTAACTGAGATGCGTTCCAAAATCGTGAGCCGTGCAAACCTGAACCAACTTTCCAGAAAACTAGGATTCAACGAAATGATACAGTTCGATGCCCGAATGATCAGTTTCCCGAATAAACAAGGATCGTTGTTAGGTGATGCATTTGAAGCGCTGATTGGTGCAGTGTATCTGGACAAAGGCTATGTGTTCACAAAAAGCTTTCTCCTAAACCGTATTATTAAACCACATGTTGATATCCAACTACTGGAGCAGACCGAAACTAATTTCAAAAGTCGGTTGATCGAATGGTGTCAGCATACCGGAAAAGAAATCCTATTTCAACAAACGGATAATCCGGAAGGTGAATCTTCGAAGATGTTTAGTGTTGAGGCTGTTGTAGATGGTGTTGTGTGTGGCCTGGGGCGCGATTTTAATAAAAAGTCAGCCGAGAAATTAGCGGCGGAAAAAGCCTGCGAATTTCTCAAGATCCTGGAAGTAGAATAAAGGATTTTTATTCTTTAATTTATTTAGTCCCCGCTAAATATTAACTTTGCCGGATATGGCAACAGTAAAACCTTCTTTGGCGAAAGGAACCCGTGATTTTTCGCCTTCCGAAATGATCAAACGTAATTATATTTTTGACACATTGAAAGCTGTGTTTAAAAAATATGGTTACAATGAAATACAGACGCCTTCATTTGAGAATTTAACAACCTTAACAGGTAAATACGGTGATGAAGGTGATAAATTGATCTTTAAGATCCTTAACTCCGGAGACTATTTGACAAAAGCTCCAGATAGCCTACTACAAGATAAAAATTCGAATAAGCTAATTCCTCATATTTCTGAAAAAGCGCTAAGATATGATCTGACAGTGCCTTTTGCGCGTTATGTTGTGATGCATCAGAATGAGATCTCCTTACCATTTAAGCGTTTTCAGGTACAACCGGTTTGGCGGGCTGATAAACCGCAAAGAGGCCGTTACCGCGAATTTTACCAATGTGATGTCGATGTGGTGGGGTCAACTAGTTTATTGAATGAAGCTGAATTTATTCTGATTTATCAAGAGGCTTTCGAACGTTTTGGATTGAAAGATTTTAATATTAAAATCAACAACCGGAAGATACTTTCTGGTATCGCCGAAATTATCGGAAAGCCAGAACTTATTGTCGATATGACTGTCGCCATTGATAAGCTGGATAAAATTGGATTGGATGGGGTCAATAAAGAGCTGTTGGAAAGAGGTTTTAGCGAAGCTGATCTGAATCTGTTGAAACCGATCATCTTATTGGAAGGTTCAAATGGGGAGAAACTTGCGTCGTTAAAATCTATCTTGGCCGACTCTTCAATTGGTTTGACAGGTATTGCTGAAATAGAGGAGGTCTTTGATTATATAAGCAAATTGAGTGTTGATACGGAACTATTGACTCGTATTATCGATCTGGATATTACGTTGGCGCGAGGTCTCAATTATTATACAGGCTGTATTTTCGAGGTAAAGACAAATGAAGTAGCTATGGGAAGTATTGGTGGTGGTGGCCGCTATGACGACCTTACAGGAATGTTCGGATTAAAGGATCTGACAGGAGTGGGCGTCTCATTCGGTGCTGATCGTATATACGATGTATTGGAAGAACTAAATTTATTCCCAGCAAATAAAGCGGATTCTACCAAGCTATTGATTATCAATTTTGATAAACAACTTGAAACCTATACACTAGGTTTGCTCAATAAACTTCGTAAAGAAGATATTGCTGTAGAACTATATGCCGCTCCAGTGAAGTTGAAAAAGCAGATGGGGTATGCCGATGGAAAAGGAATCCCTTATGTGTTATTAGTTGGAGATGAAGAGGTTTCATCCGGTCAATTATCACTCAAGGACATGGAAAGTGGGGAGCAGGTGAAGGTTACCGAAAGTGAACTTATCCAAAAACTGCGCTAACAAACAATTTATATAAAATAGATAAAGCCAAATGATTATTAAGTCGTTTGGCTTTTTTATTTTCATAAGTTTTTGATTTATTTGATTGTGCCGTTCATTTATTTGCTGAAAAATGCTATATACTTTAAATCAAATGTCTTAGAAGTGTCTTAAAGTATAAATAAAATTGATTTTTGACCAAGGAAATTCATCCAAAATTATTAGATTTGTAGTCTAGAATTGTAAGAAAATCAAAACTTTGAAATGAGTTCAACACCTATAACAAAAGAGACATATTTGGAGTGGTATAAGTCTATGTTACTTATGCGTAAGTTTGAAGAAAAAGCAGGTCAACTTTACGGACAGCAAAAGATTCGTGGTTTCTGTCACTTGTACATAGGACAAGAGGCAGTAGTCGCTGGAACGATGTCGGTTATCAAACCTGAGGATTCTTTAATCACTGCTTATCGTGATCACGCCCACGCTTTGGCTAAAGGCGTTTCTGCAAATGCTTGTATGGCTGAATTATATGGAAAGATCACTGGTTGTTCAAAAGGTAAAGGAGGCTCAATGCACTTCTTTTCTAAAGAACATAAATTCATGGGTGGCCATGGTATTGTCGGTGGTCAGATTCCTTTAGGTGCTGGTATCGCATTTGCTGAGAAATATCTTGGTACAGATAATGTAAATATCTGTTATATGGGCGATGGAGCTGTACGTCAAGGTGCATTCAACGAAACACTAAACATGGCGATGTTGTGGAAACTCCCAGTTATCTTCGTGTGTGAAAACAACGGTTATGCGATGGGTACTTCTGTACAACGTACAACTAACATGCAGGACATTTACAAAATGGGATTAGGTTTTGATATGCCTTCTGCTCCTGTAGACGGAATGGATGTTGTTGCTGTACACAACGCAATGGACGAAGCTGTTCAACGCGCTCGTGCTGGCGAAGGTCCTACATTCTTAGAAATCCGTACTTACCGTTATAAAGGACACTCAATGTCTGACCCGGCTAAATATCGTACGAAAGAGGAATTGGAAGCGTATAAAGATCGCGATCCATTATTGGCTACGAAACATGCTATTTTGGAAAACAAATATGCAGATGATGCTTGGTTTGCTGAGGTTGAGGCTGATGTGAAAAAAGTAGTTGATGAGTCGGTGAAATTTGCGGAGGATTCTCCTTATCCAACTGCAGATGAATTGTACAAAGATGTTTATGTACAACAAGACTATCCATTTATTTTAGATTAATACTCTTTAACTTGATAATATAATACAGAATGGCTGAAGTAGTAAGAATGCCCAAAATGAGCGACACAATGACCGAAGGGGTCATCGCAAAATGGCACAAAAATGTTGGTGATAAAGTAAATTCTGGTGATCTGGTAGCTGAAATTGAAACAGATAAAGCTACAATGGACTTTGAGTCTTACCAAGAAGGTACTCTTTTATATATTGGCCCTAAAGAAGGTGAAGCAGTAGCTATTGATGCTGTTATTGCTGTTTTGGGTGAACCCGGTGAAGATTTCCAAGCTTTGTTGAGCGGTGATGCTCCGGCAGCTGAGAATGCGCCAGAAAAAACTGAAGAAAAAAAAACCGAAGAAGTTTCTGGTCCAGAATCTTCGGCTAGCACAGTTACAGCTGAAGAATTGGGATGTACTGTGATCACAATGCCATTGTTGAGTGATACCATGAAAGAAGGTGTTATTGCACAATGGAATTTCAAAGTTGGTGACACGATCAAATCTGATGACGCTATCGCTGATGTAGAAACAGATAAAGCTACAATGGAAGTTACGGCTTATGCTGATGGTACATTGTTGTACGTTGGTCTTGAAGCCGGAGAAGCAGCAAAAGTAAATGATATTATTGCTATTGTTGGTCCTGCGGGAACTGATATTACACCTTTATTGAATCAAAAATCTGCTCCTGCAAAAGCGGAAACTGCAGAAGCACCTAAGGCTGATTCAGCTCCTACTGCAACTGCGGCTCCAGTAGCATCAGCTACAAATGATGATGCTCGTGTAAAGGCTTCTCCATTAGCACGTAAGATTGCAAAAGACAAAGGTATCAACTTGAGCGATATCAAAGGATCAGCAGATGGTGGTCGTATCGTGAAAAAAGATGTTGAATCTTTTGTTCCTGCTGCGGCGAAACCTGCTGCAACAGCAGCTACAGCGGCTCCTGCTACAGAGACAAAAGCAATTACTTTACCTACGTATGTTGGTGAAGAACGTTATACAGAGAAACCTGTCAACCAAATGCGTAAGACAATCGCGCGTCGTTTGGCAGAGTCATTGTTTACAGCACCGCATTTTTACTTGACAGTTTCTATCGATATGGATAATGCAATGGTTGCTCGTGCGCAAATCAATGAGATCGCTCCAGTAAAAGTATCATTCAATGATATCGTGGTGAAAGCCGTTGCTGTCGCGTTGAAAAAACACCCAGCAGTGAATTCGTCTTGGCAAGGAGATAAAATCCGTTTCAACGAACATACCAACATTGGTGTGGCTATGGCTGTTGAAGATGGTTTGTTAGTTCCTGTAGTACGTTTTGCGGATGGTAAATCATTATCTCACATCTCTGCTGAGGTGAAAGATTTTGCTCAAAAAGCGAAAGCTAAAAAATTACAACCAGCAGATTGGGAAGGATCTACTTTCACAGTTTCTAACCTGGGAATGTTTGGAATAGATGAATTTACATCTATCATTAACTCTCCTGATGGAGCTATTCTTTCAGTAGGAGCTATCCAAGCTGTTCCTGTTGTGAAAAATGGTGCTGTAGTTCCTGGTAACGTAATGAAAGTAACTTTGGGCTGTGACCACCGTGTGGTAGATGGCGCAACAGGTGCTGCATTTTTACAGACTTTAAAAGCATTGGTAGAAAATCCAGTTAGATTACTAGCATAGATTCCGCAAGCCAATAAAATATTAGCCACTTTATTACTAAAGTGGCTTTTTTTGTTCTAAAAATTCGTTTTTTTATACTAAAATCTTCATTTTAGCATTATTATCTTTATACGCGATTCTTTATTGAAAATCAAAAAGAATACACATTAATCAGAGTAGGAATAGAATGATTGTGATATAAGTATCGTGTAAAAAATGAGGTACAGAATTGGCTTAGTGAAATAGGCAAACATAACACAATATAGAAAATCCAGGAGAAGCATTACGTGAAATTATTTTTTTTAAAGGGAATGGCAGCTCTTTTGTTCGTATCTACAATCGCTTGTAGTTCAAAAGAGAAAAAACAAAAAGAGGCGGCGATAGCACAAGCAAAAATAGATAGTACAAGACTTATTTACAATCCCCAGGATGCAGATCCAAAGATTGACGCCTTTATGAAAAACTTACATTCAAAGGCTGCATTCAATGGAAACGTGCTAGTGGCTAAGGATGGAAAAATTCTATATCAAAATACTTTTGGCTGGGCCAATTACCTGAAGCGCGATAGCTTGGCAATTGATGATAAATTTGAACTGGCTTCAGTCACCAAACCAATAACGGCTGTAGGTATATTGAAGTTGGTCGAAGCGGGAAAATTACGTCTGGATCAGACGATCAATGATTTTTATCCTGATTTTCCGTACCCCGGTATTACTATTAAAATGCTATTGACCCACCGCTCAGGTTTACCTAACTATGTCTATTTTTCAGAAGACCACTGGCCTGATCGAAAAAAAGGAATGACGAATCAGGATGTTATGAAAATGCTGACCGAATTTAAACCGAATAGATATGGTGCTCCGGGTGGTCGTTTTTTCTATAATAATTCCAACTTTATGGTTTTAGGAGCTATTATCGAAAAGGTGTCGAAGCAGGATTATGCGACCTATATGAAAGATAGTGTCTTCAATGTTGCAGGTATGACGAATACCGCCGCGTTGTCTAAGGCTGTCTACGATAAGATTCCAACCAACGTTATAGGTCATGATAAGGTATGGCGCAGATCTGTTGTACAGAATTTTCAAGATGGCCCATTGGGAGACAAGGGAGTTTACAGTACAGTACGCGATTTATACCGCTTTGATCTGGCATTGCGGGATGGACGATTATTGAAGCAATCAACCTTGGATTCGGCTTATCGTGGCTATCCAGACGCAAAAAAGGGTATTTTTAGTTACGGCTATGGATGGCGGACATTTGAACATGGAAACGATCATATTGTCTATCATACGGGATGGTGGCACGGTTTTCGTCACATATATGTACGGGATCTGAAAAGGAATATTGTGATTGTTCTACTTTCCAATATGACAAATGGTAGCTTGGTGAAATTGGATGAACTTTATAAAATTTTGGGAATGCCAGTTTTACGTAAGAACGCCTATAGTACCCATGGCGATTTTATTATTGATGAATAGATCTATTCGTTTCATCATTTCAAAAAATTTAAGACTCCATACCGATGAAGGCTGTGTAAATGCCTTTGAACGGTATAATTGATGAACAAATAAGTATAAGGATGAAAAAGACATTAATCTTAGGCGCCAGTACGAACCCTTCGCGTTATTCAAATAAAGCAGCGAATATGCTCCGTAAGCACGGACATGATATTGTTAACATCGGTTTGAGCGGTGGAGAGGTGGCTGGTGAGCCCATCGAGAAGAAAGGTGAAGTGCATACTGATATAGACACAGTGACCATGTATCTTGGAGTGCAGAATCAAAAGGAGTATTATAACTATATTTTGGCTACAAAACCAAAACGTATAATCTTTAATCCAGGGGCTGAGAATGCTGAGTTAGAGCAGTTGGCTATGGAGAATGGTATTAAAACTGAAAGAGCCTGTACTCTGGTATTATTGAGCACAGGTCAGTTTTAGATTTTAGATTTCCTGAGCAATTCGACAGACAAATACTTTGTGATAAAATAATTTGTCAAACCGATCGTATTACTGTCCAGGTTTAAGCTCGATACTTTTATATCGCAATGTTCTTTTAATATCGCCATTGTATATGAATTGATCGCCTGTTGTATCGGGATCGTAATTAATTCATTGGCTTTGGCGATTTTGCCTCCAAGTACAATAAGTTCTGGATTGAGCAGCTGGATCAGGGAAGCGAAAGCTTTACCTAGATTTGTACCCAATTTAGAAATTTGGTTTATGGCAAATTGATCACCTTTATTAGCCGCCTCGATTACATGAGTTGGTGTTAGGTGATCTAATTCCTCCTTATGTAATTCATTGAGCTTGGTAAGTTCACCTTTTTGGATCTCCTGTTTTGCATTGTTGACCAAGGCAATTCCCGAAGCCACTGTTTCAAGACAACCTCTTTTTCCACAATAACACAATTCACCATTATCAATAAATGGCATATGGCCCACCTCGCCGGAATAACCATCCCGTCCGAGATAAACTTCACCATTGGAAACTATTCCAAGACCTATTCCCCAATCCATTAAAATAATGAGGCTATTTCTCGTGTTTTTGGCCAAACCAAATTTTAGTTCTGCATATGCGGCGCCTTTTACGTCATTGAGGATATAAACAGGTTTTCTGTATTTGTTCTCGAAGTAAGCTGTAATAGATTGCGATGTGTCATGCAGAAATGTTTCATTAGTTCCCTCCTCAGCGTTGATTAGGCCAGGCATGCTAATGATTAGTCCGGTTAAATTTTCCGTATCTACTAATTTTTCCAATAAATATTGATCGATAATCTGCGTAATATCGTAGAGATTATCGGCATTGCGTGATAATTCATTATCAAGTTCTACAGTTTCAGCAACTATATTTTGATTGTTGTCCATGATACTCATTGTAATGGAGAAGCGCTGCAACTCGATACATAACACTTGAAATAACCCATCACACAGCCGATATAGGTTTGGTTTGCGACCACCGATAGATTCTCCCTTGTCAAATTGACGGACAATATTGTCCTCCAATAGTTCAGCAATCAGGCTGTTGACCGTAGGAAGGCTTAGGGAGAGATTTTTTACAATGTCGTTTACTGATACAGATCCTAATTCGGCTATTAATTTGATAATAGAAAGTTTATTGAATAGATTTTTCTTTTCGGGTTTACTATCCAATTTTTTGTTAATCAGTAAGTTTACGGCTTTTGTCATAAAACATCATATTTTGAATTAGAATCCTAGAACCTTAATTTAATAAAAGTTTTGGAATCATTCGGTTATTTTTCTCACTTGTCAAACAAGCCGTTCTTTAAGAAAAAAGGGGATAAGATTCCTTATCCCCTTTTTTTACACTTGGTAAAACTATTTGAGTTTTTTTACTCGAATGTCTTTGAAGAATACTTCAGTTCCATGTCCCAAGAAACCAAGGTGGCCACTTGTACGTTTTAAACCTGGATGCTCTTTACCATCCAACGTACCATTTTTACTAGCTTCCGCAATATCAGCATCGACAATGACAGTACCGTTCAATGTTACCTTAACACGGCTGCCTTTTACATAGATTTCTTCGGAGTTCCACTCACCTAATGGTTTTAAGTAACCCCTTTTAGCCGTTACTACACCATAGATTGAGCCATGATATTGATAAGGTTTTAAATCTTTATAGACATCGGCATCATTATCAAGAACTTGGATTTCCATGGCTTCATAAGCCGCATCACCTTCTAATGGGGCACGTATCCCGACACCATTGTTAGCTCCTGGTGTCAATTTGAAGTCAAAGCGATAGATAAAATCTGAGTACTCTTCTTTTGTATACAAGTTTCCGCCAAATTTAGCATTAGGGTATACCCAGATATAACCTTCATCATTGATGATGTATGCTTTGTTTTCAGTCCATTTGTCCAGATTTGTTCCGTCAAATAGCACTTCAAAACCATCTTTTTTCTCTTGGTCGCTTATTTTGAAGATCTGCTTTCTAGGGAATTCCTTGATGAAAAGATCTCTGTAGTAAACAACTGACCCATGAGCTTGGAGTTCGATCTGCTCTGTTGGGAAAATGGATTGATTTCTGTCCCAATAATTTTCCAGTGGAATATTATCGGTGACCAGTTGACCATTTAACCAAACTGTGACTTTATCGTCAACCATTTTGATTTTAAACGTATTCCATTCACCAGTAGCATTGTCAGCGACCTTGAGCGGTTTGCTTTCGTTTTTTTGGTTGTTGTACAATCCTCCTGAGCCTACTTGAGCACCAACTCTCGTGTTGGCGATATCCCAAATTTGTACTTGTGGAGTGCCTCTCAAGTAAATACCGGCATCACCCTCTATACCACCATAGTTCTCCAATTTCCAGTCTACAAGCATCTCAAAATCTCCATATTGTTTTATGGTAGCCAGATTATCTCCTTTTCCGCTAAAAACAATTTCTCCATTTGAGGCAGACCAACCCTTGCGCATGATCTCATCTGCTTTCGCTTGTTCGGTTGCCAGCGTTTTGGCGTTCATTTTACCTCGTTTTATTGGATCAGCGACTAATCCTTTCCAGCCGCTAAGGTCCTTACCATTGAAAAGTGATACATAACCCTCTTTTACTGGCATTTCAGAAAGATAACGAACAACAGCTTCTTTCAGGTAACCACTCTCGCTACCGGAAAGTTTGCCAATTACCCGTTCTAGTACTTCTCTGACTTTGCTACCATAGTATTTATTGTCCATGGCAATATTCATGGCTGTATTGGCAGCGGCTTCTCCCAGCTGTGAATCAGCCATTTTATCCGCAGCAAAAATAAAAGCTTGATAAGTACCTGTTGGTTGAAGGGCAGAAAGTGCAGCTTTCTTCTGTTCTGCTGTTTTTGCAACACTAAATGCGTCACGCAATAAAAGTGTTTTTTGATCAGCCGTATTAGCCGAAGATGAAATAGATTTGATTAATCCTCTGTAAACAGTATTGAATAAGTTGTCATCTTTTTCTGTTCTTGATAAGGATACCAGTTTAGGAAGTGCATTAGCGGATGACCAACTTGACAACGATGTAATGGCTGCAGCCCTTAACTCCGGATTATTATTATTTAGGTAATTGCCGACTGCTTGTAACGATTGATCGTCACCAAGTCCAGCAAAAATAGGAAAATATTTTGCAGTACTCGGAGCGGCTGATTTTGAGATATTTGCAGCTAATTTCCCTGTTAATCCTTTTGCATTAGGACTTGATTGAATAACATTGACAACTGCTTTCTGCAATAACGCTGCCGATTTTGGATCAGTTGTATTGTTCAGTCTATTGAAAAGTTCTTCAAGATCGGATTCTTGAGCAACATTGGGTAAAGCTTTATTTATCGCTTCCTCTACTGTTGGATTTGTTGTTTTAATCGCCAGAACAGCTTTTGAAGAAGCATTATTGGAGCGTTTGCTCAATATATCCAATAACTGAACTTTTTTGCTGTCATCGACAGAAGCGAGTGCAGTATTGACATCATTGATCACATTAGCATCCTTTGAAGACAGGATAAGGGCCTTAACAGAATTGTTGAATTCTTGATCCGCATCAAAGGCCTGTATTAGGGTATTGGTCTCTTTTCCTTGTGAAAGTGTGTTGATCGCGCTTAATCCTGCTAATTTTGTAACTGGCGAAGTCGTTTTGCCAACCAAGGCTTGGATTGCTTTTAAACTACTCGCGGAACCGTTATGTGCGAGATAGTTTAGGACACTTTCCTGTACCTCTGGTGTACCCTTACTCGCTAGAGCGAGCAGGCTTTTCGCATCACTGCCTTTACCATATTTACCGAGCAATTGCAAGGCAAGGTTGCGGTATGCACCATTATCACTCTTTACAGCAGACAGTAGATTTTTTTGTTGCTTACTTGGATCGATGGCAGCCAATAATTTCAATGAAGCAAATTGTCCGTTGATGGATTTTGCTTTTTGCGACTCCTGGAAGAATTTATTCAGGAATTTGATCGCATCTTGATCATGCTTATTGTCGATCAACGATTGCGCATAGTCAATACCTAGTCCGACAGCATCAAATTTATCGTAACTGTATGCCGCATCGTTCAATTTGTTTTGGAATAAAGAAGCCGAGGCTGTACCGCCAATTTTACTTAGTGCGATCAATGCAGTGCGTTGGAATGCATCGGAGTTATATTTTTTGGTGAAATCCAAAATAGCGTTTTCCGCATTTGCAACCTTTAAATCGCCTAGTGCTGTAACAATAGCGATTGCGTTTTTTTCGGTCGTAGAAGCTGCTAGTGCTTTTTCCAAGGCCGTAGCTGACTCGTTGGTACGGATAGAGACCAAAGTTCTTGCGGCTGCATCAGCTAGATTATCGTTCGTTAAACAATTTGCCACAGCTGAGATTGCAGAGTTATCTGCGCACTGGCGGAGTAAACGTAAAGCGAAAACTTGATTTGTAGGCTCGCTCAGTTGTGCGATGGATTTTGCTAGACCTTCAACAAATACTTTTTTTTGCTGTTCTTTGCCAGGTTGATTTACATAAAAAGAATAGCTGTTGGCAGCAAATTCAATTGGAGCATTATTACTTCCTGGTGCTTTTAGACCTTTAAGGAAAGCAACGATGTCATCGGAAGAAAATCCTTCCAGCTCATGCATGGCGAGCAGGAACTTTTCTTTTTCCTCTGCGGGTTGCTGAGCCAGCACATCAGCTATTTTGGTAGCTGTGGTTCTATTTTGCGGTTGCTGGGCATATGAGGCGCTCGAGATGAGAAGCAATACAGCCAGCGAATTAAATATCTTTTTCATTGAGATTATTTATCTTTTATCGGCATGAAGCTACCATGATTACTGCTATCCATCCAGTGTTCTGATGTCTTTTTTGGTTCATGATATTTCATCGGATTATAATTGTTAGATAGACCAAGGACCTCTCATTGGTTGGTGAATTAAACGATTTGCAGCATCATCATCAATAAATTTCTCATTTTGAGAATCGTATTTTAATGAGCGGTTGAGGCGCAGTGCTGCTAATCCCATATTAACCAATGTACAGGAGCGGTGTCCATTTATTTCATTGAGGGCAAATTTTTCGCGTGTCCGGACAGATTCCAAAAAGTCAGTGATTTGCGGAGCCGGCTCAGGGTATTGTGCCAGTTTTCTTTCCAGATCAGGAATATCCGATGCAAATCCTTTATATAATTTACCTTTAGGTCCTTCAATATAAGCCGCTTTTTCATCTTTGGCCTCGCCATCTAAAATGATCTGACAACCATCAGCATAAGTGAAAGTAATGCGTCTCCAGGTACCAACGGCATCTGGGTGTTGCTGCGGCGCATCCACATCTACACTCACTGGGCTTTCATTGTCCTTACCTAAGAAATATTGCACTGGATCCATATAATGTTGGCCCATATCACCTAATCCTCCGCCATCATAATCCCAATAGCCTCTAAAAGTCGTGTGTACGCGATGTTTATTGTAAGGTTTATATGGTGCTGGACCCAACCAAAATTCGTAGTCTAATTCCGCAGGCACTTGTTCTTCTGGTAGGTTTTCTTTTCCTACCCAATAGAATTTCCAGTCAAATCCTGTATGCTTACTTATCGTTACTTTTAATGGCCAACCCAACATGCCTGTATCTACTAGTTTTTTGATTTTACTAACAGGTACATTCATTCCATAAAAATCATCTTTGAAGCGAAACCAAGTGTTCAGACGGAACATATTTCCGTGTTGTGCAATGGCTTCTTTTACTTTCTTACCTTCACCAATGGTACGCGTCATTGGCTTTTCACACCAGATATCTTTTCCTGCTTTAGCAGCCTCTATAGACATAAGACCATGCCAGTGTGGCGGAGTAGCAATGTGGACAATATCTACTTCTGGAGATTTGATTAATTCTCTAAAATCATGGTATTCTTTTATGCCGCCACCCAGGTCACTTTGTGCAGCCGCAAGATGGCTTTTGTCAACGTCACAAATGGCAACTGTTTTTGTTCCGGCATAGCCGAAGTGTCCACGGCCCATATTTCCGACGCCAATTACTCCTTTGGTTAGATGATCACTCGGAGCAAGATAGCCTTGGCCTCCAAGTACAAAGCGTGGTACAATAGAAAATGCTGCAGCACCTACCACTGATTTTTTAATGAAATCACGCCTTGATGAATTCTGTTCTTTCATGTTGGTTGGATTAGTTGTTTTATAATTGATCCATTTTAGGCTGTTAAAATTAACTGCAATTGGATATTGAACCTAAAAATAGATAAAAAACTGATAAATATAAACTGATAACTAAAATTTTATGTATTGTTTATTCTTGTTTTATGAAAAAATAATAAAAGAATAGCTCTAAATTCATTTCTTTCGTATATAAGGTTCGATTCTATTATCCAACGCTAATGTTTAGTTACAGAATTGTTACATGAGCTGTACTGTTCGAAATTCTTACTAAAGAGCATAAATTTTCTAGAACACAATCTAATCCATCTTGTGGTAATAGACCTGCAGTATGTGGGCATTTTGAAAGGACAGAACGATTTATTGGTCCTATTAAAACCTGAATAGTATGCCTTAATTTTATATTCATCCAGTGGGTGCTCACATAAAAATCAGGTGATATGATACCGGAAACTCGTGAAACCACTCAATCGTTTTCGTAAAACAAGCTTGATTATGCTTAGAGAATCAGGCATCTTTATGGAGCCTTCAAAAGAAGAAAACCGATATGATGAGACCAACCATGCTATTGATAATTATTTATGCGCTAATCCTACCTGTAATCGGATTTGGGCAATTTAAAGTTGCTCCGCTCGGAAACACGATATATGAGGGTGTGTTTACCGGTAATGGCCTATTGGGAACGATGACTTATCTATCCAGTAAAAAATCAGTGCGTATTGACATCGGCCGAACAGATGTATATGATCATCGTGCAAATTCGGAAGACAAGTTGTTCGATAAAGGCCGTCTATCATTGGGGTACTTTGATCTGGATCTGGGAAGCGCAATCGTCCAAAGTAGGGGTGATATCTATCTAAAGGAGGCTTATGCTGTGGCAACTATCTCGACAGATCAGGGACAGATCAAAGTGAAAACGACAACACTTTCCAATGATAATATTATCTTATTAGAGGTGTTGAAACAGGATTTTAAGGGAAAGTACTCGTTCAATTGGGTAGCCGATTCGGCAATCAGTCCACGCATGAAATTTTCCTATACCCAAAAACCAAAGGCTTACCTTGCCAATCCTGCTGGAAAGAATGGACAACAAGGTCACATAAAATACTATGAACAAGCACTGATAGCGGGTGGGGGGTATACGACCGCCTATCTGCTGCGATCAACGAAAGACATGGATACCTATGTTATTACCGTTGGCTATAATCAAAAATCAGCGGATTTTACCCAAGAAACATTAGCGTATCTTCTAAAATTTGGTGCACGGGAAATAAGTACCGGTTTGAAAGAACATCGTCAATGGTGGACGAGCTATTTTAAGGCATCTACACTTGAACTGCCTGATTCAACCTATCAAGGTTTCTACGATATGCAATTGTATAAGCTGGCAAGCGCAACCCGATCGGACAAGCCAGCTATGGATCTGCAGGGACCGTGGACAAGTCCCACTCCCTGGCCAGCTTATTGGCTCAATCTAAATATGCAGCTCGCATATTCACCGACTTTTAAAGCAAATCACCTGGATATCGCCAATTCTTTGATTCAAATGATTGACCAAAATAAGCATAATCTGCGTCTTAATGTTCCGGAACCCTATCGTTACAATAGTATAGCCGTGGGTCGTTCTTCTGCACCGGATTTATGGAGTCCAGTATTATTGCAAAAAGGTGTCTCTCTTGAAAAAGCCTCTGATGGTGATAAAGAACTTGGTAACCTTGTATGGCTACTGCACAGCTACTATCAGTACTATCGGGCAACACTGTCGCGAGATGTATATGATCGTTTATTTCCACTTTTGAAGGACGCAATCAACTACCATTTGCATTTGCTGGAGAAAGATCAAAATGGGAAATATGCTATCGCTGTTAAAACTTATTCACCCGAATATTCAAAAGGATTTGCTTATAATACAAATTACGACCTATCAATCCTAAAGTGGGGTTTAAGGACACTTTTGGAACTGGACGACGAACGTGGAGGCAACGATCCGCTTCATGCTGTATGGAAGGATGTGCTGGCACATTTGGTTGAATATCCACAAAACACTGATGGTTTTATGATTGCCAAAGATGTACCCTATGAAGAATCACATCGACATTATTCTCATCTGATGATGATCTATCCTTTTTATGATGTGAACTGGGATCAAAAGGAGAATAGGGCGCTGATTGAAAAATCTATTGCACATTGGCAGAGTAAAAAACAATGGCTTCAGGGTTATTCCTTTTCAGGGGCAGCTTCGATGTATGCCATGATGGGACGAGGCGATGCGGCTCTAGCCTCGTTGGATATTTTGTTGAACAAATATGTTAAAGCGAATACCCTCTATGCGGAAAGTGGTCCTGTGATCGAAACGCCGTTGGCTGCCATGGCAAGTATACAGGAGCTTTGTCTGCAATATTGGAATGGGATATTGCGTGTATTCCCAGCTGTTCCGAGTAAATGGAGAGATCTCTCCTTTACCCATTTTTTAGCGGATGGGGGCAATTTGATTTCTGCACAACGTAAAAATGGAAATACAGTAGCTGTTGAAGTTAAAAGCCAATACGGTGGAACATTAAAACTAAAGCTCGGTATGCTTAACCCAATTGTTAAAATACATGGGAAGGGTACGTATACGAAACAGGAGGATGGCTTAATCAGGTTAGAACTCAATAAGGGAACTATAGTCGCTATCCGTGAAAGTAAATAAATAAAAGCAAGCAAAATAAACAACGTATAGAAAGGGAATATAAATAATGAGATTTAGAAAGCAAATTTTTATGATTTTATGGGCTGTTCTGGGGACAGGTACTTTGGCCCATGGACAAACTGTGAAATTGAAACTGTCGAAAGAGTTTGTACAACAGCAACTTGATGCTGCTGCCAAGCAGATTAAAGTTTTGGATAAGGAAACACCGACGGATAAGTTTCCGAAAACATTTGAAAATGGCAAAGAGGTCTTTTCATCATCAAGCTGGTGGTGCTCGGGCTTCTATCCAGGGACGTTATTTTATTTATATGAGGGAACCAAAGATCCGGATCTACTAAAGAAAGCGGAAGATAAATTAACCTATTTGGAAAAGGAGAAGAATAACAAAGGTACACATGACTTGGGCTTTATGTTGTTCTGTAGTTTTGGAAATGCCCTTCGGTTGACTGGGAACACCAAGCAATATGAACCGGTTTTAACAACAGGGGCAAATTCATTGGCATCACGTTATAGTTCGAAGACAAAAACTATCCGTTCATGGGATCACGGGTCCTGGGATTATCCCGTCATTATAGACAATATGATGAACTTGGAGTTTTTGACACAGGTCTCTAAAATAACAGGAGATAAAAAGTATTATGATATTGCGGTCACACATGCTGAAACAACTTTAAAAAATCATTTTCGGAAAGATTATAGTTCTTACCATGTGATCGACTATGATAAGAATACAGGTAAAGTGCGATCGAAAAAAACACATCAAGGGGCATTTGATGAGTCTGCCTGGTCACGGGGACAGGGGTGGGCTTTATACGGTTATACGATGATGTACCGTGAAACAAAGAAAAAGGAGTTTTTAAAGCAGGCACAGCAGATAGCGAAATACATTCTTGACAATCCAGATCTACCCTCCGATCTAATTCCGTATTGGGATTTTGATAAGGATAAGATCGCTGCATCTGATAAGATGTACCCGAATAAGGATTTAAGAGACGTCTCTGCCGCTGCTTTGTATGCTTCGGCGCTATTAGAGCTTTCGCAATATACCAAGGGTAGCGAATCTGCACTTTACTTCGATAAAGCGGAGACAATGATCAAAAATCTATCTCAAGCACCTTATTTGGCTGCTTATGGTCAAAATGGAGGCTATATTCTTCAACATAGTGTGGGAGCACTTCCTTTAAATTCGGAGATTGATGTACCACTGACATATGCTGACTACTATTATGTAGAAGCATTGGTGCGCTATAAAAGGCTCTTGGATGGTGAACCAATGATAAAAGAAATCGCGAAGTAAATACAGTAACGATAAAAGTAACAAAGGCGCCCATTTAGGCGTCTTTGTTACTTTTAAATCTATTCGTACCCTGCCTACAGTCTCTTTTCAAATATTTAATCCCTTTTTTACGCCATTTTGTGTTTTAATCATCTTCGTAGGAGTCCGCTATTTGCTGTGACGGATTATACCCAAATTGTTTCTTAAATTCCCTGCTAAAGTACTTTCTTTCAGAAAATCCAACTGCATAGGCGACCTCACTGACATTCATCGAAGATTTTAGCAACTCCTTCGCTCTGTTAAGCCGGTACATCTTCACATAATTATTGATAGAAAGGTTGGATATCGCCCGGAGCTTTCGGTAAATAATAGGTGTGCTCATACCCATCTTTCGGGAGATAAAATTAACATCAAAGTCATCCGACTGCATATTATCTTCGATCAGTTGATCTAATGTAGCAATAAATTGAGCATCCAGTTCATTGTCGAAATCTGTTTTTTTGACCTGAAATTCCTTGCTTTTTTTATGACTGATTGCGATAAGATTCTGCACAGATAGAAACAACAGCCTATTGTCAAAAGGTTTTGTTAGATAGATGTTTGCTCCATATTGTAGGGCCTGTGTCTGTGATTCACTGTCTGTCACTGCAGTCAACAGGATAACAGGAATATGACTGGTTGCGATATTTGTCTTTACTGCCTGGCATAACTGGGCTCCATTCATATAAGGCATCATCAGATCAGATAAGATCAAGTCGGGAATATACTCTTGCGCTTTCGATAAGGCATCTTCTCCATTGAAAGCCGTGATGACCGTATAGCTATCCTGAAACAAATGAACAATGGTATCCAATAGCTCTCTATTGTCTTCGACAATGAGAATGGTCTGTTGCAAAGATCTACCCAATACGGTCGGAGTTGTTGAATTTGATTCATCTATTATGGTCATCAGGGAGTCTGTAGGAGAGGACATGCTGACTTTCGATAGCTTCGGCAAACGTAGGTTGAATACCGTCCATTCTCCTTTTTCATCTTTCATGGTAAAGCAACGGATCTCTCCTTGATGCTGTAGGACAATCTGCTTGGTCAAGGCTAGTCCGATACCGGTACCTATATTGTCATTTGCTTGTTCCTCCCGATAATATTCTTCAAAGATCTTGAATTGATTGTCCGTTGCAATGCCAATCCCGTTATCAACGATGTTGATAACGATGCTGTCTTCGCTCTCAAGGAGCTCAAGATAAACTGTGCCATTCTCGGGTGTATATTTAATGGCGTTTGACAATAGATTGAACATGACCTTGTCAAATTGAACAGCGTCTATGGATTGTAATCCTACGGCATCCAATTGTCGGATATAATAATTGATATGTTTATTCTGGGCAAGATCATTGAGGAGATAGAATGTGTCTTCAATATATTCCCTGAAGGGGATATCGCTCTGTTTCAAGATGAAGTGCTTGTCATCAAATTTTTTGAAATCAAGTAGCTCGTTAACAACCCCCAATAATTTAGCAGCATTCTTTTTAATCCGTTTTATCTTAGATTGGGTAGTCGATAAGTTGGCTGTTTCGGTAATGATTTCATCCAGAGGTGACATGATCAGGGTAAGCGGGGTCCGGATCTCATGCGAAATTTGTGTAAAGAATTTGATTTTCTTTTCCTGTTCTCTTTCGGAATTGATCAACATCTGGCGTTCTACGACAAACTTGATGACAAAGTGCACACCAAGGGTAAATAGTCCAGCGTATAGAAGGTAGGCCCACCAAGTTCTCCAGAGCGGAGGCTTTATATCAATGTGTATTTGTAGTGGGGTACTGCTCCAGATACCATCATTATTGCTGGCATATACACTGAGTGTATGCCGTCCTTCGGGGATATTGGTATATCTGACACTTGGTGTACTGGTTTCTATCCAATCTTTATCAAAACCTTCTAGTTTATAACGATATCTATTTTTCTGTGGTTTAATAAAATTGGAACTTGAAAAATTAACAGTGATAAAATTCTCGTCATAACGTAATTGCAACGTATAGTTATTGGGCTGATCACCTTGCTGGATGCGACCATAGTTTAAGGGTGTATCTTCAAGGAATATATTTCTAAAAAGCACATTCGGTTTTTTCTGATTGAAAGTGATTTTTCGGGTGTCTATCGAAACTAGACCATTCAATGTAGTCACGAATAAAAATCCAGCTTCGCTGCTATAGACCTTAGCCCCTTGCATATTTTTAACAGGGAGACCATCGTACTGATTAAGTATAGTATTATACTTTGTTGTTGGATCGAAAAAAATCAGCCCATTTTTGCTGCTGATCCAGAAATGTTTGTCGATCATGACAGGCCAGCCTAAGCTGTTATTATGAAAACGGGCTAGAGGCTTGATATCGCCCAAATGATACAATTCGGTTGCTGTTGTAAACCAGATATCACCATCGGGATGGACATAAAACCCTTGAATGGATAATTTTGGGTCCGTAAATAGTTGAATAACTTTTGTCGTGGGATCTTGCTTGTAAAGTCGCCCACCCAATAAAAAATAAACACAATTTTTATTATCGGCTTGGATATCCGTTAATGTGGTAGGAAGTCCTTTGACCGGATATGGCGGTTTCTCCGGAGGTGCAATATATAAACCTGCATTTGTACCCAGGTACAGATAATTGTCTACTCCGGCATAGATGCTATAGATATTATTTTTTAAATGTAGCGGATTTTTGTCCAATAGGACATGGCGTGCAGTTTTAGTTTTTAAGTCAATGATCGAATAGCCGCCACCATGCTGTGCCGCATAGAGGACATTGTTACGTATTGACAAGTCCTTGATCAGATTAGATCGCGATAGTTGCGGGAAAGGTTGCATCGTTCCCGTCTTTTTATCCAAAAGATTTATGCCCTCCTCCTCCGTTCCGATCCAATAAGCATCTTGGGATTCTGCAAAACTGCCAATAATATCGCTATTTAGCCTGTTTTGAGGTAGCTCACGACTCGAATAAACATGCAAGGGAATCATATTCGGATAAATGGCATTGATTCCTCCAAAATAAGTGCCTAACCAAATAATTTGCTGATCGTCGATAAATATATCATAAATGGAATTTTGGCTTAACGAATGCGGAACCGAAGTATTGTGTTTGTAATTAATAAAGGATGTACCACCATTAAAGACAGAAAGTCCTTTTAGTGTGCCTAGTAATAATGTATTATTTGGGCCTTTATTGATTTTTCGGATATTATTACTTAGGAGGTTGCTGTTCTCTTCATGGATGTGCTGCCAATGCTTATCCGATAATCGATATTGAAATAATCCCTGCAGTTTTGTCCCAATCCATAATGTGCCATTTTGATAATACAAAGTGCTGACGATACCCTGATCTTTTAGCGGTAATGAGATACGGTCTATATGCGTTATTTTATTCTCTTTTAACGTGCAAAACTCAATACCGCTATCGCTGGCAACTGCATATGTTGTTGAATTAACCGGAATAATAGCTTGGACATGATTGCGTGTCAGGATCGGTTTTATGGTATAGGAGTTTCCTAAAGGGACAGCAAGATAGAGTCCGCGAGCGGAACAGAGGATGGTGTGATTGCCGTGAACATAAATATCATGGATAGTTAAAGGAAGATCAAATGGCTTGTCTTGTTGAAAGACAGATTTTCTTTTGTCAATATTAAAAATGAAGAGTTTCGTTGCGGTAGCAATAAAAAGATCGTTCCGCGCATTGATATTAATCTTATTGATGTAATCTACATTTTTGAAAATCGAGTCAGTGACTAAAACATTTGTTACATTTCTGGAATCATAAATAAATAGGTTGTTTCCCCCACCAAACCACAATTTACCTTGTCGATCCTGCGCGATTGTCAGTACCGCCTGTTTGTCCAGGATATTATCCTGTGTCAGAGTTTCGAAACTAAAGTGCTGGGCACAACAAATAATACTTGAGCATAGGAGCAATAAAGTGATGGCAATGCTTCGAATCTGTTGTACGGGGAATTTCATAGATAAATAGAGGTTACAGCATCAAATTTAAGATTTTACCCCTTAATATTTATAAAAATCACCCTACTAAATCGTCGTTCTTGCTCAATTTTGACATAGTTAAGTAACCATTTTTAATTATAAAACCAATTTCCTAAAGTATGGCTAAGTTTTACGCAATAGGATTGTCCGCGATGACGCTATTTTCTGTAGGTGCAGTTCATGCCCAACAGAAAATAAATGTAACGGGACAAATCAAAGACAGTCAAGGAGCACCGCTATCAGGTGTAACAATTCGTGAGAAGGGCGGAACAGTCTCAACTTCTACAAATGGATCAGGAACCTATTCCTTATCTGTAAACCCTAACGCAACACTAGTAATTTCTTATGTTGGTTATCAAAACCAAGAGATTGTCATTAATGGCCGCGATGCTATTAATATAATTTTGGAAAATGCCAGCTCAGCGATTGATGAGGTAGTTGTTGTGGGGTATGGGCAACAGAAGAAATCCAAACTATTGGGCTCTGTTGCAACTATCGATGGAAAAAAGCTGGAGAGTAGGGCTGTGACGAATGTATCCTCTGCCTTGTCAGGACTGGCCGCCGGTGTTCAAGTGAAAGTAGGTAATGGTAAGCCTGGTAGTGATGGAGCTACCATTCGCGTACGTGGTACAGGTACCATGAACAATAATGATGCTTTGGTGATTATTGATGGTATTCAGGGGGTAATGGATGCTGTAAATCCAGAAGATATTGAAACAATATCAGTATTAAAAGACGCGTCTTCGGCAGCTATCTATGGTGCGCGGGCTGCGAATGGAGTTATTGTCATTACAACAAAGAAAGGAAAAGGCGGACAAGCACCGCAAATAAAATATTCAGGTTTGTTTTCGAGAACGACACCAAGCGCAAAGCCTGAATTTCTAAGCGATTATTTGAGGCATATGAGCTTGTTTCAAGAAGCAGCAGAAAATATAGGTGAGAAAGGTCCATATACGCAAAGCGCTATTGATACCTGGACGGCGGCAAATGCTGATCCAAATGGTGTGACCGCTCAGGGCATACCTAATTATGTCGCATATCCCAATACCAACTGGGGAGATTGGATTTATGAGAACTCCTGGCTAAAGAGTCATAACGTCAGTGTTTTGGGGGGTAGTGAAAATATCCGCTATAACCTATCTGGAAGAATACAAGACAACCCCGGCATTATGCACAACACAGGGATGAAGCGCTATGAAGGGCGGGTGAATCTGGAGACCGATATTACCAACTTCCTGACGGTCGGTACACAGACATTTATTCTGAAAGAAGAGCGTTCTATGGCTTCCGATGCCAATCTGTATAATTTCTTGCGGCAAACGACACCGGGTATATACCCAATGTATGACGGTAAGTTTGGAAGCGCTGTCCTCAGCTCTGGTGAATCATCACAGCTGAACAATTTAATGACCTATCTTTACGATAATAAAGGAAGTAATGAGCGTACACGATTCAACACGACCTTATTTGCAAATGTTAAATTTTGGAAGGGTTTGACATTCGAAACGAAATTTAACTATCAGAGCCGATTTGATGAAGTGAAAACCTGGTCTGATCCGTCACCACGATATGACTTTTCAACCATGACGATTACATCGACGCCTGTTAACCTTGCGAACTCGACGACTGGACAGTCTTATGGTAAAATCTACAGAAAATCTTTCGATAACGTATTGCGTTATAACACGACGATTGGTAAACATACGATTGGAGCATTAGTTGGTCATAATGAATTTTATTACAACGATTCCGGATTTAGTGCTTCTAGAAAAGGATTGATTGATGCGACCATTACCAATATCGGTACAGGAACGGAGATGAACAGTATCTCTGGAGGGGAATCTGATAACTCCATGCGTTCCTTTTTTGGTCGTGCTAGCTATGACTACGATGCAAAATATTTAGCAGAATTCAGTTTACGTCGAGATGGGGCTTCAAAATTTGGACGGGGACGAAAATACGGTACATTTCCTTCTGCTTCTGTTGGCTATATCTTATCTAGAGAGTCGTTTATGGAAGCTGTCAATCCTTATGTACAGGATATTAAACTTCGGGCTTCATGGGGTAAATTGGGGAATGATGGCGGAGATGATTTGAATGTTTACGGCTGGCACGGAGTATATGGTTCGGTGGGGTATTCATTTAATGGAGCTCAAGCCAACGGATTAGCATTGTCACGTTTTGGCAATAACTTGTTGCAATGGGAAGATTCCGAAAATAGAGAGCTTGGATTGGAATTTGCAACATTAAAGCGTCGTGCATCTGTGGAACTAAGTTTATACGAGCGTAAAACTTCAAACATTATTCGTACAGCACAAATGCCAATTACGGCGGGTACCGCTAGTGGTCCTTATTACAACCAAGCCGCTATGCGTAATAAAGGAATTGAGCTCAATCTAAACTGGCGGGATAAGATTGGGGATTTCAGTTATAACATTGGTGGTAATTTCTCATATAATAAAAATAAAGTCACGGAATACGAAGGTAAGCTGGTTCAAGGTATGGTTGATGACGGAACGGGAAAAATGGTATGGAATACTAACTTAGGTGATGTATCCACAGGCGGTGTAAACCGGAGACTTGAGGGATACCAGCTGGATGAATTCTATCTACGTCAAGTATATAGAGGTGATGGTAGTTCTTTTAATGCCGATGGTTCGGTTAATATCAATGGTGGACCTACCACAGGGATGATCCGTACGGATCAGGATTACGAATGGGCAAAAGCAATGAAAGCTGCTGGCTATTCTTTTATAACCTCATCCCAAGCCATTGCGGATAGCTATGGTGCGAATGCACGGATGTATTATGGAGACTTGATCTATGCCGATCGGAACGGAGATGGTATTTATGGAAATAATGCAGATCAGTACTTTACCGGCACGTCGACAAGTCCTAAATATATCTATGGATTCAATCTTGGGTTCTCTTATAAAGGTCTGGATATGTCTATGATTTGGGCAGGAGAGGCTGGAGGACAGTATTACTGGACAGATATTGGTTATAATAATAATGTGTTGATTCTTGGTAACCAGGTGACCACTCGTATTGCAGATGATCATTATTTCTATAACCCGGCGGCACCAAATGATCCACGTACCAATCAAAATGGATATTTCCCTAGATTGAAATATGGCACTTCTGCGGAAAATATCAATAATCAAGCAAGCGATTATTGGTTATATAAGGCAAATTTTTTAAAGCTTAGAAATTTACAAATAGGTTATACGTTTGATAAGAAACTAACTGAAAAAGTTAAAGTACGCAGCTTGAGGGTGTTTTTTACAGGTGAAAATCTACTGATGGTTACGGACTTTCCAGGGTTAGATCCAGAAGTTGGTGCAGGAGCAGAATATCCAACAATGAAACAGTTTGCTTTTGGTTTGAATATTGGATTCTAAAATAGAAAGATCATGAAAAATAATATAAAAAAATATAATTTGTGGAGTAAAAAAATACTGCTTGGCGTGACTATCGGTTCAGCAACATTGTTTTCTGCTTGTCAGAAGGATTTATTGGAAACCGTACCTAAAACACAGGTATTAACCAATAATATGTGGTTAACAGAAAATCTTACCGACCAAGGTGTAAATGGTGTTTACCAAGGTTTGCGTTTAGGTCAGATGTTGTATGTATATGACACATACGCGACTCTTCAGGGGAGAGACAATTCAACCTTGATGAACGCAACGGCTACTGCTTCATCGGGTATTTTTTCGTCTACCTGGCAAAATTTGTATGAGGGTGTTCACCGAAGTAATAATGCGATCTATGGTATCACCAATGTGTCACCTGTAGGGGCTGAAAAGAAAGCAAGATTACTTGCAGAGATGAAATTTTTGCGCGCGTTCTATTATTATCGGTTAAATCAACTGTATAAAGGAGTTCCCATTTATACTGAACCAATCGAGTGGGATAAGGTGGATAAACCAAGGAGTACAGAAAAAGAAGTCTGGGATTTGATTATTAAAGATCTGACGGATTGTATCAATGAACCTTTATTGTCAAATCGTTATGATAAAGGAAAGGCCGAGTTTGGGCGAGTGACTAAATCTGCAGCATATGCGCTTCGTGGTAAGGTGTATATGTATACGCAAGAATGGGCAAAAGCCATTGCCGACTTTGAGCAAGTCAAAAATATGGGACATACCTTATTTGGTAATTATGCCAATCTGTTTAAAGGTGATAATGAGCAAAGTCCTGAAATTATATTTAGTATCCAGAATATCGCTTTGGCAGGATATGGTTCAGATTACCAATTCAGGTTTGGATCACGATCAGCTTTTGGATCCAATTGGAATACCTACTTGGTACATCCCGATGCGGTAGATCGCTATCAACGTAAAGATGGGTCTAAATTTAATTGGGATGATTATCTACCAGGTTATAATCAGATGGCACCGGGCCAAAGGGAGGTGTTTTTCTTACGGAATAATTTGACCCCTGCTGAAATATCGAACATTGAAAAACGGACTACAAATAAGCTTGATATGTCTTTGTATTTGCCTACAGGTAATGAAGAACGCCTTAAGAAAGCCTATGAAGATAGAGATCCTAGATTAGTAAGTAACGTGATTTTACCTTATTCTACTTTTGTAGGGGCAAACGGTGCGACAGACCAAACCTTCACCTCAAGATGGCCATATCGGCAAGAATTTGGTGGTGTGTTTGACTTGAGAACGGATATTGTCCCTAATTTTTACTATTACCCACGTAAGTTTGTTTATGAGGGAGCTAACCCAGGTATTCCCAATAGAGAGGCAGGCGCTTATGATTATATTGTGATGCGATATGCAGATATCCTTTTATTATGGGCAGAAGCATTGAATGAATCGAAAAAACCGGATGAAGCTGTGTTAAAAGTAAATGAGGTAAGAAAACGTGCCGGAGTTGGAGAATTACCATTAGGGATAGGTGAACAGGATCTCAGAAAAGAAATTCGTGAAGAACGCCGTCGTGAATTGATGTGTGAAGGTGTTATCTACTTTGACGAGTTACGTTGGAAAACATTGAAAGAAACATCTTTTTATACGGGAAATGGTATTAAACAAGCATGGGGAGGAGTTGTTTCGCCGTATGACTGGCGAGGTGATCAACTTTATACATGGCCAATCCCACAAGTGGAACGGGAACGAAACACATCATTGACACAAAACAGTGGCTGGGATGATTAAGAAATAAGGAAAGATAGTTCTTTTGTAAAGAAACTGTTATCAATCGCTCGTGTAATCGTTTGCTAGAGCGATTGATTCTTTTTAGTTTGTTTTTCTATATTAAAATAAAGATTTTTAGTGTTTTATGTGAGCTTGTTGAGCACACATTTACTTATAAACCATTATCGATGAAGAGAAGATCTGTATTAAAATTGTTGAGCGGTGCTGGCGTTGGTGCATTGACGGCCTCGTTGCCAATGGGGGTGAAGGCAAGTGTTTTATCTGATGAAAGTATAAGTTATGCAGGGAATGACCGTGCTTATTGGGTTTCAATACTAAGCAAGATGGCCACACCTATATTGGATAATATCAGCAAGCAGCAATGGCGCAAGAAGATGCCTATGGAGGTAAGTCCTACTTTTGACAATAGAGATTCGGGCGTAGGTTACCTCGAGGCTTTTGGTCGATTGCTGGCAGGTATGGCTCCTTGGCTGGCTTTGCCGGATGATAGTTCCGAAGAAGGAAAACTACGTAAGAAATTACGTGATCAAGCCTTATTGGGCATTCAATATGGTGTAGATCCTCAATCCCCGGATTATTTTACATGGCGAGGTCCTTCATCGCAAACGCTGGTAGATGCAGCACATCTCGCCCTTGCGTTCCTAAGGGCACCCAAAGCACTTTGGGAACCATTGGATCAGGTAACAAAGAAAAGGGTTGTCGAAGAATTCAAACTATTACGTAAGATTAAACCTAATGAAAGTAACTGGTTACTTTTTGCGGCAATGACCGAAACTTTCCTATATAGTGCTGGCGAGGAATGTGCGCGTGAGAAAATAGACTATGCGGTCAATAAATTTGATCAGGAATGGTACGTTGGAGATGGTTGGTATAGTGATGGGGCACATTTTAGCTTTGACCATTACAATGGCTATGTGATCCATTGCATGCAAGTGGAATCACTTCGTCATAATATTTCTGCAGGAGGGAAATATAAAGAAATGTATGAACGCGCATATAAACGCATGCAGCGTTATGCTCATCATTTAGAACGGATGATATCGCCTGAAGGATATTATGTGGTTGTGGGGCGTTCGTCTACCTATAAAAATGCAGCGTTTCAACCTTTGGCAAGTGTAGCCTTAGAAAATAAATTACCAGATGATATTTCAAAAGGTCAAGTGAGGGCAGCCCTGACTGCAGTACTCAGACACATCTATATTGACAAAACTTTCGCTCCGTCGGGATGGCTTCGTATGGGGGTGGTTGGAGACCAGCAGTCAAATTTGGCCGACTATTATACCAACGCTGGATCAATGTATGTGGCATCGCTGTCGTTCCTCCCGTTAGGATTACCCGCTACGGATGAGTTCTGGACATGTGTCCCACAGAAATGGACATCGCAGAAATGCTGGAGTGCAGAACAGTTTCCGAAAGATTATTATGTTAGTTACTAACTCCTTATTCTTTTATCAATAAAATCTCAATACCCATATCTCAATACTAATAATGAAGATACAACACTATATTACACGAACTTTAATGATTGGGCTTGGCGTACAAGCAATATCATGTTCTAGTCAGAAGAATTTAACAACAGCCAAATTGGGACTGAATAAGGAATTTGTCCAAACTAATCTTGAAGATGCGCGTAAACAGATTAACTATCTAGCTTCGTCCATACATGAATCTGATATTCCTACCACCTATAAAGATGGAAAATATGTCAATTGGGGCTCTAGCTGGTGGTGCTCTGGATTTTATCCCGGTACTGTACTCTATCTTTATGAATATACAAAAGACGAGAAGTTGTTGGATGAGGCAAAACGAAAATTAAAACATTTAGAAAAGGAGAAAAACAATAAAGGAACACATGATCTTGGGTTTATGCTGTATTGTAGTTTCGGTAATGCATTACGGTTGACAGGTGATTCTACGGCATATAAAGGAGTGCTAAGTACAGGCGCTGCTTCATTGGCAACACGCTTTCATGAAGCTCCAAAAACAATCCGTTCATGGGATGGTGGTAAGAACTGGGACGGACAACCTTGGACATATCCTGTTATTATTGATAATATGATGAATCTGGAATTTTTGACCGAAGTGTCCAAAATGACAGGAGACAAAAGATTTCGGGATATTGCCATACAGCATGCAAATACGACAATGGTTAACCATTATAGAAAAGACTACAGTTCTTATCATGTGGTAGATTATAATCCAGATAATGGAAGTATAATCTCGAGAAAAACAGCACAAGGAGCATTCGATGAGTCTGCATGGGCAAGAGGACAAGCTTGGGGATTATATGGATATACAATGATGTACCGCGAAACTGGTGAAAAGAAATACCTGGAACAAGCGCGGAATATCGCCAAGTTTTACCTTAATCATCCCAATCTTCCAAAGGATCTGATTCCGTATTGGGATATGGATCAAAATAAACTGACCAAGGAAAGTAAGTATTATAGTCAAAAGGATCTACGTGATGTTTCTACTGCTGCGGTAACCGCTTCTGCACTGCTGGAATTGGCACAATATACGAAGGGCAGTGAGAGCCAATTGTACATTTCCAAAGCTGAGCAGATGTTAAAGTCACTTTCTGCTAAACCTTACAAAGCAGATTACAAAGAAGCGGGTGGTTATATATTGAAACATAGTGTCGGTTCTATTCCGCATAAAACGGAGGTAGATGTACCATTGACTTATGCCGATTATTATTACGTAGAGGCATTGATCAGATATGATCGAATGCTCAATGGAGAAAAAGTGATCAAACAATAGGAGGATATCAGTAAAAATATTGCCGATATCTTCGGTATATATCCGTCCAAATGTTAACATTTGAACGTCTGCTTTTATTTGGGTAGCCGATTTATTCGGTTAGTCCTGCTAAGAATAAATATACACGATGTGGGAGATTATCCAAATATTTCAACCACATCGTGTTCCAATTATAAATGAAAAATCGAGTGATCCTAAAGAATCTGCCTTAGGATATGCGAAAGTGAGCTCTAATGATAAGGGTGTGGTGGTGATTGATAAGCATGCTAGGAATGTTTTATTGTAATTTAAAATGAAAGGAGGTCGTCTATGGTGCATTGACAGCGAAAGTCTATCTTTTTTGATAAGCGATAAAAAGTTTATCGAGTTATTCAATTATTTATAAACAATTTAAATTATGTTAAAAAAATCATTTATAGTAGCATTTATGCTATTGATCAGCGTTAGTTTATGGGTTAATGCGCGAGATCATGGAACCTCAAATCTTTTGAAAGGTTCGAAAGCCGCAAATAAGAGCTTAACGACTCATCTCTCCGAGAAAAAAGTTGCAGGTAAGAGTATCGCGAACCTTAGCGATACATTCGAGTTTTATGTCTATAACTTTACAAGTTCACCTATTTATTTAACTTTTAGCCCCAATTTTTCTGGTACTGCCGTTCAATATGTTATTGTTCCAGCAAATACACTTGGATATCCAGTCAATATTCAAGAAGGAAGTTATTATCTTCAAGCCAGTTCATCATGGCAATCTATGCGATATCTGATGAGTTGTGGGTACTTTGGCTCAGGGCAGTCTTATGCGTTTGAAAATGTTTTTCTTTCCGATACCCAGGGATGTACTTCCTTGGATATAGAAAACGAATAAATAGTAGTATTGTATTTTGAAAACGCCTGTCTCATCTTTTTGAGCCAGGCGTTTTTTATTGAATTTAGTGATAACTCAGCCTAAACGAATAGCTGCCTTTTAAGGGCTGTTTTTATGTATTGTTGATACTCCTTTATTTATATTATGTTTATCTTTTGTCTATTGTTCGGTGGCTATTCGGGCGTTGTCCGGGGGTCCTTCCGAAGCGCATTGAGATTGCTTCGAGACAACTTTGGGTCTCGTTCGACTATTGTTTGGCTGTTGTTTGCCTTGTTGCCGAAGAATGACCGAAGCCGAACCGATCAGATGTCGAATCAGCCCCGAAGCAATCCCGAAGTTGGTACGAAGCATGTGCAGAGCATACTTGAACGCTGTTGGCACTTGAACGGACTTGAGGAGACTTTAAGGGAGTTGAGGGGACTTTGTCGCCCTTAATTATCTTGTTGGTAGTATTATTTAATAACGTATAATTGATATGGATTAAATATTGTGTAACTGGCAATGATTAGGATAGTGGCATAAAATATCGTCATAAAACAACAATATATTGTCTTTTTTTTGCATTTTGTAGCACCAATGTGAACAAATTTATCAATGCGGACTGAATAGATGAAAAAGCTGGTTTTTCTTTTCATGCTGCTCTGCGGCACATTTTTAGCAACTTTTGCATTACAGCAGGGCGGGCTATCGGCCGGTTCCATTGACAGTCTACGGAATGTATTCAATACGGTTAAGAACGATAGTGTGCGAGCCAGAGCAGCGTTATTACTGACGAATAAACTCATGTTTGAGCGGAAGGATACAGCCGCTGCGACGGGTTATTTGGGTGCAGCACAGAAATTGTGTACAACGAAGCCTTACCTGAAAGCACTATACACCTATTATAGCGCCTCCCATATCTTTATGACAGCGGGTGAAACTGATGAATGCCTACAGCTGTATAGACAGGCTGCGGAAATGCTTGAAAAATTTAAGACTAAGGAAGCTTATGAATTTTGGGTGAAGGCCTGGTGGAATTATGCCATGATCATTGATCATAAAGATGATCGAAAAGGAATGGTACGGATTCAGATTGATAAAATAATTCCCGCAGCAATCAAACAGAAGGACTATAATCAAGCTGCTAAATCCTACCAATCGATTGGCTTTGCTTTTAAGGAAATCGGCGATCAGGAAAAGGGAATCTATTATTTTAAAAAAGGGCTTGAACTCTATGAGAAATATCCCCTGTCAAAAGAGAGACATGCAATATCACTATTAAATCTGGCCCGGGAATATGTTGAATCTCGCGAACTAAACTTAGCGAAATCCTATCTGTTAAAATCGGAGCAAATTTTAGATACGCTAAAGGAGTCTGTAGCTCACCTAAACTATGGCGAGACAGCCAGTATGTATTATTGTACGAAAAATGATTTTACGAAAGCCCTTGAGGTTGTCGAAAAAGCGCTGAAAATTGCGGAACGGCTAAATATGCCTTATGAGATCGGCATGATGCATTATCAGAAGTTTAATATCTATTATAGCTTGGAAAAATATGAATTGGCATTGAGGGAGCTTAAGATTGTCATGCGGGATATGCCTTATGATATGAAAAGTAACATGCAGCAATTTGCCAAGGATTTGTCTGACACCTATGCCAAATTAAAGGATTACCCCAATGCCTATAAATGGCTGGGAAAACATGTTGCCATTAAAGACAGCTTGGCCCAAGCGGCCTATAAAAGTGAAATAGCCAGCCTAGAGACCAAATTTAGAACAGCTGAGAAGAACGAGAAGATCATGAGACTGGAGTTTGAACAGAAACAGACAGTACTTCAACAGAAAAACCAGCGTTTATATAATTATATATTGGGTATATTTTCTTTGGTATTGCTGTTGTTGCTCGGTTTGTCTGTCTATTTATATCGTCAGCATAGAAAGAGGTCGCAGCGCGACTTGGAACTGTTGGCGCAGCAGCAAGAACTTCGGGTGACCAAAGCACTATTGGAGGGGGAGGAACTGGAACGTCATCGGGTTGCCCGTGATTTGCATGATGGCCTTGGGGGGCATTTGACTGCGATGAGACTTCGGATCTCTTCCGAAGGGAGTCTGTCTGTATTGGATGGGATAAAATCTCAGCTGGATCAGATGATCTCGGATGTCAGACTGATCGCACATAATATGATGCCTGAAAACTTATCACGCTCGGGGTTATTGGTTGCCCTAGAAGATCTCTGTACTTTGATGCAGCATGGCGCTGCTGTAATTGAGCTGCAGTGCAACGGTCTCTCCAGCAATATTGCAGAGAATATGCAGTTGAATATTTATCGTATTATTCAGGAGCTGATCAACAATGCCATTCGACATGGCAACGCAAATCAAATTATCGTGCAATGCCTGCAAAATGAGCAAGGCTTTTTGATCGGTGTAGATGACAATGGCAAAGGATTTGATGTGGAGGAGGTTGCGGTAGGTAAACGGGGAATGGGACTTAAAAACGTCCAAATGAGAGTTGAATATTTAAACGGAAAAATGAACATCTTGTCACAGCCAGGGGCGGGAACAAGTGTCAATATCGAAATACATGTCTGAGCAACAAAAAACATTGGCTATCTTGGACGATCATCCAATTGCCATCGAAGGGATCAAATCATTTTTAAAAGAAAATCTTTCTTATGACCGGGTACTGGGATTTTCACTGTGCCAGGCGCTGACTGATTTTTTGAAACAAGATAAGATAGATCTGCTCTTATTGGATATCGCTTTGCCTGATGCAAATGGTATTGACCTGTGCGGTGAACTCAAGAAGGACCATCCTGAGCTTATCATCGTTGGGTTTAGTAATCATATGGCGCGCAATAGCATACTACAGATGCTTGCCAATGGTGCTGCTGGATATATCTTGAAAAGTGCCGATGCGGACGAAATTATTACATGTATTCAGAAAGTTTCTCAAGGTAGCATGGCTTTATGTGGAGCAACACAACGGATCATCGCGACCTCCCCATCCCGACAGCTACCTTCACTAACAATGCGCGAGAAGCAGGTATTACAATTGTTGGCGGAGGGAAAGACAAGTGCACAAATTGCCAGCAAATTATTCTTAAGCCCATTGACAGTGGATACGTATCGGAAAAATCTGATTCAGAAATTTTCCGTAAAAAACACCGCAGAACTGTTGACAATACTATTTAAGGAAAAATTGCTCTAATTCATTACAAGTAACTACCCTAAAATTAGGAGGGTAAATTACCCTATTTCGTGGTATTGTCCCGCATATGGTGTATTTCTACTTTTGCTTATATAGATATGCAAAAGATGAAAACAATAAACAAAAACCTAATGATCCTTTGCCTAGTGGCAATGGTTGCAATGATCTTTGTCGGATGTAGCAAAGATAAGGATGAGCCAACAGTGTCAGGAAAAATAGATGCCATTGTAGGCACGTTTAAAGGGAAGATGGTCATCGGCGGTGATGCTGAATATTTTAACGCGATTGTCATTGTTTCTAAAGTCGATGATGGTAAGGTGAAAGCTACGGTGAAAACAGGAGAGGCTTACAGTAGAGCTACAGCAAAAACATTCCCTGTTCAAAACATTTCTAATATCCATATTTCCGGTCAGGGGCCTATGGGCTCAATTACCTATAAACTTGATGATAAGAATATCCAGATCTCTACGGAGGCTGAAGCCAGTGGCGATGTAGAATACTTCTTCCAAGGGACAAAACAATAAGCGGCGTATCCCTAAGGACTTTTGGTAATAAAAAAAATCACGATTCAAACATATGGATCGTGATTTTTTGTTTGGTATACTGTTTTTAATCAATATCATTTAGTTCAAAAATATGGAATAACTCGTACCTTTATCCTTATGACCGATATTCAGAAAAGATTCGACCGTATCCTTGCTATTTATATGCACCTGCAAGCAAAACCTGTGGTGACAGCCGCTGCGCTGGCAGAAAAATATGAAGTAAGTCTGCGGACAATCTATCGGGATATCCGCTCCCTGATGCAAGCTGGAGTACCTATTTATGGCGAAGCCGGAAATGGCTACTCGTTAGTTGAGGGGTATAAGATGCCACCATTGCAATTTAGCCGAGAGGAGGCTTTGAGTTTTGTCGCTGCTGAGAAATTGGTTGAAAAGTATACGGACAAAAATCTCGCCCACCATTTTACGACAGCCATGCTCAAAATGAAGGCTATTTTAAGAGGGAATGAAAAGGAACATGTTGCTCTGGTCGGGGATAATTTTTTGGTACGAGGAGAACGTCATCAATTCAATGAGAAATTAACACATGGAACCAATACGCTTATAGAAAGTATAGCTGCAAAAAAATGCGTAGAAATCTATTATTCCAAGCCGTCTGACAAAACTCCAGAAAAACGTGAAATCGAAGCAGTCGGTATTTTTGTGGAAAGTAAATTTTGGTATATACTTGCTTTTTGTAAACTCCGAAAGGATTATAGGCAATTTCGTCTGGATCGGATCAGCAATATCCGGATACTCGCCGACGATTTTGGAAAAGACCATCCTGAACTTTCATTTTTTCTGAATAAGAAACACGAAATGCCGACAACCAAAGTGGTGGTTCAGGTGGATAAGGAAATGGCGAGGTATATGGAATGGGATCGCCATTACTTTGGATTTCAAAAAGAAGTGGTTACCGATAATTACGTTGAAATGCAATTTGAAACCATTCATGTTGAGGGTGGCTTTGCGCGCTGGTACCTGATGTTTGCTGATAAAGGAAAGATTATCGAGCCGGAATCGCTAAAAGGCACCGTAAAACGATTGCTAGCTGCAGCAATCGAACAGGTTTAATCTGAGGTTAGGGGGCTTGGGGTTTCCCGTCGAGATATTACTAAAAAGAATACTTGTCCGGTATCTGAATTGAACCCGAACAAGTATCTTTATATGATATAGATTTTAAGATGTCAGTGATAATAATGTGGCAAGTCTCCAATATTATATAGAGCGTATTCGACTAGTAATACTAGAATCTCCCATCTCAAATCTAATATCTCTCATCTAACAAGCTAATCCCGTTCCCAGAAAAATGGAGGTTGGATACCCAACAAGCGTAAATAGACAAATCCTTGACCACGGTGGTGGATCTCATTATCGATGAAATAGAATATACTGTGGATGATCGGCGAATTGTATTGTCCGAACAGGTTAAATTCTTCGGAGAAACGTTCTGTTGGAATCTCGTCGAATAATGCACTGATCTGTGGAGTAGCCTCATCCCAGGCCTGTAAGAGTTGAGCTTTGGTCGTATAGTTAAACTTCTCATTAAGTTCGCCGCTTTTATTATTGACAATTTCCTGTAACCCTGGGACAGCAATACCCAAAAGCTCTTGGATCATTTCAGCAAATGTCCGCATGCCTTCTACTTTATAATTGAAAAGTGCTTCTTCTGGAAATTTTTCGATCGCTTGTCTTGTTAAGTTTCTGTGGCCTAACCAATGTGCAAGTAGTTCGTTCTTGGAAATAATTTCTGTTTTCATGATTATCGTATTTAAAGAATTTAAATTTTAGTCTATACTAAGCGTTTTATCTTGTTAAGACAGTTCAAAATTAGCTGAATCAATGACAGCTGTATGGCAGCAGGAAAATAGAAATATTGTTTTTTTATTTTTTTTATGCGGGTCGTTATGATCGGGAATAAGAGTTGTGTAATTGGACGAATAAAAACTGATAACGGAATAAAGTAGAAAATAAAAAAATAATTCACTAATTATTTGACAGTTATAAAAATGTTTGTAACTTTGCAGTCCCTTAATGGGAATAGTGTGTCTTGAGCGAAGCCCTACTGCTTCGAAGGACTTTTAATTAATTAATTTACAACATGTCAGGTATTATTGGAAAAAAAGTAGGAATGACGAGCCTGTTTAACGCTGATGGGAAAAATATTCCTTGTACAGTGATTCAGGCCGGGCCGTGCGTGGTTACGCAGATACGTACGGAAGAAAAGGATGGCTACTCGGCAATTCAACTTGGTTTCGACGAAGCTAAGGAGAAAAACACGACAGCTCCTTTGAAAGGGCACTTTGCGAAAGCAAACACAACGCCTAAGCGTAAGTTGGTAGAGTTTAAAACTTTCCCAGATGCAAAACAACTTGGTGACGTAGTTGACGTTACACTTTTCGAGGAAGGCGAATTCGTAGATGTAGTCGGTACTTCAAAAGGTAAAGGTTTCCAAGGTGTAATGAAACGTCATGGATTTGGTGGTGTAGGTGGTGCGACTCACGGTCAGCACAACAGATTACGTGCTCCAGGTTCATTAGGTGCTTCATCATGGCCTTCACGCGTATTTAAAGGTATGCGCATGGCTGGTCGTACAGGTGGTGACAGAGTTAAAGTTCAAAACTTACAGGTGTTGAAAGTTTACGCTGAGCAAAACCTTATCGTTGTTAGTGGTTCCATTCCAGGAGCTAAAGGTTCTTATGTAATCGTAGACAAATAGTAGAGATGGAAGTTAAAGTTTTAAATTTATCAGGTAAAGAAACAGGTGCCAAGGTGCAACTTCCTGAGTCGGTATTTGGGTTAGAGCCTAACGATCATGCGATCTATTTGGACGTGAAACAATACTTAGCGAACCAACGCCAAGGAACTCACAAATCTAAACAACGTAATGAAATCGCGGGTTCAACTCGTAAATTACACAAACAAAAAGGTACTGGTGGTGCTCGTGCGGGTTCTATCAAATCTCCATTGTTTAATGGTGGTGGTCGTGTATTCGGTCCTCAACCTCGTGATTACTCGTTCAAATTGAACAAAAAATTGAAACAAGTAGCACGTAAATCAGCGTTGTCTTACAAAGCTCAAGATAACAATGTAGTTATTTTGGATGCAGTTCAATTTGATTCTTGCAAAACAAAAAACTATGTAGCTTTAGTAAACGCGTTGAACATTGCTGACGAAAAAACTTTATTGGTTTTGCCAGCATATGATAAAAATGTTTATTTATCAAGCAGAAACTTGAAAAAAGCAAAAGTTATTGTTGCTTCTGATTTAAATACATATGATGTATTAAATGCAACAAAACTATTGTTAACTACAGATTCTGTTAAAACTTTGGAGGAAGCATTAGCTAAGTAATATGGAAATTATCAAAAAACCTATCTTGACTGAGAAAGCTTCTATGTTAACGGAAAAATTAAACCGTTACGCTTTCAAAGTAGATCACAGAGCAAACAAGATCCAGATTAAATCAGCTGTTGAAGCTATGTTCGGTGTTACAGTTCTTGCTGTAAACACTGCAGTTGTAGCAGGTAAAGCAAAAAGCCGTTACACAAAAGCAGGTTTCGTATCTGGTAGAGCTCCTAAGTATAAAAAAGCTATCATTACTATTAAAGATGGCGAAACTATTGACTTTTACAGTACTATATAATTTAAGATGGCAGTTAAAAGATTCAAACCGGTAACCCCTGGTACTCGTTTCAGAATAGGCGCAGATTATTCTGATGTTACTACAAACGTTCCTGAAAAATCGTTAGTAGTAAAAATCAACAAGAAATCAGGTGGTCGTAATAACTCCGGTAAAATGACTATGCGTTATCTCGGTGGGGGACATAAAAAAGTATACCGATTAATTGATTTCAAACGCGATAAAAAAGATATCCCTGCAAAAGTAGCTACTATTGAGTACGATCCAAACCGTACTGCTCGTATTGCATTGTTGCACTACGTAGATGGTGAAAAACGCTACATCATTGCTCCAGCTGGTTTAAAAGTTGGTCAAACTGTAGTAGCAGGTGATAAAGTTGCCCCAGAAGTTGGTAATACATTACCATTAGCAAACATTCCATTGGGTTCTATCATCCACAACATTGAATTAAATCCTGGTCAAGGTGGTTCAATTGCTCGTTCGGCTGGTACTTATGCTCAATTGTCTGCTCGTGATGGTAAATATGCCATCATCAAATTGCCTTCAGGCGAAACACGTATGATCTTATTGACTTGTGTTGCTACAATTGGTTCAGTATCGAACCATGAAAGATCTAACCAAGTGTTAGGTAAAGCAGGTCGCAAACGTTGGTTAGGTCGTCGTCCAAGAGTTCGTGGTGTTGCAATGAACCCAGTAGATCACCCAATGGGTGGTGGTGAAGGCCGTACTTCAGGAGGTCACCCACGCTCACGTACAGGTGTATTAGCTAAAGGCTTCAAAACACGTTACAAGAAGAAAACATCGAATCGTTACATCATTGAGAGAAGGAAAAAATAATGGCTCGTTCAATTAAAAAAGGTCCTTATATCGATCACAACTTAGAGAGAAAAGTTCTTTCTATGAATGAAACTAACAAAAAGTCAGTTATCAAAACATGGTCTCGTAGATCAATGATTTCACCTGATTTTGTTGGCCATACCTTCGCAGTGCACAACGGGAATAAATTTATCCCTGTTTATGTAACAGAAAATATGGTAGGTCACAAGCTTGGTGAATTCGCGCCTACGCGTACATTCAGAGGCCACGCAGAAAAGAAAAAATAATAGGTAATGGAAGCAACAAAAAAACTTAAAAAGTCTGTCTTAATTAGACAGCGCAAAGAGCAAGAGAAAGCTCAACAAGGTGGAGCTTCGGATGCCAAATTATTGAACTGCCCTACTTCGCCTCGTAAGATGCGTTTAGTGGTAGACTTAATTCGTGGTCAGCGTGTTGAAAATGCATTATACATTTTGAAACACTCTAGTAAAGAAGCTGCTGCTCGTGTAGAAAAATTATTATTATCTGCAATCAAAAACTGGGAAGCCAAAAACGAAGGTAAATCAGTGGAAGAAAGCGAACTTATTGTAAAAGAAGTATCAGTAGGTGGAGGTCGTCAATTGAAAAGATTACGCCCAGCTCCTCAAGGTCGCGGATACAGAGTTCGTAAACGTTCAAATCACGTTACGTTGGTAGTTGATAGCAAATTAAACGTTGAACAAAACTAATTTATTGAGAAATGGGACAAAAAGCAAATCCAATAGGTAGCAGATTAGGAATCATCAAAGGTTGGGATTCTAACTGGTTCGGAGGTAAAAACTATTCCGATAAATTAGTTGAAGACGAAAAAATCAGAAAATATCTTTCTGTTCGTATTGCAAAAGGTGGTGTAGCTAAAGTTGTTATCGAAAGAACTTTAAAACGTATCACTGTTACAATTCACACTGCTCGTCCAGGTATCGTTATCGGAAAAGGTGGTCAAGAAGTTGACAAGATCAAAGAAGAGTTGAAAAAACTGACTAAAAAGGATGTTCAAATCAACATTTTCGAGATCAAACGCCCTGAGTTAGATGCTAAGTTAGTAGCTGAAGGTGTCGCTAAGCAATTAGAGGCGCGTATTTCATTCCGTCGTGCAATGAAAACTTCAATCGCTTCTACAATGCGTATGGGTGCAGAAGGTATCAAAATCATGTGTTCTGGTCGTTTAGGTGGTGCTGAAATGGCGCGTACTGAACAATACAAAGAAGGAAGAACTCCTTTACACACATTGCGTGCTGATATCGACTACGCTTTAGCTGAAGCATTGACTACATACGGTAAAATCGGTATCAAAGTTTGGATCTGTAAAGGTGAGGTTTACGGTAAACGTGACTTATCTCCAAACATTGGTCAAGCATCTGGTGTAAAATCACGTGGCAACCACGAAGGTGGTGGCGATCGTCGCGATAACCGCAATAACAAAGGTGGTCGTGGTGGAAATAACCGTGGTGGAAACAACCGTGGTGGAAATAACCGTGGTCCGAAAAAAGATTAATAGAGTTTATTTAGATTACAACAAAAACCTGCTGAAGAAGCAGATTTAAAAAGTATACGAACATGTTACAGCCAAAAAGAACGAAGTTCAGAAAGATGCAGAAAGGCCGCATGAAAGGTAACGCTTCTCGTGGAGCGGAGTTAGCTTTCGGTTCTTTCGGTATCAAAACAATGGAGCAAGCATGGATCACTAGTCGTCAAATCGAGGCAGCTCGTATTGCGGTTACACGTTATATGAAACGTGAAGGTCAAGTTTGGATTCGTATTTTCCCTGACAAACCTGTTACGAAAAAGCCTGCAGAGGTACGTATGGGTAAAGGTAAGGGTGCTCCAGAATACTGGGTAGCAGTAGTACGCCCAGGCCGTATGTTATTTGAAGCAGAAGGTGTGCCTTTGGAAATTGCCAAAGAAGCTTTACGCCTTGCAGCTCAAAAACTTCCGGTTCAAACTAAGTTTGTGATTCGTAGAGACTACGTTGAAGCATAAAAATCTTGGTAATGTCATCATTTAAGCGTTAGGGCCGTTACCCCTAACGCTATATATAAACGGATGATAACCCAAATAACAACTGAAAAAACATGAAAAATTCAGAAATTTTAGAATTATCTAATGAGGACCTAGCAGCTCGTCTAGTCGAGGAGAAAACGGCCCTTACAAAATTGAAATTTGCACATGCTGTTTCAGCTATTGAGAACCCTAACGTGATCAAAGCAGCACGCAGAGCTATCGCCCGTATTAGTACAGAGATCAGTGCACGCAAAGCTGCAGCTAAGAATGAAACAGCCTCTGAGGCGTAAAATTAAGTCGAAATGGAAAGAAATTTAAGAAAAACAAGAATCGGCTTAGTAGTTAGCAACAAAATGGACAAGTCTATCGTAGTAACTGTTGAACGTAAAGTAAAACACCCTATCTATGGTAAGTTCGTTAAAAAAACTACTAAATTCAAAGCTCATGACGAAACTAATACCTGCGGTATCGGCGATACGGTATTAATCATGGAAACTCGTCCGCTGAGTAAAACAAAAAACTGGAGATTAGTTGAAATTATAGAAAGAGCTAAATAACATGGTACAACAAGAATCAAGACTTAATGTAGCTGACAATAGCGGTGCTAAAGAAGTTTTAGTAATCCGTGTATTGGGCGGTACGCGTAAGCGTTATGCATCAATCGGAGATAAGATTGTTGTGACAGTGAAAAGCGCTATGCCTTCAGGAAACGTGAAAAAAGGTTCCGTTTCTAAAGCAGTAGTAGTTAGAACGAAAAAAGAAATCCGTCGTAAAGATGGTTCTTATATCCGTTTTGATGACAACGCCGCTGTATTATTAAATAATAATGATGAGCCACGTGGCTCACGTATCTTCGGCCCTGTTGCCAGAGAATTACGTGAGAAACAGTTCATGAAAATTGTATCACTAGCACCGGAGGTTTTATAATTATGGCAATCAAGAAAACAAAAACGACTACGCACAAAATCAAAATTAAAAAAGGTGATTTAGTGAAAGTTATCGCTGGTAACTCTAAAGGTGTTCAAGGAAAAGTATTGACTGTTTTAGTGGATAAAAATAGAGCTATCGTTGAAGGCGCTAACATCGTAAAAAAACACACTAAACCAAGTGCGGCTAATCCTAATGGTGGTATCATTGAGAAAGAAGCTGGTATTCACATCTCTAATTTAGCTGTTATCGATCCTAAAACAGGTGAAACTACCCGTGTAGGTCGTAAGTTAAATGCAGATGGTAAATTAGTTCGTTACGCTAAAAAATCAGGGGAGGAAATTAAATAATGACTTACGTACCAAGATTAAAAGTGAAATATGCGGAGGAAATCCGTAAAGCACTTCAAGAAAAATTTCAGTATAAAAGTATTATGCAGGTTCCTAAACTTGAGAAAATCGTTGTTTCACAAGGCGTAGGAGCTGCAACAGCTGACAAAAAATTAATCGATAACGCTATCGCTGAATTGACTTTGATTACAGGTCAACAAGCTGTTGCTACAAAATCGAAAAAAGATATTTCAAACTTTAAATTACGTAAAGGTATGCCTGTAGGGGCACGTGTTACTTTACGTGACAACAACATGTTTGAATTCTTGGATCGTTTGGTAGCAGTATCGCTTCCACGTATTCGTGACTTCCGCGGTATCAACGATAAAGGTTTTGACGGACGTGGTAACTATAACTTAGGTATCACTGAACAAATCATTTTCCCTGAGATCAACATTGATAAAATCAACAAGATCCAAGGTATGGATATCACTTTCGTGACTTCTGCTCAAAATGATGTTGAAGCTTTAGAATTGTTGAAACAGTTCGGTTTACCATTTAAAAATCAAAATACTAATAACAATGGCTAAGGAAGGATTAAAAGCACGCGAAGTAAAACGCGCTAAATTGGTAGCTAAATATGCGGCGAAACGTGCAGAATTAAAAGCTGCTGGCGATTACGTTGCATTAGATAAATTACCTAAAAATGCTTCTCCAGTACGTTTACACAACCGTTGTAAATTGACTGGCCGTCCTAAAGGATACATGCGTCAATTCGGTATCTCTCGTGTAACTTTCCGTGAGATGGCTTTAGATGGCAAGATCCCAGGGGTGAAAAAAGCTTCTTGGTAATTTAAAAAAAATACTTAATTTTGCCCGGGCAATTCTACTAGGGATTGCCGGGGTTTTTGCATTTTAAAATTGTTTAACAGATAGAAGGTCCCATACCAATGGTTGGGAGGGAAACCGCTGTCACAAATTTTCATATATAATGACTACAGATCCAATTGCGGATTACCTTACACGAGTAAGGAATGCCATCAAGGCCAACCACAGGGTTGTTGAAATTCCTGCATCGAACCTTAAAAAAGAAATCACTAAAGTTCTTTTTGATAAAGGTTACATTGCTAATTACAAATTCGATGAGAATGGCGTACAGGGTACGATCAAAATCGCATTGAAATATAATCCAATTAGCAAAATTCCGGCTATTCGTACGTTGACACGTGTGAGTAAACCTGGTTTAAGAAAGTATGCAAGCGTTGATACTATGCCTCGTGTTTTGAATGGTTTAGGTATTGCTATCTTGTCAACATCTAAAGGTGTAATGACAGATAAAGAAGCTAGACTTCAAAATGTTGGTGGTGAAGTTTTATGTTACGTTTATTAATCTAGGTAAAAACACAAAGAAATGTCAAGAATTGGAAAAGCGCCTATCGCTATCCCTGCTGGGGTAACTGTTACTATTTCGGACAAAAACTTAGTTTCAGTAAAAGGTCCTAAAGGCGAATTAACACAACAAGTTGACCGTGACATCACTATTGCTCAAGAAGAAGGCAATATCGTCGTGACGCGTCCAACTGATCAAAAGAAACACAAAGCATTACACGGTCTATACCGTTCCCTGTTGAACAACATGGTTCAAGGTGTGACTGAAGGTTACAAAACTACTCAAGAGTTAGTCGGTGTAGGTTACCGTGCTACAAGTACTGGTAATGTATTAGAGTTAACTTTAGGTTTCTCTCACCAGATTGTTTTTGTATTGCCAAATGAAGTTAAAGTATCAACTACTGCTGAAAAAGGTAAAAACCCTACAATCACTTTAGAATGTGCTGACAAACAATTGATCGGTCAGATCGCGGCTAAAATCCGTGGCTTCCGTAAACCAGAACCTTACAAAGGAAAAGGTATCAAGTTTGAAGGTGAAGTGTTGAGAAGAAAAGCAGGTAAATCAGCTAAAAAATAATAATCATGGCAGGACAAAAAGCATCTCGTAGAGAGAGAATCAAAAAAGGAATCAGAAAAAACCTTGCTGGAACGTCTGAACGTCCACGTTTATCGGTTTTTAGAAGCAACAAAGGTATCTATGCGCAAATCATTGATGACAATGCAGGTAAAACATTAGTTGCCGCATCTAGCTTGTCAAAAGAATTTGTTGCATCTGGTAACAAAGTTGATCAATCTAAAGCTGTAGGTAAATTGGTTGCTGAAAAAGCAGTAGCAGCAGGTATTAATAAAGTAGTTTTTGACCGTAATGGGTACTTATACCATGGCCGTATCAAATCTTTGGCTGAAGGTGCTCGCGAAGGCGGTTTAGACTTTTAATCATAGAAAGAAATGGCATTAAGCAATATAAAAAGAGTAAAATCAAGCGAAATTGAATTAAAAGATCGCTTAGTAAGTATCCAACGTGTAGCTAAAGTTACTAAAGGTGGTCGTACTTTCAGCTTCTCTGCAATTGTTGTAGTAGGTGATGAAAACGGTATCGTTGGTTACGGTTTAGGTAAAGCGAAAGAGGTAACTGAAGCTATCACTAAAGGTATCGACGACGCAAAGAAAAATTTAGTGAAAGTTCCTGTAATCAAAGGTACTGTTCCTCACGCACAATATGGTAAATATTCTGGTGGTTCAGTTTTGATTAAACCAGCTGTAGGTGGTACAGGAGTTTTGGCAGGTGGTGCAATGCGTGCAGTATTGGAGTCTGCTGGTATCAAAGACGTATTGGCTAAATCATTAGGTTCTTCTAACCCACACAACGTGGTAAAAGCAACTGTAACTGCTTTAGCAAACATGCGTGATGCATATACAGTGGCACAACACCGCGGTGTCGATTTGAATAAAGTATTTAACGGTTAATTATCATGGCAAAAATCAAAATCACCCAGATAAAGAGCGTTATCGACAGAAGCGAGCGCCAAAAGAAAACTATTGAGGCATTAGGTTTGAAAAGAATCAACCACTCAGTAGAAGTTGAAGCTACTCCATCAATCATTGGAATGGTACGTAAAGTAAACCATTTAGTAGCTATCGAAACTATTTAATATTAGCATATGGAAAGGGTCTTTGGGCTCTTTCCATTACTTGTTATTAATAATAATTATTTTTTAATCGCTAGTACCTGTTTAGTGAGAGCGAAGGGCTAGCACAATTTAGTTTAAAAATGAACTTAAGTAATTTAAAACCTGCAAAAGGTGCAGTAAAAGGTAGCAAACGTATCGGTCGTGGTACTGGTTCTGGTCGTGGTGGTACTTCTACACGTGGTCACAAAGGTGCTGGTTCTCGTTCAGGTCACTCTACGAAAATCGGTTTCGAAGGTGGTCAAATGCCTTTGCAACGTCGTGTACCTAAATTTGGTTTCAAAAACATCAACCGCGTTGAGTACAATGGTGTCAACTTGGATACTTTACAAGCGTTGATCGAGAAATTCAATTTGACAGCTGTAGATTTCGATGCATTGAAAGCTCATGGATTAGTGTCTAAAAATGACAAGGTAAAAATCTTGGGTCGCGGTGAATTGAAAGCTAAAGTTGAAGTAACAGCGCACGCGTTTACTGCTTCTGCTCAAAAAGCTATCGAAGCTGCAGGCGGTTCTATCGTTAAAATTTAATAAATGAAGAAACTAATCACAACCTTAACCAATATTTGGAAAATCGATGATTTACGTACGCGTATTCTAAATACCTTACTTTTTCTTTTGATTTACCGTATTGGATGTCACGTGGTATTACCAGGTGTAAATCCTCATGCTTTGGCTTCTGGTCAAAAAGAGGGTTTATTGGGCCTATTGGATATGTTTGCGGGGGGCTCGTTCTCTCGTTCGGCTATCTTTGCGTTAGGGGTAATGCCATATATCTCGGCATCCATTGTTGTTCAATTGTTGGGCATCGCGGTTCCTTACTTCCAAAAGATGCAGAAAGAAGGGGAAAGTGGTCGTCAAAAAATGAATCAAATTACTCGCTATTTAACATTAGGGATTACTTTGCTTCAGGCTTTTGCTTATGTACGTACTCAGATCGAGCCAAGTGCTAAGACAATCGCTGACCCATTGTTCACGATTCTGACTGCCATAGTTTTGACAGGCGGTACTTTATTTGTGATGTGGTTAGGGGAAAAAATTACTGATAAAGGTATCGGTAATGGTATTTCTTTGATCATCATGACTGGTATTATCGCTCAATTGCCAAGTGGTATCACTGCGGAATGGGTTTCTAGAATGGCGAAAGGTGGTGGTGGTCCAATTCCATTGTTGCTTGAATTTGTGGCTTTGTTCTTCGTTGTGATCTTTACGATCTTGATCGTACAAGGTGTTCGTAAGATCCCTGTACAATACGCGAAGAAAATTGTCGGAAACAAGCAAGTCGGTGGAGTACGTCAGTATATACCGTTAAAGGTAAATGCTGCAGGTGTAATGCCGATCATTTTTGCACAGGCAATTATGTTTGTGCCGATGAGTTTAGGACAGTTCTTCCCAAATCTTCAGTCGGAATTTTTGACTTCGTTGAGTAACTATACTTCTGTAGCGTACAACGTGACTTTTGCGGTGTTAATTATCGCATTTACGTTCTTCTATACAGCGATCATGGTCAACCCACAACAAATGTCAGATGACATGAAGAAAAACGGAGGTTTTGTTCCAGGTATTAAACCGGGATTGGAAACTAGTAATTTTATAGACCGCGTAATATCAAATATTACATTCCCAGGTGCAATTTTCTTAGCGATCATTGCTATTCTACCTGCTATTGCAAGTTTGTTTGGTATTAATAATCAATTTGCACACTTCTATGGAGGTACGTCATTATTGATTTTAGTAGGTGTGGTGTTGGATACTTTGCAACAGATCGAATCTCATTTATTGATGCGTCATTATGATGGATTGATGAAAACAGGTCGTATTAAAGGTCGTTCGGCCGCGTCTGTTGAGGGAATGGATCATTCGGCAATTTAATTTCTTTAGATGTCTAAAGTATTTTATAAGTCAGCAGATGATATAGAGCAATTGCGGAAGTCAGCAGATGTGCTTTCGCAATTGCTTGGTGAAATCGCAAAAGTGATTAAACCTGGGGTAAAAACTATATCTCTTGATAAATTAGCTTATGAGTATATTCATGATAACGGCGGAACGCCTGCGTTCTTAAATTATCACGGATTTCCATACTCTTTGTGTATCTCTGTCAACGATCAGATTGTACACGGTTTTCCGAGCGATTATGAAATTAAAGATGGTGATCTTGTTTCGGTCGATGGGGGTGTTAATTTGAACGGTTTTATCAGTGATTCAGCCTACACTTTTGGTGTTGGTGAAATTTCTGAGGAAGCGCAATTGTTGTTGGATGTAACAAAGGAATCATTGTACAAAGGTGTTGAACAGGCTGTGGCCGGTAAACGTGTTGGGGATATTTCCTCTGCAGTTCAAGAGTACGTGAGCAAGTTCGGTTTCGGAATTGTACGCGAATTGGTCGGACATGGAGTTGGGTATCATTTACATGAAAAGCCAGAAGTTCCGAATTACGGAAAACGTGGCGCGGGTCCAAAATTGGAAGAAGGTTTGGTTATTTGTATCGAGCCGATGATCAATGCGGGGCGCGCAGGTGTTCGTTTTTGGGATGATGGTTGGACTGTAAGTACAGTAGATGGGAAGTTATCGGCGCACTTCGAACAGATGGTTGCAATCCGAAAAGGTGAACCAGATGTGTTGCTGACATTCGAACATGTAGAGAAAGTTTTGAACAAAAAGTAGTTGGTTTTCAATTATTTTTATTTATCTTTGCACTCCTGTTCGCAGGCTTTTAAATTAAATTTAATCGAGAATATATGGCTAAACAAGCCTCAATAGAACAAGACGGTATAATTAGAGAGGCACTTTCTAATGCTATGTTTAGGGTAGAATTGGAAAATGGACATGAAATCATTGCCCATATTTCTGGTAAAATGCGTATGCACTATATCAAAATTTTACCTGGGGATAAAGTTAAATTGGAAATGTCTCCGTATGATTTGACTAAGGGAAGGATCACTTACCGCTATAAATAGTCGTAAGCCTTTTAATTAGCACAAGCTTTTGAAAAAATAAATATCATGAAAGTAAGAGCATCAATAAAAAAACGTAGCGCGGACTGTAAGATCATCCGTCGTAAAGGTAAAGTTTTTGTAATCAACAAAAAGAACCCTAAGTTTAAACAACGTCAGGGTTAATTCATTAAAAAAATAATAGCTTAATATTATATGGCAAGGATAGCAGGTATTGATTTACCTAAAAACAAAAGAGGTGTGATCGGCCTTACCTATATTTTTGGTATCGGTCGTACAAGAGCTGAATATATCTTGGAAAAAGCTGGTATCAGCGAAGATGTGAAGGTACAAGAGTGGAATGATGAACAATTGGCAGCAATTCGTAGCATCATCAACGATGAATTGAAAGTAGAAGGTGCATTGCGTTCAGAAGTTCAATTAAACATCAAACGTTTAATGGATATCGGTTGTTACCGTGGATTGCGTCACCGTAAACACTTACCAGTTCGTGGTCAACGTACTAAAAACAACTCACGTACTCGTAAAGGTAAACGTAAGACAGTTGCAAACAAGAAAAAAGCTACTAAATAATAAATAAGAAATGGCTAAAACTAAAAAAGCTGCAAAAAAGCGTATCGTTGTTATTGAACCTGTAGGTCAGGCTCACATTAACGCAACGTTTAACAATATCATTGTAACTTTGACTAACAATCAAGGACAAACTATTTCTTGGTCTAGTGCTGGTAAAATGGGTTTCCGTGGTTCTAAAAAGAACACTCCATATGCTGCTGGTCAAGCTGCACAAGATTGTGGAAAAGTTGCTCATGATTTGGGTTTACGCAAAGTTGAAGTGTTTGTTAAAGGACCTGGTGCAGGTCGTGAATCTGCAATCAGAACATTACAAACTGTAGGAATCGATGTGACTACTATCAAAGATATCACTCCACTTCCTCACAACGGTTGTCGTCCTCCAAAACGCAGAAGAGTTTAATTAATTTAAAGATAAGATTCATTGGCTATAGGCTGATAGATACTTTAATTGTAAAAAAAAATGGCTAGATATACAGGACCTAAGTCCAAAATTGCCCGTAAATTTAGAGAGCCGATCTTCGGCCCAGATAAAGCGTTAGAAAAGAAAAATTACCCTCCTGGACAACACGGAGCTTCTAAACGCAGAGGTAAACAATCTGAATACGCTATTCAGTTGTTAGAAAAACAAAAAGCAAAATACACTTACGGTGTATTGGAGCGTCAGTTTGCAAATTTATTTGTTAAAGCTGCCTCTAAACAAGGTATTACAGGTGAGATCTTCTTGAAATTACTAGAAGCTCGCTTGGACAATGTAGTTTACCGTTTAGGTATTGCTACTTCTCGTGCCGCTGCTCGTCAGTTGGTATCTCACAAACACATTACTGTTAACGGAAGTGTTGTTAACATTCCATCATATAGCTTGCGTCCAGGTGACGTTGTAGCAGTTCGTGAACGTTCTCAAACTCTTGAAGCCATCACAAATTCAGTTGCAGGTCGTACTGTAAACAAATTTTCTTGGTTAGAGTGGAATGCGAAAGAATTGACAGGTACTTTCTTAAGCTATCCAGAAAGATCTGATATTCCTGAAAACATTAAAGAGAACTTAATCGTTGAGTTATACTCTAAATAATAAATAAAATAGAAGTATGCATAGTCCATTTTTGGGGTATGCATCTTTCTATTGTATTACAATTATTATTACAAATAAAACATTAAAAGAAAATAAATGGCAATTTTAGCATTTCAAAGACCGGATAAAGTTATCATGCAAAAATCTACGGATTTTGATGGTACGTTTGAATTTCGTCCATTGGAGCCTGGTTTTGGTGTAACCATTGGTAATGCTTTGCGCCGTATTCTATTGTCCTCGTTAGAAGGATATGCAATTACGTCGATAAGGTTTTCTGGCGTTTCGCACGAATTTTCAACGATCAAAGGTGTTGTTGAAGACGTAACTGAAATTATCTTGAACTTGAAACAAATCCGTTTCAAAAAAACAGGTGAGATTGGCGACAACGAAAAGGTATTTGTAGTAATCAATGGTCAAGAACAATTCTTAGCTGGTGATATCACAAAATTCTCTAATAACTTTACTGTCTTAAATCCAGACTTAGTAATCTGTAATATGGATAACGCAGTGACAATTGAATTGGAATTGAGTATTGCTAAAGGTCGTGGATATGTAAATGCAGATGAGAATAAAGTGACTGATGCTCCAGTAGGTGTTATCGCTATCGATTCGATCTTTACTCCGATCAAGAATGTTAAATATACCATTGAGAATTACCGTGTAGAACAAAAAACTGACTATGAGAAATTGTTGTTAGATATCTCTACAGATGGCTCAATTCACCCCGAAGAAGCTTTAAAAGAGGCTGCTAAGATCTTAATTCAACACTTTATCTTATTCTCTGATGAGAATATGCTTCTTGAGTCTCAAACGAAGGAAGAAACTAAAGTAGTAGATGAAGAAATCTTGCATATGCGTAAGATTTTGAAAACAGAATTAGTAGACCTTGACCTTTCAGTGCGTGCATTGAATTGTTTGAAAGCTGCTGATATTCGCACATTAGCTGAGTTGGTAACTTACGACGTAGCTGACATGTTGAAATTCAGAAACTTCGGTAAAAAATCGTTAAGCGAAATCCAAGAATTGGTTAAATCTAAGGGTTTATCATTCGGAATGAACTTAGCAAAATATAAATTAGACGAAGAATAATAATTTATTAAGCGACCACTATATGTAATTCCTCTTGAAGCTGATTGCTGAAAAAGATGGGCATCCGCCTCTGAAAATTTTAGCAATTTGGGTAAAACAAGAACGGTATATATAGTATAATAAAATCAAAATGAGACACGGAAAAAAAGTAAATCACTTAGGCCGTACGGATAGCCATAGAAAAGCAATGTTGGCTAACATGGCAACATCATTAATCCTACACAAACGTATTACAACTACTTTGGCTAAAGCTAAAGCATTGCGTACATATGTTGAGCCTTTGATTACTAAATCTAAAAACGACACAACACACTCTCGTCGTACAGTATTCGCTTATTTGAAAGATAAAGACGCAGTTTCTATCTTGTTCCGCGAAATTTCTGAAAAAGTAGCTAACCGTCCAGGTGGTTACACTCGTATCATCAAAATGGAAAACCGTTTAGGTGATAACGCAGAAATGGCTTTCATCGAGCTAGTTGATTACAACGAAATCTACGGTAAAAAAGCTGCTGCTGCTGATAAAAAAGCTACTCGTCGTCGTGGTGGTGCTAAAAAAGCTGCTGCTCCTGCTGAAACCGACGCTCCTGCGGAAGTAAAAGCTGAAGTAGAAGGTGAAGAAAAAGTTGACGGAGAATAATATTGTTCCCGTTATCATAGAAAAAGTCCTCTTTTTAAGGGGACTTTTTTTATTTTATAACCATTCCTACCGTTATAACTGATATATTTGTAATGCTAAAATCTGATAGCTTTTTCTATTACAAGCTATTTCGTTTATCAATCTATAATTCATTAAGATGAAACCATTTGATGTTTATCCCATTAATCCCATTAACATAGTTAAAGCTAATGGATCTACGGTGTGGGATGCCGAAGGAAATGCTTATTTGGACTTGTATGGTGGTCATGCCGTGATATCGATCGGACACACGCATCCACGCTATGTGCAACGTATTACGGAACAGTTGAATCGTATCGGATTCTATTCCAATTCTGTTGAAATTCCAATTCAGCGTGAACTTGCGCGATTGCTTGGCGAAGTATCTGGTAAGGTTGATTACGACTTATTCCTCTGTAATTCTGGCGCTGAAGCGAATGAAAACGCATTGAAGCTTGCTTCCTTTTACAATAAAAGAAAAAAGGTGATTGCATTCTCTAAATCTTTCCACGGTAGAACGTCGTTGTCGGTAGCTGCTACGGACAACCCTAGTATTGTTGCGCCTATTAACGAAACAGAGAACGTTGTTTTTCTTCCTTTCAATGATGAGGATGCACTAAAAGAAGCATTTTCAGCTTACGGTGGGGAAATATCTTCTGTTATTATCGAAAGTATTCAAGGTGTCGGTGGAATTAGGGAAGCATCCGTTGCTTTTCTTCAATTGATCCGCTCACTTTGTGACCAATATAATGCAGTATTTATTGCTGATGAGGTGCAATGTGGCTATGGTCGGACAGGCTCTTTCTATGCACAGGATTATTCTGGAGTAGATGCGGATATTTACACGATGGCGAAGGGAATGGGAAATGGTTTTCCTATCGGTGCAATCAGTATCTCTCCTAAGTTTAAAGCTTCCCACGGTAGTTTGGGGACAACCTTTGGCGGCAACCATCTGGCCTGTGCAGCAGCTTTGGCTGTTTTGGAGGTCATCCAACAAGATCGGTTGATGGAGAATGCGAAGGCTGTAGGACAGTATCTCATTGACGAACTAAAGAAAATAGAAGAGATTGTAGAAGTGAGGGGTAGAGGATTAATGATCGGCATTGAACTTCCAGCATCTTTGGCACATGTAAAGAAAGATCTTTTGTTAAAGAATCGTATTTTTACCGGGGAGGCTAAACCGAATGTTATTCGATTACTTCCAGCATTGAATATTACCAAAGAACATGCTGATCAATTTTTGTTGGCATTAAAAGAACATATAAAAGCGGTTGTAGTCGCTTAAAAGATAATAGATGAAATAATCATGATGGGCCTCGCGATATCACGAAAGGTCAATTTGAATTGTTCCATCAGCATAAATAAACAAAGCGGGTAGCACAGTGGGTTGTGCCATAGAAAATACCCCCATAAATGATTTATATAGATGAAAAAGTTTTTCTCTGTAAAAGACGTATCTAGTGTAGCAGACGTTGTCCATGAGGCGTTAGCTCTAAAAGCGGCACCTTATGATAATCAAGATCTTGGTAAACATAAGACCTTGGGTCTTGTGTTTTTGAACCCTAGCTTGCGTACTCGTCTGAGTACCCAAAAAGCAGCAATGAACTTGGGGATGAATGTGATGGTCATGAACATGGACAAGGATGGTTGGGCATTAGAAACACAGGATGGTGTCGTGATGAATGGCAGTACTGTTGAGCATATCCGCGAAGCAGCAGCGGTCATGGGCGAATATTGCGATATACTCGGATTACGATCTTTTCCGAAGCTAAAGGACCGAGAAGAGGACTACAGCGAGGATCTATTCAATAAATTTATTAAATATTGTGGTGTCCCTGTTGTTTCTTTGGAAAGTGCCACACGTCATCCATTACAGAGTTTGACGGATATCATTACCATTACCGAGCATAAGAATACGGCGAAACCAAAGGTTGTATTGGCTTGGGCTCCGCATGTGAAAGCTTTACCACAAGCTGTGCCGAATTCTTTTGCAGAGTGGATGTGTAAGGCACAGGAAGAGGGGCTTGTAGAGTTTACGATTGCACAACCTATGGGGTATGAACTGAGCAAGGATTTTACGAATGGAGCTACGATTTCAACGAATTTAAATGAAAGCCTGAAAGACGCTGATTTTGTTTATGTGAAAAACTGGTCATCCTATCAGGAATATGGTGAGGTATATACAGTAGATGAGGATTGGATGATGGACAATGAAAAACTGTCTTTGACAAATGATGCGAAGGTCATGCATTGTTTGCCTGTAAGACGGGATCTGGAGTTGTCATCTGAAATCTTGGATGGACCGAACTCGTTGGTTATTAAAGAGGCAAGTAATCGTGTCTGGGCAGCTCAGGTTGTTTTAAAACGAATGCTGGAAGATCTAGTCTAAGACCGATCTTTTGATTATTGAGAAACTATTTTTATTTGGGAAAAGTTGCGTAATGGCTAATAGTGTATTAAATATTATAAAAATTGGCGGAAATATTATCGATGATGAGAGTCTGTTGGATTCTTTTTTAGAGAAATTTTCTGCATTGTCTGGGAAGAAGATCCTAGTGCATGGCGGTGGTAAAATTGCAACACGTTTGGCAAGCGAGCTTGGTGTACAAGCTCAAATGGTTGAAGGCCGTAGAGTGACGGACGAAGATATGCTTCGTATAGTCACGATGGTATATGCTGGATTAACAAATAAAACCATCGTTGCCAAATTACAAAAATTAAAATGTGATGCTGTAGGTTTAACAGGTGCTGATGGCGATGTGATAAAGGCTATAAAACGCCCTGTCAAGGATATTGACTATGGTTTTGTAGGAGATTTATTGCATGATTCTGTGAATACACTGGCGATAAAAAAATTCCTGGAAGCAGGTTTTATTCCTGTGTTCTCTGCCATCACTCATAATGGTTTAGGACAGCTGCTTAACACCAATGCAGATACCATTGCCTCATCGTTAGCTGTCTCTCTGGCGTCTTTATATGAAACATCATTGGTGTATTGTTTCGAGAAGAATGGTGTATTACGCGATGTGACAGATGAAAATTCGGTTATACCAACGATTAAATCCGAAGAATTTGAATATCTCAAAGAATCGGGAATTGTCAATGATGGTATGATTCCGAAACTACAAAATGCATTTAATGCAATAAATAAAGGTGTTCAAGAGGTATATATTGGTCATGCAAATAATTTGCACTTGTTCCAACAAGGGCAGTTTGGTACCTGCTTGACATTAAAGTAATCATGTAATCTAATCTAAACCCAACTATGAAAAAGGTCACTATTATCGGAAGTGGCAATATCGGTCTATCCTTGGCAAAAGGGCTTGTAAAAAGTGAATTTGCCAATGCTGCTGATATTACATTGACCCGGAGAAATCTGAATGCTTTGGCTGAAGAGGCAAGCCAGGGATTCTCGGTTAGTAATGATAATAAAGCTGCTGTTAAAAGCGCTGATATTATTGTCTTCGCCATATTACCACAGCAGTTAAAAAAGGTATTGGTTGAGGTTGCTCCCGAGATAGATAAGAAAAACCAGATTTTTGTATCCATAGTATCTGGTGTTTCATGTGCTGACCTAAAAGCGGTGTTGGGTGAGGATGCAACTGTAATACGTGCTATGCCGAATACGGCAATCGCGATTGCTCAATCGATGACTTGTATTGCTAGCGATAATGCTTCGGATGATAGTCTTGCTGAGGTAGAGAAGATGTTTGAGACCGTTGGATCTGTTGTTGTGATTAATGAAGATCTAATGACTTCGGCAACTGCCTTATGTGCCTGTGGAATTGCCTTTTTCCTACGTGCTATCCGAGCCGCGTCACAAGGTGGAGTCGAAATAGGTTTCCATGCACATGATGCCTTGAAAATGGCCGTTCAAACAGCTAAAGGCGCTGCCGATTTATTGTTACATACGAATGCTCATCCAGAAGGTGAGATTGATAAAGTTACTTCGCCGAAAGGATGTACTATTGCCGGATTGAATGAGATGGAACATAATGGTTTTAGTTCTGCATTTATCAAGGGAATAAAATTGTCTGCGGATAAAGCAGGAGGACTGTACCATGAAGGATAAAGATAGCTTATTTCAGAATAGTCTAGCTTTATTGAAAAAACTGATCACTGTATCTTCCCTAAGCCGTGAAGAAATGGTGACAGCTGACCTGATTGAAGCCTTCTTCAAAGAAAGGAATATTGAGACCTTCAGGAAAGGAAACAACGTTTGGGTATACAATGTACATTACGAATCAAATAAACCAACGATCCTGCTTAATTCACACCATGACACGGTGAAGGCTAACCCAGGTTATACCCGTGATCCATTGGCTCCTACGGAAGAGGAGGGGAAGCTCTATGGCTTGGGTAGTAATGACGCAGGAGGATGTTTGGTGTCACTGATTGCCACTTTCCTGTATTTTTACGAAGAGAAGGGTTTAAAATATAATTTTTGTCTGGCAGCGAGTGCCGAAGAGGAAATCTCAGGCAGAAATGGTATTGAATCTGTCTTGGAAGATATTGGAACGATTGATTTTGCAATCGTTGGCGAACCAACATTGATGGATCTTGCCGTAGCAGAAAAAGGGCTGATGGTATTGGACTGTAATGCAATGGGGATAGCAGGCCACGCCGCTCGTAACGAAGGTGATAATGCTATTTATAAAGCAATTAAGGATATTCAATGGTTTAAGGATTATGCTTTTGAAAAGACATCAGTGACCTTGGGGCCGATCAAAATGTCAGTGACGATGATTCAAGCGGGGTCGCAACACAATGTTGTGCCGGCCAACTGTAGTTTTGTTGTCGATGTAAGGACAACTGATGCTTATACCAATGAAGAAACCTTAGCGATAATCAAATCCCATGTATCTTCAGAAGTTTCGGCTCGTTCTACTCGTTTGAAATCTTCTTCTATTCCGGAAGAACACCCAATTGTCCAAGCGGGAATAACACTTGGACGGAAACTATATGGATCTCCGACGATGAGTGATCAAGCGCTTATTCCAGTGCCTTCTTTAAAGTTGGGGCCTGGAGACAGTGCAAGATCGCATATGGCGGATGAATTTATCTATATTGATGAAATTAGGGAAGGAATTGATTTGTATATAGCGATGCTACAAAAGATAGTATAAAAAAAGCTTCCAACTGTTGGAAGCTTTTTTTATACTAGACTAAGCTGATCTGACGCTTAATACTTTCTTCAAGGGAGATAATCGTTTCCGTACGCTGGATCCCAGGTACCGATTGGATATCTTCGTTTAATACTTTTCTGAGGTGGACAGTGTCCCTACAGATAATTTTTGCAAAAATACTGTATTGGCCGGTACAATAATGTAGCTCAACCACTTCTTTGATTTCTTTCAACTTATCTACCGCATCTGCATATTGTGAACCTTTTTCTAGATAGATACCGAGAAAGGCAGTGATGTCAAATCCAACTTTTTGAGGATTGATAATAAGATTTGAACCTCTGATGATACCTAATTCTTCCATCTTCTTCATTCTAACGTGGATGGTACCACCTGATACGATTAGCTTTTTCGCTATTTCTGTATAAGGAATAGAAGCATCATTCATTAGAATAGACAGGATTTGGATATCCAAATTGTCTAGATCATAGTTTGCATATTGATTTTCCATTAACAATGGGTTTTGTGTTTCATTCATTGGTCATACATCAAAATCTGACCAATAGCTAAAATAATTAAATTTATTTCAAAATTACTAAGAATTTTCGGTTTATAGATGTAAATTTAATAAAAAATACTTATTGATATTGATAATGTTATATGTTTTTGATTGAAAGTGCTTATAATTGTTTTAGAGGTGATTTTATTGTAAGGTTATCGGATTGTTTCGTTATCTTGTTATTAAAGTCAGGAAGATGATAAAGATGTAGGATAAAGATCAAAAACAAAAGACAAGTAAGTAAGCAGCAGATATGTTAAACCAAAGTCTCCATACGCTTATCTAATATCTCAAGACTAGAATACAGATGGAAGAAGTTCAAGATGTAAAGATTTCGAGGAAGAAGCCGATCTTTGAAGTAGGGGAAGGGCTACATAAATATCTTAAGCTATATCAACGGGATGAAAAGCTGCCCATTGGTTATAAGGATCTATTGAATTTTACAGAGACCGTACCGGTCATGGACAAATTTGGTAATGATACATTCTGGGAAACACCACTGTATCCTCAATATCTGATTGACCAACTATATGACGGGCTAAAGGTCATCTATGCAAAGCTTAAAGCTTCCGGTAACACACGTATTGTACAGCACAAATATATAGACCGTGTTGAGTACTGTGGTTTTGGTAATACAAGACCATTTCGGATTCGTATCGTAAACCGATTGAATGACGTTTATGATTATTTTTATATCAAACAGGCGGATGCATCACGGATCTACGGGTTGGAACTAGAGGAAATACTATCTCCAAATCAGGTCAATTATATGGTGGATCAGGATACACTTGTTGAAGAACATATCGTTGGCATCCCGGGTGATATTTTTTCGCAAACCAGGATGTTTACACCAGATTACAATTTGACACGTATTTCTAAGGAATTCGTCAAGTTTAATGAACGTTGTATTATCACGCTGCTGGGAGATATGCGCGCCTATAATTTTGTTATGCAGATTACACCTGATTTTGATGACTTTCAGTTTAGGATCAGAGCAATTGATTTTGATCAACAATTTTATGAGGGAAATCCCAAGGTATATATGCCGCAATTTTTTAAAGAGAACTATCCATATGTCAAGCTTGCGATGGAACATCTAACTGAAAAAACGGTATTGCAATATCAACAGGAAGAGCGGTCCTCGATTGTACATAGGGTACGAAGTGAGCGGCACCGGATCGCTGATCTTCGCGACGCTTCGCAAACTCAGATCCTTTCAACACCGGAAAATATTAAACAACTGCGCGAAGGCTACGCAGAGTTTTACCAAAATAATTCTTATTTGAAGTGCAAGACAATGACTGATATCGTCGAGTTAAACGTGAAGAATGTGATTCGACAGGTACAGATGTAGTTATTTGATTCGGTCTTTGTTGTCTTTGATAAAAGAGGACCAACCTGAATAAGATTTGCCGCTGCCTGAGGTACTATTTTTTTGAAATGAATGACAAACCGCAATTGCCAGCCCATCTGTTGCATCTAGAAATTGAGGTGTCTCTTCGAATTTTAAGAGATTTTTGAGCATGGCAGAAACCTGTTCTTTCGTGGCATTTCCATTCCCCGTAACTGATTGCTTTATTTTTCTGGGTGAATATTCAAAGATGGGAATATCCTGTGCCAGTGCTGCTGCCATAGCAACACCCTGTGCCCGACCTAGTTTGAGCATCACTTGAATGTTTTTGCCATAGAAAGGTGATTCCAGCGCAACACAGTCTGGATTATATTCTTGCATTAATGCAGAGGTCTTTTTGAAGATGCGCTGTAATTTTAGGGCATGATCGTCGAGATGCCCCATTTTGATGACACCCATTGAAATAAGGGAGATTGTATTACCAACTTCTTTAATAATTCCGTATCCAAGCACTACTGTCCCGGGATCGATCCCTAAAATGATTCTTTCTTTCGCCTTTTCCTTCTGCATGTACAATATTACAAATTTTGCTTTTTATAAGTGGATTGCTGTACACAAAACTTAATCATTTGGCTAAAATTTAGTAACATTGCTCTCTAATTATCAAAAGTTGACTGGGAGACAAAAAAAATACATCAGTTTTTTATTGAAGATACTGGTTTTTGCACTTGCAACATGGTACATTATTACCAAGGTATCTGATAAGAGCAATATCGATAAGTTTAAGACACTAATCACAGGATTAGAGCAACATTCTGTTGTCTTGACATTGATCTTGATTGTTGTTTTAATGCTTGTAAACTGGCTTCTGGAGGTTGTTAAATGGCGCTATCTTGCATCCAAACTGGAGCATATATCCTTCTGGAAGGCATTTCAATCTGTTTTTTGTGGACTTACATGGGCGATTTTTACCCCGAATAGAATTGGCGAATATGGGGGGCGGGTGTTGTTCCTGAAACCGCAGAATAGGGCTAAAGGTGCTGTTGCGATGGGGGTAGGGTTGTTTGCTCAATTGGTATTGACAAGTGTTGCAGGCTCATTGAGCATAGCTTGGTTTATCTGTAAGTTTTTATCCACGCCTTTATCCGTTCAATTTGGTGTCTGGTTGCTCGCTATTATTTATGCCGCCGGATTCGTCATCTTGTATTTTAATGTGAGATGGGTGGATATGCTTGTAGGTCGAATTAAGTTTTTGGCGAAAATCAAACCTTTTTTTGAGGTACTGGAGCATTATTCCGCACGTGAGCTGAGCATCGTTTTGGTAAACTCACTGGCAAGGTTTATTATTTTTACTTCGCAGTATATTATTTTGATGAAGCTGACCTTACCTGAGCTGCCACTTCTCTCCATGGTTTTGATGATCTTTATCCTCTTTTTTGTTCAGGCAGCTTTGCCGACATTGGATATTTTCGATTTTAGTGTACGTAGCTTTGTGGCAAGTAATCTTTATAGCTATATTACAACACAAGAAATTGCGGTGATGGCAATTGTATCGTGTATTTGGTTTGTCAATTTGATTCTCCCTGCGATATTTGGTTCTATTTTTGTTTTTAAGATTAATTTTTTCGGTGATACAAATTCTTAGCTATTTATTGATCAGTTTTGCCTGCGTGTATGCTATTTTAGTGTTGTGGATGCGTAAAGGCTGGGCCACGATTCAAGCGCCCACAGGTCTCTTACCTTCTACCAAGACTGTATCAGTTATTATCGCTGCACGGAATGAAGAATTGAATATCCGGAGAACGATAGAATCAATATTGAACCAAAATTTTCCGAGTGAACTTCTTGAACTTATTATTATTGATGATCATTCGGATGACAACACTTCCACCATTGTAAAAGAATATGCCGAGCAAGGCGTGAAATTGATTCAGTTAAATGAGAATGGTCGAATGAATTCCTATAAGAAGCTGGCGATTTCAAGGGCAATTGACTGTTGCAAGGGGGAGATTGTCATTACTACGGATGCAGACTGTAGGATGGGGGCAAATTGGCTTGCGACAGTGATCGGAACATTTGAAAAGGAAGATGCTTATTTATTGTCTTCTCCAGTCGTATACTCGGAGGAAAAGAGCTTTTTTGAGCGATTGCAGACCTTGGAATTTCTGTATCTCATAGGTCTTGGTGCTGCAGGTATAGGTAATAGAAAGCCTACGACCTGTAATGGTGCAAATTTGGCCTACCGAAAAGATATATTCAAGCAAATGGGCGGTTTTAAGGGTATCGACGAACTAGCCTCTGGGGATGACGAGTTATTTTTGCATAAAGTGGCGGAGAAGCACCCTGAACGAATTGCTTTCTGTAAATCGGAGGAAGCGATCGTGTATACAGATGCTAAGCCCGATCTTAGGTCATTTATTAGCCAACGAAGACGTTGGGCATCTAAGAGTACCAAGTATAAAAATAAGGGAGTTATTGCTTTAGGGATCGCTATTTGGCTGTTTAATGTGCTATTATTGGCCGGAGCCATTCTTTCAGTTGCAGGTATTAAAACACTTGCTTGGGTGGTCCTTTTCGCATTGCTACTTAAAATGATAGTCGAATTGGTGTTTATCCAGCCTTTAACCAATTTTGCAAAACGGACTAATCTGCTTTGGTATCTTCCTATATTGAGTCTCGCCCATATTCTGTATTTAGCTTATATTGGAATATTGGGGAATATTGGAAAGTATGATTGGAAGGGTAGACAAGTCAAATAATTCTACTTTATTTTTCAACTTTCTGCTTAATAGTCTCTTCGGCTAGTTTTACAATTTCCTCAATATCTTTATCCTTTGTATCCAGTGGATCAAGCACCTCCCATGTCATATGCAGAAAAGGAGTTAGCGGATACATACCATATTGTACCATTTCGTATGATCCTTTGATTGCAATCGGGACGACCAATGCATTAGGGTTTTTCTTTAATAATGTTGCAATACCACCAACATGAAAAGCTTTCATCTTACCTGTTTTTGATCGAGTTCCTTCTGGAAAGATAAAAGCAGACCAATTCTTTGTATTCATATTGTTGGCAAGTTTGAGAATCTCAGCTATCGATTGTTTGGCGTCATTACGATCGATATTGGCTGCGCCACCATGTTTTAGATTGAACGAAATACTTGGTATACCACTGGCCAGCTCAATTTTTGAGATAAATTTTCCATGAAATCTTCGCAGAAAATAGATAAGCGGTGGAATGTCAAAGGTACTTTGATGATTGGCAACAAATATAATGGGCTGTCCTAATGGGATGGATTTGTTGTCGATAAAAGTGACCCTATTGAATAATGTATAGTAAGATGCAACGAGGCATGCATTTAAGATGTCAACACTTTTTTTGTGTGCATTATAGCCACCGAATTTCAAGCATAGCCATTGGATGGGGTGGAATATAATCAAGGATAAGCCAAAACAGAACCAAAATATAATAGATAGAATATAGCCTAAAAACTTTTTCATTTGCTTTTTTTATTGTTTACAAATATATCATTAAGCAATGATTTTGAAAAATATTGATAATATTGTATTTGATTTTAACATTATTAATATTAAATTTAATAATATCAATAGTATTATTGTTAAATGAAAAAGATACCTGTAAATTGTCCATGTTGTGATGCGAAGTTGAAAGTCTCCAAGCTGGTCTGCGATTCCTGCGACACTGAAGTTGTTGGTAAGTTTACTTTACCCTTACTGATGCAGTTGACAATCGAGGAGCAAGAGTTTGTCCTCAATTTCTTAAAGTATTCAGGTAGTTTAAAAGAAATGGCTAACCAGATGGGTAAATCGTACCCAACTGTTCGTAATATTCTGGATGATCTGATTCATAAATTAAATTCGCTTGCCGATGAAAATTAAACATTTATTTTTAAATCCGTTTGCGGATTTTTCAGAACGGACATTGTTTCTCGTGGGTATCATCGGTTTCTTGTTATCCAGTTACCTTGTTTATTTATCAGGTCAGCAGTTCAATGGTTTTATGCACTTCTATAAGCCTGAGGTAACCGTTTCCTTTATTGCGGTGTTAAAAGTCCATGCCTATATGGTTTTGGCTCCTTTAATTCTACTGTATATTGCGGGGGGTATTGCCAATAATAAGACAAGAATTATCGACGTGTTGAATGTTATCTTGATTGCTCCATTTCCACTTTATTTAGTGTTGTTTTTGAGCAGGTTAATCAATCAGGACAAGTTTACCAGTGAGATAGATCAAGCGTTAAAAAATGGTGACCATACCTTGTCGAGTATAGACAAGGGGCAGATGGTACTATTTGGTTTATTTGGGATCTTTGTGTTATTTCTCTTGTTTTATCAGTTCTATTTATTGGTAAAAGGAATGAATATCGCTGTTAACAATAAAAAGATTTGGGTAAGCATTTTGTTTGTGGCATTATATTTTATGCTTGATTTGGGTATACAGTTTTATTTTTAACGGACAGAAAACTATGAAGAAAATTCTCTACTTATTTTTGATCTTTTTGCATTTTTCATGTGCTGATGCGCAAACCTTTGATGGTTCGTGGAAGGGGGAGGTGAATGTGTCAGGACAGAAACTACTTTTGGTATTCAACCTGAAGAAGGATAGTGATGCGAATTGGGTGGGGACCTTTGAAAGCCCAATGCAGACCTCATTGAAGTTTCCAGTTAATACAATAAAAACCCATAAGGATTCGATCTCAATGGATGTCAAAGCAATTGGGTTATCATATACGGGCTATCTGGATCGGGATAAAGATGTGATGAAGGGTGTCATGAAACAGGGAAATTTCGAGTCTGCGATGATATTGGTGCGTAGTGAGAACGAGCAAAGCGGGCTTTCACGCAAGCAAGATGTCTTTCCTCCATATGATTATATTGAACAGGACGTTTCTTTTCAAAATGCAAAAGGCAATGCTTCTCTGGCAGGTACCCTGACTTATCCAAAAGGTGGAGGATCTTTTCCGGCTGTCATTTTGGTCAATGGGAGTGGACAGCAAAATAGAGATTCGGAAGTTTTTGGCCATAGACCATTTAAGGTATTAGCGGATCATCTCAACAAAAATGGCTTTGCTGTTTTACGTTATGATGACCGCGGTATTGGCGGTTCGAAAGGTGAGGTTAACTTGGCGACAACAATTGATTTTGCATCGGATGCAAATGCGGCCGTGGATTTTCTAAGCAAACAGCAAATGGTCAAAACTGATAAAATTGGTATCATTGGCCATAGTGAAGGTGCTCTGATAGCAGAAATAGTTGCTGCTGAAAACGATAAGGTCGATTATATTGCTTTGTTGTCTGGACCAGTCCTCAAAGGTGACTCCTTATTGATCTTGCAAAGCTATGCTTTGGGGAAAGTGGCTGGACTATCTGAGCCTGCGTTGGAGGCAAATAAGCTCAATAACAGAAGGCTATATGACATTCTGCTAAGGGACGAGCCACCAAAGGTTTTGGCAGAATCATTGGAAAAAGAACTTATCCGTCAAAACAATGGAAGTGCATTAACATCTGATATGAAAGTTAAATTGAGCCCGATGTTGATCCCATGGTTCAAAACTTTCCTACGTATTGATCCTGCATATTATCTGAAACAAGTAAAAGTACCTGTTTTTGCTTCTTTTGGAGGTAAGGATATTCAGGTTCCTGCAAATGAGAATATATATGCACTTCAACGCCTGCACTTGAACACGATAGATGTTACCATTAAAGACTATCCAAATTTGAATCATCTGTTTCAAAATGCGCAAACAGGAAAAATTGAGGAATATTTTGAAAATCCGGAAAGTTTCAATGAGCAATTGATGGATGATCTGACCAAATGGCTTAAATTGAAAACAAAGTAATCGAATCTCGATGCTCGTGGCTATGAAGACCTCAAAAAAAAAAACGACCAAAATTCTTAAAGAATTTGGTCGTTTTTTTTTGATTTAATGAAGTTTCAAAATTTTATTTGAGTCATTTGCAAAATCGACTTTTGATATAGCCCTTTCATATATGAATATTTTGATGCTAATCGTAGACTGCTATCTGGTCACTATTTGTTATGGTGTTGTATTGGCAACAGGTAGGATTTTGCCGTTAAAGTATTTGTGCCCATTCTGCGCAAACTCCGCAATATATCTGCCCATTTCAAAAGCTAATGTACCTGCCTCCATACCTGGAAAAGCGGCTTCAAACATTTCAGTTTGTGATGATCCTAGGGCCAGGCAGTTGACTTTGATTCCTCTTTCCTTAAATTCTTCAGCCAGACATTCCGTTAAAATTGCCAATGCACCTTTACTGGTAGAATAGGCGGATAGACCTGGAAACTTCATCGAGCCTTGAAATCCACCCATACTACTGATGTTGACAATATGTGAACCTTCATGCATGAATGGAACGATATGCTGAATCATATTAACATGTCCTATCACATTTGTCTGGAGCATTTCTGCAAAATCCTGTCCACTAGTTTCCATAAAAGGTTTATTCACTAATGCTCCAGCATTGTTGATCAGGATATCAACGGTATCGAATTTCGATTGAATAAAAGGGACCAATGTTGCGTAGTCGTCATAAACGATATCAAATTGAGCGGGGAAGAGTGCTCCTCCATCATGATTGAGCTGACTTGCAATTTCATGAAGTTTTCTCAATTTGTCTGCTGATCGGGCCAATGCGATAACCTTGTTGTCCTTTTTTGAGGTCAAATCAAGTGCCGCTTCAAACCCAACTCCGCTACTTGCTCCTGTGATAATAATATTCGCCATGTTTATTCTTCTAATTTTTGACTTTGCTCGACTTCCTCTACAGAAGGGAGTTTATCCTCTCCGATTGCTTTGGGATTGAAGATAAAATAAATTCCTGAAAGAGCGACCATCGCTGAGATAATATAAAATAACAATGTGATCAATACAGCATTGTGTGAATCTACGTGAAAAATGCCTGCTCCCCACATGATAACAAGTTCGCGCATACCCAATCCGCCTACAGAAAAAGGAATAATAGATACTAATGAAGATGCTAGAAATAGAAATAAGTAAGGTGAAAACTTTCCATTAAACCCTAGCGCGTAAAGAATCAAAATTGCAGCGATTACTTGCATAGACTGTACACCTATTGCTTTTAAATGTGCCTTTAAAAAGGTAGCCTTGTACTCTTTGAAAAATTTTGTGACAATAAAATAGTAAAGGATACTACCCAATATGAATAATATGATCGTCAGGTAATTTGGTATGCCCAGTTGTGGCATATAGGTAATTAAAGCCGCAATAATTAAGCATAAGGCCCATAAGCCACTTAGTCTATCTAGAAATAATGCCGTAAATAATTTCCTGCCTTTAATACTGAACCTTTTCCGGAGGAAGAAGATCTTGTAGCCATCTCCACCTACTCCACCGGGTAGAATCAGGTTATAGAATAGCCCCAATTGATAGAGTTTTAAATTGTATTTTTCAGATACATCTAAGCCAATAGCCCTTAAAAAGGTCAGTAAGCGCGAAGAGGATATAAATATCGATATACTATAAGCTAATAAGGCTAAAAATAAATAGATGGGATTTGAATTAATTACAGCTTCTTTGAGATCTTTGAGTGAAACTTTACTGAAAACCCAATACAAGGCTCCTACAGTAACGACAATCTTTAATACGTTTTTTAGAATCTTTAAACCTTTTTTTTTGTCCATAGAAGTTTATTTTTCCAATCTTAATCAATTATAATAGCGATTTTGGAAAATTCAAAGTTAGGAACTTTGTCGAATTGTGCAATTGAACCTAGGCAATAGTTGGGTAAATTCTTGAATACAATAATATCAGGTATAAAATACCGAATATAGTCGCAAGAGAAAATAGCCAATTTAGGTCAATTCTATTATATTTGTGCTTAAGCACAGCAATCATTAATCCGACGATAAAGCAAAATAATAAAATAGGGGCAATGAAAGCAACCTTATTTGTGAAAGCGAGGCTTATTTGGCTTAATTTTGCTTTGGCTTCCTGTCCTAAAAACAGCGGATAGGCAGCGAATGCCAAGAGGATAATAAATAACCTTAAAAGAGTTTTTGCTATTATTTTGCTTATGGTATGATTTTTGGCTGTTACCTTCATGATCTGTGGATTAATTTACCCCAAAAATACAATTTGAAATTAAAATTTATACATATGAATCGATTCGTTTTATCATTAGCAACTGTTTTTGCTACGGTGACCTTGTTCTCTTGTGGTGCACAAAAGCAAGGTACATCATCTGGAAATCCTGGTAATGGTTCTTCCAATACAAGTGCAGCTTCGGGACCTAGCGCTTCAGAGTGGAAATCTGCGGTGAAAGGAACTTGGACACTAAATTCAATCGATAGAGAAAATTTGCCTTCGACTTTCACTATTAAAAGTGTTTTTGAAGAAGCTCCGGCGGAGTGTTTTGTCGGTAGTAATTGGAACTTTATTGGAAATGGAAAGGGATCAATCACTTTCAATGCGCAAGGTACTTTATGTGCTCCAGGTGCATCACGTGAGATTTTTTGGTCTATCTATAATCCTGGAAAAGGTTTAGGTGAACCACAATTCCAATTTAAAAAGATCTATGCAGGAGACAAAGCTAAAAACGTAACGACAGGTTACCGTTTGGATCTATCTTATTCTGATGGTAATAAATTAGTCATGAAAATGCCGTTGACAGTTGCCAATGGTGAAGCATATTTAGTGTTTAATTTCTCGCGTGTAAACTAAGGTCAAACGAGAAAAAAAGAATAACGAGAAGCTATAGGAATTCCTATGGCTTTTTTTGTTGAAAATTTAATACTTTTACAGTCCGAAACGATTATGATTTATTCAACTCGCTTCATCACCTTTAAAAACAGATTGATCTGATAAAAATAGCATGAGCCCCAAGGATTAGCTTAGGACATGCTTAATATAACTAGAAATATGGCTGAACAAAACACGAAAACTGCATTGATAACAGGTATCACAGGTCAAGATGGTGCCTATTTAGCAGAATTCCTATTGAAAAAAGGTTATAAGGTACATGGTCTAAAACGCCGTAGTTCTCTGTTCAATACTGATCGTATTGATCACCTTTATCAAGATCCTCATCTTGACAATAGAAATTTCACATTGCATTTCGGTGATTTGACGGATTCAACCAATTTGATCCGTGTTATTCAAGAGACTCAGCCTGATGAAATTTATAATCTTGCAGCCCAATCCCACGTAAAAGTAAGCTTTGATACACCTGAGTATACAGCAAATGCTGACGGTATCGGCACGCTCCGTATATTGGAAGCAGTCAGATTACTTGGGATGATTGAGAAGACGCGCATTTATCAGGCGTCAACGTCAGAATTATATGGTCTTGTGCAAGCGGTGCCACAAAGTGAGACGACTCCTTTTTATCCAAGAAGTCCTTATGCTGTTGCCAAAATGTATGGTTACTGGATTACAGTTAACTATCGGGAAGCTTACAAGATGTATGCTTGTAATGGAATTTTGTTCAATCACGAAAGTCCTGTCAGGGGGGAAACATTTGTGACCCGTAAAATTACCCGAGCAGTAGCAAAAATTGCGTTAGGTTTGCAGGACAAACTTTACCTTGGAAATCTTTCCGCTCAACGTGATTGGGGACATGCAAAAGATTATGTTGAAGCAATGTGGTTAATCCTCCAACAGGAAAAACCTGAGGATTTTGTAATTGCAACCGGAGTCACGACAACTGTTAGAGACTTTGTTCGTTTGGCCTTTGCCGAATTGGGGATAGAAATAGAATTTAGTGGAAAAGGCGAACAGGAAAAAGGCGTTATAATAGATGTCGACGAGGAGCGTTTGGCGGAATTAAATATTGATAAATCGCTTATTAAGTTTGGACAAACTGTTGTTAAAGTGGATCCTGCTTATTACCGACCAACAGAGGTTGACTTACTCATTGGAGATCCAACAAAAGCAAATACCAAACTGGGTTGGATTCCTAAATATGATCTCCAAATGTTGGTAACGGATATGGTACAATCGGATCTTCACTTGATGAGAAAGGAAGAATATCTGAAACAAGGCGGTTTTGAGACCTTGAACTATTTTGAATAATCATAAATAATAGAGGAAAAATAAAACTGGAATAATTTTTGTTTAAACATTTAAATGGTATGAATCAATAAGTTCATATGATGAAAATGACAGTGCATGTATTATGATGAATTCAGAGGTTGTTTCGAGTAAGAAGGAAGATGAGAAGAAGAAAGATTCTTCTAAAGTTTATTTCTTCATCATTGCGATAGCGGCGTTACTAGCAACGAATATATATTTTTATGTTAAGTTTAAGACGAACGGCGAAAAAGTCTATGCCTTAACAGTGGAAAAAGAAAACCTTCAGGTACAAATCGATCGGATAGAAGCCGAATTGGATAAGATTGATGTTGAAAACGTTCAATTGACTCCTGAAATGACTGTACAAAAGGAAGACTCTAGAACTGAGATTGCAGAACTCCGCAAAAAGCTTGAAAATAAGAGTATTACTCCTAAGGATATTGATGACGCTCAACGCAAAATTAACCTGTTAAAAAAACAAGTTGATAACTATCGTGTAGATGTTCAACGATTGATTCAAGAAAATCAAATTTTATCAAAGCAGAATTCTAATTTAAATGAATCGGTAGTCGAGAAAAATAAGCAAATTACTTCTTTGACAACGACTAATTCTGAATTGAAGGAGAAGGTGACAACAGCATCTGCTTTGAAGGTTTCAAGTATCAGTATCAATGGCCTTGAGGTCAAAAGAAATGGAAAGGAATCTGTTGAAGAGCGCGCTAAGCGGGTGGATAAATTGAAAATCAATTTCACTATCGCAGACAACTCGCTGGCTAAAAGTGGAGAACGTGACATTTATATACGAATAATCGATCCTCAGGGAAATCTTGTCGTCCAAGGTGACAATATCTTCTTTGTACACGGTGAAAAATTACAGTATACCTTCAAACATAATATTTTGTTTACGAATAAGGGCGAGGATTATATCGTGTATTGGGCTGCAGAGGATGGTTTTACCAAGGGAGCATACACGATATTACTTTATGAAGACAATGCGATCATGGGTAGATCAACCGTTGTATTGCGTTAGCAATATATTCTTATAAGAATAAAGAAGGGGCCGTTCAGAGTTGGACTGCCCTTTTTGCTTTAGTTTTCCATGTAATACTCTCGAGGGTCTTTAAATATTCAGTACTGCGCGGATTCACTTTTACTTTTTGCAGCCGTATTTCGTAATTAGAGCCTCTTTAGTAGCGGTGCTGCCCTTATTCTTCCTTTATTTTAGGAAGGTCAATAGGAGCAGTAGACTTTGTGTAAAGCCCTTAACAAAGAATCTATTGGAACTGTTTATACTTCTCAACTGTCCGATAATAACTTGATTCTAGTAAATAGATGGATTCTATGTGAGGTAAGTTTCATATATGGGATTGGGTTCATAACATCCACTATAATTAAGACTCAATTTGTTGTAACGGAAGCAAAATATGGAATGTCGTACCTTCACCTTCCATTGTCTCAAAATAGATCTGTCCATTACTTGCTTCGATTGTTTTCTTGACGAGCACCAAGCCTAGACCATTTCCTGAACTCTTCGTTGTGAAGTTGATCTGGAATATTTTATCTTTCATTGCTGCAGGGATACCATAGCCATTATCCTTGACATCTATTTTGACGAACTTGTCAGAGTATCGTTCGATAGAGATCTCTATCTTCATGTTTTTTCGCCCATATCCCCCTTCGATAGCGTTTTTTATCAAATTATTGAAGGTCCTTAATAACTCGTTTCCATCTGCTTTAACAATCAATGTTTTTTGATCAGCATTGTTTATTAATCGGATGTTGACATTTGGCGTATTATTGTATACCGATATCGACTTCGTTATTTTCTCCACAATATTGATATTTTCCATCACAGTCGTTGGAAATTTTGCAAAGTGAGAAAACTCTGAGGCAATTTGTGTTAAGGCATCTATTTGTTCAATAAATGAAGTTGAAAATTTATTGAAGCGATCAGGAAATTTAGGATCATCATCTTTATAGGACCTTCTGAGCTGCTGTATACCTAATTTCATCGGTGTTAACGGATTTTTGATCTCATGGGCAATCTGTTGTGCCATTTCCCGCCAGGTCGATTCACGCTCGGTATCCTTTATTTTATTGGCATAGTCTTCCAGCTTTATGATCATAAGGTTGTACTCTTTGATCAATGTTCCTATTTCGTCATTTCGCTGCCAGAATAAAGGTTCATTGGGCTGCCCCAATCGTAACTGGGATATTTTTTTACTGATTATACTGAGCGGATTGGTCACACTATTGGCTACGAAAGTCGCATAAAAGCCGAAACCTATGATAATTAAAGAATAAATATTAACAATAGTGTTTAATAATAAGTTCTTATTGATATTCTCTTCCTTTTGAAGGGAAAAATTCGGAATGCCAATATAGGCCAACGTGCTATAGTCCTTGTCCCTTATTGTGGCATAACTCGTCTCGAACTGGAACGTTCCGATACGTTCATCTTCAATTGTTTCTGATTTTTTAAGCAGGGAGAGATTTTTGAGCGCGGCTGGATTGATGAACATGGAGAACAGCTCCAGATCATAGATTCTTGGCTGGGAACTATATAATAATTTGCCCGATTTTGAGTACAAATTGAAATCCTTCGATATCGTTTCGGATAAAGTTTTTAAAATATTGGTGAGCTGGTCTTCATTAGGGATTTCCTCTGTAGAGGTTAACATATTTTCCAACCGCTTGCCCAGTTCGATAATAAAACGCTCTTTGCTATTCCTGTTGTTATTGTAGAGTTGTTTATTGATACTGATATATGAAATCACGGCTGATATCAAAATAGCTAATATAACCGAGGAAATAATCGAGGTCTGGATACGTGTGGAATACTGTATTTTGTTTATGATTTTATAGAACTGATATTTCAAGTTACGGAACGTAAGTTTTGTATTCTTGAGAAAGATATAAAATGCCGCCGCATAATGGAAAATCACGAAAATCATGAAAAATACCAAAAATAAGAAAGAGGTTGTGGCTACATAGTCCCAGAAAGAAGGTTTTTGTTTGCTAATGATATAAGTCGAAAAGGTATTGGCAATATAGGCCATATGCAGGTATGAATCTCGATCAAGCACTTCAATGTATTCTCCGGGTCCACCCTTTAATCCACGAAGGTTATTTTCATATGTATATTTTCCAAACTGTGTAACCAGCGAACCGCCTTTATATAGGGCAATCGAATACTCTCCTTTATTATAATATTGCGAATTGTTGATGCGCATATCTGTTAATATCTCAGGATAGGGTACTGTGTAGCTGAAATCCTTGTTAGATAGATTGATGATCACATTAACGATCCTGTTTTGATCGATCGTCACTGGAATGATCGAAAAGTATTCATGTGTTCCAAGTTCAGCACTGGCGCGGTAAAAATTTTGAGTGACCTTTATTGACTTATTGATTACTTTCTCCCGATATTCATTGATTCTGTTTTGGCCATTTGGGTTTAATGGCATATTATTCTGATCATAATAATATGCTTTAAATTCATATTTCGTGAGATATCCACTAAAGTATTTCTTCTTGATGAAGTTATTGATTTCCTCTGTATTGGTATAGGGTAGACTGATGTTAAAGAGGTGTTTTAATTCCTTGTCGTTAGAGATACCGCTCTCGATATCCGAGAATAGCGAAACAGCGTTTAGGTCGTCTTCTGACTGCAGATTGTTCAACAATATCTTCATATCAATAAGATCCCGTTCTTGGTAGAAACGTGCATGAGTAATAGCACTTATGATAGCCCAAAGGATCAAAACGGCAATATAGTTGGTCAATACATGCCTGTCGAAATACTTCTCACCAAAGGATTTGATCAGAATAATTAACGCCAAAAGTAGATTGACCAAGCTGTTCTTTTCAATGTAGATCGAAATAATGAGAATGACAAAGATGACACTGGCTAGTTGAATATTTAATAGTTGAGTGGGCTTTAGTTCTAACTTTTTAAGAATAAACAATACTAAGTCTATGTAAATATTTAATGCTAGAATACCCATACCGACAATGCCAAGATCTACCCAGCTCAGGAAATGCAGATCAACGAGTTTGGTAAAGTCAAAATAGATATTATTTGAATGGGTAATTAATGTGCCAGCAATATCATATAAAAATGCAAAGGATAAATAAATGCTCAATATAAATGCAATCGCGACGGGTAGTTTGAAGATCCGAATGCTTTTTATTTTATCGAAATTGAGTTCCTTTCGGATAGAGTAGATAAATAGTATGAGCCAGAGAATCAATATTGTGGTTGATAAAACGGACCAAATATTAGGAAAGAAGCTATTGTAGGCATAATTGCGTGAATCAAATATAGCGAACGTCGCATTTTCGGAGAGTAGATTCCATTTTAGATCCGCAAATTTGACTAGAACAAATACACCCGCAAGTAGTGCTATTGCCCACCAAGCCCTTTTGGTCTTGGCCATGTGTAGACAGAGACTATTGAAGAATATCAACAGTGCAATCCATGCCAGCAACCAGCAAAAGAACTGCAGAATGGTATAGATATTTTCATGGTCACCATCTTTGAGCTTCACCGAAAAGAGGTAGGACCCCTCGTTACTATAGATGTTTTTAATTGCTACCGTATCTGTATAGGACGCAATATCAATGTTCCGGGTATCGAAGAAGTTTCGTCGTAAAGAAGAGTTTAAATATGGATTGTTGTTATTGGTATAGGGCTTAACAAGGATATACGCAAGTATGCTTATATTTCCGATTGTTTTTTTACGGACGACATAAGAGCGGTTATCATCCTGTACAAAATTTGACTTTTCTAAAAAGCCCTGATCAGTGATGGGAACAAATAAATGTGTGCTCCACATTTTTGGTTCATGATCCTTAAATAGGAATAAATAAACCTTTTCATCATTTTTATATCTTTCAAAAGCTTGATAGACAGCTATTGGATATTGATCATAATTCTTAAATGTTTTGAGAAGCAATGAATCCTTAAAAAGACGATCTACTTTTTTCTCCTGTTTGGCAACATAATCATTGAGGGATTTGGTATCAATGTCGAGTATTTCCTTATTTGTAACAGATTCTTTGATGGTGATAGCTGTTCCTATAAAGCATAGTGTTAAGATCAGTAGAAGTAAACGAATTTTTATACCAGAATTCACGTGCGTCAATTTACATTATTGTAAATATAAAAAAAAGTCCTTGCTTTCTCAGGGCAAGGACTTTTATATTATTTTATTCTAAAATGCTTAAGCGTGCGGTTCTTCTTGTTTGAAAATTTTCGCAGTCAAGTACTCGCGGTTCAAACGCGCGATATTAGTTAATTTAATACCTACTGGACATTCAGCTTCACAAGCACCTGTATTGGTACAGTTACCGAATCCTTCAGCATCCATTTGATCTACCATTGCTTGTGCACGTTCGTAACGCTCAGTTTGACCTTGCGGCAATAATGCAAATTGAGATACTTTAGCAGATACGAATAACATTGCAGAAGCATTTTTACAAGCTGCAACACAAGCACCACAACCGATACAAGTAGCAGATTCGAAAGCTTCGTCAGCGATACGTTTCGGAATAGGAATGACATTGGCATCAGGGACACCACCTGTATTGATATTCACATATCCACCGGCTTGTTGAATGCGGTCAAAAGCAGTACGATCAACAGCAAGGTCTTTCAAGACTGGGAATGCAGCAGCTCTCCAAGGTTCGATTACGATCGTTTGTCCATCGTGGAAACTACGCATGTGCAATTGACATGTTGTAGTACCTTCTTTAGGACCATGAGGGCGACCATTGATTACTAATGAACACATCCCACAGATACCTTCACGACAATCGTGATCGAAATATACAGGGTCTTCACCTTTACGTGTCAATTCCTCATTCACAATATCAAGCATCTCTAGGAAAGACATATCATCAGCGATGTCGTTTGCCTGATAAGTTACAAATTGACCTTTATCTTTATCATTTTTTTGACGCCAAACTTTCAGCGTTAAATTCATATGTTGTGCCATGATAATTTTCCTTCTTATTTATAACTTCTTTGTGTTAACTGAACGTTTTCGAATACCAAGTCTTCCTTGTGTAATTCCTCAGGTACATTGTCTCCTTTGTATTCCCAAGCAGATACATATGCGAACTCCTCGTCATTACGTTTTGCTTCACCTTCTTCAGTTTGGCTTTCCAGGCGGAAGTGACCACCACAAGACTCAGCGCGTTGCAATGCATCAACAACCATTAATTCACCCAATTCCAAGAAGTCAGCTACACGGCCAGCTTTTTCTAAAGAAAGATTTAATTCTTCGTTCTCTCCAAGAACTCTGACGTTAGTCCAGAATTCTTTTTTCAACTCTTGGATCAAACCTTGTGCTTTCTGTAATCCTTCAGCAGTACGCGCCATTCCACAGTATTCCCACATGATGAGACCTAATTTTTTGTGGATATCATCAACAGTTTGTGTACCGTTTAGGGATAACAATTTATTGATTTTCTCTTCAACCTCTTTACGCGTAGATTCGAAAGCAGGATGGCTGTGATCTACTGGTGCGAAAGAACCTAGTTTAGCTAGGTAATCACCCACAGTGTAAGGGATCACGAAATAACCATCAGCAAGACCTTGCATCAATGCCGAAGCACCTAAACGGTTTGCACCGTGGTCAGAGAAGTTACACTCACCTAAAGCATACAAACCTGGGATTGTAGTCATCAAGTTGTAGTCTACCCATACACCACCCATTGTATAGTGAACAGCAGGGTAGATGCGCATTGGTTGTTTGTAAGGGTTTTCGTCAGTGATTTGGTAGTACATGTCAAATAAGTTGCCATATTTAGCACGTACAGCATCTTCGCCTAGACGACCAATAGCTTCTTTGAAATCCAAGAATACTGCGAAACCAGTTTTACCAACACCACGGCCATCATCAACAGCTTCTTTTGCATTACGTGATGCTACGTCACGAGGTACTAAGTTACCGAATGAAGGGTATTTACGTTCCAGGAAGTAATCTCTGTCATCTTCTTTGATGTCGTTGGCTTTGATTTCACCTTTACGTAATCTTTCAGCCATCTCTTGAGTCTTAGGAACCCATACACGGCCATCGTTACGTAATGACTCTGACATCAACGTCAATTTAGACTGGTGATCTCCAGTTACAGGAATACAAGTTGGGTGAATTTGAGTGTAACAAGGGTTAGCGAAGTAAGCACCACGTTTGTGTGCTCTCCAAGCTGCTGTAACGTTACATCCCATTGCATTTGTAGACAAGAAGAATACGTTACCATAACCACCAGTACACATCAATACCGCATGTGCTGCATGTGTTTCAACTTTACCTGATACCAAGTCACGAGTTACGATACCTTTGGCATGACCGTCGATCATGACCAAATCCAACATCTCATGACGAGTATATGATTTTACTTTTCCTTTTTTGATTTGACGGTTCAATGCTGAATACGCGCCTAACAACAATTGTTGTCCAGTTTGACCACGCGCATAGAACGTACGGCTTACCTGAGCACCACCGAAGGAACGGTTGTCCAATAAGCCACCATATTCACGTGCAAAAGGAACACCTTGCGCAACACATTGGTCGATGATGTTTACAGATACTTCGGCCAAACGGTAAACATTTGCCTCACGTGAACGGTAGTCACCACCCTTAATTGTATCGTAGAATAAACGGAACACAGAGTCACCATCATTTTGGTAGCTCTTTGCCGCGTTAATACCACCTTGCGCCGCAATTGAGTGCGCACGACGAGGTGAATCTTGGTAACAGAAGGTAATTACATTATATCCTAACTCAGCTAAAGATGCTGCTGCAGATGCACCAGCAAGTCCTGTACCAACAACGATAACGGTAAATTTACGTTTGTTAGCAGGGTTAACCAACTTAAGATTAAATTTATGATTTGACCACTTTTGGGCTAATGGGCCCGCTGGTACTTTTGAATCTAACATATCTCTTAATTTTATATTGATCGATAAAGCCTAAGGCCTCATCTTAAAAGATTCTGAATTATTTAAAGAAGAAAAACAATGGCATCATTGCAAAGCCAATAGGAATTAATACCCCAAATACCCAAACTCCGATTGCTCTGATAATTCCAATATATCTTCTGTGGTTGAAACCTAAAGTTTGGAATGCAGATTGGAAACCATGAATTAAGTGGAATGCCAAAGCTGCCATCGCAACAAGATATAAAGCGACTAAAGCTACATTTTTGAAGGCAAAGTCAACTTGTTTGTACAAATCTCTTGCTTTTAAGATTTGAACGTTGTTTTCTACCGTTTCTTGGTAGTCGTGGAATTCAGAAGCTTGAAGTTCTCTAGCTGTTGTTTGTCCAGTTGCCAAATCAGTACGGTATTCGATGTACGGTACTTCATCATTGTGAAACTTCCACCAAAAATTAGACATGTGCGTAGCTAGGAATACTAAAATGACAGTACCTAAGATACCCATGTTGCGTGAATTCCATTTACTGTTTGCTTGACCATCATATTTGGCATAACCAATAGGACGGGCGGCTTTGTTTTTCATCGACAATGTAATGGCGTAGATGACGTGAACGATGACCGAAGCGTACAATAAGTAAGAAACAACTTTGATTGGTGTAAAGTGAGTCATGAAATAAGCGTATTTGTTGAACGCTAGACCCGCATCATCTTTAAATAATTGCAAGTTACCAACCAAGTGAACAACTAGGAATAAACATAGGAAGATTCCTGTTAAGCTCATGATTAGCTTCTTCCCAATCGAAGAACTGAAAACTGGCTTTGATTTACTCATTATCCTTGTAATTTAATTTTAATTAGGCAAATCTACTATTTGCTATTAAATATGATACCATTTTGACAAGAAAAAGGAATAATTTAGAACGGTTCTAAAGTTTCTTAAAATAAAAAGTCCGTTTTGGATAAAAACGGACTTTTTAATGGTATATATACTCGGGTTAATGTACTATAGAATACTGAATAATCTATAGCCTAAACCAATACTCCACATGTTGATTTTTGGATTTGCCTGACTCTCATTGTTGACCTTGTTCAAGCCCATTTCGTAGCGTAGATCTACACGTAAGCTTGAAATATCAGCACCAACACCAAAAGCCCAAGAGGTACCACTTTTTTTGTAGCTGTTTGGATTCAGCTGCTCAATGATTTTATCCTGGTTATCATCCACTTTAAACGAAAAAATTGGACCAGTCTGGATTCTCGCTCCAATTGGACCTAAGCCAAAGCGCTTGCCTAACAATACAGGAATATCAACTGTTGTAAACTTAACGTCAGTAGTTTCTCCATTTTCTGCTTTTACAGTGGTATTTTTACCTGTTAAATAAACCTCAGGTTGAACATGGAATCCCAATACACCAACACGTCCATAAAGACCTGCCTGATAACCCGCTTTATTGTCTGAACTGAAATACTTGCCATCACTTTTAAATTTAGAAAAATTCAAGGCGCCTTTTAAACCGACCTCAAATCCAGGCAATAGCTGCGCTTGTGCTGTTGCTACGCTACCACAAATCAATAGTAATGCTGGTAAAATCTTTTTCATAATTTTTTATTTATGTATATATTGTATCTTTAAACAAACTTTCACAAGTTTGGTAAAGATATACAAATTTTATACCTAAATCATAGTTATGCTGAAAATTAACGAAGAACAATGGCAGGTTGCGAAAGAAAAACTCCGTCGCAAGTATAACCATCTAAGCGATGAGGATCTAGCTTTTCAAGCAGGCGAGGAAGACAAACTGATCCATAAACTCTCTTCGCGTTTAAAACGCAAACCCTCTTATATTATATTTACAATTGGTAAGGAAATTCAGGACATCGATAGCAATAGATTATGAGTGACACCATTGGTTGGGCAGATTTCGAAAAATTAGATTTGCGTGTGGGAACTATTTTGGACGTACAGGATTTTCCGAAAGCTAAAAAGCCAGCTTATCAATTGAAACTTGATTTTGGAAGTGAAATTGGAATATTGCAAAGCAGTGCCCAGATTACAGTACATTATAGTAAGGAGGAACTGATCGGGAAACAGGTTGTTGCAGTGGTGAATTTTCCAAAGAAGCAGATCGCTAATTTTTTTTCTGAGTGTCTGGTAACCGGATTCGCTGATGCAAATGGTGATATTATTTTGACTTCTGTGGACAGAAAATTACCAAATGGATCGAAACTTAGTTAAGTTTGTGGCATGACATTTATAGATTTTGAAGGAACACAATTAATCGATAGTGATGAATCATTTATGCGCATGGCACTAAATGAAGCAAAGAAAGCTTTCGAAGAAGGGGAGGTTCCGATTGGTGCTGTTATCGTGCATAAAGGACGTGTTATCGGTAAAGGGCATAATCTCACACAACGCTTGAATGATGTAACGGCCCATGCCGAAATGCAGGCTTTTACAGCAGCAGCAAATTATCTTGGTGGAAAATATCTGGACGATTGTACATTATATGTGACCATAGAACCATGTATCATGTGTGCCGGGGCGGCATATTGGACACATATCAGTAAAATTGTCTACGGTGCGAAGGATGAAAAGCGTGGTTATTCCCATTTTCATGATAAGATTTTACATCCGAAGACCGTCGTTACCCAAGGTGTTTTGCAGGAAGAATGTGCCGATTTGGTAAAATCATTTTTTCGTCAAAAACGCTAACAAAATATTGAATTTATTGTAACACATAAAAACATAACAGGCTATATTGTGTTATATTTGTATATAAAAACGAAGTAATAAACATTTAAATTAAAATAGATATGGCATTTGAATTAGAAGCGTTACCATACGCAGCCGACGCATTAGAACCACATATTGACAAGACTACAATGGAAATCCACCATGACAGACACCATCAGGCATACGTGGACAACTTAAATAAAGCAATCGCAGGAACAGATGCAGAGAACTTATCTTTATTAGATATCATCAAGAATGTGAGCAAATATTCAGCAGCTGTTCGCAACAATGGTGGTGGTCATTTCAACCACTCTTTGTTTTGGAAAGTTTTAGGTCCAAATGCTGGTGGGGCTCCAACAGGTGAATTGGCGGAAGCAATCAATGCAACTTTCGGTTCATTTGATGAGTTAAAAAAACAACTTCAAGCTGCTGGTGCTACGCGTTTTGGATCAGGCTGGGCATGGTTGATCGTAGGCGCTGATGGTAAATTAGCGGTAACTTCTACGCCTAATCAAGACAATCCCTTGATGGACGTTGCTGAAGTAAAAGGAACGCCAGTTTTAGGTATTGACGTTTGGGAACATGCGTACTACTTGAAATTCCAAAATAAACGTCCAGCTTATTTGGAGGAAATCTTTAATGTTATCAATTGGGATGCCGTAGCACAAAATTATGCTGCAGCAAAATAATTGACCATTTTGATAGGTACACAAAGAAGCGACAATAAGAATTTATTGTCGCTTCTTTGCTTTAAGGATGAAAGGGGTGTGCAATATCTGTTTTGTTTTTAACCTAACGTAGAGAGCTTTTACATGCTAAATATCTGATCTTTTAAGATCATAATCATGTTATAGACTCACAAGATAATGATATACCTATGAAAGATATTATTATAATTTTTACAGCTATTTTTTTGTTGAGCGCTTGTCGTGCTCAAGAGCCAAAGACTGCGAAAACGGACTTTTCTAAACTACCGGAAAAAAGTGTAGGGAGCTTAGATACCGCAACATTTGCTGCAGGTTGTTTTTGGTGTACTGAAGCACAGTTTAAGGAGTTGAGAGGTGTACACAAGGTTGTTTCCGGATATACAGGCGGATGGGTAGCAAATCCCAGCTATGCTCAGGTCTGTACAGGTAATACGGGGCATGCTGAGGCAACTAATATTATTTATGATCCGAAAGTGATCAGTTATGATAAGCTATTGGAGGCCTTTTTTATCGCGCACGACCCTACACAACTCAACCGTCAGGGGGATGATGTAGGGACACAATACCGCTCGGCCATATTTGTCCATAGCAAGGAGCAGCTGGATAAAGTCCAGTTTTATATCGCGGCTCTGAATAATGAGAAAGTCTATAATGAACCGATCGTAACTGAGGTCGTACCAACAGCTGTATTTTATCCCGCAGAGGGCTATCATCAAGACTATTATAGGTTAAATGGTAAGGAACCATATTGTCAATTGGTTATTAAACCGAAATTGGAAAAATTTAAACGTATCTTTTCCAAGGTGCTCAAAGAAGGAGAGTAACTTTGGGTATTCATAAAATTTAAGGTAATTTTACTCCTATTGGCACCATTTAGTGTGGTGCTAATAAGTTGAAACCATCAGGTTTTCTCAGGTCAAATAATGAGATGAGAAAACCTGATAGCTTCATCGCCAATAAATAGCAATTTTTTTGGATGAATAATAAATAATTGTAATATGTCTAAAGGATTTTTTACAGTTCCTGTTCCTGCAAATGAACCGGTGTATACTTACGCTGTCGGAACGAAAGAACGTAAGTTGTTGAAAGCAGCAATTGATGAAGCACGTTCGAAACAAATCGATATCCCAATGTATATTGGTGGTAAAGAAATAACTACTTCTAAAAAAGTAACCCTAGCTCCTCCACATGACCATCAACATATTTTAGGTCAATACAATCAAGGCGAGAAATCTCATGTAACAGATGCAATCAATGCTGCTTTGGCAGCTAAAAAGGATTGGGAAAATCTAGCATGGGAAGATCGTGCGGCGATATTCTTGAAAGCAGCTGAATTGATTTCAGGGAAATACCGCTATGAGTTAAATGCTGCGACAATGTTGGGTCAATCGAAGAACCCATATCAAGCGGAAATTGACTCAGCTTGTGAGATTATAGATTTCTTGCGTTTCAACGTGCAATATATGAGCGAAATCTATAAGCAACAACCTCCTGTATCTGGAAAAGGTGTATGGAACCGTGTAGAACAACGTCCTCTTGAAGGCTTTGTGTTTGCGTTGACACCATTCAATTTTACAGCTATTGCAGGTAACTTACCTTCATGTGTTGCTATGATGGGAAATGTTGTTGTATGGAAACCATCTAATACGCAGATCTACTCAGCAAACGTACTGATGAAAATCTTCCGTGAAGCTGGACTTCCGGATGGTGTTATCAATTTAGTGTATGTTTCGGGACCAGATGCTGGTGATGTGATTTTCCAACATCCTGATTTTGCTGGTATCCACTTTACCGGTTCAACAGGTGTATTCCAAGATATCTGGAAAACTATCGGTGACAATATCCATCGTTATAAAACTTATCCACGTATTGTTGGTGAGACAGGTGGTAAAGATTTTATTGTTGTGCACCCTTCAGCTGATCTAAAAGCTGCAAATACAGCTTTGGTTCGTGGAGCATTTGAATACCAAGGTCAAAAATGTTCAGCAGCTTCACGTGCATATATTCCTAAATCATTATGGCCAGCATTAAAGGAGTCTATGACTAATGATGTGAAGTCATTTACAATAGGTGGAACTGAAGATTTTACAAATTTTTTCAATGCGGTTATCGACGAGAAATCATTTGATAAATTAGCAAAATACATCGATCGTGCAAAAGAATCCAATGAGGCAGAGATCGTAGTTGGTGGTACTTATGATAAGTCTAAAGGCTATTTCATTCATCCAACGATCATTGAAGCTTCAAAGCCAGATTACGAAACAATGGTCGAAGAATTGTTCGGTCCAGTATTGACCGTATACGTTTATGAAGACGCTAAGTTCGAGGAAACATTAGATATCGTTGATACAACTTCTATCTATGCATTGACTGGTTCAATTATCGCACAAGACCGCTATGCTATTAATTTAGCTACAGATAAATTGAGACATGCTGCGGGTAACTTCTATGTGAATGATAAATGTACTGGAGCTGTGGTAGGTCAACAACCATTTGGTGGTGCGAGAGGTTCAGGTACAAACGACAAAGCTGGATCTATGATCAACTTGTTGCGTTGGGTATCTCCTCGTACAATCAAAGAAACGTTCAATCCAGATACGGATTACAGATACCCTTTCTTAGAAAAAGGTGAATAAAATAAATCGAATTATCCTGTACGGCGGTAACCATAGCCTGGTTTCAAGCGCTATCGACGATAGCAGATACATTCAAAATAATAAAGGCACTCCGTTATGGAGTGCCTTTATTATTTTGTAAACTTTCCCAGTTCAGTTCCGTCGTCTCGGGTCATTCGAATAGCCAGTGATTTGGCAGATCCCGAAATGTCGATAATGGTCCTTTTTCCAGCCTTTGGGCCACCGCCTATAAATACAGGATAATTGTGGTCCTTATCTGCTGGATAGTATCCATATCGATGCGTATGGCCAGAGACCATTGCATCTATTTTATATTTCTGAAACAAAGGATGGAAGCATTCCCGATTATGCAATGTGCCATGCCATTCATCTGAATGGAATATAGGGATATGGCTGATAACTACTGTGTGTTGGGCAGACTTTCTTTCTTTACATTGTAATACCGTTTCCAGCCACTTCGCCTGTTCTTTTCTGTAATTGTCGTAATCTACGGTACCAGCATACACTTCATGGCTGTCTGGTTTATCCTCACCGCTGTCTAGCATAATCCAAAAAATAGGCCCCCTTTTGAAAGCTTGGTAATATTTATTGTTGGGATAGCCGAAATACCGTTTGAAATTGCGGGCAAAGGAACCTCTCGTTTCATGGTTTCCACGGTTCATAATGAAAGGTTTGCCTGTCGCAATAAATTCGATAGGCTTCAATAATTTTTCTGTAATGTCTTCCTGATTGCTCACATAATGAAAAGAGTCTCCATTCAGGACAAAGAAATCATAGATTGAGGTGTCTTGATTGGGGACAAGATCGCGATAGCTACTTTTTTCTTCATGAACATCATTATAGACCAGGCAACGAATTTGTTCTTGATTATTTTTCGCCAGCTTGGCCTCAAAGATTGGCGTTTCGATTTCTTGTGCATAGACAATCTTATAGGGATCGAATTTTTGAATTTCTTTTGCCTTGATGCGATAGCGGAAAGATCTGGGGGCTTCCTCGACGGTAAAATGAAAGAAATCTGTATTTGCATTAATCATACCATCTTCGGATTGGTGGATCGTTTGCTGTACATTACCTGCATTGTCAAGGATTTCCAGCCGAGCTACAGCAGGTTTGCTCAAGATTGTAAAGATGCTGATGCCCGTCTCTGTCTGATTCTGTAAATAAGCGGGGACTATAAAACTAAAATCTCCTTCCGGATTTTCTGTTTCTTTTTCTTTAGCGACGCTGATATTGGGCAATGTAATTCCTGCCAGCGCTAGCGCTTCTAAAAATCTTCTTCTATTAAAATTCATAATGGGTTATTTAATTTCGATTTCAACATATAATGGTCGATGATCGCTCGCATATTTCTCTTCAAGGACACGATGGTTGAAGAATTTTGGATGTGATGACGTATTGACCATAATATAGTCTATTTCGGTATTAGGCTTATCTTGTGGAAAGGTTAAGCCATTTTTGCTAGTCGTTTTTGTGAATAACATGCCAAGCTCTTTAATCGCAGGATCAGTGGGTTCGGAGTTTAAATCGCCGACCAGGATCGTCGGTAGCTTTTCATTTTTGAAACGTGATGTAATGAACTTTGCCTGTGCGATTTTGTTCTTGTCTTTTAGATCTAGGTGGGTGTTCGCAAATAAGATTTTCTTATTGTTGATACGCACTTCAATAATGGATAAGCTTCGACGTTCGCTTTCAACAGGAGAAGGTAGAAAATGTTTTTCTACGCGTTCTATCGGATGTTTCGATAATATCGCTGTGCCATATTCACCTTTTTCAAGGTCTATTCCTTTTGAGAAAATGTAGTGCATTCCTGTTAGTTCAGCTAGTTTTTTCGCTTGATCCTCGTTGTAAGAGCGCCCTAGGTTGACATCAATTTCTTGCAAACCGACTAGGTCCGCATTACTGTTTTTAATAATTTGAGCGATGGTATCGAGATTGACAACAGATTCCTTTTCTGAGGGTGGATTCCCATGATGAATATTGAAGGAAAGTACGCGGAGTCTTTGTGCACTGAGATGGAATACTGATCCAAAAAGGATCAAAAGAAATGCAATTAGCTTACGGTTCATTTTTCAAAGTTAAGTTTAGAATGAAGTCAGCGATTTATGTTCGCTCCGCTAAAAATACTAAAATCATAGCGTACAAACTCAAAACTTTGGACATGTAACAAAATAATCATTTAAACTTAATCGGAGCTTTGCGAGAGGAGGAGGTAATAAAATAGAATAGCCATCCCAAAAAGGATGGCTACCTACATTATACTAATTTTTACAGCAACTAGTCTTCATTTTCCTCTGCATGAAGCATTGGATCTTCTCCTGTTACTTCAGTACGGATTTTTGCCTCAAGTTCATCCATTAGATCTGGATTGTCAAACAATAAGGCTTTTACAGCATCTCTACCTTGTCCTAATTTGGTTTCACCATAGCTAAACCAAGAACCTGCTTTTTTGATGATGCCATATTCAACACCTAAGTCAATGATTTCACCGACTTTTGAGATACCTTCACCAAAGATGATATCAAACTCCGCAATACGGAAAGGCGGCGCTACTTTATTTTTTACAATTTTAACTTTTACACGGTTACCAGATACCTCGTCAGAATCTTTAATCTGTGATGTACGACGGATATCCAAACGTACAGAAGCATAGAACTTCAATGCATTACCACCAGTTGTTGTTTCAGGGTTACCGAACATCACGCCAATCTTTTCACGTAATTGGTTGATGAAAATACAACAACAGTTTGTTTTGGAAATTGTTCCGGTCAACTTACGTAATGCTTGAGACATTAAACGTGCTTGAAGACCCATTTTTGAATCACCCATTTCACCTTCAATCTCACCTTTAGGTACTAATGCAGCTACAGAGTCAATTACAATAACATCAATTGCACCTGAGCGAATTAAATTGTCGGCAATTTCTAAACCTTGTTCACCATTATCTGGTTGAGAAATTAATAAGTTCTCAACATCAACACCAAGCTTTTGTGCGTAATATTTGTCAAAAGCGTGTTCAGCATCAATAATTGCTGCAATACCGCCTTTTTTCTGTGCTTCAGCAACAATGTGTGTTGCTAATGTCGTTTTACCCGAAGATTCAGGTCCATATATTTCAATGATACGTCCTTTTGGAACACCGCCAATTCCCAAAGCAATATCCAATCCTAAGGACCCTGTAGAAATCGCCTCGATAGGCTCAACAGCTGTATCTCCTAATTTCATAATCGAACCTTTTCCAAAGCTCTTTTCCAATTTATCTAACGTCAGCTGTAACGCTTTTAACTTATCTGTGTTGCTCATATTTTTAGTATATATTTATCAAAATTAAAAATAAAAAAGAATAAACCAAATATTATCACTAAAAAAATTAGTTTTTTATTTCTATCGCGCTTGGAGCACTTTTTATGTGATGGGTTTTCTCAAAGTATTTACACATGTAGGTAATCGGGCATTTTTCGCAAAGTGGTTTTCGGGCCAGACAAATATATCGTCCATGCAAGATCAACCAATGGTGCGCAACAGCAATAGTTTCTTTCGGGAGATTTTTGACTAATTGTTTCTCTACCGCCAACGGAGTTGTTGCACGGTAGGTTAAGCCAAGCCGGTTAGCCACACGGAATACATGCGTATCGACTGCCATTGCAGGATTATGATATACCACCGACGAAATGACATTGGCCGTTTTTCTACCTACGCCGGGGAGCTTGACCAAATCCTCAATCTGCTCAGGCACGATATTGTTAAATTTTTCAATAAGCATTTGTGCCATTCCGACCAGATGCTTGGCTTTGTTATTTGGATAGCTTACCGAGCGGATATAAGTAAATACTTCATCGACGCTTGAAGCGGCTAAAGTCTGTGCATCCGGGTAACGTTCAAATAGCTTTGGCGTTACCTGATTAATTCTCTTGTCTGTGCATTGGGCAGACAGAATAACAGCCACGAGTAATTCATAAGGATTACTATAGTTGAGCTCTGTTTGCGCATCGGGATTATTTTTGGTAAAATATTCCACAAAAGCCTTGTATCGTTCTTGTTTTAACATCACTCCAAAACTAGCCAAAATTTCCATTAAAAAAGAAAACTTGCGGCTTACTCAGTGCTTATCAAATTGATTTTTACAGTATAAATAGATAATGAAAATAATTCGCATAACAGGAGGCTTATGGTATTATTTTAGGAATGCTATGGCGCGATTTATCGACTTAAATGATGGAGGATGGGGTTGATTTTATTCCAATAAATAAGGCCTAATCTCAAGATTAGGCCTTTCTTTTTTCCATTTGTTTGGAATATGCCATGATATTCGCAATACATTTCTTGCTTGGATTAAGCAACATTTTGGGTAATTGAAGTTTCAATTCATTTTCTATATCCTCATCAGTCATTACCTTCTCGTTTTGGGTTAGTAAATTTTGAACTTCGTTTTCTGATTGGGTAAAGTTTTCTACCATAAGCATCTTAAGTTTTGTCCCTGTAAGTTAATTAATTAAACGGACAAAAGATAGTTTTGGTATACGAAAAATGAGAATATTATTTATTTTTTCTTTTTATTACTAAATTCTTCGGCCTTTATGATGGCGTTATATGCATTGACAATCCCTCCGGTTACAGAAATATCTGCAAATTTGACGGTTTTTGTAGCCTCTTCACTAATTTTTACCTGGACCGTTTGTTCCGGTTTTACAACAGATTCCAGAATAATCTGCTTGGTTTCTGTTGCAGAGAGGTTAGGGTAATAAGAGCGTATCATAGCTGCTAGTCCCGCAACGACAGGGGCAGCCATACTTGTACCTTGCTCTTCTTTATATTTTGAATCTGGAATAGTAGAATTAATCCGAACCCCCGGAGCAAAAACATCAACTGTTTTTTTGCCATAATTGGAAAAGTCTGCTAGAAGTTCGTTGTCCGGATGTAAACCACTTGCGCCAACAGTGATCCAATTATTTGCTATTCCTGTGGTATCCCCCTTCGCATTCGTATAGTATTTCATTGGAAAATTGGGCTCCACATCATTATCCTCACTGTCATTTCCGGCAGCATGTACCAGTAGGACATCTTTGGATTCAGCATATTTAACAGCGTCATCCACTGTTTGCTTGTTGTGTGCATAGCTTTTTCCAAAGCTCATATTGAGCACTTTCGCTCCATTGTCTACTGCATAACGGATCGCATTTGCGACATCTTTATCACGTTCATCGCCATCCGGAACCAAACGTACTGTTAGTATTTTGACATTGTCTGCAACACCGTTTATACCAATATTATTGTTACGTTTAGCACCGATGATGCCCGCAACATGGCTTCCATGGAGCGCATCAGGTCCCTTTACATCCGCATTGCCGTAATGACGTTCGGAAGCATCTTCATAATTGTCGCCAATAATGGGACGGGAGTCATATTCTTTATTTAAATGATAGTCAACTTGATCATTGAAATACTTCGCTCCCTCGGTGATATCGTCAAAAAATTTGACAAAACCATTCGTTTGAATTTCGTCTTTTGCATAGCCCAGAGCGATACGTTGATTGTTCGATTTTGGGTTGAAATTCTCTAGATCAGCCAATGTGATTTCTTCAGGTTTTTTGCCTATTTCACGAACCACAGCGTCCAAATTGCGTTTAAGGGCGTCATAGGAAAACTGTCCCATTTTGGCTTCTTCCAGCTTATTCTTGTATTTTGCTACCATTCCTTGATACGCTAAAAAAGCCTTTCTGTCCGCTTCATTCAGCTCAGTGGTTGGGGTAACATGGGCAAATTTTTTATCTAAAATCCGCAATTGCCTCGTTAATTCCAGATTGTCAAATTGAACATCTTTTCCATCGGCGTTACCAATAAAGTTCCAGCCATATTTGTCATTGATATAGCCGTTACCATCAGCATCTTTCCCATTGGAAACACTGTCTTTTGTGTTGATCCAAACGACATCCTTCAGATCTTCGTGGAAAACATCGACACCACCGTCTAATACACCGACAATAACAGGTGTTGATTTTTTTCCCTTTAATAAAGTTTTATACGCTTTCTCCGTACTGATACCCATTACACCATCCGTGTTGTAATCTAAGTTATACCAATTCAGAGGAACAGCCTCAGCTTGAGCAAACGAGGTCATCGGTAAAGCACCCAAGGCAATCAGATATAGTGATTTCTTTAAATTCATAAAATTTTCTCCTAGCACTGTAGCAAATATAGTATTATTGGTCCTGTTGAATTGTTAATTTTTATTAAAAGTGACTTTATATAGATAATGAAGGATACAAAATAGATCAGCTTATAATATATTTCAAAATGAAGGGGATATTTACAGTCGATCTATTCCTGTTTATATATAGTTTTGCTATTTCTCTAGAAATGCATTAAATTCAATGTTCTGGGGAGTGATGACGAATAGCAAAATACAAGTCGTATTTGTTTTTATTTAAAAAGAGATTTAGCGCATTCATATTATATATGCAACATAACAAAAATATACAGTGGCCCGAAGTTTCGGCCCCAATAGCTGCAGTGCATCCTTATAAAAGACAAATTCATGGTGATACAGTCGTTGACGATTATTACTGGATGATTGACTATTTCAAAAAAGGACAACGATCAGCAGAAGTTATAGACTATCTGGCTGCGGAGAATACCTATACTACCGCGATGTTAAAGGAGACGGAATCTTTTCAGGAAGACTTATTCCGGGAAATGAAATCTCGTATCAAGGAAAAAGATGAGTCAGTACCCTATTTTAAAAATGGTTACTATTATTACAGTAGAACAGAGGAGGGGAATCAATATTTCAAATTTTGCCGTAAGAAAGGGACGTTGGATGCTGACGAAGAGCTATTATTGGATATAGATCATCTCGCACAAGGCTATGCCTATTATGCAGCAAAAGGCTTTTCGATCAGTCCTGACAATCGCTTATTGGCTTTTAGTGTGGATACAGTTTCCCGAAGGGAATACACGGTATATATCAAGAATCTGGAGACAGGTGAGATCTATCCCGATCGGATCGCTAATACCGAAGGTGCTGCAATTTGGGCTAATGATAACCAGACCCTGTTTTATACAGCCAAGAACCCAGTAACATTACTGAGTGAAAAAATTATGCGACATACACTGGGAACCGATGTCTCTACAGATGTGTCTGTGTATGAGGAAAAAGATAACACAAATTATATCGCAGTTGGTAAATCAAAAAATGGCAAATACATTATTATCAGTTCGGAGGGGACCCTGTCTTCTGAAATATGGCTGTTGGATGCTGATCTTCCCAATAATGATTTTAAGGTCTTTCAACCACGTCGAAATGATGTGCTTTATACCATAGTTCCTTTACAAGATCGTTTTTTAATATTGACTAATGATGATGCGATTAATTTCCGAATTATGCAATGCCCATTGGACAAAACAGATCGGGAATATTGGACCATATTTATAGCGCATCGGCCAGACGTCCTCGTGAGCGATATTGAGGAATTCAGATCATTTTTGGCAATAGCTGAACGAAAAGATGGATTAACACAGCTGGCAATTTATGATCTGAACAGCCAAGAACAACATTATCTAGATTTTGGAGAGGTGGCCTATACAGTGTATCCGGGGATAAATGTTGAATACAATTCCGAAAAACTGCGTTATGGATATACTTCATTGGTAACACCTAGTTCCGTATACGAGTATAATATGGAGGATCGCAGCAAAACATTGTTGAAACAACAGGAAGTTTTGGGCGGCTATGACCAAAGTGCCTATAAGACTGAACGTATCTATGCTTTGGCGAGGGATGGTGTAAGGGTACCTATTTCTCTTGTTTATAAAGAGGGAACTCAATTAGATGGCACAGCTCCCTTATTGCAATATGCCTATGGTTCTTATGGAGCATCTATGGATCCTAGTTTTTCCAGTAATCGGTTGAGTTTATTGGATCGCGGTTTTATATATGCATTGGCCCATATTCGCGGCGGCGAAGAAATGGGGCGTCAGTGGTACGAGGATGGAAAGATGATGCGTAAAATGAATACTTTTTATGATTTTGTGGATTGTGGTAAGTGTCTTATTGAAAAGCGTTATACATCACCAGACCATCTTTATGCGCAAGGAGGCAGTGCCGGAGGACTTCTGATGGGCGTAGTTGCAAATATTGCAGCAGCGCAATATCAGGGCATTATAGCGCAGGTGCCATTTGTGGATGTTGTGAATACCATGTTGGATGAGACAATACCATTAACAACAAATGAGTATGATGAATGGGGCAATCCCAATGAGTCTGATGCTTATTTTTATATGAAAAGTTATTCACCTTATGAGAATATCGAGCCGAAAGAATATCCAAATTTACTGGTTACAACGGGATTGCACGATAGCCAGGTTCAATATTTTGAGCCCGCCAAATGGGTCGCAAAATTACGGACGGTCAAAACCGGGAGTTCCATTTTGCTCTTGAAGACAGATATGGATTATGGACATGGAGGTGCTTCGGGCAGATTTGATTACTTGAAAGAAATTGCGATGGAATATGCTTTTCTGTTTAAACTAGAAGGGATCAACCACTAAACTTAACTTAATTTCAAAATCGTATTTCTGTTTTCTACTCATAAAAATGCTCCAAAAAGTTAGATATTTTTTGGAGCATTTTTATTTGCCGTTTTTTATTGTTGAGCATGATTAATGCTATCCTGCTGTTTTTGTAAACGTTCTTCACGTTCGATTTCTCGAGAATCGATTTGATGTTGCTGATAGTTGTCCATCGCAACTTTGCTTGCTTTCTGCGATACGTAGATCGCCAATATGGCAACTATGGTAATGATTGCAAGCCCCCAAGCATATTTACGTTTGTCCTGTTTGACAAGCCAATACATAAAGATGATATAAGGCACAGCAAAAATAATATAGAAAATTAAACTCGGTGACATGCTATTTTCCTCTAAATGATGTATACAAAAGTATCGTTTTTGTCTAAAAATAACGAACCTATAGAAAAAACACAGCTTTTCAATTGACAAAGCCTTAAACCTTTATCAGTTTTATTGTCAAATTAATATCGGTTGTAGTGTGGGGGCATGCCCCAGTTATTGTTTATTAATTGCTTGAAAATGAAGGTTACAGAGCGGTTTTGATGCTTGATTGTAATTTTTTAATTTTTGCAAAAAATCCATGATAATATTGTGGAAAAGAAAAAAATATTTTTATACATTTGCATCGTCAGAAACAATTGACAGAGAAATAAAATGAAACAGAGCAAAAAGAACGACTATTCTTATACTCAAACTTTTGAGAAGTTTATGAGAAAGGTGTTCTGTGCTTTCATTTTCGTAGAAATACCTGTTTTACGCTTCCGACGACCCATACTACCTCGGGCTTGATTTGAGGTAGTGAATCTTTCCAAGCAAAACCATGATTGTCCGATGGTTTTTGAATCCATTATTTTATTTATTCAGTAACAAAACGCAACAATGGTTGTTGTTTTATTATTAGGGTCGTAAGTCAATGACTATATCAGATTTTTTAATTATTCCAGCTAAACCTGAGCATGCGCATTATGCAGAGGTTATTTGCAACGAAATGTTCGAGTCTGCAAAGGCTCGTGGTACTGGTATTGCACGTCGTAAACCAGAGTATGTTGCCAAGAAAATGAATGAAGGTAAAGCAGTGATTGCTTTGCATAAAGACGGTCGATGGGCAGGGTTTTGTTATATTGAAACTTGGGGTCACGGAGATTACGTCGCAAATTCAGGACTTATCGTCAATCCCGAATTTCGAAAAGTTGGTTTGGCAAAAGCCATTAAGAAAAGGGTGTTTGATTTGTCTCGTGAGCAATATCCCAAAGCGAAGATATTTGGTCTGACCACGGGTTTTGCTGTCATGAAAATTAATTCGGAACTGGGATACGAACCTGTACCTTATTCAGAATTGACGACCGATGACGAATTTTGGAAAGGATGTCAGAGCTGCGTTAATTACGAGATCTTAATGAGCAAGGATCGTAAGAACTGTATGTGTACAGCTATGCTTTGGGACCCAGAAGAAAAAGAACGTGAACTGAGGGAAAAGATTCAGCGCAAGCATGAAGCAAAAGAACGTTTGGAAAGAATCACACAAAAACAATCGTTATTAAAACGTATACAGGCAAAGTTTTGGAAGTCGGCAAATAAGTTTATTGCGGTCAATTTTCCAAAGCATAATAAAGTTGCCAAAGGATTTTAACAAGAATTATACATAGCATGTCAACTGGCGTAGCAGCCATTGAAAATAAATAATGAACAGGCGATGAAACGGTCAATTTAAGGTTTGAATAGAGCCGGATTGGTTAATAATAGTTTCACCACATTAAAAACAATTTATCTCAATGAAAAAAGTAGTTTTAGCATTCAGCGGAGGATTAGATACTTCGTTTTGTTGTATTTATCTGACGCAAGATTTAGGTTTAGAGGTTCATTCCGTTGTCGTAAATACAGGTGGTTTTTCGGATGAAGAATTGAAGAATATTGAAGCACGTGCTTATGCATTAGGCGTAAAATCACATACAGCGATTGACGAAACAGCAGACTATTACCGCGAAACTATTAAATACTTGATCTTTGGTAATGTGTTGAAAAATGCAACATACCCATTGTCAGTATCCGCTGAACGTGTATGTCAGGCAACTGCCATTGCAAACTATGCGAAGAAAATCGGAGCTGAATGTGTTGCACATGGTTCTACTGGTGCTGGAAATGACCAAGTACGTTTTGACATGATTTTTCAAACCTTGATCCCAGGGGTTGAAATTATCACACCTATTCGTGATCTACAGTTATCCCGTGAAGCAGAAATAGAATACTTGAATAAACATGGTGTCGAATATTCGGCAGAAAAAGCCAAGTATTCGATCAATAAAGGTCTTTGGGGCACTTCTGTAGGTGGAGCAGAAACATTGACATCCAATCAATATCTGCCGGAATCAGCATGGCCAACGCCAGTGACTTCTTCAGAACCCCAACAAATCACGATAGATTTTGAAAAAGGCGAGCCAGTTGCTTTAAACGGAGAGAAAATGGCATCTGTGAAAGTCATTCAGGAACTGCAGGCAATTGCTCAACCTTATGGCATCGGTCGTGATATTCACGTAGGTGATACAATCATTGGTATCAAAGGTCGTGTAGGTTTTGAGGCCGCAGCTTCAGTGATTTTAATTAAGGCACACCACACCTTGGAAAAACATACGCTGACTAAATGGCAATTATCCTGGAAAGATCAAATCGCTGCTTTCTATGGAAATTATATGCACGAAGGACAGATGCACGATCCTGTGATGCGTGATATAGAAGCATTCTTGCAGTCTTCACAAGACACTGTAACGGGCCGTGTGATCGTTGAATTACATCCTTATCGTTTTGTTGTGATTGGTATTGAGTCGGAGCACGATTTAATGTCCAATAAATTCGGTAGCTACGGTGAGATGAATAAAGGCTATACGGGTGATGATGTGAAAGGTTTCTCGAAAATTTTCGGAAATCAGACTATTATCTGGCATAAAGTAAATCAAAAATAAGGGAATAAGGATACTTTTGTAAGCCAAAGGCTTGCAGAAGTAAATTCTTAATACTAGCTACTCAATACGAAATAAAAATATGATAAAAGTAGGAATTGTTGGTTCAGCAGGATATACGGGCGGAGAATTATTGCGGGTATTGATTTATCATCCTGAAGTAGAGATTGTGTTTGCTAACAGTGCATCTAACGCAGGAAACAAATTATATGAGGTTCACAATGATCTGTTCGGTGATACAGAACTGACCTTCTCCTCTGACTTTCATAGCGATATTGACGTCTTGTTTCTATGTGTAGGACATGGTGATGCACGTAAGTTTTTGGATGCAAATCTAGTTGCACCAGCTGTAAAGATTATTGACCTTTCGCAAGATTATCGTCTTCGGGCAAATACATTATACCAAGGGCAACAATTTGTATATGGACTTCCGGAATTAAATAGGGAAGCGATCAGATCTGCACAGTATATTGCCAATCCGGGTTGTTTTGCCACCAATATTCAATTGGCATTATTGCCATTGGCGAGTAAAGAGTTATTACCCGATCAGATTCATGTCAATGCGACGACCGGATCTACCGGTGCCGGACAGAAACCTGGAGCGACCACACACTTCTCTTGGCGTAACAATAATCTTTCTGCATACAAGTCTTTCGAACATCAACACCTACAGGAAATTTCGGAGTCCTTGGATCAATTGCAAAGTGGATTTTTGCCAGCGTCTGATGATTCATTATTAGCACGCGCTGCTGAAAAGATAAATTTCGTTCCACAACGTGGCGATTTTGCGCGGGGAATTTTCTCGGCAATATATGTTGACTCCGATTTGACAGAGGAACAAGCTTACGAGTTGTACGAAGCGTATTATGCAACACATCCATTTACACACGTTAGTAGCAGCAATATCGACCTCAAACAAGTCGTAAATACAAATAAGAGTATTATCCATTTGGAGAAACACGGGAATAAGTTGCTGATCTTAAATGCTACAGATAATTTGTTGAAAGGAGCATCTGGACAAGCCGTGCAAAATATGAACTTAATGTTCGGATTGAATGAACGTACAGGATTAAATTTAAAGAGTGTTGGTTTTTAGTTCTTTATGACTTATTCAACAGTTGTATTAACAGAATGTGAATAATCAGAATGGATAAAAACTCAATGAAATACAGTTATCAACATAGTTATTAACACTGTGTGGAAAAGTGAAGGGGATAACCTCTTCACTTTTTTTATACCCGCAGCGGTTTGTATAAAGCGTAATGTGGATACACGCAATGATTGCTAAGGTATTGGGTCGAAATCAATGCAATATTGGAAAGGCTAGCACTCGATTTACACGTTGTATCGTTACGGCATGTTTCTTAACTTAGTGCGTATAAAATGGCGGTTAACTCGATCATGTTTAGCCAAATCAATGTAGCGGTAAGCAATTTTAAAATGGAAAAAAGACCAGGCATAAAACTCAAACCGACACTCGGCGATATAATATTGGAATTAATTGGTTACCTGTCCTTATTCACCTTATGGTATCTGATTGCTATAAATTATTATAAACTACCCGAAACTATTCCAGCTCATTATAATGCAGCAGGAAATGCGGATAGTTTTGGTGGGAAAGAGACTATTTTTGCTCTACCAATTATCGCCACGATACTATTTATAGGGATGACCATCCTAAATCGATTTCCACATATTTTCAACTATCCAGTTAAGATTACCGAGGAAAATGCGTTTAGACAATATTCAAATGCAAACCGTATGTTACGGTATTTGAAATTTATTATTGTGGTTATTTTTGGTGTAATTACTTTTAAGACTATTCCGAATTCGGCAGGAACTTCAGATGGGTTGGGCGAATGGTTTTTACCGTTGATACTGGGATTTATTTTTATTCCTGTGATCTATTACGTTGTACAGGCATTCCGGAAGGCTTAGTACTTAATTACTATCACATGCTATGCACTATATTCATTCCATAAGAAATACAAAACCAATCGAGGATCGAATAGCTTATCCATTTAATATTGCTTCAATATTGAATTTGAATGAATTACGGTTTAGATCCCCCGTGACCTTTATCATTGGAGAGAATGGTTCGGGTAAGTCCACTCTGGTCGAGGCTATTGCTATTAATGCTGGTTTCAATCCTGAAGGGGGGACTAAGAATTTTAATTTCCATACGAAAGATTCCCATTCCGAACTTTTTAATGACCTGCAGGTCATAAGAACAGCCTTTCGTGAAAATGACGGGTTTTTCTTACGAGCCGAGAGCTTTTATAATGTAGCAACTGAGGTTGATGATGTATTTGAAGATGATTTGGGAGCTCTTGAAACAAATTATGGTGGCTCATTGCATGAATGCTCTCATGGAGAGAGTTTTCTTAATTTAATGCATAAACGCTTTTCGGGACGTGGACTGTATCTGCTTGATGAACCTGAATCGGCACTTTCCATCAATAGTCAATTTCGGCTGCTAACAAGAATAAACCAATTGGTCAACAATAAGTCCCAGTTTATTATTGCTACCCATTCACCAATTTTGCTGGCCTATCCAAATGCAGAGATTTACACTGTGTCTGAATTCGGTTTGCAACAGGTGGAATATGAAGAAACGGAACAGTTTAAACTCTATAAGTATTTTCTGAATAACTATCAGAAGATGGTTACCGAACTCGGTTTACATGAATAGGTATTGATTTAATACTATTTTTTTTACACAATCGATTGATGTACATTTGGTTTCTTTTCATCACAATCTAAGTTCTATCTTCATAAAATAATCCAGATTCCCTGAAGAATTATAAATCTGCGCTAGAATCTAGCGACAGGGGTAGGAACGATGATTATAAAAAAAGAAACGGGCAGTAGCCCATTAGATTATACCCAAATGGAAAGAAAACATTTTATTAAGTATTTTTTTTTAGGTGCCTTATCTTGCCTTTCATTAGGTGGAACTGCGCAGACCTCTACGAAACCTTATTCCGTTCCGCTCGCGGGCAATGCTTTTATTACTACCGGACAAGATGATGGTGCAGAAATTTCAGGACGCAATGGATTGGTGAAATGGTCGAGTGATCAAAGCATTGCATCTGTATATTTCAGAACTGAGAAAACCGGAAACCTTGAATTGAAGCTCAAAGCAAAAGCTGATGCTGGAAATTCCTCCAAAATAGAGATTTCTGCCCTGGGAAAAAAGAGCTCCTTAGATATCAAAGGGGCTGAGCTATCCGAAACAGCGGCCTTGTCTATTCATGTCAAAACACCGGGCTACGTACAGGTGAATTTAAAAGGATTAAGTAAGTCGGGTGATACCTTTGCCAATGTAACGGAATTAATCGTTAGTGGAGAAGCTGCATCTGAAGGTCTTACCTACTCAAATGATCCCGATTATTACTATTGGTCGCGTCGTGGTCCTTCGTGCCACTTAAATTATACAATCTCGAGTGAAGGGAATGTCAGCTATTATTACAATGAGGTAACTGTACCAAAAGGAGAAGATAAAATCGGTTCATATTTTATGGCCAATGGTTTTGGTGAGGGCTACTTCGGGATACAGGTGAACTCGGAGACCGAACGACGTATTCTTTTTTCAGTTTGGAGCCCCTTCCATACAGATGATCCCAAAAGTATTCCAGAAGATCAAAAAATCCATTTATTGAAGAAAGGAAAAGACGTGCATACAGGAGAATTTGGCAACGAGGGATCCGGTGGGCAGAGTTACCGTAAATATTTCTGGAAAGCGGGTGAAACCTATAAATTCTTGTTGAAAGGTGTTCCAGATGGAAAAGGAAATACAGACTATACCGCCTGGTTTTTTGTGCCTGAGGAAAATGCATGGAATGTAATCGCCAGTTTCAAACGTCCGCAAACAAATACATATTTAAAAAGATTTCATAGTTTCTTAGAGAATTTTAGTCCGAATCAGGGGTATTTAGGAAGACAGGTGGAATTTAAAAATCAATGGGTTTATGATGGTCAATGGCGCCCTGTTCAATCGGCTTCATTTAGTGTTGATAATACCTACCGTGCAAATCAACGTATTGATGCTATGGGTGGAACGACAAAAAATGGCTACTTTTTAAGAAATGGAGGCTTCTTTAGTGAGATTGTTAAACCGGGCAGCAAGTTTGACCTTGTCAATAAAAATACTGCACCGAAAATTGATTTTGAGAAATTACCATAGCTAAGATCGTAATACAATGATTCTGTAATGGACTGTTACAAAAAGTAATCGCCTGATATTTTAATATCAGGCGATTACTTTTAAATGACTATTTTTCGGAGAGTTTAATATCTCGTTCTACCGATACATTATCGCCAGTAACGGCATTTCCCTCTTTATCTACCAAGGTTAATTTTACTTTGTTATTCCCCATAGGTAAACCCTTAATCTCATAGGGACCCCATTTGTCCAAAGTAAAAGTTTGACCGTTAATATCCGCACTAATCTTGTTACCGTCCGGAGCAATACTTGTGTTGACCAGATAGAAATCTAAAAGGACATTTTTGGTTTCATCACCTTTGTATTCTCCTTTTGGACGAGAATAGAATAAGGATGCTTCTTTAGGTGTCGGCTCCTGTGTCAATTTACCCGTTGCATCTATCTTGAATTTAATCAATTTTGAGGCCTCAGCTGTTTTAATGGATTCGTGATAAGACCGCGACAAAAACGATAGGAGATAATGTTCTGAATTTAAAGCTAAAGTAACACTGTGTTCCGGTTTATATAAGGCAGTATATGGTTTATTGTCCAAAATAAAGTGGATATGCTGTCCATCATGCGAGTTTGCCATATGAGCTGCATGTTCATCCGCTGTCATTTCAGTAAGCTTAAAGTTGCTAACATTATATTTCACGGTAACTTTTGCGGAGTCTGTACCTACTTTTTCAGCGGTTATCGAAGCAATTCCGAGATTCGCTCCTGGAAATTGTTTCGAATCTGCAATCGGACTAACGGAAATGGAATCCATTTTCTTTGCAATACTGGTATCGGCATTGCCCATTGAATCTGTATGGTCGGTGCCCTTTTTGGTTGAATTATTACATCCAATAGCCCCGATTAATAAAGTTAATGCGGCGGTAATGCCTGTAATTCTGTAGTATTTCATGATATTTTTGTTTAAATTTTTAACACTCAGCATCTTAAATAACAATTGTACGGGATCTTTTGTTTGTAATAATGGTAAAACAACAATTTGATTATCGGAATATGTTATATTCAACTGGAATAAAACTTGTTTAATCGTTCTTGAAAATACGTAACAGCCCAGAACAATCGGAACCTATTATTTGAACAAATAAATATTTTAAAAAAATATTCATATTAGATGTAATAAATAGGAAGCTTGAGATGTCTTGCTTATATAGAATGCAAAAATGGTAAAGGAAATGATATAGTGCGTATTTAAAACGGATAAAGAAAAATTAGGTAAGCTGAAGGTTTGTACGATCAAAATCTCAAATCTAACATCTCAATACTAAATACTAAAATGAACCAAGAGCAATTTAAGAATACCGTTTTCGTCCATAAGGATAAGCTATTTCGCTTTGCGAAACGGATCTTGGTTGATGACGATGAGGCATTTGATGCGGTTCAAAATGTGATGATGCGTCTGTGGCAGGGGAAAGATAAATTGTATCAATATAAGAATTTGGAGGCATTTTGCATGCAGAGTGTTAAAAATGAGGCATTGAACCGGATTAAAAGAGATAAGGTCCGTACAGATTTTGCTGAACAGCATCAGATTATTTCAACAACAGAAAATTCTGTTGAAAATACGAAGGAAATAATTCTGGAAATGATTAACTCGCTGCCTGATAAACAGCGTCTTGTGATGCACCTACGCGATGTGGAGGATTATGATATAGATGAGATCGGTGAAGTATTGGAAATGGGGGAGTCTACTGTTAGAGTTAATCTGATGCGGGCCAGACAGAAGGTAAAGGAGCAGTTGACAAAATTATTTGATTATGAAAGCTTCCGGATTTATTCAAATAAAAAATAGATCCAATAGCTTCAATAACAGTGAAACTCAAATTTGTAATGATGAAAAACAGAAGATTAGAGGAATTGAAAGATAAATACTTTGATGGTAAGTCGTCATCGGAGGAAGAAAGAGAACTGAAAAAATCGGATGAACTGTTCTTTCAGCTATTAGATCAGGAAAAGAATGTGAAAATGGACTGGTCGTTTGAGGATTTTGAAAATCAAGTCAAAGCAGATAAGAAAATAATCAGATGGCGAGATAATATCTGGATAAAATATGCTGCTGCGGCAATTCTCCTGGCGGTTATGGGATTGACCTTTTATTTGAATCAAGAGCCAGCAATAGAGCCGTCGGTACTTGCTAATAAAGAGATCAAAGAACCTCAAAGACCTTCGACGAAGGAGGTAGCGGAAAACAATGAAGCAACAGCTCATTCGGATGTAGAGACCGTAACAAGCAGAGACAGGAAACGAAGTGCAATGCTCACGGCAAATACTTCGACGCGTTTCAATCAGCGCATACCATCAAAGAGAATGATAGCGAAAAAGAAGAAGGTTGTGCAATCTTTACAACAAATGGAGGAAGGCTATCAAGCGGATTATGTTGTATTAAACGGTAAACCTGTTGCCAACGAAGAGGAGGCTGTAGAACTGACGCTCCGCTCATTGGGATTACTGGCGAATAATCTGGAAAATGGTGTAGATAAAGCAATGAATATAAAACAAATGTCAATATCGATTAACTAAAATAGTATGAAAGGATTATTAATAGCTTGCCTATTACTTGTAGCAAGTATGGCAAACGCACAGATTTCCAAGTTAGATAAACTTTTCGAGCAATATCAAGGGAAAAAAGGAGTAACGACGCTTAAAATTGGAGCCCCTATGTTCAAATTGTTGGGGAACTTAAAAATTGATGATGAGGATATGGAAACGATTACGCCACTACTCAAGAATGTTAAATCTTTACGTATGTTAATTGTAGAAGATGGCGAAGATAAGGACTTGACAGGTATCATTCGTGGTGCGGTTTCAAATTTAAAATACGAGGAACTTATGTCGCTCAACAGTGAAGGTCAAGATATTCGATTCATGGTGGAGAATATGTCTGCGAATGCAGATATCCTAAACAATTTGTTGCTCACAATAAATGGGGATGGGCAAAATTTATTTATGATTCTTGATGGGGCGATACCTTTGAAAGACGTGACTAACTTGGTCAATGAAGGAAACAACAAAGTGAGTAAGGACAAACAGAATAACAATAAAAAGTAGATATTATGAAAAGATTACTAACATTGTTATGCCTTATTGGAGTGCTATTTTCATTGCAATCCTGTATCATCAAAAAAGGCTCCAACATGGATTTTGTTAGGGGATCCAATGTTTCGAATAATGCAGAGATCGTTGCCATTAATTTGCCGATGTGGTTGACAAAACCATTTATCAAAAAGGCATTGCAGGATGAGAACGACGAGGATGCACAGGTCATGGCGGGCATCGTCAAAAAGTTGAAAAAATTCAGGATGATGACATTATCAAACAATGATCGCGAAAAGAATATGTTGATATTGGAAGATTACCATAAGTTTTTAAAGAAGAACAAATTTGAGGAGCTACTGGTGATCAACAGTGAAGGGGAGGAAATATCGATTAATGCACGTATTGATAAAGATAATGTGATCAGCCGGGTTTCGCTATTGGTACATGACGAAGGAGATGAAAGTGTATTTATGGATATAAAAGGTAAGTTTTCACTGGATGAACTTGTTCAGGGATTGAATAAGATAAAATCAAAGGATAAAAAGCTCGCCACAAAGTTGGCTGATACCCATACTGTAATTCAACAGGAACTTTAGTTCAGACAGAGATTCTTGATTAAACAGCATATAAATGCCCCAAAAACTATTTTAGTTTTTGGGGCATTGTTGTATTATACTTTTTTTTATGAATGAAAGACGATGTCCAAGGCATCGAAAATATGCTTCTTGGCGGTATTTAAATCCGCGTCAGTATGCGCAGCAGAAACAAAACCAACTTCATAGCCCGAAGGACCGAAGTAAATCCCTCTATTCAGGAGTTCGCGGTGCATGATTTTGTATGATTCCATGGAAGCGTGATCAATTTCACTTGCTTTCTTGATATCTTCTTGCTCAGTAAATGCAAACCAGAAGATAGAGGCAACATGGAATAATTGTACTTGATAGCCTTTTTCAGCGATATAATCACGAAGATCTTGAACGAATGCCGCAGTTTTCGCATTTAAGTTTGTGTAGAAATCATCTTGCGCCAAAATAGTCAGGGCTGCAATACCTGCTGCCATGGCCACAGGATTCCCTGACAAGGTACCAGCTTGATAAACGGCACCGTCAGGTGATATACATGCCATAAGCTCTTTGGATGCTCCATAGGCTCCCACTGGCATACCACCGCCTATGATCTTGCCATAGGTAATAATATCTGGCTGTATTTCGTAGTAAGCAGAGGCTCCTTCAAAACCGATCCGGAATCCGGTGATGACCTCATCCATGATTAGCATACTCCCATTTTCTTTTGTGATATCACGCAGGAAATGCATGTATTCTTTGGATTGCATTAATAGACCATTGTTGGCTGGAATACCTTCAATGATCACTGCAGCAATCTGATCTTTAAATTCTGTAAAAGCAGCTCTCAGCGCGTCTTTGTCATTTAATTCGATGACGATCGTTTCCTCTGCAAAAGCTTTGGGAACGCCTGCCGAAGAAGTTTCTCCGAAAGTAACCAATCCAGAACCAGCCTTCACTAAAAGCGAATCCGAATGACCATGGTAACATCCGTCAAATTTGATAATCTTATCGCGTTTGGTATATCCTCTTGCCAAGCGGATTGCGGACATCACAGCCTCGGTTCCTGAACTGACGAAGCGGATTTTCTCGATATATTTATTTTTTTCAATAATTAATTCGGCGAGTTGATTTTCCAGAGCAGTAGGTGCACCAAAACTCAATCCTTTACCTAATTGTGCTGCAACGGCCTCGCGAACTTGATCATTATTGTGTCCCAAAATCAAAGGACCCCACGAACAGCAGAAATCGATGAACTCATTGCCATCGGCATCCCAAAGACGTGCTTTGTCACCTCGTTCTATAAATAATGGGGTGCCAAATACGGATTTAAAAGCCCGAACCGGAGAATTCACACCGCCGGGGAAATATTGTTTTGCTTTTTCAAATAATTCAGCAGATTTTGCTCTTGAAATATCAGGTGCTTGCATAGTCATTATATTTGAATGCGAAGTTATCTTTTTTTGCGAAGATAAGTCTCATGGAAACGTAAGGAATCAAGAATTCAGTGATATTCCTTATTTAAAGGTCAGGGTATCCTCTTTTTTTCGCAATAGTATTTCTTGTTTATTGATAAATAAAGTGATCTCGTTTGCTGCGTTTATTTGACCAAAAAAGGTCCGAAAACTTAATTTCGAACCTTTTTTAATATTTACTTTTGTCTTTGAGCAATTCGTTGTTTTTAGAGCGAATCCCCGATCTTATTTGCCTAAATAAAACCTTTTTCCAGAACTTCTTTGGCGTGGTAGGATAAAATTGCTGTTGCGCCCGCACGTCTGAAACTTAATAACGTTTCCAGGATCACACGTTCATCCAACCAACCATTTTGAATGGCAGCTTTTAACATGGCATACTCACCACTGACATTATACACCGCGATTGGGAGATCAAAATTATCAGCGAGAAGTTTCACAATATCTAAATAAGGAAGACCTGGTTTAACCATTAGAAAATCCGCACCTTCTTGTGCATCTAACTGGGCCTCGATAAGTGCTTCCTTTGCATTTGCTGGGTTCATCTGATACGTTTTCTTGTCCCCATGTTTAGGAGCAGAACCCAAGGCATCTCTGAAAGGGCCATAATATGCTGATGCATACTTCGCCGTATACGACATTAAAGACACGTTTGTGAAACCATTATGGTCTAATAGCTCACGAATATACCCGATACGTCCGTCCATCATATCGGATGGTGCGATAATATCTGCACCGGACTGCGCATGTGCGAGTGCCATCTTGCCCAATACTTCCAATGTTTCGTCGTTTAGGATCTCGCCATTTTCGACAATCCCATCATGACCATCGCTGCTGTAAGGATCCATCGCTACATCCGTAACAATACAGGCTTCGGGGAAATTTTGCTTTACTGCTGCAATAGCGCGTAAATACAAACTTCCGTCACGGTAACTCTCCGTCGCGTATTTGTCCTTCAATGATTCTTCGATATTGGGAAATAGGTCAAATGAACGTAAGCCTAATTTGAGGCAGCTCTCCACTTCTTTCAATAAGTTATCTATTGAATAGCGGTAGATACCCGGCATTGATTTAACCTCGGTTTTTTGATTTTGGCCATCTACAATAAAAAGTGGAAAAATCAAATTTGACGCGTCTAAACGTGTCTCTTGAATCATGTCGCGAATCACGGCAGATTTACGATTTCTTCTCGGACGTTGTAACATTATATTTAATTTATTTATTATCTAGTGATCCAGTGTTGTTCAATTGCAAGGCAGTAATTCCGTTTGCCAACGCTTAATACGCAATACTAAATTCCCAATACCATTTAATATTCCAGGCCAAAAACAGCCTCTGAGAGACCAATTTCGTCTGGTGAATAGGGAAGTGTATAAGGAACATTCATCTCATCAAACTTGGCTCCGGTTGAACGACCGATGCAGATGACTTTTTGTCCCGGTTCTAAAAGATTGTCCGCAAAATAAGCCTCTACATTACTAGGGCTTGTAAATACCAGTACTTCTGCATTGGATGGATCGACGTCCTCTTCCAATACAGTCTCATAGACTGGGATATTAATGATTTTAGTCTCTGGGCTTAATGCTTTCTGAATAGTCTCAAGCGATTCCTTTGCGCGCGGGATAAGTACCGTTCCACCATTTGCCAATTCGGCAAATTTCTTGGCGATTTCATCCATGTTAATACCTTCGCTGTCACCGGAAAAATCCGCTACACGATCGTACTTACGTAGTATTTCTTCCGAACCACGGCCGATAACGCCTATTTTGGTCTTTTTACTTAACCGCGGCTCCAGATTGAAGAAATGCTCAATCCCGTTCTTACTTGAAAATATGATCCAATCGACATGTTTTAAGATAAAAGGATCCAACTTATTGATGATCGGAAATATTTTGATCAATGAACGGCCTTCGATAGTGATATTATGTTTGGCCATCGCACGGGCGAAGTAGGAATTTTCGTCTACCTCCCTGGAAATAAAGACAGATTGCGGCAACTTACGATCTTTTGCGTACTTACTGAAAATGCGCTCAGCCAGTCTGGTTGGATCAGTATCTCTCAAGTATACACGGTCAGGAAAGTCTTCACTTGTATCGGCAATGGAAGCCCAAGCTTCGTACTCATCACCACTTTTTCGGCAATAACATCCGAGTGGTGCATGACATCCAGCGTCAAATTTGTTCAATACCAAACGTTCTACAGCGATGGTTGTAGCGACCTCATTGTTATTTAGTGGTTGCAATGCAGCAAAGAGTTCTTTATCGACTTCACGGATCTGAATCGCTAATACACCCTGTGCTGGAGCTGGGATAATTTCTACTGGTGGAATTTCTTCGACATGAAAATCTGTGATATCCATTTCGATACGGCTGATACCGGCTTTTGCCAGCACAATCGCATCGTATTGTTCGTCCCGCAGCTTCTGCATTCTTGTCTGGAGGTTACCTCTTAGATCATCGAATTCCAGGTCTGGACGTAAAGCTGATATTTGTGCTTTTCTACGGTTGGAAGATGTTCCGACAGTTGCGTTATGTTTTAGGGATAGACGCTTCTTGATATCTACACAATCCTTGTGGATAATCAATAATTCGGAAGGATCCTCCCGTTCAGAAACGGCGGCAATAATCAATCCCGGCGGATTGATTGTAGGTAAATCTTTGTGTGAGTGTACAGCTAAATCAATGGTCCCGTTTAAAAGTTCTTCCTCAAGTTCTTTGGTGAAAAATCCTTTACCTTCCAATTTATCCAGACGGAGGTGCTGAATAATATCACCTTGAGTTTTGATGACTTTTAACTCTGCTTCGATACCGATTTCCTGTAGTCGGTCTTTCACAAAATTTGCCTGCCACATTGCAAGAACACTTCCCCGGGTGCCAATAATTAGTTTTCTATTCACGTTATTTTACTTTACCTATTAAAATGTGTTTAATACCATTTATCGAAGCAAAAATAAATAAATAGGTGGAATATGTTGACACGTTACTGTCATTATCTAAAAGGAAATGATTGATAAACCGAAAACTAGAATAGAGGTAGGGCTATGACAAAAAGGAAACCGCATACGAACACCAGTGTTGGTCGCATGTTAAGAAAGTAACACATATATTTTGCCAGGAAATGATTGCAGGGATATGATTGCAATTAGTTTTTCTCGGTCTCAGGTGTTTTAACCAAAATCTCTTTCGCCATTACCATTGGAACTTTGATGTATTTCTTTTCCATATAGTTGATGACTTTTTCCAATACTTCTCTTGCTTCAGGTGTCAATGCCTGTACTTCTTGTGCAAAGACCTCGTTTAAAGCAAATGATTTGATTTCTTTAATTTTTTCAGGAACTTCACGCATGGCAACCTCTACGCGTCTCTGTTTGATGAGTGGTAAGAATTCCTGAATATTGTCTTGGATGATTTTTTCTGCACTATCCAACTCATTATAACGTTCCTGGATATTTTTCTCCGCAATAGCTTGTAGACTACTGACTTCGATGTAATGAATCGGGTGATTTTTGACAACTTCGGCATCAATATCATTTGGAACAGCTAAATCAATGATAATTTTCTTGTCGGTTTCACCATTTAATAGTGATTGGTACAAGGTATTATCAATAATTGATGTGGGAGCACCGGTACATGTAATCAGAATATCAAAACCTTCTTTGTATTCGCCAATGCAAGCAAGCGGATAAGCCTCAGCATTTAACTCCTCAGCTAATGCATTTGCGTTTTCAAGTGTGCGATTAAAAACGACAAATTTGGCTTTTTGATTTTTTTGGAAATATTTCGCTAAGTTTTGGTTTGTTTCCCCTGATCCGATAATGACGATTCTAGGGTTTTCAATTAACTTTAATTCGCGAAGTTTGCGGTAGGCAAGGGAGACAACAGAAATCGGGTTTCTGGAAATTTTAGTATAGGTATAAACTTCTTTTGCTGTCTTTACCAGTCTGTCCATCATTAGACGAAGGAAATCACCCGTAAAACCGGCTTCTCTACAGCGATCATAAGCTCTACGTACCTGCGCCAAAATTTCTTTTTCGCCAACAACAAGGCTTTCAAGTGAGCAGGACATACGAAGTAAATGATGTAAGGCATCCATTCCTTCATATTTGTTGACCTGACCCAAATAACATTGAAGTCGCTCTTGCGGAACACAGAAATTCAATTTTCCCATAAACTCCGCAATAAATTCGTTGGTCAATTCGTGAGCTCCATAAAATACAAACTCTACTCGGTTACAAGTACCAATGTAAAAGATCTCCGGAATATCTAGGCTGTGTTTTAGGCTAATGAGGCGACTTTCTAAATCCTCATTGCAGATCACTAGATTACCTAGATCTTTTAATTCGACATGTTTATGAGTAAACGCTAATACTTTAAGATTTTTCAAAGCTCTAATCCCTCGCTTATATTTAACGGTACAAATGTAGCTTAAATGCTTTGTGCTTGTGTCAAAAATCTGTCAAAGGGATTAATTTAGAAAGATTTTAAATAGATGTTTTTTGTTTTTAATTAACTGTATTTTAGCTTGTTATATTTTGTTTTTCGATTAGATGATTTTCATCACCTATAAGCGTGATGAAAATCTCAGCCAAATGAAGTTGTAAAACTAGTTATTAGTGGCAGTATCTGTTTGCACTGAGTCTACCGTTATATCTTCCAATTCCTCCATATAAGGGCCCTCTTCAGAAGTGGTTGCTTCTTGAATTTCACTGTCACTATACTGATAATAGGTATCAAAAGTTTTTGTTCCTTTATTGTAAATCAAAGCATATTTAGAACTTTTATTTTTAACAATAATTCCATCGGCCGGAGCGGGAACTAATTTCATCTCATCCATAAAAATCTTCTGTCCTTTTTTAAAACTATTGATCAAAGGAAGTTCACTGGAATATTCTTTCCAAAACAAGATATCTCCTTTTGCTGATATAATCCAGATCGCACTGCTTTGATAGTCATTTTTTTCCACAAGAAATGCCATTTCTTTGTTCCAATTGTCCGCGTCATGACGATCAGTAAAATTACCGTAACAGAATACCGATTTTGCACGATCCTTTATACGGGTAAATTTATAGATGGGTTTATCACCAGAAGGTTCAAGGTAGCTATTCCCCATAAAGATTTTTGTAATGCCTCTGCGGTAACGTAATGGAATATTGTCATATTCAGGGATTGTAAAGATGGCATTGTTCCAATGGACGTAGTCATCAATGGAGCTCCAACCATCAGCCTCTTCGAGATCTTTTGGATCTGCATTCTCAAATCCGTCCACGGCTGTTGCTGCACTATCTACAGGTATGGCATCAAGGTCTTGCCGCTGGACAAAATTGTAATATCCTCCGCCGGCAAGTATGGCCAATAGCAAGACAATTCCAATAATAATATATATTTTTTTCTTTGATTTTGGCAGTGGTGACTGTTCCGCTGCAGTTTCTTCAAATGCTCTTTTCATGTTCAATATCCGGGTTTAATTTTAAATAAACTTTCAGGTAGGAATTCCTTTCAGATACTCTTCTAACCCAGTTATTATGCAATCAATTTTGCTTGCATTACTGTTGTTTTTTGAGGTATAGCTCCATGTTCGGAATTCTGTACGAGAATTTCGTTTTAAAAATAGATTAATTTTTCAGAAAATTGAAGACAAGTTATATAAGTGACAATATTCAACTTATATTCGTGTCAATTTTAAAGTAATTTGAACCATGGTCATCATTAGGAAGTATTTTGCCATTGTTGGACTTATCATTTGTTTTTTGTCCAGTATGACTCCATTTTTAAAAGTTCCTATCAAAGGTAACTGGAACCTTTATCAGGTGGACGCCTATTTATTTTTTATCACTATGCTGATTTTGGGAATAACAGCATTGTTATTTTTTGTTCGTGCGGTTCGCGCCTATCAATGGATGACCAGATTGGCAGCATGTTGGTATCTATTAAGTGTTTCTGCGGTATGGTTTAAAATCAACAACTATTTTGACTGGGGTTTTGCGGACAAACTGCTTTCCAAATCACTCCATATGCGTTGGGGCTGGATAGTCTATTTAATCGGGATCCTACTGTTATTGTTGAGCACAAAGAAGATTGGGTCAACAAATGAGTAATGCATTAAAAAAATAAGCTAGATAAATTATCTAGCTTATTTTTTGTTTGGACGATGCGGTATAAAATGTGTCTTTAGTTTATCTAGTCCTAAATCCTCTTCGATTTTGTCCAGTTCATAAGACCAGATTTTTTCATCCAAAATTTCATGAAGCACCTTTGGATTAGTCAGGTCCACAGGACGCACACGTTGTTCCTTATTGATCGGATTAGTAAGTTCCTGCAAACTGCTGCTATGTCTAATGATTTGAAAACGGAATGTTGGCCATTTACCCACATTGGCAAAGTTTCCTGTATAGAACTGGATGAAATCATGTGGTGGTATTTTATTGCTAAAAAGTCCTTTCACTTTATTCGCTGTAGCTTCAGAAACCGATACGAGGAGTTCATAACTTGTCTCATTGATGATATGCAACTTGGCTAATCCATCTTTGTGATCTCCGGAAATGGCCAGTAAAATCCCTTTTTCGATAAATCGGTTTGGGGTCAATGGAGTTGCATGTTGATCAAGCTCATCATCCGCTCGGCGCATATTTCCAAAAACGAGGGTTATCTTGTCCATAGGAACAGGAATTTCGAATCCTGTTTCATCCGTTACTCCTACAATATTGTTGGCTTGCATGGAAGTGATATGCCCTTCAATGGGCTCATCAACGAACCTGACTAAGTCGCCTATTCTAAATTTCATGGTTAATTTATTTTTGTATCTATAATATGTAATAGCTTTTCAAGATCTGCATGGTCATTGTAGAGGTGGAATCCAACACGAATGCCAGTACCGCGAGGAAAACATCTTATACCCTCATCTATCAGGAGTTGAAAATTGTTTGGATTAATCTGTATATTGAAGATATTGCTTTGTGGACGTCTATTGATAATGCTATCAAGTAGTAGCCCTCTATTGGCCAGTTCAACCCTTGCTTGCGCCAACAGATCTTGTGTGTATGAAACGGTTTCAGCATAACCCCATTGTTCAAACTGCATCAGAGACTGTTGCAGGGTTCCATGAGCTAAGGTGTCCAAATGCCCCGGTTCAAAGCAAAGTTGAACAACAGATTTATTCATCCATTGATTGTTGAGATAACTGTAGTTTTTTTGTACGTCAGCATAGAGGATTTCTTTAAGCTGATCGTTTAATAGAATAAAACCATTTCCGAATCCAGCCATAAGCCATTTATATCCGCTACTTAGCACGGCGTCGAAGCCTGAAGTATTAAAATCAAATAAATCTGTTCCTAAAAATTGTGTACCATCACCAATAATTAGCAATTCAGGATGCTGATGTTTTAATTCCTGTATAAAAGAAAGGTCTATTTTTAAACCAGAGATATACTGAACAATTGATAGAATAAGTACATCTGGCTTAAAGGTAGCTATAGCATCCAATATATTAGCCTCAAGCTGTTCGTCCATAGTGACGAAACTGTGCTCAAACCCAGTTATTATTGTTGGGAAATTTACCGAAGGATAATCATTATCCAAAAGCAGAACCTTATAATGTTTAGGTAGGCCCGCTAACAATGCGTTGAATGCAAAAGAAAAGCAGCTTGACAGAAACACGTTGTTCCCGGAGCAATTGAAGAATTGTCCAAGTGTATTTCGGCAGGAATCCAATGCCGCACCCTGTTGTTCACGAAGTGTTGTGTTCGAATCATGGAATTCTTGATCCCGTTGCGCACGCCATTGCTTTGTTTCACGTGAAAGTAGACCTGAGCCAGGTGTAGTCAAGTAAGTTATCGCTGTGTCAATATCAAAATGTTTGCTATAGGGACTGTTCATATCTTGGATCTTTTGTTAGTATTGCTAAATAATCTGATAAGGGAAGGTATTCACCGCCCATACTCTCCAAATGGATGGTATGAAATTGGCAGTCAATCAACTGTAGGTCTATTTCCTGTGCTAGATAGATCAATGCAGCTTTGGATGCATTTGGTACTTTGGAAAACATGCTTTCACCGCAAAATACACCATCGATCAGAACGCCATAAAGTCCGCCTACAAGTAGCCCCTCTTGCCACACTTCAACAGAATGGGCATAGCCCATGGTATATAGGGCTGTATAGGCCCTGATCATGTCTTCTGTGATCCATGTTCCATCCTGATCCTTTCTATTGATCGAAGAACAGGACTTAATGACTTCATTGAAGTTTTGGTCTATGGAGATCGAAAATGTATTCTTCCGTATACAGGAAGCCATACTTTTACTGATCTTTATCTTGGATGGATAAATAACGAACCGTGGATTAGGTGCATACCATAATATTGGACTATCATCACTAAACCAAGGAAAAATACCATTGCTATAAGCTAATAATAGCCGTTCAGCCGAAAGGTCACCTCCGATGGCCAATAGGCCATCTTTTTCGGCGTAGCTCGGATGTGGAAAATCCAGCTTTTTGCTATCCAGTTCAAATATCATTGATTCTTAGATCAGCCAGTTTAAGGTACATTATTCTTCTGGTTGGCGTGGCTCTTTACTTATTTCTTCAAATAATTTGTCCATGTGCTCCACATATTCATTGGTGTCATCAAGGAAAAAGTCCAATTGAGGGACAATTTTTACCTGGTTTTTAATTTTTGATCCCAACTTATAGCGTATCTCAGATGTTTTGGTACGAATAGCTTTAATATCTTCCTGTGCAGTCTTCGTGTTTAGAAAGCTTAAATAAACACGTGCGATAGCTAGATCGGGAGTAACTCGAACACGTGTAACCGTAATGAATGCCCCTGGAGCCCATGCCTTGCCATCGCGTTGAAATAATGCTGCTAAATCCTGTTGAATGACCCCAGCAAAACGTTGCTGTCTCTTGCTTTCTGTTCCCATCGTATACGTTTTATGTTGAATATTCTCAATATGATACACAAAGATAAGTATTTTAGGCAAGAATATACGCTACATGTTGACTAACTCCAGTGGTATGAATACGAAAAAAGGCACATCTTGGTTTGACGTGCCTTTAAATTTCGATTCACAATTGGTTAGGTAATTTCTTGCAAGTTTTAAGACGTTGGGGTCTATCATATTTGGTTCTAAAATTCGGTGTATTTAAAGTGGTAAGTATTTACTAACCTTACCGGCTTTTATTTTTTCATCTCCCTTACACTACAAACATAGGAATACTTAAAAAACTGACAAAATAAGTTTTAAAAATAAAGTGAGTGGTTACTTATAAAATGTGTTTATTGCGATTTAACAAACTTTTAACATTTGTTTTTTTTTGTAACAGGTTTTTTTCTACGTCAAAAATTCTACTTTTTACCCTTTCCATGAATAATGTTGAACCTAAAACAGCTTGGCATTGATATAACCATTTGCAATTGGTATTTTTGTCATGTTAATAATAGATGTACATATCCGTAATCAAATCGATCGTTTTAGAACCGCAGATAGTATAATGAGCCTATGATTGTTTCATGCGCAAAAAACAAATCGGATATAGCGTATGATCGTGTTGGATATAAAAACTTTATCGCCGTAAGGCATATAAATGTCTTTAACGCGGGGATGTAGTGACATACAAATAAATATTCAGAGAAAATTATTGTGGGCTATGATCAGCAGCTAAACCGAAATGAATAATCGGCTCATCATAATTTCGTTATCATAAAACAAAATATATTAATGAAAATCTGGCAAAAAAATATAGATGTTGATTCATTTGTGGAATCATTTACTGTAGGTAATGACCGTGTGATGGACCTACAACTTGCGGCAGCGGACGTATTGGGCTCTTTGGCGCATACACGTATGTTAAATAGTATCAACCTCATGACTGATGAAGATCTTGTTGTGGTACAGAAGGAATTGAAAAATATCTATAAAGAAATTTTAGCAGGGGATTTTCAGATTGAAGATTCGGTAGAAGACGTACATTCACAGGTTGAGATGCTACTTACACAGCGTATTGGTGAAGCAGGTAAAAAAATTCATTCAGGTCGATCCCGCAATGATCAGGTACTCGTAGATCTGAAATTATACTTCCGTTCCGAAATCCAAAATATTATTCAGAATACGGAGTCTTTCTTCAATGAATTGATTCAACTTAGTGAGCGTTATAAGCATGTTTTGATTCCGGGATATACACATCTTCAAATTGCGATGCCTTCATCCTTTGGTTTGTGGTTTGGCGCCTATGCAGAAAGTTTAGTGGATGACCTTGAAATGATGAAAGCTGCATGGAAGGTCTGTAATAAGAACCCCCTGGGATCTGCTGCGGGCTATGGTTCATCTTTTCCACTAAATAGAACGATGACAACCCAGTTATTGGGCTTTGAAGATTTGAATTATAATGTGGTTTATGCACAGATGGGGAGAGGAAAGACCGAGCGTATTCTGGCACAGGGGATGAGTTCTATTGCGGCAACCCTAGCTAAATTCGCGATGGATGTCTGTCTATATATCAATCAAAATTTTGGTTTTATATCCTTTCCGGCACATTTGACAACGGGCTCCAGTATAATGCCACATAAAAAGAACCCTGATGTATTTGAGCTAATTCGGTCCCGTTGTAATAAAATTCAGGCCTTACCGAATGAAATTGCTTTGATGACAACGAACCTTCCTTCAGGTTATCACAGAGATCTCCAGCTGTTGAAAGAAAATCTCTTCCCAGCATTTAAGTCACTTAATGAATGTCTTGAAATAGCTACGTTTATGCTGGCAAATATTTCTGTAAAAGACAATATTCTTGATGATCCCAAATACGATTATCTATTCTCGGTAGAGGTTGTAAACAATGAGGTGCTCAAAGGCGTGCCTTTCCGCGAAGCATATCGGACTATTGGTATTGATATTGATGAGGGACGTTTCAAACCATCGAAAGAAGTAAATCATACACATGAAGGTAGTATTGGGAATCTATGTAATGATCAGATTCAGCGCATGTTTCAGCAGGTGAAAGCGACTTTCGAATTCGAAAAAGTAGAAAAGGCCCTGGAAGAATTGGTGAAATAAGAGCGGTGTGTGTCCTTGAGTCTATGAATGAAATTAATGCGTGTTCACTGAGGGGAATAGGCTCTTAAATACAATGAGAAAGGACCAAATTCTTAAAGAATTTGGTCCTTTCTTGTTATTTCTTTATTGAAAACTTGAAGTGTGTTTCTGAATCAAATTGCGCTCCGGCTTTTAACAAGGTTGAAGGAAATTCCCCTTGATTGGGACTATCGGGGAAATGCTGTGTTTCTAGACAAAATCCCGCATAGGGCAAATATTTATTTCCTCTTTTACCGATGTCGTTTCCTGTCATCCAATTCCCTGTGTAAAGCTGCACGCCTGGCTCGGTAGTGAATACATCTAGCTGTATTCCTGTGTTTTTTGAATAGACCATTGCACAGGGCTGCGAGATTGGTTTATTATTGACATAACAATGATCGTAACCTTTGGCCGAGATGAGCTGTTCATCATTTTCTGTGATATCCTGCGCAATCTTTTTTGGGGTTCTAAAGTCAAAAGGAGTGCCTTCAACTGGTACGATCGCGTTGGGTATTTGATTTTCATCAACAAATAGCACCTCATCTGAATTTATTTGAAGCACCTGTTGCAATACATCTCCACTTCCTTCCCCATCAAGATTGAAATAAGTGTGATTTGTTAAATTAACATGTGTGTCAGCATCTGATTGCGCGTGGTATTTGATGACGATTTCGTTGTTTCTGGTTAGGGTATAAGAAACCATTACTTTTATATTCCCAGGGAAGCCTTCTTCACCATCTTTAGAAACATAGTAAAATTCTACATGGGATTGATAGGTCACTCTGCGATCCCAAACTTTATCGTGGAAGCCTGAGATACCGCCATGCAAACAATTGATCCCATTATTTTGAGGAAGTGTATACTGATTTCCATTAATTTCAAATTTGCCATTTGCAATACGGTTTGCAAAACGGCCAGCAGTACAGCCATGGTATTTTTCGTCTGATTCCAGATAGCCCTGTATTGAATCAAAGCCTAGGGCTACATCAACCAGATTACCTTTGTTATCGGGGACTAAGATACTGACAATGCGCGCGCCATAATCCGTTAAGAGCACCTGCATACCACCCTCATTTTTTAATAAAAGTAAATGGGTGTTTTTTCCCTCTATAATGCCTTCAAAATATTTTGGAATAAGTGATTGATATTTAGTCATGATTGTTCCTATTGGTATTGAAAGTTAAAGATACAGAATATTACCTGTATAAAAATGACCTCGGTAACAGCTGCCTGTAAAATTTGTCATTTTGAGATTTGGTTCAAACCAATTATTGGAGAAATGGTATATTTGCGCTATGTCTGAAAAAATGAACTGGAAAGATTTGCTTTCTGCAAAACGCTGGGGGTATGAAGATAGAACAGCTGATAGCTACCTTGTGGCTCGATCGGAATTTCAACGGGATTATGATCGGTTGATTTTTTCTTCCCCATTTCGAAGATTACAGAATAAAACTCAGGTTTTTCCGCTTCCAGGGGCTGTGTTTGTACACAATAGGTTGACACATAGTTTGGAAGTAGCCAGTGTAGGTCGCTCACTCGGCCGAATGTTCTATGCACAGTTAAAGGAAGAAAACCCAAATATAGATACCGAATATCCGTTCCTACAAGAGGTTGGAAATATTATCTCAGCGGCTTGTCTCTCTCATGATTTGGGGAACCCTGCATTTGGACACTCAGGGGAGTCTGCGATATCTACCTACTTCACAGATGGAGATGGACGGAAATATCAGGAACAGGTAACAGCCGAAGAATGGGCAGATCTAACCCATTTTGAAGGCAATGCCAATGCCCTGCGGATTTTGACTCACGCTTTTCAGGGAAAAGATCCAAAAGGATTTGCCTTGACCTATACCTCATTGGCATCTATTGTGAAATATCCGTGTTTAGCTATTGATGGGCATGTCAAAAAAAGCCACCATCGCAAAAAATATGGTTTTTTTACAGAGGAGCAAAAAGCTTTTGAGAAAATTGCGGACGAGTTAGGGCTACTAAGAGATCCTTCCAATCCCAAGGGTTATTTGAGACATCCCTTGGTGTATCTTGTAGAAGCTGCCGACGATATCTGTTATAATATCATTGATTTAGAGGATGCACATCATCTGAAAATATTATCCTACCAAGAAGTAGAAGAACTTTTGTTGCCATTATGTGGTTCCGAAAATCTTCGTGACCGATTGGACGGTTTGCTGGATACACCGAGTCGCGTGGCACTATTGCGGGCTAAGGCGATCAACACCCTGATCAAGGGTTGTGTTGATGTATTTGTTCGTGAACAAGAGCAATTTTTATCTGGGACTTTTTCATCCGCATTAATGGATGCACTGGATGACAGTATTGTAAAGCAAATGAACAAGATCTCAAAAATTTCTATAGCGAAGATCTATAATGCGCCAACTGTAGTCCAGATTGAGATTGCAGGCTATCGTGTTATGGATGCCCTGTTGAAAGAGTTTGTACCAGCATACCTTAAAAAGAACAAAAATAATTACGACAAGAAATTAGTCGCTTTGATTCCGGAGCAGTTTTATACAGACAAACAGGACTCCTATTCCAAAATCCGTTCTGTGCTGGATTTTGTTTCTGGAATGACCGATGTATATGCCATCGAACTCTATCGTAAGATTAAAGGAATAACAATTCCGAGTATCGAATAGGTTTGCGAACAATTTAGTTTGTTAACATGTGATCCTGGTTATCGATTTATTAAGATCATGCTTACTTTTGTAAGTTATCTTGTCAAAGTAAAAATGAAAGTACTCGATAAGCTAAGAGCATGCACATGTTGCGTCTCAAATCTCAATATTCAAATCTCAATACTCTAAAATGAAGGTTGTAATAGCTGAAAAGCCCTCCGTGGCTCGTGATCTGGCCCGTGTGATGGGAGCGAAGGAAGTCAAAGATGGCTATATCGCCGGAAATGGCTATGCTTTTACCTATGCTTTTGGTCATTTGGTTCAATTGTGTACGCCTCAGGCTTACGGTTATAATAGCTGGACTATTTCCAATCTTCCCATCATACCTGCAAATTTTAAACTGGAATCGAAGAAAGTCAAACGGGATGGAAAGCAGATGGATGATACTGGTGCGGTCAAACAGCTCAATACAATAAAGTCACTATTAGAACAGGCCGAAGAAATTATTGTAGCGACAGATGCCGGACGGGAAGGTGAGCTTATCTTTCGTAATATATATTACTTCCTGGGTTCAAAGGTGCCGTTTAAACGGCTTTGGATTTCAAGTCAGACAGATAAGGCCATTAAAGAAGGTTTTGCGAACTTAAAAGAGGGTACTGAATACGATAGTTTATACATGTCTGCCCGATCGAGATCAGAATCGGATTGGTTGATCGGGATCAATGCCACACAGGCGATCACTTTGGCTGCAGGCAACAAAGGACTTCTTTCTTTGGGAAGAGTACAGACACCTACTTTGGCGATGATCTGCTCGCGATACCTCGAAAATAAAGATTTTAAGCCGCAGGCATTTTATAAAATACAGGCAGGCTTTGAGAAAGATAATATCAGCTTTAAAGCCACTTCAAATAAAATAGATAAAAAAGATGTTGCCGAACAGACAATCGCCCGATTGACTGTTGGGACAAATGCGCGTGTTGCAAAAGTAGAGGCCAAAGAGACAAAGGAACAACCTCCTTTATTATTTGACTTAACCTCCCTTCAACAGGATGCGAACAAAAAATATGGTTACTCAGCCGACCAAACCCTGAGTATTGCGCAGACGCTTTACGAGAAAAAGGTTATTACCTATCCCCGTACCGGATCCCGTTATATTGGTGAGGATGTTTTCGAACAGATCGAAGCGCTTTTTCAGCATCTCTCGGATCATGCAGAGGAATCTATTGCATCTATTGCCAAGAATTTAATAGGAGCAAAGTTAAATAAGCGTTCTGTTGATGACAAAAAGGTAACAGATCACCATGCGCTGTTGGTTACCGATGAAAAGCCCGGTCATATGTTGAAAGAACAGCAAAATATTTACAACATGATTGCTAAGCGTATGGTCGAGAGTTTCTCGGAAGTCTGTATCAAGGATATCACCACAGTTACGATAGATGCGCAAGGTGTCGAGCTGATCGCAAAAGGGACGGTCATCAAACAGTACGGCTGGCGTCTTTCTGCCGAGCAGATAGAAGCTCCAGATGAAGATAAGAACAACGATGACCAAGACAATGAGAATGCGCAGTTACCTAAATTGCTGGCTGAGGAATTACTGCAAATATTGACTTTGGAACTTGCTGAACGTTTTACCAAGGCACGTCCGATTCATACCGAAGCTTCCCTCTTAAAAGCGATGGAAACATCCGGTAAAGAAATTGAAGACGATGAAATGCGTCAGGCGATGAAAGACTGCGGTTTGGGAACACCAGCTACCCGTGCGGCCACGATAGAGACACTTTTTCAGCGCGACTATATCAAACGGGATAAGAAAAAACTGATTCCGACTGAAAAAGGACTGGCTGTGTATAACCTAGTTAAAGATCGTTCGATTGCGAAGGTAACATTGACTGGAAAATGGGAGCAAAAGCTGGAGGAAATGCGGGCCAATAAGGTTTCTTATGATGTTTTTATGAAACATATAAAGGACTACACAGCGAAAATTACCAAAGAATTATTGACACTGCGAATTTCATTGGCGCAAGAGGAAGTCAAACCACAACAAAAAGGGAAAATCAAATGTCCTAAATGTGAGAAAGGCTTAATCCTCCTATATGATCGGGTGGCACAATGTGATCACTATGCCCGCGGTTGTGATTTTAAGATCTGGCGAACATTGAACGGTATTTTTCTGGAAGAAAAAGAAATGAAGAATCTTTTGGAAAAAGGAAAAACCTCGGAGTTTAAGGGTGTTAAAAACAATGAGGGCGCTATTGTAAATGCTCCACTGGTATTCGAAAACTTTAAAGTTAACGTGGGATAGGTCGGCCTATCCCACGTTGTAGCTAGCATCGTTTCCGTTTATTTCAAAATTAAAATATCGTCTAAAGCCCTTTCAATCGTTGGAAATTGAAATGTAAAACCAAGTTCCGTTAATCTTTCTGGTATTACCCAACGACTTTTCAATAAAAGTTCAGTTTCCGTCCCGATCAACAAAGCACCTATTTCCAACAACCATTTCGGTGAGGGGAGACCAATTTTTCGATGCATGACGCTTCGAAAAGTCCCCATAAAGGTTTTATTCGTAATCGGATTGGGGGCAGCACAATTTATGATGCCATCTATTTCATGATGTTTTTGTATAAATAAGATAATCTGGAATAGATCTTCAATATGTATCCAGCTAAAATATTGATCACCGTTGCCTTGTATTCCACCTAAACCGAAGCGAACAAGATTTTTAAAAGGTTGTATAACACCACCATCAGCGCCTAGGACAATAGCCATCCGAAGAGCCACCTGTCTGGTATGGGGTAAGTGGAAATCGAAAAATGTCTTCTCCCATTTCTTTGCGACCTCGATGGAAAATCCCGTTCCGATCTCACCGCTACTTTCAGTCATTGGTCGATCCTCTGCATGACGGTAGATTGTTGCAGTGCTTGCATTTAACCAAAGAATAGGAGGATGGCTGCAATTTTCAATTGCCTTACCTAAAATACTTGTGGTCTCTGTTCTTGAAGAAAATATTTGTGCTTTGTTGCTGGCATTGTAGCGACAATTGACGGACTTGCCCGCGAGGTTGATCAACATTTCAGCATGTTCAAGTGCGGCTGAAATGCCATCCGTATCGGTCCAGGGTATATTTCCTTTCTGTCTGCCAACGAGGATCACCTGATATCCCATTCTTTGGAATCTTTTGGAAAGATATTGTCCGACAAAACCTGTTCCACCTGCAATAACTATTTTAGGCATGATAATACCATTTTTAGAGATCTGTTTTACTCGTTAATTGTTGCTGGCATATTTCTTCTTTGTTTTGCGATTCTTTTGCCCCGGAAGAATAGAAACATATTCAGAAAAAGCATGACACCTAAATAAATGCTGAATCCACCGATTTTATAACTGAGCCGCTCAATGAGTGCCTGTACACTCGGTTCATATAAGCTGATCTCGAGGATATACAAAGCAAATCCTAGGTTCATGAGGTAGAAACCAATCCGGAAAAGATTGTTTGTCGCATTGGCGACTTCCGGTCGCCCCGCAAAAATATCATTCATGTACACGATACTATTTTTGAAAAGCACATACGCAACATAATAGGTCAGTGCAATTGCAATGGGTAGATAAATAAAATACCCGATAACTGTTAGATTTCCCATGATATTATGATTTAATAGTGAATGAATTTGTCTTTTTAGCGAAGAAATAGATGCCAAGCATATTAAAGTAATGCATGCAGACAAGTACAAATAATAATGTTCCTGTTTTTAATGCAATACTGCTGATCAGATCCTCAAATGTTTGGATTTGTTTCCAGTAACTGAATTGAATGACAGCATAACCAATATTGAGCAAATAATATCCCATAAGCAATAGATTGTTTGTCGTGTCTGTTAGAGCAACGTTGTTCTTAAACAACGAAAGAATAAAAATCCGCCCATTTTTGTGAAACAAGCGACCTACCCAAAGGATAATGTAGCAGGTTAGCAAGCCATATATTGCGTAAGCAAGGATATTAAAGTTCATAAGATTACATCATTAGTTTGATCAATTTTAGTAACAGATCCCCGCCGCTGGTATTGAATAGTTTGTTTGCGATGGTTTCGAGTTGATCTGTTAATACCTGGATATCTTTTACCGTCTTATGAAACTCCTTGCCTTCTGGCGTTTTATCTTTCTCGGTATTTTTGCTGATTTCTCTGAGAATATCCATGACCGGATCAAGTTCTTTTTGCTTGCGCATAACAGCAATTTTCATCGCCCATTTTAATACGTCTTTCTCCGCAACGAAATATTCCTTTCGGTCTCCTGCAATATGTTTTTTGTAAACAATACCATAATCGACCAATTGACGGATACTCATGTTGGCATTACCTCTGGAGATAACCAGCTTCTCCATGATTTCGTCTGTAGACATGGGGTTGCTCGCAGAAAGGAGTAATGCATGTACCTGAGCAACGGATTTGTTGATCCCCCATTCGGAACCCAAGGCTCCCCAAGTATCTATAAATTGCTGTTTTGCTTCTTGTAATTCCATCTTCATTTTTATTTCTTACTCAAATTTATATATAGTTTTTGAATTTTCAAAAATTTCTGAAAATAAAATAAATTCAATAAACAAGTCACCATATCGTAATAAGGTTTTCCTTTTCTTGTGTCCTTTTTGATTTGTATTAACTTTGCTGGCATTATGGCAACAACTTTGTATAATCCATTCAAACAATTTCAGTTTGATCCAACTATTTGTTTTTTAACAGGCAATAAACTTCAGTCTGAGGAGGAGAGCATCCAGGTCTTTCCTATTTGGATGATGAAATCTTTTCAATTGGAAGATAAGCCTTTCAAAATGTTGGATGAGAATCTAGTGACTTATAAGTCACTCAAGCTTCCATGTTCGATTGATACAGCTGAAGCAATAGAACAAATGGAACGTGCCGTTGAGCAATCATTTGAGCAGGGCTACGAAGCGGTCAGCCAAGTAGATCCTTTGCTACTTTTTCAATGGATGACAAAAATCATCTATGGCGTTGTCTATAACGAAATTCTTGCTGGAATCCGTCAGCAGAAAGCTTCAGGTGAAGACATGAACTTTTCGCAGGCTTTGGCGCAACGTTTTACCAACTTGCACGCCATGTTGCAGTCGTTGGTCGTTCCGATGGAATTTGAAAATACTTTCCCATTTTCCCTTGTTGTAGTTCCAGTAGAAAATGCGCCTGATACTTTTATGTATCGTGATGAAATAAATACTCTTATTTTTTCTATTCGAATGAAAGATTTTGCGGTTATTGCTTGCCTTCAGGATAATGCAACAAACAATATCTATCATGAAGACATATTGAAGACGATTGCAGGGAAAAAGCTTCACCCCATACAGTTTGAAGAGTTGTGTGCGCGCTATTTCTACTCTGCTTATCTTTTTAACCGCCTGCCGGATTACACCTATTTAAATACACCTCAGAAAGTCTATGTTGAACCTATGCCGTTAGCGGATATGTCTATGAAACCTATATTTGATCATTGGCAGAATAAGACCTACGGTCAGGTACTGGAAAATTTCTGGAAACCCTGGGGTTTGACCTTGTTCGAAATTATTAAAAATCCAGAACAACCAATTAGCTTTTTGCTGGATGATCAAGGTGCTTTTATCACGGATGTTGATATGCCCCTAAATTGAATCTGAAGAAAGTAAAGTAATAAGTTGGTCCAAATACGCGTTAAAATGGTATGATTATGGATGGGATAGGCTATGTATTCACCAAAATTTAAAATTACTGTTTCGACAGTTCTGCTTTTTATCGTTTGTTTGACTTCACAGGCGCAGACTGCTGCTGTTCGTAATATTCCTGCAGATAGTCTAGTCCAAAATGTGGATGATTTTCCTTATTTTAAGGGTGGGATAAGGGCATGGTCAAGATTCTTGCAAAATAACCTCGATCTGACACGTACCGTGGGTGCTATGGATAGTGTCGCTTACGTAAAGTATGGCCCCAAACAAACAGCGATTCTTAATTTTATCGTTTGTGAAGATGGAGCTATTTGTAATATTGAAATTGAGAATCGGGAGAATGTAAGCCCTGAATTTGCAAAAGCCGTATTGGCGGCGATGCGGAAATCACCGCAGTGGATGCCAGCTTTAGTCAAGGGAAAGCCAGTCAAAACAAAATTTCGGCAGCCAGTAGTCGCTGTTCTTGAATAATTGAAATGCAAATGTAATTTAGAAAATTAACCATTTATTCACTTCATATGTCATTTTGGGATAAAGTCAAAAAAATCATGAGCGGGGGAGAGGACGAATCTTCCACTGAAAAGAAAGATGTTGAAATTACTGCCGGAGGTTCGACTATATATCGTTATGAAAGTCAGCCTGAGGAAAAAGATCCGAAAGATCTATTCCCTGAGGTACAATGTGTGTATCTTGAAGAGATAGAGGAGCATTTGACAAAATATATCGCTGAACCAGATCTGGTCTTTCACGAAATTATATCCGAATTGGTGCATATTGATGTACACTGGATAAAGCCTAGTGCGAACTATCCATACAATATCCTGGTAACTTCTGGTATGAGCGACCTTCCCATGAATGTTCCAGAGGAAATAGACGATAAGGAAGCCTATGAGCGTGCCGAGTTAATGGTTGTTCTTCCTGCTGATTGGAAAATAGGCGATGAAGAGTTTCAGGATGATAACAACTACTGGCCAGTTTACTTTTTGAAAAGGTTAGCGCGTTTTCCACATGAGTATAAAACATGGTTAGGCTATGGTCATACTATTCCTAATGGGATGGAGGCCGAAGAAATAGCAAATACCGGTTTTGGCTGTATGCTCCTATTGCCTCCGATGTTGAGCTTTGATGAGGAATTTTTAGAACTTAAAACAAAAGATGGCAATATCATTAATTTCTATGCAATGATTCCGGTTTATAAGGAAGAGATGGATTTCAAACTGGAAGAAGGAACAGATGCTCTATTGGATCTTTTTGATGAATATGGAATATCAGAACTTGTGGACATAGATCGTCCAAATGTTTGTAGAAAATAATGACCTTGGTCAATATTGTTCAATAAATGCAGTACTATTTGTGGATTAGTCACCGATAGTACTGCATTTTTTTATAGACTGTTTTCGATGATCATAATCGTTTTATCAATATCCTCCTTGTTGATATTAAGATGCGGTCTGAATCGTATACTTTTTTCACCACAGCCCAGCATGATCAATTTGTTGGCATAAGCCCTTTTGATAAATTCGTTACGGGAATCTGCGGAATCAAAATCCAGCGCTACAAATAACCCTTCACCCCTTAAATTGCTGAGTTGCGGCCTATCTTTCATAACTTTCTGTAGTTTACTCTTAAGATAAGTTCCTTTTTCAGCAGCATTCGCCAAGAGATTTTCCTGTTCGATCACTTCAAGAATTAGTTTAAAGCGGAGCATGTCTATAAAATCTCCCCCAAAGGTGGAGTTGATCCGGCTGGATTCTTTGAACACATGATGTTCCACTTGATCAAATTTTTCCTTGTTCGCTAATATCCCACAAACTTGAGCTTTCTTACCAAAAGCAAGTACATCCGGTATAATATCATAATGTTGATAAGCCCATATTTTTCCGGTAATACCCAGCCCTGTCTGTACTTCATCGAAAATCAGGAGAATTTCATTCTTGTCGCAGATCTGACGCAGGTGTTGGAAAAATTCTTTTCGAAAATGATTGTCTCCACCCTCGCCCTGTATTGGCTCAATGATAATGCAGGCAATATCGTTGGGATTGTCGTGGATGGCCTGATTGATTTCTGCGATTGCCCTCTCCTCTACGGTTATTGTTTGGCTGATATTTTCTGACGTTAGTGGATACGTTAATTTGGGATTTACAATACGAGGCCAATTGAACTTTGGAAAATACATGTACTTTCGGGGATCCTGCGTATTTGTTAAGGAGAGAGTATAGCCCGATCTACCATGAAAAGCCTGTTTAAAATGTATGACCTGACTCGCTTCTTTTTGTATGCCCTGAGCGAAATTAAGTCTAGTTTTCCAGTCAAAGGCTGCTTTCAATGCATTTTCCACGGCCAGTGCTCCACCGGAAATAAAAAATGCATAGGGGAGTTCTTTTGGTATTGCCACACGGTCGAAGGTATCCACAAAATCTGCGAATTCTTTGGGGTAGATGTCCGATATAGCAGGCTTGTTGACTGCCATCTTGCCCAGAAACTCACGATGCTTGACCAAATGGGGATGGTTATAGCCAACAGCCATAGAGGCAAACATGCTAAACATATCCAGGTATTCGTCCCCATTTTCATCGACAACATAAGAGCCGTGCGATTTTTCCATATCCATGACCAGTGGAAACCCGTCTGCCAATATATGTTTACTTAGTCTTTCATGTACGTTGCTCATAATTTCGAATCTGAATGGTTTATAAATCAAATTTTATACCTTGTGCCAATGGTAAGTCTGTTGTGTAATTAATGGTATTTGTCTGGCGACGCATATATGCTTTCCATGCATCCGAACCAGATTCTCTACCACCTCCGGTATCTTTTTCTCCGCCAAAGGCCCCACCGATTTCTGCACCTGAGGTACCGATATTGACGTTTGCTATGCCACAATCCGATCCGGCGGCGCTGAGAAATAGTTCGGCTTCTCTCAGATTGTTTGTCATCACAGCTGAGGACAGGCCTTGGCTGACACCATTTTGCAAGGCGATAGCATTGTCTATGTCGCTTTGATACTTTATTAAATATAGAATTGGAGCGAAAGTTTCGTGTTGCACGATCTCATAATGATTTTCGACTTCGGCGATAACGGGCTGTACATAGCAACCACTTTCGTAACCTTTGCCTTCTAGTACTTTTCCTTTAATAAGAAGTTTTCCCCCTTGTGTTTTAATTTTGTCTAGTGCGTTTAAGTATGATTTTACAGCGGCTTTATCAATCAATGGTCCTACATGATTTTTCGTGTCCAAAGGGTCGCCAATTTTTAATTGACCATAGGCTTTTGTCAGTTGCTTCTTGACTTTGTCGTAGATACTCTCATGGATAATCAGTCGTCGTGTACTGGTGCAGCGTTGTCCTGCTGTTCCCACGGCACCAAATACGGCGCCGATGATTGTCATGTTGAGGTCCGCATCTGGGGTAACAATAATCGCATTGTTGCCGCCAAGTTCCAAGAGCGTTTTGCCCAGGCGTTGTGCGACAGTAACAGCAACTTCTTTTCCCATCCGTGTTGATCCTGTTGCCGACACCAAGGAGATGCGGTTGTCAGCAGCAAGCCATTCACCGACTTCTTTGTCGCCCATGACCAGGTTGGAGATACCTTCAGGTAATCCATTGTTATGGAGGATTTCTGCTAATAGTTTTTGGCAGGCAATGGCACATAGTGGCGTTTTCTCACTGGGTTTCCATACGACTGTGTTTCCGCAAACCAAAGCGATGGCTGTATTCCATGCCCAAACGGCTACAGGGAAATTAAAGGCGGTAATAATACCGACTACACCTAAAGGATGGTATTGGTCATACATGCGATGGCCGGGACGTTCGGAATGAATGGTATTGCCATAGAGTTGTCGGGATAGCCCCAGCGCGAAGTCACAGATGTCAATCATTTCTTGTACTTCCCCCATGCCTTCTTGATAGGATTTTCCCATCTCATAGGAGACTAATTTTCCGAGTGTCGGTTTCAATTCTCGTAATTTATCGCCTAGTTGACGGATAATGTCTCCTCTCTTGGGAGCGGGGATAAGTCGCCATGCTTTGAATGCGTTTTGAGCATCACCGATGACTGTCTCATAATCCTTCTGGCTGCTACCAGACACTTTTGCAATGAGTTTTCCATCTACAGGAGATAGGGATACGAATACCTCACCACCAGAAAACCACTTTTGCCCTGTTGACGAGCCTAAATTCTGGGATGTTATGCCGAGTATTTTAAGTTCTTTTTTTATCATAATGGTTTATTTTATTCGTGGAATATATTAAATATAGGGAATAAAATTCTGTTAAACAAGTTATGTGTGAATATTGTTCATTTTGAAAATATTTTATTATCTTAGATAAGCTAATGTAGACTATACGATTATGAAACAAATAAATGTTGATTATTTTCAAGTGGATGACCTTTTATCGGAGGAGCACAAGCTTGTCCGTCGTGCTGTTCGGGATTTTGTTCGGTCAGAGATAAAACCAGTTATAGAAGATGCAGCACAGGCACATCAGGCCATAGCAGGGTTGATGCCCAAACTTGGTGCAATAGGTGCTTTAGGTCCTTATATTCCAGTAGAATATGGTGGTGCGGGATTAGATCAGATTTCTTATGGTTTGATTATGCAGGAATTGGAGGCCGGTGATTCTGCGGTTCGTTCGGCTGCTTCGGTGCAATCTTCTTTGGTGATGTATCCGATATATACCTATGGCAGCGAGGAGCAACGCCGTAAATATTTGCCGGGACTTGCTTCCGGGGACCTTGTGGGCTCTTTTGGTTTAACCGAACCGAACCACGGTTCTGACCCCGGAGGGATGGAAACGCGATTGACAGCGAGTAATGGTGGTTTTTTATTGAACGGTGCTAAGATGTGGATTACAAACTCACCAGTATGTGATCTTGCTGTAGTTTGGGCACGTGATGAGGCGGGAAAAGTGCGAGGGGTAATTGTTGAACGTGGAATGGATGGTTTTGAAACACCGGAAACATTACATAAGTGGTCTTTACGAGCTTCTAAAACTGGCGAGCTGGTTTTTCATGATGTCTTTATTCCCGCTGAAAATGTATTGCCTGAGGTAAACTCGATGCGTGGGCCGCTTTCTTGTTTGAATTCTGCACGGTATGGAATATCTTGGGGTGTGATAGGAGCGGCGATCGACTGTTATGAAACGGCTGTTCAATATGCTCTGGAACGTCAACAATTTGACCGACCGATTGGCGGGTTTCAGTTGCAACAGAAAAAATTGGCTGAATTTCTGACAGAAATTACGAAAGCTCAGTTGTTGTCCTGGCGTTTGGGGCTTTTAAAGAATGAAGGGAAAGCAACCCCACAGCAAATTTCGATGGCCAAACGGAATAATGTGAATATGGCTTTACAGATTGCGCGTGAATCCCGGCAGATTTTGGGAGGAATGGGCATTGTTGGGGATTTTCCAATTATGCGACATATGATGAATCTTGAGTCGGTTATTACTTATGAAGGTACACATGATATTCATTTATTGATCACTGGGCAGGATATTACTGGGCTCAATGCGTTTTCCTAAACCTGAGTGCAAACCAAATATGGGACATCATCTTATTCAAAATTGTTAATAACAATACGATGTTTTGTTCATGATTTCGTGTTCTTGTCTCTGATATCTTATTTAATTCACGTGGCGCAGCTATCGTTTTTGAGAAAAAGACGATAGCTGCGCCACGTTTATCCTACTCCATATGTTTCGTGTTTTCCGTTGATTGAATCTTATTTATCTCCGAGACGGTGAGACTATTTGTGTCCTTAAAAGAATTTTCGTTCGGATGTCCTAACGTTATAGATAGGCATAACAAGGATTGGTCGCTGTTATATCCCTTTTAGTTCTTAGATTCTGTTGGTGCAGCTGCTGATCGTACTGTATCTATATTGCTTCTCCCAAAGGAGGACCGAATCATCGGACACTGTCCATGGCTCCTCATTGCTGCTCGTTATTATGAACAAGTCCATCATTAACTTAGCAATACAGTAGAAATAAGCTAGCTATTAGCTAGGTATAATTTAGCTTATACCTCAACAAAACCTAAACTATACCTAAACAAAACCTAACTAAAACCTAGGTAAAAGCATAACTTGTCCATGAGTTATAAACCTGTTGTCCATAGGCGATCTGACTAAAAACCCCGGCCATCTTTCCGTCCATGAGCGTTCCTGCAGTCTGCCGGTTCCCATTCCAGTGCTGAAGTACGGATTAATGTGTCCCTTTCCGGCAGTCTCCATATTATCGTGTTATTCTGTCCTTTGTGCCCCGGTTTCCACCTCACGGCCCTATTCTTACCCTGACAGCACCCTGAACGGCCTGCTCCGGAAAAACAATCCGCCAAGTTCCCAGCGAGTTACAGACATATTGAAATAAATAAGAACAAAAGGCTTGGAAGTGATTATAAAAAGATCCTATCTTTGCACCACTCCGCAAGGGAGGGACGGTTACTTCGAAAGAAGGGATCATGAAAAAAAGAAGGGTCTGACGGGAGTTAGGCGCGGAAATCGAAAAAAAGGAAAAGAAAAAAAACTTCAAAAGTTTTTTGGTATTTCAAAAAAGATTTCTACCTTTGCAGTCCCAACGGAAACGGAGGGAGACAGAAAAAAGATAAAGAGGGCGCAATGCCATCGGAATATAGCGGATACGGAAGTTGAAGCGAGAGAAGTTCTTTAAGAAAACACAATCATGTAAGCGTGACGAGTAGGCAAAACGAAAGTCATGAACAAATTCAAGAATTAGTTCAATTCGATCCAAGATCAGAGATATAAAAAAAGAATTCTGATTATGTAAATAGTTGGAATCAAAAACTTCATTTTACAATGGAGAGTTTGATCCTGGCTCAGGATGAACGCTAGCGGCAGGCCTAATACATGCAAGTCGGACGGGATCCGGTGGTAGCTTGCTATCATTGGTGAGAGTGGCGCACGGGTGCGTAACGCGTGAGCAACCTACCTCTATCAGGGGGATAGCCTCTCGAAAGAGAGATTAAGACCGCATAATATAATTTTCCGGCATCGGGAGATTATTAAATATTTATAGGATAGAGATGGGCTCGCGTGACATTAGCTAGTTGGTAGGGTAACGGCCTACCAAGGCGACGATGTCTAGGGGCTCTGAGAGGAGAATCCCCCACACTGGTACTGAGACACGGACCAGACTCCTACGGGAGGCAGCAGTAAGGAATATTGGTCAATGGGCGGAAGCCTGAACCAGCCATGCCGCGTGCAGGATGACTGCCCTATGGGTTGTAAACTGCTTTTGTCCAGGAATAAACCTCTTTACGTGTAGAGAGCTGAATGTACTGGAAGAATAAGGATCGGCTAACTCCGTGCCAGCAGCCGCGGTAATACGGAGGATCCGAGCGTTATCCGGATTTATTGGGTTTAAAGGGTGCGTAGGCGGCCTATTAAGTCAGGGGTGAAATACGGTGGCTCAACCATCGCAGTGCCTTTGATACTGATGGGCTTGAATCCATTTGAAGTGGGCGGAATAAGACAAGTAGCGGTGAAATGCATAGATATGTCTTAGAACTCCGATTGCGAAGGCAGCTCACTAAGCTGGTATTGACGCTGATGCACGAAAGCGTGGGGATCGAACAGGATTAGATACCCTGGTAGTCCACGCCCTAAACGATGATAACTCGATGTTGGCGATAGACAGCCAGCGTCTTAGCGAAAGCGTTAAGTTATCCACCTGGGGAGTACGCCCGCAAGGGTGAAACTCAAAGGAATTGACGGGGGCCCGCACAAGCGGAGGAGCATGTGGTTTAATTCGATGATACGCGAGGAACCTTACCCGGGCTTGAAAGTTAGTGAAGAGATCAGAGACGGTCTCGTCCTTCGGGACACGAAACTAGGTGCTGCATGGCTGTCGTCAGCTCGTGCCGTGAGGTGTTGGGTTAAGTCCCGCAACGAGCGCAACCCCTATGTTTAGTTGCCAGCATGTAATGGTGGGGACTCTAAACAGACTGCCTGTGCAAACAGCGAGGAAGGTGGGGACGACGTCAAGTCATCATGGCCCTTACGTCCGGGGCTACACACGTGCTACAATGGATGGTACAGCGGGCAGCTACATAGCAATATGATGCTAATCTCTAAAAGCCATTCACAGTTCGGATTGGGGTCTGCAACTCGACCCCATGAAGTTGGATTCGCTAGTAATCGCGTATCAGCAATGACGCGGTGAATACGTTCCCGGGCCTTGTACACACCGCCCGTCAAGCCATGAAAGTTGGGGGTACCTAAAGCATGTGACCGCAAGGAGCGTGTTAGGGTAAAACCGATAATTGGGGCTAAGTCGTAACAAGGTAGCCGTACCGGAAGGTGCGGCTGGAATACCTCCTTTCTAGAGTATCGCGGATCGGTACTCGTCACGTTACATATGATTGCAAAAGAAGAAAAAACATCAGAAGAAAGTGCCCGCCCCTAATGGAGCGGTCCCTGAGAGAAGAGATGAACAGAATAGCTAGTCCCGTAGCTCAGTTGGTTAGAGCACTACACTGATAATGTAGGGGTCAGCAGTTCAAATCTGCTCGGGACTACCAGGTAGTAATGAGTATTTAGTATCTAGTATTTAGACAAATGGATGGCGACATACAGGGATCTAAGGACTAATGTCTAACATCTCAGGTCTAACAAAAAGGGGAATTAGCTCAGCTGGCTAGAGCACCTGCCTTGCACGCAGGGGGTCAACGGTTCGAATCCGTTATTCTCCACGTCTCCGGGGATATGCATCACAGATACATATCATATAAACCGGAAAAAGAGTTCTTTGACATATTGAAAGAGAAAAAAAATTACAAGAGAAGACAACAGTATAGAGACAATGCTGGTATGTGTTTGATGTAGGGAGGAGACCCTCGGTCGAAGGCCGAACGAATCTTTACGTAGCATACGGGTATATATATCACAAGCAGCCGCATAGTAGCAAAAGGCTATGCCGGTGAAGAAAGTAAATAAGGGCACACGGGGGATGCCTAGGCTCTCAGAGGCGAAGAAGGACGTGATAAGCTGCGATAAGCTTTGGGGATTGGCAAATGCGACTTGATCCAGAGATTTCCGAATGGGGCAACCTGACTATTTGAAGAATAGTCGTATGATACGCGAACGCGCTGAACTGAAACATCTAAGTAGGCGTAGGAGAAGAAAATAACAATGATTTCCCAAGTAGTGGCGAGCGAACGGGAAAGAGCCCAAACCGATTATGTTACGGCATAGTCGGGGTTGTAGGACCACGATATTGTACAATGCTATGAACTGGAAGCAGGTGGGAAACTGCGCGATAAGGGTGAGAGCCCCGTACAGGTAAAGAATATTGGCATAGTGGTATCCTGAGTACCGCGGGACCGGAGAAATCCTGTGGGAATCCACCAGCACCATCTGGTAAGGCTAAATACTCCTGAGAGACCGATAGTGAACCAGTACCGTGAGGGAAAGGTGAAAAGAACCCCGAACAGGGGAGTGAAAAGAACCTGAAACCGTGTGCTTACAAGCGGTTGGAGCAGACAAGTTCTGTGACAGCGTGCCTTTTGCATAATGAGCCTACGAGTTACTCTTGTCTGGCAAGGTTAAGTCCTTCAGGGACGCAGCCGAAGCGAAAGCGAGTCTTAATAGGGCGCATAGTCAGATGAGGTAGACGCGAAACCTTGTGATCTACCCTTGGGCAGGTTGAAGTTGCAGTAACATGTAATGGAGGACCGAACCGATAAACGTTGAAAAGTTTCCGGATGACCTGAGGGTAGGGGTGAAAGGCCAATCAAACTGGGAAATAGCTCGTACTCCCCGAAATGTTTTTAGGAACAGCGTCGGCATCGAGTTTAATAGAGGTAGAGCTACCGATTGGGTGCGGGGGAGTCAAATCCTACCAAATCCAGACGAACTCCGAATGCTATTAAATATGGCCGGCAGTGAGGCTTTGGGTGCTAAGGTCCAAGGCCGAGAGGGAAAGAACCCAGACCATCAGCTAAGGTCCCCAAATTCGTTCTAAGTTGAACTAACGAGGTCCGGTTGCCCAGACAGCTAGGATGTTGGCTTGGAAGCAGCCATTCATTTAAAGAGTGCGTAACAGCTCACTAGTCGAGCGGCCGGGCGTGGATAATAAACGGGCATCAAGAACGGTACCGAAGCTATGGATTTGCATTGAAAGATATGCATCTGGTAGGGGAGCATTCCATATGGGGCGAAGATATCTGGTAATGGGTGTTGGACCGTATGGAAAAGCAAATGTAGGCATAAGTAACGATAAGGCGGGTGGGAAACCCGCCCACCGAAAGACCAAGGTTTCCTGATCAACGTTAATCGGATCAGGGTCAGTCGGGACCTAAGGCGCACCCGAAGGGGGCAAGCCGATGGACAACTGGTTAATATTCCAGTACTCTTCATAACTGCGATGTGGTGACGGAGTAGTGACACTGCCGCGAACTGACGGAATAGTTCGTTGAAAGGCGTAGGTATAGGGACGGTAGGCAAATCCGCCGACCCTGCTGAACCCCAATAGTACAGCAAAGCTCCGGTGGCGCTGATAGAGCAGGTAAACAGACTTCCAAGAAAACCCGCTAAGCTTCAGGTTATGAAGACCCGTACCGCAAACCGACACAGGTGGTCGAGGAGAGAATCCTAAGGTGCTCGAGTGAGTCATGGCTAAGGAACTCGGCAAAATGGCCCTGTAACTTCGGGAGAAGGGGCGCTGTCTCGTAAGAGCAGCCGCAGTGAAAAGGCCCAGGCGACTGTTTAACAAAAACATATGGCTTTGCAAAATCGCAAGATGAGGTATAAGGCCTGACACCTGCCCGGTGCTGGAAGGTTAAGAGGGGATGTCATCGTAAGAGAAGCATTGAATCGAAGCCCCAGTAAACGGCGGCCGTAACTATAACGGTCCTAAGGTAGCGAAATTCCTTGTCGGGTAAGTTCCGACCTGCACGAATGGTGTAACGATCTGGGCGCTGTCTCAGCCATGAGCTCGGTGAAATTGTGGTATCGGTGAAGACGCCGATTACCCGCAACGGGACGGAAAGACCCCATGCACCTTCACTATAGCTTAACATTGAGATTGGGTACAGGATGTGTAGGATAGGCGGGAGATGTTGAAGCGGCTTCGCCAGGAGTCGTGGAATCAACCTTGAAATACCGCCCTTTCTGTATTCGGTTTCTAACTCCTTTATGAGGAGGACATTGTTTGGTGGGTAGTTTGACTGGGGTGGTCGCCTCCAAAAAGGTAACGGAGGCTTTCAAAGGTAAGCTCAGTACGCTTGGTAACCGTACGTGGAGTGCAATGGCATAAGCTTGCTTGACTGTGAGACCAACAAGTCGAACAGGGTCGAAAGACGGACATAGTGATCCGGTGGTTCTGTATGGAAGGGCCATCGCTCAAAGGATAAAAGGTACGCTGGGGATAACAGGCTGATCTCCCCCAAGAGCTCATATCGACGGGGAGGTTTGGCACCTCGATGTCGGCTCGTCACATCCTGGGGCTGGAGAAGGTCCCAAGGGTTGGGCTGTTCGCCCATTAAAGTGGCACGCGAGCTGGGTTCAGAACGTCGCGAGACAGTTCGGTCCCTATCTGTTGTGGGCGTTGGAAGTTTGAGTGGATCTGACCTTAGTACGAGAGGACCGGGTTGGACAGACCTCTGGTGAACCTGTTATGCCGCCAGGTGTACGGCAGGGTAGCTACGTCTGGAATAGATAAGCGCTGAAAGCATCTAAGTGCGAAACTAGCCACGAGATGAGACTTCCTTATAGGGTCGTAGGAGATGACTACGTTGATAGGCCATAGGTGTAAAGGTTGAGAGACCAAAGCCAAGTGGTACTAATAGCCCGAAGCTTTCTCAAGCAGACAGACACTGTTGTCTTCCTCTTTAATTTTTGAATTAATCTTTCAATATATATGTCATTATGGTTTAAGCTATAAGATGGGTATAAACTTTCACAGGAAAGTCTACATACTGCTATCTAAAACTTGATACTATACAAGATCTTTAGGTGCCTATATCGGCGGTGTCTACCTCTTCCCATTCCGAACAGAGCAGTCAAGCCCGCCAGAGCCGATGGTATTGCCGTAACAGGTGGGAGAGTAGGTCGGTGCCTTTTTTTACACGGAAGCCCTTGCTGGAAACAGTCAAGGGCTTCTTGCGTTTACAGACTTCCCAAAAGGTTCCAGAGAGCAATGGCGCGGCCACAAAGCCCACTGGGATAATGCTCCGAATACCATTTATTTACATGTTGCATGAATGTTAAACACCCCTGCCTGCTGCCTAAATTCGGATCCTACCACTGCGTTATTGCAACGGTTCACATAATGATCTTTGCCGAATGAACCTGCTATATGATTCTTTCCTCAATAGAAGTGGGCTGCTGAATATTAGACTCGATCATAAACGAAAGTGGGCTTGATGATTGGATTGGGTAGCCAAATTACTGGATGCTCAGATGTCCTGCAAGTGATTTCTGATCCGACTAGTGATAACCCCAGAAAATGAATACTTTGCAACGGAGATCTCTAGTATAAAGGAGTAATAAACTTATCATCTTGAGTATATGTCCTTTAAGATTTTACTGTAAAATTGAAATCGTGTATTTATCTAACAGCCACAGTTTTGGTGAAAAAATTATGATTATAATAAATTAAGCAATCGTTTGTGTAGATTAAACAAACGATTGCTTTAAAGTTTGATTTTTTATTTCGAGAAAAGTGTTATATTATTGTTATAGAGATTAAGTTCTTTAGTTAGAACCAAGTATAAATCCAAATCCAAATGGATTTTTCTTATTGACTGTTTAGTTTGTTTTAAAATAGGTGATTTTTTAGAGGGACCATTTTGGTCCCTTTAAATTTACATGAACTTTAAATTATGGATTCTAGAAGAGATTTTTTAAAAAAGGCCGGGATTTTATCATCATTGGCTGTTTCACTTCCTACTTTGGTTAATGCAAATGCGACTGCAGAAGCATTTAATATGAGTGGTTATGCCGCACCCAAAATTGATAAAGTGAGAGTGGCTGTAATCGGATTAGGGATGCGTGGTCCCGGTGCAGTCGAACGACTATCTTTTATCGAAGGTTGCGAAATCGTTGCGCTTTGTGATAAACATTCAGAGCGCGTAGATAAAGCGCAGAAAATTCTTACCTCAAAAGGTTTGAAAGCTGCAAAGTCTTATTCTGGAGAAGATGGCTGGAAGTCATTATTGAAGGAAGAAAAGTTGGATCTGGTCTATATCTGTACACCTTGGGACTACCACGCACTAATGAGTATCGCAGCGATGAAAGCGGGTAACCATGTGGCTTGTGAAGTGCCAATTGCATTAACAATAAAGGATTGTTGGGAGGTGGTCAAGACATCTGAGGCAACAAAAAAACATTGTATGATGTTAGAGAATTGCTGCTATGATTTTTTCGAGATGTTGACATTGAATATGGCCCGCCAAGGTTTATTTGGTGAATTAATCCATGGTGAAGGTGCTTATATCCACGATTTATTGGACTTGAATTTCTCAAAGAATGGTTATGATAATATGTGGCGCCTAAGGGAAAATATTAAATACAATGGTAATCTATATCCAACTCACGGACTTGGGCCTGTAGCACAGTGTTTAAATATAAATAGAGGAGACAAGATGGATCACCTTGTGGCGATGTCGTCCAATGATTTTATGATGGGAGAGAAGGCTAAGGAACTCGCTGGAAAAGATTCGTTCTTTCAGGAATTTGTTGGGAAGAAATACCGTGGCAACATGAATACGACGCTAATTCGCACCGCGAAGGGTAAAACAATTATGCTACAACATGATGTGACCTCGCCTAGACCATATTCAAGACTACATACGTTAAGCGGTACAAAAGGTTTTGCCCAAAAATACCCAACTGAGAATATTGCTTTTGGTCATGAATTCATTAAAGAGGAAAAACTCAAAGAATTATATGATAAATATACACCAGAATTAGTGAAATACATCGGTGATAAAGCCAAAGAAGTTGGTGGTCACGGAGGTATGGACTTTATGATGGATTGGCGCCTAATCGACTGTCTACGTAACGGGTTGCCGTTAGACCAAGATGTCTATGACGCTGCTTCATGGAGTTGTATTGTGCCATTAAGTTTTGAGTCTGTTGAAAAGAACTGTAAAACGGTAGCAGTACCAGATTTTACAAAAGGTGCATGGAAAAATAATAACCCGGTGGATATCACCTTAAATGGTGGAGGTAATACACCTATTCGCTCAAAAAATACGAAAAAAGAAAATGTACAATTGGATGTATAAATTGCGCATCTAAGTCAATAATTGAAAGGGGAGCATTTTATTGTTCCCCTTTTATGTTTATCTTTAGGTATGTTAATCAATCTGACGCTAGTTACCTGTCTATCTATATTTTCCACAAATGATACCCTTTCATGCTGTGTCGGTGAAAATATACCTACCCGGGCCGGAATGATCAAATCTCAGTTAGCCAAACAAAGCAGTAATGCTACTGGAAAGATGATTTTAATTGAAGGTGGTAAATTTCTGATGGGAAGTTCGAACTTCGAAGATAGTAAACCTATACATACTGTAGAACTCCATTCATTTTATATGGATGAGCATGAAGTTACAAATACACAATTTGCCCAATTTGTAAAAGAAACTGGATATGTGACCGTAGCGGAGCGAAAGCTTGACCCAAAGGATTTTCCCGGTGTTGATCCGAATATGCTTGTCCCTGGTTCAGCTGTATTTTCAAAACCCAAAGAACTCAACTCTTTAAATAATTATCTGATGTGGTGGGAATATGTTCCTGGCGCAAATTGGCAACATCCTGAAGGTCCTAGTAGTTCGATAAAAGATAAAATGAATTACCCCGTTGTTCAGGTCGCCTATGAGGATGCTGCTGCCTATGCAAAGTGGGTTGGAAAAAGATTGCCTACTGAGGCTGAATGGGAATACGCTGCCCGTGCCCGTAAAGACACCAACGATGATCTGTACTATTGGGGGGAAGAGTTGAAACCAAATGGAAAGTGGACGGCCAATATTTATCAGGGGAAATTCCCTGTTGAAGACTCAAAAGAGGATGGTTATGAAGGTGCGGCTCCGGTGAAATCTTATCCGGCGAATCCTTTAGGACTCTACGATATGGAAGGGAATGTCTGGGAATGGTGTTCTGACTACTATAGACCAGACTATTATAAGAATAGCGTCGTGTCAAACCCTAAAGGACCGGAGAACTCCTATGATCCGCAGGAACCTAATCTCGAAAAACGTGTCCAACGAGGCGGATCGTTTCTCTGTAATGATCAGTATTGTGAACGCTATAAAGCAGGAAGCAGGGGAAAAGGTGAGGTAAATAGCCCGACAAATAATGTTGGTTTCCGATGTGTAAAAGATATAAAATAGAAAAGGCTTGCATTTGCAAGCCTTTTCTATTTTATAGAGACACCTTATTGTGCATTCAAAAACATTGATTTTTGATTGTACAACTCTCTGAAATATGGATCTTGAAGATCTTTAATAAACCGGATTGCTTCACCAGTTGATTTCATTTCAGGGCCTAATTGTTTGTCTACCTCAGGGAATTTATTGAAAGAGAATACAGGCTCTTTAATCGCGTATCCTTTCAGTTTACGTTCGATCGTGAAATCTTTCAATTTATTAACGCCTAACATAACTTTTGTAGCGATGTTGATGTAAGGAACATCATAAGCTTTCGCGATGAAAGGAACCGTACGTGATGCACGTGGATTGGCCTCGATTACATACACATTTTCACCTTTGACAGCAAACTGGATGTTTAACAGACCTCTTACGTTCAATGCTTTTGCTAATTTAATGGAGTATTCTTCCATTTTATCCTGAACCGCTTGTGATAAACCAAACGGCGGCAATACCGCTGATGAGTCACCAGAGTGAATACCGGCAGGCTCAATGTGCTCCATCATACCAATGATATGTACATCTTCACCATCACAGATAGAATCTGACTCCGCTTCTTCAGCACGATCCAAGAAATGATCGATCAGGATATGATTACCGGGAAGGTTTTTCAATAAGTTGACAACAGCTTTTTCCAAGTCTTCGTCATTGATGACGATACTCATGCCTTGTCCACCCAATACATAAGAAGGACGTACCAATACAGGGTATCCAACTTCGCTGGCAACTTGTAATGCCTCTTCTGCAGAAGTAGCTACACCATATTTTGGATATGGAATATTTAATTCCTTCAAAAGATCAGAGAAACGACCACGATCTTCTGCCAAGTCCATATTTTCGAAAGAGGTACCAATAATTTTTACACCAAGCTGCTCTAAGCGTTCAGCCATTTTAAGTGCTGTTTGTCCACCTAATTGAACGATTACACCCTCAGGTTTTTCTAATTCAATGATCTCACGTACATGCTCCCAGAACACAGGCTCAAAGTATAACTTGTCAGCCATGTTGAAGTCCGTTGATACTGTCTCAGGGTTACAGTTAACCATGATTGCCTCGTAACCACATTCTTTGGCTGCCAATAAGCCGTGTACACAAGAGTAATCGAACTCGATACCTTGACCGATACGGTTAGGACCTGAACCTAATACAATGATTTTCTTTTTGTCTGAAGAGATGGATTCGTTTTCTTCTTCAAATGTTGAATAGTAATATGGAGTTTGTGCTGGGAATTCCGCGGCACAAGTATCAACCATTTTGTAAACCCGGTTGATGCCAAGCTCCTTACGACGATCATATACCTGATCTTCCGTTACATTACCTAGCAACCAAGCAATCTGTACATCTGAATAACCTTTTTGTTTTAAGGTCATGAAGAAATCGCGTGGGATATTATTCAGTTGGTAACGACGTAACTCTTGCTCAAGATGTACTAATTCTTGGATCTGTACCAAGAACCATTTGTCGATACGTGTTGCTTTACGAATTGATTCCAATGGAACACCTAATTCGAATGCATCTTTGATATGGAACAAACGGTCACCACTTGGATGTTCTAAGCTATCCATGATCTCGTCCAGATTTCTCCATTGACGACCATCGGCACCTAGACCAGCGCGACCAGTTTCAAGTGATTGACATGCTTTCTGTAAAGCTTCGATAAATGTACGGCCGATTGCCATAACTTCACCTACAGCTTTCATCTGAAGACCTAATTCTTTGTTTGCACCTTTGAACTTGTCAAAGTTGAAACGTGGGATCTTAACGATGACGTAATCTAATGTTGGTTCGAAATATGCTGAAGTAGTTTTAGTAATCTGATTTTGCAACTCATCTAAGTTGTATCCGATCGCCAATTTAGCTGCAATTTTTGCAATTGGGTAACCAGTTGCTTTCGATGCTAAAGCTGATGAACGAGATACACGTGGGTTGATCTCAATTGCAATGATTTCTTCATTTTCTGGATTTACCGAGAATTGAACGTTACATCCACCTGCAAATGTACCAATTGAGCGCATCATCAGGATAGCCTGATTACGCATATCTTGGTAACATTTGTCCGATAATGTCATACCTGGAGCTACTGTGATCGAGTCTCCTGTGTGGATACCCATTGGATCAAAGTTTTCAATTGTACAGATGATAATGACATTGTCGTTGGTATCGCGAAGCAATTCTAATTCGAATTCTTTCCAACCCAATACAGCTTGTTCGACTAAAACCTCATGTGTTGGTGATGCGTGTAAGCCTCTATTTAAGGCTGCATCAAAATCTTCTTTTCTGTGTACAAACCCGCCTCCTGTACCTGCTAAGGTATAGGAAGGACGTATAACAAGAGGATAACCAATTTCTTGTGCAGCTTCTTTACCTTCCAAGAATGAGTTTGCGATCTTTGATGTTGCAACGCCCACACCAATATCAACCATTAATTGACGGAATTCTTCACGGTTTTCAGTTTTTTCAATGGCAGCAACATCAACACCGATAACTTTTACGTTGTATTTTTCCCAAAGACCTAGGTTGGAAGCTTCGATACATAAGTTCAAAGCTGTCTGACCACCCATGGTAGGAAGTACAGCGTCAATATTGTGTTTTTGCAATATTTCTTCAATACTTTCGCAAGTTAATGGAAGTAAGTAGACATTGTCTGCAACAACTTTGTCCGTCATGATTGTTGCAGGATTTGAGTTGATGATGGATACTTCAATACCTTCTTCTTTCAATGAAAGGGATGCTTGAGATCCAGAATAATCAAATTCACAAGCTTGACCGATAACGATGGGACCTGATCCGATGATTAAAACCGACTTAATGGAAGTGTTTCTTGGCATTATATCTAGTTCAAAAAATTAAATTTCCTATTGTAAATCTGAGCAAAGACAATCAAAAATAGCTCATGGGGAAGGGTCATTCCGACTGCTTTGTCGGAGTGCAAAGTTACATTTTAAATTTTGAAAATGAAGTATTTATTTTAATAATATTTCAAAATAAAATGACCTTTGTTGAAAAAGTAGTCTTGAAAGGAGTAATAATAGTTGGAAAACGCAAGGGGAGGGTTCTCCAACTATTATTGTTAGTCGTTTATTATTCGGCTAATAAACAATAATTTCATCTGTAAATAAATATCCTTTTTTCGGATTGCTGGCTTTGATTTTTATGTAACGTGCCTGTTGTGCTTTATCAAGTTTAAGTTCGAATCGTTTGAAAGTTAATTTGGATTCTTTATCGGATATATCATTTATCACGGTACCTACTTTTCTAAAGCTACGTCCATTGTCCGAAAGAAGGACTTCCATTTCACCGGGCATGTAAACCCCCGGACCTATCATTTGCATAAAATTCATGGCAACCTGATGAATTTCTTCTCTTCGCTCTAAATCGACTACGACATCAATCGGACTCGTAAAACCTTGCCATTGACCATCGTGATAAGAGAGTCCGCCCATTAGTCCATTGGTTAAAGTCGAATCTTTTTGGGCTGGATATCCAGACCATTGTGTGTTGTAAGTTACTTTTTTCCCGATGGCGCGATGAATATCGATATCAAATGATAATGTAGGACCTATTTTAATGGAGTCCTGAAAATATGCTGCATTGATATGTCCTGTTGAACTAAGTTCAAATGGACCAGTATATGGTGTCGACTGAATCGTAGGTTCACTTCCATCAATTGTATATCGGATCTGATCCGTGTTCAATTGCTCTGTTGTAAGTGTAATTTTGTTGTTGTTTTTAATTGCATTATAAGACGCTGTATAAGCAACATTGAATGATGGACGATAATAGTTCAGATTCAGCTCCTGTAGCAATTTATAATGTGATTGTAATCTTCGTTGAAAGTCGGCCCAGCTTTTTGCATCTTTTGCGGTCCAATTGACTTCGGATAACGCTAATGCTCGCGGAAATACCATATATTCAACATGCTCCATCGTCGGCACATATTCTGTCCATATATTCGCCTGCGCACCAAGGATATGTTTGGCTTTATCACCTTGTATCGCAGCTGGAATAGGGTCGTAGGAGTAGACTTTATCAAGTGTAAGATAGCCTCCAATAGCTTCGGGTTGTGTTCTTGGGTCAGTCTGGTAGGAATCGAAATAAAGATGTGAGCCCGGGGTCATAATGACATCGTGGCCTGCATTTGCAGCTTTTATTCCGCCCTCTTCTCCGCGCCAACTCATGACTGTTGCTCCTTCGGTGAGTCCACCTTGTAAGATCTCATCCCAGCCAATAAGCTTTCTACCCTTTGATTGCAGGTACAGATCCATTTGTTTGATGGCATAACTCTGTAATTCGTCAACTGACTTTAAACCTTCCTTCTGCATAAGAGCTTGATCTTTTGGACAAGTTTCCCAGTGTTTCTTTTCCGCTTCATCACCCCCGATATGGATATATTGAGAAGGGAATATGGTAAGTACTTCATCCAGTACATTTTTTAGAAACTCAAAAGTTTTTTCATTGCCAATGCAAAACTCGCCTTGGCTGTAGGGTTTCCCTGAACAGGAAAGTTCAGGATACACGGCTAATACCTCTTCTGAGTGTCCGGGCATTTCTATTTCCGGGATGACATTGATGCCTTTTCGGGCAGCATAGTCGACCAGTTCGCGTGCTTCTTCCTGGGTATAAAAGCCTCCACTGGCATTTGGGTTTCCTTTTTCCACATATTGACGTCCATTGTTCCACCAATCTTTCCAATGGGCATGTGTACGCCAAGCTGCTTTTTGTGTTAATTCCGGATATTTTTTAATCTCCAGTCGCCATCCCGCTCCATCTGTCAAGTGCCAGTGAAAGTTATTGAACTTATAAATGGCCATGATATCGATATATTTCTTTACGAAAGAAAGGGGCATAAAATGACGGGAAACGTCTAAATGCAATCCTCGGTATGAAAAACGAGGTTCATCAATGATAGTCGCAAATGCTATTTGGCTAGGATCAGCTTGTAGATACCCTAATTGAACCAAAGTATAAATTCCATTAATGACCTGTGGCGTATCCCAGGCTTTAAGCAAGAGACCTTTCTCATCAATTTGAATCGAATAGGCATTTTTGCCGAGGTTGTCTGCATCAACCGCCTTTACAATACGAAAGCCTTCTTTTGGTGCTTTTTTGTTTTTCTTTAGTACTTCAAGGGTTAAACTCTTGATCGCGGGATGTTCAGTAAGCAATTGCACCGCTGGTTGGAAATCATCAGAAACAATAACTGTGAGTTGTGTTGGGATGGTATATATTCCAGTCGCTACGGTCACCTTGGATGGCTTGGGAATAATGTCAAAATTAGTTTGGGCCTGCGCACTAAAAATGCAAGCTCCCCCAAGCAATAACAGGGATAAAGATTTGCTCAATCGCATAGTAAAGTATTTAGATCAATAGATAATCAACACAAATATCCTAATTTTTGTTTCATTATTCTATTATTGCTGTCATTCGATAAGTATTTATGATATAAAACCAACAAATTGCCCAATAGAAATTACATTTTTAATCCTTAACTTTGTTGTATGATTGAACTTCCAGTTATTCCGGCAACTCCTGCACAACGCAAGCCAGATTGGTTGCGTGTCAAATTGCCTGTTGGTAAAGAGTATAGACATGTCAGAAGTCTTGTAGATGAGCACAAATTACATACAATTTGTGAGAGTGGAAATTGCCCAAATATGGGTGAGTGTTGGGGGGCAGGAACAGCGACCTTCATGATATTAGGAAATATCTGTACACGTTCATGTTCGTTTTGCGCTGTAGCAACAGGTCGTCCTTTGCCAGTAGACTTGGATGAACCAAATAGGGTAGCCAATTCGGTGAAATTGATGCAGGTAAAACACTGTGTTATCACTTCCGTAGACCGTGATGATCTAAAAGACGGCGGTTCTACAATTTGGGCAGAAACGATCAATGCAATCCGCAAAGAAAGTCCAGAAACAACTTTGGAAACATTATTGCCAGATTTTAAAGGTCAATGGGATAATTTGGATCGTGTCATTGCTGTTCGCCCAGAGGTCGTTTCACATAATCTGGAAACTGTGCGTCGTTTGACCCGAGAAGTTCGTGTTCAGGCGAAATATGACCGTTCTTTGGAATGTTTGCGTCGGATTTCGGAAGCAGGTCTTCGTACGAAGTCGGGTATCATGTTGGGTCTTGGTGAAACGGAAGAAGATGTGATTGAAGCAATGCAGGACTTGTATAATGTTGGTGTTCATATTTTGACTCTCGGACAATATTTACAGCCAACGAAAGCACATCATCCCGTTATTGAATTTATCACACCAGCTCAATTTGAAAAATATAAAAAAATTGGTTTGGAAATGGGTTTCAAATATGTTGAATCCGGACCTTTGGTTCGTTCATCTTACCATGCTGAAAAGCATTTGTTCGATATGCAATAATAGCGCGCTAAACGATTAGACTTCTTGGAAAAACAAAAGTTGTTTCCATGTTAACATATAAAAGGCCCGGGTGAATATTTCACCCGGGCCTTTTTATGGATCATCTTATCCTGATCGAACTTTGCAAGTAATTACCTTTGATGGTTAATTTCGTTTAAAAATCTGGTTATCAGTTGTATTTAAGACCTAAAGATTAAAGACAGCGCGTAGTAAAATTGTTCTTCCCCGTAGTTCAAATTCATTTTGGGAAATCATATTGGCTGTTGTCATGTAGGTCCGATAATTTTTTATATTCGTTAAATTGCTCATATCCAATTCAAAGTCAGTTTTCCATTTGTTCAATCGATAACGCGCAAAAACATCTATAAAGGTATAACTCGCATTCTTCATATTCGTCTGGAAAGTGGAGAGGTTACGTATGTTTACGCGTATATAGCCATTTTTAAAAGGGCTTATAGGGAAACCTAAGTTATGTATCATCATGGTTGTTTTATTCCGAATCAGATGGTCTTTCCCTTGTTGCTGGCTTCTATTCCAATTGAGAGTACCTGTATAAGATACATTATATGATTTGAATATTTTTGCTTCTAAACTAGGTTGGAGAGTGTAATTGATGCTTTTTATGGGAACAACACTACTGTTTAGCAATTGATTGAATCGGGAATATGCTATACTGCCTTTTAACTTGAGCGTACTTGCCAAAGGAAATATATATTTATCAAACCCAATTTGTGAGGACCAATGTTCTTGCAGGTTGTCCATATTAACCAATATATTCTCTGTGATATCGTCTTTTATAATTGAGGATAACATCGTGTTGGATGAAAGCCTGGAATAGCTGATTCCTGCATTAGCGAATAATACTTTCAATGTACGCGCCAGATTGTAATTGAGATTAAAAGCATGTTTTTGGGATTCATTCAGCGCAGCATTGTTTTGGCTAAGCATCCTATAATTGCGCAGTACTGCTCCATGGAATACGTCTTCAATATTCCCGATGTCCTGGCTATATTGATAACCAAATTGGAGATAATCTTCTTGGGAGACTCGCCAGCGTGCTTTTAGGCCGGGGTTGATCAACCATGAATTTTTTGAAACGTCCATGGCCTGTGTATTATCTTCATATTGAGTGATCAGATAGGTGATCGGGATATCGAGGTGAGCCTCGAAGCGATCGTTTTTCCAGTCATATTGTGGTGTAATGAACACTTGAGATCTGCTCCAGTGTAGATCGTTGCTCGTATTCTGGCGCGGTCTTCTATCTATCTGCTCATTATCTTGAAGATATAACAATGAAGTAAAATGTTGGCGGTCGGTATTGAAACCGATCTGATAATGCTGTTTGATCTTACTTTTATTGAAGTGGTAACCTGTCGAAACCTCAGTGAAAAATGAGGGAACCTCGATCTGCTGAATGGTACTTTTGTATGGAATGCTGTCATTTAATATTTCAGGAAAAACACCTGGATAAATCTGTAGAGATTGTGGTTTATTTCCATAGTTTAATGTCCAATTAACTGCTATAATATCGTTGTTTTTTAATTGTGGTATATAGCTGAACTGATTGCTGATCCCTTTGATATGATGTTTTTGAAATTGGTCAATTTTACTAGTCGAGTTTGTTAATAGGGCTTTTATATCTCTTTTTTCATATTCAAAGGAGAGTATTTCACTGATGTATTTTTTTTCTGTATTCACGGATGCCGAGAGTCTTGCCGCACCTAGCCATTTCTCTGCTTTGATACCGTTTTGTTCTTCAAAGGACACATCACCTCCATTGAGTAAATATCGTGTACTAGCAGTATTATTTTGCCTTTCTTTATCAAATAGTAGCTGAATATTTGATTTCAATTGCCATTTGTTTTTGAAATTATATAGATTATTGGTGTTGAGGGAACCTGTATTGTTAAAGTAGTAGTTGTTTTTTGGAATATTGGGAGCTCCAGTTGTACTTGTTGCAAGGAGATTGTTAATAGAGGAACTGCCAAACTTGGTGAGCAAAGATGACTGGTTATTGCCTACGACATCACCAGAAAGATCCCTACCGATGTTATTTGCACTGAGTACATTCAGCATTTTAACTTTTTTGTTAAAAAGGATTGAGTTTAGCTCGGGGTCATAGTTATTGGGAGTACCAGCAGCTATTTTAGCCTGTCCAGTTAACTTTAACTTAGCATCTTCTTTGATGACAAGGTTAATTGCTACATCGTCTGTAAATCTTTTGTTTTTAAGTACTTTATAGTGTTCATGGTTGTCGAGGACCTGAATGTCTTTGACCATTTTGTGCGGAATTGTTCGCGTGCCTATTCCGTAACGATCTTCTAACAGATCATCACCGTCAATGTAAAGTTTGGACACCGTTTTGTCCTGATATTTTATTAAGCCGGATTCTGTTACCTCCATACCGGGTAGGCGTTTGATGATATCTCCGATATTTCGATCCTCTTCCTTAGCAAAAGAACCTACATCATAAGAAATGGTGTCGTTGGAACGACTTACTTTGGGTTTACTCTTCACTACGACATCTTTTAATAGATTGGTTTTGGGGGTTAAGACAATCCGGAGATCGGTCGACTTTTTGTCAATTTGCTGTTCGAATTTTTCGTAAGTAAGATGGTGGATCTGCAGGTAGACGGTGGTATATTCTTTAGAAAGTTGCATCATAAACCGTCCTTCCTTATCAGTCGTTTTAAAAGCAACGATTTTATTTTCAGACAGGATATTTACACTTGCGAAAGGTATTGGCTTATGTGTATTTGCTTCTAGTACCTTCCCACTTATCATTTGTTGGGCAAAACAAATTTGCCCAAACCAAATGATTAAAAATAAACATATAGATACTTTCATTAAGGTATTAACTCAATCGGATTATTGGTGACTTTAGAAGGCTTATATAGTTCATCTTTCCGGATATTAAAACTTTTGATCCTAGACACATCCATACCACCATCTCCTGTTTTCATACCAGCGCTTGAACCGCTTTTAACAGTAATGGCATTGCCGGAACCTACACTGATACTTCGACTCTTTGCCGATTGAGCGTTCATATAGGCCTGTGGATTTGCTTTAAATGCAGCTTGGATTTTTTGAACTTCCTCCAGTGAGGTTGTAATCACGTCTTGTGGTAGGGCCACCTGTACTTTGCTGTCTTCCAGTTTATCAAATCCGGCATATGCAAAAACGACCTCGTTTTTTGAATCCCTTGCATCCAAAATGAGTCCTGGTAGTCCATGAAGTTTCCAAGGTCCGTAAGGAAATGGCAGCTCTGTCGTAAACCATACTTCATAGGTGCGACCTTTGAAAGTTGTTTTTGCATTTTGACAACTGTATCCTCCGATCTCCTTATGATCAGCTAATACTTCCCATTCTTGAGCTGGGTAAGTTTGAGGTATAGCAAATTTGTCCCCGGCAACGGATATCAATTCTGTCATTTTGTTGTTGTTGACATCTAGTAAATACGATGCCCCTAAAGGAGTTGTTCGTGTCTGGATAGTTATATTCCCGTCAAAGGAGGGGGCATCCATCTGTTTTTTGACCTCATCCTGCATACGATCTGTGGAGTATGAGGTATAGTAACTGGCCTGTTGATTAAGGTAGGTGATCGTTTCGTCGCGAATAAATTGATCACGTTGCGTGGTGTCATTAATGTGTTTGAATTCGTAATGTACTTTAGCTATTGCTGGCGAATTTTCTTGAGCAAATAGAATCTGTATCGTCACCGATAATAAGAAGGATAATGAATATTTCATAAAATTATGTCTATATCGTAAATATACGAAATATTCGTAATAACAAAAATTATTGTAGATTTTCACTATTATACCCTGAATGGTACTTTTCTGGGGGATGAAGTGAAGCTCCGTGTGTGTGAAACTATTATTGTTGTCTATTGAAAACAGTTTCTCCAGCAATCACCGTCCGCATTGTTTTTACGTTCCGCAATTGTCCGTTCGGTATTTTGAGGATGTCTTGTTGGAGGATGACAAAATCAGCATCTTTGCCGGCTTCTATGCTTCCGCGTTTTTTCTCCTGAAAGCAGGAGTATGCTGCCCAGATGGTCATTCCGCGCAGTGCATCTTCCCGACTGATAGCATCCTGCATTTGGAAGCCCTGGTTTGGGTAACCTTTTTTATCAACACGAGCCACAGCTGCGTGAAAACCATACATCGGATTGAAATGTTCAACCGGGAAGTCACTCCCTAGGGCGAGTTTACCATATTCTTTCAACAGATGCTTGTACGCATAGGCACCTTCCATTCGCTCTTCGCCCAGTCGGTCTTTGGCCCAGTACATGTCTGATGTGGCGTGGGTTGGCTGCACAGAGGGAATAATCTGGAATTTTCGGAATTTATCGAAGTCGGTTGGAGATATAATCTGTGCGTGTTCAATACGCCATCTCCGATCTCGATGCGGCTGTAGATATTTGCCATAGATATCCAAGATAATTCGGTTGGCTGAATCACCGATAGCATGGGTGTTGGCCTGGAAATTACTGGCTGCAATCGCTTTGATCATGTTTTCATATTCCTGTGGGGTATGCAGAAGAAAGCCATGGGTAGGTGCATCATGATAATGAGCGAGGAGGCAGGCGCCCCTTGAGCCTAATGCGCCATCTGCAAGTAATTTGAATGATTTGATTTCTAAACGATCAGTTTCGTAAAATCCCTGTGCTATAAATGAGGAGATATTTTGCGGGTTGCCAAGGATCATCGCATAATCTCTAAATTTTAATGCGCCATCTTTATAGTATTTTTTTAATAGGCTGAGTCTTTCTTTTGATAAACCTGCATCTACAATGGAGGTAAGCCCAACAGAAAGTAATGAATCCTGGGTTCGTTTTAGCATTCTCAAGTACTCTTTTTCATTGGGTACTGGGATTGTTTTGTTGACCAGATCCATTGCATTGTCGATCAAAAGACCATTCGGTGTATTGTTGCTTCCACCGACAACGCCGCCCTGAATAATGGGAATGCTTGTCAATTTGGCCCATTCCAGGGCTTTGGAGTTTACCACTGCGGCGTGATAATCTACCCTTATCAGGTACACTGGTATATCTGGGAAAGCTTTGTCCAGTAGTTCCTTTGTAGGGAAGGATTTGTCTTTCCAGCGATTTTGGTCCCAGCCACCGCCGATGAGCCAGGTTTTATTGGGGTTCTTTTGCTGATAACTTTTAACCCGTTGAATCACTTCTTCGAAAGAATCCGCGCCATTGAGGTCGACCTGATCCATCAGTTCGGCTTCATCAAATAGATGAGCGTGCGCATCGTAGAATCCCGGATAGATCGCTTTCCCTTCAGCGTCTATTTTTTCTTTGGCTTTATACTTTCGTTGGATCTCGTCGTCTGAGCCTATTGCAATAAATTTACCGTCCTTAACTGCAAATGCCTGTGCTGTGCTAAAGGTGGAATCAACGGTATAAACATGTGCATTGTACACAATCAGGTCTACTCTTTCTTGCGGAGAACAAGCAAGGAAGATCATGGAAAAGAGGAAAAGAATAACTGGAGAGTTTCTCATATCCTAAAAATAAAGAAAAGTGTTTATAAAGCTAGGGCTATTTCTTTGAAATATGATTTGATTGAACTTATCGTGTGAATTGGCTGAAATATTGTTTGGTATATTATGAACTTGGTAACAAAGGAGGGCGGGCATAAGGGAATAGACGGTTTTCTATCTTTTTAATAACAAAAACGGCTATCCAAATAACTCAGATAGCCGTTTTAATTCAAAAATCAAAATATGTGATTAGCAGTACTCGTCAAATGCAGCGACTAAATTGTCAGCGATCATTTGTGCCGGGCGACCTTCAATCATATGTCTTTCAATCATGTGAACCAATTTACCGTCTTTGAACAACGCCATTGCTGGAGAAGATGGAGGGTAAGGCAACATGTAGTTACGTGCTGTGTTAACAGCATCAGTTTCCATACCTGCGAAAACAGTAACTAGTTTTGCAGGATGTTTTTCGTTTTTTACAGCCGCTTTTGCTGCAGGACGTGCATTCGCTGCCGCACAACCACAAACGGAGTTAACAACTACAAAAACAGTTCCTTCTGAAGCAATTGCAGTATCAACTGCTTCTGGAGTTTTTAATTCTTCGAATCCCGCATCAACTAATTCTTGACGCATTGGAGCTACTAAATATTCTGGATACATTATTTCTTAAGTAAAAATGTTAATATTCTAATTTAATTCGGTACAGCGCGACTTTCTGTTTCACATTATACGATCTTTGCCAAAGCGCTATACTTTACTTTTACAAATATAGATGTAAAAGGCTTTCTCGTCAAGGTGCTTGTCTCAAATCAATGTCAGAAAATCGTTAACAGCTGTTAAACCATTTTCCAATCGCTGCTGTCCCTCTCCTGAGATAATGCGATATTGACCACCGACGGCTTCTAACTCTGTTTTCCATATCTCCATAAAATGTTCTCGTTGCTCTGGAAAATCTCTTAATGGATCGTCTTGCCAAGGTAGATCTATATCCATTAGTAGGTATAGGTCATAGGGGTGTTGCTGAATCTTATCGGTAACCTCTTTTGGTGTATGATTGAATAGATGGTCAGACCAGATTTTCACGGTCATAAAAGTGGTGTCACAGATCAGGATGTTACCCTTTGCTAATGGAAGGAGTGCTTCTTCCAAAGCAACTTGTCCATAAAACATGTTGACCTCATCCTGCAGCGTATATTTATTATTGAGACTCTGACAGTAATAGCGCGAATACTCCGGTACACAGACTGTTTGAAATTTTTCAGCGAGATACTGTGCCATGGTTGACTTTCCTGTAGACTCGGGGCCTACGACTGCAATTTTTATTAACTCTTTTCCCACATCTATCTTTTTGATAGGCAATATTACGCAAAATTTTTATAGGTTTTTTGCCAGTCACGGTAGCCATTCCAGGCAATAATGGCGAATACGAGATACAGTACAGCTGTTAGCATAAGCTCTTTGTGTACATACAATGGAATATAGCAGATATCGACAAAAACCCAGAGAAGCCAGTTCTGAAGTACTTTCCTCGTCATTAGAAACTGAGCCACAAAGCTAACTGAAGTACAGAATGCGTCAATATAAGGGACGTCGGAATTTGTTTTACTGTCCAAAAGGTAGCCTATTGCGGCTGTCAAACAGATAATGACAAGTATGCTCAAGATGAGTTGATTTCTATTGGCCTTAACAATCGGTTTCTTTTTTTCTTCTTTTCGCTTATGCCAATAATACCAACCATATACGGCTGTGGATAGAAAGTAAAATTGTAATACGGTATCGCCGTAGAGTTTTGCATCATAGAAAAGAATGGCATAGGAGACCACACTGATAATGCTAATCGGCCAGTTCCATATATTTTGCTTTGCGGCCAAATAGACACAAAGGAAGCCAGTTAGTGTACCTAACCATTCGAGCCAAGTAGTTTGGACAAATTGACTGGCAATCTGCTGAAAAAAATCTTGCATCTGGTGTATTAAAAATTACACCTTAAAGATACAAAGTCTGCCTTAGAATCAACTACTGCACCTGTTTATTGGCGCAATTGGTGCTCGCAAAAGACTCAGGTTTGGCCTTAAATACGAACCCCATACCCATAATATATCCCATGGCTTCTTTGAGGGCTACATTTGACTGAAAATTTGGATTGGTGTTAATGTCGGCGTGGACTTCTAGGTCTACTTTGTGTTTTTCGAGGAGGGGGCAGAGTTGGTAGGCGATGTCGATGGATTTTTGGACTTCGAGTAGCATCCGTTCTTTAATACTCATTCGGTGATGCCTTTTGTCCCGTTGGATAAACATAAATCCACCTTTATGTTCCCTGAGAAAGACGATGACGGTGGCGAAGTCGATGATTCCTCTCTTTACTTGGGAATCGGTACCGATATAAACCTTGAGTTTGTTGCCTAAGGCGTCTTCTCGTTTAATGACTTCCTCAACAGCATCGAAAATCGTGGAGCGAATGGATTCGCCATTGTATTTTTGCCATCTCATAGTGGTATAAATTAGATATATATAAATTAAACTTCATCATTGACATAAATTTACTGAATTTCAATGATCTAAGTGTTAATTTAATTTTAAATAATTCTCCACATTAATGAAGTTTTTCACCATAGGCCAGATCTCCTGCATCGCCAAGACCGGGAACGATATAGGCCTTTGTTGTCAATTCATGGTCGACATCACCCACCCAGATATGCGCAGTCGGAACGAAAGCCTTGACATGGTTTAATCCTTCTTCCGAAGCAATTGCCGCAACAATATGCAGTTCTTTAATCTCATATTCGGCCAAAAGATCTTTACAACACAAGACCAGGCTCTTTCCGGTAGCCAGCATCGGATCGACGATGATAACCGTTCTATTATCCAAATTCGGTGTATTGACGTATTCTTTGTGAACTTCAAATTCGCCACTCTTTTTGGTGTGCCGATAAGCCGCGATAAAAGTATTGTCGGCTTGGTCAAAGATATTTAATAAACCTTGATGGAAGGGAAGTCCTGCCCTTAGAATAGTGGCTAATACCGGTTGTTCCATCAATAGCTGTGTTTTGGCAACGCCCAAAGGTGTTTCAACCTCCACGGGTTTAAAGGCCATGGTTTTGCTGATCTCATAGGCAAATACTTCTCCAAGTCGTTCCAGATTCCGACGGAAACGCATGCGATCCCGCTGAATAGTGACATCTCTCAATTCTGCAATAAAATGATTTGCAATGCTATTTTGGGTAGATAGAATAGTGACCATGACGTGCGTGCTAGTTCTGTTAAAGCTAAAGATAGTAAATAATCAACTGAAAGTAATAACATCTGCGGCATAATTATAGTTTGATATAAAATGGTAAAAAAATTAGTAAATTTGTGTGAAGACCATTTAAAATATGGCCCTAGACCGCATGTTACAAAATCGTAACATTTATAGATTATCATTGTTTGAATGTGACGGATTTTTATAAGCTGAGATTTAGCGATGCTTCGGTGCTGACGCTTAACGAAAGGTCGAAATAGTTTTCTTTAAGAAATAGGAATTGTATGAAATTTGAATTGACATCAGAGTATAGACCGACGGGTGATCAACCAGAGGCAATCAAAGAATTGGTAGCAGGTGTGGACCAAGGTGAACAATACCAGACGCTCTTGGGGGTTACCGGATCCGGTAAAACATTTACTGTAGCCAATGTAATTCAAGAAACACAGAAGCCAACCCTCATATTAAGTCACAATAAAACATTGGCTGCTCAGCTATATGGTGAATTCAAACAGTTCTTTCCGAATAATTCGGTTAATTATTTTGTTTCTTACTATGATTATTATCAGCCGGAGGCATTTATAGCTTCAACGAATACTTACATTGAAAAAGACTTGGCGATCAATGAAGAAATAGAGAAGCTGCGATTGGCAACGACTTCATCATTGATGTCCGGACGACGAGACATTGTTGTGGTTTCTTCCGTCTCCTGTATTTATGGTATGGGAAATCCCGAAGATTTCTCACGGTCAATTTTTCGTTTTGGGGTTGGAATGACAATAACACGGAACGCCTTTTTGCATAAACTGGTCGAAATCCTCTATTCTAGAACAACAACTGAATTTAAACGTGGTACTTTTCGTGTCAAGGGAGATACCGTCGATGTATACCCTGCTTACTTAGATTTTGCGATCCGTATTTCCTTTTTTGGTGACGAGATTGACGAATTGAGTGAGATCGATCCGGTATCTGGTAAGACCTTGAATAAAATGGAGGATTTAGCACTTTTCCCAGCGAACCTTTTCGTTACTCCGAAGGAGAAATTTAAGGAATCTATCTGGGCCATTCAGGATGAATTGATGCAGCGCAAGACGCAGTTGGAGGAGGAAGGGCTTATGCTGGAAGCTAAACGTCTGGAAGAACGTGTGAATTACGATCTGGAAATGATGCGCGAACTTGGCTATTGTTCTGGAATAGAAAACTATTCTCGATTCTTCGATGGAAGACAGCCGGGGATGCGTCCTTTCTGTCTGCTGGATTATTTCCCGGAGGACTATCTGCTCGTCATTGATGAGAGCCATGTTACCTTGCCGCAGTTACGGGCCATGTATGGTGGTGACCGTTCACGTAAGGTATCTCTAGTGGAACATGGTTTCCGATTACCTGCGGCCATGGACAATAGACCGCTCAACTTTCCGGAGTTTGAATCGTTGACCAATCAGACTATTTATGTTTCGGCGACTCCCGGAGATTATGAATTGCAACAGACGGAAGGTGTCGTTGTTGAACAGGTCATCCGTCCGACAGGCTTATTGGATCCTATTATTGAAGTTCGTCCAGCGATAAATCAGGTGGATGATTTCTTGGAAGAGGTAGACAAAACGATCAAAGAAGGAGGCCGTATCTTGGCCACGACCTTGACCAAACGGATGGCTGAGGAGTTATCCAAATATATGACCAAGTTGAACCTTAAAGTTCGTTATATACACTCTGAAATTAAGACTTTGGAACGCGTAGAGATTTTACGGGGATTGCGCTTAGGTGAGTTTGATATTTTAGTTGGCGTAAATTTACTTCGGGAGGGATTGGATTTGCCCGAAGTTACGCTGGTAGCTATTCTCGACGCCGATAAAGAGGGCTTCTTACGTTCGGAGCGCTCGTTGATCCAAACGATCGGACGTGCTGCCCGGAATGATAAAGGACGGGTGATCATGTATGCGGATAAAATGACAGACAGTATGCGTGTAACGATAGAGGAGACCAATCGACGCAGGGATAAGCAAATGAACTATAATATCGAACATGGTATTACGCCACGAACCGTTGGAAAGACCAGGGAAGAAATCCTGGAGCAGACCTCGGTGGCCGATTTCTCAGGCGTTGAGCAAAAGTTTTATGTTGAGCCAGATCCTACACAGGCTATTGCGGCTGACCCTGTCATGCAGTACCTTAGCGAAAAAGATCTGAAAAAAGCGATTGATGCTGTTCGCAAGAAAATGGATAAAGCTGCGAAAGAAATGGATTTCTTGGAAGCCGCGAAATACCGTGACGAAATGTTTTCTTTGGAAAAGCTCTACGAGGAGCGTTTTTCATCGTAAATGAGATATGCTAGCTTTTTAATAAGGCTGTATTAAAAAGTTAAATTTTGTGATAAATGAGCAAGGTTCAGGTTCTTTATGGATTTGAACCTTGTTTTTTGTCATTCACTGAGATTTAGATCAGCCCGCAATTTAAATTTTGATTTGAGATCTGGTGCATTAGTTATGGTACAGGTCTATTTTCCTTTCATGTTGTGCGCACCTACCTATGATTTCTTGTTGAATATTCAATTCTCCGGAGGGGACTTTTACTTCTTTGGATAGCCTTTCCTTACGATCTATTTTTCGTGTGAAGGAGGCTTACCTGCTTAAAAATAGGTGGTATTTTATTGCGCAATATTGTTCAATTATTAACATATTTTGCAAAAATCAAATTCTTCTCAGTAAATTAGAGCTTTAATCTAAACTAAAGCATAGTTATAATGAAAAAGCCTATTCTCGTTGTCAAATTTGGATCGGCTTCTATTACCACGAAAGAGGGAGAAGTTGATGAACGTATTGTTTTGGAGGTTGCCCGGCAGATTGCTTCTTTGCAGAAGAAGTACAATATTGTCCTGGTATCTTCAGGTGCTGTTGCTGCCGGCAAGCGTTTTCTCCCCAGTTATACAGGTACACTGTCGGAGCGGAAGGCCGCTGCCGCCATCGGAAATCCGATATTGATTAATACGTATTCCACCTACTTCAGGCCTTTTAAGATTTCGTTGGCGCAAAGCCTATGTGAAAGGCATCATTTTTCCAATCGGGACCAGTTTCTCCAGTTAAAGAATACTTATGAGGAACTGTGGCGGAACAATGTTATCCCGATAGCAAACGAAAATGATGTGGTGAGCAATAAAGAGTTGAAGTTCTCGGATAACGATGAACTGGCTACGTTGATTGCTGTTGGATTTGGTGCTGAAAAATTACTGTTTAGTACTTCTGTTCCAGGCGTATTGGATGCAAATAATAAAATCATAGAAAAGATCGAAACCATTGACCGGGATGTTCTGGGATTGGCAAGGAAAGATAAATCTGCGGTAGGATTAGGGGGGATGACCTCAAAATTGAATTTTGCACGTCTAGCTAATCAGATGGGAATTGAAGTGGTTATTTTTAGCATGCAGACCGAAGATGCGATCACGAAAGCTATCAAACATGAGACAGGTACCTTGTGCTTGCCGGAGCGTAAAAAGATCTCCTCACGAAAAAAATGGTTGGCGAGTGGAAGTCTAATTAAGGGTGAACTGATGGTGGACCGAGGTGCTGAAGAGGCTTTGTTGAAGCATAAAAGCTTACTCGCTGTTGGTGTAACGCGTATTGTTGAACATTTTGAGAAAGGAGAGGTGCTGAACATTGTGAACCTCGATGGTCTGACAGTGGCTGTGGCCCGGGCGAAAATGGATTCATCTTTGTTATTTCAGTCCAGTAAAAAGAATTTAGAAATTGCGCATGCAAATGATATCGTATTGTTATGAGTGAATCAATAATTGAACAATTGAAGGCGGCAGCTAAGGCGAAACAATTCTTGCAACAATTTGCTCCAGATGCTAAAAAGGTCACTTTGGAGGCTATCGCTGTCGCACTTGTTGAGGAGGAGGCCCTAATCCTGCATGCGAATAAAATTGACCTGGATCGTATGGATGATGGAGATCCAAAGAAAGACCGTCTTCTGCTGAATAGTGATCGCTTACAGGTACTATCAGCTAGCGTAAAACAGATTGCTGATCTGGCAGATCCGACCGATCAGCTGTTGCTTAAGAAAATTTTGCCCAATGGATTGGAAATAGAGAAAATAACGGTCCCGCTTGGTGTTGTTGGTGTGATCTATGAGTCCCGGCCGAATGTTACAATAGATGTAGCGGCGCTTTGTATCCAGTCTGGTAATGTTTGTTTGTTGCGAGGCGGTTCTGATGCGCAATATACAAACGAGGCCTTGCTGCGGGTTATCCATCGGGTATTAGAAGCAAATGGTATCCCCACAGACATTGTGCAATTGCTGCCTGTAGCGCGTAAACATGTATCAGAATTGCTGGAGGCTACTAAATATGTCGATATTATTATTCCACGCGGTTCGCAGTCTCTGATAGATTTTGTTCGGGCAAATGCGAAAGTCCCTGTTATAGAAACCGGCGCTGGTGTATGTCATACTTATGTGGATAAAACTGCTGATCTCGAGATGGCTGCAAAAATTGTAGCCAATGCAAAGATCTCCAGACCATCGGTCTGTAATTCTCTGGACACAGTTTTGGTGGATAAGGAAGTAGCACCAGAATTTTTAGCTAAACTAACACCTTACCTTGAAAATGCTGCCGTGGAGGTATTTGCAGACCCCATTGCCTATAAATTATTGGAGCATCAAAAATTTTCAAATTTAGTGGCAGCGGAAGAAGCAGATTTTGGAAGAGAATTTCTAGATTTGAAGTGTTCGATAAAAATAGTCAATGGATTGGATGAAGCTTTGGAACATATCGAAAAATATTCATCAAAACACTCGGAGTGTATTGTGTCTTCGCATGAATTGACTATCGAACGATTTTTGAATGCAGTGGACGCAGCAGCGGTATATGCGAATGCTTCAACTCGTTTTACGGATGGTGGTGAGTTTGGATTGGGTGCAGAAATAGGTATTTCAACACAAAAACTGCACGCACGTGGTCCTTTTGCATTGGAAAAGTTGGTAACAGAAAAATGGATTGTCCGCGGCAATGGGCAGATTCGATAAGAAAAGACTATGGGATTAAGTTTTAAGAAAGATGTATTGATGAACTGGATCGAGGAAATTGGTAAATTTCTACGTATCTGGACGGAAGGGCATGATGCTTTTACGGAGCCTACGGATCCGAAGGTTTTTGAAGGTGCTTATGAAAAGTTCTTTGAGAAGAGTAGGGGATATTTTTTGGGACTTTCCGAAAGCGAACTGACGACCTATTCAAAAGAGGAACTTCAGGCACAGCAGTTACATCCACTTGCATTGACCTTGCTCTTTGATGGACTGAATGCAAACGGTGAAGAACAGCAGAATTTATTGCGAAAAGCAAAGCTTATCTTAAATTTGGCTATGGCTGAGACGGCGAGTTTCTCTTTTCAGGATTATCAATACCTGTCGATGATAGATGGTAAATTGAATAATCAATAAAAAATCCTGTCCGTTTCTTTGAGAAGGGACAGGATTTTTATTTTAAGTTATACTATGAACATTCTTAACGTAGTATTTCTCGTGCAATAACCAGTCGTTGTATCTCAGAAGTACCCTCATAGATCTGTGTGATCTTGGCATCACGCATTAATCTTTCTACATGATATTCTTTCACATAACCATAACCGCCATGGACCTGAACAGCTTCGACAGTATGTTTCATGGCTACCTCAGAAGCGTGTAGTTTGGCCATTGCAGCTTCTTTTCCATAGGGTAGACCTTGATCTTTGGTCCATGCAGCTTTATAGGTCAACAACCTCGCCGTTTCGATATCTACTTCCATATCAGCCAGTTTAAATTGGATCGCCTGATGTTCTGAGATTGGCTTACCAAATGTTTTACGTTCTTTGGAATAGGCAAGCGCAAGATTATATGCACCGGCTGCAATACCCAATGCTTGTGCTGCGATACCTATACGTCCTCCATCGAGCGTTTTCATAGCAAATTTGAACCCAAAGCCATCCTCACCGATACGATTTTCTTTGGGTACTTTGACATCCGAAAATAGCAACGAATGCGTATCTGAACTTCGGATTCCCAATTTATTTTCTTTTGGCCCAATTGTGAACCCAGGTAATCCTTTTTCAACAATCAATACGTTGATTCCTTTATGGCCTTTTTCTGGATGAGTCTGTGCAATGATGAGGTAAATATCAGCGTGACCACCATTGGTAATCCAATTCTTCGTGCCATTCAGTAGATAGTGGTCGCCTTTGTCTTCGGCTGTTGTATGTTGTGAGGAGGCGTCCGATCCAGCTTCAGGCTCTGAGAGTGCAAATGCCCCTAGTTTTTCGCCTTTGGCCAATGGCACAAGGTATTTTTGTTTTTGCTCTTCTGTTCCAAAAGCATTCAGTCCATAGAGTACCAAAGAATTGTGAGCGGAAACAATAACGGCTGCGGATGCATCGATTTTGGCGATTTCCTCTAATACAATTACGTAAGCCAGGGTGTCCATACCAGCACCACCATAGGCTTCAGGTGTCATGATACCCATAAATCCAAGGCCGGCCATCTGTTTGACAAAATCTGTCGGAAATTTGGCTTCTTCATCCCGTTGTATTACACCCGCTTTTAGTTCTTGGGCAAACTCCCGTGCTGCATCACGGATCATTTTATGTTCTTCGCTTAATTCAAAGTTCATGATATCTCAATTTTAGGGTCTATAACTTATCACAACTGTAACTCTTTACTTAATCGTCGCGAAGCAAAAAATGTTTTTAGCATCGCGGCGTAGGTGCTAATTCCGGCCCTTTTTGGGCGAAATAGCTAGCTTATAATCAAATATACAAAATATATATTATGCTTGCATAGTATTTAATTAGCGTTTTTTCATCTCAATTTAAAAAAGTAGGGAATTATTTGTTTGCTAAATTTAATCTACTATATTTGTAGAGTATGTGGTTTTGAACATATTTAAAAGATAAGATTATGAGTTTAAGATTAGGAGACGAAGCGCCAAATTTTAAAGCGCAAACGACTATTGGTGAAATCGATTTTCACGATTATATTAAAGATAGCTGGGTGGTGTTTTTTTCACATCCTTCTGATTATACCCCTGTATGTACAACTGAGTTGGGGCGTACAGCGAAATTGAAGTCTGAATTTGACAAAAGAGGCGTTAAAGCGATTGCGTTAAGTGTAGATAATGTAAACGATCATTTGAACTGGATCAAAGATATCAATGAAACGCAACAAACGGAGGTGAATTTTCCGGTTATTGCAGATGAAGATCGGCACATTTCTGAGTTGTATGATATGATTCATCCGAATGCTTCTTTAACAGCTACTGTACGTTCGGTTTTCATTATTGGCCCGGATAAAAAAATCAAATTGACCTTGACATACCCTGCATCTACTGGACGTAATTTTGATGAAATCTTACGGGTGATAGATTCATTACAGTTGACTGCAGATTATCAGGTGGCTACACCGGCGGATTGGAAGCATGGTGAAGACGTGATTGTCGTACCTGCAATTAAGACTGAAGATATTCCGGCAAAATTCCCAAAAGGATTTAAGGAAATCAAGCCTTATTTGAGAACAACCCCGCAGCCTAATCTATAGGTAATTAGGTTAAATTTATTGGCATACAAAACGTCAGATCTTTTTGGGTCTGACGTTTTTCATTTCAGGGCCTATTCTATACACAAAGTTAGCTAAACTTATTCGAACCTGTCAATCTACTGAAAGCATAACTTTCATGTGGGATACATACATTCCTTATGATCTGAAATTCTGGTCGCTCATGTTCCAGCATTAAAATTACTTCATGCATAACTATTGAAACCGTACTGTTTATTTGGGTTTGTACCTGTGAACGACACAGCAGAAAGATATGGAAGCATACTAAAAAGGGAGAGTGGCCGAAAAGGTCAAAAGAAAAGGCGATACTTATGTACCGCCTTTTTATAAGCATGATAAGATTACAGTCTTAATAGACCTTAACCATATAAATATAGTCTTGTAATTTTTTGATCTGTTCGGTTCTCGGCAGACCTGCCAATGCATTTTTTCTATTGATTTTTACGCCTGCGGTTAATGAGTCGCTAGGGATATCAGCAAGGGCATTCATGATTGACTTGGTTTTGATGGCAAAAGCAGCACCATCTATTCCTCTTTGTTTACCTGAAATAATACCGATCACATTCCCTTTACTATCTAGGACCGGACCACCGCTGTTTCCTGGATTGACAGGAACGGATATCTGATAAGCAATGGTGTCACCCGCATAACCAGTTGAAGAGCTTAAGTATCCTTGTCCATATACGGCTTCATCACGAGGGAATCCGATTGTATAGATATCCTCACCTAAATCTGAAGTAGACGTTTTGAAGGTATAAGGTAAGCTTTTAGCCTTTTTGAAGTTTTTGTCAGCGATATATAAGATTGCTAAATCTTTGCTGGCATCGGTGTGAACAACTTGTGCTTTGTAAGACTCACCTTTACCATTTTGCAGGTAAATGGAGTCAGCACCACTGATCACGTGATAGTTGGTTACTACATAACCATCTGTTGTCAACATAAAACCTGTCGCTCCAAATTGGCTTTCGCTACTTTTAACCGACTTTTTATCATTGATATCTTTGATCGCAGCGTTATGTGCATTGACGTTCTTTTTAACATTATTCATGTCACGACGTAATGCGCTGTAATCTGAAGAGGCTTTTTCCAAGTTGCTATAATAGCCACTTAGCCATAAGGTGCCAAATACCGCAAATACTGCCACAACTGCAGCTACTAAAGAGCTGGCTTTGATCCGCTCCCAAAGAGAAATAACGGTAGACTGTTTCATCGGAACCACTTTCGTGGTTGTACCTTGGGATTTATGATATTCCTTGGCTGAGTTGGCCAATACATTTTTGAAATCAAGCCTCTGGCTAGTTTCCTTCATATTGGTAACAAAGTCGCGGTGTTGTTGTAATTGGGCAGCATACGAAGGGTTTTCAGCACAAAAAGATTCGAATGCCACTTTCTCCGATGCAGGTAATTCCCCGCGGAGATATTGGTCAGCCAATTCGAAAAATTCTTTTTGATTCATTGTTCCCATGGTGTTACTCAAATTTTAATCTGTTGAAAAAAATATTTTTTTCAGCCGTTGAAGGCATTTATATTTTTGAGTCTTGGCATTATCTGTATTGGTATAACCAAATTTTTCACAGATGTCCTGCATCGAGTGGTTTAAGATATAGAAGTCATGTAAGATCGTCTTACATGGTTCTCCCATTTTCTCTAGCGCAAGTTCCATTTGATCGAACTTTTTTTCAAGTTCTTGGTGCTGTTGTAGATCCTCTTCTTCAAATAAGGAGTCTTCATAACCGCTAATGTCACTATTGCCAAAACCAGCACGATTGAGTTGCTTAAGCCAAAGCCTTCGGCAAATCGAGTAAAGATATGTTTTGAGTTTGCTGCTGAGCTCAAAGTCACCTTTGGCAACTTTATCGTAGAGCACAATTACAGCCTCCTGAAAGATATCTTTTGCTTCATCCTCACTTCCATTGTTCTGCAGTATCATATGGCTTATGGATGGATAATATCGTTTATAGATACTATCTATCGCCAAGCTATTGCCTTCTTTGAGGCCTTCAATGATCTGCTCATCATTTTCTAGCAGGACTGATTTACTGAATTTACTCACCTATTAATACCTTAATGCCTAAATTGTAACCCTTTGAAAAATGAAAATCTTCAAAATATTTTCAAACGTAAACTTTTATTTGTTTAATGCGAAATCTACGCCCAAAAATACTGCTTATTCCCTGAAACCGAAAGCATTTGTTTTTGCTTCGATTTTCAGATGACCCTTGAATCATCCGTTGTTTATTTATGTATCGAAAAAGTTTCGCAATCGAGTGCTTTAATAATCTGCTTGTTATTCCTCTAAAATGAAGTTACATTTGGTTTCCTGAACTAAAATGCTTAAATACATTATGTTAAGAAAATCAGTTATTTTTTCCACGTTACTGACCTCATTGCTGGCTCTTCATTCGACCTTGACAGTGGGACAGTCTTTTACGCCACATATCGAAGGTTTCCAGTATGAAGATAGATTATCTCCAAAAGGTAATGAATGGGAATCACCACAGTTATTATCACTCAACAAAGAACAGCCACACGCTTCGTTCTTTTCCTTTTCAAACGTAGAAAATGCGCGAAAAGTACTTCCGGAGCATAGTAACTTTTGGCGGTCACTCAATGGTTCCTGGAAGTTTCATTGGGTAAAGACGCCTGAAGAACGTCCAAAAGAATTTTACGATCCTAAATATGATGTAAATGCTTGGGAATCGGTACCTGTTCCAATGAGTTGGAATATCTACGGTATTCAAAAGGATGGCAGCTTAAAATACGGTGTGCCAATCTACTCCAATCAACGTGTGATCTTTCAACACCAAGTGAAAGTCGATGATTGGCGTGGTGGCGTGATGCGCACACCACCACAAGATTGGACGACTTATATATACCGCAATGAAGTGGGGTCATACCGTCGTAATTTTACCGTCCCAAAGGATTGGGATGGTCGTGAGGTATTTCTCAATTTTGATGGAGTAGACTCCTTTTTCTATCTCTGGGTAAATGGTAAATATGTCGGGTTTTCAAAAAATTCAAGAAATCTTGCTTCCTTTAATATCTCTGCTTTCTTAAAAAAAGGTGGAGAGAATGTATTGGCTGTAGAAGTATATCGGAGTTCGGACGCTTCATTTTTGGAAGACCAAGATATGTTTCGACTACCAGGGATATTTCGCGATGTCTCATTGACTTCAACTCCCAAAATCCAAGTCCGTGATCTGGCAGCAATTCCAACATTAGATGATCGCTATGAAAATGGTACCTTAAAAATTACGGGTACCGTCCGTAATTTGAGCGATAAGAAAGCCGATGGTTATAAGCTTGTTTATTCCTTGTATAAAAATAAACTTTATAGTGATGAGAATACACTTGTAGATCAGGCTGAAGCATCTGCTGTTGTTCCGCAATTGGATGCAAAGGCTTCGAACAGTATTGAAGCGACATTAGCGGTAAGAAATCCAGATAAATGGTCCGCTGAACTTCCCTATCGGTATACATTGGTAGCCGAATTGAAGGACAAGAAAAATAAAACGATCGAGACTGTTTCAACCTATGTCGGATTTCGGAAGGTTGAAATTAAAGATACCAAGGCGTCTGATGACGAATTTGGCCTCGCTGGACGTTATTACTACATCAACGGCAAAACGGTTAAGCTGAAAGGTGTGAACCGCCATGAGACGAATCCTGAACATGGAAAAGTCGTTACCCGGGAACAGATGGAGGCCGAAGTAAAGCTGATGAAAAGTGCCAATATCAATCATGTGCGTAATTCACATTATCCAGAACCTGCATATTGGTATTACCTCTGTGACAAATATGGTATCTATCTTGAGGATGAGGCCAATATCGAAAGCCATCAATATTATTATGGAAAAGAGTCCCTTTCTCATGTCCCAGAATGGAAAAATGCGCACGTGGCACGTAATATCGAAATGGTGCATGCCACTATTAATCATCCTTCTATTGTGATTTGGTCGCTTGGGAATGAGGCTGGTCCTGGCGATAATTTTGTGGCCGCTTATGATGCGATCAAGAAAATCGATACCTCAAGACCTGTCCAATACGAACGTAACAACACAATAGTAGACATGGGTTCAAATCAGTACCCATCTATTGACTGGGTCAGAGGAGCTGTCAAGGGAACGTACAAATTGAAGTACCCATTCCATATCTCCGAGTATTCGCACTCGATGGGAAATGCTGTCGGTAACCTGATCGATTACTGGGAAGCTATTGAGTCGACAAACTTTTTCATGGGTGGGGCAATATGGGATTGGATTGATCAATCCATGTATTACTATGATAAGAAAACCGGGGAACGCTTTTTTGCCTACGGTGGTGATTTTGGCGACAAACCTAACGATGGTACCTTCGTCAACAATGGATTGATCTTCGCTGATATGAAGCCCAAACCACAATACTTTGAAGTCAAAAAGGTTTATCAAAATGTAGGCGTTAAAGCTATCGATATTCAACAGGGAAAAATAGAGCTATTCAATAAAAACTATTTTAGAGATCTTAGTGACTATGAAGTTGAATGGTCTTTGTTCAAAGATGGTGTAGCTATTGCTGGAAACACGGGTAAAATAGCTGCTGCTGATTTGCCAAAAGCTCGTCAGAAGAAACAGGTTGTCCTACCGATCGAATATGATAAATTGGATGCCGGATCTGAATATTTTGTAAAAGTTCAGTTTGCTCTCAATGAGGACAAGCCATGGGCAAATAAGGGCTTTGTTCAAATGGAGGAACAGCTGTTGGTTAAAGCGGCTGAAAATAAACCGTTGATTTCGTCTGTTGCCAAGGGTAAAAATCCGATCCTTTCCAAAGAAGGTGAGTTGCAGGTGGTAAAAGGGGATCAGTTTGTTGCAAAATTTGACAATAAGACTGGGTCAATCTATAGCTTAGCGTATGCTAACAAGCAAATTATACGGGATGGTGAAGGACCTAAACTAGATGCTTTGCGTGCACCCGTCGATAATGATAACTGGGCTTATCAGCAATGGTTTGAAAAAGGCTTACATAATTTAAAGCACACAGTATTGTCTTCAAACAGCTATACGAAGAAAGATGGTGCAGTAGTTTTGGCCTTTACAATTGAATCACAGGCTCCCTATGGTGCTTCTTTATTGGGTGGAACATCTGGAACCTATACACTCAAAGAACATACAGATAAGCCATTTGGTACTGATGATTTCAAATTTACCAGCAATCAGATCTGGACGATATATAAGGATGGTTCGATTGAATTATCATCTAGTATCACTTCCAACAATGCAAGTGTTGTATTGGCAAGATTGGGGTACTCCTTGCAATTGCCAGGTGAGTTTGGTAACTACAGCTATTATGGACGTGGTCCAATCAATAACTATGCGGATCGTAAGACTGCACAATTTATTGAATTACATAAAAGCACAGTAAAAGATCAATTCGTAGCTTGGCCCAACCCTCAAAATATGAGTAACAATGAGGATGTGCGTTGGACATCTTTGACCAATAAGGATGGAGAAGGAGCGATCTTCATTGCAAAGGAACATCTCGCTACGTCTGCATTGGAATATAGTGAGCTGGAATTGACATTTGCGCCGCACCCTTATCAATTACCAAAAAGCTCCGGTGTGCATTTGCATTTGGACGCTGCAGTCACAGGCCTTGGTGGTAATAGTTGTGGACAAGGGCCTCCATTGGAAAAAGACCGTGTGAAAGCAGTACCGACTTCAATCGGTTTTATTATCCGTCCGATCCAGCAAAATGATTACCTAGCCAAAGCCCATGTTGCTACAGCTGGAGATGCCCCTATTTCTTTCGCTAGAAGTTCGACAGGCGAGGTATCTGTTCTTTCGGGAAATAAAGCTGAGACAGTACTGTATTCATTGAATAATGGAAAAGCAAACACCTATAAGAACTCTTTTGATCTGCGTCAGGGGGGAACAATAACAGCGTGGTATCAGGGAAATGAAAAACTAAAAGTAACACAACAATACAGTAAGATCGAGACGGTTCCGATGGAAGTGGTCTTTGCTTCCAGCCAGGAGACGGGCGAAGGTGATGCCAAGAACCTATTAGATGGAGATCCTACGTCGATCTGGCATACGATGTACTCGGTCACCGTAGCTCAATATCCGCATTGGGTTGATTTCGATGCGGCGAGTGTGAAGACGATCAAAGGTTTTACATTTTTGCCGAGGCCAGATGGCGCCAATGGCGATATCAAGGATTATAAGATTCAGGTAAGTAAAGATGGTAAAAACTGGGAGGATGTGACGTCAGGTACATTCGAACGAAATAAAAAACTCAAAACCGTTCGGTTTGAGAAACCTGTCAAGGGGCGTTATATTCGCTTTACAGCATTAAATTCACAACGTGGCGATGATTTCGCTTCGGGAGCAGAGTTTGCTGTTATCGCGGAATAAAGTATAAACTAGATGTGATTAAAGCCAGCACTTGGGAACAGGGGTGCTGGCTTTTTTGTTTTATCGATCTGCTTCCAATATATAGGTTTTACGGGTTAAAATGGGCATTACGTAAACTAGGTGGACACGTTCATTGCAGTTCTATAGAATAGGATCCAGTAAATTTTATAAACTTATTGCTGAGAATGTTCCAGCGCTTGTGTATTTTTAACACAGTTTAAACCAAGATCATCATTATCATATGGAAATAGACCAACAGGCGAATGCCCCATTTACGGCGTATCAAAAACTCGTGGTGTTTTTGCTGGCGATTACACAATTTACCGTCGTGCTCGATTTTATGGTGATGTCACCTATGGGCGATATCTTGATGAAGGCCATCGATCTAAAACCATCTCAATTTGGCATTGCAGTTTCAGCCTATGCTTTTAGTGCCGGCGCATCTGGACTATTGACTGCTGGTTTTGCCGATCGCTTCGATCGGAAGAAGCTCTTGCTGTTTTTTTATTCGGGTTTTATCATTGGAACCTTTTTCTGCAGTTTCGCCAATGACTATTGGACTTTGGTTGCTGCCCGTATAGTGACGGGTTTGTTTGGTGGTGTCATTGGATCGATTTCCATGGCTATTATTACGGATATATTCACGCTTCAACAAAGAGGACGTGTCATGGGCTTTGTACAGATGGGTTTTGGTGCGAGTCAGGTGCTGGGGATTCCGATAGGTCTGTATATAGCCAATAATTGGGGCTGGCATAGTGCTTTCTTATGGATCGCAGTCATGGCTTTGATCATTGTCATTATTATTGCAGTTAAACTGATTCCTATAACTGCACATATCGGCCTGCAGAAACATCAATCTGCACTTAAACACCTTTGGTCAACATTCTCGCAAAAGGAATATCGCATCGGTTTTCTCGCGACAGCGCTGCTCTCCATTGGTGGTTATATGATGATGCCTTTTGGAAGTGCCTTTGCCGTCAATAATTTGCATGTTAGTCATGAGCAATTGCCCCTATTATTTATGATATCCGGTGTTGCCTCACTGATTATTATGCCTATCGTTGGGAAATTGAGTGACCGCTATGATAAATTTAAAATCTTTGCGCTAGCTTCAATATGGCTGATGGTAGTGGTCTTGATTTATACCAATCTGGGAGTTACACCATTTTATCTTGTTGTTATTCTGAATATCCTGATGATGGCCGGCATCCTTAGCCGCATGACACCTTCCTCGGCTTTGATCAGTGCGGTTCCTGAGATGAAGGATAGAGGTGCATTTATGAGTATAAGTTCGTCTTTACAACAGCTGGCTGGGGGAGTAGCAGCGTCACTTGCTGGTGTGATCATTGTTCAACAGACAAAAGAAAGTCCATTGGAGCATTACCCAATCTTGGGTGTCATTGTCGTGTTACTCTCTATCGTGGCGATTTTTATGCTCTATCGTGTCAGCAGGATGATCAAACGAAGACGTCCGATTTCCTAAAACAAAATCGTACTTATTGATATTAGTATTTCAGGAGAGATTTTTATTATGGAAGAAAAGATTGTTAGATATGATCATCCCAATGGGGAGATCACTGTGCTTTGGATTCCCGAGCGATGTGAACATACCGCCGTCTGTGTTAAAAGTTTGCCACAGGTATATCATCCTAAAGATCGGCCTTGGATTACGGCTCAAAATGCCAACACAGCGGAATTGATTGATCAGATTAAGCGTTGTCCTTCGGGAGCGTTGCAATACGAACTAAAAAAATAGAAGAGGAAATTCGTGTAACAAAAAAAAGCATCATTTTATTCAAATGATGCTTTTTTTGTTGGCGGTCTGGACGGGACTCGAACCCGCGACCCCATGCGTGACAGGCATGTATTCTAACCAGCTGAACTACCAGACCAACAATGTGTGTTTTTTAAAATTTTAGCGGTCTGGACGGGACTCGAACCCGCGACCCCATGCGTGACAGGCATGTATTCTAACCAGCTGAACTACCAGACCTAAAATCTTAAAGATTGTTTTTAATAATTTTTGGCGGTCTGGACGGGACTCGAACCCGCGACCCCATGCGTGACAGGCATGTATTCTAACCAGCTGAACTACCAGACCTAAAAATCTTAAAAACTTATTCTGTTAAAGAACTTACCGAGATTACTCTCTTTTTTGAAGCGGTCTGGACGGGACTCGAACCCGCGACCCCATGCGTGACAGGCATGTATTCTAACCAGCTGAACTACCAGACCTCAACCCTTCTCCTCAGAAGGTGTGCAAATATAGCGTTTGTTTACGTATCTGCAAAGATTTTTTGAAAAAAAACTAGTCTACCTGACCGTCTTTCATCCGCTCTGCATTCTCCGCAAACTGCAATGCATCGATAATTCCTTGAATATCACCGTCCATAATCGCCGGTAGGTTGTACATTGTCATACCAATACGATGTTCAGTTACGCGACCTTGTGGGTAGTTATAAGTACGGATTTTTGCCGACCGGTCACCTGTAGATACCAAAGTTTTTCTTTTAGCAGCAATATCACCGTTCTTTTTGTTCAGTTCGAGCTCATAAAGTTTGTTACGAAGCATCTCCATGGCTAACTCACGGTTGGCCAATTGGGAACGTTCTACCTGACAAACGACAACAATACCTGTTGGTTTATGTGTCAATTGTACTTTTGTTTCTACTTTATTGACGTTCTGACCTCCAGCACCACCTGAACGGGATGTCTGTAGTTCGATATCACCTGGATTGATCTCTACGTCGACATCCTCTGCTTCCGGCAATACGGCAACTGAAGCTGCTGATGTATGTACACGACCTTGTGTCTCTGTATCAGGAACACGTTGCACACGGTGTACACCTGACTCATATTTCAATTGACCATAAGCATCTTCACCGATTACTTTAAGGATAACCTCCTTATAGCCGCCTGAAGTTCCTTCGGTAACGTCCATCACCTCATTGCGCCAGCCTTTTGTTTCAAAATAACGGGTGTACATACGGTAAAGGTCACCGGCAAATAACGCCGCCTCGTCACCACCTGTTCCACCACGAATTTCGATAATGGCATTTTTGGCATCCTCAGGATCTTTAGGGATGAGCATCAAACGGATTTCTTCTTCTTTTTCTTCTTTTTCAACCAATAAAATATCCAACTCTTCTTTGGCCATCTCACGAAGTTCCTGATCCTTCTCGTTCATGATGATGTCTTTATTGGTATCAATATTACTGACCATATTTCTATAAATATGGTATTGATCCACGATTTTGCCCAAATCTTTGTATTCTTTATTCAATTTGGCAAAACGTTTCATATCTTGCATGGTGTCAGGGTTGCTTAATTCAGCTTCCACTTCTTCCCATCTTTCTTTGATCGCTTGTAATTTATCTAACATATATCAAAAATGCTTCTTCTAGGAATTTATGACCTAGATTACTATTGAGAGTACAAAAGTAAGGAAATTTTGTTGCTTTTGAACTACCTAGCCAGCTATTAATGAGAGGAAACTGCTTTTAGTCCAACGATAGAAGCAATCAGCGTGAAAATAAAGAATATGCGCCAGAAATCTGCGGGTTCTTTAAAGAAGATAATACCCATTAAAACCGTTCCGACTGCACCGATACCCGTCCACACAGCGTAGGCTGTTCCTAGGGGAAGTGTTTGTGTAGCTTTAATCAATAGGCCCATACTTGCAAATAGGAAGACAACAAAGGCGCCATACCAGAGCCATTGCGCGCTACCTTCTGCATCCTTGGCTTTTCCCAAACAGGTTGTAAAACCAATTTCACATATTCCTCCAAGAATTAAAAATACCCAGTTCATATATCTGTTTTTTTGTTTCAGGGACAAAGGTCTACGTTTTTCCGCAGAATAATTTTAACAAATGTTAAAAATTTTAAAGGATATTCGCACGAATACGGCTGAGGGTCACTTGGCTAACACCTAAGTATGAGGCGATGTAACCAAGCTTGATCCGTTGTATATATTGGGGATATTTTTCGAGCAACTCGGAATAGCGTTCCTGGGCTGTATTAAAAAGCTTGGACATCGTACGCTGCTCCGCTTTGATAAATTCTAGCTCAGCCATTTTTCTTCCCCAATTGGCAATGGCAATGTCACTCTCATAGAGCGCAAATAATTGTTTTTGGTCAATTTGGTAGACAATACTATCTTCTAGAAGATCAATGTTTTCGTATCCAGGTGTGTCATGCACATAGCTGTTCATCGAGATTAATGTACCCCCTGGAGATACAAAATCCAGGGTAATCTGTCTGTCCGCAGTTTCGTAATAGACCCGCGCTAATCCGGATGCCAAAAAATAAATGTCCTTCTGGATTTTATCTTGCCTGATCAATACACTATTCCGCTTACATACGAGCTTTTGACTGATCTGCGCCAGCCGATCAATGCTGTCTGGGTTTAGAAAATGGTAGCCCTGAAAGCAGTCTGCTAAAGAAATTACGATTTTTTCTCCCATTTTTCCAAACTTAAAGTTTCCCCATCCCATACCGCGTAGGTATAATAATTGATCCATTCGCCCAAGTTGACAACACGGCTTTCTGGATTTAGTTTGAGATCATAGGGTAGGTGTCTGTGGCCAAATAGGTAAAAATCGTGATGTTGCTTGTTTTCGAGTTCTTTCGCATAACCGATCAGCCATTCCTTGTCTTCGCCCAGGAATTTTTCATCTTCATTATTGGAAAGTCTGCTGTGTTTGGACCATCGGGTGGCGATTCCTATGCCCAAATTGGGGTGTAATCTTGCAAATAACCATTGGCAGAAACGGCTCCGAAATACTTTTTTGAGCAATTTGTACTTATAATCACCGGAACCCAATCCATCCCCATGGTGGATATAAAAAAGTTTATTGTCTAGTACAAGTTCCAGTTCATTGTCAACGATCTGAACATTCAATTCCTTTTTGAGATAATCAAACATCCACATGTCGTGGTTGCCTTTAAATAGCGTGATCGGGATCCCGAGGTCGGCAATTTCCGCCAGTTTACCCAAAAAGCGTATATAACCTTTGGGAACTACAGTCGCATATTCAAACCAAAAATCGAATATATCACCAACAAGATAGAGCGCTGCGGCATCGACCTTGATCGCATCGAGCCATTGAATAATGGATTGCTCTCTTTCGCGCGAATGTTCCAACGGATAGGATCCTAGATGGAAGTCTGAGGCAAAATAGATTTTTTTTCTTGTTGACATGTGCCCAAATCTAAAGAAAATGGAAGCGAATACAAAATTCGCTTCCACAATATCTTTTTTACAATTTGGACAAATCTGTTAGGAGGGTTTTCAAATATTCCGAAGCCTCGGGATCGATTTGCTTCAAAGTCTGTTGGAGCTGATCAGGATAGGCATCTTTAATGGCCATGATTGAACTTGCGATAACCATATAAGACTGATCCTTAACCCCGTTAAGTAGCAGGTTTTTATATTTTTTATCTTTGATCTGTCCCAGCTTTCGGATTGCTGAAGCACGTACGACCGAGGCGGTTGATTTTTCAGCCAATGAAGCAATGCTGTTCGCTGTCGATTTCCGGCTAGTTGGATCCGTTAGATCGAGCCCCTGAATGGCCGTCGCCACGAGGTCGGCATCCGGATCAGCCAATGCCGCTGTTAGTATCTCCCGTCCCGCTGTTGTTTTTGGGTTTTTAATGGCAAATAGCATTGCGGTGACACGGTTGGCAAAAGAAGGTGCATGCGCATATTGATAACGATAATCGGCCTCGGTTTTGTCAATACGGATCTCACCGACAAGTGTTTTTTCGGGATCTATATCGATAAATTCAACCGTATTTTTTAGGGGAATAGTTAGCTGAGTATTCCGTTTGTTTAACTGTACCGTTTTTCTCATTTTGCCTTCTTTGGTATGGATGTCAATGGCAAGTGGTATTTGAAACGTTTGAACAGCGGAATCTTGCACTTGAGCGATGTTGAGGCTCAGTATATTGTTTTCATTTTTGGTTGTCACTTTGAGTATAGGATGTCCTCCTTTGTAATACCACTGGTTGAAATAAGGTGCCCAGTCTTTACCTGTCACTTCTTCCATCGTGAGACGCAGCTGCTGTGGCTCCCCAGTTTTGAAAGAATTCTCGGTCAGGTATTTTTTGAGTGATTGATAAAAGGCAGCATCACCCATCTGTTCTTTTAAGGCGTATAAGATCAATGAGCCCTTGGCGTAGCTGATGTTATCAAACATATCTTCTTTGTCGTGGTAATAGTAACGCGCGAGCGCTGGACTATTGCCATTTTTGGTTGATTTGAGATAGGATTGTAGTTTTTCAAATCTTGATTTATCACCTTTTTCCTTGCCGCCATCATGCTCATGCCAGATGATTTCACCGAAGGTTGCGAAAGATTCGTTCATCGTTAAGTTGGACCAGGATTCGGCGGTAACCAGATCACCAAACCATTGATGGAACAACTCATGGGCAATAGTGCCCTCTTCATTTTCATCGAGAAGTTCCCTTTTGGTCTTTTGCACATGCTCACCATGTAAGGTCGCTGTGGTGTTTTCCATAGCGCCAGAGACATAGTCGCGACAAACGATTTGTGCATATTTGTTCCAAGGATAAGGGATTCCCAAGGTTTTGCCATAAAAATCCATCATGGCAGGTGTTTTACCAAAGATATCCTTCGCATAAGGGGCATACTTCGGCTCCAGGTAATAATCAACAGGAATATTATTGTACTTATCTTGAAAGATCTTAAAATCTCCCACGGCCATCATAAATAAATAGGGCGCATGGGGAAGATCCATTTTCCAGGTATCGGTGCGTGTGCCATCATTGTTCTTCTGCTGGTTGACTAGAGCTCCATTGGACAGACTGACATAATTATCCAGTACGGTCATTGAAATTTCGGCTGTGGTCTTTTGGTTGGGGCGGTCAATGGTTGGGAACCAGGCGGAGGAGGCCTCTGTTTCGCCCTGGGTCCAGATCTGTTGCGGTTTATTCGGCGTGCTTTTAGCTGGATTAATAAAGTAGAGCCCTTTCGCGTCATTGATTGCTGCACTGCCCTGTGCTTTTAGCAGATTGGGTTTGGCCGTATAATCCAGATAGATGGTATATTTCTCATTGGAGAGATAATTGCGATCCAATTTGATCAGAAGAGAATTATCATCATAGGTGAATTCTAATGGGATCAGTTGTTGCCCATTGACCAGCGCAATTTGTTTGATATCCATACCTTTGGCATCCAAACGCAGTGAATCCGTTGGGTAAAAATGTGGCTGTAGGGTGACCCATTCTTTTCCATTCAAAAATTGATTTTTATAGTCAAAACGGACATCGAGTTTGGTATGAACGAGGTTGTTGACCCGAGTGGGAGTGGAACGATATTGCTGATCTATTGGAAGTTGCTGCGCTTGACTCATACCGATAGCAGAAAGGGATAGGGCCAAGTATAGGAAAGCGATTCTTTTGCGCATTGTTGAATTATTTAGAAGATTTAAATAAAGCTAAATAAATTTCGGCTGATGTAAAAATAACGATTTCGGAAAATCCATGGATAGGATACACGGTCCGTTCTTTGAAAAGAGTGAATTATTGTTTCTGAACGGACGAGAATGACATTTACTTGAGATTAGCACTATGAATTCTGAAATTATATTTGTTATTTTTGGATGAAACAAGTATAAAGTTTTTTATGATAAACAAAAAAATTGGCCTTATCCTGATGATGATAGGTATGGCAGGTACAGCAAGCACTGTTTGTGGACAGCAGTTGAAATATCCAACGACGAGCAAAGGCACTGTCGTAGACGAATTCTGGGGCGAGAAGGTATCCGATCCCTACCGTTGGTTGGAAGACGACCGTTCAGCAGAAACAAAAAGTTGGGTTCAGGCCGAAAATAAAGTCACTTTTGATTATCTAAATACTATTCCTTTCCGGACAAAATTGAAAGAGCAATTAACGGAAATCTGGAATTATGAAAAAATAGGAACACCTTTCAAAGAAGGAGCATATACCTATTTCTTTAAAAACAACGGGCTCCAACAACATTCCGTGCTTTACCGCAAACAGGGTGAGAATGGAGCGGAGGAAGTTTTCCTTGATCCAAATACTTTTTCGAAAGATGGATCGACTTCATTGGCCGACGTTTCTTTTTCAAAGGACGGAAGTCTAGTGGCGTATTCGATCTCTGAAGGTGGCTCGGACTGGAGAAAAGTGATCGTATTGAATGCAAAGGATAAAGCACCGGTGGGCGAGACGCTTGTTGATGTCAAATTCTCTGGTATTGCTTGGAAAGGTAATGATGGGTTTTACTATTCAAGCTATGATAAACCCAAAGGGTCTGAACTATCTGAGAAAACAGATCAACATAAATTATATTATCATAAACTTAAAACAGCGCAATCTACAGACCAGCTGATTTTTGGCGGTTCGGCAACCCCAAGACGTTATGTCGGTGCTTCATTAACAGATGACCAGCGCTATCTGATTATCTCTGCGGCAAATACAACGACTGGAAATGAACTTTATTATCAGGATCTGAGCAAGCCGAATAGCAAGATCATCTGCCTACAGGATCATTTTGATGCAAATACAGGTGTAGTTGATAATATTGGAGACACCTTCTTATTGGAGACCAACTATAAAGCTGCCAACAATAGATTAGTTAAAGTAGATCTAAAAAATCCGGCAAAGGAAAACTGGAAGGATGTCATTCCTGAAACCGAAAATGTACTTTCTATCAGTACCGGTGGTGGCTATCTATTTGCAAACTATTTGAAAGATGCTGTTTCTGTTGTTATCCAATACGATTATACAGGTAAAAAAATCAGACAGATTGAATTACCTGGTGTAGGGACAGCAAGCGGTTTTTCGGGTAAGAAAAAGGAAAAGGAAATCTACTTTGGTTTCTCAAATTACATTACGCCTTCATCAAGTTATAAATTTGATGTCAATTCGGGGAAATCGTCGCTTTATATCAAACCGAATGTCAAATTTGACAGCGACCAATATGAATCGAAGCAAGTATTTTATACTTCGAAGGACGGTACAAAGGTGCCAATGATTATTACCTATAAAAAAGGCATCGCCTTGAATGGTAAAAATCCAACGATTGTATACGGTTATGGCGGATTTAATATCAGTCTGACTCCGGCTTTCAGTACATCCGTTGCGGTTTGGTTGGCAAATGGTGGTGTGTATGCTGTTCCTAACTTACGTGGTGGCGGTGAATATGGTCAAAAATGGCATGATGGCGGCAGACAGTTCAACAAACTGAATGTATTTAACGATTTTATTGCTGCGGCTCATTATTTACAGGAAAATGGTTATACTTCACCAGAATACACCGCATTGTCAGGAGGTTCTAATGGGGGTTTGCTTGTTGGAGCGACAATGACTATTGACCCTAAAGTAGCTAAGGTGGCACTACCAGAGGTCGGCGTGTTGGATATGTTGCGTTACCATACTTTTACCGCTGGTGCTGGCTGGTCATACGACTACGGTACTGTCGCTGACAGCAAAGAGATGTTTGATTATCTGAAGGCTTATTCGCCTGTACATAATGTGAAAACAGGAGTCAGTTATCCGGCGACAATGGTATTGACCGGAGATCATGACGACCGTGTTGTTCCTGCGCACTCGTATAAGTTTGCTTCCGAATTGCAGGCTAAGCAGGCTGGTGATAACCCTGTATTGATTCGTATTGAAACCAAAGCAGGGCACGGTGCTGGTCGATCTACAGAGGTGTTGATCAATAGTACCGTTGATAAATACGCTTTTGCCCTCTGGAATATGGGTGTCAAAGAATTGAAATAAGGATATTGAAGGGACTATCTACAGTCTATTTCGGTTGTAGATAGTTTTATCCAAAGACAATAAAAAAGTCCAGATCAACGAAGTTGATCTGGACTTTTTTATTTCAGAATATTACTTATTCCCAAGTTTTTTCGCCTTTTTTCATTTTTTGAAGCGTTGCTACATAATCCTCTTTTTTATCGTTTGCAGTCAACAATGAGATCGCTTTCTCTTGTGTTTTGATTGCTTGATCTTTGTCACCTAGACGATAAAGTAGGTTGGCAAAGGTATCAAGGTACATCGGTGTATCTTTTTCCTTCTCCAGTGATAATTTGCTCCATTCTGAAGCCGCTTTTAAACAAGCTGGATCATCACAGTTTTCAAAGATAGACCAAGCCATCTGGTTTAATTCCATTGCAGTGATTGTCGAACCGTATTTGGCAATATACTTGTTAAAGCTGTCTCTCAATCCAGGATAGTTTTTGGTATAAGAGAAATAACGAGGTTGCATTTCCAAGCTCGCTTTTTCGGTATTGACCGTAGGGTATTTCTGAGCCAGTTCTTTTTCGATAGCAGCAAAATCTACGGCTTCTTTAGCCTGTATTTTGGTATTGACAGCTTCACCGATCAATAGTTTAGCTAAGAAATCATTTGCTTTAACCTTCTCACTGATGGCGTCAAACTTGGCAGGATTATCTTTTATCAAGTTAAATGCTTTCGAATCCTTAATGCTCGCCGAAGAAAGCAATAATTCCACATTGTCTTTTGTAAAGATCTGGTCTGTTGATAGCGAAGATAATACTACGCCCTCAGCTTTTGCCTGTGTTTCTTTATCATAAGCATCTTTTGCAGCCGCAGCCATAGCTTTTGCAATTGTTGGATTTTGTGGATCAGCATTGAATTTTGCCAATAGGGTTTCATATTGGGTGTTTGGATCCAGTGCTTTTTGGGCTTTAGCAATAAAGCCATCCGCATCACCACCGCCTACAATACGGTGTACAAGATTGCCTTTTGAATCAAAGATCAAGAAAGTAGGATAGGCTACTACTTTATAGTCTTTGGCAAAACGATCTGCTTCAGTGTACCAGGATTTTACTTCTTCATTGTCCTCTTTAGTCTTATCCATTTGGATTTTGGCATTGATAAATTTGGCATTGAAGAAATCACCCACCTTCGCCTGTGGGAAGATTGTACTTGTCATGTACTTGCAGGGGCCGCACCAAGTGGTGAAACAATCAACAAAAATAAATTTGTTTTCCTTGGTTGCTTTTTCTTTGATTTGATTCCAAGTGAGGCCATGCTCAAATTTTACACCCTCGCTCTGAGCGAATAGTAATGTTGGAACCAAGAATAGCATTAAAATTAATTTTCTCATAATCCGTTGATATTTAGGTGTTAATTTACTGAATAAAATCACTATCAAGAAAAGTTTTATAAAAAAATTAATCGGGGAGTTTACTATTTTGAAAAATTAAGTGGTGATCTCATTGAATTGAAGCTCGACCAACAAAAAATGGGCTTCACGGACTTTTGTCGCCCAGCTGCTGAGCGACGATTTTCTGCATGAGTATATGCTTAAAAAGTCAGGTACGGGATCCCTGAAGTTCGTGTTATAAAAAATTGAGGAATCTAGTGACTTAAATTTATTCCCACTCAAAACCCTATCAGAAAAGAAATAGACCTCTTTCTCGTCAATATTTAATTTTCCCAGGTTTGTATCCCTTTGGTCATTTTGTCCAATGTTTCCTGATAGATTGGTCGATCGTCGTCACTGGCCATCTCTATGGCTTTATTTTGCCACTTGATTGCCTTCTCTTTTTCACCTTTTTTATAAAGTAAGTTGGCGTATGTATCTAAGAATGCAGAGCTGGGATCTTCTATGATAGATTTTTTGCTCCAGCTGATCGCTGCGTCGATGCATTCGGGGTCACTGCTGTTATTAAAAATCGTCCAGGCAAAGGTGTTCAATTGATGTGCTGTGAAATCCTCTGATGATAGGTAATCATTGATGGTGTTTTTCATAGCCACGTAATTCTTGACCTGAAGATAATAATGTGCTTTGATCTTTTTAAACATCGGAACGAAATCTATATCCGGATATTTTGCTGACAGCTCACTCTGGTAACTATCCCAGTTGGGTTCATGCTTGGCATCTATTTTAATCAGGAAAAGCTCATTAACAACCACATTCGCGAGCGTACGATTTGCGATCCCCGGTGATTCCAGCAAAATATCTATTTTTTCTTTATTGTTGCGGATCAGGTTAAAGGCTTTTGAATTTGTAAACTTGGCTGCCGCCAGAAGAATATGGACGTTTTCCTTTTTAAAAAGCTCATCGGTACCCAAAGAATTGGCTAAAGTATTTTCGGCTTTACGTGCGGTGCTTTCGTCATAAGCGATATTTGCTGCTTTTAACATCTGTTTGGCGGTGTAGATGTCCTGAGGTCTTTTCTCAAATTTTTTTAACAGGGTATAATACTGTGTTTCGGGATACAGTCCGTCTGACACATGGCTGACAAATTCAGGTGCATCGTTTGCGCCAACAATCCGGTGTACAGCTTCTCCGTTTGGATTGAAAATCAAAAAAGTTGGAAAAGATTGGATATTGTACTCATTGGAAATAGCTCGGGCATCAGCATACCACTTTTTGACGGCAGCATTGTCCGTTTCGGTGGAGTCCATTTGGACCCTGATACTAATGAAATTTTGATTAATGGGCTGACCAACTTGTTCCAAGGGGAACACCTCATTACTCATATACTGGCAGGGGCCACACCATGTCGCAAAAAGTTCAACGAAGATAAACTTATTTTCTGCCTTCGCTCTTTCTTTGACCTGTTTCCAACTTAATCCTTCTACAAATTTCACCCCTTTGGTCTGGGAATGTGCTAAATTCCCAAATAAAATTGCAAGGCATAATGCGATTATACTTCTCATACTCACTGAACAACTAGATTCATAATTATGTTTAAGTTATCAAATTAATCTGAAAACAAAAACACCTCTGAAATATTAATTTCAGAGGTGTTTTAAACGATGGATAAATCGCTTATTTGATATTTATCTTCGATTTTAAATCTTTTGCAAGACCATCTTTATGTAACAACAAAGAAGTTGTTTTGTAGCGTACAAACTCTTTGGATGCGTACAAGTAGCCTTTGTAGTCGTTGGATGTTCCCCAAGAGTTTTTAACAATATAATATTCTTTACCATTTTGATCTTTTACCAGACCAACGATATGCATACCATGATCATCTGTTGTTTGCCAATTGTCGAAAGCTTTTTGTCTCTCTTCAGGCGTGATCTTCATTTCTGGTTTAGGACCAACGAACATGCTCGATTTTTCTTGATCGCTCATTTGTTCGAACGGTTTTTCTGGAACATAAGCAACACCGTTTTTCCAGGAGAATCCTTTTTCTGAAACGTCAGTTGCCCAAGCGACAGTATAACCTTTTTGCAGCGCGTTGTCAATGATATCTGTTAAATCATTCATCTGAACATTGTAGAAACGATCAAATGACCAGTTATCTGGGATTAACAGAACGAATTGGCTATAATAGGGGTGGTCAGTAACTGAAGCAATACCAACATAATCATCTGGATTGATGCCAATTACCTGGTCAGCAAAGGTGCGTGGTGTATAGGATTTGCCATTGTAATCAAATTTTTCAGGAACTTCACCTAGGTAAGAGTCCATTGCTGCTGTATAGGCTTTTTCCCAGTTTGGAGTTAAACCTTTACCTTTTACAATCGAGCCCAACATCGCGTCAAGCATTGATGTCATTTCACCAAAGTTGTTGAGTGTGGTACCATAGTGAAGGCCTGTATAAGCTGACTGTGGCATTGTGCCATATTTGCGGAATGAATTCAATACATCATGAAATTGACCACCTTCACCCAATGATAATCCACCGTGAAGACGTACATAAGTACGTGCTTTATCTAAGTACGTATTACGTGCTGTATATATCTGAGAAATCTCAACAGGTTTTTTACCCATACGGATCATTTCGGATTCTAGAAAAGAGTTTCCTGAATAAGACCAACATGTACCCGAAGAACCTTGATTCTTGATCGAAGTATTACCTAAATTGATAACTTCTGTAAATGTAAATCCAGATTTGCTATTGTCATTTTGATTTGCTTTTAGGGCATTGATCAAATTGTCCTGTGCTTGTACTTGGAATGAAGCTGCAAAAAGAGAGGCAGCTAGTACAATCGATTTATTCCAATTCATTTGTTAGTATTTTGTTAATTTAAAGTGGTGCTAAATTAAATAAATAAAATTTAGTAAGGCAAATTCCTCTGTAAAATAATTGTTCTTAAAAATGAACTATAATTTAGGTCCTTTTGTCACGAGACAGGAGGAGTACGAACTAGGCTAAAATATTGAAAAGCAAAGGGTCGTAATTTTTACGACCCTTTGCTTTTATGTTTATTCGGCAATCTCTTTATGCTTTGGAAAGAGTAGCGAGGCGATAATACTTAAGGCAAGTATACTGATGATCACAATCAGTGAATGCGTCGTTGTAAAGCCGACTTCTGCCAGCCAGTGATGTAATAACATCTTCAGACCAATGAACACCAATAGAAAAGCTAACCCGACTTTTAAATATTGGAACTTATGGATAATATTGACCAATAAGAAGAACATGGAACGTAATCCGAGGATGGCGAAGATATTAGAGAAGAATACCACATAAGGATCTTTGGTAACCGAGAAAATTGCGGGAATGGAATCCACTGCGAAAATTAGATCGGTAAATTCAATCACTAACAAAACCAAAAATAGAGGTGTCATGTATTTCACGCCATTCTCGATATGGAAAAAGTGACCACCATCTAATTTTGGGGTTACCTTGAAATATTTAGACGCAAATTTGACAACAGGGTGGTTTTGAGGATCGACCTCTTCCTCTTGGTTCCGATTGATAAACATCTTAACACCTGTGAATACTAAGAATGCACCAAAAACATATAGAATCCAGCCAAATTTAGCGATTAAGGTTGCGCCAAGGAATATAAATAGAAACCGCATAACGATGGCACCAAGAATCCCCCATACCAAAACTTTATGGTAGTATTTTTCGGGAATTCCAAATGATGTGAAGAGCAACACCATAACGAAAATATTATCGACAGAGAGCGCATACTCAACAACATATCCTGTTAAATATTCCAAGCCTAGGTTGTTATTATAGACGGCTAAACTTGCGGCAAGATCGCCAGGAATAATTTTAATATCGTGATGATGTTTTGTAATGACTTCCTGCAGATGGTTTAGGTCTTGGATATTATGCAATTCAAATCCATACTGACGGAGCAACCAATAGAAGCCTAATGAGAATAATACCCATACAGCACTCATAATTGCGGCAGTCTTTAAGCTAACGGGTTTATCGCCCTTGGAAAATAGTCCAAGGTCAATTGCTAGCATCAGTGCAATGAAGATCAGGAAACCTCCAAAAAACATTAATTCGTGACTCATTATTTTTTTCTTTCTGTTGTATATTTTACCAATTGAAGTAATCCTTCTTTGTATTCGCTATCTGGAAAATCTTCTAGGATGCGAAATGCATCTTGTTGATATTCCAGCATTTTGTTTGTTGCATAGGCTAGTCCGCCGCTGTTGCGGACAAAATCAATAACTTCAGCCACCTTTTTGGGGTCTTCGTTATGGTTTCGAACCAGATTGATGATTCGCCGCTTTTCGCTAGAGCTTGTCTGATTTAAGGCATGGATCAACGGCAATGTCATTTTCTTCTCTTTGATATCATTTCCCAGAGGCTTGCCCACATCATCCAGACCAAAATCAAATAAGTCATCTTTTATCTGAAAAGCAATACCAATTTTCTCTCCAAATTGATGCAATTTCTCTACCGTCTCTTGATCAGCATTGGATGAAGCAGATCCACAGGCGCAACAGGAAGCAATTAATGATGCTGTTTTCTTTCGGATGACCTCAAAGTATATGGATTCTTCGATATCCAGTTTACGCGCTTTTTCGATCTGGAGCAGTTCTCCTTCACTCATTTGGTCGACCGCTTCCGAAACAATTTTTAACAGATGATAGTCCTGATGTTTTACAGAAAGTAGTAAACCCCTTGACAGTAAAAAATCACCAACCAGTACCGCAATCTTATTTTTCCAGAGTGCATTGATTGAAAAGAAGCCTCTACGTTCGTAAGAGTTATCCACGACATCATCGTGAACAAGCGAAGCTGTATGCAGTAATTCAACCAAAGCAGCACCACGGTAGGTAGATTCATTAATCCCATTGCAGATGCCTGCCGAGAAAAAGACAAACATCGGTCGCATTTGTTTGCCTTTGCGTTTGATCAGGTATTGTGTGATACGATCCAACAAGGGAACGGAGCTTTTCATCGATGCTTTGAATTTCTTTTCAAAAGCTTCAAGTTCGTGGATAATAGGGCGTTGGATCTCTGTTAATTTTGACATGAATTGGAATGAAACACCAAAAAAGTTAAAGCTTAAAGATAGTAATTTTGTTACAACTCATCGACTGCTTGTTCAAGATTTTTGTACCATTCTTCTCCATAAGTACGGATCAGGGGATCCTTTAGAAATTTGTATACAGGCACCTGTAGTTCTTTGCCGAAACTACAAGCGTCTTTGCAGATATGCCAACGGTCATAATGAAGGACATCAAATTCTGGATAATGCGTTGTACGGATAGGATAGAGGTGACAGGAAACAGGTTTCCGCCAGTGGATTTCACCCAGTTCATATGCCTTTTCGATTGCACATTTGGTAATGCCGTTTTCCCAGGTTACATAGGCGCATTCCTTGTGCCCATCAACACAGGTTGTGGTTAAATCACCATCTACGTCAATGACATATTTCCCTTGTTCTTCGATGGCCTCAATACCCTTCTCTGTCATATAAGGCTTTACCTTGGCGTATATTTCCTCCAGAATTGCCTTTTCACTTTCTAACAAAGGTGCTCCCGAGTCTCCCTCGATACAGCATATTCCTTTACATTTTGATAGATTGCACACAAAATCATTGTTAATCAGATCTTCATGTACCAACACATTTCCTACTTCAATCATTCTAATTATTTTGAGTAGCTTGCTTTTTGTCCCAATTTATATTTTAGTCCGCTTGCTTCCAGAAGTTCCAAGGTAACAGAGCCAATTAAAATATCGACGTTAGCCTTCACTGGAATACGGTTACCATCATTGGTTACCCAAAGATAAAGCTTGCTATTTTTTTTAAAGATACGTCCCGGTTTAATTTCGGGACTGAATTTAAGGCATTCCAATGTGCCCAATTCCGTTTTTATTTTTTCAATTCCAATATACTGTATGCCCAAGGTGGCTATTTCATCATTCAGAAAGTAAGTCAGTTTAAAGGATTCACCAGGCTTGACCGAAGTTAAGTCCAGATTGCGGGCGAAATAATAGGACGATAGTAAATCAAAGGTCTGATCGACCTTGGATGTAAATGTTCCTTTATTACCGACCACAGTATGTGTATCCTGATTGAAACGTACTTTGTCGTTCCGTCTGTAGCCTCCCTCACGGATGTTTTCTGTATAATAGTAAGGCAAAAATGTCTTGCTATTTATATAAGAGTTGTATTCGTTTCTTACGGTATAGATGGCAAAAGCTCCTGCTGTTTTACCAGCGGCATACAGATGAAAGGAGGGATTTCCAAATCCGTCTTTCGTATCGCCAACAGTCAACGTTCCCGTTGCGGCTGAAATAATTCCATAGCGGAGTTTATACTTTAATTTCTCTCCACCTTTAAATGCAGATTCCTTTAAATGGGGTAAATCTTGAGCGAAAACTGTACTTACAAAAACTGATAAGTAAAGGAGCAATGTCGATATAAGTTTCATGTACGTAAGTTTACGAAAATTGTTTGAAAAAGAGATGTTAATTTCATCAGAATAAATTGTGTTTTTAAGGTGATGAAACCCACATGAGCCAGCTGCTTATGCTTGTTTGTCAGTCGCTTTTGGCGCTTGAGGACTTCTTTTAAAAACTGGAACCGTTGAACAAGGTTCTCCATACATAATACTTTTCGCTACTTTACTGAGTTTCACCGTGAATTGGACAAATGTCGATTCGGGGATATAGGTATCTCCACAGCCCTTAACAACTACCCTTTGATCCCGAAACTGTTCCATATCAATTTGGTCAACGGCGGCGGCATACTGTATACGTAACAGCTCATCTAAATCGCCAAAGACAACAGTCGACGCATATGGCTCTAACTTATTTGCCAGTAGCATATAAGCCCATGTTGGGATAATAGCATCTGCGCTACAGGTTATGGCAATATGCTTATTTGTATATTGTGACCAATCGTGTGTTTTGATGAACTCGCGGAAATCTTTTTCCCTTAACATCAGACCATGGAACAAATTTTCCTTGATATCATATAGGACATTGTCGGTCTTCGGATGATAATCTGCCAGATCAACTGTCACTAATCCACTTTGTGCAACTTTATTGACAATATTTGTTTGAATTTCCATAACTATTCTATCAAAAAAAAGCCGGACGATAATTCGTCCGGCTACAAATTTACTTAAAAATCTTCTAAAAGAATTTCACTCTATTGTCAATGATTTCAGCTTTGTCTTGTAATGCACGGAAAATAGATCCCCAAGCACGTTGCGCTTTAGCTGCAAGCATTTGTTTCTTTTGTCCGTTGATATCAGAGATCGCTGATGGATTTGTGAAACCATTTACCTGTACGACATACACACCTGTATTTCCTTCAATTGCTTTAGAAGGTTTGTTTGGTTGAAGTCCAAAGACTGTACCTACTACAGCGTTCTCTAATGCTACACCAGGAATAACAGGATTGGCAAATACCACATTCTCCACGTGGATAGCAGATTTGCCGACTTTTTGAGCTACTTGATCAATTGAAGAAGCTCCAGCTAAAGCTTTGCCAAATTTTTCTTTTAAGACTTTAGCTTTAACCATATTTTTAACTGCAGGCTCGATATCTTTTTTCACAGCGTCCAGAGAAAGTACCCCTTTCGGTTGCACATTCACCAAACTCGCTAGGATATAAGAAGTTTCAGTTTCAAATACCTTATCTGAGATGTCACCTTTTTTAGCTTCGAAAGCCCATTTTATTAAATCGCGTGGAGCTTCTGTACCATCAAGTACATTGTCCATTGCTGTCACACGTGACGCAGTTTTAGCTTCTAGGCCAAGTTTCTTAGCCTCTTGTGCGAAGTTCTGAGCCGTTGCGGCAGATAAGAAGGCTGTGGCTTTACTATGTGCATTATTTAAAGTCTCTTTACCACTATTGATGACTTTATCGATGATAGCGACCTTAGCATATTTTGCTGTACCGATTTGTTTCTCAATTTTGATGATATGAACACCAAACTGAGATTTTACAACTTTAATGTCTCCAGCTTTACCTTCAAATACTGCTTTTTCAAATTCAGGTACCATGCGGCCCCTTGTAAAAGTACCAAGCTCCCCACCATTTGTTTTACTTCCCGGATCACTGCTGAACTGAATAGCCAAAGCTGCAAAGTTATCTCCTTTTTGAATCAATCCTTTGATTGAATCAGCTTTTGCCAATGCTTTGTCAACACCACCTTCAGCAGTAGCATCCAATAGGATATGCGAAGCCTTTACTGAATCTGGCCCTACGACAGTTGAAACCACTTTCGCAATTTCGTAAGCGCCATTGCTTAGGAATGGACCTACCGTAGTACCTGAAGCTACATTGAAGACTACCGAATCCAAAGATGGACTCAGTTGGCCTTTTTTCACATACGTGAAAGGATATTTGTTGTCCGAATTGATAGATGCAAATAATGAATCATCTTTTGCAACAATAAGGTCTTGTTTTAACTTGTCAATAGCTTCTTTTACTGCCAATGAATCTTTTGCAAGAGGTTTTGCATCGACTGTAACGTATTGGATCGCGCGTGTTTCCTCTTGTGTTTTGAACATGCTTTTATGTTCATTATAGTATTCTTGGAAATCGGCGTCAGTCACTTTAGCCTCAGCATCTTTTACAGAAGCGTAGTCTAAAAGAATGTATTTGAAGTTCGCCAATTTATTACGTTCTTGGTATTCTTCGTTTGCTTCCAATGAAGTTACGTATACACTGTTCGAAAGCAATTCGCCATACTTGCTGCTTAGACGTTCATCTTTCACACCCTCAAGTAAAGCTTCCCACTGATCAGCCATGGCTTGGTTGCCAGCTGTGTTGATTTGGCTTATAAAAGTTGACAACTGACCACGGTTAAATTGTCCAGTTTGTGGGTCAGTAAATGCCTGAACGATCTGAGCTGAAGGATTCGGACCTTGTACTAGATCATTTAATTCCTTACTACCTACTGTCAAACCGATTTTTTCAATCTCTTTTCTCAAGATTTCTCTGGATAAGAATTGATTCCAAACCTGTTGTACGGCGTATGTTCTCATTTGAGGAGTAACAGCGCCACCCATTTGTTGTTTGAACATTTCTTCTGCTTGTTCTACCTGTTGGTTGAACGCAGGATATTCAATTTCAGTTCCGTTGACTTCCCCTACACGATTTTGATGTCTAGCCCAAAAAGGAGCCCCTCCTCGAACGACATCGCCTAGTAAAAATGCTAAAATTGCGATAGCCATGGCTGCGGTCAAGATGACACCAGCTTTGTTACGCAAAAAGCCCATTAATCCCATAGTCTGCTTATTGTGTTTATATTGTGTAAATACTTGTATTTCGTTAATTTATGCATAGCATAGCAAAATGCGGTGCAAGATACAATTTTTATAAAAAAAAACGGAATATTTTCCTGAATGTAATAAAACAAATTTGAAAAGTATTTGTATTGCGCTATTTTTTATTGGAGATGGTCTTGATCAGGTGACTGTAATATCCTTTAAGAAATCTGTGACAGAGTTGCTTACAGGATCTACTTGCAGGTACATATCTTTAGGCTAGTAAATAACATACGCTCTCTATCTACCTATGGATGGAAATAGACTGTTATCCTTGATGATGACAACACCAGTGGCATTCTGTATATTGGCATGTAGCAAATCCTTGTCAGAAGTAAAAGATGATCCCGAAAGGTTACCGCGTTGGTCTTTAAAGAATGCCGTAACAGGGAGATTATTGTAAAAAGTCTTATTGGGGTCTTTTGCACCTTCGTCATAAACGATTTCCTCCGTTTTTAGAATAGATCCATCAGCCATGGTGACAATAACATTTTTGGTAAAGACTGTTATTTTCTCTTTTTCTTTCCTGATCGCATAGTCAGAGGTGATGCGTTGGGTTTCCTTTAGTTTCTCATCATAGAAGATGATTTTTATGCTTTTTGGAAACTCATAGACTTCTGTGCTATCGTGTTTGATCCGCATTTCGGGTGCGGTAAGGTTCGCTTTAACCCGGGTTGAATCACTATAGATGACATCGACATGGCGTGATATGTCTACAGCTTCTTCTTTTTTTAAGTTGGCGATCCGGTCGACTTCCTTTAGGTCTGGCTCACAGGAAGTCAATAAGAGCGCCCCTAGCAAAAATTGAATTACCAGGGGCGATATATTTTGTAATATGGATAGTGCAGATACTTTGCGTACCATTATCTTAGTCAAATTGATTTCTTCTAAACCAACGGTCATTTAGCGTAAAGCCAATATTGAAGTTGATATAACGTTCACGTAACAGACCATTGGCTACTTTACCCATTTGGCCGAATTCTGCTGAGAAATTGATCTTCGAGAAAGCACTTGAATATTGCGTTCTGGCTAATGGTAAGCCCACACCCACCGTTATGGCCATATCATTGATATCTTGACCAGCTAGAAAATACTGGGTTTTGTTGTATCTAAAACCAAGACGATAATCTACGTGGTTCAGATAGTTGAGCGAAGATCTATCAGGTGTCAACTGACCACCAACTGATACGCCATAATTTTTGCGTAGCTCGCCCTCACCATTTCTGACCTGAAATCTTGACCAATCTGCATATTTGAAATCTGCCCCAACCAACCATTTGCCATTTCGTGCAAGGGTAACACCTATATTGTGTTTTAATGGAAGTGTCAAATGTCTGCTGGTGCGCTCAGACATATAGGTTGTATCTATTGGAATATTTTGATTGTCTGGATCTGATGATGGTTGAGTCCTTGTGTCGAATATTGTTGTTCGCTCTTTTATATCGTTATTCAGCGATCCCGAATAGCCAAAGGTCAAGGCATACTCTTTTCCTATAGGCTGTTCGTATTGTAAACCATAATCAAAGATAATACCTTGGATTTCACGTTTATTTTGACGTTGCGGATTCAAAGCTCCAGAGGATAAAGGAAATTCAACACGGCTATAGTCATTTAATGTACCAAATAGGTATGACATATTCGCACCGATACTCAATCCTTTATAAACACGCACACCCCAACCTGCATAAGCTTTTGTGAGGCCACCTTCACCCGTAAAAACCTTGTTGAAGGTTTCCGAATTAATGCTTTCCTGTGAGTTCGTACGATAGCCTACATCCGAAAACGGCAGTAGTCCCAAACTTATACCACCAAACTTTTGCATTGGAAAAGTCATGGTAATATGGCTAAATGCAAAATCAGCAGTATTCGCAGATCTGGTTGTTGATTTTAATTGCGTGTAGTTGCCATACAGCCCTGCGTCAAATACACTAAGTCGCGCAGCGGAGTAAGATGCTGGATTGCTCGGGTTGGTATTGTAATAGATGCCATCTAATGTACGGATAGCCGTACTGATACCACCCATCGCTCTATACTGAGGTAATAAATCTTCACGTATCTGACCTATCCCCAATTGAGAATAAGGTGAAGCGGATGTCGTTTTTTGGGCAAATGCGGTAGTAGAACTAGCTAAAATTCCACCTGCTAACAACAGTTGGAGTGATTTATTTCTTAGAGAGCTTATAAAGCGTTTCTGCATGGTCAACCTATAAAATTGAGAAACTAATGTTTATTTAGTTTTTGTGAAATCTTTGAGTTTTTTGACTCGTGTAATTAAATGTTCTTTGCTTTTATTCGCATACAAAACTATTCAATTTTTGTGAGCTTGTTAAGCCGATTTTGTTAAAAAAGGTTAAAGGCTTGTTGTACAAATGTTTAGAAAAATTGAAAGTAGATTATGGTTAATGTGATGATTGCATACACGACTTCAAAAAACCATTTCTTTTTGGCGTAGGTGAAGTAATAGGCCATATAAATTGCAATCGGTGGAGCACAGAGTAAAAAGTGAGCCTCAGTTAATTTCTTATTCCAATAAAAGGAGGCTACAGCTAGGCATAACATGAAAAATAACAACTGAAAGGATTTTCGGATATGCACAATACTCTTGAAAAAATTATCTTTGAGGATCAACAAGAAGAGGATCAGTGTAAAAAGCACAGGGACTAATACCAGGTAATCAAATAATTGAATACGAATAGCCGTTGGGAATTTGTAGGTGAATGGCAACCATATGGTGTAAAACGATTCCATTTTTCCTACCCATAAATAGATTACCCCTAGTATAAAATAGATTGTAGCTAACCCTAATAGTGGTGTGATCCATTCACGCCAATTGAATGGTCTAAAAATAAGTAGGGCGATCCACAGGAGGAAGAACATGCTCAAAAAAGGAAAGTAGATCAGACTTCCTATGCCAACAATCATCCCAAGATCGAACATTTCCGCCTTTACGTCCGTCTGGCGATAGAGAGAAAGCAATTTGCTCAACATCCAGATCGAAATAAAGTTACAGATAAGGGTGGGAGACAGAACCAGAAAGGGTAAAAATAAACTGGCCAATGTCATATACATCAATGCAACCAAAAAACTAGGTTTTCCCAGTAAGTTGAAATGGCTTGTGATCCGATTCAGTATCGTTGCCTGAAAAATGGTCAGGATCAGTGTGATAAAGACGTTTGTTGCCGGGGAGAGGTTGATTAAATTGTTTTCACCCAGTAAATTCCCAAGAGCAGGTTCAAAAATTACAGAATCAAGTTTATCCGGCAGGTGCAAGAATATGCCAAGGCACAATACAAACCCCACAAGGGATAAAAATAAAATATTTATTGGTGTATAATTTCTGAACTGACTTATGATCATGGTATGCGATAAACAGTTGACTATTTATTCTTTTTTTCTAGTTTCGTTATGCGGCGGTCAAGCAAGAAAAGAAAGAAGGCTAGACCTAGAAAAATGACCAACATCACGAGAACAACCACATAGATTTTGCCCTCACTACGTAAGCCCGTTGCCATATCAACGTCATCCTGCGCAAATGTGCTTAACGTTGATAATACTAATAATGCAATTGACAATGTTATTTTTTTCATCCGTATAAATTTGTTTTTCAGTTGTGATGAAGCTATCAGATTTATTCACAACTCGGTGTGATTGAATAAATCTGATAGCTTCATCCTATTTATTTGTCTTTTAATGGCTGATTAGGACCTGCGTAAATAAAAAAGCATTGTTTGCCAGTATTATTTACGCTTTGGTTTTATCAGAGTTCTATTTTTTATCGATGTTGTCACCACATGAAATCCAGTATTAATTTATGCTGGAGAATGTTTTGGTGATTGCTATTTCAATCCTTTTTTATTGAGCCTAAGCTCGTTGTTGACTGGAGATATCTTCAAAGACATGAAAAATACCCTGCCTCTTATTCTTATTGCTGATTACAACTAGCTTTCCTGTTCTTTTCTTTCCAATAAACGTACTCTATAGCGGAGTGAACAGATCCAGAAAGCGATCATCGGCCATCCGATCATTGCAGCATAAAATGTCGGGCGAAGCTCGTTACTCATTTGTAGCTGGCCAAAAGTAGCATTACCACCACTTCCGGGGTGAAGAGAGTCTGTCATCTTTGGCAGAATATAGAGCAGCACAATAATGATCGGAAATGCAAAGATATTGTAGACGGCAGATATTTTCGCTCTTTTTTGCTCTTCTTCAAGCGCATTGCGGAGTACGAGGTAGGCCAGATACATTAAAGTCGCTATTGCCGAACCATTTAATTTGGGGTCATTTGGCCAAGGCTCACCCCAGGTAATATTTGCCCACAACATTCCTGTTGCCAAGCCAAAAAAACAAAAAGTAATACCCGTGTTGACCGCTTCAATAGCCATAAGGTCGTATTCTTGTTTTCCTGTATTGAGGTATTTGATGCTATAAATAACAGAAATCAGGTACATCACGATCATTGCCGACCACATCGGGACGTGGAAATAGACGTTTCTGATACTTTCGTGAAGGATAAATAGGCGGGGAACAGGCCCTAGAAGACCATTGATAATGACTGTGCAGATAATCAGGACCGCTAATATTTTCCACCATTTTTTTCTCATGGTAAATTGAATTTAATGTGTTTTCAATTCTAAAATTTAATCTCGCCAAAGGTACGGAAATAACAATAAAGAAATAGTGATCGTGATTACATTAATTGCGAGTAATACAATTATTTCTCTTGTACTTGCCGCCCTTTCCAGGCCTTCTATGGCATTGCGGGAGAGCTTGATCAATACGATCAATAAGGGGATGATAGCCGGAAAACTCAAAATAGCCATGAGCGTACTGTTGTTTCCTGCTTTGGAACTTATACCAGAAATCATGGTAAATACACTGGCAAAACTTATACTACCCAGAATGACTGAAATAAAATATAATGTGGGATCCCCAAGTGGGTTTTTGAATATGATTGAATAGACGAAATAAGCAATGGTTGCCAAGATGGTCATCAATAACATATTGTAAATAACTTTGGCGAGAATAATCGCCCGTGGGTCAACTAGTGAATAGTAATAGAGCTGTCGGTTGGGATTTTCTTGAACAAAACTCTTGTTTATTGCATTGATTGAAGCGAATAACATGATAATCCAAAACAATGCATTCCAAACTGTAGTATCTACTGATTTGAATGCCTGATAACAAACAAATACAGTAGATACGACATATAGTAGGATTCCGTTGATGGCATATTTTGATCGCCATTCCAGAATAATGTCTTTAAGAATCAAAGTTTTTACCTGTTGCAGTAAAGTCATATCCCGCAAAGATACAAATGTATTTTAACCACAGGAGGTGGTTAAACCATCAATTCTTAAAAAAATGTTTTTTTTACTTATGCATTAGAAATTTTTGATTTAGCAGCATCGGTTGTGTTGTCGATTTTACTTGCTAAATTCTGTGCGGCATTGTTTGCGTGGTCCAAAGCCTCTCTACCGGCTTCTTTTGCTTTGTTTTTCAATGCATCAGCATCATCTGAAGCTTTACTGAATGCAGCTTGAGCTTTTGATTTTAAGTTGTCCAACTCAGCAGAAGCTCTGTTTGCTAACTTTTGTGCTTTTCTAGCTTCTTTTCTCGAAAGATCCTTCAATGACTTAGTTAAGCTTTTGATGCCATCATTTGCACGATCTAATTGTTTTTTCCCGTCATCGGTTCCTAAAAGATACCATGCAGCAGCTCCCGCAGCCAATCCTACCAAAGCAAATGCCACTAATCCATTTTTATTTTTCATAATTCTTCTATTTTATTGTGTATTCAAATGATAATCAAGTATGATACCAAATGAACAATCTCTGGAACAATTTGTTTAAAAAGAATCAATAATTAACAAAATTTTACATATCTACCTTTTGCTGTTTGGATTGCAGGGTGTACAGGTGTCTATAGAGACCACTTTCTTTTTGTAGCAACTCGAAATGTGTTCCGCTCTCCGAAACAACCCCGTTTTCGACCACGATGATTTTGTCCGCATCGACGATTGTAGAAAGTCTGTGCGCAATGATAACGGAAGTACGGCCACGCATTAATTCTTCTAGGGCATCTTGAACTTGACGTTCAGATTCTGAATCTAAAGAGGATGTTGCTTCATCTAAGATCAAAATAGCTGGATCTTTGAGTAGTGCACGGGCGATGGCGATACGTTGACGTTGTCCACCAGAAAGCTTCACACCGCGTTCTCCGACGATGGTATCATAACCTTCGGGAAAACCTAATATAAATTGATGTGCATTGGCACGTTGGGCGGCCTCAGTTATTTCGGTTTCGGTGGCATCTAATTTACCATAAGCGATATTCTCGCGGATAGTTCCGCCAAATAATAAAACGTCCTGTGGTACAATGGCAACCTGGTTCCGTATATCACAGAGGTCAAAGTCTGAGGCGGGCTTGCCATCATACAGTACCTCACCTTTATTGTTTGTATAAAATTGCAATATTAAAGATGCAATGGTTGATTTTCCGGTTCCACTAGGGCCTACTATGGCAATTTTATCGCCGGCATTGGCTGTAAAGTTAATGTCTTTGAGAATTTCAATATCCGGTCGGCTAGGATAGGCAAATGCCACATGATTGAAGCGGAGATCTCCACTCATCTTTTTACGGATATCTTTACAGCTCGGTTCAACGTTGATATCTTCCTGTGGTTCATCAAGAATTTCCAGGATCCTTTCGCTAGCTCCTAGTGAGCGCTGTATGTTTGCGTATAATTCTGGGAAACTACCCATTGATCCGGCGACAAACATAGAATACAGGATATAAGTCGTTAGATCACCAACAGACATCTCGTGGATAGATACTAATGCTGCACCATACCAGATGACGGCTATAACAGCTCCGAAAATACAGAATATGATAAAGGAAGCAAAGGCACCCCGAAAGGTTGCTCCTTTCACGGCTAATTTGACAACAGAATCCATCTGATTACTATAGCGGTTGAATTCAAAGTATTCGTTCACAAAAGCTTTTACATTGCTAATCCCCAATAATGTTTCCTGAACAATACTATTTGATTCCGCCATCTTATCCTGAGCCTGTCTCGATAATTCGCGGATGAATTTCCCGAAAATAATAGCTGCAACCACAATAACAGGTAGTATGCATAGATTCATCAAGGCCAATTTGGGTGATACCCAGACCAACAGAAATACACCAAAACAAAGACTGATCAATTGTCTTAAAATTTCAGCCAATGTGGTCGTCAGGGTGTCCTGGATCTGGGATAGATCTGCGGACAATCTGCTGTTTAATTCCCCAACACGACGGTTGGCGAAAAATTCAATTGGCAAGGTGATGAGCTTATGATAGGTGTCTTTACGGATTTTCGCCAAAGCACGTTCTGCGATCTCGACAAAAATACGGATACGGAAAAATGAAACAACCGAGGTGAACGATAGAATAACAAAAGCGATCCCGCCAATGTAATAAACTTCAGAAGTTAACCAGCTATATTTTTGCTTTCCTTGAGCAGCATCAATCATGGCACCCAGTAGTGCGGGGAAAGTCAGCATTGAAAGACTGGATAATGCCAGAAATAACATTCCAATTCCAAACTTAACCCGATAAGGCCTTAAATAGGTCATTATTTTCGAAGCCCGTAATAGGAGCTCCTTATTTAACTTTGGTTTTGGTAGATCTTCTTCTTGTTTATTACCACTATTGAAACCTCTTGCCATAATCCGCTACTTCAATGTTTTGTTGCGAGGACAAATGTAAAGAGATTAAAAATATTTTGCTATCATACTTTGGTCAATTTTTTAGCTTTTTACCTATTTTAATCAACTAAAGTTATATTTTGACCTGTTTTATTGGTACATGTCACCGATTGATGGGGGAGATCCAAAAGGACTAGCCTGAATTCTTGCCGCTGAGCGTCGATTTTTGGGTATGGCTACGATACAATAAGACTGCTAGAATAATAATGACAAGCAAAGCGATGTAAAGCCATAAATTACCGGGCAGACCCTTTCCCGCTGTTTTGTCCAATTCTGTCCGCAGTCGCTCATTCTCATTTTGAAGTTTGTTGATCGTGCCCATATAAGCGGAGATCTGTTTATCATATTCGGTCGCCATCTGTCGAAATTTGTCCTTTTCGAAATCTTTTATTTTTAACAGCTGCTGCGTCTCCAAAAAAATGTTGTTGTCCGTGATCACGACATCCTTCAGGATATCGATGCTTTTTTGCATATCACCTTTGGATTTGAATAGGCCAAAAAGGCCTGTTTTCTGAGTAAGGCTGGTGTCATAGGCGCCAAACTTTTGTTGCCGTGCATCGAGTAGGCTGTTGACACGTTTACGTTGTACCTCAAAAGCGCTGGAATCTGCATTTTCTTGCGCATTTAAAAGGCCAATGCTAAACAATAGAAGAAAAGATAGTACTGTGTGTTTTAAAGATTTCATACCTAAATTTGACCAATCAATCTGAAATTAACGTTGCTGAAATCGCCTTAATTTGTCAAACTGCAAAGCAGGATTGGCAACTCCGCTAAATCAAGTGTTAAACTGCCAAAAGCCCGTTGCGCAGTTTAGGGACAGATTGAAGTGAATAAACTATTTCTAGGAATGAATTTATGAAATTAATCTTTAAATTCTATACGAATGACGTTGGAATCGTCGTCGTGAAGCCCCAAGAGTTGGCTTGCATTTCCTTTGTTGATGGCAATTTCTAAGTAATTACTAATACCAAAAAGACACAATTTTTCGCCCTCACCAACTTCGTTATAATGCCAGGAAAGATTGGTGATTGTTTCGTTGCGTTTGAAATACAAGATAAAATTCCGTCCCTTTTGGACTTTATTGAACAGGTCTTTGGAAATATTAGTAATGGCATTACCAAAGGCGTCCACATAAATGACATTGCCGCGGATCATGTCTTTGTCAAAGATCGGTTGTAAAGTGACTTTTTCGATCAGTTGATGCATGGGGGTGCCGACATCTTTCAGTTTGCCACCTTTTGCAATATGGCAGGCCGATTTCGAAAGAATATCAGCAAGGGGGAAATGGAGGTATCTCAGGTCCTGCATCAAATTGAGTTCGTACAATTCCTGTGGTTCATTTCCATTTAACAGTAAGCTGAAAATGCCATTGTCTGCACCAACAAAATAATGGTCCCTGTATTTCATGCCGATGTATTTGGATTCTTCATGAAAGAGGGTGTTGATGCCGATGATATGTACCGTTCCTTTTGGGAAATAATGATACGCATTGCCAAGTACAAAAGCTGCGCGTGGAATATTGAATGCTGGGATCTCGTGGGTGATATCGACAATGTTAACATCAGACAACTGCGTTAAAAGGCTCCCTTTTAGCGCAGCTTGATAAAAATCTTTATGTCCTAGATCTGTCGTTAACGTAATTACTGCCATTATAATCTAAAGTAGACCGAATTGCTGTCAAATTCCCTTTTTGAATGAATAGAAATAGATCTCCTGTCTTTTGCATATTCTGTTCCTGAAAATCTATTCAAATAGAGGACAAAATTACTATTTATCAGCTGATTTGTAAAGCTAATTGAAGAACTTATTTTGAATATATCTTTTTTCAATTGATATACACAAACATAGCTTCTATTTCTACTGTAAAGAATTGATTTGTGTACCTTGAAGATCCACGTTTAAAAGCGAAACTTATGTATGAAACGCAAAAAAAATAATTTGGTTTTCTTTTTGCAAAAATCTCTGTGGGATGGCGTATTTTCTCATTAGAATACGTTAATTTTGAATAGTATTACGTATAAGCGCTATTGCGTAGTAGCTACAATCTAATTATTTCTAAAATAGGATAAAATTTGAACGAATTACTAATTGCATTAGATGGTCTGAATTTACCCATATTATGGGGAGCAGACAATGAGCACTTTGATTATTTGAAGAAACAATTCCCAAAACTGCGGATTGTAGCTCGTGGAAGTGAAATGAAAGTGTTGGGAGATGCGAAGGAATTGGAACTATTTGAGCAATCGTTTAAGGAAGTTATGGCTCATCTAGAGAAATTCAACAACATTACCTTGTTGGATTTTGAAAATCTCCTAGGGGCGAGCGCAGGCTCAGCCGCGCAGCAGGAAAAGGAGATTGCAGCCAAGAATGCGGCATTTGGTTCTGAACCCATTGTTTACGGACCTAATGGTGTGATTGTTCGGGCCCGGACGCCTAACCAAAGACGGATGGTTGATAGTATTTCAAAAAATGACATCTTATTTGCCATTGGCCCAGCGGGAACAGGAAAAACCTATACGGCTGTTGCATTAGCGGTAAGAGCGCTTCGCAATAAGGAAATCAAACGGATCATCTTGACCAGGCCGGCTGTAGAAGCTGGAGAAAACTTGGGTTTTCTACCTGGGGACTTGAAAGAAAAGGTCGATCCTTATTTGAGGCCACTTTATGATGCGCTTGACGATATGATCCCCGCAGAAAAACTAAAAGGATATTTAGAAAACCGTACCATCGAGGTTGCACCATTGGCATTTATGCGGGGGCGTACCCTTGATAACTGTTTCGTTATTTTAGATGAAGCCCAAAATGCAACGGATATGCAGTTGAAGATGTTTTTGACTCGTATGGGACCCACCGCAAAATTTATTGTTACAGGTGATATGACGCAGGTCGATCTCCCCAAAAAGAATCAATCCGGACTTTCGACATCGATCCGTTTGCTGGAAAATATTGAAGGTATTGATATTATTCACCTGAGTGGCGGCGATGTGGTTCGTCATAAATTGGTGCGACGTATTTTGGAAGCATATGGCGATATTTAATCAATAACTACTGACATAAGAATTTTACTTTGAACATGAACGCTATAAAAGAAACAAATTTCAATTTCGAAAATCAGACGGCTTTTTACAGAGGAAAGGTACGTGATGTGTATACGATTGCCGATACCTACTTGGCGATGGTGGCTTCTGACCGTATTTCAGCATTTGATGTGGTACTTCCTCGCCCTATCCCTTATAAAGGGCAGGTGTTAAATCAGATTGCAGCTAAATTTTTGAAAGCGACAGCTGATATTATCCCCAATTGGGTTGTATCCGTACCAGATCCTAGTGTGACTATTGGTCAAATGTGTGAGCCGTTTAAAGTAGAAATGGTAATCCGTGGCTATTTATCTGGGCATGCTTGGCGCGAATATGCCGCTGGTAAACGTGAAGTCTGTGGCGAATCTCTTCCTGAAGGACTAAAAGAGAATGATAAATTACCAGAGCCAATTATTACCCCGACGACGAAAGCAGCTGTAGGTCACGATGAGGACATTTCTCGCGCAGATATTTTGAAAAAAGGTATTGTAAGTGAAGAGGATTATGTGCAATTGGAGAAGTATACCAAAGCATTGTTTCAACGCGGAACTGAAATTGCAGCACAAAGAGGATTGATCTTAGTGGATACCAAATATGAATTTGGTAAAAAAGATGGCAAAATCGTTTTGATTGATGAGATCCATACGCCGGATTCTTCCCGTTATTTCTATGCAGATGGATATCAGGAACGTCAGGAAAATGGTGAGGCACAAAAGCAATTGTCAAAAGAGTTTGTCCGGAAGTGGTTGATCGATAATGGTTTTCAAGGTAAGGATGGGCAAGTGGTTCCGGAGATGACAGATGATATTATTGCTTCAATTTCCGAACGCTATATTGAGCTATACGAACATATTGTTGGAGAAAAATTTGTCTATCCTGATCAGGAAAATGTACTTGAACGTGTGGAAAGAAATGTGGCAAAAGCCTTAAAAGAGCTAAATTATTAGTACATTGTATCCTCAAACTAATGAAATAGACTTATGAAGTACACTATTGATAAACACGATCGTTATATTGTCATAGAGCCTCATGTTGAAGTGATAGATGCCGATAATGCAGCTAAATTGAAGGGGGAGTTTTTGTTGCGCAATACGATTGGTCAACGCAATATTGTTTTGGATATGATTCACGTCCAAAAGACGGATGAAGTGGGTATTCGTTTGGGGATACTGGCACATCGTTTATGTCAATCTGTTGGCGGCGTATTTATTTTAGTCAATCTTTGTCCTAAATTAATGGATATGGTTCGTGTGTCGCACTTGGATAAATCGATAAAGATTGCTCCATCACTAAAGGTCGCTGAAGATTTAATCTTTGCACACGAATTGGAATCTGAATATCGGGGGACAATTGAGGATTAATATGAAGTTTGAAGTTCTAATATTAGGAAATAGTTCCGCGACACCGATGTTTGATCGTCATCCGACTAGCCAAGTGTTGAACTTTAATGAACAATTGTTTTTGATCGACTGTGGTGAGGGTACGCAAATGCAACTCAGCCGATATGGAATTAAAAGCAATCGCTTAGGACATATTTTTATTAGCCACTTACATGGAGATCACTACTTAGGTTTGGTCGGGCTGCTCTCTTCGATGCACCTTGTCGGACGCAAAAGTGATCTTCATCTATATGGCCCTGCTGCCTTAAAAGAGATTTTGGATATACAATTTCTACATTCTGAGACAGTCTTACGTTATAATCTTATTTTTCATCCGATTTCACCCGACGAGCCCGGTGTTATTTTTGAAAATCGAACGATGAAAATAAGCACATTCCCTTTAACACATCGTATTGCCTGTACCGGTTTTCGCTTCGATGAAGGACCAAGAGCCCGCACCCTACTCGGTGATGTGGTTCAGACACTCAATATTCCCACAGTCTATTATCCTACCATAAAGAAAGGGATGGATTACGTGGATGAAAATGGTAATGTTTATCCAGCAGACCAATTGAGCTTACCCGCGCCTAAATCCAGAAGTTACGTATATTGTTCGGACACGGTACGTACTGCTGACTATCTGCCCTATGTTCAGCATGCTGATCTTATGTATCATGAGTCTACATTCCTGCATGATATGGTAGACAGGGCCAAGGAGACTTTCCATACAACAGCATTGGAGGCTGGGGAGATCGCAAAAGAAACCCATGCAAAGAAATTATTGCTGGGACATTATTCAGCCCGATACCGGGATTTGAACCCTTTATTGGAAGAGGCACGAACGGCATTCCCAAATACCGAACTTTCTATCGAAGGAAAATGGTTTTTAGTTTAGTTTTTTGTGCGTTTTATACCACATTTCTACCATCAAATGCTTTTTAAATTGCTTATTATATTGCTTTTGATAAACAATTTATCTAAGTTTACGGCTCTAATTTTTTTATAATGGATAATCCATTCAACTTAAACAACCTATTACGGGAAAATATCAAGAAGCTCGTACCTTATTCGTCCGCTAGAGATGAATTTAAAGGGGAGGCATCCATATTGATTGATGCTAATGAAAATCCTTTTGGATCCCCACTAAACCATGATTACAACCGATACCCAGACCCTCTCCAACATCAAGTCAAAGCAAAACTTTCAAACATAAAAGGAGTACCCGCAGGAAATATCTTTTTGGGTAATGGAAGCGATGAAGCTATTGATATTTTATACCGTGCATTTTGTACACCTGGTGTGGACAATGTAATTTTAGTTCCACCTACCTATGGTATGTATGAAGTGTCTGCGAATATCAATGATGTTGCCTTCAAGAAAGTAAACCTAACAGCAGACTATCAATTGGATTTGGATGGTATCGCTAATGCGATAGATGCACATACCAAGCTGATTTTTATCTGTTCACCGAATAATCCAACAGGAAACTCTATCCGTCGTCAGGATATAGAAACGGTATTGAATAATTTCCAGGGACTTGTTGTTGTCGATGAAGCTTATATCAATTTTTCCGCCGTGAAGTCATTTACACAGGAACTGGCCGAATATCCAAACTTGGTGGTATTGCAGACTTTATCTAAAGCATGGGGGCTTGCGGCGCTGCGGTTGGGCATGGCATTTGCAAGTAAAGAAATTATAGCAGTTTATAATAAAATTAAACCACCCTATAACATTAATCAAGCAACACAAGATATCGTGCTGGAGGCCTTGAATAATGTGGATCAAGTCAATGACTGGATCAAAGAGACTGTTTCGGAACGTGAGAAACTGGTACGCGAACTACTCGAACTGGACTATGTACAATATATTACTCCTTCTGATGCCAATTTTATCTTGGTCAAGATGGAACAGCCGAGAGAAGTCTACGATTATCTAGTTCAGTATGGGATCATCGTCAGAGATCGGTCTAAAGTGGAGCTTTGCGAAGGCTGCTTGCGGATCACAGTCGGGACACCTGCAGAGAACAGAACTTTATTAGAAAAACTTAATCAAATCAATAAATAATACTATGCCTGATAACTTAAAACGTGTACTGTTTATAGACCGTGACGGAACATTAATTTTGGAACCAGAAGATGAGCAGATTGATTCTTTTGCAAAATTAAAATTCTATCCGGGTGCTTTACAGTACCTGCCACGTATCGCGAAGGAACTGGATTTTGAATTGATCTTGGTTTCCAACCAAGATGGTCTAGGGACATCTTCCCATCCGGAAGAAAACTTCTGGCCTGTCCATCATTTTGTGCTAGATACGTTTGCGGCAGAAGGTGTAGTATTTGCCAAGGAACATATTGACAAGACTTTCCCACACGAAAATGCAGATACACGTAAACCCGGTATCGGCATGCTCGGTGAATATTTTGACGCTTCAAAATATGATTTAAGCCAGTCGTTTGTTATTGGTGACCGCGTAAATGATGTTAAGCTTGCTCAAAATCTTGGTGCAAAGGCTATCTGGTTGCGGGCGAATGATCAATTGGGCGCATTGGAAAATGTGGACATTGACCCTGCAGTCGTAGCTTTAGAGACAATGGACTGGAAAACAGTTTATGAATTTCTGAAATTGGGAACGCGCACTGCCGAACATCATCGTAAGACGAATGAAACGGATATTTTTATTCAATTGAACTTGGATGGCTCCGGTAAATCGGAAATCGAAACAGGATTGCCCTTCTTTGATCATATGTTGGATCAAATAGCCCGACATGGTGCATTGGACTTAACGATCAAAGCTAAAGGCGATCTTCATATAGATGAGCACCATACTATCGAAGATACAGGGATTGCTTTGGGAGAGGTGTTCTTGAAGGTATTGGGAGACAAGCGTGGTATTGAACGCTACTCTTACACCTTACCAATGGATGATTGCCTGGCACAGGTCGCACTGGATTTTGGTGGACGTAATTGGATTGTCTGGGATGCTGAATTTAAACGTGAGAAAATAGGTGACATGCCGACAGAGATGTTCTTCCATTTCTTTAAATCATTTTCTGATGCCTCCAAATCAAATCTAAATATCAAAGCTGAGGGGGATAACGAGCACCATAAGATCGAAGCAATCTTTAAAGCTTTTGCTAAATCTATAAAGAAAGCGGTACGACGAGATGCGGATCATATGCAACTACCAAGTACAAAAGGTGTTTTGTAGTTTTTACTTTATAGTTGTCTTTGTGACGCAGCTATAAAACTAAGATATTGCCCTTATAGGGTAAGAAGATAAAAAAGTTTGGGCTAAAGAGAAAAAGATGAAGTAGGTAAGCCAGCGGCTAACGTAACTAAAGTCTCCATACTCAATACTCCATACTCAATACTAAAAAAATGATAGGAATTATTAACTATGGCGCTGGGAATATCTTTTCCCTGACTGCTGCACTAGATCGGGTAGGGGTGACCTATGGTATGATCAATACTGCGGATGAGATCGATCTTTACGATCGTATTATTATTCCAGGAGTAGGACATGCCGGAGCAGCCATGAATAAATTGCGCGAGTCGGGATTAGTACCCTATATTAAAGAACTGCGTAAACCTGTTTTGGGTATCTGTGTCGGCATGCAGCTTTTGACTGAATATTCAGAAGAAGGTGATGCCGGGATGTTGGAGTTATTCCCGTTGAAGACGTTACATTTTGATGCCGGAGTAGCGGGCAAAGTGCCTCATATGGGCTGGAATAGCGTTTCAGTGCAAGCAAATAATCCTTTATTTGCGAATATTGAAGATCAGACTTATTTTTATTTTGTGCATTCGTATTATATTGAATATGATACGACGTTTACAGCCGCAAAATGCGACTATGGGTTACCATTTTCAGCAGCCATTTCCAGAGATAATTTCTTTGGTGTACAATTTCACCCGGAGAAGTCGGGGAAAGCAGGTGAGCAGTTGCTGCTCAATTTTTCAACTATTCAAATAGACTAAAAATATTCGATTATGTATATCATTCCAGCAATTGACGTTTTGGACAAAAAAGTTGTCCGTTTAAGAGAGGGTAACTACAACGACGTTACGACTTATGATATTAGTTTGGAAGCGCAGATAGAAAACTATCGTGCGAACGGTACTGAATTGGTTCATATCATAGACCTAAATGGTGCCAAAGGTGATTTTAGTAATCAAGCATATTTGTTCGATATTATTCAGAAGACAGATATGAAAATCCAATATGGTGGTGGGGTAAGGAGCATTGAAAAAGTAAAGGAATTGGTGGATGCTGGTGTATACCGTGTTATTGTGGGTACACAAGCAATTACGAATCCTTCTTTTTTAGAGGAACTAGCGACTTTAAATGAGGGGAAAGTGAAATATGCGGATCATATTGTGATTGCAATTGACGTATTGGACGAAGTGATCAAATACTCAGGTTGGTTAGAGAGTTCACCGATTAAATTGATTGAGTATATTGATAAATGCTTGGTTTTGGGTTTCTTTAGGTTTCTATGTACCGATATTAGCAAAGATGGTAAATTGGGCGGTGCAGGTGTAGAATTATATCAAAAACTGTTGAGCCATTCACCAATCATTAAGCTGATTGCTTCTGGTGGTATTAGCTCGATGGATGATATTCAAAAACTTCAGGAACTGGGCGGAGTAGAATCAGTGGTTGTAGGAAAAGCAATCTATGAGAATAGAATCTCCATCGATGAAGTCAAAGATTGGAACCTTAAATCATTAATCAGATTTTAACATGCTGGCAAAACGGATAATTCCTTGCTTGGATGTTAAAGATGGACGTACAGTAAAAGGAGTCAATTTTGTAGACTTGCGCGACGCCGGTGACCCTGTTGAATTAGCCTACGAATACTCCCAACAAGGAGCGGATGAGCTTGTTTTTTTAGATATCGCGGCTACACATGAAGGGCGCAAGACGACAATAGATCTTGTCAAAGCAGTAGCTCGTCAGGTGAATATTCCTTTTACGATAGGTGGTGGTATCAATGAAATAAAAGATGCCGATATCCTGTTAAATGCTGGGGCAGATAAGATATCCATCAACTCTGCGGCTGTGCGCAACCCTGAACTGATCAATCAAATGGCTGCAGCTTTCGGTGCCCAGTTTGTTGTGGTTGCAGTAGATACAAGGTCAATTGAAGGTCAAGATTTTGTTCACTTGAGTGGTGGACGTATCAAGACGGAGATCAATACCTTGGATTGGATATTGGAAGCACAGGAACGCGGTGCTGGGGAAATTCTCCTGACATCAATGGATCACGATGGTACGAAGAATGGGTTTGATAACGGATTATTAAAAGCTGTAAACGATCGCATTCATATACCGTTAATTGCATCGGGTGGCGCTGGAAATCAACAACATTTTGTCGATGTCTTCCAACAGGCCAATGTGGATGCTGCCTTAGCTGCTTCCGTATTCCACTATGGGGAAATATTGATTCCAGATCTTAAACAGACCTTACGGCATAATGGTATAGTCGTAAGATAGTTTTGGAGCAAGGATCAGGGAATAAAGAGTGAGGATAAAGGAGTAAGGATAATATTAAGTAAGCTGATGGCTTACGTGAGTAAAATCTAATTACTCAATACTAAATACTAGATACTAATACAATGTTAGATTTCGCAAAAAGTGACGGACTTGTTCCAGTGATCGTGCAGGATGCCCAAACACTAGAGGTGTTGATGCTGGGCTATATGAACGAAGAGGCTTGGCAAAAGACACAGACGGAAAAGCGCGTGACTTTTTTCTCTCGTAGCAAAAATCGTCTCTGGACTAAAGGAGAGGAGAGTGGTAACTTTTTAAATGTAAAGAGTATTCATATAGACTGCGATAAAGATACCGTATTGATCAAGGCCGATCCTATGGGACCTACTTGTCATACAGGAAGTCGGAGTTGTTTCAATACGGACTTCAATCAGAATTTTATTTTGGAACTGGAACGTATTGTAAATCATCGCTACGAAAATCCTTCTGACGAATCCTATGTCAATCGTCTTCGCTCCAGAGGAATTAATAAAATCGCCCAAAAGGTAGGTGAAGAAGCGGTAGAAACCGTGATCGCGGCATTAACGGAAACCGAGACTGACTTTATCAATGAGACTTCCGATTTATTGTTCCATTTGATCGTATTGTTGCGTGAAAAAGGCTTTTCGTTGGAAACAATCGCTAAAAATCTTGAAAGCAGACATCAATAGCGCTGTTTTTCAAAGAAAGTTTCTGTTATCGATCCCAAATATTTTTGGATAAATTAGATTGGATCTAGGGATGGGGACGAGGCTTTAAGGTAATATGACAAAATAGTCTTGGAAGTGCAGTATATTTGTGGATATACTGCACTTCTTTTTTTCTGAAGGTGTCTGTTTTTATTGATTCTTATTTTTTTTATTAGGACATCAATGAGTTCGTTATGTTAGGTTTGTTGGCCAGAAGGAACTTTCCGGCTGTTTTTACAGCTGTTGGTGCTTGTGTGGAAGCATGAAAGTTTTATTATTTTCTGCGCTTTTATTGTGCGTCAGTGAAACGAAGTAATAAACAAGTAAACGAAAAAGCGGATGGTCCGTTGGAAAAAGATTGGAGCAAGAATGGCCTCTCCGAATGTCATCTGGAGAGCTTGAAGATATAACTATGGATATTAAATTAAGAGCGACATTACCTGGACATCAAAATCCAATTTTTTGCGTAGAAAAAGGATACGATCCGAATACATTCTTTACAGGTGGTAATGACAAGGGCGTGGTTGAATGGGATATCGAAAAAAATAGCTTTAAACGTATCCTCTGTGCTGTGACTTCCTCTGTATATGCTTTAAAACTGATCCCAGGAACGGCTATCTTAGCGATTGCATTACGTGAGGGGAAATTACTTTTTGTGGATGTACAAGAACAAAAACTTGTCGCGAGTTTACAATTGGGTAAAAAAGCCATCTTTGCTCTTGCGTTTGTCAAGCAAAAAAATGAGCTTCTGGCTGTAGGGGAAGAGGGAAGACTCTATGTGATCGACCTCGCTACATATAAAGGTATTTATGAGCTACAGCTATCCCAAACAACAGTTCGGAGTATTGCTGTCGATGAAAAATCAAACAGAATTGCATTAGGCGATAAAGATGGCTGGGTATATTTACTGGATAGTGAAGACTTTCATGTCATTGAGCGTTTGCAGCTCCATAGCCTGCCCACAACCTCGTTGGCTTTTCTTCAAAATAGACTATTAAGCGGTGGCCGTGATGCACAGCTCATTATTTCGGATGTCAGTCAGTTGAGTAATAACTTTTCATTTGTCCCACACTTGTTTACTGTATATGGAATCTATCCACATCCAGTTGAACCATTATTCGCCACGGTAAGCAGAGACAAGTCATTGAAATTTTGGTCTAACGCGGATTTTGCTTTGTTGAAGAACATGAGCCGTGACAAAATGCAAGATGGTCATCATCTATCTGTCAATGCGGGTGTCTGGTCTGACGATGGTCGCTATTTCTTTAGCGTTAGTGATGATAAATTAGTCAAGATATGGGAATTTCAACAGTAAAATATTCGAAAAATAATCTGATGAAGCTCCCATAGAAAATGAGGAAATAGTGTCCAATTTGGGACGTTAGAACTTTGTCGCATTATTGTTTTTTTGTTAACAGGGACTAACGCTGACCTTTGAAGTTGTATGTTTGAACGATAGACATATTTTTATCGTTATCTAGACACTAATTGTCCAATAACTGCAAGATTTGGGTAAGGTATTTTCCGTCAATTTCATCAAAGCTGTCCAGTTCACTGCTATCCACATCGAGAACACCTATAATTTCCCCCTGACGATATACGGGCAATACGATTTCAGAGCGTGAAAGAGAGCTACAGGCAATATGTCCAGGGAACAGCTCCACATCGGGTACAATAAGTGTTTTTTCCTGTGCCCAAGCTCCACCGCATACACCCCGTCCTTTTTTTATACGCGTACAGGCGACAGGACCTTGGAAGGGACCGAGCACAAGCTCTTCAGCATTGTCTACAAGATAAAAACCCACCCAAAAGAAATTAAACTGCTCCTTTAATGCTGCTGCAATATTGGCAAGATTTGCAACCTGATTATTTTCTCCCTGTAACAATCCACCTATCTGCGGAAGTAAATTCTGATATTGTTCCTCTTTGCTGCCCTTGGCAATTCGTAAATCCTCAGCCATAAAAATTCTTTTTTAAATTCTTGAAGTGATACTGCACGCTAATAAAAAAGCGCTAATATCTGCTCAAAGTTAACAGAATATTAGCGCTTTCGCATGGGGTATATTATTTTATTTCTTTGTATTGATAATGTTTACCCGGATGTAATTGCTTCTTTTTCCAGAGGGTGTAATAACGACCGCTTTGAATACTCGTTCTTTACTATTTGGAACAGTCACTTTAACCGGACCTGTATACTCTAGATCTAATTCCGAAGGGTCGTAGTTATCTAGGGTATAATAGATTTTGGCACCTTCCACCGATGGTTTCAAACCACGGATCGTATATTCTGAAGCGTATACCGTTGTATCAGAGATACCATAAGCCTCAGGTACGCGGTAGAATGTATTTGTCTGATCTAGCTTTGCCAGTTGATGTGCCGCACGTTGCTCGGAGAAATTCTTCCAGTTTTTCTTTTCCGGTTGAGTCCAGGCAATCTCAGATAGGGCCAACACACGTGGTAAGATGGTAAACTCTACTTTATTGGAAGAGCCGATATATTCCGTCCAGATATTTGCTTGAACACCCAAGACATGTTTTTTGTTGTTTTCAGAGATTTTGCTAGGCATAGGATCAGAAGAGTATACCTTAGCCAATGTTGAAAGACCTCCGATACTCAAGGGCTCCCTATTTTGATCAGCTCCTTGTTTGTGATCAAAGTATAGACCATAACTATTTGCCGTGATGATGACGTCATGGCCTTGGTTTGCAGCATCGATAGCTCCTTGGTCACCTCTCCAGCTCATAACAGTCGCATTTGGTGCTAAACCGCCCTCTAAGATCTCATCCCATCCAATGATACGTTTACCTTTGCTATTAATGTATTTTTCCATACGTTGAATAAAATAGCTTTGTAATTCATGCTCATCTTTGAGATTGTTATCCTTGATTCTTTTTTGACAATGCGGACATGTCTTCCATCTTGTTTTAGGACATTCATCGCCACCGATATGAATATATTGGCTAGGGAATAATGGGATCACCTCGTCGATGACATCTTCCAATAGCTTAAATGTTTCTTCTTTTCCGGCACAGAATACATCATCAAATACCCCCCAGGTCTGTGCTGCGGTATATGGTCCCGGTTTATCACCACAACCGAGCTCTGGGTAAGCTGAAAGTGCTGCCAAAGCATGACCAGGCATCTCGATTTCAGGGATGACGGTAACATACTTGGCTTTGGCGTAAGCCACGACTTCTTTGATCTGGTCCTGGGTGTAGAAACCACCATAAGGCGTGTTATCATAGTCGCCATCGGTTTTATAATTACCTAAAAGCGTTTGATTGCGATAGCCCCCGATCTGCGTTAGTTTCGGGTGTGATTTAATTTCAATGCGCCATCCTTGATCATCCGTCAGGTGCCAGTGAAAAGTATTCAATTTGTAAGCAGCCAAAATATCAATGTACTTCTTAACAAATTCTACAGGAAAAAAGTGACGGGAAACATCCAGATGCAGCCCGCGGTAAGCAAAACGGGGCTCATCCTGAATCGATGCCTGTGGAATTTCGATGCTTGCTTTTTTGTCGACAGGTAGTAACTGAATCAGCGATTGCATGCCATAAAACAGACCTGATGCTTTTCCACTGACCGTAATTTGATCCGAGGTGCTGTTAAGTTCGTATGCTTCCGTGTTTGCGGATTTTACGTTTTTTGACGAAAAATAGATGCTATTCTTACCCGGTGACTTGACTAAAGATAGGTTGAGGTTATAGTTACTTTTTAGAAAATCCTGGAATAAAGTGGCAACTTTTTTATCCTCATCGCTGTCAAATGCAATTTTAGTGTTTGTGTTGACTTTAAATGACCCGTTTTTGATCTGAACATGTTGCGGTAAAGGCACAATATTCAATGTGATGTCTTTCTTTTCTTGCGCAAATGCTGCTGCTCCTAAACTTAAAGCGAGCGCAAGTGAAAATAGTTTTTTCATGTGTGAGATTATAACTGAAATACGAAGCCCTAAAAATAAGGGAATAAATACGTTTTAGCAAAGCCGGATTGTAACAAATAGGCTGTAGCAACGTGAGGGGAGGTGCTTATGTGTTTTTGTAACTAATTGATTATGTGTTTATTTGTATTAGAGCAATCGTTTGTGTTATCTCTTAGGGATGTACGATAATTATTAAACCCATAACTGTATTTGTAATCCAATAAACTTTATTTCAATTCCTATCATCTCACGATTCTATATATAAACAGATCACTTAATTATCGGAGCAAATAGGTTCATGTTAAGGAGAGGGCAAGTTTGATTCTTCTTCATATTTTCAGTGCTTTTAACACTTATCTTAGCGGGGAATAAAACGGACTTTATTCGTGTCTATCCGAATGAAATCCGAATGAGGTCCGGATAAAGTCCCTATAAAGTCCCTGTTAGCCTACTTTCAATTCATAAATTGTTACCTACATGTTCGCAGTTCGAAACACAGCATCGCTTTGCGGGATTCGAATTAAGATTGCTATTAAGAAAATAAAAAAGGAACCTGAAAGTTCCTTTTTTTGTATGAGCTATATGTTTTGTTCTGTATATGTCCAGTCGAAGTATCTGTAAACCGAATGTTCGTCAGCGGATCAACAAGCGATGATACCCATTTTATAACCTCTTTAGCGCTAATTTGATCATATCCTCCACAGAAAGGTTGCTTTCTGTTTTTAAAATGGTGTTCAATACCTTTTCAGCCGCCACTTTGTTGAAACCTAGCATAACCAGTGCAGACAAAGCTTCGTCTGGTATGGATTGCGATTGAATTGATGTTGAGAGCGTTTCCACACCTTGTTTTTTCAGTTTATCCTGAAGTTCTAGGATCAGACGTTGTGCTGTTTTAGGACCGATTCCTTTAATTTTCTGGATTAAAGCAACCTGACCATTGACAATGGCAGACTGTATTTCATCAGGTGTATTGGATGAGAGTATCATTCGACCCGTATTGGGGCCGATGCCTGAAACTGAAATCAGATTCTCGAACAGCTTCTTTTCGCCTTCTGTGGCAAAGCCATAAAGTGTGTGGGAATCCTCCCTGACTTGCAGTGAAATAAATAATTTGCAGTTTTCCTGATCCTTGATTTGGGAAAAGGTATAAAGAGAGATGTGAACATAGTAGCCAATCCCACTCACGTCGATAACAACATGAGTGGGGGCTTTATATGCTAATTTTCCATTGAAATATTCGTACATAGTAATACGAATATAGGAAGATTTTAAGCGATTCTATAAATTTTTAAGATGAGCTTGAACATCAACTACAGCAATAGTCACCATGTTGACGATTTCACGTACAGAGCTATCCAATTGTAGTACATGGATAGGTTTGTTCATACCCAAAAGAATAGGACCTACAGCTTCCGCTTCACCGACTTCTTGCAATAATTTATAGGCAATATTACCTGATTCCAGGTTAGGGAAAACAAGTGTATTTGCTGATTGCCCGTTTAAACAACTGAACGGGAAATTGTCAGTCAACATATCGCTATTTAAGGCGAAGTTAGCTTGTAGATCACCATCAGCAATAATGTCAGGATGTTGGTCGTGAATAATCTGCGCCGCTGCTCTTACTTTGGTAGGTGTTTTTCCTTCACTGGAACCAAAATTAGAGTACGACAATAAAGCAATGCGCGGTTGGATATTCATGCGTTTAACAGCTTTGTCCAAAAGCAATGTGATATCAGCTAGCTCTTGTGCTGTAGGATCCTCATTCACGGTGGTATCACCCATGAAAATAGGACCTTTTTTGGTTAACATCATATACATACCTGCTACACGGCTGCCCGGTTTAGCACCGATAACGTGCAATGCAGGACGAATGGTGTTTGCATAATTTTTGGTCATACCAGAAATCAATGTATCTGCCTCACCAAACTCAACTAAAGAAGCACCAAAATAGTTGCGGTCAAACATCAGTTTGCGCGCGTCGTAACGAGAGATCCCTCTGCGTTGTCTTTTGTTATAAAGGTGCTCGATGAATTTTTTTGAACGCTCTGTTTCACCATCAACCTCAGCAACTGGATCAATAATTTCTACACCATCCAATTCAAAAGCATACTCTTGGATCAAACGTTGGATTTTCTCTTTCTTACCTAATAGGATCGGGATTGCAATACCTTCTTCTTTTACGATTTGAGCGGCACGTAATGTTTTGTAATTATCTGCTTCAGCAAAGACAACGCGTTTTGGATCTCTTTTAGCTGCCATTGTTAAGTTGCGCATGATCGCATCATCTTTACCCAGACGTTTACGCAATGCATCGCGGTATTTATCCCAATCTTCGATTGCTGTTTTCGCTACACCAGATTCGATTGCTGCTTTTGCCACAGCCATAGAAACCTCTGTGATCAAACGTGGATCGGTAGGTTTGGGAATGATATATTCTTCAGAGAATTTTAAGTTGCTTGTATTGTAAGCTTGATTGACTTCTTCTGGAACTGGTTGTTTTGCCAGATCAGCAATAGCGCGTACAGCTGCAATTTTCATTTCCTCATTAATTGCTGTTGCGCGTACATCCAAAGCACCACGGAAAATGTAAGGGAAACCCAATACATTGTTCACCTGATTTGGATAATCCGAACGGCCAGTACCCATGATAATATCACTACGGGTAGCCATCGCTAAATCGTAAGCAATCTCCGGATTTGGGTTGGCCATCGCCAAAACAATAGGATTAGGAGCCATTGATAACAACATCTCTGCTGACATGACATCCGCAGCTGATAACCCGATAAATACATCGGAGTCTTTTACGGCATCTGTTAGGGTGTGGATATCGCGATCAGTAGCGTATTGTGCTTTCATGCTATCCAGATTTTCTCTATCTGTACGGATAACACCTTTACTGTCTAGCATCACAATGTTTTCTTTGCTTGCGCCTACAGAAATATACATTGCTGTACAGGACATCGCAGCAGCACCAGCACCATTAACGACGATTTTTACTTTGGAGATATCTTTTCCGATAATTTCACAGGCATTGATCAAGGCTGCACCTGAAATGATCGCTGTACCATGTTGATCATCGTGCATAACGGGAATCGTCATTTCCTCTTTCAGGCGACGCTCAATTTCAAAACATTCAGGAGCCTTGATATCTTCCAGGTTGATACCTCCGAAAGTTGGTTCCAATGCTTTTACTATTTTCACGAACTCGTCAACATTTTTGGTGTCCACTTCGATGTCAAATACATCGATGTCAGCAAAAATTTTGAACAATAAACCTTTTCCTTCCATGACAGGTTTACCTGCTTGAGCGCCGATATCACCTAGGCCCAAGACAGCTGTACCGTTACTGATAACAGCAACAAGGTTCCCTTTTGCGGTATATTTATAAGCATCTTCTTTATTCTCGGCAATAGCCAAACATGGCTCCGCTACGCCAGGAGAATATGCTAATGATAAGTCTCTTTGCGAATTTGTTGGTTTTGTCGGAACAACAGCTATTTTTCCAGGTCTACCCATTGAGTGGTAATTTAACGCTGCCTGTTTACGATTAGTGTTACTCATTACGATTTTATTAATTTAAGGCTACAAATCTATCATTCTTTTTGATATTTGGAAATATTTGCCAATATCTTATTATAAATAGACAATAATATGTTATTTTAAAATGTCCAGCAATTTAAACATTTGCTTGCGCATATTGGACCCCGATCCCGAATAATTATTGACCAATAGTGTATAGGTAAAGGATTGTCCATTTTTATTGGTATGAACGCCCGTATACCCCAGTACACCGCCGATTGTTCCACTCTTCATCTTCATGTCATTGTAGGTCGGTAGACTTTCGTAGAATACAGGATACCAATTTTGCTTTTGTGCATATTGCATGATTTTGTTCATGGCGAGCGTGGTGACTCTATTTTGTGGTGAGAGCCCCGAGCCGTCCATACTTTTGAGTTCGCTTGGCTTGATCCCTAATTTGGCGTTCCAATACTTCTGTATGTAATTGGCCCCATCATCCGTTCTCGTTTTTCCAGCAGTGGTATAGGCAATAGCTTTTAATAGGGCTTCCCCATAGAGGTTGATGCTTTTTTGGTTAAACCAATAGACAATTTTATCCATGGTAGGGGACAGGTGCACATCCAGTGTTTGTTTCTGGGATACGTCTATTGAATCCATCTTCGCACCTGTTGCGGGAGGTTGGATTGCAAGGATGCCCTGTTTGTTGAGACCTTCATTCAGTTGAAAAGCCAAATCATATGCAGGGTCGGGAGAAGCGAGCTCGATGGTTTTCTTTAAATCCTGAGCATAAGTACCGCGGACAAATATCTTGGTAGAATAAGGCGCTGCATAGGCATAGACATTGTCCCCACTGCCTGCTCTGCCTGTTGTGGTTTCATTGGTAATCTGCAGATAGGGAACCTGAACCGTGTAATTGACGATTTCAGCTTTTGCCCCAACTTTGGCCGCCGGACTAAAATCAATTCCAAAAGCATTTTCATGCCAGTTGAGTGATGAAATGCCTGCGCCATAATAATTACCCATATCTGTCCAGATCCATCCCCCAGGGAGTTGATTGCCGTTATAGAGGCGATCATCGGCAATAACTGCTCCATTGATACTTCGTATCCCAGCGTTTTGAATAGCTGCGATCCATTTGTTCAGTACGATAGCTGCTTTGGTTTCCGGGTAGCGGTCGCTGCCCAAGGTAGGGTCACCCGTCCCTGTTACAACGATGTTGCCATTTAGGACACCGGTTTCATCTATGGTGCCAGTATAGTATAAGGTTGTTTTAAATTGATAATTCTTACCCAGAAAATCCAATGCTGTAGCCGCAGTAATCACTTTCATGGTGGAAGCTGTAGCTAGCCCGATATTTTCATTGACAGCATAGATAGACTGTCCTGTCTTTCCGTCAAATACCGTTAAAGAACTAATGCCGTTTTTTACGTTTTCCTGATTTTGAAATTGATTGAATGCATCTTGGATTTTGGCTCGGATATCCTGTGCAACTAAAGAACTCGTCATGCCGGTAAGTGCATAGGTCGATAGTGCAATGGAATATAGTGCAAATTTTTTCATCCGTTTAAATTTGTTTTTCATTTGCGATGAAGCTATCAGATTTACTCATTCCCCTATGTGATTATTCATTCATAATTTGTTTTTTAATTGCATTCATGAACTCGTTTCACTCGGTTTGAATAAATCATGATGGTTTCATTAACATGTAATTTCGTCGGACCTTATGCTGTCCTGTTATTTGATATTCTATATTTAGTGCGATGTGCATATAACTTTAATGTATGCACGTACGCGTTGATTCGTTTGTTTTATTTGGCTTAAAGTTAGGCATTCGACCCTAAAAAATCCTAACTTGCATAAAATTGTATAGACGACATGAAGCATATCGAAAAATTAGCTGCTATTCGTGAGGCTATGAAGATTCAAGGAATCGATGGATATATTATCCCATCATCAGATCCTCATATCAGTGAATATTTACCAGAACGTTACAAATGTATTGCTTGGGCATCAGGGTTTACAGGATCTGCAGGTACCTTGGCTATCACACAAGATTTTGCGGGTCTTTGGACAGATTCCCGTTATTTTGTCCAGGCAGTGGAGCAATTGGAAGGAACCGGTTTTGAATTGGTTAAACTGAAAGTCCAGGCAGCGGCGGAGTATGCGGATTGGTTAGGAGAGAAATTGCATGCAGGAGCGAAAGTTGCTTTTGATGGAAATCTGGCGTCGCTTTTGGTAGCTCAATCTGTCAAAGGCGTGTTGGAGCCCCTGGATATTGAGGTGGATGGTCATGTAGATTTACTAGCTGATTTATGGGCAGGTAGACCAGAGTTGCCAAAAGCGCAGGCCTACTTGTTGCCTGAAAGTACAACAGGACAATCTACCATAGCGAAGATTGAAGCTGTACGGGCTGAAATGAAGAAAAATCGGACCGATGCACATTTAATATCTTCTTTAGATGATCTTGCTTGGCTACTTAATATCCGTGGCCAGGATGTACCTTGCAATCCGGTTGTTTTGGGGTTTGTATTGATCACAACTGATACCGCGACACTCTACATTGAACCGTCAAAGTTGAACGCCGAAACAGTTGCTGAATTAGCAAGCTATGGCGTTGAAATCGCTGCATACGACGATATCTATCAGACGATCGAGACATTGCAGGCAAAAGCTATCTTAATCGACCCAAAACGTACCTGCTTTGCAATGTTTGATAGCGTTCCTGAAAACGTTAAAATAGTAGAAAAGATAAACCCTTCTACGACTTTAAAAGCAATTAAGAATACGATAGAAGTTGAAAATAACAGGCATACTTTTGTAAAAGACGGTGTGGCGCTTACCCGTTTTTTTAAATGGTTGGAAGAGAACGTTACCAGCGAAGAGCTGTCTGAACTTTCCATTGCAGATAAATTACGTGGATTTCGTGAGAGTCAAGAGGGATTTGTTGATGTTTCTTTCACGACAATTGCAGGCTACCTAGATCATGGTGCATTGCCACATTATTCAGCGAATGAGAAATCCAATTATACATTACGCCCAAAGGGCTTGTTGTTGGTGGACTCTGGTGGTCAATACAAAACAGGAACAACAGATATTACACGCGTTGTTTCTCTTGGTGGACTTACCCAAGAGGAAAAAGAAGATTATACCTTGGTGCTGAAAGGCACAATAGAGGGGTCGCAGGCAATTTTTCCTGTAGGCACCCGTGGATATCAAATCGATGCTATTACCCGCCGCCCATTGTGGGAGACCTTGCGCAATTATGGTCATGGCACAGGTCATGGCGTTGGATTTTTCTTAAATGTACATGAAGGACCGCAGACATTTAATGCTGCGGCGATAGATGTTGCTGTTGAACCGGGTATGATTACCTCCATTGAACCTGGTCTATATCGTGTTGGCAAGCACGGTATTCGTATCGAGAATTTGGTGTTGACTCGAAAAGCGGGTTCGTCGGAATTCGGTGATTTCTTGGATTTTGAGACATTGACAATATGTTATATTGCGACAGACTTGATTGAAAAATCCCTGTTGGAAAAAAGACATCTTTTATGGTTGAATAACTATAATCAATGGGTATTTGATCGGTTATCAACGCATCTTTCAAGTGAAGAAAAGAATTGGCTTGCCGAAAAATGTAAGGCGATCTAATAATGTAAATAAAAATAGGAACCTACAAGATACAGGTTCCTATTTTTTGATTCAACTAAGATGAGTTGCTCATATTAAGGGTTTGATAGTATATTCGGGCAAGTTAATAATGTTCTGTGTTAAACGCTTGGAATCCAATGCTTCTGATAATCTTTTAACAGCTCTGTCTCAAAATTTCATATAACAACTCCTTACCAAAAGGTTTCAAGATAAAGTCACTTATAAAAGGATAATTTTCCAGTTGTTCCTGATCACTTTTACTCGTGGAAGAGCTGATAATGAAAATCTTGGTTTGATTAATAAAATCGCTTTTATCTTCTAAAACGTCCATTAGCTCCCAACCTGTCATAAAAGGCATATTGATATCAACAAATAATATCGGTTGCCCCAAAGATGCACTGATATCATGTGTGTCCAAAAAATCCAATGCATCCAATGCATTTTTAAATGGGTAAAATTCAATAGGGTAATCCGAAAATCCCTGAAGCATATAGCCAAAAATAGTGCGTAATATCGCGTTGTCGTCTATGAGGATGATTTTTCTTTTGTTTTCCTGATTCATTACGTTCTTTCTAAAAATTTGACTGAAAAGACACTGCCTTCGTTCGGTTCACTTTGTACATCTATTTTACCCCCCAGTGACTCCACCTGATAGCGTGTGAGAAATAATCCGATACCCTTACTTTCAAAACCACGATGGAAAACTTTCTTGAACATGAAAAGCTGAGATTTGTATTTTGGTAGATTGATGCCCAGTCCATTGTCCCTGACAGTTAGCAATGTGCCATCCTCCACCATGGAAGTACTAATTTCAATATGTGGAGCTTTGTCAGGGGCTGTAAACCGGAGGGAATTGCTGATGAGATTGCTTAGAATGCTCTCCAGATAGATTTTGGGGTAATGAATATGTTTTACATTGAATTCTACTGAAATCGTTGCATTCTTCAATTGTATTTCTTCAATATACTGTTGTTTTACTTTCAGATATACATCGTTGAAATAGCAATTTTCGAATACAAGCGATTTATTTGAACGCAATTCAAGGATCTCGCCCAAGTCGTGTAAAGTCTCGGTGAGTTGTTCACTGCTAATTTTTAAAAGATCTAAAAAATCAGCCTTCACCTTTTCATCTTTCGAAATTTTGAGTTCATCGATGAGCATTGGCATATTGCTCAGGGGCCCCTTTAGATTATGAGCAAGGATATTTGCAAATTCCTCCAATTGTCTGACTTTGGTTTCAAGATCAATTTTAACTAAATCAGATTCTATTTTCTGTCGCTTTAATATCTCGATATTTTTCTTCGATTCGGAAATATCTTGGACCTGAACAATCAGAAACAATGGCATATTGGCATTGTCAAAAACTGCTGCAATGGTGACTGAACACCATACAAAATGCCCTAGTTTATGCCGGTAGCGCCTCTGTATGGTGAAGCTCTCAATTTCACCCTGAATAAGCTTCCTATGGAGTTCAATATCACGTTCAACATCATCTGGGTGTGTGTTGTAAGAGAATTTTATCGTTGACATTTCTTCCTGCGTATAGCCAAGTATTTTTGTCAATGTATGATTAGATTCAATACAATAGCCATCGAGGTTTGTCAATGCAATACCCAAACCAGAGAAATGGAATGCCTGATTGAATTTATGTTCGTTAAATCTTATTTTTTCTGTTGATTCAATCTGTTTAGTAATATCTGAAACTACCAAGGCGACCCGGTTTTGCGTTCGGTGAATGGGCTTTATCTGTAAACTATACCACCTGTCTTTATGCTGTTCGGAGGGAGACTGGAACTCCATTTTAAACTCACGGTCAAGCTTTAATGAGTTTTGGATCAGTTGGATTGTCGGTATGGCTAAGTCTGCCGGGAAAAGTTCGATCAGACTTTTATTCAGAAATTCCTCTGGTGGATAAAATAGCAGGCTCGGATCGTTTGTCCAATAGTTTTTAAATACCCCCATATCGGAGACTTCAAAAACAATATCATTGAGTGAGGCAACCAGTAGTTGAAGCTGATGTTGTTTATCTTTTAATGCCTGATTCTGATTGACAAGCTTGGAGACATCTATGAAAGATAGCAGCAGGCGGCTCTTATTTTCTTCGGTGAATGGAGTAATATGAAATACAAACCACCTAAAGGAGTCTTCTATTGCGATTCCCAAGATTGTTTCCTGATGGACTTGATTGTTGTTAAGAGCGATTTGGAAGGGGGAGTGTTCCGCGCTGAGAGCGGATGCATCCTCGGATGAATAGAATGTGATTAATTCATGGAGCTTTTTGCCCTTGGACTCATTATCGTCTAAGGCTAAAAGTTCACATGCGCGTGAGTTAAGATGTAAAATGGTTCCATCTTCCGAAGTTGTAATCAATCCTTCTAACTCCGAACGTTGCGTTTGAGCGGAAGGTGTAGATAAAGAGTCCCGTTGCAGATGCATTATCCAACAATGTTTAGGATTAATTTACTCATTTATAAGATATGAGACTAGTCTGGTCTCGATTTACAAAATTGGTAACTTTTACCACAAAATAATAAAAAAATATTAAAATAGGTAATTTTTGCATAACGAGTTGCTGGGTAGGGTATTATGTGTAACGCGGAAAAGAACAAAAGGTTTTGGAGGATTTTAAATAAGTCCTTTGTAAAATTAATCCAATCAAAAATGATTTGAAAATATGGATTTAAACTGTTGATTGAGGCTTCATTGAAAAAGAATATAACACAGTTTTTAATTAGTGAAAAAGGACTTATGAAGGCAATAAATACATCATAAGCCCCTTTTTAAATAGTTATTTAATCTAAACAGCTCAATTTTTTGTTTTTTCCAGCCACAGCCAATTAAACCAGAGTGGAAGCTGCTGTTGACTTTTGTACGTTAGGATATATTTACCAGGTTTATCAAATTTTAATGTTCCGATACGTTTTTCTATAAATTCTTCGGTGTAGTTGTTTTCATTTGGTTCGACAACCATTTTGTTAGTCGGTTCAAAACTTCCGTTCAGTTGTTGGCTAGCAATGCCAATTTCGAAGGGGATATTTTCTTTATTGGGATTGTGAGCAGAGAAATCTATCGTATATGTTCCGGCCTCTGTAACCGTTACTTCCCAGTCGATCTTCGTATTTCCTGTAAGGACAGCATGGGTCGGATTCTTCCCATTATAACGTACGATTTTCAGTTCATTGTTGAGGCTATTGGTCGATTTTAGAGAAAAACCACCAAAAGTGGATTCAGGGACAGTATTTTTGTCCAGTTCCAAGGGACCATCAAAGGTCAATTTTACTTCCGAAACATAATGATCCGGTTGATCTACAGGTAGGTCAATATGGATCGAGCTAAGTTTCTGCTCATAGTTCAGGGGAGTCAAACTGCTACCTTTCATCATTGCTATATTGGACGGTTTGGATTTGATACCTGTAATACGAAGTTTGTGATCCAAAGGCCAGTTAAATACATGCGCATAGACAACCGTTTTATTTTGTTCGGTTTTTGTGGTCAGGTAACCCCAGTCAAAATGGTTGTTTTTTAAAGAAAGACCAGTGGCACCATAGATGCTTTTGCCATAGGTATTTAACCAGGATCCTACATCATGTAAACGGTTTACACTTTCGTAAGGAACGGTTCCATCGGCCCTAGGACCAATATTTAGGGTAAATCCGCCATTGAGGCTGACGTTTGAAATCAATGATTGAAAGATCTGGCTTGTTGATTTCCACTCGTTTTCCTGACCATTATATCCCCAAGAGTGGGCAATAGTACCTGGTGTCTCCCAAGGGTGGGCAATATAGTTGCTGCCAAATTGATTGTCACCAAGGGTTTCGAAATCTACATTTTCGGCATCTGTCGGAAGACCTAGGCGTGAATTGATCAGGCAGTTCGGTTGTAGCTCGCGGATCAATTTTACGACCTGAAGTAACTGTTCTTTTTTGATGATGGATTTTTGATAAGGGATCCACATATCAAACCATATCAATGAAATATCGCCGTAGTTGCTCATAAGTTCACGAAGCTGCGGTATTACTTTCTCTTGCCAATACTGGTTGTATTGGGCATCAGTTACATGTCCGGACAGCTCTTGCTGATGATTCCAGCCATAAGGATGTTCCCAATCAATCCAGTGTGAGTAGTAGAAGCCGAGTTTCATGCCATGTTTTTTACAGGCAGCTGCGATTTCTTTGATCACATCGCGGTTTGAGCCACTCAGTTTAGGTAAGCTATAGGTTCCGACTTTGGTATCCCATAGTGCCACACCATCATGATGTTTGGTCGTGATGATCATATATTTCATTCCGGCCTCTTTTGCGAGGAGCACCCATTTTTCCGGATCTATCTTGTTCCAGTCAAAGCGTTTGGCCAAACTGCCATATTCTTCTTTCGATACACGGTTGCGGTAGCGTAACCATTCCGCATAATTATTCATATACCGTAGAGGTTCACCTTTCCACATACCTTCAGCAGCGCTATATAAGCCCCAGTGGATAAACATGCCAAAACGGGCATCTTTAAACCAATACGCCTTTCCATTGTCCTGAGCAAAAAGTCGTATGGAAGCGCTGATCAGCAATAAACATAGAATCGCGATTCCTTTGAGTTGTGGTATCATAAAGGTTGTTGTTGTTTGGATTACAAGATAAGTAAAAAAACAGAATGCTCTATCCAATTCTTTTGGAATAGGGCAAGGTTTGAAAAATAACTTGCTAAATCGAATTTTTATTATGTACATACATTTGAAGACATAAAAAAAATTTATATTTTTATGAAAACCAAAAAAAATATACCGATTAAATAAACTGGAGGCGGGTTTACATTTTGTTAACACGATATTAAAATTGTGATAACCCGTAATTTCTACTTTCGCCACACATTATCAATCATATGAATAAATTTCTAATTCTACCACTGGCGCTTGGGATTGCCTATCAGGGACAAGCATTCCCCGTAAAAAAGCCGTTTTCTTCCATCATCGGAAGCAGTGTCTTTCAGGACCAAATTAAAGGGACAGTTGTCGCGAACAATGGCGTGCCTGTTGCAGGAGTAACCGTTAAAAACGTTCAATCAGGAAAAACAACAGTAACTGATGCAAGGGGGCAATTTCAATTGTCCGCCAAACAAGGCGAAACCTTTCGCTTTAGTTTTGTAGGGTACAAGCCATTGGATCAACAGGTGACAGGTAATAGCCTGTCAGTTACCCTGACCGAAGATGCCAGTCAACTGGAGGAAGTAGTGGTGGTTGGTTATGGTACGCAACGAAAGAGTACAGTCTCTGGTGCTGTTGCTACAACAGATCTGAAAGGTACAAACAGCCGTTCAATGGCAGGGATAGGGGAAGTGCTTCAAGGAAAGACACCGGGTGTTACAGTAACAGCTGAGGGCGGGGATCCGACGTCTAAACCGAGTATCAATATCCGCGGTATGGGCGGTATCAATGGTGAGCAGCCTTTATACGTTGTTGATGGTGTACTCCAGGCAAGAGCCCCAGAGCTCAATCCAAATGATATTCAAGATATCAGTGTGCTGAAAGATGCCGCAGCCGCCGTCTATGGAGCGCGTGCTTCCGGTGGTGTTATCTTGATCACAACAAAAGGTGGCAAGAGTGGTGAATTGAAAATTGATTTTGAAGCTAAATATGGCGTACAGAAGGCGCACAACTTGATCAAAGCGCTGAATGCAGCAGACCGTGCCATGATCTCCAATCAGGCGGCGGACAATGCGGGTGTCGCACGTGACCCAGCTTTTGATGCAAGCAAATATCCGGATGGGCAGATCACCCGTACCGATTGGATAGACGAAATTTTCCGTACGGCGCGTGTACAGGATTATAATCTATCAGCAAGTGCAGGTAATGAGAAGTCTTCTTTCTACACAGGCTTCAACTACCGAAATGCCGAAGGTATATTGATCAATACGTATTCTAAACGGTACAATTTCCGTGTAAATTCACAGACACAGGTGACGCCTTGGTTGAAATTGGGCGAGAATATTTCCTACTCCTTTACCAACGGGCAGGGCGCCAATACAAGTTCCGGCTATACGGGGGCTGTATTATCTGCCATTCACTACCCAAGAAATATATCCGTATATGATGCCGTAGGTAAGTTTTCAGGACTACCGTCGGATCATGGCCCGGGTACCTATGGTGATGTAATTAATCCGGTAGCTTACCTAAGTCGATTGGATGTCAATAACCCCGTACATAACCTATTGATTAATCCCTATATTGAGCTTAAATTGCTTCCTGGATTGAAATTTAAATCAAATTTTGCTTATACGAAGCAATTCACCGATTTCAAGGAATTTACGGCACGTATTCCGGAAATTGGAAAACCCAATATGTCCAATTCCCTCGCCGTTAATACCAATCGTCTGACAGATATCTTGACTGAGCAGACATTGACCTACGAAAAAGATTTTGGTCTACACCATTTCGACGCCCTAGCAGGATATATGTATCAAAAGACTACGGAAAACTATAGTAATGTGGTGGGTGAAAATTTCGATGATGAAGCCAAAAACTACCGTTACTTAGTCAATGCTGGACGAATTAAACCTATCGAAGATGGTAAGCTTGAGCAAGCTTTAATTTCTTACCTCTTACGTGCAAACTACAACTACGACAATCGTTATATGTTGACCTTGATTGGTCGTCGCGATGGTACTTCATTGGTGGCAAAAGATAACAGGTTCCAAAATTACGGTTCTATTTCTGGAGCTTGGGCAATCCATCGTGAGGCATTTCTTTCGGATTCCGAAGTAATTAATACCTTGAAATTAAGAGGAAGTTATGGTATTTTAGGTAATCTGGGTTCGTTGACTTCTACGGCTGTAAGTCCTTTATTACAGCGTGTAGACAATTGGGTTGGTAAAATACCAACGTTAATGCCTGGATACGTTGAAAAAATCATGGGCAATCCTATATTGACATGGGCGCAGTCGAAGCAGACGAATATTGGTTTAGATATTGGTGTATTAAATAATCGTTTGACTCTGAATGCGGATTATTTCGTTAAGCGGACAGATCGGATGTTGATGGACATCGCATTGGCAGGGACAACTGGTTTGCAAACCAAAACTGTCAATGGTGGACGTGTTACGGACAAAGGAATTGAACTTGCTGTGACCTATAGCAGTAAATCAGATGCAGCTTTTCAATATGATATTTCAGCTTCAGTCAATAAGATCTCCAATAATGTAGATTATTTAATTGACGAATTTCCAAAAATAACCTCGCAGGTTGACTATCGCGGCATACTGAAACCTTTGTTGACGGAGCCGGGGCAGCCACTGTATTCGTATTATGGATTGGAAACTGCGGGTCTATTTAGATCCAATCAGGAGGCTGAGCAGTATAAAGGCAGTACTGGAACAAAAATACAACCTAACGCCCAAGCTGGGGATATGAAATTTGTCGACCAAAATGGTGATGGTAAAATCGATGACAAAGACCGTGTGTTTTTAGGAAGTGCCTATCCGGATTTTAACTACGGTGTAACCTTCAATGGTAGTTACAAGAACTTTGATGTCAATATCTTTTTCCAGGGTGTACAAGGGAATAAGTTGTTCAATACCTTGAAATATACAGGTTTAAATGCGGCTTCTGGACAACCTTACAATATGTTTGAAGAGATCAAGAATGCGTATTCAGAGAGCAATCCAAATTCAAATATACCGCGTGTATCCGTAAAAGATCCGAATGGTAACTTCTCCAACGTATCGGATTTCTATGTGGAAAATGGATCGTATCTACGTTTAAAAAACCTTGTTGTAGGGTATACGCTGCCAAAGGAGCTGACTCAAAAATATAAGTTGCAGAAATTACGATTCTTTGCTTCGGCAACCAATCTGTTCACGGTAACGAAATACACAGGAATGGATCCTGAGGTAGGAATGAACAATTATGGTGTGGATGCGGGCCGTTATCCGCAGTCGCGTACATTTATGTTGGGAGCAGCTGTCACTTTTTAATCTCAAATTTGGATAAAATGAAGGATGATATAGGTTTTTCAAATCGGTGAACCGAATGACTAAACTTGATTGTCCTGTGAATATTTAAAAAATACTCCAATGAAAAAAATAACTCGAAATATATGTTTTGCCCTGCTTTTAGGAAGCGTGGGAATGTCTTTTCAATCTTGTACCAACAAATTGGATATCCTGCCAGAGGGAGCTCCTTCAAAGGCAAGTTTTTGGAAAACAAAAGAAGATGCGATAAAAGGGGCCAATGGGCTCTATTACCTCTATGATGAAGAAGATTTCTATGGTCGTGGATTTGCATGGTTCCTGAATGCCAGCGACGATATGGTCACCGGGAGGAACAATGCGCAGGCAGAGAATATCCGTACGTTTAACGGCAATTACATCGGTGGCGGCTATACAGAATCACAATGGCAAATGCGTTATGCGATTATCAAGCAGGCCAATGATATCTTGCGTTATGTTCCTTCGATTTCCATGGATGAAGCGTTAAAGAAACGTATCTTGGGTGAAGCTAATTTTAATGCGGGCTATATGTACTTTCAGTTGGCTGTGAATTATGCGGACGAACGGGCTGGTGTGCCTATTGTCACCGTTGAAAATATGGACAACGAAAAGGCGACACCTAGAGCGGCCAATATCGAAGAAAATTATCGTCATATTGAAAAGTTGCTGAAAGAGGCTGCTGATCAGCTGCCTTTTTTCAATGAATTGGAAGAAGCGGATTATGGCCGTGCGCATAAGGTAGCGGCATGGGCTGTGCTTTCCAAAATGTACTTGTATAAGAAGGATTATAAAAATGCGATCCTTTATGCCGATATGGTGATCAATCAAGGTAAACGCGGGCTTGCACCTACTTTTAAAGATGTCTTTAAAGCGGCAAATAACTGGGGCCCTGAATATATCTGGTCTGTCACAAGTACAGCAGCAGGTACAGATGGCTGGGGATCGATTTTACCCGGTGTTATGCTGACCAATGGTGCCTGGGGATTTTACAATGGCTGGGGGTATTATATGCCGACAAAGGAACTTTATGATTCTTATGAAGCGGGTGATGAACGTCGTGAAGCAACTATTCTAAAACCGGGCGATAAATTTGTTTTCTTTGGCAAGGAGCGGATATTCGAACCGGCAAGTTCAGCAACCTGTGACATGCAGTTCAATAAGTATATGGAACCTTTCTCGCACACTGATCCAGTAAAAACTGGGCATGTGAGTCCCAATGGAAATCATATGGCTACAGATCTAAATGTGCCTTTGATCCGTTTTGCAGAGATATTGTTAATTAAAGCGGAAGCTTCGATTATGCTTAATGGTAGCGGTGCTGGAGATAAAGAGCTTAATATGATCCGTAAACGTGCCAACCTTCTCGAAAAGACAGGGATGACATTGACTGATCTGAAACGCGAACGCCGTAATGAATTAGCTGGTGAGTTTTCAGACCGTCACCGTGATTTAGTGCGCTGGGGCGATGCTGAGGCAACTTATGCCAAGCCGCTTCATACCTATGCGATGAAGAATGGTTCAGGCATGCCGGTTGAGTTTGCGGGTCGTAAATTTGATCCAAAAACTCACCACGTGTGGGCGGTACCACGTAGGGAAGTGGATAATAGTGCAGGTCTGATTAAACAGAATCAAGGATGGTAAAAGTTCTAAAAGTCTCCCGAAATAAACTGGGAGGCTTATTGCTAATCGCTGGCTTGTGTGGAGGACCTTTAGGGGCTTCCGCACAAACACTCAATGAGAAATTTGAGCAGCTGATGTTCAACCGTGAAAAAGGACAGGCGGGGGCGATCAACTATGCTGGACATAGTCATAACGATTATTGGCAGAGTCAGCCTTTCTACACAGCCTATTATGCGGGAATGCAATCCATTGAAGCGGATATTTTTCTGCGCAATGGTAAATTGATGGTTGCGCATGATGCAAAGGAAATCAAAACGGAGAATACGCTCAATGCACTTTATCTGGATCCTGTGGCTGCACTATATCGCAAAAATGGCGGAACAGCCTTTGCTGACAAAGCAAAAAAGCTACAGTTGCTTATCGACGTCAAAGAAAACTATAAACAGGTATTGCCAATTCTTGTCAAAGCGCTTGAACAATATGGAGATCTGTTCAATCCGCTTAAAAATACCAATGGGGTTAAAGTAATCGTAACAGGCGGGAGACCTAAGCCAGATGGATTTAAGGATTATCCCAAATGGCTGTTTTTTGATGGTGAAGTCAATTGGAGCTACGATGCAGCAAGCCTGGCGCAGACCGGATTGATCAGTGCGGATCTAAAGGATTATACGGACTGGAACGGTAAGGGATTGCCCGAAAATATTCCGGCCATCAAAAAGGCGGTCGCCAAGGCAGATTCACTGGGACTCCGTTTTCGTTTTTACGGAACACACGACAGTCCCAATGCCTGGCAGCAGCTTATTAATCTCGGCGTGTACTGGATCAATACCGATCATCCCAAGACCTTAGAATTATTTCTTGATCAGCGTGAACGGTCATCTTTCCAATCGGTAAAACCACAGGCGATCTATACACCGAGTTTTCAATATGACGGTCAGGACCGTAAGGTGAAGCGGATTCTGCTTTTGATTGGGGACGGAATGGGGCTGGCCGCTGTAAAAGCAGCGACATTGGCCAATGGTGGCGCGCTCAATATGACACAGATCAAAACAGTCGGACTTTCACAGACCGAGGCATTGAATTCGGACAATACCGACTCCGCTGCCGGAGGTTCAGCCATCGCTGTAGGGCGGAAAGTAAATAACCGCGCAATTGCTGTCGATTCAAACGGTAAGCCATTGCCCAGCGTAGCTGCAGTGCTGGCCGATCAGGGATGGAAAACAGGAGTGATCAGCATCGGTGATGTGACAGACGCCACTCCCGCAGTATTCTATGCCCATCAGCAGGAACGGAATGAGAGCGAATCCATTTTAGGACAGTTCCAACATTCCACAGTGGATTTTATTTTGGGCGGAAAACCCGGCTGGTTGCAGAAGAGAAGTGACTGGAAAGGATACGCTGGTGTTTCGATTGTAAAAGATCAGATCGATCAATCCAGTGGTAAGCAGATTGTCTTCCTGTCGGACGAACTTCTTAAGCCTGTGAAAGATGGTCGATCAACGATTTTAAAACAATCCATGCTGGATGGCATAAAGTTTCTGTCCCGCGATGATAAACCATTCTTTCTGATGGCAGAGTCTGCGCAGATTGACTATGCCGGCCATGCGAATGACCTCAAATATTCGGTCATGGAAACATTGGATCTTGACAAAACTGTCGAAGAAGCCCTAAAGTTGGCCGATCAGGATCCAGAGATGCTGGTTGTTGTAACTGCAGATCATGAAACCGGCGGACTTACATTGCTGGATTCTGACCGTAAATCAGGACGTGTGATGGTTAATTTTAGCAGCAACGATCATACGAATGCGTTCGTTCCAGTATTTGCTTATGGAGCCCGCTCGTTCTTATTTCGGGGGGTATACGATAATACAGCTATTTTCCATAAACTACTGGAAGCTGTGAAGTAAAAGTTTTAATTTCCTTTACACTTTTCACCCCGTTTGTGTGTCAAATCACAACGGGGCTTTTTTTTGATACCTTAAGTACTTCTGCTCATGCACATGAGATTACTCCTTGTACTCTTTTCCGGTATAGATGTCTATGTGATAATAATTATCTTCATTTCCTTTGCCTTTTACCCGCACCAGACCACTTGGGTTGATCGTATCGTAGTTTTTTGTACCGATCTGCTGTTTTGTTTTATTATTGTACAAGGTAAAAGGACCGTCTTTTTGCATCTGTAAGGCAAAGATCTGTCGTCGGCCATTCAAGATATCAATATGCTGAAAATTTGGCGCTAGATCCCATGTTTTGGTCTTAGCATTCCAGAGGCCCATCGTTGGATCCTGTTCACCTTTTTTGACGTTGATAAGATATAATGCTTCTGTTTGATAAACATAATTTATTTTTCCCGTTTTCCAATCTTTTTCAAGGGCGTTCTTTGTAAATAACATATGCTTATCCGGCCAGACCAGATAACCTACCTGATCCAAAATAAAGAAATCCTTGACGTTGATCTCATCCAATAAATTACCATCCTTGTCAAGATACAGCCAGTCATAAGCCCATACCTCGTGGTCATAATTAAATCTTCCCAGAATAAAGTAAGGCGAATTGTTGACAGAATATACGAGAGAAACTTCTTTCAGAAAAGCGATCTGTTCGGTGGTAGCCTGTTTGATTTGTTTTGGCAAAGCTTTCTCATATTGCGGGAAAACATAGATGGCACCTGTGTTGTTGTCTTTTAACAATTTGGGCACTGTTGGTTTATAGCGATCCTGATTGATGGAATCCAACTGTAAGGGCTGGCCGTTCCAGAGCAAATCTATTTTATCCACACCGACTAGATTGGAAAAAATAGGCTGCTTATGTTGAATATCGTAGATTTCAAAACGATTTTCAGCAGGAGGAATATATCGGCCATTTTCCAAAATCATATCAATTTTTGTACTAAGCTTTTTTAGATACTGATTTTTTAGTTCATAAAGGTTCCCATTTAGGACAAAATGTTTATCATCCAAATGGTATGCATCCGAATTGTATTCGTTTTCGTCATAGGGAATATCTTTGTCCAACAGGATCTGATCGGTTTCAAGCACACGGATTTCTACCTTAACATAGGGTGCTGTTTTTTTTACACCACCACCCATGATATTCCAGTTCCAGTTCCAGAAAGGCAGTTTTTTCTCATGCTCCCGACGTTTCATGAGTAGCGTCACCTGACCTAGTGGTTGTAGCCCAAGATCGGTATCAGAATAATGTTCTATAAAATCTCCCTTTGAATTAATTAAAGCCTGCTGGTTCTTCTCATTGGAGACGATAGCGTAACCAGTTGGGGTAAAGGGTTCGGCCCCGTAGAATTTTTGTGTCAGCTGCTGCTGGAGCGAACTGTCCACATAGACGAATTGTTTGTCCTTGGTCTGCATCGGAATCCAATGGATAGATTCCAAGGATGGATTTATGGTAGACTCTTGTGCACAGGCTGTCATACAAAGAATAGTTATTAAACCTACTAATACTGATTTGATCATCTTTTTTCTTTTTAATTGAAAGCGTTCACTGTTAAAGGAGCAACAAAAAGTTTCGTATATGCTCATTGTGCCAATGCAACGCTTTATGATGGGATTCATGCAAAATGCTGTGATCCTGAGGCTAAAGTAGACGAAAATAGCCTTTGGAAAAATAGCCGAATTCAGTGATTATGAAGCGACTTGATCAATTGTAATATTAGGAAGTTGGGGCCTTTTGACAGTGTGTTATTTTTTCGATGAGCCGATTAGAATTTGAAATTGGCATAAGCGTGTGACCGCAAAAAAGTATATGTCTATTGCGAGGACCTCAAAAGCTACTGCAACAAGGGATCTACAATACCTGCAGGAGCAAGGTATATTAGAACAAATTGGGTTTGGAAGATCAGTACATTATAAACTTATACTTAGTTAGACGACCGGTTCTAAAATAATAGATTTAAACTATATCATTATTTCTTCTTTACCGGAACAAGTTCTGCATCTCCCTCCTTGGGTCGGTACCAGTACTTGTTGCCCAGATCATCTTCAAAATCGTGGTTTACTTCTGCTTTATCTACACTTCTGAAACTTTTGACATCGGGGCCTTCAAAGATTTTATCACCGACGAAAATATGTCTGGCATCTTTGGCGACAGCGCGCCTAAGAACTTCAAAAGTTTTTGGGTCTGCCTCTGTCAGGAGCTGTTCATTATAATAAATATGATTTTTGTCTCTGGACCAAAAAGAGTTTCCACCAATTCCTTCCAATATTTTAAAACTGTCGGCATCAACATCAGCGAATTCAAATTTCTTTCCTTCAATGAGCACTAATTGATCAATGATTACCGTTTTTCTATCAAGTAATTTAATTTTATTGGTCGAAGGCAAAGTCGTTTCAAGTACACCGATACCCTGATATGGCTGGTAATAAAGTAATTTTTTACCATCCAAAATGATGTATTCATTGTTAAGTACATCAATCTTATCCGTTGTGTAATTGAGCGGATTGATACTTTTCTGAGTGACCACATAAAGCCTATTTTGGTCTTTTACAAAATTTTCATTTAAAATTTTAAATGAAGCGTAGTCAACAGCTAATGGTTGGGCATTGTAGAAATAATGTGATTTATCTTTAGATAGGGATGGGATTGTATCATATAAGGTAATATACGTTTCGGGATCCGCACCTGTCACGACGGTAAGCTGTTGTTTGCTACATGCTCCTGTAGCTGATGGAGAGCCATTGAAATCGAATACGTGAGACTGATCGATGGGAATCTTTCCTTTCAATCGAAAGGTCTTTGCATCAACGAATTGTTGTGGACAACCCATAAAATAGATATTGTCTTTATCACGTGCATAGACGCCTTTGATCACAGAAAAACTATTTACATCTGCTTCCGTCTTTCTTGAACCGCGTTCAAAACCATTACCTCCGGGGATAAAATAGATCGCTCCACTTTTTTTATAATAGTCTTCAGACAAAGGGCTGACCTGCTCTTTGCAGGAGAAGAACAAGCCAATGCATGTGCTGATAATTCCCATTTTAAAAATATTTTTCATACTCTCCTTTCTATGATTTGCTCCTGATGATGTATTCCTACTCCTGGATATAATGGACAGCAAAATCAATCCAATCAGGGACGGATTCATCCAAATAGATATCTGGCTGTACGCCAATATTGTCAATGGGGTATTGCGGTAGCCGTGCCGACCTGTAGGTTGGCAAAAACAGTTGATAATTATCGCAGCCAAATTTAAACTCCCGTATGGATCCATAATCCAGTGCACCCATACTAGGCGTGCCCATAATCTTTACTTTTTTGCTTTGACGGCAGCTGAATAAGAAATTTTCACCTGAACTGGCCACATTTCTGTTGGCTAGAATAATAACTTGGGTCGGGCTTTTCTTATTGAGTGCTATCGTATCGATAAGTACTTTTTTATCACCATAGAGTACAAATTTTCCGATATTATCTTTGTATTCTTTTAGATCGTTCTCGATCTTTTTCGCTTCCGCAATGGAGTCCAGCCCCTGTTTTATATTCTTAAGGGCATAATCACGGAGGCCATTGACTAGGGTATGGGTAGCAAAAAATTCAACACTCATAATCCGTATCGGATTTGTCAGGACATAGGGTAAAATGGGTTGGTATACATCATCCGTTCCACCACCGTTATTTCGGATATCGATAATCAGTCCCTTACTATGTTCAATCTGTTCCTTATGTTTTGCTATTAAATCCTTTACCGGAGCGATATTTTCATAAGCAAAACTGCCGATCTTAATATAGAAAACCTCGGGATTAATTGCTTTGGCCATCACTTCTTCTTCAAGCTCAGCCGGATTCACCGTAGGTTCGGGGACTTTTTTCTGTGTTGCAGTCAATGATCTTAAAACAATGTGCTCATCCTGAAAAAAATCGAGATACTCCTGCAAAAGAGCTGTGCACGCTTCGTTTTTTGCGTTGAGACTTTTTTTATTCAGAATATTCTTTTTGGCTTGGTATAAATCGTTGTGACGTTTTACCTTTTCCGGAAAGCCCGGATATTCTGTTTCGATTTTACTGATTAATTGTTTGAGTGCCTGTGAACAGTTGCAGTTGGTCTGACCGAATATCGGATAGATCAGAAATGAAATACAAAAGAATAAAAGTATTTGTTTTAAGGTCATTTGTCGGTTTGTTAGACGCTATACTTCTTATATAATGGTACTATTTTAATTTGCTATAAAAATATGATACATTAACATCGCATTCGATAGAGGTTTACGATTCGCTTATGGCTATTTATGATTCGTTTATGATAAATTGCAAAACCTGATGATCTTCAATTCCCGTTCTCGCAATCTACCCTTAAACATAACAATAATTTAATAAATATTATCCTATTCGCAGGAATAGAAAAAAAGGGAACAACAAAATCGGATAAAGCAGCCCTGTTGTACTGGCTAAGTAAAGATCAAGTATCTCATTAGGGATGATACCATATTTTGAGCGGGGCTAAATACGCCCTAAAGGAGCGATAGGAACCTATAGTGAAAGAGACGTATGCTACTCATAGAGAAACTATGTTATTCTAAAAAACATTTGTATAAGATATTTTTAATTATTACATTTGTATATATAATCTATATATTTGTATTGTAATGGTGTTTTCTTGAATAACATGATGCACCAGTATCTTATCTGTCTCTTTGTCGGCAAACAGATTAGCTATATTTCACAAGTACATTTGAAATTTCGATACGATTTTTTATGTTGATTGCCGACCTTTCCTAAAATAAACCAAGGTGCAAACGCGAATGCATTTTACCTGTTGATTTTCTATTTAATCACCTTGGTAGTCACTTCTGTTTTTTTTCCAATATAGCTATTGTTTTTTTACAATAATAGGTTTTAACCATTTGTTGTTCAGTAGGCTATATGTTGTAGAATTTTATATTCATTAAGTCATTATTATGGAAATTAATAATCAATTGATCATAGACCGTTTAGCTCAACGTATGGATCTCGATCGGGTTTATCTCGTTAAATATCAGTTTTTGGATCAAGAATATCAGCACTTAGTTTTAACGCTTAAACCCGTGAGTGGACTTTCGCATAAGATATTAAAACCTATTGTGGAATTATGTCTGTTGGATCAGGAACGTATTTCATTTGAATTGATTTTTACCCCTGAACTGAAAAACAAGATCAAGATGGGAAGTTTATTCTATTGTTATGCGGCTTTAGCCAAGCATGAGATTTTTAGTTCTGGTGAGAACAATACCGCAATGAGTAAACCGAAAGAGATAAGGGGTATACTGGATCTCTCTGATAAGCATTACCAAAAAGTGCAGGCTGCTTCCGCGGAATTTTTACAGGCGGCACAGACATTTGCCGATACGGCAAACTATCTCCGTGCATTATATATGGTTCATCAGAGTATGGAAAGCCATTTAAGATTGCTGCAAGTGATGGTGGAAGCCAAAGGAAATAATGTACACAGTCTGGACAGTAGAATAAGAAGCCTTGACACGCACTTCTCGATGTTTAAAAAAGTATTTATGGGTGAAGGCGATGAAGAGAAAGAGCGCTTCCGCTTATTGGATACTTCCTTTAATGCTGTCAATCAAAATAAAGATCTGGAGATTTCCGCTATAGCAGCCTCACAGTTATACGATCATTGTGCAGTTATGCAAACGGCGATAGAAAAACTCTTCCGTTACTTTATGCAGGAATTGCAGGCCGAATACGAAAAGAATATAGCGACTGAAGCTGCCATCCAAGCTGAGCTAGCAAAGACTAAACTGGCGAAAGAAGAAAAAGTTAAAATAGCACAACAGGAAACGCTGGTCGCTGCATCTACTTTTCACGCATTCCCCTGGCCTGAACAGTATCAGTCGGATATACAGCAGCTTCTCTATCAGATTCGCAGGGACAATCAGGCTGAACAGATGATGTTGCTCAATTATTATGTGAGTAAAACTCATGGAAAGGGGTTATTCGACTATCCCCTAAAAGATGTTGGAAGCGTCAGCATTTACTTGGTTGTTATAAAAAAATGGGTTGGACAATGTTACTTCCGTAAAGTTTCTTTTGGTCGGGCGACAGCAGTTATTTCATTTTTAAGCAGCAGCTTTATCGCAGCGAAATTAAATATAGGAAGTCGCTTTTCGCAAACGATCTGGAATGACTCTGTTGTCCTTTACCGCAATCCGGGCTATAAGCCAACCTATTCGCTAACTCCTGTAAATTGGCCCGACACCCTATTTAAAACGACAAATGTCTGGATACGTAATGCAAAGCTCATGCACGATATGCTGGCCATATTTTCTGATGCTCGCCCTTCGAGCAAGCAATTGGCGGTGCTGTTGTTAAATCAGTTGATCCTGATCGGAATACATAGCTACCTCTACCTACGGATCGGTTACACGCCAATGAATGCAACGTTGGAGGAGTTGGTGGAATGGAGCTGTATCTGTGATAAAAAAGTAAGCGATTTTTTTACCTCAAATGAACCTTCTGAAGCCCTATTGTACCAGGAGCTATTAAAAGATATGAAAGGGCGGGTATATGAGCTGCCTCCTGAATTGGACCAGCTGGAAATGGAGTATTTTAAATCCAACGCTAGTCGGATTATAGCCTTTTTTGCTGACCTATGTGAGCAGAGTTTAAGGTATATGGAAATGAAATCGGGAATTAAAATAAATTGAAGCTCACAATAAAAGGCTAGATGCTCATCTAGGTATGGTAGACTTATAAAATTAAACCATTATAACTAAACATAAACCAATGAAAAATGAAATAGATGTAACGATACCATGGCAAAATAAGCAAGAAAAATCTCTGTCTATCGTCTATCTGAAAAGATTTTTTAACGAAAAATCTGCAAGATTAACTTGGGATTTTAAGATAATTCTAGAAGAGAGTGTGTTTAATAATAGGTATGTGTTCGAGAGTTTGTGTAAGGGAAATATTCGTGTCCTGATCACGTTGACCGCCGATCATTTGAAAGTAAATTGTTCATGTGGGAAAATGGACGCGACATTATGTGAACATGTCTATGGTTTATTGCGTGAAAAATTAGGTGGGAATAAATATTATTTTTCTCATTTATACGATCCAAAATGGTTTTTACCCCATCCTGACCAACGAGAACTATTTGGTCTATCTATTAAGGATGAACATAAGAGAATAACGAAAATTGAAATCAAAGCGGCAGCCGAATATGGGAGCATTTATGGTTTTCATGCGCCATCGGAATTATGTCACGTGGCTAGTAATAAAATATCTTCAATCGACCCTTCAATTTGTAAATCGGAAGGCAAATTTATTTTTGCAATTCCGATTAATAATACGATTGATCAACTACCTTTTTTTCTTCCATTTTTAAGTGGAGAAAAGAAAAAAGATGTTTTTAAAGAAAGCTATCTATTAAAAGATGACATGCCGCATCCCGGACGTCTTACATGCCATGAAATGATGCTTGATGCAGTCGCAAAGAAGTTGTTGCAGCTAGGAGCTTCTGCATTTAACATGATCAGACCAAATGAACTTTCAAGCGTTGAACAAAATGAACGGGATTATCAAATAATGGATTTATGGAGGGATCTCATTTCAAATCAATTGTGTCATGATGAAGTGACCTTTTTCTATTCCCATACGAATAATTTCGGTCTAAGACACTACCAATTCCGATATAGCTCTGCTTTCAATCAATCATATAAATTGAAAATTGCGAATGGCGACTTTAAGCTTAAGATTCAAGTAGTGGAGAATCAAAAAGGTTTATTGATGGAGCTACTGGCCTATTATAAAGGTAATTTGTTAAAGAAAATCAAGTTTTTGAGCGATGTGCATAGTTTCTTTGTGGAATTAGGTACCAAAAATGTACTTTTTATTGACGATATGCAAGTCGGAAAATTGCTGAATCAATTTAGACATTCCGCATTCAAAATTTTTGTGTTGCGCCAAGACATTCCTAAATTTTACGAAGAGCTATTGTGTCCAATAGCTCAGCACCTCCCGATAGCCTATAAAAATGAAACGCTTAAAGATCATGCCGCAATTAAAAAGACAATTGAGGAGACGAAAATATTAGAGGTATCGCTTCAGGATGATCTACTGCTCTTGAAAGCATCCATAGATTTTGGGACAGTTAGCCTACCAATTGTTGAGATGCCAAGCACAACTATTTTAACTTATGATGATAATGAAATTTGCGTTCAAGAGCGAAATGTAGAAGAGGAACTCATCTTTAGCAATTTTATCAAAAATCAACACGAATCTTTTGAAGAACAGGTTTCCGCTCATACTTGGGAGCTGCGAACATCCCTAATTTCCCGAACAAATTGGATAAATAATCTTCGAAAGGCATGTCAAGATCATCAGATAACGCTTAAACTTACGGGATTAGTTAAAGGATCTAGTTACTATCCTTTCTCTTTAAAATGGGAAGTGGTGGAACTGAAGTCTCAATCAAATTTATTATATATCAACATAAAATTTAAACTGGGGAAATTAGTATTAGAACCGAGTCAGTTTGAGCAGTATTTATTTGAAAGGAAAAATTGGTTCAAGATCAATAATGGAGACCATATCTATATCAGCGATTCTTTGAAATCCCTTTTTATCCCCTTATTTGCTCAGGCACGTGTAGAAGATCCATACATTATTTTGACTTCAGCTCAATTGATCTCTTTTCAAACACAATTAGAAAAAATAGATCCCAAGATTATTAATGATAGTACAAGAGAACGGCGAGATAAATTAGCCAATATGACCGAAATTCCTTTATTAGATGTTCCGGATACTGTCAAAGCAACGTTGCGACCCTATCAGAGGGTTGGTTTTAGTTGGATGGGATTCCTCCAAGAATTTCAATGGGGTGGTATTCTGGCGGATGATATGGGACTTGGAAAAACATTACAAGTAATTACTTTATTGGAATACTATTATCAAAATAATCCAGACGCAGACCCTTCCATTGTTATTGTTCCTAATTCATTGCTATTCAATTGGCAAAATGAAATTGAAAAATTTGCTCCGGAACGAAGTTATTATGTTTATCATGGTATGAAAAGAAAGGACCAAGAGACATTAGCAAAAGCATCAATTGTGCTGACAACCTATGGGACAGCGATGACAGACTTTTCCTTTCTTCAATCTCAATCATTCAGTTATATGATTTTGGATGAATCTCAGATGGTAAAAAATCGAAATTCTAAACGGTTCGAATACCTTTTCTCCATTAAAGCGTTATTTCGAATTGCGATGACGGGCACGCCAATTGAAAATGGTATTCAGGACATCTATGCACAAATGACTATGGTTAATCCCGGCTTTTTTGGGAATTACAGAAATTTTAATAAAATGTTTAAGTCTATGGGAGAGGGGGAGGAAGTCGATACGCCACTCATGAATTTGCAAAAGATGATTGCTCCATTTATTCTGAGGAGAACCAAAAAGCAGGTCGCAATAGATTTACCAGATAAAACGGAGACTATTCTGTATTTGGATATGCAAGACGGACAACGGAGAATCTATGATAACTATCGTAAAAAATATCGAGAGGAAATTGAAGAAAATTTAAACCGAGAAGACTCTTCAAAATCCAAATTCTTGGCCATAGAGGCATTACAGAAATTAAGACAGCTGTGTAATTCACCCGTATTAATGAAAGATGACGGTTTAGCCAATGAATCTATCAAATTGGATTTTATTGATGAAATCATGGAAGAAGTAGCTCCCAATCATAAGATTCTTCTTTTTTCATCCTATACTTCTATGCTCAAACTCGTCGGTCAACGGATCGAAAAGTACAATATAGGGTACACCTATCTCGATGGTAGGATGAACCAGGAGCAACGGCAATCAGCGGTTGAAACATTTCAAAATGAAGATGCATGCCGTGTTTTTCTGATCAGCCTAAAAGCTGGTGGAACGGGCTTAAATCTTACTGCTGCGGACTACGTTTACATTTTGGATCCTTGGTGGAATCCACAGGCTGAAGCTCAGGCAATAGATCGTTGTTATCGCATTGGTCAAGATAAACATGTGATGGCTTATAAGATTGTTTGCCGGGATTCTGTCGAAGAAGGGATTTTGGAACTTCAAGAAAGTAAAAAACGAGTGGCTGAAGGAGTGATTTTGGATGAAGCCAACCTAATGAAGTCTATTAGCAAAGAAGAACTGCTTAAATTATTTGAGTAACCAATTATAAACTTAATTTATGAATACCGAATCTACAATAAAAACTTCCTGCTCCGGAATGATGTATTCACATGATTTCCAACTTTGGTATACCTATCTCAAGCGGCGGATAGAAAAAGAGTGGCGACCCGAAGAGCTTTCATTCTTACTGGGCAAGCCCGATCATGCCTATCTCGATTTTGAGAAAATGTTTCAGGTCCGAAATTTTTTAACACAAGAATCGCCCCTTCTTGATCGGATATATGCAAGCTCATGGATCGAAGGGATGGAATTCCATCGAGAAGAATATGAAGTTTCTCAAGAGCGTCTGGTACGTATTAAAATCGAAGAGGATGAGGTGAAATGGAGTTATTCCATTGAAGTGCCTTGGACCTTTTTAACGGGTAAAAAAAAGCTTCCTGCGCCAGAATTACAATTTGAAGAATGGAAAGCTGAGAAAGATCTTCAACTTGAATCGGATGCCATGCTCCATGTCCGACAAAAACTGGAAGCATTACTGGAGAATAATTACTTTGAAAATGGTGCCACAGCGTTGCAGATATTTCGGCAGGTCGAGCGTACCGGTCTTGTTCATTTACAGATTTTCCCTCGACATCTCAAAAATGTCCTGTATAGCTTTATTCAACAAAACAAACTCGTTGTTAGAAATATCGAAAACAGTTATTCTTTTTTATTGCCAGATTTTCAGTAAGCTAGCCACAAACAGTATTTATTAAATGGCTGGCGTTTAGTAAAAAAAACAATCATTATATTTATCCCAATGTATACAATGATTCCTGGCAATAGAAGATTAATATTACCAGCCATCCTAAAAGGGGTGGCTGGTACGATTTTTATTTTTGTCGTTTTGACTGTCATTTCTTATCAGAATGATCTACCTGTGGATGGCAAATTAACAATAGGATTTCCTTGGGAATTTTATTCAAGCGGGACAGGCTACAATGTCGAAAGCGATGAAAATACCAGTTTCGAAAATTTTGAACCACTCAAACTGACCGGTAATATCCTTTTTGCAGTAGTTGTGTATATGCTGTTGCGGTTGTTGCTTCGCGCGCGCTTTGCTAAGAAGAGGAGCTAAGTGCTTTCATTATTGTTATCCTTTTGTTAAGCCAATATTGTTTGCTAACTCGGTTTAGTTAAAAACTATTAACCTTTTATTGATACTACCTTCATATTGCATTTGTAACCTTGTACCCATAAATCAAATGCACTACTTATGAAAATTAAAGCCAACAATGTCTTTTGGTTGTTATGTGCCATTGCAGCAAGCTCATCAGCTGTTCAAGCCAGACCTCTCACACTCACCAATTCGCAATTTCTACTGGTACAAAATCCTGTTAGAGGCCGTGTGGTCGATGCGCAGGGCAACGCAGTTTCGGGGGCGACGATCCAAAATCTGAAAAGTAAAAAGTCTGTTCAATCCGATGAAAAAGGAAATTTTCAGATCGATGCGGAGATCGGTGATAGACTTGGTATCTCCTATGTCGGATTTAGCAATCTTGTCCAACCTATTGCACAATCCAATGGGCAGCTCTTTGTCCTACAGACCAATGAAAACACGCTTGAAGAAGTAACGATTTCTATCGGTTATCAGAAAATACGAAAATCTGATGTTACCGGTGCAATTGCTAGCGTCAAAGCGGAAGAACTAAACCTCAGTGCACCAAAACTATCCCAGGCTTTAGTTGGTAAAGTAGCCGGCGTACAGGTAATGCAAACAAGTGGTGCCCCTTATGATGGGACCAAGATCCGCGTACGTGGTATGGGATCTATCAACGCAGGTTCGGATCCACTCTATGTTATCGATGGCTATCCTGCTGGAAATAATTTAAATATTAATCCCAATGATATCGAATCCATTGATATCCTCAAGGATGCGGCATCCGCTGCCATCTATGGATCGCGGGCAGCTGGCGGCGTTGTGCTGATCACCACCAAACGCGGTAAAGAAGGTAAAAACAATGTCGATTATGAAGTGCTGGGTGGCTTTGGTCAGCTCTCCAAAAAAATTGATGTTTTGAATGCCGAACAGTTTATCGACCTTTTGATTGATGGTCGTAACAACTCCTACAAAGACCTATTGGCAGCCAAAGGAATTACTTGGAATGACAGCCGCCGTTATGATGATAATAAAACCCGTATCGGCAATGTCGGAAATGCCGGTTCTGTAAGTATTCCTGAAGAATATTATGATTTTGCAACAGGTACAGCTAAACAATCCAAATACGATACCGATTGGCAAGATGCTCTTTACCGTAATGCGCCTTTCCAACGCCATAATCTCTCCACTTATGGCGGCAATGAAAAAAATCGCTACTTTCTAAGTGGCTCGTATCAAAACCAACAAGGTATCATGTTGGGTACAGATCAAAAAGTATTTAACTTCCGAGCTAATATTGACAGTAAGGTTAGTAAAAGACTCACTGTCGGGGCCAATGTTTCCTTTACTTACAACGACAACAACGAAGTGACCACTGGTCGCTACGACCGCAGTCCCTCGATGGCAGCGCTAATCTATCTCCCTACATTGCCCGTATATAACGAAGATGGTTCTTATGCACAATACCTGATGGCCGGGCTTTCTGCAAATAATTATGGTATCCAGAATCCCGAAAATCCATTGGCTTATGTGACTCAGGTCAAAAATAACCGCCGTGGTAAAAAAGGGCTTTATAATGCCTTCGCAGACTTTTCAATTATCGATGGATTAAATCTCAAAGTAAATGGTGGATTGTCTACCTATGATGAAAAATACGATTATTTCCGCCCAACAAGTATTTCTGACGGAAATAATAAACCTTATTCTCCACAAGCAATCACAGCTGCCTATGCGGATGCCAAAACCAAAAATGAGGTGGATAAGCTCCTTGAGACGACATTAAATTATAACAAGACTTTTGGTGAGAAACACCAAATTTCTGCATTGTTAGGTTACTCTGCACAACGGACAGATTTCGATTATCAAGGTGTAAGAGCCAATGGATTTAATAGCAATGCTATTGGTGAAATCACCGATAAAGGTGCTGACCCCTCCAATTTTCAACTATTAAAGGATGATACTTTCAAACGTATTACAACACTTCAATCGTATTTCAGCAGGGTAAACTATAGTTTTGATTCGAAATACTTCCTATCTGCTTCCATCCGTACCGATGGTTCTTCGCGCTTCGGCCCAAATAATAAATGGGGAACTTTCCCTTCCATTTCTGGAGGCTGGACAATTTCCAAAGAGGACTTTTATACAGATTGGTTAGGACAGCAGTCTACGCTGAAATTGCGGGCAAGCTGGGGGCGTAGCGGCAACAATAATATCCGAGAATATCGCTCTGTATCTGTGTTTAATTCCCCAGCAGGTGTGATCTTAGGTGATAAAGTGAGTACGGCATATACTGCCGGTGATCTATATGATCCTAATTTGAGCTGGGAAACGACTTCTCAATATAATGCAGGGTTGGATCTTGGACTCCTGAAAGGGCGTTTGAATGTAATGGCTAATTTCTATTTGAGCCGTTCGTTTAATTTGTTATTCGATCAACCCATTTCTGCGGTATCCGGATCAACGACAATATTGACCAATTTGCCAAATTCCAAAGTGCAAAACAAAGGCGTTGACTTACAGGTGGACGCGACATTGATCCGTAAAAGTGAATTTGAATTGGGCATCAGTGGAAATATTAACGTCAACCGCAATAAAGTCTTGGATTTGGGTGGATCGTCAACGATCTTAACCAATGGTGCCGAACGTTCCTATCTGACCCATATCACACAGGAAGGAAGCCCAATCGGTATGTTCTATGGCTTTAAAGTTCTTGGCGTGGCAACGGAGGACAATTATAAAACAGTAGCGCCATCAGCAGCTTCATCTACGCCGCTGCAACCCGGTGACCTTTATTTTGAGGACGTCGATGGAAACGGTATTGTTAATGATGCAGACAAACGGGTGATCGGTAATCCCCATCCGAATTTTACCTATGGCTTTGCGTTGAGTATGCGCTACAGAGAATTTGATTTACGTGCATCTTTCAATGGATCACAAGGCAATAAAGTACTGGATGGCTATGATTACTACCTCTATAACATGGAGGGGTCTGGCAACCAGTATGCAGATGTTGCACAACGTTACCGATCGGCACAAAACCCAGGTAACGGCAAGGTATACCGTGCTTCCCGCGGTGGTACACAAAGTAACAGTACGCGTCTGTCAGATTTCTACCTACAGGATGGTTCCTTTTTACGTATGACCAATATTGCCCTGGGGTATAATATGCCAAAAAACATCGCTGAAAAATTGAGTTTATCCGGAATACGGGTGTATGCAACGGTGGACAATCCTTTTACGATCTCCAAATACAAAGGCTATAATCCCGAACCGGATTATAACCAACGGGGAAACCTGACTCCGGGTGTCGATTATGGACTGTACCCACTGGTCAGATCCTATAATCTCGGTGTAAAAGTAACTTTCTAATATTCATATTTATAACGCTGTTATGATTTTTCAATCGCAAAATATCGAACGGCTACACTACTAAAAAATACTTCAATGAAAAAAAGATATTTATTACCGCTAGTGCTTTTTGCCCTGTCTTCATGTAGCAAAGATTTCTTAAATCAAAAAGATCCAAACGCCATCCAGATCGAAGACTATTTTAAGTCGGAGAATGACGTGCTTTTAGCTGTCAATGGCTTATATCAAACCCTACGCTCAGGGAGTACAATAGGCGAGGGCAGTACACTATACAACGAAGAACGATCCGATAATACCGGACGTAATGATAATCAGTCCAATGCAGGGGAGCCCTTTCAGTTCAATGACTTTTCACTGCTGCCAAGCAATACCTATTTAAAAACACACTGGGCGGCAATGTTTGCAGGCATTAGTCGTTGCAATGTAATCCTCACACATATCGATGAAGTCTCTTTCTCAAGCGAAGCGCTGAAACAGCGGTATATGGCCGAAACAAAATTTGTACGTGCATTACTGCTTTTCCATATGGTACGTAAATTCGGCGATATTCCCATGTCAACCGTTCAGGTAACCAGCAAGGAACAGGCAAATGAACTCGCATTTCGTCAAAAGGAATCGGTCATTTATCAGCAGATCATTCAGGATCTTACCGACGCCCTTTCCAGTGATTTGCCGAATACACAGGCGGAATATGCCGTGGGGCGGACATCGAAAGCTGCAGTGAATGCTATTTTAGGGCAGGTATATTTGACTTTGGGTGCTACTCAGGCTTCAGGAAGTGCTGAAAACTTTGCAAAGGCTGAGCAATATCTTAGCGCATCCTATGGCATGCGGACTTTCGGTCAATTGAAAGAAATACCATATACCCAAGTATTTGATGTCGGGATGAAAATGCAATGTAAAGAATTGGTTTTTCAAATTCAGTACCTACAGGGGGATCAGAACTACAGTTCGAGTATTGCAAGGAATTATCAGGCAAAAGGTGAATTTATTAATTCGCAAAACAAAGCAACTGGGGGGGGCGAGGTTGTTAAATTGGACCTAATCAAAGACTATGAAGAAGGTGACTTAAGAAAGGATTTCTCCGTCAAATTTGCAAAAGACCCTCAAGTCAACGATTGGTTTGTGACTAAATTTAGGGATAATAGCGTGAAAGCAGGCAGTGCAGGCTGGGGCGGAAATGACTGGATTTTGATCCGTTATGCTGATGTGATGTTATTATTGGCTGAAACAAAATACCATCTGGGTAAAGAAGCTGAGGCTATTGCGCTATTGGATCAGGTGCGCGAACGTGCTGGCCTGTCTTCTTATGCAGCCTCAATGTTAAACAATGACTACCGTACAAAATACCCGACATTAAAGGAGGCGATCTTGCACGAGCGCCGTGTGGAGCTGGCTTTCGAAAATCAACGTTGGTTTGACTTAATCCGGAACTATAATCCGCAGGAATTGGTGACGTACTTTAAAACTAAAAACCAGGCGGATTATGGAAATGCTAAAATCTCCAATATATCCACAAAGGATCGGTACTATCCAATTCCTTTCGATGAATATAAATTGGATCCACAGCGTATGTATCAAAATCCGGGTTATTAATAGAATCGGATATGACAGGTATCATTAAAAAGATCATTTTGTTGACTTTGGGAATATGCGGAATGCATATTTCCAAAGGTCAGCTCAAACCCAATCCTGCCGGTCCGCAGGACTGGGTAATCCGCAAGAATTATTATGCAAGCTATCTGTTGTTAAAGGATTCTGCCTTAACACAGCAGCTTTGTGCGTCTCCAGCTGTTTCAGCATTGTTGAACCAGCGGTTTGACCGTTTTAAGCGAAGTGATCATTGCGCGGATCTCAGCTGTTTTCTGGAAGCTTTTAAATGGAAAAATTCTGAGATCGAACTCATGGCTGAACAAATTTCCAGTCAGATCAAGGGCAACAGGAAATTGGAGGAACTGGTTGAATCAGCTTTGATGCCATCAAAGACTTATGGTATACCAAGGGATGAGACTGCAAAAATGTATCTTAAGAAAGCGCTGTTACAGGACTTTGGTGCCATGAACTATGTTGTTGATGTCTATGGCGGTGGCAAGAAGCCCAACTATCCCAAGATTGATTCAATTTCTTTTGATGTGAATCGTAAGGCTTACCTTCAGCTTTTGGATGATATACGTCAGGATGTGCTAAAAGATATTCCGACTGGTAAGGAGGCGCTTTTTATGACCATGATGACAGCAGTAAGGCTGCTTGAGATCAATGAACGTTGGGATGCCGCGCAATTGGAGCCACTGATAGCACAGGAAAATAAAAAGGCGTTTGAACAAGTGAAAAAAACGGATTTTTCCGCTTACCCTTACAGCCTGTTGCTGACGCTGGGCGCAGGCCCCGAAAACTATGGACAGCCGATCAGTCCCGGCGGAATGTTGCGAGCACGCATGGCTGCCCGTAGTTATTTTGAAAAATTGGCCCCTTTTATTGTACTTTCCGGCGGAAAGGTACACCCCTATAAAACGGCTTATATCGAGGCAATCGAGATGAAAAAATACCTGATCAATGTCATGGGAGTTCCGGAACAAGCGATCCTGATCGATCCGCATGCCCGCCATACAACTACAAATCTGCGCAATACTGCCCGTATACTATTGAACTATGGATTTCCTAAAGATAAATTTGCTATCGTCAACAGCAGTAAGGCACATATCGATGCAGTGGAAAAAATGGCCGACCGTTGTATCCGCGAATTGGGTTATGTACCCTACAGCCTTGGAAAACGAATTTCGGATGTTATCATCGAATTTCAGGCGAAAGAAGAAGCATTCACAATTGATCCGGATGAGCCGCTGGATCCCTAACGGTTCACCTCAGAACTCAGATTGAACGAGAAAAAACAAATCCAACATGTCTTTGTCAACGATGTTGGTAAATATAGAAAAAGGTGTGTGGATTACTTATTTATATACCTTTTTCTATTAAAGATCAATTTAATGTTACCGTCTTTCCTTCTTTCGCAGAACGCTTCGCAGCCTCCAATATCTCAACTACCGTCACATTATTACTGATGGAACCTAGATCGCCTTCAGCTAGCTGCTTTCGGTTTAAAACATGTTCCAAATATTGGATATGGTTTTCAAAATAAGGCTGATCCGTTGGAATAACTGTCGGCTCCTCATTATGCTGTGTATATTTCACCAGTCTTTTATCATTTTGTGCATAGAGTTGGGCCTTTGTCCCAAATACCTGAAGATCTTTTACACTGTAAGGCCATGCCCAAGATGCCTGGATGATACCAGTACTGCCATCGCGGTACTTTAAGATAATGGTCGCATCATCTTCGACTTTGGGATAGATCTCGGGTTTCAGTCGATGTGTAATAGCACTGACAGAAATAGGCCGTTCGCCATTCTTGATCCATGTCATGAGATTGGCCCCATAACAGCCGAAATCCATTAATGCACCACCACCATTTTTTTGCGGCTCCGTTAGCCAATCGAGAAAATAGCTGCTGCAGCCGATCTCTTTGGGCCCTTCATGCCCATCCTTTACAATCATCCGTGTCACACGGCCCACGGCATTTTGCTCCAATAATTGCTTGAGCTGTTGGTTGCTTTTATACCAGGTCGTTTCATAATTGACCAAAAAAAGTGTTTTGTTTTCCCTGGAGAGTGTGGCGATACGTTTGGCATCAGCCAATGTGGTCGCCATTGGCTTCTCCACCATGACCGGTATTTTGAGAGGCAGACAGATTTCCGCTACATTGATATGCTCATTGGTGGGGTTGTAAGCAAGAACCACATCAGGTTTTACTCTTTTTAATAATGAAGAGAGATCTGGGTAAAAAACGGATTTCGGAAGATTGTATTGTGTCTGAATCCTGTCCGCGAGGATACTATTGGACTCTGCTATTCCAATGATCTCGACCTTCTTCTCTTTGTATAAATTCAGCAGGAGATATACATGGTCGTGATTGAGCCCCGCAACAGCGACTTTCAGTGGACTGTCCGCATAAGCAATATGCTGAAATAGCATCGTCAACAAAAAAAATATCTTTACTATATGTTTCATGGTATTCTGTTTAGATTCAATAAAGATAACATTTTGAAATCTTTAAATCCTTTAGTAAATCCAGTCAACCTTTGGATGCGATTGTATTATTTCCGCTACGATATCAAAATAGGTCTGTCCTTTTCCGGCCTGTAAATCACTTAATTTCTGTTGGAAATAAGTCTGATTGAAAGGTGAATTGGCAGCGAGTTTTTCCTGATAGTAGGCGAGGGTGGTTGTCACTCCTAATGCCGCACGGCTGTGATCGATGTCTTTCCAAATGATTGTATGTTTTTTTGCGTTCTGAACTTTTCCAAAGCCACCATAAAGCAGATCATCAAATCCATCCAGACTCCCAATTTGCCAATTCTCATCGGCCATATAGACCCGATTGATTTCGGCGTAAAAACTCGGAATATCCGCAATACATTCGCCTTCAATAACCACAAAACCCAATTCGGGATGAAGAGAAATGAGCTTCGTAAAGTCTGCCCAGAGCTCCGCTACCACAATTGGAAATGGTGCTTTTGACCATTTGTCCACAAACTGAAAAAGGTCTGGCAGGATGGACTCCCGACTACTTTCGCGTAGGCTTGTCAGGGGTTTTGTTAAAGCCTGCTCCTGAAGATTTCCGACCAAAACTTTAGCAATAACTGCGAGTTGATTTCTGCCATTTGTTTCCATCTGCTTCACATTAGATTTACTTATCTAAAGGACTAAAAAAAATTGACTTAACGAAATCGTTTTCGATTTTTTACAAAAAATCCAATACATTTAAGGTTACATTTAGGGATAAATCTAATGCGATGATCTACCGGAAAACGTTCTATCGTATACTTGCGGTGTTGAGTGTACTTTCTCTAGTTGAAATTTCTGTTTTTGCACAGCAGCGGCCCAATGTCATTGTGATTTTGAGCGACGATGGCGGTTATGATGATTTTGGTTGCTATGGTGGTAAGGTGGTGCATACACCGCATATCGATGAGCTGGCTAAACATGGGATTCTTTTTCAGTGTGCTTATGCATCTGCATCGGTTTGCGCACCCTCACGTGCCGGTCTGCTGACGGGGCGGTACCAACAACGCTTTGGGTTCGAACACAATATTTCCAAACGGCCGACGGCAGGAACGACACCAGAAGATATTGGGATGGATACATCGGTGGCAACGATAGCTGATTTTATGAAATACAATGGGTATAAAACCGTAGGTATCGGCAAGTGGCATCAGGGGGACGGCCCCCAATTTCATCCACTTAAGCGTGGTTTTGATCATTTCTATGGTTTTATTGGCGGCGATCGTTCTTATTTTCCAATCCCTGGAAAGGTAAAACCTACGCAGATGCTGGTCGATGATAGTCGTATTGTCCCCGAAGATTCTATTCGCTATCTGACAGAAACATTGACCGACAAGGCAATCTCCTATGTTCATCGTTATCGCCAGCAACCTTTTTTTATGTATTTGGCTTTTAATGCGATACATACTCCTGTGGAAGCTCCACTGACGCAGAATAGTAAATATAGTCATGTTGCAGATCCTTTGCGCCGCGCTTATTTGGCAATGCTGGAGAATATGGACAGCAATATTGGCCGTTTGATAGACCAGCTGAAAAGCGATGGACTTTATGAAAATACCCTGATTATCTTTATGAATGATAATGGTGCGGCTACAAATAATGGCGCGGATAATGGACAGCTACGCGGTTTAAAAGGGTCGAAATGGGAAGGCGGTATACGCGTGCCCATGATTATACAATGGCCGGCACGACTACCGCAGGGAAAAGTAGTCGATGCGATGGTGTCGGGTATGGACATTTTGCCAACCAGTATAGATGCCATACAGGGGAAAAATATTCCCGGACAGCAGATCGATGGACTGAGCCTCCTGTCGGCTTATAAGACAGCGAAAAATGGACACGACTACTTGTTTTGGCGACGGGGAGTCGCTAAAGCGGTCCGTCATGCCGAATGGAAACTGATTGTCGTCAAGGATGATCCGATATTGTTATTTAACTTGAAAAACGATCTGAAAGAACAACATAATCTTGCCGAAAAATATCCCGATAACGTGAATAAAATGTTGGATAAATTGGCTGAGTGGGAAAAAAAGATGACTGCTCCCAAATGGTTGAGTGGAGTTTTGGATAATGATCAGAACCAAATGATGAAACATCGAATGGATGTCATTGGACGGGCAGCAGAAAAGAAATACCCTTAATCGGATTATAATTGGAAAAAGAATGAAAGCTATACTTATATTTTTATTATCATTTGGACTGGTCATGACAAGGGCACAGGACAAGCAAACATTTGATCGCATCAAAAAACATGTGTACGAGGACGAATTGCAAAGTTCGGCTGCTCACGGTGATAAAACCACAATCTGGAGCAATCAGTTGACTGAAGCTGGTACTTGGTCTGATATAGATTACACGAGTAAATCAATTTCACTCTGGCCTCCAGGAGAACACTTGGATCGCTTGAGAGCTTTGATCGTAGCTTATGTATCTCCCAAGAGTAAATCTTATCAGCAAAAGTCGCTTTATGACAAGATTGTACGGGCAGCACAGTACTGGGCAAATAACCGATTTGAATCAACGAACTGGTGGCACAATGAAATCGCTTCTCCTAAAGCAATAGGTGTCTGTCTGATCCTGATGAAATTCGGTCAGGAGAAAATCCCAGCTACAGTGGAAACAGCACTGGTCAAGTTGATGGAGAGAGGGGATCCCTATAAGAAAACGGGCGCGAACAAAAGTGATATTGCCATGCATTATTTCTATCGTGCACTAATCCTCGAAGATACCGGTCTACTGGCTGCTGCTATGGAACAACTGCTTTTTCCCATCCAGTTGGTGGATGGGAAAGAGGGCTTACAATATGATTTCTCTTACTTACAACATGGACCACAATTGTATATTGCAGGCTATGGTGAAGAGTTTTTAAAGGGGATTTCTAAGGTAATGGCCTATGTCCGCGAGACACCTTATGCGGTTAATAAGGAGAAATTGGCCCTCTTCGAAAAATTTCTTTTGGAAACCTACCTGCCGATCATACGCTCACGTTATATTGATTTTAATGTGCATGGGCGCGGGATATCACGACCAGATATATTGCGCAAAGATCAGGAAGTCGCCATATTGCAGCAGATGCAATTGATTGATCCAGCTAAAAATGAGATCTGGAAGAAAGGATTGGCAAAATTAGATAGTATACAGGCTTTTAATGCAGAAGATCAATCTCTCCATCGACATTATTGGAAAGGAGACTACACAACACACCTCAGAAAACAGTTTCATTTCAACCTGCGTCTGGCAAGCAAGCGAACCAACAAATCGGAGTCAGGAAACGGTGAAAATATGCTTGGTAAAAATATGACAGATGGTGTAACCAATATTCAGGTATTTGGTCCAGAATACTATAATATCATGCCAGTATGGGAATGGGACAAAATTCCGGGGACAACAACCCGAGATTATCAGGGTGATCAGGAACTGAAAGAACAGTGGGGTGTATTGGCTGCCAATAGTTTCTCTGGTGGGGTCAGCAATGGTACAATCGGCGCATCGGCCATGTCTGTTCAATACGATGGACTGGCTGCACAAAAAGCATGGTTCTTTTTTGATAAGGAGATTGTTTGTCTGGGCAGCGGAATTAACTGTAGTGCTGCGGAGCCGGTCGTAACAACACTGAATCAAACTTGGTTGAATGGCCCTGTCGTATGGAATGGAAAAGAGCAGATGTCAACCGATTCACTGGTTCGAAATGTCAAACAAGGTGAATATGTCATGCACAATCAGGTCGGCTATTACTTTCCAGAAGCGATGAAAATCGCTCTGACGGCAAAGGAACAATCGGGCTCTTGGTACCGCATCAATCGTTCCCGATCAAAAGATGCTGTACATGGTAAGGTATTTAAGTTATCGGTTGAGCACGCAGCGAAACCTATAAATGGAAGTTATGCTTATATCGCGGTACCTGGTGTGGATCAGATCGATAAGCGGGCTATGCAGCAGCTAAAAATTTGGCACAATACGCCTGCGATTCAAGCTGTAGAACATCTGGGTCTGGCCGCTATTCAGGCCGTGTTTTATGAGTCTGGTACCTATCAAATTGGAGCTTGGTCTATTCAGGTGGATAAGCCTGTTATTCTGCAAATCACAAAGGGAAATAGCGTCTTCAAGCTGGATGTGGCAGATCCACTGCAACAGGGAAAAGCCGTACGTATTCATCTCATCAATAAACGTGCAAAAGTAAATCAGACTGTTGAGATAAAGCTGCCGCAGGCTGAGTACGCGGGTAGTACCTCATCAGAAACAATCCCGACGGGTAACAAATAAAGATTTAATTCTTTCGAATTGCCGTGAATATTAAAAAGTAAGGTCCAAGTTCTCCACAGAACTTGGACCTTGTTCATTCGTGAAACTGAGGTTTCAAAATATTAATTGGCGTTGCTTGCCCAAAATCAGCTTTTGATACAGCCTATTTTTATTATTTTTTGAGTTGTTCCAATCGAGTTAGACCTTCGAGATAATAATAATCTGCATAGGTCAAAGGGACATCAATTTCGGAGTGATGGGGCAGACTGCCAACACTATGTTTGAGCAAGAAACCTCCGTTGCTTGCGTATTTGGCAAAATAACCTGCTCCTGATAGTGTCTGTAGACTTTCCTTGGCAAAAGCTAAATAGGATTTACTTTCTGCTCCAGAAGTTAAGGTAGATAGTTCAACGAGTGCCGAAGCGACAATGGCTGCTGCTGAGGCATCACGAGGGACGTAATTGAGCTTTAACGTTGAAAAATCCGCATCTGATTTATATCCCTGTTGTCCAGCATTGAAATCCCAGTAAGGGATTTTATCTTTTGGAAGATTTTTGTGGGTCATGTAAAATTTAGCTGCTGCCTGTGCTGTTTTGAGAAACTCTGGTTTTTTTGTCTCCCGATACATCATGGTAAATCCGTAGATAGCCCATGCCTGTCCACGTGCCCAGGTTGAATTATCGGCATACCCCTGATTTGTCTGTTGATGGATTGCTTTTCCGCTGGCATCATAGTCTACAACATGGTAGGTGCTATAGTCTGTGCGGAAATGGTTTTTCATGGTTTGTGTTGCATGACTGATGGCCACATCTTTATATTTAGGATCACCTGTCAGATCCGAAACGTAACACAGCATTTCTAGGTTCATCATATTGTCAATGATGACCGGGTATTTCCAAAGTGTTTTGCCATCCCATGACTTTTTCTCATTCCATGACTTGATGACACCGACCTGTGGGTTAAAGCGCTTTAATGCGGTATTGGCTGAATGGACAAGGATGGCTTTATAATCGGCAATTTTTTTCTGATCCTTGAGGTATTTAATTGCCGTGCCATAGGAACAATACATGACAAAACCAATATCGTGATGTTGGTCCAAGTCCTTCGCTTTTTCGAGTGCTTCGGTCCATTTTATCGCTTCTTTCTCCGTTTCTTTATTGTGTGTGTGGTTGTAGATATACCATAGTGAGCCAGGGAAAAAACCTCCTGTCCAATCCCATTCATCGGTTCCGCGCAATTGTCCGGAAGGAGTCAATGTACGTGGGAACTTATGGTCTTTGTCAGCTTCTTTGGCCAAAAATTGATATTGTTTCTCTGCAGCGTTGAAGCTAGCATCGATGAAGTTTGGCTTTTGGTCGATAAAGCTGAGCGCAAAAAGCCCAGAAGCGATAAGAAGGATTGTTTTTAAACTGGTTTTTCTTTTTTTCATCTGCATAAATTATTTGTTCATCTATTATTTTATGATTAGGGTATTCATGAACTCTCTTCGTTTGGTTCACTTGTTTCACGCTGCCTTCGGTTTACTCGGCTCATGTTACTTTCGATAGTTTCATAACAGCGTATATTCCTAGTAAGTTACGTAATAATCTTTTGGAAAGGGTAAACCTGCAAAAGCTTTTTGTGAGCTCCATTGCGCAGCAGCGTCAGACCAAAAAGCATGCGTTGGCGGAAGCCCTAAGGGTAGAAATGAGAGGGAAGCAGTATAGAGCGAACCCGAGTTGGTATAACTGTCTGCTATATTTCCCTGATCGGCATTGAGAAATCCGAGGGCCATCCAACCATCCTCATGAAAAATGCGATCAGCATAGATGTGCTTGAGGACTGCTGTCAATGCCGCGCGTACTTGCCCATTGGAGAGATCCGTGGGGAGCTTTCCATCGAGTGCGACTGCAGCGAGCGGTTGAAAGGCTGCATTTCTATACGTTGCACTCCGCCCAACAACAGGGTAGGTGCCTTCAGGTGAAATCATGCGCTCCAGATGATGTGCATAACGTTGCATACGTTTGTAAGCGCGGTCATACATGGGTTGGTACTTCGCATCAGCACTAAGATTATTTCTTAAGGTCTCCACTTGCATGCAATGGATGACATAACCATTGTAATGATCAAAGCTAAATCGCGCACCATCACTATACCATCCGTCGCCGACGTACCATTCCTGATCAAATTTGTTTACCGCATAGTCTATTTTATCACGGGCACAGTCTTCACCGATACTGTAGAGAAAAGTTTCGGTCATCGCGGCAAACAAAAGCCAGTTGCTTTCGTTGGGTTTGATCCAGCGTAAGTGTTTGAATTCGGTAATGACCTGTTGCTTTGTTGCTTGCGGCAGCGGATCCCATAATGCTTTTGGGGCACGCATAAATGCCTGCGCTAAATGTGCTGCATCAACCAGAGGTTGCTTGGATTTGCTACGCCAGGAGAAATAATCTGCCGAAGCAGGATTTACACCATGTTGTATGCCCAGTAAGGCTTGTTGTTTAAATTGAGTGCGTATCTTCCCTTCTGCGGTTTTATCGTCTGGCAGGGCCAACCATGGAGCCATACCGGACAATAATCGGCCAAAGGCTTCCAAATAACCCACACTGGGATCTATATAGTCATAAGTTTCACTTTTAACAATTGGCATCTCCGCGCGAAAACGCTCTTTGCTGATACGATCGAGAATAGGGCTGGCCATTTTTGTTAAAATAGACACCCAATACGCACGATCGTCAGTAGAAGGTTGCGCCGTTGAGCCAATGGATTGACTACGACCAAGCAGGGAGCTGTTCATTAGTGCTCCTGCAGTAGTTAATGTTACGGCTTGAATCCAATTTCTTCTTTTCATTTGGCTTTTTTAATGATAAAATTATATTTTCCTGTCGATTTAATGCTTTTGGCCTTGAGGCTGATGCGGTAAAGCCGCTCACCCCATACCTGGCTCAGACGTGGGTCGTCCTGCGGAATAGATTCGTAGGAAGCAACAAACTGTCCATCGTTAAAATGAAGCACTGCCAGACCATCACCTAAGGTTATTACTCCCTTTGTAATCTTTGGCTCTTTTGCAACCAAAAAGTGGATTATATTTGCCTGTGTTGGATTGCTGATCTTAAACTCGTCCGCTATGGTCAGACCGTCAGCTGCAAGGCGGTAACTTCTATTCCAATGTTCGATATTGGCTGTTCTTGGATAGGCTTTCCCGATATCGAGCTGGAATTTATTTTGTTCATGTAGGAATACCACATTTTCGGCCTTGTACTCTTTGCCGAACGCCTGATCAGTACCATTGATCTGTGGAAGGTTGTGGTAGGCACCCTGCATGGTCCAGATACTATAGCGATCGTCACTAAATGTTTTCTTCGTGTAAGTTCCTACACCCGCATCAATAAAAAGGGGTTGCTGATCCTGGTATAGAATAAAGCTCCCGACATCGTTATGGTTGTGGCTCTCATTATTAAAACCACCTTTGGCGGCGAAGAAAAAACCTTCCTTTTTCAGATAGAGAAACTGCGTTTCCGGATACCACTTAAATGCATTTTGTGGAAGTGCTGCCTGTGTGTGCTTAAGCTGCGGAAAACAGCGTAGATCTTCAAATGCACGGAAGATATCCCGTGAGGGTCTAAAGTCCGCACCTTTACCACCAAGATCTGTCATGTATCGCGCAAATTGCATCATTTCAGTACTATGTACATCTTGCCCATAACGATAGATGAGAAGAGGATCTCCACCGCCTTTGGCTGAGGCATCGGCAAAATTGACCACCCATCTGTCACCACCGATATACGATTGTGCGATGTATTCACCCATATCACGGATAAGCGGCTTGTCGAAGATACTGACCTTGTTTTGTGTTGCCAGGGAAAGGATCTTGAGGTAATCGTACAATTTACCGGCGGCGTGCCCCCAATAGGATGGACCTTCCTCACAGGCACCATCTTTTTTGATATAATCTATAAAGCGATCGACCGAAGTCATTGTTTTATAGATGCCAGTCAGTTGAACATCCGGATTGTCTTCTATCAGCAGCAGGCAGGTGAGCACATTAAAATTGCACCAGGGATTCCAGTTGTTGACCAATTGGTTTCCTTTGAGTTCAAAGCCCTGCCACCACATATCATTGCGGTCCAGATAAGGCTGTATAATGCGTTGTTGGATGTGCTGTTTTAAGCGTAGACTAATTTCCGGATTGATAGTATTGAAGGTGTCCCGAAAGAAATAATGTATCCACGAAAGTAAGGATCCTACATCGCCGGCCATGAGGTCAATGACATGTGTCCGTTCTTGTGGTAGGGATCTTTTGCTGGATTGGAAAGCTGGTAGGTGTGCCGATAATGACCAGGTAGACATCTCGGTCATGTGCCAGGTACCGTTTAAAATCTGATCGATATAACGTCCTTTCCCCTCAGCTAGCTCAGCTAATAGCAAGTTTGTAAGCGCGGTACAGTTTTCGTTCATCGGCTTTTCCATCATGCCGCGGTTGCCTGAGCGTTCATATTCCAGATAATCTGTTGCCTTGACCACCTGCCATTGATAGTCGAGTGCTTTGTCGCCTTTCGCAACAACCTGCTCCCGGAAGGGTGCTATCAGCTGATCCCATGCCTTACGATCGGAATAACTTGGATAGGGAATCCAGGACTTATCCCGGCTCAGGTTGATCTTGAGATCTTCCTGTTTAAAAGTGCCTGTGAGTAGCTTTAATTCTTTTCCCAGTAGCCTCTGAAAAGAGAGACTACTGAGAAAGAAGAATAGGATTAGATATATTCTCATGTTTACCAATCTTGATTTTGTGGCAGAAGTGCCGCGTTCATCTCTATTTCTTGTCCCGGTACCGGCCAAAGCTTATGTCGGGGTTGATACCCTCTGGTAACGAGATTGTCGCCAGTAACACCTTTTTCAATAATGCCCTTCGACACATCTTCCAGTAGATTCCAACGCTTGAGATCAAAATAGCGCCATCCTTCGCCTGCTAATTCTACTGCGCGTTCGTGTTGGATACGTTTACTCATTTCCGCTTTACTGTTCACGACCAGGAATGAACTGCCGCTATTCAGTGCAGGCATTTTCGAACGTGTACGTACCTTATTCAGTTCCGTGATTGCCTTGTCCAGCTGATTGGTTTCATTATAGGCTTCGGAAAGCATCAGAAGCACATCTGCCAAACGAAGGATCGGGAAATTGATCGGTGTATGAGCACGATCGGTAATCGCTCCTTTCAGATTGCCTTCAGGTACGAATTTGCGCCATAGGTAGGTATACCAGCCCCGATTATTACGGATCTGCCCGAAATTTTCATTTACCCCTGTTGCAAGAATAAACTGCATGTCACGTTCTTTGTTGGCGTTCCAGCCCAAGTAGTGTGAATAAGGGACAATAAGTGTTTGATTCATCCGTGGATCCCGGTTGGCATAGATCTGACGTAGCTTGGCTGTGTCGGGTACCTTTGTCAGCACACCACCCGATTGTGTGGATTCCATCGCTTGTTTTTTAACGGCATTGTCTGCATTATAATTTGGGAAATGGTCATTCCAGTTGAACGGACTTCCGTCTCGGTTTTCGTAACGGTCTGCAAGCCGTGTGCTTGGCATACAGTTGTTCCAGTCACTGCCAAAAGTTGATCTCGTTCCCATATAGAAAGCCATAGGCATGCCATAAGGAAATCCTGTTCCGCCCATGTTCTGTATAGCAAAGATCATTTCAGGAGCCTGATCCCCTTCCATGGTAAACAATGCCGCATAATTAGCACTGAGGTTATAACCGTAAGTGTTGGTTTTGTTATAGACAATTTCTTCAAAATCCCGGATTGCTGATGTCCAATCTTTATTGTACAGGGCTACTTTGCCTCTCAAAGCATAGGCTGCACCCTTTGTGATTCGACCATAGTGTTTTGCGTCATACGTTACAGGTAATTTATCGATAGCATAGTTGAGGTCCGCAAGGATGAATTTCTTGACATCTTCAACGGAAGAACGGCTATTTTTGAGTGAACTAAAATCTCTGTTCAGATCAACTGTCTCGTCATATATTGGCAAAGCTCCATAAAGGTTTGTCAATTGAAAATACATTAGCGCACGGAGAAATTTTGCTTCGGCAATAAAACCTTCCTGTTTGGCTTTTTCTATGGTCATCGGCTGAATATGGGCGATGGCATGGTTACAGCGCTGGATCAGGTCATATCCGGCCTGCCACCTTTCCACAATAACGGATGAGCGGTCTGTAAATGTACCGCTGATGACTTCGCCTAGGCCTGGAGGATCATAGCCCAGCCCAATATCACTGAGCCCATCATAAGAAAATTGTAAACCGAAGGTCGCTTCCTTTTTTAGATCATTATAACAACCTAATATGCCAGCGAGCGCCTGGTCTTCATTTTGCCAGAATGTATCGGCACTGACCTGACTGTAAGGTGTTGTATCGAGCTTATAACAAGATGATAATGCAATGCATCCAGCTATGAGTAGTGAAATCTTTTTCATGATATTTGACAACTTAAAATGTTAAACTAAGACCGAAGACAGCCTGTTTCATTGTTGGGTAATTGGTGCCACTCACCTCGGGGTCGAACCCTTTGTAACTAGTAATCGTCCAGAAATTTTCCAGCGATCCAAAAACACGTAGATTCTGAACCTGGATCCGTTTGGTAATCTCATTCGGAATGGTGTAGCCGAGTTGGATATTTTTTACACGGATAAAAGCTTTGTTCTGTAACCAGAAATCACTGTTTCTGGTGTTTCTTGTATCTGTGTATGGCAAGAGTCGTGGATATTTGGCATCAGTAGCTCCATCTGTCCATCTGCCATCCGCGATTTCCTGGTTGATCTGGTAGCCCCAACGTACAGTTGGTGTGTAATAATTATCTATCCAAATAGCCTTATTGCCTGCATTACCCTGTAGAAAAACCGAAAAGTCAAAACCTTTATAATCAAATCCCATATTAAAGCCATAAGTGATCCTTGGCGCAGTACCATGCCCGACAGGTACCCGGTCATTGTCGTTAATGATGCCATCGCCATTGGCGTCCTTATAGAGTAAATCGCCTTTCTTTGGTGTCCCATAGGAGGCAAATGGGTTTACTTTTTGGTTTGTATTTGGATCAGTAGGAGCATTGTCGATCATTTGTTGTACGAGTTGCATGTCTGCGTCTGTCTGCAAGATGCGATCGGTCAACAAAATATACTGCGTGTTGATGGCATAGCCCTCTTGTAAAAGATTCGCTCCTGAAATAGATTTGTCGTTGCCTTTAAATTTGACCACTTTATTGTCAATGAAGGTGAAGTTACCACCGATGTTGAATTTGAAATCATCCCCAATTTTGTCGCGGTAGTTGAGGTTAAGTTCGATACCATTATTGCGGACTTTTGCTGCGTTGGTACGTGGTATGCTTGCATTTCCGACAACTAAAGGTGCTGGTAGGTCGATCAGGATATTGTCTGTTACTTTATTGAAAACATCAATTGAACCGCTCAATTTGTAATTGAAGAGGTCAAAATCCAGACCCGCATTCAGGATATAGGTATTTTCCCAGGTCAATAAAGGGTTGCTCAAGACAGTCTGGGCAAATCCGACATAAAGCTGATTGTTCAGGATGTAATTGGCCGGATTGTATAGTGTCTGATATTCGTAGTTGTTAATATTAGCGTCTCTGCGGAAAGATGCGTCTGAAGTACCATTGTTGCCCAATGCACCATAGGAGGCACGGAATTTAAGACTTGGCATCCATTTGACATCGTAGAAATCTTCGGAAGAGATTTTCCATCCGAAAGATGCCGAAGGGAAGGTACCCCATCTGCTTTTTCCTGTCATAAAGCGCGATGAACCGTCGGTACGGAGATTGGCTTCCAAGAGGTATTTATCATCCCAGGAGAGGTTGAGTCGCCCAAAGAAGGAGCGCATGGCCCAATCCGTGGTGTTGCCGGAGGCGGAAGCATCCATTGTCGCCGCATTTAACACCGTCAGTGAAGGATCGACAAGATCCAGTTTGGATGCCGCAAACCAACCATCTTTAAAATATTCCTGGCTGGCACCTACCATCACTTCATAATTTAATTTATCAAATAGCTTATTCTTGTATTTGGCAACTCCGTCCATATAATAACGATATGATTTAACAGACTCGTTGGTAACAGAGGAACGCCCAGTGCCAGCGGTGGCGACGGTATTAGTCAAGAAGTCCCAACGATCGTTGAACACAGGCTGCGAATAGATAAAATCGTCGTCATAAGTATAGGTGTACGATCCTTCGATAGAAAGGCCTTCAATAGGCTTTAACTTTCCATAAAATCGGGATACAAAACGATTCTTATTAATATTGCCTTTTTGAGCATAGAGGCGGTGAAGCACATTGTTGGATTGCGGGTTCTCTTCCGGATTGCTGGGCGAACCAAACCGGCCGTCCGGAGCCCTTAGCACCATACCTGGGGTACTCGCTCCCGCAAAGGTGAATACATCATCAATGATATTGGTGCCGATATCGGTCTTTGAGACGACACCATTGATATTCGCTCCAAGCGTAAGCCAGGGTTTTACATCGGCTTCGAGGTTGATGCGACCAGTATGACGTTTGTAGGTAGCTTGTTCAATAACACCGGGATTATTTAATAGACCATAGGAACCGAAAAATTTAATTTTTTCACTTCCACCTGTAAAGGACAGATTGTGGTTTTGGCTGATCTTATTTTGAAATAGTTCAGACACCCAGTCTGAATTGGGATATTTCAACGGATCTTGCCCTGAATTTTGTCGCCAAAGATCTATTTTTTCCTGTGAAAATGTAGGTTTCGCATTTGGATCGCCATTTTTGTACCCTTCATTAATCAGCTCCATATAATTGGCATAGTTGGAAACCATTTGGATGGTATTGGAAGGTTTCTGGCTAGAGAAATAATTATTATAGGTAACCTTAAACTGTTCGGTCTTTCCCTTTTTCGTCGTGATGAGGATAACACCATTGGCTGCGCGTGAACCATAGATGGAAGCTGAAGCTGCGTCTTTCAATACCGACATACTTTCGACGTCCTGTGGATTGATTAGATTCATATCACCGATAACACCGTCGATCACAACAAGTGGATTCGAATTGTTTAATGTTCCCTGACCACGTACCCGAAGAGTACCACCATCGCTCCCCGGTCTACCTGAACCTTGATTGACATATAGCCCCGGTGCCTGACCTGCTAAACCCGCAGATAGGGAGGTAACGGGCCTGCTTTCCAGGACTTCCGACATTTGAACAGAGGAGACGGAACCTGTCACATTCTCTTTTTTCTGCGTACCGAAACCAACGACGACAACTTCTTCAAGTCCTTTAGATTCTTTATCCAGGGTGATTGTTAAAGGTGAACCGGCATGGGCAACAGTTTCGATGGTTTTGTAACCAATACTTCTTACCACCAAGATGACATCTTTCTGTTGGCTATTGAGTTCAAAAAAACCGGTTGCATTAGTCGATGTGGCTTGATTGGTCCCTTTGATTTGGATCGTCACATTTGCTATGGCCTTACCTTCACTATCTACGACTTTACCTTGGATAGAACTCTGTTGTATGGCTAGCGAAAGCTTGCTATGTGTAAATTTAGGGGTCAACGGGGCGGCGTGGGAAGTTGCCAGATTGGATACGACCAACAGGCAGGATAATGGGATTGCCGCTTGCACCCAGCGATTTTTCGCAACGGATGCATTTTGGATCTTGATCATAGGCTTTGTTAGATTTAATTGGATGAAAAAATGAATTTTCTGTACTGTGAATTTACAGCATTCAGTATAAACGATTCTGTCATTTCGTCGCAATCGTTTTCGTAAAGAAATCAGTATGCTTCTAGCTGAATTTATGCTGAAAAGAAGCCAGATATAGGCAGTGAAATTGTATTTATTCCGTAAATTGATGGTTAATGGTAGCGGTTTGCATTTGTTTATCGTTAACAATGAAAATTATATAAACCTATTTCTTTTATGATTACTATCAAAAAACTGTCGTTATTGTTATGTTTGTCGATCGGGGGCTGTCTCGTACACGCACAAACTAAATGGAATGTGAAAGCAGGCCTGAACTTCTCGAATATCGATGCAAAAAACAAGGATGGTAATAAAGCAAATACGGAATCCGTCGGAGGTCTGTATTTAGGAATTGGTCCGTCGATAAGAATGAGCGAGCGTTTCGCTATTGAGCCGGCGGTTGTATTCGCTAAACGGGGCTTCGAACGAAATGAAGGTAAAATCATAGGCTGGGGCAATAATTTTAAGGCTAATACTTCCTATCTGGAATTACCCATTGATGTTGTTTTTAATTCACCAATCGGTAACGATCACCTGCAATTTGGACTTGGGCCTTATATAGGCTTTGGATTAGGGGGGAAATGGAAAACTCCAGAAACAGTCTATATTGATGATATCGGTATAGGTCAGAAAGGTGATATTAAGTTTCAAAATGATGCCAGTATAGCGGATTATGGAGATTATATTCTTGGAAAATCGTTTGATTACGGTGTTCGGGCCAAAGTGAACTATCTATTCAGGGGACATTATCTTGTTGGTATGGAGTTTCAAAAAGGGATTGCTAATTTGGAATCAAAATGGGGCGATTATAAACCTGGGGGATCACTAAGAAATCGTTCATTAGGAATTTCTTTGGGTTACAAGTTTTAGAAACTATTTTTTTATTATAGCTATAAGCCTGTATTTAAAAAGATTGATTCCTAAAATGATTTTAAGAATCAATCTTTTTATATCGTAAGTCTATTCGAGTCTATTATATGTAGCGTTTAGAATTCGATCCTATAGTTAATGGTCGGTATGATACCAGTCCATTTTTGCGGCTCGATAATACGTTTGCTGAAATTGTAATGCATCCCGACAGTATTCTCTCTATTGAGGATGTTTTGAATATCCAGAATAAGGAGATGACTCACTTTTTTACGATTTATTCGATAGGTCGATGAAAAATCAAGTCGAATATAAGGATCGGCAGTTAACGTATTAATCCGGCTTTGATCGATGATTTCCTCATCTAAACGCAAGGATTCATCTTCCAGAACCGGTGAGTATTTTCTCCCGCCGGCATAGATCAGTTTTGCATTCATACCAAATAGGTTGTTTTTATTCTTTCCTACTGTCCATTCTTTTCCCAATAATAGATTACCAACATAGCGTGTATTGAATGTTGTATTGTATTCTTTACCATTGAGTGCTTTGAATTTGGAATCAAATACCGAAGTGGTGGCCATAAAATAATAGCCTTTGCTGAGTGATTTTTCAACCGTTAACTCAATACCATAATTTCTGCCTGTACCTTTATTGACCAGTTGACGATAGGTTGATGTACCAATAGCTGAAATATCTGATACGTTGAGTAGGGAGAAATTCATTGCTGGATCTGAAGAAACCGGGACATTATATAGATGTTGATAATAGACTTCGGTCTTAACCCGGAGTGTCCGGCTTAGATTCTTTTCATACCCAACAACAGCCTGAGCAGACTTGGTAGGAGATAGTGCGGTATTGTCTGTTGTATTTTGTCCGGTTCCGCTCTTGGCAAAATAATAACTGAGTGGTTCTAAACGATTGTAAAGCCCGGTACCAAAGGATATCGTCTGGTCTGCTGCGACCTTCCAGTTTAAGCCCAATCGGGGTTCTGCAGTCCAGCTTTTACTTAAGGCAAAATAGTTGGCATGTACACCCGTATTTAATGTCAGACGGTCGGATAGTTCAGTTTTGAGTTGTGCAAAGGCGTCATAGGTACTGGTACTTCCATTTTCATTGATCCGTTCTTTTAATGCCGCGAGTTCGGTATCGTAGGTTAGCGCATAGAGATCATAGCGAAGCAGGCTGGCATTGATACCCGCACGGATCGTGTTTTTGATGCTCGCTCTATAATTGAGGCTTCCAGCATAACGGATTGCGGTATTTGTAAATTTATCTTTGTGATATAGGCTAGTTACATAATCCTGTGTCAGGGTATCTGTTTTATTGGAATTGCGGCTGATTGATGCCGAAATAATATTGATGAAATACAGCCTATCATTGGCGATATATTGATGTTTTAGTCCAGCACTTCCGGCGTTAAATCCCAGGTTCATGTCCTGTGCATCTGTGCGTTCCTCCCATTCCTGAAAATTGCGTTTAGCAGTTTCTTTGACTGTTCCCAGACCGCCTATCCCAAACAATGAAAATGTTCCGGCCTTTTTGGTTGGAAATACAAAATTGAAGGAGAGGTCCTGATATTTTGGGATACCGGTATCCGAGACTTTTACACCTACTTTTTCCAATAGACTCAATGAGGAGTACCGGTAGCTGATTAAATACGATGCATCGCTTCCTTTTTTGAAAGGACCTTCTAAAGTTGCACCTACCCCCAACACGCCGACATTGAATGTGTATTCGCGTTTATCGGTATTTCCCCTTCTAAATCTAAGGTCAAACACCCCCGATATGGCGTTGTTGTATTCAGCGGCCAGTCCACCTGTATAGAAATCAGATTTTCCCAAAACCATGGTATTAAGCATGCTTATCCCCCCACCAGCGGCTCCCTCGGCACCAAAGTGGTTGGGATTTACAATTTCAATCCCTTCCAATCGCCACTGTAAGCTTTTAGGTGAATTTCCGCGCACAATAATCTCATTATCGTCACCACCAGCGACGACTCCGGGAAAGCTCTGTGCCATTCTTGCGGGGTCAAAGAAAGCCCCAGCATACCGATTGGTCTCCTCTGGTGAAAATGAGCGACCACTGGTCATTGCCATTTGATTTAAAGGTTGCTTTCCCGTATTGGCGTAGACGACAGCTTCGTTCAGCGTGTTTGCCTGCGGTTCCATTTCAATGTTAAGTATATTCTCACGCCCGGATGTAATGAGCAATTCTGATAATTCTTCCTGTCGGTAGCCTGCCATGCGTATTTGCAGGACTTGGCGCCCTACAGGAACTTGCAGCAACCTAAATATGCCTTGCTGATCTGTACTCACAGATTTTGTATTGCCATTGGAGGACAGTACAATAGTAGCACCAACAATTGGAAGTCTTGTATTTTTGTCCAGGACAGTACCTTTGACAGTCTCGGTCACGACCCGTCGGTTTGTCTTCGTCGAATCTTGTGCCTGGGCAAGTGATTGCGTGGCCTGAGTCGCCAGCGCAATTATTAAGATTGATGTTAGTTTCATATTGATTAAGCTTTATCTCTATGACAGTTAACTTTCACTTTACCCTTAGTGATTAGTATAATTTTTTTTAACTGTTTCTTTTCCTCCTCAAAAACTTCAAATGGCTGGAATGTTATTAACAAAAATGATTCTTATATTCAATCAATTAACATTGTTATTAACATTTTTTATACTCTGGTCGATGATGATGAAAAAGCGAGTCGAGAAGGTGCAAAAATCTGTCAGTCCTTTTTGGAAAAATACCCTTATGTGCGCATTGTACAAACAGATTGTCCTAATCTTTGGACCGAAGCAATTGCCGCGCATTCGGAAGTCAGTCGTTCTCAAGAATAGTTCGAATCTTTTATCTCTTTGGTTAGAAAATGTTCTCATCTTGTAGCGAAATTCGACACTGAAACGTTATAAAATTATAACTAAATGAGAACCAGGATGAATAAATTATTTAAGGGAATTCTAGTATTGATTTTGTTTTGCAGTTGCAGTAAGGATACCATCAGTCCGGAAAAAATCGCGCCGGAAGATGTGAAAAAACAATTGGAAGCTTATGATTGGACTCCGACATTTTCTACCAGTGATACTAAAGATGAGCAGTCTCATTATAAACCGGAAGATTGTGAAAAGGATAATATTTATTCTTTCTCTTTTGGCAGTGATTTTCAAAAATTAAAACTAGAGCGCGGAAAAGAGCTTTGTGAGGTTGATAAAGGAACTTTTGAACAGTTTATTTTAGATGGAAAGTCTGAACGGTCTTTTACCTATGACAAAGAGAAAAAGAGCATTAAGTTTGCTGATAGCGATCAGTACGAGAGCTATGGTGTCCTTGTGGACGGAGATTATTTGGTCTTAACCTATCGAAATAACAATCCCCTTGCTTTTGTTATTTCCAGGGCATATTATTTTAAGGGAAAAATTAAAGAAAAAAATAAGTAGCATTCCTATAACACATGAATGGAAAGACGGCTTGCCGTCTTTTTTATTTAGGCTATAGACAATCTCTTTTTACAGGCGATGGATCGTACTTGTATAAGAACCGTTAGTAACCTTTTTAATGCATTGCTGAATTTGCTCCATCAGAAGCAGCCTTATAATTTCTACATGTGTGCCACTGATTTCTTAACCATAATCACCATAATATTAAATATTCATATTGAAAATTATCGTTAATTACTGCGTAAATCTAGCAGTAGATTAGTTCTATTGACTCTAAATACTGAAATTTCTATAACAGAAAAATTATCTTGATTATTATCTTTAAATCCTTATTTTAGTCTTTTGGAAACCGGTTGCATAACTCCGATAATTTTAAACTACATGAAACTCCGAATACTACTTTTGACAGCGATGTCAACATTGCTTTATCCACAGCTCCAGGCGCAACAATTGCCTTATAAGGATAGTCGTCTCCCTACCGAACAGCGTGTTAATGATCTTTTGGGACGAATGACCGTAGAGGAGAAGGTGGGACAGCTGAGCAAATTGCTTGGATGGGAAATGTATGAGAAGAAGGGGAAGCATGTAGGGGTGAGCGACAAATTAAAGAAAGCAGTCAAAGAGCAGCACATCGGGTTGTTGTGGGCAACACTGCGTGCCGATCCCTGGACGCAAAAAACACTCCTGAATGGTCTTAATCCGATTGAGGCTGCACGTGCGACCAACGCCATTCAGCGGTATATGCTGGATAGTACCCGTTTGGGAATCCCATTGCTGCTGTCGGAAGAGGCTCCACATGGACATATGGCTATTGGTGCTACGGTATTTCCGACGGCAATAGGGCAAGCGAGTACCTGGAATCCGACGCTGATTCAACGCATGGCATCAACAATAGCGCTGGAAACCTACGCTGTGGGTGGAAAAAATGGCTATGGACCGGTTCTGGATCTTGCACGAGACCCACGCTGGTCGCGGACGGAGGAAACTTATGGCGAAGATCCTTATTTAACGGGCAAGATGGGAACTGCGATGATCCGTGGTTTTCAGGGTGAGAAACTTGGACAACAGGATAAAATCATAGGTACATTAAAACACTTTGTCGCTTATGCTGCACCAGATGGTGGGCACAACGGTGAATCGGTATCATTTGGTGAACGGAGCTTAAGACACTATTTTTTACCACCTTTCGAAAAGGCCGTTAAATCTGGCGCAGGCTCGGTTATGACTGCTTATAATAGCATTGATGGAATTCCATGCTCCGCAAATCCCTGGTTGTTAAAGGATGTTCTCCGTAAAGATTGGGGTTTTACTGGATTTGTGGTGTCAGATTTATTGAGTATCTCTGGCCTTAATGGGGGGCATGCTACAGCCGCTACAGCGGAGGAAGCTGCTTCACAAAGTATACATGCGGGATTGGATGTTGACCTGAGCGGATCGGGATATGGTCCAAATCTTTTGAAAGCTGTGCAACAGGGCCAGGTGGAGCCCGCTGTATTGGATACCGCAGTAGCCCGCGTATTGCGGATGAAGTTCAATCTTGGTCTATTTGACCGACCTTATGTGGATGAGAAACTCGTTGTTCAAAAAGTTGCCACAGCGCAGAATAAATCTGTTGCGCGACAGGTTGCCCGGGAATCCATCATCTTGCTGAAAAACGAACAAAATACCCTACCATTGAGCAAATCGTTGAAACGCATCGCGGTCATCGGACCGAATGCCGACAATGCATACAATCAATTGGGTGACTATACGGCTCCACAGGCTGATGGCAAGGTTCAAACTGTATTGACAGGTATCCGCGCAGCGGTAGGCAAAGAAACGCAAGTTGATTATGTAAAAGGTTGCGCTATCCGTGACACGACGAAATCTGATATTGCGGCTGCGGTGGCAGCAGCACAGCAAGCCGATGCGGTGGTTTTGATTCTCGGCGGTTCCAGTGCACGGGATTTCAAAACTTCCTACCAGGCAACGGGAGCGGCGAATGTAGATCCCAATACAGTCAGTGATATGGAAAGCGGTGAAGGATTTGACCGCGTTTCGTTGGATATGATGGGCGATCAATTAAAACTTATGAAAGCGATCCAGGCAACAGGAAAACCTGTGGTGCTGGTGACGATTATGGGAAGACCGCTTAATCTAAATTGGGCAGCAGAACATATTCCTGCAATTATGAATGCCTGGTATCCAGGACAGGAGGGCGGATTGGCCATTGCCGATGTCTTGTTTGGCGATTATAATCCCGCTGGCCGGTTACCGATTTCCGTGCCGCGCTCTGTGGGTCAACTTCCGGTACATTATAATCATACGAAACCTAAACATCACGATTATGTGGAGATGTCCGCGAAACCTCTATATGCTTTTGGCTACGGATTAAGTTACAGTAAGTTTGAATACAGCAACCTACAGATGGGACTGACCGAAGGGGCGGATGATTTTGTCTGTACAGTATCCTTTGATGTCGAAAATAAGGGTAGTGTGACCGGCGATGAGGTGGCACAGTTATATGTTGTCGATGAAGTTAGTTCGGTAGTAACACCCATTATGCAGTTAAAACAATTTGAACGCAAAGCTATTGCAGCAGGAAAGAAAGAGAAGTACACTTTCCACTTGAACAAAGAAGACCTCAAACTGTGGAATGCAACTCATGCATGGAAAACAGAAAAAGGGAAATTCAGGTTGCTGGTTGGTACATCATCCGATGATATCCGATTGAAAGGGGAGATGGAGCTAAAGAAGGATTATTAAACAGTTAATTGGAAAGATTAGAGACCGTCTAAAAGGTCTTACGAAAAGAAGAAATCCCCCCATTTTCATGAGGGGATTTTGTGTTTACGTTATTTGAGGACAATGTGTTTGATACTCTTTCTATTCCAGGTATAGGTGATATGTATTAGACCACTTTTATCCTGTATAATGGTCGGATAAGAATATTCGTCTCCTTTGACCCCATCTTCCAAGGTTAGTGTATCATGCCAGTGAAGACCATCATGGGATGTTGCGACATGGAGTTTTGTTCGCCCTTCCCACCATTCATTTCCAGCGATTGCTGGATTGTAAACGATCATAAATAGTCCATTTTTCAATCGGATGGCATCAGTAGCCGAGTTGGGGTTGAGCAGGTTGGTTGCCTTCCAAGGTCCCCAGCTGTTGCCTTGGTCAGAGGAAAAAGCACTCATTACTTTATTTTCTTTACTGCGACAAAGTACCTGGAGGCGGCCATCTTTGTGTGGAACAATACTGGGCTGAATGACTTGAATACTTGTGTCAGGCCGAATTGTATGAATAGACCAGGTTTTACCGTGGTCGTGACTGATTTCTATATGTGCTTTCCAGATTTCGTCTTTTGATTCAGTACTGGAAGGAGATAGTATACCCCCATTAGATAATGTAAATGGTTTGTTTTTGATTGGTCCCAAAATACCATCGGGTAATGCCTGTGCTGCAGACCAGTGATGACCTTTGTCTATGGAATATTTGACGTAGCCTTTCCACTCGCGTGGGTTGGGCCCAATTTTATAAAACAAATAGAGGGTATCGTTCTTTGGCTGTTGATAGAGTACAGGGTTCCAGGTCGGATAACGCTTGTCTGCAAGAATCCCATCTGCGATTTGGACTGGGGATTGCCATTTGCCATTTTTATAATGAGAACTCCATATTACCACATCGGGATTGGATTCATGTGTACCGCCAAACCAGCAGGCCAGGAGGCTGTCTTTACCGATGGATTGTATGGTTGAGGCATGGCATTGTTTGAAACTGGCCTGTCCCTCTTGGAAGATCTGCTGGGACGACATTATCTGCGGCTTATAGCTTTTACATGAATAAAATGTTAGGAGTATTAATGCTAAAAATAAGGTTATTTGTTTCATTCTGTTAGTATGTGCTGCTAAGTTCAACAGTGTTGTTTTTTTATAGCTAGTGTTTTTAGTTATTCGGGTATTAATTGAGGACGAAAATGGGGACGATTTATATTTGCTGGTTTTCAGTAGTCAAATGAAAACCTTTGAAAATACCTGAAGTCGATCATCGTTATCGGATAATAAAAAAGCAGCTGATGTAATTCAGCTGCTTTTTTATTATTTGCTTTGCAATTGAATCGCGGTAGCATAATTGAATCTGGTGCCCGGACTTCTCAGGGTGATCTGGTTGTCACGTTGTGACCAATCCAAGCGACCTTTGTGGCCCAAAATTGTGATTTTTTTCACTTTAAAATCCGCTGGAACCTCAAAGACATATTCATTAGGTTGTTGATAAGCGTCGCCCGCTGAAAGGTGAAATACATTGACGATCTTGCTGTCCTTACTTTTGGTGTAATAGTAATCACCTTGATGATAAGGGGCAACGGTACGTGTTGCATATACGGCGCTTTGATTGATTTTCATCCAAGCTGATAATTCATTTAGACGATCATATGCTGCTTGGTCATAATCACCTTTAGGGCCGGGGGCGATGTTCAGCAAATAGTTACCACCACGGGAAATAATCTTGACAAGCGTTTCGACGATTTTCTTTGTCGGCTTGTAATTGTCATTGGGAACATAGCTAAAGGAGTCTCCCATAGTGATGCAGCTTTCCCATGGAATATCCAATGGATGCTCAGGGATAGCCTGTTCGGGTGTTACATAATTTTCCCAGTTTCCGGGAACAGTACGGTCTACCACGATGAGGCCTGGTTGATTTTTTCGGGCCATACCACCGATACGATCCATGTCAATATTTTGATCCACCTTGATTGTCTGTTGCCAGTCTACTGACTTGTCTACAGTTTCTAAGGGACGTACTTGTCCACCATCCAACCATAGAATATCCACTTTACCATATTCCGACGTTAGTTCATTGATCTGGTTGTAGGTGAAATCTTTAAATTTCTGCCAACGTTCAGGATATTTTTTCGGATCATAATTTACATTTCTGTCTTTAGGTGGAAAATAGGGCCACCAATAATATTCAGAGTGCCAATCCGGTTTGGAGAAATAAGCTCCGATTTTGAAACCGTCGTTGCGAAATGTATTAAAGATTTCTTTGGTCACATTTGCTTTTGGGTTGGAGGAGAAAGGTGTTTTGGTGGAAGTGATCTTATAATCCGATTCTTTGGTGTCGAACATCGCAAAACCATCGTGGTGTTTGGTTGTAAAGACCACATATTTCATTCCGGCTGCTTTTGCTGCGTCGGCCCATTTTTGAGGATTGAAATCCGTCGGGTTGAATGTTGTCTGCAGATTTTCGTAATTCTTGAGGTATTCAAAATAGGTTTTGCCATGCTCTGGTTTGCGTTGTGTCCAGCCCTCATCTTCGGGGCAGATACTCCAGCTCTCAACAATTCCCCATTGACTGTAGGTTCCCCAGTGCATGAAAAGACCGAATTTCATGTCCTGCCATTGTTCGAGGTTTTCGATCACTAAGGGATCTGTCGGTTTTTGGTAGCCACCCGATACATTGTGTGCTTGCCCAAAAGTCAATGTAGCGGTTGTTGCCAGTAGTGCGGTTGATATAATGGTTGTCAGTTTTTGCATGTATAAATATAATGAAAATGATAATAAGAAAGCCACCCGAGAGTGGCTTTCTATTTGGTAGATGTAGTGTCTATTAATTGACGTCCCAGAAAATTTTGGTGTCCGGTGTGTCTTTACTTTTTACTTCATCGTAATTTTTTGTGTTGTAAGTAGCCTCTGTTTGAGGTAGCGTTAATCTGACGGGGACAGTTTTTTGTCTATCAGAAGAAAATGTTGGGATCGTAAATTTGGGGTAATCTAAACGTCGTTGTTCTGACCAGTTTTCCACAGCCTGGAACAAGTTGAAATGTAACCATTTTTGTGTGGCGATCAATTGCATTTTATTACTCGCATTATCCCAGTTGACAGCTGTCACAAAATCATTAATTTGAGTCGTTGTAGGGACAGTGGCTTTAGCAATAGTAGCATCATCACTTTTCTGACTAATCTTCGTATAGAGGTCTACCGATTCTTTCAATGCTATTTCAAATACAGATTTCGCTTTTGTATTATTGTTGTGTTTATTATAGTATTCAGCTAATAATAAGTTTACTTCAGATGCGGTTACCAATAGACCAGGAAGAAATTTGTTTCGCGAAATCGTGTTACGATGTAAGAAGCTTAATGTTGTTCCCCTGACCAAGATGTTTTGGTCAGCTGATGAGGCGCTCTGATCAAGACCAATATAGGCTTTATTTGCAGTTGAACCAGTTTCAAATAATAACTGGCGACGGGGGTCGTTGATTTTATTCATTTCATCAATCATATATTTACTGGCTATGTTTGAATACCAACCATCTGTTTCAAAAGCACCTTTGATGTCTTCGGATTTAATATCTGAACTTATATTAAAAATATCAATTTGGGCGTTTTCACTGTTTGTTAAAATAAGAGGATAGTTCGTTGGATCTTCTACAATCTGAGCAAGTTCCGTGGTCGCTCTCGCAGAAAATTGAGAAGTTCCAGAAACGCGGGTTAACATTCTTAAACGGAGTGAATTACAATATTTTGTCCATAAAGTAATATCTCCATTGTTAATTAAATCCTGTGTTTTGAAGGTGGCAGCAAAAGTTTGTGGAACGGTAGTAGACTTTAGTTCGGTACTTATTGCTTTTAAATCATCTAACATGGTGGTATAAATATCCTCTGCTTTGTCATACTTTGGATAAGATATTGTATAATCCCCCCCGTTTCCCATTAATTTACCCGCTTCTGTCCAAGGAATATCACCTACTAAGTCTACCATTTGTTGTGTTTGGTCATAAAACAAAACTTTCGCGGCCAAAGCCATTGCCCTTTTCTGAATTTTATCCTCGGCGCTTAGTGCGTCATACAAACGAACAAATTCCTTGTATTGTGCTAGACCAGCATAATATTTGTTCCATCTTTCTTCTACGGCTGCAGAACCGGGGATTAATTGATTGGCCTGATTTACAGATCCAAGATTTTGGATGTATAGATTGATTGTTGGACGTAATGTGATGAAATAATTTCCATAAGTTGGGATAATTAATGCTCGAAAGTCATAAATCATGCCTGTAAATTGCTTTTCTGGCGTTGATTCTGACACTTTACCAGGGTTTTTATAAAAATCACCAAAAGAATCTTTTTTACAAGATGTTATCGTCGATATGGAAGCTGCAAGTAGCCCCAAAATAAAAATTTGTTTTTTCATTTTCGTAAAATTTAGAAGCTAGCACGTAGCATTAAACCATAGGTTCTTGTAGCGGGTGATGTCCCTGCATTTGAAACATTATTAATCCAGTTAGAACCACCTGTCATTTGTTCCGGATCTATATCTTTAATTGACCTGTATACAAAGAATAAGTTGCGGCCAAATGCAGATATTTGTAAATTCTTAGCCTTTAATTTAGCAGCGACTGAAGCAGGTAAACGATAGCCCAGTGATATTTCACGCATTTTTATATAATTATTTTTTTGCACATAGAGCTCATACCTTGATTGGGAATATTGTGGCCCGCCCCAATTATAGGTGCTGTTATAATAGGTAGCCTGCGAAATAATGTTTGTATTATTTGTTCCATCTGAGAGTTTGCCATCCATAAGCATACCATCGTGATAGACTGTTTCCCCATTTGGACCAGTATTGCCGTTTGTCGCTACACCAATGATATTTCCACTTGCATCTTTCGTTTGATAGTAGCTTAGTCCTCCATGGGCTGCATCCATATTATTTAAACTTTCCTCTGTTAACCCTCTACTCGTCATCCAATTTATACCTGTAGGCATAACACTTCCACCGAGTCTAAAATCCATTAAAATATCTAAGTTGAAGTTTTTATAATTGAAGTTGTTGATAAAACCTCCAACTGCTTTTGGCATTGCATTTCCTGCTTTTATCCACCGATTTCCATCGATCTCATACAAGCCATTTGCGGATACAACCTTATTTCCATTGTCATCTAATTTAATCGGTCTTACCATGATGTCTCCCATGGGCTGACCTACATTAGCGACTAATTGTGCTGCGTTTCCATCATAATCTCTTAACAATAAGGTGCCGGTATTGCCTGGTAATTCCTTGACCATATTTTTATTCATTGAAAAGTTCAATGTTGTAGACCATCTGAAATTTTCTTTTTGAATTGGTGTACCGTTAATCGCGAATTCCCATCCCGTATTGCGTAAAGTACCTACGTTCGCTAGGATTGAATTTGATCCGGAGCTAATTGGCAAAGTATAGTTTAAGATCTGATCTTTAATCAATCCATTGTAATAAGTGATATCTAGTCCCAATCGCCCGTTTAACATTTTAGTTTCCAAACCAAATTCAACCTCGTTTTTAGTCTCTGGTTTGATAGTTTCATTGCCAAATTCAGTGGTAGGTACTGTTGTATATATAACAGAAGCACCGCCATTTGTTTGCGTTCCTAAAGTTTTTTGTGTATATGCCAGGGCACTTTTATAGATGTCCGGATAATTACCAACAATACCCCATGAACCTCGTAATTTGGCATAGTTAAAAAATTCTGGTAAATGGAAAGCATCGGACAGAATCAAACTTGAATTTACGGATGGATAATAAAGCACATTGTTGTCTGGGCGCATGGTCGAAATTCGTTCACGACGTAATGTACCTTCAACATTCCAGAATTCTTTCAAATTGAAATTTAAGGTCCCAAAGAGAGCGTCTCTTAACATACGGTTTCTATAATTATATCTGTCGCTTCTCGTAGCCTGATTTAATGTTGCATTTACGTCAAACCAATTTCTTACAGTTAATCCACCATCAGTTTGGTTTTGTACATATACATCTTCAGATCTAGTTGCCGTGTATCCTCCAACAACTCCGATTTTAATGTCTTTATTTAACTGTTTATTATAAGTAGCCAATAAATCGGTATAATAGATGTTTGCATTTTGATTTCCCAAGGAGAAAAACCCAGAGTTACCAAATAATAGCGGCTTTTCGTTGGGTTGTTTGTCTTCTGTCTTTAGAGCGGTGACATCCGCTGAAACACGTGCACGTAATGATAAATCATTCGTCACACTCCAAGTGGCTGTATACGACCCAATCAAACGGTTTGAATATTCATCATATTGTTTTGCTTTAGAATTCCACGCATACTCTAAAACATCACCACGGTAACCATTGTATCGTATATTTTCTCCTGGAGTTAGACTTTGGGCATCTGGGGCATCAATTACATATTTATAACCTAAACTCGTTTGATATTTATCGTAGTACCATTCAGGATTATCAAATGTAGAAATCATACCCCCAAAGTTGTTAATCAAACGATCCGTTAAAAATGGTCTGTTATGGGTGCGTTGATTGACAAAGTTGACAACAACATCATTCTTGAAATTTTTCCAAAGCGTAAAGCTAGCGTTCAGATTCGCGATATTTTTCTTGTTATAAGATTCTAATGCGGTCATCTGATTATCTTGCCGAGTAAGCGAGAAACGAATATTGGAATTTTCTGTTGTATTGCCCAGTGCTAAGTTGAAAATGCTATTATTTGGATTGTTGAAAAATTTATTATAGGCATTTTGGGCGGAGTATGGCCGAACCTTTCCATCCCAGGAAATAATATCTTTTCCATCAAATAGAGGCCCGAAATTCACACTAGTATTCATGACGCCTCTATTGACGCCATTGATAGTTTGTGCACTACCATAATATTGAAACATATCGTCCGATTGTTTGTCATCTTGATATGCCTTAGAGTATCCAGGCCCCCTGACGTCTTGAAATCTTGGTAAATACGCAATTTGGTCATGCGTGTAAGTCGCATTAAAATCGAGTGTAAACCCTTTTCCTGCTTTTCCAGATTTAGTCGTCACCAAAACAACACCATTCATTGCTTCCGATCCATATAGCGCTGCAGCGGAAGCACCTTTTAGAATACTGATGTTTTCGATGTCTTCAGGGTTGAGATCTTCCAGTCCATTACCTCGAGCACGTTGATCTCCCCAGTAATCCGAGTTGTTGAAAGAAGTTTGTCTCATTGGTACCCCGTCAATGATGACTAAAGGTTGGGAATTTCCAGTAATGGAATTTGTACCACGAATATTAATGTTAATTCCTGAAGTGGCGCCACCGGGAGCTGCTGAGATACGTACACCTGGGGCTTTACCATATAATGCTCCAGCGAAGTTTGGTGATCCGGTTTTTGTTAATTCTTTGGAATCTACAGTACTCATTGCATATCCCAGTTCTTTTGGTGCCCGTTTGATCCCCATCGCTGTAACAACTACTTCCTCTAAGTTGGAAGCATCTTCAGTTAATTTAATATTGATTGTTTTGGATGATCCAACGACAATCTCCTGAGATTTGTATCCAACAATGGATACGCGTAACGTTTCGCCTTGAGAAGCTTGAATTGTAAATGATCCGTTGGTTCCTGTTTGTGTACCTCTAGTTGTTCCCTTTACAGAAACAGTAGCACCAGAGATAGGTCCATTAGCATCTGAAACTATTCCAGAAATGCTTTGCTGCGCGTAGAGCGATGTTGCACTAAAGAGTGTACATAACGCCAATCCTGCAGTTTTTTTGTAAAATAGACTCATGTTTTAGGTGTTTGTTTAAAAACGTTAGTTAATTATGTTGGTAATGTATTTTTCTACTACTAAAGCTATTGTCCCCATTTGTTGTGCTTTTTTGTGTAAAGTGGAGATGCTAAGTGTTGTCTTTTTTGAAATCTTGGGAATACTATACTCATTGATCGCAACCTGAATATGAGGAACTAGAATATGCCCGATTTCTGCTCCTCTACCACTGATGATAATTTTGTTTGGATTAAGAATGTGTATTAATGTTGAAATTCCTTTGCCAAGCATGTAACCTATTTTTCCAATATTATTGATGGCTACTTGGTCACCGATTTGCACTGCTTCTATTAAAGCCTCAATTTTATTGACATGCTCATTGACAAGTTTTTCATAAATAGAATATTCTCCATTTTTAATATCTCTTTCGGTATTCCGAATAGCTGCGCTAATGGATGCTTCGACTTCCAAACAGCCTCTTTTTCCACACGAGCATAATGTCAGTGTTTCAGAAAGTGGAATATGGCTAAATTCTCCGGCATAGCCCGATGTACCTTTGAATATGTCATCATTGATTAAAATACCTAAGCCTACACCCCAATTTAGATTGATCACTAATGAATGAGATGAATCCTGTGCTTCACCAAATTTCTTTTCAGCCCAAGCAATACAACGCGAATCATTGTCAATAATAGTCGGAAGATGAAATTCTTTTTCTACACACTCACGGATATTGTATAAACACGAATCTTCATTATAAGATTCATTTAGTCCTGTGTCAGTATTTACGAAGCCGGGCATACTGATTCCGATACCGATAACCTGATTTAGATCTATATTGCCCGTGCTAATGAAATTGTTTATGGCTTCTATTATTGCGTCTGTGGCATTTCTGTCTCCAAGGTCAATCGGAATGTTGTTTTTTGAAGAAATTATTTCGGCTTTCAGGTTTGTTAAAGATATGGAAGTGTAAAATTGGTCGATGGTAATGCTGATAATGCTTTGCGTTAAATCTTCATTAAGCATATATTGTATGGCTTTTCTTCCCCCAGTAGATGCAGCATAACCTTTCTCTACGATGACATTTTTAGTCATGAGATCATTAATCTGTTTGGTAACAGATGGAATGCTTCGGGACAATGAATTTGCAATGTCTGCAATCGGTTGCATCGGTTTGTAATACAACATTCTTAAAATCTCGATGATCATATCTAGTTCAATTGTATTCGTGGTATTGTGTTTATTCTTTAAGCTTATTAATGATTGATTATCATGTGTTTAGTATCAATCTGGTTTTCATAGTTGCTTATAAATACCGGATATACCAGCTTTGTATAAGCTTTATAAGTTAAAGATATGTGCTTTTTATGTTAAGTTCAAAATTCTTTTTAAATTTTTTAAAAAGAATTTTGAACTTAAGGCTATTAGTGAATAAAAATGCTATTCTTTGTTATTTTATGCGGATACAAATAGGATGTATTGTAACAAACAAGATTTAGTTATATATGGTTATACAAAAAAAGCCGGCTATGAGCCGGCTTAATTATAATTCATTGAGTGAAAAACTTATTTCTGTTTTGCCCACCAAAGTGGTGTCAACACTTTATCCACTCCACCCAATAGCGATACCGCATTTTGGTATTCAGCAGGATCAGTATCCCTAAAGGAAGATGGGAATGCTAATCGTTGCGGAAAGAATTTGATGCTGCTTGTCATAAAGTTTGCTGATGTAAGATCAGGTAAGTTCGGTAAAGCATTTTCAATTGCAGGATTTTCATAGAATGGTAAACCCAATCTTCTTTGGTCATTCCAGGACTCTAATGGTAACCAAGGTAAATTGGCAATGAATTTTTGGGTAATAATCTTCGTCAATAAGTCATTACGTACTGTACCATTTTTGTAAAGAGAATTGACCGGGTACTTAATGCTTACTGTCCCAGCAGCATTCGTATAGCCATCAATATAATCCATGGTATGTGCATCGCCTGGTTCCGCAATATGTGTGAAACTAACGGATGTGCCCACTCTGTTATAATCCGTAGAGCTTAGGTATTCCGAAGCAAACTGACCTACTCCCCAATAATCAAAATTAGCTCTTACACCATTTTCATAAGCTGCCTGTGCTGTTGTTCCTGTTATCCATCCTTTTAGCGATGCTTCGGCCAACAAGAAATAACTTTCCCAGTTCGCAAAGAAAATACGGCTATTTGCGCTTCTTCTAAATTGAACGGCAATTGCCGGAACTTTACCGACTAATGTACTTCTCAGCCGGTTATTTGTACCTTTGGCCGCCCAGTCGCCTAATGAGAAGGCATTCCAGGTATATTTTGTGTTTACAGCAATTTTGGTATTGCCATTCACTAAGGTGTCTACCGTTTTTTTAGAATCGTCGCCGTTATCGAAGAAATTGCTATTGTTAAAATCTCCGGGGATAAAAAATGCTTTTAACGCACGTGGATCTATTTTATTTGGTAGACCATCCAACCAGTAACCCGCAGAAGGGTCATTAGTCTTACTCGTGAAATGATTACTGTAACGCTTGCCAATATAGTTTTCGGCTTTAATTGAAGACTTCAGATCTTGAGCAACTTGCTTTTCAGTTTGAATTCCACCTAATCCAAGATAGAGATTATTTAATGTCGCCGAAAGGGCCTGATAGTTCCAACTACGGCTCATGACACCTGTCAAAGGATCCCAGCCATCTTTCTCCGCAACAGTAAAATTATCTGCTGTATTGCTGATGTATTTATTGGTAGCCACAGCAGCCTCGAATTCTGATTTTGCTTTGTTGGCATCGATCTCAGATAGGCGCATCGCTAAACGCATACGCATTGAATTAGCGTATTTGATCCACTTCTCATCGTTAAACCCATAAGCACGGTCAAACTTGACAACATCATCAGGAACCTTAATTCCGGGTTTTATTTTGGAAGTTGCGTCTTTAAGTTCTTCGAAAAGGTAATAGTAAACATCTTTGACTGAACTATATTTTGGATTGACTCCTTCTGCGAACGCAATCGGGGTAGGGCCAAAATTATCTGTTACCTCACTGATCAAGTATGCTCTCCAGATACGGGAGATCTGCAACAGATTATTGGTATAATCTTTTGCGGATCCAGCATTGATTTCATTGGTTGCAACCTCAATTCCTTTGGTAGCATTTTTGATCCATTCAGCTGAATATCTATAATATTCTTTGGACCAATCATCATTTACTGTTCCAGTTGCTAAACCATTGGTCATATGTTGTCTTCCGGTAGTTTTCCAGTCGAGAACAAAGATACGTTCAGCGATATTAGGGTCTTGTTGCGCGCCAGTAAGTGCGTTATTAAAAAAGAATTCGATTTTGACTTGGTCGTCATTCGCCTTATACGGATTGACGTTCATCTCTTCAAATTTAGAGCATGAGCTGATAACTCCCCCCAAAAGTAAAGCAAAACCTATTTTTGATATGATATTTTTCATGATTTATCGTTTTTAATTGATTAGAAACCTAAAGTGACATTAAGAAAGAATGATCTGGATGTAGGTGTAGAAAAGTTCTCAAAGCCTGTAGCATTGGAGTTGATTGCGAAAACAGATTCTGGATCTACACCATTTGCATAACTTTTAATCATCCAAAGATTATTTCCGGTCAAGCTGACTTTAGCACGTTGGACAATACTGTTACCAAGTATGCTTTTTGGGAAATTATAGCTCAATGTCACATTTCTCAAACGGATATTCGTCGCATCATACACATTTTGCTCCGTAATACCATAGTTTCCTGATGTTGAGGTTACTTGAGTCCAATATAATTGTTGGGTCGTTTGTGTGGTGTTTTTTGTATATGATCCATTAGATGCAATCACACCATCCACGACAAATGGGTTACGCTCACCGTTTGGTGCTGTAATCTCCGCATTACCATTAGCCTGTAGATTGAGATTTGTTCCTGAGAAGAACTCTCCACCAAATCTTCCGTCTACTTGGAAGCTTAATCCAAAGTTTTTGTAAGCAAAATTATTATTCCAGCCTACTAGTGCTTTAGGGGCTTGGTTCCCAAGTTTGTGAAGGCCACTTGCGGCTTGTGGCAATCCGCTGCCATTTAAGATCAATTGCCCATTAAATTCACTATTCGGATCTTCAACTCTTAGAAATTTAGTGCCATAAATATCACCATACAACCCGCCTTCAAGTGCTCTGATAGAAACATTGTCATAAGATCCTAATGGGTACATGTCCACTCCATCGGCAAGACTGATGATCTTATTTCTGTTTCTTGAAAAGTTTAGGCTGGAATTCCATGTTAATTGATCTTTATTGGTCAATATCCTTCCATCCAATACAATTTCAAAACCCGAGTTCTGAATATTTCCAGCATTGATTTTTTCATATTCATAGCCGCTATAAGGATTCATCGGAAGATCAATCAATTGGTTGGTCGCATTCGTTTTATACCAGGCGAAATCCAATCCTAATCTGCTGTTGAATAATCGCGTGTCGAAACCAAATTCGATGGTTTTGATCAATTCACTTAGGATACTAGGGCTATATTTGGTATTACCCATACCAGCAGTGGTATTGCCATTTGGATCCTTTCCGATATTATAAACATTGTATAATTGGAAAGAAGGAAGGTCATTACCAACTTCAGCGTAAGATCCTCTTAACTTGGCAAAAGATAACCAGCTTGGCAATGAACCACCTGTCTTGCTGATCATATCTGAAATTACCCATGATCCACTTACAGATGGATAGAAGAACGACCTGTTGTCTAAACCTAAGGCAGAAGACCAGTCATTTCTGCCTGTCACATTAAGGAATAAATAGTTGTCATAATTGATTTCCGCCGTTGCGTAAAGGGAGTTGATCTGCTTTTGCAATAAACTCTGTTCGATTGTAGGAAAAGATTTACTGTTATTGATGTAGAACAGATTCGGTACTTGCAGTTCTCCTGTACTCGCATCGATTCCAGTAGATCTCGTTTTCATAATTTGTCCGAATACGGAGGCTGATCCACCCCATTTTCCAATCAAGTTATCTTTACGTGCATTTAATGCTACAGTGAAGTTGTTTTCAAAGAATGTATTTTTACCAACCCCATAACTGCCACCTGTAATTAATGGGCTACCACCGTAAGTTTTGTTTTCATAATTAGTTGTATACTGATCACGACCAAATCTTGCTTCCGCATCTAACCAATCATTGAATTTGTACTTGATGTTTCCATTCATGATAAAACGGTCACGAATGTCATTATTCAAACGGTATTTTTCTAACCAGTACGGGTTCATTGTCTTATTCTCACTTGTTCCATACCAAGCCATATCCCCCACTGCATTCAATGGATTTTTAAAATCCAGAATATTCATGGAACGAGGCATGGTAAATAAAGTGCTATAAACGTTTGAATTGTTTTGGCCTGAAATAGGTCTATTTTTGGCATTCATATTCATGTACTGCACCTTGACATCAGTGGTCCAGCGTTTGTCAGGGCCGAATGATGAAGTAACTTTGGTCATCAAATTGATTCTTTCCAACGATGAACCCGGGATCTTACTTTGGTCATTTAAATAGGTTGCAGATGAATAAATATTGGTTTCGCCCAGCTGTTGTTGAAAAGCAAGATTTTGTGTGTGATTAACACCTGTGTTAAAGTATGCACCAATATTGTCATATACTTTAGTTGCTTTATCGCCCCAGCTTGTCGTGCTTATTGGATTGTAAACACCATCTTTTCCTTGGCCATAGCTATTTTGAAGCTTTGGTGTCATGAAGATGGTTTCAAGACCAATGGTGGAAGAATACGTGATACCAGCGCCTTTTTGAGCTTTACCCGATTTGGTCGTGATAACGATGGCACCATTACCAGCTCTTGATCCATATAGAGCAGATGCTGCACCGCCTTTAAGAACTGACATACTTTCGATATCGTCAGGGTTGATATCGCCCAATCCGCCACCCATATCGGTCGCAGGATTCCACATGTCATTATTTTTATCACCATTTCCTTTCATACCGCCAAGGAAATTGTTCATCGGTACACCATCGACGATGATTAATGGTTGATTATCTCCTGTAAGTGAGTTGTTACCACGAAGCGTGATCTTAGTCGAAGATGCTGGACCTGCAGAACCTTTGATCACCTGAAGTCCGGAAACTTTACCGACTAAAGCATTCGCAACGTTGGTTTCTTTGGCATCTGTAAGTTGTTCGGATTTAACCTCTTGAAAAGAATAACCTAGTGTTTTCTTTTCTCTTTTTATACCCATTGCCGTCACAACGACTTCTCCTAATGTCGAAGCATCTGCGGTCAATGTAACATTAATCGTTTTAGTCGAGCCAACAACGATTTCCTGGGTTTTGTATCCGACGATTGATAGGCGGATTGTTTCTCCTGGAGCGGCATCGATATTAAAAGATCCGCTGGCGTTTGTTTGTGTTGCCTTTGTAGTTCCTTTGACTGCTACAGTAACCCCTGAAACAGGTCCCTTGTCATCGGATACTTTACCTGTAATAGTTTGTTGTGCATAGAGGGCGGAAGCACTAAATATAGTGCATAATGCTAGGCCCGTTGCTTTTTTGTAAAATAGACTCATTTTTTAGGTAATTAAGTAAAGAGTTTAATTCGTTAAAATGCGATTGATATAATGTTCGACAACCAATGCAGTTGTCCCTTTTTGTTGTGCAGTTTTGTGTAGTCCCGAAATTTCTATTTCGGTCATTTTTGCTATTCTCGGAATACTAAATTCATTGATAGCATTCTGGATCTGTGGACCTAATATATTTCCGATCTCGGCTCCTCGACCACTGATAATAACTTTATTCGGATTGAGGATGTGAAGCAGGGTAGAGATCCCTTTTCCGATCATAAAACCGATCTTTCCGATATGGTAAATAACCAATTGATCGCCTATTTTTGCAGCCTCAATGAGTGCGTTATTTTTGTTGCTCATGGTTTTGATGAGTGTACTGTAGATGGAGTATTCTCCTTGTTGGATGGCTATCTCTGTTTGCTCTATGGCAGATTTTAAAGATGCTTCTACTTCGAGGCAGCCCCTTTTTCCACAAGAACATAGACTGTTGGTGTTTGAAAGCGGGATATGACTGAACTCGCCAGCGAAACCCGTAGCACCAGTAAAAATTTCACCATTAATGATAATCCCTAAACCTACTCCCCAATTCAGATTAATGACTAAGGTATGTGTACTGTCGACTCCAGCACCAAATTCCTTTTCCGCCCAAGCGACGCAACGAGAATCATTGTCGATTATCGTTGGTATATTCAGCTTGCTTTCAATGCTATTCTTAAGATGATGAAGTGGATTATGGTCGGCAAAGGAATCATTGACGCCAAGATGGGCGTTGACAAAACCGGGCATACTGATTCCTATTCCAATAATTTTGTTGCTCTTTAATTTGTGCTTATTAATAAACGTCTTGATGTGTTCAAGAATATCATTTCCTGCAGATTCATCTCTTAGGTCGAGTCTGATATCCGATGTTTCGGCCAAGATTTCTTGTTTCAGATTGCTCAGATGAATGGATGTATAGAACTGATCTACGGATACACTAATAATGAGGTGATCTACGTGATCATTTAACGCATATAATGCAGCCCTTCTGCCTCCAGTCGAAGCAGCCAAGCCTTTGTCCACAATAATATCTTGCTCTAATAGCTCATTAATTGCTTTTGTAACAATAGGAGTACTTTTTGACAGACTTTTAGAAAGTCCAGCAATAGACAGCTCCTTTAGATAGTAAAGATATACAAGGATTTTCTCCTTCAATTCCATTATATTATGTGGGGATGCGTTAGTGTTTTCCCATTTAGTGAGCGCTAAAGATATGTTATATTTGTGTTAAGTAGAAATAACTTTTTATTTTTTTTTAAAAAGTAGTCTTCTTGGTTTGTTGAATTTTATTTTGTTTGCATGGGTATAAAAAAAACGCTCTCAAAATTGGAGCGTTTTTTAGGAGCCTGTATATGGATCCATCATGTTGTTGACTAGTATTTTTAGCTATAAATGGCTTGATTTTATAGCTTCCAAATATCCTTTATATTCTTTTACCCATACTCGATCGGAACAGCGTATTAGAGGAGAAGCTGAAAATCAAGATAGCTGTATGTGTAAATAGCATATTTATATGGCTAATGGATAATATTATCGATCAGATGTTCGGCTACTAAGGCCGCTGTACCCATTTGTTGTGCGTCTTTGTGAAGTTCAGAAATTTCTATTTTTGTCATTTTTGCAATTTTGGGAATACTGAACTCATTGATGGCGACCTGAATCTGTGGGGCTATGATATCACCCACTTCCGCTCCACGGCCACTAATGATTATTTTGTTCGGGTTGAGGATATGTAGCAGGGTTGAAATACCTTTTCCGAGCATGTAGCCAATTTTTCCGAGATTATTAATCGCGATTTGATCCCCCAACTTTGCAGCTTCAATCAATGTATCCGCTTTATTTGAATTTATTTTAGCAAAAGTGGAGTAAATCGAATATTCACCATTTTGGATATCTGATTCGGTGTTTTGTATGGCAGCATTTAAGGAAGCTTCGACTTCGAGACAACCTCTCTTACCACATGAGCATAGGGTGTTTTTATCTGATAATGGGATATGACTAAACTCTCCAGCAAAACCTGTTGCGCCTTTAAAGATCTCTCCGTTTATGATAATTCCAAGACCAACCCCCCAATTTAAGTTAATCACTAATGTATGTGCAATGTCAACCCCATGACCAAATTCTTTTTCCGCCCAAGCAACGCATCGTGAATCATTGTCAATGACCGTGGCTACCTGCAACTTGTCTTCAATTTGCTTATATAGATGGTGGAGCGAGGAGTTTTGGGGATAAGAATCGTTTATTTTCTCTTCCGGATTGACAAATCCGGGCATACTGATTCCCACGCCAATGATATTTTTTTTGTCGATCTGGCTTTCATGAAGAATAGTTTCCAAGGAATGGAGGATCCGTTCTCCGGCATCCTGCTCTTTTAGGTCGATCGCGACATCCTTCTGCTGTGCAACGATAGTGTGTGCTAAATTGGAAATTGTAAAAGAACTGTAATATTGGTCTATTGCTATGCTGATAATAAAATAAGGGAGGCTATTGTTGAGCCCATATTGGGACGCACGTCGACCGCCTGTTGATTCACCCAGACCATTATCGAGAATAAGTTCCTGTTTTACAAGTTCATTAATCGTCTTTGTGACTATAGGTGTACTTTTTGAAAGAGATTTAGAAAGATCCGCAATGGATTGTGTCTTATTATAATATAATAATCGTAAAATGTCCGCTTTCATCGTTTAATTGACCTAAATATAGGAAATGGTTATAATTGTTAGATAAAGATAAGTATTTTGGATAAGTTTTAAGAACTTTTTAAATACTTTTAAAAAGTAGAAAGCCTAGAGTCAAGTCTAGGCTTTCAATGCTGGTAAATATGGAGCTATGTGTTATTCGAAATTGGAATTGCTCCAATAAGGATTTACATTTCTTAGATTTTGCGGTACCCAAAAGATTGGGTTTGTAAAATTGTCATCAGATTTGACTTTCGCATAATTGTCTGGGTTGTTTTGTTGTTCTGCTGTAGGGTATCTTAACCTTTCAGGGAACGGTTTCATTACTTTTCCATTAAAAGTCATTGGTTCCAGTTTTGGATGTCTTGTTCTTCTGACTTCTGTCCATAATTCATAAGGGCACATGATGTTTAAATGGATATATTTTTGCTGCATAATAATCTCCAATTTATCATCGACATTGGTTTTAGCATTATATTTAGCTGCGATGAAGTCAGAATATTTTGTGACATCACTCGCGGCTGGTTTGACTGGGTGTAATATCAGTTGACTTTTTTGGAAGTCACTCTCATCACTTCTATTATACCAAAAATTAGTAGAGTTAGAAATTGCATTTTTAATATGTGCATCAGCTGTACGACCGGTATTTCCTAAGTTTTTTAAAGTAATTTCGGCCAAAATCAAGTCTACTTCTGCTTGTGACATCATATAGACTGGGAACTTCTTGTTCATGGTAATGTTGGCAAAATTATAAAGGGATTTTGAATTCTGTTTGAAATGGTCACTTATATTCCCGTTAGGTCCACCTGTGTAGTATTTCTCCCCACCATCATAAATTGGTTTTTGGGCATCTGCATTCATGCTGACTCCGCGATAGTCTCCGATGGATTCGGCAAAATTACTGTGCTTAGTGGGAAACGCAATTACAGGTAGTCTAGGGTCATCTACACCTTTTTCATACGCAGAAGTGCCATAATTCATCCTTTTTATAATAATATTAGGGATGAATGTGCCTGCCCAACCTTCAAATAATCCTCTAACCCATTCACCACCGTTTCTTGGGTCTAGATCATAAGGCATTTGCCAGACCATATCTGTTGTCGGTAGATTGTTCTTTGCCAACGTTTCATTAATGTGTGTCTTCGCCGTATTTTCGTCTACTCCGGATATTCTTAATGCATATTTAAGGCGCAAAGCATTGATGTACTGAAGCCATTTGTTGATGTCGCCCCGAAATGCAATATCTTGATTTTTAAACGTTGAAACAGCAGCAGGGCTCATTTTGTCGTATGCAGCAGGAAGTTCATCTGATATTTTCTTTAAATCATTAAGTACGCTGATATAGATTTCCTTCGGATCATCATATTTTGGAAAAAACAGACGGTCCTTGCCACGAAAGGCTTCCGAATAGGGGATGGAGTTATAAAAATCTACAGTGAGTAGTGCTGCATAATCTTTCACAACCGTCACTAAATGATAGTATATGATATTATCGTCAAGCTCTTGTCCAGATACATTATTTAGGTTGTCTTTGATCACAGCCCAAGCATTCGCGCGCTCATAAAACGCTTTCATTCTGTTCTGCCATAATTGATTTTCACTTCCGAACCCGTTAACACCTGATAAGTCATCATAAAGACCAAACCAAGCATAGCGATCCGTTATATAGCGTTGTGAAACTTGTGTATAGCCTGAGACACCCATGGCGCCTGTTCCTGCTATATCCCACCACCATTCGCCGTAGTCCTGAACATAAAATTTCCATTGGTACAGTGTAGAAGTAAATAATCCACTAAAAAGATTTCCTGTTTTGTCATATATTTCAGGATTGGTAAATTCCTTATCTAATGTCTTTTTACATCCTGTAATTAGGATAAAAACCGATGCAATTACTATTGATATTTTTTTCATGATTGAATGTCTAATTGGTTAAAAACTAACATTAACACCGAAAGTGAATGTTCTGACGGATGGATAAAACGAATTTTCAATGTAGGATTGTGCACCAAGAGCGGCTTCAGCATCAATATTTGGTATACTTTTGTAAAGATATCCGAGGTTTCTAGCAGCAGCCGTCAAGGTCAGCTTTTGGAGTTTTAAATTATTAGCCCATTGCTGCGGAATGGTATATGAAACCGAGATCTCTCGAAATTTGATATAGTCGTTTTTGAATAAACGATCTGGCGGCCAAGAAGTGCCAAGGTCATTAATATAAGTTCCATAATATGCTGGCGCGCTTACAATTTGGTTGTTTTTGACGTATGATCCATTTGATTCCATTACACCGTCCAAAATTATACCATCGTGATAAATTATCCCATCTTTGGAATCCGATGGAGCAGCTGCGTTATGTTGCGTTTGAATAAATTTATTGTTTTTATCGATATAATAAGCAACCCCCCCATTTTCTTCGTCACGCCCTGGTAAGCTTTGCTTGATGACCCCTGTACCCATTAAATAATTATTGGTATAAGAAAACACAGAGCCTCCGAATTTGTAATCCAACCCGAGGTGGAAATTGAACCCTTTGAAGAAGAAATCGTTCATAAAACCACCGAAAATATCGGGATTGACATTTTTTCCAATGTAGGAGACATCGTCTGATAATTGGTATAATCCATTTGGGCCAATAATCTTGTTTCCGCTATCATCTCTTTTATAGTCATAGGCTTTAATTTCGCCAATTCTTTTTCCTTCTTCAGCAAATACCTGGAAACCACTATTTCCAGTGATGTATTTTTGAGTGATTCCTGGATATAAGGCGATGACTTTTGAAAATTGGTTAGCAGCGGTAAATGTTAGATCCCATCTAAATTTTTCGTTCGCAATTGGAGCAGCCTTGATGAATATCTCGTGTCCCCAATTCCTTAAATTTCCAGTATTAATTTTGGCAGACGAGTAGCCTGTTGAGGAAGATAAGGGCTGGGAAACAATCTGATCGTAGGTATTGTTGTTATAAAACGAATAGTCGATTTCTAATCTGCTGTTTTGGAACCACCTTGTATTAAATCCGATCTCTATTTCTCTTTTTCTAAACGGCTTTATCATTTCTAGGAAGAGACTGGATGGTGGGGTGACAGTAACAGGACCATATGAGTAGGGTAACTGTCCTACGCTAAAAATATTATTTGCAAAATATCGATCTCCGGTAGCGGTCGATGGACCTCCACCGACATTTGCCCAGGCTACGCGAAGTTTACCATACTGTAGTTTGGGTATTTTAAAGTCGTTTGAAAAGTTCCATGTATAGGAAAGTCCAGGATAAAAATAGGAGTTATTAGGTGATTGTAAGGTGGAATTCCAGTCGTTTCGGGCCTGCAATTCCAAATAGTGACTTTCTTTGTAAGATATTGTAGCCGATCCTAGCATACTATATAAAACATCAGATCCTCTTCCATTTCCCATAACCTGACCTCGAGCTCCTGCAGTGGGCCAATTTGCAATATTGGCATTGTTTAATGAATACCAGTCTGGATACAATAAGCCCATATTTCCTGTGGAAGTGAACATGTTGTTGTCGGTAATCTTCTGATAGGCACCACCGATAAATCCAAAAACGCTCCAATCTTTGTTGAAACTATTTTCGTATTTCATGAGTCCTTGATAGTTTTGTACGGTTGTATTGCGTTTGGTCCATTTATATCCGCCTCCAATTCTATCTGGAACCATTCTTGTTATTTTATTTTCTGTAACAACATCCGTATTGGTGTAATCAATAGATGCTTGTCCAATAAATGAAACATGTGGACTAAATTGTAATGTCGTTTTGATTGAGCTGACTAAGTGGAATTTGGTGTCTTTATCTAGATTATCATTCTGTTCCCAAAGAATATTAGAGGTGGCATTAGGCCAAAATCCTGGTGAACCGCCCGCTAAACCATAAGGCTCAAGATCTTTTCTATATCCTTGTGCATCATGGTAAAATCCTTTAATCCAATTGTAATCATAGTCACGATTTAAGCCTGTAGCTACCCATTGTTGAATATTCGGTCTTCTATTTTTTGTGTTGACGCTATATAAATTGTTTACAAATTCGAAACTGGCAAATTTCGATGGCATAAAATTTCCATTGAAACTGAATGTATTTTGCTTTTGTTTAAACCCAGGTAATATATCGTTGTAGGTATTGGTGGTATAGGATGCACGTGCGCTACCAATCTCACCTCCTCCCGAAACGGCTATATTAGTCCTGTTATTAATTCCTGTTTTAAAGAAATTAATAAAGTTGTCCGGATAGGCATGATATGTACTCATGGTGCTATCATAAAGCATAATGTCTGAGTTGTCAAATTTAGGCCCAAAACTAAATCTGCTCAACGGTAACTTTCTAATTTTTTTACCATTAATATCTGCATATTGGATGTCATTGGCAGATGCCCCAGATCCATAGTCGTTTTGGAAGTCAATATAAGTAAATGGTTTGTCGATACTTATCTGTTGGTTAAGTTGAATTCCTAGTCCACGTGTTTTCCGTCCACTTTTTGTTGTTACTAAAACAACACCATTTAAAGCCTGGCTACCATAAAGCACGGTGGCTTTCGCCCCTTTTAAGATTTCAATGGATTCAATATCTTCAGCATTAAGATCGTTAATGCCGGAACCCATATCAAAAGAATTCAATGGATCATATCCCCTTGATTCCATGGAGGTACTTTCATCGTAAAGCGGTACACCATCTACAACAAATAGTGGTCGTGTATTAGTTCCAGATTCCAAGCCTGCGGCTCCGCGAATACGAATATTAACACCGCCTGTTGGACCACCTGAACCGATATTGATGCCCACACCCGCGGCTTTTCCGTACATTGCCAGAAAAGGGTTCTGAGTTGCACCCGCTTTTAGTAGGTCGTCAGAGGTAACGGTTGCTGTTGCATAGCCCAACGATTTTTTATCTCTTTTGATGCCCAAAGCTGTTACAACAACTTCATCTAATGAAGATTCGTCACTTTCCAATAAGATTTTAATTGTGCTCGCTGAACCGACAACGATTTCCTGAGGTTTGTAACCAATCATAGAGATTCGGATCGTTTGTCCTTTTTCAGCGTTGATTTTGAATGATCCGTGCTCGTTGGAAAGTGTTTTGGCAATTGAGCCTTTAACGGCTACAGTAGCTCCAGGAAGGGGACCTGTTTTGTCTGACACACTGCCAGAAACCGTTTGTTGCGCGTAAAGTGCTGTTGCGCTAAACAGTGTGCATAAGGCTAAGCCCGCACTTTTTTTGTAAAAGACACTCATTTTCTACTATTTAAGGTTAATTAAATTGTTTAGTACTATGTCAATCCTTGGGATCAGCTATAGTTATTGGTTAAATGTTAATCTAAGGTACTCTAGTTAATAATCCGTTTGAACTGGCTTATTGTTCCAGATCGTTATGTTTAAAAAACAATATATGGTTAGTATAAATCTTGTTACATAAAATTAGGTATTTATTATTAAGTTCCAAATACTTTTTAAAAAAAATAAAAAGAACTCCTGTTTGTGCCATTATTATTTTTTTTATGCATAAATGTGAATTGTGTAATGCCTATATTTACTAGCTAATCACTTAATTTATGATCAAACAACGTTATTATTCCTTGGATGTGTTTCGTGGGGCTACTGTGGCACTGATGATTATGGTAAATAATCCGGGGACTTGGGCACATATGTTTGCACCGCTGAAACATGCAGCCTGGCATGGGTGCTCACCCACGGATCTGGTTTTCCCGTTTTTTCTATTCGCTGTGGGGAATGCGATGTCCTTTGTGATTCCTCGCTTGCAAGAAGCAGGTCCGGCCGTTTTCTGGAAGAAAGTGCTTAAGCGTACGGTCTTAATTTTTGCAATTGGTCTTTTTATTAACTGGTGGCCTTTTATTAAATGGGAGGGGGCAGAACTGGTTTTTAAACAATGGGTAGATCCCAATGATCCAAGTCGAGGCATCCGTATTCTTGGGGTATTACAACGTATTGCCATCGCTTATTGTTTTGCTTCTATATTAGCTTATTATTTTAAAGAAAAAGCAATTATCTGGATTTCTGCCGGTATACTATTGCTGTACTGGGCTGTTTGTGCATTGGCGGGGGGAGCGGATCCATATAGCTTAGAAGGATGGTTTGGAACAAAGTACGATATCGCTATTCTAGGGGTGCCGCATATTTATAAAGGTGAAGGTGTTCCATTCGATCCAGAGGGATTGATGAGTACTTTGCCGGCAGTAGTTCAGGTTGTGTTTGGTTATCTGGTGGGGGTGTTTATTAAGAAACAAGGCCAGGTGAACTGGCTCTGGTCTAAGGTGCCTGCTTCAAATGAACCTCATTTTAAGTTGTTGTCGGGGATGTTTGTGACTGGCTTTATCCTTGTTGTTTTGGCCTGGATCTGGGCGCTCGGCTTTCCGATCAATAAAAAAATCTGGACCAGTTCCTACGTGCTTTATACCACAGGACTTGCTACAATGACAATTGGTAGTATGATTTGGTTTATAGAGGTGCAGGGTGTCAAAAATAAATTGACCCAATTTTTTGATGTATTCGGCAAAAACCCTTTATTTATATTTGTACTGAGTGGAATTTTACCTCGCTTTTTGGGGCTATTCCGGATCCCGGATGGACTGGCTGAGGATGGAACACAAAAATATATTGACGCTTTTGGTTGGTTTTATAAATATATCTGTGCCCAGGTTCCCGGAATCCCGGAAGTTGGTTCTTTTGTCTATTCACTCTGTTTTTTGACCCTGATGTGGGTGATCTGCTACTGGCTGGACAAGAAAAAGATATATGTAAAAGTATAGTGAAAGCGAAGAGGTTATGAAGGTGTATTTGCTGATCAAAAAAAAAATACTACCTTTGCAGGCAATTAATAAATTTTTTAACGCTTTAATATTATTCAAGAGATGTATTTAAGTAAAGAGTACAAAGCTGGAATCTTCGCAGAATTTGCTGGATCAGCTACTAACACTGGATCTACAGAAGGTCAAGTTGCTTTATTCACTAAGAGAATTGCTCACTTAACTGAGCATTTGAAAAAGAACAGAAAAGATTTCGGTACACAACGTGCCTTACAAATGTTGGTAGGTAAACGTCGTTCATTATTGGCTTATCTTTACAAAACTGATATTAACCGTTACCGTGCGATCATCAAAGGTCTAGGTTTACGTGATATCATCAAATAAGCTTTTGTACAAAGGTTTTTAGGAAAGCCATCCAGATTTTGGATGGCTTTTTTTATGAAATATCTCGTCTTAGGTATTATAAATATATGATAGTGTCATTAATAGCTATAGTCACACCTTTATCTTCCCCAAGTGCAGGCTGTCTGTATTACCTCCACCATAGCTCACTACAAAAAATAGATACACTTCATAAGTCGCTTCCTTTCTATGCTCTGGAATATTAACGTATTGTTTTCCAGATATTAAGCTATTTTTCGAGTCGTTCATCAAAAGTGGATATTCAACACCATTATCCGCTGCGCTATACAGGATTAAGAAGGAATCGTAAGACCTTGTGTCAAACTTCTTCTCCAGATAGGCATCATATTTCCAAGTAACCTGAAGCACTTGTTTTTCTTGATCGAAATCTATCGTGTAGGAAGTGATGGGATTGGGGCTCCCTGGATAAGTGCTTCGTTCAGATTATAAGACATGGCGACATCGTATGCCCGCTTTGGATAGCTATACGCCTTATAACCTATATTGATGATCGAATTTAACAGGTTAATATGCGACCTCACAATCTTGAAGCGTATTCTACTGAGCAGCTGTTCAGGAGTGGGCGCTTGTTTTTTTAACGCGAGGGAGAGAACGTACATAATTTCCTGTTTTCGTCAACACAAACACAACGGAACCTGCCTTCCCAGAAACAGTTCCATTAACGCCATTTTTGATGATTGCCATAACTAACTGATTATAATATGGATAGTTAAGATAGGCATTAAAGCCGAAACATCCTAATACCACATTATACCTAATAACAATTTTCAATCAATTTTTAGACAGTGATCAGTCACTGATTATTCAGTCTTTACTGAGTTATCACTGAGCAAACACTGAACGAGCACTGAACAAGTACTGTGAAAAAGGCTAATTTGATCACTAGTTGATCCTAATGCTGTTCTCTAAAAATTAAAAGAGGAAAAAAGGGATAAAGCTACACTTGTGTAACGAAAATACCCAAATTTAAAAATCACGATTTCTGGCTTGATAAGTTGATGTGTTGATAGGGTGCTTTTTTAAAGCAAATTTTCAAAGAATGACGACGGTTGCATAACCTCCCTGTGGCCTTAGTACTGGCTTTGCGTATTTAGCTAACCGTTAATTGCATTAATCTTAATATTTTAATTTACCTTTGTGCTGAAATCTAACGTATTTAAAATATCGGCACGCTGCCAACAAGATGAAAAGCGTGTCAAAAACAAGATTAAATGAATTACAACGAAATTAAAACAACCATCGATATGGGTAATGGCACCCAAATCGAATTGTCTACAGGAAAATTAGCGAAACAAGCTGATGGTGCTGTAGTATTAAAACAAGGTGATACGATGTTGCTTGCAACTGTCGTTTCAGCCAAAGAAGCTAAATCTGGTGTTGATTTTTTACCACTTTCAGTAGATTATCAAGAGAAATATGCGGCTACTGGTCGTATCCCAGGTGGTTTCTTACGTCGTGAGGCTAGATTGTCAGACTATGAAGTATTGATTTCTCGTTTGGTAGATCGCGCATTACGTCCATTATTCCCTGAAAACTATCACGCAGATACACAAGTTGCCATCAGCTTAATTTCTGCTGATAAAGATATTATGCCTGACGCTTTAGCTGGTCTGGCAGCATCTGCTGCAATTGCAGTTTCTGATATTCCTTTTAACGGTCCTATCTCAGAAGTTCGTGTAGCGAAAATCGACGGTCAATTGGTCATCAATCCAAAATTATCTGAACTTGAAAATGCAACTTTAGAATTTATCGTTGCTGGTTCTGCTCAGGATATCGGTATGGTGGAAGGTGAAGCCAAAGAAATTTCAGAAGCTGAAATGGTTGAAGCAATTGCTTTTGCTCATGAGGCTATCAAAAAACAAGTTGCTGCACAGGTAGAATTGGCTAATTTGGTCGGTAAAACTGTGAAACGTGCGTATAATCACGAGCCTGAAAACCTTGAATTGAGAGATTCTATTTTTGCTGCTACTTATGATAAAGTATACGCAATTGCAAAATCAGCTTCTGCAAAACATGACCGTTCTGAAAACTTTGCAAAAATTGCAGAAGAATACAGAGCAACAATGCCTGAAGAATTGGATGATGATACCGCATTCTTATTCAAAAAATATTTCCACGATGTTCAGTATGATGCTGTCCGTAATCTAGTTTTAGATGAAGGCATGCGTTTAGATGGACGTAACGTGCGTACTGTACGCCCAATCTGGTCTGAAGTGGATTACTTGCCAGCGGCACACGGTTCTGCTGTATTCACACGTGGTGAAACACAATCATTAACGTCGGTTACTTTAGGTGCTAAAGACGATGAGCAAATGATTGATGGTGCTTTTATCAACGGTTATAACAAATTTATCCTGCACTACAACTTCCCCGCATTTTCTACAGGTGAAGTAAGACCAAACAGAGGTCCTGGTCGTCGTGAAGTTGGTCATGGTAACTTGGCGATGCGTTCATTGAAACAAGTATTACCTGCCGATAACGAAAACCCATATACAATCCGTGTGGTTTCTGATATTTTGGAATCCAATGGTTCTTCTTCCATGGCGACTGTATGTGCTGGTACATTGGCTCTTTTGGATGCTGGTGTGAAGTTGAAAGCTCCTGTATCTGGTATCGCAATGGGATTGATCTCTGATGAAAAAACTGGTAAATATGCAATTTTATCGGATATCTTAGGGGATGAAGATCACTTAGGTGATATGGACTTTAAAGTAACGGGTACTGAGAAAGGTATCGTTGCTTGTCAAATGGACTTAAAAATCAATGGTTTGAAATGGGAAGTGTTGACACAGGCTTTGGATCAAGCGAAAGAAGCCCGTTTACACATCTTAGGTGAAATGAAGAAAACCATTTCTGCTCCACGTGAAGACTACAAACCACATGCACCTCGTATTGTTCAATTGTTGATCGATAAAGAATTTATTGGTGCTGTGATCGGCCCAGGTGGTAAGATCATCCAAGAAATGCAACGTGAAACTGGTGCAACAATCTCTATCGAAGAAGTTGATAATAAAGGTGTTGTTCAGGTATTCGCAGATAACAAGGCAGCTATTGATGATGCTGTAGGTCGTATTAAAGCGATTGCTTCTAAACCGGAGATCGGAGAAACTTACGAAGGTAAAGTAAAATCAATTATGCCATTTGGTGCATTCGTAGAGATTATGCCGGGTAAAGATGGTTTGTTACACATCTCTGAAATTGACTGGAAACGTCTTGAAACAATGGACGGAATCTTCAAAGAAGGTGATAAAGTAACAGTTAAATTGTTGGATATCGACAAGCAAGGTAAAATGAAACTTTCACGTAAAGCTTTATTGCCTCGCCCTCCAAGAGAAGATAAGCCAAAACAAGATAACCCGAATGGCGAAGCTCCTGTAGCTGGTGCCGGTCAGGAATAAGCTTGTTCTTAAACAAATATAAAAAAGCCCGCTATTAGCGGGCTTTTTTTGTACGCTAAATATTGACTAGCTTTAGCTATATATCTGAGCTTATGATTCGATTATGGAGTCTTCTTTTGTTGTCTATATTATGCGTTCCTGTTGTTGCACAGGTGCTAACACCTGCTGATACAGGAAGGATCTTTAATACAGTTGATATCTTTCTTGAGCCAAGGGATGGGATGGAGAACTTTAAGATCCGTTGGTTACATTATCTAAAAGAAGCTAAGGGGGAAGGAAGGTCGGTTGGACAAAGCGATCCATGCTGATCATATATTTGAGGTACTTGTCGAAAAAGACGGGATACTATTGGATAGGAGAGGCGGTTCTAAAGATCTGGTTCTACTTGATTTTCTAAGAATACAAAAAAGATGGAGCCCGGGGATTCAATCGGGGCGCCCGATATGTTATCTTTTGAAACTAAAGGTTCCCAAAGAATTGTTCGGTAAAGTAGCGATAGAAGAATTGATTGTTCGGAAGGATTTGGTGAAGCAGGAGCATCTTAAAGAATAAAACAAAATAGGCTGTCATTTCGACAGCCTGTTTTGTTTTTATAGCATAATAACACCTTTTATCTTGGCAACTTCTTTGTAGAAGTAAATGACCTGATCTGCATCTTTTACATTCAGGTTGACTGTGATCGAGGTGTATTTTCCTGTTTTGGAATCCTTGAAGTCAAACCGTGCATCGGTATCATCAAATACTTGTTGGATCTGGTTGAAATGATCTTGATCCTTTGGTAAGATGAACTTATAGGTATAGTCTTTTGGAAAGGTCTCCAAATCTTCTAATCTTTCTTTGAAGCTTTCATAGAAGTCTTTTGGATTCTCACCACCATCAGGGATGTCTTGTATATTGATGTTTTTGTAATCTGCCATTTTTTGTTCTCCTTAATTTTATATAGTAAGGTATTAACAAATATTAATCCATGAATGTTTTGCTGACAATTTTTCAGTTAATTATTGTCAACGCTTGTGGGTCTGTCGGATTTATTTTTTCCGAAGTTTTTGTTCGGCGTAGCGCTCATCTCAATTTCCATCTGACCTCCCTGTAGCAATTGCGCATGTGTGATGAAAGTCTTGGTGTAAGGTTTTCCGTCCAATTTAATCGATTTGATGTATTGGTTTGCTTTACCTTGGTTTTTGACTGTTATCGCTAGCGTTTTACCATTTGGCAAATTGATGTTGGCATGTTCCATCATCGGCGAACCAAATACATAAACACCGCTCATGGCATTCAATGGATAGAATCCCATCGCGGAGAATACATACCATGCGCTCATCTGACCGACGTCATCGTTACCACAAAGTCCTGCCGGTGTATTTGTATAGAAATCGGTCATCGCTTTACGCGCCAAAGCTGCACCTTTCCAAGGTTGCCCTGCATATGCATATAAGTAAGGGATGTGGTGGTTGGGCTCGTTGCCCTGTGCGTATTGGCCGATTAGCCCTGAGATATCTGGAGAAGCTTCTCCACCGAGATCCGAAGACATGGTTGTGAAGTAATCCAGTTTCTTTAAAAATTGCTGTTCGCCGCCAAAAAGATTGATCAAACCTGTCACATCTTGTGGTACCAACCAGGTATATTGCCATGCATTTCCTTCACAGTAATCATTTTCACGGTGCTTGGCCATTAATGGATCAAAAGGTCTGCGGAATTCACCGTTCGCTTTTCTACCAACAAAGTGACCAACTTCTTTATCAAAATATTGCTCATATAGTTTATAGCGTTTTTTGAAATAAGCAGCATCTTCTGTTTTTCCTAATTTCTCTGCAATTTTATAAGCGCCAAAGTCGGCGATAGCATATTCCAATGCCCAAGCTACAGATTCATTCGGCATACTGTCAATAGGAATATAAGTCAGGTCGCGCGCAAATTTCAATCCATGGTCATTGCCCATAGCGGTTGTTTTGACGGCTTCCCACACCAAAGGATAATCCTTCTCGTCGATGATTCCTTTTAAGAAGGCATCTGCGATGACCGGAATGGCTGGCAAGCCAACCATAGTGTTGGTTTCGTTACCCTGTAAATGCCACATCGGTAATTTCCCTTGTTGTTGATAGATCGCAAGCATCGTTTTGATAAAATCCTGATTGATCTTACGGTCCTCAAGGATGGTCATCAGTGGATGAAGCCCACGATAGGTATCCCAAAGGGAGAATACGGTATGATTTACAAAATCTTGCTTTTCGTACACCTGTTTATCCGTACCCATATAATCGCCGTTTGCATCGTTGAAAATCGTAGGGGCGAAGTAAGTGTGGTATAAAGCAGTATAGAAGATTGTTTTTGTATCCTTATCTGCTTCAAACTGGATTTTGTTCAAGGTTTTATTCCAACGTTGATCGGCTTCTTGTTTTACTTTCTCAAAATTCCAACCCGGAATCTCTGCATTGATATTATTTAAGGCATTGGTCGAGCTGACGGGTGAAATACCGACTTTCAGTTCAATGTTCTTGTTTTTAGTCGCATCAAAGAAAAGCGCTGCTTTGATCGCTTGTCCTTTGAAGGTCATCTGACCGAATTTTTCGTCTTTGCCATCAAAGAACCTAACCTTTTGGATAGGTTGCGAAGTTTTTATGGCAAAGTACAGTTTTTGGTCACTGGCCCAGCCTGTGGAGAAACGATAACCAACGAATGTAGAATCATTGATCTGTTTGATATAGGTATCGGTTGGTTTGTCCCAATTGATGTGATAACCTAGGTCAACTAAGATATGAGCATTGTCTGTTTTTTCGTATCGGTATTGATGGTAACCAACTCTTTCCGTTGCAGTGAGATTGGCCTGAACTTTATAATCATCCAGATAGGCACTGTAAAATCCGGGCTTAGCGACTTCATTTTCTTTTTTGAATGATGAGCCATAACCGGTATTCATTTTGTTGAATTCTGCAGGTGTCAATTGTAGCTTGCCATTCGCCGGAACGATCATAAGATCATTGAGGTCACCTATACCTGTTCCGCTCAGATGGGTGTGGGTAAAACCCAATATTTCCTGGCTTTTGTAATTGTAGCCGCTGCACCAATCCCAGCCATTGAATTTGTCCCAGATCTGTGGAATTTGGGTTGGCCCAAGTTGTACCGCACCTAGTGGTACATTGGCTCCGACAAACACGTGTCCGTGATCTGCTGATCCAATAAATGGATTGACATATTGTGTTAAATTTTGCTGAGCTTGAACGCAAAATGGTAAAATTAGCGTGCCCAACACTGTTGTGATGAGTTTATTTCCTGTCATAGGTTTTGTGTTCGGGTATTTGAAACTGCTTAAAATTAGTAAATAAAACCTTTTAGCGCAATTTTATTATTATTTTAGTAAATTGTCGTTAAATTTTTTACTTTAGTAATCTTCGAAATAAAAACTTAACAAACCTACTCTACATGAAGAAACGTATTCTGATCAGTGATATCGCAAAGGCGTTGGGAATTTCTGTAACTACAGTATCCTTTATTTTGAATGACAAGGCAAAAGAGAAGCGTATCAGCGAAGCGTTGACCAAGCGCGTATTGGATTATGTCAAGAAAGTAGGGTATAAGCCAAATGAATTGGCGAAAAGCTTACGAACCGGAAAAACCAAGATTTTAGGTTTGATTATCGAAGACATCTCGAATCCTTTCTTTGGCAATATCGCGCGTCTGATCGAAAGCAAAGTCTACGAGCAGGGATACCGCATTATTTATTGTAGTACGAATAACGATGTCGAGAAGGCGAAGGAACTGATCCAGATGTTTTACGATCGTCAGGTTGACGGTTTTATCATTACGCCTTCAGATGGTTTGGAGGATACAGTCAAACAATTACAGCAAAGTAATATTCCTGTTGTACTTTTTGACCGCTATTTTCCGGATCTGGAGACAGACTATGTTGGCGCAGACAATTTTCAGGGGGCTTTTGATGCGACCAGTCATTTATGTCAACAGGCGTTTAAGCGTATCGGCTTTGTGTCTCTATACTCGGATCAGACCCAGATGAAGGAGCGTTCGGAGGGATACCTGAAAGCGATGGATAATAATAAGCAACAAAGTTTTATTCAGAAGGTGCAGATGGATGCGTCGGATGACGAAGCAATGGAATCCCTAAAAGATTTTATTTGTGAAAACCGTTTGGATGCTGTTTTATTTTCGACCAATTATCTGGCGATTTCTGGATTAAAAGCTTCGAAGAAATATAATTTTGTCATGCCGGCAATGATCGCCTTCGATGATCATACCGTATTTAAATTACTGGAACCATCCATCACTGTTGTTTCACAGCCGATCAAGGAGATTGCAGAAAATCTGATCAACATACTTTTGCTCCGTCTGCAGGGCAAAATAAAAGCAACACGTAAGATGGTGTTGCCTTGTGAATTGAAAATTCGTGAGTCGACGAAAGCAAAGGTTACTTTGTAGTATCCGCTACGAATTTCATTGAAATAGAATTGACGCAATGGCGCGTGTTTTTTGCCGTGAAACCTTCCCCAAGAAAAACATGCCCCAAATGCGCACCACAATTGGTACAGAGGATTTCCGTACGGCGTCCATCTGCATCCGTGATCCGCGTGATTGCTTCAGGGATCTCATCGTCAAAGCTTGGCCAGCCACAGCCAGATTCAAATTTTGATTCCGAACGGTACAGCGGACTATCGCAACGTCGACAAATGTAAGTTCCTTTCACTTTGTTTTCCAAAAGTGCACCCGTAAAAGGACGTTCCGTCCCTTTATGCACAATCACATATTCTTCTTCTTTGCTTAACGGGTTGTGTTTTTTATTCGTTTCCATTTTTGTAGTCTGTTTAATGTTCTGCTGACCCTGACAGGAATAGCCCATTAGGAACAAGCAGATACAGTAGCTATATAATAGCGCTTTCATACGTATAAAGTTACGGAATTAATATGGGAAAAAGTTTTTTTAGCGCGGAATGATCTTGATATTCAGGTATTTTAAATTGTCATGGTAATGTCTTATATTTGATGGGAGTACCATGATGAAAAGTTAAGGCAATTGATGTACTTCGTTCGCATAATAGGGATTTAATGTGGTTTAAACGCAATTGTTTAGAATGATTATAAATTGATATTAAAGGTCACAAAATTGTCAGCGATTTGTTAATAAATCATACTTTTGTGGCATTGTTAGGGGGGTAGTGGCTCCTTTAACCATGGGAGTTAATTTTTTACATTCACAAATAAATAGTATAAAGTGCTAAATATGAGAACTATCTCATCCGTTTTGGGAAGCCTTGCGAGGGTGGTGTCAACGAGTTTGATGCTATTATTTGCCGTTACGACGTTGCATGCGCAAGATGTCAAGGAAGGTGAAAAAATCTTCAAATCTAAGTGTACATCCTGTCACGCCATTGACAGAAAAGTAGTTGGGCCTGCTTTGAAAGGAGTTCCAGATACGAAATCTGAAGAATGGTTGATTAAATGGATCCGTAACTCTCAAGCTTTAATTGCTACAGGTGATGCTGAGGCCGTTAAAATCTTTGAAGAGTACAACAAATCTGTGATGACTTCTTTTACGGATTTATCTGACGATCAGATTAAATCGGTAATTGCGTTTATCAAAGATGCCTCAGTAGAGAAGCCGAAAGGTGATACTCCTGGTGGCGCTGCTGCAAAAGATGATAATGCATCCATGTTCATGATCTTGGGCTTGATCGCGGTTGTTGTTTTGGCGGTTGTTGTGATCGTGGTGTTGAACCGTGTGATCCGTACCTTAGAAAATGTAATTGCTAAGAATCAGGAAGCTATTGCTGCGCAAGAGGAACCTGAGGATAATCAACGTTTTGTGAAGTTTGCGAAAGCATTCGTTAAAAACAAAAAATTGGTTGGATTTACCGTGTTGATGCTTGTTGCTTTATTGGCAGTAGGTGGTTGGAAGACGATGTGGAACGTCGGTGTTCACGAAGGTTACAAACCTGTTCAGCCAATCAAGTTCTCACACCAAATCCACGCTGGTGTAAATAAAATAGAGTGTCAATACTGTCACGGTGGTGCATTTAAATCTAAAAATGCTTCTATTCCATCGGCTAACGTATGTATGAACTGCCACAATACAGTCACTGCGTCGGAGCATTATGATGGTGAGATCTCTCCAGAAATTGCTAAAATCTATCGTGCATTGGATTGGAATCCTGAGACACGTACTTATGGTAACAATCCGAAACCAATTCAATGGGTTCGTATCCATAACTTGCCTGATTTCGCTTACTTCAATCACTCACAACACGTTGTGGTAGCAGGAGTAGAGTGTCAGACTTGTCACGGTCCGATCCAAAACATGGAAGAAGTATACCAATACTCTCCATTGACGATGAAATGGTGTGTTGATTGTCACAAAAAGACAGATATCAAATCAGATAATAAATATTATGAAGATTTGATCAAGGCACACGAAAGAATTAAGAAAGGTGAGAAAATGACTGCAGCCATGATCGGTGGTCTTGAGTGTGGTAAATGTCACTATTAATAATTATTTGAAATACGCAATCTTATATACAGCTTAAATGGATAGCAATAAAAAATATTGGAAAGGTTTGGAAGAGTTAAATCAAACTCCTGCTTTCGTTGAGGGAAGCAAGGGTGAGTTTGCCGAATCTATTCCTGTAGAAGATGTATTAAACGAAGCTGGCTTGAGTACTAAAACTCCTCGCCGTGACTTCTTGAAAGCATTAGGTTTTGGTTTGGGTGCTGTTTCTTTAGCGGCTTGTAACCGTACTCCTGTGCATAAGGCAGTTCCTTATTTGATTAAACCTGAAGAGGTAACTCCAGGTATCCCTAACTATTATACGTCGACATTCAATGGTCAAAGTATCTTAGTTAAAACGCGTGAAGGTCGCCCTATCAATGTTGAACCTAACCCTAATGCAATTGGTTTGAACCAAGGTTTGGATTCAACAACTGCTGCTTCGGTATTGGATTTATATGATGAATCTAAATTGAAGCAAGCGCAATTGAAAGGTCAAGATGTTGAGTGGTCTAAATTGGATGGGGAAGTTGTTAAAGCATTGACTGCTGCTGCATCTTCTGGTAAACAAATTACGATCGTTTCTAATACTGTAAACAGTCCTTCAACTTTGGCAGCTATCGCTGCTTTCGCAACGAAATTCCCTACAGCGAATCATGTACAATACGATGCTGTTTCTTACAGCGGTATTATCGAAGCAAATAAAGCTTCTTTTGGTAAAGCTGTAGTTCCTTCATACAATTTTGATAAAGCAAATGTAATCGTTTCAGTTGCTGCTGATTTCTTAGGAACTTGGTTGGCAGGTGAAGAACATACACAACAATACGCTAAAAATCGTGACTATAAATCATTGAAAAATGGAAAAATGTCACGTCATGTGCAATTTGAGTCTGGTCTTTCAATGACTGGTACAAATGCGGATGCGCGTATTGCTATCAAACCTTCGGAAGAAGGTGCTACCTTGGTCGCTTTATATAATGCAATCACCGGTCAAACATTAGCTGGTGCGACTGCAAACAAAAAGGCACAAAAAGGTGTAGCGCTAGCGGCAAAAGAATTGGTGAACAGCAAAGGTGCTGCCCTGGTTGTTGCTGGTTCTAATGATGTGAATGTTCAGGTATTGGTCAATGCAATCAACGTTGCATTGGGCGCTTACGGTACAATCATTGATTTAGATAACTATTCTAAACAATACCAAGGTTCGGATTCTTCTTTCCAAGCTTTCTTAGCTGCTGCAAAAGGTGGTCAGGTGGGTGTCGCATTCTTCTTGAACAGCAACCCTGTATATGACTACTTCAAAGCGGATGATGTAAAAGCAGCTTTGAAACAGATTCCTTTCACATTATCATTTGCACAACGTGCTGATGAGACTGCGTCGGAATTGACAGCGATCGCTCCTGCAAGTACTTTCTTGGAGTCTTGGGGTGATGCTAACCCGAAAGAAGGTTTGTACTCTATCGTTCAACCTACAATCAATCCTGTTTTCCAAACGCGTCAAGTTGAGCAAAGCTTGTTGACTTGGGCAGGAAACACAACAGATATGTACAACTTTGTTAAGAACTTGTGGTCTACACAAATCTTAGCTGGTTCTACGAAAAACTGGGATGCTGTATTGCAAACTGGTTTTGAATATAAAGGTGCTAAAGCTGCAACTGCTCCTGCATTTACAGGAAATGCTGCTGCTGCCGCGACTGCAATCGAAGCTTCTAGTAAAGCAATCACTGGTGAGTTTGAATTGAAACTTTACGAACCTTCTGCTCTTCGCGATGGTCGTTACGCAAACAACGCTTACTTACAGGAATTGCCTGATCCAGTCTCTAAAGTAACTTGGGACAACTATGCTGCCCTAAATCCAAAAGATGCTGAAAAACTAGGCTTAGGTGAAGATGGTAAAGTAACTGTAAAAGCAAATGGTGTTGAATTGGAATTGCCTGTTGTACAACAACCAGGTCAAGCACAAGGAACTGTTTCAGTTGCTGTAGGTTACGGTCGTACTAAAGTTGGTAAAGCAGGTAATGAAGTTGGTAAAAACGCATTCCCATTTGCTTCTATCATCAACGGTACTGTTCAAGGTGTTGCAAAAGCAACTGTAGCGAAAGCTTCTGGAACTTACCAATTGGCACAAACACAAACACACCACACCATCGAAGGTCGTAACGTGATTCGTGAGACTACGTTTGCGAAATATTTGAAAGATCCTAACTCTGAGGCGGGACGCTTTACAGATAATCACAAAACGTACGATTTGTGGAACAAATATGAGCAACCGGGTCACAAATGGGTGATGGCGATCGACTTGAACGCATGTACAGGTTGTGGTGCTTGTATCGTTGCTTGTAACGTAGAGAATAACATCCCTGTTGTAGGTCGTGACGAGGTTCGTCGTCGTCGTGAGATGCATTGGTTACGTATCGACCGTTACTATACAATCGAAGGTAAAGATCAAGATCTTACAAAAGAGAAAGAGATTGCGAAAGCTTCAGCTGAATTGGATTTCGAAGATATCACTGTTGTTCACCAACCAATGTTGTGTCAGCACTGTGGTCACGCACCTTGTGAAACTGTATGTCCGGTATTGGCAACAGTACACTCTTCAGAAGGTCTGAACCATATGGCTTACAACCGTTGTTTCGGTACACGTTACTGTGCGAACAACTGTCCGTTCAAAGTACGTCGTTTCAACTGGTTCGCATACTGGAATGATTCACGTTTTGACAACTACTTGAACAATGAGTTTACACAATTGGTGTTGAATCCAGATGTAGTAACGCGTTCACGTGGGGTAATGGAAAAATGTTCAATGTGTATCCAACGTATCCAATCAGGTAAATTACAAGCTAAGATTGAAAATCGCAAAGTTAAAGATGGCGATATCCAAATGGCTTGTCAACAAGCATGTTCGGCAAATGCAATTATTTTTGGGGATGCGAATGATCCAGAATCAGAAGTTTCCAAAGCATTGCGCAATGAGCGTGTTTATTACGTACTTGAGGAAATCAATGTTCAACCGGGTATCGGTTATATGACAAAAGTTAGAAACACTTTTGAGGCGTAATCTTGTACAATATTTGAAATAAAAATACTATGTCATCGCATAACGAATCAATATTAAGAGAACCATTAATGACCGGTAAAGACATCACGTATGCAAAAATTACGGATGATATCTTACTACCGGTTGAAAATAAACCAAATAAAGCATGGTGGATTGGTTTTACCGTTGCTGTATTAGGTGCTTTATTATGGGTAGTTAGCGTTAGTTATACCTTTTGGACAGGTATCGGCGCTTGGGGTCTGAATAAAACAGTAGGCTGGGCTTGGGATATCACCGACTTCGTATGGTGGGTTGGTATCGGTCACGCTGGTACGTTGATTTCAGCTGTATTATTAATTTTCCGCCAGAACTGGCGTAACTCAATCAACCGTTCCGCAGAGGCGATGACGATCTTTGCGGTAATCTGTGCGGCTACATACGTTGTAGCTCACATGGGTCGTCCTTGGTTGGCATATTGGATTTTCCCTCTTCCAAATCAATTTGGATCACTTTGGGTAAACTTCAACTCTCCATTAGTATGGGATGCATTTGCGATCTCAACATACTTTACAGTGTCCTTGGTATTCTGGTACTGTGGTTTGTTGCCGGATATCGCGACTATCCGTGACCGTGCTACTGGATTAAAACAAAAGATCTATTCTGTATTATCATTCGGCTGGAATGGTTCTGTGAAGACTTGGCAACGTTTTGAAATCGTGTCATTGATCTTGGCAGGTATTTCAACGCCACTGGTACTTTCTGTACACACGATCGTATCCATGGACTTTGCAACTTCGGTTATTCCTGGATGGCACACGACGATCTTCCCTCCATACTTTGTGGCGGGTGCGATCTTCTCAGGCTTCGCGATGGTACAGACCTTATTGTTGATCTTACGTAAAGTAATGAACTTTGAGAACTACATCACGATGTTCCACATTGAGTCGATGAATATTATCATCATGACTACTGGTTCTATCGTAGGTGTGGCTTACTTAACAGAGTTGTTTATTGCAATGTACTCTCGTTCAGAATACGAAATGTATGCTTTCGAGAACCGTATGTTGGGTCCATACGCTTGGGCGTATTGGTCAATGATGACTTGTAACGTAATTTCTCCACAATTATTCTGGTTCAAAAAAATCCGTACAAGTATTCCGATCTCATGGATTCTATCTATTGTGGTAAATATCGGTATGTGGTTTGAGCGTTTCGTAATTATCGTGACTTCATTGCACCGTGATTACTTGCCTTCATCTTGGGCAATGTTCTACCCAACTTGGACAGACGTAGGTATCTTTGTAGGTTCAATTGGATTATTCTTTACTTTATTCTTGTTGTTCTTACGTTTCTTGCCAGGTATCGCAATTGCCGAAGTTAAATTGTTGTTGAAATCATCGTCATTACAACACAAAACTAAATTGGCTCAAGAAGGTGCATTCCCTGCCGAGCAAGTTGAGTACTTCCAAGAATCATTGGAAAAATATGATTCAGTGACAGAAGAAGAGATTAAAGAATTATCAGTTAGAAAATAATCAGCAATGAGCAATACAAAATATATATTAGGTAGTTTTGCGGATCCGGATGACATGATGCATGGGATCGACAAATTGCAAGCAAACAATATAAGTATTTATGACTGCTTTACTCCGATGCCTATCCACGGCATCGAAGCGAAGTTAGGTGTAAGACCTTCTCGCTTGCCTATCGCAGCATTTTGCTTTGGAGCATTAGGAACGACATTAGGTTTTAGTTTGTTGTATTATACCATGGTATACGATTGGCCGATGAATGTCGGTGGTAAACCATCATTTGCAATGCCAAACTTTGTTCCAGTAACATTTGAGGTTACGATCTTATTGTGTGCTTTGGGAATGGTTGCTACATTTTTCTTCCGTAACCACTTGTTCCCGGGACGTACACCTCGCGTGATGGACCTAAGAGCGACAGATGACCGTTTCATCCTTGCAGTAGATGCCAAAGAAAATGCAGACCACGCTTTGATCGATAGCTTATTGAAAGAAGCCGGTGCTGTTGAAGTTAAGTACAATGATAGAAAATATGTTAGCTATGAATAAGAAGAATTTACTTGGAACTGTATGCGCAGCTGTAGCATTGACAGCACTTGTTTCTTCTTGTGGTGACAAAACGACTCGTAGTACAGGTTTGGAATTTTCCCGTAACATGTACGATCCGCTTGCTTTCAATCCGGATCAGCCCAATGCGAATTTTGCTGATGGAAAAACAGCACAGGCACCTCCTAAAGGTACAGACCCAATTGGTTTCACTCGTTTTGAGTATGCCAATACATTAGAGGATTATGTACGTGCTGGTGCTGAAGTGAAAAACCCTTTGCTTGTTAATGCTGAAAACCTTGAAAAAGGTAAGGCTTTATTTACTACGTACTGTTCAGTATGTCACGGGGTAGAAGGTAAAGGGGATGGACCTCTTACGAAAGATCGTAGTGTAACTGATTCTAGAGGTACTCGTCAATTAGAGAACTTTCCGCCGCCACCATCTTATCACAGAACGGATAAAGCGAACTCTTCAAGAGGTGGTTTCATGGCTGACTTGACAGATGGTAAGATTTACCATACGATTTATTATGGACATAACTCCATGGGATCGCATGCATCTCAATTGTCTCCAGAAGAGAGATGGAAAGTTGTTATGTATGTTCACGAATTACAAAAGAAATAATCTAACATCAGATATATAAATGGGAACTCACAGTCATCATCACGATTATAATTTCAACGAGCGATACGAGTTTGCTGGCAAAGCTAAAATGTTCAGTATTATCGCTGTTGTACTAGGCGTAGCTGCTGTAGCTATGGGGTTGCTTTCGGGCGATCACGTTACTGTAGAGCGTACATACGCCAACTTGTTATTGATGGGTTATTACTTTACATGTGTTTGTGCAGCAGGAACATTCTTTGTTGCTTTGCAATATGTAACACAGTCTGCATGGTCTGCAGGTCTGGTACGTATACCTCAAGCTATGGCGGGTGTTTTACCAATTGCATCATTGATTTTATTGGTTATTGTAGGCTTAGGTTTGACTACACATAACTTGTATCACCATTGGCATGCAGATGGTCTTACTGACCCTAATAATGCAAATTACGACCCTATTATCGCAGGTAAATCTGCTTATTTAAATGTTCCTTTCTTCTTGATCCGTCAAGTTGTATTTATGGGACTATATAGCATTTTTGCAGTTATTTTTGCGAAACTTTCTTATAAAGAGGATTTAGAAGGCGGTTTGGCTTCTTACAAGAAATCATTCAAATTGTCTGCAATCTTCTTGGTTATCTTCGGTTTTACTACACCAATCTGGTCTTTCGATACCATCATGTCCTTAGAGGCACACTGGTTTTCTACAATGTTTGGTTGGTACAACTTTGCAGCAATGTGGGTAAGTGGTATCTGTTGTATCACGATTATCGTTGTTGTATTGAAGAAAGCAGGTTATATGAACTGGGTAAACGAAAATCATTTACACGATTTGGGTAAATTGATGTTCGGTTTCTCCATCTTCTGGACTTATGTTTGGTTTGCACAATTCATGTTGATTTGGTATTCAAACATTCCTGAGGAAACAGTTTATTTCTACAAACGTTGGGAACCTGAATACAAACCTTGGTTTTGGTTGAGTATTATCATTAACTTTGTGGCACCATTGTTACTATTAGTGGATCGCGATGCTAAACGTAAACAAAATGTTATGTTGTTCGTAGCGATTCTATTGTTGGCAGGTCACTGGCTAGATTATTACATCATGATCATGCCTGGTACTGTTGCTGAACATAGAGGATTTGGTATCATTGAAATCGGAACTGCACTTGGTTTCTTAGGTTTGTTTGTATTCTTAGTGATGAACAAATTGAGTAAACAAGCCTTGGTGCCTAAAAATCATCCTTTCTTGGATGAGAGTTTGCATCACCAAATATAGTTTCACTTTTAAAGGAAGGTTACGTAAAAACGTTATAAAAGAAATGAGCTTTAAATTAAATAATAGATTCAAATCCATCTCGGGTTTTGTGCTTGCACTAGGGCTGCTTTTTGCAAATCCTATTCTTGCAAGTCAACAAGATACAGTAGCATCTGATTCTGCTAAAGCGGCAACTACAGCAGTAGCTGCCCCTGCAGCAACGGATTCGGTTGCAAAAGATACAACAGCGGCAGCAGGTACTGCTGCTGTTGCATCTGCTAGCTCTACTACAGAAGCTGGCGCAGCTGCTCCTGCTGTTGAAGAAGTGAAGCAAATAGACCCTCAGGTTTATAAAAACTTCACATACTATGTGTTATTATTCTTAGTCATTTGTACAATCGTTGCTGTTATTGGCAAGGTACTTTCGATCTACGAATTGACACGAAAAATGAATGGTAGATACAATCCATTTGCGAATAACACATTCCAATCGGCATTGTTGTTTATCTTCTTGGTTGTATTTCTTTACGGTGTTTACTGGTCATACGTACATTGGGGTGCCGCATATTGGAGATCTGCGGTAACTGAACATGGTGAACGTATTGATACCATGTTTATCATCACGACTGCAATTACAACATTTGTATTGGTTATTACACATATTTTGTTGATGACTTTTACATTTTTGTACCGTATGCGTGCAAAACGTCAAGCGTATTATTATCCGCATAACAATGCGATTGAGAAGCTTTGGACAATCGTTCCTGCTGTAGTTTTGACAGTATTGGTATTGTTCGGTTTCTTTACTTGGAGATCAATTACAAATGTTCCTGAGGATCTTCAAAAATCTGCATTACAAATTGAGGTATTGGGCGAGCAGTTCCAATGGAATGTGCGTTACCCTGGTACAGACGGCGTTATTGGTAAACGTAATTACAAAATGACGACGCCAACAAATCCTTACGGTATCGATTTTAATGATAAAAATTCATGGGATGATATTCAAGGTTCTGAGATTTGGTTACCTGTAAACAAACCAGTTCGTTTCCATATCGTTTCAAAAGATATTATTCACTCTTTCTTTATTCCAGATTTCCGTGTTCAGATCAATGCGGTACCAGGAATGACCAACTATTTCCAATTCACACCTACTGTAACAACAGAAGAAATGCGTGATCGTTTGGGAGACTACAACTATGATTTTGTGATGTTATGTAACAAGATCTGTGGATCTGCTCACTGGAACATGCAAAAGAAAGTGGTGGTTGTAACTGAGGCACAATATAAAGAGTGGTTAGCTAAACAAAACAAATATTTTACTGAAGACCTACAAAAGGAATTCAGTGGTAAGACGGCTAATGTAAAAAAGGATAGCGTACAAGTTACAGCATCTTTGAACTAATTAAGAATTTTTGAATATAAAATCGAATATGTCAAGTACAGTAATATCGCATAGCGCTGAACATCACGATTCGCACGGACATCATCACGAGGAATCATTCATCAGAAAGTATATCTTTTCTGGTGACCACAAGATGATTGCCAAGCAATTCTTGATCACTGGTATCATCATGGCAGTTTTTGCGATGCTTTTATCAGTATTATTCCGTATCCAATTAGCATGGCCGGATAAAGAATTCCCTATATTAGAAGTATTCTTGGGCAAATGGGCTGAGGGTGGCCGTATTAAGCCGGAGTTTTTCCTTTCCTTGGTGACGATCCACGGTACTGTCATGGTATTCTTCGTGTTAACAGCGGGTCTATCGGGTACATTTAGTAACTTATTGATTCCATATCAAATCGGTGCGCGCGATATGGCGTCACCTTTTATGAATATGTTATCCTACTGGTTGTTCTTCATTGCATCAGTAATCATGATCGCTTCTTTCTTTGTAGAGAGCGGACCTGCTTCTGCTGGTTGGACAATCTATCCACCATTATCCGCTGTACCAACTGCAATCGCTGGATCTGCGACAGGTATGACTTTATGGTTGGTTAGTATGGTTCTATTCGTCGCTTCTCAGTTGATCGGTGGTATCAACTACGTAAGTACGATTTTGAACATGCGTACAAAAGGTATGGATCTATGGAAAATGCCTTTGACAATCTGGGCGTTTTTCTTAACTGCGATCGTGGGTATGTTGTCATTCCCAGTATTGGTATCTGCAGTGGTTCTTTTGATTTTTGACCGTGCCGCTGGTACGTCATTCTATTTGTCTGACTTGGTAGTACAAGGACAGATTTTACCTAACGAAGGTGGTTCTCCAATTTTGTTCCAGCACTTATTCTGGTTCTTGGGTCACCCAGAGGTATATATCGTAGTTATGCCTGCATTAGGTTTGACTTCTGAGGTTATTGCTACAAATTCACGTAAACCAATTTTCGGTTACCATGCCATGGTTTACTCTTTGATCGGTATTACTGTATTGTCATTTATCGTATGGGGTCACCATATGTTTGTGACAGGTATGAATCCGTTCTTAGGTGGTGTATTTATGATCACAACGTTGATTATTGCCGTTCCTTCTGCTGTTAAGGCATTTAACTACCTAGCAACTTTGTGGAAAGGTAATATCCGTTTTACACCTGCAATGATGTTTGCTATCGGTTTGGTATCTTTCTTTATCTCCGGTGGTTTAACAGGATTGTTCTTGGGTAACGCGGCATTGGACATCAACTTGCACGATACATATTTCGTTGTAGCCCACTTCCACTTGGTAATGGGATCTGCGTCCATCTTCGGTATGCTTTGTGGTGTCTACCACTGGTATCCTAAAATGTTTGGTCGTATGATGAACACGAAATTGGGTTATTTACACTTTTGGTTGACTTTCATTGGTGCTTACCTGGTATTCTTCCCAATGCACTTTATGGGTATTGATGGTGTGCCACGTCGTTATTATGCATTTACCGAGTTTGCTTTCATGGCAAAATGGGTGTCTGTGAATCAATTAGTTACTTGGGCTGCTATTATTGCTGCTTTGGGACAGGTTGCATTTTTATGGAACTTCTTTTACTCGATCTTCTTCGGTAAGAAAGCAACACAAAATCCTTGGCAATCAAACACGTTGGAATGGACTACTCCAGTAGAACATATTCATGGTAACTGGCCAGGAGAAATTCCAACAGTACACCGTTGGCCTTACGATTACAGTAAGCCAGGTCATGGTGAGGATTTCATTCCTCAAGATGTTCCTTTCTCTGAAACGATGAGCTCGAATTTGCCTCACGATTTTGAAGGAGATGAGGAAGCTGAGCGTATCCAGGCAGAATGGAATGCTCAAAATGGTAGAAAAGACTAATAAGATTTAGTAGAATAGAGTAGGGCTTGTACCTACTCTATTTTATACAAGTTTGTATTTTAAGAGGTAGGGGTAGTATTATGTTTCCAGCTGCTGAAAAGCGATTTATAAAGACCAATTTTGTTACGATTATCGTACTGTTTATGGTCATTATTGCTGGGGGTGTTGTGCGGAGTACAGGTTCAGGTATGGGATGTCCAGATTGGCCAAAATGTTTTAACCGTATTATTCCGCCCACAGATATTTCCCAATTACCACAAGGATACGAACAGCATTATATTGAAGGGAGAGCAAAAAAGAATGAACGTTTCGCCAAGATCGTAGAATTTTTTGGTGATAAGGAAATGGCTTATAAGCTTCGTACCGATAAAAGTATTTTGCAGCATGAGGAATTTAATGTTGCAAAGACCTGGACGGAGTATATCAATCGCTTGGTAGGAGTTATTTCTGGATTTTGTTTATTGTTTACCGCAATTTATTCCTTCACGTATATAAAATCAAAAAGTTCGATCGTTGTTTGGTCAGTGGTTAATCTTTTTGTTGTGGTCATTCAGGCCTGGTTAGGTTCGATCGTTGTATCAACCAATTTAATGCCCTGGATCATCACAGTACATATGCTCTTGGCGCTTGTAATTGTTTGTATCAGTATATATACATACTTTAAAGCGGTTACACTACGTGACAAGACCATATTGGTTAATCGTTCTTTAGGCGTATTAAAAGGTCTTGCGTTGATCTCTATTTTGTTGATGTTAACGCAGGTGATCGTCGGAACAGGGGTTCGGGAGGAAGTTGATCTATTGACTGGCTCCAACATTGCCCGTGCCGATTTTATAACAGCTATTGGCCAACAATTCGAAGTACATCGATGGTTGGCATATTGTTCTTTGATTTTAGTTATTGTATTATTCTTTTTGGTCCGCACTAGTTTCAATACGGGATCTAAGCAGTTTAAATTTGCTTTGATCGTGTTGATCCTCGTGGGTATCCAAATGCTATCAGGAATTATCTTAGCTCGATTTGCAATACCTGCATTTGCACAGACAACGCATCTGGTTGTTGGGACACTTTTATTTGGTGCTCAATTTTATCTGTTGTTGCTGTTGAATAAGCAAAGGCACTAATTTTGAAATTCGAGATGTTTATGTTAAAAAGTATGTGTTTGAATACACTGGTAGTAGGAGGTCTCTTTTAATTATGAAAGAATTTATTTCAGATTTTAAAAAGCTAGTTAAGTTAAGACTTACGTTGACGGTGGTATTCTCCGCGTCAATTGCTTTTCTGATAGGATCAAAACAACAGGGTGAAATTTTCTGGATCAATTGGTTGTTGTTGACTGTAGGTGGTTTTCTGGTAACAGGTTCTGCCAATGGTTTTAACGAAATCATCGAAAAAGATCTAGATAAGTTGATGAAACGTACAGAGGATAGACCGCTACCTTCTGGTCGGATGACAACAGGTCAAGCTTTGGTAATGAGTGTCTTTATGGGCATCTTGGGTACCTTGGTATTGGTCCGCTTAAATTTTGTCGCTGGCCTACTGTCGGTTTTTTGTATCCTACTTTATGCATTCATCTATACGCCGTTAAAAAGAAAATCACCAATAGCCGTGTTTGTAGGGGCATTTCCGGGCGCATTTCCACCATTAATTGGTTATTATGCGGCCTTTTCACAGGATGATCTGGCCTATTACAGTGGACACAACGAAGCCGCAATTATTATTATTCCCTTTGTTTTGTTCGCGATTCAATTTTTATGGCAGTTTCCACATTTCTGGGCAATCGCTTGGGTTGTGGATGATGACTATAAATTGGCTGGTTTTAGGTTGTTACCAACTACAAAACGTGATAAGATATCAGCCTTTATGGTATTCATTACAGGATTGTTAATGATTCCTGCTGGATTTATACCTTATTATTTTGGCTTTGGTGGAATTTGGTTTACGATAGTGTCGGTCATTGGTGGATTGATGTTTGGTTATTATGGCTATTTGCTTTTTAAGAATTGTGATATTCCTTCGGCAAAGAAAGTTATGTTTACATCGTTCATCTATTTACCTGTTACACAACTCGTATTATTGCTTAACTTTATTCCTTTGAAATAATGTTAGATATACAAGCACAGACTGACGAGAAGTTAGTACAGAGAAAGGCTCAGAAATTCAACCTTTGGTTGGGTATGTTGGGTATGTTCATGATGTTTGCTGCGTTATCCAGTGGTTTCATTGTATACACAGCGAGTGGCGTGGACAAAGGGATCAAGACCTTATTACCAAATGCACTATTGTATAGCACAATTGTGATTGCGGTAAGTAGTCTTACGATGTTTTTAGCGCATAAAGCGGCTAAAAATGGTGATTCTTCCAAACAAAAGGCATTGTTGATGGTCACTTTTGTTTTGGGTATCGTGTTTTTTGCGTTACAGGTACATGCTTGGAACGTATTAATCGAAAGAGGTGTTTATTTTGTGAATAACAATGCATCCCAATCGTTTATTTACGTTTTTATTTGGATGCACTTGGCACATATTATTGCGGGTTTGATCGTTTTGATTGGCGCGATTATAGGAGTTAACAAACTTCCTAAGGACGGCAATCTTTTCCGCATGGATCTTGCCAGTATTTTTTGGCATTTTCTCGATCTTTTATGGATTTATATATATGTTTTCTTACTTTTGAATCAATAATAGTAAACAATGAGTACAACAGTATCGCAATTGGATAAGGTAAAAACTGGTCCATGGAATGGTGGAAAATCACCTTGGAACTTAGAGTATGGAAAAATCATGATGTGGTTTTTCTTGGTAGGGGATGCCTTCACATTTTCTGCATTTTTGGTTTATTACGGCGCGCAACGCTTTTCTCACCCAACATGGCCTGATCCTGATAAGATTTTCCAATCTATCCCGGGTATTGCTGATCATGGTCAACCTTTGGTATTCGTTGGTTTGATGACGTTTATTTTGATTATGTCTTCGGTAACGATGGTTTTGGCTGTGGAAGCTGGCCACCGTAATCAAAAAAATGAAGTCGTTAAATGGATGCTTTGGACGATTTTGGGTGGTATCTGTTTCGTAGGCTGTCAGGCTATCGAGTGGACCCACTTACACCACATGGGATTCTGGTTTGGTAAAAACCCAGCGACTGGTTTGGAGGGGGATGCAATTAAGACGGCATTGTTACCTTACTTTACACACGATATTTCCTATACTTCGGCGTTGCAATTTGCAAACTTGTTTTTTACGATTACAGGTTTCCACGGTTTCCACGTTACAGTTGGTATTATTTTAAACATCATCATTCTTTTCATGACGTTAAATAATACATTCGAAAATCGTGGTTCTTACTTAATGATTGAAAAAGTAGGTTTATATTGGCACTTTGTGGATTTGGTGTGGGTATTCGTATTTACATTCTTCTACTTAATCTAATCACTGAATTAATAATTTTAGATCGCTATGTCACAATATCAAGATAATATCGCTCACGGCGAGCACGCTCACGAAGGTGGGATGGATAAGAAAGCCATCTGGAGAGTATTTGGCGTACTTTTGGCGCTTACTTGTCTAGAGTTCTTAATTGCATTAGGTTTTGTTCACCACTGGCAAATTTTAACCAAAGGTGCATTAGTAAATACTATTTATATCGTTTTAACTTTGGTTAAAGCATATTATATCGTTGCATTCTTTATGCACTTGAAATTTGAAAAATCAAGTTTCATCGTTACCGTAGCAATAGTCTTTATTTTTATTATTTATTTTATCGTCCTGATGTTAGTTGAGGGAGGTTTCTTGGCTGGTGCTTTTCAGGAGCATCAATTGTTTCCAAATAAATAGATAAAGTGAATAATGGATAATAATACTGGACAAAAGAAAGGTATTAAAACTATATTGATCCTGGCAGTAATTCTTTTATTGCCAGGATTTTTATATTTTATACTAAATAAAAGTGGTTCCAATAGCTACGTTTCCCTACCTATTTTTGGGAAGAAGGAAGTTCCTGGAACAACGCACCGTAAATGGGGACGGGATATCCCTGATACAATCTATCATACTGTGCCTTCGGTCAATTTCGTTAATTACGATAGTAAGCCTGTACAGTTATTGGATAATGATACGACACTTTCGGTCGTTCACCTGATGTATTCGCGGGATGCATCGCTGTCAAGAACGATGATTAAAAGATTAGATCAGATCGCCAATCGTTTTATTCATAATAAAAAGGTAAAGCTGTATTCCATTACAGTTGATACCACATACGATACTCCGGAGGTGCTCGCGAAATATGCTAAAGTTTACAAACCCTGGACTAAATCTTGGTTTTTTGTGACAGATCCTTCTGTTGATATTTTTAAATTTGCCAAAGAGAGTTTGTTACAGGATGCAATCGCAAGTAACGACAAAACAAAACCTTTTATCATCGGATCCAACTATCTTTTGCTTGACACAAAGGGACGGATCAGAGGTATCTATGATATCAATGTCAAGACGGATATTGATCGGTTGGAAGATGAAATTAAATTATTGTTGGTGGAGGAGATCCGAAATCATCCCGCTACGATAGAACAAAAGAGATTTTAGAAACATGGAAGAGAGTCTTATCAAAGAGAAAAAATACAGTAAGTGGATTTGGGTGCTTTCTGTTGTGATACCAGTTGTCGTGGCCGTATTGTTTACAGTCAATCTACAAAAATTAGGTTATGATGTGAAGCCATTGACGTTTTTGCCGCCTATTTATGCGACGATCAATGGTATTACTGCGATTTTGCTGTTTTGGGCGGTAGCTGCAATAAAGAAAGGTAACAAAGCGCTGCATGAACGTTTGATCAAATGTTGTATTGCCTGTTCCTTGGCTTTTTTGGCGATGTATGTAGCTTATCACATGACGTCTATTGAAACAAAATATGGGGGTGAGGGAATTTTGAGACCAATCTATTTCTTTATATTGATCACGCATATTCTCTTGTCTATTATAATTATACCGTTTGTACTTTTTACTTTTGTAAGAGGTATCTCGGGATCGTATGCGCGACATAAAAAGCTTGCACGGATTACTTACCCCATGTGGCTCTATGTTGCCGTGACAGGTGTCATTGTTTATTTGATGATTTCACCCTATTATATAGGTTAATTTAATAAAAGAAAGGAGTGTACTTATGAAACGTATTTGGATTTATCAGGCTGATCGTATACTTTCGGTTGAAGAAGGAGAGCAAATTTCGGTGGAACTAGCCGCTTTTGCTGAACAATGGAAGGTTCATGGAAAGCCGTTGTCTGCTTCCGCTGAGCTTCGCGATCATCTTTTTATTATCCTAAAGGTTGACGAGGATATTGCTGCTGCTTCCGGTTGCTCTGTAGATAGCTCTGTTCGTTTTCTGAAAGGGATAGAAGAAAAGTACGGGGTACAACTCTTCGATCGTATGCAATTTGCGTATAAGTCCACGAGCGGCGTCGTCGCAGTAGTCAATCGTTCGGGTTTTGAAAGGTTATTGGCCGCTGGTGAAATAAATGATAACACACTTGTGTTTGATAATACGATTACCTACGAGCATCAATTGGATAATGCTTGGGTGGTTCCTTTTAAGGAAAGCTGGCACAAAAGATTATTCGCATAACGAAAAGAGGATATAAAAAAACGCCATTTCATCAATGGCGTTTTTTTATGTTGTTACGAGATAGCAATGAATAAGATAAAGCAAGTTATCTGAATTCTATCTGCTGTGCCAGATCACTGAAATCTCCATATTTAATGCTAAGATCCAATAGGGGGTATTATTCTGGAATAGTGTAATGATGTAAATATTTGGCGATCGCATTCGCCCTTCTGTTGACATAAGCAGAAGGATTACGGGCATCCCATTCGCGCGGATTTGGCAAGATCGCAATAATCAATGCGGCCTGTTTTTTGGACAGATTGCTTCCTGTTTTGCTAAAGTAATATTCAGCAGCTGCATCTGCTCCATAAACTCCCTGTCCCATTTCAATGACATTGAGATAGACTTCGAGAATACGTTTTTTACTCCAAAATGTTTCAATCAAGACAGTAAAGTAAGTCTCGAATCCTTTTCTTAACCAGGAACGTCCCGGCCAGAGAAAGACATTTTTGGCAACCTGCTGACTAATTGTACTTCCGCCACGGAGTTTTTTACCCTGTGCATTTTTCTTGATGGCATTTTGAATGCCTTTAAGGTCAAAACCCCAGTGTGTCATGAAATGAGCATCCTCACCTGCAATCGCTGCTAGCTTTAGATTATCCGAAAGCTCATCATAACTCAACCAGTTTTTTTCTAACTTAAACCCTTTTCCCTGTTCCTTAAGTTCAAAACCACGTTGAATCATTAACCAGGTAATAGGCGGATTAATGAAGCGTAAGCTAATCACCCAAAAAAGACTAATACCGATAAAATAAAGAACAACTCTACTTATAATGCGGAGAATGGGTGATTTGATAGACTTCAACGGATTGAAGGAAACTTTCTTAAAGGTATTTTTTTGCTTGCTGGTTGTATTTTGCTTACCAGATCTCTTGATGGCCATATCATTACAATATTTGTGCAAACATACCATCAAAAAGTTATACTTCCATGTATTAATTCATCATTTCTTTTAATTTTTCCAAAGTTACACCACTCATCCACGATATGGCTTTTGTATCTATTTCGCCATTCGGTTTTATAACAACATATGTTGGAAATCCGGAACGGTTAAATAGGGAAAATAGTTCGCTAATCAAATTATTTCCGACAAACAGATGTGTACCTGGCTGTTCCAGTTCTACTACTTTGTTGACCCATTTTTGTTGATCAGAGGAAGCGTCGGTACATAGATAAATAAATTCTATAGGAAGTTTTGCCTCTTTTGCTTGGTGATGTAGTTTTTTGCTATAGGGCATCTGATCAAGACAGGGTCCACACCAGGTCGCCCATAAATCTAATAAAATTAGTTTGTTTGGATATTTTGCTTTTATGGTTTGAATAAGCTCGGCGCCACTTTTCGTGTTATTCAATAATAATGCTGCATCGAAAGGGAGCTCTCTAATTAATGTGCCTAAAGAGCTTTGTACGGATTTTGTAGGTGCAGTGTCGAGCATCCTTTTTAGTTTTTCCTGCTTGGTTGTTAAATTCCTTATTTCAATACCGAGGTTTTCCTTGGCCCATGTACTCTTTAATTTTGGCAGGATGATACTATAGATAGCATTTTGCGTTTGAATATCTCCATCCTCGAATCTTAGGTTGACGATATCCGCATAATTGTCTGGAAAAGTTTTGGCAATATATTCGGATACTTTTACAAAATCGCCACGACTTGCATTGTCAGGATAGAGGACATATTTGGTATAGTAATGTAGAAATCGGTAATAATCGCTAACTTCATTGGAAATGGAGTAAATTGGGATTAACAGACCATCGCCGATTTCTTTTTTGATTTTATTAGTCAGATAGTAACTCAACAGCTTGTACGTATACTCTGCATTGGTCGCTGCATCAATTAATGGCTTACAGGTTGTATTATACGCTTTATAAAAGGCAGTATTTGTATTTCTTTGAATCGTAAATAGAGAGTCTAATTTTTGCTGAAAGTGTGAGTCCTTGGCTTCAAGTGATTGGAGGGGTTTATAAAAATCGGGATTATGTTTTTTATCAAATAAGGTATATTCATTCATCTGTCGATTTACTTCTGCATCTTTTCCAGCGAAGGAAATGCCATCACCGATCATGTAAACATTTTTCTTCTTCAGCTTTTCTAAATCAAAGATAAGTTCTAAACAGTCTTGGAGGTAAAGACAGGTATAGACGTAGTCACCCAATTTGAACCAGACCTGCTGATAGGGAAGATTATGCGTTTGTCTAAATTCGAATGTGCCATCAGCGTTTACTGGTATCGTTGCTTTACTTTGATGAGTTCCTATTAAATTGACGATACTGTACTGGATTTGGATTTTGGATAGATCTTCTTGACTTGCATTTAGGATTTTACCGGTCACTTTCGCCAGTTGCTTTTTACTCAATTGATCATAGGAATTATCCGTTAGAGAAAGTGGTTCAAGATTCTTTTGTGCATAAAGCATACATGGCAGCCATAGTGGAAGCAATAAGGCAATAATATAGACTTTCATAACAAGTGGTTTATATGTAAGTCAAATATATTAATTTAAAAAAATCATGCCCTCTTAATTAATGTTAAAATTTGTTCGATATTGTAATTTGTCAAAGCGATGATATTATCCTATTTTTACGCTTCACAAATTTGATTTTAGAAGTTGGCAAAAGAAAAGAAAGTAACACCGTTAATGCAGCAGTATAATGCGATCAAGATCAAGTATCCTGGGGCGTTATTGTTGTTCCGTGTTGGCGATTTTTACGAGACATTTGGTGAGGATGCGATCAAGGCGGCTCAGATTTTGGGTATCGTTTTGACCAAGCGGGGAAATGGTTCTGAATCAGAAACGGCTTTAGCGGGGTTTCCGCACCACTCTCTGGAGACTTATCTCCCTAAATTGGTGCGTGCAGGTCAACGGGTAGCAATCTGTGATCAGCTGGAGGATCCCAAAACAACCAAGACGATCGTTAAACGCGGTGTCACCGAATTGGTTACTCCGGGTGTCTCTTACAACGATAATATTGTTCAACAGAAATCGAATAACTATCTCGCTTCTATTTTTACGGATAAGGATAAGATCGGTATTGCTTTTTTGGATATTTCGACGGGTGAATTTCTGGTTGCTCAGGGAAGTACATCTTACATCGATAAACTACTTCAGGGTTTCAAACCGACTGAAATTATTTTGCCAAAGAAACAGAGTAAGGATTTTATCGAACAATTCGGGGCACATTATTACACTTATTTTTTGGATGAGTGGCCTTATACCGGAGATTATGCTACCGAAGCGTTGCTAAAGCACTTTGAAGTGGCTTCGCTGAAAGGCTTTGGTGTGGACCGGATGCCGGCTGGCATCGTTGCTGCTGGCGTTGCACTGCATTACCTCAATGAGACGGAACACCGTAACCTACAACATATCTCTACGCTTTCACGGATCGAAGAGGACCGGTTTATGTGGCTCGATCGATTTACGATCCGTAATCTGGAACTGATTGGTTCCATGAATGAAAATGCTGTTACCCTATCGGATGTCCTCGATCATACAGCCAGTCCAATGGGCGCACGGCTACTCAAGCGCTGGATTGTAATGCCATTGAAAGATAAAAAGGGTATCCAGGAACGTTTGGATGTCGTGGATTTCTTTTTTAACAACCGTGAACTGCGGGACGACCTGATCGGCCAGATCAAGCAAGTCGGTGACCTGGAACGGTTGATATCAAAAATCGGACTCCAAAAAGCTAATCCCAGAGAGATCGTCCAATTGAAACGCGCATTATATGCTATTGAAAAGCTCAAGGAATTGACCGACCGTAAGGATGCGCAGTCTTTGGCCCTGATTTCCGATCAATTGGATGCCTGCGTGGCGATTCGTGAACGGATTGAACAACAATTGCAGGCAGAACCTCCTGTGGCAATCAATAAGGGTAGTGTAATCGCTGCGGGAGTGGATGCGGAACTGGATCGCCTTCGCAAGATTTCTTTTGGCGGTAAAGATTATTTGCTGGAAATTCAAAAGAGGGAATCTGAATTGACGGGTATACCATCTTTAAAAATAGCATTTAACAATGTCTTTGGTTATTACCTTGAGGTAACCAATACGCATAAAGACAAGGTTCCAACAACATGGATACGTAAGCAGACTTTGGTGAATGCCGAACGATATATCACAGAGGAACTCAAAGAATATGAAGAGCAGATTCTTGGGGCGGAGGAAAAGATCCAGGCATTGGAAAATAGATTGTATGCCGAGCTAATGGCTGCCATTGCAGCATATATTAAGCCGGTTCAGCTAAATGCACAACTTATTGCGAAGTTGGATGTTTTACTCAACTTTGCTATCGTCGCCGAGAAAAACTACTATGTTAAACCGGTAGTTAGCGATAGTAAGATTTTGGATATCAAGGGCGGACGTCATCCTGTTATCGAAAAAAATCTACCTATAGGGGAGGACTATATTACCAACGATACTTATCTTGATCCGAAAGCGCAGCAGATTATTATTATTACTGGTCCCAATATGGCCGGTAAATCGGCCCTGCTCCGTCAGACTGGCTTGATTGTATTGATGGCGCAGATCGGTTGTTTTGTGCCAGCCAAGGAAGCTAAAATAGGCTTGGTCGATAAGATATTTACTCGTGTAGGGGCTTCAGATAACCTTTCTTCAGGTGAATCTACATTTATGGTGGAGATGAACGAAACGGCCAGTATCATGAATAATTTGTCTGATCGGAGTTTGATCCTTTTGGACGAAATTGGACGTGGAACAAGTACCTATGATGGAATTTCAATCGCTTGGGCGATAGCAGAATATTTGCATAATCATCCTGCGGCTAAAGCGAAGACTCTCTTTGCGACACACTATCATGAATTGAACGAGCTGTCAACTTCGCTTGACCGTATCAAAAATTATAATGTAACTGTAAAGGAGGTCAATAATAAAGTGATCTTTTTGCGTAAACTGGTACCAGGGGGATCGGAGCATAGTTTTGGTATCCATGTTGCCAAGCTGGCGGGGATGCCGCCAAAGTTATTGAACCGTGCCAATCAGATTTTAAAACGATTGGAACAGGAACGTACTGGTGGGGAGCAGATCAAAGATAGTATGCGTAAGATTCAGAAACAGGCTTACCAATTGCAGATGTTCTCTATTGATGATCCTGTTTTAAATAAAATTCGCGATATGTTGAATAACCTGGATGTTAACTCGCTGACTCCTGTGGAAGCATTGATGAAACTGGATGAAATCCAGCGTTTACTAAAAAATTAACGAGTGATATAACCGCTTAAGAAAATACCATTCATTTAGCATGAACCATTGTTGTCGCTAAATGAATGGTATTTTTTTTTCTGAATGGTCTGTTTTTTATTGATCCGTATTCTTTAAGGTATCAATGAGCTCGCTTCGCTTTATTTATTTGCAAGAAAGAACCTTCATTCGATTTTCATAGCTGTTTGTACTTGTGAGAGCATGAAGGTTTTATTTTAAACTAAAATCTGAAAAAGACTTCTACACTCCCATAGTTTGATTGTATCGGTGTCAGGACCTTGCTGCTTGCGTCATAAGGTGCATAGTGATAACCAAGTTCAATACCAACATATTTCTTATTCTTCATCTGAAAAAGAGAGGCGAAGCCCAATCCCAGGTGCACATTGTTAATGGTGACCATGCGATCGTTGTAACCACCCTCGTAGTAGTAGCCGTCTGGATCATAATAACCGTCTGAATAGATACTTTCCGTAATACCTGTATCTGTAATATCTATTCCTATTATTCCCTTGGGAATCAGAATACATTTTTCATTATCAAAAATTTTGTATCCTACAGCACCGCCTATAAATCCCGTTGCGGAGGAATTGACCGTAACATTGGACCCTTCATAATTATAGTCGATATTTCTATCATTTGAATTGATCCGTACTTTAAAACCTCCCTCGAAGATAAATTTACGTTCCAAAGAACTCATCAACATAAACCCTAAGGTGACATTGCTGCCAAAGATCTTATTCGAACCACCTAAGGGACTCATTACACCGACCAAAGGGACATAACCTAATTTGGATTTACTTCTGTTCCCATAGGTTTTAGGAGGGGTAATAGGTCTTTCAGCATCTTGGGTATAATCCTGGTCTGCTTGCCCATTTTCCGGAGTGTCCGTGTCAGCAAATAGGTGAAGAATATCTCTTTCATCATTATTGAGCGTATAATTGCCTGATGACACGAGTGCCTTGGCTCTGATCTTGATTAAATTATCCAAGGGATGTCGCAAGGGGTAGAAATTGTACTTTTCTTTATTTTGTTCATACTGATCCGCAAAGTCATCCCGGTCGGCCGCATCTAAGCGTTGAACAAATGTCTTATCCAATTGATTGTTGATATAACGTTCAATTTCTACGGAACTATTCTTTTTTTCGATTATGAGCAGAAGAATCCGCAAACGTTGGCCAAATTCCGTTACACCACAACTGGCTTGTAGGGTATTTAATAATGGTTCTATTCGGTTGAACTCATTGTTGTTCAGTGTACCTGTTAGTAGGGGGAGGATTTCTGCGGTGTGTTTTTCACATGTTTCCTGTGCCCATACCTTTTGTGTCGCAGGGAAACAGATTAATAGGAATACTGCAAAAATGAACTGACGGATCATCATGGCTTATGGATTTATCAGAGACTAAATTAACAAATTAATTGTATGATGCTGTCGTTATTTTGCAGCAAACATTCCAAAAGTTTTATCTTTGGCTCATGGCGTCAATATTTCGATTTAAACAATTTGAAGTTGATCAATCCAATTGTGCGATGAAGATCAATACGGATGGGGTATTGCTGGCATCATTGGTTGATACAAAGGGTGCAAAACGTGTTTTGGATGTGGGTACCGGTACTGGCGTGATTGCCCTTATGCTGGCTCAACGCTTGATAGATAGTCAGATAGAGGCTGTGGAAATAGATGCGTTGGCTGCAGAGATGGCGCGCAGAAACTTCAGTAATTCGATTTTTCAGAGCCGTCTTGTATTGCATGCCAAGTCATTTCAACAATTGCAAACAGGCGAACTCTATGATCTGATTGTATCGAATCCTCCTTTTTATACAGATTCGTTGCATAACCCAGATGCGCGGAGGAAATTGGCCCGGCACACTGATCTGGACTTTTTCCGTGAATTGCTATACTTTGCATCGTTGCATTTAACTTTCGGGGGTAATCTCGTTTTGATTCTCCCTACTCAACTTGCAGAAACCCTAACCGCACTAGCGATTGATCATGGGTTGTATTGTACTGTTGAAATTCAGATAAGATCATTCGATAGGGATCCTGTTATTCGAAAGATTGTGACCTTTGGGCGCATGCAGACAACGGCGATTGACCAGCGCGAATTTGTGATTTATAAATCCAAAGGCATTTACTCGGAATCTTACAAGGACGCCTTGGCACCTTATTTTTTAGCTTTCTAGACTATGACAAAAATTGGACTTCTTTCGGATACACATTCTTATTTAGATGAATCTGTATTCAAGTACTTTGCTGATTGTGATGAAATTTGGCACGCGGGAGATTTTGGCGATGCTGATGTCGCGGACCAATTGGAAGCTTTTAAGCCTTTGCGTGGGGTATACGGTAATATTGACGGAAAAGATCTTCGCTTACGTTTTCCCGAGGATTTGCGATTTACCTGTGAGAAGGTGGAGGTTTTTATGACCCATATTGGTGGTTATCCTGGCAAGTATGCAGCACGGATAAAGGCCGAGTTAATGGCAAATCCACCTAAGTTGTTTATCACAGGACACTCCCATATTCTTAAAGTTGTGTTTGACCCGAAAATCAGTTGTCTTCATCTCAATCCTGGAGCTGCAGGAAAACATGGTTGGCATAAAGTAAGAACACTCATGCGCTTTGAGATAAATAAAGATAAGATCGAAAACCTAGAAGTTATTGAACTTAATGAGAGATAGCCAATAAAAGATCTATTTAAAGACTTCTATAGATCAGATTTTATTTGCCAGAAAAATTGCTGCCGCTAGCCCAATGCAGGAATCCGTAAGCATATCGATTACATAGTCAATTGAAGGTCCTTTAGATATTGCTGCAAAATTGTGGCATGTGTGTGTAATTTGTTGTTAGCTGCATACAGCAATGTCGTGACGGTTTGTTGCCTATGGGCTTCCAGCCATTTTTTTCCAAAGTCCTGCTGATCGAGTTCTTCTCTATATTTTTTTGCGAAATCATCCCATAGATCTGGGTTTTGGTGAAACCAGACACGGAGCTCTGAGGAGGGGGATAGGTCTTTATTCCATTCTGACAAACTCGCTTTTTCCTTAGTCATTCCACGTGGCCAAAGTCTGTCGATAAGCATACGATAACCATCATCGGGTGAGGGTAGATCATAAATCCTTTTTATCACGATCTTCATGGGGTTGCTTTTTATAGATTATATTACGCGATGGATTACAATACTATAAATATATGATTTTAAGTGAAAAGCGGAAGCCGTTTATTTCGTGTTCTCTCTTGATAGTAACCAATTTTCGGGATAAAGTAGTCGTAGGACAGCGTATCTTTGATTGCTTATAAGGAATCACGTACTTCCAAGAGAAAGCTTTTTAACCGTTCTAAAGAGTCCACTACGCGTTGATTTTCTTTTGCTTCGGATTTATTGTCACGGAGATAGTCTCTTGCGCCTTGTAGCGTATATCCTTTTTCTTTGACAAGATTGAAGATGATTTTGAGGTTTGCGATATCTTCTTGCGTAAAGAGACGGTTGCCCTTTTTATTTTTCTTGGGTTGAAGAATATCAAATTCACGCTCATAAAAACGTATCTGGGATGCATTTACATCAAACATCTCTGTCACTTCTCCCATTGTATAATACAATTTATTTATTTCACGCTCTTTGTACGGCATATCTTCGCAATTAATCTATAGCAAACTTAATAAAAATTCCAGTTCAAAAAGAAATTTTGCGATCTCTTATTTTAGTTCAGGAGGAAATAGAGCTATGAAAATGAGTCGGTAATAGCGAATTGTTTTCTGATTCCAAACGGATTTTTAAAAGTGATGAACATTTGGTGTGTGCCTTATTGTAGTGTTTGTAGACCTTGAGTCTATGATGTTGCTATTTATGCATTATAGTTATCATTGTAAATGAAGGCTAAATTAGCTAAGTTTGGCTAGGTTTGAAACCTATTTTGATTGATCGTATGATTATAGTTAGCAAATTTTGGACAAATTTATTCTCTTTTGGTAAAGCTAATGCGATTACTATCTTTCCTATTATATTTCTAAAATATGGCTTTTTTAAAGATAATAGGGCATTAATCCGTCATGAGCGCATCCATTTGCGCCAGGCATTGGAATTGGGGGTTGTGTTGTTCTACCTCTGGTATTTGTGTGAATTTGTCATCCGTTTTGTTCGCTTGCACGATTTTGATCAGGCCTATCTCCATATTTCTTTCGAGCGAGAAGCTTATCGTCACGAGGATGATCCCGATTACTTGTCAAAAAGGAAGATTTGGGCATTTTGGCATCACTTATAAATATTGTGAATCTGGAATTAATTAGAGCATAAAAAAGCTCTTAAAATATATTTTAAGAGCTTCTTTATATTTAGCTTTCCTTTTGTCCGTTTTATCCGACCAATTTGAGATAAGTAGCTACTTTGTTTTTTAATTGTCTACGGTCAACTATGAAGTCCAAAAATCCATGTTCAAGGACAAACTCGGATGTTTGGAATCCTTTTGGAAGATCTTTTTTGATTGTTTCTTTAATAACACGAGGGCCAGCAAATCCGATCAACGCGCCCGGTTCAGCAATGTTTACATCGCCTAGCATCGCATAGGATGCAGTAACACCGCCTGTTGTTGGATCCGTCAATAGACAAACATAAGGAAGTCCCGCTTGCGCCAATAAAGCTAATTTAGCTGAAGTTTTTGCCATTTGCATCAAAGAGAATGCCGCTTCCATCATACGCGCACCACCTGATTTTGAGATCAGCATAAATGGAATTTTATGTTCAATACAGTAATCAATCGAACGTGCAATTTTTTCTCCTACAACAGATCCCATTGATCCACCAATGAAGCTAAAGTCCATACAAGCGATCACGATGTCTTTGCCATTCATTTTTCCGTGACCTGAGCGTATTGCATCTTTCAGACCTGTTTTTGCCTGACTTTCTTTTAAGCGTTCAGGGTATGGTTTTGAATCGAAGAATTCCAGTGGATCACCAGAATTTAGATTAGGGAATAATTCAGTAAATTCGTTATTGTCAAATAAAATTGAAAAATATTCTTTGGAGCCAATTCTTAAATGATGGTCACAATATTGACAAACATAGTCGTTTTCTACTTGTTCAAGATGCAACAACGGCTTTTTACAAGTGGGACACTTGTTCCACATGCCATCTGGTGCTTCTTTTTTATTAGCGGTAGCTGTGCTAATACCAGCTTTTTCTCTTTTAAACCAACTCATACGATAGTTCTTATTCGATTACAAACTTAGATAAAAATGCTTTTATATACAATTATAATTGCGTTGAATGTAAATGGCAGTAAATCAGTGTATTTGTCTAGAAAGCTTAATTTTTAATATTCCGATGTATAATAATAGACCAGTTTAGAACGCAAATTGTTTTGTTAAAAAAGGAGCTGAATTAAGGTTAAGCAGGAGCATTGAACCAAAAATTTGGGCACAAAAAAAGGGTAAGCTACTCCTATCGCACCGCTCAACCAAATACCCTTGCTTTGTTCCCAACCTGGGGGAGTCAATGGGAGCTGGTCGTAGAAGACTTACCCGCCACAAAAGTAGAAAAAAAAATAGTTTTAGGAAAGAAAAAATGCCTTTTTATTCTAGGGTGCTGATTCTCATTAGAATAAATTGTTCGGAGGGCCATCTTGCTGGTATAAATAATCCATTAAGATGGCCATAAAGTGTTTTTTATTGCATTACATCTTCTCTCTGTCGTACTCGCCCAACAAAGAATAGTACCCAAACAGCCCCAAACCGAGAGAAATGATTGGTGTTAAGATACAGAGTATAATGATACCAAAGACCAGGTCCTCTTGGTGCCCTGTTGAAATCTTAGGTAATGCCAATTCAAAAATGGAAAAGTATGCGGCGTATATGGCCAAAATGATCCATACGATACCAAGAAGCTTTTTTAGATTATTCATGGTTTGGAGGTGTTGATTTGTTGTTGATATATAGGCTACCAATGATAAAGCAGACAGCGGCTATAATGATGGGATATCCTAATCCCGCTAAATAAAATTGTGGGGTATTGGAAGCTTCAGCATTTGTGGTGAGGTAAGTGGAAACTGCAGGTAGGAGCCCTCCGAATATACCATTACCGACGTGGTAGGGCAAAGACATGGACGTATATCTGATTTTTACGGGAAATAGTTCGACCAAAAATGCCGCAATGGGTCCATATACCATCGTAATATAGATCACCTGAATAAATATAAGGGCAACGAGTAGGATATAATTTTTACCGGCCAAATGGGTGGTTGTTTTAATCGTTTCTTTTCCTTTAAGCTCACCTGTCTGATGTTGTATTTTTGAACTGGTCATTTCTGTTCCATCGTCATATTGACTTTTGGTGATGGTAACAATGGCTGAATTTTGCTTGGTACTTGGTGTTGTTGTTTCATTTAATTTTGTTTTCTGTTGAACATTCGATAACTGGTACATGGATTCATAGATTGGACGGTAGGTCAGCACAGCCAGGAGCATGCCGCCCAACATAATCCATTTACGGCCAACTTTATCACTAAGCCATCCAAAGACGACAAAGAAGGGGGTGCCTAGCAGCAATGCGATACCTAAAATGGTATCAGCCTGATCAGATTGGAGATGCATGACTGTTTTCATGAAACTCATGGAATAGAATTGACCGGTGTACCAAACGACACCTTGCCCCATCGCTGCACCAAATAGGGCTAGTAACACAAACTTGAGGTTATAGCGATTCCCGAAACTTTCTTTTAATGGATTTGTACTTGTTTTCCCTTCAGCTTTAGCTTTACTAAACTCGGGTGATTCCTTCATCTTTTTACGGATGAGATATGATACATAAACCATAACTAAGGAGAGCAGAAAAGGGACGCGCCAGCCCCAACTGTCAAACTGTGTTTCACTCAGAAAACTTTTGGTTAAAAGAATCACCACGAGGGATATAAATAGACCAAATGTAGCTGTCGTCTGTATCCAGGAAGTCCAATAACCGCGTTGCCCCACTGGCGCATGTTCTGCAACATAAGTGGCTGCGCCTCCATATTCACCCCCCAAAGCGAGCCCTTGTAAGAGACGTAGGATCAGTACAATTAATGGCGCCCAAAAACCGATGCTTGCATAGCTTGGGATACAGCCGATCAAAAATGTTGCACCACCCATGAGCATCAGTGTCACCATAAAGGTGTATTTGCGTCCTATGATATCGCCTAATCGACCAAAAAACAAGGCGCCGAAAGGGCGTACGACAAATCCAGCGGCAAAAGTGGCTAATGTAGATAGAAAGGCTGCTGTCGGATTGTCGGAGGGGAAAAACTTCGTTGATATTACGATGGAGAGACTTCCGAAAATAAAAAAATCATACCATTCAATAAGTGTCCCCATGGAAGAGGCTCCGATGACTTTCCAGATGCTCTTTGTACTGTTGTCGTTCATTAATAATTGGTTTAGTGTTATGTTTGCTTATTGTAGAAATATTGTATGTATTATTTAAAATCTTGTTGTGTAACCTCCAGATAATTTATTTGGTTGCTACAAGTGGTTGTCCAAGCGATTTATAGACTTTTCCCGGTAGTGAATGGATCAGTGATTGCATTTCCAATTCCAATAAGACCAGCGCCAATTTACTCTGTGGCCATTGAAGCTGTTCGATCATCTGATTAAGCTCCAGTTGTCCTGTTGCATGAATGAGGTTAAAAAGGCGCTCTTGATCCTTATCCAATTTAAAGGGAAGCGCTAATTGTTGGTTTGTCTCATTTTTTTTACTGATTTCCCAATTCATCAGATGTTCGAGATCCTGAACATGTCTGATCATATGTGCCCGATTTGTTTTGATTAGATAGTTGGTTCCTTCACTACTCTTTTCGTAAATGGATCCCGGAAAGGCACATACATCTCTATTATAGCTATTTGCTATCTCGGCGGTAATCAAAGCTCCGCCTTTGATTGCTGCTTCTACGACGATCGTGACATCTGCCATTCCTGCGATAATGCGATTACGCATCGGGAAATTGACCCGCTCAGGTATGGTTTCAGATGTAAATTCGGTCAATAAGCCTCCGTGTTCGAGCATCTTTGACGCAAGCTCCCGGTGCGAGGCAGGGTATATCCGATCCAATCCATGTCCCAGCACTGCAACTGTTGGTATATTGTTCTTTAGGGCGTTGCGATGTGCCAATGCATCAATACCATATGCTAGACCACTGACGATCAGAAGATCTTGATTTTCATTTAAGCCTTGAATAAAGTCTTCGCATAGCTGCTGCCCATAATATGTTGCATGTCTCGTCCCAACGATACTGATCACTTTTGTTGTGTTGAGTGCAGCATGTCCCTTGTAATATAACATGAGGGGAGCATCATCACATTGCTTGAGTCGATCAGGGTAGTCCTTATCTTCGATCCATAAGGCTTTGATACGATGTTTATCAATAAAAGCGAGTTCTTTTTCACAGGCTTCCAGGTATGTTTTGTTGCGTATGGCATCTGCAATTGATTCCCTTACTCCAGGGATTTGCATCAGATCTTTTTTTGAATAGGAAAAGAAATCCGCTAAGCTATCACTATGGGCTATGATACTACGGGCTGTTCTAGGGCCAATGCCCTTGATCTTAGTCAAAGCTATGGGATAGATTAGTTTCATAATTGGGTACTTTAAATATAGTGAAAAATTATAAATCTTGTATGACTTTTCATTAGAATAAGCAATTCGTGTTGAAGGTTATTTTAAACACATGTATAATCTTTGATTGGATGAAAGTGCAACAGAAATACACTAGATCATGATATGCCTTGGATTTTGTGCCATTATAGAAATGGTAAGTCGTGCAGAGTTTCTGTACCAAACGTTTCATATCATTGTGACTGGCTGATGATTTTTTGAGCAGGATTGCTCATTTGTCTTATTGCATTTGATGCAATATCATTTGCAGACTTTCTTTTATGGAGAAGAAATTGAGGTCGTGTTTGGAAAAAATGTGCTGGATTTGGTAGCTTTGCTTGATTAATAATATTTTTAGCATGGAAATGAAAGAACCTTTTGATATCGAGTTAGGTGATGTGATTTATTCTGTTTTTCCGGAGGAGGAGGATACCTATGTTGTCTTTAAAGATGGAACGGAATATGTAAAAATTATTAAGGATACAGATACCACCTGGTTGAAACTGAATCCTGAAACGGAGTTGCCAATGTTCGGTATGGACGAAGAGGTTAACCTAATCGGTGAGGAGATCAAAAAGGAACTGGGGCAATAAGTTAAAGATCGTTAAAGTCATTTCGGCCCTATTTCCTGTTGATTATCTTAGGGTAATCAATTATAGCTATGGCACGTATTTGTTTCCTATTTTTAATCGCTCTTTGTGTTTATTTGGCTTCTGATCTGCCTGTTTTTGCTCAGCCTGTAGAATTCGTTTTGCAGGATACCGTAAAAAAGAAGAATGGGAAAGATACACTCCGATTAGATACAATCCAGGTTAAGCGTAAAAATAACCCGGCAGAGGACAAGCTTAACGAAAAAAAAGAAGGCTATAAATCCATTTACGCCTTAGGAGACACCAAGGAGATGGTTAACTTGCCCAAGAAAGGTGGGATAGGGCTGAGTATTAATAAGCTCTACAATAAGTTGAGTCGAAAAGGGCGGAATGCGAGAAAGCTTCAGCGACAGTTTGAAAAGGAATACCAACAGGATCTGATTCGAGAGGAATGGTATCCGCTGACGAAGGAATACAGTAAGTTGTCGGGAGATTCGTTGCGCAAATTTAGGATATATTATGAACCCGCTATAAAGTGGTTTCGTGAGCATGATCGGTATGAGAAGATCGCTTATATACATAAGTGCTTAACATATTATCTAGATTCTGTAGACATTATCCATAGGCGACTTCAGTTTCCTATGGGTAATGCAAAACTTTAACTACATAGGTACGTATACCAAATATTTTGTATCGAAGAAGTCTTCCTTAAAGTAACTCGAAAGCGGGTGCAATTCAGCTTTTAATTTGGATTCTTTAATTTCCTCACTTAGGTCGCCACCTTTGAGGTAGAGAATTCCGTTTGGAATTCCGTTTTTGTCTTTTTTTGTAAATTTGTTTCGGATCCAAGGTGTAAAATCTCCGAGCCTGGTTACAGCTCGGGATATGACGAAGTCGTATTTGTCGTCTAATTGTTCGGCACGAATATGATCGGCTTCAACATTTTTAAGTCCTAAAGCGGCTGCAACCTCACGAACTACTTTGATTTTTTTTCCGATAGAATCTACTAAATGGAACTTAACTTCTGGAAATAAGATAGCCATAGGAATGCCGGGAAAACCACCGCCAGTTCCCACATCTAAAACCTGTGTTCCTGGAGCTAATTCCTGCACAAATTTGGCTATACCCAATGAATGTAATACATGATGAAGGTATAGACTATCGATGTCTTTACGTGAAATTACATTGATCTGGCTATTCCATAAGGTATAGAGGTCTGCAAGTTTGGCAAACTGTTCTTTCTGTACATCCGTTAATTTCGGAAAGTAGGCGTAGATGATATCGACTGTAGGATTCAAAATGTGATGTTTTAAAGGTGAATTATTTCCAGCTTATTTTTTTCTTTTTTCGGCTGAACAAACCATTGATGCAAATATAGAAATAGTAGATGAAGTCTACCAAAGGAAGCCACCAAATCAGTTCTTTCACTTCGAGTTTCTTGTAAATAGATGTAAAAACGGCCCATTGTGCGAATAGTCTCAATAGATAAGCTGTAAGGGGGACATACCAAAAAGTGGGGAATGCAATAGTAACAGCAATCAGAGTCAGGTAAAATAATACCGCAGAAACCAGTTGGGTTCCCAACATGCGTTGATGGCGTTTTTTATAGATGGTGGATGCACCGGAATGTCTTGCTTTTTGTTTATAATAACTTTTCCAGGTTGTTTTGGGAGCTGAGTAAACAATAGCAGCTGGTGCAAGGGCGATATTGACGTTTATTGCTGTTGCATTTTGATTGACAAAAAGATCATCATCACCAGATTTAATATGCATGTGTGCTGCAAATCCTTTATTTCGAAAGAAGAGCTCTTTTTTGTAGGCCATATTTCGACCGACTCCCATATAGGCATCTCCTTTGAGTGCATAGGAGAGGTAACTCATGGCAGTGTGGCTCGTTTCAAACCGGATTAAGAGATTGAGTAAACCTCTTTTCTTAAAATAGGGCGAATAGCCTAATACGATTTCGGTCTCTGGTCTAAAGGCAGAAGCAACTTCTTTCAACCATTGATCAGATTGAGGTACGCAATCTGCATCGGTAAATACCAAAGTTTCATATTTTGAAGCTTTGATCCCCATGCTCACAGCGAATTTTTTACCATGTTTCAACCGGATATGCTCTTTGATATCGACAATCTTTAAATGAGCATATTGCTTATCAAATTCTTGAAGTACCCAAGGGGTTTCGTCTGTAGAAAAATCATTTACGACAATGACCTCGAAATTGGTATAATCTTGATTGAGGATGCTGGGCAGAAATTCCCTAAGATTGTCCTGTTCATTGTGCGCACAGATAATGACAGATAATGGAGGAAGATCGGTTTCTGTTTGATTCGTTTCAATTTGGTACCTGCTCAATTTGCTGTAAACAAATAAGATGTAATATAATTGTGCCAATAGGAAAAGACCTAATATCCCAAATATGATATATGGAAGATTGGCCAAAAATACATGTAGGTCAAGCATAGCCCACAAAGATAAGCGCATTCGTAATCTTTTTATAAAGGAAAATGATAATTTATTCCTGAAACATCCTGTTTGCAAATCTTTTTATAGTATTTTTGCAACATATTTTAGGAAAAGACGGGCGTGACATATCCGTAAGCGGAACCTTATTTCCGTTACGAAAAACAGTCTTACTGGCGTTATGAAAAAAAACATACGCGGAATCTGTCTACTGGAATATAATTAGTCACAGAGGAAAATATTAATGAAATTTACGCTACAAGCACAAGATACACTATCAAAAGCACGTGCGGGTGTTGTCGAAACTGCACACGGTCCCATTCAAACTCCAATCTTTATGCCTGTTGGCACCGCTGGTACGGTGAAAGCCATTCATCAGCATGAGTTGAAAAATGATATTGAAGCACAGATTATTTTAGGTAATACCTATCATCTTTATCTGCGTCCGGGATTGGATGTGCTGAATAAGGCCGGAGGGTTACATAAGTTTAATGGTTGGGATCGTCCGATCTTGACGGATTCAGGCGGTTATCAAGTATACTCATTGACAGAGGTGCGTAAGATTAAAGAAGAGGGAGTTACTTTCCGTTCGCATATTGATGGTTCAAAACATCTTTTTACACCAGAAAATGTGATGGATACGCAGCGTATTATCGGTGCAGATATCATTATGGCATTTGATGAATGTACACCTTATCCATGTGATTATGGTTATGCACGTCGTTCTTTGGATATGACCCATCGTTGGTTGAAGCGCTGTGTAGATCGTTTTGATAGCACTGATCCCCTTTATGGATATGATCAGACATTATTTCCTATAGTGCAGGGATCGGTTTATAAAGATTTAAGAATAAAATCCGCAGAGACAATAGCATCCTTTAATCGGGATGGAAATGCAATTGGTGGATTATCCGTGGGTGAACCGGCAGAGGAAATGTACGCGATGACCGAGGTGGTTTGTGATATTCTACCTCAAGAAAAACCGCGTTATTTAATGGGGGTAGGTACTCCTGTAAATATCCTGGAAAATATCGCTTTGGGGGTTGATATGTTTGACTGTGTGATGCCAACGCGTAATGCGCGAAATGGTATGTTGTTTACACAAAATGGTATCATCAACATCAAGAATGAAAAATGGAAAGATGATTTTTCGCCTATTGAAGCAGAAAGTGATTTACATACTGATCTATTTTATTCAAAGGCTTATTTAAGACATCTGATAAAATCACAGGAAATTTTAGGAGCGCAAATTGCTTCATTACACAATTTACATTTTTATCTTTGGTTGGTCAATCAAGCCCGGGAGAAAATCATAGATGGTACATTCTATGACTGGAAAAATAAAATGGTGAAAATTTTGGATCAACGTTTGTAATAGAGTCACATAAAAATAAAATATAGATAAAGTATGTAAGCCCTGGGCTTGCAGAAGTAGAGTCTCAAATCTCATATCTTAATACTCAAATCTAACAATATGCTTTCGTTAATCGATCGTTACATCATCAAAAAGTACCTGACAACATTTGTGTTCACGATGGCCATATTCACCGTGGTTATGGTTGTTTTTGATGTGTCCGAAAGATTGGATGACTTTTTGAAATATAAGGCACCTTTAGATAAGATTATCTTTGAGTATTATGCTGGATTTATTCCATTCTATCTTAATTTTCTCTGTCCACTGATTAATTTTATTGCGGTTATCTTTTTTACCTCAAAAATGGCAGATCAGACCGAGATTGTTCCGATATTAAGTGCGGGATACAGTTTCAACCGTTTGTTGCGGCCTTATATGATATCTGCAACATTGATCTTTATCGTTTCTTTGGTGTTCAATATCTTCATTATTCCGCATACCAATAAAATGAAGGTAGATTTTGAGAATATCTATGTGAAGCCATTGAAAGATAATTCTCGTGTCTCAACGCATATGCAGCTGGATAAAAACAGCTATGTGTATATTGATAATTTTGATAATACCACCAAAACGGGCTATGGTTTTGTATTGGAGATTTTCAAGGGGGATACATTGAGGGAGAAGATGATGGCAGACCGTATCACATGGGATTCTGTGGCGACAAAATGGAAAATTGAGGGATACACCAATCGTATTATTAATGGTCTACATGAGCGAATGGACAAAGGAACGGTCAAAGATACGACCTTGGACATGAAACCATCGGATTTTGAATTACGGGATAATATGTTTACTGCAATGGATACCCGTGAACTCAATATTCGTATTCATAAAGAGGAAACAAGGGGGACTGGGGTAATGAACGATCTGTTGCTGGAGAAATATAAACGTTATGTCTATCCATTCTCCGCTTTTGTTTTGACCCTAATGGGGGTGGCTCTTTCTTCCAAAAAGGTCAGAGGGGGGATTGGTTTAAGTTTGGGTATCGGAATCGGCTTAAGTTTTACATATATTGTTTTTATTCAATTTGCGACCATGTTTTCGCTGAAAGGAGGATTGCCACCATTGGTTGCGGTATTGATTCCTAATGTGACGTTCTTTTTGGTGGCAATTTATCTGACGATAAAGGCTCCAAAATAATTCCAATTCATATCATCATTAGCTTAAGCAGTTTATATCAAAGGGAAAAATAAGTGCTGCTCCTAATCGTTTTCATTGCCATTACAAAATAAATTATATTCTATTGAATATGTCTAAAATTCAACTAAATCGGAATATTCTAATTCTGCATTTAACAATCCTTATTTGGGGGTTTACAGGGATCTTGGGTAGTCTCATTTCTGTTTCTGCTATTCATCTGGTGTGGTATCGTGTGGCGATTGCGTCTATTTCCTTGTTGGTCTATTTTCTGTTGACCAAACAATCAATATTGGTTTTTCGAAAACAGTTCCTTCAGTTTTTTATGGTCGGGGCCGTTGTCGGTTTACACTGGGTTTTGTTTTTCTATTCCATTAAGGTATCTACCGTCTCGGTAACACTGGTTACTTTGTCTTCGGTGACATTGTTTACGGCCATATTGGAACCTATTGTAAACAAAAAACGTATCGCATTACTGGATATTGTCGTCGGTCTGGTGATTATTGTAGGGATTTATACTATATTTTCGTTCGAGACTCATTATTTGGTCGGTTTATTGGCCGGTCTCGGTTGCGCTTTCTGTGCAAGTATATTTTCCATTGCCAATGCAAGAATGGTCAAGAAATCCAGCCCAACGCTGATCACATTTTATGAAATGCTGGGAGCATGTTTTTGGATCAGTATACTCATGCTGTTTACAGGAGATTTTAATGCTGAGATGAAATTGGGACAACAGGATCTGATTTATCTTTTATTATTAGGCGTAGTTTGTACGGCGGTTGCCTATGTGATGGGGGTAGCAGTGATGAAGGAATTATCTGCTTTTACGGTTGCATTAACTACCAATCTGGAGCCTGTCTATGGTATACTTTTAGCTATGTTGATCTTTGGTCAGAAAGAAACGATGAGCGGTGGATTTTACCTTGGTGCCTGTATCGTTCTCGGTGCTGTTTTTACCTACCCTTATGTGAAAACGAAACTGGAGAAAAGACAAAAAGAACTTATCATCCGTAAATTGCATTAAAGATTACTGAGGTGTCCGGCAACTCCGGACACCTTTTTTCTTTCACCATCTGCTTATGTTCTTTTGCATTTCTATTTCAACTAACCAATTCGCAGCGGGCTTACTTTTTCTTTTTGAATCTCTCAGTAATCCTATCTTTCGGGTGAACTAAAACACAAATTCACCCACTAATATATTTCTTTCTTTGTCACGATCAAGGTAGATTGTCGTGAGTTTCCGTTCTCGTCTTCCTGAACTATAATAGGTGAAGATTTCAGCTAGCACAGCAGCAGGACCTGCCAGAGTCAAGGAACTAACGTTATAGAAATCAGCTTCTATTTTATATTTTCCTTTCAATGCTTTTTTTAATAGGAATTGTTCTGGACCGTAGCCTCCCGTAAAGTCATTGCTTAATCGACCTCCAATTGCTGTTGCGGGATTGCTGTAAAAACATTTTTCTCCATTTGGATCTGTTACCCAGAGGTCAATATCGGTGTTTTGGGAATTCCAGTTGATGACTACCCGGATGTCAACAGGTAGATCAGCGACAAGTTTCTTTTCTACGGCAACTTTAGCCGTTGCGTTTTTCTGAAGTTTAATGAGGTTATTTATCTCCATGACAAGGATTTCTTCAATGCCATCATCTCTATTTGCGGCTTCCGCTGAATAGCTTTGTATCAAGATGCCATAAAGTTCTTCCAAGGCTTCGTTGTAACGGCCCTTATCCTGTAATACTAAGGCGTAGTCACGATGACTCTGTGGATCCATTGGTCGCCATTTTAATACTTTACCGGTTATGTACAACGCGTTGTCGACGTCTCCCCATTCCCTGAGTTTGTATGAAATGGTTTTGTAAAGATCAGCATTTTCAATTTGGAGGTCTGCCATGGCACTTAGGATAAGCAATGCTTTTTGTTTATCTCCCCTTTTGAAAAAGAAGTTGGCGACATCAAAATAGAACGTTGGTGTACCCATATACTGATCCCGAAGCTGAAGATAGCTTTTGTAAGGATCTTTGGCTTGGTTAAGCTCCTTTAGGTAGGTATTGTCTTCCTTAATTTCGGGAATACTTATTTTTCCAGATACCTGATCGCGGGTATTCGCTACCTGTACTCCAGCGACTCGCCCTTCTAGTGCTTGAACAGCATTTACAGTGACGGATTCTTTAAGTGCGTCGGTGGATGAGATCTCCTCCAGCGCTACTTCGCTGACTGTTGCGTTAGCTGCTCTTGAATTGGCGGACGCAGACACGCTCTTGTTGTTAGCACCCTCTGCTGATCTGGATTCCACGACCGCGGGTGTAGCCACTGGGCTTGCCGAAGGACGAGACGGTATTGGGGGAGCAACAATAGTTGCAGTGGGCTCGTCTTGGGCAATAGTTGTATGAGTCGACCGACCTGACCGATCCCGTTGTGGGTATTTCGTTTTTTGCTGAAAGTCGGTATTCCACCAGGATTGGAGCTGCTCGGTGATATTTTGGGCCTGTGTCAATAAATCTGCTACGCGTTCTTCCTTTTCTATGCGTTCTTCTTTTTTGAGACGATTGAATTCGGGAAGCAGCTCCACTGGCGGTGTAATTGCATAACGTATATAATCTTCTACATTTTCCAGAACGATTAAACTGGTATTCCGTGTCACAATGCCAAATTGCTTTCCGATTGCTTCGATTTCATCCCGATGGTCTTCGTATTGGATGTCTAATGCATTTATTTTCTTTTGTGCCCAGATCTGTTGCAGATCGACCTCCCCATTGTCAGACTTTAATGGAACTTTGATTTCTTTAATTATCTGGGTGCCATCACCAACTAAAAGTGTGATTTCTTTTGCCCCACTGTCTTTGCCAAGTCCCGAAACAGAAAAATAGGATTGAACAGGTGAGCCTTTCTCAGGATAGATTTCCGTAAAAGCATATTGTTCTTTTACTCCCAAAAAGAGGAGGTCGATCGAATTTAACGTATTATAGGCTTGAGTGCTTGTTGTATTTGTCAAATTGACCATTTTCCCATAATGAGTCTGGGCAATTTGTTTGAGATTAGCATAGTCTGAGCTGGTTGAAGAGGTGATGCAATAAGTAGGCTGATCAAGCACAATTTTGCTCTGGCCAAATGTAGAAAGTCCGTCACTGAAAAAGAGATAATTTGCGCCATGTAGCACTCCGCTCTTTACTTGGCTATAGTCGGTTCCACCATCATAAACTGTTTGTTTCAGCTGATTTCTCAACTCTTCCCAGTTTCCCTGGCTGATCTGAAATGTCCGGGCTTTGCTGAAACGTATATCTAAATAGCCTAGATCCACTGATATATTCTGATTTTCACTGAAAAACTGATCCAGGAGGCTGAACTCTTTTTCCAGATCTCTATTTTTTGAACTTAATGAACGATCCCAAATAATGGCTATGCTGTTGCCCCATTTTTTTTGCGTTTGTTTAGGTATTTCCAATTTTGCATTGGCTAGAAAGTAAAAACTGCCATCCTGGTTGAATTGTTTTAATCCTGAGACGGCGTTTTCGTTTAAAGGGAGTTTAATCGCGAGATTTTTTGAAGATTTGAACTGTTGCTTGTGTAATGTAGCAGCGTAGTTATGGTTTTGTTCAGAAAAAGCCAAGGAACCATCGGGTTGCTCGGTAAAGCTTGGCTTTTTATTGCCTTGATAAACGTTGATGTTCAGCTCGACGTTTTCAATAATGGAATTATAGTTCAAAGGCAGATAATAGTATAACGCCTGATCGGATTCTGGTGTTAGGTTCTCGGAATAACTAATCTGGATCGTACGTCGTCCTTTTGAAGGTAGGGGATAGATTCGGCTTCGGAAATTGTTTCCTTCTACTTTTTCAAGTAGCCCGGGGTCTACTCGTCGTGTTTCTATACTTTCAAAAACTTCGGTGCCTTTGTTTTTGTCTACTGGTACCGCCTGGCGTAATTTTCCATTGATATCCAAGGCATAACCGCTAACGGAAACACCTTCAGGCATCGGGAAAGTAAGTTCCCCTTCGAGATCCCGATTTGTCGTGTTTTCGAAAGTCATGGTCATGGATGTTTTTGCAATATTTCCAAAAATACTGACAGCCACTTTTAGGTCGACGAGTTTTGCTGCATCTACACGTTGCTCATTTTTTATTTTTAAGCTGGGTACCTCACGGCCGGGTTTTATTTGAGACTTTGTATCCACATTGGAAAATACCAATAAGATGAGGAGGGCTAATACTGTCTTTTTCATTTGAATAATTGTTTATCTGCTTGTTTCCATCGGAATTGGGGTCTGGTGTTTGACAATGATCAATACTGTTCGTCCCCCAATTCCTTTGCCTATTTTTTCTTTGATGCAATGAAAAAGCAAATTCCATAAAGGCAATCTATTTTTATTTGTCATTATGATTTGGTCGGTGGATGTAAGTTATTTAAACATTTGTTAATGATTGCCTAATATGCGAGGTTTATGTTTGCAGGATAATAGAATAAATTATGAAAAGACTATACAGTGTATTGGGGATTGCTCTTTTGTGTGCTTCCTGCAGCAAGAATGATGTGTCAAAGATTATTGATCCAATTGTCAGTTTAACTTATCCGGATAAGGCTGTAGCCACAGATCCAAAAGTATTGGGTACGGTTGGTGAGGTCAAGGTGTATAATGGTGGGTATGGATCTTCTATGGTTCAGGATCCGAATGATAAAACAGTATTTTATCTTTTGACGGATCGCGGACCAAATATTGATGGTACAGAAAAAAATAGCAAAGTCTTTGCTAACCCGATGTTTACGCCGCAGATCGGTAAATTTCGATTAAAGGATAATGTGTTGGTTTTTGAATCAGCAATTGAATTAAAGAATAAAAATGGTGTAAAATTGAATGGCTTGCCGAACCCTGAGGGTAAAGGTGGTTCGGGAGAGAACGCTTTGGATACGAATGGAAAGGATTTGGGAAAAAGCGAAGACGGCATCGATTCGGAAGGCCTGGCGAGAGCTGCCGATGGCTCTTGGTGGGTAAGTGATGAGTATGGGCCACATATCGTTCACTTTGATGCTTCTGGAAAGGAGATTGAGCGGATCAATCCTTGGACAACAGGAAAGAAATTACCATTGGTATTTGCCAAACGTCGCCCAAATCGTGGGATGGAGGGATTGACCATAACACCAGATGGAAAGACCTTGGTCGGTATTATGCAATTTCCTCTTTATAACCCTTCTAAGGATGCGGTGAAGAATTCTTTTGTCATACGCATTGTCACCATGGATATTGCGACAGGAAATACGAAACAGTATGTGTATATGATGGAAAGAACCGATTTACAGGCAGTAAGTGAGATTGCTGCGGTGTCTAACTCTACTTTTATTGTACTGGAGCGTGATGACAAATACGCAACAGAGGCAACACGTAAGGATGTGTTTAAAAAGATTTATCAGATAGACCTTGCGGGAGCAACGGATATATCTGATGATAAGAATGGTGAAAAGGGAAGACTGTTTGATGATAAGAGCGTTGAAGAGCTAAAAGATGCCACTACTTTGGCTAAATATAATATTAAGCCTGTAACCAAAACTTTGGTGGCTGATTTAATGACGGATATCAAAGAACTGTATCCGCATGACAAAGCCGAAGGATTGGCTGTTATTAATTCGTCTTTAATTGCGGTATGTAACGATGATGATTTTGGCGTTACGGGAGAGGGGATTTATAAATCGAAAATATTACCAGCGATAAACACTGTTGATAAGAATAGCATCTACTTCATTAAATTAAAGACTCCGATAAAGTAATTATTTATTTTAAATTAGATACAAAAACGCCTGTTGATAATTAATATCAGAAGGCGTTTTTGTATTTGATTTAAAAATCTAAAGCATCGACTGCGCCTATTGATTTACTTTCTCATTGCGCAGAAGGATATATTAGATTTTTCAATAGCTAAGCATTTTGTGCGGCTAGGAAATCCTTGCTTTCAAGTTCGGAATAACCCATGAGGTATTCGTCTACTTTTCGTGCACACTCCCGGCCTTCAGAAATCGCCCAGACCACCAAGGATTGTCCTTTACGGCAGTCACCTGCTGTGAAGATATTTTCCACTGAAGTTTGGTAGTCTTTATCGTTTGCCAGGATATTTCCTTTTTCGTCCACACGTACGCCGAGTTGCTCCAATAGTCTTTGCTCGGTATGTTTGTAGCCAATAGCCAATAAAACCAGATCAGCTGGAATTTCCCGAACTTCGGATTCACCCAATCTTGTACGGCGTCCGAATTCATCGACTTCGTATTGAACTTCCTTAATTTTTACCGCTTTGACATGGCCATTTTCGTCATGAACAAACTCTTGTGTTTCCGTTGCCCAAAGACGCTCGCAGCCTTCCTCTTGCGAAGAGGAGGTTCCGAAGGTTACTTTGTCCATCGGCCAGGGATTGTTTCTTAAACGTTCTTTTGCTGGAGTCGGTTTACGGGCGATCTGTGTAATACTCTTGGCACGATGACGGTTGGAGGTACCAATGCAATCCGAACCTGTATCGCCGTCGCCAATCACGACGACATGTTTGTTTGTTGCCAGAATACGCTCTTGATCAATATCAATACCGCTAACTTCTTGATTCTGCTGTTTCAAGAAATCCATGGCAAAGTGTATTCCTTTGGCTTCATGTCCAGGTAGTTGCATGTGCCAAGGTACGGTAGATCCAGTAGCCAATACTACAGCATCATAAGCTTTCAATTCGTAGAAGCTTATGTCTTTTCCGACCTCTGTATTTACTTTAAATTCAATTCCTGACTCTTTCATTAAATTAATCCGGCGGTCGATAACAGACTTTTCCAGTTTGAAATCTGGAATACCATATCGGAGCAAACCACCGACCTGATCGTCACGTTCAAAAACAGTGACGTCATGGCCCGCTTTATTCAGCTGTGCTGCAGCGGCAAGTCCGGCAGGGCCAGAACCAACCACAGCAATACGCTTGCCTGTTTTTAAATAGCTCTTATGGGCTTTAACATAGCCCTTTTTGAATGCTATCTCAATGATATGTTTTTCAATTTCTTCGATTGTGATCGGTGTGCTATGGATTCCAAGCACACAAGCAGATTCGCATGGTGCTGGACATATCCGGCCTGTAAATTCTGGAAAGTTATTGGTTGAGGTCAGGATCTGGTATGCCTCTTCCCATTTTCCGTCATATACCGCATCATTGAATTCAGGAATAACATTGCCCAATGGACAGCCTGAATGGCAAAATGGAATACCGCAATCCATACATCGTGCAGCCTGTTTATTCAGCTCATTCTCAGAATATCCTTTATTAAATTCTTTGAAGTGCTGTACACGGCCTTCAACAGCTTCTTTTGTTGGAAGCACGCGCTCAAATTCTTTAAAACCTGTAATTTTTCCCATGATCTGTGCTTCCTTTTTTATGCTTCAACTAATTTTTGACGAATGACATTTTTGTATTCCCTAGGGAATACTTTTATGAATTTATTTTTTTCCCGGGACCAGTTCTGTAAGATAAAATCTGCTCTACGGCTATTTGTCAACAATACATGGCGTTTCAATAAAGCTATGATCGCTGTTTCATCTTCACTTTCCAATGGATCCAGATCAACCATCTCTAGGTTGCAGTTTTCGCGGAAGTCATCGTTGATATCGTAAATCCACGCAATACCACCGCTCATCCCGGCCGCAAAATTGCGTCCTGTTGCACCAAGGATCAGTGCTCGACCACCTGTCATATATTCACAACCGTGATCACCCACACCCTCGACGACAGCAGTAGCCCCTGAGTTACGTACGGCAAAACGTTCACCAGCTTGTCCATTGACGAATAGGTGTCCTGATGTAGCCCCGAATAATGCCACATTACCAATGATGATATTATCTTCAGGTACAAGGGCACTTTCCGTTACCGGATAAATGGCCAACTGCGCACCCGACAAGCCTTTACCAACGTAGTCATTGGCTTCTCCTTGCAATTCAAAGGAAAGTCCTTTTGTTGAAAACGCACCAAAGCTCTGACCTGCAGATCCCTCAAATTTGAAATTGATGGTGTTATCAGGTAATCCTTCAGATCCGTATAATTTGGAGATCTCATTGGATAGCATTGTTCCGATGGTACGGTCGGTATTTTTTACTTTGAAAGTTCCAAATACAGGTGTCTTGCTTTCCAACGCTAGCTTGGATTGTTTCAATAATCCCCAATCTAAAATCATGGCCATGCCGTGATCTTGCTCCTCTGTATTGTACAGCGATTGTCCTGGTTCATTGCGCTCTACATGTAGGATATCTGTAAAATCGATTTTCTTTGCTTTCCAATGGTCGATATTTTCACGTTTTTTCAGGAACTGCGCACGACCTACCATCTCGTTGATGGTGCGGAAACCAAGGTATGCCATGGTCTCACGTACTTCTTCGGCGAGGAAGGTGAATAGGTTAACGATATCTTCGGGTTTTCCAGAGAAAAGTTTGCGCAATTCAGGATCTTGTGTAGCTACCCCGACGGGGCATGTATTTAAGTGACATTTGCGCATCATGATACAGCCACCAGCCACCAATGCGGCTGTGGAAACACCCCATTCTTCGGCGCCTAATAGTGTTGCAATAACGATATCTCGACCTGTCTTTACCTGACCATCGGCCTGTAAAACAACACGACTACGCAACTTATTTTTTACAAGCGTCTGATGTGCTTCGGCAAGCCCAAGCTCCCAAGGTAGTCCGGCATGTTTGATCGAACTAATTGGTGAAGCTCCTGTTCCTCCGTCAAAACCCGCGATGAGGATAACGTCAGCATGTGCTTTAGCAACACCAGCAGCAATCGTTCCTACACCAGCTTTAGATACCAATTTTACGTTGATCCTAGCTTTGCGGTTGGCATTTTTCAAGTCGAAGATCAACTGTGCCAAATCTTCGATGGAGTAGATGTCATGATGTGGTGGCGGAGAAATCAGACCAACGCCAGGTGTAGAGTGTCTGGTTTTCGCAATCCAGGCATCTACCTTAGGTCCTGGTAATTGACCACCTTCACCCGGTTTTGCACCCTGTGCCATTTTGATCTGTAGCTCGTCCGCTTGTGTCAGGTAATTTGATGTTACCCCAAAACGTGCAGAAGCGACTTGCTTGATTGCCGAACGCATGGAATCACCATTCGGAAGTGGTTGATAGCGCAATTCGTCTTCTCCACCTTCACCTGTGTTTGATTTTGCACCAATGCGATTCATGGCAATGGCAAGGGTACTATGCGCTTCGTGGGAGATAGATCCAAAGGACATCGCTCCGGTAGCAAAGCGTTTTAGTATTTCACTTGCCGGCTCAACTTGCTCCAATGGAATGGAATTGCGATGTTTAGCAAAATCCAATAGTCCACGAAGGGTAAACATATGTTCTTTCTGTTCGTTGATCTTGGTTGCATACTTTTTATACGTGGCATAGTCTCCGGTCCGGCATGCTTGCTGCAATAAGTGAATGGTATCTGGATTCCACAAGTGACCTTCGCCACGACGTTTCCATTGATAGATACCACCTTCCGGCAATAGGTTCTGTGGTGTACGGCTTTTTTCAAATCCACGCCAGTGTTTAGATAAGGCCTCTTTAGCTAGATCATCCAGTGTCATGCCACCGATACGAGATACTGCGCCGCAGAAGAATTTATCAACAACAGATTTGTCGATACCAAGTACTTCAAAGATCTGTGCTCCGTGATAAGATTGTAATGTTGAAATTCCCATTTTGGAGAAAATTTTCAACAGTCCATTGTTAACTGCTTTTACGTAGTTTTTGGATAGCTCGGGCCAGGTAAGTTCGGTATCCAAGGTGTTTTGTTCCTTCATGGTACGAATACTTGCCAGTGCCATATACGGGTTGATCGCTGTGGCACCAAAAGCCAATAGACAGGCGAAGTGGTGTACTTCCCAAGCATCGCCGGCTTCGACAACTAGTCCTACAGCACCACGGTTACCGGTCTTGATCAAGTGGTGGTGGACTGCTGATACGGCAAGCAAAGAAGGGATGGCCGCATGTTTGGAATCTATGGCACGATCCGAAAGTATCAATACCTGAAAACCATCACGTACAGCGTCATCGGCATATCTGCATAGACGCTCTAAACCTGCTTCCAGCGAACCCGGCTTTCCGTCTGAACGGAAATAGGACTGAATGGTTTTTGCCTGAAACAATCCGGTATCAATAGAACGTAATTTTTCAAGTTCTTTGGATGTGAGGATCGGATGAGGTAAGGTCACGCAGTGACAGAATTTTTTGTCCTCGATCAGGATGTTCCCCGCATTACCGATAAAGGTGGCCAAACTCATGACCAAACGCTCGCGAATCGGATCGATAGGTGGGTTGGTTACCTGCGCGAAAAATTGCTTAAAGTAACTTGAGATATGTTGTGGCTGATCAGAAAGAATAGCGAGCGGAACATCCGAACCCATCGAACCAGTTGGTTCGTATCCGGTCAATGCCATTGGCGTCAGGATTGTTTCGAGGTCTTCTCTGGAGAAGCCAAATGTCTTCTGATATTTGAAAACGGATTCTTTGGAAAGATAGGTATAGGTGACACGAGGTTCTTCCAGTTCTTCTAACTTGATTTTATAGTTGTCCAACCAATCACTATAAGGTTGTTGGTTGATCAATTGATCTTTTACTTCATCGTCCGTCAGGATGCGACCTTGTTCCATGTCGACGAGAAATATCTTGCCTGCCTGTTGCCTGCCTTTTTTAATAATGGTAGATTCTTCGATTGGAAGTGCGCCGGCTTCGGAAGCAACTACAACACGATCATCAGAGGTTACAGCATAACGTAATGGTCGTAAACCGTTACGGTCTAGTGTTGCCCCGATATGTTTACCATCAGTAAAACACAGTGCTGCAGGTCCATCCCAAGGTTCCATCAAGGTTGCATGGTACTCGTAGAATGCACGTTTCAATGGATCCATTTGGGTATTACCATCCCATGCCTCAGGTACCAACATCAACATGACGTGTGTCAGGCTACGGCCACTGTGTAAAAGGAGTTCGGCAACATTGTCAAGACAGGCTGAATCCGACTGGCCTCGATCAACGATAGGAAGCAGGATTTCCATTTCGTCTTCGGTGAAATAAGGTGACGAAAGGGCACGCATTCCAGCGTAAAACCAATTGAGGTTACCTGTTAGGGTATTGATTTCACCATTATGAGCCAACATACGGAATGGTTGTGCTAGTGACCAAGAAGGAAAAGTATTGGTCGAGAAGCGTGAGTGTACCAATCCAAATGCGGATACCACACGAGGATCGCGTAAATCAAGGTAATAGGTGCCGACTTGGTATGTTGTTAGTTGACCTTTGTAAATGATAGTTTTGCAAGAAAGTGATGCAAAGTAAAGTGGGAGAGGGTATTCTTGTTGTTGTTTAACTTTTTGAATGATCAGGCGACGTAGAACAAAAAGTTTGCGTTCAAATTCTTCCGTGTTTGAAACTCCATCCGGTCTGCTAACAAAAAACTGGACGATTTCAGGTTCTGCACTGAGCGCTGTTGGTCCAATACCTTCACGATTGACTGGTACTGGACGGTAGCCAAGGAATTTCATACCTCTTTCGGCTGCCGCTTCCTCAATCAAGTCCCGACATATTTTGTTCATGCCTTCTTCTTTAGGAAGAAATACCATTCCTGTTCCATAATAACCCGGTTCCTCTAACTGTATTCCTAAGCTGATACATTCTTCCCATAAAAATTCGTGTGGCAGCTGAATCATGATACCAGCTCCGTCACCACTTTCGGGGTCACAACCACAGGCACCACGATGCTCCATGTTCTCCAACATGGTCAAGGCGTCTTTTACTTGTGCGTGTGATTTATTCCCTTTGATATGGGCGACAAAGCCTACTCCACAGGCGTCATGCTCAAAATTAGGGTCGTAAAGGCCCTCCGTTTTCGGTCTTTGTTGAATCATCTTTCCTTTTCAAATATTATACATTGCTAATATAGGAATAAAAATGAATAAAATTATAAATATTCTAATAAAAATGTGTTTGTTTTGGTTTTATTGTTTCTTTTTGTTGTTTTTGTTATGGATATTGTATTTATTGTTTTATTGTGTAAACACGCTTTTTCGATCCTCGAATAATGCATCATTTGGCGATAAATTTTTATTGGATATGGAAAAAGCATCGTGGGATTGCAATAATATGTATAAATTAGGCAAAGTATTGCACATCGTTGGTGCGCTATCAAAATGACTTAATTTATAGACAATAAGATGAAAATAACTGAAATTGAGATATACCGGCTAAGCATCCCGATGGAACCATTTGTTATCGCAACCGGAACCATGGATTATGCGCAAAATACCTTTATACGTGTACTTACCGATACAACTATTTACGGTGTCGGTGAATGCTCTGCCTTTCCGATGATTGTGGGAGAAACACAGGATACCTGTCTGGTTTTGGCTCGTGATTTTGCCAAGATTTGGAAAGGGAAGGATCCACTGGCAATCGATGAACGATTGGCTGAGCTAGATTTGTATATCGCAGGAAATCGAACGATCAAATCTGCTTTTGATATCGCATTGCATGACTTAGCCGCCAAACATGCGGGTATTCCACTGTATCAGTTTTTGCGTGGAGCTAAACGTGAGATAACAACGGATATGACTCTAGGTATAGCGTCTCCAGCGGAAATGGCTATGAAAGCTAAGCGTCTGCAAGAAGGGGGGGCTGTGATGTTGAAAGTAAAATTGGGCAAGGATCCGAAAACAGATGTGGCTCGTATCCGTGAAATACGTAAAGCGGTAGGATTTGAGATGCCTATTCGGATCGATGCAAATCAAGGTTGGTCCTATGAAGATGCGGTAGAAGCCTTACAGGGGTTAGAACCGTTTAAAATTCAATTTTGTGAGCAGCCTATGCGGACCTGGAATGATGAATTGTTACCTCAGTTGCGCGCAGAGACAATCGTCCCAATTATGGCTGATGAGTCGGTCTATTCGCATCATGATGCCGAACGACTTTGTAAAGCAGATGCTTGCGATTACATCAATATTAAGTTTTCAAAATCAGGGGGGATTCAAGAAGCCTTGAGAATCAATAAAGTTGCTTCGGAGTATGGTATTAACTGTATGATTGGGGGGATGCTGGAGTCTCGTTTAGCATTGGCTGCAAAAGTTCATTTCGCCTATGCGGCTCCCAATGTCAAATTTTTTGATTTAGATACCTGCATGGTTGGTCATCTGGAAGACCCTGTGATTGGGGGGATCCAATATGATGGCTACAAAATCCATATTTCGGATGAACCGGGTATCGGCGCGGATATGGACCAAGTATTTTTGGATCGCTGTGAGCAATGGGTAATTTAACTTTTATAAAGAAGGTATGAATAGTATGAACTGGGGGATAGGTGGCCAAGAGGTTGCCGTCCTTATTGTTATTATCATTTTCTTAGTGGCTGCATATTTCTTCTTTTCGAGATTGCTAAAGAAGTAGAAATAAGACTTAGTATTCTTTTTTTTATTGAAATTCGTTATACAACTTATTTTTCAGTTTAAAAACTGAAAAATAAGTTGTATAACTGAAGAATAAGTTATAGCTTTATGTTATGGAAGAACTAACAAAAAAAGAAGAAGAGGTCATGCAGGTGATCTGGCATCTAAAAGAAGTCTTTGTTAAAGATATCATTGAGCATTTAGACCCAACTAATTCAATTCCCTACAATACAATCTCCTCGATTGTTCGAATACTGGAAAAGAAAGGTTATGTAGGTTATAAGGCTTTTGGAAAGACTTATGAATACTATCCATTGATTTCAAAAATGCAGTATAGAAAATTTTCATTTTCGAGGGTACTGGATAACTACTTCGACGACTCGGTCGAAAATCTTTTGTCTTTTATGGTAAAGGAAAAGAAATTGTCCTCTGGAGATCTACAGAAGATAGAAGAGCTCATCAAAAAGAATGAAGATCATGAATAATTTACTTTACTATCTGCTTGAGGTCAATTGTAGTCTGATGTTGGGTGCGGCACTCTATTTCCTTGTCATCAATCGTCTTTCTTTTTTCCAATGGAACCGCTATTTTTTAATTGGTCTTTGCCTGTTTAGCGTGCTATTGCCCTTTGGCAAGGTCCGTATAGGGGAAATATTCTTTTCTTCGGTAGCAACGGCTTCAGGAATAGGGCAGATCGAACCAGTATTAAATACAGCAAAAATGGACGGAGATCTGATCGCGGAAGAAGAAATGACTGATTCGCTGTGGAGCTCACTTTCGCTTGGTCATTGGCTTGCATATTTCTATGTGTTCGTCACAGTCTTTTTGTTACTGCGTTGTATTGTCCGCTACATGACATTAAGTAGGAAAATTAGGCAGTTAGATCGGTATGAACACGAGGGATTTATTGTCGTAGATCCATTTGATCAATATGTAAACTGTTCTGTACAACATGTTATTGTCATGGAGGAGCGGTTGCTCGACACAGCAGCGGGACAATTAATTTTTGAACATGAGAGCCAACATATTCTATTCAAGCATCGGGTAGATAAATGGGTTATGGAATTCTTCCGTTGTCTTTTCTGGGTGAATCCATTGGTTTATTGGTTGCGCAGGCAATTGTACTTAACACATGAATACCAAGTTGATCGTATTTTGGCTAATAAGTACAGTCAAAGCAGGTATGCTCGTTTTTTACTTGCCTTTTCGCAGGAGGAAAAGCCGATTGGATTGCAGAGCAGTTTGTTTAATAACCAGCATGAGTTGGTTGAACGTATACAGGTAATGATGACTAAACCATCCTCCGCCCGATCAAAATGGAGATACATATTGGCTGTTCCAGTCTTATGTTTTTTACTATTGTTTTATTCGTTTATCAATCCACCGCGGAGCTCGTGGTACTCCATTTTTCATTCCGAAAAAGGAGGAGTTATAAAAACTATTGTCTTAGATCCAGGACATGGAGGAAAAGATGTGGGAGCCACAGCCTTTTCTGGATTGACGGAAAAGGCGTTGACTTGGGAGACTTGTTTGCTTTTGAAGCAGGAATTAGAGCGTAAAGGATATAAAGTGTTACTATCGCGTGCAGGTGACGAGTTTAAAACGTTGAAGGAACGATCCAATTTGGAAGGGGATTTATTTCTTTCCATTCATTTTGATCGCATAGAAACAAAAGAGATGCTCCCGATTCGGATTTTGTACCAATCAGGGGTTACTAATAATGTGCTTGAACAGCATAATCATAGGTTTGCATTTAGCCTAGATCAGAAACTTCAACAAAATGGATTGCAGGTAAGCAGGCCTCAGATTAGTACGAAACACGCTGTTCTACGTAATGCAAAAATACCTGCACTCTTACTTGATCTGGACAATATCAATGCAATAGATAAAAATGTAAAACTTTATTTTGTCCAAAAATTAGCCAATGCAATAGATCAAAGCTTCGATCAATAAATTTTAATGGATAAAACAGCATGAGATTTAGGATACTATTATGGCTATCCCTGGGCTTGCCTTGCCTTTTATTGGCACAGGTAAAGCCGAAGAAAACGGTACAATCGCGGGATAGTGTCATATTGAAACCACTTGGTCTGGAGCCACAAAAAATAGATACGGTTGAAGTAAAGAGAAACACAGTACTTGAACAGCAACTTCTAGATCGTGTACGGATCAACCTTAGAAGCAATCCTGTTTTATTAAATGGGAATACATTTGATGTATTGAATAATATTCCGAGTTTACAGATCGATGAATTAGGGAATCTATCTTTCTTAGGCAAAATGGGTGTGCTAGTTACTGTAGATGGTAAACAAACTCATCTCAATGGGATAGCATTGATAAGTTATCTGAAATCTATACCGGTGACATCAGTCGCTAACATTGATTTAATGTCGATACCGCCAGCAAAATGGAGTGCTGAAGGCTATGCTGGAGTAATTGATATTAGAACAAAAAGGGATGTATTAAAAGGGTTGAAAGGAACTGTATTTTTGGGAGGATCAAAGGGCCAGCTGTGGAAATACAACAATGGTATGCTGATCCAATATGGCACAAAAAAATGGACCATCAACTCGGGGTTTTCAATTGCGCGGTCTTCCAATTATTTCGATGTCACTCGCGAACGTAAATTGGTAGTGGAGGACCATGTGATCAATACAATTACTCAGCATAACCAAGAGCGTAATCATGCATTGGAATTGAATGCACGAATCGGACTTGATTATCGGATAAGCAAGAATTCTTCGATCGAATTGAACTGGAATTTTCTTCAAAATAACTATAAGGAATTAGGGGATTATAAGACCGGTTTTTCCAACGCAGGTGACTTGTTTCAATCCACGTCATCATGGAGTAACCTGCGCAATCCTGTTCATAAAAATAGTGCTAACCTACACTACGATTTTGCAGCTGAAAACAAAAAGACATCAATTCAATGGGATGTCGATTACCTAAAATATACAAGCAATAGGTGGCAAGATCTAATAACAATGATCATGCAGAGAGCTGCACATCAGCGTAAAGATGAGCTATATTCCAACAATCCTTTTGCTGTTGAGCTTTTTGGACTTAAGACCGATTTCCAGCGAAAATTTGAAGAACGATTTGCGCTGGAAGCTGGGTTCCAGCTAAGCCGATCGGCACGTAGCTCACGTGGATATTACAAAAAAGGGAAAACTGACCAAGATCTGCGGGATGCAGACGCACTTGAAAGCGCATTTAGGCAAGTGGAGTATCTCGAAGCACTATATACAGATTTTCAGGTGAAATTAAAACAGTGGGAATTTAAGCTGGGGTTAAGGACTGAATATTCACAATTTCATACTGAAATTAACGATGTGTATGTGGGACAGGGTAAGCGTAAACAAACTTTATATCTTTTCCCAACTTTGTTTGGCATTTACAAAATCAACAAAGAAAATAACAAAGCCATACAAATTGCTTATGGACGAAGGATCGTGCGTCCCAACTATCAGGATCTGAATCCTGCAATATTCTTTTTTGATGCCAATACGAGCTACCAGGGCAATGCTCATTTGGTACCACAACTGACCGATAATATGGAGCTAAAATATGTGTATGGCCAGCGTTGGAATATTGGTGTAACTTTCCTTAACCATCGAAATTATATATCCATGATCCATCAGCTTAATGAAAAGAATTATACACAGATTTATCAAAATATTGAGGCTGTTCGGAGTGCTGCTATTTCCTTGAATGTGGGCCAGGAAATTTTTAGGAACTTAACACTGTACGGTTTTGGCCAGGCCCAATATATCCACTATAAAAATATGCCTGATGAGCTAAATGACCTATCGATTGATCGAAATCTTTGGTCTTTTCAAAGTAATTTGATGATGCAGGTAAAGCTACCACATAAATTGACAATAAATTGGACCAATTCGTATCGGACGAATGTACTTTATGCACAGACAATTATTAAGCCGTTGTACCAAATGCACCTGGCGATCAATAAGCAGTTTTCCAATAATCTCAGTCTGGCTTTAACGGCACGAGATCTGTTTCATACAAATGTGATCAAGCGTGAAATTGCTGGGGAGCGATTCGACATCCGTTCTAAAACAATAAATGATTCACGAATTTTTGGTTTAAATTTCAATTATACATTTGGGCTTTATCAGAAACAAAGAACTAAGAAAACTTCGCTCGAAACGGAAGTTTCAAGAATGTAATTCTATTTATGGTGTTAGCATTCTTTTTACATTTGTTAAAAAATAAGCAGTTAATAGCTGTTTTGGTGGGAGAGGGAACCTGAAATAGATAATATTCAGTACCTTTGCCGTACTTATTATTTTATAAAAGTTAGAAAATATCATGAGTACTCAAAAAGGACCTATTTCTCAATTTATTGAGCATAATTACCGTCACTTTAACGCAGCGGCATTAGTAGATGCTGCAAAAGGTTACGAGGAACATCTTTTGGATGGTGGAAAAATGTTGATCTCTCTTGGAGGAGCAATGTCTACTGCTGAATTGGGTGTTTCTTTGGCAGAAATGATCCGTCAAGATAAAGTACATTTTATTTCTTGTACTGGTGCTAATTTGGAGGAGGATGTGATGAACCTAGTTGCTCACTCACATTACAAAAGAATACCAAATTATAGAGATTTGACAGCGGAACAAGAAAGAGAATTATTGGATAATCACTACAACCGTGTAACAGATACCTGTATTCCAGAAGAAGAAGCTTTCCGTCGTTTGCAGAAACATCTTGAAGATGTGTGGCATGCCGCAGAAGCGAAAGGCGAGCGTTACTTACCACATGAATTCTTATATCAAGTAGTTAATTCTGGTGTATTGGAACAATATTATGAAATTGATCCAAAAGACTCATGGATTGTTGCTGCTGCTGAGAAAAATTTGCCGATTGTATGTCCGGGATGGGAAGACTCGACTACAGGTAATATCTTCGCGTCAAATGTGATCAAAGGTAAATTGAAAGCAAACACCGTTAAATCAGGTATTGAGTACATGATTTATTTGACTGAATGGTATCGTAACAATTCCGCCGGTAAAGGCGTAGGTTTCTTCCAGATTGCGGGTGGTATTTCCGGTGATTTCCCAATCTGTGTGGTTCCGATGATGTATCAGGATCTGGAGTGGGAAGAAGTACCTTTCTGGGCTTATTTCTGTCAAATTTCTGATTCAACTACTTCTTATGGTTCGTACTCTGGAGCAGTTCCAAATGAAAAAATCACTTGGGGTAAATTGGATATTGATACGCCTAAATTTATCGTAGAATCTGATGCTACAATCGTAGCACCTTTGATTTTCTCTTATATCTTAGGACATTAATCTTTTCGATATACGAAAGGGAGTGAGGAACGAAGAATTTGTCTCAGGCAATTTCTTTATTCTTTACTCCCTTTTTCTTTTACTCTTTTCTTGCTTATCTTTACTTTCTACTATTTCCTTTTCAAACAATGAGCAATTTAACAACAGATAATCCTGTCGCCCTACAAGCCTTGATGGATGAGACGATTTTTGCCAATGGCTTTGATTTTCAATCAGAGCTGGAAGCTGTGTCTAAAGCAAAGGATACAGAATATGTCGCTGTTGGAATTCCTGCTACTGATCAGCTAGCTAAACCAGCGACGATAGAAAAAAGCAACGAATCAAGTGTTGTAGGTAATGAAAAAGATTCTGTTGGAGTTGTCAATGCCCTTGAAGTATTAGGTGGAGAGTTTATTTATCAGGGTAGCAAAGATCAGGGAATCCTTTTTATCCTGCACTATGCACAATATCCTTATTTCTCTCCAGCAGCACTCGAAGCATTTGAAAAAACGATTGGCGCCCTAAAATTAACGAAGGAAACTGTTGCGGTGGTTAATTTGGCCAATACGCATAATCCGAACGACTTTAAACAGATTATGCAATTTTTTCAACCGACGAAGATTATTCTATTAGGTGTGGAACCTGCATCGTTGAAACTTCCACCAATCGAACATAATTCCTATATGAAGGGGCGCATAGCAACGGTGTTCAATACCTTCAGTTTTGAAGAGATGTTTGCCGATGTCAATAAAAAGAAACTGTTCTGGAACGAGTTTAAAACATTTATTGTTTCTTAAATTATATTGGGTGGCTAGGTTATACATTGGGATTCAAGAGGCAATGTAGGCTCTCAAATCCCTTGTAGTTATCCTGTTATTTAATCTTCTTTGTTATAAATTTCGCGAGGGATTTTCCCGTTTTTGCATAACCTTCAGCTATTCGGTCATTTGTATTTGGTATTCCAACAAAATCAAAATCGCCCGGTGCTTTTTCGCTGTTGATTTCAAGAAGTACATTAGAAGGATTAGCTGTTTCAATAAATTTTAATAGGGTGCTAACTTTTGCATGCTGTTTCATTACACCTGCAAACCACCCCGGATAAATCCATGTCGTTTGAACTATTAATGTATATGGAGCTGACTCGTTCTTGCCGGTGACGATATCACAGTTTTTGTTCATCGATGCAAAAAACTTATTTGGAAACGCCGTAGATTTTGAATAATCCCAGTCATTTTTCCAATTTTCAGCCTCAGCTGTACCTTTATTGGAGCTGATGTCTTTGTTTCGCTTTTCTAAATAATCATTTTCGGACATCTTTTCATTATAAAAGGTCATGGGAGCATAATCAAATATAACATTCAATTCCTGCTGTCCTTTTAAGAAATCGAAATTTCCTGTAATGACTTTCATTTTTTGTGCAAATAAGGTGTAAGGTGCCACTAGCATTAGAATAAACAGTACTTTTACGACTGTAGAGAACTTTTTCATTATTTTTTTATTGGGTTAATATTTGCCAAATATAAGTTTATTTATGCTTATCTATATCCTAAATGCTTATTTTTGCTCATTGTGATCCAACAGGCGGATAGTGAAATGAGGAACAAACTATTAGCTGGGGGGAGATAACAAATGAACTTTTAAATTTGAAGAGGATGCTAGAACTTGTATTTGCAACAAATAATGCCCATAAATTGGAGGAGGTCCAAGCAATAGTGGGGGATGCTTTTGTTATCAAAAGTTTGAACGATATCGATTGTCAGGATGATATCCCAGAAACTGGAGTTACATTTGAGGAAAATGCACAGCAGAAAACGGATTATTTGGTTAACAAATATGGACTTTATTGTTTTGGTGATGACTCAGGTCTCGAAATAGATGCATTAAATGGCGAGCCTGGAGTTTATTCGGCACGTTACTCGGGCTCAAGGGATATGGAAAAGAATATTGACCTGGTGCTAGAACGATTAGGAGATACCCCAAACCGTACAGCTAGATTCAAAACCGTCATTTCTTTATACCTGAATGAACAACAACATTTTTTTGAGGGAAGTATCGAGGGAAAGATCACTAAAGGGCGTAGAGGAGTGGATGGATTTGGGTATGATCCGATTTTTATTCCAAATGGGTACGATACAACTTTTGCGGAGATGAGTGCTGAAGAAAAGAACGCGATCAGTCACCGTGCGATTGCCGTAGGCAAGCTTGCCACTTATTTGAAAACTAAATAATACCGAGATAAGGTTTGGTCGATTAACTTTATCTTGTATACGGACTATTTTACCTCTTTCTTTTTGGAGGTTTGAGTACTATCTTGTGCTCGTATTACTGCTGGTTTTAGATTCGTTGAATCCTGTTTAACAGTTTTTTTATCGGCCATGGGAGCAGTGTCCTTTTTTACTGATTTAGCTGTTGTTGCTTCAGGTTTGGCTGTTTTAGCATTACCATTTGTCTTGTCTGTAATAACCTTCGCTCCAGATTTAGTATCGCTGGCCTTTTTTTGAAGGTTTTCCCTATCTTCTTTAGGCTTGGATTTCATTTTTCCGTTTTCTTCTGTCTCCTTCTCTGTCGGAGCGGTGAAAGAAGACTTGGAAAGATCACGTTTCCTATTTAATAGATCATCTTTGGATTTAGGACGATCCTCAGGACGCCATGTAAAGTTTGGTAAAAATTCCTTGTCCGCTGTAACTTCAGCAATCGGATAGACTTTTCCATCGACTTTTCGGATAGAAACATATTCTTGAAGTTTATTGTTCTCCATCAGAATTTTGAAACGGCTGCTTCGGTCATGAACGAGTTCTGTCGTTATATTGGTTTTCTCATCGATGTTATAGAAGATATTTTCAGCATTCCCATCAACAAAGAGGCGCTCCATACGGTTATTGGTAAAGAAACTGGTGATTTTTCGTCCTTTAATCTGATTAAATTTCAATGAATCACTAGTAGCATTGACCATAAATGCATTTCCAACCAATAGGGAGTTATCCAGTTTCTGATTTTTCACCTGTAGGAATATTGTATCGCCCGATATCTGCGAATTCTCAGCCCACATCATCGGTTTTCCCATTAACCTAAACATCGAATCTTGCATGCCATAATACATCGAATCAGCAACGGCTTGTAGGTCGGATTTAAATAGTCGCGCATTATAGTAGGCTTTTAGAATCCTTGTTTTAGCAGTATCTTGGGATAGGGAATCTCTTTTTCCTTCTTGTGCATTTTTTAGTGCTGCACCCATAATCTTATCCGATTCCCCGCCTTTAGGAATGATTGCTTTTTTACGCAAGACACTATCGGCCTTCAGGTTTCTTTCAATTTCGATACGATTTTGATCCCCCGCTATTACCGGTTGTTTTTTCGGAATATTCTGCCTGTTGGTTGTAACCGTATCTGGTAATTTCTTGCCCACCTTGTCAAGGACTGGTTTCTTGATTTCCTTATCGTGCAAACTATCTATGCCTTTCTTAAGACTATCTGCTGCTTGTTGTAGGGTATTGGTTGAATCTACATCCGAAGAAATGGAATCTTTATCGCCATAATCGACCTCATCGTCTTCTTCGATGGCTCCCCCTTCACGGTTTAATTTAAAATCTCGGGCAACATAATTTCGACGGAAGATCATTTGGGAGAATAGGGTATCAGCAGTCATAAAGACAGAGTCCATTTCGGCGTTTTCCTTTAAATTTTCATCCTTTCCGATGATATTTTTATTTTCCGTTAAGCTCTTTTTAGAATCCTTATTAGCAACAATTTCAGTTTTATTGTTTTTTTCCTTGTCCTTCTGCTCTTCTTTTTCAGCTTTCTTTAATTCCTTGGCTTCTTTTTTTAGCTCTTTTTCGGACTTTTGCTGCACCGCCGAGAAGGATGAGACAGAATCTTTTTTGGTGGAATCTTTCTTTACCACCGAAACAACCAGAGGTTTATCGGTCATGGTGATGGATTCGTTTTTCCCATTATAGAGTCCATATCCACCATAAGCATAGAATTTATCCAGCGTATCTACAAAGACAACGTTTTTCACGGCCTTGCCGATACCGACTTGTCTGTCATAGAAAAGGCTGTCCCCCTTAAGGAATTTAGTGCCTTCTGTATATAGGTTGTTTTTTGAAAAATAAGCCTGACCAGTTGCCATATGATAACGACCTTTTTCAGTATATAGATTTTCACCCTTGTTTCCTTTCATATTTGTAGGGCCGTAGAAATCCGTTATCCGGGTGTTGCCATTGTATTTCATGGAGTCTGTATAGACTTTAACATTGGTTGATCGGACAACAACTTTTTGATTAAAATAGGATTCCCCGGTATTTTCGAAATAAGTCGCGCGTTGACTGGTGATGGTGTCACTTCCGGAGAGAATCCGTCCACCACTATAATAGTTTCCAATTTTACTACGCATGTTATAAACCAAATGGTCGGTGGTCAATATCGATCCACTGGTACTGACCATACGGACAGCTCCCGTCAATGTGGCTAACTGCATGGCCGCTTCATAATGCAGTTTATTGGAAAATATCTGTGTGCCATCAGGTTGGGTGATGATTACATTTCCATACGCTTCAAAGAATTGACGACCTAGTTTATCATTATGTAAATACCCACTGTCAGACGATAGCGTCGAACCAACATGCTCATAAACTGGACGATAGAAAACAACGTTACCGTTTTTTCCAGTAATAATATGCGACGAAGAAAGTAACTTTAATTCGTCCTGTTTCTGCGCTTGGACCGTCAAGGCAGTTAAAATTAATACAATAAGGGTAAAAATGTATTGTCTCACAAGGGCAAAAATATGGATTTTAATTGCTACTTTATTGGATTTCACAAATTTTAAGATCTGAATTTGTCATTCGGACAAAATATACCGTAACTTTGTTACATGAATGTGCTGGAAAGATTAAAGGGATATATTGAAAAGGAGCATTTAATGATGCCTCATGACAAAATATTGCTTACAGTAAGTGGTGGGAAAGATTCGATGTTGATGGCACATTTATTTGCAAAAGCGGGCTTTAGGATCGCTATTGCACACTGTAACTTTCAGTTGCGTGGGGAGGACTCTGAGTTGGATGAAGCCTTGGTTAGAAAGTTTGCTTCTGATAATGGAATTCCAATATTTGTCAATCAATTTGATACTAAGACCTATGCCAAGGAAAACCAAATTTCTATCCAGATGGCTGCACGTGAACTCCGTTATACCTGGTTTGAGCAGCTTAGGGAGGAACTTCAGTTTGACCGAATTGCTGTGGCCCAACACCTCAATGATCACATTGAAACCGTACTGTTAAATCTTTCACGTGGAACTGGATTACAAGGTCTTCAGGGAATTTTACCCTTAAGAGATCGTATCATTAGACCACTTTTATTTCTCAAAGCAAGTGAAATTGAATATTACGTTCAGGAATATGCTATTGCTTATCGGGATGATCAATCTAACTTTTCGACAAAGTATGCTCGCAATAAGATACGAATAGATATTATTCCTCATTTCAAAAAACTACAACCTGATTTTGAACAGATTTTTGAACAGAATATTACACACTTTAAGGAATCATATCTCTTGTTACAACAATTTGTCGAACCCATTCGTAACAAACTTTTTCAGACAGCAGGCGATGGTTGGGTAGTACGTAAGGAGGACCTGGAAGAATATTTGAATAATTTACCTTTATTATACGAATTGTTCTCTGGTTTTAATTTTTCAAAAGCAGTGTTAAGTGATTTGCAACAGGCTTGGGCCAAGGAATCAGGTCGTATTTTTCAATCGGATTGTTACAATATGCTTTTGGATAGAAATGAACTTTTTATCAGAGAAAAGGAATTTATATCTTCGGACGAAGCAATAATCACCTCGGAAACATCAACCGTAGAGTGGAAGCATTATTGTTTCCATGCTGGGGTATCTACCGAGCTTACCATCACCAACAATAAAGAGATCGCAAAACTCGATTACGATCTGCTTGTCTTTCCTTTAACAATTCGTTCATGGAAGGTCGGGGATAGTTTTTATCCTTTAGGCATGGAAGGTCGGAAAAAATTGAGCGATTTTTTCATCAATAAAAAAATCAGCTTATTCGAAAAGGAAAATATTCCCATTGTGGTGAACGGTAATGGCGATATCCTTTGGCTAGCCAATTATCGTATGGATAATCGTTATAAGATTACCAGCAATACAAAAAAAGTCCTTACTTTAGTCTGTAAATGTGATTAAGGCTTAAGGCTACTATCCCAATACTAATAAAAGAAATGAAAGAAGGTGTACTCTATTCGGAAAATCAATATTTAGGACGTGACCGTGTTTGGATAAGCGTGCGTTTGGTACTTGTGCTATTCTGCTTTACGGCATTTTATCTAAACTTGGATCATTTGATCTCCAGTCAATTGTTTTTCATCGTCGGAGTTGGGATTATTATTACATCTATTGTGATGATGTATATGGTCTTGTTTCGAATTGAGGTATTTCAGGATCATATCTTGATCAGCGGTCTTTGGTCAACGCGAGTTGTGAAAATTGATCTGGCCTCCATCTCGAAGGTTGAAAAGGCTCCTTATAGTACATTCTTTTTTAATAATCCTGTTTATAATCTGCATACCAAAGGAAAGATTAAGTTTTTTGCGGGGGGGAAAAATGCTGTATATCTAACAGATAAAGATGGATTAACTTATGTGTTGGGGACTCAACGGCAAGAAGAGCTATACCGCACCATCATGGACACAAAAGGGAAATTGGGAAAGTCTTAAAATTTGTTAATATTTCTTATCTGACAATTTAAAGACAACAGTTTATCGAGTTATTGGTTAAATTTGAGAAAATAGCAACGAATTAACTATGGCATTTTTAAAATTTATACTTATTACAGTCGCTGTTTACTTTGTAGTAAGATTCTTATTCAAATTATTTTTACCGTTTGCGATGCGCAAAGCAGCTGAAAAGTTGATGAAAAAGGCGCAGGAACAGGGGGGAGCATATAGCGGACAGGGACAAGGTGGTGCTTTCTATTACGAATTCACTGGTCAAGGACAACAAGAAAATAAAAGATCCCAATCAGAGGGTAAAATTCAGGTTGACTATATTCCACCAAAGGAAACTCCAGAGCGTAAGGGGACAGAAACAGCTGGTGAGTTTGTCGATTTTGAGGAAATAAAATAATTTTTAGCGATCCAAATAGCGTATCTTTGTGGCTATGTGGCTCAAGCAACTTTCTGTTCTAAATTTCAAGAATTACTCAGAATCTTCTTTGGAATTTCTCCCTGAAGTAAATGCTTTTACAGGGAATAATGGTGTTGGTAAAACCAATCTATTGGATGCGATCCACTACTTATCACTTTGTAAGAGCTATTTTAATCCTATTGATTCGCAACATATCAAATCCGGTAATGATTGGTTTATGGTGCAGGGAGAATTTGATAAGGAATCGAATAGTGATGTTATTTCCTGTAGCCTAAAAAAGAATCAAAAAAAACAGTTTAAAAAAAATAAAAAAGATTATCCGCGATTGGCTGATCATATCGGACTTTTCCCTTTGGTCATGATATCACCCAATGATAGTGTAATCGTTACAGATGGCAGCGAAGAACGCCGAAAGTTTGTGGATAATGTGATTTCACAAACTGACAATAAATACCTAGATACCTTAATTATCTACAATAAGTTTCTGACCCAACGAAATAGCGTGCTGAAGCAAGCCCGTCAGACCAATATCTTGGATCTAGGCTTAATCGAAATTCTTAACTTTCAACTGGAGGAAGTCGGCAATATTATCTTTGAAAAGAGAAGATCATTTATGGCAGAGTTCCAACCAGAATTTGATCGACACTATCAATTCCTGACCGAAGATGCTGAATCGGTCCAACTACAGTATGAATCTCCTTTAATGTTAGATTCTTTCTTGAATATTTTGGAGAAGAACCTTGAGCGTGACCGTATGCTGGAACGCACCAGTCAGGGAATTCATAAGGATGATCTGATATTTACTATTCATGGTGGAATGCCACTGAAAAAATTTGGTTCACAGGGCCAACAAAAATCATTTCTCATTGCTTTAAAACTTGCTCAATATTCTTATCTACAACAGAAAAAGGGATTCAAACCTTTGCTGCTCTTGGATGATATTTTTGATAAGCTCGACGATCGTCGTACCCATAAATTAATGCAGATGGTCTCTGAGGATGATTTTGGGCAAATTTTTCTAACGGATACAGATTCGAAAAGAATTCAACGAATCTTTAACGAAATCAACCGCCCTGTTCGTATATTTGGTATCGAAGGAGGACAAGTGAATGTATAAGAAGCAACCAACGAAAAAGAGCCTAGAATTTATTCGGTCAAGCGATGATATGACCATTAAGCAGGGGGTAGAACGCCTCCTTGAAGCTTACAAGCTGCGTCGAAAATTTGATGAGACCTCAATCGCTTCGGTATGGCCTCAGTTGATTGGTAAAGCAATTGCCAACCGTACGCAACAGCTTTATGTGCGAGACAAAAAGTTATTTGTGCGTGTGGAGTCTGCCGTCATTAAAAACGAACTGGCATTAATGCGTCGGCAAATCCTCGGAAGGGTAAACGAGTATGTAGGACACGTCATCATCGAAGAAGTCGTGATCTTGTAGTTTGCTTTCGTAGCTATGTTTAATCAATTGTTTGAAAACCTATTTCCTCTTCCCAAAACCACTCAAGAAAAATTGTTCGCAAGTTTCGAACAAATTAAACTCAAAAGAGGAGATTATCTTATCAAAGAAGGAGACTATTCTTCCAATTTATTTGTTATTGAATCAGGACTGATTCGTCAATATGCATGGAGTAAAAAAGGAGAATTTACACAGTGGATCGGTACTGCTAATCATTTTGTTACAGATCTCTCTTCTTTTATTTTTGATACCCCTTCTAAATGGAATTTTCAATGTATCAGTGACTGTCATTTGTACCGTTTATCAAAGTTAGATTATCAAAAGATGGAATCTGAGGTTATTGAATGGAATAAATTTGAAAAGGCATTTTTAGCAAAATGTTTCGGAGCGATGGAGCAACGAATTTCAGATTTTATTTGTTTGACAGCGGAAGAACGTTATCAACAGTATTTTGAGCAACATAAATTCCTATTCCATCAAGTATCACTTCAATATATTGCCTCGGTTTTGGGTATGAGCCCCGAAACACTCAGTCGTATCCGCGCAAAAATGAGTTCTTGATAAAAGTCAAGAGCTGTCTCCATTTTGTATCCTAGTTTTGTTTTATCTCCAATAGTAAGTGAGGGGCCTTTGCGCTTTGAATTGGGCGAGAATTTCTGTAATAAGGTATTCAATCTGAAAATGCCTTGTGCACACTCGTTTTCTGGAGTAATTCAATCCAATGAATCCATCTTGGGTATAGCAACCAATAAAGGCCATTCGGGTAAGCATGTGGGCATCATTAAACAGGGATAATAAATTATAAAACAATGAAAAAGATTGAGACAAGTACCATGATTAGAGCGACAGTCGCACAAGTATGGCAAGTATTGACAGATTTCAAAACTTATCCAGTGTGGAGTCCAACGATTAAAAGCTTTGAAAAGGACCCCGTATTGGGACAGCGTTGTTCAGTCATGCTAGAACAACCCGATGGTTTTAAAATAAAGATGAGCCCACGTTTTTTGCGTATTGACTCCAACCGTGAGCTGCGTTGGAAAGGTGAGCTAATTATTCCTGGAATCTTTGATGGCGAACATTATTTTATATTGGAGCAAATGGAGGAGGGGCAGGTTCGACTCATTCAAGGTGAGCTGTTTTCGGGTTTATTAATCCCATTCTGCGGAAAGTTATTGTTGACAACGAGGCAGGGGTTTGAACTTTTCAATGCAGCATTGAAACAACGTGTGGAGTTGAATTGTTAACTTTCAACATTGTTATGTGAATTTGGATCTGTTATACACATCGTATTTCGATGGCAAAGAGCTTTTAAGCTTGTTATAAACATTTTTGTGTTGATAACCCTTTAGTTTTGCACATTTAGCGGTATTTTTTAGATTTGCTTATTTATCTTATTCACATTTAGCTGTTGATAAGTGTAGAGTTATACACATTTTGGATCAATGGTTACATATGTATGTTCCACTTATTAACATTTCAGGTGTTAATAAGTGGTTGTTCTTGTGGAAAAGTGAGTGTTAAAATATCGGAAAGTAGATCTTATACACAAAATACCAACAATCTAATCTGATCTTTGTTGGTTTGTTAAGATGTATGTTTGTTGAAATGTTAAATAGTCCTGCGCTATTTGAAGAATACTAAATACTATAAGTATTGTTCCAGATCACCTTTTCCTTCACGAATAACATCAAAGGTTCCCTCTGTAAGGTCTACTACTGTTGAAGCGACATTGTCCCCATAGCCTCCGTCAATAACGGCATCCACGAGATCTTGGTATTTCTCATAGATCAATTCGGGATCCGTAGAGTATTCGATAATTTCGTCTTCATCGTGGATGGAAGTCGTCACAATCGGATTACCTAATTGTTTCACGATTTCCCGAACGATGTTATTGTCTGGCACACGAATACCCACAGTCTTCTTCTTCGAACTTAATAATTTGGGAACTTTGGTGGTAGCGTTGAAGATAAATGTAAAAGGTCCTGGTAATGCCTTCTTAAGGACACGAAAGACGGCGGTGTCGAAAGATTTGGTGTATTGTGAAATATCGGTCAGGTCGTAACAGATAAAAGAGAGGTTGGCTTTATCAGGTTTTAAGCCTCTGATCTCACAGACACGTTCAATTGCCTTTTGTTGTGTGATATCACAGCCTATACCGTAAACGGTATCTGTAGGGTAAATGATTACACCTCCACGTCTAAGGATGTCAACGGCCTGCGCTATGGCTTTTGGATTGGGATTGTCGTTATATATTTTGATGAGCATGTAGTAAATTAAAAAGTCAAAATTAAAAAATAGAGACATTCGTAAGCCAAACGCTTATATTTAGTGTTTAAAATCGAATATCTCAATACTCAAATCTAATATCTCTTAAAGAACAACAGCCAAAATATTTTGTTTTGGCTGTTATTCTTTATATTAAAATTCTGCGTTTTTCGGTGTGCGAGGGAATGGTATTACGTCGCGGATATTTGTCATTCCGGTTGTGAATAAGACCAAGCGTTCAAAGCCTACACCAAATCCTGAATGTGGCACCGAACCAAAGCGGCGTGTATCCAAGAACCATTCCATTTCTTCTGCTGGTATACCTACTTCGGCCATACGCGCTAATAGACGGTCAAGATTTTCCTCACGTTGTGAACCGCCGACCATTTCACCGATACCTGGGAAAAGAATATCCATGGCACGAACAGTATTGCGACCCTGAGCATCAGGCTCATTCTGCTTCATGTAGAAAGATTTGATCTCTCTTGGGTAATCAGTTAGGATAACAGGCCTTTTGAAGTGTTTTTCCACTAAATAGCGTTCATGTTCAGATTGCAGATCAGCTCCCCAGTCATCAATTAGATACTTGAATTGTTTCTTTTGGTTTGGCTTACTACGTTTTAGTATTTCAACAGCGTCAGTATAAGTTACACGTTCGAAATCATTTTCTAAGACAAAGTTCAGTTTTTCAACCAAATTTAATTCAGAACGTTCTGCTGCTGGTTTTGATTTCTCTTCTTCTAACAAACGGCTTTTCAAAAATTCGATTTCCTCAGGACAAGTTTCCAAAGCGTATTTAATCACGTATTTCAGCAAAGCTTCGGCTAAATCCATATTGTCTTCCAATTCATAGAAAGCCATTTCTGGTTCAATCATCCAGAATTCAGCCAAGTGACGCGTTGTATTCGAGTTTTCAGCTCTAAAGGTTGGCCCAAAAGTGTAGATGTTCCCAAAAGCCATTGCACCGAGCTCACCTTCCAATTGACCAGATACAGTAAGATTTGTGGATTTTCCGAAGAAATCTTCCTTGAAATCAATTTCGCCATTTTCTTTACGCGGCGGGTTGTTCAAATCTAAGGTAGTCACCTGAAACATTTCACCGGCACCTTCTGCATCAGAACCTGTGATAATCGGTGTATGCATGTACACAAAATCATTTTCTTGAAAAAATTTATGTACGGCGAAAGCTAAAGCGTTACGTACTTTGAATACCGCATTGAATGTGCCTGTACGAAAACGTAGGTGAGCAATTTCACGTAGAAATTCCAAACTGTGTTTTTTCGGTTGTAAAGGGTATTTTTCAGGATCTGAATCTCCTATAATGCTTACTTCAGTAGCTTTAACTTCTACCTTTTGTCCTTTACCTAGCGATTCTATCAATTGACCTTTTACACGAACTGCAGCTCCGGTAGTGATACGCTTTAGGATATCTTCAGGTGTATTTTCAAAATCGACTACTGCTTGAATATTATTGATTGACGAACCGTCATTAATTGCTATAAATTGATTGTTACGGAAAGTTCTTACCCAACCTTTAACAACGACCTCTTTGCCGAATTCTGTGGCATTCAATAGTTCCTTTATTCTTGTGTGTTCCATCTTAATTTTTGGAGAATGACTTGTAAAAGATGCTTTGTTAAAAAAGCAATACAAAAATAAGCTATTCTATTGGTTTATTGGGTATAAATGTTGATTTAATTCGCTGAATGAAGGATCAATAAGCTTCTAAACCTAGTTTTATCCGACCACTATTTGCGTCAAACTCAGCAAAAAATAGCTGTCTTGGGAGCAAAAAAAAGCGGAACAACTCAGTTGTTCCGCTTTTAAGCTTTATGATGATTGAAGGAATTAACCTTTCAATACTTTAGTTACTAGTTCAGCAGCTTCTTTCAATAAGATTGCAGAATAAACTTGTAAGCCTGATTCATCGATTAATTTTTTCGCTTCTTCGGCATTTGTACCTTGAAGACGTACGATGATAGGAACAGGAATATTACCAATTTCACTGTAAGCATCAATGACACCTTGCGCTACACGGTCACAACGAACGATACCACCGAAGATGTTGATCAAGATTGCTTTTACATTAGGGTCTTTCAAAATGATATTGAAACCAGCTTTTACAGTTTCAGCATTTGCAGTACCACCAACATCTAAAAAGTTTGCAGGTTCACCACCAGCTAATTTGATGATATCCATTGTTGCCATTGCAAGACCAGCACCGTTTACCATACAACCTACGTTACCGTCAAGTTTAACATAGTTAAGGTTTGATTCACCAGCTTCAACTTCCGTTGGATCTTCTTCTGTTACATCGCGCATAGCTGCGTAATCAGGGTGACGGTACAATGCATTCTCGTCAAGATTTACTTTGGCATCAACTGCTAAGATCTTGTCATCAGAAGTTTTTAATACCGGATTGATCTCGAACATAGAAGAGTCAGTAGAATCGTATGCTTTGTAAAGTGCAGCAACGAATTTTACCATTTCTTTGTGTGCAGCACCAGAAAGACCTAGATTAAAAGCAATTTTACGTGCTTGGAATCCTTGTAAGCCTACTTTTGGATCGATTTCTTCTTTGAAAATCAAGTGCGGTGTTTTTTCTGCAACTTCTTCGATGTCCATACCACCTTCTGTAGAGTACATAACAATGTTACGTCCTGTAGCGCGGTCTAATAATACAGACATGTAGAATTCTTTTGTTTCGCTTTCACCTGGATAGTAAACGTCTTGAGCGACCAAAACTTTGTTTACTTTTTTACCTTCAGGTCCAGTTTGAGGCGTTACTAATTGCATACCAATGATGTCAGTTGCTTTTTGTTTGACTTCATCTAAGTTCTTAGCTAACTTGACACCACCACCTTTACCACGGCCACCAGCGTGAATTTGAGCTTTGACAACAACCCAGTCGGAATTGTAGTCTTCTTTCATCTTTTTAGCCGCTTCCACAGCTTGCTCTGGAGTATCTGCTACGATACCTTCCTGTACGCGCACACCAAAGCTCTTTAGTATTTGTTTTCCTTGATATTCGTGAATGTTCATTTGCAAAAATATTTGGCGTAAAAATATGTTTTTTTGAGGGATAAGACAAGGGATAAATTGCTCTTTTATCTATTTTTTGACATTTGTGAAAAATAAAATGGCTGAAATAGAGAAATAACTGCTTATTTATTCAAAGGTGTGATATCGTAAATTTATTTATCTTTGCCCTATGATGTTACAAGCCAAAGGAATTCACAAAGCTTATGGGGCATTGCCCATCTTGAAAGGCGTCGACATAACCGTGGAAAAAGGTGAAATTGTAAGTATTGTCGGAGCCTCGGGGGCAGGTAAAAGTACACTTTTGCATATTATCGGAACATTGGACAAACCTGACCAAGGTTCAATTTTTATTGATGGTGTCGATATCCATAAACTGAGTGCCAAAAAGCTGAGTGCATTTCGTAATGAGCATATTGGTTTCGTTTTTCAGTTTCATCACTTATTGCCTGAATTTACCGCATTGGAAAATGTGTGTATTCCTGCATTTATCCGAGGACAGGGACGAGCCGAAGCCGAAGCGAAAGCGAAAGAACTATTGGAGCTACTTGGGGTTTCACATCGTATTGATCATAAGCCTGCTGAGATGTCTGGAGGTGAACAACAACGTGTGTCTGTGGCTAGGGCTCTGATGAATGATCCTTCAATCATTTTAGCTGACGAACCTTCTGGGAACTTAGATTCCGAAAATGCAGCAGCCTTACATCAGTTGTTTTTTGATCTTAGAAACAAATTCCAACAAACATTTATCATCGTAACCCATAATGAAGAATTGGCCCGTATATCGGATCGAACAATTCATATGCGTGATGGATTGGTTGTATAACCTATTTCATAGGAAAGCCATTGTGCTTATAGATCAGGGTATAAGAAAGATTTATTGGGCGAATCTTTGAGGGCTTAATTGCCGATGAATAACATTTTATTTGATGAAGAAAATATTGATAACTTTCGGAACTAGACCTCTGGCAATGCGTATTGCTAGAAAACTTTCAGATAGTTTTGAAGTTTTGTATGCAAGTTCGGAAGAGATTCCCGAGTTGCTTTTAAAATCTGGGAATTATGCAGTCATTCCAAAGGGTTGGCTACCAACTTTTGCGCATGAGGTGCTAAAACTGAGTTTAGATCAACAGGTTGATTATGTGTTACCTTTAGGTGGTTTCGAACTGGAACCATTGGCCGAAGCCAAAGTTTTATTTGATGAATATCAGATCTCAGTTCTTGTTCCAGATAAGGATATCCTTGAAACATTTTCTATCATTGAGAACCCTCCGGCTGATCTTCCTTATGTTTTGCTTTCAAAGGGCAATAATTTATTGGGCGAGGAGATATACGAAAATACATTGGATGGACTTTTGGTCACTTCGGATTCTGCTGAAGAGTTTGCATTAGTCTGTGTGTCGAAGTAATATGGTCCGATTCTCTATTCGTTATCTGTTGGCATAATCTGTTCAACTTTTTTAATTTAAAGATCTATTAGTGATGATGTTTCCAGAAGAAAAAAAAGTATATGTCTTTGAATTGGATGATGTTCTTTTTCCGAAAAAAGACTACTTACTCCAAGTTTATTATCTCTTTGCCAACTTTATAGAATTCACAGAGACCTTTCCTCCGCAGGGTGATTTGGTCAACTTTATGAAAAACCATTTGGAAAATCAAGGGGAGGAATCCCTATTTGAACATGCACAAGCGACATTTGGATTTGATATGAAGTACAAGGAGCATTTTGAACGATTACATGTAAACGCTGTATTACCACTTAAATTGCATCTTTTTGAACATATTACTGCGTTATTTTCGCAACTGAGTGCGGAAGGTAAGAAAATATGTGTTTTGACAAAGGGGAATCCACTGGAGCAATTGAACAAGGTGAAATTTGTAGACTGGGGTGAGTTTAGCAATCGGATAAAAATTTATTTTCAGGACGAGCTTGCTTTCCGGCAGATAGACCCTGCTCAATTTTTAGTACAGGAATTTGCGGTGGATATCACTGCGATTCAATTTGTGGACTAAGTTTGCATTGATTATCTTTGTATTATCTACTAACAGTGTTTTGACTATAAAATATACAGAATAAACATTGTTGAAAAAAAATTATGATTAGGGATATAAAAGCCCTATTTTTATATAAAGCCCTTGGATTTATGAATAAAGTGAACAAGCCTGCCACGATTAAGGAAATTGCCAAGAAGCTGAAAATCAGTCCTTCCACGGTGTCAAGAGCATTGAATGATCATCCAAGTATTGGATTGGTAACAACAATGCGTGTAAAAAAAATGGCCGAAGAATTGAACTACGAACCCAATCAGACAGCTATTTTTTTTAAACAGCGTAAAACATTTACCATAGCTGTGATTTTACCCAGTCTTTCAGAACCATTTTTTTCGTTTGCAATAAGCGAAATCGAAAATGTTGCTTCGGCACAGCGGTACACTGTTTTAATGGGACAGTCGTTGGATGATCCTGATCGGGAAGAACAGATTCTAAAAACATTTAAAAACCATCGGGTAGATGGTATCTTGATGTCTATCGGGAAGAAGACGACCAATTTGGAGTTTATAGAAAAATTGGAGTCATCTGGAATCCCAGTTGTCTTTTTTGATTGTGTCCCTAGTTTGCCAAATATCAATAAAGTTCAAAGCGATTTATCCACAGGAATGAATGAGGCTGTTGATGCTTTTGTTGCCCGTGGTCATAGAGTCATTGCTTTGGTCAACGGGCCAAAGACTTTGCCTGCAAGTGAGGATAGAAAAGTAGCCTATTTATCTGCAATGAAGCGAAATGGGATGGATATCTTGGAAAAGAATATTATTGAAACGGACCTGAGTACGGAAGGAAATGAAAAAGCAATGGATAGCATATTTGCGATGTCCGAACGACCTTCAGCGATTATTTCTTTCAATGACTTTGTTACGCTGGATTTGATGAAAGCAGCGCGCAACAAAGGACTGGTCTTAAATCAAGATATCTTCTTCATTAGTTATGCTAATTATCCACTTTGGCAGTATATGGAAAATCCTCCAATGGGCCGTATCGAACAGTTTCCAGGTATGCAAGCGCGTAAGGCAGCCGAAATTCTATTCGAAAGAATCGAGAATTCAGATGTAGCGGATCAACAAATTGTTTTTAAGTCGAGATTGGTGATGTAATTTTCACCTAAATGAATATCATAAAAAAGAGGGGAAAATCATTCGATTTTCCCCTCTTTTTTATGATTATATGTAACTATAAGTGGATCACTTCACCGTATGCATCGGCGCATGCTTCCATGATAGCTTCACTCATTGTTGGGTGCGGATGGATTGTTTTGATCATTTCATGTCCTGTTGTTTCCAATTTACGGGCAACAACAACCTCTGCGATCATTTCGGTAACATTCGCACCAATAAGGTGTGCACCTAGGAATTCACCATATTTTGCATCGAAGATAACTTTTACGAAACCGTCTTTTGCTCCAGCTGCAGAAGCTTTTCCTGAAGCAGAGAATGGGAATTTACCTACTTTAACTTCATATCCAGCTTCTTTTGCCGCTTTTTCAGTGTAACCGACAGAAGCAATCTCTGGAGAACAATAAGTACATCCAGGGATGTTGTTATAATCAATAGGTTCTACATGAAGACCTTTGATTTTTTCAACACAAGTAATACCTTCTGCCGAAGCAACGTGTGCTAAAGCTTGACCCTTAACGATATCACCGATAGCGTATACACCTTCAATATTTGTTTTGTAGAAATCGTCTACGACAACACGGCCACGATCAGTTTTTACACCAACCTCTTCCAAGCCTATGTTTTCGATATTAGGAGCAATACCTACTGCAGATAATACAACTTCTGCTTCGATTACTTCAATACCTTTTTCAGTTTTAATAGAAACCTTGCTCAATTCTCCAGATGTGTCAACAGATTGAACTTCTGATTTAGTAAGGATATTAATACCTTGTTTCTTTAAGCTTTTTTCTAGTTGTTTTGAGATTTCTTCGTCTTCAACCGGAACGATCCTATCCATAAACTCAACAATAGTCACTTTTGTTCCAATTGCATTATAGAAATAAGCAAACTCAACACCGATAGCACCAGAACCAACAACAACTAAAGATTTTGGTTGTTTAGGTAATGTCATTGCTTGGCGGTAGCCAACAATCTTTTTGCCATCTTGTGGTAAGTTAGGTAATTCACGTGAACGTGCACCTGTCGCCAAGATGGTGTGTTTTGCTGCATATTCTTTGGTAGAACCGTCTGCACCTTTTACATCGATCTTACCACCTTTTTTAATTTTTGCAGTTCCATTGATGACATCAATTTTATTCTTTTTCATCAAGAACTGAATACCTTTACTCATTCCTTCAGCTACGCCGCGGCTTCTTTTGACGATAGCTTCGAAATCAGCCTCACCACCTTGAACATTGATGCCGTAATCTGCGGCATGGTTTAAATATTCAAATACTTGAGCACTTTTCAATAATGCTTTTGTAGGGATACAGCCCCAGTTTAGACAAATTCCGCCTAATGATTCGCGTTCAATAATCGCTGTTTTGAACCCTAACTGAGCGGCTCTAATGGCAGCAACATACCCGCCTGGACCACTACCGATTACAATGATGTCGTAATTCATATAAATAAATATTCTGTAGTTGAGTGTTATAGCTTCAAATACCAAGGTATCGAACCTTATATTCATTCAAAAGTACGTATTTTTTCTGATGAATATGAACTATTTATTGTAAAATTGGCGGTTTTTGATAAAACAATATCATTGTATAATGGATAATGTCACGTCTTGGTAAAAGGGCAAAAAATAATGGGTTAACTGTATTTAGAGTCTTATTTTTGAAGTTCACAATACACAGTTTATCATTATGTTAAGAATATTTAGACAGATTGCGTTGTGGGAGGCTATTTCCACGATTTGCTTGTTTTTCATTGCAATGCCACTGAAATATTTTGCTGGAATACCAGAGGCCGTTAAGATCGCAGGATCCATTCATGGCTTTTTTGTCGTTATATTCGTTGTGATGCTCATCATGTCTACTGTCGAATATAAGTGGCCTATTTTAAAAGCTGTAAAGTACTTTTTGGCTTCTTTGGTTCCAATCCTGGGATTTTGGGTAGAGTTGGATCTAAAGAAGGAAATCGATGGCAAAAGACAGAAATCCTAATATTGAGATATTCGCATAGAGATCTCAATAGTGTAAGCCCTAGCCTTACAGGCCTAAGCATGCCACATCGTACTTGATAATTTGCGATCGCAAATTTCCAAATAAAGCTTTATAAAAAATACATATTTATACCATAGGGGCAGGGGAGATGTTTAGTCTTCCCGCCCTGTTTTCTCGATCCCCATATAAGCATAGGTTATACTATCTTTTCCATGTGGGGTGGGATTTCCATCCTCGTCCAAATTGACAAACACCAATTTGTCGATGGATAGGATTGTTTTCTTTGAGATTTTATTTCTGACTTCACAACGCATTGTCAAAGAGGTTGTTCCGAAATTGATCGCTTCAATACCTAATTCCAAAATATCTCCCTGCTTCGCGGAATTTACAAAGTTTATTTCAGATATAAACTTTGTAACCACCTTTGGATTCCCTAATTGTACTATGGCGTAAATGACTGCCTCTTCATCTATCCAACGTAAAAGTGTTCCGCCGAACAATGTTCCATTGGGGTTAAGGTCTTCGGGTTTGACCCATTTTCTTGTATAAAAATTCATCTGATATAGGTATTTATGACAAAGGGGAAAAGTTTCCTTTTCCCCTTAAGTTTATTCTGTTTAACGCTTACGCGTGTATTGCTCTATTTGCAGTTGCAGCTAACGCAGCCTCTTTAATAGCTTCAGTATAGGTTGGGTGAGCATGACAGATGCGCGCGATATCTTCTGCGGAAGCACGATATTCCATCGCTACAGTAGCCTCACCGATCATGTCAGCTGCACGTGGACCAATCATATGCACGCCTAATACCTCGTCTGTTGTTGCGTCAGCCAGTACTTTTACGAACCCATCTGTATCACCGGATGCTTTTGCACGGCCAGAAGCTTTGAAAGAGAAAGATCCAGCTTTATATTTCACGCCAGCCTCTTTAAGTTGCTCTTCAGTTTTTCCAACTGAAGCTACTTCGGGCCATGTGTACACTACACCAGGGATCAAGTTGTAGTCGATATGTGGTTTTTGTCCAGCAATATACTCCGCAACATATACTCCTTCGTCTTCCGCTTTGTGCGCCAACATCGCTCCAGTGATAACATCACCAATTGCGAATACGCCCTGAACAGAAGTTTCTAAGTGTGCGTTTACAGGGATTTTCTTGCCTCTTTCTTCTAATGTAATGCCAATGTTCTCTAAGCCTAAACCTTCAGAATAAGCTGTACGTCCAACTGCAACGATACAATAGTCACCATCCAATGTGATTTCTTGTCCCTTTGGATCCTCAGCTGTTACTTTTACAGTTTTACCTTTTGCTGCAGCACCTGTTACTTTATGACCTAAGTAGAACTCCATACCCAATGATTTTTTCAAAACACGTTGTAATTCTTTTCCTAAGCCACCATCCATTGTGCCAATGATAGATTTCGCAAATTCAACTACAGAAACTTTTGAGCCTAAACGAGCATATACTGAGCCTAATTCCAGGCCGATTACACCACCGCCAATGACGATAAGGTGTTTTGGGATCTCTTTTAAATTAAGGGCTTCAGTAGAAGTAATAATTCTCTTTTTGTCAACTGGCAAGAATGGTAACGAAGTCGGTTTTGATCCTGTTGCTATGATGATATTTTTGGCAGTAATCTGTTCTGTAGAACCATCTGCTTTTGTTATTTTAATGGTGTTTTTATCCACAAATGAACCTACACCTTGGAAACTGTCAATCTTGTTTTTCTTAAATAAGAAAGTAATACCGGCAGTATTTTGCGCAATGACATCGTCTTTACGAGCAATCATCTTTGCCATATCTACCTTAAGATCTTTTAAACTGATGCCAAATGCATCAAAATTATGGGCAGCATTGTGGTAATGCTCCGAAGAATCTAAAAGCGCTTTTGAAGGAATACATCCAACGTTAAGACAAGTACCACCAAATGTGCTATATTTTTCAATAACAGCTGTTTTTAATCCTAATTGGGCACAACGGATAGCTCCTACATATCCGCCTGGACCACTTCCGATTACAATTACGTCGTATTGCATTGATTACGTTTTAATTTTTAGTAGTACAAATTTAATGATTATTAATGGGATAGGAAATCAAAACTTGCGATTTGTAATCGAATAGACTTACTTTACATTTTTTTGATAAAAGAAGTGCGGCTTATCCCTTTTAAAATAATCTAAGTTCGATAATTTGTATGGAAGAAAAATATATATAGAGGCGAAGCTTCTAGAAGTAAAGTATACTGATGCATCAATATTGAAAGGGTGTGCTTATGAAGAGCAACGGGATATAGGCAATAATAGATATTGAAAGAATAGATATTGAAAGATTACTTGAGAGGATTTTTTTCTGTCCTAGACAAGAGCAAAGGATAGGTTAACAAAAAGGATATCCAGATTTGAATATCCTTTTTGCTTTTATTTTATTATTCTGCAACGATTTTTCCTTGCATTACACCGTAATGACCAGGGAAACTACAGATGAAAGAATATACTCCTTTTTCAAGTGTAAATGTAATTTTATCTGTTTCACCAGGACCCAATAATTTTGTGTGGGAAACGATAGAGGATAACGCTGATTTTGGAATATACTCGTCAGCAACCGCTGCTGCAGCTTCAGCACCGAAAGTTGGAAGATCTACACCTGGTTTAAGGATGACAACATTATGTCCCATAGATTCTTTTGGCATGGTACCCGCATTTTTGAAGGATAATTCTACTGGCTCGCCAGCTTTAACACGGAATAAATCCTTGTCAAATTTCATCTGATCGTTACCTTCTAAAGATAAGCTGTTAGAAATAGCCACGTTTTCAATTCCAGGTATTGTTTCTGTCGCTTGATTTTCTGTTGAAGTTGTCGATTCTGTACTAGCTGATTTGCCAGACTTCTCACTGTTTCCGCCACAAGATGCAATTGACAAAGCAACTGCAACTGCTGGTATCATAAAAAGTTTTTTCATTATTACGTTTTGTTAATTCTTTAAAATTAATGATTTCATTGGTAAATAGAAACAATCATTTCAATTTTGACAATAAAGCATCAATTGTTTTATATAATTTGATAGGATCAAATGGTTTCCCAACGACTTCGTTTGCACCTGCATCCATAGCTTCTTGTTGTTCGGCCTTTAAAACCGAAGCCGAAATGGATATGATGGGCATATTCGCAATTGTTGGATTAGGATGGCGACGTATTTCTTTAATTGCTTCGAAACCACTCATAAGGGGCATATGTGCGTCCATAAATACCAAATCTATTTTTTTTCTGTTTATTTCCTCTAATGCAAGCTGTCCATTTGTTGCCAGTGTAATTTCGCAGTTCCAACTTTTCAGAATATTCGCTAACATAAAACTGTTTAATTCGTTGTCTTCGGCAATAAGGATCATCGGCGAATTAAATTTCGGTAACTCGGTATAAAGCACTTGTGTTTCTTTTTCTAGGGGTTTATCTTCTATTTTGTCAAAGGCACATTCAAAAGAAAATATGCTTCCTTTACCATATTCGCTTGATGCGAATACTTTTCCATTGAGAAGGGCAGCGATACGTTTTACAATTGCTAAACCCAAACCTGTACCACCAAATTTTTTTGTGATACTGTCTTCCCCTTGCTCAAAAGCAATGAATATTTTTTCCAAAGCTTCTTCGACGATGCCGATGCCTGTGTCTATGACTTGAAACTGCAAACCAATTTGCAAATCACTTTCTGTTAGAAGTTGAATTTTTAAAATGACTGAGCCCGTTGAGGTAAATTTGAAACTATTGGAGATAAAGTTTGTTAGAATCTGTTTTAAACGAAGTGGATCAGTTAAAAAATAACTGTTTATCCGGTCGTCCACATCTATATAAAAATTTAATCCCTTATAATTTGCCTTATCAATAAATAGATTATTCAAATCATCTGTAATATCATGTACCGAAGTGGATTCCATGTTAAGTTTCATCATGCCAGAATCGACCTTGGACAAGTCTAATATATCATTGATAATTGTTAGTAGGTTCTGAGATGCTGAATCGAGTTTATTGATCCAGTTTTCTTGTTCGAGACTAAGCTGTGAGTTTTTTAACATTTGGGTAATCCCCATAATGCCATTGATAGGGGTACGGATTTCATGGCTCATATTAGCTAAGAAAGTTTCCTTTGATTTTCTTGCTAATTCAGCTTCCTCTTTCGCTTTAAGAATCGCTTGCTTCGATTCTTCTAAAGCGATATTTTTCTCTTTAATTTCCTGTTGTATCAAAAGTTGCTGAACAAAGGATTTGACTTTTGCTATGGTAGCTTCTGGGTTAAGAGGTTTATATAGGTAGTCTACAGCTCCACTGTTAAGTCCTTGAATAAGGTACTTATCCTCTTTCGAAATAGCCGTTACCATGATCGGAATAATGTGATTCGTTTTTGGGTTTTTCTTCAAAAAAGTAACAAATTCGAATCCATTGATTTCGGGCATCTGTACATCGACTAAGGCAAGATCTATTTCCTCTTTCCAACAGATTTTTAAGGCTTCGTTGGGATCCGTACTACTAATTATATTTACATATTCGATATCCTCCAGCAGAGCTGTGAGACTGATAATATTTTCAATTTTATCATCGACGATCAATATATTAATCTTCTTCATTATATCAAATCTAAATACAACTTTAGGTTAATTGCATGATGTAATCTTTTATTTCGGCTATTGTTAAGATCTTATCTTGCGCATTTAATTCTATGGCCGCCTTTGGCATAATTGGGACCTCAGCATCCAGTGGATCTTGTACAAAAGTGCTACCACCATATTTTTTAATCATCAACAACCCTTCCGCGCCGTCCTGATTAGCTCCAGAAAATAAAATAGCGGTACAGTTTTCTTTATAGACTTCGGCTGCAGATTCGAAGGTTACATCAATTGATGGTCTTGAATATTGAACGGGTTCAGAGATATCTAAAGAAAAGCTATAATCAGGCTCGATGAGCAAATGATAACCCGCGGGGGCAAAATAGATTGTTCCATCTGCTATAGTTTCTTTATCATCTGCTGTTTTTATTTTCTGCAATAACGCTTTTGATAATGTATCTTCAATGCTCGATGCATATTTAGGGTTTCTGTGCACAATAACGATGACCGGTATTTGAATAGGACGTTCCAAGGCTTTTAGGATGTTTAAAATAACGCTAAACCCGCCTGCAGATCCCGCTAATAAAAGAATTTTCCGTTCCATCTTAATCTAACCTATTTTTTGATAAATGTTGTGCTTTTTATTTACGACCTTAAATTTTGCTGCATTTTTGTAGTTAATCAGAGATTCTTTTGAACCCAGACATAAAAAACCAAGGTGACAGAGTGAATTATAAAATAAATCCAACACCTTTTCCTGGAGGTTTGTGTCAAAATAAATCAACACATTACGGCATGTGATCAACTGAAATTCATTAAATACCCGATCTGAAACCAAACTGTGTTGGGAAAAAAGAACATTCTTCTTGAGGCTATTATTTATCGTGGCGGCATTGTACATCGCGGTATAATACTCGGATAAAGAACTTTTGGGATCCGTTTTAATGAAATTCTCAGAGTAGTCTTTCACCTTTGCTAAAGAATAAATGCCTCTTTTGGCTTTTTCCAATACTTTTGTGTTGATATCCGTTCCATAGATAAACGAACGCTGATAGAGCCCAGCTTCTTTTAGTAGAATTGCCAATGAGTAAACTTCTTCCCCTGTGGAACAACCTGCACTCCACAACTTGATATGAGGATAGGTGGCCAGATAAGGGAATACATCATTTTTTAATGCTTTGTAAAATTCCGGATCTCTAAACATTTCAGTCACATTGACCGTAATTTCCTGTAAAAGATAAGTACTGAAGCCTGGTTGGTTAATTAATTTGGATTTTAATTCGACCAGATCTAGCTTATTGAGCTCCATAATTCTGGTAACACGCCGCTTTAAGGATGACCTTGTATATCCGGAAACATCGTAGCCGTGGAGGTTTTTGATAATGTCAATAATTTCCTCCAACTCTTCAAAAGTGATCATTGCTGCTATTTTATTGCTTAACTCAACCATACACGCATTAAAGATATCAATTTATCCACATCAACTGGTTTGCTAATATAATCGTTTGCTCCTACTGCGATTGTCTTTTCCCGGTCACCTTTCATAGCTTTTGCTGTAACAGCGATAATGGGAAGATTCGAAAACTTCTTGTTCTCCCTTATTTTTTCGATAGCTTCATAGCCGTCCATAACGGGCATCATAATGTCCATTAAAACAAGATCGATATGCTCATTGCGTGCTAAGATATCCAATGCTTCCTGACCATTATTTGCGATCTCTATTTTCATGTCATAGCTTTCGAACGCGGTACTTAAAGCAAATATATTTCGCATATCATCATCTGCCAGCAATACTGTCTTGGAAGCTAAATTGTTCTCCACAAGTACAGATGAACTATTATTAAATGAATGATATTCCGTTTTGCTACTTCGGATTTTATTTAAGAATAAATTGACTTCGTCAATTAATCTATTGTTGGATTTGGCTGATTTTAATACCATGGCCTGACTATGTTGCAAAATTTCTGATGTTTGTTCAGGATTTAACTCCATTGCGGTGTTAATAATAATCGGCAGATCCTTAAATTCACTATTCGACTTGATCTCATTGAGCAGTTCAATACCAGATTTATCAGGTAGATTTAGATCCATAATGATGCAGTCGAAGATTTTTTCCTGAATCAATAGATCGAGCGCCTGTTGTGCATCGAATGCCTGAAATATTTGAATATTTTGTTCTTCAAGAGATTGCTTGATAAAATCACTTTGAATTTCTTGATCCTCTACAAGTAGAATTTTCTTAATAGGATGACTTGTAGAAGCTTTGATCTTCAGGAAAGTTTCGGCGAGAGATTCTTCAGATACAGGTTTGGACATAAACCCGATAGCGCCAGCAGATATTGGTTCATCATGGAGAAATGTTCCTGCGGACATCATGTGTACGGGGATATCCTTTGTAGAAGTCGCTTTTTTAAGATTACGTAGTACCTCCCACCCATCCATTTTTGGCAACATAATATCTAATATGATTGCTGCAGGCATTAAGTTTCGTGCTTTGTTGAGCCCATCCTGTCCATCGTAGCTAATATAGACATCGTAACCATTTTGAACTGCATAATCTTTGAGGATATCCGCAAAGATGAAATCGTCTTCGATAATTAACAGTTTATTGTTTTTTCTACTATTGTCAATTGATTGGTCTTTTCCGATCGTTATATCTTCTAATTGAGGATATGCAATTGTTGTATTTGTTTCAATGACGGGTAATTCGGAGATTTTTCCATCTTGAGCGTCCGCTTCTAATGGCAAACTGAAAATAAACACACTGCCTTCGTCAACTTTACTGTTTAGTGTGATTCTTCCCTTTAATAGACTTGCTATTTCACGGCATATGGACAAGCCAAGTCCTGTACCACCATATTTGCGGCTTGTGGAACCGTCTTCCTGCTTAAAGGCATCGAAGATAAGTTCTTGTTTTTCTGGAGCGATCCCAATACCATTATCTTGGACTGTAAAATATATGGTTCCATCCTCGACATTTATCTTGAGTGATACGGTACCATTTTCACCAGTAAATTTAAAAGCATTGGACAATAAATTTTTTAACACCTGTTGTATGCGATGCTCGTCACCAATAAATTCCTGCGGTGTATCTCCATCAATTTCGACATTGAATTTGATGATCTTTGATTCAGCGGTATCATGAAAAAAGTCTTTAATATAATTGACCAGGTAATTCGTGTTGATATGCTCTTTTTGAACTTCGACTTTTCCAGATTCTATTTTTGCTAAATCCAACAATTCATTGATCAAGTGAAGGAGGTCCGAACCTGCACTATGAATGACGGAGGCATATTTTATCTGATCGTCATTCAAGTTTTCCTTTTTGTTATCCTGCAACAATTTGGCAAGTATAAGAATACTGTTAAGTGGAGTCCTTAATTCGTGACTCATATTTGCCATGAACTCAGACTTATACTTGCTTGATAATTCAACTTCTTCTATTTTCTGAGCGATTGCCTGTCTTGCTTTCTCTAGATCTTCATTTTGAGCAAAGAGTAATTTTGCCTTCTCATCCAATTCATTGTTCGTCTGGATGAGCTCTTCCTGTTGTACCCGTAGCTCTTCTTCGGAAGCTTCTAGTAAATGGGTTTTATGGATTAATTCTTCGTTAGTCGTCCTTAATTCTTCTTGTTGTGCCTCCAGTTCCTCGGTTTGCTGTTGAAGTTCTTCATAGAGATCGGCGAGTTTGCCATGAGTCTGCGCAACTTTAAGAATAATAGCGATGTTACCTTTTACTTTATCCAAGAAATTGAATCGCAACTGTTCCTCTTTTTCATTTACCAGCGGGCAACAGATTTCCATCAGCCCAACACAATGATTTTCATAAGTAAATGGAATAATGTAAATTTCAGTCTCGATCCTTTTGGATAAAGAAGTCTCTAAAACGAGATGAGCGTGATCAATATCCTTGATTTTCACAACAACATGTTTGTTAGCTACTTCGCCTAAAATACCATCATTTTCCTTAATGCTCTTTTTTACCTGCTGTGTGGAAGCAATTCCTATTTTATGGCATAATTGATACTCCTGATAAGTATCATCAAAAACATAAACTGTACCTCCCAATGCTTTCGTCATATCCGTAATAGCATTTAGGCTGATCGCTGCTATTTTTTTATCGCTATAATCACCGCGTAGCTGTTCATCAATATGATTGATCGCATTTAAAATCCAGTTATCATTATTGGTCTGATCTTGCAGGAGTTGAAGACGATTGTTTGATTCTTGTTGACTTTTGACTGTTGACCTTAACACTTTTGAAATCGAGAAAATTTTAGCCAGAATATAGAAAAATCCACTTAAACCGATCGCAATGAAGAGATAAGTAATGTTTTGTGCGAGCTGAAGATCGTTTCTGGAGTTTTCCAGTCGATTTGCTCTTTGATCGAGTAGATCCCTGGATAATATATCAATCTGATTGAAAATTGCTGTTTTTTGTTCGTGAATGTATGGTGCTGAAGTGTCATTGTTAGTTTTGGCATAGGCGATATCTTTATCAAAATCGTAGAAAAGTACAATTTCATTGCGCAAAGTTTCGATCACATGTGGTGAAACCTCATACATTTCGTCCACTTTACTAATAGCTCTCAATAACTCATCTGTTTGTTTTCGTTCGAGTTGGTAAGGAATAAACAGCGCAGGATCTCTTTTGGCGAAATAATGGTGTTTAATGTCATTGACATCATCTATGTTTGATCTAATTTCATTAATTATATTAAATCTATTTTCGGCTATTCGAACAATATTACGTTCATTATCAAGGATGTGATGCAAAGAAATAAAAAAATATAGGGCGGAAATAAAAATAAGCGAAAAAGAAATTATCACTCCTATGGTAATTTGCTTTCTATAATTTTTTTGATCCATGTGAGAATGAGTTTAATGAATTTTTGGTCGCCCAACTATCGTTCATTTTTCTGTAGGTAGTTTTCCTGATATTACCTGGGGAAAAAAAGATATATGTAAAATAACAAAAAAACTTGCTATTCCTAAAATAGTCACAAATACGAATAGATACAATATTGTAAATAATGGAAGAAAAAGTCCTAATAAAACAAAACCCTGATGATGGGCACCAGGGTTTGTTACTAACCAATTATAAACCTAAATTATGAAAAGACTTTTTAAGGGCGACCAAACTAAATTAGTTGCCGTGTTTTTTGCTTTGAAAAACTAAGTTGATTGTTTTTTTAATCTTATGCAACTTTCAACAGAATTACCTGTTTCAATAGCACTGTTAGTGTTTTCATAGCGAGATAACCTTTAATTATCTTCTACAAAGATACGGTAAATAACAGGTTTCATCCAAATGTTTTTTATAATAAGTTGCTAATACAACTATGTTGTGACAAATAAATGATATTTTGGCTTATTTGAATAATTTTCTGACAGAAATCCAATAAATAAGACCATATAAGTGTAATCGTATATTTAATTGAAATGCCTTATTTTTACAAAAATATATTTCGATGGTACTGACTGAATTTAAAACGATAAAAGGATTTGTATTGGATGTGGACGGCGTATTGACAGATGGAACTGTACAAGTTAACGAGAGGGGAGAACAGCTGCGAACTTTTAATATCAAAGATGGATATGCGATGCAATTGGCTATAAAAAAAGGATATCCAATCTTTGTCATTACTGGTGGAGCTTCAAAAGGGGTGGAACTGCGTCTTCATGGGTTGGGGGTTAAAGAAATTCACTCCCGTGTTTCAGATAAACTTTCGCTATTGAAAGCATTGGCTAATACGTATAATCTTGGACTTGATCAATTGATGTATATCGGGGATGATATTCCTGATTTTAGTTGCATGCGATCTGTTGGTTTGGCTGTGTCGCCGGCGGATGCTGTGGAGGAAATTAAGAAGATATCGCATTACATTTCTGGTTTTAATGGTGGAAAAGGAGTCGTACGGGAACTGATCGAAAAAGTACTTAAAATACAAGGGAATTGGTATGAGGATGAAACGATAAAAAGCATTTAATGATGTTGAAAAATTTAAAGAATAAAACGGTTATCTTGGGTTCTCAATCGCCTAGACGGAAACAGTTATTATCAGGATTAGGAATCGAGTTTGAGGTAGAGGTTCGGGAGACTGATGAGTATGTTGATCCGAGTCTTTCTGCCACTGAGGCAGTTCGTCAGATCGCATTGCAAAAAGTGAAAGCTTTTGCGGATAAATCGGACTGTTTGGTTATCTGTGCAGATACCGTTGTTGTTTCAACAGCTGGTGAGATTTTGGGAAAACCAAAGACTGAGACTGAAGCCATGCAGACTTTAGAGAATTTATCCGGAAAGAAGCATTTGGTTATCACTGCTGTCGCTACACAGTGGCAAGGTATTGTACATTCCTTTGTGGAAACGACAACAGTCTATTTCCATGTCTTGGATCGGGATGAGATAGACTATTATGTTACTAATTTTTCTCCACTTGATAAAGCTGGGTCTTATGGTATTCAGGAATGGATTGGTTTAATTGGCATAGAGAAGATAGAAGGTGAATATAATAATGTGGTGGGGCTTCCAACAGCACGGTTATATCAGGAACTGAAAAAGTTAATATAAAAAAAGCGGCTTAGCCGCTTTTTTTATATTAAATCAGTACTATTTTATGAAATAGCGTACACCTGTATAGAACATTCGTCCTGTTAAAGGGCCCCATAGCATGGAGGTATCGAAGTAATTTCCAAAGGGTTGATCCGCTGCAAGGATTGGTGTTTTCTGGAAATAGTTTGAAAGATTTTCCCCTCCTAAATAAACAGTGAAGTTTTTATCCTTTCCAAATGTTTTGCTGATCTGCGCATTCATTGTAGCATACGTTTTTGATTCGGTTGGCATCTGGTATTCAACTGGGTTGTCCATGGTTGAAGGTATACGCTTTGGTCCAACAACATTTAATGTATAATCTAAGCTCCATCCGGAATGATGATTATAGGCTAAATTGACAAAACCACGGTGTTTAGCTAACAAGGGTTTAGTTTTTCTTCCACTCTGAAAGTCGGTCTGGACATCCAATAGACGGTAAGCTAATCTCGTTTCAAAATGTGGGGCAGGCATAAATCTAAATTCTGTCTGCAAACTGTTGGAAAATGATTTTCCTGTTAAGTTGTAAAAACTGATTTCTCTTGGATTCTCGTAATCGACCACAACCTGATTGGAAAAGCTGTTATGGAAAAATTCAACTGAGGCAGAGGCTTCTCTTCCAAATACGCGCATGTTTTGATCTACTGCAATCCCTGTGTTCCAAGAGACTTCTGGTTGCAGGCCATAGGCTCTATTATAAATATCCTGGGACTGAATGATCAGTCTTCTACTACTAGCCAAAACGGCTGTATTCTCCGCAAAGATATTTGCTGTACGCTGACCTCTTCCTGAGCTTGCACGAAATGTAGTTCCAGTAATAGGAGCATAGCGTAAATTTAATCGTGGTGTGGTAAACCATCCATACAATGAGTTGTAATCTTGACGTAGCCCCACTACTGCATCAAATTTTTCGGATGGACTGAAGGTATATTCCGCAAAAGCACCGGAAACGACTTCTTTACGTTTGAAATTTTGATCTGTTAAATACCATTCATCGTAGTTATCGTAATTGATAGAGGCACCTACACGATATTTATGGGCTACTGTACCTATAATATCCTGGAACAGTAGGTTAGCATAGCCATTCTGTTGCTCAGAATTGTAGTTTTTTAATCCGAAATAACTTTTTTGATTGTAGTTGGAACCGGCTAACTGTAAGCCAATACTGCGGTGTTTGTTTTCTGGAAATACATAACCGATTTTAGCAAAGCCTTCAACACGTTCGATGTCAAAACCAAGACCATAACGATTGGTTGTTCCTTTATCTGTTTTTTTGTTAAAATCTATCTGTCCACCGGTACGATCATCATTTAAATACTTCACGCCAAATTGTACCATTAAACCTTTACCATTCTCATAGAGCCATCTGTTTACACCAGAGAAGAGATTACCAACTGGAACATCCCGGAATCCATTGTGGCTAAAATTCATGGATTTATTGTACATAAAGTTGTCGTGTAATAAAACTGATGTGGACCAATGTTGACCTATTTTTTGTGAAAGATTCAAATTCACATCGGTACGTCCCATATTATTGGCATAGGCATTAAAAAACAGCCTTTCGGAGTTTTGAGGTTTTTTCAGTTCAACGTTGATCTGACCGGCCATACTTTCGTACCCATTAGCTACGGAACCAACGCCTTTTGCAATTTGAATGGATTCGATCCAAGTACCAGCAATGGAATTTAATCCCAATGGTGAAGCTAGACCACGCGGTCCTGGTAAGTTTTCGACCGTCAATTGGGTATATATACCACTTAGACCTAGCATCTGAATCTGTTTACTACCAGTTACAGCATCAGCACTTATCACATCCACTGAGGCATTGGTCTCAAAGCTTTCACTTAAATCACAACAGGCCGCTTTAAATAATTCTTTCCCAGTCAGAACCTCCAGTCTTGCAGGTGTCATACGATCAATATAAGTGGATTTACGCGTTCCTTTGACTTCGACCTCCATTAGCACATTACCTTTGGCTGTAATCATGACGACCTCATGTAAGTCTTTAATTGTAATCGTATCGGATTTCATACCAACGTAACTAACAACAAGCTTGTCAAAACCTTCTTTGTGTTCTAACTTAAATACACCATTCTCATTGCTTCGGGTATTTCTGCTTGGCAAATTTGCCCAATGTAAATTAGCTCCAACAATAGGTTTTAGATCTCCCTTTTCATTCTCTTCGACAACAACACCTGTCACGGTATGTGGATGATCATGATGTCCAGCTTCGGTAGGTACTGCCTTTTTTTCAGGAACCTCTCCATTTTCCAATCTGGGATACATACAACATTCATGAAGCTTTGCATAGGATTCGTCACTTGCAACCAGATTGTCTACATCGTGTCCGACTTGGGCAATATTCTTTTTGATTGTTTCCAGTTCAACTTTTTTTGCATTGTATTTGAGATGTAGCAAATTATCACTCGCGTTCCATACAGCGCTTTCGACACCTTGTAATTTTGCAGCAGTTTCGATCCTTTTTTTACACATCGCACAGTTACCGGCTACAGTAAGCGTTCTTGTGCTGTCGCTTTGTGCCTGCGCAATTGCGAAGGAAAATAACAATAAGAGGGTTGTAGTATATATTTGTTTTAAAATTTGATTCATAGTTTTTTGATAATGTACGGACTAAAAAAACGTGCATAGCATGTAAGGTCGAAGGTAATATCTTCGACGTCTATTTTGATTAAAAATCAAAAAATTAGGAAATCAAATTCTGAAACTCTGATTTAGAATAAATACAGAAGGGCTGTATCTCTTTAGGAAGGTGCTCTGATTTGTACTTAATTTGGATGAACTATCCTCATCTGTGGAAAATTGGTAATAATTATGTATCCAGTGAAGGGTAATAATCGCCGGAGAAAAATTATTGAAATTAAGTGTCTGAGATAATCTGTTGAAATCATCTACTTTTTGGGCAGCAATGGTTACGTCCTTGCAACTACCTTCCTGATGACAGTGGTTTTGATGCTTTTTTTCTGACTTGGCACACATCGGACAATGAGCCGTTTGATTTTGGCTTAATGATACACTTTGTGCTTCTCCTTGACAGAAATGGAAATGGAGGGTTGCACCGCTTGCTGCAAGCAAATAAAAAAATAAGCCGATGAACAATGCAATTTTCCTCATTTCCACAAATGTAGATAAAATTTGTATTTTTTATTTGTAATATTTTGGATAAATGTTATAACTTGTAGATAAGAAATGAAAAACCAAAAATTACCGTTATGATATGTCTATTATTTATTAACTCTATCAGTTTATATTTATTGGCTGTTTTTTTGATCGTTGGTGCAGTTTTACTGTATAAAGGATTCAACCACGTTATTCGTCGCATACAGGAATAATATCGAAAGGTATGGTTTGTCGTGTGATGATTTCTGAAAATAAACGATTTCAGACGTATTGACTATTTGTTGCAAGAATCATAGATAGACGGGGTTATCTCCTTTCGAAAATAACCCCGACTCAATTTTTTATTATCGGCTTAATAGTGGATCACTTTTTCCGCTTTCCCCAGTTTCTATACGGCCCGCATATTGCTCTTGGAATGTATTGTCATCTTTGCAGCTGATACGGAAATCATACCAAAAACTTTGTTTGGAAAGATCAAACTGAATTGTTGATGTCTCACCGCTTTTGAGTTGGACTGCTTTTTTGCCCTGTCCATAACTGATGTCTTCAAGTAAAAGCTGGTGATTTTTACTGTCTTGATTTATACAAGTGAACAACAGGCGACCCGTAAATGATTTTTCATCTCTGCTCTTTTCATAAGTACAACGGATTTTGATATTTGGATGTTTAGCGTCGCCTTTAAACATACGATAAAATCCATTTGGTCCATGTACATCAAGTTGAAATAATCCATTTTCAAACGCATTGATAGCCCAATTGTCTGACAAACTGCCTCCTGGGGATACAGCATAGTTACGGGAAGTTCCAATCTCACCCTTATAAGGAGTACTATGATATACTGTAAACGGTGAACCCGCAGAATGTTTTCCAAATGTCTTGTTTGAAGCTTCAAATGTTAGTTGATATCTTCCACCGGATAGATATTCTCCATGTGTATAAAGCTCATAGGGAAGAGTGCAGGAGTCACGAAGCCCTTCTTCTTGTTTCGGAAAATAGGGTGAGTGGGTAGGATCCTGCTCAATCTGCTTGATCTCATCTGCAGTTAATGCCTTGAATCCCATCGGAAGACCTTTAAATTTTGCCTGGTGAATCTCTTTGATAAATGGCTGACGTTCTAATACCAATGGCTTTTTAATTACTTCTCCATTATAAGGTCTAAAAGCAGAAGTGAGATCTCCGCAGACCGCACGTCGCCAGCTGCTCACATTGGTTTCCTTTGCTTCTTTTTTTACTTTGTGGCTAATGAATTTCTCTAAAAACTGCAAGCTTGAGGTATGGTCAAATACCTGTGAGTTTACCCAGCCACCTCTTGTCCAGGGAGAAGCAATGATCAAAGGGACACGATAGCCCAAGCCGATGTTGCTTTCTCTTCCACTTTCGGGGTAATACTGTTCGTCGCGACGCACAAATTCCAATTTTGGGTCAATATCTGGGGACACTTTACCGCTATCTGCTTCATAAGGATTAGGAGCTGTAAAAGGAGCGAAGTGATCAAAATAACCGTCATTCTCATCATAGGTAAGGATAAAGATTGTCTTTTTCCAGACTTCTGGATTTTGTGTTAGGATATCCATAATTTCGCTCACATACCAGGCACCAAACCAAGGAGAGTCTGGATGATCCGAGAAAAGTTGAGGTGGAGCAAGCCAGGATACCGTTGGTAGTTTACCTGCTTCGACATCTTTTCTAAATTGATATAACACATCACCTTTTGGGATTTGTAATTCCCGTTGATTGTCGCCTTCCTGATAATGCATCGTTTCTAGATCCATGTAATCGGGCTGAGCACTGTTATTCACGAAGGCACGACGATGAATATCTTTCGTTTGTTCATCAAGTTTTTCAAAGTTCTCCGTCGTGTATTGTTGTAGCTCTTCCAGCACATGTTTATGCTCCTTATGTAACTTTTCAAGCGTATCTTTCGCCGTTGTTGTGGCTATTTTCTTTTCCAGTTCTTCTTTTTTGCGTGCGAGCAGCTCTCTGTAGCGAGGACTATATTTGACTTGATACTGTGGGAAATATTCCATGGGGTTACAGCCAAAATTCGCTAACCAGCTATTGGCTTCACCACTGTATCCAGCACTGCTTGACGAAATTTCATTTTGATATATTTTCCAGTCTACGCCAAGTGCCGAAAGACGTTCTGGGAAGGTCTTCCAGTTTGCTTTACCACTAAATTCTGAGTCACCGTTCCAGACGAGGGCTTTTCCGTTCAGGTTTTCCCGGATATTAGCTGTCCAGAAATAGAGCCGGTTGGGATTTGTACCTGTAATACTTGAACAGAAATGTTGATCGCAGATCGTAAAAGAATCTGCCAACGAATAGTAGAATGGAATGTCTTCTCGTGTATAATGTCCCATGGTCAGTGGAAGGTCTGCGAACTCTTTAAATCCAGAATGTTTGACATCTAGCCATTTGTTCATCTTTCCCTTGTTTCGGGCATCGGTTTGATCGGTCCAATTATGAGGCAAACATCCCATCCATGTAATTTTTGAATCTTTAATATCCAATCGGAAAGGAGCGTATGTTTCACCTGTTTTTTGCGTCTGTAACCACACTTTGTTTCTGTTTGGCTGGCGGATCGCCCTTGGATCATTGAAACCTCGTACTCCCCGTAGTGTACCAAACGCATGATCAAAAGATCTATTCTCTTGCATTAGTAGAACCACATGTTCAGCATCATAAAAAGTGCTCCCTAAAGCGGGGTCGATGGCCATTGCTTTTGCAATGGCGGATGGAATAACTTGGGAAAGTGATGCTCCCCCAGCAAGCATTGCCGCTTTTTTTAGAAAATCTCTTCTAGTATCCATGTTTAGTTTATTTGATTAGCCACATACTGGCATTTACATTATCTCCCTCAGGAAATTGTCTCTCTATAGCAGCATCTAGATTCACCTTATTATATTGTGACTCGGAAAGTGGGTATTGCCAGCGTTTAGGCACTTTGCCGCCATTCAACGTTCCAGGCCCCACCCTTAGAGTCGGGATTCCGGTACGGCGCTGTTCAAAAAAAGGTTCCCAGCTTGAATTCATATAGAAAGCAATGTATTTCTGTGTCAATATTTTTGTTAAAGGGTCACCGGTAGCTAATTTAACAAGATCTTTATTAAGGTAATCAGTAACAATCATTCCAGTTATTTTATAGAAAGCCATTGACGCCGTTATTCCTTTTTGATAATGGTTGTTCATATCTCCTGTAATCCAACCACGTTGAATAGCCTCTGCGATTAGAAATTCTTGCTCTGCATAACTTAAGAATATCATCGGTTCATTCACTGGACTACGGAGGTCGACAAATCTTCTTGCAATTAGAGACGATTGAGCAGCACTGGCTTGTTGATCGGCAGGTGATAGGCCGGCATCCACACCTTTATAGTTAGAAAAGACTCCCGCCGTTTTTCCTGCGATTGGATCCCCAAAAGAAAATAAACGCGGGTCTTCTCGTTTTTGTAGTATTTCAACAAAAGATTGTTCGAGTGATACTAGAGTGGAAACGCTTAAATGCCCAGCTGTAGGGTAATAGTTTGATGGATCAGTCGTATTGAATACCAGTTGTGCATTGTCACTGTTAGTTTCCATCAAGGGATACTTTGTCGGATTGCTCAGGATAGCTTGGAATTGTTGCTTAATGGCTATTTTCGACTGGCCTTCTTTTTTTGAAAGATGGATCAGTAGACGTAACCTGTAAGCATTAACGAATTTTTTCCATTTAGTGGCGTCGCCGCCATAGATGATATCACCGTCTATTTTTCCATTTGCCACATCCAGGAGGGAGTTAGCTTGCTCCAGTTCCTGCAGTAGTCCATCATAGATATCTTCTTGTTTGTCATAGATTGGCGTGCGACCGTCTTGTTCGGCGCGAAGGGCATCTGTATAGGGAATATCGCCAAAGGTTTCTGTCATTTGCGCAAAATAGATTACACGAAACAAATGAGCAAGTCCTTGGAAATTTTTGTTGTCCGTAACAAGAGGTTCTAATTTGAGCACTTGACGTAAACCTCCATAATTATCATAATCGCCGCGATTCCAATTGTAGTTGATGGATTCGTTAGGTCGTTCATAATAAGTGAGGTGCCTTGAGGCATAAGCTGCACTGATAGGATTATTGTTAAAGATATTCTGACAGATATAGGTCATTAATAATGCCGGCGTAGCTTTGGTCGGTTTATTGGGATTGTCTTGATAATAATCAAATTTTTTGCAGCTAGTCACCATGGTGAATAAGCAAACGAGCCAAGGAATATATGTTTTTTTCATAATAAGTTCTCCAATTAAAATTTAAGATTGACATTGAAACCGATGTTACGAACGGTCGGTTCAGCGAGCTGTAAGTCACTATATCCGTCAGGATCCATATAAGGGACCTTCGACCAGAGTAATAAATTGCGTCCTACCAATGAAAAACTCGCTGTCTTAAATGGTGTTTTGGTTAAAAGGTTGCTGGGGATTTGATAGCTTAGTGTCAACTCTCGTAGTTTAACAAAAGTTCGATCGTAGAGAGTTGACTCATCAATTCCGTTTGTGTAAGTTGCAAAAACCCAATCCACATAGTTTACCTTGGTGGTATTAGGAACGAAAGTGCGGGAATCACCAGTTATATTGCCTTGGGCATCATAGGTAACATCTCCTCCGGTTTGTGTTACGCCACCGGCAAGATAGGTCTTTTCGCCACGGTAAGCATCGTCACGGTAACTATTTGCGGTATTGGGATGCATACCACCTTCATACATTTTTGCTTCTATAGCATTATTTGTTTTCCCCCCAATACGACCGTCGAAAGCAAAGGAAATTCCGAAATTTTTATATTGAAAGTTATTCAGAAACCCAAATTCCCAGTTCGGTAGCATATAGCCAAGATTGACCTGCTGATTAATGTATTGCGGAATTCCATTTTCATGGACAATCTGTCCATCTGGAGACTTTTGCCATGCCCAGCCGCGATAGATATCCATTCGTTCCCCCACTTTTACACCACCGCGAATTTCTTCACCACCTTGATATTCAAGCACCGTATTACGTAATCGGGAGTAATTTAATGTTGTACTCCATTTAAAATTCTCCGTCTGTACAGGTGTTCCTGATACGACAACTTCGATACCTCTCCGTCGGTAACGGTCACCATTTACTTGAAGTTTTGCAAACCCTGAAGCTTCCGATAGGGGGACTTCTACAACATTGTTAGTCCGGTCATAGTTGAAATAGGTGAAATCAACGCCGATCCGATTGCGAAATAGACGTAACTCAGCACCGTATTCCTGAGAGATTGTTTTGTTGGGTTTTAATCCCGGAGGACGTAAGGCATCAGGAAGATACAAAGAAGGGTTTCCGTTCCATCTGCTACCGATTTCGTAGGTTAACAGCGCACTATAGGCATTGATATCGGTCGTGGCATCTGTTACAGCACCGCGTAGTTTAAAGTAAGAGATTACTGCAGGTAAATGGAACATTTCGGATACGATCAGGCTCAAGGAAGCTGAAGGATAGAAATATGAATTGTAAGGGGATTGTAAAGCAGAGGTCCAATCGTTTCTTCCTGTTAAACTTAAAGTTGCCATATTACGATAGTCCAGATCAACATAGCCATACATTCCATATACTTGTTTTTCCACGCGTTCATTGGTAGAGCGGACAGGGTCTCTGGAATTATCCAGGTTGTACCATGCTGGAACAGAGAGCCCACCTGTTGTTCTAGACTCCAGTTTATTGTACTGGTCTAATCTAGTACTCGCCCCGACACTGGCACTAATCGTAAAATCTTGGGATAGTTTTTTATCATAGGTCAATAGTGCATCACTGACAAAACGCATGCGATTATCACGATTGACGCTATAATTACCATAAGGTGCTGCGGCTGTACCATAATTGATATAACTATATGGAACGCGGCTTTCACTGTTAGCAAAGTTTGTGGTAATGCCACCGCGAACGAGTAATTTTAGGTCGTTGTTAAACTTATATTTGATATTTCCTTGTGATACAATGACATCATTGGTATAGGCTCTTTCCTTCTCGTATGCTAAGAACCAAGGGTTATTATACCAGCTATAATTATAGGTTAATTGTTCCGAGCCTTCCCGCCCTGGTTTCCAATAATTCCGCATATCCCGAATGTCGACATCAGGTCCCATCCATAATACGATGTTGTAAAGATAATTATCAGGAGAATAATCACTATTTGGATAATTAGGTGAGTATTGTCTATTATAGGATAGTGTTGCCTCGGCATCGAGTTTACTGTTTAGTTTGAGCTTCCCTGCTAGGCTTAATGTGGTAGAATTTAACGTGGTGTTGGGCACTTGGCCTTTCTGATACAAATGAGATAATGAGATGCGATAATCTGACTTGTCCGTTGATCCGGCCACACTCAAATTATGGGTCGTTATTAAGCCATTAGTGAGAAAATTATTTAAATTTTCTTTCCCTCTACTGATCCATAGAAGGGGTTTCAATTTATTTGTCGCTGGATCCAATGGACTATTGTATTGTGGTATTTCGACAAAACCGCTACTTGTGCTCGGATCAGGTTGATTCAATTTTGGTCCCCAGACGTAACCATAGGCATCATTGATACCACCACCTTTTCCATCGACAAACGCGTATTTTCCATTAAATCCCATGCCATAGTCCTGCTGTGTTTTGGGAATACGTAAGAATCCGGCTTGAAATTCCGTACTAGAGTTATAGGTGAGTTCAATTCCTGCAGTTCCGCCTTTGCCCTTTTTGGTAGTGATCATAATAGCACCGTTTTGTGCTACTGAACCATATAAAGCTGATGAAGCAGTTCCTTTCAATACAGTAATATTTTCTATATCATCCGCATTTATGCTCCACATATTAAAGCCATCTGGGGCAGGAACCCCATCAATGACGATTGTAGCATTGCCCCCTCTCAGTGTAATTTCGGGATTTTCAAATAGGGTAGATTTAGTTTTGATTTGGAGGCCAGCAACTTTACCAACCAAGCTAGACGCAACATTAGGCTCACGGGCTACGGACAGACTTTCTCCCTTAACTTCCTGTGCAGCATAAGCCACCTTCCGCTTCTCTTTATTAATACCTAAGGCAGTGACGACCACTTCCGCCATCGCATTGCTGATTGGGTTCATCACTACCTGAAGATCTTTGTCTTTCACTGTAATTTCCTTTCTCTCGTATCCCAAAAAACTAAAGACTAGTGTTGAGTTAACGGGTACCTTTAATGCAAATTTTCCTTCTGAATCCGTGCGGGTTCCAATTTTATTGTCAGTTTTTGTATAGATGTTAACGCCAGCAAGTGGTCCCTTTTCATCCCTTACAGTCCCTGAAATATCGATTTGTTGTAACCTAAGGGCTGCCGTAATTGTGATTGTTCGCGACATCTTTTGGTAGCTCAGCCCTCTCGGAGCGAGGATTTTTTCCAATGTTTCATCTAAAGACGCCTGTTCTACTGTAAGATTAACTGGTTCTGCTTTATTTACCAGGTCGCTTGAATAAAAAAACTTATAATCAGTCTGTTGTGCTATTTTTTTTAGCACATTATCCAAGCGCATGTGCTTGACTGATAGGTTGATTTGTTGTCCGTTTGTTTTGGCATTGAGCCCAATTGAGAACAAGATGAAGATGATTGTCAATTTCATTCTTCTAATGATTAAATAATGTTCCGTAAAAAAACGACATAGTTGTATCGTTTCTTTACGATCACAGAAATATTCCATAATTTTGAATTAAGGTTGTTTAACGATTTTTTTGAACAGCTTTTTTGAATAGATTGCGGAGATGTTACCACCATCTCCGCTTTTTTTTGTGTTAACTTCGTATCATAGGCAGCGTTTTTATTTGTTTTTTTGTTTAACAGTAAGATGATTGCCATTAAGGATAAAATCCAGGTTACCTACATTTGCAAGCATTTTCAGTACGCCATTTAATTTACTGTTGCGATCCATACTACCACTATATAGACCCTTGGGTAAATTTCCAACTATGCTGACTTTCAAATCATACCAATTACTAATATCTTGTAATATCTTACCTAATGTTTCATCTTTAAAATAGAAATATCCTTCTTTCCATGCAGTAGCACCCTCAATATCTATAGCTTGTGTTTTTAACTTGTTTTTTTCATCTATAAAAGCTCTTTCCCCTGGCGTCATGATGATGTGCTGATCATGATAGGTCAATTGGACCGATCCTTCGACCAATGTAGTTGATATATGTTTGGGATGATAGGCTCTTACATTGAAAGCAGTACCTAATACAGAAATATTGAGATCTCTAGTTTGGACTTTAAAAGGACGTTTTTTATCTTTTTGTACTTTAAAGAATGCTTCTCCTTCGACTTTGACAAAGCGCTCATCTGTAGGAAAGCGATTCGGAAAATAGAGCTTAGAATTGGCGTTTACCCATACAGTTGATCCATCTGGCAATTGTATTTCGAACGTTCCAGCTTTTGGAACTTCGAGGATGTTCCATTGTATAGTTTCTTCTGCGGAACTGCCGCTATATACTAATCGTCCCTTTTCATAATTAAGATTGCTGTTTTTTTCATTGATAGGTTGTTGCTGATCAAAGTTCAATTTTTTGCCGTTATATAACGTAAGGCGAGCCTGGTTTTTCCCTGGTAGAATTTCTTCGGTTTGTTTTTTAGCAGCCTGCATGATCGTTTCTTTAGGTATACCTGGTTTGTTTTGCCAAAGCACTGCTAAAAGACAGAGGATTATTACGGCAGCTGCAACAACGGAAAATCGCCATAATGTTTGTACCTGGCCCCGTTTTTTTTCACTCTCCTGAAACTTAGACATGGTCAGTGCCAGCTTTTTGTCCGTAGCACCGACGATAGATGCAACAGCTGGGGAGGAACTTTCGGATTGGCCCATCGTCATCTGTTGTGTAATGAGATTGCGGAGCTCATCCATTGATATTGGAGAACCAAAATGTCGCATCAATTGCTCGATATCTTCTGCCGAACAACGATTGGCAATAAAATCCTCAAATAATTTATTCAAATTTTTCTTTTCCAAGGGACTCGTTTTATATCTATTACGTGTTACTCAGGAAAAGTCACTACAAGAAATTAAAATATTTTTTATTTTTTTTGTGGGGACGCTATTTAACCCAGATCAGAAGCAGGAAGTAGGGAAGGTTTACGGGATTCTGTAGAAATAGTAATATTTTTTTATTGGCACGATTTAAATGGTTACTAATCGTATTTGGAGATATTTGCAAGAGGTTGGAAACCTCTTCATAGCTACGGCCTTCAATTTTGCACAGCTGGAAAACTGTTCTGCATTTGGGCGGAAGTTCTGTGAGCGCTTTATCTATTAATTCTCTTCTGTATTTATTTTCCAATAGCTCATCTATATGTTGATAAACAGTTTCCTGTATAGCAATAAGATATTCCTGGTAATTTCTATCCTTACTGATTTTCCGGTAAAAGTCTGCGACCATATTGGCTGCTATCCGGTAAAGATAACCCTCAAAGGAGCGTTGAGGATCAATCTTGGTTCTATTTTCCCAAACCTTGACAAAAACATCATGGAGTATATCTTCTGCAACATCAGACGATTTTACGAGTTTAATCAGATTGCCAGCTAGTTGGTGCTTGTATGTATTGTACAGCCATTCAAAAGCAATCATTTCGCCTGCGTTTAAGCGAATGATCCATTCGGTATAATTTAGATCTTCAGCCTTGCTCTTCATTTTGCGAAACTATTGGTTATAGATGAATTGGTTGTTAATTGAATGTAATCAGATTGTGTAGACAAGTCTTAACGAGATTCAGGCTCGTTAAAGTGAACTGCCAGCCAAAGTATATCTACGATACAATATTAGTAAATTATGAATGAAGTTTACAAATATCTTTTAAAGGAAGCAGAATTTTAGGTTATTCTATAATTGGGCTATAAAGCTTCTTTTTAACATCTTAACAGGATACTAACGCGAGTTCATCGCTTTCCGTTGAACACGCGCTAGCACATTGTTTTTATTTTACCCCTTTATTGATTTGATAAAATCAGGAATCTGATCCATATAATCTTGCTCCGTCAATCTTTTTACAAATGCACTACCGATAATTGCACCAGCAGTATATTGACTTGCTTTTTGAAATGCTTCTTTGTTTGAAATTCCGAACCCAACGATTAAAGGGTTTGTCAGCTGAAGATCATGTATCCGCTTGAAATAAGCATTGGTATCCTCGCCTACATCTAGTGTTTTTCCCGTTGTGGCATTGGAGGACAATAAGTAGATAAAACTATTGGATAGACTATCTATTTTTCGGATTCTTTCAGTTGAAGTCTGCGGCGTTACGATAAAGATATTTGCGATGCCGTTTTTCTCAAAAGTTTCCCTATAGAGATCCTCGTATTCATACATTGGTAGGTCGGGAATAATCACCCCATCTACACCTACATTTTTGCACTCTTCACAGAATTTCTCTACGCCAAATTGGATTACGGGATTAACATAGCCCATCAGAAAGACCGGGATCTGTACATGTTGGCGTAGCTCACGTAATTGTTCAAATAATTTTTTGACAGTCATTCCGTTGGCCAGAGCAACTTCTGAACTGTGTTGGATAACAGGTCCATCTGCAACAGGATCGGAGTAGGGAAAACCTATTTCTAAAAAGTCGGCACCCGCTTCTTCCAATTTCTTGGCTATGCGGATCGTACTGTCCAGTTCGGGATATCCTGCTGTAAAATATATCGATAGAAGGGGGTTGCCTTCTTTTTTTTCAATCGTATTCATGCGTTAAAAATCAAAGTATTTCATATAGTTATCGAGATCCTTATCGCCGCGTCCTGATAAACAAACGACAACGGTTTCATCACCCTTGAAAGGGATTTTTCCTAAATAAGCGAGTGCATGTGAGCTTTCGATTGCGGGGATAATACCCTCCAGTCGAGTGAGTTCCAGTCCCGCGCGCATCGCCTCATCATCTGTGATACTCACATATTTTCCTCTTCCGGATTTAAACAGCCAAGCATGTTGCGGTCCGATGCCAGGGTAATCAAGTCCGGCAGAGATTGAGTAAGGTTCTATGACCTGACCATCTTCAGTCTGCATTAATATGGATCGACTACCATGCAGTACACCTTCTTTTCCGAGGGCTGTTGTCGCTGCAGATTCACCGGAATCAACACCATGTCCCGCTGCTTCTACAGCATACAATTGTACAGATTCCTCATCCAGAAAATGATAGAACATCCCTGCAGCATTGGATCCGCCACCCACACAAGCTAATACGATGTCTGGATTCTCTTTACCTGTTTTTGTTAATAACTGTATTTTGGTCTCTTCGGAGATAATGGATTGGAAGCGGGCAACCATGTCAGGGTATGGATGTGGGCCTACAACAGAGCCAATAATGTAATGTGTATCGACCGGATTATTGATCCAATCACGCAAAGCTTCATTGGTCGCATCTTTGAGCGTTTTTGAACCAGATGTTGCAGGAATAACTTCCGCACCCATCATTTTCATTCGCGCAACATTGGGTGCCTGTCTTTTAATGTCAATTTCTCCCATATAGACGGCACATTGTATCCCCTTTAATGCGCAAACAGTAGCTGTAGCTACACCATGTTGTCCAGCCCCCGTTTCTGCGATGATCCTTTTTTTCCCTAGACGCTCAGCTAAAAGGATCTGACCGATGGTGTTATTGATTTTATGTGCGCCAGTATGGTTGAGATCTTCACGTTTGAGATAGATCGTTGTACCATATTTTTCAGACAGTCGCTTCGCATGGTACAAAGGGGAGGGGCGCCCTACGTAGTCACTGAGTAGTTGATTGAATTCCTCCTGAAAACTTTTTTCTCCGATTATCTTGAGATATTCTTCACGTAGCTCTTTTACATTGGGATAGAGCATTTCGGGGATATAGGCACCACCAAATGGACCGTAATACCCTTTTTCATTGACTTGGTATATACTCATTGTTTAATACTATTTATGCTGTGGGCCAAAAGATCGATATCTTTTAACCCCGGTTCTACTTCAAATTTTGAATTGAGATCCAAGGCATATAACCTGGGATCATTTGCTCGTAAAGCGTCTTTGATGTTGTCCGCATCTAATCCGCCACTGAGGAAATAAGGGTACTCGAGCTTGTATTGATGCAATAAAGACCAGTCGAATCGTATGCCTGTACCACCATAGGAGTTACTTTTGGTGTCAAATAGAAAATAATCAATTGCCCCAACATAGGCGTCCAATACTGTCCAGTCGAAATATTGGTCTATACCAAAAGCTTTGATCACAGGTACGGCCGTATGTTGCTTAAGTTCCTCACAAAATTGAGGGCTTTCATCTCCGTGCAATTGAACAGCATTTAAATTGAATTTGTCTATTTTATCATAAATTTCCGTCAGGTTTGCGTTCACAAAAACACCAACTTTTGTGACGCTCTTAAGCCCTTTTATATATTCACGGTTGGCATCGCCAACAAATCGTTTGGATTTTTCATAAAATATAAAACCGATGTAATCAACAGCAAGAGCGGTCGTTGCGACGATATTGTCGGGGTATTTCATGCCACAAACTTTTATCTTAATTGACATTTTACTGGTTTGTTACTTTTTTGAAACTTTTGAACGCTTTTCCTGTCATGAGTGACTCTTCTGCTTCATAGAAACAGTCACCGAAAGATTTTTCAGGATGAAATGTTTTTATGGCAAATGCCGCATTTGTCAACACTACATTGTTCTGTACATCTGTGCCCTCATTATTCAAGATAGATAAAAACGTCTGTGCTGCTTCAGCCACGCTTTCTCCACCAGCAAGTTCCTGGGGATGAATAGGGCTAAAGCCTAGTTCCTCCATATTATAATAATTTTCACCCTGATTGTTGATGACCTTGAAATCTCCTGTCATCGATATTTCATCATAGCCATCCAAAGCGTGGATAATAGAGTACTGTTTGTTTGTATTTTGGTATAGATAACCATACAGGCGTGCAAGCTCTAAGCTAAATACACCTACAGATTGAAATTTCGGGTTGGCTGGATTTGTTAATGGCCCCAACATGTTAAAAAATGTTTTTACACCCAGGGCACGACGTATTGGCGCAACTGTTTTCATAGCTGGGTGAAACAGTGGTGCGTGTAGGAAGCATATGTTGGCTTCGTCAAGCTGACGCTGTAATTCAGCTTTGTCATTCGTAAATTGATAGCCCAAATACTCCATTACATTTGAAGACCCGCAGCTCGACGATACACCTATATTGCCGTGTTTGGCAACTTGATAGCCCGCACCGGCAGTAACGAAAGAAGCAATTGTAGAAATATTGAACGTGTTTTTGCCATCACCGCCCGTACCACATAGGTCGATCAGATCGTAGTCATCAAAATCCAATTGGAGGCACAGGTCATACATAGCATCTCTAAATCCACCAAGTTCTTCCACCCGAATACTACGCATGCCGTAAGCTGTCATAAAAGCAGCGATTTGATGACTGTCATATTTACCTTTGGCAATGTTGGTCAAGATCTCATAAGCTTCTTTTCGCGAAAAAGACTTGTATTCAAATAAATGGGCTAAAATTTCTTTCATAATTATTTTTAAATAAAAAAGGGCTTACCTTATTCAGGCAAGCCCATCATATCTTGATGTATATCAAATAATGCAATAGGAGTTTGCCACAACGTTATTCGTCATGCCACCACCAAGCTTTATTTAATATAGTTATTATCATTTCCGTTTTTATTAATACAAATATGGTTGATAGAATTTTAAAATGCAAGTGTTTTTATTGAAAAATTTTTAAGAAAGCTCCTTGCGCTTAAAATTGCTTTCAAACCGACCATTGTAGAAGCCGAGAATAAGACGGTTGGATTGTACTTATTTATTTCGAGAATAGAAAGATTGCCCATCAGATTTGCTTGAATACCATAGAAGGTATAGGTACTTGTACGGACAAACAATAAAGCTGATAAAAGACTAATAGAATACGAAATGTGCTTTATTGTTCCCTTTAGAAACTAAAGTAAAGGAGGCAATTTTTTTGTCCCGAATAACAGTAGCAAAAACAAAACGATTGAGATGCCTAACGAAATAGACCTGTTTTGGATCTATTCCTTCAAGGTCAATATCGAAGGTCTCTTTCCGACCAGCTTGTATAAAGTTGATATACTCTAATTTGCTGATATCCTTGCTCTGTACATTGATTCGCATCTCATCTATGCTGGCTAGAAGATATTCCTGTTGGTCTTCATCTAGATTTTTCGCTGTTAATATATCCTGGCTTAAAATGATGTCCGTTGCGAGATTGATATCATTGAGACGATGTACAAATTGTTTTAAAACAGTAACATTTTCGGAAGTGACCGGCTTTTCCTGTGCGAATAGGGGAATACATAGCATGTAACTTAGAAATGTTAACAACAATACCTTTACTTTTATCTTCATAAGCTTAAGACTGAACTTCATAGCAATGGATTAATTTCCTGAAATAAAAAACGCCTTTAACTAAAGGCGTTTTTTATTTTCTAGTATTCATCTTCATTGAAGAAGAAATCATCTTTTGTTGGATAGTCGGGCCAAATTTCTTCAATATTTTCATATGGCTCACCGTCATCCTCAAGAGATTGTAAGTTTTCAATTACCTCAACTGGTGCACCCGAACGAATAGCGTAATCGATTAATTCATCTTTTGTTGCTGGCCATGGTGCATCTTCTAGATGCGAAGCTAATTCTAATGTCCAATACATATAAAAACAATTTAAGTTCTCTATTTTCGCAAAACTATCATTTAATTTAACTTAAACAAGTAAATCAACTGTTATTTTTGTGTAAATAATATAAGTGTTTGATTTATAATGAAATAATATTTTTAAATATTCTCAAAGTCACTCCCTTTTTCATTCAATGCACTTAGTCGTGGTGATACGGATTTGATATCAGCATTGGGATAATCGTTTTCAATTAGTCCATCGCGCATGCGTACAATGCGATGAGCATGTAGCGCAATATCCTCTTCGTGTGTGACCAAGATAATGGTGTTTCCTCTGGAGTGGATCTCTTCGAGCAAGCCCATGATTTCAATGGATGTCTTTGTGTCAAGATTTCCCGTAGGCTCATCGGCTAATATAATGGAAGGATCATTGATCAGTGCTCTTGCGACAGCCACCCGCTGACGTTGTCCACCAGATAGCTCATTGGGTCTGTGATCCATACGGTGTCCCAACCCAACACTTTCCAATGCGCCAGTAGCTTTTTCTTCACGCTTGGCTTTATTATATCCAGCGTAGATTAGGGGCAGTGCCACATTTTCCAGCGCGGTGCTTTTAGGAAGTAGATTGAACGTTTGAAAAACAAATCCTATCTCCTTGTTTCTTACTTCAGCGAGTTCATCTTCTGACATGTCACTTACATTGATCCCATTGAGAATGTATTCACCTCTACTGGGGGTGTCCAAGCAACCTAGAATATTCATCAATGTAGATTTTCCTGACCCTGAGGGCCCCATAAGTGCTACAAATTCTCCTTTATTGATATTGAGGGTAACCGAACTGAGCGCATGAATTGTTTCTGAGCCTATTTGGTATTCCCGCGCAATATCTTTGATTTCGATTAATATCTTTCCTGACATATTTTTTGGACGTTCTCTGGTTGATGAAAATACGATTTATTCTTCATAATCCAATAGGAATGCATTTTGTCATATACAATTTTCTCTAAGTCGGTTGCATTGTTGTCGTCAAAGTCTTTTGTTTCAATAGGTGAAAAAACATGTACTTTAACAATTCCTGGATGAGACCCTCTTTTTGCGCCGTCATCAAAGAAAATGTCCCATGCATTCTCAATGATAATAGGTACTACAGGCACATCATTTTGGACAGCAATACGAAAAGCACCAGACTTAAATGCATGTATTTGAGGTGGAAATCCATCATCGATCTTTCCTTCCGGAAAAATAACGACACTTCGGCCACTCTGAACAAGCTCGTTAGCCCGCTGAAATGCTTTAAATGAAGATACTTTGCTCCTTCGCGTGACAGGAATATCTATGGTTTTGAAAAATATGCGGGTAACGGGATTTTTAAGAAGTGAGGCCTTACCAATAAATGAAAACGGGACAGGACATAGATAGGTCAGTGCTGTGATATCGAGCACTGAAGTATGATTGGGACATAGCACCATCGGTCTGTTCCAGTCTATTTTTGATTCGTAAGTTACTTTAAAAAATACACCCGCCAATGCCGATCCTCCAATTGAGACCCAACGCCTCATACGTGCAATCCGCGCATAGTTCTTTTCTGGATGCTGGGCCAAAAAATAGATATAGGGGAATAATACGATGAAAACAAGTAGAACGCTAATAAAATACCAGTAACGATGGAGTTTTTTGAGCAATAGTACCATACAATTCAACTAATTTTGACCTAAAGTAAAAAAAGAAAATGGATAATTAATTATCCATTTTCTTTTTTAGTCTATTGTAAAGCCATATTTCTTGTAAATCTGCTTGGCTGTAGGGGAGTTCATAAATTTCAGAAAATCATCTGCCGCCTGTGGATGTGGTGCATTTTTTAGTTTTGCGGCCACGTAGGTTGCCGTGGTATTTTGACTGTCCGGAATTGTGATACCTTCCACCGGATGGCCAATAAGTTTTTGATAAACAACCTCAGATGTCCAGACCGGTGCGACATCGGCTTGACGATAAAGGATACGCATCGGGCTTTCGCGATGATGTATTTTTGTTAAATACGTGCTTCCATCCTTTACTTTATCTTCCATGATTTTCTTGACCAGTTGTTCGCCCCCTGCTTTTTTATACGATGCTTTGATTTGCTCTCCTATGCCTTCCCATTGCGGATTGGGCATGCTAATGCGCACATTGGAGTTGCCTAGATCGTTCAATGTTTTGATATTTGCAGGGTTTCCCTGTGGAATCATCAAACATATATTGTTGTAACAATAGGTCTGGGTATGACTGAAATAATCAGCCATGTCATTAATCGCGCGTTTGCTTGCGGTATAGATATCGGGTTTATGCGTAATGCGTAGGTTACCGACGGTAATGGAGCCCCCTTTAATCTGTTTTGCTAGAATTCCGGGAGGCAATGTTTCCACAAAAATACGTTCGTACTGCGGATATTCCTTTTTGAAAGATGTTAATAAATCATCAACGACCATAAACTGATTACCAGCGAAGAAAACTGTTAGCTGTGGATTTTCAATATCGCCATATAGATCTGGAATATTATCTATACCGGGAACTGTAAAATTCAGCGCCGATTCTGGTGGGGTGTTCCAAGGGGGATCAAAACGATGTTCTTGCGCCATAGTTTTTGCCGATACGAACAAGGCCATAGCGAGGGTGAAGGGGACTAGCTTTTTCATCATACTATGGTTTAACAATGACCCAACCTTCATTAGCCCTCAAGATTAACTCACCATTCCCACTGGGGACGTACCCGATAAAATCGAATAATTCTTCTTTTGCAATATGTTTTTCTTCCAATGTATTTAAGCACTGAGCGACAATAACTCCTTTTTCTACGAGGTCCTGAAGTGGTTTTTCATACTGGCTATTCTTCTTTAAATAAGCTTCTGTTCCACCTGAAAAAGCAACCAGTTCAATTTGAAGATGCCCCTTTAATCGCGGATCTTTCAAAACGTTGTTGATATTTCGAATAGCCTTCTCAATTGTTTTTGGATCATTACTATCCAATTGATAGATCGCTTTATACACTTTTTTCTTGGCAACAGCACCCGTATATTGATGGTTGTTGAGTAATAATTTATTGCTTTGTGCCTTCGCTTGAATCGTTGTCATCGCTAAGAGGATACAAGCAATTGTCAGTTGTTTTTTCATCATATTAAAAATTATAGGGTCCGTGTTTATGTTGTTCTAAACTAATGTTATCTGCGTATGGTGGATAGGGACTGTCCTTTGGTTTTTTTGCCAAATTTGGGTAATCGAGCTCCTTGTTTGCTTTTTTAGGTCGGTCAAAAGAATTGATATAGGCGGCGACATCATAGGCTTCATCGTCGCTGAGTTGAGGCGCGTCGTAGCTTGCTCCTAAGGGCATGTTAGCTTTGATAAAGCGTGTTGCGGTAAGCAATCGTGCCATACCGGCTCCATCGTTATAGCTGTCTTTTCCCCAAAGTGGCGGATATAAATATCCCCTGCCGGTAGGCTGTGCCATGCCTTGTCCATCTTTTCCATGACAGCTCGTGCATTTGCCTTCAAATACCAATTGACCGTGTTTTGGATCTGCGGCACGGTTTGGGATTTCCATTTTGACAAAACCCTGGCCGGCTAATCTTCCTTTATTGACTGTATTGATACTGATGTTCTTTATATAGGTAACAATAGCGCGCATTTCTTTGCTGTTTTCTGGAATAGCACGACCATTCATACTTCTTTCAAAACAACCATTAATGCGTTCCTCCAGAGATTCTACTTTGTTTTCCCGTCCAATGTAAATTGGGAAAACATTTGTGAGGCCAACATAAGGAGCCGCGAATGCCTTGGTCCCACCGTTGAGGTGACAACTACTGCAAGCCAATTTATTTCCGATTTTTATGTCACCATCGTAAAAGTAGTCGTAGGTATTTTTGATCAGCTTTTCACCATAACTAGCCATTTCCCCTTCAGGATTGTCTTTGAAAGAAACGGCTTTGAATTGTGATACATGTGTAATTAATGAATCATTGGAGAGCGCAAGTGAATCCGTTGAGTTATCATTGGTTGCATGCTTAAGCGGAAACACACATAGTGTTGTACAGGTAATAAACAATGCGACAATGATCCAACTGAGCGCTTTTAGGTAATTTGTTAGTTTTTTGTATTCCATGCCTCTAATTCGTTTGTACAAATCTACCAGCCTATCGACAAGGATTAAAACGATGTTTCTTTATGAGACATAACCAAATGTTATATCTTGAAATTTTGTCTCAGACAGAACTGCAGGAATTGGTTAGGAGTACCCGCAAGGCCACCATATAGATGCGTGAAATAGAAATAACGTTCGATAGACAAATGAGGAATATCGACGATGGTCAATTGATTATTTAAGACCTCCCGCTGAACGGTATGAATAGAGAGAAAGGCAAAACTATGACGGCGGGCCAGATATCCTTTGATACTTTCTGTTGATGGCAATATCATTTCAATCTGGATTTCAGCAAGACTGATCCGTTGTTCTTTTAATGCATTCTCAATAATGGTACGGGTGCCCGAACCCTGCTCGCGAAGGACCAAAGGTAAACGCGTTATATCTGAGAGAATAGGATTTTTTAATTGTTTTAATAGCGGGTTTTCGCTATTGGTGACCAATACAAGTTCATCTTTCATGAAAGGGATATACTTTAAAGCCCTATTGTCAGTTGATCCCTCCGTGATTCCGAGGTCTAGTGTCTTGTCAATAAGCTGTTCTTCAATACTTCGACTATTGGATTGAAAAGATTGGATACGGTTGTTTGGATATTGAGATAAGAAATCTGCCAGTAACGTTGGAAGTACATATTGAGAGATTGTCGTGCTGGCCCCTAATACAAGATTCCCTTTACGTCCTGTTTGTAGTTCTTGTATTTCCTGTCCTGCCTGATTGTAGAGATTGATAATCTGTTGGGCATATTTATAGAGAATTTGCCCCGATTCAGTCAGGTCAAGGTTATTGCCTTTCCGCTCAAAAAGAGGGACGCCGAGTTTTTTTTCCAGTTCCTGAATGTTTTTGCTGACTGCAGGTTGTGAGATGAAAAGTGCCGAAGCTGTCTTGGTGAAATTAAGATGCTGAGCTGCAGTATAAAAAACGATGAGACGAAAATCAAAATCCATAAAACGATAAAGGGTTATTTCTAAAATTTAAAAATAACCCTTTATCTAATGAAAAACTAAATTATTTGCTTAGTTCTGCGTAATATTTATGAAATAAAGGAATTGTAGAGATACCCATTAGGTAATTCTCTATTCCATATTTCTCGTTTGGAGAATGCAGGTTATCGCTGTCAAGTCCAAATCCAAGGAGCACTGTTTTTAGTCCTAGAACGTCTTCAAATAAAGCAACAATTGGAATAGATCCACCACCACGTGTAGGGATTGGTTTTACGCCAAATGTTTCATGTAATGCTTTTTCAGCAGCTTTATAGGCAACACTATCTGTTGGTGTGACTACTGGTTCACCGCCGTGATGCGGTTTTACTTCTACTTTAACATAATCTGGTGCGATCCCCTCAAAATGTTTTTTGAATAGTTCAGTAATGCGTTCAGAATTTTGGTTTGGAACAAGGCGCATCGAGATTTTTGCATTTGCTTTGGAAGGTAACACGGTTTTGGCACCTTCACCGATATATCCACCCCAGATACCATTGACCTCCAAAGTAGGACGGATTCCTGTGCGTTCTAAAGTTGTGTATCCCTTCTCTCCCCAGATATTCTGAATACCCAAATCTGATTTGTATTCTTCGATATCAAATGGAGCTTCATTTAATGCTTTGCGTTCTTCAACCGTTAATTCAACGACATCGTCGTAAAATCCAGGGATTGCAATATGATTGTTTTCATCATGCAGAGAAGCAATGAGTTTTGCGAGAATTGTAGCCGGGTTTGCAACAGCACCACCATATACACCTGAGTGTAAATCACGATTTGGTCCAGTGACTTCAACTTCGACATAAGAAAGTCCACGGAGACCTGTCTCCAAAGACGGTTGCGCCATGCTGATCATAGACGTATCCGAAATCACGATTACATCCGCTTTAAGTCTTTCGGTGTTTTCTTTTACAAATGTACCTAGGTTAACAGAACCAACTTCTTCTTCACCTTCGATCATAAATTTGATGTTACATGCCAAAGCATTGTTTTGCATCATATATTCGAAAGCTTTCACATGCATATAAAACTGTCCCTTGTCATCTGCCGAACCACGGGCATATATTTTGCCATCGCGGATAGTCGGTTCAAAAGGAGGGGTATCCCACAACTCATATGGATCTGCTGGCTGTACATCGTAGTGACCATAAGTCAGTACAGTTGGCAATGAAGGATCAATAATTTTTTCACCATAAACGATTGGATTACCAGCAGTGGCACAGACTTCTACGTTGTCAGCACCTGCTTCACGCAACTTTTGAGCAACAAATTCAGCAGTCTTCTGTACGTCGCCCTTAAATTTAGGATCGGCACTGACGGAAGGTAAACGCAATAAATCAAACAACTCATCTAAAAAACGTTGCTTGTTTGCTTCTACATATTCTTTAATGTTTTGCATATTGTTTGTATTTGAAACAAATCTACACAAATAGACACATTTAACTCAATTTGTTGTAACCTTTTCGGAAGTGATAGTGACTAATGTTAAAACTAAATCAAATCATTATGGAAAAACAGACAATGGCAGCAGTTATGGCTGTGGGATTATTCACCTGTATCACACTTTGTGTTTATTTTGTCATGCGTTATCGCAGTACCGCAATCAATATCCCGGGGGAGGAAAGAAGAAGACAGCCTGCTGACTGGCAAAAACCGGGGATTCTGGTATTAGGAATAGGTATTGGGTTGTTTATCGTGGGCGTAATACAAAACTATGTGAGTGCCGATTTGCCTGATTCACTCGCGGTCGCAATTTTGATCATAGCTGCCGGTGTGGCAATGATTGTAGCGAATAAACTGGATAAAAAACGCGATATTTAGCCATTCAATGGATGAAATCTATATTCGAAAAATACTGTCCGGGGATGTAGAGTCATACCGGTATTTTATAAAAACCTATCAGGATATGGCCTTTTCTGTTGCGCTTTCCATTGTCAAGCAGGAACATTTGGCTGAGGATGTTGTTCAAGATGCTTTTATAAAATGTTATCAGTCGCTGTCCTCATTTAAAGGTAAATCAAAATTTAGCACCTGGTTTTATCGTATCGTTGTTCATATTGCTTTTAATAGCATAAGGTATAAGAAATTGACACTGATCGACTTTGATCTGACAGATCATGACCAAGCCTATGATGAATCTATTCTTGATGAAATTATAGACAATGAGCGAAGAGAAATGATTAATGACGCCCTTGCTATTTTATCACCCAAAGAATCTGTCGCCCTACGCCTATTCTATTTGGAGGAACAATCAATGGAAGAAATTCAGGAAATAATGGGCTGGACGCTCGCTAATACGAAAGTTATTCTACATCGGGCACGAAAAAATATGCAACTAGTATTGAGTCAATTGATGAAAAAATCCGAATATCATGGATAACAAACACAAGAAAATGAAACAGGCCATGCAAATGAGCAAAGTAAACATGCCCTTTGATGACTTTGAACAACGTATTATGGGCCAGATTGCAGATTTAGAAAATGCAAAATCTAAAGCTCTTTCAGATAGAAAATATGCCATTATATTTTTTCTGTTGGGATCAATCTGTGGTATTCTACTCAATAACTATTGGATGAATCGATTAGAGGTGATGGAAACGATGGCTACATACCGCAATTATACAATGATACTCTCCCAAATTGTTTTTGTGGTATTAATCTGCTCTTTCTGTCATCAATTATGGAAATTGATCAAGATACAACGCGATAAGAGCTATCAATAATTCCGAACCTTTTGTGGAATTTATCCGATCGTTATATCCTGATTATATAGCCTTTTTATTTCGTCTCAATTAGCCGTAGATCGTTTAAAATACTTTTTGAGAAATAAAATTAAATTTACTGTAACAAAACATTGGTTTTATATACTAATGTTATATTGATATTCATATACTATCCAACAATTTTATGAAAAGAGTTTTGCAAATTCTCTTGTTTTTCGTTTTCGGTGTTCATGGAATAGCACTAGGGCAGTCCAAAATTGCCGGAAAAATAAGTGATGTAAAAGATCAGATTAAGCTATCTGATGCAACAGTCATGTTGCTAACCGCTAAAGATTCCATATTGACAGGTTTTACGAGATCAGACGAAAATGGACTTTTTTCTTTATCAAAGCCAGATACAGGATCCTATCTATTAATCGTAAGTTATCCCAAATACGGTGATTATTATACAGAGATTTCTAAAGACAGGGATTATTCCAAGCTAGCTGTTGGACTGACCAAAACGGCCACTTTATTGGAGGAAGTTATTGTTACTGGTCGAATTCCCATTACTATAAAAGGGGATACCACAGAGTATGACGCTGGTAGTTTTAAAGTAGAGAAAAATGCGAAGGTTGAAGATTTGTTGAAAGTCTTGCCGGGGATTACTGTCGATGCGTCCGGAAAAATTACCGCGCAAGGTAAAACTGTCAAAAAGGTACTCGTGGATGGCGAGGAGTTTTTTGGTGATGATCCGACATTGGTGACCCGCAATATTCGATCGGATATGGTTGATAAGGTACAGGTGTATGAAAAGAAATCCGAGCAGGCAGAACGAACAGGTGTAGATGACGGTCAACGCGAACAGACTATTAATGTCAAACTAAAAGATGGTTCCAAAAATGGCATGTTCGGAAAAGCCTTGCTGGGTGGCGGTACCAGTGACTATTACATGGGGCAGTTGATGTTAAACAAATTCAAGGGATCTCAAAAGATCTCTGTTTATGGTCTTTTTGGAAATAATGGGACGACAAGTATGAACTGGCAGGATGCACAGAAATATGGTGGTGACTCGGGTGTTTCATATGGGGATGACGGATCCATGTCCTGGACGAATTTTACGGATCCTTTTTCTGGACAAGGTGTTATCGGTATACCGCGTGCGATCAATTCTGGTGTCAATTTTTCGGATAAATTCAACAAGGATAAACATAATGTCAATATCAACTATAAATACGGAAGATTAAGCAGTGATGGAGATGATGAGACAATTAGTACTGGCCTGATCAATAATAAATCAACTAAATCCATAGATACGGAGAACGATCAGCATCGCGCCAATTTAAAATATGATCTGAATTTTGATTCATTAAATACTTTGACCATCCGGGGCGGAGCTTCCCGCAAAAATCTTTGGTCGGACAACAGACGTGAAGGCTATCAGTTTACTCAGAATATGGATACAACTGTAGCTGAAAAAACTCATGAGACCATCAAGAATACAATCAACGAATTGAATTTTAGTACTTATTTTACACATAAATTTAAGAAAAAGGGACGTTCATTTACATTTGATGGTCAATTCAGACGAAGTGAAATGATAGGAGATGGTTATCTATTCTCAACTGTTGAAAATAGTTTAGCTAAGAAGGATACCGCAGGTTATACACCAATAGACTCTACAGATCAACGCAAAGAACGCAATAATAAAAATGACGTGTTAGGCGCTTCGGTGTCGTATACAGAGCCGTTATCAAAAGTTTGGAATCTTGTTGTCGGAACTGGCATAGAAAGTAGTAATAACTCCTCCCGTGTTGAATCATTCAATAAAGATGCTGAAGGGAAATATAATGACCTAGACACTCGTTTCAGTAACAATTACGATTTTGATAGACGGAGCAGCAGGTATAAATTAGCCATAGTGCATACGACGGACAAGTTTAAGTTTACCGTTGCCAATAATTTTAATAACGATAAACTGGAGCAATATAACAACAATAGTAAGCAAGGGTTGTCCAGAAGTTATTTTACGTATAATCCCAATGTAAGTGCGGGATATTCTTTTACAAAAACCAAGGGGTTATGGTTGAATTACACAGGAAAGAATCAGCTGCCTTCCATGACTCAGATTCAGCCTATTCTGGATAACTCGGATCAGATCAACCGTTATTTGGGAAATGAAAATTTAAAACCTTCTTTTAGAAACTCTCTAAATATCAATTATAACTCCTTTCGTATTCTGACTGGAAGTTATGTCTATGCGGGTGGGAATATCACTTTGGATAAAAATCCAATCACGCAAAATATTGATACTGTAAAAGGACTCAATATCTATACTTGGAACAATGTAAAGGGTAAAACAAATACCTCTGTGAACATCTGGTCTGGCTATCATTTTAAATTGAGCAAAAAATTAGGCTTGTCCAATTCGCCACAGTTCTATCTGAATATGAGTGACAATTATAATCTATTCAATCAGCAACTAAACAAAGTCAATACAACGAATTTTAATTTTACATACAATTTTAAAAGAGATACGAAGACTGGATTGAATTTTGATTTGAACTTCAGTCCCCAATATCGGTTAATGAAATCCAGCTTGGAGCGCAACACAAATAGTAACGGCTTTGTATTTGGATCGAATGGAAGTGTAGAATATTTTATTGGCAAAACCTTTAAAGTATATACAAACTATAGCTATACCTACGAAGCAGCAACGAAGGCTTTTGATCAAAAATTTGAACAATTTTTGTTACACCCCGGGGTAAGTAAAAAATTCCTGAAGAATGAATCGCTCATGTTGGATTTTATGATCAATGATGTGCTTGACCAAAATAAAGGTTTCAGTCGTTCGGCATCAACATCAATTTTTACACAACGCCGTTATGATACGATCCGTAGATATTATATGCTCAAGCTATCTTGGGACTTCACAAAAATATTTTTATAAAATTTAAGATAAATACCATGCTAAAATATATCGTTTTCCTATGTTTCTGTTGTACTGTTCTAAGCCTCAAGGCGCAGTACACACTATTCGGAAGGTCCGGGAGCATTTCCTACGATAAGACCATGTACATGAAGAATATTGTGGGTAAGAAATTCTTGGCCAAGGCTGATGATAAATCAAAAATATTTTTTGAACAGGTGTTACCCAAGCTGCCTGAAAATGCCGTATTGAAAAAGACCTTAAAATTCAATGCCAATGAAACTTTGTTTGAACCTGTCAAAGATGATAATCTAGATGAGATGGTTAAAAAGTATATTATGACCTTTGCGCTGGATTTTGAAGGGGTTACCTTGTCCAATATGACGACCCGCTCTTTTCTAAGGTATAATGATATCGTAGGTGAAAAGATTATTGTGGAGGATACAATGAAACGTATCAAATGGAAAGTTACTGATGAATATCGTGAAATTGCAGGTTACAGTTGCCGGAGAGCCAATGGTCTTACAGCTGATTCGATTTATGTGATCGGGTATTATTGTAACGAGATTCCGATCAGTGGTGGACCTGAGTCTATCAACGGGCTTCCCGGGATGATTCTTGGATTGGTGGTGCCCAGCCAGCATGTTTCCTATTTTGCCACTAAAGTCGAATTAAGCAATGATGTGGTCATGGATAAAAAGAGATTCGAAAAAAGCAAAGTGAAACGGATGACGAGAAAGACAATGACCGATCAGATTTCGGGCGTATTATCACAGCACATGAATAAGGAAACGGTTCAATTTATTATGGAGCTAGGCAATTTATAGGAGGATCATCTTATTCAATAGACAATGTGATTTAAAAATACTAGCTGTTCTGATCGACAAAGGGCTATCCATGGATAGCCCTTTGTCGATGGTGGCAAAATAAAATCAATGTTATTATTGATGATTTTACATGAAATTTTGTTGATATCATCTGACTTATATTGAGTTATCCTGAGTTTGTTGGTGATTTTTTTCATTACATAGTTATTTTTTTTTATGACGAAGCAAAAAACATCCAGTAAAATAGTAGTTTTGCCTGCTATTACAATTTGTCACTAAATACCATTTAATAAATTTTATGAAAAGAGTGTGGTTATCACTTTTACTTTTTCTACTTTGCTTATGCGGAATAGTTCAGGCGCAATCCAAAATCGAGGGAAAAATTAACGACGCAAAAGATAAGCTTAAACTTCATAATGCGACGATTATGTTGTTAACTGCCAAAGATTCTATTCTGACAGACTTCACCCGATCCGATGAAGATGGGAGGTTCTCTTTACTACAACCAGATACTGGCCAATATATACTTATTGTAACCTATCCAAAATATGGCGAATATTATGCCGATATCTTGCCAAAGAGGGATTATACAGACCTGTCGATCGGGCTTACAAATAGTGCTACTTTACTACAGGAGGTAATCGTAACGGGCCGGATTCCGATAACAATAAAGGGAGACACAACGGAGTACGATGCCCGGAGTTTCAAGGTAGAAAAGAATGCGAAGGTTGAGGACCTTCTGAAAGTTTTGCCGGGGATCACTGTAGATGCCTCTGGAAAGATTACCGCACAAGGGAAAACAGTCGAAAAGATGCTTGTTGATGGGGAGGAGTTTTTTGGTGACGATCCAAAATTGGTAAGCCGAAATATCCGTTCGGATATGGTGGATAAGATTCAGGTCTATGAGAAAAAATCTGATAAAGCGGAGAAAACAGGTATTGATGATGGCGTACGTACACAGACCATCAATGTTAAGCTAAAAGAGGAAGCGAAACGTGGTATTTTTGGAAAAGTTGATGCTGGAGGAGGAAACAATAAATTTTATCTTGGTCAGGGATTTTTGAATTATTTTAACCAATCTTTTCGGGTTTCAACTTATTTGATCGCGAGTAATACAGGCAAAACAGGATTGAATGGTCAGGAAGCTTCAAGTATAGGCGGTGATGGAGACGGTTCCGGAAATTTTGAGGGCGAAGGAATTCCAAAGTCCCTCAATACGGGTTTCTTATATTCGGATAAAACCGCAAATAAGAAGCATTCCTGGCGGATTGACTATAAATATAGCCAGTCAAATGTTGATCTGGATAGAAGTATATTTAGCAGAAATGCAGCAAGAGATACCATTCTGATTAGCAATAACAAAACAGCTGCTTCCAGTGATAATAAAAGACATAACGTTGGACTGAAATATGAATTTAAAATTGATTCTTTATCCGATTTGACTGTATGGGCAGGCGCAAATAGGAGACGGGATATCAGTTCTTCGAGAACGATCTCAAATACAGTCAACCAATTTGATCAGATGGTTAATGGAAATACCCGAGATTTTCAAAATGATACCAAGTCGGAGCAGTATAATGGTTCAGCACTTTATGTGAAACGATTTAAGAAAAAGGGCCGGTCATTAACAGTCAATTATTTCACCTCAGGAAGTAAGCAGGATGGAGACCAACAGCTATATTCCAGCTTAGTTTACTATAGAAATGGAGATTCTGTGGGAAATACCACCTTGGATCAGAAAAAAGTTATCGATAACAATACATTTGCAGTCGGTGGTGAACTGTCTTATTCTGAGCCGTTATCAAAAAAGGTCATACTAGCTTTTGAATATGGTATTAATTTTGACCGCAATAGCAATTCGGTAAAGTCTCTGAATAAAAATCCAAAAACAGGAGACTACGATGATTTGGATGATGTATATAGTAATGACTTTCTGTATAAAACCACGAAGAACACCTATAATCTTTCGATCAACTATAAGCCGATGGAAAAATTTGTTGTTAACATAGCCAACAGGTTTGAAAATAGTGATTTGTCACAATTGAACAGAGCGGACGACGCACATTTGTCCAGATCTTTCTTTGTTTATAATCCCATTTTGGATTTAAACTATGAGATTAAAAAAAATAGATCTATTTCCGTGATCTATAGAGGAACAAATGGATTACCTTCGCTCAATCAGATTCAGCCACTACGGTCAAATCTTGATCCATTGAACGAATATTTAGGAAACGAAAATTTAAAGCCATCTTATACGAATGAATTGAATCTAAATTTTAGATCTTTCTCAATTCTTACAGGTGAGTTTTATGGTATTTACATTAATGCTTCCCGAACGAATAATGCTTTGGTACAAAACACGACAATAGACTCTGTCGGCAAAACGACCTTTATCTGGGATAACTTGAACCATAATGCCAATAATCAGATTAGTATAAGACCAATGTATTATGGGATTTTATGGAAAAAGTATCAATTGAGACACGGTGGGGGACCTACTATTTCTATTGGTAATAATTATAATTACGTGAATAATGTTTTGGCCAATGCAAAGTTTCAGACCTATTCATTGAGTTATGGACTTCAAAAGTCCTCCACAAAAGGTTTGGATTTTGGACTTGAAGTTTCACCGGGATATGTCATCCAGGATAATTCAATTGGAATGATGGAAGATAGTAAAGGTTTTACATTCTCTTCTAATGGAGAATTTAAATACTTCCTGCCAGCCAAATTTGTATTACGGACAGATTTTAATTATAGATATCAGGCACCAACTGCAGTTTATAGTAAGAAATTCGAGCGTTTTGTGTTGAGTCCTGGGCTGTCAAAAAAGTTTATGAAAGATGAGAAGTTGGAACTGACATTTATGATCAATGACGTATTGAACCAAAATGTTGGCTTTGAGCGAAATCAAAATGGAACACTTTTGACCGAGCGCCGATTTAATACGATCGGTAGGTATTATATGGTAAAACTGAGCTGGGAAATCAACAAGATGTTAGTCAAATCAAAATAGAATGAGAACGATCAGAAATATAATAACCCTATTTTTAATACTGTGTTTGGGAAAGGCGGCGGAGGGTCAATATGCTTATTTTCCAGATCAGGGAACGATTACTTTTGAGAAAACCGTATTTCTTAAAAATTTGATCAAGCGCTATGCGGCTTATTCTAAGGATGAAGAGAGCCGAAATGCATTAAAGGGAATAGTGGAAGGGGCGCCAGAAAATCAGGTGCTTAGAAAGACCTTGAAATTTTCTGCAAATGAAGTCCTTTGCGAACATATTCCTGAAGATTATCCTGAGGCTGCTCAGCAACTGATGCGGATGGGAATTTTTGAGTCGGGAATCAGCAGTTATCAGAATTTGAAAACAAAGGAATTCAAATCTACTTTTGAATTGGCAGGAGAACGGATTGTGATAGCCGATTCTACCCTTAAGATTAAGTGGAAAATTACGAACGAGTACAGGGAGATCGCAGGATACCAATGCCGCAGAGCAAATGGTCTTGTACTTGATTCAATCTATGCTGTTGCATTTTACACAGATCAAATTCCCGTATCTGGCGGGCCATCTGCATTCAATGGTCTACCTGGGATGATTTTGGGTTTGGCTGTTCCAGAGCTCCACTATAATATGTTTGCCACCAAAGTAGAGTTGAGTCCTGTGACGATTTCTTCTAACGAGTTTCTTAAGAAAAAAGACAAACCTTTGAATAGAAAGCAAGTTTACGACAAACTAAATGCTGTATTGGGTGATTATCTCGGAGTGAAGGTGTATAACCTCTTGATGGGCTGTTACTACTTGTAACAAGTTTTAGGTCGCATTAACGCATAAAAAAGGCCCTTCATTTGAAAGGCCTTTTTTATGTAAACTCAAGAAAGATTATTTTCCGTCGTTTTTCTTAGCAGTAACTTCGTTACGAATTTCTTGTGCTAAGGTTTTGATGTCTTGTAATCCTTTACGTACACGTGTACCAGCAGCAGAATTACCATTGTTGAAGAACTTGTCTGCATCAGCTTCGATAGAAGCTACTAACTCTTTTAATTTTACGTAGTTTTCCATTTTTTTATAATTATAATTTTAGTTTTTATGGTTTTTCCTAAACACTCCCTAAATATACAAAAACGAATCAATTTGAAAATAAATTTCGTTTTTTTTTATCGAAAAAGCTTAAAAAAAACTATTCAACAATCTTAAGTTCGTCAATAATGTTAGTTGCGCCAGCAAATTTATCGATGATAAATAATACATAACGGATGTCAACTGAAATTGTACGTTGTAGCTTATGGTCGAAGATCACATCACCAGCCATCGCCTCGATATTACCATCAAAAGCTAGGCCAATTAATTCGCCATTGCCATTTATTACCGGAGAACCGGAGTTTCCGCCAGTTATATCGTTGTCACTTAGGAAGTTTACTGGTAAATATCCTTTTTTGTCAGCGTAACGACCATAGTCCTTATTTTTGTACAAATCCATCAAACGTTGTGGCAAATCGAACTCTTCATCACCTTTTTTGTATTTCGCAACAGTACCTTTTAGGGTTGTATAGAAGTTCTTATCAGCGTCGTTACGTGGGTCTTTTGGTAAGCCTTTGATAGTGCCATAAGAAAGACGCAATGTGCTGTTTGCATCTGGATAGAATTTACCTTTTGGATTGGAAGCCAATACGCCAGCAACATATTTGCGGTAAGCTCCGTCAAATTTGTCATGCTCAGCTTTTGCGCTAGGATCTTCCTGACGGTATTTGCTGATCAACGCCGAAGATAACTTATACAATGGATCATTTGCTAAAATTTCAGCATTTGGGTTTTCCAAGTAATTGTTTAAACGCTCTGCAGAAGCAAAAATGCTGTTCTTTACGGATTCTTTGATATAGGCTGTAAAATCGTTATTGTTTTTAGTCGCTAATTCAGCAACATAAGGTGCGATATTTCCGGCCTTTTTTGCGTATAGATTCAGCTCGTCGATCAATACCTGTTCTTCTAGTGGCATATACATTTTTTCGTAGCCAGCATCAATCGCTGATTTTAAACGTGGAAGGATATCTTTTCTCCGGGCTTCATCAGCCGTAGCATAAACTTCTAAACCAGAACCGATGGAGTACGGTAAAGTAGCGATCGCACTAGAACGGATCATACCCATCAAATAATTATCGTGTTTCGCTTGCTCGTTGGTTGCGGTATAGAATGCATTGATTGTTTTGATCACATCACCGTATTCCGCTTTATTGGCAGCCTTATTTGCCCATTTGTCAAATTTGACCTCATCTTTTGCTTTAGATGCCGCCGTTTTATGTAAGGTCAACGCATCAATCATACCTTGACGATTTTTCCAGTAATTGGCTACTTGAGAATATTTCGAAGCATAGTTTAATTTGACCGCTTGATCCTGATCCATGAATTTCTTCATGGCATCCATACCTGTTTTGGAAGCTTCAACCCAAGCAGGGTACGCAAATTTCACGTTTTGATTGATTCCTCCTGAAGGCATCCAACGATTGGTACGACCAGGATAACCAAGGATCATGGCAAAATCACCTTCCTGAACACCTTTTAAGCTAACAGGTAAGAAATGTTTTGGTTTCAACGGAACATTGTCCTGTGCATATTCGGCAGGTTTCCCGTTTTTGTCTGCATAGACGCGGAAAATTGAAAAGTCACCAGTGTGACGAGGCCACTCCCAGTTGTCCGTGTCGCCACCGAATTTACCAATACTATTTGGTGGAGTTCCCACTAAACGTACGTCATTATAATCTTGATACACAAAATAATAATACTCATTTCCTTGGTAGAAAGATTTTACTTCAACAATATACTTTCCATTTTCGCTGTTTTCCTTTTGGATTTTTGCAATCTCAGCCGCTATGATTTTGTTGCGCTCATCTTCAGTCATTTTATTGTTAACCAAACCTAAGATACGTTTTGAAACATCATCCATACGTACAAAAAAGCGTACAGATAGCGATTTAGGTTTCAATTCCTCACTTTTCGATTTTGCCCAAAAACCATTTGTTAAGTGGTCGTTTTCTGGTGTTGACAATTCAGCAATTGCTCCGTAGCCACAGTGGTGATTAGTGAATACCAGGCCCTGATCTGAGACAATTTCCGCTGTACAGCCACCAGCGAATTGCACGATAGCGTCTTTTAAGCTAGAGTTGTTAATGCTGTAGATCTCTTCGGCACTCAAACGAAGCCCCTTTTTTTGCATATCTGCCTCATTTAGACGCTTCAGATACATTAAAAACCACATTCCCTCATCGGCAAATGCAGCAAAGCTTGTTGTTATCAACAACAAACACATCCATAATTTTTTCATATCAACCTGATAAAAAGTTTGTTTATACCGTACAAAAATGCTTTAATTCTATTAAAAACCAAAATATTAGACTTTATATTGTTCTTTTTCCCAATTTTTATGTCAATTAAAAGTAAATGTGTGCCGGAATGTTCATCGAAGAAAGTCAAATGGACTCTTTTCCTTATCTTTGTCGGATGCAGCAATCATTTGAAAATTTTAAATTCAATAAACAGATCTTAAATGCGATCACAGAAGCGGGGTATGAACAACCGACTGAGATCCAAGAAAAGGCAATTACACCGATATTGGCGGGGCAGGATGTGATGGGAATAGCGCAGACCGGAACCGGAAAAACGGCTGCATTTGTATTGCCCATGTTGATGAAATTGAAGTATGCACAAGGAAATGATGCGCGTGCCCTGATCTTGACACCAACCAGAGAGTTGGCGATGCAGATCGAGGAGAACATCAAATTATTTTCTACTTATCTCGATTTACGTTCTGTTGTATTGTATGGCGGATTAGGCCCAAAAACTCAAATAGAAACACTTGAAAAAGGAGTTGATATTATCGTTGCTACACCGGGTCGATTCCTTGATTTGTACTTAGAAGGACATATCGTTGTTAAATCACTCAAATTTTTAGTTTTGGACGAAGCGGACAAGATGATGGATATGGGATTTATCAGCAAAATCCACCGGGTATTGGAAATCGTCCCGCGCAAACGTCAAAATCTATTGTTTTCAGCAACGATGAGTGAGCTTGTTCGTAAGATCGCTGGAGATTTTCTTGCTTTTCCTACTGTTATAGAGGTGTCTGAACAAGCTACACCAGCAAAAACGGTCAGTCAGGCTTTATATCTTGTTCCTAACCAAAAAACGAAGCTGAATTTACTACAGCATCTATTGAAAGATGATGAAGCTTTTAGTAGATTGATTGTTTTTTGTAAAACAAAACAAGTTGCAGATAACGTTTTTCATTTTCTAGAGCGTAAATATGGCAAAGATGAAGTTCGTGTCATTCATGCCAATAAAGGGCAGAATACCCGTATAAACTCGATCAATGCATTTAAGGAGGGAAATATCCGTATCCTAGTTGCAACGGACGTCGCAGCACGGGGACTTGATGTGTCCAATGTGAGCCATGTTATCAACTTTGAAGTTCCTATTGTTATAGAGGACTATGTGCATCGTATCGGACGTACTGGTAGAGCCTTCAATGAAGGGGATGCAATCACTTTTTGCAATGAAGCCGAGAAATATTATGTCCGAAAAATTGAGAAATTGATTAAGCAGAGTATTCCGGTGTATCCAATGCCAGAGGAGGTATTCGTTGAGAAAACACCTTTTCAGGAGAAACAGGATATAGCCCGTGATATTGATAATCAAAAGAAAAAAGACAACCCGGATTATCAGGGAGCCTTCCATGAAAAGAAATATGTGATCAAACAAAAGGAAGTACGTGAAGCACAACGTGCCTCAGGCTTTAAACCGAAGACTAAGAGCAAAGGGAAGTCTGGCGGTGGTAAGGCAACAGGATCAAATCGTAGTTTCAAGAAACGATAGTTAAAAAAATGCGGTTTACCCCATTAAATATCGCGAGTGCATGCTTGGTAGCATGGTTTGTTATGGAAAATCCCAATGACGAAAAGGCACTATTTACATGGGGAGCATTTATAGCCTTGATGGTACTACTGACGGCAGTCGATATTTTGTTTAGAGTACTTATCAAAGAGAATAAAAAAATGTGGATGTTGCAGTTAGCATTTTTGGTCGTGGTCTGCGTTGCCAGCCTGATCGTTAAAGTGACATTCGCGTAGCGGAAAATTAAAAAATGGAGATGGTGGATAAGCCGGAGGCTTGTTGAGGTAAAATCTCAATACTCATATCTCAATACTCAATACTAAAATGAAAAAAGCGGAAATAAAATTACAAGTAGAGCTTGACGAAAACAATGTTCCTGAAAACATCATGTGGTCCTCCACAGATGGGAATAATGCAGAAGAATTACCTGCTAAAGCAATGTTTTTAGCCTTATGGGATTCACATTATAAAAATTCAATGCGCATTGATCTTTGGACAAAAGACATGCCTTATGATGAAATGAAACGTTTTTTTTACGAAACCTTACAAACCTTAGGCGATTCATTTATCCGTTCTGCAGGTGGAGATCCCATGGCTGAGAAGGTTATTGGCGACTTGCGTGATTACTGTGCGCATTTTGCGGATAAAATGGAAGTATTAATGCCGCAACAATAGTTTTTAACGCTTAACAAATATTTGACTATGCAATATTTCTTAGTAAAATCTGAACCATTTAAATATAGTTGGGAACAATTCAATAAAGATGGACGGACGTTTTGGGATGGTGTACGCAATTACCAGGCTAGGAATAATATGAAAGCTATGAAAGAAGGGGACTTGGTCCTGTTCTATCATAGCAACGAAGGAAAGGATGTGGTTGGTGTCGCTAAGGTGGTGAAAGAATTTTATCAGGACCCCACAACAGATGACGAACGTTGGGTTGTTGTAGATCTGGCTCCTGTTGAAACATTGAAGAAATCTGTCACCCTGGAGACGATCAAAGCAGATGAACAGTTACAGGATATCGCTTTGGTAAGACAGGGCCGTTTATCAGTAATGCCGCTAAAACCTGAAGAATTTGATCGAATATTAGCCTTAGGCAACGAGGACTAGTTGATTCAGACGAATGATAGGCCCAGGTACTGCATTGTTTGGCTAGTACAATAAATAAAAAGAGAGAACATGAACATGTTCTCTCTTTTTATTTATTGCAATTATAGCCTATCGTATCAGTTCTTTTGACTGAATAAACTGACCAATGCTTTTAATTTTTTTGCATTTTCCGGTTTCAGTTTTCCCGCAAGAATAAGGCGAAGTTCTCGCCGTTGAAGGGCATCTTCGTAAGCTTTGTGTTCTGACTCTGTCTCAGGTATCAATACAGGGACAGCTTTAGGGTTGTTGTCGGCGTCTACAGCAACAAAGGTATAATATGCCTCATTGGTTTTTACGCGTGTGCCCTCGGGCAGATTAGACGCGAAAATTTCCATGCGTACCTCCAGGGAGCTGTTAAATGCACGTGTCACTTGCGCTTGTATGGTGACCACTTCACCCAATTTGATTGAACGCTTAAAAGATACATTATCCACAGATACCGTAACGACCACATTGCTACAATGCTTTTGTGCAGCAATAGCTGAACAGATATCCATCCAGTATAATAAACGGCCGCCCATTAGATTTCCAAATGTGTTGGTATCGTTAGGCAGGACCAATTCGTTCATCTCTGTGTATGACTCTCTCGCAAATTTCTCTATCATATCGTTTGTTGTCATTATCGTCCAAATTCTTTGAATTGGCTATCAATTATTTCCAAAGATTTCATAAACGCTGTTGGTACATAGCCCAGTTCATTTTTCGATTTACTGAGATCAAAACCTGTCTGGCGTGGCCTGTTATCCGCTTGTCCAATACTTGACGCGCTGATTTCTGAAATCAATGTTTTGTCCAGTTTCCAATAATCTGCGATTTTATAAACCGCCTCATTAATAGACATCAACTCCGCTCCAGAGATATGAAATATTCCCTGAGCTTGTCGTTCAATAGCCAATTGACAAGCATGCGCTAAATCATCTACAAAGGTAGGCATTCTCCATTGGTCATTAACCACTTTTATAGCTTCTTTTTGTGAGAGCTTTGCCTTTGCCCAAAGGACTAAGTTGGAACGATTCGGATCTCCGTTGATACCATAAACCAAAATTGTACGTAGGATCGCATAATGACAGGAAGACTGCATGAGTACTTGCTCAGAGGCATATTTGCTTTTTCCATACTCACTTTGTGGGGTGGGGGCGTCCAATTCATTATAGGCTGTACCTTTTTTGCCGTCAAATACAAAATCAGTAGAGAGATGCACCAACTGTGTCTTATTTTTTTCGCAGTAACTTGCTAGTGTTTGTACCAGATCTACATTAATCAGCTGGCAGGCCGCTTTATCGGCTTCACATGCTTCCACACTGGTCATGGCAGCGGTGTGTATAATCGCATCAAAAATATGGTTGGATAAAAAATCCGCTAATAGGGTCCGATCCAACAAATCGACCTGATAGAAAATATATCCCGCTTGATTAGGGTTTCTATTCGGGCCTTTCGAAATGGCTGTAACTTCATAAAGATCATTTCCAGCAAGTAGGTCGACGACCTTTTGACCCAAAAAGCCATTGGATCCTGTGACAAGAATTTTTTTCATCCGTATACTTATTTTTTTTGTGTTTTAATCTCGAGGGTATCTACAGTACCTTAATAAATCCGCTCACGTTTGCATTTGAGCTAGGTTATATTTTGAAAGGTCTTCGATGGTTTATTTTATCCGTTTTAGTTGGTCCAGATAAAGTCCATTTTACTCGATTGTTTCATGATATTCTCAATCACCGATTTCTCTAGATCCAGAATAGATTTTAACGAATTGTAATCGATCTTGTCTGCGTCATCCGTTGGCATATGATAGTCGGGGTGTCCGCCGGTATGGAAGAATAATACTGGAATATTCTTTTTGTAGAATGAAGTCTGATCCGACCCTCCGTTACCGTCTTTGCTTAAATTGAACTTGATAGGTGCTTGGATATCTTTGAAAATAGCCGGCCATTGACTGCTTGTTCCATATCCGATGACGGCAAGACCATTGTCGGGATTGTAGCGGCCTATCATATCCATGTTAAGCATTGCCGTTATTTTTTCCAACGGTAGGGTAGGGTGTTCGGTAAAATATTTGGATCCCACCAATCCCAGTTCCTCGGCCCCGAAAGCGATAAATAACAAATTGTAAGGTTCTTTTTCTTTATTGCTGCTGAAATAACGGGCGAGTTCCAATAAACCTGCAGTACCCGAAGCATTGTCGTCGGCCCCATTGTGGATTTTACCAACACCTAGAGAATCTTTGGAGCTACCTTGGTGACCTGTTCCCAAGTGATCGTAATGCGCACCTATCACAACTGTCAACGCTGCTCCATTATCGATAAAACCAATAATATTGTCAGCATTGCGAATACTGTCAGCTACTTTTACCTTCCATACCTTTGCTTTGAAAGATTGGCGATAGCCTTTTTCACCCTTGGGTTGTAATTTATATTTTTTAAACTCCTTTTCGATATAGTCAGCTACTTTGAACACTTCTTTACTACCTGTTCCGCGACCTTGCATTTTGTCATCCGCTAGGTAGTAGATATGTTTTTTTAGATTGGGGATTTCAATTTGTTGTGCTTGAGCCAATTTTGTCACAAAAAGTGCGCAGACGATTAGGAATAAATTTATGTTTTTCATTTTTTGGTATTTAGTATGGAAATCGTCATAACCTATATTACCAGATTGCTTGATAATCGGATTACAATCCCCGTTTTTAAGTTTTAAAAGAAAAGCCTTGTGATTAACAAGGCTTTGTAAGATATTTCGTTAATCTTCAACGATTTCACTATGGATACTCGATTTCTCTTCTTTTTCCGTTTTGAAATACCGTTTTTGGAATAATAGTATCAGCACCACACCCACTGAAATAGCTGAGTCTGCAATGTTGAATACTGGCCGGAAGAATAGAAACTCCTCACCGCCCCAAAAAGGTACCCAAGTAGGGAAAGTACCTTCAATTAAAGGAAAATAAAGCATGTCAACTACTTTTCCATGCAGGAAGGATGAATATCCTCCACCCGCCGGAAATAAAGATGCCTTTTCGTAAAAGGTACTTTCACTGAAGATCACACCATAAAATGCTGAATCAATGATGTTTCCCAAAGCACCGGCAAGAATCAGGGCTACATTTAATATAAAGCCACGGTTGTATTTATTCTTGATCATGTAATGTAGACCATACCCGATACCAGCTACGGCCAGTATCCGAAACACGGTCAGGAACAATTTCCCGTAATCACCACCAAATTCCATTCCGTAGGCCATTCCATTGTTTTCAATAAAATGGATTTGGAAGAATTTACCTAAAATGTGATGACTTTGTCCAATTGTCATAGAGAGCTTAACCCATATTTTTGACAATTGGTCTATTAAAAGAATCGCGACAATTAGTGCGACTGGTTTCGTATACCCCTTCATTTTGCTATAAAAATGGTCTTTGCCCGCGCAAAGACCATATATTTTTGCCTAAAATTAATATTGTTTGTTTTTCGCTTCGATGCTCAACGTCGTGTGCGGAACAGCTTTCAAGCGCTCTTTTTGGATCAGTTTTCCAGTTTCTCTACAGATACCATATGTTTTGTTCTCGATGCGCACCAACGCTGCTTCCAGGTTGTCGATAAACTTCTTTTGACGTGCAGCCAGTTGGTTGGTTTGTTCCTTCTCCAAAGTTGCAGAGCCATCTTCTAAGGTCTTGTATGTACCCGCAGTATCGTCTGTACCATTCGCATTGCTGTTATTGAGCGTTGCTGTCAACGAGGAAAGCTCTTCTTTTGCTATTCTAAGCTTGTCCAAGATAATATCTTTAAATTCTTGTAATTCTGAATCGCTATAGCGTGTTTTCTCGTTGTTGTTTGCCATAATTTAATTTTTTTGGATTAATGCCTTAAGTTCTTTGCCATCGATCTCGATGGTCTCTCCTTCAGTTAGTGAATCTTCAAATACCAATGAATCGGCTAGAATTTCGGTGCAAATATAAGATAAATTTTCTTTCGCTGCATTGACTACTTCTGAGGCTGCTGTTAACTTTACGTTAATTCTATCAGTCACTTCAAGTCCTTTTTCCTTCCGTAAATTTTGTAGACGGTTGATCAATTCTCTTGATAAACCTTCCTTTTTCAATTCTTCGGTAATATGGACATCCAATGCTACGGTCAATTTACCCAGATTAGCAACTTGCCATCCCTCCACATCCTCTGCTATAATTTCTACATCGCTCAATAGAATAGTATATGGCGTGCCCGTTAAGGCCAATTCACCTGCTGATTCCAATGTACTGATTTGATCTATAGTCAACGATTGGATAGATGAAGAAACTAACTTCATATCCTTACCAACTTTCGCGCCAAGAGCTTTGAAGTTTGGTTTTATTTTTTTCTTGATTATACCAGTTGTATCCGTAATAAACTCAATATCTTTGATATTGGTTTCCGAAAGTATCAAATCTTTTACTTTTTCTACCTTCTCTTGAAAAGCACTGTCCAATACAGGAACGAGGATTTTGTTTAATGGCTGACGCACATTGATCGACGTTTTCTTACGTAGTGAAAGTGTCAACGACGAAATATCCTGCGCTAGGGCCATGCGTTCTTCCAGATCTTTATCCACTAGTTTTTCATCGTATACGGGGAAGTTGGCTAAATGAACTGACTCGACTTGTTCCTTATTGGTTGCAGTATTCAAATCCAGGAATAGTCTATCCGAGAAGAATGGCGATATCGGTGACATTAATTTCGCAATTGTATCCAAACAAGTGTATAATGTCTGATATGCAGAAATCTTATCTTCGGTATATTCTCCTTTCCAGAAACGACGACGGCACAAACGAACGTACCAGTTACTCAAGTGTTCGTCCACAAAGTTTTGGATTGCACGGGCAGCTTTTGTCGGTTCGTAATCCGCTAGATATTCATCCACTTCTTTCGTTAGTGAATTTAGTAACGAGATAATCCAGCGGTCGATTTCAGGACGGTTTTCTAATGCAATATCTGGTTCTGCATAGGAGAACTTATCAATGTTGGCATAAAGTGCAAAAAACGCGTAGGTATTGTATAGCGTGCCAAAGAATTTGCGGCGTACCTCATCCAATCCTTCCATGTTGAATTTTAAGTTGTCCCAAGGAGCTGCATTGCTGATCATATACCAACGGGTAGCATCAGCACTATATTGATCGATCGTCGAGAAAGGATCAACGCCATTGCCTAAGCGTTTGGACATCTTATTTCCGTTTTTATCCAATACCAATCCATTGGAAACAACGTTTTTGAAAGAGACCGATTTATACATCATCGTGGAGATCGCATGTAGCGTAAAGAACCATCCACGAGTCTGATCAACTCCTTCCGCAATGAAGTCTGCTGGGTATGCATGATTGAATCCATCTTTAAATGGAAACTCTTCCCCTCTTGCCAATTTTTCGTGATCCAATCCCCATTGTGCATAAGGCATTGCTCCCGAATCGAACCATACGTCAATTAAATCAGGCTCACGGAATAATTTTTGACCAGCGTCAGAAACAAGAACGATGTCGTCAACATATGGACGGTGTAAATCCAGTTTTTCTGTGTCAAATTTGTCTAGGTAGGCTTGGTTTTTCGCTTTCTCATCTGCGGATAGAATATCCGAAGTCAGGGAAGCCTCTAACAAAGACTTTAATTCAGGTAGCGAACCGATACAAACCTCTTCATTCTCATCTTCTGAACGCCAGATTGGAAGTGGTGTTCCCCAGTAACGAGAACGGGAAAGGTTCCAATCAACCAGGTTTTCCAACCAGTTTCCAAAGCGCCCTGTTCCAGTTGCTTCCGGTTTCCAGTTGATTGTTTTATTTAAAGCTACCAAATCTTCCTTTACCGCAGTAGTACGGATAAACCAGCTATCCAATGGATAGTATAAAACTGGTTTGTCTGTACGCCAACAGTGTGGGTAGGTGTGCTCGTATTTTTTTACATCAAATGCTTTATTATCCTCTTTTAGTTTGATCGAGATCAAGACGTCAGTAGGTTTGAAGTCCTCTTTCGCACGTTCTTCTGCACTGTAGTATTCCTCTTTCACAAATCGTCCTGCGAAATCGGTGATTTCATTCACAAAGCGACCCGTACGGTCTACCGTAGGAACATCTTTTCCATTTTCGTCTTTCACCAAAATACCCGGTACACCGTGTTCTTTCGCTACACGAAAGTCATCCGCACCATAAGTCGGCGCAGCATGTACGATACCAGTACCATCTTCGGTGGTCACAAAGTCACCAGGGATTACACGAAAAGCATTCTCTTGTAAATCTTCATTAGTGATATAAGGCAACAATTGTTCATAACGCAAGCCTACAAGCTCTTCGCCTACAAATTCTGTTGCAAGTTCCCAAGGGATAACTTTATCACCTAACTTATAGTCTTGGAACGAGGCATCTTGTCCCTCTGCCTTAAAATGCTTGCTGATCAGATCTTTTGCCAATACAACAGATATCGGTGCACCTGTATATTTATTGAAAGTTCTGATTTTGACATAGTTTATTTTCTTACCAACTACCAAGGCTGTATTGGACGGTAAGGTCCAAGGCGTAGTTGTCCAGGCGATAAATGCAACATCTTCGGCTTCATCGTCTACTAATTTTTCAATTGCTGGATGGAGCTGGCTTTTGATCAATCTAAATTCAGCAACAATTGTTGTATCCTTCACATCTTTATACGTACCCGGTTGATTAAGCTCATGCGAACTCAATCCTGTACCTGCAGCAGGTGAATAAGGTTGAATGGTGTAACCCTTATACAATAAGCCTTTTTTATATAGCTCTTTTAACAAATACCATAATGTTTCAATGTATTCATTTTTATATGTGATGTAAGGATGCTCTAGATCGACCCAATACCCCATTTTGTTGGTTAGGTCATTCCATACATCGGTATATTTCATCACTTCCTTGCGGCAAGCGTCGTTATACTCTTCTACGGTAATCTTTTTGCCAATATCCTCCTTAGTAATACCAAGAGCTTTCTCGACAGCAAGTTCAATTGGAAGGCCATGGGTATCCCAGCCTCCTTTTCGTTTTACCTGGTAGCCTTTCAATGTCTTGTAGCGACAGAAAATATCCTTAATCGTACGAGCCATCACGTGATGGATCCCAGGCATTCCATTCGCAGAAGGTGGCCCTTCAAAAAATGTATATGACTTGCTCTCAGGGCGATTATTGATACTTTTTTCGAATATTTTTTCCTGTTCCCAACGGGTCAAAATCTCTTTACCAATCTCCGGTAAATTTAACTGCTTATATTCTTTGTACATCAGACTGTTGTATGCTTCTTTTCTAAAGGTCGCTAATTTAGTGAATTATGATGGAAAAAGAAAGAGGGCTTTGTTGCTGTAGTATCATTATATGATGGGTAAAATATTTTTGAAAATCCCCATCAATGTCACTGGTCAGAGATTATACGATAATGGTGGCAGATAAAGTCGAACTGAAAGCTAGGAGGTGGGGCTATCGTAGCAGGAAATAAGTTGAATAAAGGATAATTGAATTTTCCTAAATAGTTGATTGGGTTTGTTGTTACGGAGGGCTAGGACAAAAAGGGGATTGCTACCCGCAATCCCCTTTTTCATTGAAATATGTGTAAATTTCAACTTATGCTGAAAAACTACTTCCACAACCACAAGTGCTACTTGCATTTGGATTATTGAAAGTAAAACCTCTTGCGTCAAGTCCTGATTTGAAGTCAATTTCCATGCCTGCAAGATATAAGCCATGTGCTTTGTTCATAAAAATGCGGATTCCTTCAATTTCGTACTCGCTGTCTCCATCTTTTTTCTGGTCAAAACCAAGGATATAACTCATACCTGAACAACCTCCACCTTCTACACCGACACGTAAACCAAAATCATCAGAAATTTCTTGTTGATCTTTTAATTTATTGAGTTCCTTGATTGCCCCTTGCGTTAAGGTAACAGGAGCAATTGCTGTATGTTCTGTGCTCATTTTGATAATGTTTTAGCCAATTCTTTAACAAAAATACATATTTTTAATTGCAAATCGCCCGCCGTAGATTTTTTGACATTTACAAAACATTCAATTTTTATTGGATTTGGGGGCTCCAAATAGGAGTTAAAAGGATACCTTGTTAATTAGCTAATTCGCATAAATAAGCCCATTTTTCTAAGAACATTTAATAAAATATGGCTTTTTGTCGATATTCTTTATGGAATATGCTATCTTTGAGGCATTAAAATAAACTACAAAATTTACTTTACAACATTTAAAAACAATGGAAAGAGATCAAGCCATTTTTAATTTAATAGCTGATGAGCTGAAACGCCAAGAAGAAGGTATTGAATTAATTGCTTCGGAAAACTTTGTTTCAAAACAAGTGATGGAAGCTGCTGGTTCAGTGTTGACAAATAAATATGCAGAAGGCCTCCCAGGAAAACGTTACTATGGAGGTTGTGAAGTTGTGGATGAAATTGAAACCATCGCAATTGATCGTGCAAAGCAATTATTTGGCGCAGAATGGGTAAATGTTCAACCTCACTCTGGAGCACAGGCAAATGCGGCTGTTTTTTTGGCGACAATCAAGCCTGGAGACAAAATTTTAGGTCTTGATTTATCTCATGGTGGACACTTGACTCACGGATCACCGGCAAACCTTTCTGGTAAGATCTATCAACCATTATTTTACGGTGTAAAAGAAGATACAGGTCTGATTGATTACGAACAGTTGGAAGAAACGGCACTTCGTGAAAAACCAAAAATGATTATCTGCGGTGCTTCAGCTTATTCCCGTGACTGGGACTATGCACGCATCCGTAAAGTTGCTGATGAAATCGGTGCGATTGTTTTGGCTGATATTTCTCATCCTGCAGGTTTGATCGCTCGTGGTTTATTGAATGATCCTCTTCCTCATTGTCATATCGTTACAACTACAACACACAAGACCCTACGCGGTCCACGTGGTGGTATGATTATGGTTGGTAAGGATTTTGAAAACCCTTGGGGTATCAAAACGCCTAAAGGTGAAATCCGTACGATAACTCAGTTGTTAGATTTAGCTGTTTTCCCAGGTACGCAAGGTGGTCCTTTGGAGCATACAATTGCTGCAAAAGCAATTGCTTACGGTGAGGCTTTATCAGACGAGTATATGGAGTACATTGTTCAGGTGAAGAAAAATGCAGCAGCATTAGCGCAGTTCTTCGTTGAGAGAGATTATAAGATTATCTCTGGTGGTACAGATAACCACTTGATGTTGGTTGATCTACGTAACAAAGATATTTCTGGTAAAGAAGCTGAAGCTGTATTGGGTAAAGCAGGTATCACAACCAACAAAAATATGGTTCCTTTTGATACACGTTCTCCTTTTGTGACTTCAGGTGTACGTTTCGGTACCGCCGCAATCACTACTCGTGGTATCAAAGAAAATGATATTATTCAAATCGGAGAGTTAATTGATGAGGCATTGAAAAATGCTTCCAACGATGCTGAATTGGATAAAATCCATGGTAAAGTGAGAGCCATGATGGCCGAGTTTCCGTTGTATAAATAAGACGCTGTCTTTATCATATAGAAAAGCGGAATCATCTTAGGTTGATTCCGCTTTTTTCGTTTTTGATCTTATACGATACCCACCGCGTACTTGCTCTGCCACATGCGAGCCATTAATGCATTTGTTTTTTAAGTTTTATGCTCCGCATCTGCTATGAAGTAAGGCCGTACTATCTTGCGGGCAACTGTATACCAACCTTCTAATTAAAAGGGATTTTATCCTAATATAATAGGGGATTAATAGGCACTTTATACGCTTTTATCCGAATGAGGTCCGAATGAGGTCCGAATGAGGTCCGAATGAGGTCCGGACAAGGTCCGAGTGAGGTCCCTATAAAGTCCCTGTTAGTTTCGAATTTGTCTCAAAGTTAATCACTTCGTAAATTGAGTCAGTCTCAAGTATTTTGTCAAGTGCTTTTTTTGGTTAAGAGAAGGGCGTTTTTACCTTTCTAAATGTTAAAAAATCTTAAAATGAAATGTAATAATTTGATTACTCAATAATTTTACGGTACTTTGAAATACTATTAATTGATTGTTTTACAATAAGAAAGGAACACTATACGCTAAACATTTACATTTTACAACAGAACTGATAATTTATTTGCGAACTGCTAAAAAAGTAAGTGACGTATGAGACTTTTGAAAAGTAAGAGTGATCAAGAATTGATCCAAATGTATGTCGGGGGCCAAGAGTCCGGCCTAGAGGCATTGTTGAATCGATATAAATCGAAAATTTACACCTCTATATATATGAAAGTAAAAGACGAATATCTTGCTGAAGATATTTTCCAGGAGACTTTCATTAAAATCATCAACACATTAAAATCGGGCAAGTACAATGAAGAGGGGAAATTCTTGCCTTGGGCTATCCGTATTGCCCACAATATGATCGTTGACTTTTTTAGAAAAGCCAAACGGGCCCCAAATATTGTGAATGCTGATGGTTTTGACATTTTTGAAGTATTGGAATTCAGTGATGAAAGTGCTGAATCTAAGATGCTGAAACAACAGGTCGATGTCGACTTAAAGAAAATGATCCAGAAACTGCCTGATGATCAGAAAGAGGTTTTAATTATGCGTCACTTCTGTGATATGAGTTTTAAGGATATTGCTGAGATAACAGAGGTGAGTATCAATACTGCCTTAGGAAGAATGCGCTATGCATTGAGCAATTTACGTAAAATGATAGAAGGTTCTGATTTGGTCTTTCAGATGGGATAATCGAATAAGTAGTATAATTTAGAAAATAACAATCGAAGGGAGTGAGTTTTCACTCCCTTTTTTATGCTACAATGTCATGTCGGCATCAGAAGAAATTGTTCTTTTTGTCAGTTATGCGCTTTTTACTATCTTAGAAGTTCATGCCTTTATCAATTTATAGGAATTGGAATGAGGTTTGATGATTATATTGAAACTATTAAAAAGAGAATAACGATAAAAATATAAAAAGCTATGTACTTGATTTTATTTATTGGAATAATGGTGGTAAGCCTAATTGTCCAGACGAGATTTAAAAACAAATTTAAGAAGTATTCAGAGATGCCATTGGGGAATGGAATGTCTGGTGGTGAGATTGCGCAGAAAATGCTAAATGATAATGGTATATATGATGTGAAGGTACTGTCGATTCCTGATCGCTTGGGAGATCATTACAATCCATCGGATAAAACGGTCAACTTGAGTCCTGAAGTATATAGTGGTCGCAGTGTTGCGGCAGCAGCGGTAGCGGCCCATGAATGTGGTCATGCTGTACAACACGCGAAAGCATATAAATGGTTAGGTTTCCGTTCAGCGATGGTACCAATGGTCAATGCGGCTTCCAAACTAACCTCATGGGTATTGATGCTCGGTGTGATGTTATTTGCATTTTCCAAAGGCGGCAATCCATGGTTGTTAGCGGTAGGTGTAGGTGCATTGGCGATCACAACAATATTCTCGTTCATCACACTTCCTGTGGAATTTGATGCTTCAAACCGCGCTTTGGAATGGTTGAACCATGCCGGTGTTACTTACAATGGTGAGGAGCATGACGGTGCAAAAGATGCGTTAAAATGGGCTGCTATGACTTATGTTGTCGCGGCTTTGAGTGCCCTGGTCACACTTTTATACTATGCTTCCATCTTATTTGGTGGGCGTAGGAGCGACTAATGAGTAGTCGTATAACTCGAGTATACAAAGAAATGCGATTATTTTTAATAGTCGCATTTTTTATGGGGTGTTAATGAGGTTACTACAGACAATTTTTTTAACTTTGCTGTTTATATAGAATAAGATTCAGATTTTATGTTTTCAAATCTTCAAGATAAGCTAGATAGGGCCTTTAAGGTATTAAAAGGACAAGGCAGTATTACCGAAATCAACGTTGCGGAAACGATGAAAGAAATTCGCAAAGCATTGTTGGATGCCGATGTGAATTATAAGACTGCTAAAACTTTTACAGATGATGTTAGACAAAAAGCTTTAGGGCAGAATGTATTGACAAGTATTTCTCCGGGTCAGTTGTTGACTAAAATCATGAATGATGAGTTGACAGAATTGATGGGCGGGTCTGTCACAGAGTTGGAGATTGGTAAAAATCCTACTGTTATTTTGATCGCAGGTCTGAATGGTGCTGGTAAAACAACTTTTTCTGGTAAGCTGGCATTATTCCTGAAAGATAAAAAGAATAAAAAACCATTATTGGTCGCAGGTGACGTTTATCGTCCAGCAGCAATTGATCAATTGGAGGTATTGGCTGAACAAGTTGGTGTTCCTGTTTATGTTGATAGAGCGTCAACAGATCCAATTGCTATTGCGAAAGCAGGTGTTGAAGAGGCAAAGCGCAATGGCCATAATGTTGTAATCATCGATACCGCTGGTCGTCTGGCCATAGATGAGCCTTTGATGGTGGAGATCACTGCTGTTAAGGAAGCGACAAAACCAGATGAGATCTTATTTGTCGTTGACTCGATGACTGGTCAGGATGCTGTCAATACAGCGAAAACATTCAACGATCGTCTTGATTTTACAGGTGTTGTATTGACCAAATTAGATGGTGATACACGTGGTGGTGCTGCGCTATCGATTAAATCTGTTGTCAATAAACCAATTAAGTTTATCGGTACCGGAGAGAAGATGGATGCATTGGACGTTTTCTATCCAGATCGTATGGCGTCCCGTATTTTGGGCATGGGTGACGTGGTATCCTTGGTGGAGCGTGCGCAACAACAGTTCGACGAAAAGCAAGCTGCGGAGCTTCAAAAGAAAATCCGTAAGAATAAATTTGATTTCAATGATTTCAAATCCCAGATCCAACAGATCAAAAAAATGGGTAACATGAAAGATTTGATGGGCATGATTCCTGGCGTAGGAAAAGCGATGAAGGATATTGAAGTCGATGATAATGCATTCAAACCTATTGAAGCCATCATTGATTCGATGACACCTTTTGAGCGAGAAAATCCGGATGTAATAGATCAAAAACGTCGTTTGCGTATTGCGAAAGGTTCGGGAACTGACGTTAATGAAGTGAACAAATTGTTGAAGCAATTTGGTGACATGCGTAAAGTGATGAAACAAATGTCCAATCCTGCAATGGCCGCTAAGTTGATGCGCAATATGCCTAAAATGCCTGGGAAAATGTAATTTTAATATATTGTTATATACGGTGGGGCATTGTAAGCATACAATGCCCCATTTTTTTAATAAATAATTTGTAATTTCAAGTTCCTCGCTAGAGTAAACGAAATAATTGTTAAATTTGTAATTATTATGGATGACCCCGCACAATTATCGGAATACGGCAAAATCCTTATCATTCTGCTGATAGGGGCATTGTTAGTCTGTGCGACCATTTTTCTAGCACGTTTAATCTCTCCCAAAAAGAATAATCCCATTAAATCTGGTACTTACGAATGTGGCGAAGATCCTATCGGTTCCTCTTGGGTACAATTCAATCCTCGATTTTATGTCATCGCTTTAGTGTTCCTGCTTTTTGATGTTGAGCTCATCTTTATTTTTCCTTGGGCTACAGTATTTGGACAATCAGAATACATTGCCGCAGACGGCAGATGGGGATGGTTTACGATGATTGAAATGGCGATGTTTATCGGTATTTTAATCTTGGGATTGGTTTTTGTCTGGAAAAAAGGAGATTTGGAATGGGTGAAACCCAATGTATCTCTACCTAAGGTTCCTGTAAATATTCCTCAAAGTGCTTATTCAACATTGAACAACAGCAGCTATCAAGTACGGGACTATAGGGAGCCGGCGGTTGCGGTCGTAGAGAATACTGTTGCGCAAGAGGTGACAGCTGCGCCAAAGATTGCTTTTAAACCTCGATTTAAAAAACCTGAGTAAGCATGAGTTTAGATAGTCAACTGCAAAATAATGGTGTCGTTGTTGCCAAATTGGATGATCTGCTAAACTGGGCAAGACTTTCTTCGATGTGGCCGATGAGTTTTGGTATTGCCTGTTGTGCGATCGAAATGATGGGAGCTATGGCTTCAACATATGATCTAGATCGGATGGGTGTTTTTCCTAGACCTTCACCGAGACAATCAGATGTTATTATTATTGCTGGTACTGTAACATTTAAAATGGCAGACCGTATAAAAAAACTATACGAACAGATGCCTGATCCTAAATATGTAATCTCAATGGGATCCTGTTCTAATTGTGGAGGACCTTATTGGCAGCATGGTTATCACGTAGTGAAGGGGGTGGATCGAATTATCCCGGTGGATGTGTATGTGCAAGGATGCCCACCACGTCCGGAAGCACTGATAGGTGCTTTTATTGAACTGCAAAAAAAAATAGATAAAGAAAGCTTATTGGGCGAACTGTTGTTCAAGGAAAAAGCTTAAAAGATAAATTTTATAAGATTTTAGAATCAATTATGGCAAAAGATTTTTATGGCGAACTGCAATTAGGCATTCTTGGTGGTGGTCAACTCGGAAGAATGTTAATCCAGGAAGCCATTAATTACAATGTAAACGTTCATGTACTGGATCCCGATAAGAATGCTCCTTGTCGTAAACTGTGCAATAAATTTGAATGTGGTTCATTGAGCGATTTTGAGACAGTATATAATTTTGGTAAAGACCTAGATTTGATTACTATCGAGATCGAAAAAGTAAATGTTGATGCATTGGAGAAACTGGAAGAAGAGGGGGTAATCGTTTATCCGCAGTCGCGTATTATTCGCCTGATCCAGGATAAGGGATTACAGAAACAGTTTTTTAAACAAAATGATATCCCGACTTCTGCGTTTCAGTTGATATCAACTAAAGATAATTTAACAAATGCTTCGTTGAGTTTACCCTACATTCAAAAACTACGTAGAGATGGGTATGATGGAAAAGGCGTAAAGAAGATCGTTACTGAAGCGGATATTCAGGATGCCTTTGAAGAGCCGAGTTTGATTGAAGAGTGGGTAGATTTTGAAAAGGAAATCGCTGTTATTGTTGCACGTAACGATAGAGGTGATGTCTCCACTTTTCCAATGGTAGAAATGGAATTTAATCCTCAAGCTAATTTAGTGGAATTTCTTATCGCGCCATCATTATATGGTGTAGAGATCCAGCAACGTGCAGAAGCAATTGCGAAGAAAATCGCGGATGATCTGCAGATCGTCGGTTTGCTTGCAGTGGAAATGTTCCTAACGAAAAATGGTGATATTCTGGTGAATGAACTGGCACCGCGCCCACATAATAGCGGCCATCAAACCATCGAAGGAAATTATGTTTCTCAATTTGCACAACATCTAAGAGCGATATTCAATTTACCTTTGGGTGATACACGATGTCGGACAAACGCTGTCATGATCAATCTACTGGGTGAAGATGGTTATGAGGGCTTGGCAAAATATGATGGAGTAGAGGAGGTGTTGGCCATGGAAGGAGTCTATTTACATCTGTATGGCAAGAAGTATACAAAGCCATTCCGCAAGATGGGGCATATCTGCATCATCAATGATGATCGGGATAAAGCAATCTCCAACGCAAGAAAAGTACAAGAAATATTAAAAGTTAAAGCTTAATAATACTATGTCAGTCAATAATAAGGCCCAGGTAGGCATTATCATGGGAAGTAAATCTGATCTTCCTGTTATGCAGGATGCCATCGATGTCCTGAAAGTCCTTGGAGTAGAATTTGAGGTCACAATCGTTTCGGCGCACCGTACGCCGCAACGTATGTTTGATTATGCTAAAAATGCTGCATCTCGTGGTTTAAGAGTAATTATTGCGGGAGCTGGTGGAGCTGCGCATTTACCAGGAATGGTGGCTTCAATCACGCATTTGCCTGTAATCGGTGTACCTGTAAAATCATCCAACTCTATTGATGGGTGGGATTCGGTACTATCCATCTTGCAGATGCCTAATGGTATCCCTGTAGCAACAGTCGCACTAAATGCTGCAAAAAATGCAGGTATATTAGCTGCTCAGATCCTGGGCACTTATGATGAGACAATAAGTAAAAACATTATTGATTTTAAAGAGGAATTAGCACGGAAAGTGATTGAAACTGCGGTCGAAGTAGAGAATACACAATTCTAAGGGGATTTATCAAATAAAAAAGGGAAGCATTTGCTTCCCTTTTTTATTTGATAAGATTTGCCTGAACGTAATCGTAGCTTTTCTTAAGACTTTCCATCTTGTTCGGCATGTAGATGTCGTCTTGCTCTACGAAAGCGTATTTCAGACCCGATTTAACCTTTTCTTTGACAATTTCGGGGAAAGGGATACTTCCGGTACCAACTTCGGTATATTTGATATCTTTAAAGATCTGTTCAACCGGTAACTTACCATCCTTAGGCCATTCGATCGGATTTGATTTTGTACGGTCCATATCCTTCACATGCCATAGTTTAAATCTATTGGGGAATTTTTCAAATATGGATATAGGGTTTTTCCCAGCTTTCTCAGCCCAGAAAAGATCAAGCTCAAAATCGACAAGATCAGGTTCCGTAAAAGCCAACATGACATCTTCACCTGTAGCATTGTTTCCTAAGTCCCTAAATTCCCAAAAATGGTTGTGGTAAGCAACCTTTAGCCCCAGCTTTTTTGCTTGTTCACCGGCCTTATTGAGCTGTTCGGCGGCATAAAGATAGTCATCTTTTTTAAGCGCATTAATGTCGAACATTGGTGTCACTGGCGCAATCACATATTCCTGTCCGAGTTCTTTTGCTGCATCAAAGTAAACTGCTAAATCTTCTTTATCGGTATGTGATTTACTGAGATATTTAGACATATCATAGTGTCCTGAGTGCGTTTTTAGGCCATTGTCATCCAGAATCTTTTTTAACTCTTTATAGGATAATTTCCAGAACTGTTTGGCAGTAGGATCTATGCCATAAAGCTCGACATGTTTGTAGCCAATTTTTGCGACCTGCTCCAAAGAACCTTTCGGATCTTTATCCATCAAATCACGTATGGAGTACAGCTGTACCCCTATATTTTGCAATGGATTGTCACTGACAGCACCCGTTTTATTTTGACAAGATATCAAGTTGGGCATCAGATAAGCTGCCGAAAGACCTATTCCAGCTTGCTTTAAAAATTGACGGCGAGAATTGTTCATCATATAACTGATTATGTGTTAGTGTACAATGTACAATTATTTTGTTCAAAAATCAATAAAACATGGTGGAATATTTTTGTGAAAGGATAATATTGAATTATCAGAAAACAAGAAAGAGCTTGTGTAAAAAGTAAAAACAAACCCGCTGAAAATTGCACATTTACTAAAGGGAGGGGGAGGATACAAACAGCAATAAAAAAAAACGAGGATGTCCAAGCTTTTGAACATCCTCGTTTTGTGTGTTTAAGAATAAGGACTTAAACAGTCATGATATCTTTTTCTTTCAGTTCAGACAGATTATCAACTTTTACAATGTATGCATCAGTCAATTTTTGGACCTCCCCTTCAGCGGTTTTGATTTCGTCTTCTGAGGCACCATCATTTTTTAATTTTTTGATGGACTCATTGGTGTCTTTGCGGATGTTACGGATACCTATACGGCCTCTTTCAGTCTCTTCCTTTACTTTTTTCACCAAGTCACGTCTTCTTTCTTCTGTCAAAGGCGGGATATTCAAACGGATCACAATACCATCATTCTGTGGGTTGACACCAAGATTAGCATCCGTAATTGCTTTTTCAATTGCGTTGATGAGCGATTTTTCCCAAGGTTGGATGACAATAGTCCGAGCGTCAGTAGTATTGATGTTAGCTACTTGTGAAAGTGGAGTAGCACTACCATAATAATCGACTGAAATACCATCTAACATAGATGGAGAAGCTTTACCGGCACGAATTTTTGTTAATTCTGACTCCGTGTGAGCAACTGCTTTGGACATCTTGTCTTTACAATCGTCCAATTCAATTGAAATTAGTTCGTTCATATAAGATTACGTTTTTTACAGATATTAATTATTTTACCACAGTTCCAACATGTTCACCATTGGCAAGTTTCAATAAATTGCCGGGTTTGTTCATGTCAAATACAATGATTGGTAATTTGTTTTCTTGACAAAGGGTAAAGGCAGTCATATCCATTACATTTAATCCTTTCTCGTATACCTCCGTGAATGAGATTTCTTCGAATTTTGTTGCGCTAGGATCTTTCTCTGGGTCAGCAGTATAGATACCATCTACACGTGTTCCTTTTAGTACAGCATCCGCGTTGATTTCAATTGCGCGCAAAGAAGCTGCTGTATCCGTCGTGAAATATGGGTTTCCGGTACCAGCTCCGAAAATAACAATACGGCCTTTTTCCAAGTGGCGTACAGCTCTTCTGCGAATGAATGGTTCACAGATCTGCTCCATCTTGATAGCCGTTAGCAAACGTGTCTTTTTCCCTACTTTTTCAAGAGCATCTTGAAGTGCCATACTGTTGATTACAGTGGCAAGCATTCCCATATAGTCTGCTTGAACACGGTCCATCCCTGATTTTTCAGCACTCAAACCGCGGTAAATGTTACCACCACCGATAACAATTGCTATTTCTAAACCTTGATCGTGAATTTCTTTGATATCATTAGCGTATTGTGATACACGGTTAATATCGATACCATAGCTTTGGTCACCCATTAAGGATTCACCGCTAAGTTTTAATAAGATACGTTTGTATTTCATAATTGTTTTTTTGGAAATTTTCCAAAGGTCAAAGATAAAATTTTTTTTTCAACCCTTAAGGTCAAAAATGATATTTATTGCGCTTTTGTTGTTTGATCAATCACTTCGCGGTAATATTGTTCGTATAAAGGCATGATATTGGACAATTGGAATTTTTTTGCATGATTTAATGCTGCTTCTTTAAATTTCTCCAATCTGTCAGCATCTTCCAAAATATAGATCGCATTCTTGGCCATATCATCCACATCGCCCACATTGCTCAAAAATCCCGTTACACCGTTTTCATTCAGTTCGGGCAATCCACCTGTATTGGATGAAACAACCGGAACCTGGCAAGCCATTGCCTCTAAGGCCGCCAAACCAAAGCTCTCGGAGCTCGAAGGCATCAAGAAAAGGTCGGAAACGGACAAGATTTCTTCAACAGCATCCTGTTTACCCAAAAAACGAACATCCATACATACATCCAATTCTCTGGACAGTTCCTCCGCGTTGCGACGTTCAGGACCATCACCAACCATTAATAGTTTGGAGGGGATGACATCATGTACTTTCTTAAATATACGGATGACGTCTTCTGTATTTTTTACTTTTCTAAAATTGGAAGTATGAACCAAGATACGCTCATTGCCCGGAGCAATCGCTTTTTTGAAATGGGAGCGGTCCCTGTTGCTGAATCGATCGAGATCGATGAAGTTGGTAATCACTTTAATATCTCTAGAGATATCAAAATACCGGAGTGTCTCATCTTTTAGATTTTGTGAAACTGCGGTTACACCGTCTGACTGATTGATCGAGAAGGTGACGACAGGACTAAAGCTTTTATCTTTTCCAACCAGTGTAATATCTGTACCATGGAGAGTGGTTACCACAGGAATATTAATACCATAAGTCGTCAGTAATATTTGTTTTGCCATGAATGCAGCTGAAGCATGGGGAATGGCATAATGCACATGGATCAGATCCAGCTTCTCAAAACGTACGACATCAACCAGTTTACTGGCCAGCGCTGATTCGTAAGGTAAAAAGTCAAAAAGTGGATATTGAGATACTGCAACTTCGTGGTAATAAAGGTTTTCCGAAAAGAAATCTAGGCGTGCAGGTTGTCGGTAGGTTATAAAATGGATCTCATGTCCATTGGCTGCCAAAGCCTTTCCTAATTCCGTTGCCACAACACCACTGCCACCAAACGTGGGATAACAAACAATGCCTATTTTCATCTTTATGAATTGATTTTTAAAGCAGATGAAGCAACCAGATTTAATCAGCCTTTATTGAACGGAATAAATCAAGATGGTTTCATCTCTAATTTTTGTGTTGCAAATTTCGACTATTTATGCCTAAAATAACAAAAACCAATTGCCATAGTTTTGTGAATTTTTTGATTACTTAAAAAGCATTATCTTTAAGTAGACATTTAAGCGGTATATGGACAATTTTATCAGTGCTATCTCAGGGCAACAATTCCCTTTGGAACAACGTATTTTGGGAGCTTCTATTCGACAACCCATTTTTAAATTAATCCGGAAGGAATATCCAAATTTTGGGAAAGATAAATATATTGCCGCGACAGAACTGACACGGTTTAAGGAAGCTTATATTACTGAATTTTTAAAAGATGAGTCGGGACAACTCAGCCAACTGGATCAACAAGTTATACAGAGCTTTAAGGACAATAAGGTCATTAGCGCTAGCATGGATAACGATGGAGCAACAGCAGCCTCAGTAGGTGAACGTGTCGCAGACAAAGTCGCTGAATTTGGAGGAAGTTGGACGTTCATTATTTCTTTCGTTGTATTTTTGCTGATCTGGATCGCGGTCAATATGTATTGGTTAAATAATAAAGGTTTTGACCCTTATCCATTTATTTTGCTTAATCTGATCTTGTCCTGTGTGGCTGCGCTGCAGGCCCCGGTGATCATGATGAGCCAAAATAGGCAAGAAGCCAAGGATCGCGAGCGGGCGCGGAATGATTATATGGTTAATCTGAAGGCCGAGCTTGAAATCAGGGAACTACATGAGAAAATTGATCACCTCATTATTAGAAAAGAGCAGGAACTCGTTGATGTGCAGCGTGACCAAGTAGAAAAATTGGGCTTCCTGTTGCAGAAAATGGAAAAAATAGAAGAAGCGTTTAAAAACAAATGAATATAACAGGATTAATAGGGGAGCTGACCTTTAAATTTTCAAGATCGGGAGGAGCAGGGGGACAACATGTTAATAAGGTATCCTCCAAAGTTACCCTACAATGGAATGTGGAGCAGTCTGCAATTTTTTCGGTAGAAGAAAAGGCTGTGGTGGCTGAGAAGCTTTCGAATCGTATCAATAAAGAGGGAGTATTGCAATTGGAATCGGATACGGACCGCTCACAAGTACGAAATAAAGAAATAGCCATAGGTCGTTTTCTTAACTTATTGAAAGATGCGCTTGTGCCCTCCAAACCAAGAAAGAAAACCAAAATACCTTATTCCAGTGTGCTAAAAAGATTGGATCGGAAGAAGCAACAATCCCAATTGAAAGCTTCACGTAAACGAAGTTTTGAGGATTAATTCGTTATCAAAAAGTGTTTGGTTAAATTTTATTATATTAATAATCAATGTTTTGTGTATATAACTAAAGAAATAGTTGTAAAACTATTTCTTTAGTTATATACTTGTATTGTAATCGATTACAACAGTACTGTTAATAATAAGGAGTTATGGAAGATTTTAAAGAATTGACTAAAGCAGAAGAACAGATCATGCAGGAGCTTTGGGAAATGGAGCGTGGTTTTGTCAAAGATATCATTGACCGACTACCTGAACCGAAACCTGCTTACAATACAGTTTCAACGATAGTGCGTATTCTCGAAACCAAGGGTTTTGTGTCGCATGAGTCTTTTGGTAAAAGCCATCAGTATTTGCCGAAGATCTCAAAAGAGGAATATAAAAAAGGAATCACTGGTAAGTTGTTGAATAATTATTTTGATAATTCTCCCAAAAGTATGCTTTCTTATTTTCTGGAAGAGAATAAATTGGATGTCAAAGAATTAAACGATATTCTTTCGATCATCCAACAGAATAAATAACAACAACCACCTCTTATAAACTTTTGATTATGATTTACTTATTGATTGTCAATGTTTCATTGATTATCAGCTTTGCGCTCTATAGGCTGATTTTTCGAAAACTCACCTTCTTTCAATGGAATCGCGTCTATTTGATTGGGATGATATTTTTCTCGCTATTGGCACCCATCGGGATATTTATAGAATTACCGAAAGCAGAGATAATCGCGTACTCCATACCTATGGTGGATTTGAGTGGCTATATGGAGATCGCCATCAATAGCCCCAAAGAGCAACCAATTTCCTTGATAGACATCTTGACTTATGTATATTGGCTAGGTGTTGCAATTGCTTTCACGTTGTTGCTATTTCGGGTGATACTGTTGGTGCGTGCATTACGGGATGAACATGATTATCTAAGTTTCTCATTTTTCAATAAAATCATTATTGGAGAGTCTATCAAGGAGAAAAGTAGTATTGAATCACATGAGCGTGTTCATGTCGATCAGGGGCACTCTTATGATTTGCTTGTGATGGAGCTGTTGAAAATTTTCAACTGGTTTAATCCGATTTTATATTTCTTTCAAAAGGAGTTAAAGTTCCAGCATGAATGTATTGCCGACGAAATCTGTTCGACAGATAAGGTGGCCTATGCCGAAATGCTGGTCGCTCATGCGTTGCAGGTGGATCATTTACCACTGACGCATGAGTTTTCTAATCATTCATTTTTAAAGAAAAGAATTATGATGTTATTTAAGAATAAATCAGCACGGAAAAAGCGTTTGTTATATACCGCTGTATTGCCAATGCTGCTAGTTGTAGTTGGGTCTACACTGGTATTCAATACCACGCGTGCAAAGGATATTGTTTCAGATGTTGAAAGTTCGATCAATCAGGTGGAGATCGCAGGAGCAAAAGATGTAGCTACAGATCTTGAAAAGTTAATGGAGGCAAACGAAACACCTAAATCCAAATTGACTGCTATTGTTGAGCCTATTCAACCTGGTATCGAAGGTCATATTGCATTAAACAGTGAGGGAGGCAAGTTGATTCAGCAAGATACGACAAATCCTATGGCGAATGCTATTTTTACTGAGGTCGAAGTTATTCCCGAACCAGTAGGTGGAATGCGTAAATTTATGACTTGGGTTTCCAACAACTATGATTATCCGAAAGCCGCATTGGAAAATGCAGTGAATGGTGTTATTGAAATTTCATTTGTCGTGGAGCGGGATGGAAGCTTAACGGATCTCAAAATCAAAAAAGAGTTGGGCTATGGTACCGGCGAAGCTGCATTAAAGTTAATGAGAAGAGCAGAGAAATGGAGTTCCGGAGTGCAAAATGGTAGAAAAGTTCGTGTTGCTTATACTTTACCTATCCGTTTAAACTTGAGTCAGGGAGAAGATAAGCCAAACAAATCTGGCAAGGTATGGGCTGAACCAAAACTTGGTTATGAAGGGTTGAGAACTTGGTTTGCCAAAAATTTTAAAATGCCAAGATCAATATCCAATAAAGATATTGATCCGATCATTGAAAGTGTTTTCACAATTAATCCTGATGGTACTATAAAGTCTTTAATTGTTAGTACGGATCTTGGCAAAGAGTTTAGAGATCAAGCAACGAAATTATTGTCACAGTCCAAATGGGATCCGGTTTTGGAAAATGGTGTTCCCGTCGAGTCAAAGGCAGCTTTTTATTTCAAATTTAAACCTGATGGTGAATATGTGAAAAATTATACTCGTGTTGATGTAACATCGGAACCTATTGGAGGGATGATTGCATTGCGTGATTATGTCATGAAGAATTTTAATCCAAATTCGACAGGTGAAGACGGGAACGTCGTTGTGCAGTTTGTCGTCGAAAAAAATGGACAACTGAATAATTTTAAAGTAATCAGTACTCCTAGTACGAAGGCGGGTGATGAGCTTGTTCGATTGTTGCAGCGTGGAGCAAAGTGGAAACCCGGTATTCTTGATGGTAGTCCAATTAAAAATCAATATGAACTGACGTTAAGGGTAATGAAGAGGAATGCAGATCTTTATAATGTTTATCGTTGGGAGGGGGTAAAGGTGCAAAAGATTAAATCGTAGGAGATCGATCGGATGTTTAGAAAAGAGAGAACATTGCTTGTATTTATTGTCTTGTTTCTGTGTTTTGTTTTATTGTCCTGCAAGTCCTATCAGGTTGTACCTAATGGTTATACGGTGGAAGGGGATGAATATTTTATCAATATTGATAAGGAACTCGCTGTATTTCTCGGGAATGATATTTTAAAGGAGGAAAATTGGGATGCGAATACCGGACCGATCAATGTGAGCAAGGTCAATGCCAAATACAAAAATGTACTCAAGCATCTAAATTACCAGGATACAGCTTACAAGGTATTATTTACAGGGAGACTGAAAGGGAAGTATAGCTATGATATGCTTGCTGTGATGAACAACTATCCGAATGTTAAAGGTCAGAAAAGTCATTTATTGGACTTAAGTACTTTCCAACGGGAGGAAAACAAGGAAGGGCGCTATTTCTACAGCATAAGTGAATTTAAAGGACAGAAGTTATTGCATTTTGTCATTCCGTTCAATGATCGGCTTTGGAAGGAAAAGATGGTCAGTATGATCTTTCTGCTTCCCACTGATTTTAATGATATCAATTGGGCGAAGGATATTGTGCAATCCAATGTCGCGATGTATCGGGACCGCTATGTTTTTACGCCGAGCAGGACGGAGATACAATGCCCTGATGATGGCAGTCGTTCACATCTGGACTATAAGATTCCTGAAGAGAAGATTAATAAAACTGGATATATGCTGATGAAAGCATACGGAGAGGTTGAAGGGAAGCGCACATTGGTAGTCTATCGGCTAATGAAACCAAATGATTTTTTTGGATCCTTCGTCGTTTGTAAAGGAGACTATGAAATTCTTTATACAACGCTGCAAGATAAAATCGTCTGGCAGACCAAAATCAATACAGAGAAGGATGTGGTATTCTAATTATTCTATTTTATGAAGAATTATTAAAGCCTTGGATTAATAATCCAGGGCTTTTAATTTATTTTTGAGCTGTAGAATTTCATGTTGAAGTTGCTCTACCTTATCCAATAGGTGATTGGCCACCTGAATTCCCTGCGGATTTACTTCCAGGTCGTAATAAAGATTTGACAAACGTTCCAGTTTCTTGAGTTCATCTTCATCAATAAATTGTTCTTCCTGTTGGATGATAATGTGAATAAGGCCATACTCTTCCATGGTCTGTAGAAAAGTTGTTTCAACTTTTCTGGATTGGCAGAAGTCAATAACTTTTATGAGTGTCGTTTCCATGAGATTATTGTTTTAAATCCTTCAGTTGCTGAAACAATGCTTTTTCCTCGTCGGAAAGATTGCTGGGCATTTTAATATTAAGGCTGACATAGAGGTCCCCAAATTCACCTTCTTTCCGGTAGAGTGGGAAACCCTTACCCTTGAGCCGCATTTTTGCCCCGTTTTGACTTTCGGGCTTTATCTTTAATTTGATCTTACCGCCAAAGGTATCGAGTGTCGCCTCGCCCCCTAAAATAGCCGTATAAAGATCGATATCCAGCGAAGTATACAGGTCATTTCCCTGTCGTTTGAAAGTTGCATCGGGAGTGATATTGATTGTAATATACAAATCGCCCTTAGGGCCTTCGTTGATCCCTTCACTACCGTATCCTTTTAATTTGATTTTCTGTCCATCCTCTACACCTGCATGGATTGTAATACGAATACTTTTACCATTGATATTAAAGGTTTGTTGATGGGTTGTATAGGCCTGTTGAAGGCTTAAACTCAATTCGGCATTAAAGTCCTGCCCGCGAAAAGTACTTTGCCTGCCACCGCCACGTCGGCTTCCAAACATCTGTTCGAAAAAATCTGAGAATTGGCCATCATCGAAATTTCCGGTATAATCTTGCGAACCGCCACTACCAGCAAATGGATTTCCTCCGGCACCAAATGGGTTGCCGCCACCAGATTGGGATTGTCTGTATTGTTGCTGCGCTTTTTCATATTCCTCCCCATGCTGCCAATGTTCGCCATATTGGTCATACTTTTTGCGTTTTTCTGGATCGGACAATACCTCATTTGCTTCATTAATCTCCTGAAAACGCTGTTTTGCCTCATTATCATTCGGGTTTACATCAGGATGGTATTTACGCGCTAATTTGCGATATGCTTTTTTGATATCATCTGCCGAAGCTGTTTTATCAATGTTAAGCACTTTATAGTAATCTACAAAAGCCATATGTATTTTGCTGTCTTGTAATAAATATAACAAATTTTTAAGCGCTTTGTTCTGCTTGTCAACCAAAAAAAAGGAAGTCCCAGGGTTTGATATCTGGGACTTCCTTTTTTGCGGTAAATTTGATTTGTTATTCTTTATTACTATCAATAATTAATCGCCCATCTCTATTGGCGATCTGCCATGCCGTGAAAAAGACCAACTTCTCCCGTTTGACCATTAATGGGAAATCAATTCTGTCATAGGTGTCGGCGGGTGTATGGTAGTCGGGATGAAGGCCCGAAAAATAGAAGATCGACGGTATACCTTTCTTTGCAAAGTTATAATGGTCTGATCTGTAATACAGACGCATTGGATCCTTTGGATTATCATACATATAATCTATTTCCAGTTTGGTGTTTTTTTCATTTTCATCTTTATTGATCTGATAAAGTTCAGAACTCAGTTTATCTGAACCGATCGCATGGATATAGTCATGATTACCCTTGAGGTGCTTATCATCTACACGGCCAATCATATCGATGTTGATACAGGCAACAGTATTTGCCAGTGGAAAGATTGGATTTTCGGTATAGAATTTAGAACCTAGTAAACCTTTTTCTTCAGCCGCATAAGTTATAAACAGGATACTGCGTCTTGGGCCATTACCAGCGGCTTTTGCACGGGAAAAACTGCGGGCAAGTTCCAGCACAGCGGTTGTTCCGGAGGCGTTGTCGTCAGCACCAAAAAAGATGTTTCCTTTGGAATCTTTGCCATCGTGATCGTAATGTCCACCAATGACAACAATTTCGTCTTTTTTGTCGGTTCCCTCCAGGTATCCCAGGATATTCGGGTCAGCTAAAGGTTTAGCATTTGTACCGAAGTCGGCCTTGAAATTGGTGTTAATCGCAAAAGAAATTGCTTGTCCAGAGCGGTTGATTTTGCCGACAACAGCGGCCAGATTTGTACGTGCAAGATTAAAGATATAATTCGCAGCATGATCCGTTATGTTGACGACTGGGATCATGGGCGATTTTTCGGGTGCGGGCTGATCTATAGCCAAGTTATAACGTCCTTCTGTCGCGCGGTCTCCTGCCTCTTCAAGCAATTGGGATAGCTGGCTGTTGACAGCTAATATCAATTTTGGTTTCTTCTTGAGAATTTCCTTAATTTTCTTATTCCTGCTCGTCGACCAGTCAGATGGAGTCTTCTTCCCGGTGATCCATGAATTTCCCTTATCATCCGTAGGTTCACTTTCGTTCAATAACAGGACAACTTTATTGGTCAGGTCTAAGCCCGTGATATCGGAATACTTTGGATCATCAATTCCATAGCCAATGAATATTATTTCGTTGCTTTCAAAAAGTTTCTCTTCGTTGTTTCCAATGACAAAAATATCCTTTCCATTTTGAAAAGGCCGGTCATTGATCGTAAACTGTTTGACCTTAAAACTATTATGTATAAGCTGTAGGGGCTGGAAATACGATCCATTTACAGGTGCTGAAAGTCCATATTTTTTGAACTCATTTGCGATATAATCCGCGGCCAACTGACCGCCTTTCTGTCCTGTTCCTCTTCCTTCAAAGTCCACCGAAGCAAGCGTTCGTAGATGCTTTTGTGTCGATTCTACAGTGATTTCATTTGCATATTTGGTATTGACATCCTGTGCCTGAGCACAACTCACCACAGAAAACGCTACCCAAATCAGGTTATGTATTTTCTTCATTTCGTATTTAGTATGTAGTATTGCCTATCGAGATCCTGGTGCTGTAAGCTTTGGCGCTGCGCTATACGCAATACTTTGTTATTGTTTAAAATAATATAAGATGATCACTGAATAACAATTAGCAATTGACACAGCGTATTATTATGTTCATAACAATATGATGTGATAGCAATGCTAACCTTTACCACCTTAGATCAGTACACAATATAACTAAAAAAGCGGATGAAAAGTATATTCTACCCTTCATCCGCTTCTTAAAATATGTTAATTTATTAACAGCTGCAAGCTATTTTATTGACACGATTGGCATGACGTCCACCTTCAAATTCGGTTGTCATAAAAGTTGATACGATCTTTTTAGCGAGATCAAGATCGATAAAACGGGCTGGGACACATACGACATTGGCATCGTTATGTTGACGTGCTAATGCAGAAATTTCTTCCAACCAACAGATTGCGGCACGGATATTTTGATGTTTATTGGCTGTGATCGCAACACCATTGGCACTGCCACATATCAATACACCAGCATCAGCCTCTTTATTCTCTACCGCCGATGCGACCGGATGTGCAAAATCTGGGTAATCGACTGAATCTGGGGAGTTTGTTCCAAAGTCGGTTACTTCATAACCCAATTCATTTAAAAAGCTAACCAATGCTGTTTTGTATTCAAAACCTGCATGGTCACTTCCAATCGCAATTTTCTTTACACTGCTCATTTCTATTGTTATTTTATTTTTCTTGTGCTAATTTTTTTCTTTTGACATCCGCGGAGACCATGATACTTATTTCATATAATAAGAACATCGGCGCAGCAACGGTCAACATGGTGATAATATCTGCAGAAGGTGTAATTACGGCTGCTATAAGCAAAATAATTACTGTTGCATAACGACGGCTGGCACGCATAAATTCGGGCGTCATAATACCTATTTTAGACAGAATAAATACCATGATTGGCAGCAGGAATACAATTCCACAGCCTAATGTCAATGTCGCAATAGTAGATAGGTAGTTGTCTATCGTAATCTGGTTGACGATTTCATCACTTAAGGATACATTCGCTAGGAAGTTGATGGATAATGGTACGACAATATAGTATCCGAAAAGAGCGCCCAAAACAAATAATACTGTAGCGTAAAATACAAACCCCCGGGCAGAACGTCTTTCTACGTCTGTCAATGCAGGTTTTACAAACAACCAAATTTCGAAAAGGAGATAAGGGAAACCCATCATCAAAGCCATCAACAAGCAGGAGTTGATCTGGAGCATAAATTGCCCCGCCAATTCCGTATTGATAATATTAAAAGGTATCTTCTTGACACAGAAATCAGCTAAATTGAATACCTCAGCGGCTTTACACATCATACGATAGGTCCAAAAATCCAGATTTTTGGGACCCATGATAATATCTTTAAAGACAAAATCGTAGAATGTGAACGCGATACCTGCAAAGATACAGATGGCGATAGCCGAACGAACCAAATGCCATCTTAAGACCTCAAGATGGTCAAAGAAAGACATCTCGGCTTCTATATTCTTCCCTTTATTTTTGATAGCTTGTATTAGATCTTTCGAATTTGGTGTACTCATAAAAATTGTTTGGAAACAAAAATACCATTCTTATTGTAAAGAATGGTATTTTTTATGTATGTAAAGATAATTTTATTTAATCTTCTACAGGATATTCAGTTAGGTCAAATGTTTCCATGAACTTTGTTGTGAAATTGCCTGCTCTAAAGTTAGGGTCACGCATTAATCTCAGGTGCAAAGGAATGGTAGTTTTGATGCCTTCAATCACAAACTCGCTCAATGCACGCTCCATGGTACAGATCGCTTCCTCACGTGTTTGTGCAACAGTGATCAACTTAGCGATCATAGAGTCATAGTTTGGCGGAATGGTATAGCCTGAGTATACGTGTGTATCTACGCGCACGCCATGACCTCCCGGAGAGTGAAAGTTAGTGATTCTTCCCGGTGAAGGGCGAAAATTGTTGAACGGATCTTCTGCATTGATACGACATTCGATCGCGTGCATTTCCGGTTCATAATTTTTTCCGGAGATCGGAATGCCAGCAGCAACCTTGATCTGTTCTTTGATCAGATCGAAGTTGATCACTTCTTCTGTTACGGGATGCTCTACCTGAATACGGGTATTCATTTCCATAAAGTAGAAGTTGCGGTGTTTGTCAACCAAAAATTCGATTGTACCGGCACCTTCATAGTTTACAGCTTTTGCACCTTTCACAGCAGCTTCACCCATTTCAGCTCTTAATTCAGGTGTCATAAATGGTGAAGGGGATTCTTCGATCAATTTTTGGTGACGACGTTGGATCGAGCAGTCACGTTCTGACAAGTGACATACTGTACCAAACTGATCACCTACAATCTGGAATTCAATGTGACGGGGTTCCTCAACATATTTTTCAAGGTAGATACCATCATTACCAAATGCAGCGGCAGATTCAACACGAGCAGAATCCCAAGCTGGTTCAAACTCTTCGTCTTTCCAGATGATGCGCATACCACGACCACCACCACCGGCAGTAGCTTTGATAATAACAGGGTAACCTATTTCATTAGCCAATACGATACCTTCTTTTACGTTTGAGATCAAACCATCTGATCCCGGTACAGTAGGTACACCAGCCTTTTTCATGGTATCCTTCGCACGGGACTTATCGCCCATTTTTTCGATCTGCTCAGCGGTAGCACCAATAAATTTGATGCCATACTCTGCACAAATTGCCGAAAAACGTGCGTTCTCAGACAAGAATCCATATCCTGGATGAATAGCATCTGCATTTGTCAATTCAGCCGCAGAAATAATATTCGGAATGTTTAAGTAAGAATCTTTACTCGGTGGAGGGCCAATACAAACCGCTTCATCAGCAAATCTTACGTGTAAGCTGTCTCGATCTGCGGTTGAATACACTGCAACACTTTTGATACCCATCTCACGGCAGGTACGGATGATGCGCAGGGCAATTTCTCCTCTATTTGCAATTAATATTTTTTTAAACATTGTCTTGAATTATGAAGTTTACAAAAATGTAGCCCTTTGGAGGCTACATAGTATTCATTTACGTTTGTAAATTACTTAGGCTCAACTAAGAATAATGGTTGGTCATACTCAACAGGTTGAGCATCCTCTACCAAAATCTTAACGATTTTACCAGAAACTTCAGATTCGATTTCGTTGAACAATTTCATCGCTTCAACAATACACAATACATTACCTGTATTGATATCATCACCAATATTAACGAAAGATGGTTTACCAGGTCCCGCTGAACGGTAAAATGTACCGATCATTGGTGATTTGATTGTAATCAAGTTCGCATCAGCGCTAGCAGCTGGTGCCGCAGGTGTAGCTACCGGAGCTGGAGCTGCAGCTTGAGCAACAGGTGCAGTAGCAATTGGTGCTACAGCTGGAACAGAAGCTGTTACATACGTAGGCTCTTGATTTGTCTTTATTGTAATTTTAAAATCTTGCTCTTCAATCGAGACTTCATTCACACCTGATTTTGAAACGAATTTAATCAAGTCTTGAATTTGTTTGATATCCATACCCATAGTATTCTAGGTTTTGTTTGTTTCTTAAAAAATTCTAACTGTCAAAAGTAATAAATTATACCATAAAATGGACAATTAATACGCCCATTTTAAATAGATGGATCCCCAGGTGAAGCCACCACCGAAAGCAGCAAGGATCAGGTTATCTCCTTTTTTCAATTGAGATTCCCATTCCCACAAGCATAGAGGGATTGTTCCACTAGTTGTATTTCCATATTTTTGGATGTTCACCATCACTTTTTCTTCCGGAAGACCTACACGTTCTGCTGTTGCATCGATGATACGTTTGTTGGCCTGATGTGGTACCAACCAAGCAATGTCTTCTGACTTCAAATTGTTTTTCACCATGACATCATGAGCAACATCAGCCATATTTGTCACTGCAAATTTGAATACTGTACGGCCTTCTTGGTAAGCATAATGTAATCCTGCGTCAACAGTAGCATGTGAAGCAGGGTTTAATGAACCACCACCTTTAATATTGAGGAATTGGCCACCAGAACCATCTGTTTTCAAAATCGCATCCTGTATACCCAATCCTTCTTCATTTGGCTCCAATAACACACAACCACAACCATCTCCAAAAAGGATACAGGTATTACGGTCTTGATAATTGATTACCGATGACATTTTATCAGCACCGATGACAAGCACTTTTTTGTGCGTACCTGCTTTGATAAACTGTGTTCCGGTATTCAGTCCGAACAAGAAGCCCGAACAAGCTGCCTGTAGATCAAAGCCCCATGCATTTGTCGCTCCGATTTTATCGGCCAAAATATTTGCTGTAGCGGGAAACAGCATATCAGGTGTACTGGTACAAAAGATAATTAAATCGATATCTGTCGCTTCTATTCCTCTCTTTTTCAATAAACCCTGAACGGCAGGTACAGCAAGATCTGATGTAGCAAGTCCTTCGCCCTTTAAGATGCGTCTTTCTTTGATTCCTGTTCGTGATACAATCCACTCGTCGTTGGTATCGACCATTGTTTCCAACTCTTTGTTGGTGAGGATGTAATCCGGAACGTAACCATTTACAGCCGTAATCGCGGCATGAATCTTTGACATAAATATTTAATTGAAAATAGATCTGATGCTGTCAATGAATTTAGACTCGATCATATCTCTTGAAAATAAAACCATATTTTTAATGGCCTCAGGTGTTGAAATACCATGGCCAATAATGACAGGAGCGTTAACTCCTAAGATTGGGCTACCGCCGTACTGCTCGTAGTTGAATCGGTCGAAGAAATCATCTTTAAAACCTTTTTTCAGGGTCACTACATAAAATGATTCTGCAAGTTTCAAGACCACATTGCCTGTAAATCCATCGCATACGTATACGTCGGCATGGTCACTGAACAGGTCGCGGCCTTCAGCATTTCCGATAAAATTAATCTTGTCGTTGGCTTTAAGTAGGGGGTAGGTAGAGGTTGTCAGGATGTTTCCTTTTTCTTCTTCTTCTCCGATGTTCAATAATCCCACTTTAGGGTTGGATACATTGAATACATGCTCGGCAAAGAGGCTGCCCAACATTGCAAATTGGTTCAGCATCTCTGGTTTACAGTCCGCGTTTGCACCGACATCCAGTAAGATCCCGAATCCTGATTTCAATTTTGGAACAATTGATGCTATGGCTGGGCGTAATACGCCTGGGATAGCTTTCACGCTGAACATCGATCCCACGAGCATGGCTCCGGTGTTACCGGCGGATGCGAATGAGTCGATTTCTTTGTTTTTTAAATATTCAAATCCCTTCGCAATACTTGAGTTGGGTTTTTGAGTTATTGCTTTGGTTGGATGTTCACCCATCGCAATGACTTCTGGAGCTTCCACATATTCAAAGTCAGATGAATTTCCTCCGGCTTGATCGATTAATTGTTTAGTCTCTTCAGTTTTACCAAAAAGGACTATTTTTTGGTCTCCAGTAAGCTGTTTTTGTGCTTCAATCGCACCTGTTATCGTTGCTTTAGGAGCATAATCTCCTCCTAAAATATCTAAACCAATCTTCATCCGTTATTATTTAGTAAATCAATAATACGCAAAAAACATCCCAAAATAAAGCAAATTTCTAAAATATTGCTTGTTTGGGATGTTTTGGTGTTATGAAAGGTTTACCTTAGACAACAGCTGTATTTTCAATGATCAATTTACCGTTGTAGTACAAGTTTCCGTCTACTTTGTAAGCACGGTGAGGTAAATGAACTGCGCCAGTTTCTTTACATACTGTCAAGCTAGGAGCTTCAGCTTTATAATGTGTTCTTCTTTTGTCTCTTCTTGATTTAGAAGTTTTACGTTTTGGATGTGCCATCTCGTATTTTTGTTTTAGTTATTTTTAATATTTCTCAATGCTTCCCAACGTGGGTCGATAATTTCTTCTTCTTTTTGCTCCTCTGAATCCGGCTCGCTTGTAAATAAAGCCAACATCTCAGGATCGCATTGTATGCCTTCTCCCTGCTCTTCACATTTCACGATATAGGGAACTGCCAAATTGATGTATTCGTACAATAATTCAGCTATATCCAACTCATGGTCGCTTTTTGATAAGATCAACACCTCTTCGGTATTGTCTGTCCAATCTTCATCCGTGAATTTGACCAATATCCGTTCTTGAATTGAAATCGGTGACATAAACTCTTTTAAGCAGGTATCACAAGTCAATTGAATCTCGCCTTGGATATCAAAATGCAAAATCAACAGGTTCTCCTGTTTTTGCAATTCAACTTCTGCTTTCAGATTGCCATCTTTTACAATCGAATGTTCGTAGCAGTCAAAGAACTTTTTATTAACGTCAAATTCAAAATTGTGCTTTCCAGCGTTGAGCCCCGAAAAGGGAATTCTGTATTGTTTTAGATGTTTCACAATCTTGCATTTGAGCCTGCAAAGGTATGTATAAAATCATTAGGATCGAAATATTTTTTTAAATATTCCAGTCGAATGCTTTATATATACACAGCGCACGACTTATTCATAATAATTTTTACCTAACTCTATCTTTTCGCGTCCATTTGCCATGCGCCATTTATTGGTGTCACGTAGCGAGTAAGCGCAACCACAATATTCCTGCATGTAGAATTTCTCTTTTTTGGAGACTTCTAACATCCTTGCCGAACCGCCTTTCTTGCGCCAGTTGAATGTCCAGTACTCCATACCTTCATGGCGAGAAGCTGCACGTAAGCCACAGTCGTTGATCTGCTCCATGTTTTTCCAACGGGAAATACCCAATGAACTAGAGATCACATCAAAGCCATTAGCCGCCGCATATTCCGCTGTTTTCTCAAAGCGCATATCAAAACACATGGTGCAACGGATTCCTCGCTCAGGTTCCTGTTCCATGCCTTTAGCCAGATCAAACCAATGGTCTACATCATAATCCGCGTCAATAAAAGGGATATTATGCTTCTCCGCAAATCGAATGTTCTCCTCTTTGCGCAGATCATACTCCTTGCGTGGATGGATATTTGGATTGTAGAAATAAATCGTAAAATCGATATCCGAAGCAATTAATGCTTCCATGACTTCTCCGGCACAAGGTGCACAGCAGGAATGTAAAAGCAATTTTTTGCCTTCTCCCGGTAATGTCAACTTCTCTCGTACAAATTCCTTCTTTTCCATAATCGTATGTGATATCAAAAACAAAGGCAATTTTAATCAAAAAGTAGCGAAATGGCAAATATTTCCGTTTTAGACATCATGATATCTGTCTAAAAGAATGAGATAAATTCATTGATATTCTGCATATATTAGTAGATTTGTATGTTTGACGCAATAAGCTATTTATAATAAAAAAATATGAAATTTTCATTTCAAACCTGTGTTATTGTATTATTCGCCAGTTTGATAGGCGTTGCTTCCTGTAAAAAATTGGACGATGAACCCGATGTTGGTGAAGTATCACTTGTTTCAAGATTGTATATTTCTTTCCGGGATTATCAACCGAATAGTTCTTCTATCAAGAATCTCTTTATTGTTGATCCTGCTGATACCAATAATCTGGATAATATCTATCAATATCTTTCTCCGACAAAGGGCGGGGGAGCGGTTATCTTTGATCCCAATGCGAAGGCAATTTTTCAGGCCAGTGAGGGATCCATTGCTCAGGATACCTTTATTCAGCGGATTTCTCTTGACAACGATGCTTACGGGATCCCCGGTAATGCAAGTGCACTTGGCTATACAGGGTTTAGAAACGTAAGAGGATTGGCCTATTACACCTATGCGCAACAAGTTGGTAATACAGGTTCAAGTGTGACCAATTTTCTGCTTGCGGCAACCGGCGGAAACATGTTATATGCGGTAAGCCGTCCGGAAGGAAAAGGCGGATCGACGGGAGGTTCCAAGATCATTGATAAACAGATTAGTCTCGGAAAAATTGTTCCAACTTCCTTGACCTTATTACAGGGAAATACAGATGATAAAAATGACAAACTGTTACTTGTAGGATTTGAAAGTGATGGTACAAGTAAGGGGAACGGTTTTGCTGTTTTTACATTGCTTAAACAAGAATTGATTGACAGGCCTCGGGATACGATTGTTGCGGAGTCAAGATTCGTACCGACACTGAAAGTCTATGTGCAAGGAAAAACAGGTTTAGGGGCTGTTTCTTATGCTCCCAACAAAAAGTTATTCGCCGTTGCAACAACAGAAAAGGAGGTCCTGTTCTTTAGAAATCCGAAGGAATTGTTTACTGGAACCGGAGAAAAAACTGTCCGTCCCGATTATGTGATCGGTGGTTCCGCTACTGGGTTGGAGGAGCCTACGGGAGTTGCCATTGATGATCGTATTGAAAATGGTAAATTTCTTTATATTTCAGATACGAAGAATAGGAAAATCAGCCGGTTTAAACTGGAGGATCAAGGAAATACAGCACCAGAATTAACAAAAACATATGGCACAATGACACCAAATTATATCTTTTTGGACGCCAGAGAAAGACCAAATTTTTAATTGATAAAGACTGTGTCAAGCAAGCAATTCGAACAGTTCTCTGATTTCCTGTTGCTTGCCTGAACTTTCATGTGCTTCATACGCTGACAGGAGATTCCGCAAAGCGCGCTTCATGATAGTCACATTGTCGCAGGGAAATGTAAATTCCCTGTCCGGACCTAGGTTTAACTGCTTCAGGAACGAATTAACATCACTTTTTTGCATGATCTGCCCACGGTTAAATGCATTGATGTAAAACAAAACATTTTCATTTCCTTCCTCATCCGATTCCATGTAAGCCAGAATAAAATGCTTGGGTAAATTGATCCCATAGATCGGGATATCCAGTTTTTGCGCAATAATGCTATAGATACAGGATAAGGTCAACGGATTCCCCTGCTTCGTGTCCAAAACCTGACCGATATAGGAGTTTTGCGGATGGTGATAATCCTTTGTGTTGCCAGATAGTCCAAAGGAACCAAATAACACATGGTTCAGCAGGTTCACCTTCTCCAATGGACTCATATCGTATTGTAGTCCGCGCCACACTTCTGTTTTCAGATCTTCGATCTTCAACACGATTTTATGGTCTTCGTAAGAAGGATATTGATAGTTATTGAGGATGATAAGTCCTTCCAGTAGATTGAAGGAATTGCTCAGATTCCAGATCTGCAATTCATTTTTGGTCTGGTCGAATTGAATTTCATGAATAATGTTTTCCAGCCGCCCCTGGACTCTTGGTTCAAAGCTCGACTCCCAAAATTTTTCCAAATAAGGAACAATTTCAGGACCTTGGCTTTTTAACTGATGCTCCACTTCCTGAATAATCTGTTGATCAGTATCGTCCAACAGGAATATTAACGATTTCAGCTCTCTCTCATTCATCATAACGAAGTTAAAAAAATGAATTGAGAAATGATACAAAAAAATCCCTACAGTATTCATGTACCAGGTAGGGATTATTCAGGTTAAATTGGTATACAATTATTTGAGCTGGCCATCCAGCATATTGACAATTCTTTTGCCGTACTCCGCATTTTTTTCGGAGTGGGTAACTTGTATGATTGTGACACCGTCATCATTCAATTGTTTGAACAGTTCCATGATCTCTTCGCCTTGTTTGGAATTGAGGTTACCCGTCGGTTCATCTGCCAACAGGAGTTTCGGAGATCCCGCCAATGCGCGAGCGATACCAACGATCTGTTGTTGCCCACCGGACAGCTGAGCCGGAAATAGATCTTTCTTTCCCACAATACCAAAGCGGTCAAGCATATCGGCCACAATGGCTTTACGCTCTTTGCTGGAAATGTCTTTATAGATCAGTGGTGTTTCTATATTTTCATATACTGTTAATTCATCCAGTAAATGGTAAGCCTGAAATACATATCCAATATGAGATTGGTAGAGTTGCGACCGTTTTTTTGCTTTCATCTCCAATACATTTTCATCCATAAAGATATATTCACCTTCGTCCGGTTCGTCCAGCATACCGATAATATTCAACAGGGTAGATTTGCCTGAACCCGAAGGGCCCATAATGGATATGAAATCACCTTCTGCTATATCTAAACTGACATCTTTGAGAACAAATGAGCGTGTACCACCTACGTTATACCACTTGAATAAATGTTTTAATTGTATCATTTTCTAGTATTGAGATTTGAGTATTGAGATTTTGGTTGTACAAGCCTGGGCTTACCTTGTATCTCTTTTTTATTTTGTCTTTTAATTTTTACTTATTCATCCCGTAGGCTATCTACTGGATTTGTTCTTGCAACTTTCAACGATTGGAAGCTAATGGAAATCAATATTAAGATAAATATGCAAAATATCGGGATCAAAAACGACCACCATTTTATATTGACATGATATGCAAAATTGGACAGCCATTTGTCCATGAGTAAATAAGCTACAGGAAGGGTAAGGCCGATACCTATCAGAAATAGCTTGAAAAGCGGTTTATTTAATTGGACAAAGAGCAGCTGTGCCGAGGCACCGAGTACTTTCCGGATACTCATTTCTTTTTTGCGCAATGCTGCCTGATAAGCGGCCATGCTGAACAGGCCCAATGCGGCGATAATAACCGAAAGGCTCGTGAAGCTATTAAAAGCAAGCTGTAGTTCTTGTTGTTTCTTATGCTGCAAAGCATATTGCTGATCCATAAAGGAGTAGTCTAAAGGCAGATCTTTTGCAGATGTATTTTTTGTCCATTCTTTCTTGACTGTCTCAATTGCCTGATCAACCATTCCAGATCTTGTTTTCACCATAAGCGTCGTCTGAATGCGCATGCTCCCGCACTCATTTTTAAAAGAATAGAGGGTAGGTTGAACGGCATTTTCAAAACCATAGGCCTTACTATCTTTGACTAGGCCAACGATCTCGAAGTCTGTGTCACAGCCACTAATTTTCGTGCCAATGGGATTCGAAAGTCCCAAACTTTTAGCAGCAGATTCATTGATGACCGCATAGTTGGAAAGGGAATCCCGGAGTAACTGATCCATTGACAGATTGATATTCCCTTGTAGATTGGGGATATTTAATGTTTTGAAATAGCCTGGATCGATACCGACATGCGCAAAAGAAATATTCTTTTGTGCATAGGAGAACTCCATTTTGGGTGGTTGTTCCCCCTCTCCCGGGATATTTGTTGCAGAAGCCACTGCCGCAATGCTCGGATCATTTTCTAATCGCCGTTTCAATTGGTAGAAAGAGCCATCAATTTTGTTGTCGTAATACATGCCCACTCCCTTGAAATTGACCACTTGCGCTGGCTCAAACCCTTTATCTGTATGCTGCATGTACTGAAGCTGGGCCCTAATGACCAGCATACCTGAAATAAACAAAATCGCCATACTGATCTGAAAAGTTAGTAAGGCATTTCGGAATGTTCCTTTTTTTAGTATGGAAGTTAATCCGCCTTTGAGCAGATTGACGGATTTGAAACCTGAAAGAACTATGGCAGGGTATATTGCGGAAAGGATCGTTGTTAATAGTACAGCGACACAGAGCTGGATAATGGTTTCAGAACTTAAAATATAACTTCTGAGATCATCATTGAACCATTTTTGTAATATATTGCCCGTAAGCGCCCCGGTAATTAAACTCAATACTGCCGCACCGCTGGTGAGTATAAATACTTCCAGTGATAATTGTCTGACAATAGCCCAACGCGAACTTCCTAATATTTTTTTAAGCGCAAGTTCTTTCAGACGTTGATCGGCTTGAGCCATAATCATATTAGCAAAATTGGCGGATGCGAGCAGGAGTATCAACAGAGAAAGAATACCGATAATCCATGTAATGATATAGGCGGTGTTACTTCCTGTTTTTGGCCGCAGGTGCAAGTTAGCCAATGGATCTAGGTAGATCTTTCCCTTGGCATAACCGGAAGAGCGTATTTTATCTTTTAGTGCGATTTCCTTGTGGTAGATTGTGTTGATCTGATCGGTCAACTTAGCGATATCTGTACCCGGTCTGACCTGAATAAAAGTCTGGTATAAAAAAGGATTATTTTCAGCAAAGATATCCTGTAGTTCACGGATAAAAAGAAGATCGTAATCAATCATGGATAGACCTTGCTTTTTGATGGTGCCATAAATCGTCTCGCGCATACCCAGATCAAGGCTCATAGACGGAATGGAATGGGGGCTGTCAAATGTTAAATCCTCCTTTTTGAAAAGCAGTTCCGCAATAGGACTTTTGACCATGGTCGCATCCTTTTGATCTTTGTTTTTGTAGAGTGGTCCGTTGGCATTTTCTACCTGAAAGATCCGGGCAGCAGAAGAATCAATTAATGCGGTATTTTTGATAAGTACCGTCTTCTCCCCAAAGAGCGGGTAGCTACCATAGTTGTAGACCATTTTTCTACCGGCATAGACGATATCTGGTAAATTCTGTTTTAGCAACGGAGCCAGGGAAGGAGAGGTTTCGTCTGTAAAAGCACCTTCGACTTCCAGACCAATTTGATAGATTTCCTTATAGTTTGGATTCCATTTATCAAAGCTTGTTTCCCGATTGATGTATTGATAGGAAAGGATAAAACCGGTAAAACCAAGCGTCAGTCCGATAATGTTCAAGAACGTGAACCCCTTATTTTTTAAGAGTTTACGCCAAGCCAGTTTGAAATCATTTTGTGCCATGCAATAAAAAATACAATCCCCTTGCCATTGTTTTAATGCTTTTATTATGAGTTTGTTAGGTGGCTTTGTTTCGTTTTTGATGTTCGATTTCGGACAGTTTTCGTTCGCAATCGAACATTTATCCCCCTCTTAGCCATTGGTTCATTGCCCACCACGCAACAGGCAAGGCAATGACCAAGGCAACAAACACCAATTTTTAAGATCTTCTGACTTTATTCATCCCTTAGACTATCGACTGGATTGGTTCGGATAGCCTTCCATGTTTGATAACTAATGGTACCTAAGGCGATGAGGACAGCGCCCATACCCGCCAGAATAAAGTATATCCAGTTGATATCTATTTTATAGTTGAAGTCTCTTAGCCATTGGTTCATTGCCCACCACGCAACAGGTGAGGCAATGACCAAGGCAACAAACACCAATTTTATAAAGTCTCCAGACAGCAGTTTCAGTAATCTGAGGGTACTGGCGCCAAGTACCTTCCGTACACCGATTTCTTTTGTCCGCTGTTGTGTCACATAGGTGGCCAGTCCAAAGAGACCAAGGGCTGCCACAAAAATGGCGACGATAGCAAAACAGCTGAATATATTTTTCGTCCGTTCAACATCTTGATAAAGGGAAGCAAAGCCCTCATCCAAAAAGCTGTAATTGATTTTTTGATTAGGTGAAAATTTATTCCATACAGTGTTAATCCCGTTCAGGGTCTGCTGTAGGTTTTCGGGCTTAACTTTAATAGAGAGGAGTGATGGATAACCCCGCAGTACCATACATAGACCAGCGTACCCTTTACCCTTCAGTGACTCAAAAATAAAATTGTCCACGACACCAACGACTGTCCAGGTATTGCCATTGGTTATTTTTGCCCCGATCGGATTTTTTAATCCCAGGTCATCCGCCAATTTCTGGTTGATGATCGCAGCGGTACTGTCCGTGGCCATTTTGGGATCGAAATTTCTACCCTTGGTCAATTGTAATCCGAAGGTAGAAAGATAATCCTGGTCAATCTCCCAGAACTGTCCCTGTGTCGCCATATCGACCTCTCGTCTACCTTCATTCCAAAAGGGATTACCATTTCTTTTGGCACCATCAATGGGGACAGGGAGAAAATCACCTAGGGAAACGGAGCTGACATTTGGAATGGACTTTAATTCATTCTTAAGACTAGGGATCTGATTTCCCAATGTACCCACGCCACGCAGGACAATCACCTGTTCCTTTTTAAAGCCCAGGTCTTTTTCCAGGATATAGCGTATCTGCTGATTGGTCACCAGGGCGCTTACAATAAGGATGATAGAAGTTGCAAACTGAAAAATAACAAGACCATTTCTGAATAACGAGGATTTGGCTCCGGTGGTCTTATTTTTCAAGGCAGCAATTGGTTTAAATCGGGATAGATACAAGGCTGGGTAGATTCCGGCCAAGCTGCCGATGAAAATTATCGCCACCAATAAAGATGGAAAAAAGTATATGGATGTCCAGGGAATCGTCAAGGACTTATTGGCGAGATTGTTGAATATAGGCAACAAAAACCAACTCAGCAATAGACCAATGAATAAAGATAATACACTATAGCAAATTGCTTCGAGCAAGAATTGTCCGATCAATGATGTCCTTGTCGAACCAATTGTTTTGCGGATACCGATTTCTTTGGCTCGTGTAGCGGCATTGGCCGTGGACAGGTTGATAAAGTTGATACAGGCTATCAGAAGAATAAATAACGCTACGGTGGCAAATGTCCAAACCAGACGGATATCGCCTCTATTAAGTGTACTGACTTTATCGTCTTCAATATCAGCAGACTTTAAATGGATATCCAGTGCATTTTGTAAGTTGATTTTTACCTGTTCGAATAAAGGATTGAGCTTTCGACCCGATTTTTTGTATTCCGGCAAATAATGCTCTTTATAGTTCTTTAGGATCTCTTTTTCTGTTTGTTCAATGTTGGCCTGTGGTTTTAATTTAACGTAGACCGTATAATTATTGCTGAGCCATTGGTTTTGCTCGCCGGGATAGAAAGGTTCACCCGCAAGAGAGATAAAGAAGCTATAACCGGCCAGCGTAGAATTTTGAGGTATGTCTTCAATCACACCAGTGATGGTATATAGCTTGGATTTGTTATTGTTCAGATAGATGGTCTGTCCGATAGGATCAGTTTTGAAATATTTTTCCGCTTTACTTTTCGTAATGACCAATGTGTTGGGTTGATCTAATGCGTGAGCAAGTCTTCCTGAAATCATAGGTGTCGGAAACATGTCCAGAATAGATTGATCAACGTATACAAAACCATCATCGTAAAAGCTCTGCGGATTGTCGTTCAGGGAGAGCTGGTTGCTGCCCGCGCCAAACAACGGATTGGGGAGAATGCGGCCCGTTTGTTCTATAGCTGGAATTTCAGCTTTAAGCGTTGGGGCAACGGGTGCCGAAAGTGACACCCAACGCTGTATCTTACCTTCGATCGGAAGCTGAACGACCAGACGATAAATTCGATCCATCGCTGGATAAAATTTGTTGTAACTGGTCTCCTGTTTGATATAAAGTACGATGAGAATACAGATTGCAATACCAAAAGCAAATCCTCCGATCTTTATAAAAGAATAGAGTTTATTTTTTGCCATATTTCGCCAAGCGATTTTAAGACTATTTCCTATCATAACAATACTTTTTTAAGGTCTTATTGATCCGTAATCGACCGGTCAATCTAGACATTAGACTGAAGTCAATTGTATTGCCACTTTATTAAGTTGCTGGTTTATAGGTTTTTGATTTGTTTATTGGATTTTATTTCTGTACGATATCGAACAGTTTTACGTCCAATACCGCACAGATTATTCGTGCGATGTTATATCCCTTCTTTTTTTCAATATCCATAGGCATCAGATGATTTGTGCTAGCAATAATTATGTTCCCCAATATATTGACTTTGGCTTTATCTTTTCGAATGGTTCGGTTTTTCAGATTTTTATGGATGCAATTTATAAGAGGTACTGCTGAATTTGTATGAAATACGGCGAAACAATAGCATCTCGTAGCTTTTTGCTCATAAGTGCATAAAATTACGAGATGCGGAACTTAATCCTCAATCTCTTTCAATTGAAGATGTTCACATAATTCGGACATCATTTTAGCTGGATCGGTATCGATAGCCAAAGCGATTAAATACATTTCATCCAAACGCAATTTGGATGTTTCGGTCATTGTTAATTCATTGATCCTGGCTTTACTTAGTCCTGTTCTGCGCGCAATCTGAGACTTATTTACAGACTTCTTCGCTAAAAATTCGCCTAGTTTGGTCATTGTGTTGTCTTAATATTTCATCGTTTTGTATAGATAAATATATATAATGTTATTTTTATTTATACAAATGTTTTTATTTTTAGAATATTTTCTATTTCTTTGTATTGAAAATCTATATTAATTCAATGTGCCAATTATGAAAACAGCGAAAAATCAAAAAACAAAAGTGTATAGGAGAAGATGTGAAGAGTTAGATATACTAATCTATTATCGCATGCTGCTACAACGTATTTCGCGACACCTGTCACCCGAAGAAGTTTCCTTTTTAATGGGCAAACCATTGGATTTTATGACTGGAATTGAAACGTTTAAGATTAAATCAATTCTAGCTTTTGATTTATTTTCTATGTATCGTGTTTTAGAGGTAAATAGTATGGATTCCATGATGCCTTTTGGAGTAGAACTATCATCACAAAAAAACTTATATGAATTACATGTGACTACATTGGCTGACAGGGTTATTTACGACATGTATAAAGTTGATGTTGAGCAGGATCAAAAAATAATCGAATTTAAGTTAATCGATATCCGTCATGATATTGATCATTATAAAGTTTCAACAGCGGATGAGGTTGAAAAGATAAGGATCTTTTTGAATGAGAAAATTGGTGCAGGATTTTTTAATGAGGAAAGACAACCGTATGAAATCCACGCACTGTGTTGTGTTGAACTCAAACAATACATGCAGCCTAAAAATCTGATGTTAGTTTTAGATGAATTACTTCAAGGTAGCGAGGACGCAAGGATTGTTCGTCATCAAACTGAATACGGTTTCGGCTATGTTTTAACTGCTCACGCAAAATCGACTGAAAATAAATAAGCAATTTTTGGCCGTTCACTGTGAACAGCTAAAAATTGCATCAAAGATCCTAAGCCGTAGGTACACCAATTATAAACTTTCATTCCCAATCGGTTAATAATAGATACACTTTTTAGCTTCGATAACCTACGGCTTACTTTTTCTTATCATCCCGTAAACTATTGATGGGATTGATAAGGGCAATTTGAAATACATTATTCATCCCTTAATTTTTCAACAGGATTAAACCGGGTCGCCCGAAATACGATGAAGCCTACCAGTAGGCTAAGTATGCTCAGCAGTATGCCCAGTGGTAAAAGGTAGGTAAAAGCATTGATTTCTATCCGGATTATATAGTTCTGTAGCCAATGTTGCATCAGCATATAGCTAGATGGGACTGTAACCAAAACCGCCAATAGAAATATGCCATAGTATTCCTTTGAAAATAACAGCATCAAATGTGATAATGAGGCGCCCAGCACTTTGCGGATACCTACTTCCTTGTTACGGAGATGAATCGATAAGGAGATTAGACCGGTCAATCCCAGTACAACGATCAAAAGTGAAACAGCACTGGCGATCTGTGCTGCCCGATGCAGTTGCAGTTCCGTTTCATATAAACCTTTGATGCGGTCATCCATAAATTGATATTTAAATGGTGCATCAGGCATTAATTCTTTCCATTTTTTTTCCAGTCCTTGTACTGCTCTGGACAATCTGCCCGGTTTTAAACGGATACTCAGGTATCGGTATTGGAAATTTTCATGGATATCTGTCCAGACAATAGCTGGGGATGCACGGTGAAGAGAATTTGCGACAAAGTTATCGGTGACGCCCACAATGGTCATCTTATCTTTTGGATCGTTCAGGGCGATCTGTTGACCAATGGCACTCTCGGCATCACTGATGCCAAAATCTTCCATGGCTTTCTTGTTGATCACAACGGATCTATTTGTGGTATTTGTCAGTGCATTTTTGGGTAAAAAGGTACCTGCCAATAAGGGGATTTCATAGGTTTCCAAAAAGTAACTGTCACTGTTAATCCGTTGCACCTGTACGTCCGTATCGTTGTTATTGCCAAAAGCCGGTTGCATATTTGAGCCTAATAGCCCTGGTGTCTCATAGGAAAGGCTCACAGATTTGACTACTGATTCCTGCAGCAGCTCATGCCGGATGGCCTCCATTTTCCGGATACCATTTTCGGACCAGTCCCTTGGTGCCTGTACTGTCAACAGATAATCTTTGTTGTACCCTAAATTGCTATTTATAAATAGATTGACTTGTTTGGAGATAATCAGAGTGCAGACCAAGAGGAGTAGCGCAACAGCGAACTGAAAGAACAAGAGTACTTTCCGAGCCAATTGCTTGTCACCCAATGCGGAGAACTGATTTTTGACCGAAGGAAGTATCTTGATATTGGACAGTTTAATTGCTGGGTACAATCCCGCCAGCATGCCGATCACTACAGTCAATAGGGCCAATAAACCGAAAAAATAGCCCGGTAAATTGATTAGAGATGGCAGCTCGCGCATCAGTACATATGCAAACAAAGGGCGTACTATGCTATAGATGGGCAGACTGATCAATGCTGCAATAGCTACGATAAGAATATACTCTGTCAGCAATTGCCTTACCAATTGTGGTCTGGAAGAACCCATAATCTTGCGCACACCGATTTCCTTCAATCGTGTAATATGCTGTGCAATACTAAAATTGATAAAGTTGATGATGGCCATGACCAGGATAAAAATTGCTATCCAGACTAGGGTCTGAATCATTTTGCGGACAGCGCCTTGATTATCGTCTAGATAATAGCTTTTCAACGGTTTTAGGTCGGGGCTGTATTGGCTGGCAAATTCTTGATCGGTGTTTTTATGCACCAGCGCTTGAATCGCCGCATCCAGTTGTTGCGTCGTCACCCCAGCTTTCAATTCGAGGTAACCTGCGATGTAAGGATTATTCCAGTTATCCAGAGATCGGCCAAAGTATTGTTCGTTGGCAATGGGCAGGAAAATATCGGAATGCATATCCTTTGTCAAATCCATGATCGCATTTTGTACAGCAGTTTTTATGACGGCCGTAATTTCAAAATCATGTTTTTCGCCTTTGAAATTTTTAATCTGCAAGGTTTTTCCTAGGACATTTATGTTTCCAAAATATTTTAAGGCAGCCTGGTCGGTGATCACCACAGAAAAGGGATTATTCAGCGCGGTCTTAGGATTACCTGCTAAAAGTTCAAAACCAAACATGGTCAAAAGGCTGGGATCACCGAGGGCCATCCCTTCTTCATGGATTGTAGCACCATTAGCGATAATACCTGTTAATCCATCGATACGATAATAGTTGGCAACCAAATTTGGATATTCTTCATACAGGGCTTTGGGGAGCGCTCCGATTGTGGTCAAATTGATCCCAAATCCTTCTTTCTTATACTTGCTCTGTAATAAAAATTGCTGATCTATATTTTTGATCTTGCTATTTACCTGTTGAACATCCCATACATAGGCCCCGACCAGTAGTAAAAAGGTAATGCCAAGGGTCAATCCAACTAGGTTGATCAGGTTTTGAATTTTTTTCTTTCGGATATTCCGCCAGGCAATCTTGAAGTTTGTAAAAGTCATTGTCACTCGTATAAGGTTTATTTTCATCACCGCAAACGGATCGGATGCAGGTTTTGGTTTTTGCTAATTTGTGTACGATAATACAAATCCTTGGCCAAGCCTGTAGTTTACTGATTGTTAGTTTGTTAAAATTGTTTTTACCGAGTGGGCTGTCCGAAATCGGACAGTCATTGTACACCCGCGAACACCTCGGTCTGGTCGATTCCTCGAACGGATAGCAAATAACAAGACAGGTAAACCTGACCTAGCTTAAGCTATCCATAGGATCGCTTATCTCTTGTTTGACAGCTTCCTTTCTATTCGTCCCTTAAACTATCAACAGGATTGGCGGTGGCGGCTTTTATGGATTGTAGAGATACCACGGCAGTCGTTAAAATAAGCCCAATGCAGAAAGCCAATCCAAAGATCCACCAGCCCATACTGATCCGAAATGGAAAATTGTCCAGCCAGCGGTTCATAAGATAATACGCAAGTGGTGTAGCAAGTAAAAAAGCAATTGTTATCCATTTAAAGAAATCTTGTGACAACAATACAATAATACCTGTTACAGAAGAACCTAACACTTTTCGGATTCCGATTTCTTTTGTTCGTTTCAGGATGTTAATGGAGAGCAGTCCCAAAAAACCGAGCATACTGATGCTTATCGCGACGATAGCAGCGATCCAGATTAGTTTTTCCAATAATGCTTCTTTCTTGTAGAGCTGAGCAATCTGCTGATCATAGAATTTGTATTGGAACACTTCATCGGGATACCAATTTTTCCATTGCTGTTCCAGGTCTTTCACGAGCAGTTGGTGATCGGTACCCTTCAGTTTAATCGCTACATTTTTTAACCGTGTTTCGTTATACCCAATTACTGTAGGAGAGATGAGGTCGTTCAGCGAATTGGTGCTAAAGTCCGCAACAACCCCTACAATTATTCCTACTTGTTCTTCGTTCAGCCCACCGGCGTTTAAAGACTTGCCGATAATATCATTAGGATCTTTATAGCCCAATGCGGTAGCCATATTTTGATTGATCAGAAATTCAGGTTTCTTGGAATTGTCGTTGAAATTTCTTCCTGCCAATAATTTGATGTTAAAAGTGCTGATATAAGTAGAATCCCCGATAGCGTATCGGGCAGGCCATTTTTCCCATTCTGTTTTGTTGTCAAACTGGATGGTTCCGCCCCATACCTTTTCAGATGAAGGTGGATTATCGCTAAAAGTGTACGATTGAACATCGGTTCTATTGCTGATGAAATGAGCGATTTTCGCTTTTGATTGGATCATTTTTTTTGTGAACGGAAGCAGGATAACCTGCTCCCTACTGAATCCAATATCTGTGTTTTTGAGGTGATTTACCTGTAAGACAATAACAAAAGTGGCGATCAGCAGCGTCATGGCGATCACATTCTGAAAAACAATAAGCGTTTTGCGGCTAAAGTTCCAGGGGCCTATGGTCAGCTTTTTCAATGCCTGCTGGATGTCCATCTTGTTGACAAAAATGAGGGGATAGATGGAGGTCAACAGGCTCGTTAAAACCCAGATGAGGCCAATGATAGCTATAAATGACCGAGGATGGACAATCTGTACAGGTTCATGTGGAAAAAGAGCCTGATTTGCCCAATTGGAAAAGATCAGCAATAAAACTAAGGCGAAGATGATAGCAGCAGCGGTCAGGATCAGGGTTTCGATCAGAAACTGAATGTAGAGTTGTCTTTTGGAACAGCCCAGTACCTTTCTCACGCCCATTTCTACACTGCGGTTCATTTGTCTGGCAAAGGTGATGTTGCTGTAATTGACCAATGCCATGATACTGACTCCGATGGCAATTGCGACCAGTATACTCAGAAGTGTACGTTGTGTTCCCTTTCCGTAATCTGTGTCAAAATGGTAACTTGTTAAGGGCAGGAGTTTATAACTGAATGTCTGTAGTACATCTTTGTGCCAGTACTTGGCAACCAGCGTATGTATGGCCTGCTCGACGGTATTTTTATCGGCGGCGTTTTTTAAGGTGACAAGGATATTATTGCTTGAGTTGGAGTAGCCCCAATTATTAAAGAACCCGTCGTTTTGAGGGATTTGCCATAAAGTAGCGAGCGAACTTTGCGAAAAATAGATTTCTGAACGGAAGTCTGAATTTTTGTTACGGTCATCTATGATACCCACAACTTTCACTGGAAATTTGCTGTCGACCAAGATCGTTTTGCCCAAGGGGTTATCGTTATTAAAATAAGTTTTGGCTGTTGTTTTGGTCAATGCGACGGTATTAGGCTGATCCAGATCTTTTGGGGATCCCGCTAACCAGGGGAAATTTAATGTGTTAAAATATTCCGATGAAACAAAAGCGGCTTTGCCCTCCGTTTTATACAACTGATCTGCTATCCGTAGCATCAGGTCCTTATTATCCATATACAATACCGTTCGTTCCACTTGAGGAATTTCACGTAAAATAGCGTTGTACATGGCATAAGATCCACCTTTGCTATGTTCGACCTGCTCTAGTTTCAGATCCTGTACGACTAGAAAGGTACGATCTTTATCGGTATGAAACTGATCAAAACTATATTGGAAGCTATTATAGCTATAGATAAATAAACTACATGCAATTGCCAGACCTAAACCAGCAATTGTTAAAAAGGTATAGTAGCTATGTTTCAATAGTTGTCGTAGCGCTGATCTGAAATATGTTTTAATCATAATTTTATTGTGTTGCGTTTACAATATCATTGTTTTTGTCGTATAGGAGATTATTCCTCCCGCAGGCTATCAACCGAATTTGCTACAGCTGCCTTGATGGCTTGTGAACTAACGGTCAGAAGTGCGATCAATACAGCAAGTAGCCCTGCAACGGCAAACATCCACCATTGCATTTCAACGCGGTAAGCAAAATTTTCCAGCCATTTGTACATCGCCCACCAGGCTATCGGTGAAGAAATCACGATGGCGATCAGAACAAGTTTGATAAATTCCGCCGAAAGCATCCGTGTGATACCAGGAACGGAGGCGCCGATGACTTTACGTATACCTATTTCTTTCCGGCGCTGATTTGCCGTAAAAATAGCTAATCCAAATAAACCTAGACAGGCGACAAAAATCGTCAGTCCGGCGAATATGCTTAACAATTTTCCTGTTTTGACTTCGGCCTGATAGGTCTGGGCATAGCGATCATCGAGGAAAGAATAATTGAATGGAATATCGGAAGGGAATGAGTCATAGACAGCTTTCAACTTTTGAATGAGAGCCTCGGTATCTTTTGTCTGTGTTTTGACAATCAGACTCCCTGCTTGGTCGCCCAATACCATGACCAATGGTGAAATGGATTCGTGTAGCGATTTAAAATGAAAATCTTTGACAACACCCACGACATGATAGGTTTTATTATCCTTATTGGTCAATGTACGGCCAAGGCTTTTTTCTTTCCAACCCAGATCTTTTGCTGCGGTTTCATTCACGATAATGGATAAGGTATCGTTACCAAAAGCTTTCGAAAAATTTCGTCCCGCATGAAGCTGCATGCCCATTGCAGCAATATAGTTCTCGTCTACATCATAACGTAGTGTTTTGACCCATTTTTCTGTATTTCCGTCTGGATAGACAAAGAAGTTATTGTTGTTGGTTTCTCCAGCGGGTAGGTAAGATGAGCGGGAAATATGCTTGATACGGCTGTCTTCGGATAATAGCTTGACGTACGTTTTTTCGTTTTCGCCCAAGGGCCAACTCTGGATCACAATGACATTCTCTTTTTCATAGCCTAATTTGATGTTTCGCATATAATCGAGCTGTCGGATGACAACCACTGTGCAGAAAATGAGCCCTACGGAAATAATAAACTGAAATACCACAAGGCTGCTCCTGAGATTGAACCGTTTTGTAGATCGCAACAAACGTCCTTTTAATACAACCAAAGGGTTGAATGCCGCTAGATATAAAGCCGAATAAGTACTCGAAAATAGACCGATCAGTAAGCCGAATGCGAGCAGGAGGGGGATTATTTTGGCAAAATCGAGTTGATGGATCTCAATGGATTTGCCTGATAATTGATTAAATAGAGGAAGAGCAAGTAAAACGATCCCGACTGCTAGAAACAATGCCAGATAGGTCAGCAGAATGCCTTCGGAGAGGAACTGACGGATCAGGCTTTGCCTGTCGGCACCTAGTACTTTCCGTACACCTACTTCCCGGCTTCTCCGGAAACCACTTGCCGTTGATAGGTTCATAAAATTGATCGTCGCAATTAATAGCATAAACAGCGCTATAGCACTAAAAATATAAATGTACCGGATATCACCTGATGGACTTAGATCGTAGCCAAAATTGGAGTGCAGATGGATATCGGTCAGGGGCTGTAAATAGAGACCTATTGTATTGCCTGATTTTTTGTAATCCGCATAGCTCATTCCGAATCCAGCCATAAACTGGGCTCCAACATGTTTGTCAAATAAGGCCGCTAAATTTTTCTCTAGACTTTTTAATGAGGTATTTTCTGCGAGCAGCGCATACGTATAATATTCGGATGTCATCCAGGAGTTTGAACGGGAATCTTCCAGTGCCGAAATTGAGGTGAAAATATCGAAATGGAAGTGCGAGTTTCTGGGGATATCCTTCATTACCCCAGTAATTTTTAGGATATTTTGATCACCTTTTATGGCGAGATCCCGACCTACAACGTCTGTTGTTCCAAAATATTTGCGTGCCATGGATTCAGATATTACCGTGGTATAGGGCATCTTCAACGCGGTATTCGCATCACCTTTGATAAGAGGCAAGGTAAATATTTTAAAGAAGGAGGCATCAACATAGGCCATCTGTTCATCACGAAAAACTTTATCACCAACCGTAAATAAGGGTGCTCCAGCTTGTCTCAAACGCGCTGTCTCCTGTACTTCTGCTAATTCAGCTTTCATTGTGGCTGCCACAGGCGGCATGACATGTGCCTCATTCATCGTTCCTCCTTGTACCGTACCCCGAAAGACGACACGTACAATTCGATCCGCATTTGTATTGAACCGATCAAAACTGAATTCATCGGTGACATATAGGCTTATCAGCAAACAGATCGCAATCCCCAAGGCTAACCCAGTGATATTGATGATTGAGGTGGAAGAATTTCTTCTTAGATTCCGCCACGCTATTTTTAGATTGTTCTTTATCATAATGGGATCGTATTGGTTGGTATTATTGTTTACTCATTTCTCAGACTATTCACCGGATTGCTAAGTGCGGCCTTAATGGCTTGATAACTTATGGTTGCCATACTGATTAATATCGCCATTAGTCCCGCAATAACAAAATAATACCATTGAATCTGGATACGGTAACTGTAATCCTGCAACCATTTGTCCATTATCCACCAAGCGATTGGTGAGGCTATCAGAATAGCAATGATCACTAATTTAATAAAGTCTACCGATAGCAATGAAGTTACCTGTGTCAAACTTGCCCCGAGGACTTTGCGAACCGCGATTTCTTTCATACGTGTCTCAGCCATATATGCGATCAAGGCGAGTAGACCAAGACAGGAAATAAAGATGGTCAACCCTGAAAATAGCATTGAAATCGTCCCAATAGATTGTGTTTCTTTGAATTTAGCTTCAAAATTTTCGTCTATAAATTTGTAGTCAAATGGATACTCTGGATTGAACTTTTTAAAGATTGCTTCGATAGTTTTTAAATTGACTGCAGTACTGTTGTTTGGATTTAAACGATAGTGGATATTTGTAAACCAGGATTTAGGCCCAAAGACGACCATTGGATAACTTGCTTCAAAGGGAGATTCCGTAATAAAATCTTTGATTACCCCAACGACGACCCAGTCCTGACCATCACCGTTTATCGTTTGCCCAACCGGATGCTGCAAGCGCATCTGCTTGACCGCTGTTTCGGTCAGTAACATGGCATTACTGTCTGTCGGATATTGATAAATATTTATATCTCGTCCAGCAACAAGTTTAAATCCCAGCGTTTTCACGGCATCGGCATCGGTACTGAAACGGTTGAAGGAGATTTTTTTATCGCTCTCTGTACTGCCCTGCCAGGAGAAACCCCAGCCATTGCTGTAACGATCTGTGACCGGGGACATATTTTTTGTCACCGAGAGCACGGCATTGCTGGCCAACAATTCATTTCGAAGAGTCTGGTAGATCTTTCCGCTGTTAAGTTTGCCCGTAAATCGGGTCGCAGCAAGCCCATTGTCATTATAACCACGATCGCGATCCTTGGTATGCTGGATTTGTTGCGAAACGATGATAGTCGCTATAACCAAGATAATAGCGAGACTGAATTGGACGACAACCAGGATAGAGCGTACACTGATTCCTTTGTTGTATGTATTCAATTTTCCTTTTAATGTTTTTAACGGCTTAAAAGAGGAGAGAAAAAATGCAGGGTAGCTTCCCGCCAATACTCCAGTCAACAACGTGAAGCCAATTAAGAACAACCATGTATTACCGGACAAGATGGAGATGGTAAGATTTTTTTCAACCAGATCATTGAAGGCAGGGAGAACTAATACGATGGCTACGAGAGCGAGTATCATTGCACCAATACTGACCAGTATACTCTCGATAATAAATTGTAGAATAAGACTTTTTCTTTGTGCACCGACTACTTTACGTACGCCGACCTCTTTGGCTCTTCTCTCGGAGCGGGCTGTACTGAGATTCATAAAATTAATACAGGCAACAAGCAAAATAAAGACACCGATCCAGGTAAATAAATGAACTAACTGGATCCGTCCGGCAGTATAAGCGCCATTTTCACTTTTGTTGTAGAGATAAGTGTCTTTGTATGGAAATGCAAAGATTTCGTTTGTCGATTTGATTTCATTATCTCCTACATTGATATGGTTCTGGCTGAAAAGTCTAATTTTAGCATTGAAGTTTTCCAATGTTGTCCCTTCCCGTAACAGCACGTAAGTATAGGTTGAATTGTTTGACCAATTTTCATCTACATAGCCCATTTTCTTGGCCAAATCCCACGATAGCAGATAATCAAATTGTATACTGCTGTAGCTGGAAGGATCTTTTACGATCGCCTGGACGGTCACTAAATACGTTGATTCTATTTTGATGGTTTTTCCTATTGGATCCGTATCACCAAAAAGAGCCTTTGCATATTTTTCCGTAATGACAACCGAGTTTGCATCTTTAAGCGGATTGGTTTTATCTCCTTTAAGCAATGGATAGCTAAACATATTGAAGAAACCGGGATCGGCAAAAGTGGCACTGGAAACAAGATTTTTATCACCGAAGCTTGTTAGAAATTTATTATCCTGCTCGATACGCGTAAAGCTTTCAATTTCGGGGAAATCACTTTTCAGTGTTGGCCCCATGATCTTAGGCGTATTTGTCCAGGCCTGTAATTCGCCTTGATAGGTATCGCGGTTACTGATAATATAAAGCCGATCACTTTTTTCGTGAAAACGGTCTGTACCCAACATATTCTGCAACCATAGGGCAATAAGTAAGGCCCCAGCCATACCGATGGCTAACCCAATGATATTAATTGCCGAAAAAGCTTTATTCTTCAGTAAATTCCGCCACGCGATTTTGATGTATGTCTTGATCATGTTGTTTATCTTGAAATAATTATTCGTCCCTTAATGTTTTCACTGGATTGTGATTTGCCGCCCTGATTGCTTGCGAACTTACCGTCACGAAGGCGACAACCAAGGCTGCTAAGCCTGCTAATGCAAAAATCCACCACTGTATTTCGATTCGATAAGAGAAATCCTGCAGCCATTTATTCATTGCCCACCATGCAATAGGTGAAGCAATTAGAATAGAAATAATAACAAGCTTGACAAAATCTTTGGATAGCATCGCCGTAATTCCGCTTACTGAGGCGCCCAGTACTTTACGAATACCAATTTCTTTGGTCCTCAGCTCGGCGATATATGATGCTAGTCCAAATAAACCCAGACAGGAAATAAAGATCGCTAGCCCCGAAAAGATGAAAGCGAGCTGGGCTGTTTGTTGTTGGTCTTTGAATTTAGTGGCAAATTTCTGGTCGACAAACTGATACTCGAATGGATATGCGGGATTGAATTTTTTTAGAATCTGTTCGATCCGTGTGAGCTGATCCTGCACAGGAGAAGCTGGATTTGTTCGGATAATTAAATTGTACAGGGATTTCTTTGTTGAAGTGATGAGCAAAGGTGTTACCGGACTGTAGGGCGAACCACTGATGTAATCATTGATAACCCCTACAATGATATGGGTGGTATTTCCCCATTTGAAGTACGTTCCTATTGGATTTTTCAAATTCATTTCTTTGATGGCTGCCTCATTCAACAGTACTGCCGAACTATCCGCAGGTAGCCTGGCGTAGTCGATATCCCGACCGGCAATGAGTTTTAATCCAAGTGTTTTGACGAGGTCACTTTCTGTTCTCCCCAAGTTAAAGCCCATTTTTTTTCCTTGTTCCGGCGTTGAACCATCCCAGGAAAAACCACCCCATGCGCTACCGGCATTACTGGTTATTGACGACCCTGAACGTGTGACGGCAGTAGCAATTCCACTGTTGATCAGTTCTGATTTAATTGCGTCATAGTTTTTCCCCATATCGCCTTCCATGCCCATCTCTATTAGTTGGGAATTGTTATAGCCAACATCACGTTGTCCCGCATATTCAATTTGTCTCCGGACGACAATCGTGGCTATCATAAGTATGATGGCAATACCAAATTGAAAAATGACTAATAATTCACGAAAGTTCAAGGTGATCTTTTTTGATGAGCCAAATATTTTCAATGATTTTATCGGTTTGAAAGCCGATAGTACAAATGCAGGATATAATCCCGCCAGGATGCCTGTTAGAAAAACAAACCCGATCAACGAGAGCCAGATTGTTGGATCTGACAATGAAAGTACCAAAGGTTTATCAAATATCTTATTGAATAGCGGAAGTGTCAGTACTGCCAATGTAGTCGCAAGTACCCCAGAAATCATCGCCAATAATAAGGATTCTGTCAGAAATTGTGCGATAAGGTTGAAACGCTTTGCACCAACAACTTTTCGTATAGCGACCTCTTTTGCCCGTTTTTGGCTGCGCGCCGTACTGAGATTGATAAAATTGATACAGGCAATCAATAAAATTAATAAACCAATACCCGCAACAAGTTTAACCTGATCAATTTTTCCGCCAACTGGAACACCTTGTTCAAATTTTGAATACAGATGCATTTTGGACATTGGATACATAAATAAGGATCCTCCCAATTCACTATTGGTCTTTTTCTTGATAATATCGATGAGCTTATTATTAAAAGCATCTATATTGGTTCCTTTTTTTAGTTGAACATAGGTCGTGAAAGCAATCGTATTCCAGTTGGGCGAATAATCGTCGGCTTTGACAAGCGGAATGAGGTAGGTGAAATCAAAATTTGTATTGCCTGGAAGATCCTGCATGACAGCGGAGACTTTGTAAGGCTCCTTGTTGTCCAATATAATCGTCTTATTTATAGGATCCTTATCACCGAAGATACTTTTGGCAAGACTTTCGGTCAGGATAATATTTCTTGTCTCCCCAAGAGCCTTACTGTTATTGCCTTTTAAAAGTTTAAAATCAAATAGCTGAATAAAGGCCGGATCGACTTCGTTGCCTTTAGACTTGATCTTTTTGTCATCAAAAGAAATTAGCCTACTAATGCTCCAATAGATACGTGCTGCACGCTCAACTTCGGGATAATCGGCAATTAATGCCGGGGAAGCTTGTCCTGAGGTGTATTCTTGTAAGCTGATTTTGCCCTCTTCATTACGATTTTTGTTCAAAACCTTGTAGATGTTTTCTTTATCGCTATAAAAATTGTCAAACTGCAACTGATTTTGCACCCATATGCCGATAATCAATACAGCAGTCATACCGATGGAAAGTCCAATGATATTAATAATAGAATAGCTCTTACTTTTCCAAAGATTCCGCCAAGCTATTTTGATATGGTTTTTAAACATGTTGTTTCTATTGAAATATGAGATAATTGATAATTATTCATCCCTTAAACTGTCAATGGGATTTGTGACTGCTGCTTTTACCGTCTGAAAACTGATTGTAATAAAGGAGACCAGCAGTGCGCTTGATCCTGCAATAATAAATATCCACCAGTCCAGTGTAATGTGATAAGCAAAATTGTCCATCCAGCGATGCATGGCGTACCATCCCAATGGTATCGCGATCAATAGGGCTGAACAGACGAGTACCATAAAGTCAACGCTGAGTATCTTGACAATTTTGAATACGGAAGCACCCAATACTTTGCGGATTCCGATTTCTTTTACACGCTGTTGCACAGCATAAGCAGATAGCGCGAATAATCCCATACAAGCAATGGCAATTGTAATAATTGAGAAGAGCTGCATGACTTTTGTCGTCTGTTGATCTTTTAAATACAGTTTGCTATAGTCATCATTTAGAAAATGATATTCAAATTGGTTTTTCGCATTAATGTCTTTCACGACCGATTTCACTTGCGCTATTGCGTCTTGAATTGGCGTATTTGGGTTGAGTCGGATGAAAATATTACCAAAATAATAGTATTCAGGAAAAAGTACAATAGGCTTAATCTCATTGTGGAGTGAAGCGAAGTTGAAGCTGGCAACAACTTGTTTAATACTGCCTTTACGGCCGTTTAAATTTATTTTCTTACCGATAGCCTGTTGTGGTTTAAATCCCATCGCCGATGCGGCAAGTGTATTGACAACGAAACCGAATTCTGGTGATACGGTATCCCGTGCACGCAAAATATCCGTATCAGAAAGTGGCTCCCCTGCGACCGTTTTAATACGGAAGACCGATACAAAATCTTTTTCGATAGGAATTGCTGTCACATTCATTTCAAAATCGGTTGGTTGGCCCTCAACTTCATTAATGCTATATCCGCCCTGAATATTGACTGGATTGTCATAGGAAGCAGTTACACCCTGAACACTATTGAGCTGCATCAATTTATCTTTTAACAATTGCCGTTCCTTGTCCTGCCATCCCTGCCCGTCGATGACCAGCATATTCGTGCGGTCTAGCCCTGTATTTTTGGATTGTATAAATTGCATTTGACGTCCCGCAAATAAGGTGCAGATGATAAAGAAGATGGATATGCTGAATTGGAAGGTGACCAATACCTTGCTAAAAGAAATCCCGCTTTGTTTCTCCGTCAATTTCCGTTTGAAAATAGACATTGGTTTTGAGCTGGCAATAGAATAGGCCGGCCATCCGCCAGAAAGTAGTGTCAATACGATAAAAAATAGAAACAGGATAGCATAGAACCTGGGATCTGTCCATACCGTTAATTGCATTTCGCTTCCCATGTACGAACTGAATACGGGCAATAATAGAAATGTAGCCAGCAGGCCTAAAGAAAGGGAGAGCAATACCATCAAACTACATTCTAAGAAGAATTGCAAGAAAATCGTTTTTCGGGCGGCACCTAAAACTTTCTTAACTCCAATTTCCTTTTTGCGTTCGATGGCATGTGCCAATATTAAATTTGTGAAGTTAATGCTCGTCAGGATAATAAGCGCAGCTCCTAGAGCCATCAAAATATAGATATACACCAGATTGCCAGAACCCGCAGCCTTAGAATGCAGATGAATATCGATTAGTTTTTCAATTGAAAAGCTAAATTGATAACCTTGTTTGGTTGCCTCGGCGAATTTCGCTTTGGTGATCTGATCTAATTTCTGTTGAATGGCGCCAAAACTGTCCTTGTTTTTTAGTAGCGCAATGGTGATGTCATTTGCCGAAGACCATTCTGGTTGCTTGTAGCGTGCTAAATCTTTGTTGGAAAGAATGGCCGTGAAGTTTATCTGTGTATTTGTAGGTAAATCTTGTATGACACCGGAGACTTTCCAATTGACTTTATCTATAGCTAAGGTTTTTCCCAGTGCAGATTGTTTTGGGAAGTATTTTTCGGCGAGTTTTTTAGTCAGTACGATTTGATTTGGTTCAGTTAATGCATGTTTTGCATCGCCCTCGATAAATGTGTAACCTAAGGTGTTAAAAAAATTAGGATCAGCATACATCAGTTTTTTTTCCTTCGTTGTTTCGTCTTTCGATTCTATATTTCCGGCTTTGGAATATTCAAATAATCGGGTTGCCTGTTCGATTTCGGGAAGCTCTGCTTGCAAGGTGGGGGCTAGGGCTGTTGGTGTTACACTCGAATTTACCTCTTCGTTGCTATTGGGTGCCTTATAGGTCAGACTGAAATAAGCTAAACGGTCGGCATTTGGAAAAAAACGTTCATAACTTGATTCGTGAAAAATATAGGCTGCTAGTAACAGGAAGCAGGTAATGCCCAAACTTAAGCCAAACATGTTTAATAAGGAAAACCCCTTATTTTTTTTGATATTCCGCCAGGCAATTTTAAGGTAATTCTTAATCATCGTATTGAGTTTTTGACTTTTTCATCTGTAAATTTGTTCTTCAGTTGTGATGAAGCTATCAGATTTATTCATCGAATCTATGTTTTAAGCGACATTCATAAGTTCGCTTTGCTCGGTTATTCACTCCCCAGTATGACTGAATAAATCATGATGGTTTCATAATTTTCTGTCCTGCAAAGCTGTTTATCCAAATAGATAGCTTTTTGCTGGTCATGCACATTAGAAATAGCTAATTCAATTCGTTTGCCATAAGTGTAATTTGTTGATTATTAGTTGGTATTGTGTTTTGGTGGGACTGTTATATGTACGGAAACGGACAGTCTGCTGTCCGTCGCCGTACATGTGTGTCTACTCGTTTCGCAATGTGATCACCGGATTGGCCAATGCCGCTTTAATGGCTTGATAACTGACCGTTATTAGGGTGATGCCCAGTGCCGTTAATCCCGTAAAGGCAAATACTGTCCAGCTAATTGAAATGCGATAAACATAATCGTCGAGCCATGTTTCCATTAACAGATAGGCCAGAGGAGCTGCAACGAGGAAACCGATCAATGTCAACCATAGGTATTCGGTGCATAACAATTTCCATAAACCAACTTCTGATGCGCCAAGAACCTTACGGATACCAATTTCTTTTTCACGTTGCTCGGTTAGAAATGCGACCAAAGCATATAGTCCAAGACAGGAAATCAGTATGGCGAGCCCAGTAAAAATACTGGTCAGGCTTTTGATCATTTCCATTTGTTCAAATTGCTTGGCATATTCTTGATCTGTGAACGCATAATCAAAGATGAGATCTGGATCAAAGCGATTGAATTGTTGAGCGATTGCTTTCATCGTTTGACTGATATTTTGCTGTTCATTCAGTCTGAGTGTTATTTTATTTTTTGGTAGAAAATCAAGAAAATAGGCCGTAGGTGTAATGGATTTGAACGGGGATTCGGATAATGTGTTCTGTATAATACCGATAATGGTATAGTTGACTCCACTCCGAGAAAGCTGCTTGCTTGTCAGATCTGTAACCCCCATAAATTTGGCAGCTGCCTCATTGATAATTACTCCCGTGGAATCTGTTTTGAAATCTTTGGAGAAATTTCTTCCCTTCAAAAAATTCCATTGTACCGTTTTGGCAAAGTTCTCGTCTACGGTGAAAATTCCCATAATGGATCCTTCCTTTGTTTCATTCCCTTGCCAGCTAAAACCACCGCCAGTTAAAGTGAGCTTGTTTACGAAATTAGAAGTGAGTGATGCCTCCTGAATCAAACGTTGACTGGTCAGTTCTTTTCTTAGGATCTCAAAGTTTTTGGAAATTAATTGACTACTGCTAGTGATGTTGACTAAGTTTGAGCTTTTGTAACCAATCGGACGATCCTTTGTATAGTGCAATTGTTTGATGACCAAATAGGTTGCAATCATCAAAAAGATGGAAATTGCAAATTGTACAACAACCATTCCCTTTCTGGCATTGAATCCTCTTTTACCGATGTTCATCTTTCCTTTGAGCGCAAGGATCGGATTGAAAGAGGATAAGAACAGTGCAGGATATAGTCCAGCTGAAACTCCTAAAATAAGAACTGCCAATAAGGCATATGTGTAGAATTGAATACTCGTAAATGGAACATGCAATGAGGTATTGGTGATGGTATTGATCCACGGAAGAAGCAAGGTACTTAATATAAGTGCTATCAGAAAAGCACAGGATACGGAAAGGATGGATTCAACTAAAAATCCCGCAATCAGTTGCCGACGGTTTACACCAACAGATTTTAGAATACCAATTTCCTTTCCTCTTTTTAAACTTCGGGCTGTACTGAGGTTAATGAAGTTTATACTTGCCAACAAAAGAATAAATATACTGATCCAGGCAAACATCCATACATATTGAATCTGCCCACCTGCATTTTTGCCATTTTTGAATGAATCATAAAGATTCCATTTGGACATGGGGTGCAACAGAATCTCAGGGTTGATATCTGTAAGATTTGTTCTAAAGATATTGGTCAGTTTTTGCTCAAGTCCCAGAATATTTTGTGGGTTTTCAATCCTACCATACGTGCGAAAAAAGCAGTTTGACCACCTTTCGTCGACACCCTCATTTTTGTGGAGATAATCGACAAAAGGCAAAATATACGCTAATCCTTGAAATGTACTATTTTCAGGAATATCTTCAAAAACACCCAGTATATTATATTGCTCTTTTCCGTTGAGTTGAATAGTCTTCCCGATCACATCAGTTGACCCCAATAGACGATTGGCTAATGATTCGGAGATAATCATGGTGGATGCTGCTGTAGGGGTAGAAATATCTCCATGTACAGATTTTAATGAAAACAATTCGGAAAATTTGCCCATTGCATAAAAGCCGTCGACGTTGAATTTCTTGTCCCCAACCTTAAGGTTGTTACTTTCGTTGGTGACCAATGCAACATCCTGCATCTCATTGGTAAAATCAGATGCAATAACCTTTGCTAAGGGGACAGGAGTAGAATGACCCGTAGATTTTTCATTATTGAATGTACCTGTTAACATGACTTGATAGATACTATCATAGTTTTCATGATTGTGGTTGAAGGAAAACTGTTTCAAGATCCATAGCGTGCTTACCAAAGCAACCGTAAATCCCAGGGACAATCCAAGGATATTGATTGCCGTATTTAAGGGGTTGCGTTTAAGATTGCGTAAAGCGGTTTTCAAAAATAATTTAATCATGGCGGTGTTTGATGGTTATGTTTGTTGTTTTGGTGTGCTGATTAATTGTTCAATATATAAAGAGTTAATTTTTATGAATAAAAGCTATTCGTCTTTTAAACTTTTCACGGGGTTGGCGATAGCTGCTTTGATCGATTGAAAACTAACAGTAAACAGGGCAATCATAATCGTTAGGAAGCCTGCACCTAAAAATATGGTTATCGGCACTGTTGTTCTAAAGGCAAATCCATCTAGCCAGTTCGAAGTGAAATATAACGCGACAGGAAGTGCGATAACATTAGCGATAATGATCAAGAGCAAAAATTCTTTATTCAGCATTTGCATAATATTGAAGACCGTTGCTCCGAGGACTTTTCTGATGCCAATTTCCTTGGTTTTCAGTTGTGCGGTATACGTGCATAGTCCAAGAAGTCCCAGACAAGAAATTAGTATCGCTATGATGGCAAAGAAATTAAACAATGTTCCTTGTTTTTGCTCGCTCATATATTGTTGCTGGTAGCTTTCGTCCAGGAAACTATAACTGATAGGCATATCGTCATAGTAGCTTTTCCAGATTTGTTGCAGCGCATGCAACGCCGACTCGGTTCCGGCAGGGTTTGTTTTTATATAAAGCTGCTGGCAATCTTTTGGACTAAATTGAAAGACCATAGGTTCGATCTTTTGACGTACACTTGCGTAATTAAAATCTTTGACCACACCAATAATGGTTCCCGGAACAGTTCGAATCCGTAAACGAGCACCAATTGGATTCTTTAATCCCATCTCACGAACGGCAGTTTCATTGATGAGAAAATGCGTAGAATCTGCCATTGAGCCGGTGAAATTTTTCCCTTGAGTCAGTTTTATCTTGAAAAAATCAAGTGCATATTGATCCGAATGCGTAATGCTGAACCAAAGATTTGAATTGCTGGGCTTTCCGTCCCAATCGTTATCTCCTGTCGATCCACCACCATATACCATATCCCTTCCAAGTCGAATGACATCACTTACGCCTTTATTTTTCAGGAGATCACTTTTGACGGCATCAAAATGTTGCGCCATTTTATGAGCCATGGAAACAGCGATAATATTGCTCTTTTCATAACCTAGGTTCTTGTTGCGTATATATTCCAATTGTCGACCGATGACGATCGTCATTGTGATGAGAACAATAGATACCGTAAACTGTAACACGACTAATATCTTTCTAAAATTTGATTTCTTCATTCCGAATCTGCCCTTTAATACTTTGATTGGGTCAAAGTTTGAAAGTAATAATGCCGGATAAATGCTGGTCAATAGTAATGTGCCTATCAACATGATTAAAATATAGCTCCAGAGATCAATACTAGATAGCTGCAAAGAAATATGTTTGCCAGAGAAATTGTTAAAAAAGGGGAGAAAGATAAAAACAATACTGACTGCTAAAGTTGCAGCGATTGTGAAGAGCAATGTCGTCTCCAGAATAAATTGGGAAAATAACTCTTTTCTTCCAGCCCCGATAATTTTACGGATACCGACTTCTTTGGATCTGGATAAGGAGCGCGCTGTTGAGAGGTTGATGTAATTGATACTAGCAATGACAAGAATCATCAATGCGACGCCTATAAAGATATGGACAGTACCAATTCCTCCATCGCTGCCATCCATCTGATAAAGGTACATCTTCGCTAATTCTTGCGTGACATAGGGCACGGGAGTATCTTCTGGTTTATTGCGTTCATGTATCTTTTGTAATTTCTGAGCCACCACAGCGGGGTTTGCATCAGGTCTCAACTGCAGGTAGGTTCCAAAGGAGAAACTCGACCAATCTTCATCCATCGATGACAGATAGGTTTTATTGTCGTAGGTGGTTTTGTTTTTGATGTAAGTCTGTTCATTAAACCGTGAAAGGGGGAGGAGTACCTGAAATTGAAAGGAGGAGTTTTCGGGATAGTCGGGGATAACTCCACTTACTACACATAAATCTTCTATTCCCAATACCACAGTTTTGCCGATTGGATTTTCATCACCAAAATACCGACGGGCAGTGGTCTCGGTAAGAACAACGGAATTGTTATCAGGAAAAGGCAGCTTCTGGTTACCTTGAATGAGCGGGAAATCAAAAACACTAAAATAACTTGGATCTACAAAAGCGAAATTTTTTTCTCTAAATCGTTTGTCTTTATACTTGATGGCGGCATCACCGATCCTAAGGATACGTACAGCGTCCTGAACTTCGGGAATTTCTCTCTTGGCAAAACTCCCAACTGGGGCAATGATAGATCCAAATATTCGTTTTGAGATCCCCGTTCCACCCTCAATCCCAATTTTGTAGATCGAGCCTTGATTCTTGTGAAAACGGTCAAAGGACAATTCATCCTTTATCCATAGTAATAGGAAGATTCCCACAACTAATCCTGCGGTCAACCCGAGGATATTGATAGCGCTATAGAATTTGTTGGAAAAAATACTGCGCCATGCGGTTTTGATGAAATTCTTTATCATTGCGATCTGTTTTTAGATTCAAAATTAACTGTATGCCATTCTCGCCGCCATCACCTGATCTATTCGTCTCTTAGACTATCTACTGGATTTGCTTTTGCGGCCATAATACTTTTGGTTGACAGCACGAAGCTTGCGAATGCAATCAAGCCTAGGGCAGATAAGCCAAAAATCCATGGATTTATTGCGGTGCGATATGCGAAATCATTTAACCAATGATGCATAAAGTAATAGGCAATCGGGAACGCAATCAAACAGGCTATAGCCACTAGTGTAAGTAAATTCTTAAGCAATAAAATGGTAATCTGTAATACGGAAGCACCCAAAACTTTACGTATGCCGATCTCTTTTGTCCTTTGATTTGCTGTAAATATAGTTAACCCAAATAATCCTAATCCCGCAATAAATAAGGAAAGCCCCACAGCCCAGGACAGCAATTTGGAAAGCCGTTTTTCCTGGTCATAGAATTTTTGGACAATCTCATCCACAAAGCGGAGGTCGATCTCGTCGTCAGGGAAGGAAGCTTTGTAAGTAGATGTAATCTTATCAACAGCTGTTTTCCAATTTTCTGGATGCTTTTGGTCTAAAGCGATATGAAGCACATAACCGGTCTTGCTTCCGATGTATAGAACAGGTTTGACAGCCTGGTGGGCTGAAGTGATGTCAAAATTTCCCATAACACCGACGATAATGGACTCCCCATTTTCAAATGTTTTACCGATTGCATCCTGTGGGTCTTGGATACCTAATAATTCTAAACCTTTTCTATTGATCAACATTTCGCTTGTTGAGTCCAGTAAACGAATATTCCTTCCTGCCAAAAGTGGAATTTTATAAACATTTAAATAGTTCTCATCTCCTGATCGATTATCAAAAGTTAAGGATTTTTTGTCCGAAGATTGATCATAAACCATTGATGTGGTCATAAATCCATTCATAGCTGGTGCAATATTTCCAAAGCTTATGGCTTTCACCTCAGGAAGTTTCATTAGTTCGTTTTTGAGCATTGACCCTTTGTCCGAGTTTTGAAATGCTCCGGGGATATCTATGTTGATGATTGCATCCCGTTGAAATCCCATGTCCTTGTGGGATAGGTAATTGATTTGTCGGATTACAATCAACACACAGATCAGAAAAGCTTGGGCCATCACAAATTGAAAAATGGTCAGTGCTTTACGTATCCATGCACTTCTGGAAAGATTGGTGTTTTTTCCCAATTGGTTTTTGAGGGCTAATACCGGAGCATATCCTGTCAATACCCAAGCAGGGTAAAAACCAGCCAATAATGTTACCAGAATAAGTTGGACAAACAGGAACAGCACGATCAATTTTTTATCTAGCAATTCCAGACTTAAACTTGGAGGGATAAATCCTTCAAAAACACGTAAAAACAAGGGTAGTAATAGGACAGCAAACAGTGTCGCTGTTAGGGTGATCAGGAATGTCTCTACTAAAAATTGCTTAATTAACGTGGATTTTGAACTGCCCAATGTTTTGCGAATACCCACCTCTTTTGCCCGTTCGATAGATTGTGCGGTAGATAAGTTGATAAAGTTGACAGCTCCCAATGCTAACAGAAATATAGCGAGTAAAATCAGGTTACGGAGTGTTTCGGGTTTAGTAGCTCCATAATTGAAAGTCGTGTCAAAATGAACCTCCGATAAGGGCTGTAAGATAAGCTTATCCTTAAATGTCTTACCATTTTTGTTTCTGTACTTGTTGAGTAGATTTGCGATGTTACTTTCTACGCCATTTGGAGCAGTACCCGGTTTGGTTTTGATTAATACCTGATGGGAGTCGGAAATACTATTCCACGCTTCCCAATTAAACATCTCTTTCAGGCTGTTGTTCTGTGGAATTGTTTTTTCGGAGATAAAACTGTCGAAATTAAAATCTGAATTTTGCTGTGCATTTTCAACTACACCTACAACCTGGAGTGGGATACTGTCTGCATACACAATGGTTTTGCCAATGACATCGGCGGGTAACTCATCTCCATAGAATTTTTCCAGTGTCTTTTCTGACAATACGATATGGCCAGCTGTATTTAGGCTAAGTGGATTTCCGGATAGCCATTTGCGGGGTAAAATATCAAAATATTGACTATTGGTCAGTAAAATACCTTGCTCTTTAGGGAAAACTTGAGCTTTGTTGCTATTGGATGTGATTTTTAATTTTTGAACATGACTTCGATATATCGGGGCTACTGCGTCGAGGTTAGGTAGCTCTTCTTCCATAGTTCGTACTAAAGGCATGTATACACCTGCATTCTTAAAATCACCGTTACTGACAATACGATAAACCTGTTCGCGGTTTGGAACATTTTTATCGAAACTATAGTCGTATTGAATCATCAAAAAAATGACTAATGTTGCTGTAATGCCTATCGCTAAGCTCATGACATTGATACATGTAATCAGCTTGTGTTTTTTCAAGAAACGATAAGCTGTTTTTAGTGAGTTTCCAATCATTGTCGTTTAGTTTTAAATTGATTCAACCATATGTAGAAATAGTTAAAGGTCTATTCGTCCCTTAGACTATTTACCGGACTCAATAGTGCGGCTTTAAATGTCTGGAATCCTATCGTGATAAATGCGACCAGCGCGACTGATATTATCGCAATCAGGTAAGCCCACCATGGCATCTCAATATGATACACAAAATCATTTAACCAATGACTGAATAGATAATAAGCGATCGGTCCAGCAATAAGAAAGGCAAGAAGAATTAGTTTGATATAATTTGATGAAAGTAAATGAATAATGCTCGGAACACTGGCTCCCAAAACTTTGCGGATACCTATTTCTTTGCTTCGGGCTTCGGTGGTATAGGCTGCCAATCCCAACAGACCTAGACAGGCTATAAAAAGAGTAAGAAACGAAAACATGCTCATGACATTGGATGACCGAATTTCATTTTCATATTGGTCTTGCACATGCTGATCTAAAAAGGAAAAATCGAATGCAGCTTCTGGAGAAACAGTCGTATATATCTTCTTTATTTGTTCGATATATCCTTGAACATCTGTTGTTTTATAACGGATCAATAAGTTGCGTGGTGATTCCGAGGGATCATTCATGGTGTAATAGCTGTAACCCCCGATTTCAGATTTAAGGTTTGCATAATTAAAATCCTGGACGACACCGGTGATGATCGAGTTGGTCGGGCTCATCTCAGTGACAATATGTTTTCCAATGGCTTCCTGTGGAGATTTATATCCTAAGTATTTCAGTACTTTCTCGTTGATCAACATATAACAGGTGGAATCTGGACGTCCCCAAATGTCGGGTAAATCTGTTCCAGCAAGCAGTTTTAATCCAAGTGTATTTACTGTCTTTCCATAAGTAACACAACTTAGTGTTGGTAACCCCTGTTTATCTGTGCTGAGTTTATAGGTTGTTTTTCCACTTTCGTTACTTCCTGGTATGGACTGTGCGAATGTGGTGGATAGCGTATTTGATAAGCTTTGGACCTGTTGATTGAGTGTATTGAGTTTTTCCTGGCTCCGGAAAGAACGGATAGGAATAGAGACCACATGTTCAGGTTGATAACCTAGGTCTTTATTTCGGATATAATTCATCTGGGTGAGCATCACACTAATGCCGATGATTAATATAATCGAAATCGTAAATTGGCATATCACCAATACTTGTCTGATCAGAACTGTTTTCCCTTGTTTGTTATAACCTTTATTCATCAATGCGATCGATTTGATTTTCGATAAGAATAAGGCTGGGTAGCTACCTGCAATAAACGTAATCATAAACCAGGATAGCGCCAATATCCCTAGCATATCCCAGTTCACAAGTTGTCTGATGGTAATATTTGTACTGCCGATAGAATTAAACAGCGGAATCAGAATAACAGACAGCAGCACGCCAAGGATCATAGCAAGAAGGCTAATCGTTGCGGTTTCAACAAAGAAACGGACAACGAGCTGGCTGCGGGTAGCACCAAGTACTTTGTTTACGCCTACTTCTTTCGCATTTTTTTGTGATTTAGCGGTAGCCAGGTTCATGTAATTGATGCAGGCAATCACGATAACAAGAAACGCAAGGATAGATAGCGTGCGAATGGTATCAATGTTTCCCATACGCTTGGTGACGCCCTCCCCGAGATTTGATGAGTAAAGATGTACCTTTAATAATGGTTGTAGGAAAAATTCGGTAAAATATCGGTGATCTTTTTCGACATATTTGTCAATGAGTTTAGTTGCTTCTTGCGCAACAATTGCTGGATCAGCTCCTTTTTTTAGTAATATATAAGTCTCATAACTGGCATTACTCCAATAGACATTTTGCCCCATCCATGAATCCATAATATTCATGACCATATTACAGTCCAGGGTGCTGTTGGCAGGGAGATCCTTGAATACTCCGGTTACCTGTACAGTATCCCTTTGGTTAATGGAAATGAGTTTGCCGAGTGCTTCACTGTTTCCGAACAACTTCTCTTTTGTTGATTGGGAAAGCACAATACTCTTTTTGTTCAGGAACGCAGTATGTACACTACCTTCAATAAATTGGAAGTCAAAGATGGAGAATAGTGTGGAATCTGCAAGGTATAATTGTCTCTCATTAAAATTTTCCTCACCAGCGCGGATGGAAGCCGTTGCTCCAAAGCCATCTTTTACCAACCGTACCATATTATCGACCTGTGCAATATCTGATTTCAATGCGGGGCCCACTGCATTGGGGAGGTTGATCATCTTCTCCCGATTGTATTCCGCCGACAGCTGCATGTGCAACCGGTATATATTATTGGCTTTTGTATACATGGTATCAAAACTCAGTTCCTGACGGATAAAAGCAAATAGCAGAAGGGATACACAGATGCCAATCGCTAATCCGCTAATATTAAGGATGCTGAAAAATCGGTTGGCCCGAATACTTCGCCAGGTTGTTTTTATGTAGTTTTTGATCATGATCGTATCTATTTGTTTCGTGCTGATATATTAAGTTTGTTCTTGATTGTATACTATTTATTCATCTCTCAGGCTATCTACCGGATTGGCTTTAGCGGCTTTAAACGTTTGAAAGCTAACGGTGACCAGGGCAATGAGAACAGCTGAAAATCCAGCAAAAGCAAACATCCACCATTTTGGCTCAATATGGTAGGCGAAATTATCCAGCCACTTATTCATTGCTATCCATGATAATGGTGTAGCGATACAAAGCGCAATGACTAATAGTCTGATAAAATCGGAAGAAAGCAGCAGCACTAAATTGTATATGGAAGCACCAAGCACTTTGCGGACCCCGATTTCTTTGGTACGCTGTTGAGCCGTATAGGTCACCAGTCCAAGTAAACCTAAGCAAGCAATGAAAAGAGCGAGACTTGAAAAGGCTGTAAAGAGTCTTCTAAAATTAAAATCGGCTTCGTATTGACGGTTAAAATTATCATCTAAGAAACTATATAGAAAAGGACGGTGAGGGGCGAGTTCGGTCCATAATTTGCCAATTCGGTCAATTGTTTGCTGATTGACATTTTGTAGATTCACGGCCAAATAACGACTGCTACTTGGCTCAAGTCGTAGCGCTAGTGGCTCAATTTTGCGATGTAGAGACAGGTAATTGAAATCTTTTACAACGCCGATGACCGTACCTTCTTTGCCCCACTGTCTAAATTGTTTTCCGATGATATCCTGTGGGTTTGAATAGCCCCATAATTTGGCTGCCGATTCATTAATCACAAGTGAATGGGCGCTATCTGCTGGGAAATCGCGTGAGTAAGCTCTTCCCGCAGCCATCTTGATGCCCATATTGGGGATAAAGTCTATATCTACTTCATATAGTGAAGGAGCGAAATCGGTCATTTTACCATCTATCGACATAATTTCTGTGCCGGCATTTGGAAAAAATGCTCCCGGAACTGTGCGTGAAGCCGTCACCGACTGTACATCTTTATCTTTTGCGAGTATATTTTTGATTGCCTCTAAGTTATTGTTGACTTTTTCATCGAAATTATAGTCGATGATTAGACGTTGTGCTTTTTGAAATCCAAGGTCTTGCTGTTGCAGTTGATTCAATTGTGAGAATACAATCACAGTACCTGCAATCAATGCAATAGAAAGACAGAATTGAAACACGACGAGACCCCGACGTAACAATGTCCCACCTTTACTGTTGCTAAAGGTCCCCTTAAGAACTTTAATCGGTTTAAAATTTGCCAGGATCAATGCGGGATAGCTGGCGGCTAATATCCCGGTTATAAGTGTTACCAAAAAGAAAATAGTCCATGTCGTGCTGTTAAGGAGGGTTGAATAACCAAACTGTTTACCGGAAAAAGCTTCCATAAAAGGGAGAAAGGCAATAACTAAAGCGATAGCCAATATACCGCCGATAAATACAAGTACCAGCGACTCAGACATAAACTGTAGAATCAGATTGCTTTTATTGGCACCGATAGCTTTTCGGACACCGACTTCCTTGGCACGCTCCATGGATCTAGAGGTGGCAAGATTCATAAAGTTAACACAGGCAATCAGCAGGATAAATCCCCCGATAATCGCGAAAATGTACAAATTTTGAAAGCTACCCGTTGTTCCTGGTTGGCGATCCGCAGTGGAGTGCATATATGCCTGAAGCATGGGCTCGAGATGGAAACTGTATTTTGAATTGGCATTTTCATGTACAGGGATGTGCCGTTTGAGAAAGTCAGGTATCTTCTGATTGAATTTTGTACTATCAAATTCTTTAGATGTCAAAAAGTAGGTGTAAAAATCTACATAGTCCCAACCTTCTTTTTCGAAGACACCCGGTCTTGCTTTTCGAAAGGTACTCATAGATAGTAAAGCATCGAAGGTAAAATGTGAGTTGGCCGGTACGTCAGCCATCACAGCTGTTACCGTATACAGACCGGCATCAGCGCGACCTGCTGCTAATCCCCCTTCAATGGTTTTGCCAATGGGATTCTGATCACCGAAATACTTTTTAGCAGTGCTTTCTGTTAATACAACAGAATATGCATTTTTTAATGCTGTATGTGGATTTCCTGCCAAAATTTTCCAACTGAATACATCGAATGCTGTAGAATCCATGAAAAATACATTTTCTTCCTGGAATCTATTTTCTCCTTGCTTGAGTAGGATGGACGTTTGCCCGGAGAATTGAACGATCTTCTCTATCTCATGGAAGTCGGCTTTCAGAGCTTCTCCGATCGGAGCATTTCCCCAGATTTGATGTTGTTCTGTGCTGCCGACTTCTTTATAGTCATGTGCGATGCGGAAAATGCGGTCTTTGTTGACATGATATTTATCGTAGGAAAGTTCATTCTGTACATAAATAACAATTAATAAACAGCAAGCCAAACCAATGGCGAGACCTACAATATTTATGGTGGCATAACCTCTATTCTTTAGAATATTGCGCCAGGCTATTTTAATATAATTTTGTATCATGATTGCTGTTTTTTAAAATTATCTAGTTCAGTAAGTTGCTTTTCGTAGCAACGCTAACTTTAGTATTTCATTTATTTGCCTTTTAAACATTTATCGTGATAAATACTGCTCTCAGTTCTAATTGAGATGATGTATGTAGAGAGCGCAATGGGCTCATTATTGAGACCCATTACTTTCTCTGATCACTATTGAGCTTCTTTTATTCATCTCTTAAACTATCGACTGGATTTGCACGTGCGGCCCGCAATGATTGAAAACTTAATGTCAAAAATGCTATTCCTATCGTGAGTACGGCAGGTATAAAAAATAACCACCATTGTATATCTATCTTAAATGTGATATCCTGCAGCCATTCGTGCATGGCCCACCAGGCAATTGGCGTTGATACCAATATTGAAATGATGATTAGTCTGATGTAATCTTTAGACAGTAGACCAATGATACCCGTAACTGAACTTCCCAATACTTTGCGGATTCCAATTTCTTTTGTGCGCTGTACAGTTGTTATCGTAACTAAGCCGACGAGGCCAAGGCAGCTCAGCAATAAGGTTATTGCAGTTGCCAAATTGATAATCTTGGACAGTCGCATGTCAGTCTCGTAAAGGGATTTGATCTCCTGGTCATAAAAGCGATAGCTGAATTTTGCATGTGGATAAATACTTTTCCATTCTTTTTCGAGGTTTGCCAAGGCAGTCGACCATTTTTTTGGATCATGATCCAGACGGATGTTGATGTGTCCGAGTGGGCCTCTACCGGATGAAACTTCCATCACAATAGGATTAAACTGTTGGTGAAGATCTTTGCTGTGGAAATTGGCTATAATACCTACAATTTTTACCTTTTTGTCTCTGGAGATAACAGATTGTCCGATTGCTTCATCAACATTCTTATATCCCAGTTCGGTCATTGCTTTTTTGTTGATTATGATCCCAGAACTCGTATCAGACATCATTAATTTGCGGCCGGCAAGAAGTTTTATATCATAGAGGTCAATGTAATCCTGATCAACATACTTGTATTGCATGATTCTATTTTTGATTTCCTCTTCGCCATATCTACGGATTCTATTTCCCCAATAACTATCATCCATAGGAAAATGTCCCAAGGAGACACGGGTGATTTCGGGATATTTGGATAAGGCCTGTTTAAATACAAATGGATCTGTTGTTGCTTTATCAGCAGCCCGATTGGGAATTGATACGGTCACAATAGCATCTTTAGTAAATCCCAGATCGCTCTTGAGCATATGTTTGATCTGAATGGTGATCACGAAAGTGCCAATAAGGAAAACCTGAGCGATAATAAACTGAAAGATAATCAGTCCTTTGCGGAGGTATATTCCCTTGTTTGAGTTGTTGGATAAAGTCTTTATTTTCATGACCTCGATCAATTTTACTTTGTTGATCAATATCGATGGATATATTCCAGAGAAGCATGTGATTAAGACGAGTAACCCAATGATAAATAACAACAGATTGAACTGATCGTTGTAGTTGTTGATGTCCGAAGGGATAAAATCGCTGAACAGTATTTCCATCATTTTTGTAAAAGGCCAGGAAAGCAAGAGGGCGAATAGTGCGACCCAAAAAGTCTCTGTTAGAAAGCTTCGGGTCAAATAGACTTCCCGTTCCCCCAGTGTTTTCCGTATACCGATGGATCGTGCGCGCATAGGCACCATCGCGGTACTTAGATTGATATAATTGATCACAGCTAATACAAGTAGAAAGGCAGCTATTCCGATAAGTCCATAAAACACCTTGATATTGCTGTAATTTTGTATAATAGGGTTAAAATGCAGCTCAGATAATGATGAAAAACGGGCGGTTTGCTTATAGTTCTCTTTTTTATATTCTTCGCCATTCATCTGCACTAATTTTTGATCGATGGTATTCGCGAGATTTTTAAGATGATTGGCAGATTTGACTTTGACGAATAACTGATAATAGTTCATCAACATCATCCAATTGTTTAAATTCGGATCCTGATCAGGTATTTTGATAAATTCTTTACCAATAAAAGTACTTGGGTAACTTAGGTCTTCTACAATGCCAGATACAGTAAACTGTGTCGTGTCATAAGAAATGGTCTTGCCTATAATATCCTGATTTTGCAGTTTTGGGAAATAGGCTTTCGCACGCGATTCGGTAAGAACGACTTCATTCCGGAGCTTGAAAAGCTGATGCGGACTTCCGACAAGCCATTTATAGGGTACCATTTTAAAATAGTCGGCAGTCGTTGCAAAAATCTTTTCCTGTCCGGCAAATTCTGTGGGCGTTTCACTTCTGGAAGCTGGTGTTACGATTTCAAAATAACGATTATAATAAGGTACAACCAATTCGACATCTTGCGAGTTCTCTTTCAGGTAATAAGGAAGGGGAAATGGTACTGCGTCAAAATCCCCATCTGTATTTTTATCCTGTGTATGGAAATATACCTTGTATATCTGCTCTTTGTCTGGATGTTGTCGGTCAAAACTAAATTCATAATTGACAATACGAAAGATAAACCAACAGGCGCTTATACCTATGGCAAGTCCCAATACATTCAGAACGGTAAAAAGACGGTGTCGCCAGAGTTGTCTAAAAATCAATTTCATATTACTCATCACAATTCAGTTTTATTGGGTTTATATTTTACAAAATGGCTCTTTATTATTCATCTCTTAAACTATCTACAGGATTTGCACGGGCGGCACTGACGGATTGATAGCTCATGGCTAAAAATGCTACGCCAATAGTTACTATCGCTGGAATGATAAACATCCACCAGCTGAGATCTATTTTAAAAGCAAAGTCTGTTAGCCATTTATCAATCGCCAACCAGGCAATCGGTGTAGCAATTAGGATCGAGATAACAATGAGTTTGATATAATCTTTTGAGAGCAGGAGCACAATTCCACTGACCGTGCTTCCCAAAATTTTTCGGATACCGATCTCTTTTGTCCGTTGATGCGTAGTTAATGTCACTAAACCGATCAATCCCAAGCAACTTAATAAAATGGTAATTGATGTTGACAAATTGATTATTTTATAAAAACGATAGTCTTTCTCATAGAGTTCCTTGATCCGCTCGTCATAAAATTGGTAGGTAAATGGTGCATTTGGATATACGTTTTCCCATTCGGTCTTTATGGATGCAATCGCCTGATGCCATTTTTTAGGATCTCCATTTAATTTGATATTAATATTCTGCAGCGTGCCCTTGTTGGTTGAAATTTGCATAGCAAGGGGTTCTAATGGAGCGTGGAGATTAAAGTTGTGGAAATCGGCCAATACACCAACAATTGTCGTTGGACGATCGCTTACGGTAACAATTGTTCCGACTGCATCAGCAGGGGATTTAAATCCAAACTTACTAATAGCCTTTTGATTGATCAGTATTCCTGATGTTGTATCCGAAAGTTTGAGGGGCCGCCCGGCCAGTAATTTCATTTGGAATACATCCAGGTAATTTTCTTCAATATATTTAAAAGGCATATTGACCAAGATCTGACCGGTATCGCTCTGCATCATGATATTATTTCCCCATTGATCATTATTCATTGGGAGGTGACCTAGCGAAACCTGCTCTATTTCAGGATATTTTTGAAGGAGCTCTTTCAACAGAAATGGACTTTTACCTGAATCTTCCGCTTTTCTATAGGGCAGTTTGAGTGTAATAACAGCATCATCCTGAAAACCAACATCGCTGTTTAAAGCATGTTGTAGCTGTAAACCCATGATCACTGTCAGTACGACAAAAGCCTGAGCGATTACAAATTGAAAGACGATGAGAACCTTTCTGAGCGAAATGCCACCAAACGAAATTTTATCTGTTGCATGTATTTTGATGGCCTCTACAACGTGTACTTTGTTGATAACATAAGCTGGATATAGACTGGAAACCAACGTGAGTAGGATAATAAGACCCAATAGAAAGATAAAAACGGATAAACCATCTGAATAGGCATTTATATTTTCCGGAAGATATGTACTAAAGGTAAGTTCAAATATCTTGACCAATGGCCAGGAGAATAATAGCCCAAATAGACAGGTAAAAAAGGTTTCTTTGATAAAGGACAGTGTCAGGTGTCTGGGTTGTTCTCCTAATGTTTTTCGAATACCAATTTCTCGGGCCCGGGCAGGAACACGAGCCGTTGTCAGGTTGATATAATTGATACTAGCCAGTATAAGGAGAAATATTGCTATACCTATAAGCCCGAATAACACCTTTTTGTCGCTTCCATCCAGGATGAATTTATTGAAATGCAAGTCCGTCAGTGGTGCTAATTCATAACCAGGAGTTATATTGTACTGTTTAAATTCTTCGCCAGCCATTTCCTTAAACTTTTTGGTAGCTAGCGCAATCACTTGCGAAGGCTGTCCATTTTCAGTTAATTTAACATAAACATGGAAATTTGAACTTGAATTTTCCCAATTCTCTGCTTCCTGAGGATTGGGGTTTACACGGATAAATTCTTTGGAGATAAAACTGCTCGGGTAGTCTAAGTCGGCGACAACTCCGGTCACGGTAAGGAGCTGATCATCGTATTGCATTGTCTTGCCGAGAAGGGATTTTAAGTCTGCATCGGGGAAATATTGTTTTGCACGTGAGGCCGTCAGGATAATTTCATTGTTGTTTTTGAGTGCAGTATTAGGATTACCAACAATCCATTTGTAGGGAACAAGTTTAAAATAGTCCGTAGTGGCTGCAGCAATTTTGTCCTGCGCATTGAATTCCAATGTTTCGTTGTTGGAACGCTTTACTTTAATGCTTTCAAATGATCGATTAGCGATAGGTGCTACCAATTCCAATCCGGTCAGATCTTTCTTTAAATTAGCACCGAGATAAGCACCAAGAGGGTAGGGGGTCCCATCAAAACGATGGATATTTTCACCTTCCTTAAATGCCGAGTAAAGTTTATAAATCCGTTCCTTGTCGGGATGATTCTGGTTAAAACTGAATTCGTAATTGACAATTCGAAATACAATCCAGCTTGCGCTGACCCCGATCGCTAGACCGATGATATTCAGGAAGGTAAACAGACGGTTACGTCCCCATTGTCTCAAAATTAATTTTAAACCTTTCATCTTTTTATATTTTAAACTCGTTTAACAGCTCTTGATCCTTCATAGGTAAGCGCTTTAGGTTTTTAAGAACATTTTTTGTCCTTAAAATGGATAGCTAGCTTTGCTAGGATCCTAATGATGTTGTTTCCATAATGACCTGACCATCCAGCATACGGATGACACGATCCGAAAATTTGGCGTCGTGTTCACTGTGGGTTACCATGACGATGGTTGTGCCAGCTTCGTTCAACTCCGTTAAGAGCTGCATCACTTCGTTACCATTGTTGGAATCCAGATTACCAGTAGGCTCATCGGCAAGAATTAATTTGGGATTATTGACGACTGCACGGGCAACGGCTACACGCTGTTGCTGTCCTCCGGAAAGCTGTTGTGGAAAGTGATTGCGGCGGTGCATGATCTGTACCTTCTCCAATACTTCTTCGACACGTTTTTTACGTTCGGCTGCTGGGACATTGGTATAGACAAGAGGAAGTTCCACGTTTTCAAATACCGTCAATTCATCAATCAGATTAAAACTCTGGAATACGAAACCGATATTGTGCTTACGCAGATCCGAACGGCCGCGTTCTTTAAATTTGGCCACTTCGATCTCGTTGAATAAATAGCTCCCTTCATCCAGATCATCCAATAGTCCGATTATATTCAGTAAAGTTGATTTGCCACAACCAGAAGGACCCATCACGGCAACAAATTCACCTTCTTTTACGTGAATATTCAAATTGTTCAATGCGACAGTCTCTACTTCTTCCGTGCGGTAATACTTTTGAAGATTGGTTATTTTAATCATATTTTTTGCGCTCATGGTCTTATGTTTTGGGTCCTCGGCAATCGCTTTAGACGGTTATTATTCTGTTTAATTCTATTCTTGTAAATTGTTTATTTTTCTGTTTATTCGTCTCTGAGTGTCTTGGTCGGATTGGCTATTGCTGCTTTAAAAGCTTGTGAGCTAATCGTTAATAAGGCTATTATTATCGCAGATAGGCCACTCAGTACAAAGACTGTCCAAGAAATAGTGACGTGATGTGCATAATCTGCGAGCCATTTGTGCATGAAAATCCAGGCAATCGGGAATGCAATGATACAGGAGATACCAATAAGGATAATAAATTCGCGATTAAGCATCTGAATAAGGCCTGAAACAGAGGCACCGAGGACTTTACGTATACTGATCTCTTTGGCACGTTGTTCTGTCGCAAAGGCGGCTAAACCAAATAGACCTAAGCATGAAATAATAATGGATATAATCGCAAATACGCTGGATAGCTGTTGTATAAAAAGTTCAGCCTGAAATTTGCTATTGAAGGTTTCATCCAAAAATTTGTAATCGAAAGGAAATCCGGGGTTATTTTTTACAATAATCTTTTCAATTTGCTGAATAGCTTGTGGGAGGTCAATCCCTGCTTTTGTCCGGATATTCAATAGGCCACTCTCTCTGACTAGCGGAATAAATAACATCGGATCTGGATCGGCATACACGTTGTTATAAACAAAGTTTTTGACGACTCCGGCAATAGTATAATTTTCTTCGCCGTAATTAAGGATACTACCCACTACATGACCATCTTTGCGGATTAATTTAGCCAGGGTTTCATTAATAAGAACCGAAGTGCTGTCACCTAGTAAGTTGGCGTGGAAGTTTCTTCCATCAAACATTTTAAGATCTAATGCGGGTACTAATCCTTCATCTGCGCGAAACATTCCGATCAGAATACTCTTGTTGGGATCTTTTCCTTCCCAATTGAAGCCAGAGGTGTTATTGTAAATGTTGAGAATACTCACATCACTGACACCGACCTGCTCCACTAATCCAGTTGCGATGAGCTGGTTTTTGATCAGGGGAAGATGTTTGGCCATGTCCCCTTGCAATGCGGTGGTCAGTACCTGGCTCTTGTCAAAACCCAGGTCTTTATTTTTGTTGTGTTGTATTTGCTGATAAATGATAATCGTACAAATGATCAGTACAACTGATGCGGTATACTGTAGCACAACTAATCCCTTGCGGATAAGACTTCCGGTCCCGGCTTTCTGCTTTGCTCCTTTGATCGTAGATAGTGGTTTAAAAGCGGACAGAAAGAATGCGGGATAGCTTCCTGCAAATAGTCCGCATATTAAAGTAATTGTGATGACAAAGGCAAGATGCATCGGTTTTAATAAATCGACCTGAAGGTCTTGGCCAATCATGGTATTAAATGGCCGAATACAGATATAAACCAATAAAATAGCGACTAAAGAGGAGATAGAGGCTAGGACCAATGATTCTGCGAGAAATTGACCGATCAACGATTGACGACTTGCGCCGACAACTTTGCGCATACCGACTTCTTTTGCTCTTTTTTCGGATCTGGCGGTAGCGAGATTCATAAAATTGATACAGGCAATCAGCAAAACGATCCACGCAATAATGGTGAATAGACGAATATTTTTTAAGCTTCCTTCTATCTCATTTCCACTGTTGTCAAAACGGTTATACGTAATCCATCTTTCCATTGGATATAGGAAGTTTTGTGAAAAAGTAACCTCTCCATTGGTTCTGTTTTTGACGTAGTTCATTAGCTGTTTGTTGATACGATCAACATTTGCATTTTCTTCAACCTGAATTAAAGTCTGGATACCATTATTGTCCCATCTGGTCAGCCAGTCTTGGGTAGACTCAAATTTTTTGAAGGGAATTAACCATTGAAATTCATAACTACTATTTTTAGGGAGGTCTTTTGTAATGGCTGAAACGATGTAAAGGTCCTTGTTATTGGTCTTCACTGTTTTGCCTAGAGCTGGTTGGTTACCAAATAATTTTTTCGCACCAGATTCTGATAAAATGATGTTATCTACTTTGTCAAACGCGGTCTTACGATCTCCCTCCATAAATTCAAGGGAAAGCACGTCCGCAACGGTCGCATCAGCATATAGCCCATTTTGAAATAAATTGTTGTCACCAACAGAGAATAACATTGGGCTATTCCATGTCATACGTACGGCATGTTTAATGCCTGGAATCTCTTTCGCTATATTTTGTGCCAGGGGACCGGGGGTTGATTCGAACACAAAGGTTGCACCATCATAGGTCTGTTTTGACTTGACGATGTAGATATCCTTTTTGTTGGGGAAGTTATCGTTATAACTTAACTGATTTTCTACCCATAAAAAGATCAACGCTGCCGCTGCAATGCCAATCGCTAACCCAAAAATATTGAGAAAGCTGTAACCTTTGGTTTTCCAAAGGTTTCGAAAGGCTGTTTTTATAAAGTTCTTTATCATTGTGGTATTGTGTAATTGGTGTTGCTTATTCGGATTTTGCTTAAATAAGCCAGTGGTACCCCGCTGGCTTTATTTTGTCAATTTAAACTTACCTTTTAATACTTAATTCCTGTACTTTATCATATGTTTCGTAGCTTGATACGACTACCTTGTCTCCGGGTTGTAACCCTTTGATAACTTCATAATATTCAGGGTTCTGTCTCCCCAGTTGAATGTCGATACGATAGGCTGTATTTCCATTCTTATCGAGCTTGAAGATCCAGTTGCCGCCAGTCTGCTGATAGAAACCGCCTTTAGCTAATAATAATGCTTTTGTTTCATCACTTAAGGCGAGACGTATCTGTAACGTTTGTCCGCGGCGGATTCCTTTGGGTACTTCATTGATAAATTCCATATCAACTTGGAAGCGGCCGTTCGTTACCTGTGTGTATACCTTTTTAATACGAAGCTTGTAGGTTTTGTCACCAATGGAAAACTCGCCCTGTAGATCTGGGAAAATACGGTTAATATAATGCTCATCAATATCAGCACGCACTTTAAATCCAGTCAATACGTCGATCTGTCCCAAGCGTTCGCCCGCATTTTTGTTCTGTCCAATTTCGGCATCAAAGGCTGTTAACTGACCATCTACAGGTGACCGCACAATGAGGTCACCGATTTTCCGTTTCATTAATTCCAATGCACTTTGTGTACGTTGGTAAGTCTGTTTGTCCTGATTGGTTTTCTGAGCGTTGGATATTTCGTCTTGTTTTAGGATCTGTTTCGTTAGATTGACTCGTTCCTTTTGGTAATTATATTCATTTTTTGATTTTTCAAATTCCTGTGATCCAATGGCTTTTTCGTTAAGCAATTTCTGATTTAAACGATAGATCCGCTCCGCTTCTCTAAAAGCCTGTTCGACATCTGCCATCTGGTTACGGTTGTTAATAGATGCTTGTTGTGCATTGGTCTGCGCGATTTGCGACTGTGTCAAAAGGTTCAGTACTTGAGTTTCCTGTTGAACTAATGTGAGCTCCTGATCTGTATTGGATAGACGCATAATCGGATCACCTTTTTTTAAGACAGTACCATCTTCAACAAATTTTTCCTCCACACGACCACCTACAGAAGCATCGAGATAGATGCTGCTGATCGGAAGCACTGTACCATTGATTGGAATGAATTCCTGAAAGTTACCATTTTTTATTTCGACAATAGAGATACGGTCCGCTTCTACATTTAGCTTGCTTTTGCCCGAGGTAAAGTAAAAGCTCGCGCCGATTAATCCAACGATGCCAGCAATCCCTACAATGGTCATAATGCGTTTGCTATTCCACTTCTTCTTTTCTAAAGGTCTGTCCATAATTTAATATCAATTTGCTATGTAACTATGAAAGCTGTGCCAATAATTTAACGTATTGATTTTTAGTTGTTTATTTTGTGTGTACCACTGTTCGGTGTTCGATAGCGGACACTTCATGTACGATGGCGTACAACCCTGGTCTTATCTGTGTTTTTCGCTGTTTATTTTTATTGTATTTTAATAAGATTGTGTGGGTGTTCAATATCGGACAGTTGATTGTACGAACTTGGACATTGATTGTTTGTGGTTTTGTGCATCTTGTTGATAATCAGAAATTTTATTGTTTGGCATGGGGATGGTCTGCTTGGAAAACAAAAAGTGGATATGAAGAGAATCTATATATATAGTACATTATGTTTTTTGCTGACTTACATGAAAGTTGACGCACAGCAGGTTGAGCAAGAAACAGGGGAGAAGGACGTTGTAAAAGTAGAAACTGCCACTAACGGAGATAAGCAGGATACAAAACGCAGCCTAGCCGAATGTATCCAATTGGCGATAAAAGCCAATCCTACCTTATTACAAAATGAATTAGCTGTTAGACGTGCGGAGGTGAATCTTTCGCAAGCCAAATCGAATCGATTGCCTGATTTAAATGGACGTTTAGGCCATAGCCTTACTTCAGGACGTTCGGTTGATAACGCGACAAATCAGTATATTACTAGAAATAACTCATCTGGAAATTTTGGGTTGGATGCTAGTGTACCCGTTTTTAATGGATTTCGCATATTGAATGATATTCGGATGCGGGCAGATGCGAAGACGGCTGGAAAGCTTGAATTTGATTCGCAGGTCAACGCGTTGAAACTGGATGTTATTACGGCTTATATTCAAGTATTAACAGCACAAGATGTGTTGAAGCAATCGGAGATGCAGACAGAGGTCACACGTGAGCAGGTGCGTCGTGCAGAATCGATGCAAAAAGAAGGGGCAATTAATCCCGGTGATTATTTTGATCTGAAAGGGCAACTTGCTAACGATATCAATATGATCGAAAGCAATAAACAGCGACTTTATACGAACCGTGTGAAGTTGGCCGGGTTTTTAAATGTAGACGAGGCACAATTGGGCGATTTACAAGCATTGGAATTAAAGACTGATGCACAAAAATTGGACGCTACAGCACTTTATAAATTGGCGACGGAGAGCCTTCCAGATATCCCGGCACTGGAATGGAGGATTAAGGCGGCCGAAAAGAATATCAAAATAGCACAATCATCCTATTGGCCTTCTTTATCTTTAAATGGTGGGTTGAGTTCGAATTATTCTAAAAATGTAACGACTGGAGGTTATTGGTATCAGATGAAAAATAATCTTGGGAAGTCTGTATCATTAAATCTTTCAATACCTGTTTTTAATAGATTTAAGGTTAAGAATGATGTTAAACTGGCTAAACTAGATTTGGAATCAAGTAAATTTCAACGCGAGATTGCGCTGAATAATTTAAGGGCCGAGACTGCAAATGCGGTTTTTAACCTGAAAAATGCTAGCAATACGATCACGCAATTGCATGAGCAAAATACAAATTATGCTGAATCATTTCGTATCGCTAAGGTTGTCTTTGAACTGGGAAATAGTAATTCAGTCATATTTTTAACTGCAAAGACAAAATATGATAATAGCCAGATTCAATTGGTTGTCAAGCAGTATGAGTGGCTGCTACAAAAATATATCAATGATTATTACGCTGGCTCGTTAAATTTATAGTTATCTTAGTGTCTGAATGAAGCCAGGGAATATGAAAAAAGCATCTATTTTAGTTGTCGACGATGACCAAGATTTACTTACGGCAGCACGGATCTTGCTAAAACCTAAAGTCAGCCATGTTCAAGTCGAATCTAATCCAGAGAACCTAATTGGGCATTTGGAGAAAATGCCTTATGACCTTGTGCTTCTGGATATGAATTTCAAAAGCACAATCAATACCGGAAATGAGGGTTTATATTGGTTGTCGCGGATCAAGGAAAAATTTCCACAGGTTCATGTGATTATGATCACAGCCTATGGGGCTGTGGATCTGGCTGTAAAATCGCTGAAACAGGGTGCCGCTGATTTTGTGGTCAAGCCTTGGGAAAACGAACAGTTGCTGGCAACAATTGAAAGCACGCTTGCAGAATCAAAAAATAGAGAAAAGAAAAATAAGAGTTCGCTGTTACGTTCCAGTAATAGTCCGGATCTGATCGGTAACTCAGTTGTCATGGACGAACTGCAATATAAGCTTGAGAAGATAGCACCAACGGATGCTAATATCTTGATTTTGGGTGAAAATGGTACAGGTAAGGATTTGATTGCACAAGCTATTCAACGGCGCTCGTTGCGCTCGGATCAGGTCTATGTGAAAGTTGACGTAGGTGCGTTGACAGAGACATTGTTTGAAAGTGAACTTTTCGGCTATAAAAAAGGGGCATTCACAGATGCGCGGGAAGACCGTCAGGGACGTTTTGAAGCGGCAAATGGTGGAACGTTGTTTCTGGATGAAATCGGAAATATCTCGTTACAGCAACAGGCCAAACTATTGACTGTGCTGCAAAATCGACAAGTTACGCCGTTGGGTTCTTATCAACCTATCCCTGTGGATATACGCCTAATCTCCGCAACCAATGTATCCCTTAAACACTTGGCCGACGAAAGCCGTTTTCGAAAGGATTTGATTTATCGGATCAATACCGTGGAAATTCAAGTTCCTCCTTTACGGGATAGGGGAGAAGATATTAGACTATTGGCGGCACATTTTCTGGATATCTATGCGAAGAAGTACAATAAACGGATAGAAGGATTTGAACCGGATGCCATAAAAAAGCTCTTTGCTTACCACTTTCCTGGAAATGTGCGTGAGTTGCAATACAGTATCGAACGGGCTGTTATCATGGCCGATCAAGTAAGTATTGCTGGAAATGATCTGTTTTTCTCTCCTATTGAGCAGCAAGCTGAACAGGTCGTTGTTGAATCAGTTCCTAGTAGTCAAAATCTAGAAGAGCTGGAGCGAAAAGCCATTAAGTCGGCCATAGAACGTTATAATGGAAATATCAGTAAGGCAGCAAAGGAATTGGGGCTTACTCGTGCGGCACTCTATAGGCGTTTGGAGAAATACGATATCTAGTCTATGAGACATGGAAAGATTTTAAATGTAATTAAGATTATTTTGCTGTTGGTAGCTGCGGTTGTCGGCGCCTACCTATTGATGAAGTGTGAGTATGTACAGGCGTCTTTGATCTTTTGTATTATGCTCTATCTTGGCTTTAATTTATATGCCCAGTATAATTTTTTGGAAAGACAGCTTGTGGAATTTGCTGAGGCAGTTAAATATCGAGATTTCACACGACGTTTTTTGGTGAAAAACCCAAAATCGGTTGAGGGACAGCTTTTCCTCGCTTTTAATCAAATTAACGAAACGTATAAGGAAATTAATATTAAACAGGAGATACAGCACCAGTACCTTGATCGTGTCATCAATATGCTTAACTCGGCTATTATCTTCTATGAAATGGACACGGGAAAAGTAATGTGGGTGAATGATGCCTTCAAACAGCTTTTTCATCTACCACACCTAGGGAATATTGCTGGACTGAAAAAGAAAAATCCTGACCTTTATGAAAAGACCATGTTACTGGATAATGGGCGGCAACAAATGGAGTCTATTCAGTCAAGTAAAGGAAAGATAAAATTGTTGATTCAGAGTTCTAGTTTTGAAACACAAGATGCTATATTTCGCATTGTCGTTTATCAAAATATTAACGAAGCTATTGACGAGACTGAGACAAAAGCCTGGCATAAATTATTGCGTGTACTTACGCACGAGATCATGAATTCTATCGCGCCGATCAGTTCGTTGGCCGAAACACTTAACGGACGTTTGGATCATTTCAGGGGACATGAGGACATCGATGATTTAAAAACAGGTATATCCACCATCAAACGTCGAAGTGAGGGGCTTTTACATTTTGCAAAAAGCTACCGCATGATCAACAAGGTGGATCAGCCACAGGTGGCTCCGATTCAGGTTTCCCAATTATTTGAACATATCTATCAGTTGCTCGAGCCGACACTAATTCAGAAAAATATTGATGTTGATATCATCTTAAAGAATACCCGGTTGATACTGTATGCTGATGTCAACTTGATCGAACAAGTTATTATCAATCTGATGCTAAATGCGATTGATGCAGTAAAGACCAGGGAGGCGGCTTATATTAGTTTGTCTGCACTGGAAATTGACGGAAGCGTGCAAATTCGTATCGAAGATAATGGTTCCGGGATTCCCGCTGATCTCCAGGAACAGATATTTACACCTTTTTTTACAACAAAGAAAACGGGAACAGGGGTTGGCCTGACCCTGAGCAAGCAAATTATGTTGCTGCATAAGGGTACAATCTTTCTCAATAGTATTGAGGGAGAAGGTAGTGCTTTTATACTTCAATTTTAAAATATCATCCCAGATACAATGTATTTTATTCATAAGTCCTCTCTGTATCCCGAATAGGGTTTAAATGACTTGTTCATGTCTTTGTGCTTGAATGTTCCATGTGAAATAATTAGTAAAAGTGGTATTGCGGTGTGTAAAACTAAGGTCAACTATTCTGGATTCTGTGTGAAATGATTTTATAGAGTTGTAGATGATTAAATATACCATTACAGAGCGAGAATTTAATTGTATATCAAGGTAAATTTTTCGAAGTTTGCAGCAAAATGAATTACCACCTGAAGTATTGGCGCCATTATTTCATCTCCCATAGCCGGCATGGGACACATTCTCCCTTTGTTTATAAATTGGTCGATGAAGTAATTTATCAGAAAGATGATCCTGATACGATCTTAAACTTGCCTCACGACATCAGGGCAACGGGAAAGGCAGAGGAAAAAAAATATCTGCTGGTCGATCGTCTATTAAAGGTTTTTGCTTATGATCAGTTTGTGTTTTTGACCGAAAAGTCCCTAGCGAGTTATGAGACTCTATTTAAACATAGGGTCGGGAGTTATTCTTTTCGGAAGATCTATTATGTAGATCAGATGAATCTTGACTTGAATTTGCTTACTTCTATCAATGACCGGGATATGCTGATAGTGAACGAACCGTATTTGTCAGCAGAACGTGAAGACTATTGGAACAAGCTAAAGGATGATGGTCGCGTAGTTGTCACCGTAGATTTGTATCGAATTGGCTTGGTCTTTTTTAGGACCGGACAACGTAAAGAAAATTTTCTGATTAGGTTTTAGCATTTTCGCTGTCCTTCATAAAGTCTTTAATGAATGTTTAATTAGGATATTGAAAGCTATCAATGAACTCGCTATGCTCGGTTTATAGACCAGTAAGAACCTTCATGCGTTCACAGGCAGATACAGCTATGAACGCATGAAGGTTTTTTTAAAAAGCTTCACTTAAAGATAGGTAGAAGCCCGATTGACGTTTTTCACCGGCCCTTTGTTCACCATAAGAATAATCAAACCGAATACTACTATTGTGCTCTAAACTAAAGAAGTAGCGTAGTCCGCCGCCATAACTTGGCACATACCTACTGCTATTTTCTTTTGAAAAGGTTGATCCAATTCCCGAAAAACCGACAATGCCAAAACGAGGATGAAAACGATAACGTAATTCGGCTTGCGAAGCGAGGTAGTTCTTGTCACGATAACGGCCGAGGTAATACCCGCGCATCATCATATCACCACCTAGTTCACGGTAATTATAGAACGGAATTGTTTTTCCGAATGTCGAACGAAAGATCCCCTGAAGGGCCAATGTGACCTTCTGATGTAATGGAATAAATCCGCGAAGGTCTAGGTCTAGATTTGCTCCATTAAAGTCTTCTCTGGTCCATAATTTCGGTGCATAGGCCAGTCGTAATTTGGCATAATAACCACGTGTACTATAGGAAACATTGTCTCGGTTGTCAAATAACTGAGATACGCCGAGCAGCAATTGTTGCCCACCCTCTTTTCCAATGAGATTAGATTGGTTAAATATATGGTCGCTACTATCGCTACGGATCGAAAAATTATCGTACTGTATATTGATTCCGGAATACAGATTGTTGCCGATTTTTTTCTCCGCTTCCAATTTTACACGAAATAGCTTTTGGTCAACGCGTTCTTCATCGGTCTTCCAGGTATCCATACCAATGCCATAATAATTAAAAGGCCAGTTGCGATAACGGATTTCACTGACGAAATGGTAGTCGTTATTTTTTGTCCAAAGATCAGTTTGAAATTTAAAATTTGACTGATGTTTGGATGTAAAGGTTCCCATTAATGTCATCGTGGAGGTACGGATATGGGGATCTGACTTGTCCAGGTAAAAATTATATGAGCTGGCTAATCCATATTCTACTCCTGTTTCTTGTGCGTAACCGACAGCGGGTAAAACCATAAAACTGCCTGAACGGGTAGAGTCCTTTTCGGCAGAAAGGAATTTTTTACTCAATTTTTGAATAATATTTTGAGCTTTCAAATCGCCTGTTCCGGCTATAAACAAAGCACAGAGCGTTGTATACCGGGTAAGTTTTGAAAGTGATTGCGATAAAATTTGCATGCCCAAAGATAGTACATTAGGCAAATAACCAAAATAGGTAAATAAACAATTAAAAATTATTGTGCTGCATATCAGTATAATTGACAAAAAGTGTTGTTTTTTTTTGACAAATATTTTTGTAAAGTGAGTTTTGTGTCTATCTTTGCATCAGCAAACAAGGGAACAACGGTTCTTAAAAACGAAGTTTGCTTAGTTCTTTAAATGAAAAAAAAAAGTAAAAAATAAACTTGCAATAATCAAAAGTAAATTCGATATTTGCACTCGCTGAAAAGATGAATATATCTGATTAGCGTTGATAGAACGTAAGTTATTTAAAAAAAATATTAGAAGCCTCTTTAGCTCAGCTGGTAGAGCAACTGACTTGTAATCAGTAGGTCATTGGTTCGATTCCGATAAGAGGCTCTAAATGTAACGAAAGTTACAGGTCTGGAGGGGTTCCAGAGCGGTCAAATGGGACGGACTGTAAATCCGTTGCTTCGGCTTCGAAGGTTCGAATCCTTCTCCCTCCACACTTTTTTTTAATTGGAGTTTAGATTTACTCTAGTTTCTAATTATTAAGCGGAAGTAGCTCAGTTGGTAGAGCGATAGCCTTCCAAGCTATAGGTCGCGAGTTCGAACCTCGTCTTCCGCTCAAATTTTTCAAGTATTAAATTTAGTCTCTATCTTCTTTGATAATAATGTATCTAAAGGTGGGGGCATTAATACGTAAATAAGGTTTTTTAGTAAGCCGAAGTAGCTCAGGGGTAGAGCACTTCCTTGGTAAGGAAGAGGTCGTGGGTTCAAATCCCATCTTTGGCTCGTACTTGTGTAAAAGTTAAGCAAGAGTATATAACAAATAGAAATAATTTATAATTACTAATTCGCATAAACATGGCAAAAGAGAAATTTGACCGTAGTAAACCACACTTAAACATTGGTACTATCGGTCACGTTGACCACGGTAAAACTACAACTACAGCTGCTATCACTAAAGTATTGGCTGATAAAGGTTTGTCAGAAGCTCGTTCATTTGATTCAATTGACTCTGCTCCTGAAGAAAAAGAGCGTGGTATCACAATCAATACTGCACACGTAGAATATTCTACAGCTAACCGTCACTATGCACACGTTGACTGTCCAGGTCACGCTGACTACGTTAAGAACATGGTAACTGGTGCTGCTCAAATGGACGGTGCTATCATCGTAGTTGCTGCGACTGATGGTCCTATGCCTCAAACTCGTGAGCACATCTTGTTGGCTCGTCAGGTAGGTGTTCCTGCGTTAGTAGTATTCATGAACAAAACTGACTTAGTTGATGACTCTGAGTTGTTAGACTTAGTAGAAATGGAAGTTCGTGAGTTATTGTCATTCTACGAATTCCCAGGTGATGATATCCCTGTAATCAAAGGATCTGCTTTAGGTGCATTGAATGGTGAGCCTGAGTGGGTTGAGAAAATCATGGAATTAATGGATGCTGTTGATAACTACATTCCAATTCCTCCACGTTTAACTGAGTTGCCTTTCTTGATGCCAGTAGAAGACGTATTCTCGATCACAGGTCGTGGTACAGTTGCTACAGGTCGTATCGAAAGAGGTGTAATCAACTCTGGTGATCCAGTTGAGATCTTAGGTATGGGTGCTGAGAACTTGAAATCTACAGTAACAGGTGTTGAGATGTTCCGTAAAATCTTAGATTACGGTGAGGCTGGTGATAACGTAGGTTTATTGTTACGTGGTATTGAGAAAACTGATATCAAACGCGGTATGGTTATCTGTAAACCAGGTTCAGTAACTCCTCACGATCATTTCAAAGCTGAGGTTTACGTATTGTCAAAAGCTGAAGGTGGTCGTCACACTCCATTCTTCAACAAATACCGTCCTCAATTCTATTTCCGTACAACTGACGTAACTGGAGAGATCTCTTTACCAGAAGGTACTGAAATGGTTATGCCAGGTGATAACGTTACAATCAGCGTGAAATTAATTTCTGCTATTGCAATGGAAAAAGGTCTACGTTTCGCTATCCGTGAGGGTGGTCGTACAGTAGGTGCTGGTCAGGTAACTGAAATCATCTAGTCTGTAAAGATCTAGAAAAAGATAAAATAAGCTAATCGACTGAGGTTGATTAGCTTATTTTTTCGATAAGCGATTTATCGGATTAAAATAAAAAAAAGTTAAAAAAGATTTGCAGAAAGTGGTTTAAAACACTATATTTGCATCACAAAATAAGAAATACACGGGCATAGTTTAAAGGTAGAACGAAGGTCTCCAAAACCTTTGGTCTGGGTTCGAGTCCTGGTGCCCGTGCTTATAAAAACAGATAAACTAAAATGGCAAAAGTACTTGATTTTTTTAAAGACTCTTATGTAGAGATCACTGAGAAAGTGACTTGGCCTACATGGTCTCAGTTGCAAAGTTCAGCTGTTATTGTGCTTGTTGCATCTCTTCTTATTGCATTGGTAGTCTTTGTAATGGATAAGGCTTCAAGTGTAGGGTTAGAGTTCTTGTACGGTATTGCTTCTTAATTTTCAATAGTATTTATTTATGGCAGATCAAGGTTTAAAATGGTACGTAGTTCGTGCTGTAAGTGGGAAAGAGAAGAAAGTAAAGCAATATATTGATGCCGAGGTTAGTCGTTTAGGTATTGAACACTTGATTCCTCAAGTGTTGATTCCAATGGAAAAATATTACTTGATGCGCGATGGTAAGAAGGTCGCTAAAGAACGTAACTACTACCCTGGATACGTTTTGTTAGAAGCCGCATTGGATGGAGAGTTGGAGCACATCATTAAGAATATCAATAGCGTAATTGGTTTCTTGGGAGATAAAGCTGGAAACGCTGTCCCTTTACGCCAAGCAGAGGTTAACCGTATCTTAGGTAAGGTTGATGAAATGGCTGAGCAAGGTGAAACCATTAATGTTCCTTACTACGTTGGTGAAACTGTAAAAGTAAACGATGGTCCTTTTAACGGTTTTACAGGTGAAATAGAAGAGGTTCATGAAGATAAGAAGAAATTGATCGTCATGGTGAAGGTCTTCGGTCGTAAGACTCCACTTGAATTGAACTACATGCAAGTAGAAAAAGAGTAAGATTAGTAATTAACGATAGAGAAAAGCTTTACATGAAAATGTAAGGCTTTTTTTGTTTTTTCCTCTTCTATGTTATCGTGGACTGATGACTACTTCATCCGTATCGTCCTTTGTAAAGAAAATGGTATCATACCGAAAGTTTTGGGGAAATCATTCTTAAGCATACAATTTCATCACCCTGTACAAGAAGAATGTTGTGTTCCTTACACTACGAAAGACGCTAGTTCCATTGATACTATTGAATACAAAAGATTACTTCTCTCTTTTCGCTAAATCTGCACGCACTTGTATCATAACGTCAAGCGATACTTGAATTCTCTCTCAATTCTCTCTTCAATTCCATTACCATTCCCTGCTATCAAATATCTGGGATGCCGTATCAATAATACATGTGCAAAAAGATAGACTCACTTGGATTTAAAGGTTTGTACCGATATTTATTTTCGTCCCAAAAGCAGTCCATTTCATCGATTATTACCTGATCCTATCCAGATTGTTTGTTAACTTATATTACATATTTAGTCTATAGATTATAACCTAATATAAAGGGGAGCCGGTCTCTGTATCGTAATTAACTTACATTATGCAATGGCTTAATCAATTATCCCATTCAATTGAAGGAATTGCGCATGCATTGACAGAGATTCTCACTTTTCTGTACGAAATCCGTGTTGCTCAACAAAAAGTCTAACCTACTGATGCAGCAATCCATTGACCTGCTAAAAGAGATCGAAACCAAGACTGCATCGGAAATTCTGGACAAAATCGTTATCATGGAAAAATTGAAAATCAGCAAAAAAAACTATGAATGTTACGTCGCTGATCAGCTCCTTAATCCCAGCGAGCTGGAAGGAAACATTACTATACAGATGTCGATATCAGCGAGGCGCTGAGACGCAACAAGAAGTACAGGCATGGTCAATAGGGGGATCCTGTCAATTTTCGGTATCAGGTGGGTAACAACCGGTATCCGGTTCGGTGTAAACCGTATCGGGTTTATCGTTTACCTTGTCTAGTTGGCCGTTTACGTTGTCTGGTTTATCGCGGACGGTGTTGGGTTTGTCATAAATCGTATCCGGTTTGACATAAACTGTATCAGGTTTGTCGTTTACGTTATCTGATTTATCGCAAACTGTATTGGGGGTGTGATAAACTGTATCGGGTTTTTCATAACCTGTATTAAGTCTGTTGCAAACCGTATCGGATAGTTAAGAAAAATACATCAGTCTCTAACGAGAGTGATCCGGTTTTTGGGACTTTGTATCCGGAAAATAAACTTTTTGAGTGATGTTTCTGACAGGTATTCCCGTCATTTCGAGTCATTTTACGTCAAATAGCGTCATTATTTGCATTCGCCTTAGCTGCTAAAGTATGTTTGTATCGTTCAATCAACTCGCGAGGTAAAGGACATGTTTTTAAAAATTTAAACAGAAAAAAATGGCTAAAACAAAAGCACTGATCGGTTTTGTCAAAATGAAAGATGATGAACTGATGATTTTAGGAAATACGGTCATCAATGCGATGACTGGCAACAGTAATTTTACAACACCTAGCCCCGCACTGGATGATATCAAAACCCTGCTTGAAGACTTTTCGGTCAAACTGGCAATAGCCCGCAAACGAGGATCGCCGGAGGATACCGCACGTAAGGATGAAAGCAAAGAGCCGCTGGCCGAAGCTTTGCAGCAACTGGCTTATTATGTCAATAGCGTAGCAAAGGGGCATCTCTCCACCTTATTGAGTTCAGGCTTTCCGACGAGTGCACCAGCTGTCGGCAGTATAATCCCGGCTCAGGTCCAGGGCGTGAAAGTCTCTGATGGAAGGCAATCGGGACAGCTGAGGCTGGATTTTGAATCCCAGGGCAGAGCGGCAAAGTTATATGAGTACTGCTATCGGAAAGTGGAAACGCCCGAAGCGGAGTGGAGTGACCGCCTGACGACAACCTCCTCACGCGGTAATATCATAGCGCCGTTGGAAGTGGCTCAGCTGTATGAATTTAAAGTCCGTGCAGTGAATAGCAAGGGAGCGGGCGACTGGAGCCAAACAGAAACTATATTGGTTCGATAGCGGAGTTCAGATGATTATCACCATTAAAAGGGAGAAGCGTAGCGAGCATGCTACGCTCTCCAAAGTCTACGTCGATGGGAAGTATTTCTGTCTCGCGCTAGAAGATTCGGTACGTGACGAAAAGATACCGGGGAGTACGGCCATACCTGCCGGACAATATAACGTGCAACTACGCAAAGCAGGTGGTATGCATGCAAGGTACTCTCGCCTTTATCCGGGGCTTCATCGCGGTATGGCCCAAATGATGCAGGTGCCAAATTTTGAATACGTCTATATCCATATCGGTAACTATTTCAGTGATACCGCCGGATGTGTGCTGGTGGGGGATTACTGGAAAATGAAGGATGGGGATTATGCGGTGTATGGATCGACCAGGACGTATCTGCAGCTCTATGTGCTTATGTGCAAGGCTTGGGATAATGGCGAAAAAGTAACTGTGGAGATTGTCTCGGGGCCGACGTTTGAAGAACAGTGTTTATCGTAAATGTAATCACATGAAAACAATAGTAAATAAAATAAATCGGGCCTTGCAGATGATTCTGATGGCCCCTGTCAAATTGCCGGGAAAAGTGCTGGCAGTCGTCAGATATGTCGCCTTGGGGCTGGGAATCATGGAAACAGTACTTGAGAAGGATAATGCGGAGACAGAAGACTCCACTGATGAATTAGAAAAAGGAGGTCCGGATGCGGCTAAATGATATTCGTTTTGGAACCTTCGGCGGTACGCTGGTCTCTATCTGGGCTAGTTTCTCCCTGGGCGATCTTTTTCAGACAATGCTGTCGGCGGTGTTGGGGACTGTGGCCAGCTACGCGGTAGGATGGCTGATCGGGAAGTGCAGGCTGCGGAAGTAGGTCGTTAATTGTTAGTTTATTTATATAAAGCCATTCTCTTGATTGAGGATGGCTTTATATGTTGAAATATCTGTAAAAAAATCATAAATTCCTGAAAAATTAAAAGTTATATACTTGCAGGATTCAAATCTTCTTATTAACTTTGCACCTCGGTTGGGGTGTTACGTCCTGATCGATGAATGTTACGTTATTTGCTTCCAACTTACTAACAGACATTTAACAAAATTAAATTCAAAACAAAATGGCAAAAGAAGTCAGTGCGTTAGTAAAATTACAAGTTAAGGGCGGAGCTGCGAATCCTTCACCTCCAGTAGGACCTGCATTAGGTGCTAAAGGTGTGAATATCATGGATTTCTGTAAGCAGTTCAACGCTCGTACGCAAGACAAACCAGGTCAAGTATTGCCTGTTGTCATTACAGTTTACGCGGATAAGTCATTTGATTTTATCATCAAGACTCCACCGGTAGCAGTTCAGTTGAAAGACGCTGCTAAATTAAAAAGTGGATCTGGCGAGCCTAACCGTAAGAAGGTTGCGGCTATTACTTGGGAACAAGTTGAGACAATCGCTAAAGATAAAATGCCTGATTTAAATGCATTTACTGTAGAGGCTGCTATGAGAATGGTAGCTGGTACAGCACGTAGTATGGGTATTACTGTATCCGGTAATGCTCCTTGGAACAATTAATTAAGAAATCAATTTAAGAAAAGTGGCTAGATTAACAAAAAATCAAAAAGCGGCACTATCCAAAATTGAAGCTGGTAAAGCATACTCTTTAAAAGAAGCTTCGGCTTTAGTTAAAGAAATCTCATTGACCAAATTTGATGCTTCTGTGGATATCGACGTTCGTTTGGGCGTAGATCCTCGTAAAGCAAATCAAATGGTGCGTGGTATTGCAACATTACCTCACGGTACTGGTAAAACTGTTCGCGTTTTAGTTTTGTGTACTCCTGATAAGGAAGAAGAAGCTAAAGCGGCAGGTGCAGACTACGTAGGTTTAGATGATTACATCAGCAAAATTGAAGGTGGTTGGACTGACGTTGATATCATTATTACTATGCCTAGTGTTATGGCTAAAGTTGGTAAATTGGGTCGTATTTTAGGTCCAAGAAACTTGATGCCTAACCCTAAAACTGGTACAGTTACAACAGAAGTTGGTAAAGCTGTAACAGATGTAAAAGGTGGTAAGATCGATTTCAAAGTTGACAAAACCGGTATCATCCATACTTCTATTGGTAAAGCGTCGTTCGATGCAGATAAAATATATGATAACGCATTAGAGGTATTACAAACTCTAGCACGTTTGAAACCATCTGCAGCTAAAGGAACTTACTTTAAAAGTATTCACATTTCCTCAACTATGAGTCCTGGTATTCATATTGAGACTAAATCAGTAGCAGGTATTTAATCATGAGAAAAGAAGAAAAACAAGAAATTGTTCAAGCTTTGGCCGAACAGATTAAATCTTACGGTAACTTCTATATTGCCGATACTGCTGAGTTGTCAGTTGAAAAAGTGAATAACATTCGTCGTAAATGTTTTGAGCAAGGTATCGAAATTAAAGCTGTTAAAAACACTTTAATTAAGAAAGCATTGATCGAAGCTGGTGTTGAAGAAGAAGATATTTTTGGAACGCTTAAAGGTGCGTCTACAATGATGTTTTCAGAAGTCGCTAATGCACCTGCTAAATTGATCAAAGAATTGCGCAAGACAGGTGAGAAACCGTTGTTAAAGGCGGCTTTCATTGAGGCAACAGCATTCGTAGGAGATAATCAATTAACTGCATTAGTTAATCTTAAATCTAAAAACGAACTTATTGCTGACGTTATCGCGGCATTGCAGTCACCTGCGAAAAATGTTATTTCGGCTCTTCAATCAGGAGGAAATACTGTTGCAGGTTTAGTAAAAGCTTTAGAAGAAAGAGGTTAACGAATCCTCTAGAACAGAATTATTCGTTACAATTTAATTAACAATTTTTACAAAGTACATTCAAAAATTCAAAATAAAATGGCAGATTTAAAACAACTTGCTGAACAGTTAGTTAACTTAACAGTAAAAGAAGTTAAAGAATTAGCTGATATCTTAAAAGACGAGTATGGCATCGAGCCTGCTGCTGCTGCTGTTGCTGTAGCTGCTGCTCCAGCTGAAGGTGGTGCTGCTGCTGCAGAAGAGAAAACTTCATTTGACGTTATCTTGAAAGAAGCTGGTGGTCAAAAATTAGCTGTAGTTAAATTGGTTAAAGATTTAGCTGGATTAGGCTTGAAAGAAGCTAAAGATTTAGTTGACGGAGCACCTAAAGAATTGAAAGCTGGTGTATCTAAAGACGAAGCAGAAGCTTTGAAAAAACAATTAGAAGAAGCTGGTGCTGTTGTTGAGATTAAATAATCTCAACTAATTAGCCCGAAAAGGTTTAGACTCTGACGATTTTTCGTCAGAGTCTATTCCTATTTATATCAATACGCCACTATGCTGTGTATATGCTGGGCACAGTGGACATGTGGTTTACAGCATGCATGTAAGCGCAGTTTTTTTAAAACTAAAATTCATATTCCCTTGGCAAACAATAATATTCAACAAGAAAGAATAAACTTTGCAACAAGTAAGAAAGTATTGGAATATCCAGATTTCTTAGATGTGCAATTGGAATCTTTCAAGGAGTTTTTTCAACTAGAAACTACTTCTGACAACCGCCATCAGGAAGGGCTGTTCAAGGTATTCTCGGAAAACTTCCCTATTTCTGATTCAAGAAACATTTTTGTGCTAGAGTTTTTGGATTATTTCATTGATCCACCACGTTATGATATCCAAGAGTGTATCGAACGCGGCTTGACTTATAGCGTTCCTCTAAAGGCTAAGTTAAAGTTATCTTGTAATGATGAAGAACACGAAGATTTCGAAACTATTGTTCAGGATGTATATTTAGGGACTATCCCTTATATGACTCCTAAAGGTACTTTCGTGGTAAATGGTGCAGAGCGTGTCATCGTATCGCAATTACACCGTTCACCGGGCGTTTTCTTTGGTCAAAGTAGACACACAAATGGTACTAAACTTTATTCTGCAAGGGTAATTCCTTTCAAAGGGTCTTGGATCGAATTCGCTACAGACGTAAACAACGTCATGTATGCTTATATCGACCGTAAAAAGAAATTCCCAGTTACTACCTTATTGCGTGCGATCGGTTACGATTCAGATAAAGATATCTTAGAATTGTTTGACCTAGCTGATGAAGTAAAAGTTAGTAAATCTGGTCTTAAGAAATATGTTGGCCGTCGTCTTGCGGCTAGGGTATTAAAAAAATGGGTAGAAGATTTTGTGGATGAGGATACTGGTGAAGTAGTATCTATCGACCGTAACGAAATTATCCTTGAACGTGAAACTGTTCTAGAAGAAGATCACATTGATTTGATTATCGAAGCTGGCGTTAAGTCTATTATCTTAGCGAAAGACGATGAGTCAAATAATGCAGATTATTCTATTATATATAATACTTTACAAAAAGATACTTCCAATTCAGAAAAAGAGGCTGTAGAGCATATCTATCGTCAATTGCGTAACGCTGAACCACCAGATGAGGAAACTGCTCGTGGTATCATCGATCGCTTGTTCTTCTCTGATAAACGTTATGACTTAGGTGATGTAGGTCGTTACCGTATCAACCGTAAGTTGAAATTGGGTACACCAGATGAGACTAAGGTCTTGACGCGTGAAGATATCATTGCAATCGTGAAGTATTTGATCAACCTGATCAACTCCAAAGCTGAGGTGGATGATATTGACCACTTGTCAAATCGTCGTGTACGTACAGTTGGTGAGCAATTATATGCTCAATTTGGTGTGGGTCTATCTCGTATGGCGCGTACAATCCGTGAGCGTATGAACATCAGAGATAACGAGGTGTTTACACCAACAGATTTGATTAATGCACGTACTTTATCGTCAGTAATCAATTCGTTCTTTGGTACCAACCAGTTGTCTCAGTTCATGGACCAAACTAACCCTCTTGCTGAAATTACGCACAAGCGTCGTTTGTCAGCTTTAGGTCCAGGAGGTCTTTCTCGTGAGCGCGCAGGTTTCGAGGTTCGTGACGTTCACTATACACACTACGGTCGTCTTTGTACAATCGAAACACCAGAGGGACCAAACATCGGTTTGATTTCTTCTTTGGCTGTACATGCAAAAATCAACCATTTAGGTTTTATTGAAACTCCTTACCGTAAGGTAAAAGATGGTGTTGTTGTTGTAGACCAACCTGTGGTATACTTGTCAGCTGAGGATGAAGATGGTAAAACAATTGCACAAGCAAATGCTTTGTATGATGACAAAGGTAATTTTGAAGATGCAAAGGTAAAAGCCAGATACGAAGGTGACTTCCCAATTATCGAGCCTGAAATGCTTGACTATATGGACGTTGCTCCAAACCAAATTACATCTATTGCGGCTTCATTGATTCCTTTCTTGGAGCACGATGATGCCAACCGTGCATTGATGGGATCCAACATGCAACGTCAGGCTGTGCCTGTATTGCGTCCGCAGGCTCCTATCGTAGGTACTGGTCTTGAAGGTCGTGTAGCGAAAGATTCACGTACATTGATCAATGCCGAAGGTCATGGTGTGGTTGAATATGTAGATGCTGATGAAATTAAAATCCGTTACGACAGAAACGATGATGATCGTTTAGTATCATTTGATGATGATGTCAGAACATATAAATTGATCAAATTCAAGAAAACTAACCAGAATACTTGTATGAACTTGAAGCCTATCATTAAGAAAGGTCAACGAGTTGAACCAGGACAGGTATTGTGTGAAGGTTATGCTACTGAAAATGGTGAATTAGCATTGGGTCGTAACTTAAAGGTAGCGTTCATGCCTTGGCAAGGATATAACTTTGAGGATGCGATCGTAATTTCTGAGCGTGTAGCGAAAGAAGACTGGTTTACTTCTCTTCACATTGAAGAATTCGAACTTGAAGTTCGTGATACAAAACGTGGTGAAGAAGAGTTAACAGCTGATATTCCTAACGTATCTGAAGAAGCGACGAAAGACTTAGATGAAAACGGTATTATCCGTATCGGTGCTGAAGTTGGTGGTGGTGATATCTTGATCGGTAAAATCACGCCTAAAGGTGAGTCTGATCCTTCTCCAGAGGAGAAATTATTACGTGCAATCTTTGGTGACAAAGCTGGTGACGTGAAAGATGCTTCATTGAAAACTCCACCTTCATTAAAAGGTGTTGTTATCGATACGAAGTTATTCTCTCGTGCGAAGAAAATGTCTAAAGAAGTTGAACGTAAAACTTTAGAGAAATTAGAGGTTGCTCACGATAGAGCTGTTAAATCATTGAAAGACCGTTTGGTGGAGAAATTATTCATTGTAGTGAATGGTAAAACAAGCCAAGGTGTGTACAATGTATATAAAGAGTTGTTAGTTGCTAAAGGTGCTAAGTTTACACAAAAAATCTTAGCTGAATTAGAATACAACAACATCAACCCAATGGGATGGACAACTGACGAAGATAAAAACGAGTTGATCAAAATGGCCCTTCATAATTACAATATTAAAATTAATGAAGAATTAGGTTCATTCAAACGTGATAAATTCGCAGTATCTGTTGGGGATGAGCTTCCATCAGGAATCGTGCAGATGGCGAAAGTTTACGTAGCTAAGAAACGTAAATTGAAAGTAGGGGATAAGATGGCAGGTCGTCACGGTAACAAAGGTATTGTTGCACGTATCGTACGTGATGAAGATATGCCATTCTTGGAAGATGGTACTCCGGTTGATATCGTGTTGAACCCATTAGGGGTACCTTCACGGATGAACTTGGGTCAGATCTATGAAACTGTATTAGGTTGGGCTGGTCAAAAATTGGGTATTAAATTTGCTACACCAATCTTTGACGGTGCTGAGATGGATCAAGTACAAGACTGGGTTGCGAAAGCTGGTTTACCAAAATCAGGTCGTACATATTTGTACAATGGATTGACAGGTGACCGTTTCGATCAACCAACAACAGTAGGTGTAATCTACATGTTGAAATTAGGTCACATGGTTGATGATAAAATGCACGCACGTTCAATCGGTCCTTACTCATTGATCACACAACAACCTCTGGGTGGTAAAGCACAATTCGGTGGTCAGCGTTTTGGTGAGATGGAGGTTTGGGCATTGGAAGCATTTGGTGCATCTAACATCCTTCAAGAGATCTTGACCGTGAAATCGGATGACGTAGTTGGTCGTGCCAAAACTTACGAAGCAATCGTTAAGGGCAACAACCTTCCGACACCATCGGTACCAGAATCGTTCAACGTATTGGTACACGAGTTGCGCGGATTGGGTCTAGATATCACATTGGATTAATTAAGCAATTAGGGCTTTGAAGGACTGCAGTTCTTCAAAGCTTCTCTATAAAGCTTTAACTTTTGAATAAGTATGTCTTACAAAAAAGATAATAAAATTAAAAGCAACTTCACTTCGATTACGATCAGCTTGGCTTCTCCAGAAACTATTTTGGAGCGTTCAAGTGGTGAAGTTACAAAACCAGAAACGATTAACTATCGTACCTACAAACCAGAACGTGATGGTTTATTCTGTGAGCGTATTTTTGGTCCTGTAAAGGATTACGAATGTCACTGTGGTAAATACAAACGTATCCGTTATAAAGGTATCGTGTGTGACCGTTGTGGTGTTGAGGTAACAGAGAAAAAAGTACGTCGTGAGCGTATGGGACACATCAACTTGGTGGTTCCTGTAGCGCACATCTGGTACTTCCGTTCTCTTCCTAATAAAATCGGTTATTTGTTAGGGCTTCCTACAAAGAAACTGGATATGATCATTTACTATGAACGTTATGTCGTTATCCAAGCTGGTATTAAGGAAGAAGATGGTATCAACTTTATGGACTTCTTGACTGAAGAAGAATATTTAGATATTTTAGATACCTTACCAAAAGAAAATCAATATTTAGACGATACTGATCCTCAAAAATTTGTCGCTAAGATGGGTGCTGAGGCTTTGGAAGATTTGTTGAAACGTATTGATTTGGATCAATTGTCTTACGATTTACGTCACCAAGCTGCTAACGAGACTTCTCAACAACGTAAAAATGAAGCGTTAAAACGTCTTCATGTTGTTGAAGCTTTCCGTAGCTCACGTGAAAACATCGAGAATCGTCCTGAATGGATGATCGTGAAGATTGTTCCTATCATTCCACCTGAATTACGCCCATTGGTGCCTTTGGATGGTGGTCGTTTTGCGACTTCGGATTTGAACGATTTATACCGTCGTGTTATTATCCGTAACAACCGTCTAAAACGTTTGATCGAGATCAAAGCTCCAGAAGTAATCTTACGTAACGAAAAACGTATGCTTCAAGAGGCAGTGGATTCTTTGTTTGACAACTCACGTAAAGTGAATGCTGTTAAGACAGAAGGTAACCGTGCATTGAAGTCGTTATCTGATATTTTGAAAGGTAAACAAGGTCGTTTCCGTCAAAACTTATTAGGTAAACGTGTCGATTATTCAGCTCGTTCGGTAATTGTGGTAGGTCCTCACTTGAAATTACATGAGTGTGGTCTTCCTAAAGATATGGCTGCTGAGCTTTACAAACCGTTTATCATTCGTAAGATGATCGAGCGTGGTATTGTAAAAACAGTAAAATCCGCTAAGAAAATCGTAGATCGTAAAGATCCAGTGGTATGGGATATCCTTGAAAATGTATTGAAAGGTCATCCTGTATTACTTAACCGTGCACCTACGCTTCACCGTTTGGGTATTCAAGCTTTCCAACCTACTTTGGTAGAGGGTAAAGCGATTCAGTTACACCCATTGGTTTGTACAGCGTTCAACGCCGATTTTGACGGTGACCAGATGGCAGTTCACTTACCTTTAGGTAATGCTGCAGTTTTGGAAGCCCAAATCTTGATGTTAGCAGCACACAATATCTTGAACCCTGCGAACGGTTCACCGATCACTGTACCATCTCAAGACATGGTATTGGGTCTTTACTATATTACTAAAGGTCGTAAGACTGCTGGTGACCATATCGTAAGAGGCCAAGATATGACTTTCTATTCAGCTGAAGAGGTTATCATTGCTTTGAATGAGAAGCAAATTGACCTTCACGCTTGGATTAAAGTAAAAACAAAAGTCAGACAAAAAGATGGTAGCATCGTTGATACCTTATTAGAGACAACTGTAGGTCGTGTGATCTTCAACCAGGTTGTTCCTGAAGAAATGGGATTTGTCAATGAATTGCTGACTAAAAAATCTTTGCGTAATATCATCGGTGAGATTGTGAAGACTACGGGTATGGCTCGTGCAGCACAATTCTTGGATGATATGAAAGAGTTGGGATATCAAACAGCCTTCAAAGGTGGTCTTTCTTTCAACTTGGAAGATTTGAACATTCCTGCAGCGAAAGCTGAGTTGATCCAACAAGCAACAAACGAAGTTGAAGAAGTAATGAGCAACTATAACATGGGTTTCATTACGAACAACGAACGTTATAACCAAATCATCGATATCTGGACACGTATCAACAACAGATTGACTGCGCACGTAATGGATATTCTTTCCAACGATAACCAAGGTTTCAACTCAGTTTATATGATGTTGGATTCTGGAGCCCGTGGTTCGAAAGAGCAGATTCGTCAGTTGTGTGGTATGCGTGGTTTGATGGCGAAACCTCAAAAATCTGGTACTTCAGGTGGTGAGATTATTGAGAACCCGATCTTGTCGAACTTTAAAGAAGGTTTGTCCGTATTAGAGTACTTTATCTCTACCCACGGTGCGCGTAAAGGTCTTGCCGATACAGCCTTGAAAACGGCTGATGCGGGTTACTTGACACGTCGTTTACATGACGTCGCTCAGGATATGATCGTTGTTGAACAAGATTGTGGTGGTTTACGTGGTATCTACACAACTGCATTGAAAGATAATGATGATGTTGTTGAACCATTATTCGACCGTATCTTAGGTCGTACTCCATTACATGATGTATTCCATCCGGAGACAGAGGAGTTGATCGTTTCAGCAAATGAAGATATCACTGAGGAAATTGCGGAGGTTATCGAAAAAGCAGGTATTGAAGGTATCGAAATTCGTACTGTATTAACTTGTGAATCGAAACGTGGTGTGTGTGCTTGTTGTTATGGTCGTAACTTGGCATCTGGTAAACGTGTTCAATTGGGTGAAGCTGTCGGTGTTATCGCAGCACAATCAATCGGTGAGCCAGGTACACAGTTGACACTTCGTACATTCCACGTGGGTGGTACGGCATCAAATATTGCCGCTGACTCAAGCATCATTTCTAAATACGATGGTAAAATCGAATTTGAAAATGTGCGTACCGTTTCGCAAACAAATGACAATGGTACACATCAGGTTGTCTTAGGACGTTCTGGTGAGGTTAAGATCATTGATGCACATAATAAGATTGTATTCCAACAAAATATCCCTTATGGTTCACAGTTGTTCGTTGAGGATGGCGGTACAGTAGCTAAAGGTGATAAATTGGTAGAGTGGGATCCATATAACGCAGTAATTATCTCTGAATTTGCTGGTAAAGTTGAGTTTGATGCAATCATCGAAGGTGTTACCTTCCGTGAGGAATCAGATGAGCAAACTGGTCACAAAGAGAAAGTAATTATTGAAACACGTGATAAAACGAAAAACCCATCCATCAAGATTCTTGATAAATCTGGAGAGGTTATCCGTACGTACAATATCCCAGTAGGCGCCCACGTTGCTGTTGCTAACGGTGTAACTGTTAAGGAAGGCGGTATCTTAGTTAAGATTCCTCGTTCTACTGGTAAAACACGAGATATCACGGGTGGTCTTCCACGTGTAACCGAGTTGTTCGAAGCACGTAACCCTTCTAACCCAGCTGTTGTAACAGAAATCGACGGTGTGGTAACATTAGGCGGTGTGAAACGTGGTAACCGTGAGATGTCGATTGAATCACGTGATGGTCAAATCAAGAAATACTTGGTGCCACTTTCCAAACATATCCTTGTTCAGGATAATGACTTCGTGAAAGCGGGTATGCCATTATCGGATGGTTCGATCTCTCCAGCGGATATCTTATCTATTAAAGGACCTTCAGCGGTGCAACATTACATCGTGAATGGTATCCAAGAGGTATACCGTCTTCAAGGTGTGAAGATCAACGATAAGCACTTCGAAACGATCGTTCACCAGATGATGCAGAAAGTTAACATTGAGGATCCAGGAGATACACGTTTCTTAGAGAAGGAAGCTGTAAACAAATGGGACTTCATGGAAGAGAATGATTCCTTGTTCGACAAGAAAGTCGTTGTTGATGCCGGAGATTCCAATAGCTTACGTCCAGGACAGATTGTTTCTTTACGTAAGTTGAGAGAGGAAAACTCCAGCTTGAAACGTCGTGACTTAAAACTTGTAGAAGTGCGTGAAGCAATTCCAGCGACTTCAAGCCCATTGTTGCAAGGTATCACTAGAGCGTCATTAGGTACCAAATCGTTTATCTCTGCTGCCTCTTTCCAAGAGACAACAAAAGTATTGAATGAAGCTGCTATCGCAGGTAAACGTGACAACTTGTTAGGTTTGAAAGAAAACGTAATCGTTGGTCACTTGATTCCTTCAGGTACAGGTATTCGTCAATACAGCAACTTAATTGTTGGTTCTCGCGAAGAGTACGATCAATTGTTGGCTTCGAAAGAAGAAGATTAATCTATCATAGATTATTTTATAGAGAAAGGTCCAGGCGTATGTCTGGACCTTTTTTGTTTCTATATCGACTTTATGTGGTATAGAATAATGCAGTAAATAATATTTAACTTGTCCTTTTAGCTGTGAAATTGTTTTGTTAAGGGAGGGCTTCGAACTGAAATTTATAACGAGCAGCTTGGCCATTTAATTGGTTAATTTAACCTGATTGGACGGTTTACTGTAATTCTGTCTTAAATGAATCCTTCAATGTTACAGTTAGTTAACCTTAATATTAAAAAATAATAAACAAAAGGCTTGGAAGTTTGCCCGAAAACTCCCTATCTTTGCACCACTCCGCAAGGGAGGGACGGTTACTTCGGAAGGGGATACCACTGAAAAAAGAAGGGCTTAACGGAAGTTAGGCGCGGAAATCGGAAAAAAGGAAGAGAAAAAAAACTTCAAAAGTTTTTTGGAAGTTCGGAAAAGATTTCTACCTTTGCAGTCCCAACGGAAACGGAGGGAAACAGAAAAAGATAAAGACGGCGCAATGCCATCGGAATATAGCGGATACGGAAGTTGAAGCGAGAGAAGTTCTTTAAGAAAACACAATCATGTAAGCGTGACGAGTAGACAAAACGAAAGTCATGAACAAATTCAAGAATTAGTTCAATTCGATCCAAGATCAGAGATATAAAAAAAGAATTCTGATTATGTAAATAGTTGGAATCAAAAACTTCATTTTACAATGGAGAGTTTGATCCTGGCTCAGGATGAACGCTAGCGGCAGGCCTAATACATGCAAGTCGGACGGGATTGGAACCAGAGCTTGCTCTGATTCCATGAGAGTGGCGCACGGGTGCGTAACGCGTGAGCAACCTACCTCTATCAGGGGGATAGCCTCTCGAAAGAGAGATTAAGACCGCATAATATATGAGACTGGCATCAGTTTTATATTAAATATTTATAGGATAGAGATGGGCTCGCGTGACATTAGCTAGTTGGTAGGGTAACGGCCTACCAAGGCGACGATGTCTAGGGGCTCTGAGAGGAGAATCCCCCACACTGGTACTGAGACACGGACCAGACTCCTACGGGAGGCAGCAGTAAGGAATATTGGTCAATGGGCGGAAGCCTGAACCAGCCATGCCGCGTGCAGGATGACTGCCCTATGGGTTGTAAACTGCTTTTGTCCAGGAATAAACCTCTTTACGTGTAGAGAGCTGAATGTACTGGAAGAATAAGGATCGGCTAACTCCGTGCCAGCAGCCGCGGTAATACGGAGGATCCGAGCGTTATCCGGATTTATTGGGTTTAAAGGGTGCGTAGGCGGCCTATTAAGTCAGGGGTGAAATACGGTGGCTCAACCATCGCAGTGCCTTTGATACTGATGGGCTTGAATCCATTTGAAGTGGGCGGAATAAGACAAGTAGCGGTGAAATGCATAGATATGTCTTAGAACTCCGATTGCGAAGGCAGCTCACTAAGCTGGTATTGACGCTGATGCACGAAAGCGTGGGGATCGAACAGGATTAGATACCCTGGTAGTCCACGCCCTAAACGATGATAACTCGATGTTGGCGATAGACAGCCAGCGTCTTAGCGAAAGCGTTAAGTTATCCACCTGGGGAGTACGCCCGCAAGGGTGAAACTCAAAGGAATTGACGGGGGCCCGCACAAGCGGAGGAGCATGTGGTTTAATTCGATGATACGCGAGGAACCTTACCCGGGCTTGAAAGTTAGTGAAGAGATCAGAGACGGTCTCGTCCTTCGGGACACGAAACTAGGTGCTGCATGGCTGTCGTCAGCTCGTGCCGTGAGGTGTTGGGTTAAGTCCCGCAACGAGCGCAACCCCTATGTTTAGTTGCCAGCATGTAATGGTGGGGACTCTAAACAGACTGCCTGTGCAAACAGCGAGGAAGGTGGGGACGACGTCAAGTCATCATGGCCCTTACGTCCGGGGCTACACACGTGCTACAATGGATGGTACAGCGGGCAGCTACATAGCAATATGATGCTAATCTCTAAAAGCCATTCACAGTTCGGATTGGGGTCTGCAACTCGACCCCATGAAGTTGGATTCGCTAGTAATCGCGTATCAGCAATGACGCGGTGAATACGTTCCCGGGCCTTGTACACACCGCCCGTCAAGCCATGAAAGTTGGGGGTACCTAAAGCATGTGACCGCAAGGAGCGTGTTAGGGTAAAACCGATAATTGGGGCTAAGTCGTAACAAGGTAGCCGTACCGGAAGGTGCGGCTGGAATACCTCCTTTCTAGAGTATCGCGGATCGGTACTCGTCACGTTACATATGATTGAAAAAGAAGAAAAAACATCAGAAGAAAGTGCCCGCCCCTATAAGGAGCGGTCCCTGAGAGAAGAGATGAACAGAATAGCTAGTCCCGTAGCTCAGTTGGTTAGAGCACTACACTGATAATGTAGGGGTCAGCAGTTCAAATCTGCTCGGGACTACCAGATAGTAATGAGTATTTAGTATCTAGTATTTAGACAAATGGATGGCGACATACAGGGATCTAAGGACTAATGTCTAACATCTCAGGTCTAACAAAAAGGGGAATTAGCTCAGCTGGCTAGAGCACCTGCCTTGCACGCAGGGGGTCAACGGTTCGAATCCGTTATTCTCCACGTCTCCGGGGATATGCATCACAGATACATATCATATAAACCGGAAAAAGAGTTCTTTGACATATTGAAAGAGAAAAAAAATTACAAGAGAAGACAACAGTATAGAGACAATGCTGGTATGTGTTTGATGTAGGGAGGAGACCCTCGGTCGAAGGCCGAACGAATCTTTACGTAGCATACGGGTATATATATCACAAGCAGCCGCATAGTAGCAAAAGGCTATGCCGGTGAAGAAAGTAAATAAGGGCACACGGGGGATGCCTAGGCTCTCAGAGGCGAAGAAGGACGTGATAAGCTGCGATAAGCTTTGGGGATTGGCAAATGCGACTTGATCCAGAGATTTCCGAATGGGGCAACCTGACTATTTGAAGAATAGTCGTATGATACGCGAACGCGCTGAACTGAAACATCTAAGTAGGCGTAGGAGAAGAAAATAACAATGATTTCCCAAGTAGTGGCGAGCGAACGGGAAAGAGCCCAAACCGATTATGTTACGGCATAGTCGGGGTTGTAGGACCACGATATTGTACAATGCTATGAACTGGAAGCAGGTGGGAAACTGCGCGATAAGGGTGAGAGCCCCGTACAGGTAAAGAATATTGGCATAGTGGTATCCTGAGTACCGCGGGACCGGAGAAATCCTGTGGGAATCCACCAGCACCATCTGGTAAGGCTAAATACTCCTGAGAGACCGATAGTGAACCAGTACCGTGAGGGAAAGGTGAAAAGAACCCCGAACAGGGGAGTGAAAAGAACCTGAAACCGTGTGCTTACAAGCGGTTGGAGCAGACAAGTTCTGTGACAGCGTGCCTTTTGCATAATGAGCCTACGAGTTACTCTTGTCTGGCAAGGTTAAGTCCTTCAGGGACGCAGCCGAAGCGAAAGCGAGTCTTAATAGGGCGCATAGTCAGATGAGGTAGACGCGAAACCTTGTGATCTACCCTTGGGCAGGTTGAAGTTGCAGTAACATGTAATGGAGGACCGAACCGATAAACGTTGAAAAGTTTCCGGATGACCTGAGGGTAGGGGTGAAAGGCCAATCAAACTGGGAAATAGCTCGTACTCCCCGAAATGTTTTTAGGAACAGCGTCGGCATCGAGTTTAATAGAGGTAGAGCTACCGATTGGGTGCGGGGGAGTCAAATCCTACCAAATCCAGACGAACTCCGAATGCTATTAAATATGGCCGGCAGTGAGGCTTTGGGTGCTAAGGTCCAAGGCCGAGAGGGAAAGAACCCAGACCATCAGCTAAGGTCCCCAAATTCGTTCTAAGTTGAACTAACGAGGTCCGGTTGCCCAGACAGCTAGGATGTTGGCTTGGAAGCAGCCATTCATTTAAAGAGTGCGTAACAGCTCACTAGTCGAGCGGCCGGGCGTGGATAATAAACGGGCATCAAGAACGGTACCGAAGCTATGGATTTGCATTGAAAGATATGCATCTGGTAGGGGAGCATTCCATATGGGGCGAAGATATCTGGTAATGGGTGTTGGACCGTATGGAAAAGCAAATGTAGGCATAAGTAACGATAAGGCGGGTGGGAAACCCGCCCACCGAAAGACCAAGGTTTCCTGATCAACGTTAATCGGATCAGGGTCAGTCGGGACCTAAGGCGCACCCGAAGGGGGCAAGCCGATGGACAACTGGTTAATATTCCAGTACTCTTCATAACTGCGATGTGGTGACGGAGTAGTGACACTGCCGCGAACTGACGGAATAGTTCGTTGAAAGGCGTAGGTATAGGGACGGTAGGCAAATCCGCCGACCCTGCTGAACCCCAATAGTACAGCAAAGCTCCGGTGGCGCTGATAGAGCAGGTAAACAGACTTCCAAGAAAACCCGCTAAGCTTCAGGTTATGAAGACCCGTACCGCAAACCGACACAGGTGGTCGAGGAGAGAATCCTAAGGTGCTCGAGTGAGTCATGGCTAAGGAACTCGGCAAAATGGCCCTGTAACTTCGGGAGAAGGGGCGCTGTCTCGTAAGAGCAGCCGCAGTGAAAAGGCCCAGGCGACTGTTTAACAAAAACATATGGCTTTGCAAAATCGCAAGATGAGGTATAAGGCCTGACACCTGCCCGGTGCTGGAAGGTTAAGAGGGGATGTCATCGTAAGAGAAGCATTGAATCGAAGCCCCAGTAAACGGCGGCCGTAACTATAACGGTCCTAAGGTAGCGAAATTCCTTGTCGGGTAAGTTCCGACCTGCACGAATGGTGTAACGATCTGGGCGCTGTCTCAGCCATGAGCTCGGTGAAATTGTGGTATCGGTGAAGACGCCGATTACCCGCAACGGGACGGAAAGACCCCATGCACCTTCACTATAGCTTAACATTGAGATTGGGTACAGGATGTGTAGGATAGGCGGGAGATGTTGAAGCGGCTTCGCCAGGAGTCGTGGAATCAACCTTGAAATACCGCCCTTTCTGTATTCGGTTTCTAACTCCTTTATGAGGAGGACATTGTTTGGTGGGTAGTTTGACTGGGGTGGTCGCCTCCAAAAAGGTAACGGAGGCTTTCAAAGGTAAGCTCAGTACGCTTGGTAACCGTACGTGGAGTGCAATGGCATAAGCTTGCTTGACTGTGAGACCAACAAGTCGAACAGGGTCGAAAGACGGACATAGTGATCCGGTGGTTCTGTATGGAAGGGCCATCGCTCAAAGGATAAAAGGTACGCTGGGGATAACAGGCTGATCTCCCCCAAGAGCTCATATCGACGGGGAGGTTTGGCACCTCGATGTCGGCTCGTCACATCCTGGGGCTGGAGAAGGTCCCAAGGGTTGGGCTGTTCGCCCATTAAAGTGGCACGCGAGCTGGGTTCAGAACGTCGCGAGACAGTTCGGTCCCTATCTGTTGTGGGCGTTGGAAGTTTGAGTGGATCTGACCTTAGTACGAGAGGACCGGGTTGGACAGACCTCTGGTGAACCTGTTATGCCGCCAGGTGTACGGCAGGGTAGCTACGTCTGGAATAGATAAGCGCTGAAAGCATCTAAGTGCGAAACTAGCCACGAGATGAGACTTCCTTATAGGGTCGTAGGAGATGACTACGTTGATAGGCCATAGGTGTAAAGGTTGAGAGACCAAAGCCAAGTGGTACTAATAGCCCGAAGCTTTCTCAAGCAGACAGACACTGTTGTCTTCCTCTTTAATTTTTGAATTAATCTTTCAATATATATGTCATTATGGTTTAAGCTATAAGATGGGTATAAACTTTCACATGAAAGTCTACATACTGATATCTACATACTTGATACTATACAAGATCTTTAGGTGCCTATATCGGCGGTGTCTACCTCTTCCCATTCCGAACAGAGCAGTCAAGCCCGCCAGAGCCGATGGTATTGCCGTAACAGGTGGGAGAGTAGGTCGGTGCCTTTTTTTACACGGAAGCCCTTGCTGGAAACAGTCAAGGGCTTCTTTCGTTTACAGACTTCCCAAAAACTTCCAGAGAGCAATGGCGCGGCCCTTAAGTTATATAATCTACTTTTCAATGGACCACGCATCGACGCTGCAGGGATCCACTAAAATCGGTATTGGTCTACAGGTTTTACTGTTTTTCCTCTTATACGATTAGCAATTCTAAGAGATATTATCTAATTTAGTCATTACAGCAATGTATATATGATGAAAGCTAAACGGATATCCTTACTCAGTATTTTACTTTTATTTTTCTTTAACAGCAATAGTTTGAATGCACGGGGGCAAGCATTGGATGATAGTGTTTTGCGCATATTGGCGATTGGGAATAGCTTTTCGGAGGATGCGATCGAGCAGAACCTTTACGAATTAGCCAAAGCGGGGAAGAAAAAGATCGTCATCGGTAACCTTTATATTGGTGGGGCACCATTAAGCCTACATGTAAGCAATGCGAAAGAAGATAAGCCAGCTTATCGCTACCGGAAGATCAATCTGGACGGTCGGATGTCAGAGCGGGCAAATGAAAGACTTTCTACGGCTTTGGTAGATGAAGCTTGGGATTATATTAGTTTCCAGCAGGCAAGCCCTTTGTCGGGGGATTATGATTCCTATGCGAAGGATCTACCACTTTTATATGAGTACGTCACAAAACATGTAAAGTATCCGGAAACAAACTATATATTACATCAAACCTGGGCCTATCAGAATGGTTCATCGCATGAAGGTTTTGTCCGGTATAATCGTCATCAGAGTGCGATGTATACGGCTATCGTAAACACCTCTCAGGAAGTCTTTAATTGGGGGAATTTTGATGTATTGGTACCTTCGGGAACAGCTATACAAAATGCACGATCAAGCTATTTAGGCGATCAATTCACACGGGATGGATATCATCTTAATTTGGATTATGGACGTTTTGTAGCCGCATGTACCTGGTACGAGGCACTGTTTAAGGAAAATGTTGTCAATAATACGTTTTTGCCACTCAAAGTGACCTATATTGAAGGACAGATTGCACGTGAAGCTGCACATCAAGCGGTGGGATCTCCTTATGGGGTTACTGTATTGAAGGATTTTCAATTAATGAAATAATATATTTATATGAGTATCAAAAAAAGCTATTTGATCGAATTGGATCATGAAACAAAAAATACCAAACGTATTTTGGATCGGATACCAGATGAAAAATTAGATTGGCGTCCGCATGAAAAATCGATGACTCTAGGGGAGCTTGCAGCCCATGTTGTGGAGTTACACAGTTGGGTGTCTAAAGCGATACCAAAAGATGCATTTGATTTTAAGGTCGATTATCATCCACTCAAGGTGTCTTTGGTAGAAGAGCTTAAATTGGCGCTTTCTGAAGGATTGGAAAAGAACAAAGCTGCCATAGAACATATAGCTGAGGAAGACTGGTTTAAGGACTGGGTATTGAAAGCTGGAGACTATGAAATAGCACGTTTACCACGCGCTGGCGCTATACGTTTTATTGTTAACAACCATATTGTCCACCATCGTGGACAGCTGACTGTATATTTACGGTTACTCGGTATTCCAGTACCGGGTTTATATGGGCCTTCGGCGGATGAACCGATGCCCAGTATGTAGTATCATTTGGATATGGTATAGAAAAATAGATATAAAAATAAAGGGGATCAATTTGATCCCCTTTATTTTTATATGTTGAATTGTCTAATTATTTAGCCAATTCTTCAGCGATTGCTTTTCCGATTTCAGCTGGAGATTCAACTACACGAATACCACACTCACGCATGATTTTCATTTTTGCAGCAGCAGTATCATCAGCACCACCAACGATTGCACCAGCGTGGCCCATACGACGTCCCGGAGGCGCTGTTTGACCAGCGATAAACCCAACAACAGGTTTAGTGCCGTGTTCTTTGATCCAACGTGCAGCTTCAGCTTCCATTCCACCACCGATCTCACCAATCATGATAATCGCTTCAGTCTCTGGGTCGTTCATTAATAATTCAACAGCTTCTTTAGTTGTTGTACCGATGATAGGGTCACCACCGATTCCGATAGCTGTCGTGATTCCTAATCCAGCTTTTACAGTTTGATCTACCGCTTCGTAAGTTAAAGTTCCTGATTTAGAAACTACACCTACGTTACCTTTTTTGAAGATAAATCCTGGCATAATACCGATTTTAGCTTCACCTGCAGTGATGATACCAGGGCAGTTAGGACCGATCAAACGAGATTTCTTGTCGCTTAAGTATGATTTTACTTGGATCATGTCTTTTGTAGGGATACCCTCAGTAATACATACAATCACTTCGATACCCGCAGCGGCAGCTTCCATGATTGCATCTGCAGCAAATGCTGGAGGTACAAAGATAATAGAAACATTAGCTCCTGTAGCGTCTACTGCATCTTGAACAGTGTTGAATACAGGACGGTCTAAGTGTTGTTGACCACCTTTACCAGGAGTCACACCACCAACTACATTTGTTCCGTACTCAATCATTTGAGTCGCATGGTAAGTACCTTCGTTTCCAGTGAAACCTTGAACGATTACTTTTGAATCTTTATTAACTAATACACTCATTTCTTCTTTAAATTTTGCACACAAATCTACTATTTTGCTTTCTAAAATGGAAGCAATGTGGATAGGAATATGACCTTTATTAATAAATTTTTAGTTCAGATTGCGTTTTTGGATAAAATCCCAAAGGATAATGCCAATTGCGACAGATACATTAAGTGAATGCTTGGTGCCATATTGGGGGATTTCGATACAAGTATCGATTTTTTCCATTACTTCTTCATCAACTCCATTGACCTCATTTCCAAAAATTAATGCATACTTTTTATCCGAGTTTGGCTCAAATTGATGTAACATGACACTATCATCCGCTTGTTCAACGGCAATGATGATATAACCTTCTGCTTTTAGCTGATCTACGACGTCAGCTGTATCTTTATGGTATTCCCAAGACACGGATTGTGTAGCACCTAAAGCAGTTTTTTCGATTTCCCGATGTGGAGGAGTGCCGGTAATGCCACATAAATATATTTTTTCAATAGCAAATCCGTCTGCGGTACGGAAGGCCGAGCCGACATTGTGCATACTGCGAACATTGTCTAAAACGATTGCGATAGGCGTTTTTTCTTGTTTTTTAAACGATTCAACATCTGTACGTTGAAGTTCATCCATCGATAATTTTTGCATGTCGCAAATATACTAAACCTAAAAAACAAAATAGATTTTGAATATTGAAAATAAGGTGTTATTTTTGCAGTCCGAATTACAAGAAAAAATTGAATAAAAATTAGCTAAAAAAAATGGCAAATCATAAATCAGCGATCAAAAGAATTAGAGCAAACGCTACTAAACGTTTAAGAAACCGTTACCAAGCAAAAACAACGCGTAACGCAATCAAAAAATTACGTCATACAACTTCTGCAGAAGAAGCAAAAACATTGTTACCACGCGTAATTTCTATGCTTGATCGTTTGGCAAAGAAAAATGTGATCCACAAGAAAAAAGCTTCTAACAACAAATCTAAGTTAACTAAATTCGTTAACGGTTTAGCGTAAGCTTTCTGTATAGATATTGAGGGGTACAGCTCGCTGTATCCCTTTTCTTTATGTTATATACTTTGGATTTCTCTTTCCAAGCGAATAGTAATAAAAAAAGCATCAATACTGATGCTTTTTTTATTTTATGTTATTAGCGATAAGCTATTGCTTTAAATTGGGCAATAACTCCGCAATGACTTTTTTCAACTTATTGGGATCTTTCATATAAGGTTCCAAATCATATAGCTCTACTTTTTTGAAGTCGATGGGATGACTCTCACTCTGCAACGAAATGCTTCCTTTCTTTAATAGTTGTCCATCTTTTTTTACAGCAGGATCAAAGGCTGTTACATTGCCACCACCGATTTGAGGTTTGGTGTATTGCATCACCACTTTGTCTTCAAGGATATGTTGTACAAGTGAATCTCCCAATACCAGAAAATCCGCTGTTACCCATTGGTCTCCAGCATAGGTTTTGGATGTGGAGCTGATGCAGTGTGGGGTAAATAGTTTGTTATCGATGACAACATTTGTTCCCGGTGTACAGAGATTGCTCGTTGTACGTTCGTCCTTACCATTGCCACCTAAAAGTTGTCCTTCGATTGATATCGGAAAATCTTGATCTACACCCATTGTTTTCGGGTCTTGTCCGTGTAGCATAGCACCACTATTGCGCCAAGCCCAACCTTCGCCACCTGGTGCTTGTTCGCCTACAAAACGATAGGTTACACGTAATAAATAAGCTGAGAATTCTTTATTAAAGAATAAATGGCCGTATTGAAAATTGAAGTTATCATAGCCATCATATCTGACTTTCAATAAACCATCTTCAACACGGAATGTGTTTTTATAGTTATCTCCAACCTTGTGGTTTCGGATTTTAGGGGTCCAGTTTTTTAAATCTTTCCCATTAAATAATTGAATGGGTTTGGGTTTTTTGTCTTGAGAATTGCCAAATACGGAAGTACTGAATAATAAAATTCCAGCACCATAAATAATATGTTTGAATTTCATCCTGAATTAGGTTTATTGACCTAAATTAGGGAAACATTTTTAAATAAGCAATTCTTTTTGTTTGACATATTCGCTCGGGCGAATACCAACGACCTTATTGAATGTATTACTAAATGTAGGTAAGCTGTTATATCCAACTTTCAAAGCTACTTCATTGACACTTAATTTTTCATCCAATAATAACTTGAGTGCAGTTAACATTCTCAAGATGGTATAATATTGGATAAATGACATATTTAATTCCTTCTGGAAAAGTCGAGCCAATGTGCGTTCACTGATATTGAAAAGGCTCGCAAGTTTTTTGAAGCTTACATTTTCTTCGATATTCTCTTCCAGATAAGTAACAATATCTTTTAATTTCGGGTGGCTTGGATAAGGTAGCGCCAAGGGAAGTTCGTGCAAGGATAGTTCAGGGAGAATAAGTTTAAATGCTGTAGCTAAGCTATATTTAGGTTCTTCAACCGGAAATATATTGCCATTCCAACGATTGGTAAACATAATTAATTCAATCAGCAGGTCGTTTACCGGATAGATACCCATTTTGCCGTAGAATGCGGTATCGTTATTCGTTTTTGGAAAATAAAGATTGCGCATCACTACCTCAGGGGTACTTGGATGGATACTGTGCTTCACACCTGCAGGAATCCATAGATAATGCCGAGCCGGCAGAAAATATGATTTTTCATCTGTTTTTATAAAAACGACTCCACCCTCTGTATATAAAAATTGATCCTTATCATGGCAATGCTCGGTAATATGATTTTCCGCTATGATGGCATGATGGCAATAGATGCTATCTTCAAATGAATCAACTTCTGTCATATAATAGCGGTTGACATATTTTGCGTCGCTCGTTGTATCTTTTATGTTCATTTTTTGCTATAAAACTACGCTGCAAAGGTAAGACTTTTTTACTAGACCTGACCTTGTATCTACTAAAGTGAGTGTATGCTTACAATAAAATTGCAATTAAATCGCTGGCGAGTTAGTATTTACTTACTTGGTTTTTGATTCGTTATTTTTAAATAGCTGAAAACTAAATAGATATGGTATTCGTTTCTGTTTTAATAAAAATATCTGGAAATATATTTTTATTTATCTACTTGAAAAACAGGGTGTTATTATTGTTTCGTCTCTATTGAATAATTTTGTGTCGAATGGTAATAAATTCACTGTTGAAAAAAGCGTTAAAATTGTTTGTTTGAGAAATGGTCATGAAGGGCTAATATCTTTTTAAATAGCGGATATAAATAGGTTTCAATTTCTTAAGTTTACATGAATAGCATACAATATAAAATTATAAGGATATGGCTTACGAAAGAATAAAAATTCAAAGCTTACACGATAAAGTTATTACAGCTGCCGAAGCTGCGAAATTATTTCAGGATGGTATGGTCGTCGGAGCAAGTGGATTCACCAAGGCAGGCGATAGTAAAGTGGTATTACCGGCTTTAGCGGAAAGAGCCAAAGAGGAACCTTTGAAAATAACATTGATTACTGGGGCTTCTTTAGGGCATGGTACCGATGGTAAATTGGCAGAAGCTGGGGCCCTATCCAAGCGTATGCCCTTTCAGGTGGACCGTACCCTTCGCAATAAGATCAATGCCGGAGATGTACTTTTTATAGATCAGCATTTAAGCGAGACTGCTGAACTGTTGCATAATAAAAATCTACCCCCTGTCGATATTGCCGTTTTGGAGGTTGCTGCGATCGAGTCAGATGGCAGTATTATTCCAACGACTTCGGTTGGTAATTCAGCTACTTTTGCCGCATTGGCTAAACAGGTTATTTTGGAAGTCAATACCGCTATACCGACCACGATTAAAGGGATACATGATATCTACCAGGCAGAAGACTACCCACGTCGTAATGTTATCCCTATTGTAGCGCCCGAAAATAAAATTGGTCGAAAGACAATTCCATTGGATCCCAGCAAGATCGTGGGTATTGTATTTACCAATGAGCTTGACAGTCCGGCAGATATCGCCGAGCCAGATGCCAAAACAACAGCAATAGCGAAACATATATTGGCGTTTTTTGAAAACGAAGTTGAATTGGGACATCTATCTGAGAGTTTGATGCCATTGCAGGCAGGGATCGGAAAGGTGGCCAATGCGGTGCTTACAGGCTTTATCCATAGTAAATTTCATAATTTAACGATGTTTTCTGAGGTATTGCAAGATAGCACATTTGATTTAATTGATGCTGGAAAGCTGGATTTTGCCTCAGCTTCTTCTATTACCGTATCAGAGGAATGTTACTCACGCGTATTTGATCATTTGGACAAATACCGCGACAAGATTGTGCTACGTCCTCAAAATATTTCCAATACACCGGGCTTGATCAAACGTTTGGGTATTATTGCGATCAATACAGCGATAGAATTTGATATTTATGGAAATGTAAATTCGACGCATACTTCTGGTACTAATATTATGAACGGTATCGGTGGCTCAGGGGATTTTGCGCGAAATGCTTATTTAAGTATCTTCGTCACACAAGCGGCCTCTAAGGGCGATGTGATTTCCCATATCGTTCCGATGGTATCTCATGTGGATCATACGGAACATGATGTTGATATTTTGGTTACAGACTATGGTTTGGCCGATTTACGTGGTTTAGCACCACGAGAACGCGCAAAAGTTATTATTGAAAATTGTGTACACCCCGATTTCAAAGCGCAATTGTTGGATTATTATACTCGTGCCTGCGAAAGGGGAGGGCATACGCCACATTTGTTGGAGGAAGCTTTCAGCTGGCATATCAACTTAAGAGAAAAAGGGACTATGAAGAAAGATTAGCTGCATATATAGCAGCAGGTTATAAAAGAATAGGGCTAACTGAATCCTCAGTAGCCCTATTCTTTTATAATTTAGTATCTACCCTTCCACAGGATCATTTCAAATATTCTAATCCTTGGGGTTCGACTTTACTTTTCGGACAAATTTTATAAGAATGCATTTTTTTCGTCCACGGCCTCATTTTAAACTTTCAACTCCCAAGAGACGGGCAGTTTTTACCTTTCAAGACCTTTTCGCTAATCCAATAGTACCGGTCTTTTTGAACTATTTACATAGGTTTGCCTATTTGTGAGACTTTCTTGGTGTTATCTATACTGACTTTGCTATTTTGTTCCGATTGAGACCAATATTAACCTTCGTTCGGAACCATTGCCTGGTCTCTGGCAATTCAATCTGTTTTTGGTAATGCGCTATGATTGTAGGATGGAATTTAGCGATGGTTTTGGCACCCCAACCGATTCTCTTTTTGATGTGGAGATTTGTTGCATTGGATAGTATAAGCAAAAGCCTAAACATTGTTTCTGCAAATTTTGGTGAGAGGCCTTTCTTTACCGCATAATGTGTCGCTACACCGATGGTGCGTACAATCCATTTATCTGAATTTTTGGCCAATAGCGCCAACAAAGGGATTGTTTTTTCTGGATAGGTAAGTAGGGCATGACCAAGTACACGCTCACCTATGATATCGCAGACATACCATTGGTCTCCGGATAGAATATAAGCACATGCTCTTTGGATCGACTGTTCAAGATGTAAGGGCAGGCGTAGTTGTAGCATCATACCCGCCAATACGTAACTCCCCATTTCTTTGGTTGCGACCATTATATCCATAAAGTGCAGCTGTTCATTTTCGGGTATCCATAATGCCATTTCCTTTGCCGCGAATTCTAAAAGAGGAAAGCTAACCTTATTTTTTAATAAACCTTCATTTATGGTTACAAGGAGAGCATCCTGCCCCTGCTGTTCCCAGCTTTGTTTAGCCTGCCCTAGGATTTCTCTTACACGAACCTTACTGGAGATTTTTTCAATTGGCACTATTTGATCCATTATTTTTGGTCTTTATAGATATTCCAAAAATTATAATCCGTCATTGGAGCATCTGTTATACCAATATTCCGGCCCATAGTGACGGTCTGTCCACGATGATAAGTGCCATGGATGATCAAATGCTGAATATATTCATATTTTGAAAAATCACACTGGAACCAAGGCGATTCGACTTTTACATTTTTTTCTAGATCCTGCTCCGATAAGCCTTCTACATAGTCTTGGAGTTTCTGCGAACTATCTTTGATGGCATTAAAAATATCCTCTTTATTACTGAATGTTTTTTCGAAATCAAAGTCATTACGTTCTGAAATATGACTCCACCAGTACTCCTGCGTCTGCCAGATATGGTGCAATGTTTTTAAGATCGTTGGAAAGCTCGATGGGACTTCTTGATTGAGTTGTTCATCCGGCTTGGTACTTAACCAATCCACATACTTGTTGACTACCCAGTTGTTGTACTGTACGCTTTTGGTAATTAAGGTTTTTAAGCTCATAATTATTGGTTTCTTGTTGTGTTAATATTTTAAAACTTCTTGCGTAAATATAAATCTTTCCAAACAGATTTGCGATATTTAGATAAAGTATGGAATGCTTCATGCTGATTATTATTCATGAATTGATAACGTATTTTCTTTGGTCAAAAAGTTCATCCGGTACCCCTGTATTTGCTTTGTCAATTCGTGTAACAATCATAAATTATGAAATAATGAAAAGAATAAAAGGTGTTGCACTCGCTCTTATTGCGTTGCTGTTTAATAGTAAGGTACAAGCTCAAATCAATTATTTAAATGAATCCAAAGCAGATTTTGACAAACACATGCAATGGTTTAGAGAAGCCAAGTATGGCATGTTCATCCATTTTGGACTTTATAGCCAACTTGGTGGAGACTATAAGGGAAAGTCAATTGAAGGTTATGCCGAATGGATTCAGGCAGGGGCTGATATTCCAAAGGAAGAATATGCTAAATTGATCTATAGCTGGAACCCGTCGCATTTTGATGCGGATCAAATCGTCCAGTTAGCCAAAGATGCTGGTATGAAATATCTGGTCTTTACGACCAAACATCATGAGGGATTTTGCCTATGGGATTCAAAATATACAGATTATGATATTGCTTCAACACCAATGAAGGGGCGGGATCTCATACAAGAATTGGCTACTGCCTGTAAGAAAAAGGGAATCCGATTTGGTACTTATTATAGTATTATAGACTGGCACCACGATTCACAATATCGTAATAGCGAAGGAAAAAGCGGTTGGGACAAATGGGGACAAGTAGCGATGAAACCAGATCAGAAGGCTGCTTATATGCAGTATATGAAAAATCAGTTGAAAGAACTAATTGTCAAGTACGATACCGATATGCTCTGGTTTGATGGTGATTGGGTTAATTGGTGGGATATGGCCGTAGGGCAGGAACTCTACCAATATTTACGTGAATTAAAGCCATCCCTTATTGTAAATAATCGGGTGGCCAAACGTGAGCAATTCAAACGTGATTTTGGTACACCAGAGCAAGAGCACCTCAGTGCGAAAGTAGATTATGATTGGGAAGCTTGTTATACATTGAATCACTCATGGGGATTCAAACGATCAGACAGTGTATGGAAGAGTCCTGAGGAAGTAAATAAAAAGTTGGTGGAGATTAACGCGCAAGGCGGAAATTTATTGTTAAATATAGGTCCAGACGGAAATGGTGAAGTTCCTGCGATAAGTAAAGAGATATTGCTGAAAGCGGCGGCGAGGCGAAAAGGTCAAACAAAATAGTATGATTTCCCTTATTCGGATAAGATCACAATAAGTTAGTTGATTATTCCATTATTTGTCAATAACATTAATCTCATAAATGGAAGGTATGCCACTTGCTTTTATAATATTCAATCGTAGCTTTTCTGTTTGATAGGCTCTCGGTAACCTGATCACCTTACAGTCTCCCATGGACTCCGCTCCCAAATAAATGGTCTCCCAGTTGCCCTTATTAAAGACCTGTATTTTATATTCCTGAATTCTATTGATTCTGACATTGGAAAACCCATCACCTAGATTTTTGGTATCCTGGTATTCAAATATGCTGATTTTGTTAAATTTTTGCTTAGGATCCAATTGAATGTCAACTGTTGCTAATGTATCTGCAGCCACCCAACGACTATCTAGACTTCCATCAGTAATATTTGAAGCGGTGTAGTTCACTTTTGCATCCTGTTTGGTTGAGCTTGCGTTAACGGGTACTTTTGCCGAAACAAACTGACCATTTTTAGGCAAAGGTTTTCCTTTTTTTAGTCCCAATCGTTTTCCCAATTCAATAACAGCATTAGCCTCATATTCACGGATTCGACCAGTCTGATCAGGAGGCACATTGACAACTAGACAGTTGTTATTATCGGTACTCCAGTAGAACAGTTCTTCCAGTTCGTCAAGAGATCTGATTGGTAACTCTGTCGATTTCTGAAACCAGTTCCAACGGCTGCTTAGGCAGATGGTGTGCTCATAGGGAAGGTAATAGGATTGACCTTTATATAGATATTGTTTTTTATCATAACGGGTGATCAACTTAGGATCCCAGAGACGGAAATCAGAGGGAAAATATTGAAAATAATATTTATTATCCTCGGTCATAGTTGATGGTAACGCGGCATTTCGCTCACCTTCTTTATAAACGATTGTATGGTTAATGCTGATGGCGCAGTGTGGATTATAGGATTTGACCAGTTTATAAAGTTGGTCCAGCCCCCAATTATCAGGATGACGATCCCAGCCCCCATCCAACCATAGTTCACTGATTTTACCATATTTGGTAAAGAGTTCTGTCAACTGGTTTTTCATATAGTCAATATATTTTTGGGGATCCTTATGTTTGTAAGATGGTTCTTTGCGATCCCAAAGGGAATAATAGATAGCGAAATCCAGACCATATTTTTTACAGGCATCGGATACCGCCTTGACCACATCTGTTTTCACAGGAGAGGCAGCAACATCATAATCAGTGTATTTACTATCCCATAAACAGAAACCGTCATGATGTTTTGTAATCAATAGGACATAGCGGAATCCCGCATCCCTCGCGGTACGTACCCATTGATCCGGATCGAGTTGGGTTGGGTTATATTTTTCTACCGGAATGCTTCCATCGGACCACTCCATATCAGTAAACGTGTTGACGCCAAAATGCATAAACATGCCATAGCCACGTTTGATCATTTCTTTCTGGGTTTGATTCGGTTTGTTCCCAGCTTGTTGTACCTGTGCGTGACCTAGCGTCACTAGACTAAGATATAGCGCAAGGAAAAATAGTGTTTTGTTCATAATTTATTTGGTATACATTTAATTTCTTCAAGCTTAGGTTTATTCCCCTTTAGATCACTGTATTTGACTGAATACCAGATTCTATATTAGAAAGACATTTTGAGTCTTCAACCGTCAATAAGAGAGTAAGATACTAAAAATATGGAATCATTATCAAAGCTTCAGATTTATGCAAATTCTAGAAATGGAATTAGGGAGAATAGGTAAAATGAAAAAATATAACCATACCTAACTGCTTGATCAGTATATTTATAGTAAATAATATAAAACAACTAAGATAAACTTAATTTCAAACAAACATGAAAACAAAAATCATTTTAATTCTTGTCATGATCACTATGCTGTTCGGATTCCAAAATGGGGTGAAGGCAGATCCACCTTTTCAGAAAAAAGGGATGATCAAATTGACTGTTTTTTATCCTAATGGGCCAGGAAAAACATTTGACTGGAATTATTATCTCGATAAACATATGGCCTTGGTGAAACAAGTTTTTGGAAAAAATTTAAAAGGTATCGCGATTGACAAAGGGCTTTCTGGAAAAGGATCACAGGGTGAACCAACATATTTAGCCATCTGTCATTTGTATTTTGAATCGGTAGCAGGTTATGAGGGGCCTATGAAAGAGAATGGGAGTAAGTTTGCAGAGGATTTTCCAAAATACACCAATGTCAATCCCGAAGTTCAGATTAATGAAGTGGTAGAATAATCAGGATCTATTTAAAATTAAGACCTGAAGAAAGTCGTTTGTGAAAAGCAAACGACTTTTATTTTTAACTTTATTTTCAGCATAATTTTGTTTAGCTCTCTTAAAATAATAAGCAATTTATCTACAGATGGAAATAGAAGAAATTTTTCAAGACAAATCGATAAAATTAAAGGGTAAGGTCGCTATTCTTGGAGCTAGATTACTCAATGGCGACCTTTCTCTCCAATTGTTATTAGAATATGCAGATCAACAAAAAGCTGTTGAAAGGGCGACTTGCCTAGAAGCTATTGAATATGCGACGAAAAAGAACCCGGCAATCGGTAACAGCACACTATTGGAATACTTGACAAAAGTGTTAGGGGGCAGTGAACCGAGAATAAAATGGGAAAGTGCCAAAATTATCGGTAATATCGTTCGGCTTTTCCCAGATCAATTGGATAATACTGTCGCTAGTTTATTGAAAAATACACGTAATAGTGGAACGGTTGTCCGTTGGGCTACGGCCTATGCTCTAACCGAAATAATCGAGTTAAAAACCGATCAAAATGATTTTTTAATCTCCGAAGTGGAACTCCTTTGTGAGTTGGAGGAAGATAATGGGATAAAGAAAAAATACATGGATATCTTAAAAAAGATAAAAAAATAGCATTTTTAACAGGAAAATACCTTATTTCAATCGTCTTACTATGATAAATTGCTTTATTGATTAGCTCAAATGGATTACAATTATTTTGAAGACTTTAAGGCTGGAAACCAGCGGATGCTAGAATTTTGCATTCAGCAAAATAGGTCATCCTTATTGTTTTTCGCTTACAAATTTATTCGAGATGAAACCGTATGTGAAGAAATTGTTGCTGATAGTTTCTTCAAACTTTGGCAGCATCGTGCGCGGATGACTGATCTTGGCCATATTCAATATTTCCTGTTTAAAACCACGAAGAATGCCTGTCTGAACCATCTTGAAAAGGAAAAATCATCGCCCTTTGTCTACCATGGGCTTGAGGGGATAGACCAACAGGACGATCGAAATATACAATTCGATATGATTTATGCCGAGTTTATTCAATTATTATATGCCGAGTTGGATAAACTGCCAACACAACAAGCACAAATCTTTAGATTGAGTTATTTGGAAGGTTACAGTACGGAGGAAATCTGTACATTACTAAACACCACCGCTAATAATGTGTTTTACGCCAAATCTAAGGTATTGAGCCATCTCAGACAACGATTTGGACGGAATGATATGTTATTGGCATTGTTCCTAGCCCCCTATCTTTTTCAGCATCTTTAAAATAAGTAAAATTTTCACTAAGGTTTTGTTCAGTTTCCGGTTTATCTATAAAAACCACGATTATGACTGTGCCTAGAGATATTGCATACCTTATTTTTCATCACTTTCAGGGCGAGCTTACGGATTTGGAGCAACATGAGCTGCAGACTTGGCTCAATTCGGATCCACAACATCGTGTGTTCTTTGAGCAACTCGCAGAAAATAGCGGATGGGAACACGATCTAGCGATTTGGCATCGTCTGAACAATACTTCGAAAAAAAGTCAAGATGATCAGATGCTCCTGACAAAAGTGATGGAGAAAGTCCAAGCAATGGAAGAGCCTGTGCAAACTAGGAAAGTCTCCGCTTTGTGGTGGTATGTGGCTGCAGCGATTTTGCTTTGTTGTTTCTCCATTTACTTCATCGTACAACAGAGACAGTCGGATAAAAAAGGGCAAACATTGGCCTATAAAAATACCGAAGATATAAAACCGGGGAAAAGTGGCGCGCGCTTAACCTTAGCGGATGGTACTGTTATCGCACTAAAATCAGACGATCAGGGCATTCAAATGGGGGAGGAAATTCAGTATGTAAATGGTGATAGACTTGCCACGACAGATTTGACTAATACAAAGATCGCAGATAATACTTTGCTAACATTGGAGGTTCCTGTAAAGAATTTTTATAAAATAATCCTTTCCGATGGCACTCAAGTCTGGGTTAACTCAGGTTCTAAGTTGCATTACCCGCTACGATTTGAGAAAAATAACCGCGTGGTTGAACTTGAAGGGGAAGCTTATTTTGAAGTCGCCAAACTTACATCAAACAATGCTGTTCGTGGAGCTAAACCTACCCGTATCCCTTTTCTGGTAAAAACCAAGGGGCAGTTGTTGGAAGTTTTGGGGACTAAGTTTAATGTAACGGCTTATCCTAATATCAAGACCACGAAGACAACTTTATTGGAAGGTAAAGTGGCAGTATCCGCTGCAGGATATCCTTCGAAATCAGTCTTACTGACACCAGGGAAACAAAGTTCATTTGATGGCAATGCCTTTCAAATCAAAGAAGTTGATGTGGATCAGGCCATCGCTTGGAAAGACGGGTTATTCTATTTTGATGGCGAAGATGCAAAGGAAGCTTTTGGGCAATTGGGTAAATGGTATGATATCGATATACAATACATAGGCAAAGAACCGCGTGTTGCTTTTTTCGGAACAATTGAGCGGAATAAGAGCTTAAAAACAGTCGTTGAAATATTGCAAAAAAGTGGGGTCAAATTACGCTTGGAGCGGAAAGCCGACCGTACATGCCTAATGATTGAAGGGGAATAACAATAAAATAAGGGGAAATTCTATAGAAAGGAGGTCATTTCGGAAATACAATAACCAATCGAATAGGCCAAGAAAACAACTGAGCGATGCTGGACACATCACTCAGTTAAATTGTTGACGGGCTTGCACCAGTGTATAACACTGGACTTATTAACGTGAATTAAATAACCAATCAAACACACAAAGATATGTTTTTAAAACCATATACTGGACGGGCTATGTATCGTCCGGCGATCCGATTATTACTCTATATGAAATTAACGGTTATGCTATGTATTGCTGCTGTCCTACAGACCTTCGCAAGTGTCAAAGCACAGAAGATTACCGTAAACGCGCAGCATGAAACTTTAAAAAAGGTGATGAAATCCATTCAGAAGCAACAGGGGTATCACTTCTTCTTTCGCGGTGCGCAGATTGCCAATATTCCGATTACAGCGCGTATCGAAGAGGCGAGTTTACAACAAGCTATGGATATGATCGTCGCGGGGAAAAATTTGCAATGGACCCTCGTCGATAAGATGATTGTGATCCGGGAAGCAGAAAAGACGATTCCCGTCTATACCTATGTACAGCATGAAATCACTGGAGTCGTACAGGACAACAACGGTAAACCGATTGCAGGGGTTACTGTGCAGATTAAAGGAACAAACAATCGCACCCAGACGGATGCTAGTGGCCGATTTAAATTGAGTGGAGCGGCGCAGGCTATCTTGCAAATCTCTTCTGTGGGTTACATGACGCAGGAGCTGTCGACAAACGGTAAAAATACGATACAAGTTGTGCTACAAAATTCCAATATGGACATTGGTGAAGTTGTAGTCATAGGTTACGGGTCCGTCAAAAAGTCTGATTTGACAGGATCAGTATCGAGCATAGGATCCAGTCAAATTACACAGGTCAATACCGTTTCCAATGTGGCGCAGGCATTACAGGGGCAAGCCGCTGGTGTTCGGGTCAATCAGGCCTCAGGACAACCCGGTGAAGCAATGAAAATTCAGATCCGAGGTGTCAATTCACTTTCCGCCAGCAATGATCCCCTATACGTAGTCGATGGTATGCCTTTGGATGGTCTATCGGCACAGTTGAACCCAGAAGATATCGAGAACATTTCGGTACTGAAAGATGCTTCTTCAACGGCAATCTATGGTTCCAGAGGAGCCAATGGGGTTATTATGATTACCACAAAAAAGGGGAAAAGTGGAAAAACACAAATTGGATATAGCAACTATTTCGGTGTACAAAATTTGCGGAAACGTATTGATGTGCTCAATGCACAGGATTTTGCCAATCTGCAAAATGAAGTAACCCAAAATAATAATATCAGCAAAAATGAAAATAAACCTTTGCCCTGGACTGATGAACAGATCCGCAACCTAGGTAAAGGGACCGATTGGCAGGATTTGGTATATCGTTCTGCAATGGTACAAAATCATGACCTTAATCTCAGCGGTGGTAATGATGCGACAAAATACTACACCTCTTTTGGTTATCTTAATCAAGATGGAACTATCCGAAATTCTGGATTTCAACGTTTATCCTTTCGGGGTAATATCGAGCATAGGCTTTGGGATAGAGTGACCTTTTCGACATCGATGTCTCTACAAAATTCGAAGTACAACCGCGCACAATATGAAAGTGCTGATGGTGGTGGAGGGATTCCTTGGTCAAGTATGGTATTGCCTCCGACGATGCAGGTTTATGACCAAAATGGGAATTATACCAAATTTACGGGGGTATCCTGGGGGGAGACAAACCCTGTGGGATTATCCGAGAATTGGAACAATACCTCCAATAATCTCCGGATTATTGGAAATGCAAGTTTGGCCGTGGATATTACAGACGGTTTAAAATTAAAGAGCAGTATTGGAATAGATCAAGGAACAACTAAAAATGATCTTTACTATCCAGGGACGATTAGTTTGGGACAACGGACAGATGCAAATGGAAAACCAATTTTTGGCGTCGCTTCCAAAAGTTATAATAGTTCCGTTACGATTATTAGTGAAAATGTCCTGGAGTACGAAAAAGATTTCGGGCAGCATCACATAAATGCGGTCGCTGGATTTACTTATCAGAAGAGCAAAGGTGATAATCTCAACAGTGGTAGTGGTATTGGTTTTGTCAGTGATTTGTATGAAAACAATGCTATTGGTTCGGCTATTACGAAGGGCTTGCCTTCTACGTCTTATGGAGACAATAAACTGATATCCTATCTTGGGCGGATCAATTATGGTTTCGCAGACCGTTATTTCCTGACATTGACAGGCCGATATGATGGCTCTTCACGTTTTGGTCTCAATCAAAAGTTCGCCTTTTTCACTTCTGCTGCCTTGGCTTGGAATGTTCATAAGGAAGAATTCTTAAAAGACCAGGAACTGCTTTCTCAGTTTAAAATCCGCGGATCTTATGGAAAGTCCGGAAATCAAGGTATAGGTAACTACCAAACACTGGCCAACGTGAGTGCAAGGGATATAGTATTTGACAGTAAGATCGGAACAGGCTTTTTCCTGTCTTCGATGGCTAATCCAAACCTCAAATGGGAATCAACCAAGCAGACAGACTTGGGCTTAGAGTTGGGATTCTTGGACAATAGGATTCAGGTTGTGGCGGACTACTATAACAAACGCACAGAAGACTTGTTGCTCAATGTGACCTTACCAGGATCAAGTGGCTTTAACTCCGTCTTACAAAATATCGGTGTTGTTCAAAATCGTGGATTTGAGTTTCAGGTTTCTGCCCGACCGAATATTGGGGAGGAATTTACTTGGAATACCTCACTTAATCTATCCGCCAATCGTACCAAAGTATTAGACATCGGACGCGACGCATATGGACAGCCGATTACCTACAAGGAAATCGGCGCTGGAGGTAACTGGTTTCCGACCATTGTAGGTCAATCCATGATGCAGTTATATGGTTTTACCGTGGAAGGCACCTACAAAACCGATCAGGAGGCAAAGGATAATGGAGAGCCAGATAAGCGTGCTGGAGATTACCGTTTTAAAAACTGGGATGGTGAGGGCCTTGTTTCAGCGAGTGATGATCGGACGGTAATCAGTCATTTGGAACCCAAATTTACCTTCGGTTTTAACAATCGCTTTACCTACAGAAATATTGATTTTTCCTTTTTGATCGTCGGAAGTTATGGTAATGATATTGTCAATGAATTCCGTAAGTACAATATTTCGCTCAATGGCAGTTGGAATCCTACGTATGAGGCCTACAATAACCGTTGGACGGGTACAGGAGAAGCGCAGTTTGATCGTCCAAGTGAGAAAAGTGGCAGTGCAATCCGGGACTATGCCAACTCGCTGTGGGTCGAGAATGGCTCTTATTTGCGCCTGCGTGATGTGACCATAGGTTATACTTTTCCCAAGAACCTGTTGCAATCTTGGCATTTGTCCAACCTGCGGGTGTATCTCAGTGCACAGAATTATTTGACCATAACCAAGTATAGTGGTTATGATCCGGAGGTATCTTGGGCTTCCGCCTCTGTAAATGGTTGGGACCGCGGTAACTATCCCGCTTTTAAGTCCATTACCGCAGGTTTAAGAGTTAATTTTTAAATACGAACAATTATGAAATCGAGATATATCCTTTGTGCCCTGTTGACTGCATGTCTGCTACAGAGCTGTGAAAAATCCTTACAAGAGACGCCGAAGACGGTGATTTCACCAGATGAATTTTTTAAGAACCCGAGTAGCTATGAATCGGCAGTTACAGGTATCTACGCTGATTTTCCACTATATGTCGTGTATACGCATGAGATGATTACCGACCTCTATGCAACACCTTCTGCATCAGCCGAACAAGCCTTGCCAATTTATAATAACCAACCTACAGCAGATTATTATAATGCAGGTGGTGCATGGAATACACCCTATGCAGTGATTAAGAATGCTAATTTTATTTTGGAATACCTTCCTAATGCACCATTGGATGATAGTAAAAAGGCGCAATTAATTGCCGAGGCCAGCTTCTTGCGCGGGTATGCTTTCTTTAATCTGGTACAATTGTTTGGCGATGTGCCGTTACCATTGAAGATTCCTCAGGATTACAACAGTCTAAGATTGCCCCGAACTGGACAGGCTCAGGTTTACGAACAGGTGTTAAAAGATTTACTGTACGCTGAGCAGAATCTTCCTGACAAAGCCGCACAGCAAGGACGTGTGGATAAGAGCGTAGCCACAGCGGTTTTGGCTCGCGTATACCTGACCATGGCCGGCAATCCGCTCAAGCAGACCCATTATTATAAAGATGCGCTGCAAAAAGCTACCGCGGTGATCAACTCCGGAAAATACAAATTGATGGATGACTATGCACAGGTATTTCACAATACGAAGTATACCAGTGAATCCATTTGGGAGAAGTTATATGAACCAGGTCGTGGTTCCAATTTCTTGAACGGCTCATCCAATACTTCTCCTGGCTATAATCCGACCCTTGTTCCATCAAACAATTTTATGGCGAGTTTTTCAAAAGGTGATCGTCGTTTTTCCTGGGGGGTCATTAGCAACTATGTCAAGCCTGATAAAAAGGTTCTGGACCGCCCGTTTTTTCAGAAATTTGTAGATACCGCCTCTATCAATCGAGGAGATTTGCCCTCACAGGCAAGTATTCCGTATTCTGTTCCCATTATCCGATTGGCCGAGATGTATCTGATCGCTGCTGAATCCGAAAATGCAATCAATGGTCCCGCAAATGCCTATAGCTATATTAATACTATTCGTAAAAGAGCACGTATAGATAAAAATGATCCCACACAGGTACCTGATTTGAGTGGATTATCCAAGGAACAATTCCAACAGGCAGTTTGGAGAGAGTTTGATTGGGAATTGCATGAGGAGGGACAGTCTTGGACGATAATGAAGCGAACTAATACATTTGACCGTATTCAGAAACAACGTGGTGCCTCGCTGAACGTTCCGGTCGGACCATACAATCAGACCTGGCTTATTCCGACCACCGAAGTGACTAACAATAATATACCACAGAATCCCTTATATAAATAACAAGATTAGGGGTAAATAAAGTGCAAACTAACTTGGACAATTAGAGGAATATGAAACAACAAGCTGTTCAAAAGGAGAAAATGAGCCTTCTGAAAATTGAATAGTTAAAAAGAGACAATGGGAGATAAGAGCAAAAATTAAATAGAAAAGGTCCGCAGCATAGGCGGCCTCTAAAAATAAAATAATTAAAATAAACGGATTTATAGGGACAAATTCGTTTATTCGACGTCTTTATCATAAGTAGCTAAATTTATTTTAAGATTGACCAAACTATAACCAAATGAAATATTAAAATTATGAAGATAAAACCAAGTCTAGTTCCCAAATTATTGTTTATTGGTCTGAGCTGTGCACCTATTTTTACAACACAAGCGCAACAGTCCGGTACGATCAAGCGTGTTTACATCAGTACAAAGGGCAGTGACCAAAATCCGGGAACAGTAACGCGTCCTTTTGCTACAGCCGAAGCGGCTTTAAAAGCCGTTGAAAAATCCAAACAGGGAAAAGCGACAACAGGTATTGAAATTATCTTTACCGGCGGCACCTATTATCTGGACAAACCGATTCAATTATCGGCGGCATTTTCAGGTACAAAAAAGCAACCTTTGCGTATCAAAGCAGCAGACGGAAAGCAAGTCATCCTCAGCGGAGCCAAACCTCTTGATTTGAAATGGGAACAAGGAGAAAAAGGCATATGGAAAACTAAAATCCCCGCAGGAATGAGTTTCCAAAGCCTTTATGCAAACGATGCACATCTCGTGAGGGCGCGTTATCCAAATTATGATGCATCCGTACTACCTTTTCAGGGCTATGCTGCTGATGCATTAAGTCCGGAGCGTGTTGCGACCTGGAAAAATCCAACAGGAGGTATTGTCCATGCTTTACATTCGGGTCGTTGGGGTGGATTCCATTATCGTATTACCGGAAAAGATGGAGCATCAAAGGTTAAACTTGGAGGTGGTGAGCAAAATAACCGACCAAGTCCAATGCATGAAACCTATCGCTATGTCGAGAATATAGTTGAAGAACTTGACACCGCGCAAGAGTGGTATTTGGATGAGCAGACAGCGACCCTATATTATATGCCATCCAAAGGTAAGGATCCCAATCAATTGAAATTTGAGGCGCCGCAGTTGGAAAATTTGATTACGATTGCTGGATCTGCCAGCAATCCAGTGCAGGATATCGAAGTCAGCGGTATCCGCTTTATGCATACGGCAGCTACTTTTATGAAAACGGCCGAGCCACTATTGCGTAGTGACTGGACCATCTATCGTCAAGGAGCGGTGAAGATCGAAGGTGCTGAAAACTGTGTTATTCGTGCCAATGATTTTATCGAATTGGGAGGAAATGCAGTCTTCGTTAACAATTACAACCGTGGCGTTAAAATCAGTGGCAACCGTATTGAACAGATCGGTGCCAGTGCCATCAACTTTGTGGGCGATCCTGAGGCAGTACGCTCACCCGCTTTTCGCTATGAGAAATTTGTTCCACTCAGTCAGATGGATACCGTTAAGGGGCCTAAAAGTAATAATTACCCCATGGATTGTGAAGCCAGTGACAATTTGATTCACACTATCGGATTGATCGAAAAACAGGTCGCCGGTGTGCAGGTCTCCATGGCTGAGTCTTTACGTATTTTGCACAATACCATTTACAATGTACCCCGTGCTGGTATCAATGTTGGCGATGGTACCTGGGGCGGTCATGAGATCGCTTACAATGATGTCTTTAGCACGGTACTGGAGACCAGCGACCACGGCGCGTTTAACTCTTGGGGACGTGATCGTTTTTGGCATCCTGATCGAAACAAGATGGATCAGCTGACAGCGGCTCAGCCAAACTTGATCTTAATGGATGCGGTCAAAACAACCAAAATTCACGATAACCGTTTTCGCTGTGACCACGGTTGGGATATTGATTTGGATGATGGATCTTCCAACTATGAAATCTACAACAATCTCTGTTTAAGCGGTGGATTAAAATTGCGGGAGGGCTTTTACCGCAAAGTATATAATAATGTGATGCTCAACAATGGTTTCCATCCACATGTCTGGTTCCAAAATAGCCACGATGTCTTTCGCAATAATATTGTGATGCATGCTCATCAAGATATTCAGGTGAAGTACTGGGGAGATGAGGTGGACTACAATATTTATGCACGGCAAGAAGATCTTCAAAAAGATCAGGCTAAAGGTATAGAAAAACATGGTCGTGTTGTTGCAATGAATTTTGTTGCACCTACTCTTGGCGATTTCCGATTGAAGAACTGGAAAAACCAAGGTTTTAAAAATTTTGATATGCTGCATTTCGGTGTGACCAGCAAAAGACTGAAAAGTCTTGCTACCAGTCCGGAGATACCACAGCTGATCCAAAAAGACACAAAAGAACAGGGCGTGAAGTGGGCTTGGAAAGGTGGAAACTTTAAATCTGTTGAAACATTGGGCGAACAGTCAGCCGCTGGACTTCCATCGATTGCCGGTGTGTTGGTTCTTCAATTGGATGAAAATAGCACAATCTATAAGAGCGGTTTACGGGTAGGGGATGTTATCCTCAACTATCAAGGTGAGAAAATCGATAAGTTAACAGATTTGCAGCAAGCTATTAAAAAATATGTGCATGCCGATCAACCTAAGGTTGTCCTTTTTAGAAACCAACAACAGCAGGAGTTGGATTTGCAACTTTAGTAAGTCATCTAGGGTATGATTAATAGCCTAGTACAATAATAAAAGGAGGTTGTCCAAAGTGTGAAGTGACAACCTCCTTTTTATTTCATACACGTCTCCCGAAAATAGTATTGTTGAAGAAAATTATTGCTTGGCTCAGAAATTATAGATAGAAAAGGATAACGTTAACATGTCAATTCTAAAATCAATAGCCTCGCCAAAGCCAGGGGATAAAAGATTTAGAATTTAAACTCGTCAATTGTCAGGTCGTTGAAAAGTAGCTTTGCACAATTTTCATGATTCTGGGTAGTGCCCTGTACATACCAGATGACGGTATATTTTCCACCACGTCGGATCTGTTTACCACGTTTTGCTTTTAAATGATGTTGCCTGAAGATCTCTTCATATTTTGCTAACGCTCTCTCATCATAAGGAAGGGTAATCTCATAGGTATAGCGCATGCTGATCCGATCGATAATATTCTGAATGTATTTAAAGACAATCAACATTAAAAACACTGCAATGGAACTAATCGTTGCTTCTTTGTAATAGCCTGCGCCAATGGTCATGCCCAGAGAGGCACAGATCCATATGGTGACTGCCGTAGTGAGCCCCGATACACGGTTTTCTTCCTTAAAGATGACACCTGCGCCTACAAAACCTATTCCGGTGATAATATTGGCGGCGATACGGTCGGGACTCCCTGGTCCACCCAGACTCAACGAGAGCATAGTAAACATACAGGACCCCAATGTAACCAATATCATGGTTCTTAATCCAGCAGATTTCAGCTGATACTCCCGCTCGAGTCCAATAATACCACCTACAATAATGGAAAATAAGATGGGATGGATGTCGTCAATAAAATTCATGTTCTCGCTTTTACCTACCGTAAAAGTAGCGTGTTTCAGCTTTATTTACAAAGCACTTTTGTCTGTTTGCTGAAATTATTTTCGCTTATGGATTGAAAGCAAACTGTTGCAGGGGACAGTAGGTTCGATCATGGAATGAATGACAAGTGGAGTGGACGGTTCAGGAGGAAAAATAAATAATTTTGAAAATAGTTTAGGACAATTTGCAGTTTCAAACGTTATGTGTTAAGCGTTAATGAATAATCCTTACGATAAAATTTTAAACCAAAATTATGAGAAAATCTATTATCCTGATTTCAATTGGCCTGCTAGGCTTGTTAAGTTGCAAGAAAACCGACAGGCTCGTTGCAAATGATGTACTTAAAGCAAAGGCTCTTGTCAATGGCATGACATTGGGGGCTACCTACTATGTAGACCCTTCCGGTAGCGATGACAGTATTGGTACAAGTGCCGGAGCGGCATGGAAGACCCTAGCCAAAATTAATGCTTCTGTGTTCAGTCCTGGAGATCGGATCCTTTTCAAGAGTGGTGCCGTATGGAATGATACCCTGCATATCAAAAGTTCTGGAGCCAGTGGAGCGGCTATTGTGCTCGACAAATACGATGGTGAGACACGGCCCATTATCAATGGTGGCGGGAAAAGAAATGGTTCCAATACGCTATATTTAAATAAGGTATCATATGTCGAAGTTAATAATCTGGAATTGACCAATATGGTGCCAAGCGGAACCAGTTATGCAGCAACCGGAATCAGGGTAAATGGTGGTACTGACATTGCTGTAAAGAACTGTTACATCCACCATGTAAATGCTGCGTTTGATAATCAGCCGAATTTTCAAAAAGCTACCGGCGGTATTATTATTGATGGCACCGTAAGCAATGTATTGGTGCAAAGCTGCCATATTGCTAATTCCTCAGTCACCGGTATACGCACTACCGGAACAGCAACCAATGTACTGTTTGACGATAATCTGCTGGAATATATCTATGGCGATGGCATTATCATGGCCGGAGCGACGGGAGGTTGCAAGATTACTCATAATACGGTCTATAAAGCCTGTATGAATACAACCAATTATAACTATGCAGGTATCTGGACCGTAAAGAGCAAGAATACCGTAGTCGCCTATAATGAGGTCTATGGGCTGACCGGTGGAGGCGCCAATGATGGTATGGCCTTCGACGCTGATGGCTATGATGCCAATTCCCCGACTAATGGTGATGTTTTTGAATATAATTATTCGCATGACAACAACGGCGGCTTTATGCTGTTTATGTACAATTCGCAGAATATTACAGTACGTTATAATGTCAGTGTCAATGATATCGGAACTAGTGGTAAGAAAAAACTGTTTCTTTTTAATGGTAGTACAAACCGCAATCACCAGATTTATAATAATGTGTTCTACATTAAGAATCCAGGGGGGACTATCTTCCATAGTGCTCCGTATGGTACCTACTCAAATAATATTTTTTATGTAGCACCATCGGCTACAGGTTTGGCTCTAGCCAGAAACGATGCCGGCAATTCGATTCCATTGACAAATCAGACAAGGTTCAACAACAATAATTTTTACCCCGGCAATATATTTACCGCGTTCAACTGGGGAACCTCGGTGCAGAGTAATAGCTTTTATACAGATCCCGCGTTCTTAAATCCAGTTGCAGGAACGGGCTTTGATATTGCCAAGGGCTATGATGTGGATCCCAATTCACTGGTCCGCAATGCGGGGATACTTATCACTGGCAATGGCGGAAAAGATTTTGTAGGCAATGTTTTACCTGCGGGTAATCCAGATGTCGGTGCGTTTCAACATGCTGTAGTTTCACTAGCAGGCAGTAGTCTTGCCGATGCCTATGTGCGCAATGGTACTTATGCTGGTGTCAATTATGGGACATCGCCGGATCTGATCGTAAAATCTGATGCGGTATCTTATGCCCGCAAATCATATGTAAAATTTGATATCGCTGCTGTTACGCGACCGAAGGTAAGTTTGGCGGTCTTAAAAATGTATGTCAGTGGGGTCAACACGGCACCACAGCGTGCAATCAATATCTATACGACGGGTACCAGTTCCTGGCTGGAAAATACCATCAATTGGAATAATGCACCAATGGATACAGTATCGGCTGGGAAGATTGTTGTTTCGGGGGACGGTCTTCAGAGCATTGACGTGACGAATGCCATTAATAGACTGCTCACGGGTACCGATCGTAAAGTATCATTTCTATTTCTCAATACAGGTGCTGTTTCCTCTACAAATGACATGTCGTTTAGCAGTAAAGAAGCTGCGGCAAACAAACCGGTCCTGGAACTTCAATATTAGTACATTTCAAGAAAATGAAAAAAATAGTTCCCCTCAGTAGGGAAGGCTTTAGTTTTAATTACATAAAAAATCCGCCCCTTATCTGGAGCGGATTTTTACACTGCGTTTGCAATCTATCTTATTTTAATTTATTGATGTGATATACCTGGGTTACACCTGGATCAATTTCAGCACCTTTTTTAACGGTGTTATTTTTAATATTATACTCGTAAATAAACCATTTTGAGGCTGGGGTTTTTACAGCAGTATACAGATTCCCGTTTTCGATCAGGTTGATTGTTGTCGTTGGATCTCCACCTGTCATTTCAGCTAGGTTGGCTACAATTCTTTTATTGGCTACATCGATCACATAAGGTCTGATGTATGCTTTTCCTTCACCCAACCAAGCGAGGTCACCACCTTTTACCGCGTAGTCTTTTAGGTCAAATAGATAGTTTTTATCAAATTGAGTTTGACCATTATTGACACGCATCAGCGCATATGTACCATCCGTTTTACCACGGGTCAATATATATAGATTGTTGTTATCATCCAGGAAGGAGTAATTCTCTCTTTGCCAGTGGCCCGCTACATAACTCGCTCTGTCGTCGCTCATCACATGACCGTTTTGCATGCTTGGGTAATCGCAGATATAGACGTAAGCTTTCTTGTCTATCGGTTTGTAATCGTAGTTATAATAGAAGAAACCAAAATATGCCTTTCCGCCGCCAATGCGCATACTGGTGACATTGAGGATCGTCGGATCAACACTGCCATCGGGTTTGTAAACTGTGTAATCCAACAGTGGAATCTGCGCTTTTAAGGTTTTTGAGATCGTCATATCCTTGGTATTCATAAAGTAGATGTCCTTTTCGAATACTTTTTTCTCCAAGTTTGCATCACTCGCTCCTGTTCCCGTAAAAACAATTTCTTCCGTGCTGCTAAACTGGGCTGCGACTTTCCCTAAATAGAAATCGGTTGGAAAAGCATAATTATCAACCTCTTTGAATTGTCCGTTGTCTGTCAGTTGGTGTTTACTAAAACGGGTTCCGTCATTGGATAAGTAATAGTAGCCATTGAATATATAGGCATAACCTGCATATCGTGCTTGCGGCAGGTTGCCCGTGATGTCTACCCCTTTATTATTTGCAGGCGATAATAAGGTATCTTTCATGATTTTATCGGTTGTCAACAGGTACGATCCATTGGCCGTAGCCACCCAGACAGAATATGTGGATGGTATAGTTTCTGTAACTTCGGGGATGCTCGGGCTATCTTTGCAGGAGGATAGTAATAGTCCTGCTAATGCACAATAGCCAAATAGTCTATTTTTCTTCATGATTATTGATGGTGTTTGATGAATTATAATATTGATATTCTAAATTTTACGTAAAATGCTCTTCCGGGCTTTTGGAGACGAAAGTTGTCATAAGCGCGTTCATCAAAGATGTTGCGGGCCTCACCTGAAATATTATATCGGTTGCGGTTCCATGAATAGCTCACTAACAAGGAGTGAACAATTTGGGTAGGAATATAATTTTTGGAAGCGAGTGAACCAAGATGGCTATCGCTTAAATAAAACCATTTGGTATACTGGGTCGTCCAGTTAAACTGTGTACGGCTCCCTTTGCTGAACCAGTCATTTTGAGCAAAACCAAGATCTAGATTACCGTATGTCCAAGGACGGTTGGGTATTTGATAGCCATAAGACAAGCTAACTTCCTGACTGGTTTCGTTGGTAAATTTCTGATTATCGATGGCTCTATCATAACTTCCATTTAATGCGGCTGTGATGATATCTTTATAGCCGTAGCGAAATTCGAAACTTCCACCATATATTTTTACCCCCGGAATATTGTAGTACTGAAATTTGTCGCGTTCATCTTGGGTGACGATACGTACATTTTGATAATCTTTTGCCAAGCGGTAGAACCCCGAAACGTCGAGATTTATAAAATGGTTTTCATTAAAAAATGTATTATAATAAAAACCCGTGTTGAGGTTATCACTGCGCTCAGGCTTGAGATCCCAATTTGAAACATAATTTTGATCATCACCATAAATGGCAATCATTTCGGGCATATTATAAGCTCGCTCGGCAGAGAATTTAACCCCGCCATCTTTGAAGATCCTGTAACGGGAAGCGAGGCTATAACCTTTATAACCTAGATATTTTGATTGTGTGATAATTGCACCACTCAATAATTCATTGTTATCGCCGAATTTACGCTGATCAACCTGTTGATCGGTATCTATGCCGTAGTATTTGATCGCAATATTGGTGACCAATCGTTTATCCAACCATTGACTCTGCCAGGCTAGTCCTGCGATATGCTTAACCATGTTTTTGGGCAAACCTGAGGTACTATTGTTTGCTATTTCATCAAAAGTTTTACGGTAATTGGTACTGACATTGTAGTTGAGGTTCAAACTATGGTTGCGACTTTCGTCGAAGTCATAGTTTAGATTTATCCTTCCAAGTACACTATTGGTGTTCTGTTTGTTATAGATCTCCTTTCGTCTGTTCTGACCATTTGGGTTGCTGATCGGATTGCCGGTCCATTCATAGTTATATTGGGCAGTATCTCTGTTGCGGGTGATGTCAAAGCCATAGTTTGCGTAGATATCAGCATATAATCTGTCAATAATGAAATTTTGCTTTTTATAGCTCAGGGTAGGCATGATGTAAGCTGATTCTCGCCAGTCGCCACCATAAGGTTTGTTGATCGTGGCGCCGAGTTGATTTTGTTTATTATTTCCGGAATAAGTCAGACCAACGAAAAACTGATCGGCCCAGCTTTTGTCGCGTAGGCCTATCTCAACTTGGGCCATAGACGAATAATAGCGGTCATTGAAGCGTCTCACCACATCAATAGGTACGAATTTATTATTTACTACTTTTTCAAAAACGATACCGTACTTTTCCTCTGTATACATTTTGTAGTCATTGTCCGAATAGTTGTAGAAAGCATTTGTCCGGACAGATAGTTTATTTTTAGGATTGGTATACATACCAACTAAAGATGCCTGGTGGGTATTGAAGGAGCCATAACTATAGCTGAGATCAAGGAAATGTCTATTCCGTTGTTTGGTAATGATGTTGACGGCTCCCCCGAGGGCATCCGATCCTAAAAATGCGGGAACAACCCCTTTATAGATTTCTATTCGATCGACCAAATTGACCGGGATATTATTTAAGGACATGGCAGACCCAAAATCATCCATCGGAACACCGTCTATATAGATCTTGGCAGCAAGACCGTTAATACGGAAGACAAAATTAGAGCCTAGTCCACCGTCTTCCCGAAAGGTCACGCCGGGAGCTGTACGAAGAATTTGGCTCACATTGGCGGTTTGGTTGGCATATCGGTTCATGTCAACAACACTCACATTGAATCCTGATCTTTTTATTTCGTTGACTTTTTTTTGGTTTTCCGTTTGCCCTTTTACATGGACAGTTTCCAGCATATGTTCATCATTTTTGAGCTGAAAGTCTTTGTACGTTTCATTACTTTTCAATAGGATAGTTTGCGTAATGTAACCAACAGAGGTCACCTCAATTTTAAGGTTCTGTTTAGAATCTATTTTTAATTTGTAAAAACCATCTATATCAGTCGATGTGCTGAGGTTGGTGCCGACAACGGTAATGGTGGCGCTTTCGATCGCTTTTCCGAAGGCATCTTTCACATACCCTGAAAAGGATGTTTGAGCTTGCGCAACGGAGGTAAGGAAAAATACCGAGAGGAAAAAAATGTAGGTTGACTTGAGCATGCTATTAGCGTTATGTATGTTTTTATAATGACATATGATTGGATCGTTTAACTATGCTCCTGCCAATCAGCTTTATAGGAGTATAAGTTTTTCAAAGCGGGACAAATATAAGTTTATTTAGATTAAATACAAATAATGGTTTTAATATTTTATAAATATTCATGTTAGCAGACCGCTTGCTAAATATGGGAAGGAAATAGATAAGTTGTAGACTGCGGAAGATTCATGTAATCTCCTGCAGCCATTTTTTGCTTTTTTCTTAGGTCATTCGCAGGGTATAACCGTCCTATAGAATAGCGGTTGCAGATAACTTTTAAAAATTGCCGATATATTTAATAAAATTGTTAACTTATGTTATCCACTATTCCATTTCAATTTTTTTATTGCAGGATATGATAATATAATAAATCGAGTGCTGTATTTTCCACTGTCTTTTCTATCTTTGATAGAAAGCCACCTTGGAGACGAAAATGCCATTCGAATTCATTGGATAAGTATATATTTTTTCGTAATAGGACAAACCAAACAGACGGTTTGAATGTCATAGAAATAAAAAGAAGAATAGCCAGATGAAACTTAGAGGAGATTTACAATTACGCAAATTGGGCGATGACCATATTCTAGTCTATCCAGGGCAAGATCAACTGGATGCTTCTAAGGTGTATACCTTTAATGAGACCGCTGTACAGATCTGGTTGGAACTGCAGGGAAAGGAATTTAATGTCGAAAGTGTAACAGCCGTTTTGTTGGATAATTATGAGGTGGAGGAGAACGAGGCTGAAAGAGATGCTGCAAAATTGGTCAAGCAATTTGAAAAACAAGGATTTTTGATTTAACTGATATTGGAAGGCCTTAATGACATATACCTTTTATGATCACAACAAAATATTTTAATTACAAACAGATCTTTAACCTTGCTGGGGTACACCTGATCTGGCTGACAGCCTGGTGTTCTCTTGTTGCTGTCGTTTATTATTTTTTTCAATGGGAATGGATGATCATTCCTTGGGTTCCCCTGGCACTGATTGGTACAGCAGAGGCTTTTTATGTGGGTTTTAAAAATAACCAGGCTTATGATAGGTTATGGGAGGCACGTAAGATATGGGGTGGGATCGTCAACTCTAGCCGTTCCTTTGTATCTATGCTTTATGCTTTTAATACCGAACAAGGGGATCAGCAAAATTTGGAAGAATTCAGGAAAAAAATAACCTATCGTCATATTGCCTGGTTATATCAACTGCGTGAACAGCTCTTGATACCAACCGAATGGGAGCACATCAGCCTGAAGAGACATATTGGGGCATTGAACGTAAAAAGGCATCGTTTAATAAAGGCTGGTTTTCCGGACTATAGCCGTACACCTATTTTTTTACATAAATATCTTTCGGCGGAGGAATTTGCATTGCAATCAAGCTATAGAAACTTTGCAACTTATTTAAATGCCGAACAGGCAAAAGATATCAATGCCTTAAAAAATGATGGGATAATCTCGGATTTTAATCAAACGCAATTGCAGAATAGCCTCAATCAATTCTATGATTACCAGGGGCAAGCCGAGCGGATCAAAAAGTTTCCCTCGCCAAGGCAGTTTGCAAGTACGGCATTTGTTTTTAATGTTATCTTGATCATGCTATTACCCTTAGGGCTGGTCAATGAATTTGCCAAGTTGGGTCATTGGGGAATCTGGACAAGTATTCCTTTTTGTGTGGTGATCGGATGGATCTATATTGTAATGGAGCTGGTCGGGGATTATACCGAAAATCCATTTGGTGGACTGATGTTTGATATCCCGATGCTGTCGATCTGTCGGACGATCGAGATTGACTTATTGCAAATGATGGGTGAAGAAAATCTGCCCGAGCCGATCGCATCAAAGAATGGCGTATTGGTTTAATAATACATGGATTTGGCAGTACCTTCTCGTTTAATAGGTTGTTTAAATGAGAATGGTCAATGTGTTTTTTACCTCAGCTATCATAAATGAACTGTGTGTACTAGCAATATGCTGTAGTGAGGTCAGCTTACTCAGCATGAAATGGCGGTAGTCTTCCATATCGCGCACACAGATTTTTAGGATGTAATCATAGTCGCCGCTGACATGGAAGCATTCAGTGACTTCCTGTAAATCCATCACCTCGCGCTCGAACTGCTGAATATATTCTTTTTTATGCTGTGTGAGTTTGACATGGCAGAGCACCATAAAATCCTTGGCAATCTTGTGCTTATTGAGGAGGGCAATATATTTGGAGATTACCCCTGTGTTTTCGAGTTTGCGCACACGCTCATACACCGCCGTTACAGATAATCTGAGCTTATAAGCAAGCTCTTTGCTGGTTTGTTTGGCATCTTCCTGTAGAAATTGCAATAATTTCTTATCTGTTTCATCGAATTGCATAGATTATTTTTTGGTTTAAAAATATACACTGTATCTGTTATAGATATATTTTCTGATATTTTGTTAAATATTAGATTTATGATCTAATATACCGATAAAATGTTGTTATAAAATTTAAAATAGCCCAATTTTATAAGTAAAAAATTATGGAAGATTTTAATGCAGCAAATGAAATACAGGATTTGCAATATTTTGGAGAATTCGGTGGTGTAAATCCGTCGATATCGGATAGTTCTACTTATACCTTCCTTTCGGCTAAGACCATGTTTGATACCTTTGAAGGGAACGCAGATGGATGTTACTTATACTCAAGGCATTCGTCACCTATGAATCTATATCTTGCGCAGGCATTGGCGAAGCTGGAAAATACAGCGGCAGCCAATGTAACAGCTTCGGGAATGGGGGCTATTACAACTGTACTATTGCAACTCTGTAAAAGTGGTGACCATATTGTTTCCAGCAGGACCATTTATGGGGGGACTTATGCTTTTCTGAAAAATTTCTTGCCACCATTTCAAATTGATACCAGCTTTGTCGATATCAGCAATTTCGATGCAATCGAACAAGCAATACGTCCGACAACGAAAGTGATCTATTGTGAAAGTGTCAGCAATCCGCTATTGGAAGTCGCAGATTTAAGGAAGCTTTCGGCAATCTGTAAGAAATATAATCTAAAACTTGTGGTCGACAATACCTTTTCACCGCTATCTGTTTCACCGAAGCTACTGGGAGCGGATATTGTGATTCATAGCCTGACAAAATTTATTAATGGTAGCAGTGATACAGTCGGTGGAGTCTATTGTGGACCGCAGGAATTTATCAACGACACCAAAAATGTCAATTCGGGCGCCTGCATGTTGCTCGGTCCGACAATGGATAGCCTCCGTGCGGCCAGTATTCTTAAAAATCTAAGGACACTCCATATCCGGATGAAGCAGCATAGTTACAACGCATTGTATCTCGCCGAACGCTTTGAACGGGACGGACTACGGATTTCGTACCCAGGATTGTCCTCCCACAAACATCATGAACTGCTAAAAAGTATGATGCACACTGAATATGGATTTGGTGGGATATTGACGCTGGATGCTGGAACTACGGATAAGGCGAATAAACTAATGGAACTGATGCAAAAGGAGAACTTAGGTTATTTGGCGGTAAGCCTTGGATTTTATAAGACCTTATTTTCCTGCTCGGGCAGTTCGACGTCCTCTGAAATTCCTGAGGAAGAACGTGTAAGTATGGGGATCTCGGATGGGCTGATCCGCTTTTCTATCGGACTGGATCATGATATTGAGCGAACGTATCAGCGTATGAAAGCTTGTATGGAGAAAACAGGAGTACTTTAGCCACCTGATGTATTTTTTTAATGATGGCTACTCGTTTAATTGGAGACGGATCAGAGAAGTGGTAGCGCATCAAATGTTTGTATTGATGTGACTAAGGATTTAGACGTAAATCCTAGTTTGACCCGGTGTGGTATAAGTAATTGAAAATTTTATTGGGACTATTTGACAATTCGGTTGTTGTTTAAATAGTGTATCACAATTTAATGGAGAGATACACCATATAAATTCTTATTCGTATTAATTGATGTTTAAGGCCGCACAGTACCCGATGTACTGGCGGCCTTATTGTTCTTGGTCAATTGATTTCTTAAACTGGTTTAAGTTGACACGATTATTGTTGCTTTATATTTGATCATTAAAATTAAAGCATATGTATAGTCAATTTTTTGTTCGTCTGGCTGTGGCAACAGCCTTTTTATCTGCGGTGGCGGATCGTTTGGGTTTTTGGGGAGCACCCGGCACGGCGAATGCTTCATGGGGAAACTGGGCAAATTTTGTCGCTTATTCCAATCGGCTTAATTTTTTTGCGCCTGCTTCCATGGGGAATGTACTAGCAATCGGAGCTACGGTACTCGAAGTAGTTTTGGGAATTTTGCTTTTGATCGGCTATCGGACACGTTTGGTAGCGCTGTTGTCTGGAGGGTTGCTGACAATTTTTGCATTGACGATGATGCTGTCCTTTGGGATCAAAGTCACTTTCAACTATTCGGTCTGGGTGGGTGCAAGTGCTTGTTTTTTATTGGGAACAAACCGAATTTTTCCCTTCAGCCTAGATAATTATTTGGAACGGCATAGAAGAAAATAAACAATTTGATTTTTTTATTTTTTTTCGGGAAAATTGGCTCTTAACCGTCTTATAAGTATAGATTTTTTTACAAAGAATACGTTTTTCATAGGTTAGTGTGAAGCCGCAGCAAATTCCCCATTTGTACGGCTTTTTATGTTTCTGTTACATTTCCTTTAAATTCACTTCTTTCTTCTCGCCGTCCTTATCTATGGTGATGCGTTTCTCTATATTCGCCTTGTCAATATAGGATGACCTAGCTGTTCCGTAATTTGTGGTAGATCCGGTATAACCCCAATAGTTATAATAATTAGTATACCCCGATACATAGGAATAATTATAGGAGTTGGAAAAATCAAAGCTGGTCATAATAATGTAATTGCCAGGCATTAATTCAGCAAATTCAAAGTGTCCCTCATCATCATAAACCTTCGCGTGTTTGACGGAATGTCCAAAATCGGGATCCAGCGGGACCTCTGCAACTTTCTTTTGCTTTCGGATCTTTTTGTTTACCTCAAGCCATTCTTCATAGTATGCCGAATTTGGAAAAAGCATAATCTCCGTTCCTTTTGGCGCATATTGTTTTTTCGCTGTATTGACTAGACCCGCCAGCCTTTTGCCAGAGCTTGACCGTGCATAAGCGGTGCCGATGATTACGCTATTACCATTGGATATCTGCTGAATAGCCTGCCCTTTGTTAAATCGGTTTTTGATCGGCTGGTAATCGAGCTCCTCGTTGACTGTAATTTCCCACTTACCATTGCCCATGGACATTTCTCGCTGCCAGAGTCGCCGGTCTTTCTTATCCACGACATAATTATAGATTGCACCCGTATTTTCTTCCAATAGCGTGATTAACCAGGTGTCATGTTTGCCCGTTTTCGGAGAGCCATAGCTATAGCTTTTGACTTTTTTAATCGTATAGTATTCCACCTGAACATTGGATTCGTCATTGTAGTAAAATTGGGGGATCCGTGCCTTATATCCGACATCCAGAGGAAGTGTTCCCATCAGATGGTCTGTCCAGTTGAAGTCAATAAATGGTTCGGTAGAACGTAAATTCAGCTTTTTATCTTTTTTTGTTTCTTTGGAATAATAATTACCAGTGATGGTCTCCCCAAAGTTGAGATTTAATTTTGTTTTCTTGGCGTCACTGGCATAGCTGATGGATTTTAGTGTGCTTCCATCCACGACGCTGGTACGCGCTGTGACCCAGGCATTGTCTTTGGGGGTATAAGAACTTGTCAGGCTCAATTGATTGTTGGCCGCAACAATATCATAAGTAATTGTTCCTTGTTTGTCCCAGTTGTTATCTTTGACATAGTATACCGTGTAAAGTGACTTCTCCGGTTTTATATACTTGGTATTGATATCCGGGCTGCCGGGTGCGACTATCTTTTGACTTAATGCCACAAAGGGAAGCAGGCCTGCTGCTAAAACAAGTGCATACGATTTCATATATGTATTCCTATAGTTAATGAAAAACAAGCTGGTTTTTCTTGTTCATTTTATGAATCTAAGGTAATAAAAAAGTTTTTTATTTTTTTGGACAATCGCGATTCTGAACCGCCTTACTATTGACACAGATATTTAATTATCTATTCTTAGTTTGGTTATAGCCGCATTGAATTACCCGTTCTTGCGGTCTTTTTTATTTATGTTACTCTTCTGTTCGACTCTTATAAATTTTTTGAAATATTTTGGGACAATCGCTGGACTCGACCATCATACTAATAACTACTTTTCCTAAGTATATGTTTTTTATCATAGGTTAATGATGAAACCGCAATGAGTTCCCCACTCATGCGGCTTCTTTGTGTAGTTGATGGTTGTTGTCCAACCTTTTATTTTTGAGAAGGGACTGTACTGCTTTTGGGTACGTCATCCAATGTTTTAAGAAATGCAATAATTTTGGCTGTTTCCTTAGCTGTTAAACCTAATGTATCCGTCGGTAGGGTCTGATTGTCCAGCTTAAAGCCAAACTGCTGACCACCGCCTTTGTTGTAAAAGTCCATGACCTGCTCTAAGGTAACATAACCTCCATTGTGCATGTAAGGAGCCGTTTTGCTGATATTGCGGATAGTTGGTGTTTTAAAGGAGTATTGCAATTGGTGGACCGTCTCATGATAGCGTCCTCTGCCTCGGTCTGGATCCAGTTGCTTATTACGATAGTCTGTGGCCACGCCCAATACTTCGGATTCGGTCTTGGCATATTCAGGCGGCACAGTCCCGTTAAACAGTGGAACAAAATGGCAGGTAGCACATTTGGCTTTGCCGACAAAGAGGTTAAAGCCTGCTTTCTCATCTGCTGTCAGTAGCTGTGACTCGCCCCGCATATAGCGGTCAAACCGGGAGTTGAATGTACTCAGCGAGCGGACATAACTAGCCAATACATTTTGTACCTGCCAATTCTCAACGGTATCGGTCTTATAAATCTTGTTAAATTCTTTTGTATAGACCTTATGTTGATTCAGACGGTTGGCAATTTCCAGCATGGATCCGTGCATCTCATCCTTATTGGTGATAACGTCCACGCTCTGTCCTTCAAGATCCTCACGACGCATATCCCAGAATTGCCCATGTTGATAATTGCTATAGGAAAGGGAAGGGGTATTGCGATCCATCTTTGCACCCGATAGGGTAGTTGGCACTTTGAGTCCGTCTGCAAAGGCCTTGTCTGCGTGATGACAGGAAATACAGGATCTGCTCTGGTCACCAGAAAGGATATTGTCCCGAAATAACTTGGCTCCTAAAACAACTTTTTCGGAACTCATTTTTTGTCGTTCTGAGGGAACAAAAAAATCCGGATTAAAGGCGTCTTTGCTAAATAAATTGGAGGCTTCGGGCGAAATAGGGTGATTGACATTCAAGGATGGGATATTTTCCAATTGCCGAAACTGATGCAGTGCATCGGAAATTTTATTCAAATGTTGATCCATTAGACTGAGGTAGTCAAATTGATTTCGATCTGCACTCTTGCCCAAGATGCTATTTGTCCTGTTGATTAAAACCAGGATCTTTTCAATCTCTTCAGGATGATTGACCTGCTCTTTGATCATCGCCAACACATCAGCTACGCCATTGAGGGCATGAGTTGATTCGATGAGACCTTTACCCGAGATCGGGGTGTCAAAGCCCGTAACCCCTAAGGTAGTGATCCGAAATATCTGGTTGCGCAATGATTCCATGAGTTGGGGGAGTGATAAGGTATTGACCTCAAAATAAGTGTCGATCGTCAGGGATTTGTTTTTTAGTTTCTTTAAAAATCGAATAATCTGTTGTTTTTCTTCCTTTTGATAGCTGGGGTAGAAATATTCCTCCAATGTCTGCAAACCTTCGGCTTCGATGACGGCATTTTCTTCCAATTCAATTTCGTCTAGATTGGGGCCATTCAAAAAACGGGCGGTCTCGGGCATAAAATAGCCAACTGCCCATTCCATGGATTTGTACGTGGACCGCAACTGATCAAATCCCTGTTGCAGCTGTTGGTCAATGCTATTATTTTCGACGTTGGCGATCTGTTGGTCAATCTGTTTATCAAATGTGGTATTGATCGTTAACACCCGCTGTCTGATATCTGGTAGATCTTGAGGATCTGTCGTATGATTTCCTTTACACATGATAGCGAATAATACAATTGCTATCAGACCGCTCACAAGCCAATATTTCATCTATTTTTTATGTTTGAATAAAATAACAACAAGGGTATCCTTTCGCAGTGAAGGGATACCCTTGTTGGGTATTAATGTTGATTTTTAGTAAAATTATCGTTGTACGTTACGGATAAGAACGACTTGACCACCTTCCTTGTTGGTAACAGCTCCGGATCCATCAGCGTTGGCAAATTTATCATTCCGCCAAGTGTGGGAGTGGATATTGACAGCAAAGGTATTTGGAATGCCGACCAATTTGGAAACATCTGTCATCGCACCAAATTCCCATGAACCAAATTTATTGAGGTTGCCACTTTGGTTGTAATTTTTTTGCCAATCTGTGTTATTGCGCTCATGTTTCATGTTTAACCAAGGCTTGTAGGTCTTGGTCGCCATATTGTATTGCCAGATATAAGAATCGTGTTTGGCATCAGTATAATAAGAATCACCATCTTCCTGTATATACACGTAGTTCTCAGTTACACATAGGTTGTCAGGATTGATCAGGTTATTTCCCGGATCAGAATCTCCCTCAGCAATAACTTCCAATTTACCCTTCAGCATATCTTTAGAGTCCATATTCAATTTATAGACCCGGCCCCACATTGTTAATCCTTCTGTTGGGGTCTTGCCGTCACCCGACTGGCCTGTTGCGGTAAAATAGACTTCACGTCCATTACCAGCACCTTTACGGTAATCCACATCTTCTACTCTGGAGAAACGAATGGCTTTGTTGTCTATGTTAGCTTGGTTGATTTCTTTACCAGTTTTGTTTTTGGCATTTGGAATTTCGACAAACTCGACATCATAAGAACCACCCTTTTTCATATTCGTTTCGGTATAGTCATTATTGCTACGCTTTAGGGCGTATAGCTTGCCATTATCCAAGTCACCTTGTTGATCAGCGATATAAAGGATCAATTGGCCGGCAGATTGATGGTCTGAACCGTACGATTGATCTTCTCCGATCAGGATATAGGTCTTGCCATTGGATACGTCTTTTGGAAGTGGTACCGCATTTTCCATGGAAGCTTTTCCTAAAGCCGGTTTAACACGGTTTTTGTCCGAGCGTTGGGCTACAGATCCCAGCGGATCCAGCTTATGAACCATACTCTCTTCGCCCGATTCGCCCGCTGTTAGAAAAGCGGAGAAACCATGCTCTTCAGGTGTGGCAAGCGTAGCCGAACAAAGTCTGGTACTACCGCCAGTACCATCCATGATATATTCGCCTTTAATTGGTTTGAAGTTTTTATCGAGATAAACACGGGATACCGATTGCGTGATTTCGTGGTTACTGATCATCAGGAAACCATCTGATTTGTCATCCTTCATAAATCCAGCGCCATCGGGTTGACCAGCGAATACGAATTCGGGACTACCGGATAATTTATCTGAACTTGAGATCAGGGTGGTGATCTTTAAATTTTCAAAACCTGGCATGCCAAAGACAAAAGCGGGTTCTTTCGAATAGTTTTCTAAATTTTCCACTGGCGGATTCTCTCCACCATCTCCGATTTTATCGTTGTCTTTACAGCCAGCTATTGCCACTGACAAAAGCAAACTCAGGATTGTAATTGGGTTTCTTCTCATACCGCAAAGGTATTCTGAGGATATTAGCTGTATATTAACTCTATTTTAAATAAACAATTTGCCATGAAACAGAAAAGATGATTAATTTTATGTTGGCATATTTTTCTGATTTTTTATTTTTAAATTGATCCTAATGTAGAAATATGTGAGGAGAAAAAATAGAGACAATTGCTATACTCAATCTTGGAGCTGTAACTGATAATGCATCACAAACTGATTAAACAATTGAATAACCCATTTGTTAGTCAGAAATAAAACCGATATAACCATTTTCTCTTACATTTGCAAAAGAGAGGCAAACCAAGTTGTTCGATTATCGGATTGTATAGTGAGCCCTCACTGAATATAATTCCGATGCGATGGCTGTATCTTTTGGGAAGATGTTTTTTAATGTGCGTGAAAAAGAGGTGTTAAAAGGAATAGTTGATGGTATGGATAGTCAGGAGATCGCAGACTGTTTGTGCCTATGTATTCATACAATCAATACTCACCGTAAAAATATCTTAGCTAAGGCGGGAGTCAAGACTCCCATGCAGCTGATCAAAAAGACAATTGGGGAAGGTTATGTTTAATTTAGGATAAATATTACTTTCGTCAGCTATTTACCTGTGTTTTGGTATTCTTTAAATTTATAGTAACAAAAAGAGGAACCTAGATTCCTCTTTTTGTTTTTTTTTCGTTAAAATCCAAGGTAAGATCAAGTTTTACTTGAAATTAGTTTTTTACTTGAAATCAGTTCCTGTTACTTGGATGAGTTTGTTTTATTTGCCGGTTCACCGCGAAGTACAATTTTGGCGGCTTGTTTTCCGTTGTTTTCCTTTGCTTCGGAGCTGATGGTACTAGTAGAACGCACGTTTACATTCGTTATAGTATTTGGTTCTGCCGACCTAATTTCTGTTACCTTTGCCGATCCGGATGTAGCAGTTCCTGTTTTTACTATCGAAACAGCTTTGGGATCATTGACTTGAACATTGTTTGCTTTTACCGATGTGACAGTGCTCACATTCGCCGTTCCACGCATAGTTATCCGTTTAGGTTCCCGATGCTTTTCACTTGAACTTCCGCCGGAGGTGCCATTATCGGTAGCATTTCTATTCGCATTACCGTTTACATTGATCCGTTTAGGTTCCTGAAATTTTACGTTTTCAACATACACCTCTTCCACTTTGGGTGCCGCATCGAATTTTACCTCTTTAGGTACTGGCGGCTTATTTTTCATTGTTTTCTTGCTGTTTCCACCTGTTTTTTGGGGTTCTGGAAAGCGTATTGTTTCTTCTTTTGGAGCAGCATTTTTCTTGGGTTCCATTGCGGGAGCTCTTTCTCTTCTGGGCGGATTAGGCCGTTCAGATACCGCTTTTGGGGCATCCGGTTTTTTGGAAGTGGGGGGAGTCTTGGCCGGTTTCGCAGACTCAGTTTTTTCTGTTTTGGCCGGCGTTGTTTTCTGTGCTTCGACATGAGTCGAAAACAACAGGCTTATTGCTGTTGTCAGCAATAAGGTAAGCGCAGGCATCAGCAGGAGCTTACCACTGTTCGTTCTTTTCTGTAACATAATTAATCGTTTTTTTGTTGTTAAAAAATTAAAATTACTGGCCGGTAATGCGTTTATATCGGGGGAGGACATGCTCCACTGGATAATCAGATGTTGGTAACTGGCGCGTTCATAAACCTGTACTACGGCATCGTCTGCCAGGTATTCGTGGTTTTGTCGAACAGCCCTGTCGATCAGGTAAACCATGGGGTTGAACCATAATACAATGCGCATGAACTGCATGAGCATCACGTCTATGGAATGTCGCTGGTCTACATGTGCCTGTTCATGAGCGATAATCGAAGCCTCAATCTCTCCTTGTAAATATGCGCCACGGGGTACATAGATCCGTCTGAAAAATGAGAAGGGAGTTTTAAGGCCATGAATACTATAAATTGAAGGATTGTTTGTTGCTGATGCGCGACCGATGTAGGATGAAAACTTTTTATAGCTTACTATATACCTAATCAAAAGTACAATCGCAATCAGTAGATAGGCAAGGAAAATAGCTGTGTTGGTTGATATCAACGATTCCTGAGGGACGGCTGCAGGGGCTGTGATGGCAAGCTCCATATGCTCTGGAACGACTTCCGGTTGAACCCTATTAAAATGAAAAAAATCAGGGATAAATGACGGCAGAGCAGTTTGCACCAATGGTGCAAAAAGAGCGATAGGTATAATGGCAAGCAGATAAAACCGGTTAAATGCCAATAGCTTATGCTGTTGCAGAAGAGAAATGTATACCAGATACAGTAAGCCTGAACAGGCGATCAATTTTCCCGAATAGATAATCATGTCGCTTTGTTTTTAATTTCTGAATCAATTATTTTTTTCAGTTCTTCCAATTGCTCCTTGTTCAATTGCGATTGTTTTGTAAAAAAGGAAGCGAATTTTAACGCTGAATTATCAAAATACGCTTCAACAATATCATTGACGTGTGCGAGATAATAACTGTCCTTGTCGAACAACGGATAATACTCACGTGAATTGCCATATAATACATACGATATGGCTCCTTTTTCGGTCATTCGTTTTAATAATGTCGCAATCGTCGTCGGAGCAGGTTTGGGTTCAGGATAGGCTTCCATAAGGTCTTTCATAAAGGCCTTTTTCATGTCCCAGATGTACCCCATCAATTGTTCTTCAGTCGCTGATAATTTATTCATACTACAAATATAGAACCTATTCTACATTTTGTAGAATTAAAAATGTTAAAATTTGTTATTTACTTGTATTTAATTGATTTTTAGTGTTATATTTTTGTTTTCGTGCTTGTGATAAACAATTTTTGTTACAAAAAAAGAGAATGGCGACTGCTAAAATAATGAGCCTATGGGATACTGGGGGGGGGACTTTATCTGGAATGCTAGTGGAAAATGAAGTGAGACTGCATATCTAACCTGGAATACGAAATGCCTTATATCAGGGGTTTCTTTTTTGGATTGGCATTAAAATATTCTTTTTTAAACTGGAAAATCTGTGCCATTTTTTGTGCGCGCCTTTTGGCTTCGTCAGCCTTTTCACCTGTATATAGCCGATCGACGGACGCTTCAAACAGAAGGAGCCATTGATCGAAATGTTTTGCCTCAATGGGGAGGGGGATATGGGGTGGAAATGGACTGCCAAAGTAGGTATGTTCATCTAGTAAGATCGTCTGCCAGAAGCGATACATTTTTTCCAGGTGTAAGCCCCAATTGTCCTGAATACGTTCCTGAAAAATAGGGCCTAGGAGATTGTCCTGACGAACTGTGCTGTAAAACTGATCGACTAATATTTTTATGTCCGCGATGGTTTGAATGTCCTGTTTCATGGGTTTAATGCCTGCTTTTGTGAAACGGATACCTCATCTGTAGCTGTTGCACGGTTTATGAATAGGATAAATTTAGCGAGAATATAGGAGAATTGAATCAGGTTGATGTAAAGATGTGTGTTAAAAATATTGGATTTTTCTTTTATTGTCAGTAATTTGAATAGATATTTAGGGAAAACACATGGGAAAATACACTTTTTTTGTCCTGCTGCTGCTGGGATGTTACACCGCGCAGGCACAAATCACCGATATTACAGTCAACAAAGAAAATTTTGAATCTTCGGGTTTTCCATTTAAAGGCAAACGTGTGCTGCAGGTGGAGCATATTCAGACCGAAAAGGAAGATAATTATATCATTTTTTCAAAAGAGGAACGCGGAGCAGATCCGGATAAACTATATGCTCAGCAATTTCAGCGAAAAGATGGTATGTGGGTACCTGTTGTGGAGGAAACTATCGTTGAAGATGGTATTATTACTTCGGTGTGGGAATCTAGAAAAGCATTCTTTGATGCTGACAAAGATGGTAAATTGGATGCGGTGTTTATCTATTCGAGACATCCTAAGGATCATGTCGAAAAGCAGCTGAGCTGTATTGCTTTGGTTTTATATAAGGGACAATTTTATCGTCTGCGCGCAGATGCGGAGGATGGATATACTAAGACTTCCTATTCGGACAACTACGCTTCTTTGCCTAATGAAGTGAAGGAGAATGTGGAACGCTATTGGGAAAATCTGGACAAAAGATAATAGATTGTAATACTGAACGCTAAGACAAAAGGGCCATTCAATTTTGGAATGACCCTTTTGTCTTTGATTATGCTCGGATCGCTACAGTCCTGTTTGGAATATTGAATACATAGGCTTTTTTTTCTGAATTGCCTGTTTTTATTGATTCGTATTTTTCATTCAGGCATCAATGAACTCGTTACGCTCGGTTTATTGATCAGAAAGAACTTCAGTCAATTTTCATTGCTATTGGTGCTTTCCCTTTCGTATTTTACTGAATGGAAGCCAATAATTGTTTTTCCTCTTCTTCTTGCGTTTTACCAATGACATAGCGTGTAATGTTTTGATGTTTGATCTCATCAATTGTATGGATCACATCTTTCGTTCTAGCGTCTTTGCTCGGCTTGATCAGTACGATCATATCCTTGTTGTTGGGCAGGGTACTGATCTTTGCTTTCAATTGCGCGAGCACTTGCGGTAATGTCTTTTCTATATCGCTTGGCTTTTCGGAAGCGGCAATGGGCTTCTTGAAGTCGCCATGATACCACATAAATTTTCCATCCCCAAGGATCAATGTCGCTGTCCGGTTTTCGTCAATGAGTACTGGTGGTGTAGCCTCGCCTTTTGTTTTGTCTGGCATGGCAATATCCATTGCTGCGGGTTTGTTTAGGGTTGTGGTTAGCATGAAGAAGGTGATCAAAAGAAAAGCAAGGTCTACCATTGCTGTCAGATCTACCTTTGGGGCCATTTTTCGGCTTCTAATTTTTTTCTTTCCGCTTTCTTGTGTTTTTTGGTTTAATTCTGCCATGATGCTTTGTCTTTAGGTTATAACTCTTGTTCATACACATTGATATGATGCCCAAGAGAGAACTATTCCATATTTTTTTTGACAATGGGAGCCGTTTTTTTCTTTGATTTTTTTTAGAGGGTTCAATTACAATAGGTTAAAGAATTGCCTAATAGAAGATGATAGACCAAGATTTGCTAGTGCTAATAATAGTGTTGTAGTGATACTAACTTCTAAGGTTGAGAACTTGTCTTCTCTGGTAGTAACTATCGCAAAAAGGTGAAGCAGAGATAAAGTGGTCGTGGCGGTTGTATAACATAGGTAGTCAGTTAGGGGAGATTGTTGAGGAACGTATTTTCGTTGAGGGAAATGAAATAAAAAAGATTAGTAACTTGCCAATAAAAAATATGGAGCAGGATAAAGGACTTGTCTATACAGATATCCTATCACCGGTAGGGAGCATAAGGCTTGTGGCGACCAGACGTGGTCTTACTGCTGTATTGTGGGAAGGTGAAGACTATACCCGGACAAAGTTATCTCAACCAGATAAAGATGACCATGCGCCATTACTTTTACTCGCTCAGCAACAGCTTTTGGAATATTTTGATCGCAAGCGCACTGTTTTTGACCTGCCGCTGGATATGAAGGGAACTCCCTTTCAGCTTAAGGTGTGGGAAGCTTTGCTCACTATTCCTTATGGCCAGACAAGAACCTATGGGGATCTGGCGCGTCAGCTTGGCGATATCAAAGCTGTACGCGCAGTCGGTGGTGCATTGAACAAAAATCCGATATCCATTATTGTACCCTGCCATCGGATCATCGGTGGATCTGGGAAACTCGTTGGTTTTGCAGGCGGCCTGAAAAATAAGTCTATTCTTATTGATCTGGAAAAGAAAGATCGGACTCCGACATTGTTTGATTGAAAGTAGGCGCTAACCTACAACCAGCCTTCCTTTATCGCCTTGGTTATTAGATCCACGGGTGTTTTTAGGCCAGCTTTAGCAAGAATATTTTTCCTGTGCGTGTTTACTGTGTGAAGACTGATACACAGCTCATCTGCAATTGTTTTGCTCATTTTGCCCTCAACGATACATTTTAAAATTTCTCGCTCTCGCTTTGTAAACATATCATAGGATTTTGTGAACGCTTGATCGAGTTGAATATTAAAAAAAGAAGGTTCGTCATCAAGTCCAATAAGTGAGAAACAGGGTTTTCCTTCTTGTTTTATATGCGATATGTCGGTATGCAGAGAGAGTGTCCGGTAGAAGTTATTTTCATCATAATCTATCTGAATAGCCTGATGCAAGATCCTGATATAGTGTCCATCTTTTCTTTTGAACCTGAAATCATATTGGACTTTATAGCTTTTTATTTTTTCATAAGGTAAACTCTTAAAAAACTCTACGACTTTATATTCAAAGTTGAGAAAATAGGGTTTGTCATCAGGATGGATACGTTCCATGAGGAATGGAATAGAAAGCTCATCTGGTTTATAGCCGATCAGGTTTTGGCATTCTTCGCTGATGACCTCGACATCCCCAGTATACATGTTGAACACTAAATAATAGAAATTTCCTGCTTGAAATATATTTAACAAGCGTCTATGAAATTCGATCTGTTGTTGTAAGTGTGAGGTATCTGCTGTTTTCTCAATGTCTACAACTGTCTTCCAGAATTTCTTTGCTGTAAGGTAATATTTGGATTTAGGTGACTCCATAAAAGTTAATCGGTTAATACTGTAAATCTACAAAAAAGTACCTGGATATCTGAATGAAAGAACTCAGGTTTTTTATCGAAAAATCTTCTAATTGTTATCCTGAGAGACGGTAGGGGAAGATGATAAAGTTCGAACCCCGGCCAACCCTTCTGGTTCGAATCAACTTGTCTTTAAAATAAAAGATCCCTCATCTTTCGATGAAGGATCTTTCTGCGGAGAGTGAGGGATTCGAACCCCCGAACCTGTGACAGTTAACGGTTTTCAAGACCGCCGCATTCGACCACTCTGCCAACTCTCCGCGACAAAAGTAGAAATTCTGAACAGATTTACAAAACTTATTTTACATTTTTCTTCGTTTAATGTACCATTTGGACGATTTATGCCAAAAATGTTCCTGGATATCAGGTTTTTATTGAATGATTTTTTTAAAAAATTACAAATAGCTTAGACGGCAAAATCAATCTTTTATTCGATCACGAGGGATCAATTGTGAAAAAAGAGACTGCTGAAAATCGTGGTGGCTCAGGGAGAGTTCTCCCAATAATAGAATCGGGTAAGCTAACAATCAGTCGAAATATCATCCTCGACAAAAATATACCAGATTATGAATAAGTGTAAATTTCTATCAACTTGTCTGTAAAATAAAAGAGCCCTCATCTTTCGATGAAGGATCTTTCTGCGGAGAGTGAGGGATTTATCACGTCACACATCCCCTTGCTATAATCCGCGATGATAAAGTTCGAACCCCGGCCAACCCTTTTGGTTCGAATCCGAATACAACGAAAAAAGCCTTTCATTTCTGAAAGGCTTGTTCTGCGGAGAGTGAGGGATTCGAACCCCCGAACCTGTGACAGTTAACGGTTTTCAAGACCGCCGCATTCGACCACTCTGCCAACTCTCCGCGACAAAAGTAGAAATTCTGAATAGATTTGCAAAACTTATTTTTGCAGCAATGTCTTATGGTTTGAAAATGAGCAAGATTATTTTAAAAATGCTATGCCGGAATAATCTCGTGGCAGTGTTTTTTGATATTGGCAGCTATTTTATCTATCGGTAGATCATCCTGATCTATACCAAAAGGCTCCTCAATGGATTCACCGATCAATTCAAGCGAAGCTAATACGTATAGAATAAACGGAACGGCGACGACAACAAAATATCCGATCGAAAAAACATAGCCTACAGGAAGTGTCATTGTATAGAAGATAATGAACTTCTTGATAAACGCGCTATAAGCTAATGGAATTGGCGTATTTTTTATCCGTTCACAGGCTCCACATACATTGGTCATGGAGACAATCTCCTCATTGAGTATAATCAATTGGTCTCCACTGACAATTCCTTCTTTGTAAAGATCGTTTATCTTCTGAAAAATCATATTGGAAACCTGATTTGGACCATGCTTCTTGCTGTCCAACGCCGTAAGTTCGGGATGCTCGTTTTCATCGAGCATAAACTTGGTGTAGTCAGATCGCAAAAAATCATATAGGGTCTCCGCAAACAAGGGTATAGTTTTTCGGAAGAAACTGCGATTGACCTTGTCATCCGCATCGAGCATGGCGTTGAGCTTATAGGCAAAGGCCCGGCTGACATTGGTCAATGTACCCCATTGTTTACGTGCTTCCCACCAACGGTCATAGGCCGAGTTGGTTCTAAATACCAACAGTAAGGAGATCACAAAACCCAACAGGTTATGGACGATGGTAATGTTTTTAACCCAGCTTCTTTCATTTAATTTGAGATATTCCAATTCGAGATAGGCTATAGCCCAGGAGTAGACAGCTATTAAAATAAGAAAAGGTAACAGCTTGTTAAAGGTGTCTGATTTATGCAATTTGAAAGTTGCTGACAGCCAATCTTTAGGGTTGTATACGATCATATACAAAAATATAAATTGTTATGAAAACTTTGCGAGTTAATTGTGATTCCCGTAACTTCATCATCGTATGGCGCAACAGCAATCAAAAAGAACAAAAGGGAGTGGGAAGAAACAGCAACCTCGCGAAACCAAATGGATATGGATGATCGTGGGGATGTTTATATTTTTCTTATTTCTTGTTGCATGGCACTATAAAGCCGGAATAATATATTACTTCCGTGTGGCAACATCCAAAAATAAATCTTTAACAAAGGAGGCTAAGTATGATATCCGTAATATCGAAATCATGAGTAAGCATGATGACAAGGTATTTGGTATTGATGTTTCGACTTATCAGGATGATATCGATTGGCAGAAAGTGAATACGATCAACGATCAATTTCCCATCGACTTTGTATTTATCCGGGCGACGATGGGGGAGAGGGGTATAGATGATAAATTTAGCCGAAATTGGTCCAAAATACGTAACCGGGCTATCTTACGGGGTGCATACCATTATTTTCGGCCAAATGAGAATTCGGTCAAACAGGCTAAAAATTTTATCCGTAAGGTTCAGCTCCATCCAGGAGATTTTCCCCCCGTACTCGATATTGAGGAGCATCCGAAACAGCAATCTATGGATAGCCTGAAAGTGGGATTGAAACGTTGGCTCGAGGAGGTGGAAGCACATTATAAAGTCAAACCTATCCTATACTCCGGAGATAAATTCTATAGTGATTTTTTAGAAAAGGAATTCGCAAACTATACCCTCTGGATCGCGAACTATAATTTTTGGATTGAAAATCCAAAAGAGCATTGGGCATTTTGGCAATTTTCAGAAAAAGGCTCTGTGGCAGGTATTCGTGGAAATGTTGATTTAAATATCTATAATGGTAAAATAACTGAATTGGAAAAATTACTTATCCCCTTTAAATAGCAAATAAGATGAACAGAATTTTAGTAGCCGCATTGATAGGGGCTGTCTTTATATGTCCTGGTGCTCTGCCAGCTAATGCAAAATCAAATCTACAGCAAAAAGAATCACATTATACCACAGCTGATTTACCATTACTTGCCTTGAAGCAATTTAGAAAACTGCGTAAACAGCATGATGTGGTGGTTTTGGATACAAGGTCAGGTGATGATTTCTTAAAGGGTTTCATTCCAGGATCGATCAATGTAGGTTTTAAGGGACCATTTGATATTTTCCTAAAGCAGGTTGTCCCTGATAAAAACCAAAAGCTCTTAATTGTTGCTGAGGAGCAAGACCATAAAGTGGTGTCAGAGCGTCTAGCGCAATTGGGCTATGCAGGTGTTATCGGTATATTGGACGGTGGTATAGACCGCTGGAAAGAACGGGAACCTGTAGATTCTGTCACAAACCTAAGCGCAGGAAGATTTGGAGAAAGATCAGATCCAGGTCATATTGTGGATGTACGGACAGTGAAAGAATTTGATAAGGGACATATTGACAATGCAATGAACATTCCCTTGACGGATTTCATTAATTTTGGTAACACGCTAGAAAAAGATAATAAGCCACTTTATGTGCATTGTCAATCGGGTTATCGCAGTGCGGTTGCCGTTTCTATTTTGCGTGCCAAAGGATTTAAAAACGTGTGCAATATTCAGGGTGGATATAAGGCATTGAAAGATGAAATAAAGGAGAATTAATAATGGCAACTTTTGACCAGATTATTCAATCAAATTCGCTGGTTTTAGTGGATTTTTTTGCGACGTGGTGCGGTCCATGCCAGACGATGGTGCCGGTGTTACAGGATGTAAAGGAATTTTATCAGGAGGATCTATCGATTATAAAAATAGATGTGGATAAGAATCCAAAAATTGCTTCCATTTATAAAGTAAGTGGAGTACCTACTTTTATATTATTTAAAAATGGTCAACAGCTGTGGCGCCAGAGTGGGATGATCCCAAAGATGGAATTGCATAAGCTGATCGACCAGGCGAAATAAATCGGTGGGTAAAAAAAATAAGGCGTTCAATCAAATTGAACGCCTTATTTTTTTTAATGATTCTCTGGTTTTGATAGGTAGTGTTATATAGCACTAAATATTAAAACTCATCATCATCGTCGAAGTCATCCAATCCTTCAATTTCAGGAATTTCGAAATCATCGTTTTCGAAATCATCATCGTCGTCATCAGGTCCATTGAAAGACGCGAATTTTACTTCTTCAAGATCTTCGTTAGCTAATATTGCCGTGTTCATAAAATAATACTTTATTGTTGCTTATTCAATGTTGTAAAATTAGAGAAGAAAACTATTTTTTAAAACTTTTTTTAAAAAAAATATAGCCCTTTATTTTTCTGCTAATCAGTATGTTGAATTGTTTTTTAAAAATAAAAATTTATTTTATTTTATTTACTCATTTGTTTCGCCAATTGCATTGTCTTCCGTAACGATATCTTTTAGCTGCGGAAGATCACGAACACCATTGATTCCGAAATGATCCATAAACTGTTGGCTGGTAGCGTACAACAATGGTTTGCCTATTGTATCGGCTTTTCCAGCTATTTTGATCAGTTTCTTTTCCAGTAGTCTTTGGATAGAATAATCACAACTGACACCTCTGATCTGCTCAACTTCCAGTTTGGTAATCGGCTGTCTGTATGCGATAATGGCAAGTGTTTCCAAAGCCGATTGACTGAGCTTGCGTTTGTTGTTGTGATTTTGTAATTGCTGTATCGCCTCGTGATAGACCGCTTTGGTCAGAAACTGATACGAATTATTGATATACCGTAACTCCAATACCTGATCTTCATCCTGATATTTGTCCTCAATCTTTTTGATTAATTCACGCAACTCTTCTTTCGATAATTCAATAGCCAAGGCTTCTTGTAGAATCTGTTTGATATCGGCAAGATCTATTCCTTCTGCAGAAGCAAAAATAATTGCTTCAATATTTCTAATGACGTCTTTCAATGTAGGGTATTAATAGTTAATGACTTGTTCGACCATGTGCGCAGGCAGTTCTCTGAAATCATATTTTTGGGTTCTTAATTGCGGTTCAAAACCCGCTTCCAGAATAGCTTCTTGTATTGATCTGGAGGTAAACCGATGGGGAGCACCTGCTGCCGAAACGACATTCTCCTCGATCATGATGGATCCAAAATCGTTGGCACCAGCATGCAAGCATAACTGGGCGGTGCGTTTTCCAACCGTAAGCCATGATGCCTGGATGTTTTTGATATTTGGTAACATGATTCGGCTTAAAGCGATCATACGGATATACTCTTCACTGGTAACATCATTGGTAATGCCGCGGAGTCTTTTTAATAATGTGCCATCATCTTGGAAAGGCCAAGGTATAAAGGCTATAAAACCATAAGAATCGGCCGGTTTTTCATCTTGCACTTCTCTAATCCATACAAGATGTTCGAAACGCTCTTCGATGGTTTCAATATGCCCAAACATCATGGTAGCGGAACTAGGCAGATTGATTTTGTGCGCCGCACGCATCACATCGAGCCATTCCTTGCCACCGCATTTTCCTTTGGATATCAAACGTCTGACACGGTCATTGAGAATTTCGGCTCCGGCTCCCGGTAAAGAATCAAGACCTGCTTCTTTCAATTGAGTCAACACGTCGATATGGCTCATGTTTTCCAGTTTAGAAATATGGGCGATTTCCGGTGGACCGAGTGAATGGAGTTTCAGTGTAGGGTAAAGTTCCTTTAACTGTCTATATAGATTTTTGTAGAATTCAATACCTAAATCCGGATGGTGTCCTCCCTGTAGCAAAAGTTGGTCGCCACCGAATTTAAATGTTTCTTCGATCTTCTGTTTGTAACTCTCGATATCGGTGATGTAACTGTCTTCATGACCGGGACGACGAAAGAAATTGCAGAACTTGCAGTTTGCAATACAGACATTGGTCGTATTGACATTCCTGTCGATCTGCCAGGTTACCTTGCCATGTGGTACTTGTATCTTGCGCAATTCATTGGCTACGAAAGTCAAATCAGCTGTGGGTGCATTCTGATATAAAAAAACACCCTCTTCCTTGGAAAGGAACTCAAATCGGAGCGCCCGTTCTAATAAACTACTTACATTCATCAAAACAAATATAAGTACCTTTTAGCGGATTTAAATGTATTTGGCGAATATTTGACATTCCGACTTGATATTGAGCGGGAAGCAGATAAACTAAATTTTCTCAACTTTCCTTTGTAACAGAAATATGGATGTTTGACTTAGTGTATTAAATACAATAACTTGATTTATAGTGTGTTGTGATTTAAATTAAGAATTTTCTTTTTTTTATATTTTTTATTCTTTACATTTATTTAACAGATTTTAACATTTCTGTAAATAACCAAACTGAAATTGAAAATGATAACCAAAGTGGCTCATAATCAGTGGCAATGCATGTTGTTTCTGTTGGAGCTGAACGACCAAGACTTAAAATAAACCAATACCAAGCTAAACAAACAGATAAATAAACATAAATTTTTTTAAACCACCTATTTAAAATTATGATGAAAAAAACGGACAAAAATTGCTGTTTTGATCTCATATTGGGCCAAAAGTTCAATAAGAGGTTCTTGCTGATGAGTTCTCTGCTCATCGCAGGCGGAATGACTGCTCAGGTATCTGCCAAAGGAGCTGTTACTCATGGTCGAGTTGAAGTCGTTTCGTTGGTGAAAACTAAAGGGTTGCAGGAAATACCTATTAAAGGTGTTGTAAAAGATGCCACTACAGGCCAGGCGATTACCGGTGTATCGGTTAAAATCAAAGGAACAAGTAAGGGAACATCAACAGACGCGGATGGTGCATTTACGATCCAGGGAAAAGTCGGTGATGTATTGGTCGTGAGTTACATCGGTTACTCAAGCGCTGAAGTGACTGTCACGGGAAAAGCGGATCTGGCAATTTCGTTAAATTCTGCTGAAGGTGCACTGGAAGAGGTTGTGGTCACAGGTTATTCCTCACAACGTAAGAAAGATTTGACCGGTGCCGTTGCAGTTGTCAGTGTGAAAGACCTTAAAACGACACCTGCTGCCAGTGCTGTAGAATCATTGCAAGGACGGGCGACAGGGGTTCAGATTGTCGTAGATGGTGCGCCGGGATCAACTCCGCAAATTAAGATCCGGGGTTATAGTACGATCAACAATAATGAACCACTCTATATTATAGATGGTGTTCCTTATGAAGGCAAATTAAGCTGGCTTAATCAAAACGACATTGAATCCATGCAAGTGCTGAAAGATGCCTCCGCAGCTTCAATCTATGGTTCACGCGCGAATAATGGTGTGGTTATCATTACCACAAAGATCGGAAAGGAAGGAAAACCTCAATTTAACCTTGATTCATACTATGGTGTACAAGTACCAAATAGCTCTCGTTTTCCAAAGATGTTGTCTCCACAACAGACCTTGGATATCGAAAATTTATTAAACGGCGAAAGTAAAAAGTTGCCAGATTATCTTATAAACGGTCCAAAAGTAGGCGGGAAAGATGTAATAACAGACGCTGATATCGACATGTCAAAGTATAAATTTGACGCAGGTAGTCGTGCTGATTTTTTCCAGATCACAAAAGCAAATAAGATGGGTACCAACTGGTTTGATGCATTGTCCCAAAATGCACCTACACAATCACATCAGTTAAGTGTGCTTGGTGGTGGAGAGAATGCTTCATATGCGATTTCCGGAGGTTATCTGAAACAAAAAGGTACCATTATCCATACCGGTTTTGAAAAATATAATCTTCGTTCAAATACACGGTTCTCTGCTTTCAATAACAAGTTGCGCTTTGGAGAAAACATGCAATATAGTTTTACAGAGGGCTTTGGTGTTGGGGTGAATACAAATACTGCGGGTGATTATATCGGTGAAGGAAGTGCCCTAGGTTTCGCTTATCGTATCCATAATATTATTCCGGTCTATGATATGGGCGGAAATTTTGCTGGATCCGTTGGGGGACAATTTGGTAACGGTGAAAACCCGGTCGCTATCGCCTATCGTGCGAAAGATAATAAGAATAAGAGTAATATGTTCTTCGGAAACGTATTCGGGGAATATGATATCTTATCGGGACTGACATTCCGTAGCAGTTTTGGTATGAAGTATGAAAACTATAACGGCATATCATATACTTACCCTAATCCCGAATTTACGGAGGGAAGTTTTAATAATGGGATCAATGAGTTCTTTGGGTTAAATAAAGAATGGACTTGGACAAATACGTTAAATTATAAAGCAACATTTAATGAAGATCACAGTCTAGCTATCTTAGCAGGTACTGAGGCTATTCAAAATAGAAACAGACAGATCAGGGGTAAAGGAAATGGATTCTTTACTATGTCGACTCTGGATTACCTTTATTTGGACGCTGCATCAACAGGACGTGTGAGTGAAGGCGGTGGCTCGGTAGGCTCCTTATTTTCTATTTTTGGAAAAGTTGACTATTCGTTCAAAGACCGCTATATCTTGAGCGCGACGGTGCGTCGGGATGGGTCGTCCAATTTTGGTCCGAACAACAAATATGGTACTTTCCCAGGCGCCAGTGCAGCTTGGCGTTTGTCACAAGAAGAATTCATGAAAGGCATATCCTGGCTTTCTGATCTGAAAATCAGAGCTGGTTATGGGGTGACGGGTAATCAACGTATTCCTGCCAATCAATATTTAGATCGTTATCAAGTTGCGGTGAATTCTTCATCCTACCCAATTGACGGAAGCTTGACATCAGGAATGTGGCACAATGCCTATAGTAACCCTGATGTAAAATGGGAGCAGGTTTCTGCGTTGAACCTTGGTTTGGACTTTACCTTATTGCAAGGTGATTTTGATGGATCCTTCGATTGGTACAATAAGAAGACCAAAGATATGTTGTATCTGCTTCCTTTGCCAGCCGTTGCAGCAGGTCGTGCCGCATCGCCTTATGTCAATATCGGGGATATGGAAAATAAAGGGATCGAACTGTCTTTAAATTATCATTACGGGAGACGCCAACAGAGTGCCTTTACATTGGATTTGTCGGGTACTATCTCACGTAACGTGAATAAGATCGTGTCATTGGCCCCTTCTGTTAGCCAACAGGTGTACGGAAGTTTTAGAAGTATGGAAACCTCTATCCTCAAACCCGGCGAAGCAATAGGTGCTTTTTATGGCTATAAGGTAATCGGAATCTATTCTGATGCGGATATGGCCAACACCGCTGTCGCGAAGTATGAGGATGGAAAATCCAGAGCAGGAGCGCTTAAATATGAAGATGTCAATGGTGATGGAAAAATTGACGCTAATGACCGTACAGTAATAGGAAGTCCACATCCTGATTTTGTCTATTCATTCAATATTAACGCCGGTTACAAGAATTTTGACTTTATGGCTTATTTCTATGGGTCAAAAGGAAATAAAAACTATGAGGCGACACGTTATTTTACCGACTTCGGTGTATTCAGAGGGCAAAAAAGCGAGCGGGTGCTGGATGCCTGGGATGCAAAGAACAATCCCTCAAGCATGATTCCTTCGCAGGTAAATAATGCCTCAGCATATGAATATGCTTCTTCGAGCTATTATGTGCAAGATGCTAGTTTCTTAAAGCTAAAGAACCTTCAGGTCGGCTACAATTTTGATACCAATAAGGTTTTTGGTAACAATACTGGCATAAAGAAACTGAGAGCCTATGTTGGGGTTACGAATCTGTTTACCATTACGAAATACCAAGGTTTGGATCCAGAGGTCAGTGCAACACCGTCTACATATTCCGCATTGGGTGTTGACTTTGGTGTGTACCCACAGGCACGTCAATATATGTTGGGTGTAAGTCTTGGATTTTAAGCACGGAATGAATTACGATAAAATTTGATTGAAATGAAAAAAAGAAATATAATTACAGTTCTAGGTATATCATTGATGTTATTGAGCTCATGTGGTAAATCTTTTCTAGAAAGAGATCCACAGGGTGAGCTGCCTGAGAGCCAGGTCATCAATTCGAAAGGGATCGAAGCGTCATTAATAGGCGCCTATGGAATCCTGAATGGGAATGTGAACGGCACCTGGGGGAACTATGCTTCAGCGCCGAGCCAATGGTTATTTGGCGAAGTAGGGGCCGATAATGCACATAAAGGCTCTGAGGCGACGGATCAGCCCAATATGAATATGATCGAATTCCATACGCCAAATAGCTCTAACGATAATCTGAGCACCATGTGGGAAGTGTATTATGAAGGGGTGTCACGTGCAAATAATACATTGCGCCTACTAAAATTGGATCAGGCAGGAGGAAAAACCGTTACCTCTGCCAGAGCAACGGAAATTGAAGCCGAGGCAAAAGTGTTACGTGCGCATTATTACTTCTTCCTGTGGCGAGTTTTTAAAAATTTGGCTTATGTCGATGAAAATACCTCCGTCGATGATGCTAAAGTAAAACCAAACACAGATGATGTTGTTCCTAAAATTATCGATGACCTGAAATTTGGCATCGCTAACCTCCCACAGGCAAAAATCAATAAGCAGTCAGGGCGTATGGATAAAGGAATAGCGCAAGCTTATTTGGGAAAAGTGTATTTATATCAAAAGAAATATGCTGATGCCTTGGCTTTATTTAAAGATGTCATCGGAAGTAAAGATATCCGTACAATGCCTTATCAGAATAATTTCGATGTACTTACTAAAGATGGACCAGAGGCGCTTTTGTTAGCAAAGCATGCCATCAATCCTGATGGAAGCGGCGATAACGCTAATGTGGGGGATATGTTATCTGGTTTGAACGGGAGCAATCCTGTTGGCTGTTGTGGATTCTATCAACCAACAATCGATCTGGTAAATGCTTATAAAGTCGATGCTAAGGGTCTACCAATGTTAGATACTTACCGTAATAATCCGTATAAATCTGACTTTGGTCTTGTGGACAAACCGGGTGATTCGGTAAAAACGCATTACAAACTGGATGTTACCTTACGTTTCGATCCTCGTTTGGATTATACAGTAGGTCGTAGAGGTGTACACTTCTACGATTATGGTGTAATGCCGGGAGATGCCTGGATCCGTGAGGTAAGTTCAGGAGGGCCTTTTGTGGGAATAAAAACAATGATCCCAAAAAGTTTACACAGTGGACACACGGCAGCTGGTGCGGCTTATATCACTGATCTGGATGTAAATATCATTCGCTTGGCTGACGTTATTCTCATGGCAGCAGAGTGCCAGGTTGAACTTGGTGATCTGGATGGTGCTTTGAAATCGGTCAATGCCATTCGCGAAAGAGCTGCTAAATTACCTCCAAAACTAACAGGAGATGATGTTCCCGCTGCAGCGTATGATGTAAAACCTTACCCTACTTTCCCTGATCAAAATTTTGCACGTAAAGCTGTCCGTTTTGAACGTCGTCTGGAATTAGCGATGGAAGGACACCGGTTTTATGATTTAGTAAGATGGGGCGAAGCTAAAACCGTTCTGGAAAGCTACGCGAATTTTGAAGGCGGTTTTATGGCTCGTTACAAAGGCTTAAACTTTAAGCCTCAAAATGAATATCTGCCAATTCCACAGTCACAAATTGATAGAAGCGGTGGCGCCTTAAAGCAAAACCCCGGTTATTAATACCTGATATAAAGACAGCAAAAGGAGGAAATTCGTTCCTCCTTTTGCTGTTTTAAATGATTTGTATCTGAATTTTGGCAATAGGAGAAAAGGAGTTGTTGCTCTTTTTTGTATGTTTGAACCAATGAAAAATTTCTTGCGCACGATATTGCTGCTTTGGCTTATCCCATTCTCTACCCTTATTGTAAAGTCACAGGATTTTGAAGACGTCTATCGGATGCTTCAGGAATCCAAAATATTAAATGATCATTTCTATGGATTTTCACTGTACGACTTAAACGCCAATAAGTTTGTCCTGGACGTCAATGGTAATAAGCATTTTACACCAGCTTCAAATACCAAAATGTACACAACCTATGCGGCACTGGAGCTGTTAGGTGACTCCATTCCCGGATTGGAGTATGCGGAAAGGGGGGACTCACTGTTGATCTGGGGAACGGGAGATCCGACCTTTTTGCATAATAGACTCGACACGCGAGTGGTCTATAATTTTCTGAAAAGAACGAACAAAGCGATCTATGTTGTACCCGGAACAATGAAAAATAAATTCTACGCCCACGGTTGGGCAATGGAAGACTTTGAAGCATACTATCAGCCTGAGATAAGCACTTTTCCGATTTATGGAAATGTCGTCACTTTCCGTCAAAGAGGGTATAATCATTTAAATACTTCTCCTGGGATTTTTCAGAAAGACCTGGATTTTTTACCTGAGCCTAAAACGGGTGATTTTGAACTTTCCCGCTCGTTTCGGAGCAATGTTTTTTGGATGTCGAAACGTCCTGTGCCAAATGATTACGTAAATGAAGTGCCTTTTATCTATTCGGATAGTCTATTTGTGAAATTACTGTCAGACACACTTGGCAAAAAAGTAAATCTAATAACCTATAAAAAGCCCAATGATACAAAAATATTGTATTCAGGAGAAACCAAAAATCTGATCCGAGAGATGATGTTGCCAAGTGATAATTTTATCGCTGAACAATTTTTGATGATGTGTTCTTGGAAGCAGTATGGTCAATTTGATACTTATTTGGTTCGGGATTGGATGAAAAATAAGGTCTATAAGTTTTTTTCGAATGAAGTAGCGATTTTTGATGGATCGGGATTGTCTTCCTATAACAAAGTCACGCCACAGAATAATGTGGATCTGCTGGTGCTTTTGAAAAATAAGATACCAGACGAAAAGGTGCGTTTTCGGCTATTTCCTGCCGGAGGGATAGATGGCACGTTGAAAAGAACCTATGGTAAAGACCAGGGCGAACCTTTTGTTTTCGCAAAGACCGGAACAATTACGTCTGTCTATAACCAGAGTGGTTATCTGGTCACAAGATCTGGAAGACGGCTTGCTTTCTCTTTTATGAATAATAATTATATTGATGATCGCGCGAGTGTAATTCGTAAAGAAATGGCTAAAATAATTACTTATATTCGTCAAACTTATTAAGCCAATTTAAATGGAAGCAATTGTAAAAAACAATAAAAAACTGATTCGTTCATGGGCGATGTTTGATTGGGCCAATTCCGCTTACAACCTCGTGATTACTTCGACCATTTTCCCCGTATACTATACCGCAATTACAACGACAAAGGAACATGGTGATGTTGTTAATTTCTTTGGTTTGAAGATTGTCAATACTGCGCTTTCTAATTTTGCTCTGGCTGCTGCTTATTTGTTGATGTCATTTTCTTTGCCTTTTATATCATCGTATGCAGATGCCAAAGGATTGAAAAAACCGATTATGAAATTCTTTACTTATGTGGGAGCAATTTCATGTATGTGCCTGTTTTTCTTCAAACTCGATACCTTGGAGGTCGGTATTATCTGTTTTGCTTTGGCCGCAATGGGTTATATCGGTGGGGTGTTGTTCAATAATTCCTACTTGCCGCTGTTAGCAACTGTAGATCAACAGGATCGGGTGAGTGCGCAGGGGTTTGCTTTTGGTTATATCGGTTGTGTGACCTTACAGATACTTTGTTTTATCGTGGTTTTGAAACCGGAGTGGTTTGGTATTATCGATCCATCTTTGCCTGCCCGGATATCTTTTCTGATGGTGGGACTGTGGTGGTTGGGCTTTTCCATGATTCCATTTAAATATTTACCTAAAATTGAAGCCACAGGCAATAATATTGGTAAAAGCTTTGTACAGAATGTGCGGGATGAATTTAGCCATGTGATCCATAAAATTAAAGGTATACCCGAAATAAAACAGTTTCTACCCGCTTTTTTCTTCTACGCGATCGGGGTACAGACATTGATGATTGTCGCATCCTCGTTTGGAGAGAAAATTCTTCATCTAGGGGCTGAGCGATTAATTGCTACAATTCTTTTAATTCAACTTGTCGCGATCTTAGGCGCATTTTTGATGTCGTACCTATCCAAGCTTTTTGGAAATATTAAGGTGCTGATCGTCGTTGTGATGATCTGGATTGCAATCTGTATCGCTGCATTCTACTTGTCTACAGCAATGCAGTTTTATATTATTGCCGCATTAGTCGGTTTGGTTATGGGCGGAATTCAATCTTTATCGCGGTCAACCTATTCCAAATTGATCCCAACGGATATTAAGGATACGACGGCTTTTTTCTCTTTTTATGATGTTACAGAAAAGGTGGCTATCGTCATAGGCTTGTTCTCCTTTGGCCTGATAGAACAGATTACACACAATATTCGCTATTCTGCATTGGTACTTTCTTTATTTTTTGTAATTGGATTGTTACTTTTGGTTCGGATATTAATATCCAATAAATCTTAATTTTATTGATTGAATTAAATATGAAGGTAGAACTTTTTGTTCCTTGTTTTATAGATCAGCTTTATCCAGAAACCGCTTTTAACACGATCCGTTTATTGGAGAAAGTGGGTTGTGAGGTGAGTTATAATCCTGATCAGACTTGCTGTGGGCAACCAGCTTATAATGCCGGTTTTTGGGACGATGCGAAGCAGGTAGGAAAGAAGTTTTTAGAAGATTTTTCGGGAGACCATGTCATTATTTCTCCTTCGGCCTCCTGTACCGGTATGGTCAGAAATGGTTATAGCGATCTGTTCGCAAATTCTGCAGATTCCCACCAATGTCATAAAATACAACAACAGGTCATAGAGGTTTCCGATTTCTTGGTCAATGTATTGAAAAAGGATTATTTTGGTGCTGAGTTGGAAGGTGTTGGAGTATATCATGACTCTTGTTCAGCCCTGCGCGAGTGCAAGATCAAGGATGAACCGAGAAAACTGTTGAGCAAGGTGCTGGGATTGGAAATGGTAGAAGTAAAAGATAGTGAAACCTGTTGCGGTTTTGGTGGAAGTTTTGCTGTCAAGTTTGAGGGGATATCGGCCGCCATGGCGGAACAGAAAGTCAGGAATGCCATGGCATTGAATGCTGATTATATAATTTCGACAGATTCGTCTTGCTTGTTGCAACTGCAAGCGTATATTGATAAACATAATTTACCCATCCAGACCATGCATCTCGTGGATGTACTGACTACTGGTTGGGGAAATATATAAATAACACACTTTAAATCTAAACACATGAATTCTAGAAGAGATTTTCTTAAAAACCTTGCATTAGCCTCTGCTGGTGTAGCATTGGCGCCATCGTTGGAGAGCTTTGCTGTAGCAAAGAAAGACTGGTTTGACATTTCCTTGGCTGAATGGTCATTGCATAAAACTTTATTTAAAGGTGATCTGAACAATTTGGATTTCCCGGTTATAGCTGCAAAAAAATATGGTATCTATGGTGTAGAGTATGTGAATCAATTCTTTAAAGACAAGGCTAATGATAACAATTACCTGACTGAGCTGAACATGCGTGCAAAAGATAATGGTGTAAGGAATGTGTTAATAATGGTTGATGGTGAGGGAAATCTTGGTGACGAAGATGAAACTAAAAGAAAACAGGCTGTACAAAATCACTATAAATGGATTTCTGCGGCTAACTTTTTAGGTTGCCATGCCATCCGCGTCAATGCAGCTGGTAAAGGTACACCTGATGAAGTCAGCAAACGTGTGGTGGAAAGCTTGACAGCGTTGTCTGATATCGGAAAGAAAGCAGGTATCAGTATTATCGTTGAAAATCATGGTGGTATTTCCTCGCATGGTGACTGGTTGGCTAAAACTCTGAAAGCTGTGGGAAGCAAATATTGTGGAAGCTTACCTGATTTGGGTAATTTTTATGAATATGACCGTTATCAAGGTGTGACAGACTTAATGCCTTATGCGCATGGTGTAAGCGCGAAAACACATGATTTTGATGCGAATGGTAATGAAACTCAAATTGACTATGATCGTATGTTAAAAATCGTGAAAAAGGCGAAATTCAAAGGCTATGTTGGGATTGAGTACGAAGGAAGTAAATTGAGTGAAGAGGAAGGAATCTTCGCAACTAAAAAATTATTGGAGCGCTTGCGTCCATTGATCTAATATAAAAGTATATAAACAAAGTTCTTTTCATACTATTGGGAAGAACTTTGTTTTTAACCGAGAATTTAATCGGTAGGAGATATCCTATTGAAGTAAATCTAAATTTTGTCCATATTTATTTTGTCAACCGATTTGATTGCAGCACCTTCTTTGGTGACCTATGAATATAGGACGATCTGGTCTGGATAGCAATGGATAAATTGAAATCACACTACCTGATATTGAAAAATAACGATTAGAAAAACATGAATTTTGAAAAAGATGCTGTTCTGGAATCTCACTTAAATCAAGTGGGGGCTGAACGAGTATTGGTGAAAGGGCATCCCGCAGGATTATTTGTCTTGTTTTTTACGGAGATGTGGGAACGTTTTAGTTACTATGGCATGCGTGCGCTATTGGTAAACTTTCTGGTTTCGACGATTGCGCAACATGGCTGGGGCTGGACAAATTCGGAAGCTATGAAGTTGTACGGTCTGTATACGGGGATGGTCTTTTTAACGCCTTTATTCGGTGGAATTATCGCGGATCGTCTGACAGGATATAAAAAGTCTATCATGGTAGGGGCGATCATCATGACCCTAGGCCATATTTCGATGGCTATGGAGGGATTTAATAAAAATTTCTTTTTGGCTGGATTGATCCTTATTGTTCTGGGAAATGGTTTGTTCAAGCCTAATATATCTTCTATGGTTGGTAAACTATATCCTGATAAGGGTGGTAAAAAGGATGCCGGATATACGATTTTCTATATGGGGATCAATGGTGGTGCCTTTTTGGGCATGATGCTGTGCGGTTATATTGGCGAGAAAATAGGCTGGCATTATGGTTTTGGACTTGCCGGTATATTTATGTTTCTGGGCATGTTGCAGTTTTACTTTGCACAACGTATTTTTGGGAAAATAGGAGATACGCCTGAAAAAGAAAACACGGTTTCGGAAAAATTGAATCGGGACGATGAACACCCAAGGCATATTGTTCGTGATCGGCTATTGGTCATCGCGATTTTTATGTTCTCAAGTATTGTATTCCATTTAGCTTTTGAACAGGCCGGAGGTTCGATGACCATATTCGCCAAAAATTATACCCAGCGTGTACTGAGCGGAGATGTTGCCACAATTTTTAAATGGGCAGATTTCGCGTTAACTATCGTACCTATTGTTGTGATTACCGGAGTACTGTTGGTATTGGCGAAGAAAATAATCCGTAAATACCCCTTAATCATACTCTTTTCCAGCGTCTCATTTGTGATTATTTGGTCGTTGTGCCTATGGAAGGTGTACCGTGAATATCATGGCATGAATTCGGAAGTGACCGTGTCCTGGTTTCCCATGCTCAATTCTTTCTTTATCATTACTTTGGCAACTTCATTCAGTAAGATCTGGGAGCGTGTATGGAACCCTTCCGGACCGATTAAGTTCGCGATGGGCTTAACCTTGGTCGGTGTTGGGTTTGCGGCCTTAGCAATAGGGAGTGCAGAGATTCCAACAGGGGCAAAGACGGCTTCGGTCAGTATGATCTGGCTAGTGCTCGCTTACTTTTTTCATACAGTGGGTGAGCTTTGCATCGGCCCCGTGGGTTTGTCTTATGTGAGTAAATTGTCGCCAAAGAAATTCTTGGGACTGTTATTTGGTTTTTGGTTTTGTGCCAACGCCATCGCTAATTTTATTGGTGGGTTTATTGGTTCTTACATTGATAAGATTACCGAATCACACTCCATGTCTTTTTTCTTTGCTGTGTTTACCGTGATACCTATGATAGCGGCAGTATTTCTACTGCTTGGTAATAAAAAAATAAAAAAGATGATGCATGGGATTGATTAATTCATAGAAAAATAGTGTATCTTCATGCGATTTTTATCAAATTAAAAACAAAACCTGAGTTATAAAACAATTATTGAAATTATATGAATCAAGAAAAAGATCAAGTTCTTGTAGCACATCTGGCCAAGCAGGGGATAGATGACAAGATGGTAAATGGGCATCCTGCCGGATTATTTGTGCTGTTCTTTACGGAAATGTGGGAGCGTTTTAGTTATTATGGAATGCGGGCGCTATTGACCTTGTTTTTAATCAGTACTATCGCTGATGGGGGATGGGAATGGAGCAATGAACGCGCAATGAAGTTATATGGTTTATATACAGGTTTTGTTTATTTGACTCCGCTGATCGGTGGTATGATTGCGGATAAATTGACCGGTTTTAAGAAGGCTATCTTGATCGGTGCATTGATTATGACGCTGGGTCACCTATCCATGGCTTTTGAGGCCGTCAATTCAGGCTTCTTTTTCTTAGGTCTACTCTTGATGATCTTGGGAAATGGGATGTTCAAACCGAATATCTCCTCAATGGTTGGAAATCTATATCCAGATAAAAGTGCGAAGAAAGATGCTGGTTACACGATTTTCTATATGGGTATCAATGCTGGTTCATTTTTGGGAATGCTTTTGTGTGGTTATATCGGTGAGAAGATCGGTTGGCACTATGGATTTGGTTTAGCAGGCGTTTTCATGTTTTTTGGAATGTTACAATTCTATTTTGGTCAGAAAATATTCGGAATTATCGGCGATACTCCCAAAGCTTTACAGGCTTATCACGATGAGAAAGTCAAAAATAAAGAAGAGGTTGATGAGGTCATACCTGGTCATGTCGTTAGAGACCGTCTTATTGTCGTCACAATATTCATGCTTGCCAGTGTGGTATTCTTTTTATCTTTTGAGCAAGCCGGAGGTTCAATGTCTATTTTTGCCAAAGATTATACACAGCGCGTACTTTCGGGGGACTCAGCAGTGGCCTTTAAATGGATTGATACTATCCTAACGATTGTTCCCATTGTTATTGTAACTATTGTATTGACTGCTCTGGCAAGAAAGATCTATAAGCAATATCCATTGACAATTTTGTTTACAGCGATTTCCTTTGGTATTATCTGGTGTTTGGGCTTATGGAAAGTATTTCGTGAGATCGGTATAACAGGCTCGGAGGTTGGCGCTTCTTGGTTCCAGATATTAAATGCATTTTTTATTATTTCGCTAGCATCGTCTTTCAGTAAATTCTGGGAAAAAATATGGAATCCTTCGGGACCTGTAAAATTCGCTATGGGTTTGATCTTGGTCGGTATTGGTTTTGCGGCCTTGGCTTACGGTGCAAATGATATTCCGCAGGGGGCAAAAACAGCTTCAGTTAGTATGATATGGCTTGTTATCGCTTATTTCTTCCACTCAGCGGGAGAACTTTGTCTGTCACCCGTAGGACTTTCTTATGTTAGTAAACTCTCTCCAAAGAAGTTTTTAGGCTTACTTTTTGGCTGTTGGTTCTGTGCTTCGGCCATCGCTAATTTTATTGGTGGATTTTTAGGTTCCTATATTGATAAAATTACAGCGGAGCATTCGATGTCTTATTTCTTCATGATCTTTGCTATCGTTCCAGCTGTAACTGCATTATTATTGATCGTTTTCAATCCTATTCTGAAGAAGATGATGCACGGCATTAACTAAGATAACTGTCTTAAAATTAGAATAACAATAAAGGGCCGATCATACATGATCGGCCCTTTATTGTTATTGAAAGTGATAAACTTTGTTTTATTCCTCGATTTTTAATAACAGCTTATCTATACGATTGCCATCCATGTCCAATACTTCAAATATCATATTTTTGAAGCGTACACGTTCGCCCTCCTCAGGGACGTGATCCAGTAATAAAAATACCAGGCCTCCGACTGTCGTGACATTGTTGATGTCGTCCTCGTCTTCTTCTGAAAGGCCTACCTCAAATTCATCCAGGAGATCCTCGATCTGATATTGGCCATCAACAACATAGTCGCCACTTTCCAATTGACGCATTTTGGGGCGTACACTGATATCGCTTTCGGTAATGTTACCAACCAGGTCGCCTACGATATCGCGTAGTGTAATAATACCTTGTGGAGAGCCATATTCGTCAATAACCACGGCTTGGTGCACCTGCGATGTCCTCAGCGCATTCATAATACTATATGAAGGACTGAATTCGTTGACGAACTTGATCGGCAGCAGAAGTTCCCTGAGATCAAAGGGTTTGTCTTGAAAACACTGTCTAAGCAGAGATTTGACATGAACAACACCTTTGATATTGTCCAGTCCACCTTCGCAAACAGGATAAATGGAATGGTCATTGTCAAGGATAATCTGCCTGTTTTCTTCAAAACTATCTTCAAGATCCAGAAATACAATATTCTTGCGGTGAGTCATCAGATTGATAGCTTTTTTGTCGCCTAAGCTGAGAAGACGATCCACGATGTCGTGTTCAATACCTTCAATTACACCACTATCAACCCCCTCGTCCACCAATGCCTTGATCTCTTCTTCGGTAACACTGTTTCCCGTACTTTTGATATTGAGGATCTTGACAATAAACTCAGTAGAGGCACTCAATAACCAGACAAATGGTCTGACAATCTTGCTGAGCAAGTTCATGGGGTAAGCAATGAACATAGCATATTTTTCAGGAATAGCCATGCCAATACGCTTGGGTACCAGTTCGCCAAGAACCAAAGAAAAATAGGTAATGATCAGCACCACCAAAACAACTGCTAACTCGTGGCTATAGGGGGCGAGTATACTTGATTTATTAAAAACTTCGATCAGGTAGGCAGAGATGCTACCACCCGAAAAGAAACCTGTTAAGATACCAATTAGCGTAATCCCAATTTGTACTGTGGATAGGAAGCTATTGGGGGATTCCTTGAGATGTAGTGCAATCTTGGCAGCTGGATTATTCTTATCGCTCTCGGCCTGTAAGCGCGCCTTTCTGCTGGAAACAATTGAAATTTCGGAAGCAGACAGGATTCCATTTAAGATGATTAGTACTAAGATTATAATTGCTTCGGTGAGCATAATGTTATGGAAAAATTGTTTGTGAACGCTAATTTAAGAAAAAGGCAGCCTAAATAGTAGAACTATCGGTATTATATTAAATACCATAACGAAAGAAGCTGTATCTTTTCGGGATACAGCTTCGTTGGTTTATACTATTTTTTGATATTACATACCGCTATCGTCAAGCATAAAGGTGTTTTTCTTTGTCTTCCACTTCCCTTTTGTGAAATCTGGGAACTCTAAAGTTTTATTACCTTTTTTGATAGATTCTGTAGAAAGTGGGAATACTGCACTCATCGTTACTGAATCATAAACGTCAATTGGCGTTTGAACTTTTTGTTTTACAGCTTGGATAAAAGCATTGAATACAAACCAGTCCATACCACCGTGACCTGAGCCAGTTGCTAATTCTTCGTATTTCTTCCAGATAGGGTGGTCGTATTTTTTAACCCATTCGTCTGCCGGATCCCAAGTATGTGGTTTTGATTTACCTTCGATATGGATACCTTTAGCTACGTCCATCCAGATACCGTCTGTACCCTGTACGCGGAAACCGATAGAATATGGTCTTGGTAAATGGGTATCATGTGTTAACAACATTGTTTCACCATTTGCACATTGTAACATCGTTTGTGTAATGTCGCCGTTTTTATAGTTCAGCTTGCTGTTAGCGTGTCCTGGTGATACTTTATTCACATAAGCCGCCAAACCACGTGCCTTACTTGAGTAAGATGTGATGTGTGTAAATCTATTGCCTTTGTTGATGTCAACAAATTGCATGATTGGACCTAAACCATGTGTTGGGTAAAGGTCACCATCTTGGTCAATGTTGAACTGTGTACGCCATTGTGCTTCAGAAAGTGCTTTTGGTCCGTACTCTACACCATGACCGTAATAACTCTTTCCATCATTGAATAGAACTTCGCGTAAATCATGTTGATAACCACCTTCAAGATGTAACAATTCGCCGAATAAACCTTGTCTGTGCATATTTAGTACAGCAAGCACATCGCGACGGAAAGCAACATTTTCCAATGTCATGTAAGGTTTTCCTGTCTCTTCAGAAGCTTTTACGACATCCCAGTGATCTTGTACGGTCAAGCCTGCGATAACCTCACAACCTACATATAAACCCGCTTTCATGGCATCAATAGCTTGGTCTTTGTGAAATTGCCAAGGTGTTGCGATGATAACGGCATCTAATTTTTCGCTGCTCAACATTTTTTTATAAGCATCAACGCCTCCAGTATACTCTTTCGGAAGTTTGGTGCCTTTCTCATTGAACTGTTTACGGCATTGTGCAAGAGATTCTTCTTGTGTATCACATATTGCCACAATTTCTAAATCGTCTCTATGTAAGGCAATCTGAACGTGATTACGTCCACGAAGGCCAACCCCGATAAAGCCGATTTTTATCTTCCCGTTTGTTTGAGCAAATAAGTCTGTGCTTGAAAGAACGCCGATTCCAGCGGTAGTGATGGCAGTTGATTTAATAAAATTTCTTCTATCCATTGTTTTGAGATATGAGGAGTTTGTATATTAGTTATTTATCTTAAAATAAGAACCGTCTATGTGACTGGCTCTTATCAACAAATATATTATTTCATTTGCTATAAATGAAAGTGCAAACGATTGTTTAAATTTATTAAATTTCATGCAATCGTTTGATTGAAATAAAAATTATCATTTATTAATTCAATTTATGATATTGCAAGCACATTGATGATTTAAAAAACATAGTTTAATGTCTGATTTTAACCAATTAGTAGTAGAGAACGCAGCAAAACAATTCACATTAGAAGGAGATATCATTTCAGTGCAGCCTTTTGGTTCTGGTCATATCAATGATACTTATCGTGTAATTACCTCTATAGATCGTGGAATATCGCATTTATTGCAACGCATTAACCATCACGTTTTTCCAAATGTGGACGGCTTGATGCATAATATTGAAATCGTAACAAAACACCTCAGCAAAAAAGTAAAAGTTGCCGACGGCAAGCAGGTTAGTGATCATGTTCTGACGATCATTCCTACACTGGAGGGCAAGTTATATACAACGGATAGTACCGGGAATTACTGGCGTATGTTTATCCTGATCGAGGATACGAAGAGTTATGATATTGTAGAGACAGAAGTGCAGGCGGCGGAAGGCGGACGTGCTTTTGGACTGTTCCAGAAACAGCTTTCTGACCTGGATGCTTCCCGTATTGTGGAGGTGCTTCCTAATTTTCATAATGTAGAATTCCGACTTGATAACCTGAGAAAGGCTATCGCAAAAGATGTCTGCCAACGTGTTCGTCTGGTGCAAGATAAGCTGGATTTTATCTTTAGCCGTGAAGACCGCATGAAGACGATTCTGGATTTGGGAAATAAAGGTGCATTGCCGCTACGTATCACACATAACGATACAAAGTTTAACAACGTATTGCTTGACGTTCATGATAAAATGCAATGTGTAATTGATTTGGATACAGTAATGCCAGGGTATGTGGCCTATGATTTTGGGGATGCCATCCGCACCATTATTAACCCCGTTGCTGAAGATGAGAAGGATATATCGAAAATCGTGCTGAACCTTTCGTTGTATAAGGCTTATGCGGAAGGGTATTTGGAAGAAGCAAACGAATTTTTGACTACACTGGAAAAAGAAACTTTAGTGGATGGCGCATTTTTGTTGCCTTATATGCAAGGTGTACGTTTCTTGACTGATTATATCGAGGGTGACCACTATTATAAAACCAAATATGACGAACATAATTTGGTACGCACCAATACACAGCTGAAATTGGTAGAGGAGATGGAAAAGAATGAGGAATTTATGAGAAAGGTAATTTTTGATTGTATTTAACGATTTTATACCTTTAATATTTTTGAGAAGCTTCCATCTGATGATGAAGCTTCTTTTTCTTAACTTTATTGTATATGAAGAAACTAACCATTCTGCCTATTGCATCAGATTTGACCGGCAGTCACAATTTTAATCAGCTTTCGGATCTTGTCAAAGATTTGGAATGGAATACATTGGAATATAGTAATTGGAGCGAGTCGTATCCTTACAAGCCGCAGGTGCGATTTAAAATTGGTTACACACAAAAAGCATTGCTGTTGCAGTTTGATGTCGCAGAAGAGCAATTGCGTGGAAATTATGCGGAGGTGAATCAAAATGTATGGGAGGATAGTTGTGTAGAGCTTTTCGTTTCGTTTGACGATCGTAAGCATTATTATAATCATTATTATAATATTGAGTTTAATTTGATAGGAACAGGACTGATCGGCTACGGCACTCCTGATAAATCAACGAGAAATAGGCTCAGTGCGGCGGAGATTGAGACGGTGCAGGCATTCTCCATGATTGAACGGCATAGTGGCACTGACAGGCGTTGGAGTATGATCCAAGTCATTCCACTGGCTGTCTTTAAATTTAATGATACAAGTGATCTGAAAGGGAAGAAAATACATGGGAACTTCTACAAGTGTGGTGACAACCTAAAAAGTCCGCATTTTCTGTCATGGAATAAAGTAGATAATCCAACCCCTAATTTCCATTTACCTCAATTCTTTGGGGAATTGATTTTTGGATAGAAGTTGGATTATTAAAATGTTGATGCTTATTGGTAAACAGATTCTTTTTTGAATTTTTTTGCCAATAAAGCATACACCAAAACACGGTATTTATTTTTATTGGATTTACCAATAGCGGTAATAACCTCTTCTAATGCCTTGTCTAAATCAGGACCATCTTTAAGACCTAATTTTTTGATCAGGAAATTTTGCTTGACACGATTAAGCTCCTCGGGATCTGATGCTGCAATAGTTTCTGAATCTGCATTGTAAATGGAAGGTCCCATTCCTTTTGTCACTTTTGCAATAAACGCATCATCTAGTGATAGACCTAGTTTTTTGGATTCTGCAGTATATGCAGCAATTTTTTCATCTAATTTGCTCATAATTATGTAAATGATTTAATTGTAGTAAGTTAAGTTAGGAGAAAAAACTTGGAAAACAAAATAATTCTTGGCGGATAAATAAAGATTGTTACATTTGTAACCGTTTAAGTGCCGGTAACTGAAAGTGTGGAAAAATTCAGCGAATTATTCTTTGCAATTGTTGCAAATTACATTTTTATAAATTATCTTTGCACCTCAATAATTGAATATACGTAATCATAATAATAATGAAAAAAGATTTGCATCCTTCAAATTACAGATTAGTTGTATTTAAAGATATGTCAAACGACTATGCTTTTATTACTAAATCTTGTGTTGACACGAAAGAGACTATTCAGTGGGAAGATGGTAATGAGTATCCAGTTGTAAAATTAGAGATTTCTCATACATCACACCCTTTCTATACAGGTAAAATGAAATTGGTTGATACTGCTGGACGTATCGACAAATTCCGTAGCCGTTACAACAAAAAATAATTGTAGCAGATCTGTATATTACAATATTAAGAACTCGATAAATGTTATTTGTCGGGTTTTTTTTATTATTTTTATTTTGTGAAAATCTTTTTTGTAGATTGTTTTGATGCTATCCGACCGTTGGATAAGCTCACTTTCCCGCTGACTTCTTTTGATAAAAAGAGTTTATATCCTTTTACCTTTATTAAATCCTGTCTTGACTTACGTGTCGGTATACTGACACTAAGGGAGAAATGGTATAGGTTGGCTCAGGTGTTCAAATTAGAGTTTGTTGAAGGTGATGTTCTGGAAGATAGTATTGTATGCCTGTCCGAGAATATTATTCCATCTGAGGGCTTATTGCGGGCTATTACTGCAATGGAAGCGGGAGAGGCCTTACAACAAAATGGAACAGTCTTCGCCTGGCGATATCATCAAGAGGGTACCTTTAAATTAAAGGATGCTGATGACACCATATCTTTGTTGAAAGGGGTAGAGGACCTGTTTTTATTAACGGGCGCTGAAATTGTCAATGATTTCAACCTTTTAGCAAAAAAGACAGCCGCTGTGACAGTCTCTCCGACAAACCGGTTGCTGGGTACGGATTTTTACATTGCTGAACAGGTCACGATGGAGTGTGTGACACTCAACTCGACCACTGGACCCATTTACATTGATGAAGGTGTTACAATTATGGAAGGAGCATATCTGCGGGGGCCTTTATACCTAGGGAAGGGGGCTGTCGTGAAAATGGGCGCAACAATCTATGGGAATGTATCTGTTGGTAAGCAGAGTGTTGTAGGTGGTGAGGTAGGTAATTCAGTTATTGGTGACTTCTCAGCAAAAGGTCATCACGGCTATTTGGGCTGTTCGGTCATTGGTGACTGGTGTAATCTCGGTGCAGGAACATCCAATTCAAATCTAAAAAACAATCTAAAAACGGTAACGATCTATGATTATAAACTGGAAGACTTTAGAGATACAGGCTTATTGAAGTGTGGCGTTTTTGTAGGTGACTATACACGAGCGGGGATCAACTCATCTTTCAATACCGGAACTGTAATTGGAATTGCAAGTATGCTAGCAGATACAAGTTTTTATGCTAAATTTGTACCGTCGTTTGCCTGGGTGTTCAATGGAGATACACAGATCTATAACTTTGATAAGTTTATGGAGTATCTGGAAGCGCTATATATGTCGAAAAATGAGGAACTACCGGAACGGCTCATAAGGGAATTGAATCAACTTAACAAAAATATAATTAAATCGTAAAAATCATGCGTAAGAAAATCGTAGCTGGTAATTGGAAAATGAATTTAGACTATCAATCAGGATTAAGTTTATTCTCTGAAATTATCAATATGGCCAAAGATGAAGTAATTGGAAATCAGGAACTGGTTGTTTGTAGCCCTTTCATCCACTTGTCAAGTCTTGGGCAATTATCTAAGAATGTTGCTAATGTGAATATTGGTGCACAAAATATTCATCAGGCGGAGTCTGGAGCATACACAGGTGAGATTTCAGCAGGTCAGGTAAAATCGGTAGGTGCTTCACATGTGATCTTAGGTCACTCTGAAAGACGTGCTTATTTTGGTGAAACAGATGCGTTGTTGGCTGCTAAAGTAGATGTCGCGCTGAAACATGGCCTGACGCCTATATTTTGTATCGGAGAAACAAAAGAAGAACGTGAATCGGGTGATTTCTTTGAAATAATTAAAACACAATTGACAGCTGGATTGTTCCATTTGTCCAATGAAGCTTTTGCTGCAGTCGTATTGGCTTATGAGCCAGTTTGGGCGATCGGCACAGGACTTACGGCTAGTCCAGAGCAAGCGCAAGAAGTTCATCAGTTTATCCGTCAGGTTGTCGCAGAAAAATACGGACAAGAAGCAGCGGATAACACAAGTATCCTTTATGGTGGGTCTTGTAATCCGGGCAATGCCAAGGATCTATTTGCACAGGCAGATATTGATGGTGGTTTGATTGGAGGAGCTTCTTTGAAATCGAGAGATTTTATAGATATTGCCAAAGTGTTTAACGGCTAATTTTTAGAAATGAAATACATAGAGGTTATCTTTCAAATGCTATCGGGTGAGGAATGGCAAAAAGATCTATTGGTATCTGATTTGGCAGACATCGGCTTTGATACTTTTGAAGATACCGAATCAGGATTTGCAGCTTATATTCCAGCTGCAAATCTTGATTTGCAAGCATTAGAAACGTTAATGCTAAATCTTGATGAAGGACTTGAAGTAGACTATAAGGTTCAGGAAATTGAAAACCAGAATTGGAACAAACTCTGGGAAAGTAATTTTAATCCCATTGAAGTCGGTGGACAGTGTTATGTACGTGCTACGTTTCATGACGCAAAACCTGATTTCCCTTATGAAATAATCATTGATCCTAAAATGTCCTTTGGAACAGGACACCATCAGACCACATCGATGATGCTCCAATATATTTTGGAGAATGATTTTGAGGGTAAGCAGGTGCTGGATATGGGCTGTGGTACGGGTATTCTAGCGATCTTGGCGTCCAAAAAAGGCGCTAATGCTGTTCTGGCAGTAGATTATGATGAAATCTGTGTGGACAGTGTGATCGAAAATAGACTGCTTAATACCGTAGACAATATCGAGGCTATTTGTGGTTCCTTCGAAGTTTTAGAAGGCCGAATTTTCGATACTATCTTAGCAAATATCAATCGAAATATTCTATTGGAACAATTACCACAATATGCTTTAAGTATCAATAAAAATGGAGAGTTGTACTTAAGCGGATTTTATGAACAGGAAGATTTGGCGATGTTACGTGATACCGCTGCGTCTTTAGGTTTCGAATTTATCTCCAAAAAAGTTTTAAATAATTGGTGTGCAGCCAAGTTTGTGAAACGGTAACAGAGCGATGCGTATTCATTTTATAGCGATAGGTGGTAGTGTGATGCATAACCTTGCCATTTCTTTGGCAAAGCAGGGGCACCAAATTACTGGATCTGATGATCAGATTGTGGAACCTTCCCGTTCCCATCTCATCGAAGCTGGGTTATTGCCAGATCAATTGGGTTGGTTTGCCGACAAGGTGACGGAAGATATTGATGCCGTTATTTTGGGGGCACATGCGGAAGCAGATAATCCCGAATTAAAAAAAGCGCAGGAATTAGGCCTGAAGATCTATTCTTTTCCAGAGTTTATACAGGAACTCTCCCAGGATAAAATCCGTGTGGTTATTGCAGGGAGCTACGGGAAAACAACGATTACGAGCATGGTTATGCACGTCATGCGCTCCTTAGGAAAAGAATTTGATTATTTGGTCGGGGCGCAATTAAGAGGTTTTGATAAACTTGTGGATATTACCAAGCATAATAAGATTATTATTATCGAGGGAGATGAATATGTTTCGTCCAAAATTGATTCCAAGTCGAAATTTTTATATTATAAGCCTAATATCGCCCTAATCTCTGGTATCGTATGGAATGAATTTAATTCCAAAATATCTCAAGAGGAATATATTAAACAATTTGAAGATTTTATTGATTCCATACCTCCTAAAGGAACGCTGATCTATAATAAAGAAGATGCTGTTCTCCAAAAAGTTTTGCAGGATACCAAAGACTGCAAGATTAACCGGCATGGCTATAAGATCCCCGATTACACAATCAATAAGGGTGTTACCTATCTAAATACCGCAGACGGAGAAGTTCCTTTACAAGTGTTCGGGAAACATAATCTGTCTAATATCGCAGGCGCTTATACCGTCTGTGAATGGTTGGGTATTAAAAAGAAAGAGTTCTTTGATGCAATAAAGAGTTTTAATACATCTATCCGTTATCTGGAGTTTGTGGCGAGCTCAGAAGGATCTGTGGTCTATCAAGATTATGCCTGCAATGCGGATAAAGTTAGGTCGAGTATTCATGCTGTAAAAGAACAATTTCCTAATCAGAAATTGGTCACAATTATCGAATTAAACTCGTATGATAGTTTAGATTCGTCCTTTTTGTTACAATATGCGGACTCGATGGGAGAGTCGGATCTCTCTGTGGTCTACGTGAATATCCACTCCTGTAAGGAACTTAATAAGGATATCGAAAGTGTTCCTGAGAACATCAAAAACAGTTTTAATAATCCTGATTTAGAGGTTGTTGTGAGCTTAGATGGCCTGTATTCTTTTTTGGATGGGGTTAAATCTAAGGGTTACAATTTACTACTTATGAGTTTAAATAATTATAATGGGGTTAATCTCTCCGTGCTCGCTGATCGGTTTTTTAGGGATTTTTAGAGAAAAAAATATAATTTAATGTAAATTATATTTTTATTTACTATTTTTGTTTAAAATATCTACCAGATGAATGCATTAGGAAAAAAAATCAGATTACTTAGACACCAGAAGGGGTGGAGTCAAGAGGATGTTGCAAAGCGATTGGATATCTCAATCCCAGCATTTTCTAAAATTGAAACAGGTATTACAGATGTAAATCTGTCGCGCCTAAATCAAATCTCAAAATTATTCAATTTGACAGTTGTTCAACTACTATCTACTTCTGATTCGGAAGAGGATAAAGAGTATGTCAATGAGGTCAATGCGTTAACGCAAAAGTTGCAACTACGTGATGGCGAAGTTATCGAACTTCAGAAAAAGGTCATTGATCTTTACGAACAATTGCACAAAAGATAGGGCATATTAAAAATGTTACTGAAAAGGCAATCCAAATGGGTTGCCTTTTTTTGTTTATGCAACTTTATTTTGGCCAAAAGTGATTTTGTTTTTGTTTCTTTGTAAGTATTTTTATAAAAATAAAGGTTGATTACTTATGGGGAGATTAAACGGGGATATAACTACTAGCCCGTCGAACGATTTTTTTAAATCGAATGTACTAGGACAGCGCTCAGGGCTGTTCGTACTTTTCTTTACAGAGATGTGGGAACGGTTTTCATTCTATGGAATGCGTGTCCTATTGATGCAATTTTTAACTGCTGCAGTTATCCAAGGTAACCCGTTCTCTGGCTGGGCCTGGACAGCACAACAAGCAGGTGCATTGTACGGAACATATGCAATGATGCTTTATCTGACACCAATACTCGGTGGAATCATCGCCGACAAATACATCGGATCCAGAAAAGCTGTTATTATCGGCTCAGCAATCATGACATTGGGACATGCTGCAATGGCTTTTGATACTGCGATCATGTTTTTTCTGGGATTGATCTGTTTGGTTATCGGAACAGGTTTTTTCAAACCGAACATGCCTTCAATCCTTGGCGAAATGTATAAAGACCTTCCTGAAAAGAAGGACGGAGCGTATACAATATTCTATATGGGTGTCAATGCAGGTGCTTTCTTTGGGATGATGCTATGTGGTTACATCGCTGAAACATATGGATGGCATTGGGGATTTGGATTGGCGGGTATTTTTATGCTACTAGGTACACTTCAGTTTGTATTCGCAAAACCACTCATGGGCAACCTTGGTATTTTAGACAAATCTGCGGCCGGAGAGAAGAAAGAAGTTATTGTCAATGATACGGATACTAAAAACCCGTTTACAATAAAGGATTTCGTGCTTATCGGTATTGTCGCTATAATAGGCTTTGTATATGCCTTCAATGACCCATTGTCGAAAAATGGTATTATTGATGTTTTCGCCGGGCTGGATACTTCTTTTTTGAGAGGTCAATATATTATGGTCATTATTGCATTGATCTTGTTTATTTATTTGATCGTTTCCCGGATTTTGCGTTATGACAAGACTGTGCGGGATAGAATGTTTGCCGTGGTGCTTTTGGCGTTTTTCCTCATCTTCTTTTTCATGAGCTTTGAACAGGGGGCAACCTCATTGGTCATTGTCGCAAGGGATAATATCGATAGAGCGCTTACAGGTGCTGCATTAACGACATTTAATGTGGTCAATGGTTTATTAACGGTTGTGCCATTAGCAATTATCAGCTGGGTTTTAATAAAACTAGCAAAGGTAACCTGGGATAAGATTGCCATCTCTAATATCGTATTATTTGTCTGTTTTGGACTGATCTGGGGCGCAGCAATCTGGATGCTTTATCAGGAGTTTAATAAAGAAGCTTCGGAAATAAAAGTATCCTGGTTTTCTATCCTCAACTCATTTTTTATCATTGCACTAGCTTCCTCGGTGTCTAAGATATGGGAATCGAAATACAATCCTTCAGCTGCCTTTAAATATGGTTTTGGTCTGATATTGGTTGCCATAGGATTTTTGATTATCGGATTAGGTTCATGGGGTATAGCTCCAGGGATGAAAATTTCTATGGTATTTCTCGTCTTGACTTACCTATTTCATACTTTGGGAGAATTGTTTATTTCTCCAGTGGGCCTATCCTATGTTTCTAAATTGGTTCCAGCTAGGATGTTGGCTTTTATGTTTGGCATCTGGTATCTAGCAATCGCTATTGCACAAAAAGTTGCAGCGGTATTGGGCGGACAGGTGGAAACAATTCAACAAGAATATTCATTGAGTCACTTTTTCTTTTTATTTACGGCTATTCCAGCTTTGGCCGGATTGCTTGTCATGCTGTTCAATCCTTTGATCAAAAGATTGATGCACGGAGTTAAATAATAACTATATAAGCTTCTTTTACGAAAGAAGCTTTTTTGATTAATATAAATACAGTATGGAGGTTAGTACACGGGAATCGCTAGAGGAGATTCAAAATTTTAAGGGAAAGTACCCAAGACAGATCTGGAGCCTTTTTTTCTCGGAAATGTGGGAAAGATTTTGTTTTTATGGCATGCGGGGTATGTTGGTGTTCTTTATGATCACACAACTAAACTTTGCGGAGAAAGAGGCTAATTTACAGTATGGAGCTACTCAGGCATTTGTCTATGCTTTTACATTTATTGGTGGTCTTTTTGCAGATAAGATTTTAGGTTTTAGAAAATCATTGTTCTGGGGAGGTATATTAATGATTGTAGGGAGTCTTTTCCTAGCTGCGGATCCACATCAATATTTCTTTTTTGGTCTCTCATTTATTATTATTGGTACTGGTTTCTTCAAACCAAATATTTCTACCATGGTGGGAGAACTCTATCGTGATGGAGATAGCCGTCGTGATGGTGGTTTCTCCTTGTTCTACGCAGGGATCAATCTAGGTGCATTTTTAGGGGGCTATGTTTGTGTCGCCATTGGTAAAGGGTATATGTTGAGCTCGGTTATCTCCGAACCTCACCGTTGGAATGTTGCCTTTGGTTTAGCTGCAATAGGGATGCTGGCAAGTTTGATTAATTTTCACTTTACCAAAAGACACCTTGGACCTATCGGGCTTAAACCTGGACACCCAGATGCTATCGTAAAGACGAAAGCCTTGCCAAAATGGGTTGAATATGCGGTATATGCACTGACCTTGATCTTTATACCCGTTATTCAGATCATGGTGTCGAAAACCCAATATACTGACTATTTTATGTATACCATTGGACCATTGACACTTTTATATCTGTTTTATGAAATGTCACAAGTGACCAAGGAGGAACGCAAGAAATTAATTGCTGCACTGGTATTTATTTTGTTTTCCATTATCTTTTGGGGGATATATGAACAGAGTGGTGGTTCATTGAGCATCTTTGCAGCCAAGCACCTGAATGACTCTTTACTGGGGGCAGTGACACTTGATCCAAATGGTGTCAATAATTCTGGGGGTGCATTATTTATTATCGCCTTAGCGCCGTTATTTGGACTATTCTGGATTTGGTTGGGAAAACGTAAACTTGAGCCGAATACTATTATCAAGTTTGGTTTGGGCTTTGTTTTCTTAGGTTTAGGTTACTATGTACTTTTTGCGACGCGTTTATTCGCTCATGAAGGCATGACCTCATTGGATATCTTTACACTTGCATTATTAGTGATTACCGTCGGGGAGCTTTGTCTTTCGCCGATTGGGTTATCCATTATGACGAAACTGTCCCCAGCGAGGTTACAGGGTATTATGATGGGAATGTGGTTTTTGGCAAGTGCTTATGGACAATATGTTGCGGGCTTGATCGGTGCGAGTATGGCTGAAGCAAAAGAAGGAAGTTCGTTGGCAGACAACTTACTGACGTACACTGAAAGTTATAAGCAATTGGGCTTATATTCTTTAATTGCTGGTGTGGTACTTATTGCATTGTCACCTGTTGTGCGGAAATTAATGGGAAATGTGAAATAATCCCTAATCAAATATTATCCAAAAGAGATCGTATTAAAAATCTTTTTGGGAATTAGTACTTAGTCATGATTGACAGACTAGATGCTTATAAGAAAGGGAGTAAATTCATAGCGAGTTTGCTCCCTTTCTTATATCAGGTGCAAACCTTTTTGGTCAATGCATCGTACCAACTTCGATACATCGTCGTAACGTCGTCGCACTGTGACCGTGGTGAATGCGACATGAGTCCGAGGTGAGTCCGAGTTTAACACGGAGATATGGTTTAAAGACCTAAGTTACACCATGCTCTTATCTGCTCTCAGAGGCGAAGAAGGGGTAAATATCTTCCGTAGCATAGTCGAAGAACAACCGAACAATGCACGAAACTCGGACTGCGTTATGAAAAATGATATATATGGTGTGTATGTAATATCATATATATGTTTTTTATATTCAAATAAAATGAATTAATATATGCATATAAGCTGATTTTAAGATTAAATATTCTTTTGTATTTAAAAATATATACATTTTTGAATTACTTATGTATGGAGATAATCGGCCTAAGGGGGAGTATGATTACTGTTTTGCAATATTTACAATCATACAGCCGACAACAAGGTAAATAGAATGCTTCGATCTTAATTACCTATAGGAAATAGGATAAACAAAAAAGCTTGACTATTTCTGGTCAAGCTTTTTTGTTTATCCGTAAATCCATTTGAATTTATAATCTTTTTCAGGAATCTTCATGCGGTCAGCTAATCTAGTCAAGCGATCCGGTAATTTTAAGAGGTAGTCTCTTGCTTTCTCACCTTTTTCATTTAGACCTGTAACTTGATCAATTTTCCACTCATTATTAAGTTCTTTCAAGATATCGACATAATCCAATGCAGTATACACACCTAGTCGCTGTGCAGCATCCGAAAAGTGTGCAAAAGCTTCGCCCTGAGGTTCGCCTGCTTCTCTCAAAAACTGTGCTGGCATGACAATCTTTTTACGCATCATATCTTCAAATGCAATCATTACTTCACTTGCGTCTACTGTCATAGCCTTTGATATGAAAGACATGTATGCTTTGGCATGGCGTGCTTCATCCGAAGCAATGACACCGCACATTTTCGCCAGAAGTTTATCACCACCTTTTTTTGAAAGTCCCGACACCCGACGATGAGATACGTTGGTTGCAAGTTCTTGGAATGATGTATATATAAAGTTACGGTAAGGATCAGCACCAGTGCCGATATCGAAACCATCTTGTATCAAATATTGTGTAGACATTTCAAACTGACGCATATCTATTCTACCAGACAGATAAAGGTATTTGTTCAATAGATCGCCGTGACGGTTTTCTTCTGCAGTCCATGCACGAACCCATTTCATCCATCCGCCTTGTTCGTTTTTATCGACATCTTCAACCATTGTCAGCCAAGATTCGTAGGTTGGAAGGGCTTCTTCGGTAATCGTATCACCAACTAATACTGCAACTAAGTCATAGGACAGTTCTTTCGCACTTTCCTGTAAATCTCTTATTTCCTCAAAAAAAGTATCCCTTGAAGCGTCTGGAAGGAAATCAGCAGGTTGCCACATTTCTTCTACAGGCTTCAGGTATTCGCTCATTTCATTCAACATGAAAGGCTCCAAGTAGGCCATCACTTCTTTACGTGAGCCTTCTGGTAAATTTAGAGGTAATTCTTGCATATCAATACAAAGGTAAATAAATAGCATCAATAAATTATAAAAGCAAGATATAATTGTAAAAAATGGCAAATGACCTACAAAAAGTGGTTCTTTAATAGTGTTGAGCCATTTTTTAATTTGATTTGTCAAGTAACTTGGATGATTGATAATGACATAAAAAACAGATTGTCGGCCCTGTATTCGATAAAATACTATTAACTTTGTATAAATTATTTAGACGACTTTGGAAAAATATAATATAGATAAAATACGTGCAGATTTTCCTATTCTAAAAAGACAGGTAAATGGCAAGCCTTTGGTTTATCTGGACAATGGTGCGACAACACAAAAGCCCAATGTGGTAATCAATTCTATTGCACATTATTATACAGATATGAATAGTAATGTACATCGTGGAGTTCACTACCTCAGCCAGATATCTACAGATGCTTTTGAGGTGACTCGTAAAAAGCTTCAATCCTTTATCAATGCGCCTGAAGACAAGCAAGTGATTATCACCAAGGGGACGACAGATAGTATCAATTTGGTTGCGACCTGCTATGGTAGAGCATTTATCGATGCGGGAGATGAAATTATTATTTCTGCAATGGAGCACCACTCCAATATTGTGCCCTGGCAGATGCTTTGTGATGAAAAAGGCTGTAAGATCCGTGTTATTCCGATGAATGATAAGGGGGAGCTCGATATGGACGCCTATCAAGACCTTATTAACGAAAGAACGAAGCTTGTTGCTGTAACTTATGTCTCTAATGCACTGGGTACGATCAATCCGGTAAAAGAGATCATCTCGATTGCACATAAGCATGGGGCTGTCGTATTGGTAGATGCAGCGCAAGCTGTCCAACATATCCAGGTTGATGTGCAAGATCTCGATGTTGACTTTTTAGTTTTCTCAGGGCATAAAATGTATGGCCCCACTGGTGTGGGTGTGTTGTATGGTAAGGAAGAGCTGTTAAACGCAATGCCTCCTTATCAAGGCGGTGGCGATATGATTAAGGAAGTGACTTTCGAAAAGACAACCTATAATGAGTTGCCTTTTAAATTTGAAGCGGGCACTCCGAATATTGAAGCAGGAATCTGTTTGAATGAAGCGATTGACTATATCAATTCGATCGGCTTAAAAAATATTGAGGCTTACGAACACGAGTTGCTGGAATATGCATTGGAAAAATTGTCGCAGATCCCGGGAATGAAATTTATAGGTACTGCAGATCAAAAATGTTCTGTTATTTCATTTATCATTGAAGGTACACATCCCTATGATGTAGGGGTGATTTTGGATAAATTGGGTATTGCTGTGCGAACTGGACACCACTGTGCTCAGCCTGTAATGGATCGCTTTGGTATCCCTGGAACGATCCGGGCTTCGTTGGCACTTTACAACACAAAAGAAGAAATAGATATCTTGGTGGCAGGTATTCAACGTGCGGTCAATATGTTAGTGTAATAAAAACGATTATGACAATTAATGAAATACAAAACGAATTAGTTGAAGATTTTGCTTTCTTTACGGATTGGATGGAAAAATATGAGTACATCATCCAGCTGGGGAAGGAAGTTCCTTTAATTGATGAGCAATATAAGACAGAAGACTATATTATCAAGGGTTGTCAGTCCAAGGTGTGGCTGTATCCGGAGGTTAAAGATGGAAAAGTGTTTTTTACAGCAGATAGTGACGCAATTATCACCAAGGGTTTGGTTAGTCTGATGGTCAAAGTGCTGTCTGGACATACAGCAAAAGAGATTGTTGATGCAGATCTGTATTTCGTTGATGAAATCGGTTTAAAAGAACACTTGTCGCCAACCCGGGCCAATGGTTTATTGTCGATGATCAAACAGATGAAATTATACGCATTGGCGTTGCAGGTAAACGCATAACCAGAACTGGTCAACAATTAAAAGCGGACTGTCCTGAAATTGAAATTTTAAAAGGAGATCGTAGAAAAATGATATTAATAAAAAACGGAAGTGTCCAACCTTTTTGGATACTCCCGTTTTTTTATCTATCCACCCCTCAGATGGGAACTACTGTTGCCTTAGCTAACATTATCCGATCAAATCTTTGATAATGATTTTTTTCATCTTCATTAATGCTTCTCCGGCTCCTGGATTTTGAAGGTATGTAGAAATTTGTGTCGGTACAATTTGCCAACTCACTCCGAATTCATCTTTACACCACCCACACATGCTCTCTTGTCCCTGTTGTGTAATACGATTCCAGTAATAGTCAATTTCAGCTTGATCCTGGCAGAGGATAGTGAGGGAAATACCTTCATTAAACGTAAAGTCCTGGGCGACTCCACTATCCATGGCCATTAAGGTAAACCCATTGACAAGGAATTGGGTGTGCTGGATTGATCCTTTATATTCGCCTTCCGGATAACGTAAAATACCGTTGCTGTGAAAATCTTTGAATAGTCCTTCATAGAATTGAACTGCGGTTTCGCATTTGCCTTGTTGAGGTCCGCAATACATCAGTGTAGGGACGATCGCTTGCTGGTTTGTGTCACTTACGTTGCCTTGGTATAGCTGCCAGTTTACACCGTATCTGTCCGCTACCCAGCCGTAGTAGGCACTCCATGGATAGCTGTTTAGTGGCATCAGTACATTTCCGTCTACTGATAATGTATTCCAGATGCGATCTATCTCTTCGGCTGATTCGCAGATCACCATAAATGATATGGATGGATTTGGCTTAAACATCGGTCCTCCATTGATGCCGATAAATTTTACGCCATTGAGCAGGGCCTGGACAACGATCGGGGAGTCGCTTTCGATATGACTGTTTAAAAAAGTCCGGCAGTATAGATCAAAAGCTTCCTTCGCATTGTGATCAAACCATAGGGACGGTATAATTGAATTTTCCATGAGCGTCGATTTTTAGTTTAAAACTCACTTATTTATATTTATCATGTAATCCTTTATTCGCAATAATCATTGGTTTGATTTTCTCCAGACGGGATAATTTGGTTTTTTCCTGTTTCGCTTCGTCGATATACTGAATATACTCTTTTTGTTTGCCTGGTGTAAGCGCATTGAAGTGATCATGGAATACCTGATCTGAATGAAGTGCTTCCAAAAGAATTCCAGAGGGAGGTATAGCTTCACTTTTGGTGGGTTTTATTTCTTTTCCCTCGTCAATTGTTCGAATAGATTCTTGGATGTAAGCCTCGATTTTGGTGCTATCCATCTCGCTGACATGCTGAAAACGCCATTGTCGAAGAGCTTTGGTTTTACCTTCGGACGCGCTGATCAAGACATTTTCCTTATCTTCTAAAAATACACCGTTATAGAACCATAGGGAAAAGAAGTTTTTGAAACCACCCCATCCGATGACATTCTTCCCTTTGTGTGTATAGATGTCGCTGCCCCATTTGAACTCTTTTTTCAGTGTGGTTTTTAGCATAATCTGTTGCATCAATTCTTCGGCTTCTAACCAATTCCCTCTGCTTTTATGCCAGTTGGGGCCTTGTTTGTCCTTGAGTTTTTCGATATTAAAGGCAATAATATCACGAATGATTTTTTTTGGTAAGGGCTGGTCAATCGGAATCTGTATTGCTCCTTTTGATGTTTTAAAATCTTTAAGTTCTGCTGCGAAATGTTCGATGGCGTCAGGTCCGGGGTATATTCCGAGATGCTGTTTATTCATTGCAAAATGGATCAGATTGCCATTAAATCGAAATGTAGGCATCTGATAGGAAATGGTTTCTGTGGTTTCAGCTGGGACTACTCCAGCAATCAGCTGCCGTACCTGATTGAGATACGTCTTCTTGTCCCCTTCGAATTGGTCAATATACTCTTCAATTGTTGAAACGCTACTTGTCATAATCTTGTATCTAATCCTTGGTCCTTGTGTATTTGGTTGTTATAAATTGGATGGTCTCTTGCATTAAAATGGTCAGATTCTCCGTATTGATGTCACTCAGTTTTTTAATGTAAATGCAGGCTTTGCCTATTTTATATTTGCCTAGTTGTTCCACGAGTGCCCGATGTTCTTCGAGGCCGGTATATACGTAAAGTGAAATGGCAGCCTTACGGGGACTGAATCCGATTAGGGGTGCATACCCTTCATGCCCGCTGGCATATTTATAGTAATACTGTCCAAAGCCAATGATCGATTCGCCAAACATCTTCGGTGCTTCTTTTGAGACAGATTGCATCAATTGTACCAATTGGATGCTGTCTTCCCGCTTCTGTGAATCGGGTATATCCAGAATAAAATCATCGACACTTTTTTCGATATAAGAGGTTTTATTTGCCGCCATTTTTTACTTCCGTTAAAACATAAAATCAAAAGCACCCTTTCGAAGATTGATATTATATTCAAGATAGGCCTTCATACAGGCTAGAAAATTTGCCCATCCTTCGGTCTGACGCATCATAATCAAAATGCCTTCCTGATCGTTGTTCATTTCGTGTTCTGTAATTTTGACAACAGTGGATCCCTCTCCGAAGGAAGATAAGCTGATTTCAACCAGTTGATTTGCTAATCCGCCACTCCAGTCAAAGGAAATATAGGTGTCTGGACGGATTGTTTTGCCAGCTACAGGAAAACTGTCGGGGAACTCAGGGAAATTCCATTCTACTGTTTTTCCAGTCTCGAGACGGCCTGTTGAGGACTTAATAAAATAGTGATTCATTTTGTTGGGATCAACGATGGCTTCAAAAACTTCACTGATGGGTTTTTGGATCTGAATACTTGCTTTTGCGGTTAACTTTTCCATGTTCTGAATATTAAACAAATATTGTATAAATACCGATAACTTGTATCTGCTATTTTTGTGTGTACTTACTGAGTCCATCCTGAAATTCCATTGAAGCATGCGTGCCATCGCAAAATGGTTTGTTGGATGATTGGCCGCAACGACAAAGGGTCTGGCGGTTTCGCACTTCATAGTACTTGCCACTGCTGCTTTTTACAGGGATCCCACCCCAAAGAGCAATAGGTCCACTGCACTGATTCAATACGTCTTCAATGAGACCTACCTCGGCTATGGTATTTTCTTCGATGGGAGTATTCTCCTGGTTCCACACAAGCAGTCTGCCACTGGGACAGTAATGGGCCATATTGACAGCGCTTTCTAAGGAGTTTTCATCACTATAGGATATCTCATTCCAAATTCTTTTCCCTTGATCACAGAAGCGTGCAAATGCGCATAGTTTTTCGTCGTCACTGAGAGAAAATACAGGCCCTTCAATAATTTGCGCTGTTTGGAGCGAATCATGTAATGTCGCTGTATCGGTCAGGTCAACACCAAAAGACCTGGCCTGCTCATGAGAGTTGTCGCAAAAGGGTTTATTTTTGGACAGCCCACAGCGGCATAGATAGGTCTGTTGTTCAGTTTTAAAAGATTCCCCGTTTTCATAGGATCTGGAGACTCCCTGTCGATCTGGAATAATATATTGTAAATGAAAAGGTACCTGCCCGTGTAAAATATACGGGCCGTCTTTGGTGACCTCGATAAAGATTTCACTGGTATTGGCTGTAGATCCTATTTGAATATGCCAATAATCTGAGGGATTGCTCATGAGTCTTTAAGTTTATAGTATAAAATAAACACCACAGAAACGGATAGGTTTTATTTTTTCTGACTTTGGTTGTTACTACCCTAAAATGAACAAAAATTGCACCTTATCTTTAGCTTTTTGAGTTATTTTTGAAGGTAAGACAAATTTTTCTGTTGAACTATTGTCTTCCTCAAAGCTTTAGTTCGGCTATTGGAGACAATTATAATATCGAAGCTTATGACAAAAATCAGGTATTGCTTTGTTCTAATGCTTTCAACTACTGTAATGGTGGTGATGGGACAGGTTCAGAATGTAAATAAGGGAAATGAAGCTGCAGATATGTTTAATGACCCGAGTACAAGGGATAGAAATGCAATATTAGTTGCTGAAGCAGGCTGGTGGAAAGAATCTTTAGTGGGGCAGGAACAACGTCTCAAAAAATGGAAAGAGGCCTCCTTTGGAATGTTTGTCCACTGGGGCATTTATTCACAATATGGTAATATCTGGAAGGGGAAAAAAGGAGGTGGATATGCTGAGCATCTCATGCGTGTCATGCAGATTCCCCGTCAGGAATACTTGGATTCTGCCGCGAGATTTAATCCTGTAAAATTTAATGCGGAAGAATGGGTGATGCTAGCTAAAAATGCAGGTATGAAGTACTTTATCATCACCGCCAAACATCACGATGGTTTTGCAATGTACCCATCGCAGTATGCTAGCGCTTATTCTATCAAAAGCACTGCCTTCAAACGAGATCCAATGGGGGAGCTTGCGAAAGCGTGCCATAAACATGGCTTGCTATTTGGATTTTACTATTCCCATGCGTTTGATTGGGAAGATCCTAATGCGCCGGGGAATGACTGGAATTATAACAGCCCGGGCGGGGATAAGTTGTTGGGCGGGGCAAACTGGTTTGACAACCACCCAGACTGGTTACCCAAAGCAGAACGTTATGTGGATGACAAAGCAATTCCACAAATACAAGAACTGATCCATAAATATAACCCCGATTTACTCTGGTTTGATACACCGCATAAGCTGCCTTTGTCGGAAAATTTAAGGATTCTGAAAGCTATCAGAGAAGCAGATCCTACGATTGTTGTTAACGGGCGATTAGCACGTACAGGCGACAAGAATTATGGTGATTATTTAAATACCGCTGACCGGCCGGAAGAATTTTACCCTGTTTCCAATGGGGCTTATTGGGAGGCTATTCCGACAACCAATGATTCGTACGGCTATTCGTCAACGGATATGAATCATAAACCAACAGCGCATTTTATTCAACTGTTGGCGAAAGCAACGGCTATGGGAGGGAATATTTTATTGAACATCGGTCCAAAAGCTGATGGCCGTTTTGATGGACCTGATGTGACTATTTTGGAAGGAATAGCTGCATGGATGGCGAATAATAAGGAAAGTGTCATCGATGTAGCGCCTTCTCCCTTGCCACGTCAACAATGGGGGGTGATCACAAAAAGAAAAAACACATTGTATCTGCATGTCTTTAAGCGACCAAAAGGAGAGCTATTGACTGTGGGAGGTCTTACGGCTGGTATCAAATCCATCTCTTTATTGTCTTCAAAGAAGAGTATAAAAGGGTATAATTCAGATGCCGTGGGGCTTCATATCCCATTGGATCAAATAGCTGCTGACCCGGCAGATGAAGTTATTGTTGTCCAGTTAAAAAAGGATATAGCTGCGCCTGAATCCAATGATCTGATTTATGTGGATGCACAAAGTACTGATAATCGTTTATTGTCTTTCTATGCAAAACAGCATGGCGATCCGATGAAATTTGGGGATGGTAAAAGAGACCGTTATTATGTGTCCGGATGGAAAAATAGCAATCAATATCTCGGATGGAATATCAATGTATTAGAACCAGCACAATTTAATGTTTCAGTACGCTATGTTAGGGATGTGGCAAATACAGGTGGAGATATGGTTTTAAAAATAGGTGGGAAAGCATTTAATTTTTCAATTGATTCCACTTCTCCAACAAGTGGACGAGGAAAATCGCTTGGGCTTGGACAAATAGACTTGCCAGTAGGAAAGCAATCTGTGGAACTTCGTACAAAAAATATTGTTGGGGGAGAAGCAGTGAAGTTTTTGGAGGTCGTGCTAACGCATGATTAAAAACAGTTCATGAGGGAGGAGATTCTGATGCAGCTAAATAAAAAAAGCTAATCTTGCGATTAGCTTTTTTTGTGATCCCGCTGGGATTCGAACCCAGGACCCATACATTAAAAGTGTATTGCTCTACCAGCTGAGCTACGGAATCCTTTCTGTTTTTGAAAGTGATGCAAAGGTATAAAAATAGATGATTGTATACAAGTCTTTTTGTGTTTTTTATTGATATATTTTATAACCGTTTATAAATTACGTATTTATTTTTCTTAACGATGTGGATTACTATTTGAGGTCATTGGAATTTGATCGTAAATCGAGCGATTTTGGTTAGACCTTTTTCGGCTTTTATGAAACCAATAACTTGTTAAAATGAAAAAAGTCGGCATTTGGTGCCGACTTTTTTCTATTTTGATGAATAGGGGAGTAACATTATTCTGTCACAACGCCCATATTGCTGAATTTGTCAATTCGTTCTTTGATCAATGTATCACTGTCTTTCGCTGTTAATTCAGCTAGATCTTTCAATAATTGTTCTTTAAGATTAGCGGCTGCTTTTGCCGGATCTTGGTGCGCACCACCTAATGGCTCGGGAATGATACCATCTATCAGTCCATTGCTTAACATATCGCTTGAAGTTAGTTTCAACGCTTCGGCTGCTTTCTCCTTGTGATCCCAGCTTCTCCATAAGATCGACGAGCAAGATTCTGGTGAAATGACAGAATACCACGTATGTTCCATCATGTACACACGATTACCTACCCCAATACCCAAGGCTCCTCCAGAAGCACCCTCACCGATAACAACGCAGATAATAGGAACTTTAAGTACTGCCATTTCCATCAGGTTGCGTGCAATGGCTTCACCTTGTCCACGCTCTTCAGCCTCCAAACCAGGATAAGCTCCCATCGTGTCAATCAAAGTAATAACTGGCTTATTGAATTTTTCAGCCATTTTCATCAATCGCAGTGCTTTACGATAACCTTCTGGGTTGGCCATACCAAAATTATGATATTGACGTTCTTTGGTGTTTTTACCTTTCTGATGACCAATGATCATAACAGGATTACCATCGATTGAGGCCATTCCACCTACAATTGCCTTGTCATCTTTTACCGTGCGATCACCGTGCAATTCAATAAATTCATCGCAGATAGCTTCGATATAATCATAGGTCTGTGGACGATCCTGATGACGGGACATTTGAACATTCTGCCATCCAGTTAAATTGCTGTATATTTCTTTTTCCGTAGAAGCAAGTTTTTCCTCAAGTTCACGAACGGTTGCGCTCATATCAACTTGGGTTTTTTCGGCAACTTGTGTTACCTTTTCAATCTGCAATTGCAAATCTGCAATTGGCTTTTCAAAATCAAACGTGGTTTTCATATATCTATTTTATGAAAATATTCAGAGGGCTAATTTAGCGCATTTTTTCCGAAATTAAAATTTGAGCATACAATATCATTGGAAATCCTTTGTTACATTTGCGTTATAATCTCGGTGGTGGCTTAATTTTTGATTGTAAGCCTGTGAAAAATGTTGACTTATGCTGAAAAAATACTTTTACTTTCTTTTTCTATTGATTTCACCCATACTTGCAAGATCGGAGAGCTATCCGGAGGTTCTATTTGATAATAGTATAATCAATGGAAGCTATGCAAAAAGCATGGCGCATTACACTGGGGAGTCTTGGGTACAAAATGTGAATCATAGTCTTCCTGTTTCGGATAGCCTATTTTTTACTCCAGGGAACTCGCTTTCGCTACGATACGTTTCATCCCCCAATGGTAAATGGGAGGCCAGTATATTAAATGATAAGCAAAAATTTCAGTATATGATCGCTAAGGATGATCATTTAACCTTTAAATTGTTTATCCAAAGTAATACCGAAAAGGGACAGTTGCCGAAAGTTGCGTTGCAACAAAATGATATACGCACTAATGCCTTGGATATTACCCATTACATCGAAGACTTTGCTTATGATACTTGGCTCAATGTTTCTATCCCAGTGTCAAAATTTGAAGGAATTACTATTGGAAAAGCCGTTTCCTCATTACTATTAGAACAAAATGGAACCAGCGCAACTACACATCAGCTTTTTATTGATCAAATAGAGTTTCTGCCAAGAAATTATCCAAAAGTGAAACTGTCGTCGGCAGCTATTTTATCTAAAATAGGTTCTGTAGACAAGCAAGTTGAACTTGTGTGGCAGTTGCCATTAACCCCGAGTATCCGCTATGTGAAAATTTATAGATCAGAGGATAAACTCAATTTTCAACCAATTGCAATCTTACCGATCTATGTGCAGAAGTGTCTCGACAGGGTGAATGAGTATAATAAAAAATATTATTATAAAATAGCATGGGTTGATTACAACTATGTAGAGTCCCCTTTTTCAGATGTAAAAGAAATACAGACCAAAAAGGGCACCGATGCTGAGATGCTGAGTTTTATTCGGAATGCACATGTCAATTATTTTATTGATAATTATGATGTAAACAGTGGTATGTACCTCCCTGATCGCGGAAATCGGCAGGCTATTGTTTCAACGAATGAAACAGGGTATGCCATTTTGGGCCTACTTGTTGCCGCTGAAAATCAATTGATATCCAGACAAGCCTTATTATCACGGATGACACGTATGGTGAAATTCCTAGGGGCAGCACAAAATCATCAGGGTATTTTTACTGCTTTTTACGATGGGAGATCGGGTGTGCCCTTTTATCGGGATTCTGTGCCTATCTATGATATAAGAGGAACTTCACATTTAATGGAGTCATTGTTAATCGCTCGTGAATACTTTGCTAAGGATGATCCGGAAGAACAATCTCTGCGGAAATCAATTACCACGTTATGGGAAAGAATAAATTGGCGTTATTTTACAGATCCAAATAATACAGATGTTCTCTGGAGCAAATGGTCGCCTATAGATAGTACAGCGAGGTCACGTCCATTGGGTGGATTTAATGAGAGTCTAAGTACCTATCTGCTAGCGATGTCTTCTCCTACACATCCTTTAGCCGCTTCAGCTTACATGAACGGATTTGCAACCAAACATGCGGATGCAATGGATTTTACTGATGAGCTAAGTACTTTGGCTCCTGAGATAAAAACAAAATTAAATGACTCACTTGCGCAGTCTATAAGCAACAACCCTTTGATTGGTAGTATTTGGAATGCACCTGCCTCAATCTATTCGGATGATAAGGTTATCTTCGCGAAAAGTATTGCGGGAGGAAATCTGACGGAGTCACTAATGTCCGTTTATCGGCCATTCTTAATCATGGATCCTAAGGGGAAAGTGGATAATTTTGTGGATTATAAAAAATATCTGTCTGATTATATCCTTGCCTATAAACGGAGAGACAATGAATTGAATATCGGGACGAGATTTACGGATATTTGGGGTGTTGAACACACCGAAAATGCTTATCAGGGATATTTTGTCAATCCCGCAATTTCAATTGCTTCCTATCCATTTGAAAGGGAGATTGGTCTGAAGGCCATGCGTAAATTTTACGAAGAATATGCTGATGTGCTATTTACACAATATGGATTCAGAGCATGGATCGACCTGAAAAACAATGATGTTTCTGAGAGCTATCGGGCAAGGAATCAAGCTACAATAGCCATAATGATTGAAAATGCCAATACGGGGATGATCTGGAAATTGTATGAACGGATTCCAGAGATTAAAAAGACATTGGATACAGTCTATGTGAAGAAATAGATTTGTTACGATCCTGTATAAGGAAAAGCAGCTCCTTTTTAGAGTTTTTTCCTTATATTTACCCTGCTTAAATCGACAATAAATACGTTAAAAACGATGCTTAGAAAAATTAATTTGGGACTATTAGCCTTATGCGCAAGTTTATCATTATTTTCTTGTAAACAACAGGCTATTGTAGTTAATCCTGGGGCTGTTGTCACAAAAGATGGAACTGATGATGGTTTGAAAAATGTGAAAAAGGATTTTAATGATGCGAAAAGGACTGATGAGGGAATTAAATTCAGTATTTCCTCCGATCTATTGTTCCCGACAAATTCTTCCTATCTGTCTGATAAAGCGAAGACTGAAGTAAGTAAGCTGGCCGTAATTTTAAACGAGAACAATAATAAAATTAAAGTTGATGGTTATACTGATGCGACTGGTACTGTCGAATATAATCAATGGCTTTCGGATAAACGTGCAGCATCTGTAAAGAAATTCTTGGTAGATTCAGGCGTACAGGAGTCCCGCATTACTGCTAAAGGTTTTGGTCAGTCAAATCCTGTGGGTGATAACAAAACGCCAGATGGACGTCAAAAAAATAGAAGGGTGGAAGTGACTATCCTCGATAAAAAATAGAATTATCAGGACTTTTTTCTGAACTAAAAAGCGAGATATTTTATAAATATATCGCTTTTTTTATGCCTTTATCGGAGGTATTAAGCATTCTTGTTAAAATGCGTCATGGAGTTAGCTCCTATCCCCACTAGTATAATCACAGTGATCATAATATAAATTTTAGACAATATTGGAAGAAAAGATACCCGTTGAAAGAAATGAATGGCCTCCTCCTGATTTTCGGGAGGCACTCCGGTTTTGGTTTATACTGGGCTGGATAAGTTTTGGTGGAACAACAGGGCATATTACCCTCATGCATGATTTCTTGGTGGACAAGAAAAAGTGGGTAAGCAATAAGAAGTTCTTTCAGGCACTTAATGCTTGTATGTTGCTACCCGGACCTGAGGCGCATCAATTGACCATCTATCTTGGGTGGAAATTGCATGGTTTGAAAGGGGGGATATTAGCGGGGTTGTTCTTTATTTTACCTTCTTTGTTTATCATATTTGGACTTAGTCTGTTATATGTCTACTTTGGAAGCTCTACAATTCTTTCTGCGTTATTTTCGGGTTTAAAACCCGCAGTTCTAGCGATTATACTGTTCGCAACCTATAAAGTTGGGCAAAAATCATTATTGAGCGCATGGCATTATATCGTAGCTCTAGCGGGATTTTTACTTTCTTATTTTGTTAAAATACCTATGCCCTGGATTATTCTGGGGGTTATTGTTGGGGGCTTCATTCTTTATTTCCTAAAAACCAAAAAAGCCACTGCTACATTTGAAAAGGAAGACGCGGAAGATGTCGAAGAATGTTATCCTATTAATTCGTTAGAGAAAGTGCCACCAATTTCTGTAGGTAAGATTTGCATTCAATTATCTGAATTTTTCCTGTTGTGGTTGGGACCGTTTATTTTCCTGTATGTATTTATGCCAGATGCTGCATTTTGGAAAGAGCTCTCTTTTTTGTTTACGAAATCGGCATACTTTACCATTGGAGGGTCATATACTGTTATTCCCTATATCGCCGGCCTGGTTACGGAAAAATTTCTTTGGTTGACAAAAACGCAAATGATAGATGGTTTTGCTTTGGCCGAGACGACGCCAGGTCCATTGGTAATCGTGTTGGCTTATGTGGGATTTATGGCTGGATTCAACCATTTCGACCATTCGTATGTCATGGCTGCGGTAGGTCTGACTGCTACTGCTTATTTTACTTTTTTGCCAAATTTTGCATTGATCTTCGTTGGGGCTCCCTTGATCGAGCGGTCTCAAAAGAATACGGCCATCCAATACGTACTTTCTTTGGTCACCGCCTCTGTGGTGGGGGTGATTGTTAATTTAGCTTGTTATTTGGGACAGGGTATTTTGTTTCCTAAGGCATTCGCTGTGGCTGAGTTGGATTGGAAAGCACTGCTATGGGGTGCTGTTTCAATTTTTCTATTGTTTAGCTATCGGATCGGGATGTTGCATCTTATACTTTTGAGTTTACTTTATGGCTTTTTGCTATATCTACTGTCATAAACAAGAAAAGCCCATCGACTGATGAGCTTTCTTGTACCTAGGGCGGGAATCGAACCCGCACTCCCTTAACGGGAACAGGATTTTAAGTCCTGCGTGTCTACCAGTTCCACCACCTAGGCAGGTGAGCGAAAAACGAGATTCGAACTCGCGACCCCAACCTTGGCAAGGTTGTGCTCTACCAGCTGAGCTATTTTCGCATGGAATTTTTATTTCAATTTTAAAAAGAACCTCGTGTTCCTTTTTGGTGATGCAAATATAGAGCGAAAATTTAATATTGCAAAATATTTGTTTACTTTATTTTGTTGTTTTTTATAACTCCTTTGAATTCAGTATAGAAAAAATTAAATCGCTTTCAAATCCCCTAGACAACGCAAATTGATAGACTTTGTTCCTAACGATGAAAGAATCTTTGCTGTTTATTTCCCGAATTTTTTTGTCAATAATATTTTTCAATATAGCCTCGTATTCATCTAGGTCAATCTGCTTGAATGCAATTTTTATCAATTGCTCAGAAACCCGCTTTCCTTTTAGAGCCTGTTTGATTTTGATTTTGCCCCACCCCTTCATACGAAGCTTACCATTGCAATAGGCTATTGCGAAGCGCTCTTCATTTAAAAAGTTTTCTGCAATCAAATTTGCTATAATATTTTCGACATCCTCCTCATGTAGCCCCCAGCTGTAAAGTTTGTCCCGCACTTCTTGCTGGGATCTTTCCTGGTAAGCACAATAACTTTCAGCCTTTAATTGAGCCTGACGTGGTGTTAGGATCTTTTTGTTTTTTTTATCTTCTTCAAACATATTGTCAAAATTTCAAAAATAATATGAAATAACTAAAAAAATGTTCAGTTTTGATCCAATCAAAATATCAGGAGAATGTATAAAATATCGGAAATCGTCCAGATTTTACACCCTAATCGCACATTTATCACGGATCCCAATTCTTTAATTCAACACTTATTTTATGACAGTCGGAAAATTGTTCAGGCAGATAACGGTGTGTTTTTCGCACTTCAGAAGAGTAGGGATGGCCATCATTATATCAAAGAAGCCTATGATAAGGGCGTGAGAAACTTTGTTCTGCAGATTGATGCGGAACAGGAATTGTTATTTCCGGATGCAAATCTGATCTGGGTTTCGGATAGTCTCGAAGCTATGCAAGTATTGGCGGCTTTTCATAGGCAGAAGTTTAGTTTTCCGGTTATAGGGATCACTGGTAGCAATGGGAAGACTATAGTCAAGGAATGGTTGTATCAACTCATGTCTCCGGAATATAAGATCTACCGTAGTCCCAAAAGCTATAATTCGCAATTGGGCGTTGCACTGACACTATGGGGTTTATCAGATCAGTATAATCTAGCGATTATCGAAGCTGGAATTTCTGAAAAGGGTGAAATGATGAAATTGGAAAATATGATCAAACCAACAATTGGCCTGCTAACAAATATAGGCGTGGCTCATAAAACTGGTTTTGAGTCAAAGAACGAAAAGATCTACGAAAAGATAAACCTGTTCAAGGATGTTGAAACCATGATCTTTCCCAGCCGTTATGTAGAGGATATTCAATTGCCCTATCGACCTCGAAAGTTTTCCTGGGGATTTGATCAAGGGCTTTCATTGGAGGTTTATTCCCTCAAACAGGTAGATGATAAGTTCACGGTAGCCACACTTTTCTATGGCGGAAGGACATTTGCCATCGAAGTACCTTTTGTCGATAAGGGAAATGTGGAAAATGCAATTAACTGCGTAGCTGTTATGTTGCGTTTTGGTTATGAAAGAGAGGTAATTGCATCAAGAATTAAGGAGTTGCAACCAGTAGCGATGCGACTGGAGTTAAAAAAGGGAAAAAAGAATAGCTCGATTATTGATGATTCCTATAGTAATGATCTGGATGCGTTGCAGATCGCGCTCGAGTTTTTAAATCAACAGGGACAGCATCCTCGAAAAATATTGATCCTTTCCGATATACCGGGAGTAAATATAACAGATGAGAAAAGTCTGTCAAAATTGAAACGTTTACTTTCAGAATACCGTCTAGATAAACTGATCTTGATCGGGGAGATCTTGGGCCAGGTTGCTGATCAATTTGCTGTTCCATCGTTGTCTTACCCTAGCACAACAGCATTTTTGGAAGATATCAGGGCTATTCAATTGGAAGATTCTACTATTTTATTGAAAGGGGGCCGTGAGTTTCATTTTGAACGAATCAGCCGATTGTTAGTGGCTAAATCACATGACACCGTGCTTGAAATCAACCTGAATGCCATGGAGAATAACTTGAATGTCTATCGCCAGCTGTTGCCAAAACATGTAAAATTGATGTCGATGGTCAAAGCATTTTCTTATGGGAGTGGAAGCTTTGAAATTGCAAACCTTTTACAATTCAATAGGGTAGATTACCTCACTGTTGCATTTGCCGACGAAGGGGTTGATCTGAGAGGAGCAGGCATAACATTGCCAATCGTTGTGATGAGTCCGGATGAAAATACGTTTGAATCCATCGTTCAACATAATCTTGAACCTGAGATTTATAGCTTTAGAATTCTGTCTTCTTTCTTGAATTACTTAAAAGGGAAGGGGATCGCATCCTTTCCGGTTCATATCAAAGTGGATACAGGGATGCATCGTCTTGGTTTTATGCCTGATGAAGTCGATAGACTCATTACGGAGCTAAAAGATGGTTCAATACTTCAGGTAAAATCAGCATTTTCCCATTTGGCCTCTGCTGGAAATAAAGAGGATAATACTTTTACCCAACAGCAGATTGACCTCTTGGATCAATTTACAAAGCGCCTTGAAGAAGGTCTTGGTTATTCATTCTTAAGACATATTGCAGCAACATCGGGCATCGAACTATGGCCGCAGGCTTATTTTGATATGGTTCGGTTGGGAATTGGATTGTATGGGATCGATATTGAGCGACATGATCTTCCGCTTAAAGAAGTAAGTAGTTTGAAGACCAATGTGACGCAAATAAAACACTTGGCTGCTGGAGAGACAGTAGGTTATAATAGGCATGGGGTATTGCACCGGGATAGCAAAACAGCAACCATAAAAATTGGTTATGCAGATGGTTATGACAGACGTTTTGGGAATGGTGTAGGTAAGATGATGGTCAATGGCTGTCTTGTACCGACGATCGGAGATATTTGCATGGACATGTGTATGCTTGACGTTACGGATATCGAAGTGGCCGAGGAAGACGAGGTAATTGTTTATCCCGATATTAAGCTGGCCGCGAAATCTATCGGAACTATTCCTTATGAACTGTTGACGAGTATCTCGCAACGGGTAAAAAGAGTATATTTTTATGAATAATAAAGGATATTCTGCATTTTTGTATAAATATATTTTGATTTTCTAACTCATGCTGGGCAAATTATTCAGGGGATTTATTAATTATCTAATTCGAGGTATTCTCGTTGTTGTACCTTTGGCTGGTGCTGTCTTTCTGATCGTATGGATTTTTGCGTCGATAGACTCAGCGCTGAATCTGACTGAACATTTTTTTCAGGATGAAAAAGGGCATCCGCTATATATTCCCGGAATTGGAATCTTGACAGTAATTCTTATCCTTGTTCTTGCGGGGGTGATATTTACGAATTTTGTGACTGACCCGATTAAAGTGTGGATCAATCATCAGATCAAAAGAATACCGCTTTTGAATACGTTGTATACTTCGATAAAGGATTTTACTGAAGCATTTGTGGGTGATGCGAAAAAATTCAATGAACCCGTGCTGGTAACTGTAAACGAGTTCGGACTAAAAAAGATAGGGTTCCTGACACAACATGATCTAAAAAGTATTGGTTTGGAAGATGAGGTGATGGTTTATTTTCCTTATTCTTATTCTTTTGCCGGTCAGGTTGTTATCATCAGCGCGGATAAGGTGAAAAAACTGGATATGTCACCGACCGATGCAATGAAACTTGTCGTTTCTGGTGGTGTCAGTGGGATTGAACATTAACGGAATAGATTGTAACGAATAAAGGATCTATACAGAAAGTAAATAAAAAAATAGGGGCACCCGATGATCTTCTTCGGATGCCCTTTTTTATGCTATTCAACCAACATTTGTACTGTTTTTAAGCTTTCTTTTGTCCTAAAGTCGGATTTACTGGCGGAATGGGAATATAGCCATTATCACCGGGAACTTCTGGGAATTCGTGTTGTTCCCATTTTGCTCTGGCGATTTTGAGGGTCTCAATGTCCGAAGCAACAAAATTCCAGTCGATATAGCGTTGTTCCGGGAAAGGTTCACCACCAAAGATGTACACTGAGGTGCCGGCTTTGATTTCGAATTCACATAATTTGGCGTCCTTTGCAATCAGAATTTGTTTTGGGCCAAACTCTTGGCCTTCTGCATGTACTGAGCCATGAAGAATATACAATCCACTTTCTCCGTAGAGATGTTCACCTAGCTTAATAAGAGAGTCTTTGTCAGCTTTAATTTCAATAAGATATAAGGGACTGTATACGGGTACTTCCGAACGATGATTGTTAATCTCACCTGCTATCAGCCGATAGTTTACACCGTCTTCGCTCCAATGGGGAAGTTGAGGTTCTTCAATGTGAACAAAATTTGGTTCCATCTTTTCCAGATCCTTTGGTAATGCGACCCAGATCTGTAAACCGTGTAGTTCATGAGTGATAGACCTTAGGTAGTCTGGAGTTCGTTCGGAATGTGTTACTCCTTTTCCGGCTGTCATCCAGTTTACCGCTCCCGGTTTTATTTCGACCTCGTTTCCTAGACTGTCGCGGTGCATAATGCTCCCTTCGAAGAGGTAAGTTAATGTTGATAATCCAATATGAGGATGTGGAGCAATATCCATGAACTGAGGCTCGGAGATCGTTTCAGGTCCCATATGGTCAATAAATATAAACGGACCGACCATCCTTTTTTGTCTGAATGGAAGTAGTCTTCCCACCAAGAAATTACCTATGTCTGCGGCTCTTTCTTCAATAACTATTGCAATATTTGACATAATGTTTCCTTATTTTTGTGTATCTAATCTATAGCAATTTAAGAAATGTCAGGTATAATCGATCGCATTCTGCGTAAAAAGTCTGTAAGAAATGAAGAGGCATTAGCACTGTCCGATAGATTGTCATTTGGTAACAGTCAAATAGATCATTTTCTAATGGAAAAGATCTTAGCGGAAGAGGCTGTGGTGGAACCGGAATATCGGATATTTCAAAAAAAAATGCTGCTATTGGAGCTCGGGGCCTATCAGGAAATAGAGGTCGAGCTGGATTTATTAAACCAATATTTCGAAATCGTCAATAGGTTGATGCCTGCCGGTTTCTCACTGAAATGGGAAAACCGTTTCCAATCGGAAAATGAGCTGATGATACCTCCACTTCTATTATTTCCGATGGTGCAAAATGCAGTTGCAAACGGATATAATAGCATGTCTTCACATCCTATCCGAATCCGCCTCTCGGGATCTCCCAAAATAATGCTATTTGAGGTAAGTCATCGTATGAATCATTACCTGAACGGTCAATTTGAAAATACCCTAATGGCAGATTTCCAGAACAGATTGGAATATCTTTTCCCAGAACGACATAGTTTGCTATTGAACAGCAATAGCAATACCTGTCGCGCTACACTCACAATTCACTTCTAAATAACACCAAAATGTTTTAAGGCATTCCAGATGCCGTTGCTATCCACATCGTCAGTAATATAATCTGCAATTTCCTTGACTTCAGGATTCGCATTTCCCATGGCGATACCAACCTGTGTATGGGCGAGCATGGTAATATCATTTCCCCCATCACCAAAGGACATGGTTTCCGAAAGTTCGATGCCAAAATGTTCTAAAAAAACATCTATACCAACTTTTTTACTTTGGCCCATTGGGTTGACATCTGCAAAAACGGATGTCCATCGTGATGCAATCGAGTTGGGCATAACGTTTTCCATAAATTCAGCCTCTTCTTCCGGATTGATAAAAACATTGATCTGCATGACAGATTCCAGGTCAAAGTTGTCTTCGTAATTGCGTATAGGCGGCGTCTTTACGTTGACTTGTTGATACATTTTTAGCACTTCGGGCGTAACCTGATTTAAGGAGATTTCTTTTTCGGACATAAATGAAAAGGTAAGCTCGGGATGATGCTTCGCATAACCAATTAATGAACGAATATCCGTTTGAGCAATGTTATTTTTATAAATAACCTGTTCATCTTTGGTGACACAATAACCTCCATTAAATGTTATAAAGCCATCGAAATCAAGATAGCGGATATGTCCCAATTGATTAAAGGAACGACCGGTTGAAACGAAAACTTTTATGTTTTTCTCTTTTAGTAATTGAAATGCCTGTTGTGTGGATTCGGGGACCTGATGTGTTTTGAAACTTAACAATGTCCCATCTATATCAAAAAAAATCGCTTTAATCATAGAAATTGGAATCAAGTTCAAATATAGTAAATAAAGGAATAGTGTAACAGGTACAATATTAAATAGCTGTTAATACTTTTCGCAAAAATCTGACATAATCTTCCCTAAGAATTTCGTAAATTTCAAGTTCAAATAAATGTAAATATGATTACATTTAATGTGTTGTATTAAAGAGGTTTAGAGATTTATGTATATTATTTTCGATACAGAGACGACGGGTTTGCCTAAGCGTTGGGACGCGCCAATTACGGATACGGATAATTGGCCACGTTGTATACAGCTGGCATGGCAGATTCATGATGAGATGGGAAACTTGGTCGAACATCAGGATTTTTTGATTAAACCGGATGGATTTGATATACCTTATGACTCCGAAAAAATACATGGTATATCCACAGCATTGGCAGAAGAGCAGGGGGTGCCCTTACAGGTTGCTTTGGAGAAATTTAACATCGCATTAAATAGTGCAAAATTTGTAGTCGGACAGAACATTGGTTTTGACCTCAATATCATGGGCTGTGAGTTTTATCGTTATGGTGTAGAATCTAAAATGGCGAGCATGCCTGTTTTGGATACCTGTACTGAGGTAACAGCAGATCTATTGAAAATTCCTGGTGGTCGTGGCGGTCGATACAAGCTGCCTAATCTGACTGAATTGCACTCTTATTTATTTGGTGTGCCATTTGCTGAGGCCCATAATGCTACTGCCGACGTTGAAGCGACAACACGTTGTTTTCTGGAATTGGTCAGAAGAGAGGTGTTTACGGTGGAAGAACTCCAGGTAGATACTGGTTACTTTGTTGATTTCAAAACGAATAATCCTGGTCCCGTTCCTACTGCCGGGCTTAAACACATTAATTTAAAAGCCGCTTCTGATGAGATCAGAAAACGGGCTGAACCGGATGATGTTCGTGTTGTCGTAGATGCAGATACATTATCAGCACTTAAAGAAGCGAAATTCGCACATTTACATAACCATTCTCAATTTTCTATTCTACAGTCAACAATGTCGTATGACAAGTTGGTTTCGGCTGCGGTAAAGGACAATATGCCTGCTGTTGCGCTTACCGATCACGGTAATATGATGGGGGCATTTGAATTCGTTTCCAGAGTCATTGGACATAATAAAGAGGTGGAAGCACAGAATGCGGAAGCGCTGGAAAAGGGGGAGGAACCTACTGGTCAGCTCCTAAAACCAATAGTGGGTTGTGAATTCTTTGTTTGTGAAGATCATAAAGATAAATCCAGAAAGGATAATGGTTATCAGGTCGTTTTGTTGGCGAAAAATAAACGCGGTTATCATAATTTAGCCAAATTAGCTTCTTTCGCCTATACAGCTGGATTCTATTATGTGCCCCGTATAGATAAAAATCTTATTTTACAGTATAAGGAAGATATCATTGTGCTTTCGGGAAACCTTCAAGGAGAAGTGCCTAGTAAAGTGCTTAATATAGGTGAAAACCAGGCGGAAGAAGCTTTGCAATGGTGGAAGGAGCATTTTGGGGAAGATTTTTATCTGGAATTCATGCGACATGGACAGGAAGATGAGGATCGGGTAAACCAGACCTTACTTAAGTTTGCCCGTAAATACGATGTTAAAGTTGTTGCCACCAACAATACCTATTACGAAAAGAAAGGAGATGCACACGCCCATGATATCCTCTTATGTGTAAAGGATGGCGAGAAGCTTTCCACACCTAAAGGTAGGGGGCGTGGGTTCCGGTTCGGATTGCCAAATCAGGAGTATTATTTTAAATCTTCTGATGAAATGAAAACCTTATTCAAAGATTTGCCCGAAGCGATTCTTAATATACAGGAGATCGTAGATAAGGTGGAGATCTTCAAATTGAATAGGGATGTCCTACTTCCAAAATTTGATATACCAGAAGAATTTCAGGTTGCCGAGGACAATGAAGATGGTGGAAAAAGAGGGGAAAATAAATATCTTGCCCACTTATGTTATGTTGGTGCAGCGAAACGTTACGAAGAGATAACAGATGATATTCGGGAACGCCTGGATTTTGAATTGGCAACGATTGAAAAAACAGGATATCCCGGATATTTTTTGATTGTACAGGATTTTATTGCTGCAGCACGTGATATGGGTGTTTCGGTTGGGCCGGGCAGGGGATCTGCGGCTGGGTCAGCTGTTGCGTATTGCCTCGGTATCACGAATATTGATCCCATAAAATACGATTTGCTATTCGAGCGTTTTCTAAATCCCGATCGTGTTTCCATGCCCGATATTGATATTGACTTTGATGATGAGGGACGTGGACGGGTCATGCAGTATGTAATCAATAAATATGGCGCCAGTCAGGTGGCTCAGATCATTACTTATGGTACAATGGCCGCCAAGTCTTCGATTAAAGATACTGCCCGTGTGCTGGATTTGCCTCTGGGAGATGCAAATGAAATTGCCAAATTGATTCCAAATTTGAAGTTATCCAAAATATTTACATTGGATGATGCTGGTCTAAAGGAGAAGTTAAGAACAGAAGAGATCGAGGCCGTCAATCGCTTAAAGTCAATTGCAGATGGCGCCGGACTCGAAGCCGAAACAATTCGTCAGGCACGGGTATTGGAAGGGTCTGTCCGGAATACAGGTATTCATGCCTGTGGTGTGATTATCACACCGGATGATATTACCAATTTCGTTCCTGTATCCCTGGCAAAGGATTCCGATCTGTATGTAACCCAGTTTGATAACCACGTCGTTGAAAGTGCTGGTCTATTGAAAATGGACTTTTTGGGATTGAAGACCCTGACACTCATCAAGGATACTGTTGAGAATGTTAAATTAAGTCATGGTATAGTTTTAGATCCCGACAAATTTCCGATAGACGACGTATTGACCTACGAGCTTTTTCAGCGTGGTGAAACAATCGGTGTATTCCAATATGAATCTCCTGGGATGCAAAAATACATGCGCGATCTGAAGCCTACGGTATTCGCCGATTTAATTGCGATGAATGCCCTATACCGTCCGGGGCCAATCGAGTATATCCCGAGTTTTATTAAACGTAAACATGGGATTGACCCTATTGTCTACGATTTGGATGCTTGTGAGGAGTATTTGAAGGAAACGTACGGGATTACGGTTTATCAGGAACAGGTAATGCTTTTATCCCAAAAGCTGGCGGGTTTTTCCAAAGGTGATGCTGACGTTTTGCGTAAAGCGATGGGTAAGAAACAAAAGGCTGTACTTGATAAGATGAAGCCTAAGTTTGTTGCGCAGGCGGAGGAAAAAGGACATAATGCAAAAGTGCTGGAGAAGATATGGACTGACTGGGAAGCTTTTGCTAGTTATGCGTTCAATAAATCACACTCCACCTGTTACGCATGGGTAGCCTATCAGACAGCTTATCTAAAAGCACATTTCCCTGCAGAGTATATGGCGGCGGTGCTTTCCAATAATATGAATGATATCAAGCAGGTTACATTCTTTATGGAGGAATGTAAGCGTATGGGCTTGGAGGTACTCGGTCCTGATGTGAACGAGTCATACTATAAATTTACGGTAAATGAACGTGGAGCGATTCGATTTGGTATTGGTGCCGTTAAAGGTGTGGGTGCTGGTGCTGTAGATGCTATTGTGCAAACGAGACAATCTGGATTGTATAAGTCTGTTTTTGATATGGCCAAGCGTATCGACTTACGTGCGGTCAATAAAAAAGCTTTTGAGAGTTTGGCTTACGCCGGTGGTTTTGATAGTTTTGAAAGTACCCATCGTGCGCAGTATTTCCATGCTGAGGATAATTCAACAGGTATGGAGAAAGCAATCCGATTTGCACAACGGTATAAAGAAAATGAAAACTCTGCACAGGCTAGCTTATTTGGCGCTGGTGAAGCTGCCGAACTGCCAGAACCTGTATTGTCACCTTGTGCACAATGGGGATTGATCGAGAAGCTTAAATACGAAAAAGATGTCATCGGTATATACCTGACAAGTCATCCGTTAGATACTTATCGGTTTGAGATCGAACATTTCTGTCATAATCCAGTGTCTGATCTCTCTCTGATTAACAAAGCGAAAGCTGCCGAGGTAGATGAAGAGACATTACTCGAATTTAATCGTATCAAGAACAAAGAATTGGTTATTGGTGGGATTATAGCTTCGGCAAACCACCGCCTGACTAAAAATGGTAAGCCATTTGCATCCTTTATTATTGAGGATTATAGCGATTCTTACGATATGGCGGTGTTTGGTGAAGAGTATGTGAAATTAAAGGGTTATTTACAAGAGGGTTATTTCGTTCAATTGCGCGGATTGGTTCAGGAGCGTTTCAGGCAGGTCGGAAACTGGGGCTTCGAATTAAGAAGTGTACAGTTGCTTTCTGAGCTCCGCGAAAAGATGGCGAAGAGTTTTACAATTAATATTCCTCTGCCAAAGCTGAATGAAGAATTCTTAGATGGCATTAAAGATATCTTGGCGCAGAACGAGATTGAAGGCGTTGTGCCAAATTGTCAATTGAAATTTAAAATCTGGGATCCTCAGGACGAAATCTCTGTCGAAATGCCAGCTAAAAGTCTGAAAATAAACCTCACAAATGAGTTTTTGGAGTGTATAGATAAGTTTGAAGGGATTAATTACCGTTTGAACTAATTTGGATTAGATTTTGTGTAATTAAGATTACAATTACATTGACAGTTGTTACTATCTTTGTTTATTGATTTTAGCAATTAAGTAGTATCATAAATATAACTTCGGTTTATAAAATTAAAAAGATTAAGATTATGGCATTAGAAATTACAGATAGCAACTTTGAAGAAGTTGTTTTGAAAGCGGACAAACCCGTATTAATTGATTTTTGGGCAGAATGGTGTGGTCCTTGTCGTATGGTTGGTCCTGTTGTTGAAGAATTAGCTAAAGATTACGAAGGTAAGGCTGTGATAGGAAAAGTAAACGTAGATGAAAATCCAGAGATTTCAGTTCGTTATGGTATCCGCAATATACCTGCTTTATTGTTCTTCAAAAATGGAGAAATTGTAGATAAGCAAATTGGAGCAGTTCCAAAGTCTGTTTTAAATGAGAAATTAGAGAAGCAATTAGCATAATAATTGTTATTTTAACAGAAAAGACCTGAAATATTTTTATTTCAGGTCTTTTTTTTTTATATTTTTTGTTTTTATATTATTTAATACTGATTTTTTACTAATATTTATTAGTTTTTTTTGATTTTTATTGTTTTATATGTGTTTATTTTACTTTTTTACCGTGTATTTTTTATTATTATATGTTTTTATCAAAATAAAATAGATTTTATTTTGATAAATGGATAATTTTTGCTTCTTTTGAATATGAAAACGAGATAAAAATGAATATTTTATTGGTTTATTTGTTTTATTTTTGGTTTTTTATTGATTTTTTGATATAAACAAAGATTTTCCCTTTCAAATACCCTAGATTATGCCTCGCGTTGTTCTCAGCAGCGCGAGTTTTTTGTTTTAAGCAGGTAAGGTAATGTAAGATGCCAATAAAAAAGCGGCTATCTAATGAATAGCCGCTTCAGTATGTTGTACTAAATAATATAAAATTATTCAGCGATTACTTCGAAAGGAACTTGAACTTTAACTTCTTTGTGTAAGTTTAAGTTAGCAATATATTCACCTATTTCTTTAGGTTCAACTTCGAATGTAATACGACGACGATCTACGTCAAAACCTTTTGCTTTCAATGCATCAGCAATTTGGATGCTATTTACTTTACCGAAGATTTTGCCAGATTCACCTGCTTTAGCACCGATCGAAAGTTTTACAGCTTCCAATTTACCAGCTAATTCAGTAGCGTCTTTTTTGATTTTATCTTGTTTGAACTGAGCTTGTTTGATGTTCTCAGCTAAAACTTTCTTTGCAGATTCAGTCGCTTGAATAGCAAATCCTTGAGGGATTAAGTAGTTACGACCGAAACCTGGTTTTACATTAACGATATCGTTTTGCTCACCTAAGCCTTTGATATCTTGTTTTAAAATTACTTCCATTTTCTATCGTCCTCCTTATTTAATTGCATCAGCTAAGTAAGGTAACAAACCGATGTGACGAGCACGTTTAACAGCTTGAGCTACTTTACGTTGAAATTTCAAAGATGTACCAGTTAAACGACGAGGTAAGATTTTACCTTGATCATTTACAAATTTCATCAAGAAGTTAGCATCTTTATAATCGATATATTTGATACCATTCTTTTTGAAACGACAGTATTTTTTACGGTTGTCCTCTACTTTAGGAGCAGTTACGTATTGGATATTTTCGTTAGCCATTAGTTTGCGCCCTCCTCAGTTTTAGTTTCAGCTTTTTTGTTGAATGCACCGCTACGTTTTTTCTCGTTGTAAGCTCTAGCATGTTTGTCTAAACTTACAGTCAAGAAACGCATAATGCGCTCATCACGTTTGTATTCAACCTCTAATTTGTTGATTAATTCACCTGGAGCCTTGAATTCAGTTAAGTGATAAAATCCAGTAGATTTTTTCTGGATTGGATACGCTAATTTTTTCAAACCCCAATTGTCTTCAGCGACAATCTCGGCTCCGCCTTCTGTTAAGATGGTTTTGAATTTTGCGATTACTTCTTTCGCAGCATCTTCAGAAAGCAACGGGGTAAGAACGATTACAGATTCGTACTGTTGCATTTTGTTAATTAATTTTGTTATTTAAAATTCCACATTTGTGGAAGTGCAAAGGTAGGTATTATATTGTTATATTGCAACGCCTTGAAGCAAAAAAGTTTAGACCTCAAGCGAGATCTAAACTTTTTCAATAACAAACAAATTGATCGCTTAGTTTAATTTGCACATTTCTTCTGCTATTGCTAATTGTGTTTTTTCACTGATACCTACCAATGGAAGGCGTAAAGTGTCGTTACCGATGCCTAATTTTTTAAGAATATATTTGACGCCGGCAGGATTTCCTTCCACAAAACAAAGATCTGTTATCTGGAGTAAATCGTTATGTATTGCTCTTGCTTCATGATAATTGCCCTCTGCACATAATTTTGCAAGCGTGGCAACGCGTTTTGGAAATGCATTTCCAACAACAGAGATAATGCCAGCAGCACCGAGTGCCATCATAGGTAATGTCACCGGATCATCTCCGGAGATCAATAGAAAATCTACCGGTTTGTCCCGTAAGATTTCGCTGAATTGAGCAAAATTGCCAGAAGCTTCTTTTATTGCAACAATATTTGAAAAATCATTCGCCAAACGTAATGTCGTTTGTGAAGTCATATTGCTACCTGTACGGCCCGGTACATTATATAATATAATAGGTAAAGGGGAAACTTGCGCAATAGCCTTATAATGCTGATAAATTCCTTCCTGTGTCGGTTTGTTATAATAAGGTGACACAGATAAAATGGCACAAAAACCAGTCGGATCGAAAGCTTTGATCTGTTCTACAATCTCTGCGGTATTGTTACCACCGATGCCAGCAACCAAAGGAAGTCTACCGTTCACGCGCTTGACAGTGAAATCCCAGATACGCTTTCGTTCTTCTTTAGTTAATGTGGCAACTTCTCCAGTTGTACCTAAAGAAACCAAATAATCCATACCCTCGTTGATTTGCAAGTCAATGAGTTGACCTAATGCCTCGAAATCAACAGATTCATCTGAGTTAAAAGGAGTGACCAATGCTACTCCTGCGCCGTGAAGCTCGTTCATCTTGTTTTTGTATTTATATAAATTTAATTAAAAAATCCTATTTGGAATGAATAAGGTCTAAGAGATCCTTCTCATTAATCATCGGGACACCCAATTTTTCCGCCTTCGCTAATTTAGATGGTCCCATTTTATCCCCCGCAACGAGATAATTCAACTTTGCGGAAATGGAAGAAAGCATCTTGCCACCGTTGCTCTCAATCAGCTCTGCGAGCTGCTCTCTGGAATAATCCGCAAATACACCTGAAATCAAAAAGGTCTTTCCGCTGAGACTTTCGCTGGCCAGAATGATTTCCCTTTCTTCAATCTCCAAATTTAAGCCATAATGTTTTAGGCTGATGAGCTGTTGCTGATGAATAGGGTTGTCTAAATATTCTTTGACACTCTCCGCGATACGGCGTCCGATATCTTGAACCCCTTCAATTTCCTCTGTTGAAGCCTGAGCAAGGGCATCGATGTTCTTGAAATGTTGTGCTAGTTTTTTTGCGATTGTTTCGCCAACATGCCGTATGCCCAAAGAGAATAATACTTTCTCAAAAGGTTTCTCTTTTGATTTCTCAATGCCCGCAAGCATATTGTCTATGGATTTCTGACCAAAGCGCTCGAGTTGTTGTAAGTCTTCTTGATGGTTCTTTAGACCGTAGATGTCTACGATATTATGCAATAGACCTTTTTTGAAAAAGGTCTCTACCGTTTCATCGCCCATTCCCTCGATATCCATCATTTTACGGCCGATAAAATGCTGCATTTTGCCGACAATCTGTGGAGGGCATCCTGTTTCATTCGGGCAGTAGTGAACAGCTTCACCTTCCTGTCTAATTAATGTGGTACCACATTCTGGACAGCTGTCCGGATAAATAAAGGCTGTCGTATCTGCTAATCTCTTTTCAAGGTTCACAGCAATGATTTTTGGAATGATTTCTCCACCTTTTTCTACATAGACGGTATCACCTTGATGTAAATCTAATCGTGCAATTTCATTGGCATTGTGCAGTGAAGCACGTTTGACTGTGGTCCCTGCTAACAATACAGGTTGAAGGTTAGCAACAGGAGTGACCGCTCCGGTACGTCCTACCTGATAGCTAATAGTATTGAGTGTTGTCTCAACACGTTCAGCTTTGAATTTATAAGATATTGCCCATCTTGGGTTCTTGGCCGTAAAACCGAGATCTTCCTGTTGGGCATAATCATTTACTTTGATAACGATGCCGTCGATTTCGTATCCAAGGTTATGTCGTTCAATATCCCAATAGTCAATGAATTCAAAGACATCAGCCAGTGTACTACATTTTTTTGTATGTTCACAGACAGGAAAGCCCCAGTTTTTCACTTGTTCCAGGCTGTTCCAATGATCGTGAAATAAATTGGTTCTATTGTCACAATACAAGAAGTATAGAAAACAATCCAAGGGCCTTTTGGCAACCTCCGCTGAATCCTGAAGTTTTATTGTCCCCGAAGCGAAATTGCGCGGATTGGCATAAGTCTGTTCTTCATTATCTTCCCGTTCCTTGTTCAGACGTAAAAAAGCGGATTTATGCATAAATATCTCCCCACGAATTTCAAACTGTTGCGGGTAGTCGCTCTCTTTGAGTCTGATTGGAATGGAGCGAATGGTTTTGACATTACTTGTCACGACATCGCCCTGTGTTCCATCGCCACGGGTAACTGCTTTGCTCAGTACTCCGTTTTCATAGGTGAGGCTGATAGAAAGGCCGTCAAATTTTAATTCACAGACATACTCAAACTGATCGCCTATGATCTTGCGGATTCGCTGATCAAAGTCAAACAGTTCTTCCTGGCTGTAAGTATTGCCCAAAGAAAGCATGGGCCAACGATGTTTTTCCGTTTTAAATTTAGATGTGATATCTCCACCTACGCGTTGTGTAGGTGAGTTCGGATCAGCAAATTCTGGATATTGACGTTCCAGTGCTTCGAGTTCCTTTAACTTGAGATCGAAGTCATAATCTGATATAAGACTATTCGCCAATACATAGTATTGATAGTTATAATGATTAAGTTCTGCTGTTAAGTCTTTTATCTTTTTTTCAATATCCATCGCCAACATGTTGCAAAATTACAAATAAAATGTACGTTTAAATAAATAAATAAAGAATCTTGTTGTAAAGAGTGCCTTATTTTTAAAATGCGTTTTTGTGCATTTTACGAATCGGAATTCCAGATGCCTTATTTGAAATCCTTTGGATTCAATTGCGAAAATTTATGTTTATTATTCGTGTAAAAATCAATAATAATTGAATTATTATATTGTCCTGTCTGATTTTCTATTGCCGTATATTTCTTTCGTTTTCTAGCATTTTTAAAAATATTTAGGAAGAAATACTGATGTGCGCGACTGATCGCCCACGCATCTTTCGGTTTGCGGTCAATTAGAAACTTCATCAATGCTGCTAAATCGAACCAAAGGCGTAGGAAAATTATCCAAATTGCTTTACTCAAAGGTAGGTTCTTTTGCAACATAACGAGATTATTCCTGAAATTTAGGTAGGTCTTCTTAGGGTTGCTGGCATTTAATGTCCCGCCGCCTACATGATAGACAACGGACGTTGGACAGTAACCTATACCATAGCCCATCTTTTTCAATCGCCAGCATAGATCAATTTCCTCCATATGAGCAAAGAAATCTTCGTCTAGGCCGTTCGCTTCTTTCCAGGCTTTTTCTCGGATAAAAAGCGCGGCTCCCGATGCCCAGAAAATCTCAGATTCCTGATTATACTGGTCATGGTCTTCCTCAACTTCGTGTAAAATCCTTCCTTTACAAAACGGAAAACCGAAATAGTCCAAGTATCCTCCAGCGGCACCAGCATGCTCAAATTTATCTTTATTATGAAAGGATAGGATCTTGGGTTGTGCGGCAGCAATACCGGGATTGCGCTCCATATAAGCAATAACAGGCTCTATCCAGTTTTGGCTGACTTCTACATCTGAATTTAACAAGACATAATAATCCGCATCTACACGTTCAAGGACTTTGTTGTAACCACCAGCAAATCCATAATTCTTGTCGTTTTCAAGAATGGTAATGGTGGGATAGTACTGCTTGACGAATAGAATAGAATCATCATCCGATGCATTGTCACCGATGACGAATTCAATATTTGGATAAGAACTGTTGTAGACGGAAGGTAAGAATTTCTCCAGGAAGAAACGACCATTCCAGTTCAATATGACAACAGCTACTTTTGGTAATTTACTCATTTTCTACGTTTCCTTTTCCAGCGATTATGTGACCAAAGCCAATATTCGGGATTTTCACGAATCATTTGCTCCGCAAAGCGATTGTGTAAATCAGTTATTTCATGTTCGGCAAATTCGGAAGGGTCTTCTACCAGGGTAGTAAACTTGCAGAAGTATTGTCCTCTTTTTGCTTTTCGGCCAATATAACAAAATACAACGGGGGCTTTGCTTATTCTTGATAGCCGTTCAGCTCCCGTATAGACTAATGTTTCCTGATTCAACCAATTGATAAAATAATCAGAGTCGGAATATAGTGGGGTCTGATCAGCGACCAACATACTGACATTGGGCTGCCCTTTCAATTTTACAATATGTCGGAGAATTTGTTTCATTGGAACCATTTCTGCGCCAAAACGACCACGCATCGAATTATAGACTGTATCAATGTCCTTGTTGTTTAACGGTTTGTAAACAATCAATGTTGGAAAATCAGTGATCAAACTCAGACGGTGTATCCCGAGTTCCCAGTTGGCATAATGCGAGGTTACCCCAATCACATTTTTCCCGTCAGCAAGATGGCGCGTTAGTTCCTCTTCATTTTCTAAAGTCATTTTCCGCTTGACTTCTTTGGCTGAAATCGTTTTTAGCTTAATGGATTCTACAAGTAGATCCGGAAAAAAGCGGTAGAATTTTTTTGCGATTACTAGTCTTTCAGCCTCGGTTTTTTCGGGAAAAGCGTTTTCTAAATTTTGGAATACGATACCCTTTCTATACCCAATAATATAATAGAGGATATAATAAAGCCCATCGGAAATCAAATATAGAAACCAATAGGGGAGAAGAGAGATGACATAGATTAATGCGTTTAACGCGTTTTGTTTCATGCTATAGCTAAAATTCCCAGTTGTATTTTACAAATATCCTCAAATTAAGTTATTTTTGCGTCACTTATAACAAAAATCATCAGTTTTTATGGAATCGCAGTTATTACTTCCAGCATGTTATCTTCCGCCGATATCTTATTTTCATACCATTCAGGAGAATAATCTCCCGGTTGTAATCGAAAAATATGAACATTTTCAAAAACAGAGCTATCGTACACGGGCACGCATTGCTTCTGCCAATGGGGTACAGGATTTAATAGTTCCAATCCAACATGGTAATAAGGAACGCGTCCCGATGAAAGATATCCGGATCAGTTATGAATTTGACTGGCAGCGTTTACATTGGTTGAGTATTCAGACCGCTTATCGGAGTTCCGCATATTTCGAATATTATGAAGATGATTTTAGTCGTTTTTATCGAGAAAAATTCGATTATCTCTTGGACTTTAACGTTGCACAGTTGGAGCTGATACTAAAATCAATTAAGCTAAAAAGAACAGTTTCCTTTACAGAGGAATATACGGTCAATGATGCGGAGGCAATCGATTATCGGGAAATCATACATCCGAAAAAGGAAAGCATACTGGTTGCTCCCAAAGAGTACTATCAGGTTTTTTTGGACAAAAATGGTTTCTATCCAGATTTGAGTATTATCGATCTTTTGTTTAATCAAGGTCCACAATCCAAAAGTTATCTTTAAAATATTCTAGATACTTTGAACATTCTGCGTTTAATATTGTTCTTATTCAATATTAAACGCTTTTAAATGAATAGACTTCTTCTTGTTTTCGTTCTTCTTCCTTTGTTTAGCATCGCTACCTATGCCCAGGGTGGTGTTGATACAATACATTATCGGAAAGTTTACTATTGGGGAACAACCGGAATGGGATTCCCTATAGGCAAAACGAAAGATATACTCTCCCCAAAATTTTCTGGTAGTATTGGTCTGGATATTTCCCTTAAAAATTCGATGTTTTTTGTCTCCCCAACCTTGTATACTTTGTCATTCAAATACAAGCAACGTCTGCCAGATCCCGATTTTGCCTATCGTATTGAGGATGCAAATACGAACTTTTATACTTTCGCATTTTCAGGTGGTGTGCGAAAACAGATGCGCCGATTGAATGTTTACGGTTTTCTTGGGCCGGGAATAGGCTTGACAAGTGAGCCCCGTGCGAATGTGATAGCTGATCAGAAGCTGGTTAAGATGGAAAATATAAATCGTTTTAACCTATCCAGTAAATTGGGTGCTGGAGCTGACTACAAATTCAATGGCTTTTTTCTTGGATTGGAGCTAGGCTACTTACATAATTTCAGAAAGATACAGGATACACCGGTCAATATTTTTACTGTGATGATCGGTCTGAAATCAGATATCACACAAATTGGTGACAGGGTGATCGATGTGATCGGAATAGACGGCTCTATCAGCGGAAAAAAAGAGAAAAAATAGTGTGATTACTTTGAGACTTGAATCGTATCTCCGATGTGGGCTTCAGCATCAGAACCCATTTTCTTGACTTTTTCTGTTTGTTCAATGGCAACAGCAAATGCGGACGGAACAATCCCCGCCCCAAATTTGATCGCATAAAACTTGGTGAACTCAGCTCCGAAGTAAAGTATTGCAGCGGAATAATAGATCCACAATAACATGATGATGATAGAACCTGCTGCACCGTAAAAGCTCGCCGTGGAAGAGAGGTTGAGGTAAATCGAAATTCCGTAGCGACCCAGCATAAAAAGAAGCCCAGTGAAAATAGCCCCGCCGAGCATATCGCGGAATTTCACCTTGGCATCTGGTAAGAATGAGAAGATAAATCCAAACAGTATCACAATGACAGAAAACGTAATACCAGTATTGACCCAAGATATCAGGGCAATTGGAATAATGGGGAAATAGGTCATGACCAGGTTGGTGACCGCGACAATAACTCCATTTATCATCAATGAAGCAATTAATAAGAAGCCTAAAGCAATAACGATGGAAAAGGAGATGAGCCTATTGATGATTAATTTTAGCCAGCCTTTCTTAGGCTTAGGCTTAACTTTCCAGATGTTGTTTATTGAATCCTGGATATCGACAAATAAAGTCGTAGAGGAAAGGATCAATGTGACAATACCGATTGTGATCCCCATATTGGATTTGTTTTCAAAAGTAATTTTCTGGAGATAAGATTTAATCTGTTCGGTCACACCTTGCCCAAAAAGTATCGTAACTTCGTCCAGTACTTCATCTTGCGCAGAAGAACCACTTTGGAGATGTTCACCATAAAAGAAACCGATACACCAGATGACGATCATTAGCAACGGACCGATCGAAAAAATCGTATAATAGGCTAGCGAAGCACTTTTTTTCATGCACTTGTCATCATTGAACCCGTTGAAGGCATCAATCATGACCTGCCAAATATTTTTCCAGTATCCGAATGTAAATAGATCTTTTAGTGTAACGTGCTTCATAATGAGATCATCCGCTCCAATAATCGTGCAAATTGTTATTCTTGATTCTGCTCTACATACAATTTGTCGATGGCAGCTTCATTCTCTTTTAAAATAACTTTTCGTTTCAAACTCAATTTTGGCGTCAATTGACCTTCATTTATTGACCATTCTTTTGGTAAAAGAATAAATTTCTTGACAATCTCCCAATGGCCAAAGTTACCTGATAATCGGTTTATTTCCTCTTGGTATTTCTGAATAACTTCGGAATTTTTGATAAGTTCTTCATTTGAACTACTGGATATTCCTTTTTGAGCAGCCCATTTTGAAAGGATATCAAAAGCAGGTATGATTAATGCACTTGGAAATTTGCGATTTTCGCCGATTACCATCACCTGGCCGATCAAGGTTGATTCCATTAACTTGTTTTCAATGGACTGCGGTGCAATGTATTTTCCGCCAGCTGTTTTAAACATCTCCTTCTTTCGATCAGTGATCTTTAAGAAGCCATCCGTCGTAATTTCGCCAATATCTCCGGTTTTGAAGAAACCATTTTCATCGAAAGCTTCTTTAGTGGCCTCCTCGTTTTGATAATAGCCTGTTGTGATACTAGGGCCTTTCACTAGGATCTCACCATCTGATGCAATTTTTACTTCAAGGTTTTTAAGCGGTTTTCCGACTGTTCCAAATTTCAATCCATTTGGTAAATAAGAGTTTACCGCAATAACAGGAGAAGTTTCCGTCAATCCATATCCTTCAAGTACCTTAAGGTCCGCAGCCCAAAATATACGCGCTAAGCGCTCTTGAAGAGCCGCACCACCTGATACGATAATTTTAATATTACCTCCTAATGCTTCCTGCCATTTGGAAAAGATCAATTTACGGGCAATACCCAGTTTAATCGAATAGAGCATGCCGTTTTTGCCTGGCTCCTGGAATTTTAGCCCTAAGTCTACTGCCCAGAAGAATAGCTTCTTTTTAATACCGGTCAGTGCCTTACCTTTTTCAATGATTTTGTCGTAGACTTTTTCCAGTACACGTGGCACTGTCGTAAAGACATCTGGTTTTACATCGTTAATATCGGCAACGACATTATCCAGGGTTTCTGAAAAGTAAATTTGGATCCCCTTTGAATAATACATATACACAACCATGCGTTCGAAAATATGACATAACGGAAGAAAACTAAGTGCAGTTTTGAAATCCTCCCGTATCAAATAATTACAGGCGGTGACATTGCTATAGACATTTTTATGTGAGAGGTAAACACCTTTGGGACGGCCTGTCGTGCCCGAGGTATAAATCAAGGTTAATAGATCATCTTCGGTAACGCCATCGCGATGGGAGGACAGTTCGGTCGTATCTTCTTTTGCACTCCCAATTAACTCGGTCAAAGGGGTATGGTTTTCAATCTGATCAAAGGTATATACCTGCGGTTGGATGCCATGTTCTTTGATCGCCTGCTCAATACGGACAGTCAGGTCTTTGTTGCTTACAAATAACACTTTAACATCGGAATCGTTCACAATGAATGAAAGATCTTGTGTAGATAATGTAGGATAAAGGGGAACCGTTGCAAGTCCTATCTGATTGCAGGCAAAATCAACCAAGTTCCATTCCGGTCTATTACCGGACATTATTCCGACACGATCCCCTTTCTTAAGCTCCAATTTCAATAGAGCCCTACTCAAGGAATCAATTGCATCCGTATATTCTTTGGTGGAGTAAGTTTTCCAGTTGCCACTGGAGTCTCTGCCCGCCACCATAATGTCCTTTGCGTATTTTTCTTTATATAAGGTTATAAAGTCAAAAATTCTGCCCATATCACTTGAGTTTATTTGGTTATCACTATTGACTTAAATATAAAAAAAATATCAGAAATAAAGTTGGAGATATTGGGATTAATGTCATAACAAATTAAACATTGTGTCGTTATAGCTGTAATTGTTACTTTTGAAAGATATAAAGTAGAATATAAAGCGTTCAATTTTTATGAGAAAAATATTTTTGGCTGTCGGTGGAATGCTGATGTTTGGTGCGTTATCCAATAAAGCTGTGGCTCAGTTGGATAATAGAGGCGCTATTGGTGGGCGGTTTGGTTCTGCTCAGGGAATTACTTATCGTCATACGCTAAATTCAAGCCATGCGTTGGAAGGTATTATGAGTATTCAAAGCAATTCTGATTTCCGTCGGTTTCGTGTAGTTGGATTGTATGAAATTTACAAACCTTTAACAGCTGGTCTAAATTGGTACTATGGTTTTGGTGGAAGTATCGGATCGTACAAAGAAAAAGATAAAATTATAAATGGTCAACGTCAATCGTTCGACTCCCATCTTAATTTAAGTATAGATGGTATTGTCGGAATAGAGTATAATATTCCCCAAGCCCCATTTCAGATTTCATTGGATGTAAAACCTTATTTTGATTTTCTGAATGAATCCAGCCTCAAGATATTTGATCCTATTGGATTCTCGGTAAGATATAAGTTTTAATATTAACAGAAAGAGCAGAAATATATTTCTGCTCTTTCTGTTAAATGGTACATATTGGCTAACGTTCACATCAAGCCATCCAGATTTTTCCCAAGAGTTCCTGCAGGAACGTTTGATCTTTAAGTGGACGGATTTCATGAATCTTCTTGTTATTTCTTCTGATCTGTACCGGTATCTCTCGAACCAGGCCATCTCTTGCAATAAGGAAATTCAATATTTCACCATCAGTAGCATGTTGGATGATAAAATCAATCTCCTTGTCTTTTACATCAAGTCTGATATTATTGATTGCAATTAATTCATCCCTGACGTTTAAACCCGCATCGTAGGCACCCGTCCCTTTTTCAACAGTTGCAACACTGATTACACCATCTGTTTTGTTAGTTGTGATACCCAAGGTTAATGTATCGTTATCTTTGTTGGTATCCACAATTTCATATCCTACCAAATTCAAATAAGCGTTGTAATCGAGTTCGCCATCCTGATGCGCAGCCTGAAATATATCATCCAGCGAGGTGCCAGCAATACGCTCCGCTAGGTTCTGAAACTCTTTTTCTTCAAAGCCACGGTCAAGTTTTAAGAAAAATTCTTCATAAGCAGCACGGAGGATGTCGTCTAATTTTATTTTTCCATCTGTAGCAGCTATTACTTTGATATCAAGCAGAGCAGTAAGCATAGCCCCTTTGTTATAATAAGAAATGGCCGAATTAATGGCATTTTCATCTGGTCTATAATATTTGATCCACGTATCGAAGCTTGATGCAGCAGCAGACTGTATCTCATGTCCTGGACGGTTCAATATAATATTAAAATCATTGGCCAATAATGAAAGGTATTCTTTTTCATCATAGAACCCACAGCGTTTGATGATTAAATTGTCATAATAAGAGGTAACCCCTTCCATAATCCATAATCCTGTAGTATAGTTCTCCCCATCGTAATCAAATGGACCCAATGCTTTTGGGCGAAGTCGTTTTACATTCCATAGGTGGAAATATTCATGGGCTACGAGGCTCAGATATGTTTTGTAGCTGTGTTCATTGCGATAGGCATTTCTCGAAGCTCCCAGTACAGTGGAGTTGAGGTGTTCAAGACCGCCACCACCAGATTGGTAGTTGTGTGTGATAATGACATATCGTTTGTTGGGATTTGATCCCCAAATACGGGTTTCTTCTTCTACAATACGTGTAATATCTGTGGTAAGACGCTCTTTGTCATAAGAGCCACCACCCACCATCGCACACTCATGTTCTACTCCTGCAGCATGAAACTTCCAAATATCCTGGTTACCTACTTCAATCGGACTGTCATATAAAACGTCGAAGTTGGGCGCATGAAAGGTATGTTGTGTCAACCGTTCAAGTCCTGTTGATATACTTTTCCAGGTTTCTTTTGGCACAATAACGATAGTCGAAGGGACATCAAGATAACCTTCAATATGTAGAAATGTTGCTGTTGGGACGATAAATGCGTGGTCGCTGTCGAAAAAATTTGTACGGACAGAGACCTCAAAGCCATATACCGAATAGTGAATATCGATCTGATCTAGTGCATCTGTCGTAACGCGCCAGGTATTCTTTGATATTTTGCTGAAAGGAATGGGATTTCCATTGGCATCGACAGGTTTAAATCGTTCTACATTTTTTGCATATTCACGAATTAAATAAGAACCTGGTGACCAGACTGGCATCTTTAGATCAACATAGGGTTGATTGAGTTTTTTGAGGCTCATTTTTACGTCAATGTAATGAGCTTGTACTTCTGGAAATGATACCTCAAAGTTTATTGTGGGTACATTTAAATGGTCACTATCCATGAAAAATAATTTTAGTATGCGCTTACAAAATTAAAAGTATCTTATGCTTAAATCAAACAAAAAAATATTTTGTTGGTTCTTCAATAGTTTGTTAAACCTGTCGAATTTTGATTGATTCAAAAAGTTTCATCAGATTGTAAAGATGTCACATAAGAAATCCAAGATACATATTTTCTTTAAGAATCGTCGTTTCAGTTTGGAGGTAATTTTTGTATATTTGATACACTAGTTTATAAGGGGAAAATAATCAAGAATTTGTATGATCTTAGTTGTTGATAGTGGCTCGTCAAAGTCAGATTGGAAATTGGAATTGCCTGATAGTGCTCCTATTTCGTTCAGTACAAATGGACTCAATCCTTTTTTCGTTAATGAAAAAGAAATCACACGGGTTATTAAAGAAATACCTGAAATAATACCCTACGCTGACGAGGTTACTGAGCTTTATTTTTTTGGAGCGGGTTGTATTACCCCTGACCGTCGTGAAATGGTTTCAAATGCATTGACTCCTTTATTTGAAAATGCTTATATCGCAGTTGAGAACGACCTTTTTGGTAGCGCTTTAGCGACCTGTGGTAATAAAAAAGGATATGTAGCCACACTTGGTACCGGATCGGATCTTAGCTTTTTTGATGGTGAGGAGCTTATGGCCTCCCACAATGGTAATGGTTATGTGCTGGGAGACGAAGGTTCGGGCGCTTACTTCGGTAAAAAGCTCCTACGCTTATTTCTATATGGGCGCATGCCGAAAGATCTGAATGAGAAATTCGCCGTTAAATACCGTATAAATAAAGAGGTTGTTATTAAAAATGTGTACCAGAAAGAACGGCCAAATGCTTTTTTAGCCTCTTTTGCGCCATTTATGTCTGATAATATTACCCATCCATTTATTATTGATCTGGTAAAAGGTGGTTTTGAAGAGTTTGTTCAGGCCTCTATTTTGACTTATGCAGATTATACACAGTATGAATGCCACTTTGTTGGCTCAATTGCTTATAGCTTTGATTTGTTATTGCGTGAAGTGTGTGAAACACATCAGATCAAGGTCGGAACAATACTAAAGTCACCTATTAACGAATTGTTCAGTGCAGTGCTGGAAAGAGAGAGTAACTCATTGTTGAGTCTTTAAATTAAATAAATATGATTGTAGCAACTATTATGGTGTATATGTCAATGTTATTTGGCAATCCCGAAATTTATAATTTCACTTTTAAGACGCTGGAAGGGCAAGAGGTGAAAATGTCCGATTTCAAAGGAAAGAAGATATTGATTGTCAATACAGCTTCTAAATGTGGTTTTACGAAACAGTATAAGGACCTGGAAGAACTACACAAGACATTTGGAGACAAATTGGTTATCATTGGTTTTCCGGCGAACAACTTTGGACAACAGGAACCAGGCTCCAATACAGAGATTCAAGAATTCTGTGAACAGAACTATGGAGTAGACTTTTTAATGGCTGAAAAAGTAGAAGTAAAAGGGGAGCAGATTTCGCCTTTATTCAAATATCTGATCACGCAGGATAATCCCGATTTTACAGGAGAGATTAAATGGAACTTTGAAAAATTCCTGATTGACGAAAATGGTAAATTAGTACATCGCTTTCGATCAGCTACCAATCCACTGGATCCGGCGATTGTAAACTGGGTGGGAAATAAGAAATAAGTAAAAAGCAAGAAATACGCTATACCCCCAAATAGTGTTCAACTATTTGGGGGTATTTTTATGGCTGAAAGACAGAAGTTTGATTCTGAATGTGTTCCAGCTTTTCGGTTTATTAAGCCCTTTTTTCGCAGTTGAAAATAAACGGTTGAAAATAAAAATTGTAAAACTTTTTGCTGAATTTCAGCCTATTTTATATACGTGTCATATAAGGCGCGGATGCAGTCTTTGAGTAGCGGATTAAAATTTTCGCTATCAGGTATGTTGCAGCCATTGGTGATTACTACAAATCCATATTTTTTTACAGGATTGAAAAACATTGCACTGTATAAGCCATAAGCAGATCCCGTATGTCCCGTTAATATAACACCTGGAATTACCGTATTTTCGTTCATAATAGCGAGGCCATACCCTGCATCTTTATTAACAGCAGTTTGCATTATCTTTGCATATTTTTTATCCATTATTTTCTTTCCGTTACCCGTACCGTAGTTCATATGCATAAGCATATATTTTGCAAGATCGAGTGTCGATATCTTCATTCCACCAGTCGGGGAGAGTGCAGGAGTCGTATAGCCCAATTGATAATTTGCAAGTTCATCACGTCTGGGTGCATATGCATTCAGTTCTTCGATAATATTAGCTTTTTTATCGAATGAATATAAAGGGACTAATCTCAAATGATCTAGCGAGTCAACACAATATCCACCATAAAGATTCAATGGCTTAAGAATGTTTTTGGAGATGTAGTTATCAAAACGCATCTGAGTCAGCTTCTCCAATACGGCGCCGGCCATATTAAAATTTAGATTACAATACTGATATTGGCTGCCTGGTCTATAATTATTATAAGAACTTTTCCAATTCGGATTTTTGGTTGGATTAATAACATCCAGATTAAAATAACCGTTTTGATCATTAATGCTCGAGGTGTGAGAAAGTATCATCCGAAGGGTAATTTTTTCCTGGGGATAATTTGGATTTCTAATCGGAAAACCAATAAGATCTCCGAAATCATCATCTAAAGAACAGCGCCGCTGTTTCAAAAGCTGCATAAAAGAGGTCGCGGTAAACGACTTTGATATGGAAGCGATCCGAAAGATATCATCGTCATTTAGCAAAGTCTTGTCCTCAATATTTTTGTTGCCATAATTCTTATGAAAATAAATCTGGTTGTTTTTTACAAGTACTACACTAAGTCCTATTGCTTGATATCGTTGCATAATGGTCTGCAATCTTTGGTCAATTTCTGGAGTCTCCTGTCCGAACAATAATACGGGGAGCAACAGTGCTAAGTGAAAGAGGGAAATGATGGTCTTTTTCATGCTGTGTACGTGAACAAAATAATCAGGATTGGTTATTAACCTTTATTGAATTTAAGATATTCTTTTTGAATACATTGAATAAATTCAGCAAGAGCACTATTCTTACTTTTTATATTCGAAACCAAAATTACCTCTGTTTTACTATCTGTGTCATCAAGTTTGAGGATTTTCAATTTTAGATGTGGATACTGTTTTATTGTGGATGCCGGGACAACAGCCAAACCTAATCCCTGAGAAACAAGTTCGAGGATAGAAGACATGGAATTGCTTTGATGCACAATTTTGGGTTCAAACCCCATGCGATTACAGGTATTGATTGTTAGGCGATGATATTCAGAAGCATATTTTTGATTGAAAGAGATAAAATTCTCATTGAAAAAATTGATGTTCTTGAAGTCTACTTCCGTGGATCCCACAATAACCATCGGGTCTTCGAATAAGGGGGTGATAAGGAGTTCGCTCGCGTAAATAGGGGCACGCATAATACCGAGATCCAGTTTTCCATTTTCCAACGCAGCTTTTTGTTTTTGTGTTGATGTCTCAAACAAACTGACCCTTAGATAGGGAAATTTTTGTTGAATCTGTTTCAATACCGTTGCCAACATCTGCTTTGGTGTGGAACTGATATAACCCAACTTAAACTCACCTGAAATATTGTTATGGATCTGTTTTGTGATAGTTTTGCTATGCTCTAAATTTTGAAGTATCTCAACAACCTCTTCCAAAAAGTATTTACCCGCTTCGGTCAGTTCCACCCTTTTGTTCGTTCTGAAAAAGAGTATAACGCCCAGCTCATCTTCAAGATCTTTGATTTGTCGACTTAACGGTGGTTGGGACATAAATAACCGCTCAGCAGCCCTTCCGAAGTGGAGTTCCTCGGCTACTGTTTTGAAATAAATAAGATGTCGGATTTCCATTGATACTTTTTTGGTATGAATCGATGACAAAATAAATATTTTTAATGAATTTGAGTTAACCCTACCTTTAAATAATTAAAATTTATAGGTGATATCAATGCATAGAATGCAAAAAGCGCTTATGAAAATAACTTGGATATTCGATATTTCCATGGAATGATAAACCGAGCATTTGTGCTCACAAATATTTATTTAGCTATGAATAAGGCGACATTACAAGAAATTGAAACGCGATTTGACAAAGATGTCGAACGGTTCTCTAATTTAGAAACAGGTCAGGCGACTACATTGGATGCGGTGTGGAATATGGAACTCATAACAGATGCAATTTCATCGCTCTATCCGAATCTTGAGCAGGTGTTGGATATCGGCTGCGGTGCAGGTAATTATGATGTGAAACTGCTTCAGAAAGTCAGGTCCAATCCAGATGTTACCTTGGTCGATTTGAGTTTACCTATGTTGGAGCGAGCCAAAGAACGTGTTGGCGTACTTACAACTGGGGCAGTTCATTTGATTAAAGGCGATTTTCGACAGGCCGATCTGTTCGAGGAGAAATTTGATGTGATTATTGCGACAGCAGTTTTGCATCATTTGAGAGACGATCAAGATTGGGAGACCGCATTTCGCAAACTTTTTAAACTTCTCAAAAGCGGGGGGAGTGTATGGATTTTCGATTTAATCGAACAAAATAGTGCCCCTCTTCAACAGCTGATCTATCGTGAAAAATATGGTGCGTATTTGACTAACTTGCAAAACGAAGCGTATCGTGACCATGTTTTTGCCTATGTGGAACATGAGGATACACCGCGATCGTTGGTCTATCAGCTTGAGCTATTGGCTAAGGTCGGATTTAAAGATATAGATGTACTACACAAGAATTTGTGTTTTGCTTCTTTCGTCGCATTCAAATAGTACTCTTGTTTGATAATAACACTACAAAGCAGACAAGATGCATAGATAAACGCTAGGGGTGAAACATAGTGAATGGAATGATAAAAAAATAAGGCGATACGGGGAGTATCGCCATAAAATCACACTAACTATTAAAAAACCTATAGGACTAGGAATTTACAAATTCAATAAACCAATGTCTGTTTGATATCACTTCCCTCTTCACCCATCTCGTCTTAGCGAGATATCAAAAAAATAATAAAATGTAGTTATTAAGGTCAATACTTTAAAAAAACAAAGTATTTCCATTGGTTTACGTAAAGATATATGTTTATTTTTTAAATACAAATAAAATCGACGAAAATTAGAAATTTATTATCATTTGATTGTTTTCAAAAATTCCAACCAGGCGATCTGATCGGTTTTAAATGTCAGATCTTCTATGGAAAGTGTATGTAACGGAACCCATCGGAAGGATTGACGCTTATTATCTTCGACTTTCTGATCCAGATCAAAATCAAATGCTTTAGTAGTCGTTCTGATCTGAATGGCTGATGTATTTTTGACCTGATAGTAAATTGATATAATCTGACTGTCGTTGAAGCTTGATTTTTCGTAAAAATCAGTTGTATAGATATGCTTAACGACGTCAATGTCAAATGCACACTCTTCTTGATATTCTCTAATTAAAGCCTCCAATAGACCTTCTCCGTACTCTAGCCCTCCACCGGGGAATTTGGTAAATGAAACATTTTCCGTTCTTTCATCACTGATCAGCACTTCCTGTTTCTCGTTGATCAATATCCCGTATACTCTTACGTTAAATGGAAACATTATTTATTCTCTATTTATATAATCAAATTTTTTCTTTTATAATGGCATGAAACCATTTTCAACCGCAAATTCATCCAACCCGATATAGGAATAATGTCTTGGCAAAAACCAACCTATTGCTTCCATGATATTCGTAAATTCTTTCTCTGTTCTAAACTGATTGGCAACGATATTAAATGCCAGATCTTGAGAGGCCTTTTCTTCGTCTTTATAATTACGTGCGATAAGCATAATTTTGGCATTCTTGACACCATAATAATCCAAAAACTCGCGCAGTTGTGTACGAACGTGATAAGGTAGGATCGTTTCGGAGGGTTGGCCAACTAAAATTTCTTCATCTTTACCGATTGTGGTTTGCTCATTTTTTTGCGAAAAAATACTCTCGTCTGTATAAAATTCCTCATTCAGGAAATAATTGACCAGATCGCCATAGGTAAATATCCAGTCTGGATTTTCATTTTGTGTATTAATGGCAATACCAAAGCCTTTTGGTAGTACAAAATCCTTTAAACGGTTTTTGATCACAAAGGCCTGAAAATTCTGATCTTTGGGGACACTTTCCAACTGGAAATAAGGAAATCCATCCGGACCGATGACTACTTCGGTTTCGGCGAGTTTCAATGTACACTCTGCGATGTTATTTAAGAAGGTATCACGCCATAATTCATCCCGCTCTGCAAAAGGAACCTCCATCAGATTATTAATGATGATGGTTTTTTCCAGATCCCCTAAGCGATTGTCGTTCGCATTGTTACTATCGTCAAATAAATGTATTGTACTCATCTTGGACTGTGATTTTGTTAATTGCAGGTAAAAGTAAAAGAATAATTATAATTTAACGACGTTTTCTTGATTTTGATTGTCCTTTTCGGCCATTGTTTTGGCTACTGGACAGCATTTTCTCCCAACTCAATAAAAAGGGATGTTGATCGTCAATCTGTATCTGTTTATTTAATGATAACTGTAGCTTGATCCACTTCTGGTTGTCTTCGGCATCGCAGAGTGTGATGGCCGTACCGTCGGTCTGAGAGCGGCCTGTTCTTCCGATACGATGTGTATATATTTCTGGGAAGTCCGGTACTTCATAGTTTATGATAGCTTCCAAATCGGGGAAATCTATGCCTCTTGCCAGCAAGTCCGTCGCAATCAAAACCCTGTTTTCTTTATTTCTAAATTTGGCGACAATCTCCTCACGCTGCTGTTGCGACTTATCACCGTATAGTGCTAGTGCCGAAATGCCATTTCGATGGAGGTCTGCTTCAATCCGTTCCACAGCATGTACCGTCCGCGTGAAAATAAGGGCCTGTGATTTAATTCTGTTTTCAAGAAGGTAACGGACTAGATTTTTCTTGTCGTTTTTATCGACATACAACACATACTCGCTTATTTTTCCTTTTTTAAGATGATCTTCTACTGTGACTTCTATCGGATTTTTGAGTCTTTTTAGAATGATCTTATCCATCTCTGCTGTGCGTGTCGCCGAGACGAAAATAGACTGTCTTTCGGTGGGAAGTGCCTGCATAATTTTATTGATTTCTAGTGCAAAGCCAAGATCGAGCAATTGATCAAATTCATCAATGACTAGAGTGTTTATCCCTTTTAGATCAACAACCTGTTGTTCTAGAAAGTCGAGCAGTCTGCCTGGCGTAGCCAGGATCAGCTGAGCTTTAGGGTAGGCCGCAAGCTGGCTGTCGTAAGTTCCGCCACCATAAAAGCTGGCGATATCGAGACCTGTACCCTCAATCAGTTTAGCAATTCGATCTTTCGTTTGGATACAGAGTTCGCGTGTTGGAAGCAGAATAAGTACGGAGGCATGTTCTCTTTCTTCCTTTTCCAATAAATGTTGTACGATCGGGATAGTGAAAGCTTCGGTTTTTCCTGTTCCCGTAGGAGCAATCGCCAGACAATCTTGACCAGCTAATATAGCAGGGATCACCCGTTCCTGGACGGTTGTCAGTACCGAAAGCTTTTGTTTTTCAATGTTGGAAAAAAGGAGTTTATTGAGTTGTAATGTCGAAAAATTCACAGTAAAAAGTTAAAATTAAAAAGAAGATCTATCTCAATCCCGAGCCTTTGTCTTAGGAGATCAGAGAGCTATGTATTTCTGATCCCGCCCGCTAGCGTTTAATCCCTATCTATATTAATTAAAAATCTGCAAAAATTAGGAATTTTTCTCAAAAAGTACTAATTTGAGAAATTAGAATATTCTATTTCAAATACGAACTATTGATTGTCAAATTATTTGACAAACACCAATTATATAGAATAATATTTTTGTTAAATTTGTTGAAACAAAAAAGAATATGTTTGATACTGCATTTGACCAAAACAATGAATCTATTTCCACTTTGAGCTTTGACGAGTTCAAAAAGATTATTGTGAATGATTATCGGACCGCTTTGGAAAGTCGTTACGTAAGTTTATTGGGACGTAAGGAAGTGCTTACAGGCAAGGCGAAGTTTGGTATTTTTGGCGATGGAAAAGAGTTGGCACAAATTGCGATGGCTAAAGTCTTCAGAAATGGCGATTGGCGATCAGGATATTACCGTGACCAGACATTTATATTTGCTTCAGGCATCAGTGATGTCTATCGTTTTTTCTCCCAATTATATGCGCATCCGGATGTTGAGGCGGATCCTTCTTCTGCCGGTCGGCAAATGAACTGTCATTTTTCTACACGGGTGCTGGATGATCAGGGGAATTGGCTTGATCAAACGGTACAGAAGAATTCCTTTTCGGACATTTCTACCACAGGAGGGCAAATGCCCAGAATTTTGGGTTTAGGACTAGCATCTAAATTATATAAACAAAATAGAAATTTGGATTATTTGTCCTATTTCTCGAATAAAGGAAATGAAGTTACCTTCTGTACAATAGGGAACGCTGCGACCTCAGAAGGTGTGTTTTTTGAAGTCATCAATGCTGCTGGAGTACATCAGATTCCTGCAGTTATTTCTATTTGGGATGATGGTTACGGAATTTCGGTGTCGAATGAAACCCAGACTACAAAAGGTGATATTTCTGAAATACTCAAGGGTTTCCAAAAGGAGGAGTTGACAAACGGAATTGAAATTTTTAAAGTAAGAGGTTGGGATTATGCAGGCTTGTGTGAAACATACGAACAGGCCGCAAATATAGCAAGAGAAAAGCATATCCCATGTCTGATCCATGTGACCGAATTGACACAACCACAAGGGCATTCGTCTTCGGGATCCCACGAACGTTATAAATCTCAGGAACGCTTGCAGTGGGAAACGGATTTCGACTGTATCGCGAAAATGAAGGAGTGGATACAAAGCTCGGGTATCGCTACGGATGAAGAGCTGGACCAGTTGGATCGTGATGCCAAGGATTTTGTCCGTCAGGAACAAAAAAGGGCTTGGACTGATTATATCAGAACTTTGACGCTTGAAGCAAAAGAAGCCATTGATTTATTGTCACGAATTCCAAATGAAAAAGCGGACTTCGCAGCAAAAAAACTGCAATCGATGGTAGAGCCTTCTCTGAAAGAGGTGTATGGACAGGTCCGGAAGATATTGCATGAGTTAAAGGAAAAACATACGGAAGGCCGTCAGGAATTGTTGAATTGGTATAAGGTTAAACAAGAAATTAACGAGAAGCGGTATAATTCTAAATTATTTACTGATGGTGTTGATTCTCCCTTCAATGTGCCTGCAGTAGAAGCGATTTATAATGAAGATTCTAAAATTGTGGATGGTCGGGAAGTGTTGAATCTTTGTTTTGAAGAAAATTTTCAACGTGATGAACGTTTATTAGCATTCGGGGAAGACGTGGGGAAAATAGGGGATGTCAACCAAGGATTTGCAGGTCTACAGGATAAGCTCGGTACGCATCGCGTATTTGATACCGGGATCCGAGAAAATTCAATTATCGGTAAAGGGATCGGATTGGCGATTCGTGGGTTAAAACCAATTGCTGAAATTCAATACTTAGATTATTTGATCTACGGAATCACGGTTGCCAGTGATGATTTAGCGAGCTTAAGTTATCGTACTTTCGGAGGACAAAAAGCACCAGTCATTATTCGTACCCGCGGACACCGCCTGGAGGGTGTATGGCATTCGGGATCACCGATGTCTGTGATATTGGGCTCTTTAAGAGGATTGCATGTTTGTGTGCCACGCAATATGACGCAGGCTGCTGGAATGTATAATACGCTTTTCCGTTCAGATGAACCGGCTATTGTCGTTGAATGTCTGAATGGTTATCGCCTCAAAGAACGTTTGCCGGAGAATGTTGGTGAATTTACAGTGCCAATCGGTTATGCTGAGCGCATTAAAGAAGGACAGGATATTACGGTAGTCTCCTATGGTTCAACGTTACGCGTTGTCGAAGAAGCTGCTGTAGAATTGGAACGTTTGGGGATATTTATCGAGATTATCGATGCCCAGACCTTGTTGCCGTTTGACAAAGGACAATTATGTGCTGAATCTCTGAAAAAAACAAATAAGTTGTTAGTAGTGGATGAGGATGTACCTGGGGGTGCTGCTGCATTTATACTACAGGAAATACTTGAAAATCAAAATGGTTATTATTTGCTTGATAGCCAGCCTCGAACATTGACAGCAAAAGCGCACCGACCTCCCTATGGTTCGGATGGTGACTATTTCTCGAAACCATCTTCGGATGATGTTGTGGAAACTGTGTATGCGATCATGCATGAGGGTAATCCAGAAAAATATCCATCTATGTTTGAATAAATGGATATTTCTTTGGATCTGTTATTTTAATTATGCTATTCAAAGAGCTTCTTGTAAGACACTCTTTGAATAGCATTCATTTTTAGGGGAAATGCTTATTTTGTGTTTTAAGTCCTTGGACTAACTGAAAATACTTGCGGCGCCGATCATGGCTGCCTTCTCACCCAATATAGCTGTATGAATGGTGAATTTATTGAATTCTTCCCGATCTGCAATAAAGATAGGAAGTGCTCTCGCAATATTACCACCAATAATAAAGAGATTAGTCTGATATTTTTCTTCAAAAAACTGCATAAAATCAAATAGATGTGTTGCGTATTCATCTTTGATGGTTGCGAATGCAGCAGTTTCTCTATGATTGTCCAAAATTTCTTTTAAACCAGTGACATCTTTCTCTGTGATTTCTTTGAACCGTTTGACAAACCACCTTGTTACAAGATATTCTTCAAAGATGCTTTCCTGATAAGGTGTATTCCAGAGGTCTGCATCGAAGGCCTTCTCGCCCTTATTCCATACCGCAGATCCTAAGCCTGTCCCCAAAGTAATCCCGAGTATTCTCGGATTGGTCTGAAGGTTCTGTACAAATATCTCTCCCTGTAGGAAAGCCGCTGCATCATTGATAAAGTGAATAGCTGTAGAAGGTAAACCCAACTCAGCAGATAAAAGGCTTTTAATGTCTTGATCGTACAAGTTGTCGTACTTGCTTTGTCCTAACATTTTAGAGATACCATTTTCATAGTCAAAAGGCCCCGGCATTGCTATGCCAATGAATTGAATAGCAGTGGGTGAGGTAGCAATACTATTCTGTATTGTGGAAGCCCAGGTGTGTAAAATCGTTTTAGCATCTCCTTGAGAAAAAACGTGGTTTCTGACCACGTTCTCTAAATGTATATTCCATTGTTTGGTATCAATGATACAGGCAGAAATATGAGTGCCTCCAATATCAACACCTACGACATAATTATCTTGCAGCATGTTTGTAACTTTGATGTTTAAGTAGATGATCCGCAATCACAAGTGCCGCCATGGCTTCTACAATAATTACCGCTCTCGAAACAACACAAGGATCATGTCTTCCCTTACCACTTGCGATGGCCGGGTTGCCATGGATATCTACTGTTTCTTGATCTCTCATGATGGTGGCAACAGGTTTAAATGCTACTTTAAAAGTAATATCCATACCGTTTGATATGCCGCCCTGTATTCCCCCTGAGAAATTGGTATGTGTATGCACTTGATTTAAATCATGGTCATCTGCTACAAATATATCATTATGTTCGGAACCTCGCAACTCTGAACCTGCAAAACCTGATCCATATTCAAATCCGTGTACGGCATTAATGCTCATCATCGCTTTTGCGAGGTCAGCATGAAGTTTGTCAAATACGGGTTCTCCAAGTCCAACAGGAACATGTCTTACCACCGCCGAAATGCGCCCACCTACTGTATCACCCGCTTTTCTTACTGAATCTATAAATTCGACCATTTCATTGGCTGTGGCCGGATCAGCACAGCGTGCGATATTGGATTCACGTAGCTCAAGCAGGGCTTTAAGATCTTTGGTGTCCAAATTGGGCGCTTCGATCGTACCCACACCCGAAACATGCGCGAAGATTTCGATGCCAAATTGTTGTAAAAAGCTCTTTGCAACAGCTCCTGCAGCAACGCGGGCGGCTGTTTCACGGGCTGAAGAGCGGCCACCGCCACGGTAGTCTCGGATACCATATTTCATCTGATAGGTGAAGTCCGCGTGGGAAGGCCTGAAGATATCTTTAATGTGGGTATAGTCCTTAGAACGTTGATCTTCATTTGGTATAACAATGGCAATCGGAGTTCCGGTCGACTTCCCTTCGAATACGCCTGATAGTATCTGAGCGGTATCACTTTCTTTTCGTTGTGTGGTAATTCTGGACTGTCCCGGTTTCCGTTTATCTAGTTCAGACTGTATAAACTCTTCGTCTATCGTTATATTTGAGGGGCAACCATCAATAATTACACCGATCGCTTTTCCGTGTGATTCGCCAAAAGTGCTGATTCTGAATAAATCGCCAAATGAGTTTCCTGCCATAAGAATTAAATTTCAATAAACTTAGATAAATTTGCCTTTAAATGCAATGAAAACGCTACTGTAAAACCCAACTTTATCAATTTTGATTATTTTTAATCATGTCTGGGTTGTGTGCGGGTAGTACTTCTTTCGTTGCCATTAAAGCTATTAATAGCGTGTATATAGGTTGTAAAATCCGGGAGCATACATCTCCCGGGTTTTTAAATATTAGTCAATGATAAAAGATTGGGCCTGCAGATGTTTCCAGAAATCAGGATACGATTTTTCTACAACCATTGGCTCCGCAATCTTGATCTGGTCAAAAACCAATGCAAGGGGCGCAAACGCCATTGCCATACGGTGGTCCTCATAGGTATCAAAAGTCACCTCTTTTGGCTGGAATACCTGTGCTGTTTTAAGATGATAGGTTTCGTTATCTGCTATCAATTCAGCACCAAATTTTGCTATCTCAGTCTGTAAAGCGGCAATTCGGTCAGTTTCTTTGATCTTTAATGTTTCAAGACCTGTAAATGAAACGTCACGACCTAAAGCTGCAGCGACAACGACGACAGTCTGCGCGAGATCGGGGCATTCTTTGAAATCAAATAACGTTTTTTTCGAATCTATTGCTGTTTTATGAAGATGCAAGCCATCGGATTCAAAACTGGATTGCACGCCAAAATGGGTCATGATATCGACAATTGCAATATCTCCTTGAAGACTGTCTTTTTTAAGCCCAGGTAAGACGATAGATGCTCCGTCTTCTGCCAGAGCTACAATAGCGTACCAGTAAGAAGCTGCGCTCCAATCTGGCTCCACATAAATCGTGCTTTTTGAAAAAGTCTGTGGGGCAATATGTATTTCATTCGCTGTCCACTCATGCTGTATGCCGACGCTTTTTAGCATATCGAGGGTCATGGATACATAGGGTCTGGAAGTCAGTTCACCCTCGATTTCCAATGTAAGCCCTTTTTTCAATGCAGGAGCAATTAATAGCAGCGCCGAGATGTATTGACTACTGATGTTGCCTTTTATCCGGACACGGCCCTTTCCTTGAAATATGCCGCCTTCTATTTTTAGGGGTGGATAACCGGTTTTTTTTTCATAATGAATGTCAGCTCCAATTTCCTTCATGGCATCAACCAATATACCGATTGGCCGTTGTTGCATGCGTTCGGTCCCCGTAAGGATAAAGTTTCCTTGAACAAGGTTCAGATAGGCCGTTAAAAAGCGCATTGCTGTACCTGCCGGACCGATGTCAATCGTGTTGTAGCCGGGTTGGGGATCTGATGCGATCTGCAATACACGGTTTAAAGTCACCGTATCAGCAGCCTCGGACAGATTCGCTATATCAACCTGTCCCTTGCTCAACGAGCGGATAATAAGAGCACGGTTGCTCTCGGATTTTGATCCTGTCAGTTGAACCGTGCCTTTTATTTTTTTTGATGGGTGCGTCAGCTTGATGACTTGTTGATTCATTATGCTTCTGCTGTTGGTTGTTCCTGTGAATTCATTACCGCGTTTTGTTTACGGATAGATTCATTGTGAATTAATTCTAGGAATTTTGTTGCAAATTCATTGCCTAAAGAAAGTGCTTCAGCAAGTTTTGTGCGTTTTTGAACAATCTCATCCCAACGGTTTACCTGTAAGATCGTCACATTGTTATCGCGTTTGTATTCACCGATTTTCTCTGCAATTTTCATACGCTCGCCAATTTTTTGGATAATTAAATCGTCCAATTTATCAATGTTGCTGCGCAATTCGGCTAATTTGTCCTCAAATGATGGGTTGTCAGAATCAGCTTTACGTAATGTCAAATGATTGATCAACTCTGCTAAGGCTGCCGGCGTAACTTGTTGTTTGGCATCTGTCCATGCAACAGAAGGATCAATATGTGATTCAATGATCAAACCTTGCATGTCCATATCCATTGCTTTTTGTGCGATGTACGGTAACAATTCGCGGTTACCACAGATGTGGCTAGGATCATTGATGATCGGCAAATTAGGGCAAGCAGTTTTTAACTGGATGGCTAAATCCCACATCGGCTCGTTGCGGAATGCTGTTTTCTCGTAAGAAGAGAATCCACGGTGGATAGCACCTAATTTTTTGATGCCAGCGCGGTTGATACGCTCCAAGGCACCGATCCACAACGATAAATCTGGATTAACAGGGTTTTTTACGAAAACTGGTACATCTACTCCCTGTAGTGCATCAGCGATTTCTTGCACCGTGAATGGATTTGCAGTTGAACGTGCACCTACCCAAAGTACATCAACACCAGCTGCTAAAGCTTCTTCGACGTGTTTTGCTGTCGCAACCTCTGTAGCTGTCAATAAACCTGTCTCTTCTTTCGCTCGCTTCAACCACTCCAAACCAATGGAACCGATACCTTCAAATTCGCCTGGACGAGTACGTGGTTTCCAGATTCCTGCACGTAAGATATTTACTTTTCCAGTATTCGCTAATAGATGTGCTGTAGATACCAATTGCTCTTCTGTCTCTGCACTACAAGGGCCTGCGATAATTAAAGGTTTGTCTCCAGTATCCAACCATGATTTCAAAGGAGTGATTTCTAATGTATTTTTCATCGGAATAAATTTTTAAAGGTATTTGAGTCTGTTAAGCTGTTATGCTTGTTTTGTAAGTTTTTATCGCTTCAACAGATTCAGGGTAAGTTGATTATTTTATAATTATTAATTTGTTGATTATAGTTTCTCGTTTTTGATGTATTCGCCCATAATATTGAAATTGATACTATGTTTGAGTACTTTTCGGATCGCAGCTTCATAGTCTGATTGTTTTTTCCATTCAACATCAACGAAAAAGTCATATTCGTTGCGTTTTCCGATAACAGGCATAGACTGAATCTTGCTCAGGTTGATATTTTGCTCAGCAAAACACTGTAAGATTGTCGCTAAGGAACCAACTGTATTTCCCGTTTGGAAAGATAGGGATGCTTTATTGGCATTTTTGTGTTCAACCACCTCATTTGAAAGAACCAGAAAACGTGTAGCATTCTTTTTATTAGTTTCGATTCTTTTCTCTAGAATCTCAAGCCCATAAATTTCAGCGGCTAAAGTACCAGCAATAGCAGCTGTATCAGTCAATTTCCGTTCAGCAATCATCTTTGCTGTGGCCGCTGTGTCTGACCCTTCGGTAATACGTACACCCTCCAGCTCCGAAAGAAATTCTTCGCATTGACGGATCGCGATCGGATGTGATTCGATATGTTTGATGTCTTTCAATTTGACGCCCGGCAATACCATCAGATTCTGCTGAATGTTGAGATAGACTTCTCCTGTGATATGAAATTTATAATCCCGAAGCAAATTATAGTTTGGTAGCAAGCTACCTGCAATTGAATTTTCAATCGCCATAACAATGTAATCTACTTTTCTTTGCTTCAGCAATTCACAGGTTTTTTTGAATGAATCACATTCAACAATTTCGACTTCGCGTCCAAAATATTTAAATGCTGCTTCCTCGTGGAATGAAGCTTTTGCTCCTTGTATCGCAATTTTTAAACTCATTTTTTTGTTGCTATTTTGCCCTTAAACAAGAAAGAGTCCCGATGATCTAAACCGGGACTCTTTCTTGTTATATTTTAATGTATACACAATCTAATCCCGGCTCTTATTTTTAAAATAAAAGAAGTTAAAATAGAAATATGTATATGATCTGTTCATCCTTGTGTTGTTTGACATTTCAAATGTACGAATGTTTTTGAAATATCAAAGAAAAAATATTTTTTTTCATAAAAAATGCATCATTTATATATGTGTTTTTGGTTGGTTTTTATTGCTTTTTTTACCTTGAAAATAAGTGTTTTTTATTGCCTTTTTGATATTTTTATTTTTGTAATTTTCTTTTATATAGTGTTTTATGGTTTTTGTCGTCTTTTTTGTGTCGGTTTTTTTTATGATTTTTTAACATAAAAAACATATTAAAAATGGTTATGTTTTTTTGAGTTTTTTTTATTGAAAATAGTTGTTTTTTTTGTTGAAATATGCTGTGTTTTATCCGTTGTTTGCTGAAAAAGTATTTTATTACCTTTGCCCAAATGTAATTTTTATGCTAAAGCGATTTAATTTTTTAGTGAGTGCCACTATCATCTGTCTCTTGTTTTTAGGTTTTTCTTATAAAGGGGAGGAGCGGTATGTGAAGGTGCGACGGGTAATTGATGGCGATACCTTTGTGATTGAAAATGGTAGTAAAAAAGGCGAACGGGTACGATTGATTGGGATTGATGCTCCCGAAACAAGGAGAACAGCACGAAAGGAAATTGGTTACTATGGCGTGGAGGCAAAAGAATATCTAAAAACTATGTTGACCGGAAAGAATGTGAAGCTGGTATTTGATGTTGGTAAAAAAGATCGTTATGGAAGACTTCTAGCTTATGTGTATCTTAGGGAGAAATTTGTTAACGCGGAGTTGGTAGCGCAGGGCTATGCTGTGACTTACACCTTGACGCCGAATGTTCAGTATGCTGATTTTTTTGTAAAATTAGAACGACAGGCACGTCAGGCTAAGCGTGGGCTTTGGAAATAATTTAGTAACAGAATAATGATTTTTGTCCTCATAAGTGTTATCTGCAGCGTCACTGTAGCCGTATTATTAAAATTGGCAAAACAGTATGGCGTAGAAACAAAACAAGTAATCGTCTGGAATTATCCTATGGCAGTTGCTTTGACCTACTTTATATTACGACCCGAAATAAAAGAAATTAGCTGGGATGCCTTACCATTCCCGTTGTATGCAACACTGGCTGTACTATTACCGGGGATGTTTGTATTTATTGCGCTATCTATCCGTTATAGTGGTTTGGTAAAAACGGAGGTAGCCCAACGACTATCTTTATTTATTCCCTTACTGGCAGCGTTTTTTTTATTCCACGAAAAGCTACAGGGAAATAAACTGTTGGGGATAGGGATAGGTCTATTGGCGATAATATGTTCCATCGGTTGGCGAAAATCTCTCCCTACAGTAACCCTGTCAAATACTGGATATAAAAATAGTCTCTACCCATTGCTTGTTTTTATTGGTATGGGGATTATTGATATCCTTTTTAAACAGGTGGCATTGCATGTGACGATACCTTATGTCAGTTCGATGTTTATTATCTTTGTCATGGCCATGCTGATCGCATTTGGTTTATTAGGCTATTTTATCTTTGTTGAAAAACAGAGCTTTTCAGGTAAAGCTGTCGTCTATGGCCTGATTTTAGGCGCTTTCAATTTTTGTAATATATTATTTTATATGAAAGCACATCGGGCATTACCCGAGAATCCTTCCATTGTATTTACTGGAATGAATATTGGTGTTATCTCGTTGGGTGCTTTGGTGGGTGTGTTATTTTTTAAAGAAAGACTCTCATGGTTGAATTACCTGGGGATAGTTCTTTCCATTATTTCAGTTTTAATTATCGCATATCAGTGAGTTTATTTGAAGATACTTATCGAACGATCGGTGCAAACTATGAAGGAATTTTTAGAGATAAAGGAAGCAAATTTATTGCCTATGCATTTCCTTTTAAATCTGAGGAGAAATTAAAAGATCTGCTACAGGAGGTGAAATCCCTACATCCAAAAGCAAGACACCACTGCTGGGCTTATCGGCTGACTCCGGATCGTAATGTATTTCGCGTAAACGATGACGGTGAACCCTCTGGCACCGCAGGGCGTCCTATTTTAAATGCTTTGCTCTCGGCAGATATTACAAATATAATCGTCGTTGTTGTTCGTTATTTCGGTGGAACACTGTTGGGCGTACCAGGCTTGATTAATGCTTATAAATCGGCTACGCAGGATGCCTTGGATCAAGTTCAGATAATCGAACGAACGGTGAATGATAGCTATGGGCTGACCTTTGATTATCTAAATATGAATGATGTTATGCGTATTATTAAGGAAGAAGGACTGGAAATCGAAAAGCAGGAATTTGACAATAATTGCTATCTGGAATTTGAGGTACGGAAAATGCAGGTAAACCGTGTCGTGGAACGTTTTTCGAAAATTGAAGGTTGTCAATTGAATTATTTAAGAACGATATGATAAACAATTCAGAACTCATTTTAAATTCAGATGGAAGTATTTACCATTTGAATTTAATGCCAGAAGATTTAGCCCATACGATCATTACGGTAGGAGATCCAGACCGTGTGACCAAGGTGTCAAAATATTTTGATCGTATCGAACTCAAAAAGGGAAAGCGTGAGTTTATCACCCATACAGGATATATTGGGACTAAACGGCTGAGCGTGATCTCTACAGGGATAGGTACAGACAATATTGATATAGTATTGAATGAATTGGATGCGTTGGTGAATATCGATTTTCAGCATAAGGTTGTGAAAAGCGAGCTGACCTCTTTGGATATCGTTCGTATCGGTACTTCTGGTGCTGTACAGACGGATGTTGAAATGGGAAGTATACTGGCTTCGGAATATGGGGTTGGCTTTGATGCGTTGATGCAATTCTACCAAAAGCCTTACGATGAGATTGAACTGAATATCCAGCAGGCTTTAATTCGGTATTTTCCACAATTGAGTTTAAAACCTTATGTAGCAAGGTCCGGAGAGCGTTTATTGGACCGAATTGCTTTTGATCTGCCAAAAGGAATGACATTAACGGCACCGGGATTCTATGCACCACAAGGGCGTTGTCTGCGGTCAGATAATACGATTCCAGATTTGATTCCTTTGGTAAATTCATTTAAGCATAACAATTTTCGTTTGACCAATCTGGAAATGGAAACTGCGGGTATCTATGCTTTGGCGAAAATGTTTGGCCATCAGGCCCTGTCCATAAATGCCATTTTAGCGAGTAGGGTAGCAGGAGAATTTTCGCCGAATCCTGAAGCGGTCGTGGAAAAAGCTATTCAACTGGTACTGGAAAGAATTTAGAAAAATATCTCCCAGTGCCACATGTGTATTAAACAACTCCTTTCCTGTTGGAGTCAAATTTTAGCATGATAAAGAGTAGTATCGTGAAACTCCAGAGTGAAGAACCTCCATAGCTGACAAAAGGCAATGGAATCCCGATGACAGGGATAATTCCTATGGTCATTCCGATATTGATAAACAAGTGAAAAAATAGGATAGAGGCCACGCCGTAGGCATAGATTCGGGCAAAAGCCGAACGCTGTCGTTCTGCAATATGGATGATACGCAAGAGCAGTGTGAGATAGATAGCAATTAATGTTACCGAACCTACAAAGCCCCATTCTTCACCAACCGTACAGAAGATAAAGTCAGTGCTTTGTTCGGGAACAAAGTTATATTTGGTCTGCGTTCCCTGCAAATAGCCTTTTCCCCAAAATTGGCCTGACCCTATGGCAATTTTGGACTGGTTCAAATTATAACCCTTTCCTTTGAGGTCTTCTGTTTTACCCAAAATGATGTCGATTCGGTCACGTTGATGCGGTTGTAATACGTGGTCGTAAACCAGATCCACACATAATATAAATGCGGTGCAGGCTGCAAAAAGGATACTTAGATTAATAATATATTTTCTCTTCTTTCGGAAGCTCCACATAAAAAATCCGATAATAGCCGCCAAGACTAAAATAAGAATCCATGGATTGAATAACAGAGCTAAAACAAAAAGTAAGATACATAGGCCTCCAAAAATCAGTAATTCATTGTTTACATAGCCTTCGCGGTAAAAGACAAAAATTAGCGAAAAGAAAGCAAGTGCAGAGCCGGTGTCGGGCTGCAGCATAACCAGGAATACAGGAAATAGTACAATACCTGCACCCATAGCCAGTGTTTGCATAGTTGGGGCTTTATTACTCTGCGCACTTAGAAAGTTGGCCAGCAACAGACAGGTGGATAGCTTGGCAAACTCGGAGGGTTGTAACCTGAAAAATCCCAAATCAATCCAGGCCTGATTCCCGCCGACATTTCGCCCGACAACCAAAACAATGACAAGGAGTATGGCTGTTATACCATAAAATATGGGTGAGGCCGAACTGAAAAATTTGGCATCGATAATCAAGATGGATATGCCGAGGATAATCGCTGAGATCAGGTAGAGTGACTGCTTTCCATAGTTGGTGCCTAAAGTGAAAAAACCAGGCATTTCCGGATTAAATACAGCCGCACGGATATTAAATAGACCGATCAGACAGAGTGAAAGCCAGAGTATGATTGTTAACCAATCTATTTTTCCAAAGAAACTATTTTTTTGATTATTCATATCTTCTTTTTACCTCACTATGGTGAACAATTGTTTCTTTTGGTTTTACCAATGCCGCTAATTGTCGTTTTGATTTAACAGTATCTGTTTTTGATTTGATCGAATCCGCTTTCTTGACATCTTTACTTTTGGGATCTATTACCTTCTTTGGTGCAGGAAGAAAGTTTGCTTTATAGATCCGATCCTGAATATATTTTGGTGCCGTAATGGTATCCTTCAGGTATTTTTCAACCATCATACTGGCTATTGGGCCAGCCCAAGTTCCGCCATAACCAGCATTTTCAACAAATACTGCAATGGCAATTTTCGGATTTTCCCGTGGTGCAAATGCAAAAAATACCGCGTGATTTTCTCCATGTGGATTTTGTGCCGTCCCTGTTTTTCCACACATTTCAATACCTGGGATACGATTCGACCAAGCTGTTCCTTCAGGTGTGTTGACAGCGTCGCTCATCCCCTGGATGACTACAGGATAATATTTTTCATCTACCCCAGCGCTGATCTTTTCTGTAAATTCCTTTTTAGCGATTTTTTGCGCACCTATACCCTTGATGAGATGTGGTCTATAGTAAAAACCTTTGTTGGCTACAATAGCCATAATATTGGCCATTTGCAGTGGTGTTATACCCATCTCTCCCTGACCAATGGATAAGGATATATTGAAACTTGAACGCCATTTGTCATTGCCATATCGTTTTGTATAAAACTCCGATGTGGGCAATAATCCCGGTTTTTCCCCTGGTAGATCTATTCCCAATTTGTGGCCGATTCCAAACTGTGTGGTTGCATTGCGCCATAGGTCGTAGGCTTTTGGACCTGAGAGGCCCCGTCCATCGATCATTTTGGCGTAGGTAAAACCATAATAGGTATTACAGGATACTGCTACAGAACGCTGTAAAGTGGTCGAACCGTGGTAGTGGGTACATCCCATCCAACCGCGTCCGCCACCATAGCTATAACCATGTGGACAGAAAAATACGGTGTTTCGGTCAATAACGCCAGCTTGCTGTGCTGTCAGGGCTGAAACAACCTTAAAAACGGATCCTGGAGGATACGAGGCTTGAATAGGACGGTTAAAAAGGGGCTTGGTTTCGTCATTCAATAATTTCATATAATTATTGCCAACTTGTCGACCTACCATCAGATTGGGGTTATAACTCGGGCTACTTATATAGGCCAAAATTTCCCCCGTTGCAGGTTCAATGGCAACAATAGAGCCGAGCTTATTTTTCATTAAACTTTCACCTAATATTTGGAGATCCTTATCTAAGGAAGAAACTAATCCTTCACCGGCAACGGCTAAGGTATCATATTTCCCCTCCATAAATATTCCCTTGGGACGATTCAGCGCATCCACCATCAAATTGTTGACTCCTCTTTTACCGCGGATCAGATCTTCGTAGGAACGTTCAACACCACTTCTTCCAATATAGTCACCACTTCGGTAAAACCCATTGGATCGTTCAATATCTTTATCGTTTACCTCGCTAACATAACCCAAAAATTGAGCTGCAATACTATCAGGATAGCTTCTAATGGTTCTCTTCTGTACATAGAATCCACGAAACTGATATTGATATTCTTGATATTGTGCCCAAGTCCGGACGGATAGTTGTTTTTCAAAAATTGATGCCCTGTATGGGGAATGGGCACGAGCCTTATCCATCCGTTTAATAAAGCCTTCTTTGTCAATATCAATTAATTTACAAAACAAAGCAGTGTCAATCTCCTTGACCTCGCGAGGCGTAACCATCAGGTCGTATACAGGTTCATTTTGTACCAATACTTTTCCTTTGCGGTCTAAAATAACACCCCTTGCAGGGTAAACGATGACCTTCCGCATGACATTGCTGTTGGCTGAATGTATATAGGAATCGTCGATGATCTGTAAATAAAATAGGCGGGCAACCAAAGTCAGCGCGATGGCAACAAAGATTCCGGAAACGACGTACTTGCGAGCAAAAAAACTATTCATAGAAATAAATTTCTATTCACCGATCTACTACAATCGATCTTTCTTTTTGTAGAATAATATGCTAAATAACAGCATAATAATTACCGTAAATATACAACTTAAAACAATACTGAGCAGTGTGTATTGAATATGTTGGAAAGAGAAAGATTCCAGTAGATACAGGAATGTATGATGAATCAATGTACCAAAAAAGATATAAGAGAAAAACCATCTTACATTCATCAACCCCAACATTGGTGTAAGAAATGAGTCCCGTTCCTCTACTTCAAGAGTGATCTTCATAAAGAAAATTCGGAATGCAGCCAAAGCCACGCATGCGGCGGTGTTGACCCCCAATGTATCGTAAAAGGAATCAACTGTCAAGCCTGTTAGAAAAGCAATCAGGTAAACCAGAAAATTGGGTGTTCCGGTCGGCAGCAAAAAGATAAATAAAATATAAGGAAACGCTGCAACCAGGTTATAATAGCCAATATTTTGGAACAAAAATACCTGCATTCCAATCAAGACTATAAATCGAATAAAATTAAATATTAAAATCCTAGCCATTGTCTTTAGTCGATTCCTCCAATGTTTTTAATTCATTATTTAATAAATCCTTTACTACATATACATGTTGTAGATTAGAGAAATTGGTGCTTAAAAGAATGCGTAGATCCAGGAATGCGTCTCCAGACGAAATACCCGTTTGAATAACTGTTCCCACAAAAATACCTTTTGGAAAATGCCCCGAATACCCTGAAGTATAGACTTTGTCGCCTTTGTTTACTTTGATATGATTTGGAATCTCCTTAACCGTAGCTGCGCGATAATCGATGTTGTTACCCCATACTAAGGAACCAAAGATCTCACTACGGCCCAAGGTGACCGATATACGGGTATCAGGGTGTAATAATGATTGCACAGTGGAAAAATTAGGCGAAACATTTAATACAATACCAACGACTCCGTTTGGAGCAATGACACCCATGCCTTTTTCAATACCATCTTTACTACCTCTATCCAACGTGATTGTATTCGCTTTTTGATGGATACTGTTGTTGATTACATTTGCAATAATAAATTGGTAACGCCCAAATTCACTGCTATCCATGACCGGTACTGGTCCGATCTTAATACTATCCGTTGATTTATAGGCCTGAAGGTCTTTCCGTAACTGCGCGTTTTCTTTAGCTAAAGCATCATTTGTCTCACCTAGATGTAAGTAGCTTTTCCACGAATTTACCTTTGCATAAAGGTTACCAATTACACTGTTGGACGAATTTAACACAGAGTTGCGTTGAAACGAATTGTTGGTGATAATCAAAAATAATGAGAATCCAAAAAATAGGATAAACCAAAAGAATGCATTATATCGTCTCAGGAATAACCAAAGGTTTCTCATTTTTTATCGTGGGTATTTAATAAGCAAGCGATATAATAATTTTGCATATTATATCGCTCTTTAATAAAATCTTGTTAATTATCGAACGCTAATTATTGCATCAAGAATTTGAATCGACCAATATTTTTAAGCGCAATACCAGTACCTCTTACAACAGCACGAAGAGGATCTTCGGCAATGTGTACAGGAAGTTTTGTTTTCGCTTGAATACGACGGTCTAAACCACGTAATAATGCACCACCACCAGTTAGATAGATACCAGTTTGATAGATATCGGCAGACAACTCGGGTGGAGTAATTTCAAGCGCTTTTAAGATGGCCTCTTCAATTTTTGAAATTGATTTATCTAAACAATGGGCAATTTCTGTGTAAGAAACGGTAATCTGTTTAGGGACACCAGTCATGAGGTCACGACCTTGAACTGCAAAATCTGCAGGCGGTTCCTGTAATTCAGGAAGTGCCGCACCAACTTCAATTTTAATCTTTTCCGCAGTACGCTCACCGATCATGATATTATGTTGTCTACGGATGTATTGAACAATATCAGAATCAAAGTTGTCACCTGCTACACGGATAGACTGATCACATACGATACCAGATAATGCGATGACCGCAATTTCTGTCGTACCCCCACCAATATCTATAATCATGTTACCCATTGGTTCTTCCACATCGATACCGATACCTACGGCAGCTGCCATTGGTTCGTGGATCAGATAAACTTCTTTGGCACCTGCAATTTCTGCAGAATCGCGTACAGCTCTCTTCTCTACCTCGGTGATACCTGATGGAATACAGACTACCATTCGCAAGGATGGAAAAAACCAACTCTTACCATTGTTGACCAATTTTACCATCCCTCTAATCAGATGTTCAGCGGCTGTAAAATCAGCAATTACTCCATCACGTAAAGGTCGTACCGTTTTTATATTGTCGTGTGTTTTACCTTCCATTTGCATGGCCTGTCGACCGATGGCAATCACTTTGTTTGTGGTGCGGTCAAATGCAACAATAGAAGGCTCATCCACTACTACTTTGTCATTATGAATTATCAGGGTGTTCGCAGTACCCAAGTCGATCGCAACTTCTTGCGTAAACCAATTAAATAAGCCCATTTGCTAATCCTTAAGCTATTTTAAAATAATATGCAAACCTACACAAAAAAAATTAATCTTTTTGAGGTTCTACATCAAAAAAAACTATATTCTGCAAGTAAATTCTATCTGGAAAAAACTGTCTTTAAATTTAACGAATATAATCTACAATTGTTACGTTTAACAGGAACTTATTTTTTATTGGAAGCAATAATAAGCAGAAATTAAAAATGTGTTTTTGAATTCTTTGCAATCCGTATGAGCACTGAAATCCTCAGGATAGTAGCTTTGACAACTATATGGGGTGTGGCTGCCAAATTTTAATATCAGATATTTTTTTTGGTCAACTTTCGATCGTTTTTAGTGGCGGTGGAAAAAAAAAAGAATGCTATTATTTTCATTGAATAATAGCATTCTTTTTTTGTGTAAAAAACAGTGTTACCCTGTCTTTTACAATTCTTTACTTATCGGCTTTTATTGTATCGTTTTCGCTTGTTCTTCTGGCGTAGGTTCATCATACTTATGGAAGATTAAGCGGACACCACTGTTTTTCGTGAAGAACTTCACGGTCCAGTTTACAAATGTGATCAACTTATTTCTAAAACCATAAATGGACATCAAGTGGACAAACATCCATGTCATCCATCCGAAGAAACCACTAAAGTGAATTTTGCCCATATCAACGACAGCTTTGTTGCGCCCTACTGTAGCCATTGAACCCTTGTCAAAATAGCTGAATTTTTCGGTAGGTTGATTAGACATCGTCTGAAGGATGTGTTTAGCTACATATCCACCCTGTTGTTGTGCTACTGGAGCTACACCCGGTAAACCACGAGGTAGATCATCTGTAATAAATGCAGATACGTCACCAATGGCATAGACACCCGGCATGTCAATGACACGACATTGATCGTCTGTCTGTATACGGTTACCACGTTGGATAACTTCTTTTTTGAATCCATCCGGATATTGACCAGCAACGCCCGCACCCCAGATTACTGTTTTTGTTTCGATGCTTCTGCCATCTGCGAAGGTAATGGAGTTACCATCGTATCCGGTTACCTGTACATTCAATAGTACTTCAACACCTAAGTCCTTTAAATATTTTTCGGAATTTTTTGAGGCTTTCTCCGATAGATTAGCCAACACTTTTGGTAGGCCTTCCACCAGGTAAACAGACATCTCTGATTTCTTTAATTCAGGATAGTCTTTTTCCAGTACATTATTCTTGATTTCTGCAATAGCTCCAGAAAGCTCTACCCCAGTAGGACCACCACCAACAATCACAAAGTTCAAATTGGGCTTACGATCTTCAGGGTTAGGGATCATTACTGCTTCTTCAAGATTTTGAAGAACGTAACTGCGTATATTAAGTGCCTCCTGGATGTTTTTCATTGGCAAGGCATATTTTGTAATCTGCTGATTGCCGAAAAAATTTGTCGTTGCACCTGTGGCAACAACCAAATAATCATAGTCAAAATCTCCAATATCGGTTTTAACAATTTTAGCCTCGTTATCGATGCTTTTTACGTCGGCAAGTCTAAAACGGAAGTTCTCCTGATTTTTGAACATTTTACGGACAGGGAAGGAAATTGAGTCCGCCGAAAGCGTACCAGTAGCAACTTGGTACATTAATGGTTGAAAGGTATGAAAGTTGTTTCTATCTAATAACAGAATTTCAACTTCCTTATTTTTAAGCTTTTTAGCAACTTCAATTCCTCCAAATCCAGCACCAATAATGATTACTCTTGGGAATTTTCTATTTGAACTATTGCTTGGCATATTTTTAATAGTTTGTTGTAAAAATTCGTACAATCGAATTAAGCTGCAAATATCTTAAATTTTGAACCAAAAAACTAAAAAATATTTATTTATTATGGCAATACGTTGTGAAATTTATCGTTACAAGGTCAATTCTTTTAATAAAATATTTTGTAGTGTTTTGGTTTTAAGTATTTTATGTTTCAGAAAGACGCTAAAAAAAACTTGCATAGATAACAAAGTCATTGTGTATTTTATACACAATGACTTTGTTATTGCAACGAACCTTTCAGCTTGATTTTCATGCCATTGTTATTATTATGAAGATGAAGTTGGCAGGCGAGTCGACTTTGTCCATCTGCATCCGGTAAGGTATCTAACATATCCAATTCCTGGTCGCTAGCGTCTGGAAGATTATCCAGGCCTTCAAGGATTTCAACATGGCATGTCGCACATAGGGCCATACCTCCGCAGGTAGCCAATATATCGTATGCTGAGGCTTTTAAAATTTCCATCAACGAAAGATTGATATCCGTAGGTATCTCGATTGTGTTTTCCGAACCATCGCGATCGACGACAGTTACTTGTATCAAATTGTCTTCCATCGTTAAAAAGTATTGATACCGTTCACGGTTGTATATTTAAATGTTAACTTTTGATCCGGGTAAACAAATTTGAAAGCACTTTGACACATCAGCGCAGCTTCATGGTAACCGCAGAGGATCAACTTTAGTTTGCCTGGATAGGTATTAATATCGCCAATGGCATAGATACGTTCAACATTGGTCGAATAATCGAAGGTATTGACTTCAATTGCATTTTTATCAATATTTAATCCCCAGTCAGCAATTGGACCCAGCTTGGGTGTCAATCCATATAGGGGAATGAAATAATCCGCTTCGACCGCAATCGTTTCCTTGTCTTTATTTACAGTTTCAATTGCTGTAAGCATACCATTTCCGTGTATATTACTTAGATTATGGGACAAAAGTAAATTGATTTTACCCTGTTGGGCCAATTTAAAGACTTTTTCCGCTGAATCGGGGGCGCCTCGAAAAGAATCACTGCGATGAATGAGCGTAACCTGTTGTGCAATATCAGCTAAATGGTAAGTCCAATCGAGCGCTGAATCACCTCCACCAGCAATAACGATCCTTTTGTCCTTATATTTTGCGGGATCTTTTACCATATAATCCACCCCTTTACCTTCAAAGAGATGTAGATTTTGAATCTCAGGTTTTCGGGGTTCGAAACAGCCTAGTCCACCGGCAATGACGATAACTTGTGCGTGCACTTTTGTGTCGTCACTTGTGGCGATGATAAAAGAACCATCATCCTGTTTTTCGATCTGTTCGACACGTTCACCCAGTGTAAAAGTAGGTGCAAAAGGCTTTATCTGTTCGAGTTGATTATCAATAAGCTCCTGAGCTGTGATGCTCGGGTAGCCCGGTATATCATAAATGGGTTTGTGTGGATATATTTCGGATAACTGTCCGCCAACTTGAGGTAAAACATCAATCAAATGACATCTCATTTTTAGAAGTCCAGCTTCAAAAACTGCAAACAATCCTACTGGTCCAGCACCGATGATACAAATATCAGTATTTATCATAGCTATTATACATTTAAATTGTTGTAAATGGTGTTTAATATTCTTGTAAAATCCTCGAAATCTTTTTCCGTTAATTTCTCCCAGGCTTTCATGCGGATCTCTGCAACGATAGGGGATAAGGAAGCCACCTTAAGTTTTCCTTCTTCCGTCAAATGGAGATAGAGGCTCCGGCGGTCTGTCTCGTCAATAACACGCTCAGCCAAATCTTTCTTTAGTAAGATATCCACGATACGGGTCAACGTAGGTTGGTCTTTGCCGCATCGTTTGGCTAATTCTTTCTGCGATAGCTGGTCAGTTTCATATAGTGCCTTTAAGACAGCCCATTGATCCACTGTAATGTCAAATCCCTTTTCTGTAAAGGAAGATTGTGCAAATTGTTTTACCTTCTTGGCCGTTTGATCCAAGATGAAAGAATAACGGTCGAATTTTTCGTTTAGCATACAAATATTTAGTGCAACAAATATATCTAAAATTATTTAGTACAACAAGTAATTTGAATGCAATAAAAAAGGGCGTTCAAATTTTTGAACGCCCTCTTATGATATTTTAAAGCTTATTATGGTCTTACTACTTCAGCTTTTTTTGCTGTATTACCTTCAGCTAAGTGCTTTCCTTTACGTAAGTCGTATACAGAAGGCGCTGCCAGGATAATGGAAGAATAAGTACCTACAATAACACCGATTAAGATCGCGAAAGAGAATCCACGGATAACCTCACCACCAAAGATGAACAAGACCGCAAGAACGAAAATGATCGTCAATGAAGTAATGATTGTTCTACTTAATGTAGAGTTGATTGCGTGATTTACAACCTCGCCAAGATCTTCGTTATGTGCATTAGGTTTTGATACGAACTCTCTCAAACGGTCAAATACAACGACGGTGTCATTTACCGAGTATGCGATTACCGTTAAGATGGCCGCCACAAAGTGTTGGTCGATATCCAAAGAGAATGGTACAATACCATCTAATATGGAGAATAAACCTAATAGAATAATTGCATCGTGGATGGTTGCAATAGCTGCACCAACAGAGTATTCCCATTTGCGGAAACGGATTAAGATATAAGCCGCTACGATGATAATGGAGAAGATTGCTGAACTAGTCGCTCTTGACTTGATGTCTGATGCGATACTTGGTCCTACTTTTTGTGAAGACAGGATCTCATGTTTGTTAGAAGCATCTACCTTAGCTAGTCCTTGGTTTAATTTATCCAATACTTCTTTATCGGCAGCATCAGAAGTTTCTTCAATATGATACGTTGTTGTCACACGAAGTTGATTGGATGCACCAAATACTTTTACTTCAGTTGTTTTTTGGAAAATATCATCCAAACTGGTACGAACAGCTTCTGGATCAACTGATTTATCGTAACGAACCGTATAGGTACGTCCACCTTGGAAATCTACACCTAAACTGAAGCCTTTTGTAAAAATTGAAGCTGCGGAAATTAATACTGCTACAACAGAGATTGCATAGAATACTTTACGTTTTTGAACGAATTTGAAGTTTGCATTGTGCAAGGTGTTTGCAGACCAAGGGAAAGATACTTTAATTTTGATATCTTTTTCCAGCATCCATTCAAAAATAACACGTGTTACAAGTATTGCTGTAAACAATGATGTGATAATACCAACCATCAATGTTGTTGCGAAACCTAAAATTGGACCACTACCAAATAAGAATAAGATGATACCGATTAAGAATGTCGTAATCTGTGAATCTAAGATAGATGGTAAAGCGTGTTTATAACCATCAGCAACTGCTTGGCGAATTGATTTTCCTAAGCCCAATTCCTCACGGATACGTTCATAGATCAGTACGTTAGCGTCGACAGCAGTACCCATTGTCAATACGATACCAGCAATACCAGGTAATGTCAGTACGGCATTGAGTGAGGCTAATACCCCCATGATAATGAATACGTTCAACAATACAGCAATGTTAGCCACGATACCTGCAGTGTTGTAGTAAGCAATCATGAAGATCATCACAACGATAATACCGATTACCGCTGAATTGACACCTGCATCAATCGCCGCTTGTCCCAACGTAGGGCCGACAACTGCTTCTTCAACGATTTTAGCTGTAGTCGGAAGACGACCAGCTTTCAATACGTTTGCTAAATCTTTTGTATCCTCTACAGTAAACGAACCTGAGATCGATGAGCTTCCGTTTGGAATTTCACCATTAACAGAAGGAGCGGAATAAACTACATTATCTAAGACGATAGCGATAGCATCTCTATTTTGAGCCGCTTTTGCTGTGATTTTCTTCCATTCACGTGCACCTTCATTATTCATTTGCATACCAACAACAGGTTGGTTTTTCTCATCAAAGTTGGCATTTGCGTCAGTGATGACGTCACCAGTCAATACAGCACCATTATCTGCTCCTACTGCTTTGATAGCATATAGGGAAAGTTGCTCTGGTGTTTTTTGCTCTGGTTTTACGGCCCATAAAAGCTTTAAGTTACCCGGAAGGATTGATTTTACTTCTGTGCGTTGCAAATAAGCGTTTACTTTAGCGGTATCTTTCAATGAAGCAAAACCGACCATAGCGCCAGGCATAAGTGACATTTGTTGGTTTTCGCCCATGTAAACTGCTGGGCGTAATACTTCAAATAATGGATTTTTCTGACCTAGATTAAGTGCCGCACTATCCTTTTTAGCTTTGCTGTCTTTTTGACCACCGGTTAGGTTGGACAATAAATCGTCTGACTTTTTCGTTGTGTCAGTAACGGCATTATTTGTCGCAGCTGGTGCAGCTTTTAAAGTAGTTGCTAATGTTCTGTCAATATTTTCTAATACAGGATAAACTTCTTGATTGGTGTAAGTCTCATAGAACTCCAATTTCGCCGAACCTTGAAGTAGGTTACGGACACGGCTTTCGTCTTTTACACCAGGTAACTCAACTAAGATACGATTTGTACCTTGTTGAATCTGGATGTTTGGTGAAGCAACACCGAATTTGTCAATACGTGTACGTAGTACTTTGTAAGAATTTTGAATGGCATTGTCAGCTTCTTTTTGAAGGAATGATTCAACTTTTGAATCAGAATCACCCGGTTTAATTAAAGCAGCGTTGTCTTTTGTAGAAAAGAATGTCGAAAGTGGGGTAGAAGCTCCAATGGATTTGTATTCTTCCATGAATAAAGCTACGACCGTTTTTTGACTGGTTTTGCTTTTTGCTACCGCTTGTTCCAACGCTTTGTTGAATTTCTCATCTTTTGGATTGTTGGCCAGATTACGGATCAACTCATCCAATGAGATCTCCATGGTAACGTTCATACCACCTTTCAAATCCAATCCTAAAGCCAGTTCATTCGCTTTTGCTTCCCTATAGGTGTATTTCGCAAAACCTAAATTGTACACTACTTCACCTGCCATAGAGTCTAGATAGCTCTTTTCTTTTGCCAAATCTCCTTTGGCAAAATTCTCAGCATCTTGCTCCACCTTGCGGGTCACCCAAGTAAATGATAGGGAGTATAGACACGCTAATGACACCACTATCACTAAAAGTTTAATCAGCCCTTTACCTTGCATCGTCTGTTATTAATTGTATTAATTTTAATGTTAAATACTGTTTATGTAATTGATAATTAGTTCTTGTTTAATCACACTTTACCAAGAATGGCAAAGGTATAAAATTTTTGTAGAATGAAAAGCTTTATTTATGCCATTTAGGTCAAAGGCATAAAATTAGAAGAAATGCTGAAAAAAAGAAATATTTAATGGATTTATTTTATAAAAAAAGCCCTGTTCAAACTTGAACAGGGCCTTTTTTGTAGTTTTTTAATACTATCTCAATGTATATTTAATACCAAAAGAGAAAGTTGAAGCATCAAAATCACTATTGTGGTTTAATCTCCAGTCTGGTTTCCAGTCTGCGTGAAATCCGATAGGGGCAGCAGGGATTTTAAATTCCAAACCTAATTGTGGTCTCAAACCAACAAGAGTCATGTTGTCGTTTCCAGCATCAACAAAGGTTAATTGAGCACCAACACCTGCATACCATCCTAGTCCGTTTACACCACGGAATGGTCTAGCATATTGATAATCCGCACCTACAGCAACAACGTTGTCATCAAACATCACTTGCGCTTGACCATTGTTTGTTCCGCCAAAAGATTGCTTGTATTGCACACCCCAAAGATCACCACCAGTTCCGTCGAAAACAACACCAATAGCGGCACGTTGTGGAGATTGAGCTTTCGCTTCTTGTGCACCAAATGCTAATGCTGCAACAGCAGCTAATGAGAGTAAGGTCTTTTTCATAATTATCTTTACTTTATATTTTCATTAATTAAAATTACTTTTCGTGTAACCAAAAGCAAATAGCTTGCCAAAAAAAAGATGCAATCCGCTGGGATGATCTTTTGTATTAATTCATATCCATTCTAATTTGTCTAGCGATTGTAATTTGTTTATTTTATTTTTTTATATTGCTTATTTTTCTTAGATTTGCCTGGCAAATAGAAAACCCAATACATATTTGCCATGCAATTAGATCCACAAAAATTCGTAGCAGAAGGTCTCACTTACGATGACGTCTTATTAATTCCAGCTTATTCTGAAATTTTACCACGTGACGTCGATACGAGTACCTCGCTGACAAAAAAAATCAAATTAAATATTCCATTGGTTTCTGCGGCAATGGATACGGTAACCGGTGCTGATTTAGCAATTGCTATAGCACAAGCGGGCGGTATTGGTATGTTACATAAGAACATGACTATTGCGGAGCAAGCTGCTGAAGTACGCAAAGTAAAGCGTTCTGAAAGTGGTATGATCCAAGATCCAGTAACACTATTAGCTAATGCTACTGTTGGTGATGCCTTTAATATTATGAAGGAACATAAGATTGGGGGAATTCCAGTGGTTAATGAAAAAGGCCAATTAGTGGGGATCGTAACCAATCGTGACCTTCGTTTCCAAAAAGATATGACTCGTCCGATCAATGAGCTGATGACGAAAGATAATCTTGTTGTTGCTCCCGAAGGAACGGATTTGGTGAAAGCAGAGGAAATTCTTCAGAACGAAAAAATTGAGAAACTTCCAGTTGTCAACAACGAAGGTATCTTGAAGGGTTTGATTACCTTTAAGGATATCCAAAAATATAAGCATTATCCGAATGCAGCTAAAGATAGCCACGGCCGTTTATTAGTAGGTGCTGCAGTGGGTGTTACTCCAGATACATTAGATAGGGTTGAGGCTTTGGTAAAAGCTGGTGTGGATGTAGTAACCATAGATACTGCACATGGGCATTCTAAAGGTGTTATTGACAAGTTGAAATTGGTGAAATCCAAGTTTCCAGAACTACAGGTGATCGTAGGGAATATTGCAACAGGAGCCGCCGCAACAGCATTGGCTGAAGCTGGGGCAGATGCCGTAAAAGTAGGTATCGGACCTGGCTCGATCTGTACAACCCGTATTATTGCAGGTGTTGGTGTTCCTCAATTGTATGCGGTGTATGAAGTCGCTAAAGCACTTAAAGGAACAGGCGTACCTCTGATTGCTGATGGTGGTATCAAACAAACAGGTGATATCGCAAAAGCTATCGCTGCTGGAGCAAGCACAATTATGGCTGGATCTTTATTTGCCGGAGTGGAAGAAGCTCCCGGAGAGACTATCATGTACGAAGGACGTAAATTTAAATCATACCGTGGTATGGGATCTATCGAAGCAATGGAAAAAGGTTCTAAAGATCGTTATTTCCAAGATGTGGAAGATGATATCAAAAAGCTAGTTCCTGAAGGTATTGTCGGTCGTGTCCCTTACAAAGGTACATTGGCTGAAGTTGTATATCAGTATATCGGCGGATTACGTGCTTCAATGGGTTATTGTGGTGCTGCAACGATCGAAAAACTGCAAGATGCACAATTCGTTCGTATTACAGGTGCTGGATTGAGAGAGTCTCATCCACATAACATCTCTATTACCAAAGAGTCACCAAACTATAATAGCAGAGGTTAAACACAAGTGATACTATAAAAATCCGACGATTTTAAATTGTCGGATTTTTTTGTGCAAAAATATTGGTGTGATTGCCTTAGTGATCAATTGGAAATTTGTACTTTTATACCCTATTCTCAGGTTTTAAAATTTAAGGAGTTAATTTGGATTATTTAGCGGGTTTAAACCCTTCACAACGAGGAGCCGTAGAGCAAACAGAAGGCCCTGTCATGATTGTTGCAGGAGCTGGTTCAGGAAAAACACGGGTGATTACTTATCGTGTCGCGCATTTGATTCAAAAAGGCGTTGATCCATTCAATATCTTGGTGTTGACATTTACGAATAAAGCGGCAAAGGAGATGCGCGCGCGTATTGTTTCAGTGGTAGGGAGTGAAGCGAAAAATATTTGGATGGGAACATTCCACTCGGTGTTCGCAAAGATACTTCGCGTAGAAGCTGAACTAATAGGATACCCTAGAAATTTTACCATCTACGATACGGACGATACCAAAAGTCTGCTGCGTGCCATCCTAAAGGAGATGAATCTGGATGACAAATTGTACAACGTCAATCATGTTTATGGCCGGATATCACAAGCCAAGAATAACTTGATATCGCCGCAGGAATACAATAAAAATGAAGCTATATTAGCCGAAGATATTTCGAATGGACGTGGGCAATTGGGACAGATTTACATGACCTATGCACAACGCTGTTATCGCGCAGGTGCCATGGATTTCGATGATCTCCTGTTCAAGACAAATGTTTTATTGAATAAGCATCCAGAGGTATTGCACAAATACCAGCATCAATTCCGTTACCTGATGGTCGATGAGTATCAGGATACTAACTTTTCTCAATATCTAATTGTAAAACGACTGGCCGCAGTCAATGAAAATATCTGTGTTGTTGGTGATGATGCGCAGTCAATATATGCCTTTCGGGGAGCGAATATCCAGAATATTCTGAATTTTCAGAAAGATTATCCGGACGTGAAGATTTTCAAATTGGAGCAGAATTATAGATCCACCAAAATGATTGTCAATGCGGCAAACTCGGTGATCGCCAATAATCAGAACCAGCTGGAAAAGAATGTTTTTTCGGATAATGAAGAAGGAGAAAAAATAAAAGTTTCACGTGCTTTTTCCGATAATGAAGAAGGGAAGATCGTTGCGGACCAGATTATTGAGGAAAAATCGTTAAAGGGGCTCTATTACAAAGATTTTGCGATTCTTTATCGTACCAATGCCCAATCACGTGCGATGGAGGAAGCACTGCGTAAGATCAATATACCTTATAAGATCTATGGTGGCACATCCTTTTACCAACGTAAGGAAATTAAAGATCTGATCGCTTATTTCCGTCTTACCTTCAATCCTAATGATGAGGAAGCATTGAAACGTGTCATCAATTACCCACGGCGGGGAATCGGAGATACAACCATAGAAAAGATTATGATTGCTGCAGATCAAAATCAATATCGTATTTGGGATGTTGTTGCCAATGCGGCTCATTTCCTGGATGGTCGTAGTGCGACCTCAGTAGGTGGTTTTGCGCAGATGGTACAGAGTTTTCAGGCTTTGGCTAAAAATAGCAACGCATTTGATACCGCCATGCATATTGCACAGCATTGTGGTATCTTGAAAGAACTTTACGAGGATAAGTCGGTAGAAGGGTTGGCACGTTATGAAAATATTCAGGAGCTACTCAATGGTATCAAAGAGTTTTCTGAAAGGGAAGATATTGAAGACCGTGGTCTCGACATCTATATGCAGGATATCGCGTTATTGACCAATGACGACAACGATAAAGACCCAAATGCGGATACAGTTTCTTTGATGACAATACACTCTTCTAAAGGACTAGAATTTCCCGTTGTTTTTATCGTAGGTCTAGAAGAAAACTTGTTTCCGTCTCAGTTGTCATTGAATTCCAGGACAGAATTAGAGGAAGAACGAAGACTTTTTTACGTTGCTGTTACGAGAGCTGAAAAAAAATTACTACTTTCGTATGCTACTTCGCGATATCGTTGGGGAACGTTGAATAATTGCGAACCCAGTCGTTTTTTGGATGAATTGAATCCTGCTTGTCTTGCACTGGATTTTAAACCACGACAAACTTCCGCCTCAGCCGGCAGTTTTCAAGGCGAACGAATTGCATGGCAACAAAAGGACAGTGATGATACGTTTTCTAAACCTAAGCCTAAAGCAATGGTTAAAACAACGTCTATACTGCCAAAAGCCCACAAACCTACTGCGGGTTTTGCTCCTTCTGACACATCAAATCTTCAGGTCGGCATGGAAGTTGAACATGAACGTTTTGGATTTGGTAAAGTTGTCAATCTCGAAGGAAACAAAGGAGATATAAAAGCAACTATTTTCTTTAAAGAGTTGGGACAGAAACAATTGTTGCTTAAATTTGCAAAACTTAGAATAATTCAATAATAAAATACCAAAACGAGATCTTAACCGTTTAATTAGGTACTTATATTAGCTATATGAACTTTGACTACAACAGCACTAGGCCAAAATTGATCCTTGCAGAATATGGCCGCAATGTGCAAAATATGGTAGATTACATCTGTAGTTTACCCACAAAGGAAGAAAGAAATAAACATGCCCAGATCGTGATCGACATGATGGGAGTGTTGAATCCACATTTAAGAGACGTTTCAGATTTTAAGCATAAACTTTGGGATCACTTACAGATTATCTCTGATTTTAAGCTTGATATCGACTCGCCATATCCTATTGCCACAGCAAAAAGTGTTAAACACGAAGTTGAACACTTAGGCTATCCACAACATTCGATTAAATTCAAACACTATGGATTTACAGTGGAGAAAATGATCGATAAGGCGTTGAAGGTAACTGATGAACCTAAGCGCGAGCAGATGGTTATCGGCATCGCTAATTTTATGAAAATGGCATACGTCACTTGGAACAAGGATTCAGTATCTGATGAATTGATTATTCAGGATCTGAAAGAATTGTCAGGATATCAATTAACTTTACCTGAAGGTACGGTATTGACTAAACTTGATTTTAAAACCCCGCCTCCAGGAAATCGTATCAAAGGTCCTACAACGAGCAACTCTGGTGGAAACAATAATAGCAATAGCAACAATAATAGCTCTTCAGGTTATCAGTCGAAAGGCGGCGGTGGTAGTGGTAAGCCTCGTATGTCAAATAACAATAACAATATGAAGCGTAACAACTTTGGTAGCAATAGCAGTAACAATAATAACAACAACAATAGAAATAGAAAACCTCAAAATAATTACAATAATAAAAGAGGCTAGTTCTTTAAGTTTTTGATTTAAGAAGCAGGCAATTGCGAAGTGATTCATAGATTTCTTTACAATTGCCTTCTTTATTTATAGTATGGATTTGTCTGTCAGTCCTGGTTTAGTTGATCGATCAATAGGATCCTAGACGACTCAGGATTGTTGATTAGACAGTTCCACAAAATTTTTTCAATACAATTTATCGATTTTAAGAATCCCGGAATGTCATTTAGTGACATAAGCTAAATTATGAGTCGGGTTTTGTTGTAATAAGAAGATATCAGTTATATAAATGAATGCATTTGAAATAATCGGTGGAAAACCGTTAAAGGGAGAGATTATTCCTCAGGGAGCAAAAAATGAAGCTTTACAAATTCTGTCAGCGGTTTTACTGACTGAGGAACCCATGACCATCAGTAATATTCCCGATATTAAGGATGTCAATAAGTTAATTGATTTGTTGGCCGCATTGGGTGTTAAAATTGATCGAATAGATAAAGATACGTACGTTTTTGAAGCGAAAGATATTAATATAGATTATTTCCAATCACCTGAATTTAAAGAAAAAGGTGGCGGCTTACGTGGATCCATTATGATTGTAGGGCCGTTACTGGCTCGATTCGGAAAGGCTGCCATCCCTAAACCAGGAGGTGATAAAATTGGCCGTAGACGTTTGGATACTCACTTTCTAGGTTTCGAAAAACTAGGCGCTAAATTCGTTTACGATGCTGCCACACATTTCTTTAATGTGGATGCAACAGAGTTAAAAGGTAATTATATCTTATTGGACGAAGCTTCTGTGACTGGTACGGCAAATATCGTTATGGCTGCTGTATTGGCCAAAGGAGTAACAACGATCTACAACGCTGCATGTGAACCTTATTTGCAACAGCTTTGTAAAATGTTGAATCGCATGGGCGCTAAGATATCAGGTATTGGATCCAATTTGTTGACCATTGAGGGGGTACAACGTCTTGGTGGAACGTCACATCGCATGTTGCCTGATATGATCGAAATCGGCTCTTTTATAGGCTTAGCAGCAATGACCGGCTCAGAAATTACTATTAAAGATGTTTGTTTCCAAGAATTGGGTGTAATTCCATCGGTATTCTCCCGTTTGGGTATTCAGTTTGAATTGCGTGGGGATGATATTTTTATTCCAGCGCAGGATTCTTACGAAATTGATACTTTTATAGATGGCTCTATCTTGACAATCTCGGATGCACCATGGCCAGGGTTTACACCGGATCTATTGAGTATCATTCTCGTGGTAGCAACACAAGCGAAAGGCAATGTATTGATTCACCAAAAGATGTTTGAAAGCAGATTGTTCTTTGTCGATAAATTGATCGATATGGGGGCACAGATCATTTTGTGTGATCCACATCGTGCTACAGTAATTGGTATGAATAAATCGCATTCTTTGAAAGGTATCGAAATGACATCTCCAGATATTCGTGCGGGAGTATCCTTATTGATCGCAGCATTATCGGCGAAAGGAAAATCTGTGATCCATAATATCGAACAGATCGAACGTGGATATCAAGATATCGAGGAGCGTCTACGTAAACTAGGGGCAGATATCAAACGTGTAGATGTGGAACCGAAAGGCCACTAGTCTTAATTTGGGAATAAGTAGCCCGTAAAAGATAATTGTTGATAATTAGAGCCTCGGAGAAAAATCTGGGGCTTTTTTATGAAACGAGGCATAACAACAAAGCATGAATAAATAGGAAAGGAGTTGATCATATCAACTCCTTTCCTATTTATTCGCTATCCTGTTATACCAAAGGAGCTGGTGCTTCTTCTTCAAATAAAGGGAATTCCTTGATAATATTGTACCAAGTAATAACTTTCTTGATGTCTGATGTATATACACGAGATTCATCATGGCCAGGAGCAACTTCACGGAAGAAATCCCGCAATGTAGCACCATCCGATTTTGTGTCCGGTAATGTTAGACCTTTTTCTTTAATGGTTTCGAAAATATCTAAAAGACGGATTTCTTCTTCTTCACCATAAATGGTGATATCTTCCAATGTAGCCATTTTTGTCGAAGATAAACTTACTATCGACTTAATTTTCGCTTGATCAAGGGTTTCTAAAATAAAACCACCTTTATTTTGTCCAACCAACTTGAACAATCCTGGTTTACCAGTTACAGATACTAATGCTCTTAAATTCATTTTAATTTTTTTTAAATCTTCAAGAATTAATCTTCGATTACTTCAATTGATAAAATACGGTCTCCTTGTCTAATATCATCTACCAAATCAACATTCTCAATTACTTTTCCGAAACAAGTATGATTACGGTCTAAGTGGGCTGTATTATTGCGGCTGTGGCAAATGAAAAATTGAGAACCACCTGTATTGCGACCCGCATGCGCCATTGACAATACACCTCTGTCATGATATTGATTCTCTCCAGTTAATTCACAATCGATTTTATAACCAGGACCACCTGTTCCAGGAATGCCTGCAGCACCTTCACGTGAATTTGGGCAACCACCTTGAATAACAAAATCAGGGATAACACGGTGAAAAGCCAAACCATCATAATAACCTGATTTAGCAAGTTTAATAAAATTTGCTACTGTATTTGGAGCATCAGCTGTGTAGAAATCCACAGTCATGTCGCCTTTTTCTGTTTTAATAATCGCTTTACTCATGTTCAAAAATTTTTATGAAATACAAAGATAATGTTTCAGAGTGAAATGTGAAGTAATTCGTAATCTCCATTTTTTTTTAATTGATCTATCTACGGATCAACGACCTGAAAATAATGCGAAATATTTTGTATATTTATGTGAGCTAGCCAATTAAAGTTTTAACAATGTCAAATCTGCACAAATTAGTTATCAGGGAATGGTCTGAGGCGGATCGACCCCGCGAAAAATTATTAAATTTAGGACGGAGGGCCCTTTCCGATGCAGAGTTATTGGCAATATTGATCGGGTCTGGCTCAATGGACGAAAGTGCAGTGGAGCTATGCCGACGTATATTGGCCGATGCGAACAATAGCTTAGACACAGTCTCGAAGATGGAAGTCAGTGAATTGAGTCGATATAAAGGTATTGGTGAGGCTAAAGCCATCTCGATTATTGCAGCGTTGGAGCTGGGGAGACGTAAGAAGGGGTCCCCAGTAGAAGAAAAGAAGATCTTAAATAGCAGCAAGCGCGTGTATGATTTTATGAAACCCATTCTACAGGATTTACCACATGAGGAGTTTTGGACACTATATCTGAATACTGGATGCAAATTATTGGATCAACAGCTCATTGGTCGTGGTGGAAATGATTTTACACCGGTAGATGTTCGAATCATCCTAAGAAATGCCCTCGCAATAAAAGCACATTCTATCGTATTGATTCACAACCATCCTTCTGGGACTTTGCAACCCAGTAATGCTGACAGAATTCTGACGCAAAAAATTGTCGAAGCATCAAAAATTATGGATATTAGGGTAAATGATCACCTGATCTTTACAGACAATGGATATTATAGCTTCAGAGATGAAGATATAATCGAATAGCTATAGGACAATCTAACATGAACAAAAATAGTATTGAGCGATTTACAGACCGGGTTGTGGATTATGAAAAATTTAGACCCAATTATCCAAAGGAAATTATTCAGATTCTTAAAGAAAAGATAGGTTTGGATAAGAAATGGCTGGTTGCGGATATTGGTAGTGGCACAGGTTTATCAACACAGCTGTTTTTAGAAAATGGAAATGATGTCTTTGCTGTTGAGCCCAACCGGGAGATGCGGGAATCTTTAATACACCATTTTAAAACCTATCGGAATTTAATTGCATTAAATGCAACCGCTGAAGATACATCCATAGAATCGGGTTGTGTGGATTTAATTTTCGCCGGACAGTCTTTTCATTGGTTCGATCGGAAAGCCAGTTACAACGAATTCAATCGTATTCTTACAAAAACTGGTCATATCGTCTTGGTGTGGAATCAACGTGATCCAGCGGATGCTTTCCAGCAGGAATATGAACAGTTTTTGCGTAATCATATCCCTAATTATCAATCTGTCAGTCATAAAAATATAACTGATGACGACCTTCGGAGTTTTTTTGCGGATAGGCCAATGACGAAAGTGTCCTTACCTAACCAGCAGGTATTCGACCTAAAATCGTTTCTGGGAAGGGTAAGATCATCCTCTTATTTTCCTAAAGAAGGAGATGAAAATAAAAGTTTATACGATGACCTTCGCCTATTGTTTGAAAAGTATGCAATTTCTCAACGTATCGTGTTTAGATATATTACTGAAATCTTTATCAGCTAAGCCACGCTAGCGGAATCTGTCGGAGGCTTTGTTGCATTTTTTTCGCTGAAGAAGAGTTTGGTCGGCCCGAATGCGTGTCATTAGCGCTAGAATATGATCTGGCAAGGGAGAGACGGGAGGTTTCCAGCGATGATTTAGCCAGCTTAAGTTACGGTGCTTTTAGAGGGCAGAAAGCACCGGTCATTATCCGTGCCCGCGGATACCGATTGGAAAGTGTATGGCATTCGGGATCACCGATGTCTGTGATAGTTAAAAAAATGTTAAAGATCTCATTGGAATAGGTACATGGCATTTTATTTGGAAGTGATTGAGGGATAAGTTAAAAAGATATGTTTGGAGTTGAATTAATATTCTTTAGACGATGTTTATTTCTAGTGCCAATTTTCGTGTTGGCAGGCAGGGTAAACGGTCAACAGCTTACTTCCTTCAGTAGCTGGGAGGGAAATTTTCATTTTGCGAATCGTTGGATAGATCCTTTTTTCCCTTTAAATATTCAGGCTAATGTGGTTGCATTGGAATTAGACGTCAATGATAAAGCCAAAAATTCAGGAGCAAAGCAACAAACTATAGATAAGGTAGATAGTCAGCCCACAGAGGTTTCGATTCCCGTTGTAGAAGATAGCAAGCCTAAAGGTGGGATAAAATACTCATCTTCCCGTTCAAGCACATTATATCGTGTAGCCTTGGATAAACAGCTTGACGAGCGCTATGATGGAAAGCAAGTTTTTGTGGATGCAAAAGGGGTAAAATATATAATTGATTCGAAATATAGAAAGCAGATCATCAAGTAATTATGTAGTTAAGTTAAAGCTTTGTTAAAAAAAATATTGTAAAGAAATTTTGGCATTTGTATTGTACTTTTACCTATAATTATTTAAATAACAATTGGGTTATGAAATCAATAAATCGTTTCAAAAAAATCACAGCTGCATTAGCTCTGATCGCAACATTTGGATTGGGACAATCCTATGCGCAAACTGCTCCTAAGAAAATGGAGAAAGAAGCAAAAAAAACAGAACAAAAAGTAAAAGAGGTAAAGACTAAGGCCTCCGGGACCGAAACGAAAGCGAAAGCTGCCCCCGCGAAAGCGTTGGAAAAGAAAGATGCAGTAGCCAAAGAGAAATCTACTCAAGCAAAAAAAGCTACTGAAACCAAAGCTGCTCAGGTGGAAACGAAAGAGAAAGCCGTAAAGAAGGAAGCTACGAAAGCTGCTGAGACAAAAACTGCTCAAGTAGAAACCAAAGAGAAAGCTGTAAAGAAGGACGTTACTAAAGCTCAAAAACAGGTGTCTGCAGTTAAAAAAGACGCAGTAGCAACAGCCGATAAGGCAACCAGCGAAAAATATAACGGTCATACAGTTTATCTAGGTCCAAAAGGAGGTAAATATTACATCAATGGAAATGGTAATAAAACCTATATTTCTGATAAAAAATAGCATTTAATAGTACATTATACATAAAAAGGGGCATCCATGCATGCCCCTTTTTATGTATAATCAATAATTTCTACCGTAATATTTTCAATAGATATTCCTTATCGAGGTAGAAAGCGTTTAAACTTCCACCATCTTCAAGAATGGTGCTGCTGATTTCTTTTTTATGCTGTTGTAGCGTCTGAATTTTATCCTCAACCGTATTTGGACTGATCAGACGAACGGCAGTAACATTCTTTCGTTGGCCAATACGATAGATACGGTCGATCGCCTGTTGTTCAACGGCTGGATTCCACCATGGATCGACCAGATAGACTACATCTGCTGCTGTGAGATTAAGACCCGTCCCGCCAGCTTTAAGGCTAATGAGAAAAACATGGATATTTTGATCCGTTTGGAAATCGCTGACCAGCTGTCCCCGGTTTCTGGACTGACCGGTCAATGTAAGCGAGAGGATTCCATTCTTATCCAATGCTTCTTTAATCAGTCGCAACATGCTGACAAATTGCGAGAAGACGATGATTTTATGTTGATCTTTTTTGTGTTGGATTTGTTCCACTAGCATTTCGATCTTTGCCGAATCTTCCGCAGATGTCAGGTCTTCACTTTGAAGCAATTTACTGGAATTGCAGATCTGACGCAATTTGGTCAAACCTTTAAGAACATGCATGGGACTTTTCTTGATTTCATCCCCATCTTTAGCAGAAATAAACTCACGGAATTCCTTTTCATAGAGATCGTAGATCCGACGCTGCGCAGTTTTCATTTCACAATAGAGTACCAATTCATTTTTTACGGGAAGATCATCCAATACATCCTGTTTTGTTCTCCTGAGGATAAATGGCTTGATTTTTTCCTTCAGTATCCTTTTTCTTTTGCGATCGTGAAAAGCATCAATTGGTGTCGTATAGACGTCTTTAAAATACTTTTTATTGCCCAATAAGCCCGGAACGGTAAACGAGAGCTGTGCAAATAAATCCATTGTGTTATTCTCGATAGGTGTTCCTGTAAGAATAATACGGTTTCTCGATTGCAATAGATTTACTGCTTTGTACCGTTGTGAATCCGGATTTTTTATGTGTTGAGATTCATCGAGTACGACATAGTTGAATGTCAACTTTTTTAATCTATTGATGTCGGTCAGTAGATTATGGTAAGAAATAAGCACGATATCCAGTTCTTCAAACTGGTCAGTTATATCGCTTCGGTTTGGTCCTTCGAGGATCAATATGTTAAAAGATGGCAAGAATTGCTGAATTTCATGCTTCCAATTAAAAATCAGTGTGGTCGGAAGAACCAACAGTGTCGGAGCGGATATACCCTTTGCTTTTTGAGTCGCCAGAAAGGCAAGGATTTGGACAGTTTTCCCCAACCCCATATCATCAGCCAGGCAGGCTCCGAAATTTAACTGGTCCAAAAAGTTGAGCCATTGCAGCCCTTGCAACTGATAGGTACGTAAATCTCCAACAAAAATATCGGGTAATTCTACTGGTGGGCATGTTGCTAAAGAGGAAAGCTGATTTTTTAAATAGCTAACCTCGGCTGATACTTCCTGATCGAGCTCTTTTTTGTCAAAAAGCAGGTCGATTTCGCTAAACTTATATTTGGGAATCTGAATAAGTTCATCCTCGATGATTTCAGCTGCATTAAAATAGGCCTCAAATTTTTCCAGCCATTCCTCGGGTAAAATACCAAGCGTACCATCATCCAGATTGATAAATTGAGAACGATTGCGAACAGCTTTTTCAAGTTTCTTCAGCGAAACACTTTTAGGACCAAATTTGACTTGTATATTGGCATTAAACCAATTTTGTCCACTTAATACCTCAATTTGTATTTTGCCTTTAAAACGGCTTAGCTTATTTCCTCTCAAAGTATTGAACCCAATAATCTGGATACCCTGATTATGCCACTCATCGAAGGCATTCAAAAACCAGTCTTTATCCAGAAAATATTTGCGGTGCAAATAGAGATGCTGAAAACTATCATCATCCAATTGCTCCTGAAAATAAGTATGCTGCTTGAGCAGCAGTGAGATCACTCTGGTTTCTATTTCTTTTTTTCGTTCGACCAAAAATTGGGATCCTTTTGCATCAGTTCCAAAAATGCTCCTTTTACTCAAAATTGGCACTTCAACATCGCCATAACGCATGACAGGTATAATGTTGACAAAGTCTTCCGATTCCTCAATGAAAAGGAGTGCTTGCATATCCTGATAGTAGAGATTTTCCTTCAACTGTGGTTTGCTGGCCTTGGGGATATCCTTGAAATTTAACACGACTGAATTGGCGAGGGGTTCTAGGAATAGCTCGTTAAACTCTTTAAACTTGTTGCGGTGTATGCGCAGTTGATTTCCTTTGTTTCCAAATAAGCGAATCAGCTTGAGGTGAAGTTTATTTTCAACAAGGTAGAGGTGCTTTTTTATCAAGATAAAGTGGTCAAACAGAATGCTCAGATCCTGTAGCTCGTAAGCGATACCGTGAATGGATAATTCCCCTTTTATAATATAGAATGCGTCATTTTGCTCGACTAACAATTTAATCTCTCCCTTGTTCAAACTGATCTGAATCGGAAATAACGAAGTAGCCGTTATATTTTCTGCTTTTTCATAATCGTGGAGGTAGAAATTCAGGACCAGCGGATTTTTGGCAATAGCACGCAAACTGCGTTCAATAGCGACATCCGCTTGTTGCAAAGGTTGGGCAAGCTGGTAGATCGCTGCAAAAAACTGGGTTTCTTCGATGGAATCAGTTTGCCAGATACGGGTTTGACTTTCGATGACGGAAATAGGGTTTTTAGGCATACCCGATTTCGAATGTGGCGCTTGGCATAACAAGACTTGTAATTGCTTATAATAGCGATTGCGGGTTAGTACAATAAAACTATGCTGCTGTTCACTTGAAGGTTTAGAGGGACTTGCATTTGGTTCCAGTAGATCAAAATCATCTATGGAGGTCAAGTGTTTGTCTTTTAAGACGAATTGTAGATCTCCATCTTTAACTTGTGCCGAAAAATAGGTTTCCAGCGCTTGCTCATTTTCTAAACCATACTGAACAGCGGCCTTTTTTAGTAGATTTCGATAACGGTTGAAGTCGAAAAAAGATAACCAATTTTCTTGGCCGAATAGTTTAGTTAAGGCCGCCTTCTGGTGAGTACAAAAGCCTTTCTGCGCACAGTTGCAGAAAAGTGAAGTTACAGGCGATTTGTAAATAACCATCACCTGAAAATTCGTATAGCTCTCGACCACGTGAAAGGTAGCTTGATTGAATTCCATCTCCAGGACATTGATTTGGATATTTGCCAAGGTGGTATCCATCCAGGGAAAATAAGAGTAACGGCTTACTGTGCCGAAATCTATTGTTGTCAATGTATGTTGATGGAAATCCATACGGAGTATATTAAAAATTAAGATTCATGCCACCATAATAATTTCGCAATGGGGCTGGATTGAAATACCGACCACCGAAAGCATTGATGTCATTGCCAAGGCTATATCTTTGGTTCAACAGATTGTCGGCACCAGCAAAAATACTGACTTTATGTCCATGGCCTATAGCTTTGCTCCAGGATATTTTGCCTTGTAAAAGATGGTAACGTTTTGCATAAACGGTATTAGCGTCATCCAATGGTATGGCAGCGGTTAAATTGGAAAGTAGATCCAAATGAAGTTGATAAGGGAAAAGAACATTTAAGGTATTTACCCAAACTGTTTTTGGGACAGCGGTTAATTTGTTGCCACTGTAATTTTTATCCCCAATCTGATAGTTTTTGAAAGAATAGTCATTTAATGAAAAATTGCTTCCGACCTGTAAACTACGGATCAGTCCGGCTGACCTTGGTGTTAACAAATAGGCAAATATAGAAGCTTCAATTCCTTTCTGATCTATTTTTCCTGCATTCTGAAAATATTCTGCTCCAGATTCGCGTACTTGCCGAATAATGGCATCATCCATTTGATAGGTATATGCTGCTGCATCTAATATCACACGACGATTCCACAGGTGCCATCGAACGCCGAATTCATGGTTGGTACCAGTCTCAGGCCTTAGGTCCTTATTGATCATATTGTCAGATGAGCGCACTTCAGCAATTGTCGGAGCTGAAAACCCTTTTGAAATAGAAGCCCGGACTGCTAGTGTTGGCATCGCCAAATAGGAGAGGGCGGCTCGTGGCATCCAGGTATTACCAAAATTGATAGCTGCTTTATTCTCTTGTGCAACTGGATAACGTTGTTGATAAGCGATTTTATTTTCATTGAGTCCAATGGATAGTTCGACTTGAAGACGTTCCAACCAAGCTAGCTGAGTGCGTGCAAAGAATGACTGTTGACTATTTTCCAGCTTATCTTTGGCTTGTGGATTACCAGCCTGCCCTTGATTATTATCATAATTGTCTATATCGTACCAACCTTTTTGAGCCTCTAAACCAACTTGGAGTTCATACTTTAAGTTTTTGCTAAGCTGATCAACATAGGATAAATAGAGCCGTGTTCCCAAGTTTTTTTCATCCCTTTTTTCATAATTGGTGATAAAGGGGTTTTTGATCTGGTTGGACGAACCGAATACATTGGCAAACAGGGTTAATTTAGAACTGATACTCGTTTGGTTGCTCACGCCGCCAAAAAAAGTTTTATCATAGATTGCTGCTTTTTGTTCCGTTGCACTTGGATTCGGGCCACCTTTGGGTCGGGATTGCCGGCGATCGCTCTCCATTTGTGCAGCAGTAAGACCTCCGGGAGTTTGATATCCCAAGTCAGCATAAAACCCAGTGAATTTGAGTTCAGAATGCTTTGCATATTGCCAATTATAGTTCAACTGGATGGTTTTCCTGTTCAAAGATGAATGTTGTCGATAACCGTCACTGCGTGTCCAGCTTTGATTGATCGCCAATTGCTGCGTCTGATTGATTGGAAGCACAGCATTGAGCTGCTGCTGAAATAATCCATATGAACCACCCGTTAGCTGTAAATTGACTTCGGGTTTGGTCAGGGTATTAAAACCCTTGCTGTAGAGTGAGATTACACCGCCAGAATTGGCACCATAAATAGAACCATCAGGTCCTTTCAAAATATTGATCTGGTCTATTGTGTAAGGATCAATCAGATTGAGGTAGGTGTTTCCTCCAGCATCTGTGAGCGGAAAGTCATCCAGATAGATCTTTACATTACGGACACCGAACGGAGAACGGAGCATGCTACCCCGTAATGCCAAGCGATAGCTTCCGGGAGAGCGTTCTTCCATGCGTAGTCCGGGTACCGTATTCATGACAGCGACAAGTGCCGGCGATTGCTGAGATTGAATCCGCTGCTGACTTAATACGGCCGCTGATGATGTAAGCCGTAGTAAGGGTTGTTTATTAAAATAAGCTTTAATTTCGACCTGTTCAAGTCTATTGTTGATGCTGTCAGTTGTTTGGGCATATAATTTACCACATAGACAAATTGCGGCAAGTAGGTAATTTCTTTTCATTGTTAATGGTTAGGTTGGCCTAGTCCGCAAATTCTTGGCTAAAGTAAATTTCAAAAACTGCTTTGGTCCTATTATATTTCAAGCATTGATAATTGGCATATACCGAGCTCGTCGGTATGCACAGGGTATTGGCCATCGCATTCGCCGGGAAATCCTTACTTAAGCAGCCCCGTTTTAGATCAAAGATATTATTGGTTGAAATATTGTCAATCGAGAATGCATTTTCATCAATCAAATAATTTGATTGACTTGAACGGATATAATCCTCTTGATAAATCAATTCTGCGCCAATACTATAATCTACTGTTCCATTGGCATAGTAACAATCGGATTGACGCAGCAAATTGGATACTTGTACGTCCCGATACAGTGTTTTAAAGAGTTTATTTTTCTGATCGAAAAGAAGTATTTCAATTTGATATTTTTCTTTATCATACACAACATAGGCAAAATCGTTCCCTTTATTTCCAAAAATATCCCCTCTTGTATGAGCCAATATATTGAGGTTTGTATGGGTCTCGAAATAATTCTTTTGATCTTCGGTAAGGTCTGCTTGCAGTTTTAGATGTAATTTTCCAAAGAGCCCTTCATCAGCTAATTTGACGAGCTGTTGTCGTTGCTGATTGGCCAATTCATTGGACCGTGGATTAGTATAGGTAGACGTATCAAGCAGAGGTTTCACTGCATGGGGATTTTCAGCCACCTGCTGACTTTGGTTATTGACCGTACTGTCTTTTGTCGGAATAGTCTGAGGATTAGATTTTGATGTTTGCTGACAGGAAGCAAATCCAAAAAGCAAAAGGTATAGAAAAATTGTCTGTAAATTCATGTGTATTTATCTTCAATGGGGGACTCCGTCTATTGGATTTTAGACGAAGTCACAATATCGGCTAATTTAATGATTTTATAGAAAAGAAGTCTTGCCGCTTTCGATAAATTAAAATGCTTCGTTCAATCCAAGAAAGAATCCACGAGACCCATATTTTCCTATAGCATAGTCCAGACAGAGGTTTGTTCGGGTGGCCTTGTTAAACAGAACGCGTAATCCCGCACCACCGCCTGGTTGCCATCTTTCAAAAAGTTTTGTGCCCAATTCATCACTTGCACTTTGGAGATTAAAAAATGCAGCACCACTCAAAAAGCGATTTTTTAAAATTGGAAAGCGGTATTCTGTTTCAGCATAAGCAAAAGAAGGTCCCTTGAAATAACCAATTGTATACCCGCGACCTGTCCTTACAGCGGCATCTCTTCCTGTACCAGGGAGGTCGAAGTAGGGGAGGACACCACCAAGTTTATAAGAACCCCAATACCAAAAAGCAAGCACATGTGCTGGATCTGACTGTGATAAACTAAAGTATTTCCGAAAGTCGGTCGTGAGCTGGACGGCACTTTTACTGCTGCCCAATAATTTGGTATTCCAACGTAGGCCAATGTCTGAATAGATCCCCTTGTAGGGTCTATTGGGATTATCCCGCGTAGTGTACTGCATATTCAATAGGAGGCCATTAGAATTGTAGCTATCTGGAGCAAAACCATGTTTTTCGGTATAAATGGTATTTGGGGTAACATTTCCATTGGGGCCACTGCTCGTAATCTTCCGGCGCAGGTCGAAGGCTAGTCCAGCTCCTAAAAACAATCCGTCGGACACCTTTTTATAGACCTTTTCGTTAAAAGTAAAGGCATTGTATTTGGCACCATATTTTTTATGTTCGGGATTAGCAAGTATTTCCTCTTCTTCATTATTCCATTTCCCCGGTGCGGTCATACCCAAACCTGCGTCTAGGGCAACCATTTTGACCAATGCAAAAGCTCCTTGAAAATTCAGTTTATTGTTAGGGGTAAATACATTGTGGCTAATATAGAAAACCATGATGTTTTTGGTCGTAATAGAGGCTGAAGTTGCTGCGATTGACATGGTGGTTGTTTTGGGATCACCCAGAACTTTTCCCGCAACAGCCTTGACACCAATCTGTCCACCAATCGTCGGATTATAGGCAATGTTTGGCATTAAGGTAATCGGAGAACGTTTGCTGGATTTTTCCTTTTTACGTTTGGGGTGAATAATCCGGCCGATCAAGTCCGAGATATCATATTGGCTCGCCAGAATCGAATCACGTTGCTTTTTATAGACGGAAGCCGAATCTATCTCAGTTTCAGATTGAGCCACAAGCCTATTGGGTATCAGCAGAAAGCAGGGTAGTAAAAAAATGAAAGTGAATAAATAACGATGACGTAAAAATTGCTGCATACCTTGGGGTTTATCTTAGATCTAAACGTCAAAAATATTAAAATGTTTTCTAAAAGGATAAAAGCCAATTCCATAAAGCACTGCTATTGGCCCGAGCGAATCACCGTGAAAAACTATTTGTCTGCTTGAACCGTCTAGGGGCTATATGATAACTGTGCGCGTGGAGCAATTTTTAGTGTTACGGGAGAATCGGTTAATTAAACTTGGAAGTAAGGGGAAATTTATCTTAGTTTTGATTATTTAATTCGGAGATATGATCAGACAGAATATATATAGCTGCGGTTTGGCCCTACTGTTGTTAACAGGTTTTGCGCAAGCACAGGAACTCTATACACCCAGGAATATTAAACAAGCCATTGAAAAAGGCACGCGGACCACAACCGGTGTGCCTGGTAAAAATTACTGGCAAAACTTTGGGAAATATGATGTCAAGGTACAGTTGGATCCTATCGCGAAGACCGTCCGCGGAAATGAAACCATTTTATACAGCAATAATAGCCTTGATACATTGAAGCAATTGGCGATCCGATTTGTGAACAATGTCCACAAACCCAATGCTGCGCGTGCTAACTATGCTTCGGACGACTATTTGACATCCGGGTTAAAGATAAAATCCTTTAAGCTCAACGGACAGGTTTACGAAGTAAACAGCAAGGATTGGGGAACAGTCAAACTCGGTGATTTTGGGCAGAAAATTCTTCCCGGGACGGTGGCAACCCTAGAGATTAGCTGGGAGTATCCGTTATCGGTTGAGAGCGACCGCGATGGCATGCTCAATGCATCTACTTTCTATTGTGCTTATTCCTATCCACGTGTATCTGTTTATGATGATTACAATGGCTGGGATGTTTTGGAGCATAACGGTAGACAGGAGTTCTATAATGGTTTCAATGATTATCTGTTTGAGATTGCTGTACCCAAAAATTTTGTTGTCTGGGCCACAGGCGAGCTTCAGAATGCGGCAGAAGTATTACAAAAGCCTATTTTGGAACGCTTCGAGCAATCGAAAAAAAGTGATGAGCCTATCCATGTTGCTACAGCCTCTGAGATGAAGGCGGGTAAGGTCACCGCGCAGCAAGAATGGAACAAGTGGAAGTTTAAAGCGACCTATGTTCCTGATTTTTGTTTCAGTGTGAGCGACAATTATATTTGGGATGCCGGCAGTGTGGACTTAGGAACCAAACGGGTCAGTGTACAATCCAGTTATGTTGCTGGTACACCCGATTTTGAGCAATATATTGGCTGGCAGCAATACTGTATCGACTGGTTTTCCAAAAATTGGCCCGGTGTAACCTACCCTTATCCGACAATGACAGCAGTACAGGGATTTGCGGATATGGAATACCCGATGATGATCAATGATTCGAGTGTGCCCGACAATTTTGTTGACGCCCGACAAACAGCAGATCATGAGATCGCACATACCTATTTCCCTTTTTACATGGGGATCAATGAGACCCGATATGGTTATATGGATGAAGGCTGGGCTACAGCGCTTGAATTTTGGATTGGTAATGCGGAGATCGGAGCCGAAAAGAATAAGGAGCTTTTCAAAGAGTCACGCGTGAAACGATATATCTTCGACCCATCCACAGAAGAGGATCAGCCTTTGATTACGATGACTTCACAGTTAAATGGTCTGGGTTACGGAAATAATGCCTATATCAAAGCTGCCTTATCGTATATCGCGCTACGGGATTATTTAGGTGATGCGGTTTTCAAAAAAGCCTTACATCATTATATGGACCATTGGCATGGTAAACACCCTACGCCGTGGGATTTCTTTTATAGTATCAATGCTGGAGCTGGTCAGAATTTAAATTGGTTTTGGAAGAACTGGTATTTTACCAATAATTACATTGATTTAAAGGCGGATAGCTTTAAGCAGTCTGGCAATAAAAATACCTTGTCGATCACAAACGTAGGTGGATTTGCGGTGCCTTTTGACGTCTTGATTACCTATACAGACGGCACTTTGGAGACAAAACATCAAACACCTGCAATTTGGCAACAGAATGAAAAACAGGCAACGATCAGTTGGTCATCTTCAAAGAAAGTGAAAAAAATTACGCTGGATGGTGGCGTTTTTATGGATTACACCGCCAAAGACAATGATTGGGAAGCTGTAAAGTAACAACGTTATTTGTGTCAATCTCCTTCTTATTGAGAGATTGACACAATTCCTGTCAAATTTATAACTGAACATTCTCTGAAAATGAAATTGTTATGCACTTAGGTCAGCTCCCAACATAAAGTTGATGTCTTTGCTGCTGATGATTTCAGTGCTGATTATCCTTTCCTATATGGATGGGTAACTTTAAAATAATCAGCTTGACGAATCAATTGTCCATGTTATTGAAAATTGTCAATAGTTCTGAAGGTCAAATTCACACGAGGCATAAATACCTTCTTCGTAGGAGGGAGACGGTGTAACCAATACGTCTGTGTAAGATCCTTCATAACTAAGAGACTACCATTTCCCAAAATAAGATCTACTTTTTCTTTTGTCGTTTTGTGCTTGAATGCAAACTTTCTTTCGGCTCCAAAACTTAAAGAAGCAATTGCGCCATTTTTCTTTAGGTCTTTTTCTCCGTCACTATGCCAGGCCATACCTTCATCACCATTGTGATATAGATTCAATAAACAAGAATTATAAGTTTCCTGTGTTTTTAATTCAGCAAGTGTTTTTAGCTCGAGTAGTTCTTTTGTCCAGGGGAGAGCTCTTTTGGTGGTATTGGAATAGCTATATTCAAAAGCCTGATCCCCATACCAGGCAACTTTGCGTTTAGTGATAATTTCGTTTCCGAAAATAATCGCACGATCGTTTACCCATTCGATGGAATTCATCAACTGGTTAAAATAGTGATTCGCTTGTTGCGGATCTAGTATTTTGCCATAGTAATTGACTGTCCCGTCATAGGGAAGTATATTTTTGTTTCCATCAAAAAGATTGTCGAAAAGTTCCATGTTATCCTTACTATTTTGTTGACTTATATTGCAGTGTGGAGGCTCTCCCAGCCGATAATCGCTGTCTTTCTTATCGGATCCCAACGATAACCACCAAATATGCCACTGTTTTGGATAACCCGATGGCAGGGAATTAGATAAGCAATAGGGTTACTGCCAATGGCTGTGCCTACTGCACGTGAAGCCTTGGGATTTCCAATTTGAGAAGCAATCGAACCATAAGTGCTTAAATTACCCATGGGAATTTTTAACAGTGCTTCCCATACCTTCAACTGAAATTCTGTTCCTTTGAGATGCAATTTCACCTGACCGATATCATTATCCTGTGGATTTAATGCTTTTAGTGCATTTTCATGCATTACATCCTGCCGCAGTATGTATTTTGCGTTTGGGAAGCGCTTTTGAAGCGTTTCGAACGCAGATTCTTTATCTTCTTCATAAGCAATATGACAGATGCCTTTTGAAGTAGAGGCGATAATGATGGGGCCAAAAAGTGTTTCATAATAATAGTATGAAATGAGCAGATTGGCACCTTCATTCTTGTACTCAGCAGGTGTCATCCCTTCGATATTGATAAACAGTTCATGTAATCTGCTGCTACTTGAAAGACCCAGCTGAAAAGTCGTTTCTGCAATATTGTTTTCCTTCAATAGTGATTTGGCGTGATTTAAACTTATATATTGCAAGAACTTCTTTGGGCTTGTGCCTGCCCAGGAGGTAAACATCCGTTGGAAATGAGCTTCACTCATGTAGACATGAGAAGCGATCTGTCCCAGTGTGGGTTGAGTTCTGAAATTTTCTTGTAAGAAATGTATTGCCTTGGCGATACGTTGAAAATCTACTTCTTGTTGAATAGTCATGATTGTCCATTTAGTTTATACAAAGTTGCTAAGAAGAAGAAGTTTATAAAATCCGATTTATGCTAAATTGAACGAGTTTTTTAAGAAGTTTTATCCGAATGTCCCAATGATTTTTCAGGGGCGACAATATCCCGGATCAGTTGCTTTAATTCCTTTATTTCGGGAAATCGGCCTGCTCTTTTTCGGTCAAAGATTTCTTGACCATCTATGCGTATGGTATAACGGCCGGCAATTTCACTTGGAATAATCAGGACGCCGTGGATATCTTCCGTGAATGAGCTCAAAATCTCTTGGGACATATAAGCTGCACGCAACATCCAATTGCATTTCGGACAGTATTCAATTTCGATAACAGGTTTTGATGCCATGATTTAAACTAAGATAGTATGCGTTCAATAAAACAAATGTACTTATCTCACTGCTGTCATCAAAACATCCATAAGAAATCACCCCAGACTGTTGATAATAGTCTTCGGATAGGCTGGGGTGGAATCTTATTTCATCATATTTTTTGACTAACCGATCTTTAATGAAGTCATAGTGAGTGAGCCTGCTACAGAATTGTCATTGAACAAAAATAAGTCTTCATTTCTTTCCTGTAAAGCCAGTGTATAAATTAAAGGAAGATAGTGTTCCGGTGTGGGGATTGCTAGGTCAAACTCCTTGCCCTGTTGCCTGAAATCAATTAAAGCCTGATGGTTGCCGTCTTGAATAAACTTTTTCATTTTATCATTTGCAATGCTGGCCCATTCGTAGGCGTATCCGGTTGTGTTGAGTTTATCCCAGGCAACCATGCTGAGATTGTGGACCATATTGCCGCTTCCGATAATCAATACTCCTTTTTTCCGGAGCTCAGCCAGCTGCTGCGCAATTTCATAATGATAGGAAGCTGGTTGGGTGTAGTCAATACTCATCTGAATAATGGGGACATCAGCATTGGGGTATAAATGTTTGACAACAGACCAGGAACCGTGATCCAATCCCCATTTATCGTCAAGATGTACTTCGGTTTTCGTGACGATACGCTGTGTTTCATGAGCTAACGAGGGGCTTCCGGGCGCAGGATATTGTACGTCAAACAAAGCCTGGGGGAAACCGCCAAAGTCATGGATTGTAGCCGGATGCTCCATAGCGGTAACAAATGTTCCACGTGTCTCCCAATGTGCCGAGATGACGAGGATTGCTTTGGGCTTCTCGAATGTTTGTCCTATTTTTCTGAATCCTTGAACAAACTCATTGTCTTCAATAGCATTCATGGGACTTCCATGGCCTAAAAAAAGAGCTGGAAATTTGTCTGTCGCAGTAAGCTCAGTAGACAATTTACGTAATGAACTTGCGGGACTAGCTATGCCTGATAAGGGTAATGTTGCCATAATTTTTATAAAATCCTTTCTACGCATTTGAATATTCCTAATAGCGTTAATTGTTATTACAAAATTAAGTAGCGTAGGACGGAGGGAGGTATTGTTTTTTAGTCAATCTGTTGTATTATTCGGAAATCAACTTCTGTATTTCATTTCTAAATTCAGATGGCGTCATTCCGGCTTTCTTTTTGAAAACGTTGGTAAAATAAGATTTTTCCTGATAGCCTAATTCGAAACCTATTTCCGAAATCGTCTTATTGGTTGTTAACAATAGATTTTTGGCTTCTATCAGTTTTCTTGTTTCGATTATCTCCGATACGCTTTGTTGCAATATGCTTTGGCAGATCAAGTTTAAATTCCGTGCAGACATAAAAAGTTTTTCTGCGTAATAATTAACACCCTCTGGTCGACGATAATTCTCTTCTAATATAGCTAGAAAGCTGGTGAACGTTGTGCTCTGGTTTTTCAATTGTTGTTGGGTATCCGGAAATTGTTTTTTTCGTTCCGACTCGATCATAATAAAAATTGTACTCAACAAATGCTTAATAACGGCATAGTCTACTAAAGATTGTTGTGTTTCCTGTTGGATCATTTGGCACAGGATGACCAATCTGGAAAAACAAGTTGGCTGGAAAAAAGTCAATGTCGCATTTTCATGAAAATGCGCATAAAGTTGGAAGGTGGTTTCGGGGATGAATTCGCTTTTAAATCGGATAACCCAAAAATCAATATTATTATCTTGGAGAAGCGGTTTCACACGATGATTTTTACCTTGCGCTACAAAGCTGACAAAGGGAGCACTGTATGTTTGTGCTTTAAAATCGATGAAATGTTCTAACTGTCCCTTTACACCAATAATCAGTTCTTCGAAATCATGTTGGTGCATTTCATTTTTCGACTCTTGGATGCGTAGTGCTTCTTTCGCATCGACTTGATATATTTTGAAAAGTTCGTTCAAAACTAATGCAGGTATTAAATATTCCTGTTAATGATCATTTATCCTTTACTAATGTACGGCTTAATTTGTATTTTTTTTCTATTGCTTTTCCGAAAAACAGCGATTCCAATAGTGAGCTCGCGTGTTTAGTATATTTTGTCCCGTTCCCGAAAAAGGGTGAAGTTCTTTTGCTGCTGTTGGGCAACATGTGGTATCTGTATCGCGCTTTGGCCATACCTTGTTCGCCGATGCTCGGGATTTTCCTATAGATTCTCTATCCATCCCCTATACAAACGAAAGGTAATGGATGGATAAACGGTAGAGAAAAGCCGAGCGAGATAACAGGAAGGTGCGAACAGAGCCCGGAAGCAGGATGCTTTTGCTTTTAGGGATACCAATTTTGGTATTTTTTAGGTATAAGTCAAATATTAAAGTAGCAATAACCTACTATTAAGTTAGGGTACAGTTAGGTATTGGTTAGGTTTTAGCTAAACAAAACCTAACCAATACCTAAACTAAACCTAAACAAACCCTAACTAAACGATGAATTTCTGCTAACCTTGAAGACTCCACTTTTGCATTATCTTTCTGCAGTCTCCGCGTTCTGTTTCCGGCCTCGGTTTTTATGCCTGTCCATGATCCGATCTGCCTGCTGCGGTTCATCGGCTTTTTTTCTGGTCGTCTATCTTTCCGGGATGTTCGCTGCTGTGGGCATACCGGCTTTCTGTGCCTACTGCGGCGTGTTGGTAGGGAGCCCTTGCGGACGCGACTGTTATTTTTAGTGTCCCGTTTCGCTCCGGGACACTTTTCCCCATGAGTCCACCGTTTCCATAACCCCTGCGCCCAGTGTATCCACTGCCGTGCCGGATTCTCCGGTTCCTCCGTCCACGTTCCCGCGGCCTTTCCACAGCATTTTCCCGTATAACTGTCCATTTTTGCTCCCCGGCGCCCCCCGAGATGCTGTTTTACAAAAACAATCCGCCAAGTTCCCAGCGAGTTACAGATATATTGAAATAAATAAGAACAAAAGGCTTGGAAGTTTGTTAGTAAACTCCCTATCTTTGCACCACTCCGCAAGGGAGGAACGGTTACTCCGGAAGGGGATACCACTGAAAAAAAGAAGGGTCTGACGGGAGTTAGGCGCGGAAATCGAAAAAAAAGAAAAGAAAAAAACTTCAAAAGTTTTTTGGTATTTCAAAAAAGATTTCTACCTTTGCAGTCCTAACGGAAACGGAGGGAAAGATAAAAAGATAAAGAGGGCGCAATGCCATCGGAATATAGCGGATACGGAAGTTGAAGCGAGAGAAGTTCTTTAAGAAAACACAATCATGTAAGCGTGACGAGTAGACAAAACGAAAGTCATGAACAAATTCAAGAATTAGTTCAATTCGATCCAAGATCAGAGATATAAAAAAAGAATTCTGATTATGTAAATAGTTGGAATCAAAAACTTCATTTTACAATGGAGAGTTTGATCCTGGCTCAGGATGAACGCTAGCGGCAGGCCTAATACATGCAAGTCGGACGGGATCCGGTGGTAGCTTGCTATCATTGGTGAGAGTGGCGCACGGGTGCGTAACGCGTGAGCAACCTACCTCTATCAGGGGGATAGCCTCTCGAAAGAGAGATTAAGACCGCATAATATAATTTTCCGGCATCGGGAGATTATTAAATATTTATAGGATAGAGATGGGCTCGCGTGACATTAGCTAGTTGGTAGGGTAACGGCCTACCAAGGCGACGATGTCTAGGGGCTCTGAGAGGAGAATCCCCCACACTGGTACTGAGACACGGACCAGACTCCTACGGGAGGCAGCAGTAAGGAATATTGGTCAATGGGCGGAAGCCTGAACCAGCCATGCCGCGTGCAGGATGACTGCCCTATGGGTTGTAAACTGCTTTTGTCCAGGAATAAACCTCTTTACGTGTAGAGAGCTGAATGTACTGGAAGAATAAGGATCGGCTAACTCCGTGCCAGCAGCCGCGGTAATACGGAGGATCCGAGCGTTATCCGGATTTATTGGGTTTAAAGGGTGCGTAGGCGGCCTATTAAGTCAGGGGTGAAATACGGTGGCTCAACCATCGCAGTGCCTTTGATACTGATGGGCTTGAATCCATTTGAAGTGGGCGGAATAAGACAAGTAGCGGTGAAATGCATAGATATGTCTTAGAACTCCGATTGCGAAGGCAGCTCACTAAGCTGGTATTGACGCTGATGCACGAAAGCGTGGGGATCGAACAGGATTAGATACCCTGGTAGTCCACGCCCTAAACGATGATAACTCGATGTTGGCGATAGACAGCCAGCGTCTTAGCGAAAGCGTTAAGTTATCCACCTGGGGAGTACGCCCGCAAGGGTGAAACTCAAAGGAATTGACGGGGGCCCGCACAAGCGGAGGAGCATGTGGTTTAATTCGATGATACGCGAGGAACCTTACCCGGGCTTGAAAGTTAGTGAAGAGATCAGAGACGGTCTCGTCCTTCGGGACACGAAACTAGGTGCTGCATGGCTGTCGTCAGCTCGTGCCGTGAGGTGTTGGGTTAAGTCCCGCAACGAGCGCAACCCCTATGTTTAGTTGCCAGCATGTAATGGTGGGGACTCTAAACAGACTGCCTGTGCAAACAGCGAGGAAGGTGGGGACGACGTCAAGTCATCATGGCCCTTACGTCCGGGGCTACACACGTGCTACAATGGATGGTACAGCGGGCAGCTACATAGCAATATGATGCTAATCTCTAAAAGCCATTCACAGTTCGGATTGGGGTCTGCAACTCGACCCCATGAAGTTGGATTCGCTAGTAATCGCGTATCAGCAATGACGCGGTGAATACGTTCCCGGGCCTTGTACACACCGCCCGTCAAGCCATGAAAGTTGGGGGTACCTAAAGCATGTGACCGCAAGGAGCGTGTTAGGGTAAAACCGATAATTGGGGCTAAGTCGTAACAAGGTAGCCGTACCGGAAGGTGCGGCTGGAATACCTCCTTTCTAGAGTATCGCGGATCGGTACTCGTCACGTTACATATGATTGCAAAAGAAGAAAAAACATCAGAAGAAAGTGCCCGCCCCTAATGGAGCGGTCCCTGAGAGAAGAGATGAACAGAATAGCTAGTCCCGTAGCTCAGTTGGTTAGAGCACTACACTGATAATGTAGGGGTCAGCAGTTCAAATCTGCTCGGGACTACCAGGTAGTAATGAGTATTTAGTATCTAGTATTTAGACAAATGGATGGCGACATACAGGGATCTAAGGACTAATGTCTAACATCTCAGGTCTAACAAAAAGGGGAATTAGCTCAGCTGGCTAGAGCACCTGCCTTGCACGCAGGGGGTCAACGGTTCGAATCCGTTATTCTCCACGTCTCCGGGGATATGCATCACAGATACATATCATATAAACCGGAAAAAGAGTTCTTTGACATATTGAAAGAGAAAAAAAATTACAAGAGAAGACAACAGTATAGAGACAATGCTGGTATGTGTTTGATGTAGGGAGGAGACCCTCGGTCGAAGGCCGAACGAATCTTTACGTAGCATACGGGTATATATATCACAAGCAGCCGCATAGTAGCAAAAGGCTATGCCGGTGAAGAAAGTAAATAAGGGCACACGGGGGATGCCTAGGCTCTCAGAGGCGAAGAAGGACGTGATAAGCTGCGATAAGCTTTGGGGATTGGCAAATGCGACTTGATCCAGAGATTTCCGAATGGGGCAACCTGACTATTTGAAGAATAGTCGTATGATACGCGAACGCGCTGAACTGAAACATCTAAGTAGGCGTAGGAGAAGAAAATAACAATGATTTCCCAAGTAGTGGCGAGCGAACGGGAAAGAGCCCAAACCGATTATGTTACGGCATAGTCGGGGTTGTAGGACCACGATATTGTACAATGCTATGAACTGGAAGCAGGTGGGAAACTGCGCGATAAGGGTGAGAGCCCCGTACAGGTAAAGAATATTGGCATAGTGGTATCCTGAGTACCGCGGGACCGGAGAAATCCTGTGGGAATCCACCAGCACCATCTGGTAAGGCTAAATACTCCTGAGAGACCGATAGTGAACCAGTACCGTGAGGGAAAGGTGAAAAGAACCCCGAACAGGGGAGTGAAAAGAACCTGAAACCGTGTGCTTACAAGCGGTTGGAGCAGACAAGTTCTGTGACAGCGTGCCTTTTGCATAATGAGCCTACGAGTTACTCTTGTCTGGCAAGGTTAAGTCCTTCAGGGACGCAGCCGAAGCGAAAGCGAGTCTTAATAGGGCGCATAGTCAGATGAGGTAGACGCGAAACCTTGTGATCTACCCTTGGGCAGGTTGAAGTTGCAGTAACATGTAATGGAGGACCGAACCGATAAACGTTGAAAAGTTTCCGGATGACCTGAGGGTAGGGGTGAAAGGCCAATCAAACTGGGAAATAGCTCGTACTCCCCGAAATGTTTTTAGGAACAGCGTCGGCATCGAGTTTAATAGAGGTAGAGCTACCGATTGGGTGCGGGGGAGTCAAATCCTACCAAATCCAGACGAACTCCGAATGCTATTAAATATGGCCGGCAGTGAGGCTTTGGGTGCTAAGGTCCAAGGCCGAGAGGGAAAGAACCCAGACCATCAGCTAAGGTCCCCAAATTCGTTCTAAGTTGAACTAACGAGGTCCGGTTGCCCAGACAGCTAGGATGTTGGCTTGGAAGCAGCCATTCATTTAAAGAGTGCGTAACAGCTCACTAGTCGAGCGGCCGGGCGTGGATAATAAACGGGCATCAAGAACGGTACCGAAGCTATGGATTTGCATTGAAAGATATGCATCTGGTAGGGGAGCATTCCATATGGGGCGAAGATATCTGGTAATGGGTGTTGGACCGTATGGAAAAGCAAATGTAGGCATAAGTAACGATAAGGCGGGTGGGAAACCCGCCCACCGAAAGACCAAGGTTTCCTGATCAACGTTAATCGGATCAGGGTCAGTCGGGACCTAAGGCGCACCCGAAGGGGGCAAGCCGATGGACAACTGGTTAATATTCCAGTACTCTTCATAACTGCGATGTGGTGACGGAGTAGTGACACTGCCGCGAACTGACGGAATAGTTCGTTGAAAGGCGTAGGTATAGGGACGGTAGGCAAATCCGCCGACCCTGCTGAACCCCAATAGTACAGCAAAGCTCCGGTGGCGCTGATAGAGCAGGTAAACAGACTTCCAAGAAAACCCGCTAAGCTTCAGGTTATGAAGACCCGTACCGCAAACCGACACAGGTGGTCGAGGAGAGAATCCTAAGGTGCTCGAGTGAGTCATGGCTAAGGAACTCGGCAAAATGGCCCTGTAACTTCGGGAGAAGGGGCGCTGTCTCGTAAGAGCAGCCGCAGTGAAAAGGCCCAGGCGACTGTTTAACAAAAACATATGGCTTTGCAAAATCGCAAGATGAGGTATAAGGCCTGACACCTGCCCGGTGCTGGAAGGTTAAGAGGGGATGTCATCGTAAGAGAAGCATTGAATCGAAGCCCCAGTAAACGGCGGCCGTAACTATAACGGTCCTAAGGTAGCGAAATTCCTTGTCGGGTAAGTTCCGACCTGCACGAATGGTGTAACGATCTGGGCGCTGTCTCAGCCATGAGCTCGGTGAAATTGTGGTATCGGTGAAGACGCCGATTACCCGCAACGGGACGGAAAGACCCCATGCACCTTCACTATAGCTTAACATTGAGATTGGGTACAGGATGTGTAGGATAGGCGGGAGATGTTGAAGCGGCTTCGCCAGGAGTCGTGGAATCAACCTTGAAATACCGCCCTTTCTGTATTCGGTTTCTAACTCCTTTATGAGGAGGACATTGTTTGGTGGGTAGTTTGACTGGGGTGGTCGCCTCCAAAAAGGTAACGGAGGCTTTCAAAGGTAAGCTCAGTACGCTTGGTAACCGTACGTGGAGTGCAATGGCATAAGCTTGCTTGACTGTGAGACCAACAAGTCGAACAGGGTCGAAAGACGGACATAGTGATCCGGTGGTTCTGTATGGAAGGGCCATCGCTCAAAGGATAAAAGGTACGCTGGGGATAACAGGCTGATCTCCCCCAAGAGCTCATATCGACGGGGAGGTTTGGCACCTCGATGTCGGCTCGTCACATCCTGGGGCTGGAGAAGGTCCCAAGGGTTGGGCTGTTCGCCCATTAAAGTGGCACGCGAGCTGGGTTCAGAACGTCGCGAGACAGTTCGGTCCCTATCTGTTGTGGGCGTTGGAAGTTTGAGTGGATCTGACCTTAGTACGAGAGGACCGGGTTGGACAGACCTCTGGTGAACCTGTTATGCCGCCAGGTGTACGGCAGGGTAGCTACGTCTGGAATAGATAAGCGCTGAAAGCATCTAAGTGCGAAACTAGCCACGAGATGAGACTTCCTTATAGGGTCGTAGGAGATGACTACGTTGATAGGCCATAGGTGTAAAGGTTGAGAGACCAAAGCCAAGTGGTACTAATAGCCCGAAGCTTTCTCAAGCAGACAGACACTGTTGTCTTCCTCTTTAATTTTTGAATTAATCTTTCAATATATATGTCATTATGGTTTAAGCTATAAGATGGGTATAAACTTTCACATGAAAGTCTACATACTGCTATCTAAAACTTGATACTATACAAGATCTTTAGGTGCCTATATCGGCGGTGTCTACCTCTTCCCATTCCGAACAGAGCAGTCAAGCCCGCCAGAGCCGATGGTATTGCCGTAACAGGTGGGAGAGTAGGTCGGTGCCTTTTTTTACACGGAAGCCCTTGCTGGAAACAGTCAAGGGCTTCTTTCGTTTACAGACTTTTGCTATTTTCCTTTTCCACAGAGACATCCTAAAATCACTTTACTCCTGCAACATTATTATTAGACAATCGTTTGCATTTCGCAGGCTCTTTTTTACTTGGATTTACTATTGTATTATTGTTCTGTTAATTTAACAGCATCTTGCTGTCTATCTCAACGATGGAAAAGCAATTGTGCTATTCAATATTATAAATTATATACATGAAGATATCTTTTTGGAGTACAAAAGCGCAAGTTAGTTTGTTGGTTGGATTGGCTTCTCCGTTTATTTTTCAAACGAATAGAGTTAGTGCGATGACTAGCACAGTTGCATATTATCGCATAGAACAGACCACTCCTGTTAGTAAAATTATTGCTGTACAGAAAATTAACCCAACAACAGTAGAGATTGTATATGACAACAACCAAAGGCTGACATTGGATTTCTATGGAAATCATATTTTCAGGATGTTTCAAGATATACATGGTGGAATAATCCGCGATCCGGAAGCAAAACCTGAGGCGAAGATCCTTGTCGAACAGCCACGGAAAGCAGTGGATAACTTGGAAGTAAAGGATGATGGTAGTAAGGCTGTAATAAGGACCAAAGACATCATATTCTCCATAGATAAACAGACATCACAGTTTAGTATCCTAAACCGTAACACGAATAAAATCGTCGTAGAGAGTTTAAAACCCATCGCTTTCGAATCTAAACAAGTGAGCTTAGAATTAAAGGAAAATAAGGATGAGTACTTCTTTGGCGGGGGTGTTCAGAATGGACGGTTCTCCCATAAAGGTAAAGCGATCGCAATTGAGAACCAAAATAGCTGGACCGATGGCGGTGTAGCATCACCCACACCTTACTTTTGGTCAACCAATGGCTATGGGTTTATGTGGCATACCTTTAAAAAGGGAAATTATGCATTTGGTACAAAATCAAAAGGAACAGTTAAACTCTCCCATGATACAGATTACCTGGATGTCTTTTTTATGATTAATGACGGTACTGTACCGCTGTTGAATGATTTCTACCAGCTAACAGGTAATCCTATTCTTCTTCCAAAATTTGGCTTATATGAAGGTCACTTAAATGCATATAATAGGGATTTTTGGAAAGAGGATGAAAAAGGGATTCTATTTGAAGATGGTAAACGTTATAAAGAAAGCCAAAAAGACAATGGTGGTACAAAAGAATCATTAAATGGTGAAAAAGGTAACTACCAATTTTCAGCTCGTGCAGTGATAGACCGTTATAAAGCGCATGATATGCCTTTGGGCTGGATTCTACCCAATGATGGTTATGGTGCTGGATATGGTCAGACCGAAACATTGGATGGTAATATTAATAATCTAAAAGAATTTGGTAATTACGCATGTAGAAATGGTGTGGAAATCGGTTTGTGGACACAGTCTGATTTACATCCCAAAGACAGCATTAGTGCATTATTGCAAAGAGATATCGTTAAGGAAGTGCGCGATGCCGGTGTACGGGTATTAAAGACAGACGTTGCTTGGGTAGGCCCGGGTTATTCCTTTGGTCTAAATGGTGTTGCTGATGTAGGTCATACGATGCCTTATTATGGTAACGATGCACGACCATTTATTATTTCATTAGACGGTTGGGCTGGGACTCAACGTTATGCCGGTATTTGGTCAGGGGATCAGACAGGTGGTGTATGGGAATATATTCGATTCCATATCCCAACCTATATCGGTTCTGGACTTTCTGGACAGCCAAATATAACTTCCGACATGGATGGTATTTTTGGAGGTAAAAATTTCAAAGTCAACATTAGAGACTTTCAGTGGAAAACCTGGACGCCAATGGAACTGAATATGGACGGTTGGGGATCCAATGAAAAGTATCCACATGCTCTGGGTGAACCCGCGACTTCCATTAACCGCCTCTACCTAAAGTTGAAATCACAATTAGTTCCTTATAGCTATAGTATTGCTAAACAGGCTGTCGATGGTTTGCCAATCATCCGTGCGATGTTTTTGGAGCAAGCAAATCAATATACGCTTGGTAAAGCAACGCAGTATCAATATCTGTATGGACCGAATTTTTTGGTTGCACCGATCTATCAGGAAACACGTGTAGATGAGAAGGGCAATGATATTCGTAATGGTATTTACTTGCCAGATGGAGAGTGGATCGATTATTTTACAGGTGAAAAGTATAAAGGTGGGCGTATCATTAATAATTTTGATGTGCCAATTTGGAAGCTACCTGTGTTTGTTAAAAATGGTGCTATCATCCCAATCACTAATCCTAACAATAATGTGCAGGAAATCAAAAAGGATCAACGTATTTACGAAGTTTATCCATCAGGGAATTCCGATTTCGTGGAATATGATGATGATGGGAAAACTGAGGCCTATCGTTACGGAAAAGGAGTGAATACAAAGATTTCTTCTCTACATAAAGACAATAAAGTGTTGTTCACAATAGCGCCATCACAAGGTGAATTTGAAGGCTTCGAAAAGGCGAAATCGACTGAGGTTCGTTTCAATGTAACTGCGGCACCAAAGAAGGTAACAGCTAAAGTGAACAAAAAAGGAGTAAAACTTCAAGAGGCTCATTCACTAACCGAGTTTAATGGCTTAGAAAATGCCTATTTCTATGATGCACAGCCTAATCTGAATCAATTTGCGACAAAGGGATCGGAATTTGAGAAAGTTGCCTTAATCAAAAATCCGATGGTATTGGTGCGTATTGGTAAACAGGATGTATCATCGACAGCAATTGAAATACAAGTTGATGGTTTCAAATTTACGCCAGCTGATAAGTATTTATCGCAGACAGCTTCGCTGACCGCTCCTACAGCCAAAGTAACGGATAGTAATATACAAGCTTATACTGTAACACCAACTTGGGAGAAGGTTGCCAATGCGGACTATTATGAGATTGCTTTCAATGACCTGATCTACTCTACCATTAAAGACAATCAATTGCTCTTTGAAGGTTTAGACGCTGAGACGGATTATGCCTTTAAAATTAGGGCCGTCAATAAAGCCGGTGCTTCCGATTGGAGTACATTTACAGCAAAAACAAAAGCTAATCCGTTAGAATTTGCGATCGAAGGTATTAAAGCAGAGACCTCGGTGGACAATCAAGGTGGCAATGGCATCAATAAGTTGTTCAACTATGATGAAGGGGATATGTGGCATACCAAATGGGGACAAACTGCTGTTCCGTTTGACATGACACTAGATCTGAAATCAGTCAATCAACTGGATAAGTTTGAGTATCTTCCTCGCACAGACGGTGGCAACGGAATCATTTTAAAAGGTAAAGTCTTTTACAGCAATGACAAAGATACATGGTCTGAGGCTGGAAGCTTTGATTGGAAGCGTGATGGTGAAATGAAGCAATTTAATTTTAGCCAACACCCTGTCGCTCGTTTTATTAAGATTTCGGTTACAGATGCTGTCGGAGGTTTTGGCTCAGGTCGGGAACTCTATGTCTTTAAGGTGCCAGGATCTACTAGCTATCTACCGGGTGATATCAATAATGACCGTCTGATCGATCAAAATGATTTGACTTCTTATATCAATTATACTGGATTAAGAATGGGTGACGGCGATTTTGAGGGTTATGTGAGTAATGGTGACGTCAATAAAAATAATCTGATTGATGCCTATGATATCTCAAATGTTGCCGTCATGATCGAGGGTGGAGCGAAACCAACCAAAGAGGAGAAAGTTGCTGGTAAGCTGAAATTGACAGCCTCCAAGACTACCTTGAAGTCTGGTGATATCGTTGAAATAGCGGTCAGTGGTGAAAACCTTAAAGCGGTCAACGCACTTAGCTTTGCATTGCCTTATAATCAAGGAGATTTTGAGTTTGTGGGAATAGATCCATTACAGCTGAAAGAGATGAGTAATTACACCAATGACCGTCTGCATACAAACGGTAGTAAAGCGTTGTATCCTACTTTTGTGAATTTGGGCAATAAGGAAACACTGAATGGTTCTGAAATTCTGTTTAAGATTAAGCTGAAAGCCAAACGTAACGTTAATTTCAATTTAAAGGCTGTAGATGGTATTTTAGTTGATAAAAAACTCAATTCGATAAGCTTTTAAAATAGATTTTATACAATGAACAAATAAGCTTTTAGAAAGTAAAGGCAAACCCCTGAACATTGAATCTTTGAAAAGAGACGATAGGGGATACAAATAGAATCAAACAAAAATGAGGGTATCCAATAGCTGTTTTGGATACCCTCGCTTTTTGTAAAATCATGCGAACAGTGAAACTGTAATTTTGCTGGTCATTATCCCTGAACTTGTTCGACAATGGAAGCTATGAAGCTAATCTATGTCTTGATTATCAATGGGAATAGTAGCTTCAAGATGATGTTTCGTTAGTTTAATATCATGTTGAGATCCATCAAAAGGATTTCGGTATCTGCTGAGGTCGCCGTGAGTTTAATTTCCGAAACATCCCAGATTCCAAAGCCATCTCTTGTTTCCAATTCTTGTCCTTCAACGTTGATACTTCCGCTGATGACGAAAATATAAACACCATTTCCAGCTTGTTTAATATTATAATTTGTGCTGATACCATTGTCAAAATGTCCCATATGGAACCAGGCATCCTGATGTATCCATACGCCTTCGTCTGACGGATCTGGAGAGAGGATCTGCTGCAACTTATTGTGTCTTTGCGATCTATCCAAGGTAATCTGATCGTAGCGAGGTGCTACATTGCGTTTATTCGGATAGACCCAGATCTGTAAAAATTTAACAGCCTGATCGTTATTTTTATTGTATTCACTATGCATGATACCCGTTCCTGCACTCATGACTTGGATATCTCCTTTTCGAATAATGGCTTGATTCCCCATACTATCTTCATGTTCCAGGTCCCCTTCTAAAGGAATACTGATAATTTCCATATTATCGTGCGGATGTAATCCGAAGCCTCTGCCTGCTGCAACAATATCATCATTAAGCACACGGAGTACACCAAAATGCATGCGTTCGGGATTATGGTAATTTGCAAAACTAAAGGTATGATTACTCTGCAACCAACCATGATTTGCATGCCCTCGGCTCGTTGCTTTATGGAGTACACTATGGTTTTCCAATTGATCTGAATCGTAATGGACGGCATCGGCATCTAGAGCTTCCAAAGGTTCTATTTCGTCGATGTCATTCTTCATAATACGTGCTGAGGCAGCGCTTGCTGCGAATATGCCAGAACCTAAAAGTCCCTTTTTTATAAAATTTTGTCTATTCATGATCTTCGTATTGATGTGTTCAAAATTAATCTACGAGGGATTAATTTTCATTGAACTAGTTTAATAAAAGCTTTGTAATCGAAATTCATTGCTTTTGGGAAATTGGCAAATAAGGATGCTTATGGGTTTATTTGTTGGGAATCAAATCGGGGAATAAGCTATAAATTTCATTTTTCAAAAGCCCGCTTCCACCGCCATAATGTTTTATTAAGCCAATAGGATGGTCTAAATGCGATAGATAGTCTGTGATCTCTGTCTCTTCCTGAGTCGATAGACCGGAGCTCAACAAGAGGATATCACTGGGATAGTTTGAGAGGTAACCCTTACAAGTTGACATATCTTGTTGAATGATGGCCTGCCATCCATGATTACTTTCTATAATCCGCTTTAACGTCTGGAGAATTTCTTCGTTTTTTCCAAATACAATAATGATTAAATTTTTCATCTAAGAGTTGGTTTTCATAGTTGTATTGACGATGGCGTTACCCTTTAATATCTTAGAAATCGGACATTCATCTGCAATTTGTTGAAGACGCAATAGAGTGTCTTCTTCAATAGCCTGCCCGAATGAAATTTCACGGTCAAAATAAGTAACCACTTGCTCTTTCTCAATTCGTAGATACATATTGGCAGTTACCTGAATCTCATCGATGTTAAGTTCCTTTTTGTCAATATACATACGTAAGGTTGCCAATGTACAGGAAACGAGGGAAGAGATCAATAGTGTATACGGATCCGGACCGAGATCTTTTCCACCAAGTTTTTCAGGCTCATCTGTAATAAGCTCACCATTTCGCCATAAGATGGTCGTTTTATATTTTTGTTGGCCGATATGACCGCTGATGGGATTCTCTAAAATATATTTCATACAATTTTCTCTATTGCTTCTTATAGAACAAAATTAAAGTCGAATTGATTCAATTCCATTGATGTAGTTCAATAAATATAGAAAAGATCGAAAAAATAGCTGTTTATTTACCCACTTAAATTCGTAGCTATATGTTGGGCGACGGAATGAAAAATATCTCTTCGAAAAATTAAATGCTAATGTAAGTTCAATCGCATAAATTTTCTTAATTTTAGTTTGTTTTTACTTTTTTTATGATGAAGAGATTTTTACTTATCGCATGTATAGCTAGTACGGTTCCATTTGCAGCTTTTTCACAGTCCCATGAACTTCGTGTAGGTATCACTTCGGGCGTTTCCAATTTTACGGGATCTGGAAGCACTGCCAAGAGTAACCTCAATGGTTCTAGTCAACAGGATTATTATACCAATAGTCCTTACGGTAAAAAGTATGGAATTAATTTGGGTGGCGCAGTGAATTACCGTTATGTCTTTGCGAATAATTTTCTTTTAGGCGTAGAGGGAGCTTTTGAACGTTTACAGACCAAGGTTGACCTAGAAGGCAGCGAATTCGCTAATGGTAGTCGCGGACTGACCAAACTCAATCAACAATTTTTGAATTTTAATCCCTTTGTTGGTTATCGCGTTTATTTTGAACCGATGACAATGGATCTGCAATTCGGTATTGATGTAGCGAAGACCTTGAGCATCAAAGAAAATGGAAGTATTGAAGATAAGAGTGGCAATAAAACAAGTTTTACACATGATAGAGGTAAAGCAATTGATGTAGATATCCGTCCGCGACTACAGTTTAATGTCAATTATGATCGTTATACGGTTTTTGCAGGTTATTCTTGGGGTTTAAAGGATTATCTCGATGGGTTAATTGGAGCTAACCCGGGGCCGGCTCGATTGAATGTATTTCGCTTGGGATTGCAATATCAATTTTTAACGCCAGTTTATAAAAACAACTAAAAGTTAATGAAAAATCAATGATCTGCTGATTTGAGCGCTTCAAGTATAAATTGATAACGTTGTTCGACCGTTGTTTTAGGTATTTCTATGACCTCATATCCAAGCCGCTCATATATCCTTTTCATCTGATTGAATGTGGCTTCGGACTCTTCCCAAGTCTGTTTTCGCTCATTATCAGTTTTATAAATTTCCTGCCAAGGGGGGAGGATAAATATCTTTTTATGATAGCGGTGTGCTTTGGCTTCGGCAAGCAGGGACTCTTCGATAATTAGATTTTCCATTTCGATATAGGCCAGTGTATCAGGAATTCCACGGTCAAAAAAGACATAGCCTGGATCTGCAGAGCTTTCTTTTATTTCATGAAGGAAACTATTCGTGGACGAAGTCAACATCAATGAAGCATAGTATTGTTTGTTTTTCCAGGGTAAACCATCACCATTGCTCTCCAATTGTTCTTTAATGATTCTACGTGCATCTTCCGGTACAGTTCTATACCCCTGCTTTTGTAGTTCGTTAAGTAGTGTGGTTTTGCCTACACCGGGTCCCCCGGTGAGGACAATAAAATAATTTGTCTGATCCATATTAAAAAAATGTCATACCCCTCCAATACAGCCCAGCATTGTCTGTTTAAGAGATATTATTGTGTAATAATCGAAAATGATTAAGCGTATTGTTTGGCGATTTTCTTCTCTGGTTCTATATATAACATATATAAAAAGAAAAGAAATATATACTCCAGTGGTTTCATCATCATGTAGGTCAGATTTGATGCCCTGACCGAGTTGATTCTGGTGGAGATATTATATCCGTACCTGTCGTAAAAAGAGCGTACATAACGATGAAGGACTGGAGATAGATCACTTAAAATTTCTTCAAAAGCATTAGCTACCAATAGTTGACGGTTAACAATGATCGTATTTCCATGTCGCTTACCTAAGCGTAGTGGCTTTACAACTGTTGGACCCCCTTTGGCAGCCACTGTACAAAGGTAATGTCCACGGTGATCTAAAATAGGAGGGTGCATTTTTTGAGAGAAAGCCCAGGTCGTGGTCTCTGTGAATACCTTGGCCATTGAATCGCTATCTTGACCAAATAGAATAAGAATTGCGGTCACCACGAGAAAGACAGGAACGAGCAGGATAAGCGCCCATAGCGGATAATCTAGTTTGGAGGAAAGCAGTATATTGATCTTGTTCAGTATGGGATTGCGATAAGTTCTGTGCAACGATGTTTCCCTCTCCTCCTGGATGATTTTCCAAATAAAGCCTATGCCAAAACAGAAACAGAAAAGAGGAGTGAAAATAAAGTAAAATGTTCCTTCATTACCGACATAGATACTTAGGGTAGATGTATCGTGATAGCTTACTTGCGTCAATACGAAGATACTGATTATTGATCCTATCATCAAAATAATGAGGGCGAGGACAAGAGGAATAGGTGGTATTTTTCGGCCTTTTATCCAAATAGCCATCACGGCGACATTGAAAGCAACAAAATATATAAACAATGATAAGGCATGTTTTCCACCAAAAGGTAAGTAACAAGCGCCATCAACGGGATCAACGGCCTCATGATATTGACTGGAATGGGTTAATAGACCAACTCCAGAGATAGCTAAGGACAGGATGTAGCCAATAATAACAGCATATCCAACAGAAGATATCTTTTTATTCTGTTTTTTTATTGTAGAACGTAGTAGATAAATCAATCCAGCAAATAAAGCAACGATAACAATAAGTATGATGTCCATAGCAGCAAATAAAATTATTAGGCGAATGTAATTAAATGATTGTTTTTAATTCACGTTCAAGCCGATCAAAGTTTTCTTCATTTTTATCTAAGACAAAGCTTTTGATTTTGTTGCATTCCGCAGTAGTATTGAATATCATTCGAAAACCGAATTTTGTTTTACCGGGAGCAATATCACTCAGCGATAGCTCCATTCGGAAAAGCGGTTTGGACAGTCTGTCCCAGGTAATTAATTTGGGGTAAATTATTTCGGAAAAAATGCATTCATTTTGATAATTACCTTTATCTGGGCCATGCATGATAAACTTCCATCGTCCACCGGGCCTAAAGTCAAATTCTTCGAATGTATTGGTAAATCCGGCTGGACCCCACCAATTTTCTAAATGAGAAGGATTGGCACATGCTTCAAAGACTAGGTCTATTGCTGCATTTACTATTCTCGAACTGACAATTTCATTGTCAGGTGAAAGTATGAAAGGGGTTTTGGTCATGGTCTCTGCTGTGCTTATATTAACCAAATAATCGTTTCCAAAAACTTTTCTTTTGGGCAACGACATCTGTCTTCTCTGTATCAGCCGTTGTATGCTCTGGCTCTACATGCACTTTCTCGACTTTAACATTGTGTAGGACCTCATTTTCAGGAAGGCCATTGCGTTGTTCGATGTCTTTGATCTGTTCAAATGCTGCGGCTTGATAGAGTAATGGCCCTTCTTTATCACAGTTAAAGAGATTGGAGTAACTTTTAGATTCATTCAAATCAAAAGGCTGAGGTTCTACTACTTCAGTCGCTTCCAATAAACCCAATCCGTGCTCTTTGGCAAAATTTAACGCTTTTAGGAAAACAGTGATGCGACCCTCGGAAAATAATTGATCCAGTTCTGATTTAATCTCTACTTTATTGTGATAGTCTTCCAATAAACGTACGACCTGATCAGCAGAAATATATACACCCGAGCAATAATTTTCAACCAGCCTGTTTTCAACTTTTTTCGTTAGTGATTCCAAAGGGATAAACTCTTCCCATTTTTTATAGTACGAATCTAACTGATTATTTTCTGAGAATGATAATGCACCGCCACGGATATAAAAGTAGGTTTCAAAAAATCCTTGAACAACTGCAATAAAGAAACCGTGTGTTTTGTCAAAATAATCATTTTGATCTGTTTCTCGACCAGCGTTTATTGTGTCCTGATATTTGGTTTTATAGAAGTCGTCAATTTGGTGATCGGATGCTAGTGCCTCTATTTTTTCTGGATTTGTAATGACTTCAAAATACCAGGTATTAATCTGTTCTTCAGAAATCGGATGATAACTAATATCAAAGCCCATAATCAGCGGTTTTTAATCTGTTCTTTTTGTATTTACTAAAATATTAAAAATTAGTGTGTTGGGCAAGTATAATATAAAACATCGTGCGGTATTTCATTCAATATAATGATTTGCTGACTATTTTGGATGGAGGGGGGGATCACGAACAGGTTTGTGTGTTTAAGTAATATTAGCTACTTTGGAACAAAATAAAATTTATATGAAGCACTTACTATTTATTATTTTCATGTCGGCGAGTTTATTCTTCACGGCTTGCCAATCCCCAAGTCCGGAAAATTTTTTCGGAAAAGTTGTTCTAAATACAAACCTTGTAGCAGACTTTGCTCCCGAGCGTTTTGGTAAACGTCTTGAACAGGAAACCGTCGAATTTCCAGATATCCCCTCCAGCAAGAAAGAAGGGAATGAGGCTCAAAAAACAGTGGATTTTAAAATTCAAACTGTAGAAAAAGCATTGAAAGACATCAATGAACTTCATGTTTCGGATGATGATGCAAAAGCATTAAAAGAAAAGTCTATCACCTTATTTGAAAAGGTACTTCCAGTTTATAAAAATGAGTATACTACCTATGCCAAACTTTGCGATACGAAGGGATCTGCTGAGGAAAAGCAGGCATTACTTGAAAAGATTCAAAAAGATGCTATGCCTGAGATCGACAAAGTATTTGATGAAGTATATGTTTTAGGAAAATCGTATGCAGAAAAACATAATCTTAATGTGAACTGGGGTAACTAAGATGGGGCAGGAAACTAACTTATATAGAAATAAAAGCAAAACAGCTAAGCTTTTACGTATGTCTGGTGCGATTTGTGTCGTTCTTTTATTGATCTTCTTGTACTGTATTGGACTTTTTGATGGTGAATTAAAAGTTAAACCCGCCGTATTTTCGGGTGGTGCATTACTGGTGATGCTGATCCTGTTGTTGAATAGTTTATTAAGCCTTCGGGACAAGTCTGCTCAGATTGTTTTGAATGAAAGCTATTTCTCTGGAAAAACAACCCCATTGGCAAAAGCTTTTGGCGCAGGAAATTGGGAAGATGTTACAGCAATTAACTTGCAAAAAGTCGGTGGTGATACTTTGGTGGTTGTCACTTTGAGGAATGCTTCCAATTATAAAGACCGGCTTCCATCGATGTTATGGAAAATGGCTTATCATGCAGCTACACAAGAATTAAATATCATGTATTCAGCTTCTGTAATAACCATCGAATCTGACGAGCTCTACGGATTGTTTATGAGTTATTGGAAGCTCTCAAAAAAGGAATCGGGGATACACTAAAGTGCAGTAATTAGAAGAGTACATGCATTAGCGTGCATGCGTTAACAATGTACACTAGCTCGCGAACTTTACAGCATATCGATCTTGCGTTGGATAGTCTCCCGTTCCAGGGAGGTTTTTGCTAATGCTTGCGCACGCTGAAAGTTCGCGATTGCTTTCTGTCTATCTATATCCCTGTAGAGTTCTCCTAAGAATGCAAAATAAAAGTGATTGTCTGATAGATTCAGTTTTTTTGCTTCAATCAATGCCGTTTTTGCTCCTTTTGCCTTATATAAAGCAAATGTTCTGTTGAGTACTGCGCTAGGTGAATAATTGACCAGTAGCAGACGGTCGTAAAGCTGAAGGATTTCGCTCCATTTTTCCGCTGTATCTGCTTTTGTACAATGGCATTGTGCAATTTTTGCTTCGATATGATAAGAGGTCAGCTGATTACCATCGGCCGATTGATTCAAAAAATAAACCCCTTGATTGATTAACTCTTGATTCCAAAGTTTCTCGTTCTGTTGCTCATACAAGATAAATTCACCATCGGTACTGTGCCGGGCGTCGAAACGTGAAGAATGAAAACAGATTAAGGCGATGAGTGCATTTGTTTTTGGAACATTGGTCTTCTCGTAGGTGGATAACATTAACGCGAGACGCAAGGCTTCTATACACAGATCTTTGCGTAAAATCTGGTTTTGGGTTTTGGAATAATACCCCTCATTGAATAAGAGGTAGATAATATGCAGCACATTGTCCAGTCTTTGGACGATCTCCTTTTCGGATGGCAACTCAAGCTGGATCTTTTCTGTGCGGAGTTTCTCTTTTGCCCGGAATAACCGCTTATTAATTGTTTCCTTATTTGAGAGGAAGGCTTCGGCGATTTCTTCGATACCAAAACCACAGAGAATCCGTAGTGCCAGTCCGATCTGGGCTTCACTAGCAATCGCAGGTGTACAGATGGCAAACAGCATCTTTAACTGACTATCTTTAATATTTTCCTGCGTGAAGCTAAATTCATCGGTATGATCCACTGCGATTTGTTTTTGATGTATTTCAGGGATTACTTTGTCTTCGAAAATCTTATTCCGTCTAAAGTGGCTTAAGGTTTTCTGCTTGGCTACCGTGTAAAGCCATGCCGTTGGATTTGGAGGCAAACCTTTTGTCTGCCACGATTCCGTAGCCAGCAAAAATGTCTCACTTACGATATCTTCCGCAGTTTCAATATATTGTAGACCAAAACCTTTTGAAATTACAGCGACAATCTTGGTGAATTCTTGTTGGAAAAGCTGTTTTAGAAAGTTAGATTCCATCATACATAATAGGGCAGTTGTATGCTATACAACTGCCCTTTAATTTTTTTAAACTAAAAGTGCCCTGATCTCAACACTACCATTAGATTCTAAAATAGGACAACCATGTGCCAATGTTGTCGCTTCCTCAAGATTTTCTGCTGAGATGACAATAAACCCGCCAAGACTTTCCCGGATCTCCACAAATGGACCATCCGTAATGACGCCCCCGGGTTTTAACACCTTTCCGGCTTTTTCAAGTCGTGAACCATGGTCGGATAGTTTTCCCTGCGCTTCAATGTCGCCGATCCAATCGAACCATTTTTTGTTTATTTTGGCAATTTCTTCGTCATTTAAAAGAGGCTGCTCATTGCCTGCTTGCCTAAATAATAAGATGAAATCTTTCATGCTTATAGTTTAATATGTTAAATAATATTATTCGTCTAGTTTTTGTTATTATGCTGTCTGCACCTTATGTTGACCGACCTTGTACCCTCCAGCTTCAGTGCGGAAAGAAATATTAAAACGGTTGTATGCATTGATTGTTGTTACCGCCAAAGTTAGGTCTATCAATTCTTCTTCAGAAAACTCCTGGTTTGCAATAGCATAAACGTCATCAGATACATCACCATTGGTTATTTTTGTTACAGCTTCGGCCCATTCCAAGGCAGCGCTTTCGCGTGCGCTATAAAGTGGTGCCTCGCGCCAAGCGTCCAATAAAAATAGACGCTGTGGATTTTCGCCAGTAGCAAGCAAATCTTTTGAATGCATATCTAGGCAATAAGCACATCCGTTGATCTGTGATACTCTAAAATAAATCAGATGCAAAAGCTCTTGCTCGATTGTACATTTACCTAAATAAGCACCCAATCCAAACATAGCTTTCATAGCATTTTGGCCTTTTGCGAAAAAATTGATTCGTTGTTTCATTTTATTATTGTTTTAAGTGTAACTGTTTTACACTACAATAATGATTGAAGTTAAAGAAATTGGACATAAGGCTTGAAATATATTTTTATTTCTTTTTAAGTTGTTGTTTTACAGACTTTTAATCTTATTGTTTTTCTAATGAAATTCTAATGATTTTCTATATGATCTCTAACAGCCATCCTGGTAACGATTGCTGACCTTTGCCCGCAAAGGAGGATGAGCTATGGCTATTTTTGAATTTGCACTACGATTATTGGCAGCATTACTTTTGGGGGCCGCAGTTGGTTCCGAAAGACAATGGCGTCAGAAGAATGCCGGACTTCGCACCAATACATTGGTGTCACTCGGTTCAGCAGCCTTTGTACTTCTTTCTATTGAAATAGGTGGTGATGCTACTGGACGTATCGCCTCCTATGTCGTTAGTGGGATTGGATTCCTCGGTGCCGGAGTGATTATGAAGGACGGACTGAACGTGCATGGTCTCAATACCGCGGCTACGATCTGGTGCTCAGCTGCCGTAGGTGCATTATCGGGGTTGGGTTTGTATCCACAGGCAGCGCTTGTAGCGACGGCCATTATTCTGACGCATTTGATCTTCCGGCCCATTGGCCAGCGGATGGGTTTCATCAAATTCAGTAAATCAGCAGTGGCACAAACCGACTATCTGGTATCCATCCGGTGCGGCATCGCTATCGAAAATCATATCCGTGTGCTGTTGATCCAAATGTTGGGCAATGAGGAGAAGGTATTATTGACTTCACTATCCAGCGATGATACTGTAGAGGCGAATGCGGCCGCAATTACTGCTGTTATCAAAGCTGTTGGCCAACAAGATAGTCTGATTGAACGGATAGCCAGTCGACTGACGATGGAAGAAAAAGTAAGCAAAATAAGCTGGAAAATTATCGGCACTGAAGCCGATCTGTAAAACTGTTGTGCCACTTCTTGTGGCGGTAAGTTGTATCGCATATAAATTAAACAAAGACTAGGGTTATGATCAGCGTTAGAGACAAAATAAGAAATCCATTGCATAGCATGATTAGTTCAAATGGTATGAACGTGGGAACGATCACCAAATTGCATGAAGTCGCGAGTCAGGATGAAAAAATGGCTTGTGCTATGCTGGAAAGTAGTGATGAGGGGATTACAGAGGATATGGCGGTTGAGCGCCGCCAGAAATTTGGACTGAATGAAATACAACATCAAAAGGCTCCTAAATGGTATATCCAATTGATAATGGCATTCGCTAATCCCTTTATTTACATATTGCTTGTCATTGCTGCTGTCTCTTTCGTTCTAGATGTCTGGCTTGCATCACCGGATGACAGAGATTATAAGACTGTCTTTGTGGTTTCTATTATGGTATTGATCAGTGCCCTCTTACGTTTTATACAGGAGTATAGAAGTAATGCGGCAGCTGAGAAACTCAAAGGAATGGTGAAGACCACAGCTACTGTATTGCGAAAATTCAAAGGACGACGAGAGATCTCTATTGCTGAGCTCGTACCAGGGGATATTGTTTATCTCTCTGCAGGCGATATGATTCCCTCCGATTGCCGGATTATACAGAGTAAGGATCTTTTTGTGAGTGAAAGCATGCTGACGGGAGAGGCGCTTCCCGTAGAGAAGAATTATTTGCCAATTCGGGATGCAAAAGAAAAGCAGGCCATTGCCCTTAGCAATATCTGTTTTATGGGAACCAATGTTGTTAGTGGTTCAGCTATAGCGATTATTGTAACTACAGGTAACTATACTTATTTTGGAAGCCTCAGTAAATCCATTACAGGCGAACGGCCTGAAACAAGTTTTGACAAAGGGATAAACAAGGTGAGTTTTCTACTTATTCGCTTTATGTTGGTGATGGTTCCACTGATCTTTTTGATCAACGGCCTGATGAAAGGGAATTGGACCGAAGCGTTGTTATTTGCGATTGCTGTGGCCGTAGGGCTCACACCTGAGATGCTGCCCATGATTGTAACAGCAAATCTGGCTAAAGGAGCGGTTAATATGAGTAAACGTAAAGTCATTGTCAAACGTCTGAATTCCATTCAGAATATCGGTGCGATGGATATTCTCTGTACGGATAAAACAGGTACACTGACCCTGGACAAGATTGTGATGGAAAAGCATCTCAATGTCTATGGTGTGGAAGATGACGAGGTACTCAAATGGGCCTACCTCAATAGTTTTCATCAGACAGGCTTAAAAAATTTGATGGATAAGGCTGTACTGGAACATGTTGAACTGCATGATTATCTAAAAGTGGAAGATCAATACCTGAAAGTGGATGAGATACCCTTTGATTTTCAACGGCGAAGAATGTCGGTCATTCTAAAAAAGTACAATGGTAAGCATCTTTTGATCTGCAAGGGGGCTGTGGAGGAAATGCTGGAATTGTGTACCCATGCTTTTGATCCTGGGGATGATCGTAGCCTGCATATTGAAAATGATCGCACTGTACCTATGGATGATACCATGCGGAGAATCGTGCTGAATACATCAAAAAAGATGAATGAAGAAGGTTTGCGCGTGTTGTTGGTTGCCATTCGGGAATTTGAGGGATCACATCCATTGACTTATGCCGTTGCTGATGAAGCCCAGTTAACATTGACTGGTTTTATCGGTTTTTTGGATCCAGCCAAACCTTCTGCAGCACCAGCAATTGAAGCCCTGCATAAATTGGGGGTAGCTGTAAAAGTGCTGACAGGAGACAATGAGATCGTCACACGTAAAATCTGTAATGACGTGGGGATCCCTGTGAAACGTATTATTAATGGTAGCGAACTGGATCAGATCAATGATCAAGAATTGGATCAATGTATCGTTGACGTTTCTGTTTTTGCAAAATTAAGTCCATTGCAAAAAGTACGTGTGGTGAAAGCTCTACGCGCCAAGGGACATACTGTCGGTTTTATGGGCGATGGTATTAATGATGCTGCGGCAATTAAAGAGGCTGATGTGGGCATTAGTGTGGACACGGCAGTGGATATTACCAAAGAAAGTGCGGATATCATCCTATTGGAAAAAGATCTGATGGTTCTGCGAAAAGGCGTGATCTATGGTCGACGTACTTTTGGTAACATCATTAAATATATTAAGATGACAGCCAGTAGTAATTTTGGAAATATGTTCAGTATGCTCGGTGCAAGCGCGTTTCTTCCTTTTTTACCGATGTTGCCGGTTCACCTGCTGATACAGAATCTTTTATATGATATTTCACAGGTTTCTATTCCTTGGGACAGTATGGATGAAGAATTTATTCTAGAACCGAAAAAATGGGATGCGGGGAGTGTGTCAAAGTTTATGCTTTTTATTGGTCCGATCAGTTCTATCTTTGATTTTGCGACATTTGCATTAATGTATTTTGTCTTCAAGGCAAATACGGCCGAACATCAGACGCTTTTTCAATCGGGGTGGTTTGTCGAAGGACTGCTTTCACAGACTTTGATCATCCATATGATCCGTACACGCAAAATACCTTTTATACAAAGCTGGGCTGCAGCTCCTGTTGTGGCTTTGACTACCTTGGTTATGGTTATCGGTATTCTGCTGCCATTTTCACCTTTTGCGGAGGCTTTGAAATTACAGGCGCTACCATTGTCTTATTTTCCTTGGCTGATAGTTATTTTGATCGGTTATTGTTTGTTGACACAGTTTGTTAAGAATTGGTTTATCAGAAAATTCCATACCTGGCTGTAAGTAAAAATGATGGAACTATTTTTAATTGTAAAATCCTTGAGGTGGTTTGATTAAAAATCAACAACAATTGTTATTTTTAATCAAATTACTCCAATGAAACTGATAACATATACATTCACTGTCCTGGGTTTGGGAATCCTGGCTTCCTGTGGGTCGGGATCCAATACAAAAAAAGCCCTTGCGGATACGACTTCGAATGCAAATTTTAAAGCTTATGAAGATCGATTCATCGAGCAGCTCTGGAAAGAAAATCCAGAATGGGCTACACAGGTGGGTTTTCATCGATACGATTCGCTGTTAACGATACCCGATGCCAAAAGCAGGGCATTACGTTTGGAATTTTCTAAGCAACATTTAGATCATTTGAAAAGTTTTGATCTGAACGAGCTGAATCTCTCCCAACAGACCGATTACCATTTGATCCAGAATTACCTAGAATCTAATGTATGGTCAATTGAAAAAGAGCGTTCTTATGAGTGGAATCCTTCATCCTACAATGTAAGTGGAACTATCGCCTTTATGTTGGCTGAGAATTATGCTCCATTGCATGATCGTCTTCACGCTATTGAACAACGGATGGCACAAATTCCAGCTTATTATGAGGCTGCGAAAGGACAGATTAAGAATCCAGCGTTGGTATTAACAGATCTGGCTATACAGCAGAATTTGGGCGGATTATCTGTGTTTGAAACGGATCTACGTGATTCCTTGAAAAAATCTAGTCTTCCAGCGACTGAAAAAGCTGCTATTCAAGCGAAAGCCGATCAAGCCGTAAAGGCGATCAATGGATTTGTAACATTTTTAAAAACGAATCCGAATCCATCGCCACGAAGCTTTAGATTGGGGCAGGAGCTATACGATCAAAAGTTCAAGTTTGATATCCAGTCGGGGTCTACTGCTGCACAGATCTATGATGCGGCAATGGCACGTAAGAGCTATTTACATGGCGAAATGTATAAAATCAGTAAGGAACTGTGGCCAAAGTATTTTGGAAAGACGGTACAGCCCACAGATAGTTTAGTGCTGATTCGCAAGATGATTGATACCTTGTCTGTCAATCACGTCAAAGCAGATGAATTTCAATCGGCCATTGAAGCGCAGATTCCAAAATTGGTGGAATTTGTGAAAAACAAAGATCTCCTGTACATAGATGATAGCAAACCTTTGGTTGTACGGAAAGAACCTGCTTATATGGCCGGTGTTGCTGGAGCGTCTATCAGTGCTCCAGGGCCTTATGATAAAGGTGGGAATACGTATTATAATGTTGGTAGCCTTGCCGGATGGACCAAAGAAGCTTCAGAAAGCTATCTGCGGGAATATAATCACTATATTTTGCAGATTCTGAATATCCACGAAGCTATTCCTGGGCATTATACGCAGTTGGTCTATGCCAACCAGTCGCCTAGCTTAATCAAGAGTGTTTTGGGTAATGGAGCCATGATCGAAGGCTGGGCTGTATATACCGAGCAGATGATGTTAGAAAATGGCTATGGCGATAATGCACCTGAAATGTGGTTGATGTGGTATAAATGGCATCTACGTACTGTATGTAATGCTATTTTGGACTATAGTGTGCATGTGAAGAATATGAGTGAAAAGGATGCTATGCATTTATTGGTTGACGAGGCATTTCAACAACAGGCAGAGGCCGCTGGGAAATGGAAAAGGGTATCTGTCAGTAGCGTACAGCTAACATCTTATTTTACGGGATATAAAGAAATCTATGATTTAAGAGAGGCTGTGAAAAAGGAGGAGGGTGCTCAATTTAAGCTGAAAGCCTTCAATGAGAAATTTCTGAGCTTTGGTAATTCGCCCGTAAAATATATCCGGGAAATGATGCTGAAAAAATAGGTATAAGAAACCGCATTGGAAAGCCACCTGATACCGGGTGGCTTTCTGATTTTATTGCTATGCTATACAGCTACTTTTTGTTAATAAGTCGTTCTATCTTAAGCGACTTTAGCAAATTTGTTTCGATACTCTATTGGAGTAAGGCCTGTTATTTTTTTGAAAATATCCCGAAATGCTTTTGTATCTGTGTATCCGACATCATACATCACTTGGGAAACATTCTTCCTTGAAGCTTCAAAAAATTTCTTTGCGGCCTCTATGCGTACACGCTGGATATATTCCACGGGTGTATTATTTGTTGCTTCTTTAAATCTTCGTTCAAAAGTTCGGCGGCCAATATTAACAAAATTGGCTAAATCTTCGACCGTAATTTTTTCCTCATACTTCAGTTCAATGTAGTCCTGCGCTTTTTGGATATCCAGATCTTCGTGATTGCGTTGGCCGCGGAATATCGCAAATTGGGACTGACTATCACGACTGATATCCAGCGCAAAATATTTGGCTATCATAACTGCCGTTTCACGGTCGGAAAATTTTTCGACAAGATATAGAATCAAATTCCATAGACTGCTGGCACCACCACTGCTGTAAATATTATCGTTTTCTGTAATAACTGCCCCATCTTCCACTTCTATTTCAGGGTATTTTTCCTTGAATTCGCTCACATAGGCCCAATGGGTTGAGCATTTTTTACCATTTAATAAACCCGTTTCGGCTAAGAGGAAAGCTCCCACACATAAGCTGGCCAGGCGGGTACCTTTTAAATGGAGTTTTCTGAAATAGGGTATTGCTTCGGCATTATCCTTTATTCCGGTGTCAACATCTCCGAAAGTCGGTGGTATGATTAATAAATCTGTCCGTTCCACATCTTGCAGCAAACGATTGGTTTTTATGGTATACTCACCACTATTAGCCGGTACATATTCACTAAGACCTACATACTCAACATTGAATATCGGTTTTTTTCCAAAAGCCGAAAGAAATTCATTGGCCGTGAGAAAGGTTCTAAATGCTGGTGTAATGCCTTCAATAGTACCATATTGGGGAACAAAAACAGAGATTTGCATATCTTTTTGATTTATAAGATAAAGGTACAAATTGTTTTTGTCGTAATCCACCCCTAAAGTTGTCGTTTTTACAATGTACCTCCCCTTAAAATCCTTCGCATCTTTGCTATATCATAATCAACAAATAAAAAGAAATCATGGAAAGACAAACAAAAATTAAGGTAGAAGCAGCGGTAAACGCGCCAGTAGAAAAGGTATGGCAACAATGGAATGCGCCAGCAGATATTATGCAATGGAATGCCGCGGATGAAAGCTGGCATTGTCCAAGCAGTCAAAACGACTTGCGTGTGAATGGCACTTTTAAAAATCGGATGGAAGCAAAGGATGGAAGTTTTGGGTTCGATTTTGAGGGAACTTATGATAAGGTTGAATTGCATCAGGAAATCGCCTATACCATGTCTGATGGTCGGACAGTAAGCACAGTGTTTTCCGAAAGAGATGGAAAGACAATGATGAGTACCACTTTTGATGCGGAGCAGATGAATGATCCTGAATTTCAGAAGCAAGGTTGGCAAGCTATTCTCAATAATTTTGTAAAACACGTTGAATCAACAAATTAATCACCACAAAATACCAACATCATGAAAAAGAATAAAATTATCTTCTGGATAGCGACAATATTTATTGTTATCTGGGAAGGCGTTATGCCACTGGGCACATTACTATTTGCACCGCAATATATGAATGCAGGAACCAAACCCTTGGGTTACCCTGATTATTTTGCCTATGCCCTTATTATCTGTAAGGTTCTTGGGGTTATTGCCATTGCTATTCCACAGTTTCCGGCTAAGCTAAAAGAATGGGCTTACGCAGGATTGACATTCAGTTTACTATTTGCCTTTATCAGTCATGCGTGTGTGGATAAAAATATAACCTATATGTTATTGCCACTTATCGTATTGGGTATACTGATGTTATCTTATGTCTATCGGTCCAAGCTAGCTGGTGCAAGTCGTACCTCGCAGCAGAATGCACATACTGGCGCATCGGCGATATCGTAATATCTTGGTATGACAGTGTTCGCTTCCGAAAGGTTGGATCCTGCGAAAATTTATTAGAAAGAACAAAAAGTAGTATTATCTATTTACATTATAAACAATCAATCGAGATGAAAACAAATAGTGTTTCTTTACATCGGGTTATTCAGGCAAGCCCTGAAAAAGTCTTCCGCGCATTCGCGGATCCAGTAGCGCACGCTACTTGGTTGCCTCCTTATGGTTTTGTCTGTACTGTACAACAGATGGATTTTAAAGTCGGTGGTCAATTTAAGATGACGTTTATCAATTTTGGTACAGGTCATGGTCATTCCTTTGGGGGAGAGTATTTGGAAATTACACCCAATGAATTTATCAAGTATGTTGACCGCTTTGATGATCCGAATTTACCCGGAGAAATGACAACCACAGTTTCACTGCGTGCTGTCAGCTGTGGTACTGAACTTAAAATAGAGCAAACAGGAATTCCTGAAGTTATTCCTGCTGAAATGTGTTACCTGGGCTGGCAGGAATCTTTGGAAAAAATGAAAAAACTTGTAGAACCCGTCATACCAGACGCATAATTAATTTAGGATATGGAAGGGTTAAGAAGCGGGGTTTTTATCACGTTTTCAGGGAATTGTAGAAAGGCACTTCGTTTTTATCAGTCCTGTTTTGGCGGAAGCCTACATTTTGACAGGCTGGATAAAAAGATAAATGGGTATTCAGAGTTACCCATTGTAAGTGCCTCTCTTACTTCCCCAAGTGTGGTCATCTACGGCTCGGATCTGGTACATGATGATGGACGAAAAATTGGCAATTATCTTTCAGTGTTTTTGCCTTGTACAAATGTGATTGATCGTGGTCGTCTTGTCACCAAGCTTGCGGCTGGACGACAAGCTGTATTGGGAAATAATGAGACAGACCAGCTGGTAGAAGTAACAGATATTTTCGACGTAAGGTGGATATTGGGGATTCAATAGTGATTTTTAAATCTTATTTTTTTGTTAAGTTAAGGCAAAATCAGTAGTATTATAAAAAGCTTTATTGTTATGGTATATGTAGAAAATGAGTTCGCTCCTTTGCAGAAAGTGATCTTGGCGGTTTCAGAGTTTGGGTTTCCGAAAGCAATTCGAGCGGAAGATCTTCGTTTTCTCCCCTATACCGACACTGAAAGTGATGTTGCAAATGCGGGAAAAGATTTCGCAGAAGTGCATCCTGAGCAACAAAAAGCATGGGATCTTGAACGTGCAAATTTTGCTGCTGTACTGGAAAAATATGGGGTAGAAGTGTTGCGTCCCCGTCAGTTGACAAAATTGGAGAAAGAAGCCGAAGCTAAAGACGGCTATGCCAACTTCTTTGTACGCGATCCTTTTTTTACTGTGGGTAATGCTGTCATCGAAGGTTCCTTGCGTTTTCTCCAACGAAGAAATGAAATCTTGCCGATCCGGGATATTTTTGAACAACAGGTCTATCCAGATGACTGCCTCTATGTTGCTGCACCCAAACCCGCGATCCATGATCATAGTGATCTTTCGCGTTGGCATGGGCCTTTTATCGAGGGTGGGGATGTGTTGGTACTTGGCAAGCAGGTATTTGTCGGTAACTCTGGACTTGCATCCAATAGCTTAGGAATTCGTTGGTTGTCAAAATTACTCAAACCCTATGGTTATCAGGTCGAGGAAATAAGATTGCATCCGGATATTTTGCATTTGGACTGTGCACTCGGACTTATTCGTGAAGGGCTAATGGTTGTTTGTGAAGATGCTTTTCTCGAGGGCATACCGGAACATTTAAAACAATGGGATAAGATTAATGTTACCCTAACCGAGGCCGGGCAGTTGGCAACCAACGGTCTACCGATCAACCCCAATGTATACGTCACTGACCCTGTATTTAAACCTATTGGCGATAAGCTTTCACTTTATGGGATATATGTCGAATATATTGACTTCCAGATCAGCAGAAGTTTTGGTGGTTCATTCCGCTGTAGTACGCAACCCCTATTGCGACGATTTTAAGCGGATGATATTCGTTCAGAAGCCAGGACTGATACCGCAAGATGTATCTGATCTGTACCCATTACTACTATTCGCCGAACTGTAACTTTGTATATGCTTTAGGCATAGTTTTATTATAAATAGCTTAGTCATCATCATGGAATTACAGATACAGAATAGCACACTTTACGATATTGATTCGATCTTTAAGTTTTATAGGATTGCAACTGATTTTCAAAAGGCAAAATCCATGGTTTATTGGCCTGAGTTTGATCGGAAACTTATCGAACAGGAGCTGGAAGAGCGTAGACAATGGAAAATGATTACTGATCAGGATATCGCCTGTGTCTGGGCGACAACATTCGACGACCCTGATATTTGGGAAGAGAGAAATGACGACCCAGCAGTTTACATCCATCGCATCGCAACGAATCCCAATTTTAGAGGTAAGAATCTTGTTAACAATATTGTGAATTGGTCGATTGGATATGCTATTGCAAATAATAAGAAGTTTGTTCGATTGGATACAGTAGGTGAGAATAAAGGACTGATTGACTACTACACCAAATGTGGTTTTGATTTTTTGGGTTTAAAGAAGCTTCGTAATACAGCAGGCTTACCAGCACATTATGACAATGCTATTGTAAGTTTGTTTGAGATAAAGCTTTGAGAGAAGTAATCAAGCCAATTTGTTTACACTGTTTTTTCGAGATGTGGAAGCTGGATTAATAGCTGTTTTTATTTGATATTGTGCTGAAAAATAGATAGATCTACGGATTTTCTTATGAACTTTTGTTATATTGTTGTAACAAATTGTCGTTTTAGCATACTAACGAATTATTAACAGTTAAACTAATTTATGAATTTATCAATAGAAAGCCTCAGTAAAACCTATCCGAATGGTGTAAAAGCCCTTGATGAAGTAAATTTGGAAATTAAACCGGGTATGTTTGGTCTTCTCGGGCCAAATGGAGCGGGAAAGTCATCCTTGATGCGTACCATAGCGACGCTACAAAAGCCAGATAGCGGTCGCATTACTTTTGGTGATATTGATGTACTTGGCAGGCAGATGGAACTGCGAAAGGTTCTGGGTTACCTACCACAGGAATTCGGTGTTTATCCGAACCTGTCAGCGACAGATTTATTGCAATACTTTGCAAAGCTCAAAGGCATTAAAACAAGTGCCGACCGACAGGCCATCATCAAGCGTGTGCTCGAGGTTACCAATCTTTGGGATGTTCGTAATAAGAGTGTCAGTGGCTATTCAGGTGGGATGAAACAGCGATTTGGAATAGCCCAGCTATTATTGAATGATCCAAAGCTGATAATTGTTGATGAGCCTACCGCAGGACTTGATCCCGCCGAAAGACATCGTTTTTTGAATGTATTACGTGAGATCGGTACCGATCATACCGTTATTTTCTCTACACATATTGTGGATGATGTACGTGAACTATGTCATGAACTTGCGATTCTCAATGGTGGTAAGATACTATTGCGGGGGACACCAAAGGAGACGATAGGACAATTGGAAGGCAAGATCTGGGTGCGTATTATTAGTCGCGATCAATTGGATGAATATACCCAGAAATATAATGTCATTTCTACCAACTACAATCAGGATAATACGCTCAATATCCGGGTTTATAGTGATGTGCAACCAGATGAATCTTTTGTCAATGCACAAGGGCAACTGGAAGATGTTTATTTTGTAGCACTAAAAAATGACCAGCGCCATGTTTAGTCCGATTTTTAAATTTGAGTTTATGCGTTGGTTTAAGAATGCTGCTGTCTATATTTATATGGCTTTATTCTTTGCGCTCTCGCTTTTCATCATGCTCTCTTCACTAGGGATATTTGATGGGGTCACAGCGACCACTTCATCCAATACGATCAGAAATTCACCCTGGGCTATTAACGAGATGATAAATGGAATGTCTTCCATTATCTATTTCTTAATTCCATCGATTGTGGGAGCCTGCGTTTATCGGGACTTTCAATATAATGTACATACCATCCTTTTTAGTTACCCATTTACCAAAACAGACTATTTACTGGGTAAGTTTTTTGGATCAGTTGCTGTTGTACTGATAATCGTACTGGCATCCACACTAGGTATTATCGTCGCACAGTTTATCCCTGGTATCAATCCAAGCTTATTGGGGCCGGTACATGTTTTAGCTTACTTTCAGACCTATTTGATTCAGGTTATTCCTAATCTGGTTATTCTAAGTGCCATTATTTTCGTATTGGTAACCTTCACCCGCAATGTGTATGTGGGTTTTGTTGCGGTTCTGGTGCTTATTATTTTACAGGTGCTTATTCAAAATCTGACCACAAATGCTGATAACCGTTATCTTGGGGCATTGATAGACCCTTTTGGCGATAGTGCCATTTCTTACTATACCCAATATTGGTCTCCGGAGGAAAAGAATACAAACAATCTTCCGTTTCTTGGTGCAATAATTTATAATCGACTGATTTGGTTAGCTGTAGCGGCTTTATTTATCGGTGGATTTTACCTGTTATTTTCTTTCTCGCAGGATTCCATCTCGATAAAAACAGGGAAAAAAGGAAAGCGCTTGACAAAAAATAATTTTGACAGTGTTTTTCGTATCAATCTCCCGAAAGTGAGTTACGATTTCTCAATAGTCCATTACCTGAAAACGACCTGGACACTGGCACGGTATGATTATCGCTATATTGTTAAGAATCCAGTCTTTCTGATTTTGACTTTGGTCGGTGTACTTTTTATCATCTTGATGGCTAGTACAATCGGTACAATATTCGGTACTTCGACATATCCTGTTACCTGGAAAATGCTGATGATACCAGGAACGACTTTTAAGTTCTTTTTGTTGATCTTGACCTTCCTCTTCAGCGGTTTATTGGTTCACCGTGGTAGCATCACTCGTATGGGCGGATTATTGGATGCGACACCCGTTCCAAATTGGGCGCTCATGGGGTCCAAAATAATCGCGATCATCTTGATGCAATTAACCTTGCTTGCGGTGGTCATGTTCACCTGTATGGCATTTCAGGTTTACCATCATTATTATAATTTCGAAATCGGGCAGTACATTATGCACCTGATGGTATATGGTATGTTGGGAAATATCGTATGGTTGTTTGTATCGATCTTTGTACATACGCTCTTCAAAAATTATCTGGCTGGTTTTTTTATCCTGTTAACCTTATTTATCGGATTGCCATTTTTGTCTTTTATGGGAGTAGAGCAGGCGATTTATCAGTTTAACCAGGGACCTGATCTCGATTATTCAGATATGGACGGTTTTGGCTATATCTTACCTTTTTTAACCTATCGGGTGTATTGGTTGTTATTTGCTGTGTTTTTTCTAACCCTAGCCCTTTTGCTGTGGCGGAGAGGTGGATTCGCTGGTATAAGAGAGCGTTGGGCTATCTTACGATCGAATGTAAAGGCGAGCAGTATGACCGTACTTATCCTGAGTTTTGTTGGTTTTATTGCTATCGGTAGTGGGATCTATTATGAAGATCATATTAAAAACCCTTATTATACCAGCTTGGATCACGAAAAACAATCTGTAGAATGGGAGAAGAAATTTAAAAAATATCAATTTAGACCACAACCCCGTGTTGTTGATATTAAGTTTAATATGGATATTTATCCTTCTAAACGTAGTTTTAAAGCGCAAGCGTCTTATGTGTTAAAGAATAAGACTGCGGTCGCTATAGATTCTATTTTTGTCAATTATAATGATTATGACTATACTTTCTCCTTCAATGTTCCCAATAAGTTGGTCTCTGCAGATGATATTTACAATTTCAATATCTACAAGTTGGCCAAGCCAATGGCTCCGGGAGATTCCATCGTCTTAAATTTCAGTACAGTTAGTCCGCTTAACACCTGGGTGAACGAGAAATCTCCTGTCAAAGGTAACGGAACCTTTATTAACAATATGCTGTTTCCAAATATTGGCTATCTGGATCGAGGCGAACTGGTGGATAATGATATTCGCAAGAAATACGGATTACCTCATCGCGATCGTATGGCTCCACCCACTGATTCAATAGCATTGCGGAATAATTATATCTCAAATGATGCAGATTGGGTCCGGTTTGAGGCAACTGTGAGCACGGATCCGGACCAGCTGGCCATAGCTCCGGGGTACCTGACCAAGCAATGGGAGAAAGATGGGCGGAAATATTATCAGTATAAAATGGATTCGTCGATATTGAATTTCTTTGCATTTAACTCTGCTCGATATGAAACTAAAAAAGACAAATGGAATGGGGTCAACTTAGAGATATATTACCACAAAGGACATACCTACAACCTCGATCGGATGATGGCTTCGAGCAAAGCCTCTTTAGCGTATTATACTGCCGAATATAGTCCTTATCAGCATCGGCAGTTGCGTATTGTTGAATTTCCCCGGACAGCCGGAACTTTCGCGCAGTCTTTTGCCAATACTATTCCTTTTTCCGAGGCAATAGGCTTTATAGCAGATGTGGATGAGAAAAAAGATGATGCGGTGGATTATCCTTATGCTGTCACAGCACACGAAATAGCTCATCAGTGGTGGGCGCATCAAGTGGTAGGTGCCAACGCGCAAGGAGCAACTTTGATGTCTGAAAGTATGTCTGAATATTCTTCTTTGAAAGTCCTGGAAAAAAGGTATGGAAAAGGACAGATGCGCAAGTTTCTCAAAGACGCACTGGACGGCTATTTAAAGGGAAGAGGTGCGGAGGCATTGGGTGAAAGACCATTGATGTACAATGAAAATCAGATGTATATCCATTATCAAAAAGGGTCATTAGTATTGTACGCACTGAGTGACTATCTAGGTGAAGCTGTTTTCAACCAGACAGCAAAAGCGTATTTGAAAAGTACTGCCTTTCAAAATCCGCCTTATACAACATCAATTGAGTTTGTGGATTCCTTTCGAAGAGCCACACCAGATTCGTTGCGTTATCTGATCAAAGATATGTTTGAAACGATTACCTTATATAACAATAGGGTGGAAAGTGTGAGTTCTAAAAAACTGAAAAATGGAAAATACCAAGTCGATATTCAATTTGAAGTTGCCAAATATCGCGTGGATGCCAATGGGAAAAAGAGCTATAATGATCACGGGAGCAAACCACTGGTGTTTAAGAAATCTGATCGGGTGACGTTGGAATCTTTGCCTCTTAGGGATTATATTGAGATTGGCGTTTTTTCAAAATCAATGGATAAGAAAAATGGAAAACCACAGGAACTTTATCTGAGAAAACATCGTATTGATCAAATTAATAATAAGTTGACATTGATTGTTGATCAGCAGCCTATTCAGGTCGGTATTGATCCATATAACAAACTGATTGACATAGATTCGGATGATAATAGAAAAGATATTTAGCTCCACTAAGCAATGAAAGCGGTGTACGAAGTATTCAATAGTTAAAAACGGGTTTTATCCAGCGAATAATAGATAAGGGTCTACGAATTTTAACTGTTATCATCCGGCAATGACAATAGCTTGTATATTTGATATAGGTATTCAGTAGATAATTTTATAGTAATTGCATGGATATGTACTATTTGACCTTACTTTGTTGGTTGTTTATTGCTCCCCATGATAGTGTTATATCAAAAGAGAGTGGAAATGGTGGAAATATTTCAACAATGACGTATGGAAATATGTGCTGTGAGACCGATACTTTGCGGGTCTCACAGCACGATACAACAATTTTTAGAAGCGTAGAAAATATCGTGGCTCGCCCCTGTAGTAAGCCAGAGTTGGTAGAAAGCTACGAATTGATCGCCCCGAAAGATGGGGTATATTATCTCATTTACAATGATAAACAACAATTGGTTTTGGAGGGGAAATTTAGTGCCAGTTTTATTTATGAAGGTGTCACTTACAAGGAGGGGAACTTCTATAATTCAAAGCGTTATACCTATAGAAAGAATGGTGATTTGAAGGCGATTTATATTCAGGAGGACGGACGAAATAAGACAGCTGAGTTTTACGATTCTAAAAAGCAACTGACCAGTATACGTTATTTTAATAAAGAATCCGGTGACACCGAAAAAATTGAGCTATATAAAAAAGGCAAGCTAAAAGAAACCAGAATATATTCGAGCTTTAGTACCTATAGGACGATTAAAGCCTATCAATAACTATAAAGTGTTGTCTTATTATTATGTTATTTAGTGCGATGAGTAAATCAATTTTGAAATGAGAATGAAATATCTTTTTACTCCAGTCATGTCTTTAGCATTTACCTGTAGTTTATTGGCGCAGACAAAACAGGATAGTGTAGCGATCAAACAAGCTGCCCTTGATGATATTGAATCTCAGCATCAGGTGAAACCTGAACAAATGGAGCGGGCTTTACACCCGCGGATGGTGAAACGAACTTTTTGGAAAGATAAGGCTACTGGTAAAGACTATTTACTTGAGACAACAAGTGAATCCATGATTCTACTGGCGGAGAGTTACAATAAAAATGGAGATAAATTTCCGGCTAATCCGAAGAAAGAGGTAGATTCTTGGAGTGCTCATGCTGTCATTTTCGATAGTATACCTTCCAAAAAATAACAAGGACACCCTTTCGTTTATCTTTGATTGTCAACGCTATTGGGTCTACCCAAAGCGAATAAATTGAAGTAGCCGTTTTTTTGGGTATTAAACAAAAAAGTCGCTTTCTTGTTCAGAAAAGCGACTTTTTGTTTTGTGCTCCCACCTGGTGTATTTTTTTGTATTGATCTTAAGGGTTTTAAGCCTTTATTGCGAAGGTTTTGCGAAGTTCTACCAATCTTCGCCTCTTATTGTTCTGTTAGCAATTCTATTTTTTTCGGTTTCGAAGTTATGCTGGAGCATAGTGAGATATTCAGCCATAACAAGCGAAGGGTTCACTTTTTTGGCAATATCTGTCAGTGCCATGAAAGTTGTATGCTTTAATGCTTCAAATTCTGCTTTCTTTTCAAATTTTTCCATTTTTATAATTTTTCAGGTACAACAAATACTCTTACTTGGTTGCCATTATCTTCATAAAAGCCTTCAAAAAACTTATTTTCATATATCGCAACTTTGAAAATTTTTCGAGTAGTTTTAGTAGGTACTCGAAATTCTATTCTATCACCTACGGCTACATTGACTTTTTCGGAATACAGAAATATTTGATTTCCTGCCTTGTCATAGTATGTTTTCAATACTTTTATAGGCTGAGTTGGGAATATTATTTTTTTAAACTTTTTATTTTCTACAGTAAGACTTGTGATAGGTTGGTCTGTGTGAATATCAAATTTCGTTGGAGTTCCCTCAGGCATTTTTGGACCGTCATCTTTTTTGCAACTAAAGGATAACGTTAATACCAAACTTAGAATAAAAACTAGTAATAATCTTTTCATAAAATGTAAGTAATTTAGGCTATGGCGAGACCGTATTTATCAGCTTCTTTTTTTATATTTTGAATCAAAATTGGAAAATATCGCGAAATAGCATCAATATCCCCTTTGATGTTAATATTCACACTAATATGATTTGTTTCGGCTTTTTTCGATGTTATATATTCTTCTATGTGATCTTCAAAACCTTTAGTTGATTCAGAAGAATTTAAAAGTGTATAATTTTTATCTTTTAAATATTGTGATACAAAGTCATGTTTTAAAACTTTAGATATTTCCATTAATTGTGAAATAGAGAAATCATCTCGCTCGAACAGATTTTGAGCATTTCTTAATGACATTTTTAGATTATCAGCGAATTCTTTTTGCGGAATTCCTGATTTTCTCCACTCTTTTCTTATTATTTCTCCGAAAACCGTATTCATACTACAAAAAAACGTAAAATTATTGCGTTAATAATCAATGCGTTATACATTTGTTTTGCGTTTAGAGTGTAAATATTTTGCATTTATGTTATTTGATTGCATATTTGTGTCATCAAATTACGTTATAAAAATATGCAACCACAATCCCACATTACTACCAAAAAACTTAACAAGGTTAAGTCCTTACTTCCCAACGGTGCTATGGAGAAAATAGCTGATCAACTTAATGTAAGTGTAAGCACTGTTAGCAATGTATTCTCAGGAAGAAATAAGAAACAATTGAATGATGTTCTTGCAAAAGCATTAGAAGTAATCGAAGAGGATAAAAAGGAGAAGTCGGAATTGTTTAGAAAAATTGAAGAGCTATAGACCATGCTTAACCTAAATAAAATATCCCAGGTATTACCTGCAGGGCTTGAAGATAATGGCGTTGAGTTCTATGTTCATAACAATGATATCAAATGTTTGCATAGAGGTCAAACATTTGATTGGGAAAATATTCCCAATTGGATACTAGAAGTAGTGGCAATTGATATGCTACAAAATCAGGAAGCCCTTAATGCTTTAGTGGCATGGGATCTCACTCAGCGCGATGAAATGCTTAAGCAATATATTATCTGTCGATTTGGAGGATTCGATTTAGAGCCGGATATAGATTCCAAAGGAAATATTGATTACACTGAATTTTTTGATTGTGGTAGACGTGGTAATTGTGTGCATGAAGGTAAGCTATGCGCTACAATTAAGGTAGCAAATGGATTCCTTACTAAGCAGGAAGTAAAAGTTCTTCGATGCGTAGCTCAGGGAAAATTTAATAAAGAGATAGCTGATATACTTTCAATTTCTGAAGATACTGTAAGTACGCATAATCAGAATATACAACGCAAACTCGGTGTAGATAACAAGCTTGAAATGGTATCATTTGCGATTCTAAAAAATATCAGATAACCAATCTTAAAAATTATGGCAACAAAGAAAATGTGTAAAGACCTGGTCAAAGTAGGACAGTGTTTTGAACTAGCTAACAAAATGTGGTCATCGTCTTTCCGATTTAGCATGGATCGAAGTAATAAGTTGCAAATCATCCGTAAAGGTGGTGCGCACATGTGCTACGTAACCGATGTTCGCGAAGATGGAATAGAATTGTCTCTATACGTCATGGGTAAGCAACTTACAAGCGTTTTGCCCTACTCCGAAATGATCTATATCAAACCTATTAAATAATAAATATAAACTATGCTACAGATTAATGTAAATCAAGCAAATGGTCAAGGTGTCGTTTGCTTTCCAAAGGAGGCTAGGCTTCCAAAGAAAACTTTGAATATCGTTCCGATGGATTTTGCTGTTATCATTTGGGAACGTGAGGTTCGCTCTTACATTTTGGATCGAATACGTAAATGGGTGGTGAGTCGCCAAAATAATCTTAGGGCTTCCAAACGCCTTGACGGTCGCAGGGCAGCAGCAATCGACAAACTGCTTTTGATGATAGCAAACAATATGGAGAGTTCTTTAAAGTCTGTTTGCGCCAAAGTTGTTCGCAATATGGATTTTATCAAAATGCTCGCCCCTCACAGGGAAAGTAGATTTTTCCCATTATTCCAGGACACAATTGCACCGATCGTATTGTGGTGCGCCGAGTTCAAAGAAATTAATCAAGTAAAATAACACTAATCAATAAAAACATGAGAATATCAAAAAATCTAGCTGAGGCTACAGCCGAACAATTACTGGCAAAGAAAAAAGAATCTTACAAAATTATTGAATCTCAAATGGAACAAATTGCTACAGTAATAGCTACTAATTCTGTTCCAAAGACTATTTTGGAAGCTTCTTACAAGTACAAAGGATACTTTAAATATGCTAAAGCAGCACAATTTATTTACCCTCACACCAACAAATCACGTATTGAAGTTAACTTATCGCACAGGGTCCCATTCAATGGTGAAGGTTGGAGTAATACAATTGTTATATCAGGAGATTCTGATGAGATCAAAAAACTTTTCGAACTAGATGCTCAATATGATAAACTCAGAAGTGAGTACAGACAATCATTTAAGATAGTAAGTGAAACTATTTTTGGTTTAAAAACAGCATTACAGGTTAAAAAGCACTTTCCTGAGGCTTTTGATTTACTACCAAAGGAATCTAGTGGGTCATTACTTCCAATGGTCAATCTCGATCAAGTAAGAGCATTAGTTAGTTAATAAAATCTATCATTCTAAATACATAAATATCATGGCTACAACAAGTTTTAAAGGAATCGTCGAAAGCGTTGAAATCTCAAATTATGGTGAAGGTTTAAAAACCGGAAAAAGACAGAGCATTGTCGTAATGGTCCCTGGATGGACCGACAGTTATGGTGAAAAGAAAGGTCCTGACGAAAAATTTCAAATCGATCAATTCAATGATAATATCGATAAGAACCCAATTACTACAAATGATATCGGTAGAAAAATAGATGTTGAGGTTTATCTAAAAGGCCGTGAATTTGATCGCAAAGATGGAGAGGGTAAAGGTTATTCAGTAGGTATGAATATCAAGGTGTTCAAGCTTGGAGATAGGGTCAGAGTTGCCGCCGACGCAGAAGATGATCTACCATTCTAGCAATGGCATCCTACGAATTAGCAGCAATGATGGTGGTTATCGTCATTGCTGCATGTATCGAACTAAAAAAATATAGTGAACCTAAAAAATAGAAAAGATGAAAGATGAATATGTAAAGCTGCTTGACCTCTTTAAACTAAAAGAGGAAAACGATAGGTATGGTAGAACGTGGATGCAATCTCCATTTACTTTCTATGATAAAACAGTTGCAACAAATTCGTATTCCTTGGTGATGATTCCTGAGAAAAGTGATTATCAAGATCGTGGCGATTTAGTTACTGTTTTAGCGTACTATTCGGAAAATCTTTGGATAGATATACCATTAAGTTGGCTGAATGAGGCAATGAAAAAAATACCAATGGAGTCTCCTCTATGCGAGGCTTGTAAGGGGGATAAAGATGTAAAATTCAATTTCCAGTATCAAAATAAAGTTTTTGAACATAAAAACGAGTGTCCTATATGTGAAGGCTCCGGATTGAAAGATAAATATCAAAGAACCTACCACAGTAAAGTTTTTAGTGAATATGTAGGTGTTAAAATTGGGCATCACATTTTCAGTGGTGATTGTTTGATTCTGCTAATTGAAGCCGCTAAAATATTAAATAGTAATACGGTTACAATGGTATCTCAAACTAAGAAATACGATAAAACAGTTTTTAGAATAAATGAGGTAGAGGTGTTCTGTATGCCGATTCATTCTTTTGAAGATGAGATTTCTTATTGCGATGACTTAGGTAAATATTTATTAAATGATTTGGAGGAGGGAAAGTAATGAAAACACTAACTGTAGAAATATTATCAAATTATCTACCATATGGCTTGCAAGCTGAAATGCTTGATTATAAAAATGACTACGTCAACAAGCAATTTGATACAATAGTTGGATTACATCAATGGGACAAGAACGGTCAGTTTTGGAGTGTTTTGACTGTTGGAGGTAGTAAACCATCGTTAAATAAAATAAGGCCGATCTTGCGGCCTATAACCTCGTTCACTCATGAAGAATGGAAGGAAATCTTTATTTCCTGCTGTAAAAAGATTGAGTCATTGAAGGATGATTTGCAAGTATATGTAAGTAGAAGGAGCGTTAGGTTATACGATGATTTCAATGCTGAGGAATGGGGTCTAATTCACCCAAAGAGAACAATTTTTAAATTTTCAATTGGAAAAAATGGCATTTCAAATGAATTTGGGTACGCATTCGATTATGAAAAGTTTTTCAAAGAGATTTACAAAAGGCACGGAGATTTGAATTATCTGATAAAGGATGGGATAGCTGTAAACTATTACAATCATGTAAAGGAGGTAGATAATGGATAATTCATATATATTTAGTTTTTATCCTGGACCAATAAAAAATACAAAGCCTTCAAAAAAATTGGGCATTAAGGAGACATTGGATCTTATTAAGTCTGAAAGTTACAAAGCCGACATTGAGAAGCTAAGGGCATGCAACAATAAGATTGTTCGTAAGACATTAAAAAACTGTTTGCCATACGTTACTTTTTCGGGTGAATTTAAACAACGAGATACGGAATTTTTGGTTAAGCATTCAGGGATAATTTGCATTGACCTGGATCCATATAAAAAAGTTAAAGGCAAAGAAGAAATTTCAAATCCTCGTTTGTTGGAAGAATTTGATATTGTTTTTGACGAATTGTGTCAGTTAGATTTTGTGTGTTTTGTTTTTAGATCTCCATCCGGTAATGGATATAAAGTTGGCATAAAGATCGTTCCCGATGACCACGGAAATACGTTTGATGTTTTAAAAGAGTTTTTCGAAAAAGAGCTTTCATTAATTGTTGATAAGGGTGTGAGAGATATAGCACGTGCATGTTTTCTTTCTTATGATCCAAATCTTTACTACAATCCTGGTAGTAAATTATTTGAAATAGAACTTTCGGAACCTTATGAATTTGAACCATTTGAGTTGGAGCAAGAAAAATCACCGAAACTCATAAAACAGGAAGAAGATGCCCAAGCTCAATTTAAAAAGAATAAGGATTTAAGACGTGCATTGTACGTTGTGGAACAGATTGAGGAAAAGCAAATCGATCTTACTTCGGATTACGATGACTGGCAGCTTATTGCATTTTCTTTGGCCGCACTAGGTGAACCCGGAAGAAACATTTTCCACAGGGTATCAAAATTCCATGCTGAATATGATCCAAAAGCTACTGATGATAAGTTTGATGATGCAGTAAAAAAGGGAAGGTTTCAAACTGCTGGCAAATTTTTTAAAATAGCGCAATCAGAAGGATGCGAGATTAAATTACCTCGTACTATCGAAGAACAGCAAAAACTAGCTGATGCAAAATCAATAATTGGTGATCCCGATTCGGGAGAAGATTGGGCTAAATATGGTATCTATCTCAATAAAAGAACCCAAACTTATTTTTCATTGGATACGAAGGGAGGTCCACGGGAGATTTCCAATTTCAAAATGAAGATCCTGTTTCACATGACAACAAGCAATGAAGCCGCTTATCGATTGATTAGCATAAAAAATATTCATGGATTAGATAGAGTTGTTCGGATTAATACTGACGATTTTGTTAGTGCAGGATCATTTAAGAAGGTCATCGCGCGTGTAGGGAATTTTCTATGGAAGGGACAGGATTTTGATTTGATAAGATTGCAGGATATGTTACAACGCGATGAAACTCCGACTGTCACCGTCCAGGAATTAGGATGGAATAAAAAAGGAAAATTCTATGCTTTTGCTAACGGTGTTTACGATACTGTTGAAAAACGTTTTATCGAAACTGACAATTATGGAATTGTTTCAATTGAAAGGGAAGGTGATACATTTAACTACTTCATACCAGCATTATCAAGTGTTTTCGCTGATTATGAATCAATGTATGTAAATGACAAAAAATTCATTTATCAGAAGAGCGAGGTGACTTTTGAGCATTGGGCCATTCTATATTACAAAGTATTTGGCAGTAACGGTATGATAGCGATGCTATTCTATATATCTGCTCTTTTTTCTGATATAATTTTCACTGGAATGAACAATAGATTCCCAATATTTTTTGTTTACGGTAAGCGCGGAACCGGAAAAGGAGCAATTCTGGAATCAATAATGAGATTATTCGGGGAAGGTCAGGATCAATTAATGCTGGGAGGTGCTTCCACTATTGTCGGCTTTATGCGAAAGCTCGCTCAATACGTGAACTCAATAGTTTGGTTTGATGAATATAAGAATAACATAAATCCAAAGTCAATAGAAAGTATTAAGAATACTTTCGACAGAAAAGGACCTGAGAGAGGAAACAAGGATCAAACCTATGAAACAAACGTAGTTCCTGTGAGATCTGCATTAGCAATGAGTGGTCAAGAAATGCCGACAGCTGAGAATGCACTATTCACACGGACAATAATGGTAACTCAAACAAAAACAAACTTTACCGACGATGAACGCATTGACTATAATTTTTTAAAGGATGTTGAGTTCGAAGGTATTAGTCATATTACTGCAGGTTTATTGTCAAATCGATCATTCTTTGAAAAGCACTTTAAACGAGATTTTGGAACTAAAGTAAAGGAATTCTACGATACCGTTAAAGCGGAGGACATCGACGAACGTATGGTTAAAAATTACGCTATGCTTTTGACTGTTTATTCGATGATGTGCAATAGGGTTGAATTTCCGTTTACTTATGAACAATTATTGAAAGTATGTAAGGATCTGCTATTAAATCAGCATGTAATTGTCAAGGGAACAGATGATACTGCCAAATTTTGGCAAGTTGTCGAGCAATTGTTTTCGGGATTGGAAATACAAGAGGGCCAACAATTCAAAACAGGAGATGGATTTTTATACATACGTATTCAAGACGTATATCAACTTTATGCGGAAGCTATGCACCGTCGTAGAGAGGCAGTTATATTGGATAAAGCTACTTTAGAAGACTATTTATCATCAGACCTTAGAACTTTCGTAGGAAAGCAAAAAAAACAATTTGGTGGAAAGTACACCTCATGTTATGTTTTCAAATATGCTGATTTGGGTATTAATTTAATTCGCGAAACAGATCCGTTGCAGCTTAAAAATAAATATAAAGAGATGGGAATTGATTTTGAAGATGAGGTCGTTGCAGCTCCAAAATCTGTACAAATGGACGCTTTTAATGCTGGCTTTCCTGAACCCGATAGAAAGGAGGTAACGTTATGACGAATATTGAAGTAAAGTGCCAATTATACCATAATGAAAAGTTCGATGGTTGCTTGATTTTAGAAATTCTAGCTTTTGAATGTCAAATTGAAATATTAAAAGGGGATTTATCAGACAATGAAGAAAAGCTGAGAATTGGAGTTTATTTAGATTGTCAAGGAGGTTTGGTAGAAGACGGTTTTAGATTGTCACAAATTATTGTCAGACTGTCCCAAATGTATTCATTAAATGCTGAGTATACTATAGTAAGCAATTATTACAATGATTCAAGTTTGTTGAAATTTCCAACTTGGGGTAGAAATAGGCTTAATGTCGATGTTGGCATTTTCAATCGGATTGCACTTGCTTCAAATACTATAGTACAACTCAAAAAAAAAGTTGCAAAAAGAGATTTTAAACAAGAAAAATTAAGGACCAAGTTTCATAGACGAAACTTTAAAAGATAAATTTTATGGAAAGACTATTTACAGATGTTATGATTGACATCGAAACTTTAGATACAACGCCTACATCTGTCATATTAAGTATTGGTGCAATACCATTCAATATTTCTGATGGAGAATGTGGTCAAGAGTATAGTTCCAAATGCGATGTTAGTATGCAAGTTCGTGATGGACATACAATCGGTTTAGAAACCTTGAAATGGTGGATTGAGCAGGATGCAAATGTTCTAGCAAGTAGTCTTTCGGGAGGCGAATGGGTTAGAAGATCTGTTGAACATCTAAATGATTTCATTATTGAAAAATGTGTTGATGAAGTCAGATTGTGGTCTAATAGTCCATCATTTGATTTAGTTATTCTGAAAAATGCGTTAAATAATCCTTGGCCATTCCCTTATTGGAGAGAAAGGGATGTTAGAACTTTTGTGGCAATTAGGTCAGAAACGGCAAAACATTTTGCTAGAAAAGTAACGCATGATCCCGTTGATGATTGCTTAAGGCAAATTGATATGGTATGTGCAGTGTATTGGGACTTAAACGGAATAACAATATGATACCTCTTATTGCATTTGTGGCGGCTTGGGTCGCCACACAAATTGATTGTAGAACTAAAAAATTAGAATCATGATACATCCAATGATTTATGTAGGGTTGCCAGTTAGCCAGCAAAATCATATTTCAAAAAACGTTGAATCTGTTTTTGAGGTGATTTTCAAAATAATGGGAGTTAGTAAGTCTAAGCTAATTGGCCGGAGCCATTTTCCTATCGTAGTAGACAGTCGAATATTTTTTGCGTGGGTGCTTAGGAATAAATTTCGTTATACATTTGCTCAGATTGGTAAAGAACTCCGCAGAGACAGAACAACTATCAATTATTACTTTGAAGTATTCGATGCGAGACTTGAAACGGAACCTACATTCCGTAGGAATCATGAGGCAGTGTTGACAGAATTCGGAAGGAGGTTTTGATTTATTAAGGTATGACTAGAAAAGATTTTTTCAAAGAACTATCTAAAATAACAGATTTTTCCAGGTGTGGATATCACTATGGAAACGGAAACGATGAGTACAGAAGTCCATACTGGCAGAGGCGAACCCGAAGCTGGGAATTTTACCTCTGTAAAGAAAAAGAATGGGTGATCCTTGAATCAGGGCGTACCGGAAAGCCAATATTAGAACACAGAAATTCTATAATAGAAAAGTACCAAAAATGGGCTAGACAGTTTGTAAAATCAACGAAATTTAAATATTAAAATAAAATGGCAAAAGTTAAAGAAATAAAAATAAACGTCGACGGTGTTGACCATTGTTATAACGTAAACGTAAACAAAGACGGTGTATTTAAAATACATCTTGATTGGGCTGTTTCCGATAAAATAGGGTTAAAAGGAAATTTGTTTGAAGGAAAGGATCTTTCTAAAATTGAGAGTGAAATTATTAGCGCTACAATTGCATATAGAGAATCTAAAAAAGTGTTATCATTATGGATAGAAATACATTATAGTGCTACTGGTTTCTATTCTTGTGAAGATTTCGGAAAAAGAAAATTTGATTCAAAATTTTCATCTGTAGCAGATATACCAATGTTAGGGTTGGATTACATGGTATTGATTAAAGAAGAATTAAATGGGGGCGAGTCAGTTAATTGGTATTATGCAAGGAAAATAGAACAGCACGATATAGAATTAAAAGAAAGCGGGGTTAATTTGTTCAAAAAAGAATATGCTAATTATATAGAAAATAGGCAATATCATGGCCGTGTTAAAGATACAACTATACCGTTCTCAGAATCTGCCATAGAAACATTGGATAAAGCTAAATCAGGGATTAAATCAATTAGTCAAATATTATTAAAAGTTCTTTCGCAAGAACCTGAACAAATTGAAAGTACTTTAGTTAAAAACAAACTTTTAATTTAACAAAAGAAAATTTAAAACTTAATAACAATTATACATCGTAAAGCCAACTTTAAAGTTGGCTTTTTCATTAGTAGACTCGTAGAAATTTACCTTCAAAAGAATCTTCCGGTGCATCTAAAATTTCCTCGATCACTACGGTTGCAGATTCTCGGCTCAGTTCTTCTAAAAATTTCCAAAGATCGTTAATCTTTGCTGGACTAAAATATTGGGTGGCATCATCCACACAATTTGAGGACTTAAGAATATTGTATCCCTTACTTTTCAGGTCCCTCAGAATTTCCGTTGTCAATGGTACATTCATTTCTCAAAATATTTATTTCATCATCTATCAGTTCCGGCCAGCTTGAATATGCTTCGTAAATAATTCGTTCACCGGCCTGTATTCCCACATGTCTTGCTGCATTGAGAGCCGATTGGCGAATAGATTCAGCAAAGCCAAATGGAATTCCATTTGTGAATATTTTACGAGTATGAGGGCGACGGCGGGCAATATCCTCATAAGTCTTGTATAAATTATTTTTATTCATTCCGAAGCGTTATTTTGATTGGACATAATGGACATTGTGGACACGCAAGAACAATGAGCAACTACCATTCTTTATATAGTATTGATAATTATAAACTTATCATATTATATATATACTATTAAACCTATATAATACTATATTAAACGTGTCCAACTATGTCCAATCATGTCCAAAGTTAAATATTAAAAACTAAATAATTTAGTAAAATACTATATTTTTTAGTTTGTTGTTTTAATTTATTATATTTGAGGTAGTTAAAGCCAAAAGGAAAGCCATGTCAAATATCATCCAACTTACAGTAGAGCCACATGTGGAAACTTATATCACTACGGCTTTTGGAAAGCAACTGGAGCTTTCGGATAACAATCAGATTACAGTCTTGCTCAAAAATCTGATGGAACCGTTTTGCAAGTCTGATCCTGGAAAAATTCGTCCATCAAAAAAGTATAGTTTGGGTGGACATATTGATATTTTTGTATCTGACTATTTGCTCAAAAAGCATGGCGGTTATATTTCTGATGATAACATAAAATCATTTTCAAAAGCTGTCGATCTTATCATTAAGCAAAATATGTACAGTTGGTGCCATTCCCACAATAGGCCGGATGAATATGTTGATTATAACATTAGGAGGTTCCTCGATTTCTATGGTTTTTCCGAGGATGATTTGAGCTTTGATAATTGTAAGCGTTGGTATTATCGCGAGCGTGAACGGATTGCCAAAAGAAAATCGGAAGCAAAAAACGCTTTATTGACTATTCCGCTTATGTTAAGTGAATCGGTTGCAGATAATAATAGACAAATAGCTATGTTTTAAATTTAAAATACTAAATATATTAGTATTTTTACCCTATGATCATAGGTTTTTTTGAGGAAGATGGGATTAGGTATGAAATAGATTTATCTCCCCTTGAACATACAGGGGGTAATAACTATAGAATCATGTTCAATGATTATTTTATTACGGATATATCATACTTCAAGCATTTTGGCTGGCAAGTACATTTTAATAATGAGACATGGATGGGATCAGAGGAAAGGGATATTATAATTGAGCTTCTAGAAAGTGGAGATATCTACTAAATTATAAGTAAAAATAATATTTGGACACAAGTGGACACTATTTTTTAGTCATTGGACACAAATAAAAATAAACAGAGTGCGGTAATGATGAATTATCGCACTTTTTCTTTCAGTGTCCATCATGTCCAGTATGTCCAACGTAAAAGGACACTTATTAGTGTCACTCAAAAAAAATATAGTCCTTTCCTAAAATTTTAATCATGCATCACTTTGTAATATGAAATTACATAGTGGTGAAAATATTGGCGGTATTGCTCGATTTGAGTTTTGCCACATTGATGACCTGATATCGGTCAATCCTTTACGTTTTAAAAGTGGTAAGCATTGGGAAGTTATTCGGCATATTCCGTATTCTGGTCAACTTAAAGACGATGAGCAGGAAACTGATCAAGGTATTACCTACACTTATGCCGGAACCTTCAAACGTCATTTTCCCTCAAAAAAGGATGAATTTTTATTTTCTAGGTACATCGGTGAATGCTCAATTATTAGTATTACCGATCTCAACGGTATGAAAAGGATTATTGGTACCCTCGATACTCCAGTTTTAATTTCAAGATCAAGCGATCGCGGTGCAAAACCATCTGATATGGCCGGAACCGAATTTAAATATTCAGTTACTCAAATTGAAAGGGCGCTTTAGTGTCCTTTCACAGCCTTAATTGTAAATGGATATTTGGGTTCTTAAAGTTTGGTTTTAGCAGATAGAATATGAAACAAAGATATTTTCAGGTATTAGCTTCCGGTAAAACTGGAGTAGGTAAACTTAAAATATACGGTGACATTGGTCCTTATTGGGGCGATGTGAATGCCGCTGATTTTTTGGCTGTTTTCAATGCATTGGAAACTACATGTTCCAGAATTGATATCCATGTCAATAGCCCTGGTGGTTCAGTAGGGGAGGGTTTACCAATCGCTAACGCTATAAAATCATCACCGCTCTATGATCATATTCATCTTTACGGCGACGGTATAGAATTCTCGATGGCAGCAATTCTTATGGCAGCCGCTAAAAAGGGGAATACCCATGTTGCAAAAGGATCCTTATTGATGTTTCATTCAGCATCTGTTTACGGTTATGGGAACTCAAAATCATTAAAGAAAACAGCAGAAGACCTCGAAAAGTACGATGATATATTGGCTAGTTTCTTAGTCGATCGCTTAGGGTTGACATTAGAGCAGGTGAAAGCGAAATACTTTGATGGAGAAGATCATTATTATACACCTGCTGAAGCTTTGGCGGAGGGACTGATCGATATCATTGAAGATTACGAAGCGGAAGAAACTCCCGAAAATGTGAAAAATATGTCTTATGGTCAGGTTGCTGCTTGGTTCCAAGGTAAGATTAACAAGATCGAAACTAATAATTCAGAAAATCAAAATAATATGTTGTTTAATAAATACTCAAAATTATCGGAGTTGGCCAAAGTGGCTATTAATGATAGAACGACTGACCAGTTTGAAGCTGTAAATGAGCAAATTCATAACGCTGGTGTTGAAGGTGTAACTGTCGTGTCTGATTCCTATTTAGAAGGTTTGGAAAATGCATCTACTGAAAACACAGGTTTGAAAACCAAGGTTACTGACCTTGAAAATTCTGTTACTCAAAAGGATGCACGTATTGCGGAACTTGAAAAACAAGTAAATGATCTAGGTAAGAAGCCTGCCGAGCAGCCAGTAGTTCCGGTGACTGATAAGACCGATAATCCGGGAACTGGCACACAACAAGAAGTTGAAGACTTCCGTACTTCCGTTGATGCCGAATATGAGGCTATTTATGGAAATAACTAATTCGTAATTATTAACAATTAAAATAAGATGGGAAATCGTTTTAAAGATTTGTTCACAATTGCTGCTGGGTTTTTTGTGATCATGTTAGTGGCAATGTTCGCTTCTAACTATTTTAATCCAACTGTTGGATTGTGTACTGGTATTGTAATGTTTGTATTGGGATTAATCCCAAGAACAGGGGAAAAAGGTGTTCTATTTGATACTATTAGTCCTGACTTGACAGCGATTGCTAATTATGCGGGCAAGTATCAAAAATCGTTGTATAGAAGAATGCTTACCGGAATGTCCATTGCCTCTGATATTACTCTAATATCTAATATTAAGCATGCATTAAATTTAACGAAGCTGACTATTAACAATGGACCAAAACCGTATACCGGTAATTACAAAAGTAAGGGTAACGATTTGGAGTATTCTGGTCGTGTTTTAAGTGTGGATGCATTTCAACGGGATTTATCAATTCATCCGGCCAAATACCGTACTTCATATTTAGGTGAAGAACGTGGTCCAGGAGAAAACGTTGAAAACAAAAGAATTCCTTTTGCGCAATTTACCAATGAAGCTATCATTGATGAAAATGCTACTAAATTAAGTAATATCACAGGTTGGAAGGGTGTCGGAAAAGATAAGTTTGAAGCGTATGATCCAGCTACTGCATATGCAGTTGGTAAATTAATTTCTTTTCCTTTGGATGATGAGGTTAATTATTTTAAGGTCATTACCGCGACAAATGCTGGTGAAAGTCCAATCACCCATAAGCTTAAATTTGAAGACGCTAATGCTTTAGCTATCACTGTTGGCCTTGGAGTTAGACTTAGCGATGGTCGTGCAAGCACTGACATTAAAAAAGTTGTTTCTACAGGCTCCATATTGACAGGTACATACCAAAAAATGAAAAATGTTTATCGTGCTCATACAGACGCAGACAAAGCAGCATATGTTATGAACATGTATTGTTCTATCACAGCTTTAGAGCATCTAATGGACGATTACGAAGACTTAGTATCTAAGTATACTACTCCGGATGGTAGTATTATTTATTTACCAGGAACAAACAGAAAATGTATTGTAAAACCGGTAAGCTGGATGGCTGGATCTGAACAATTGGTATGTACGCCAAAATCTAATTTAATGATGGGTACAGATTTACTATCAGATATGTCGACTATTGGCGTAAAAACCAATATGTATACTGTTGATCTAGGTATTACTGGGGTTCTAGGGTTTAATTATCAGGATGGTGATATTATCACAATGAATGATATGGATTAATTAAATGGGATTGGCTATCCAATCCCTAATTCCTAATTTTTAAAAGTATTAAAATGAAATTTGAAACTTTAGAAGCCGCACAAAAGGCTTACGATACTTTGGAAAATGAATTTTCCAAATATAAATCCGAGACTAAAATTCAATTAGAATTAAAGGATACGGAAATTTCCGAAGTGAAAGCAGTTGCTGAGGATGCTATTGCAAAGTTTAACAGCAAAACTGGAATTGTAGATATTAGAGCAAAAGTCGGCAAAAGTACTTACCGTGTTAACTTCGGAGTAGATGGAAAAACTAAGGAACAGGTTGCAGATGATTCAAATTTACTAGCAAAATTGGTAAAAGCTGGTTCAGGCGCATTGACTTTGGTAGAAGGTTAAATTTTAATTTATTGAATTATGTGTTTCGAAACTATTACAGATATGAAATTGAGCTATTCGGATGGATGTGAGAATCCGGCTGGTATAGTTCCAAAAGTATATTGGATTCCTAGATCGTATCTGGAAACAATAGCGGTTCCAGCAGCTGGTACCACTGCAGCTTCTTTAGTGACAATCACTGATGCCCATGTCTTAAAAACTGGCAAATCAGCTATCGAGATGATAGGTCTTTATGAAAAATCAGGAGCCAATTCCACTTTAGAAGGGGAGAAGAAATCTAAGATAGCTAAGGGGACTTTGGAGGCATTTGTTCCATTCATTAATGCTCAAAATCTTGGTACCTCTCAAATTGTAAAGAATCAAACAGGTATCTTACTTTTCAAAGGGGCAGAAGGTGGTCCAGGTTTCTATCAAGCGGGTACAGAGGATTTATTGGTGGATGTGGAAAACATCGACACTAACTTTGGTACTGGCCCAACTGGAGAGAAAGGTATCAAAGTTACTTTTGGATGGTACGGTATATCTCCTTTTTACCGTTATAACGGCGAACTTCCAGTACCAGCACCATAATGGCAAAGCTTAATTGGCAGGTGTCTCCTGCAATCGTAGATCACTACGAGGTAGTGAATACGACTTCGCCAATTTTGGAATCTAAAATTGGACGTGTTGATTTTCGTTATATATCACTAGATAAAGCGAATGCATTGTATACGGCAGGTACTAGGTATCTGCAAAAAATAAAGGGCAAAAAAGCTCAAAGTTCGGATAAAGAAAGCCCTTCATTGTAGGGGCTTTTTTATGTAATATATTTATTATTGTCATCCTTCATTTAGATAATAATCCCCATTTTCCCATCTAATATAAATCTATATGGTAAACAATGTACTCATTCTTAAAACCGACAATGATCAATCGGTAACATTATTAAAATCTGAAATGGTTGATTTCTTTAATCACGTTGAAGATTTAGACATCCAAGGTAAAGAGGATATCATTATCGAGTTGGAGGATATCGTTGATGATATCGTAACAACTTATGGTGATGAAAATCTAGCTAAAGGATTAAAAAAAAGGATTAAATTGATGAGGTTGTTGGTTGACTTTTTCAGAACTGTTGAGATAAAATAGCCCTCCGGTTAATTAAAAAGTCTCTCACAACGTTTCTAAAAACAAATGCACAAGCATAGCCCGGAGGGTAGATCTTCCGCTATCTTGTGCTTTTTTGTTTGAACGTTGTGAGAATTGCAAAGATAAAAAAATTAATCAACCATTATTAGCTCTGAATAATAAAGAGTTTTTAAATCACTTACATTAAATCTGAATTCATATTTATTACCAAGCATATCTGCAAAGAATAATTTGTTTTTGAGATAAATTCTACTTTCATAATCTATAAAATTTGATTCTATTATGCTATTAAAATCATCCAGATCTTGATCATTTACTAAATCAAAATAATTTTGAAGATTGATAGAGAATTTTAGTTCGAATGCTTCTCCTGATAAAAGAATCTTATTCCTATCTAAAGGAAAGGGGTATATTTCATATTGAATATACTTTTCTAGTTACAAAAACTCGAAATCTAATATTTGAACAGAATTTTTGTTAAATATTACTTTTATTTCAATTGTTGTAATTTCTCCATTATATTTTCTGATTTTAGCTCCTCCAAAGCCATCACTTATTGTTGGGTAAAATGTAAGTATTTCTAATTTTATTTCAGGAAGATATTCGCCCCGCTTTGCTCGTTTATCAATTTCCGCGGATTCTTTCATTAACTTCTCAGATCTCTTTTGACTGCGAAAAGTAAGGAATAAAAAAATAGATGCAATTATAGCTCCAACAGCTTGTATAATTCCAGACCATTCGGATGGTCCCCATTTGGTGGTTATTTCACACATAAGATTAATAATTTATACAAATATATGTCCTTTCTCTCATACTTTCCCTTTCGCATTTTGCGTGTATGGAAGTGCATAAATGGTTTGAAAACAAAGATTATTGGCAGGGTGTAGAATTGTTCAACACGCTATCTAACAATCAATTTTTAAAAGACTTGTTTCAAAGCAAGTCGGAATATACAGTGAAAAAGCTGGAGGATGAATTGCGAAAGCTTTCATCGGATCAACCGGATCCTGACCCGGCCTCGGAAATAAAGCCATCTGTCAATCAGATAGAACAAAAGAAATTTGATAACTCTTACATATTAAAAAAACTCAAATATGACCTACAGCAGGTATATCGACAGATCGACTCTAATCGATTTGCCTTAGCGCGTTGTAAGTCCGACAAAACGAGACTGGAATACGCTATTCAGATTCTTAAACTGGTTGATCGCAAACGTATGATCTTTGAAAAGATAGATTACTTTGATGAGCATGGCGAACTACCTGCAGTTGCGACGAAACCGAAAGTATTTACTACACCTGAGCTGCAACGGCTGTATGTACAGGTGAACAAGATGGAAAAACGGCTGCAAAAACCTGATGATCAGTTACGGAATAAAGCGAAGTCTGAACAAAAGCTAAGAGAGAAAAAAGCGCGTATTGCTCAGTTGGTGGCTGAGCGGAAAGGAGGGGAACTATAATGGGAGAGTTGAGACCAAAGCATATAAAAGGCGATACGATCATGGATCGTATTTTTAGAGCTTTTTTAGCTAATAAGATCGATTCCCTTTCACCAACCGATAAGGGAGTCTATGATCGAATTAGAGAGGTAGATGCGCAGGTGAGGACAGGTTTTGTCCAAAAAATAACTAGGTATGATTATGAGCTTCAAATGGAAGTAGAAGTACATAGAATAAACCGTCCTTATCAAAAATTAGAACTCGCTCACTGGATAATGGCGCGCTTCGGAGTTTCTCAAGCGCAGGCGTACATTGACATCCAAATGTCCCAGCAGTTTTTTAAAACTTTTGAATCCAAAGAAGATAAAGACTATGCGCGCGGTATGCATATCTATTGGGGTGAACGACTGATGATGGAAGCTCATGGTGCCGGGGACTTTCGTGCGGCATCTGCATTTTACAAAGAATTGAGTAAAGTAAAAGGGTTGCATGAAAAAGACCACGATATTCCAGACTATAAGGAATTCACCCCGATAAAACCAGTTATTGAAACGGATGCGTCTAAGTTAGGATTTGAAAAAATAGAAAATCTTGATGCCGTGAAAGCGGATTTATTGAAAGAGTTAAAAGGCAAATCAACATCTATTGACCGGATGCTGGAAGATGAAGCCGAGGATGTGGACTTTGATGATATTGAGGATGGACAAGTTTAGAGAAAAGTTAATGTACTTCAACAAGCCTCAGCAGCGGTCTATATTGACCATGTGTAAAGAGGAATATGATATTTGGGGTCGGGGAACAGGGAAAACACAGGGGCCTTTGGCATGGCGAAGTATTTGTGCGGCAAACGCTCTACCACGTGGTGCTACTGGGGTAGTTGGATTGACGTACATGCAATTACTTGATCGTACCTTGCCGCCTTTGATGAAAGCTTGGGAAAATTTCGGCTATTATGAAGGTTTGCATTATTGGGTTCGTAGAAAACCTCCTAAAGAAAATAAAATACCTGATGCTCTTTATCCAGTATTACATCCTGAACATACAATATTTTGGTGGAATGGTCATGTGTTTCATTTGATTTCCCAGGACCGTCCCGGGTCTGCAAATGGTAAAACAGTAGATGCTATAATTGGTGACGAGGCTAGATTTTTGAAACATCAACGATACATGGATGATATTGTACCAATCAATCGTGGTAATAGAGAAATATTTGGCTCACGTGCCGAGCATCACATGGTTACATTGTGTTCCGATAAACCTACTGATCCCGCTGCTAAATGGCTATTAGATAAAAAGAAGCAGATGGACACCAAGAAGATTGCTCAAATCGTCAACTTCCAATTGGAAGCTCAACGACTGGAACAACAATTCTATTTGGCTGAGACTACAGAAAGCAAAAGATACTATCGCCGTAAACGCAATGAATATGTTCGTGTCCTGAATGCCTTGCGTGCAGATTCTGTTTATTATTCAGAGGCGTCCTCATTGGATAACTTAGAGATATTAGGGGTAGATACCATCAAACAATGGCGTCGCGAAATGTTATGGCCTGTATTCCGTTCTGCAATATTAAATGAGGATGTAATTTCTGTAGCAAATGGGTTCTATCATCTACTGGATACAGATCATCATTGTTATTCGCTTTATGACTATTCTTATATCGAATCAATGGGATTGTATCTACCTGATGGATTAGTAAAGGATTGCCGTAATGATGGTGACTTGATCAAGGGTATGCCTATTGATATCTCATTTGATTACAACTCATCAATCAAGTCATTGGTCATAGGCCAGGAAACAGAACGTTTTTATCGTGTGCTAAAGTCTATGTATGTGAAACGTGAGCAAAGGAAAGTATTGGATGATTTAGTAGATGAATTCTGTAAGTATTATAAACATCACAATAATCATACTGTCAATTACTACTATGATAACACCGCCAATGTAACGGACGCTACAAGGCTGGAAACTCTTGCTGATATGGTTAAGGCTCGATTAATAAAGAATGATTGGACGGTAAATAGCTTTGATATTGGTCAACAGCCTATGCATGATACGCGTTTTAGGCTGTTCGAAGCTGTATTTAAAGAAAGCGATAGCAAATTCAAGCCTGTGCGTTTCAATCGTGAGAACTGTGATTCACTGCTCACATCGATGCAACAAGTGCAGACACGATCGGGGAGTAATGGAACCGAGAAGGATAAGCGACCTGAGTCCAATAGTTCGATCAAACAGGAGGAGGCTCCACACTTAAGTGATGCCTTTGATACCTTGTACATCGGTAAGTTTAAGACACGATACGGATACGTCGAGCAGGTCGGAGATATGATCATCGCCTAGATCGGGCAGGGGGCTACCACCCCCTATCATATATCGTAAAAATTGCTCATTTTCCTTTCCCTTAGTGATAGTGCGTGGCGGGGTCGATTGTGTGACAAAGCAATTTCGATTTTTGATTTTCAGGGTAATTCGCTAAAAATGAATTTTTTAGTGTTTTTTCTACTGGAATGGTTTGCGTGAGATTTTCTTTCCCTTTCGGGTGGTGTCCTTTCGCGCGCGAGCAGGAAGCATGATTTTTGGGTATGCGTGAAAATGTAACTATATCAATCAAAGACATGCTCAATACAATTATGATGCGTGGTCGGGATCGGGATTTGATTCCGTTCTCAATTGAGTTTGTTACCTGTGATCAGAAAAAGCATCAAGGTGGTAAACTGATACGCTTCGATGCTGCTGTTTTTGTCGGTGGACCATCAAAGAAGGATAAAAATAGAAATCCAAATCACTATGAAAATCATACCCGGAACATCCGGCATTTAAATAGTGATCGTCTGGTCAAAATTCACTCGCATTTAGTATGAAAATTTAACGGAATGGAGGTGGTGCAATAATGAGTGAACCAAAATACATAACATCAAATTTGGCACTTGTCGGAGGTGGAAATTTATTAGTGGATATCGGGGAGGTATTGAATCTAGGGGAATTAAGTATAAAGCCTGTAAATCCGAAAATAAAAGATTCCGGTGCTGGAAGTGATATCGCGACTTGGGGTGAAGATAATGATTTCCCTCAACGAGTGATTGAGATGGCGGAGCTATCGACAGAAATTCCGACGATGCTAGATTGGAAGGCTCGTTTATTGATTGGTAAGGGTGTTGTGGCAATGGAGCGCTATTTTGATACAGAAAAGAATAAATATCAATATCGGGAAATCCAAGATGATGAAATTGATTTATTCCTTACCGACACCACCACTAAAAGATACTTTTATGAGGCTGCCACGGACTTTGTTTGGTTTGCCAATATTTTCCCGGAGTTGATTAAGTCTAGAGACGGTAATACCATCGCGTATATCGGTACTCAGGATGCATCATTTTGCCGATGGAAAAAGATGGATGACAAAGGGAAAATCATTTTGTGCTATGTCAATGCCAATTTTCCTGAAGCAAAGGCTGATGATAAGGAAACTACAAAGATTGACGTTATAGATCCTTATGATTTTGAAAAAGTTGAAACTGTAAGAAAATCAAGAGTAGGTCGGTATATCTATCCTGTGTCGTCTCCTTCTCCTGGAAAGATTTACTACCAGCTTGCACATTGGAATGGCTTTATTACGTCTACATGGGCAGAAATATCGCGAATGGTTCCAAAAAGCAAAACTGCGATGATGAAGCAGTTGCTCTCTGCAAAATACATTCTTCAAATTCCATTTTCTTATTGGCCGTCGGCATATAAAGATTGGGCAAAGTTAACCTCTGAACAACAAATTGAAATCAAGAAATCAAAGGTTAAAGAAATCAATGCACAATTGACCGGAGTGGAAGCCAGTGGACGAACAATCCTCTCAGAAGTTGGCTATGATCCGGCAACAGGAAAAGAAATTCCTGGATGGAAAATTACGCCAATTGAGAAAGCTATACAGGGCGGTGAGAACTTGGAAGATAGTAGGGAAGCATCACAACACTTAATGCGCGCTTTGGATTTGGATCCTACGTTGGTAGGGGATAGCCCAGGTAAAAACATGGGTTCGGGTAGTGGTTCCGATAAGCGCGTGGCATTTAATGCAAAGGTCGCCTTGCTCAATCCCCACCGCGAATTGTTATTGGAACCACTCTATTTTATCGCTGAATATAACGGTTGGAAAAAGAAATATCCACGCTTAGAATTCAAGTTTATTGAAGTTGAGCTGGAGACATTGGATAAAGGGAAAACGAGTAAAGAGGTTATAAATTAAAAGTTATGGAAGATAAATTTGATGAATTAGGGCAGTGTATTGATTCACTTAATAATTTCTGTCATGCCATGTTGATACCTATGGATCCACAATTTCACATCGATTGCTTAAAAGAGGGCTTGCCCGAACTTGTCATTCGAATGCGAAAGGCTTTTGTCGAGGCAACAGGAGAAAACCCTTGGGAATATTAACCTTAAACTATTTTAAATGAAATACTTTTCTGAAAATACAAGTGAATTTCCCCAGCAATTGAAAAGTGCCTTCGGGGCTGCTGATAAAAACTTTTCTCCAATAACGCTTAAATCATACATTGAAAGTGCGGAAAGTGAGGTGATATTTGTGATTGGAACGGCTACTGCAGATAAGGTTTTGACTGATGAAGCAACATTGACGATCATACGTCGGATAGTCGCTAACTGGTCTTTGGAAGTGTACGCCAATAGTGGTGCTATCCGTATCGGCGATGCAGGAATTCACGTCGAAGTTGGACAGAATAGATCGGTAGCCAGTGATAAAAAGGTGTTGGCATTCAAACGGGATTGTCAGGAATTGGGATGTAAAGCACTGGAAGAATTGATAAATACTTTTGAGGTTAGAAGTGCGGAGTTTGGGGAATGGCGTTTGTCGAATGAGCGGAAGCAATATTTTGACACGCTATTCCGAAGCTCCAATGAATTTGGACCATTTGGTGGCGTGCCGATAACAGCATCATTATATCGTAACATCAAACGTCAGATCCAATTTGTCCAGGATGATTACTTACAGCCTATTTTAGGAACCGTGCTGCTAGAAAAATTGATTGGAATGAGCGTAGTAGCATTGAATGCGACGGATAACGAAAAGCGTTTGCAACGCCTAGCTATGCGTGTGGTGGCTCCGATGGCAATAGCTGATGCACTTGCTTATCGTGTGGTTGAATTGCGGAGCGATGGTGTTTACCAGCGATCAATTAGTGCTGCTGGTAGTAATGATAATATCGAGGAACAGGCAGTTGCTGGGTCTAGATCACTAAGCGGAATATCTATTAAGCTCACATCCGAATTTGAAGCTAATCGGGTGAAGCTGATTAAATTTTTGGTGGATAATGCTGTTGATTTCCCTACAGCCCCGGTGACACAAAAATCAATTTATCCAGTTCAGCAAATGAATGATGATCCGACGAGTAATATCTATTTCTGTTGATGTCATTTCAGACATTATTTATAATTAGTTGATTTGGCAATGGAACAAAAATTTGGATGGATCGCAAAGGTATTTTCGGATGTAGTCGGCTTATTTGATACGAAGGGTAAAGCGGCCATTCAGGTGATTATGATCGCGGCTATAATCTATCTCTATATTGAAAATCAGGATCTCAATGGACAGATATCAAAGGAAATTAGATTATCGGGCAAAACAGAGGCGGAGATTTATAAAAAGCTATTGGAACGATATGATCCGGCTTTCAGAGAAATAAAGGAAAAGGCGGATAGCAGTAATGCTATCGTAGATACTTTACGTGGGCAGATAAAACCCCTGGTGCATAAATTGAGTGAGAAACTTAAAAGCATGGAGTAATGGAAAAGATTTTTATATGTATGGTAACGCTTCTTTTTATTGGTGCAAAACCGATCGAAGAAAAACCACTGGAAAAAAAATGGAGTTCGGAATTCCGAAAGTTCCAGTCGGTGGGCGATTTAAAAAATGATTTAATTGAACTTGATTCGTTATGTGGAAAGCTATCGGAATAATCGGAATTGTCGGATTTTTCGGAATCCTGAGTTCCTGCAGTATTTTTCGGAACTCCAAAAAGGAATCCCATGTATCTGAGTTGAAGCAATCGGCGAAACTGGAGTACGAATTGATTGATACCTCCAAGGTAGTTGAAATTGTTCATGAGTCACTCAATGTCGAGTTGCCAGTACGGTCTTATCCAATTGATGTTCCTATCCTTAATGGAAACGTGAATTTTGTCAATTCCTTGTACACTTTAACATTGAAGCTGGATAGTTCTACCAATCGTTTGTCGGGTGTTTTCAGTTTGCCGGATACGTTATTGAAAGGCGAGCGTACATCAATACGAACACAACAAAATGGGATTGTCGAAAAGAAAAAAGAAGAAACCAAATCCAGCGACATTAAAAAGGAAGTAACGGAACAAAATTCTGTTTCATGGAAAACCGTTGCAGGAGTGGTAGTAGTCTTGTTGGTTATTATCGGAATAGTCGTCCTGGCCATTAGGAATTATCGGAAAAGTCGGAATTAACGGAATTTGAATATGGCAAAGAGTATAATTGATATACATGTAAATGATAAGGTTCACCGTTTTAAGGGGCCTGCGGATTGGAATTCAATGAGCCGTAAGGAGTTGCTGTTGTGGTGTGGATTGGGACGACGACATCTTTCTATAGATTCTGTTTTGACTATTTCAGGATATCTTTTCTATAATATACCTAAGTCGATTTTTTTTTTGTTCAAAGCTGGGGAAGATCTAGCTATTGCAGATAAAATGAAGTGGTTACTGGAAAACAAATTGACCAATAATTTGATCGGCAAAATTAGAATTGGCTGGAGAGTGTATTATGGTCCGGCTAACCGTCTGTCAAATTTGACTATTGGTGAATACAGGCGCGCGGATCTATTTCACCAAATGTACATCAAAACTGGAAAACGTGATTACCTGCTTGCGCTGGCGGCGACATTGTTCCGGCAGAAAGGTGGAAAATCCGTTGATGACGTTCGTTGCGAACTCACGGAAAATGGTGTTAATAGTCGTGCTAGATTTTTCAAATGGGCTTTGCATCCGACGGTGCTAAAGGCAATCCAATTGTTCTATGAAGGATGTAGAGCTGATATTGTCAGGCGATTTCCTATAGTATTCGAAAAGCCGGAAGGGGAGGTCAAGCAAACTGAAAATATAAGCGATTTGGAAGATACTATACTTGCGTATTCGGGTGGTAAACTCGGTAATTTTGATGAAACTAGCCGTACTAATTTATATGTGTTTTTAAATCTTTTGAAACAGAAAATTGAAGAATATAAACGGAATAAAAAATGAGTCCTGATATTATCACCGATTATTTGGAGCGTAAGGCGACGGAATCACCTGCTATCCTTCATGTGAAAGATTCTGCAACGGATCAGGCATTTTTCGTTATTGATGATCCTTATGATCTGAACGAATTTGACACAGCATTACGTTCGGTTGCAAAGTCGCCTGCAATGCAGTTCGAATTAGCGGACGGCATACTTGATGATCAGAACAATGCGAGTTACTTGAATACCGTCAATTGTTCTTTTATGATTGTTGATAAACTGGCTGATTTTGAAAAAGTGAGAGATTGCCGAAATCGGTGTTATCATATTGGCAAGGAGGTTATTAAATCAATCCTTAAAGACCAACGTGAGATGAATATCATCCCAGGTAAAATGATCCAGGTTCCATTAAGGGCGAACTATTCTCCAGTTGGGCCAATGGATGTCCGTTGGTATGGATATCAATTTACACTGGCTTTTGTTGGACCTGATGGATTTTGCGTATGACACCTGACGAAAGACAATTGCATGAGCGCATACAGATGCGCGGATTGATTGCCGGATGGTTGAACCTTTTCCTGGACAAGCTTCGCCGGGAGTTGCGCCTAAAGAACGTTTCAGCAACCGGCGCACTGGAAAGATCTATCACGGGGCAAATGCTGCAAAACGGGGGTAATATTTCTGAGGTGCTTACAAAGTTCGCCATGTACGGTCGATTTGTTGATATGGGGGTCGGTAAAGGTGTTAAAGCATATGAACGATATACCAATAATCAAAACAGGATTGGTGCCGAAAGATATGGCGCTAGGGTACACCATGAACCACGCCGACCTAAGAAATGGTTGAATAGACGGAAGATGGCCGAGATATACCGATTGAGGGAACTGCTTGCTGAAAAAATAGCTGGTCAGTTGACGGCTGAAAATATGTTAGGCGTTCTTACGGAGATGAATTTACATCCTTAGTAACAATGCTTTTAAGGGCTGCTTTCATGTCCTTTCCTGCGCTAGTGGGAAAGGACATTTTTGTTTCATGGCTAGGCAGAGAACAGATACAGAAGCCGTCATTCGGTTAGTGATTGATGGGAAGCAGGCGCAAACATCTGCAAAAGAATTGCAGGATACAATTAGGCGACTGCGCACTGAGTTGAACAATATGCGCCGGGAGGATAACCCGGCGGAATATGATCGACGCGTGGAAGAATTGCGGCGCGTTCGTGAGGCTTGGGAAGCTGTAAGGCATGAGATTAACGGGACAACACGGGAAACAAGATCATTTCGTGATGAGATGAAATCCTTAGTGGCAGATGCATTGGGCGGATTGTCAATAACAGGTATCGGATATGCAATTGCCAACGGTGCCAAAACCTTTGTACAAAAGAATGCAGAAATATCTGATTCGTATGCGCGGGTACAAAAAACTACCGGACTGACCGAGGAAGCCGTGGATCGATTGAACGATAAGTTCAAAAAGATGGATACACGCACAGCCAATGCAGAATTGCTCGGATTGGCTGAGGTAGCTGGAAAATTGGGTATATCTGCTGAACGTGAGGTTGAAGGATTTGTTAGAGCCGCTGATAAGATCGGTGTGGCACTTGGGGAGGATCTTGGGGGAACCGAAGAGGCTATAAATTCACTCGGTAAATTAACCGATATCTTCAAATTGAAAGATACTTTCGGTATCGAAGATGCGCTAATAAAAGTCGGTTCAGCAATCAATACATTGGGTGCATCCGGTACTGCAGCTGAAAGCGAATTAGTTGATTTTGCTAATCGTCTGGCAGGTGTGGCCCCGGCGGCGAATATTTCACTCCCTGCTGTCCTGGGGATAGCTTCCGCACAATCAGAACTTGGGCAATCAATGGAATCTGCCAGTACTGCAATAGGTCAGTTTATTGTTGGCATTGGATCCGATATACCGCGATACGCAAAAATTGCAGGTATGTCCGTATCAGAATTTAGCTCATTACTGAAAAATGATGCGAACGAAGCATTATTAAGGGTATTAGCCAATGCTAAATCTACTGGTGGAGGTTTGGAGGTAATGGCAAAAAATATGGGCGTATTGGAAGTGTCCGGTTCACGCGGTATTGCTGCTTTGAGTTCAATGGCTGAAAACATTGATCTTGTCCGTAAACGTCAACAGGAGGCTACATCATCATTTGATGAAGGTACCTCTATTATGGATGAGTTCAATACCATGAACAATACGCTTGGGGCTAACTTGGATAAGTTATCCAATCGTTTATCCAATGCGTGGCAAAAATCAGGTATGCGTAGTTGGCTGACAGATATAACAGCTGCAATGGTTGATACTCGTTCGGGTATTGATCAACTAATTTCTTCATCACGAAATCAGGATAAAGCATTCGAAGATAAAGGAAAAGAATTAACCAAACTTACTGATAGGTATGATATCTTAAAAAGTCAGGTTTCTCTTAACAAGGCTGAGGAAAGTGAACTAAAAGAAATTATTCAGCAAATTTCAAAAGTATTGCCTGAGTCGGTTACAGAATGGAATGCCTATGGTGAAGCTTTAGATATTAACAGACAGAAAGTTTATCAAATGTCGCTAGCTGAACAGGAATTATATAACATTCGACATAAAGGCGAAATTGACAGCTTAAACGGAATTTTTGAAGCGCAAAAGCAATATTCTGAGGTTATGGCAAAGAATGCTAAGGATTCTCAGAATAGATTGAACAATTCAAAAGAAGGTGGGTTCTTATCCCTTTTTGGTATTGATAAAAAGGGTGTTTGGAAATCTGAGATTACCGAATTTACCAATAGAAGTAAGGTTGCAAGCGATGATGCTTACCGTGCAATTTTGGAATTGCAAAAGCGTGGGCAAAAGTTGACCGATGAACAGGAAAAGTATTTGTATGAAATTGAGAAATCCCGTTCGGTAATGTTGGATCCTGACCTGCCGGGAGCAAAGCCAGCAACTGGAAAAACATTAGAAGGTACAAAGAAAACGAAGTCCGGTAAATCAGACGCGGAAAAGGAGATCGATAAGGCCGCTGAGATGTACAAAAAACTGGTCAAAGCATCCGAGGATTTTGGAGCTACTCAACTTTTGGAATCTCTCTCTCAAAATGAAAAGGAATTACAGGCTGAACGCGATAAATATCAAAAACAGATTGATGCGTGGGAGGAATTCAAATCGCAAAAAGGAGCTTCCAGGGAACAACAGGTGGAAGCTGATGGCCGTATTGCTCTCTTAGAAGTAGAACGTGAATCCTCCCTTTCAAACCTTCGTTTAAAACAGGCTACGGATACAAACCGGAAAATTGAGGAGCTTAATACTGGTTTAGCGAATAAACATGCGTCCGAACTCCAAAAAGAGCGTGACAATATCAATAAGTTTTACGACGAACTGGAGCGCGAAGCCGCCAATGATGCAGCTGTCTTAGTAAAATTAAAAGAAGATCGTGCAAAGGCGTTGGCAGATGCCGTCGTTCGCGAAGAATCCCGAATTAAGGACGAAACAAAGCGTCTGGAATCTGAAACAGAGAATTCATCGTCCAATAGATACGATAAAAAGCTTGAGAAAATTAAGACGGCTTATACATCTGAACTCGAACAACTGAAAGCAAAGTTTGATGCAGAGCTTTTGGAAACCGAAGCCTTTTTGCAGTTAAAAGCGGCGTTAGAGGCTAAGTATGATATTCAACGGAATAATGTCGAAATTGATAGGCAAAAGGAAAGAAGGGGTGCATTATTGGACATTGCACAATCGACTGCAGATGCTGTTGCTGCAATTATGTCGAATAATCGACAGGCAGAATTGGACGCTGTTCTTTCCAATCTTGACAAGCAACGGGAGAAAGAACTTTCTAATAAAAATTTAACGGAAAATCAGAAAAAGGCGATTAATGATAAGTATGATAAACAAGTAAGAGCCGAAAAATTAAGAGCCTGGAAAGCCGATCAAAAAGCGTCCATTATCCAATCTGTCATTAACACTGCTTTGGCTGTCACAAAAGCCTTACCTAACGTTTGGTTGGCAGCGGCGGCGGCGGCAGCAGGTTTGGCGCAAACAGCAATTATTGCTACGCAGAAACCTCCGCAATTTGCCAAAGGTGGATTCATCCCGGCTGGGCCATCCCACGCTCAGGGAGGTATCAACCTAGTAGATCGTCGGAATAACCTTATTGCTAATATTGAAGGTGGTGAACCGATTTTATCGCGCGATACGTATGCCAATAATAAAGATGTGGTAGACGCTTTGATTTACAATAGCCAGCGGCGTAACGGTGCATCTATCGGCATAAATTCTGATGCAATAATAGCTGAGGAATCAACACGAAGATCGTCAAGTGGTACTGTTGTCGTGCCTCCTCCAGTTGTAAATTATTCCGGCGCGGAAAAAATCGACTATAATCAATTTGCAAAGATTATTAAAGGGTATGTTGATGATAAAATTTCAAAAATTGAAGTTGTCCAAAGTTATCATTTGGTACAGGATCATAATCAGAAAATTGTCAATATCCAAAATAGCGTAGATTCTTAGTTATTTAAGTCCGTTATAGTGTCCTTTCCCTTTTATTGAGGGAAAGGCATTTTTGTATTATGGCAATTCAAATAACACGTCAACCCAACGAAATAAGCTGGTCTAGGAACCCGATTTTATTCGAGTTCTTTACGGACCAAGTCGTTCAAGATTATGGGCGGAAGTTGATATTTATTTTGGATTTTACTAGTGTTGAAAATGATGCTACAATCATTATTACTGATTTTGAGAATACTTATGTTATGTATGAGGATTGGAGCTTTACGCTTTCAATCGGTCAGACTGTATTACCATTTTCTTGTGAATATGGTCAAACACCAGGTAAGTTTAGGATTCCACATCGAATAGCGGAGCCATTAGAACCAAAAACGGCTTGGCTAGAACGGGTAAAAACGGCAATGTTGCAAGCTTTCAATGTCGGTTCTCTATTTTCTATCAATGTCGATGAGCAGACACTTGTTTTTACATCGAAAAAAAATGATAGTTCGCTGGAAGTGAGTTTAGATGCAGAAGCTTTCCCACATCCGTTATTGGGTATAGAACAAACGGCTGTAGATATAACTTACACGCCTAATCTAAAAATCTACGTTGAGATGTTTGCGTTTGACCTAGAAGGCAATGAGCAATCTGTTGTTTCGGCGGCACTTGCTCCTGGATTGGATGGGAAAGCTTTTTGGGATTTCTCCAGTCCATTAACAGCATTTGTATTGGATAATGGTCCCGATAGACCATCACTTTATGATGTTGTATTTGGAAAAGGAAAAGTGATTCGGTCATTCTTTATCCAAGTTACTGAGCTTTATGGCGAGCCACAAGTTGCTCGAATGTCTTTAAGATCAGGTAGTTTTGCGGCTATTTTTGGAGGACTTCCAAAGAATTTAATAGGTACTTCGTTAGTGGATTCCTTAAAGGTAGATGATAAAGTAAAGTTCCTGACAACTTCAAGAACTAAGAAAGTTACCCCTGATCAGCCACAATGGATATCCTGGTTAAATGTTTCGGCTTCTCTATCTGATATAAAAGTAATCGTCGAACTAGTGTATAACGATGGTACGCCCTATATTTTCGAAGTTCATTCTTTTGATTTGGTCGTAAAGTATGGGAAAATAATCATTCCTATAGGGTTGGATCAGATTGGTGCGAATACTTTATATCCCGAATTGTCTGTGGTGTCTTATTCTGTTTATCTACAATCAGAAGGAAAGCAATTATCGGAGACAATTACCTATAGTGTTGACAACAGGTATTTACCATATAAACGTTTTTTTCTGTTCCAAAATTCTCAGGGAAGCTTTGAAACCTTCTATACATACGGAAAAAAATCAAACTCTTTGGAATTTGAGAAGGATAGCGCTCGCATTATCCAAGTGAAAGATTTTGTGTTGGAGAATGGAGAAAATGTCGATATCGATTTGACCAGCCAGGAAAAGGAAAAAGTCAATACTGGATTCAAATCAAAGGCAGAAATCAAAGCGATGCGAGACTTTTATTTGAGTAAGGATAAGTTGACCTATGTTGATGGAAAATGGTGGCCTGTTAATCTCTCAAGCTCATCTATTGAAGAAATTCAGGACGGGAACGGCTTGTATGCTCAATCGTTCGAAATTTCCGGTCAGCATCTGCAAGAATTGTTTTATGAAAATTAAAAATAGCTATGGATTATAATATTGATTTAAATGAATTCGACATCACGGTGATTCGTGGTACAAGTGAGGAATTCAAGTTTTGGGGCTGGGAGGTTGTTGAAGAATCGACGGGAAACATAGTTCCTTGGAGTTTAATGGGGAAAAATATTCGCATACAATTCAAAAGTGATCTTAATACGAGTGATATCGCTCTTGAACTGACAATAGGAAACAAAGGGCTAACAGTTGAACCTACGGTTCTGACATTGCATTTTGGATTAAACACGATAGAACTAAAACGAGATGTGTATTACTACGATATTTTGATAATAGACGGAAGTGAACGCGCAACTATGGTACGAGGAAAATTGATATTAACAGGTATTGTAACTAAATAAAATAATGAGTAATTCATATAAAGTCACTGTCATAGCTGGATCAAAAGTTGTCGCGGATATGGCCAAAAGTGTAAAAGAATCCACAATAGAAGCTTCATTAGAAGTTAAAATGGTGGCAGGTGGAGCATCGGAAGCTACTGCTGTTTTGCTGAATCCCCCTAATCCATTGCCTTTAACCTCTAATCGTAAGATGACAAAGGCTATTGGATGGTATAAAAATGCAACTGGATCTGCTTGGGAAGCTCCTAAAGGTTATGATAATACGAATTGGTGGAGCTTTGAGACTGGGTTGTGGAGTTTAGGAACTTCGTCACCTTATCCTGTAAATCCCGCTGATGGGAAGGTTGTCGAGGGAGATGCCAAAGCAACAAGTGGAGATGTAGTTTATAAATCCATAAAGCCGATTGATTCCATTGTTAATGGAGGGAATGTCCCTTTTGGAATCTTGCAAGATATTGAAACTTACAATATTACAGACACCAGTGTATTTGCAGAGGTAAATCTGAGGAAACCCGCGCCTAAAAGTGGCAAAATTGGACTGATAAGAATTTTTGCACATAAGGTAGGTGATATCAAAGCGGCCGTTTTTAAAGATGAAACACCAGTCGGATCGAGTGTTGCTACTTTGCGAAACATGCAGGAAGTTTTATTGAATTGCGCAACCGTAGGAGTTAATACATTTCTTGATGGTACCCACTTTAACAATTTTTACGTTGAAGCTGGTTGGTTAGCAGGTGTCAGAAAGATGGTAGATGGGGCATTGCCAACAAGGATAGCACTCCCTATTGGAACAAAAGGAGGCGCGAGAGGAACATCAACAAGTGCTCCTGTTGTTGGGTCTGCGTCAAATATGGGTATCCATCCGCTTGAGTTTGCTATTGAGTTCGAAGTAAATTATGTTGGTATTGATTCAGATTTGACTGCTGCCAATAAAAAAGTGTTAACATTAGAGTCACAACTTGCATTAGCTGTAAAAACGTCTGATTATAAATTAGAGTATGGGAATAATTTATTAGACCCGAGCATGCGGATTCTTGGTAAATATTTTGACAGTGCTGGTAATATTCAATCTGGATCCGGATGGGAAATAGTTTGGATTGACGTGTCCAGGTTTAAAGCGGGCGACCAATTTACACTTGGCGCAATGGTTATCAGCACAGGCCATGCAGCCTGGTATACCGATAATACTAAGGATGGATATGCTGGGAACTATTCTACTGGCACCCTTCCAAAAGTATTTACATATCCTACAGGCATATCTCCAAATTGGTTGGGATGTACCGTAATGCGCGGGGGTATTTCTAATCCAAATATCATGTTCAATGCTGGGGTTGTTGCGCTTCCATACGAACCTTACAAAAAACCAGTAATTATAGGTTTTGGTGAACTTGAGATAAAAGCTGGTAATAATGGCGGCGGACAGAGTTCCGATCAACCCACCAATACAACAGATAGTGTAAAGTTTGCCTTCATTACTGCCGGTGGCGCTGAGTTTCCTATTGAGGTATGGGATGGAGTTTCCCCAACTGATCTAATGAAGAATCAGTTTTTTGCCTTTGAAGATGGTAACTCGAATTCTTATGCTATTAGAATGAAGAAATAATGGTATTGCAAGCATTGATTTTTCCTCGCAAAGATTTGGAAGCCAAAATTTGCGATTATCGTTACGGCAAGCGGTTCGCCGTACAACAAAATACGGATTCTGGACTTAGATTGTTCGCGAATTTCCAGTTGTTTCAAGCATTCAAATATGGTATAAAGTATACGATGTTTACAAATGCCTATAATCCAGGTGGCGGCACAGCACTTTCAAACACTGAATATGTTAATATGGTAGGGACTGGTTTAGTTGAATTGGAACATTATTTTTCAACGGATAAATGGATTAATCCTGTTACTGGACTGGATGAACTTATACCGGATCATAGTAGTAAGGGATGGACAAATTTAGGCGCCACCTATTTTAATGTAAATGCCGGTGATCCAAAAGCAGAATTATTCCCAAATCATGGACAGGAATTGTATGATATCAGTGGGGGGAAATATGGTTATGATGTAGTTAACGGGGTGGCAGGAGTTAGTAATTTGTCTGAACTTAAGGGAATCAAAGAGCGGCAAACTGCCTGGTTTGATTCACTAGAATTAAAGCCATGTAGTGCCTTCTCATATCGGAATGGTAGGGATATTAGTCCGGAAGTTTACAAAAAATTGTATCTGTTTGGTCGTCAAAGTAATACAAACGGAGCGTATTATTATTATGGGAAAAGCAAGATTGATGGAATAGCTTTGGGTAATGATCTCCAACAAAGTAGAAAAGATCTTGTAGATCGCCGTATTACTACACGATGGGTTGATAGTTATATTTCTACAAATCCAGGTGCTCAAGAGAAAGCAAATCAATTGTTGCGTGATAAAACAATGCAGGCTTACACGAATAGAGGTGCCTATACAGATTTCTCACACCACCATTCAGCAAAGACAAATCAGGCATTGGAAGACTTGTGTAAGACATTGGGCACTTATCTTGATAGTTCGGGTTTAAGAAATGAATGCTGGATAGCTGGCTTCGGTGAGTTGTCAGAGTATTATTGGTTCCGAGAACTTACGAAAAAAGCCGTAGCGACAGTCATGCACTCTAAAGTTTATATTACTCTTCTTTGGGAAGATTTAAAAACTATACAGAACGGCCTATCTGATGGAATTTTATTAGAACAGCTGAACACACCACTGTCTATTGAAATAGATCTTACTGGTACACCGTTGGCCGATAAAAGCATTAAAAGTACGGGAGGTAAATTAATGCGTCTTGGAAACAATAAATATCTTGTTGATTTTCCTTTTCGGAACGCTGTGGAGGGTATAAAATCAGTTGTATTAGAGGTTGGAGAAGGAAATTATTATGATAATGTTAGTCTTTCTGTCTCATATTATAAGAATGGTAATCAGGTGACTATTTATACAAATAAAGATACCCGGGCAGTTGTATTCACTACTTCCACTGACATATACTCTATAGCTCCTGTTCTCTATTCAAATGACTTGAATACATCACACACATTTAATATTGATACGGCAAATATCAACTACGTAGGAGTAGTAGATGAATTAGGTAAAACAAGATTAATAGAAATTTAGAATGCAAATCAAAGACAACAAACTAGTTGGAGTGGCTTTTCGGGCCACTCCAAACAAAGGGAGCGTTATCACTCCTATTTATATCGTGATGCATTACGATGCAGCGCCAAATGCCACAAGTGCGATTAATTGGATGACTGATCCAAAAAGCCAGGTCTCAGCGCATTTGCACATTAGCCGGGATGGAGTGGTTACGCAATTGGTACCATTCAATCAAAAGGCCTGGCACGCTGGTGTGAGCAAATGGAATGGCTTGACAGGACTAAACAGTTACAGCATCGGTATTGAGTTGCAGAATACGGGAACACAAGAGTATACCGATGTTCAACTCAATACAGCTGTTGAAGTTTGCAAAGCTATTATTGCAAATTATGGTATTCAGGATATCATTGGCCATAGTGACATCGCTCCTGGAAGAAAACCGGATCCAGGTAAGCAATTCCCCTGGTATATGTTCAAACCATTGATAAAATAATATGGCGGCATCATTCGCAATTATTACAGACAATGGCGTCATCTTGGACGTGGCACCGGAAAGCAAACTGACTGTTAAATTCGTTGCCACGTCTTTCAATGAAGATACAGTTATCAAAGGCTCATTTTCCTATCCAATGGTGTTTCCCAAAACGGAAAAGAACGACGCGGCCTTTAGTTACGGCCGATTCCTGGAGAACAGATTGGGACGAAAATCCATTGATGTCAACGTGTCGTTCCTGGGAATGAGCTGGAAGCGTGGAAAGGTTGAATATGACGTTTCAGAGAAAGGATATGAGGCGCATCTTATTGTTGACAATTCGCTCGTTGCCGATCTGTTGCGCGATAAAACTATTGCGGAGGTATTCACCATTACGAAAAACGGAAAGTTCCTAAGCCATAAATCAATCCGTATCGATGGACCTGGGGCAGGTGTCAATGATAAAATTGTATCAATCAACAATTCTGTCGGAGGATATCCATTTTGTCTGCCAACGTATTTGAACCCAATGGCAGAGGGGGAAATGAAAATTAAGGATGATGGATCCGGTCAAATTGATCTTGAAGGATCGGTAATAAATGATTTCTCTGATGGTTACACCGTTAAGCCTGATTCTTTATATGGAGCATCATTCTATCTAACCTGGGTAATTAAAGAGGTCTGTAGCTTCCTGGGTTTTAGGGCTGTAGGTTCCTATTTGAATGATCCTTTTATTAAGTCCGCAATAATTGATAATACTGGAGTTAGACAGGGAAGCGATATTTTGACAAGTGGCACCATTAACCCGGCTCAGCACCTGCCAACATTGTCAATATCTGATTTTATAAAGGCAATACGCAATGATCATCGGGTGATGGTTTATTTTGATTCTCAAAATCAGGTAGTCCATTTTGAAAAATCGAATAAGATTTTGTCTACGCCAAACCGTATGGATATCACTGATGCACAAACAACTATCCCACGGATTAAAAGACAGCCTATTGGAGCATTCAAACTGATTACAAAAATAGACGACGCAGATGAAATGTATAAGGCATTACCCTATGAGGGAAGCGTAATTATTGGATATACGGATACCTTTAAAGAGGCACCTATGGCAATTGGTAGACCATTCATGAGGTCCGAAACTCTGTGGGGTGTTGAAGGGGTGAGGTTGCCGTGTAAAACTCAAACTGGCAATTGCTATGGTGATGGGTTAAATGGTAAATTAGCCTACAATGCTGATAACGTATATGGCAAAAACTCGTTTGCTTTTAGACTGTTGTCGTACAAAGGTTCTTTGGGACTTGGTGGAACGATTCACATTGCAGAATCAACTGCTGATGATATCGGGAATTTAGATAGAACTTTTGATAATTCACTAGCATTAGGAGGGGATAAGGGGATTATCAATAAATTTTCGTTGCCTTGGTATGCTTTCTATTGTATTTCTGAGCAGGTGGAACTACAGGCTAAATTGAATATCAATCAGTTCATGGCAATTAATCCACTGCAGAAACTGTTTATTGCGGGAGAGAATCGGGCAAAGATTGAGATGCTAATGGATGAAGTCACTTTTGAGCCATCGCGAAATAGTGAAACGCTGGATGCAAAAATTGTTGGATATCCTCATTATGATCTTAATGCAATTGCGTCGGGATTCCGTGTGGTGGTAAATACACCGGAAACAATAGCTCCGGAAGGTAAGCTATATGCACGGGTTCTTTTGGAAAATAAAAATCAGGATAATTCGTATAGATCTTATGCGGATCTAGTTATAGAATTTTACCAAGATCCAGGTCTCTCCATTCCCGCTATTTCTGTAAACAATTTGCATGTCCATGTCGTCAGACAAATTAGAGATTATAATGGTGACAACGAACCAGATCCTGTACGTGAAGAAGGACCGTATGGTGACTATATTGTATCTTCAAACAGAGTTATTCTACAGAGCAATGTCGATCGTTATTGGTGGCGATATGGTGGAAAGGATGCGATGATGTATTATTATGCGTCCGACAGTTCACCATTGCATGATAAGTTCGATGTTATGGGACACTGGGTAATTTGGGTAGATGGTACAAAACATCCTTATTAATTGGACATATATGGACGCGAATTAAATTCGATGGACAATAGTTTGTTTCTGATAATCAGCGCAGTGTCCAAGCGTCCAAAATGTCCATTATATTTTTTTACTTTCCCTTTCAGTTTTTAGTGTCCTTTGGGAATTTTGGTTTTGCCTGTAATATTGTACTATGAAATTTGAAAAGAAAGTTATAGATGGTGTAGCTGCAAAGTATAAGGTAGTGAATGATTTAATTGCCTTGGGTATCCTACAGGAGTTGACCGCTGAACCACACATCTATTTATTTCGGGCTTTTCTGAATGGTAAGGATAAAACTTACTTGAAAAATTTCTGTGAAAATATCCTCACTGTATGGGCTATGACTTTTAAACCCTCGAATTGGAAAAAAGTCGAATTGTCAGTATGGGATAAAGAAAGTGGTGATCTCATCTGTAAGTACGGTGAGGATATTGGTTTAGTCTTTTCATAATTTAGGTTTATAATTGGTTAGTGTATTGCCCGACGCTGTGAAGTGCCGGGCTTTATTTTGGTATCAATGAGTTGAAATTTTGAACAAGAGACTTTTTCTTTCTTGCTGCCATCTTTACGTATAACTGGGTTGTAGCAATATTGGTGTGGCCCATGAGTTCCATTAATGAAAATGGATCTCCACCGAGTTCGATGTAAATAGTACCAAAGGTATCACGTGTACTATGATAGGTAAGATGTTTGTCTATCTGGGCGCGAGCTGCTATAATTTTGAATACTTCATTTATATAGTCATCGGAGAATGATTTAAACAAAAAGTCCTCAGCATCGATTACCAAATCGCGAGCATAATCATTCAATGGTACTTTCATAAGTTTTCCGAACCGTTCACCTTTTTTCGGTCTAAAAACTAACCATCTATCTCTTATATTTTCTTTTTTTAGTCTGTGGGTATCGGAAATACGTACACCTGTCAAACAGGAAAATAGCACGCGTCTCAATATTTCCTGATGATCTGGTCTGAGTAATTTCTCTTCATAAAGAATCATGAGCGCTGTAACGTCTTCCTGTTCCAAGGCTTCACGGTCGCCCCGAACCCAATTAAACTTAAAATCTTTGTATGGATTTTCTTTAATGATACGCTTTGCTACTGCTCTATTGATATATGTTTTGATATCCTTGTGGTAAGCAGATACCGTATTGTGCATTTTATCCTTACTTTTTTGGTAGGCGTCAAATTTCGATATTTTATCCTTTGTTATTTCAGATATAGGAATATAATCGGATCCCCAAAATTCAGAAAATCGCTGTAAACTGGATTTGTGTTTTCGGTATGACTCGTAGCTGATTTGCTTAGATTTATACCTATCCCTGATTTCCTCAGTCATGAACAGATAGAAATTGACATAGACTTTATTATTGGTAATGCTATCAATGATTTGGCTGAGTCTTATTGTATAATCATCGACATAGGCTTTGGTAGTCATTTTATTGATGATCGTCTTGATATGATTCAATTTTGCATTATGAGCATCCACATCCGGATCACCGTCGTATCTTGAGATAAGTAATTGGTTTTTTTCGTCGAGATTGTTTTTCGGCCATTTTATATCGGTGTTAAAGTCTGTTTTTACATCACCTTCCCAAAATCGTATATAAACCGTTGACAATCCTTTTGCGTTTACACGCGAATCCATAGCCACATAATAGCGGATATTCCTGTTTTCTTCCATAGCAAAATCTCCCTGCGAAGTGCGAAGTTTTTAAAAGTTTGAAATTATTTGGAAAAAAATACGTCGTGGGTAGTTGGTCGAAAAAAACGTATCGAATAATGCTGGCTTATTCCAATGTTATTTACTGCTATCTAAATGCGAAGGTGTTTTTAATGGCTCCGCGAAGTAGATTTTATTCTAAAAACCGCCTTTATTATTGTTTAAAGGCGGTTTTTTTGAATGTAAGTGCTCCCACCTGGGCTCGAACCAGGGACCAAAAGATTATGAGTCTTCTACTCTAACCGACTGAGCTATAGGAGCAGGTCGTTTGTTTTGTCAATTTTGACATTGGTTATGCTGTTTTGACGATGCAATTATCGATATTTGTATCGGTATTTCAAAATAATTCGATGGAAAAAATTAAAAATATTGTTCTTGATTATGGGAATGTAATCTTCATGATCGACTTTGTAAAGTTGAAAGTTGCTTTTACTCAGTTAGGTATAGAAAATGTTGATGAAGTTTTTGGGCATCATGGTCAAAGTGCACTTTTTGACGATTTTGATAAGGGAAAAATTGATGCTAGGCAATTTCGGGATGGAATCCGGGAGGTTACCAAAAATCCAGCATTGACCGATACAGAAATCGATGCAGCATGGAACAGTCTGTTGATTGGAGTCCCTAAAGGATATCATGAACTATTGTTGCAATTGAAAGATAAGTACCGTACTTTTTTGTTGAGTAATAATAATGCTATTCATTATGCCTATTGTATGAATGATATTCAAGAAAAATATGGTGTGGCCGATAATGCCGGATTTTTTGAAAAAACTTATTATTCGCATTTAGTCGGTATGCGAAAACCCGACGCCGAGATTTTCGAATTGGTGATGACGGAGCAGCAGTTGAATCCCGTAGAGACACTGTTCGTTGACGATAGCCCTCAGCATTTGGCTGCAGCACAGCAGTTGGGCTGGCATACAGCACTGTGTACCAGGGAAAAACCATTGCAATTGATTCTGGAGGAATTTGGACTATTATAAAAATTATTTTTCTTTTCATATTCAATGGAATATTGTACCTTTGTCCCACTTTAAATTTTAAAAGCGACGAAAGGAGGTATATACAACGCATGATTATCGTAAATGTAAAAGAAGGAGAATCTTTAGATAGAGCATTGAAACGTTTCAAGAAGAAATTCGAGAAAACAGGAGTTTTAAGAGAGCTGCGTTCACGTCAAGCTTATGAAAAGAGATCTGTAACTCGTCGCATTCAAGTGAAAAAAGCGATTTACAAACAATCTTTGAATCAAGATGTCGCTAACTAATTGATTCGCTGAGAATTTAAAAATATAAAGGGAAAAGCATTGCTTCTCCCTTTTTTTTGTGCTTTTAAGTTTGTAATTTAAGGATAGTATAGCGAGGGAAATTATGTTGGAAAAGGAATTTATCCGGTATTTACAGATTGAAAAAAGATATTCAGAACATACCGTTATTGCTTATCGGCATGAACTGGAAATGTTTCAATCTTTTTTGAATGTTGAGGGGCTCGTGTTATCGGATGTTGTCTATCGAGATCTGCGTCATTACTTCGCTCAAATGATGGAGTCAGGTAAAAATGCAAGCTCTGTCAATCGAAGCATGTCTTCGCTGCGTACCTATTTTAAATTTCTTCAACGGGAAGAATACCTTGATAAAAATCCCATGACACTTATTAAGGCATTAAAAACTGCGAAGAAGCTACCCGTTGTTGTGGAGAAGGAAAAGTTAGTTCAGTTGTTGGATCATCTGGAACAGGAGAAGAATGATTTTGAATCATGCCGGAATTATTTGGTGATGGAATTGCTTTTTGGTACAGGGGTTCGCTTGGCTGAATTGTTGAAAATAAAGGAGCAGGATATAGATTTTTTTAATAAAAATATTCTTATATTAGGTAAAAGGAGCAAAGAACGTCTTGTTCCGATAAATGATCTTTTAGTAAAAGAATTGAAAAACTATTTGCAACAAAAAGCGTCGCAATTTGTTGATACTAATAACAGCTTACTAATTGTTACAAAAGATGGTAAACCAGCGTATGCCAAGCTGATCTATGACATTGTGCATCGGTATTTGACGCTGATTTCCACACAAGGTAAGCGAAGCCCTCATATTTTGAGGCACACGTTCGCAACGGCCCTTTTAGATAATGGGGCGGATTTAAATGCAATTAAGGAACTGTTGGGACATGCAGGGCTTGCCGCAACGCAGGTATACACGCACAACTCAGCAGAACGATTGAAGTCTATTTATAAACAAGCTCATCCAAAAGCTTAAAAAAAGGAGGAAAAATGAACATTACTGTGCAATCCATTCGATTTAATGCAGATCAAAAGTTAATCGAATTCATTAAAAAGAAAACAGGAAAATTAGAGCAGTTTTTGGATTCAATCATCGGTGGTGAATGCTACCTGCGATTGGAGAATGTCGATGACGAGGCAAATAAGATTTCAGAAATCAAACTGAATATCCCAGGGAGCCAACTTTTCGCAAAAGGGCAGGCGAAGAGTTTTGAGGAGGCAACGGATATCGCCGTAGAATCCTTGCGTAGGCAGATTAATAAACATAAAACAAAGACAAAAAATACAGTCGTTACTAATCGCAAAGAAGTACTTACCGTAGAGGAAGAAGAAGAGGAAGAATACGATTAAAATATAACACATACATTTTAACGGAGGAGGTCAAACAATAATTGACCTCCTTTTTTTTGGAACGATTTGCCATATTGGTTACTGTGGATTTTTTTTGTGTTTGAAAACTGGTTTTATTTTATAATCTATTCAGTTGGTTTAGGACTATCCCGAACTTTTCGCGCTGTTTATAATGCGATAGAAGGGACAGTTTCTCGATGGGATAAATAATAGAGCTGCTTATTTATATTAAATCAAAATAATCACTTATTTTACTTGGATTGATTATAAATAATATTTATTTTTGAACAGTTTAAAAGAGAAGGGTAATAGAAATGTCAGAATTGATTTGTCCATTAGCGCATGTTGAAGAGGTGTTTTCCACTGCAGCTGGTAAAGTTTACCAATGTAGTCGTAAAAATTGCTTCTGGTTGGAGTATAATAATGAAACTACATCTTTTTCGGTGTCGGACTTTTTGAAATTCAAGAAACGTATGGATTCAATCGATGTAGAGCGTATGATTAATGATACCACACGTTCTTCTGATTTTGAAATTGTTATGCCTTTCCGTACAGAAAGATGTTTCATTCTTGCTGTAGAGGATGTGCTTCAACTTCGTGAACTACTGGATGGGGCCAAATTTATGATGGAATTAAATTCCGTTATCAGAACCTGTCTACAGGTCTCTCCATTTGCTGTCTTAGTATAAGGAAGAATACTTTATATAAAAATATCAGAAAAGCGGTGTATGTCCAATTAGGGTATACACCGCTTTTTCTATTGAGCTAAATACTTATTTAAATTAAAATTAAATAAGTGTACTGTGTCTCTCAATTATCTTTATTGTGATTCGGTATTTATTACACCTAAATACCTTCCTATTATTTAAATTTATGGGCAATTGAAAGTATCAATAAATGGTATTTGTAATTGTATTGATTCTAAACAAGTTGTGGTTTGTTTGTCTAATTTAGACTGAATTTGTATTGCATATTATTTATACAGATTTTCGAAATCCGATGTATCTTTGTATTGTAATCAGATGATAAGTTATATCACTTGATATTGTTTTAGAAATTAAACTTAAGGTAAATATGAAAGATTTATTGAAATTAAAATCTTCTTTGAAAGAAGAGATCGAAAATATACTAAATGCACAAATTAAAGTTGAAGCACATTCTTCAGCGTTATATTTGGCAATGTCTTCATGGTGTGATGATCAAGGATTGGAAAATGCGGCTGATTTTTTTGCAAAACAGTCCAATGAAGAGCGCGAGCACATGTTGAAACTTTTCAACTACATTAATAATCGTGGTGGTCGTGCAATCTCTCCGGAGATTACGGGTATTCCACAAGATTTCGAATCATTCCGTGGTGTATTTGAGCAGACATTGGAGCAAGAGATGTTTGTAACAGAGCAATTTAATAACATTGCTGACAAATGTGCAAAAGCTAAGGATTACGTGACGTTCAACTTTGTACAATGGTTCTTGGAAGAGCAAGTAGAGGAAGAATTTGTTGCAAGACGTATCCTTGAATTATTTGATGTAATTGGTGAAGATGGTACTGGCCGTTGGGAAATTGACAAACACCTTGTTAAGGTAGCCTTTGCTGGTGAGTAACAAATTATAAGAATTTTAGTAGTAATAACGAGTTGTTTTCCTGACAACTCGTTTTTTTTTATACAAAATCACAACTTTTTACGTTAATAGCTTAAGAATTTCTTATATTGAATTGTATTATTGCAAAGTCTGTTTGATGAAACTAAGGGGCGGGAATATCATCCGGTTTATACTTTTGTTAACTATTATAAGCTTGTTTTTTCTGCCAACGAATACGTTTGGTCAGGCGACAAAAAAAGAGGTTTATGGAATTGTTATAGATACTGCGGGCAATCCTCTCAAAGGTGTTAGTGTGCATTTGACGAGTTCTCGAGATACACTGTTTTCGTCAACATCAGCGACGGGATATTTTCACTTCGGACGTGTTTTAGGAAACGATATTCGGATAAGCTGTACACAAATAGGTTTGAGCATTCTCGAACGTAGTTATCCGCTTTACAATAGTAGTACGGCCAAACTGGATGTAGGGAAATTGACAATGTTTCCGCATGTTTCCTTATTAAAGGAGATTGTTATTCTCAAATATAAGCCTATTGTCTATAAACAAGATACTGTACAATTTAATTTAGACGCTTTTCAATTCGACAGACGTGCACTTTTGGAGGAGGCGCTTAAAGCCTTACCAAATGTGCAAGTATCTAGAGATGGATCTGTCTACGCCTTCGGAAAACCCATCTCTTCTGTAAAAGTTGATGGTAAGCGATTTTTTGGCGGGGATGTCCTGACTGCTACACGAAATCTCCCCGCGGATTTTGTGAAAAGTGTACAGGTTATTGATTTTTATGGAGATGAAGCGACGGCCAAAGGGATCAAAAGCACCGAATCTGAAAAGATATTGAATATTGTACTTCGAGAGGATAAGAAAAAAATCACTTTTGGACAGGCAACATTGGGCGGAGGTACCGCCGACCGCTATCTTGGAAGTATTGGTGTAAATAGATTTGATAATGGAAAAGAATATTCTATTGTATCCTCTGTCAATAATACCAATACCAATCTCTTTTCTTTTGGGTCTCCAAATGGAGGTGAGCGGGAACGTGAAATGGGGGAGTTGGCAGATTTCGCTGATCCTACAGATGGTGTCAACAAAATAAGTTCAGTCGGGGCTAGTTTTTCCAGCCCACTTTCAAAGGCTGTCAATGCCAGTGGAAAATATTCTTTTACTCAGCGTAACAATTCTACCGTAGGAAATTCTTTTTTGCAGTCCATTTATGGGTCTGGAAAAGGAGTGAATACCTCGATCAGTAATTATGAGGACTATCGGATAAAGTCTGTTGATCGGACACATAAAATGGATTGGGATTTCGATATGAAGCTTTCACCAAGAGACCAATTGAAGATTTCCCCAAAGCTCTCTTGGACGAATTCGACAAGTCGAACATTAAAGGATCGACGGATCAAGAACAACAGGTTGAGCAGTACAGGTAATTATGAAGCTGCTAATAGTACGGAAAGCCCAGCAGCAGCACTCGACCTTTTTTACACGAGGAGTTTTGACAAGCCAGGCCGGAAAATATTATATACTTTTCATACAGATTTCAATGCGTTGGATAAGGACGAAGTACTGCAAGATCAGAACGAAGGGATAGACAGTACTGTGACTCCACCTAAAATAACGAAAACCTTTCTGAATCAAATGATCCGAACGGATAACGAGAGCAAAAATATTCAGAGCCGCTTGTCTCTTGTCGAACCAGTAGATCTGGGAGGTGTGTTAGAGATCAACTATGACCTCGATTACACAAAAATAGATGCCAGCCGCTCAACTTTCGATCATACGAATTCTGAGAAGGAGCCTATAATGATCGATTCCCTCAGTTTAAAATATAACTATTCTTTTGCGAGTAATAAGGTCGGAATGATTTATCGGCAGGATGTGGGGAAAAACGTCAAATTAAATTTTGGCTTTGCTGTTCAGGCTTCAGAATTGAAAGGAGCCCTAACAGGTCAAAATAATCCAGCCTCCTATCCAAATGTAAATTTTGTACCCTCAGCCGGATTAAAGTGGAAGTTTACCAAAGAGGAAGATTTATCCATAGATTACTATGGACGTAATAATCAACCTAACTTCTATCAGATACAACCCGTGGTGGATAATACAAATACACAAAATATTGTTGTTGGAAACGGGGAATTAAAATCAGAATTTGCAAATACAATTGTTTCAAAGTACCGTAAATCAATGACGGGAAAAGGACAGTATTTTGAGGCAAGTTTTGCTTATAACCTGGTAAATGATAAAATTGTTGCAGATCGTACCATTGAGCCTAACTCTACAATACAAAAAACAACCTACCGGAATACGGATGGGTATTTTGATATTAAAAGCTATTACCTTTTTACAGCTTCTTTATTCTCGGATAATTTGCAGATGAGTCTTAATGGAAATGGGGATTACTATAACAATATCTCTTTCATTAATGATAAGAAGAGTTTTGGTGGGCATATTTTAATTACTCAGGCCATTCAATTTCGTTATGCTTGGAATGATATTTTTGAGGCCGAATTAAATGGTAATTATTCGTTGAATCGGGCGACTTTTGATTGGCCGGTTAGGGACAATATTACTGCACATTCTGGAATTGTTGGGCTTGGTTCCAAGGCTTATTTGGGGAAGCATTTCACGATGGGGCTGGAGCTATCCCAAAAGTTTAATGCAGGATATTCAAGTTCCTGGAGTAATATTAGTCCAACGATCATCAATGCATATATGGAATATACTTTTGGACGAAATAATCTGGGTATGTTGCGGTTTCAGGGCTTCGATTTAATGAATCAGAATACTGGAATATCCCGTGCTGTTGTTGGAAATGATATCTTGGATGTTCAAAATAATCGTTTGGCCCGTTATTTTATGCTCTCACTGAATATTCGTTTACAAAAATACCCCAAGAAGTCCTGATATGCATCCAGGCGTAAGATGACATTGTTATCCTGACTGGATGTGAGATATTAAAAACATAATAAATAGTTATTTACAGATGAAAGCAGTTGTGATAAGCAGGCCAGGTGATCCTGAGGTATTAACGGTTGAGGAGCTGGAGCGACCACAGATCGGAGATATGGATGTATTGATCGCAGTCAGGGCCGCTGGTGTGAATAGGCCAGATGTTTTCCAGCGAAAGGGAAATTATCCAGCCCCTCCAGGTGTTGATCCACGTATCCCGGGGCTCGAAGTGTCAGGTGTTATTGTGGAGAAAGGCTCTTTGGTCGATAGCTGGAATATTGGTGACTCGGTGTGTGCGCTGGTTGCAGGAGGGGGGTATGCTAGTTACGTTTCTGTTTACCAGGGGCATTGCCTACCTATTCCAGCCAATCTAAGTTTTGAGGAAGCGGCAGCACTCCCTGAGACAGTATTCACCGTGTGGGACAATGTCTTTCGCAGGGGAAAACTACAATCTGGGGAACACTTCCTGGTGCATGGTGGAGCAGGCGGAATCGGTAGTACAGCTATTCAATTAGGGACCCTATTTGGTGCGGAAGTTTATACAACTGTTAGTTCGGAGGAGAAAGGTCTTTTTTGCCAATCTCTAGGTGCATCAAAAGTAATAAACTATAGGACCCAAGACTTCCAAGAAGTGCTAGCCGACTTGGGAGTTGATGTAATTTTAGACAGTATAGGTGGTGCCTATTTCGAAAAAAACATCAATCTCTTGAACCCCGATGGCCGTCTAGTCTATATCAATGCAATGCAAGGGGCTAAAGCGGAAATCAACTTGCTCAAATTGATGCAAAAAAGAATTCTACTTACCGGAAGTACCTTACGAGCAAGAGATCATCAATTTAAAGAAACATTACGTAATGAGATCTGGGCTGAGGTATGGCCTAAGATTATTTCTGGTGATTTTAAACCCAGACTGTTTCGTGTTTTGCCTTATCATGAAGCTGCAAAGGCACATCAATTCATGGAGGATTCGAATTTGTTGGGAAAAATCGTATTAAGTTTTTGATTTCTGATAGTTAAGCGGGGTCGTACCCGTGATATTCTTGAAATATTTATGAAAGCTTGAGAAGTTTTGAAATCCAGATTCGAAGCAGATTTGCTTAATCGTTTGCTTATTTTCAAGTAATAAATTACAAGCCGTCTTTACACGCATTTCAATTAGAAACTGAAAAAGTGTCTTACCTATCTGCGATTTAAAATAACGACAAAATGAATTGGGCGTCATTCCTGTCAAGGAGGCAAGCTCATGTAGACGGATCTGATCGCGATAATTTTCGCCAATGTAGTGCATGGCTATCCGCATGCGGTCAGCATCCTGATCCTGAGATTGAATCGTAAAGCCAGTGCTGGTTAATAGGTCATGCTGCTCTTCTGTTGCGATGGATGTGAGGATCTGCAATAGGTGGATGATTCTTGTTGTGTCAGCGTTGTCTAGTATTGCATCAATATGTGCTATTGTCTCAGCCTTATTTGATTTAGAAAGTGCTATTCCTCGTTTCGAAATCCGTATCAACTCTTTGATGTTTTTGTTTTCAGGCAGGTTCGTGAATTCATTCCCCCAGAAATTTTCTTTAAAATGCAGTACACGTATATCTGCTGCTTGTGGATTATCTTCCCTTAGGTAGATTTCATCAAACAGCCAATAATGAGGGAGATTGGAGCCTACTAGTGTAATATCTCCGGATTCAAAACGGCGAACGCTGTCTCCAATAAACTGTGTACCAGAGCCCTCTGCAAAATAGATTAATTCAAGTTCTTCGTGATAATGCCAAATGTTGTGGTATTGTGGTGTATTATCTCTTCTTGCGTTGAATGAATGGGTGAGATTGTTGTTTAAATGGAGTAATTGTGCTTTCATAACTATGAAATATATGCATTAAAGTTACATATTTCTGTTTAGATATGGTAATATAGCTTAATGAATTGATAATATACTTGAATATTGTCTAGGTTTTTTAGGCTTATTTTACATAAATAACTACTTATAACCATTTGAATATATGACTAACAAAAAGAGTTACACATTTGCCTTGATTTTGGTGACCTCCTTGTTCTTCTTTTGGGGATTTATCCATAACCTTGATCCGATCTTGATTCCACACTTGAGGAATGCCTTTAGTTTATCGCATTTCCAGGCTTCTTTGGTCGATTCAGCGGTATTTATTGCCTATTTTGTGATGGCAATCCCTGCGGGAATTATTATGAAACGTTATGGCTACAAGGCCGGTATTCTGATCGGATTGTTATTTTTTGCGCTGGGCTGCTTTTTGTTTGTTCCTGCAGCAAATACCATAAGTTATGCTTTCTTTTTGGGGGCCTTGTTTGTGGTCGCATGTGGTTTGACTATCTTGGAAACAGCGGCTAACCCGTATGTCGCTATTTTAGGTGATCCTGCAACATCTGCTCAACGGCTGAATTTTGCGCAGTCATTCAATGGTCTTGCAGCATTCTTGGCACCGATATTCGGTGGGAAATTTATCTTGTCGCATGAACCGAAATCGCAAGAAGAACTTGCGCAGATGGCTGAACAGGCAAAACTGGCTTACATCCAGTCGGAAACAGCTTCAGTAAAGATGCCTTACCTTGTTTTGGGCGTATTGATCCTGTTGATTGCAGCTTTGTTCTTCTTTACCAAATTGCCTGATATCAAGGATGATGAGGAAGAAGGTAAAGCAGGCTTCTTTCATGCCTTGAGACATAAAAATGTAAGATGGGCGGTTATTGCTCAGTTTTTTTATGTTGGTGCTCAGGTCTGTATCTTAAGCTTTTTGGTTCTATACGCGACAGAAGTAGCGGGGATATCAGGGAAAGATGGTGCGGACTATGCAGGTTTTGCAGGATTAGCATTTATGTTAGGTCGATTTATTGGAACCTTCTTTATGCGTTTTGTTTCAGCATCCAAACTGTTGATCATATATTCATTTGTTACGATTGCATTATCACTGTTCGTTATTTTTGGAACAGGGGTACAAACATTATATGCCTTGATTGGAATTGCATTTTTTATGTCCATTATGTTTCCGACCATCTTTGCTTTTGGAGTACAAGGGATTGGTGCAGATACTAAATCAGCTTCGAGTCTGATTGTCATGTCTATTGTTGGCGGAGCGTTATTGCCACCACTTTTGGGCTTAATATCGGATACAACAGGCCATTTTCAATATGGTTATTTTGTGCCTTTAGTATGTTTTGTCGTGGTATTGGCTTTTGCCTTTCAGAATAGGAACGTGAGCATCGCCGAAACAGAAAATCTTAAATCACATTAATAGATAGTAATGAAAAAGTATGTCATGGCATTGGATCTTGTCAATGATCCACAATTGATCAAAGAATATGAGGATTATCACCGTGCAGTGTGGCCAGAGATCAAGCGATCGATTTTGGATGCCGGGGTAACGCAAATGGAGATCTATCGTTTTGAGAATAGATTGTTTATGAATATGGAAGTTGGTGAGGATTTTTCATTTGAGCGGAAATCTGCTATGGATGCTGCCAATGAAAAAGTTCAGGAATGGGAGCAGTTGATGTGGAAATATCAGGCCGCTATCCCGGGATCCAAGCCAGGTGAAAAGTGGGTAATGATGAATAAAATATTTGAATTAGTATAAGTTATGGCCATACAACGTTATTTACAAATCCATCCAATGGATAATGTCCTGGTTGCATTGCAGGACCTGGCTGAAGGAACAGCAATTGTTTTCGAAGGTAAAGAGTTTACATTGAAGCAAGCCGTTGCGGCCAAGCATAAGTTTACGATTCAGCCGATGGAGCAAGATGCCGAAATATTGATGTATGGTGTTTTGGTTGGGAAGTTGAATGGTGATTTAGAAGCAGGTGAGTTGATCACAACAGAAAATCTACGTCATGCATCCGAAGATTTTAGAATGGGTGATCGCAAGACCACTTGGACAAAACCAGATATCGCTGCTTTCAAAGAGAAAACGTTCAATGGATTTCACCGCTCGAACGGTACGGTAGGAACTGCCAATTATTGGTTGGTCATTCCATTAGTATTTTGTGAAAACAGAAATGTATTGACGCTAAAAGCTGCTTTCGAAGAGAAATTGGGTTATAAGGTCAAAGCTAACAATTACAACTCCGAAGTGGAAGACTTGATCGGCTTGTATAAATCCGGTGCGGATGTAAACCAAATTCTGGGACAAGATTTATTGGCTAATTCGACATCAAATGAACAAGAACGTTTGTTTAAAAATGTGGACGGCATTAAGTTTTTGAACCACGAAATGGGGTGCGGTGGTACCCGTATGGACTCTGATGCCCTATGCGGTTTGTTGGCGGGATATATTACACATCCAAACGTGGCAGGTGCGACTGTATTGAGTTTAGGCTGCCAACATGCACAGGCGTCCATTTTGAAGGCTGAAATAGAGAAAAGGAATCCTGGCTTTGACCGTCCTTTATACATCTTTGAGCAACAAAAAGAAGGAACTGAAAAAGAATTGATGCAAAAGGCAATCAAAGCAACCTTCGCTGGAATGATGCAAGCGGATAAAAATGAGCGCAAGCCAGCTACTTTAGATAAACTATGTATCGGTTTGGAGTGCGGTGGTTCAGATGGCTTCTCAGGTATTTCGGCCAATCCGGCACTTGGTTTTGTTTCGGATATTCTGGTGACTTTGGGCGGTTCTGTTATTTTAGCTGAATTTCCGGAATTGTGTGGTGTGGAGCAGGAGCTTAGTGACCGCTGTGTCGATGAACCTACTGCCGAGAAATTTATGAATTTAATGCGGACCTACAATGCTAAAGCAGAAGCGGATGGTTCGGGTTTCTATATGAACCCATCTCCGGGCAATATCCGTGATGGTCTAATCACAGATGCGATCAAATCAGCAGGAGCAGCTAAAAAAGGAGGTACCTCGCCAGTCGCAGCTGTGATTGATTATCCAGAATTGGCTAACGGGGCAGGACTCAACTTACTATGTACACCTGGTAATGACGTGGAGAGTACCACCGCAGAGGTTGCTGCGGGTGCTAATATTGTCTTATTTACGACAGGATTGGGTACGCCTACGGGAAATCCGATTACGCCAGTTGTAAAGCTATCGACAAATACAAAGACTTTTGAAAAAATGCCTGATATCATAGATCTTAACTGTGGTACCATTATCGAAGGTACAGAGACTATTGAAAAGGCAGCACATCGTATACTTGATTATGTAATTGAAGTTGCTTCAGGTGAGGTCAAGCCTAAAGCAGTCTTGTTGGGACAGGATGATTTTATTCCTTGGCGAAGGGGCGTTTCTTTGTAAATAACCAAAAATCAAACATAATGAAATTAAAACATGTCATCTGCAGTTTGGCCTTGCTCATAGGATCACTATCCTATAGTTATAGCCAACAACAGTACCAGCCAAGTCCTGAAAATTTAAAAAATAGGGAATGGTTCGAACAATCTCGATTCGGGGTCTTTATCCATTGGGGTGTCTATAGTGTGTTGGGCGATGGTGAGTGGGCCATGAATAATCAGAACATCAGCTTGGATGAGTATGCACTGTTGCCTAAATTTTTTAATCCCATTTCTTTTGATGCAAAAGAGTGGGCTAAATTATTTAAACAGGCCGGTGCAAAATATATTACATTCACGACAAGGCACCACGATGGTTTCGCCATGTGGAATAGCCAAACTTCGGATTATAACATCGTGAAAAAATCACCATTCAAGCGTGATATCGTAAAAGAGTTGGTAGCAGCATGTCATGCAGAAGGAATAAAAGTCATGTTTTATTACTCGCTTTTGGATTGGAACCGTAACGATTATCTACCTGCTGGTAAAACAGGAGGTGGCATCGCTGGGCGTGATTCTACAAAAGGTGATTGGAATCGTTATGTCCAATTTATGAAAAGTCAGTTGACTGAGCTTCTTACAAGTTATGGTCAAGTTGATGGGATTTGGTTTGATGGTCATTGGGACAAACCTAAAGAAGATTGGCATTTTAAAGAAATCTATGAGTTGATACATAAGTTGCAGCCACAATGTTTGGTGGGTAATAATCATCATTTAGCGCCTTTTGAAGGAGAAGATTTTCAGATGTTTGAACGTGATCTGCCAGGGGAAAACACGACAGGATTTGGAACAAGTGCACATGATGTAGGCAAATTGCCTAAAGAGGTTTGTGGTACCATCGCTGGATCTTGGGGCTTTGAATTAAAAGATAGAACACGTAAATCGTTTAGAGAGGTATTGACTTACTTGGTTAAAGCTGCGGGACATGGTTCAAACTTGTTACTCAATGTAGGACCGATGCCGAATGGCGAGATTCAGGACTATCAACAAGATCGCTTAAAAGATCTTGGTAAGTGGCTAGCTGTTTATGGCGAGACTATCTATGGAACTGAAGCTGGGGGAATAGCACCTACGGATGATTATGCGTTAACGCGAAAAGGAAATCAGGTGTACTTGCATATCCTTAAACCTGAAAAGAAGGAATTGTATATTGCCAAGCTTCCTTATCAGGTGAAGAAAGTAAAGACATTTATCGGAAATAAGGATATTAAATTTAGTAATAAAGATAATAGTTTACGATTGGATTTGCCGGCATCGACTGATGAGGCAGATCTAGTTTTAACACTAACAATTAAATAACAATGGGAAAATTAGAACAAAAAGTAGCTGTTATTACAGGCGGTGGTAGTGGGATTGGTCGTGCTATCAGTGTGCAATTTGCTACAGAAGGAGCGAAAGTCCATATTCTGGATTTAAATGAGGAAGGTGGGAATGCTGTAGTAGCGGAAATTTTGGCTCTAGGTGGGCAGGCTGTGTTCAATCGTTGTAACGTAACCGATCAACAGGAAATTATCGACATAGCTCAAAATATCGGGAAAATTGATATTTTAGTGAATAATGCTGGCATTGCTCACGTTGGTAATTTGGAAAATTGTAAATCCGAAGACTTCGAACGTGTTTTTAATGTGAATGTGAAAGGGGCCTATAATGCGTTGTATGCTATTGTGCCAATCATGAAAGCGCAAGGTTCTGGAGCTATTCTTAATCTCGCTTCGATTGCGGCGTGGGTAGGAATTACGGATCGTTTTGCCTATTCCATGAGTAAAGGTGCGATCTATGCAATGTCTTTGTCAGTAGCACGTGATTACATGGCTTATGGTATCCGTTGCAACAGTATCTCGCCAGCGCGTGTACATACCCCTTTTGTAGATGGTTTTATTGCGAAGAACTATCCTGGTAAAGAGGCTGAAATGTTTGAAAAACTGTCTGCAAGCCAGCCAATAGGTCGTATGGCACAACCCGAAGAAATTGCTAAGCTGGCACTTTTTCTTTGTAGTGATGACGCAGGGTTTATCACAGGTAATGACTATCCTATCGATGGTGGTTTTATTAAATTGAATAACTAAATATTAGATTTGAGACATTAGATTCTCATATCTACTATCTCATATCTCAAATATAAAAAAATATGAAATTAATACGTTTTGGAGCCTTTGGCAAAGAGAAGATTGGAGTTCAGGTCGACGGAGTAAACTACGATGTAAGTGCATTTGGTGGTGATTACAATGAACAATTTTTTGCAGAAGATGGTTTGGCTCGTTTGGAAGAATTTGTCAAGGCTAATGCAGGTAAACTGATTGAAATTCCACAAGACGAGCGTATCGGAGCACCTTTTGCCCGTCCATCTAAAATAGTTTGTATCGGACTGAATTATATGGATCATGCCAAGGAAACAAATGCACCGATTCCTGCTGAACCTATTATTTTTATGAAGTCCACCACTTCATTAATAGGACCATACGATAATGTGATGATTCCTAAAGATTCTGTAAAGACGGATTGGGAAGTGGAGTTTTGTATTGTAATTGGTAAAAAAGCCTCTTATGTAGAAGAAAATGAGGCTTTGGATTATGTTGCGGGTTATGTACTTCACAATGACGTATCTGAACGTGAGTATCAATTGGAACGAGGTGGCACCTGGGATAAAGGAAAAGGCTGTGATACATTTGCACCGATGGGACCATTTATGGCTACCAAAGAAGAGATCAAGGATATTAATAATGTACGTATCTGGTTGAAAGTTAATGGTAAAACCTATCAGGATGGAAATACCAAAGATTTAATTTTTTCAATCGCACATGTTGTTTCCTATGTTTCTAGATTTATGACCCTATTACCTGGAGATGTGATTTCAACAGGAACTCCTGCTGGTGTAGGCCTTGGATTTAATCCTCCTATTTACTTGAACCCTGGTGATGTGATTGAATTGGGTGCAGATGGACTTGGCGAATCGCGTCAGACTGTGGTTGCTTATTCAAAGAATTAATTTATCTCCTATTTTAGGTTTTATTATGCGTATAGATACCCATCAGCATTTTTGGCAATTCGATCCTGTGAGAGACAGTTGGATTACAGACGAGATGCTCGTTATTAAACGGGATTTCACGCCATTGGATATTCAGTTTGTATTGGAACGAAATGGATTTGTAGGTAGTGTGGCGGTTCAGGCTGATCAATCTGACGCGGAAACGAATTATTTGGTTCAGCTATCCAAAAGTCACCCCTTTATCAAAGGTGTGGTTGGATGGATTGACCTCCAGGCCGAAGATATTGAACAGCAGTTGATAAGTTATAAAGAACTACCGGTGATCAAAGGCTTCCGCCACATTGTTGAGGGAGAGTTGGACCCAGATTTTCTGATTCGACCAGCTGTGTTGAATGGGTTAAAAGCATTGGCCGCGTTTGGCTATACCTACGATTTATTGATTCGTCCGCGTCATTATGAGGCTACATTGCAATGTGTACAGCAAAATCCAAATCTTCAATTTGTGCTGGATCATATTGCCAAACCTCCGATTAAATCAAGGGAGTTTGATGAGTGGGCCGCGTTTATCGATAAACTTGCTGCCTTTTCAAATGTGGTCTGTAAAGTGTCCGGGCTGGCCACAGAGGCTGATTGGTCCAGATGGAAATTGGATGATTTCAAACAGTATCTAGACCATATTTTCCTACGTTTTGGAAAAGAAAGGATTATGTTTGGATCTGACTGGCCTGTATGTCTGTTAGCGGCCTCCTATGAGGAAAGTATCGCTATTGTTGAGGATAAGTTGGGTGACTTTACAGAAAAGGAAAAAAAATCGTTTTGGGCTGAGAATGCTATACGTGTGTATAATCTATAAAACTATATAATCCAAAAAAACAATCAGTATGCACGAAAGGGAAAGTATGCATACTGATTGTTTCAATGGCAGATAAATCGAGTCTAATCAGCTCGTTGCTGTTGGGATAAGCTTTAATCAATAACCAGTGAAACGAGTTCGTTGATGCAGAAAACAGACACTCATCAATGAAACATACAATTCAATAAAATTATTATGGATCTTCATTTAAAAGATAAAGTTGTTATTGTTACAGGTGGTGCAAAAGGGATAGGGCGTGCTGTTGTGCATGCTTTGGCCAAGGAGCAGGCTATTCCTGTTATTGTGGGACGTAAGCAGGCCGACAATGAAAAAGTAAGGGAAGAAGTGAAACAGTTCGGTATTGATGCTTTGTGTATTGAGGCTGAATTGTCCAAACCTGAAGATTGTGAAAAAGCGGTACAAAAGACACTGGAGGTTTATGGCCGCATAGATGGCCTGGTGAATAATGCGGGACAGAATGATGGGGTGGGTTTAGCATCTGGTGATTATACGAAATTTGTTGCCTCATTACATAAAAATCTGATCCATTATTATTTAATGGCGCATCATGCATTGGATGCATTGAAAGCATCTAAAGGAAGTATTGTCAATATATCTTCCAAAACAGGAGAAACCGGACAGGGCAATACATCAGCCTATGCCGCTTCCAATGGTGGACGAAATGCATTGACACGCGAATGGGCTGTAGAATTGTTGCCTTATTCAATCCGTGTAAACGCTATTGTTGTTGCTGAATGTGCTACCCCACAATACGACACCTGGATCCAGACTTTACCAAATCCGGAGGAAATATTGAAAAAGATTACCGATCGTATCCCATTGGAAAATCGCATGACTACGTCGGAGGAAATTGCAGATACAACCGTATTCTTGCTATCAGACAAGTCAAGCCATACGACGGGTCAATTGATCCATGTTGATGGCGGTTATGTACATTTAGACCGCTCCATTATTGCGGAATAGTATCCCGTAAAAATAAAAAACTGAAGCATCGTGTTTAGCCATGTTCCATTGAGCTATACGCGATAAGAAAATAAGGCAGTGCCTGTTAAAGTCGGAAGAACTACTCTTCTGACTTTTTTATTTTTATACCCGCTGATAATAGGTGTAATGCCCAAGACCGTGAAAACATACAAATAAGGCTGATTTTCTAGTTAATCTGCTGATGATTTTGATGTTAATAAAAAAAATATAAATTTTATTTTGTTATTTAATCGATTAAGCTTATACTTGTATAACTGATAATTATAAACTTAAGGTAAACTGAGGGATCCTTTTGCTTTTTTTTGCTCTTTTTGTTTAAACGATTAAGCTTAAAAAGATAAATAAACCCTACAGAACTGATTATATAAAATAAGTTCCAAATAAATATTACATGGATTATAAACCGTCCATATTTAAAATTTCAATTTTATTACACAATTGAATGTAATTTTTAAATAGGAAATATTCCATCTTACTGATGGAAAAAAGAGTGCAACACACTCATTTATACTGTTTAAAATATACAATCAATAAGATAATCAATTATAGTATATGAAAAGATTCATTTTTTTATGGTGTGTAGTCATGTTCGGTTACACATCTTTCGCTCAAAATTCAAATGGATTAGGTAATCTATCGAAATTATCGAATGCTAAAACAAGGTCAATCAGTCCTGAAAACTTTAGCGGTGGAAAAGGTAAAGGTGGAATGGCGGTCCCTAATGAAAAGGAGGGGGCTCGTAATCAGGCAAATGCTTCCAAAGCCGCCCGAGAGCTCGGTGTAGGATGGAAAGTTAATCCTTATGTCCATATTGGAGCCGGGGAGACATTTACGCTGGCTGAAATAGATGGATCAGGAATCATTCAGCACATCTGGATGACACCGACAGGCAACTGGAGTCAATCCATTATTCGGTTTTATTGGGATGGGGAGACCGAACCTTCGGTTGAAGCACCTGTCGGAGCCTTTTTTGGAATGGGCTGGAATAAATACGCCCCTTTGAATTCACTTGCGATGACAGTCAATCCAGGTAGTGCATTTAACTCCTATTGGCAAATGCCTTTTCGAAAAAAATGCAAGATAACAATGGAGAATGTCAGCATTCACCCCATGGTACTCTATTATCAAGTCAATTATGCCGAGACTGAGGTTGGTAATGATGAAGCTTATTTCCATGCGCAATACCGAAGATCTCACCCTACAGAAGGTTCCTTACATACCATTCTGGATGGTGTAAAAGGGAAAGGACATTACGTTGGAACCTATTTAGCTGTGGGAGTCAACAACACGGGCTGGTGGGGTGAAGGTGAAGTCAAATTTTTCCTTGATGGCGATAAAGAGTTTGCTACGATCGTCACAACAGGACTGGAAGACTACTTTTGTGGATCTTACAATTTTGAAAACAAAGAAACGCGTAGATATCAGGAGTTTACTACACCTTATGCTGGTCTACATCAAGTGATCCGCCCAGATGGTATATATGATTCACAGCAGCGATTTGGCATGTACCGTTGGCATATTCTGGATCCTGTACGTTTTGACGGTGACCTAAAGGTAACCGTTCAAGATCTGGGCTGGCGGTCCGAAGACCGATACCTGCCGCAGAAGTCTGATATTATTTCGGTGGCTTACTGGTACCAGACAGAGCCTCACGGCAAATTTAAACCACTTCCAGGAAAGAATGGGATAGAAATCAATTAAAGTTCGGGACCATGAAAACAAAACTATTCAAAGCTATGATGATATTCTCAGTATTGTTCTCAGCCTGTCAGGGTAATAATAAAGTACCAGGGCACCCGCAGAAAGCTGCGCCTAATTTCGCTCATGATCTCACTTTTCTGCAAAAATGGGATCAGCAACTGATTGTTCTTTCAGCTTCCGGAGGGGAGGCGAAGCTGATTGTTTCGCCCAAATACCAAGGGAAAGTGTTTACTTCTACCGCAGAAGGTGAGGAGGGGAAGAGTTTTGGCTGGATCAACTACAAAGCTTTTGATCAAGCTATTGATCCACATATGAATGCTTATGGTGGTGAAGATCGGCTATGGCTGGGGCCAGAAGGTGGGCCTTTTTCGTTGTTCTTTGCACCGAAAAAAGACATGGTTTTTGATCATTGGCGTACCCCAGCGGCAATTGACACCGAAAGTTGGTCTTTGGTTTCATCCTCCACGAAAAGTGTGCGACTCGCCAAGGATATGGAACTGCAAAACTATGCTGGAACACAGTTCAAAATAAATGTTAATCGCCAGGTGGAGATATTGGAACGTAAGGAGATCGAAGGTATGCTTTCCATTGTATTAGGGGATAAGGTAAAATCTGTTGGGTTTAAAACAACCAATAGCTTGCGAAATACAGGTGATTTTACTTGGGATAAAAAAACAGGAGCGCCCTGCATATGGAATTTGGATATGTTTACACCTACACCAGAAACCGTGATTTTAATTCCCTATAAAGAAGAAGCTGAAGGTAAAGTGGCCACAACAGACTACTTTGGTGAGATTCAATCTGATCGGATTGCAATGGAAAAAGGTGTTTTATACTTTAAAGCTGATGGTTTATCAAGGGGTAAACTCGGTATACCACCTCATCGCGCCAAACCTATAGCCGGAAGTTATGCTGTTGATGAAGGTGTACTTACGATCACCCTTTTTGACGTGGCTAATACAGCTACTTATCTAAACCAGGAATGGACGACAAAAAAAGATCCTTTCCTAGGTGATGCAATGAATGCTTATAACGATGGTCCGTTAGCGGACGGTACACAAATGGGGCCTTTTTATGAAATTGAAAGTGTTTCTCCAGCGGCTTTTATTCCACCTAATGAACAGATTGTGCACACACATAGTGTCTTCCATTTTACTGGAGACAAAACTGAGCTGAATACAATTGCTGAGAAGGTGTTGGGAACCTCCCTAGCCCGTGTTTCAACAATTTTTGGTCAACCTAAAAAGTAACAAATATGAAAACATATCCTAAAATTGGTATTCGCCCTATTATCGATGGTCGCCTGGGCGGTATACGCGAATCTTTGGAAGAGACAACAATGAATATGGCTAAAGCTGTCGTGGCATTGTTTAACACCGAATTGAAATATCCCGATGGAACACCAGTGGTCTGTGTTGTCGCGGATACCTGTATTGGTGGTGTAAAAGAAGCCGCAGACTGTGCCGATAAGTTTGAGCGTGAGAATGTCGGTGTATCGCTTTCTGTTACTCCCTGTTGGTGTTATGGTTCTGAAACGATGGATATGAATCCACTGTTACCCAAAGCAATTTGGGGTTTTAATGGCACCGAACGACCAGGAGCAGTATACTTGGCGGCAACCTTGGCCGCTCATAATCAAAAGGGCTTACCAGCCTTTGGGATCTATGGTAAGGATGTACAGGACATGGGCGACCAGCATATACCGGAGGATGTGCGTGAGAAGTTACTAGCCTTTGCGAGAGCAGGATTAGCTGTGGCAATCATGCGGGGCAAATCCTATTTGGCTATCGGTTCGGTTTCGATGGGAATAGCGGGGTCCATTGTAGACGCTGATTTTTTTCAAAGCTACCTGGGGATGCGTAATGAGTATGTGGATTCCTCAGAAATCCTACGTCGGATACAACAAAATATTTTTGATCCGGAGGAATATAAAGTGGCGTTGAAATGGACGCGTGAACATTGTCAGGAGGGTGAAGACTTTAATCAACAAAAAAATGTCAAAAACCGCGAGGAGAAAGATCAGGATTGGGAATTTGTTGTCAAAATGACGATGATTATGCGTGATCTTATGATCGGCAATCCAAGACTTGTCGATCAAGGCTACGGAGAAGAAGCCCAAGGCCACTATGCACTCTTGGCTGGATTCCAGGGACAACGGCAATGGACAGATTTCTTACCAGATGGTGATTTTTCCGAAGCACTATTGAATTCGTCATTTGATTGGAATGGTATACGTGCACCTTATTTGGTCGCTACTGAAAACGATGCTTTGAATGGGGTTTCCATGCTGTTTAATTATCTGTTGACCAATACAGCGCAGATCTTTGCTGATGTGCGGACTTATTGGAGTCCTGAGGCCGTGAAGCGCGTGTCTGGTTGGAAACCTGAGGGAAGGGCTGCGGATGGATTTCTGCACTTGATTAATTCCGGATCGGCGACCCTTGATGGTACGGGGAAACAGCGTCTTGGGGATAAGCCTGTGATGAAACCACATTGGGAAATTTCGGATAAAGAAGTCGATGCCTGTCTCAAGGCCACCACATTTTATCCCTCCAATCGAGATTATATGCGGGGCGGTGGTTTTTCGTCTAAGTTTGTCACTGAAGGGGGAATGCCAGTAACCATGTGCCGTCTCAATCTCATTAAGGGAATAGGACCTGTTTTGCAAATTGCTGAGGGATGGACGATCGATCTGCCTGGAGATGTCCGTCGTATATTGGATGAACGCACAGATAAAATCTGGCCAACCACCTGGTTTGTACCACGCTTGACCGGAGAAACTAATTTTTCTAGTGTATATGCCGTTATGGCCAATTGGGGTTCCAATCATGGCGCCATTAGCTATGGACATATTGGTGCAGATCTGATTACGCTGGCAGCCATGTTACGCATTCCTGTCAATATGCATAATGTAGCGCAGGAGGCAATCTTTCGACCATCGGCATGGGGAGCTTTTGGAATGGACAGTGAGGGCAGCGATTATAGAGCATGCCAGGTATATGGACCCCTGTATAAATAAGATTTAGGCTTCAATAAAATTTCTATTACCATGAACACGACATCCCCAAGAAAAAAGAAAAAATCCCTTTTTGTCAATGAGCAAGGAGTTAATTATCTTGTGCCGTTCATTTTTATTTGCAGCCTATTTCTCCTTTGGGGCTTTGCCCACGGTTTCTTAGATGTGCTGGATAAGCATTTTCAGGATCTTTTGCATGTCAGTAAAGCGCAATCCGGCTTTGTGCAGTTTTCCCTTTATATTGGATATTTGGCCATGGCCTTGCCTGCAGGATTATTCATTAAACGCTATGGGTATCAAAGAGGTATTATCCTTGGCCTAGCTATTTTTGCTATAGGTGCTTTTATGTTTTATCCTGCTGCGGCCTTGGGCGCTTTTATTCCTTTCCTGATCGCTTTGTTTGTGTTGGCCTGTGGACTTACTTTTTTAGAAACTGCTGCTAATCCCTATTCTACTGTATTGGGAGATAAGGCTGGAGCTGCCCGACGAATTAATATTTCTCAATCTTTCAACGGACTCGGGTGGATATTAGGACCACTTATTGGAGGGCTTTTCGTTTTTGGGATGGAGTCAACGGGTGAACATGATAAGTTTGATTCTTTAGTGACACCCTATATGATGATCGGTAGTATCGTAGTGGTGGTTCTGCTTATTTTTATGGTCATCAAGCTGCCCGAAGTCAAAGAAGACCCCGATACAGATGGGGAGGAAAACCCGCCATTGCGAAAGCTATTGCAATATCCAGCTTTTATATTGGCTGTTGCAGCGCAATTCTTATATGTCGCTGCACAGACCGGCACGAATTCATTTTTTATCAATTATGTCATAGATGCTGTTCATGATCTGCAAACGCCTATCAGCAATATCATGGTGCACTTAGGTTATTTTGGCGATTTTTTTATGCCCAAAAATAATGAACAGGCGGCCTCGATCCTGCTCGCTATCGGTGGGATGGGAGCCTTCTGGATCGGGCGTCTTACTGGTGCATATTTTATGCGGTTTGTGAGTCCACGTAAATTATTGATGTGGTACGCGATAGCCAATAGTGTGTTGGTCACGGTCGTTATTGCTGATATCGGATGGCTTTCGGTTTTCAGCCTGTTCACGACATATTTTTTTATGTCCATCATGTTTCCGACCATCTTTGCGCTAGGAATTCAAGATCTAGGTACATTGACGAAGAAGGCTTCTTCTTTCTTGGTGATGGCTGTTGCAGGGGGAGCCTTCTGTCCACCCATTATGGGATTGATTTCTGATCATTCTAAGATGGCTGTTGGTTTTTTTATACCATTACTATGTTATTTGTTTATTGCGTTTTACGGGTTTTGGATCAAGCGTAAACTTAAAACAGAACGTATCACTGTGGGTGTGTCCCATTAATAAGGAGAACAGGAATATGAGTAAGAATAAATATGTTATTGGAGTGGATTTTGGGACGGATTCTGTCAGGGCTATGCTGATGGATACAGTCACTGGAAAGATCCTTTCTTCATCGGTTTGTTTATATGAACGGTGGCATAAAGGTTTGTACTGTGATGCCGGCAGCAGTCAATTTCGTCAACATCCATCGGATTATATAGAAGGGTTGACCTCAGCGGTTAAAAGCTGTCTACAGACGGTGGATCCGGAAGTTAGACAAAGCATCGGCGCCTTATCTATGGCAATGACGGGATCGACACCCGTAGCTGTTGATGAACAGGGGACGGCCCTGGCTCTTCTTGATACTTTTAAGGAGAATCCCAATGCAATGTTTGTGCTTTGGAAGGATCATACAGCTATCCATGAAGCGGCGGAAATCAATGTGGTCGGAAAAAAAGATCACCAAGGTTACTTGCGATATGTCGGTGGAATCTATTCTTCGGAGTGGTACTGGGCAAAATTATTACATGTACTTCGTGTTGATCCAGCCGTTAGGGAAGCTTGTTATACCTGGGTAGAACACAGTGACTGGATGCCTTTTTTGTTGGTAGGTGGCAATGATGCAAATCAGATGAAACGGAATGTATGTGCGGCAGGACATAAAGCACTTTGGTCACCCGCTTTTGGCGGCTTACCCGATACGAAGTTTTTTAATGAGATCGATCCGATGTTGGGTACCTATGCCGAACGATTTGGGGATAGCGTATATACGGCTACTGAATCTGCGGGATACCTTTGCGCAGCATGGGCTGAGCGACTGGGGCTTTCTACCGACGTGCAAATCGGTATCGGATCCATCGATGCGCACGTAGGCGCTGTAGGAGGAGAAATAAAACCCTACTACATCAGCAAAGTTATAGGTACATCGACATGCGATATGATGGTCGTGCCCAAACCAGAGATGGAAGGCGTATTTGTGGAAGGTATATGTGGTCAGGTTGAAGACTCCATTATTCCGGGGATGGTGGGACTTGAAGCTGGACAGTCTGCCTTTGGCGATGTGTTTTCTTGGTTTAAGGATTTGCTCCTCTGGCCAGCAAAATTAAATTCTTCGGCCGATTTCAGTACTGTTTATGAACATTTGGAAACAGAACTGTTAAAGGAACTCAATCGTACAGCTGCACAGTTACCATTGCATATCGATGATCCTTTTGCTTTAGACTGGTTTAATGGTCGACGGACACCGGATGCAGTGCCAACGCTGAAAGGTCTGATCGGTGGTCTCTCCTTAGGAACAACAGCACCTGCAATTTTTAGTGCTTTGGTTGAGGCAACTTGCTTTGGTTCACGGGCGATTATGGAGCGTATCGAAAGCGAAGGGGTAAGGGTGGAAGGGATCAATGCGATTGGCGGAATCGCTAGTAAATCTCCCTTCGCTATGCAGATGATGGCTGATATATTAAATCGACCGATACATATTGCAGCTACAGAACAGGTCTGCGCATTGGGAGCTTGTATGTTTGCAGCAGTGGTTAGCAACAGTTATGATACAATAGAAGAAGCGGCAGCCCGTATGGGAAAGGGAGATAAGGAAATTGTACAGCCTAGACCTGAATATAGGGCGCATTTTGATCATCGGTATGCACAGTATTTACGTTATGGTGCTGTTCAAAATAATCATGATAATAAAGTGCTGACTTAATGCTTTTAGGATGGAAACGATAATGCAAAAACAAGCCCATATGGGCGGGCTGCAGGGTGTTCTGGATCATGATACTTTTAATCTGGTCTATACAACCTATCAGGGGACTTTGTATAAAAAGTTTATGTTTCTGCTCAATTTTCAAGAGACAGCAGAGGATATTCTTCAAGATGTTTTTTTGAAGACCTGGCAATTGCGGGATACGATCAAGACCGAAAAATCATTGAAAAGCTATCTGTTTCAGATTGGCCGAAATTTAATTATGGATCACTATCGTAGGCAAAAAAGGGAGCAAGGTTTTACATTGACCTATCGTGATTTTATAAATGTGGTGGATCAAATTGATGAGGAATGTATATTCCATGAGGACAAATATTCTAAATTAGAAGGAATTATCAATAAATTACCCCCGCGAAGAAGGCAGGTGTTTGAACTGTGTAAATTTGAGCGAAGGAGTTATGAAGAAGTAAGCGAATTATTGCATATTTCACCATCAACAATAAGTGACCACATCGTTAAGGCTATGCAGTTTATTAAAGTGAATTGGAACTAATATGATAACGGTGTCCACACTATTTAGTATAAAAATATGAGCAAGAAGATCTCACTGAAGGATATAGCAGAAGCGGTAGGCGTTTCTACCGCATTAGTGTCTTATGTATTGAACGATAAAGACGAACAGACAAGGGTAAATAAAGACACGGCAAAACGTATACGGGAGATGGCAAAAGAGATGAACTACCAACCCAATCAGATTGCGAAAAGCTTAAAAAGCGGTAAGTCGCAGGCGATTGGATTATTGGTGGCTGATATTTCCAATCCTTTTTTTGGGAATCTCGCTCGTGCGATAGAGGATGAAGCTAAAAAACATGGTTATAGTGTGCTTTTTGGAAGTTCTGATGAGAATCTAGAAAACTCGCAGCGATTGATCGATACATTCATCAATCGGCAGATAGACGGTTTTATTATAGCACCAGCGGAGGGTACAGCTTCGCAACTGGAATATCTGAAGAAAGCCAATATTCCTTTCGTACTCATTGACCGTTATTTTAAGGATTTGGAAACCAGTTATGTGGTTGTTGATAATTTTAACGCAACTTATCAGGCTACCCAGCTGCTGCTGAACCAAGGGCATACTAAAGTTGCCTATGTCTGTTATAAAAACCAGCTGCAGCATACAGAGGATCGTTATAGCGGTTACCTGCAAGCGTTACTAGATCAGGGGAATACCGAGGACAGTAGCTTGGTATGTGAGGTGGAGTTTAATAATGCGACTTACTTTAGGGAGCAATTTATCGAGCTGTTGCAGCCGGATAGGGGTGTAGACGCTATTCTCTTTTCAACAAATACCCTATCTATTATGGGTTTAAAGATTATCAACGAACTGAATATTACTGTTCCAGATGATTTAGCAGTTTTTTGCTTTGATGAGAGTGAAGCCTATGATCTGTTTTATTGCCCAATAAGCTATGTCAAACAACCATTGTCCATGATCGGGAAAGAAGCAGTGAAGATATTGCTTGAACAATTACGTGGGAAAGTTTCCAGCGAACAGAAGGTTATGTTGGATGTGGAAATCGTTGCACGAAAGTCTTGTCAAAAATAAAAATGAAACGGCTATTACTCCCTTTACTAGTGTTGGTGGCAGACCTTTTATATGGTCAGGGAAGTTCCATGTCATGGCAGGAACTGGCACCACCGGATACGATAGGGGCTTGGGTACAACCTGTACAGGGAAAGCCGGCAATGCCAGTTTGGGGACATGTAAATGGTATAAGGATCGGATTAGATCCTTTGCCGGGACCAAGAGGACTAATCCGGATTTATACCCCTTATTTAAATTATGGGTTTCCGGAAGTCATGAATTTTATTGCCTTTGAGCCTATTCCCAAGGGAAAGGAGGCCCGTGGATTTTCCGAACTTGAAATGAGTAGTATCCATCCCGGAAAACGCGGAAAGCATTTTTGGAGTACAGACCATCCGACAGGGGTATCAGCCCTGGATGGAAGATATCCAGCACGGGGGATCGTTGCCCAAAACAATGGTGAGGAGACCCTAACAATATATCTATTTGCAGAACCCTTTGACAATGGTGCAAAAGTTTATGCTAGGCTTCGTTTTTTTGCATCCAGACCCTATGAATTTGAATTGGCGACCTATACCTATGAAGGATCTGAAGAACTGGATTATTTCATACTAACCGCGACAATGGGCAATAAACCTAGGCTAAGGACACTTTTCTTGCAAGATGGAAAAGAATCCTCGCTGGAGTTATGGTCCGATTACAAAGACATCCATTTTACGCCACATGCCTATTTTCCGCAACAACGTATGATCAGAGACAAAAAAGGGCGTGTTTATTTTATTGCAGCTCCTGATGAAGCAGATTATCTCAAAACCGTTTATACAGCTGGGACTAATCAGCATTGGAAGTATCGGGGTAAACCGGCGACCCAATACTGGATAAAAAAGAATCCCAGCGAGCAGCTCAATGGACTGCTAACCGGAAGATTCACTTATTGGGCGAGTAAAGAACCCATACCCGGAGGCGTCTCCATTGAAAATTTTGAATTGAAGGAACCATTTAAGGCAGGAGATTCCTTTATTTTTGGTATTACGCCGCTTTCGGCCGAAGCATTCATCCAGCATATCAAACATTAACCAACGAAACAATAACCAACGAGAAAACGAATCCACCCGCAGAACGGGTTGATTTAATAAAAAAATAGTTTCCCAGCAGAGGATTTCGTATGATCGAACGTATTAAGTATATAGTTGCTGCATCATTACCGATATTTAGCTTAAACGATTAAATTTTTGTGCCGTAGTATAAACTGATTAATAAAACCTAATATTAATGACTATGAAACGCTACCTAAATTTAGCACACTGGCTCTGTATAGCCTTTCTGTTTTGTACATTTTTTTTGCATGCAAAAGCTATAGAATCCTCGACCGTATTACAGCAGAGGATCATCAGGGGCGAAGTGCGGGAAAGTGGTACGAATACAACACTTGCAGGCGTCAATGTGAAGGTCAAAGGGAAAACAGGCGGGACTATCACCACCTCAGATGGAAAATATGAAATCCCGATTGACTCCAAAGAAAGTGTACTTGTTTTCTCGTATACCGGGAAGAAGACTGAAGAACGTTTAGTGGGTGAAAACGATTTGATTAATGTGAGCCTTACGGATGAGAGCAATATGCTTGCCGAAGTATATGTCGGTTATATGACGCAACGGAAAGCCGATTTAACAGGCTCCGTTTCTATCGCAAATGCGAGTGATATTGCTAGGAACCCATCGGCGAATGCCATGAAATCACTTCAGGGAAAATTAGCGGGTGTGCACATCACCACCAATGGTGGAAATCCGGCAGAGGGTGTGAACGTACAGATCAGAGGTTTGTCGTCACTTTCCGGCGGAGTTAAACCGCTCATTGTTTTGGATGGTATGCCTACCGAGAATCTCAATCTACGCGACATCAATGCAGCAGATATTGAATCTATTCAGGTCCTGAAAGATGCGGCTTCCGCAAGTATCTATGGTGCACGGGCTTCCGGTGGGGTTATTCTTGTCCAAACTAAGAAGGGCAAAATTGGACAGACAAAAGTGGACTATAATGGTAGCGTTGGAGTAAGCAGTATTGTGCGCAAGCCCAGATTGATGAATGCCGAGGAATATGGGCGGGCGACCTTTCGGGCTTATGCCTACGATGAGGCGGTCTATGGGGTGCCATTGACTTTGCCCAAAACGTATGATTTTACCTGGCATAGGGATGCTGAAGGACGCGCTGTGCTCGATGCTGTTAAACCAGCGGAGTATCTCAATGCCGAGAAAACGGTGAAAAGCGCCGATACTGACTGGCTTGATGAAATTCTCCGTCCAGCCCTGATGACAAATCATCAGGTATCTGTTTCCAGTGGGACGGAAAAATCAAAAAGCATGTTTTCATTGGGTTATTTTGAAAACCAAGGAACACAGATCCATACCTTTTTTAGACAGTTTTCACTGCGTGCTAACAATGAGATTAATTTAATCAATAACCGCCTAAAAGTAGGGGAGAATTTTGCGGTTTCGTATTTAAGATACCGTGATGCAAACGAAATGCGTTGGGCATTGATCAATCCACCAGCTGTTCCTGTACATGATATTTATGGCGGCTGGGCTGGTGCGGCGGGTTTTGACGACTTCACAAATCCTGTGCGTGTACTGACCGATAACAAAGACAATGTAAATAATTATGTCAAAATGATCGGTAATGTCTTTGTGGATCTAAATATCTGGAAGGGAATTTCTGCCCGCTCACAATTTGGTATAGACTATGGGAATGCCTATCGAAGGAATGTGGAGAAGAAATGGTCGGAAACAGGTGGACGAAATAGTGACGATGAAAATTATGTGGGGAATACCCAGTCTCATCCCCTCAGTTATGTGTGGACAAATACGCTTTCTTACAGCCTACAGAATGATAAACATAGCTTAGATGCGGTGTTGGGAACTGAATACACACGATTTGTCGAGGAAGGTTTCTCTGCCCGACGGGAAGGAATATATCTGGAAGATCGTGATTTTGCGCATATTGGCGTAACCAATGGGACCAAATATTCACTTGGGAGCACGGCCGACGAATATGTATACCTGTCTTATTTCGCCAAAGCCAACTATGTGTATAACCAAAAATACCTGCTGTCGGCGACTTTGCGTAGGGATGGATCCTCACTTTTTGGCGCAAACAACAAATTCGCCATGTTCCCAGCATTTTCTGCTGGTTGGCGGATCAGCAACGAACCATTTATGAAAAAATATGCATTTATATCTGACCTTAAGCTGCGTGGCGGATGGGGAGCTAATGGAAGTGTACAGGGGCTGCCAAGAGGTTATACCTCGACACCATTTACAACAGACTATTTTGGAACATCTTACCCGATCGAAGGGAATGAAACCGGACCAATATTTTCGGGATATCGACGGACCTGGTTAGGCAACCCTAATCTCAAATGGGAAACAACCACACAAACTGATGTCGCCCTGGATTTTAGCCTATTTGATAGTAGGCTTAGCGGATCTTTTGGTTACTATTTTAAGAAAACAAAAGATATCTTGGTTCGGACCCCATATATTGCCGCCATGGGTGAAGGCGGGGAACCCTGGATCAATGGTGCAAGTATGAATAACCGCGGGATAGAATTGGATATTAGTTATCACAACAATCCGCAAAATGCGTTTCGGTATACCATCTCTGCAAATCTGGGAACTTATAAGACCAAAATCGTGAGCCTTCCTAAAGATGTCATCAATAAATACCCGGGAAATGGGGTCAATGACCTTGTGTTAGGTAGGACACCAAATATCTTGTATGGCATGGTAGCAGATGGTATCTTTAAGACACAAGAGGATGTTGATAATCATGCTGCGCAGCCTGGAAAGGCAGTGGGGCGGATACGTTACAAAGACATCGATGGCAATGGAAAGATCGAAGAGTTTTATGACCGGACTTATATTGGAGTCAAAGATCCTAAGTTTTTCGGTGGGATAACCTTTGACTTTAGTTACCGCAATTTTGACCTTAATATCTTCTTCCAGGGGGTCTTTGGCAATAAAGTGAATAACCTATGGAAATTGGAATCTGACCTGTGGAATATCAATGTCCCAGCACATAAAAATCATCCCACACGTATTTTGGATGGATGGTATTTTGATCAGATGGATGCTGATATTCCGGCGATTTCCAATTCCACCCTTAATGCGGAACAGCGCCCCTCCAGTTATACTGTGGAGGATGGATCTTATTTGAAATTGAGGAATATAGAACTTGGGTATACACTTCCACAAGCGATTTCCAAGAAAGCAGCCATGAATAATTTAAGATTTTATGTCTCTGGCCGTAATCTCCTGACATTCAAAAAAGGTTGGGGAAAAGACCGATATACCAGTTTTGATCCTGAAATGCCTGACTATGGCTATCTGACTCCGATGTTTTTAACCTTTGGTATCAATGTAACCTTTTAAACTTCCCTATTATGAAAACGTATAAAATAAAAATATGCCTTGCGCTTTTCCTATTAACTATTGTAAGTTGTACTGATTCCCTTGATATTGCACCCAAACAGGTGCTGGACGAATCTTTTCTGGTTAAACCAGAGGATATGGACGGTTTTGTGACCGCCGCCTATGCAAGGATGACCGATATTCCGTCATTTGATTCACCTTTTGCACCCTGGTGGTCGGGTTCTATGCGGGCAGATGATTCCTATAAAGGTGGTGGCGGAACATGGGATGGTGATGGCTGGCATAATATGGAAATCTTTGTTGGAGTCAATCCCAATGGATGGCCCCTAGACTATCCCTGGTATGTCTCTTACCAGATTATTCAACGTTGCAATACGGCGATACAAAAATTGGAGCAGATCAAGGAGGAAGACTTTCCGCAAAAGAATGCCCGTCTCGGAGAGGTGAAATTTATACGGACATTCACCTTTTTTAGGCTAAAGCAATTTTGGAAATACATTCCTTATATTGATGAAAAAGTCGTTGGCACCAGTGCAGACTTTGAAGCGGTACCGAATAGAGAAAAAGACCAACCCAACGATCAGTATCTTTGGGGAAGAATATTGGCTGATTTTAAAGAGGCCGAACAGTTGTTACCAGCGACGCAGCCTGAGAAAGGACGTGTTGATAAAAATGCGGCAACAGCGATGGTTGCCCGAACGCTGTTATTTATGGCGTATGAACAAAATGATAAACATACTGTTGTAAATATTAATAAAGAAAGGTTGAGCGAAGCATTGACTTATCTCAACAAATTGACCGACCAGGAAGGAGGGAAGGTTGGTTTGCAAACAGATTTTGCCGAAAATTTTGACATAAATTTTGATAACAAGACAAAAGAATCTATTTGGGAGATTCAATATTCCATTGATGATGGAAGTTCGAGTGGAGGTAAGATCAATCGAGGTGAGGGATTAAATCACCCATTCCAATGGGGTGGTTTTCAATGTTGCGGATTTCACCAGATCAGCTATACGATGGCAAATGCATTTAAAACTGGAACAAACGGTCTTCCTTTATTTGATACATACAATAATGGGAGTTACGCGGATGGGGACGCTGTATTTTTTGGTGGGAACAGCTTTGATCCGCGATTTAGCCATACTGTCGCCGCGCCGGGGCAGCCTTGGAAATATAATCCGAATCTTCTTTTTGAAACAAAGGGAATTCGAAATGGTGCCGAGTATGGTTACTTGAAATCTATTAAGGAATTGCCACAACCAGATTGTAAATGTTTGTTATATGATGGCTGGCAATTTAACTCGATGAACAAGAAAATGATTCGCTATGATGAGGTTTTACTTTGGAAAGCCGAGGTACTGATTCAACTGGACCGTTGGAACGAATCATTGATACTGATCAACAAGATCCGTGAACGAGCTGCTAAAAGCACAGCGAGGTTAGTGAAAAAGGATGGTTCGCCGGTTCTCAATTACAAAATTGCGACCTATCAACCTGGTGTCAATTGTACTTGGGATAAAGCTTTTGCCTGGAAGGCATTACAATGGGAAAATCGTCTCGAGCTGGCCGCGGAGGGGCGCCGTTTTTTTGATCTGCAACGCTGGGGAATATTGGAGCCAACAATGAATGCCTACTTTTCAGTAGAAAAAAATAGGTTTAAGTGGCTGGGAGCAGGACGTTTTACAGCAGGACGTGATGAATATTTTCCGATTCCTCAACCTCAGATTAACTGGGCCAAAGGGAATTATGTACAAAATCCTGGCTATTAGTTAACTATAAATGAAACCGAAGTGTGATGATAAAATTATTGATCAAGAATAATGTATTTCCTTACTGTTTGTTGATACTGTTGACATTATGTTGCTTATACCAGCAGTGCTGGGCGAATGTGGATCCGGGGAAAATAAATGCATTGATTAAAGCAATTAAAGTTGATAGTATAGGGGGGCAACTGCCCCAATTGAGCTATCAGAAAATTGCGAGTCAGGTAGTGAAGGTGCGGGTTTCGGTAGATCTGCCGGAAGATGTGCGTTGTGATGATTGGCGGATCCGAATTTTGCCAGCATTTCAGCCCACATTTCATTGGGCACCACATTTGACACCTTCGGATAGCCATATTATTGCACAGCATGTCTTTAGGGCGCCGATGATAATGTTAACTGATCAACGGAAGCAACTTGTTATTATTCCCGATGTAGATCTGTTGAATAGTACTTTGGCCAAGGATTGGTATATGGATATGGACGCGCAAAAAAAACAGTTAACACTGGGACGGTCGCTGGCGCAGGTTGGCGAACATGTTTTATTCAAACGGAAATCCGGAAATACATACACGCGTGGTAAATTTGAATTTGCATTTTATGTTCTTGCATTTGACGATCGGGAAGTGGCAGAAAATCCCTTTCGTAGGCCGCTGGCTTTCTACTGGAAAAATTGGGGCGCAGGTCTTTTTGAGAAGGGCGAACCAATCTCCGGAGATATGGAAGCCTATGTGCGGCATAGCTATCACTGGGCATTTCAATCCTGGGTCAAGCAGGTATGGCAGTCGTTTGAAATTAATGGAAAAAAAGTAGGTGCACCGACTTTTATCGTCAATACCACACAAAGCCCCAATTATCCTGGGAAAACCAATGAACGGGAATTTCGTTCAATATGGAATCAGGCCTGGTTTAGTTCTTTACGTTCAGCCAGTGGCCTATATCGCTTTGCAAAGCGGACAGGAGACTCTGAACTCCTGGATAAGGCGAATCTAACCAAGGAACTGGCGCTATCCTATCCCAAAAAGGGGGGATTTTTCTATGGTCTGATCGGAACTGAAATGGAAGAAACTATCGACGGACAAGGCGATAAAAAATCCGTTCGTAGTAAAGGTTGGGAACACTATTATTGGGGAAATTCAAATCGAAATCCTTATACCTGGGATGCCCGTAAATCCCCTTTTCATCTATTGGATATGAGTTGGACAGCGTTGCTGATGTTGCGTTGGTACGATGAGCTCGAAAAAGACCCTCGTTTGCTCGCTTATGCCGAAGATTACGCGAGGTCTCTGCTCGAAGTTCAATCAGCGGATGGATTTTTTCCAGGCTGGCTTGATGTAGAGACATTAAAGCCTCTTACTCACCTAAATGATTCACCCGAAAGCGCGTTGTCGGTTACCTTTTTATTGACTCTTTATCGCATGACGCAAAAGGAGGAGTATAAAGTAGCGGCTCTACGAGCAATGCAAGCTATTATGAAGGAAATTATACCCAATGGCCGCTGGGAAGATTTTGAAACCTATTGGTCCTGTTCGCGTGTCGGTGCCGAAGATTGGGTAGGGGAAAAGGTGTTACGCAACGACATGTACAAGCAGAATAATTTTTCTATGTTTTGGACAGCGGAGGCGCTATTGGAATGTTATCAAACCACTCGATCGAAACAATACCTCAAGATTGGCCAGCGCTCCTTGGACGAGCTGTTGATGACACAGGCCGCATGGCAGCCTCATTTTATTCCGATAAAAGCTTTGGGCGGATTTGGCGTGATGAATGCAGATGGAGAATGGAACGATGCCAGGCAGAGTTTGTTTGCTGAGTTGATCATTCGCTATGGTAAGGAATTGAAGCAAAAGGAATACCTCCAGCGTGGTTTAGCGGCTTTACGGGCCTCCTTTGTTATGATGTATTGTCCTGAAAACCCTGATACCCAAGTACAATGGGAGGAAGCGTGGCCATTTTTTGGAAAAGAAGATTATGGCTTTATGATGGAAAACTATGGCCATGGTGGCGAGACAAATGCAAAAGGTCTGGGCATAGGGGAGTTTACCATTTATGATTGGGGCAATGGCGCGGCAGCGGAAGCCTATAATCGAATATTAGACCACTATGGAACGGATTTTTTGCAGGGGAAGGGCTTGTAGTCTTTTACCAATGTATGGTAGTTAAGAAACAAAAAAAGCCTGCTCAAATGAACAGGCTTTTTTTGTGGTGCCACCTGGGTTCGAACCAGGGACACAAGGATTTTCAGTCCTTTGCTCTACCAGCTGAGCTATGGCACCAGTTGACCTTTTATTTAAATCTGTGATCATCAGATTGAAGCGTGGTGCCACCTGGGTTCGAACCAGGGACACAAGGATTTTCAGTCCTTTGCTCTACCAGCTGAGCTATGGCACCGCTTTCTGCTATGGGTTTGTTCCCCTATTGCGATGCAAATATAGTGTGATAATTTGAATTCTAAAATTTTTATGTGGATTATTTTTGCTCTTTTTTCGAAAGTGTTGATTTTGATCGAGATAAAATTACAAGAAACTAACATAGAGAAAAAGGAATAAGCTGTATCTTTGCATTTCAATAAATAGCGATGAGTAAAAGAGGAAGAGTTTTAGTTGCAATGAGTGGAGGGGTCGATAGCTCCGTTGCTTCTGTCATGCTCCACGAACAAGGATATGAGGTCATAGGTATCACGATGAAGACTTGGGATTATGCATCTGCAGGTGGTTCGTCTAAGGAGACTGGATGTTGTAGCCTCGACAGTATCAATGACGCTCGTACATTAGCCGTAAACTATGGTTTCCCTCATTATATATTAGATATACGCGATGAGTTTGGAGACTTTGTAATTGATAATTTTGTAGAGGAATACATTGCTGGGCGTACTCCCAATCCCTGTGTTCTTTGTAATACCCACATCAAATGGGAAGCGTTGATGAAACGTGCTGATAAACTGGATTGCGAGTTTATCGCCACAGGACACTACGCCAATATTCGTATGCACGACAATGGCCGTTATGTCATATCAAAGGGTAAAGATGAAAATAAGGATCAATCTTATGTCCTATGGGGTGTATCGCAGGAAAATCTGGCGCGGACACAGTTCCCATTAGGATCCTTTACGAAAAAAGAAATCCGTCAAATGGCGCTTGACATGGGACAGAAGGAGCTTGCCAATAAATCGGAAAGCTACGAAATCTGTTTTGTGCCAGACAATGATTACCGTGCGTTTCTGAGACATAAAGTACCTACATTAGATCAGCAGATCGGTCCGGGTAATTTTATCCTTTCAGACGGAACAGTTGTCGGTAAACATATTGGCTACCCTTATTTTACCATCGGTCAACGTAAAGGTTTAGGTATTGCTTTGGGTAAACCGATGTTTGTGATTGAGATTCTCCCTGAAAGTAATACTGTCGTATTGGGTGAGGAGCATGAGCTTGAAAAATCGCATGCCTATGTACGCAATGTGAACTTTGTCAAATATGCAGGTCTTGACCAGCCAATGGAGGCAATTTCAAAAGTACGGTATAAAGATTCAGGTGCTTTGTCTACCATCTCCCAAGAGGGTGATAAAGTGCGTATCGACTTTGTGCACAATGTGAAAGGTATTGCACCGGGACAATCAGCCGTATTCTACGAAGGAAATGATCTCTTAGGCGGTGGTTTCTTGATGAAATAATAAAAGCTGATCTGAAATTCAGCAGAAGAAATCTAATCCCTATACTGTAGATGCAGTATAGGGATTTTTATTTGTGCGCCCAGCGTAAACGATCGTGCTACTCTAGTTTCATAAGGGATTTCTAAGGTTATTTGCAGCTATTGTGCTGGCGGGATTTAAAAACGAATTGTACTAAGTTTATTGAACTAGCATATTTATTTCACATGGTTCTGCTAGAAGAAAGAGAATAACTATGCCTGCCGTTTGCAAGCCCTCAAACTTATCGATATCTGGAACATGGATAAGTGGCCGAGATTGTATCCATAATCGTTCAAATGAGAATATTTAAAGACAGATTTTTATTTTCTATTTACTAATAATTTTAGTAATTTTAAATTATGAATCCGTCAGAATATTTTAAAGGCAGAGGGGCACAGATCAACCCCAATAACAAATTTTTTTCCAATCAATATGTTCAGGAACATATTGAAGGTTTGGACGAAGAATTTCTTGGGGCCGAAAAAACACAGTTTATTCCGACACATCCGAAGTCCATTATCTCCAAATCCAATAGCCCAGACCTACGCTTTGAAAGGTCAATTAATCCGTACCAAGGCTGTGAGCATGGTTGTATTTATTGCTATGCCCGCAATTCGCATGAGTATTGGGGTTTTAGTGCCGGATTAGACTTCGAACGCAAAATCCTGGTCAAACACAATGCCTCTCAACTCTTGGAACATGAATTCCGCAAGTCAAGCTATCAGCCTGATTTGATTATGCTCTCAGGCAATACGGATTGCTACCAACCTATTGAACGGAAATTGGGGATCACACGCTCACTTTTAGAATTGATGCTTAAATACAGGAATCCAGTTTCCATTATCAGTAAGAATGTATTGATGCGACGAGATTTTGATCTCCTAGGTGAGCTTGCAGCACTAAATCTGGTATCTGTTGCCGTGACCATCAATTCGCTTCGTGAAGAGGTACGCCAAAAGATGGAGCCCAGGACCGCTACAGCATCTGCGCGGTTAAAACTGATCGAGGGATTGACGGGGATAGGCGTACCCGTGATGCTGATGATGGCACCCATTGTCCCGGGAATCAATAGCGACGAAATTTCAGATTTGATCCGCTCGGGTGCAGATGCGGGAGCAATTACGGCCTCCTATACGATTGTGCGGCTCAATGGACAGATCGGTGGTATCTTTAAGGAGTGGTTGTATCAGAATTATCCCGATCGCGCCGAGAAGGTCCTGCATTGGATCGAAGCTTGTCATGGTGGAAAAATTAACGATACTGATTTCGGACGGCGGATAAAAGGGGATGGTAATATGGCAGAGAGCCTGCAGCATTTATTTAAGCTTTCTGTTAAGAAATATATGGATAACGGGGTGCTTCCGCCCCTGAGAAGGGATCTTTTCCGCTTGCCCGATGCGGGAATGCAGTTGGGATTGTTTTAATAAAATAAAGGGCCAGATTCCTAAACGAATCTGGCCCTTTATTTTGACCGAAGACTGATAGCCTCCGAAATTATGAAGCCGATAAAACTGACTCACAAATTCTTACTTTTTTCTTTTAATCAATATATAGCTGATATATAGCAATAATAACCAGGCAGGGATCAGTTCAACTGGCAATTTCATGCCTGTTAACCACATGATACCCAGTACAGCGATCAGAAAGATCAGACAGATATAATTGCTCAATGGATATAGAAACGAAGGGAATTTCGTTTTTACATGTACATCGATTTTGTTTTTTCTAAAATATAAATGCGTGATTGAAATCATTACCCAGTTGATGATCAACGAAGATACAACCAGCGACATCAGGATCTCCAATGCATTCTTAGGTGCGACATAATTGATAAAAACACAGATCGCAGCAAATACTGCCGAAACCAAAATAGCATTTATAGGTGCATGATTTTTGTTTAGCTTAGACAAAAACTTGGGTGCATTACCCTGTTCAGCAAGCCCAAAGAGCATTCTACTATTACTGTAGACACTGCTATTGTAAACTGATAAGGCGGCGGTGAGCACGATCAGATTGAGTGCATTTGCGATAATTTTTGTGAAATAGAATGTTTTTCCGAATAATGTAAATTCAAAACCATTGAGTTTGTCAAACACCAGCACAAAAGGGCTTGTATCCGCGTTGATATTTGTCCATGGAGTAAGCGAAAACAAGATAATCAAAGCGCCTACATAAAAGATTAATATCCGGTAGATAACCTGATTGGTCGCTTTGGGGATATTTTTTTCCGGATGCTCGGCTTCGGCAGCAGTAATACCTACCAATTCGAGTCCACCAAAAGAAAACATGATCAGTGCCATGGCGGATAGCAGACCCTCATAGCTGCCATCTCCAGTCTGGTTAAACCAGCCTTTTGGAAAAAATCCACCATGCGAAGTGAGGTTGCTCAGGCTCGCCTGTTCACCTCCTGTACCACTAACCAGGAGATAGACACCAAAGACAATCATGGCAATAATAGCGACAACCTTAATGATTGAAAACCAAAATTCTGTCTCGCCATAAATTTTTACAGAAGCAAGGTTCAGGGCATTGATAGCGAAGAAGAAAAATAAGCTTGATCCCCATAATGGAATTTCCGGCCACCAGAATTGGACATATACTCCAATGGCTGTTAGTTCGGCCATGCTTACTAAAATATAGAGCACCCAGTAGTTCCAGCCAGAGGCGTAACCGGCAAAAGAACCCCAATATTTATTAGCGAAATAACTAAAGCTACCAGATACAGGTTCTTCAACCACCATTTCTCCCAATTGGCGCATAATGAAGAAAGCAATTATCCCTGCAAAGGCATAACCAAGTATCACCGCTGGTCCCGCTAGTGTAGCAGCTTTTCCTATTCCAAGAAACAATCCAGTTCCAATGGCGCCACCAAGAGCGATCAGCTGAATATGTCTATTTTGAAGTCCCCTTTTTAATTGTTTCGAATCCTTGTTATTCTGTTTCTCCATTTGTATGGTTAATACGGTTACTTATTTAGTGTCGACCAGTCTTGGTCCTGAATATTCTACTCATCTCTTTTCCAACGCGGGATTGAGATGAAAATCGGTTTATCTGCAAAGTACTACAAATTATTTAATTTGATACTACCGCATTTTGACCTAAGTGCATAAAGTTAATAAACACTTAGGTATTTTTATGCAGCTTAGGCTTTGCTTTTTGCTGGACTAGAAAGTAATCTTGATTAATACTACTGAAAGACAGGTTTTTAATAGAAAACGCTACCATGAGAATGGTAGCGTTTCATTTGTTCGTAGCTAGTGTGATTTTTGGCCACTCCACCTTAGAACGAAATTTTGTTTGTAAATGATACAATAAAAGATAAATTAATTTGCTTTCTGTGGTTTTTCCACTGTTCCGCAGCTGCATCCACAACCTTTGGAGCAACCTGATTTACCTTTCAGTGATTTACGGACATTTCTAACGACATACCATACAGCCGCTAACACCAAAATTCCAACGATGAGATATTGTACTGTTAAATTATCCATGATCTTTTATTTTTTATTTGTGAAAGTTGAAAAGTTCCCCAATCCACAATCTGTCAATTTATTTTAATAGCTGATAGGCAATCAAGGCACTGAAATAAGCCAGGCCTGTCATAAAACCAACTTGAATTAATGTCCATTTCCACGATCCTGTTTCCCTTTTTACCGCGGCTATTGTACTCATACATTGCATGGCAAAAGCATAAAATAAAAGCAGCGATATACCCGAAGCAAAATTGTAGGCCGGTAAGCCTGTGTTACGATTGATCTCGCTGCGCATCTTACTCAATACCGTTGTCTTGCTGGCTTCATCTTCGATATCAACCTCGTCTCCAAGGCTGTACACAGTTGCCATTGTTCCGACAAAAACTTCCCTTGCCGCAAATGAGGAGATCAAACCGATTCCCATTTTCCAGTCATAACCTAGAGGCTCTACAACAGGTTCAATTGCCATGCCAAGATAGCCAAGGAAGGAGTGTTCCAGTCGGTAAGAAGAGATCTCATGGTCAAGGTCGTCTCCCGAAAGATTAGGGTTGTTTTGCGTCACGTATTCCTCGGCCTTACTGAACTTGTCGTTCGGGCCAAAACTACCTAGTGCCCACAGAATAACAGAGATTGCCAAGATAATTTTACCTGCTCCGAAGACAAAACTTGATGTTTTCTCCCAAACATTTAAAACAACGTTTTTCCAGTCTGGAGATTTATAGGTCGGAAGTTCAAATATTAAAAAGGACTTGTGTTTGGATTTAATGATTTTGGTCAAGAGTATGGCCGAAAACAATGCTGCAAATATCCCGAGGAGGTACATGACAAATAAAACCATACCCTGCAATTGAAATCCTGCATATTTGGTGTCTGGAATAACCAATCCGATCAATACGATGTAGATGGGTAGACGGGCAGAACAGGTCATGAACGGCGTGACCAATATGGTGACAAGTCGTTCCTTTGCATTTTCGATATTACGTGCAGACATGACCGCTGGAACAGCACAGGCTACACCAGAGATTAAAGGTATAACGGATTTTCCGTTTAACCCGAAAGGTCTGAGCCAACGATCCATCAGGAAAACCACACGGCTCATATAGCCAGTCTCTTCCATAATGGAAATAAAAATGTATAAAATTACGATCTGTGGGATAAATATTACGATACCACCGATACCTTTGATAATACCATTGCTCAACAGATCCGTCAGAGGTCCTGCTGGCAAGGTTGTTTGGGTGTAGGCTGCGAAATCGCCAAAGAGACCATCAATAAAGTCCATAGCCGGTCCTGACCAGGTATAGATCGCCTGGAAAATCAGGAAGAGAATACCAAAGAAGATCAGATACCCAAAGATTGGATGGAGCAATATTTTGTCGATCGCGTTTGTCTTGTTTTTGTTGGAAGCATCGTCCTTGGTATAGATTTCAGCTAAGTTGCCATCTAAGGATTTGCTTCGAAGAATGGCCTCTTCTTTCTGTAGTTTCTCCGCTTTTAACTGATGCTTGTCCCGAATTTGCTGAATCGAATCGTTTTTTTCTTTCGATAGAAAAGAGACCTCCCCTTTAGCCAGATACTGCCAGGTATGGTATTCAGTGTCCAAAGGAAACAGTCTTTTGGTTTCTTCCAATGCTTCGTTTGCTATTGGGGGCAACTGAAATTTGCTGACATACATCGGCGGGGTAGCATCGAAATTCTTGATCAACTGATCGATACCCTGTCCCGTACGTGCATTTGTTTCGTAAACTTTTGTATTAAGTAGCTGTTCAAGCTTTGGGATATCTATACTTATTCCTTTTTCTTTGGCCTCATCGATCATATTGATGACAAAGATGGCCGGAAGCCCGAGCTCTCGTGCTTGTTGATAGAGGATGACAGACCTTTTCAGGTTTGTTGGTTCGGCGACAACAATAACAAGGTTTGGTCTAAAACTGTTTTCTTTGTTGACCAAGGTATTGAAGACGACTTCTTCGTCCATTGAACTCGGAAACAAGGTATAGGTTCCTGGAAGGTCAATAATACGATAGGTTTTGTTGTTGGCTTTAACTTGTCCTTCACGTTTTTCTACAGTGATACCAGGATAGTTTCCTACTTTCTGATTTAATTTTGTAATCCGGTTAAAAAGGGATGTTTTACCCACGTTTGGATTACCCAAAAGTGCAATAATCGGGTTATTCATTATTTCTGATCAATAAGGATGACTTTAGCTTCGGATTTGCGAATGGCAATCAAGGCGTTATTAGCAATAATATTTAAACATATAGGACCATCTAAAGGTGCGATATGTTTCACTTCTACTTCTGTACCAGGCACAAAACCTAATTCGAAAAATTTAGCTGGAATATCGTGCGAATCAAAATCAATAATCACCGCTTTTTCCCCTTTTTTTAGCTTGTCTAAGCTAGTTTTATTACGCATCTACCTAATTTTTTGTATTCTCCAAATATACAGATTTTCTACCATTTAGAATGATTCTAATGTCATAGTTATGTATTTAGCGCAAAAAACAGCTATCTTTACGAGTAAAAGGGATTAATTATCAACCAAAATGAAAATCGAGGACGAAATCAAAGTAAGTAAATTCAGTAATGAATGGCATCGTTGTACCGTAAACATTCTATATACGTACAATTGGCTGAATAATGAACTTGAACAAAGAGCAGCCGAAGAAGGGATCACTTTGAAACAATTTAATGTCTTACGTATCCTCCGAGGCCAATATCCAAAACCTGCAACCAATAACCTGATCAAATCAAGAATGCTAAGTACAACACCCGATATTTCCCGTATGATAGATCGGATGGTGACGAAAGGACTTGTTTCCCGCTGTCAATCGGGTGGTGATAAACGCGCCGTTGATCTGGTTATCACCGATAAAGGCCTGAAGATCCTTGAAAATCTCGAAGAGCCGATGCTGATGACGGATATTTTAACCAATAGAATCAGTGAAAAGGAAGCAATCCAGCTCAGCACTTTATTGGACAAGCTAAGAGGCTAATTAATGTGCATGGTCATGGTGGTCATGATCATGCAACTCTTGATGGCCTTCATCATGTCCATGTGCATGGTCGTGTTCACCGCCAAAAGCAAAACTTGCCAGAGCAATGGCCACACCGGCAATTACTGCAATCATCTTTCTTTTGTTGAATTTATGATGGTCTATAGATCCGGACTCGAACAATATTGTCGTGGATATATGCAGAAATATACCAATTACCACAGCCATGATTTTATCAAAATATTGTTGAATATTACCCACCTCACCGGCACTAATTGCTTTACTCAATAGAAAGCCGAAAGGAGTCATAGCGGCGAAGAGCGCCAGTGTGATGATAATCGTATTTTTTTTCAGGTGTGTGCTGATCAAGATGCTGCCTAGGGCAAATGCAGCTGGAATATGATGGATCGAAATCCCTAATGCAAGTTCGGTCTGATGTGTTGCCGCCAATGGCATTCCCTCCAGAAAGGCATGTAGACATAAACTAAACATTATACCGATCGGAAAACTATGGCTGTGATGACCATTCTCATTTTCGGTATGGATATGCCCATGTTCAATTCCCTGCGAAAATTGCTCAAGGAATAACTGGAATAGAAAGCCTCCAAGTACATAGATACCCAATATTTCGGGTGAGGTGTTTGTCGACTGATAAACATGTGGAATTAAATGCAGTACAGTAATGGAGAATAGGTAAGCCCCACTAAAAGAAAGGATCAATTTTAGAAAATTTGTCCCTTTTTTCTGTACAAAAAAGACAGCGATACCACTTGCAAATGCAGGTACGAATAAAATTAAAATCAATAAAATTGAATTCATTATACTTGTTCAGTTTTAAAAAAGCTAGGCACGAACCGCTTAAACAGATAGCCTGTAGCCAACCCAACGAGGATTCCCAACGCGGAGCCACAGAGTATATCAAACGGGTAATGAACACCAACATAGATTTGGGAGACTGAAATCAGGAATGCCCAGGCAATACACAACCAAAGTACATATTTCCATCTTCTTCGGAATAGCACAATCCAAAAGAAAGCCAAGGAAAAGTGATTGGCCGCATGAGAGGATGTAAAGCTAAATCCGGAGCCACATCGTACCCGGATATTGACATTTTCCTTAAACTCCACATCATTGCAGGGCCTGATTCTTTTGACAGTTTTTTTGATCAAATGAGATGAGATACCATCGGAAATACCGAAAGTAGCCAATGTCATCGCCACAATCAGTATACCTGTTTTTCCATAGGTTTTGATGAAAAAAATAACCAGAAATAGATACAATGGAGCCCATGTGTACGGATTACGCAATATAGGCAACAGCCAATCAAATACAGGGTTACTTAAACCTTGATTGATGGCAAGAAAAATTTCTTGGTCGATGTGTACTAATTGTTGAATCATAAATCTTGTTGATTACAATGAAATTCCCAAACTTTTAAAAACTCGCTTTTCAAAAGTAAAAATAATTTCATTGCAAACGATTGTTTCTTTTAAAAACAACTTTGTTGCAACAAAGGTACATTAAATATTCAATAATTATAATTTTAATTCGATATTTTATTGCCATAATGCTAAATTTACACGTTAATCAATTCAAAGGAAATGACTTTAATTAAATCAATCTCAGGAATCCGAGGTACGATAGGCGGTCGTGCGGGAGAAGGACTTACGCCGATAGATATCGTTAAATTTACAGCTGCTTACGGAACTATCATCGTAAAGCAAAGCGGAATAAAGAAAATTGTGGTTGGAAGGGATGCCCGTGTTTCTGGCGAAATGGTCAGCAACCTGGTTATTGGAACCCTGCAAAGTATCGGTGTTGATGTGATTGATTTGGGATTATCGACAACACCAACAGTAGAGATTGCTGTTCCCCTGGAAAAAGCAGCTGGTGGTATTATCCTGACAGCGTCGCATAACCCAGGACAATGGAATGCGCTTAAACTGTTAAATGCGAAAGGCGAATTTATATCTGATGCGGAAGGTCAGGAAGTATTAGCCCTTGGAGAATCCCTGGATTTTGATTTTTCTGCTGTGGAAGAACTAGGATCAGTGCACAAAGATTATTCTTACCTACAAAAACATGTTGATGCTGTTTTGGCATTGGAATATGTAGATAAGGAAGCAATCAAAGCGGCGAACTTTAAAGTTGCTTTGGATGCGGTGAATAGCACGGGTGGTACATTTATCCCGGCTTTGTTGGATGCGCTTGGTGTGCAGACAATTTATAAAATTCACTGTGAGCCTAATGGTAATTTTCCGCATAATCCAGAACCTTTAAAAGAACATTTGACAGATTTATCTGCTGCTGTAATCGAAAATAAAGCTGATTTGGGAATTGCCGTTGATCCAGATGTGGACCGTTTGGTCTTTATGATGGAAGATGGGGAGTTATTTGGTGAGGAATATACACTTGTTGCAGTTGCAGATTATCTCTTACAACATAAAAAAGGTAATACGGTTTCCAATTTATCATCTACACGTGCATTGCGCGATGTAACCAAAGCACATGGTGGTGAATATTATGCTGCTGCCGTTGGCGAGGTCAATGTGGTTACTAAAATGAAAGAAGTAGATGCAGTGATCGGTGGTGAAGGTAACGGTGGGGTAATCTATCCAGCCTCACACTATGGTCGTGATGCTTTGGTAGGTGTAGCTATTTTTCTGACGCATTTGGCTAAATTGGGCAAGAAAGCTTCTGAATACCGTGCTTCACTACCACAATATTTCATGTCTAAGAATAAGATCACGTTGACTCCAGAACTGGATATCGACAATCTTTTGGCGAAAATGGAGGAGAAATATAAAAATGAAGAACACAGTACCATCGATGGTCTGAAAATAGACTTTGAAAATGAATGGGTGCATTTGCGTAAATCCAATACCGAACCAATCATTCGGATCTACTCTGAAGGACCGACACCGGAAGCCGCTGAGCAGATTGCGCAGAAAATCATTCGCGAGATCGAAGAAATAATTAAATAAAAACAAAAAGCTGCATCCGCAGCTTTTTGTTTTATGATCTACATGGAAAGATATTTCCACAAAATAAAAACACGTTTTCATAATTTATGATAAAAAAAACCTTTATAGCGATTTATTGTTTTTTGAGTCTATTTTTATTTACGGTTCCCCTGATGGCCCAGGAACCCCTTGATGCGATCAATAAGACATTAGATACCTGGCACAAATCTTCAGGCGAGGTGAAGTTTGGCCCCTTTATCAATTCACTTGCGACAGATGCGGTAATATTGGGTGCCGACCGGGAGGAACGTTGGGATAAAAACCATAGCGATAAATTCTCTGAGCAGTATTTTAACCCCAAATATGCCTGGAATTATACCTACCAAAACAGATCTGTCCATTTTAATAACGACAGTACAACAGCATGGTTTGACGAAACCTTTAAGATAAACACAAAGTACTTTCGTGGTACTGGTGTATTGAGCAAAATAGACCATGAATGGAAAATTCAACAATATAATCTGTCTATGCTCGCACCTTATCAGGAGGTCAAATCTGCTATTGGCGGAAAGCTGGGGCACAATGTTCATAATAATGTACTCCTGGTAATGGTGTTGTTTTTCTTTATGGCGATGCTGTTTGTCCTAAGTCAACGGTTAAAGATATCCTATCCCATTTTATTGGTTATTGGGGGCTTAGGGATTTCTCTTATTCCTGGAGCGCCCGTGATAAGCATAGATCCCGATATTGTTTTTTTGGTGTTTTTGCCACCCTTGCTGTTTGAAGCAGCCTGGTATACCAACTGGAACAATTTTCTGAAATGGCGCCGATCTATTTTCATCATGGGTTTTGGTCTTGTCTTTTTTACATCCTTGGCAATTGCTTATTTTTCAGTCAGTATTATTCCAGGCTTCACCTTGGCTTTAGGTTTTCTTTTGGGTGGTATTATTTCTCCACCGGATGCTGTAGCCGCAAGTTCAGTATTAAAAGGCGTGAGTATACCCAAACGCGGTATCGCTATCCTGGAGGGGGAGAGTTTGGTTAATGATGCGGCTTCTTTGACAGTGTTTCGGTTTGCTTCCATCGCTATCCTAACGGGGCAATTTGCGATGGGTACAGCAACAACTCAATTTCTTGTGCTGTCAGTCATGGGTGTTGTTGTTGGACTTGTGATCGGCCATATCTTGTATTTCTTCTTGCGTTATGTCGCTAAGTCCTCCAGTATATCAACCCCCATTACACTGATCGCCCCTTACCTAATGTATATCGTTGCCGAACATTTTGAATGGTCAGGCGTCTTGGCAGTGGTCAGTGGTGGTTTATTTCTTTCTTTCCGGGCAGGTGATTATCTCAATTATCATACTCGTATCCAAACCAAGGAGGTGTGGGCAACAATAGGGTTTCTACTGAACGGTTTTGTTTTTATTCTGATCGGTCTTGAACTTCCGGTGATCATCAATGGATTGGGTGAATACTCCATGGAAGAGGCTATCGATTTTTCTTTGGCCATCTGTGTTATTGTTATTGTTTTGCGATTGGTGGCCGTTTATCTTTCGGCTTATGTTCCACGCTTATTGTTCAAAAGAGTTCGCATCAGAGAAAAAGGTCCGGGGTGGAAACTGCCATTGATCGTCGGTTGGGCTGGTATGCGAGGTGTCGTTTCACTTGCCTCAGCCCTGGCTATCCCGATGACGTTATATGATGGAACAGCTTTCCCGCATCGTAATCTTATTTTGTTTATCACTTTTGTCGTTATTCTGGTGACTCTGGTGTTTCAGGGACTTACACTGCCCCTGCTGATAAAATTGATCAAGATCGAGGAGGTTGATGAGCAGGTGCCGATGGAAGAGCAAATTGATGAAATCCGTGTTAGGCTCGGTAGAGACGCTATAGCCTATCTCGATAAGCATTATGCCAAGGAGATGATGGAGTACGAGACAATCGCACGGGTAAAAGAACAGCTTATCCGAAGTATAAATGCATCTGAACGGGCCAAAGAAGAGGATACCCGAGCACAGCTATCAGCCGTTCGGGGATTGTACAATAAAATTATGCTCGAAATTCTGGTTGTACGTCGCAACGGATTAGCGAAGATGAAAGAAAGCAAAGAGTACGACAGTGATGTTATCAAAGATCTGGAATATTCATTGGATTTAGAAGAGTCGCGCCTGACGCGCAAATAAGCTGATTCTTCCTCCAAATGCCGGAAGGCTCAAAACTGCCTAAAGGCTCAAAGGCTCAAAAAATAGCAAGGTTGGTCTATTGGACCAGCCTTGCTATTTTTCCTTTATCTCCAGCCAGAAAGACGGCTTTACCTTTCTTAGCCTTCTGCACCGCATTGTAGCTTTCCTGGGAGATCGTATGCCATGTTTTTCCTTTGTCCGCTGACAGATCCGTTCCCGAGGTTCCGGTACAGATCAGTTGTTTGTTCGAAAGATAAATTACAGCTGATTTAAAACCCGATACTGGTTGACTTGAAGCCTGCCAGGTTTTGCCACCATCATTGCTCAAAAAACAGGCTTTTTCCTTGTTTTTGTCATTTCTGTAATCACCACCAACGACGATCCCTGACTTAGGTGAACTAAATGCAATGGAAAAAGGGCCAGTGCTATTTTGCCCTTGCGTGATGGGGCAACTGTAACGCTGCCAGGTGTCCCCCTGATCACTGCTCGTGTAAATATTGGAAACCGTTCCGCCAGTTGCGATCCAGAAATCTCCGGTTGCAAGACTAAATATGGATGTACCACTGGCGGCAAAACCAGCCTCACCTTCTAAAATGGTATAGCTTAGATTGGAGGATATATCCTTCCAGGTCACTCCAAAATCTGTTGTTTTTAATAGAGGCATCTTCCCGTTGATGGCATCGCCAAAAGCGATACCAACACCTTTTGGTGTAAAAGCAAAGCCATCATAAAATATTTCAGGTCGTGTATCTTTAAAAACCTCTTTCCAGCTTCTACCCGCATCAGTTGTAAGCAATACTAAGGCTGGAGAACCTGCTGAAATAATGAGGGCCTGATTTTCATCAAAAGCTTCGATATCCCTAAAGTCTATCTTTTCATAACCGATTGGATTGACCCACTGCCAATTTTTTCCAGCATCGGTACTCAAGCCTACTGTGCCATTGCTTCCGCTGACCCAAAGTGTTTGGTCATCGACAACACTTAGTCCCCGATAGCTGCTATTGCGTTCTTGGTTCAACAGCTGAATTGTGTTTTTTTGTGCAGATAGACTTTCAATAAGAAAGACCTGAGCGAGAAAGAGAAGAAATAGTGGTTTCATGTGGTTATACTAGTTATTGCAATAAATTCAGTTGTATTATTGCAGTAAATCCATTCGCATTGTTATGGTAAATCTACGCATATTATTTAGACAAATCTACATCCCTGCGGGATGCTTTACGTCCTTTTTTCAATATCGTTTTCCTCAATAGGAGTAAGCCAACTGTCATTTTTCTTGGCGATTTGAAATAGGGGATACTTAATATCACAAGCAAGGATATACAGGCCGATGTTCCCAATGCACCACCATATCCATTGAAAAACTTACTGGTGTTGAGTAGGATGGTGGTAAAGATAACACCCGCTAGCGAAAGTCCAAAATAGGTAGACAGCTGTGTTTTGGATACCATACCAATAAAAGATGCACCGATAAATACGGCCGGAATATACTGTGTGAGATAGGTGGAGAGTAGATGGGGAAAGAAATATAGGAAGCCGGATACGATTAACGTCAGTAATGCGGAGGAGCGTACTGCGCCCTGTTTGTATTTTGTGTTTACATAATATGTCGCTGTACTTCCGATAATTCCAACAAGATATAGAATGAATGTTTCCATGTTATTTGAAAAGATAAAGTAGTAAATAGGTAAGCGAAACACCGAGGAAAGCCAGTGTCCCCAATTTGCCACCGACACCATTCAGTAAGCTTTTTGAAATGACCAGAAAGACTGCGGTAAAGACACTCGCCGTCAATATAAAAGAAAAACCATGAGCAACTTGGGAACTCGACATACCTACAAAAGCACCACAATAGATGGCTGCAGGAAGATGGGGAAGGTAGCCGGAATCTTTATTGATATTGGGAATGAACGACGCCAATGTACCCGTCAGTGCAGCCCCCATGACTGGCCCGAGACCAAAAATCTGATTAAAGTAATAGGAGATGATAGCACCTATTGGCACCCAAACCGCAATTTTGATCGACTCATATTCATGGATGTGGTGGTGTATCGGCGATTTGAGATAACTATATAAGATGAATAGGGAAAGTAATCCGATGAATGACAGTACAATATATGAGTTGGTGTTTTCAACAAAGATGGCGACTAGAAAGAGTGCCTGGATAACAAATAATAAGCAAATACTTAAAATTCTAAACTTCTGCCTGGCTTGCATTTATTTCAAATTTCGGCAAAGTTATCAATTATTTGTCTATTCTATAGGTAGATTTTCTTTTTATCAGGATCGGATCGGGCACAAACTGTTGGATATCGCCAAAATGTTATCAATTATTTGTCTATTCTACAGGTAGATTTTCTTTTTATCAGAATTGGGTCGAGAACAACTTGCTCGATATCTTCATAAGGATCTTTTTGTTTGACCATCTTCAAAAAGAGTTTAGCACATTCTTCGCCCATTTTGTTGGCCTGTTGATCGATACTTGATAAAGTCGGCGTAATAAACGAAGAGAAAGTCTGGTTCGCAAAACCGATGACACCGGTCGCTGGAATAGCAATCTCAGCTGCTTTCAGCGCTTGGATAATCCCCACGGCTGTAAAGTCGTCACCACCAATGATAGCATCCGGTTGAATGGAAGATTGCAAGATCTGTTCCGTACCTTTAATCCCCGCTTCAATAGATAGCTCCCCACGGACAATAAGATCATCCAGTTGCGGAAGATTAGCCTCTTTTAAGGCTGTTTCAAAACCACTGAAACGATCTTGAAAGATAGCGATTTCTTTGTTTGTGGTGATAAAGCCAATATTTTTATACCCTTGTTCAATCAGGTGTTTGGTCGCCAGATAGCCCGCCTCAAAATCGTTCAATTTGACTACTGGCGCCGCAATGTCCCGGTGTGTACGGTCAAAGATGATTAGACATTTGCCCTGCTTGATGACCTCCTGAAAATGCGTTATTTGCTGAGTTTCTAAAGAGATTGAAGCAATGATACCATCCACTTGTGCTTCCAGTAAGGTTTTGACACCATTTACCTCATCCGAATAAGATTCATTCGATTGATAAAGCAGCAGGCTATAGTTGTGTTTCTTTAATTCTTTTTCAATACTGTGAACAGCCTCAGCAAAAAAATGGATTTGCATTGTAGGTACGATAACACCAATCGTATTGGAGCGCCCCGAAGAGAGTGAAGACGCGATTTTATTGACACTGTAATTCAGCTCTTTTGCTTTCGCAAGGACCAACTGTCGCGTAGCTTCACTAATGGTGGGTACATTATTCAAGGCACGGGAAACCGTTGAAACCGTGATTCCAAGTGCCCGGGCAATATCATAAATCGTTGTTTTTTTATTCACGCCCCAAAGTAAATAATTTTATTGAATATTTTGGAAAATTCAGAAACATATCCTACTTTTATGCAACCGGTTGCAAAATTGTTTCCGCTATTTGTTTTAATAACCAGTTTAAAAAAATCAGATGTATTTTTTAGGTATAGATATTGGTACTTCTTCAGTAAAGGTTTCCATTGTCGAAGCATCCTCACAACGAAAGATCTGCTCCGCGCAGTATCCCTCTGTTGAAGCACCCATTTATTCGCCACAACCCGGTTGGGCAGAGCAGGATCCCTGCGATTGGTGGGTCTATTTCAAACAGGCCCTTTCCAAGGCAAATGCTTCCGGGCTGTATGATCCCAAACAAATCACAGCGATTGGTATCGCTTATCAAATGCATGGACTCGTTGTTGTCGATAAGGATCAGCAGGTATTGCGCAATGCGATTATCTGGTGTGATAGTCGTGCTGTCACGTTGGGAAATAAAGCTTTTGAAGAGATAGGGAAGGATTTTAACTTAACACACCATCTCAATTCTCCGGGTAATTTTACAGCTTCCAAACTGGCTTGGGTAAAAGCGAATGAGCCCGAAATCTATCAGAAAATTGACAAGATCATGCTTCCTGGTGATTTTATTGCCATGAAACTTTCAGGCACCATCAGCACATCCATATCTGCTTTATCGGAGGGCATATTCTGGGATTTTCAACAGAATGAGCTGTCGGCTACCCTGATGGACTATTATGGTTTTGACCCAAATCTGATTCCGGCAATACTACCTGTTTTTGCTGAGCACGGTCAAGTTAAACGCGCTGTGGCAGAAGAGTTGGGGTTATCACCCCAAGTAACGATCAATTACAAGGCCGGAGATCAACAGAATAATGCGCTTTCCTTGAATGTACTTCACCCCGGTGAAGTAGCAGCCACAGCGGGTACTTCGGGTGTTATCTATGGGGTAAGCGACCAACTGATTGCCGACCGCGAGTCACGTGTCAATACATTTGCACATGTCAACTACCGCAAAGATGAAGTCCGGACAGGTGTATTGCTCTGTATCAATGGTACCGGGATTATGAACAGCTGGGGCCGGAAGCTCTTGGGAAAAGAGTTATCCTACGATCAGATCAATACTATGGCTGCAACCGCACCTATTGGAAGCCAGGGATTGCAGGTTATCCCATTTGGAAACGGAGCCGAACGTATGTTGAATAATCAACTGGTGGGTGCATCGATCACATCCATTGATCTGAATAGACATGAAACCGCAGATATCCTGCGGGCGATTCAGGAGGGAATAGCATTTGCCTTTCGCTATGGACTGGATATTATGCGTGAAAATGGGTTATATCCGCAGATGATCCGTGCCGGACACGCCAATTTATTCCTCAGTCCAGTATTCCGGGAGGCTTTTGTGGGTGCTACGAATGTCCCAGTAGAAGTATATGATCATGACGGAAGTGTTGGTGCAGCCATGGGAGCAGGCATCGGCAGCAGCTATTATACTGATCTCACCGAAGCTTTCAGGAACTTAAAGCCCGTGTATTCCGTAGCACCTAAACATGTTGATCAATATGATGAAAATTATCAACAATGGAAAGGAATTTTAGAAACAAAAATCAAAACAAAATAAAATGAATATTATCAAAGGACAAAAAGAGTTTTTTAAAGGAATCGGACAGATCGAATTTGAAGGACAGGAAAGTAAAAATCCATTTGCTTTTCGTTATTACAACCCAAAACAAGTCGTTGCAGGTAAAACGATGGAAGAGTATTTTAAATTTGCCTGTTCCTATTGGCATTCCTTCAATGGTGACGGATCCGATCCATTTGGCGGGTCAACCCACAGATTCCCCTGGGATGAGAGTAATGACCCGATCACACGTGCAAAAGATAAGATGGATGCTGCTTTTGAATTTATCAGCAAAATGAATATTCCATACTACTGTTTTCATGATGTAGACTTGGTGGATTATACGGATAATGTGCTGGAAAACGAAAAAAGACTGGCAACAATCGTTGACTACGCGAAAGAGAAACAGCAGGCGAGCGGTGTCAAGCTTCTTTGGGGTACAGCCAATCTCTTTAGTCACAGACGTTACATGAATGGCGCCGCGACCAATCCGGATTTTCAGGTATTGACTCATGGTGCTGCACAGGTAAAAGCGGCATTGGATGCTACCATTGCACTTGGTGGTGAAAACTACGTGTTCTGGGGTGGACGGGAAGGTTACATGAGCTTGCTGAATACCAATATGAAAAGGGAGCAGGAACATCTTGCACAGTTTTTACATCTGGCTAAAGATTATGCCCGAAAAAATGGTTTCAAAGGAACATTCTTTATCGAACCAAAACCATGTGAACCGACCAAACATCAATATGACTATGATGCGGCCACTGTATTGGGCTTTTTGAGACAGTATGATCTATTGGACGATTTCAAACTCAATCTTGAAGTAAACCATGCAACTTTAGCTGGGCATACCTTCCAACATGAATTGCAGGTTGCTATTGATGCCGGAAAACTGGGATCCATTGATGCCAATCGTGGTGATTATCAAAATGGCTGGGATACCGACCAATTTCCTAATGATATCAATGAACTGACCGAGTCCATGCTGATCATTTTAGAAGGTGGCGGCTTCCAGGGTGGTGGTGTTAATTTTGATGCCAAAATCCGTCGTAACTCGACTGATCCTCAAGATTTATTCTACGCACATATCGGCGGAATGGATCTTTTCGCACGGGCTTTGCTTACTGCTGAACGTATCTTGGAAGACGGTGAATACCGTAAAATAAGAACAGACCGTTATGCGTCCTTCGATAGTGGCAATGGTGCCTCTTTTGAGAAAGGTGCCCTGACTTTGGAGTCTTTAAGAGATTTAGCTGTAGAATTTGGTGAGCCACAAACGATCAGTGGAAGACAGGAGTATTTAGAAAATTTGATCAATAGATATATATAGTTATTTAAAATATTTCTATATTAGGCGATCAAATTAAACCAATTACCAAATACATGAATAATTATTTAAGTACAAAAGATTACATCGTTTTCCTGATATACTTTGTCATTGTCGCAGGTTATGGATTATGGGTGTATTATCGCAAAAAGTCTGAATCTGTAGGCTCCAAGGATTATTTCCTTGCCGAAGGATCCCTGACTTGGTGGGCGATTGGAGCCTCCCTTATTGCATCCAATATTTCTGCGGAACAATTTATCGGCATGAGTGGGTCGGGCTTCAAGATGGGACTTGCTATTGCGACTTACGAGTGGATGGCGGCAATTACCCTGATTGTTGTGGCGGTGTTTTTTATTCCGGTATACCTCAAGAATAAGATCTTTACGATGCCGCAATTTCTGCACAAACGTTATAATGGTACTGTAGCCATGATTATGGCTGTCTTTTGGTTACTATTATATGTGGTGGTCAACCTGACTTCTATCCTTTACTTAGGTGCTATTGCGGTGAGCAGTATCTCTGGTATTAGCCTGGATGCCTGTATGTATGCTATTGCTATTTTTGCCGTTATCATCACACTGGGTGGTATGAAGGTGATTGGATATACGGATATTATTCAAGTGTTCTTTTTGGTGTTGGGTGGTTTGGCAACAACCTATTTGGCATTGAATCTAGTTTCAGAACATTATGGTGGTTCGGGCATATTGGAGGGCTATCACCTGATGACCGAGAAAGCTTCTGATCATTTCCATATGATCCTAGACCGTAAAAACGAGAACTACCTGGATTTACCGGGACTGACAGTTCTGATCGGTGGTATGTGGATTGTGAATCTGAACTATTGGGGTTGTAATCAGTATATCACACAGCGCGCTTTGGGAGCTGATTTGAAGACTGCACGTAACGGGATTTTGTTTGCCGCATTCTTGAAGTTGTTGATGCCGATTATCGTGGTATTGCCGGGTATTGCCGCTTATGTCATGTGGAAAGATGGCTTATTTCAAAATGAAATGATGCAACATGGTGAGGTAAATCCGGATCATGCTTACCCCGTTTTATTGAATTTGTTGCCTGCAGGACTGAAAGGGCTTTCATTTGCGGCTTTGACAGCTGCGGTCGTTGCTTCATTGGCGGGTAAAGCAAATAGTATTGCCACGATCTTTTCATTGGATATTTATAAAAAGGTATTTAATACCGAAGCTTCTGACAAGAAATTGGTCAATATTGGTAAATTGACAGTTGTTGTTGCCATGATTTTGGCTGTGATTATCGCGCCACATTTGGGTATCGACAAAAAAGGTGGATTTCAATACATCCAGGAGTATACCGGATTTGTATCACCGGGTATCTTTGCCATGTTCATCTTGGGATTTTTCTGGAAAAAGACAACATCAAATGCTGCATTATTTGCAACGATCGGTGGATTTATCTTATCCATTATTTTCAAAAAATTACCAGATTGGGCGGATCTTTCCTTCTTGGCTTCTACTGGCTTCTCTATTCCAAATCCGACAACGGGGATTTACGAAATTCCGTTTTTGGACCGAATGGGCTTTGTCTTTGCAATCTGTATCATCGGTATGATCATTATCAGTTTGATTGACAACAAACGCGGAGTAGTACCTGCCGGTCTGGAAGTAGATACAACGATGTTTAAACCACATAAAGCATTTTTGATCGGAGCATTGATTGTTGCCTTATTGGTGACAGCATTGTATTCCATCTATTGGTAATCCGATCATCAAAAAAGCAATATAGAGAGCCCATATCGACTGCAGTTGATATGGGCTCTTTGTTTTTAAAAATTTATACCGTTTTATCCTGAGGGTTTACACCAGTAGTCAGATGATTTTTAAAAAATTCCTATCTTGTCTTCAATAACTATTTAGAAAATCAACACGCTAAAAGAATAACACAGATGAAAAGAAGATATGCGCTATTTACCGTTTTTGCTGGGATGATAACAGCATTTGCGCCAGTTCAGGGGCAGGCACAACGTACCGAGAAGCCGCCATTGCATGGTAAACATTGGATGGCGATTACAGGAAAGCCTTTGGCTGCAACCGCTGGAGCCCAGTTGTTCCATCAAGGGGGCAATGCTGTTGATGCCGCTTGTGCAATGCTCGCTGCAACCTGTACCATGTGGGATGTGCTTAGCTGGGGAGGAGAGACACAGGCGCTAATCTATCATCCGAAATTAAAGAAGGTGATTGCCATCAATGCCCTCGGTGTTGCGCCGACAGGGGCAACGGTTGATTTCTTTCGGTCAAAGGGTTATGAATTTCCTCCAGAATACGGCCCTCTTGCCGCAGTTACGCCTGGCACACCGGGGGGCTTATGTTACATGCTGGCTCAATATGGCACCAAGAGTCTGGCCGAAGTGCTTGCACCAGCGCTAGAAATGGCGGCCGGTTATCCCATCGATGCACAGACAGCTAACAGTATCGAACGTGGTAAAGAGCGTATCAAAGAATGGCCATACAGCAAAAAAGTCTTCTTGGTTCATCAAGGGAAAGAAAGGGAAGCTCCCGAAGCCGGCGAAATCTTTGTACAGCAAGATCTACTGCAGACACTTTCAAAACTGGTTGAGGCCGAGAAGAAAGCTATTGCCGCCGGGAAGGATAGAAAAGCCGCTATTATGGCTGCCTACGACCGCTTTTATAAAGGAGATATCGCGGATGAATTTGTCCGTGGAAGTAAAGAACAGGGGGGCTTGATTACCAAAGAAGACCTTGCCAATTGGAAACCCATTGAAGAAGAACCTTTGCATGTCAATTATAAGGGGATAGATGTCTATAAATTACAGGAGTGGACGCAGGGACCGGCCATGCTGCAGAGTTTACAGCTGCTGAAAAATTTTGATCTAAAAGCTATGGGCTATAACTCTGCGCCCTATATACATACAATATATCAGGTCATGAATCTGGCCTTTGCAGACCGGGATTTTTATTATGGGGATCCCTATTTCAAACCTAAGGCACCTATTCAAGGTCTATTAAGTGAGTCTTATGCCAAGGGACGGGCCGCTACGATTGATCCAAAGCAGAACAATCCACAGGTTCTTCCTGGCGATCCTTATCCTTATGAAGGGAAGAAGAATCCTTTTGCCAAGCTACTTCAACAACGTAGCAAAGAATTCACTCCGGATACGGAGTCAAAAAAAGATTTTGTTCCCAAGCACGATGCGAATTCAACATCATCATTGTCATCGCTGCCGGATACAACCCTATGGGCCTCTCTGGCAACAGATAGTGTCTATATGGATCGGCTATTGCGTGGAACGACCAGTGTGGAAGCGGCAGATGCCGAAGGTTGGGTTGTTTCGATCACACCAAGTGGAGGTTGGCTACCTGCCTGTATCGCTGGAAATACTGGGGTAGGGATGAGCCAACGCTTACAAAGTTTTGTCCTCGATTCGCTGATCAATCCGTTCAATGTCGTGGCACCGGGCAAAAGACCACGTGTAACGCTTACACCCGCGCTGGCGCTAAAAGAGGGAAAACCATATCTTTCTTTTGCGGTGCAGGGTGGTGACACACAGGACCAGAATCTGTTGCAATTCTTTCTGAATACCGTGGAGTTCGGCATGACACCACAACAGGCAAGTGAGGCGCCGAATATCAATAGTAATCAACTGTGGTTATCTTTGGGTGGTACCAAAATTGGCGACCGAAAACCTCGTGCCGGAAGCTTGTTACTGGATAAACGTACTCCGAAGGAAGTTGTCGAAAAGCTTAAGACAATGGGCTATAGCATACAGCTCGGCGAACGAAACAGTGGTCCGATCAATGCGATCTATTTCGATCAGCAGCATGGTACACTCTGGGGCGGTAGTAGTAATAATGGGGAGGACTATGGAATAGGATGGTAGCCTGAACAGAAAAGTAACATCGTTTTGTTATCTCCATCGTATTTGGTATCTTACCTACTGATCAAAAGGTGATTTTTTGTTATGGAGGGTAGTGTCAATAAGTATTCGTTTGTTTTTCAACCTGATGAAGCGGGTTTAGTATTAGTGGATGGTTTAAAGCAGCAGTTGAGAGCGGCATTAGCCGAAGAGTTTCCAGATAAGGACAAAGGCTGGTACCACAGCTGCAATTCCAAAGCTCATGTGACCATCTGTGCTTTTGCCGGAAACGAGGAAACACTGGCACAGGCTATTGCAGCTTTGCAACAAACGATGCTATATGAACGTAGTCAGTACGTCTATTTTGACCATTTTTCTTCTTTCGCTGGAGGAGCTTTTTATATTGCCCCCACAGTACATGCCCGAAGTTACCTAAAGGATCGAACCCGAAAGGTGGTACATACCCTCAGCTCATTTGATCTGATCGAGATTAGTGATGAACCGCATATTTCTATTGGACGTAGATTGGAGCCGGAACGGCTCAATTTCGCAAAAAAAATATTGCGCTCGGTTGATTTGAGTTTTATGTGTGCCGGTGTGCATATCCGTCGCTTTAATCCCGACATGGGACAGTATGAGCCCGTTGATTTTGTCAAATTTGGTAATCAGTCGAAAGAAAATTCCGGGCAACTTTCATTTAAATTCTAATTATATGGCTGTTTAATTGTCTAGTAATGTAAAGCTTTTTATCTTTAGCCCTAGCAATAAAAGATATTGTCCTAATGTAAGCTATGCATCACGACGACTCCCATCATAAATCATTATCTGATATCCATGAAAGTGTGGATGTCAATCAAGGAAAATCCAAATTCAAAAAGGTACTTAGTTTTTTCGGCCCAGCCTATCTGATCAGTGTGGGGTATATGGATCCGGGCAACTGGGCGACGGACCTTGCTGGGGGAAGTCAGTTTGGCTATGCTTTGATCTGGGTCTTGCTGATGAGCAATATTATGGCACTATTGCTGCAAAACCTCTGTGCACGTTTGGGGATCGTGAGAGGTAAGGATCTGGCGCAATGTAACCGCGAGACTTACCCCAAGCGTATGAATTTTGTGCTATATGTCCTAGCCGAGATTGCTATTGCAGCCTGTGATCTGGCCGAAGTATTGGGTATGGCCATTGGTCTTAACCTGCTGTTTGGTATTGATCTACTCTGGGGGGTACTGATCAGTTTTGCCGACACCTTCCTGTTACTCTACTTACAGAAGTTAGGCATGCGCAAAATGGAACTCTTTATTATCGGTTTGATATCCATGATCGGCATGTGCTTTATGGTGGAAATGTTTTTGGCCAAGCCTGATTTCTCCGAAGTAGTCACAGGTTTTATTCCGAGCATCCCCAATAGTGCCGCGCTTTATATAGCGATTGGTATTATTGGTGCTACTGTCATGCCACACAACCTTTACCTGCATTCCGCCCTGGTACAGACCCGAAAGATTGACCGAAATGAAGTCTCCATACGAAAATCATTAAAATATAATTTTTGGGATAGTGCCATTGCATTAAATCTGGCATTCCTGGTCAATGCAGCAATATTGATCCTTGCCGCATCCGTATTTCATAAGAATGGTATGCATGATGTCGCCGAATTGGAAGACGCCTACCACCTATTGGGCAATTTACTCGGTACAGAATGGGCCTCGAAGCTATTTGCTGTGGCATTAATCCTAGCGGGTCAAAGTTCTACGGTCACGGGAACCCTGGCTGGACAGATCGTGATGGAGGGTTACCTACGGTTGCGGATCAGTCCGACACTGCGCCGGATTATCACGCGGCTTTTGGCAATTATACCCGCCGTCCTGGTGATCCTGATTTCCGGTGAAGGGCGAGTAGGGCAGTTGTTGATCTTTAGTCAGGTGATCTTGAGTATGCAGCTGGCCTTTGCGGTCATACCACTGATTCACTTTGTCAGCGACAAGGCAAAGATGGGAATCTTTGCTATAAAACCCCTGACCAAAGCTTTTGCCTGGTTGATAGCCGCTGTGATAGCCGTACTGAATTTTAAGTTGGTTTATGACGAGGTCACTGGATGGATTACTGAAGCAAACAATCTTTTTGTAACAGTGTTACTTATTCTGGGAGCCGCTGGTCTGCTCTTTCTGCTGATCATGACGGTGTTAATTCCTATTATGCGCAAATCAAAACCGATCGAGTTGGAAGTGCACCCACCATTTGAAGCTTTACATTTTGAGGACAGAGGGTCTTTCAAGAAGGTGGTAATTGCCTTAGATTATTCTAGTTCAGATCAGAAAGTGATACAGTATGCTTTGCAACTGTCAGATGCCGATACCAGCTTTGTCGTTGTCCACATTGTCGAAAGCGCCTCCGTCAAATATACAGGTGAGTCTACCGATGATTTTGAGTCACGACAAGATTTGGAACGCCTAAAGCTGTATGCTGACTTTTTATTGTCCAAAGGACATCAAACGGAATACGAACTCGGCTATAACAATCGGATCAAGAGCATTGCCGAAGTCTGCGAAAAATACCATGCAGACCTCTTGGTCGTGGGGAGCCATGGTCATACCGGAGTCAAAGACTTTGTGTTTGGTGAGACAGTAAACAAGTTGCGTCATGCTGTAAAAGTTCCGGTTTTTATCGCACAATAAGGCTTGGAGACCTATCCCAAAGAGCCACTGTCTATTCACTGTAATTTTATTGCGGAAAAAGTGTAGGGAGGGATCGCTAAGTGCTAAATAATTCTTACTTTTGCGTCATCAAATCAAGATATGAGCGACGCTATTAAACACGAGTGCGGAATCGCACTAATTCGCCTGTTAAAACCCTTATCTTATTATCAGGAAAAATATGGTACGCCATTCTATGGCATCAACAAATTGTACCTATTAATGGAAAAACAGCACAACCGTGGACAAGACGGGGCTGGAATTGCAACCATTAAATTTGATGTTAAACCTGGAAATCGTTACATTTCGCGTTACAGAGCTATGGGCTCAACTGCTGTGGCAGACATATTCGAATATGTACAGAAAAAATTTGCTTCTGTTCAGAAGGCATTTCCAGATGAGTCAAAGGATACCCAATGGTTAAAAGATAATGTCAGTTTTACTGGAGAAGTACTTTTAGGACATTTGCGCTATGGAACGCATGGAAAGAACAGTATCGAAAGCTGTCACCCATTTTTAAGACAAAACAACTGGATGTCACGCAATCTTGTTGTTGCGGGTAACTTCAACATGACCAATGTGGATGAACTTTTGCAACAATTGTATGAGTTGGGACAACATCCAAAAGAAAAAGCGGATACCGTAACCGTTTTGGAAAAAATTGGACATTTCTTAGATGATGAAAACCAGGAGCTTTTTGATCACTTCAAAAAAGAAGGGTATTCCAATGTCGAGATTAGTTCATTGATTGCCAAAAATATCGATGTCTCCAAGATCTTAAAGCGTTCAGCGAAGACTTGGGATGGGGGTTATACCATCGCTGGTATCTTTGGTCATGGCGATGCTTTCGTGATGCGTGATCCTGCGGGTATCCGTCCGGCATTCTACTATCAAGATGAAGAAATTTTAGTTGTAGCTTCCGAAAGACCAGTCATTCAGACTGCATTCAATGTGCCTATCGGTGCCGTGAAAGAAATTAAGCCGGGCCATGCCTTGATTGCTAAAAAAGATGGTACTGTGTCACAGGAAATGTTTAGACAGCCTGTTGAACAACGTTCTTGTTCTTTTGAGCGTATCTATTTCTCCCGTGGGTCAGATGCTGATATCTATAAAGAGCGTAAAGAATTGGGTAGATTATTAGTGCCACAGGTACTTGAATCTGTTAAAAGTAATATTAAGAATACCGTATTCTCTTTTATCCCCAATACGGCCGAAGTATCGTACTACGGTTTGATGGATGGTATCAATACCTACGTCAGGGATTTTCAAAAAGAGACCTTATTAAAACGTGCAGAGAAAATTTCTGACGAGGAATTGGATGAGATCTTGAGCATCAAACCTCGTTTTGAAAAACTGAATGTAAAGGATGCTAAATTGCGTACCTTCATTACACAGGACGCCGATCGTACAGATATGGTACAACATGTGTATGATACCACTTACGGCATTGTTAAAGATCATGAAGATACGATCGTTGCAATCGATGATTCCATTGTACGTGGAACGACGTTGAAGCAAAGTATCTTGACGATCTTAGATCGTTTGAATCCGAAGAAAATTGTAATCGTTTCCTCCGCACCACAAATTCGCTACCCAGATTGTTATGGTATCGATATGTCACGTATGGGTGAATTCGTTGCATTCGAAGCGGCGATCAACCTGTTGAAACAACGCGGCATGGCACATATTATTGATGAAGTGTATCAAAAATGTCTATTGTCGATGACGCAGGATGTCAATGAAATCGAAAACTATGTAAAAGCCATTTATGCGCCATTTACAGATGAAGAGATTTCCGAAGAAATTGGCCGTATCGTTAGACCTCACCATTTGAAAGCCGAACTTGAGGTGGTGTATCAAACCTTGGATAATTTGCATAAAGCATGTCCAGCACATAGCGGTGATTGGTATTTCTCCGGTGATTACCCTACTCCAGGTGGTAATAAGGTTGTTAATAAAGCCTATATGAACTGGATTGAAGGTAAAAATGTACGTGCATACTTCAGCAACTAAGTATAAAAATATCAGGAGAAGGGGGCGTTCAAAAAGGACTGCCCCCTTTTTCTTTCATCTTGTTTTTATGCTGCGAGGTCATTTTTTATATTCGAGACCCAAGGAGGTCTCTTTTATTTTTTGTATTTCCTCATACTCCTTTCCAGTCTCTTTTTTATTATTCAATTCTCAAGGGACGCTTTTACTTTTTGTACAGCTTCTTTTTTTATATATTCGTAATACGGAATTAATTATAATGACACAGCAGGCGCATCATAAGGTATTTGCTGTATTTTGCCAATATATACTTTTATGATTCAATCAACCTTTAGCCTTACTGAAATTAAGGTTTTTAACAGCGTAAATAAATAGCTCCATGAGAGGACAACTTTTCTATCTTTTTCTTCTTTTTTCAATGGTTTCCTGTGACATAGCCCATAATGTGCCCAAGGATCCTTACCCCAATTCATTTGACAAGCCAAATATCGTGAATTCCTTCGTGGATCAGAATGGGAACTTCTATCCAGACAATTGGCGCAAAACTTATGGTGAACCGCCTAAAAGCGGTGATGTCAATGCCTATTCCCTGATGAAGATCGCAACAGAAAAAGGAATTGAAAGCCAGCTGAAAGCTTTTGAGAAGACCCGAATGTTGGCTGTGGGCAGCAAAGTGAAGGCCAAAGACCGTGTATTTATATTTGTACATGGATTCAATGCGCCATCAGACGAGGTCAATGAGAGCTACGAGTATATGCGCAAATTATTGAAGCTCAATCCCAATAATGATGAAGTCGTTAAGTTTTATTGGGATGGTTTACATACAACCAATCCCTTTGGTGGCGCCAAAGTTTGGTTTTCCGCAACCTCATTCAGCCAAATGGCGGGTGAGTTTGGACTGCGTAACCTCCTGAATAGCATCAGTAATAAGAAGATTATTCTGATCTCACATAGCCGTGGTGCATCAGTCGTGTTGAGTGCTTTGAGCAGTGCAACCTTTAGTGAGAGTTTTGCCAAAGGTACGCTGGAGAACCACAACGTAGACGTCGATGGGGCAAAAAAGCTTGCTGAAAACGGCAATGACATTACCTGTATTATGCTAGCTCCAGCAATAGGGCTGGAGGACTTTAAGATAAGAGATGTCGCTAAGGGAACAGAGTCATTCTGTAACTTGAGCAAGCAAGTTAAGAAGATCCATATTACCATTAACAATACCGATGTGATGTTAAAGAAGTTTGTTGGTTTTCTGTCCAATAAATTGAAGGCTACAGATTTGGGCTATAAAGCTGATGTCTGTAATGAGTTGGTAAAGCATTACCCGATGATGAAGTATACTGATTTTACAGGTATGCAGAGCCACGATTTTAATAAATACATCCGGAACCCCAAATTCAAGGCCATGTTGAAGGCGGAGGGAATTGCCGTCAATCGTTAAGACAATGAAGCATATTTTTAAGAGTCTCTATTTTCAGGTTATCGTTGGTATATTGATCGGTATTTTCTGTGGGGTCTATTTCCCAGATTTTGCCGTTAAACTAAAGCCGCTGGGTGATGTCTTTATCAAATTGATCAAGATGGTGATAGCACCTCTGATCTTTAGTTCGATCGTGATCGGTATTGCGGGGATGCAGGACGTAAAGAAAGTAGGGAAGATTGGACTGACATCGATTATCTATTTCGAAGTCATGACCACGATTGCATTGATTATCGGTTTGATCTTTGTCAACCTGATTCAACCCGGGACAGGCATGAATGCCGATCTGGCGAGTTTGGATACATCTTCGGTATCACATTATATTACCGAGTCCCAGAAACCACACAGTTTCATGGACTTTATCATGGATATTATTCCGGAGAACGTTATAGCTTCGGTTGCCTCAGATAATATATTGCAAGTGCTGGTTTTTGCGGTGCTTTTTGGGATAGGGATGACCAAGATCGGTCAAAAAGCTGCTGAACCCGTTATCAATGTGCTGCAATCTTTTCTAAAGGTACTTTTCTCCATTATTAAGATGGTGATGTATCTGGCCCCATTGGGAGCCATGGGGGCGATGGGATTTACCATTGGAAAGTTTGGTATTCAGGCGCTGACCAAGTTGGGTATGTTGATGTTAAGTTTCTATCTAACCTGTTTTATCTTTGTCATAATTGTCATCGGGGCGGTATTACACTTCTATCTAAAGGTTAATATTTTCAAATTCCTGAAATATATCAAAGATGAGATTTTGATTGTATTGGGAACCTCTTCTTCGGAATCGGCATTGCCTGGCATTATGCAGAAAATGGAGGATGCAGGTTGTGCGAAGTCCGTGGTAGGTTTGGTGATCCCGACTGGATATTCCTTTAACCTAGATGGTACGAGTATTTACCTGACTATGGCAGCGGTATTCATTTCGCAGGCACTCAATATGCACCTGACCTTGCAGCAGGAAATTACCTTACTGTTGGTCCTGTTGCTAACCTCCAAAGGAGCTGCGGGTGTAACGGGAAGTGGTTTTGTGACCTTGGCGCTAACCTTGCCTGTAGTCGGACATGTACCTGTTGAGTCCGTGGCATTGGTGTTTGGGGTGGATCGGTTTATGAGTGAAGCAAGGGCCATCACCAATCTGATTGGCAATTCGGCAGCAACACTCGTGATTTCCAAATATGAAAATAGCCTGGATGAGGAAGTTCTCCATGAGAAACTTGGTTGATATCTTACAAAACCGGACACTCATGCTTGTCTAAACGATGTAGATCTTAAAAGAAAAGCGGGGTGTCCAACTTTTTTGGACACCCCGCTTTTCTGAATAAATTTATCTAAACTCTTGAGAGGGGATTAAGCCTCTTTTTTTGTGTTTTCAATTCCTTGGGTTAGATCCAAAGCACCATCTACTTTTTCTTCTAGAAGTGCTAGTTTGATCACCTGTGCCATTTCGGTCACATAATGGAACTGCATATCTTTGATATAATCTTCCTTGATTTCAAGGATATCTTTTTCGTTGGATTTGCAAAGGATAATATCCTTGATGTTCGCACGTTTGGCCGCAAGTATTTTTTCTTTGATACCGCCTACTGGTAATACTTTTCCACGAAGCGTAATTTCGCCAGTCATAGCCAATTTCTCTTTAACCTTACGTTGGGTAAATAGAGATGTCAGCGCAGTCAGCATCGTTACCCCAGCAGATGGACCATCCTTAGGAATAGCACCTGCAGGAACGTGGATATGGATATCCCAATGATCGAATATCCTGTAGTCGATCCCGAAATCAGCAGCATGAGCTTTTAAGTAAGCTAAAGCAATAGAAGCAGATTCTTTCATCACATCGCCAAGATTACCTGTTAGGCTCAAGCGTCCTTTACCGGGACTTAAAGAGGATTCGATAAATAAAATATCACCTCCCACAGAAGTCCAGGCCAAGCCAGTCACTACACCAGCAACATTATTGTTTTCGTAGATATCTTTATCAAAGATCGGAGCGCCTAGGATATCCACGACATCCTGATCGTTGATAGTTGGGTTATAATCTTTCTCCATGACAATACGTGTCGCAATACCACGTACGATCGAGCCAATTTTCTTTTCCAGTCCACGTACGCCGGATTCGCGGGTATAGTCTTCAATGATTTTTTCGATAATCTTACCTTTTAGTGCAACATCCTTGGCCGCCATACCGTGCATTTCACGCTGTTTGGGAAGTAGGTGTTTTTTTGCTATCTCAATCTTTTCTTCAATGGTATATCCATTGACTTCGATGATTTCCATACGGTCCAATAAAGCTGGCTGGATAGCACTTAGCGAATTGGCCGTTGCAATAAACATCACTTTAGAAAGGTCAAATTCCATTTCTACATAATGGTCGTAGAAATGTGTGTTTTGCTCCGGATCCAATACCTCTAGCAGGGCAGAAGAAGGGTCACCTTTAAAATCTGCACTCATTTTATCGATCTCATCTAGGATAAAGACCGGATTGGCAGCTCCTGCTTTTTTCAACGATTGGATAATACGGCCGGGCATTGCACCGATGTACGTCTTACGGTGGCCTCTGATTTCGGCTTCGTCGCGCACACCACCCAAGGCCATACGTGTATATTTACGACCCAATGCTTTGGCTATAGATCTTCCCAAAGAGGTTTTACCAACTCCTGGAGGGCCGACCAAACAAAGGATAGGGGCTTTCATATCATTTTTTAATTTCAATACTGCAAGGTATTCAATGATACGTTTTTTGACTTTTTCCAACCCATAGTGATCCTTGTCCAAGACTTTTTGTGCTTTATTTAAGTCAAAATTATCTTTGGTCGTTTCATTCCATGGAAGATCAAGAAGCAGTTCAAGATAGTTTAACTGAACAGAATAATCTGCCGCAGCTGGATTGATACGTGATAGCTTTTCAAGTTCCTTGTTAAAATGTTTTTCGACATCAAGGCCCCATTTTTTTGTTTTACCACGCTTTTTAAGCTCTTCCAGCTCCAGGTCAGGTGTATTTCCGCCAAGCTCTTCCTGGATGGTTTTCAATTGTTGGTTCAAGAAATAATCCCGTTGTTGCTTGTCTAGGTCGACCCGCACCTTATTCTGGATCTGATGTTTCAGTTCCAGCATCTGGATTTCCAACGTCAACAATTCCAACAAGAGCTTTGCACGGTTTTCGACCTTTGGAATTTGAAGAAGCTCTTGTTTTTTGATCATTTCGACATTGATGTTAGACGAAATAAAATTGATCAGAAAAGAAGGGCTTTCAATATTTTTGATTGCGATACCGGCTTCGCTGGGTAGATTGGGTGAAAGCTGAATAATCTGCAATGCCATTTCCTTCAAGGTGGATATTGTGGCCTTGAAATGTTTAGTCATTTTTGGTTTTGCCTCGTTGAATTTCTCGACACGCGCCTTGAGATAAGGTTCAGTTTCTAAGATCTCCACTAGGTTGAAACGTTGCTTTCCCTGGATGATGACCGTGGTGTTTCCATCAGGCATCTGGAGCACTTTGATAATATGGGCAACAGTACCCACTTTATTCAACTCCTCAAACCCAGGGTCCTCTACTGTCATATCCTTTTGGGAGACCACACCAATTGTTTTGCTGCCCTTATAGGCTTCTTTAACCAATTTGATGGATTTATCCCTTCCTACAGTGATCGGAATGACGACACCGGGAAATAATACGGTATTACGTAAAGGCAAAATAGATAGTGCTTCTGGAATTTCAGCATTTGCCATATCGTCTTCATCCTGCTGTGTCAATAGGGGGAAGAATTCTGTGTCTTCCGTAACGATTGGAATAGCCTGACTGAAATCAAAAGTTTCGAATTTGCTCATAGTGTTTATTTTGTGTATTTGGCAGTCGCTGACATGTTGTCGGCAGACCTTCAAATTTTAAGCTTCAAATATTGTTTCCCCTATATTGCAAGGGAAGTGCCAATTGCTAAAAGGTAGCAAAATTACTAATCTATTTTCTAGAATATGAAAAAAAGGCAGGTTAAATAAAATTTATCTGCCATTTGTTGGATAAATAGGCATAATAATTGTAATATTGGAATGTGAAAGAATAAACGATGGCAGATTCTTGCGAGGGGTGAAGCAATAAGATTATTTTTTCTAGGGATAATAAACGATCAATATTGATCATTAATAAGGTATATTGAAAAAACGTAACTATTTAGATATGAACTTAAAATCACTTAAATTAGGTTTGTTCACAGGAGTTTTTGCTTTGGTTGCACTTAGCGCCAATGCACAACAAAAACAAGCTGAGCATAGCAATGCCAATGTGAGAATGGGCCAAAAAGCTCTTTTGGATGGTGACTTCAAAAATGCAGAATCATACTTGACAAAAGCTTTACCACAGGAAGGCAAAGATCCGGATGTCTTGTATATGTTGGGTTACTCCCAATTTCAAAATGGTGATTATAAAAAGTCAGCTGAAACTTTCGGAAAGGTTGTCGCATTAAGCCCTAAAAATGCAAATGCATTATACTTTAAAGCGAAAGCGAACAATACACTTGCAGTTCAAACAAACAAAGTGTCTGCGGCAAACAAAGAACAGCTGTTGCGCGTAGCGATTGAAGATTATTCAAAAGCCATCACAATCACTCCTACTGACTCTAAATTTTATCAAAATAGAGCAGTTGCAAACCGCGATTTGGGTATTTTGATCGGTACTGCTGGTACGCCTAACTACAACAAAGCAATGGCTACAGATGCTTATAATAATGCGATCAAGGATTATGAAAAAGTATTGAGTTTTGATTCTTCTAAAAAAGATATTCAAACAGAAGTCAAAAAAGCAAAAGTATATAGAGATAACCTGAAATAGGCTTACCTATAGAACAGATAAAAAAGGGAAATTCAACTGAGTTTCCCTTTTTTTGTGCAATTACCCGTCCTGCTCTTTTTATTCTTCATGCTATCCCAATGGCTTCCGATGGTTTTCCTGATGAGATTGATTCGCTCTCCAGTCTGTCTTTGACAAATTTGCAAACGAAATACTTCGCAATACTGTTCTTTTATTGAATCAACAGGAATTTAGTATATGGAAACGAATCGATTGTCTGCAGAAATGCAGGATATTTTAATCAGTCAAATGACAAAAGAAGCCGAAGCTGCACAAATTTATCTGGCTTTGGGTGTATGGGCCGATGATCAGGGTTATGGTGGGATCGCCAATTTCTTATATAGACATGCCCAGGAGGAACGGAATCATATGACCAAAATTATGGGGTACATACTGGAAAGAGGGGGGCGTCCCCGGATTCAGGCCATTTCAGCACCGCCAGCAGATCCGAAAACCTTAACCGAGTGTTTCCAACGGGTATTTAAACATGAGGTAGATAATACCGAAGCGATTTATAATATCGTCAATCTGTCTATGGAGCAGAAAGATTGGGCGACATGGAACTTTGCACAATGGTTTGTCAAAGAACAGATTGAAGAAGAGAAACTTGCTCTTGAGCTGATCGATAAATTAAAGATAGCAGGTGGAGATCGGGCTTCAGACGAATCGTTATTTGCATTAGATTCCTCATTGGAAAGCATGCCTGACGATGTGCCTTTGGCACGGGAAGGCACAGCAGATGATCCTAAATAGAAAGGGAATTGTATAAAAATAATGTCCGAGTTCATTAAGAACTCGGACATTATTTTTTAGATTGAAGCCTAAAAATATTATTCAGCCCATTTGCCGAAAGCTACATTTTTGGAAAGCTCCGGAAGGCTATTTTTTTATGCTGAGTGGAAGGTAGATTCCAAAAGTAACATTCCTACCCATATTATAAACACCATAAGTGGGGTTCTCCTGCGATAATCTTCCCGGACGTAGTCTGCTCAAAGCATCATAATAGCGCTTGTTAGTAAGATTAGATGCAGCCGCGTACAGCTTCACTTGTTGTTTTCCTAAGTGCAGGGTAGTACCTATTCCAGCATTGATCAGTGAATACGAATCTGCAGCCGTTTCAAAAGTTTCGTCAACGCGATTCTGTTTAAAATAATTGTCTAAACCTACCGATACATAAAAAGCATGTAATCCATTTATCTTGGGCTCGAGACGTAGTGTGTTATGTAAAACACCTGCCGGAATCAATGCCAATGGCCTGTCAAAGGTCCTGTTTTGTGCATGAGTATAGGTAAAGGTGTTGTCCAAGTGTACCCAGTTCAGTGGATGGAAGTTTAGACTTCCCTCAAAACCATAAAGATTGGCGTTCACCTGACCATAGCGATAGACATCGTAGGTCTGTTCATTATTGTCCTCATCAATGATGGTTTTTGTGTCGCCCTTTTTTGTTGAAGCATAGATAAAATTATGAATATAATTTTCATAGATCCCGATACTACCGGTGACGATGCTATGTCCAAATTCGAGGGTTGCATCCGCTTGGAAACTACGTTCAGCTTTGAGGTTCTCATTGCCGATTTCGTAGCGTGATGTACCTTCGTGTACACCGTTAGAACCTAATTCTGCTGGATTGGGCGCTCTAAAAGCCGATCCTGCATTTGCTTTGAAGTTGAAATCCTCGCTGAAACTATGTGTGAAACCTAAAGCACCGCTAATATTGCTGAATTTATTTTTAAAACCCGGGAACTGCTCCTCATCATCAACTAAAAGTTGTTTGCCCTTGCTATTGACATAATCGTAGCGTAGTCCCATATTGAAGGTGTTATCACCCCAGGTTTTTTTTGCATAGCCAAAAGCACCTAATTCGATCTGGTCATAAGCAGGGATTAGAAATTCAACGCCCTTGTTTACACTATGCTCTTGACTGGCGCTAATGCCAACGACATGCTGCCAACCGTTTCTTTCAGCTAGGTAATATTTCGCATCAAGAGAGTAGGTATTTAAATCAAAAAATAACGAGGGTGTTGCTTCCTCAAGTTCGCGACGTTGATTTTTCTGGTAGCCCAGGTCCAGTTTTAAATTTCCTGAACCGATCACAAAATTATTATTGAGCGCGAGCTTATAATGGCGGATATCCTGTTTGGGGAAATCCAATGTCCGGCTTTTGGATGTATTGTATAACGGATCTCCGGGGTCGGCATCGTAAAAACCAATGTTATTTTTGAGGTAGGAAAAATTAAGGTGTGAATACCCCCATTGTTTATTTAAACCCAGCATTCCACTGAAGCTGGTATTATTAAAACTGCTATTCATATAGCGTCCAGCTGGTGTATTGTAGGAATATGCATTTTGATAAGATCCACGTCCGCGCCATACAAAGCCGTTTTCATTGCCTGTAAGCATCAGTGAATTATTGGTCAGTCCATTGTTGGTTGAATAATTGGATAGCAGCTCGCCTTTTATTTCGCCTGCAGTGGGGACGCTGGGCTCGAGGATATTGATAACACCACCGATGGCATCAGATCCGTACATCAGTGAAGCTGCTCCCCGAAGTACCTCTACCCGGTCGGGCTGGTTTTGGTCGATCTCGATACCATGTTCGTCGCCCCATTGTTGCCCCATTTGCTTCACGCCATCATTGACGGTGACAACACGGTTATAACCAAGACCGCGGATGACTGGTTTGGAAATGCCCTGTCCTGTTGTAATCTGACTTAAACCAGGTACCTGGCGGGCTAGCGCGTCGATCAGATTTGTCGCACCACCCTGTAATTCGTCTTTGGAGATAACAGAGACAGAGGTACTGTTGCGACGGCTTTGTGCAGTCACGAGCGTACCTGTAACCACCACTTCATTTGTCTCGATTATACTTTCAGTCAGTGCAAAATCGACCGATACATCCGCTGATGTCAGATCTATCGTTTTGATCAGCGATTGGTAACCAATAAAACGTACTTCGACAAGATAACGTCCACTCGAGGGCAGTGATTTGAACGTATAACGCCCCTGTTGGTCTGAAGAGGTACTCGAACGGAGTTGGAGCAAAGATATGGTCGCTCCAGCGATCGGTTGATTTGTTTTTGCATCTGTCACTTTACCCGATATAGTAGCGGCGTTGACAGAGAATAGAAGGAAATAGCAGACAAGCATACATATGCCGCCTTTAATTTTGAGTTTCATCTGTAAATATTTTTATGCCATCTGTCGATGGAGCCTATCCAAATGATAACCTGTCGCATTAAACCTATATTTTCATCAGTCGTGAAAAAATAGCCTGTTCAATACGGAGGAATTCATCATTGAATTGCTTGATTGCTAAATAGGAGGAAGATCCAATATGAATACGCCAGCAACAATTGCCAAAACGTTGGCCTTTGCTTCCTGATCATAGTAAACAAGGCTTTCCATAAAAGCTTTGTTGTCGCATAGTGGATGAAATTTAACAAATAGGGGGACCACGATTGCCAGATAGCAATGCACTGATCATCTGGTCACTGGGTACAAAGAAACCAAATGCTATTTCCCGTTCAGGAAGAGAAATTTCATTTTGGCTAAAATGGAAAAGTAGCTGTGGGTGTGAACTTTGGTCGCAAATAGAACATTTTGGATGGTCTGCATGGTGTTTTTTTGGGCTGCAGTCCACTATACTTAATGCCGGCGACTCATGGGAATGGGTATAGACAATGAACTGACCGATTAAAAAGGTCATTAAAAGCGTTAACGCAGCTAATTTGTTCAATGAAATATCGCGCACTTTATTTTTCTATACGATGTCTTTGCAGACAATTAATGAGGCAAATATAAGAAAAATTATAAATAAAGCAATGTTGTTGCATTTATTTGTTTGTATTGGGGAACAAAAAATGTCTTTATGAATGCGCATAAAGACATTTTTCAGCATGAGTTATTTTTTTGATTGCACAAATCTCCCAATAATTTCATATTGGTTTGCATCGAGTCCTTGTACATCCTGTAGTTTTACAATACTGTACAATGAATCGCTATAATAATCTAGTTTTTCATTACTGTCATAGAGGGAGTTCGCGATCTTTTTATCGATTTGGATATGTTTAACCTTTTCGTTTTTACGATCAAACTCGATTCGGAGTTTTTGTATTTGCAATTCTTCCTTTTTGGCAGTAAATTCCGTTACACAATCTACGGCTTTGACATCGTAGAGTGCGGGATCAAAATTTTTGCTGATATCAGCGGACTGGAACGCTGAAAGTTCATTTTTCCAGTTTTCAATTTTGAGCTCACGTTGTTCCTTTTCACCATCTTTATTGACGGATTTTAACACCGAAGGGTTGAGTTGCTGCAAGCGTTGTGCTTCGGCACTGAAAAAAGAGTCTACCGAAAATATATCCGTCGTCTTTTTAGCTTTCTGTTGGCCTGAGGGGGAGCTACAGCTCCAAAAAAGCAGCGCACTTCCCACCAGTAGTGGAAGTGCGCTGCTTAATTTTTTATATAAATTCTTATTCTGATACCAATACATTTCCTGTCATTTCAACGGGGATATCTACGCCCAAAAGTTTTAGAACGGTTGGAGCGATATCACCCAATTTACCATCTGCGATTTTTTTGTAGTGATCATCAATCAAGATACAAGGAACCAAATTTGTTGTATGTGCTGTATTTGGAGAACCATCTTCATTGACCATAAATTCTGAATTACCGTGATCAGCCAAAATGATAAATGAATAACCATTTTTCAATCCTGTTTCCACCACTGTTTTTGTGCATTGATCTACTGTTTCTACTGCTTTTACGACAGCCTCAAATACACCAGTATGGCCTACCATATCAGGGTTTGCAAAATTGAGGCAGATAAAGTCCGGCTGAAGAGTTTCCATATCATTGACGATTGCTTCGGTGATTCCACTTGCAGACATTTCAGGTTGAAGATCGTAAGTAGCCACTTTTGGAGAAGGTACCAAAAGACGGTTCTCACCTTCGAATTGCTGTTCACGGCCACCCGAAAAGAAGAATGTCACGTGTGGATATTTTTCAGTTTCGGCAATACGGGTCTGTGTTTTATGATTGGCTTCCAAAACCTCACCCAAGGTGTTTGTCAGGTTATCTTTTTGGAAAACAACACGTACATTTTTGAAGGTTTCGTCATAGGCTGTTAGCGTGACATAGTACAGATTTAACGGTACAAGATCATACTCAGGGAAGGCTTTCTGTGTAAGTGCAATGCTGATTTCACGGCCGCGGTCTGTTCTGAAATTGTAACAGAAGACCACATCACCTTCTTGAATTGTTGCTACAGCGGTGCCATCTTCATTGACCAATGCGATTGGTTTAACAAATTCGTCTGTCACCCCTGCATCGTATGATCTTTGGATCGCAGCAACCAGGTCATTGGTTTTTTCACCTTCGGCTTTCACCAAAAGATCATAAGCCAACTTGACGCGTTCCCATCTGTTGTCACGGTCCATTGCGTAATATCGACCGATGGCGGAAGCAAAAGTTCCTGAAGTTGTTTTTAGATATTCCTGTAAATCTTTGACATAGCCGATCCCCGAATTAGGGTCGGTATCACGACCATCCAGAAAAGCATGGATAAAAACCTGCTCACTATTTAGTCCAGCATGTTTTGCTGCATCACAGAGACCTTTTAGGTGCTTGGTGTGTGCATGTACACCACCATCAGAGAGTAAACCGATAAAGTGTACTTTTTTATTATTTTCAAGCGCATATTTAAATGCGTCCTGGATAACGATATCTGTATTGAATACGCCGTCATTTACCGCTTTGTGAATACGCCCTAATTCTTGATAGACAACCCGTCCAGCGCCAAGATTCATGTGGCCAACCTCAGAGTTACCCATCTGTCCATCAGGAAGGCCAACGGCTTCACCGGAAGCTTCCAGACTTGAATTTGGGTATGTTTCCAATAAATGATCTAAAAATGGGGTATTTGCAGCTTCAACTGCATTTGATTTATCATGTTTTCCGTATCCTAGCCCGTCTAGGATCATGAGTGCAACTTTTTTCTTATTCATCGTATAACAAAGATAATCTTAATTTTAGAATCTATCAATGTGTCTTTAAAAACTTCCCTTGTTTATATGCAATAATTTTATAGGTTTGTGGCATAGTTTATGTTTACGTATAAGCAATGCTACCTAATGATTGATATATCTATTTGTGGAAACTGTTCTGTCTTATTTTGAGCTATATGAAACTTTTAAGCTATTGCGTCTTTATATTTGTTTATAGTCTTTTTATACACACTAACGCCTCGGGGCATCTTTTGAAAGATTTAAACTATTCGTCACAGCCTGTTGCATGGGGAGGAGAGGAGTCTTTTGGAAGTATTTCCGAAGAACTAAAAACCTATTTAAAGGAGGGGAATGCAAAGAATATTGCGAAATATTTTGGTTCCAATCTAACCCTGTCCCTATTGGGAGAAAATGGAGTGTATACCAAATACCAGTCCGAGATTATGCTGGGTACATTTTTTAACCAACATAAACCCAAGACTATCAAATTGACCCAGGCCAGTAATGCAAACAATGGTTATCAGTATTTCACCTTTTCATTAGCGACCGAACAAGCCAATTACCGTGTGTTTATTAAGATAAGTGCGGGATCCAATAGTCAGACAATAGAAGAACTTCGGATCGATAAAAGTTAAGTCAGACGCTATTTTTTTATCATTCTATTTTTCGATTAAAAAATTATTCCACATCTTAGCCCTATAAATTGTATTTATGGAGAAGGAAATCAAGGATTATTTGGCGCAGTTTGTAAAACAATCAGTCGCGGAAGATCTCGGAGATGGTGATCATACCTCTTTATCCACGATAGAGGTGGGAGCACAGGGAGAAGCGAAACTGATTGTTAAGGACAACGGTATTTTGGCAGGCGTAGAGGTTGCTCAGGCGATCATGAGTTACATCGATGAAACCTTGGCCTGTGAGGTATTTATTCCCGATGGAAGCCAGGTAAAAGTTGGTGATATCGCGTTTTACATTCGCGGAAATATCCAGAGTATTCTGTTGGCAGAGCGTTTGGTATTGAATGTGATGCAACGTATGAGTGGTATAGCGACGACAACCCGAAAATATGTGGAGCTGTTGAAAGGTACGGATACAGAGGTATTGGATACCCGTAAGACAACACCTTTACTTCGCGTATTGGAAAAGGAAGCGGTCAAAATAGGAGGGGGCACCAACCATCGGTTTGGATTATTCGATATGATTCTGATCAAAGACAATCATGTGGATTATAGTGGGGGGATTATACCGGCGTTGACACGCGCAAATGACTATCGAAAGAAATTAAATAAACCAATTGAAATAGAAATAGAGGTCCGAAATTTTGCGGAACTTGACGAAGTTCTTAACTTTGGCGAAGTGGACCGAATCATGTTGGATAATTTTTCACCTGCGGATGTGGCTAAAGCTGTTAAAATTATCGATCATCGATTTAAGACAGAAGCTTCTGGGGGAATAACATTTGAAACCATTCGGGCCTATGCAGAGGCCGGAGTAGACTATATCTCGGTGGGCGCTTTGACACACAGTGTCAAGAGCTTAGATCTTAGTCTGAAAGCCAAATTATTATAAGAACTGATTTAATTTAATGATATCGATTTATTTAGTAATTGCAGTATTACTAGCTTATTTGTTTGGTTCTATACCTACAGCAGTTTGGTTAGGTCAGGCATTTTATGGCGTAGATGTTCGTGAGTATGGGAGTGGTAATGCTGGAGCGACTAACACCTTTCGTGTATTAGGACCGCGTGCCGGCTCTATCGTGATGTTTGTGGATATATTCAAGGGTTGGACAGCAACAAATCTCGCCTATCTAATTGAGTTGGGCCAAAATACCAGTGATGTTCAGTTCGTTAATTTTCAGTTGGCTTTGGGAGTGATTGCCGTTATAGGACACCTATTTCCTGTATTTGCGGGCTTCCGGGGAGGAAAAGGGGTGGCGACATTGTGTGGGATGATCCTGGCGATACATACGCCGGCAGCCTTAGTTTGTGTATCGGTATTTGTCATTATCCTATTGACGACACATTATGTATCCCTAAGTTCAATTTCGGCCGGGTTTGCTTTTCCATTTAGCTTGGCATTTATTTTTAAAACTACCATTCCTTCGGTATTGCTTTATGGTATTGCAATCTGTACGCTGCTATTAATTACCCATCAAAAGAATATTGAGCGCCTGCTAAAAGGACATGAGTCCAAGATTTATCTATTCAAGAAAAAAACAAAGGCAAAAGAATAGGCACAATAATTGCATCCTAAAAAAGTATTTAATAGAATATTATGAGATAGCTGCGCTGGAGAAGCAGAGACCCTGCCGAATCTAGTCTAGACATTTCATATAACCATTGAAAACGAGACTGGGCCTGCGAGCTCATGAATGTAATTGAAACAAACACAGATGAATAATAAGATACATATGAAAAGCATGTTTAAGTATTCGGCTATCGTATTGGCCTGTGTAGCGCTGGCATCGGGGTTGTCAGGTTGTGCTACTTCAGCTGTTACTGGAAAAAAATATTTGAAATTAGTCAGTGCTGACCAGGTCAACCAACAGGCTGCGCTGGCGTACAAAGATTTCTTGTCAAAAAATAATACAAAGGTTATTACCGGTACGGCTGACGCGGCGATGGTAAAACGTGTAGGTAACCGATTGGCAACAGCTGTGAATCAATATTTGCAGAGCAAAGGTATAGCCAATAAATATAATTTCAATTGGGAATTTAACCTGGTGAAGAGTGATGATGTGAACGCTTGGTGTATGCCAGGCGGGAAAGTTGCTGTGTATACAGGAATACTTCAGGTAACGCGTACCGAGGCTGGTATGGCGACAGTGATGGGGCACGAAATTGCCCACGCCATTGAAGAGCACTCCGTAGCGCAGGCATCCAACCAGATGGCTTTACAAATGGGTGGTCAGATTCTGGGCTCAGCAGCAGGAATGACTGGTAGTAGCTCCCTTGGGATTTTTAATAACCTGTATGGTTTGGGGGGCAGCTTGGCCCAGTTAAAATTCTCACGTAGCGATGAATCTTCTGCAGATCAGGCTGGGTTAATTATTATGGCATTGGCGGGCTACGATCCAAACGAAGCCATTGGATTTTGGAAGCGCATGGCAGCGGGTAGCCAAAAAGGACAGCCAGAGTTCTTGAGCACTCACCCAAGTGATGCGCGACGTATTGCCGATATTGAGAAGCAGATTCCAAATGCAATGCGATATTACAAAAAGTAGAAAAAAATATAGGCATAGTTTATATGCTTCATGTTGAATAATAAAAAACGGGAGTGTCCAATCTTTTTGGACACTCCCGTTTTTTATTTCATTTTTTCGAATCCCCCTTATGGTCTATTTTCGACTATTCAACGCTAGCGGTTTTTTGAGGGGATCATTTCTTTGCGTTATTTTGAAAACCTGAAATTAGCAAAGTAATAAATAATATCTGCTGGTGGACTGAATGTTCCGCCAGGTTCACCACCAATGTTAATGACAATTACCCTGTTGTGTTTGTCTTTTGCCGAAGACAAATCAATGGTCACATCCTTCCATTTTGTCAGATCGCTGTCTGGAATCGGGGTGGCATTTCTGTCCAGCTCCCAGTACTCCTGACCAAAAGCACTTTCACTGGAAAATGCCCACATATAGTTCATAAATCTAGGCCACAATTTTTGAAATGCGCTGTAACTGCCAGTGAATTTAGATTTGTCGGGTGCATAGACCTTAAATTTAAGATATTTGTAGGTTGCGATATTAAATCGATATTCCTTTGGAAGTGTAAATACAAAGGAAGCACTCGCTGCCTTTAACGTTATTTTCATCGGATTCACAATATCTGTTCCCGCCGGGGCGTCCGTCGCTGGATTGACAATATCCGTTGCCCAGTTATTGTCCTGAATCTTTCCGTCTAGGAAGAAATTCATCGGAATCAAACTTTCATCCGGAGGTGTCACCCATTCGACAATGTTTTTGCCATCATAGCGTTTCAGTAACTCGTCTATTCCTAGCGAATTGGGGATATATTTAATTTTTTTGATTATCCCCAGATCCAGCAGATCTAACATCGCTTGTGCATTCGCATTTGATATGGCCGATACATGGCGTATAAAAGGCTGAAACTTGCCACCACCTATCGTTTTGACCACGCCATTTCTATTGTAATCAAGGGTTTTAACGTTAAACAGCTCACCGCCGGTCAGATCCAATTCAGTTACATTTGAAAAATAGAATAAATCCTGTAAACTATTCGTGTGAATCGGAAAGGTCAATTTCTTAATCCCCGCAGCGACATTCGCATTGAAGGTTGTGACCCCGTTCGCGATGAGGATATCCCGCTCAGTTGGATTGAAGGTTGTCTCTCCGGTCGGCAAAGTGATATCGAGCGTCTGCGTATAGGTGATCGAGTCTACTATTTCCTGTCCACCTACTTTCGGGATGACATTATAAGACAGCTTCATTGCCACCGTTGATCCGGGATTGAGGTTTGCCGCAAATATACGCGGTGAGACCCCTCGGGTTCCTGTAATTACTTTTCCCGTCTTATCTTTATATTCATAAGAAAGACTTTTATAAGTCAAGAGGATCGATGATAGCGAGCTCGTCCAGTCGATGACCATCGCATTCGGCGAGGTCATAATCCGCGGAGAAGCGATGACCAGGTTTTTTACATCGCTTTCGGTAAATGGAATGACAGCGATTTGCTGTGGTACCGACTTATTGTCAAATTCGTCTATTGTATAGACTTTAAAGCGGTATAGTTTAGACTGCTTGAGTCCTTTGATATTTAGCCAGGAAACCAATGAATCAATGATGATTTTCTGATTGTCATATTCAACAATCGTTTTTTTGGATTTTCCCATCCGGATCTGACTCGAGGGAATCCGTCCTGCCTTTATCAGATCAATTTCGACCCGTTCATAGCCTATCTTGGCAGCAATGGTATCATAGCGTTGCGGATACACAGTTTCCTCCGCATAGGGTTTTATATTATCGTACATTTTCTTGCAGGAAAAGCTAAAAGCCATTAACGTCAAGACAACTAAAAACCCAGCTATTTTTCTGAACTTATTTTTTGTTTTCATACTTTATGTCTTTGAGGTCTCTATTTAGTTACTTTTGCGTCCGTAAAGGGTGATTTCGGAAAGACAGTTCGCATCATCTAAGGTATAGTCAGATGTAAAACCCTTTACAGCTTCATACCTGAACCATCTTGTCTTCTTCGTGTACTTCGGATTATCGGGATACATATAAGCCATATCGCCAGCTTCGCCTTTCTTCACAAATTCAAGTTCACTGATTCCAAAAGGTACCGGAATAAAGTGCTCTGATACAGGTTCCCAGTCTTGTTTGGCATCATCCCAGATATACATTTTGAACCTTCCGACATTTTCGCTGCGGTAGTACTGCCCTCTGGATATATTGGCCAATCCCCCGGAGTGCCGTTGTACGGTAATAATGCGGCTCAGCTCATAATAAGCACCCAGGTCGATGATAAAGTTCCATGGCATATTGCCATCAGCCGTTTTTCCGGTTCGTCCCCTTCCGTGGGTGTGCATAAAGTTGAGGTTGTCACCACGGTCTATGATATCGTCTATGACGTAGCGCGAGCGCCCTTCTAGTCCGTCGCCAAAAGCCATCGGGACACCACCAATGAGATCAGCCGTTTTGGGTAATACCCAGTCTTTTTTCGGTATTTTCGTATCTTCAAGTAGGGAAATATTCCCTTTGTCTATGATAGCGGTAGTATTCCCATAGCTGTCTTCGACACGAACTTTCACGCTTACTTTCTCTGTCGGTGGTAGCACCAGGTCGTTTATAAACCTACGGTCGGTTGGTAGATTGGACGAAAAGACCGATGTCAGGCTGCGAGGTGTGCCATTCTGGTTAAATGTAAAGTCTACATAAACATTGACATCCTGTTTGAGCTCATTTTCCCAGTCCAGGAAGAAGGAACTGAAGCCCGGTTTCACTTGTATAGAACTGGCCACCCTCGTAAAAGCAGGTTCCAGTGACTTCACTTTTACATCCAGTGGCTCTGATCTGTTGCCGGTGCGGTCTACCGCATACAGTTGTATAGTGTATTCATCCGTGCTTGGCAATCCATATACATCTAAAGAATCTACAAAATAAGATGCTGAAAAGGTGAATGATTTGCCATTGGGATTGGTATAGACGGCATCGATGCTGATAAGGTCTTCATCCTTTGGTATATTGTAAAAAAAGCGGGCTCCACCGTATAAAGGTGTATACCTGCGCAGTTCTATCTTTCCGGGTGGCGTACTATCGTCCGCAGCCGGAGAAAATCGCTCAACCTCTTTACAGGAAAAGAAAAGCAATAGTAAACTAAATGCGATATATTGGAGATTTAATCTGATCATGTTTATCGTTATTAATTGTTACAATAAGAATTTGACGTTACCAGCCTGGGTTTTGAATAAGTTTGCCATTTGTATTCATCTCATTGAGATCAATTGGCCATAGGCAGTCCCGGATGGTGAAGCGTCTTTCCTGTTTGACATCAAGGACAAAGAATGAAGTACCTGTGGTCCCGGTATGGTTCCAGCCCCATATTGGCATTGAAAACGCCGCTGTTGCCCGTTTGTGACGCATCATATCCCAGAAATGGATGCCTTCAAATGCAAACTCAATACCACGTTCCTGCAGAATAATATCCCGTAGCCCCTCTTTTGAACGATGCTTATTGACGGTTTTGGCGAGTGAGGCATCAGACCAGGCTTTTTCCACAGAAGGGATTCCGGCACGATCTCGCACACGATCCAGGAGGGAATATACTTCCTGTGATGGACCCGAATATTCGTTTAGCGCTTCCGCTTTCATCAGATACAGATCAGCCATTCGGATAATGGGATAAGGAAATTTAATCGTACGCTGCCAGGCCCCAGATTGCGACTCTGGATGCACCATCTTTTGTGTACCGATACCCGTGGCAAAAAAGTCCGTCGTATGCTGTGACGAATTATAGCCACCATGTGAATTTCCATAAAACATGGTATTGATGCGGACAGTATGTGACCGCCAATAACCCGCTGTAATACCCAGATTGGCATAGAACCGGGGCTCTCTGTTCATGTATAATCTGATGGTTTCGGTATTGGGCTGCATGTAGCCGTTCCATTGCGTATAGTCGCTTTCATTGGTGGCCGGTGTCTTGATGATTTCATATTTGTTGGTGAAATCATAGGTCAGATCCTCATCAATAGGCAATCCATTTTCGGTATAATACCGTTCGGCCATCTGATAAGTTGCGCCCATCCACTGCCAGGAATAAGAGGGCTCGTTAATGACCCCATCACCATAGCCTTCAGGCAAACGGATATTAGAGGAATGAGCTAGTTCACCTTGGTCATAATAGCCGATGTTTGAATTACCCCAAACCAGCTCTTTATTCCATGGATCCACGATAAGCATCCGTAGGTTATATAACGTTTGCATTCTTTCGGGGTTTGCGGTGAATGCGGCACGGTCATAAATAAAAGGTTCCTTTGCAAAATGATAGAGTCCCAATCCGTTTGCTTCACATAGTGTGATGGCTTCATTAAGTGCATCGATGGCCGCCTTCCACTTCTCCTTATCTTCAGCCTGCGGAAAGAACGGCTGGCCATCACTATCCATAAAGTCGCCAAAGTACTCACGGTTACCATTGAAAAATGGACTTGCTCTGAACACAAGTACCCTTGCTTTGATTGCTTTGGCTGCCACCTGATCAATCTGTCCGAGGTTGTTGGAAGATACACGTTCGGTCAGATTCGGAATAGCCTCATTCATCAGGTTTAATACGTAATTAAAGCAATCCTCTACTTTGGATCGGCTCAAAAATAATTCCTCTGGCGTGGATGTTGGGGAAGCGAGGCCCGTAGGTAGAACGATAGGACCATAACGCTGAATCAGCAAAAAAGCAAAATAGCCTTTTAGAAATTTGACTTGCGCCTTCCATTCTGCTTTTTCCCCTTCGGTCATATCACGTACTTTATCAATATTGGCCAGGAAGACCTCACATTGACGTATACCCTGATAGAGCGGTTTGCCACCTTCGGTACCGGACCAAAGTCCGAGTTGAGGTGAGGTCTGCGATTGTAAACCCCGCATAATACGGATTGCCCGCAGATTGCCTGTATTGGTGTTAAGATCTAGCCGGCCGAGCCATTCGTCTCCCAGCGACCAGGAAGTGACATGCGTCTGATCATCATTGGGCAGGTAGCTGTATACTTTGGCTAGTGCATTGTAAGCTTCAACTTTGATGTTGAATATATCTTCCAGTTTTAGGGTATTGTCAGGCACCACATCAAGGTACTTGGAGCAGGAACCCAAAACGAAAGCTATTGCGATTGCGATGTATTTTATTGTTTTCATGTGTAAGTCCGTTATGCGTTAAAATGATAATTGAATACCAACATTAAACCGTCGGTTTGGCGGATAGCCGAGTCCATTTCGTCCCGATTCCGGATCCCAGAGTTTGAATGGGCTGAATACAGCCAGATTTTCGCCACTGATATAGATCCGGCTGCCTTTGCCGAAGCCAAAACGTTCTAAATTTCGCGGACTGTAACCGATTTCGAGTGATTTGAGACGGATAAAAGAGCCATCGCGCAACCACCAGGAAGATTGCTGTGTATTATTATTGATGGGGTCTGTAGACAGACGCGGCCAGAATGCATGGGTATTGGGATTAGTTTCGCTCCAGTAGTCTTCGGCAATAATAGCCAATGCATTTCTGCGGAAAGCAAAGGGAGCTATTCCATAAGATCCAGTGTTTGGATTAGATTCAGCGGTGGAGTTAATAAAGAAAGAGACATTTTTATTTCCCTGAAAGAAGAAGGAAAAATCAAAAGCTTTATAACCTGCAGACATACCGAAACCGTATTGGATCTCCGGAACAGTAGGGTATCCCATTGGGATCCTGTCGTTATCATTGATAATGCCGTCACCATTGATATCCTTGTATTTGATATCGCCGGCCATGTATTCGCCAAAATCCTGCCTTGGAGAATTATCAATTTCATACTGATCGACAAATAGCCGCTCAGCAAGTAATCCCCATTCTTGCCTCAAATTGTGGCCGAGTTTTTTGAGGTAGGTATCTGCATAGTTTTTCTCGTCCAGTGCAAGGTATTTATTGGTAGCATAGGTGAAATTGGCCCGGGCCGAGAGCCAGAGATCCGTACCGAAGAATTTTTGATAGGTCAGCGAGCCATCAAATCCCTGTGAACTGACTTTGCCCACATTACCACTGATGGCCGCTTCAAGTCCTGCAGATGCAGGGAAGTTTTCCCGTCGCATGTAGATTTTGTTCCGCACATCTTTAAAAAAGTCCCCCTGCAATTTGAGCGACTCATTAAAGAAATTGACTTCCACACCAACATTCCATTTTTCGGACTCTTCCCAGGTGATATCTGGATTAGCGTAGCGGTTTACATTAAATCCATTATAAGCATTCATAAAATCGGTTCCCCAACGATACATAGCATTATTACCCCTTGAAATATCCGATAGGTAAAAGAAACGATCTTTCCGTTCGGCAATGGCGTCGTTTCCGACACGTCCCCAGGTACCGCGCAGTTTTAATGTACTGACGACAGATTTGAGTGGTTCAAAAAAGCGCTCGCTCGAGACCATCCAGCCTCCACCCAAGGAAGGGAAAAAACCGAAGCGTTTTTGTCCCATAAATTTTTCCGAGCCATTTAAACCATAGGCAAATTCCGCAAAGTATTTATTGTCGAAATCATAGGTTAGACGTCCCGAGTTACCCATATTGCGTTCGGGTAAGGTTTCGTAAATGGAGTTGCTATTTCCGGATGTCAGCAATTTTTCCTCGATCATACCTACGGTCATGGCGCCTAAGTTGTGATTACCAAAACTACGGTTCCAGTTAAAACGAGCCTCGAAATAATAATTGGAGCTGGCATCTCTTTTGGGCTCTACATCGCCCAGCGTTGCTCGACCTGTTGTCGGGTTGAGACTATAGAGACTGTATTCGCCTGTAATCTGGTTGTAATTTTCCAGATCGTAATAAAAGGGATCATAGCTCCTGGTACCAGCATATTTGCTCCAAGTTGTCACCGAAGCCCGGCCTTGGAGTTTCAGACCCGGTGTCAGAAAAGCCAGATCCTGCATCAAGGTAGCCTGCGCTGTGATAGTATTTTCATTGCGGTCTTCATAACCCCGCACCATCTCGGCATAGGGATTGTTTTTGAGTGATCCTGTTACAAAGGTGTTTCCAAATAAAGTGTGTTGCGCAAATTCGTTTTTGGCATCAGGGGAAAACACTGCCGGAAAATCAACAGGATTGCTGTTCATGACCATCCGGAAGATATCGCTTGCCGATCTGAAAGGCCCGTTATAACGCTCAAACCGACCTTGGATCCGGGTGTCTAAGGTGGTCGTTTTTGTCAGTTTAAAGATCACATTTGACCGAATAAAAAAACGATTGATATTGATATTATTATTGAAATTATTTCGATCATCGACTTTAAGCAAGCCAGACTCTTTATCAAAACCACCTGATACATAGTATGTCGCGACCTGTCCACCACCGCTGAGATTGACATTGGCTTTGGTATTGACCGTATAGTTTTTGAGCAGGGTATTGTACCAGTCAATATTAGGGAAGATCATGGGATTTTCGTTATCTATAGTCGACTGTATTTTCTGCTGGGAATAATAAGGACCAAGAATAGGATCTCTGGTCATGCGCGCCTCATTATAGAGTTTCATGTAGTCAATACCATCAACCATTTTAATCATTCGGGTCGGTGATGCGGTATTGACATCTACACGGGCATTCAATCCTACAGGACCCTCTCTTCCCGCTTTGGTCGTGACCATGATAATACCATTCGCACCACGGGCTCCATAGAGTACGGTTGCTGAGGCATCTTTTAATATGGAGAAGCTTTCAATATCATCGGGCTGCATCCGGGCGAGATTGTCAGCGGTCGATTCAAAACCGTCAATTAGGATCAATGGGGAAGCCTGATAGCCGAATGTTGTTACCCCTCGGACGAAGAACTGGGCATTATCTGCACCCGGTTCGCCTGAGTTCTGAAAGGAAATCACACCGGGTATGCGCCCCGCGAAGGCGCTAGTGAGGTTGGTTGCCGGAATTCTCAACTCCGAAGCTTTTACAGTGGTAATGGCACCAACTACTGTTGCTTTTTTCTGCGTTCCGAAGGCGACGACGGTAACTTCATCAAGACTCTTTCCATCATCGTATAATAATACTTCAATAATGTTCTGTGGACCGATGACACGGGTTTCATCTTTCTTTCCCACAAACTTAAAGATTAGGCTGTCGCCCACAATACCGGAGAGCTGAAACTCTCCATTCGCGTTGGTCTTCGTTAGCGGAACCCTGTTCTTGAGAATGGTAACGCCTTCGATTTTTTCTCCATTTGATGCATCTTTCACAATACCGGTAAGCTGCTTTTGAGCAAAAGACAGCATGGGTAGGGTAAAGAGCAATAGGAAAAGAAACAGTTTTTCTTTTCGTTTTTGCATAATGTTAGGTAATTAGGTGAATTAATTGGTTTATTTACTTCTGGGAAGATTAGGCATAATGCGCTCATCAATTCTTCCTTTTTAAAGACAAGGAGCCCCCAAGACAGGAGTTGCCCTAAAAAAATAAAAATGGTTTAAGTTTGTTTAAATAATTTGGTTATTTCTTCTTGTTCAGGTTTTCTGTACAGCCTTGACTGTCTGTTTTAGCTAGTTCCCTAATTAGCTAAAACAGGATGTAATAGTAAATGAATGCGCTATTTTTTTGCATAAAGGTTAGGTTTTAGATTATACAAATTGGTTGTTTTCAAACTGAAAGTATAAGAACTGTTGATCTTATTTTTCCTTTCATTATTGCTATAACGATTTAAGCAAGATATTGTTTGGAAAAAATTAAATTAAATGAAAAATATTACCAAAAAAAACTTCGAAACAATTTGTTTCTCTGATCGTATTGTTAGGATTGGTATAAGTAGGAGAAGAAAGAGGAGGGTATCGATAGACAACGGAATAGCGAAGCTATTCCGTTGCTAGCCTTGGAAATGCTTATGAAGATATTGTTCTGTTAATTCCAATCTATACGCCAGCGATTGCGTCATGGATACCTAATATAACGCCTACTACAAGCCCCAAGAAATTAAATCCGATGGTGATGATGGCTATGATCCCGATAAACTTATAATGTTTTTTTAGAGCCTCGAGGCAGAGTTCGAGCTGGATGCTATCGCGATTTTCGACTGCTTTTTTTGCTTTGGATCCAAAATTATAGAGGAAATAGATCGGGAGACAGGAGAAAGCCATCATCAGCAGGTAAAGTATGCCGAACGTTGATATCGTACCGGCTGAGATATATTCACCTTGATCTAATGATAGTGCACTCGCTCCGAACATCAAACTAATCATGGTTACGGCCGATAACCCAATAAGGATAAAACAGAGAATGGCCAAAAAATTGGCCCATTTAGCTGCTGAAGCTAAGAAGGAAAGTCCCGCTGGAGACAATTTAATGTCTGCGGGTTCCTGAAAAGAAGAATTTTGAATACCGACTTCCATGAAAAAAGTTGAATTATAAAGGTGTGCGAATTTCTAAAAAGTTCTCCGTTTTTTAAAACAGATTTTTATAGAAAACCAGTTCGCTCGGACAATAGTTTCTAATTTTTAAATAAATACAAGGCGTAGTAGCGCAATTGCTACAAAAAACGAGTTGATCAATAAAATTCTCGCTTGATAGAAAGTTAATGAATTTTTTTCGAAAAGTTCAAGTACGCAAAGGAAGAATGTTGTTACAAATAAGTCGGAGGGATTGACTGTGGAAAACTATTTTATATAGAGTTGGTTCTTTGGAAATGGTGGTTTAAAAGGTGTTATAACGTTTTTTTTGTTAAAAAATTATGTGCGAAAGTACGGATTTTCGAATAGATGGAAGGAAGTAGATGTGCTATAGTATGTTAAGTTTATATTAAGTCCTTTGTTATTTGAAATCTCTTAGTAATTTTGCTTAACATTTTTTAACAAATCACATTATATGAAAAGATCTTTACTCTTTTTCGCTCTTGTAATAGCCAGTTATGGTGCTGTACAAGCTCAGGTCACGACAAGTAGCGTTACAGGTATTGTAAAAGAAGCGAACGGCAGTCTAACTTCGGGAGCTACTATCAAGGCAACACATGTGCCATCGGGAACAGTTTATACTGGATCTGCAAATGCTGCTGGAAGGTTTAACTTGGCAAATATGCGGGTTGGGGGACCTTACACGATTGAAGTAACGTATGTTGGACAAGACCCAATTATTTATAATGATGTTTATTTGCAGTTAGGGCAACCTTTTGTATTGAATCCTGTATTTGCGGATAAGAATACTACTTTAGAGGAAGTAACTGTTACTGCCCGTAGAGGTGCCACAAAAACTGGGGTATCTACTATTGTAAGTAGAAAGAAAATTGAGGAAATGCCTGCTATTTCCAGAAGTATTACGGATTTAACAAAATTAAATCCACAGGCAAACTCTCAGGGTGACGGTTTTTCGTTTGCTGGTAGAAACAGCTTATTCAACTCGTTGACCTTGGATGGTGCACAAATGAACAATGCATTTGGTTTGTCATCTTTACCGGGAGGTCAGACAAATGCACAGCCGTTTTCATTAGACGCGATTGAGTCTATTCAGATCAACCTTTCGCCATATGATGTGAAACAAGGTGGATTTACAGGAGCAGGTGTCAATGCGATTACAAAATCAGGTACCAATACAGTGACCGGATCTGCCTATTGGTATTTTAAGAATCAAGATTTACAAGGTTATAAAGTTGATGGTGAAAAATTAGCTAAAACAGAAAGTTATAAAAATAATCAATTGGGTTTTAGTGTAGGCGGCCCAATTATTAAGAATAAGTTGTTTTTCTTTTTGAACGGTGAAACTACCAAAAGAACTACGCCTGGCTCAAACTTTTTAGCCAATAGAGGTACAGGGGCAGCAAATGAGTCACTTGTAAAGGCTTCGGATTTGGATTTGGTTCAGAAAACTTTAATGGAGCAATTTGGTTATGATCCGGGAGTTTACGAAGGATTTAATAATGATCAAAAAGCAAATAATATTACTGCAAAAATTGACTGGAATATTAATGAAAAACATAAGTTTACACTCCGTTATAATCACTTAGATTCTTACAGAGATATTAACCCGAGCACATCCAATAGTAATAGTGGACGTGGGCCTAGTACAACATCCTTGATTTTCTCTAATCTCCGTTATCGTCAAAATAACAATATTAATTCCATTACTGCGGAGTTAAACTCTACATTTAATAGTAAGTACGCGAATCAGATTCAGGTTGTTTATTCGGCATTTAGAGATTTCCGTGACCCTAAAGGCAGTCTCTTTCCAACAGTGGATATTGAGAATGGTTCTGGTGCTAATTACATTTCTTTTGGTTCAGAACCTTTTTCAATCCTAAATAAGCTAGATCAAAATCTATTTAGTATCACCGATAACTTTAATATTTTTGCTGGAACCCATACCTTTACTTTTGGAGGGTCATTAAGCTATCAAAAATTTAGCAATTCTTTTGCTCAATTTATGAATGGTCAGTTCCGTTATAAAAATATGGACGATTTTATTGCCGCTGCTAAAGGTGATAAAACAGCACTTCCTACACAATATCAATTAACCTATTCGGTAGTTCCTGGTAATGAAAGACCATCAGCTGATTTTAGTATGATGCCGATTGCTCTGTATGCGCAAGATGAATGGTTTGTGAAATCAAACTTTAAATTAAGTTATGGTATCAGAGCAGATATTCCAGTATATACCACGGATCTCGTAACGAATGAGAAAGTTCTTGGTATGACCTTCGCGAATGGAGAGAAATTAGATGTATCCCGTTTACCGAAAGCCAGAGTATTGGTGTCACCAAGAGCAGGATTTGATTGGGATATTAGACAAGATCGGTCATTTGTATTACGTGGCGGAACGGGGATCTTCACAGGGGGAGTACCGGGCGTTTGGTTAACCAATCAGGCTGGTCAGACGGGTATGACATTTGGTAATATTCTTGAAAATAAAGGTACGATAAATAGACCGTTTAATCCAGATCCTAATGCATACTTACCGGCCGACCGCCAGAATCCGGCGACCTATGAAATTGATGTGACTTCACGAGATTTTAAAATGCCACAAATCTGGCGTTCGAATCTGGCTATAGAGTATAGCTTGCCATGGGATCTGAAGGCTACTTTAGAAGGGATTTACACCAAATCTATTAATGAAGTGTATCATCGGGATGCAAACCTAACAGATCCAAGAGGAAGATTTACTGGTACTGGTGATACAAGAGCATATTGGTTGGCAACAGATAATGCCAGACAAATCAATCCATCTATTACACGCGCTATTGTATTGGATAATACTTCCAAAGGAAATGCATATAGTATTACTGCGCAATTGGAGAAACGTTTTGGCAAATATGGGGATGCGATGATTGCCTATACCCATAGTAGTGCAAAAGACATCACATCGAATCCAGGTTCGCAAGCAAACTCCGCTTTTGCAGGAAATGCAATTGTAGACAATCCGAATAGTCCAGTTTTAGCATATTCGAGTTTTGTTGTTAGAAATCGTATCATCGCAGCAGTAAATGTGAACTTCAATATTACTCCTCAATTGCCTACTAGAATTGGTTTAGTCTATGAAGGAAGACCGTATGGGGATGTCTTTGGAGCAACAAGATATAACTATGTAGTTAGTGGTGATATCCTTAATGCAGATAGACGCTTCTCTAACGCTTTAATGTATGTGCCTAAAGATCGCGCCGATATAGCCTTAGTTGATATCAAGGAGGTTGCTGGTAAAACTAAAGCTGAAACCGCAGACGCACAATGGGCAAGACTTGATGCCTTTATTAGCCAAGACAAATATTTAAGCACAAGAAGAGGGCAATATGCAGAAAGAAATGGTGCGGAGTACCCTTGGATGAATCGTTTCGATATTCGGATTATGCAAGAACTATCTAAAGTGTTGAAAACAAAAGATAATCACAGATTGCAAGTTTCCTTTGATATTATCAATGTAGGTAACTTATTGAGTAGCAAATGGGGTGTTACAAAAACACCTAATATTACAAACTTTATGCAATATCAGGGTGTAACTGACAATAAACCTACGTATACTGTTAGTCAAAATCTTAAAGAGCAGACGTTTAGAAATAATACAGGTATAGATTCTAGATATCAAATGCAATTAGGTATTCGTTATATCTTCAATTAATACTAAGACAATATTTCTTAGAAAAATGCCTCCAGAAGTCTTTGGAGGCATTTTTTTATGAGTGGATAATATGTTTTTGCTGTAAGCAACATAAAGAGGATAGTCTTCCTTCTTTCTATAGTTGCTTGTTAAAAATTCTCGGAAAATATGTTTCTTTTATCCGTATGGATTTAAGCGTTAATCCGATATCAGGATTAATCTGTAAATTATTTAATCTTAGATCATTTCCATCCACATTGAATATTCCAGAGGCCCTGAGTTAGACTCCGTGTAGTTATTTATTGATCCATAAACTGGAATGTATGTCTTTTGAGAGAAAAGTCCAAATTTTATATCGCGTACTGGCTGGTATTAACTTGGAGCTATTATGGTCTTATCGAAAAGATTAAGTATAAAGCCGAAATGGTCGGTATAAATCTTATTGGTGAATAGTAGTTCTAAAAGAACGCGCGAGTTATGTATAACTACAAAACCAAATCCGAGACTTGGAAAATGCCGAATGTGTTAGAAAACTGGAATTATTTGATCGAATAAATTTGGTTGGCAGGTTATAGCGCTTCACTTTATATTCACCATTACTTCGCCCTTTGTTCGTACCATATTCGGCATGCTCTAATATATTCTCTACTCATTCTCCACTGATTCCCTATATAATAAGTAGGGAATCAGTGGAGAATGAGTAGGGAAAAGTAAGGTGATAGGCGAATAAGGGGCGAAGCGGTTCCGAATGAGTACTGAAGAGAGGGGAAACAATTGGTGGAAAATTTTATCGCACTAACTTCCTGCTTTCTTTGTCATTTTTCCTAACCTCATTCACTCCTTGATCCACTTTTGGTCTACATTTTTCCTACTGTTGGCCTACTCTAGTAGGCCAACAGTAGGAAAAATGTAGGAAGGCAGTAGGTGAAACTTAAAACGAAGCTAGGAAATTATAGGAGGAAAGTGTTTGTTGAATCGGCGCTATCCCTTCGCTGCCGAAGAAATTGAAAAAACTTTAGTCATGTAGCCTGCTACATTAACCACCCGATTATTTTTTGATTATCGTTCGGTATTTATAATCTTTGTATAGATTATAACATACAGATTATGGGAAGCTCCTACGAGCAGTCTTTAGGTATAGCTTTGCCAAATATCATTCGGCATTATCCCATGGGAGATCAGGCGATTGTCCTTTCTTTTGGTGATACACTTTCCGAAGCGGTCAATACACAAGTTCGCAAGGTCGTGACCTGTATCGAAAAATGGTCGCAGCCAGGTGTAATCGAGTATGTTCCGGCCTACACGACGATCACGATTTACTATGATCCACTGACGATTACCTATCAGGAACTATTAGCTGACCTTCAAACAATCGTACAAGATATACCCGATGATCCGAAATATAAGGGCGTAAAAAAGGAAATCCCGGTCTATTACAATGGGGATGATCTCGCTTATGTAGCCCAATATAATGGGGTGACGGAAGAAGATGTTATCCATATCCATAGTGCCTCAGAATATCGGGTATATATGATCGGTTTTGTTCCTGGATTCCCCTATTTGGGCGGTATGGACAGCCGGATCGCGACACCGCGAAAAGAAGTGCCCCGCTTGAAGATCGAGTCTGGAGCGGTAGGGATAGCTGGACAGCAGACTGGGGTATATCCGATCGCGACACCCGGAGGCTGGCAGATCATTGGGCATACACCATTGCAGCTGTTTGATCTCAAACGTGAAAAGCCCTCCTTGCTTGAAGTGGGGGATCTTGTATGTTTTGTACCTATAGCTTATGATGAGTTTGTAAAACTAAAAACAGAGTCCTATGGGTATTAAGATCATCAAGGCGGGCATGTTGACTACGATACAGGACTTGGGACGTTATGGTCTACAGCGCTACGGTATGGCGGTTAGTGGGGCGATGGATAGCTATGCTTTACTTCTGGGCAACAGTATACTAGGGAATGCAGACAACGAAGCCGCAATAGAATGTACCGTCCTCGGACCGTCGATTTATTTCGAACAGACACAGCTGATCGTTGTGACAGGAGCGGACCTGTCGCCTAAGGTTGATGGTCAGCCATTACCGATGTGGAAACCTGTCCTGATTGAGGCTGGATCGTTGCTCTCCTTCGGGAGACCAAATTCGGGCTGCCGGGCTTATATTTGTTTTGGCGGTGGACTTGATATCCCCAAAGTAATGGGCAGCAGGTCGACTTATAGCAAAGGACAAATAGGTGGCTGGCAAGGTCGGCCACTCAAAGAACAGGATCGGATTGCCTTCAACCATCCCTATGACGGGGGAGAGGGATCATTCTCCTGGAGCATGGATCCCAGACTATATCCCGACCTTTCGGCTGAAGTCATTCGAGTGATGGATGGCCCACAGCGGGATCAGTTTGAAAGCGACTCATTGCAAAGCTTCTTTGCGGATGTATTTACGGTTAGCAAAAACTCGGATCGGATGGGCTACCGTCTACAAGCGAGTCCATTGCAATTAAAAGAAAAAAAGGAATTGTTGTCAACGGCCGTTACCTTTGGTAGTATCCAGGTACCTCCTGATGGCAATGCAATTATCTTAATGGCTGACCATCCGACCACAGGCGGTTATCCCGTCATTGGCCAGGTTGCTACTGTAGATCTTCCGCTCCTGGCGCAAAAGGGACCCGAGGATAACATCCGTTTTGAACGGATCGAACTGGATGATGCCCAAAATTTATTGAAACAGCGGCAAATACAATTAATTAAATTGAAAAGAGCAATCGCATTGAAATATGAATAACCAACTGACTATAGATTTAAATTGCGATATGGGCGAGAGTTTTGGCGCTTGGACAATGGGCAATGATGAGGCGATAATGCCCTATGTTTCCGCTGTAAATATTGCCTGTGGTTTACACGCCGGAGATCCTTCGACAATGATGAAAACCATTCAGCTGGCCCTGAAATATAATGTCAAAATAGGCGCCCACCCCGGTTTTCATGACCTGGTAGGTTTTGGGAGAAGGGAGGTTCAGACTACTGCCCGGGAAGTTTACGAACTGGTCGTCTATCAGATTGGTGCACTTGCAGCATGTGCCAAGGTACAACAGACAACATTACAACATGTGAAACCACATGGAGCCCTCTATAACATGGCGGCGCGAAAACCTGAATTGGCAGATGCCATTGCAACAGCGATCTACGCGATCGATCCAAACCTCATCCTATATGGTCTTTCGGGCAGCGAATTGATTAAAGCTGGTCGGAACAAAGGGTTGAAGGTATATAGTGAGGTCTTTGCCGACCGCACTTACCAACAGGATGGCACATTGACAACAAGGTCGGATAAAAATGCGCTTATTCATGAACCTGAGCGAGCAGCAGAACAGGTGCTGCGAATGATCAGAACAGGAAAAGTGGCTTCCCTACAAGGGCCGGAAGTGGATATCCAAGCCGATACCGTCTGCCTCCATGGCGATAGCCCAGAAGCCTTGCAATTTGCCAAGACAATCAACCAAACTTTACAAGACCACGATATACTGATCCGATGAAACAAAAAAATACTTCAGCGCTTATTGGTGCTGCATTGTTGATGGCGACATCGGCTATTGGCCCGGGCTTCCTGACGCAAACGACAGTTTTTACAAAATCGCTGGGCGCCAGCTTTGGATTCGTAATTCTGGTATCCATCCTAATTGATATCGGTGTTCAGTTGAATATCTGGCGTGTGATCGCCGTATCTGAAATGAGGGCACAGGATATCGCGAATAAACTATTGCCCGGCTTAGGTGGTTTTATCTCGCTACTTATTATCCTCGGTGGCCTAGCATTCAATATTGGCAATGTCGCCGGAGCTGGATTGGGGTTGGAGGCACTCTTTGGTATAAATGTCATGACCGGGGCTTGTATCTCCGCATTCATTGCCATAGCTGTTTTTGTAAACAAACAGATCGGCAAAGCCATGGACCGCTTTACACAGCTTATGGGGGCAATTATGATATTGGCATTTATCTACATCACATTGATCTCTTCGCCGCCGTTGAGTGAGGCTGTACTGCGTACAGTAGCTCCAGCAAAGATCGACTTTGTTTCGATCATTACACTGGTAGGGGGCACCGTCGGCGGATATATTACTTTTGCGGGTGGTCATCGCTTGATTGATGCTGGGGTAAAAGGATTTGATGCCTTACCGACCGTCAATAGAAGTGCAGTAATGGGAATATCTGTCGCTTCGCTAGTCAGGGTATGTCTATTTTTGGCTGCCTTGGGTGTGCTGAGCCAAGGTTTCTCGATTGACGATAGTAATCCTACAGCATCAGTTTTCCAACTTGCGGCAGGCAATTTTGGTTATCGCCTGTTTGGTGTGGTGATGTTCGCGGCTTCTATTACCTCCATTATCGGATCAGCTTATACTTCTGTTTCATTTATAAAAACATTCAGTGCACGGATTGCTAAAAATGAAAATTGGATTATTATTGCCTTTATATTGATTTCCACCCTAATATTTGTTTTTGTTGGTAAGCCTGTCCATCTATTGATTATCGCTGGTGCTGTGAATGGTATTATATTGCCGATCTCACTAACGGTGATGCTGATAGCAGCTTACAAACCTGCTATTGTGGGCGTCTATAAACAACCGGTTCTGCTGACATTGATTGGTGCAACAATCGTTGTGTTAATGGCGTTTATGAGTCTACGGGTGCTAATGGATTTGTAATTCTTTCTGGTGTCAGATCACAGCCGTCAATATTTCCACCTAAATGGTCGAAAATTACCCCTCAAAAAAGTAGCTGCATAGCGATATTTGGTATAATAACTAAATATAAACCCAGCTAATGATAACTATTGTGAGGTCAATACTTTCGGGTATTGCTGTGTCCTTGGCACTATATGGTCAGGCACAAAGCATAGATTTAAAAAATTGGCCCGAAAAAGCCAATCCCCTAACCGTTGGCCGTTTGGTCGCACAGCGTTTTGTCGAAAGTCCACATAACAGCTTTAAACCTCCAGCACCCCCGAGATCCATTACTTATCCCGAAGTATGTACCTGGTACGGCGCACTGAAGTTTGCCGACATCAGCCATGACAAGGGACTACTTGAGCAACTTACCCAACGCTTTATGCCTCTTTTTGATACAGAGAAACATTTGGTGCCACGACCCTGGCATGTGGATTTCGCGGTATTTGGAACCGTTCCCCTTGAACTTTATCAGCAGACAAAAAACAAGACTTTTCGCGAAATGGGAATGCGTTTTGCCGATGCCCAATGGAGCATCCCCATTGATTCGCCCCAAACCGTGAAAGATGCCTACCAAAAGTTTTTGGATAAAGGACTCACCTGGCAGACACGTTATTGGATAGACGATATGTATATGATTACCATGGTGCAGTCCAAGGCATTTCAGGTGAGCGGGGAACGTAAATACATTGACCGGGCCGCCCATGAAATGCTGGTCTATCTCGATACCATTCAAAAGGAAAACGGTTTATTCTACCATGCCCCGGATGCGCCCTTCTTTTGGGGAAGGGGGAATGGCTGGATGGCGGCAGGGATGAGTGAGCTGCTGTCTTCCTTACCTACCGATAACCCCAATAGATCTGCGATATTAGCCTCTTACAAAAAAATGATGGCTAGCCTCAAAAAGTATCAACGTAAAGATGGTCTGTGGGGCCAGCTGATCGATAAACCAGAATCCTGGGTCGAGACTTCGGGGTCAGCCATGTTTACCTACGCACTGATTACTGGTGTGAGAAATGGCTGGCTTGATGTAAAAGAATATACGCCTATCGCACGTAAGGCTTGGTTGGCACTTGTTGGTTATATCAACGAACAAGGGGATATTGCCAATGTCTGTGAAGGGACAAACCGAAAAAATGATTATCAATACTACCTGGATCGAAAACAAAAGACGGGTGACATGCATGGACAGGCACCGATACTCTGGTGTGTAAATGCTTTGTTGAAAAAATAACTTATTATGCAGAAAATTCTGATTATCCTCTTGCTGCTGCTTTGTAGTCAGGCAAAAGCGCAACCTATTCAGTGGAAGGAACAGTATCCCGGTGTATGGAAAGGTACCTTTGGTCAGCCTGAGAAATATACCTTGCTGGGTGCGGCTGATAGTAAACCGCGCGCTGCAACACTTGAACAGCTGCAATCAACTGATTTTCCATTTCCGAAAATGGAAGTTCATGCGGAACTGATAGACGGGAAAACTTATGTGCGGATGCCATTGACAAAAAATGAGCAGATCTATGGTTTAGGCCTGAATTTTCAAACTGTTCACCAACGTGGTAAGATACTTAATCTGCATGTCGACCACTATGGTGGCAAAGATAATGGTCGTACGCATGCCCCCGTTCCTTTTTATGTATCCTCCAAGGGTTATGGTGTACTTGTTAATTCTGCGCAGTATTTGACCTACTACGTGGGTACAGGTGTTCGTAAAGATGCTAAGGAGCCGGCAGAACCCAAGGATCGTAATACGGATAAAAGCTGGAACTCACGTCCTTATTCGGATGCGGTAGAGATTTATATCCCAGCTGCGGGTGTGGAAATTTATGTCTTTGCAGGTATCAATCCCTTGGATGCAATCAAACGGTATAATCTATTCTGCGGCGGTGGTACATTGCCGCCACGATGGGGGTTGGGATTTACACAGCGGGTACAAAAACTCTATACGGCCGAAGAGGTACTGAATGAAGCCGCCCAGTTCGAGGAACACGGTTTTCCGCTTGATTTCATTGGTCTTGAGCCCGGATGGCAGTCGCGCGCTTATCCATGTACCTTTGAATGGGACAAAGGGCGTTTTCCGGATCCGGCTGCCTTGATAAAGAAATTGGCCACGAAGGGAATCCGTCTAAATCTTTGGACAAATCCTTATGTCTCGCCAGAAGCAGGTATCAGTAAGGCGATCGAACCTTATACAGGTTCTCATACCGTCTGGAATGGGACAGTACCTGATTTGAACCATCCCGAAGCAAAAAAAATCCTCGCTAAACAATTTATGGATGCCCAGCTCAACATTGGCGTCAGCGGTTATAAAATGGATGAGGTGGACGGCTACGATTATTATCTTTGGCCCGATATGGCCAAATTTCCATCGGGTATCAGTGGTATCCAAATGCGGCAAACCTATGGTGTACTTGCGCAGAAACTGACCGATAGTTTATATAGAAACCAGAATAAACGCACGTATGGATTGGTGCGTGCATCGAATGCCGGAGCCAATAATTTGCCTTATGTCATCTACAATGATTATTACAGTCATCAAGATTTTATTACCGCACTGGTCAATAGTGGATTTTGCGGTGTACTATGGACACCGGAAGTGCGGGGATCAAAGACAGGGCAGGAATGGCTACGTCGCTTTCAGTCTGTTGTCTTTTCGCCAATGGCCATGATCAATGCCTGGTCCAGTGGGACGAAGCCATGGTCTTTTCCCGAAGTCGCTGATCAGGTGAAATACTATGCGCAATTAAGGATGGAACTGATGCCGTACTTATATTCCGAATTTGCGAAGTATCATTTTGATGGCACACCTCCTTTCCGGGCGATGGTATTGGAAGAAGGCTTCCAAGGGCAGGCTAAAGCTGTGGCGGGCAATCAGGATCTGGAAACAAATCCTTACCTGGAAGCAGTCAATAGGGAAGTGAAGGATCAATATATGTGTGGTGAATATATATTGGTCGCGCCACTATTCGCTGGAGAGTCATCCCGAAAGGTGCTGTTGCCAAAAGGCAACTGGTATGATTTCTATACAGGAAAATATGTGGGCAATGGAGAAGAGATCGTTGCCGATCCGGGTATGGACCGCATACCGGTCTACGTCAAAGATGGCGGTATTATACCCATGACGGGCAGTCGTTTACACGCGCCGCTCCCCAATGAGAAAGTTGATTTAACCATCCGTCACTATGGGGAGAAGGAGGGGAACTATCAGCTATATGACGATGATGGTGTAAGCTTTGACTACGAAAAAGGAAGTTATGTCTGGCGTCGGGTGTTGGTCAAAAAAAATGCAAAAGGGAGCCTGAGTGGAGAAATATCCAAATCACAGCCAGGAAAACCCAATACGTTTGGGCGGGTTCAATTTGAATTTATGACAAAATAGAAAAAAATAAAATAGCTTACCCCTGAGGGTTTAATAGGGTGATTTTTGAAGTTAAATGACCATTTTTTACTGCTAAAAAGAGCAAAATTTACACCCTTTGACAAGAGGAAGTAAGCGATATTTGGGTAATAACGAATTATAAACAAATAACCAAATAAGGGCATACGGATGAATCTGTCTTTAGTTTCGATCAATATAGAAGCTAAGACGAAATGGGGCCTTGATGGCCAGAATACCTAGTATAATAAATAACCAATTAATAAATATCTAACTTATGATGAAAAGTATCACAAAAATGGGGTGCTTTGTACTCTGCCTATTTTTAATAATGGGAAGTATGGGCTTACCGCTCTTTGCCCAACAAAATGTTCGGCTTTCCGGCAAAGTGAGTAATAGTAAAGGTGACGCACTACAGGGGGTGAGCGTCCGGGTAAAAGGAAAGAGCCAGGGAACAAGTACAGATGCTGCAGGGAAGTATCAGATTGAGGCTGCTCCGGCAAGTATACTCGTTTTTAGTCAGGTGGGAATGAAAGCCGAGGAGCGTACCGTCGGTGCTCAACGACAGATCGACGTACAGCTGGTTGAAAATGACAATGCCTTGGATGAAATTGTCGTAACGGGCTACGGTAGTGCTGTTAAAAAGCGCGATCTGACTGGAGCGATCTCTTCTGTCAGTGCAAAAAAGATTGAAGAGCGCCAGCCGATCAACATTTTTGATGCCTTACAGGGACAAGCAGCAGGGGTACTCGTAACCAATGATGGTGGTGGTGCTCCCGGAGCAACTGGTAGTATCCAGGTGCGGGGGACTTCGACATTAAATGGTGGTAATGGCCCTTTGTATTTGGTGGACGGTATTATTAATCCTGAAGGTGCAAATATCAACCCCACAGATATTGAGAGTATTGAGGTCCTAAAAGATGCTGGTTCGGCGTCAATTTATGGTACACGGGGTGCCAATGGGGTAATTTTGATTACGACCAAACGTGGATCGGAAGGGAGACCATTGATCAATTTAAATTACAATCATCTTTTTGGTCGCTTGTCACATTACATACCAGTTAGCAATTCGGCTGAGGTTCGTGAGTTCAGAAATATACAGGGTAACGCTACCAATACGGATTCCATAAATCCAAGTTTCAATGCCGATAATGATCTTCAGCGTTTGTTGTTGGGGAACCTCGCTCAAAAGAAAGAGATTAAATTGAGTATTGGTGGTGGTCAGAAAAATCTTCGCTACTACAGCAGTTTGAACTATTTGGATGATAAATCCATTATGTTAAACAGCTATGCAAAAAGATTGCAATCGCGCATTAATGTCGAGTATCAGATGTCATCCAAATTGCGCTATTCTAATAATATTTCCTTTTCTTGGCAAAAAACAAACGCTACACCAATTGGAAATACCATCCGTGTCCTTATGGATCGACCTGCTTATTCTTTAATTTATTATCCAGATGGATCGTTGACGAGTTATATCGGATCGAAGCGAAACCCTATTGCCAATGCGCTGTATGAAGAAAATCTGATTCAGACCTATGCAGGACAATTCAATAATCAGCTTGATTATCAAATAAGAGATGATCTGAAATTCACAACATTATTTAATGCGCGATTAGACAATACGCAGACTACAGAATTTTCGCCTCGCTTTCTGTCTGCCAAATTGGATCAAAATTACGGAACAAACGAGTTCAACAAAATCTTTACATGGGAGTTTCAATCGTATCTGAATTATAACAAAACCTTTGCACAGGATCACAATGTGTATGCTTTACTGGGGTTTAGTGCTGATCGAAGAAGAACAGATCGCTTTCATTCGGAGTACATGAATAGCGTCAACGAGGAAATCCGGGTTAGCTTGCCTGATTATTTGGTTTTAGCAAATACAAACACCTGGGCGACAGCCAATGCGACGGCATCCATATTTGGTCGGGTTGGTTACAACTATAAAGGTCGCTATTTGGTACAGGGTTCCTTCAGAAGAGATGGCTCCTCGCGTTTTGCTCAGGCCAATAAATGGGTGAATTTTTTCTCGGGATCAGCGGCATGGCGATTCTCGGATGAAAACTTTATGAAGTGGGCAAAGCCTGCGTTACAGGATGCTAAGATCAGATATAGTATTGGTCAGCTTGGAAATGATCAGATCGGAGATTATGAGTCCTATACGAAAGTAAAATTTGGTGGTAATTACAACGGGATTGGTGGAGCTTCATTGACACCGACATTCGGAAATAACTTGATCAGATGGGAAAAGACAACACAGCATAATGCAGGGTTGGATCTGACCTTCTTAAGTGGACGCTTAGGAGTTACAGCTGATTATTACGTGAAAACAACCACAGATTTACTATATCCAAGAGAGTTGGCTAAAGAAGCTGGATTTTCAAAAGTTAACGTGAATTTTGGTTCGATTCGTTCCAAAGGAGTGGAATTGATCGTGAATGGTAAGCCGATTGTGACGCGCGATTTTACTTGGGAAGTTAGTGGAAATATATCTTTTGAACGTAACAAGATCTTGAAACTGGCGGATGGTGTACCGACATTTGCGGGCAATAAATGGTATGTAGAAGAGGGCGGTCGTATTGGTAATTTTTATGGTTGGCGCAATCTGGGTGTCTATGCCTGGGATGAATCGAATGCCTACAATGATAATTGGGATAAGTTAACGCTGGCGTTGGACGATCAAGGTAAACCTTTATACCGTGATGGAAAGCCTGTCTATACCTTCGATGGCCGTGATTATAACGGAACTGTACAGCAGTTATATGCGCCTGATGGCAAATTAAAAGGAGGAGATGCTGAATGGCTTAATAATAAAAAAGATAGTTTGATCAACGATGAAGACCGGATGGTTCTCGGTAATGCAACTCCCGATTTCTACTTTGGTTTCATGCAGACTTTTACCTATAAACGGTTTTCACTAAATGTTCTTTTCAATGGTTCCTTTGGGCGCGAGGTGTACAATGCACTATTACAGCGCCAGAATTACCCTACAAATACAGGGGCGGGTTCGCCGGATATGGTCTATAATGTATGGCGCAAGCCAGGTGATCAGGCCAAATATCCTTACTATTTGGAAAAAAATAACCGCGGAAATATGAAAACCAATCAAAATAGCCTATATATCGAAGACGGTTCGTTTGTGCGTCTTGCCAGTGCACGCTTATCCTACACATTTGATCAGCAACTGATCAGTAAGTTGAAAATGAAAGGGCTTACAGCTTATGTGTATGGAACGAATCTATTGACCTGGACCAATTATAAGGGCTATGATCCAGAATTCAGTACAACGAATCCATTGACACCGGGTGAGGATGACGGGCGTTATCCAAGAAGAAGAGAATATGGATTTGGAGTAAATATCAATTTTTAAGAGATTTTAGTTATGAAACCATCACGATTTATCCAAATGAAAAGTAAATCAGATTGCTTCATCACTTTTAAGAAAAAATTATACAGATGAAAACAAAGATTTTAGCACTATTACTTTTGTCGGCAACATTAGGGGGATGTAGTAAATTTCTGGAGGAAAAACCTTTGGCAGAAGTTGCATTAGATCAGCATTTTAAAAATCTATATGATGTACAGGCTGCAATGGCAGGGATGTACAGTGGATTTCAGATAGAAATGATTGGCGTAGGTAATGCAAAAGATAATTTTTTGGAAAAATACTTGTATTGGGGAGAATATCGGTCGGATAATTTTGACCGGGCCATTAGTTATACCAAAGATTTTATTGATGAGATTGTATTAAATGGTATTACTCCAACTAATCAATTTTCAGACTGGAGTGGTTTGTACAACATCATCGGAAGAGCCAATCTGAATATTAAATATATTCCTCAGGCGGCTAAATTAGATAGCCGGATTACACCACAAATGGTTGATGATTATTTGGCACAATGTTATGCCCTCCGGGCAATGTGTTATTTCTACCTGGTTCGCGTATGGGGAGATGCTCCGATCTGGTTGGAACCTTATGAAGATATTAACCTGCCGGCATCACGTCCAAGGGATAAAAAGGAAAAGATCATGGATGAAGTGATTATCCCAGATCTGGAAAAAGCATATGCTCAGGTGGATAAGGATGCCAAAAACCCACTATGGACGATCGGTAGTGCAGGGGTCTGTGCTATGATGGCTGATGTCTACATGTGGAAGAAAGATTATCCAAATGCGAAGATATGGATCGAAAAATTGTTTTTGGCCAAATCTCCTACCGGTGCGAGCTATGCGGGTACCAATGAGAAAAATTTGCAGGACGCTGCTACCTGGAAAGCAATTTTCACTGGGCCATTGAATAGTAAGGAAGCCATTTGGAGTATACATTGGGATTATACGAAAAACGGATGTGCTTGTATGCAGACCTCATGGGCGCCTAATAATAAACCGATTGTTGTGGACGAAACAGCATGGGCGGATTTGTTCCAACCACAGACGACCGGCACACCAAGTCCTGATATCCGTCCGCAGCAGACCCTCGATGTTTATTACGGTTTACCGAATAACAAGCGGGACCGCTTTATAAAATGGTACCCTACAAGTGCGACTCCGACTAAAGAAGATCCTTGGCCAGCAACCAATCAAATGGTTCCTGTCTATTTGACAATCTATAGATTGGCTGATATTTACCTCTTATACGCTGAAGCTTTAAATGGATTGGGTGACAAAACGAATGCCTTAAAATACCTCAATTTTGTACGTAAACGAGCCAATCTCCCAGAGTACGAAGCAAGTAATCCTGATTTGGCAACTGCTTATCAGCTAGAAACTGCGATTCTCAATGAACGCCGCATGGAATTATATGGTGAGGGGAAACGCTGGTTTGACCTGGTGCGTACTGGCCGTGTAAAAGAAGTGATGGATCCTATTCTGAAACGTAGACAAGAAGATGCTGGGAGTTTAGACAAACCAGGCTTCCTGGATCCACAACGAAGGGTGTATTGGCCAGTTCATCGAAATGTGTTAAACTCCAATACGCTATTGGTTCAAAATCCGGGATATACTGATTAATAGATGTATATAAATCAAAGAGTCATGAAACCATCACGATTTATTCAACCACAATGGGGGAGTAAATAACCGAGCAAAGCGAGCTCATGAATACCGCTTAAAACATACACTCGATGAATAAATCTGATAGTATTATCACAATTGAATAAAAAAATTAGACAGATGAAAAGAATATGTAATATAAAATGGACACAATATATGGTTATTGCAGCAAGTTTGCTGCTGACAGGATGTTCGCTTTTCGATTTGGAATTACAGGAAAATTACGATTACAAGCATAAAACTCTGGATCCCAATATAGGGATCAGTGCACGTAAATTTTTGGAAAATCGTTCCTATGAAACTACAGAGAATCCATCGGATACGATTTTTAAATGGATGCGTAAAGGATTAGAGTATGCCGGTATAGGTCTTGAGGAATTGGATAAAACGGATCGCACATTTATCTTTTTACACAATGAGGCAATAAAGACATGGGATGCCAAAACGAAAAAGGTTACTGCTGGACTTTTCTTCGATGTACCTATCGTGACTGGGGTGGATGGTACAGGTAAGCCTATTACCAGACCAGCTACGAAGTGGGAAGATTATAACCGCGATGATGTCCGTAATTATTTTCTTTATCTCATTTTACAGGGAAATTACAACTTTGATAAATTGACTATATCCAATGTCAAAGCCAAAACATTGCTTCCGGTAAATACAGTGGCAAGCAAAAGCTCCCTGTTGGGGTACATGAACGAAGGGAAAGGTTTTAATCAGGAGGGTGTGATGTATCTAAAACTAGTCAATAACAATGATCTGGCGCCGATTCAGATCAACGATAAAACAACCAATAGATCTGGTGGTTACGTGACAACGAATGGCGTGGTCCATGTTTTTGGATCCAAAGGAAATACCACAGTATATCCTTTTTAGGTACTGCGGCACAAAATGAACCTTATAAACAAATGTAAATATGATGAGAAACTTTTCAGTATTATCCGCTTTATCACTTTTATTAGTGATGGGGAGTAGCTGTGAAAAACCAGCTGCGGTAAAATTGCAACTAAACGGTATCGCCTGTCTGCAATGCCATACCATTCAATCGGCTGCGGATTTGCAGGCTTTAAGTCTACAGCCGGGCGACACGGTGATCATGAAATCGGGGCAATGGACAAATCAGGAACTGACATTTAATGTGCAGGGAACAAGCCAACAGCCTATTGTGCTGCTCGCTGAACAGCCTGGAGCAGTGATCATGAAAGGTACTTCCTCTATTAGTATTACGGGTAAATGGCTCGTGGTTAATGGGCTGGTCTTCCAAAATGGATATACCTCCGGAAAAAATGTGGTTGATTTCACCTCTTCTTCATCAAATTGTCGGTTGACAAATACGGCTATTGTGGACTATAATCCACCGACAGCGACTACTGATTATAGATGGGTCTCCATTAACGGATCCAATCATCGTATTGATCATTGTTATCTCAAGGGGAAATTGCATCAGGGACCTACGATGGTGGTTTGGGGGACAAATAAAACGATGAAGCACCGGATCGATCACAATTTCTTTGGGGAGCGGGCGGAACTACCGAATAACGGTGGTGAAACCATCCGTATCGGGACAAGTGATTGGTCTATAACCAGTGCATTCACGACGATTGAAGACAACATCTTTCAACGTTGCAATGGCGAAACTGAAATTATCTCGAACAAGATGGGGGGCGATACCATCCGCAATAACTTCTTCCACGAGAGTCAGGGGACACTGTGCTTGAGACATGGAAATGGTTCTGCTGTTTACGGTAACTATTTTGTCGGTAACGGCAATAGTGCAGCTGGTGGTATCCGGATAATCGGAGAGGATCACATTGTCTACAACAATTACTTCCAAAATATGGCGGGAACAGGACAAAAAGCACCTTTGGCTGTAATGGACGGTGTACCTAACTCACCGTTAAGTGGTTACTATCAAGTAAAACGTGTGAAGGTGGTGGCCAACACCATGATCAAATGTAAGCAATCATTCGATATCGGTTCGGGAAAAGGGGGAAACAACCGCACCTTGCCACCAACAGATGGACATATTGCCAATAATGTGGTGTCGCAAGCTTCGACGTCAACCATGCTGACCTTTACAGATCAACCCATTAATTTTACCTACCAGGGGAATATCGTGTTTGATGTGCCGACAAGCCAACAGCTTCCAGCCGGTTTTACACGTCAGAATCCGCAATATACATTGACAGCTGATGGAATCTATGAACCGACTAGTACCAGTCCGGTGTTGGGTGCTTTTGTTGGTAACTATCCTTTTGCTGCCGCGGCAGATGCTGGTGCTCCAAAATTGGACGTTAAACATCGGGATTTACTGAAAGCACAAAATATCGGTCCGGGATTTATGACGGGATTGGGAAATAGCTTGGTTATTAATCCTTAACGATCCTGAATATTATTTTAAGCGGAGAATAAATAGCTTATTCTCCGCATTTTTTGCTGTAAATAATGCTTGTATTTACCGTATATATACGGAAATCTACTAATACCAAATTATACCTAAAGACAATTTTAAATCAGTATTTAGACAGTAATTAGTCAATGTTTATTCAGTCTACACTGAGCAATCACTGAACGAGCACTGAACAATCACTGAACAAGCTCTGTTAAAAGGGCTAATTTGGCCACCACCTGATCCTGATTTGTTGCAGCGAAAAATTATTGCGAAAAAAGGGAAAAGCCACGCTTGTGGAAAAGAATAGCAAAGGCTTATAGTAAAAGATCCCAAGGCCCGGTCTTTAACCAGATTGACCGTTGTTTCATTTGATGATGGGAAAGGTATATAAAGCTCTTGCACTCACAGATATGCAAGTTTGGCATTTTTCATTTATATTTTTTGACAGGTTTTGGAGAATGCTTTTTTCGGTATTCTTTATAATTTCCATGTTTTTCGTATTCCAGCGTACCTTCCTCACAATAACAGCTAAGATAAACAGAAAATTTATTGCTTTGTTCTTTGTTGGCATTCAGTTGTCGGATGATATCAGAAACGCGACGGGGTATTTCGAAAAAATTGGAATTGTAAACAAGGTCATCCAGTTCTTTCGTCATTTCGATGCGAAGCTTTGACTCGGGCGGGATATTGTAGAGCGGTGTTAAATCAATCTAATTTTTTTCCTCTATAATATTTATTCCAGCTATCCTTCGCATAACCTTTACCTAAATATTTAAATGTAAAGGCAGTTGCATCTTTTATCTCTTGACCAAAATAATAGACTTTCCAGCTATCCTTGCTGTATCCGTCCCCAACAAGAACAAAGCTTGGGGCGGATACATTTTTTATTTGATTGCCTCTATAATAGACATTCCAACTATCTTTGGCGTATCCTTCATCCAATACTTTAAAGCTAGCCGCAGAGACATCTTTAATTTTAACACCCCGATAATAGGCATTCCAACTATCCTTGGCATATCCCCAACCAAGTGACTGGAATGAATGTGGCGATACATCTTTGATCTTAATGCCCCGATAATAGGCATTCCAGTTGTCTCTTGCATAAGCATTACCGAGGTCTTTGAAAGATTGTGCATCAACACCTTCGACCATCTTATCCCTGTAGAAAATCCGATTGCCTATGTTAACGTAATCGTTTTCTCTATCATGTCGAAATGTCGTTTGAGACGTAGATCTTTTATTGTCGCCAACTTGTTGAGCAATACTTTTATCCAATATACATAGCAATGCAAAGGAAATAACAAGCATATTTTTTAAGTGAAAAAAGGCCATAATTTAATCTGTTTTGTAATATCTATTTATATCGGATCTTTACTTTATGACCAGAATAATTAACCGAAGGTTTAATCATTCTATCATTTAATTTTTTAATAATACTTATCCATTTTAAATGCAACTATTTTGAAATACCAATATTTTTTTGTATATTGCTGGTTATGAGTTTTAAAGAAAAATTAGAGAACTGGCGCACGTCAATCAATCGCGCCGGTAGTGGTGAGGAATTGTATATTTTGCTTTTGAACTATAAAAGGTTTATCAACAAAAATTGGGTGGACGATTTTGGCGATCCGGGCAACTGGAAATCGGAATTAAATCAGGTCATCAGCAAAGTAAGAAACAAGGTGGATGTAGCAGATATCAGAGCCTGCCAAGATTTATCGTCCTATCAGGACGATGCCCGGCAGACCGCACATTCACTCAATCATACCTTAAAATATCATCACTCATTGACAAAAGGGTAGGCTAGGCCTACCTTTTTTTGTGATCAAAATTTTTTAAATTATTTACTAAGCGGGATATATTATCAGTCATGATAATATATCCCGCTTTATTTTTTCCATAACTCCACACAGCTAACAGCCGTTCGGTCGAATAGCTATAATGCACAGTTAGAACCCATTATTTGAAAAAATATTTGTGGATGTCGGAAAATGTTTTTACTATTGTATAGTAGTATAGAATAGTATAGATTAAAGACTACTATGCTACGCAATAATAACCAATCTATAAGAAGACCAATTTATGATCTACCACATGTATTACCGAATCTGTAAATGGCAGCGATGTAGTCTTGTCTTCCTCTTTCTTCTGATTGCCGGCTTTGCAAGTGCACAGCCCCAATCGTTTGAGTTGAGAGGAGTTGTATTGGATAGCGTCGGACATTTACCCATTTCCAATGTTACAATTGCCTTTATGGGAAAGAATGCAGTTGTATCAACGGATGCACAGGGACAATTCCTGATCAAAGATGCGCACATCAACGATCAGCTTGTCCTAACTTCGGTCGGATTCGACCGCAAAACTGTTCAGGTCACGAGTACCAATCGTATGACCATTTACTTATCCTCATCAAGTTCCAATCTGGATGAAGTAACTGTCGTGGCCTACGGCACACAGAAAAAAACGAGTATGGTGGCCTCCATTACCTCGATAAACCCGAAAGAAATTAAGGGACCAACATCCAATCTGACCTCCATGCTGGCGGGGCGGGTAGCTGGGCTAATTGCTTACCAACGGAGTGGGGAACCAGGTAATGACAACGCTTCCTTCTTTATCCGTGGCGTTGGTTCCTTTGGCGCAGGGAAAAAGGATCCTTTGATTCTGATCGACGGAATAGAATCCAATACCACCGCACTGGCACGCTTACAGCCGGATGATATCGCTGGTTTTTCCGTATTGAAAGATGCCGCAGCCTCTTCGTTATATGGCGCTAGAGGGGCAAATGGGGTTGTTTTGGTCAACACCAAAAGTGGTATTGTTGGTAAGGCAAAATTTAATGCACGTTTTGAGAACTCCATCTCAACCAATACCCGTAATTTTAAATTCGCCGATAATATTACCTATATGAAAATGGCTAATGAGGCCGTGTTGACTAGAGACCCTAAAGGTACGCTACCTTACAACCAAAATAAAATAGACCATACCGAACGGGGAGACGATCCGTTGCTTTATCCCAATAATAACTGGATCGACCAGCTGATAAAGGATTATACCAACAACCAACGCTTTAACTTCAATGTTACCGGTGGAGGGAACCTGGCTCAATATTATGTCGCCGGTACCTTTAATAACGATAAGGGAATTCTGCGATCCGAAAATGGCAATAGCTTTGATAATAACATCAACCTGAAAAACTACTCCTTACGTTCTAATATTACCTTAAATGTTACGCCAACGACGATTGGTATTATCCGTACTTCGGCTCAATTTGATGACTATACAGGGCCAATAGGTGGTTATGATAAATGGGGAAATCTGATCAATGGTGGACAGCGCGTATTTCGTGAAGCAATTTGGTCCAACCCGGTAATGTTTCCGGCAATTTATCCATCCTCCTATTCTCCATTTGCGACACATCCGCTTTTCGGAAATAACTTTATTCCAACGACCAAAACGCTGTATAACAATCCCTACGCTAATATGGTCAATGGTTTTCAGGAGTATAATAGCTCCACGGTCAATGTGCAATTGGAACTGAAGCAGAATTTCGATTTCATTACAAAAGGTTTATCCGCTCGCTTAATGGCTTATACACAACGCTATTCTTATTTTTCTGTCACGCGGAGCTTTAAACCATTTTATTACAATCTGGTCCGAATCCCGGGTACAAGCAATACAGTTTTAAGTCTGCTCAACGAAAATGAGGGTACAGAATACCTGGATTACAACCAGGGAAATAAAATCCTAAATACCACGACGTACGGTGAGTTTGCTGTCAATTACAACCGCACCATCGCTGAAGACCACGACATCACTGGGATGTTGATCGGTATTATCCGTAATTATCAGACCGCTAACGGTGGTGATTTGCAGGCTTCATTGCCGGCCCGTAACCTCGGGGTGTCAGGTCGAGCGACCTATGCCTACAAAAACCGCTACCTTTTTGAGTTCAACTTTGGCTATAATGGTTCCGAACGTTTCTCCAAAGATCATCGTTTTGGTTTCTTCCCATCTTTTGGTGTGGGGTGGAATCTGAATGAAGAAAAGATGTTTGAATTTATGAATCCCGTGGTTTCCCGCTTAAAATTGAGGGCTACCTATGGTCTGGTGGGTAACGATCAGATCGGTGAGGACCGTGATCGTTTCTTCTACTTATCGCAAGTGAACCCGAGTAACGGTGGCCGAGGTTTCTCCTGGGGAAATAACTGGGATTACACACGGCCTGGTTATTCCATATCGCGGTATGAAAATCGTGATATTACCTGGGAACGGGCAAAAACCTTCGATGCTGGATTTGACCTGAATCTAAAAAATGGCCTGGGCGTGGTGTTTGATTATTACAACTCTACTCGCAGTAATATTCTGATGGTCCGTTCGAATATTCCTTCTACAACTGGTTTTCAGGCTGACATCCAAGCTAATATAGGCAAGGCGCAGAGTCGAGGATTTGACCTGGCCCTGGATTACAACAAATCTTTTCAAAATACCTGGTGGACTCAGTTGCGGGCGAACATGACCTATGCAACCAATAAATTGCTGGTGAACGAAGAACCGGACTACCCGGCAAATTTATCCTACCTGTCTCGATTGGGGCATCCGATCAAACAATCGTATGGGCTGATTGCCGAACGTCTGTTTGTCGATGATATCGAAGCGGAAAACTCGCCGCTACAGAATTTTGGTGGCGCTTTTAAGACGATGGGCGGAGATATTAAATACCGGGATATCAATGGTGATGGTAAAATCACCGATTTAGACAAAGTGCCGATCGGTTATCCAACAGATCCACAGATTATTTATGGAATGGGTTTTTCTGTGGGTTTCAAAGGCTTTGATGTCAGTGCATTCCTACAGGGCTCGGCGCGTTCCTCATTTTTTATTGATCCGGGAAATATTACACCTTTTGCAATCAACGGACCGTATCAGAATGGCTTGCTGCAGGAAGTGGCCAACAGCTATTGGTCCGAAGATAACCAAGACGTAAGGGCCCTGTGGCCACGCTTGACGGATGGTTTTAACAACAATAATAATCAGTTTTCAACCTGGTGGATGCGTAACGGCGCATTCTTACGATTGAAATCTGTTGAATTGGGCTACAATCTACCAAATCAGTTTCTCAACAAGTTTAAGATGTCCAATGTGCGTTTTTATGTCAACGCCCTCAACCTTGCCGTATGGAGTAAATTTAAGATGTGGGATCCTGAAATGGGCGGCGAAGGATTAGGCTATCCTGTACAGGCTGTATATAACGTCGGTATTAACGTCGGATTTTAAAAGGCAATTTATCATGAAAAATCTAAGATTAATTAAATTACTGGTTGCATCGGGTTTATTGTTCTTTCAATCCTGCAACTATTTGGATGTCGTGCCGGACAATGTGGCGACAATAGATAATGCATTTACCATGCGTAGCGAGGCGATAAAGTACTTGGCTACCTGTTATTCATACCTCCCCCCGGATGGTGATCCGACCAGAAATCCAGCTTACCTAGCTGGGGATGAATTCTGGCTGGACTACCCAACCCTCAGCATTGATGGGACAAATTGGAATATTGCCCGTGGAAATCAGAACGTCACCAATCCCTATGTAAACTATTGGGATGGTTATATGTATAATGCCATTCGCGACTGTAATATTTTTCTGGAAAATATTCGTAATCCTGAGAAAGTACGAGATATGACACAGGACGAGCGTACCACCTGGGAAGGGGAGGTCATGTTCTTAAAAGCATACTATCACTTTATGTTGATGCGGCATTACGGACCTATTCCTACAATGGATGTCAACTTATCTGTAAATACTTCTATCGAGGATGCAAAAGTTAAACGCCAGCCTATTGATGAGGTTGTCGATTATATAGTCAAGGTTCTTGACGAGGCAATTCCTAAACTACCCAATACGGTCCAGTCTCCGGTTACGGATTTGGGCCGTATTACCAAGCCTATTGCCTTAGGGATTAAAGCAAAAGTATTATTGTATGCCGCGAGTCCGCTGTTCAACGGTAATGCGGATTATGCGACCTTTAAAAATGTCGATGGTACGCTGTTTTTCAACCAGAGTTTTCAGTTGGAAAAATGGCAGAAGGCTGCTCGTGCTGCAAAGGAAGCGATTACCGCATGCGAGAACCTGGGAATGGGGTTATACCAATTTCCTGGTACTGTATTTCCGCTCTCCGATACGACAATGATTCAAATGAGCGTTCGCAATGCTGTCACTGAAAAATGGAACAGAGAAATTATCTGGGCTAATCCGACTTCACGGGCCTGGCAGATGCAGTATTCATCCATGGCACATATTGATCCCAACAATGCAGGTAATAACAGTGTGCATGGTACTTTGGCACCTTCCTTAAAAATTGTTGACCAGTTCTATACCCGAAATGGCGTACCAATGGACGAAGATAAAACCTTGGATTTTAGTAATAAGAATCAGCTTCGTTCGGGTAACTATGCAGAGCGGTTCAATAATATTCAGAATTATCAGACTGCACGTGTACATTTTGATCGCGAAAATAGGTTTTATGCAAATGTTGGCTTTGACGGGGGCATCTGGTTTATGGAAAATAGTCCGAGCCGCAGTGATGAAAATACCTGGACCACACAGTTGCGCCTGGGATTATTTGGCAGCGGACTCTCTATTCCAGTGACGACGTACTATCCCAAAAAATTGGTAAACTGGAAATTTGCTTTCAAAGATGGCAATAGTTCACACATTGAAGAATATCCTTGGCCGATGATGCGCCTGGCGGATCTGTACCTGATGTATGCCGAAGCCTTGAACGAAAGCGAGGGACCAACAGCTGATGTCTTTTTATACCTCGATAAAATTCGGAAAAGGGCTGGGTTGGAAGGTATCCAAGAATCCTGGTCTAAGTATGCGTTAAATCCTGCTAAACCGGCAAGCAAGGAAGGCTTACGCAGCATTATCCAACGTGAACGGAATATTGAAATGAGCTTTGAGGGATCACGTTTTTGGGATCTGAAACGCTGGAAGCTGGCGGCACAGGAACTGAATAAAAACATTACCGGCTGGGATAGAAACCAGGATAAAGATCATCCCGAACTTTTCTATAAAGAACAGACCTTTTTTCAACAACGTTTTGTGGCACCGCGGGATTACTTCTGGCCGATAAGGGAAAACAACCTTTTGGTCAATCCCAACTTAGTACAGAACCCAGGTTGGTAATCCCTTATTAAATAGAGAAATTATGAAAAATCTAAAATATTTAAACTATTGCTATTTCCTGATCGGCCTTTTTTATCTATTGGCTGGTTGTAAAGAGGAAAAGGGATGGACGCTGCTGGAAGATGACCAAACGAAACCAGGTGTTGTGCAAAATACCTCTGTGACCAACGGCTACGGACAGGCAACGATACATTACAGTTTACCGTCCAGTCAAAATGTATTGTATGTAAAGGCAGAATATGTCATGGCCAATGGACAGACACGGATCGTAAAATCATCAACCTATAAAAATGAGATCTTAATAGACGGTTTCCCCGATACGCAAAAACATACGGTGAAACTTTATGCCGTAAACAAGGCCGAAGTGGCTTCAGATGCTGTGGACGTTACAGTAGAACCTAAAACACCGATTTTTGATCTTGTATTCGGGCAAATGAAAATTGCGCCGACATTTGGCGGCGTCCGGATCAGTTCAATCAATCAGGAAAAAGGCGATGTGGTGATTGTTCCGATGGTTGACTCCCTGAATAATGGGGAATATTTGCCTTTGGACAACTATTATAGCCAGGATTCCCTGATCTTATATAATATCCGCGGGCTCAAATCCCGTGAAATGAAATTTGCCTTTTATGTGCGTGACCGATGGTTAAACAAATCGGATACCTTATATACCTCGCTGACACCTCTGGAAGAAAATCTTTTTCCAAGACAGCAGTTTTCAGCGCTGCATTTACCGGGGGATGCGCAGTATATGTACGGGACGACTTCGGAAATGATGTGGGACGGCAACATGAATCCCTCACGATGGCCGGCCTTATATACGGTTGAAAGTGCCGGTGCTCCGCAATCCCTGACTTTTTCTATCGGTAAGGAAGCAAAATTAAGCCGTGTCGTGATTTTCCCGCGTCGTGAAAATGGTTTTTACGATAAGGGTAACATGCGTGAATTTGAAGTCTGGGGAAGTAATAGTCCAAATCTGGATGGCTCCTGGGAATCTTGGTCTAAACTGGCAACCTGTACCGTGCGAAAACCTTCGGGTACTCCAGCTGGAACAAATACCAACGCAGATGAAGTGTATGGCATCGCAGGCTGGTCTTTTGATATGCCCGAAGATGCGCCAAAATACAAATACCTGCGTATTCGCAATCTGCGCAACTGGCGAGGTAGTTACTTTATCCAGATTGCCCAAGTACAAGTATGGGGTGTTTATTAACTATTAAAAAGAAAATGAAGATGAGAACATATCTATGCATACTGGCCTTGTTCGGCGTTTGTTTATTCGGCGCATGTTCCAAGATGGATGAATTTACCAAATTCACCGATGGACAGGAAATAGTATATCCTGCGAAGCTAGATTCCATCAAAATACGTTCGGGAAAATATCGTGTACAAGTCGATGGCATCTTTCGGGTAAATGCCGGAGTTTCCGAGCTGCGTGTGTATTGGAACAGTAAACAGGATTCCATGAAGTTTCCGGTAAAATTGACGGATGCTATCGATACCGTACATTATGTGATTGAAAATCTGCCGGAGGGGCCCATGAATTTCGAAATCCGTACAGTAGATAGCCAAGGAAGGTTTTCGGTTCCGACCTTTCTTGTCGGAAACGTTTATGGCGATCGTTATCGTGAAGGACTTTTCCAGCGAACAATATTGGAACAGAATTTTATGGCTGATCAACAATTTCAACTTGCCTTACAGGATGTGACACCAAGTGTGGGATTCTATGCCGTTCGCATGACTTATAAGAATCAGAACAATACAACTACGGACACCGTGGTGCGGACGAAAGAGCTGAATGAGAAAATTAACCTCTTGGACTATCTACCGAATCAGGAGATTGCTTACCAGACTGTATTTCGGCCCGATAGCAATGCGATTGATACCTTTATGGTGCAGCGCAACAAACTACCGATAAAAAAAGGCGACATCAGTATTTGGTGTCTGAAGAATTACAAAACTCCGTTTACAGCGACGGCTTTCGATGGCAACCGTTGGGGAAATCTGGATCATTGGATAACCAATACGAGCATGAAAAACCACAATGGCTATGGTGGCTTTGGTTCGGATGATGGTGGTGTGGTTAATATTGAAGCCGGATGGGGCGCTCCTGCGATCGTAAATGGTAAAATTGAGCAAAAAGTAACCTTATTCCCCGGTAAATATCGTTTTTTTTGTAACTTATCTTGGACAAATTATGATCAACCGCCAGCAAAACTGGTTGTCAGCAAAGCAAACAGTGGAATTCCAGATCTTGAGCAGATTCAACAGGCAATGGCCCATGCTGATGTTAAATCGGATGGCGTTTATTTTGAAATCAAAGAAAAGGTTACTGTCAATATGGGGATGCTGGTCAATTTTCAACCTGACCATTACATGAAGATCAACGCGTTTCAAATCAATATACAATAATATCAAGCAGAATGAAGACAATTATTTTCGCGCTAAGTTTTATGCTATGTACCTTCATGTTGTACGCACAGCCTTTTCAGGTCAAGAAAAATGGCCTAACGTTGACCTATAACAAACAAGATGGAACATATTCACTAAGTAAAGATCAAGTCGCCTATATACATCAAGCAAGTGCCTATTTGGCACTTGCTAATGGACAGAAAATTAGTACAGCTAAACTGACAGGAACCCGCAGCATCACAGAAAAGCCCATTCAGGATAATTTGGGCAAAGGCATACAGTATACCATTTCTGTTAAAACCCAACAGGGCATCACATTGCTGCAGCATTTTTATTTCTACGACACAATAGATGGTGTCATCCTTGAACTGGAAGTTAGGGGTAAAAATATAGCCAGTAATGAACTTGTGCCTATCTGGTCAAATGCCTCAATTACCGGCCTGGGAAAATCCTTGTACCAGCTGGCTGTTCCTTTTGATAACGATACCTTTATTTCGTATGAAAACAATGTCCTTGCAATGAATAGTAAGAGCAGCGCAGAGGTCGGAGTTGTATACGATAAGGACAGCGGAAAAGGTCTGTTGATTGGTTCATTGGATCAATCCGTTTGGAAATCGGGTATTGCGATCAAAGGAGATCAGGGGCAATATACCCACTTAGCAGCACAGGTCGGATTTACAGATGTAAATATCACACGGGATTCCATGGCGCATGGAGCTGTAAAGGGGGATGTGATTCGCTCCCCAAAATACCTCGTATCTTATGACAAGGATTGGCGCATTGGGCTTGAAAACTATGCTAAAATCCACCGGAAGCTATCGCCCGCCTATGTGAAATCTTGGCAAGGCGCCACGCCTGTCGGCTGGAACAGCTGGGGCGTGATTCAGGAAAAACTTAATTTTCAGAATGCCACGGGCACGGCAGACTATTTTGCAAAAGATATTCCTTATTTCCGGAACGCAGATGGTGAGGCTTTTATAGATCTTGACTCTTTCTGGGATAATATGACGCCTGGAGGTATGTCAGGCGATTACACGCAGCTGAAGCAATTTGTTCGCTATTGTGATTCTTTGGGCCTCAAGCCCGGGGTGTATTGGGCTCCTTTTACAGACTGGGGGCATGGAAGTGGCCCCGACCGCAAGGCGGAGGGAAGCCAGTTTACCTTTGGCCAACTGTGGACCAAAACCCAAAAAGGCTACCACAATTTAGACGGTGGACGTGCCTTGGATCCGACACATCCCGGTACCTTGGCCCGTATGGATGTGATCTTGGGGAAATTGGTCGACTGTGGCTTCCGAATGATCAAGGTTGACTTCCTTTCGCATGCGGCAATCGAATCCACCGGTTTTTACGACAAGAAAATTCAGACGGGTATGCAGGCTTATGCTGTGGGGATGAAACATCTCGTCGACGTGCTGCAGGGTAAGATGCTGATCTACGCAGCGATTTCTCCTTCCCTGGCGACAGCCCAATTTGCACACATGCGCAGAATAGCCTGTGATGCCTGGAAAACGATCGACCAAACACAGTATACCTTAAATAGTGTCAGCTACGGTTGGTGGCAGACCTACCTCTACGACTTTATCGATGCCGACCACCTTGTTTTTCATGATGAAAGCCCTGAAATCAATAAGGCAAGATTGCTTTCGGGTGTGGTAACGGGTACCATTATCCTTGGTGACGACTTGTCGAAAAAGGAAAACTGGCAGCCTAAGATGAATCAATATCTGCAGGATCCCGAAATTTTAAAGATCATAGCCGACGGTAAAAGCTTCCGTCCGGCAGGATTTGTAGAAGGAAAAGCGGCAAATACGTATTATTACAAAAAGCTTGGAACAGCGCTGTATGTGGCCATATTTAATTACAATACCACCCCGGCAGCAATAAACATAGATTTTAAACAGATTGGCCTGGCGCCAAATACAAAATATAAGGCGGTGGAACTATTTGAAAAAACAGCGCAGGAATTTAGCGCTGAGAAATCCATTGCCTTTGAGCAGGCAGGTGCAAAATTATTTAAGGTTGCCCTGTTTTAATCACAACATATGAAGATAAGCAAAGAAGAAAATTTTAAAGTATTGATCGATCGGATCAAACGCCTGGAGGCATTGAATACGCTCTCTAAACATGAATGTATTGTGCAGGGCGTGTTGGATGCCATTGATGCCAACGAACTGGAGGTGCATGCCAGTTTACCTTCTGTCAATAACTTGATCCAATACCTGGGCTATGCACGCGAAACTTTCGCTAAGGCTTACCGTGATCTGATTGCCCACGGAGTCGTGGAATCGAAAAACAGAAAAGGATATTTTGTGGTGAGCAACAATACGCAGATGAAACAGAAAGTTGCGGTCCTGCTGTATGCATACGATACCTTTCAAGATACCTTGGTGAATGAACTGCGAACTAACCTTCCGGAGGAAGTAACGGTGGACCTCTTTTTCCATCACAACAATATGGAAACCTTTGAAGATATTTTCAATCGTATTCAGGGGCGATATACAGTATATATTGTCGCTCCGATTGAAAATAAAGATTCCGAAATGCTGCTTCGTTCCATCCCGGCTTCCAAATTATTGATTATTGATCGCTTGATGGATCTCGGAGAAGATTATTCCTACGTGTCCCAGGAATTTGAAGCAGCCACCTACGCGGTGTTTCAGGAACTTTATCCAAAGATCAAAAAGTATAAAGAAGTGATCTTCTATTTTAGGGAAAATACGGCTGAACCCAATGAAATCAAAGATGCTTTCTTACGCTTTTTGAAGGAGTATAAAGTAAAAGGACGTATCGAAAAGCAATACCATGTAGGTGACCTAAAAAAGGGAAAACTGTATTTTACCATTCATAATCCGGAGCTCTATCAGATGCTGAAGGAAGTTTTACAAAAAGGCTGGACCTTAGGGCAGGATCTGGGCATTCTATCGCATAATGATGATGTTATCAAAGAAATTATCAGCGGTGGCATTACCACCTTTTCGACAAGTTTTGCACGGATCGGATCGGAAGCAGCCAAGTTTGTGCTCGAAAGAACATTGATCAAGGAAGTGGTGCCAACGACATTGGCAGACCGCAATTCTGTCTAAAATAGGGAAGTTTTTAAGATGATAGTTTTTAGTTTTTGTCTTTTTACCGGTTTGGTTGCTTTGGGATCCTTATGGAAGTTTAAAACCAACTATTCCAATACCTTAAACGGCTTTTTTCTTGCAGGAAAGAGCAATAGTTTTTGGATGGTGGGCTCGGCTTTGCTGTTGACCAACCTGAGCGCCAACCAGTTTATTGGTGAAAATGAATCGGTCTATATTAACAACCTATCGGTCATCGGCTGGGGCGTGAGCTCGGTGGTCGCCATGCTCCTGGTTTCGGAATTTCTGCTGCCTATCTATTTTAAACATGGTTTTCGGACAGTGCCGGACTTTCTTGCGCTGCGATTTGATCCGAAAACTAAAATATTGGTATCTATTCTGATTCTGATCGGATACATCGTTAACTTATTGCCACCGGTATTATACGGTGGTGCACTAAGCCTGACCACGATGTTTGATGTGCCCGGACTGCTCCACATCAGTTATTGGCAGAGTATCTGGATACTGGTCTGGGCCCTGGGGATCATCGGGAGCTTATACAGCATATTGGGGGGATTGAAACTGATTTCTTTGTCCGACATGGGGCTGGGGCTCTGTTTGTTTATACTTGCTGTGCTCATCCCGATTTTCGCTTTTTGGTATCTGGGTAATGGCGATATCTGGGCGGGGGTGCTCCAGTTATTTCACGACAAAAAAGAACATCTCAATGCCGTGGGATCCAAACAGGATGCTGTGCCCTTCTCTACCTTGTTTACTGGGATGCTCCTGATCAACTTTTACTATTGGGGAATGGAACCCTATATCGCACAACAGGCATTAAGCGCCAAAAACTTAAAAGAAGCACAGAAAGGAATGACTTTGGCTGCGGGGGGCAAACTTCTGATGCCGCTGCTGATCAATTTACCGGGTCTTCTGGCCGTACACTTATTGCCGCATGTGCAGCCTACAGCTTCTGTTTTTCCAAAACTTATTGTACTGATCTTTCCCGATGTGCTGATTGGTTTTTCCCTGGCATTGGTCTTTGGTGCCGCAATGACGACCTATACTGCTGGCCTTCAGAGCTGTGGCAGCTTATTTATTTTTAATATCTACAAGCCTTATTTGGAATATAAAAAAAGAGATCTTAGTGAAAAAGAATTGGTCAGAAAAGGGAAACTGTTTGAATTGATTATTTCCACCTCGGCGATGTTTATTGCTCCTTTTATTCTTTTTGCCCACGATGGGTTTTATACATACCTGCAAACCGTATCGGGGCTGTTCAACATGCCGATCTTCACCATTATGATCTTGGGGATTCTATCGCGCCGTGTGACGCCGAGGATGGCGCAAATCGGCCTGTTCCTGTACATGTTCAGCTATTTCATCCTGGTGTTTGTCTGGAAGACAGAGCTGCACTATCTGCATTTGTTCGCGCTGTTGTTTATCGCGGTGGCGCTGGTCATCTGGGGGGGAAGTAAATTGAGCCAGCCAGACTATCTATCGGAGTATCAATTTGAGTTTTCGGGCCAGGACAAAGGCACCTATTGGAAGGGAAGATACCGGATCGGCGCCTTTCTCATCCTATTGATGATTGTCATCTATTTTGTTTTTTCACCATTGGGCATCGCTCAATAAATTGTAATAGTCGCTATGTTAATGCACAGAAAAATTAAATGCCTCATCTTTATATGTTTAACACTTTGCTCGGCCACATCGTATGCACAACGCTATTACCTCTGGGATAATAAGCCCGCAACGGATTGGATGACCGAAGCATATCCCATCGGAAATGGACGAATTGGTGCCATGATCTTTGCCGGAGTAAATCAGGAACATATTCAATTTAATGAAAATAGCCTATGGACAGGTGATGAACAGGAAACAGGTGCCTATCAGGCTTTCGGTGATCTTTTTGTTCGCTTTGACGCCGACGTCAATAAATCCTTTACCGCATATAGCCGGAAATTGAATTTGGATAAAGGCCTGCATGAAATAGCCTACCAGCAGGATGGACAGCAAATCAACCGTCGGTATTTTGCGAGTCAGCCCGATCAGGTCATGGTATTTGATTATGCGAACAGTAAAAAAGGGAAACTCAATGCCCAGATCGCACTTCTCGATGCACATGGGCAGGCGGCGCAGGTAGAAGATGGTCATCTGTGGTTTCAGGGAACGCTCGACAATGGCATGCGGTATGCCGCACAGGTACGCGTACAGGTCGTAGGTGGTTCACTTTCCAAAACGACAGATGAAAAAGGACAGGCTGTCCTTACGGTAAAGTCTGCCGATCGAATTGTTCTGCTGCTGAGTGCAGCAACAGATTATGCCAATACACGGGCTACCAAATGGAAGTCGCCCGAGGAACCGATGAAGGTCAATGAACGGTATCTGCAGCAAGCGGAAAAATATGGCGTAAATAAACTATTGGCACGTCACGTTGCAGATTATACAGCGCTGTTCAACCGGGTGGAGCTTGATCTCGACCATAGCCAGCTGGACAGCAAGCAAACAACAAAAGCGCTGTTGGAAGCCTATAAAAAACAGCCGATCCCGGCTCTGGAAGCATTGGTATACCAATATGGACGTTATCTTCTGATCAGTTCCTCACGAAAAGGTGGCTTGCCTGCAAATCTGCAGGGACTCTGGAATAACAGTAACAATCCACCATGGCGCTCAGATTACCATTCCAATATCAATGTACAGATGAACTATTGGCCAGTAGAAGTTGCCAATTTAAGTGAATCGGCCTGGCCTTACCTCGATTATATCAATAGCATGCGTGAGGTGAAAAAAATAAATACACAAAAGGAATTTCCGGGCGTACGGGGCTGGACCGTAAAGACCGAAAATAATATCTTCGGTGGCGAGAGCTTTCTTTGGAACACCCCCGGAAGTGCCTGGTATACACAGGCTCTCTGGGAGCATTATGCCTTTAACAAGGACGAGAAATATCTACGCGAGTTTGCCTATCCGATTTTAAAAGAAATAAGTGAGTTTTGGGATGATCGTCTGGTTCGAAGACCGGACGGAACTGTGGTGGCGCCTCAGGGCTGGTCGCCGGAACATGGCCCTACAGAGGATGCCGTGAGCTATGACCATCAGATTATTTACGATCTCTTTAATAACTACATCCAGGCGAGTACTGTTTTAAATATGGACGCCGATTACCGTAAACATATCACGGCACTTCGCGATGCGCTGCTCAAACCCAAAATCGGTAAATGGGGACAGTTGCAGGAGTGGGAAACGGATCGTGATGATCCACAGGACAAGCATCGCCATGTCTCGCATCTGTTTGGTCTGTATCCTGGCAACCAATTCTCTGTTTTAAAAACACCGGAACTTGCCAAGGCGGCAAAAGTCACCCTGACCGCGCGTGGCGACGAATCTACAGGTTGGTCCATGGCCTGGAAGGTGGCTTTTTGGGCCCGCTTGCAGGATGGAAATCACGCCTATAAAATCCTGACTAATTTCATTAACCTCGTTGGCGGCGATGGTATTGACTACAATAATGGCGGTGGCGTATACGCCAACTTGCTCTGCGCGCATCCACCGTTTCAGATTGATGGCAACCTGGGTTATGTGGCTGCCCTGAGTGAAATGTTGCTGCAATCGCAAACGGATGTACTGGAATTACTTCCTGCCCTGCCTGATCGCTGGTCGGCCGGAATAGTCAAGGGGCTCAAAGCCCGGGGCAATGTACACATTGAAAAGATGGAATGGAATAACAGTAGCATTAGGCAGCTTATTCTTTCATCGCCGCAGGATCAAACGATTCAGGTATTAAGCCCTTCCCAATTGGCAGGTCTAAGCCCAGAGCAGGAAATCAATGGTAAATACCTTTACAAGATTCAATTGAAAGCAAACAAAATAGTCAAGTTCGTTAACAAATCCTAAATCTTTTTATATATGCCAACCCTTCATTTTAAACATGTTGTACTCGGGCTTTTGATGACCCAGGGGCTTGTCCATCTCGAAGCACAGGCGCAGTCCGGACAGATTCCCATAGAAACCAGGTCGAATGCGCTTGTGTTGGAGTACGATTCCACGAAAACGTTGAAAATGCTCTATTACGGTGAAAAATTGCGTGATTCAAAAGAGTATTCGACCATTGCAAGCAGCTATCGACAATTGACAGATTATAGTGGACTGTCCAATGCGGCTTATACGCCTTCCGGTTCAAAAAATTTGCTGGAACCAGCGATTAGTATCGTCCATGCGGACGGTAACCGCTCTCTCGACCTGCGCTATGAAAAGCATGCGGTGAACAACCTGGATGCCAATGTCAAACAGCTTGATATCACCCTAAAAGATCCGGTATACGATATTTATGTCGTTTTACACTACAAATCGTTTTTGAATGAGGATATCATCGAGCAGTGGACAACCATCCAAAATAAGGAAAAGAAAGTCGTCACGCTGGAAAAATTTGCTTCGGCCAACCTGACCTTGCGCTCCAACGCATATTGGCTACGGCAGTACCATGGAGACTGGGCAAAAGAAATGCAGGTGGAAGAGGCTCCGTTAACACATGGCATTAAAGTGCTGGACAGTAAGCTCGGAACACGAGCGAATTTATTCCAGCCACCTTCCTTTATGGTGTCATTGGGCAAGGCGGCATCCGAAGATGAAGGAACGGTCCTGATGGCAAGCCTAGGGTATAGTGGAAATTTTAAGGTGGATTTTGAAGTGGATTACCTCAATAACCTACGTATTATTGCCGGAATAAACAACTATGCTTCCAATGTGAAATTGGCCAGCAACCAGGAGTTTACAACACCCAAATTGATCTATACCTTGTCAACAAAGGGAAAAGGCACCGCCTCCCGAAATTTGCACAATTGGGCCCGTAAATATCAGCTGCTGGATGGAAATGGCGAACGCCTGACTTTACTCAATAATTGGGAGGCGACTTATTTTGATTTTAATGAGCAAAAATTAAAAGGTTTGCTCCAGGATACCAAAAAACTAGGGGTAGACCTATTTTTATTGGATGATGGCTGGTTTGGAAATAAATATCCGCGTAACAGCGATCACTCCAGTCTAGGAGATTGGCAACCGAACCGGACAAAACTGCCCAATGGTATCGCGACACTCGTGGAAGAAGCGACTAAGCAGGGCGTTAAATTCGGTATCTGGGTAGAACCCGAAATGGTTAGCCCCAAATCCGAACTCTACGAACAACATCCGGACTGGGTCGTCAAACAGCCGCAGCGGGAAGAACATTACTTCCGCAATCAGTTGATCCTGGATCTGACAAATCCCAAGGTGCAGGATTTTGTCTTTAACATCCTGGACGACCTGTTTACCAAAAATCCGGCATTGGCCTATATCAAATGGGACTGTAATGCGGTCATTTACAATGCGCATTCCGCATTTCTAAAAGACCAGGGTGCTTTCTATGTTTCTTATGTGGAAGGCTTATATAAGGTATTGGAACGTATTCGTTCGAAGTATCCGAAGGTGCCGATGATGTTATGTTCGGGCGGGGGTGGACGCGTGGACTATGCGGCACTTCGGTACTTTACCGAATTCTGGCCTTCGGACAATACAGACCCTTTGGAGCGTATTTTTATGCAGTACGAGTATTCTTACTTTTTCCCGGCAATCAGCACTTCAAACCATGTGACAGACTGGGGAAAACAACCGCTCAAATTCCGGACGGATGTAGCCATGATGGGTAAACTGGGTTTTGATATTGTGGTGAGCCATCTGAAAGAACAGGATCTGTTATTCTGCCAGCAGGCGGTAAAGAATTACGACGCGCTTAAAGCAACAATCTGGCATGGGGAGCAGTATCGTTTGGCCGATCCACGTGAAGGTGACTTTGCCGCCCTGAGCTACGTGAATAGCGAAAAAACTGAGGCTGTCATCTTCAACTACCTGGTCAATAACCGCTATGGTGTCGGAACAACCGATCCCGTCCGTTTAAAAGGACTGGATGCCCAAAAGCAATATCGGGTGGAGGAGATCAACTTGTATCCGGGAACCAAGTCGAGCTTAGGCCAGGGACAAACTTATTCGGGGGACTACCTGATGAAAGTTGGCGTAAATCCTGACCTGAATAGCAACCGTACCAGTGTTTTACTAAAAATATCGGCACTTTAAAAAAATAACTGTGGCACATCCGAAGCTCCGACTCCAAGAGTCTGGACTTCGGATGCGCCAAATGTATAAACCCAATTGAGCAACAAACTCAAAAATCATGATAAAACCTAAACAGTATAAACGGACTTTGTTGGCCCTGCTACTCAGCGTTGCCAGTGGATTTTCTGCCCTACAGGCCAAAGTACAGCTGCCGGCTTTTATTGGCGACAATATGGTGCTGCAGCAGAAAGAAAAGGTCAAGATATGGGGAACCAGTACAGCAGTAGGCAAGGAACTTAGCGTAAACACCAGCTGGAACAACAAGAGCTATCAGGTTGAGGTCGATCAGCAAGGAGGCTGGCAAGTCTATCTGGAGACGCCGAAATACGGTGGACCCTACCAAATTACCATCAACGATGGTGATCAATTGATCCTAAAGAATATTCTGATCGGTGAAGTCTGGTTTTGTTCAGGACAGTCAAATATGGAAATGCCCCTGGCGGGCTGGGGCAAGATCGACAACTTTGAGCAGGAAATCAAAGCAGCCAACTTCCCTAATATTCGTATTTTGCAGATTCCAAAAGCAACCGCCAATCAACCTACCACAGCAGTGCAGGTGGAATCCGGTGGATGGAATCCGGTGACGCCACAAAGTATTCCGGAGTTTTCGGCGACAGCCTATTTTTTTGCACGTGAGATCTACGAGAAAACAGGCATTCCCATTGGCCTGATCCATTCCTCCTGGGGCGGAACAATCATTGAAGCCTGGATGAGCCGGGAGGCACTTTCACCTTTTTCAACCTATACGGCAGCCATTGAGAAAATCCAACGTCCGGATGCACAGGAAATCTATGCGAAAGATCTGGCTGAATGGAATCGCGTCGCCGAACAGCAGGATCAGGTGAAGACAGCAACGCAGGGCGAGTGGTTTGCACCACAACTGGATAAGAGTACCTGGTTCACGATTACAATTCCTAGTTTTTTTGACAGGAACCTGTTTCCGGGAATGGATGGTGTCGTTTATTTTGGCAAAGACGTTGCACTACCGGCACATTGGCAAGGTAAACCCCTCAAGTTGATTTTGGGAGCAATTGATGACAACGACATAACCTATGTCAATGGTACAAAGGTGGGCGAAACTGTCGGTTATGATCAGATTCGGAAGTATACCATTCCTGCAACGGCCAATAATGGCAGCCTATTGCATATCGCCGTTCGCGTATTTGATGGAGCCGGCGATGGCGGAATATATGGCGGTACAGAACAGCCGCGACTGGAAGGACCAAATGGCGAACAGCTATCTCTCGTTGGAGACTGGAAATGCAAAGTTGGTTATGATCTGGCGAAGCTGCCGGCAAAACCTAATGCGATGGAGGGTCCCAATAGACCTACTGTGCTCTATAATGCTATGGTTAAGCCTTTTGTGGATTTTAAAATAAAAGGTGCCATTTGGTACCAGGGTGAAAGTAACGCGGATTCAAAAGACGCTCCTTATCAGCAACTGCTGCCCGCACTGATTCAGGACTGGCGCCAGCAGTGGAACAATGAAAAGATGCCTTTTTATTTTGTTCAACTGGCCAACTTTAAAGCGAAAAGTTTAACACCGCAGCCTTCTTCCTGGGCGAGATTACGGGAAGCGCAGCGCCAAACACTCAAATTGCCTTATACAGGTATGGCAGTCATTGCAGATATCGGCGATGCACAGGATATCCATCCGAAAAACAAGCAGGATGTCGGTAGAAGGCTTGGCTGGATCGCAACAGCGCAGCTGTATGGTAAGAAGATCCCTTATTCGGGCCCTGTTCTTGAGCATTGGACGACAAAAGCTGCAGAAATGGAACTTAGCTTTAACCCTATGGGCAAAAAGCTTGTGCTGAAAGAAGCGGATAAACGTAGCGGTAGTTTCACAATTGCTGGTGCCGATCAGGTCTTTTATCCTGCAGAAGTCAAACAGGTCGGAAATAAGCTGATCGTATCTGCCAAAGAAGTACCATCACCCGTCGCAGTGCGTTATGGCTGGGCGGATAACCCAGACCTGATTTTATACAACGAAGCCGGTGTACCTGGATCTCCCTTCCGAACCGATGACTGGACAAAAAACTAAAACCACATGAGTAGATCATCAAAAATAAATCTTCGGAAAGGTAAGTTACTCTGCACGCTTGTGGTTTTCTTTTTTTCGGGCAACTTATTTGGGCAAGTGCAGGGGGGCAAACTTTGGTATCGGCAGCCGGCAAAACAATGGGAGGAGACCTTACCCCTGGGCAATGGAAAAATTGGCATGATGCCCGATGGTGGATTGAAGAATGACCATATTGTACTCAATGATATCACCCTATGGTCGGGAAGTCCTCAGGATGCCAATAATTATGAGGCCAGCAGGTATTTGGATAGTATTCGAAATCTGATCAAAAACGGGAAAAACGACCTTGCTCAGCGTCTGATAGACCAGCATTTTATCTGCAAAGGCCCGGGATCGGGCGGCAAGCAATGGGGCTGTTATCAAGTACTCGGCAATCTGATGCTTGCATTTGACGGAGAAACGGATCTCACCGCAGTGCAGAACTATCGCCGGGAACTGGACCTCAATAAGGCGATGGCAAAAACAAGCTATGAGCTCAAAGGCGTCAGGTATAGCCGCGAATATTGGACAAGCTTTGCTGATGACCTGGGCGTTATTCGTTTACAGAGCAGCAAAAAAGGACAGATTAGCCTGGAAATCAAGATTGAACGTCCCGAAAGGGCTACTTCCAAGACCGAGGATGGCGAGCTTGTTTTGGTAGGACAATTGGACAATGGTGTAGATGGTAAAGGAATGCAGTTCAAAACACGTGTCCGCGCGCAGATAAAAGGAGGAAAACAGCTGGTAAAAGGACAATCTATTGTTATTCAACAGGCTGACGAAGTGCTAATTTACGTGTCAACAGATACTGATTTTAAAGGTAAGGATTTTGAGCGTACGACAGCTGAAACGCTAACAAGGGCTTTGAAAAAATCCTATAGCCAGCAGTATGCTGAACATCTGCAAAACTATTTGGCAAAGTTCAACCGTTTGTCGCTCCGATTGGGGCAGTCGAAAGATGACTTACCGACCGATCAGCGTTTGGTGGCTTTCGGTAAAGAACCGGATCAGGATCCAGGATTAGCGGCGCTATTCTATCAGTATGGTCGCTACCTGAGTATCAGCAGTACGCGTTTAGGCTTGCTACCACCAAACTTACAGGGCTTATGGGCAAATCAGATTCAGACGCCCTGGAATGGGGACTACCACCTGGATATCAATGTGCAGATGAACCATTGGCACCTCGGGGCGGCTAATCTGGGGGAGCTCAATGAACCCTTGGTGGGTCTTGTGGAAGGCCTTATGGCCCCGGGAGCAAAGACCGCGAAAGCGTACTATAATGCACCGGGCTGGGTAGCCCATGTGATCACCAATGTATGGGGCTATACCGAACCGGGAGAGTCTGCTTCCTGGGGAATTGCCAATGCGGGCTCGGGCTGGCTCTGCAATAACCTCTGGGAACATTACCTCTATACTGAAGATATGGGCTATCTACGGCGGATATACCCGATTCTCTATGGGGCAGCACAGTTTTACTCCAGTGCCCTGACCGAACACCCAACCAAGGGCTGGCTGTTGACTTCGCCTTCTGTATCTCCCGAAAATTCCTTCAAGCTCCCTAATGGGCAGCAGGCAAACGTCACGATGGGGCCAACAATAGATAATCAGATCGTACGCGAATTATTTGAAAATATCATTCATGCAGCGGGATTATTGGGCAATCAATCGGATCCTTTTTTAACGAAGGTTGCGGCGCAACTGAAACGCTTAGCACCAGCGGTGCAGCTAGCCAAAGATGGCCGTATCATGGAATGGATCGAAGATTATGAAGAGGTGGATCCGCAGCATCGGCATATCTCGCATTTGTATGGCTTGTATCCGGGCTATCTGATCCGTTATGATGAACATCCAGACTGGCAGCTTGCCGCTAAAAAAAGCCTGGATGTACGGGGGGATGATGGACCGAGTTGGGCCATTGCCCATAAACTACTGTTTTGGACCAGATTGCATGAAGGCGAGCGGGCTTATAAATTATTTCGGCAACTCATGACTCCACGTGTCGATACACATATCAATTATGGCGCCGGTGGTGGTGTTTACGCCAATTTGCTAACAGCAGGGCCCCCATTTCAGATCGATGGTAATTTTGGTGGAGCAGCGGGTATCGCCGAGATGCTGGTGCAGTCCCATCAGGATACGGTGTATCTTCTACCGGCGGTTCCTCAGGCCTGGAAAAAAGAAGGCCGGGTGAGGGGTATGCGCATCAAGGGAAATCACACGCTAGATATGGAATGGAAAGATGGTAAGATACTGAACTATCAGATTTATTCACCCAAATCACAACAACTTAACGTATGTATAGATCATAACTGGATCGCCTATCGTACAAAAGAAAAATAACAAAACATAGCGTCCTCAACCGAATTGGATCATGCAATTTTTTGCATGATAGGGGATGCTTTGTGTCAAAAATTTCAAGATAAAAGCACCTTATAAACAAAAAAAGTAAATATGAAAACAGAAAAGACAAGACAATGGCCTTTGATCAAGGGCCTGTCCTTCGGTCCTGAGGCCAGTATAATGGCACTCTGTCTTTCGATAGCTGTACCCTACACGGGCTCAGCAGCATCACTAAGGACGACAGACCGTCGTTTTGCCCCAACAGAAAAAGCCCCTTCCACTGTCCTCGATAGGATAGGTCAACAGCGTACAATAAAAGGAAAAGTGCTGGACAATACAGGGCGCCCGCTACCCGGTGTGACAGTACGGGTCAAAAATACAACGCAGGAAACACAAACGGATCAGCAGGGGCAATTCGAGCTCAGCCTGACGGGTGGAACTGCTGTACTGACGTTCTCTTCACTGGGATTTGAAACCAGGGAAATGTCTGTTGCTGCTAATGAGGGAACCGTGAATGTGCAGCTGAATGACGCTTCGTCGAGTTTGGAAGAGGTCGTTGTGGTCGGTTACGGTACGCAAAAGAAAGTAAACCTAACCGGTGCTGTGGCTACAGTGAGTGGCAAAGATATGATCAAACGGCCCGTTGTCAATACGGCTTCCATGCTGCAGGGGGCAATCCCGGGCGTACAAATCAATCAGGGCTCGGGAGAACCGGGCAATGAAGGCGTATCCATCCGTATTCGGGGCAAGGGCACCTTTAGCGGTGCCGGATCGGATCCCCTGGTGCTCATTGATGGTGTGCAGGGCAAATTCTCCGACGTCAATCCCAATGATATCGAAAATGTCAGCGTACTAAAAGATGCAGCCTCCGCAGCAATCTACGGTTCGCGTGCAGCCAATGGCGTTATTCTGATCACGACAAAACAAGGGAAATCGGGAAAGACAACGGTTCAGTATGACGGAAATGTGGGTATCTATAAGCCTACGAAAATGTTTGATCTGATCACCAATTCGGCGCAGTATATGGAATTATACAACGAAGCGCGTAAGAATTCCAATCTCAACGATGGCCTATATCCCGCCGATGTGATCGCGGCCTATCGCAATAGCAACGATCTTGTAAAATATCCAAATACGGACTGGCTGGGGCTTATTTTCCAAACTAAACCGACTTATACCCATAATCTCGGTATCCAGGGCGGAAATGAGAAGACAACCTTTAATGTTGGTTTGGGCTACGTCAATCAGGATGGAATGATCAAAGGTTTTAACTACGACCGTTATTCCGCCCGCCTCAATCTGACGACAAAAATCTCGGAGGGTATTAAATTCGGAACAAATATCTTGCTCAAAACAGGACATACCGAATCTATTCCAGGGGGATCCAAAGACCTGTTCCTGTCGGCAATGTCGCAGGCGCCAACCTATGGCCCATTTTTGCCGGATGGTAGCGGGCGATATACTTACAAAGCTTACGACTGGGAGTACAACAATAAAAACCCAATGGCTGTATTGGATCGGAAATTCACGTACAATACCGATGACTATGCTGCCAATCTACAGGCCTGGATGGAGGTTCAGCTGTTTAAAGGTCTTTCTTGGTATACCAAAGGTGCCTATAACTTCAATATGGACAAGTACAAGGATTATAAATCAACGTTGGATGAATATTACTACCATACAGGTACGCTCGGAACAACACTGGATCTTGGAAAGGGCCTTACGGATCAGGATCAGCAAACAATATACACCAATTTATTTACTTACCTGAACTATGATCGCGCGTTTGGAGCACACCACCTCAAGGCTCAGGCCGGATATAGCATTGAAAAAAGCAAGTATACCTACCTCCAGGGCTTCCGACAGAATTTTGTCGACGATACACTAACAGAATTAAATGCCGGTGGATCGGATATTCAACGGGCAAACGGAACAGCCAACCAATGGGCGCTGATCTCGTATTTCGGCCGATTGAACTATGATTATCAAGGGAAATACCTCTTGGAAGCCAATATGCGTTACGACGGTAGTTCGAAGTTTTACGGTAAAAACCGTTGGGCAGCGTTTCCTTCTTTCTCTGCAGGCTGGCGTGTATCTGAAGAATCGTTTGTCAAGGAATTCGCTTCCGGTTGGCTGGATAATTTGAAGATCCGTGGATCCTGGGGCCAACTCGGAAATCAGAACACCGGTAACTATCCGTATCAGCCAGTATTGGGACTTACCGGAAATTATTCTTTTGACAATAGTACGCTAAATTCCGGTGTTGCTCAACAGGCATTAAACAACCCGATTATTAAATGGGAAACAACAACGATGACCGATGTGGGGTTGGACTTAAGTCTGTTTAAAAATTTAGATATCACCTTTGACTGGTATAAAAAGAGAACGACCGATATTCTAAGGCAGTCACAGATTACTGCAATCGTTGGTTTGGGTGCTCCTTACGTAAATGATGGGATTGTCGAGAATAAAGGTGTTGAATTGGGCATTACTTATCGTAATCAGATTACTACTGGGGCATTGGAAGGGTTACGTTATCAGCTAGGTGCAAACCTCGATCGTTTCAAAAACAAGCTGGTGAAATTTGGCGAGCCTGAAATCGGCGGCTATACGATCAAGAAAAATGGCTATGCGATGGACAGCTTTTATACCTACGAAGTCATCGGCATATTTCAATCCGATGCTGAAATAGCGGGGTCGCCTAAGCAGTTTAATGATAATACACTGCCAGGAGATCTTAAGTATCGGGATGTCAATGGGGACGGAAAAATAGATGCGAACGACAGAACAATTATTTCCGGTGTGGATCCAAAGCTGAACTATAGTTTTAATCTAAGTGCAAGTTTTAAGGGCTTTGACTTTTCGGCTCTATTACAAGGGGTATATGGTGTCAAATCCTATGTTTCGGGCTGGGGCGTAACCCCATTTGTACAGGGTAGTCCGCCGACAAAAGACTGGTTAGACCGTTGGACACCTGAAAACCCTTCGACAACGATGCCCCGTATTTATTGGGGTTGGAGTGCTCCGGAGAAATTCAGCCGTGCTTCCAGCTATTTTATACAGGAAGCTTCATACTTCAGGTTGAAAAATCTTGTGTTAGGATACACTTTACCTGAAGGGCTATTGAAAAAATATAAAATTGACCGCCTACGGGTTTACTTTTCGGGTGATAACCTCCTTACTGCGACCAAATTTAAGGGATTGGATCCTGAACGCTATGGAAATGGTGATGTGGTGCAGTATCCACAAAACAAGATTTATTCATTTGGTGTACAAGTTAATTTTTAAGTGCTATGAAAAAGAAATTTATAACAGCGTTGATGCTATCCGGTCTATTTTTTGGTTCCTGTAACAGTGCCTTGGACCTCAATCCTTTGGATCAGATTGCTTCGGATAACTATTTTAGCAAAAAATCGGATTTTGATAATGCATTGGCCGGTGTATATGCCTCGCTGCAGAGCGAGACGTTCTCCTATGGGATGCCTTTTCGGGACTGTCTGACCGACAATGGCTACAATCAGTTCAATTCAGGTAGCGTCAATGAAATCGTAGGTGGGAATTTAAATCCGACCACAGGGGGCTACGAAACCGGTATTTATAACGATGCTTATGTGGGAATAGGACGTGCCAATCGCCTGATCGTGAAGCTTCAGGGTTATAACGGCTCCGATATGAACGATGCAGAGAAGAAAAATATGGAAGCCGAAGCCCGCTTTATCCGTGCTTTTGTTTATTTCCAATTGTACAGTATTTATGGTGAGGTGCCGCTTGTGCTGACTCCCCTCAGTCTGGAGGATCAGCGTCAGCCAAAGGAAAGTGCGGAGAATATTCTAAAACAGATTCGGGCTGATCTGGATTTTGGGATCGCCAACTTAGCGGCTAAACCTTATTTCAATAATGGGGGACATGCGACCGCAAGTTCAGCAAAAACCTTGAAAGCACGAGTTTTATTGTTTGCGGCTTATGGTGACAAAGGGGTGCCAGATTTAGCAATCTTGAAAGAGGTAAAAGACTTATGCACCGATGTCATGAAAGAGTATACCCTGAGTACGGCTTTTGAAAATGTCTTTCGCGATGCAACACAGAAGAACAATACCGAGATTATCTTTTCGGTCAATTTTCTGGCACCGAATAATACAGCCCCCTGGGACATGTACCTAGGCGACTGGATCGCTGCTTCACCTTTACAAAACCTCGTGGATACCTATGAATGCAAAGATGGTCTACCTTTTGGTGAATCACCGTTGACTGACCGAGCCAATCCCTTCAAAGATAGGGATCCGCGCTTGAGCAAAACACTTTTTGTGGATCATCCCGACTTTGGTGGCGGTAAGATCCATACACCGTCCAATCCGCGGCCTACAGGTTATGGGGTGCTGAAATTTCTGGATCCGGCCAACTTACCTTTTGGCTTTTCAACATTGAGCCAACAGGATGCGGTTGTATTACGGTTTGGGGAGGTGTTATTGATGTATGCCGAAGCACAAAATGAAATCGCCGGGCCAGATCAATCGGTTTACGATGCCATGAAAACCCTGAGGAGCCGCGTCCAGATGCCCGGGTTCCCTGCCGGTTATACCAAGGAAAAAATGCGCGAACGTATCCGCCACGAAAGGAGGGTAGAACTTGCTTTCGAAGGACTACGGCATTACGACCTGATCCGTTGGCATATCGCAGGTGAAGTACTCAATGCGGTCAAAGACAGTAAAGTGCCCTATCATTTTGAAGACAAATTTTACCGCTGGCCATTACCACAAACAGAAATTGAAAAGAGCGCAGGTGTGTTAATTCAGAATCCAAATTACAAATAATAAGATTATCGCCTTCTTTTGATCGGCAATTTCCTAAACCAACCACAGCAGCGCGCACGAAGTCCTTTCGATGCGCGCTTTTTTTGCCGATAACGATTACTGTAAAGGAATCAGGACATTGTGTTCCAAACGTACCGGGACATGCTTCACCGAGGTAAAACCGTCTTCCTTGGAAATGATGTTGGAAAGATCCAGTCCTCTTTTGGAGAACGTACTGATCAAAGCTGTTCTAAAGGTAGCTTTAGCCGATCCCCAGCCTTGACCCAAAATCGTGTCATTGTTGAGCTGTATCAGTTCATCTGTTGAATAATAACTGAATTTTTCCAGTAAGTGTTGGTAAAGATTTGTTGTAGTAGCCATACAATTTAAAAATTTAAAGGATTAAACCATAAACTGTATCCAGATCTTTTTGGGAAAATAATCGTTCTGCGACGTTTATTTTGGTCGAAACCCGTATTAATTTACCACCGCGGTGCCTACACTCGGTTGGTATTGCATCATGCAATTCTGAATACTCTACAAATATAGTGGATTATTTTTTATAATAAAAAATATTTTTGTTTTTAACTGTAAATGAGCGTTAACAACAGGACTGGGGAGGTCAAAAAGCTGGGGCGGGCTGTTGTTTGTGATTTGGTTATGAAGTGGATAACTGGATAGATAATTTATCATGTTACTGTAATCTCATTGAAAATACTTTAAAAAACAGAGATAAGACAATACTTTTGCGCCATGAATAGAATTGCGGAAATTAACGAATACATAGCTGCCGAACGCGAAGTATTATTGCAACACCCTTTGTATCGTAAAATCAAAACGATCAGGAATCTACGTTCTTTTACCGAAGGGCATGTGTACGCTGTATGGGATTTTATGTCTTTACTAAAAGCTTTGCAGATTAAATTGACCTGTACGACTTTACCTTGGTTTGCGAGCGAGCATCCATCGACACGCTATCTGATCAACGAAATTGTATTAGCGGAAGAATCTGACGAATATATCGATGGTCGCCGTTTGAGCCATTTTGAAATGTATCTGGACGCAATGAGTGAAATGGGAGCAGATCTGCACCTGATCAATAAATTTATTGTCCATGCCAAGAAATCCAAAAGTATTTTCGATGCCATTGCTTTGACAACTTTGGACAAACGAATTAAAGATTTTCTGAATTTTACTTTTGAACTGATCGAAGAGGGACAGGTACATAAAATTGCCGCAGCTTTTACATTCGGACGTGAGGATCTTATCCCAGGTATGTTTACCTCTATTTTGCAGGAGCTAAAAACCAACTTCCCAGAATCGAGCTTGGATAATTTTATCTATTATTTCCAACGTCATATTGATCTGGACGGTGATGAGCATGGTCCTTTGGCAATGCAGATGATCTCTGATCTAGCCAAAGAGGATGATGAGAAGTGGGAAGAAATGAAAATAGTAAGTAAAGAAGCGCTTCAAAAGCGTATTGAACTCTGGAACGCAATAGAAGATTCCCTATAAGGAATCTTCTATTTTTTTGTTGAGCTGTCTGACCCGCGGTCATTGTATTCTGTATAAAATATGTATTTTTATTTGTTGAAAATAAATTTCATACAGTTTTAAGCCTCCATTTTCCCAAAATGGAACTATCAGGAGAAGATCCTGTAATAACAAAAACTCCCCAGCTAAATTATTTCGAAGAATTTTCTGTTAGATCTTGTATTTGCATGCAAACCTGGCGCTGTTGCGCTGTTTTTTAGCCAATTGGCATGAGGAGAATTGCCGTTAGAGGAGGGTGATACCAAGGATACCTTGGGATGGGTTTTGGCGGATTTTGTCCTTTTGTTTAAAATTGATTGAAAAATGTCTTTTTTACATAACATATTGGCGTTTGTGAAGAAATGCATTTTCCAATTAGTATCTAAGTTTGCAACGCAAAAAAATAACAGAAAGACATTGAACTTTTTTTCGTCGCATTGGACAAAAGTAATAAGCACTATTGCGGTGCTCGTATGCTCGGTTTTAGAAACGCAGGCCCAGGACTCGCTACGTATCTCGCTGGCTGATTTGATCAGTAAGTCGCTGCAAAACAGTAAATACATTGAACAGTCACATTTGCAACTTCAGGAAAAGGTGATCGCCGTACAGCAGCAACGGATGGAATTGCTGCCGAAAATCAGTATCAGGGCTTCCGCCAGTTATGCGAGCAATATGCCTGTCTACGATAAAGGAATATTTGCCAAACCATCACAACACAATGTTATCCATTACCTGTATGATACCGGACTCGATTTCTACTTGAATCTCTACAACGGTCATCGGGATCTTATGAAAATCGAATCAAAAAAACTCGAAATGGAACTGGCCAATATTGATTGGAAAAGTTCCACGGCGCAGATTAAGCTGGAGATCTGTAACTTGTTTCTGGATCTGGATTTAGCCTATCGCAACAAATTGCTGATCGAGCAGGATATCAAAGATCAGCGGACACAATTGAAAGAGATCGAACACCGTTATACAGCCGGTGTTGTGCTGCATAGTGATGTCTTAAGGATTTCCCTCGAATTGTCCAAGCGTGAACTGCTGCTGGTACAGATCGCTAATGATATCAAGATCATCAACCAAAAATTGCAACTCATCGCCGATATACGACAAGAAATTATCCCGATGTATGCCACGATGGAAAGTCATCCGCTGAACTATGCGGAAATCGTTGCTGTTGCCAAACATCAAGCTTTTGTACTGCTGAAATCCGAACAGGAAGTTGCGTTGAAAAAACTGAGTATCAAACAGGCGAAGTCAAACTACCTGCCCGAACTAGGCCTGACCAATACATTTACTTTTGCGAATCCACAGGTATTTCTATATCCATATAATGGGAGCTGGTACAATTTAAATATCGTAGGACTTAAATTGAACATCCCAATATCCGCATTGTACCTCAATAAAAATATTGTCCGGGGAGCTCAGGTTGCTTTAAAGCGAGAGGAGGTCAAACACCACCATGAGGAGGAAGTGGTGGAAAATGAACTGTTGCAGGCTTATTTAGATTATAATCTAGCGCTGGAACAACAGGCTGTCTGCCAAAAAAATCTAACGCTGGCCAAAGAAAATGCCCGTATTATAAAAAATAGGTATTTCAAGTCTTCGGCACTGATTACGGATCTATTGGATGCAGATATGCAATGCCTCAAGACAAACTTTGATCTGGAATCCGCCCGAATCGCGGTACAGAAACATTATTATTTTATTGAATTTTTGAAGGGGACTATCTAATGAAACCTAAATCAGGCCGGTCAATGACCGATGTACAATTGACCAGAATCACCAATTGGTTGGCTGGGATTGCTTTGTTAGCACTTTTACTATGGGGCGGAAGGATACTTTGGCTGCGCATACGCTATACCTATACCAATGATGCCCAAGTGACCCAGTATATTAATCCCATCATCTCCCGTGTGGGCGGTTACATTGTTTCGGTTCACTTTAAAGATCATCAATCGGTCAAGCGCGGCGATACCTTACTGCTTATCGACAATCGGGAGTACAAATTTGAAGCAGAGCAAGCTTCGGCTTCGATAAACAAAGAAAATGCAGAAATCAACGTGCTGGGCAGCCAAAAGGAAATATTGCAGGCCGAACACGAATCGTTGGAAAAATCCATTGCTGCTGCCGAAGCGCGGGTGACGAAACAGCAACTGGAATACGATCGCTATAAGTTTCTGTTTGATGAAAAATCTGCTACGGCGCAGCAACTGGAAGATATTAAAGCCACACTGGAGGTGTACAAAAGTGAGCTCGCCGCATTGCAGCATAAGTTGGAGGCCTCGCGGGATCGGGTGAATGATGTTGATGTGAAAAAAGGGGTGATTAACGCAGAGAAAGCACGGTTGTCGGCTGCAGCAAACCGAAAGCATCTTGATGTGGGATATACCGTAATCCGGGCTCCCTATGATGGTCGGGTAGGGAAACGTAGCATTGAAAAGGGACAGATGGTAAATCCTGGCGAGGTGCTGGGATTTATTGTCAATGCAGAGACACCAACTTGGGTGACAGCCAACTTTAAGGAAACGCAATTGCGTTATCTCCACCTTGGTGGGCGTGTAGAGGTTGTTGCGGATGCTTACCCGGATGAAACATTCTATGGAAAGATAATTTCTATTTCCCCGGCAACAGGTTCCTCTTTTTCGCTACTCCCACCAGATAATGCGACCGGCAATTTTGTGAAGATCGTACAGCGCGTTCCGGTTCGTATTGAACTGGATAGGGGTAAGGGAGCTGCAAAATTACTCTCAGGAATGAACGTCAATGTTTCGGTCTCAAAAAATCAATAACAGTGAAAGGGATTTTCAAAGACTGGGTACCTGAATGGCTGATTAAGCTGATTTTATTCAGCGGATTGATGCCTAGTATGGTCTTGTTTTTTCTGCCCGGTGCCAATGTCAATGTCACTGCTGGTTTCTACGGTGCACAGCCCAGTGATGTCCAATTCCTCATTATTCTTTTCTACGCGGGATTTGTCGGATTCTATGTCCTGGAACGACGCTTTTTTCAGTATTTCCCTGTCAAGCAGTACTATGTCATTTTCAATCTCTTACAGCTGCTCAATTGTTACCTGATGTATCGCATCAACGAGATTAGTTGGATATATGGCTTACGCTTTTTTCAGGGTATGCTGTTCGCATCGGCTGTCAACCTCTCTATATCCATGATATTTTCCCGCCTAAAAACCGAAAGGGCCAAGGAGGGAAGTTATGCCATATTTTTTTGTATGCTGCTCTGTAGTTCGCCTTTCAATACCTTTGTGACAGCGGAATTCATTGATTCATTTAACTTTGATGAACTTTATCTCTATGCTGCCTTATCTTTTGTGCCGGGGCTACTGCTGATCATCGTCACAATGAAACCCATCCGACATAATCGACCGTACCCTTTATTTTCCTTGGACTGGGCCAGTTTTATCCTTTACAGTTTCATTGTTATAAGTTTCGGTTATCTGATGGTCTATGGACAGGAACTTTATTGGTTTTCGGATACCTCCATGCTGACCGTACTGATCGGTGGAATTTTATGTCTAGGCCTGTTTATGATTAGACAGAAAGCAATTAAACGTGTTTATATCGAGTTGTCCATCTTTGGAAATCGGAAATTCCTGCTTGGAATCCTGGTCTTGTATATGATGTATATTGAACGGTTTTCGCTGGCGATCTCCAATCAGTATTTTCTACAGGTCATCCGCTTGGATCCCATTCACCTATCCTATATCCAATGGTTTAATATTCTCGGGATTGTATGTGGTGTTATGCTATCCTTTTACTGGTTATTAAAACGACGCACAGTGAAATGGATCTGGATTGTTGGTTATTGTTGCCTGTTGGTCTTTCATCAATATATGTTTTTTTCATTTGAAAGTGAGGGCAATGAAGATCATTTTTGGCTACCATTGATATTGCATGGACTGTGTGTTGGTCTGATTATGGTTCCGACAATCTTATTTGTGATTGCAAGTGTACGTCCTCATTTGGGAGCCTCAGCGGCGGCAGCTTGTTTGGCTGTCCGTTACCTTGGCTATACCAGTAGTATTGGTCTGCAGAATTTCTTTAAATTATTTGAACATGCCCAGCACCGGGAGGTTTTTCGAGATCAGCTGCAGTCAAGCAATCTGATATTTGAAGACTATATTCAGCGGGAATCTCACAGGGTATTGCAACATGGATTGCATTACAAGGAGCATACCGCGGGATTGAAGCTCATCAGCGAGCGGGTTAATATACAGTCTTTCGTCCGGTATGGTATGGACTACTATGAATTGATGTCCATAATCAGTATCAGCATCTTGCTGCTGATACTGATTTCCCCTTCCTTGAAAAGTATGTATAAGAAGCTTAAAAAGAATCAGATTTCACCGGTATAACGGCGTCACAATTGATCAATATCCCAAATGGCTGCGGCACGTTGTAATTCCACCAATGCGACTGCATAATTGTAGCGTGCTTCATCATAAGCCAGCTGGGTTTCATTGTAGGAGCGTTGTGCGTTGATCACTTCCAGCAGGGCGGTTTCGCCCCGATTGTAACTGTAGATCTTTCCTTCCAGGATTGCTTTTGCCTCGAGTAGCATCGTATTATTAAATTGCTGTACCTGTTTTTGAGTGGCTTTATATTGCATATAAGCTTGATTCACCTCAGTCTGGATGCGTAGTGCTGCATCTTGATAGATCAATTCGTCTTGCTCAATTTTGAACTGAGCAGATTTCAGCCCCCCTTTATTAAAATTGGAAAATTTTAGTGGTATGGCTAGACCGGCATTGATGGCATTAAACTGTGGTGTCGGGGCGGTTTCATTTCTGGCCTCACCATTGGAGGTAAAGCCGATGGAAATACCGAGATCTAGGATACGGTTTGCCTTTGCCAGCTGGAGCAGACTATGGGAGAGCTGCTTGTTCTGTAGCGCAGCCTTAAGATCAGCACGTTCTCGTACTGCGGTTGAAATAAGTGTACTTAATAAAAAGTTGCGATCAAAAGAAACATCAGATCCCTGTGGGAGCCAAAGAACCGGGCTCTTATCTCCCATAAGCAGTGATAACCCCGCTAGGGAGTAATTGGCTGTCGCTTCGGCCGCCGATAGCGTATTGCGCATATGGGCTGCTTCCAATTTTGACTGTCGGAAGTCTATTTGTGGAATAGCACCCAGTTGATAACGTATACTGTCTGAGCTGGCAAGCTGAGCGAGTTGTTGATAGGAACTGTGGTAGGTTGCTACCAGTTGCTGGTTGTACCTTGCTGATAAAAAAGCAAGGGTGGCATCGGCACGTAGATTTCGGAAATAATCTCCGAGTAGGAGACGGGTGGTTTCAGCCTCATCTTTTGCAACCTGACGACGTGCCTGCCGTTTTGCCCCCAATTCTACCGTCCAGCTCAATCCGGCGGTATAACCCCGCCCGAGTTGTTTGCTTCTTTCGCTATTGTCAAAGAGTCCTAGGGTGAATTCAGGATCGGGGAAGATACTGGCACTGATGATATTAGCCTCAGCGATTGAAAGGTTGAACTTTTCAGCGGCGTAACCGAGGTTGTTCTTCCCAACCTGGGCGATAAAGCTGCTGTAATCCAGTTTTTTTTGTAGAAAAGTCGAATCTATCGTTTGTGCCGCTACATTTCCAAGTGGAAGTAAAAGGAAAAGAAGAAGTTTGATCTGTGTTTTCATCGGAATTTTATTTTAGTCATTCTGATTAAAGCAGTACAGCTGCTTTAATCAGCGTACGGTTTTGATTTTAGGAATTTGTCTCCCCTTGTATTTGATCGGTTGATGATCCGACCCCACCTTTTTGCTGTCTCCGCTCCATCAGATAATACAAGGGTGGAAGCATAAACAGTGTCAGCAGGGTAGAAAAGAGTAAACCATAGACGATCACGGTGGCCAGTGGCCGCTGAACATCTGATCCGATACCTGTCGCCAATGATGCTGGAAGAAGACCAAGTATGGCCACCGTAGCGGTCATCAGTACAGGGCGGAATCGACTGAAAGCGCCTTCAATGACAGCTTTTTTTAAGGGCATGCCATTTTTTCGTAGCACATTGAACTGCGAAAGCATCAATACACCATTTTGTATGGCAACACCAAAAAGCGCTATAAAACCCACTGCTGAAGATACATTTAGGGTCATGCCCCGTAGATTGAGCGCAAGCATTCCACCAAAGAGTGCTAGTGGTACGATACCAATAAGCAATCCAGCCTGTCCAAAAGAACCGAAGGTGCTATACAGCAGGATAAATATAATCGCTAGTGTCAGTGGGACGATGACCGCCAGTCGGCTGTAGGCGCGATGCTGGTTTTCAAATTGACCACCCCATTGCAGTCTGATTTTCTGTTGATCGTATTTCAGTTTTTGTGCGATTGCTTGCTGCGCTTTGGTCAGGAAAGTGCCTAGATCTTGCCCGCGGACATTCAATCTGACGGTCAGCTGGCGGCTATTGCGCTCGCGTGAAATGGTACTTTCTCCGGTATTGAGTTTGATCGTGGCGACCTGCGACAAGGGTATGCGTGTGCCATTATCAGGATACAACATCAGATTGCCAATTTTTTCAGGCGAGTTTCGCTCGTTCTCAGCATACTGACAGGTGATATCGTATACTTTTATCCCCTGATAGACCTGTGAGACAGCTTTGCCTCCAATGGCGATTTGGATCAGATCGGTGACATCCGAAATATTCAATCCATATTGTGCAATTTTGTCTCGGTCAACGATGATCTGTAACTGTGGGAGTGGTGGCTCCTGATCAATGGCCAGGTCAACAGCACCTTCCACTCCTTTAAGTGTGGTCACGAGGTCTTCGGCAACACGCCTGGTTTCTTTTAGATCATCTCCAAAAAGTTTGACGACGAGTTCGCTATGTGCTCCCGCGATTTTGTCCATGACGCCATCGATCATCGGTTGGGAAAATGCCACATTATAGCCGGGCATCTGGGCATATTCTGCGGCCAGCTCATTGATAAGGTCTGCTTTGGTTTTGCCCCATTTCCATGTTTTGTAAGGCTTCAAACCCACACTGACTTCAAAGTGTGAAGGGGTCCAGGCGTCGGTACCATCATCATTACGTCCGGCCTGTACCATGACATAGGAGATCTCCTCGTATTTCAGGGTACGTGCACGTAGGCTATCGCTCATTTCTTTGGATTTCTCTACAGTGATGCCCGGAGGGAGGGAGACCTGTAACCAGATCGAACCTTCGTCGAGCGTAGGCAAAAAATCTTTACCCACAGATGCTGTCAGCAGTCCTGTCGCTAAAAGAACAAGACCGATGGGAACAAACACTCGTTTGGGGCGCAGCATTATTTTTTTGATCCGCTGATGGTAAAGTACCGTTAATTTTTCCAGCCATCTATTGTGATAAACTTTTTGTGGCTTGCGGTAGATGAGGTAAGCCAGTCCGGGAATCAATAGTAAGGATACAGCTAGAGCCCCCAATAGTGCATAACCTACGGTATAGGCCATCGGCGTAAACAGTTTCTTTTCTACCCGTTCGAAAGCAAAAAGAGGCAGATAGGCCGTGATAATAATGATGGTAGCAAAGAAAATTGGCTTGGCCACTTCAGCAATTTTAGTTGTCAAGGTCTGCTCGACCAATGGAGCGTCGGGTTTTTCTTCCCTTTTTTTCAGAATGGTCTCGAGCATAACAATGGCACCATCCACGATAATTCCGAAATCTATTGCCCCCAGGGATAATAGATTGGCGGGTATATCCGTAAAATGCATCAGTATAAAGGCAATCAACAGCGAGAGTGGAATGGTGATGGCAACCAATAGAGCACCGCGCCAACTACCCAGAAAAAGGATGAGTACTAGGATAACCAGTACCATACCTTCGAGCAGTGTTTTGGATACCGTATGCAGGGTATTATCGACCAAGCTCGTGCGATCTAAGACGACGTGTATTTTGACATCTTTGGGGAGGATTTTACTGTTAAGCTCATCGACGGCAGCATTTACACCTGCGAGTACGGTGGAGGGATTTTCATGCTTTAACAACAGGACAATCCCTTCAATATTATCGGAATAATTAGCTCCCCGTTTGTCGCTGTAGCCTAAGGCTCCTTTGCGGGCAAGATTGCCAAGTTTTACCTGACCCAGATCCCGCATGTAGATGCGATTTCCATTGACCGATTTGACAACAATATTGCCGAGGTCATCCAATGATTTGACAAGGCCGATGCCCCGGATCACATACGATTGGTCGCCCCGATTCATCATGCTTCCGCCGGCATTGGTATTGTTAGCCTCTATCTTTGCAGTCACTTCCCCTAGGGAAACTTCATATTGATCGAGTTTTTTAGGATCCAGCTCCACCTGAAACTGCGTCGTGATGCCTCCAAAATTGGTTACATCGGCTACTCCCGCCACCTGTTTGATTTTAGGGATAATGACAAAGTTTTGGAGTTCGGTCAATTTCCGTAGATCTTGGGTATTGCTTTCGAGAATATAACGAAAGATTTCACCCGTCGGCGAGGTGAGTGGATCTAAGCCTGGTAACGCCCCATAGGGGAGACTCAGATCTGCAAGGCGTTCCTGTATGCGGGCCCTGGCCCAGTAGTCGTCAACACCGTCTTTAAACACGATGGTGACCATGGATAGTCCAAAGGTGGTTTTGCTACGCATGACTTCCATTCCGGGCAAACCATTGATGGCCTGTTCAATGGGAATTGTTATCTGTTGCTCCATTTCCTCGGCGGCCAGGCCCGGCACCTGAGTGACAATTTGTGACGATACGTCTGCGATATCAGGATAAGCTTCAACTGAAAGCTGTTTCCATGCATAATAACCGAAAAATGTGATAAGCAGAAAAGCAGCGGCAATACCCCATCTCTTGGCGATGATATGGCTAACAAGTTGTTTCATTGTAATATGATTTTTGGATAAAGATTTAGTTGCTTGCTAGCAGATAAAATGCGCCCTCGCTAATGATCTGTTCACCGTTGGATAGACCCTGTATAATCTGAATCTGCTCATTTTCGGTGACACCGGTCTGTACATATCGCCTCATAAATGTGTGGGGAGCTAGCTGTACCCAGACAAAGCTTTTATCATTAAATTGGAGTACAGCTTTCGCGGGAATAAATATACTGGCAGTAGCTACCTGTTCAAATTGCGTATTGACATACATACCGGGTTTGAGCAGCCGATCTTTATTGTCGCATTCAACCAGCACTTCGATATTGCGGTTTGCTTCGTCGACAAACTGATTGATATGGACAATTTTTCCTTGTAGTCTTTTTGAGGGCTGGCTGTCAATGCGTATTTCGACACTGCCGATCTGATCTATGACACCGAGGTCTTTTTCTTTGATGTAGGCTGAAACCCATACTTTCGATAGTTCGGCAATACGGAGTAAAGCTGGAGCGTCTTCTTTATTGTATTGGCCAAGGACAATGGTATTGCTGAGGATTTCACCATGGATGGGTGAACGGACGAGCAGAGGCTGGCCAAGTATGGTCTGTGAAGGGTTGTTGTCATATATTTTTAAGGCAGCTGCTGCATTATTGAGCGTTGTGTTGCTGATGGCAAAATTGGTTTCGGCTTCCTCAAGTTCCTTTTGAATGCCGACACCATGACTAAGCAAATCTTTTTGCCGTTTTAAGACACTTGCCGCCAGAGTATAGGTCTGCTTGGCGTCGAGGTAGACCCGTTGTGCTTCGAAATAATCGGAAGAACTGATCGAAAATAACGCTGTATTGACAGCTACTTTCTGCCCAAGGCTCACATAGGATCTGACAACCCGCCCCGCAAAGGGCATGGGGATTTCAACATAACTATTGGGAATGATTTTGACCATGGCAGCAGTGTTGAACTTCAACTGATGTGGTTGCTGGATGACGGTAGTACACTTGATCTTGGACAGCAGTGGCGCATGTGCGTTGATCGTCAGGGTATCACCTGCGAAATGCAGGGCAGCAGAATCTTCTGTAGGCACTGTTGACTGTGGATTGCATGCTTGCATGATCGTGAAGACAGTGATCCAACCCATAGATTTAAGGGGGCGGATAGGAATTTTGATAGCGCGGTTAACCATTGTTTTTTTTCTAAAGGCAATCTTCTACCCATTCAAGGACTGTTCAACGAATGGGCGGTTGATGATCGGCGTTTCTGTTTCTAAAAAATTATGGTGCAAAGCTATCCATGCCTTTGCTGAAAGGCCGTTAGAGAGGCTTTAGAAAAATATTAGAATTTTATTAGCGTGCTGATGAATGGGGGAGGTTAACCTGAAAGACGCTGCCGATATGTTTTGTTGAACGGACAAGGACTTCGCCTTGATGCAGTAGAATAATCTTTTTGGTCAGCGAGAGACCGATGCCATTCCCTTCACTGTAGGCTTTGTTGTTGCCTCGATAGAAAGGGGTGAATATGCGTTCAAGATCCTGAGGATCGATGCCTATGCCGTCATCTTTAAATTCCAGCTGTATAGACGTTCCACTTGATTTAATCGCTATGGAACATTTTTGGTTGCCGGAAAATTTACAGGCATTTTCAATTAAATTCACAAAAGCGACCTTGAGCAAGTATTCATTGCCAACAATCGAAATCATCTGCTCGTCTTCCATAGCGGGATCAATGAAAATGTCGAGCTTATAATCGGGATTGGCCTGCAAGACCTGCTGGCAGGCATCAAGCAGGATTTCATCGACACGTAGTGCTTTGAAGGAAATCTCCGAACTATCGTAACTCGCCTTGGCAAAATCCAGTAGACTATTAAACAGTTTTTTAAGTTTCTGGGCGTCGTTTAGCGTGTTGTCAATGATAACCTTATATTCAGCGGTGCTTCGGTCTTTATTCGCGGAAATTTCGAGTTCGGTAATCATCGCAGCCAAAGGCGTACGCAGTTCGTGGGAAATATTGGAGACAAAGTGCTTTTGGCCATCAAAGGAGTTTTCAAGACGGTTCAGCATATCGTTAAAGGTGTTTGCCAGTTCGGATAGCTCATCTTTATTGCCCGTGTTCTGAAGTCTTGCATCTAGGCTATTGGCCGATATGTTTTTGACTTTTAGTGTCATTGCCTGAATCGGACGGAATACTTTTCTTGAGAAAAATATTCCGGCGGCATAGCTTAAAAATACCGCAAAAATAAAAACAATAATGATGGTCGATAACAGATTTTGAAGTTTATTGTAACCATACTGATCATAAGCGGCAGCGGTGATGATGAAATTCGCGTTTTTGTACGAATAGGTAATGCCGATCACCTGCCATTTGTCCTGATAAAAGCCAATTTCCTTTTTTTTGACAATATCCCGCAACATAGCCGGCGTCTCCTTGACGAAATCAATGTCTACGGCATCATGGTACAATAGCTTAAAACTGGTGTCATAGATGGCTACTTCAACCTCGTTGAGAATTTTTCGGTTATTGTGGTAGATATCTTCCAGTATTTTTTTGTCTACCTGTGCATTTAAAAATAGATTTGCTTTGGTGTAGGCTTCTTTTTTTAGCAGGGCATAAAATTCATTCTCCCGATTCTCTACGGCCGAATAATAGACTGTGCAGGCAAATACCATCAAGATGGTCGCTGTGACGACTGTAAACAGTATGGTGATTCGCGTTCTGATCTGCATTAGTCCTGTTTTAAAATAAAGCCCATCCCGGATTTGGTATGGATATATTTTTTATCAAAATCCTTGTCTACTTTTTTTCGGAGGTAATTGATATAGACATCAATAAAATTAGTGCCGGTATCGAAATGGGTTTCCCAGACTTTTTCGGCAATCTCCATTCTAGATAATACACGTTCGGGGTGCAGTAGCAGGTAGTGGAGTAGTTTGAATTCTTTGGGTGTCAGACTGATATCGGTATTGTTGCGTCTGACATTTTTGGTATGCAGATTCATTTCCAGATCCGCGTAGCGCAGGATGGTTCCTGTTGTGCTTTCCTGTTTCTGATAGCGTTTGAGCAGCACCCGTATCCGCGCCAATAGCTCCCGCATTTCGAAAGGTTTGACCAGATAATCGTCCGCTCCAGCATCAAAACCCTCGATTTTGTCGTCTGTGGTACCGAGCGCGGTAAGCATGATGATGGGCAGGTCGGGTTTAATATGACGGATCTCCTTGCAGAGATCAAGCCCATCCATCTTGGGTAATACAATATCGGTAATGATCAGGTCGAAATCGTGCTGTAGGGCCATTTTCTTTCCTGAAATACCATCATAGGCAATGTCGGTCTGAAATTCGTTTTCATCCAGCCCGCGTTTTATTAGTCCTGCGACACGGACATCATCTTCAACTAAAAGAATTTTCATACAACAGTGAAAGATTATTCATTAATACCCAACCTCAATATTGACTTCGACCAAAGCGTATGGATGGTACAGGACAAAGTTATCAAATTTACCTTGGTTTCGCTATTTAACGGATTCTCTTTTCGATAAGTTCATATTCTTGCCATACGACAAGAGTATCGTGCTCTAAATCAGTTAACTTTGATGAATAACCAGGTGCCTGGCACCTATAGATCAATGAGCAATGGATAAACCAAAATCAGCAAAATTAGAAGTCATTATTCCTGCGTATCGGATGCACAGTCAAAGTTTTATCAATGTTTTGGACGGTATTTCCGAGGAACATGCACGTCAACGTATCAACGGGCAGACCAACCACATTGTCTGGATGGCCGGTAACTTCGTCAACGTACGTTATGGAATCGCATACATTTTGGGCCTTCAGGAGGAAGATCCCTATCATGACTTATTTTTTATGGGTAAAACATTGGATGAACAGTTTAACTACCCAAGTTTAAAAGAATTAAAAGATAGTTTCTATGCCATTTCGCCCAAAGTATATCAGCGTCTGCTGGAAGTTGACGATGCGCAATTGGCGGAGATTTTCAAAATTGATATGAACGTTCCTTTTGTCGAGGAGAACAAACTTAATTTTATAGGGATGTGCATTGGACGGCAGGATTATCTCTGCGGTCAGATGGCATTGATGCGACGTATACTCAATTATCCGGGTATGAAATATGAAATGGACGAGCAGATGACCTATTAAGGGTCAAACAACATAAGCTAGCGTTTTGTAGACAATGTGCTAGCTTATGCTGTTCAAATATCTTTAGCCCAAATGCGTCAGGATCTCATCGACTCGTTGAAGGGCAATAAAGCGTTCGTGTTCTAAATTAACTTCATGCTGTTCATGTGTCCAAGTCACATGATAGGGGATATGAACACCAAAACCACCGAGCTCGAGTACTGGCAGGATATCGGATTTGAGGGAATTGCCTAACATCATAAAGCGATCAGGTGTGCAATCCAGATGCTTGAGCAATTTACGATAGTCTTTTTCTTTTTTATCGCTCATGATTTCGATGTGGTGAAAATAGTCTTCCAATCCGGAATTTTTTAATTTCCGCTCTTGATCCAAGAGGTCACCCTTGGTTGCAACGACCAGTCTGTAATTTCCCTTTAGCTGTGTCAGCGTTTCGGTCACCCCCGGTAGCAATTCAATGGGCTTCTGCAAGAGCTCATGTCCGATCGCTATAATTTGATTAATGATCTCAACGTGCAGCGTGTTTTCCGAAATTCGATTGGCGGTCTCAATCATACACAACATAAAACCTTTGATCCCATAACCATATAGGTGCAGATTCTTCATCTCGGTAGCGAAGAGCTCCTGCGAGACGGTATGTTGTGGAAGGTAGTTTTCCAAAAGCAGGCAAAATTGTCTTTCTGCTTCCTGAAAATAGGATTCATTGGCCCAGAGGGTATCGTCGGCATCAAAAGCGATGGTTGTTATCTTACTGTTCATTTGTATCATTAGTTGTTCATCAATTGTTTTCAATGGTCTTCATGAGCTCGCTCCGATCGGTTATTCATGTTTAACAATACCCGCTCGTATAGAAGACTCGTCTTGAATAATTCATGCTGTTTTTAAATCTACTTTTGTATTTTTATAAAGCTAATTTCTCAAAAGGAAATCATTATTAAAAGGACATTTGTCCCGGATCTTTATGTTAAGAACAAATCACTCATTTTTGGATCGCACAACAACACTTTACGCGCAGCAATCGCGTCAGGATGATATCGTGCTGAGAAAGTATACCAAGGGGCAAAACTTATATGATCAGGGTACAGCATCCACCAAGGTCATGGTTATCAGTGAAGGAATAATCAAGTGTTATTTTACCGAGGCCAATGACAAGGAGTATATCGTGGAATTTCTTTCGGTCGGGGAAATCGTTGGGGAGATCGAAAGCATTCGTCATATTTCCAGTCTATGTAGCATACAGGCCATGACCGATGTGATGGTCTATGCATTTTCCAAAGCGTATTTTAGGGAGCTATTGGAAAGGGACATTACCTGGAGCAATATGTTGCTGGATGTGATGGCGCAACGTATTGTGCATACTTCGAGCCGGGCATCTTACCAGCAGTTATACAGTCTGGAGCATAGTTTACACCGTTTATTGGAAATCCAATCCCAACAGGATATTGCGATAAAGAAAGAAGATATGGCTGCTTACCTCGGTATTTCGGTCAGGAGCCTCAATCGGGAGCTCAAGAAATTACTGTAATTATGGAAAAAGTTTATCCAATCTTCTGAGAATAGATGTTGTTCAGAAGACTGGATGAATGCCTGTATTATTCGCTGCCTTTGATGGTGAAGATCACGCCGGAATAGTTATCGTGATCAGGACCGATATAAAGCAGGTCCACTCCTTTTTTATTTGGTTCTTTGAGTTGTTCCAGAAATAGTTTATAGTTCATCCGCTCTATTTTTTCTTCCCAATCTGTTTCGGATTTCGGTTTGATGGAACTGATATTGTCCATCTCAAAAAGCGCTTTACTTGTTTCAAGTTGTTTGGAACGTTGAATGAATATCGTGTCAGCGACAATCTTATTAATTTTTATCCAGCCCGAAGGTAATCCGTTAATATTCCCACCGCTGCTGTTGGTAAAAAACGTTACACCATACAGTTGGCCGGCTTCCAGATGCTGTAGATTACTGAATAATTTTTCCTTTTCATTTTTACGTTGTTGGCCAGCGATTTTGTTTTTTACGCCATAAATGGCGGCCCAGATCAAGATAGCCGCAAATACGAAAATAAAACCTTTCCATAACTGAAAATAAGCGATCGGATATCCCTTTTTATAAGTTTTGATCTCTGCTTTTAGTTCGTCGGAGTAATTGCGGGCATGAATGAGTTGGCCGCGTTCATCATATAACCGTGAGATCTTGACAAGACCACCACCAAAGGGAAGGCCAAGGAATTTACGTGCAGGCGTAATAATCTGTAAAGTAAAAGTTCGGACTGAACTTTCATTCTTTAAGGTCGTTGTCACCGTCTTTTCGGCTAGTACAAAGTCGTAGATACTGTAAATAAATAACATAGTTGTTGTGATTTAAGCAAATGAAACAGCAGGATAGGCTGCTGTCCTAACAAAAACCTTTTGAGATAAAGGTGGATGGCAAATTTAAAAGAAAAAATAGAAAACTGGAAAAAGTAGGAACTTAAAACGGAGATTTGAGTATTGCCTAAAAAATGGGTAAATTGAAACCTGTTAAAACGATGTTTTTGACATAAAAACAAATAGAAATGCAGCACTTTAACATCAAGAACCTAAAACTCGTCTTATTTTTTATGTGTGTAACATGCGGTGCGATGGGACAAAAAATCAATAAGTCCTTATTCGATAAAACCCTGTCCAACTATTATCCCAATGGAAATGAACCGGGAATCGTTGTCGCAATCAGTCAGCACGGAGAGATCCGTTACCAATATGCAGTAGGAATGGCAGATTTGAAAACGAATCAAAAGATCACGGAAAAGACCCATTTTCGGATGGCTTCTGTCAGTAAGCAGGTGACAGCGCAGGCGATTTGTAGCTTATTTGACCAGGGGAAATTACATCCAACGGATCAATTAGGACTTTTTTTTAATAATTTACCGATGGCTCTGCGGGGTATAACCGTTGCTCAATTACTCCAGCACCGATCGGGGATCATGGACTATGAGGCATTGATACCCGAAGATCGAACAGCACAAGTGTCAGATCAGGATGTACTGGAGTATATCCGGCAGACAGATACGCTCTATTTCCCAATAGGGAGCCAATTCAGATATAGTAATACAGGTTATTGCCTACTGGCATTGATTGTGGAACAGGTGGCGAAGGAATCATTTACAACTTTTGTGAAAAAGAATTTATTTCAGCCGAATGGTATTGTGGAAGGAACCATCTATACGGCTGATGCGGACATCCCCAATCGGGCTTTGGGCTATCATCCTAAGGAGGATGCCTTTGTGTTTGCAGATCAGAGTGTGACCAGTGCCACGCAAGGCGATGGAGGTGCCTACTTATCGGCAATCGAATATCATCAATGGGCCAATTTTTTACTTCATAAGCGTTTTCAGCAGGCCGGTATACGGGATTTGTTGGAAAAAGAGCGCTTTCAGGTAAAAGATGGCGTTTCCTACAATTTGGGCTGGTTTATCTATCCTTTCGATCAAAATACGGTATTCTTCCATTCTGGTGAATCAACGGGCTTCCATAATATCGTTTATTTAGACAAACGAAAAGAGCTTGTTGTCACCTTATTTAGCAATCGTGATGATCTTCGGATTGCAGAAGCATTTGACGCCCTGTTGGAGGAGATGAAACTGCGTAAACCAATGGATGAAAGTGGACAAAATGAATCGGTTTTTGGCTGGCTCAATGCGATATATGCGAATTAACCTGTCTTCTTGCTGAAAAAGCAAGACCGCCTATCCTTTTTGAAGGGATAGGCGATCTGCTATTAAGGCTGTTAAAGTGCCTGCTATTTCAAAAAGCCCGGAGCTTGATAGGCTGGATTGGGGTAAGTATAAAACCCTTCTCCGGTCGCAACCCCCAATTTATTCTTATCAATAAAATGTTCCTTGAGGTACGCTACAGTCTTTATTTTTAGAGGGTCTTTTGTCGCCTCGGCGGACATCTTGTTGATGTTGTATGCGGTGGTGATCCCGACGATATCTAAGATGCCGAATGGTCCTGTAGGTGCTCCTGTTGCCACCATCCAAGTTTTATCTATCGTCTCCACGTCTGCCACTTCATTGACCAAGAGGTCTGTAGCGGCCGAAAGTAAAGGGACCAACAAGGAGTTGACGATATAACCCGGTTGTTCTTTATTCAATGGAAGGGCCACCATGCCGATTGACTTCGCAAAATCAACTACTGCATCGAATATCTGGGGATCTGTGCCGGGATGCCCCATGATCTCTGCTGTATTATGTTTCCAGATTTCATTTGCAAAATGCAGGGACAGAAATTTTGATGGTCTTTCCGTATCCTGCGCAAACTGACTGGGCAGCAGGGTCGAAGAGTTGGTCGCAAAAATGGTCTTCTCGGGGGCGACCTTTGCGAGCTCCTTATAGAAAGCAATTTTAATGGCCGGATTTTCGGGGACAGCTTCAATCAATAAGTCACTGTCTTGTACTGCTTGCGCTAAATCCGATGTATAGGATAAACGTTTGAATGTCGCTTCCAGCTGTTCATCTGTTGCATGGAGATCTTGTCGGAAAGCTTTCTCCAGCATCCCAAATTTGGATTTAGCCTTTTCGAGCACTTCCTCATTGATATCGTACACAGTCACCTGATACCCATGGAAGGCGGTCTGAAAAGCAATCTGATAGCCTAACACCCCACTTCCTGCAATCGTTATATTTTTAAAATTCATGTTATTCTTTTTTATAAAACTTAATTGTTTCCTGTCCAGGAGGCTAACTATCCTTTAATTCCTTTTAACCAATCTTTGAATTTACCGAACTGCTCGGCCAAAAATGATTCGTGATCTTCACTTTCTTCATCTCCTCCGGGAAGAATATGTTCAAAATAGGACCCCTTCAGAATTTTACGCAATAGTCCTTCGCCTATGAACGGCTTATCATCATTGAGCGTCCGTGCGGCCTTCAACAAATGACGGATATCATATTGTAAAGGATTGATATCAGGTACTTGCTTGTTGAGATTCAAGAGTTCGTACACAGCTATACGTGCCGTTCTGACGGAGCTTTCCATGGTAAATACCACATCGTTGTTGGTTTCGACGAACTGTCCAACGAGACCTAGATTTTTACAGCCGTTTGGAACTACTCTTGGGCGATCGCCTTTAGCACGAGGCATAAACATAGAGGTGATATAGGGCATAAATGTCGTGCGGACGATCGTATTTTTGATGACATCATCCAATTGATCAATGATTCCGAGATGATGACATAGTTCGGCCAAAATTTCATCTCCGGTACATTCGGGCATAGTCTTTTTAATATAATTTCCTTGTTTGTCCATAAATAGGGCATAAACCCAAAGTACAAGGACATCGTCGGGCTGGCCGGGGAAGTGTGGCTGTCTGTTACAGGTAAAGCTCATCAACCAGTTGGAGTCTGTAATTGTGATAATACCGCCGGTGACTGTTTTTCCTGAATAGGGGTCATTGACCGAATAGCCCTTTAATTTTTCAATCAAAGCCGAGGGTTTACAGGTCAGGGTAGCAGATTCCCAGGCTGACTTTTCAATGTTGCTGCAGAATTTTTCTGGTTTACCGAAAAAAGCTGATTTAGCAGCCAAATTCTTCCAGAGTTTCCAGCCGGCACTTTGTCCGCTTGTGCTATTGTCGATACCGATGATCGGTGCATTGGTATTATCACCATAGAAGGTGTCTTCAGTCATTGAGCCGGTCGTGACAATCACAAAGTCATTTGGACCAAGTGGAATGCGTACTTCCTTGCCATTTTGTTCGGTAATGATGCCTTCAACGGTTTTTCCTTCAGTATTGCTCTGGATGTCAAGATCTTTGACCAGCACATTGAACTGGATCTTAATACCTTTGTCTTGTAACACCTTGCGTAATGGGGTGACAAAGGTGTCATATTGATTGTATTTAGGAAATACAAGGGAAGAAAGGTCGTTTAATCCATCAATTGCATGAAGGAAGCGATGCATGTACAGCTTTAATTCCAATAAACTATGCCAGTTTTCAAAGGCGAACATGGTGCGCCAAAAGGTCCAAAAATTACTGCTTAGAAAAGATTCGCTGAAATAATCTTCAATCGTCAGGTCATCCAATTCTTCTTTCTTTTTCAACAGGAGTTTGATGATTGCAAGTTGATCTTTTTTGGCCAACCCAAATTTGCTAAAATCTTTGATTTCACCAAGATTGTGGATAAGCCGTGCTTTTGAATAGTTGGAATCGTTGTCGTTGATCAATCTATATTCGTCAAGCACACTGTAAGGAGCTGGCATTTCCAATGCTGGAATATCCTGAAACATATCCCATAGATTTTCATAAGTCATGTCCATTTCACGTCCACCACGGATGACATAACCATCTTTCGCATTACCGGCACCATCCAAGGATCCGCCTTCGATATGTAACTGCTCCAGGAAGGTGATATTTTCTGCGGGGACATGTCCATCACGAATGAAATAGTATGCTGCGGACATACCCGCAATCCCGCTACCGACAATATAGATTTTGCTGTCCTTGTAGGATTTGTTCGGTATACCTTTATTGCGTTGGTAATTTCCTATCTGATCTGAAAAAGGCATGGCCTTTTTGGGCGTATTGCGTTGTTGTTCTGTGCTTGAATCCGGTTCATGATTTACATTTCCATATTCAGCAGATGCATTTAATACTTTGTCGAATTTTGAGGTGATTTCTTTCATGATTCTTATTGTTTTTAATTCTTGAGTAAAGTTAGCTATACTCCTTAGATCATTTATGCCCTCAAATTCGCTATTGTTCTACCGAATTTCCTTTTTTTACATATTTTGTCTTTTTCGATATTCAGAAGGCGATAACATGGAGTACTTTTTGAAAAAACGGCCAAATGCAGAGATCGAATTGAAGCCTATGGCGTAGGCGATGTCGGAAATGGTCTTCTCCGGATTTCCGAGTAGGGCATACGCTTCTTTGAGCAAATTTTCGTCTATGATTTCATGTGGCGTCTTTCCAGATGCCTTCTTAACAATACTAATCAGGTATTTGTTTGAAATAAATAACCGATCGGCGTAATATTTCACATCTTTGGATTGGCTGCAGTGTTGCTGTACCAGATCCGTAAACTTAAAGTAGAGGCTATTGGCCTCCTGAATTGTTTCAACTGCATGTTGGTCCTCCACGGCGAGCACATCGGCTATTTCTAGCAGCAGGTTAAATATAATGGTGCGAATAATGTCGGGGGTAAAACGTGTCGCCCTGAGGGTCACCTCGCTTAAATATTCGAGGAGCCTTAATAATTTTCCGACGAGTTTTTCTGCCTCGGGTATAATTGCGAATGTTGCATTGTTGAATAGTCCCAGTTTTTCTATAAAAAATGGGTTGGCAATGTTTTTAAGCAGAAACAACTTGTCAAAGAAAAGTAGTTTCATTCTGAAATCCTTGCTGACCGCTGTAAATTTGATGATAGTGGAAGGAGCTGAAACAAGTAGGCTATGCTGTGCTAGTGTATATTCTTGATTATCAATTTCTACTGTAATCGTTCCGGCCGTGCAAATGCAAATGGCGTAAAAATCAATACGGAAGGAATTTCTGGGGTATTCGAAAAGGGGATTGCCGGATGAGATGTAGTAAGGGCGATTGCAATCTACACCAAAGAAAGATAAAGTGTCTTGTAGGCTGTCGTGTGTATTTGGATTGATCTTGATACTAAACTTCATAGGGGGGATTGTCATGTGCAATAGACCTTATTCTTTCGGTTGGATAAAATAGGTTATGTGCGTTTTAAAATAAGCTTTTCTGTAGCAACCTCATCTTCTATACCAACAAAGTAGCTTTGAAACCCAAACTTTGTCAGTAATTGTCTGGAGGCAGCATTATCTGGGTCAATGATGCCGATCACGTCCTTATTGGCGTCGATGCTTTTGGCCATGGCTAGCAGAGATTCACAGATTTTGGTACCGAGACCTTTACGCCAAAACTCCTGTTTAAGCAAATAACCGATCTCAAAGACGGTTGGATCTTTTCTATAGTTGACCAATTTGCAGTCGCCCAAAAATAATTGGCTATCGGAATCTATCACCATAAAATAGCCCAATAATGGATCTGTATTGATTTCGAGAATTGAAGCGAATTTTTTCTCGGCCTGCTCAGCTGTCAATCCCTTGCCTGAAATATATTTCATGATCTCATCGTCTTTGGTAAGTTCTCTAAAAAGAGCGAAATCTTCGGCTGTGTATTTTTTTAATTCTAGTGTGTTGTACATGGCTAATGTGTCTTCTACACAAGATAAGGTTGTTTTTCTATTAAATCAAAAGTTGGACTCCAAATAATCATTTTTCTGTCTTATTTCTGATTTTGCCAATTGGGAGATACAAATTTAACTTACATTGTCATGGAGGAATAAATATATCGGTTCATGCCATCAAAAGTTTGGAATGATGTATGGAAACCGGATTACATTTAACTATTGAAACAATGAAGATAGCAGGATTATATGAAACGCATATCCAGGTACGTAATCTGGAGGAGTCTGTCAATTTTTATACGAAGGTGCTTGGTCTGCGGATTGCACATCGTGATCCCAATCGACCTATCGTTTTTTTGTGGGTCGGTACAGGTAAGGAATATATGCTGGGACTCTGGCAGGAGGAAGCAAATTTTCAACCGCGGCATTTTGCTTTTAGAGCCAGTAAAGAAGATATCTTGAATTACGCAGTAGACTATCTCAAGGAAAGGGATTTGCAGCCTTACAATTTTTTGAAAGATGGTGTAGAAAAACCAATGGTATTTGCCTGGATGCCGGCATTGGCAATTTACTTTAACGATCCAGATGGAAATCAATTGGAATTTATTGCCCTATTGGAAGGCGAGGGGAGGCCAGAATTGGGGGTAATGTCTTACGAGGATTGGTTGCAGCAGGAATAAAAAATAAGCGGCTATTTTATTAGCCGCTTATTTTTTATGAAAGGAGGTTGACAGGCAGCCTTGAATGGATCGAGCTGCACCGTTAACCCTTTGATAGTCTAGTAATGGCTTCGTCCCGCGTAGCAACAAAGTTGATCTTACGGCCTTTATTACTTTCGTAGATAAAATCATTCAAACTTTTGCTATTATAAATGGAAAAGTCACCAACAATAGCAACGTCAAAATCGTACTGCGTATATTTTTGAAGAATTTCCCCCGCCAACTTCGTTTTGAGTTCAAAAAAATCAGCCGAAATATTTTCTTGGTATAAGATTGCTTTGTATGCTTCCTGTGCGCCACAGTCTACCATGATCTGTAAACCATCATCGAGATTGTTGATGAGGATAGCAGTGTCTTTTACTTCAGCGATATTTCTATCGTTTACTTGGATAACGTCGATTTGCATAGTCGTAATATATTGAGTAGTAATGATTGTCTTTAAGCCCTAAAGATTGCTCTATCCGGCAAAATCTTTCAGCATATCAATAGATGGGCAGAAATATAATGTGCCACTCTTGGCTGTACTAAAGTCCAGAATACGGTCGTAATTACCTTCAGGCTCACCGATAAACATTCGCTTTAGCATTTGTGTCACAGTACTAAATCTACTGGCATAAGCAATAAAATAGGTGCCCATTTGATTATTGGCGATATTACCAAAAGGCATATTGTCCCTGACGATTTTGAGATCATCGCCTACATTGGCTAAGGCCGAATGCGAATTTGTAGGTTTTACCTCATCCGCCATTTCAATATCATTGGTTTTACTTCGGCCAATAACTTTTTCCTGTTCGGATACCGGTAAGGCTCGCCAGCTGTTCATGTCATGAATGTATTTTTGAACAAAAAGATAGCTGCCCCCTTTATAGGCTTGATCTTCATCTCCAATAATACCAAAGAAAGGACGGTCTTCACCTGTCGGGTTTTCGGTGCCGTCGACAAAACCTAGAATGCTTCTTCCATCCCAATAACGAAAACCGTGGATTTCTTCCTTGCAATCAGTAGCTACTGCCAGTGCAGCGGAAATTTCGGCTGCCATGTCAATACAATAGCTTTGTTCTTCAGCTCGGATATGAAAATGGAGATCACCTGGGGTAGCAACAGCGACATGTTTTTGACCTACGATAGGCTCAAAAGGAATCAATTCTTTTGGTAATGGCTCCTGTAATGCTAATTTTTTCCAGGCATGATAACTGATCCCCATGACGATACTCGCTTTTATACCAGTAGAACGTACCTGAGCCGAATTATTCAGATTGACGACCAGGGCACAGATCCGTTCAAACACCGGTTTCAGCTCTTTATTTTCCTGAAAATTCCATACCATGAAAACGGTATTGTTGCTGGGTGAATCGATAACATTCTGGGCTTGATTGTTCATAAAATATTGTGTTGATTGGACATTGACAATAATACTAAGCTACAAATAAATTTATTTCCAAACAGATCAAATTATTCTGCTGAGGTTGTTTTTTTGTATAATGACTGGATTTCTTCGATCACTAAAGCTGGATTATCGTAAAAGATATGATGTTGTGCGTTCGGCTCCAAGATATACTTTCTGTTGTCCTTTTCGTCTGCAAACTTTTTTAATGCGGCCACAAATTTACTTTTGTCGGGTTCTTCAAAAGGGGTAATGCCTGAACCAATAATTGTCATTGGAATGGTTGCATGTGGCGCTACTTCATGTAAAATGGCTGTTGAATTCTCATAATTCATCGTCAAATGATAGAACCCCAAACTCTCTTTTTTGATCTCCTGAAGTCGGTCGGCATATTCAATCTTTAATGATTTTCCACGCTCCATTGTCATAAAATAAGGCGAGACAATATCTATCATCACCGCACCAAGTACCTTCCCCTTGTTTTCATCGGCAAATTTCAACGTATAATTACCGCCAAAGGAATGTGCGACAAAGAAATATTGGTCGTGATAACCCAATTTATTCAGCGCCCTTTTTAGATCAGCGACTTCAGTTGATAGATTGACATTTACGGTATCTATACCACTTTTTCCGAAACCCGCCCGATCGTAGGTGATTAATGGTGCATCTAATCTGGCTGATAGTGGGGCCAATATCTGTTGCCATACAGAGGCATCGTTTCCAGCTCCTGATTCAAAGATGATGGGAATTCCTTTTCCAGCTGTAATATTAAAATGTAAGCTATGCTGACCAACACTGATTGTCGTGTCTTTCGATTGCGCAAACAGATCGAACGTGGAGAGTAGCAGGAAAATAGAAAAGAAAATAGGGTGTATACGGATCATATTGAATTCATTAAATCTTAGCTCTCACCTCATTCATTTTGAGCGTCATTGATAGCGCTTCTGTTTCGATCCAGTTGCTGTAATCTTCGATGGCTTTTAAACGCAGTTCATCTGTAATATATCCCTCTATTACCATTTGTTGCGACTGGGCAACTTTGATCCAGATTCCAAGATTGGTCTGAAAATGATCATCGCCCTTGGTATAGGTCTGATCGGCGTTGATCGTCTCAATGGCTGTAAATCCCTGTTGTTGGAGTAAAGTGGCAATTTCATCTGCGACACGATTGTTCATGCCCGCATCGGCACGCCATTTCAGAAATGTATGATAAAACTCCTGCATACTGGTCGGTGGTGCTGGGTTCCATTCAATTGCGGTATGGTTATAATCCAGGATCGAAAGCTGTCCTCCGGGTTTCAACCAGGATTTGAACCGTTGTAAGGCTGCAGGAATATCACTTAACCATTGCACTGTTCTTGCAGTCATAATCAGGTCAAACTGATGTGGGGGCTCATAACTGAAAATATTATCACAGACCAGACTAAGATTGGCGCTGTTACAGTACTGTTGATTCCCTATATCTATAAAAGATTGGGTGTTGTCTAAACCGATCACTGTTCCGTCCGCGATAAGTGATGCGGCTTCATTTGTCAGTGTTCCGGTACCACAGCCGACATCGAGGATAGCTAAACCGGGTTTTAACAAGGAAAGAATAGTCCGATAGTCATTTGCTAATGTTCGTCTCTCAAATATTTTATTTGCCTGTTGGTCTTTTCTATCAATAAATTTCTCTTTCATTTGATTGGTTTAGTGTGCCGTAAATATAATTTGCTTTGACGATAAAACAAACTTCTTTTTGATTGAATGGATAGATACTTCCAAAGCCACCACTGACAAGAATCATCTGAATTCGGTGTGCCCTGTATAGCTGGATACATTTGTTTAATCGTTCCTGCAGTCTCTCCGAGGGACTACCGTCGGGATTGATTTTATTACCGAGGACAATACCGATAGCCGCTTTGGTGTTTTTGTCACGCAACCCATCGATGCAAATCAATGTACTTTGGATCAGAAATACGATAAGCCCAAGTTTCATCCCTGATTTAATGATCTTCAACATGTTCTTTAGCAATTGATTTTTTAGTTAAACAATTCACCGTCGCTACATATTTTGAAAATAGGAAAAAATAGGGTTAAAAACTAAAAGACTTAGGTTACAGCAAAAAAAGACCTAGGGGTGTTCCAGAAAATAAAATCTTTCAGCGGATAAGATGTTAATTGTTTAGGGGGATTTCTTTTAATGGTGTTTTTTTGATTAATAGTTTTGTTTAAACAAAATCATTAAGTATTTGTTAAATATATCAAACAACTATTTTATGAAGTATCTTTTTTCAATTATTTTAATTGTGTTCCTCCTGCATGGAGAGACGAATGCCTGCACCAGGGTGGTCTATAAGGGACCCGGTCAAACGGTTATTACAGCACGTAGCATGGACTGGAAGGATGATATTGCTGCGAATATTTGGGTATTTCCGCGAGGTATGCAAAGAAGTGGTGAAGTGGGGCCGCAGTCGCTGACCTGGACATCACAATATGGAAGTGTGATTGCTAGCGCATGGGATATTGCGACCGTGGATGGACTGAATGAAAAGGGACTGGTCGCTAATGTACTTTGGCTGGTTGAGTCTACTTACCCTAAATTTGATCCCACGGGAACAAAAAAAGGCGTAGCGATCTCAGCTTGGGCACAATATGTACTTGACAATTTTGCGACGGTGGCTGAGGCCGTGAAGGTGTTGCAGGACGAGCCTTTTGTAATTGTGAGTGACTATATTCCGGGAACCGAAAAGTTTACAACCGTACACTTATCCCTTTCGGATGCAACGGGTGACAATGCCATCTTTGAATATATCAATGGAAAATTGGTTATTCACCATAATGCAGCATATACGGTGATGACAAATTCACCCGTATTTGAGGAACAGCTGGCTTTAAACAGATACTGGCAGGGAATCCCGGGGACAATTATGCTTCCGGGCACCAATCGGGCTGCAGATCGTTTTGTGCGTGCTTCGTATTATATCAATGCCATACCACAAACGGAGGATACACGAACCGCTGTCGCGAGTGTATTTAGTGTCATTCGTAATTGCTCTGTCCCATTTGGTATCAGCTCGGAAACTGAACCTAATATTTCCTCTACCCGATGGCGGTCAGTCGCGGATCAAAAGAATAAAGTTTATTATTTTGAGAATGTGTTGACTCCGGGAACTTTATGGGTGGATCTTACTAAATTTGATTTGAAAAAGGGCTCCCCTGCAATGAAACTGGATTTAAAACAGAGCGTAGCAATTAATGGCATCTCAAATGGACTATTTAAATCTGCCAACGCCTTTAAATTTATGGGTATATAGTCGTTTAAAAATAATAAAAGCCAATGGGGTGTCCGATATTTTTGGACACCCCATTGGCTTTTAATTCATTTGTATTCCCCAGAGCCTCTTTTCAATGGTCAGTTCTCATGGGCTTCGCTTTTTATTTTTAGGACAGCTGCCTTGCTTTTATTTAACAGTGGTGCCATCCGCGATCTCTTCATCGGCTTTACTCACAAGCCGCATGGTAGGATTAAGATTGCCAAATATTTCTACCTGTCCATCAATGCTACGTCCTTTTTGTACCGGAACACGACTTGTTTTATTGTCTACAACGGCGATGACAAAACTTCCCTCACCTGAGGTAAAGACTGCTGTTTTGGGGACAACAAAGGTGCTATCCTGAGAAGTCAGGGGCAGCTCGACCTCAGCAACCATACCCGGGATGAGTTTGTTGTTGGTATTGGTAATGTCGATTTCAACTCTTTCAGATCTGAATCTGCTATCCAGCGCCCCGGATTTGCGTGCGATCTTACCTGAAAACTGTTGACCCGGCAATGACTTTACGGTAAACTGCAGCGGTTGATCTGCTGCCAGGAAGCCTGCGTATTGTTCGGGTACGGCAACAGCCAAGCGGAGCTTGCTCTGTTGCTGGATGGTCATGATAGGCATCTCCGAACCTCTGCCCGCTGGTCCGACATACGCCCCCTGATTGACATTACGTGTAGCGATAACGCCATCAAATGGTGCGCGTATTTCGAGGTAGTTCAGTAGGTTCTGTACCTCCGCATAGGCTGATTTTGCTGCCTGAAATTGAGCGAAATCAGCATTCTTTTTTGCTTCAGCGACTTCGAGATCCAGACGTGCTACGGTACCCTCAACTTTACTGGTTTCGAATAGTCTATCGTAGGTACTTTTAGTGGCCATGTAAATCGCTTCCTGCGACTTTAATCTTGATTTTGCAGCCGACAATTGTGAACTCAATTCTGGTGCCTCAAGTACAGCTAACAGCTGTCCGGCCTGAACCCGACTGCCAATGTCAACTTTTAATGCCCGTACATAGCTGCTCACTTTGGCATAAATTTCTACCTGTTGAAATCCACTGATCTCGCCGGGTATCTGCATTTTGTTTGTTAGTTTCTGTTTAGACGGCGCAAATGTTTCCATTACTGGACTTGCCGTTACCGCTGCCACTTTTTTGCTGTTTTCCTCAGCTGCGGACTGACATCCGGTTAAGTAGGCGAGTAGGCCTACTGCGGATAATATTTTTAGGAGATTGTGTTTCATGATAAAGGTTTTAATGCTGCGATATAATGTTTACTTTCTTCGTCTTCTGGATCTAAGGAGATCGATTGGGTGCTACTTTTCTCTTGTGCCCAAGCAAATATCAACGGTAAAATCACCAGTACGGCAAAAGTGGAGAAGAGTAAGCCTCCGATAACGGCACGTCCCAATGGTGATACTTGTTCACCACCTTCACCATGACCAATGGCCATTGGTAACATCCCGACAATCATGGCCAAACTGGTCATAATAATTGGACGTAGACGCAGGGAAGCTGCTTCACGTGCTGCTGCCAATGCATTTTGATTGTGCTTGCGAATATGCTCTGCATTGGTGATCAATAGTACCGCATTGGCGATGGATACACCCACAGACATAATAATACCCATATAGGATTGCATGTTGAGTGTTGAACCGGTCATTAAGAGCATCAGTAAGGATCCAAGGACAACTGCTGGTACGGTGGTGAGAACAACCAAGGATACTTTGAACGACTGAAAGTTGGCCGAAAGCATCAGAAATATCACAATAATTGCTACCGCCAGACCTGCCTGTAGGCTATCCATGGTTTCATTTAATACTTTTCCCAACCCGATTTGCTCCACCGAAAGACCGCGTGGAAGTTCGCCCAAAGCTTTAATACTACGTTGTACATCATTGGAGGCTGTTTTCAGATCCGTATGGTCGATATTGGCGGTGACAGAAATGTAGGGCATGGCACCTAGGTTGTCGTTCTCGCCATAAGTATAAGATGGCGTAATGGTTGCAATATCGCTCAGTATTGGCCTTGACGAATTTTTTAACAATGGAATTTCTCCAATCTCTTTCTCGTCTTTCATTTTATCAATGGGAACCTGTACTTGCACATTGTAGGATAGCCCCGCTTTTTCATCAATCCAGGTATTTTTCTCAGTATAACGGGAGGACGATGTTGCTGCGATCAATGATCGGGTCACTTCTGCAAGGTCAATACCTAGCTGAGCGGCACGTACCCGGTCAATATTGATGTCATAGGACGGGTATTTGATGGATTGCGCTAGCTGCACATCCCTGAAATAGGGAATAGCTTTCAGTTCTTCGATTAATTTGCCTGCATATTTCTCATTATTTTTTTTGTTCTTGCCGGCAATTCGCACCTCGATCGGTGTTGGTGAACCTTGGCTCAAGACTTTATCAGTGAGTTCGATGGGTTCAAAGGAAACTTGCACATCTGGAAGAGCGGCCTTGAGTCGCTTTCTGTATTCATCGCGGAAGCTGTCCATATCGTGCTCGTAATCTTTAAGGGCTATTTGAAAAACTGCCTCATGAGGCCCAGCCATAAATAGATAGATCGGTGATACAGAGAACTGCCCGGGGTGCTGGCCAATGTACACGGAGGAGATCCCTATATGTTCTTTTCCAACGAGTTTTTCAAGTTCGGCCAACGCGCGTTTGGCTTTCTCTTCGGTACGTTCGATACGGGTCCCTTCAACCGCACGCAGACGCATCTGAAATTGGCTCGAATTGACCTTTGGAAATACGTCCTGTCCAATCGTATTGAGCAAAACGAGTACAAGGCTTATGGCACCACCTAGATAGACGACGGTGATTATTTTCTTCTGCTTGAACAATCTGTCGATCATTTTCATAAACTGATTTCTAAAGCGTTCAAATAGGCTGATCTTGCCATCGTTGTTAAAATCTTCCCGTTCAACAAGAAGTTTCTTTTGATTCAGGGTATCTTGTTCGGATTCAACGGATAGACCCGTTTCGGCAAATTTTATTTCATCTGCATTCAGTCCTTTTGGATTTATTTTATGTGGACCGGTTTTGTGATGATCTTTCATAAGCCAGTTGGCCATGATCGGTACAAAAGTTTGTGACAGCAGGAAGGAGATAATCATGGAGAATCCAATGGACAGGGCCAAGGGTAAGAATAGGGATCCCGGAATACCTGTCATCGTAAATGCAGGCGCAAATACGGCAAGGATACACAATAAAATCAACAGTTTTGGTAGGGCAATTTCCTTACAGGCATCCCAGATTGCCAATGCTTTGGGTTTGCCCATATCCAGGTGTTGGTGTATATTCTCTATCGTGACTGTACTCTCGTCAACGAGGATGCCGATTGCTAGTGCCAATCCACTCAGTGACATTAGATTGATCGTCTGTCCAAATAGTTTCAGGAAGAGCACGCCCGAAATAACAGAGATTGGGATTGTTAAAATAACGATTAAAGCTGCTCTACGGTCGCCCAAAAATAATAAGACCATCAGACCGGTGAGTATTGCTCCGATAGCGCCTTCGGTAATCAAACTTTTGACGGAGTTGATGACATAGACGGATTGGTCAAACTCATAGGATAGTTTGACATCCTCGGGAAGGGTATTCTGTATTTTTGGAAGTGCGGCCTTCAGATTTTGTACGACTTCCCAAGTGGAGGCATCACCGGCTTTGGCAATGCTGACGTAGACCGATCGTTTACCATTGACGAGTGCATAACCTGCCGTGACATCGGCACCATCTTTTACAGTAGCTATATCACCCAGATACAGATTTTGTACTCCGCCTTTAAAAAGCGGGATTTTCTCAAAATCCTTCACATCGCGAATGGTGTTGTTGGTGGGGGTAATATAGTTTTTATCTTTTATACGGACATTTCCGGCAGGTGCGGTTTGATTGTTGAGTTTTAACGCTTCGACGACCTGATCAGGGGTCATGTTGTGACTGCGCATCAAATCGGGATCAACATTGACTTCGATTGTACGCGGACTACCTCCAAATGGTGGCGGGGAAAGTAATCCCGGTATGGAGGTAAAAGAAGCCCGTACATAGACATTGGCTAGATCCTGTAGTTCGTTGTTGGAACGTTTATCACTGCTGAGTACAAGCTGCCCTACAGGGAGTGAAGACGCGTCAAACCGGATAATAAAGGGCGGTTGTGATCCCGGAGGAAAGGAGGCCTGGATACGATTAGCCAATGCACTCAATTCGGCTGCAGCCTGAGCCATGTTGGTGTCTTCGTAGTATGAGATCTTCATTAAGGTCAGCCCCTGGATGTTTTTGGTCTCAATGGATTTGACCCCGTTGGCAAAAAGCAGGATATTGACGTAGTTTTTAGCAAAATAAGACTCCATCTGATCTGGAGAATAACCTCCAAAGGGGTGCGCAATATAAATAACAGGAAGGTTCATTTTGGGTAAAATGTCTACCTTGATGGTGCGTACTGCGCCTATTCCAAATACAATAAGTCCCATGACCAGTACAAGAATGGATATCGGCTTACGTAAGGCAAAACGTATTAAATTCATGCGGTGTTATTTATAGTTCTTTGTTGAAAATATCGAAATCTCCAGCTGCTGCGGCTTTCAGCAAAAGTGATTGCCACAGGTTGATATGGACGATTTCGCGATCTGTTTCGGCTCTATTAAGTGTATATAGGGTTTGGGTGACATCCACAAGTGTCGCTAGACCGTTTTTGTACATAGCCATCTTTTGATTGTAGGCCTGTTGGGCCGCTGATACTTGTCGGGGGGCTTCGATATCGCTCTGTTGTGCTAATCTGATCTTAACGTCGGCGGCATCCAACTGTGCAACAAACTCTGCTGCGGTGGTTTGATATTCCTCCCGTAAAGCATCGTTGGTATGCCGTTGTGCGCTGATTTTTTTGTTGATTCGGGCGATCGTGGTTAAATTCCAATTGATCCCCAAGCCCAAAAGATAGTTTTGTCGGTTGGGACGGATACCATCCCAGTAGTTTCTTGTAAAGGCATGGAGGTCTGTTGTGTAATCGCTTTTGAAGCCAGAACCTCTTGCCTGGAAAACACCGAAGGCCGATAAGGTGGGCAGATATTCCTTGTTTGACAGTCGCAGCTGTTGTTCACCAACTTCAATCCGGCTTTTGTAATATTGAAGCACGGGATTATTGTCCACCAGTGTCGGGTCGGTCGTCAGTAGCTGGGTGGGTGTTTTTGTTACCAGCGCAGTGTCAATCTGAAGGTCTGTTGCGTTGATCCCCATCAGTACCGTTAATTTGTTGTTTTGCTCCTTCACATTTTCTCCGGCCTGATTCAAACTGATCTTCGCGCGGGATACTTCTGCCGAGGCCAAGGTTGAATCGACACCGGGCAAAATCCCGTTCTTGGCTTTGGTGGCCGCGATGTTAAAGAATACCAGAGCGCGGTCAAGGTTCTTCTGTTGATTTTTTTGAAGACGCTGGCTCGCCAGAAGATTCAGATAGACTGCGGCAATCTTGATCTTATGTTGAAATTGTTCTTGTTGGAGATCAATTTCCAATCGTCTACTGTCCGCTTTACTCAATTCGATGCGCTCTTTCCTGCGACCAAAGGTGTAGATATCCCAATTGATGTTGGCAAGATAAAGCGCTCCAAAAGCGGAATTCCAATTTTGCTCCGGAAGTGCCGCACCCGAAGAAGCAACACCGAGTCCGCCAAATCCATACAGTGGACCATTCTGTCCATTGATGGTTCCATAATCTTGTTGCGCTGCAACGGTCAAATTAGGCCAGAAGTCGCGTTTTACCTGTTCGTTGGTCTGTAGTGCTGACTGGACATAATACGCCTTTGCCTTAATAATTCCATAATTTGCAAGACCTTGGTCTACGGCATCACGGATGGTAAGCTTTTGTGCAAATGAGGTTGAGGTCGCAAGTGATACAGCCAATGACAACACTAAATTCAATTTCAGCATAGGTTATATATCATTTTATGGAAGCGAAGATAGTGCTGAACGTTGTTGTATAGTCCGTTTAAAATGATCTATGGCGTTTAAAAGTGACCAATGTAATTCGTCATTTATTTTTCGGTGGTTATAAACTTAATACTTTTACTTTGTAACAGATTTTTAACAAAATAAGGGAGTATGAGAAAGGTTCTGGAAAATAAGATCATACAGGAAACCATGTTGCTGGTTTTCTCGTTTATCCTCTTTACGCTGAATGACTGGATTCTGATTTTGAGTTGGAAAGGCTTCTTGATGGGGGTGATCTATTTTTTGATCTTATATATCCATGCGCAGGTGAACCGTTTTTTTCTGCTGCCTCTTCTGCTTAAAAAGAATAAAGCCACATTGTATGCTTTATCGTCGATAGCAATATTACTGGTGTTTGCTTTGGTGCTAAAAGAAATAACGGAAAACTTTATTTATAAGAACTGTTTTTTGTATAAAAGTATCGCTCAGAAAACATTTCATTATCAGGTCGGCGTATTATTGGGCTCGTTGATCTGTATTTTGGGCAGTATCCAATTTATTGAATTCTATCGTTTTCAGCGATTGAAAACGCGACGGGAACTGCTCTCCAATCAGACACAATTGTCTAATTTGAAAAAACAGCTGAACCCCCATTTTTTGTTTAATACCTTAAACACCATTTATGGTATCAGCCTTAAATTTCCGGAACGTACCTCTGAATTGATTATCAAGGTGTCACAATTGCTACGTTATCAGATGGAAAGTAGCGACAAAGAATTTGTTTCAATGGATGATGAGATTGACTTTATTTCGAGTTATATCGAATTGGAACGCGAACGTCTGGGCTATCGAACCAAGATTGACTTTGATTATCAACGGGAAGAGGGTGTCAAGTACCAGATTGCGCCGATGCTATTGATCACATTTGTAGAGAATGCTTTTAAACATGGCACCTGTAGTATAGAAGATTGTTACGTAGCAATTTCGATCAGGATTGAAAAAGGGAACTTATATTTGCATGTACGAAATTCAGTTCCCGTGAAAAAACGGAATGTTTTTTCGGCAAAAATAGGTTTGGAAAATACGATAGCGCGATTAAAATTGCTCTATCCCAACCGCTATCAATTAAATACAAATGCAAGTAAAGAGGAGTTTGAGGTGTCTTTAGTTATAAATCTTTAGCCATGGAGAAAAATCGCTGTATTGTGGTTGACGACGAACCAGCTGCACATTATGTATTGGTAAATTATATAGAAAGAAGCGCTGATCTGAAATTGGTGGCGCAGTGCTATAATGCCTTTGAAGCACTGGAATATCTGCGCAATAATCGGGTTGACCTGATCTTTCTGGATATTGATATGCCCGAAATTACTGGAATGGAATTCTTGAAAATGTTGGACAATCCACCCAAAACGATCTTGACAACAGCCTATTCAGAGTACGCATTGGAAAGCTACGACTATGGGGTGGTGGACTATTTGTTGAAACCCATATCTTTTCCTCGTTTTATTAAAGCTGTACAGCGCTTTCTGTCTTTTAACCAGAGTACAATCCCACAGGAGGAGGAGCCAAAAACAATTAGTATCCGTATGGATGGGCGGTTGATTGAGGTGAAGCTTTCTCAAATCGATTTTATCCAGAGTTTTGGTAATTATGTAAAAATTGTGACACCGGCACAGACTTATCTTACTGCCAGTACAACCCAGCAGATCTTAACGCAGGTGCCTGCTTCCAAATTTGTCCGCATCCATAAATCGTATATTGCCTCCATCAACAAGGTTAGCAAATATGAACATGGCATGGTGCAGATCAATGATATGAGTCTGCCTGTTGGGATCACTTTCAGAAGAGAACTACAAGAACGCTTAGGGAACAGGTAAAATCATGCTTCAGCACTTACATGGGGTTGATGGAGCACCGGAAAATTCATTGAATTTGCAATAAAACAATATTCATTGGCTTTTTTGTGGAGGGCTATCGCTTTGGCGATCATTTCTGGTCGCTGTACACGGATTGAGGGGCTAAGTATGACCTCTTTAAAAAAGCCCTTGCCACTTTCCTCTTCCATCATTGTCCCTGTGGCATGGTCAATATACGATTCCACGATAATATTGTTGACCGAACAGAAATGAAGATACCATAGCATGTGGCAGGAGGATAGGGACGCAAGTAAGAGATCTTCGGGATTGTGCTTGTTGGGATCCCCGCGAAATGCCGGATCAGAAGAGCCCTGGATAATCACTTTGTCCTTTATGCTGATCTGGTGACTTCGTTCATAGTTTTTATAATGATCTGTACCACTTCCTAAATTGCCTGTCCATTCGGCAGTCGCTTTATATTGATGTTCTTTCATCGACAAAATGATGTTTTTATTGCTTATTCCTTGTGAAGTTATAAAATATTAGAGACATTTCGTGCCATAAATTCCAATTGTCTATGGAGAGGTATCGGAGTTGCCAATCTGCTTATGTAGTGATCATGCTTTTCTTTTTTTTGCTAATAATAAAATATACTTAATGGTATTTTATTGTATATATTTGCATCATGTTATTCGATTTAAAATTTTTTAATTTTTTTAATTAAACTTTTATAGGATTTTTTTGATAATTTATATACCGAATGGTATTATTATTTAGTGTCGAATGTAGGTAGCTCAAAAAGGCAGGTATTAGCGTGATAAATAGGAATTAAGTATAAAAATAATTTGAGATATGGAACAATATGATCTAGTCATTATTGGCTCTGGACCCGGCGGATATGTTGCGGCGATTCGTGCTGCCCAATTGGGGTATAAAACGGTATTGGTTGAAAAATACAATACATTAGGTGGAACATGTACCAATGTTGGTTGTATTCCGACAAAGGCTATTTTGGACAGCACCCACCATTATCACGATGCTATGCATCATTTTGCGGCACATGGAATTACGGTCGATGGTTTGTCAGTAGACTTTGGACGGCTGTATGCGCGTAAAGACCAAGTGGTTATGCAAAATACGCAGGGACTCAACTTTCTTATGCGGAAAAATAAGATAACGGTGATGCAGGGTGCAGCGTCTTTTGTGGATAATTCGACATTGAGCATTGTAAAGAAAGACAACGTTACTGAGCTTATTCAGGGCAATAAGATCATTATCGCCACAGGGTCGAAACCGGCTACTATTCCTGGGGTAGTGATTGATAAGGAAAGAATCATCACTTCAACAGAGGCTTTATCCCTAAAGACGCAGCCAAAAAACATGGTTATAATTGGTGGTGGTGTGATTGGCGTGGAAATGGCCTCTATATTCAATAGATTGGGCGTTGAAGTTACGATCATCGAATATGCGGATCATCTCCTGGCAAATATGGATCATGAACTAGGGGATGGGCTCAAAAGAATCCTATCAAAGGAAGGGATCAGCATAATGCTTCAACAGGCTGTTTATAAAGCAGAAAATTTGGGCGATAGCGCGCAGGTCTCGTTCAAAACTCGTTCTGGGCAGGAGCGGGAAATAACGGCAGACTATGTGTTGGTGGCTGTAGGTCGCAAAGCTTATACCGAAGGATTGGGGCTGGAAAATACGGATGTTCAATTGGATGCTAGGGGAACAATTGTGGTGAATAATCAGTTGGAGACCGCTGCCTCCAATATTTATGCGATCGGAGATGTGATCGGTGGGGCGATGTTGGCCCATAAAGCGGAGGAGGAGGCAATATTTGTTGTTGAACAGATCAATGGGCAAAAACCGTATATACATTATGATCGAATACCTGCTGTTGTATATACCTGGCCTGAAGTCGCATCTGTAGGTTTCAGCGAAGAGGAACTCAACGCGAAGGGAATGAAATATACTGTTGGGAGCTTTCCATTTTCTGCCAATGCCCGTGCACGTGCGGGAATGGACACTCAGGGCTTTGTGAAAGTTTTGGCGGATCCGGTCTACGGTGAACTGCTGGGTGTACATGTGCTGGGAGCAAGGGCTGCAGATCTTATTGCGCAGGCAGTCGTAGGGCTGGAATATGAAATTACGGCAGACAGTATGGCCAGGATTTCTTATGCCCATCCGACGTATTCCGAAGTAATGAAGGAAGCACATGTCATAGCATCAGGACGACCATCGATCAATATCTAACTGTATTTGACTTGCAGAAGGTCATGTAGGTGACTTTCTGCAAACAATAAACAATTGATAGAAACTTTGGTTCGGGGTTTGGGATAAACTATATTTGTTAAATATCAATTCGTATTGTCGCATGGATCAACATATATTAGCGGAAAGCATCCTGAAACAGATTGATCTTACGATGGAGGAAATGGATCTTTTCTTTTCCTTTGTCAAATTAAAAAAGGTCAAGAAAAAACAGTTTTTGTTGTTGGAAGGGGATGTGAGCCGTTATGCGCTATTTGTCGTTTCGGGTTGTCTGCGCAGTTATTGTGTAGATGAAAATGGGTATCAATATATTCAGCAGTTTGCACCCGAAGGTTGGTGGATAGGAGATATGTATAGTCTAGTCACGGGTAAACCGGGATATCTTGCCGTTGATGCTGTATTTGATTCTGAAATTGCAATGATCGCAAAAACAGATCTCAATAGATTGTATACGGAGATCCCAAAATTGAATATCTATTTCAGGGTGTTGGCAGAAAACGCCCTGGTATATTACCAGAGCCGTGCCATGGAAAATCTGCGTTTGACTGCAAAGGAGCGTTATGAACGATTTTGCACACGCTATCCTAGCTTAATAGCCTGTCTTCCGCAAAAGCAAGTGGCCGCCTATATTGGCGTGACCCCAGAATTTTTGAGTAAGATGCTGAATCAGTAAGGGAAATCTACCATTTTTCCTGTAGCAATGTTTCCAATTTGCTGATTTCCTCTTGGTACATTGTTTTCTTGCGTGTGCCAAAATAAAGTGTATTCTCAACCGGAGATTGACCTTCCCACACCAGTTTTATTTTGCTGGAAGCAATAGCTTCTGCACATAAAAAATCAGGAACAATAGAAAAGCCTTTGTTATTGCTGAGACAGCGTATAATGGAACTGATATTGGGTACAATGTAATTGGGGCTGAAATCGGGATGTTCGCCAAAATGTGTTGACCAGAAATTCCTGAGGTGATCCATATCTGCGGCAGTGCTGTACCATAGCTGTTTTTTTAATAGCTCGGAAGCTTCTTTGATCTTATTGCCATGCAATAAAGCTTCCAATTCTGTTGTATCTGTTTGGCAACCTGCGATCAGCACGATACGCTCTTTCGAAAAGGGCTGATAGACTAAATTCTGCTGATTGCCTTTTTGCGGTGTAATAATTAAGTCGAGTAATCCATTGTCCAGATCCTGTTGCATCTGTGGATATTCGCCGAATTTAATAATGAGGTTAAAGGGAAGCTGGGCAATATGCTCCTCAAGAGTGTATTGAAAGGTTTCAAAACACATACCAACGCTGATGGTAATACGTTCATCCAGAGCTCGATTGTGAAAATGTTGTTCGCCTATTTCTAGCTTTTTAAGCGGATCAATAATATAATTATATAAAATTTTTCCTTTCTCTGTCGGTACCATCCGGCGTGCTGACCGATCGAATAGTTTGTGCCCTGTAAAGGCTTCCAAGGAGTTGAGATGTAGACTCACGCCAGGTTGCGAAATAAATAATTCCTGTGCGGCCGCTGACAGTGTGCCGGTCTCATAAATCGCCTTAAAAGTACGAAGCCATTCTAAGTTCCATTTCATATCTATTATTTTAATGATACAAATATACAATTTAAATTATTTGTGTGATTCATAAAAATGATAGAAATTTGTGTTATCAATAATAAAAATAATAGAGATGAATATATTTATTATCAATGGCGGACAGGAGTTCGCACACTCAGGTGGCTCTTTTAATACCACAATTACAAATTGGACGGAGCAAACTTTGGTTAAGAATGGATTTGAAACCCGTGTGACCAATGTAAATGATGCGTTTGACGCGATGGTCGAAGCTGAAAATTTTAAATGGGCGGATATCATTGTTTATCACTTTCCAGTATGGTGGTTTCAGGTGCCTAATCGTCTAAAGCTTTATATAGATGAAGTGTTTACAGCTGGACACAATAATGGAATCTATCGGAGTGATGGCCGTTCGCGTAAGAACCCTGCAATCAATTATGGTACCGGTGGATTGATGCATGGGAAAAAGTATTTTGTAACCTCAAGTTGGAACGCGCCAGATACGGCTTTTACGATGGAAGGTGAGTTTTTTGATCAGCATTCTGTTGATGAAGGTGTTCTGTTTGGCTTTCATAAGATGAATCAATTTGCAGGACTGGAAAGTATTGGAAGTTTTCATTTCCATGATATGGAGAAAGGCGCAACGCAGGAGCGTGTGGATAACTACGAAAAGGAATATAAAGCATATTTGGAAGAGGTATTTTATTTTGAAACTCAGTTATCATGAAGATCTATATAACGGCTATTTTAAAGGCAAATCCAGCATTTCGAAACGAGGTCATGCATACATTGCAGCGTATGGTCGAAGAGAGCCGAAAGGAAGCTGCTTGTATACAGTATGATCTGCATCAGCTGGCTGAAGATGAGAATCAGTTTATCTTTTATGAAATCTGGGAAAGCCGGACGGGACTGGATGCACATAACCAGCAACCTTATATCCTCGCATTTGGGCGAATGGTTGAGGAGAAGCTGCAAGAGACACCACAGATTTACTTAATGGAAAAAATAGCCTGATTCCATCTCGATATGGATGACAAAATTTATAATTTGAACTGGGATCAGACGCGTTTTTATATTAAAAACTGTTGAAATCATTCGTGTTAGCGTTACGGAGTACTAGCTGTTTATTGCTATTTAGTGACACGAATGATTTTATTGGTTCCTTTTTCAACGCCAATAGTAAGGAGATTCCGTTGCTTCAGACTTTCTTGTAAAAGAGATAACTGATCTTTCCGCTCGTCACCTTTGTTATCCAACCAAAAAGAAGAAGCCATCATACCAATCTGTATTCTGTAAACAGAATCTTGTTCGGGTACTGCCTGTTCAATAACCTGGTTTTCATACCAAATTAGATTTTCATCATTCTTTTTGACCGAACATGAAAATAAGATAAGACTGAAGATTAGTAGTGTGGTTGTTCTCAAAAAATGCTTAAATGTAAGATCCATCGACGTTTTGTTTGATAACTAAATCTACAGTTTTTTTTCACAACTCGTTCTTAAAATCTGCTAAATCTGCTACAGGCGCTGTGCCGTAGGTCATTTTCAACGCCGTTGTACATGCGCTGTAATGTTGGATTGCTGTGTATGGCTGATGAATTAGGGTTGGATTGCTGTGACCCGTTCTAAAAATTGTTTTTTGTATGTTGATATGCAACTTCCAGGTGATCGAGAAACTGAAATAACTTATTGTTCATCTCGGTGTAGTCGTAACCGCGGATTTGATCTGGAGTCTGCACGAATTTATGCTGTTTGCTTCTGCGTAGAAGATCTTTCTCTGCCTGAATCAACCGTTCGACAACTTCCGAATTGATTTCCATATGGCATTGAAAGCCATAAACCAGATCGGTGTACTTCACGATCTGTCTTGGACAACCTGCACTGACTGCAAGAACTTGACTTTCTGCGCTAAGTCCAGGCATATCGTTATGCCAGTGACCGACAGGTAGAAATTCGCCAAAATGCCCAACTTTCGGATCTGCCAAACCGTCTTGAGTAAGTTGGATCCCAAAGACGCCTATTTCTTTTTCCGGACTAGGTTCGTAGGTTGCCCCTAGGGCTTCACCGATCAATTGTGATCCTAGACAAACCCCAACAACGGCTTTTCCAGCATGTATACATTGCCTGATTAAGGCAATTTCAGCTCGCGCATCATAATAAGGATATTCTTGTTGAGAGGAATCTGGACTTTGAGGACCACCCATAATAACCAATAAGTCTATCATCGTGCCGTCTTGTGGTAGCGCTTCATATTGATATACCCTAGAGAAACTCGTTTTATGGTGTCGTGCTAGTGCCCATTGCAAATAGGCTCCTGGAGCTTCAAAATCCTCATGCTGTATAAAATGCACATTCATAAGCTATATTTTTAAATCAAATTCTCGTTCCAATAATAACTATCGGGGGTATTTCGTTGTCCGAATATCGCTGTTCCTACTCGTACAATAGTAGCGCCTTCGGCAATTGCTATTTCCAGATCCCCACTCATTCCCATGGATAATTCTTGCATCGATACATTCGGAATATCGAGCATAATGATTTGTTGTTGAATCTGTTTGAGCAACTGGAAACACCTACGTACTTGTTCAGCTTCGGCACTCAGGAGGCCAATCGTCATCAGCCCTTTTATGTGTAAGGTATGGAAAACCGAAATCTGTCTGACAAGATCAATGACCTGATCCGGAGCAACACCATATTTACTCTCCTCGTAAGATGTGTTTACTTGAATGAGTATATCTATTGTTTTATTTTCAGCTGTGAGTCGCTGGTGGAGCTTTTGAGCTAAATCGAAGCGATCTATAGAATGTACACAGGAAACATTATATTTAAGGATTTCTTTGATTTTATTGGTTTGCAAGTGTCCAATAAAATGATTGCAGTGTGGAAGCTCTTTCAGATCTTCGTATTTCTCCTTTAGTTCCTGCACCTTGTTTTCGGCAATTAAGGTCTGTCCAGCCTGTAGAGCTATTTTAATTCGCTCTGCTGTTACGGTTTTTGTTGCGAGTAATAATTTTACTTCTTGTGGATCTCTGCCGTTGTTTTGGCAAGATTCTTTGATCCGACGCCGTACAGCATTTATATTGTCGATAATAGTTGAATTCATGTTTCTGAATTAATTGTTGGTCCAATTTTTTTTCATCATAATATCGGTTTGTTCATCATCACCCAATTTGAAAATATGTTTATCGAAGGCGACAAAGCCATTTTTTTGATAAAAACTGATTGCACGAAGATTTTCCTCCCATACCCCCAGCCAGATAAACCCGACATTTTTTAACCTGGCGATATCCAATGCTTTTTCATAAAGAAGCTGTCCTACTTTTTTTCCATGAAATTCTTGTAGTACATAGATACGTTCTATTTCCAGTGCATGCTCATGGTGTAATTCAGTTTGCGCCTTTTCACTGTTTATTTTGAGATAGCCAATGATCCTGTTATCGAGTTGCGCAAAATAAAACTCCGACCCTTGATTGCTTAATTCAGCCAATAGTGTTTCCTTCGAAAATTTTTCCGCCATGTACTTTGCCATATTAGCTGCTGTATTGGCTTCGGAAAATGCCTCGATGAAGGTCTGCTGACTTATATTCTGCAATAGATCAATATCAGTCATTTTCACTTTGAGAATTTTTATGTTTATTGAATTTTTGTCCATGTGGCTGTGTGTAATAAATTAAGACTGTAAGTTTCTGATAGATTTAGCGATGCTCTTTTCGACAGAATTGCCCCCTTTCTCTAAATGTGTAGCGATACGTTCCCTTTCGACAGCAGTTTTGTTCTGACTAATCTTTTTTTGCCCCTGTAGATCCGTTACTTCCAGTTCGAAGGCGACGATACCTCGTAACATGCCCTTTTTAAAACGATCTGAGAGCTCTCGCCATTGGTCTAAATAAGCACTGTCATAGGTCTTGATCATCTGTTCAAGCACTTCTATTTTTTCGTCTTCATTATTTATAATTCGTGCTGTTCCGTAGGCATGTACAGCGATATAGTCCCAGGTTGGGACGCTTTCCTCTTTGTCATAATGCACAGGGGATATGTAGGCATGTGGTTCAGAGAAAATAACCAACGAAGTGTTTTCTACGATATACTTTGCTTGCTCATTTGCAACAGCAAAATGCGAGCTTAAAAATAGCTTATCTGCATGTTCATTGATCTGGAAGGGAAGTTGTGTCGCTATCGGGATATGGTCTTTTATGGATACAATAGTTGCAAAACTATATTGTTTCATAAATGCGATCTGTTCGGTATAGTCTTCAAATTGAAAATGTTTGGGTACGTACATACAAAGGTGTTTTTGTGATCACAACAAAAATAGGGCTAAAGTGAAGGGAATAAATGGTCCAAATTCAATAAAGTGGATAGTCCAGTGATAATACCTATACGCATTCTCGTGAGGTTGAATGGCCGGATGATACTGTCGCTGCCGAACTGATGTATGTGTTCGTTTTATAATGGTCAGCTAACAAGGCCTGTTTTATTTTACCTTGTTAGCTGGCAAATTTTTTAGCACCACCCACGCAGAGTATGACGCCAATGGTAACGAATAGCATGCCGATATTTACTTCTTCGTGAAGTAAGCTGGCAGCTAAGATTAGACCAAAGAAGGGTTGAAGTAGCTGTAGCTGTCCAATAGAGGCGATTCCACCCTGGGCTAATCCTTTATACCAAAAAATAAAACCGATAAACATGCTAAAGAGGGAAACGTAAGCAAGACTTATCCAGGCTCCGATGCTTACATGCCCTACCGTGGTTGGAAGAAAAATATAAGTCAAGGGCAGAGCTACTGGTAATGAAAATACCAATGCCCAGGAAATTACTTGCCAGCCTCCCAATGTCTTTGAAAGCTTGCCCCCTTCGGCATACCCCAGTCCACAAAGAATAACAGATAATAGCATGAGTATATCGCCAATAGGAGAGGAAGCTATACCCTGTTTGAGGGCATATCCAACAACCAAAAGACTGCCAAATATCGAAAAGATCCAGAATACTGGCCGGGGGCGCTCGCCACCACGAATGATACCAAAAACAGCAGTTGATACGGGAAGTATACCTACAAAGACAATGGAATGTGCGGAAGTCACATAGCGTAGGGCCAATGCGCTCAATAAGGGGAAACCAATGACAACGCCTAAAGCCACAATACCAAGGGATAAGAACTGTGTTTTTTGAGGCAATTTTTCCTTGTTGATCAATAATACGATAAGGGCGAGCAAACCTGCAATGGAAGCGCGGGCTACGGTCACAAAGAATGGATCTAAATCTAAGACCGCGATCCGTGTTGCAGGCAATGATCCACTAAATATAATGACGCCCAGTAAACCGTTTAGCCAGCCATTTGATGATTCCGTTACTTTTGTATTGATGCTCATTGTCAGATTATCTAAATTTTGATACAAATCTCGTGAATAGTTAAGGTTGAGTACAGTTACAGTTTTTGTTTAATTGATGGATACAGTTATATTTACAAAATGGGAAAAGACTTTCTATACAGTGTTTTGGCTCAAAATATAGCGAGTAAAATAAAAAATGGTGTTCTCAGGCCCAATGAACGGTTACCATCGGTGCGTATGTTGAGCAAAGAACATGGTATCAGCATGAATACAGCTAAGCGGGTATTCCTCGATTTGGAAGCGCAATCACTAATTTATTCGATACCGCAGTCAGGGTATTTTGTTAACGCATTGAATCAGCATAAATTGCAACTACCCGAAACAGGTCAAATAAAGCTTATGGCGGATAGTGTTGAGCCCAATGAGCTGATCAGTAGCGTGTACGCGAATATGGGGCGTAAAGACCTCACCTTGTTTTCCATCGGTGTTCCTTCAGGGGATTTACTGCCTTTGGCGAAATTAAAAAAGGAAATCGTACTTGCAACCCGAGAATTAGATGCTGCTGGCGCTGAATATGAACCTTTACAGGGGAATTTGAAATTGCGTAGGATGGTAGCGGCTCGTTCCTTGGGCTGGGATGGTCGATTGACAGCGGATGATGTCATTACAACGAATGGTTGTATGCATGCTTTGTCGCTCTGTCTGATGGCATTGACCAAGCCGGGAGATACGATTGCGTTGGAGAGCCCCTGCTACCCCGGTATTTTGCAGTTGGTTCTGAGTTTGGGATTAAAGGTTATTGAATTGACTTGCAATCCAATGTCGGGGATTGATATCCTTGCGCTCGAACGCTTACTGCCCGAGATCAATGTTTGTCTGCTTGTGCCCAATTTCAATACCCCATTGGGCTATTGTATGCCCGATAAAAATAAAATGGAAGTGGTCAGGTTACTTGCTAAGCACGCTGTTCCACTGATTGAGGATGATACTTATGGCGATATCTATTTTGGTAACGAACGACCCAAATGTTGTAAAACCTTTGACGAAGAGGGCAATGTGTTATGGTGTGGCTCGGTCTCAAAAACATTGGCCCCGGGCTACCGGGTGGGTTGGGTTGCTGCTGGGAAATACAAGGATCAGATTCTCCGCTTAAAATTAATTCATGCCTTGTCGTCTACAACATTAATTCACGAGGCAGTGGGTAATTTTTTAATGACTGGAAGATATGATCATCATCTCTATCATCTTCGGAAAACATTGCAAGAAAACTATCAACGGTTTTCCAATGTGATCGCTGAGTCTTTTCCGGAAGGAACGCGGATCAGCAGACCCCAGGGCGGGCTAGCGCTGTGGGTCGAATTGCCAAAAAGTATTGACACGACAAAGCTTTACAACTACGGATTAAAAAAGAACATGAGTATTGCACCGGGGAGAATGTTCACCCTGCAAAATCAATTTCAAAATTGTATGCGTCTCTGCTTAGGGCTACCCTGGACGGATGAACTACGTTTTGCGCTGGTACAGTTGGGTAATCTAGCCAAAATGATGCTACATGCCAATAAAACTGATCCAGAGATAGATCACATACCTTAATACGATGTATCCGTGTTTTTATGCTGGTATTGTGGTACATGATCCACTTTTGCAAATAGGTGTGGGCCATTCATTTCAATACCTGCAGCTAGGAAGTCATTGAGAATATGTTGATAAATTTCGGATTTAGCCAGCTCAATTTCACCTGATTTGGAAATATAAACATTCAGCTCGTAGAGGACATAAAAGTCGTCTAGTTTTTTTTGTAAGACAAATGGTGCCGGAAGTTGATTGACCCGTGCTATTCGTGATGGAATATTTAAGAGCAATTCGTGTATCCGTTGCCAAGGTTCTTCATAGCCTACTGTGAGTTCAACCTGAAAACATATTCCTTCTTCTGAAAAGGTAGAATAATTAACCGTATTGCCCGATAGGATGGAGGAATTCGGAATGGTGATTTCCTCATTTTTAATCGTCCTTAGCCGGGTTACTAAGGGTGATTTTTCAATGACAACACCTGTCTTATCCGCAATTGTGATTCGGTCACCGATGCGAAAAGGCCGCATATAGGTAATGACAAGACCTGCAATAATATTGGAAATGGCGGAGGATGACCCCAGGGAAAATAGCACTCCGATAAAAACAGATATTCCTTTGAAGATGTCTGAATTGGCGCCAGGGAGATAGGGGAATACAAGTACCAATGTAAAGGCGTGTAATAGAAACCGGACAATGGTAAATGTAGGCATAGCAAACTCCCGGTGAAAGCCATTGACCTCTAACTTACCTTTATCAATCTCGTTAAAAATATATTTTACAAACCTTACCGCATAACGCATGACAAATAGAATGACAAAAACAGTGATCAGATTTGGAATATAATCCCAAATGGCGAAGACCGCTTTTTTCAGGGGTTTGGTAAAAAGTCCGATCAGATTGGATGCCCAGCTTTGCGTAAAGGGAAAGACGCTGAAAACAATGGGAAGCATAATGAAAGCGATTAACACAATCAGTCCCCAACGCGCAATATTGATTGTGCTAATGAAAATACGGGTTTTCTGAACGGAGGTGAGGAACACATAATTTTTGATCTTAACGTCTTTGATCCGCGCTGTACGTTCGGTCAATAGGCGATTAGTGCCATATTTTTTTAGTCTATTGATAAAATACACCAAAATCGAAAAGACCACAAGGATTAGGAGGACAAGTCCTGTACGGATCAGCACTTTGGTAATGCTATTGTCTGCTCTTTCCTGACTGATGGCCTGTTGGATACGTTTGAGGTATTGGTTGGCAATCTCTTCTTTACTTTTACCCTCCAGTAGGGCGTCAAGTTCTGTGATGGAAGTAATGATCAGATCTTTGTAAACAATATCGGCGCTGATTTCGTTGTTTTCGATTTTGAAGGAATCTACTTTTACAAAATCATCTTCATAGAGATTCTCAATTCTGTTGACCACATTGTAGGCGCGATCTTTGGCCAGTGATGACCCTAATTTGTTATAGATATAAAAAAGGGTGTCATTAAATGGTGCGACGGCATAACGCTTGGTGTTTTTTTTGATCGAGTCGACTTTGATTTTTAACTGTTGCTTGCGCAGGTTGTTTTCTTCGTCAAAATTATTGAGCTGTTGTTTTAAATTTTCTTTCTTGGGACTATTCTGACTTTTGAGACTGGCGATTTCATGCTGTAGTTTCTGACGTTCGAGTGAATCGTTGATCTGTTGTTGTCGGATATCATTTAACAAGGTGCTTAAACCAAGTTCTTTTTTATTGATTGAATCGTTTTCTTGCGCATATAGCCCAACGATTGTTGAACAAAAGCATAGTATAATCGTAAAGAAAAAAATGTAAAATCTTCTCATATTCTCCAAGGTAAAATTGATACCAATCACTCAGCGTAACCAATCTGATCCTGATCGGATAGCCAAAGATAATAATGTTTTTTGTGGAACCCAGTTATCGGATGTTCCAATCTTTTTCGATTACCTTTTTTATCCGCTAATCTTTTGGGGGACCAGCAGCAATATGATATAAATTGCATATAAAATGATACGAAGAGGCTGCTGAATGTCAGTTATTCCAACGTTATTTGTTGTGAAGCTCATGTTTATTTTTAACGCATTTTTAATGATTCATTTTTTTATGCCTGAAAAACAGCTACGTCGCTAATTTTATCAAAATATATGATCAAACCCTTTAAAAAATCTATTTTTAAGATGAACAAACTCGGAAAAGTGAGTATTTGTTGCTTGTTAGCTTGTATATCGAGCTTTTTTGATGCACAGGCGCAACAAAGAAAAGCTCCAGCTTACCCATTAATTACCCACAATCCAAACTTTAGTATCTGGTCGATGACGGATCAGCTGAATGCATCGACCACCAAACATTGGACCGAAGCGGATCATTCACTCTTGGGACTGATTAATGTCGACGGCAATATTTATCGTTTTCTTGGTAAGGAGGAACCCAATTATAAAACGATTCTTCCCACTGCGGAAGATCAGTCTTTTACAGTACAATATACGGAGTCTAAACCCAAAGGAGAGTGGCAGTCCTCTTCTTATAAAGCCAGTGACTGGAAATCAGGTGCTGCTCCTCTAGGAGATGATCAAAAACATGTCAAGACTTTGTGGAAATCGGATGATATCTGGGTACGTCGTGCATTTAATGTGACCGACCCCCAAGGCATCAACGAACTCTTCTTAAAATTGAATCATGATGATAATGTCGTAGTGTTTTTAAATGGGAAAAAGGTTTATGAAAAGGCGGGTTGGACAAACAGCTTCCAATACTTGCCGATAAATAAGTCGGACCTAAAGGCGGGTCAAAATCAGATCGCTATTCATCTGCGCAATACTGCCGGAGGCCGTTTTCTTGATTTTGGCCTAGTAGATAGGCTCAAAGAGGGGGGACCTAAAATACAAACTGCCATACAGAAAGATGTGGAAATAACAGCCACACGTACCATATATAACTTCCAGGCAGGCAAAGTCGATCTGAAGCTTACATTTACATCGCCGCTATTGATGGATGATCTTAATCTATTGGCTCGTCCTGTGTCTTATATTACCTATCAGGTAAAAGCAAATGATGGAAAGCAACATGCTGTAAAAGTCTTTTTAAGTGCGGCATCCAACATTGCGGTCTATAAACCATCACAAGAGGTCGTTGCTGAAAAATATGAGACTGACAAATTAGCTGTTTTGAAAGCAGGAACAGTCGAACAACCTATGTTGCAAAAAGGAGCCGATGATATGCGTATTGACTGGGGCTATTTTTATGTTGCCTCACTCAAAAAAGATCAGTCGCAGCAGTTTGTAAGTCCAATGGCAACGGCTGTGGATGACTTTAGAAAAGGGAATACAAAGTCAAAAAGTACAAGGGGGACAGCATTATCATTGAATACAATCATTCCTTTTGGGACAGTGGGCGACAAGGAAGTCGAACGTTTTGTTGAACTTGGCTATGATGAGATTTATGCTATCCAATATTTCAAAAAAGATCTGCGGCCTTGGTGGAATAATTCTGGTAAGGAAACCATTGAAAATCAGCTTACCTTAGCAGCTAATGAATATCGTTCAGTAATGGGCAGATGTGTTGCTTTCGACAAACAGGTCTACACGGATGCGCTAAAATCTGGCGGAAAGGAATATGCACATTTAACAACACTGGCTTATCGTCAGAGTATTGCTGCACATACCTTGGTGAAAAGTCCACAGGATGAATTGCTCTGGTTGTCCAAAGAGAACAACAGTGGTGGTTTTATTAATACTGTCGATGTCACTTATCCATCGGCGCCTTTATACTTGATCTATAATCCGGAATTGTTGAAAGGCATGTTGACTGGTATCTTTTACTTTAGTGAAAGTGGCAAATATCCTCACCCTTGGGCGGCGCATGATCTAGGTACATACCCATTGGCTAATGGACAGACTTATGGCGAGCCAATGCCTGTCGAAGAGTCTGGAAATATGATTATTTTGACAGCTGCGATTTCAAAAGTACAGGGGGATGCAAGCTATGCACGTAAGCACTGGAAGACGCTCACCACTTGGGTAGACTATCTTGTAAAGGATGGTTTTGATCCTAAAACGCAATTATGTACAGATGATTTTGCGGGCCATCTTGCCCGTAACGTAAACTTATCGGTAAAGGCTATTGTAGGGATTGCCTGTTATGCGCAAATGGCTGAAGCTATCGGTGAAACTGAAACGGCGAAGAAATATCGTGCCATCGCGGAGGAGATGGTGCCAAAATGGATGGAAATGGCAGATGCCGGAGACCATTACGCGCTGACATTTGACGATAAAAACACCTGGAGCCAAAAATATAATCTGATTTGGGACAAGGTGCTGGGACTAAATCTATTTCCACAGAAAGTCTACAACACGGAGATCAAGTATTACCTTACCAAACAAAGTAGATTTGGAATACCATTGGATAGCCGAAAAGCATATACCAAAAACGACTGGATTTTGTGGACTGCAACGTTCGCACCAACTAGAGAAGAATTCGAAGCTTTGGTGCATCCCGTTTACAACCACGCGATCCAAACAGAATCACGTGTTCCACTAAATGATTTTTACGATGCGAATACAGGGATACGTGAGAATTTTAAGGCGCGTAGTGTTGTAGGTGGTTTTTATATGAAGATGCTATCGGATAAACTTCAGCAAAAATAGATATATGAATAGCTTATAAAAAGTACTTCATTATAATATGAAAAATTAAGGGAACCAACGGTTCCCTTTTTTGTGATAGACTATGGCTCTCTAAAAAAAATCCAGAAATTGAGGCTATTTTTTTAGATAATCAACGATCAGATCAATCCATTACCGTATACTTTAGGGCTTTTTACATAGTACACTTTTAAGTTTTTTACAATCAATTTCAATGCGATCTTTGTCTTTTATCTTATGCTTTTTCTGTAAGTATTTTCGAGTTACCGTAATTGCTTCTTGCATGATTAGTTGATCGAGCTGCCTTGAGGAAAGGTTGAGACAGGTACGAATGAGGGATGATAACCTAAGTTGAAAGTCAAAGGGATAGTCAACCTCGAATGTTAAGATCATTTCATTCAAAGACAGCAATTCATCGCTTGAAATCTGGTCATATTGTAAAGCATAGGTTACTGTAGCTAAATCGGCATCAACATTGTTTTTTCTTCTCATTTCTTCGGAAAATGCATATTTCCAAGCCAGTTCTGTATCGTTATTTTGAAATTTGTTGAACAATATACTGTCTATTGTAGTCGGTCTAGTACGTGAAAATATGGTCAAATTGTATGTGCTATCGCATTTAACACATCGATAAATCAACCATACGTCAACGTTTTTTTTCTGTGCATTTATTCTGAATTTTTCACTGCAATAAAATTGTTTACTATCGCAGTGGCTGCATGATTTCTTTAATAGTGGTGTATTGTTTGGACTGACAGCCCATATATATTCCTGTTGCATTATTTATAGTCGTGCTTAATATTCTTTGTTAATTTTTTTGAAATTATTCACGATGTTTCTGCTATCACAACACGAGGGTATCGATAGCTTGCATAACAAAAAGGAAATATTTGCTACAGCGGTAAGGTGAATAATAAAATCAAATGAAAACCTGTTTGGATAGGATTACCCAAATAAAAGAATGATTAGCCTGTGGTTTGTGAGGCTAACTAAGCAACTATAAATTTAAGAATTGTGTTCAAAACGTAATCGTTTGGTCTAAATGCTAAGTTAAGTAATTTAATTGAAATTACTAAGAGAGGTTTTGTAGTAACAACATTTCACCGACAGCAATGTAATATGCCATGTGCCGATGAAATGTATGAATGGGAAATTATTCGTCTTTTAAGCTATTGACCGGATTTATTCGTCCTATTTTTAGCGCATGGTAAAAGATGGTTCCAAATGCTATTAACATGCTTGAGATTCCCGCAAGTATAAATGTCCAAACCTGGATATTGATTCTGTAGTTGAAGTCCTGTAGCCAAGTGTTCATTGCCCACCAGCCAATAGGGCAGGCGATTAGAATGGCGATGAAAATAAGTTTTATAAAATCAGCGGATAGCAATTTTATAATTCCTGGCAAACTAGCGCCAAGCACCTTCCGGATGCCGATCTCTTTTGTCCGTTGCTGGGTCACAAATGCGGCAAGTCCAAATAAGCCCAAACAGGCAATAAATATAGCTAACCCTGCAAAAGTTGAGACAATAACCTGAGTCCGTTGTACATCTGCATATAACATGGCAAATCCTTCATCTAAGAAGGTGTATTGGATCTTTTGATTTGGAGAGAATTTATTCCAAACGTTCGTAATTTCCTGAATACTTTGTTCCATTTTGTCTGATTTAAGCCTAATGGACATCATATTCGGACTACCACCAATAACCAATGCCAGCGGTTTAACATCTTCATTACGCATGTTTCCAAAGATAAAATCTTCGACCACAGCAATGATTGTATAAGTTGCATAATTTCGAATTTTTGCACCAATTGGATTCTTGATGTTCAACTCTTTTACCATCTTCTGATTGACTATTATCGCCGCGGAATCTGTTGGCATGTTCATGTTGAAATTACGGCCTTCGAGGATTTTGATCCCGAAGGTGGAGATATAATCATCATCAACAATCCAGTTCTGACCGCCTACACCCACGTCTTGATTTTGTCTACCATCGTTCCAAAATGAATTTCCGTTACGTTTTACGCCATCCATCGTAACTGGTAGGTAATCGCCTATAGAAACAGAAGCCACACTGGACAGTTCCTTTAATTCGTTTTTTAATAACCTTTGCTTTCCATCCAAAGTGCCCGTTCCTCTTAATATGAGCACTTGCTCTTTATTGAATCCTAGGTCTCTATTTAAAATATATTTTATTTGTTGGTTGATGACCAAGGTGCCAATGATCAGGATGATAGATGTTGCGAACTGGAAGATAACAAGTCCATTTCGAAACCAGTTGCGGCTAGATTTTAAATTTAAGTTTCCTTTTAAGACAGCAATCGGCTTAAATTTAGAAAGATACATCGCAGGATAAATTCCAGATACAATAGCTATCAATAAACCGAAGATGAAAAGGGTGGGGATGAAATACCAGGTCGTCCAAGGAAAAACTAAGGATTTGCCGGCAATCTGATTGAAAAAGGGAAGTAAAATCACAGCGAAAAATAAGGCAAATGCGATCGAGATTCCACTGTATAAAAAAGACTCCGTCATGAACTGTATAATGAGGGCCTTTCGACCGGAACCAATTGTCTTTCGGACACCAACTTCTTTTGCACGTGTAGCAGCATTGGCAGTGGACAGATTGATAAAATTGATCATTGCGATAATCAATATAAATGTCGCTATTCCACCAAAAATATAGACCAATCGAATATCACCACGATTTTGACTTTCAATTTTATGAGTTTGGACATCATTGGAATATAGATGAATCTTTTCCAAAGGCTGTAAGGTCATTCTTGCAGTATTCCAAATCTCTTCATTAACTGTCATACCTGCTTTAATCATAGCGGGTTTATAATGATCCTGAATATAGGATTTTGTGATTTTCTTTTCCAATTGTTGAATATCGGTGCCCTCTCTGACTTTAAAATAGGTCGTATAGTTGGAGGCGAGCCAATTTAATTTTTCACCTTCATAAGGTTCATGACCACTTAATGTCATAAAGAAATCAAATCCATATAGATTGGAGTTTGTGGGAATATCGTCAATGACTGCTGTAATGGAATACTCATTTGATTTCTCATTATTTAAATAAATGCGTTTTCCGATCGGATTTCCTTTAAATAGTTTTGCTGCTTTCCGCTTGGTGATTACAATAGTCTTTGGATTGTCGAGCGCATGGCTTAATGAACCAAATATTGTTTTGGTTGGGAAGAAATCCATGATCGCTTGATCCGCAAAACAGAAACCTTCTTCGGAAAATAGTTCGGCATTCCCAGTTGTGGCGACTTGATTGGTTCCAGCACCAAAAAGAGGGTTTGTTAATAATCTTCCGGAGGCAATAATTTCTGGAAATTCTTCTTTTAAAGTAGCGCCCGCTGGAGCAGGTAACGATAATCCTTTTAGAACAGTATTGTCTTTATTGATTACGCCTACTACCCTGAAAAGTAGGTTGGAATCTTTGTAAAATTTATCATAGCTCAACTCATGCTTTACGTACAAAACAATAAGCATACAGATTGCTATGCTAAAAGCAAATCCGCCTATTTTTATTAATGAGAAGAAGCGCTGACTTTTTAAACTTCTCCAAGCAGTTTTTATGTAGATTTTTAACATAGCGGTATCAATTATCAATAGATGACTATTTTATGTTAAAATAGAATTGCAATTGATTTGCCATTGTTTTAGTTGTTTGATTTTTAGTTGTTTATGTTTTGGTGTTGTGCGGAGGGACTGTTCGTATTCGAACATTTCTTGTTCAGATGCGGACAATTACACACTGCAATCGGCGCTGGCAAAATCTATCATTGTTAGCCACCATTGTGTGTCAATTTTGGTAATATAAAAAATAAAAGTGCCTGTGTCGCTGTTGACAATAATGCGTCGACTCTGATTTTCAATACGCTTTACCTGGCTATAGAGATGGTCTAGTTCTTGCGCTTTATTCGACGTAATTTCTTCACCGATAATGCCTGAATAGTGTGTTCTATAAAAAATAATAGATTCGGATAAGGTATGGTATTTACCTTTATTGGCGACAAATACGCCTTTTTTGTAGATTGTTTCGCACTCGAAAAAAGGTCGATCGCTATACGTTATATTTTTTGATTTTGGGATTGAGATCTGATCCTGTGCCAGAAAGTCTTGGTAAGGGTTGTTGATCGAACAATCTGTATGGTGATTAAAAGAAATTTTTGATGTATGTGTCCAACGATTATTGACTCCCAAAGTGGTGATGAAATAGAGACCAAGCTCTTTGTTAAGAAGTGCATTAAACGCGAGACTGTCTTTGTTGTTATATGAATGAATCACCTGATCTACGATCTGTTCGACCGTACGCTGCTGTCCATAGGCAACGATATGGGTGAAACATGATATAACTAATATAATAACTCGTCTCAGGATACGCATGGTCGATCACTGTTTTTTATTCATTACGCTAAGCAAACTTGATACCATTGCTTATTACCATTCACTTGCGACTTTTAGTAAATGTACCATAATATCTCTTTTTTCATATTTTTCAAACTTTTCGGATGTCAATGCATTGCACAAGATATAATCCGCGGAACTGGTGTCGCTGTTAAAACTATTTTCCCAAATGCTGTCCTGCCGATGGTTATTGATAGAAATAATCAAATCACTTTGCAAAATCGCTTTTCGCAAATTTAACTGTGCATAACTACTCGTAGAGAGTAATAGCAATAGGATGAGGTATAAACTTTGTTTGATCATTTAGTCTTTTCTTCTTTTTATGTGATTGTATGATTCGTCAGGTTGGCTACAGCTGGTAAAAAATAAACTTACGGCAGCGACAGCTTTGGTATCAAACTTATCTGGCTTGGGTACTAATGGCTGTTTGGTATATTGACGCAGATAGCGATCATGCGGATCACTCTCCTGGTCATTATCCTTCGTGGACTTGCTGATGTATTGATTTGTTGCTTTATCGAAATTATATTCCTCTAGGTCGGGATAGGAAATGTTATACTCTGCATTGGAAAATATTGCGGTCAACTCAATGCTTCCCGCATTTTCGTATTCTTTTTTCATTGCTAATATTTCAAACCAGCGCTTTTGCGTTGGGTCTACTTGGTTTTCTCTTAAAAAACCCTTCCTGCCGCCATAATTAGAAAGACTTATGGCAAGCTTTTTATCTTCAGTTAGATACAGGTAGGCAGCGAAATTCGTCCGCGCTCGCTGTGGTTTATTATAGATTGCGATGAAGTCATTGAGGTGTTGGTCATTTTGATAGTGGAATGTCTGGTATGCAGGACCTGCATCAAAATCTTCTTTTTGTACAACGAATTTCAACTGTGACATCGGGAGTGATTGCTCATAGAGATACGGGAAATCGAAGCAATTGGCCCCATCGTTGAAAACTGGTTGCACATTGTCATCTCCAAACTGTACAAAAGTCTTTCCCTCTTCGAAGCCTCTAAAATTGACAGATACGGTATCTCCTAAAGTGGGGTTATGGTTTGCATATAATTGAAATTGCGGTAACTGGTCTGGATAGAAAAGGAGATAATCCTTTTCAAAGACATAGGATCCAAAAACCATGGTAGCATAGCCATATAACATGAATTTGCCATCTTCAAAGAGACAGATGCCACTGAGATCACCATATTGTCCGCTGATCGTTTTGGATCTGTCTTTACCGGTTGCGATATAATGATTGACTTCTTGTGCCATAATATTTCTAGTTATAACAATAAGGATAGTGAAACTTATAATTCGTCTAAAGCATGCGATATTGGAGAATGTATTTTTCATGTATAGACCATTGCTGATTTATCAAAGCTAAGAAAGGAATGCTTGCTAAAACTGTGATATTTACGAATCGTAAATAGTTTTTACGATTCGCACATATCAATCTTACAGATTTGATATGTGGTCTATGTGCTCGTTTGTTGAAATAAACTCATTGCATCGACCTTCGTTGCAAAAAATAGCAAGGTAATGAGCAGGCATAGTTCGATCAAAAAAAAGTCAGGATGTAACAGGTATTTGTAATTTGACCAGTGTCCCGCCTTCAGGATTTTTCGTGATTTTTATGCTTGCTTTCCTGCCAAGGAGTTGCAACCGTTCATGACTGATTGTTCCGGAGAGCGAGCGATGTGGAGTTTCTTGGATATTTGGTTCAGACTTGCCACTGTCAAGGATGTCTACAGATAAAATATCTCCATCCAATTGAAAATGAATGTCGATATTGCCTTTACAGGTTTCGAGGTCAATACCATGTAGTAGGGCATTTTCGACATAAGGCTGTATCAACATGGGAGGCAACATGATGGCACTAAGATCCTGCTCGTCTGGCTGAGTAATGTGATAGGTAAAAGCATCTTCAAAACGCATTTGCTGTAAGGTCAGATAGTTTTCCAGTGTTTCGATCTCCTCATTTAAAGGCACTAGATTCTCTCGACTTAACTCCAGATTGCTCCGCAACAAACGACTAAAGCGATTGAGATATTTGATGGCGCTTTCTTTCTTATCTAATCGCACAAAACTCTGTACTGCTGCTAAGGTGTTGAAAATAAAATGTGGTTCCATCTGTGTGCGCAGTAATTGCTGTTGTAGTAGGACTTTTTCTTTCTCCTGGCTTAGGCGTCGCTGACGGAAACTATAGTATAGAAAGAATAATATAATAATCAATAAGATAAGGCCCAAAGAGGATATTACCAGCCACAGGCGATTTTGTTGTAACTGTAGTTTATTGATCTTAATGCTTTCATTCAATGTGCGAATGGATTGATCTTTGGCCTGTAGTTGGTACAATGCATTCATTTCGGCAATAGCTTGTGTGTTTTCCGAATGATAGACATTTCTCTGTAATTGAACAATATTATTGAGGACGGCTATTGCTTCTTCCTTTTTGCCCTGTAAACGGTACAGCTCGGCTAAGCTTTTTTGAAAGAGTATTTCATTATGCGGAAAGATCAATTTGGAGAATTGTGTTCTAAGCTGTTTGGCTTTTACAATATATTGAGCTGCTTGCACGGGCTTCTTAAATAGCACATAAATCGCTGCAACATTACAGTAGTTTACAAACAGATTATTCATCAAGACAGAAGACTCTTTGATATTGCTCAGTCGCTCATCAATTTCTATTTTCAGTAGTTGATAATGTAGCAAGGAATCTTGCTGCTGTGTTGTTTCAAAGTACTGTATTTTCGAATCGTATAAAAAACTGATATTATACTTATCGGGAAATAGTCGGTGGAGTTGCTCTAGTTTGTGGAGGTATGGCGCTATTTCTTTGGCAGGCCTCTGCAACGAATTTAGTGTATAAATCATCTGCACGAATACACGCTGACGATTGATATGCTCCTTTGGAAGCGAATCTGAGAGATGGAGGGCCGCCCGATTCATTTTTTCAGCGAGATTGTATTGAAACGAACTTAGGTTATTTTGTGCCGCAGAGAGCAATATAGCCGATTTCGCTTCTGCAGAAAGTCCTGCGGTGCTGTCCGAGAGAACGATCGCAGCTGCTTTGTTGTAGTAATAGCCGGCTTCGCGTTCTTTTGCTTCGGCACTGCGGATATTGCCAATACCATTATAGATAAGTGCTTTATACTTTAGATTACCGGTGGTAGGTTCGATCAATTCAAGTGCCTGCTCTACAAAAAAGCCTGCGGAATCTTGCTGAAGCATGGCATATAGCCTAGCGGTATTGTATTTAACTTTTGCAAAGAATACGGTGTCATTTTTTACATCAGGATTTTCGCCAAGCTGTCGCCAGGCTCTTTTGAGTGAGTCGCCGTTCGTGGGTGTCAACCTTTTGTCTTCGAGCTCCTTTATCTGTGCTAAAACAGCATCATGGTCTCGGGAAGAAAAAGTCGGTCTTTTGTCGCAAGCTACAATATGTAAAATAAGTAGCAAAAAGAAAATACATTGTAACAGATATCTCATTTCTCTGGGAAAAGCTGGGTTAAAATTATGTTTTTCCTTCGCGATGAAATAGGTATTTCTTCTTTGTTTTTCAATACAATATACTCAGAACGGTTAACACCGGTTATGTACTTACGGTTTACCAGGTAGGACTGATGGGTGCGTAGGAAATATGGAGCGGGTAACAATTCCTCATAATATTTCAACGGTTTGGATATGAGCTCCTTGGAACCATCACTCAGAAAGAAAAAAGTATATGGACCATCACCTTTACAGTATACAATGTCGTGAACAGCAACAATACGTACATTATGAATGGATGTCAGGGCAATACTTTCTGGTAAATCGCCATGGTGCATTGCATTCTGTGCCATGTTTAACTGCTGCATCCATTGCGGATTATTATCGCTGCGACGACGGTAGCGTTCTAATGCTTCTTTTAATTCGGTTTGATCAACAGGTTTTAACAAGTAGTCTAAAGCACCATATTTGATCGCTTTGATGGCAAAATGATTATACGCTGTGATGAATATGACGTTTTGTGGGATAACATTGAGTTTTTTTAGCAGATCGAACGCTGTACCATCCTTAAGTTGAATGTCCATTAGGATCACATCCGGTTTCTTTTCTTCAATTAGTTTTACAGCAGTTCTGACACTGTCGCTCCAACCAATTAGTTCTGTGTCGGTTTCCTCTTGTATGAGGTAACTGATTTCCTTACGGACAGCGGGTTCATCTTCTATTATCGCTACTGTTATCATTTTTCAAACTTTTCTGTTCGGTAAAAATAATAATTGTGAGTAAAAAAATCTTATTCATTTACAATTTGTGCTGTTTTTTTCAATATGTGATACAGATCGCCGGTCAGTATATTCGATAATTTCACGAATCATAAACGATTTTGACGGATTGTAAATGCATAATTAGGTTGGTTAGTGCATTCAGTATATTTGAGTTAAGCATAAAAATAAGTACTATGGAATTAGCGATTGAGATCAATAGCGCAAAAGATTTGGATGTTCTCAAAGATCAACCTATCGACCAGATTGAGAAATTGGAACTGTTTTTTTATACGAGCATTTCGCTAAAATTTATCGAGAAAATCACGAATTTGCAACACTTGTCAATTGCGGGAACTGTTAAGGATGTATCTCCGCTAGCCAATTGTAAGTCACTTAAGCAATTGTTTATTAGTACGAAGGGAGCAGTAAATACATTAGATTTTGTGGAGGAACTGGAGCTAGAGTCGCTGCGACTGGAAGGTTTTACTTCCAAAAGTGATTATCTAATCATGCCTCATGTACCCTCATTACGAAATCTCGAAATTTCCTCTGTATCAAAGATGGGTGATTTATCTTTCTTGCGTGATTTTTCCGGACTCGAACGTATTGCTTTGTTTGAACTCAATTCAAAAAAATTAGTTGATTTTGCTAAATTGGATCAATTAGTCGAATTGCGGTTAACCAATATGTTTCAATTGAAAGATCTGACTGAGTTAAAGACCATTCCCAAACTGAACACACTTTATATTCATGAATTTTTTATCAATAAGAAAATCAAAATAGATAGAAAAAATGAATTGCTTAAAATAGTAGCTGATTTAAAACAGATCGATGAAATCGTACTGACAATTAATGGGGAGAGTTTTAGAAGGGCAGAATTGCTGGCTGAATTGAAAAAATAGAGAAACAATTATGGGATTTTTAAACAAACTTTTTGGAAAGGGTACTAAAATAGGACAGGGTACCGAAGCAGAACAAGGAGCTAAGATAGAGCAAGGTGCTAAAGTAGAACAGGTTACGTCTACAAAGGGGCCAGAAAATAGCTTAGCCTGTTGCACAGAACAGGAATTGATTGAAAGATTTGGTGGAATTGCTTTTGATAAACAGTATGATTTTGCAACGGTCATCAGTAATAATAATTGGAATATTGATATGACCAAAGAGGAGATTAGTTTTGGGCCAAACCTTGATTTTCCGATTCAGGTCTTAGGGACTTTTTCGCATTCGTCCGAAACTTGGCTTTGGGCATGGGCAAATACCAAATCTGGTCTTTCTGAAAATATTACGCAGCAGGCTCTTCAACTAAAAAAATATGGTGAAGATCAAGGGATTGATCTTTTCAGCAACAATAGCTTTGATTTTTCCAAAGATGAGTTGCACCGCATTGGTTTGATCGCCTCCGGAATGTTTGACGCGAGCGCTTATTATATTGCTGATTATGGACAGGGGGCAATGCTGGTGACGATCAAAAGTAATGTTTTAGACCGTCAATATCAAGATGATCATCTTCGGATACTGTCTGTCTTTCCACAGTTAATTTCCCAATTTGAAATGAACCATAAGATTGCTTTGCAGTGGTATTTGGAAAAAAAAGGTTATAAAATATCGGAACAAGGAGCCCAGTTCATAGCAACAAAAGGAGGGGACACGATCACCGCAGAGTTTGATGAGCTGTCGCGTCTTACGAATCTCAATGGATAGAAACGCTAACAGATGAAACTGCTTAAATTAGTGCTGTTCACGTTATTACTTCAAGTAACGCAGGGGTCCTATGGACAGACCGACCAAGAGTTAAGGCTTGTGCAGTCATTTCTTGATCTTAATGCAGCGATTTCCAGTCAAGATTCGATGACCAAAAGAGCACTTTGTGAAGAATTTGGTGAACGATTAATTCAAACACTTGAGCAAGATGATATAATAAATTTTAAGAGTTTTAGAGAGGTGTTGGATAGTTTAAATTCAGATTTTAGCTTGAAAAAATCCGGAGCGTATGAGCTGTTCACCCTCCGAAGTAATTTTGAGCACTGGAATTATGTGTTGAAAAATAAACATGTGATCAATAGGCAAGAAAGAACCTTTGATTACTTCTATGAGCTCCATTTGCTTGATCAGCATCATTACCTACTAATCAAAAGAATGGATGAGTTATCTTTTTCTTGTTATAAGGCTTACCTGTATGAAGATAATTTGGATGTGGTTGATTCGAATAAACATTTTTTATCTGTGTGTAGCTGGACAAATGTTGATGAAAGCCCGTTGCAGAACAAATCTACTCTTGAAAGTGATCAATCGAGTAAGGATCACTTAAAATCCTATCCACCAATACCCATAAAATTCGATGCAAAAAACAGGGAAATCTCTTACACTTTTTATCGCCAATCGGATGGGAGGAAAATTACGAGAAAAGCGAGATACTTGTATGGTGGTTTTGTGATCAAAAGTTATGATGCAAGAATGTTTGAAGAATAAATGTGTATTGAAGTCAGAATTAAGGGGAAGGGAAGGCTAGTTTGCGATGAGCTTTAGATGGGCAAAATGAGACAGCGGTTTCTGATGAAAGAAAAAAATAAGAAAACTCTTGCGCTTAAAATATTGTTATATGAACTAGAATAAGACTGAGTATGGTCTGAGGATGAATTTTATATGAACACAACGATTTGTTTGGTTAATATGATGATACATTTTATCTTTAAATTCATTTAAAGATAAAAAACTCTGCGAGGCCAATTTGAAAACACTGGAAGCAGCCGCAAATACAGCAACAGAAAAAGGGTATCTTGCTGCTTATGAGATTCTTTGGGCAAAGCATATGGGGAACCCCTTTTCTAAGCTGGGCCAGTTTAAAAAAGGTAAGAAATTATTGGAATCGGTTATCATCAAATATCCTGATAATATTGATTTACGTTTTATCCGTTGGAGTGTACAGACACATGCACCATCCTTTTTGAATTATAGTAAAGACAGATTGCGGGATAAAGAGTTTCTGGTACATAACTTATACAAGTTGCCTAATCCAGAAGCTAGAAAAATAATTTATATCTACCTGAAAGATGCAAATAGCTATCTAAAGGGAGAACATATATTCTCCAAAGCAGACCTTACCGAACTATCCAAATAAGCTGATATAGGTTAATATGGGTATTTGGTACGAATAGCTATGATGCCAAAGATTATCATGATGATGCTCATAATAGAAAAGATGGCATATCTATCGGTAAAACCATCACTTATGCCGATACCTTCCTCGTAATATATTTCCATATGAGCAGGTACTTTTTTGGGGTTAATGCTACTTAAATCCTTCACTAGACGAACTTGTTTTTGCTTATAATTGAATTGGAGGATCGGATAATGTAGATATCCGAAACGCTTGTTTTTTACACTGTCTATCCCAATGACATCGGCTTTAATTTTGCTGCCAAAGAGCATCAGCCTGCTGTCTTTGGATAGCCCGTATGCTAGAAATAAACCTAGCAAGAGCAAAATAACACCGAAGGTTCTTATGATGATCATGTTTAAGAATTAAAGGATTACATTATACTTAATACTTATACAAATATAGCTTTTGTAGCTTCATTCTGCCAGCTGATATGGGATTTTGATCAGGCACGAATTTTATTGTCTTATGCTAAGATTTTTGTAAACCATAATGCGCAATTTTGTGTTATCAATAGCAATTAAAACTTTAAAAGATGAAACAGGTATTTATTAATCTCGCCGTGGCAGATGTAAACAAATCAATGGATTTTTATACTCAATTAGGTTTTGAAGTAAATCTACAATTTTGTGATGATGATGCTAAATGTATGGTTTGGAGTGAGCATATTTTTGTCATGATCATGACCCATGATAAATTTAAATCCTTTACGAATAAGCCGATAGCCGATACAAAAAATCATATCGCTGGGCTGTTTGCTCTCTCCGTGGAGAGTCTGGATCGGGTAAATGAAATTGTTGATAAAGGACTGGCGGCAGGAGGAATAGAGCCAATGCCAATGATGGATCATGGTTTTATGCAGTTAAGAAAGGTGGAAGACTATGATGGCCACACTTGGGAGATATTTTATATGGATATGAGTAAATTTCCAGGCGCTTAATATTTACATTCGAAAGCAAATTTTTTCGACCAGCCATCGTTCGTCCATATTATCTGATCAATTGATCAATTGTATGACTGATGGACGATGGCAATTGTTAAATCTCTACCCAAAAGAGAATGACCAAAGCTACTAATTTGATGATGAAGTTTGTTTGGCCTTTTATTCACCTTATTCCTCATTAAAATTTTTTAAAAAGAACATAGTCTTATTGTTTTGTATCGTATTTAATCCAAACAATATGTTCCGTGTTTTGAAGCATTTTTCAATTGCTATTCTTTTTGTGTCTATCCTATGTTTACCTTCTTTATATGCTCAGCATCAAGGTGGGAAAAATACCATTTATGAAATTAAGGGAAAAGTTGTCGATGCTAGCAATGCACTTCCGATCGAACATGCAACAGTATCTCTGATTTCTGCGGGAAAAGTTTTACAGACAGTCACTACCGATTTGGGAGGCGCATTTAAGTTCGGTAAGCAGCAGACTGGGAGTCCAAGTATTTTGGTTACTTATGTGGGATATGAAAGTCATCTGTCTAAGTCGATAACTACATCAAATGTATTAGAGATCAGACTTGTCAGTCAGCTTAAATCGTTGGAAGAAATTGTTGTGAAAGGGAAGCGAAAGCCGATACGCTATAAAAGTGATAAATTGATCTATGATGCGGGTTCTGATATCAGTAATAAAGCTGGTTCGGCTGTAGACCTATTGCGGAAAGTTCCTCTGTTAACAGTAGGAAGTAATGGGGAATTGCGGATGCGTGGGAATACGAATATTAAAGTTCTGCTTAATGGTATTCCCTCTGGAATAATGGCTAAGAATTTGAAAGATGCCTTAAAAATGATTCCTGCAAGTTCTATTAAATCTGTTGAGGTGATCACCTCGCCATCTGCAAAATATGAAGCAGAAGGAGCTGCAGGTATCATTAATATTATCACAAAAAAATCTGTCCGGGGAACGCATGGAAGTTTGGATTTCAGTTTAGGTAACTTGGATCAATCTGGAAGTGGCTCCTGGTCTACGACTACTGAAAAATTTGATTTCAATTTTAATGCAACGATGAATGCTGAACGAGAACGAAACAGGTCAACCCTGCAAAGAACCTCCTTATCCAATAGGGTATCGGTCGGAGAGCTTTTACAACACAATGATGAAACTGAAAAGGATAGGGGAGCGTCTGCAAGTCTAGGATTTGTGTACCGCCCGGACAGCTCGCAAAAAATCGGAGCAGACTTGTCCTATTGGTATGGCAGTTGGCCTGCGCGTAGTTCACTTTACAACTTATATCAGGATGGAGAAACCTATGCTGAATATAATCAGTTTAGTCAGCAGCGGAATTCGGTAAAATACTATGAACTTTCGCTGAATTATCTCAAAAGGTTTAGACGTAAAGCACAGGAGTTGCAGATCCTTGGGCTGGCTGCCCGATCAAACGATAGATCGGAGTACATAACCAGTCAAAAAGAAATGTCCGAAGCGAGCTCTTTTAAGGAGAAAGGACCGAACAAAGGTGATTCTTGGGACTTTGATTTTCAGGTGGACTATACGCAGCCTATAGATGCGACCGGGAAAAACGTCATTGAAACGGGAATGAAATTGAAGCGAAGTAATTCCGGTAGTCTTTACATTGTTTTCAATAATGAACATGCTCCGGGAAGTGAAGAGTTGGTAGAAATCCCATCTCGGTCGGATAAAATGGATTACTACAGTACGATATTGGCGGGCTACATGAGTTTAAAAATCGAAACCGATGATCAGTGGACAATTAGACCCGGGATTCGTTTTGAGACAACAGTATTGGGGGCTGATTTCAGGAGTTCCACACCTTCATTTAAATCTAAATTCGGCGACTGGGTGCCTACCATGTTAGTCGCTAAAAAGTTAAATGACCATCATGAACTCAAATTCGCCTATACAGAGCGGATACGTAGACCGTGGATATGGGATCTCAATCCTTATGTCAACGCCAGTGACCCACGAAATCTGCTGTCGGGAAATCCGCTATTGCGACCTGAACGGATTCGGGTAGTAGAATTAGGACACAATTATAATGCAGCATCTGGTTTTAATCTGAATAGTAGTGTCTATTATAGTACTAACAATAATTCGATAGAGCAGCTTACTGTCGTCGACAGTCTCGGAATTTCACGTACTACACCCAGTAATATTGCGACAAATAAACGCTTGGGTACACAGGTCAATCTATCCATGGAACTGCAACCGAATTGGATGCTCAATGGTGGACTGGAACTCTATTACGTCTGGTTTAGGAGTGCAGCATTACAGGTAAGAAATAGTAATGGATTTTATGCTGCTAATCTCAGTAGTTCATATGGTCTATCTAAAGGTTACAGTCTTCAGATTTCAGGAGACTATAACAACGGTTATGTGACTTTGCAGGGACGAAATACGGCCGAATGGTCTTATCGATTTGCTGCTCAAAAGGAGCTTTGGAATGATAGAGCCAGTATTGTATTGACAGTAAGTAATCCATTTCAGCGAGTTATGACACAAAGGAGTATGGCGGTAGCACCTTCATTCAGAAGTACAACGTCCAACAATTATTACCACAGATCGGTAAGTCTCTCATTTAGTTGGAAATTTGGTGCCAGTAGACAAAAAGAAGGAAAAGAGGAAAAGAATCCACTGGAAATGGAACATATCCCACATCGACGTAAATAAGAATGTCTTCTGCTTAGCGAGATGGATATGCGGACAGTGGGATAGTACGATAGGGTTAGCTAATTCAAATTAGGTTGATGTCCCTTTTGTTCGTTCAAATCGTGATTTTAGATGTTGTCGCCGTGAACGACGTAAGCGTGATCTTTTAACAGGATAGTGTCGATTTTTGGTGATATTATTAAAAATAAGTGCTACTATAAATAAAATCAGGCAGCCGGAGAGTACGGGACTCAATACATACCAATACCCTAAGGAAGAAATTTTGGTTCCGCTACTTACTGCTATTAGCGCTGTTGCTCCTCCCGGTGGATGCAATGTACGGGTATGTTGCATACATACGATAGACAGGGCTACAGCAAAGGGGGCTGTAAGCCAGATGATATCGGGGAGTAGCTGTGCTACGGTAACTCCAGCTATTGCTGAAACCACATGACCACCGATTAAATTTCGAGGTTGCGCAAGTGGGCTTTGTATGGCTCCATAAACCAAAACAGAGGAGGCACCAAATGATCCGATCAGGAAAACATTCTCCAATGGTGGGAAATGAAGCGATTGAATAAAAGCGATGATAAATATGCCTACGAATGCACCAATAAAAGACCAAAAATGTTCCCAGGGATCTATTAAGGTTTCCCGATAGATAACATATCTGTAAATACGGAGTTGCCGATGAAGTTGATTTTTCATGTTGATCTGCGCAAAAATAGGGAATTTTAAGAATTCCTTTTTAGATCTTTTATATTAATCCTTGTGGTATTTATAAATAAGATAGGCTTATAAATTGTTCTGTGTTCTATTTTGACCAATTTATTGAGTTAACAATTTTAGTGTTTTGGAAGAAACCAATATTCGAATAATAATGTTGATGGTTTTCACGAACTGGATGTTGTAGATTAACCTAAACAAATTGAATATACATATGATAGTATTCCCCACCGACAAAAGGCATTTTGTTTCCTAAAGTGAAACCAAGGCGTTCATAAAGCTTCTTAGCATTCGGGTTGTCTAGATCAACCAATAGTCCTATCTGTTTGAAACCTTGATTTTTGGCATGTTTTATTGCATGTTTCAATAGCTCAGTTCCTAACCCCTGGCCTCTGGCAGCAGTGGAGACAGCAACAGAATCTATGTAAAATTCCTGTCCTGCTGTTTCCGGTTCAGGGATTAGATCATTGGCGTATTGTTTTTGCATGAGTTCCAGTATTGGTTGTCGTAGCGCAAGAAAATGATCTCCATCATATCCAGTCAATGATCCCATAACATTGCCTTCGGGATCTACAGCAACAAAAGTATTTTCATGGCTATATAGATTTTCGGTCTGTTGGAAAAGATCGGTTAAAAAATGTATTGCTTCTTTTTTGTCTTCCTTTTGTATAAATCGAAAGATGATATCTTCCATCGCCTCTAACATGATTTCAGGTACAACTGCGGCATCAAGTTGTTGTGCGGGTCTAATCGTCAAATGCATAACTCGTATTTTCTGTTCATGGGCTAAGATAACAAAATGATCTGTTTTCTTTTTTAGCATTGCGAATATCGAGTTCTTAAATGGTATAAAAAATAGAACGAATATGTATTGGTTTGCTTTGAATATGAATTGTTGTGTACTTATAATTTCATTTCTTATTACTTTTGAGTAAAGTTGTTCTTGTTTTTCAAATTGTGAATTTGAAGCAAAATGTAGACAGGATACTGCTATATATTATTATCAATAAATAATAAAATCTATACATGGTTCTTAAAGCTACAATTTCAGCCTTTGTTGTGACTATTTTGGGATTATTGGCAATGTTGTTAACGCAAGATGCTGATATGAACTTGGTTTATGGGGCATTCTGTGTTTCGCCCTATTTTCTTTTAATTACCCTTATTTATTTTCATTTTAATAAGCTTCGAAAAAAAATCAATGTATTTGACAAACCCAATATTGCCTTTGAAGGTATTTATAGTTTTTTATATTACTTTTTATTTTCCACACTGTTACCAGTGTTGCTTTTTGTCAGTACACTAGGCGACGAATATGAACACAAGATATATGCTGATCTAGGAGGAGTAATTTTGGAAATGTTCCCTTTGATTTTAATTTTGAGTATTTTTTTGAGTTTGTTCAGTAGCATTACGTTCGTTTGGGGCTTAAGATCGTGGACAGCGTTGATACTAACATTTTTGGGCTATATTTTAATTAGTGTGCTTGTGTCTATTTTTTCGACTGTTGGCCGTGAGGTTAGGGAAGCTGAACGGGAGCGGCGAGATCAGGCAGATAATTTAAAAGAAGGTCGATTTGAATGGGCTGGTGCAATGAGTAATCCAACAGGTTATCCGGTACAACTCTACAAAGGGACATTCATTTTCCCGAAAGATGAGGATTATGAGTTTACATTTAGTGAGGGAAATACAGTGAATTATCATGCAAAATGGGGGGAGGCAGGGGCCGAAACCTATAAAAGTATGATGTCGTTGCCCAAGGCAATTGATGTTACTTGGTATTCGTTTTCAGAGAATGCTTTCTACCAATTCCATGACGCAATAGATTATAATAAATTGCTTACACTTTTTAAACAACCCTATGTAGAAAGAAGGGCAACTAGTGATGTTGAGGAGCATTATGACAAGATTATTTTCGGGTTTGCACCTGGTGGAGGACTGGTAATATGGGCTGGAGGATCGGGGTATCGTCAGGTCGAAATAGGTCATTATCAGGCGAAGAAAATCGATTTTGGCCAGAAGGTTTCTGATAGTAAGGAGCTGGTTTATGGTGATTTATTTAATCAGGAGTGGCGCAATAAGGTCTTGACAGATACAATGATCATCCCTTTGGCAATACAAATAGCAAAAAAAAATCAACCTGTTCCTGATGATTATTGGAATAAACTAAGGACAGCTTATACCTGGAATCCAAAGTTTGTGATCGCTCCAGAAATAAAAACGTATGATGTTATTTTTCAGTATTTTAATGCTGAACGTTTTGCTTTCGATGAAAGAATACAAAATGTAACAGTTGAAAAAAGGGGAATTCCACAGCATATATATATCAAATGGTATGATAAAAATCAAAACCGTTGTGCTGTAAATTTTGAATTTGATGAAACGGATGTTTTTAAAAAATTCAAAGCTTTTTTTGATCGCGATAAAAATATAAAGGCTGAGATGGAAATTATCGTAGATACCCAAAATGGCAGGGCGACCGCACGATTAAAAAATGCTGAACACCAGCTTTTGCTTATGGAAACCGAAATCATAGCATATGGTGAGAAGTTTTGATATTCAGCTAGACCAGTCGATGTTAAAAAGTCTTTTGCATTTTGTAATTGACAATTTCAACGGCTGACCGAACTTGCACCTGTCTGACAATTGTTGTAAAACCATTACGTTCAAAAAATGGTTTAGCCGTTTTACTGACATCTGCTGTTAGCGTCTCCATATTTGAATATTTAGACTTATGCTCCAAGTGGTCATATAACCGTTGTGCAATGCCCTGTCGCTGAAAATCTTTGTGTACGTATAACATATCGATGTAGTTGCCATGATCCAATGAAGCAAAACCGACGATTTGTTTGTCTATCTCTGCGACAATAAAATATTGATTTTTGATTAAATTATTCCATCGTTCAATGTTATTGATCGAAGATTTCCATACCTCGATTTGTTCTGCATTATAATCAATCTGACATACTGAAGCAATTGTTCCCGCAAATAGTTCTTTTATTTGGGGCAATTCGCTTAATATTCCTTTTCGTATTGATATCTCCATATACAAATATAAACACATTTCGATAATGGTATAAAATAGACAGATATACCGCCAATCCTAGAAAAAAGTAATGAGCTAACAATTTTTTAACAAAATGGCATTGATCTCTTACTTGGATAAATTGTATATTTACGACAGTGAATCGGGGGCTATACCCTCGCTTTATGAGTCTATATTAACCATTTTGCTAAATAAATAATGAAGTCATTCCGATAACTATTGGGAGTTCCAACTGTATTTGGGTAATGTCAGATTTTAATAGGGCAGATCTGGAAATTAAATCTATTACGAGTTGGCCTGTTACCGTTAGCCATTTTAATAAAAACTTGACCTTTTTAAAAATGAAAATTTATTTATTTTGTATGTTGTTCCTAGCGATTCTGACGATAAAAAGTACGAATATAGCCGTTGGGCAATCTATAGAAAAAATAGCGCATATTGAAGACCCCGTTCTTCAGTTGGAAGCTGTCCTTCAGTTTCCAGCTAACTTTGGAAAGGATACTGTTGCATTGAAAAATACACTGGCTCCTGTTCTAACGCTCGCCGATAGGAAACATAATAATATACTGAAATGGGGATATTATATGCGTATGGCAGATGGGTATTCGATTGCGTTTGATCGGACTAATGATGTTTCTGATCAATACTATCGGCTTGCAGAGCAATTGCTTCAAGAGCATCCTAATATTGAATTGGAAATGATAGGCAATACACGACAGGGCTACTATAACTATGTCTATCGGAAAGTAAAGGAAGCATTCCCATTCTTCTTGCGTGCAAATGATTTAAAATCCAAAATTGACATCAAAAAAATACCATTGGTAGTTAAGCATTACCAATTCATCGCGAATTTTTATAGTTATATTGGAGATCATAGTATTGCCGTTGATTACTTACAGGAAGCATTGCCTTTTTCGAAATCAGCATCAAGAGAACGTGTGGATCTAATCAATGCCATTGCAGTGTATCTAGCAAATGATTCGCTTAATCATCAGGCTGTTACTTATTTCAATCGAGCGATGTCGGAAGCGAAATTGGCTAAAGATTCGGTATGGATTGGCATTATTTCTGGTAATCTAGCAGATCAGGCTTGGAAAGCGGGTGATCGGCAAAAAGCAATTGCTTTAGTTCGGAAGAATATCGATCTTTCTATGCGATTTGACGAACGAAAGGATGCCATGCGAGCAAACCTTAATCTGGCAAGTTGGTATATTGTGCTTCAGGAATGGAAACTGGCCAAGCAATATGCTGTAACCAGCATAAGCCTGATGGAGGAAAAACCCTATTTCCTGAAATATAAGATGGAGGCCTCAAAATTATTGTCTGATATTGCTCGTGGTTTAAATCAAAAAGAGGAAGAACTTAAACAATTGCATGTCTATCTGATATTAAAAGATTCATTAGAAAAAAGAATAAATGATAAAGAGATCCAAAGGTTTCTTTGGCAAAGCGAGACTGAGCGATATAATCGAACGATCCAATCTGCTGAGGAAAAAAGACTTCACACCAAACGGACATATCAATTTATTGGGGTCTGTTTGATTTTGGTGTTTGCGATTGTATTGCTCTTAATCAACAGATCAAAGGCAAAAATCAAAATGAGAAATGCCCTTCTTGAAAAAGACCGGCTCAAGCTTGGTTACGAGAGGCAATTACTCGATCAAGAGCTTTTGATTTTAAAAGATTCCCTTGGCGAATTTACCAATACGATCAAGCAAAATGACACAACTATTCAACAGCTCCGACAGGAGATTGTGAAGGTGTCAGTGCAAAATCCTGCTTACATGGCTGAGGTTTCCGACAGCTTAAATGCAATGTTGCAGACACATATCATGACCGATGAACGATGGCTGAAATTCAAGAATGTTTTTGATAAGGTCCATCCGGGTTATCTGTCACAAATGAAACAAAACTATTCAAAAATAACAGATAACGATCTGCGTATACTTGCTCTACAAAAATTGGATCTAAACAACAGTAGCATGAGTGAACTACTCTGTGTATCTACCGAAGCAATCAAAAAAGCAAAACAACGTCTAAAGAAGAAAATGGAATTGGTGGATCAGGATGGGGAATAATACAGATTTGGTAGGTTAAGGATGCGAATAGGTTAAAGAATAATCAAGTTGGCTCTTCTGTAAGCCAACTTGATTATAGCCAGAATTCTAGGAGGCTGTATCAGCCATTAGAAATCTTATTTTGCGTTTTTCGCTGTAACATTAAGTTCAATGTCAACATTTTGTGCGATCATCCAATCTTGAGGATTACCTTCGGTACCGTAGGTAAGTCCCCAATCTTGTCTTTGGATCGTAAATTTAGAGTAAAAAGTAACTTCTTCGCCATTGAAAGTAATTTTAGCAGGAAATGTTACGTTTACTGTTTTGTCTTTGATTGTCAAGTTACCACTGACAGTGTTTGTAGCATCAGCAACAACGCTTTTTCCTTGAGCAGCATCAAATGGAGCAACTTTGGTGATTTCAAATTTAGCTGTAGGGTATTTCGCTGTGTCAAAGAAGTCCGCACTTTTCAAGTGTGCATCCAAATCTGTTGATTTTTTACCACCTGCAGTCGTAGGGTCTACGGAAGCACTGTCTGTTACAATTGAATTGACATCAATCGTGAAAGATCCACCAGTGATAGCATTGTTTTCAGCTGAAAGTGTACCATCGCTTTTTAAGACACCATATCTTGGATTCAAACCACCTTTGTGGTAACCTGTCCATTTTAGTGTACTTTTGTCAGCCTCTACAGTATAAGTCTGTCCTTTTTGTTCAGTCACTTCTTGCGCTGATGTTGTTTTAGCTTTGTCTCCAGTTGCATTTTGACATGAAGCGAATAACAAAATAAGGGCTAAACCCGAGATTAATTGTTTTTTCATTTTTTAATCGTTTTATTTTTTAATAAGATGTTTGTATTGTTCTGTATCGTCGGCATCAATCATGCCATTTTAATTTATGAATACAAAGGTAGATTATAGATAGTTTATTTTTGGTATTAGTTTCCTTAAAGAAACTACTTTCCAAAAAGATAGTACGCTGTGACGCTGTAATTCAGTATTTTTGTAATTAATAGAAGGAGATCAAGTAAAATGAAAAAGGAAGCACTATCAAGTTCCTCCACCGGCTGTAAAACGCGGATATTGGCGATAAATGATAGCATGGAGATTTTGGCAGGTAAATGGAAATTCCACATTATTGGTACATTAATGTTGTTTGAAAAGCTACGTTTTATGGAATTGTTAAGGGAAGTTGATGGGATTGGAGCAAAGATGCTGTCCAAAGAGCTGCAAGATCTGGAAATGAACCATCTTATCAGAAGAACCGTCTTGAATACCAAGCCGCTTACTGTGGAGTATGAGCTTACTGATTGTGGTAAAACATTAGGCCCCATTATTGATGAAATAGCTAAATGGGGTATCACTTACAGAAGCACACTTTATCAAAAAGACGGGACTAGCTCAGCTGCTATATAGGAGGTTTGTTCTTTATATTCGCAATAGGTTTTCAATCGAATAAAATGATTATTGTGAGCTTATTTCAGACATCAGATCAGGTTTGTGTTAAAGTTCTAAGCGGTAGTACAATGAGTAGCCAGTTGTGCCATCCAGCCATTGTACGAGTTCCCGGTGACTATACTCGAAACCTGCGCGTAGGATCGCTTTTTTTGAAATCGTGTTGATTTCCCGATGACTAATGATGAGCCTTTTGATCTGCTTTGGATTGACCCAGGCCATTCTAATTTTGTACAAGAGATTTGAAAGCCCTTGTCCGCGATGTTTGGGACGAATAAAAGATTGCCCAAAATATGCTTCAGTATCGTTTAATAATAACATGCTGGTCATCCCGATCAGATCGTCTTTTTTGAAAAGTCCAAAGACAATCCGGGGATATTTTATACGCTCTTGCCAGTCCAAATCGGACAGATCTGTTTCTGCTGGATCGCCCCATCGAAATAGGGTGGGCTCCGTTTGAATTGCTTCTAGACGAATTGATTTATAATATTCGAATTCGCTTTCCAATAACTGACGAATAGAATAGGAGTCAGACTCAAATGCTAATAGCTGAATAGACATGTACTAATTTCTAAATTATCGAAAAGCTAGTTATTTGTTAACACATTAATGATGTTTTTTCGATACTCCTGATCCTTTTCCCTTAATTCAAGAATTCTATTTTTTAGGTCAATATTCACATACCATTCTGCATAGCTATCTTTTTCGTTTGTATCGTCGAAGAAAATTTTTGTTTTTATATACTCTTCGTCAAAATACTCTGGTTGGCCACTAAGTACAAATGCTGTGGAGCCTACAGTGTCAAGCATCTTGAAAGAGCTGGCCTCAGTTTTAAATAAGCTACTTAAAGCTTTAGCAAAATTATCACTCAATTCCCCGATGGAATAGAAGTTGATCCCTTCTCGATAAAATCTTTTCTTGTCTACTTCTGTGTCGACGATACCCAATTTCATATCGCGTCGAAATGAGATTTCTATACCGACTGTTTCTTCCCCCCACAGCCCCTTTGCCTGGATAATATGATTTAGGTTTTCATCATTCCAGTTTTTGGTTATCGTTAACTGCAGATCAACAAAGTCCTGGTCTTCACTAACATCAATCTGTTTTAATTTATGTTGTCCTTTTAAGAAATTTAAAAAGCTCATATAGTATTGTTAATATATTTTTGAGCTGATCTTGACAAATTGTCTTGGTTGCATCTAGTCCATCCAGATGGCTTTTTATTTGTCGTTATCATAACTCTGGCTAAGTAGAATAAAGATAGTAAAAGTTTTGGTTGTATAGATGGCAGAACAGAAGACAATATTTTTTTAAGAATAATTACCGGCTTTTGTTGGGGGATGTATTTCCAATAAATTTGGCTAGAGGTTATTGGTCAGAATGTTAGTTTAATATAATTTTTTTCAATTGAAAAGGATTAATTAAAAGAGATACTGGTTCAATTGAGCTATCTTTATAGCGTAACACTTGATTTGCCTTTTTTCAAAGTAGTATTTTTAAAGATATGAATAAAGTAGAATTATTTGAGAATGAAAGAGCGAGTGGCTATGATCAGTTCGTTGAAGCCTGGATTCCCAATTATCATTATTTTTTGGATTGTTTGCCTAAGCTGTTGACAGATACGGATCCCGGAGAACTGCTGGTTGTTGGCTGTGGAACTGGTAATGAGATACAGAAGCTTGTCGCAAAGGGGAAAACATGGAATATAACAGGGATAGACCCCTCCCCAGAAATGATTCAACAGGCTCGGCAGAAACTTGAGGGATATCCTAACGTTGTACTTGTTGAAGCCCTGATCCAAGATTTGAAAAACGATAAAAAATATGATGCGGCTACGCTATTGTTGGTTCTTCATTTTCTTGAAGATAATGGAAATAAACTAACATTACTGAAAGAGATTGGAAAAAGACTGGTTGTGGGAGCACCACTTGTGATCTTGGATATCACAGGAGATAGCAGCATGATTAAAGAAAATCTGAAAATTCTAAGACTTCTATTGTCCGATGACATACCAGAAGAGCAGATCAGTCTTCGACTGAATAGGATAGAGAAGGAGCTTTTTCATGTGTCTGAGGATCGGCTTGCAGCGTTATGTGTTGAAGCGGGGTTCGAGGTTCCGGTACGTTTTTTTCAATCAACGATTTATATGGGCTGGATGACAAAGAAAAATTAAGTTTTCAATATGTAAATGGTAAAGAAGCTTTTCAAAAAGTAAGCCATTGGGAATTGAATATTTGAAAGAGACTATGGGGGATATGAGTAAAATAAAAAAATAGGGGTATCCGTTGTGGACACCCCTTTTAACCTTAGTTTTTATGAAAGAGATGATCGTCGGGTATGTCGGTAACTTTGGAAGCATTAACACGATATTGAAGTTTTAGCGTAAAGCCACCTCCGGCCTCTATGAAATCGATGTTAATCGGGTGATATCCTTTTTCTAAGGCGATCTGTCCGCTTTTCATAATAGGAGCATGTTGTCCGTCGTTGTCTACGATCACCTGATCATGTATGCGCAAAACTCCACCATCATCGCAAGTGAAATAGAAATTATAGATCCCCTTTTCTTTCACATATAGATAACCCTTAATTTTTGCGCCAAATGAAGGCATTTTAATCGTATCACTCAAATGGATATTCTTAATAATCTCCTGGCGTACCGCTTTGCCTGTTATTGCAGCTGTGTTTGCAAATGTTCCATTAAATAGCGTTGCAGTCAATCCTGCGCGCATATTCTTTACATCTTCGGTAACACCTCTTTTCCAGGTGTCTTTCTTGAAATTCACCTGGTACAATTCGCTCTTTGCTCCTGAAGAAGATATCGTTGCAAAACGTATGGCTCCTTCGTTTTTGACAATAAGTGAATCGCTTAGTACCGGGCTTTTCTGAGTTGGTAGACTACCATCGGTGGTATAATGTATTGCATTTTCTGGAAGTTCATTCTCAATTTTCAACGTGGATTGCCCGTTAATGATCACTTGATTATCGGCAAAACCATTTAAATCTGGCATACGGTAACGTAGTCCCATTTTGTTCCAGAGCCCAAAGTGCGCGATTAATCTATTTCTATAGCTCTCATATAGTGATTTGTTGGTCCAGACCCGCTCTGCCAGGGCGCTCAATCTTGGCAGAATCATAAATTCTAACCGGGCTGTAGACGGAATCATTTCTGTCCATATGTTTGCCTGCGCTCCCTGAACTAAATTTGATTTGTTGCTCGGAATATCGGATGGTATGACAGCCATGTTATACACCGCATCCAAACTACTACTATTGGGGAGGTAATCAAAATACAACGGATTGGTAGGTGTCATGATGAGACGATGACCACGATTTACCGCCTCACGAGGTGCATTTTTTACCCATCCCCGCCAATACATAACTGTCATCGATGTATCCGAACCACCATCAAGTATTTCATCCCAACCGATGCTGCGTTTGTTTTTCGAACGTATGAAGTTATTAACACGTTTTACAAAATAGCTTTGTAAGTCATGTAAATTTGCTATGCCTTTCTCCTTCATAAATGCTTTAGCTATGGCTGAATTTGACCAGGAGTCTTTTTCCACTTCGTCGGCACCAATATGAATATAAGTGGAAGGGAAAAGTTCGATAATCTCGCTCAGTACGTTTTCTATGAATGTATAACTACTTTCTTTCCATGGACTGATTGGCACCGAGAACTGTTTTCCCCAGCCTGCAGTTTCACTGTCGAGGAGTAGTTCTGGATAGGCTTTCGTCGCGATCATCATGTGTCCGGGCATATCTATCTCAGGTATAATCTCCACATGTCTGCTCGAGGCATAGGTGACGATATCTCTGATATCCTGTTGTGTGTAAAACCCTCCATACTCTTCCCGTCCATTATTGATACGTTTGTATTCGCTGGGTAGATTGAAATCGGGGTTATCTTTCGCTTTCGCAAGACAGGCCGAATCTTGGTTATTATACGTTCTCCACGCACCTTGTGAAGTAAGTTTTGGATACTTTTTTATTTCGATACGCCAACCTTGGTCATCCGTCAAATGCAGGTGAAGCTTATTGAATTTATAGGACGACAAGAGATCGATAAACTTATATAAATAATCTTTTGAGAAAAAGTGTCGCGCTACATCTAGTTCCACACCGCGCCACTGAAATGCTGGCTGATCCTTAATTGACAGATATGGCAAACGAATACTGCCATTGGGTTTAGCTAGAAGATACAGCTGTTGTATTGTCTGTAGTCCGTAAAATAGTCCCTGATCCGAAGAAGCAGAAACCTGTATTCCTTTTTTATCAATCGTTAATTCATAACCTTCTTTTGAAAGGCCGTTTTTTTTAACCAATCGTAGTGTTGCATTGGCATGTGTCACCTTCTTTTTAGGAATCTTCCCGAATAATGAAAGATGTACCCATTGATCTAAGGAGTTTGAGGAGATTTCGGAATCAATCGTATAGGAAAGTTCTCCCTTTGCTATTTGAAAGAAACCCGTAGATGATTCCAGTTGTTCAGGAAAAGGGATCAGCTGGGGGATATGATTTTTTTCTTGCGCATAACTTGTACTAGGCCAATAGAAAGCAGACAATAGTAGGATCAGTGAAATAGCTTTATACATAAAGTTTTTTTGTGATTTTTTAATAATTATGTGTTTAAGAGCTTGCCAAATAGAATTTGTCGGTTTAGCATGAAAAACTCGGAGCCAATATAGAAATATTTTATATAAACGGAGGTAAAAAAACGTGTGCTAGCACTGTTATCTAGTAGCATAGTTATAAAGCCTATACACGTGCCGATTTGTTTTTTTGATCAGAAGGCATTGTTAGGACAAGGTTGTGGGAAGTCTTTGTATTGATTTTATTTCGGGATGATTGAAACTAATTTCCAGCTATCTTTTCAAATAAACCGGGATAGTTTAGGACCAGTCCGTTCTCATCCACCTGAATACGGGCTGTAAAATCACTGACTATATTTTCATACAGATATTCGTATAAATGTGTCCTTGTATAACGTTGCCGAACGGGAGTGATGTCGCTGTTTATTAGGTCGATATAGATGATATCTATTTCTTTTGAATCACCTATTTTAAGCTGTAGATTGTTTATCGGTAGCGTGTTTGTAAAGGGAGTTAAAGAAATATCTATATATTGAAAACCCCTGAAGCTTGGATTGTCGAAATGATTGATTTCCCAATTGATATCCGTTTTTTTTCCAGTTAGGATGTTTTTGGTCCTATTGACCTCGGAATCAATAAGAAATTCTTCGATCTCCCACTGTTTATTTATAATCAGTTGATAGTAGATCGAATAAATTTTTTTCCGATAGGAACCTATAATTTTTGATGCTACAACATAATGATCATCATTTTCCTGTATGTTGAAATACTCCAGGGAATGGAAAGCGACTCCCTGCCATAATACTGTTTTCATCTGATCGCTATATTAAGTAATTATTTAACGGGCAACATATGTTGTCGTTGTTCTTGTTCGACTTCGTTCTTGACTCGTTGGTTGATATTGATTTTTGCATTGATGAATGTGAAAATCACAGTTCCATATTCTCTTGCATACTTGTTTGTAATGGAATCTGAGCGTATAGATTGTACAAAATAAGGAGCGGTTTCATTCATTTCAGATTGGTTTTCCCTTGAGTTTTTTATACGAATCAAGTTGCAAAACACATGACTAAAATCGAACCAGTTGATATAGTCTGCGTTGAAGGTGACTGCACGGATTCCAAGTTTGGAATAATAATTTATAGCGCCCGCCTGACCATAGTTATCACAAAGGATGAGTGTATTTTGTGGATTGGGCATTTTGCGATAAATGTCATCTACTTTTTGGGCGAGCTCCCGCCATCCCAGCATATCCGCAAAATCTTGTGGAAGTTGATGATCCTTACCGTCTTCCCAAGTCAACATACCAATTTTGCGGTATTTTTCGGGATGGTTCGCAATATATTGTGGACTTCTGTTGGGGAATGTCAGTATATAAACAGGAATAAAGAAAACAGGGGGAAGTGCAATTAAAAGAGATTTTAGAATTCTTCCCGCTTTATTTTCTAAAAGTGTTGAAATATAGACTGAACCAAAAGCAAAATAAATGGGATAGATACCGATTGCATAATAGTCTTTAGCTTTTAAAAATAGAAAAATACCGATTGTAATTAAAAAAGACAAAAAGAATAGCCGATATTTTCGAAATGCGGGATAGCATAATAAAGCATGTAATCCAAAGCCAATAACAGGAAAAGTTCCGAAAAAAAATAGAAATTGAGATCGGATAAAGCTCCAGCTGTTGACATTGATAAGCTGGGTTTCAGCAAGTTCTTTGAAATGATATAAAACAGGGAAATTATTCATGTATTGCCAGATTAAATTAGGCAGGATAATTAAAAAAGCAATTAGAATACTATAATAAAGTTTGCTATTGAATAATACTTTACGTTCTGGAACAGCTATAATGGCCGGTATAAGTCCTAGGATCAAAAAAGCGATATTATATTTGTTTAAAAATCCCAAAGCAAAGGTGACTGCAATAAAGTATAGCCATTTATTATGTCCGCTGTTTAAATACTTTATGATAAAATAATAAATCAATGTCCATGACAGGACATCAAAAGAGTTGGGTTGATACAACGTATTTAAACGAAATAAGACTGAAAAAATAACACAGCATGTACCAAATACCAAAGCAAAAAGACCTCCTTTGAGTTCTTCAATGGTTTTCCAGACGATAAGAATGGTCAACGCTCCAAACAGTGCAGGGAAAAATTTGATCCAGAACACGGAGTTTCCTAAAATCTTGATGAGATAGGAAAGCCAAGAGGTCAACGGTGGAACTGATAAATATCCCCAAGCCAAGTGATTGGCCTGATCTAAATGTAAGAATTCATCCCGATGTAAATCATATATTGGACTTATCAATTGATACTGAATGATAAATTTCAGCAGGATAAGGCTGACTAGAATAATATGTTTTTTCATTTAAGAACGGATTTGTCCATAAGCTCCAGTTCTATTTTCTTTCTATCGTAGATATTTGATTGTCAGCTTTCATTTTGGTCACCTCTGCACGGGCTAAAGTAATCTTTTCTGAATAACTATCGCTGCGTTCTTTTCTCAATTTGCGAAGACCTTTTGTTCCCTCTGCTTCGTAGTCGTTGACGTCGAAAGTAATGGAATCCGTCGTGACATTAGCCACGCGGTATAACGTGTACATGGATTTCCCATTTTCTTTCCGTTTGATTTCATATACATCACCAGCAGCCGGGCTTTCCAGGTATTTTTTTGTTTTGATGGATCCGGATATTCCCGCTGCGGCCGCAGATCCGAAGAAAAGACCGATTAGTATTAATCCAGAAAAATATCCAACGGGTGTCTTCGGCATACCGCTTGAACGGATTGTTGCAAGGGTTTGGGGGGCAATCTCACGTTGGTAATTTACTTTTTTGCAATGATTACATACACTAATAATCTCTGTACTATATGGAAAAATGGGGATCCAAAAGATATGAAAGTATTTAACCTGTTTGTAGGCATATAAGGATCCGACTGTGTTGCAATAATTGCAAGTCCCAACAGCTGCATTGGAGCTGTTTTGTAGTAACTTTGTTCTTGTTCCGAAAATAATCATAATCAAGGTTTAAATATGCTGCTTCTTATATTTGCTTTGAACCTCTAGCTTATTTAGTATAATTCGCTAATTGGTTAATTGATTTTTTTTCAAAAATTATGCCATTATATTGACTCTTCGTGTGATTGATGGATACAGGACGGTTATTAACCTCAAAAGACCGTGTTTAAGGCAAGCGAGTCCGAGTATTTGGACTATTTTCGGTAAATATTCGAGAACTATTCGTGTCTGATTCGAGCTTTATCCATACCTGAGTGTAGGTGTTAGGATAGTCTGGCCATCATGTGAACGTGGTTTTAGTGAGTATAACACGGACTCACCTTGGACTCACTACGGAAACACCACGGATTCATCCTGACGCTGTCCCGGCTGAGGGACGAAGCAGGTTGGGATAGGGCGCAAGCGAAATTGTATAAAAACAGTCTTAGATCATAAGTGAAGGTCGATCGCGGACTGTTTTTATGCATATTCATTCAAAAAACTATAGTTATGTTGGACTATACTAAAAGTTCTGTGAATCAGCAGAAGGTCCGTAACTTGACGGTAAGGGGATATTATTCAGCCTATAATAAACACCTAGCTGTGCCCTGTGATGTGTGATCTGATTTAAAGAATGACGGATTGCTTCATATTTTGTCCAGCTTGCGAGTTTTTGACCAGCGCTTTTTATGGTCCAAATTGGATTTAAATCATCTTCGGCCGCATTTTCTAAGGCTAATTTGCCTGCGTCATAATCTTGGTCTAGTTTCTTGAGTAAGTCTTCCCGCGTTGATAGGATAGTGGGCGTGTAGCCACCATCGGCAAAATCCAGTTCAGACGTTTTCAAAATTGTACTTGGCCATTCAAATACCTCCACGAGATGGGTCGCAAGGGGCATGATTTTCATACTTTTTTCATGTGGGGCATAGTCATTTTTGCCTTCTGGAAAAAGTTCGATAAAATTTTTAGTGATCTGATACTCATTTTCAAGTTCAGATTTTAGTTGTTGAAGTGTGTTCATCTTGTTTTGGTATATATTAGTTTAATATTTTTTGATACAATGATCTTGTTTTTTCTACCCATCCTTTTGAACAAATGATAGGTCGTTCTGTTTTTTTATCCTACGTCAAAGATAAGTTTGGATATTGACAGCTATGTGTCAGTATGGATTTGAATATGAAGATTTATAATAAAAAAACCGCTTGAAGCGGGGAACTTCAAGCGGTCTAACCTAACCAATTATTAACCTAAATTATGAGTTTTATATAGTGCGATTTCTGTGCCAAAGATGATTTTTGACAAACACTGCAACGTAACAAATCTGTTGTCTCTGATTTTAAGTGGATAATAGTAGACTTTGGGTGGTATAGCCAGTATGATATAGTGGTTGTTTTCATTTTTTAGGACACAAAAAAAATAAGGGGAGAATATTGAAAAACGTGTTGTCTAAATGTAAATCGTATTGTTTTTTACATTGTTTTCAATAAAATTTATTGTTTTATCAACCTGTTGTTGTGTTTTATATTGTTTATAGCGAATATTGTTGTAGCGTTTTTTGTCTTTCCATATCGTCATATTTACATATAGAGGAAAATGGATATGAAGGTAGGGGAATGGACATCGTGTAATAAACCAAAATAAATATAAAAAAATGAAAAAATTAGTATTGTTGATGACTGCAGTTATTTTTATGATAACTGGTGCTTTTGCTCAGATTCACAAACCGGTAAAATGGACTGTAGCTAGCAAAAAGCTGAACAACAAAGAGGCAGTCGTCTATGTAAAAGCTACCATTCAAAATGGCTGGCATATTTATTCGCAAAATGTAAAGGATGGCGGACCTATTCCGACTTCTTTCACATTTGCTAATGCGACCGATTATGTATTGGCAGGAAAAACTGCTGAACCAAAACCAAAAGTAAAGCACGAAGAGGTTTTTAAAATGGATGTAGGATATTTTACAAATGAGGTGATCTTCCAACAAAAGGTGACTTTGAAAAAAGGAACAGCAACTGTGAAAGGTAGTGTGGAATGGCAAGCATGTGATGCATCACAATGTCTTCCTCCAGATGAATATGCTTTTGCAGTAACGATCAAATAAAAAAATCTTATTTTGTATCGTATAAAAAATCCCATTTATAGCGCTATAGATGGGATTTTTTTATAATTATTAATTTTTTTCAATATAGCACAAAATAAGTTGCCACAATAATGCGTTAATAATGCAAATACTTTTCATAAAATAGGTTAATATATGGCTAAGACCCTAGAGTTCCCCGCTCTAGGGCTTTTTTATGACCTGCTTTATGCCTTCTATTCGAAATTATGATAATTTCCGCAAGCAAGGCAGTCTGCGGTTTGATGTTCGTCAAAATTTTGAAAAACCCATTTGGAATTTTTATTGACTTGGTTGAGAAAGAAAACAGCATTCATGAAATAGATAGTGGGACAATATAATGTTTCTTGAAAGTGGTTTAGTAACATAAATGTTACTAAAATTAGCGCTACGCATACTATTGTTTTTTTTCAAACGTTAATTATTTGATAATGCATAATGTTTTAATGTAAATGTTTTCATTAAAATATTTTTTATTAATCGTTATCGATAGTTAATATGTGATATAAACTTAAAGTCTTCATATGAAATTTAGTGCTAACCAGTGTAACCTTAAAGGACCATATTATGTTTTATCCTTATTTTTTTTGTGCAGTATTTTAATTTTTCCTGGAATTGTGGGGGCTCAGCAAAAGACGATCACTGGTAACGTGATTGATGCGACCACAAAGTCGCCTTTACTTGGAGTTACCTTAAAGCTCAGCAATACAAAAAATGTGACGGTGAGTACGGATAAAAGGGGAGGCTTTGTAGTAGATGACGTGGCTATAGGGCAATCTATTACTTTTTCATTTGTGGGCTATTCGAGTCAGACGATAAAAATAGACTCACGTGCAAGCTATACGATTGCACTAGTTGCTGTTTCCAATTTGATGGAAGAGACTGTTGTGGTGGGATATGGGCGTCAGAAAAAACGAAATCTAACAGGATCTATTGTTTCCGTTGGCGCTTCAGAAATTGCTAAAACAACATTGCAGGATCCCATTTCAATTTTACAGGGACGGGCAGCGGGGGTGCAGGTTTCGTCCAATTCCGGGGCACCCGGTGGTGAGATGAGCATACGCGTTCGGGGGAGTTCCTCATTGAACTCGGGAAACAATCCGCTTTTTGTTGTAGACGGTATTCCACTGGAATCCAATTCCATTTCTTCTTTAAACGGTACTGAAAATTCTGGGCTGAACCCGATGACGGATATCAATCCGAACGACATCGCTTCGATTGAGATTCTTAAAGATGCTGCGTCTACCGCGATTTACGGTTCTAGAGCTGCCAATGGAGTCGTGATGATTACGACGAAACGAGGTGCTGAAGGTAGACCCGAGGTGATATTAAATGCAACTGCGGGAGTGAGCGCCCTGACCCGCAAACTAAGTGTTTTGAACGCAAGGCAATATCGAGAAGCAGTTTTGGATTCCTATCGGGGGATGGCGAAACCTGAGGAACCATTTTATACAATTATTGATTCGCTCAATCCCATGAACAGTGGTGACGTGGACTGGCAGGATGAGTTGATGCGTTCAGCAAAGCAATATAAGTTGGATCTCTCTGTACGAGGAGGGAATCAAGGGACAAAATATGCCTGGAGTTCATCATATTTGGATCAGGATGGTGTGATATTGAATTCCAATTACAAGCGATTTACCTCCCGATTGAATGTCGACTTTACGATTTCCGATCGGATCAGGATAGGCCAGAGTATTTCCTATACAAATGCAGTCAACAACCGGACAAATGCTGCAGGTTCAGGGAATCTGAGTATTATCCGGAGTTTATTGATACGGCCACCTATTATGTCGATGTATCTACCCAATGGATCACTGAATGGTTATATGATCGGACAGCGGAATCCCGTTGGGATGGCTTTGTTTGCAACCAACCTGAACAAGAGTAATCGCATCGTTGGAAGCCAATATCTGGAAATTGATCTTTATAAAGATCTTAAATTCCGAAGCAATGTAAACCTGGATTATATTTCAATGAAAGAAGATGAATTTATGCCATCCATATTGGATTACCGCGAGGGGTATAATAAAGGTGCTGTACGATCTTCCGGAAACCTTACCTGGGGCAATGAGAGTTATTTTACCTATGCTAAAAATGTAGCTAATGAGCACAATATTGGGGCGGTATTGGGAATAAGTTTTCAGAAATGGCGTTATGACCGGACAGGTCTCGATGGAGAATACTTTCCGAGTGATGATATCCGGACATTGAACGGTGCATCCATCATTTCAAACGCAGGTGTAAATATCGCTTCGGAACATGCGATGCTTTCTTATTTCGGTCGGGTAACTTATGACTATCTCGGAAAATATTTGTTGGAATTCAACCTTCGTACAGACGGCTCTTCCCGTTTTGGTCGTAACCGACGGTTTGGATTCTTTCCCTCTGCGTCAGCGGGCTGGCGTTTTGTTGAAGAAAAAGGGATCAAGAATTTGGGTTGGCTTAGCGATGGTAAGCTTCGTTTTAGCCTTGGAAGTACCGGAAACGAGGCCATCGGTGATTATGCCGCGAGAGGAGAGTTTACTTTAGGAACGAACTATTTGGATTTTTCGGGAGCGGCACCAACTGTGATGCCCAATCCGAACCTTACTTGGGAAACAACGCGTCAATATAACCTCGGGTTAGAGCTTGGCTTTTTAAAAAATAGAATCCTGTTTTCTACGGATGCCTACTTGAAGAAAACGAAAGATCTGCTTTATAATGTGCCCATGCCCGGGACTACGGGATTTGAATTTATTACACAAAATATAGGATCTATTGAGAATCGAGGATTAGAGTTTAGCCTACAGACCCGTAATCTGGAGGGAGCTTTTAGTTGGAACACAAATATAAACGTCAGCTTAAATAGAAATAAAGTTACATCGTTGCCTAAGAATCTTCTGACTGGCGGTCATATTCAAAATGGGGCTTTCCATATCCTACAGGAAGGCTTACCTATAGGTGTATTTTATGGATGGCGTTATCTTGGTGTGTATGCGCGTGATGAAGACAATACAAGTGGCTTAACAAATGGCGCGAATGGACCCGTATTTGCCGGTGGAGATCCCATTTGGAAGGATGTGAACAATGATAATATTATCGATCAAAATGACCGCGAGATTATTGGTTATGCTGAACCGAAGTATTTCGGAGGGATCTCTAATGATTTTAGCTATAAGAATTTTCATTTGAATGTGTTTTTTCAATACTCGGTGGGTAATCAGATTTATAGTGAGTTGAATCATCAGCGCAATTCAATTGTTCGTTATAATAATCTGTCTACTGACGCTCTTAACCGGTGGCGGGAACAGGGAGATCAAACAGATTTTCCGCGATTGATTCGGGATGATCCAAAACAGTCTGATAGTCGGGTGCAAAGCAGGTGGGTCGAAGATGGCTCTTATCTGAAGTTAAAAAACATCAATTTGAGGTATTCTTTTGACCCTTCTTGGAGCAAACGTATCGGTTTGCGTAAGCTCGATGCTTTTGTTACCGCTACAAATCTGATTACTTGGACAAAGTATACCGGTTTTGATCCCGATGTTAATTCCTATTCTGGTCTTCGTGTAGGATTGGATGAGGGCTCTTATCCACAGAGCCGCACATTTATGTTTGGTTTAATCCTTGGTCTTTAATAAATCGTGATGAAAAAATTGTTAAAATATACATTTTGTTCTTTTCTATTTTTATCCGTTAGCGGTTGTTCGAATTCGTTGCTGGATAAGGAGCCTATTAGTAATGTCTCTGGACAGGGCTACTATAAAAAGCCCAGTGATGCGCAGGCTGGTGTCAATGGCATCTATAATGGTCTGCAATCTCTTTTTCGCCAGAATTTTGCTTACTGGGGAGAAGGGCGGGCCGATAATATTGTGACCCGTCATGCCGGTGACCCTGCTGCTCTACAACAGAACACACTGACTCCGGTTATCAATTCGGCGCGTTGGGATAATTTTTATACTGTTATATCCCGGGCGAACTATGCGATCAAATATATTCCACAGGCATTCGGAACTGAAGATAGCGAACTTAAAAGACAATTACTTGGGCAGGCCCATGCCTTAAGGGCACTAGCTTATTTTTACTTGGTTCGGATATGGGGGCAGGTACCTTTGGTTACGGAGCCATATGAGGGATTGGATCAGGATCTGTTTGTCAAGAAGAACACTGAGGCGGAGGTATTAGCCAAGGTTGAAGCAGATTTAATTTTGGCAACGGAGAATTGTGCCACAAACTATTCGGGTGCCAGAAACCGTGTACTGATTACCCAAGGAGCAGCTTATGCTTTTCTGACGCAGCTCTATATGTGGCAAAAAAAATATGCGCAGGCGATAGAAATGGCTGAAAAAGTACTAGCAGACCCGCAATATGCCTTGGTGCCAATTGAGGATTGGAATAACATCTTTGTAAAAGGAAGCAGTACCGAAAGTATCTTTGAAGTCGGATACAATGAAGTGCAACCCAATAACCTCCGTGTCTGGTATGCCAATGGATCGGATAGTGATTATGTACCCAGTGCGGGTTTTATAGCGTCAATCGAACCTGAAGATTTTCGCAAACCTCGTATTTACGATGTATCTCAAGTTCAGCCCCGTAAGATATGGAAGTTTTTTGGACAAGGATTTAATGATGAGAGCCCAGAACCCTCAGCTGGCAATATTGTATTAACACGATTGGCCGATATCCTATTACTAAAGTCTGAAGCTCATGCCCATTTAAATCAGCCTGTCGAAGCATTGGACTTACTAAACCCGATCCGCATCCGTGCAGGGCTTCCAGCTTTAGATCAAAATAAGGCGCAAAGCCAATTCGGAAGTTTAGTTGCTAGTATTTTGCATGAGCGATCTGTAGAACTTTGTTTTGAGGGACACCGTTGGTTTGATCTCCTGCGAAGTGAAACCGCTATTTCGACAATGAAGCCGATCAATGGCCTCTCCGATAAACAAAATTTGCTGTGGCCAATACACGAAGGTGAACTTCTTAAAAACCCAAATTTGCAACAAAATGAATTTTATAGATAATCTTATGAAGAGGATAAAATATATCGTTATTTTTTTTCTATGCGGTTTTGGTACGCTGTCATTGTTCTCTAGTTGTGAAATACAAGAAAGCTTTGAATATGACTACGCGGAAGACAATAGTAAACTGAATATGTCAGCATGGACATATATTCAGGGGAAGGATTCGTTGTCCTTACTGAAACAAGTTATCTTGCAATGTAAGGATGAAGCATTGTATGAACGTACAGAAAAAGCGACCTTTATTCTGCCCACCAATCAAGCTTTTACAGCATATCTAAAAGAAAATAAATACGACAATATTGCCGCTATTCCGGTGCCGATATTGAAGGATATTTTGCGTTATCATATTGTAAAGGCGATAGTGAATTTTAGCGATCCTGCCTTGGCTCCAAGTAACAAACCAATTGCCTATAGCACTGAAAAAGGTGAAATTATGTATTTGTCCCATACGAGTACCTATGTTGGGCTCATCAATGAAGGGACCAATAATCAATGGCAAATCCGTACATCTAATTTAGTTCCGGATAATGGTGTCATCCATGTCGTTGATCACATTGTTTTTTTATCCGAGAAGACGAAATAGGTGTATTGATTGTCTGTTTTTTTTCTCAATGTATTGTATTATAAAGTATAAGGGGGAAAATGGAAATACTAAGAGATTGAAAAGCCTATGGTTATAATGGATACAATAGAAAAATGATAGCTCAATAAACATTATCTTCAGTTTATTGTTTTGTTTTATACTAAACAATAAGCCAGTAAATTATGGTTGATTATACACTGAACCGAAGAAACTTCCTTCTGGGGACAAGTGCTTTTTTTACTTTATCCGCTTTAGAAGCTAAAGGATTATCCTTTGAACGTCTACCTAAAAATATCAAGGTCGGACTGATCGGGGCGGGTTGGTATGGAAAAAGCGATCTATTTAGGCTGATGCAGGTTTGCGATGTCAACGTGGTTGCGATTTGCGATGTTGATAGCCGTCATTTGCAGGAGGCGGGGCGATTGGTCACAGAACGCCAACGCTCAGGACAGATTCCAAAGCTCTACAAAGATTACAGGAAAATGCTTGCCGATCATCAATTCGATCTCATTCTGATCGGTACACCTGATCATTGGCATGCAAGACAGGCAATAGATGCGATACGTTCGGGAGCACATATCTATTTGCAAAAACCCGTTAGTGTTGATGTACTTGAGGGCGAAGCGATACTCCGTTATGCACGAAAATATAATAAAAAAGTACAGGTGGGAACACAACGGCGGAGTACAGCGCATCTGATGGATGCAAAAAAGCAGATTATAGATCCAGGTTTACTCGGTAAGATATCGCATGTGGAAATGTGCTGTTACTATCATATGAGAAGGAATGGTAATCCGGCACTGGAACCTGTTCCTGACTTTCTCGATTACGAAATGTGGACTGGTCCTGCTCCTTTACGACCTTACGACGGTTTACCTCATGGCGGTTGGTGGCGAACTTTTATGGAATATGGGAATGGTATCACAGGTGATATGGGTATGCATATGTTTGATACTGTACGTTGGTTATTACAACTCAAATGGCCAAAGAAAATTAGTGCAACAGGGGGAATCTATGTGCAAAAAGAGGGAAAGTCGACTATTGCGGATACACAGACAGCGGTATTTGAATATGATGAGCTTAATTGTATATGGCAACATCGCACTTGGGGCAATCCTGTGGATCCTGAATATCCTTGGGCGTTTATTATCTATGGGGATAAAGGAACGCTAAAAGGAAGTGTGATGAAATATGAGTTTATTCCAGTTGGTAAAGGTACTCCCATTAAAAAAGACGTAGTTTATGAAAAAGATAAATTTCCAGCTGATCTGGAAGAGCCTAGAATTGAATTGCACACAGCTCCTGCCACACGACAACATCTATTGGATCTATTGTCTGCAATAGAACATGATCGATTGCCTGTAGCTGACATCGAAGAGGGCTATATATCGACAGCCTGTTGTATACTTGCCAATATTTCTATGCAATTAAATAGACCGTTAGAATATGATCCATTGAAAAAAATATGCACCGGTGATCCCGAAGCAACCAAGTTATTGAAAAGACCTTATCGAATGCCCTGGCAACATCCTTATCTGTGATAGTATAGATTGTAATCGTGGTTTAGTATATCGTTTTCATATGATCTTTATTGATCATTTTGATTTATGACCTAGCGATTGGGAGAATCAAATATTGGTGAAAGACCTTCGAAAATTTATTCTCCCACCACTTAATTGTTAATAACCAATTTATCTTTTGACATTTTTGCGATATTTAACTAAATATTGAATCTATGCAATTGAAATTTAATAAACTAATTGTGCTGTTATTGACATTATGCGTTAATCTTGTCTGTGCACAACAAAGCGAACAACATATTGACGGGGTATATAAATCTTCAGATGCAGCCTTTGTTATAAACAAAAACAAGACATTTTTGATAATAGCGTACGGCACATTAATAAAAGGTACCTGGAAGATCGAAAATGATCTTATTTATTTACAACCTAAAAATCCTGACGCTCAATTTTATGTTTATGCGCGGAAAAATCCGACTATCAAAGGCGGGATGCGTGTTTGTTTTATGGGGGATCGTTTGAGTAGTGCGATTTTGGTGGGAAAGTTTCCAGATAAGATGCAGCCACTTTTTAATGAGGATGCAAATTGTAAAGACTTTCCTAGTGTTCATCTGTTTAATGAAAAGATGGATAGGATTACCTTATTGGAGCGAGAAAACCTGGACAATGATCGTGGTATTGAGATACCCAAATTGATGTATCATTTTGCCAGTGGTGATTTTAATGATTTTATTGTGCAACATATGCAAAGTAGTTTGTATCACAATGACTTTATTCTCAAAATAGGCAAAGAAGGATTATATGCAGTCAGTGATCAGTCGGATATGCCTATTCGCAAATCTACTAAAGAGGAAGAATTTTCTATGCTCGAGGAACTGAAATTTTTAGACCAATCTTTTGATAGCGCCTTTGATGCGGATTTCAAGCTGGTAAATAATGGGTACAATACCCATGATGATATGGATCAGGAAATAGAGTTAGCAGCTTACAGATATGATACCGACAAAAATCTATATCTCAATCGGGCGATACCTGCAAAAGAACTGGACTATAAAAGCACAGACTACCATTACGATGGCATATTAATGAAGTTTGACCAGATCAAGGGAACGTCAGAACCCCAGACAGCTGTAAAAATATTGCAGAAACCCATATTTATTGCGAATTGTGATAACTAATCTAATTTGGATCATTTTTTCTTAAGATATACATGATGACAAGAAATCGTTTTATAGTTCCTCTCATTTTGGCAGTGTGCATGGTACTGGGGTGTCAAGATAAAAGTACTGAAAGTTCCAGGTCCAAACAGGTCGAAAATAGGATTGAATTAAATAATGATGAGCCCCCTCGGAATACCGTAGACCAGACGGTTCCAGACACGATAGTCTTATCCCGCACACATAAACCGAGTACGGTACACTGTGATTTGGACGGAGACAATTTGACGGATACAGTGCAGATTGTCCAAAATACAAAAAATGAGAAATATGGCTTAAGATTTATTTTTGGGAACAAAAAGATTGAATACCTAGGGATGGGTACTGATATCCTGGGCCAAGGTTTTGATGATATAGATTGGGTAGGTATTTTTGAAAAGGCGCCCAAAGAAGCAGTTTATTGGAACAACGTAAATGACGATGGCGAAATAATTACAGATGAAGAAGTAAAGGAAGCGGATAAGATCAAATTGGTAAACGATGGTATTTTCATTCACCAGGCTGAATCTTGTGGTGGAGGTATTATCTATTTAAACAAAGGGAAATTTGCCTGGATACAGCAAGAATAACGAATGCGCTGTATCCTATTTATTTACATCTCAATACAGTTTTTGTCGCACCGGCCGATTTTGTGGATACACTCTCGGCGGGTTCTGAGAGGATATAATCGATCGAAATAACATTTACTTTCGCATTTTGCTTCGGTTCAATTTCCTTGTTTTCCTCTCCTTTGGCTGGTGTGTTATCTCCATAATAGTAATATTCAAACGTTAAATTTCGATCCGACTTATTGAAGATATAAGTTGCCCTTCCATAGTTAATTTTAAGACCATCTTTTGTTGTTGGGAACAACACAACCTCTTTTGTGTAATTATTGCAGTCGGTAATTGTTAAGATCGTTGGTGTAAACCAATTGATCGGAATAGTTAACAGAAGCAGTAACAATACAGCATCATTTTTACCTTCCTCTTTTTTGATAAATCGGGTATATAAGGGTTTGATAACTATTAGAAGACAAAATATCCCAATAATAATTAAATAAGTACTTAATGATACGATCATAGGTTTTAGATTAGTTTACAACTCAAAATGATTTTGTTGTTTTTATGTTTTTTTAAGTATTTAATTAATTATGTCTGTTCAAAAGATATCGAATTTCGTGCCAGTTTTGAGCTTTTTACCTTCGACATTTCGACGCGGCAGGCTCAATTGCAGACCTATTTTCATGATACTACTCTCGAAGTGAAACAACTCGTGCTCTGAGAAAAATAGTACACTCATTTTGTAAGGCATGTACCGATTTGACACTTCCTTTTTTTAAAAAGAAAAACACATCGGTTATATCGTAATATTTTACATGTTTTTGCGTGTTTTATACATTTCTGATTTAATTTATATTATTTCTTTTGTTTAAAGATCAATTGTCAGGCGACTGTCAGGTGGCCCAACGAAATTTTGCTGCCATTTTCAACTCGTCAAGTACCTAGAAAAGCACATGTGAAGAAAGTATGAATTATTTTTCCGCACATCGTAATGCAATTGAAAAACCATGGATTATTGAACTTCGATAGAAATAGAATTATGAGTTTAGAGGACAACGCGATATTGCTCTTACAACTGGCTGAGGGAAATCAACAGGCATTCGAGAAACTCTATTACGGCTATAGAGCACAGATCTTTGGCCGTATATTAAAGCAGGTAAGATCGGTGGAGTTTGCACAGGATATCGTTCAGGACGTATTTGTAAAGGTCTGGCAGAATAGAGCACAGATTGATGTTTCAAAAAATTTTAAATCCTATCTCTATACAATTGCACAGAGCACAGTTTACGACTATTTTCGGAAAATTGCTTCGGATCAAGCTAAGAGTGAACAGTTGATGATTCTATCCAAAGGCAAATGTGTAAATGATATTGAAGCGGAGGTCTCTTATAAAGAAATGGAGAAATACCTCAATGATATCTTGGACATTATTCCCGAACGATGTCGGGAAGTATATGTACTCTGTAAACTCGAAGGCCGAAGCTATGATGAGGTGTCCAAATTGTTGAATATTTCTACAGCGACAATCAACAATCATATTGTTAAAGCTACTGGTATTATTAAATCGCATTGGAATTGGAACTACTGTTGTTTTCTTATGATGTTATTCGCAGAATACTACCCTATATTTCTCACCTAGGAACTGAAACCACTGTTTTTTATAATATTATTTACAATATCGCCCTATATTTCCCACTTAAGAATCGGAACTACTTTTGTTTTCTTGTAATATTATTTGCGGAACAGCAGCTTGTATTTCTCACCTACATCAGCACAATCCTGCTACAAATCATTATATATTAAAATTGGTAAATATCCCTTAGGGATCTCAAGAGGAGCAAGACGTAGGACATATTTGCAGGTATTTCTATTTTTTTTTATTTGGCATAGTTGATATTTTTTTTGCTTACGTATATAGAGTTAAAGTAAGACCAATTATACTGTGGAACAAACCAAATTAATAAACTTATATAGAAGATATCTTGCTAAACAGTGCACGGATGAAGAAATCCACATGTTAATGCATTACATGCGCCAGAAGGAGTATGCAAAACTTTTCAAGGAACTGATTTTGGAAGATTTGGAGTATGAAGAGGAAATTGAGTTAGATGATCAGGCTAGAATGGCTATTCAGCAGCTTGATGAATATTTCGACCGTGAATATTTTTATCAGAACCGAAAAAAGAACAACAAGAAACTATTCGCATGGATATCAATTGCTGCTGCAGCTTCAATAATCTGTGCAATTTCAGTGCTATGGTACACACGCGTTGACGATGAGTCTGGCGGTATAGGAATAGCAGATAACCGAAGCACATTGATAACAAGTAATGGTAAAGAGATAAAGCTGGATGGTACTTCCAATGTTGAGTTATTGCGGGAAAATGGAACTGTAATTCTACAGGATAGTTTAGGGGATATCCATGTTAAAGTACTGGATAGTATACCTAATCTTAAGCCTCAAGTCATTTATCAAACAATCCGGACAGCCAAAGGCAGACAATCTCGCATTTATCTTACTGATGGTAGTGCTGTGGTTCTAAATTCTGATTCTCAACTTAAATTTCCACTTTTTTATGCAGAGGGTCAACGGGAGGTCGAACTTCAAGGAGAGGGATTTTTTGACGTAGAAACCAATAAGCGTAAGCCATTTATAGTTAAAACACACGATCAACGGATTAAGGTATACGGAACCAAGTTTAATGTCAACAATTATGAAAATGAACAAACGACTAAAACCACTTTGTTTCATGGTAAAGTGTCTGTACAGAATCTGATCGGATCATCACCTCAGAAGGAGTATATCCTTAAACCTGGTGAACAAATTGTCCTCGATAAAAAATCAAAAGCTTTGAAACAAGATAAGACTGAAAACGAGGAACAGGTATTGGGCTGGAAGAATGGTGTATTTGTTTATGATAATGCAACATTAAAGGAAATTATGAAGGATTTCGCCAGATGGTACAATATTGATGTGGATCTTGAAACCCTTCCTGCACTTACGTTTAGTGGAACTATACCAAGAAATTATGAGCTGGACAAAGCGCTAAATGTGATCGCAAGGACAGCAAATATCAAGATTAACCGAACGGGAACTACACTAAAATTTGAAAAATAAATGGGGAAAGAAACTTAATCAAAAAAAACCGACAGTACTGCCATACCGTCGGCGAACATTAGGGTAATACAAAATTTTCTAAAAACCTAACATCACAAAAGTATGAATTTAAAAGTTCAATACAAGCATTTGTATTGTTTATTACAGCGCCTATTTGGGATTGTAATATGTACTCGCAAGCATCTAATCATAATGAAGCTAACATTTGTAATTACATTTTTATTTTCAATTTCGGCATTTGCGGAGGGCTATGGCCAACGTATCAATCTCGAGCTGAAAAATGCAGCTATAGAAACTGTGCTGAAAGAGATCAAGAAACAATCCGGGTACGACATGTTCTATAATATAGATTTGATCAACCCGTTAAAAAAGACAAATTTTCGAGTTAAGAATGCCACAGTTGACGAGGCGTTGAAGGAAGTTACAGCTAACTTAGGGCTGGAGTATGCGATAGAGGAAAGAATGATTATTATCTCCAAAAGAAAAGAGAACCGGATCATTCAGCATTCGATTAAAGGTATTGTTTCAGGGGAAGGGGATAAAAAATTACAGGGAGTTTCTGTTGTGGAAAAGGGGACAAGCAATGGAACTACGACAGACGTTGAGGGGAATTATAGTCTCAAAGTGTCGAATCCTAAGGGAATTCTTGTTTTCTCTATCGTTGGTTATGCAAAAAAGGAAGTGCCGATTGATGGGCTTCAACAGATAGATGTGCAGTTAACAGAAGATAAGAGCGAACTGGATGAGGTGGTTGTAGTCGCTTATGGTCATCAGAAAAAAGAGAGTATGGTCAGTTCCATTACTACAATTAATCCGAAAGAATTGAAAGGACCGACCAGCAATCTGACAACGATGCTTGCGGGAAGGCTGTCTGGGGTTGTAGCCTTTCAACGGAGCGGTGAACCCGGCGCTGATAATGCACAGTTTTTTATTCGCGGGATCACGACATTTGGAAGTGGGAAGGTAGATCCATTGATTTTGATTGATGGTATGGAATCCACTTCTAACGCATTGGCGAGATTACAACCCGATGATATCTCCGGTTTTTCCGTCTTAAAAGATGCAGCAGCATCGTCGCTGTATGGGGCTAGGGGAGCTAATGGTGTGGTGTTGGTGACTACGAAATCCGGTATCACAGGAAAAACAAAATTCAATGTGAGGGCAGAGAATTCGATTTCATCGAATACACAAAATTTCAAATTGGCGGACAATATCACCTATATGAAGCTGGCGAATGAAGCTGTATTGACTAGAAATGCACTTGAAGACCTACCTTACAGCCAGAATAAGATAGATCGCACAATAGCAGGGGAAAACCCTTTTCTTTACCCCAATAATGACTGGATTGGTTTGTTGATCAAAGATTACACCATCAACCAGCGATTTAATATGAATATGAGTGGTGGGGGGAAAAACGCACAATTTTATATTGCAGGAACTTATAACGTAGATAATGGTGTGTTAAAGTCTGACCATGGAAATAAATTCGATAATAATATTAACCTAAAAAGTTATCAGATCCGTTCAAATGTCAATGTTAAACTGACACCTACAACAGAGGGAATTGTACGAACTTCGGGAAGCTTTGATGACTATCAAGGACCAATTGGTGGAGGGGGAAATATCTTTCAGGGAGCAATAGCTGCAAATCCTGTTAATTTTCCGGCTGTTTTTCCGGCATCTGATATGCCTTATGCCGAACATCCATTATTTGGGAATGCCAGAATCAACGGGCAGACGGAGGCGATGTATTTCAATCCGTATGCAGAAATGGTTTCAGGATTTCAGCAATCAAATTCATCAACATTAAATGTACAACTTGAAATTAAGCAAGATTTTAAATTCCTTACAGAAGGCCTGAGTGCAAGGCTTATGGCTTATACACAGCGCTATTCTTATTTTGATCTGAGTAGGAGATATACTCCTTTTTATTATCGGGCAAATGCAACTAGTACAGAAGGTGACAAATATTCATTGGAATTGCTCAATGAGAAAGATGCCACAGAGTATTTGGATTTTAAGCGAGGAGCTAAAGTTGCAAATACAGTTTCTTATCTGGAGGCTGCTATTAACTACAATCACACCTTCTCCGAAAAACATAGTGTAGGAGGTTTGTTGGTTACCCAACTACGGAGTTTTGTAACTGGTGATGCAGATAAGCTTCAGACTTCTCTCCCTTATAGAAATCAGGGACTATCGGGGAGATTTACGTATGGCTACGATAACAGATATCTGTTTGAAGCAAATTTTGGACTAAATGGTTCTGAACGTTTTGCGAAGAATCATCGTTATGGCTTCTTCCCTTCAATTGGGGCTGCCTGGAATGCATCGAATGAGGAGTTTTTTAGACCATTAAGACAGACTATAACGAAACTAAAATTTAGAGCAACTTATGGTTTGATCGGTAATGATCAGATTGGTGATCCAGATGATCGTTTCTTTTATTTATCAGATGTGAATCTAAAAGATGGTAGTCACGGATCAGCTTTTGGTACAAATTATATATATAGTAAACCGGGGGTGACAATTTCCAGATACGCAAACGAAGCGATTACCTGGGAACAAGCGTCGACGGTCAACCTAGGGATGGATATCAGTCTGTTTAACAGTGTCAATATTATTTTGGATGCCTACAAGACACGTAGAAATAATATTCTAATGAATAGGTCTTATATTCCTACAACAATGGGATTATCTGCAGGCATACGGGCTAATGTGGGGGAGGCTGAAGGAAAAGGTATCGACCTTTCTATAGATTACAGTAAGAATTTTGGTGATATGTGGATACAGGCTAGAGGAACGTTTACCTATGCAACCAGCAAATTGCTTGTAAATGAAGAACCTAATTACCCATCCAATTTAGCTTATCTTTCTAAGGTCGGTCGTTCTCTTAGTCAAGGGTATGGGCTGATCGCTGAGCGGCTATTTGTCGATAATGAAGAGGTGAAAAATTCTCCTGTTCAGACTTTCGGTGAGGTCATGGGAGGCGATATTAAATATCGAGATATGAACGGAGATGGAATTATCACATCACAGGACTATGTCCCATTGGGCTTGCCGACGGTACCTGAAATTATTTATGGTTTTGGATTGTCAGTAGGCTATAAGAACTTTGATCTTAGTGGATTCTTTCAGGGGTCCGGCCGGTCTTCTTTCTGGATCGACCCCGATAAAACCAGTCCTTTTGTTATGAATGGTGCCTATCAACATGGTTTGTTACAAGCTATTGCCGATGATCACTGGTCCGAGGAGAACGGTAATATATATGCCTTTTGGCCTCGCTTAAGCCCGAATCTTAACCGGAATAATCTTGAATCTTCCAGCTGGTGGATGCGTAACGGTTCGTTTTTACGGCTAAAAACAGTGGAATTGGGCTATAATCTCTCGAGCAAGATGCTTGATAAAATGGGAGTGGGACCAATCAGACTTTATCTAAATGCCAGTAACCTGTTCGTCAAAAGTAGTTTTGATCTCTGGGATCCTGAGATGGGGGGGAATGGTCTAAGATATCCGCTTCAAAAAGTATACAATTTCGGATTAAACGTCCAATTCTAACACAAAAAAAGAAATTCAATATGAAAAGATATACGATTTGTTTTACTCTTTCGGCGGCTTTGCTGTTATTTATGATGAATTCCTGTAAGAAAAATTTTCTTGATGTGGTTCCAGACAATGTCTCTACCATTGATCACGCTTTTGCCAACCGCAATGAAGCAGAGAAGTTTTTATTTACCTGTTATGATGGTCTGCCTCGGGAAGGCCATCCGGAAATGAATCCAGGTATGAACACTGGAGACGAGTTTTGGATTTATTGGCCAATGCCCACCGGAGAAGATTATTCGACCTTATCTCCGTATAATATTGCTAGAGGACTTCAAAATAGAAATAAGCCCGAAATGAATTATTGGGATAGTTTTGACGGTAAATCCATGTGGAATGGTATTCGGAACTGTAATATATTTTTAGAAAATGTTGATAGGGTTAAAGACGTGGAGCCATATATGAAAGACCGCTGGATTGCTGAAGCCAAATTTTTGAAGGCTTATTTTCACTGGTATTTATTCAGAATGTATGGTCCTATTCCGGTTGTTGATAAAAATTTGCCAATTAATGCCTTGCCGGATGAGGTAAAGGTAAGCCGACAGTCTACAGACTCCGTTGTAAACTATATTGTTAATCTACTCGATGAGGCTGCTGCAGGTGAGGGAAGTGTGGGGCTACCGGAAAAAATATTAGACCAAAGTACAGAACTGGGTAGAATAACCAAACCTATCGCCCTGGCAATTAAAGCCAGAGTACTTGTTACTGCGGCAAGTCCTTTGTTCAATGGAAATCCAGATTTTGCCAATATCAAGAATCGGGATGGAAGTGCATTATTTAATGCAACCTATGATCAGAAAAAATGGGAACGAGCAGCAGAGGCATGTAAACTAGCCATCGCGGCTGCTAAAAAAGCGGATATAGATTTGTATCGCTTTAATTCACCGGGAAAGCCGGTAGATGATTTCACGAAAACGGAAATGAGCATCCGTAACGCTGTATGTGAAAGATGGAATACAGAGCTGATTTGGGGGACAACGACTAAGCCAGATGACACCTGGACCTTACAACTCTATGCCAGTCCACAACTAGATCCAAATGTAGCTAATCCAAGCTTAAAGGGGCAACTCGCACCTACCTTGAAAATGGCTGAATTATTTTATACAGAAAATGGTGTACCTATTACAGAAGATAAAACCTGGGACTATACCAATAGATTCCAACTGCGGACTGCAACAGCTGCAGATCTTGGGATACAGAATGGTTATCAGTCTGTTGGTCTGCATTTTGACAGAGAGCCTCGCTTTTATGCGGATATGGCATTTGATGGATCGACATGGTATATGGAAAATGCAAATTTTAACATTAAGGCCAAATCAGGACAACATTCTGGGAAAAAACAAACCCGTATTTATTCGGTAACAGGTTATTATACCAAGAAACTGGTGAACTGGAAACTGGTTGCAACTCCGATAAATGTAGTTGTTGAACGCTATCCATGGCCTGTGGTGCGGCTAGGGGATCTTTATTTGCTCTATGCTGAAGCATTAAATGAGACAGACGATAAGGCGCTTGCATTAGAATACCTTAACATGGTAAGAGACCGGGCGGGGCTTAAATCCGTTGAGTCTTCTTGGACTAACTTTTCTAAGAATCCAAATAAATACGCCGATAAAAATGGTTTAAGAGAGATTGTACAACAGGAACGTCTAATTGAAATGGCCTTTGAGGGCAGCCGCTTCTGGGATCTCAGACGCTGGAAAAAGGCTGGAGAGATTCTGAACCAGCCCATTTATGGCTGGGATGTGATTCGGTCAGAATATGCCGATTATAACCGAAGGATATTATTATTCAATCAAAGTTTTAACAGTCCGAGGGATTATTTTTGGCCGATAAAAGACGATAATATCCTAGTAAATCCGAATCTGGTTCAAAATGGAGGCTGGTAACAAAAGCTAGGTAAAACTTACTATTCAAAATCAATCATTAGAAAAGAACAAAAATGAATCGATTAATATATATGTTATATGCAGGATTGTTGTTCGTCGGAACGATCGGATCCTGTCGTAAAACGGAGGTGGGGACAATGGATAAAAGTGATAAGCAGGCTCCAGGGCCTGTGAGCAACGCCCAGGTGGAAAATTTAAATGGGGCGGCCAAAATAACCTATAACTTACCACAAGATGATGATTTGTTGTATATAAGGGCCGAGTATACGACGAAACAAGGGATCGTTCGGAACACCAAGGTTAGTAGGTATTTGGATAGTGTTGTTTTACAAGGGTTTGCCGATACGGATGTTTACGAAGCAAGGTTATATGCCGTGGATAAAAGTGAAAATGTCTCTGTACCATTGCTTGTAAAAGTGCACCCCAAAACACCACCTTTTGAGCTTGTTAAACAAAAGCTAGTAGCTAGTGCTGCTTTTGGCGGGTTGGATGTTGGTTATCAGAATGTGACTGAATCGGATGTAGCTATAGTTATTTTAGCAAATGATAAACTGGGCAATTTTGCGCCATTGAAAACGCTGAATACGAAGCTAAAAACAGGAACTTTCGGTGCAAGAAATCTCGCTGCAGTAGAAACCCGATTTGGACTGATGGTACGGGATCGCTGGGGTAATTTATCCGATACTACCTATGTGACTTTAAAGCCTTTCTTTGAAGCACAATTGGATAGAACAAAAATGAAAGGATTAAATATTAATGGTACAGATGCGAAAAATTATCCTGGAAATGAAGTTGAATATCTTTTTGATGGTGATGTAAGTAATAAGACAGCTTATCATACCATTGACCCGGTAAGTATGCCACAATGGTTTACCTTTGATATGGGGCAAACTGCTAAGTTGAGCCGTTTAGTCTGGTTTATGAGACAAGGGTGGTATTTTCATCTTCATAATCCAAGAAAAGTGGAAATATGGGGTTCCAACAATCCGAGCCCTGATGGCAGTTTCACCAACTGGATATTATTAGCCGAACACGAACAGATAAAACCATCAGGTTTGCCACCGGGACAGAATTCTAATGCTGATATTGAAGCTGCACTAGAGGGGGAGACCATCAGCATTCCTGTAGATGCTCCCGCAGTAAGGTATATCCGCTTTAAAACCTTGCGGAATTGGTCAGATGGAGTTTATGTGAATTTTACAGAATTAGCGCTGTGGGGGAATCCACAATAGAAATTTAGTGTAATAATAATTAATAGTTAAAATATGAAAATGACTAAATATCTGACCTGTTTCTTCCTTGTCACTGTAGGATTATATATGAGTTCCTGTACCAAAGAAGATGCGTATAAAAAAATTACAAAGGATGGCGAAATTTACTACCCAGGGAGAGCAGATACTGTGCTCGTCCATGGTGGTAATAACAGAATTAAATTACAAGTTGTTTTGGGAAATGATCCACTGATAACCAAAGTTAGGGCCTTCTGGAATAATAATGCAGACTCGACAGAAGTAGACGTTGTAAAAACAACTGGCAAAGATACTGTTGATCTGTTGATTAATAATCTTTCTCAGGGTACCTATTCTTTTGATGTATATACATACACCGGGCCTAAAGCTAAATCAATAGTAAAACAAGGAACTGGTATGGTGTATGGGGATAATTACCTAAAGGTATTATCTAACCGAACGTTGAAAACGCTAAGTTATTCATTGGATGGAAGCAAGCTCTTTATTGACTGGAATTCTCCATTGGAGGGTGAAAAGTCCATTGAGTTAAAATATACTACTGAAACTGGTACTACCCAAACCGTGGTGATTCCGGGAGGAAGTTTAAAAACAGAGATTTCGGGCTTTAAGAACGGTACTAAGCTTATTTACAAATCTATATTTTTACCCGAACCCAAGGCAATAGATGAGTTCTCTATAACACCGAGTGAGGTAGCACTTCCAGTATTTGAGCGAGAAGTAGATAAGGCAAACTTTAAGGTCTATTCGCTTCCTACAGATGTTCGGGATAATTGGGGTTGGCTGATGGAATATCTTTGGAATAAAAACTACGATGGTACAGGCTTCGCGTCCACTGAGGGTCCTTCACAATGGTTTACTTTTGATATGGGGGAATCTGTTTCTATCAGCCGCTTTAGAACCTGGCAGGCTGCAGACCGTATCTTTAGGGCTGAGAATGTGAAGAAATTCGAAATCTGGGGCAGCAATAATCCTGCTTCGGATGGTTCTTGGGCAAGCTGGACAAAACTGGCCGAATGTCAATCCATAAAACCCTCAGGATTACCGGTCGGACAAACAACAGAAGGTGATATCAACTATGCAAAAGCAGGCGAAGAATTTAAACTTCCACCGGGAACGCCTAAAGCGCGATATATCCGAATTAAAGTACTGGACACTTGGGGCGGAGGCACATTTATCACAATGGGTGAATTGACATTCTGGACAAGTGATCGGGTCTCAAAATAATAACCATTTTTTAGCATGCGCTATTACAAGAATATTCAGGGTGAAACCGTCAGATTTTGCCCTGAAACTTACATAAAATTCAAACAGGTAATACAATGAAACCAACTATGTTTAAAAACACACTTACAACACTTTACTTAGCTCTTGCAGTCAGTGCCGCTTTAGCACAGACGAATGCTGGTTCATCTAAACTAATTAAGGTCGACGGAAAAGGTAGCGGACGGCTTTTTGACGGGGTCGGCGCTGTCAGTGCAGGCTCCTCTTCAAGGCTGTTAATAGATTATGCCGATAAATCCAAAAGCGATATATTAGATTACCTGTTCAAACCAAATTTCGGTGCTGGCTTTACTTACCTTAAGACAGAAATTGGGGGAGATGGTAATACGACCTGTGGCTCGGAGCCTAGTTTTGCACGAACAAGGGCAGAAATGGAAAAACCTCATTATAATCGTGGATTTGAGTACTGGCTAATGCGTGAAGCAGCAAATCGAAATCCGAATATAGAACTTGACGCCCTAGAATGGAGTATGCCCGGATGGTTTAAAGGGGTATGGTCACAGGATAACGCAGACTACTTGGTCAAGTTTATTGAAGGTGCAAAACACTGGGGACTCAAGATGAAGTATATTTCAGGTTGTTGGAATGAACGCGATTATAACAGAGATTGGATTGTCAATGTTTTAAGACCTACACTCGATCGAAATGGCTTTAAGGATATTAAAATAAATGCACCCGAAGGTGCTGGCAAAGCATGGGAGATTAGTGATCTGTTGGTCAAAGACTCGGTGTTCAGAAATACAATTTCATCGATCAGCTATCATTATCCGGACTCCTATATGTGGGGACATAGAGGTGAGGAACCAAATCCGAATTCGGTTTTGACAGAATTACCCTTATGGTCTGGTGAAGACTTTTCATTGCCCGGAGCATCATGGAGAAATACGACCTATTTAGCCAAAAACATTTTAAGGTGTTACATCAAATGGAAAATTGTGAAAGTAAATATGTGGTGTCCGATTGCTTCAATGCCCGATATTTCCTGTTTTTCGAATGTAGGTTTGATGAAAGGGACTACACCTTGGTCAGGATATTATGAGGTGTGGCCAACGATCTGGGCAGTAGCACATTTTAACCAGTTTGCCAAACCGGGATGGAAATACCTAGATAGCGGCTGCGGTGAATTCAGTGGTGACGGTGCTTATTGTACTTATAAAAATATGGATGGCAGCAATGATTATAGTATAGTCGTGGTCAGTGGTTCAGAGGGGCAGAAATTAACATTCAATATCGCTGATCTTCCTAAGGACAAGCTGCATGTGTGGAAGTCGGACAGCAAAAACCAGTTTGTACAACAGGAAGATGTTTCAGTAGTCAACGGAGAAGTTACATTAGCAGTTGATCCGGAGAGTATTTATACAATTACGACGACGACAGGTCAGCAAAAGGGAGCGCACAATATTCCTAAAGAAAAAGCCTTCCCAACAAAGTACAGTGATAATTTTGATAATTACTCTTTAGAAAGAGCTCCGCTTTCGCCAAAATACTTTTATGACAACTCGGGTGCTTTTGAATTGGCGCAATCTGAAGGGAATAATAAATACTTAAGACAACTGCTCGTAAACGATATCACGCACTGGATTCCGGATGAATGTGCCTATACGTTTGTTGCACAAAATACGGAATGGGAGCAGGGCGAGATATCCTCTGATGTTTTTGTCGAAAATGATGCCTTTAATGGAGTAGGTTATGCCGGGCTAATTTTGAGAGGAGCCTACGATAAAGCCAACCAATCAAATATTCCATTCGGCTATCGTTTTAATATCTACAAAGATGGCACATGGAAACTTCAGACAAAGAAAAATATACTTGCAAGTGGAAATGTGGATGCTAGTAAATGGCATAAACTGAAGTTGACTGGAAAAGGAAGCAGTATCAAAGGTTACATAGATGGTCAACTCGTTGTTGATGTACAGGATGATACCTATTCAATTGGCGCGGCAGGTTACGTATCGGGCTTTAATTTTGCTGGATTCGACAACCTTGTCCTCAACTACACTCCGGCCTCAGGTCAATTGCTCTCTGCATGGAAACCAGCTACCTCTCCAGCTGATCCCGTGGGACATAGCTTGATTGGTGCATTTGATGGCAATAGTCTTTCCAAGTGGAGTCCAAAAGCTGATGGTACCGAGCAGCATCTGGTCGTGGATCTTGGTGCTGTACAGAAAATCAAAAGATGTGAAACCTTTACGGACTTCGTAGATAAAGGAGCACAATACAAAATTGAGTATTCCGCCGATAATGTAAAATGGTCTGTTTTTGCAGATAAAACCAACAACGCTAAAATATCTACTCCTTGTTTTGTTGATGAGGGCAATATCAAAGCAAGATGGGTACGATTGACAGTTTTACCTGCAAAAGACAAGACTATTGCCAATATCTATGAATTTAAGGTTTATGGAGATTAACTAGCTTTTTACAACAAAATGAGGGATCTGAAACACTATATATCATGAAGAAACTGTTAACTGTATTTTATTTTTGTTGCTTCGCTCTTACAACTGTATCTGCCCAGCAAAAGCCCTTAAAATTGTGGTATGATAAACCAGCGGAAATTTGGGAGGCCACATTACCGCTGGGCAATGGCAGGTTGGGAATGACACCCGATGGCGGTATTTTAAAGGAGCGCATAGTCTTGAACGATATTACTTTATGGTCTGGAAGTCCGCAGGATGCCAATAATTATGAGGCCTATAAAAGTCTTCCGGCTATCCGGCAACTTATTTTACAGGGCAAAAATGATGAGGCGCAAGCATTGGTAAACAGCAATTTTGTCTGTAAAGGCGAAGGCTCAGCAGGAGAAAGATGGGGTGAATTTCAAACAATGGGTGCATTGCAGATCGATTTCACCTATAAGGGGGATCAGGGAAAGGAACAAAAAGTTGAGAACTACCGTCGCGAGCTCCTATTGGACCAAGCCATTGCGAACTGTACATTTACACGTAATGGTGTAAATTATAAACGAGAGTATTTTACAAGTTTTGACGATGACGTCGATGTCATCAGGTTGACAGCCGACAAGCCGGGGCAGCTCAATTGTCGTATTGCGATGAATAGGCCTGAGCGCTATCAGGTTAATACGGTGGGCAACGAATTGCAGATGTGCGGCCAGCTCAATAACGGTACCGATGGTAAGGGGATGAAGTATCTGGCTCGGGTACAGGCGAAATTGAAAGACGGAACTATCCGTCCGGAAAATAATAATCTGGTTATTGAGGATGCTACTGAGGTGTTGATTTACGTCTCTGCTGGAACTGATTTCAAGGGCTTTGCCTTTGAAGAAAAGACAGGTCAGTTTTTGTCTGCAGCGATGAAAAAAAGTTATGATCTGCAAAAACGCAGTCATATAGCTGCATTCAGCAAACTCTTTAGACGCGCTTATATTGATCTTGGGGAAGGGACAGCTGCAGATTTGCCAACAGACCGTCGGATAGCCAATTTCTACAACAATTTCAATAATGATCCGTCACTTGCCACTTTGTTTTTTCAGTATGGGAGATACCTGAGCATCAGCAGCACCCGGGTAGGATTGCTGCCCCCCAATTTACAGGGGCTGTGGGCACAGGAGATCAACACACCATGGAATGGGGATTATCACCTGGATGTGAATGTACAGATGAATCATTGGCCGCTAGAGGTGGTCAATCTATCTGAGCTGAATCTGCCACTTGCGGAATTGGTGAAAAGTCTCGTTGAACCGGGAAAGAAAACAGCCAAGGCTTACTATAATGCTGATGGCTGGATTGCGCATGTCATTACCAATGTCTGGGGATTTACAGAGCCCGGCGAGAGTGCGTCATGGGGAGCATCAAATGCGGGTTCAGGATGGCTATGTAGCAATTTATGGGATCATTATGCTTTTACAAATGATTTAAACTATCTAAAAGATATCTATCCTGTGCTGAAAGGTTCTGCGGAATTTTATAAAAGCGTGTTAGTGAAAGACCCTAAAACAGGTTGGATGGTTACTTCCCCTTCAGTTTCGCCGGAGAACACTTTCTATATGGCTAACGGAAAGACAGCGAGCATCTGTATGGGACCAACCATTGATAATCAGATTGTGCGGGAGCTGTTTACTAATGTGATCACAGCCTCTAAAAAGCTGAAAATTGATCATGCGTTTAGACAGGATTTGGAAAATTTGCTACAGGCGATACCTCCTTCTGGAGTGATCAGCAAAGATGGACGTATACAGGAGTGGTTGGAGGATTATAAGGAGATCGAACCGACCCATCGCCATGTTTCCCATTTATATGGGGTTTATCCAGCACCATTAATCACGCCTTTATCTACTCCCGAGCTTGCGGAAGCAGCAAAGAAGACGCTTGAGGTAAGAGGAGATAATAGTACGAGCTGGTCTATCGCTTATAAGACCTTGTTTTGGGCAAGACTCCATAAAGGAAACAGAGCGTTCAAATTGATCCGGGAAATGCTAAAACCCGTAGCTGACTCTAATAATATGGGCGGTGGTGGAGGTGTTTATCCGAATCTATTTTCTGCACATCCTCCCTTTCAGATCGATGGCAATTTCGGCGCTACAGCTGGTATTGCGGAAATGCTTTTGCAGAGTCACGATGGCTGTATAGATCTGTTGCCTGCTTTGCCCGATGCATGGAAAAATGGCGAAGTGAAAGGCCTCAAAGCGAGAGGCAATTATACGGTCGACATGAAATGGAAAGACGGTAAATTGATCAAGTATACCATACGTTCTGCGAAACCCGAGAAAATAAAAATTAGACTAAATGGTGGCTACCAATGGTACACCACATTTAAAAATATTTAAGTAGCTGTTCAAAGGAATGCCTCTCATCTGCATTGAATAGTCGAATAGTTTCTTATTGATATTATCCCCTAGATCGCTATAGTCTGGGGGATAATATTTCAGCTTTAAACTAATGTCGTTGATGGCAAACAATAGTACAGCGTGTTTATTGATTTTATCCTTTCTCTTTTTTGTTAAAATTAAAACGTCTTGCAATACTGAAGCCCCATCTAAATTGCCCTTTCCCCCATGAACTGTTGGTCTCACTGATAAACTGTGATTCTTGTATCGCTGTGGCATTTGTAAAATTGAGATGAAATATATGTCCACCTGTGTCCATTTCCAAACCAACTCCTAAAGCATTGTAGTAGCGTTGGCCAGTTAGCTCTTCGCGGTATTTCTTTTTCGAGGATTGACGGAAGGGAAGGAAATAGTCGGCAACGAATGCTATCCGTTTACTGACTTTCGCCCTACCACCAATACCGATTGCAAACATATTATTCTGGTCATTATAGGCTGTATAATTACGGTGAAGATAAGAGGGGACAACAGTAAGAGAAAAATTCGAACTGAATTTTCTGGCAATTATCAATTGCGTCACATAGCTCAGACGGTCGCTGAATCGTTCGAAACTTGCCGGCGAATGTTTTTCTTCCGAAGCCTCCATCGCGGATACGACTGTGCTTCCAAAAAAGGCGATCGAAACAGGCACACTATTGTCTATAGTCTGTTCAACAAAGCGGTATTTGATATTACCTTCATAGAGTTGTCTGACTTCTGTGGCGCCTTTCGCTCTAGCGATTCCAATGTTGATATTATCTGTTAAACCATAATCAAAACCGATCCTGATATCTGTTGAATTGTCAAGACCGAAGAAATTTTTCGCTCCACCGGCACTTCCTCCAATATCTCCAAACCGGTGATCTACTCTGAAGTCCATTTCATTTCGATGAATGGTTTCAGTAGTTTTTAGATTTATTAAGTTGCCCGATTTAAATGTCGCAGTAACTTTTTCGTTCTTTGGCCCTTCAAGCTTGATCATTTTATCGAGATCTTCCTGTGCAACTACTTTCAGCGAAATAATAGATAGCACTATGCCTAGTATACTTTTCATAATTGAATGGAATAATTATTAGTTATAAGCAGCTTCTATTTTTACTTTCACGACCTCTGCAATTTTCTTTCCGACGATTGAGGGAATACTGATTTTATGGTCTGCCAGTCTGACATCAAAGGCTGCGATAGCTTTTATTGCACCATTCTTCACATTGAAAATCGCAGCGGTAGAATAGGGTTTACCGACACCATGGATTTGTAAAGTACCTGAAACATTCAATTTGTAGGTGCCGTCTTTGGCTAATTTTTCACATTCATCGATCTTACCTTTAAATTCAGAGAGCGGATATTTATCGCTCTCCATATAGTTTTCATTAAAATGCTCCTGCATCAGTTTTTTATCAAATTGGAATGAAGTAATTTTTACCCGAAAGATAATCTCTCCTGTTTTGATATTTAGGGCGGACCCCGCTAAACTGCTTTTCGCTTCTATATCTTCCAGGGGGGCGCTGCTGAAAAAAGAAATAGTTGCAGCTTTGGAGACTAAGGAATTTGTCTGCTGAGCAAATGTCGCCTTACTCCCGAGCAAAAACAGGAACATACTGTATATATGTATCTTATTCATATGAGTTTTGCATTAGTTTTCCGGCGTATTGCGTTTGATCCAGGCATCCAGCAATTCTATTTCTTTGGCTGTCAAGGTGCCCCCGATGGGCATCGTTTTGGTCACCAATACGACGTTGTTAATTTTTGTAATATGATCTTTGACCGAGTTATATCCGTTAAATTCCCAACGTGCACTGGCAGGTCGTCCTGCGGTATGGCATGACCTGCATTTGGTTTCAAAAAGTGCTTTTGCAAAATTTGTATAGGATACATTGTTCACGGTGACTTCTTCCGGCCCCGGAGGTTCAGGAGATAATTCCTCGGCTTGTTTTTTTGTACATCCTGTAAGTGCAATCGCTATTACAACAATAGTCGCAATAGTAAACGTGAACTTATTGTTCGGGATGAGTGGTCTAGCTATTTTTAGTTTTTTCATCTGTATCATTTTTTTCTCGAAGTTGATGAAGCTATCAGCTTTATTTTTTACATGTTTTTATCTGCTATTGCTATTCAGGGACTCGTCCGAATGCTTCGGACCCAGTTCACCTGGCCGTGTATTCGAATAAATCATTGTAGCTTCATAAACTAGAATTTAGCTAGCAGGTGCAATAGTTGTTTTGTCATTCAAGATTGGCCATACTGCGGGGCGAGGAAAGCTAATTCCTTTGTTGTCACCACGTTGTTGATCTTGACCAAAATAGTACATAGGCCATCCTTTGAAAGTCAATTGTTTTTTGCCAAAAACATCGATAACCGAAATATCTGCCGATTTTATGAGGGACGGTAAGGCTCCTTTGTCCATTTGATAGATCGGCCAGACCACATCATTGCTGAAATCGGGTTTGGTAAACGTATTTTTATTGAATTTGTCGGGGTTAAAGGCATAAAGTGTTCGGCCTTTATCGTCGGTTAAATACAAGGTGCTGCCCGTACCTTCTGTGTAATCTCCCAAATAGTTTTTCCCATCATGCCCGATAAGTTGTGCATTGGCAACCATGAGCAGATAATCGGGCTTTGCGACATACCAGATTTTATTTACAGCATCCCCTTTTACGGCATCAGATTGGCTGTCTCCAGCATAATAATATAGTGGCCAACCTTTGTAAGTACTTTGTTTGCTACCATCAGCTCTCGTAATTTCACCTAGAAGACTTTTATCGATCTTCATATCCGAACTTGTCTCATTGTTATGATAAACCGGCCATGTGGATAGACAATTTCCTGTACATGCTGACATGCCTTTTGTATCATTTGAAAAGAAATAGAGCGTTTTCCCATTAGCATCAGTCAGAATGGTGCCAAATTGAGCATTTGCAGCTGTTTGTACTCCCTTCTTTTTATCTTCAGGAGCTTTATCGTCATCTTTAGAACAAGACGAAAATAGGGATAACATGAGGATGGCCATGAGGGCTGTTTTTACATTTTTTGGGTTGAGTTCCATAATACTAAGTTTTAATTGTTGATACTAACCATTACGACCATGCCCTGGAAAAGGTTGCCTGCTATGAAAAAAATATTTTTTTTCATAGCAGGCAACCTTTTCTATTATCTCATCGTACTATATTTTATACTATATTTATCAAAAGAAAAGCAACAATATCGAGTGGCGATAAAAGAAGTTGACGAAAAATCTATCCATATTATTAAGGGATGCATAAATGAGGACCGTAGATCTCAAAAAGATCTTTATACCACATATTATGCGCTGGCACTGGGTATATGTTTACGATATGCCGATAATAAAGAAGATGCAATAGGTATTTTAAATGAGGGATTTTTTAAAGTATTTAAAAATATAATCAAATATGATTATCAAAAGCCTTTATCTACCTGGATAAAAAAAATCATGACAAACACGGCAATAGACTTCTATCGCGCGAAAATTAGACAGGGTTACCTGGTCGATATTGCTGTGGTTGAACATGCTATTGCCGATAATGATACGATAACTCAAAAATTGAATTACGAGGATTTGCTACTGATGATACATCAGCTTCCGCCGGCCTATCGTACAGTGTTTAATCTTTATGCGATTGATGGGTATGGACATGAAGAGATCAGTGACATGTTGGGTATTGCGGTTGGAACTTCAAAATCCAATTTGCATAAGGCCCGTGGACGACTTGCTGAAATGGTGAAAAGCCAAGAGGAGACAAAAGGTAAAACTGGGGAGAATACATAATGGAAAAGGACAAGAACAAGATTGATGAGATCTTTAGAGAAGGTCTCGATGAAGCCAATTTTGACTTTAATGAATCGCATTGGGAGGAGATGGAGTCTCGATTGAACAATGATCGAAATAAAAGAAAGTCAACATTGTATTTCCTTATAGCATTATCTACGGCAGCAGCCGCAGTTCTCGCTCTTTTTTTTATTTGGAATAAGGATCTACCAGTAGAAAGCAAAAAAATGGATAATTCTGGTCAATCCGCTGCTATAAATAAATCTGAGAAGCAGGTAGGGGATACTATTATTCAGCATGATCTTTCACGGATAACACCTCTGGCAAAAACGGAAAATATAAAATCCGGCTTGAAAGAAGATATTGATTTTAGTCTGGGGGAAAAAACTGGTGGGGAGCTGATACAAAATAATACGATAGCAGCGCTCCCAGAAACAAATCATGGTATCATGCGGCGGATCGATACAAAAACCGATTTTACAGTTCCGAAAATGAAATTTAAAGTTGGGAAACTACCACGTTTTAACTTATCCATAGATCCGGTTGAAACAACAGGAGATCGGTTAGCAGCGTTGTATAATCAGAAGCAGATTGAGGAGCCCAGTGTGCCAAAAAGAGAACCGTCGGTGTTAACACTTCTGGCAGGACCTGATCTAACGAGTGTAAAAGGTGCTGGTAAATCTTCCTTAAGTCAGAACGTTGGTTTGGCTTATTCCTATCCACTAATTAAAGGGTTGAGTGTTTCTGTTGGCGCTATCTATGCCAAGAAGAATTATAAGTCAGCATACAGCTTTTATTCTCCTTCGAATCCACCACAACTGACACAGTTGCCTAGCCAGGTCAGTGCCGTATGTGATGTGATCGATGTCCCCCTGACAGCAAATTATACGGTATTGAAAAGTAAAAAGGTAAAGTTTAATGTCAGTGCTGGTCTGTCCAGTTATTTTATGCTAAAGGAAAAATATACATTTGACTATGAAGGTGAAGCGAGTTCTGGAGGCAAAAAGGGTGCAGTCTATGAAGCCAAAAGCAGTTACGGAGATAAAAAAAGTGTAAGCTATGAGGTCAATGGAGAGAACCAGCATATTTTTGGTGTAGCAGACTTTTCGATATTGGTTGAAAAGAAAATCAGCAACAAGATCAATATAGGCATAAAACCTTTTGTTAAGATACCTCTAACAGGAATAGGATATGGGAATGTGGACTTACAATCAAAAGGTGTCGCGTTTACACTGGGATTGAGTTTATAACATGATAAGATCAGTATATACCGGTCAAGCATCGAGCTGTTCCTGTTTACAGCTGAATAATCCTATCGGACGAAAGAAAAAGACAGGGACAATTGGTTGTTTCAACCGTCTATACTGTTATACGGATAGATCATAATACTTGAATCGGGTACAACTGTATTCAATAAAGTATGCTGTAGAAGGACAGTGGATCTTAATGAATGACAGTTGATTAATGCAGAATATTTCGTATTTTCAAGAGAAACATATTATCAAATAGACTATGCATACTGGAAGAAGATACAGTCCCCAGGAATTTTTCAAATGGACTTTCCGCGATACCTTGTGGATACTTTTAATAGCTACAGTCCCTACCGCTTTATATTATTTTGGCTGGCATTTTCTTGCATTACCCTGGCAACCCCTTGCCCTGTTGGGAACAGGGTTGGCTTTCATTGTCGGATTTAAAAATAATGCGAGTTATGGGCGTATTTGGGAAGCGAGGCAGATCTATGGCAGCGTGATTAACGACAGTCGTAATTTTGCATTTCTGGTACGTGATACAGCCGGTGGAAAGCAGGATCCTATTGTAAAACAAGTGTTCTACCGGCACTTTGCCTGGCTTACCGCATTGCGATACCAACTTAGGGAACCACGTAATTGGGAAAATACCAGCCGTAAGAGCAATCAAGAATTTCTGCGTACACATTATCGTATTCCTGAATGGGATGGCAAGTTGGAGGAAGTGTTGGGGGGCTACCTGGAAGAAAAGGAACTCACTTATATTCTGTCCAAAAAGAATAGGGCAACCCAATTGTTAGCATTACAGTCGGAACAAGTTGCAGCCCTAAAAAAAGAGGGGCATATCAATGATATTCAATGGTTGGAGCTGCAACAGGGGATCATCAGGCTGATCGATGATCAGGGAAAAGCCGAGCGTATCAAAAACTTTCCTTATCCGCGCAATTTCGCATCGGTTACGACTTATCTGATGTTTGTGTTTATTTTATTATTGCCTTTTGGTTTGCTCCGGGAGTATGATAAATTGGGCGAGGGGACGTTTCTGGAAGGATATAGCATTTGGCTTAATGTTTTGTTTTCTACAATCGTAGCATGGGCATTTCATGTTTTGGATACCATAGGAGAGAGCTCAGTCAACCCATTTGAAGGTAGTGCCAATGATATACCGATTACGCAAATTAGCCGAATGATCGAAATTGATATGCGTGATATGTTGGATGAGACTTCGCTACCGCAACCTATTGTTGCTGAAAATAATATTTTAATGTAAACCGTTTATTCTGTCTGTCGTAGCTTTTTGTTCTTTTTAGCTCGAAAACAGCATGCGTGTAAATGAATGAAAACAGAAAGAAAAAAAATATCTACTATTTTAGTAGATATTTTTGTTTTTATGATTTTAAATCTTTATATTTGTACTATCATAATTTAGGTTTATAATTGGTTATTTAAAGGTTTTCATTCTCCCCGTTTGAAAACCTTTTTTTGTGAAAGTGTCTGTTTTCTATTGGTCAGAAAGGACCTTCAGTTGATTTTCATGGCTGTTGGTGCTTATCAGAGCATGAAGGTTTTGTTTATGTATTGTTTTAATCAATGATCAATTCATGGTCTATCTGTCGTTCAATCCCATCTAGCGAAAAAGATCCTACACTGGTTCTAATTTTAATGTAAGATCCCTGTATTTATCATTTCTCTCATCCTTGTCGGGAGCATAGGAAAATGTATATCTTAAACTGAAAGCGCTATAACTTTTGTTGGAAATATTATTCGTTTCAATCACTATGCTAGGAGTCTGTTAGTTCATTCGCATCTTATGGATCTTGTTTGATACATAGGCGTTATACTGTATGAAGCTTGGATATTGATCTGTTTTAGCCATTTCTGGGATAATAATAGCTAATTCAGTACCCAGATCTAAAAACTGTGTCTCCAGGAGCTTAAACCTATTTTCATCAGCACCCTCTTTAGCCTTGGTCATTTCAGCGAATAGGTTTTCCAGTTTATCCAAATATTTTTCTGCTTTCTCATTGTTTAACTCGGGACGATTTGCATTTCCTACCTGTTCTGTCGCTTGTCTATTTTGCGCACTGTACCCTTTTTTGCCAGACTGATTATTGTTGAAGAATGTATTTAAACCAAAAGCTAGTAGTGTAAACAGGGGTAGAACAATCAGCATGATAACCGGTCTGCCACCGTATTTTTTAAATTTGATGTAAGCACTATATAAAAGTATACCTCCCAATATAAGTAAACCGATTGCTAAACCTATATTTCCTAAAAATTCATAAACAGGAAGTAATATTCTTGGGATTCTATAAGATGATTGCTCACTAAAATAACTGACTCCAAGAGCCAAAAAAAATGCGCCAATAAATCCCATTGCGAAGGATTTAACTTTTTCTGCAATTGCCTGAACGTTGTTTGCTGTTGTCATTTTGCCTAAGGTTTAAAGGGCTGAGCAAATAGCATAAGCCTTTATAGGCCTAAAATTAATGACTACTATAAAATTAAATCTTATCTATTTACAATCCGTGATATCCCTTTTACAATTCGATAAATAGAATTCCCAGAATATCGGTGCAAGTTTTCAAAAGAAGGTGTAATTCAGATCGAGGCTACGATCTTCAAAATAATGAGCCATTTTAGCCGTTTCAGATTTTCGTTGTATTGTTGTTAGAAAACCTTTTTTATTATAGGTCATGATCAGTTCACTTACTTTTTGCCCATTCCAGCTATTTTGCATCAATATCAGATTTTTGTTGTTGTCATAGGTATATTTTTCACTTCTAGGCTCAACACTAGCATCGGTTTCATTGATTGCTAATAGCAGTCCATCTTTAAATTCGTATTGTTCGGAGGGGATGGTCTTAGCTGCGCAACCAGAATGGAGAAATTGAACAATAGGATGATTATTAAAATAATAATATGTTATCTTTTGGTGGCAGGTATCTTGACCACCTCCATTTTTTACAAAATCGAAGAATTCCGTACGTTCCTCTGCTTCAAAATTGTTTTCTGTAAAGTAACGATACCGCCAGGAGGAAAACTTATTTTCATTGATCATGTTATTTAACTGATTTTCATCAGGCCATGATCCTTTGAGAATGATTTGATCCAAACCAGGAACTGGTTCTCCCATCCAATCATTATTTTGTGTTCTATTGGGTATTTGTGCGTTCAACGAAAAGATTCTGATATTGTCAATTCGTTTCTTTTCATCATATCCATATACCTTTATTGTTACGATGCCACTATGATAATCAATCCTTGCTTCTCTAGTAACAAGTCCATTTTTCTGATAGTGATATGCGGTATAAAAAACAGTATCTATTTTTTCTTGATTGTATCGGCTCATGGTTATGTTCTCCAGAAGACCGTTGGAATCAAATGTATAATGATTGGAAATTCCATTTTCTTGACTTTTGAGGGTTACACTTTTTACCCTATTCCCCTTCATAAATGTTGGATTGAATGGGAATATTGTCTTTGTAAAATAGCCTGGGATCTCAACTGGTGTAACCTGATAAAAAGATATCATTTGAGCTTTCCCCATTACTGGGCTAAAGTATGCTAAAATACCGATGAGAAAGGGAAAAATAGTGTAATTCAGGTTTATCATATTTCAAAATATAGAATTAATGTCACATAACCAAGTGTCATTTTTTTGAGTGCAGATGTATTCTCACTCTAACTAGCTATATTCAAAACTAAATAATTCCAATCGAATTTATTGTTATTATCTCGTTGGAATGTTGGGAAATTCTCCTGTTTTCCATATTTCATTAAAAATTCTACAGGTGTAAGTTGCCCTAGCGAAGAATGTAGACTGACATTATTATGTGTTGCTTTCATCCAAAAAGTTCTTGCTCCATTTACGACCAATGAATTGTCTAGCATGGTTAACTTTTCTGCATCCAAATTATTGAAGGTCACTTTAGAACCCTAGGTAACGGTCGTTAGGATATTTGCTTGTTCGCTGGGGCTTTCATAAGTTTCACCCCTCAGACAGCGTGGTATAATAGTTTTTGGATACTTGTTGCGCAAATGTGTTTAGGCTAAAAACAAATGTTAAAAAGCTAAAAAATAAAGTTTTTTTATGAAAGAATATTGTGGATCTTGCCATAGAAATAATTTATTTTAGGAAATATAGCTATAATTGTAATTTTATTCTATAAAATTTTATTTTAAATTATAATGAACGTACGGGGTGCTTTTTTACTTGGGCGGTATATTGCACAAATAAAATCTGGCCTTTGCCCTTCAAAATTTACAGGTATGATTAGAAAAATTGAAACGAGTGATTATCGAAATCTGATTCTAATATGGGAGAGTGCTGTGTTGAATACACATGATTTTCTGAAAGAGGAGGATTTTAATTATTATAAGGCGCAAATTCCAACCTATTTTGAACATGTTACGTTGTTGGGGTATGAGGAAAATGGGGTATTAGTTGCGTTTATGGGGATTTCTGGAGAGAACCTAGAAATGTTATTTATTCACAATGATTTTCGTGGTAAAGGAATTGGAAAACAACTCATTTATCATGCAATAAAACATTTAGAAGTGACTAACGTAGATGTAAATGAGCAAAATATCCAAGCCGTGAATTTCTACAAGCATATGGGATTTAAAGTTCTTAAAAGATCCGCATTGGACGGACAAGGTAAAAAATATCCGATCCTACACATGGGATTAGAAGCTAATAGCTACTAAGCTGCGGCTCTATTATTTTATTTTTTTCATAACGAAGACTATTCCGAATGTGCCACCTGATCCATTCTAAAAAAGCTACCCTTAATTAAATAGGCAATCTGTCAGTTACTTCATGATGTAGCGAATCAACGAGGATTGGCGTTCGATATTATGCTAATCAAGTAGATAAATTATGAAAAAATATTTTAAATTATGCGTCCTATCCATGCTTTTTATTACCCTTGGAGCTTGTAAAAGCAATGACGATAACGTATTCTGTGCCGAGATTTATATTCCGATGGTGGGTAACATTAATTACCTAAATGAAAATGGAAAGGATTTAATATTTAGTGACAGCCCACTTTATCCTGTAGAAGGAATCGAAATATATAAAATAGCGCCAAACGACCAACATATTTCCCTTTCTTTTACGATAAACAGAGCGCAAAAGTTTATTGCCGTTAATTTAGAAAAAATGGAAAATGGAACGTTTTATATACAACTCAAACCCGGTGTAATAGACAGAATAAGCTATATAGCTAAAATTGATGAAGGTGATCCCTGCAGAGATTATAAACTAACGGAATTGAAGCAAAATGATAAAGCAGGTCAATATGATAAAAAAACGCAGGTTTGGACTTTTAAAAAATAGGGTCACAAAATGCAAATGACCAAAATCAGTGCTGTAATCTTTAATGATAGATTTTTCTGGGAGGAATTTTTATTGACTTCAAAGTGAAGAATGACAAATGTAGCAAGTTTCGGATTTTATCTTTTTAGCTAACCAAATAAATTTGTATTAACTAATAAATCAAGTGATATGCAGATTTTTAAAGATAAGGTTATCCTGATTACAGGAGCTAACAGGGGAATAGGCCGGGCACTCCTAAAAGCTTTACTAAACAATGGAGCAAGAAAGATTTATGCTACCTGTAGGGATTTGAGTGCAATGCCAATATTTGATGATGATCGGGTTGTAACATTGACCTTGGATATTACGGAGGATAAGCAAATCGCAATGGTTGCCGAAGCCACGCAGGATACTGAAATCCTCATCAATAATGCTGGAGTTTTAAGTGCAGGAAATATTTTGGAAGGCGACCTATTGGGAATGGATAACGATATGAAGGTAAATTATTTTGGAACAATAAAGATGATGCGCGCGTTTGCACCTATTCTGATAAAAAATAAACCATCGAAAATGATCAATATTGTTTCAATTGCAGCTTATTCACCTTTACCAACTATTGCCGGATATGCTGCTTCAAAAGCAGCCCTCTTCTCTGCAACACAATCTGTCAGAATCGAATTGGCAAGAGAAGGAATTGCTGTTTATGCTGTAAATCCAGGGGCAATTGATACTGATATGAACAAAGGAAGTGATTGGGATATGCCGGATCCGGATAGTATAGCTCTAAAGATATTGGAATATATAGCCGAGGGTAAACTCGACATTGTACCTGATGAGATGGGACAAGGGATGTATAATACTTGGCGAGAAGATCCTTCTAAACTAACAAAGATCTTTTCAGATCTATACTATGCAGAAAATACGAACTAAAGACATGAGGCACGATCTTCGCATGAACCCGATTTTTACCTGATCAAATTCGAACGGATAAAATCGGGCTCATGATCTTCAATAATTGAACTAACATCGTTATTGCAGGCTGTCATTGCAATATCGGTTTAAATAGATCATGGTTGTATTGTATTGTATTGTTGCACAGTCAGTATCCAAACTGGTACACTAATCCCTTGTTTAATTCACTATAAAATGCTATCTTTTTTATAATTTTAAAACTTAGAAACAAAGAATAATAATGTCATTAATAGATTTATCAAAACGTGTAGCGCTGGGAATAGATATCGGAGGTACTAATACGAAATTCGGAGTAGTCAATCATCGGGGTGAAGTTCTTGAAAAAGGAAGCATAAGGACGGATGATTATGAGCATGTTGAAGAGTTTATAGATGCTTTGTATGAGAAAGCTTATCCTCTCATCGAAATGTTTGGCGGTGAAGAGAATTTTGATGGAATTGGAGTTGGTGCTCCTGATGCAAATTATTATACTGGGACAATAGACCATGCCCCCAATCTTCCCTGGAAAGGCGTGATTCGATTTGGTGATTTAATGACTGCCAAATTCAATATTCCCTGTACAATAACCAACGATGCGAATGCCGCAGCATATGGTGAAATGCTTTTTGGGGCAGCACGAGGAATGAAGGATTTTATTATGATCACTTTAGGAACAGGTGTAGGAAGCGGCATTGTTGCTGGAGGAAAGCTTATTTATGGACATGATGGGTTTGCTGGAGAACTGGGACATACGATCGTCAAACCGGGAGGAAGAAAGCATTGGAGCACAGGTTCTGAGGGAAGTTTGGAAGCCTATGCTTCTGCAACGGGAATCACAATTACTGCGAAGAAAATGAGAGCTGAATTTCCGGAGTCAATGCTGAATCAATACCCCGAAGATGCCATCAATTCCAAAACTGTTCATGAATGTGCGGAAAAAGGTGACCCCATTGCCATTGAAGTCTTTAGGTATACTGGTCAGAAACTGGGTGAAGCATTGGCAAATTTTGTGATGTTCTCCTCTCCGGAAGCCATTCTGCTGTTTGGTGGTGTAATTAAAGCTGGTGATTTTATTTTAAAACCTGCGAAATTGCACATGGAAAGAAATCTTTTTCCCTTATTTAGAAATAAGGTGAAACTGGTTTTCAGTGAACTGGAGGAAGCAGATGCAGCCATTCTCGGAGCGAGTGCTTTGGTTTGGGAAAAATAATTATAATAATGCATATTTAATTTGTGGGAGAGGGTAAGAGTTTTTACTATTAAAGGGCATAGTATTTGCTTAACTTATTCTTTAAAAATTGAAAACTTTCTACACAATTAAAAAAAACAAATTTAAATAGATGAAAAAGACCATTTTACTTTTTGTATTGCTCTGCACTGCTTTTTTTTCAAAAGCAGATCAACTTTCTGCATTAACACAGGTGCAGGCAGAGAAAGCCGTTGGATATCTCAAGAAGGAAGCAGTTGTTGTTTTGTGGTGCAGCTGTTGTGATAATGAAACACCGAAAAAAGTTACCGTTAACGAGGTGTTTTATAAAAAAGATAGTGAAGGAAAATATTATTCTGTCATATTAAAAGGTAGAGATGAAAGTGGAAAGGAAGTTGAAGAATATTTAGACCTAGCTTATGTGTTTGTGAAAAAAGGTAAAAAAGCAAAGAGCCTAGGTAAGGTATTAAAATTTGAGTGCGACCCCTGTACAAAACCATTCGACTGGTCAGCTTAAATTATAACAACAATTTTGAGTCTGTAGAGCTAACACTCGCAGCGATTGATAATTGAAAAAAAATCAGCATGGAATTTTCCATGCTGATTTTTTTAGAAGGGTATTGAACATTAATTTGAGGCTTTACCTTCTAGATATCAAAATATATTGGTATGCCAATTTTGATACAAACGTTAATTAGTGCAGTTTCAAAAAGTTCAAAAACTTGTACCCGAGAATCCCTCCTAATACCTATCTGTAATCTATTCTGTTTGCGTCTGTATCTTCAAGCTGCCTTAAAATAGATTGAGGAATTTCATCGCTGTCAATTGGGAAGCTGATTGAATCGGAAATAAACGTCTTTCTTTCTGCTTTTTGAAAGATCTCAAATAGTGCAATTGGTTCCTGATTAAAGCTGATACATGTACTTATAAAATGCAATTTAAAGAGCTTATATTCTGGGTTTTTAAGCTTTTCATTGATGTCTTTTATTCTTGAAATAAAATGCCGCTGGCGGATAAATGTATTGCTGTTCATTATGATAAAGACATAGTCTGAATATGCTGTTACCTTCCCGAAATATTTGTGATGATCACCACCACTTCGTTCGATAAAATATTCATCAGAAGTTTCAGACTTGTAGATCTCCATCGCCGAACGCCATATCCGATCTTCTTTGGCCTGCAGAATATTGGTTTTATTGATGGAACAGCCCAGAGAAAAGTCTGACGACATCTTAAATCCCGAAATAGGTACGAAGCAACTGGTACTCCATTCCCCACAAGCGATATATTTGCAGGAAATAGAGTAATAGACAGTATATATTTAGCTGGTTTGTTTGAAGAGCTTCCTTAAGCTCCCATTTTTTTATTTCCTTCAAAGTGGATCATCCAAGCGATGTCGAATTTATCCTGAAAGGATGCAAATAATTCAGCGAAAAACTGTTCGCCTAGTGGCATTTCTATGTTTTGGGCACCCGTTTAATCCTAATATCATGAATTATTTGTGTAATTGTTTGCGCTCCAGGTGTTATGGTACCTCAAAATATCTGGTCGAATAAGACATAGACTACGGCTATAGGGGGAGCTCGGATAGTTCTAGGATATTTTAAAATAAAAAAAACCTCCTGAGATCTTAAACTCAGGAGGATTTCAGTGCGGAAGAAGGGACTCGAACCCCCACGCCTTGCGGCGCCAGATCCTAAGTCTGGTGCGGCTACCAATTACGCCACTTCCGCATTAGGATTTCTTTTGATGTCGCAAATATATAAACCTAAGCAATATCTTGCAAGTATTCTGCTTACATTCGTTGTACAGGGCAGAGAATGAACCAGATATTTTCAAAATAGTTCCTTTACCCCTTGATCAGATGGTGCTAATTTTTGTCTAAAATAATTTGATGAACTAGAAATTATCCTAGAATAGTGAATTTATCCTCTTAAAATAAGCCCGTATAAGTTATTTGGAGACAATTCAACGAAATAGCTGTCGTATTTTTATATAAGAATGCCTGGAGGGAAGAACAAACCTCCAGGTTTTCTTATGAGGCTTAGGTAGTTTTTCCCTTGCAATCCTTATTTTGATTTGCCTATGGATGTTTAGAGTAAACTATTTATGACAATACTACTTATTGTCGATGTTCCTGCCGATAGGCAATCGGAGATTTTCCGGTTTGCTGTTTAAAATAGCGGTTGAAGTTTGATAGATTGTTAAATCCTGAGCTCGTACAGATTGCAGAAACACTCTCATTTCCGTCACGCAATAGTTTACAGGCATGTTCGATTCTGACTTCAATGAGAAAGTCAAAATAGCTTCTTCCTGTACGAGACTTAAAATAGTGGCAAAAGGCATTCGGAACCATATATACTATGCCTGCAATGTCACTTAGCTTGATGTCTTTGTAAAAATTGTCCATGGTGTACAAGTAGATCCTGCTCAAACGTGTTTCGTCTATTTTCTTAAAGGGTTTGATATCGTCATTTTCGCAGCTCTGGGGAATATCTTGGCTTGCGCTGATTTCATTTATTAGCAATAGTAGCAAAGGTAGCTGTTCGTAGCTTTCACAGCTTTCTAGCTTCTTGAGTTTCCTTATCGCAAGCGTTTTTGTTCGTCCTTCTAGCTGTAATCCGACCTTTGAAGCTGTTAGTAGCTTGCTTAATAAATTGTTTTCAGGGAGATTGAGAAAATCTTGCCCTAATTTGTTGGGGTCAAAATGTAATGTCAACAGCTTGAGAGGTACTGGTGTCCTGCCGTGCTTCATTGCATAGTCATAATAGCGATTCGTTTCGAATTTGAACATGTGTGGCGCATTAGCCCCAATGAGGATGATCGTACCGCTGGAAATTCTTTTGGAAGATTGACCTATTGAAAAAGTTCCCTGCCCCGAACAGATATAAATCAGCTCGAGTTCACGATGGCTGTGGAAGCTGTTTGCTGCATGGTAAACATCAGCAGTTGCAAAGGTAAACATCGAATTTTTCGTTAGGATGGTCTGTCCAAAATAGTTTTCCATTTATATAATATAAATACAAATATGTTTATGATGTAAATAAAGTTATTAAAATAATATCAGTTTGTCTTAATATTTAACAAATGACTTCAAAAAATGCAGCCTAACTTCGTGTAAAATAATTGTATAATGAACGATAACAGATTTACAATGCGCCTGATTGAAGCCTCTATTGAGGATATTGATTTGGTAGGAGGGAAGAGTGCTTCCTTAGGAGAAATGTTACAGCATTTGAAACCTTTAGGAGTAAATATTCCAGATGGATTTATTGTGACCAGTAGGGCCTACTTTCAGTTTATCACCGACAATCAACTGGATCAGAAGATCAAAGATATACTGAAAGGTGTTGACAGTACAAACCTGCGGGAGCTGACCAGTTGTGGGGGTAGGATAAGAACATTGATTCAGCAAGGTATTTTCACACCGGCAATGGAACAGGAGATCCTAGCCGCCTACGAAGAGCTTATCGGTTTAGAGCATATACAGGACTTTGGTGTTGCGGTCCGTTCTTCCGCTACAGCAGAAGATCTCCCTGATGCCTCATTTGCCGGTCAGCAGGATACCTATTTAAATATTAGGGGAAGGCAAGATCTGTTGGTAGCGATTAAAAATTGTTTTGCCTCACTTTTCACTGACCGAGCAATCAGTTATAGAGAAGCATTTAATTTTGGACATTTTAATATAGGACTTTCTGTCTGCATACAACAGATGGTACGATCCGACTTAGGAGCTTCGGGAGTCGCTTTTTCTATTGATACGGAAAGTGGTTTCAAAGATGCTGTGATTATGAATGGATCTTATGGATTGGGCGAACTTCTTGTGCAAGGGATGGTGAATCCGGATGAATTTATTGTATACAAACCCTTGTTAAAAAAAGGGTACGCATCAATTGTAGAAAAGAAGCTCGGGAGCAAACAATTACAGATGATTTACAGTGTTTCAGGAAGTGAAACAGTAACGATAATAGATACACCAGTAGAAAGCACGAAGCGATTTTGTCTAAGCGATGCGCAAATCCTTCAGCTATCCAAATGGGTGTGTATTATTGAAGAGTATTATACTGCTCTCAAAAGAAAATGGTGCCCTATGGACGTAGAATGGGCCCTTGACGGTTTGAAAGGTGATTTATACATTGTTCAGGCAAGACCTGAGACCATTCATTCACTAAAAAAATCCAATTGTATTACAGAATATAAAATCAATGCGAAAAACAGGTCATCGCAGGTTCTGCTAAAAGGCATTGCAGTGGGAGACAAGATTGCCTCTGGGAGAATTCATAATTTCAAGGGAATCAATAAGCAAAATATACAGGAGATCGACTTTAACACAGGTGATATCATGGTTGCGGAGATAACTGATCCCGACTGGGAACCGATTATGAAAAAGGCAGCTGCAATAATTACCAACAAAGGGGGGCGGACATGTCATGCTGCTATTGTTGCACGTGAATTGGGTGTACCCGCTATTGTAGGCTGTGATGGAGCGACAGAAATACTGCTTACTGGACTGGAAGTTACTGTTTCATGTGCCGAAGGTGATACAGGGTTAATTTACCAAGGAAGCATTCCTTATAGTAAGCACGAGCATGACCTTTCTGACCTACCCGAGGTGAGTACACCAGTAATGATGAATATTGGATCACCAGATATCGCCTTTCAGTATGCGGAGTATCCAGCAAAGGGGGTAGGTTTGGCTCGGGAGGAATTTATTATCAACAACTATATCAAGATTCACCCGATGGCGCTCTTAAAACATCGGGAATTGAATGATATCGAGCTGAGTAACCACATTAGTTCACTTATTGCAGGCTATGCAGATGAACAGCAATATTTCATTCAAAAGCTATCCTACGGAATTGGTAAAATCGCTTCGGCCTATTATCCAAATAAGGTAATCGTTCGTTTTTCAGATTTTAAAACCAATGAATACTATAATATGCCCGGTGGAAAGCACTTTGAACCTAGAGAGGAAAATCCAATGATTGGTTGGAGGGGAGCTTCGAGATATTATTCAGCGGCCTATAAGGAGGCTTTTGGGATGGAATGTAAAGCGATAAAAAAGGTCCGGGAAATAATGGGGCTCGACAATGTCGTCGTAATGATCCCCTTTTGCCGTACAGTGGATGAGTTGCTGCGGGTTTATCAGGTGATGGAGGAATATGGCCTTCAACGGGGCGATAATGGAATGGAAGTTTATCTGATGGCAGAAGTTCCTTCCAATGTCATCCTCGCTGAAGAGTTCGCTCGTCATATCGACGGGTTCTCCATTGGATCGAATGATCTTACTCAGTTGGTACTTGGAGTGGATCGCGATTCAGCCTTAGTTTCCGGTTTATATAATGAGCGCAATGCTGCGGTCAAAATAATGATTGCGAATCTTATTCGCGCTGCAAAGAGACAAGGAGTCAAAGTTGGTATCTGCGGGCAAGGTCCATCCGATTATCCTGATTTTGCACAGTTTCTGGTCGAAGAGGGCATAGATTCAATTTCCGTTACACCCGATTCCTTTATGAAAACAGTGAAGGCCATCAAAGAAATCGAAGAGAAGTTGGTCGCTTATTAATGCAAAAAACTCCCGGGATTAAAACCTCGGGAGTATCTCTTATTAGAAGTTGTTCCGCTATGATTTTTACCATAGTTTCCTAGGTCCTAAAAAAAGTGAACCTTCCAAGAAAAGAATCTTTGAAAAGAGGCTATAGGAAAATCTGATTTGAGGTTTGAAAAGATAGAAGTGAACTTAGGTTGTAGAAGATAGGAGCTTTGTTCAATGAAGCTTATTGGAATATATCGTATATTGCTATTCGATTTAAACCAAATAAGTATCAAATGAAAAAATGTATTTATATAATTCTAGCCGCTGCTCTGATGTTTGGTAGCTGTGCAGGAATGAAGGGAAATTCCGATAAGACAGGTTGGAAACCATTATTTGACGGAAAGGATATTAATGATTGGTTTGTCAAAATTCATCACCACGAAGTTGGTGAGAATTACGGGAATACCTTTAGGGTTGAAGATGGAATTATTAAGATCAGGTACGATCAATACGGTGATTTCAATGATCAGTTTGGTCATTTATATTATAAAACACCATTTTCTTATTATCACCTGAAATTTGAATACAGATTTGTGGGTGATCTTCATAAAGGAGCACCTTCATACACATTACGCAATAGTGGTGTCATGTTTCATTCACAAGATCCCCGAACAATGTTGAAAGAGCAAGATTGGCCCATTTCTGTGGAAATGCAGCTTTTGGGTGGTTTAAGTGATGGCCAGCCACGGCCTACAGGTAATATGTGTTCCCCAGGGACTAATGTGGTTTACCAAGGTAAGATCGCTTCTTCACACTGTTTAAATTCGACTTCCAAGACTTATGATGGTGATCAATGGGTTAAAGGTGAATTGATTGTATTAGGTGATTCACTGATCAAACATATTATTAACGGTGATACCGTTCTTGAATACGCAAAACCGCAGATCGGAGGGGGGACAGCAAATGGGTATGATCCCAAAATTAAGATTGATGGTAAATTGTTGAGTAGTGGATTTATCGCCTTGCAGAGTGAAGGGCAACCGGTAGATTTTAAAAATATCTGGATCAAAGAACTCCCCCGACCAAGCAAGTAAAGATTGCTATGTTTTATTGTTTCTTTTCATATACTACATATACTAACAATTTTGTAAGCCCTTTTATTGCTATCTATTGATGGGTACCTTTGGAAATATAAAACTTAGAAACATGGATTTAAGAAATAATATCATCGGTTTTCATCATATATCTATTAAAGCTAAAGACTTTGAGCATACTGTAGATTTTTATAAGAATTTTGGCTTCGAAATAGTACATAGCTGGTCTTTACCGGATTTCAATTTAGAAAAATGTGTGATGCTTCATAATAGAGCTATCAATTATTATTTAGAGATATGTGATGAAAATGGAGCTATACCTACACAGGGCAGAAAAAGAAAACCGGATGACGAATACATTGAGAATGCTTTGCTTCATATATGTTTCGTTGTAAAAGATGCGGATACGGCAAGAAAACAAGCTCTTGAATATGGAGCCAAAGACCTAAGTCAAGGCTTGTTTGAGTTGGATTTATCAAATGGTACCAAAACTGTTTCTGTGAGAAATAGTTTGGTATACAGTCCTAATGGGGAAGTGATAGAGTTTCTGGAAAAAATAGATTTTGGTTAATCTTAATCATGAAATGCAGAAAGATCGATTAAAATTTTCTCGAGTTTCAGGCCTTTATTTGTCAATGTATACATCGACGAAACTTTACTCTTATTCTTTAAGATCAATCCATCATCCACTAATTCATTCAATTGTTTAGAAAGCGTCCGGTCGCTTATTTCAGGCAGAAGGAGTTTGAACTCCGAATAGCTTGTCTTAGTTTTAAGCAATTTGAATAAAATGGAAAGCTTCCACCGCCCACTAATTAATGATAGTGTTTTAAAAGCACTGCAATATTGTTGTAGTGCTTTTTCATTGATGGCATTAGTCGAATTTTCTTTACGCATATGTATTATAGCTTGAAAGAGTACAGTTTTTTTTATTTTTACTCCACAGTGCTTTGATCATCATTCTCTTATTAAACATCATTTATTTTACTTTTTTGTACAGAAATGGAAATCTTGTAGTTTCCTTTTAAATCTTGTGCCCTGCGTTCTGTAGTGGGATAGGGAGCAACATTTTGTAATTCAATGGTATATCCGCTGAAATTAGTAGATTTCTGATAACCTCTTGTTTGCATATCCGTGGTAGCGAGATTCAAAATGACAGGTTTGGCCGCTTTTCTCGTTATTTCAATTTCGGCAACAGCAACCCCAGCCCATATACAATCAACCCCTTCAGGGCAACGGCTTTCTTCTACAATACGGTTGAACTTAATCTGCAACGGATACTCTTTCAATAGTTTTTGTTGTCCCTCAAATAGATCTATGCCTTCTGACTCTTTTCCATATGCGTTAACATTCTTTTGGGAAGTACAACTTACTAGGCTATAGATACCTAAACTCAAAATAAGAACTTTATGTAGCATAATTTTTCCTTTATTACATTCAATAATAAAACTTTGTGTAATTATTATCCAAAACTAAGCCAGATCTCCATGCTTTGTTATTTTGGGATCAGCTCTCGAAAGCAGTTTACCTAAATATCGAGCAAATGCCTATCGCGCCAAAAGGTAAGCAATATCAATTATGGGCGATGGTTGATGGTCAGCCGGTGAATGCTGGCGTATTTCCATTGGATGTAAAAGTAGATGGTACAAGCAAAATGCTAGACATTCCCAAAGCGCAAGCTTTTGCTATTACACTCGAGGATGAGGGCAGCAAAGACGTACCTACGCTTAGTGAACTTTGTGTCATGGGTGGTATCTAAAAAAATGCCCTGATTCGATAAACAAACCAGGACATGCTAAACAGATAAACTACGTTTTTTTGTTATGCTTTAATAAATAAACCTGCGATATTAAGTACAGCTTCTGCAGAAAGAGGTTCATCAAAAGACTGGGTAGCCGCATTTGTTGATATTTTTCCCATAGCGCCAGAGAGGCCTGTGATGTCCACTCCAGCTTGTGTAATATTGTTTTCACCAGCATATATAGGGTCTACAACTGCACCGATGCCGGAGTCGTTGCTTCCTGTGATCCATGGTTTTTGATCAGCTGCGCCACCGCCGCGGGCACGTCGCATCTGACGGATGTGGGAAGCATGTCTCGCTTCTACCGAATGGATCTGTAAAGCTGCTGTAAGTACAACCCGATTACCAAGGAGTATTCCGGCCTGTCCTTTGTATGCTCGTACTCCAGTATCTTCAAAAGCTTGTGCGATAGCTAAAAAGGTGTCGTAATTGCTAAAGACATTACCAAAGGTACCACCAGCGGTAAAATCAAATGTAGGCTTGGAAACAGCTTTATTGCCAAGTACCTGTTTGAGGAAATTGACATGAGCAACTTCATGGTCGCGGATTGTGGTGATGGCACCAAGTGGCCTACCCGATGGAATAAGACCAGCTTTGGCAACACCCATCGTATAGTATTCTGCTTCGAGATATTCCAAGGTCAAGGCATAGTTAAGCACACCATTGACATCAGTGGGTGCAGTGGCACCATAAGCCTTTTTAAAGAGCTCACTAATAAAAAAAGGGAGTGCCGCTAATGTTACTTTTTTGCTCATAGAAGCCAGGTTTTTAATAGCTTCGCGACGTGGACTGATGCGATCACTAAATTCAGGATCTACAGCATTTATTTGTTCAAAAACGTTTAAGAGATTCATGATAATCAGATTTTAAGTGAATTAATAGGTGGGTAGATCCTTTACATCTATTTTTGATTTGATAAATGGTGCCGCAGCGCTCAAAACTACGCTAGGGCTCTTGGCTAGGTCAAGCCCATTTGAATCGACAACTTCTTGGTTAGCAAAACTACCATTGTCTATCATATCCCGCACCCAGGCAGCATGCCTGGCCTCAACCGATACGATTTTACCTGCTAAAAGGAGATAGTTCGGATCTTTAATCAACCAACCGGCACCGTTATAAGCTGAAACACCAAGATCTTCAAATGTTTTGGCGGTGGCTAAGACGGATGCTCGACTGCTAAAATTAATACCTGACAAATTGAATTCAAGACTAGATATCGCTTTCGCTCCCAAAGCCACTTTAAAAAACTCGCGATGGGCAATCTCGTGGTCACGGATATCTGTAAAGAAAGCTTTTTCCATATCGGAAATACCAGAATAAGGATTATTGACTAACTGGATGTAAAACGCAGCTTCAAGCTGTTCAAGTGCGTATGCATAGTTTAAGATGGCAATATCCCCACTACCGAAGTACATGCCTTTACCACCATTATCCATATCGTCATCACGGTCTTTTTTACAACTTGCCACCCCAAGAATGGCGAGTGAGGCGGCACCGGCACCTGCAAATTTCAGAAAATCTCTACGTCCGAGATCTCTCTTTTCAAATTCACTATCGGAGGTCAATAGTGGCTCATTGTGTGGTGTTATCTTTTTCATAACAAAAGTCTTTTAGTTTATAATTTTTCTGTACTTATAAGCATTTACGACTTTTTGGATTGCTTGGATTGCGGAGATTCATTTTTTTTTAAATTTGTACTGAAAAATTGAATTAAAGATTACCACCATCGCTTTTCATATTAGAATGGATGTTGTCATCCTACCTATTTCAAATGCCAAGATATTCAAATGCATTTCAGTTAAAAAACCAATTGGCAATATAAAATTGCGTTTTTCCACCTATTAGACCAAAATTTATCCCAACGAGCAACCCCGATTCACCTAGATTTGATTCGTAACTAACTTATAAACCAAATTTCAAGAAGGGAACTGGTAGCTAATTTCAACTGATAAACGAATCAATCAGGTGTGATTAATGATCTGGACCAATGGATAATTTTACGAACCGATAAAACAAATAGACCATTATGTTGACCGAAATAAATGCCTATATGCATCTAAAAAAATATATTAGCTTTAATGAGCTTGCTGATCTTGATATGAGTATTTTCTATTTTAAGAAAAGACCATTCGTTGTTATGGATTTATTTAATGAAAAGATCTATTTTAACGAGTGTGGATTAGAATGGCTGCGCACGGAAAAGCAAGTGGAATTGTCTGTTCAATGGATTCGAAGTAAATATCTTCCAACAAAAAATTGGGTCGGACTGGCCGTAGATAGCAAAAAAGATGCTTTAATTAAGCAACTGATCGATGAGTTTTATTTGGCCACATACAATATGTTACTTCGGAATTAGTGGAGACTTTTCAAATATAGATGCTGCAACAGTTTAGCTTTAAGTAACTTGTGCTGGAGGGACATTATACTTTCTTTGATACCTTTGCAAATTAGAAACAAGTATTTGATCTTTCTAAAGAACACAATTTAAAGCTTGTATTACAAGGTCATATGCATCTGTACGAATAAATTAAGGTGAAAGGAGTACAATTTACTACTGCTGGTGCTGTGTCGGGTAACTTATATCTCCTCCAGCGAGCTCCTTTCGGAGGAGATATTTATTTACACTTTATTTCCTGTCAAAGCGCTGAATTTATTACCTCGTTTGTCTTTATAAAAATCACCGTCTTTTTTAAAGCTTGCTGCATCTACACCTTCTAGCCGTTGTTTTCGATAATATACATTTTTAGTGTCTTTTCCGAAATCACGACCGATGGGTATAAATGTCTTTACATCCGCATCAGGAACTAGTTCCTGATTATAGTATATATGGTTCTTGTCTTTTGAATAAGGGTTGTCTTCATATATTCCACCTTTTTCATCCACGGGAAATAACTGAAAGGAGGTGGCATCAACATCTGTGTATTTAAAATCTTTGCCTCGGAATAGGATGGTTTTATTGTTCACACAAATTATATCCTGATCAAGCATGCGAATGGTATGTATGGAATCAAATGATTTCGTTATGGCAGTAGAGCCCTGCTGAAAAGGGGGATAGCATATTGTATTTGCGATTCTCATATAATACTTGTTTATGGCTTCAACATTTCCGGTGTTAGGCATGACTGATCTAAAGTTTCCGATATTAGGCGAAACATAAACAGAATCTTTATCCTTCAGAAAAAAGTCATTGACGAATGCAAAAGTTTCCCGATCGGCCTGTATCATATCATTAGAGTAGAAGTAATGGTCTTTGTCCCGAGCCCAGTTGATATGATTGCTTATTATTTCATACGTTTTTGGATCTGCTCCTTCAATGATATTAAAGCCCAAGACGTGATCAATATAATATACGTGAAAACGATCTTTAGGAACTTGATTGTCGACATAAAAGGAATTCTTGTCTACCAGTTTCTGTGTCATATTACGAAAGTAAACCGAGTCTTTGTCTTTGCCTATATCTTCTGCCAAAACCTCAAACGATTTTGCATCAGCCTGCATTTGCAATACGCCCAAGCTAAACCAATTCCCATTCTGACAATAGACTACCTGTCCTTTGGAATCGATAAAATAGGAACTCGATTTTTGCTTATCAGCCAGTTCGCCAATATCCTTACATGAGGTACAAAAACTGAGTAAAATACAAGCCAGGAAAAAAAAGTATTTTTTCACTTGCCTGTTTCGTAGAATCGATGCCATCTTCTTTATAGTGTTCTTTTATATAAATTTACGCTGTGGAATTTTAAAAAGGGGAATTTTCTTGTAAAATTATAGATAACCAAAACTAATATTAGAGCTATGAGTGCTTTGGAATATTTGGTTTTGGAATGGATGTGTATTTGTAATCTGCTAAATATTCAGATATCTTTATGAAATGAAATCCGTTTTTCCTGCTACTTATTCGACACTATGTCCAACTGCATTATCTTCGCTGATTTCAGAGAAATATAGACTTGAAAATGTTCAATGTAAATTTCTGCTTCGCGGGGTAGGGGATACCTATCTCATAGAAGCTTCTGAAGCCAAATTTATATTGCGGGTTTATCGTTCATCGCATCGAAGTTTACCGCAGATAAGGGAGGAAGTGAAATTGTTGCAAGCTTTAGAGCAGGCAAAGGTCTCTGTATCCTATCCGATCACTGATGTTTTTGGAGAAGCAATACAGAAACTCGAAGCAGTAGAGGGGGAGCGTTATGCGGTGTTGTTCAGTTTTGCACGAGGTCGGGTCGTCCAGTTATTGAGTGAAAATCAGCTCCGTGTTTTGGGAAGCGAAATGGCACGTTTTCACAATATCGCATCCACAATTAGTTTGGGAGAAGCAAGATGGAGTTTTGATCTTGAAACAACAGTTTTTAAACCTCTGGAAAAACTAAGGTCCATATTTAAGGAAAACGTCGAAGGACATAGCTGGCTTTGTGAAATGGCTCATCGTGTTGAACAAAAATTGTCGCAAATTGATATAGAGAGGTTTTCAAAGGGCTATTGCCATTTTGATTTTCTGCCCAAAAATTTTCATTTCGAGAATGATTCGGTGACTTTCTTTGATTTTGATTTCATGGGTTCCGGTTGGCTGGTGAATGATATCATGACCTTTTGGCAACATCTCATCTTAGATGTATACACCGGAAGGATGACACAGCAGGCTGCTAATGAATCATATCGTATTTTTATAGATGGTTATCGTCTCAATCGCCCTATCAGAGATGAGGAATTAGCTGCAGTACCCTATCTTTCATTGGGATTTTGGCTTTTCTATATGGGATTCCATACTACCCACGATCAATTCACTGCATTTAGCCAACCCCCGCATTTAAATTTTTACACAGCCTTTTTAAAACATATCGTGGATAATTATTGGGACAAGTGATAGTTTTCACTGCGAAATAATCACACCCAAGATACTTTTTTTGTACAGAGCTCTCAAAAGATCGTTTGTGGATAACAGCAATAAGAATCCTTTAAACACAATGAGTTGCGGTACAATGTATCCGATATTTAAAGAATACGATCAGCATGATTTTTTTACTTGTGCTGTAATGTTTTTAATTTTTTAGAGACTAACAAACAAGTAAAACAAAATAAAACATCCTCAGAAAAGTATGGATATTGAAAGAGACTTTATAAGGTTGATAGCTTCCAATCAGACGATCGTACATCGTATATGCTGCATGTATGTAGACAATAAAGCCGATCGGGAAGATTTATTTCAAGAAATCGTATTACAGGCTTGGAAATCATTCAAAAGCTTTAGAGGTGATGCCAAATTTCAAACTTGGCTATATAGAGTGGGATTGAATACGGCTATTACATATATCAAGCGGGATCGCCGGCACAATCTCGCAGAATTACAGTTTGATCAAGAAAGCTACTGCGAAATTATTTACAGCGAGGATGAGGAAATTTTGCTTATGTATCAGGCAATAAGTAAGTTGAATAAGGTGGAGAAAGCCTTGGTAGCACTCTATCTTGAAGACTATAGTTACAATGATATCGCTGAGACTATGGGTATGACGCCCAATCATGTAGCCGTAAAAATATCGAGAATCAAAACAAAATTGAAGGAACTAAGTAAACAACTATCACCATGGAACTAGATCAACTGAAATATAAAATGCAAAAAAATAGTATTGATGGCCAATCGACAGTGATTAACTTACCTGAAAATACTATTGAAAAAATAACAACACAAAAATCAGCAAGCTTGCTTGATCTGATCGATCGGAACTCAGGGAAGAATATGCAGTATCGCTCAATGCTTGTCATCCTTGCTATTGGTATTGTTCTGTATTACTATGACAGCGCTTTCTGGGGCTACTATTTTGTTCTTGGCTCATTGGTTGAATCGGCGATGATTTATGTAACCTACAAATTACGAAAAAATATTCTTCAGAGTTATGAGGAAGACTTACCCTTAATTGATCGCTTCAAGAATATACAACAGCTTATCTCAGCTTATTTGAGGTTCAATAGATTGACAGGAATAGTGCTGTATTTCATACTGATCATGGCACTCTCTTTAAAGAATATTCATTCCTTTAATCTTGCTTCAATATTCGACGCTGTGGTCCTTTTTAGGTTTGTTCTCTATGGGCTAATTTTCTATTTCGTGCATCACTACTTTTTTAAAAAATTTGCCAAACCTCATCAAGATATGGTGGTGGATCTAAAATATTATATAGCTGAATTGGAAGAGCTACCTGTCGAAGATCTGAATGAAAGGCAAGTGAATGATATAAACTAGGTAGTGCAATTAAGATGGTCAATTCAATAAGCGCCCCTGGGCTATATAAAGTTTCTGAAACAGAGCGTTCTCAGGTTCATTTTAGTATTTCATGAATTTTACTTTTTAGTGCATCCTCTTTTATCTCGTTTTTTCGTTTAGATTTTTGATCCAGTTTAGGGCTATTTTAATAGGGGCTGAAGAGTCCGAAGCTGTTAGAAAGTGTCCCATTTCTGGAAATAGACAATATTCAAATGGTTTTCCTTCAATTTTAAGTAAATTGAGATGGTCAATTGATAAGCCGACAGGAATTTGCACATCCTGTCCACCAAAAAGCCAGAGTCCAGGTGTATCTGTGCTGCTAAGGGATACCTGCGGATCGGTTGTAATAAATTTATATTTATCGGGCGCGTTTCGGATATGATCTCTGACCTCTTGCTCGGTGTGATCCGTCCAGAAATTTGCCTTTCCTTCAGTAAAAAATTGAAAACGGAGCTGTTCTAATGTAGGAACTACCGCCCCACTAAAAATGACCGTAAAATCCACCTTGTTTGATTTAATTGATGCCAAAGGGATAATCCAGCCAGCCTGGCTGAACCCCAGGAGACCAGTATATGTTAATTTTTGCCCAAAATAATTTTTGAGAGTTAAAACTGCTGCGTTAGCATCCTCTGCTAGAAGATTGAGGTTTGCGGAGTCAATATTATTCGTGCCAACTTCGGGACCCGCATATTCCCCTCCTGACTCACCCACGCCTCTCTTATCATAAGTTAGAACAGATATTCCTTTTTTTGCCAACTGCGCTGCAAACTCACTATATCTAAGTTCTTGTCCAGATCCATGAACCAGAACAATTCCAATTTTCGAATTTAAAGCATTGAAAATTGTCCCTGACAATTCAATTCCTTTACTTTTAAATTTTATATCTTTTACTGTGTATGCTGTAGTTTGAGCGATTATGTTGGTTGTAGTAAGTAATAGAAAAAGTAAGAGTAAAATTACGCTTATATGTAATCTCTCTTTCGCATAGTGAGCTAATGATTTACGATAAGAATAAGCTATACGTAAGTGTTTTTTCATTGGGGATCTATCTTTAAAGTTATGTTGCTTAAATGTTAATGGTGCACTATTATTTTCTGCATCTAACTTAGTTAATTCCAATTTCTTATCTTGGTGTTATTTAGGTGAAGTGCTTGTTTTAATCGGTAAAAGTACCAATACATCGGTGAAGAATTTAATGAATTTTTTCTGGGTTTGATTGGATACTGAATTTTCACGCCTCGGAACTATTGATTTATGGCACAAAAATACTTTAGAAGTAACTTATGAAAATGATTTTTTAACTCTACTTTGGTTAGTCTTTGGAGTATATAACTGGCCTACATGTCCTCCAGTTCTTCTTTTGAATAACCGCCGGTACAATCCATACAAGCGTCCGCATAAGCACTATATTCATCATGGGCTGCACCTATTTTTCCAAAGAGTGTGATGATGCGGTCTATTCTTATGCGAAGTCCATTTTTCATCACTATAAAACAACCTTTATTTTTTTCTTCTGTTATTTCGATAATGGATCCCTGCGCTTCGCCGAGTTTCTTGTCCTCTTCAAAGTAGAATATTTTTCCACTGTTTTTGTTGTTGATTTGCTCTTTAATAATCTCATGGTATTCCCAAGCTACTGGAAGATATGTGTTCTCTCTACCTGTGATTTTAGTTTTCATATGTAAATCTTGCGTTAATATTTACCTTCTGCGATCGGTGTTAGTTTCCATTAAGTTAGGTGAAAAATCTATTGATGCGGTATCATGTGATTATTTGCAGGAAATTTTTAACAATAGATCTCTGTTCAATATAATTTCGAAAATTAAGAAAAGTTCCTTTATTCGGAAAATACCAACGAAAAACTTTTAGCGTTAGATATCAAAGTAGACTTCCGGTGTATACACGTGTAAGTGAACTACATGAATAGCGATAACTTGCTTGCCAAATAACTTTCTTATTTGTTGCAGAAATGTACAATAGCGTAATGAAAAACCGCCATGCAAGCGACTCATCACATCCTTATTCAGGCAATTGCATGAAACTTGCACCAATGACTTTTAATTTGTCATCAACATATTTCCAAACCCTGAAATACCGGAATTTTCCTTCCAATGGTGCTCCCATTACTTTGCCTTTTGCCGTCATCGTAACGATGGAAAGCGCGGTATCTCCAGTTATTCTGATATCATCAATTTCTGTTGAAGCCTCTTCAATAATCATTGCTTTTGTTCTATGCGCATTTAAGTCCATTTCTTTGGTTAGCATTTGTCCCGTTGGTGCAACTGCAATGAGATTATCAAACAACAGCTGGTCCAGAGCATCCACATTGCTTGCCAACTGGGCCAAGAAAAGCTGATTTTCTGCATCCGCAACATCTTCTTTAGTAACTTTACTCATAATTGATTATATAATTAATAACATTATTTACTTTAAAAATAACAAAAAAAACCACACGACTACTGGGCATACTTTATTTCGTAAATTTGATTGAATCATAAAAAGTTTATTGATCGCTTCCATTGGATCATAAAAATACATAGCGGTTATCCTGATTAATATCGATATTAGCCCTCTTTAAAGACTAAATGAATGCTGGAGAGCATGTAGAAGTAGAAACCTATCTTTCGGTAAGAGAAATAAAAGAAATGCAGCAAAAATTGACCATAAAGCAGTTAAAAAATATCACATTAGAAAGCCAGGGCTTACTTCGCAGATCAGCGTTCGGAAATGGGAAAAAGGCCGTACTCAAAGGACTGGAACATCTTGGTTATTTGCAAATAGATACATTGTCAATTGTTGAAAGGGCACATCATCATACGCTTTGGACAAGAATCCCTGATTACAAGGTGAGCTACCTCGAAGAGCTGGTAAAGGAGCATCACGTATTTGAATATTGGTTTCACGCTGCGTCTTATCTTCCGATGAAGGATTTCCGTTTTGTTTTGCCGCAAATGTTGGAAGTAAAACAAAATGAATCACATTACTACAATGCGGACCCTAAAGTGATGCAGTATGTCATAGATACTATTCGGGCTGAAGGTCCCAAAAGGGCGAGAGACTTTGAAAATGAAACTAAAAAAATGGGAAGCTGGTGGAATTGGAAACCTACAAAAATTGCATTGGAACGGCTTTTCCTGCAGGGGGATTTAATGATTTCTGAACGCGATGGAATGCAAAAGACGTATGATATCGCAGAAAGAGTGCTGCCAAACAATATCGACCTGACAAAACCAAGTTCACTTGAATTTGCGGAGTATTTAGTAAAAACTTATTTAAAAGCATATGGATGGACTACTGTCAAACAGATTACTCATCTTAAAGCAGGCGAAGCAATCAGGAACAATGTAAATGAAGTTTTGAATGCTCTGATAGAAGATGATATAGTAGAGAAAGTTACTATTGAAGGCTATCCGTCAGTTTATGTTCTACGCGATTTAGTAGACAGAAGAATAGCTAAGACTCATGGGGAAATTAGTTTGCTATCACCGTTTGACAATGCTATTATTCATCGTGACCGTGTTCAACAGTTTTTTGGCTTCGATTATCGACTTGAATGTTACACGTCAAAGGAGAAAAGACAATACGGATATTTTTGCTTACCTATCTTATTTGGCAACACATTTATAGGTAGAGTAGATTGCAAAGCGCATCGAAAAAATAAACAACTTGAACTGATTCATCTGCATATAGAAAAACAATCTATAGATTTCGAATTGTGGGGAGAGCCTTTTGTGGAAATAATAAAAAAATTCGCCACTTTTAACGGGTGTGAATCCATAAAATTAACACAGGTAAGTCCCTTGAATAATTCGTTAGTCATATTTCTGAACAATATTTTTTACCAATATGAAGCGACTTCTGTCCCAATAATGGCACGTTTCTAGTTTTTTATATGGCATAACTGTAGAATTTGGAAAACTTACACGTGATCAGAAATGGGGTCTTATAAGCTAACTCGATATTAACCTAATTTAAATACTCTATTTTTAAAATTTATTATTTTGTACCTTGCAGGATGTACAATTTAATGTTATATTAACATCACAATTATAACTTTGTAAAAATCCTCTGGAAATCTGATATAGCGTACATAATAATCAATGTGTCATGAGAGATCTGTCTGATAAAGAATTGTTTGATATTGTGAGAGAAGGCAATACACAGGCATTTTCAGTGTTATTTGATCGCTATGCGGATATTTTATTAAGTTTTATATTAAAGCGGATTGGTTCTATTACAGATGCGGAAGATATCCTTCAGGAGGTTTTTACATCTTTATGGAACAGACGCTATAAAATAGAAATCGACGAATCTATTTATCCCTATCTTTTCAAAGCTGCTAAATACGAGGTCATTGACTGGATGGCCAGGGATCAAAAGCGGATTTCATATTTCGAGCGACTTGTGCTTCCACTAACCAACGAACCAGTTGGCGCAAGTAACAGCGATGAGAAATTGATGGTTAAAGAACTATCCTTTTTGCTGGATAATGAAGTCGCTAAGATGCCTTCCACAATGCAGTCCGCATTCAATCTCAGTCGTGTAGAAGGCCTGAGCATCAAAGAAATCGCATTTCGACTATCAATATCCGAACAGACCGTGAAGAATAATATCTCTCTGGCTTTAAGTCGCTTAAAACTAAAAGCGAAATAAAAATCATTTTTTTTCGGTACTTGTACAGCTTATCTGAGGTTATATTAATATATGACAGAAGATAATCAAAGAGAGCAAGCTCAAAAATTACTAAAGAAATATCTCAGGGGCGAATGCAATCCAGATGAAGAGCGGATTGTGACCAAATGGTTCTTTTCAATTGATGAGGAACTAACACTGCCAAAGGATGAAAGAGAGGTGTTGTTAGGTCGATCCAAAGATGTTTTGATGCACAAATTTGAAGGGGAGATGGATAAGATGAAACCTAACAAAAATGTGTTTACCTGGAAACGGATTGCCATTGCTGCTTCAATTCTCTTTGCGTTAACTATTACTGTTTTATTCTTGCAACAAGGACAAACGAGCCCTGCTCCACAGCTTGCGGCCATTACTCCGGATACAACCGGACAGTATAAAAATGATATTCTGCCTGGTGAGCGTTATGCGAGACTTTCCAATGAGCATGGGGAAGCACATTCTTTGGGAAAGGAAGATCAGGTTGAAAACATGAAGTATGCTGAACTTAAGGGGAATCTGAAATTAGAAGTACCAGCAGCGGGCACCTATAGTATTGTGTTGAACGATGGTACCCAGGTATGGTTAAACGCTGCTTCAACATTACAGTACCCAGATCAATTTGAAGGGGATGAACGCCGAGTAAAATTGATTGGAGAAGCTTTTTTTCAAGTAGCCAAAGATGCCAAAAAACCTTTTCGGATCGAAGTTGAAAACGCTGTTATCGAGGTACTCGGTACGAGTTTTAATGTAAATGCCTACCATAAAGAAATCAATACCTCATTGGTAGAAGGTAAGGTGAAAATTATGAGTCAAGGGGACGAAGCCTATCTTCTCCCAGGAAATGAAGCCATCATTAGTACGGATAAAATACGCATACAGCCAGCAGACATACAAAAAAATACAGCTTGGCAACGGGGGGAGTTTTCACTTGAGGGTAGCAGCTTTTCGGAAATTATTAGTCAAATTTCTAGGTGGTACAATGTGGATTTTATTAATGCGGAGGATATCACCGTAAGCAATAGGTTTAATGGAACGCTTAGCCGGGAATCCAGACTTTCCGAGGTGTTGAACATTCTGTCGTTTGCGACAAATCGAAAGTTTGAAATAGATGGACGGCATATAATCATTCGTTAGTACAGTTAAATTTTTCACCAATTAAAATTTATAAGATATGATATAACCAGACGAATTAACCAAAAGGTTCTATACAATAGAAAAGGGGATGTTGACGCATCCCCTGTTGTAAAAGGCCAAATTTATCGAAGTACGAATTCTATAGATTATTAAACCCTTAACAATTCAAAGTTATGAAATTTTTTTCTCCATTAATAGCATGGGGGGACCGGAGAAGTCATTCTTATACCCTAAGCATTAAAGTCATTTTGACTATGAAGTTGATTTGTGTACTGTTGCTGGCATTTACGGTAGGTGTTAGAGCATCTGGATATGCGCAACAAGTAAATCTGTCCTTGAAGAATGCCAAAATTGAAACTGTCCTTAAAGAGATTTCCAACCAGACCAAGTTGCGTCTGTTTTACGACGAAAGGCTATTTGAAAATGCCTCACGTGTAGATATTTCTGTGGCAGGATCTGATGTAAGGGCTGCATTGGCAAAGACATTGCGTGGTCGCAATTTGATCTTTGATATCATGGGAAGTACGATCGTCATTAAAGAAAAAAAACAGACTGATCGTGAAGTGTCAGGAGCTGTGAAAGATGCTTCCGGACCAATGGCAGGAGTGACGGTGACTGTACTGGGGGTAGCTGGAATATCAACAAAAACCGATAAGGATGGACGTTACAGCATACGGATTCCAGAGAAAGCAATCCTTTTGTTTCGCTTTGTGGGCTATAAAGATGTTGAAATCAATGTCTCAGACAAGAACAGAGCGGACGTATTAATGGAAACTGCAGAGTCTCATCTCGACGAGGTCATCGTTGTTGGCTATGGTACGCAGAAAAAGATCAATCTTTCGGGAGCTGTAGATCAGATCGGTGAAAAGTTTTTGGAAAGTAGACCGATTACAAATGTGGGGACGGCATTGCAGGGCGCTATGGCTAATCTTAATATTACACCGACCTCTGGAAGAGCCAATAGCTCGCCAGGGATCAATGTGCGAGGGTATACATCACTGTCAGGTGGTGGGCCACTTATTGTTATTGATGGGATTCCAGCAACTAACGAGGAGCTCAATCGTATGAATCCAATGGACATTGCTAGTGTTACTGTATTGAAAGATGCAGCCTCAGCAGCGATCTATGGTAGTCGCGCTGCTTTCGGGGTTGTACTGGTTACGACTAAATCGGGTACAACGAAGGAAATTAAGGTCACGGCCAACTCAATCTTTGCGGCAAAAGCAATAACACGTACAGTAGAGATAGAGGATGATCCGTATCAGGTAATGAAATACAGGAATATCATGTCAGCACCATGGTACAATCTTTACGATGAGAAAATGCTCGAATATGGTAAACAGCTGAGTGAAAATCCTTCATTGCCACGTGTGATCGTCGATCCACAAAATCCAAATGCTTATATCTATTTGGGATCTACGGATTGGTTTAAGGAAGTCTATAAAAATATACAACCCTCATATACCAACAATATCAGCATCGCGCAAAAGAATGAACGCTCTTCATTTTACCTTTCTGGTGAATACTACAGACAAAATGGTATGCTGCGGATCAGTCCCGATACCTATGACCGTTATAATTTCAGGGCAAAAGGTGATTACAAAATCACGGACTGGTTTACTTTATCAAATAATACAACCTTTACAAATGATAAGTATGATCAGCCCTCAGCAATTGATCAGGGTTACCTTTACTGGCATAATGTTAACCGCCAACCTTCGCTAAATACCGTCCGAAATCCGGATGGTTCCTATACCGAGGCTGGGGTAAATATGATCGGAGCTGTAGCCGAAGGGGGCCGCAGTATCAGTCGCATCAACGATTTTCAAACTAGTTTTGGTGCGAAAATCGACTTCATCAAAAATGTTTGGACCTTAAATGGGGACGCGACCTTTAGAAGGGTTTCAGGAAAATCACACTTCTTTCAGTTGCCGCTTGCCTACAGTACAGGGCCAAATGTGATGAACAGGCAAAATTTCAATAGCTATGCCTCCAATGGAAGTAATGAAACACGCTATAATGTGTACAATATTTATTCACAATATCAGCGGACACTCAATGATCACTATTTTTCGGTGATGCTGGGCTTCAATCAGGAAGAAAGGATATACGAGTCATTTTCGGCATCCCGGGATCAGTTGATTTCCAATTCGCTGCCGACAATAGGTCTTGCCACCGGCCAAACACCTTCTGTTGGTGCTTTTGATTATGCCTGGTCAGTAAGAGGGGCTTTTGCTAGATTAAACTATACGTATAAAGATCGATATATCCTGGAATCTAACCTCCGCTATGATGGCTCCTCAAGATTTCCTAAAAAAGATCGTTTTGCATTCAATCCTTCGGTATCAGCAGCCTGGGTAGTTTCGCAGGAAAACTTTTTTCAGCCGCTAAAGGAAACTGTATCTAATTTTAAACTGCGGGGATCGTACGGCTCATTGGCAAACCAGGATTTGAGGGACAACTATTATCCATACATTGCCAATATGTCTAAAGGCAGTGGTGCCATTTTGGACGGTAAGGTCGTGCCCATTGTGGGTAGTCCGGGCTTAGTGTCATCGACCCTGACCTGGGAAACCATTACCCAGTCCAATTTTGGGGTGGATATCGGCTTATTTAAAAATCAGTTTTTCGGTTCATTTGATATCTATCGTCGTGATACCAAAGATATGTTGACAGCAGGTAGGACGCTGCCAATCGTGCTTGGTACGGGGGTTCCTCTTGAAAATGCGGCGAACCTAAAAACCAACGGTTGGGAATTAACACTTGGATATAATAAAGAGTTTATGGTGGCCAGCAAACCGTTTTCATTCTCCGCAAGGGTTAATTTAGCAGACAGTAGAGCTTATATTACAAAATACAATAATCCTAAAAATAACTTAAGCGATTATTATGTCGGACAGGAATTGGGAGAGATGTGGGGGCTAACCACATTGGGTTTTTTCCAATCTCAGGAAGAGATCAAGGCGCACGCCAATCAAAATGATGTCACTTCTTATCCCGGTACAAGGGGATTGGAACCTGGCGACCTCAAGTTTGCTGATATCAACGGTGACGGCAAAATAAACCGGGGGGATTGGACCTTGGATAATCATGGGGATTACAAGATTATCGCTAATTCCAGACAGCGTTACAGTTACGGTATAGATCTGAATTCAAGCTGGAACGGAATTGATTTGCGTGTGTTCCTGCAAGGTGTCGGAAAAAGAAATTATTATCCCCCAGGTGGTGACCACTATTTTTGGGGTATATATGCGCAGCCCTGGGCGAGCCTAACTAAGTTTAACTTGGACCATTGGACGCCTGAAAATCCAAATGCGTATTTGCCAAGACCGAAATCCTATGTGGCCGAGCAGAGTGGTATTGAACTAGCCGCGACACAGACCAAATATCTGCAGAATGCAGGTTATTTAAGGGTAAAAAATGTGACCGTGGGTTACACGCTTCCTAAGTTGATGACAGATAGATGGGGGATAGACCGATTGCGTCTGTTCATCAGCGGTGAAAACCTCTTTGAGTTTACCAAACTCATGGATTATCTCGATCCTGAAATTGTTGGCGATCGGACGGCATATCCTTTCCAAAGGACCTACTCTTTTGGGTTAAACTTTAATTTCTAAAATGACTATTATCATGCAAAATATAAAAAGACAAATTATCAAGATTGGAGCGTTGCTGGGGGCCTTGTTCCTGATCATGAGCTGTAACGATGATTTCATGGATAGGTATCCCACCACATCGGTTACACCGGAAGTGTTTTTTAGCAATGTAAACGATCTTAAAACTTATACCGATGGTTTCTACGGTAGTTTGAGTGCGCCGATAGCGGATCTTGGGACAGATAATCTGGCACATTACAATTCTGGAAGTACGATTGATGAGATCATGCGTGGTGGCGTGAGCGCGCAGAATGCAGCAGTATGGAGTTGGTCCGCATTGAGAAATATTAATTTCTTTCTTGAAAATGCTGGGCGTGTGAAGGGGGCTAGTGCCGCCGATGTGAACCATTACATCGGTATTGCAAAGTTCTTTCGTGCACGGTTTTATATCGATAAGGTCAACCAGTACAGTGATGTTCCTTGGTATAGTCAGACAATGGGAACATCAGATATTGAACTATTGCACAAAAAACAAGACAGCCGGTCGCTTGTTGTGGATTCAATTATGGCTGATCTCGAATTTGCCGCTGCCAATATCAAACCCGATGGGCACAAGTCGACAGTTACGAAATGGGGAGCCTTGGCACAATTAGCGCAGTTCGCCTTGCAAGAAGGAACTTTCCGTAAATATCACTCTTATTTGAATCTGAGCGGATCGGCCAATACTTTTCTGCAAAGAGCGGTTTCTGCTACTGAGGATATTATGAAGTCAAATAAGTTTTCAATCAGTAATGCTGGTGGTGTTAACCGTGCTTATCGGGATCTATTTATAAGTCTTAACCTGCAGGCGAATCCTGAGACTATCCTATTTATTGATTACGATAAGGATTTAGGAAGAAGACGTAATGCACATACGGTATTGGACTATGAATGGGCACTGAGCCAAACGCTGATGGAAAGTTATCTGATGAAAGATGGAAAACGTTTTACAGAACAGGCAGGTTATAAAACAAAGAATATTGACCAAGTATTCGTTGACCGCGATCCGCGTCTTGAGCAGACCTTTATGAAACCCGGATTTAAGCCAATCAATGTTCCAACGCCACATCGCCTGAAACCGACATTAGGTGGCTACAATCAGATCAAGTTTTACCCCGAAATAACCGAAATGATCGCCTGGGAATCAGCCTATACTGATGCTTTTGTATTCCGGTACGCCGAAATCCTGTTAATCTTTGCGGAAGCCAAAGCCGAGCTGGGAATTTTAACGAGCCAGGCTGATCTCGACAAATCGATCAACCTCTTGCGAACACGTGTGGGTATGCCGGCCATGCAACTGGGGGAAGCTAATGCCAATATTGATCCCATATTGAAAGCTTACTACTCAAATGTGAAAGGTGGCAATGTTGGACTTATCCTCGAGATCCGCAGAGAAAGACGTGTCGAACTGGCTTGTGAAGGCCAACGTTACAGAGATGTCTTTCGGTGGGAAATTGGCGAGCGTCTGGCCGATCAACAACAAGGGATGTATGTAAAGGCATTAGGCCCGATGGATGTAACCGGAGATGGTAAAATTGATATTGCGATACTCGAATCTGCAAAGGATACCGGTCCGATTAAAGACTTGACAGAAGAGGAAAAGAAGAACATTTCCCTGTATTATTTAAAAGATGCCAATGGTAATAATACTTCAATTTATCTTGAAAATGGAAACAATGGACATATAATGTTCACTGTAGCCAGAGATAAGAAGAAGACATTTGAAAAACCGAAGTATTACTATTATCCGGTTGCTAATAGTCAGATGGTTCTGGATGGTAGTAAGTTGGTACAGACAAACTTTTGGTAAGGAGTTGGTTTTATGTTAGATAATGTGCTAAAAGACTAAATTAAAAGAGTTGTTTTTTACAAATTTTAAGGTTAAAGATAGGGTACTTCCAATCGATGGATGGCACCCTATCTTTATTTACAATTAGAGTTTTATATGAAATGTTCTACACATAAATTTATACTATCACTGCTACTACTATGTAGTAATGCAATTTACGCTCAATATAAGGGGCATGTCTTTTTGGATCTTGATAAGAACAAAAAGATGGAAAGCGCTGAAAAAGGAATGAAAGATATTGTATTATCCGATGGTTACCAGGTTGTAAAAACTGCTGAAGATGGAAGCTTTAACCTAAAAAAGAATGATAAAGCCAGATTTCTCTTTGTGCGTGTTCCAGCTGGTTATAAAGCAAGTGGAACTCATTATATTAAGATTGATCCAAAGCTAGAAAATTATGATTTCGGTTTAATCCAAGATGAAAAGCAAGAGGCGGATAAGCTTCGGTTTATTCAGATTACCGATACCGAAACCCCTCTATATGGGGAATGGATAGACAATATTCGTAAGTTTTCGCAGCAACAAAATGCTACACTGATTATGCATACGGGCGACATCTGCTACGAGCCAGGGATGCAGTTTCATGCCCGACAGGTAAATACGGAACTGATGGGTGTTCCGACCTATTATACAGTAGGCAATCATGACCTTGTCAAAGGTGAGTATGGTGAAAAACTATTTGAGGATTTATTTGGACCGGTCTACTATTCATTTGAGGCAGGACCAGCACACTTTGTGGTTACGCCCATGCCTGGCGGTGATTATGCGCCCAGTTATAGTCAGGATCAAGTAATCGCTTGGTTGAAAAAAGATCTCGCTCTAAAAGCAAAAGATAAACCGCTTATTTTTATTAATCACGACCTGCTTGTCGGAAAAGATTTCGTGATGAGAGGCAAAGCAGATTCTATCGATTTGAAGCAGTATAATCTAAAAGCATACCTGTATGGCCATTGGCACAATAATTATAGTTTCGGCAGCAGAGATGGAATTGCGGTTATATCCACAAATGCTCCTAATAAAGGCGGAATAGATAATTCTGTAGCTCAATTCCTGGTTATTGATGTGGATAAAAGTGGGGTCAGCAAAATAACACCAAAGTATCCTTATCTGTCGGACCACATAGCGTTAATTTACCCACAAAGCAAGCAAATGCAAATTTCAAACAGAAAAGAAATAGAAATTAGCGCAAGTGTGTATCATACGGAAAAGAATGTTATTTCGGTATATGCAACACTATTAAATAAATTGGGAAATGCAATAAAAACGGCTAAATTGAAACCCGTCAGCGACTGGAACTGGCGTGGAAATTTTACAGTTCCGCGCCTTACCGATCAGCAGCATGATATTATGCTGGAAGTAAATTATGGTGATAGCACACAGGTGTTGAAGAAATTTGCTTGGCATAATGAACCTACTTCTACAGCTTTTCTTCAATTGGCTTGGTCAAAAAATATTGGAGCGAATATTTGGAAGAGTTCACCACTGGTACAGGGACAACGGATCTATGTTGCCAGTATTGATGACGCTATTGGTGGTAAAAGCAAAATCCAGGCATTAACAAGGCAATCAGGAGCAATTCTTTGGAGCTTTGAAACGCAAAATTCTGTTAAACAGAAATTGGCCTATAGCAATGGCTTGGTATTGGCAACAGATATGGGTGGTACGGTGTATGCAATTGATGAAAAAGATGGTAAACTTATTTGGAAAAAGGATCTCAGTGGGGGGCGGCTTCCAGGATACGTAAGTGCTGGAGTTGTTCGCGATGGTATTTATTATACTGGCGCAGGTAATTATCTATCAGCAATAAAAGTCGAAGATGGGAAAACAATATGGCAGAATAGTGACTGGAATGGTGGTGAAGGTATGCCTGGAGAACTACTGATCACCAATGGCTATCTAATTACAGGTGCAAATTGGAATGCTTTATTTGTTCACGATAGCAAGACAGGAAAACTCCTATGGAAGAAAAATGAAGATGGTTTGCGATTTAGAACTGGAGGGGTCAGTGCAGATGAAAATTCGCTTTATGTAGCCGGACTGAACAATCTTTTTAGATTGGATCAAAAGAAAGGAACTGTGTTAACTAAAAGCCAAACTGATGATGATTTTAAGATTATGGCCTCACCCTTGTTAACACAGGAATTGGTGATTATGCCCACAGCGACTAATGGGATAAAAGCATTTGATCGTAATGCATTAACCGAAAAATGGAGTTTCCAGACTGAGGAGGCCCTTATATACAGCTCTGCTTACTCAAGTCCTGATCTTCATAAGAAAGTTGCAACTGTCGAATCCAGTGTCCGCTATGCGGCTGGAAAGTTGTTTTTTGGCGGATCAGATGGTTATCTATATGTGTTGAATTTAGATGGAACTTTGGTGCAAAAGGTTAATCTGGGCACACCGATATTAGCCGAAGTCTCCATTCATGAGAATGAAGTCTATGTTGCGGATTTTGCGGGTAATGTCTATTGTTTTAATATAACGACAACAAAAAAATAAATTATTTTGAATATAAACCACAATTAGACTAAGGTGGAATAGTTTAATAATATTATCAAAATTAGCTGGGCAACTAACCTTTATATTGCCCAGCTTAATAGAGAACTTAAAATTTCCAGTTCTCCAACTTCTTTTTATTTGTAAAAAATTAGAATATCCACGCAGAAAATCAGAGTGGCGTGCTGGGGCGCGATAGCAGTATGTAAATAACCCTGTATTTCCGAGGGAGTTGCTGATGATGCGTCAATCTCATTCAAAATTTTATTAACTCAAAACAGGTCCGCCAAGGCACTGATAAAATCCTCTAATTCCTGATCAGACAGCGATGCGTACCCCAATCTCATACCATTGAATATTTTGTCAAAGCTGTAACTCTCCGGACTGATCATGCTGAAACCTTTCATGTTGAGTTTTTCCAAAATCAACACCCAGTCGACCTGCTTTTTAGGCACAATCCAATACGCTAGCCCACCCTCTGGGCTGCTATAAGATACTTTATTTCCAAGGTGTTTTTTTAGTAATGCTTCAGTAATATCTCTTTTTGTCTTATAATAATTTGTTGCTTTTTTTATATGACGTTTTATGGTACCATCCTTGATCAATTGTAAAACGGCCTGTTCCATAATACTGTCTCCCTGCACATCGATAATCTTGCGCAAGCGGCCCACTTTCTTGATCAAAGTATAGTCATTACTAGCTATATAACCGATACGCAATGCCGGTGCAACTACCTTGCTCATGGTGCCAATATAAACGTAGTTTTTAAGCTCCATAAAACTTGACAGTGGAAGAGTAGGACGATAACCAAAATGAAATTCATTATCATAATCATCTTCAATGATGGTAATTCCATATTTATTGGAAAGCTTGATAAGTTCCAGTCTTCTTTTTAGACTCAATGTGACTGTAGTTGGGTATTGACGGTGCGGAGTCACATAAATAGCTTTTATGTTTTTGTGCAATTTCAAATACGTCATTACATCCTCAATTATTAGACCTTCGTTATCCACCTTTGCTGGTAGCAACTTAGCTCCGCTTTGGTCAAAAGCCTCCCAAGCTGGTTTATATCCAGGATTTTCAATGATTACGTAATCTCCTTTCGAAAGCAGACATTGAGCAGCGAGATACATGGCCATTTGGCTCCCCCGTGTGATGCAAATATGCTGTTCATTCACCCGCATTCCCCGTTGATGATTGAGCATCTGAACCACAGCTTTTCTAAATTCTAGATTCCCAAATTCGCTGCTGTACCCCATTAATTGCCACTTCGCTTTTTGGTTGAAAATTTGACGGTATGCCCGAGCTAATTCATTAACAGGTGCAATTTTACTGTCCGGGTATCCGTCATCAATTTGTAGTAGAGTAGATCCGCTTGAGGTATCATTTATTGATGCAGCAATCGGTGTTGCGGTTTGAGCTTCCTTAAAATCGGGCAAGGTCGAAGCAACGAAAGTGCCTTGCCGCTCTCTGGAAACGAGCCAACCTTCTATCAATAGTACACTCAATGCTTCTACTATGGTATTTCTATTGACTTTCAGTCGCTGCGCCAGATTTCTGCTGCCCGGCAGAGCATCACCCGCCTTTAATCGGCCGGAATGTATGTCGTTTATGATTGCATCGGCGATCTGCAGATAAATGGCCTTATCTGATTGTTCATCTAATTGTATTTGAAATTCCCACTCTCGTAACATCTGGACTATTTATTTTTATAAAATCTGTATCACAATGCTAGTCCAAAGTTAGCATATTTTTGTTATGCAATAATGCAATGAACATTAAAATTTTTAAAGTTATGTCGAAATTAGAAGCATCAACAGAAGTGAAAAAATCAATTCACCCTGAACAAAAACAATTTAGTTCTAAAGATTTTCACCAAACCTTCGCAAGGCCTACCTATGTAAAACCTTCGCATGTTATTCATAAGAATGTTGAAAACGCTGGAGTACACAATCAGTTTTCAGCGGAAAGAAAGCATCCCGTTTTCTTCGTGGACTTACCGAGCAAAAATGTTAGTTTGACGATCGGAGGACTATTGCCCGGACAAAAAACACATTTACATCGTCATACCTATGAGACTGTCCTGTATGTGATCGAGGGCAAAGGTTGGACCAAAGTGGAGGACGAAATTGTAGAATGGGAAGCCGGCGATGCCGTTTATATTCCGTCCTGGGCTTGGCATCAACACCAAAATACCAGTGATACCAAAAGTGCAAAATACATCGCTTGTGAAAATGCACCACAACTGCAAAACCTAGGTGTTGCCTTGCGCGAAGAAGAAGGAAGAGATTTTTAGTTCAGCATACATTAAAATAGAAAGCATATGAATCATGTACCATTTAAAGGGATAATCGCTTATCCTGTTACGCCATTCGACGACAATGAGGTCGTGGATATCCCTTTGTTTAAAAAGCAGGTTGAACGTTTAGTTGCTGCGGGTTCACATGGGATTGCGCCATTAGGGAGTACAGGTGTGCTACCATATTTGAATGACGCAGAGAAGGAAGCAATAGCTGAAGCCACCATGAAGCAGGTATCAGGGCGTGTCCCTACGTTAGTCGGTGTTTCCAATCTGACTACGGAAAAGACCATTTACCATGCACAGTTTGCGGAAAAAGCTGGCGCCACTGCCGTAATGATTATACCAATGAGTTATTGGAAATTGACTGATGATGAAATTGTAAAGCATTATGATGCCGTGGCATCCAAAATTTCTATTCCAATAATGGCATACAATAATCCTGCAACAGGTGGTGTGGATATGTCGCCAACATTGTTGAGACGCCTGCTCGAAATCCCCAATGTGACCATGATCAAGGAGAGTACAGGAGATATTCAGCGTATGCACTATTTAAGGAAAGAATTGGGTGAAGAAGTGGCCTTTTTCAATGGTTCCAATCCATTGGCGTTAGCAGCTTTTACGGCCGGAGCAACAGGTTGGTGTACTGCGGCTCCCAACCTCATTCCCGAACTGAATATAGCATTGTACGAAGCTATTCAAGTAAATAATCTAGAAAAGGCGAGAAGGCTCTTCTATCAGCAGGTTGATCTGCTCAAATTTATTGTAGCTAAAGGATTGCCACGCTCTATTAAGGCCGGATTAGATATTCTGGGTATAGGTGGGGGCGGTTTTAAGAGCCCTTTGGGACCGCTTAGTGATCATGAGATCGCAACATTAGAAACTATACTCACTGCGTTAAAAAGCGAAGAATACCACTATCAATAGAACAGAAAGCCGGGTTAACGAAAATGTGTGACATTTTGACTTTAGCGGGGCTATTGATGATTTGAAATAATAATTTTTAAAGCCCGAAACGCGAAAATTATTCGGGCTTTATAAACTGATCTCGTTATAATTTTTTGAAGTAAGAAAAATATGAATCTGGATGAAAAATCGAAATCTAGCGAAACGGATACTGTACGATTAGATTGTGTATTCGTTTCAATAACCTTGAATGGCATCACAAGCAAAATCCCATGGGACAGAAAAATATCCCTGCTTGATGCCATTCTCAATGCAGGGATTGCTGCACCGTATAGTTGCTGTCGCGGTAATTGTGGAACATGTGTATGCATGCTCGAGGAAGGTGAAGTGCGTTTGAGGCGAAATTTTGTTTTAGCAGAGGCTCACTTACAGCAAGGTCTAATTTTAACTTGCGTAGCGACCCCTATAAGTAATACGATTAGAATAAACTACGATGAATTTTAGCTTTTTAAAAGCTCGTTGCGAACAGATCGGTGTCGGTACACCATCACGTTCTTCACCTCTTTAATATAATCCCGTTTTTTTCAAAAATTGAAAAAGACATTTATGTCACTCGCTATGCCTGTGTGGTGCCCCAATGGGACTATGTTGCTTATCAGCTTCTTCTGGCTTACAATAAATGTGAGAAAATCAATAGTGAGGGTGGAGGAATCAGCAGTTTTATGTATCTTAATTTAATGAACCTGAATATGCCAAGCCCGATCAAGGTTTTGCTAACTGGCCAATTCCATAGAATGCAATAGATAGAAACAAAAAATTTACTTCCACAAAATCCCGGATGGTGATTATATAAAACGTATGGATAGAAGAAGCTTTTTTAAGAAAACGAGTTTAATTGGTCTTGCTGTACTGGGCAGTCATTTTACAGTTTGGTCCAAATCAATATTTTCCTGGGACAACCCGATACACAATATTACTGAGCAGAAGGATATAGATAAGCAATGGCTAGCCTCTTTATATCAGAGGGGCGAGAAAATTGCCTACCGAAAAAGTAAGAACGAATTACGTTATATCGGCATGCCAGTAGGAGGCTTGCATGCAGGTACGGTCTATATCGGTGGTGATGGTAGACTATGGTTGTGGCAGATATTTAATACTGCATATGATGGTGAACGCGAAGGAATAGAACCGAAAAACGTGATGTGGAATAACGGGCAGGAACTTGTACGTGTTCGTCCACGTGATGGGTCTGCCTATGTCGAACCAGCTATTGCCGATAATCTTCGTGGTATGGAACAAGGCTTTGCTGTGTCCGTTTTTTTCAATGGTAAGCATGTGGTCAAGGAACTTCGGGAAAACCATTGGGATGAGATTGTATTTGAACCCACTTATCCCACCTGTCGTATAACTTACAGTAGTGCAGACTTTCCTGTGGATGTTGTGCTTACGGCCTATTCACCTTTTATTCCATTAGACCAAGATAATTCTTCTTTGCCACTGACAACCTTGCATATAACGCTTGAGAATAAGACTGATAGAACAATTGAAGTCGCTATAACCGGTTGGATGGAGAATGGAGTCCATAAGGGGCGTAAAGATTTCAATGCTGTCAAAAAGGTGTCGCATTTGGCTGAGGGATCAGGTATCAAAGTACTTGGTTATAGCTGTGATCAAGTGCCTGATGCTGCCAGGCAAGCTGGAGATTCTGGAACCATGGCTTTTACATGTATAGATCCACAGGCGGAGGTGGTTACCAGATTAAAAAAATGGCCTGTAGCACCACATAGCTTAAAACCAGATAATAGTGATTCAGTAATCGGTTTTTCTGATTTTCAGGTTGGAGCCTTTACTGTCAAGCGTACAATAAAATCCAAAGAAAATAGCCAAATTTCTTTTGCGATTTCCTGGCACTTTAACCATCCCCATCCAAAGTTGCAGGAAAATCTTAAAGATGCCAAAGCCGGATATTGGTATGGCACGAAATTTAAGGATGCCGTAGCCGTAATCGATTACTATATAGCCAACAGAGAAAAGCTTGATGTAGAAACGCTAGTGTGGCAGCAGACTTGGAATGATTCGACATTACCGCATTGGTTTATGGATCGGACCTTTGTTAATATCGGAACGCTGGCCACGGCGAATACCATGCGCTTTGCCTCGGGAAGGTTCTGGGGTTGGGAGGGTATTGGTGCCTGTGCCGGTACTTGTACCCATGTCTGGCAATATGGACAGTCCATGGGCCGTATATTCCCTGATCTTGAACGGAATTTGCGTGAAGTAACAGATCTCGGAGTCGGTTTTCAGCCAGAAACGGGCGCAATTATCTTCCGGGCAGAATACGAAAAAAGACCCGCCATCGACGGGCAGGCTGGTGTTATCCTTCGTTTTTATCGGGATCATCAGATGAGTACTGATGAAACATTCTTAAAACGGAACTGGCCAAAACTTAAACAGGCGATTCAGTTTGTCCTCGATCAGGATAAAAACGGAGATGGCATGACCGATACGCCAATGGAAAATACATTAGATGCAGTCTGGGAGGGAGAAATCGCCTGGATTGTCGGGCTCTGTCTAGCGGCGGTGCAGGCAGCTGGATATATGGCAGGAGAAGTTGGTGATAAGAAGTTTCAGCAGATTTGCCTGGATTATGTCAAAAAAGGATCGGAAAATATGGACAAACATCTCTTTAATGGCGAGTATTATATCCATCGGCCGAATGCAGCAGCAGGGCGTACGAAGCTAGGTTCCTATAATACCTGTCATATCGATCAAGTGTATGGACAAGCCTGGTGTTCGCAGGTGGATATGCCGCGTGTCAATAGTAAAGAGAAAACCTTGTCCGCCTTGAAAGCGCTATGGAAGTACAACTTCACTATGGATGTAGGGCCTTATATCAAGACGCATCTTGGGGGTAGACCTTATGCGCTGGCAGGTGAAGGGGGGATGGTCATGAATACCAATCCAAAAAATGAGGATAAAGCCTATGGGGATAATACCACTTGGCAATTGGGTTATTTTCATGAATGTATGAGCGGATTTGAACATCAAGTAGCTGCGCACATGATGGCTGAGGGCATGATCGACGAGAGTTTGGTCATGACCAGGGTAATTCACGACCGTTACCATGCTGCAAAAAGAAATCCCTTTAACGAAATTGAATGCAGCGATCACTATGCGCGTGCGATGGCGAGTTACGGAACCTTTATCAATGCCTGTGGTTTCAGTTACCATGGCCCCAAGGGCCAAATCGGATTTGCGCCCAAGATCGGAGCCGCCGATTTCAAAGCTCCGTTTACTACAGCACAGGGCTGGGGGACTTATACCCAAAAGCAACAAACGGGAAAATGTGATTGTCAGTTAACCCTGCAATATGGCCAATTGGAGCTCAATGAATTCCATTTGGGCAATTCTGCTGACTTGACAACGGATAAAAAGAAAATCAAGGTCTTACAAAATGACGAGCCTATAGCGCTAGGGGAATTAAAACGTGCAAATGGACGTCTAGTTGTAGTTTTTAGTAATAAACTAGCCCTACATAAGGGTGATAAAATTAATATCCTATGGTCATGAGCAAATGGGGATATCATTCATTGTTGATGGCTTTTCTTTGTGTGATGATTGGATGTAATTCCTCTCCGAGCCATTTAGCTGATCCTACAATAGAACCGGGTTGGCATGAGCTTCTTTCGCGAAAGCTCCCATTACTTGGTCATCGCAATTGGATCCTAGTTGTCGACAAGGCCTATCCTGCACCTGCCGGAGATAATATTCTGTTTATTGATACAGAAAAGCCAATGCCGGAAGTTCTTGGCGGCGTGGTTGGACTGCTCAATCAGCAGCCTCATGTCAAACCTATTTTCTACACGGATAAAGAGATCGGATATCTGGATGACAGTATTGCTCCGGGGCTAAAGGAATATAAAAGGAGCTTGGATACAATACTTCATCAGGTAAAATTGCAGTCTTTAATGCATGAAGATGTTTTTCGAAAAATGGATCAGGCGGCAGAACTTTTTCAAGTGGTTGTGTTGAAAACAGAATCCTTGGTTCCCTATAGTTCAATCTTTATTGAACTTGACTGTAAATACTGGGATGCTAACCGTGAAAAGATTTTACGTGAGCAGATAACAAAATCGACAGAATAATGCGTTTAATTTTGAAGTAATTTAGATTGTTTCCTTATCAGTTACTATGTGCTGCCAAGGATTTTGAACATCAGGAACAAGAACAGGCATTTCAGAATATTGCATTGGAAGGGGTCTCTTGGATGCTTAAAGATTCTGAGATTGTTTTAAAACAGATTGAAGATCCTTCGATGATTAAGGTTAGTGAAGCCGAAGCAGCTAAATCGAGCTGGAAAGATAGAGCTGTAACAATAGGCTGCTTTATTATACTCGCATTCCTTTTGATTTCATTGATTGTCGGGATTTATACGGTCATTAATTCTATTTTATAACGGTTATGCTATTTAACGTATTATATCCGGTTCTTATCAAATAGAGGATCTTTATAATGACAATTTGGTTGTCCATATCGTCTTGAACCATAACAATGTCTATTCTGAAAATACTTTTTCAAAAATAGGCACTATCAACACACTATAACAGACTTTCCGAACATTTGAGAAAGAACGGTGATCTTGTCTCTTTGCTCACGCAAAGAGATAGGAAAACCGTAGAAGAGTGAATTTGTCCGACTTCGAAATTGCGGAAAGATTTAATCTTCTGTGAAAAAGCAAGTACAAAATGCACTGAAAAGATAATATCAAATTTACGCAAACGTTTGTTTTCATAATTAGATTTTTAAATTGAAAAAATCATGTAAGTTTGTTGTGACGACCAATCATATCGCCAGCAGAAAGATTATGAAATCGACACTATTAATCAAAGATATTTCTGATTTTGAAATGTTGGTGAATACTCATACCGACAAGTTAACGCAAAGCGCTTTCCTAAAAATTGGAAATTTGCAGGACGCAGAGGATCTTGTGCAGGACCTTTTCGTCAATCTCTGGGTTAAAAGAGAGTCCATCGTTGTGCATGGCTCAGTCAATAATTACCTCCATGTAGCCCTCCGGAATAAAATTATGAACTATTTTGTCAAGGTAAAACTTCATCAGGATGTGAAAGATAGGCTGTCAATACATCTCGAGGTTGTGGATCTCTCCTTGGTAAACCTATTAATTGAAAAAGATTTGAATACCTTGTTTTCGGAAATTTTGAACGAGTTGCCAGATCATATGCAAAAGATTTTTAAGCTACGAAATGAAGATTTTACACTAAAAGAGATTGCTGTCGCATTAGGCCTTGCGGAGCAGACTGTCAAAGGTTACAGTGCTGAAATGCACCGTCGCATCAAAGCCATGTTGATCGAACGGCATCCTGAATTTGCCCGTTCATTGACAGCATTATTATCATTTTTGCTGATCAAATAATTTTTTTTAATTCCTTACATACTTTTGATTCTCACCAACTGTCTTACTAGAAAGAGCAAACCTAGAAAAGATTACGCGTGGATCACAAACAGTTAAAAAAGCTAATCAAGAAGTACCAAGATGGTACAGCCAATGCAGCCGAGAAATTTATCTTGGAATATTGGTACGAAACCTTGGACCAACAAGAGCCCGAAACTTCAGATATAAACTTCGTTCCGGAACGAAGCGATCTCAGGACCCGGATTATTGATGCTGCGGCAGGATACACAGTCAAGCGATCGAGCTACCGATATCGCTTTTTATATGGAGCTGTTGCGAGCATCTTATTCTTGATACTTTCTACCGTTTTATATCATCAATACTTTTCGGTATCGCAGATCGATAATCTTATCAAGCCAATCAAGACAGCCTATCTTAATAAAGGAACTATATCCACCGGTACCGCCGAACGGAAAACAGTCATCTTAAACGACGGTACAAAAGTGATCCTGAATGCGAATTCTAGTCTTACTGTTGGTGACTACAACCGCAAGCGGGAGGTAAATCTGTATGGAGAAGCTTTCTTTGATGTCAAAAAAGATCCTTCCAGACCATTCATCGTCCATGGTGGTGGATTGCATATTAAGGTGCTGGGTACCAGTTTTAATGTCAAAGCTTATCCTGATATCCATAATACATCCGTATCCGTGCGTACAGGTAAGGTTCGAGTTGACGATAACTTAAAAAATCTGCGCACACTGATGCCAGATGAAAATATAGTCTATGATCGCAAGTCTAGTGATTTTAAATTGACCAATGCTGAGTATGCTTTGGAATCATCCTGGTTGTCTGACCATGTTAAGCTAGATCAGGCCAGCTTTGAAGAATTGAACCAAAACTTTAAAAATTTCTACGGATTCACACTCTATACAGCTGATGAAAAACTATTAATGGATCGCTACAACATCAGCTTCCGGCAATCCAAAACAATGGAAGCTGCGCTAGAAGAGATTCAGTTATTGACCGGAAAAAAGATCAGTATCAAAAATAAGCAGGAGGGAAAAGAGATCATTTTATACTAAAAATAAAAGGGCTCACATAGTGTAAGACCCTTTACAGAAAATTATGGAATCTATCTGACCCGATTCCATAATCGGTTTCATGGATGTAAAACCTTTAATCAATACAAAATTAACAAATGATTAACAAAAAACTAATTATAAAAGAAAAAAGAAGCAACAAATACCTTTCTTTAACCCTCGGGGGGGCGCTGCTGCTATTTTCTAGTGCTGTCCCCTGGAACAGTACATTTGCACAGGCAAATGGCAAAATATACAACCAAAATTATCAAAAGACCACACTGCGCGACGTTATCATAGACCTTCAGAAGAAGTCGGGATCAGACATTTCGTTCACAGAGAGCTTAGGCCTAAAAAGTATTAGTATAGCCAAATTTGACACAAAAAATGAATCTTTGGAACAAGTTTTACGGAGATTACTGACTCCTTATGGTATTCAGGTAAAAAAGACTGATAATGGCTTTGTTTTGGCGAGGCAGACACAACAAGAGGGAAGATCCATTTCTGGAAAAGTCGTGGATCCATCTGGTATGCCCGTTTCCGGGGCTACCTTAAATTTAAAGCGTGCCAATACAAAATCCAAAAGTGATGATAAGGGGGGATTTTTGCTCCATTCAATTTTCCCTTCGGACACCTTATCCGTGCATTTTATGGGGTTCAAGGCAGTGGATACCTTGGTGACGAATGAGCGCGCAGGGGATCTCGTGATACGTTTGGAAACTGGCCTGGCACGTGAACTCGATGAGGTGGTGGTGGTCGGGTATGGTGTCCAAAAGAAAGTTAACCTGACGGGATCTGTTGCCGTTGTCGATGGCAAGCGCCTACAGGATAGACCGGTAAACAATGTTTCTCAATCGCTTTATGGAACAGTCAGTGGCCTGACGATAGCTTACGGAAACAATGGTTTTGAACCTGGTGCGGCTCCCTCTGTGCAGATCAGGGGGCAGGGTAAGCCTTATGTTCTGATCGATGGTACCGCAGGTGATATTAATACGATTGATCCGAATACTGTCGAAAGTGTTTCTATCTTAAAAGACGCCGCTGCTTCGGCAATCTATGGTGCCCGTGCACCTTATGGGGTCTTACTGATTACAACCAAATCGGGAAAGGCAAATCAGAAGCCACAGGTTGATTTTTCAATGAATGGGGGGCCGACAACCATTATCGATAAACCGAAGATGGTGGATTCCTACACATTCGCACGGGCCATGAATCAGATGCATGACAACCAGGGGGTTGCTAGGTTGTTTTCCGAATCCACAATAGATCGGATCATCGCGTATATAGATGACCCGACATTGCCCGAAACTGTGCCCGATGCCAACAACCCCCGCAAGTGGTCTACCTATCAATTCTCAAATGGCAATAACGACTGGATCGATATCCATTACGGAAATGGTCAGCGGATGCAGGAAAACCTTTCTGTCAAAGGAGGATCAAAAGATATGTCCTACTTTTTGTCGCTGGGACATGCTTCCGAAAAAGGGGTGCTGAAAATGGTAGACGATAAATATAAACGCTACAATTTTCAGGGCAAGATCGACGCCAATATTACGGACTGGTGGAAGATCAGTTCCAATACGCGTCTGACAAATGCAGTGCGTGATAGACCTATATATAATGGTGAAGGGGAATATGGTATGATTATACACCAGATTTTGAGAACGCATCCCGAGGTTTTCCTTAAATCGCCAAATGGTTATTACTCGCAGCTTTCACGTGTACCACAGATGCAGGCGGGGTGTCAGAAATTAACAAATAATACGCTGGTACAACGCCTGGCAACAGAAATCAGTCCGCTTAAAAACTGGAAAATAAATGCCGACTATTCGATAGATTATAAGATTTTTGACTATGCCGGGGTCAATCAGGTCGCCTATGAAGATGAAGTAGACGGCACATTGGTGCCAATAGCACTTACCGTGCCTTCGTATATTCAAAAGAAAAAATCCAATACAACCTACAAAGCGCTCAATATTTATACAACCTATAATTTAGATTTAGGAACAGATCATCATTTTACGGCGCTGGCTGGCTTCCAGAATGAAATCAGTAAACTGGATTCCATGAGTGGCTTACGACGGGAAATAATTGTCCCCGATATCCCATCTTTTACAACGGCAACTGGTGAAATGCAGGTCGGTGACGGACTCACGCATTGGTCAACTTTAGGCTATTTTGCACGATTAAATTATAATTATGCGGACAAATATTTGATTGAGGCAAATGTGCGCTATGATGGTACATCCAAATTTTCCCGTGGCAGACGCTGGGGGGCTTTCCCTTCCGTATCTGTTGGTTGGGTGATTTCTAAGGAATTGTTTTGGCAGCCACTGCTGGATTATATTCCATTTATGAAACTAAGGGGCTCCTGGGGGAAGCTCGGTAATCAAAACGTTGCCTCCTATCAGGATCTGGCCTTACTAGGGGTGCAAAGTAATCTGGGCTGGCTTATTGATGGAATGCGGCCCGCTTACACAACAGCGCCAAACCTGGTAAACCGCTATCTTACCTGGGAGTCATCACGCTCCATGAATACCGCCATCGAAATGGGATTTTTCCAAAACCGGCTGCAGGCCGAATTTGAATATTATCAACGGCTGACTTATGATCGTCTCGGACCGGCACAGGCATTGCCAGCCGTGTTGGGTGCCACTATTCCGAGGAAAAATAATTCGGAGCTCAAAACCATGGGTTGGGATTTTAGCTTGCGCTGGAATGGAAAAATAGGCTCGGATTTTAACTATTCCGTAGCAGCAAATGTATTTGATTATAAAAATATAATTACAAAGTATACCAACCCTACAGGTATCCTGACAACGGATTATATCGGCAAAGATGACGGTGAAATATGGGGTTATGAAACTGCCGGATTGATCAAAACCAAGGAACGTGCCGACGAGATCAATGCATCAGGTTATCAAAAATTTATCAACGGCCAGGCCTGGCAGACGGGGGACGTTGAGTACCGGGATCTCAATGGAGACGGCCTAATCAATAATGGTAAAAACACCATCAATGACCACGGTGACCTTAAAATCATTGGTAATTCGACGCGTCGTTATCAGTATGGACTTAATTTAACAGCTAACTACAAAAATGTTGATATCGCGGTGTTTATTCAAGGTACGGGAAAACGTGATCTATGGCTGGATGGTAATGTGTTTTGGGGTTTTAGGGCCTGGAATCAGTCTTCGCTATTCCCTCATCACATGGATTACTACCGGGATACCGAAGGCGACCGGTATTCGGGACTTGGTATAAATACTGAAGCTTATTTTCCGCGGCCTTACAGTAATACAACTCAAGATAGCAAGAATAAGCAAATGCAGACGCGCTACCTGCAGAATGGTGCCTATGCACGCCTTAAAAATCTGCAGATTGGCTATACCATCCCGCCGTTAATGCTTCAGAAAATCGGATTAAAACGCGCCCGTATTTATTTCTCCGGTGAGAATATCTACACTTTGTCCAAACTCCCAAGCGGATTTGACCCCGAAACAGCAATGTTGGGCCAATATGGAGATGGCAAGGGCATGTTTTCGCAGGCAATTTGGGCATTCGGGATAAATATTTCGCTGTAACAGCATTTGATTCGAATGTAAAGGAAGCTACTTGGATGGCGAAAGAAAATTATATCAAGAAATCAATAACCAATGAAAAAAATCATAACCTTATTATATACGGCAGTTATCGTACTGTTGGCCAGTTCCTGCTCCGAAGAGTTTTTGGACAGACCGCCATTGACACAGATTGAAAACGAAAGCTATTGGAAAACAGCCAAAGACCTGGAGAATTATACGGTGCAATTCTATACGGTATTCCCGGCTTTTAATACCGTAGGTAGTTTTCTCGGTGTGATCGGTTGGGATGGCTCCCGTGGATCCGATGTGCAGATATCCAGTTCGCCCAGTACAGTTTTAAATGGCACGGAATCGCCGGTTTCATCAGGCGGAAACTGGACCTGGGGTAATATCCGTAGTGTCAATATCTTTTTTAAGAATTATACGAAATGCAAAGATCCTTTTGAAAAATATAAGCAGTTTTTAGGCGAGGCGCACTTCTTTAAAGCTTGGTTTTATTTCGAAAAAGTCAGGCTCTACGGTGATGTTCCCTGGTATACGGAGCCATTGGAGATGGACTCTGAGGAACTATTCAAAGCACGTGACCCACGTACAACGGTAGTCGATTCGATTTTGGCACACCTAGATAAAGCGATAGAATATCTGGAGCCAGTGGCTACAGTAAAAGGTAAAAACAATCGGCTTTCCAAACAGGCTGCCCTGCTCTTCAAATCCAGAGTCGCCTTATTCGAAGGCAGCTGGCAGAAATACCACAAAGGTACAGCATTTGGTACAGCTGGCGTCGATCCCAATAAGTACTTCCGTCAAGCTGCTGCGGCTGCCGAAACGTTGATGGACACGAAATATGGCATGTCCCTATATAGCAATAATGATCCTGAAAACGATTACTGTAAATTATTTTCCCTGAAAGACCAACTTGCCAATAAAGAGGTGATCCTCTGGAAAGCTTATGCTGTCAACCGCGATCTGTCGCACTCCTTCCAGATCTATGTATCTGACCGTACTGCGGGAATATCCATGACTTTCGAACAGGTGCAGCATTATCTGGGGCGAAATGGTCAGCCATACGATTATTTTACCCTTGGCAAGACGGTGAAAGGTAATGCGTTTTTAGAAAAAATTCGGACAGATTGTGACCCAAGACTGTCCCAGACGATCTGGACACCGGGTGCGCTGATGTGGGACAATACCTTCGGTAAAGCTACCTTTAAGAAACCATTTTTGGATAAATCCGGTGAGGCCTTGAATAATACTGGTTTCCAGATTCGGAAGGGAAATGATCCAAAATCGGCTTTGGCGGGTGGCGGGGTTTCCTGGAGTTCAAGTGATGAAACGGGCGCCATTGTCTTCCGTTATGCCGAAGCATTATTGAATTATGCCGAAGCAAAGGCTGAACTTGGCGAAACAGTCGATTATGCCAAATCGATCAATCTGCTCCGGAAAAGATCAGGTATGCCGGATTTTGCTATTACCAACGATCCTAATAACGACAGGTATGCTGATTATGGTTATAATTTATCAGACCAGTTAAAAGAAATCCGTCGTGAACGTACTGTCGAGCTGGGGGCAGAAGGATTTCGCTATGACGATATCCGCAGATGGGCCGCACATAAGCTGCTGAAAGGAAAACGTCCCAAAGGCTACCCGTTCGCGGCTTCAGACTGGACAGGTACTAAAATTAATTATAAAGTTGATGCGGATGGTCTCTTGGATCCTTTTGTGACACAGCTGCCCAATGGTTATGGGTTTAAGGAAAATCGGGATTATCTCGAATGTATTCCCTTGAATGAAATCACTTTGAATAATAATCTAAAACAAAATCCAGGATGGGAATAAAGTTATTTTTATCGCTGCTCTTCAGCCTATTTTATAGTATGGGGCAAGGACAATCGGTGGTCAGGATCGGTCTGATAGCTGATCCACAATATGCGGATAAAGATACCCACGGTAGCCGTTTTTACCGAAATTCACTTGCCAAATTGGATTCGGCTGTTGTGGCTATCAATAAGGAAGGGGTAGATTTTACAGTCATGCTAGGCGATTTGGTCGATGTAGGGCCAAAAGATCTGACCCCCGCACTTCAGCGACTCCACAAACTCAAAAGACCCATCTACAATATTTTGGGAAATCATGATTATGTGGATGTTGAGGATGGATCGGGCCTATATAAGTCTTATAAAATGCCGAATCCTTACTATACAGTAGAGAAGGAGGGATGGCTATTTATCCTGCTTAATACCAATGAACTTGCCGAGTATGCCACCAAAGCAGGATCGGGTGAGCGACAGACCTGGCAGATGCTTAATGATGGACTCAAAACAGGAAAAAGAGGCAATGATCAGCCCTGGAATGGTGGCATAAGCACAACGCAGCTCAAATGGATGGAAAAGCAGCTCAAAAAGGCACAGTCAAAGGCAAAAAAGGTGATTGTCTTTACACACCACCCCTTGTATCCTGAGAACGGTCTCGAAGCATTGAATAATCGAGAGATATTGGGCCTCATTGAGAAATACCCCGTTGTAAAGGCCGTGATATCCGGCCATCATCATCCGGGTAATTTTGCAAGTTACAAAGGTATTCCGATGATTACACTTGAAGGGATGATCGAAACCGCTGATCAGAATGCTTATGGTATTTTGGAACTGGGAGTACATCAACTGAATCTCCATGGAGAAGGTCGGATGACATCCAGAAAAATTGCTTTTTAAATGAATAAACTTAATATTAAAATACAAAAATTATGAGAAAAACAACGTTAATGTTTGGTAAGGCAGTCTGTTTGTTTGCCTGTATGATCTACTTATTTGTCGGCTGTCAGAAAGATATTGCCAAAAATGACGAGAACGCTCCCCAAAAAATGAGTAAAGTCAATACGACATTGGCTGGGCCGACATTTGTCAGTGCACATCGTGCTAACGATCTGATTAAAGTTGATGAGATTATCAACGAAGGTATCAAGAGTCTCGAAGTAGATATATATGTAGCCAATAAAAATGGTCAACCGACCTGTCTTATAGGCCATGAAGCCGGAACAGCCACAGGGCAGACATTGGAACAGTATTTTGCGAATCTAAACAATAAGCTTCCAGATTTTACATCACTTTGGTTAGATTGTAAAGATTTGAATAGCGCTACAAATGAACAATTGTTTTTAAAGACACTGAAGAAAATGGATAGCCTATATTCTATTAAAAATAGAGTGTTGATAGAAAGCATGTATCCACAGCATTTGACGGGATTCAAACAGCTCGGCTGGAAGGTGAGCTATTATTGTAACTGGTCAGACTTGAACGGTAAGACCCCTGCACAGCAGCAGGTGGTTATGGACGATATGTATAGTAAACTGAATACCTATGGGGTGGACGGAATTAGTTATGATGCTTCTGTTGATAATGCAATGAAATCCTACTTTCCAACTAAAACTGTTGGCGGTGAACGTGTAAAGATGTACGCCTGGGCATTATCACGCTATTATGGTGAAACTGACTTAGCAAGCAAACTCGCAACTTATGCACATCTCGATATTTTATTGATTACATTTTATTCGCCAGAGGGTATTCTGATCAATGGAGCGAATTACAAGATCGCGTCCGCTTTAACAAAAGAACCTAGCAAGCTCGTTGATGTTAATGGCAATCCACCCGTTAATGGTGAAGATGTTACTTTATGGACTTACAATTATCCGACATCATCCAATCAGGTATGGAAGTTGAGAAGTGTGGGTAGTGGATATTTTGCATTGAAGAGCGTTGCTGATACGACTAAAGTACTGGAAGTACGGGGTGGGGGATCGGTAAACAGTACACCTGTACAGGTCGCCACTTTTGCCAACACTTCTGCGCAACGGTGGAAGATCAGCTATGTGGGAAGCGGTAATTATAATCTGGAGCCTGCATCTGCTCCGGGTAAAAACCTGGATGTAAATGGTTCAAGTACCGCAGACGATACCCCGATACAGATCTATTCAGCACATACAGGAAACGCACAAAAATTCAGATTGGTGAAACAATAAAATTGACAGCAATCAAGGCATTTATTTTGCCTTTAAATTGATAAAAGATTGGTAATTTAGTGTTCAATGTTAGCGCGACAGCGAATTTAATATTCAAAGTCGCGCTTTTTTCTTTGGTCCATAAGAACTGACACAGTTCAGGTTACAGTCTCATCATTTACCGAATTTTACTTGCTAAATCTAAATAATACTGCTTTCCATATTCATTATTAGACTTTTGCGCTTTGTTTTTAAAATAATCGCTAGCCACAACTTTATATTCTACCGGAATACTATCCATATATAAATCTATTAAGCTTTCAAAAGCACTTTCCGCTACCTTTTTTGGCGACATCATTTTGATGTCCATAATATACTTCCATTTGCTATTATATGTTTTAAAAGAAATCAATCTTGGCAGAAATAAAGCGACATAAGCACCTACATTTTTTCTATAGGTATTTTTCAACATGAATTCATAAATGGCCTTCGTTTCAGGTATGTGATATCGCTGTATCATATTTCCGATGGAAGAGATTAGAAGAACAACAAGCTTGGTCTTGTCACAATGGTTGTCATAAATAGCCAAAAGGTTTTCCACCAATTTGGCGTCGTTAAAAAGGTCATTGTAAAATCCGGAAACTTCTAACCTTGGCATTTTCTCAAACTCTTTTATTAACTGAAATAGTTCATCATCATTTAAACTATTCCAGTCTTTAATTCTCTCTATCAATAGGCTGATCTTTTCGATGTTCTTTTTGGACATAATAGCGGGATAGCAATTCTCTAGGTAAGATACATTTTATTTCTTAGTTATTTGTGCTTACTGATCTGCTACTAGTTTTGGAATGGCAAATCTCTTTTTGATTAAGAATATCATTTGCCTTCCACAATAATTTCGATCAAGCTATCGAGCAATGAAATCTTGAGTTGCTCTCCAGCATAAGCCTTGCACTCATCATCAATGTGCAATTCTGTTCCCTGCCACTCCATGGCTAAGCGGCTTGCTCTAATAGGCTCAATATTAAATGTCACGTTCTTTTTATTCAATAACCCATCTATATAAGCAACCAGTTCCTGGCGTTGATCGGCGCTTACGACTATAATATCAAATTGTCCATCTCCCGGATCAGCATCCGAAGCTAGTACCAGTCTGGGGCCCATGCTCGAGATGTTCATGATTTCAGCCATAATGCAGTCTTTTTCAATGCTACCCGTAGCGGTTACGAGTTTGAGCACTTTGGCTGGGAATGTCAGCGCTAATTTTCGGAGTTGCTTGAGCGCGATCCTAATTTCATCTTCTGCACTGGCGGTATTTAATTTTTTTTCACCCATTTTCTCCATCAGTATGGGGAATAGACCGAAGCCAATAGATTCGATAAAATGTAAGGGTTTTCGTTCTAGACCTGTTACCATCCCAACATCGAATTTTTTAAGCTGGAACTGACTCCATAGACTCATAGCCTGTTTACAGTCCAAAGGAATACCCAAAGAAATGGCGATGTTGTTTGCTGTCCCCTGGGGCAAGATCGCTATCGGTCTTTTAAATCGTAGCTTTTTTTCTAATAGCGCCATAATAGTCATTTTTATCGTGCCATCGCCACCGGCTAAGGCAATGATATCGGTCTCTGGATCGATCTTTTTGACGGCATCTTTTTTAGCGACTACTGTGCAATGGTGTCCCAGTTCTTCAATCAGCTGACATAGTTCGTCTTTGTCGCCATTGTCATCATCCCCAGCAGCTGGATTGTGTACTAATCTTATTTTTTTGCCATGTTCTTTCATATCAGCTGAACAAAGCCTGCTTGAGATTGGTTTTCATAGAAAAGGACAATTAATATGAATATACTTATCACCAATGACGACGGTATCTATTCACCAGGCATAGCCGCCCTAGCAAAGACCGCGAGGCAGTTTGGTACCGTTAGGATTGTTGCGCCAGATGTTGAGCAGTCGTCCATGGGTCATGCCATTACTCATTCTCGCCCCCTGAGTTATCGTACTGCCCCCATTACATTTGAGGAAATTGATGCTTTTCGGGTGAATGGGACACCTGCGGACTGTGTAGCGCTAGGCTTGCATATGTTTCCCGATACGCAGGTTGTGCTTTCGGGCATTAACATGGGGTCCAACCTTGGTAATTCCATGTGGCATTCAGGCACACTTGCTGCGGCAAAACAGGCCATGCTCCTCGGTATTAGAGGTATCGCGCTGAGTACACCAGTCGGCAAGACGGAGCCAGATTTTGAAGGACTATCTCAATGGACCGATGATGTACTCAAGATCTTGCTCAATGATAAAGGTCCTGCGCTATATAATGTGAATTTCCCTCCAAAACCAGAGGGAGTTGTATGGACAAGACAATCGGTGCGGCTCTATGATGGCAATGTAGTACCTGGTCAGGATCCCATGGGAAGAAAAAACTATTGGATTACGGTAGTACCACTTGAGCCGGCGGAGGAAGGGACAGATCGCTGGGCGGTAGAAAATAAACTGGTATCCATAACGCCGCTACGGCTGGATTTGACTGCACATGATGAACTTTCGGCCAGAATGTTAAGCGAACGGAAATGAGACCGATAGGATCAGACATATGAAAAGAAGGCAATTTTTAGCAGAGACAGCCCTTGCGGGTGCAGGTTTTGCACTGAGTGCGGCGACACCTGATATTTTATCAACAACATTAAAAGAACATAAAATGGCAACAGCTCAAAATTTAACAGAAAAGAAACGATTTCGTCCCGTTGATAAAGCTGGATTTGGTGGGGTCGCATTGGGTAATGGATTTCAGCAAAACTCAGATCTTGAATGTCTACAAGCAATAGAGGCCGCATGGAATGCAGGGATACGATTATTTGATACCTCTCCATGGTATGGTCTGGGGATCAGCGAACGTAGAATGGGTCTGTTTTTAAAAGACCAACCGCGTGACAGTTTTACACTGTCGACTAAAGTAGGGCGACTTATGGAACCGAAAGAAGATTTTACGATGGAACAAATACTATGGAAGGGGAAACTAAATTTTGGTTATAAGTATGACTATAGTGCTGCTGGTGTCAGGAGAAGTGTGGAAGATAGTCTGCAGCGCTTGGGCTTATCGTCTATAGATATTGTTTTTATCCATGACCTTTCACCTGATAATGGCAATATGAAAGATAGTTATGCGCACTATTTTGAGGCGGCGGCCAAAGGGGCGATGCCAGAGCTGACTAAAATGAGAGAAGAGGGGATTATCAAAGGCTGGGGGTTAGGTGTTAATACCATTGAACCTATATTGCAGACATTGAGTGTTGCAGATCCCGATATCTTTCTTTCTGCCTGCCAATATTCATTGATCAAACATGAGGATGATCTGAATAAGGTTTTTCCAAAAGTAGCTGAAAAAGATGTGTCCATCGTTGTAGGTGCACCCTTATGTGCTGGATTTCTGTCTGGTAAAGACCGTTATTTATATGATGGAACGTTCCCTGCCGGGGTAAAGGAAAAACTGAACGCCTTACAGCGTGTAGCTGAAAATCATGCTGTGGATCTGCGAACAGCAGCTTTACAGTTTGCGGCGGCCCCAGCCGAAGTGTCAGGTGTTATACCAGGCGCACATACCGTCGAGCAGGCAATACAAAATGCCCAGTCCTTCAAGACCAAGATACCGGCCGATTTTTGGGAGGAATTAAAGCATGAAAAACTCATTGTAAAAAATGCCCCGGTACCGAAGGCTTAATACATTAGATCTGCCTCTTTCAATATCGGTTTCTTAGCAATCGAGGTTTGAACGTAAATGCCTTTATATGTTGTTGATTGCGGAATGTTCTGGTAAGGCCAAAAGAGATCAAAATGCTGAAGGCGAATTATACACACTAAAAATGTTTTTTTATTCTCTATATCAACAAGTCCGATATATGTCAGACTTGTTGATATATAATTCAAATAGACTATTTTTAGTCAAAATCAAAAAGATCGGAGAGAAAAGATTTTTTCTTTCGACCATGTTGATACTTGTGATTGTCCGAATGGTGCCTATTATCGCTGTAGTGTTGCTGTGATTGATAATTTTCTCTTTCGTACTTATCGTAATTGCTAGATTCTCTATTGTTAGCATAGCTACTGTCGTTGTCGTTGCCTGCTTGTTCCAATAATTTATCCAGCTCACCTTTATCAAGCCATATACCCCTACAGTTTGGGCAGTAATCTATTTCAATTCGTTGACGCTCCGTCATCAGTAGTGTTTCGTTACAGTTTGGACATTTCATATTTTTCGAATATTTATGAAAAACAATATAATCAAAAATGCAAAACCAATAGCTTTACTATGGTGTTATTTAGCAATTTTTAACTTAGTAATTGCAGTAGCCTATTTTGGAATAAAACAGGCTATCAATATAAATATGGCTTACAAATCATTATGGTTTGAATCCGATATTTGTTTGAACGTTTTATTTTCAGGCCGTATGTTTAAAAATTCAACGAGTACAGAAAATGTCACCGCGAAATAAATCTATCCTTATGGAGTATGCTGGCCTATTTCTAACCCCATTAAGAGGTTTACAATTTGCTTTTTTTAGGTTAAATCATTTATTAGCATTTTTATAATCCTCTTTCGGTGGATCTTTATAAGGGAGTTCTTCAGACTCATTGATTTCGGTATAAGTTATTTCCGTATTAGGCGTACCTTTAGTTTTATCTTCAATATGTACGTCTATGTCCATTTTTATATTTTTAGTGTTTTTTGGCATTTTTACAATTCCCCATTTCATCAGCAGTTCCTGCGTGGAATTACGCTTGAGGTGTTCTTTCTCAGGTTCACCGATCAAGAAACCTATGGCTTCCATATTTGGGTTCGCATCAAATATCACCTTTAGTGTTGCTATCAAAGGTAAAGCGATGATTAATCCAGCTAACCCGAAAAGCATACCACTTAAAAGAATGCCGATAATTGCCATTAAAGGATTGATACTGACTTTGCTACCCACTATATTGGGGGTAATAATATTACCTTCTAAGAATTGTACCACCTGAAACCATGCTACCACACCTACTGCATACCAGGCACTATCTTTTACTGCCAAAGCGAAAAGTGCAGGCAAAATAGATCCGATAGCTATTCCGATATAAGGTAATAGCATTAATAGGGATGCCAATGAACCAAAGAACCATGCATAGTCGATTCCCAATACCATTAAGCCCACTGTATTTAATACTGCTACAATGCCCATTACTGTGATCAGACCAACAAGGTAACTTTGTACGACATTGTAGATTTTATTTAATACTTCGTTTACTTTATGTTGTGGTGAGGATTTAAATGCTTTAAAGAAGAACTCACGAAAGAAGTCACGATAATACAATAAGAAAAAAGTCAGCAGGGGTACCAGAATCGCACTTGCCAATATATTGCCAATAGACCCAAAAGTGCTTGACAACATACTGCCAGCGTTTCCCATTGTTTTATTGGTTTGTTCACGGAGTTTCTCCATGATTTCCGTACGTTCGATGCCAAAAGTCTCCTCGAGCCATTTCTGTCCGCTTTCCAAAACAGAGATCACCTTTTCAGTAATAGCTGAGGCATCTTTCCCGATGAGGATACTCTCATAGATTATAAACCAGCTTAACCCAGAAATTAAAGCAATGGACACAATAACTGCCAATATCGCTGAGAAAGCCTTCCCCAACCTTATTTTTTCAAATAATCGAGCAAGTGGGTATAGAGATATTGCAATTAATATTGAAAATATTACAGGAAGCAATACACCCTGTGTAACATACATAAGAGCAAGGATGAGAGTCAATGCTAATAAGCTCGATGCCAATTCAAAGGAATAAGGTTTTTTGATATCATTATTTTCCATGTAATTTTGCAAATCTTATTTATATTTATTTATGTTCACGATAGCGAGATCGAGTGTATGCCTATGCAATCTAAAGTTTATATAAAAGTGCATTCTTTGCCCTGTTTGCCAAGATATTTTTCCTTATAATTACCTGTTTACAAGATTTTTTACTGATTTTCATTATTATCATGCTTATATCTATAAGCAGAATCGCCCACATAATGTTTTGGATTTTTATGAAATCATTATTTTTACTCTCTGCTACTTAATTAGGCTTCCTCCAATATGGTTCCTGTCGCTAAATGCTAAATAATGATAGAAATAGGAAGATTGCTTTTGAATGGCATTTCATATAGGGGACTTATTGTTTTTAGGATCAATCTTCAGGAATAGTTCGTATTCTTCATTTGGTACGATAATTGGGTTTAAAGACAAAACTAGATTTATCTATGGAAAGAGCTTTTAAAATATTTTTGCTGTTATGCACCGTTAGTTTTATTTGCCTTAGTTGTACAAAAGACGAGAATTCAGATTCATCGAACTTTCAGGTTACTTATACCTTAAAGGGGCCTGCAACAACGGCGCAAGTTCAATATACCCCTACAATTACAGATCCTTATAATATTCCTAATGACTATGAAGAGATTGTTACGGCCCCTTGGCAAAAGACAGTAACATTGATAGATGCGATAGGTGGTGCTGGATTCTCCGTTTCGATTGACGGTGGAAGACCTGGAGCCAAATATCAGATATCGATTTTAGCTAAAGACGGTACCGTTTTAAAAGACGGTGAATTGGTGCTGGATAACGAAGGGGAGGGAGTCCTTCTGATAAACTATTATAAATAGATATTGCAGCTATATATAGCTGTTCAAAAATTCAATTTCTCTATTTGAGGACTTATTTACTTGTCACTTTCAAATCCCTAAAAAAGCCTTCGGTTCCGATATCGACAAAAAGACCAATGGCTCCAGTTTTATCGGCGCCCATTTTGAGATCATTAACAATAAGATTAGGTAGCTTGGCGTCATTTATAAATAGCTTGGCTGTTTTACCTTTTACCTCAATTTTTAATTTGATCCACTCATTTGGTGGAATAGGGGCATAAGACTCATATTGCCCAGGGGCAGTAGCTCGGGAATCCGTAAACTTAAAATTTGGATAGGAAAAGTATTGAATAGTCCGGTTTCTTCTCAACTGATCATCTGCGATGCTATTTGTAGGACGTAGATAGATACTTTCAAATCGGGAATTATTTTCATTGATACGAAATGCTAGACCAATAAAACCTCTGGCATGTGCTGGTGCATCTGGAAGTAGCCGTGATAAAACTTTTACCTCTATCACGCCATCTTTAAAGTCGAGGTCATTGATCCTGACATAGGTTGCTTCATCGTCAGCAAGCACTTTTGGTGATTTAGTCACTCGGACAGCTCTTTTGCCATCGATATTCTGTATGGACATGGAGGTCTGTATAGCAGAAAGGTTACTTTCTTCGATTTTTATTTTTTGTGCATACGTTGAGTTTACGGTTAATCCCATAAATAAAATGATGGTAAAAACCCGCATATAATTAATCGTGTAAAACTTAATTGTTTTCATGTCTTATCAGTAGTTGAATTATGAGTTATAGCAAAGTTATCCCATTCCAACTATAATAATTAATAAACTACCTTAAGAAATACCCTTAACCTAGTTTAAGGGTTAAGACTCCATCGTAATGATGTTTTTACCAATCCATGTCTAGACCTACTCCCTGGTGTTTAGTGTATTTTTATTCTAAAAAATCATTATTTAAAAATAAATAAAACTTTAATAGTATATTAGTGTTCTAATTTTGAGTCATGAAGTATAAACTTTTAGAAGGAATCCTACCATTGATTGAGCAATTCGAGGCAGATAATTTAAATGGTAATTATGCCAATGATGCTGAAGGGTTTAAGCGCTGGGTTGTAAATGAGCAAAGTAATATGCTTGTCGATCCACATTGGGAAGGCAAGGAAAATGGGCGTAGTCCGGAGAGTGTCATCAGTACTCTAATTGTGCATATGAATAGATTCGCTAAGAGTTATTCAAAAGCTGCAATTTGGGGATCTCATTTTTCTACCCAAGAGGAATTTATCTATTTGATTACGCTAAAATCATTTGGGCAGATGACAAAAATGGAATTGATCAAACGAAATATTCATGAAAAGCCAGTCGGTATGGCTATTATAAATCGTTTGCTCAAACAAGGATGGGTAAGTCAGGAGGAATCTGAATTGGATAAGCGCAGTAAGGTGATTTACATTACAGAAACTGGTTTATTGGCATTGGAACAGCAAATGGGACGCATACGTCACGCTACTCGGATTGTTTCAGGTGATCTCACTAATGAGGAAAAAATGATACTTATCAACTTGTTAACTAAACTGAGCGATTTCCACCAAGTGATTTACGATAAAAACATTGCTGCAGAACAATTATTGGACAAAGTTAAAATATAGCGAAACAGATGATTAGTAGAATAGGATACTTTTTTATGTTGTTTTTCCTTGTTTTTGGATTGACAACCTATGCACAAAAACCTCATTATCAATTGTCAAGTCATATTCTGGATATTTCTAAGGGAAACCCAGCCCAGGATGTTAAAGTTGATTTGGAGAAGTTGGCGCCAGATAACCGATGGACTGCTGTAGCCAGTGAAAAAACGGATTCCAACGGTCGCATAAGTAATTTTTTATTATCTGGAAAAGACGCTAATAAAGGGATATACAAGCTTAAATTTCATACCCAAAGTTATTTTCTGAATCAAAAAATAGAAACCTTTTATCCGTATATCGAGGTAATATTTGAAATAAAAGACAATAGACATTATCATGTTCCGATCACGGTAAGCCCATATGGGTACTCCACGTATAGAGGAAGCTAAAATCAGAAGAAAATGAAAAAGAAAGTAGCAGTAATTGGTGCAGGTTTTTCGGGGCTTTCGGCGGCAGCTTATTTAGCTAGGGCGGGTTATGACGTGCATGTTTTTGAAAGACATGTACTGGCAGGTGGGCGTGCACGTCAGTTTTCCACGCCTGAAGGCTTTAGGTTTGATATGGGACCCAGCTGGTATTGGATGCCTGATATTATAGAGTCCTTCTTTTCGGATTTTGGCCATAGCACAGCTGATTTCTTTGAACTTGTTTCATTGAATCCACAGTTTGAGATGATATTTAATTCCGGACAGATCAGTGTGCCTGAATCATACGAGGATTTAAAACAATTATTCGAACGGATTGAACTGGGGGCAGGTAGGAAACTGGACAAATTTATGCAGGCAGCTAAATTCAAATATGAAGTCGGGATGCGTGATTTTGTCAATAAACCCTGCCATAGTTGGTTGGAGTTCGCTTCTCCAAAAATTGCACGTAGCGCGTTCAAATTAGATCTGTTATCAAGCTTTAGGACTTACGTTGCAAAATATTTTAAGGATGAAAGGTTACGGACCTTGATGGAATTTCCCGTTATTTTTTTAGGTGCCTCACCCAAAGATATTCCGGCATTGTATAGTCTGATGAATTATGGCGGTTATGCACTGGGAACGTATTACCCCAAAGGAGGATTTTTTCAGCTCGTGCTGGCTATGCAGCAGGTAGCTGAAAAACAAGGAGCAACTTTTCATTTTGGGCACTGCGTTGAAGCACTTAAGATCGAAAATAAAGCGGTCACCTCGCTCACAGTTAATGGTGAAAATCGAAAGTTTGATCTTGTTGTTGCTTCAGCGGACTATCACCATATTGAATCGCTATTGCCCCAAGGATTGAGAAATTATGATGATGCCTATTGGAAAAGCCGGACCTTTGCTCCTTCCAGCCTGATTTATTATCTTGGTATGAAATCCACTATTCCTAATCTGATTCATCATACTTTATTTTTTGAACATAACCTAGATGATCATATAGATTGTATTTATGGAGAGAAAAAATGGCCTCGAAACCCGTTGTTTTATGCCTGTTGTCCTTCCAAAACGGATGCTCATGTTGCACCCTCGAATGCTGAGAATCTTTTCTTGTTGATGCCTTTGGCGACAGATATATCGGATAACGAGGATATACGTGAAGAATACCTAATGCACATGTTAGAACGTCTGGAAAAGCATACTGGTACAAAAAATCTATACGAACAGATTTCATATAAACGAAGTTACTGTGTCAGCGACTTTGTGAACGATTATAATGCCTACGGTGGAAATGCTTACGGATTGGCCAATACACTTAAGCAGACTGCGGTATGGAAACCAAAGGTTAGAAATAAAAAAGTGCACAATCTTTTTTATACAGGTCAGTTGACTGTACCTGGTCCTGGTGTACCGCCGTCCATCATTTCTGGAAAGATAGTCGCTAAAGAAGCCATTGAATTATATCATAAATCATAAGACCATGAAGAAGTTATTTGATGAACTCGCTTATGAAGTGAGCAAAAAAACAACTGAGAAATACAGTACAAGCTTTTCGCTTGGCATTTTGGCTTTGAAACCAAGCATCCGTCATAGTATTTACGCGATTTATGGCTATGTTAGACTTGCAGATGAAATCGTCGATAGTTTTCATGGATATGATCGGCAACGATTATTGAGGCGCCTGTATTTAGAAACAAACGCTGCTTTGGAAGAAGAAATTTCCTTGAACCCTATTTTGCAGTCCTTTCAAGAGACCGTACGCAAATATGACATCGACATTGACCTTATCAATCAATTTCTGCATAGCATGGAGATGGATCTGAAAAAGATAGATTATAATTCAGATCGCTATAAAGAATATATTTATGGTTCGGCAGAGGTTGTAGGATTGATGTGCTTACAGGTTTTTACTGAGGGAGATAAACAACGCTATGAGGATTTGAAACCTTATGCTATGAAACTTGGATCTGCATTCCAAAAAATAAACTTTTTGCGGGATCTCAAAGATGATTATCATATCCTCGGTCGCACTTATTTTCCAAATTTGGATATGGCTGTATTTGATAATGTACTCAAAAGCCAGATTGAAGATGAAATCCACAAGGAGTTTCAAGAAGCACTTTTGGGCATTAAAAAATTGCCTTCCTCGGCTAAGTTTGGTGTCTATCTGGCTTACAAATATTATCTTTCACTTTTTGCAAAGATCCGAAAGAAATCATCGAAGGAAATTTTAGAAAATAGAATTAGAATACCCAATACTCAAAAAGCCTATGTCGCTCTCAAAAGCTATTTGCGATACAAAGTCGCTTATTTATAAATCTGCCTAAAATTTAAAATAATCAGCGAATAAACATATGAATTTTATTACTGTACTGATCACTTTTGTTGTCATGGAAGGTGCTACCTGGGTTATCCATAAGTATATTATGCATGGTTTCTTATGGGTATTGCATAGAGACCATCATGATCATAGCAATGAAGGTTTTTTGGAAAAGAACGATTACTTCTTTGTCATCTTTGCATTGCCTACCATTGCGCTAATGTATTTTGGATCGCTAAAAGATTATAATTACCTATTTTATATTGGCCTGGGGATTATGTTCTATGGTATGGCTTATTTTTTTGTGCATGATATTTTTATCCACCAGCGCTTCAAATTTTTGAGTAAAACAAACAATAGGTACTTTTTGGCACTTCGTCGTGCCCACAAGCAGCATCACAAACATTTGGTCAAGGAAGAAGGAGAGTGCTTTGGCTTTTTATATGTTCCGTTGAAATACTTTAAAATGTACAGTAATAATGAAAAAACATGATGCAGTATACTTATTCACTTATCTTATTTTTTACGGTCATAATATGTTTTGTCGCTTCCTTCGACAAGCGGCTTCGATTTGATCGAGAGTTTGTCCCATTTTTAAAAGCTTCGGTTATTGTTGCACTGTTTTTTATTGCATGGGATGTCTGGTTTACCAGTCGTGGCGTTTGGTGGTTTAATACAAAGTATACCTTGGGCATTGTCTTGGTTGGATTACCTTTGGAGGAATGGTTATTTTTTATCTTTATTCCTTTTTCTTGCATATTCACCTATTTCTGCCTGGATAAATTTTTTAGATGGCAACATCTTAGTGCTTTTAACAATATTATTGTCTTTGTCAGTATAATTGTATGCGCAGTTGTAGCGCTTCGCTATGCTGACCGAATATACACCTTGGTGACTGCTGTAGTCACGATAGTGACATTACTGGTGTTCCACTTTGTTATGCGGGTACAATGGATAAGCCGGGCCTCTTTGGTTTTCACAGTACTTATGTTAGGATTTTTGCCTGTCAATGGTATACTCACAGGAACAGGATTGGAATCACCAATAGTCAATTATAATCCAGCGGATTTTATGGGTATTCGGATACTCACCATTCCTATAGAAGATGCGGTTTATGGATACACCCAGTTTCTATGGGTACTTTATTTTTTCAAAAAATTTCAAACCAGATCACATGATCCCAATTCATAATTTTTCTTGTAAAAAACTCATGGACAGTAAAATGTTGCCCGTTACCGAAAATGATTAATCTTGATGATCCCGAATAATTTTCTTATGACCTATCTCCAAAAAATTGGATCATGTAAAGTAGGGACCTGAGCGGGTGAATCGCGATTTTGCAGAACATACGTCTCAACGACAGGCATATTGCAGCTTAAAGGTGTGTCCATTTTATTGCAGTAATTCCATCCTGAAAAGTAGTTTATTAAAAATAACAGGTAGTTCTTGTCTATTAAAACACAGAACTACCTGTTGACGCACTTTCGCTATAATTATCCTAGGAAATGCGTTTTGATAGATTATAGCTACTCGTTATTATCATTATGAGGATTATGACTTTGCCCCCATTCCTGTCCCTCATGTGAATGTTCAGGCCGATTTGAGTTGGAGCCTGCAGCAATTCCTTGCTCTAGTTCGATCACAGATACGTGGATCTGTGGTGCGCAATAATTTGTTTTTTTGTCCATGATTTTGTTTTTTTAATTGTGTAATATTTGTTTTAGTTTAACTATACCATATAACTAAAGACCTAATGCTAATGCCGTGTGATTTTAAATATTCTTAGAATATGTGTGTTTTCGTTAATATCTAAAACTTCGTTGTTACAATTATAGGGATGCTGTTTTATTTAATTTATGTGTTCGTGTGCTTATAAATTTTATTGTAGAGAAATGTTTACGGTTTTTCGTAAAGATGATTTAACATGTGTTAATTTAAATTGCGCTAATTCGGGCGTGGGGATGTTTTGGAGTGGGATTTAAGGGAGATGATCGTTTTATCCAGAATAAAGAGTTTAGTATCTCCTTCGTAACGAAGAAGTTATTAAGCTATTTTTAAGGAGAACTTATTTGAACCTGGCATGAATAGGGGTAGTCAAGTAGGGAGATCATAGGCCAGGAGGCACATTCGTTACAAAAGTAAGATAAGGAATCTATTCAGCTTGTTCCGTAATGTCTTAATTGCTTTACCGAGATGGGCTTCCACTGTTTTTTCGGAGATATTTAGTTCTGCCGCTATTTCTTTCTGAGACATATGTTTATCACGGCTCATCCGAAAGACAAGCTGACATTTTTCTGGAAGTTCGGTAATAGTTTTTTCGAGTATTTCTTTGAGATCGAGAAACTCAAGCCATTGTTGTGTCGAATCATCTAAGATAGATGTGGTCATACTCTTCACATATTTTTGTTGGTTATAATGTTTGTCCAGTACTTTGATAATTCTATATTTTACTGATATGGCCAAATAAGCGCTTAAGCTTGTCGTTATATTAAGCTGTTCTCTTCTATCCCACAAGGATACAAATATATTTTGCACCACCTCTTCTGCTTCTTCGGGATTATTGAGTTTTAGGCTTGCGACGTGGAATAGCCGTTTCCAATACCTTTTATAGATTTCAGCAAAAGCATTATGATCACTTCTGATCATCAAAGCGATCAGGTCAGCATCGGGATAAGTTCTAAAGTCGATCATAGTTTATACAGCACTTTATCTACCTCCATCAAAGCAAGTGATATGCAAATCTGTATATTATTTTGAAAATAATAACAAAAAAAATCATTTCATGTCTATAATAAATTTTCAGCTTACCTTGTTTTGTTAAAAAAGCAACTCAAGGGGGATCTTAGACATAAAAAAAATATTTTTTAGCATCGACTAAGGGATTTGTATTTCACAGGAGACATCATTTAAAAGCCCTAACTATGGAACCGGACGATAATATACAACAGTATCAGTACTTAGCTTCAAAATGGCTAGATAAAACCATTACAGAAGAGGAACTACAGGCGTTTGATTCATGGTATAATAGTGATCTGCAAAAAGAGGTTGAGTTATCAAGCTCTTTTGCAGCGTCTGAAGAGCAGCTGGAAGGGCGAATATTAGAAAAAATCATTCAGAAGATCGATAGGTCACGGGAGGTCGTGCTATGGCCACGTATTGCAATTGCAATGTCCTTCCTGATCTTCTTGAGCATAGCCTTTTTTATGTTTCAGCACCGTGACGCAGCACAAGATCAAGATATTGCTACGTCAGTGGATAATCGCATTTTGTCTGGTCGAACTGGTGCAACGCTGACCCTGGCTGATGGAAGGCGGATTTCCTTAGAAGCCGAAAGGACAGGAGAATTGGCATTTGAAAATGGGATTCGTATAACTAAAACTGCAGATGGTCAACTTCAGTATGAAGTTGAAAATAATCAGCAGCTGGGCAAGGGTGTTAATATTTTGAGTACCTCAATCGGCGAAACCTATATGGTCACCTTGCCCGATAAATCAAAAGTATGGTTAAACGCAGCTTCTTCTATCGAATTTGAAACAGGATTCAATGATCCTGAAGTTCGCCTGGTCAAATTAAAAGGTGAGGCCTATTTTGAGGTTTCAAAAAATGGGAAAAGACCTTTTATAGTGTCATCGGATAAACAGCAGGTTGTTGTATTGGGAACGCATTTCAATATCAATGCCTATCCGGACCAGCCTTATGCCGAGACAACTTTGGCCGAAGGCTCTGTAAAAGTTACCGATTTAGCAACAAAATCATTTAAGATTCTTAAACCTTCGGAGCAGTCCCGTGTTAGCAAAAGCGTTATTGATGTTAAAACAGTCAATGTAGACGAAATGTTGGCCTGGAAAAATGGGGAGTTCGCCCTGGGGTCGCAAAATTTCGAAACGATATTAAGGAATATCGAGCGATGGTATAATGTGCAATTTGATTATACGGGAATACCAATTAATGATATCACATTAGACGGATGGATTTCACGTAGCAGCGAGCTCGCAGATGTGTTGCACAAAATAGAAAAAGGAACAAACATAAGATTCAAAATCAGAGGAAGGAGGATTATTATAAGTAGGTAAAAAATGAAAACAAACTAAAAGGTCAGAAGGATCTTTATCCTTCTGACGATGAAAAGTAAATATCAATTATTTAATTCAAAACACTACAGCTTGGAACCTAATCGTGTTTTGCTAACCAATATTTAACTCAAATGTATAAAAATTTTTGTTTTAAATTGACCATTATGCGCCTAACCACCGTCATATTATTTATGTCTGTGATGCAAGTATATGCTATCACGACCTTTGGACAGCGGGTAACCCTGAATGAAAAGAATAGTTCTTTAAAGAGTGTTTTTCGGAAGATCAGGAATCAAACAGGGTACGATTTCATCTTCGATCGCAAATTGATGGACGGGGTTGGGCCAGTGAAGATCAATGTGACGGATGTAACCTTGGATGAGGCGTTAAAGCGACTTTTAAATGCTCAAGATCTTGCCTATCAAATGGACGGGAAATTAATTGTGGTCACCGCGTCTCCCTCAAAGAGGCTTAAAGCTACCCCCATACGCCAACAGGAGATCGATGTACGGGGTAAGGTATTGGATCAGTACGGCGGTCCGCTGCAAGGCGCGACAATTTCCGTTGCGACCATTACTTCTACTGAAAATGAAGAAACTGGCGACTTTTCAATGACTGCCAAGGGGAAGAAGGCAGCAACGATGACAAACGCCAATGGCGAGTTTTCATTGCGAAGCATTCCTAGCCAGGCTTATATTTCAATAAGCTATATTGGTTATCAAGACTATAATGCGAAGGCGGCGATTGACCTGGGAACCATCAAACTAAAACTTGCAGGAACTTTAGATGAGGTTTTAATCAATACCGGGTATCAATCACTGGCCAGGGAGCGAAGTGCAGGATCTTTTGCCAAACCAGATATGAATGTTGTAGCTGACCGTACAGGATCCATGAATCTGATTCAGCGACTGGACGGTTTGGTCCCCGGTCTGGTGATCAACAATGCACCCAACACTATATATGGCAAAAGTTCACCTTTTCTGATCCGTGGACTCACCACCATTGAAGCGAATACAAACCCCTTGGTTGTAGTTGATGGCATTGCCATGGATATCAACGACATCACAGCTATAAATCCACAGGATGTCGCAGATATCACTGTTCTTAAAGATGCTACTGCCGCTGCAATCTGGGGAGCAAGAGCAGCAAATGGTGTAATTGTCGTAACGACCAAAAAGGGCAAGAGTGGAGCAACGCGGATCACCTACGATGGTTTTGTTAATTTTCAGGGCCGCCCCGAGTATAATTACTTTCCAGTGCTCAACAGTGCGCAATTCATTCAGGCCTCCCAAGAGACCTTTGATCCTGTTAAACAACCCTATTCAACAGTAACTACCTATAATCCCAATACGGGAGTGTCGACGGGATTGACACCTGATAGACAGATTCTTTATGATATCCACCGCGGTGTATTGACAGAAGCGCAAGGCAGGTCAAAGCTTGACAGCCTTTCGCGGATCAATAATACGGGGCAGATTGGCGAGCTATTTTACCGGCCGGCCATGATCATGAACCATACCTTATCTATTGCTGGTGGCGGTGACAAGCATACTTTTTATAACTCCTTAGCATATACAAACAACCGTTCCGCAACTCCGGGTAGCAAGGATGAGACATTCAAGATCAATACACGTCAGGACTTTGCGTTCAACCGCTTTCTGAAGGCCTACCTGATTGCTGATCTCAACTATCAGTCTATGTCTTCCCAGAATTATAAGACGATCAACAATCAGTTTTTGCCTTATCAAATATTTCAGGATGCTTCAGGGAAATCACTGAATGTGAATTACATGGGCTATCTTTCTGAGCAGCAGCGTCCATCTATTGAAAACCTGAGCCAGATTGGACTGGCCTTTAATCCCCTTGACGACATTGGGAGCGGACAGGGCAACAACAGAAATTTCACAGGACGTTTTAATTCGGGGCTGACGATAGATATTATAAAGGGGCTGCGGTTTGAAGGGGTTTACGGTTATGTGCGTGGAAACTACCGCACACAGCAATATTTTGACCAGAGCAATTATCAGCAGCGTGTCAATGTGGTGAATTTTGCCAAAATAGGAGCAGATGGAAATATTGTCTATCACCTTCCAACGACTGGAGGAGAATACAGTGTCAATAATGCCACCATGGAAAATTGGTCTGTTCGAAATCAGTTGAGCTACACGATGAGCTGGAACGATAATCAGCATCAGTTGACGGCCTTGCTTGGACAGGAGGCCCAGGAGCGTGTGACAACCACTAATAGTAGCCGGGTATACGGCTATGATCCGACTTTGCAGACTTATGCGATGCTTGATTATAAAACATTGAGTTCTACAGGCGTGCTCAATCCTATTTTACCCCTATCGGGTGCGAGTTCCAAATTACCGGTCAACAGTTATTTCGGAGAGCTTGAATCTGTTCCACGCAGTAGATTTACCTCTTATTATGCGAATGCAGGCTATACCTTTGCGCGAAAATATACGCTCAATGCTAGTTGGAGAAATGACCAGAGTAATTTATTTGGTATCAATAAATCCGCACAGCGCCGTCCTGTCTGGAGTGTAGGGCTAAAGTGGACGCTGAGCCAGGAGTCCTGGATGGAAAAAGTGAAGCCATCGGTGAACTTGCTCGCTTTGCGGGCGACCTATGGTATTACAGGCAATTCGCCTGCGCCGGGTTTTGCCTCATCCAAAGATGTCTTAGCGGCAGGAGCGGATCCCAATGCACCCGGTGGCTCTTCGTTAAGTATAAGCACCTTAGCTAATCCAAATCTGACTTGGGAGCGTACAAAAAATTATAACCTAGGGCTTGATTTTGGCTTGTTGAATAACAGGATCAGCGGATCGTTGGAATTTTATCGTAAAGAGACTTCCGATCTGCTCGGCCGTCTTGGCATTAATCCACTTACCGGAACAACATTTATCAACGGGAATGTGGGAAGCTTACGCAATACAGGTGTCGAGTTACTATTGAATACCGTCAATATCGAACGAAAAGATTTCTTATGGAGTACGATGCTGACCATGTCTTATAATAAAAATAAAGTAACTGATTTTGGTTATCTGGTATCACCCATTACTACTGGGAATGCATTGATTAATTCGGATTACGTGAAAGATTATCCGGCTTTTAGCGTATTCGCCTATAGATATGCTGGTCTGGACAACGTGGGGGATCCCCAGGTTTATCGGGCGGATGGTACGATCACCAAAGTCCGACAAGATACCAAACCCGAAGATATCAGTTACATGGGCGTGTACCAGCCTGTTTGGAGTGGCGGACTCAGCAACTCATTCCGTTATAAAAACTTCGGCTTTACAGTCAATATGGTTTACAACCTCGGCCATGTCATGTTCAGGGATGTGAATCAGACTTATACCGTAAATAATAATGGAAGCTTTATTGCGAACCAAAATTTTCAGTCGGGTAACCTGCATGCAGATTTTGCGAACAGATGGAAAGTAGCCGGAGACGAATTGAAGACAAATATCCCATCTTTTCTCAGTGATGCTGGTGCCAACGAAGGCCGCGACCTACAATATTATATCCGCGCCGACCGGAATGTTGTGAGTGCTTCCTATATCAAAATCAGGGATATGGCATTTTCTTACCAGGTACCGGATAATATGATCAAACGAATTCGGTTGGAGGGTTTAAGCTTCCGGCTTCAGTTCTCCAATATTATGTTGTGGAAAAATAATAAGGATGGTATAGATCCCGAATTTCAAATGGCGCGTTACGGGGCCAGAACAATGCCTTTTAACCAGAATACTGTTACGGTCGGAGCCCATTTAACCTTTTAAGAATGAACATTATGAGAGTTGTCAATAAAAATATTACTCAGATCATGTCCCTTTTGATGCTTGGGGTTTCTTTGGTGGGATGTAAAAAGGATTTTTTGGATACCGATCCAAAAGGACTTCTGATTGCCGAAAAAACGTCAGATTATGACTTGTTGCTGAATGCGGAATCTATTCGTGGGCAAGCCCTGGCATCGCATATCCTGATGTCAGATGAGCTTGCCGGATATGCCCCCCTGTTTTCCGTATTGGGTACCGGGACCTTCCGGCTATCGGATCAGAAAGCTTTTCGTTGGGAGGATGATATCTATCTTGCTGACGAAAACTATTCAGAATTTAACTCGCTCGTTCGGCAGTTATATTACTATAATAAGATAATTAATGAAGTGCTAGATTCCAAAGATGGTACCGAAAGTCAGAAAAAGTCAATCCTTTCCGAGGCATTAGCCGGGCGCGCATATGCTCATTTTATGCTGGTGAATTACTATGGGAAACCCTACAATGAAGCGACGGCATCTACTGATCTGGCAACCCCGCTTTATAAAATTGCCGATGTTACCCAAACGACTTTTACAAGGGCTACTGTAAAAGAAATGTATGAGCAGATTGTAGCCGATCTCAAAGCGGCCATTCCTGATCTTCCGCAGAAAACAAGTAACCGGATCCGGATGTCCCGATCTGCTGGAGAAGCACTTTTGGGAAAGGTCTATGTCTATATGGGAAAATTTGAGCTGGCATTGCCCTTACTGGGTGCATCTCTACAAGATTTGGCCGGCGCCAGTATACCGATAGGCTTATATGATTATACTAAAGAGCTGGCCAGTGGCGGTGCATTTACCCCGGTCAACCCATTTATTGGTCCCGCCCGAGGACTGGATCCTTACGCGGATCAAGAGGTTTTATATTTAAAATCTACAACGAATCTCTATGTATATCTTGCTTCGGGAATTGTTCTCAATCCCCAAGCAGTGAAGAGTTTTGCCAATACTGACCTAAGAAAACAGTTTATGAGCAGCTTCTCCTTTGGGATGACAGCCCTATATCCTCAAGGGATGCAGCGGGCCTGGGGAAGAGGTGGACTTACCAATTTGGGGATAAATATTCCTGATATCTACCTGCTGCGGGCCGAATGCAAAGCTCGGCTTGGTGATTTGATCGGTGCTGTAGAAGACCTGGTGATCTTGAGAAAAAATCGGATGCCAATTGCCGAAGCTGGGATTCCAGCAGCAATAGCTACTGATAAAATCACACTAACGCGGTTTATTTTGGAAGAACGTACACGCGAGTTCTTTATGAATGGCGAGCGATGGTGGGATATGCGCAGACTCTCTGTTGATCCGGATCATAAGGGCACTGTTGGCGATACCCATCAATTGTATGATAAAGATGGCAAGGTAACGGCGACGTTCAAGCTGAAACCTGAGCGGTTGACTTTTCGGTTCCCATTGTACATTTTGCAGTCAAATCCAGCTATGCAGCAGAATCCATAACACGTCCAAATTTATAGGTGATTTGAGCTAAAAATCATCAAAAAGGTAGAGACTCCAGGATATTCTCATGCAGTCAGGCTAGATATAACTGACTAAATTTTGAATCATAGTCAACATAAATAATAAATAACAACTAAAATAGATTGAGAATATGAAAAATTATGTAATCGTTTTTATACTGTGCATGTATGCCAGTATCGGATTTGGGCAGGGTAAGAAAACACGTGTCCGAGTGGATATTAAGCCCCTGGTCGGAAAGACCATGTGGTTCAGTTTTGAAGATGGGGAGACTGATGTGAAAATGCTCACACCGAATGCCGATGGTGTTTTTGAATTTTCTGCCGCATTGGAAAAACCGATCGATGTCAGATTGGGCATGGATGAGCCTGTCAAGGGATCGCTAAATCTTTACATCGAGCCCGGAGATGATCTTCTCATTAAAACGGATTTTAAAGATGCAACGACTTTTTCGGGTAAGGGAAAGGAAAATGCTATCGCCTACAAGGAGCTAATGGCTCTTTATATAAAAAATTATTCCAGTCTGGATGCTACAAAAATGTCGACGGAGGTCTTAAATGAGCGGATTGCACAGATGCGCAAAGACAACCTTGACTTTTTAGAAGCCAATAAATCAAAAGTGAGCAAGGATTTTTTCGATTTTCAGTACCTCAAATTCTATTACGAGGGCTTGGGATTTGAAATGATCATGCCGTACATGATCAGTCAGGGGCTGAAAAAGAAGTTTACGGAAGTCATGCCGACAGATTATTTGGATATGCTCCAGAAAGTGAAGATTTCAGATGAGCTGCTCGTTTATTATCCCTATAACAGGTTTGTTAGAGGAAGTTTACCGAGCTACCTGAGATACAAGCACATGTTGGAAATCGGAAAAGAAGATAGTCTTGTCGTCCAGAAAGAAGATGAAAAGCGTATGATGGAATATGATCTGATCAAAACGAATCTCACTGGGAAAATCAGGGAGTTGGCATTATTTTCCGCTGTCAACAATCTACTGTTAAATGCTAAAGATGTCAACGATTACAAGTCCTATATCACCAAGTTTGCGGCAGATGGAGGAAGTGATGTCCATGTGAAGGAGCTTCAGGGAATTTATGATCGTGCTTTGAAATTAGCTTCTGGCGCTATGCCGCCACCATTTGAGCTGGATGATATCGACGGTAAAAAAGTATCTTTAAAAGATTTTGCAGGAAAGGTCGTCTATATAGATTTCTGGGCAAGCTGGTGTTCGCCATGTAGACAGGAGATGAAAAGTGGTAGTCCTAAACTCCACGCTAAATTTGCGGATAATAAAGATTTGGTCTTTCTGTATATCAGTATAGATGATAATGAAGCCAAATGGAGAACGGCGATCGCTGATGATAAGATCGAAGGAGTTCATCTTTTGTCAAAAGGTGGAACTAAAAGTATCGTTGCTAAGGCATTCAATATTTCGGGTATACCCAGATATGTGATCATCGGTAGGGATGGCAAAATACTAGATAATGATGCTCCAAGACCGAGCTATGACGAAACTTATAGTCAATTGATGAAGGCATTAGATAAAAAATAGACGGTAGTGTTTTCATTCTTTAGCAATGGTATTTTGGCATATTGCCAAAATACCATTGCTTTTATCGCTTATAGCTAAAAGACATTATCAATATTCGAGATAATATTATGATCGATTTACTGTTTCGCATGTGTTGTTTTTACTGTTTAATACTGTTATTTTTCAATTACTCCCTAAGATTAAGAATGCTAAATTATTACCAACGAAACCCCAGTATTGAGCAGAATGAAATGTCACGGTAGGAGTCTTAAAAATGTCCCCCGCTCATATGTTTGATCCTAAGAATTTAAATTTTACATAGTAGCTCAAGTATTTAATTATTACAGACTTATTTTATATAGTCATTTTAATGTCATATTATTTGAATTTTTCGATAAAAACCGTGTTTAAATAAGCTATGGCATTCTGTAGTTGTTGTACTACAGCGAGTTCTCTTTTTTTTATCAAATTTTGTTTCACTATGAAAAACTAAACAAACACACTATGTGGGACAAAAAAAAGAGAATCCTTGTTGTCGAAGATAATGAGATTCTGTTAAGCACCATGCAATTTGTTCTTTTACGGGAGGGGTACGACCTACTCCTTGCCAAATCTGGCAAGGAAGCGCTTTCTCTGGTCTCGGACGAATCAATTGATTTGGTTATTACTGATCTGGCATTGCCTTTTGCCAATGGTTTTGAAATTATAGACCGAATCAGAAAGAGCAATACGAATAATCAAGTACCGGTTATTATTATTTCAGGATATCGCGATGATAATAGTATTGTGGAGGGCTTTGAAGTGGGTGCAAATGATTATATCAAAAAGCCAATATCTCCCTCCGAACTGATTTCACGTGTACGTTTGAGAATTGGTCATGCTTAGTACGTTAGCCCATATCATCCATGATATTCGTGCCTTTTTTGAAGGCGACGGTTGGCCGGTACTCGTTATCGTTGCCCTGGTCTTGAGTGTGCTGTTTTGGACTGCTTGTCTTGTTGGAATCGCCTTCTTTTATTATCGCGATTATCGGTATCGGAGAGTCTATTCCCGGATCTATCCGACTCTAAGAGATTTTATCTATGAACACGTTCTGGTGGAGAACAGGACCAGTCATTTCCCTGTGGATAAATTGGGACTGGATTTGAATAATAAGCTCGTGAGTAAAGTCGTGCGACATGTTATACACGAGTTTATTTTCACGATTGGCGGAGAGAAAGGCCAGAGTATGCGGCATCTTTTCAATGAACTGGGCTTTGATAAGGAAGCGCAATATGAGATTAGACATTCGGCCACAAACATGGTGACAACGGTGAGGTCCCTGGCCAATTTGGCCTTGATGAAGGTACCTATTCAGGAAAAGATCCTGGATCAGTTACTCAAAAGCCCTCAGGTTGAGATCCGTGTCGCGGCATCCAAATATCTGTTACAGGTGGAAGGTGAACAGGCCTTTGACAGGGTATTTGAAGGTCTACATGGAATCAGTCAGCTTCATGCGCTTGATATCTTTCAGACAATTGTCCAGGGTGACTATTTTGGCGACTATGCATTTTCGCAATGGTTGGATATGTCAAAAGCCTTTGCAGTTAACAGCTTGGTCATGGATCTGATGGTCTATTATCAAGAATTAAATGAAGCGGGACTCTGGAAATTAATTGACGCCAATAAAGACTCAAAAACTGCTTTAAAAGCTGTTAACTCTTTGGGAAAGCTGTTGGCAAGGGATAGTGAGGAGCGATTGCAGGAGCTATATATGGAGGAAAGTAGCCTGACAGCTAAGCTGGAAATACTGAAGGCACTCGGCCGAGTCGGACAAGGAAAATCAATTGATTTCCTGAACCGATTGTTTATGGACAGCAATTTGCCATTAAGTCTGCGAAAGCACGCTTATCGCTCATTAGTCGCTCAAAAGCCTTACAGCACACCGCTTTTGCGAAAAATTGATGAACAGGGGGATCGCGTGGAGAGCAAACTCATCCGCTATGTTAATCACCCGATGGTCCATTATATTTAAATATTTAGAGGAAAGGTTTTGATATGACACATTTTATTTCTTCAGTAGAGTTTGTTTTTGGATTATACTGTTTCTTACTTTTAGTGGTGTATGTTATGCTGTTTCGGATATCATCGCTTTCGATCCGTAAGAACCTTCGAAAACGCAATTCCAGACGTATTCAAACGCTCATGGAATCTGAAATTGCGCCGGGAGTCAGTATTGTCGCACCTGCTTACAATGAGTCGGTTACTATTGTAAATAATGTCCGTTCGTTGATGACCCTTTTTTATCCAAGATATGAGGTCGTCATTGTTAATGACGGAAGTAAAGATGATACTTTGGCAAAACTGATCAAAGAATTCGATCTGGTGGCGGTCGATTTTTTGGTCGATTACTTGGTTCCTTGTAAGGAAATTAAAGCGATTTATAAATCACGTGATATTTCCCATAAACACCTAACTGTCGTTGACAAGATAAATGGTGGAAGCAAGGCTGATGCGGTTAACGCAGGAATAAATGTTGCAGCCTTTCCTTATATATTGAATACAGATGTTGACTGTGTGCTAGCCAATGATACACTTGTGTATCTTATGGAGGCTGTATTGGATGCTAAGGAACGTGTCATTGCTGTGGGGGCCACTTTACGCATGTCCAATTCGAGTTATGTGGACTCGGGGATGCTAGTTGAAGCGGCCTTACCTAAACCCATCCTCGCGCGATTTCAGGAGATGGAGTACATCCGGTCATACCTTCTTGGTAAAATGGGATGGAATTACCTGAATTGTATCCCCAATGTATCTGGTGGCCTTGGCTTATTTGACAAGGAAATTCTGATTGCGGCAGGAGGATATGATCCAAAGTCCTTAGGGGAAGATATGGAGATGGTGACGAGGATGTGTATGAAGATGTGTGACAATAACGAAAAATATGAGGTCAAATATATTCCGCAGACATTATGCTGGACAGAAGGACCAGATAGCCTGAAAATGCTGACCCGGCAGCGTATCCGGTGGGCTAGGGGGCTCATGCAGATCATGCGAACACATCGCAAGGCTTTCTTCAATCCTAGCTATCGAAAGTTTGGACTGATTGTATTTCCCTACAATGCAATTTTTGAATTCTTCGCGCCAATTATGGAAATTCTGGGTATATTCTTTTATATCTATCTGATCCTGACAAATGGAATCAACTGGCAGATGGCTATTCTGCTACTGGTTTTCGTATATATGTTTTCGGTTTTTTTAACCAGCTTTTCGATTTTATTGGACAATTATGTCTATAAGTATTATAAGCGCAGGCAGGATATTGTTCGCTTATGCCTCACCGCATTTTTAGAACCCTTTATATATCATCCGATCATTGTGTACAGTTCTATCAAAGGATATATACAGGAGCTTTTTGGTAAAAAACATGCCTGGGGAGAAATGAAACGCAAAGGTACTTTAACACCCTTATCACCGAATGGGGCAAAAAAATAGAGCAATGAACAAATTATTGATATTAATAGTCATTTTCTGTCAGTCCTTTTTAGCAGATACCATTACAGCACAGGTGGTCTGGCAAAATGAAAAATACGATGTGGATAGTTTGGTGCCGCAGGCAATCAGCTATCTGCGTGAGGGGAAGCTTGACCAGTCGGTTATGCTGAGCCGGACGGTATTGGCGAAATATCCGCAGTATACTGATTTTAACTATATCCTGGGATTGAGCTACCAAAAGATGGGACGGAGAGATTGGGCTATTCCGTATTTCGAAACAGTAATGGCAAGTGATCCGAAGTATAAAGACAGCTACCCCCCTTTGGCATTATTGTATGAAGCGAAAGGCGATATAGACAAAGCCAGGAAAGTTTGGCAACTGGCGCGTGCCCGATTTCCTGATGATATGGAACTGGCAGCAGCCTATCAGGAATTTGAAGCCAGGGGTATGAAAAATTCTATCAATCGTAACATCGACAATTGGTACAAAGAAGGACTAAAATTTATTGAACGGGGAGAACTGCAAAAAGCAATTGCGATTTCGGACAGTATGCAGCAGACAGATGCTAACGATAACCGTTATTTATACCTCCGCTCCAGTGCTTATATGTCCGGAAAGGAATATAATAAAGCCAAAATTGGCTATGAAATGCTTTGGGATAAAGGGGATAGTACCGTGTTTATGCGAGAACAGTTAGCGAATATCGCTGCTGCAAATAAAGATTATCAAACCGCGTTGGCCTATATGGAACAACTGCAGCAGCAATCACCGCAAGTGGAGCGTTATCGTCAACAAGCAAAAGTATATCGTGAAAATTTGCCCTATAGTTTTTATGTCGGATTCAATCATACACAAAGTGCACAAGATAGGCCTAATGGGCACTTCTTTATTTCTGGAGTGGAATATGGGAAGAAAGTGGGCGAAAAAAATATGTTTATTGGTCAGTTCAACTACGGAAATAGAAGGGGAGAAAAGGGGTATCAGGTGGGATTAGATGCTTGGTTGAATTATAGTTCAAAACTATATGCTTATCATCATCTTGCCTGGGCCGATGGAACAGTATTTCCTACCTGGAGGGCAGCATATAGTCTTTATCGGGAGGCCGGCCTTTGGCTCTTTGATGTAGGAGGACGTTATGTGCGATCTGCTGACCATACCAACAACTATGGAATGGTGGCCTCTGCAGGCCGCTATTTTGGGCCGACTTTTGTCTATCTCCGGGGATTTTTATTGCATGATGAACAGCGTTGGAATCGGGCTTACTCACTGGCAGTAAGGCACTATTACAATAATGAAAAGCCTAATTCCTATGTCACCATCATTGGTAATATCGGAACCTCTCCAGACGATCCTTCCCGGTATCAGTTTTTAAACAATAGATTTGGTTTTTTGTCGCGATCAGTCAATGCCGGATGGCAGCATCGTATCGACAGCTGGGGATTTACCCTTATGGGCGGATGGAGTTATTACAAGGTGGCTGAAAATAAATTTATGAATCAGTATGATCTGAATCTCTCATTAAGGAAATATTTTTAATATGTGGAAGTATATGTTGTGTCTGCTTTTTGTTGCAACAATAGCTCAGGGTAAAGAGCGTATTACACTGGTGAGTGACGGTGTGGCCAATTATGTTATCCGTACTGACCAAAATAATTCGACCCTGCTAAAAGCAGCAGCGGTAATTAACGAATTTACAAAATTGAGTACAGGTACGGCATTTGACTTGCAGGCCAAGGAACAAGACCGGCCGGCGATTATATTGGAACAGGTATCAATAGACAATACATATCCGGAAGATAGTTATTCGATACAGTTTAATGGAGCTAACATGCATATCAAAGGTAGTGGCCGCGGTGTTCTTTATGGCGCTTACCGTTATGTGAGAGATGTTATCGGAGCACGTAAATGGTATATCGGCAGGGAGAATACTTTCATTCCCAAGTTATCTTCGTTGGTGATGGATGCAGATTATCATATTTTTGCGAAACCTAATTTTCAGTTTCGCGAAGTATATTTTCCGATAGAACTGGATCAGGAGTATCTGGATTGGTATGGACTACATAATTTAGAAGAAAAATGGGGGGATTGGGGACATACGTTCAACAAGATATTACCGCCATCCATTTATTTTAAAGAACATCCCGAATACTACTCGCTTTATCATGGGAAAAGACAAGCTACGCAGCTCTGTCTTTCCAACGAAGCTGTTTTTGAACATACCGTTGAATATTTCAGGCAAAAAATGCTTGAAAATCCGCAAGCTAAATACTGGTCGATAGCGCCCAATGACGATATCGGCAGCTGTACCTGTGAACGCTGTCAAGCTATTGATAAACGCGAAGGCGGAGCCCAAGGTTCTTTGATCCACTTTGTGAATAGGGTAGCCGCTAAATTTCCGGATGAGCAATTTACAACCCTCGCTTACCTACAGACGGCCAATGCCCCCGCGCATCTTCGCGTAGCAGACAATGTTTCCGTGATATTAAGCAATATTGATGCTTTTCGTAAAGGTGATATTGGCAATGAACCTTCTGCAGCTACATTCCGCAGGCAGCTGCGTGAATGGAAATCCAAAGCAGCACATGTTTTTGTATGGGATTATTTAACACAGTTTACAAATTACCTAGCCCCTTTTCCTATTCAGGGAACATTTCAGAAAAGTCTGGACTATTTAAAACAACAAGGGGTGGAGGGTGTTTTTTTGCAGGGCGGGGGTGCTAGCTATAGTGATATGGCCGAACTAAATGCTTATATTTTAGCTCATCTGATGTGGGATAGTACCGTCTCCGAAGATCAGCTTACGGATGAATTTGTAAATGGTTATTATGGCAAGGCCGGTCAGACTGTCAAAGCCTATCTCAATGCCCGGCGAAATGCTTTGCCCGCCGTCTCATCCCCCTTGTCGATATACGGCAATCCAATTGATAACAGGAATGATTATTTAAGCCCGGAGAAAATGGAACACTATAGTACATTGTTGGAGAAAGCTGAAGTACTAAGTGAGGGCAACCGTTTAATGGAACAACGTATTAGATGGTTAGGTCTTGGGTTGGATTATACCTACTTACAACAGGCACGGTTTTATGGGCCACGTCAACATGGGATATTCTTCGAGGAGAATGGGAAATGGAATGTTAGACCAAATGTACAACGCAAGCTGCAACGGTTTGTTGAAGATGCGAAGAAACTCGGCGTAGTTGAACTTGCAGAGGGGGGAGCTTCGCCTGACCAATACGCGAAAGAATGGAGTGAAATATTTAGTGCAGGAGTACATGGGAATAAAGCCTCTGAAGCAAAAATGACGATGAAATACCCTTTTGACCCTTCATTCCCTGCCAATGGTATGCGGACCCTGACTGATAGTGTGCCTGGCTATCTGGATTATAGCTATAATTGGCTTTTATGGACGGGAGAACCTATGGAGATTGCCTTTAACTTCGAAAAGACAAAAAAAGTGGACGCTATAGAACTCAATTTCCTTCAGGATGCACGACATTGGATTTTTATTCCAAAAGAGATCCGCATCACGGCTTCAAAAGATGGTGAAAATTTTAAGGAGTTACTTTCCTCTAAAATTGAAGAAATAGACGAGGACTATACGGTGCAGAAAGTTAAATTTAAAGCTCCGGTAGCGGATGATGTTAAAATAATTCGCATTTATGCCTTACCATTTCCCTCCCTGCCGGAATGGCGCTATCATCCCACACGAAAGGTCTCTATTGCCTGTGATGAAATCTGGGTGGAGTAATCCAATTGGATTGTTGTTGAATACTCTAAGTATCAACCCTGTTTTTTCAAATGTTAATAATCTATTCGTTTTTGATATGCGTAAGTATATAAGGAATTGTATATTTCGTTCCAAATGCATTGGATACAAGTGTATCTGCTCCAAATATAGATCCATGATTGTAAGAACAATTATTTAACCCGTGTTTTAGTAGTATAAAGCAGATGTTTAATGGTTTAGTCCATTTTAAAAGCATCCAAACGAGTTTAATTATAAAAGATAGAAATATGAAAAATTAATTTTTACAGGTATTGCCTAGTATCATTTGCTAAGTTGACCCCTGAGGTAGCAAAGGCTCAGCATAGCGCGTCAAAACAGAGTTTGAAGATTTCAGCGGAAAGCAGCCCTCAGTTGGATCTTCAGTCAAGACAAAAGCTGGATAATCAGATGGATGCTTAGGGAAGAAGAGGCCCTGGATATTGGACGCAGCTTTTTAACACTTACTTAGATGTATATCTTAAATATGGCTATTCTGCGAATGATGCAATAGAGCGAGCACATCAGTCTGTCTATCGGGAAATTGAAATTTATTATGGTGTAGATCGTTAGAAATTACTCCGATTTTAGAAAGTGAAGTTTGGGAGAAACTTCACTTTCTTTATTAAATTCCAAGTCTAAATCTCTTGTACTACGGTACAATGACTATTTTATTTATCTACAAAAAGACGAAGTTCCTTCTAAGGCCTTTCAGTGTTTTATTGATATGTGTTTGTAAGATGAATTGATCTACTCATAATATTTGTGTAGTAGTAATTATGATCGTTAATGAGATTTATATTTATAACCTAAATGATTACTGCGTTTCGACAATGTCTTGTAAAGCTCTGAATAAATTTAGCGGATATTCGGCTAATCTGTTGCAAAGATAGAGATACCATTCCTGACCATATACGAAATACAGTTTTGTGGGGTGGCCTTCATCCCTCAAGTGTTCTAGCTGTTCTGTCTGTATACCATATAAACTTTCAAATTCATAGCATTCCTTTGTAGGCTGTAGCCGTTCAATAAGCTTTTTTACCCCCTGTTGAATTTCATGGTGATGCGTCGCAATAGAGCATAAATGACCTTTTGAAAGCAGCTGTTCGACATAGTAAAGATAGCGTTCGTTGAGTTCTTGCCCACGTGGTAGAGATAAGCCTTTGGCTGTCTCGAAAGCCCCTTTCACCATTCGGATACGCCCCCTTTCTTTGCACATCGCATCAAAATCATCCCTTGTCCGATGGAGATAAGCTTGCAATGTGATGGACAAGTTTGAGAATTCTTTTGAGCCCTTCTGATAGAGCTTTAATATGCGGTCAGTCCTTTCCGTTCCTTCTGCACTGATGATCACTTCTTTACCTTTGGCTGATTCACATATATTGGAAAGATTTTCGTAACAGAGGCTTTCAGAGATTTCTAACCCAATGTGCGAAAGGTCAAGTGAAATCGTTGAATTGAGATGTTGTTGCCGTATTGTATCACAGATGTCCAAAAATTCAGCAGTTGCTTTTTCAGCTTCCGGGATTGTCCGTGTGCTTTCACCCATATACTCGATCGAACATTTAAAACCAATATCATTTGACGCTTGTACTTTTTTTAATGTTTCCGTAAGGTTTTCACCACCAATATATCGGTCAGCGGCTTTCTTCATTAGCTTGTAAAGTGCTTCATTATTCAAAATATAAGCTTTAGCACCTTCATTTAATGCAGCTTTCCTCAGTGCTTCGGCACCAGCTGTTAGTAAGTGTTCCATTTAGCGATCTTAAAATTAACTGTGTAAAATATATAATTTAGAAAGTAGAAAGAAATGAAATTCCTATTCCAAGTAGTAGTCTATAACGGATAAAGTTTTTCTACACAGATGTGACACTAGTGCTATTTCTGACATGAGGTATTGAATAGAAAGGTTCGTTTATCAATAACTCCCGATTATAGTCATCAAGGACATTCAGTTCCTTGAATCTACACCCATTAGCTAGCGGGTCACTCATAAAATTCATTGACTAGGTTTCGTTAACTGCGCTGTGAACTGCTAGCTTTTCTTTGCGAGACGGGATATGATGTTTGCATTTTCCTCTGAGTTTTAAGTTGATATTCCGATAAACAGGAGATCCCTTTTTCTGTTCCATAGCAGACCTTCCAGCCCTATCTTGCCAAAGTAGGTCTCAAATCCTCTCGTGGGATATCTGAAGGCCATATTTATTAATTTTGAACCTATCGTTTCAATAAAGTTAAGGTCGATTTGAAAAAACTGTGGTATAATTTTCAGGTAAGTACGGCATAGTTATTAACTTTTCTATTTTTGAGGAAACTTAGACATCAGTGAAAAGACTTTTTACCTTACTTTGCTTTTTATTTATAATAATGACGGTGCAAGCACAAAAAGGCATACTGTCTGGAACGATAAAGGATTCCCTTGCACAGTCACCGATCTCGTTTGCCAGTATTGCAGTTCTCAATATGCACGGCCATGTTGTCGATGGCACCGTTACGGATTCATTGGGCGGCTTCCATTTTTTCAACCTGAAAAAAGGACAATATGCTATTGTGGTTAAATTTATTGGCTATCGTCAAAAAAAAATAGTTGTGGATTTTGATGGTAGAAGCCAGACCAATCTAACTGAAATTGCACTTGTCAGTACGGATCAGCGGTTGACCGAAGTAAAGATTACCGGAGAGCTTGCCGCGCAGAAGCACTCAGCTGATATGCAGCGATATCAAGCAAGCCAGTATAGAAATGCAGTCGGTGGTACAGCCTTGGATATTGTAAAAAATCTACCATCAGCTGCTGTGGATGGAAATGGCAATATAAGTATGCGCGGGAATACGGGCATTATTGTACTTATCAATGGTAAACCTTCCTATTTAGATCCTGTGACAATTTTAAGCCAGATCGCAGCTAATGATGTGACCGATGTAGAGTATATTACCAGTCCTTCTGCTCAATTTGATCCTGATGGTAAAGGAGGTATTATCAATATTATGACAAAAAAAGCTGCGTCGGATGGATTTGCTTGGATATTTAATCTTCAGGGAGGATTGCCCAGTATAGATGATTATGGGAACAAGAGGGGACAAAAGCGATTTGGAGGAGATATCTCATTCCAGTTCAAAAAAAATAAGCTCGAATGGAGTGGTTCGGCCAATTATATGCGCAATGACAATGCGGGGTTTCGGGAAGGTGATGTATATACGATTATCGGAGATCGGCAGACGTTCTTTCCATCTAGAGGTGAACGGAGTTTCGATAAGTACAATTTTGGGATTAGACTGAATGGTGCCTATGCGCTATCACAAAAACAGCAATTTAATCTAGGTATTCTGGCGTCCCGGAAATTTCAGGACCGACTGGCTGATATCGATTATACAAATCGAACAATTCGTCCATCAACGGGCGAAGAACTTTCAAGAATAAATTATTTCAACTCCAATCTGCAGAATAAGCAGGGAGAATTTTATCTTATTGATTTCAATTATCAGTACAAGTTTAGTGATACCCATTTATTGCAGGCAGGTGCAATTTATGAATATGCCAATATGTATGGGGCGACCAAGAATGCGAATATTGACCATAGGGCTGATACTGTCCAATGGACAAATAACAATTATACCAATCCTTTACGTGGCCTACGGGTTTCGGTCCAACATCAATGGAAATTGCCGCATGGAGAGCTATTGAGTGGTTACCAACTAAGAAATGATCGGCAGAAAGGTAACTTTGAATATTTCGCCACTGAAAAGCCAGGTGAGGCAATTAAACTTATTCCCGAATTTACAGGAAAGTTAAATGCAAATAATACAGTACATGCTATTTTTAGCCAATATGATCATAAACTTGAAGGGACACAGTTGTCACTTGGGCTTCGTTATGAATATTATCAACGTGAGGTACTTTTAGTCAATACTGGCGTGGAATATCCGTATTCAATCCACCAATTGTATCCTACATTTAATTTGATGCATACCCTCAGCGAGGATTGGTCCTGGAAGTTTGCTGCTGCCCGCCGCGTTCAACGAAATAACAATTTTGAGCTAAATCCCATACCCGAACGCGAGCACTCGGAGACATTGGAACAAGGAGATCCCAACTTGCTTCCAGAATTTACCACGAATGTCGAGACGGGTATTGTGAAGAAATTAAAAACAGGAAGTATATTCTTAAACATTTACTACCAACACACGAAAAATCCGATCCAACGGGTCAATTCTGTGTATGCAGATACAATACTCAATCGGGTGTTTACCAATGCAGATTATGCCACCCGCTGGGGGACAGAACTGGGAGGGGAGGGAAAGCTTCTTCCTTGGTTAAGAGTCAACGGTGGACTTAACCTGTATCGTTATAAGATCTCTGGGCAGGTGCTGACTTATCAAGAGACAAATAGTAATAGTGACTGGGTTTATTCCCTGAATGCCGGAATTCAGGCAGATCTGACCAAGAATTGGAGTACAGGTTTGCAGGTAAATTATCTTTCCGGAAGACCTACCGTACAGGGAAAGGATTCTAGGTTTGTCACCCCCCACTTCAATCTGAGCAAGACCTTTTTGAAAGGATCAATCAAAGCACAGTGTCAATGGCAGTTCATTGAACTTGGCAAATGGGGTGTCAATGAGCAGCGTATTACGACATCCTCACATGACTTCTTTACTACCACTAATTATATTTATGAAAAAAATATATTGATGCTTAACCTCAGCTTTAATTTTCATAAGCTGAATCAGCTTTCGAAATTACCCAAGAGTGAGTTTGGTGAGAAGGAATTTTAGTCATGTTGTCTCTTGAATTCGGAAGGGGTAAAGTCCGTGTATCGTTTAAAGTATTTTGAGAAGTTTGATTTATCTGAGAAACCCAATACGAAAGCAATTTCGGCGATCGAGTTGTTGGTATAGAAAATTAGTCTTTTCGCCTCTTTGATAATATAGGTTGCCAATATCTGAGAGGCCGTATTATGGGTATTTCTTTTGCAGGCTGCACTCAGATTTTGGGGACTTGTATGCAGTAGGGACGCATAGTATGCAACACTGTTTATGATTTTTGAATCTGCATTTAACAGTTCGATAAATTTGACATACAGGTCGTTGGAGACCGATGTGGATTGATCCATCTTGCCAATATCTTCGAGAGTTTTAGCTAAGAGTGATTTAAACAATCCCTCCTGACATATTTTGTTTTCTTCCTGTGATAGCAATTGTAGGAGAGTCGGAATGACTCCATTTTCTTTTAGGTAAAGGATGTCAAATTGACTGATCTCATCGACCAACCTTGTGATTTCAAGATCTAAGCTCTGTTCTACAAATGATTTTTTTACCAAGAGTACATAGCCCTCGATTGGAACCACCAATTCCCAGTAATGTACAGATTCCTTTCTAATGATCAGTAAGCATGGTGTTTTAATCGGACTTTCCCTGCCGTCAATTATCTGCTTTCCAGATGTGTTTGATAAAAACACCAGTTCAAGGTATCCATTGTGCCTATGTGGTTTGGTTACAGCTTTTGAATTGTCAAATGCAGCAACCATTAATAATTTCTGGGGCTCGAGTTTATCTTTTACGCTGATGGTTTTGCTGGTCATGTAAGTCAATTTGAAAGGTAAAAATAAAATAAATCCTCGTATTTTATAGTATCGCAGGAAATTGTCCTAGATCACGGTTTAAGCATCATCGTAGCCAGCAAATTGATAGGTATGTGATGTTCACAAATATTACAATGCAGTAAAAAAGATGAGATTGCCATTATAGCAGCATCCTCCTGAGGATGTTACTGTACCTGTTGAACTATTAAAAGTAATCACTTCATTTCTAACACAGCTAGGGTGCCCTGAAGAGTTGGTTCTTTATAGGCATAAATTCAATTTCGAAATTTATGCTTTTAATATACGGCAAACTTTATAAATATGAAATCTTATTTCATGAATTTTCATAAATTCTGGGATGCTTCGGTATATCTTCACTGCCGCTTACATACGCTTTCTTTTTCTCAGATAGCGGCACTAACCCTACTTAAAAGAATGGCAATCAATTTTGGCTTAATGCATACCTAGAGGGTTTGTATGCAATAAAGAGTCTTGTGGTTGATCAGCCATCATTTCAGATAAGTATATACCTGCTGATTCCTAATAAAGGCCACAAGCAATTATACTTATGTCAAATAGAATACAATTATCAAATGCAACTAAATTGCTTTTATGAATTATTGTTCTTAATTTTGCTTTTATATAAAAAGACAATGAGCATGATTCCTAAAAACTTTGAAGACTGGAAGTGGTGTATTGAAAAACAATGTGGTATTCCGTTAACGGTCGAATTTGCCAAGCAACGTCTGGTAGTTTATGAAGATCTTTCCAATGCGGAGACACAACGTTTTGTTTCCAATTATGGAATAGAGCACCTTGAGAATATAAAAAAATGGATGCGCATTGTGATGAACTCAGTGGAGAAAAAAAATAGAATTTAATTTATATCAAAATGAAAAAAAAACTACCAGTCACAGTTCTAAGTGGCTTTTTGGGGGCAGGTAAAACATCCTTGCTGAATCATATACTTCATCACAAGGGAGGCAAGAAAGTTGCTGTAATTGTAAATGATATGAGTGAAGTGAACATTGATGCACAATCCGTGGAGCGCGAGAATGTGCTATCCCGCACAGAAGAGAAGCTTGTTGAAATGAGTAATGGATGTATATGTTGTACATTAAGGGAAGATCTCATGGTTGAGGTTGAACGTTTGGCCAAAGAAGACCGTTTTGATTACCTTCTGATTGAAAGTACAGGTATCTCAGAGCCAATTCCTGTTGCACAGACATTCAGTTATGTTGATTCTAACAATGATATTGACCTTTCGTCATTCAGCTTTATTGATACAATGGTTACTGTAGTGGATTGTTTCAACTTCTCCAAGGATTTTGGTAGTTCAGAAACTTTGTTAGATAGGGAGCTCGCCGACGATGATAGGGATAACAGGACAATTGTAAATTTATTGACCGATCAGATAGAGTTTGCTAATGTCATTGTTTTAAACAAAGCAGACCTTGTGTCGGAGGAGACCATAGGAACCTTGGAAGCAGCAATTGGTAAACTTAATCCAGGCGCGAAGCTGATTCGTACCCAATTTGGCCAAGTTGATCCAAAGGAGATCATGGGAACAGGAATGTTCGACTTTGAAGAAGCTTCTTCGTCTGCGGGTTGGTTAAAAGAACTAACGGAGGAGCATGTTCCCGAAACTGAAGAATATGGGATTTCATCTTTTGTTTTTCGCTCCCAGCGACCTTTCCATCCGCAACGATTACACAGTTATTTAAATGAACATTATCCTCATAATATTATACGTGCTAAAGGATTATTTTGGTTAGCGTCGAGGCCGGATACTGCAATTAGTTTTAGTCAAGCTGGCGGGAGCGTCCGATTGGAGACTGCCGGTTCGTGGTGGAGTAGCATGCCAGAAGAGGTGCGGTACCAACATCCAATTTACCCCGAAATAAAAGCTGATCTATTAAAACGCTGGCATCCTGAATGGGAGGATCGTAAAAACGAGTTGGTGTTTATAGGGCAACATTTGGAGAAAGAGAAATATATTAAAGAGTTGGAATCTTGTTTATTGACCGACGAGGAGGCGGACGATTGGCGTTTCACTTGGTGGAAAGATGAATTTCCCAAAAATATTTAGTGCCTAGTGTTAATTATTTCGCCAATATTGGATGAAAATTACGGACATGTAACAAGCTGCTCAGAATTTTTTAGCTCCCATTTTGAAATCAATTACAATAAGGATGGGTTGTTGACTATCCGTTCAGAGTAATAGTGGCTGTGGCCACTTATTTTGCATGAAAAAATGAGCTCTTGTGTCGAACAATCTTAACGGTTAGGTGTTATATACTTGCTTAAATTTCGGAGGAATAATGACTGAAATTCTATTAGTTGACGACCACAATTTAGTTCGTAATGGTATACGACTGATATTAGATTCTTGTAATGACCTTTTTGTCGTGGATGAAGTGGGCAGTGGGGAAGAAGCTTTGGATTATCTTGAGAAAAATAAAACACCCGATCTGGTACTCACTGACATCAATATGAAAGAAATTGATGGAGTTGCTTTGATACATATTGCGAAAACTAGGTTTCCAGATATAAGGGCTTCGGTACTGTCGATGATTGAAGATAGCGGCGTGGTTGTGGATGCATTCAATGCCGGAGCAGATGGCTATCTGACTAAGAGTACAGATTATACTGAGCTATTGTTTGGCGTTAATCAAGTTGTTCAAGGCAAAAAGTATTTGGCAAGCTCTATTGCTATGGATATCATCAATAAATATAGTACTTTAATCCCCCTGACTTACGATAAATCAGATTTACTTAAGCGCTATGAGATAAATGAAAGAGAGCTGTCCGTTTTAGAATTAATATCGCAAGGTCATACCAATGCTCAGATTGCAGATCAGATCTTTTTAAGCAAGCGTACAATTGAAGGGATTAGGCAGCATTTGATTGATAAAACTCGGGCTAAAAATACAGCTGATCTTGTGCGTTTTGCGTTTCAAAACAAACTTTTAGAATAAATTTTTTTATTTTGATTATTTTGGGTCGCGATTTCTCCTCCAAATTTTTCAAAGGACAGTTCCTTATTTTTATTATATATTTGAATAATCTGTTGGCCTACAAAGGGTAACTAGGTCAATAAAGAATATTTTCGGATCTAATTTAAATAATTATACCCCGGGAATTTCATTTCTCGGGGTATAATTCAAGTGACTATTTATGCCATTTCAAAAGCTTATAGATTTAAAGCTTTTATTAATTTAATTATTAACAATTTGTCTTACACAACGGATGTTTCTACCCTCGGCTTTATTGAGATTAGGGTAAGTTACATTTCCCCAAGAGAATAGCCAGGCAACCCTTGTAAATGCTGACTTCACAGCAAATGCTGTATTGGAGTCTCTATTGTCGGAAGTCCAATAATGACATTCCCCAGAGGCAAAAGCACCTAAAGCGATACCACCCGGGCTCCCTACTACAGATGTCGATCCACCCAATGTGCTTGGCTTAGTACGGTATCCACCAAAAGATAAGGTAAGGTCATTGTCGTCATATGCCGGATTACTAGGATAATCACTGTCTCTATTCCATTTGTATGCATATTGCGCACCCCAGAATAATCCCAACACCTCTTGCTTATCATCAGGTTGTCCGATGGATTCCCATTCTTGTTTTGTTGACATACGCCATGTTCCTTCCGGATAAACCGAAGCACAAGGGTCCGTGCTGCCTGCAGCCCCCGTTGGTGTAGAAGATTTCCAGTTCCAGAATTCTGTGTCCTTAGTAGCCGGAGTTGATCCTCCTGGATTGGATTTTAATCTATATTTGTCCATCTCAGCTGCGTTATATACCAGGTTGGATCGTGCCCATAAAACACCTTTAACTTTAACTGGAGATTCAATAAGACGGATATTCAATCCATAGGTACTACCTATTGTCGGAGTGTAGGCGCCAGGATAAGTGTAAGTTAATGGTGTAAATGTTCTTACACGCGAATCATCCAATGTAACTTTCAACGTATTAAACTTCATCTTGAAACTATTGGCAGGAATTGTTTCCGTGCTCAATGTGAAGAAGCTTGCTACTTTAACTGTAGCAGCAGGATTTCCACTTTCCTCTACCATCGAAGAGCCTAATACCGCTTTGTCTACATTTACCACATTATTAAACTGCCCCGTTAGCATATTCAAATCACCCATTTGCAAAACAGTCGTATTTGTACTGTTTTTAACTAATGAAATGCTCGTACTATTTTCTATTCTGGCAAAAAGCCCTCTAACATTCAATTTCACCTGAATTCTAGCGGTCATGCGTTTAAATGTTATCTCCAAATAATTCTCACCATTTACTGTATTGACACTGCCCGAAGCATACAATACATCTTTGTTCTCTAGCCCACTACGGGAGACCACTCCGGCACCATTTACATCAGGAACACTTGCATTCTTTTCATTTACAGATACGGCATACCAAGTATATTTCTTATTGGCGTCTACCTTGATCTGTGGATCCACTCCTGAAGTAACAACTTGATTAACGACTAAAGCGTTAGCAGCATCGTAGATCAGAAGACGGAATTTAGTGCCATTTTCCATTTGAGATGATGCCACCGCTTTCGTTGTTCCTGATGCGGCTTTTTTGCTCAATGTATCAGTTGAGCTGGCCTTTGTTACAACCGGAACGTCGTTACCAAGTGTACCTTCACCAAAGTCCACAAAAGCGTCCACGCTTCCAAATGATACTAATGATTGTTTATTAATGCCGCTATTTCCTTTATTGGACATTTTTACGTTATTTCCTGTTCCACCGATTATTGATTCTTCTATTCCTTTCACACCAACTTTCAGCACAGCACCATCTTCGGTTGGTGCCATCTGTTCTTCTTTCGAAGAGCAGGATGTGAAACTGGCTAGTAATAAGCAAAATACGGCCGCTCCAGAAATGTTTCTTCTTAATTTATTTGATATTATACTTTTCATCTTGTCTTTTTTTTTTAAGATTAAATATCAAAGTCTGAATTCTGACTGCCGTTATCAAACCAATCTTCAGTTTTGGGACTCGAAGGATTGGACGAATCTCCGGGGTTAACAGAAGCCGATCCCGCGGCGATGCCCTGTTCTAATTCAACAATCGTAGTGGTTACACTCGGTACCACATAAGATTTGCGTTTTTGTTGTTTTTCCATACTTAAAATTTTTTAATTAATGATAATTGTGATTTATTTGGCATAGTCATTATTACGTGAGCAAAACTATATCCATAAATGTTAAAAATCATTGTTTTGCAGTATGTTATGTTTTGTATGTAGATGTCAAACTACTACGGTGTAGCGTAATGGCTACAAGTTGTTATGTTTTTCATTTATACTTAATATTTCAAATTTAGACATATAGTATATTTTAATATTAAAAATATTAATGTTAACACATGTATGTTTGCACTTTTATTAAATATTGTCCGATGTATGAAGTGTGAATGTGTGTGTTTTAATCATGACTATGTAGAAATAAATCTACATGTTGTAATTAGGCGTCTACAAGCTTGTAATGAGAGGCAGATAAAATGCTTTTTTTTTATAAAAAGAACCACATTTGCTTGCGATATTTCATCATCCGAAGTAGACAGTAAGTTATACCCAAAATAAACTGCAATGGAAAAAGATAATAATGATGGCAAGAGAATCTCGAATAAAGCGAGGGTCCAATGTGCAATTTCAGATATAATGAGTGGTTATTTATTTTTACATGAGGCCGTAGAGAAATATGAGGTTCCCGCTTCCACCATTATTCTACATTTAAAAAAAATCCAAAAAGAAAAGCAAAAAGAAAAGAAAGATCCCTTACCAATTGACAATGCTAAAACAGTAGCTAAGGAGACCACCGACTCGAGAAAAAAAGACGATAAATAAATAGAATAAACAACCGAACAAATGAAAAATAGTAAAAACATTATTGAAATTTTGGATAATAGATATAGCGCCTATTTGGAAGACGAAGGAAAATGGCTTAATGAAGGGTTTAAAGGTATTTTTACTGAGAAGGGCGAGCAAAAGGAGAATTTAAAAACACCAGTATATCTGATGTTACCAAAGGAGATTAGGGTATATGTGGATCAGCTTTTATCGGACGAAGGGCGTTTGAAATCTACCATGTAGCTACGAGCTTTTTTTGAACGGCTTTTCATGTAGGAGGAATTAATGATTTCCGAATCAATATTCAGAAATAGTTGGTATTATTTTAATTGGCGTTTGTAAAAAATAAAACTTGCCAAATTGAGGGATCCTATTTCTGAAATCTGGTTTTATAGGCAACGTCAAATTTCAGCAATATCTTAAAATAATCTAATGTATCTTCCTCATGGAAAGCATCACGGATAGACTCATCCATGTCATAAAGCAATGCAAGCTTTTCTGAGTATGAAATTAGCTTCTCGTGTGACATTGCCATAACTTGAGTATGATTATAGTTTTCCTTTATTAGCATGTCTGAAATTTCATCGGACAGCCTTAACATTTCATTTCTGTTTATCAACATAAATATTTTATATAGTACTGTTATAAAAAGTTGCGTTAATTCAATCCTTTCAAAAATCTAGTTCATGCAATCCCTTTCCTAAAGAACCGATTTTTACTAGATCTACTACATGGTTTAATAAAATTACAGAATTTCACTAATATATTCGTCTCTGGATTATTGAATCAGTAGTATATTTTTGGGTGTTTTCTGTCGTAAATTATAATTTGACCTCTCCCCGAAAAACAGACGGATTTTCTATTTAGAACACTCCTAAATTCGGAGAGAGGTCAATATCTGCTCCCTCTATGGTCAACCATTATTTGGTTAAGTCAAGTCCTTTTTTCGAGAAAGTTATTGATTTCTTTATTTAGAGACCAAATCGAAAAATAATAAAACCCTAGATTTAAAATTCCTATCAATGCAATCATAGCTGTAAGCCCTTCGTCTTTATACATTTTGTATGCAATTATTGAAAAAACAGGACATAACAGAAATAAGATAATGGCAATTATTAATGATTTCTTGTTGAATTTTTGTTTTTCTACAATAACTGCGATATTCCTGTTTTTTAGTTCTTTCTGATAAGACAAAAATGATGAAAATTCTTTGTTTTCACTCATCGCAAATCCAGTTCCTTGTCCGATTAGATCTTTAATTACTAAAAATTTTATGTCGGCCGGATTATCTGCTTCTATTGCATTCAATTCATTGTCAAGTATGTTGTAGAAATTATTTAGCGAATTGTAAAATGCGGACAATTGAGTTATGTCAATTTCCAGCTTGTCATCGGTTTCAAATTGTGCTTTGATATACGTAATAAAATCATCAAATAGTGGAATTGTTTCTGGAAAATGCTTTTGTAAAAATATCCTGCTTTTTGACGAGTTCATATTTAAAGCTTGTTCGCTTATAGTAATACTAGTAGGATTTAGTTCTGAAAATTGTTCAAATTTCTGTTGATTATAGGCTTCTTGATGCGCTAGAGACTTTTGCCAATCCTGAAAATATTTTTTTAATATTGTTTTGTCTATAAGTGTAATCCAAAAAAATGGCAATGAATTGTTTGCCTCAAAGAGGTATAAATTTCTGCCGGTTTTTCTCAGATATAAATAACTTCTATATCCCATTTTCTGAATAAATTATTGCTCAACTCTTGCTCTATTTTCAATACTAAAAATACATGAAAACTTTTCTAATATATCATCAAATCGAGCAAAAGAGACAGTCATATTAATATAATCAATTTCATTTTGAGTGAATACGGCTATACTTGAATTATTCTGTTGTCATGTTATACAAAGATTATAGGGAATCAATTTTCTTTTTTATCCAACACAGTTCGTAATGCCTTGTATATTCCTAAAAGTAGGATGATCAGGCAAGTCAGTGTTAGGCCAAGATATTGCACCACCCAACCAATAAGAATTGCAACAATATGGATCTTGCCGTTCTCCGGCCTGAACATCGCCCCTGAGAAAAGGTAGAAGGCAAAGGTCATGAACACGCCCAACCAGATCAGCGCATAAACATAATACAGCGGATTTTTACTGAATTGATAATTTTTCAACATCGTCATCTTAAATTTAAATATATATAGGTTTGCGTTTTGTTTATGAAAAGATTTACAATTCGCTTGATGAGATTTATGAATCGTTGGCGCTGAATTGGAAGGACTGCAGATAGAAGATGAGGACAAGGGGGAGCGAATGATATATTGTATATTGGAGACATGCTCAATAATTTCGGTATTGCTTACCCCAATGTTGTAAGGTAAGCAAAACAGTTTCGAGACTTTTACCTTTTTCACTGATGCGGTATTCCACTTTAGGTGGAATTTCTTTATAATCGGTCCGAACGATGAGGCCATCGTTCTGCAGTTCTTTAAGTTGTTTGATCAGCATTCTTTCTGTAATATTCATAAGTTTGTTTTTTATCTCTGAGTAGCGTAAAACTTTATTGTCCAATAAGGAGGCTAATATGCCGATTTTCCAACGGCCACCAATAATAGACAAGGTATAGAACATACCGCAGCTTTCCAGCAGATCTGTTTCATTCAGAAAATTTGTTGAGCTTTTCTTTCGCATAAATTTATTGTATGTACATACAAATTTGTAGGTACTTGTATTTGGTAAAGGTATCGAATACTTTTGTTTAAGTAATACAAAGAAGTAAAATATGGAACAGAAAGTGTGGCTTATTACAGGTGTATCGCAGGGGCTAGGCCGAGAAATAGCAAGACAAGCTACCGTTATGGGAGACATCGTCATTGGTACAGTGCGCAAGGAAGAAGATAAAGTGAGTTTCGAGAGAAATATACCCGCCAAAGCATTTATAATTGATTTAAAAGAGACGGAGCAGATACCTTCGCTTATTGAAAAAATAATTAAGGATCATAAACAAATTGATGTTTTGGTAAACAATGCTGGATTTGGTGCATTCGGTATGCTCGAAGAGTTTGAGGAGTGGGAGATTAATGATCAATTTCAGGTGAACTTCATTTCGGTATGGAAGCTCTGCCAGAACGTGCTTCCGCATATGAGAGCCCGCGGGCAAGGTTCCATCGTACAAATATCCTCTCGTGCGGGTATTGCTGCTGGGGTTGGAAATGGTATTTACGCGGCGAGCAAGTTTGCATTAGAAGGAATGAGTGAGGCTATGAAACAAGAAGTTGAACCATTTGGTATAAAAGTGCTGCTTGCAGAACCAGGAGCTTTGCGCACTGGTTTTTTTGGATCATCCGTTCGGTACGCCAAAAATGAACTACAAGATTATACAAATAAATTAGGGAACATTAGAATCGGTACCAAAAACATGGACGGCAAACAATCGGGAGATCCGGTAAAGGCCGCACATGCTATTATTGAAGCAGTAATTAATTCGGATAGCTTGTTTCGAATTCCTTTAACATCTGGAACGATAGAGATTATGAAAGCAAAGATCCGAGAACTGGAACATTGCGTTGAGACAAGTGAAGCCAGTGCTAGAAACGTCGACTTTTAAATCACTCAACCAGCATTTTCTCACCATTCAATATCATAACACGTATGTTTCTAATGTTTTTATATTTGGGTATTTGTATTTACCACTATCCGTCTAGTAATTATTTTCCTGTCGTCGAGCAGCGCGTTAGCGACAAGATCTATGTTCTAGCAGTCATGTAAATTATGTTCGATAACTTTACCATATCAGATCGACTAAGCTTTCTGTACCGCTTAAATTCAGTGTGGTAACATTACAATACAAACAGGAAAAAGATGCCAGCTTCTTTAAGCCACGGATGTTTACAGCTGAAAGCAAATTATTGTCGGCTGAAAAATCGTGCATATCCAGAAATCTGGTGAGATCTAAATCCCCTGCTATTCTGTTTTTCTGAATCATGAGGGACTGCAGTTTGGGGCAACTATCGATCTTGAAATCAACAATACTATTGTTTGAAAGATTTACTGTCCTTAACTCAGGATAATTGTGTATCTCTATTCTAGTAAGCTGATTGTAATTCAGGCTAAGTTCCGTCAGTTTTTTAAATGCGGTTATGTCTATATCTTTTAGCCTATTGCCAATTAGCGACAGGTGCTCAAGATTGACGCAACCTGTTATATTTAATATTTCTATTTCGCTGCCCACAAGGTACAAGCGTTTAAGGTTGGTCATCCCTTGCAAATCTACCTGCCTGATTTTGTTTTTGTATGTGCCAAATTCCTCTAGATTCTTAAAGCTTTTTATGCCTTCCATAGATGAAAAGGCGGTCTCTTCCAGATACAATTTGGTAACCTTCTGCGCTTCTGATACCTGTATCTCACCATCATTGTTGGCATCTACTTTCTTATTAATGAGTGCCTGTTTGAAACTTTGATCAGGGAAATTTACGACCTGCGCGTTAACGGAAGATAGACATAGCATCAATAAAATGAAGCTAAATAGTATTTTACAACATTTCATAGTTAGTTTTTTAAAGCTTAACATTTACAATCTGCCCTTCGGAGGTAACTTCGACTAAGGTTTTCACTAGGTCGTCTGTCTCGTAAAACAACTTAAAGTCCTCATATATCGGTCGAGAGTAAGAGGTGACAGCCTGACCATATATATTGTAACCAACAGACATTGACGTGCCTACCTGGTTCCACATTTCATGCATTTTACCTTGACGTACCATTGTTTGGAGATAGTATTTCCCGGGTCTTAAATTTCGAAATACGAACGTACCATCCTTATCTGACGCCTTTGTAACGATACGGTAAGAGTAGGCTTCAGGCGACATCATTGCAAGCGTTTTTCCTTTTTTATTCTTTTTGTTTAATTCATACCATTCATCAAAATAGGATGTGCACGGAAAAAGTGTTATTATAATACCCAGATAGGTATTGTCCGGATTCTTTTTCTTTTTTACTACAACTCCCTGTAATATTGCTGTTCCATTATTAAGCATGTCGTCAGCCTGGTCCTTGTTAAATGATGAGGCAGGAAAAACAGGAATGGGTCTATCCTGGGCATTTACAAACGTTTCGTAAAAAAGTACATACGAAATCAGAAGTAACCATTTTATACTTTTCATCATGTCTAGTATTAACTTTCCTTTAAAATTAACATTTTTCATTAACAATCGAAATACTTGAAAACCAGTATATTTAAAGAACCTGTTGATTTATAAACCGGAAGAAAAATATTCCTAGTGAGTTTATGAACATCAGGTGGAATTAGTTTTCTCTATATCCTGAAAACCAAGAGATAATCCGTATATTGAGTCATTCAATGGAAGTTTTCGGGACGAGTGCTTAAACGCACATTGGTTTCTGTCATTGGAAGATGCGAAGGAAAAAAATGAAGTCTGGAGGGAGAAATACAATATCTTCAGACTCCATAGCTGTTTGGAGGATCTGACACCTGAAATGTTTATCGAAAAACAGGTCAAAACAGCGGAATTTTCTACTTTAGAACACTCCTAAATTCGGGGAGAGGTCAAGTTTGACTTCAACACCAACATAATGCTGACTTTCTTAGTGCTTCAGCACAGCTGTTAGCAATTGTTCCATTTAATAATAACGATGCAAAACACATCGAAATCAGATAGCACCGTACAGAACTATTCTGTTTGATAGTTCTTGATATTTACCCGATTTATTAACTTAGAGATTAATCGTTGAAGCATATATTTTGCCAATTTTAGAAGGGCAAATACAGCATATTTGCCCTTCTATTTCATTTGTATAAGTATATGTTTTATCCAAACATATATCGACGGACGTTAAATCCGATTGATATTAAAAGGCATATTCGATTTTCGATATAATTATAGGAGCATAGGGCTGAGAAAATGAATAGGGATCAGCTGCGGTTCGGGTAGAAAGATTTTTGATTTTAAACCCGGGACTTGCCAGCCAACCATCCACTTTTGTATAAAAATAGTCAGCCGAAGCGGGATCTTCCGGAGCGTATCGCAGAATTTCTGTTCTTTTCGGAATGGTAAAAGTAACAGTATAAAAAGTTCCTGTCTTTGTGAAAGATGACGATTCTAACGATGGAATATGATCTATCGGGTAGCCATTGTCCGAAAATTCCAAAGCTAATTTAAAGACATCTTTTTCCGATTGAAAAGGCTTCACAATTAAGCTGTCCCCATTGGCGGTAGTGGCAATAAGCCCATTGGCTTTACTTCCGGCAAAAGTAATTCGGATTTCTTTGACAGATTGAAGCGTATATAGATTTGGAATGGTAAGGGCATTGGATATAAAACTATCATAGGGGCCTCCCATTGTATAGAAATAAAAATAAGGACGACCCTTTTCAAGAAAATCTATATCCATGGCGTTGGGATACTGATTACCACTGACATAGCCAATCGTATACTTTGAAAAGGATGTTTCCATATCAGTAGAGAATAAGTTTGGATCAGACCATTTGTTGCTATAGGGATCATTGGCAATCCCTATTATGTGCATATCATCAGTGACCACGCGGGTTATCGCGGCGGAAACGACATCCTTCGTATTTCTGATATCGATAAAATGTTCGGTTCCATTTGTGCGTAATATTCCAATTATTTCATTTACTTCTGTCGGGTAGGCTGTGCTTTCAAAAAGAGCTCCCTGAACGACCTGTGATTTGATTGAAGCATTTTTTTCAGTTTCCTTAAAGGATAGGGTTCCAGTATATTTCCCATTTCCACCAGATAGTGCACCATCATATAATCTAATTAATGTACCATTCCACAAATCTGCATGTTTCAATAAGCTATCGATCGTTGTAGTCCGAATATTCACATAGCCTGTTCCACTGGATCTGGCATTTGAAAGCGGTATATTTACCAATGCTACCTCTCCACTTATGTTCACCAGCTTTTGACCGGCTAGATTGACTTGGATCCGCTCGCCCAGTTTAAAACTAGGAACACTGTCAAATCGGATAACGATTCCTGTGTTATTACTCGTTTCTTCACTTTGCAGAATAATTGTTTTAGTGTCAATATTTTTTGTTGTGAAATCCGATATGACAACGCCATTGATTTGCAGACCTTCATCTCCGGCTGGCAGTGTAATTTCGGTTTTGGTACTCAATGCTTTTAATTCCCGGAGCGTAATGTTCTTTGTACCCAAAAATAGGGGGCGAAGATCTGGAGCGTCCGTCTTTTTACAGCCAGCAAAAAGTGTTAAAACTAATAGCGTCAATAAGGTGATATTTCTGTTCATATTTTTGTTTCATGGTTTGAGATCAGTACTTGCTACCAGATCTGTCTTGTTGAAGCCCGTAGATTTGGAAAAATAGTCGCCTTTTCATATTGGACAGTGTGGTCGCTGTTCAATTTTAGTGGTAACAGCCTCTGTTGTTCGTTTTGAAAGCCTGATATTGCGAGCACATAAGCATGTCCGCCATTGGCGGGGATCCCCGTGTTTATCAGTTCTTTACCCTTGCTTTTGCTGTATATTCGTAGCCCTAAGATGCCATTGGAAGCATCTTTTACGCCAAAGATCAAATAAGGTGTCGATTGCCCATAAGCAAGATCTTGTGGTAAATTTTCCTGGCTTAGCTCTCCGTTAGATGTTATCCGGCTGCAACTGATGTTTTCTGTATCCGGACTTTGATGTGAAATGGTGACCGCTACCTGTGTGCTGTCTAATTTGAGCGCCCTGTTGGCAGGAATAGCCATTATTTTGAAAGTAGGCGCACTGTTTTCTCTTCCAATGGATCCATCCACGAGATAGAGCAATGAGGCTGCATCTTTTTCCAGTACAAGTGCTGTGTCAATAAGCATTTTATCAGGTCTCGATCCGAAACTGCCGGATAACGAATCGGGGATCATATAGTTATATTTAAAACGGTGCTGACCGGACAGGTAATTCGCATACAGTAACCCGGGGACTGTACTGAAAAAATTTGGATACTCCAGTTTTTGCGGTGCCGAGATTAAATCGAAAAAAGGGAAATTTCCAGTGTTATGATGCGGTATAGTATCGACAAAAATTCCTATTCCGCCGATTTTATATTGTCTAAGGACGTCCGAATTCGCGATGTAGTTTATTTTTATGGCTTCTCCATTACCGGGAATCACCGCATCTAAATCTTTTTTGCAAGCAGTTATGGCTACTAACAAGCTAGCTACCGATATCATATAACGAGCTCTTTTTCTAATTTTTATCATCGTATTGCTGTTTTTATAATACTTTTTCTTCCGTTTGCGGTCATATACAAATGTCCTGCCTCATCATAGTTGAGTATTTCGTCTGAAAAGATACTGGAAGGTTTTCCAGGTGATGCATAGGGTTCGAAGTTATAGCCATCGATGTCTGCAGCGCCCTTGGCATACTGATAACTTCTACCTTCTATAAAGTCGAAGCCGATCCATTTGGGACCATCGACAAGTGAAGAAATATTTTTTCCAGGGCTTCCAATGATTTGTCCATCCAGATACTGATACAATAAGAAGACAAGTTTGCGATTAGGCTTGGGTAAAAATCCGAAAGCAATATCGGGTTTGCTGGGGTTTCCTAATGGTGTAGCGAAATTTATCTTAAGTCTGTTAAATGGTCCGATATAATTCTTTGGAATGGCCCCGTAACTTTCTTGAGGAATATTAACTGATCTAAGTAGCACTCTGCTTTTTAGATCATATAGTTTAATTCCAGCTGTGGTAGGGACATACATTATATTATCATCCGGCAAAATAATTGGATTGATCCCCTCGAAATTGACACCGGGTATTTCCATGGGTGATGCTTCACTTCGGAATAGGTAATCCAGTTTACCCTTATTACTATCGTATATCGCTACTGAAGCAGATGCTGTATAGAGCCACCCGTACAGAAATCCTGGTGTTATCAGGAACACGTGGCCTTCTGTATCTGGGTAAATTCCCGTGGTGACTTGAAGATTTAATGTCTTGATATCGCCTGTGTAAGGAGCCTTATATGCTTTACTTCGATTGAGTTCTTTGATGGATTTTGATTCAAAATCAGCTTCGATAAGTAGGTAGTCTTCCTTGCTTTTTATCGATAGCCATGCTTTGGTCCCTTGTGGATTGACACCCCCAGTGACAAAATTGTCTAAGGTAAAATTAGCATTGTTTAGTTGCGTTCTTGTCAGGAGAGTTTCTATTGCGCCCGCCTTCTTTACCACCTTTAGAGTACCTGTGGCCGGTTCATAAAAGTATAAGTCACCCTTGCCATTGACGCAATGTAAAAACACATTGGCGGGGTCGCTCATTTTGGCATGATTTACCACTTTTAGGGCAGCTTCAAAACTGTCTGAACCGAACTGCGAAAAAATGCTGATGGAAGCGGCGTTGAGATGATAGCCACCCGATGTTATCCGAACTGGGATGTTTTGTCCGGAGCCCATATTTTCTGCAATGATCACTTTGATCCGGTCCAATACACTTTGGCTGGAATCCGAGCTATTGGGACGATAATGCAACGTATCGGCCCCTACAATTGCGGCTTCAGCCTGACCGATTTGGATCTTTAAGCCATTGTTAGGTTGTAGGCGTCCGATAATAACCATCGTATCTCCTACAATGTAACTACTTTTATAGGCATATTTTGCTTCATTGTTAACTTGCGGCAGGGCATCCAGTGTGTTTTTAAAATCATCCACTTTTTGGCAGGAGCCTAGCCAGGTACAAAGTCCAAAGAGCAGTGCAGCTATTTTATAGTTCATGTGTTTATTTTTTCTTGATGTCATGGTCAGTATTAAAAAGAATACATAAAAGAGCAAATGATATGACGGTCAGTTTTGTATTGGTTACTGATCATATCTCCGCTGATGTCAACGTTGTCTTTTCCCTGGTAGACTGCCTTCTCATATTTGTAGGTAAAGTTTTCATCTTCGGCAATCCGTATCGGTTGATTGAGTATGTTTTGTACGCTCAGTTTGAATTGAAGACTTTTTAATAGCCTTTGTGTCAGAGCAAAATCAAGCAGCTGTCTTTTCAGTTCAATTAAACTTCCCTGTTCGCCTTGATTGATAATGGGCACAGTACCCTGAAGATCCACGTTGAAGGCAGAACCATTGGCTGCGGCATAGATACTCGGACCAGTTAAATTCCAGTTTAATGCTACTTTTGTGCCCGACCCGGCGTTGTCGTAGTAGAGGCCTGCATTAAAGATATATGGGGATTGTCCCTGCAATTGACGCGTGTAATAGGGATTCAGACCAGGATTTATATTTTTATTTATTGTGGTGTCTATATTTTTTTTGACCTCACTTTTAATCCAGGTAATATTGGCGGATACCGACAGATTACTGAAGAAGCTGCTGGACATAAATCCTAGGTTTTTCCGTACTTCAAGCTCTATTCCTTTTACTGTGGCTTGGTCTGCATTTCCAAAACTAACGGTAGCCGGCCCTCCAAAATACAAACTTCTATAAATCATCCGTTCGATCGGCGATTTCAGCTTTTTGTGAAATGCCCCGACACTAAGTACTTCGGCATTTACATTATCTTTCGGATACCATTCAATCCGCATGTCGTAGTTTTTTACTTCAGCAGGCTTCAAAAGATTATTACCTTTAATGGTCTGGTTGTTGAGGTAATCGAGCTCACTATAGGGTGATAATTCTCTGAATTCAGGTCTATTTACCGTTTGTCCATAGGCTAGCCTGAGCACCATTTGTTGGGTCGGTCGGTAGCCTATATTGAGCGAGGGGAGATAGTTTGTCCTTTTGTTATCAACAAGAACGGGTTTGTTCACGTCACCGACACGTTCAGGTGGAATTGCACCAGCGACCTTCTGGCGGTTGTGTTCTACGCGTAAACCACCATAGATATCCAATTTTTGGTGGAAGGGGAGAAGACTTATGGCAGCGTAACCAGCATTTAATTGCTCGGTCGCGATGTAGGCATCGGAGCCACTGGTGCGGTCGAATATCTTCAATGCGCTACCATCATCTCTGAGGTAGTCCGTGCTCCAGACTTTTCCCAGATCTTGTTCCTGAAAGAACACTTTACTAAAATCCATAAAATTTCCATTGCCGCCGATAACAGGATTTTCCGGATAACCGGCACTGTTCAAATCTCCTTCGTTTAAAGTATAGACCCGTCTGAACAATTTTCTGGATTTCCATTGTTGGTATGTACCCGCCTTAAGGGTAATCCAAGGCTGTAATTTGTAAGTGTAATCAACAGAGCCATTGTAGACATTTTCAGTATTTTGCGACCAGGACCTTGATAACATTCCACGGTCCAGGCTATTGTCTTTGTTTTCAATATCATCAGGTCCGGGGACATAACGATAAGCCGCAGTCCAATTGAGGTTTTCCGGGCCGGGCAGTATGACTCTGGCGCCATCTTGACGGTTCCTTTGAAAACGGATTACCCGCTGATCGGGGATTTTCTGAATACTGTATGTGTAACCCAGGTTCCATTCCAATCGCTGCTTTCCTTTTTCCAAATAATGATCGCCGCTAAAATTTCCCGAATATAGCGACCGCTGCGTATAGCTTAAGATGATATTTCGCTCCTGTAGATCAAAGCCGGGGCTACGGTCTCTCCAGGTCAGCCCAGTTAAATAGGCGAGGTCATTTGATTGCTCGTTGACGAGGTATTGATCATTTTTGCTTGTCCTTACCACAGTGCCGCTTTGACCTTGTTGTAAAAAATAATTCTTAAACATAAGCGTGCTGCTGTCTTTGATCACATAAGTGAAGTTCTGCAATAAATTCAGTTGGGCCATTTCCGTGCTTTGATTTTCCTGCGTGACCACATGGGTTCTATCGAGATCACCTCCATAAAAGCTGTTGGCACGATTAACCGCATATTGCTGCCCCTCACTTTTATAGCTCAGCGAACTCAACATGCTTACTCTTTTTGACCCGAGCTTAAATGAATCGTAGTAGTTGGCTGTTAATTGCATCATGGGGAGCATAAGTTTATGACCATATTGCAGATATGGACTGAAGTTATCGACATAACTCTTCTGAACCAAAGTTGCTTTCGTAAAATCTCCATATCCTGGTACTGCAGATGGCAATTTTCGTAATCCATTATCAAATCCCAGAAAATCAGTTCCACTCCCCTGATAGGTTAGAAACTGTGAAGAAAATGCTGTATTGGGGCGGACTCCCAACTGTAGTTCCAGATCAAAATGCTTGATGTTCCGTGCATCCTTGGTAAATATTTTTACAGCACCGCCAGTCATATCCGCCATGAGGTTCGGTGCCGGTGATTTATAGACCAAAATTCGGTCTATGATGCGGCTTGGAATAAGATCCAATGAAAATGCCCTGGAGTAAAGTTCGGTTGACGGTGCGATATTGCCATTCAGATAAGTCAGGTTATAGCGTTCGTTCATCCCTCGGATAATAATAAATTTGTTGTCTCTCACTGTTACACCAGCAATTTTTTTGACCACCTCGGCCGCATTTCGATCAGCTGATTTGCTGATCTCCTGACTCGATATTCCACTGGTCAGCGTCTGCGCATTCTTAATTTCTGAGAGTAGCTGTCTTTCCGAAGTATGGGCTACGGCGGTCCTGATTTTTCTCGAATTGGTAATGACGACTTCGTCCAGGACATTTGCTCCCTGAAGCCTGATGTCATAAGTTTCTTCCTTTGTTGCAGAAACCCGTATGGTACTTACTTCGGGCCTGAACCCTATAAAAGAGGCCTGCAATGAATACGTTCCCGAGGGAAGATCTATGAAATGGTAATAACCCTGTTGATCACTTTGCACCGTTTTTTTTAGCTCTTTGATATAGACTGTTGCGCCCGGAAGAGGTTGTGAGCTCTCAAATTCCACAATACGGCCTTTGATAGCACCATTGCCTTTCTGTTGCACCGGTTTTTGGGGAGCTGGAGGCAAACTGAAGATGATGTTTTGACCCTCATTCTCATAATTGATTCCCAACTTCTTTTTGATCAATAAAAGCAGTTCCTCCAAGGTTAAAGAAGAAGTAGAGTTGTCAATATGACCTTTTAATTTTGAATTTGTCTGTTCGTCAAAAGTAAATCGGACGCCGGGGACCTGTTCCTTTATTGCGGTAATAATCTGTAAACCGCTGATGTCTCCCGTAGACAATCTAATTCTCTTTTCAAGTATTTGGGACATGACAGATGACGAACTTAAGAGACATAACGTGAGAACTAGCACGTGTACAATGATATACAGTTTTTTCTTTCTTTTTTTTAATAAAATTTCTTTCATTTGTATTTAAAATTCAATGGGCCTTAATCCCGGATTTTGAGTTAAATAGGCGAAGTTTATTAAGCCTAAGATTTAACCGTTCTGCGTCAACAGGACGGTTTTTTTATTTGTTTCTCTTGTTCATCTCCTTTCTTTTAATAGATTTTGATAAGATTTCCTTTTATTGTGTATGACATTCCCGTCGCAAGGGAAATAATATGTAGCACTTCTTGTATTGGTGTATTTTTGAAGCTTGTACTTATCTTTTTGTTGGCTAGCTGACGGTCCTTGATTTCGATCTTGACATTATACCATTTCTCAAGATCGAGACAGATTTGCTGGAGCGGGACCAGGTCATAGCTGAGCTCACCATTGATCCATGACAGCGTCTGGGATGCATCCACATTGATTATCCTGAAAAGATGCTTCTTTTGGTCATAGATAAGCTGCTGGTTTGGATGCAGATTGGCTAGCGTGCATTTGTTATCACGAATATTTACTTTCCCGGTATGCAGGGTGATTGTTTGTTGGTGGTCTAACCTATCCGTATTGACTTCAAAGCTTGTGCCCAATACTTTTGTTGTCAAACGCTCCGCTTGTACTTCAAACGGCTTTTGGCTGTTGTGTGTAACTTTAAAATATGCCCGTCCGGATAATGAAACTTTTCTTTCTGCTTGGTTGAAATCAGCTGTAACTTTTAGGGAGGATCCCGGAAAGAGCAGTACGGTACTACTGTCCTTTAAGTGTACTTTTTGCTGTTTTCCAAATCCCGCATGATATACGATAGAAGTAGCCTCTTTCTCTGAGAACTGTTGGTGCCAGAATATGCCCATTGTACTCAAGATGAGGAAAACGATGCAGGCAGCGTAAACAAACCAGTTATGTTTTCTTTCGTCTGAAAATTGAACCAGTTCCTTTTGATGCAGCTGAAAATTATTCCAAGCGCGAATCTGCTGACTTTCGGAGAGAATCATAGATTCTCCATCTAAGTTGGACCAAGCTTCTTTCATGCAGGATGCTATATATTCCGCATCGATATCCAACGATAAATAATGAAGAATCAATTTTTCTTCTTCGTGGGAACTTGATCCCTCAAAATATGTAATCAGCGCTTTGCGTGATGGTCGTTCTATTCTCATATACCGAAGGCCTTGTTGTTGCCTTTTTATATAAGAATGTGCAATAGGTCAGATATAACTAGCTTAATTTTAAACTTAATAATCTATTAATTTTAATTTAACAGTCCTGTAACAGATTGTGTGGTTATAAAGGCTAAGACGATGATATGAGGGTATTCTTTTAATTCCCGACGAATGATTTTTAAAGCTGAACTGATGTGGTTATTTACTGTGTGGATCGAGAGGCCTGTTTGCTCCGCAATTTCTTTTTGTGTCAATAATTGACTGCGGCTCATCAAGAAGATTTCTCGCTGTTTGGTACTTAACTTATCTAATGCAGCCTGATAACCGGCCTGCAATTCCTTCATCGATAACTGGGGATGATCATTGGAGCCTAGCAACTGCAGCGGGACATCCGCATAATCTGTTGTCAAGAGAACTTTCTTTCGTGCTAAACCCGCAATCTCCTGTCTCAGTATTCCGAACAGATAATTCGTTAAATGACCATTGATCTGACCGATCCGATATTTATTCTGCCAGATTTTTAACAATGTATTCATCACAAGTTCTTCGGCATCCTGATGGTTTTTGATCGGTTTTAATGAAGCAGACAATAAGCGCGGATAATAATGATCAAAAATGTGTTTAAATGCTGCTTCATCGCCATTTAACCACATGTTTATATGACGATCTATAATTTTTGCTGACACCATAGGGCTCTTGAAATTTCTACAAAAATATTTGTTAGATGTTAATATAGTGTTATCAAATCCCTTCCTTAAATCCTTTTTATTCCACTACCTGAAATCTTCTGCAATTTTAAGCGGGCTGTTATATGATTGAGCCATATCTTTGAGAGGATGCTAAAAATAATTGGCGCTAAAGTAGAAACTATTCTTTAACGCTCGCATTCTACAAAATTTACCATCGCACTGGTTGCATCGTTTGTTTATGAACCTAATTATTCTACATTAACTAATGGAGCTTTATCATTATAAAAATCTGTTTTAAAGGTTTTCTTGCCAACCAGATTTTTTTGATAAAAATAATTACTATGAAGTGCAGAGCCACCCTCTACCCCCATACCAATAAGCTCGTCTTTTTTTAGCTTATTTTTAATTGCATTAAAAATCTTAGAAGTCTTAAATTAATACGCTCAATACTATCTTCTTTGTTACGTCCTCCTTCTCCCACAATTATAAATGGAGCATATTCATCTTGATAAATCATACTCTTGGTAATTTTTATATCTTGGGATAGGATAAAGAAATTTAAAAATTTTCCTCGATTGTCATTAATTTTGTCATAGTCATCACCGTTTACGTTTTCAATATAAATATCTTTCTCACTTCTTCTATTTGCCAGAATGTTTTCTTTTCCATAATGCAATTTACTAAATTCATTTATTGGGTTTTTATTTATGATACAGTATTTAAAGGATGATCAAATCAGAGCCAGATTGAGACTAGGAAAGTCTGTGGAGCAATGGTTGGGTGTTGTTCAGGAAACAGATTATACCATACTCAAATGGTTAAGCATTGATAAGGAAAGCGACGAAAGCTTTTCTGTGACTTATTTTGAATCCTTTGACGAAGGAAATGAAGATTTCTTGGACATCTATGCGTTTTCGTTGGTTGATCCAGATGAGCCTTTTGGCGTGATAAATACTTTTTATTCAATTGCTGATGCGTTAGAATTTGCAGAGGTAATCTACAAAGCATCTCCTAATAAATATATTTCTGCAGGAATGATTCAGGAAGAGTATAGATCCAAACAATTAAAACACTAGGTAAATAGCTAGCGAATAGATAGGTTTCATGTCCATTGTTTATCAGGTTAATTGATATCGGGTTAGGCATAGGTATCATTTCCGCCAGAAAAGCAAGAATTAGTGTTACTTCTGAATATATTATTGCTGGCTCAAGTGCGATCGCAGCATTTGCTGAAAATTTTATGGTGTACAATGTATAGGAGGTAAAAATAGTAGGACGAATTTATGCGCATCACTGGGATAGGAAGTATCGATTCTTTTTAGTTATCTTTATAAACTGGAACTATCAACCTAGTTAAAGTAATCTATCCATGAAATATACGAGCGAAAAAGAACTGCTTGAAGACTTCCTAAAAGGGGAGGAGCAGGCTTGTGCGCAGGTATACAACCGTTATTTCAGTCGAATTTGTTTATATGCTTCCAGCTTTGTGGATGAAACCAAAGAAGCGGAGGATATCGCTGAGGAGGGGTTTATTCGATTATGGCAAGGAAAACGTAATTTTGAGAGTTTGGCACATTTAAAAGCGGCACTGTATCAGACGACACGACGCGTGGGGCTCAACCATCAGACCGCACGCCAGCGCAGAGTGAATCGTGTGGACGTGTATGCGGCGCAGCAACATCAGGATCAAAACTCCCATCTTCAAGAAATTGTTTATGCCGAAGCCATGGCTGAATTGTATGATGCCGTTCAGAAGCTTCCGCCCAAAGCCCGTGAAATTATTCAGCTGACCTACCTGGAAGGAAATAGCAATCAGGAAGTAGCAGACCTCTTGAATATCAATATACAAACGGTGAAAAATCAGAAAATGCGTGCGTTAAGTCTTCTCAGACAATATTTAACACGAGATTCTTTCAATTATCTTCTGTCATTAATCGTACTTTTTGGAAAATTTTAATTTTTTTTAAATGTCTTTGGTACTTTTTTAAATCGGTGTGGTATCTATTGTTGAAATAGCTCAACATGAACGCTCTAGAAGAAGAAAAACTTATCCATATCAGTGCACTGGTCCTAAAAGAAATGCAGGGGACACTAACAGTCGAAGACCGAAGGATCCTCGACAGCTGGCTAAACCAATCGGAGCGCAATAAGGAGATCTATAGACGTTTCCAGGATGGACAAAAGCAACGCCAAGCTTATATAGGTCTTCAGTATTTTGAGAAACAACGTAATTTCGATTCCTTGAAGTCCAAAATCCAGTTCCAAACTAAAAAGAAAACCGTCGTTGTTTTGAAAAGGCTATGGCCCTTTGTTGCTGCGGCAAGTGTCATCTTCACTATTGCTGGCATTTGGTATTGGAATAAGGATGAAGGTCAGCATATGGATGCGCAGACGGCAATGGTAAACGATCGGCTGCCCGCTTCAAATCAAGCGATTATCAAATTTTCGGATGGTCGACAGTATCAGTTGAATAAGGGTGAAAGTCAGGTTGTTATTGATAGCAGTGGAATACGATACAATGATGGTTACCAGGTGGCGACAATCAATGCAGCGGTCTCCGCCACAATAGAAACCCCACGGGGTGGCACCTATGATGTGACACTGCCTGATGGTACGACTGTCAAGTTGAATGCTGGGACAGTGCTCACATACCCAACCGTTTTTGCAAAAGACAAACGCGAGGTAACGCTGACAGGAGAAGCTTACTTTGAGGTTGCCAAACGTAAAGATCAACCTTTTGTCGTCCATACCAAAAATCAACAGGTCCTGGTGTTAGGAACACATTTTAACATAAATGCTTACGAAACATCAGCTGCAACGAAAACAACATTGCTAGAGGGAAAGGTGGGCGTAAGGCAGCGATTGAAAGATCGACAACTAACCTTACTACCTGGAGACCAGGCAATCAATAATGGGGCGAGTTTCTCCAAGCGTACCGTAAATGTGCAGCAGGAAATGGCTTGGGTATATGGTAAATTTAACTTTGACGGAAAGTCGCTCCGGGAAGTTATGGATGAGTTATCCCAATGGTATGCTATTGATGTCGTTTATAAGGGCGAGATACCTGACGTTGCATTTTTCGGAGGAACATTCAGGACAAGTAAATTGTCTACGATATTAAAAATATTGAAAGATCAGGACTTGTCCTATCAGCTAACAGATGATGGAAAACTTATTATTGAAAAAAAATAAACCTAAAAATATAGAAAGGAGGAAAGTAACGAAGAAAATATTACATAACATCACGAATATGAATTAATAAATTGGACAGTAGATCCCGCAATCTAACCTAACTAAACTAACTAAAATTAATGAAAGTAAGTTGTTTTTCACAAGCGACCAAACCCTTTTTATGGCTATTTTTTGCTTTCCTACTCCAGCTTAGCCATCGGGTCAACGCACAAACAGTAACCTATACTGGGCATAATGTTCCCCTTGTGGACGTGCTCCAGGCAATCAAACTTCAGACGAACTATGAAGTTCTCGGTGCTAAAAAGATATTGGAGGCGGCTCGGCCAATTTCAATCAAAGCCGACAAAATGCCGCTTAAACTATTCTTGGACAAAATTTTGACGACTCAGGAGATCGGATATACGATTGAATCGAAAACGATCTTTTTGGAAAAGAAGGTAAGCGCGCGCAAGAATGAACAGAAGGCTGCCCCTACGACTGAAAAATCATCCCAAATACAAATCCGGGGTCAGATCTTCGGAAAAGACCGTAAGCCACTATACGGAGTCAATATTGCTCAGGGGGGCAGTGCAATTGCCGTCGCCGATAAGGATGGTCGATTTTCAGTCGTTGGGAATATGCAACCGCTTACAATGAGTATGGTCGGCTACAAAGATTTTATACTCAAAATAGCCGAGAACAAGGAAGATTATTCGATACAGATGGATGAAGAGGCGAATGCCTTGGATCAGGTTGTCGTCACGGGTTATCAAACGCTGAAAAAAGATTCCTACACGGGGACCGCCATTACCAAAAGTGGCGATGAATTGCGGCAGGTCAATCCGCAGAACGTGCTGCAGGCCATGCAGGTGTTCGATCCATCTTTTAAGATATTACCTAATAACTTAGCCGGTTCCAACCCGAATGCGCTGCCTAATATTAATGTGCGTGGATCCTCGGCATTACCTAGTGGAAGCACGGATGTGCTACGGCGTGATAATGTCACGACGACGATGAATTTACCTGCTTTTATCTTGGATGGTTTTGAAGTGAGCCTAGAAAAAGTAATGGATCTGGATATGACACGCATTGAGAGTGTCACCACGCTGAAAGATGCAGCAGCGAGTGCTATCTACGGTTCGCGTGCAGCCAATGGGGTAATGGTAATCGTTACCAAGGCTCCCAAAGAAGGTAAATTGCAGGTTACATACACGCATGAAACGAATGTAAATATGCCAGATTTGTCAGGGTATAATCTATTAAATGCAACGGATAAGCTTGCTTATGAGAAGCTTGCCGGGCTTTATGATGGTCAGAAACAACGTCAATCGCAGGATGTATTGGACGAACTATATTATCATAAACTAGCAAATGTGCTTGGCGGAATAGATACCTATTGGCTATCGCAACCGGTACGTACAGCAATTGGGCAAAAACATGGTGTTTTCTTGGAAGGTGGTGCACAAACTTTTCGCTATGGCGTGGATATGCGTTACCAAACGCGTCCAGGGGTGATGAAAGGTTCCGGCAGAAACCAGTATTCCGGAGGATTAAATTTTAGTTACAATCCAAAAAATAAAATCCGTTTTCAAAATGAGCTCTCCATTACTGTCGTCGATGGGCGTGAATCTCCTTATGGTAGTTTTGAAAATTTTGTTAAAATGAATCCTTATTATAGACTGAAAGACGATCAGGGTAATATCACACAATTGTCGGATCGTTGGATCAGGGTAGATCCTTCAGGAAATAGAAATGAGGAATATGTGCTAAATCCTGCTTATGATGCAACATTGAGCAGCTATAACAAATCGGGCTATACCGAATTATTGAATAACCTTTCAGCTGACGTTGATCTCGGTAAGGGGCTGCGCCTTCGGGGATTGCTTTCTTTGTTGAAACGGATGAATACGGGTGACGATTTCCGCTCGCCTTTGTCTAACGAATTTTATTCCTACGAAACTTCTAGGGCAGATGAAAGAGGAAGCTATGGAAGTTATAGCAATAACGAGTTGTATTGGGATGGGAATGTACGTTTGAATTGGGACCGGAATATTGGGAAGCACTATTTCAATATGATCGCCGGTGCCAATATAAGAACGGAGAGTTATGATGAACGCTACTTCAAAGCGGTTGGTTTTCCGAATGACCGTTTTACTGATATTGGTTTTGCGAAAGGTTATGAAGAAGGAAAAAGTCCGGAAACGAATGTGGGCGCTTCGCGTTTATTTGGTTCTTTCTTAAGTGGTAATTATAGTTATGACAACCGCTATCTTTTTGATGCGACCTTACGCATCGACGGTTCGTCAAAGTTTGGCGCAAATAAGCGGACTGCGCCTTTTTGGTCGACGGGAATCGGCTGGAATATGCACAATGAAAAATGGTTTGCCACAAAGGTAATTAGTCAGCTACGCCTTCGTGCAACTGTTGGTTTGACGGGTTCGGTTCAATTTGACCCTTATATGTCGCGCGTTACTTATTCTTATGATAAAAACAATTGGTACTCGTCGGGATTGGGAAGTACAGTACGTAATTATGGCAATGAGAACCTTGCTTGGCAAAGGACGCAATCGGTGGACTTGGGTGTAGATATCGGCTTTTGGAGTAACAAATTAACGTTTTCATTGCGTAACTATAGTAAAATCACGAAAGATATTTTGGCCGACATCAATATTGCTCCTTCAACAGGATTTGGTTCCTATAAGGAAAATCTGGGCGATATGGAGAATAAGGGAATCGAGCTCGGGGTCAATTGGCAGGCGATCAAAAGTGAGAAATGGACATTGAGCTTGCTGGCTAATCTGGTACAGAATCGCAATAAGATTGTGCGTATTTCCAATGCATTGAAAAGTTACAATGAACGCGCAGATGAGGAGCAGCAGAAAGATGAATTTAAAGCTGTACCCTTATTGCGTTATGAGGAAGGGCAGTCAATGGATGCCATTTACGCAGTTCCATCTTTGGGTATAGATCCTGAAAGCGGACGGGAAGTCTTTGTGAAACGAGATGGTAGCCTGACCTATACCTGGGATCCACGGGATATCGCGGTAGTTGGAGTAGCTACGCCAAAAATGGAGGGGTCTTTCGGGGGTACCTTACGTTACCAGCAGTGGATGTTGGTCGCATATTTCCAAACGCGTATGGGGGGCAAAACCTATAACCAGACCCTCGTAGATCGCGTGGAAAATGCAGACCCCCGTTACAATGTGGATGCCAGAGTACTTGAGGAACGATGGAAAAATCCGGGAGATCACACGTTTTTTAAGAGTATTGAGGATTTGGGACGAAGCGAGTTATCTTCTCGTTTTGTGATGCCAGACAATCTATTAACACTGCAATCCCTGAATATCTCTTACGATGCGAATCAAGCTTTTGCCAATCGCTTGGCGCTGGCGAGTTTGCGCGTAGGCCTGATCGGCAATGATATTTTTCGCTGGTCTAATGTCAAGGAGGAGCGGGGCATTAACTATCCTTTTGCACGATCAGTGACCTTAACATTACAGGCTAGATTTAAATAGGGTTTGTTAAGGCCAAGAATGTAGATTGATAACAATCTTACTCGTGAAAATTACTTGATACAAACGAACTAACATATGAAAAAGAAAAATATATTTATCATTTTACTTTGCAGTATCTGTCTGTTTTCCTGCCAGAAGTGGCTGGATATACAGCCCCAGAGTGAGGTCGAAAAGGACCGGCTCTTTACTACGGAGGATGGTTTTAAGGAAGCACTATTGGGAATCTATACCCGCTGTGCTAACGGCGATCTGTACGGTAAAGAATTGACAATTGGCACACCTGAAGTCCTGGTGCAGAATTATACCATTCCAAACAATGATCCTCTTCGTTATCAGAAGACCGCACGATTTTTATACGATGACGGCGACTTTAAAGATCGCAAAGACAATATTTGGAAAGGTTTATATCATGGGATAGTGAATGCTAATCTCTTATTAGCCGAAATCGATGGAAAAAGAAATCTGTTTGTTGGAGACAACTATGCTTTGATCAAGGGTGAGGCGCTGGCTTTGCGTGCGTTTCTTCATTTCGACGCCTTACGTTTGTTTGCTCCAGCACCTATCGTGAATGCGCAGGCAGATGCAATCCCCTATGTCACAAAATATTCAAATAAAACGACGCCCTTGAGCAAAGTGTCCGCAGTGCTGGATTCTGTCATTGCAGATCTGACGATCGCGAAAGATTTATTAAAGGTAGATCCAATACGCGCGGCTTCTTATGTAATAGGGTATCCAACAGAAAGGGACACGTTGGCGAACTCGGAATTGAGCAGTAGCAGTCTCTTTTTGCAAAATAGGAGACATCGGCTGAATTATTATGCGGTATGTGGTACTCTAGCCCGGGTCTATCTCTATATGGGAGATAAACCGAAAGCTTTAGCAAATGCACTGGAAGTAATTGCATCCAAAAAGTTTCCCTGGACAAATAGTACTGATTTTCAATCTGTAAAGGAGGATAAGAAGGACCGGATTTTATATAAAGAGCTATTATTTGGCTGGTACATTCCAGGTATGAATAGAGAGTATAACCAAGAGTGGTTTGGCTCAGGCCGAATGAATCTCGACAAAGAGGAAGGACGGACAATATATGATGTTGGTGGAAATGGCGGAGGCGATCTACGTTACACACAATGGTTTTCCACAATCAGTGTGGGTACTACAGCTGTAAATTCATTGGTAAAATATAATAGAAATACATTCAGTGACGATTTTGAGGCAAACCTACATTATCTCATGGCGCCGGCGATACGGTTCAGTGAACTCTATTATATTGCTGCGGAATGCAACTATGAAAGCAATCCGACTTTAGCGGCAGAATATCTGAATCAGGTGCGTATACAGCGGGGTATAGGAGAACCTGCTGATGTATCAACGGCAATAAAATTCCGCACGGAACTACTAAAGGAATACCGCAAGGAGATGTATGCCGAAGGGCAGCTCTTCTACGCTTACAAGCGTTTAAACGCTCCTATTACTGGAGAAAAAGGCACTGTTATTCCAGCAAATCAAAAAATCTTTGTGTGGCCATTGCCGAGTGATGAAATAACTTATGGAGAACGCTAATATAGAAAAAGTATGAAAAAAAATAGTTATATACTGCTTGCATTTGTTTTTTGTCTGTTCTTCTCTTGTCAGAAAACAGAACTCAAGACCTATAACGCAGATGCCAATGTTTATTTCGATCTCACTGAGCAAGCACGAGATAGCATCGTATATACTTTTGCCTATGAAATGACTAGAGCATCGGATACACTCTACATCCCTGTTCGGTTAATGGGCAATCGAATGGGCAATCAACGCCATTTTCAGGCTTACGTGGAGGAAGATTCTTCCACGGCTCGCAGCAATGAACATTATGAAGCATTGTCGGCGGAATATCCTTTGGAGGCAGATCAAGGAACGGGCTACGTCCCATTAATTATTCACAATACGAGAGATTTAGAAGAAAAATCGGTGTCGCTTATTTTAAAATTGAAAGCGAGCCCAGATTTTGGTATTGATGATCCACGGCTAATACGAACGTATATTATTCTTTCGGCACAATTGGAAAAACCAAATTGGTGGGATAGTTGGTCGCCATTAGGTGAATATTCCCGAGTAAGGCACCAGCTATTTTTCATAGCGACGGAACAACGGCAACTATCCACCGATGGATTGGATGCTCCAAAGAATCTATATTTTGCCAACTTGTTGACCATTATGCTTAATGATCCTTTTAAATGGGTAGCGGATCATCCCGAAAAGGGCTATGTATTGGAAAGCAAAGATAATGGTCAGAGCTATATCTTCTACCATAAGGACAATCCCAATCGGCCAATTCTGTTGAAAAAAAATACTGGAGTGGGTAAATTTTTCTTTATTGATGAATCAGGAAAGGAGCTTAGATAAAATGAAAAAATTGATCATGAGCATTGTCGTGTTGACGGTGTTAGGTGCCTGTTATAAGGACAAAGGAAATTATGTTATCGATATGCCTGAGTCGCCAGTATTACAAAATCTGGATACACTCTACGAAGCAATGACTGGCGATAGTCTAATTGTACAGCCCAAAATTACGGGAATAGCTACCGAAGATTTGGAATGTGACTGGCGTATTGATGTGCCGGAGGCCCTTGTACCAGAAGCGAACCATTATAAAGGGAATGCGCTACGGATAGTTTTTGGTTTAGAAGCAAAACGTTATACAGCTCGACTTACCGTAACAAACAAAGCTAATGGAATGAAATATTTTTACCCGTTTAAAATTCAGGGGGTTACGGAGTTTTCTCGGGGTTCTTTAGTATTGTCGCAAGATCAGGGTGCTGGTAAGCTATCTTTCATTAAACCTGACAACAGTGTGCAAGCTAATATTTATGAGGCCATTAATGGCCAACCTCTACCGGTAGATCCCTTGCAGTTGCACTATGTAAAGAATCAATTTACGGGCAATACGCCCTTAGGTTATTGGATTATTTCAAAACAAGCAGGAGTTAGATTGAATGTCAATACGTTAAAAAAGGAGAGTCTAAAACCAGGGACCTTATTTGATAATTTCTTTTTAGCTCCGCCCACCATTAACGTAGGGAGTCTTCAAGCCCATCCACAAGGTATTCTATTGGGCATAATCAATGACAAATTCTATGGTGGGGCTACAACAACATGGGATCAGTCGGCCACCTATGGTATGTTTGGTACGTATGCAGATGGCGAATATGATCTGGCGTCGAAATTTGTACTTTCGGCCGCCAATAATAATTTTACTGTAATTGCCTTTGAGAAAAATAAAAAGCAATTTGTTCGCATTAATCTCTATGGTTCACCGATGTATTTTGGAACGCAGTATAGTGCTATTAATTCAGATGTTTTTAATCCTACTAATGTCGGTATGGACTTGTTACAACTGGTTCAGATCAATAATGCGGATACTTATGCTTATGTGAGAAATGCCACTGGTCAGATCTACGAGTTGATGTTCAATGCGAACTTTGCTGGTCCGTTTAACTTCACATCGGGGCATAAACGGCTTTTTGTACGACCAGAGTGGATTACCGCTGAAACGAAAATGCTGGCAAGTCGTAGCGGTTATATTTACGTGGCAGCGCAAAATCAAGTTTTTCGCTATAATCCTTTGAGTGAACAAGTGCAGGTATTAAAAACAGATATCAAGGGTGATGTCACTATGCTCAAATTGGAGGATGATGAGAATACCTTGATTGTGGGATCAGCTGGAACACTCTATTATCTAGATATCCAAGTAGGGAAAACTGGCGAGCTTATCAAAAAAATCGATGGTATACCAGGAAACCCTGTAGATATGACCTGGCGTAAATAAATAGGAATAGCAATCAAATCTAATTATAAGAAAATATGAAAAATTTTAAAATAGTAGCTTTAGCCCTGGCCTTTTCGCCAATGTTTTCATTTGCACAACAGGCAAACTTCCAAATCATAGGAAATGCACCGAAGGCATTCAATGGTAAAAAAGTGTATTTGGATTATACAAAAGATGGTTTTCCTGCGTCGGACTCGTCTGCGATCATAGATGGGAAATTTAATTTTAAGGGAGTTGTGGAGGAACCTTCGTATTCGCGAATGGTCTTTGACAAGGATGGAAAAGGCAAATTGATCGCGCAAAATATCGGTGATCGCCTTTATTTTTATTTGGGTAATGAAAATTATACTATTGCGATTAAGGATTCTTTAAGAACTGCCTCGATCAAGGGATCTCCTTTGCATGATGAGTATGTTGCCTATTTGAACGAGATTGGCGGAGGCTTTATGGATGTTATCGATGCAGGAAACAAAGCTTTTGCTGCGGTGAATAAAGATGCTCCGGATGCAAATGATCAATATAAGGCCATTCACGAGAAGTTTGAAGCTCGATTTGAGGCACGTAGGGTAAAGGAACTTGCTTTTGCTTCAAAAAATCCAAATTCAATCTTTGCGGTGGACGCTCTTATTGATGCAGCCAATAAGCGCAAGTTGAGTGAAATCGAACCTATATTTTTGAAGCTATCCAAGGAGGTACGGCAGTTGACAAATGCTAGACAGCTAGAAGCACGCTTTCTGGCCGAGAGAAGTGTTAAGATCGGTAATAAGGCACCTGATTTCTCACAGCCTGATACCCAAGGTAAATTGGTCAAGGTGTCGGATTTCAAAGGACAATATGTACTGGTTGACTTTTGGGCGAGCTGGTGCAGTCCTTGCCGCGCTGAAAATCCGAATTTACTAAAAGCATACAATAAATATAAAAGTAAAGGTCTGGAGGTTCTTGCGGTATCCTTGGACGATACGAAGGGAAAAAGCGCTTGGTTAAAAGCGATCAAAGACGATGGTTTACCTTGGATTCATGTCGCTGATTTAAAAGGTTGGAGCAATGAGGCTGCCGTATTATATGGGGTTCGTGCTGTTCCACAAAACTATTTGGTAGATCCTAAAGGAAATATCGTGGCGATTAATCTCAAAGGTGAATTTCTACATCAAGAATTAACCAAGATTTTTGGTAATTGATCGTTATGCTAATGCATATGTCATCATTATATCCAATACAAATATTTATGCGTTAACTTAAAAAAGGTCGTTTTAAATGCCGTATCCAATTTCTGGGATACGGCTTCTTTTTTTGTCTTCAAGATTTCCTTTAATTTACTGTGATCGACCAGCATCGGAATTTGGTGTATAAAGCATATTGATCTTAAAGCCGATAATCAATTTGTTTTTAGAAATCGGCAATAATGATCTTTTTCATTCCCATCATTTTTTTGAATGCGCCTGGTCTTTTGTTCAGTTCCTCCCAATTTTCAGGCGAAACCTGCCAGCTTAATCCGTATTTGTCTTTCAGCCATCCACAGACACTCTCCTGTCCTCCGCCTGATGTAAGTGCTTCCCAGTAGTAGTCTATTTCAGTCTGGTCTCTACAGGGGATCATCAACGAAATAGCCTCGTTAAATTTGAATATCGGTCCTGCATTGATCCCGATAAGGCGCATTCCCAAAATCTCAAACTCTACGGTAAGCACTTTTCCGGCAAAATCCTTCTGGAAATCAGCCAGTCCTTCGGCTTCTGAATTTGGGTAATAAGTAATATTGATTATTTTTCCATCTTTGAAAACCGATAGATAATATTCTGCGGCTTCCTGTGCGTTGCTGTCAAACCATAGGTTTGGAATTATCTTTTGCATAGCTTTATATTTTTTGGTTATTTTTTTCTTTTTCAGTATCGCCTATAATTGATACTCCTCTATTTCATTCCATCTGAATTTTGATCATTTACAGTCTTACAAATCTAACAGATTTGTTCTTCGACCGACTTGGCATAGGATAAGAAATAGAACCGCATATATAACGCATTGCATCTCGTTTGTGGTCTAATGTGCTGTTTGATAATGAACATTTGTTATATTTATCCATCAAATTATCGTTAAGTGAGTTTAGGATGAAGGCCTTATTAATTATAGATATGCAACAGGGCAGTTTTAAGCCCTATACGCTGCGGTATGATACCTTTGGTGTCATTGATCGGATCAACGAACTATCTCAACAGTTTAGAAAGAGCGGTGACCCAGTTATTTTTATACAACATGATGGCACAAAGGAGAACAGCTTCCTTCCTGGTACAGAAGATTGGTCTTTATTGCCTGAATTGATCAGAGGTCCTGAAGATATATTTGTTTCTAAGACAACGAATAATTCATTTTATAAAACTGATCTTCAGACGATATTGAAGAGTAGGGGAGTGAAGGAACTGATCGTGACCGGATGTGCGACAGATTTCTGTGTGGATGCCACGATAAAATCAGCGCTAACAAGAGATTATTTTATCACCGTAGTTTCTGATGGACATACGACGGCGGACAGAACAATGATCCCCGCTAAGCAGGTGATAGCCTATTTCAATTGGTTATGGTCAGAAATGACAGCGACGCAAGGGATGATCAAAGTTGAATCCTGTGATGCTATTTTAGCGACTTAAGTATTTAGTGGATATACCATATGTGGTACACAAAAGAAAAAAGCAAATTTTGAGGACTGCGAGCACAGCGATCAATTGCTTTTATAAGGGCAAATTATATTGCATATAAAAAGCAATTTATCTAAGTTTGCAGGAATCAGTAACATATCGTGGAAAAAGACGCTAAAATTTACGTAGCAGGCCATCGAGGAATGGCAGGATCGGCAATACATCGCAAATTAATAGAACTTGGATACAATAACATCGTGACCCGTACGTCGCAGGAACTAGATTTGCGCAATCAACAGGCAGTTGCCGATTTTTTCGACGAAGAAAAACCTGACTATGTATTCTTGGCTGCGGCTAAAGTCGGTGGAATCATGGCGAACAATACCTATCGCGCAGATTTTATCTACGAAAATATGGCGATACAGGGTAATGTGATTAAATCCGCCTACGATAATGAGGTCAAAAAGCTGATGTTCTTAGGTTCAAGTTGCATTTATCCCAAGATGGCGCCACAACCTTTAAACGAAGACTTATTGTTGACCGGTACATTGGAATCTACGAATGAGCCTTATGCCATCGCCAAAATTGCCGGTATTAAAATGGTAGAAGCTTTCCGCGACCAATACGGTTGTAATTTCATATCAGTCATGCCGACCAATCTGTATGGCATCAACGATAATTATCATCCTCAAAACTCCCACGTCTTACCAGCCTTGATCAGAAGATTCCATGAGGCAAAAGTCAATAACTTGGATGAAGTTGTTATCTGGGGTACCGGGACCCCCTTAAGGGAATTTCTTTTCTCGGATGACTTGGCTGATGCCTGCGTATTTTTGATGAATAATTATAACGAAAAACAATTTGTCAATATTGGCGTCGGTGAAGATCTCAGTATAAAGGATCTTGCAGAACTCATTAAAGAAGTTATAGGATATGAAGGAAATATCTCTTTCGATAGCAGTAAACCGGATGGAACACCACGCAAATTGATGGACGTATCCAAATTACACGCCTTAGGCTGGAAACATAAAATCAATCTTCGCGAAGGAATTAAATTAGCCTACACTGATTTCCTGAAAAAAGAATAAACTGATTCCTACAATTGTTAAATGATATTTACGTCCATCTCGGTATTGAATCAATCGTTGTTCAATGTGTTCGTACTTTTATCTTGATATTGCGGTACATAATCTACTTTTGAAAAGAGGTGCGGACCATTCATTTCGATACCTTCAGCTAGGAAGTCATTGAGAATAAGCTGATAGATTTCAGACTTGGCTAGGTCAATTTCGCCTGATTTGGAAATGTAAACATTCAGTTCATAAAGAACATAAAAGTCATCGAGTTTTTTTTGCAATACAAATGGCTCGGGAAATTGATTTACACGTGCAATACGTGGTGGAATTTTAAGTAGTAATTCGTGTATACGTTGCCAAGGTTCTTCATACCCCACTGTGAGTTCAACCTGAAAACATATTCCTTCTTCTGAAAAGGTCGAATAATTGACGGTATTGCCTGATAGGATGGAGGAATTTGGAATCGTGATTTCCTCATTTTTAATCGTGCGTAACCGGGTTACCAATGGAGACTTTTCAATGACGATACCGGTCTTATCGGCAATTGTAATGCGGTCGCCGATACGGAAAGGACGCATATAGGTAATAACCAGACCAGCGATAATATTTGAAATGGCAGAAGAAGATCCTAGTGAGAATAATACCCCAATAAAAACAGATATTCCTTTAAAGATGTCTGAATTCGCTCCAGGAAGATAGGGAAATAAAAGTACCAATGTGAAGGCTTGAAGTAGAAAGCGGATAATGTTGAATGTCGGCATAGCAAATTCACGATGAAAGCCATTTACCTCCAGTTTACCTTTGTCAATCTCGTTAAAAATATATCTTACAAACCGTACCACATAACGCATTACGAATAGGATAACGAAAACTGTGGTCAGATTTGGAATATAATCCCAAATGGCCATAGCTGTCTTTTTCAAAGGTTTTGTAAAAAGACCAATAAGATTTGAGGCCCAACTCTGCGTAAAAGGGAAGATACTGAAAACGAGAGGAAGCATAATAAAAGCAATCAGCATGATTAGTCCCCAGTATGCAATATTGATGATGTTAATGAATATACGAGTCTTCTGAACAGAAGTTATCAATACATAATTTTTGATTTTCACGTCTTTGATCCGTTCTGTACGTTCAGTTAAAAGTCGTTTAGTTCCATATTTTCTCAATTTGTTGATCAAAAACACCAAAATCGAAAATGTAAAGAGAATCAAGAGGACAAGTCCAGTTCGCATCAGCATTTTGCTAATGCTATTATCTGCTCGTTCCTGATTGATAGCCTCTTGGATACGCTTGAGATATTGTGCTGCAATCTCATCTTTACTTTTTCCTTCAAGTAGTGCATCCAGTTCTGTTATAGAGGTGATGATCAGGTCTTTGTAAACAATGTCTGCACTGATTTCATTGTTTTCGATTTTGAAAGAATCAACTTTTACAAAGTCATCTTCATAGAGGTTACGAATTCTATTGACCACATTGTAGGCACGATCCTTGGCCAGAGACGCCCCTAACTTATTATACACATAAAAGAGCGTGTCATTAAATGGTGCTACGGCGTAAGACTTGGTATTTTTTTTGATCGAATCGACCCGGATTTTTAACTGTTGCTTACGCATGTTATTCTCTTCGTCAAACTCGTTAAGTTGCTGTTTTAGATTTTCTTTCTTACGGCTGTTGAGGCTTTTGAGGCTGGCGATTTCATGCTGGAGCTTGATACGCTCAAGCGAATCATTAATCTGCTGCTGTCGGATATCATTTAGCAGAGTACTTAGACCAAGTTCTTTTTTATTGATCGAATCATTTTCTTGTGCATATATCGCACTGAAAGTTGAACAAAAACAAAGTATAATCGTTAAGAAAAAAATGTATAATCTTTTCATATCTCTAATGTAAAATTTATTTGAAATCTGTGAGGATAGCCATCCTGATCGGATAGTGATATACAGGATATTGAAACCAGAAGGTATGGGATGACTGTGAGTACAGTTGTTGCGGGTTATGTGCAAGTTGAAAAAAAACTGCGTATACTTTTGTTCTCCCTGTTATTTTATTTTTGAGGTGTTTGTTTCGTCTTTAGCGACGTCCCTCGTTATTATATGTGAAACATCCACTTTTTTAATGGATGGGTTTCCCGAATATCTATTTACCACTTGGTGATCGAGTAAATGATATATCGCAACAATTGTGTAAAAAATCAAAACAACGATTAAAAACACATATGCAGAATAGCCAAATATTGTATAACCTATCCGTTCTCTGTAAGATAGATTTCTCCATTTTTCATCAAGATTTTGAAAATATAGATCAATTTTGTTTCTAAACATAACGTTTTTCCTTTCTTTGATTGAGTAGTCTTTGAGTTTAAAATAAACAGCGTTGTGAACAGCTTGCCTATCATTACTGTTATAGTATTTGTCTATATATAGGATTGATTAACAGTGAGATATTATTTCAATGTAATGCAAATTAAATAGATAATTATTCCCATGACAGCTATTCTGTAAAAAATAGAAGGCATTTTGTATAATGTTTTGTATTTATTTTTTTGAATGTTTCCCAAAGAAAATAACAGGCGAGATACTGGTCTTTTCAGATATGACGAATAGTAAATTTTTGTAGCTAAGTCACTTTTGTAATAAAAGTTAAAATCTTAATTACCCAAATTCCTATTATGGAATTGGCCTTCAAAAGATAAATCTGGTTTAATGTAAGATAAGTGAGCAATTACTGACTTTTCAGGTGCTGTTAGGGAAATATGATTGATTAGTCAATTAACAACTAGAAGAGGTGATTCTTAATGTTGTATAGGCAACTTTAAAAAATGTATTAATGAGAAATTAAGCCTATTAAGTTTATTAAAAAAGTTTATAAGCTGTTTTTAACTTTTCAGTATTTTATAGCATATGCAATAATAGTAATGACAATTTCTCAGTGTGTAAGATTTGAGGTAAAAACATACTATTGACAATGTGTCACTAACCATTTTATCAAAAGTAATATTATGATAATCGGTAATCTTGATTTTTGTAGAAATCACGTAAAGTAAAAAATTATGTACACTGAAACAATTAAAATAGGTCTTATCGATGATTCTTCAATCATTAGATTTCTTACACGGGCGAAGCTATCCCAACACACGAATCCAAAATTTGAAATAGTGTTAGAAGCATCTTCTCCAGTTGGCATGGAATCATTCAAAGCTAAATTTGAAGATCCGGATGTTTTTTTAGTGGATGTTAATATGCCTTTTATGAATGGTATCGATAGTATCCCACATCTAAAGAAATTGTATCCCAACAGTCAGATTATTATGTATACGGATGATCTAGACGGAGACAAGATTAGCAGCGCGCTGAAATTAGGCGCAGCAGATTATATTTCAAAGAATATAAATGATAGGATATTGATCGAAAGAGTAGAACAGATTGTATTCAACAATATGAAGCAACTCAAAATAGATAATCCCGCCAAGACAAATCATTATGCGTTTGAGATTGAATTTGCATAATCTCTGTTAAGTAAGACTTTTATGAGTCTTCCCTATTTTCAAAGGATATTATGGGATTTCAATTGAAAGAATTGCATATAAGTTGTATGACTGAAATATTTTGTTCCTTGTATACACTTGTGAGTGAAAATGAATAAATTTATATACTATTATAAAAGTACCCTTCTAATTTGCGCATTTTAATTATAGTCATTTATCTCGAAAAGTAATATTATTGGTCTCCTATGAATGAACTTTACCAAATCATAATTGCCGCAACCCCAGTCGCATCGTCTGTCATTTGTATACTTTTTTTGCTATTTGCATACGGAGATCGAATTTTATCTATCGAACGATATCTTAAAAGACTGTTATTGATCTATTTCTGTCAGATGATTTTTAACTGGATCTTTAATTTAATGGTTCAGGTTCCTGGTAGTTCATTTCAATATATTCTTCCTTTTGTCGCATTCAACCTCCATCTCATGCAGGTCGTATTCTTTCATGTAATTGTAATTATCACATCTATGGGCGAGCAAAAGAGAATAGGTGGATACCATTATGTGATTCCGTTTCTGCTTAGTTTTGCGGTTAGTTTATTCTTTTTTAGTTCATTATCTTTTTTTTCCTCACATAATGATGTCTTTAATTTTTTTATACCATATCTTTTCATTTCGGTAGCACTGTATTCGGTGTATTATACCTATTTAATGATCCGACACCTTTATGATAGCTATACCAAGTTAATGTCAGAGGGGAGGTACGAGGATTGGAGCAAAATTAAATGGTTGAATTACGTACTGTTTTTTAGAATATTGCTTCTGATAACATTTATAGGGTTGTATTCATTCACGTCGTATAACAATTTATTATATGCCTTGTTTATCCCTGTGCAACATCTAATCTTAACTTATAATTTGTTGCAAAGGAATTACGTTTTAAAAAAGACCTATTTGCAGATAAATAAAATTTTGATGCCTTCAGGCCGGATTGAAAATGATGTTCAAGTTAGTATATCGGAGGAAAAGGATAACATAATTGAAGTGAAAGAGGAAGCGACTTCAATTCTTTCGCAAGCACAATTAGACTCCTATTTTCGAGAAAATAAACCATTCCTTGACCCTGATCTCAAGATGGAGCAAATGGTGAAGATTTTTAATACAAATAGAGCTTATTTCTCCAAGTTTGTAAATGTTGCTTATGGTGTTAATTTTAGTAATTACATCAATATGTGGCGGCTTAGGGAGTTAGATTCTTTGATGGAAGATCCGGACCATAAGGAGAAAGATTTGCAGACACTCATTACGATGGCAGGATTTGGCAGCCTACGTAATTATTGGCGGGTTAAGAAGAAACTTGAAGAAAAACATAAAAACGATAAATATTCAGAATGATGGATTTAAACTTATTAGCACAAGTATTGGCTTTTGCATTGCCGATTTTTTCTGCTCTGTATTGTCTTATTTTGTTGTTTATAAATTTGTATTTTAATAAACATGATGTTTTTACTAAAAGGCTGTCCTTTTTATTAGTTATTTTTTACTGTATTGAGATAGTTTACAGTATAACTATTTTATTTTTTATTCATTACAAAGATCTCTCTAATTATGTAATTCCGGTGTATTATTTTAGTATGCTGCTTATTCCTGTATTATTATATCATATTATTTTTAAAATCACTCGTTTACGCAAAGCAGAAGAATTCAATTTTTGGCATTATGGCATCCCTGTCTTTTTCTTTCTACTAACTAGTGTCTGTATCGTTATAATTTCTCGTAACATTTTTGGTTCTCTAAAAGGTGGAATGGATGCTTATCCTGAATATAAATCGTTTGTCTTATTTTTGGCAAAACTGACACCTTTTTTTAGGCTAATTTTTAGTTCTTTTTATATCATTCTATCCCTCCATCGAGTATTTACTTATAGAAAAAAGATCAAAGAATACTCTGCTGATATAGGTACTTCGTCCCTAGCTTGGTTATATAAGATACTTTTTTGCCTGATTATTTTGTTTCCTATTACTTTCGTTCATTATTTTTCTGTCGTTGGCAGTCTTTTTGATTATGTGACAATAGTCATCAGATTGACTTTGATCGTTATATTTAATAGTATTTTATGTTGCAATATTTTCTCCAAGAATTTTTTGCTGTTAACCGAAGATATTATATTTCAAGAAAAAGATAAGATTTCGGACGACAATATCGCAGGTAATCCCATTGATCCCGTGGTCTTTGAAGAATATATGGATGCTGAAAAACCTTACTTAAGTCATGATCTTAAAATTACAGATCTTATGGCACCATTAGGGACCAACCGAACCTATCTGTCAAATTTTATCAATCAGTATTATGGTATGAATTTCAGTACATTTATAAATACTTATCGGATGCACGAAATTGAAGCTCTTCGATCGGATCCTTATTATAAAGGCTTTGAGGAGGAGGAACTTGTCTATACAGTGGGTTTTAAAAGTGTCAAAAGCTATCACAGAACAAAGCATATTATTTCGGAATTAAAAGGGTAAATCCGTTCTATTGAGGAATATCTTTTCAAAGGACCCGATATGAAGTCTACTTAGCGTAGTGTGAAAGTGTAATATCAATTTGATTTCTGTTGAATGCTTTATTAGTAGAACAGGAAGTAAGAAAAAGGATAAATAATAAATTTATTTAGGTGAAAAATAATAGGAATAAAAATTATGAATGTTAGATATATAGTAGCTACTTTGGGTATTTTGTTGTCCAGTGAGGTAGTCAATGCACAGAATTATACAACAATAAATATTACTAAGGCTGATTTTTTACAATCTTCAGGCGCTGCGGAACCTATCTCTCCAGTGGGGGCTCAGATTACTTTCGAAAAAAATACTAGTACTAGACCCTCTACTTTTTCAATCTATGCGCTAAGTGATATTGTCACACATATAACGAATAGACCTGAGCTTTCTTGGAGGCTAAGCACGAGGTCTATCAAAGCTGGATTGACAACGAGTGACGGAGCGATGCGCCATACAATATTGGCAAGTGGCATGGGTTCTAATTTGGTGAATGAAAGTAACGCCACATTCCCCGAAGGTACAAAATTTGGTTTATGGTTCAGTATTCCAAATTTCTCCAATTACGCTTGGTATAAACAAAGGTATGGGATGAATGTTTTTCTATATGATATGAATAGTAATGGTGGTAGGCTGGTGCCCAATAGGACAATGCCTGTAGCGATAGATGTACCGCTGCTGAGTGAGATGACAGATAGCGACTGGGCCCCAGTATGGGATGTTTATGTAAACGGTAGCGCAGATTATTTATCTGGATTAGATGTTAAGCATTCTGAAATCAAGACGGTGCTACATACAATAGATTTTTCCACTATTCTTAGGGCAACAGCTCCGGTATTTGTCGCTAAAAGTCTGGATAATATGAATATTGAGCCTGTACCCATAAATGTTGCTACTTACCATATGGGAACTGGCTCTGTAATTTTGCATATGGATAACCCCACAATATTGCGGACAAAAAATATCTCCCCAGGTAACAAATCTCTATTGGGTCAGGAAAGCCTTGCTATATCATCTGCGCGCATGAAGCAATATTTTAGAAAGCCAGGTATTTATACAGTGCCTATTGAGTTAATTTTTAAAGACTCTTATACAGGAGATATTACCAAAAAATACTCACGAGTACTTAATATACATGTTCCAAATCTAAGCAGTTTTTCGGTCAGTACAACACAGATTGATCTAAAGTTGGAGAGTGTAAATGACTATCAGCAAGGAGTATCTAAGGAATATCCTGATCACCTTGTTGTGAGTCAGTTGCAGCCTTATACGATTAGTGTGAAAGCCAACAGTACTCACTTTACCAGCGTTGATTCAGAGCTGAGTATACCGGTGTCGGCGATTCAGCTAGGCCCTGCTACCGGGCAAAATACTGCCGGGTTCAATACAGTGAATTTATCTACCTCTCCTCAGTTATTTATTACAGGAAACGATGAAATAGCCATTGATAAAAAATATGGCATAAAATATAGTATACCTAGTAACGAGGCAAAAAATATACTAAGTACCCTCCCAATCGGAGCTACCGTAGGAGGTGTCTATACTGGCACGATTACTTATACGTTGACGCCACAATAACAATACCACAGAGGAAATTCAAGCACATAGAAATAGTGTATCTGAATTTAAAATCTTATGTACAAGTTATTTCAAATTTATACAACTAGTCATTTACTGTCCAGTATGGGGTAATGTTTGCGCTCCAAGCTCCTCGAGTTTTGGAGCTCTCTTTTTATCGATCAAAGCAGATTCCATGAGAATATATAATATTTTATTGATGTAAGCTACTGGATCAATAATACTACTTTTTCGCTATGCACTAATTCTATCCCTCGCATGGAATATCATATCTTCTGTTAATAGTAGAAAGTTTTTGGAAAAAATATTATAACATAGTATGCTGTTAAAAATAGTAATAAGCGCTAATGTTATAATTTAGGCAGTATATGCAGATAGAACAGCTTTTGGAGCGAAGTAATACAAAAATGGTGCGGGAAACAAAAGAACCAAACACCAGAATATCTGGTAGAGCCAGCCCAATGATGAGGCATCAATATCTGCTGAGTATTCAATGATCTCTTTTTTATATTTTATTACTCTCCATATGGCAAGAACCATATAAAACACTAAATAACACCCTTTATGGGCAAATAGTGATTAAGGAGTATGGCATTAATTACAATTTCGCCAAAATTTTTCAGGACTGTTTGATAATAATTTTGTTTTTGTTTCGAAGATGATCATAGTTGGAATGATTTGATATTTTTATAATTCATAAAGCTCCATTTTAATTGCTTCCCTAGTTTTTGTAATCTTATTATTTTCAATATTTTATTTTGATTATATCGTGTTATCTCAAAATTTAAGAGGATGTATCTAGCAAATAAACATATATATATTCTTTGTGATCTTTTATTTCGTATAAAAGAGTATGATATTTTGTATGATAGTTTGTTCTTAAAATCTATCGGTTGATTTCAGGGAAAATCAAATAGAGATGTTGTAATAAAAAAGGTGACTAAAAGTAAATTTTTAAATTAAAAACACTGATTTTCAGTTATTTGTATTTTTTACCAAAAAACTATACGTTTTGTCATTACGAATATATGTTTGACGTAAATAAACAAAAACATTCTCCTTCTCTTTGTTCTGTCAAATGAATATACGCGTTTGACAATATCATAATTTGATAATGGCAACTGAGAAATAATATGAGTTTAAATTGCAATAAAATATTAAAGAACATAATTTTTAAAAATCTTCCGCGGATTGTTTTTGCTGTTGGTTTTATGATAAATGCATTGCTTGTTACAGCTCAGACGTCTAAGATAGATATTCGCTTTGTACAAGATACATTAACGGTAAAACCCGGAGAAACATTTTCAAATTTTCTTGCATTTAAGAATAAATCTGATCGTGAGATAGTCCTTCGGAAATATAAGGATAATGCCAATGAAAATGCCTTACTTAAATTGCCGGATAGCATCGTATTAGCCGGAGGTGAAATTAAACAAGTGCCGATTAAGTTTTTTGCAAACCAGAATACCATAAAATCAACCAGCCAGGATTTCTCAACGTCGTATTATAATGTAGATTCGTCAGATAGAAATATCTATGCTACGCAGTTTATTGTACTATTAGATGCAAAATCCGAGCTCTTATTGGAGACTCCATATAATGAACTTTATTTGAGGCAGTTCAGTAGTTCCGCCGAATTGGAGCTTCGGACTATAAATTCTGGATTGGTGCCCTTATCCTTTAAATTGGAATTTGAAGATGTGCCCAAAGGTCTTCGCTTTGATTTTGACAATAACGAGATTGTCCTTGAGCCGGGGCAAAATCAGCTTATCCAAATCAACGCGACGAATGTAGGGGCGCCTAGTAACACCGCTGATTTTGCGGTAAAAATAAAGGCGATAGATCCGCATGGTAAGCTTATTGCTCAAAAAAATATTCGGATTATGTCACTTTCACATAATCGAAACCTTGTCATGCGCTATCAGGACATATATTCCAACCGTCCGAATGTGTTAAGCCTGAATTTTATTAACGCCAATAATTTTTCTTCGGTACAATTGGCGGGATCGGGAAGGTATCAATGGGAAACAAAGAAAGAATGGGGATACAATCTGAATCTGAATTCCTATCTGAAAAATGAGTCAAAATATAATCTGAGTGATACCTATGTATATCTGAAAACAAGACGATGGTATGTACATTTGGGATCTGTCAATGAGAACTACGGTTTTAATGTAAGTGGAAAAGGAGGGAAGCTGAGCTACAATCTGGATAAAAATAAGACTGTAGGGATTACAGCTATTGATAACGATAATATGCTGCTTACCGACAATCATCTGTGGAAAAGAGGGGGGTATACCCTTGCTGCGACCTATCGTGATGCAACAGCTGAGCGTGAAAACCTCGAGATGGTACTCCTCAATGCACAGGAGGATTATAGCCAGCTCAATACTTCGCTTTATACCATAAAAAAGAACCTGATCCATAAAATGGGGCATTGGCTGACCGCTGATGCAGGTGTTAGTTATCAGACCACATCTAAAATGAATAAACAGCAGGAGCTGGGATACACCTTAGGCCTTAATTATCGTTGGAAATCTGCTGTTGATAATAATACTGCTGGAAATCTGTCTGTATTCTACGGTAGCCCATATTATGGAGGGTTCAATAGAGGTTTATTCGTGTTCAATGGAAACGGAAGTATGCGGATCTCTGACAAAGAGTCCTTGTCAGCTTCGGTACGGTTCCAGAGCAACAAACCCAAGTTTTTGAACACTACATTAACGAATATTTCTTTTGGACGGTCGAACTATTCAGAGCAGCAGAACTATGAGCTGGGGTACCGTGTTAAATTGAGTGAACAGCTGCGTGTCGGTATGTATCCCTACTATATGTACCAATCTATGGCTTCGCAGATCGCTGCAGATAAGGAGCCCCAAATTACAGACTGGATGTCGAAATCATATCGGGCGAAATTGTTGTTCAACCTGCATCACATGGACCATAGCATGAGCTTATCGACGGATCATGGGTATACATCGGAGAATACTTCTGGACGGCCCACGGCACCTTTCTATTCATTAAAAACAGACTTTTCCTACAGCTTTAAGCAATGGGGACTGACTGCATACTATCAACGCAATCCTTATTACTTGTCTGATGCTTTGGTCAACGTAGGAAAAAAAGAGTATGATGTATTTACTATTGGGCCAACGGGAGCATTTGTCGGCCTAGAAAACAAGTTAAGCGTCAATTATTCGCTGATGTATAATTACTATGGATACAATAAAAGCGAAAATTATATGCTGAATATATATGGTAGATGGAATGTCAAGAACGATTGGGCTTTTACAGCTTCTGTAAATTATGGCGTCAATAAATATACTCTGATGACACGTTATAATCCTGAAACAGGAATAAACTATGAGGATCCTATTATACATTGGGGTGATAAAGACCTCTATACCTCTAGACAAATCCGTATTGGAGTGGAGAAGAAATTAGGTAGAGAACGGAATTCATCTGTACGAAAGCTGACTTATATCTGTTTTGACGATCAGAATAGGAACGGTATCCGGGATAAAGGAGAACCTCTGCTATCGGATATACTCCTTTCGATCAATGATCTTTCTGCTGTATCCAATAAACGTGGGGAGGTAAATTTCAATGGAACAGTGGGTGATACATACACTCCAGAAATATCAAACATGGAGGGTTGGACATTACTACAAGGAGCCAACAGTTCAGTCTTACTCTCAAAAAATAGGAAACATCCCCTTCCATTGGTGAAGACCAATCGGATTACCGGTGAGGTCAAGGTTATTCAGAACGAATATATTAGAGAAGGAATCGCCAATATGTCAGGGATACAAATCCTAGCCATTTCGGTTGATGATGAAAACGTCAGATTCCAAACATCAACAAATAATGTTGGGGCATTTAATCTATACCTACCCGAAGCGAAGTACAAAATATATGCTGATGTAAGTCGTCTTCCCTTGCATATAGAAAATAATGGGCAGGATATTTCGGTGGTTAAAAGTGTTGAAAAACAGCATCTTATTTTTACATCGAAAGATATGCGCAGAAGCGTAGAGATCAAAAAACTATAATGAAAATTTGAGTATGCTTTAGGAGTATTCACTCATGGATCGTATCATATAATTGAAAACAGGATACAAGTAAGTAATTAATAATTTAACATTTAAAAAACAAAAACAATGAAAAAGCAAATTTTAGTACTAGCATTATTATTAGCAGGAGGGTTGGGGTATAATACTGCATCGGCACAGTCCGCCGACAGCCGTACGATTACAGTCAATGTAGAACTTAAAGACGTATTTGGTGCCGGTGGTGGCGGTGAAGGTGGTAGTGGTGCTACAGGAGCAGATCAGTTAAGTTTCGTGTATGACAATGCTGGTAAATATAATAATGAGCAGACACAGACCATCACAAATCAGATCAATGCGGTAGCTACAGGAGCCTATAAGATCACTGTAAAGGCCAATGAGGCGAACTTTACCTCTGCAAACTCGACATTACCTTTAGATATCCTGCGCATCTCTGCATCCAAAACAGGAGAAGGAGCTTTCGGTACAGCAATTACCCCAACTACAACAGCACAGGATATCTTTACAGGAGGCACAGCTACAGCTTTTGGACAAGGGTATGATGTTAAGTATGATATCCCGGTAAATAATACCTTGGCAACTGGAGTCAAAGAACCGTATAAAGCAACATTTATATTTACAGTGACAGCTCCTTAATAAGTGGTGGGCGAAAATAGGATACAAGTAAGTAATCAATAATTTTAATATTTAAAAACAAAAACAATGAAAAAGCAAATTTTAGGACTGGCAATATTATTAACAGCAGGATTAGGGTATAATACTGCATCGGCACAGTCCGCCGACAGCCGTACGATTACAGTTAATGTAGAACTTAAAGACGTATTTGGTGCCGGTGGTGGCGGTGAAGGTGGTAGTGGTGCTACAGGAGCAGATCAGTTAAGTTTCGTGTATGACAATGCTGATAAATATAATAATGAGCAGACACAGATCATTACAAATCAGATCAATGCGGTAGCTACAGGAGCCTATAAGATCACTGTAAAGGCCAACGAGGCAAACTTTACCTCTGCAAACTCGACACTACCTTTAGATATCCTGCGTATCTCTGCATCCAAAACAGGAGAAGGAGCTTTCGGGACAGCTATTACGCCAACTACAATGGCACAGGACATCTTTACAGGAGGCACAGCTACAGCCTTTGGGCAAGGGTATGATGTTAAGTATGATATCCCGGTAAATAATACCTTGGCAACTGGGGTTAAAGAACCGTATAAAGCAACATTTGTATTTACAGTAACAGCTCCTTAATAAAAGATTAGAACTGGCCAGTAGCTTTGCTAAAAAGCTAGGGTGCCATAGTAAATGTATCATAATTTAGTAAATCGGTATTTGGGGACGGTACGCTTTTAACTGTCCGTTCCCTTATTTTGCTATATAGGCACTAAAAGTGCCAACAAAAATATGTACAATAAAAAGATAATGTGTATTTTGATGTTGTACAAGCCAAATAGCACTATATATCATCGGAGCAAAGGCTAATGGTAGTAGTTTTACGCGCTCAGGTGGCGATATCAGCATATGGGTATCTGTATTGCAGATTGAATCTGCATCGAGACAGGATCCGATAGAGGTCAACAGGGTAAAGCTATTTACAGTGCCATAACGACGGAACCAGCTTTTGGGAAAAATATGCTGTCAAATACAGTATCTTAGTGACCGATTCGAAGAAAATAATAATGACTGGTCCAGACAATAAGGTCGTGTCGGGTATTCATAGCGGATTGATTACTTGTGTATTAAAAAATAAAAGTGACAACTAACAATAAAAGATAATGATTAAAATAGAAGTTATATACCTCCAATTGAAGCATTTTGTTCATCAGCTCCTACTGGTTCTTGTTTTCGTTATTCCAGCTGCGGCGCAGGATATATCAGTATCTCCTATTACCCTTACTTTTGAGGGCTTGGCTGGGCAGACTGTCAGCAGAAATGTAAAGATGACCAACAGCAGCAAGACCAAGACTTATAGCTTTACGTCTAGTCTTAGTGACTGGGATAGGGACAGTACCGGAAATCGACAGTACCATCCTAACGGAAGTATGGCGCAATCTATGTCGAATTGGATTGAAGTGAGCGAAAACAATTTTGAACTAGGCCCCGGCGAGAGTAAAAATCTGACAATCAGCTGCGCCGTACCACATAAGCTTGCCTCTAAATCGGCCTACAATAGCATGCTTTTCCTGACCCAGACCAATCCCAGTAAGTCAGATAACGCTGATCAATCAGGAATAGGGATACTGGTCGCCTATGAGTTTGGAATACAGGTGTTTTACAACCCTTTAGGTACTTCGCTTGGCGATATGGAGATCAATGCCATGATCTACACTGGTCCAACTGGCACCATGCGAAATGGACAGGTACAATTGGCCTTTGCCAATACAGGTCAGATTAATAAGACAGGCACTGTGAGGTTAGAAATCACCAATAAAATTACTGGGGCCGAGATCAAGACTGAGCCTGCCTATTTTGCCATTATGCCACAGGGTAAACAGCGGTTGAATCTACCACTGAGCGAGCAATTACTGCCAGGCTCTTATCTATTGGTTGCCATCTTGGATGCAGGCCGAGGCCACAGTCTTAAGATTGCGGAAAAAGACCTGGTTATAAAATAATACGTCCTCTTGTACGTGGAGTAGTTATTAGAAAAATTAGGCAAAAAGAGAACTTCATTAAAACGATTTGTTCTCATGGATCAATTCTTATGACAGGGGCTATCCTTTGTTAGTTATATTGTTTATCTTATTCGGAAATCATTAGATTGGAATTGTCAGTACACTGGAAATATGGTAGCTAATATACCAGATACAAGAATCTTTGCCTATGACGAATAGTAAAATTTTTATATTTAAATTCGTTTGGAAGCAAAACCTACAATTTCAATTAAGCCTAAATTATTAGTATTAATTTGATCGAAGACATCCTAGAGTAATCTTAATATATATCGGTAAAAGTGAGCAATTACTAATTTAATAAGTGTCATTTAAGAGACTAATCAAAATGGGCCTATATACTTATCAAGGTGTTATTTATTAAGTTGCGTAGACAACTTAAATATAGAAATTTCAGTTATTACAAAGTGAAATTGCTGTAAAGTGTTTATACGGTTTTTTTTCTATTGCATATATTTTGTGGCTTATGCAATTATCATTCGGCGAATTCTAAATTTAGTGAGATTTAAGGTAAAAACATGTTATTGACTATATGTCACTAATGATTTTATCAAAAGCAGTGCTGTGGTTGTTAGCATTCTATTTCTTTGTAGAAATCAAGTAAAGTTGATAATTATGTACACTGAAACAATTAAAATAGGTCTTATCGATGATTCTTCAATCATTAGATTTTTTACACGGGCGAAGCTATCCCAGCACACGAATCCAAAATTTGAAATAGTGTTAGAAGCCTCTTCTCCAGTTGGCATGGAATCATTCAAAGCTAAATTTGAAGATCCGGATGTTTTTTTAGTGGATGTCAATATGCCATTTATGAATGGTATCGATAGTATTCCACATCTAAAGAAATTGTATCCCAATAGTCAGATTATTATGTATACCGATGATTTAGACAGCGACAAGATTAGTAGAGCATTGCAATTAGGTGCATCAGATTATATTTCAAAAAGTATAAATGATAGGATATTGATCGAAAGAGTAGAACAGATTGTATTCAACAATATAAAGCAACTCAAAATAGATAATCCCGCCAAGACAAATCATTATGCGTTTGATCGTGGGTGATTTCTGTTAAACGAATACTTTTAGCGACCGTCTCCCTACTTTTAAACAACATTATGAGATTTCAATTGAAAGAATTTGCATACGGGGTGTAAGGTTAAAATATTTTTTTTCTTTATATCCAATTGTGAGTGAAAATGAATAAATTTATATACTATTATAAAAGTACCCTTCTAGTTTGCGCGTTTTTTTATAGTCATTTATTTCGAATATTAATATTATTGGTCTCCTATGAATGAACTTTACCAAATCATAATTGCCGCAACCCCGGTCGCATCATCTATCATTTGTATACTTTTTTTGCTATTTGCATACGGAGATCGAATTTTATCTATCGAACGATATCTTAAAAGACTGTTATTGATCTATTTCTGTCAGATGATTTTTAACTGGATCTTTAATTTAATGATTCAGGTTCCTGGTAGTTCATTTCAATATATTCTTCCTTTTGTCGCATTCAACCTACATCTCATGCAGGTCGTATTTTTTCATGTAATTGTTATTATCACATCTATGGGCGAGCAAAAGAGAATAGGTGGATACCATTATGTGATTCCGTTCCTGCTGAGTTTTGCGGTTAGTTTATTCTTTTTTAGTTCATTATCTTTTTTTCCCTCACATAATGATGTCTTTAATTTTTTTATACCATATCTTTTCATTTCGGTAGCACTGTATTCGGTGTATTATACCTATTTAATGATTCGACACCTTTATGATAGCTATACCAAGTTAATGTCAGAGGGGAGGTACGAGGATTGGAGCAAAATTAAATGGTTGAATTACGTGCTGTTTTTTAGAATATTACTTCTGATAGCATTTATAGGGTTGTATTCATTCACATCGTATAACAATTTATTATATGCCTTGTTTATCCCTGTGCAACATCTAATCTTAACTTATAATTTGTTGCAAAGGAATTACGTTTTAAAAAAGACCTATTTGCAGATAAATAAAATTTTGATGCCTTCAGGCCGGATTGAAAATGATGTTCAAGTTAGTATATCAGAGGAAAAGGATAACATAATTGAAGTGAAAGAGGAAGCGACTTCAATTCTTTCGCAAGCACAATTAGACTCCTATTTTCGAGAAAATAAACCATTCCTTGACCCGGATCTAAAAATGGATCAGATAGTGAAAATTTTTAATACAAATAGGGCTTATTTTTCCAAGTTTGTGAATGTAGCTTATGGCGTTAATTTTAGTAATTACATCAATTTGTGGCGACTTAGGGAGTTAGATACATTGATGGAAGATCCGGACCATAAGGAGAAAGATCTGCAGGCGCTTATTACAATGGCTGGATTTGGCAGCTTACGTAATTACTGGCGGGTTAAGAAGAAACTTGAAGAAAAACACAAAATTGATAAATAAATTCGAATATGATGGATTTAAACTTATTAGCACAAGTATTGGCTTTTGCATTGCCGATTTTTTCTGCTCTGTATTGTCTTATTTTGTTGTTTATAAATTTGTATTTTAATAAACACGATGTTTTTACTAAAAGGCTGTCCTTTTTATTAGTTATTTTTTACTGTATTGAGATAGTTTACAGTATAACTATTTTATTTTTTATTCATTACAAAGATCTCTCTAATTATGTAATTCCGGTGTATTATTTTAGTATGCTGCTTATTCCTGTATTATTATATCATATTATTTTTAAAATCACTCGTTTACGCAAAGCAGAAGAATTCAATTTTTGGCATTATGGCATCCCTGTCTTTTTCTTTCTACTAACTAGTGTCTGTATCGTTATAATTTCTCGTAACATTTTTGGTTCTCTAAAAGGTGGAATGGATGCTTATCCTGAATATAAATCGTTTGTCTTATTTTTGGCAAAACTGACACCTTTTTTTAGGCTGATTTTTAGTTCTTTTTATATCATTCTATCCCTCCATCGAGTATTTACTTATAGAAAAAAGATCAAAGAATACTCTGCTGATATAGGTACTTCGTCCCTAGCTTGGTTATATAAGATACTTTTTTGCCTGATTATTTTGTTTCCTATTACTTTCGTTCATTATTTTTCTGTCGTTGGCAGTCTTTTTGATTATGTGACAATAGTCATCAGATTGACTTTGATCGTTATATTTAATAGTATTTTATGTTGCAATATTTTCTCCAAGAATTTTTTGCTGTTAACCGAAGATATTATATTTCAAGAAAAAGATAAGATTTCGGACGACAATATCGCAGGTAATCCCATTGATCCCGTGGTCTTTGAAGAATATATGGATGCTGAAAAACCTTACTTAAGTCATGATCTTAAAATTACAGATCTTATGGCACCATTAGGGACCAACCGAACCTATCTGTCAAATTTTATCAATCAGTATTATGGTATGAATTTCAGTACATTTATAAATACTTGTCGGATGCGCGAAATTGAAGCTCTTCGATCGGATCCTTATTATAAAGGCTTTGAGGAGGAGGAACTTGTTTATACGGCGGGTTTTAAAAGTGTCAAAAGCTATCAGAGAACAAAGCATATTATTTCGGAATTAAAGGGATAGGACCGTTCTCTTTTGTATTTTCCTTGTAAAATACTTTTTTTTACAATTATTCGATATGAAATCTAATTATGAGGGGAAAATAGGTGTCTAGAGCAGGACGATTACTTATAGGCTGACATCACAATGATACTAAGTGTGAATTCAAGGATATAGAAATAGTGTGCCCGATTTTAAAACAATAATGCGACTTTTTCTACATTTATACAGTTAGTCATTTATTTTGTACGATATAGCGGTATATTTTTCAATTCAATTACTACTTTCGAGAACATTTTAATAATGGTTTCATAGGTAGATGAAAATCATTTCAAGCTGCTGCCCAGCAGAGGAAGTGATGATTGAGCTCCAAGATCTTCGGGTTTTGGAGCTCTTTTTTTGTTTCAAACTTATTGCAGTGTATATCGGCAGCATCCAAATCGCAAATGAATTATGCTGTAAATACTCTGGGTTTCATTATGTCTTATTTTAACCCAATTATAGCAAATTCCATGATAAGCTATCGTATTTCTTCCAATTAAGTTGTTAATAATTAAAATCTTGTTGCTCGTTTATTCATAGTTGAACGCCCTGGTTTTAGGAATTTCTGAAACTAGATGCCTTGATGTTGAATAACCTTATTGAAGTTGAATGACCGTATGTTATCACATTCTTCGAAATATTATTGCGCAATATTTGAGAAGTGGTCTGTGTGCGCGGTTAGATTAAATCCCGAACAAAATAGAAAGACAACAGGATGCCCAAATTTAAGCTGTATACATCGCTCGGCGGATGAGATTTTCGATAAAGTTCGAATGAAATTTTTTTCTGTAAAAAAAGACAAAACATGTGCTAATTGAAGCTTTAACATTGATTTATCCTTTGTTTTACAAATTGGCAGTCATGTTTTTACACAATATTCCAGAAATTTTAAGGCGAGTTCTCACCTTTGGACCACAATAGAATTTGACACCGGCTGTCAGGTCATCAAGTCACTTTTAACTTATTAAGATCAAAAATGGTAAGGATTCTAAATTACCTGTAGATACGAATATATAGAAGAGGTTAAGTAGAAATAATTCAACATATAATAAAACAATATACAATGAGTAAAAATAACACTGCACACAAATCAAGAGACAATCAAAAAGGCCGCTGGGAATTAGTTGGGTGTCTTGCTTAACGCGATCACTAGATTCTAACAATAGACGCTGAGGAAATATAACAATAACATAGCAAATATTACTTAAACAATAATTTTAACCAAAATGGTTTTTAAAAAAACATTCGCAATAATTTTAGCTGTAACGGGGGCGAAGATGTCACAGGCGCAGCAAGTTGACTTCAGGCCAGATACCGTTGTCACAGTATCCAATGACAGGTATCAGGTACAAACCAACCGTTTCTGGGACAACTGGTTTATCAATGTCGGTGCGGGCGCCCAGATTTACTTTGGTGATCACAACAAACAGATGAAGCTTTCTGAACGTCTGACGCCCAATTTTGAATTCAATCTGGGTAAATGGTTCAGTCCCGGGATTGGGGTACGTGCTGGTGTTAATGGATATAAGATAAAAGGGGCCACTCAAAATGGAAGTCACTCTACTGGTGAAAAGTATACTGGTAAACCCTGGGATGGTTATTGGCTATACAACCAAGAATTCAATTATTTCCATATTCATGGTGATGTTTTATTCAATTTGTCCAATATCTTCAGCGGATACAAGAATGACCGTTTTTATTCCATTAGTCCCTATGTGGGTTTGGGTTGGATGGTAACGAACGAGGCTCCTGCAGCAAAAGAAGTGAGTGCGAATATTGGTATCTACAACAGCTTTCGCTTAAGTGATGCGCTTGATCTAACCCTTGACGTGCGAGGTGCAATGGTGAATGACCGGTTTGATGGTGAAACTGGAAATCGCCGTCAAGATGGAAATTTGTCTGCATTGCTAGGACTGACTTATAAGTTCAAAAAACGAGATTGGGAAAAACCGAGCAGCGTGGTTATCAGCTACAGTGATGAGCTGTTAAACAGCCTGCGTGAAAAAGTACGCAAGCTGTCGGAAGACAATGAGGCATTGAAAGCACAGTTGTTGGCATCCCAGGGAAAAACTATTACCGAGATTAAAGTTGAAGAGAAAATATTAGCAGCACCGATATTGGTTACATTTCCGATTAACCAAAGTATCGTGAGCAACGAAGCACGAGTAAACCTCGGTTTCTTTGCCAAAGTGATCAAGGCTGGAAACAAAAATGTTGTCTATAAAGTAACAGGCTATGCTGACAAGGGTACGGGTACAGCAGTATTCAACAACCGAATCAGCAGCGAGCGAGCGAAAGCAATTTATAATGTTCTAGTACATGAATTTGATGTTAACCCTGGCCAATTAGAGGTGTCTTATGAGGGAGGTGTTGATAATATGTACTATGATGATCCCCGTTTAAGCCGCGCGGTAATTACCATAGCAAAATAAAACGTGTTCAATTCTCTTATTCATGAGCATGTGTAGCCTTTTTGCGTAAAGGCTGCACATTTCTTAAAGCTCTAATGAATCTTATACACTGCCCTTAATAAGTAAGTGTATGTATTGGTAGAGTTCCTGCTCTGCTTTCTTTCTCAGGGATTCGACTTATTGAAATGTGTGAGATATTCCAGTTACACTGAAGTCTCTCAAAAAGAAACTATCTCTGAATACATAAATAACAAAGAATTTATAATGATTTAGCGCCATGAAAACAACATTAATGGATGGCTCTGAGATTGTGGGGAATTATTCCTACCAGTCGGGAGAAGTCAATAAAGATCAGTCAGCAGTAAAATATCAATACATAGACAGTATTAGGGGGATCGCCATTCTGATGGTTGTGCTAGTTCATACGATGGTTGGGATTCAAAACCTTGATCGGGTGACAGACGTGTTCGCAAAATATTGTCAGATGGGAGTACAGTTGTTTTTCGTAGCCTCAGCTTATACACTTTGTCTTTCTACTAAAAATAGAAGCCATGAAAAAAGGCCTTTACGGAATTATGCGATTCGTCGCGTATTTCGAATTACTCCAATCTATTGGCTGGGAATTCTGCTGTATTTTTTTATTTCTTATTTGGGCGTTTATAATCTAGCATTCTTTGATATCAGGAATTACACAGCCTTAAATTTGTTGGCTAATTTTTTATTTCTACATGGATTTTTGCCTTCAGCCAATAATACGATCGTGCCGGGAGGATGGTCTATAGCAACTGAGATGACTTTCTATTTGCTGTTTCCAATGATATTTAAGTTTACAAGCCGTTTTATCAACTCATATAGCAAGATCTTTCTTTTTGTAGCGATGGGTATTATTGTTGCACAGGGTCTTGTCCAATTGTTTTCCTGGAATGGTTTATATCTGGCAAATAATACATTCTTGTATTTCAATATCGCAAATCAATTACCCTGTTTTTTTATTGGAATAGCATATTTCTTTTATTTAAAACTAGGTGAAGCGAAGTATAGCTGGTATTTGGATCTGTTTGGGTGCTGCTTTCTCACAATAGCTTGCCTTCTGCTGTGGTACCTGAAGATTGGCTATTTATTTTCATGGATTCCAGTAATTTCTAGTCTATCGTTTGTATTTCTCATAGAGCTATTTAGGAAGAATAAAGGGTTGAACATAAGGTTGTTGGGAGAAATAGGGAGAGTTTCTTTTTCGATGTATCTTTTTCATTTTCTTTTCGCGTTCGGACTTGATTTCTTGCCCTTAAGCTGGAGAAGTTACGGTGTGTTTTCTCTTGCCTTTTATTTTTTGCTTGTTGTTTTATCAAGCTATCTAGTTGCTAAAATCTCATTTGTAACCGTCGAAAAACCATTTATAGGTTTAGGCAAAAAGCTTATTGACAGCATTGGACGTTAGAGCAGTTTGATCGGTGGATCTACTTATATACTTACTATTAAAAATATTGATGATGGAAATGAAGTTGGTTTTGATTCTTATTGCTGGACTAATAGCAATGCTGCTGAGTAGGATTTTTATTCCTTTCATAATTCTTGTAACCTATAAAAAGCGTTTGTTTGATCCGGTTGATGCAAGGAAGCAGCACCATGGGATTGTTCCTCGTCTCGGAGGAGTAGCTTTTGCACCCATTCAATGCTGTGTATTAGTCATGTCTTTGGTCATTATGATCAAGGTTATCAATATGGATCTTGGCCTAGAATCATGGGCGATATTACCAAGTTTCATGCTGCTGCTCTGTGGTCTATTCATTCTTTTTATTGTGGGAATAGGTGATGACTTGATTGGCATAAATTACAAGTGGAAGTTTCTTGTCCAGATTGTGGTCGCCTGCTTTTTTCCCTTATCAGGGCTATGGATCAATGATTTGTATGGTGTTGCATTTATTTCGGAGCTTTCACCTTGGATTGGTATTCCCTTTACTGTTTTTATGGTTGTACTAATTATCAACGCGATTAATTTGATCGACGGATTGGATGGGCTCTGTTCCGGTGTGGTTGGTGTCGGTTGTATTGTACTGGGGATTTTGTTTAGCTATTATGGTGCATGGATACACGCTCTGTTTGCATTTATCGCAGTAGGAGTGCTCGCCCCGTTTTTCTTTATTAATGTCTATGGGGTGACCCGTCGCCGGCGACAAATATTTATGGGTGATACTGGTAGCATGACTTTAGGCTATTCTATTGCATTTCTAGCTATAAGTTTCGCAATGAACAATACCTATATCAAACCTCTTTCAGAAAGTGCAATCGTCGTGGCTTTTTCAATCTTGATCGTACCCCTGTTTGACGTAGCTCGAGTTATCTGCATACGTTGGAGAAGAGGGAAACCACTCTTTAAACCTGATCGTAGTCACTTACATCACTATCTATTGGAGATGGGGATGAGCCACCGAACAACGATGGTTTCAATCTTATTGCTCACATTATTTTACTGTGTATTCAATATAATCATGGTACAGCTGATCAGTAATAACCTAGTGGTCTTGGCAGATCTCCTGATCTGGATACTTTTTCTCAAAGGATACCGCTTAATGGAAAAGACAAAGGAAACTGATAAAAGAAAAATTTCGAAAGAAAAGCTGACCCGCAGTACACAAATATCAAATATTTTAAAATCTAATTGATTTAATGTCATGAAAATAACATTAATAGGAGGTTCTGGATTTGTAGGAACCCATCTGATTACCCACTTTCATAAACTGGGGATGAATAAGGTACTGAATATCGATAAGGTAGGCAGTACATCGTATCCCACAATTAGTTTAATTGGAAATGTATTGGACCAAGAGCTGCTAACTGAACAGCTGTACGGCAGTGATATTGTCATTTTATTGGCAGCAGAACATCGTGATGATGTAAGCCCGATATCCCTGTATTATGATGTGAACGTGGAGGGTATGAAAAATACACTTGCCGCGATGGAAGCAAATGGAATTACCCGCATCTTATTTATCAGCTCGGTCGCAATCTATGGTTTGGATAAAAATAATCCCAATGAATCTTCCGCAGCCGAACCTTTTAATCACTATGGCATCAGTAAATGGCAGGCTGAAATGGTACTCGAAGATTGGTATAAAACTCATACCGACTGGAATATTAACATTGTACGACCATCGGTGATCTTTGGCGAAGGCAATCGTGGAAATGTATATAATCTGTTCCGGCAGATAGCCAGTGGAAGGTTTATGATGATCGGTAAAGGCAACAATCGCAAGTCGATGGCCTATGTTGGTAACGTGGTGGCATTTTTAGCTTTTTTGACCCTTAAACAGCAGGAGGGCTATAATGTCTATAACTATGTCGATAAACCTGACTTCAACACCAATGACCTTGTTTCATTGACGGGAGCACTCTTGAATAAGCCTATTCCCACGACCCATATACCATACTGGCTAGGCATGTTGGGTGGCTATGGTTTTGATCTTTTGGCGGTATTAACCCGCAAGAAATTAAGCATTAGTTCTGTCCGTGTCAAGAAATTCTGTGCAGTGACTATATACGATGCATCCAAAGTCACGAAATCGACATTCACACCTCCGTTCACACTTGAGCAAGGCCTACAGCGTATGTTAGAGACCGAATTTAATGCAATATAGAAGGATCATGGGAAACGCAAATCAGGTGAATACTACGGGAGGATTGGATATCGGTAAATTTATCATGTCGATAGTGGTTGTAGCGATTCATACGCAGCCATTGGCCGGTAAAATTTCTGGAATTAGCTTAGCCCTTTATAATTTTTTTATTGCCTTAGCAGTTCCATTTTTCTTTGTGGCCTCAGGATACCTGCTTTCCCGAAAGATAACTGTTCCTGTCGATTACAGACAGTGTTATACGATCCTCAGCGATTACCTTTTTAGGATAACAAAATTATATGTCATCTGGACAATCTTGTATTTGCCTTTGACAATCTATGGGTTTTATCAGCAGCATACTGATCCATTGTTAGCTTTTGCCTTGTTTTTTAGAAATATATTCCTACGTGGGGAGAATTATTATTCATGGCCCTTATGGTATCTGATGGCATTGATTTACACACTTATGGTACTATTGATCTTCTTAAAAAAGCAGATCTCGCCCCAGTTTATTCTGGTCTATGCGTTTGGTAGTTATTTCGTTGCATGCTCGTGGGACATCATTGTTAAAGCAGTCGAAGCCGAAGGATATATGTGGTTAAAAATATGGCATAATTCATTTGGTTCGGTACGTGTTTTTACGGCGTTGACTTTTGTGGTTCTAGGGTTGTATTTAGGTCTTTCGAGACGGTACTGGTCGAAGACCAATATTCTTATTACCAGTATAGGGGCCGTGGCCCTTGGTTTTTTCGAGATCCCGCTTTTATCAGAGTTGTGTATTCTAGTGGGCGCCTATGCCGTGTTTCAGTTGTTCGTATTGTCTTTCCCTTGGCTGAGCCAAGCCTATGGTAAAAAAATCCGTAAAGCAAGCACAGTGATTTATTTTACGCATATGCTCGTCTTCTTTACCTATCAGTCGGTTTTCTATAGTTTTCAATTGCCGCAATGGGTTGGATTTCTCTTTACAGTATTGGTAACGATAAGCCTGGCATTTTGGGTATTAAGATACGAGCAGCGGGTATCATGGTTAAACAAAATTTTTTGAGTTAGAATGGAAAGAAGTAGCCGTATAGCAAAAAATAGCATGTTCCTTTACATCAGGATGCTGTTTACATTAATGATCAGTTTGTATACATCCCGTATCGTATTGCAAGTACTCGGTGTGGCAGATTTTGGTATTTACAATGTCGTCGCAGGGATCGTAATAATGCTTACTTTCTTGAACACATCTTTAGCCGGAGTGACGCAACGATTTTTGACTTATGAGATCGGAACAGGCGATTTTGCACGATTGGTCAAGACATTTCATGTGAGTCTCTCCATCCATTTACTATTAGGTGGACTTATCCTATTATTGAGCGAAACTATTGGGCTTTGGTTTGTATGCAATAAACTGGTTATTGCCCCAGACCGGATGACTGCTGCACTCTGGGTGTATCATCTTTCAGTGCTGTCTTCTCTTTTTGGTATTATTAGTGTCCCTTTCGGAGCATTAATAATCGCCAAAGAACGGATGGGAATCTTGGCAACCATATCTCTTGTGGATGTTTTACTTCGTTTAGGGGTAGTCTTTTTACTAGGATTATTTAGCGCAGACAAATTATACCTATATGGGGTTTTTAGTTGTGCAGCATCTTTAGTCATTATTTTTCTATACGGTTATGTTAGTTATCGCAATTTCAAAGAAGCACATGTGCTGAAGCTTGTTTGGGATCGGCAGTTATTCAGGGAAATGTCTGTGTTTGCTGGTTGGACAGTCAGCGGAAACCTCGCTGTTTTGGGGGTAACACATGGATTAAATGTTTTGCTAAACCTTTACTTTGGTCCGGCCGTCAATGCTGCTCGCGCGATTGCCTTTCAGGTACAGAATGCAATTAATGGATTTGCTGGTAATTTTCAGACCTCTTTGAATCCGCAAATTACCAAAAGCTATGTTATCTCAGATCTAAACTATATGCATAAACTGATCTGCAGTAGCTCGAAAATTTCATTTTTACTCCTAATGGCTATTTCTGTCCCACTCTACTTGGAAGCATCATTTGTACTCAATTTATGGTTGGGGCCGGTTCCTGTTCAGACAATTACATTTATTCGGTTGACCCTGTTGACAGGCTTAATTTCCACCCTAAGCAATCCATTGGTAACAGCGATCCATGCTACTGGAAGGATTAAAAAATTCCAGTTTTGGGAAAGTATTGCCCTGTTGATGATCTTACCAGTCTCGTATTTGTTTTTGAGATGGGGTTATCCGCCGGAAATCGTCTTTGTGGTTCATTTAGCTCTTGCTGTACTTGCACAATTGATACGTGTATGGATTGTGGCGCCAGCTATACAAATGAGCTATAAAAGGTACTTGAATAATATAATAGGGAGGATTTTGGTAGTTGTGATCCCCTTTCTGCCCTGTGTTTTCTTGGTGCATCAATTTATGTCTCCGGGCTGGTTACGACTGTTGACAGTATCAGTTGTGAGCGTGCTGTTTATGCTTGTATTTCTTTACCTATTGGGCATGGAGCAGATTGAGAAGCAGTTTGTGAAAGAAAGTATTAAAAAATGGTCTTTTATTAAAAGTAATTAATTATGCAAGTCAAGGTTTCTGTTATTATTCCATTTTTTAATGCCGTGGAGCATCTTGAAGGTTGTGCTGCGAGTCTGTTGAAGCAAAACCTACATGGATTGGAACTCATTTTTGTGAACGACTGTTCTACGGACCGCAGTTTGAAGGTGCTGGAAGAAACAATTCGTAAATTTTCTAATCACCATATCGCTGTGAAGATCATTCAACATAAAAAGACCTTGGGCGTTGCCTGCGCAAGAAATAGTGGGCTATTACATGCAACCGGATTGTATGTCGGTTGGGTTGATGCGGATGACTGGGTAGATGAAAATATGTTTTTTGACCTGTATGGAAGAGCGGTCGAAACAAAAGCGGATATCGTGTGGAGTCCATTTTTTATGGATTTTAAAGACAAACAATACTTAGATGAGCAGCGCATATCTGAAAACAAGCACAATTATATGAAAGCTTTAATTCGAGGAGAAATGCAGGGAATGTTATGGAATAAACTCTTTTTAAGAGCAGTTATTACTGGTAACCAGTTAGGATTCTTGCCCGGCTGCAATATGGGCGAGGACCGAAATTTTCTATTTAAGGTACTATTTTATAGCCGTAAGATCGCACGTGAACCAAACAGCTTTTATCATTATGTTCAATCCAACCCTACGGCAATGACGAGAGATATCCGTATGGAAAGGGTATATGAGGAAATAGCTAACAATGATGATATTGTCCGGTTTATCAAAGATCAGAAAATCAGCTCGATCAGTAAAAGAGATCTGAATGATTTTCTTGCCAATGGCAAGCGAAGATTATTGCTGTCAAGCGACATAGCAGATTTCAAACGTTGGCGAGAGATACATCCCGAAACTAATACTTTGGTGTGGCACATAAAATTCCCTCTGCATTATAGAATACTTGGATTTTGCGCGTCCAAGGAGATATGGTTTCCTGTGATCTGTTGGATTAATCTAAAAAAAGCACTTTATCGTGTCAAAGGAGGAAAGAAATGAATATTATACCTATAGTGTTTTGTTTTGACGATCGCCTCATATTACCCGCCGGGGTATGTATCACTTCTTTGCTGGAGCATGCCAGACCGGATACATTTTATGATATTTTCATCTTACATGCTTCAAGTTGCAGCTATCCATCAACAGGATATTTGGAAAGGTTGAATGAGCGATACGTCAATTTTAAGATAAACTACAGAAATGTAGGAACAGTATTTTCAGATGCTTTTGAAATACGAAACATCACTGTTGCGGCTTACTATCGTTTGATGATTCCAGATGTGATTAGCGAATATGACAAGGTGATGTACCACGATGTAGATGTGATCTTTCGCGAAGATCTATCCGAGCTGTTCAATTCAACAGATATGAGCAACTACTATGTGGGGGGCGTTAGCTTCACGGGAGGGTTGCAAAAACAAGAGCGTGCTTATCTGTCTAAACTGCAATTAAATTGGCAGGAATACATACTATCTGGAAATCTCATTTTGAATCTGTCGCTACTTCGTAAAGACAATATTGTAATGCAGTTCAAGAAAGAGGTGGAGCGATCCAAATATCGTTATCAGGATATGGATATTATCAATATTGTCTGTAAGGGTAAAATCAAGCGACTGCCACCTGTTTTCTGCGGTACAATTGAAATTTTCGAATTAGCATCGAAACAACAGCGACAATCATTGTATTCTCCGGCTGAACTTGCGGCTGTATTGCAGATAGGCATTGTGCATTACAATGGTCCGAAGCCATGGAATACCTATTGTCCTAATATGGACCTATGGTGGGAATATTACCGTAATTCGCTGTACTATGACCCCCAGTTTTATTTTGAGTTTTTCTATTTGAAGCTGGATGAATATGATCGGTTGCCCCTATTGAAAAGAGTGAAAATACTTGCCCGATACTTTTTAAAAGGAAGATTAAAATAAAAAATATTATGAAACATATAGCAGTATTGATGACGGTTTTTAATCGTATAGAAAAGACGATTTCCTGTTTGCAGAGTCTGTTTGACGCATCGCTTGAGGGGCTGGATATTTCTTTTTCCATTTTTCTTACAGATGACGGTAGTACAGATGGCACTAGAGAACGATTGCTAGCTACATTTCCAGACGCCAACATACAAATTTTGGCAGGCAATGGGCAATTATTCTGGAATGGAGGAATGAATCATTCTTGGCGTGCTGCAATTGCAAAAGGCGGTTTTGATGCTTACCTCTGGCTGAATAATGACAGTATTGTTTTGCCTAATATTTGGCAGGAACTTAAAGCCGCAGATGATTATTCCAAGCAAAAATTCGGCAAAGGTGGTATTTATGTAGGGTCTACCTACAATAAAGAAAAAACAGCACTCAGCTACGGCGGCTTTAATTATATCAATAAATGGACCCTAAAGGACCAATTTGTATTACCTAACGGTGAATTCCAAAACTGTCAGGCAGCTCATGGTAATATCACCTGTGTATCTCAAGACGTCGTGCTAAAAGAAGGTATATTCTGCGATGGCTATCAACACAGTGGAGGCGATCACGATTATTCATATCGTGCTTATAAACATGGTTTTCCAGTATTTATTCTACGTACCTATCTCGGGATATGCGAAAATGATCACGTCAAAGGAGACGATACAATATTTAGAGAACTTCCCCTCAAGCAACGTTTTCGCTATCTAAGATCGCCTTTGGGTTTCAATTTGCATAATAGCCTTTTGTTCCAGCGGCGTTGTTTTCCCTACCGCTTTGTACCGGTGTGGCTTGCAGGCTATACGCGAGCTTTATTCCCTGTTTTTTACTATAAATTATACAATTTTCTAAGGTAGATACATGAAAAAGATATTTATTTCCTACGCCAATAGTGAAATGGCTTATTCCCTAAAAAGGATAGGGCGCCAAGCTAATCGTCTGGGCATATTTGATGCTGTTTTACTTTTCACACCAGACGACCTACCCAGTTACATCACGCATTCGCCGTTGATGGCACATAACCGGGGAGCTGGCTATTGGGTCTGGAAACCAGCTATAATCTGGGAGACTCTCCGGAAATATGGAGATAACAGTATCGTAGTCTATGCAGATGCGGGCTGCTCCCTATATTCTTCAGAGGACTGGCAAACATACTTTGCTGCACTTGAAGAGTGCAATACACTATGTTTTGAATATCAGGATGAGATGCCAGAATGGGAAGTATTCGGCCAGACATCAACCAAAATAAAGTACTGGACCAAGCAGGCGACACTCGACTATTTTCAGCAAATGCTGGAGGATAAAGCCTATGGCGAAAAGTACAATAAGATCTGGGGAGGGCTATTATTTTGCCGGGGCAAGGATAATCACTTTGTGCGAGACTGGTTGAAAATCATGCTGGAACAGCCTGATCTTATTGTCGATCCTGATCCAGATGAGAGAGCCTACGGAAACAATGAGTTAGCCCATCATAAACATGATCAATGCGTATTGACAGCTTTAGCTCACTTGCATACTGACGATGTACAAATCATGGATGCAAAGATGGAGACGGAGCGTATCGCAGCGGTTGTCGGATCCAGAATACGGGTCAAGAATTATTTCGCCTATAGCCTATTGCAATGCAAAGGAAAAATGCGTGAGCTAATGGGGAAAGATACTTACAACTACTGGAAAGCAAAATTTAAACACATCATAACCTCTTCATAAAGGTTGAAAAATAAAATATAAAAAAAATGAAAACTGCATTAATAACAGGAATTACAGGGCAGGATGGTTCCTACCTTGCTGAATTACTACTTGAAAAAGGATATATGGTCCATGGTATCAAACGTAGGTCTTCTTCGTTCAATACACAGCGGATAGATCATTTATATGCAGATCCGCACGAAGCGCATGTCAACTTTAAGCTGCATTACGGTGATCTGACTGATTCAACCAATATAATTCGTATCATTCAGGAAGTTTGTCCCGACGAGATCTACAACCTGGGCGCTATGTCTCATGTCAAAGTTTCTTTTGATTCACCCGAATATGTAGCCAATGTGGACGGTATTGGTACGCTGAGGATTCTGGAAGCAGTTCGTATCTTACGTTTGGAGCATAAAACTCGTGTTTATCAGGCCTCCACATCGGAACTCTATGGCCAAGTACAGGAAGTACCTCAAAAAGAAACTACACCCTTTTATCCACGGTCGCCATACGGTGTTGCTAAAATCTATGGTTTTTGGATTACCAAAAACTATCGTGAAGCCTATGGTATCTATGCTTGCAATGGTATTTTATTTAACCATGAGTCGCCACGTCGAGGTGAAACCTTTGTAACCCGCAAGATTACTATGGCTGTGAGTGCAATTGCGATGGGAGTGCAGGACTGCTTATATCTTGGAAATCTTAATGCTAAACGTGACTGGGGGCATGCTAAAGATTATGTCGAGGCTATGTGGCTTATGTTACAACAGGATAAGGCCGAAGATTATGTCATTGCCACCGGAACAACAACTTCTGTAAGGCGTTTTGTACAATTGGCTTTTGCCGAATTGGGCATTGAACTCGCCTTCGAAGGTAGTGGAGTTAATGAAATTGGCCGGGTAAAATCGAAGATTGATTCCAATAGCATCATCAATGTTGGTGATGTTGTGGTGCGGGTAGACCCACAATACTATCGCCCTACGGAAGTAGAGCTATTAGTTGGAGATCCTTCAAAAGCTCAAGAAAACCTAGGCTGGAAACCAAAAACAGATTTAGCTGCCTTGGTAAAGGAGATGGTTCAGGAAGATATGTTAATGCAGTTGAAGCGATTAAGATTAAAATAAAGCATTCTTTATGAGACCAGCTATTTCCGTTATCGTGCCTATTTTTAAGGTCGAGCGTTTTATCGAACGCAATGCCCGTCAGCTTTTCATGCAGGACATGGAAGGGGTAGAATATATTTTTGTAGATGACTGCAGTCCCGACAATAGTGTCGCGATTTTAGAAAAGGTGATTGCTGAATTTCCTGATCGGGCAGCAGCGACATCGATCTTAAGACACGAAACAAACAAAGGACTTCCTTCGGCAAGAAATTCGGGGTTAATGGTCGCTAAAGGCGAGTTTATATTTCATTGCGATAGCGATGACTGGATTGAGAAGGATGCGCTTTCACAACTCTACAATACGGCTGTGAGTACTGATTCAGATGTAGTTTGGTGCGATTGGTATCTTTCTTTTAAAAACAATGAGCGCTATATGAGCCAGGCCCCACCGGCATATGGCCAGGTAACGGGATTTCAACTTGTCAAGTTGATGCTTGGCGGACGGATTCGTTTCAATGTCTGGAATAAACTTGTAAAACGTACGCTATATGAGCGTGTTGATCATTGGTTTCCAGACGGGTACGGTATGGGCGAGGATATGACGATGATCAGATTGATTTCGCATGCCAATAAGGTCACCTATCTTCCGTCGGCTTTATATCACTATGTCCAACTCAATCCGGAGGCTTATACACAAAATATGACTCCTAGGCATTTGGATCAGCTGCTTCATAATGTCACTCAAACGATTCAGTTTTTGAAATCGCGCTACGGGAAAGCCTTAGATGAAGATATTCAGTTTTTTAAACTTAATGTCAAATTGCCCCTATTGATATCAAATGATATACAATCCTACCAGCGTTGGTCTGATTGGTACCCCGATGCAAACGCTTATATCAAGCAAAATCCCCTGTTTAATAAAAGGATAAAATTTATTCAATATGCTGCGGTTAATAGGCAGTATTGGATACTCAAACTTTACTATCACTTGGTCATCAGATTTATATACGGTGTCATCTTTAAATAAAATTACATGAAAACAGTGCAGATTATTCTCACAGTGGTATTGACCAGTTGTTTTTTCTTTCCTTTTGAATTTACCTTTCTAATGGGGGTGAATACAAAGATAATGTTGGCCGTGTTAGGTATCCCCATTATGGGCTATCATCTCATTAAAATGGGGAAAGCTTCATTTTCTAAGGAGATTTTGATTGCGTCAGCTATCGCTACCGTTTTCTCGTTGATCGGGGTATATTCAGTAGATATAAATAATTCACAGGACTATTCATATGCGACCTATTTCATATCAATGTGGATTTGGCTATCGGCCTCCTATGTGGCCTGTACGGCCATCGCTCAGGTACATGGCAAACTGTCTGTACGCTTATTGGTCAATTATCTTATAGTGGTTTGTTTACTTCAGTGTGCACTAGCCTTACTTATTGATTTTGTACCTGCCGTGAAAGTATTCGTGGACCGTTACTTCAGCAATGGTATTACCGAGTTTTTAAATGAAGTGGAACGTATCTACGGGATAGGCGCTGCTCTGGATGTGGCGGGTGTACGCTTTTCAGCTGTTTTAATAATGATTGCGGTACTGCTGTCTAAAGATGATCAGATACGGCATAACCAAGGACTGGTAACGTTTTATATCTTATCTTTTCTGTTGATTGCCGGAATTGGTAATATGATGTCTAGGACTACCTTATTGGGGATGGTGGGTGGAATCGGATACCTTATTTTAACGATGGGCCGTTTTGGCCCCAATATCAACTATGTCCATATCAAACTATGGGCTACGATATTGATCACCTTTATGCTTGTTTTTCTCGTGGGAGCTTACTTTTATCAGACAAATCCCGCAGTTAGAGAATTGCTGCGTTTTGGATTCGAGGGATTCTTTAATTGGGTAGAGGAGGGCGAATGGCGGACAGATTCGACAGACCGCTTAAACGGTACGATGTGGATTTGGCCCGAAGCCAATGATATTCGAACCTGGCTTATCGGAAAAGCTACCTTTTCGGATTGGTTTGCAGTACGTACTGACATTGGTTATTGCCGGTTTATCTTCTATAGTGGGCTATTGGGGCTCAGCACCTTTACACTATTTTTTGTTTACTTATCCATTGCGTTGGCTCAAAAATTCACCTGCTATAGGCAACTGTTTTTACTATTTTTTCTGTTACTGCTCGTCAATTGGTTTAAGGTTTCTACAGATATATTTCTCGTCTATGCCCCTTTTTTAGTAATGGGAAGCCCTTATTTATACCATACATATTTTTCACACGAGAAAGTAATACCCACCTCTAAATAGAAATTGAATATGAAATCTTTAGATAAAAAAATAAAAATAGCCTATTGCATTTCCAGCTTATACAAGGCTGGGGGAATGGAACGGGTACTGGCCAACAAAGCCAACTATCTAGCGAGAAATGGATATGAAATTACCATTATCACAACAGATCAAAAACAGCGCGGACATTATTTTGAATTAGATCCGGCTATTCAATGCATTGACCTTGGGATTAATTATGAGGATAGTAATGGAGAAGGCTTGTTTCAAAAGTTATACAGCTATCCTAGTAAGCAACGGTTGCACTATAGTCGACTCACACAAGCCTTAATAGCTCTCAAAGTAAACATTACGATCTCTATGTTCGATCACGAAGTTGGTTTTCTTTGGAAAATAAAAGATGGCAGTTACAAATTATTGGAGGTTCATTTTTCCCGTTTTAAAAGATTGCAATACGGCAAGAAAGGAATCTGGGGAATGGTTAACCGATATCGTAGTAACCTGGATTTAAAATACGTAAAAAAATACAAACGTTTTATTGTTCTGACGCAAGAAGACCGCGGTTATTGGGGCAATCTGGATCATATTACTGTAATTCCAAATGCGAATACCTTTCAACCCGAAGAGCGTTCGGCACTGGACGAAAAGACAGTAATCGCTGTGGGGCGGTTTGACCATCAAAAGAAATTTGAAGACCTCATTCAAATTTGGGCTTTAGTAGTCTCTGATTTCCCGGATTGGAAACTGAAAATTTTTGGAAAAGGTGAACAGCACAGTTTCCTACAGGGATGGATAGATCGCTTGGGCTTAAATAAGCAGATTAGCTTGTGTGAGCCTGTTAAGGATATTCAAAAAGAATACCTTAAGAGTTCCATCATTGCAGTGACTTCGCGCTATGAAGGATGGAGCATGGCACTGGCAGAAGGACAGTCATGTGGTCTGCCGATGGTCTCCTATGCTTGTAAATGTGGGCCGAAAGATATTATCGAGGCCGGCAGAAATGGATTTTTAATCGCCGAAGGGGATAAACAAGACTTTGCGGCAAAATTAAAGCTATTAATGGGAGATGACACACGACGACTTATCATGGGATGTGAGGCGAAACAGATGTCCCGTCGCTTTTCGAAGGAAAAAGTGATGAAACAATGGTTGAATTTATTTAAAGAAGTACAACAAGCATGAAAACAATTGTTATATCTGCTGTAAATCTAAATAAGGGTGGGACATTGACGATTCTTCGCAATTGTCTGGCCTATCTTTCTGCGCTGGCCGAAGGCGGCGCTTATCGCATCATTGCTATAGTCTATAAACGTGAATTGGCAGATTACCCACATATTGACTATATCGAGACACAATGGCCGAAGAAAAGATGGATCAATCGCCTTTGGTATGAATATGTGTCCCTCAAGAAAATTTCTAGGCAAATAGGTGTTATTGATCTTTGGTTTTCTTTGCACGATACGACGCCTGCTGTATATGCAAAAAGACAAGCGGTTTATTGTCATAATCCATTCCCTTTCTATCGCTGGACGCTGGCGGAGTGTTTTCGGGCACCTAAAATTGTACTATTTGCCTTATTCAGTAGGTGGATTTACCGCGTTGGTATAAAAAAGAATAGTGCAGTTATCGTACAGCAGCAATGGCTGAAAAATGAGTTTAAGCATATGTTTGCGCTCTCTCCAAAAGATATAATCCTTGCTTTGCCCAATAAATTACAACCTGTTGAGGATTGCAATACCATACCAGAACGAGAAGCAGGAAAATATACCTTTATCTATCCCGCGGCCTCTGACAGCCATAAAAACTTTGAGAGCATCTGTCGTTCGGTTGAAATCCTTGAGAAAAAATACGGTCTGCTCAATTTTACTGTATATATCACCTTACGTGGTAATGAAAATAGCTATGCCAAGTGGATCCATGAGCGGTGGGGATCATTACAAAGCTTAGTCTTTATTGGATTTCAGCCCCGGCATGCATTATTTGCTTATTATCAGCAAAGTGATTGTCTCCTGTTTCCCTCAAAGGTCGAAACTTGGGGTTTACCCATTACGGAGTTTGCCGACTTCGGTAAAGCGATGTTACTAGCTGATTTTCCTTATGCACACGAAACAGCAGCAGGGAGTTCCAAAACTGCCTTTTTTGATCCCGATCGGCCGGAGCAACTTGCCGTGCAGATGCGGCGATTGATTGAGAAAGACGAGACTTTCCTGCAGGCGATTCCGCATCCAGTGCTGGAGCGGCCGGTGACGCATAATTGGAAAGAACTATTTGATTTATTATTGAAAGGCACTAAAAATTGATGGCTATGGAAACAACAAAAAGTTTAAAGATATTGCAATTGGGGAAATTCTATCCGATCAGGGGTGGAGTTGAGAAAGTGATGTATGACCTTATGTTGGGACTATCTGCCCAACAGGTACACTGCGATATGTTATGTGCCTCGACTGAAGGGCACCCTGCTTCCGTTATCAAAATCAATGATTATGCCACGTTGTTTGTGGTCAATACATCCATAAAAGTGGCGGGCACTATGTTGGCTCCGGGTATGATCGCTAGGCTTCGACAGATTGCTCACCATTATGATATTATCCATATCCATCATCCAGATCCAATGGCCACATTGGCCCTTTATCTTTCAGGATTTAAGAAAAAGGTCATCTTGCATTGGCATTCGGATATTCTTAAGCAAAAAACATTGCTCAAGTTATATAAACCGCTCCAGAACTGGTTGATAAAAAGAGCAGATAAAATTGTTGGTACCACGCCGGTATATGTACGGGAGTCGCCCTTTTTGCAGCATGTACAACATAAAGTTGATTATGTGCCCATTGGCGTAAATGCTATTGAACAGGAGGCATCGGGTATAGAAGAAATTAGAAAACGTTATCCGAACAAAATCATTGTCTTCGCTGTAGGACGTCTCGTAGAATACAAAGGATATGAGTATCTGATTCGTGCAGCTCAAGCGCTAGATGAACGTTTTCATGTCATTATTGGCGGAAAGGGTCCCCTTCATGATCAGCTTCAGAAGCTGGTCGGCGATTTGAAACTAGAAGAAAGAGTGAGTATGATCGGGTTTGTCCGTGATGAGGAACTGTCCAGTTATTTTGCAGCAGCGGATATTTTTTGTTTAAGCTCTATCTGGAAAACGGAGGCTTTTGCTATTGTGCAGATCGAAGCCATGTCCTGTGGAAAGCCTGTAATATCAACAAAAATTCCGGGCTCAGGCGTAAGCTGGGTAAATCAGCATGACGTCTCCGGTTTGGTTGTCCCTCCGGAAAATCCCGAGGAACTTTCCCTTGCGATTCGTCGAGTCGGTACCGATCCAACACTTTATCAGCAATATGCAGCGGGAAGTAAGCAACGGTATCGTACCTATTTTACGAGAGAGAAAATGGTAGAAAAATGTAGGCAGATATATGGAAAATAATAGAATTGAAAGAGCTTTCTTTTTTTTATTGAAGAGTGGCTTATGGGGTGAAAATATATGGGAGGCTGACTTGTTTCCGCTATCGGCAGAGGAATGGTCAGCAGTTTATGCCCGCGCTGTGGAGCAAACAGTTGAAGGTTTGTTGTACGATGGATTGTTATTATTGGCACCCGAAAATTTACCTCCCAGAGAAATGCGACAAAAATGGTCCGTATTGGTCGACAGGGTCGAGCGTAGCAACCGCTTATCCAACGATATTATAGCAGAACAACACATATTTTTTATGACGCATGGTTTGTGCCCAATCTTACTAAAAGGCCAGGGGGTCGCGGTGGCTTACAGAGTACCCCAGCACCGTGTCTGTGGTGATATCGATTGGTATTTTGATAAAGGAAGACACTTTGATTTGGCCCAGTTGCAACTCACCAAAAAAGGTGTGCCAACGTTGGGGAGAGGGAGTCCCGTTTATCTCTGGAAAGGTTATGAAACAGACCTTCATGATCGCCTGTTTGATTTCCACAATCCATTCTCCAAAAATCTGTTGAAACAGATAAGGGCAGATTTTCCAGATACAACCCTCACAATCGGAGGGCGCGAGATAGCCGTACTGGCACCTCAGATTCAAGTTGTTCAGATTACAGCACACATTCTTAAGCATTCACTATCTTTTGGTATCGGTCTCCGTCAATTTTGTGATCTGGCCGCACTTTATGACAAATACGCGGCAAAACTTGATGGCAAGCGATTGGAACTCCTCTATAGTGATCTTGGTGTAATAAATTGGATATCAGCGGTACACCAACTACTGGTAGACTATATCGGTTTGCCGGCGGATAAACTGCCTTTTGCAAGCAATACGATGGACTCTGGTCTGTCTATCATAGATGAGGTCTGGCACGGTGGCAACTTTGGCTTTACTGATACATCCTATATTAAGGAAACAGAAGGCCCCTATATTGTTCGTAAAAACAAGACGGGCATGCTGTTGCGACGGCTAACAAAATATTTCTCCCATGCACCTAAAGAAGCCTTATGGTTTCCGTTTATCCATCTTTTAAATAAAAGAAAGCGATGACTTGGCACAGAGAAACAGTAGTATAAAAATAAAATCAACAAAAATTAAATATTTATTAAGAAATGAAAAAATTCACTTTATGGATTATTTTGCTTGGTTTAGGTCTATTTACTTCGTGTATGACCTCCAAGAAAGTGGTATATGTCAACGACATGGTTCCAAATATAGACTATCAAATGCTCGAGGTACCGATGTTAAAATTGCAGAAAAGTGACCGGCTGAGTATCAAAATCAGTGCTAAGAACCCCGAACTGGCGGCTCCATTCAATGTGATAGGAGGCAATTACGTTGCTGATGAAAAAGGGAGTAGATCGAATACGAGTGGTAATAATCAGGATGCGCCAACTTATCTGATTGACCAGCAGGGTAATATTACTTTTCCGATTTTGGGCAACTTTCATCTCGAAGGGTTGACTCTAGAGCAGGTACGTGATCTTTTGGTTAATCGATTATCAGAAGGTGGATACATTAAAGATGCAATTGTCAAAGTTGAGCTATTGAACCTGAAAGTCAACCTGATGGGCGAGGTCAACCGCGTGGGTATCATTGATGTGCCCGATGCACGCATCAATTTATTGGAAGCCATTTCCAAGGCTGGAGGGCTAACACGTAATGCCGCTTCAGACCGTGTGACCGTTATTCGCGAGGAGAATGGAGTTCGCAAAAAGATCCTGAACGATATTGGATCTCAGGATATTTTTGACTCCCCCGCTTATTATCTTCAGCAGAATGATATTGTATATGTAGAGCCCGTAGGTGCAGAAAGTACTCCACGTGAAGACAGAACCTGGCGATTCACCTCCATAGCAATGGGTGTGGTTTCCATCATCTTAGCAACATTGACGTTGCTAAAATAAAATACTCGAAAATGAAAATAGAACAATATACCCAAACACAAAAAGACAAAACAATCAATATTTTAGACGTTTTAAGACATCTGTTGTACCATTGGAAATGGTTTGCTTTATCCATTCTCGTATTTGGCGCTTACTACTATTATCAATATGCCAAATCCCCTTTTATCTATCGTAGTTACGAAACGATTATTATAAAGACACCGTTGAATACGCCCAGGACTGCCCGCATCTCCCGGACGAGTGAGGCTTACAGTTCCATCAGTGTGGCAAGTGAGATCCTCCAACTAAAGTCCAAGGAGTTAATGCGTCAGACCGTTACCCGCATAGGGGCCGAAATGAGCTATACCGTTAGAGCGGGATTGCGCCGGAAAGAACTTTATAAGGAAAGTCCGGTACGAGTCATTGTTCCCCAGGCAAAGCCAGAAGATTCCTTTTCTTTTACGGTCACCCTACTAGGGAACAAAGACATCATTCTCACCAATTGGAGTAGGGGGGAGGGGATAGGTGAGATCAGAGCAGTATTAGATAAACCCGTCAATACCCCAGTTGGACAGGTGATCATACAGTCGACGGAGGGATTTGGTAAGATCTATATGGATCAGGAAATCAAAGTCGAAAAATACGCGCTGGAAAGCATGGTCAATTATTTTGTGTCGGCCCTATCGATCACTCAAATGGAGGAAGAAGCTTCCTTGTTGCAGATTGTAGCCGAAGATACCAATCCCACACGGGCTACTGAACTGATTGCAGAGATGGTAAATGTGTACAATGAAGTTGCCCTGCAAGATAAAAATCAGATTGGTATCAATACGGCTAATTTTATCAAGAACCGGCTGGCGATTATCGAACAGGAGCTGGGATCTGTTGAATCGAGTATCGAAGATTTACGGACACAAAACCAGGGGATGGATGTTGCCAGAGTCGGGGAGGCCTATTTTGAAGATACGAGATTGTATCAATCCGAGCGCACTAAGGTCGAAACCGATATTAATCTTGCCCAAATGATGCGTGGTTATCTAGCCGATGGAAGCAAAAAAAATGAATTGATCCCCAACAATACGGGTCTGGTCGATGCCAGTGTCGAATCGCAGATCAACGACTACAATACGACACTCCTTAGACGTAATCGTTTGATAGAAGGGAGTAGTGACGCCAATCCCGTGGTACAAGATCTGGACAGAGCCCTGGGTGCAATGCGAGGCAATATTGGAAGAGCTGTAGATAATACCATAGATGGTTTAAATATTAAGGCCCGGAATATGAAGAAGGAGGAGTATGCCGCGCGAGGCAAAGCCATGCAGGTGCCACAAAAACAACGCGTAATGTTGTCTGTAGAGCGGCAGCAAAAGGTAAAAGAGGAGCTCTATCTTTATCTTTTGAACAAGCGTGAGGAGAATGCTATTAACCAAGCGATGACCGAAGATAACATCAGGATTATTGACCCAGCGATCGTATCAACCGTGCCGATCGCCCCAAGTAAAATAAGAAAAATTGGCTTAGGAATGGGGATCGGATTCATTCTACCAGCCATTATTATATTGACATTTTCCATTCTCGATACCAAGGTAAGGCGCCGCCAAGATGTTGAAGATGCAATTGATGTACCGTTATTGGGAGAGATACCATTAGTCAAAACCAAACGGTCAAATCAAGGCGATATTTTGGTGAATAACACCGGCAGGGATGCCCTGACAGAAGCTTTCCGTATCCTCCGTACAAATATTAGCTTTATGTCGAGAGAAGGGAAGCAGCCAAGGGTTATTTCATTGACATCATTTATCCCCGGAGTCGGTAAAACATTTACCTCCTTGAATCTTTCAGACACATTATCCTTTTTGGGCAAAAAAATAGCTGTCGTCGATCTTGACTTACGAAAAGGAACGCTGAGTAAACGGGTAGGTATTAAAGAAGGAACGGGTGTGAGCCATTATCTATCCGATGTAAATGTCACTTTGGATGATATTATTCATCGCAACCTGCGTATCGAAAATGTTGACTATGTACCTATCGGAAGCGAAGCACCCAATCCTGTAGAACTATTGCTCAGTAAAAGGCTTGACCAACTGATCACTGATCTAAAAGAGCGATATGATTATATTATTATTGATGGAGTACCTATGGGAATAGTTGCAGATGCTACCGTGATAGATCGGATTTCGGATTTGACATTGTTTGTGATCCGTGCCGGGAAAATGGATAAGCGCCAGCTCCCAGAACTGCAGAAAATCTATGAGGAAAAAAGGCTGTCAAATCTCGCTTTAATCCTCAATGGACTTAAATTGGGACAGTCTGGCTACGGCTATGGATACGGCTATGGCTATGGACATGGCTATGGGTATGGTAATGAGGAAAGTCGAAATATTTTGGCGAGGTTCACTAGGTCCATCGGTGATGTATTTGGTAGAAAGAGAAAATGATGATATAAAACTTTAGAATGGCTTATTGTTTCTGAAGTACTCTTTTGATTGCATATAAGTAATGATAACTTATCTTTTTTACAATGTGTCAGTCAGATTTTTATACTATATCCTGCAAAGAACTTGTTGAGATCTCATCTTTGCCTCCGGATTAGTAGATACGATCTATTATTTGCTGCTTAATTAATTGTCCATATCTATTGAAAAGTGTGGTCGGATGGAGCGTATTTGAAAAGATGGACTCTGACATGAAGGAGAATACAATTAATGAATGCATAAGAGAGCGGTTAAATTTTTGAATTACAATAATAAATTAAAATAGAATGAAGAAGCTAAATTTTAGAAAAATGCTAGGGCTAGCCATAATCTTTCCTTTTTTATGGATCACGTCGTGTAATAAAAAGGAAAAGGATGACCATTCGGTACCAGGGGGGGCAGCGGTTGTGAAGATCAATTTTATAGGAGATGCGTACGATGAAGATACTCCGGACACTAAAGCTTCTTCAAGAAGCATGAAACCAGAGAAAACTATTGTAATGATAGATCCCAGTAACTATATAAGTATTGAAGCGGTTCCGACAATTGCTCCCAAAGCACGAGCCGCTAACAGAGCCGCATTTTCTGGTACTCTACGCGTGGTGGCTTATGATAATTCTAAGGGCAAAATATATAAAACTCATAAGGATTATATAGTCATTAATGGTACAGCTCTTGTGGGCGATAATCTCATATTGGACGGAGGGATATCCTATACTATGGTCGCTTATGCGAACGAAGGTAATAGTTTACCTTTTCTTTCAACCAATGAAACTTTTGATAATGCCAATGTTATATATAACTATTTGGAGGGTAAAGACCTGATGTATTTCATCAATGAAGACTTTGTTCCTGAGGGGGGGAAGGACAATCCTTTAAAAATACTTTTGAAACATAAAGTAGCCTTGATTACAGCAAATCTCGAGACCAAAGGAGAGCGGATCAAAAGTGTTAAAGATATTATTATCACCCCGAATTTTCAGTATGGACAATTCAGTTTAAAAAACGGCACCTTTACTCAGGTATTCTTTCCTCTCGGGAAAATACCGGACTTATCATATAGTCATACCACCGGATCCACTAATGTATCCTTATTGCCTATATTTGTCAATGGGGAGACTACTGGACAGGGGACATTTGCTGCTACTATTAATATTGATGATACTGAGCGGACGATAACCACCAAGCCTTTTTTCACAATTACCCGTGGTAAAAAGAAAAGTCTGAAAATTAAATTTGATATGACTGCCGATGGTTGCGGTGCTTATTTTGGCCCCAATAAAACGGAATGGAGAGAGGTTGCATGTTATAATATGTATGCGAATGAGAATGGAAATCCTTTTGTACCCCACAAGGATCTCCAAGGGGCTAAGTTTAAATGGGGCAACAAGAACTCTGTTGGGATTTATTCTCAAATCGGTAATAGGCAGAATGTAAATGATGATATAAATGGTATTATTAGCCAACCAGGGGGGGAGACTAAGTCGGGTTGGAATGATGCAAAAGGAACGCAAGATCCCTGTCCAGGTACTTATCAAGTAATGACTAGGGATGATTTTGAAAAATTATTTCAACACAATGTCATAAGTGGAACAGGGAATACTTGGGGGCAGAATTTATTTGAGGCAGGCTTTATGGTTGGCGAGAAACTTATGCTTCCAGCTGCGGGGTTTAGAGCGTGGCAAGCATCCTCTCCCTACGATATAGGCAATATTAAGGACCGCGGTGTTCAGGCGTGGTATTGGGCTGCAACTCCTTATTCTTTAGGGAGCTCATTTTATGGAAGTATGGCTAATATAAGGCAAAATGGAACTTTTTGGGTAAGTGTAACCGGGACTGCTTTGTCGTCCACCCCAATTCGCTGTATTAAAATGAAGTAATAAATTGTAAGGACGATTCAATTTTAATTACTATAGTGCGTGCTATTTATATATCCTAGTACTATAAAGGACAAGGATATATAAATAGCATTTTAACAAACTATTGGCTATACTTATTGTAAGTTATCAGAGGCAATAGCGTAATAATTAGCAAAACATGTATAAAACAATTATATTATTTAGTTTAGTCTTTTCTTGCCTGTTTTCTTGTACGCAGAAAACACAAACTATCAGTATGTATTTTCCTCATTTCACGGGCAAAAAATATGATTTTATTATTTTCCAGGGGGGACATCCCAAGACTATATACCAAGGCACTATTCCACAGGATGGTAAATTCGTATTAACTATTCCCAAAGAATATGCACCTTACACGGGGATGAGTAGATGGCTAATTACTGGGACGACGGAAGGGGGTGGCTTAGATATGTTTATCCCTGGTACGGACTTTTCTGTAAGCTGTGAATCGTCACAGCCAAATGAAAGTAACATTATATATGCTGACAATGGTAAAAATAAAGAGTTCAATAGATTATACAGTTCCAGCAATGATATTCTTGAACGTTATAGACAAGCGCTAAGTTCAGCAGCAACAGATGAGCTCGGGAAGCAAAAAGAAGCCTATGCCAGCTTGTCTAAAGGTCTAAGTGCACAGGGAGATTATATTAGTCAGTTGACACAGATTTGTAATGTTGAGGCTGGATTTGGGACCCATTTGCTGGAAAAAGAGCACGAAAGAGCAGCGAATGTAGCTGATTTTATTCGTGATCAGCTCAATTGGGAGACCTTGTATACCTCGGGGCATTGGAATGCAGTAATCGATTCTTGGTTATATAGTCGTATTGACGTACTGAAAGATCCGACTCGATTTACTTCGGATTTTCAAAAAATAGCTTCACGAATAAAATCTCCTTTGATTTTTACCGAACTAGCACAGGACATTGCTAGCCGCTTGGTTCAGCGGGGTGATGATGATTATATAGGATATATTGCCAAGACAGTTGTTTCGTCCGGTAAGATTACAGCCTTTGATGGGCCATTGGCCTTTTACATAAAAGGTACGGTAGGTTCTGTTGCTCCCGATCTTGTTTTCAAAACAGGGACAAGTTCCAAAAGCAATAAAATGAAGAAAAGAACGATAAGTATAAATGCTTCTGGGAAGGATTTTGTACGTACGATACTTATATTTTATCAATCTGACGATCCAAATAGTATGGAAACGCTAAAACAACTATCGACGAAATATAAGACGATTAAGGCTTCAGGTACGCGTGTCATAGCGCTTTCGGCAGACTCGGAAGAGAAGATATTCAATAGTAAGATTCACAGCTTTCCATGGTTAGATACCTACTGTGATTATCAAGGTGTAAAGGGGGAGAACTTTCAAAGTTATGGTATTACCGGGGTTCCTACGCTTTTCCTTATCGATGCTGAAGGAAAAATCCTTTCCCGTGGCGGTTCAATTAACTTCTAAATACAACATAATCATGATAGATTGGCGTCAGTACTATTTCCAAAAAGGGAATTTTTATTAAATTCCCTTTCTAATATTCCAGTTTCCGTGACCTACCGCTGTGCCCTCCTTTGCAGCGATACCCTTTCCCTAATTCCAATAGCCTTTCATTCTTCTAGAAAAATATATTTCATCCGGCTTACGTACCCACAGTTGTAATTTCTTGAGCTATTATGACAACTGTTTTAATTCGGTGTGATAATAACATCGTCAATTCTTTCTCTTCTCAGTTTTCACGCATTTTAACTGCTGAATTTCGTTTGAATGAGGTAGAATATTAGATGTTATTGTCATCCAAATCGAGCGCGAATTTGATCTTCATCTGGGCAACATTGGCAGCATATCAAATCTGAAGGATCCTAATAGTTTTTTAGTAATTTATTCTCTATTGGAACTAAAGAGAGGACTATTTACTGCCATTTGACTGTTGTTTCCTCTTCGGTATCGGTCTCCCATTCTTCCTCAATGCCCGGGCCAGGCTTGACACCTGCTGAGCCCTTTGCTATACCACATTCCATTTCGATAATACCAATCTCAAGAACCGGTGAAACGTATTTTTGCTTTTTTTTCATTTCCAGTGTTGTGTTGTCTTTTTTCATTTGTTAATCTTTATATTATTAAGCTTTTCTGTTCAATTTACTTCAGATCGATAGCCACCAGATCCGGCTTAATAAAAATGTAATTTGTAAATTCTCTATTTTGAGAGTCTAAATCTTTTTGATATCCAAAGATGGAAATTCAGTTTAAATTCGTTGGTATCTAGGGTACAAACCTAACTGCCAAATTGTAAAAAAAGAAACTCATTGTGCATATGTGCTTTAGCGATTATGGACAAAGTGTGTTACATACATACAGAGCAGATTTATATAATAGGTCGGTTTGTTTTGTATGATATGGCGATATTTCTTTTTTTTATTGATTACTTTCGAATGTTTTATATTCATAGGTAGATGTGACGTATTCCCTGCCGCAACCTCAGCAGAAGGAATATTGTCGGGCTCCAAATTCTTCGGATTTTGGAGCTTTTTTGTGCGACCTATATTATTTTCCCTGCTATACCTTTTGTTCGTTGATAGCTTTTCAGACTTTTAAAACCAGCGATATAAATCAGCTCTTCTTCTTTAACATTTTTGTAGTTTGGATCCATTTTTAAAATCTCAATTTCCTTCAGTCGATAGTTATTGATAAACGAGCTGAAATTTTTCCCATAATGGCGATTGATAAAGGTTGATAGATAGGTTCTGTTTGTTCCAAGTGGTTTGATCATGTCGGTGATTTTGAGGTCAGGACGTAAGTAGGGTTTTTCAATACGCATATAGTCTTCAAAAACTACTGGATCGATAATCCTACTTTTCGCTAATGCGTTAATTTTATCCTTTTCATGAAATATCATATCTTCTGTTAGTAGCACAAAGTTTTTGGAAAAAATATTGTAGCACAGTATACTGTTAAAAATAGTAATGAGCGCCAGTGTTATAATAGAAGTCGTATATTCTGAAAGACCGCCTTTTGGAGCGAAGTAATACAGAAATGGTGCTGGAAGCAGAAGAGCCAGACACCAGAATATCTGATAGAGCCAACCTAATGATGAAGCGTCAATATCTGCAGAGTATTCAATGATCTCTTTTTTATACTTTATTACTCTCCTTAGGGCAAGAACCAAATAGATAATACTAAACAACAGCCGAATGTATAATCGGTATTTTGTATAAAAATGAACGAATATCCCAAAACGATGTGTTGTATTTAACGAATAGCTTAGTGATCCTTGAAAATAAAACGGAATAATATAAGTACATAGAATATATGCTATCAGAAAGAAAACTGGAATGGCATAATGCCAGAGGTTGAACTGTTCTTTTTTGCGCAACCGTGTTAGTTTAAAAACGACATGATATAGGAGTATAGGTATAACAAACATACAGTAAAGGTTGATCGGAATAGAGTATCTGTAAACATCGTTATAATAAAAACACATTGCAATACTAATACAATAGAGTATTTCTATCATATAGAATCCAGTTAACAGAAACATCAACCGCTTAGAAAAGGGGTCATGTTTGCGGCTATATAAGTTGACCAGTAGCAATATAATGCAATATATTGCGGAAAAAATAGGCAAAGCAAATGCAAACGTTCGTATGACTAATTTAAAATCCATAAAGTTTCGAATTGATATTTGTAAATGATTTTTTTTATTATGAGGTTGTTTTCACGCGAGCAATTGTATCATCAATACGTACAGATGCTTTTAGATTCTCCATGTTGGACATCTTAAACTTATAGCATCTCGGTGTACATAATAGTCGCTTAATCGTAAGCTACTATTAAATTATCTTAATAGTTTTGCGTTTGTAATCAAACAAATAGAATGAGAAAAATTATATTTTGATCTTTACGAAATACAATTGTTGTGACATTTCGTATGATATTTCGTTTGAATGGTGTAAGTTGGTTTTTATTAGTGTTTTGTATGTTTGGTTTTACTCCTTTTGTCAGTGCCCTTTTCTTATATTCCGATTCTAATTCGTTAGGATAATCTAAATCGAATGACAATATGTAAATTGGTTTTAGCCGTAATGTGTAGGAAGAATAAATTCATTTTCTGACAGCGAGAGCCATGTTTGGGTTAATCTATTCCTTGATGGATAGGCCCTTGATGAATCAACAATTAAGGCCATTGAAATGTAGAGCGCAAATTAGCGCTCACAGCTAATCTCTTTTTATCGTGGATATCTGATTCTCCTCATACAATTCTAGTACTTCGGCACGCGATAAGACGATTTTTTCAGAATAGTTATCCGCATGTTGTTCCTGTAGTTTGCGGAAGCTTTTTCTGTCAGTAGCCTCGTAATCATTCATTAAGAAGGTTATCGAGTCTGCTGTAACATCGGCAACGCGATAAAGTGTGTATATTGATCTGCCACTTTCATTCATTTCGATTTTATATACATCACCTATTTTGGGGTCATCCAGATACGCATCCGTTTTGCTTAAGGAAAATATTCCGACAATGATAATTGCTAAAAAGAGAAGCGCGATCAGTATGATACCAAAAAAGTATCTTTTAGGGATCTTGGGCATTCCCTTGGCCCGGATTTCGTTTAGTGTCTGTGGGTTGATGTCAGATTGAGAGTTTACTCTTTTACAATGCCCACAAATTGTTATAATCTTTGATCTATAGGGAAATATAGGAATCCAGAATATATGGAAATAACTTACCTCTTTGTGGGCAAATACCGACTTGGGTGTATGGCAATAATCACAATCGCCTAAAAAGTTTTCAGGACTGTTTGATAATAGTTTTGTTTTTGTTCCGAAGATGATCATAGTTGTAATAATTTGAAATTTTTATAATGCACAATTCTTTTTAATAAGACAACCTTATTGTTTTCAATATTTTATTTTCCTTAAATGACGTTTTATTCAAACTTAAGTTTATATACCTGTCAAATAAAAGTATATAATTCTTCCAAGCGCTTTTGTTTCGTACAAAAACGTGTGATATTTTGTATAATATTTTGTTGCATAGAAATTGTTACTTGATTTTGAAGGTTAAATCATTAAGGATAGCATAGCCCTCTCTTCGTGCTAGGAGCTGTAGGAAATCTGCTTTGATCTATGAGTTCGTAGCGAAACACTTTATGTGAAAATTCAGCTGTTCAATTTCTCAATTATTCACGACAGCGCTCCTGTTATACCCATGTTTTTCATATACAGAAAAGTAAACTTTTACTTGCGTCGTTTAACCAATTAGCAAGACTGTCATGAACGTATCTTTTCATAGTACAATGCTTTTTATTTTCGTCGAATAGATGTCTATTGGTACTCGGATAGTCACTTATGGGAGTGAGTATTGACAGGTAATAAAATAGTATATATGATTTGTCCCTATTTTTTTATTAAATGCACCTATATAGTGCTATATCATCAATAGATTTGACTAATCGTTTTAGTCGCTCAGGAGCATTTTACGGTTTAATAGTTTGCTAAATCCGATCAACTCTCTAGTATGGGACAGAAATACGCAGAAAAACATCAAATTAATATAAAATAAGGTAAATAAATGAAAAAAGAAACAAATTTATATAGAAATGAAAAGAAAACGACAAGGTTGTTATTTTCTACGGCTGGTATATGCCTACTACTTTTTATTATACTTTTATATTGTATGGGACTGTTCGACGGCATCTTGCGAATAAGGGCGCTTGTGTTTTCGGCGACTTTTCTGGTAATCATGCTGTACTTTTTCCTGAAAACGCTTATTAGTTTGCGGGATAAATCAGCTTTGATATCATTAGATTCCTGCTATTTTTCGGGAAAAACAACACCTCTATCCAAAGCTTTTGGTCAGGGAGAATGGTCTGATGTGACTAATATCCAATTAGAAAAAGTTGGTGGTGACATGCTGGTAGTCGTATCTCTGCATAATAGGGCGAAATATAAAGGGCGACTTTCCAAAATTTTTCAAAAAATGGCTTATGAAGAATCTACTCAGCAATTACATCTGACTTATTCAGCTTCTGAGATCGACCTCGATGCACAGACACTTTTTGACCTCTTTGTTAGCTACTGGGACAATGCACGCAGCAATAATTAAATCAACCAAACAAAGCGGTGTAGCTATCAAAACCACAAACCGCTTTGTAATTTTAGTATTTACTTATTCATAAATTCTTTGGTTGTCAAGTGGTCACCAAAGTGGTGAACAACTTCGCTTAAAACATAATCCTGTTGCGTACGGTTGAATGCAGAAGTTCCGTCGGAAATCAAAAAAGTATTGTACCCCTTTTCGTGGGCATCACGCAGGGTACTTTCTACACAAACGTGAGTAGCATAACCCACCAAATACAGATTTTCAATCTTGTTGTTTCGCAGATATACGTCTAAATTCGATCCCGTAAAACCGCTTGCGCCAACTCGTCCGGTAACCACAAATTCACCGTCATTAGGTTTTACCGCTTCATAAAACTGTGAGCCAAATTCATTTATTGGGAAAGTTCCTGCTAGTGGTATCGCTTTCCGCAAGCCACTTTTTCCATTCGCTAATTCGGGATAGCCTTTTTCAAACCGCAACCCAACGTGGACAACCTCAATGTTGTTCTTTCTTGCATAGTCTAATGCCTTTTCAATGTTAGCGATTGAATTGTGCATCATTTCCTTGTCTTTTACCAAAGCCCTATACAATTTTCCGTCTCTGTGCATCCATTCGTTTTGTGTTTCGATAAGGATAAGTGCTGATTTTTCTTTTGTTTGTGCCTGTAGGTAATTCATATTTAAAAATGTTAGCATAAATAAAATTGACATTTTCATATTATCTGATTTAAAGATTAAGCTGTAATGGATTTACAATATGTTCATTAGAAATTTTTGCAACGGCTTTCCAGCCGTCGGGATATTTAATGTAGGATAGGTAATCCGTAATAATGAGTTTTTTATCTCTGAAAAATTGTGTTTTTACGACTGCAGTATTTTCGGTGATTCCTAAAATATCAATGGTGTAATCAAGATTTCTAATTCCAGAGCTTACCTTTTCGGGATTGCTTTTGTATTCTTCTACAACTTTCATCCAGTTACGCAGCGGAAGACGGAAAAGGTTATTTTCTTTGGCTATGAGGATAGAAAAATCCGGGTGAAATCCTCGAGGCATTTCCTCTAAGTTCAGTTTATTCAAAGCTCCGTTTGCGAAGGTTTCCTCCACGAGTTTTCTTAGCGTTTGTTCGTCTGTTGATGTGTTTAAAAAATCCAGATTATTTTCAACCAACCAGTTATCGTGCAACCATTTCTCTGTAATGCGTTTATGTTCGTCGTTATTCCACTTTATGTTACGTTCAAATGTAATTATGGAGCCGTCAAAGCCGACAATTACCCACGCATAATCATTTTGCGAAGCTCGAAAACATTTGTACTTCATTCCCGCTATGGTTGTTTTCTTTTCGTTAACGTAAATTTCTTCATCATGTGTTTCTATCCAAAGGTTTTGTAGAGCATTGGCTAATGATTTATCCAACTTCAATAGAAAGTCTTTTGCTATTTTTTCTGCTTCCGGCTTTAATAGCATTTTTGTATTGGAATACTTTTTATCCATATTCGTAAAACCCAAAATCTGTTTATCTTTTTCTGAAATTACAAATGAATAATGCTCTCCTTTTAGACCGTTATTGGACGATTTCTCAAAGCGGAATAAATAAGCCGGGGTATTATCCATATTAACCTTACTTGCAGTTTGAAACTTGTAGTCTTGGGGGATTTCAATATGCTTTTTAAATTCATCTAAATAGGACTGAGCATCTTTTAAAGATACTGTCTGTGCATTTACATTTACTGTCATCATCAATACGCTTAAAATCAAAATTGCTGTTTTCATACTTTTATTGTTTTAAATAATCATAGATTGTAGATTATTTACAATTGCAAAATAAGGACTATTATTTTATATTTGCAACATAAATTGTAAATAAATTACAAAATGAGCGAATCGAAAACAAATAGTGACCTGTCTTTTGACTTTGATTTTTTAGATAAATTGGTTGTCGGAATTGGTGAAGTATCGCAGATTACTGGTATTCCTCCAAGGCAAATCCGCTATTGGGAAGAAAAAGGAATTATTATAAGTCTCACCGAAGAGGAGGGCAAAAACAGAAGGTACAACTATGAGAACATTAAAAAAATGTTGCTTATTAAAGAACTTTTGGACGAGGGATATACGTTAGACGCATCAGCCGAAAAGGTAAAAAATCGGATGAAGATGATTGAAGAAACGTTGAATAAATTGCAGAATAAAAAAGATTAGAATATCGGGCAACACGAATTTATGATGGCGTGTATTTATTTATTTTTAAATAGTTGACCAAATAGATAAACGAACGAATGTGATAAACAAATTATGTGTAATAGCCACTACATGATCTGACAATAGGCTGTTTTATCGAAATTATTTTCCTTTTGATTTCTTTGGTGGTGGATGTTTACACCGTTATTGATGCTATTTTATAAAGGGTATGTATAGTGTGCTAGCTGAGTTTGGCTTGCTACTTTTCTTTATTTATGTTGTTTAAATACATTTGTCGTAATTTTATAGTGTAAATTTATTGTTTAGGTATTTTTATTGTTTCAATAATTAATACCTAACTTTGGTTTTCGACCAATAGCCCTATTATGACATCCAGACATGATGTAGATTTTGTATAAAACTGTTCAACAAAAGTGATGACGAACTCATTGCTTTGGAATACACAAATGAATCTACTTGTTTCGGCTTCAGATTTTAATTACTCTGAATTCTGGGCTATTAAAATCTAATTATTTACTTTCTCCCATACACATCAGATATTTTGATGTAACGGTTACGGCCAATGTAACTGCTGCCTTTATTCTCTACGTAGCATAGCGGAAAAGCATATCATGCGACATACACCTAAGATACCTTTCCTTTTCTCTTCATATAACTACCATGTATCACAAGGTATTATTAAATACAAGTATACGTGTAATGTCATGTATTTTAAATTAATTATTTTTCATTAAAAATAATTGTGGCTAATTTAGTTCTTGTTAATAATAACTTAAAGAAAATAAAAAAGGATGAGCACAAACATGAATCACTTCAAAGGAGACATTAAGGTTTACAATGCGGAAGCAGAGGCAGGAGGCATAATCGTTGGTACAGACGATTGGTATTTTATTGCCGGTTGGTAATATTTTAATCCTCAGGGCATGTAGCGTTGGGCAAAAATGGTAATAAGTTGTCCGGCGGCCAACGTCAACGTGTAGCACTTGCCAGATCATTATATAAGAACGCCGATATCATAATCTTCGATGAAGCTACAAGTTCAATAGATGCAATGTCTGAGCATCTGATCTATCAAAATCTAAAAGATATCTTAGAAGAAAAGACTTTAATGGCAATTGTTCATGATTTCTCAAGAATCAAAGATTACGATAAAATAATTGTGCTTCACAAAGGACAGATCGAAGCATTAGGTGACCATCAGTCATTAATAAATTGTGGCTGTATACCCTACATCCAATTATATGACAAACAGTTTAAGCAAGATAAGAAAATTGTGGCGGCTTAAGTAAACTGGCTGGATACTATAAGCCTGTTTGAAGCTTTTCTATTAAATTATTTACTAACCATCATGTGTTGTTGTTAAGCTTTATTTACTACGTGCTTTCCTAAATAACGAGATCACAGCATCAGTTTTCGAGACGAGCTTTCTTCAGCTTAGGAGGGAAGATATCCACTGGATGGCATCTGTTTCTGACAATGGAATCTACCAAATTTTGGATACGCTATTCTTGGATGTGGACGAATATGCTCCTGATGAATTGTATGATGAGAGGGATCAATTTATATTAGTGAATCTGAATTTAAAAGACGGCTAGGAGCTCATTTCGTATTGCTTGAAGAATTGATATCGTAAATAACTAAATTTTGAAAAAATGGATTGCGGGAAATTGTATTTTACTCTTGAAAGGAAAGCGAATCCATACGACGAAGATCAACTCAATGAGCTTTGGGGGAGTATTCAGATAAACTATGAATTCGCCACCAGTTCAAGATCTTCCATCCTGTCTGAGGGAGTGATGAATTCTAAAATTCAGGGCAATATCTTTATTTTTCTCTAATGCCAAAAAGAAAATGGGGGAGTAAATGCAAAGAAAACTACACTATTCAATAATTTAATTGAATAGTGTAAAGTCTTTCATAACTTTGCAATGAATTAAGCGCCATCAATATTTCACTTTTGCGAAGCGCTTTTTGGATAGCACTATGAATAAAAGAGAATTTAAAGACAAAGTATATACTGAGTTGGCAAAGGTAGCTAAAGCAATGGCTAATCCTGTGCGGTTAGAAATTATCGATCTTTTGGCCCAAGGACCATTTTCTGTCGAACAGATAGCTAATTATACCGGACAGTCTATTGCAAATGCATCCCAACATCTACAAAATCTTAAAAATGCAAAATTGGTGACTGTGACCCGAAATGGGAACTTTATAAACTATACGCTTGCAAGTGAGAGCGTTTATGAAACCTGGGTTTCCCTCCGTGGATTAGGAATCGCTTTCAATGCCGAAGTGGAGAAAGTGGTCAGTGATTTTCGTAAAGGACACCATGAGGATATGTCGGCTATCGATGCTCAAACGTTAATGACCATGCTCGAAAATGATGAGGTAATACTCTTAGATGTCCGACCAGAAGAAGAATATCATAGAGGCCATATTCATCAAGCGATGTCAATTCCTATTGATAAATTGGGCGATTCATTCAAAAAATTCCCCAAACGTAAGATGTTGGTGGCATATTGTCGTGGTCCTTTCTGTGTGTATGCAGATGAGGCCGTAGCCCTGTTGAAAGAAAAAGGATATAAAGCCGTCCGACTAGAAGAAGGGTATCCCGAATGGGCAATCAAAGGATATCCAGTCGATCTTTCTGAATGATATTACTGTTTAAATCAGTTTTAACTAGCGCTATAACCAAAGTTTTAGCGCTATTTTTTTAATGTAAATTATTGTCTGTGAGTTGTTTATATTGAATTATTCTTTTTTATCTAAAACAAACTATTCAATAATTCTATTGAATAGTTTGTTTTTGCTACTTTTGTATTATACTCAAAATAATACAAATGAGCACAAAAGATTTAAGCGTTTACGAGTTGCAACAGCTGCTTGAACCGATAAGAAAATAGCAATTGTTGATGTTAGACCGCAGGATCAGCGTGATGAATGGAATATTCACGGTAGCTATCATGTTGATGCATACGAAGCACTCAACAAAGGGGATCAAGATATTTTTGACAATCTTCCTGTTTCCAAAGAAATAGCGATCGTAACAGTTAGTGCTGCAGGTAGAACTAGTCAAATTGCAGCGCTAAATAAAACCAGCAAGTATGAAGGCATTGATCCTGCGGATCTAGAGGCTGGAGCCAATAGATGTACCATATCATAAGCGAGGAGTCTTTTTAGTAATAATAAATAAATAGATAAAACAAGTGGAGCAGATCAGATTAGGGCTTAAAGAAAATTGGAGGCAGTTTACATTACTTGTTCTCGTTAATATGATGGTGGGTGGAATGGTTGGGCTAGAACGCACTGTTGTACCTTTAGTGGGCACCAATGAGTTCAATATAAAGTCCGATGTGGTTGTTTTTTCATTTATCATTGCTTTTGGCGTAGTCAAAGCACTCACGAATCTGATTTCGGGTGTACTAGCCGATCGCTATACCCGCAAACAAGTACTGGTATGGGGATGGTTGGTGGGACTTCCCGTGCCTTTTCTTTTGGCATTTAGTCCCAGTTGGAATTGGATTTTGTTTGCCAACGTGCTACTGGGTATAAGTCAGGGATTGGCTTGGTCAATGACAGTAAATATGAAGATAGACCTGGTTGGTCGTAAGAGCCGTGGCTTAGCCATGGGGTTGAACGAAGCAGCGGGTTATGGGGCGGTAGGATTGACAGCACTTTTGACAGGATATCTGGCTTCTTATTATGGGCTGCGTCCTCAGCCATTTTATATTGGTATTGTTTATACTATTATTGGTTTATTCCTATCAATTATCCTAGTCAAAGATACCCGAAAATATGCGGAGTTGGAGGCTATGGAATTAAGAGGAACGGCTTCAGAGGATCACAAAGGTAAACCAAGCCTGTGGTGGGTATTCAGGGAGACCTCCATGAGAAACAGGAACTTGTTCTCCATTTCGCAGGCCGGATTGATCAACAATCTCAATGACGGAATGTCTTGGGGCGTATTCCCCTTACTGTTTATGTCATTAGGAGTCGGGTTGGAAGGAGTGGGGTGGATCAAAGCCATATACCCCGTTGTATGGGGGGTAGGACAGATTATCACGGGGCCTCTGGCTGATAGATGGGGTCGGAAACCACTTATTGTCTGGGGCATGTTTGTTCAGGTTTTGGGACATATTATCATCGGATTGGCTGTATTTGACCCACTTCAATCCGGATTGATCGGTTCTGTCCTATTAGGGGTTGGTACAGCGATGGTGTATCCGGCTTTGCTAGCAGCGGTAAGTGATGCTGCCCATCCCAGTTGGCGGGCCTCTTCATTGGGCGTGTACCGTTTCTGGCGAGATATGGGGTATGCTGTCGGTGCTTTGATGGCAGGTATAGTCGGCAATTTCTTTGGTCTGATCTGGGCTGTACACATCGCAGGAATCATTACGTTTATCTCGGGGGTGATCGCTTGGTTAAACATGAAGACAACAGCGGTCAACGACTAAGAATGATAAGTAAAGGCTGATGAATGTAGGATACTAGATTGAGAAAATATTGGAAATTAAAAAAAGAATAATATGGAAAGAAAAAATTTTATAAAAACAAGTGTTATACTGGGGACGGCTTCCTTGGCGGCTCCACTGTTGACAATTGCAGATACAAAAGTAAGGGTAAGCAGCCATAGTCCAAGTACAGGTACGTTGTTTTTTGAACGTGTTTTTGATTCTACATTAGCACAGACCAGCTATGTGATCGCCAGTATGGAAACCAAAGAAGCTCTCGTAGTCGACCCGAAGCGGGATATTGATACCTATCTCGATATCGCTAAACAGAATGGGTTAAAAATCACAAAAGTTACAGAAACACATATACATGCCGATTATTTAAGTGGTGCTCAGGAACTTGCATCCGCTACGGGGGCGGAATTGATCCTTTCTGGCGAGACAGATCCAGATTGGTCATACCATATTCCACACAGTCCGATCAAAGATGGACAGCAGTTCCAGTTGGGACGTATCATTGTTGAAGCCATACATACCCCAGGGCATACTCCGGAAAGCATGACGTTCCTGCTGACAGATCTTTCGCTTTCTAATAAACCGCAAAAGGCCCTTACAGGAGATTTTATTTTTATCGGTGATGTGGGGCGCCCCGATCTGTTGGAAAAAGTAGCCCAGCAACATGGTACGCAAGACAAGGGAGCTCGACAGTTGTTTGCGTCACTGCAGCGATTCTCAAAACTTCATGATGGGATCGAAATATGGCCCGGCCATGGAGCCGGCTCCTTCTGTGGTAAAGCGCTGAGTGATGCCCCGACCTCTACCCTAAAAGATGAAAAACAAAACAGCAAAGCTTTCCATTTTAAGGATGAAAATAGTTTTGTCAAATATATCTTAGATGGGCAACCCGACCCACCGAAATACTTTGCGGTGATGAAACAGCAAAACAGGTTACCCCGGCCATTACATATTCAACTCCCTCAGGCCGCTAAGTTATCAACAAGACAATTCTTGAAAGCGCGGGAGAATGGATTGGTCATCGTGGACACCCGTATACCAGGTACAGTTGTAAAAGGCTTTGTCCCCGGTAGTCTCCATATTGAGGGAAGCAATTCATTTGCGACATTTATGGGTTCCTTGTTAGATTATAGCTTGCAATTTGTGTTGATCAGCGATGAAAGGAGCATAGAAGATCTAACCCGCAAACTCACCCGTATCGGCATGGATAACATATATGGCTACGTAGCTGATATCGAAAGTTTAGGTCTTCCGCTCTCAAGTTCGGATACCGTTGACAAAGCTACTTTCAAATCCTTATTGGGTAATAAGGACGTTCAGGTAATTGATGTCCGCAGTGAAAATGAATATAAAAGTGGAAATATACCGTACGTTGAAAATATTCCTTTTTCTCATTTGGATGAAAACTTAAAGAAGATCAATAGAGACAAGACCGTTATTGTTCATTGCAAAAGTGGTACACGTGCTAATATGGCTTATTCTATTCTAAAAAGAAATGGAATTGAAAACGTTAAAGTTTATTTGGGTACCATAGATGAATTTGTCACTAATAGTCATTAATAGCATAGTTAAAAGCAAGGGAGGAAAGGTCCTTGCTTTTAAAACAGCAAATTTCAAATTTTCATTGCTCATTCTTTCTCGTTTTATCCTTAAAGTCCGTAAAAGACCTGCCTTCATAGCGGTACAACCACTTCTTATTTGTAGTGTTATGAGGTCGGTGTTCTATTGCTGAAATAGGCGTAGTTGTTAACAGTTTTTATGAATTTGTGAGTGAATTTCATACTTGTTTAAATCTTAATATCCACAGGGATCGCTACTTTTGTTGCGAGCAAACCCTTACTATCAGCAGTATTATTTTGTGTATTACTTTCTTGCGTTTTCCCAAAATTTCTCCATCATAATTTTAGTTTCTTCCGGTTTTCTCAACATGACAATTTCTCCGTTTTCGTCTGTCGTAAAGTGTCCTTTGAACGCGTCTGGCATATCATCATATTGTTTATTCAATTGTTCCAAGGTTTCTTCAAAACAGTTATATCCAAATTTTTCGACTAAAAAAGGCAAAGCGTTTTTTCCTCTTAATAATTCGTACTCTTGGTAATTATATGGTGTTGTATCTTGCCTTTTTGCTAATGTTTGATTAAACTTATCAAGCAGTTTAGCAATCTCTTTCTCTTCCATAAAATTTGAAAGCCCACGCAAAGCATAGATTTTCATATCTAAATATCGTTCTTTCTTGTAAGCATTTGCAAAGAATTCTTTCAATGTCGCAAAATTAAAGTCATACAACAGTTTTAAAATCTTATTTCTAATGTCGAGTTGTTTGGTGGAGTAGTAAATATTTGTCAAGTAGTGTGAATTTTCTGCGCTGATTACATTTTTGTCTAAATCAAATAACGCATTGCGAAACTCAATGTGTCTGTCGTTAATTTTTTCATTGGTTAGTATTTCGGGAAAGTATTTTGTCATATCGGTCGATTGAGTATTATAGGTAACGGTTCACAGCTTGGCAATAGTTCGGGATAAATTGGACTAAAGGTTCAATTTAGCACAAACCTTGGACAATGCTACGAGCCCTAGCTAAATTAATAAATTTTTGAGAAGAAAATATAATAATCGTCCGATGAGAGGCTATATGGCTTATTAAGCCAAATTAGTTGTTTGACAAGGAAAGCTATTGGTGATTACACGCTTTTAGGTTATTTTGTTAAAGGAGGTCATATTATCAATAGCAATATTACGTCGAACAATGTTGATCATGCACAGCGATATTCCGATAACGGAACCAACCCGCCTTATAATTCCAAAGGCGCGGAACATGCACCAGTCTTTCAGATCGGAAATTCTATCCATCAAATATGTAACGATTTCTCCCATTAAATGGTAAAAAGAAGCAATTTTTGGTGAAGTCATCAAAAGGATTTAGCATTTTACATAGTTTTTACCTGCCATTTTTGATTTAAGATGCTATTAATAAGAACATAAAAACTATTTTTGCAGAAAACAGACGATATTTGAAAATGGCTTTGCAAATAGATACATCTATTTTGATGCGTGTTGCTGAAGGAGATGAGGTAGCCTTCAAAGTGCTGTTTGATACCTATCGCCCAAATATTTATACAACCGCCTTGCGCGTTACCAACAACGAATGGATGGCCGAAGATATCGTTCAGGATACCTTCGTTAAAGTATGGATTCATCGGCAGCAGATTCCCGCAATTGCTAATTTTGAAACCTGGCTTTATGTGCTATCCAAAAATATCGCCCTGGATATCATTAAAAAGAAAGCACACTATAAAACTTATTCGCAGGAGGAAGCCAAAAACGCTTTACTTCGCGTTTATCCGGAAGCGGATTATTTGACTCAGGATAAAGATTTCAAGCGTTTGCTGGACGAGGCAATCGAACGGCTTCCGGCAAAACAAAAAGAGACCTATCGATTGATCCGAGAACAATATCTAAAGCGTGAAGAAGCAGCCGAAATACTTCAGGTGTCGCCTGAGACAGTTAAGTCCAACCTTGATCAAGCAATGAAAAGTATCCGTGCGTATTGTACTGCTCATATGAATGATATACCGCTGGTCCTGCTACTTCATTTTTTCTTAAAACATTTTTAATTTTTTTTTAACACCAATACCCCCAAAGTATTTCATCGATCGTCCTTTACTTAGATTGGCAGAAGAAGCATCAATTGATGATTATTCTTTTGCTCATAGTTTGAAAAATTATGACCCCATCCAACGATAATAGATTGAGATACCTTTTGGATCTTTGCCTGAGCGGGCAGGAGTCAAAGGCTGAGAGAGATGAGCTTGATGGCTATCTTTCAGATAAAAACGTCCTGGAAAATTTGGATGCCGTCCTGTTAGATTTGTTTTTTCAACAAAAGGAGCTGATCGACATGCCTTCCCAACGGCAGCATCAGATCCTCGAAGCCATTTATGCCGTCGATACTAAAATACCTTCGATAAAAAGGTTTAACTATTTGAAATGGACTGCAGCAGCAGCAATTTTCTTGGGTATACTGTTTTCCACCATATGGCTTGGCACGCAAAAACAGCTATTTAAAGATCTCAATGTCGTTAATAAGAAAGAACAAATTGATAATAATCAGTCAGGTAAGGAAAAAGCATCTCGAGACGATATGTTGGCCAATAAAAACACGATCTTACAAATGGGTAACGGCTCACGTCTGGCACTCGAAAGTTTAGATTCGGGTAAAGTAATCGAAAAGGACGGCGTACACCTACAACGTACTTCGGACGGTACTTTACTTATCCAGTTGAAACCCGGTATTGAACAAGAACGTAATTATGCTAATAACATCAATACGATTACCACACCTCGTGGACGTACATATAGGATAATGTTAGGCGATGGTACAGTTGTTCATTTAAATGCAGAATCCAGATTGAGTTTTCCGACAACATTCGGAAAGGATGAAAGACGGGTGACTTTCGAAGGAGAAGGTTATTTTGAAGTGGCAAAAGATAAGACACGACGATTTTTTGTCAATACAAATGTCGGAAATCGGAAGCAGGAGATCAGTGTTTATGGTACCCAATTTAATATTTCCGCCTATAATGACGCCGATGCGATCAAAACAACTTTAATTGAAGGTAGCGTCCGGATAAGGTCAGTGAATACGGGGCATGAGGCACTGATGAAACCAAATGAACTTGTCGTTATAAATCATACGGGACTTACCAAACAGCCAGCTGATCTTGAATCAAGCCTCGCCTGGAAGAATAATTATTTTTACTTTGCTGATCTACCTATCCAAGAAGTATTACAACAGATTAGCCGTTGGTATGATGTAGACATTAATTATCAAGGTAAGATACCGGGCGAACGTGTTTGGGGGCAAATTTCAAGAACGAAAAAACTGAAGGAAGTGCTCGAAATTCTAGAAAAAGCAAATCACATCAAATTCCAGCAAAAAGGAAAGGAGGTCATTGTCATGCGCTAATATTTTTATTTATGAAAAACTAACTTACATCTAAAACCATCATTTTACTACTAACCTAGATCCCCATTCTGTATAGCAGATCGGGTAAACTAATACAACCATTTTTATGGGGAATTTTAACAAAAAATTGCTGAAAATTGCGGTTTGCACATCTATATACGCCAGTATATGTCTTCACAGTGCAGATGCGCAGACCCAAACGGTGACGATCAACAAAAAGAACATTACACTGAATGAATTTTTGTCGGAGATCAGAAGGCAGACGGGATACGACTTTGTTTTTACATCTTCCAAATTGGATTTTGGTAAAAAGGTAAGCCCAAATTTTACCAATGAAAACATCCTTAAAGTATTAAGTCAATACTTTAATTCGAATACCGGGGTTATCTATATTTTTAAAAATCAGACGATTGTACTGATTGATGAGGAGAAAGCTGAAAATATAATACTTCAGGGGCAGGTGCTTAATACCGCTTCTAAACAGCCTATGCCGGGGGTAACGGTAACAGTAGGCGAGAAGAATATACAGACGAAAACCGATAATAGAGGGAATTTTACTTTAAATGTTCCCGAATATGCCAAAACCTTGGAATTCAATTTTATTGGATACAAGAAGCTGATTATACCCATTACTGCCTCTGTTAAATATAAGGTGGAGATGGAAGAAAAGACCGAAGACATTGAAGAAGTTGTGGTCACAGGTATATTCAATCGGAGTGCCGAGAGCTTTACAGGTGCATCACGAACAATTTCGGGTGAAGACCTCAAGAAAATCTCCACAAATAATATTTTTGCTGGTATTTCAGCCATCGAACCCTCCTTTCGTATCATGCCAAATAATGTTACGGGCGGAAGTATAAATCAATTACCAGAAATACAGCTTCGTGGTCAAAATTCTTTGCCCAACTTAAATGGAGAGCTTTCTTCCAACCCTAATCAACCACTTTTTATACTGGATGGTTTCGAAGTAACACTTCAGCGTATCGTTGACCTCGATATGAATATGATCGCAAGCGTGACGATTTTGAAAGATGCTTCAGCAACAGCAATATATGGTTCCCGTGGCGCCAATGGTGTTATGGTGGTCAATACGATTGCGCCTAAGCCAGGTAAAATCCAAGTGACGCTAAATAACGATTTCAGGTTATCGATTCCGGATCTGTCCGTTTACAATTATTTGAATGCACGGGAAAAATTGGATTTCGAGAAGCGTACAGGAGTATATGAGGCTAAATTTGATCAAGATTATCTAAGGTACGAGCAGATTTATAACGAACGGTGGAAAAATGTCCAGCGCGGTATTGATACAGACTGGAAGAAAGTACCGACTCAAGTAGGATTTAATAACCGGACAAATTTAAGTCTTCAAGGTGGTGACCAATACTTGAGATATGGTGTATTGGCGACGGCAGATCTGCAACAGGGTGTCATGAAGGGGCAGGATAGAAAAAACTATTCCGGGCAGTTTGATCTCACCTATTTAGTGAATAAATTCCAATTCAGGAATTCCATTCGCGTATACCAGAATATAGCGAACGAATCCCCTTATGGTAACTTTAGTGACTATTTGGCGTTAAATCCTTATTGGACTCCCTATGACGAAAAAGGAGAAGTACAGCGTTACCTGGAAAACTTTCGATATGTAGGCAGGAATTTTATCAAACCTAATCCTGTTTACGACGCAACTTTGCATTCGGTCAACCAGACCAGTTCGTTGGGAATAACAAATAATTTTCAAGTAAGATATTCAATCCGGCCCAACTTCTATATCGAGTCAAATTTGAGCTTTACCAAACAAAGAGGTGGTACAGATCAATTTTATTCTGCCCAGGACAGTAGGTTTGAAGAAATAGCTGATAAAAATCGTAGGGGCTCCTATACCGATCGCAACGATGAACTATCTTCTTATGAAAGCATGACCAATCTGAACTATACATTTATGCGCGGCAAGCATCAATGGGTATCTACTGCATCTATAAATTTATCGAGCTCCACCAATAATTTTACGCAAATCGTTGCTGAAGGATTTCCTTATGACCGACTCGACAATTTGTTGTTTGCGAATCAATACCAATTAAATGGGAAGCCTACTGGCGATGAGAGTACAATCAGGCGTGTAGGTTATCTTTACAATGCCAACTATTCTTACGATAACAGGTTTTTGGCCGATGTATCGGTAAAGCGTGATGGATCATCACAATATGGTACCGATAAGCGCTTTGGTACATTTTGGTCCACGGGCCTTGGTTGGAATATCCATAATGAGTCATTTTTCAAGAAAAATGACCTGGTCAACAGGCTCAAGCTAAGAGGAAGTTACGGTACAACCGGATCCTTGAATATTCCGGCTTATTCAGCTCAGACCCGATATAATTTTGGTGTCGAAAGCGGATATTACGATGATCTGGGGGCGACAATAGGCAACCTCGGTAATCACGATCTAAGCTGGCAGAATGTTAAGAAATTAAACGTGGGAATCGATGCGATCTTATTTAAACAAAAACTTGACTTGCGTTTCGATTTATACAAGGATATCACTGAAAACTCCTTGACCAGTCTAACATTAGCACCTTCGACCGGATTTAGCAGCTTTTCAGAAAACTTAGGCAAAGTTGAAAACAATGGATTCGAATTTTCAGCGCGATATAAGATTATCGAGAAAAAGGAAACTGGAACCCTGTGGTCCATTTACCTCAACGGATTTACGAACAAAAATACGCTCAAAGAATTGTCAAACAGACTTAAATCCTCCAACGACCGCTTGAATGAAAATAACGAAAATCAAACTGTGCCCAATATTTTGCTTCAGGAGGGGCAGTCTATGGATGCCATATTTGTAGTGAAATCGCTCGGTGTAGATCCGGCTACAGGATCAGAAATATTTCTTACAAAAGATGGCCAGCGTACCTACGAGTGGAATGCTGCTGATAAAGTAGCCTACGGGGTCAGTATTCCCAAATGGAATGGCAATTTCGGTACGAATTTAAACTATAAAGGCTTTGAAGTGGGAGTCGTGTTTAATTACCAATACGGTGGACAACTTTACAATCAAACGTTGATTGACCGTGTGGAATCGGTGGATCCTACCGAAAATGTGGATCGAAGAGCCTATGATCTCGGTTGGACAGGGCCGGGGAGCAGGAGTCAATTTACGGCCATTGGCGTGGGTAATCCTGCTACCAGGTTGACATCCCGATTTGTGCAGGATAACAATGTCCTAACGTTAAGTACGCTTTCTTTTGGATACAATTTTTACCAAAAGGCATGGATCAAACGTATTGGCCTGCGGAGTTTACAGATTACAGGACTTACGAATGACCTGTTTCGATGGAGTTCAATAGAAGTAGAACGAGGTACTGCAAATCCATTTGCGCGCACATTTGCCCTTTCATTACGCGTAGGAATTTAAACTGAAAAACCATGAAATCAATACATAACTATATACTATTCCTCGCAATAAGTTTATCGTTGCAGAGCTGTAAAAAATACCTCGATATCGCACCAAAATCTAGTGTAGCCGAAGAGGAGATGTTTGCTTCAGAAATTGGATTTCGTCAGACACTAAACGGTGTTTATTCAACCCTTGCAAGCCGCAATTTGTATGGCGACAATCTATCTATGGGATTTGTCTCCGCATTAGCTCAGAATTATAATACATCAGGTTCAAATGGGCTTTTTGTCAAAAGTCGGAACTATGATTATGAATCCGCTGAAGTAATTGACTATACAGGACAGGTATGGTCTAAAGCGTACAACGGGATTGCCGGTTTAAATAATATTCTAAAATTCTGCGAGCAAAACAGAAGCGTTCTGACCGACGAAGCCTACAATGAGATTAAAGGTGAAGCATTGGGTCTGCGAGGTTTTTTGCATTTTGAACTATTGCGGATGTTTGCACCGTCCTTCATTGTCTCACCTCAAGCCAAGGCAATCCCTTACCGGGTGGCCATTGACCAATATTCACAAGTGCCCGCTACAGTGACAGAGGTCACAGAACTGGCACTACAAGATCTATTACAGTCTGCTGATCTATTAAAAAAGGTGGACCCTATTCTAACCGGATCGACAGAAAGAAGATATAAGTTCAATTATTATGCAGCAAAAGGCATATTAGCAAGAATATATCTATATCGTGGAGATCAAGCCCGAGCCTATTCTACTGCGAAGGAAATTGTAGATTCCGGTCTGTTTCCTTTCGTTGACAAATCCGGCGTTAGTGCTGCTGCTGGCACAAAAGATCGTCTCTTTAAAAGCGAGCTGATTTTTGCCGTTCGAAACAGGAATATTCAGACCTGGGCATACGACCAATATTTTACTTTTTATGGCAGTTTCTCAGACCGTCTGAGCAGACCTGAAGCAGACTTTAAAACCTTGTACGAAGTGTCGACAGTTGGCGAAAGTGATATCAGATGGCTCAATCTTTTTGAGGATAGCCAAGGATTTAAATTTCCATCCAAATTCTGGCAGACCTCATCCACCTCCATTGACAGCCTGCGGCTAGACCATATGCTTCCCGTAATACGCTGCAGTGAAATGCGGTATATTATCGCTGAGACGGCCAGCTCGGCAGACGAGGCTTTAGGTCAACTCAATCAGGTTCGTTTGGCCCGTACCGTGACAGCACTGCCCTTAACAGCAGAAAATCTTGACCGTACTTTTATCCAAAATGAGATCACAAAGGAATATCAAAAGGAAATGTATGCCGAAGGCCAGTTATTCTACTACTACAAGCGGCGTAATTTTACAGATATACCTTTTAAGCCTGCTGGAATGACAAGCTTTAGTACAAAAAACTATTTACTTCCAATTCCTAAGGATGAACTTGAGTTTAACCCAAATTATTAATACGGTCATGTATATTATCACTAGAAATCTAACGATCAAATAATAATTATGAGAAGTTTAATGTTAGCGCTAATACTCATTCTGGTATGTTTCAGTTGCAAGAAGGATGAGATTATGTTTTTTGAAGGCAAAGATGCGCTTAGTATTTATGTCGGGCAGTATGAAGCAGATAGCACCAGCTATTCTTTTGCTTCACGGCTTCCTTCGGTGATGCGCGATACGATATTTTTGAAAATCCGGGTGCAGGGGGCTCCAGCGAAAACAGACCGGAAGTTTCAGCTTGCAGCAGATTCAGGAAGTACAGCCGTTGAAGGAGCAGACTATATTCTACCCGAGATTATTCTTCCAGCGGATTCCGTTCGGACACTGTATCCCGTCATATTATCGCGCAGTGCCAAGTTAAAAGAGAAAACCATGCTTTTAAATGTCGCTGTGAAAGCATCCGATATATTTGAAAAAGGCGCAATAGGGCAAGAGATCAAAAAGACCTTTAGCATCGCGAGGTACAAAATAAAGTTTAATGATTACCTATCAAAGCCTACGTATTGGGATGACATCGAATGGGCAGTGGGAGAATTTAGCGTCACCAAGTTGCAGTTTATGTTTACAGTATATGGTGAGGATACTGTTTTTGGAGATTTATCCACTGGCGAAATACTCAATATGCGGTTGAGGCTCAGAGCTGCACAGAAAACATATGAGGCTGCAAACGGCCCATTGTTGGATGAAAATGGTAAACAAGTGATTTTTTAAATTGGATCAAATGAAAAGTATAAGTTTTATGCTGGTATTTTTTGTGGCACTTAATTTTTGGAGCTGCAAAGAAGAAAAATTCCAGCCTTATAATGATATCGAGGAAATCTCAGTTGCGTCTCCTCAAGACACGGCCATCGTACTTGCCCAGTTGCAAAATCTGGTCATTCGGCCTCAATTAAAAGGGGCAAACCCCAATAAGCAGTATACCTATCAATGGCGATTGTATGTGGGCGAATCCTATCAGATTTTGGCCACAACGAAGGATCTGGATATCAAAGTCGAATTAGCCGTAGATGATTATACCATTCAATTTCTGGCTACCGACCCTACTACCGATATTAAAGCAATTAGTCAACTTTATTCTTTAAAAGTGACAGGTGCTTTTCCCGAAGGCTGGTTAGTGGGCAACAATCTAAATGGAAAAGGGCAAATGTCATTTATTAGAACTGCTGACCAACAAGTATTCTACAACCCGATAGCAGATATCAATGGGACTGCCTATCCCGAAAAACTTGTCGCTGCGGTATCAGCTGTTGTACCGACAGCATTTTTTGGAAGTTTTAAGCAGCTATTTTATTTTACGGAGAATGGCCTACGCGTTTTCGACGCCGAAACAATGTTGCAGACAATGGACCTAAACGAGTACTTCTATAATAGTAAGAGCTTCTCCAAAATTCCGGCTTATGGTGCCAATGCCTATAATATTGATCAGTATCTAATCCACGACGGCGATGTTTATGCTGCCAATGGTACCGATTTTGGTTCAAATACAGATTTTGGAAAATTCTCTGATCGTTTTGAAGGTGATTATTCGATGTTCCCTTTTGTATTTCCGGATGCGTCCTTTACGACATATTTCTATGACAACAAACACAAGCGTTTTATGTCGGCTACCTATCAAGGGCGTGAGCTTACGATCCCTTCTCGTTTGACAAGCAACGGGCAATATAATATCAATAATATTCAGAAGACCATGCTGGGGAGTGACCTGACGCTCAGCAACAATTATCTAAGCCTAATGGAAGATGGTGGTCAAGCCTATATTTATGCCTTCCGACTGAGATCAACCTCAAGTATTTTGGGAGGATATTATACGCAATTAAGCGGAGCCCAGGAACTCGATCAGTTCACAGGATTTGCTGCAGCTTCGGATGTTGAAAGAGGATATTATTCTTCGAAGAGCAAAATTTTTAAGGTTTCCGCAGCCAATGGAATCGTGACCGAATTATACAGATTGGCAGCTGGGGCTGAAATCGTCGATCTTAAAATGCTAAAGTCAGGTCCAGATGCAAACCGGCAACTTGTGATTGCGGTCAACAAAGGAACATCTGGTGAGGTACACTGTATTTTTCTGAATGAGTTTGGTGATATCGACAGCAGTAGAAAAGAAATAGTATATACTGGCTTTGGGCAGATTACAAACATTAGCTATCGTAAAGCTTCTTAGTAGGAAAAAGAAGTAAGAATAAACCGTTGATGAAATAAAGTTGACGGTGGACCAGGCAAATAAGTAACAATACAATATAAATATAAAAATGAAAAAAATCATATTAACAGCATTTTCAGCATTCTTGCTGTTTACTGCAAAAGCACAACAAGCTAATACTATCAGACAAAGGTTGTCAGAGTTAAATACAATTACGGATCCGACAGCTTTGACTGCAAAATTAAAAGAGCTGCAACAGGGAACAGTCGAGGAAAATTATCTTGTAGCCTATAGTTATTATTCATCCAAAGGTATGGCGGAACAAGCCGACAATCTTCAAAATGAAATTCTCAAGAAGTTTCCAAAAGGACGACTTGCCCTACAGCAAAAAATACAGGAGATAGGTGAGATTTCCGATCTTGACGGTAGAGACAAGAGTTTTGTGGCGCTTTATAAAGAATATCCCGATGAAAACTTTGGTTTTCTGACCTATTCGCTGAGTCAGGATTTCGCCGCTAGGGGCGATGATGCCAAGATGCGTTTCTATGCAGATATCTATGGAAAGGGAGCTACAGATGGAAAAGGAAATCCCATTGCGAAAGATGCTATTTATGCCATGATGGCCGGATCCATGGTTAAGGCCAACCCTGAGCTGGCAGCAGGCTATTTAAAGTATGGCGTAGATGCTGCAAAGGCATCTTTGGCGGAAATGAAAGCAAGCTCAAGTCCTGATCCTAATCTTTTGTCACGTGCCCAAAATAACTATTTTGCTGTTCTGACTAATTATGTTACAGCTTTGTCTAACGGTAAGGATGCGGAAAAAGGATATCAGGAAGGGCAAAAGGCATATTTGGCGCTCCAAGAAGATAAGACAGCTGATCCCCGTTCGTTAAAATATCTGGAGGGAGCCTATGTACAGACGCTGATCAAGACCAAGAGGTTTAAAGAAGCGTTGCCCTATCTAGAGAATGCGGTTAAAGAAGATCACGCCAATCAGGCGATGATGGAGCAACTTAAAACTGCTTATATCGCTGTAAATGGCTCTGATTCGGGTTATCAAGGCTACGAAAGTAATTTACTGGTTATCCAAGAAGAAAAGCTTCAGGCCGAAATCGCAAAAATGGCAATTAATAAACCTGCACCTGATTTTGAGTTAAAAGACGTTGACGGCAATCTTGTGAAGCTTAGTGACCTGAAAGGAAAAGTGGTGGTACTTGATTTTTGGGCCACTTGGTGCGGGCCGTGTAAAGCCTCATTTCCCGCTATGCAAAAAGCGGTAGATAAATACAAAAATGATCCCAATGTCAAGTTTTTATTTTTGCATACCTGGGAAAAAGGTAGCGGCGATCCAACAACTAATGCAAAAAAATATGTAACCGATAATGAATATTCATTTGAAGTATTAATGGATTTGCGCGATCCGAAAACAAATGCGAGTGCTGTCGCATCAGCATATAAGGTAGATGGCATCCCTACCAAAATTATTATTGATACACATGGGCAGATACGTTTCAGTACTTCAGGTTTTGGTGCCGATGCTGATAAGGCGGTGAGAGAACTGTCCAATATGATCACGTTCGCAAAAAAGGGCTAATAACAAGGAGAAAGATATATGAAAATAATATACGCACTTTTATTGTGTGCGTTTGTTTCGGTAGTCGGGCAAGCCTTTGCACAGTCGGATAGATCAGAGCTCCTGAGCGATGTTAGGGCATTCGAGGTAAGTGCATGTAAACCATCAAAGAACGGTATCGTTACTGTATGGATGGAAAAACGTCCCTCCCGGAAAGATAATAGTGAAGAGGCAGCCGATATGCAGGTTGCCTATCGCGCATCAGATAACAATGGTCGGACCTGGTCGGCAAAAGGAATAATTGATCTGCCAAATACCTTCGCCACTGGGAATCCTTTTGTGTGTAATAACCAAAAAGGAGATACCTATGTCGTCTGCATGCATATCGGGCAGGATTTTTTTTCCGGAAATATTTCTTTGTATGAATTTGATTTCAATACCAAAGTTTTTAATCTGAAATCAGTGCCAATTAAGAGCAGTGATAATCTGCTAGACAAACCTTCTATTGTATGCCACGGAGATGAAATCCATTTGGTTTACGTTGCCTATACTAAAAACTTTAAAAATGCTGTGAAATATCAAGTGTCCAAAGACAAGGGCGCTACCTGGACAGAACCCGTTAATGTGTTTACTGATCAAACAATTAATTATTTAGGACCAGCGATGTCCTTGGTCAAGGGAAACCAGCTTTTAATTTCGGCGGGTTCATATGGTAGTAAAGGAATTTTTCTAACCAGGAGAATCGCTGATGACGAAAAAGTAAGATTTGAGACAGCAAAGGTTGTAGGCAGCATATCTAAGAGACTTGGCTCAGCAATGACGGAATTAACGACCCGGGGCAATGATCTTGTATTAAGCTGGCAAAATCCACATCAGCGAAATGAGGTATGGTTATCCATGAGTCGAAATGCAGGGGAGTCGTGGTCTAGCCCACATCTGATCACTTCTACTGGAAATCTTCTTTCTACTGCTTTTGGCAATGATGGCGGTATCCATTGTATCTATTCGGATTTCAGTGACCAAAAGTTTTCTGTTAACTACAGAGCACTAAAGGATAACTATTCCGTGGCGAAGGAGATGTATTTAGCAAAGCCGATAGTATCGAATACTTTTAAAGAATATCTGGGTGCTTATCAAAAACTCCTTGTTCAGAATAAGGAGCTTTTCGCCTTTTGGATAGATTATCCCAATAATAGTACATTGAAATTTACAAAATGGAAACTATAGTTGTGTAATACAATTTTAATAGTATCAATTTTATACAGAAAGCCGTTTGATCAAAAATGGCTTTCTGTATTTTATTTCTCCTAACTTCCACCAAACTTTCCTTATTTTCTTCGATCGGTTTTTTTAGAATATTGTCGCAACGAGATATAAGATCTCTAGCAAACAATGCTAAAATTTTAAAAAATACGAATATAATTTATAATATTTTTCTACTATTGTAGCAGATTATTAATTTTTGAAATTTACCTATAGTACCGTAGTGCTTTTATAAAGCAGTGAGACAAGTAAAATGGATAAGTATAAAATTTTGTCAGACAGTGAACTTGTTTCTTTGCTCAAACATGGAGATAGGGAAGCTTTTGCCGAAATTTACGATCGATACAGCATGATGATTTATTATAAGGTAAATCAAATGCTTCGTGATGAGAATGCGTCCAAAGATCTGGTACAAGATCTATTTACATCAATATGGGAAAAGTGCGATTTGATTAGGGACAACGTTGGTATCTCATCTTACTTATATGTGGCCGCTCGCAATCGCGTCCTCAACTATATTCAAAGAGGAAAAACAAAAAGCGATTACCTTACTGAAATTGGAAAGTACAGCCTTCAGGTGAATGATGAAACATTAGAAAAAATAGACGAGAAGGATCTGATGCTATTACTAACAAGTGAAATAGCCAGACTGCCTGCTAAAATGCGAGAAGTCTTTGAACTGAGCAGATTGGAGGATTTGTCTCATCGTGAAATTGCAGAAAGACTAAATTTGAGCGAATCCACCGTGAAAAAGCAAGTTCAAAACGCATTAAAAATTCTTAAAGTTAGACTGTCGAATTATAATTCTCTAGGGATACTGCTGCTGATCTTTTTAAGAGACAACTGAGATTTTTGATTATCTTATGTTGTTCTTATTTAGTGGGTTATAATTATTTTGAAAATTTATCTACCCCCTAAGCTTTCCTCAACTGTATAACACACTAAACGGTTACTAAACCCGACTTCGATTTATGGAAAAGAAACTTGGAGCAGAGCTCGTAGAGAAATATCTTTCAGGTACGGCCACGCAGATGGAACAGCGTGTTGTCGAAGAATGGTACGCCTTTAACCGCCTGGACCAATCTGCTATCGACTCTACTGAAGATTTTAAAAGGATAAAATCAGCGATGTGGGCTATTATTGATCAGCGATGCCAGCCTCAAGTTCGGGTTTTGAATAAACGGAAATGGATATTCTATGCAGCTGCTGTTTTATTATTCATAGGCATTCTAGGTATATACAAACTGCAGCAACGCCATCGGGAATATGAAGTAGCCAACTATACAGGACCGGAGATCAAAGCTGGACACGAGGGTGCTACTTTAACGCTGTCCGATGGTTCGAAGATTGATCTCAATACTGCCAATGTAGGTGAAATCATGACGGAGCAAGGAGTCGTTATCTCCAAAAATGCAGAGGGCATACTTGTTTTCACGGCAAATCACGCCAATCCTCAGCCCATTAAAGCAGCTCGCAATACTATCACCACAAAAAATGGAGAAATGTACCAAGTCGTCCTTCCGGACGGTTCGAAAGCTTGGCTTAATGCCGCGTCTAGTTTGACTTTTGATTCCAATCTTGCTACCAGTGCTGTACGTACAGTTAAATTGCAGGGTGAAGGATATTTTGAAGTAAGCAAAAATTCTAGACCATTTATTGTCGCAACGGCATCTCAGCATGTTCGAGTCCTTGGTACGCATTTCAACATCAATGCCTATGCAGAATCAAAGGGGCTTGTCAAAACCACGCTTATTGAAGGGAAAGTCAATGTAGTGAGCAGTTCAGGAGAACGTATTATCAGACCTGGCGAACAAGCTGTCAACCGACTTGGGCAAATCAATGTCCATGAGCAAGATACGGAAGAGATTTTGGCGTGGAAGAATGGTTTCTTTAAAATTGACGGAAATCTTCACGATATCATGCTGTCCATAGGACGTTGGTACAATATGGATGTCCAGTTTACAGCAGATGCGCCAAAGTCGCTCAATTTGTGGGGATACATCTCCAGATCAAATGATTTAGTAACCACATTACGCCAAATTGAAAGAACAAACAAAGTAAAATTCAAAATTAAAGAAAGGACCCTTATAGTAACAAATTAAACCTATTTATCTTAAATCAGCAGGGGAACGACCGAAAGGTGAATTTTCGAGAAAACCGCAAGGTGCATCACCACCTCGCGGCTATAAAAGAAAAATGATGCTGCCCAAAAGATGCTCATTAAAAAATGAACGACACTAATCAGACATGAACCATTTAACCAAAACAAAAGTATGAAAAAAAATGTGCTATTGGGTGTTTTTTACCCCATGCGGCCTTTACCTAAACTACTATTTATTATGAAATTAGTTTTTTTTATCATGACATGTATGTTGATGCATACCTACGGGGCCTCGTATGCACAACGTGTCACGATAATGGAGCGAAATGCCTCCTTAGAAAAGATCATAAAACAGCTGCGGCAACAGACGGGATATGACTTTTTGCTGGACAAGGCTATTTTTCAACAACATCGATCGATTCATCTCGATCTTCAGAATATAAGTCTTGATCAGGCTCTGCAATCACTTACAAAGGGGCGTGATCTCGCCTTCTCTATTGAAGGAAAGTCCGTTGTGATCACAAGTCTAAAGAAGCCTAAGTTAAAAGATGAATCGACTGATAGCGGGCTGAGCATGCAGCAAGGATTAGCAGGTTTGGTGGTGGGAGAAAAGTCTATCCCTTTGGCAGGTGCTACAGTGAAAATAAAAAGAACCAATCAGGTCTCAGCTACAGACAACAAAGGTTTTTTTCGTTTTGATCGGCTTGAGGTCAATGATATTCTTGAGGTGAGCTATGTGGGCTACGAAACCAGCGAAACGACAGTGACAGCTGGACAATTAGCGCAAAAAGAGTATATGATCATCAACATGAAGCCTACGCTGCGCAGTCTGGACGAAGTAAAAGTTGTCAATACCGGTTTTCAAAAGATCAGTAGAGAAAATATTACCGGTTCCGTGACTACTGTGACCAGCAAAGATATCGAAAAACGCAATAGTATCAACGTGATGGACAATCTCGAAGGCATCGTTCCCGGCTTGGTGCAGTATCAAGGCAAGGCCACTATTCGCGGTACCAGCACAATGGAGGCTTCAACAGGTATTTTGGTTGTTGTCGATGGTTTGCCAATCGAAGGATCCATTGCGGATGTCAATCCCTATGATATAGAAACGGTGACCGTGTTAAAAGATGCTGCGGCTGCAGCCATATATGGTGCCAGAGCCTCCAATGGAGTGATTGTCATATCGACAAAAAAAGCAACAGAAAAGGGGAGAACTACTGTTGAAGCTTCGGCCAATGTGACAGTTACCGAAAAACCGGATTATAGCTATAACAATTTTATGTCGCCGGGCCAGCAGGTAGACTGGGAGAGCAATTATTATAAATGGTGGTTCAGTGGCGGTAGTGGAACAGTTAAGCAACCTATTCAAGACTTTGAAAGTAATATCGCCACCGGGCAGGCAATTACCCCTGTCCAATATACATATTATCAGCTCAACACCAATCGCATTAATCAATCTGAACTCGATGCACGATTAAAAAATTATAAAGAGAATGATTTTGCAAAAGAATATCATGATCATGCCCTGCTGAAAGGTGTAACCCAACAATACAATCTGGCCTTACGGACAAATACCAGTAAAGCTCAAAATAGCTTTGTATTAAATTATATGAATGACAATAAAGGTATTATTAATGCATTTGATCGCCGTATTAATTTACACTATAAAGGCGGTTATAGTGTAGATAAGTGGCTTGATATCGATTACGGCATCAATAGTGTCATCGGGAGGGTTCGCACTCACAATAACCAATTTGCACTTACCCCTTTTAATGTTCCTTCTTATTTCAGATTGTTCAATGATGATAGTAGCAGAGCATACTATACGAACAATCGTTTTAATGTCTATAACACTATTGCCGAGAGCCGACCAGAACTACAGTCCGCTTTGTTCAATCACATGGACGAATTGGAACGCGATTTTGTGAATACTAGTACACTAAATACCCGGTATTATTTAAATTTAAATATCAGACCTTTCAATGGCTTGTCTTTGCAGCCGATGTTCCAATATGAAGATATCCGCACAGATGTATCGGGTTATTCGGAAGAAGATAGTTATACGATGCGGTGGTTGCATAATGTGTACACTTATCGGTATGAAGATCCTGTAACGAAAGCTGTTTCCTACCCATCTTATATTCCAAAAGGCGGAAAATTGGCCACATCCCATTTACGTAGTCCCAACTATACAGCGCGTTTTCAGGCCAATTTTGACCGTACATTTAACAGACATCGCTTTATTGCCCTGGCCGGTATTGAATTTCGCCAGACTAGGTCTTATGGCACAAATGGCGTCTTGTTAGGGTATGATGATCAGTTGCAGACCCAACTGACCAACGTGGTCAATTTTGACGCCATGGATGAGAAAAAGATGGGGACGCTTTGGAATGCGAATTATCCTTTGTATCAATATCATTTTGGTGAGGCTGTTTCCATGGGCCTTCAAAAAGACATTATGCACCGCTTTGCCTCTGGGTATGCTAACCTGACTTATACCTATGATCAAAAATATAATCTTTTTGGGTCTATACGTAAAGATTATGCTGACCTTTTTGGTGGAGACGAAAAATATAGAGGTAGACCACTTTGGTCAGTTGGTGTATCCTGGGTTGCATCCAATGAAGATTTTATCAAGCAATATACTTGGATTGACTATTTAAAGGTTCGGACATCATACGGGTTAACGGGCAATATCCGGAATGTAAGTGCACTTTTGGTGGGAACAGCAGGGATCAACAACTTGACCCAAGAGCCCAATGCTACAGTCTCCAATCCACCGAATCCGCAATTGCGATGGGAAAAGACAGCTACGGCCAACATCGGTATCGATTTTAGCCTTGTCGAAAGTCGTCTACGGGGTACCCTAGATTGGTACCGTCGCAAGGGGACAGATCTATTTGCACAGAAAAGGCTTGACCCATCCGAAGGCTTTGCATCCATGGTTATCAACAACGCCAGCATGGTCAATAACGGAGTGGAATTCAATTTGAGTTATGATTGGTTTAGAGCCACTTCACGGGAAACATTTGGCTGGACGAGTAATTTAACAGGGGCTTATAATCAAAACCGCATTACTGATGTAGATGAATTGACTAGAAATCCGATTACGCTGGCAGCCGGTGATTCGTACCGTAAAGGATACCCTGTAAATTCATTGTTCTCTTTTCGTTTTGCAGGACTTGATGATATGGGCATGGCACAGTGGTATAATACAGCTGGTGTACCGACTAAGGCAACATTGGGTCCCACAGATGCAGATGCTATCGTTTTTTCAGGCAGCGGTGATCCTAAGATCACGATGGGATTTAACAATGACTTTTCATACAGGGGATTCACCCTCAGTATTTTTGCTATGTATTACGGTGGTCACTATTTTAGGGCTAGACCAGTACCATTGGCATACCCGTCAGCCAATTATGGTGCTATGCCATCTTATTTACTGGATAGCTGGACACCCGAAAATACTGATACAGATATTCCCGGAAGTGGCCAGTATTATCAGATTGCTCCTTCAAATCAATACTATTACTCAGACAATCTAGTGCGCAGTGCAGATTTTATTAAAATTAGAAATATAGCCTTAGGTTATTTATTGCCGGCAGATCTGGCAACAAGGATCAAAGCCAGGAATCTAAAGCTGCGGTTTCAGATCAATAATCCAAGATCATTATGGATCAGACAGAAAGATGTGCATGTAGATCCCGAAACTGGAGGAGCACCTCTTCAAACATCTTTTGTCTTTGGTATCAATGCAAATTTTTAAAACTATGAAATTAAGATTTAAACTATACCTTTTGGCCCTTTTTATTTCGTTGTTCGGAATAAATGGTTGTGCAAAATACACTGATTTTGTACCCAAGGGGCAAAACTTGCTCAATCGTGCCGATGACCTTGATCAGTTGATGAATGTAAATTATTCTGGTAATCTCTTTAACATGAATAAGCTTTCTCTGATTGTCAATGACATGTATCTACTGGCATACAATGTACCTAATGTGATTTCATCCAATGTATTGACCATGGATAAAGTGCTGTTGACTTATGACGAAGCTGCCGACCGTGCAGCGCTTACACCTACTGATGCACGATACGACGGACTTTATAAAAACATCGCCATGGTCGCCAATATTGTATTGGCGAACGCCGATCAGGCCAGCGGGGACAAAAAGCTTCTGGAACAGCTCAAAGCGGAGGCTTATGTGCTTAGATCTTTTATGCATTTCCTTTTGGTCAATATGTATGCGAAAGCGTATGATCCTGCCACGGCATCAACAGATGGCGGTATTCCCTACGTCACTGATATTAACTTTGAGAAAGAGAATGCCAAAGTAACAGTACAGGAGGTTTACGATAAGATGCTTGCAGATATTGATGCCGCATTGGCAGCAGAAGCATTGCCTGATCGGCCTAAAAATAGCATGCGGTTTGGGAGGGGATTTGCTTATGCTTTGAAAGCAAAAATTTTGATGTCTCTACGCAATTACAGTGGTGCATTAGAAGCCGTAAATAATGCGCTGGCAATTAACAATACATTGGAGGACCACCGCTATCTGTTGTCCGAACCGGTAATGGCCAATCGTGTTCTGAGCCGAAAGGGCCTCATTGCCCCGGATAATTTGTTTTATGCATTTTCTAATACATTCGATCCATCTTTGCTCACACCTACTTATGAGATACTAAAAGATTACTATGAGCCCGGAAATATTATTAAAGACTATACCAATGTCTATAATTACCAATATGGAATGATCTACGTTGGGCTTCCTGATATCCCTGCCTGGATTGCGATTAGTTATGAAGGAAATAGTGCCGGAATGACCGTATCAGATCTCGTGCTTATGAAAGCTGAGTGTTTGATCCGCAGCAATAAACTTTCTGCTGGTATGGAAGAAATTGAAAAGATCCGGGTCCGTCGCATTGCGCCAGAAGTGTATGCTCCACTCGTGGTTAAAGATGCCACCGAGGCGATGGCTTATCTGAAAAAAGTCTCACGGATAGAATTTCTATTTACCTGGCGCAATTTTGTCGATGTAAAGCGCTGGAATACCGAAGCGGCTTATGCGGAAACCATCAATAGAACTATTGGAGGTAAGACCTATGTCTTAAAACCTAATTCGCCGCTATGGATCTTGCCATTTCCACAGAGCGCCACCCAGTTTAATACAACACTCACACAGAACTATTAATAAATACAAAAACAAATAATAATGAAAAAGCATTCTATAATAAGCTGCATCCTGATCTTCACATTATCAATGTTTGCTATTGGCGGCTATGCACAGACAAGTGGAAAGTTAAATGTAGGTGATCCCGCCCCGGCAATCAGCTATTCGAAGTGGTTGAAAGGGAAACAGTTCGACTCGTTTGATCCAGCGCAAATCTATGTGATGGAGTTTTGGGCTACCTGGTGTAGCCCTTGTAAAGCAGCTATGCCCCATCTTACCGTTTTACAAAAACAATATGAAGGTAAGATTACCTTTGTAGGTGTCAATGTATGGGAAAAGATTCCAAAAGGTCAGTCTTACGAAACGGTAGTTCCGGCGGTGGAAAAATTCGTGCGTGGGAATGATGCCAATATGGGTTATAGTGTTATTGTCGATGATAAAGACCAGGGTATGGGTAATAAATGGCTGCGGGCAGCTGGGCAAAACGGAATACCAGCGAGTTTTATAGTCAAAGAAAATCATATTATTTGGGTTGGACACCCCGGTCAATTGGATTCTATCATTCCACAAGTATTAGGTGGGTCTTATGATATGAAGGTGTTCAAGGAAAAGTCTGATAAAGCTGCTCAGAAGGCCCGGGAGGAAAGTGAGGCTATGATGGCTATGTTCAATCCAATTCAGGAGGCTTTAACAGCTAAAGATCACAAAAAAGCATTTGAGTTAATGGATAAATTGGTTGCTGAAAAGCCAGACTTTAAAATTTCCATGAGCCTTCTTAAATTTAAGACATTGTTGACCGATGTAGATGAGAAGCAAGCCATTGCCTTTGCCACAGAATTTCAAAAAGAATATAAAACTGCACCATCGTTATTTCTGGGAGAGGTGTATAAAACAGATAACCTTTCCAAAGAAACCTATGCATGGGTCGCAGACAATTTTGGCAGCGCGACAGAAGTGAGCAATCCATTGATTTTAGATGCATTGGCAACCTGTTATGCAAAAGCTGGTCAGTATGAAAAAGCGGCGGATAATCAAGCTAAAGCTTTAGCGATAGCTGAAAAAGCGCTTAAAGACGGAGAAATGGTAGGTACCGTGATGGATTATACAGTAGAAGAATACAAAAAGAAATTGGCTGAATATAAAAATAAAATGTAAACTCAAAAAATAAATAGTGGGTACCATAATCAATTATGATACCCACTACTTACGATGAGGTAGTTTTTATGATTTAAAATGTTTTTATCTAAAATACAATTAGATAAAACGCAGTTTTTATGGTATTCCATAATACGAGTTTTTAATAGGCTCTAATTGCACTCTTGATTTCTAAACAGATAATCTTTAAATTTAAGAATGCGCCATAATACACTACCCAAAAAAAGATTATAATCCCATCCATGAAAGTTGTCCACATTTTTTAACCATGCTTTCATAGCTGGAGGTGTTTTCACCAGCAGCAATCCATGTTTCTCAATTCTAGCCGAAACTTGTCCTCTTACCAAAGCAGAGTCAGGAATTAAAACGCCTTCATTCTGCTCAGCTGGTATCCATTCATTACCTATAGCCCATGATAACGGGTTTACCGTTGTTGTATTTCCAAACTGCTGTAATACTTTTTCTGTAAGCGTAGCGTCGGCATTGAAACTTTGCCACCCAACCACACAAGCTGTTTGATCAGGTGTCTTTTCAATAGGGATGGTTTTGAATATAGCTAGTTAGGGTGAGATTACATGTGATCGTAGGCTGCTTTATCGTACTTGCTTTTCTGTTAATTTCTTTGGTTGTGGGTGTTTATACCGTTATTGATTCTATTTTATAAAAGTTATACATACTTTTTCGTCAATTACTGAGGCGTTAGAATTTGCACGCCGCAGGTTTGTTGTAGAAAACCCATCTATAACCAGAAACTCCTTTTGAGGTTCAGTAAATAGGTATAGAAGTGATAATGTATTAATTGTCATAGGTAAAGATTTAAAATAACAACTCAAGAAAGTTTCAAAATCCCTGACTTTTCGGTATCTCCGGAATACCGCTTAGATACAGCTTATTTCCCTCAAATAGCCTGATGGGCACACTTACTTTTGCCATACACTTTAAAGAAAAGAAAATGGCAAACCAGCTTTTAATCAAGAACACGATGCAGGACTAAAAGGAACCACACCAATCTATTCTGGGATAAAGTTACTCGGCTATTACAAAAAAGGTGACACCTTCTCTTTCTGTTTGCCTGTTGCATGAAGACAACCTACATATTAAATAAAATTCCAGCGTAGATTGTGGTCGATAATTTCATTATCTTTCACCTCGTCATTCTATTTTGAAAATATGGGCCCTGCGATTATTTTTATCTTTATTTTATTGTACACGCTGGCAATCTATCGTGTTTTTTTACGAAAGAAAATGATTCGGATTGCAGTTGATGAGTATATAGATTTTGATTTAGAGCAGCATAAATTCGAGTTAATATCCTACGCAGTACTACCATCATGGTCTATCGGGAATTTTGCGAAACAACATCGATCTGTTTTTGGATATATGTTTGCCATTACTAAGCCTCACTATCCTTTTCATACCTATTTAAATCTTGAAGTAAAGAACAAATTTAATGAAATCCGTATCATTACAGCTAAGGTATCTTATGGTCTTTTTGATGGAATAAATGACATCCAATATGAACCATCCTTATCATAGTACATTCCAAGTTATTCTAGCAGCTTCTCCGAAATGCGATGGACTTACTGACAACCCCAACGTTGGTCAATGAATTGAAAACCCAGTTTGATTTAAAACTGGCATCTGATCAGGTTAGTGGGTGACCGGCCTATTTTCATTGTTTTTTACATGAGTGCTTCATGTTGAAATATTTATGATAACCGACTTTTCGGTATCTCGCCATTACCGCTTACATACACCTTCTTTCCCTCAAATAGCGGTTCCAGCCCGCCTACTTTTGCTATACATTTTAAAAGAAAAAGAAATATGGCAAATCAATTTTTAATCAAAAACACGATGGCAGAGATGCGGGCATTATCTGCAGATGAAATTACAGCATTGCAAAATGGAACTTACCTTGGGGTAAAGCTTTTCGGTTATTATCAGTTAGGGGATACTCCGGATCCAATTGTTTACTCTTATGACACCATAAGTTCAGCGGCCGATAACGGTGGTTCTGTAATCATTGTTGGTTCGACACGGTTAATCCACCATTTTAGTGATGGTTGTGTCGATGTTCGTTATTTTGGGACAAAACAAGACAGTGGGCAAACCAATAATACACCCTTCATCCAAAAGGCAGCCAATTTAAAATTGCCATTGATCATTACGAATGTAAACGATGGATACTATTTAATAGATGGACATGTGAGAATCTATAATTCAGTAAAGGGAATAAACAATCCCATTCTAAAGGTTGCAGAAAGTGTTAATGATAATGTTGAACTACCTTTAATGCGTAAGGGTGTCTTAGTATTGCATAATTCCCAAGATGATAAGTTTAAAACAATTGAAGGAATCACTTTTGATGGTAGCTGGAATAACACATCTAATCACTCTGAACAACAGCATAGTATCTGGATATCGAGTTCAAATAATGTGATTGTTCGAGAAAATGTTTTTAAAAATTGTCTTGGTGATGGAATCAGCATGCAGTATAGTAAATTAACATATGAAGAGGTCGACCAAAAGTATTCACAACATGTCATTATAGAAGACAATATTTTTGATAATCAATTTCGAAATGCAATTACAGCTAACAGTGCCAAGAAAATAACGATTGCAAGAAATAAGATAACAAAATATAACGCTTACGTTGCTCCGATTGATTTAGAACCTGTGAAGGATGCAAAGACTCCTATCTATAAATTAGAAGATATCATTATTGAAAATAATATCATCACGGCAGAAAATTGTAATTATTGCATTAATTTTTACGGGTCTCCTTTTACCGAAGGCCGAAACTTGATGGTTAATAATAATATTTTGAGATCCATAGAATCGGGTTTGAGATGTACTGCGAGTTTTGTTGACCTATTTGACATCACATTTAGTAATAATAGCGTTCATGCGAAGTTGATGGTTGATCTAAGGGGACCATTAAAATCTCATAATGTCAAAATTTATCATAACAAACCATTAGCTGGGAATAAAATAACCGCCATTGTTTCAGGTGCATATGCGGAGAATGTGGAGGTTTTTGGAAACTATAGTGATACCAGCGGTACCAACTACGAAAATATTTTGATTGGGGGTCAAGATGCAACGGATTTTAAAATTTATAACAATTATTTAATAAGTGATAAATCATGTGTAAAATTGAGTAAACCAATCCAGAATGTCGATGTTTATAATAATTATATGGAGAGTTCTGATAGTGAATGTATATTCTTTAGAAGTTTGAATTTTCAGGGAGATTATAAAAATATTAAGATCAGAAACAACTATTTAAACTCGGTAAGTAAATCCGTTACTATTGATTCCGATTTTACGGCAGAAAATGTTGAGATCTCTGCAAATATGTATGTCAATAATAAAACTTTTTCACCGGGCAAATTCGTTGTTGATATCAATAAATCTACCGACGAACTGGAAACACATAATATTATTCAGAAGTATTCAAGGGCTGTACCTATGGACGGATCTGGGTTTAATTTAAATTTGATTCAAAAGGTAGATTCTTATAAAGATGATTATGTCAATAGGGATGTGGTTGCAGATAAATATTATGCAATTCATAACGGGTATCTGCTCGGGATTGGATTTAATGGCGAACATATTAGAAAAATTGGCGATCAGCTCATGCCCAATTCCAGTCAGAAGAAAGTAGGGGAGAGGCTTACAAACCCTAAAGGTGGTATTGGTAATACATTGTTTATTGTTGAAGATGCGACCAATAAAAACTGGAATCCTGTTAAAACGATCCTATCAGGTAGTTCCTCACAACGTCCAATTGTAAACGTTGTCGGAGTTGAATTTTTCGATGTTACCTTAGGAAAACCGATCTATTGGAACGGTATTGATTGGGTTGATGCTAGTGGACAATCAACGTCATAAATGGTGAAGGTCAACATTTCATGTTGTAATTTTACACTGTCTCATTAAGTATGTAAGTTATAAAAATGCGGAGTTCGAAAGGATTTCGCATTTATTGTTTACACACTTAGTGGGACAGTCCCTAATTGACCAAAGAAGTGTTATTTTGTCAGCTTTATTCCGAGCATTTTTCTATTTAGTCAAGATTTATGGAGTCCAATACTTTTTATAATATTTTAGCTGCGATTTTACATCGGGATCTTTCCCCTTTAATTTCCGATAATAACTCGTTAATATGATACCGGACATGTCGTCAGGATGTCTTATTCCCCGTTTGGCGAAATATGCGGAAAGCCTTGAACCTCCCCAGAGTCCCCAGTTATTTCTCATCCACATTCCAAATCCGAAATGTGCGCCAGCCATAAACTCTGACTCTGTCATTTCTCTTACTTTATTTTTAGTGCTATCGTCCCAGAACGAGTCTATTTGGACAAAGCAATCTTCAAGGTTTTTCGGAATATAAATACCGGCAATTGTGTCCGCATTCATTCGCTGTTTAATTTCCTTTTTCAGTTTGTTTTCCTTCAGTTTGAATGACTTCAGGATAGAATCTTCTTTTACATAACCATCTGAGAGCAGCAGTTTATAGTATTCCAAAATGACATCTTTTTTAAAGTTGTGGATTCCTTTATTATTTAAATATCTAAATAATGGAGATTTTCGGGTTGAAAGGAGCGAGTCAATCAATTCAAATTCACTGTTAAGTTCATCGCTGGTAAATTCACTTAACTCTTCCTGATCAATATCCTTGATTACGTTTTTTAGGCTGTCCGAAACATTAATATTTAGGAATGAAGCTATTTCTTTCAGATTTCTAGGAAGAGAGTTTTGCGCAGAAGCAAAGGGCAGTGACAAAACAACTGATATAAGTGTAAGCAATATAAATTTTAGTGTCGCCATATTGTTGATATAAAGCAGTTTTAAATTCAAATAATTAGATTCAAACAGTTCTTTGAACTAATTTATGAATTTATTCTTTCAGAAGATATTTATTTATCGATGCTGTCAGCATCTTCCACCTCCTACAACGATACATTTGCAGTAACCGCCCGATTTATTTTTAGCACCGCAGGCCGAGAATGTAGGTTTGGTGCCACCACCAGTATTTCCAATGTTGCCGCTGTCTGTATTTTTGTAGGAGCCGTAGACTGCCGATCCTCTTTCCCTTATTCTTTTACTTCGAATCCCCAGGTTTGTGCTTGTGCGGCTTCAAATCTGGATGTTTGGATTTAGTGTCGGGCGTAACCCGTCGTCTTATGTCGGGTGTGCCATCAGGTTTGTTTAGCTTCGGTCCTGGTTTGATTGCTTTAATTGTTTCCATATAAAAAATGCTTTTACCTAAAATATGATGAAATTTTATACGGCTTTTGTGGTATCCCGTAATAAGTAGGCTTGATAATTAATTTGGAAAATATATAAATTTATATAACCTAATGCTTTTTTCTAAAAGCATCAATTTCCCATTTACTAAAATGTCTTTCTAAGCGATAAACCTCTGCTGTATCTGTTGTATATTGATAATATTTGTAAGTCTTTTCAAATTCTCTTATATATTTAAATATAAATCTGTCTATTTCTAGTCTAATGCCTGTATCGTATTCCGATTAAATTGCTATTAAGAATTGCTCTATAATATCCATTAGTTCCCACACTTCATTGTAGGTAGGGAACAGATCTTGTGTCATAATATTGATTTCGCTGTCTGTATGAACTTAAAATTTATCACGTAGCAATTTTAACTTGTTAAGTGTTGAATGTTGATCATTATTTTCGATCACCTTTAAAATCTCGGTAAAGCAGTCTAGGGAAATATCTTCTTTGAATTCTTTATTTAGTAGCTTATCGTAAAGTTTTCAAATACCAAATTTTTCACCCTTTGATCTGGATAATATTTCGTTATTTCGAGTACAAAGGGTACCCAGCTTTTTCTCGAAAGCTCTAAGTAATGGTATAGAGTTAGGAAAGAATGCTTTCCTATTTAAAGAATCTGAACAAAAATGATTTCTTGTATAACTTAATTAGATTTAAATGAAGTAGTCATAACTCTAATCTATTTTTTTCAGTTGTTAATTTATTGCAACTGTCAGATTAAGTCTTGACTATTTCATTATATGTATCATTAAATTGGATGCTATTGTTATCCTTTGTACATTTAAAAAGAATGAACCAACTTTTATTATTGAGAACAACATGAAATCTATAAAAATCTATTCCCTTCTAACTTGCCTAATTGTAATTTTACTAGTCTCTTTTAAATCCACACCTCGTAAAATAATCCGGGAAGATTTTAAACAATTCTATGATAACTATAAGGTGCGGGGCTCGTTCATTATGTATGATCAGAAAAATGATCAGTATACGATTTACAATCAAGAACAAATATCTGTACCGTTTACTCCAGCATCTACATTTAAGATATGCAATTCATTAATATCGTTAGAAACCGGAGTTGTTAAAGACCAATATGCTGTCTTTAAATGGGATGGAAAAGAACGTCAGCTTGCAGTATGGAATAAAGACACGGATATGAAGGATGCATTTAAAAATTCTACCGTATGGTATTATCAAGAGCTAGCAAGACATATAGGTGAGAGACGAATGAAGAACTGGCTGGATAAAGCAAAATATGGTAATGCGGATATTACTGGCGGTATTGATGGTTTTTGGTTATCGGGTAAACTGAGGATCACACCCAATGAGCAAGTTGATTTTCTACGGAGACTTCATGATGATAAGCTTCCTTTCTCCAAACGATCAATGGATATTGTAAAGGACATAATGATTGTTAAGGATACACTGGGTTCTGTCGTAAGGGCGAAGACTGGATCTGGCAAACAAGATCAACAATATGTGGGTTGGTATGTTGGTTACGTCACAACTAAAGATAATATTTATTATTTTTCAAATTGTATCCAGTCAACTAATAAAAATCCTGATTTTGGAAAAGCAAGATTTGAAATTCTAAGTGATATTCTTGATGAATTGAAAGTGTTACAGAAGTAAAGTTCTATATAGCTTTCAAAATCATTACTCATTTATCCTTAGCCTCTTTTGTGTATTCTCACCCTAACTAGCTATATTCAAAACTAAATAATTCCAATCGAATTTATTGTTATTATCTCGTTGGAATGTTGGGAAATTTTCCTGTTTTCCATATTTCATTAAAAATTCTACAGGTGTAAGTTGCCCTAGCGAAGAATGTGGCCTGACATTATTATACATCCATGCCGAGGCATTGGCGAACTTTCTGATCGCAGTTAGGTTTTCAAACATGTAACTGTCCAATACATCCTGTCTGAATGTTCTATTGAACCTTTCGATAAGACTATTTTGAGTCGGTTTGCCTGGTTGGATGAAACGCCATCCAATGCCATTTTGGGAACACCATTCCTGTAATACCTCCGCAAGAAACTCAGGGCCATTGTCCGATCGTATGCATTCCGGTTTTCCTCGCCATTCTACAAGTTTTTCTAGTTCTCTGACCACTCTGACTGCAGGAAGGCTGGTGTCTACCGTAATAGATAATGCCTCCCGATTAAAATCATCTATGATATTCAGTGTCCGAATGCTCTTGCCCATAGATAGTGTATCGTGCATAAAATCAAGACTCCATGTAATATTTGGCCCAATTGGGCATAATAGCGGAGCTTTTACTCGTGCTGGTAAACGTTTCTTGCGCTTGTTGCGCAGATTTAGCCGCATCGCAGTGTAAATACGATATACCCGTTTGTGATTCCACATAAACTGTAGCTTCCTTAAACGATGGTACATCATCCAAAATCCCCAAGTACGATGAAGATCCGCAAGGATGGATAATTGCTCTATTACCTCACTGTCATCGCTGCGCTTGGCTTGGTAATAATAAACCGATGTGCTGATATTAAATAACTTACAGGCCTGACGAAGACTGGTTCCAAACTCCTCTCGCGAGTAGCCAACAAGCTCACGCTTCTCGACAGGCCCTAGAGCTTTTTTTCGATAACATCTTTTAAAACCGTAATCTGCAGAGCTTGTTCGGCAACTATCTTTTTATATTGAGCCAGCTCTCGTTCCATATCTTTCATTTGTTTGAGCTGAGAAGCCTCCATTCCAGAGTATTTACTTTTCCACGAATAAAATGTTCCCTGACTGATCCCATGCTCGCGACAGATGTCAGATACCGATTGACCTGATTCTTGAAGTGATAAGATCTTAATGATCTGTGGCTCGCTGAATTTACTTTTTTTCATTGTCCCTAATTTATAAAACTACATTAATAATCGTAGCTATTTTTTGGGGAGATTACAATTCCAGCTTATTATAGTAGATTAATAAGTTTTAATGGAAACAATGGACCTCTCGCAATCACGGAGATAAGAAATGCGCTGGTTCATGGTAATGTGAATAAGAGACGAAAAATGCTTACTATATCAAATGAAGTGACATCTGAGGTGCTAGATTTGGGGCTATGGTATGTAGAACTTACAATTCTTTATATCTTAAAATATCATGGAAAATATTGCAATCGGACCAATTCTGATAAATGGAAAGGTATGGGTGAATCCTTGCCATGGAATGTATAATTTCGGCTTGACTATGTCCCAACTATATATTAAATTAATGAATAGTCTCAAATTGGAAATAGGTTTTAAGTTTAATCCTATGACCAAGTTGGTGTTGCGCTACCAAATATTAAGTATATCTTACTTTTTCTTTAACCTCTTCACCTCCTCTGCTAAATCAGCAACAACTTTTGTCAAATCCAAAATTGCTTGAGTTTTAACAGCGTCGTCCTGAACAAGTTTTTCTAAAAGTGTCTCAATTTTACCAACACTGTTATATGTGACATTAGGTTGGTTGCTAAGTCCAAATGAATTCTCCGATACTGTAAACGAATTATTATTTTGAATATTATATATCGCTTTCTCTTCATTGAAGGCACGGATGAATTCTACAGTCACACCTAATGCTTCGGCTAACTCCTTTAAAGCTGGTTCAGAAATGGTCCATGAATTTTCAAACTCAGAAATTCGCCTCTGATCAAATTTGCTTTCGCATTTTTGTCCCAAAGCCTCCTGTTTCATACCCATGATTTCACGAATTTTTTTTAGATTTTTTCCTTCGTGGATTTTCTCTTCTTGAAATGCAACACCCATTTTTTATAGATTTTTAATAAGTTCGGTAACTTACCGGTATTTTACCATTTTGCTCTAAATAATTGGTTCCTTACCTTTGATATAAAGGTACGAATATTTGTCGATAAAATTAGCTTTATTAAGACTTAAAGCCACTTTTAAAGTAAATTATTTGTCTTTAGTATATTAAAATAATACATTTGCACCATCATAAAGGTGGATGCACTTATGAGTCTTGGCTGTGAAACGTGAGAAATTTCAAATGGAACAAGGCGATTAAGTGGATCAACGCCCGTCAGCAATGGCGTGGCGTCCGCTTACTCGTTCCAGGGCTTCTCACGGCCTCACAGCGGTAGGTTGGATGTCACGCCATTGTTGGTTTCTACACCTGCCACAAGACTCGTTTCAATAAACAAACGAGTTATGAACAAAAAACAAATTACAAAAAACAAAATTAAGCCAGCGGAGTAGCTCTGCAAGCAAAGTCATATGATGACTTCCTCAAATCTTGAAGAGCGTAGCGACCCTATTATTTACCTAGAAAATCTCACTCAAACGCTCTTAGGTTGCAACTATCAATCATTTTTTTATTTGTGACCTAAACTAGGCTTAGGAGCAAAAGCGATGCATTTGTAAGTATCATAGGATTCTAATCCAGCAGGTCACAGCCCTATTAACACCTTTAAAAATGACTCATTTTTACAAGGGTGGGAGTGGACTGCCTATTGGTGCGCAATGCTTCTGCCCAAAACAAGCTAAATCGAACTGTTTAAAATTGGCAATCCTTTTTTTGGGTATTGTAATGTTTTCTATGTTTAGTTTATCGGCTCAGACGCCCCGCAAGGACAGCGGGGTCGATGGGCTAAAACAGGAACTGTTACGAGGTACGGTGGTATCATCTCTGGATGGGAAGCCTCTGGTCGGCGTATCTGTACGGATACCGGATGAAAAGGGGAGTGCCAAAACCGATAAAACCGGAAATTTTACAATTCCGGTTACAAACCGTAAAGGAAAGGTAGCGCTTTCTCATATCGGTTATAACGACCAATTAGTCGATTATCAGATAGATATCAAGCTTAATATCACCCTTTTTCTCAAAGAGAATACGCTCGATGAGGTGGAAGTGGTCAGTACGGGATTTCAGAAGATTCCGCGGGAAAGGGCTGCGGGTAGCTTTGAGTTTGTGGATAATAAGCTGCTGAACCGCAAAGTATCCATGGATTTTATATCGCGGTTGGAAGATGTGGTACCCAGTATCTCAACGGTAAAGATGCTGGATGAAAACCGGGGTAAATTTCCCAATATCAATGTCAGGGGCCGGAGCTCAATCAGTTCTAACATCTGGCCGCTAATCGTGGTAGACGGATTTCCCTATAGTGGCAATTTCAATAACATCAATCCCAATGATATCGAAAATATCTCCATCCTAAAGGATGCCTCGGCGTCATCCATTTGGGGTGCCCAGTCGGGCAATGGTGTGATTATCATCACAACCAAGAAAGCAAAACGAAATGAACCTTTTAGGGTATCCGTCAATGCAAATACGACAGTTGAAAATAAGCCCAACCTTTACTATTTCCCACAGATGAATACCTCGGATTTTATTGATGTGGAGCTGATGCTCTTTGAAAAGGGGTTTTACAACAGTAGGATGTATGACCGAATGTATACACTCACCCCAGTGGTGCAACTGCTCAAAGACCATCAGGAAGGTAAATTGACGGAGGCACAGCTGACCGGTAAAATAAATGAGCTGCGGTCGATAGATATGCGGGATGATTTTTCAAAATACATCTATCGCAAAGCGGTAAAACAGCAGTATAATGTGCAGCTGGCAGGTGGTGGACAAAAACTGAGCAATATTTTCTCGGCTGGCTTTGATAAAAACCGAGGGGCGGTGGTTACCAGTTCGTCCGATAGGCTCTCTTTCCGTAACCAGACCGCCTATCGGCCCATTGACCGATTGGAGCTAAACCTCAGTACACAGTACACACAGTATACCACCAAGGATGCCATGGTGTCGATCAAGTACAATGAAATGGGAGCGGGCTATGGTAACTATCCCTATATGCGCCTGGCGGATGAAAACGGCAATCCACTAGAGGTAGAGACCGTGGGCCTGAGCCGTGACTTTAGGGATACCGTGGCTGGCGGAAGACTGCTCGACTGGAATTACAAGCCGCTTGCCGAACTGTACGAAACACAGATCAAGGATAATACCAAGGAGATCATGTTTTCATTTGGGGCAAACTACCAGATACTGCCCGAACTAAGGCTTTCGCTGCTCTACAATTTTAGAAAAGCAAATACCAAACAGGAAAATTGGCGGGGGATAGGCAGCATGCACCAACGCGATGAGATCAACTATTTCGCATCATGGGACAAGCAATCTGTCAAATGGAACTATCCGGCCGGCGACTACCTCTATATCTTAAATGGTAGCAGTGATGCACAGCAGGGAAGGGTACAGCTGGACTATAACCATAAGTTTGCTGACGCCCACGAAGTCAATGTACTGCTGGGCGGTGAGATCCGTCAGGATCATTCGACAGCGCACTCATCGGTATTCTTTGGTTACGACCCTGCTACACTGTCCTATCAGGAAGCAGACCTTGTACATGATCACCCTTATCTCAATGGGATCCTGGGTATCCGCAAGATCAATAATTACCCGCAGTTATCGGAGGTAACCAATCGCTTTACATCTTACTTTGCCAATGCCTCTTATATCTTTAGACAGCGGTACATCTTTAATTCTAGCATGCGCAAGGATGCTTCCAACCTGTTTGGGGTAAGTGCCAACGATCGGGGCAAGCCATTTTGGTCCATAGGTGCCGCCTGGTTACTTTCCAATGAAAGCTTTTTGACCGATGGCCCCTTTTCTACACTCAAGCTGCGCATGACCTATGGTAAAAATGGGAATGTAAACAATGCCACATCCGCTTATCCGATTATGCTACGGTCTACTCAAAATCACTTTTTGACCGGATTGCCCTATGCAAGTATGCAGAGCCCGCCAAATCCCAATCTGAGATGGGAGACGGTAGGGATGTTTAACCTGGGGATGGATTTTGGGCTCAAAAGTGGCCGTCTGAGCGGTTCGGCAGAATATTATATCAAAACGCCAAAAGACCTGATTTCGGCTACGCAGATAGACCCGACTACAGGTTTTGCATCGCTCAATGTGAACAGTGCCAATCTCAAAGCCAAAGGGATAGATCTTTCGATCCATTCAGTCAATATCAATGCTACAGATTTTTCATGGCGCTCGGATCTGGCTTTTTCCTATAACCGTACCAAGGTGACAAAATCTTATCTGGCCGATCAGCTTGGGCGCTATTATCGCTCTGGGGCATACTCCATGAATGTCACACCGATCGAAGGGGCTGATTTGAATAGCATCATCAGTTATAAATGGGCGGGGCTGGATCCGGAAACAGGAAAGCCGCGGGGCTATGAAAATGGGGAGATCTCCACCAACTATACGTCTATTGTAAATGGCACATTGCTGGCCGATATGCATAACTCGGGCTCAGCGCTGCCGCTTTACTTTGGATCACTGCGGAATAGCTTTGCTTACAAAAACTGGGATTGTTCGTTCAATATAAGCTTTCAGTTGGGACACAAGTTTATGCGCAAGTCGATCAACTATTCAACCCTGGTGACAAACCAAGTGGGGCACGCTGACTACGCCAAAAGATGGCAGAAACCCGGGGATGAAAAGATAACGGATGTACCTGTGTTTACCTATCCAGCTAACGCTCAGGAGGCAAATTTTTATATGTATTCTGCCGCTCTGGTGTCGCCAGCAGACCAGATCAAGTGGCGTGATATTCAGATCGGCTATTCACCCAAAAACCGCTGGCTAAAAGACCTCCGTGTATACGCCTATGCGGTCAATATCATGTCCATATGGCGGGCAAACAAATGGGGGATAGACCTCGAATTTGGGAATAATCCGCCCGACCCATTTGCCGGATCATTGGGACTTAGTTTTTCTTTTTAACACAATTATATGAAAACTTATATCATACTTACCATAGGCCTATTGATGGCCTCCTGCTCGGATTTTCTTGAACTCAAGCCCGACAGGAAAATGGATATTCCGAGTACGCTAGCAGATTGCGAATTGCTATTGAATGAATATTCTGTACTTAACAGCAGCTTTGCAGTGGCAAATTTAATTGCAGGTGAAGAGTTTTACCTCAACAGCGAAGACTGGAGTTCCATATCGGATCCTGATGAGCGAAATGCCTACATCTGGTCGGATGAGCCCACGATCAATGCCGCAGCATGGCAGGGGCCCTACAAGGCGGTTTTCTATGCAAACCAGATACTCAGCGTGGTGGATGCGCTTTCCGCGCAGGAGAAGGACAGTCAGCAAGCTAAGGAGATTGTGGGTAACGCTCATTTCTTTCGCGCTTTTGCCTATCAGCAGTTGCTTGAGCTCTATTGTCTGCCCTTTAATAAAAATACGGCGGCCGCGGAACTGGGGCTACCCCTGAAATTCACGCCAGATCTTGAGCTGCCCAAGGGAAGGGCTAGCCTGTTGGATACCTATCAGCAGATTCTGTCAGACTATCAGATGGCTGCAGAAAAGCTACCGCTAAGGGCTATTGCCAAGAGCAGACCCAATAAAACAGCTGCCTATGCAGGACTGGCTCGCCTGTATCTTGATATGCAGGACTATGCGGGTGCCTTTCGCTACGCAGATGATGCATGGAAGGCACAGCCAAATTTATTAGACTACAATACACTGGATATATATGATGAAATGAGCATCCCCAAGAATAACGCGGAGATCATATTTACGGCGCAGACATTTTACTCGGAAACATTAACCCCCTATGCCGCTCGGATAAATTCGGACCTGATGGCGCTTTATGGGGATGCTGACCTGCGTAAATTGATCTACTTCCAGCACAATGATTTTGATCCCGGAACCTACGGTTATAAGACCAATTACGACCAGAGTGCTATTGGGGCATTTATAGGCTTTACGTCCAGCGAGATCTTATTGATCCGTGCGGAGGCAGCGGCCCGATTGAACAGAAATACGGATGCCTTGGCTGATATCAACCTGCTGCGCAAGAACAGGTTTGCACAGGGGAAATTCGTTCCCGTCGAATGGGAGAATGATATATTGCTATCTGAAATATTGAAAGAACGACGACGCGAACTGGTATTTAGGGGAAGACGCTGGGCCGATACGAAACGGTTGAATCAAGAAAATAAGACAGCGATTGTACCCCAACGCCAAGTCAACGGAGCTAATTATAAGCTAGTGGTAGGCAGTCCTAAGTATGCTTTTTTAATCCCACGTGCCGTAATAGATCTAAACCCGACTATAGAACAGAATAAACGATAATATTTATAAATAGAAAAATGAGAACATTATTATTAACATTAGGCTTATTGATAGCCTTTCAGATTAGCTTTGGACAACATAACGCAAAGGTAGATTTAAGTAAGCAGTTAAAAATCAACGCTGCGGTACCAGATATGCCTGTTATGGAAATATTGAACTTTTCAGGGACAAAGGTCGACCTGGATGATTATAAAGACAAGGTATTGATCCTGGACTTTTGGGATACCAACTGTGCTACCTGTATCCAGCTGATGCCCCATGTCAAGGAAGTGCAAAAGGAAGTAGGGGACAAAGCCCAGATCTTTGCGGTGACTTGGCAATCCAGAGAGCTGATAACGGAATTTTATAAAAAGAATAAATACCTCAAGGAGAAAAATGCATATCTGCCCACAATCGTGTCGGACTCGTTGTTAAAAAAATATTTTCCCTATCACGGGGTGCCACATACGGTGTTTATTTACAAGGGGAAGGTAAAGGCAATCACTTATCCAGATTATATAAAACCGAAGTTTATCGACGAGCTTATTGCTAACGAGAAATTGGATATCCCCGTAAAGGATGATTTTAATACCAAAACTGTGACGCATGATCCGGCCGATGTTAACCTGAAGGGCAAGGTATTGATCACAGGCTATCAGGATGGCTTGCAGTTTAAGGGTGGACTACCAATCGAAAAGGATTCGGTAACGGGAATGTTTGTGACGAGCCTGATCAATACCAGTATTTTTAATGCTTTTAAGCGACTATATAATTTCATTGACCCTCCAAATTTTCTATGGATTCCAGGTAGAGTGGAATGGGAGGTAAAAGATCAAAATAAATATACATATAAGTCTAACACGATCGGACCAAGGATATGGGATACGAAATATGCGATCTGCTATCAACGTTTTAGTCAGGATACTTTGCCTAAAAAGGAGATGGCTAAATTGGTGATGAACGACCTTGTTTCATTTCTGGGGGTAAGTGCATCTATTGAAAAGAAAGAAAAAGACGTAATCATTATTAGAAAGACCGATAAATCAAGCGAAAATGCTGTTAAGCCAACGGATGGTCGGCGAGTGGAAGGTGCAGATAATCTTGCTTTTTTACTGGATGTAAGTGAACTATATCCACCGGCATTTGATGAATCGGGCTTTAAAGGAATTATGGATATTCCTGATTATAGCTCCTTGGAAAAACTAAATGAACAGATACTTTATTACGGCTTGGAAGCAGTCCGTGAAAAGAAGGTGATCGAGGTTATGATCATTAAGGAAAGAGAGCATTAATCAAGGATAATTACTACCCTTGATTAATTTTCGGGATAATTAAGGAATCGACCGTAAGTGAACATTTGCCGTATTCATTTGCGTATTGAGTGCATGAATCATTTCATTCCTCAGTGGAGTGGTGAATACAGGTTTATTGTTTGCATTTGCACTTGTCTGGATTGCGCAGATGTAGTCAACACCCGTACAGGACGGTGTACCCGTTATAATCCAGTCGTTAGGATCTGCGGGATCACCACCAGCTACTAATTGAAACCAAGGCATAATTTTTAAGTTTAAAAGTGAAACATTTGATTTTCAGAAAGGGCGCCTTGTGAGCGCCCTTTGAAATAAGGTATTAGGCCTTATTTATGGGTTTGTTCTTAACTGAACGTTGGTGCTACTGGAGTTTGTATTCAACGCTGTAATCATCTCATTCCTTAAGGAAGTGGTAAATACAGGCTTGTTGTTTACATCAGGACTTGTCTGAATTGCACAGATATGATTCGCACCACTACAACCGGGTGAAGTCACTTGATTGTAGTCGTTTGGATCTGTCGCATCTCCATTAGCAAGTAATTGAAACCATGCCATAATCGTATGATTTAAATTGCCTAACTTAGATTTATGAACCAGTCACAATGCTATTGTCCATATCGGTCAAAAAAATTGGACAGTACATTGGCCCCGAGCCCGCACGTAGCGGACTCTTTGGTCTGGCGCTGGGACTCCTTATTCTGCCAGACCAATTCTTCCCCTACCGCCTCGCGGGAAGGTCGTAAACCTACGGCCGTGTCGATCTCTGACTGGCCCTGCACAACAACAGTTTCCCAGCGAGATGCGATGATCTCCTGCCATGCCCCTGACATCCTCCTGCAGCATTGCTGGATGGCCCTGCTTCGGATCGCTCACTGCTGAGTAGATCGGGCTTATCTCCGAGATATGTCTGTTAGCCTGTCCTTTGCCGTTTGACTGTTGTTGCTTCATTACTGTAATTTAATCCTTCGTACTTTTCTTCTTTCGTTAACTCAAAGATATTGCAGGGTTTTTCACCAAAACGAGGACATCAGGTGGCCTAAAAATTATTTTCGCCTACATATCATTGTATCGCCCGACAAATAGATCGCAATGAATGCGATCGTTCCTAAAGGGGGGCTGTTTTCTAAAATCCGACCAGCAAAATGGATTGATAGCAAGAGCTTATAGACTCTTTTTTGTAGATTTAAGTCTTCATAGTTAAATAGGTCAACAGCCCAAACGGAATATGACAGGTGCAACAGCCTATAAATTAAATAAGTTCATAACATAAAAACATGTATGGAAAGATTCAATCGTAAAAATCACTGGGAAAATATTTACAAGACCAAAGAGCTTAAAGAGACAAGCTGGTATCAGCAAACACCGCAAACATCCTTGGATTATTTAAGTGCTTTTAATGTACCTGTCTCTGCAAAAATTATTGACGTTGGTGGTGGTGATAGCTTGCTGGTCGATTATCTAATAGATTTGGGATATGAAGATATTACGGTCTTGGATATTTCCGAAAAAGCTATTGACAGAGCAAGACAACGGTTAGGCGATAAAGCTGATAAGGTAAAGTGGATCGTCGAGGATATTACTCATTTTGTGCCTACAGAAAGTTATGATTTTTGGCATGACCGGGCAGCTTTTCATTTTTTAACAAGCGAAGATGATATTGCAGGTTATCTAAAGAAGGTAAAAGAAAATATAAATCCAGATGGAATTTTGGTTATAGGCACATTTTCTGAACAAGGTCCAAAAAAATGCAGCGGCATTGAGATCAAACAGTATTCCGAATTAAGTTTAACAAATCAGTTCAAGGATTATTTTAATAAGATCAATTGCCATAGCGTAAACCATCGGACACCATCTGACACGACACAGAATTTTGTGTTTTGTAGCTTTCGGAAATCGGCCGCAAATGGATGACAGAATTCATGTGTTGTAACCGCAAGATTAGCTTTTCTGGGGTGAATTGATGCAACAAAATTTAATCGTATTACTACTGCCCACTCTACACTTGATTGATTCAATGCATCAAAATTAAACTGCTAGAGACTTCTCTATTTCTGTTCTGATGTCCTTGATCTTTCTTCATTAATTCAAAGATATTCCAGGATTTTTGACCGAAGCGAGGATATCAAGTTACCTAAAAATCACTTGCTCCGTACATATAATTGCTTCGCCCGACGAATAGAACGCACCGACATGCGTAAAAGCCGCGCTTGCTCGGTTTGACTAAGCGTATGACAGAGCTGCGGTAGTTGGTCTGCGAAGTAGAAATAACGATCTGTGGATATAAGCAATGAATCCATTACCCGAAGATGGTCAAGTTGGTATTTTTTCTTATTGACCAAGAGATCAATTAACGTGTCGATGGCTTTTTCCTGATTACGATAGGGGCCTATGGCTTTGTAGGGAATCTTGAGGACTAATCCCGATTTTAAACAGACAATATCTCCCAATGCTGGACTTCTGCTAAAAAAATGCATCGTCGTGAAAAATCCCATATGGGGTAAGGCTACCGTCATGATGAGTCGTTCGTCCCGATCGGGACAATAACGCTCTTTTGCCAATATACCTACCAATACAATGTAGAGTGTGGATTGCATATGTGGAGTCTCCGATAGGATCTGACCTCTTGTCATCGGTATAATCTCCCCATTTTTCAGCAACCAGCTCTTGTGGAAGTCTTCAAGCCCCGGATGAAATTTTTCCCAATAGGTATAAAATGTCAGGAGTGCTTCTTTTTCAGAATAGTATGTTCCCATTTAGTCAAATCGTTATTATAATATGGCAATGGTATGCTCAATAATTGGCCGTTTGCTCATAAGGTTTATATATGTTCTCGATATTCATCAGGAAATGAATTTCGAATAAAGTAAATTTAGGCACTTTGATATTCATTCGAAAGGTAATTGTTTTACCAAAGAGCCTGCATTTGGGTAAATATATTACCTATGTTGGGCCTGTTTAAAATAATATATTTACAGCCAATTATTTGACCGATTATGATTGAAACAAAAGGTAAACCTAGGTGGTATGATTATCTTATCTGCATTGTTGCCGGTATTCTAGTGGTGGCTATCTGTAATTTTGCGGCTTATATTCCTGCGCTTAGGTCTTTAGCTGAGCCCCTTTATGATAAAATGATTGTAGACCGAATTACATGGTCTTTATCATCGGCGACGGCTTTTTATGGATTTTGGTTCTGTACCGTCGTTATGATCGCACAGCTAAATTTTAAACATAACCCGCCCAATGATCAGGCATTATGGGCTGTCGTCCCTTATACGTTCACCCACTTATTTTTTGGATATGCCCTCTTTAATACAGGACGGAATAGCAGTGCGCTGGGCAAAGCTTTAGCTGAAGTGTATGTTTCGAGAATCGAACCAGAAATCATGGCTTTTTATCGACAGGTTGATTTTAAATATTACTTATCAGCAGTAATAATTGGCTATTTTGTATTGATCTTCTTCAAAGGATATCGAAAACGAATGTTTGCAATTTTGAGTGCCCAGTATAAAAATCCCGCTAAAAAAACGAGATCAAAAGATCGTGAAGATAAGCGGTTAATAGACGAAGCACAAAAGCTTGCCAATACATTTGTAGAGGCAGAAAAAGTTAAATCTACTGATCCAGCTAGGGAGATAATAGATGTGGAGTTTTTCGCATTTATATATGGAGAAGATTTTGATTATGCAATAATTAACGAAGGTCATGTCATCCCTTTTTTAACTGAGGACGATGAGCCGCTTGACACAATCTTTGAAGGAGATTTTATACAGATCAACAAGACGTTGTATATTCGTGCTGACCATATTATGTTATTCGACCTGGAAGAGTACTATATTATTATATCTCCTGTCCTTGAAGATCTGTTTGAAAAGATCACCAAAAAAAATGTGCAAAATAAACTTTATTCGTACCGCTGTCTGCATAAGCCCGGAGGCTATTACCGGATAGAGCCTACGTTGGTAGCCAAAATAATAAGTAAATTCAAAATGGATTAGCAAAAGATCAATATTTTATTTCTAGCTGCTTGACGGTAAAAATTTTACCGTTAGATAAATCGTTTGGTAAAATAATTGTATCATATAAAGTTTTATTTTTAATCAATTAAGGTTTATGTTATATTTAAAGTTTATTATTTTAAATAATTAACTTTAGCGTTATCCAGTTTATGCAGCCTGATATTGATATACAACTTATCCTGTTTCAGATTATCGAAGAAAAAATAAATGACCCTGATCGAACGACAGCGGAAATGATGGAATTGCTTTGCATTGAAAAGCGTTCGCTGCGCAATCGGCAAAGGGGTACGACGTATTTGACTGGTCCCGAATTTTATCGGCTTGCTCGCCATTTCGATATCCGTATGTACGATATCGAACGACAATTGCAACAGCGGGCAGCAGCAGAAGCCAGACCTGAAAAATTATCGGGCTTTGCACCCCAGACTGTATTGTCAATCGACTCCAGCTATATACCACTGTTGCGCCTCGAATTTACAGACCTTCAACAATATATCGAGGCCCTCTGCGAGGAAATGGAAACCTTGGCCAGCAGGGACAGTCCCTGGGTAAAAATGGTATGTTCGGAGGTGCCACTGTTTCATCTGGTGGGCTTTGAGCAACTGGCTTTTTTTAAGATTTTTATGTACTATCATCATATTGTGGATGAAAGAATCACCTTTGAAGAGTTTCTGAGAAAAGTAAAGCACTTTGACTTGTCATTACGCTTTCGTACCATATTTGAAAGCTATGCTGCTATTGGCAGTGAAGAAATATGGGATAGACATACTTTTGAAAAACTGCTCCGGCTCATTGATGAGTGTTATGTATATGGTAAGTTTGAACAGCAGGAGACTGTTGAAGGGTTGCTGGCTGAGGTCGATGAGCTCGTGAAATACCTCAATCCCATCATTCTGGAAGGTAAAAAAATAAAGGGAGCATGGATCGAACTCTATGATTTTGAATCGGTCATGCGCGAGGGTATTACACTAATGGGAGTAGGGAATAAGCCTAAAAAAGCATTTTTTACCTTATTTATGCTGCAAAATGTCAGCACCACCCATCCAGAAATCCTGTCCTTTCTGGAGCGGGTATTTCATGCAATTTTAAGGCGGTCCAATCTGATGGTCAAAAGCTCAAGTCGGCTCAAAAGTAAATTTCTCAATTTACTTTCTGAACAGGCTATGCAATACCGAAATAAAATTCTTAAAAGTCATGAATAAATGGGATGGGGCAAGTGGTGTAGGTATGAAAATCTTCAATTATTATAAACCCGATCAATTGGTTTTCCGGCTGTGAAAGGGGAGGGCAATTGATCCTAAATCCCAATCTATGAATAAATATTTACATTGTGAGGGCTGTTTTGACATTTCTGCTAAGCCAAAAGAATGTCGCCAGCCCTGTTTGCATGACGCATTCAGGTATCTTGTTGACAAGATCACGGATTCTTCCGAGCAGATCAAAGCATTGATTCTCCGAAAACTGCCCGATCCTCCGCTAGAACTGGTGCATAGCAAAGAGGTATGCCGCTACGTAGGCATTGTTTCAAAAACACTCTACCGCTGTGAAAAATAGGGTTTGATACTCCCGATCAAAAAAGACCACACCGGCAAATATTTTTTGCATGCGGATATGGTCGCTTTCAAAAAGAAATACCACCACCTCGCGGATTAATTTTCCTGTAATCCGATTCTTCACTTTTCTTCTTTCGTTTACTTTCGATTTTTTTAGATAACAAAGCTTTCTCCTTTCCATTTTCCGTCCCTTATTCAAGACTTCTTCATTGCTGCTTCGTACCATATTCGCAATCACTGCTGTATTCCGCTACATATCCTCCACTGATTCCCTACTAAAAGAGTAGGAAAACAGTAGGTAATAAGTAGAGAAACAGTGGATAAATGCCGAATCAAGTACGGATAGGGCACGAAGTGATATTGAAGCGATATCGAATTGGCCAGGTTACAGAGATCTTTTTGGCATGGACAGCAAACGGACAATTGTATGCGCTATAAATCCTAGGGCAAATAGGGCTAGGACAGCGATCGGACTATCCAATTTTCTACCTTGAAATTACGAATTATCGATTTTATGTTTGTTGTTGTAAAGCATGATATACCGGTAAAAGTCAAGTTTTTACATGTTTTAAACTTTTAAAAAATAATAACATGGGAACAATTAGAAAAGGTGCAAATGGTGGATTCAGTGGTAAAGCTGGGTCGGTAATAGGAGCTAGCTGGAAAAGCATTGATTACATCCGTGGGCTTTCAAAAAAAAGCAATAAGCCCGCGACTGAAGAGCAACTGATTCAGCAGGCTCGGTTCTACACCATTGCCAAATTTATTATGCCTATCGCACCCTTTGTGCAGGTAGGTTTTTCGCAGATCAACGCCAACACGATGACGCCAACAAATGCGGCGCTGCAGGCCAATATCAAGACGGCTGTCGTAGGGACCTATCCCAACTTTACGCTTGACTATGCTAAGGTACAAATTTCGCAGGGAAGTTTGCAGCCCGGTGGTACGGTAAAAGCTGAGGTGGCCGCCGGAATGTTAATGGTCAGCTGGACAAATAAAGCTATTGAAATCCAGCACGGCAATCTTGACGATCGTGTCTACATTTTGCTGTACCAGCCTGCGCTGGACGAGTTTATGACAGCTCCCGAACCTCCTACCAGGGGATTGGGGACAGCAGATATTGAACTGCCAGAACACTTCCTCGGAGGTAAAGGACAGCTCTGGCTCTTCTTTGCCGATCGTAAGAACAAAAGGATCAGCCGAACACACTATCTCGGCGAACTGGATCTAGTCTAGTGTTAAAGCAATATGACCGGTACGTAATACCGGTCATATTAAAATTAGTAAGGTGTTTACTCCCATACATTTGGGAATCAATTGTAAATGAAATGAAAATATTATCGAAACAAAAGGAAAGTCGGGTTTTTGTGGCCAATGGGACCGAAACAGTGCAGATGAAATTCACCAAAGCGAGGAAATTCCTCAATCCGGTGAATTATATCATACAGCTGGGTTATACCTCACGTAAAAACAAAAAGTCGGCGATCGGGCGTGCAATGTCTGCCATATTACACGGGGCCATGGTAGGTACCTATCCCAATATTGAAGTAGACCCAGCAAAAGCAAAATTGAGTGCGGGCGTGAAGGCTTCCATGAGGGTCTACTCCGTTGAGCGTCAGGGAGCAACTATTGGGCTAACTTGGGATCCCATCGCGGAAAAATATAGAAGGGATGAACGGGATGATGGCGTCATCCTCTGTGCGTATGCTATAACGCAAGAGCTGGCTGCAATCAATGAGGAAGTGGCCCTGCGGCATGATGGCAAGTTGCAGCTGCAGTTACCCGAAGGAATGGAAGAGCTGCCTGTACATCTTTACTTGATTGTACATGATAGAGATAAAACTAATTTTTCAAATAGTCAGTATCTGGGGCTATTCGCATAGCTACTATAGATCGGATTATTAAATGATTTATTAAAAATGAAAACATTACAAAACGAAATGGTCACTGATATCGAGGATATCTATTGGCCTTTAACAAATAGGCAGCTTCTCGGAATTGTGCTGGTCTGTCTTTGCTTGTTTTTTATTTCAGCGGGTCTTTTGCTCCAGGCCATAGATCCCACAGCCGGTGTATTGGATATCGGTATCCTATCGGTCTTGCTCTTTGCTATCCTGACCGGATTGCTTGCGATCTACTGCTGTTACTGGCTGCAGGAACTGCTCTGGCAGCCTTTTAAGTTTTTCCGTCAGGACCTTAGTTATCACTTTAATCAATTGACATCATGGCAACAATGCATTCTTTATTTTTCGGTGTTCTTTTTGTCGCTGTTCTCTTTCTTGGCGGTTTTAGCCATCCTGCTGTAGCGCGGAAACCATTTGGAAATCAGCCCAGGTCTATAGCTATGGGGGCCAGACCTGGGCATCAGGATCGCATGGTCGCTCTTCGCAAACGTATTGTCCAGATTGCTGTACAGGAGATCGGTATTACGGAAGCAACAGGCAATAATGATGGCGCTAAGGTGGAGGAATACCTGGCCTACACAGGTCTAGGCAAAGGTTATGCCTGGTGTGCGGCGTTTGTGTCCTGGTGTTATGGAAAGGCGGGACGTACAGCACCACGCAATGCCTGGAGCCCAGCACTATTTCCCATGGCCCGTCGTTATACCGGGCAGCAGATAAAGCGGGAGAGCATTCGGCCGGCAGATCTCTTTGCGATCTATAGTCAGCGGCAGGGACGGATCAACCATGTGGGGATCGTCCAGAAAAGAGAAAAAAGTTTTATACTGACTGTGGAGGGAAATGTGGAAGATCGGGTGCTGTCTAAGCGGCGTCCAATCGTGACGATCTATGCATTTTCAAATTGGATAGACTGAGAGGAGGGGATATGGAAAAGTATATTTACAAATGTCTACTCTTTGTCATTGCATGCTCGTACCTAGGTTCCTGTAGGCTCTATCAAAGTAGGGATAAGGAGAGTTGGTTGTCTAAAAGCGATATGGCTCAGCATCATAAGCAAATAGAGCTACAATATGGCGTGCAACATGACAGCCAATCTCGGTACTGGTTATTCTGGTCTGATAGCAATTTTCGTTTTCATCCGGATAGTGGATTGATTGGACAGCATGGACAACTTGTTATGCTGGAATCCAAAGTGAATACAGGTGTCAAAAATGAGCTTTCCTCCCAATCCAGCGATAGGCGCTTCCAAACCGAGCTAAAGTCGAGTATAGATAAACGTAGGTCACGGGCGATCCCAAATCTTTGGTTAATCACTTTATTAGGAGCGATTGTACTTCTGTTCGGCTGGAAATTTCGAAAGTTTTTCAAAACCTTCTTGCCCTGAAAATGGTTGTTTAATTACCTTAGGCATTAGATTTATTGTATTTTTATAGGCTAGGTGTTGATTCCCTAGCCTATTTTATTTTATATACTTTCATTGGCAGATGCCTATTGTTGTTAGATACAATGAAGATTTGTGCATAGGAGACTTTCTCGAAATACGCTTGATTACATCTTTTTGTATGACACCTAAGTTGCTTTTGCCTATGTGGATAAAGGACTATAAAAATTAGCGCTTTGAACTATTTATTTTTAACACAACGGATTCTAACAGCTTCACTAGGGGCTGATGCGCTCGGCCTAAATGTGGCGGGGTGATAACATGCAATAATCATTTTTGAAAGACAGCTAAGCACTTTGGGCAGGTAGGTCGGCTTTGGTACCGTTGCTCCTTTGGAAGCGCAGTAGATCTGGTCTGTTGCTAGAGAGAGTATATGAAGGACGGGTATATGGGAGCGGTTGTTTTTTATCTGTTTCTGGCGACTTTAGCAGACAAAACTCGACTTTAGAGCTTTGTCTGCTTTTTTGCTCGTAATTTAACGTTTATATGCTTTTAAATACCAAAAGTCTAATTAGTAGCTTTTGAAATGATCAGCTACAAGGTACCAAGCCTTCTTTTTTTCTCCACGGTCGGATAATAATCCTTTTCTATTCCATCCTTTTTGATAAATTGGATGTGCCCTTCCCGGCGAACGAAAGTCAACCAGGAGCCATGGCGTCAGTCCCCGCAAAAACGGTATATTCTTAAACATTTTAAATTGACGCCTATAAATATCCAGCAGGTAATCTTCACTCCAGCTACTTGCCCGTTTGGGATCTATATTGTTCCCAAAGACTGCCTCACCACCAAATTCTGAAAAAATAAGTGGTTTATTGAAGCTGGAGATCCATTCGACTTCTTGATCCGTTTCGGGCCAAGGCTTGTACCAGCCCAGGTATTGGTTGATAGCCATAATATCCATCACACCGTTAACCTTATCTTCGATATAGGCTTTGTTGCCTTCAAAACGCATATTATTGAGTGCAGAAGTCACAAGGCGGGTATTGTCCAACGATTTGGCTAAATGATATAACCTTGTTAATGAACTGTCCCGTGCCGCTGAGGGGTATGTCTCATTCGAAAGACTCCAGATGATAACTGCTGATCGATTTTTATCACGGGCAATCATCTCGCTAAGCATGAAGTTCATTTTGTCCTTCATGCCCGGATCTGCAAAGTCGATTCCCTGATAAATGGGTAGTTCTTCCCAGACCATCAGTCCCATTCTCTCAGCCATTTTTACCATTTTTTCATGATGTGGATAGTGTACCAGACGGACATAATTACAGCCCAGCTCTTTAGCCCAATCCAACAGCATTTTATAATCACTTTCGCTGTAAGCGCGGGACCGGCGCTGGGGAATTTCTTCATGGATATTAATCCCCTTCAGAAAGATGGATTTGCCGTTCAACAAAATATTTGTTCCATCCACCTTAATTGTCCGAAAACCAATCTGTTCTTTAAGACGATCGGTCTCGGCAGAGACATGAACTTCATATAACTTCGGATTTTCAGGTGTCCACATCGTTTTCTTCCGTAATGGAAATCTGAGTATCGCTTTTCCCGCTTTATCTGTTCGGGTTTTAAAATTGATATGCAATTCTGGAATGTTGATTTCGATATCCTGTTCTTTTGAAGGACCATCAAGCGTTACATATCCGTCGATAATATTTTCATCATTCTGCGCCAGCTGAACAAAATAATCCTTGATATAGGTTTTGGGTGTTTGTACGAGGTTGACGTCCCGTGTTATTCCACCGTAATTGAACCAGTCGAAGCCAAGACCCGGTACCCCGTCTTTGATACGTTGATTATTGGCTTTAACGATGATACTATTTTCGCCCTTCCTCAAATGATCTGTGACTTCAAATTGGAAAGGTGTAAAACCGCCTTCATGTTCCCCAATCTTGAGCCCATTGAGGTAAACTTCGGCCTTATAATTTACGGCAGCGAAGTGTATGAAGAAGCGGTTATTGTCAGTTGTCTGTATTTTAAAAGTACGTTTGTACCAGACACTGCTTTCATAATAGTTGAGTTCAGGAAGTTGTGTGTTGAAGTCTCCAGGTACGTACAATTGCGGACCGCCTTCAAAGGAGGATTCGACAAAGTCCGTGTTGCCCAATGGCTTCCGGTCTTTATAGTAGGCGGCCCAATCGCCCGACCCGGTATCAAAGGGATCTATAATGACGTCCCACAAACCGTTTAAGCTGCTCCTCTGCCGCCCTTCGATATGAATCATGGCAGATTGTCCAAACAGCAGGAACGGAAATAAGTGGAAGAAGACTAAAATAATTTTCATGTTGGGATTGGTTTTCATTTTTCTGATGGTATAAACGATGTTCTGAAAAAGCACTCGTGTATAATGTTATTGTATGATGAAAAATAGGTTAATTAATTTTCAGCACCAGCGAAATTTGATTAGGCTTTTCCGATGGCAGGGTAACGGAAAGTGCTTCCTCATTTTGGTTAAATTCGAGCTTTTTCTTGTAGCCCAATAGCGATACTGTCTTAACGGTTACTAGCGGAACTGTTGTATTCTTCTGTCCAAAAGACTTGATCGAAATTTGTCCGTCGTTTGGCCATGCCAGGATATGGGCATAAATGGCATTTCCTTTTTGCACAAAACGGATATCTTCTGCGGTATAGGCATTTTCTTTGTCTTCATTGAATCCAGCTGCATTTAACGGCCTTTTTTCCACCGTACTAGGACCCTCACCATAGATTATCCAGGGGCGGGTATCAAAAATTCCGGCTTGATTAACTTGCATCCAATCGCCTATTTCATGCAGAATTTTCTCCTCTTTTTCGTCTATACTGCCATCCCCCTTGATGGGAACGTTAAGTAGGAGGTTACCATTTTTACTGACAATATCGATAAGCATATGCACAACTTTTTTACTGGACTTGTAATTGTTATTTTCGTAGTCCCCTTTATTGTAATGCCAGCTTCCCAGGCAGGTGCATGTCTGCCAGGCTTTTTCCTGAACATGATCCGGTACGCCGCGCTCGACATCCCATACCAGACAGTCTTTTTGTTGTTCGGATAAAATTTTTCCGAACAGCACTGCATCGACCTTACCCTTGTTTTTCTTGGCGTTGCCGTTGTAAAAATGGGCCGCAATATCAAGTCCAACCGTGCTTATAGGCCATAGGGGGAGCGTGGTATCATCAAAATAAAGGAGGTCAGGTTGATACGTATCAACCATGTCTATTGTTCGTTGATAGAAATTATCGATGTATTCCTGTGTGGGTCTAGAAGCACCATTGTGCCAGTCCCACTGCGCCCATAATGATTTTATATCTTCACTTCCCTTGCTGAGGGGATGATTTTGACGATACAGTTCTTGGGGATCGTAGCCTTCCCACCATTTGCCTTTCCCATCTTCTTGGGTCATGTTTCCATCGTAGGGTATACCTTTGAATGGACCCGACTGATCAGCTCGTTGGGCGGTCTCATACCATGTCCATGCATGGGAGGAATGGATGCTCACGCCGAAGGGCAACTTATTTTTTTTCGCTGCCTTTGACCAGGCGGCGAGGATATCGCGTTTGGGCCCCATGTTGACGGAATTCCATTTTTGATACTTGCTGTCCCAGAGATCGAAATTGTCATGATGGTTTCCCATTGCAAAAAAATATTGTGCCCCTACCTTTTTGTAGAGTGCTACAAGCCTTTCGGGATCCCACTTTTCGGCCTTCCAGGTATGGATGACATCCTTAAATCCAGCGACAGAAGGATGACCATAATTTTTCAGATGCGAATTATACTGTCCGCTGCCTTCATCATACATGCCACGGGCATACCAGTCACCCTCTCCGGGCTGACATTGAGGCCCCCAGTGGGCCCAGATCCCAAACTTGGCGTTGCGAAACCATTCCGGCGCTTCGTATTGTGCTAGAGACTCCCAGGTAGGCTGAAATTTACCGGAAGACCCGGCTTGTCCTTTTTGTTGGGCCGGAGCATTCAACGCAGTTCCAATGATGGTAAATAGTAATAATGTCTTAAAAATGTGCTTGTTCATAACAGGGTTTAGTTCTCTATTTAAATCGTATGTTATTTTAGATGGTATTTATTTCTACAACGATGAGGGGCTGCAGCTTACTGTGGCCGGATGATCGCAGCATAGCCGCCACCGCTGACCATTGGTATTTTTATCGGTTTCCCGGCTTCGATAACGACAGTTTTTTTCTCGAGTTTTGTGGGATTCGTTGCGGCCTCTTTTGCATCCTGCCAGTATTCCAGTATATATTTTCCAGCGGGGAGAAAGCTGGTCGGTACCGTAACCGTGCGGGCCACGTCGTTGGTCATGGCGCCGATGAACCAGTTTGTCCCGGCACGTTTGGCCATCACAATAAATTCGCCGGGATAGCCATCAATAAAGCGTGTGTCATCCCATACGGTGGGTACGACCTGCAAAAAGTCACTTCCGGGCTGGCCTAGTACATGCTTCGGGTGATCGCAGAATACGGTGAGGGGGCTTTCATAAATAACAAATTTGGCGAGCTCGGCACAGCGTGTATTCATCATCATGGTGGGCGATTGTTTCTTAAATTGTACTGGAGTCACGTTCAGAAAGCCCCCCGGTGTATAGTCCATTGGTCCGGCCAGCATGCGCGTGAATGGCAAGGTGACGTTGTGCGTAGGTCTGATACGGTCAGAGAATTTGGCGTATTCTTCCCCCAGAACACCTTCACGCGTAATCATATTGGGGTACGTGCGTTCGATGCCATCAGGTTTGTAAGCACCATGGAAATTGATCATCAAGCGGTGCTCGGCGGCTTTCTTGATCACTTTATGATACCAATTGACCATCTCTTGGTCGTCACGGTCCATAAAATCTATTTTTACACCCGCAATTCCCCAGCGTTCATACAGTTCAAAAGCCTCTTCGTAAGCGTTATTGCGGTTGGCATCGGTACTATACAGCCAAAGCCAGAGGCGTACATTTTTCTGACGTGCATAGTCCAGTATTTCGGGCATATTGATTTGGGGGGCAGCTTTGGTAATATCGGCTTTAGCTTGGTTGAATGGACCGTACCACTGCCAGTCGATCAGCATGTAAGGCCAACTTTGAGCAGCTGCAAAGTCTATATATTCTTTGATAACAGCAGTCTCCATTTTCACTTCCCCGCTCCACCAGTGGTCCCAGGCGCACAGCCCCGGCTTTATCCAGCTGGGGTCTTCGATTGCACAGGGTGGGTTGAGCGACTGGACAATTTCGGATTCGATAAATTTTCCGGGATTGTCGCCGATCATCAGAACGCGCCAAGGTGTCTGCATTTTGTCAGAGAAAAGGACTTTGATACCGTTTTCTTTTTCACGCGGCAAAGGGGAAAGCTTGGTGGTGAGCAGTGTTTGTCCATCATCATCATTGGCCTCTCGGCCGATATAAAAGCCGGGGTAGTTATCGATGTGCGCTTCGGTAATGGCGAGATAGTTCTGTTTGTCGACTTCGATCAATAAAGGAAGACCAGCCAAGGTCTCGTCGTTGAATCCTGCCAAAGGAACTTTATCGAATTCGCTTTCCTGACTGGATATATACCTTGGCTTATAGCTTGCTGCCCACGCTTGGGCATGATCTGCAACCGAAAATCCGGTCATCTCCCGAGTGATGGCTCTATTGCCTATTTTAGGGCTGCTGTATAACTGATAACGAAATGCGACGCCCTGGTCATAAACCCGGAAGAAAAGATCCATCCGACGCTGCTCACCCTCTTTTTCGACTAGGGCCAGCTGTGTCTCGTTCCACTGCATCTCGATGTGGGCGTGCTTGTTCTTTACAACTGGAGTCCAGGAGTCGTGTCCCCTTGTGGTTCTTGGACTATTCAACAAGATAAGACCTTTATGCATGGCCGGCTCATCCTGGAATTCGAAGCCTAAGGGTGATGGATTTATGACCTGTCTGTCTTTGTACGAGACGGCATAAGAGAGTCCGTTAGTAAGGTCGATGTCCAGACAGATTTTCCCATCCGGCGATTGTACCGTATAGGTCTGGGCCGAAAGTCCGGATGCTACCGTGAGAAATAGGAGAAGAAGAAGTGCTCTCATAATAAATTGTGAATGTTAAGTGGATGAGTGTATTATTTAGTTTTGTTCCATAATAAGTACTTCCCAAGGATTCAATTCCAGCTGCTGACCTGTTTGCGCCTCTTTGCCCGAAATAAGTTCCTTGGCTTGAGGGAGTACATAGGTAATCTGTTTTGGTTCGGCGCTGTAATTAAATAGGTAATGAATTGTCTTACCCCATTTATTTGTTCCTGAACGATGAATAATCGGGAAAGTATAGTTATCGCCAGTAGTGACCTTTGCTGCCACAGCAGCATTTCTGATTATTGTATTGAGCAATTCCTGCGAAGGATAGGTTCCGATATAGGTCAGTTTTCCCTTGCCGTACGTGTTTTCGGTAATCACAGGCCACTTGCCATAGAAAGCGTGGTCAGCATAGGCCAGCGGTTTGGCTGTTTCAGGTACCAAAAATTCATACCAGTCGCCGATCTGATTTTTATTCGTCAGTTGAAAAGGATTACTTCTGAGCTGCATTTCGCTGATGGTGGAAAACTCCTGATAGTAGAATCCACAGGCCTTACGCAATGGCCCCGGTGCAGCTGTGGCCCTGACTGCGGAGTGCTCGTTACAATAGCCACTTTTGTACATCATCACAACATGACCGCCATCTTTTACAAACTTATCGATGGCTAGGAGCAGCTCGTCGGTTGCTACATATAGCGGTGGAATTACCAACATGTCATAGTCATTAAAATCACTGATTTTGTCACAGGGGATAATGTCGACCTCAATGTTCTGACAGTAGAGCGCCTTATATACCATGTCGATGGGATAGTTGTTTCTATAGGTATAGGGCATAAAATTCAGTGCGTGGTATGAATCGTGGCTATATAAGATTGCGGCCTTATTTTTCTTTTTCAGGTCAATAATGCGATCGCCGATCCTTGCCAGCTCCTGGGCTGTCGTTTTAAACTCATTGTATATCCTGTTGGGTTGCAGGTCGTGTCCCAGTACACCGCGCCAGTACGTCTCCTGTCCATAGTGGAGGGTAGACCAATGCCAGTACTCCACCATATTGGCACCGGAGGCGTAATGGGCATATACGTTTTGCCGCAGCTGCCTGTCGTATGGCGGGTACTGGGTACGGGCATCCCATCCGATGGCCTGGGCGTTGGTTTCCATAACAATATAATTGTTTTTGGCAACAGTCCGCACAAAATCACCGGCGTAGGCTATGCGCTGACCGTCCTGTTTATCCTGTACGTCATGATAAATATTGATGGCGGGATATTGCATCTGGCGAAAACTTTCAACTTGGTCTATATTGTGAAAATCTGGCATGAAACAATGTGTAACAAATTGGTCCTTCCGTTTATATTCGTTAACAATATCACATTGCCAATTCAGGAAATCGGCTACCTGCTTGCGGTTGTAGCGTTCCCATTCGTTTTTATAGGAAGGGTTGGTGACACCATCCCGGGTATAGAATTCTTCCCAGGTGCGAATATTCATACCCCAGTAGTTCATTCCCCAGGCTTTATTGAGTAAACCAAGATCATTGTTAAAACGCGCTTTAATGTAATTGCGGAAGCCGATGAAGTAATCGCGGTTGTTGATACCTCTTGCCTCGGTTTCGTTGTCTACCTGATAGCCAATGACCCCTGGATGCTTTGCATATCTTTCCATTAACTTGCGGATAATACGCTCACTGTAATATTTAAAAGTGGAATTGGTAAAGTCCATATTCTGTCTGATACCATAGTACGCTTTATTGCCACGCTGGTGTTCGGCTATTATCTCTGGATGCTTATGGGCAAGCCAGGCGGGAATGGAATAAGTCGGTGTCCCGAGTATGATGCTGATACCAGCCTGATGCATTTTGTTGATGATACGGTCCATCCATTCAAAATCGAATACACCTTCCTGCGGTTCAAATAGGCCCCAGCCAGATTCGCCGACACGGATCACGCTGAGTCCAGCATTTTTCATCAGACGGATATCTTCCTCCAGGCGCTCGCTGGGCATATACTCGTGATAGTAGGCCGCCCCATAGAGCGGCTTATCAAACTTATACTGGGCCTCCACAAGTTGGGCTGTCAAGAAGATCAGACAGAGAAGAAAAATGGTTTTTGGTTTCATGAGTTTTAGTATCTGTATATTTATAATGGGCCAGGCCGAGGTGGTTAACTTCCTCCCTAAGTTGTGTATGGCAAACTTTACTTTTGACTGCGTGGATATTTAGCCGGTATTGCCATCATTTGCTCCAAAAAGACGGGGTCTTTAAATTGACTGGTCGTTCGGTCGTATTGCCCAGCTCCCTGAACATCCCAGAGCATAGGACACATGCCACGTGAATAAATGGCTTCGGTTACCGAAACATTAAATAGCCTGACCACATCCTGCGTTCTATTCTTGGAAGAACAGGCATATTCGCCAATAACGACAGGTATCCCTTTGTCAACACAATTTTTCTTCAGCAGATCCATATTGTCGTTGAGCTCTTTAAATTCTTGTGCTGTACCCCAGGACGGAACGCCAACACCCCATCCGGCATCTTCACCGTTGCCCAATATGGCAAATAGTGGCGGTGTATAATAATGGACGGTCAATGCAAGATGTTTTGCCGGATCAGCCGGAATTTTGGTCAGTGGGTCGAAGGCGTACTCCAGACCAGTATTGTAGATCTCGACCAAAAGATGGCGTTTTGCATTGTTGCCGCCTGATCTCCTGACGATGTCGACAAAAAGCTGATTCAGCTCATTGACATAACCGAATGCTTTTGCTTTTTCGGTCTGTCCGCCGTTCCAGGGAGTCCATATCTCGTCGTAACCGATTTCATTCATGGGTTCGAATAGCAAGTGATCACCATATTTCTCAAAACGGTTACAGAGCTGCTCCCAGATGGAAGTGAACTTTTTCTTCGCTTCATTGTCTGTCGGAACTTTCTTCACCCATTCATTCTCATGGTGTACGTTTATAATGGCAACCATGCCGCAATCAAGTGTCCAGTTTAAGATCGATTCGACTCTATTAAGCAGGTCCGGATGGATTCTGTAATTTTCCTCGTTTATCATCATATTACTCCAGGTGACCGGAATGCGCAGTGAAGAATAACCGGCATTGGCATATCCTTCGATCATTTCTTTTGTAATGATCGGGCTGCCCCATGCTGTTTCGTAATTAGCGATGCTGCTTGGGTTGATCCAGTCGCCCGTGGCGTCTAATGCATTGCCGAGGTTGATCCCTAAACCCATTTCATCAACCAGCTGGTTGGTGCTGAAGTTGTCCCGTATCAAGAATTTGCTATAGGTAGGTTGTGGTTCTTCATTCGCCTCCGGCGTATTGAGCTCCATGTTAGCTTTAATCTCCTTACTGCTGCATGCTGGTAGTATCAACAGCATGATGATGTAACTTAAGAATGTTTTCATCGTTCTAATTTTTATAGTTTTTTTTATTAAATCATGTAACTTATCGTTGTAGCTTTCGATTACTCATTGCTAAAAGGTACGGCAGGTAAGCCTTCTTTATTGAATAAATTGACATCGGGATTGTTGCTCCAGGCATAACGGACAAATACAGGGTTGATAATCTGATCTGCTTGAACAATAATTTTATTACCTTCAATATGAGCCCGGGCCCAAACAAATTTTTTATCTGCTCCAGCTAGGGCGAATCCTTCGACATAACCATATTTGTTGTTAACCACAAGTCCTCCTCCGGTAGCATCAAAAGAAATAACGAGTTTATTGTCCGCCTTTACCAGCGATTTGAACGTTGGCCCAGAATAAACGCGTTCTTTTTGACCGTAATCTTTGGCCAGTGCAATTAAAGCAAGCCGCCGGCCCACTTCTTGTTTGTTACGTGGGTGGATATCATCTGCTTCACCAATGTCCGTGATCACAGCCTGCCCCGTATGTGCAAGACGGAGGGTCCGGGTCTGTGCATCTCTCAATTTTGCCCAGTCGCTGTCTTCCGGTGATTTTTCCTTGGCCATATAATTGGCCAACTGGACCCAGTAAAATGGAAATTCTTGATTCCAGTGCGATCGCCAATCTTGTATTAGATTCGGAAATAGGGTTCGGTAATCATACGCCTGGCCAGCATTATTTTCTCCCTGATACCAGATGACGCCCTTAATGGTATAAGGGACGATAGGATTGATCATGGCGTTAAAGAGCAGGGACGGAAACATATTGGGCGAGACTTCTTTATAGTCATGCTGCTGCGTAGTGACGGCCTCTTTATAATTCCATTCACCAGCAAGAGGGAATTTCTCTCCTTCGACTTCGAGATACAAATGGACCGGGTTTCCGTAAAATCCACCACCACCGCCGGTATCCATAATTTTTACAGTGATCGTATTTTCACCATCTTTTAAAACAGCTTGTGGTACCGTGTAGCTTCGTGAGGTGGTATATCCTTTTGTTTCACCTACTTCTACACCGTTTATCCAGCAAATATCATCGTCATCAATGGTCCCAAGATGGATAGATCCAGCTTTTTCCGCGCTACCCTTTGGAAGATAAATGCTGCGCTTGAACCATACAATACCATTCATATCGCCCAATTTGGATTCCCATAACTGTGGAACATTCATCTTTCCCCATGCTGATAGGCCTGTATTGTTTGTGTACCATTTCGCGGCTATTCCCGGGTCTTTGGTTAAGGCTTGCAGATATTTCTGTTTCTTTGATTCGTTATCTTTTATAAAGTGCTGTAGGTCGCCGGTGAAAGTCTGCTGGTAGGGTGCTCTGAAATGTGCCGGCAATTTATTGAAACTGCCCCCGCTAGTCCAGGTCTCGGCACCGGTACCGCCCCAGGAAGCATTGATTATGCCCACGGGAATACCTAGTTCCTGATAGAGTTTGAGGGAAAAGAAGTATCCTACAGCGGAAAAATCGCCTACAGTGGCCGGAGAGCATACTTCCCATTTTCCCTTAAGATCTTGTTTGGGTATATCACTGATACTCTTTTCTACATTAAATGCCCGAATGCTCGGATAAGTTGCATGGCTAATTTCGCTGGCGGCATTATTGGAATTTTTTACGGTCCATTCCATATTGGATTGACCAGATGCAAGCCACACCTCACCGACCAGGATATTTTTTAGGGAAATGTGTTGGTCGTGTCCTTTTATTTCCATGCGATAAGGTCCTCCGTGCGGAGTAGGGGCTAAGGTCATGTGCCATTGCCCATTGTTATCGGCTTTTGTCTTTAGATGCTGCTGCATAAACTGGACATGGACCGTTTCATTTTTTTCGGCCCATCCCCATAATTTTATAGGGATGTCCCGCTGGAGGATCATGTTGTCGCCAAATATAGCGGGTAGCTTAAGTTGTGCCTTTAATAGGAATGCCTGCAAAAAAAAGGCGAAGAAAATTGGGATCTGTTTAATTATCATATTTTTAGTGTGTTTTATAGTCGAACCAGTCAAAAAATACTTTCGCATGCGTCGGAATACCATTTGAAGTGGCATACAGCCCTATCATGACACCTGTAAAACCACCGGCAACCTCGGTTGCCAGATAGCGTGTGTCGAGCCTTCCGATTTCGCTGTACTGTTCACTGCCGGGATTTGCTATAGAAAAGATATACTGTTGTGAAGTTCCTTCTATTCTTAATTTGTGCTGGTTGCCCTGAATAATTTTTTCAGCAGCGATGTAGCTCAATGAGCCTACTTTAACACGCAATTGAATGCGATTCTTTCCTTGCTGTCGTTTGATCAACAGGTCGTAATGATGACTGTTGTTTTGCATGACTGTGATTCCGGCCTCTTCATTGTCCTTCGAAGATGCAAATTGCAGCAGTGTACTAGCCGTAAAGTTGTGTTCTGTTTGTCTTCTTAGGATAGCTGATAGGGGTTTGGCATCGTTCAGTGAATTTGGAGATGCTTGTATGCTTAACCAGCCCTTTTTTTCTGACAAGGAATAATGATCCCGCACGGGGTTTCTTAAATATTGCCATTCAAGGCCTAGTTGTTCCTTGTCAAAATCGCTTCGGATAGCAGGTTTGCTGAAGGGTTTCAACGGCAAAGTTGCTGTTTTCATGTCAAGGCTGATCGTTCCATTGCCATTGACCTGTGGCCATCCCCCTTGCGGCCAGTCCATAGGAGCAAGAAAGGTTTCACGTCCCAGGATGTGGTAATAGCTGTAGGGCTGTGTAACCCTGAAACCGAGGCAAACCAGCCACCAGCTGCCGTCCTTGGCCTGGACCAGATCTGCATGCCCTACACCTTGAATGGGATTTGCCTGACCAATTCTATTGGCATGGGTCAGTATCGGATTTAGTGGGCTGGATTCATAGGGGCCTAGGATATTCTTGCTCCGGCCAATTGTTGCACTATGCATGTATTCTGTACCACCCTCACCCAAAAGCAGGTAATAGAATCCGTCTTTTTTATAGAGATGCGGAGCTTCGGGAAAACGCCCGTCGATACCGCCCCAGACCAGGTGCTCGGGACCAATAACCTTTCCGGTTTTGATATCAATCTCTGTCACCCGAATCCCTTCGTTTCCCTGTGTGACAAAATAGGTTTTGCCATCCTCGTCCCAAAATATATCGGGATCAATACTCTCGATCGCCACATGGATCGGATCACTCCAGGGGCCAGTGGGATCAGTTGCTGTGCAATAAAAATTGCCACCTGATGATACATTGGTGCAGACGACATAGAACAGACCATCGTGATAGCGGATCGAAGGAGCAAATAAGCCGCCTGAAGCAGCAGCCTTTTCCAGCGGTAGCTGGGCATCCCGGGTTAGACAGTGACCGATTTGCTCCCAGTTGACAAGGTCTTTACTGTGATAAATCGGGAGACCCGGGAAATACTCAAAAGACGAAGTGACCAAATAATAGTCATCGCCCACACGGCAAATACTCGGATCTGGATTGAAGCCTCTAATGACTGGATTTGAAAAACCGGTTTGCGCAATGACAGCGTGAAAGGCTAGGGAAAATACGGCCGAAATAATGAAGTAGATTGACTTTTTAAATTTCATATGTGTTTGTTTAAAAAAAATGATTTGTGATTAATGGCCGGCATGACGATTTCTCGTGTATCCGGCCCGATCGTCAGCTTTCTATTTAGTGCATATGGGGCTAGTTTTTGTTTGTGTCTATGATTCTAAAATTGTCGAAGTAGATGTCCAGCTTGACATTGGCATTGTCTGCTTTATTTTTCGTGAAAATGCCCAGTTCTGAGCTGGCTATAGCAGCAAAACTTCCGTAGTCGGCAACTGTCGTAAACCTATTGAGGAGGATGTCGCAGGTCATCCATTTTCCAAGGTTTGTTTTGTTGGTGTTTCGATCGCGTGGCACATAATCTGATACCATTTTATCCCCGTTGCCTTTGAGCTGTAGGTCGAATGTCGCCGTCGCCAAAGGCTCATTGACGAAGCATTCAAAGCGCAGTACAAGACTGCTAATAGGCGTATTGGCAGGTATTGTATTTACGGTAGGGTAGCTACCTTTGTTGGACAGGTTACCCCACCAATATTGCCATGCACCCGGTGTTCCAAAGATGCGGTAAGCGGTTCCGGTGGTAAAGAAAGGTGGTTTGGACCCGTCTGCCATTACAGCCATGTTGTTGTCCCCCCAATCATAGCTACCTACTTTGTCCCAGTCCAGGACGAGGTTTTGAATCGGATAAAAAAGTAGGGAAGACTTGGATTGTCCACCGGCGGCATGGACCATGATGGTACCCGATTTTGTTGGAGCCTTTGGTAGTCGGTAATAAATCGTATCCTTACTGTTGGCGACGGTTAAATCTTCACCTGGGATATCAAATTCGCCATTGATAGTTAGTCTGGTTACCTCAATGAAGTTGTTACCGGTAATAAATGCCTGATCACCAATGATAGGCATATCGCTGCTCCACGATTTTATGATTGGCGGCGAAACATGTGTAGTGAAGGCTATGCTGACAGAATCCGTCATGCAGTAGACCGCCAGCCGACCATCCTGAATACCTGATGGAATCTTTAGTTCGATTTTATCGTAGTCCTTACCGACCTCATATTCCGTAGCTGGTATGCTACCACCTGTTGCGCTTTCGAATGCGATCTTTTGTACTTCGTAGAAATTTAAGCCGTAGATACGGAGCACTTCGCCTGCCTTGGCTGGATATTTTAATTCAATACGGGCGATCTGAGGTGCGGGAGAGTAGATATGGAATTTGAATCTTGCTTCACCGTGGCTCGTTTCTATCCTAATCTCATTGGGGAGATCCGGATTGGTGCCAGTCAGTAGCAGGTCGGCAGGAATGGAAATAATGGCGCTTGTCGAGGTGCAGTAATTTGCATTAAATCCGATTTGTTGGTCATTGATATAAATTTTTTGTATACCATCGAGATTTTTTCCGATAACAGCAACCATTGTGCCTGGAAATGCACCTGTAAAGGTGCTATCTGCTTTTTCAGGATCTGTCAATCGTACGTGGGTTATCTCTGGAGTCATTGTCAGATCATTGTTGCGGCTACAAGACAGCATAGACAACATAATAATTGCTATGAACACAAATAATATAAAGCGATTGTTATCGTATATTGCTTTCATAATTCTCTATTGATTATTAAATGGATAAGCTTGTGGTTCTTCTTTTAACCTCGGATTCTGTATGAGATCATTCTCAGGATAAGGAAAGAAGATGTTGTTTGCTGTCACGATCACAGGTACTGCGGGTGCTGTGGGCTCTTCAAAAATAAGATTCCCGTCTTCATCCTTAGTAATGGAGGTCGTCGACCAGCCCCGTTGCTGATCATTAAAGTATTTCAGCATTTTTTCAGGCTTGTAGCAATACCAGCTGACCATATCATACCAGTTGGTATACTCCATCGCAAATTCAACGCGTCGTTCTTTGATGATGTCATCAAATGTAATTGATGTTTTTCTCCCGATTTTGGCCCGATCTCTTACCTTGTTAAAGTAGCGTAATGCTTCACCATCGCTGAGTGTAGTATTATTTCCCAGACTAGCTTCAGCATAGGTTAAGTATACATCTGCCAATCGTAAAATGTAGGTGTTGAGTGGCGAACTCATGGATTGTACAAAGCCATCATTATCATCGTTTGGTCCGCCGATTACGCCTTTTTTTATGGATGCTCCTGCATTTGGATAAGAATAACCGCCTTTATCAATGGCGATATAGGGGTAGAGTGAGTGCTGGGTAAAATAGGTAGCATTTCTCCGGAGCGTGTCCGCGCGTTCGTATTGTTTGAGCATGTCGATCGTTCCGTTCAGTCCGCCGCCCCAAACATTGACACCACCCGTCACATCGGATGAAAATGCCAGATCAGCTAAGAGCGTATTGCAGACGCCCCAGTCGCCAAGTGGTACCCATTGCATGGCGATAAGCGATTCGGGATTATTATTATGTTTGTATTTGAACAGATCTTCATATTTAGGATATAATTCCAGCCCACTATTAACACAGACATCCTGTGCGTATTCTTTTGCTTTGGCTAGGTCGGCTTCATTGCGGGTGCCGCCGGTTTTCCAACCCGAGCGGGAGAGGTATACCTTGGCGAGCATGCCTTTGGCGCCCCAGCTTGTTGCGCGGCCTTTATCAGCTTTATCCGGAAGGTTTTGAACGGCAAAGCCGAGATCATCGATGATAAACCGAAAAATATCTTCTTCCCGATGCCTTGGCTGCATAGGGTCTTTGATCACGGTATCATTGTCCTCAATCAGTATCACAGGCCCCCAGGTACGCAGGAGATAAAAGTAAGCGATACCGCGCATGAGACGCGCTTCTGCAATAGCGCTATTTTTTTGGCTTTCAGTGACATTGACAGCTTTGTTTTTAACGGCGTCGATGATGGCATTGGACATCGTTATGACGCCATAGAATGACTTCCACGCATCTGAGAGTCCATCATCCAGTGATGTTACCGTGAATAAAGTATAAGAGGGGTTCATATAAGGATTATAGCCATCGTTTGCCCTTAAGCTTCCGATGGCAACAGCAGGTCGCTTATTATAGTCAAACCATGCTCTATTATAGAGTGGGGCTGTGGCTGCCTTTAGTGCTTCGGGAGATGTATAGAAAGTTGCGTCAACATATGCCCCTTCGGGTTCTCGTTCAAGAAAACTTTTGTTACAGGAATGTAGTGCAACAATAGCCAGTAGTAAGGCTATCAAGAATAGCTTTTTCATAATTCAGTATTTAATATTAAAACATGAAGTTTAGACCGAAGGTATAGATGCGCTGTGAGGGATACCGGGCATAATCTATTCCTCTCAGTAAGACACTTTGATTGTAGGAACCTATTTCCGGATCATAGCCCGTATACTTTGTCCAGGTAAACAGATTTTGAATATTCACGTATAATCTGAGGTTTTCAATTTGATATTTCTTCAGCAGGTTTTGCGAGAAGGTATATCCGAGAGAAATATTTTTCAGGCGCAAATAGGAACCATCTTCGATAAATCTGTTGCTCATCCGACTATTATCATTTGCATCACTGACGGTAATCCGCTGAATGCTCGCATTTGGATTGGATACCCGCACATTGGAAATATCCTGGTCGGAACCGTTCGGATCAATCGTTTCTAGGAGGGCAATTCCGGTTGTCTCTTTGAGCATACCTGAATTGTTCATTGGGTTGGTAAAATCTTTGCGCAGTTGGTTATATACCTTGTTGCCATACACGGCATTCAAGAAGATATTTAGGTCAAATCCTTTATAGGAAAGATAATTGTTGAGCCCGAGGATGAACTTAGGGTCTGGATTGCCTATAAAATCCCGGTCCTGTTCATCAATTTTCCCGTCTTTATTTTTATCCTCGAATATAAAGTCTCCGACCCAGATGCCGTTGACACCTATGTTTTTATCTTTGGGAAGAGCGATAGGCACTTTATTGCCATCCTGATCCAGTACCACATTATTTTGATTGTCCCGCTGGTAAAAATCACTTTCATTGTGAAACATGCCAATGACGTTATATCCGTAGAATTGACCGACAGGATGACCTACCTTCGTCAGTGTGAATGTTTCTGCACCTATTTTTCCCTGAATAGCGGCGGCATCTGTATACAGCTGCGTGACACGGTTTCTATTCATGGAAAATGTCAGACCAGATTTCCAGAATACTCCATTTTTATTGATATTAACGGTGTTTAAGGTGAGCTCGATACCTTTGTTGGTCATCGAACCGGCATTTACCCAAGGGGCAGAAATCAGTCCGCTGATATAGTCTGGTAATACGGCCTGCATTAAAAGGTTGTCGATCTTTTTTAAATAGACCTCGGTTGTAAGTTCGATTCTATTTTTAAATAAACTCAGATCCAGGCCTATATTGTAGGCATTGGTTTTTTCCCATTTCAGATCCGGATTGGCAAAATTTCCGGGATAGAAGCCCGTGCCCCAGATGGATGCGGCGGAGGCCATTGTCACGCCATAAGCATAGGAACCTGCCGCCTGATTACCGACGAGCCCCCAGCCCAGCCGCAGCTTTAAGTTGTCTATCGCCTGATTTTCCTTTAAGAAAGATTCATTTTTAATCTTCCAGGCTGCCGCTAGAGAAGGGAATGTTCCCCAGCGGTTGTTGACGCCAAATTTATCCGATCCGTCTCTGCGGAAGGTAGCCGTCAATAAATATTTGTCGTCAAATCCATAATTGAAACGACCAAAATAAGATTCAATGCCACCTGAACTTCGTGAACTTCCATTTTTGGCAGTTTTTGAATCACCAGCGTCCAGTTCATGTACTGAATTCAGAAAATAATTGGTACGGCTTCCAGACAGTGATTCCCAGCTGTTTTCCTGGGCCTCATGTCCGACCATGATCGAGAGATTGTGCTTTCCGGTGAAGGATTTCGTGTAGGTCAAGTAAGTCTTCAGGTTGGTAAAAGAACCGTTGCTGGCAAATCTGGCTCCGGCCGATTGCTGTCTGAAATTGCCATAATCATACGATGGGGTGAATTGGTAAGAATTGGAATAATTGTAGTTTCCATTGCCTTCGATCCGAAGTACAAGATCTTTGATGGGAGAGATATCCGTATAGGCATTGACACTAATCTGTGAACCTTTCGCATAGTTTTCCCGGGTAAGCGCTTCTTCCAATGGGTTGGCGAAATAGGTGCCATACATATTTTCCTGTTGTGTGCCCCAGGAACCGTCCGGATTTTTTGCGGGCACCTCCGGCAGCTGCCGAATGGCGAGTGAAATGATTCCACCATTGTCTATGGTGTTCCTGTTTTTTGTTTTGGCCGTATAGGCATTGATGCCTACTGTTAGCCACTTATTGATTTTCGAATCAAAGTTCATCCGTAAGGAATAGCGCTCAAAACTGGATCCTTGTGCGATGCCCTGTTGATCCAGGTATCCGCCGGTGATCGCAAATCTATTTTGCTCGGTTCCGCCGGAAATGTTCAATTGATGGTTATGCATCAATGAAGTCCGAAAGATTTCCTTTTGCCAATTTGTACCTTCACCTAACAAGGATGGATCTTTAAATTCCTCCCGATCGCCAAAGCCGATGACTTTACTGCGCAGATTTTGATACACCGCATATTCGCGCAGGTTGAGAACGTTCAATATATTGGGCAGCTGTTGAAGACCCACATATCCTTCATAGCCCAATTTGGTTTTTCCGGCTAAGCCGCGTTTCGTTGTAATCAGCACAACACCATTTGCTGCTCGGGTACCGTAGATGGCGGCAGCTGAAGCATCTTTCAATATTTCCATGGATTCTATATCTGATGGATTTATGGAGGAGAGCGCACTGGAATTATCCCGCGTATTACCATCTATGGGAATTCCATCTATAACATATAAGGGCTCATTACCGCTGAACGAATTTGTACCACGGATGCTGACCGATATTCCGCCCCCCGGTGCTCCAGAATTCTGCGTCACAGAAACACCTGCAGCACGTCCCTGTAATGCTTGATCAAGTGAAGTACTGACCGATTTGCTGATATCCGCAGCAGTGACTGAGACGACTGATCCGGTCAGATCACTCCGTTTCATTTTTCCGTACCCCACCACGACAACTTCGTCCATGGCATGGATATTTTCTGTCAACTGAATATTCTGTCGATTTTCTGTTACTTTGACTTCCTGTGTATGGAATCCCAAATGTTTGATGATTAAAATACTACCTTTTGGAGCAGCAATGGTATACCGGCCTTTTTCATCGGAAGAAGTAGCCGAAGGTGTTCCTTTTAGTTTAATGGAAACATTGGTCAAAGGCCTCCCCGTGACCCTATCGGTGATCCATCCAGAAACATTGATTTTTGAATCCTGAGCCTGTAGTGCATTGATAAAAAGAAGAAGCAAGGCTGCCAGCATGAGACACTCCCAATGCCGCAGTTTGGGCCAAAAAAACTGTTGTGATCCGTTTTTTGATTTCATGGTTAATTTAAGTTTATAATTTATATTGGTTATTTTCCCGAGAAAGGGATGATTAAAATTAGGCACAACGGATTGTTTTAGCGGGGTCCAAATGTTGCAGATAAGGGGATGAAATGTTATTCAGTCTGCTGTGCAAGCGGTCTTATGGCCGCAGTAATGACTTTGGGAATGTATTGTTTTAATGATCATAGATGCTGGTTGGGGACTTATATGTTTCAGCTTTGGGTATAAAATGATTACTTATGCCCTAAAGATTTTATAAAATCAGTATTTTAACGCTGAGTACTTGAGACCGTAACCAATGAAACGACTAATCCTTTTAATTTTACTCTTTGCGACTGTAGCCAGCTTTGGGCAACAGTATAAATTTGCACAATTAAGCACCCGTAACGGAATTGTTGGGAATGAAGTCGTCGCCATTCATAAAGATGGTAGAGGTTTTGTGTGGTTTACTACCAATACTGGTCTAAATAGGTTTGACGGTGAGCGCATCAAAATATTCAATCGGAGTAGCGACGCATCAGCAGATTCCCATTATGATGCAATGAAAAAGATTGTCGAAGATGAGAAAGGGAATCTGTGGATGATGGGCAATAAGTATGTTATGTTTGACTGGCGCAGAGAAGTCTTTGTCAATAATACAGATTCACTTCTTGAGCAGATGGGGCTTCCTCCAAATCCAGTTTCCATTCAGATTGATCAGTTTAAGAACTTTATTGTCGCCTATGCACATAAGGGTATCTATAAATTTGAACCTAAAACAAAAAAACTTTCGGCCTATAGGCCATTAAATGACCCAACAACTATAGCGTCAACTGAGATTGTTGAGATTGCCTTAAAAGGCCCGCTTGTATGGATACTACACAAAGACGGATTATTGGAACGTTTAAATAGCAGCACCGGAAAAGTGGATTTGCGAAAAAATCAGTTGAAGCGTACACCGATAAACACCTTGATTCCCAAACGCATCTTTATTGACCCAGATGCTATGGTCTGGATCTATCCGGGGCTGAATAATAAGGGGGCAGTTTGTTATAATGAAACAAATGACCAATGGAAGCAGTTGGATATCGACAGTAAACCTGCTCTTTCAAATTCTTTCGTCCGCGGGATGATTGCGGATCATCAAGGATTATTATGGATTGCAACCGATCACGGCGGCATCAATCTTTTTGATAAAAAAAGTAATACCGTCAGGGTCATTCAGCATGAAGAATACAACAACAGTTCACTTGGTCAAAATTCCATCGTCAGCCTGTATTGCGATCCGCAGGGAATTGTTTGGGCCGGCACATATAAAAACGGTGTTTCTTACTATCATCCAGATATGTTCAGATTTCCCAGTACCGAAATAGTAAGGGAATCCGATCGTAGAAATATTATTTTTGATTGCAGCAGCATCATAAAGGATAAAGGTGATAATCTTTGGCTGGGTACTAACGGCAAAGGACTTATTAAGTTAAATGAGCATAGTGGAAAAAGTCAATTTTTCAGAAACGAGCGTGAGGACAACAACAGCCTTTCTTCAGATATTGTCACCACTCTTTTTGAAGACCATTCCAAAAAAATATGGGCCGGAACCTTTATGGGTGGATTAAATAGCTATGATGGTCAGCGATTTAAAAGGTACAAAGTTGAGGAAAAAAATAAAAATAGTCTCTCCAACCTAAGTGTTTATGGTTTAACCGAAGATTCGAATCACAATTTGTGGATTGCGACCTTAGGCGGGGGGATCGACAGGTTAGATCCCAGCCGCAGTATATTCAGCAATTTTAATCGGGAAAATAGTAAGTTACGTTCAGATTTTATACTTTCAGCCATTCATGCTGCGGAAGGAACAATTAGCTTCAGTTCGGATATCGGCGTGTATAAAATTGGTCCTGATCAGACCATATTACCTTATTTCTCAAATCCTGATTTTCAGGATAAGGCATCAGCCGTGCCTGTGTACCAGCTTATGAAGGATTCAAAGGGACGTATTTGGCTGGCAACAAAAAGGGGAATAAAGATCTTTGATCTTGCCAAAGGGCGCTTTACGATGTTAACACAGACTGACGGTCTGTCCAGTGACGACGTACGTTCATTGGCCGAAGACCGGGAAGGATATATATGGGCGGGCACAAGCTATGGACTCAACCGGATACAATACATTCCGGGTGATAGTAGCAAACCTAAAAACATTGTTTCTACCTTCGATCTGAGTGACGGACTGACAGGTATGGTTTTTAATCCCAATGCGGTATATATGGACAAGACCGGTAAAATATATATGGGAACCACAGAAGGGTATGTGGGCTTTCATCCAACAGGGATTCCAGTCAATACAAGTGCTCCACGGGCGCGGTTTACCGAACTTTTATTGTCTAACGAGCTCCTCAATCCTGGTGATAAGAGAAATGGGCACCTGGTGCTTCCTCGGTCCATTGTCGACCTTGACCACATCTCCCTAAAATACAACGAAACAAACTTTACCATTCGTTTTTCAGCATTTAATTTTATGCATCCGGAGAAAAATAAATATCGTTACAAATTGGAGGGTGTTGATAAAGAATGGATTGAAACGTCTCGTAGCACAGGATTTGCTTCCTATTCCAATCTTAATCCGGGTACTTATGTATTAAAGGTTTATGCCGGCAATGAAGATAATGTCTGGTCGTCCAAACCTATTGAAATGCGTATTATTGTCAAACCACCATTTTGGTGGTCCTGGTGGGCGATCGTACTGTATACGGTCATATTTATCCTGGTGGTCAAATGGTTTATCAAATATCGGTTAAAAAGAAAACGAGATCAGCTTGATCAAAAAGCCCGGATGTTGGAAGCCGATAAGTTACATGAAATAGATCAACTGAAATTAAAGTTTTTTACGAATATCAGTCATGAATTTAAAACGCCCTTATCTTTGATTATCAGCCCCCTGGAAATGTTGATAAAAAATGATCATCCCCACGAACAAAACGCTGTTTTGGGGGTCATGTACAAAAATGCGCAGAAGCTGCTTAAGATGGTCAATGATATATTGGATTTTCGAAAACTCGATCAGGACAAGGCGAAACTCAATATTTCATCGGGTAATATGATCGAATTTGTGAAAGAGATCAGCACATCATTTTTGTCCATAGCTGCTGAAAAATCCATCAAACTAACCTTTACCACAAACCATCAGTATATTGACCTACGGTTCGATAAAGATAAAATGTACATGGCTATCTCCAATTTGATTTCGAACGCCTTTAAGTATACAAGGAATAACGGTCATGTAGATGTTAGCGTAGATATAAACGAAACAATCAGAGATCATAAAATCTATAAATACTTATGCATTAAAGTCACGGATACCGGAATAGGAATAGAAAGTGCACACCTTGAACGGATTTTTGACCGTTTTTACCGCATTGAATCCAATGAAACCCATGGGATAGCCGGGACAGGAGTGGGGCTACATATTGTAAATGAATTTGTCAGGCTCCATGGCGGAACCGTTGAAGTGGATAGTAAACTTGGAAAAGGTACGGTTTTTACCATGCTCATACCCATGCTCAAAGAGAGCTACGGTGCAAACAGACAAGATGTAATCTATTCGGGCACAGCTATTGAAGTAGATACTAAAAAAAGTACTGTTAGCGCAAATGATGGGTTTCTGGAAGCAGAGCATAGTGTTTATACCCTCCTGATTATCGATGATAACGAGGATTTTCGGTTATTTTTGAAAGACCTTTTTGGGGCTGAATACAGAATTTTATCCGCTAAGGACGGACAGCATGGCTATGACCTTGCCGTTGAACATATTCCAGATGTTGTGCTCTGTGATGTTATGATGCCTAATGTGGACGGTTATGAATTTTGTCGAAAAGTGAAGCAGGATATACGGATTTCACATATTCCGGTCGTTTTACTTACGGCCAAGTGTTCGGATGAAAATCAATTTCAAGGGATGGAAGCTGGAGCAGATGCTTATATTTCGAAGCCTTTTAATATAGATATTCTGCGAGTTACACTCGCCAATATCGCGAAAAGGCAAAAACAATTCCAGGAGAAATTCAAATCGAGAATAGCTATTTCAACCTCTAAACCGGAGATTGTTTCGATGGATCAGAAATTTATACAAAAGGCGGTATCCATCGTGGAATCAAATATAGGAAAAGCAGATTTTTTGGTTGAGGATCTCTGTCGGGAAATGGCGATGAGCAGGGTTAATTTTTATAAAAAAATTCTTGCGCTGACGGACAAAACACCGTCTGAGTTTATCCGTTTTATCAGACTCAAAAGAGCAGCCGAACTATTGGAGAAAAGCCAGCTATATGTTGCTGAGGTTGCATTTTTGGTTGGATTTAATGAACCCAAATATTTCAGGAAATATTTTAAAGAAGAATTTGGTGTCACACCGAACGAGTATAAGAAAACCGGCACAAATACTTTATAGAAATTTGAAAGGTAAATGTTTGAAGCGTATAAAGGTATAGGCCATAGCTTAATTGGTTTGCGTGCATTCGATTCTATAATCATAATTTAGGACGATTTTTTCCATAGTCGTTTCCTTTGTCTAATATGGACTGATCTTGATCATAGAAAACCTAACTTTTAAGTCTCCGGACTCTGATGGGTGCTTGTATAGATCGAATTCTTGAGCGCTGCACAAATGATTGGGCAGGAGTCTTTATAAGACGCGAGTAACAATTTTAATCGTTGCGTCGCTTTTACGCCGCCAATTTTAGGGATCCAATTGTCCATTAATATAAGGTCGGGCTGGATTTCTTCGACGCGTTCAATGACATTGTGCGAAGTTTCGGAAGCCTCGACATGATAAACCAAATGCTCAAGAACAATGGAACATATTTCCTATATATTAGTATCGTCTTTCTTTTGCGACGATGTATGGATGGAGTAAAGATCTTTTCTTCGCACCTGAAAATCCCAGCATAAACCTTTATAAGGCGGACGGAAGTCCGATTACAGGAGATGTATCTAATCAGATCAAGTTGTGGGATAACGGAACACGCATCAACCAGAGGCCGGGTGTCAACGTCATACACCCCGGAACAGGCGACCAGGCATGAAAAGAGCCGTAACACGCTGTTATCTACGAAATACCTTTGGGCTGTTGGCTTTGTCTTGATCCTGCTTCTCCTTTGGAGGCGGAGCAGATTTCGTCTGTGGGTATAGAAGGCATCGCAGGATGGGGGCGGAGTCTGGTGTAGCACGCAAACTAAAAACAACTACCGCTGCCATTTACGCTTCGGTAGTTGTTTTTTTAAAACTTTAAGCTTAGATTGCTTTACTGTCGCGCATCATTTTGATGATATTATGTGCTTCCAGTTGTTTACTAAGCTGGGTGTTGATCAGACTATGTACATGTTGCGAAAGCTCATTCGATCCTTCAGCAAGGGCTGTCTGATAAGTCGATTTGAAGGCATCTTCTCCTTGTTCACAGGTCTCCAGCAAACTTCTTTCGTCGTCACCGGTGATATTTACTTTTATGCCCATCCAAACCCGGAAGAGCTTGCCGCTAAGCATGGTACTGTCTGTAGGTTCCTTGCCTTCCAGTTCCACATAGGGTTTCAGTTCTGCGATAAATTCATTTGATTGTTCAATGTACTTCTGAAATGTCGGTAGCAATTTATCTAAACCATGGCTGGTAGCCAGATCAATTGCTTTTCGGTAACCTTCAATACGGTCGTTATTAATTTTGATAATGTCATTGATGATTTCGGGATTATTAATGTTATTTTCCATAATACTGTTATTTGTTGTCATTTTTATTTATTGAAAAAACAGCCTCTAACCAACGATCGTTTGAAAAATCCAAGATTTAGGTATTTAATTCACTCCCCGTATTTAATACATTTTTTATTACCTAGGAATAAATGCACGAATCTTAAAAGAAATACTACGAATGTTAAATGGCTTCCCATTTCAGGGATGAATATTTTTATATTTAAAAAATTCATTTATTTCTTTTATGAAAAAACACCTCTTACTCGTACTAGTTATGCTAGTAAATACAATAGCGATGGCGCAAAATGCTGCGTCCGAGAAACATTTGCACAAAGCATTTGAAGCAATAAAAAACAGTGATGCTAAGGCTTTCAAAACATTGTGGCCCGACCAAAAAACATTTTCCGAAATCATGATCAGCAGTGGTGATTTTGATGCCCGTAGTTCCGCCCTAATCGAGGTGTACAACGAAAGCAGATATTATAAAATGATGGGAAAAATACTGGAAGATTTTTGCGACATTAAGAATGGGGAAATCAACTGGCAAGATTTATACATCCAAGAAATTAAATCAGATAACAATAAAGCCGAAAATTCTGAAGGGATTATAGAATACAGCGGTTTTATCTGGGTCAAAAGCAACAGGAACAAAGAGGAGAATTATGTCTTGCGTTATGTTGATTTAATTCAATTCAAAGAGCAATGGTACGGCGGTTTGTTTAAAGATCTGAAAGCCTTCGATGGTAATTTTGAAGATTTTGTTAGCGCAGAAGAACCGGGCGACCCTATCGCTGCTGAAGCGGCAACTGTTGCCGTAGAAGCGGCGGCAGCAGCGGCTGATAGCGCTGCAACTTTAGTCGAATTACCATTGCTAGAACAAACGACTTTTTCAACCACCATTAATGGTCGAAAGATGATGCTGAATTGGAAAGTAAATGGTTGGAAAGAAGATCCTTCATACGATCAAACCACTTATCAATATCAAAACAACGAGGAGCAATCTTTTGCCGAAATCGTAACATTGGAAAACGGCTATGTGCTATTGATTGAAGAAAATCGCAAAAACTTTTTCCGAATTAAAAATACATATGGAAGCTTGAGCGGATTTTGGTTTTCTACACAAGTAGGAAAAGAAATTCCGGTAACTTTTGCCAATACCGAAGCAAAAAAATAGAAATATATTCTTGACAACGGAAATAGCTGCGTTCGGAAAATACAGCTCCATCCTTTGGAAATGGTGGGCGATGATCAATAATCAAATACAAACAAGGCTGTCTCGGTACGCTGAGGCAGCCTTGTTTCGCTTATTTTACCTCCATCACATGCACCTCTCGCCCGACCACTTTAAAATCAACGTTTTGCACACTCGCCTGTAGGTATTTCAATACCGTCTGTATGGCTGTAGTCTGCTCGATATCGATGGTAAATCGTAGTTCCTTCAGTGCCGGATCATCAAATACAAAGCGATAATCGTACAGTCTTGTCAACCTCTCAGCAATCTCGCCCAGCGTCATGTCATCAAAATAGAGCACATGATCCTTCCAGGCTACCCAATCACGGACAGGGTCATCGGATAGATAGAGCTTATTGGAGTCATTGTTATATTTTCCAACATTACCGGGTATGAGCTGTTGCGATTGACCATTGACCTGTAGCTCCACTTTCCCCCGCACCAATGCGGTCACTACGGTATTACCAAATGTATTGACGCCAAAAGCCGTGCCCAGGACTTTAACGCCCACCTTACCGCAATGGACCACAAAGGGTTTGTTGGGATCATGCGCCACGTCAAAATAGGCTTCACCCTGCACATATACCTCCCTTTTATCCGCAGAGAAAGCAATCGGATAGCTAAATGAAGTCCCCGAATTTACCCAGACTTTTGTCCCATCGGCCAGTTCTACTTTCGTCTGAAGGCCGTAGGGTACATCCAGTCGGTTTAATGCAAGCGTAGTTGTCGATCTTTGATCAGATTTTTGCCCCAGGTAGCTTATTTCGCCGTTGTTGATCAGGACAGTGTTTCCATTTTCATCCAGCTGCTGATGTTGTGTATCAATCGCTATTTTCTCGCCATCAGCTCTTTGCAATGTAATTTTTTTGGACGGATTGCCCGCCCATACTGATTCCTTTGCGTTATCGACAGGTGCCATATTGCGGTTTAGCATCCATATGCCTGCTCCCAGGCAAATCAGCAGCGCCGCAGCATAGGGCAAAAATTGCAAAAGCCTGTGCCGTTTTTTTCGCCGGGAAAATTCAAGTTTTCCCTCGTGTACAGGAAATTGCTCATTAGCTTGTTTTTTTCTCAATTTAAAGCGGACCTCTTCAGAGAATAAAAGCATGTCCACTTCCTCCTTGGATAACTCATCCATATTTTGATGCTCCTTGGCGTTAAGCTGTGCCAACAACTTGTCCCAATCAATATGATCATCTTTCATATCTTCTCTATTTAGATTAACAACCAACCAATAACAACCACCAACCACTTACATTCTGATCGAAGAAAAACATAGGCCAGTTTAATATGTGTTTTCACCGTATTCACTGAAATATCCAGGTTCTTAGCGATCTGAACGTAAGTCAAGCCCTCCCTTTGGCTTAATAAAAAGATCTCTTTCCGTTTATCGGGCATTTGTGCAATGGTATCCCATAGCATCTTGTCGCGTTTATCTTCAATGGCATGCCGTTCTTTTTCTGAATCCAAGGGTATCTTTACTGCTTCAGTAAAGATATATTCACTATCGTAGTTTACCTTTGTCAAGCGTTTCAAATAATTTAATGATGAGTTGCGCACCGAACGATAGGCATAGGATTTCAAATTGCCCTGAATTTTCAAACGGGATTTTTTTTCCCAACAATATAAAAAGAAATTCTGCACAATATCCTTGGCCGCCTCAACGTCGTCAACAACATGCATGGCAACTTGGCAAAGAAAAGAATAATGTTCATCAAAAAACTTGTTCAATAGCTGCTCCGAAAGCATTATAGGGACTTCGGAAGCATGCTGATTCTCCTTCTCTTCTAAAGAATTATACATAATTTCCATAGGTTTAACCATACCAATATACGAAGTATTCATAGAAATTAAATTAAAATCAGAATGATCAATTATATCTTTTTTGTATCCGCTCTGCTGACCTACCTAATACCCCATTTTAAGTTTCCATCATCTCCAAAATGCGCTCATTCCGGATGATCATCATACCCTGCCGATCCGCTGTAATACCCTCCTCCAGACGGTAAGTATAACGTGGGATATTATTTTCCAGCACGGTTGGCATATAACGAAATTGTATATTTTCTACAGACTGGAGTTCTTCACCCACTTCGATGATATGTGTGGACACCACAAACAGGCAAGCTTCATACTCGGCAAACTCGCTTGTCACGGCCAGCGTACCATCATAAGCATCCTTCACGTTTGTCCCCTTAAATAGTTCATCAAAGATCAGTAGGAGCCGGGCTCCGCTTGCAGCCGCTAAGGCCGCCTCTTTAACACGGATTACTTCGGCGTAAAAATGGCTGTAACCAAGTCCGATATTGTCGGCTACATTGATCGACGAATACAAGCCCTCGCGCACTGAAAATTCTAGGCTGTCCGCAGCCACCGGAAATCCCATGTGTGCCAGGTAGAGTCCTATTCCCAATGATTTCATCCAGGTAGATTTTCCGGCCATATTCGCTCCGGTAAGAAACAGGACATTGCTCGACTCATGCAAGAACAGATCATTTCCTATGGCGCCGGGAATACAGGGGTGTTTCAGATTTTCGCAACGCAGGCTATTTTCCGTTTCCGGCAGTGCTTTGGCATAAGTGAAATGATGGGCTTCCGCAGTTTTTGCGACGGACTGGTAGACATCCACTTCATACACAAATAGCAGCAGCGACTCCAAACTAGTCAATAACTTACCTTTGAGCAGATGTTCGTAAAAAGCCAATACACCCAGGGGTAAGGCCTGATAAATGTCCATCTGAGCCAATTTGGCCAGATAGGGGTTGGCCAATAATGCCTCGACCTCTTGGAATCTTTCTTTAAAGGGACCGAGCGCTCCTTTGAGCTCGAGCATTATTGCTTTTATGGTATTCAGTAGCTGAATGACAGCCTGGAGTCCCTGCACATTCTTCTTATACCGATCGTCACGGGTCAGGCCGGCCAATAGTTTGTGTAATACAGCCGCCCCATAGACCAATGTTTTGCTTCCAAAAGAACTGGTGTCCAGATACTCCTGTATAGTTGCCATCGATTGGCGGTCTAAGTCAAATACAACATCCTGCTGCTGAAAAAATTGGAATACAGCACTTCGGTCATTGATCGCCTGCCTATCGGTCAGTGGGTTGTGAAACATCTCATCCAGCAGTTGCTCACCACCTCTGGTCTGTACCTGATTAAATAAATTGTAGATGGTGCCCGATCTAAATTTTCCCAACAGATTAAGTTCGTCGAGGGTTTGTTTATCTATTTTAAATTTATTCATCGTTCTCGTTATATCGTTTTTTCCAATTTGGGCGTTCCCAATTTCTTCTTTCCGTTTTTTAGGATATCCAGGATACCTTCATTTTGAATAATGAGCATCCCATGCCGATCGTTGGTGACCCCGGGCTCCAGGGTATAGGTATAGACCGGCTTAGTCCCCTCCATCCGTGTGGGCAGGTACCAAAAATTGACTCCGTTCACTTGGCTCAATTGCTCGGCTGCCTCCACAATATGTGACGAAATAATAAATCGGCTTGTATCTTTTCGGGCAAATGCCCTGGCAACTTCTACTGTCGCTTCATGTGCGTCTTTGACATTGGTGCCGCGAAACAGCTCGTCAAAAATGACGAATAGCGATCTGCCTTTGCCCAGTTCAGCTGCTATTTTCTTGACCCGCAGTACCTCTGCGTAGAAATGACTTGCACCGATACCCAAGTTGTCCGGTAAGTTGATCGTAGTATATAATCCGTCCATGACCGAAATATCAATGGCTTTTGCAGCAATTGGAAACCCCATATGTGCGAGATATACTGCCGTTCCAATGGATCTTAGAAAAGTACTTTTGCCAGCCATATTCGCACCTGTCAATAGGGTCAGGCTCATCGTACCCGTCATCGTCACATCGTTGGCTACGGGCTGCTTCAGCTCCGGATGATAGAGCCCCTCAATTTTCAGTATCCGGGTTCCCTTCGCGTGTACAGAGGGGAGTGTGAAATTGCGCTCCCTGGCGATGCCTGCAATCGCTAGATACACATCCAGTAAATAAACCTGATTTAACAAAGATTCAATCTGTGCATATATCTTAGTTCGAAAAAGCAGATCATAAGCCGCTATCGCTGAGAAAGCTACTTTGCCACCGGCATGCTCTCTAAATACAGGCGCAAATACTGCCTCATTCAGAATCGCACAGATAGCACTCCGCTGCGTAGCGTAAACTGTTGCTTTGACCATTGCTTCGGTCTCCATAAAGTTTCGCAGCCCGTTCAAGAACTGGATAATGGCCGACACACCATTCTGGATGTCGCGCTCGCCCAAGCCCTGGCTGCTGGCCCTTGTGGATACCGAGCGATTTCGAATATATTTTTCCGTTAAATCAAACATCGCCGGATCAAAAGGAAAGGCGACCTGCTGTTGGGAGAAATAGGTGAAAATGGCCACGCGATCGGCTATCGTTTTCTGATCTGCTGATGGCTGGCGAAACAGGTCGCGCAGGAGATTTTCACCTCCGCGCGTACGTGTTTTATTGTAGATTTCGAAAATTCCTGACTGGTCCCTTTTTCCAAAGATCCGTAGATCTTCTAGGGTCTGTACATCTGTTTCTAGTAGCATAATCTCCGTTTATTTACGTTTACGTCTAATTAATATCACAATACCCGTGAGCAATAACAGTGCTGGCATAATATATAACGTCACAACACGGATAGTGATCGCTGTTGCATTTGATATCGTGAAGAATATATCTATTGGCTCGGGTGGGACGACATATACCGGTAGGCGGTTATTGTCCAGCCAGCTGAACATGGCCAATGAAAACATGCCTCCACCTTGCCTTAATTTGGATAGAAAATCTCCATCTCCGGTGATAAGGATACGCTGCTCAGTATCACCTTTTTTGCGTGACAGACCAAGCATGGCTGTGTAACTTTCCTTTTGTGTATCACCGCGGGCCGGCGTAAATACAGGCGGGACCGAGTCAACAATCAGCTTATTTATTGTATTGTATGCTTTGCGCTGCGGGTCCGTTGTCAAAATCTGCAACGGCTTGAAGTCTGTTTTCCCTGTCAGGGACACTTCCACCATTCCGGGCATTGCAATGGAACCTTGGCCTACCGGCTTGCCGATCCGCAAGCGCTCCCGCTCGATCTGATATTGATCGCTCAGGCTAAATCCTTCTTTTGTAATCATTGGGCGTATCATATCGGGAGTTTCATTCGGCGTCACTTCAACAAGTGTCCCCGGACTAAACTGGACACCCAGATCGTTAAGCAAAGGATTCATTAGGTCCTGTTTTCCCGGCTCCCCGATCAACATGGTATGTCCACCATTATTGATGTATGTACGTATTTTCTGTTGTTTTAATGTACTCAAGCTTGTTTTTGGGTCTGCTATGACCAAGGCCGCGATGCCCTTGGGGATGTCTTGACGATCCAGATCGATGGTGTCACTGTCAAAGCCCATATTGATCAAAGCCTTTCGATTGCTGATATCCCGTGAAAGGTAGTTGTACTCCCGCTCTCCGGTCTTATAGATACTGCGTTCGAGATTGCCGCTGGTAAAAAGTACCTTAGGGAGGTCGTCTTGCAACAAGCGCTTGAAAGCAGCAGCCATATTCATCTGATCTGGCCAAAACATGCCGTCATCATAGGTCCGCAGGAAGGTCTTCTTATCTTTGTATTCCAGGTGCATCACAACACGCTTATTTTCAGCCGTCAGATCGATGCGTTTACGGATTTCCTCCGGTGAAATAAACCGGTCGGGATTGACACGGATTATTTTCCCTACGATTTCGGCAATCTGTTTGAGCGATTTGTTAGGATACTGTTTATACAGGCTGCTATCACCGGGCATCACATCGTAGTAATAGACATAATCGAATTGCATATCGGGTTTAAATCGGACATAGCCTTCCCAGAGGTTCATTTCGTAGCCTTTTCTTTGATCCGGTGTTCCGCCTCTACCGATACTATTGTCCAGCAAATTGACATATAAGGTGACCTTTAAGGGAGAGCTTTTATCAAATTTATGGAGGATATCCTGTACCTTGGGGTGGATGGTATTCACATCATTTCTTGTCACGTCCCAATAAACGATGCAAGCAGGTCTGGATGAGATATATCCAAATGCGAGAACGATCACAACCACAAGGGCATACCGCGACGAGGCTTTTGCCCAGGGTTTTGATTCGGTTGCGCCTCTGACCTTAAAATAGGTAAATGACACAAACATCATAATGATCAATAGAAAGTAAATGATGTCGCTCGTGGTAATGAGGCCTTTTAGCATACGCTCCGTGCGGCCACCTATGGATAGGAAATAGGTCAGCTCGCGCACAAAATCATATTCCTGCCAGAGTTGTCCAATGGCGGATAAGGCAAAGATCAGTAGGAATGTCGCTACACCCGAAACAATCTGATACGTACTGAGGCAGCTCATAAAGATGCCTATTGCGGCGTAGGTACAGATTAATAGAAATAAAGCCAATAACGCTGAGAGCACAATACCGCCATCGACGTTCATGATGGTGAATAAGCTGATGACCAAAAAGATGCTCAGGATCCCCAACAGGCAAACACAATAAAATACGATTGCCAGGTATTTACCGAGCACAATGTGTATGGGCTTGACAGGAGAGGAGTGGAGCAGCTTGATCGTTCCGTTATTTAACTCTCGGCTAATGAGTCCCATCGTCAACAGGGGCAGAAAGAAATAGAGATTGCTGATCACGGTCGAAAAGAGCGCCCCCTGAATTAAAATGATATTGGTCAGGGAAGCCCACAGAAAACCTTCGAAAGCAGGATTATTTTCAATGCTGACTTCCTGAATATTGACCATCCGAACCAGGCTATCCGTAAAGGTAAAAGCACAGAGGACCCAAAAAGCGATTCCTAAGAACCAGGCGACGGGCGAGTAAAAAAGATTACGGATTTCATTTTGCGCAATCTTGCATATAAGTTTCATAGCGATATATTTTAAAGGCCATATGGAATACCCGGCTTATTTTCACGTCATGGCTGTGCTTTTCAACCAAGGGGTATTTCAATTAACAGGCAATTATTGTGTATTAAATTTTCCCAATTAATTTGCTTGGCTCGAGAGCTGCTTAAACACATCCTCCAGTACACCTTTTTCCATGCTGATCTCCCTCAGTCGCCAGCCCTGTTCCACACTTGCAGCAACGAGGCGTTCGGCGATATCCTCGCCCTGGTCAAAGAAAACGCGTACCTGTTTTTCGCTCAGGAAGTCTATTTTGGTCACCCCATCAACGGCTTGTAGTGCGCCAGATACTGGCGGGTTCTCCAAGTGGATCAACAGGCTCTGTGGCTGCAGGTAATTATTAAAGGCATCCATGGTATCCGAAAAAATAACCCGCCCGCCTTCAATCATGATAACATCCCGGCACAGGACATGAATCTCACTCATCACGTGTGAGGAAAGCAATACCGTGCGGTCTTGCGCAATTTCGCGGATCAACTTACGTACTTCGATCAATTGATTGGGATCCAGCCCGTTTGTTGGCTCATCCATCACGACCAGGCTGGGTTTGTGGATAATGGATTGCGCGATGCCGACACGCTGTTTGTACCCTCCGGAAAGATTTTTGATCAGACGGTTGCTAAAATGACTGATCTGGCATTTTTCTTTCACCTCTCCAACGGCCGCAGTAATCTCGCTGGATTTCATTAAACGCAATTCGGCGGTATAACGCAGGTATTCATCTACGGTCAGATCAGTATACAAAGGCAGGATCTGCGGCAGAAACCCGATCTGCTGTTTGGCACGGAGTGGCTCTTCCCGCAGGTCGATCCCATTGATCAGCACTGTTCCTTCGGTCTGGTTCAGTGCTCCGCAGATAATGTTCATGGTCGTCGACTTGCCGGCACCATTTGATCCCAGCAGTCCGACGATCCCAGTTTGGTTGACTTCTATATTGATATCACGTATGGCCCAGTTCAAAGCATATTTATGTGATAAATGGCTCACTTTTAAAATACTCATGTTCAGTTGTTTTTCTTTAGTAATTCATGCAGCTTGGCATCTCCAATGGCTTGCAGATCGATTTTATAGTTGATTTTGTAGAAGGAAATCAAATCATTGTACTTTCTTTGATATACGCCCGTGGGGTCGAATTTGGGGGTGAAAAATTTCTCTTCTAATTCGGCTTTGGTATGGCTTGTGATACGAGATATATACTCATATAAGTCTTTATATTGGTTAGTTGGAACCGCAAAAACCCCATACATTTTATAATTGTTTTCGTGCAAGTAGCTGTAAGGGATGCCCTCGATAAAATCGGGCGCAATTTGGATTTTATTTCCTGCAGCAGCGGCAGCCCAGAAGGCACCGTGAATCGCTCCTTTGGCCTGTTTTTTCTGTTGTTCTGAAAAGTCATCCCATCGCTTGTCAACATGTCCAAATGCAATGTGGCTCTGCGACCAGACTGCATCTGCCAATCCCGCTAACGGTACCTCGGAGGAAGGTTCCAAAGGAGTGATTTTCTTGCATAGCATAATTTTATAGGGAACCATTTTTTTGAAAAGATCCTCGGCATAGAAACCAAAGAACTCATCTTTCAGAAATGTTAAGCTGGCGGCTACACGTTCTGGATCCCCTGCTGTACCCACAAAAGGAATATTTCGGGTAAAGTCCCAGCGGAAATCGGCGTCATTAAATTTATATAAAATGTAGGTTCCATATTTCTGATGAAAATCGACAATATATTGGTCAAAAGCATGATCACCTTGTGGCAAGATATACATTGGCTGGGAATCATCAGCTTTCAGCAGCTCTTTCTTGCAGGATCCTAATATCATTACAACCAGAAGACTGACGAAAAGTAATCTAATTTTGTTTCGCATGACAATTAATTTTTAGGTTGACGAATTGGGGATAATGGATTTTGAATTATCTTGGGATTCAAATCAATGACCCGTAGCGGTATAGGCTGAACATAACTCGGATCTCGCTCCTCTAAGATGTAATTTTCATTTTGTGCCGTCGAGGTGAAAAATGTATGCTGAATACGGGGCATTCCATAACGGCGTAAATCAAACCATCGCCCCCCTTCACTGTAGAGCTCTCTACGCCGTTCGTCTCGTATATATTGCAAAATATCGTTAGCAATATGTTCTAATTTCCAGGGCGTATATCTATCGGTCTGAAACCTCTTTTCACGCAAGCCATTGATCAAGTTGACACATTTTTGTCCCGCATCTGCGTTTCCTTGTTTATACAATTGAGCCAACGCTTCTGCCCGATTAAGATAAGCCTCTGAAAGACGAAAGGCCTGTGCACTTTTCAACCCAAAATCGCCAATGTGCAATTTTTTGGTTACACCATTAGCCCAATAGACACCATGGCGAAGGTCGCCTTCGCTATAACTGTTTCTTAACTCCATAGGCATGCGATAAGCGGCTGTATCCTGCATGATCACGTCTCCTCTAAGTCCAAATGCCCAGATTGTTTCGGGGTTACTCGCGCTGATAACAGGTTTTTCCAGTGGATTCACTTGTCCCCAAGTGCGCAGGTCCATCAGCTGATAAGGCCCATTCAGCAAGGGGTCGGTATGCTTGATCACCTCGTCCCATTTTTCCATATAGAGATACACACGGGAGGCCAATAAATGCGCAGCGGCACTACCAAATCGATATTTGCTATGTGCTTGTTTACTTTGATCAATAAGTGCAGTCCCTTCGTTCAGGTCCTTTTCGATCTGGCTGTATATCTCAGCGACGGTATTGCGTGTCTTCAAGGTGGTCTCGACACCGCCCGACAACAATAACGGGACGCCTAAATTGGTTTTGGGATCACTTAGTTTGTCGTTATAGGGCAGCCCATAGATATTGACCAGGTTAAAATAATAGAAGGCACGTAAGAGCTTTGCCTGTCCGGCAACATAACTCTTGAAAGCCTCCGTTCCCGTCACTTTCGGCAAGTAATCCAGGGTGGTATTACAGGCTTGAATAGCGGCATAGATAGTTTTCCAAGAGGATTGATTGGCGCCAGCTCCCACCCCTGACTCAACCATATCCGGTTGCCAAGAATATATCCGATGGGTCGCTGTCGTCGTGACAAAGGCGATCATCTCGATATCATCATTCATGTACATCTCCAAAGGATTTATTTCAAACATATTCGGGTAGGCATCTCCCAGAAGATATTCATTGAGCGTTTCGGCGGAACGTGGTATCAGCTCGGATTGTGTGGATTCCTCCAAAAACTTCGAACATGAGCTTGCCAGCATAGATAAGCCGACAGCAAATAATATTATAGTATGTTTCATGACTTAATTTTTAAAATGAAACGTTAATACTTAAATCATAGGTAGGCAATTGGGGCAACGCGCTGCTACCCACACCCAGTATTTCGGGATCCTGTCCCTTCCATTCCTTGCTGGCTATTGTAAAGACATTGCTCATACTAAAAGTCACCGAAGCTTGTGATAGATGCATCGGCTGTAACACTGAATGCGGTAAAGCATAATTAAGCTGAAGCCTCCGACATTTAAGATAATCAGCCTTTGACAATTGTACCGTTGAATAATCATATATCATATAGCGACTCAGTATACGGCCACCGACATCTATCCGCTGATCGCCCAGCCGATCGGCAAAACGCGGGATATTCGTGTGCAATTCATCGCCAGGTTTCCGCCAGCGATCCAATAGCCACCTTTGCACATTTTGATCTGGTTTAGGTGCATATTGAAAATCCTGACCATTAAACAATGGATTCCGGAGTTTATGTGCGCCCAGACCAAATGTAAAACTCATGGATAGCGACAAATTGCGATACCTGATGGTTGTACCTAGCCCACCGGTCAACGGATAATTCTTTGTTCCGGCTTTGATCAGATAGTCGTACATGCCAAGTTTTGTCGGATCCTCAACATCATCAACCACCTTATACCGGGGTGTTCCATTCCCGGGATCTAGTCCTTTAAAATCGAAGACATAAAAAGTCCCGAGCGGCTGACCGGCAAGCCTAGCCTGGCCATTTAAGTGGTCTGTAAGGGAATAAGCGGCGATATCACTTCCTTTTGTCAGGTTATTCCTATTTTTGGAGGTATTTCCGGAAATTGTCCAGGTCCAATCTTGTTTACGTATCAACTTCAGGGAGACACTTAGATCCATTCCTTTGTTTGTAAGCGTCCCACCATTGATATACATGGACGAAACACCATATTCAAAGGGTACATTTAAGTCTATAATTGCATCGTGGGTCTTTCTGGCATAGAATTGAGCATCAATATTAATTAATGAACGAAATAGGCCAAAATTAATGGCAACATTATTGTCTACTGACCGTTCCCAGCGCAAATTCGGATAGGCCAATGATCGCATGCTCAACTGATATTCATTTGCGATAAGGCTCAATGGTCCTCCTAAATCGGATATTTGCAGAATCAGGTCCGGACCAACACTTGTCACTGCATTTCCCCGCCAGCCATAGGATGCACTTAAACTTAAATTGTCTATTATTTTACTGTTTTGTAACCAAGGTTCATCCGAGACATTCCACCGCCCCGATACACTCCAGGCTGGCAAAAACCTACTGTTGGTGTATTGGCCAAAGCGGTTTGACGCATCTGTACGCAAGCTACCACTTACAACATACTTCTCCTTATAGGCATAACTAGCGGCGATGAATCCGGAAAGAAAATTATCGATTTTATTTTCCCTGCGTTGGATCATCCAGGGATAATAAATTGGAAGTTGTGCAAAACCTTCACCACGATCTTTGAGGTAACCATATTGGTATTGGTTATACCCTTCCCGCTTGGTACTATTCAGCTCCTGGCCCAAGGTAATATCCAGTTGATCACGGTCATTAAAGAGCTTACGTTTATAAGCCAATGTATTGCGCCATGAATAACCATACAAATTTGAATTTCGATGATCCAAAATACCTCCAAAAGGTAAAGGTGAATATGTCTCTTCCAGTCCTCCGGGCACAACCGATCCATAATCGTAACCTCTTACCTTCGCCACATCAAAAGTACGCTCGGTGGAATACTGCTCGGAGTTTTGCGTGCTAAAATTCCCGCTCAATATCGAACTCAAATGTAAATCATCAGAGATTTTATACCCCAAATTTAACGCACTGTTCAAGAATACGGTTTTTGTCAAATTGCCCGACTGATCGATCTCATTTAAAGCGTTGAAATGTAATGGGGCTGTCGTAAATGAGGGTTGATTACCAAAAATAGGAAGCTTGGATTCATAAAACAGATCTGATGGTATTGTTCTGCTCGTCGTTAATGCATAGGTCATCGGGTTTATGACCTGTGCACTATAACCGACCGATTTCGCATAGTCGCCCATTAATTCAAAACCAATAGTTAATTTTTCATTGAGCTTTGAATTAAGCGATATCGATCCCCCAAAGGATTTGCGTGTATCATTTTTGGCGGCTCCTTTATTATCTCTGTAATTGAGTGAGGAGTAAAAGGTAGTCTTGTCCGAACCTCCGGAAAGATTAACTGTATGGGACTGATTGAAGCTATTCCGAAACAGGAGATCGAACCAATCGGTATTCAGGGTTTCCATTTTCCGTACGCGATCATGGAACACATCCTCTGTAATACGGCCATTGATCAGGTTTAAATATTCGCTTTCATAACCTAAATCCACCGGCATGTCCTGAAATAGAAGCCCTTCACTGATAAGCTCCCGGGAAAGCTGGACACGTTCTTTGGAATTCATCAGATTGAGGTGTTTATAGGAGGGCTTCTGCACAAAACCCAATGAGGTAGTATAGTTTAAAATACTCGGTCCGGCCTTTCCCTTTTTTGTCGTGATCAGGATCACGCCATTGGCGGCCTTTACACCATATAAAGCTGTTGCGGCGGCATCTTTTAAAAAGCTGATGCTCTCTACATCATTAATATTGATCCCGCCGATCGAATTTCCCATCAGGTCAGCACTCGCAAGCGTAGTCCCCGAACGAAGATATGTATCGAAAAAGTTAGGATTTAACCCCATCGGATTATCGGGATTCATATCCGTTGGATTTTCTCGGACGATTCCATTCACGACCCAAATCGGATTGGCATTCCCGATCAGGGTGGAGGTTCCCCGCATCCGCATGCGGGGAATGGAATTCGGACTTCCGGACAAAGTCTCGACAGACAGCCCCGGTACTTTACCCTGTAGCATCGACGCAATGTTGGGTACGTTTGGCTCAGCGACATCCTTTCCTTTTAGCGTAACAATAGAACCGGTGGACAGTTTTTTTTCGATCGTCTGATATCCGGTCAATACCACTTCCTCCAAAGTCGATTCCTGCTCCTCCAGGGTGACTTTCATTTCCTTAAAATTACGCACGGTCGCCTGATAGGGCTTGAACCCTATATGGCTAAATTGGAGATGGTCGCCCTCCTTGGCATTGATTATAAAATTGCCGTTGGCATCAGACAGGGTATGTGTACCCGTTTCTTTATTCACGATCGTCACCAATGGCTTTGGCTGTCCGTTGGCCAACTGTACCTTGCCCTGAGCCGCAGCAAACTGAATAAGTGTTGTACTGATGGAAAGTGTGACACCACCGGTTGACGGCCTGACCGGTTGAATAATGATCACATTATTTTCAATCGTATAGCCAAGTCCGGTTCCTCTGAGAATCCGGTCCAACAGATCGGTCAGTTTTTCATTTTTGGCGACAACCGTCTGGGCGGCCACCTTATCGACCAGTTGCCCATTATATACAATCTGTGTCGCAGACTTTTCCTGAATGGACTTGAGGATCTTACCGAGTTTTGCCTGCTTGATCGACAGCGTCACTGTCTTGTTATTTAACGACTGCGAAAAGGCAACAGTCCCCCCCAAGGAAACCCATACCGCAGTCGTTAAAACAAAACGGAGAAAGCGATTTTTTTTCATATCTCATGATTTAGGTTAGTTCATTATGTTCGGGTTAATTCTTCAGCATATTACCCAACTGTTTGCTGACTTCTTCTCCATAAAGGCCAAAGGCAATCACTTTTCCGGCAGGGTCTATTAAAAAATTTGTTGGGATAAACTGTACACTATATAAAGTGGATGTTTGCTGTTTGCTGTCATCCAGGAGCTGCGTCCACGGCATTTTTTCATCGTCTAATGCTTTTCGCCATTTGTCTGTCTCTGTATCCATCGACACGCTCAAGATCGTAAAATTCTGGGTATTGTATTTTTCATAAGCTGCCTTTAAAAATGGCATTTCCCGGCGACAAGGAGCACACCAGCTTGCCCAAAAATCCAGTAGGACATATTTGCCTTTAAAATCCGACAGTTTGACCTGTTTGCCCTCGGCGTCAGTCAAGGTAAAATCAGGTGCCTGCTGATTGACCAAAGCGCTGGTCATCTTGGGTGCCTGGGCGCGCAACATGGCGGCTGCCAATTTTGATTTTTGGGCTTTTGGTCCAAGACCTTTTAACAATGCCTGTACTTCTTCCAAGGGTATTTTATTAAATAGAAATGCATTGATCACATAGGCACTGATCGGTTCATCGGGGTTTTTGGCAATCCACTCTTTGGCCGCGACCTTACTCTTTTCAATATAAGCAAGATATTGCTTTTGGAGATCTTCCAGTGCCTGCGCATCACCCACGGCCTGCGCTTGCCCCAGCTTCTGCGTAAGTTCACCGATATGGTTTATCCCCGCACCACATTGCTGCTGCAAGAACTCATCCAGCTCCTTCCACTTGGCAACAAAGGGGCTGCCTGTAAATGCTGCATCTTTAAACGAATCGCCTTTTCCGGACACCTTCAGCTCACCGGCTCCCATGTCCATATAGAAATATTGATTTTCTTTCGGCTGCAGGCCAACCTGCACCACGTAAAGCGAACTGGAATCGGCCTTGGCTACAAATTCAAACTTGTGGTTTTCGACACGTGTAGAATCCATCTGCTGTTTGATATAGTCGATCAGATAGACCTTATCGCCATCTTTCAATCCGGGCAACTCGGCATTTATTTTTAGCTGCTGCTGAGCCAACAGCTGTGTAGCGGGTAAGGACATAAGTAGGGCTGTCCACAAGAGGTTTCTTTTCGTTTTTCTGGTCATTTTTTTAGGGTTTGGATAGATTAGAGTTTATAGAGTAAATCGCAGGTCTGTGCTACATAGACATCTTTTTGCGTATCGTTCAACCAGTCTCGGTACCACTTTTCGGCAGTAATGGTCTGATTATCTTCGGGCAATAGTTCAGCCTGTTCTTTTTTTGCGATCTGTAGCCAGGTATTGAGTTGATCAGTCCTTATTTTCCTCCGCGTTTGTTGTGCGAGAAAAGACTTTGTGTCCAAGGCAACCGGAGCTTTGTCCTCCTTGGCGATCAATTTGGCAACGCTATCAATTTTTTGGAAAATGGATGTATAGCGAAGCTGCTGTTTAAGATCTGCAATCCGTTCGGCAGATAATGTATTGGAAAATTGATATTGCGCTGTAGGGATAGGCACATTTGGCAATGCTGAATTATAATCTCTTTCCAGCTCACTACTATAGGCTGTGGGACTTGGTAGTAAAATATCTGGCACAACACCGCTGCGCTGTGTGGATTGACCTGTCGCCCGGTAGAACATAAAAGAGGTGAGGGTCAGGGAACCTAAACTTACTGCCGGAATATTTTTACTGGAATCTCCCATCTTGCCTATTGGCCATTGATCCTGTGCTGTTCCCTTGCCATAGGAGGTTGGCCCACCGATAATGACTCCGCGTCTGTAGTCTTGGATCACGGCTGCAAATATTTCGGAAGCCGAAGCACTTCGTTCGTTGATCATGACGGCCAGTGGCCCCCCGAATATTGGTTCCATATTGCTCTGCATAATCTGGATGCCAGTCCTTCCTTTCAGCTGCGCCTTGGGGCCGTCGCCTAATAATGCCGCAGCAAGTACGACGACCTGATTGAGCGAACCACCGGGATTATTGCGCAGATCAATGATCAGCCGGGTCATCCCGCGGGCTTTCAGCTGTATAATATGCTGTATCACATCGTTTGCAGCATGTGCACCCTTGGGATCAGCAACATCATCGTAAAAATCGGGGAGATAGACGATTCCGACTTTTTCATTCCCTTTAACAAAAAGTGCGCTTCGCGCCAATTTTGCTTCATCTTTGAGTTCCGTACGTTTCAGGCTGACGATGCGATCTTCGCCTTTTTGATTCCGGATCTGTAACCGGACATAGCTGCCTTTGTCGCCCCGTATCAAGCCGACAACATCATCTGCAGGCATCGCAAAGACATCCTGTAATTCCCCTTGGGCATTCTCGATGCGGAGAATATGGTCTCCTACCTGTAATAGACCTGTATTGGCTGCCTCACCTCCCGGTGCGAGCGTCTCCACAACATATTCGCCATCGGTTTCTTTCATCGAAATACCGATGCCAAAAAAGCGCTTGGAGATATTCTCCTGTTTTAATTGTGTTTGCGCGGGGATATTATAGATCGTATGCGGATCGACCTGAAAGAGGATGGCATTGATAAAATAGCTGAAATTGATATCTGCGGCTTTTGGTTTGGTCATTCGGGCAAAAAAAGCAGCCATCCATTTCCGTACAGCCATGCGGCTCTCTGCTTCCAGTACAGCATCTTTCTTCCCTTTATTTTTTTCTTTTAATGACTGGTATTTTTTGAGGACGCTTAATTTAAGCGATTTGCGCCACCGTTCTTTTTGTTCCTGTAGCGAAGTTGGAAAACTGGTCTCCTCCTTCAACACTTCTTGCTGCGTAAATGTAAAAGGTTTGGCAAGGATATCATCACAGATAGCCTGCAATGCGAGCATCCGTCTGCTGTAAAGGAGTTCGGCAGCCGTAAAAAAATCGACCGAATTATTCTGGATTGCCTCGTCCAATGCTGTCTTATATTTTTGGAGTGATTGGATGTCTTCGGCAAGAAAAATTTTATGGCTTCCGTCAACATAATCAAAATATTTCTGCCAGACTTTTGATGAAAACTCATCGTTCAGCACCGGCGGCTGTATATGCTTTTGGTTGATGTAATACATTGTGGTTTTGAGAATGAGCTTTTTCTGTTCATCGTCAAATAAACCACCGCCAGCAAGAACGTTGGTACTACAAGCCCACAGGGACAATGCGACGAGAACCTTCGTTCTCAGATTAAATTTAGGAATTCGAATCATGGTTAGTCATTGCTTAGTATACCTTGAACTAGACAAGGCCCTTTATATATAAGGCAATCGAATGTCTAAATAGGGTGAATCCCGTATGAATTTTTTTTTATCTTTTCTTTAACCTATTGTTAGCTTTGAATGCTTTGGTGATTATGTTGAGGATTAATTTTTAGGAACAGATAGGCCGAGGTAATAGTTAAATATTGGTGCAGGCTGGCATGAGCATATTATATACGAGGTCGAATCCGAGGCATGTGATCCTAATGCAGTGATTTAAATGCTCGCCAACGCCGGCTATACGAACCATACTTATTGTTCTTTGTTTATTGCTGCTTCCTGACAACCTCAGTGTCTGGAGTGGTGTGGAAAATAAAGCAAAAGAACACTAATAATAAAAAAATAAAACTATTTTGATCCTGATCGTGTTCGTTAGTAGGATATGTATAAAGAATAATAAGGTATACGTAGGATTAAAGGATAGTTTTTTTAAGGTCGGAACAGCAATTGATCCGACCTTTTTTGTGCGCATGGGCCAAACTGGGTTTTACTCGGGGATATTTCTTTGGTAGAAACCTCCTTTGTTAGCGTTGTTCTTTACCTGAAAATTTCTGTAGGAGCAATGCCAGTCCATGATCTGGGAATATTTTTCAGTCCAAATAATTTGGCTAATATCCAGGAGGTATTTCGGTTGCTATTAAAAAATGCATCTGTCTTGCCAAGATTTTTGATTTTTTTACCGGTAATGCCAAATGGTACTTGCATCTCGTTCATCGTGACGCCACCATGGCCTTTTGCAATGCCGCCATGATCTGAAAGCAACAGGAAATAGGTGTCCTCGTAAAGTTGCTGTTCTTTCAGCTGATTGATGAAATTACCGATTTCACCATCGACTTCTTCGATTGCCGTAACATATTCAGGCGACATCCAGCCATGTCCGTGACCGGCATGGTCAACGTGAACACTGTACAAAAATACCAGCGTAGGATCATTCCTGTTCTCACCGATAAATTTTAGCGCTTTTGCGTAGTTGTTTTGATATTTATCGTTTTCCTCAAAGGAAACTTCATCGAGGTATTTTTTATTGATCGGATTGATGAGTTCGGCCCAATTATAATAGAATGCAGTTTTCGAATCCGGTTTTTTATCTTTCAGTACCTTAAATATGGATGGTGTATAACCATCAGCGTCTGTTTCGATCGCTTGGAGCGGATGCTTTGCCAATGTCCAATTATTGGCCGTAATTCCATGCTCTTCAGGTCCTTGTCCAGTAAGGTGACTTGTCCAGTTAGGTAGGGTCACGGAGGGTATCACGGGTCTACTGCTGAGTGTGATTAATCCCTTTTCAAACAATTTGTCGATATTGGGATGTTTGGATCCATTGAACCCCTCGGTGCTAAAACCATCTATACCGATGATGACAACACGCTGTGCATGTACGTTGATGCAGATAGATACAAATAGGAATAAAAGTAGTGATTTCATTTTCATATGTTAGATCTTAATTATTGAATTAGCTTTCTAAGAATTGATGTGCTGGATAATTTCGATAATTTCATTGGGTGCTGTGATCAGCCTGTCGTGTGGGAGCACACTGAGCTCCTCTTTATTGTGGGAGCCATATAATGAACCTACATTAAACAGGACATCCGCGCTGGAGGCGGACTGCAGATCGGAGGGGGTATCCCCTAAATTGATCACTTCTTTTGTGTCCGAAATACCACACTTTTGCATAGCCAGGTAGATCATTTCCGGTGCTGGGCGACCGTTGATAACATCTGAACTGGTCACAGAGCAATTGATAATATGCGACCCCGTTTTTTCGAGATTAGTATAATCTTTAGCTAGTCCATTGTTCCAGCCCAATTTGCCCAGAATAATATCGGTTACTTTGCGATAGAACCCGGTGGTAAGGGCTACCTTGATATCATTTGTCCTACAGAATTCGAAAACATCCAAAACACCATCATAAGATTTGGCTCCATAGCTAAGGTAGTGATCTTCTAAAACCTTGCAAAAATACTGATAGGATTCTTGTACTTTTTGCTGATAAGAAGAATGTTCGGTTCCGATTTCTTCCTTCCATATCGTTTCAAAAACCAATATTTTGGACCACCCCATCATACTATTGATCTTCTCGGATGAGATACTGAGGTTGGTGGCTATTATCGCATCATAAAAACATTTTTCAACTTCACGTTCGTCCTGTACGGTTGTTCCAGCCATGTCGAAGATGGCTAATTTAATTTTACTCATTACTATTAATTATAGGGTTTTTAGTTGTGACAAAGCTTATGATTGCGGCACATATCGCGCAGATAAGTGCCACAAAAAGAAATATATTGGCGGTATTACCTGTGTAATCGATGAGTTTGCCAAATAATGGTTCACCGATAGCGGCAAAGACATAGGCGAACATATTCATCACACCTAAACCTGTCCCCACGAGTTTGGTCCCCAAAAGATCTGGACTTAAGGTCCAAAAGTTAGCCTGTGGGCCGTAGACAAAGAACCCTGAAGTAAACATGAGTATACCGATCAATAAATGATTGTGAATAGGTACAAGGTAAATAAGGATGGCGATGATGCTACTGGTTATCATGCCCGCGCAGATGGATTTGCTTCTATTTTTGTTGAATAGCAGATCTGAAATGTAGCCAAAAGAAACAGCTCCCAAAGCCATTCCGACAGGGATAAGTAAGGTTAGCCACATATTGCCAGAAGAGTCTTTATAGTTATTACCTAAAAAGTGGATGGGCACCCAAAAGATCAGCCCATAGCGTGCCATACTCTGAAAGCCAATGGCAAGGGAGGCGATCATAAAGTTGCGGTTCCGAAATACTTTTTGATAAGATTGCTTCCAGTTTTCCTGTTTTGCTACTGACGGACCATCTTCTCCATCGATTGTATACCCTTTTCTTTTAGGGTCACTATAGGCGATAAACAAAAAGACAAGCAATGCAGCCGCGAGAAATAAGATCGGATACCTGAAAAGGGTACGCCAGCTTTGTTCCTGCTGGACAAGAACCAATGCCATAAAAAATGTCAGAACGGAAGAACTTCCTGCTGCCATGGTATAAAAACCAAAAGCTTTACCACGCTCAGCGCTATTCCACCAATTGGAAATCAGCTTACCGCCAGATCCCCATGCCATGGATTGAAAATAACCGTTCAGTGTCCAAAGGATAAGAATAGCTGTATATGAACTGGCAAAACTGATGGCTAGATTACATAGGATGGAAACACCGCCGCCTGTGATAATCATCATTTTGGGGCTTAGACGGTCGGCAAGATTGCCGTTAATGAGCTGGCCAATAGCATAACCCATCAACATCGCAAAACTGATCCAGCCTACCTGCTGAAAGCTGATGTCAAGCTCTTTGGCGATGCCCCTGGCTGCCCATCCAAAATTGTGACGCCCTGTGTAAAAAAAAAGGTAGCAGAACATGGTCACAAACAGCATTTTCCACTGATCTCTTCTAAACTTCTTTTCCATTAGATCTGAGCTGTTGACGTGTGGATATAGAGACCAGCCCGAATAGGCTTTTCAGCAAGCGCATAAGCTATTGCTGCATTGACTTCTTCTAATGGAAATTCGCGCTCAATCAATGATTCAAATGGATATTTTTGCCAATTGTCAATAATAAAATCTACGGCTGTGGAAAAATCGGTATAGTTGTAATTATGCAGCCCTTTTATGGTGAGCAGTTTTCGGATGACTTTTTCGGCATCGATACCGGTCTTGCGTTGATTAAATACTGCACCCACAAGCACGGCACGGCCATGTAATCCCAGTGTATCGATCCCCAGCTCCATCGCATCGGGCGAGCCGCTCATGTCGATAAATCTATCGACTGCAATATCTTGAAATAAGGTGTTGTCGCTAGCTTCGCGGAGATTGATCGTATGGGTGGCGCCAAAACTTTTCGCCATTGCCAAACGAGCGGGGTTAATATCCGACGCAATAATATTTTTTGCACCCAATTCCCGGCACATTGCAATGCTGACCAATCCCAATAGTCCGATGCCGGCAATATGGATGTTTTTCCCTGTTACGGTATCTGCAAGCCTAAGTGCGCCTGCTGAAGTAGCCACGGCACAGTTTATTGTTGCGGCCACAGCCAGGGAGATATCTTTGGAAAGTATGCGTATGCAAGTATGTGGACGAAGGATGATATGTGTGGCAAGTCCGCCGTGCAGGCTGTCCTGTTCGGTAATCTGACGGTGTCCATATTTGTAGAGCTTATCGTTTTTTTGCGGTGTTTCGGATTGGTAAACGCCTGTGTTGGGGTCACTTGAAAATACAGTCCAGGTGATAAGATCCCCGATATGAAGCGAGCTGCCCTGAGCATCAAGTCCGCCATGGGATGGCGAAATTTCTTCAATGACTCCGACGATTTCATGGCCCAAAATCGTGGGGCAAGGTTCGTTGCGCAAGCCACAATAGGTGTGCAGATCACTACCACAGAGTGTGGTATAACGGATGCCTACCAATATTTCTCCATCATTTAATGCTGGAATTGGTTTATCGACTTTGGTTAGTGCCGTATTTGCTCCACTAAATACGTAGTAAGTTGCAACTTTTTTCATCTGATATAAATATACATAAGTTTTGTAATACTAAACAAAGTTTATTAATACTATATTTTTATTGTGTTAAATTTTTATGAAGAATACATTGGAGAGGGGGGGGGATGTCTGTCTATAAAGGATAGCGAAAAAAAGTATATTTTACATGTTTTTACTATTTTTCTACATCTCGTCCATGGCAAATATGAGTTCTTTTGTATAATATTTCAGTTATCCATCATTTATGAAACGACTATCCCTATGTTTTGGAGTTTTCTTTTGGATCATTTCAATTCATTTATTTGCACAGAACAAACAAAATTTGGACGGATCCTGGCGCTTTAGTCTGGACGAGAAAAACAATGGTCTGAAGGAAAGGTGGTTTGAACGGGATCTTACCCAAACGATACACTTACCTGGGACAACAGATGAGGCAAAATATGGTACAAAAACAGTAGGATCAGACTTCGGTATATTGACCCGAGCGTTTAAATATTATGGGTCGGCCTGGTACCAACGCGACATTACGGTGCCACCAGATTGGAAAGATAAACAGCTGTTTTTGAACTTGGAGCGTGTGATGTGGCAATCTATGCTTTTTGTGGACGATAAGCAGATTTCGACCAGAGATGCGCTAAATTCGCCACATTTGTATTCACTTGGGGTGCTTAGCCCGGGGAGGCATCGGCTGACAATCCGTGTGAACAATGACATGATTTATAACATTGGCGACAAAGGGCATGCGTATACAGAGTATACCCAAAGTATCTGGAACGGCATAGTCGGTAAAATTGAACTTATTGCAAAAGATCGGGTCCATTTTTTCAATCCGCAAGTTTTTACATTGATAGCGCCAAAAGCATTTCAACTCAAGGATACTTTGCTGAACGTCGGTGGAAAAAAAAGGTCGGTTAAGCTCACCTACACTTTACGAGAACGCAACAGTGGCATTGAGGTATTTCAGGGAACACGGAAGATTACTTTGCTGTCAGCGAAGCAACCAATCGAAATGACTGAAAATGTACCGGAGTCAATTCAGTTATGGGATGATATCAATCCGAATCTTTACACATTGACGATCAGGTTGCTGGATGAGAAAGACCGTCAGTTGGACCTGAAGGAGATGGAAATAGGTTTCCGCGAAATCAGTGCTTCCAGATCAAAGATTCTGGTAAACAAACGCCCTGTTTTTTTGCGTGGAAATTTGGACTGTGTGCATTTTCCATTGACCGGTTACCCGTCAATGGCTGTCGAAGAATGGGAAAGGATCTTTCGCATCTATAAGTCCTATGGATTGAATCATGTCCGTTTTCATTCCTGGTGTCCACCACAGGCGGCTTTTGTCGCTGCTGACCGGATCGGGCTTTATCTACAGCCCGAAGTGATCTGGCTGGACTGGTGGATGGCGGTTGACAATCCAGGACGCGAAGAAATGAACACCAAAGGAAGACCAAAAGGTCTTGGTCATAATGCCTCTGCCGATTCATTTGCGCAAAAAGAGATTGCAACAATGTTGGCCAATTATGGAAACCATGCCTCTTTTACAACAATGGCCATCGGAAATGAACTGGGCAATTCGGACTTTGAAGTCATGGAATCCTGGTTGAAGCCTTATAAGGAAAAAGATTCCCGAAGATTATATGCGGTTTCCTCGGCGCGAAAGATCACCGGGTTGGATCAGTTTATTGTCACCCATTACATTGACAAACTTGGTGGTACCAGAGGACTACGTGGTGCGACCACGGACTGGGATTTTGAAAAAGTATACAGTCAGTCCGATATCCCCGTTATTGCACATGAAATCGGTCAATGGCCGGTTTACCCCAGATGGGATGAAATAAAAAAATACACAGGCGTATTAAAGGCGAGAAATCTTGAGCAGTTCCGCGAGCAGGCTAGAAAAAACAATCTGGAATCGCAAAATGAAGCTTTTGTGCAGGCATCCGGTGCGCTCAATCAGCTGATGTATAAAAATGAGATAGAGTCTTTTCTTCGTACACCTTCGGCTGCCGGGATACAGCTGTTAAGTATGCAGGACTACCAGGGGCAGGGGGAAGCGCTTATTGGCTGGCTTGATGCTTTCTATGACAGCAAGGGAATTACGACCCCGGACGAATTTAGGATGCACCACGATACTACGGTGATGTTATTGCGCCTGCCTAAATTTGTATGGAAAACAGACGAAACCCTTAACCCAAAAGTACAGGTTGCCCATTACGGAAAAGCAGATATCCAGGATGCGGTTTACTGGAAGATTTACGATGAAACAGCACATGTACTGTCATCGGGGGATTTCTCATATCAGGTATTTCAGTCGGGGAGCTCAGAGATTGTAGGGACTTTTAACAGTGATTTTTCCGGGATCAAAAAGGCGACTAAACTGACGGTGGAGGTGGGTCTGAAAGACCGGCCCAACAAAAATCGTTGGGATATATGGGTATATCCTCCGGTGAAGGGGGGTACCAAGAATGTTTATGTAACCGACCGCTTCGACACGAAGGCTGAGCAAGTATTAAATGCGGGCGGCAAGGTATTGCTGGATGCCGCCGACCTGGGAAATGTGACCACGGCAGACCTGATCAGCTTCTATCCACTGTATTGGTCACTTACTTTTTTTCCGGGACAGGGAATCAATACCATCGGTCTTTTGCTACGTGACAAACATGCTGCTTTTAAGGAGTTTCCGACAGATTCCTACAGCAACTGGCAATGGCAGGCGGTCTATAAAGGAGCAAAGGGATTTTATATCAATGATTTTCCGGCGGACTATAGGCCTATTGCCCAGCCGATAGATGATTTTCATCGCAATAATAAGCTGGCTTCCATTTTTGAATTAAAGGTTGGCAAAGGCAAACTGCTGGTGACAGGTTTCAACCTGCGGGATGAAAACAATCCGGTAAGCCAGCAGTTGAAGGCCAGTCTTGAAAAGTATATGGCTTCTGATGATTTTGCTCCGGATTATGAGCCGAATTTGGATTCTCTACGAAAGATGTTTGTCTTCATCGAGCCTTTAAAAAGTGTGGCGCCGAAAGCTTTTAAGAATGCACTGTTGTATGTGGAAGCGGGAAAAAAAGTGAAAGAAATGGATCAGAATGTGGATTGGTCCGGTCTTCTGGATTTGAGTGAAGCTAATAAGGGAACGACTTATACTGTAAAGGCTGATGGCGTCTGGAAAGACGAGGTAGCTTCGGTCTGGCAGGGTAAACACATGGAAGTGACCTTAAAAGTGCCACAAGGTATGATCGGTACGTTCTATGTCTTTTTCCATGATTGGAATAATCTGGGACGCCAGGCGGATATTGAATTTGAAGGTAGGCAATATACTTTAGGCCAGCACGATAAAGACGGACAATGGGTCAAATTGCATGTAATGCGAGAAGATTCAAATGATGGTATATTAAAATTGAAAGTAAATACCTCAAAAGGTCCCAATACGATGATTGCAAAGATGGCTTTGACAGAAGAAGTAGATTAAGCTGAGGTCTGAATTTTTTATAAAAAAATAGAAAACTATTTCCCCCTGACGCTGTTCATTAGTTGAAGATATACAAAGATTGAAGATAAACGTAGGATTAAAGGATAGTTTTTTTAAGGTCGGAACAGCAATTGATCCGGCCTTTTTTGTTGCTTTAATATCCTGACATTACGGAACCGATTGAATGGGACGATTTAAGATCGGGGCAGGGGCTTTGCGCTTTGATTTGTTATTGTTAACTTTAGGCCAGAGAACCTCAACTTGATAAATCTGCTTGAAAAACACCCCTAATACAACGGAATCGGAGATACTGCTTCGCCTGAAAGCAGGGGATGAACTGGCATTGCAAGAGCTGATGAGCAGATACAAGGGCCCTCTGGCTGTGTCGATGTCGCGTTTGATCAAATCTCGGGAAGATATCGAAGAGCTGCTGCAGGAGCTGTTTTTGCGGGTCTGGAGAAATAGGGGGAACCTGGATACCGAACGCTACCGAGGTTACCTGTATAAGATCGCTGAAAATCTGGTCTATGACCGGTTACGTAAAGCCGCACGTGAAAAAAGGCTGTCTGTTGATTATTTTACGCATATTATTGAAGCTTATTCCCATATCGAAGAGGGGATCTTTGGCAAGGAGATGCTCGAAGTGCTACAGCGCGGCATCCAGCAATTGCCTGAACAGCGCCGAAAAGTCTTTGAGCTTTGCAAAATAGAGGGCAAGAGCTATGAAGAGGTTAGCCAGCTTTTGTCCATTTCAGTCTCAACTGTAAATTCACATATCACCAATGCAAATGCTTCTATAAAGGCTTATTTTAAGCAGCATCCAGAATTAGCTTCGATGGTATTGACTGTATTTTTCTTTGCGAATATCGCCCCGGATATATTCTAAATTTCCTTATTTTAATTTTCTTTGCGGACAGCCTCGGCGGCGACGAACTAAGTCCTGATACCACATCTTAATTTTTTTTGCATTTTTTTTCAGATCGCTTCATTGGTTTGTTCATCCTGTTCGTATTACTAATAAAAAGAGCTATGCAAACTTCCCGTTTTTCCGAATTGTTCGAAGGCTATCTGGCAGATAAATTGACTCCAAAGGAAATGCTGGAGCTGGAGGGATTGATAGCGGACGAAAATAACGCTGCGCAGCTGCGCCAGTTGATCGGGCAGGAATTCAAAAATGAGCCTACTGCAGTACAGCAGCTTGATACTGACGATAACTGGTTGCATGGACTGGAACAAAAGGTCTTACAGACGATTCAAAAGCCCGAGCCAGCAAAAATAATAAGCTTTCACAACGAGTGGGTGCGGCTTGTCGGCACGATTGTCCTGCTGGTGGGACTGGGACTCACCGTGCGCTATCTGGTCGATAACGATACCGGGGCACCAAAACAGGCTACTGTTTTACCGGGTGGAAATAAAGCAACCATCAGACTGGACGATGGTACACAAGTGAACCTGAGCGAAAGTCAGTCTGAAATTGTACTGGGCCAGCAACTGGCTTATGCAGATGGATCATTGGTCCAGGGGATAGCTGCTGAGAATATGAGCGGACGAAATATGATCATTGATGTCCCGAAAGGAGGTACGTATAAAATTGCGCTTCCTGATGGGTCAAAAGTCTGGCTCAATGCGGATTCACGTCTGCGGTATATTGTTGATCGGGCTGACGAAGCGCGCAACTTGGAGCTAGAGGGGGAGGCTTATTTTGAAGTTGCACACCGATATAGGTCGAAGGGTAAGGAAAAAATACTGCAGCCTTTTGTGGTACGTACCCCGGGCCAGACCATCAAGGTGCTGGGTACCTCATTCAACGTCACGGCTTATAGCGGTGAGCCAGATCGGACCACCTTGATCGAAGGAAAGGTGGAGCTGTCGCTGCCGGATGGGGCAAACAGACAATACCTAAAACCGAATCAGCAAGCCCTCATCCAGGGAAGAACGATCACGATCGCAGATGTCGAAAGCTCAGGTTTTATCTCCTGGAAAGAGGGTACATTCAATTTTTCGGATGAATCTCTTGATATCATGCTAAACCAGGTGGCGCGCTGGTATGATATTGATGTTGACTTTACCGACCCCAGCTTAAAGAAATTGAAATTTGAAGGTATAGTACCCCGCTATGAGAAGCTGGAATCATTGCTGAAAATCTTGGAAAAGACCAGCGATGTCAGATTTGAGCTCAAAGGCAGACTGCTGCATGTCAGGAAAAAATAAACGACAATAAAAATACAAACGATAATAAGAAACCTGAAAACCAGATTGCCTATGAAATAAAATGACGAAAGAAAATGATAAGATGACGAACCGGGCAATAATCAGGGGCGTTTGCGGCGCCCCCGATCAATACTGTCAGTCGTGATCAAAACTATCTTGAACAACACATTTTAATACCTAACTAACCAACACAAATGTATAAAATAAACAAGAAAGATGTACATTGGTTTCCTAACCTGACCAAATCGTGTATTATGAAAATATCAATTACCGCTATTATTTGCAGTGTGTTTTTTGTGCACATAAGCGCCAAGACGGCCGCGCAGATGGTGACGCTCAGGCACACAAAAATGACGCTCAAGGAAGCCTTTAGGGAGGTCAATAAACAGACCGGCTACCACTACATCTGGTCCGCACAGCAAGTGGAGAGCAACAGAAGCATAACCGTCAATATTAAGAATCAGCCACTCCAGGAGGCCATCCAGTCTATCATACGGGGGTTGCCACTGACCTATGAGCTTGAGGGCAAGCTGATCATTATCAAGGAACAGCCGACCTCTGTCGAAAGAAAACCAATCGTTGTGCAGGATGAAATGAGCGTTCGTGGACGGGTGACTGATTCACTCAATAATGGTCTTTTGGGCGTGACCGTTAAAGTGCTTTCGGCAGATCTGAAAATAGTGAAATACGCCAGCAGTAACGGCAGCGGAGATATTTATATCGAGCATGTGCCCAAACAAAGCTATCTGGAGTTTTCATTGCTGGGCTATCTGCCACAGCGGATAAAAGCAACTGAAAATCTGGGGACGATCCGCTTGCTGCAGCAGAGCCAGTACCTGGAAGAGCTGGTGGTGGTGGGCTATATGAATAAGAAAGCCTCTGAAGTGACAGGTGCCGTGCAGCAGGTCAGCGGGGATGTCCTGCGCAGCAGTGTCACCTCATCAAATGTCTTGTCCATGTTAAAGGGGAAAACCACGGGCTTGTATATCACGGAGACCTCTGGCGAGTCCGGCGCAAAAGGCCAGGTGGTCGAGCGGGGGCAGTCCTCCATGACGACACCTACCAACAACTATTTGGGGCCACTGATTGTGGTCGACGGGATAATCACCAATTATCAGGCTGTGCAGGATGCTGTTAACCCAGCCGATGTGGAAAATATTTCGATACTGAAAGACGCTTCTTCGACAGCCATATATGGTTCGCGGGCAGCACAGGGTGTGATTGTCATTACAACCAAGCGGGGACTGTCGGGCAAGAGTGCTGTCGACGCGCATATACAATATGGAATTATCCAGCCAAAACGCGATTTGCGCTTTATGAATACAACCGAGCTCATCGGTTTTATGGATCAGCAGATGCGCCGCTATTGGGAGCAGACAGAATCTATCCGTAAGACTTTTCCTGATGTAAATGATTTTATCAGAGAACGCCGTGTGTATACCGATGCAGACCGTTCCCGTAATTTTAACTGGGAAGACGCTATTTATAGCAACGGCAACCTTCGGAATACCGAAGTGAGTGTCCGAAACGGTACTGAAAAGACAAAATTCTATGCCGGAATAGGTTGGTTTAAAGAGAATGGGGCGTTATATGACAATTCTTTTGACCGTAAGAGCTTACGGGTTAATATTGATCATGCTGTATCGCGCAAATTTCACGCAAGTATAAACCTCAGCACCATCGTGGACCGAACATCAAAACGCAACGGCGTTCCTGAACTGTATATGATTCAGCCTTTTATGTCGCCCTATGATGACCAGGGCAATTTGCTGGATAGTTTGCTGGTTAGGCAGTCGAGCAACTATGGGCCGGTCACAACAAGCTGGATGCAAAATTTCCTTGCCGAAACGGATTATGATAACACACGCTTGACGAATGTGCAAAATCACCTGGGTAGTTTGCGCTTGCGCTATGATATTTTGCCGGAACTGAGTATCCAGAGTACCAATTCAATCAATTATATGGGCACGAATATCAACTCCTATTTTGATCCAAGATCATTTTCGGGGAGATATGGCGGCTTCCCTTATTTATTCCGGCCAGGGATGACCGTACCCAATGGAAGCCTGGATCTGGACGATACAAAAATGGTCGACTATCTGACATCCAATACCTTGAATTACCGGAAAAATTTTGAGCAGCACAATCTATCCGTATTGATGGGGCAGGAGTGGGGCAAACGCACAACAGAGCTGTCTACGGTCAATATGAACGATCTGCTTGCTGGCGAAAGAAATATGGGGGCGGCAAAAAGGTTTGGTAGTGCGGTAGACCTAGCATATTCGCGGCCCTATTCACCCGTCGGAGCTTATCGGGAAAGAGCAACATTTTCGGTTTTCGGACAGGCCGATTATAGCTATAGGCAAAAATATCTGGCCTCAGCGTCGGTCCGGACAGATGCAACGACCAATTTCGGACGGGACAAAAGGTATGGTACTTTCTATTCCTTGAGTGCAGGCTGGATGCTGTCTTCGGAAGATTTTCTAAAAGATGTCAAAGCAATAAATTCGCTCAAATTGCGTGCTTCGTATGGAACGTCAGGGCGCGATCTTGGGGATGGTTATTTGAATACAACCTTCTATGCGACAGGAAATGGTAGCACCCTGTTTCGTTATGAGCAGGAAGGAAATACCGGTGTCCGCATTTCGCAGCTTGCAAATCCCATCATCTCTTGGGAGACGCTATACAATACCAATATTGGGGTAGATGCGCTATTATTTGGTCGTTTGGGTATCACCTTCGATATGTATCATAAGCGAAGTGATGGACTGCTACAGAATGTGCAATTGCCTTCTGCCCAGGGTTCTCTGGCGCAATACCAGAATGTAGGGCAGATTGTCAATAAAGGTCTAGAACTGATTCTAAATGCACATCTGATCAAATCAAAGGATTTTAACTGGCATAGTAGCCTTAATTTTAGCATCAATCAAAATAAAATCACGAAACTGTATCAAGATTCGCTGCTGGATGGTTATTCGCTCGCTTACTACCGGAAGATCGGTGACGATATTAACGTGATCAAGGCTGTAGAATATGCCGGTATCAATCCGGATAATGGCAATATGCAGCATTACAACTTTGTCAATGGTGAAAAAGCGATTGTAGAAGGAATTGGAGCCACGAGCGACTTGCGCAACTGGCAGCCAGTTGGCTCAGCTACACCAAAGTTTTTTGGCGGATTTACCAACACTTTTCAATATAAAGCATTTACTCTAAGCGCAGAATGGTGGTTTCAGTATGGCAATTATCTGATGATGAGTATTGTCAATAATTTCCAGAGTCCGATATTGCCAAGACAGGGCCGCAATAATATCGCGTTCGGCGAAAACCAGTATGTCTGGAAAGGACCTGGCGATACAAAGGCAAACTATCCGGATATATTCAGTACGGATCCCAACGCCTGGTCTGCGCTGAACTACCGTTCGTCAAGAATATGGGGAAATGGCAGTCACGCCAGATTGCGCAATGTACGATTGGCTTACGCATTGCCCCAGAATATCCTAAAAAGTATAAAAATGACAAATGCGACTGTCTACCTCAGCGGAGACAATCTGCTTGTCATTAAAGACAGCGGTTTTGTCGGGGCGGATCCGGAGGGCGCTGCACTCGGGGGAAATTCTTTTGGTGGCGTAGGCGCAGGTTTTGCAAATCCACGACGTTTTTTACTGGGGGTTCAAGTTACGTTTTAATTATTTACAGATGAAAATCAGATCTATATACCGATATCATAGAAATAAAAGTCTTTATTTTCTAGTCAGCATGCTTGTTGTAGGATTGACAAGCGGCTGTAATAAGCAGTTGGATGAGCTTCGTCCGCATAACGTTATTTTTGAGGATATCCAGTTTGAGCGCCCCGAAGGCTATAGCAAGGCTGTTGTGGGTACGTATAACCTGGTTGCTGGCGGTGCGGTAGCATCTTCCTTTAATTATAATGATATGTTCATCTTCCTCTCGGAGGCAAAGGGCAACACGATCAGGGCACTAGATGCTGAGGTGAACAAGAATACAGATGTGTTTGACTATGTCAACTCCAGTACAAAAGATCGTTCGCATACCTACGAGTTTTGGCGCGGAAGTTACACGCTGCTGCTGCACCTCAACAAGATATTGGGCCATGTGAAGGCGGGTGAAACAAACACTGAAATCTTACAGGCAAAAGCCGACGCCTTATTTTTACGGGCTTATGTCTATTTTAACCTAGTACGTCTCTATGGCAAACCTTACCATCAGTCACCCGGTGAATCGCTGGGCGTTATGCTTATCCTAGATGACAAAATCAGCCCTGGATTTGCACCGAAAAGAGCTTCGGTGGAACAGGTGTATGCGCAGATCATTAGCGATTTGGAAACATCAGCTCCTTTATTTGCCGTAAAAAAATCAAACAGCTATGGCAGCAAATATGCTGCATACGCGCTGCTGTCCAGAGTATACCTGTATATGGGGGGAACGGTCGATAATCCGGTAGCCAGTGCCAACCAGAAGGCCGTAGAATATGCAGACAAAGTGATCAAAGAAGGTGGTTATCAGCTTTTGCAGGGGCAAGCTTATGTCGATTATTATAAAACCAATAACATAAACAACAAAGAGGATATCTTTGCGGTGAATATAGACTATTCACAGGGGCTGATCAGCAATTATTTTGCAATGCCCTCACGGATAGGTTATACTGGGGGCTTATATCGCCCTTCTCCTTATTTGTTGTCCTTGCTGGAGGCCGACGACAAGCGAAATAGCTTTTATATCAGTAATGTAACACCGGGATATCCCGAGGATACACGGGCCGTTTCAAAATATATGATCCGGTATGAATCACTTTATACTTTTTCACCCTTCCGTTACCTACGTCTGGCTGAAATGTACCTTAATCGGGCTGAGGCCTATGCAAAGCTAAATAATGGGGACGCTGCATTGAGCGATGTCAATACAATCAGACAACGGGCAGGACTGGCTGTTTTATCGGGGCTGGAAGGGAAATCGCTGCTTAATGAAATCCTGAAGCAGCGCAAGCTGGAATTGGCATTTGAAGGACATGCCAGCTACGATGAATTCCGAAATGGCCTGCCCATGGTGCGAAATTATAAATCTGGCAGTTCTGCTGAGCTGAATATCAGTCCGACCGACAAAAAAATAATGATGCAGATACCGGAAGAAGAGATCATCGCGAATCCTAACCTGGTTCAGAATTGAGTTAATAAATATGAATTTTAATAACCATTTTAAATTTAGCAGTAAATGAAAAAATACATCTTAAGCATAGTGTTGTTGACCAATTTATCGTTGGTTGCCCTAGGGCAGCAGTCTTTTGTATTGAAGGGCGAGACCATTCATGTTTCATCGCCCTATGTCTACCTGGGCTATCGTAGTGGAGATGGAAGCAAGCATACCCTGGACAGTGTAAAAATTGAACATAATACCTTTGTTTTTAAAGGCACCATCGAAGAACCAGTGATGGCTTATCTGTATATTAACCGTAACAACAGGGGCATGGACGATCCAAATGCGGTAAGTTTTTATTTGGAACCCAAAAAGATGAGCATCCGACTTGAGAAAGACAACTTCAAAAATGCCCTGATCAAAGGTTCAAAATCACAGGACGAATGGGCGAAACTTGATGTTCAAAAAAAAGCCATCCGGCAGGAAATGGAACCTGTGCTTGACGAATACAGTCGTTTGAATAAGCGATACATGGACGCGGATGCCGAACTGAAGCTTTTGGAAACGAAAGTGAAAAATTTGAAAGAAGAAGCCTATGATTATAGGGAAAATTTTGCGCCATTTAATGAACGGATGGCCAAATTGGATGTAGAATTTATACAGAAAAATCCAGATTCATACGTGAGTTCTTTCCTCATGCAATTTATGACAACAGGTGCCGATCTGGACAAAATTGAGGGGCTATATAACAGTTTGTCTGATCAGATCAAGAATAGCGGTTACGGCAGGGAGATTGCAAGAAAGATTCAGGGCATCAAAAATGGTTCGCCGGGAAGCAAAGCATTTGAATTTGAGTCTACCGATATCAATGAAAAGATACTTAAACTTGCTGCATTCAAGGGTAAATATGTGCTGTTGGATTTTTGGGCGAGCTGGTGTGTACCTTGTCGTAAAGGGAATCCGCATTTAATAGATCTGTACACAAAATATAAAAGCAAAGGCTTTGAAATTATTGGTGTTGCGGACGATGATCGGAGCCAGGCTGCTTGGCACAAAGCAGTAGATCAAGATAAAATCGGTATTTGGAGACATGTACTTAATGGGCTAAAGTTTGAAAACGGAGAATTCGATAGATCCAAATCCATTTCTGTTCACTTTGGCATCAGCACATTACCGACCAAGATTTTGATCGATCCAGATGGTCTTATTGTTGGCCGCTATGCAAGTGGATCCGAAACGGATACTGAACTGGACAAAAAGCTGGCTGAGGTATTTGGAGCACAATAAAAATTGCCATTAAAGAGCCTGCAAAACATGGGAAGTGCTGCCTTTTTTATTGATGTACGCATTAAATAGTCTGTCTGCCTCTATTCAGAGGCAGACAGACTATTAGCCTTTATAAGGTTTTTTAGCGGCTTCTATCAATTCTTTCATTTCCAATTTGATATAGTCCACGTTGGGCGTGGATCCAGTAAGAAAGTATCGGATATTTCCTTCCTTATCAATAATAAATTTGGCCGGGATACCATTGACACCGTATTGAGCTGCCATGACTTTTCCTGTCTGTGGATCTTTTTGATCATCGTACAGCACCTCAAACGGATAGTTGTTTTTTGTGATAAAGGAGACGACATTTTCTTTGTAGTTCTTATCCCGCTCCCAAGTGTTCATAAATAGGAATTGTACTTCTTTATCGTTCGCGTAGGATTCTTGCGCAGCCTTCATTCCCGGGAATGAGCGTACACAGGGCTGACACCAGGTTGCCCAGAAATCCAAAATCACAACTTTTCCTTTTAAACTGGCCAAGGATACCTTTTCACCCTTTAGATTGAGCAGTTCAAAATTGGGGGCCGGTTTGAAGGTGGCCATCTCTTTGATATGGTTGCGGATGTTTTGTGTTAATTCCGTTTTCAGGGAAGCATTGAACTGCTCATAGCCTTGGGCTGATCCGTTCAATTCGGTATATAATCTTTTAAGATCATCTTCAACGGCAAACTGTCCTTTGGCATATAACTTTGTTAAAATATTATATGCCTCAAGCTTTCTGCCGGTTCCCATTAGCGATTTATAGTATACCATGGCTAAACCATCCGCTTGCTCGGGCGCTGCTTTCAGCGCATTTTCGATATATTCGACAGCCTCAGGGAATTTTTTTTGTGCAACAAGGATATTCACATAAGCCGACATCGAGCTGGCATAACCCATCGCTGCAAAGCGGGCTTTATTGTCCTTTTGTTCTTCCGGTAGCGTAAGGTAATAATAACTATCATCCATTGCTGTCTTCAAAAGTGGCGCAGCAGTAGTCGTATCGCCTGACTTGAGGAGAATCTGACCAACTGGAATATAACCATTTCCACGCCAGAACCGTTCTTTCATCTCGCCCAGATAATGAATAGCCTTTTGTGCATTTCCATCATTGGCAAAACTTTGTGATAGATTTGCCAAAACATAGTCATAAGTCAGTGGCTCTTGACTGAAATTTTTAACTGGCCATTTTTTGATCAGGTCAGTATACGCCTTTTCTTTCGCCGTTGACGTGCCTGCATTGTAGAAGACATCTGTGATAAAAGCATCACGCGTGATTGCGCCCTTTGGGTATTTTTTCTTGGCGATATTTTCAACGATCGTCATTTCGTTTTCTTTGTCCAGCGAACGGAGAATATTGATGGTGGAATGATAGTCCGTTTCTGTTTTGTAACCTTTTACTTCTGCGAGTAATGCTTTCGCTAAAGAATCTTTTTGTACTAATGTGCCTTTCTCAATAATGGGAAGGTATTGTTCGTATCTATTCGCTGTTTGTTGTTGCGCATAACCGACTGTCGTTGCGAGCAGGAGTGCTAGTGTTAAAGCTTTTACTTTCATGGTTTTTTGTTTTATTTTTCAACATTCTGTTTAATAGACCCGTTGCCCGGATTTTCTGTTGCTCCTAATGGAAAGGGCATAATCCAGAGGTGTGATGTTGGGCTCAGTTGGACCGTCTTGCCGTCGATCGTTTTGGTCAGTGTGGTCGCAAGCGTACTTTCTTTGTTGAGGCGTTTGTAATCGGCAAACGGGATAATGGAATGAATCAGCTCATTCCGTTTAAGCTGCTGTATTTTTTTTATAGCATCAGTGGTATTTTGTGCGGTCAGGTCGGTATAATTTGCCGCAAGGATCCTTGTCTTGCGGACCTTGTTGACAAGATCCATTGCCTTTAGGATATTTCCCTGACGTGCCTGACATTCTGCGGCAATCAGATAAACTTCGACAGTCGTCAAGCCCTGTGTGTTATAGAATCCGGTCATTGTGCTGGTATAATAGGTGTTGGGCACGACCGTACGCAACTTCCAGCGTGAAGCGAATTTACTGTCTCCCTTTTCAAATCCAGCTGCACGTTCTACCTGCAAGGATAATTCCGCAGCAGTATAGTTTGGTGATTGGCCATGTCTGAAATAGTAATTCTCGACATAGGCAAAATCCATGGGCGTCTTTTTCAATGCATAGTTCGCAGGCTCTTCGATCTGCGATCTATTGGCATTATAGTAAGCTGTCCAGTCATAAAGTTTGTCATTGTATTCCAGCGCTTTTTCGCTATTTTCCAACGCATCCTGATAGTTGTCCATTTGTAAGTAGATACGTGCCAATAATGCATAGGCCGCTCCTTTGCCCGGATGCAGGATCGTCAGTCCCGTATTAGGTAGGCTAGGTAGGGCACTTTTGATATCATTGATCATGTAATCGTATATTTCAGCGATAGTGACCTGCTTTGATGGAGCGGCTATATCTGCACTTTCAATCAACGGAACCGATAGCAATTGCCCCGCCGTTTTACTGTCATAATCCGCAGCATAATAATTTGCTAAGGTATAATAACTGATGGCCCGGAGTACCTTGGCGGTAGCCATCAGTTCATCACGTTGTTGGGCTGTGGCCTCCGTCATCGTCTGCCCATGCTCTAGGATCAGATTGCAGACAGATATGCTCGAATAGGCATAATAGTAGGTGCCTTCATCGGCATTGTTATAGACCTTCCGGTCCTCTTGTTCCTGCCAGTTATAGTTGATATCCCATAATTTATAATAGTTAAGGTTCGCCGGGGAGACAAAACGATCATTGGGCAAAATAATAGCCTGGAGGATAGGAACCTGATGAACAGTTGCTTCATCGCGCAGTAGCGCCTCAAAATCCGCATAGGTTTGCGGGATTTTTTTGCCTTTGGGTAGTATATCTAGATATTTATTGCAGGAAGCGAAAAACAGAACTGGTATGATCGCAAGTAGGTATATTATCTTTTTCATAAGAATTTTAAATTAGAAGGTTAGGTAAGCGCCAAAAACATAATTCGGTGTACGATAGCCGCCTAGCATATATTTTGCGTTGCTGGATTTGGTAAACATGGCTACATTTTCAGCGTTGAACTGTAACCTCGCCTGCGCCAGGCGCATCTTTTTGACCCAGTCAGCCGGTAGGCGATAAGCTAGACTAATGTTGCGGATTTGTATATTACGGGCATCAAGTACATTGATGTCTGCATATTGGTAGATGGTACCACTTGCTGAGTTGTAAAGATTTATCTCTTCTGGAAACACCAACCGAGGAATATCGGTCTTCAATTCATCGCCTTCCTGTTGCCAACGATTGCGAATATCTTTGTTCATCGGTGCAAGGGTTGTGAATGTCAGATAATTGCCGATACCCATATAAGGTAGATCTGCATTTCTGATCTTATGACCGCCTTCGTAGGTGAGCATCATTGAAAAATCAAAGTTTTTGTACGAAAGGCTATTTGTCCAGGAAAGTGTATGTGTAGGTACCTTTGAACCGGCATATACAATCGATTCCAACGTCGTCGGAGTTTGTGTGGTTTTGTTTCCATTTTCATCATACACCTGCGGTATTCCCTGCTGATCGAGTCCGGCCCATTTGTAGGCATAAATCGCCTGGTATGGATTTCCTATACGGGGATAGGCATCGGGGTAATCCAATTGTAGGATATAAAATGGCGCTTTGACATTGACATAGGTCACTTTGTTCTTGTTATAGGCATAAAGTACACTGCTGTTCCAGCTAAAATCTTTGTTCTGCAGGATATTGGCGTTTAATGTCAGTTCCAAGCCATGATTGGTCATTTGGCCATTATTGATGGCATAGGTTGAATAGCCAAAACCTTCCGTGGGTACACCCATGGTGGAGGCGAAGAGGTCTTTCCCTTGTTTTCGATAGTAATCCAGGCTTCCAGAAATACGATTTCTGAACAAACCGAAATCCATCCCAACATTCGTAGTGGTTGTTTTTTCCCACGAAAGTGACGGATTGGGACGGCCCGAGATTGTACCTTGTGTTCCCCCGACGTGAGAATTGGTATTGTAATACGCTGTCATAAAAGGAGCAACATTTTGTAATATATTACCACCGATACCATACGAAGTTCTTAGCTTAAGCTGATTTAACCAGTCCAGTTGCATGAAATTTTCCTCATTCAGATTCCATCCGGCACCCACGGACCATATCGGTTTGTTCTGATATTTTGAGCTTGTTCCCCATAAGTTTGATCTGTCCCAGCGCAAGCTTCCCGTGAGGAGGTATTTTTTCGAATAGGCATAGCCAACATTCCCATAAAAGGAAATAAAGCGATTGATAGATTCATATTGACTGGCATAGTCATACTTTTGATTGAAAGAACCCACTGTACCTATTTTCGGATCGAGCATGGTATAGGTGAGCGCATCGGGATCAAAATTGTAGAGATTTTGAAGCTGAGAACGCATGCGGTTGTTCTTAATCTCGCTACCCAATATGGCATTCAGGCTGTGTCTTTCGCCAAAGTCCTTGTCAATATTAATCTGTTGCCTAAAATTAAATGCATTATTCTTGAGATCCGTTGTCTTATTGATATTGCCATTGGGCATCATCAGTGTCGCTTTTCCATCCGCAATTAACGCGAATTGATTGACTCTCGATCGTGTATAATACGAGTTTTTACCATAAAGAAGCTCGAATTTCTTATTGCTGATCTCATACTGAAAAGAGGCCGAATAGCTGAGCCAGTCTGCAATCTTTGCATTCAATTTGATGAAACTTCGGTTGGAGAAGCCACTGGACTGTTCGATATTGTTTTTTATCTCGTCCAATGGCGTGATGTCCAGTGTATTCAGGCCATACTGTTTGATACTGTTGATATTTGCCAGACTCATATAATCGGCCATGTAAGCGGTATAATTGCTGCCGTCGCTATTTTTTAATGGATTGTAAGGCAAAAAAGAAAATCCGGGCGCTAGCGCATCATAAGTCTGTCTGTCATCATCCGCATAGTTGAGAAATGAGCTCATTTCTACTTCCAACCATTTGTTGATCTGGGTGATATTCCGGAGATTGATACCCAGATTTTGGTTTTTACTGAAACGGTCTTCCAGGAGGTCCTTTTTGTAGGTCGTCGAAAAGTAGAATTTGCTCTTTTCCGTACCATTGGAAAGGTTCAGGTTGTACTGCTGGGAAAAAGGACTCCGCTTGGCATACTTGGCTACATCGTCATAATAACGATAACCCTGTTGGGAGAGACGGTCCAGCTCGGCATTCATTTCAGATTCATTGATCTGACCGGCGTATTTTTTGAGGATGGTGCGAATACCAAGGCTTCTGTAAGACATATCGTCTAACGTACTTTGCGCCTGCGCTGGCGTCATTGTTTTTAAATTTGGGTTTTTCGCTGCCCATTCCCGTTCGATTCCGATCATATCCGCGGATGATGCCAGACGATCCGTATTAAAATAATAGGGGCTATGTGTCAGCGTTGCTGAAACATTGATTTCAGTCCCTTTATTTTTTCCCTTTTTTGTGACGATAATAACAACTCCATTGGCCGCGCGTGCGCCATAAATGGATGCTGCAGCTGCATCTTTTAAGACGGTAATGGACGCTATATCTTCCAAATTGAGGTCGGGGAGATTTTCTACTACATTGCCATTGAAATTCATGCTTGTATTGTCTACTGGAAAACCATCGATAACATACAGAGGTAAGGTAACTCCCTTCATAGAGGTTGTTCCGCGAAGTAGGCCATTATGGTAACCTGCAATACGGCCTTCTAGCAAGCTTCCTAGGTTGTTGAGCCGCTGCTGCTGCAGGCTATTTTTCGGTAGGCTGGAGAATGCCCCTGTAGCACGTTCTTTGGCAATGGTCTGATAGCCCGTATTGATAGTCACATCAACTTCCGAAAGACTGGTATTGCTTGGCTTGAGTACGATCGTAGCCAATTCTTCATTCGCATTGATTTCAAGGGTCTCGTAACCCAAGAATGATACAGTTAGCGTGGCGCTACGCTGCGGTGAAGTCAGTTCAAACCGTCCGTTTTGATCGGACTTTGTCGAGATATTCGTGTTTTTAATTTTCACCGTAGCACCACTGAGCGGGATTCCGGCAGCATTTGAAATTTGTCCCTGCAATTTGTACTGCTGGCTTGGCGCTGACGGTGCTGTAGAAATTGATTTTCCAGCAGGTGCATTTTTTAATAAAATGGTGTTTTTGACAATCTTGTACTGGATGTTGTTGGCTGTAAATGTCGCGTCCAGGGCTTCCTTGAGCGAGACATCGTTGAGACGAAGTTTAACGTTTGGAATCGTCAACTGTGCCTCATCATAGACAAAATGATAGGCCGATTGTTTTTCAATCTGTTTCATGACAGAAAGAGCTGATTCGTTATTGGCCTGGATGTTAATCTGGCCGAAACTGTAGGAACTGCACAGTACCGAAAAGCCATAGAGTAGCACGGCCCTAGCTTTTTTGTTAAGCCTGGACGAATAGGTTTGTTTCATAGTAGGTGTGGGTTAAGTTATCTGTTTATGCTATTGTTTTTTAAGGGTTAAATACACTTTATTGTTTTTCATGTGGCCTTGGATGTCAAAATAAGAAAGGATCTGCATAACATCATCAAGATTGACGTTTCGAGGGATTTCCCCTGTTATCAGGCGGTTTTCGGCAGCTGTCTGATCAACGACAAAATCAATATTATACCAGCGTTCCAATTCGCGGACAATATTTTTTACCGAGCTCCGTCTGAAGCTGAAAAGTCCATTTTTCCAGGCGGTAATACCGCTGATATCCGTGTTTGCCTTTTGTAGATTTATCTGTGCTAAGGTTTGCTGTCCAGGTTGTAAGATCAGTGATTGCTGCTCTTTATTTTTGCGCGTGACTTTTACCTTTCCATGAACCAGCGTGGTGATGGGCGTGGCATTGTCCGCGTAACTTTGGATATTAAACCCCGTACCCAGCACTTGGATTTCATCGTTCCCAACGTTAACTTTAAATGGTTTTTTCGCGTTGTGCGCAACTTCAAAATAAGCTTCCCCTTTTAAAATGACGGATCGTTCATTGGTACCAAATTTGGCTGGGTAACTGATGGTTGATCCGGCATTGAGCCATATTTTGGTGCCATCTTCCAGTTGAACCTGAAACTGTCCACCACGTGGTGTCTGCAGTGTGATCATCTGATTGCCCGCAGCAGTGCTGAGGTCGAGATTGCCCGTATTCAGCTTTACCATGCCATCCCTATTGATCAGTTTGTCTTGTTGACCCAATGCAATTACCTCGCCATTGGGAAGGTGGAGGGTAGCTTGGTCATGCCCCGGTTTTATTGCGGCAAACAGTTCGGCAGCATGTTGCGTTTCTTTTTCGGAAAGCTGTTGCTGTGTATACTTATACATGCCAAATGCTGAGCTGAGAATGATGAGCGCTGCTGCAGCATATTTCCATACCGAAATACGTTTTTCTTTTTGTGGAAATAAATTCCGATCCATCGCATCAAGTTGCTCCTGAACAAATTGATCGTCCGGTATCTCCGGTGAACGATTCGCTTTGTGCAGATAGAAGCTATGAATGATCCGCAGTTCTTCGGGGGACGCTGTCCCCGATTTATATTTCCGGAATATTTCTTTTAGTGTTTCTTTCTCCATGCATTAGGCCGATAGCCATAAGTAGGCTATCTAATTGTAATGACGGCCAAACAGGGAAAAGGGAGTATAAAAAAAATAAAAAAAATGATCAGAAAAAAAAGAAAGAACCAAATTTCGTGCGCAGTATCCGTAAGGCATTATGTACCTGCTTTTTAATTGTTTTCTCGGAAGTAGATAAGAGCGCACTGATTTCTTTATAACTATGGCCCTGCTCGCGATTGAGTTCAAAAACCTCCCTGGTACGGGGCGACAGTTTACTCTTTTCCCGTTCGATCATAGCTGCAAGTTCTTTTTCTAAGAGGAAGTCATCCGTGTAGCAGATGCCCTGCTCTACAAAGGATAAGGTATCTTCCCGATATTTTTCGACTACCTCCTGATGGCTAAAATAGTCGAGTATTTTATTGCGGATGGATTTGATCAGATACGGTTCGAGCGACTGGCTGATTTCAATGGATGCTCTTTTATTCCAGAGCACGAGGAAAATGTCCTGAACGATATCCTTGCTAAGTTCGCTGTCCTGGGTCATTCGATAAGCATGGCGAAACAGGAGTTCTTTATAACGATCGAACAATTCCTTGTAGGCTAACGCATCGTTGGCCTTTACAAGTTGGAAGAGTGTCTCTTCGTTTAAATTGTGGTAATCGTACTGCACCGGGTTGTTGAGTTGATACTAGTTTGTAGAGCTAATTTAGGACATTGTTTTCAAAAATAAAAAACGAAAGTTTTAAAGCCTATCATCCGATTTCGCGTTTACTTCATTTTTTCTTTGTTCATTGACCCAATTCGCTGATGGCCTCATCCGCCTATAGAGGGATGAGGCCATCAGCGAGTATCATTTTGTTTTTCTAAGTATCAGCATGCTGGTAGAAGAAGGAATTTCGTAACGATTGAGTTTGTCTTTTTTGATTCCTTCAATTTCATAGCCACTTTCCGGATTGACTGTAAGTAAAATATTTGGAACCATAGCCGATTGATTTGTATTAAAATTTAACACCACACTTTTATCCGTTTGATTGTATTTTAGTGTTTCGATTTCTCCGGCATCAGTGGTCAACCACAGATTTTCTTTTGCTAAGAAAATGCGGCCTTTGGAAGCTGTTTTTATGACCACTTCGATGTTATCTTTATCTTTTTTAAGATTACCGCTAAATGCCAGCCAGCCAAATTCTGGATGTTCTACGATATAAGTGCCTGAATTGACCGCATAGCCATAGAAGCCGGTCCCGTAATCGCCCGATATACCATCGTTAGCTAATGTAGCTGGGTAAGAATGGAATGCTGCGGGACCAAAGCCATCTGCGGTGACATTGGCCAATGCGCCCATCATACCAGCATGACCTACACGAAGGAGGTAGAAATCCTGGGGATGGTCACGGTATGCTGTTAATACTGGAATGGCATTGAGTGCCGATCCATAATGATGAAGTTGGCGTTCGATACGGGATAATTTCCCGCCATAGACAAAATCCCAGTAGCGACGGGCACTACCGTTGTACCCCCAATGCGGTAGGGTAGGCATATACGCTAGAATAGCATTTAAAGTAACCCGGGTTTTGTCGTCAAAACCAAAGTAACGTGACCATAAATAGACTTCTTCCTGACCTGTTGAATCCCAGGGCATTTCGCTGCCGAATGGGTAATCAAGGCTTTTCCAGTGTTCGGCACGTTGGCGCATCACAGTTTCCAGTTTATTGGCCGCCTCGGTCAGGCCCTCACGTCGCAGATCCTGGAGGATAAGCAAAAATATACTGCCCTCCATCTGTCCGAATTGGGCATAGTAAGGGGCTTTTTCGATCATAGCCATACTGGTTTGAAACGCACGGTCTAAATAGACATCCCAGCTTTCTTCCTGTACCAAATGGTGATAATTGCGGGCTAGCCTGTACATGACCCAATGTGCTGCTGCAACATGGGGATAGTTGTAGGAGCGTCCGATGTTGTCTGCTTCTTTTTTCGGCCATGCAGACCAGGTCTTCCAATTGATGTCTGCCTGATAAGTCCCTGCAGGCATGGAATCCGGTTCGTAGTAAAATAAGCTCTTGACCACCCCATATTTTTGATCTCCCTCCCTGTGCTGGATACGACCATACATCGTTTCGTTGACAAAACGTTTTAATTTGCTGATCTCAGCAGGATTGGGCTGTACCACCTGTTTCATGATAGCCGCCAGCCAACTTGCTGCTCCGGCTTCATCACTTAGGCCGGCATACCAGGCGCGCTGTTCTTGGGTAACGAGTTTTTTTTCTTCGTAATCGTAGGTGATAACAGATGGTGATCGGCCAAAAAGGTCTTTGTCATTCTCGTACCACTGTGTGGTTGTCAGGAATTTTCCAAGATCATTGACCACATCTTTTTCGGACTTAATGACTTTATACTGAATCGTTTGTTCGATGCCATCCTGATAGGTGATGGTCAGACGTGCACGTCCCCAGCGTTGACCTTTTATTTCATACTGATGCCATTTGTGTGGTGTGTCTTTCAGCTTGGAAACGGTTAAAGCACCTTCAGGATAAACAGTTATATTTTTTACCGCTTTATGGTGTTTGATAAATAATTTGGCCGGATTATCCAAAGGAACAACATAGCCGGGAGCTCCGATCGCTACAGGTCGGTCGTTTTTCAAAAGGGTGCTTTCAATTTCTTTGATATTCGGAGCTAAGACAAACTTGAGGGCAAATGTTTTGGATTCTTGCGGTTTTAAAATGGTCGATGTGGGGGCGTTCCATTGTTCAATTCCCTTCCACTCGGTTTCTGCAAGGGCTTTGCTATGGATCATCCACTCATGGAAGCCTTCGAAAGTAATACTTTTGGGAGTAGGATCAGTATTTAGGGGATTATATGCTTCAAATCCGGCATTGATATAGGGCATGACTAATAGGCTCGGTCCGTTCCCATGTAAATGGTTGACTTGCATATAACCTGCATCTTTACCGATATAGGGGTCGAAAAATACATTTTGTGCATGCGCTTGATTCAAATTTTTCCGATCCATATTATTATTGAAAGGGAGAGGTATACCTAAGGCTCCGATTTCAATAGCCTGATCGGTAGGATTTGTTATTTGAAATTTCAAGATCAGGTCTCCGTTTACATTTTCCCAGCTGCGCACCACTTTTAAAGGAATGTCACCCAATGTAGGGGTGATATCTGCAGCAGTCAATATAGTCTTGGAAGGATTGATTTCAACTACTTTCTTACGGTCTTTGGCCGAAGAATAATACGACCACGGTGTTTCTCCCTGACGTTTAAGACTGATGTTGATATCGCCGATATGAAAGAAATTGTTGCGGTCCCGCTTCGCCAACATTTCTACTGCTGTATAATCGAAAGCCGTATCGCCCTGGACCTGCTGGAATGCGGATAACGTTTGAGAGGCGTTGAGTATCTTGACTTTCAGTTGGCTAAGCGCAAAGCTTTTGGCGCCCTGGTCAATACCTAATGTTGCCGGCTGATTTTTTGTAGCCTTCCATACTGGATGCTCATCCTGCTGACAAAATGCGGGCTGTAAAGATTGGATATAGAGTAGACTCGCTAACAGGTAGCAACTTTTCGTTAAATTCATTTCGCGCGGTTAAGAGAGTTATTATTCCTATAGATATAAAGTGAACTGGTACAAATTTGACTTATAAAGTTCTTTTTTAATTACCAGATTTTAACCTAATGCAACACGTTATTGATATAATTAGCTGAAATAGTTGTTTTGTCGACAGCTAAAACATAAATTTAGTGTATAAATGACATTTATTATAAAACGTTCTATTTTAAACCATTCTAATTATGAAACCAATTCGATACCGAGTTCCTGTTCCCAAGGACAGGACTGTTTTTATTCAGGAGGATTTGTTGGATAAGTTTTATCCTTATATGCACTGTCATGAGGAGTATCAATTAATTTGGATTAAGGAGGGGGCCGGACAGCTATTGGTAGATGATAATGTACATTATTTTGAACGGGGTGATATTTTCCTATTAGGATCTAACCAAGCCCATGTATTTAAGAATGATTTTATGGGTGAGTATGTTCAGTCGGTATCTGTATTCTTTAATTTGAATGGATCGCTGTCTACCATTTTGAATATGCCCGAACTGAGTATGCTGTTGGAATTTATTGACAAAAACGGACGTGGCTTTAAGGTTCCCAAGATACATCTGGCACAAGTCAGCAGGAGGATAGAGGCGCTGAAAAACTCCGACAGCTTAGGTCAGCTTGTTAGTTTTTTTTATCTGTTGAAGTCTTTAAACCGACTTTCATGCAAACTTAAGCCACTTTCGGGTATTACTGCAGTGGATTTTGTCGCAGGGGGTTCTTTTCGGATTACGACCTTATGTGATTTTCTTGAAAAAAACTATAAGGAGAATATTGGTCTAAATGAGATTGCAGAAAAGGCTAATTTGACGCCACAGGCATTTTGTCGTTATTTCAAGAAAAGTACCGGTAAGACTTTTGTTTCTTATCTGAATGAACTGCGGGTACGGGAAGCATGCCGTCTATTGGGCGGGGCAGATTATGACTGTATTTCCTTCGTTGCTTATAATTCGGGCTTCAATAGTATTACCAATTTTAATCGCGTTTTTAGAAATATTTTGGGAATATCGCCAAAAATGTATGTCGCAAATTATAAGCATTTGTTATATGATTAGGAGGGGGAGGTTAATATCCAATAAGTAATTATTAAAAGTCGGTTAGCTTACTTCTTATATAGTTGCTTCCTTTGATAAAAGAAAATATTTAAACTAATTAAGTAAAAACCAACTATGGCTGAATTAAATTGGAAGGGTGTATACCCGGCAGTGCTGACTCCCTTTAAAGAGAATGGTGAGATTGACTTTGATATGTTTGCTAAGAATACAGAAGCACAGATTAAAGCAGGAGTGCATGGTATTATCATTGCAGGATCATTGGGTGATGCAGCAGTTTTGGATACAGATGAAAAATTTGAATTACTGACTTACGCAATCAAGGTTATTGCGGGTCGAGTACCGATTATATTAAACATTGCAGAAAATACAACTAAAAGTGCTGTTAATTTTGCTGTTAAAGCCAAAGAACTGGGTGCAGATGGTTTAATGTTATTGCCGCCAATGCGCTATAGAGCTGACGACCGTGAAGTGGTTGCTTATTTTAAAGCAGTAGCGAATGCGACAGACTTACCTATTTTGATTTACAACAATCCTGTGGATTATGCGGTGTTTGTATCAACTGCTATGTTTGATGAATTGAAAGATTGTCCAACTATTGCCGCGGTAAAAGAATCCACCCGGGATCTGACAAATATAACCCGGATGAAAAATAAATTTGGTGACCGGTTTAAAATACTAGGTGGTGTGGATACAATCTCTTTGGAGTCAATAGCAGTAGGTGCTGATGGATGGGTTTTTGGTTTGGTTGATGCTTTTCCAAATGAGACTGTTGCGATGTATAATTATGCCGTAAATGGTGATTACGATAAAGCTCTAAAGATCTATCGCTGGTTTATGCCGTTACTGGAATTGGATATTCACCCTAAGCTTATTCAATATATAAAGCTCGCTGCAACAGCTGAAGGAATAGGTACTCCGCATCTTCGTGCTCCTAGACTTCCATTAATTGGTGAAGAAGCGGAAAGAATCAATCAGGTTATTGCTGACGGTATTGCCAGTCGTCCTCAGTTAAATTAAGAGCTGCTGATTAAATAGAAATAAGATACTGTAGGCGAGTGGTGGACACTGTTCGCCTAAGGTAATTTTTATAAAGAAGGATTTCAGGTGATGTATTTACTATTAAAATAGAAAAAAAACGTGTCAATACATAATAAAGGAAAAGTGGCTGTTATAGGGGTGGATATCGTCGAATCTATCCCTAACTATTTCCCGGATCTACAGGTCGATTATCCGCAGCATATCTGGTTTGGTTACTGGCCTTGTTCATCGGATGGACTTCCTTAATTTGGGCAAGACTTCCAAATACAGTAATGTCAGCACTGCGGGTGCGTGGGGTATGATGGGTTTGAGCTGGGGCCTGCATATGGAAAAGCAATTACGGCCTTACTGTCCAACAAAGCCGCCGAAACGGATATCAAGGGTTTTCATCCGGATCGGTTTCAATAGACAAAAATAAATCGAAATGATGAAGAAAAACAACAATAACCCTAACATAAAGAAATTTATAGTCATTGGAGTGCTTTGTATGGCTTCTTCGCTAACAGATGCCCAAAATATGGATTTGTATCAACACACAACACCTATTGAGCCTTATATCATTCAATATCGTCATGATCTGCAGGCTGTCAATTATTTTTATGGTCCTATGCCCAAAGACTGGGGATTTCAGCAGTCCGCGGCCTCACCCGAGCAGATCAATAGACTGGTCAAGATCGATGATGACTATTTAGCTAAATTAAAAGGATTTGATTATAATAAGCTGAATACAAACGGCCAGGTTGATTATATTCTATTGAGCCAGAAAGTGCAACGGCATAAAGAAGAGCTTAAAGAAATATTCGCTTCTTACAACCGACTGAAGGCCTACTTACCCTTTGCCGAAAATATTTTTCAATTTGAACAGCAGCGTCGCAGAGGTGCCGCTGTCGTAGGAAAGGATGTGGCGATAATATTTGAAAAAACCACCGATCAGGTTTCTGAAGCGATCCAAAAGCTAGAAAATGTTGCAGCGATCGAATCTGCTGATGTCAATTTTCTAGTCAATATGGTGGAGTCATTGCGAACCCGTTTGGAGCGTGCGTTTGATTTCTATAATGGATATGATCCGATGTTTACCTGGTGGGTGCCCAAATCTTATGAAAGCTTAAACGAAAAATTAATTCAATATAAAAGCGCTTTGCAGGCCAAGAGCAACTGGAAAGTCTTTAATGATGGCAGTAATATTGGCGGACAGCCGATCGGAAAAACGGCACTCAACAAACAGTTGCGCGAAGAAATGATTGCCTACGATGCGGATGAACTCTTGCGTATCGCAGACCAGGAATGGGAATGGTGTGTGGCGGAGTTATTAAAAGCTTCCCGTGAGATGGGACTTGGAGACGATTGGAAAGCAGCGCAGGAAAAGGTTAAAAATACTTATGTGCCAGAAGGACAGCAGCCCGGTCTGATCAATGCGTTATATGATCGAGCCCAGACCTTTATCAAACAGCATGAGCTGATCGATATTCCTGAACTGGCGGATGAAACCTGGGGCATGATTATGATGACCCCTGAGCGGCAATTGGTGAATCCTTTTTTTACCGGAGGACGTGAGATCAGTATTTCATATCCAACCAATACCATGACCTATGACCAGAAAATGATGAGCATGCGTGGTAATAATCCATACTTTTCTTTGGGTACGGTGCAGCATGAACTCAATCCGGGGCATCATCTCCAGTATTTTATGAATAAAAGGTATAAGCCTTATCGTGAGGAGAATTTCAATACACCATTCTGGACCGAAGGATGGACCTTATATTGGGAATTACTGCTCTATAGAATGGGATTTGCCAAGACTCCGGAAGAACGTATCGGGATGTTATTTTGGCGAATGCATCGTTGTGCGCGGATTACTTTCAGCATTAAATTTCATTTGGGCGAATGGACACCACAACAATGTATAGATTACTTAGTCAACAAGGTAGGTCATGAGCCTGCAAATGCACATGGAGAAGTGAAGCGATCTTTTGAAGGTTCTTACGATCCTTTATATCAATTGGCTTATTTGATCGGTGGTTTACAGCTACTGAGTATCAGTGATGAATTGGTAGGATCGGGGAAAATGTCCTACACTGAATTTCATGACCGGGTCATTAAGGAAAATTACTTACCGATGGAGATGCTGAGGGCGATATTGACAAACCAAAAGCTTGAACCTAACCATCAAGCAAAATGGAAATTTTATAATTTTAAATAAGTGCAATCCAACCCTAAATTATGAGCAATCAGGAAAATAGTCAAGATTTCAAAAAGTCATTGGGTTTATTGGATGCAACGATGCTCGTTGCCGGAAGTATGATCGGTTCAGGGATCTTTATTGTATCCTCGGATATCGCCCGCAATACAGGTTCTGCCGGTTGGCTGATGGCGGTGTGGTTGATCTGCGGATTTATGACTTTAGCCGCCGCTTTGAGTTATGGCGAGCTCAGTGCCATGTTTCCGAAAGCTGGTGGTCAGTATGTTTATCTTAAAGAAGCCTATGGGCCGGTGGTCAGTTTCACGTTTGGATGGACTTTTTTTGCTGTGATCCAAACGGCTACGATTGCAGCTGTGGGGGTGGCTTTCGCTAAGTTTACAGCTTATTTATTTCCGGTACTGGATGAAGATGTTTATTTGCTGGTGATAGGAAACTATCATATTTCATCTGCTCAAGTGTTGGCTATCGCTGTTATTTTGCTGCTCACCTTTATTAATACCGGCGGTGTAAAGAACGGTAAAACAGTACAGACAGTACTGACATTGATCAAAATATTAAGTTTGGTACTGTTGGTCATTTTCGGTTTTGCGGCTTTCGATCTGGAGGTCTGGAATCAAAACTGGTCTTCAGGGCGTATGTGGAATCTACAGCGATTAAATGTGGATGGATCGACATCAAATTACGCTACTTTTGGTGCATTTGGAGCCATATCTGCGGCATTGGTAGGGGCATTGTTCAGCAGCGATTCCTGGCATTCATCTTCCGCTGTAGCAGGTGAAATCAAGAACCCGCAACGTAACATTGGGTTGAGTTTAGCTTTAGGTACCCTGATTGTAACCGTGATCTATATTTTGACCAATCTGATGTATACCGGTGTATTGACGATTGAGCAAATGGCCAGTGCGCCTAAAGATCGCGTGGCTATGCTCGTGGCGCAAGAAATCTTCGGTCCCGTTGGAATCGCCATCTTGGCGATCATGATTATGGTCAGCACTTTTGGCTGTAATAACGGACTGATTCTGGCTGGTGCAAGGATCTATTATTCCATGGCTAAGGATGGCTTGTTTTTTAAGAGGACAGCGACCCTAAATAAGAATGCTGTACCGGCTTACGCGTTATGGTTACAGGCGGTGATAGCTTCAATATGGTGTTTAACAGGTAAGTATGGCGATTTATTGGATATGATAACCTGTGTGGTTGTCATGTTTTATGTGTTGTGCATCATCGGAATTTTTTGGTTGAGATATAAGCGCCCCGCTGTACCGCGGCCGTATAAAGCATTTGGCTATCCTTTTATACCGGCCGTCTATATTTTGATGGGGATCTCGTTTATTATTTTGTTGGTTATCTATAAACCGCAATTTACCTGGCCGGGCATTATCATCACGCTTTTGGGGATTCCATTATATTATTTTGTGAAACAGAAAGAAGTAAAGACATAAACTTACTTATTTTTAATCCTGCCTGGACGCAAGGGGAGGCAGATCAACATATAGGATTTAAAAAATAACAGATATGAAGTTAACATTAACGGCTGTTTTAGTGCTGCTATTACAGCTTACGACAATGGCACAGGGGACATTGGCGGATTATAAACGGGCCAAAGAGATCAGAAGCTCATTCGGCAAGGTCTATCAAGTGCCGCAACAGATTATTTGGTCTGAAAAAGGAGATAGTTTTTGCTATTGGGTGAATCAGAAAAACGGTACGAGAAGCTTGTATCTGGTGGATGCGCTTAACAGAAAAAAAAGTGCTACCGATGTTGCTGTGATTGAAAAACAGCTATCCGCTCAGCTGAGTAAAGAAGTGAAATTAAGCGTTTTGTGGGGAAGGGATCTGAAAGTGTTGACGGCAAACGAGGTGGAGTTTACGGAAGAGAAAGTAGTGTGGAAGTGGAATGCGACGGAAAATAAGCTGAGCAAAACGCGAGATATCGCAATGACAGGTGCTGACCGTAGATCAGGTGGCTACTGGGGAGCACGCTGGGATGATAGTAAAGGTGAATCTGTAGATTCGCCCGATAAGTTATATACTGCTTATATTAAAAATAGTAATGTATATAGCAGTAAAAAAGGGGATGCGAAAAGTGAGCGGCAGTTGACTTTTGATGGCAGTCCCGGGGAATATTATAGCGCCCGTATCCTATGGTCCAATGATTCAAAAAAATTGGCTGCTTCAAAAGTGAGGAAGGCTGAAATCAGACAATTGACTTTATTGGAGTCTTCGCCGACAGATCAATTGCAACCTAAATTACAGACCAGAGACTATAATAAACCTGGAGATGCTTTGTCACAATATTATCCAACGATTATTGATGTCATCGGGGGGCGGGTGATAACGGTAGATCCTGCTCAGGTAGCGAATCAGTTTTCATTGTCTGCACTGGTATGGAAGGCGGATAATAGTGGAATCACATTTGAATATAACCAGCGTGGCCATCAACGGTACGATGTGATGGAATTGAGTGCTGTGGACGGAAAAACGAAAACCATTATTTCAGAACGCAGTGCTACATTTATTGATTATAGCGGAAAGAAATACCGCAATGATCTCAAAAAAACAGCGGACATCATTTGGGCTTCGGAACGTGATGGATGGAATCATCTGTATCTATTTGATGCTAAAACGGGGACATTGAAACAGCAGATTACCAAAGGAAATTGGGTGGTGCGTAAAGTTGTCAACGTGGATGAGGATAACAAAAAGATTATTTTCGAGGCAAGTGGCATGAATAAGGATGAGGATCCGTATCTAATCCATTATTATGCAATTGGTTTTGATGGCAAGGGCTTGAAAGAACTTACTCCGGAACCAGCCAATCATCAGGCAACATTTAATCCTGATCATTCTTTATTTGTCGATCTATACTCTCGCGTTGACGAGGCTCCGCAGACCGTATTACGTCGGGTAGCTGACGGACAGGTCGTCATGAATCTGGAACAAGCAGATATTTCGGATTTGGAGGCTACGGCATGGCGCAAACCTGAAGTGTTTAAGTCGCTTGCTAGAGATGGTAAAACAGAGATCTGGGGTATTATTGTCCGTCCACGAAATTTTGATCCGAATAAAAAATATCCTGTAATCGAATATATCTATGCAGGCCCACATAGCGCCTTTGTTCCGAAATCATTTTCAGCTAATCCTTCGGGACTCGCCGAGCTTGCTGAACTGGGGTTTATCGTGGTGCAGATTGACGGAATGGGAACATCTAATCGCTCGAAAGCATTTCAAGATGTGGCCTGGAAAAATCTAAAAGATGCAGGTTTTCCCGATCGCATTGCCTGGATGAAGGCTGCCGCGCTTAAATATCCATCTATGGACATCGAAAAAGTCGGTATTTATGGTACTTCTGCCGGAGGACAGTCTTCTGCTGGCGCTCTTTTGTTTCACCCTGAATTTTATAAGGTAGGGGTTTCATCTTGTGGCTGTCACGATAACCGTATGGATAAAATATGGTGGAATGAACAATGGATGGGCTGGCCAATAGGACCTGAATATGCCGCTTGTTCTAATATCGAAAATGCGTATAGATTAGAAGGGAAGTTGCTATTGATCGTGGGTGAATTGGATGATAATGTGGATCCTGCCTCGACTTACCAGTTTGTCAATCAGTTGATCAAACATGGTAAAGATCATGATTTCATTATGGTTCCGGGAATGGGACATGCTTCTGGTGGTGATTTTGGAGAAAAGAAACGTCGCGATTATTTCGTGAAACACTTGCTCGGGGTAGAGCCCCCGGCTTGGAATACTTATTAACGAAGGTATAAAGATGAGCAAGAGTTCTCAAACGGAAGCAAGAACATCGTACAGTCATGCCGATCGTCTAGGAAGATATAAACTGTTCAAATCTTCTTGCTTGCCGTTTAAGCTAAAATAGAATTTAAACCGAGCTTGCGAGCTCACAGTAATGATACATCAATGAAAAGTTATAAAGTTTTTTTACGTTTTATCCTCATTGTCACGATACTATCTAAAGGGGGCAGCACAGTGCAGGCGCAAAGTGGTGATCAGATATTGGATGGAATCGGAGAAACGGGAATGATCGCACGATATGTATTTGATGGAAATCTGAAAGATTGGTCTCGGAATAATTTGCATGCTATAGCTGGTCGGGATGTTTCATTTATCAATGACAAGCGGTTTGGAAAAGTGCTGTCACTATCGGGTGAGAAAAATGATTTTATCCAAATCCCTGCTGACGCACTAACCGATATGGAGTCGTTGAGTATTTCGGGCTGGGTGTATCTTCGTTCGGAAAAAAAAGATCAAGTTTTTTTTGACTTTGGAAAGGATGTGCATAAACATTTCTTTGCCGCTCCTTTTGGAACAAACCTTCAAGATGGTTTTCAAAGTTTAATTACTGCAGGCAAAAATAATCAAAAAGGTGCTGTTTCTCCAGCATTACTGTTGAATAAGTGGGTTTACTTGACCATTGTGGTGGATATTCCAGCTAAGAAGATGATGACTTATGTGGATGCTGTGCCTGTTGGTGAATCGCAGCAGATCCCGCGTGAGTTGACCGAAGTGTTTGGATCATCCGGCGATAAGAATAAGTTGTATATTGGAAAATCACTGCTGGCAGGATCGCCGACATTGGATGGTATGTTGCATGATTTTCGGATCTATCGTGTTCCGTTAAGTAAAAATCAGCTTACTGGAATTTATACCAATTCGCAACGTGGAGTAAGTAATCGCTCCGTAAATGTGACCAAAGTGGAGGATAACTTACCTGAGTTTCCATTGACCCAAACGCAACTCTATAATGCTTACTTAGTTGCTGTGCCAGATGTGCAGGTGGAAACAGCATTGGGAGATTTACCACGTTTACCAAGTTATGTAAAGGGAATATATAAAGAGGAGATGGTTGGCCCTAAAGTCAGGGTATTGTGGCCTTCGCCAAACGACAACAGTACGGTCTTGGAAGCTGGCCGATATACGATTACAGGACGAGTTCCCGGAACAAATTTACAGCCTAAAGCGATCGTAACTGTTAAGGGGGGCAATAAGACTACTGCACCACGTTTGAAATTAGCAGCTTTTGATCTTAGTCAGGTTTCCTTGCAAGCTGATGCGCAAAATCAAGAAACAAAATTTATTGAAAATCGGAATAAATTTATCAAGACCTTGGCGGCCACTGATCCCAATTCTTTTCTCTATATGTTTCGTGATGCATTTGGTAAACCGCAGCCTGAAGGGGCTAAACCTTTAGGGGTATGGGATAGTCAGGACACCAAACTTAGAGGACATGCAACAGGTCACTATTTGACGGCTATCGCACAGGCTTATGCAAGTACGGGATATGATAAAACTTTGCAGGCAAATTTCGCAGAGAAAATGACCTATATGGTCAATACGCTTTACGAACTGGCACAATTGTCGGGTAAACCGCAGCAAGCAGGAGCTGTGGCAGTGGCGGATCCGACAGCTGTACCTTATGGTCCGGGCAGATCAACCTATGACTCGGATCTGAGCCACGAAGGTATCCGTACGGATTATTGGAATTGGGGTTTAGGCTATATCAGCGCGTATCCGCCCGATCAATTTATAATGTTGGAAAAGGGTGCGAAATACGGGGGGCAGAAAACGCAAGTCTGGGCTCCTTACTATACCTTGCATAAAATTTTGGCCGGATTAATTGATATCTATGAAGTAAGTGGCAATGAAAAGGCCCTTCAAGTGGCAACAGGAATGGCAGACTGGGTGCATGCGCGTCTTAGTCAATTGCCTAAAGATACGCTGATAAAAGTATGGAATACATACATAGCTGGCGAATTTGGAGGAATGAATGAGACAATGGCACATCTGTACCGCATCACCCATAAGGACCATTATTTGAAGACAGCGCAATTGTTTGATAATATCGATATGTTCTTTGGCAATGCGCAGCATACACATGGATTGGCGAAAAATGTCGATACTTTTCGTGGGTTGCATGCCAATCAGCATATTCCACAAATTGTGGGTAGTATCGAGCTATATCAGGTGTCCAATCTTCCGGAATACTATCGGGTAGCAGACAATTTTTGGTACAAAGCTGTCAATGATTACATGTACAGCATAGGTGGCGTTGCCGGTGCGCGCAATCCGGCCAATGCAGAGGTGTTTACCGCAGAACCAGCCACCTTATATGAAAATGGTTTTTCCGAAGGTGGACAGAATGAAACCTGTGCGACCTATAATATGCTTAAATTAACGAGCAACTTGTTTCTTTTTGATCAACGCGCCGAATATATGGATTACTACGAACGCGGATTGTATAACCATATTTTGGCTTCTGTTGCCGAAAATACCCCGGCCAATACGTACCATGTACCGTTAAGGCCCGGTGCGATCAAGCAATTTGGTAATCCCAATATGACGGGCTTTACCTGTTGTAATGGTACCGCAATTGAAAGTAGTACCAAATTGCAAAATAGTATTTATTTTAAAAGCAAGGATGATCAGGCTTTATATGTCAATCTATTTATTCCTTCTACTTTGGAATGGACTGAACGTCAAGTGACCGTAGTGCAGAAAACGAGCTTTCCAAAACAAGACGAGACTGAGCTGACCATAAAAGGGAACGGCAAATTTGATCTTCATGTCCGTGTACCGAGTTGGGCAACCAAAGGATTTTATGTAACGATCAACGGTAAAGATCAAAAAGTAAAGGCAGAGCCGGGTACTTATTTGAAATTGAGCCGCAACTGGAAGAATGGCGATCGCATTACGCTGAAAATGCCTTTCCAATTTCATTTAGATCCGGTCATGGATCAACAGAATATTGCCAGCTTATTTTATGGTCCGATCTTGTTAGCGGCTCAAGAATCCGAGGCGAGAAAAGATTGGCGTAAAGTGACGCTGGATGCGAAAGATATCAGCAAGTCTATTACCGGCGACCCACAACGTTTAGCGTTCAAGATCGATGGGGTTGATTTTAAACCATTCTATGATACCTATGGACGACACTCGGTTTATCTGGATGTCACATTGAAATAATTGCAATATATACTAAAAATTTTGAGGGGTACTTTGCTTGGCGAAGTGCCCCTTTATTATTTCTTTCCCATGCTAGATTTTTGGTCACAATCGAAGTGTGATTGGTTAAATTCGGATTGAAATCAGACCTGCTTCTACTTTATCTTCGAATATCTATTAACAACTAATATCAATTAACCAAATTAATTAATTATGAAAAACGCAGGTCTTTTATTGGTCCTCGTGGTTTTCCTTTCGTTTGATTTATTTGCGCAACAGGTAACAGGCGTGGTTCGGGATGTTTCGGGAAGTGCAATGGTAGGAGCTACGCTGAGAAATTTGTCCACGCAGATCAGTGCACAAACCAATAGCAAAGGAGGGTTTACGATGGTAGCAAAGCCAGGAGATGTTATCGAGGCAAGCTTGATTGGATATGAATCAAAGCGCCTAAAAGTCGGTTCGGAATCGCCACTCAATTTTGAATTGAACACGACATTTTCCACCTTAGATGAAACCGTTGTCATCGGTTATCAGAAAGTCTCCAGAAAGAAAGCTACCGCGGCGATTTCTAGTATTTCAGGAAAAGAATTGGCGAACCTTCCAGCGGCAAGTTTTGACCAACTCCTTCAGGGGCGTTTATCGGGGGTAAATGTCCAGAACTTTACTGGCGAACCCGGCGCATCTCCCACGGTTCAAGTACGTGGAAATACAAGCTTAAATCGGGAGTACGATGAATTTAGTGTCGGAAATGCACCCTTGTATGTCGTTGATGGTGTTCCGCAACCACCACAACAGTACACTTCTCCGGTAACGGGAACGGGTACAAATTTTATCGCTGGAATAAATCCACAGGACATCGAAAGTATCGATGTGTTGAAAGATGCTTCGGCTGCTGCAATCTATGGATCAAGAGCTTCCAGTGGTGTGATCCTGATCACGACCAAAAAAGGTATCAGCCGGGAGCCACAGGTGATGGTTTCGGCCTATACGGGATTGACACAACGCCCCGAGTTGCGGGATGTGGCATTGGGAGCGGAAGAGAGAAGGCAAAAAATGCGCATCTTGGAAGAATTACAGCAATATCGTCCCGATATCGATAATAGAAATATATCTTTTTTGCTTACGGATAGTTTAAACCCGGCTTTTAATGGATCAACCGATTGGCAGGACATGTACTACCGGAAAGGAATGGTGAACAATGCCGATCTGAGCTTGAGTGGCGGCGGCCCGGGCGGATCTAATTATCGTTTCAGTGCCGGATTATATGATGAGAAGGGAATTGTCAAAGCGACAGGTTTTAAGCGCTATTCAACACGGTTGAATTTAATGTCCAAAGCACTGCATGAACGCTTGATGATCAATCCGATTGTTGCTTATTCGCGAACAGAACGTACCCGGGCTGGCGGTGGCGGAGTGGGTGTGACGGCTCGATACACGCCGGCATCTTATTTTAACCTGAGCGAGACGCGAAAAAATTATCTCCTCGGAATGTATAACGATGATTCGGATGTAAATACGGGCAATCAATTTACATTCAACCTGAATCTTGGGTATGATTTTTCAAAAGCACTGAAATTTACGTCCCAAACTTCTTATATCTATTCAAACAGTAGACGTGATGTCAGCACACCTTCGTCAGTGGCTAATTTTACCGGCAACAGACAGGATGTCTTTTCCGATAACCAAGTCAACGTGTTGTCTTCTAATTATTTTAGTTATAATAAAGAAGTTAATAAACATAACCTGAGCATGATCTTGGGAAGTGATCTGGAATATAATCAATACCGGTCAGTAGGGGCTGGTGCTTCGAATGGTGCTTCGGACCAAATTAAAGTCATACAAGGATTTCAGCAACGTTATCTAACGGCTTTTTCGGATTATCAGGCTTACAGCATGGCTTCTTTTTATTCGCGGCTCGCATATGACTATGATTCGCGGTATTTACTATCAGCCAGTATACGTGGCGATGGATCATCTCGTTTTGGGAAGGGCAATAAGTGGGGGTATTTTCCTTCCGCATCGGCTGCATGGCTCATTTCGGAAGAATCTTTTATGAAAGACGGGCAGTCCCCGTTTTCCATGTTAAAACTCCGTGCCAGTTTGGGCACAACAGGTGGATTGCCAGGAAATAATTATCTACAGTATAATCTTTACAGGGTCAATGCTGGAAATTTTTGGGGAAATGACAATGCAACTTCCTATAATGGTGTTACCGCCATCACACCTAATCTGGTGGATGGGGTGGCGCAGCCTAATATCAGCTGGGAACGCTCTACGCAATGGAATATTGGTCTGGACGGAGAGATTGCCAACGGTCGTTTTTCTTTTGCACTGGACGTTTTTAATAAGGAAAATAAACAATCTTTATTTGACGTGGCCCTCCCTGTTACAACCGGATATGACCGCGCATTGACCAATTCGGTGGGCGTACGTAATTATGGTGCGGAGGTAGTTTTGATGGCCAATCCGCTTCCAAGGACCAGCCCTGTTCAGTGGTTCAGTCGCCTGAATGTTTCCTATGTGCGGAATAAAATTATGAATCTTCCTAATTCGGGCCGGGATCTGGTGGTCGCCGGTTCCCGTTTTGATAAAGCCCATATTCTATCGGTGGGTAGCCCGATCAATACCTTCTACTTGTACCAAACTTTAGGAATCTACTCAACACTGAACGATATTCCGATCAATCCTCTGACAGGTGACCGTTTTAATGCTGGTGGAAGCCCCTATGCGCCGGGTGATATGTGGATCAGAGATGTGGATGGAGACTACATGATCGATCCGTTCAATGATGGCATCAACCCTGACAAACTTCCGCTGGGTGATCCAAACCCTAAATTCACGGGTGGTTGGACAAATAATGTGACCTGGAAGAATTTTAATGTTGGGGTACTTTTCACCTTTTTGTTCGACAGGGATGTGCTCAATCTGTATCAATCGGACCTATTTGAGAATGGTGCAGCAACCAATTCAACCAGTGGTTTTGCGCAGTATGCGACACCAGATTTTAGTAAGATCAATATCTGGCGACAGCCGGGTGATCGCGCAGATTATCCGGCTTACCCTTTAGGGTCTTGGCGTTATTATACTGTTGCTGGTCAAACATTTTTCATGGATAAAGGCGACTATTTCAGAGTGAAAAGTGTGAGTCTTTCGTACAGTCTGCCTAATCGTTTAGTATCGGGATGGGGAATGAAAAGTATTCGGATGTATGGTATCGTCGATAATCTACTGATGTTCCAGCGTTCGAAAAGATTGCCGGATGCCGAGGCTGTAAATTATTATGGCGAATATGAAGGTAATGGTTATCCTATCCCGCGGAAGTTCACCTTTGGTGTAGAGTTACAATTTTAATTAGAGAGTCATGAAAACATTATTTATAATCAATTATTGGAAATGGGTTCTTCTTGTCGCTATCGGCTTGAGCACGATGTCATGCAACAAATTTTTGGAAGAAGAGCCTCGAAATTCCACCTATAAAGAGGTGTATTGGAAAGATCCAAAAGCAGGAGAAACTGCTATAGCGGGTAATTATGCGCTGTTGAGAAATGCCTTGATGGATGGTTTTTATGGCGTTGGAAATCGGTATTATATCTACGGGGACATGACGCCGGATATTTATATCGGTATCAATCGGGATAGCTACAGTCACCCGGAAATTGGAAAAGGAAATTGGACCAGCAATTATTTTGCACAGTCTTATGGCAATTGGACCGTATTTTATAAAACAATAGCCATGTCAAATATCATTCTCAAAGAAATGCCTTTGGTATCGAATGATATCTTGATTTTAGAACAGGCAGATCCGGAGGCTTTCCGAAAAAAAATTATGGGACAAGCTTATTTTATTCGGGCTTTTTCTTATTTCATGTTGACCAAAATTTGGGGTGATGTGCCCCTTGTTACAGCGGCATATGACGATCCGATCAGTGCACCTCATCTGGGGCGTAGCTCCCGCATTGAGGTCATGAAACAGATCGAGGAGGATTGCCGTCATGCAATAGACTTATTGAGTTGGGGCTATAAAACAGCGGCAGAACGCGCTGTTACAGCAAATAGAGGTTCGGCTTATGCGCTAATGGCACACCTGTATCTTTGGCGGGCGACAACAACAGATCTAGCATCAAATACACCGATAATGGATGATGTAACGCGTGCTGATACGACCATCAATACCTTGCTCGCGCAAGGTGGGTATACACTTGCAGATACCGCCAAATATGCGGATATTTTTAAAGGAAGATCGAGTGAGGGTATTTTTGAACTAAATGTCAGTGAAAATACCTTAGAAGGATCGAGCGCACATATTGGGATGAAATTTTTGAATAATAACTATATTCCGACCTATGCTGCAACAGCCGATTTTTTTACCAAACCGGCTTATTTAAGCAGTCATTTTTACAAGATCGAAGAGAAAGAGGATTGGGTCTGGCATGAAGATATCAGGCAATGGGTCTGGGAAACTGTACAAACCCGAGGTCTTGATACGTTGGATGTACGCTTCAAAAATAATTTTGTCAATTATACGACGGATAAACCGGTATGTATTAAATATAGCAATATTGTCTTTCGGAACCCGGGACAGCAACTTGAACCTTATAATAGTAATAATTTGATTTTGTTTAGATTGAGCGATATCAAATTGCTGCAGGCGGAAATAGCCCTCTACCAAAATAATCCCAATCGTGCAATTACCATCATCAATGCATCAAGAACACGCTATGGCGCTGATCCTTCGAGTCTGTTAAAACCGGGGCTGGCCAAAACGGAAGTGATGAAAGAATATATGATCGAACGCGGAAAAGAACTGTATCTGGAAGGTCATCTATTTTTCGATATGATTCGCACGCGGGCCTACTCGGATCATATCACTTGGCTGAGCGAGGCCAGGTTTAAACAAGGTGGTTTTTTCTGGCCAGTAGATCCTCGTTTATTTAGCGAGAATAGACTTTTGGTTCAGACCGAATACTGGCGTGGAAAGATTTAATGACATCATTAGCAACTTAAAATCTTTAGAAATAATGACTACAATCATAAAAAAGACCTGTGCATATCTATTATTTGCCCTATTGTTTTTTCAGGTATTGACCTCATGCTCGAAAAACGATTACATCAACGACGGCGGTGTTCATCAAGCGAAAGTAAATATGACCACCTATGATTATCTGGCATCGCATCCAAAATTTGATTCTTTGGTGCGGATCATTGATCGTGCGAACTTAAAAGAGCTGGTGAACAGTGATATCACCTTTTATGCGACAACAAATTGGGGGGTAGCGGAGTATGTGAGTGCTAAAAAACAACAGCGTATCGCTGAGGTGGGCGATGAAAATATTTCCTTTAGCATTGATGATATTGATCCAAAAAGATTGGATTCGCTGAAGATATATATGTTTAAAGGAAAGATCGAGCGTAATAAGCTGGATGTGAATGGTGCATACTTTGCCAATTTGTTTGGCCCTATGCCTGCTGTTCGATTTCAGTTGGGATTGAGACGAACGAGAGATTATAGCTCTTATGTTGATTTTGTTGATTATTTATATTATACGAAAGTGAATGGAACGCTGGATTCGGAAGAACCAAACCAGAATGCGATTCCGGAAGCAGAGCGGGATGTGCGTGTAGATGTACAGACCTCAGGAATTATCACGACTACGGGTGTGATACACGTGTTGCACGGTGATCATCGTTTATTTTTTAATAAAGAAAAAATGGCTTCTAACTAATGGGGAGGGGTTTAAAAAAATATACGCTAATGAAAATGAATACTATAACGAGGTACACGATCCTATTGGGAATAATGATCGGTATAATCATCTCCTCCTGTTCAAAAATAGAGGAAGGGTTTTTAAGTGATACCATTCGCTATCGGGACAGTGTGATCTATTGTAAGCGTGGGATGACGCTCACACTTTCGGATCGGATCAATGCAGATGGATCGACTCCGCCATTTGAATTTAAAATGTTAAACCTGCGGAATAAGTTGACGGGGGAGCCTGCACCTGAGGAATTCTCAAAAATGTACGAAATTGAAGTTTTTAAGGAAGGCATGACTTTCAATGCGGCAACGGATACAACGGTCGCTCTGCTGAGAGCAAAGCGGGAAACCAAGCAGGTAACTCCGATGGAATTTAGCCCCATTAGCGGACAGATTAGTTTTAATCGCGCATCTGCAAATTTACCACTAGGGGTCTATACTTTTGATTTGCAGGCAACGAACCGCAAAGGTACTAAGATCTATAAATCCTTTGCGGAGATCCATGTCATCGAACCTTTTTTGGAGGATGTTTTCGAGTTGACTTATGCTTCATTGACAGGCTCTAATGCCGCTGAAACATTTACTCCGGCTTATAATAGTAATATCAAATTGACCTGTACCAAAGTCTCTGACGAGGGGGCACGTGTAATCTTAAAAGTTGTCGATAAAAATGGTCGTGCATGGGATCCAAGTGCTGGTCAAGTGATCAAACGGGGAGATCGTCCGACGTTTGAATCACACGTCCGTTTTAATCCGGTTGTTGCAACGAATACTGCATTGGTATGTGATTATGAAGTGGCTCCGTTTCCGCTCACAAAATTTAATGATGGTAAGACAAATTGGGATTACAATATTTATTACCGTATACCGATGCGCTTTGCAGCAATGGATGGACATCCTAACCATAATATTAACCCAGTTTTTGGCTTTCGTGTCCTGATGGAGGGAACATTTGAGGTGGAAGTAAAGCTGACAAATGTGGCTGCAGTTAATTCATCTGGACCACCCGCGGGAGGATTGTAAAAAGGTATAGCAGCGTCGCATTGTTTATGAAGCATTTGCGACGCTTTGGGTAAAAAACGGTGATCAATGGTTAGTTTATAAGGATGTGAAGGGCTAATTATTCACTATGTTTATGATTTTACCATATGCTGTTGAAAATATGAAAATAATTGATAAAGAGACGGTTGATGCAGTGCTTAAATATGATAAATTGATTGAAGCGCTGCGGCAGATTTTTCAATCGACGTTTACGATGCCTGTTCGGCATCATCACTTTTATCAAAACAAAGAGGGAAGTGAAAATACGCTTATTTTGATGCCCTCTTGGACGGATACTTATATCGGAATCAAACAGGTTGTTGTCGCTCCCGGTAATCATAACAAAAAACTACCGGCAATCCATGCCTTATATACCTTGCTGGATGCAGTCACTGGAGAATTTTTAGCTCAGATGGATGCCGCAGGGCTTACCTCGCGAAGAACAGCCTGTACCTCTGCTTTAGCGGCCTCTTATTTAGCGCGGGAAGACTCAAAAACCTTGTTAATTGTTGGCGGCGGGAAAGTTGCACAACATCTTGTGCAAGCACATTCTGTTGTGCGTGAGTATGACCAAATTTTGATCTGGACGAGAAATGCATCGAAAGGTACAGATTTGGTAGCCAACTTGCAGCAGGCAGGATTTAGTAACGTTGCCTATGCCGATAATTTGGAAGAAGCTGTACCTAGGGCAGATGTGATCTCCTGTGCGACACTAAGTCATGAACCTTTGGTCAAAGGAGAGTGGATAAAAGCCGGTACACATCTGGACCTGATTGGATCCCATACGCCTAAAACACGCGAAGTAGATGATAACGCTATTCTTAAAAGTAGCATCTTTGTGGATTCGCGCGCGGGAGCGCTCCACGAGACGGGAGAACTTGTAATTCCAATTGCAACAGGTGTACTGGATCCTGACAGCATTAAGGGTGATATCAAAGAACTTTGTTGTGGCGAGATTATGGGAAGATCATCTTTGAAGGAAATTACTTTATTTAAATCGGCGGGATTAGCGATAGAAGATCTGGCTGCGGCTTTGCTTGTATATGAACGTGTGATTGAGGCTAAAAACGTTTCTCTCTGAAATAACGATGTACAAAAATGAGTCGTTATGAAAGACTTTCCATTTAGCGCTATAGTTTATATGGTGATTGTGGATCCCTAAGGAAATATTAGAGAATCAATTTACCTAACGAAGCCTTAACTCAAAGTAAAAGAGCTGGTGATGACTATAGGGTGTTAAATTTATTCTGGATATCACGCTCAATGAAACGCTGAAAACAATAAAAATCTTCGGCATTTTAAAATAAAATTTGATTAGATTTGGGATAGGTTCTTCAGTATAGCTATTTCAGGTTCAAAGGTTTGGCAGAAGGCCATGCCAAGGGTATAACAGAAGGTGCGTACCAAAAAGCTATTGAGTTGTTTGCCAAAGAGATCGAAAAGCTCTAGCCAGAGCCATACAAAGGTGAGTTGATAAATTAGTCTCCATTCATTTTTATTCAATAAGATAACTAAAAAAGTTTACGGATACTGTAAACTTTTTTAGTTATCTTATTATTGTGAATGTTGTCGAAGTAGCTAGGGGTCAGTCCTATTTAATCGAAATTGCTCCGGTTTTGAAAAGTGATTTCAAACACTTGGGTGCGGATAGGTATTTCTTTGACTGGAATGAAGAAGCTGCTTTTGAAATATTAAAATTGACGATTCAAGGGAAAGAGATATATTGGGCTTGATTTCTACGAAAACAACAGGAGTTTGCGCAAGATTTGGATATTATACCGGTGTCGCTAAGTCAGATATTGAACAATCATCGCGAACCGAAAGAGGAGTTTTTTAAGAAACTGATGATTCATTCCGAGCGTGTTTTTAAGACGATTAAAGGTTTTCATAAACAGAGTTGGGATCAGGTCTATTTTCGTGATAAGAACGAACATAGCGTCCCATGCAGATTTTGTTATCAAGAAAATGCTGGAAACTTTATTTTGTGTTTATTGAAATCGATAGTATAATTTGTTATAAAAATCCTATTTTTAGCACACAAAAGGATAGTGACAATAGTAACCTTTTGAGTTAACAACCTATGATTTAATGAGGAAACCACTTTTATTTTTTATTTTATGCCTATTGACGCTTCAGACGATTGCCAAGGATAACAAGAAGCAGGAGATTGATTCGATTGTAAGCAAAGCAAAAGAACTTCAGAACCAAGGTAAATTTTTACCACAATTGGAGATGGCAATCAAGGCGCTTAATTTGTCCGATAGATATAATTATGACGAAGGAAAAGCACGGGCTCATTTTTCGATGGCTGATGCACTTGTGTATGTAGGGTTATATAAGGAGGCGATAAAGCACCTTGAACAGGTTGAGCGCACAAACTATTATAAAGAAAAAGCCATCATGCAATCTGAAGTCCACCGGGTGCGGGGAAGAGCTTATACATATCTTAAATTGAACCAGCAAGCCATCCGCGAGTATTATTTGCAATTAGGGGTCATCAAGAATCTGGAGGGGCAAGCGCAAAAAATATCTTATCAATATACTTATGGAAACCTATCTACTGTTTTCGATAATCTGGTGCAACTTGATTCCGTCCAGAAATATACTGAGCTGGAACTGGATGGACTAAAGGGCTTTGATGAAAAGAATTATGCGCAAATTTATCTGGGGGTTTACAATCAATTAGGGCAATTGTATGTGAGGAAGGGCGATTTTGCCAAAGCGCAACACTACCTTGATAAATCCCTGGAAATTGGGACTAAATATAATATTATTCAATATTCTAATACCTATCTTTTCTTGGCTAATCTGGAGAAGCAAAAAGGAAACTATAAACAGGCATTGGTCTTTTACGAAAAGAACTTGGCGAATAGGCGGACGACTGGTGAGAGAAATGGAATGAAGAATGCTTACAGAAATTTAGCTGATTTTTATCGAGAGACCAAGCTCGATAAAGCGAAAGGCGATGCATACGAACGGGCTTTTAGCCGGCTCAACGATTCTCTGGAAAACGAAAATAGAGCGGTTATCGATCTGGCACTAAACCTGATTCTGAAAGCAAAAGATCAGGAAGCCACTACCAAGGTTTCAAAATCAGTGACTGTCTCTGTAATCATCCTAGTGGTACTTGTTATTGCCATTACATTTTTTATATGGCGCGTAAGGCATAACCGTAAGCTTCTGGGCCAAAAGGAGGAGGCGCTGCACGAAACGGAATCATTGAATCGGGAACTTATTGAACAAATTGGCGAAAACAAATTCAATAATCTGATCGATCTGGCCAAAAGCAATAATCCGGAGTTCCTGATCTTATTTACTGAACTCTATCCGCAGTTCATCCAATCCTTGAAAACACTTGATCCTAATATCAGAACGACTGAACTGGAGTTTTGTGCGATGGCTTTTCTTAATTTTTCAACAAAAAATATTTCCGAATATACCTATGTGACAGTAAGGGCTGTACAGGTCCGCAAAAATAGGTTGCGAAAGAAGTTTAATATACCTTCGGAGGTCGATTTCAATACTTGGATGCGCGGACTGTCCGATAATGGCCAGTTGAAAATCTAAAGGTTTTGAAAAAATGAATCAGTTATGCTAGTCGGATTATTGTATTTTTTTGTGCGCTAGTTTCGTGCGGCTGGTTTGATAAGGATGGGCATGTGACTTTTTCTAAAATTTCCAGGAGTCTCCCCGGTCCATTTTCTAAATAACTTTGAAAAATTGGAGGCATCGTAGGTAAGTATAAAGGCAATTTTAGCGATGGATAGCGGTGAGTTGCTGAGCATTTCTTTTGCTTTGCTTATAATTTTCAGGTTGTAGAAGTAACTGGGATGCTTCCCTTTCTCTTTTTGGAGGATATAAATAAGATGTTTGTGTGAAATGGCCAGCTCACGCGCAATCGTGTTGATCTCCATAAATTCCATCGTGCGCCCCTGTATGACATCATCGATGTGTCTATCCAAAAATAATAAATATTGATTGGTTATTTGGGTACCTCTACTTTCTGTTTTCATACCTTAACAAACTGTATCACTTCTGATTTTCTCTGGCTTTGTTTCGCTAGTGGCTATGTTAGCGCGGTCTTGTGTTACTTTCGAGAATAAACTATAGGAGAAAAAGCCCGGCTTGGAAAAACCAGCCGAGCATTGATTCCTATTTTTCAATAGGAGATTTCTAGTCAAATAGGGATTAATAGAATGACTACTTATAAAATTTTTGATTTATTTATGATTTATCCTGGATACAGCGTACCGGATAACCTGCATTTTTAAGATAATTCGATGTATCCCAAGAACCACTTTGGAATCCACGTCCGTGTAACGCATAATCATTACCACCGACTGCAGTGTTTAGCCAATAAATTGCGGAGCTTTGGCGGATAAGCTGGGCTCCTGTTGTCGGACTTCTGTGACCATTAGCAGGAAAGCTTAATTTAATGTCACTGCTCTTTCTACTGGTCATAATATGTGCGGCCGTAAAGTCAGATAATCCAACTGTAATGTTACCATTAAAAGTAATCCAGTTTCCAATGACGGTATGGCGGGTATAAGTTCCTAAACGAGTATATTCAGCTTGGCTAGGGACTCTATCTCCTGTACCACATGGGTCTAATGCTGCTTTCACTGGAGCAGCTGCCGTGCCATTATTCCATGAACCATCTGCAGCAGGTGTGGTATTCCATCCCGCTATCGCGCCATCGCCACTGTAAGCATTTGCTACAGGTACTTGACGGCCCCATTGATAGTAATTACCATATAAGGCCTGTACCGAAGGATTTGCATCAGGATTGTTGGTTGCAGGGTTTACATTGGCTACACCAAGGTTATAGCGATCCCAACGATGGCCACCAATTACGGCATAGCGCGCATCAGCAGCAGTAGCGCTTCTAGTTACATTAAGCGCATTGACGTAACGGTCGCTGTTAAATCGCAATTTCATGGTGTAGGAAAAACCAGGTTTTAAACCTAGGCCCGTATTTGAAAAATTAAAGCTTACTGCCTGTGCATTGACATCATGACCGATTTTGATCTGGCCACTTGGTATCGTTAATGCAATTGAAAAGGTATTTGACCTATTCTGGTTGACGATAAAAGTACGGGCTGTTGCATTAAGATTTGCAATAGGAGGTACATTACTCTCATTAACTGCCGCTACGACTTCGCCAGTACTTAGGTCGACAGTGGCATCAGCGAAAGGTGAAAGCCATTCAGCTTGAACCGGAACTTCTGAAAGATAACCTCCTTTTAGATAGTTTGCAGTACCAAAAGTACCCGTAGCATCGCTATTGTCGACAAGAAGAGAGACACGGGTAAACATATGCTGCAATGGCGCCGTCAATGGTGTAGGAGTATTGTTACCAAGGATGGTGACATCTTTTTCGATGGCGTACATTAAGTCACTTCCATTCTCTTGAAATCCGGTAAAATCGAAATTAACCGTACCTGCAGTATATAGGTTTGTTGTTGGAGCAGCAGGAGGAGGGGTGGTCGTAGAACCCAATGAATAGATAACAAAGGTATATTTATTGCCTGCGATCAATTTATCTCCAAAAAATACCTGGGTTGAATCGGCAGCGTCACCAACGCTCTGGTCGATATAGGTACCGTCAGTTTCATAGGCTACTACCCGATAGGTAACCGGACCTCTCAAAGACAAGGACGACGTTGCAGCCTTTTTACTGCTAGATGCTTTAAGTCCGCTGCTGCTTGCGGTATTTTCTGTAAGTTCTGCGGTAATGGTAAACGGCCCCGACTGAACTTCTTGAGTGATCGTTAACGGTTTAGCCGCGCTAGCCTTTGCTGAAGCCTTCGCCACAGATATATTATCTCCAGCGAATTGGGCTTCTGTTAAAGCCAGTTTTATCCCTTTATTTGCTTCAATAGTATTTTCACCTTTCTCCTTACTACAGGATACGGCAATTGTTAGAAGAATAAAAAAGGCTAGTTTTATCTTTATGGTCTGATACATTGTTTTCATAATTGTTATAAATAATTTTTGATTGGTATTAGTTCCACCATTCACCACTTGGGTCCTGGGTTTCTGATCCGCCATTATTCCAGTCAGTTTCATTAACTCCGCTTCCGCCTCCGGGTTGCGCCGATCCTACCGATCCTGCAGCCACACCTTCTTCCATTACCACCTGTAACTGCTCGATTACGGGTTTCACGTAAATCTTTTTTTCAGTTCTCTTTTTCATGTGTATATTTTTATTTGGTTTATGCTTAACATTTATTTATACATGGCCCAGCGTTTTATCATGAATTAAAACAGGAGCATACAGCAGATAAATGCCTTTTATTAGTTCGGATTTTCAGTTGCTAGTACTGTTTTTGTCGATTTAATATAGTTAGTGTCTTCTATTAATTTCTCTTCATTTAAATAATTAGCCAAACAATGATTTCTCCTAAGTTGGATATAGCTTTGAGCGATCTATATTGATCGAAACTGTTGCTTCAAAGATAATCTAGAATAAAAAGATAACAGTACTACGGATATATCACATATTTATCACAGATCTATCACATTATTTGTAATTACTTGATAAACAGTATTTTGTGTTTAGTTTTTGCGTTTTTGTCAAAATTATTAGCAAAAATAAACTGTCTTTATCTTCCATGATTTTATGTGTTGTAACGTTATTTTTTTATATGACAATATGTTTCCTTATTATGTGTAATATGTCTGTTTGAAATGAAATTTAATATGTGATATATCTGTGATATGTGTCTATTGTTTCTTTTCGAGAAAGTTTTTGAATATTTGCAGCGAATTAATTAAAATGTTTATTAATCATCAAAAACAATTAAAAAAAATGATTTTAGAAGCACAGACAAAAGTAAGCTGGAGAGCATTAGTTCTATCGGCTTTGGTGTGTGGATCGTTGTATTCCTGTAAGGAAAGCAAAGACAGTGTAGCAGCAAGCGGTAAAGCTAGCGTCAGTATCCAGTTACTTGGCGTAGAAAACCCTATCGTAACAACTAAGAAAGCAGGTAAGGCAGGTAACACTGTGGGGACAGGCCAGACTGTGGTAATCCCTTTAACAAATTCAAGCTCTTTTGAGGCAACATTGACCAGCGAGTCGTCCGTAACAAATGGCAACCAGTTACGGGCCTCGTCCGGTAATCGCGCGGCGGTAACCGAAGAAAGAACGCCATTGGCGGCTAACATCAAATATAAAATCGTGGTGTATAACGCTGACGGTGATTATGTGACTGAAAAAACCTATACCAATTCAGTCGACAACAGTGCTGAAATATCTTTGGAAGCTGAAAAGACCTATACTTTTGTCGCTTATTCGATCAATAGTACAGCTGCTGTTCCAGCAGTGACTGCACAGGCTGATTTAGCGAATGCCAGCTTGGATAATATCAGCGCAGATCTGATGTATTTTAAGAAAGATCTAACGGTTCATTCCGGTGATAATAATCTGGACGTGGTATTGAAACATCAGTATAGTGAAGTAACTACCAACTTAAGCATGGCTACAGAAATGACTGGAGCGATAACAAATTTGGTTTCGCCGACGATAAATCCTACGCATCCTAGCGCAAGTTTAAAATTGGCAGATGGCGTAATAACCTATAATGGTACTACGTCAACTACCGCTGTACAATTCCCAGCTTTGGGCGCTGGCTTGCGGACAATATCAAGCAATCCAACACTATTGATTCATCCCGGCGAGACCAATGGCCAGTTCAACTTTGGATCAATTACAATTGATGGGGAAACCAAATCGAATGTTTCTGTCTCAGGTTTGGCGATCCTGCCAGGACAACGCTATAATTTAAACCTGAATTTCAAAACTTGTACACAACCTGTGACAGGTGGAGCTGATCTCAACTGGAATTACCCAGCTTCAGGATCAGGAGCTGTTGTTGATGGAACAGCTCAACCAGCAGGATATGTAGTAACCAAAGATCTTACTGCTCCGGGAGCAGACTACGGATTTGTATTTGATATCCTTCAACTGGACAACTCGTTTAATATGGAGGTAAATGGAACAAAATTGGCAACGCAGGAAATTCAATTTGAAAGTGGAATCGCTATAGCTCCAAGAAACGTTCAATTTGCAGATGGATCTCTTTATGGTTCGGGAACTGTTCCACAGGTCTATTCACTGACTGGTACTTCGACAAATCCAGTTATTCGTGTGGTCATTAGCCGTTCTGGTGAGGTATCTATGTATGGTAGCAAAAGCAATGGTGGAGAATTATTCCCTTTGCTGTTGACCCAAGGCTCTTTCAATAGCGTACCATGGAGCTCTACTGCTAATAATGTTAAAATTACCCAAGTTGTGCAGGGTGCAACCAAAATGGTTGGGGCTGGAAGTGGTAGAAAGAAAGTTGCCTGTACACAATAGGTGATCTCAAAATTCAAAATGTATTCAGAATAGCGTAAATATTATAATATGAAAACAAATCAGTCAAAAAATATATATGTCAGCCCAAAAATCGAGGCGATAAATATCGAATTGGAACAAGGGATTGCCGCGGGTTCTGCAGCAACAACTACCAACAATCCCCAAGAATCTTGGGACCAAGCGGATGATGACGACCGCTTGATCAACTGGTAAATTATCTGAACTAAAAATTGTTTAATAGCCAAGATTGCTCGACAGGATTAACTAGACACCTGTCGAGCTTTTTTATGGGGATGAAGATTTTAATCTCAAACGCATGAGCAGATGAGTTCAAATAGGGGTGTGGTAGCTATAGAAAATGGAAAAATCAAAGGCCTTCTTTGATGAGAAGGTCTTTGATTTTGGAGTAGAATTACATTCGCCGGATTTTTGGATTTAGATTATATGTCTTTTTTGTAATGGTAATGTCTTGTTTTTCAGTTTTTTACAAAGTGTGATATCTATGTGAAAGGCGGTTTTTTTTGTTTCTTTCTTTTAATGCAAATATTTGTCAAGCAGAATAAGGGAGGACATTTCAGTTTGGGTGTTGCTAGATAAAAGCACTGCAAAAAGATATTGATAAGAACTTTTGAATGCTGGCTGTAATGAATTATCGCTCGGGCCTAATTTGCGTGAGGGTCCGTGATAATATATTTGGATTAACTCGGCGGGGATCATTTGAGCCCTGTCGAGTTTAATTACTCGAATTGCCTATTCCCTCTAAAAATAATGTCAGCTATTGATTGAATGGGTTTATCAAAGGACGGAAATATAAGAACGAAAATTTACTGAAAAACGATATCCAATGGAAAGGAATAACTTTAATAATTTAATTGCTTTGGCGAAGAACAATAATGCTGAATTTTTGGCTTTGTTTAGTGAAATCTATCCCGACTTTGTTGCCTCATTAAGGTCAATCAACCCCAAAATCCGTAGTAGCGAATTGGAATTTTGTGCTATGACCTTTCTGAATTTTTCGACCAAAAATATTGCACAATATACTTTTGTAACGGTTCGTGCTGTACAGGTACGCAAAAATAGACTGCGCAAAAAACTTAATATCGCTTCTGATATAGATTTTAATAACTGGATGCGCGATCAGATTCAACGAAATCCAATTGTTGAGCGGGAAAACATTTCGATGGGCGCCACGATGCAATAATGGAAATATCAAGCTTTCCTCTTGCCGTATTATATCGCTCAGGCGGGTTAGAATAATTCTTTAGAAATAGTATCAGTCAAACTTTTTTCGTCCATCATACCAAAAAAAGAGAAAAAATGTATGGTAGATTTTATGATAGATTATAAATGATGAGTTATAAATGATGAGCAAAAAGATCTTTTTATGTGACGATAACCTCTTAATTTTGCAGGCTTTGGAACTGATATTGAGTATGACTGATGCAATTGTTGTAAGCGAAAGCAAAAGTTCGTTAGCCCTGGATTACATTATAAAAGAAAAACCCGATATTTTTATCTGTGATTTACAAATGCCCGGATTAAATGGTGAAGATCTAATTAAACAGATTCGCGCCTATGAAAAGCTTGATCAGATGTTTATTCTTTGCGTTTCAGCTTCCTATAACGGTAGGGACATTGCCCTTAATGCAGGTGCCGACCACTTTCTTCCCAAACCCTTTGAGATATATGAACTATTATCGATTGTTAATAAAGCTTTGGTCTCGGGCGTCGGTTGATTCACTTTGAAAAATTGAATTTTTAACCACTTTCCATGTCTGCGTCATGCGGATATCAAAATAATCAAGTCGCTATAAAAAACGGTCTGCTGGGAATAATTTAATGACGGTTTAATGTATTGGAATGCTTAGATTTGTATGCACTGGTTTAGCGCTCAAATAGCCTTTAATGGTAGGAATAAGTAACTACCTGATAATTGATAACCTATTAGATGAAAAAGCACCTTTTACTTTCAATTTTATTATTATTTACACTTAAATCAACCGCTAAGTTAACCGCAAGCGATCACCAGAAGCAGACGGTAGATTCTCTCTTAGTGAAGTCGATGGAATTTGCTAAGAGAGGAGATTTGGTGACGTATATTGAGATTGCAATAAAAGCGTTTCATTTGGCCAATGCTGCCGACTATGATGAAGGAAAAGCAAAATCAGGCTCTTATATAGCGGAAGGTCTTATGGCTGCAGGGTTATTTAAGGAAGGACTGAAACAGCTGGACTTTATTGAAACCACAAACTATTATAAGAATGAAATTTTCATACAATCCGAAGTCCAACGCTTACGTGGAAGAGCCTATGGCGAACTCAAGCTAAATCAACAAGCCCTTCGAGCGTTCCGTCTACAACAGGGGCTGATCAAAAAACTGACTGGCGAAAAACAAATAAAATCCTACCAGTTTAATTATGAATCTTTATCAGTCGTTTTTCTACGCATGGGGCAACTGGATTCTATGCAAAAATATACCGAACTCCAATTAAAGAACCTGAGAGTCTTTCAAGAGAAAGATGCGGCCATGCGCTATCAGATAGTTTATGAAAACCTGGGAAGGCTATATATTGAGAGAGGCGATTTCGCGAAAGCGCAGCAATGCCTTGATAAATCGCTGGAGCTCATGAAAAAATATAAAATTCCAGTCGTTATGAATACCTATGGCACCTTAGGCCTTTTGGAGAAAAAGAGAGGGAATTTTAAAAAGGCTGCGGCTTTTTATGAAGAGAGCCTAGCAAAAAAGCGGGCAGCTGGTAGCAGAATTGGAATGAAGAATTCATACCGAGAGCTGGCTGATTTTTACCGAACAACCAACTTGGATAAAGGCAAAGCTGATCGCTATGAAATGGCCTTTAGCCGGCTCAATGATTCTTTAGAAAATGAAAATAGAGCAGTCGTCGATCAGGTGCTCAACCTGATTTTAAAATTAAAAGATCAGGAATCCGAAAACAAGGTTTCAAAATCAGTTAAGTTATCAATAGTTGCACTGGTATCTCTCGTTATCGCTATTACGTTTTTTGTATGGCGTGCTAGACGCAACCGTAAGATTTTGGGTCAAAAAGAATTGGCTCTACAGGAGACAGAAATAGTGAACAGGGAGCTGACCGAGCAGATCGGAGAAAATAAATTCAATAATCTAATCGACTTGGCCAAAAGTAATAATCCGGAGTTCTTGACTTTATTTACCGAATTATATCCGGAGTTTATACAGGCGTTGAAATCTCTCGACCCGAAAATTAGAACGACAGAATTGGAGTTTTGCGCCATGGCCTTTCTTAACTTTTCGACAAAAAATATTTCAGAGTATACCTATGTCACAATCCGGGCGGTACAGGTCCGCAAGAACCGATTGCGTAAAAAATTGGAGATCCCTTCCGATGCGGATTTTAATAATTGGATGCGTGGATTGGCTGATATGTCGAAGCAAACAGCAGGCCTACCGCTGTCTTTTCCTGAATAAGCTTTGAGTTTACAGCTGAAATATATATTCTATTTCGAACTCGATAAAGTAGGTTTTCATAATTACTGATTTTTTGGAAAAAAATCCGATTGCAATCGATAGCTTCATAAGAACGGTTGTTAAGAATAATTGGTTTAAAAAGAGGCTGTTCCCCTGGGAGATTTTATGATTGTTCTCGGCCAATGCGGGAATGATTGGCAATTTACCATCGCCCATCTGGTGGCAGTGGGCATTTGTATCGTCACAGGATCAATCCCGCTGATACGAAAAAAGGAGCATGAGTTTGGTGCTCCTGAGATGTATTTCCGCATTATTCAATCTGCGGAAACGGGTGGTTCAACAATAACCGAATGTGACCTGTTGCCCGGAGCTAAAACGCCCTGGCACTACCATACCTTATTTTCGGGAAAATTTGAATTGCTGACGGGTACATTGGAGGTGGGCAGGTGTGGAAATGGTGGAAAAGACCCGCTCGGACAGAGAGAATAGGGTATTTCGAAACAAGAATGGAAACTAATAGACTTATTAACACAGTATACCCATCTTTTTGAGCATCCATTAGTCTCTCTTTCGTTATTTCTACTATTTTCATAGTGAGATAAGATACGAAAAAGATATTTAATCATTGATCCATCGTTGCGCTACTATCGACGGATCAATAAAGTTATTCATCCATTTGTATATTAGATTTTTTTACCTTCTAGGGCAAGCGGAGCCGAAACGGATACTGAGCTGGATAAAAAGTTGGCAGGGTATTAGGAGAGTAATAGAAAATTAAATTTTTCTATAAAAGGAGTTCGAAAGAACTCTATACGTGAAATTGTGCTTCTGAAGGAATGGTCGAGCAAATAGGACATATGTAAACCGATATGATCCGCAGTAACGGATTATGGTTCCAAACCTTGCTTGTTTGGAACCATAAAAAGTGAAGCGAATGAACTGCTTAATTATAACCTTCATTTTGAACGAGCTGCCGATTGCGGTCTAGTTCTGATTGCGCAAAAGGCAAGACATTGTTGATTTCGCCAAATCGCAGCGGCGCGCCACCAGGATTTTTAAGCGGTGCCAACGTACTTTGCATCAGATTGCGTCTTTTGAGGTCATAATATCGATGTCCTTCCAAGGCCAATTCAATCCGTCTTTCATGCAAAATAAAATCGCGTAATTTTTCTTTTGTGCTGTACACGGCTATGTTGACTTTAGGCATATCCACACCACTCCGCTCGCGGATTGCATTCAACGCATCATAAATGCTCTGATCGGGTCCGCTTACTTCATTTTTTGCCTCAGCATACATGAGCAATACATCCGCGTAACGAATATGGACAATGTTCATATCGGTCATAGGTGTCTTTGTCCGGTTAAAAGGAAGCATAGCTAAGTTTATGTATTTTTTTTGCGAATAGCCTGTCAACATTGGATCTGATTCTTCAAATACCGATCCATCCGGATTGATATATTTTTCCGTTGGTACTTTGATCGTGAGCTTAAGCCGTGGATCCCGGTTGTTGTACGGATCAGTAGCGACGTAGCCCGATCCCGGTTCATCGATACGTTTTCCATTTTTCATCTCATAGGCATCGACCAGGTTTTGGTAAGGTGCAATAGCGCCATACCAACCGATTTCGACCAAGACACCTTCACCTCCCTGCGGATTGTTAGGGGCAAGGAATTTGGTAGAGAACATGATCTCCGGATTATTTTGCTGCGTGGCCGTCAGAAAAAGATTTTGATAACCACCCTGGTAAAGCTGAAATTTACCGCCTTTGATAATCTGCTCAGTCAGATTAGCAGCGGCTAACCAGTTTTGCTGAAAAAGATATACGCGCGCTTTGAGTGCCTGTGCGCTACCTTTAACGGCATGCCCAGCGTATGCCACATCCGGTAAGTTGCTGATGGCAAAATCCAGCTCACTGTGAATGAACGCCAGGACTTCTTCTTTTGAGCTTTTGGCGATTTTGCCTTCGTCCACAGTTTTCGGTTCGGTCTGATAGAGTACTACACCGCCAAAGGCCTGTACAAGATCAAAATAGAAAAGGGCCCGGATAAATCTGACTTCGGCTTTGTAGCTGGTTTTCTGTGCTTCTGTGCTCGGGGCCTTGTCGATATTGTCCAGAAAAAAGTTGCAGCCCGCGATGCCTGCATAAGGCGTATTGTAGAAGGCGCTGCTCACATTGGTCGAATTGACAATACCCTGGGTGAGATCGCCAAAACCATAATAGGAATGCCGGTCCAGTGCATTATCGGAATAGGCATCCAGCCACAGTTTGCCGTGACCATAAAAACCGCTCTGTAGTCTTCTATATACACCTGCCAGACCCATTTTTGCATCGGCATCACTTTTCCAGAATGTTTCGCCGGAAATGTTTACTGTAGGATTTCTGTCAAGTAGGTCTTTGCTACAAGAGGTAAGCATACCGATTGTTGCAATTGCTATTAGGCCAATTTGTTTTACTTTCATCGCTGTTATATTTATTATTAACATCCGTTTTTTGTTCAAAATAGGTTTGCTTAGTATCTAACCTTAATACCGGCTGTATACATTTTTATCTGCGGGAACTGTGCGAACCGTCCAGATCCGGATCTTTCGGGATCATTGCCCTCATATTTCGTCCAGGTAATTAAGTTGTCACCGGAGACATAGACGGTAATTCCTTTTGCAGCGATACGATCGGTGATTGACGCTGGAAAGGTATAGGACAGGTACAGATTTTTCAACCGCAGATAAGATGCGTCCTGGAGAAAATAGGTGGACGGATAACCTGCGACCCCTGCATATCCAGTTAAATAGACAGCCGGAACAGTATTGCTTGGGTTGGTCGGTGTCCAGGCATTCAAAAATTTGGTCGGTGGGGCTGATCCTTGCATAAAAGGCTCGTAGCCCCATTGGCTTACCTGTACTTTTTGGCCCTGTACCCCCTGGAAGAATGCACTGAAATTAAATCCTTTCCAGCCAGCGTACAGATTGAACGAATAGGAATAATCGGGAAAGCGACTGATTCGGATACGGTCCTCAGGTCCGATTGTGCCGTTGCCATCCACATCCCGTATTTTGAGGTCGCCCGGTTTGAGCGTACCTGAATTGGGCTGTTTTGGTGAACTGTCAATCTCGGCCTGACTCTGGAAGATGCCGATCCAATCATACAGGAAAAAATTGTTATAGGGTTGCCCGATTTCTATTGTCCCTACTGTTTCCGCTAATCGCTTCGTTACTTTATTGCGGTAACGGTTGAAGATCAAGTTGGCACCATAGCTGAATTCACCAATCTGATTCTGATGGCGCAATTCAATCTCGATACCTTTATTGACCATGGCTCCCGCATTGACAATGGGCGGCGTTAAGCCTATGCTTGTGGGCACATCAGTACGCTCTTCTAAGATATCGGTTGTGTTTTTATAATACCAGTCCACTGTAGCGCCAAAGAGCCCTTTGTAAATATCCACATCCAGCCCAAAATCGGTGATTGCTGTTTTCTCCCAGCGCAGGTTTTTTTCTACCAAACGGGTTTTTATTGCACCGGACTCAAGTGCTGTAAAGGGATAGGTGGTCGTGCTGAGGATATCCTGATAGGGGTAATAATCAAGGTTTCCTCCTCGGGTTATTTCCTGATTCCCTAATGCTCCATAAGATGCTCTAAGCTTCAGATTATCGATCCAGGAAACATTATTCTTGATAAAATCCTCTTCTGAGATACGCCAGGCAGCGGATCCACCACCAAATGTCCCCCATCGATATCTCGGATCCACACGGGATGTTCCATCGTAACGGATGTTGGCCTCCGCAAAGTATTTTCCTTTATAGTCATAGTTCGCCCGACCGAATAACGACTTGAGGACCCATTCAAACGAACTTCCGTTGAGGTTCTGTTCTTTCGGTGAACTTCCATCTAATTCCATAATCGTATTGTTGGGAAAGTCATAGCGACCGGCACCGATGGTGGTGCTTCTGTTGTCCTGCTGTTCATACCCCCCCAGGATACTGACATGGTGGTCATTAGCCAGCGTTTTCATATAATGTAGTGTCGAATAAAAGGTCTTTGTCAGGTCGCGTCCCGAGCTTTGGCGTAAGCCGACAAAATCTGGATTGCCATTTCCTGACTGCTGATATTCGCCATTTGCGTTGGGGTGATAGGCATAGGAAGGATTTCCAAATAAGCGCTGTCTATAGTCTTGGTTAAAGAAAGTAAAAGCTGCTTTGGTAGACCATTTCAGTCCTGTCATAATATCCACATCCATATAGGCCTGCGCATTGACATTATAGTTTTTAGTCAGCTGGGCACCGGTGTTGTAAACTTCTTCAGGCGTACGGTTTGTGCCGCCGGTGCTCATATAGTCGCGCCCTGCAGACCGGCCGCTGCCGTCAGGCAACCAGGGTTTGAAGGTAGGTGCCGCGGCATAGGCCAAAAGCAGCAGATTGTCATTGGTCATCCAGGGAGCTCTGAGGTCCTGAAAGGAAAAGTTTACATTAGTTCCAATTTTGACTCGTTTATGTACCTGTGTGCCATAATCAAACAAGCCATTGTATCTTTTATATTCATATCCTTTGGTGATGCTATTCTGATCTAAGTAATTGAGCGATACATTATGCGTGCTTTTCTCGCTGCCGCCGGAGAAACTTAGGTTATGGTTCTGAATAGGCCCTTTGCCCAGGATATAGTCAAGCCAGTCAAAGTTGGGATAGGCATCGTTATTGGGATTATTTTTGTAGCTGTCGATCTGGGCCTGTGTGTATATGGCAGGCTGGCCGCTACGTGCCCGTGCTGCATTGTACATTTCCATATAGGTAACCGAATTGGTAATGAGCTTGGGGTATTTGGTCGCCGCGCTGGTTCCCCAATTGCCGCTGTACTCGATATTGCTTGTGCCTGCTTTACCTTTTTTTGTGGTTACCAAAATTACACCATTGGCTGCCCGTGCACCATAAATAGATGCTGAGGCTGCATCCTTGAGTACGGTGACATTCTCAATATCCTGTGGAGAAAGGTTGGAGATCGAACCGATGACCCCGTCAACCAAAACAAGTGGATTGGAAGATGCACCGCTCGATCCCAGGCCCCGGATACGCATGCTGCCATTGTCGCGGCCCGGTTCACCGGTAGGCTGTACGACATCGAGCCCGGCGATACGGCCTTGCAATAGATTTTGAATACTGGGTGCCGGACGCTCGGTGATCGTTTTGCCCGAAACGCTGGCCACTGATCCCGAGAGATTTATTTTTTTCTGCATGGCATAACCAACGACAACAATTTCTTCCAGATTGCTGTTGGCTGTTTGTAATACGACACTGAGCTGGTTTTTGCCCTGCGTGGATACTTCGAGCGAAGTGAAACCGACAGAACTGAAGATCAATACACTGTTTTGATCAGGAACATCGATAGAAAACTGTCCCTGTGAATCTGTACTGGTCCGCAAACTGCTGCCGCGGACAAGGACATTGACTCCGGCCAGTGCTTCATTATTTTCATTGATCACCCGGCCGGTGATTGTTCTTTTTTGAAGAATTCCATCTCCTGGAGTTTTAACAGTTGATTTTGGCGTTGGCCGTCTTGAGATCGCAATGGAACGGCCCTTGATCTGATAGCTGAGCGGCTGTCCGGATAAAAGCTGGTCCAGGGTTTCAGTAACGCTCTTATTGCTGAGATTGATGGAAATCGGTCCGATGGATTTTAGGTCTTTCTCGTCATAGATAAACGTATATCCTGACTGTTTACTGATTTCGATCAGAAGATTCTTTAGCTGCGCCTGATGCTGGTCTAGCGTAATGCGTTGTGCGCTCGCATTGCCCAATGAAACCATGACCGACGCGAAAAAAACGACGATAGTCAGCTTCATCGATAGATGGGATAGTGAAAGTTTCAGGTATTTTATAATATACCTTAAATGTTGTTTACTCATATTTTAAGTTCATATCGCAATACATCCTTAGGGAATATCGTATTTATTGGGGACGATAATCCTCAAAAATTAAGTCTGTATTGTTGGTTTATAATGATGGTTATATTAGGCAAGCCGGTAGCTGGAAGCTTTAAGTTGCGCTCGGGTAATTAGCAACCGGATGGCATAATAGTCTGTTTATCGCATAGCAGTCACCCTCCTTCCTTCGATATTAAATCTTACATCGGATTTGAGCTCTATCGCCTGCAATACTTCCGATAATTTTGCATCCCGTGGTATAATAGCAGATAACCGTGTATTTCCGTAAGGCCCCATGTCGACTTGCACATCATACCAGCGTTCAATTTTACGGGCATATTGACTTAATGGCTCTTCGTTTAATATGTATAAGCCATTTTTCCAGGCATAGCTGTCTTCGACATTGATTGTGTTCACTTGGATATTTTTTTCCTTGCCTACGATAGCCTGCTGTCCGGGCTTTAAGGTAACTTGCATAGCTGATTTTGCGTCAGTAACCCGAAGGCTGCCGGATACGAGCGTCGTCAGTGTCTGGTCATCGTCTTGGTAGGCGTTGACGTTGAAGCTGGTGCCTAGAACTTCGATACGTTGCTGTTCGGTGTGGATGATAAATGGCTTCGCCCGATTTTTCGAAACTTCCAGGTATACTTCGCCGGTGATATGGACACTGCGCTCGGGTCCATCAAAGGCCGTAGGATAGCGTATAGAAGACAAAGCGTTGAGCCAGGCTTTGGTGCCATCTGGTAGTGTGACCTGAAACTGCCCAGCGATGGGGGTCGATAGGGTAACTAGCTGTACTTTATTCGTCTCGGTAATGGCTGTTCCATCGCCATAGCGCAAAGCGAGGCCTCTTGAAATCAGTCCCTCTTTCTGACCGTCGAGCTCAATGGGAGCTTGGCCATCTATAGACAGCTGGGCGCGGTCGGTGCCCGGTAGAATATCATGGGTTGTATGTGACGCTGCTGGTTTATCTTTTGATATTTGTTGCCATAACAGACCTGTAGTCAGTAGCAAGAATAGAACAGCCGCCGCGGCAGCAATATAGCGTCTGCGCTTGGGCATGGCAACATCAGGGATTTGCTTTAATCTTTTCTGTAGCTCAACAAAATCTGAAATTATTTCATCATCTGTCTGATCAAAGCCCTCTTGATTGAAGGTGAGATACCATTCCTCTACTTTTGCTTTTTCGTTTTCATCACATTGTCCTGAAAGATATTTTTCCAATAGGTGCCTCGCTTTAAACAGATTTTGTTTTGCCATGATACGTTTGTATGGTTACGTATATAGGACGGATGAAAGTGGGGGATAGGGGGGAGAATTTAAAATATTTTGCAATATAGAACCAATAATGTCCAGAGCAGGCCACCAAGTTTGGCCCGCAGCAGGCGCAGGGCCTCTTTGATGTAGCTGCGGACACTATGCTCGGATAAATTTAGTTTTTCGGCAATCTCCTTATGACTAAGGTACTGCTTGCGGCTCAATTCAAATATTTCCCGTACTCTAGGCGAAAGCTTTTTAAGTACTTGTTCAATCTGTTCCTGCAGAAGCCGTTCACGCAGGAGATGATCGGTTTCCGATACCTTATTGTCCAGATACATCGAAAGTGAGTCCAAATAATTTGTCTTGGACTGTTCTTTGGCAAGATAGTCAATGATGCGGTGCCGAATAGCCGTATAGAGATAGGAGGATATTTTTCCTTGAATGATCAGCGTTGTTTTTCTTTGCCAGATATTGGAAAAAAGATCATGGACAAGATCTTTGGCTGCTTCGCGGTCCTGTAATTTTTGGGAAGCATGCAAATAAAGCAATCCATAATACTTATTATAGAGTTCCTGAAAAGCGGTGGAACTGCCTTGCTGCAGCTTGGCTAGCAGCTCTTGTTCATCATTATATAGCACACTTTGCATGGTTATCCGTCTGGCAATTATAGTAAACAATGTGGATTGTAACAAATTTATGTTGAAAAATACGGAGCTGGAATTTTGTGTTGTCTCTAGATGTTGTTTTTGGTTGCACTTGTTTATTTCCTTCTCATAATGGAAATTTTCGCTATCAAAATGAAAGACTTTGCTCGTTATTTTTTTGAATGTGTTGCTTCATATTGCTTGTATTCAGAGTTATATAGCTCTTTTGTGTGTTATGGAATACTTTTTGGCATCAGCCTAAAATAAAAATAGCAAATGGATTGGCCGGGTATATACAACTATTAGAAGAACTTCCTGATGCATGGGAGACAGGTTTTGACAAATAAAATAAATGTTATGGAAACAGATCGTATAATCGTACGAACAGCGACAGCAGCGGACCTAAAATATGCGATGGAGATTTCAGCGGAAACGGCTTCATCAGCGAAAGCACGAGGTACAGGAATAGGGACACGGACCCCGCAGTCGATATGCAACAAGATCCTTGACGGTAATGCGGTCATCGCATTGACTCAAACGGGGGAATGGGTTGGCTACATTTACCTGGAAGCCTACGGCGAGGAGAAATTTATTTCGCATTGCGGTCTTATCGTCTCGCCATCTTGGCGACGTAAGGGCATCGCAACACTTATGAAAAGACAGATCTTCGAACTTTCGAAACTAAAATATCCCAAGGCAAAGATCTTTGGCATTACGACTTCGCTGGCTACTATGAAGATCAATTCAAAACTGGGTTTATATCCGGTCAGCTTTTCGGAAATTACTCAGGATCCTTCCTTTTGGAACAAATGCCAGAACTGCATCAACTACCCAGATCTAGAGAAAAAGGGATTCAAAAACTGTTACTGCACAGCCATGCTTTTTGACCCCAGTGCAGTACAAAATTTTAATATAGAAAAGACCCGAAGATCTTATAGTAGTCCGACCATCCATTGATCATACTTTATTCTGATTGAGCGGATTTATAAATTGGTAAATCGTTATCTATCGCTTGACCTCGCCAAAAACCTTCTTTCCTTTATACAACGGAAGGGAGGTTTTTTATATAAATAAGTTGACGTATAAGATGTTCATCATCTCAAAAAAAATTCTTGGCCGAGCAAACTAATCCATTGAAATATTATTAATTTCGAAAAGGAATGTAAGGGTGAACAGCCACTTAGCTGGAAAGATAGATGTGCATTTAAGATCAGCTTTTAAAGTAGAAGAAAATAAAAAATTCGATGAAAACTATTGACCAACATAGAACCCAATTTGATAATTTCGTTTGGATAGATATCTGTCAACCAGACAAAGAAAGTCTGAACAAAATTGCTGAGGAGTATCAACTAGACTATTTTCAGATAAAGGATAGCCTGGAACCAGGGCATCTGCCCAAGTTTGAAAGTCAACCCAATTATAATTTTTTGATATTGAGGGCATTTACTTCCACGATTGAAAAGGGGGCAACGACAATCAATGAATTATCAAATAAAATAGCCTTTTTCTACAATGGACACAAGCTTATTACAATACACCGTAGCCAATTTGCTTTCTTAGACACCGTAAAGCAAAAATATGAAACTTCGGAAGAACTACTGATCTATTTGATCTATAAAATGGTCGAAACTTACCAAACGCCATTAGATACACTGGACGAAAAGATCATCGAAATAGAACAAACAATATTTCTCAAAGACTATGCGCGGGTATCTTTAAAAGATCTATATTTCCTGAAAGCGCAGACACGGATTACAAAGAAACTTTTACAGATTTTTCAGAACGTAACTCACCAAATTGAAGTGGCGGAAAATAATAAGACTGCTTTGCAGGATATAAAAGACAAATTATTGAATCTGATACTCAGTTATGATGAAGTCATCGAAAATGCCAACAATTTGTTGACCACTTATCATTCGGTCAATGCCCAAAAAAGCAATGATGTCATGAAATTGCTGACAATTTTTTCAGCATTCTTTTTACCCTTGACTTTTTTAGCGGGAATTTATGGGATGAACTTTGAAAACATGCCCGAATTGAAGTGGCGCTTCGGCTATTTTATCACGCTTGGAGTAATGGCGATTATTTCGATAATTATCTACCTATGGTTCAAACGCAGACGAATTCTATAAACCTTCAATGCTGTGATGCACTTGGTATCATCAGAAAATAACGCCTATCATTAAAAGAAAGAAATACAACCATGCATTGTTAAATACAACAATAAGTAGTGTAAATACAACTAATGGTAGCGTTGTTTATTCGCTGTTATACTGGCCTGCAAAATAACTTTGTAGTATCAAACAAATAAAAGACATGATGCTAAATTCTAAATCAATCGGCAATAAAATAGCCGAAGCAAGAAAGAAAACAAATCTTTCACAGGCCGAACTTGCTCAGCAGGTTTCGATCAGTCCACAAGCGGTAGGTAAATGGGAGCGGGGTGAATCGATGCCAGATATCATGACATTGAACAGGCTTGCTGAAATACTTGCTGTAGACCTCAATTACTTTTCCGAAAGTTTTCATAGGGATCAGATTGACCATACGGATCGGGAGCCCAAAGATCAGCAGATTTACCTGACTGAGCCGGTATCGAAATCCGAAAATCAGGTTGGCCGCAGCTGGGATATGTCGAAAGGCAACTGGGAAAATGCTGATTTCTCGGGTTTAAAGAATCTGAAAGAACAGTTCAGCTCTTCCAATATCAAAAATTGCAAGTTTACAAACGCAGATCTATCGGGGTTGATACTTGGCAAGAACAATATTGAATTATGTGATTTCTCATCTTCAGACCTCACAAACAGTAAAATACAATCTTCCAACCTGCTAAAGAATCAGTTTAACCGTTGCTCCTTTATAGATGCAGATTTTTCGAGGAGCAATATCGGAAAGTGTAATTTCTCTGATGCAGATTTTACCGGTGCCAGATTTGATACTGGCTGTTTTGAGAGCAATGAAATGACCAATGCCGTGTTGAAACATACTTCATTTAAAAATATGGGGATCAGTGATGTTATTTTTGAAGGTATAATCGAAGACTGTCATTTTGAGGGCTGTGGTTTTTATAAAGTTAAATTTCAGGGAGCCACAATCTTGAATACCTTTTTTAAATACAATAGCAAATTTAAAAAAGTAGAGTTCTCCGATTGCAAGGTTGACAGACTGACTTATGCTTTTCTGAAGAATAATGAAGCAAACTTAACGGGGATAACCCTTCTAGAAGAATCAGCGTACTGATCTGAAAAGCTGCCCCCAAAAAGTGTTTAGCTTTTTGGGGGCATTGTGGTTTTGTACACCCTTGTTTATTAAAAAATAACAGAGATCCTTACAGCAGTAGTAGTGTAGTTTCCGCTAAAACCGCTGTTGATGGTTATGCCTTTCGCTCTAACTTATTTTCGGCAAATGGTACGATTACTAGCGGATATTTCTCTGTTTCAATATTGCTCCTGTCCAGTCCAAAATTGATATAGTCTTTTACGGAGAAATAACGTAAGTTGTAGTATCCCTTCATAACAAAATTTTTCCAGAACGGCATTCGGTTATCATAGGAAAGAAAACTGTCCATAATCATAAATTTAAAATCCCCAATTTTGTTCTGTTGATAAGCCTGTTCCAGCGAATCTTCGACATCTACTTCATTCTTTTCGATCATATCATTGATGACCTGTTTAAAGTAATAGCCAATCCGGGGATCTTCACGGAATCCCAGATCAAATTGGATGTAATAGACATCGTTTCGGATAACAGTTTCGACTGAATACCGTTGTAAATAGGGCTCATCTAAAATATTGACATGCACAAACCAATAAATGTCAGCACGTTTTGGAAGACCGAATTTTAGGATCGAATCCATAATTGTTTTTTCGATCTTTTTTTCAGAATCTGAAGTCGTCAAATACACGAGATTGGTTGCATACTTTGGAAGTTTTTCGTCAGTACTCAATTTAGTAAGCAAGGGCAGGTGTTCCGATAGTTTGACAAAGGACTGAATATTGGATTTGATCTGCCGGCCTCTCCACCAGACGTACATCACGGCAAAGAGCGAAAAGCCCAATAGCAGAGTTATCCAGCCACCTTCTTTCACTTTAAGCAGATTGGCAGACAAAAAGCTTAGTTCTATCGCCAAAAAGATGAGGGTGATCAATATATTAAAGATAAATGGCACACGTTTGATACGCAGATAGGCATTGATCAAAATTGTGCTCATCAGCATGGTGAGTGTAACACTTAGACCAAATGCGGCTTCCATTCTTGTACTTTGCTTAAAATATAAAACCATCCCAACGCAGCCACACATCAGAAACCAGTTGATTGCAGGGATATACAATTGGCCTTTTACATTGCTTGGGAATAGTACAAGATGTTTAGGCCAGATATTGAGTCTAATCGCTTCATTGATCAACGTAAAACAGCCACTGATCAAGGCTTGAGAGGCAATAATGGTCGCCAATGTTGCAATCCCTAATGCAAACCAAAATATGGATTTCGGAACAATATGATAAAAAGGACTGAGACTGCCCACTTCTTCACCAACATGGTTGAGTAACCATGTTGTCTGTCCTGCATAGCAAAGTATAAGCGCAATTTTTATAAATACCCAGGTAATCCGGATGTTGTTCCGCCCACAGTGTCCCATATCGCTATACAGTGCCTCGGCACCAGTCGTACAAAGGAAAATACTGCCCAATAACCAAAATCCTTTGGGCTCATTGACCAGCATTTGATAAGCGTAATATGGATTCAGCGCTTTAAAGACATTCCAATTATCTCCAATAGATAGGATGCCTATTACAGCAATAAAGCCAAACCATATAATCATCAAGGGGCCAAATATCTTCCCGATTTTATCAGTGCCGAACTGCTGAAAAACGAATAGTAAGATCAAGATCCCAACAATAATGGGAACGGTATTAAAACCAGGAACAACGGCTTGTACACCTTCAACAGCCGAAGCAACCGACATTGGCGGCGTAATAATACCGTCAGCCATCAAAAAGGCACCTCCTGCCATGGCTATAAAAACAAGCCATTTACCGCTGTAACGTCTGACTAAGGCATAAAGAGAGAAAATACCACCTTCTCCTTTGTTGTCAGCCTGCAAGGTAATAAGGACATACTTGATCGTTGTCTGAAAAACAAGTGTCCAAAAGATACAACTTAAACTGCCAAGCGCTATTGCTTCTGTAATCACCCGATGATGAAAGACAGCATTGAGTGTATACAGCGGTGACGTACCGATATCACCGAAAACAATCCCTATTGCAATCAGTGAGCCGGCGAGAGTGATCCTCTTATGGAATTCTGCGGTGTTATGTCCAGACATAATTTAGTTTTTCCTGCAAATTAAGTTAAAATTTGCATTGAAATCTAGAGTCTTTTCTTTTTTTGCTAACTAGCACAAATTAGACGAAATATAGGACAGCTGATTACACCGCTTTATTATCCATATTAAGTGTAAAATAAAAGGTACTTCCGGCACCGTATTCACTTTCGACCCAGATTCCTCCGCCCTGTGCCTCAATGAATTCTTTACTGATACTCAGGCCTAAACCAGTACCTTCTTTTTTGGTCCCGGGAATACGGAAATACCGTTCAAAAATCTTTTTTAGATATTGGGGCTGTATTCCTTGTCCGGTATCCGAGACCGAAAATCTGACCTGATTATTCTCCCGTTCCGTTTTGATGGATATCTTCGAATTTTCATACGAATAACGTATGGCATTGGAAATTAAATTGGTCAGCACCCAAGCCGATTTTTCACTGTCGGTCACCGCTGTCGAGGCGTTCTCGTCCATTTCAATTGCTATCTGTATGTTTTTATTGTCGGCTGCAGATTTATTCGCGTTGACAGCATAGTCGATAATGGGCTTGATCTCCGATGGCAGCAGATTGATTTGTATGGAGCCGCTTTCGACCTGTGTTATATTGAGCAGCTCTCCTGTTATTTTCAGTAGTCTATCTGTATCGTCTTTTATCCCGTTGATCAAGTCTTTTTGCTCGCCATTTAAAACCCCTACTTTTTCATTCTCTAATAGTTGTACGCCCATCTGAATGGATGAAATTGGCGTTTTAAATTCATGAGATACTGTTCCCATAAAATTTGTTTTCGCGAGATCAAGCTCTTTAAAGGGGGTAATATTACGCAATAGGATTACCTGGCCGATAAATTTAATATCTGTTTCGCCTGTGGGAACGATATTGATGTCGATTACTTCCTTCTCAAAATAACTTTCTTTACCATCTGCATAGATCTTTAACTGTTCTGCTTTGTTGCTTTTTGGCGCTGGTAGAAAGATATCTTTTATAATATCCCGGATCAGGTCATTGGTTACGGCGATATCCTGTACAGCTTTTCCAATGAAATCTTCTTTCCGCAGTCCTGAGATATTCAAGGCTTCATCGTTGGCAAACAGGACCTTTTTATTTTCGTCTATCCCAATAACAGGATCATGCATATTGTCGATCAAGGTTTCGATCCTCTTTTTCCCTTTTAGGATCTTTTCTAATTTGCTGTCCGAATATTCTTCCAGCTTCTCGGCCATGGTATTAAATGATCGCGCCAGATCTCCAAATTCGCTGTGTCCGCCGAAATTGACGCGTTTTGAATAATTTTGGCTGGCAATCTCCTTGATGCTTTCGGTTAGCTCTCGTATAGGATTGGCAATATTGGACGGAAGGTTGACCAATAATATGACTGCGATCAGAAAACATAATGCTCCTGTAAATGAGATGATCAGTATCGCTCTACGGGCGGTTTCATCTGCAATGTTACTTTTTCTGCTGATCGCATCCATATTAAGCCGCATTAATTCGGTGATGTCTTTTCGGATGGATGAGCTTAGTTGTGCATCGTCGGGTTTATTTTTAAGCGAATTGAAGTGCTTGACAATTAGGTTTGTCCTTTCGATCTCGCCGATTTCAGTCACATTCCCCATCTGTAGCGTCAAATTATTTTGAAACGTATCAATTGCCGCTGCATCCTTACTGATATCTTCCAGCGCCAGGAGCATATTCCGGGAATAGAGCAAGGTGTTGTAATTGGCAACAAGTATATTATTCGTGTCTCTTTTGAGCTGATTAACATACCATCCGCTAATAACAGCTAAGGCTACGATCAATATAAATAGGAGCCCTACTCCAAATGTTAATTTTGCTTTAATTTTCATTTTATGACAATATTACGAGATCAATATTTTCCTGGGACAATTTATTCAATAAAGCATTGAATGTATCGGTTGCGAGGATGATCTTAATCAGATTGATATGTGGTTTACCGATACAGACCGTTGTGATCATACGTTCTTCACATTCTTTAATAATGGCTTTGGTAGCGTTCTTGGCCTTTACCTTAATAATCTCAGCACCCAGTTCGGTGGCCAATTTAAAATTATTGATAAGGTGTCGCTGTTTATCCAAGGCGATCCGGTCCACGCTCTCTTTGGGAACCTGTACATACATGACAAACCATTTGCTATTATAGTAATTGGCTAGACGGGCAGTTTTCCTGATGACATTTTTGGCCGTATGTTCGTTTGAACTGATACAGGCCAGAAAACGTTCTTTTTTAACATTTCGATTGAGGACAACCTCCATTTCGACCTTCCTTTGCACCTGTGAGGCGACCTCCTTTAATGCTAGTTCGCGCAGCTGCAGAATATGTTCACTTTTAAAGAAATTGTTGAGGGCTGCGGTTATTTTTGAACTTTCATAAATCTTACCTTCTTTCAGCCTATTAATCAGCTCCTCTGCCGTTAAGTCTATATTGACAACTTCATCGGCCTGGGCAACTACACTGTCCGGAATCCGTTCCTGCACATCAATACCTGTGATATCTCTGACTTCATCGTTGAGACTCTCGATATGTTGGATGTTTACAGCGCTGATGACATTGATACCGGCATCAAGGATATCCATCACATCCTGCCATCTTTTTTCGTTTTTGCTGCCTTCTATATTTGTATGTGCCAGTTCATCAACGATAACCACTTCGGGCCTAAGATTAACAATGGCCTGTACATCCATTTCTTCAAGCTCCTTGCCTTTGTAAAATAAGGTTCTCCTTGGGATAATGGGTAGACCAGCCAGCAACGCATGGGTTTCGATGCGCTGATGGGTTTCGATATAGCCGATCCTGACATCGATACCACTCTGTAAAAGTGCATGTGCTTCCTGAAGCATACGGAAGGTCTTACCAACTCCGGCACTCATCCCGATATAGAGTTTGAATTTACCTCTTCGGGATTTCTGAATCAGATTTAAAAAATGTTCTGCACTTTTTCTTTCATCCATAACATGTGATAACTTTTATAAACTTACAAATTCCCCTTAAACAAATTGCCAAGGGGAATTATTAATCTATCCGCCCTGCTTAGCCGAAATAGCGGCTAAACAAAGCCTGATAGTTTCATGGTTGGAGTTTTTTATCTGCTCGCCACCTTATCCAAGGCGATGTTTAGTTTTAAAACATTGATTTTTTGAGGACCGAAAATTCCCCACAAAGGTTTTTCGGCATTGTCCTCGATCAATTGATTTATTTTCTGTTCTTCAATACCTCGTATCGTTGCGATACGTTTGACCTGAACTTTGGCTGCTTGAATTGAGAAGTTCGGATCTAATCCACTTCCGCTTGCCGTAATCAGATCGACGGGTATTTCGGATTTCTTGATGCCGGGGTTGTGTACCAAAAAAGTATCGATACGTGCCTGTACCTGACTGAGGTATTCTTCATTTGAAGGTCCTTTGTTACTCGCTCCCGAACCGGCAGCATTATAATTTACGGCAGACGGTCTCGACCAAAAGTACTTGTCGGCTGTGAAGGCCTGACCAATATTTGAATAGTACTTTTTACCATTATGCTCAATGATTTTTCCCTTTCCCGCGTTGGAGGAAAACTGGGCCATTCCCCAGACAGCTAATGGATAGATCACTGTAAAGAACAGAATCATAATGATGGTCAGCTTTATTGCGGGTAAAATGTGTTTTTTCATTTCAGTTATATTTTATGAGGGTAAAATCAGAAAGAAACATGTTCTGTGAGATTTCATCCCTCTTGATTTATTTTACGGATTAAAAGAAAATGGCGACGAACATATCAATCACCTTAATACCTAGAAAAGGAACTGCAATCCCACCTAATCCAAATATGAGTAGGTTTCGGCGCAATAAGGCACTTGCTCCAATTGGTTTATAGGCAACACCTTTAAGTGCCAATGGAATCAGCATTGGAATAATAATGGCATTGAAAATAACGGCAGATAGAATAGCGCTCTCTGGGCTGTGCAATTTCATGATATTGAGTCCCTGTAGCGCTGGAATAGCGGTGATAAATAGGGCCGGAATAATCGCAAAATATTTAGCAACATCATTGGCAATACTAAAGGTCGTTAATGTCCCTCTGGTCATCAATAATTGTTTCCCAATCTCAACCACTTCGATCAGTTTTGTCGGGTCATTGTCTAGATCAACCATATTTCCAGCTTCTTTTGCTGCCTGCGTACCCGAATTCATGGCAACGCCCACATCGGCCTGGGCCAAAGCTGGAGCATCATTTGTTCCGTCACCCATCATAGCCACTAAGCGGCCTTCGGATTGCTCTTTTTTGATGTAGTTCATTTTGTCCTCTGGTTTGGCTTCGGCGATAAAATCATCCACACCGGCTTTATCGGCAATAAACTTTGCTGTCAAGGGATTGTCACCTGTTACCATCACTGTTTTGATCCCCATTTTGCGAAGACGTTCAAACCTTTCGTGGATACCGGGTTTGATAATATCCTGTAGCTCGATTACGCCTAGGGCGATGTCATTTTCAGAAACTACTAGGGGTGTTCCTCCATTTTGGGAAATCGCCTTAACACTTTCTTCGACTTCTTCTGGGAATCTATTGCCAGCTCCTGTAACAAGATTTTTAATCGCATCAGTTGCACCTTTTCGGATACGTATGTTTTCATAGTCTATACCTGAACTTCGTGTCTCAGCTGTAAACTTGATGAATGCGGGGTTCTTCACTTCATAGCTCAGCGGATTAATACCAGCAAGTTCTATAATAGATTTACCTTCAGGCGTTTCATCAGCCATAGAGCTCAATACAGCTGCTTTTATTAGTTTCTTCTCATCAATACCATGTGCGGGGTGAAAGTGAGTAGCCTTGCGGTTACCAATGGTTATTGTTCCTGTTTTGTCCAACAACAATACATCAATATCACCTGCTGTTTCGACGGCCTTACCACTTTTGGTAATGACATTTGCGCGTAGGGCTCTGTCCATTCCGGCGATACCGATTGCTGAAAGCAATCCTCCAATCGTCGTTGGGATGAGACAGACAAATAGGGAGATAAAGGATGCAATGGTGATACCAACATTGGCATGATCCGCAAATGGTTTTAATGTCACACAGACGATAATAAATACCAATGTAAAGCCTGCCAGTAAGATGGTCAGGGCAATTTCATTTGGTGTTTTTTGTCTTGAGGCACCTTCTACCAAGGCGATCATTTTATCGAGGAAGCTTTCACCCGGTTGTGTGGTTACCTGCACGACTATTTTGTCGGAAAGCACTTTGGTTCCACCGGTTACAGAGCTTTTGTCTCCACCAGCCTCCCGAATGACGGGGGCAGATTCACCGGTGATGGCACTTTCATCAATTGTCGCAAGTCCTTCTACGATTTCACCGTCTGAGGGGATAATATCGCCGGCTTCACAGACGAAAATATCGCCTTTTTTTAACTGGGCAGAAGAGATGGTCTGGCCATTTTTAAGTTTGGCTGGAGTTTCTTCTCTTGTTTTGCGCAGGCTATCTGCCTGCGCTTTTCCCCTTGCTTCGGCAATGGCCTCAGCAAAGTTGGCAAACAACAGTGTGAGTAATAATATGACAAATACGGCAAAGTTGTAACCAAAACTTCCCTGTCCTTTTGCTCCTGCCAAGGTCCATAAACTGACGATCAGCATGACCACAGTTCCGATCCATACAGTAAACATAACCGGATTGCGGAACATTGTTTTCGGGTTTAGTTTCACAAAAGACTGTTTCAGTGCTTCCTGTACCATGTCTTTTTGAAACAGTGATGTATTTTTGTTCATTTCTAATTTCTTTAATCAATGTTTAATAAAGTGAGAAGTACTCCGCAATAGGACCTAATGCCAATGCTGGGAAAAAGGATAGTGCAGCTACAATGGCTATGACAGCAAATACCATAAGTCCGAAAGTTGCTGTATCTGTTTTCAGTGTTCCATCTCCCTCAGGAATAAATTTCTTTTCAGCCAATAAACCAGCGATGGCAACTGGGCCTATAATCGGTAAGAAGCGGGACAGAATGAGTACGAAACCTGTACTGACGTTCCACCATATAGTGTTGTCTCCCAATCCTTCAAATCCGCTACCATTATTTGCCGCCGATGACGTGTATTCGTAAAGCATTTCACTAAAGCCGTGGAATCCGGGATTGTTCAGCGTTGTTGCGGTGTATTGCGGTAGTGCAGCTGCTAAAGCTGTTCCTACCAGAATTAGAAAAGGATGCAGCAGTGCGATAATCATAGCGATTTTCATTTCTCTGGCCTCCACTTTTTTACCTAAAAACTCGGGTGTCCGACCAACCATCAGTCCACTGATAAACACAGCGAGGATGATGAAAATAAAGAAGTTCAGGATACCTACGCCACAGCCGCCATAGAAGGCATTGATCATCATGGCAAGTAATTCATTCATACCAGACAGGGGCATGGTACTATCGTGCATGGCATTAATCGAACCTGTCGAAATTACCGTGGTCACGATACTCCAAAAACCGGATGCGGGCGCTCCAAAGCGGACTTCTTTACCTTCCATTGCTCCGAGAGAATTATCGACTCCCATCGCTGCAATCGCGGGATTACCTTTGGCCTCCATCATAATATTCGGAATAACAAGCAAAAGGAAGCCGATCGTCATGACACCAAATATCATCCAGGAGAGCTTCCGCCGCTTGATGAAGATACCCAGCGCAAAAATCATGGCTATGGGGATAATCATCTGCGCGACCATCTCGACCATATTGGAGAGATAGGAAGGATTTTCAAATGGGTGGACAGAGTTTGCACCATAAAATCCACCACCATTTGTTCCAATATGTTTAATGGCTATAAAGGCAGCAGCAGGGCCTCTTGATACTGCGACAGTATCACCTTGCAACGTTGTAATGGTGTCTTTTCCTTCAAAGGTCATTGGTGTACCTTCAAAGGCAAGGATGATAGCCACAACCAATGAAAGCGGCAATAAAATACGTGTACATGATTTTACAAAATAGTTGTAAAAATTTCCCAAAGTACTTGCCGTACGATCCCGGAAAGCCCTGAATACAAGTACAGCTGCCGCCATACCGATACCAGCGCTTACAAATTGTAGGAACATCAGCCAATATTGTCCCAAATAACTGATTCCGGTTTCACCTGAATAGTGTTGGAGGTTACAGTTAACGACAAATGAAATGACGGTATTGAATGCGAGATCTGCCGACATACTCGGATTATTGTCGGGGTTCAATGGCAGACTGCCCTGTGTCATTAAAATGAGCATCCCCAATAAAAACCAGATCATATTGATACTGACCATCGCAACCATTTGTTGTTTCCAGTTCATTTCCGTCTGTGGATTGATACCGCTGACTTTATAAAAGATCCGCTCTATGGGATTAAATATGGGGTCAAGTAGTGTTTTTTCGCCTCCATAGACTTTTGCAATGTACTTGCCTAATGGTATTGCAAGCAATACTGTTATGACAAACATTACGATTATTCCTAAAATTTCTGTATTCATTTCTGTTAATATTATTTAATTTCTCTACAAACTACCTGATGAAAGCCCGTGGCCCTTTTATCTACATAAGATTTTAACCTTTTTGTCCTCTTTCATCTGTTATAGTGATTTAAAATTTCTCTGGTTTTAGCAGTACGTAGCAGATGTAAATAAATACACCAATAGCTACCACAAATAGTGCTGTCATATAAAAGATTTTTGAGTGATATAGCTGTTGCTTTGCAACAAATAAATTTGTTTAAGATTTTTAGGAATCTGTTGATACATATAGATCCATTCTTCGGATGTGCATCTTCTTTTCATGCCCCGAAAAGAACGTACAAAAAGATTTTCGATGATATTGCGGACCTGTTCGTTCCCCCTTTTATAAAGCCATCCGATATATTTTAATCGAATGCCGATTTTTTCGATCTGGCCATTAGAAAGCAAGTAATTGATATGGTTCACAATGGCCTGAAATATCCCTGCGAAATTCCTTCGGGATGACAGGTCCTTGATTTCTTCTTTGATTTCCCCATAATGATCGGCAAGATATTGACTTGCGGATTGTTCATTTATTTTATTCATTCTTACTAGATTTTATCAAAAAAGTCAATTGACTTAATGAATAGACCGAAGCAGGCTACTCCCGCCAGCGTTAATATTAGTGTTATCATTTTGTTATTGATTAGACTGTACTAAAATGTTTTATCATTGCTCCAAAAATCAATACCACAAGCGTTGCAAAGAACAATAAGTGATAAGATTTTAACCATTTAGGGAACGATAGTGGCTCTTGTTCCTGTTCCCATTTAACATCTGTCTTGCTCATTTTTATTTATTTTATATCCGATATGCCAAAATGTATTCCAATAGTTTTTAGCTAGATGTAATTAGTTGTTTATTAGTTTGTTGAGATTTATTTCCTTATGCGTTAAAAATAAATAACCTATCATTTTGATAAGGTGGATTATCAAAATGATAGGTTATTGTTTTTTTACATAAAAAGCGGATGTGTAGAGCTGTCAAATTACTGCCGCAGGCAGTAGTGGTGTATGTTATCGGTTTAGACTTCGCGGGGCATAAATTTACCCATTTCTTAAGATATCTTATAGTGATCTATCTTTCGGTAGAGTGTCGCTAAGCCTATTTCTAGGAGTCTCGCCGTTTCTGTTTTGTTGCCGTGGGTGTAGTTCAGTATTTTCAGGATATGTGTTTTTTCTACATTGGCCATCGAAAATGTTGACATCATCGCTGTGTCTTTGTTGTCTTGTTGCAGGTCTATTGGCAGGGTATCTAAGGTGAGGATCTCATCGTCTGCTAATATCACGCTTCGTTCGATCACGTTTTTCAGTTCACGGATATTGCCTTTCCATGCGTTTCTCTCTAATGCGTTGAGATATTCGTCTGTTAATTTTAATGTGCGTCGATTAGACTTTATAGAAAACCAACTGACAAAGTGTTCTGCCAATAATCGAATGTCTTTGGGTCTTTCGCGCAAGGAGGGAAGTGGTATTGCAAAGACCGACAGGCGATAAAAGAGGTCATTCCTAAAATTACCGAGTTCAATTTCATTTTCTAAATTGCGATTTGTGGCCGCAATGATGCGGGCATCTACTTTGGTGGGTTTGTTATCCCCTACACGCAGGAATTCACCTGTTTCCAGTACACGTAATATTTTGGCCTGTAGCTCTATTTCCATTTCACCGATCTCATCCAAGAAGATTGTTCCTTTGTGCGCTTCTTCAAAGAGCCCTTTCTGATCTTTGGTCGCACCTGTAAAAGCGCCGGCTTTATGTCCGAAAAGCTCGTTTTCAAGAAGCTCTTTGCTGAATGCTGAGCAATTGATTGCCACAAAATTGTGATTTGCACGTAAGCTGGCCAGATGTATTGCCTGAGCAAAAACCTCTTTTCCGGTTCCGGTTTCTCCGGTCAGTAATACAGTGGTCTCGGAAGTAGCGACTCTTTTGGCGAGATCAATTGCCTTAATGATGGATTTAGACTGTCCGATGATCTTATCAAAAGAATGTTTTTCACCGAGCTGCTTTTCGAGTTTTTGAACTTTTTTATTGAGCACGGCCTTTTCACCGGCTTTGTACAACAGCGGAATTATCCTGTCGTTGTCGTTCCCTTTGGTGATATAGTCAAAGGCTCCGTTTTTGATGGCATCGACACTGTCAGGAATATTCCCAAAAGCAGTCAAAAGAATAATTTCAACAGCGGGATGCTTACTTTTTATAATCTTGGCTGTCTCTACGCCATTCCCATCGGGGAGTTTGACGTCACATACGATGACATCTATCTCTTCCAATTCCAATTGCTTTAAGCCCGATTTAATACTGGAGGCCTGAAAGACCTCAAAGCCTTCGAAGCTAATAATTTTTGATAACAAGTTCCTCAACTTGTCTTCGTCGTCGATGATAAGTACTTTCACGTGATATAATTTCCTGTAAATAAAAGCATAGCAGTCCCAACATGTCCAATTTGTTGATCGCTTGAACATGTTGTCGCTTAGCTTTAAGTTAGTCTGTGTATTTGTGAATTTTGAGATTCAATAGCTTGCTTGATCGCTGAGAATATTATAAAATCACCTAATCAGGGTATCTTGTTATATTGAGCTTGTTTGAACTGTAATGGTTATTGTTATCCATTCTTTTTGCACCAAAATGTTTTAAAACTGCGCCAAAAGCGACTACTACGATAACGGCGCATAGCAGGAGGTGATAGGATTTAAGCCACTTTGGAAATGATGGCGGTTCCACTTCCTGTTTCCATTTTACATTCAATCTGTTCATTTCTGATTTATATTAGTTTTATTTTAAATCAAAATTTACTCCAGTAATAGGTTTTTATTTGTAATATGTTGTTGTTTAGTTTGTTGTGTTTTACTTGATGCCGTCATTGATTGAATAGATGCCTATCATTTTGAGAGGGTAATTTTCAAAATGATAGGCTATTGTTCCTGTAGCAATTGGATAAGTTTAAGAAATTCAATAATCTTTGAAAATCCTTCTTTCTCACTGACGTTTTTCATCAGCGTATGCGCCTTATCTTTAGTTTCACCATAAAAACGGAGGCCACGTTGGGCTTTACGGATAAAATGCTGCATCGCTTGGATGGTCTGATGTTCGTCGGTCAGCTGGAGTAAAAAATCTGCAGGAAAATAGATCGCAATTGCATACAATACATCGGTATGTGTGCTTGATAAACTTGGGATGCCTGATGGTATGTGTATAAGGCCCCTTTACCTAATTGTATGTTCACAATTCAAGTTCGAAAGCACTTGCCCTGAAGAATGCATTTATTTCCTCTCTTTAAATACTATAGACTAGTAGTTTTTTGTTACTTCCAAAATTATTGTACCTTCAATGACAACAATTATTATATTTGCGATACTGTCAATTCATGAAAGCGAAACAATTCATATGGATCTTACTGCCATTGATGCTCCTCCAGAGTTTCTCTACGGTATGGGTATGGACTGTTTTTGAACTCAATAGAGACTATATTGCCAAAAATGAATGTATCAACCGCTTTAACGAAAAGGCTCTTTCCTGTAGAGGGCAATGTATCTTGATGAAAAAGATGCGTGAACATGAAGAAAAAGAGCAGAAGAAACTCGAGACACGCATCATCGATGTTGTTTTTATCAACAACAGCCTGAATTTTACCTTTGACAGTTCTTCATCTGAGGGAGCATATATTAAACTGGCCTTTGCAGAACTGAAAGAAGATTATGCTTACCGCCCCATCTTTTCTATTTTCCACCCTCCACTCGTTTAATACCTTTTTAACGAATTTATTGGATGCAAAAATTGGCGTTTTATGTAAACGGTCCAATCTGTATGTGTTTTCCTGAGAAGAATAACTGTACTCATGCTGCTATGTGATTTATACAACGGTTGGAATATTCTTCGTCCAAGAAAGAAGTCCCTTTGGCGCTATTGATCTGGCTGAATAAGGCTTATTGATGGCGATCAAATATTCTATTGATCGAAGGGTAGCACATGGGAATACTGTATACTGTTTTAAATAATTAGAAAAGAGAGTAATGAAAAATAGAATCACAATAATCCTTTCCTGTTTTGGCTTTATCGTTCTGCTTGCCTGTGCGGATAACAGGGATAAGAAAAAGGTATCAACGGACAAAGCTGCTGTGCCGGTGGCGCCATCTCCAGCAACCGAGATCTTGGACTATAAAACCGATGGAACCAAAGGGGTAGGTCCTGTTGCATCTTTTGAGCACAAACCCTTTGATGCGCAGCTTGCCAATAAGGGGGTAGAGCTATTTGTCTCCAAATGTGCCATGTGTCATGGTTTTGATCGCACCTTGGTAGGTCCGTCATTAGATGGGGTTGTCAAACGCCGTACACCGGAATGGATCATGAATATGATGCTCGATCCGGCAACAATGCTTGAAAAAGATCCTGATGCAAAATCATTGAGCAAGGAGTTTGCGTCACCCATGATCAGTCTGGGGTTGCAACAGGAAGATGCACGCGCAATTTTGGAGTACCTTCGCGAACGGAATAGCACAACGAAATAAAGAAATAATCTATATTGATGAAATCCTACAAGCTGAAAGGACTGTTCTGTCTGTTGATGGCCTGGGCACTTTGCCTACAGGCGACCAATCTGTTGTGGGTATTTATTGGCTTTGAATGCAATCGGGATTATATCGAGCAGCAGCTATGTGTCTATCGGTATGAACCTGTGGCAACCTGTAAGGGGTTCTGCTACCTGAGTGAAAAAACAGTGGAACAACAAGAAGCCAGCGATGTGCTGATCAAAGTGAAAAGTGCTGAGATACCGCTGTTTGTGCAGCTTGTTTATGAGCTGACCCAGCAACGCCCATTTACCCGAATTTTAAGAATAACCCATCCGCTAACGGAAGGTAACCCATTGTGTCAGGGGATCTTTGACAGGATTTTTAAACCTCCAATCGTATAACCATTCCCTTTAAATTTTTTATTGAAGAAAAAGAATAAGATCATGGTAATACGAAAAGAAAAACTAGATTTTTTAAGACTAGAAAATATTGATTCGGCTTCCAATGGGATTGTTATTATGCCTATCGCCGAATATTTACATGCCAAAGCTCAACAAAAGACATTGCACGCGCATTCATACTATAGTGTATTGCTGATTAAGAGTGGTGGCCTGACGATGGTGGCAGATAAAAGAATGTATGCCATGGGCAGGCATGATATTCTGAGCATCAGCGCCGATTGTGTCTGTAGCTTCCAGCATAATATACCTGTCGAAGGAAGTATCGTCCTTTTTACAGAATCCTTTTTTGTGCAGCGCTACAATATGGAAAGGACACACTACTTTAACTATTTAAAATGTAACGGGATGAACGGCTTTGTATTGACCAGTGAAGACATCGAAAGATGTAGCCACCTGATGGAGCTGATGCAGAATGAATATCATACAGCAAAATTGGACTCACGAGAGTTGCTACACAACCACCTGGATAGTTTGCTACAGCTGTTGGGGCACCGGATTACAAAAAATATCGGCGCTGTGCGGATGGACGAAAAGGAGGAACGGATAATGACTTTCGAGACTTTGGTAGACGAAAATTATAGAGAGAAGCGATTCCCGTCTTTCTATGCCGAAAGACTGAATATGTCAGTCAATCATCTCAACCGCATTTGCCGCGAAAAGAGAGCCGCAAGTTGTGGCACACTGATCCGAAATCGGATCATATTAGAGGCAGAACGTCTGCTGTATCATACGTTTAAAACGGTTAGGGAAATAGCCATTGAACTAGGCTTTGACAATGTGCCTTATTTTATTACATTTTTTAAAGCCAAGAAAGGGCAGAGCCCCGAGGAATTTAGGAAAAACCAATAGGCGAGAACAGCAGTAAGAGGTGGCAACCTCAGATTCGGCAGTAGGATCGTATTTAAAGCATTGGCCTACTGTCCGAATCGTTTTCTTTTGATTTCTAGAGTGTAAGGGGGCGGCTGAATGGATAGATAAGAAGGGGAATATCCTAAACAAAAAAGCCATGTCAAAAAACATGGCCTCGGATTTCTTATAAGTCTATACTTAAGCAGAAAGCTCTTTTACAAAGTATTTTTTTCGGAACCAAAATGCAAGGTTGACCAGTGCTATCAGTGCGGGTACCTCGACCAGTGGGCCAATCACTCCGACAAAAGCCTGCCCGCTATTGATGCCGAATACGCCAATTGCGACCGCAATGGCCAATTCGAAATTATTGCCTGCAGCCGTAAAAGCAATGGCTGTACTTTGTGAGTAATCGGCACCGACTCGTTTGCCAGCAAAAAAACTGATCATGAACATCAGCGCAAAATAGATCACCAAAGGGACCGCTATACGTAATACATCCATAGGCAACTGTAAGATCATTTCGCCTTTGAGACTGAACATCACTACAATGGTAAAGAGCAACGCTATCAAAGTAATCGGAGAGATCAAGGGTATAAAACGGTTCTGAAACCAATTTTCACTTTTTAAGGCGATCAGTCCATATCTGCTCAAAACTCCGGCGAGGAAGGGTATTCCTAGGTAAATAGCGACGCTTTTTGCAATTTCAGCAATGGAAATATTCACGGAAAGTCCTGTCACACCAAAAATTGGAGGTAATACAGTAATAAAAACGTAGGCATATAAACTATAGAGTAAGACCTGAAAGATACTGTTCAACGCAATTAATCCTGCTGCATACTCTCTATTACCATTTGCGAGTTCATTCCATACGACAACCATTGCAATACAGCGAGCAAGTCCGATTAGGATCAATCCGGCCATATATTCAGGATATCCGTTCAGAAATAAAAGTGCCAATACAAACATTAAAACCGGTCCTATGATCCAGTTGAGGACCAAAGAAGTGCCGAGAATTTTTAGGTTTCGGAAAACCTTTCCAACCTGCTCATAACGTACCTTGGCCAATGGTGGGTACATCATGAGAATCAGTCCGACAGCAAGCGGTATATTTGTTGTGCCACTGCTATAGCTATTGATCCATAGTGCAGACGCGGGGAAAAAATTGCCCAAAGAAATACCGAGAACCATTGCCAGGAATATCCATAAGGTGAGGTAACGGTCAAGAAATTTTAACTTCGATTGCATGGGTTAGATCTTAATATTTGAAAATACATAGCACATTTCGGCTGCAATTTCTAAACTACGTTCTGCATACACTGCTGTTTGTTCGGGTGTGCCATCTGAAATCTTGGGATCTTCAAAAGTAATCAGTATCCTTTTTTCGGCACCCGGAATAAAAGGGCATCCGCCATCTGCCTGCGAGCAGGTCATGATTGCAGCAAACCCAGAGATAGGGTTGAATGGGCTATCATATTTTTTTGAAAAGCCGATAACCGGCGGGTCGTTGTCGCCATATTTTATTGCATAGATTGGGTTGTCCGTATCAGCGATCTTAAAAACCTCAAATCCCTGCGAAATCAATGTTTCTGCGATTTTAGGAAATAATGCGGTCTCTTCCGTACCCCCTGAGTAGCAGTTGACCACTGGGGTATGATGGAAGGATGCCGCCACCTGCGCCCAAAGCTGAGATAAATGGCTTCTACGGGAATTGTGGGTACAGATAAAATTGAGGTTGACCGGCTGTCCGCGATCAACCTTGTCTTGAATAAATTGAATCAAGGGATTCAATGCCGATCTACGCTCCTCAGACAGGTGTTGTCTGCTGGTAATCGTGCTGATTATTTCTTTTATTTTTTGATACATTGCTGCGGTGAATTTTAAGTGATTAACAACAGCCTGAGCCTGGCGTACAGCAAGAGGATCCGCTAACTGGCAACGCAGAAAGATTTATTTTCAGCTTTTCGGATGGTATGCCGCAAGCGTCCTGGGCAAGGCAGGCTGTGGTCTTGTTTTTCAGGATAAAGGTCTTACCATTAAAGTCAAGATCGTATTTGCCGATCGTACCGCTCTGGTATTCCACTTCAATTTCCCCATCTTCGATACCCAATTTATCTTCAGATAAATTGATGATATGTAATAGTTTGCCTGGTTTTAGACGGTGCTCATAATCATCCGCATTCCAGAGCTGGAAGTTGACCACTTTCTCCTGACGGATAACACCACCACAGTCAATGAAATTTTTTGTGATCTGACCTACTTCGGTGACATGGAAGTGTTCAGGAACAAATGTGCCATTTTCCAGCTGAAAGTCAACATGATCCAATGTTGCTAAAATTTCTTTGATTTCTGATAATTTCATAAAGGATTGATTTTATTATTTATTAAAAACTATATATTGCAATATTACGATAGATATTCTTAAAAAAAGTTACTTACAGCAACTTGAAATGTTTACGTCCTGATTGAAAAATGCGTTGAACTCCTGTTGTATTTGTTTCCAGACTGTTTCATTAATGCAGTAGCAAACAGATTTTCCCTCGATTGTCCCCTGTATTATTCCTGTATTTTTTAATTCCTTAAGGTGTTGGGAAATGGTTGCTTGGGCAAGTCCCAGTTCATCAACCAGATCATTGCAGATGCATGCTTTCTTGTCAATGATATATTGAAGGATAGCTATACGTGCGGGGTGTCCTAAAACCTTAAATGCTGTTGCCAGTTTATTCTGTTCATCAGCGAAAATTTCTGTCTTTGTAAGTCCCATGTTGTTTAATATTATATTGCAATATTACGATGATAATTTTAAATAAACAAATAGAACTTGTTCCATTTGTTTATTTTAGAAAATCTTATACCTCGTTTGCTTCCTCAAGGTGGCTGTCAGTGCTGTATCTTTCGCTTTTTTAAATTGATAAAAAGTGCGGAACTATGTATTGTCCGTTTTTTGATCATGGTAAATTTTTGCTATCACGCAAAATTTGTTGTATCTTTTTTGTACGTAAATGTATGGAATGGGGTTTGGTATGATTGATATTCGATAATTTGCTTTGTACACTTTTTGGCAAAAAATTTGTTAAGGGGTACTTTGATTAGAGCGCCAAAATGGTGTTATACGATAAAATTATACATAAACCGAAATCCGCTTGAGGATTGATCTTATGCTGAAAATGCCTGCATAAACAAATTTAAATTAGCCATTAACGATAGATGAGACTTATTTTATTGATCATATTCATCCTCTTCATGGGGCATTCAGGTGCGCAGACCATGGAAATACCTAATCGTATAAAATCTGCTTTTACCGGTAACTGGGAGTATAAGACCAAGTTTCAAACCAATACAGTGATCATAAAATTTGAGCTGGGCAAGGATTATGCAAGTTTTAAAGACATTGGCAGCGGTGAAGCTCCTCCAAGGACTTTTCGGGCCCAAGTAAAAGGAGAGGTCTTGTTTATACCAGCCAAGCAGGGGCTTAATGACGAGTTGGAAATGGAAGTAATAAAAGGTAAATTGAATTTAAGGGCAAAACAGATCATCTGGGACGAAATGGGAAATAGGATGAAAACCGGAACTGTCGAAACAAGAATTTTTAAGCGTACTGCCAAAGATAAATAAAGATCCGCAGGGAAATAGAGACTCTCTCCGAAACTAAATAAATGATATGTCAAGAATAGTAGTCTTTTTCGCACTAGTCCTTTTCTCATGCCAGGGACAGTCTACCAACAAGGCACAGCAGAAAACCGATACTGTTGATGCAAAAATTATCGTTCCGAAAAATAATGCTATTTCTTGCGAGCAACTTGTAAAAAAGTTGGTTAAGTCAAGTAATGCAGTCGCATTTAGTCAATTTGGCGATACGCTTGTTCATGCCCAAGTAGCTTACCTCGGCCCTGAAAAGCTGACGATCAAGTTGTATGTCATTAATGATATTTCGGAAACCCCTTCAGAAAAAAGATTGGTAGAACATGCCGTGGGCTGGTTGGAATTTCATCAGAAAACCGGACAACTTTTGGATATAACAAACGACCCTGATCATCCCGTAACCTTGCGGTATGATAAGCGTATTGCGCAAGAACATGATCTTTCCAAGTTATGCCGTTCCTCAGCAATGGTTTTCAAGCCGGGCAGTGGATATGCATTAAGAGATGTGATGTTGGTCAAGGATATCAAGTTTAACGGTAAGCTGGGTAGGTTTTTTACCCGAAATGAATTTGAAAAAGTTTTCGGACGGCCCGATAGTATTCAATTGCTGAAGGATGAAGCCCCCTGTGTCACTATTTTTGATACTGAAGCTCCAGATGACAAATACCTGTACAAAAATGGTTCACGTTTTGAAACCAGCGGCGATAGTGTCGCAGTAGAAGAATTCTGGTTTTTAAATGGGAATTTTATGAGCTACAATGGGATCCGGATAGATGCCAGCACGACGATAGAAGACATACAACAGCTTTTCCCTACAGCTGTCAATGAACGACAGGGGATGGATAAAGCAGGAAAATTGTGGGTAATCAGATTGCGTGAAGACAATGAAGGGATTGTGGATGGCCATATCAGAATGTACTTTAAAGACGGTAAAGCGCAATCTATACATTGGTGGTCTCCCTGTTAAAACTGAGCAGTAGCTCCGTGGAATAAAAAAGAGATGCTGAATGGATAGCATGGGTATATCAAGTGGGCCTTTATATTATTCCGACCAACACGACTCGTGTGGTCTACTATGACGACATCCGAATTGTTACTTTGAATGAATACATTAGGAAGAAACTTAGAAGTCGCTAATAGTGATCTATTGACTCTACATAGGGATTGATCCCGCTTTTAGGATATACTAAGGAAATAAAAATCTAAAAGCTATCGATATCCACGAAGCAGGTCTTTCAGCGGTAGGGAAACCGCTGAAAGAACTTGCTATTCGCTGCTTTTTGTGAGCTTTTTATTTTCCTTATCAAATACATATTCAACCTGTCTCTCATCAGCATCAGTCAGGCCCCAAAATAGTCCTTCGGTTCCCCATTGTGCTTTAAGTTCTAGAAATTTTGGCTCAATGATCCAGTTTCCGTCCAAACCAATAAGACCGTACAGCTCGGATTTTTTATCCTGTGCAATAACACAGGAGCATGCTTCGTAAAAGTCTTCATGCCGCAGGTCCGATTGATCTGCGGAATTCCGTTCATACACTTGTTTGACAACTTTTGCATTATCCCAAAATGCGATAGATGCTTTTTTAAAATCAGATACGAAATATTGCGTCAGAAATAAGGAATCAGTCATCTCATCCAGGTCGGCATTCAATTTTTCAGATGAGTACTTCTGATGGATCTCTGCACAAGTGATTTCATCTTTGTCCAAAAGGGTTTTCGCCTGTTTCATGTTTGCAACAAGAACACGTAAATCTTCTTTTTTGTAGGCGTTTCGTTGTTCAGCTGCTACTGTTGTCAATTGGCGTCCTGTTTCATCTGTAGCCAAAATTTGTACAAGATGCCGCATGGGCTCAGATGTTCTAATGCGTACATAACCATTGCCACAATGTATCACTTCAATGATACCGGCCGAAGTCGCTATACGCTGTCCTGTACCAGTAATTTCATAGTTAATTTCTTTATTCAGATGGGTTTCCATACTGTAGTCGAAACTCTTAATGGGTTTTATTCCCTGGAGGATCAGGGTCTGGTCGCCTAACTGCTCTGAAACGATTTTGTCAACAATCTTAATTTCTTTATCCTGGACTGATCCGTCCAGAAAGTAGATTTTTTTCAACTTAAATATCGCCTGATCAATATTATTGATAAAATCCATTGTAAAAGGATAATCATTGTCTAATGTATGAGCAATATTAAATCTGTCGAATTTTAATTTAATGTATGTATTTGGATAGATATATTCCGTTAGGGGCGGATATCCCTTGCGAAAATGATAGCTTTCGTCAAATTTGGTCTTATTTTCTTTTTTATATGGTTGATTGCTGAAAACAGCCTGCATTTCTTTGAAATCTGAGGCGACATGTTTATCGTTATTCAAAAGATGTTCAAGCAAAGCGAGGTTATCATCCAGCATATCCTGACATTGCTGTCTGGATTGTCCGTTGGAACAGCTGTTGTTGGTGATCAACAAAATGGTGAAAACAATCTTAAATATTTTGCTCATTTTTTATCTGTTAAATGTTCTTACAGTTTATCCTTCAGAAACAGATGGCTATCAATTCCAGCTGGATAGGGCTGTTGACCACTAAATTATTAATTTGATAAAGAAGAAAATAGAATTATTTACAATCCGTGGAAAGCCTTTTATGATCCGAAAAAGCTTCTACAGTTTTTTTGAGATCGCAATAGCTTTGCATTTGGTCAATGGAAAGCAGCGGTACGTCAAAATGTTTACTGCTTTCGAGAACCAAGGGCTTCCTTTGCAGAAAAAACATGAAGAAACAAGTTTTATGTGCCATCTTGTTCAGCAGCTTAGCGACGCTGACAGCACATGCCCAAAATGCTGTATCTGGACAGGTTATTGCCGATTATGTTCCGCTGTCAAACTATATCCGACCAGAAGACAGTGTAAAGACTGGCTCTAAAAGTGATTTTAAAAGGATACAATTCAATCTTGAAATACCTTTGTCGACTAAAGTTGATTCTTTGGGCAATATCAAACGCTGGTCATGGAAAATGGGGGCTGCCTACGCAAAGATGCAAAACCGCGATTATGAACAGCAGCTTTTTCCGACTGAAATGTTGAATGCCGAAATCGGATTGCAATACTTGACTTCTTTAAAGAAAAACTGGTCTCTACTGACTTTTGCTTCGGTCGGTATCTATTCGGATCTGGTCAAAGTCAATGGTAAAGATGTGCTGGGGCAGGGGGGAGTTCTTTTCATCAAACGGTTTAAACCGAATCTTGCCTTCGGCTTCGGGCCAGTATTGAGCAATAGTTTTGGTGTGCCCATGGTCCTGCCGGGACTGTATTTTGACTGGAAGACCAATGGCAAGGTCAAGTTCAATGTGAATTTCCCGCAGGGGCTTGCCGCTGCTTATCAGGTCAACAAGTTCATGGATCTCCGTGCGGTAGTCAATCTGGATGGTATGACGGCTGAACGGGAAAAGAACGGGAAGTCTACACTCGGTGGATTTATGTTGTTAACCGCAGGTCTTCAGCCCCAATTCAACCTCGGTAAGAATCTTAAATTGCAACTAACGGGGGGAAGTACACTCGCCCGGATGTATGTTGAAAACGATAGGTCCTTAAAGAGTTTCTTTAAGGATAAGAAGCAGGCCGATCCCCGATTTTCACCGACCTTCTATACTTCGATAGGATTTAAATGGAATATGCCCTATTAACGACTCAGGAGCTTCTTAAAAACTACGTTTTGGAGAAGCTCCTCTCTTTTTGTGCGGGAGATGGGCAATTCCTGTTCCCTAATGTATACTCTTCCACCCGAGATGATATCGATATGATTGACATTGACCAGATAGGATTTGTGGATACGGAAAAAATGGCTACCCGGTAAAGCTTCTTCCAATGCAAGCATGGTCTGATGGATGGTGAGGGTCCGTTCTTTAAAATGGAGCTTGGTATAATTCTGCATGCTTTCGGCATAAAGGATATCTGTCCAGGAGATTTTGACGAATGCATCACCCTGTCGGACAAAAAGCATTGTATCATTGGCAACGGGTTCCTGTGTCGATTTATTGCGTTTTACAAATTGCTGAAAGGCTTTTGTTGCTGCCTGAAAAAAACGCTGGAATACAATAGGTTTCAGGAGATAATCCACCGCCTGAAGACGGAATCCTTCCAGGGCATACTCCGAATAGGCTGTAATGAATATACACAGGGGAGGATTTTCGAGTGATTCCAAAAAATCAATACCATTGAGATAAGGCATATTGATATCCAAAAAGATAAGGTCAATATCGCCTTGTTGCAATCTGGAGGCTGCCGCTAGGGCTGAAGGAAAAGTTGCGACGAGTTCGAGAAAATCAACCTGTTCGGTCATCTCAGCAATATGCTGCCGTAGCAGGGGTTCATCGTCCACGATGATACATTTCATCTTTGTTTGTTCCATAGTCGTTTAGCAGTTAAGATTGATTGTTAGGTCGACGCAAAAACTGTCGTCTTGTTTGTCAATGGTTAAGGTGTACTGATTTTCATACTGCAGCTCCAACCTCTTTTTGACATTTTCCAGCCCAATGCCAGAGTGTCTTGTTGATGTCTGCAGGGGATAGGGATGATAACTATTTCTGATATGAAATTGGAAATAACCGTCTTTTTCAGTGCTGCTGACGCTGATTTTGCCTTTTTGATTCGGAAGTCGATCCACATGTTTGAAGGCATTTTCCACAAAACATATGAGCATCAGCGGTGCAATATGTAGATCTTCTGTTGACTGTGACCAGGTGCATTCAACCTCCAGCTCATCTCCCCAGCGCATCTGTTCAATTGTGATAAAATTCTGTAAATACTGCAGCTCACGGCTCAGCAGTACAAATGGTTGGTTGCATTCGTAGAGTTGGTAGCGCAGTATATCTGAGAATTTTAATAGTAAAAAATCGGCCATATCCACATTCTTTTTCATTAGGATATGGATGTGGTTCAATACATTGAACATAAAGTGTGGATTGACCTGATCCTGTAAAATTTTGAGCTGGCTTTCCAGAAAGTTCTGCTGCAACTGGCTATGTTCCCGCTGAATATTGGCATGTTCCTGGTAAAATCGGATACCACAGGCCGTACCATTGATCAGTACGGAGGAGGGAATAGCTTTATAGCTCTGCACAAACAAAAGTGTTGCGCGACTCTCCTCCGACAGCGCCTGGCTATGGATAATAAAGTACGCATCTACCGCACCAATCAGCAGTGCCAAAATAAGAACGAAAAAGATGGCTTTGAAAACAAAGGGTTTCATTTTTTGTGTCTTAATGGCTTTGGGTAAGATACTGTCACTTAGGAGTTGCGAGATGCTAATGGAACAGATCATGACCGATGAACTATGGATCAGCGCGCTGATGGCGTCCATATCCTGCTTCACTTGTATCCAGACGGCAAACCAGAGGACAAGCCAGAAGAGCGTGAGAAACAGGTGCCGATGGAGGTAATTTTTTTTGGGAAACATGGGACAAAAATAGTCAAATATATCACAAAAACCTTTGAAGGCGAATACAGGATTGCCTTCAAAGGTTTTAGCGTTAAGGGTTGTATTAGAATATGAAGTAACCTACGCCAATGGAAAATGCCTGTGGCTTGGATTTAAAAGAATTAGACAAGTCTGAAAAACCACGCTCATAGCGGACATCGATACTGAATTTTTGGATGTCGACCCCAAGACCGCCTGTAAACTGTACATTGGACTTATCAAAATGTTTGACGCCTTCTTTGATAGCCTTCAAGGGGGATAGATTGTCATTCAGGGTATAGTTATATACTGCACCGGCAAATAGACGAAAGTTCATATCCTGCTGCTGGTATATTTTATAACCAACCATCACGGGAATATCGATTGCATTCCATTTGAGCTTGGATGTAGTCTGTCCCTGTGGTTTGAGCGCTGCTTTACGTTTGCTGAAAAGTGCCTCGCCCTGAATGTATGCTCTTCCGAGGTTGACACGTGCCATACCACCGACGTGGAGACCCATTGCATATTTGTCGTCCAGGTCTGCAAGCTCGGTGTTGAGCTTGTTGATACTGCTTCCACCTTTGATACCAATCTGAATAAGAGGTTGCTCTTGGGCAAATACCATTTTACTTAACATCATCGCGAAGAGTACAACGCATGATAAAATTGCTTTTCTGTTCATTTTTATTGTTTTGATATGTACAAAAAAACGAAGGCCAGCGGCGATACAGAAAAGTCTTTGACGAACGGTATACTCGCGGTGACGAAAGTAAAAACGGTGATGTCAACTCTGCTATTCGTCCTTCAGGCTCTTCACTGGATTGACCATGGCAGCTTTGATCGATTGATAGCTGACAGTTAACAGGGTGAGTACGAAGGTACCTGATCCTGCAATCAGAAAAATGTCCCAGGTAATCTGAATGCGATAGGTATAAGAACTGAGCATGTCGTCGGAAATATAATAGGCGATCGGAAATGCTATAAGGCATGATAACAACACCATGAGAAGAAATTCTTGCGAAAGCATCTTTGTGATCGAAATGATAGACGCGCCAAGAACTTTCCGGACTCCGATCTCTTTGGTTCTGGTCTCCGCCATATATGCTGTCAAACCGTATAATCCCAGGCATGAGATAAAAATTGTCAGTAGTGCAAAAAGGCTGGAAAGATTACCTAATTGATTGAAATCTTTAAATTTTTTTGCATAATTCGCATCAACAAAAGCGTACTCGAAGGGGTATTCGGGGTTATATTCCTTAAATATTTTCTCAATTCGAGCCAATGCATCCTGTGTTTCAATATGGTCATTGAGTCGAATATTGGTTATTGTAGTGCCTGCAAAAGCTCCTTGGATAACCAGCGGTGTGACGGGATTAAATGGTGATTCTTGAACAAAATCTTTGATGACACCGATGATATGCCAATCCCTTCCATCAACTATTGTCTTTCCGATCGGATCATCAAAATTAAATACCTTGGCAGCCGATTCGTTAATTATCATGGCGGAAGAATCCGTAGGAAATGTGGTCAGGTCAAAGTCGCGTCCGGCGATCAATTTCAATCCAGCCGTATTGACTAAATTATCGTCTACTCCAAATCGTGTAAACATCGTGTTGTTATCTTTTGGTTTACCATCCCAGTTCATGGAGTTGTTGCTCCAGTTTTCTGTTAAGGGGGATGAAGTTCGTGAAACATTTGAAGCAATACCGGAGGAAATTAAAGCATTTTTTATCAGCAATTTGTTTTTACCGATCTTTCCCTGATCTATAATATTGATCAATTTATCTTTGTTATAGCCAATTTCTCTATTCTGAGCATGTTTTATTTGTTTTTGAATGGCTATTGTTGTAACGATGAGGATAATGGCAATACAAAACTGGACAATGACCAGTACTTTCCTGGGATTGAAATTCCGCTGGGCGTGCAACAACTTGCCTTTTAATACTTTTACCGGTATAAAAGAGGATAGATAAAAGGCAGGATAACTGCCTGAAAGAATGCCAGTAAAGAGGACAAAGACTATAAAAACAGACCAAAAAGGGATATCTGTATAGGGCATAGCCAATGTTCTTGAAATTAAATGACCAAAGTAGGGCAGTGCCAGCATCGTTATCAGCAGCGCTAATATACCCGCGATACAGGCAATGAGAATGGATTCGATTAAGAACTGATAAATCAATAGACCTTTATTTGCACCCACTACTTTTCTTACGCCAACTTCTTTCGCTCTTTTTTCACTTTGTGCTGTACTTAAATTCATAAAATTGATACAGGCGATTATCAATATAAAGCAGGCAATAGCGATAAAGGATCGCACCATTCCGATTCTACCGGATGTCGGCTTACCCATTTCGGTGTAATTACTGTAAAGCCATTGATCCGCAATAGGCTCAATAAAATTCTCGGCTTTATTTTCAGTATGTTTTTGTAAGAAACCTTTTATATTTTTCTGAAACTGATCAATGTTAACATTTTGATCCAATTCAATATAGGTCTGAATGGAATTATTTCCCCAGTAATCATCTGAATACCCTATTTTTTCCATCAATGTCCATGGAACAAGATAAGTCGTCCCCTTCATAAAGGAATTGTCGGGTATGTCTTCAATGATTGCAGATACAGTGGAAATCTGTGTACTGTCCAATTTGATGGCTTGGTTCAGCGGGTCGGTCTGACCAAATAATCGATCTGCGATTGATTTGGTCAGAACAATCTGATTAGGTTTTTTCAGCGCTTCAACCGGATTTCCAGCTAGGACTTTATAGTCAAATATTTTCAGGAAAGTACTGTCAACAAAAACGCCCTGTTCTTTTGATAATTTAATTTCTCCTCGTGTTAATAAAAAACCGGTCCCCTTATTGACCCTGGCTACATTGTTTATTTCCGGAAAATCAGTTTTTAAGGCAGCAGCCATGGGTTTGGGGGTATAAAAATGTTTTACGGTCTCACCACCCCAAACATCTTTTATTCCTACAGCATATATCTGATCAGTTTTTGAATAAAACCTATCATAGGTAAATTCACTTCTTACCCAAAGCATGATCAAGATTGCTGCCGCCATTCCGATAGCTAAACCCACAATATTGATTGCTGTAAACCCTTTATTCTTCTGAAGATTACGAAAGGCTATTTTGAGATAATTTTTAAGCATATTGATCAGTTTAAGTTATTTCCACCAATTCGTCTGCCAATTTTTTAATTTACTGATATTTAGTGTTTTATTTTTTATTTAAGATTCTAAACTGTTCGATGTCGGACGTTTTTTGTACGGAAGCGTACATACACATCGCCTGTTGAAATTAATCAATCTGGTCGTTTGGCTGTTGCTTGTTTACGATCAGCTCTTGGGCCGGCAAAGCCAGTGCAATATTTTCTTGTCGAAATATATTGTTGATGGTTACCATGACATCACTTTTAATCTGACCTGTATCTTTGTTTGTCTTGACCCAGAAAAAGAGGTCTAGTGCAACAGATTGTGCGGAGACAGATGCGAACTGTACAATAGGTGCTGGGAAGCTAAGAATCTGCTCATTCTTTTCTGTAATTGCTAAGAGCAAACTTTTTACTTTTTCTAAATCGGTCCCATATTTGACTTCTATATGGCTGCTCAGGCGTTTGCGGGCTGTTCCCTGGCTCCAGTTGGTGACGCGCGAACCAAGTAGGTCTCCATTGGGTATAATTAGGTTTGCCCCCTCTGTGGTCATGATAACACTACTCCGAAATCCGATGGATTTGACACGACCGGATTGCCCACCAACCTCTATCATATCATCTACATTGACGGGTTTTTCAAAGGCGATAATTAAACCACTGACCAGATTATTGACAAGTGTCTGTAGACCAAAACCTATACCTACACCTAATGCTCCAATGATCAGGGTAATCTGCTGAATAGGAATACCTGCGGCAGCAAAAGCAAGAAAAAAGCCCGTGAAAATAATTGTAATACGAATCAGCAGTAACCAGCTTCCAATATGAAATTGTGATCCCTCACGTTCGTTGTGGTGAGGCTGTGGACCGGAAGCAAAAAAAGAGACAATCTTGGAAAGTATGGTTGCACAAGCCATGATCAGGACAAAAACCACAATGTTGATGACCGTGAAACTGTAGCTGCCCAACTTGTGCGTGTTGTAAAAGAAATCGTGTATAGGTTCTGACAACAACCTGAATTCGTAAAAATTGCGCCCAAATAGCACAAACCAGCCTAAAATAAGGATCAGGTAGAAAAATAAAGGTGCCCGTTTGCCAACACGGTCGTAGTTGATATAAAAGAGCTTTCTCTCTTGCTTTTTATAGATTGAGGAGGCATAAGTAAGTCCCTCATTAACCAGACGTAAGACCCATAGAAAGATAATTGTCACCACTACATTCAATAGGCCCGCAATCAGTAGTACTTTGGCAATATTAAAACTACCGGCGAGGTTAAGTCCAAGTGATAACAGTTCCATTACTGTCATCAATCCGATCGGAAACAGGATCCAGTGCTCCCGGAGTTCCGCATGACGAGATCTGTTTATTAACGAAAACAAACCGAGTAAAAGAGTCGATAATGCAATAAGTATCATACACCATCGTTCCGATCGTGAGGCTTGTAGAACCATATTATCTAGGACAGCTAAAATATATAAACCCAATAAGCCGAGCCAGATTGTCATCCAGTAACTGGAAATATGTTTACGAAGTATAATGCTAATGAGTATCGCCTGGGTAATGATAAAGATTGTTGAAAATACAAAAGGTGGATTGACAAACAGAAACTGTACAACACTCAGCGCAATGACCGTTCCTGAAATGAGAGGTTGCGCTAAGAGCATGGCTGATTCCGCTAGCATCTGTCCCTGATTTTTTAAACTATTTTTCAATGAAAATAGATAATAAACAGCCATTATCACTGCAGCGATTAAAAACAGAAGCCTCGCCCAGTTGCCCTTTAAATAGTAGATGAGTGCAAGCTTCGCCTTGATAACAGACAAATGGAGAATCTCTTGTATCGGCCTATTGTAAACGCTCTCTTCCCAGAGTGGTGCAAACTCCTTATCGAAGGTTTTTTCGGCAATCTGTTGTTGATAGTAGCGTATTTCCTCCGTATCATTTTCCAAAGCCATCAGTTCGAGATTCAGTTCATTCTGGAGTGTCTGGATAATACTGATATTTTTTGTAAGCTGCTTGCTCACTGGCGATATCTCTTTTGATAAAACGTGTAACCTGCCCAAGTATTGACTCAGTTGTACGGAATCTTCCGAAACGACAAAGAGGGATTTATCTGTTGTGATTGAGTCTATTTGTAAACGGTAATTGATCAATTGGTCCTGATAATTGTCTACCCGTTTTTTGTAGGTTGATACTTCGGTTGTGAGGGTATTTAGAATATTAAAAGTGGTTGTTAAATTTCTGGAAGAATGGGCAGATCCCTGGTTGTTGAATACGCCATCTTTTGACAGCTGATGCCACCGAATAATTTCCTTTAATTCTGTACGGACTGCTGCGGTATCAAATCCTTTTTTTAGAAAAGATCCGGCATGTCGTGATATCGTTTTTATCTGTTCGAAAACCTGATTTCGCCTTACTGATGCACGATCCTGTTCGAAGTCGATGACACTCTGCTTGGCGGACTTGCTGAAAAAATCCTGCATCCGCGATACATAATTGTCTTTCACTGAATCAGCTGGCACAGCTGCGCTTTGTACCGTAGCGGCAATGGATTTTGGCAATGGCTTAAGGCAGCACAAAATAATCAACGAAATGTATAATAATGCATACCTCCTTTTCATACTAGTAAATTGGGTTTCGATAGTGGTAAAAATAATAAAAAAACAGGAGATTTGATAGCCATCATTGAAGGAGAAATAGGCCAGATCATTAATAGTTCTGGTCACGATGGTTTTGGGCTTCAAGATATGATAAAACCATCCCACGGATTTGCTTTTCTGTTTATTTGACGAACGGCATACTCACAGTGACGAAAGCGAAGATGAGAATGAGATCAAAAATGATGTATTACTTTATTTGACTAGTGTAGAACACGCATTCGAAAAGTGATAGTTGGCCTATTTATATGCAGATTGGGAAGACTAAAACTGTCATACAATTATCGAATCCATGAGAACTAGATTTTGGTATTGTTATTTGATATCGAAGGGCATTAATTGTGTTTTGGAAATTTAAACTCAAAAAGGAGCCGTATCAAGCCTTAACTATCCGATACGGCTCTTTTTTTTAAAATTTGAAGACAGTCTTCAGTTTAGCGTCTAGATCGTCATCACTACCACCACCACCGTAACGACCCACGATAACACCATTCGGATCAATGAGGATCTTGGTTGGCAATGTATGGATGCCATAGGCTTCTGAGCGGTCTTCTGATTTATCAAAATCACCTTGAGGACTTGTCTTTAAGCCTCGTAAGACATGCTTCCATACACCAATCTTGTCTTGATCGACCGCTTTTTTCCAAGCTTTGGGATTAGAATCGTCATCTGAGACACCGATAATTTCAAAGCCTTTCTTTTTGTATTTGCTGTAGAGTTGCAAGAGGTGCGGGTTGCCCTTACGACAAGGCACACACCAGCTCGCCCAAAAATCCAGTAACACATACTTACCACGGTATTCGGATAGTTTAAGTGGCTTACCGTTGATATCTATTCCTGCGAAATCCGTGGCTGTGCTTCCCGGTGAACCTGATTTTAATTTCGTAATTTCCTCCGCCAGTTCCTGACCATTGGCTGAGTTTCTGATTTCAGGTCCCATCTGCTCGTAAATGCTTTGAAGTTCTGCTAGGTCTATACTGCTAACGAAAAAGCGAAGTTGTGCCGCGGAAATAACTGAATTAGGATGCTGTTTGATATAGGAAAACTGTTTGTCGCGTATTGCTTGCTGCATAGGGGACATGTCTTCTTTGATTTTTTCAAGTTCATCAAGTTTAGCGTTGAGAACTTCCTCCGAAGCTCCTTGTTTTTTCAAGGCGATGTATTCGTTGTTTTTATTATTGTACGACGCGTTGAGTGGTTTTAAGGCAACGATTTCGGCTTTAATCAAGCTGTTGTAGCTATTGAATTCATCCTGAGTTTTTAAACCAGATAGGACTATCTCCTGTGGAGAACTAGCATCACCGCTGATCTGTAAAACACCTGGTTCAATATAAAACTGCAGGTATTGTTCGTAGGACTGTGGCGCGCCGCTTTTTCCATCGCTAAAATAGCCTGTGGCGTGTGTGGGGCCTTGTATTTTGCCAAGATAACTGAATACACCATTGAAAATCTGGGTACTGTCAACAACTTTCTTCCCTGTAGCATCGGTATAATGTATATGGAACCAAGATGCTTTTGCTGGATTTTCGATTTCTCCCTTAATGACGAGGGTATTTTTGTCCATGGCGGGCGCCCCCAGGAGCTCTGCTAATTTCTTGTCCAAATGCTCTCCGCGAAGATTTTTGGCGATGATCACACCATTCGGATCAATCAGAAGGTTAGAGGGGATGGATTTGATATCATAAAGCACGCCGACTTCATTTTTCCAGCCTTTGAGGTCAGAAAGTTGGGGCCAGTTTAGATGATCACTATGAATTGCATCCAACCAACGTTTTTGCTGTCCGGGGTAGTCGAATGAAATACCCAATACGGTGAAGTTTTTGTTTTTGTATTGCTGGAAGGCACTGACTACATTGGGATTTTCCATACGGCAGGGTACACACCAGCTGGCCCAGAAATCAACTAGGACATATTTACCCTTGAAATCAGCTAGAGAAACTTTGTTTCCTAAGGTATCGGCTTGTGTGAAAGGCAGTGCTGTGCGGCCAATACCAGTCAGTTTATCGGTTTTGATGCTATGTTCGATAGCTTTGATCGGGGCATTATTTCTAGCTTGTGGACTAGCCTGTTGTAACAGCTCATCCAGTGAAGCAAGATCGTCACCATTGCGCAGAGTAAAAAACATCGGATATACGATTGCGGGACTGTTTTTATGTTTTAATACAAAGCTCTTGTCCAGCGTGGCCTGCTCAGCATTTTTGTGGTCTATCTCTTTTCGTAATGTGGCGATTTTATCTTGGTCCTTGTTCTTGCGGGCTTCACCAAACTGATCATATAAGGCATCCAACCCCGTTACTTTGGAGCGTTGCTCGAATAGGTTGTAATAATCTGCGAGTTTGCCGCCACTATATTTTGCATCTTTGAGCATTGGGGTTTTGCTGCTAATATTAAGCTTGCCTTTTTCTAAGAATATAAAGGCGCCGTTCATCTCTCCCGAAGCTTTCATTTTGCCTACCTGAAAAATGTAAAAATCACCTTCACCTTCAGGGATATCCAGATCAAACCGAAAGCCTTTTTCAGTCTGTTGCACTGAGTCCTTCTGTCCGTTTCCGAATCCGGAAAGATAAATCCATTGGTCCTTAGGCAGATTGTCTAGCTTGCCTGTCAGTACGGTATTTGTTTTTTGCGCAAAAGCCTGACTGGCCAGGGCTAAAAACAGGAATGATAATGTGCTCTTTTTCATATTGCTGTTGTCTATATGCTCGTATGAGCTATAAGGTGCTGAATGCTGCTTTTAATTGGGCATCCATTTCTTCTTTAGAGGTGGTATGAATAATAATTTTTCCTTCTTTGTCCAATAAAACATACGTCGGCAAGCTCGGAATGTCGTACAGGGTTGCGATCCTCGCCGGACTATTCTTGATAGGGAAATCATCGGCTACTTGGATCCATGGCATTTTTTCCTGATCGAGTGCTTTGAACCAGTCTGGCCAGCGGCTGTCATTGGTGACGCCAACGATTTCTAAGCCCTTATCATGGTATGTTTTGTAGGCTTCCTTCCAATGGGGGATGGCTTGGCGACACGGTACGCACCAACTGGCCCAGAAATCGAGAAGGACATACTTGCCACGTAGTGAGGAAAGCTGGAAATTGCTACTGTCACGTTTTAAAGCTTTGAAATCTGGCGCTTGATTACCGGGCAACAGCGCTTTTTTTACGGCCACTTTGCTTTGAAGATCTTTGATGTATTTGGATTCTTTTGCGGGAGATTGAAACACTTGAAGACGTTTGTCGAGTTCCGTAACCGGCATGGATTCATTAAAGAGCTGATAGCGCTGCAAGAGGTAGGCTCCTGCTACGAGTGATGGATGCTGCTGAGTGATGCTATCGATCCAGTGAAGTTCCCAGATTTTGTGTTTATCTCCAAAAGCTTCCATTTCTGCACGGATGGCCTCTTTTTCTTCAGTTTTGCCTGCGGCCTCGTATTTCTTGTTGAGCTGTTCAAACATCTTTTTGGCGGCAAGGCTTTTGGGATGGTTTTCAAATGCATCAAACATGTCCTGGTTTTCGGAACCGCTCAAACTGAAATTGCGTAAGATGGCGCCTTTACTATCACCATAAGCGGTATAATCATAATGGGTAGATCCACTCGTATCTGCCTGGAATTGAAGTTCACCCGATTCGATAAACAGGGTGGCCGACCAGTTGCCAGGTTCGATCTTGATAGACATCATCTCTGGCCGATCAATGGAGCCTGTTAGCTGGAACTTGCCGTTTTGTAGCGCTGTGCTATCGATAGTAATCGACTGTCTGGTAACATCATCGAGACGTTGTAATTTGATTGTCCCTGAGGTAATGCCTTTGATTTGTCCATGTAATGTGTATTTTCCGTCCGTTTGTGAATTTTTGCAACCCTGCATAAGTAGCAGGGCTACAAGGGATAGTAAGGTGTATTTCATCTTATTGTGTTTTAAAAATCTCGTTCAGCTTTTGTTGTAGGGATGCGCCACGTAGGTTACGGGCAATGATTTTTCCATTGGGATCTACCAGTAACGAACTTGGTATGCCCTGAATACCATAATAGGTGGATACTTCATTTTCGAAGCCTTTTAATGAAGATACTTGCGACCAGGGCATACCGTCATCTTTGATGGCTTTTTTCCATTTTTCGGCGTTGTCATCCAAAGAAATCCCAATAACAGTAAAATTATTGTCCTTGTATTTGTTATAAGCTTTAAGGACATTGGGGTTTTCGGCACGGCAGGGGCCACACCAGCTTGCCCAAAAGTCGACCAATACATATTTTCCTTTGAAGCTGCTGAAACTGATCGGTTTGCCTTCGGGGTCATTTTGTGTGAAATCCAAAATTGTGGCTCCCAGAGCACTACGTTTGAGTACTTCCAGACGTTCGGTAAGCTGTTTACCTGTCGCCATAGCAAGTACGGTTTTGTCGAGTACATCGTAAAGAGGTTTCACCTCCTCGTAGCTTCCCATAGCCGATCGGTCAGAGACCAGACTCAGGCTAAAGGCACTATTTGGATGTACGCTGATATAGGCTGCTGCTCGAGCCCGACGTTCGGTACTGATTGCATCCAGTTGTTGTTCGAGTTTTAATTGTTCTGCTTCCGTACCTTTTCCCCATTGCTGATAAAGTGGGTTGGATTGTTGTTCCAGGTCTTTTAAGGTCGCTTGGTAACGTTCGGCCTCAGCTTGTATTTTGCTGCCCTTGGCTTTTAATAAGTGTAATGAATCGGCCTGGCCAGTGATGCTGATATTGCCCGCTTCGAGGAAGAGTTCGGCGTAACGCGATGGGAACATCAGATAGATCTTTTGGGGTTCGGGCATATCTGCCTCCCAAACAAATTTATCTTTCTGGATCTTAACCGTATCTGTTTTCATCTTGCCATCTTTTAGGTAACCAATAGCCACTTGAGCGTCGCCAATACCTTTGATCAGACCGGAAACTTTTGCCTTTTGTGCCAGGGCACCTAGTGTTGTTGTGAGTAGTAAAGCACTAAGTATATAGTTTTTGCAGTTCATATTGTTATCTTTTAAATTTTTTATCAAAGTCTTTTATCTTACAGATCAATATTATAACCCGGGTTTTGCTCGCCAAATTTGGAATTATCTGCAAATTCACTTTTTGGTACTGGCAATATATATTGCTGGATATTGGTTAATTTAGGACGGATGGACGTCACGGTAGCTAATGGCAAACGCAGCAGACATAACCATTCCTGTCCATCTTCTGCTACAAGGCTCTTGGACGTTTCCTGGTAGTTGTACTTTAACATTTCTTCACGACTCGTCAGTGCATCAAGTTTGGAAAAATCGGATAAGCCATTGTGTGAGCCTATTTCTTTGAGGATCGCTTTGGCCTCAGTGATAGATCCATTATTGCGCAGCAAAGCCTCAGCTTTCAATAAATGTACTTCAGTCAGGCGGATCGCATAATACGTTTCCGAAACGACTGTTGGGACTGTACCTTCAGCGATATACTTTGTGAAAAAATAGTTGGCGTAGTTTTTACGAAAACTACCGACCATCCAATCCTGTCTTGGATCAGCTGTCAGGAGATCGCGTAGACCCTGCGTTGCGCAATATAGGGATGATGCACCAGGATAAAACTGTCGGCTACGGCTGTAGGCATAGGCAGGTTGGTTGGGCTGCGGAGCTATACTGAGCATGACTTCTGTGCTACTGGCTCCTTTGGTCCGGAAGATATCTTTTGCGAGTGGCTCAAGTCGGTAAGGACTATCGTTGATGATCGCATCGGATAGCTTGATGACTTCAGCATAATCACCTGCCTGGCCACGACACATCAGTACGCGGGCCTTCAAAGCTCTTGCTGCCCACAGGGTGGCATAATATTTTTCATGCTGAGCGGGACAGTGCAAAATGGCGTAATCCAGATCCTGTAGGATCGAAGTATAACTTTCTGCTACTGAGGAGCGAGCCTTAGGGATATTGCCGATTGTGACAGCCTCATAGCGTAATAATACGCCATAAGGACTGGAGTAATCAAACCATTGTCCATAGAAGGTTAATAATTTGAAATTCCCATAGGCCCTTAGAAATCGTGCTTCAGCTTCGATAGGCTCACGTTCCGCGGTTGGAATACGACCTTGGGGTAATTTATCCATACCGCCGATCAACGAATTTGCGGCATTGATAATACCGTAGCTATAGGACCAGTAGATATCGGACGAACTGAGCATTTGGTTATCTTCTGGTGCCCCGGCGCCGGTACCATATCCATACATCATGTATCCGGTCAACTGGGCGGGAAGTCGCTCATTGTTGGTCCATTGGGTGATGCCATTGTCTTGAGACACGTTCGCAAAGCGAAAATATACGCCATTCAGTGCGATGCGAGCTGTTGGCGCATCCAATACAGTATTGCCATCGACCTTTGCATTTTCAGGTAGGGCACCGAGTTGGCTTTCGCAGGAAGTTAGACTCACACTGCTCGTTATAGCGGTTAATCCAAATAGTATATAGATGAGTTTTCTTTTCATATTCTCGTCATTAAAGTGAAAAACGTAGTCCTAGAATAAATTGTTTAACAGCAGGGAATGTGCCTGGGTCACTTGCGCCGTTGACTAGGCTATAGGGGTCGTTGCTGACCTCTGGATCCACACCAGGATAGCTTGTCCATGTCAGAATATTGGTCGCTGAACCGAATACCGAGGCTTGAGGAATACCGATCCGTTTACGTAATCCCGCAGGGAGGACGTAGGTTAAGGTCAATGATTTAAGGCGTAAAAATGATCCGTCATATACTGCTGAGCTATTTGTGTAAGCAGTTCCATTTTGTCCATAAAGAAGTCTTGGCCGTGTAGATGTAGGATTCTCCGGTGTCCATCGACCTAAAATTTCTGTTGTCTTGTTTGATCTGTTACTCACATTGTTATTCTGGATATCACCTTGGTACAGAATGTCGTTTCCATAGCTAAAAGTAAATAAGGTTGTCAGACTGAGTCCTTTATAGGATATACTATTGGTGTAACCACCGTAAAACTTAGGTTCTGCACGTCCAATGATTTCATTTTCAGGGAAAAATTCACCTTCTGGAATTTTATAGCTTGGATCACCTATTCCCAAATAAGGGTCAAAATACATCCAATACTGATTTTTTTCCTTATAGGCATCCACCTGTTCCTGTGTTTGTAATAGACCCGTGAATACCTTACCATAAATCAGTCCGAGCGGCTCACCTTCTCGGACGATTGCATTACCGAGGTTATAGTCTGTGATGTCATTTGGATTGGTAAAGTCGCGGTTCACATTGGTTACTAGGGAGCGGTTGAACGAGATATTAAAAGCACCATTCCAAGATAAGTTCTTCTTTTCTAGAAAGGTACCACGTACGGCGATTTCCAGACCCCGGTTGCGAATATTGGCCAGATTGGCAATGACACTACGGTAGGAAGAACTACCAGCAACTGCTCGTGTAAACAAAATACCAGAAGTCGCTTTTTCGTAAATTTCTATACTGGCACCAAACCTGGAGTTAAATAAACTGATATCCAAGCCTGCGTCTTTCTGCAGAGTAGATTCCCAACGGATCGCTTCATTGCCGAGTTGTGTAGGTACCATGGCACTTTTACCGCCGTATGCATATGGGCTGTATAAGGTGTAGAACATGTTATCGCCAATATTTTGGGTACCTGTGTAACCTGTGCTTGCCCGTAATTTGAGGTCATCTACCCATTTTAGGCCCTTCATAAAGGGTTCGTCGGAGATGCGCCAAGCCACGCCCCCAGAAGGGAAAAATCCGGTACGGTTGACTTTTGGGAATTTGGAGGAAGCATCCGAACGACCTGTAAAGGTGACAATATAACGGTCTTTCCAGGCATAACGCGCACGTGTATAAAAACTCAGTAGGGAGTTCTGGCCACTGGTGCCAACGGCCGCTGTCACCAAGCTAGCTGATGAAAGGTTGTTCAAATACTTGTCATCAGGATAACCCTGTGCGGTAACACCAAAAAGTTGAGAACGAGTTTTCTGCCAAGAAGTACCACCAACAATATTGAATCGGTGCTGCGCATTGAAAACTTTGTCCCAGGTCAATGTATTTTCAAAAAACAGGTCTGTCAACTGGTTTTGCGACTGCGATCCAGTCCCTAGACTGGAAGTCCCCACACCGTTTGATGCGGCGATTAAGGCATCACCGGTCACGTAATTGCGTTGGTTCGTACTGTTATAGTTGACTGATGCAGTGCTTCGAAAAATAAGTTCCGGTAAAATTTTATAATCGGCTGCCACTGATCCCAGGAGGGAGTGGCTGGCTGCTCTGTTGATTCCGTCAAGGAGTACAATTGGATTTTGATAGCCCTGATAATCATATCCACCTAGGGATTCTCCTGTATATTTAGCAATGGAACCATCCGCATTATAAGCTGCAAAAGTCGGAGGGGCAAAGAGTGCCTGCGTATAAAGACCATTGGTGATATTATTGATGGTATAGCCATAACCAAATGTGGCTTGTGTGCGTAGCTTACTAGTGATCTCGTTGTCTAGGTTAATCCGTCCCGACAAACGTTGAAAGTCGGTGCCTAATACAACGCCTTGATTACCGGTATATCCTAAAGAAATAAAATACTGCGAAGCATTACCCCCCCCCCTAACAGAGAGATCAGCGTTGTCGGATTTTCCAGTCCGGGTGACTAGATTTAGCCAGTCAGTATTCGCAGGACCATAAAAATTAGGGTTGTTGATCCGGTTGTCAAAATCGACAAGTTCCTCAGGTGTGAGTGTTTCTCCCGCAGCTTTGCGCGCATCGAGGAGGTTGCGATTAGCCTCTTGCATAATCATGATATATTGGTCACGATTAAGTAGGTTGATCGGTCGTTGCTTGCTAATACCATGATAATAATTGGCCTCCAAAGTTGGTTTTTGTTCACGTTTTCCACGTTTGGTGGTAATAATGACAACACCATTGGCAGCCCGAGATCCATAAATTGCTGTGGCAGATGCATCTTTCAATACATCTATTGTTTCGATGTCGCTGATGTTCAGTCCGGCCAGACTATTGAGTCCGCGTGCAAATGAGCCCGATACAGCACTGTTTGGGTCGTCAGATCCAAAGCGATCTACCGGATTGACCACCTCGGCTGAATTGCTCACATAACGATTTTGTACGGTCATCTGAACCCCATCAATAATATAAAGGGGATCATTACCGCCCATAAGCGAGGTACCGCCTCGAATACGGATTTTGGCAACCCCGCCTGGCGAGCCATCAGCCTGTATGACTTGCACACCGGCAGCCTTTCCTGTCAGGGCCTGATCAATACTGGTAAAAGGCACATCCCTGATCTCCTTCACGTCAACAGAGACAACCGATCCGGTCAGATCTTTCCGTTTGACACTACCATATCCAACCACGACGGTTTCCTCCAAGGTATTTACCCCAGTTTCGAGCTGTACCTTGATTCCTTCTATGCTATGTTTTGTCGTAAGTTTGATATTTTGTGAAACATGCCCGACATACGAAATCCGGAGTACTTGTCCAACGGACGCTCGGATCCGAAAAATTCCGTTTTGATCGGTTAATACAGTGTTGTTGTTTTCCCCTAACACATTCACCGTAACACCAGGCAATGGTCGGCCTTGGCTATCCTGAACGAGCCCTCGAATATTCGACTGGGTCGCTAGTGCCTGTTTTTCTTCCTTTGAAAGAATGATAAGGTATTCCCGATGCATCCGAAAACTGAGGTCAGTATTCGTCAATAGTTCATCGAGGATATCTTTGACAGGTTGATTTTGGGCGTGCACAGCAAATGCTGCGCCCAGACCTTCGACGAGATCGTCACCGTAAACAAAGCGATACTTGGTCTGGCTTTCAATTTCTTTTAAAACCGTGCTCAGCTTTACCGATGTGAGATGTAAGGTAGCACGTTCATTTTGAGCCAAAGAATTACCTATCGCAGTCAGGTGGAACAGCAGGGTTAGGATGATGGTCAGTTTCACGAGAATGATCGTATTAAAAAGTTTAGGGTAATATCTCCCCTTAACGCGAATTGCGTTATTTTTCATAAGTTTGCAAGGTTAATGTAAACAATTGACAACAGCGCCTAGGATTCGCAGTCATAGCCTGTTGTGTTAATTAACGATTTTGGGAGTATGCCTGGCATGCTCCTTTTTTATTCTCTGTTGGTTAGGTAACTGTATCTTTCATAAGTTTTATTTTATGGATTAGTTAGGTAAATTCTGATGCTACGTGGCCCGATCTTCCGATAGTTGAAAGGGATGCTGCTCCGTAGGCTCTGGAGCACATTCTGTAGTTCTTCGCGGTCATCGAATGCCGCTGTATATTTTCGGGAACTGATGTCCGAATTTTGGAATTCAATAGTGATATTATACCAACGTTCTAATGTTTTAGCAATTGAAGATAGCGGTTCGTTAACAAAGACAAGTTTCTGGTCGGCCCAAGAGGTTTCGGCCAATCGTTGCTCAGCATCATACTGTGTAACGGTTTCCAATTTGTAATCGGATTTTGTTTCGATGTCTGCTGTATTGTTTTCGGAACTAGGCTTTGCTTCTGCTAGGGGAGCAACAACTTTGTCTTTTGGTTTTAGACGGATAGGCGCTTGGGATCTGCTCTTCAAAATAACCTCCGCACTGCCCTCAATCAGTGAGGCAGCAGTAAGTTCCTCGTTGGCATATGCTCTGACATTGATCGTTGTTCCCAATACCCGGACTTGCAGCGCTTGAGTCGTTACGGTAAAGGGTAATGCTTTGTTTTTAGCAACTTCCATATACGCTTCACCAACAAGTTTGACCGCGCGGTTTGTTTTACCAAATCCATCAGCGATCTCCAATTTACTTGCTGCGTTTAATTTGACCAGTGTACCATCAGCGAGTTTAATTGTTTTCTTTTCAGCTGGTTGGGTTAGGTAAGCAATCGTCTGCGACTGGTTGAAATGATATTGGAAGACATATAGGGACGTGATCAAACACAGAAAGACAATAGCCGCCGCTGCATAATAGGTCCATTTTTTCTTTAGTGGTATGTTTTTGACGGGGGGATCCAAATGAGATACAAGCCGGACATAGTTTTGCTCGGCATCAATCATATACAGTGCATCTTGCATCGCCAGCAATTCTTGCTTAGCTTGCTGTATAAGTTCCTGCTGCTCGGGATGTTGTTTAATATAACTTTCCCATTTCAAGATTTCCGATGGATCTTGTCTTACCGCATAGCGAAAGAAAGATTCATCCAATATAAAATCCTGAACAGACTGGTATGCACTCATGGTCTAAAAATTAGTCGTTTATATAGATAGAGCGTATCGAGTTTGGTTTTTACCAGTTATTTTTTTAGCTGAATACCTAAAATACTGTGTGTCTGCTTATTATTTTTTTAAAAAAAACTAAAATAAGATTAATAGGGGGAGAATCTGTTTGAGATTTTGCAGACTAGTGTCTTTTTTTAATGTATTGATGGCGCTATGGATCTGATTGTAGACAGCACGTTTGCTCAGGTTTGTCCTTAGGGTAATTTCATCGTAACTGAGTCCCTCGTAATAACGAAGCAGAACGAGCTCACGTTGCCGTTTGGGTAATTGGAGAATCGCATTTTTAAGGATATTAACGCGTGTATTTTCTTCCTGTCGGATAATGAACTGAAACTCTTCTACATCAACGGTATTGGTATCTTCATTGTTTTCGAGGAGCGTTTCAAATTTGTTTGTGTTGTTGAGGTCCTTGACTAATTGTCGCTGGTAACTTTTGAAGATATAGTTGCCAACATGGTTGGCGTTGCCTATACTTTCGCGTTTTTCCCAGAAATAAAGAAAGGTATTGTTGATGCTGTCCTTTAAGGTATCCCGATCGTCTGTATACCGCAGTCCATATTGCAACAGGCCTTTGTAATAGGACATATATAACTGCTGTAAAGCAGCTTGTTCTCCACTTCGTAGCGCCTCCCACAATTGTATTTCTAGTATGTCGCGATCCTTACTCATGAATGTCTTATCCTCTACAAAGGTAACATTATGATATATAAAACGACAATGTTTTAAAAAATGGACCAATGGTAAGTGACTGCAGCAAAATTTATCAAACCGTTTCGCGATGCAACACTTGCCAGCTTAACAACTCTGAAAACCTATATCCTGTTGTCATAGATCTGATAATAGTTCTTTTAAGGCTTCGCCAAGGAGGAGGAACACCAACGCATTCTACGACGCCAGAAAATTCAGAGTCGGGTTGAAAGCGGACAACCTGACCAATACGCTTTACTGGATCGGTTATACAACTGCTAATGCACAACGATTATTGAACGTGGTCGGAAGTGTTAGCTATAAATTTTAATCAACTCGGTTTGGAAAATAAATAAGAACCCTCAGTTGTTCAAAACTGAGGGTTCTTTATTCTTGAATACCTTCGATTATTAGATAGTTATTTTTTTGTTGCTTCGAGCATAAAAAGCCCTTCGGTTGTCAATGGAAGCCCTAGAATACGGTTTTGGGCATAGATGTCAACTTCAATGGAACCGAATCCGATTGTTTGCAATATGTCGATATCTTTGGCTGGACGTTCGTGCTGGCTGATTTCCAGTGCCGATTTGATGGCATTCACCTCTTCAATTGCACCAGATGGGCATTCGTCATGTCTGTCTGTGCTAAAAACGGTTTTTCCAAAATCTGCATCCAGGTTGATTAACTTACCTCCGGGCTTGAGCACGCGTTGCATCTCGCGGTAGCATTTTTCCAGATCGGGGATAGTCCAGGTCATTAGACGTGTGAACACCAGATCAAAGGTGTCGTCCTCGAATTGCAGGGACTGCGCATCCATGACGCTATAATTTACATTTAGCTTTAGTTCCTCGCTCACAAGCACTGCCGCTTCAATCATCTGCGGTGAAAGATCAATGGCTGTCACCTCAAAACCGGCGAGTGTCAGGATATTCGCAAAATATCCTGTTGCGGTACCGACTTCGAGTACGCTGTTTCCAGCTGTCTGGTGCCGGATTGACTTAAAAAAATCAAGCCATCGTTCGGTTTCGGGGCGCGACCAGGCATCATCTCGTTCCTTGCGCCATGAAGCACTTCTTCCATCCCAATAAGTTGCTATTCTTTCAATCATCTCGATACTTTTAGTACATACAAATTTATCCATATTATCCTGAACAAAGGGTTGAATTTATGTCAAGACGAATATATTTTTTCATAAATTAGATTACAGGGATTAGTCTGGTACTGGAAAAGTAAGCGAGGCTAATTTTACACCAAGATAACTTAAATATATGGGCAAGGTACTTTATCGGAGGCGTTTTGTCGTTCCGGCTATTGGCAATAAACATATCTGTTGGATGTTGATGATCGGAGTGGTTTTGATGACCTCCTGTCGGACCATCAAAGATCCCGGTATACGGGATGCACTTTATAACAGCAACTGCAATCAACGGAACCTATATAGTTATACCGCTGATCAGCTTCCTGTGGCCCTGTACCAACAGCAACTGTCAAAACGTCTGACGGAAAAATTTGATCACAACACGCTTAACATGGCGAATGCCATAGGGATATTGGATCTGATCGATAAGTATATGCAGCTGCGGACTCGGAGAGATAGTACCAGTGTGGAGGCCCGGCTTCGTATCCTGGAGATCAAGCAGGATATTGACCATCGGATAAATGCTGCTTCAATCGAGATTTCTGCAGTTTCTTCGGAGATGGACTGTGAGGAAGAAAGGGTAAGTCAGGTAGCCAATTACCTCAAAGGCAGGCAGGGGGACCGTGAGTCCAAATTGACCAAAGGAGCCATTGTGGTGGGGGCACTTGGTGCTATTCTTGCCGGTGGAGTGGTTAAAAATGAAGGTGTAAGCAATACCATCGGGATTACGGCGGGTATTGGTGAGGCGGGCCTGGGCTTGATGATGATTTTTAATAAGGAGTCTGTTGAGTTTCATCACAAACGAAATGCCTTAAAGGACGTGTGGGATAACGTAGAGACTTCGGCGATCTTTCCTCCCTTGGTCTGGTATTATTTGAAATATAAAAATGCGTCTATCGGCCAAGATAAATCTTTAAGAGAGCAGATCGTAGAAAAATGGACCAATCTAGGGCAGATCAATCTAGATCCGAAGAAGTCGTCCGTACCGCTCTTCTTTGGTGAAGGAGGGAAGTACTCTACGGATGAACTGGAGAACCGCGCAGATATGTATGATCAATTGGAATCTAGTATTACACTTATGAAGCAGGATCTCAAAGCGCTTATGCTGGCACTTGATAAGATTTAGCGCTATCATGTCTGCAAACGACTTAAACAATACTTAAGAATACAGTGAAATTGTCGTTATAACCGTACCCATTGCATGCTTGTAAGGAAGCCAGCCAAAAAGTAAACTCAATTGAACTATTTGAAAAGAACAGTTGTTTAGTTAGTAAACAATAGATTATGGCAGAGAAAAATATGCACGACCAAGAAGCATTTGATAAGTTAAAGTCGATCGTTGATCAGATCGACATTGGTACAATTTGTTCTTTTAGTCAAGAATCACCGTACCCACATGGTGTCCCGATGAGTAGGCAGGAGGTAGACAATGAAGGCAATATCTGGTATATCTGCTCTGCGGAGAGCGAGACATATAAGAATATTGAGAACGATCCAAAAGTTTCGGTTTTTTATGCTGATCCTAAAAATTATACTTTCTTAAGTATTAACGGTACGGCTAGCTTATCTAGAGATCAGGATAGAATAGATCGCTACTGGAACAAAATGATGGAAGGCTGGTTTGAAAAAGGGAAAGAAGATCCTAACATCAGATTATTGCAGGTAAGTCCCAGAGATGCTCATTATTGGGATTCGAATTCGAATATGATTGTCAATCTTTTTCAAATGCTGAAAGCTGCGATAACAGGAAATACGGAAGATATTGGCAAGGAAGGTGACTTAAATCTTTAAACGGGCAGTGGTCCAAAGAGGACGTTGAGGAAGATAGCCTAACTGGGTATGCCCGTGCAAAAAAATAGATCTAAAAAGAGGCTATAAAAATGTATCAGTAAATCCGCTTAGAATCGAATATTTGAAAAGTAATCGAAGGAGATTGATACAGTCAAAGAAAAATAGAGGTGTCCAAAAAAAATGGACACCTCGTTTTGTTTTCAGCGTGTTGTTTTTTACATGGTTTTAATAGTTTTCTACATGCCTAGTTGAGTAAATATTTGTTTTTTTGTTAATGATGTCACGTAAAGCTACAATTGTAAACTGTTGAGGATTGTCGGTTTTCACTGTTATTGGTTATAACCGGTTAATCCTCTATCTACCGAATCTTATACACAAATAAAACAGAATCCCAATGAATAGAATATTGTTTTTTGTCATGTTTAGTTTTTGTCTGTGCCCTATTTATGCACAGGAAATTGACTTAAGGGGCCATTGGCAATTTAGGCTGGATCCGGAAGACGAAGGGGAGAAAAACAATTGGCAGATGAGTGATTTTAAGGAGTCATTAACCTTGCCGGGATCTTTAGCTTCTAACAATCAGGGCTATCTGATAGGCGCACATACCAAATGGACTGGAGCCATCGTGGATTCTACCTGGTTCAAATCCGAGCGTTATGCCAAATTTCGTACAGCGGATAATTATAAGACAATTTTTTGGCTGCAACCTAATAGAAGTTTTGTTGGTTCGGCATGGTATAGTCGCAAATTCACGATCACTCAGTCTATGAGCACGGAGCAGATGCTACTTACTTTGGAAAGACCACATTGGGAAACTACCGTTTGGATTGATGGAAAGAAAATAGGCATGCGAAATTCTTTGGCTACTGCCCATGACTATGCTATCGGGCAGCTAAAATCAGGTACACATCGGATTACAATTCGGGTAGATAACCGAATTAAAGATATTGATGTGGGTGCAAATGCGCACAGTGTTTCTGACCATACGCAAACGAATTGGAATGGTATTATCGGCCAAATGGCTTTGAGCGCTGTTCCGGTAGTTTCGATCGAGCATATTGCTGTCTATCCAGATGTCGACAACAAGCAGATCAGGGTGGTTCTGGAGACTAACAACAGAACTGAAACGCAAAAGAATATAAACTTTACGCTAAATGCTTCTTCCAAATTAGCGCCGAAAGTTCATCAGGTCAAGCCAATACATAAAAAATATCCTGTTCCTATTGGAAAAGGCCGATTGGAACTGATTTATCCGATGGGAGAAACTTTCTATAAATGGGACGAGTTTACACCTTTTTTGTATAATCTAACGATAAGTACAGGTGACGGAAAAGACAAAAAATCCTATGCTACGACTTTTGGAATGAGGAAGTTATCGATTAAAGGGACACAATTTGAGATCAATGATCGTTTGACTTTTCTCCGCGGGACATTAGACTGTGCCGTGTTTCCCAAAACGGGCTATCCTCCGACGGCTATCGGGGAGTGGAAACGTATTTTTCAAATTGTTAAGGATCATGGTCTGAATCATGTTCGATTTCATTCTTGGTGTCCGCCAAAAGTAGCCTTTGAGGCAGCGGATGAATTGGGCATATATTTGCAGGTAGAAGGTGGTGGATGGACAGTCGTAGGGGAAGGAAATGGATTTGATAAATGGATCTATCAAGAATCAGAGCAAATTTTAGATACTTATGGCAATCATCCTTCTTTTATTTTGTATACCTATGGTAATGAACCTGACGGTGATCGCCAAGGTGAATTTCTTGGTCGTTTGACCGACTATTTGAAGAAATATGATAATAGGCATCTGTATACAGCGGGGGCAGGATGGCCAGATATAAAAGCCAATGAATTCTATGATGCGATGTATCCGCGCTTATATGTATGGGGGGATGGTTTGGAAAGTCAGAACAACGCAAATCCGCCATCGACAGATTTCGATTGGGCTAAAATTATCGGCAAGTACAAAATGCCGTATATTTCTCATGAAGTGGGGCAATGGTGTGCCTATCCCAATTTCAAGGAAATCCGTAAGTACGATGGTGTTTTGAAGGCGCGTAATTTTGAAGTATTTCAGGAAACACTACAAGACAATAAATTGGGGGATCTCGCAGATGACTTTTTGATGGCAAGTGGAAGACACCAGGCACTGACCTACAAAGCCGATATCGAAGCAGCCTTACGAACGCCGGGGTTCGCTGGGTTCCAACTGTTGGGGCTGAGTGATTTTCCAGGGCAAGGGACAGCATTAGTTGGTGTACTTGACGCATTTTGGGAAGAAAAGGGATATATTTCTCCTGACGAATTTAAATCTTTCTCTGGCGGGACAGTACCATTGGTGAGGCTTCCGAAAATGGTTTACGAGAACATCGAGGTTTTGAATGCCACTGTAGAAATTGCCCATTTTGGCCGGGAAGAAATAAAGGATATTATACCAGTATGGGAAATCACTAAAGATGACGGTAGTTTGATTGGTCGTGGCGTATTGGAGCGGAGAACCATACCTTTGGGTAATGGAACCATGCTTGGCAACATTCAGTATGATCTGGCTGACATTAGTGAACCTGAGGCTTTATTGTTGACTGTAAAGGTTGGCCAGTATAGTAATCAATGGAAGATTTGGGTATATCCACATATAGCTGAAGTTGATCCTGGAGAGGTTTACGTAACCGATACCTTGGATGCCAAAGCTTATCTGGCCTTGGAGAAAGGTGGAAAAGTACTTTTTTCGCCGCGTAAAGGAACCATCAAACCTGAAAAAGGTGGTGAAATCGTGATGGGGTATTCGCCGATTTTCTGGAATACGTCATGGACGAAAAAGTTACCCCCACATGTGATGGGTATAATGGTAGATCCAAAACATCCTGCGTTTTCATTATTCCCTACGGATTCTCATTTAGATTTTCAATGGTGGGGTTTGGTCTCTCATGCGAACGTGATGTTATTGGATGAACTTGAAGAAAATGTACAGCCTATAGTCCGTATAATAGATGACTGGTTTAGCAATAGGTCGCTTGGATTAATTGTGGAGGGCAAGGTCGGTGCTGGAAAACTGATCATTTCAACTGCTGACCTGCTTCATGAGTCGGCAAATCGACTGGAAATAAAACAGATGAAAAAATCATTACTTAAGTATATGAATTCCGATTCGTTCGATCCCAAAAATATGTTTGACCAGACTAAAGTAGCTGCTATGTTTTATTAATATCGCCATGATCATATCGCCAATCGTTTTTAAAAATGCATTTACCTTTCTGGCGGAATAGTTACTTTTCAGTTTGTATATAAAAAGGTTTTCAATGGCTGCGCAAAGATCGACAAATTGGTTCTTTATGGTACGGAATTAAATTGCTTATAAAAAGTAAATTCTCTAATTTTGATTCAGATAATATTGGCCAAAACATTAAAACTATGAAAGAAAAGGAACTAACTGAATTGACCGATCAGGAACTGTTGGATAGAAAAAAGCAGCAAAAAAGTAGCAAATTGATCAATGCCATACTTGTCGGATTTTGTGCAGGTGTTATTGTTTATGGTGTCGTAAATAAGGGAATTACTATTTTTACGTTTATGCTTATTGTTATGGGCGCTTGGGCTTTTATTCGTTGGAGGAAATCGGATGAAGCGCTGGACAATGAACTGAAATCCAGAAATCTGAACGAAAACTAACCCGTGGAGGTACTGTATGATAATAATACCGAAGCGATGAAAGCTTCGGTATTATTGTTATGAAGAAAAAAATGGATAAACAGATGCAGTGCATTGGGAAATTTCCAGATGTTTTTTTTAATCTAAAAGGAGATTCTTTACTGGGTTTGAAACTTCTGATCGGTGCTATGGCCTTTTGGCTTTTAGGAGCCTCCTTCGGGCTGCTTTTTTACGATAGGTCAAGAACTTTGGGTTCGATGTCTTGATCAGTTCATTTGCGGTTTTTTTTGATCAGTTTCCAGGCATCTGCAACACAGTATTTTTTAATGACAGATTGATAAGGTTCGGGGGTATCATCAACTTCTTTGAGAAGATCTGCCGATAAGATAGAGGTTATAATCTGTTTTGCGATGGTGTCTCCACTCTGATGTTCAAAGAGAGGTTTGTTGGATACTAGCTCATACATCATAATACCAAAGTTCGACATTCGATGAAATCTTGCCTCAATACAATATGGTCAGGGAAGCGTTATTGGTCTGTGAATCGATTAGTTTACTGATGCCAAAATCAGAGATCTTTGCTGTTAATATTTCATTTTCCTCTTTTAATAGAATGTTTTGAGGCTTTAGATCGCGAAGAATATACCTTTCTTGTGTAAAAAATATAAGCTCCTGATGAGATGCTTTTCCTGTTGGACGCGCAGCTAAAATTGGCTTGTTCCAAAACAAAAAAATAGCTAGTGCTAGCTATTTTTCTGTTTTACTGTATAATGATTTTTGTCTCATACCTGGAATCAGATTACCTACTATTTTTATTTTTTGGCATCGAGGTAAGGCTTATGGTACTGTTCATCGAACCGTTTTTTGTCATCGCGATAACTGCTGACAGCGCCTAATCTGTGCATCATTTTGATATAACACCAAGCTAAGTCAATCTGGTAGGGTTTGAAACCACTTCGCGCACTTTTGGGATAAAGGTGATGGTTGTTGTGCCATTCCCCGGCGACAATACCAGGCCACAATTGATTGATGGATTTATCCTTTTCATTAAAATCTATCCCTTCGCGTTGTTTATCTTCTCCTTTGGCATGTCCTTCATAGTTAAATGTACGTACACCGATGGCCCAAAAACCAGCCGCGCCAAATAGACAACAGGCCAAGGCATGTCCACCGATTAAAAAGAATACGACATACCAAAATGACCAATTTAGTACCCATGATAGGATTGCATGTGTTGGGTTGACATAGGATCCCCATTTTTGATATTGTGCATAAGTATTAGCTGTAACACCGGTATGCTTCATAAGCAACTTGACGCGATTATAGGAGTTTTCATTCAGATCTTTAGCAATCGGCTGATGGTTAACATCGGCCAAAAAGCAATATAGAAATCCTGCCTGTGCGTTGTATGGATCCCCTGGCTGATCTGATTTAGCATGGTGTACATGATGTGAAATCACATAGATCTCCTCAGGGATCACATTGATTGTGAGGTTCTGTGTGAAAAAGCGCCAGAAGGGATTGCTGAACTTAAAGGCGCCGTGTGTGGAAAAACGATGGTGCCAGATCGTGCCATGCGTCCCCATAATGATCATACTGTAGATAAAAGCAGCCAGCACAGTCCACCAGCTAAGGTGAGCAAAGAGAAAGATAAAGAAAAAAGGAATAAGGCAAGCTACTTTCAGCCAACTAAAAAAAGGTAGCCAGTTGCGTTGGTCCTTAAAAACATTTAATCTTTTGAAAAATTCGCTGAATATTTGTTTTGGGCTGGGTTTAATAAGGTCTCCGTTGTCGTCTTTCCATCCGTAGCTGGGTTTTTGGAGCACATGATCTAAAAAGGGCATTCTGTTTGGTTGATCTAATTGTTGATAAAGCGCTAAGCTACGGTATATATCGGTTAAAAAGTGTTAATTCGAAAAGTTTAACATATGACCGTAAATCTTTTAATGCTATAAATAGGCTTCTTGAGGCAATTAATAAGGAAAAAATAACTATCTCATTTTTTAATTGAGTGTTTCGAATTAATATTCGCGGTCCCTATTTACATAGAACTCGATATCTTTATGGCGAAGACAGATATTCCGTAAGTGTTCTGAGAGATAGTAAAAAATGAAGATAAAAAAAGTAATAATAGGAGTAGTCATTCTGAGCTGTATCGTTATATTTCCCGATACTGGGAAGTATTATAAACGGTTAGCAGTGAAATTTCAACGGGTTCCGGAAGTGTACAGAACATGTCGCACATTGGATAGTCTGAAAGATGATGACTATGATGTACTGGAGATCCAAGCGCAGTATTTTGAACCTATTCTCCAGATTAATGACAGCACCTTGTTGATTGCCGGTAGTAGGGATAAGGAAAATGATGAGAAAATAACCATCGAGGACTTTTGGTACAAGCTCGATCAAAATGGATATGTCGTAGACTCCTTAACATATATCTACCCTAATACGATACCGCATAATTATAAAACAGTGGATCGCTATATCATTGATACAGAAAGTGACAGCTATAACAACTGGATAGCCAAGGGTGATACAACGAACTATTTGATTAACAATTTAGATCGGGACCGAAGGTTTTCAAAAAAGGAAATTGAAAAATTGCTTTCCACTAAAGAATATGTAGCTAAAGAATATGTAACGGAGGAGATCCAAGCATCACCTTCCGATCCAGAAAAGGGGGTATACAAATTATTCCTGTATGGCCATGGTCAGTGGAACTACCTGCTTACGGACGACTATGATGATCCCCAATCTAGAGATAGCAAACTGGAAATAACATATGCTGGAGAACTTACAGACGAGAATGAAGGATTGGATTTTATCCGGCGTGAGTATATCCATAAAGACAATTGGATTCAATATTCATTTTGGGATTTCGGCAGATACCTACGATGGGGCGCAGGTAATCAGTCTCATATCGACCATTGGGAGGGAACTAGTTATTTCAAAATTGTGATGCCCCATAAAACACTGTATTTCAAACAACCCAATAAAATATACGAGGAATTAAAAGCAAGAGAATTAAATAATTATAAAGTGTATCGGTCAAAGGATAAAAAATATCTTTTATTAAGAGGGATAGACCAAGGTACATGCTATGTAATTAGACCGAAGAAATAACAAGATATTGAGCAACCGTTTTCGTAAGCTTTCGACTATATTATTCTTAGTGTTATTAATAATATCTATAGATTTGGTAGTCTTTTGGAAATTATTACTATATTTGGCCATCGCACTTATTAAAAATAGATGGATATGGCATTAAAATTTCTCGCACAACAATCCCCCCAACAACCTAGAAACGGAATTTCTTCGCAAATGGACCATGCTGGTTTCATGCGTGAGTTATGCAAGTTGAAGGTTTTTGGAAGGATTTTGTATGTAGGTGCCCATCCAGATGATGAGAACAATAAGCTATTGACATTTTTTGCCCAGGATAAGCTTGTAGATGCTGCTTATTTGTCGCTTACGCGCGGCGAAGGGGGACAGAATTTTATAGGCTCCGAAAAAGGAGCCGACCTTGGCATACTTCGGGTACAGGAATCCTTATCTGCGCGGAAGACCGAGGGCACAAGACAATTTTTTACACGGGCCAAAGACTTTGGATTTGTAGAATCTGCAACTGAAACAATGCTCCGATGGGATGAGCAAGCGGTGCTTGCGGATATCGTATGGACCGTCCGGTACTTTCGGCCAGATATTATTATTACTAGATTTTCACCGCATATTCCAGATCTCCATGGACACCACCAGAGTTCGGCGATCCTGGCACAAAAGGCCTATGATCTCGCTGCGGATCCGCAGGCCTATCCTGAACAATTGGAGGAATTGTCTGTCTGGCAGACACAGCGTTTGTTTTGGAATGTTTATCAGGAGAGTGGCGTCAAAGATATTGGTGGTAAGGTAATACCTTTACCACGGCATTTTTCGGTCACTATTCCTGTGTATAATCGTTATACGGGCTTGCATCATGGTGAGATTGCTGCTGAAAGCCGTAATAAACACCGTTCTCAGGCGATGGCTAGCTTAACACAACATACGCCCACGCTTGAATATTTTGAATTATTGAAGGGAAAGTCTGTTGATCCAACAGCTGCTGACGCTTTATTTACTTCAACTGAAACGGAGGACAAGTATATTCCTGCTTTTAAGAAACTTGTCGATGGTTTGCTTGCGAAACAGGCCCAGGGAGATAGCCGTGAACTTTCAGTGGCGATCGCAACAATTTTGATCTGGATGAGAACTGTATCTAAAAATAGTGTAATCCATGAAAAACGTATTGACCTGGAGCAGCTTTTGCTTCGCGCACTTGGGGTATCCTTTGAAATAAATTCATTGGTTGATAGCTGGGTGCCCGGCACCGATGTTAACTTATTTTTGCAGGCGAATATACCCCAGGATTCTGATATGGTATTGACCCATGTGACAGTTCCCTTTTTTGAAACGCTATATCATCAGCCTCATCAATTATCACATACAGAACGTATAGAAATTACAGGTCGGCTTAGTCACACCATTGATCCTTCATTGCCATCCTGGTTAACAGAGGAGGGAGATAAGGGTAATTATTCTCCGCAGTCTTTCAGCGATATTGTACTCGCTCAACATAACAATCCGATCGCAGCACAATTACAGTTGCAGTTTGGAGGTTTATCCATCGCGATTAGTATACCTGTTCTGAATAACCATAAACCAATCAGTATTTCTCCTGCTATTACCGGCACTTTTAATACAGATATTATCGTTCTGGCGGATTCTACCATTCGTTCTGTCTCGCTTGAACTACAATCCAATGTCTCTACAGCGGAGTCAGTCACTGTGAGGTTAAAGGGAGGGGATGGGCTGACAATATCTCCTAAAGAACATACATTGACCTTAAAGGGTAATGCTTCCGAAAAAATTCACTTTCAGTTGACTTCTTTGGGATCAGCTGAACAGATACAACGGATTGGATTTGAGATAGAAAGTACTTATGGTATCCACCAACGTAGTTTAAAATCGCTCAGCTATCCTCATATTGAGGATGTCGTATATTATCCCAAAGCTGTTTTACAGGTTCTAGATAGTCCAGTTGTGAACACCGCTAAGAAGATCGCCTATATCGCTGGAAAAAAGGATGAACTTGTAGGAAGCCTGAAGCAATTGGTAAATGAGATAGAACTTCTATCGGTGACTGCTTTGAAAGATGCAGATCTGTCGAGTTTTGATGCTATAGTCTTAGGCATCCGAATTTATAATACGGATCCACAATTGGTGAATTTTCATACGCAGTTGCGTGAATACGTTGAAGCCGGTGGTGTTTTGATAACCCAATATAATACCCCTTATGATCTACCGTTAGAAGAGGTGGGGGCTTATCCTTTAACTGTTACTGGCGAACGGATTACCAATATGGAATCGACCATTAGCTTCTTGGATCCCACGCATCGAATCTTGAATTATCCAAATAAAATAGAACAGCAAGATTTTGTCAATTGGGTACAGGACCGCGCGTTGTTTCTACCCAAAGACTGGAATAGTGAATTTAAACCAGTCTTGCGTACCCAAAATTCGGACCGAGGAAATGAAGATGGGTTGTTGCTTGTCAATAGAAAGGGAAAAGGATACTATATTTACAGTAGCCTGTCTTTATTTAGACAGCTTCCTGCTGCTGTGTCCGGAGCCTATCGTCTTTTTGCCAATATGCTTTCGATCGGTGGATCGCAGTCTCATTCGTGAAACACTGATTTTATTTTTCCTCAGATAGCGTATAGTTGAATTTCGAGGTGATTATCTTTTGATCCTTATCCAGCATGATCAACTTACCAGGTTGTGCCGTCAGGCGAACAAAATAACGCTTTTCAGTATCACTATCGGGGTTTAGGATGTATAAGGTTGCATCATTGTCTTTTTCGTAGCCACGCTCGATCAACATTGGACCTTTGGACTGTAGGGCTTGATCTGATTTTCCCAAATAGGTTTCCTCAAGACTATAGGTTTCATTCAGCAAAGTCAATATCATTTTGATCCCCTCACAATCTGCACAGGGAAGTGTCCCAGCATAACGAGTTTGTATTGCAGATATAGCGTTTGCCTGTTCGGTATTTCCAGTAGCTGATAGTGTATCTGTCATTGCCGCTGTATCAATAGATGTACTAGCAGGTGTTTTACCTCTGTTTTGGCAAGAAGAAATCGTAATGCCTGTCATTCCGATGAAAAAAAATGGAAGATTTTGTTCATATATGTATGTTTATAAAGTGGAATACACAACTACTATACCAGTAAATTCAACATTTTTTATATCACTTACATTTGTAAATGTTCACTGATCATCGAGTAGTGCCTCTCTTATATTTCCATACCTAAGATGTAGGTTGGAATGTATATGAATTATCCCAACAAAATTGAATAGGATAATTTTGCCAATTATATACAGGATCGCGGGCTGTTTCTATCTAAAGATTAGAGCAGTAAATTTAAACTAATTTTGTATATACAAAATTCCGATAGAGGAAATGGAGGTAGTTGGAAGTTGATAGGTTACTCTGAACGAGATCTTTTACATAGAGATGTAAAAAGGAGCATATTATCTATGTCATATCTCCAAAAAATCTACTGACTTTTTGGAGATTGCAAGGATAAGCTCCTTTTTTAACCAAAGTACATTATTGTACTGAGATACTACCTAAATCTTTGACGCTTCCTTTTACCACTTGAACGTCTTCAATGGTTTTGTCCAAGTAGCCTGCAACTGAAGGTTGAATAACTATTTTATATGTACCTTCTGACATACCCGGGAAATAGAATTTTCCAACTGAATTCGCCAAAGTTCCAACAGTATCTACTCCATTAATGGCGAACACGTGAGCTAAGGAGGCAGCCGGATTAATCGTGCCTGTAATTGCTCCTGATGTTGCTACAGGAATCGCGCGGATAACTGGTTTAAGCAAATATTGGCCGTTACCGGTTTTTACGATTGATTTCGACGCATCAAAATCAAGCAAAAGGGTGTAGGCAACATTCGGAATCAACTCATCGTGTACCTTTATCTTAACACCCGAGGACTGCCCACTAGGCGTTTTTAGCGGATGGCGAACGCCATCAACCCAAATTTCATTCCCCTCATCTTCAAGCTTAAGTCTAATTTCCTGGATCATACCCGACGGTACATCATCTCCCGCAATCACGGTATCTCTCCCCATGGTATAGGCAAGAATATTAAACGGACTTCCATCAACGTCCAGACTTTCAGTACCTGAGTTCGTACGAATTTCTATTTCATCGATGTTTAAATGAATTGCATCATAATAACCAGGGGCATCAGTCATTTTAATGGTTACAGGGGTCGTCTGTGTAGACTGCTTATCGTCCTTACTGCAGCTGCCTAGTAGCACTACGGCTGCCAAAGCAACAAAAATTGAATTTATTTTCATAGTTAGTAACTTATAGGATTGCCATTGCAAATGCTATGCCAGATCAAATGTATTACAAATATTACAATTGTTTTTGTGAATTATTTTGCACTAAAGATCTATCCAAGTATAATTTAATTCGTGCTTTTATGTCTTTCACATGATCTTATTAATTCTGTGAGATATCTTTTAGGAGAGGAACTGGAATGATGTCTAAGTGATGATTTGTTTTAATCCTTACGAATATTAAGTGGATGTTATCGATTTTAAATGGGCCTAATTTTATATGGTCAAAATAATGTAGTTTTAAATAGCCTGAGAAGGCAGTTATAAATTTGACAAAATGGACTAACCAATATTATATAAAATGGCATATTTCGAAATAAGGACAATGGTTGAAAGAGCAGAAGTAGAATCTACACCAAGGATTTCACCTGAGGTGGCCCAATATGTCTGGGATTACATTTATCATAATCTACTGGTGGGTAAAAAGATATTGATCGATGATCAGTTTAAATATAGAATTACTTTGGATCTAAAGAAATTTGATCCTGAAAAGCATAAATTCTTTACAGACTGTCCTTTCAATACCACTGAGGATAAATTTCGTCCTGAACCAAGATTTAACAAACAGCGAAGTTTAAAGTTTGCGCTACTCTCTGTGATCTAAACAAAAATTGAGCCCCTTATGTCTCCAAGGATTTATGCGGATATTATCTATGATGCCTTTGGTTCATTTTTAATTTTGATCTCGAAGAAAGTGAAAAAAGAGGATTTTGATGAGTTAAAAAAGAGAATGGATTATGATAAGATTGAAAGTTTTCTTTTTCCGGCCATTATTGAGGATATGAAACTATTTATTTTTTAATGGATACATCTTTGGAACCAGTATGATAAAACCTGAACTAGTGATGTTATTTTTAACGAAAAATCATGGAGTTTAATAGTCAACAAATAGTCTATAGTACAAAGAGCAACTGGAAGGAACTTGTTTCATAAAAATTACCTTAAGTGTAATGCTTTGGCATATGAGGACGAGATTGGATGGAACAACCAGTTAAATTATATGAGCCTTCTTTTGGAAGAAGGACTGGACTAATGCCTAAGAGATGATTTGTCTCAATCCTTGCGAATATTAAATGGATATTATCGGATTTTAAATGGACCTAAATACAAATCTATTGTTGTCTATATTTGATCGTAAATAATTTTTTAAACCAGGTGAAACCCTAAATAAAAACACAATGAAAATGGAAGAGCATAATTATAAATATTTCACACAAGATAGCAGTAGATATACCTCTAAAAGGATCGGTTATTATGCGCTTTGCTTAGCCTTATTCTGGCTATTTATAGCCATCGGTATTTTAATTGGTGGAATTAAAGATGGAAATATTTTTGGTGAAAAGAATTGGTATTGGATCTTTGGGCTTATTGTCTTTTGTGTGCAGATTAGGATCTTTGCCCAGCAGCTGACGATTGATTGTGTAGCAGGCACGATGAGCAAATCTTATTTTGGGCTATTCAAAAAGGAGATTCGCATCAAAGAAATCCAAAAATTCGAAACCCTCAAACATCTTGCTATTGCCCTACACAATGGAACTGACATCATTGTGGTAACAAAGGATAATAAAAGCATAAAAATGCTGGAGCGTATCGGTAGAACCAAAAATGTGGAACCTATATTGAGGGAAATCCAACAGCTGATCCAATTAAGTCAGCTTAGTGTACAAAGGGTATAGGTGGGTATTTGTTATATGCGGTTTTCGAATTAAATAAATAAAAAAATATAGTTAACAGTTGTATGGAGATTTTTAGAAAAGTAATCGCAATCTTGGGATTAATTCTTCTACTCAATGGAATGGCTTACTATTTCTTGTTCAGAAGTGATGGAGAGAAGTATCTGGATCAGGGGAAAGAATATTTTAGGGAGGGTAAATACAAGGAAGCCTTGTTTTATTTTGAAAAAGCTGAAGAGTTTGATATTGGAGAAGCATTGAAATATTCGGGAACCATTTACCTGCAATCTGGTGCTCCTCAAAAAGCGATTGTCAAATTTGATAAATATCTACAGATAGGAAAGCCCAGTCACAATGATCGTAAAATGTTGTTAAACGATCTGGGGGTGGCTTATTTTAAACTAAATGTTATTGAAAAAGCAAAGCTCTATTGGAAACAGGCCGCCGACCTCGGAAATATCACAAGCGCCAATAATCTGAAGGAGTTAGAAACGAAACTCGTTAAGTAAAGATATACGTCATTCGGCGACAGCCAACAAAAATCCCATTTTTATCGTTCTCAACGTATAAAAATGGGATTTTCTAATTATGTTATTAGCATCGCCGATAACCTAACGTATCTTTGTATATTCAACATGGAAACGCTATTACATTTGATAGCATTTTATTGCTCCAGCAAGGCTAGTAGTTCCTTCGCACTCTCTTCTGATGAGCCGGGATTTTGGCCGGTAATCAGTTTACCATCTCTGACGACATGACTGCCCCAATCTTCGCCTTTGCTGTAGTGTCCGCCAAGTTTGATCAGTTCATCTTCAACAAGGAAAGGGACGACATCTGTCAACTGTACAGCATCTTCTTCAGAATTGGAAAAGCCTGTTACCTTCTTGCCCTGTACCAATGGACTACCATCGACATTCTTAACAAACCTGAAAACACCAGGAGCGTGGCAAACAGCGGCCACGGGTTTGTTGTGTTTCCAAAATGATTCGATCAAAGCAATGGAAGTCTTGTCATTTGCAAGGTCCCAGAGTGGCCCATGGCCGCCCGGATAGAAGATCGCGTCATAGTCCTGCTCATTAACTTCTGCTAAGACAATGCTGTTTGCCAGTTTGTTCTGAAGTTCCATATCTGCATCAAAACGTTTTGTTGCTGCTGTCTGGAAATCGGGGAGTGCGCTTTTGGGATCAATGGGCGGTTGGCCGCCTTTGGGTGAAGCAATTGTTATAGCAACTCCTGCGTCGGCCATAACATAGTAGGGGGCTGCAAACTCTTCAACCCAAAAACCTGTTTTAGCTCCTGTATCTCCCAGTTGGTCATGTGAAGTCAAAACGACCAATACCTTTAAGTTCTCTTTTTTCATCTTTGAAAAAATTAATTGTTTAAATGATAACACAAAATAGGGCATAAATCGTTAGACCCTTATGTGATATACATCACATTTTAAAGAAAGGTTTGTTTTGGTGACATAGATCACATTATTTGCTGTGATAGAGCCGGCTGAGCGTCTCACGGGAAACCCCAAGATAGGCTGCAATCAGATGTTTTGGCACAAGATTGTACAATTCAGGATATTGGAGCATCAATTCCTCATAGCGACTGCGGGCGTCATTATTGAGCAGGGATAGAATTCTTTTTTGTAGACCGATATACCCCTTGTTCGAACGCCATCGTAAAAATGTTTCAACTTCATGAATTTCCTTGCATACACGTTCACGATCCTCAGCAAATAGACAAAGCGTATCCGCGACGCTTACACAATCCAGGTTGACCGTTGCTTTCGTATTGTTGTGCAAGGCATTATAATCAGATGCCCACCAGGTTTGTGTGGCAAACTGTAGGATATGCATTTTTTGTTCATCATTGACCACAAAAGTTTTTAGACAGCCATTGAGGACAAAATATTCACATTCCACCTTATCACCAATGGTGATAATCGATTGTTTCTTTTTAAAGGATACCGGTTTGAAAAAAGAAAAGAAATAATCAAATTGTTCATCATTCAATTGGACGGTTTTATTGATATGTTGCCTGAGAATTTCTCGACCGGTCATAGCTTATCATTATTTAATGAACTAAAATTAAGCAAAATCTCGTAATCTTAGCGCGGTGTATCTCCTTTTGGGAGTTTGGATATTCACTAGAAAGGGAGGATAGAACAGCATTCTAGTATATATCTTATTACCAAGCTGATATCATGTTATAAATTAAAAGTGAAATAAGACTATTTTTATACCGAATTAACAGGGGGTTAATAGGGAATTACCCCTGCTAACCCCCTATTAACCCCCTATTAATCCCCTGTAATTATGGTGTTATTATAGGATTTGGGATTAATTAGTTCCGAGCTTGGGCACTAGATAAAGAAGACTACGTTGTTTGCCTAAATCAATGTTCAACCGGTTTAGCAGTGATAAGAAAAACCGATTTTTTTCATTTTTTATTTTGTTTATACAAAGTTATTTTCTACTTTAGTGTTGCCCATCACGGGCACTTTTCATAAAATAGGTTAATAATATGGCTAAAACACCCGGAGTACCCCATGCTATCGGGTGTTTTTTTTATTAAGACTTTTGTTTTCTATATTCATTTGGCGTAAGCCCTCTATGTTTTTTAAATAGTTTTGAAAGATGACTTTCGTCACTGAACTGTAATTCATGTGCAATTTCTCCGAGGCGGATGCTGCTATACCGCAGATAGGTTTCGACCAATTTCAATCGGTAATCGAGTAGGTAATCTTGGTAGGATATACCGGTCTGTTGTTTGAAATACTCACCGAAGTAATTCTTAGCTATACCAAAGTGGGAGGCTATCTCCTGAATGCGGGTTTTCTCTTTGTCTTTGGCATACTGCTGTATGTACGTGATGATCTTTAAAATTGAGAAGGCCTTTTGATTTTCCTGGATATCAGATAGCTCCTGTCCGATTAGATTTCGAGCGATCAAGTTCAAGAGAATGGAAATGCTGTTTCGGATGATGAGGTAATCGCCGGTTTTATTTCTGAATTCTCTTGCAATCTGAAGAACGAGCATTTCGGCAAAATTTTCATCCGATTTTTCCTTGAATACACAGCCCGCACGTGCATGGTAACTGTTGCTGATGTATTGTAGTTTGTATAGGTTTTCACAACTTTCTATCCGATCTGCTTCGAGACGTATTTTATCAACAAAAGCCAATGGGCATTGAATGAATATCAGTTTGGCTTGGGTACTTTCAAAATGATAAGTCTGATGTTGCGGAACAACGATAAATTTCCCAATGTCAAAGGCAAGCGTATGCCCATCATAGGTAAAAGCTCCCTTCCCCTGAATTACATAAACAAAAGATAAGGATGTCTTTGTACGGATGGTCTCCGATGTATTGATCAGTGATAGCTCACGGACTCCGATCCGCTCTGTATGTACGCTATTCATTTATTTATACGTTATATTCCTTTAAAAATACAATTTATATGGTATAAATGGAGGTTAATTTTGCATAAAAAATAACTATGGATATTTATACGAAGCGATGGCAAGCCCTAGGCTTCCTCGTGGCAGGGGCTTTTCTATCTCCTTTGGATTATTTTATTGTCAATATGGCATTACCTGCGATACATAATGTTTTTGGGGCCAGTGATCAGCAATTACAGCTTGTGGTCGCGATTTATGGTCTGACCTATGCCGCTTTGATTGTTTGTGGTGGACGAATGGGGGATATTTATGGACGCAAAAGAATATTTATATGGGGTCTGTACCTTTTTCTGTTTTCGTCCTTGGCCTGTGCTTTTTCACCGAATATTTCCGTTCTTATTGTGTCAAGATTCATTCAGGGAATAGGAGCTTCACTGCTTGCCCCACAGGTATTGGCTTCTATCCGTGTACTTTTTAATAGTAATGAACAGCCCAAAGCTATTGGTCTTTTCAGCGCCGTATTTGGACTGGCTGCAGTGGCTGGCCAGTTGCTCGGTGGGGTATTATTAATGACACATTGGGGCAATTTATCATGGGAAATGGTTTTTCTGGTCAATGTGCCCATCACAATTTGTTGCATTATCGGTATTCATTTTACGATGGACAACAACGGTACTGAAAAGGAGTCTGGCATTGACTACAAAGGTGCTTTACTACTGATTATTGCTTTACTGCTGTTGATCTGTCCGCTTATTTTTGGTCGTGGATATCACTGGCCTTGGTGGATATTTGCTGTAATGATGGCCGGAGCGATCTTACTGAATGAATTTTTTAAGCATGAGGTATCTGCTCATCGACTGCAGCGACCTGTTCTGATCGACCCCACTTTATTATACAATCGGCAATTCGCCTCTTGTCTACCAATAATCTTTCTGTACAATTTTACCGCGGGGCTGTTTATCAGTTATCCCTACTATTTACAGGAATTCTTACATTGGGATACCATAGATACGGGCTTTGCAATTATTCCCTATGGCATAGCATTCTTCTTGGGGCCACTGCTTGTAGCTAGATTGAGATTGACAACAAATGCATTTATTTATATCGGATTGACACTGCTCATGGGAGGTTTTTTGGGGACAGCCTTGCTGTTTTATTACGGACAACAACCTTTTTTTGCAACACATATTACGCTGTTTATAGCGGGATTGGGACATGGAACGATGATGCCCGTGATGATGCGTACCGCTATTGCCCTTGTCCCCAAAGATAAGGCGGGGCAGGCCTCCGCTCTGGTGAGTATCAGTATGCAGATAGGCGGGGTCACTGGCGGTGCTATCATTGGGACGTTATTCTTTAGTTTGATCGCGACTGTAGGTTTTCCCAAAGCCTTTGCGCTGGCAATAGCAACAATTGCATTGTTTCAGACCATTAGCCTTTTCATCAATCGCAGATTGTTTGAACTGAGAAATAATGCATTTAATACAATTGATAAATAAATTTTAATACAATGGAGAATAAAGAAAAAGCAAAATTGGTATTGGAAAGCTTCTGTACAGACATCGAACTTTGGTTTAGAGGAGGGCAGGCAAATAGGGAAGAACTATCTAAAAGGATCCTCTCAGGATTTTCAGCTGATTTTGAAATGCTGAGCGGTGATGGTAACCGGATCCCATTGGGCTCGTTTATAACTTGGTTACCCACGGTATACGGTATATTTCCGGATCGTCGTGTATCCCTGGAAAATATCGAAATAGCCTGCTCGCATGATCATGCACTGGCTACGTATGTCGAAATACAGTCAACTGGAAATATAACTACACGACGAAGTTCGTCTGCTGTTTTTCTGATTAAAGAAGGAAAGGCTTTGTGGTTTCATCTTATCGAGCATTGGTTGTAGCAATCTCCGCGTAGACCCTGAAGCAAAAAAATACTTAAACAGGATAATCATAGGCTGGATACTTGTAACAAAAACGATCCATATCTATGATCCAACGCCCTCCACAGCATGTTGTGAAGGGCGTTTTTGTTAACGATCGATCCATTTGTAAGCTGAATAGATAAGTGAAAAAAACATAGATGTTTGCTAAGATTAGCGTGGTTTGGGCGAAATATTCCGCTTTTATTTGTTGTTGACGGACGTATTATTAAAATATGCCTCTGAAAAACCAAAAAACTAGAAATTATGAAAGAAATTTTAAAAATGCACCTACGGTTGCTCGGAATTGTCTTCATGCTATTGCAATCCCACCATGTTTTTTCGCAAATTAAGATATCAGGGACAGTCATTGACTCCGAGAAAAGGGCTCCTTTGGCAGGAGCTACGGTTGTTATCGTAGGGGCGCAAGGAAATTCAGCGTTTTCTTCTGTACAGACAGATGCTGTAGGCAAATTTGCGATTACCACAAACGAAGGATCAAGTCTAAAAGCATCCATGATCGGATACAGGACTATAACTGTGATGGCGAAGCAGGGTATTGTCATAGAGATGGTTCCCAGCGCAGTAACATTGGATGAAACTGTAGTTGTCGGTTATACCACACAAAAGAAAGGCCTTTTGGCCGGCTCTGTCGCATCGGTTAAATTTAAGGAAGCAGATATTGAGATTCCAACTACCTCTGTTGGAAATCTATTGGCCGGTCGGATGCCGGGTTTATATGTGTCCACACCGAGTGGTATACCCGGAGCACAACCCGATATCCGTATACGGACAGCGAGTTCATGGAATGCTTCACCTACACTTTATGTCATTGATGGAAAGGTGACTATCGATGCTGCCGAATTCAACAATTTAAGCCCTAATGAAATTGAAGAAGTGTCTATTTTAAAAGATGCTGCGACTACAGCTGCATATGGTGCCCGGGCTGGTGCAGGTGTTGTGTTGGTTACGACCAAACGCGGGAAAGCGGGAAAAGTTTCTATCAACTACTCGGTGAATACTGGGCGGGATGTTCGTGGAAAGAATATGGAGTTAACGAGCATCATGGAATGGGGACAGATTCAAAACAGAATCTGGGGTGAAGCTGGTGGTCCAGCAAATACACCTTGGACAGAGACTGCAAAAGCTTATTTTAAAGACAGAGATTTTGGTGGTGGTAAAGGATATGGTTTTGACAAATTAAGAGATGTATATGTAAACCCTTCCATTACTACGCATAATTTAAGCGCATCTGGAGGTACGGATAAACTTCAGTATTTTATCGGCGCCTCCTATGTAAATCAGGAAACTTTTATCAAGAACACCAACGAAAAAAAGTATAATGTACGGACCAATATAACGGCCAATTTAACCAAAAACGTTTCGGTTTTTGCTGGTCTCAGTTTGAACAATAATAAATTTAATTCACCTGAAGGAGATTGGTCCGGAGATATGTTTCCCAAACTGTTACTATGGCAACCCTATATGCCCTCTTTCACGGCTTCAGGTTTACCAGTAGATTATTTTTGGATTTCCAATAAATCTGGAGAGGCACAAGGACTCTCTGGTTATAATAAGTCAGAAGGTCTTAAGTCAGTTGTAAATTTGAGTCTGACCTACAAAATGCCGTTTTTGGAGGGTTTAAGTGCAAAAGTTGGTTACATCAAAACCTTTAACAATAGTAATCAGAAAATTTACTCACATCCTTTTACCTACTATCAGCTGGCTCAGATAGAACCTGTGGTTTGGGATCTAAATAATATCGTGGGCCAGCGCCTCACTTACCATACGCCAGGTATACAGAAAATGGCTGCATGGAACCAAGAAGACCAAACAAACTTACAACTAAACTTTGAAAGAGATTTTGGCCAACATCATGTCAATGCAGCATTGGTCTATGAAAGACAGGAAAGAAGCTATGATGGTATAGATGCAACCATCAATGGCTTTCCGATCTATATGACAGACCAATGGTGGGCGTCCACAGGTGGTTCGGGCGTTGTAAACGGTACAGCGACAAAGAGAATTAACAATGCTTATGGATTTTTACCAACAGTAGGACGTAAATCCTATATTGGACAATTTGCTTACGACTACGCGGATAAATATGTCGCCACTTTTGCTTACCGTTACGATGGCTCTGCAAATTTTCCGAAGGATAAACGATGGGGCTTTTTTCCATCTGTTTCAGCTGCTTGGGTAATCTCTAAAGAAAATTTCTTTAAAAATGTAAATGGAATAGAATCATTGAAAATCAGAGCTTCGGTCGGATTAACTGGTAATGACTTCGTCGCAATAAACCCAAATGCGGGAAAAGATGATGCAAATGCCAAACGCTGGCAATATGAAGATAAATATGTGACTGGTAATAGTGCGATTTTTGGCGAAACACCAACACTCAATCCAGGTATACAATATGATGTTCTTCCAAATGCAAACATTACCTGGGAAAAATACCTGAATAAAAATTTTGGTGTCGATATCAGTTTCTTGAAACACTTTAATGCAACAGCTGAATATTGGGAGACACGTACTTATGATATTTTAAGTACAAGAATTCAATCTACTCCACCTACTTTCAGCCGACCTTTACCCTCTGTTAATTATGGAGAAATGAAGGCGAATGGTGTCGATCTTAGTGTGAATTACGCAAACAGAACAGGCGATCTGAACTATAATATCGGTCTTAATTTCACTTATGGAAACTCTTGGTATACCATAAGAGATTTAAATATCACGTATGATTATCAGAATTTAATTGGTAATGGCCGTTCTTCCAATATGATCACTGGATATACAGTGGATAAACTGCTTAGAACACAGTCTGATGTCGATGGTTTGCTAGCAGCTCACCCGGGCTATAACTTTAAAGGCAATGCACCTAAACCTGGACAATTTGCATATAGAGATTTCAACGGAGATAATACGATTAATGAGAATGACATCACTGTATTAAATAAGAGCAATAATCCGAAAGTTGTAGGATTAAACCTAAGTGCCGATTGGAAAGGCTTAAGTATCAGCGCTAATTTCAATGGTTCGTTGGGTTATAAAAAGTCTTTCAATAATTTGAGTGACGGTGTAGAGTGGAACCGGATGTGGCGACCTTGGGCTGCCGAATCCTGGAGCTCAGAAAATACAAGCGCATGGTTACCCTATCGCTACAGTGCAAATGATGAGGTGAGAGTGGTTAATACGAGCGGAAGTAATTTTTGGTTGGCCGATGCAAGTTTCGTGCGCTTAAAGTTTTTGAATATTGCCTACAATCTTCCGCAAAGCTGGTATAAGAAATATGCGAACAATATTCGTTTCTATGTATCAGGATCTAATCTTTTCGTGATTAGTAAATTCAATAAAAAATTCTATGATCCTGAGATGGATAGAGGGACGTCTTTCCCTATTGTTAAGTCATTTAATGCCGGAATCAGTTTAACGTTCTAAATTTTAACATTAAAAGGAAATCAAAATGAAATATCTAAATCAATTTAAGTCGATTCTTTATGTTGTAATACTAGTTGCCTTAGGCGCCTCATCTTGTACGAAAGGATTAGATTACGAAAATACTGGTGCGATAAACCCCAAAAATGTCTGGACGGATTCTGTTCTGATCAAGGCCTATTTAAATGATATATATGGTGGTCTTATGCCACGCTGGGAGCTTGGAAGTGGAGCGAACGCCGACGAAGGTATAAACGCAGCGGGAGGAAATTTAGGAAGTTTCCAGCAGGGGATCGTTGATGTAGCTGTCAACTTCACTAATTTGGATTATACCTATATCGACAAAGCCAATTATTTTATGGATCAATTGGCGGATGTACCGGAATCGGTACTCAGTGCAACAACAAAAAATAGGTTGATCGGTGAGGCTAAATTTTGGCGGGCTTGGAAATATTGGGAGATGGTTAGTTCGATCGGTGGTGTACCTTTGATCTTGCATACACAAGATGGTAGCGACCTCAATTCATTGAAAGTGCCGAGAAGTAAAACCTCCGAATGTGTTGCACAGATCGTAAAGGACCTGGATGAAGCCGCTTCGTCTTTACCTCCCAATTACAGTGGGGCTGACTATGGCCGTATAAATCGTGCAGCAGCTTTAGGCCTTAAAGCGCGGATTCTTTTGTGGTATGCCAGTCCGTTATTTAATGCAACAAACGATCAAGCGAGATGGACAAATGCGTATAATGCAGCAAAAGCTGCGGTACAAGCCGCGGATGCTGCGGGTTTTGGACTGTTTGAAAACTATAGATTGATCTGGTATTCTCGAAATAAAGAGCAGATTATGGTTAGGCAGTATTACTATCCCGATAGTTACATGAATTTTGCGCCGATTAGACCTATTGCATTCACGAATGGAAGTACGAACAATGACCAACCGATACTTCCCTTATTGATTGCATATCCTAAACGTGATGGCAGTCCAATGCAGCTTGATCAGAACCAATTGTCCAATCCAGCTTATAATCAACAGTTCTTAACAGATTTTTATACCAATCGCGATGATCGTTTCTATGCAACTATCTGGTGTGGGGGTACAGTATATCCAACACCTGATGTCAATGTTATCGGAATGACAACTCCGCGGTCGCGCTCTTATTGGCAGGCCTGGACTTGGAAGGCAACAGCAACGCCAAGTACCGTGCTTCCAGCAAGAGACAATAGTTTGTTTTCAGGAATTTCTCCACTGATCCAAAATGGGGATGAAAATGGTGTAACTGGTTTTTTTCAACGTAAAGGTTTAGATACGCTTTTGGATAGAAATGCTTTAGTGGGAGTGGCGGCCAATGCGAAAAGCTGGTTTTCACCAATGCGTTATGCTGAGCTTCTTTTGAATCTTGCTGAATCTGCAAATGAAACTGGTCGGAGTGGTGAAGCATTAAATGCATTGTACGCCATTCGTAAACGTGCAGGGATTGCAGCAGGGACAGCGATAAATTATGGTATTACAGCAATTGGACAGGCAGATCTCCGTCAGGTAATTATAAATGAGCGTCAGGTGGAACTTGCTTTTGAAGGATTCAGATACCCTGATTTAAGAAGATGGAAACGCTATGATATCTTAAATGCGCAAGGTACTAGAAAAGGGTTATTATTGATGTTAAATAAAGGTCAGGCCCTGCCAGGAAATACAGATAATATTATGAATGCTGCGGTAAGATCGAAATTCTCTGCTGTCGTTATTGAAAACTTGGATAAAACGGCTTCCGCTAATCAATTTTATAAACTGAGTCTCAAACACTGGTTTAATTCTTTAAATCCTGCACAAATTTCTATTGAACCAGATCAACTCCCTCAGAACAAAGAATGGGGTGGGACCTTTGACCCCTTGCAATAGTGAGTGGTTATAATTCGGTTAATGCGCTGTAGCTAATGGTGTCTTTGAATGTTGCTTACCATTAAGTTTAAAAAGACGTTAAAATAATAATAGAAAAAAGGGCTTGTACATTTTTTGTACAAGCCCTTTTTGATGAATAGTGTTCCTCTATCTTTTCTTTTTTGCCAATGTTAACTAAACCTAAATAGGGTGTAACAATGGAATTTTGTCTGAACGGTGTGTAGTAGGTATGTACTTCTTTATAGGAATATATTTTTCTGTTATTCTCAATTTTCGCCTAGGGATTACTCCTTTTCAATCGTCTTGTTAGTAAATAAACGATATTTGATATAAGAAAAACCTAATATTAACCATGAAACGCAGAAAATTTTATTGTTCCTGTTTTTTTGTACTGACCTCTTTTTTTGCTTTTGGACAGCAGCAAAATGATGCAGTTCAAAAGGTACACCTGATCTTCAAAACACATCTCGACATCGGATTTACCGAACTTAGTTCGGTGGTGGAGCAACGTTATATCAATGAATTTATTCCCAAAGCCATTGCCGTCGCTGAGGACCTTCGGAATTCTGGGGCAAAGGAGCGTTATGTATGGACAACAGGCTCCTGGTTGATTGCTACTTATTTGGAACAGGCAAGTACGGAGAACAAAGCTAGGTTGGAAGCAGCTATTCGTCGTGGCGATATTGTGTGGAATGCAATCCCCTATACGGTGGAGTCGGAATCCCTGAATAAAGCACTTTTTGGAACGATGTTGCAGTTATCCAAAAAATTAGATCGCCAGTTTGGTAAAAAAACGCGGGCAGCAAAGATGACTGATGTCCCTGGCCATACAAGAGGAATCGTTCCTTTGCTGAAGAATAATGACATTGACTTTCTGCAGATAGGCGTAAATCCGGCAAGCAAGGTGCCAAATGTTCCTGCACTATGTCGCTGGAAAAGTCCCGATGGTAGCGAAGTGATGTTGATGTACCAAAAGGATTACGGTAGTGACATGATCTTACCTGACGGAAAGACGGCCATGGCCATCGCATTTACCGGCGATAATCATGGACCACATACAGTACAGCAGGTTAAAGAAATCTATGCATCCCTCCAGAAACGTTACCCAAACGCTATATTACAAGCTTCAACACTGAGTGATGTAGCCGATGTATTACGACCAATGAGAAATAAGCTCCCTGTGATGACACAAGAGGTCGGCGACACCTGGATACATGGCTTCGGAAGTTCGCCTTTAATGATGGCCCGGTTTAGAGCCTTATCCAGATGTTATGAGACTTGGGTTCAAGATGGTCGTATAAATCCAAATAGCGATGCTGCTATCCGCTTTGCCATTCATCTGGGGCTCGTGGCCGAACATACCTGGGGTTTGGATGTCAAGACACATTTGCAGCACTGGGATAAGTATCGTTTTTCAGATTTTACCCAGGCATTAGCATTACCTGAGTTCAAAAAAATAGAAGATTCCTGGGCTGAAAAGGAAGCCCATGTTGAACGGTCATTGCAATATTTGCCAAAAGATCTGCGCGCAGAAGCCGAAGGTGTTCTACAGCAATTGGCATTGGTTCCTAAGCCCAGTTTGAAGGAAAAAATAGCTCCCTGCAATTCGCCGAAGATGGATCATTCCAATTGGATAAAAAAGGTTTTCGGATGAAAATGGGGGAACTTAGCTATCAGAGTTTTTCGACTCAGGAATTTGACCGTTTTATGGATTCCTATATTACGCAAAAAGTAGATTGGGCGATTCGAGATTTTGGAAAACCGGGACTAACCTCGGATATGTCCGGAAGCCGTACCTTGGTAGCCTCTCTTCAGAAATTTGTTTATAATAAAGCTAAAAATGAAATATACAATAGTTTGAGTCTAACGGGGGGAGACGGGGTCGAACAACAGGTACTCCCAAAACAGATCTATAGCAGTTATCATTTCAATGAAACAACAAATCATATCCAGTTGAGCTACACCTTGGTGGATAAATCGGCTAACCGTTTACCTGAAGCATACTGGCTGAGCTTCTATCCAAAGGATGTCCTGGATATACTTGTTGAAAAAGTAGGCCAACCAGTACGTGTTTTGAATGTTGTGGAAGGAGGAAATAGGCAACTGCATGGATTGGATCGCTACGTAGATATTGTGACAAACGCTGGTAAAATACGTATTCGTAGTAAAGATGCGTTGTTGGTAGCCGTTGGCGAGCTGGATTTGCTAAATTATTCAGTGCGCCAACCGAATATAAATGGGGGCTTGCATTTTTGCTTATTTAACAATGTTTGGGGAACTAATTTTAGAATGTGGTTTGGTGGTACAATGACATACCGATTTGATATAGAATTGATACCGCAGCAAGCAAAATAAACGTATTGAGGTTGAATACAAATGGGTAGTTATTTACATATAAATTATATACGATGAAAAATATTACGTTTCTAGTTGGCTTATTGATCTCGGGATTGGAATTTCCTGTATTGGCGCAAGAAGTAAAAACGAACTTAACGCATATACACTTTGATCAGCAGGGCTACTATACTTCAATTAAAGTAGACGGCAAGGAGCTTCTTGAGGCTGGTAAATATCCGATCCTAACGGTCTATAAAGATCAAAAAATCATACAACCAAAAGGACTTAAGGTTAATGGGGATCGTTTTTCGCTAACGATGGAGGACGGTCAGGCTGTCGAACTGAAAGTTGGTCAACATAAGGAAGCGATTACCTATGAAGTTCTAAAGCTATCACCGGCTTATAAGTTGCTGGTGTTTGGCCCTGTAAAAATTAAGCTTCACGAGGTTGTTGGTGAGGTCGTAGGGGTAGCTCAGGGGGAAGATCTGGCTTTTGGCATGCAGTCTTTACATGTTAAAACCATTGCCGGTATTCCCGAAGATTATATTGGGAATTATAGTGCAACTTTTGGCTATAAGGGAGCAAGTAGTGACCTATCCGTAGCTAGTATTTCATTTGGTCATTTTGCAGCAGTGGATGCTGGAAATGGAACTATATTTCAGTTGTCTGCCAAAAATCGGAGTGAGAGGGAATTGCAACAGGTGAAAGGATTGAACAATATGATGACCTTGCCAGTTGAAGGTCCCGATGGATTAATCGTTGGAGCTAAAGTAGCACTCTTCGGTGATAAACGAAGCCAGATATTAAAGCGGATCGGAAGAGTGGAGCTGGAGCAGGGCTTACCCCATCCGATGATCGAAGGGGAATGGGCTAAGCTCTCACGTGAGGCGATGCGTTCATACTTGATTACAAACTTTTCCGCTACCAATTTGGATTTTGCGTTAGAAAAGACAAAACTCGCGGGATTTAAAAATCTTTACCATCCCGATCCTTTTCTTAATTGGGGACATTTCGAGTGGCGCAAAGAATTGAGTACAGAAGCTGATGCTGGCATGAAAAAATTGGTTGATAGGGCTGCACAGTGGGGAATCGATATTGGTATTCATACCTTGTCTAACTTTACGACAACGAATGATCCTTATGTTACACCCATCCCTAGCAAGCATCTACTCAAACAAGGCGAATTGAAACTCATTGCGGCATTGGATGCTAATCAGCAAGAGATCACTGTTCAGAATAGTGAGCTTTTTTCCTTACCGCTGACACTCAATACGCTACAGATAGAGGACGAACTGATTACTTATGGCAAAGCCGAAAAGAAGGGGGATCAATGGATATTGACCAATTGTGTGCGGGGAGCTTTTGGTACCCAAAAAGCAAGCCATGGGGTAGAGAAAAGTGTCTATAAATTATGGGATTATCCTTATAAGACTTTATTCCCGGATTTAACGCTTCAGGATGAATACGCTAAAAGACTGACTACAATTTTTAATAAAACAGGTGTGAAACAGATTTCATTTGATGGTCTGGAGGGCTGCATGTATACCGGACAGGATTATTATGCAACAGGCAAATTTGTGGCTGATTTCTATCAAGGTCTTGAAAATAAAACTGGTATCATCAATGATGCCAGTCGTCTAGATCATTATCTGTGGCATGTTCATACGCGGATGAACTGGGGTGAGCCTTGGGGCGAAGAAATGCGCACGGGGCAGGTCGAAAATCGGATCAAGAACCAAGCTTATTTTTATCGCAACTTGTTCCCACGAATGTTGGGTTGGTTTTTGGTACGGCTTGCGGATAGAAAGTTTGAAGCCACCTCTTTGGAAGATCTGGAATGGGCACTCTCCGAATCCGCAGGTTTTGACTCAGGATATGCCATGAGTATCGATATGAAAACTTTACAGCAACATGGACAGATAGACTTGTTATTGGAAAGCATGAAAAATTGGGATCAACTGCGATTGGCCGATGTTTTTACGGCCGAACAAAAACTCAGGCTGAAGGATCCAAAGACCGAATGGCATTTGGAAAAGATTGATGATACTAAATTTATGCTTTATCCATTATTTGTCTCCAAAAGATTCCATTGTGACCTCTCTTCGATGCAACCGGGACAACCAGGGGGAGCAGATTGGTCATGGGAGTCGCCAGAGGAAAGCACATTCGCCTTACGAATTAAGGTAGAGGGCGATGGTTCGATCGAAAACCCTTCTATTAAAACAGATAAAGGGATTGTCAAAATCTTTGGGAAACTAGAAAAAGATCAGTATATCCTATTGGATCATAAAGGAAAAGCGATATTGACAGACAAGAATTATCGTCTTATTACTGATTTATCTGTGGAGGGGACCGCCGTGTTGCCAAAGGGTGGTTCTGCTATCGCATTTTCTTGTGACAATAATGGGGATGAAAAGCCAGAGGTTATCATCAGATACAATACACGTATGAAAGGTGAATCGGTAAGTTTAACGAAAAGGTAGCACATTGCGTTAAGACATAGGTGAGTATCGAAAGTAAATTTATCCCGGTCAATATTTTGGAGGTATCCGAGGGGAGGGCCGGATTGGCCGAAATGTCCCTGTTTCAATAAATAATAACAACGAATTAAATAAATATGAATACAATTATAATGAAGCGCTACTGTAAGTCATTCACAAAACTGGGATTTGCGCTGGCTTTGACACTATCAATTTTTGGCCGGGTGTCGGCACAACAGGTTTGGAGCCCTGACAATGGCAATGGAACGTTTACCAACCCCTTGTTTTGGGGTGATTGGCCCGATCCAGATGTTATCCGTGTTGGTGATGACTTTTATATGATTTCGACGAGTATGCACTATGTACCGGGGGCACCGATTGTGAAGTCTAAAGACTTGGTGAATTGGGAAATGGTGGGTTATGCAGTAGATCGTTATGAAGAAGATCCCCGTTATAATATGGAAGGAGGAACTTTGTACTTGAATGGTTCGTGGGCGGCGACCTTGAAGTATCATAATGGAAAATTCTACGCTGGATTCTGTACACCATATGGTTGGGGGCGAGAAAAAGGCAATTTTTCCATCTGTGAGGCAGATAAAGCTGAAGGTCCCTGGAAACGGACAATCTTTCCTGAATACCTTTATGATCCGGGATTGTTCTTTGATGATAATGGTAAAGTTTATGTCGTTCATGGTCAAGGTACATTATACCTAACAGAACTAAATGCAGATGTTAAATCTGTGAAGAGCGATAAAGTTAAAATTTGGCAAGGGAGTTTCAAGAATGCCAACGAGCTTGGTGGACATTTTGGAATGGAAGGAGCACATATGTACAAGATCAATGGCAAGTATTATATCACCTGTCCGGCAGGTGGAACACAGGGCTGGCAGATCTGTTTGCGTTCCGATAATATTTATGGTCCTTATGAACACAAATTGATTCTCAATGATAATAGTTCTTATCCCGAAAACGGTTTACATCAGGGTGGTATGGTACAGTTGAAAAACGGGGACTGGTGGTTTGTTATCATGCAGGATCGTGGTGCCATAGGTCGGGTCCCTCATCTTTTGCCTGTCAAATGGGAAGATGGATGGCCGATGCTCGGAACAGGTAACAAGGATGTCATTACGTATAAGAAACCCAATGTCGGAAAGACCTATCCGATAAAAACTCCAGCGACGACAGATGAATTCAATGGAAGTAAACTGGGCTTACAATGGCAATGGAATCATAACCCTGATAATAGCAAATGGTCACTTCAAGAACGTAAAGGCTATATGCGTTTACATGCTTCACGTGCAGATTCTTTAAAAACGGCCCGTAATACCTTGACACAACGTGTGCAGGGACCGAGTTCGGAAGGTACTGTTGAAATCGATCTAAAAGGACTAAAAAATGGAAATGTTGCCGGTTTTGGGGTATTTGAATTTCCTTATGCTTTCGTCGCTGTGGAACAGGTCAATGGCAAACGAAAAATTATCATGAGCAATGATGATAAGATTATTGAGAGCAAAGAGAATTTTGAAGGTGACAAACTATGGGTGAGAGCGCGTGTGACCGATAAGGGATTTGTTGCGAAATTTTATTATAGCACCGATGGTGAAAATTTTTATGTCATTGGAAATGATTTAACCATGCAACTCGGCTTACCTTGGACAGCAAACCGTTTTGCACTGTTCAACTATAGTAAAAGTGCTGAAGGGGTGGACGGCTATGCCGACTTTAATTGGTTTAGGTTTACCAATAAGTAAAATAACGTTTAAAAATAATAGCTGATATTTACACGAAAGCCTAGTATCATTTGACGATGCTAGGCTTTTTTGTTGCTTTTTACAAAACGCATAACTATTCTGATACAGTATTGGCAATGACAGTGATTTTAAGTAAGTTTAGAAAAGAGTACCAAGAACCACCCATGAAGCAGTACCGTGAGAAAAGAAGCAGTACCGTGAGAAAATATGAATATTGTTGACAAACAGACCTTAGCAGATTTAAATGTTACGAACAGTCAGTATAGAGATATGGTTGATTTTTTCGACCGTACAATTACATTGGGTGGTCGAGATACTCTGTATACGTATTTTCTTGAACCGCTTTCCGCCAAATCTGAAATAGAAGATAGACAGTGGATTATTCGTTTTATGCAGGATGTGGATATTACGGATATTCTGGATAAATATATGATGCAAGATCTGGAACAATATTTATCGTTACCATTGGAGCCCTATTCAGCAACCAAAACATCCTATTACTTGGAACTGGTATCGACAAATTTTCTTTCACTAGACTTCAAAAAACGCGATCTATTAATCAGACGCTCTATTTATGAAATAGCGAAAATCATAGATTATATCAACGTATTTCTCGGATCCATTAGGTCTCAGCATCCCACAAGAAATATTATAGCTAATTACTGCGATAAAATTGACTGTGTACTTGAAGGTATCGATCAGACTGAGTTTGAAAAACTGTTGGAAAATAAACTGTCCCTGGAACTGATGATTAAATATGATTATCAGTTTAGGAATATAAAGCGAAATGCCATACGGGAAGTATTCGAAGTTTTATATCAGCTGGACGCCTTGTATGGTGTGGCTCAAGCTACCAAGGGTAAGCCTCTTAATTTCCCTAGTATTGACGACCGAAATTTAGGTTCCGATATGATAAAAATAGCTGCAGCGTATAATCTTTTTCTAGAAGATCCGGTCAAGAATGATATTGAAATAAAAAGAGGTGGTAACTTATGGTATCTCACGGGCGCGAATATGACGGGCAAGTCTACCTTATTGAAAACCATTGGAACCTGTGTGTATTTGGCGCATCTTGGCTTTCCTGTCCCTGCGGATGTTATGGAGACTGTGCTGTTTGATGGGATATCAGCGACAATAAATCTAGGCGATAATATCAATGCCGGTGCGAGCCATTTTTTTAATGAGGTACTTCGTGTAAAACACTTAGCTGAATTACTTGCTGCGGGTAAAAAGATGTTTGTGCTGATGGATGAGTTATTTAAGGGCACAAATCACAATGATGCCAGTGAGGCAATATTAGAACTCATCAATTGTCTTCACAAATTTGACAATAGTGTATTCTTATTATCTTCCCATATCACTGAAATCTCATCTTCGCTAGCTGGAGGAACCACCGTAATGAAACATTTGGGTGTCAGGCTAGATGAGGATAAAGGACTCCTATTTACCTACCAGCTTTCCGAAGGTGTGGCCGAAGATAAACTAGGCATGTGGCTTCTGCGGCGAGAACATGTATTTGATATTTTGCGGGAAGCTAAGAGGGGTCACTGATCGTTTTATTTGATGCTATAGCTTATCTATTTTGCCCTTTTTTATTTCACTAACTCATTACTGTTTAAATAGATTGAAGCTGCAGATAATGGATAACGAAGAGTTTCGCTTATCTGTCATTTTTTATAAGACAAGTTCTTGGTCAAATATATGCTGTAGGCTTTTGCAAAGAAAACACTAATAATGGTCAAATTTGAACTAGTTGTAGTGTCGACATATTTGAAACTTTACATCAACGATTAGAACAATTCGCCATCTTCAGTTATGTCATGAAGCAGATAGTACAGCATTTTGATCAATTATTTAAGGAGTATCACTACCGGTCTTTTTTATTCGCTAAGTCTTTTGTCCATATTGATGCAGTAGCTGAGGACATCACTGCTGATGCACTCATGGTAACATGGTTACGCATGCAAGAAGAGATGCTGTCGTCACCCAAAAGCTTTCTGCTAAGGGTGATTAGAAATAAAGCACTGGATTATCTGAAGCATCAGCGAATCCATCGGCAATTGATTGAACCCTTGGATAATTGGGATGAACGTGAAATGCAGCTGCGAATTGACTATCCAAATAAAGTAAATGAGGAACAAATTTTTTTGAAAGAGATTAAGGAAATAACGCAACAGACATTGGCTACGATGCCCTTAAAGACAAAAGCGGTTTTCGAGTTGAGCCGGCAACACGACGTTAGCGGTAAAGAAATTGCGCTGCAGATGGGTATATCACTTAAAGGGGTAGAATATCATATCACCAAAGCACTTAAAGTGTTGACCGTTAGCTTAAAAGATTATATGGTGGCTTCTTAGTATTTTAGATGCTGGATTTTTGATTAAATAACATGTACAATCAGGGAATAGATAGGGTAGTATTGGGGACAGCTGGATTGGGAGGTGCCTGGGGAGCTGTGGACGAGGAAGAGTCTGTTCAAACCATATTTGACGCTTTGTCCCAAGGAATTATGGTATTGGATACAGCCCCGGCTTATGGGAGCGCAGAACGTTTTGTTGGAATAGCCTTAAAACAATGGACAGGAGCGAAGCCTGCAATTAGTACCAAAGTAGGCCGATTAAAGGGGGATACTGCTACCGAGGCTCGTTATGACTATTCGACAACGGGTATGGAAAGGAGTCTAGAGGATAGTCTAGCTAGACTCGGAATACTACAGGTTGATGTACTTTTTTTACATGAGCCTGCGGTTGTAGCACCAGAAATGGCCGAAGGGGTCGTACGTCAGATGTTACGGTTTAAAGAACAGGGCCTAGCGAAGCAGATCGGCCTGGGTGGTAACCTACCAGAATGGTTCGCGCCATTTTTGGTAGAGGGGCAATTTGATGTTTTAATGGAGTATAATAGGTTGAACGCCTGTAATCTAGATGCACTTTATAGCACTATTCCGGTATGTGTGCAAGCTCAAAAAGAGTACTATGCTGCGAGCCCGCTGAATATGGGATTGTTGGGATGTAATTTTAGGAAATTCTCTCGGTCAATACCCGACTGGCTTGATCCCAAAGCGGTGGAACAGGCCAGGCGGGTGCATGCAATTGCGGAACGGTATGGTATGCAGATGGATGTAATGGTATTACGATTTTTATACACAATACCCGCATCTTTCAAAATTGTAATAGGAGCTGCAAATCAATATCAACTAAATAGTTCCCTTAATGCGATTAGCCACGGTGCTCTGCCGGTCGCGATTTATAATGAAATACTTCAAACGTTTAACGAGAATAAATGAATAGAATAGAACAGGAGATTTTTAATATCCAAAAAATCAGTATTCGAGTCTTAGAACCAGTCGCGACGATAACTCCTTTTCAAGATGCAACAATGGGACCTTTCCCGAGCTTCGGTCTATCGATCATCCGTATTGAGGATGCTGAGGGTTATGTTGGTGAAGCTCCTGTATATAACAGTTACAACAATATATTAGAAACCTGCCTATTTCCGATATTATTTCATTGTGAAGGCATGTCCTACCAGGAGTTTTTTCCAAAGTTGTATTGGTCTATTCGAAATGAAGGATTTAAAGGTGCAGCCTCTGCTTTATTGGGACAGGTCGACATGGCCCTACACGATTTGGCGGCCAGACGGCAAGGTATACCCCTGTATCGTTATATCGGTGGGGAACGAAATCAGGTAAAGATCTACGGCAGTGGAGGGGGAACCAATTATACATTGCAGGAGTTAGAAAATGAGGTTGCATTATTTTTGGATGCTGGAGTAGATTGTTATAAAATGAAGATCGGTAAGGATTTCGGAACGAATATGGCCGATGATATTGATCGGGTAAAACATGTACGTAAATTGGCGGGGGATCAGATGCAAGTGGCTGTGGATGTTAATCAGATCTGGTCTTCAGCAGATGTATTTAGATTTATAGATGCCATTGGTGAAGATGAATTATGTTGGCTTGAGGAACCTTTACATTCTGCGGCATACGATCAGATTGAAGAGCTCTGCAAGCGTACATCGGTAGCTGTGGCCTATGGTGAATCTGAGCGTACGTCGAAGATCTTTCCCATGTTGGCTAATTGTGGTGTCAAGCATTTACAACCAGTACCAACCCAGTTTGGTGGCATAAGAGAATGGATGGAAGTCCGGGATTTATGTGCTAAACGTAATTTGCAGCTCTCTTCTGGTGGGTATTCCTTATATTCGACCTTTTTAATGACAACAGCAAGCGAAAACAGTACAATCGAATATTTGTATTCCCTGATGTATGGTTTAGAAAAGTATTTTATGATTCGACCGACATTGGAAAAGGGGCATTTTCATTTGCCAGATTCAGCAGGATTGCCTGTAAGGATTGATTGGGAATATTGTTTTAAGGAAAATAAAATCGTACGGGAGCAGGTCTGGTTAAAGCAGGACGTGCCTGGATATAACCCGCTAGTTAGCATGTAGCACCATAAAAATAGAATCTAATGAGCCTAACATTTAATAGTATTGATTATCTGGTTTTAGTATTATATGCAATAGCTCTGTTTTATATCGGTTTTCGCTTCAGTAAGAAGGAAAAAAATCAACAAGATATATTTTTGGGTGGACGGTCGCTGAAGTGGTGGCAGATCGGTTTCTCTATCTTTGGCGCCAATGCAGGACCAATGATGTTGATCGGATTTGCGAGTATTGGATTTTCTCATGGCATTGTAGCTAGTAATTTCGAGCTGCTTGCCTGGGTTTTTCTGATGTTGCTGGCGATGATTTTCTTACCTTACTACCTGAAGGCCAAAATAAGTACGATCCCACAGTTTCTATTAATTCGTTTTGGCAAAAGATCTTATAACTTCCTTATTGTATACAGTTTGATCTCCATATTGGTCGTATGGTTGGGGAGTGCTCTGTATGCGGGGGGATTATTAATCTCCGGTATTTTCGGTTGCCAGCTATTTACAGCCATCGTAATCATTGCCGTAGTAGCTACAAGTTTTACCGCAATAGGAGGATTGAAGGCTGTCGTTCGTACCGGAGTTTTTCAGTCTGTGATCATTATCATATCCTCTGTTATTTTAACCTTCCTTGGCTTTCAAAAGATTGGTTCTATTGATGCACTGGCCAGTCAAACCCCAGAATCTTATTGGAAATTATTTCTGCCAGCCTCTAATCCGGAATATTCATGGATAGGTATCGTATTGGGCTACCCTGTGGTGGCCATCTATTATTGGTGTGCGGATCAGACGATTGTACAAAAAGTGCTTGCAGCGAAAGACCTAAAAGAAGGACAATATGGAGCTTTATTTATCGGTGCACTTAAGATTATTATGCCGATTATATTTATTATGCCGGGTATCATGTGCTTTGTGTTATTTAGGGATACCACGCCAGACAATGCTTATATTACGATGATTAAGCAATTGATGCCACACGGTTTATTGGGTTTGAGTATCGCGGCGTTGATCGCTTCATTGGTAGATACGGTGTCGTCCAGCTTAAATTCGTTCTGTACGGTGTTTACATTAGATGTGGTCCAACAATTTAAAGTGCTGAACAGTAATCAGCAAACACGTATGGGGAAGTGGGTAACGGTGCTGGCCGCATTGGTAGGGATTGGAATAGCGATGTTATTTTCCTATTCCGGAAAGGGTTTTTTTGATCTGACACAAGGCTTGGTGTCCATTCTGGCTCCGCCACTGGCAGTAGTCTTTCTTTGGGGAATTATCTGGCGTGGTGTCAATGGTATTGCTGCTGAAGTTGTACTCTATGGAGGTGGTCTGGCCTGTTTGGTGCTTGGTGTCTGCCACGTCTTAAATTATCCCTATCAGGGCTACTGGCCGCATTTTTTAATGCTTTCTTTTTATATTTTTGTCGCATTGAGCCTAGTTATTGTTACGGTGTCACTCTTGACCAAATCCAAAGATAATATGGAAATACCAACTTTGTTTGAACGAAAAGAAAGAGAGACAAAAGGGCAGTCTAAATCTGTCTGGCTGAGCTGGGCTGGTTTAGCGATTGTTATGATTATGATTTATATTTATTTTAATTGACATTATTCGTGAATTGGTATCCGATCTAATCTGGTTTCAACACATCGCACCATTTACTGATGGAATAAACAAATTGGAAATGAAAATCCTTATTCGGTTATTAGGGCTATGTAGCGCTATTTTATTTGTAATGTGCAAAGGAGAGGTGTCAAAATTTCCGTTGTCAAACTATGAAGAGCATGTCTTTGTTGTCAATATTGTAGACGATGCCAAGAAATTAAAGAAATACTTGACTTATCACAAGCAGGTATGGCCTGAAGTGGAAGCTGGTTTTAAAAAGGCAGGCTACCAGCGGATTGCACTTTACCGTTTCGATAAACTGATTGTTATGACAATTCGTGTACCTTCGGGTGCCGATCTGGCAAAGATGGGTAAGATAGCCGAATCCTACAGCCCGAAATGTGCCGAATGGAACCTCCTCATGAATTCATACCAGCAAGGTATTCGTGGAACCAGCCAAGAGCAGACATGGGTGGAAACAGATCTTTTTTACGAATTTAAAAACAAATAGCTTCTGGCGTACGGTATTGCTTTAGGAATTCACGAGGTGAGCTACCTTTGACATCCTTAAAGTGCTTGTTGAAGTTTGAAATATTATTGTAACCGCTTTTATAGCAGGTCTCTGTAATATTGTACCTTCCTTCCATCAATAGTTTGGCTGCATGACCAATGCGTATTTCTTTTATAAAATCTACTAAAGTCCGATTGGTCTGCATTTTGAAAAAACGACAAAAGGCCGAGGAAGACATGGGAACAACAGAAGCCACATCCTGTAAAGTGATATCTTCCCTAAAATGCTGGAATATATAGTCAAAAACTCGATTGATCCGATTTGCATCACTGGAATTTTCAATGATATTAAATGAAGGAGAAGATAAAGTTTTATAAGATCTAGATAAGGCTAATTTGTCTAGAAGCTGCAGCATCAATACAGCACGGGATAATCCCGTTGTGTTCAACATTTCTTTGAGGATTTCTTTGGCCTGTCTGACGATAGGGCCGGAAAATATAACCCCTTTTGCAGCATTGATAAACAATTGGTTGAGGAGGATAGCCTCTGGCTTAGTCAATAAATCTTTTCCCAGAAAATCAGGGTAGAAATGTATGATAGTAGCACTTGCTGGTTTGTTTGTATCAACGGTATTATAATATTGCCAACAATGTGGTAGATAACTGCCCAATAGTACCAATTCATCACCCTCAAAATCTTCAATGTGATCCCCAATAAATCGCTTTCCCATACAATTTTCCAAGAGTGCAATTTCAAAATTCAAGTGCGACTTTAAAGAAGTGTATTTCTTGATTTCGAGTTCTTCACTACGGACGGTAAATGATTGATCCGGTGGAAATGTAAAGTTTTCATAAATATGCTGCATCATAATAAAAGCTTTAAATTGTTAAAAATCCTAGCGTTATAGCAACCGGTTGCATAATTTAGTTAAAGGTAGAGAAAATTTTTGTTAATTTATAGCATTTGAGATGCTCATGTATTAAAAGTCCTGTGCAAAATAACATAATAAAAGAGCAATTTATTGGTGGTTCGGTTTTTATATAATCGCGAAATTTACGGATAACCTGAGCTATGTAAATGATATAAATAACCAGATTCAATAGACTGCGTTTATTTATGGCCTGGAAAGTATAAATTCAGCGTAACAGGGAATAAAATTGAAATACAGTGATGATCTTGATGTGAATTTCATAAGTTTTGCAATGTTGTGGTAGAAATAATCAGTAGTAATCGATGCTGTTGTGGATCAAGTGATAAAGCAAATCTATGAAAAGATCTAGAAGTAATTTGCATAAACTGTATGGTATAGAAATGGAAAAAGTCGCGATACAATTTAGGGTATCTTTTGGCCTGTGTGGGAGTTGGGCTGTTATTACGGACCGATTATTATGTTATCCAGCGACTAATGAGCAGAATAATAAATCTAATAGATGAGAAACAAACACAATATATTGTTAAAGAAAATAGTTGGAAGCCTGTTGTTCTGTGTGACTACATTCAGTAGTTTTTCGCAGGACTGGTTACCCCGACAACAGGATAAAAATGTGGTATTCCGTTTATTGGACTGCCATTATGAGGGTGCAAAATTAAAGGAAAGTACTGTGATAGGCATTCATTCCGACAATTGGCATGTGAAGCAGGAAGTTCTGAGAAAAAAGAATAGTGATCAAGTTACCTACCGTTTTATCTTCAAAGCAAAAAAAGCGATGAAAGATGTGGGGGTAGCCGTAGCTTTTGATGCATATGATTGGTCTAGTGACAATTTTGTCATGATTCCTGCTGTTGTCTATAATGGCAATAGACAACGGATTGTTAACCGCGAATATGCGACGGGTCTAGACAAAACGGATTATTATCGAAAGGATCTGGCATTGACGTCCAATCCGATTCCGCAACTTTCACCTGAATTTGGCGCACGCTCCCAATTGGAGGTCAATATAAGTAATACCAGCACGCCCGTGATGGCTTATCTGGACCGTAAGAAAAAAAGAGGAGTTTTTCTTTTTACAGACCAAGGTATCACATGGAAAAGTGAGGTGAAAGACCATGCATTAATTGTTGAAGAAAGCTCAGATCGGAGCATGGCTAGCTTTGTTGTCAGTGCTCCTGGAGTAAGATCACGTAAACCCGAGTTTATCGGTTTTAGCGATAGCCCCGATCGTGGGATAACTGTAGCCCCAGGTGATGAACTTGAGATTCGGGTCACTAGGATAGAATTTCAAGCCGAGAATGTCGCTAGCCTCTACGATCGTTTTATGCAGGAGCGAAAATTGCATCTCCGCGAAACGACTCCTCGTAATTTAATGCCGATGAGTGAAGTCCTGTCCCGCATGGCAAAAAATATTGATGAACGTTATTATTCAAAAGATAAGGTAGGATTTTACTGCCCTGAAAACGCAGATTGGATGTCCTATGGCTGGGTTGGTGGATTGATCAATACCTATCCTATGCTTGCGCTGGGCGATAGTGTACATTTTGGACGAGTGAACAGCACATTCAATTTTGCACTTCCTCAGGGGCGTGGAGCTAGTGGTTATTACTATGATGTGCTTGGTTCAGACGGACAGGTTATTTATCGGGACGGCGCCAAACTAAATCCAGGTATTGGATTGACGCGTAAAAATGCCGATATCCTGTACTGGATGGTGAAGCAGTTTATGTTATTGAAAAAACAGGGTAAATCTTCTTTGATTGTCAAAGAGTGGGAAAGCTCAACTCGGCAACTTGCGGATGCATTTGTGAAAACTTGGCATGAGGAAGGAACCTGGGGTAATTATTTAGCCGTTGAATCTGGTAAAGTTGCAGCTTATAATACCACGGGAGGAGCGATGGCTGTCGCGGGACTCACATTGGCGGCTTCCTATTTTAAAAATGACAATTATCTGCTGATTGCAAAAGAGGCTGCAAAAAAATATTATGATGATTTTGCGCTTGTTGGTTTTACTTCGGGAGCCTGTGGCGATATACTCCAAAATGCGGACTCCGAAACTGCAATCGCTTTGACTACTTCGTTGATGACACTTTTTGAACAGACCGGAAACCGGATGTATCTGGAACAGGCAAAAAATCTAGCAAATTATACAGCATCGTGGACGGTATCTTTCCCCTATCAGCTACCCGAAAATACAGCTCTGGCTAAGCTAGCAGCTAATCTAACAGGAGCTGTGTGGGCCAGCACGCAGAATAAGCATGGTGCTCCAGGCTTCTGTACACAGTCCGGTGATGTGCTATTTAAACTTTTCCGGGAAACCGGAATAAGCTTGTACGCTGACCTGATCCGTGATGTTATCCATGCTCATGCAGAAGGTATCCAACCAAATGGAAAGATTACCGAACGCCTGACGTATTGTGATGCAGATAGTCGGGGTTCACGCGGTGATGGTGGTAAAACAGGTTGGAATGAAACCAATGGTGCACTGATGGCTCTGGAAATCCCTGGTATTTATGTCCGCAAGGACAAAGGAACAGCTTACGCCTTTGATCATATTATCGTGAAAGCGATCAAGAAAACAAGTCAGGGTGTGTCTGTGACATTGTACAATCCTACAATCTATGAAGCGAATGTCTCGGTGCTGGTAGAAGATGCCGTCCAAGCAACGAAACCTTTGGGAGAAAATGCTTTTTTGGACTGGAATAAAAAAATTAAGATAAAAGCCGGAGATACGGTTCAGATAACGATATAAGTAAGGCTGTACATATAAGATGTTTAAAAATAAAGCTAATGAAATTTTTGAAAACTAAAATACTATGTCTCGGGTTGATGGCACTATCAGCTGCAGGATATAGTCAGACAACATTAAAAACCGATTATTTTAAGATTGTGATAGACCAGAAGGGCTATATCACGAGCATGCAGAACATGACAAAGAAACCGAACCGTGAGTTTAGCCCAGCAGACAAACCTTCGCCCTTAATGGTGATTTATAATGCCAAGAAACGACTATACAACTATCCGGAACAAGCTAGTTATTCTGCAAGTGATAAGATTATGACTTTACGCTATCCGAACGGTTCTACAGCACGAATCAGCATATTACCCCAAGCGAAATATTTCAAGATGAAATTACTCTCGTTGACCAATTCGGAGGAAATTGAGGCGATTCAATGGGGTTCTTATCATACAAACATTACCAATTTATTGGGGGAGATTATCGGTGTAAGTAGGGATACAAGTGAATCCGTTAATTATGCCATCGGTATGCTGGCCTTAAATGATAATACTTTGGGCGGAACGGCAGATATTCAGGGTGATGCGGCTCCGTTTCAGTATATTATCCATTCACCGGATGCTTCACGCTTTCCATTGCCAAATAATTTACACGAAGGACAAGTGTTTACTTTAGGGGGGAACGGTATCAGTGATGTCGCCTTTTATGCACATAAAGAACCCTATTATCGGATTATGTATGGAAATGCGGCTGAGGTTGATAAGAATGGACGGATTTCAATTTCTTACCAATCCCGTGATCGTAGAAGTCCACGCGAAGTCTATTATTCGCTGATCCCGAACATGCCTTCCAATAAGCCGAACCATTTGCAGGTGCAGCCTATTTCCGGAGTAGACTTTATCGGGTCCACGGTCGCGTTTTGGGGTAGCCCTGATAGTACTGCTTTAATGGATGTCGTGCAAGATATTGTGCGTAAAGAAGGTCTGCCATACCCTACAGTAAATGGCAAGTGGGTGAAAGATCCCGCGGCCTATGTACCAGATATATTGACTGAAGGCGGCCATTACGATAATATGATCAATTATACAGATCGTTTGGGATTTAAGGCAATCAGTTTGTATGACCAAGGATTTCTACGTCCAGACCGTGGTAATGAGGGGTATATTGATGGTAAAAACTTTGAACATAAGCCGTTGAAATTCTCGAAGGGGAATGCGCTTTCTCATAAGGAATATGCTGCATTAGCAGCTAAACATAATATCGTGATCGGTCGTACACCGATTACAAATTCCCTGGCTCCGGGAACAAAAGATGCGAGCCCCGTTCCAAGCGACAGCATCTGGTATCAGCAAAAAAGACTTCTAGCAAAAGATATCAGTAGCACTGATACCTTAATCTATGTAGACGACCCTACGCATTTGGAGGAGATCGGAAGCTGGGAAGGGCACGTCAAAAGCTTGAATATGATTAAAATCGGAAAAGAGCTTATCCATTATTTGGGTGTAAGCGACACCAAACCATATAGACTATTGAATGTAAAAAGAGGATATTGGAAAACAACGGCTAGTGCTCATCAGGCGCAAGATACTTTATATAAACTACAGGTTACCATTGATTATGGTTATGATGGCCTGATCCCGAATATACAATTACAGGATAAAATAGCCGAATATTATGCCGATGTATGTGCGATCAATGGTCTGGGCTATTATGATTTTGACGGTCAGGAATTTCTATTTAACAATGGTCATGGCTATTATTCCGCAAAACGTTTTTTCCGTAAAATGTTTGAACGGGCGAAACAACATGGCCTAGCAGATATTCGCTTTACTGGTGCTACTTTATCAGAGGGATCTTGGCATTACCAAAGTATATGGAATGTTGGCGGAGGAAAGAACCTGTACGATGCGCAGACGCGGGAATGGGGGAGCGCGACAAGTCAGGGTAAAGATTTACGTGACGTTTGCTATGCCAATTTCTTTCCGGTAGGTATGGGTGGGAATTTCCCAATTACAGAAAAATCCACTGTCGAAGAGTACGAACATATCCAGGCGATGTCTGTAGGCACGGGTTCAACTTATAGCCTGAAATTGAATCAGCAACAGGTGGAAAGTTGTCTACAGAAGGATGCTATTTTCAAGACAATCCGTACTTGGGAAAATGCACGTGCTGCAAATGCCTTTCCGAGATGGGTGAAAAAGAATCTAGTGGATCCAAGCCAGAGCTTTAGACTGGAGGAACTGGATAAAGATCATTGGAATATTTATCGTGTGAATAAAGATGGTTCAGGTAAAAAACTCCTGTCAAAATTGACACGAGCAAAAGGTTATTAAAAAGAAAGCCTGAGTTCCGTTTATACAGAATACAGGCTTTTACTAAAACTTAAATGATGCGAATGAAAGTAAAGTTGTTGATCGTATGTTGTTTCTTCTTAAGTTTCGGTTCTTTGGTCGCTCAAACGGAATCGAAATCTAAGGAATATCATGTTGCTACCGGGGGTAAAGATGGACAGGATGGTACGCGGGAAAAGCCGCTTCGAACCATCATGGCGGCTGCGAAGCTCGCTATGCCCGGTGATATCATCACAGTCCATGAAGGAGTCTATCGAGAGCATATTGTTCCACCACGAGGTGGGCTTTCGGAGACAAAACGGATTACTTACCGTGCGGCGAAGGGCGCAAAGGTAGTCATCAAGGGGTCGGAAGAAGTGAAAGGTTGGAAATTATTACAAGACGATATCTGGCAATTGGAATTACCCAATTCATTCTTTGGTGCTTTCAATCCCTATCAGGAGGAGATTCGGGGGGACTGGTTTTGGCCCACACCCAAAGAACGTAAATATCATCGCGGAGCAGTTTATCTCAATGGACATTGGCTGATGGAAGCCGCTTCTAAAGAACAGCTCTTGAAAGATCATTCATTCAAGGAGGGATGGTGGGCTTCGGTAGATCAGGAGAAGACATCAATATGGGCTCGATTTCCACATGCAGATCCTAATCAGCAACAAGTAGAGATTAATGTGCGCCGTCGGGTTTTCTACCCCGACCAACCCTTTGTCAATTTCATTACCGTGGACGGTTTTGTACTGGAACAGGCAGCCACCAACTGGGCTCCGCCAACAGCCGAGCAGGAGGGACTTTTGGGTACACATTGGAGCAAGGGCTGGCGCATCGTAAACAATACCATACAGTACTCTAAATGTGTTGGAATTGCATTGGGAAAATATGGCGATGACTACGATAATAAAGATACGGAGTCTGCCGAAGGCTATGTCGGCACAATAAAAAGAGCACTTGCTTTTGGTTGGAACAAAGACAGTGTTGGTGGTCATTATGTAGGTAATAACAGGATTGCATACTGTGAACAGGCTGCTGTTGTGGGGAGCATGGGCTGTGCATTTAGTACAGTCGAAGGCAATACCATCCATGATATCCATATCGAACGCTTATTTACTGGAGCCGAGATGGCCGGAATAAAATTTCATGGTGCAGTGGATGTGAATATTCGTAATAATCGCATCTTTCGGACTGATAAGGCAATCTGGCTAGATTGGATGGCCCAAGGGGCCCAGGTCAGCAATAATCTATTGTACCAAAATGATCTTGATCTATTTTTAGAGGTGACACACGGCCCGACTGTCGTAGCCAATAATATCATGCTATCGCCAAAAAGCCTGTTGATGAATGCACAGGGGACAGCATTTGCCCATAATTTTTTTGCGGGAAAAATAGATGTTATTGCTTACGATAGCCGGTTGACACCCTATCAAAGACCTCATGCAACAATACTTACAGCACTAAAAGATAATCCAGGCGGCGATGTACAATTTATCAATAATATTTTCGCAAAAGGTGCAGATATTAGCGATTATGCAAAAGCTTATCTTCCGGTATTACTTGAGGGAAATGTGTACACAGAAGGGAGTATTGGGCTCACCACAGATAAGATAAATACGCGTATGGGCGAGGTGCACGCAGATGCCGGGCAGCGAATGAAATCCTATACGCTTCATGCCGCGGTGGAAAGGGGAGCATTAATTGATACCAATGAAGTAGCTGAAGTTAAGGTGATGGAAAAAGATGGCAAGGTTTATCTATTATTTCCATTCTCCGAAAAATGGTTAAAACAAAAAAGGAACCTGGTGACTTCTAATTCATTGTTGCCAACGGTAATTTCGCAATTGCCTTTCGAGAATCATGATGGATCAACACTTCAGATTGATCGCGACTATTTTGGCAAAAAAAGAAAGCCGTCTAACCCATTTCCCGGACCTTTTGAATATATCAGTAAAGGGGATAAACCGCAATTGATATGGTCTGAATCCAAAAAATTACGACGTTAACCGATAATTTCCCAACAAAGTGTTATGATAAAATCGTCAGATCTTAAGATTGTTTTCTTTGAGGTCATTATAGCTTGCGATGGATTTAAGTACCTATCTAAATATGGATCACCGGCTGGCGCTAAAATGGGCCCGTCGTTTATGTCGAAATTTCAAGTGAACAGAGACTGCCGCTGATCTTGGATAACCCCTGGCCGGGTAAACAGGTTTCCTGTCAAAAAAATGGGAAAAAGACATTGTTAATGAAAGGAAACCGGCTACAAATAGATAGGAAAAAAGGAGACCGCTTTTATCTGGCGTCTGTTCGCTAGAATACATTGTCCTGTAGTTGGTCTCTGGAACGAAACAATTTGATTTGATCAACAGAGCGCTAGCCGATTCGACTTTGCAATGGTGGATATAAAGATAATCTGTTTTGGAACAATTGAAAAGAGAAAATCATTACTGATTAATAAATATAACGATGAAATTTAACTGTTGTTTTTCGCAATTGACTATACTTTTTCTATTGCTTGTATGTGGAGGAAAGCAGGCTATGGCACAAAGCAAAAATTATGCTTTCCTAGATATGAAAAAGAGCCGCGAAGAACGTATACAAGATCTGATTGCACGACTGACTTTATCCGAGAAAGTGCAGATGATGAAACATGAGTTTAAAGGAATTCCACGATTGGACATTCCAGCATACGATTGGTGGAATGAGGCACTGCACGGTGTCGCCCGTACAGCAGAAAAGGTAACTGTATATCCACAGGCAATAGGGATGGCTGCAACCTTCAATACGGTAGCGGTCAGACAGATGGGCGATTATACGTCGACTGAGGGACGGGCGCTTTTCAATGAGGATTTAAAGACCGGAAAGACAGGTAAACGTTACCGGGGTTTGACCTATTGGACACCTAATATCAATATCTTTCGCGATCCACGGTGGGGAAGGGGACAGGAAACTTATGGTGAGGATCCTTATTTAACTGGACAGATCGGAACAGCAATTGTTCAGGGACTGGAGGGGTATGATCCGCATTATCTAAAGGCAGTTGCTGCGGCCAAGCATTATGCTGTGCATAGCGGACCTGAGCATAACAGACATTCTTTTAATGCCGAAGTAACACCTTATGATCTTTGGGATACTTACCTTCCTGCGTTTCGCCAATTGGTCGTAAAAGCTAAGGTACATGGTATCATGTGCGCCTATAATCGTTTGGATGGAATGCCTTGTTGCGGAAATAATGTGTTGCTCAATAATATTTTACGTCAGCAATGGGGTTTTAAAGGTTATGTGACATCGGATTGCGGCGGTATTAATGATTTTGCCAGTGGGCATAATACACATCCGGATAATACAGCGGCCGTTAGTGCTGCCGTATTAGCGGGAACAGATCTTGAATGTGGCAATTTATATCAATTGCTGGAACAGGGGGTAAAGCAAGGTGCTTTATCTGAAAAAGATATCGATGTATCCTTGACCCGACTTTTACAGATCTGGTTTCAATTGGGCGTGTTTGATCCACAGGAGCTCGTGCCTTATGCGAAGATCGGTCGTGAGGTTATCGAAAGTAAATCACATAAAGCACATGCTTATAAAATGGCACAGGAGTCTATGGTGCTATTGAAAAATGAGCACAGTATTCTACCCCTTGACCCCAATAAAATAAAAAGAATTGCTTTGATCGGCCCCAATGCCAATAATGGACATGCGCAGTTAGCCAATTATTTTGGTACCCCCTCAGAAATCATAACCCCATTGAGCAGTTTACAAAAACGTTATGGTAAGCAAATCGCCATTGACTATTTCGCAGGAACTGAAATCATGAAAAAAATAGATGGCGGTCCTTCTTTTGAAGAAATTGTTAAAAATGCTAGTGCAGCAGACGTTATTGTCTTTGTTGGTGGTATAACTGCAGATTATGAAGGTGAAGCAGGCGATGCAGGCGCAGCGGGCTATGGTGCTTTTGTGAACGGCGACCGTTCTACTATGGCTTCTCCTGAGGTACAAACTACGCTTTTGAAAGAACTGAGGAAGGCAGGAAAACCTCTTATTTTGGTTAATATGTCGGGGTCTGTGATGAGTTTTGACTGGGAATCGCAACATGTCGATGCTATATTGCAGGCATGGTATGGTGGACAGGCTGCTGGGGATGCCATTACCGATGTGCTTTTTGGTCGGTATAATCCCGCGGGCCGTATGCCTTTAACAACCTATAAGAGTGATGCCGATTTACCTGGTTTTGAGGATTATTCGATGGCAAACCGAACTTACCGTTACTTTAAAGGTGAAGTACGTTATCCGTTCGGTTACGGCCTGAGCTATACTAATTTTGAATACGATCAGCTAAATGCTCCGGCGATGGTGGAAACGGGAACAGATATTCAAGTCACGGTACAAGTTACAAATACGGGTGAGCGTGATGGAGATGAGGTTGTACAATTATATGTTGTTCATCCGAAAGAAGGGAACGATAAGGTTCCAAACAGTGCTTTAAAGGGATTTCAGCGCGTGTTCGTCAAAAAAGGACGTTCTCAAAAAATAACTTTCACACTGACACCAGAAGACTTGGCCTTGGTAAACGAAAAAGGTGAATTGATACAAAAAATGGGATCTGTGAAAATATATATCGGAGGCGGTCAACCGGGGAAATCTGTTGGAGTGGAGCGTGAAATCACAATGCAAGGAACAGCGTATCGACCTTATTAAGGCAATATAGAAGAAGACTTGTATAGATCCATGTCTTTAAATAATGAACGAATAAATAATAATAAATGAAAGCAATTTTCGGAATGATCCCAGTACTGTTATCCTTCTCCGTATTTGGACAACACCGGTTATCAACGATCAATACGCCACGATAAAGAACGAAGTAACATTGGATAACTTCCGTTTTTTTCCAGTACATGCTGAGGTAAAAGCCACTTATTTCGAGTTGGATGCGCAAGATAAACCTGGAAAACAGGTGGCGACTACCTGTGGATTTGTAAACCTTCATGCCAATGCGAGTGGCAAAATGAATCTTGAAAAAAATAATGGTCAAATAACCTGTTCTAAGTTTAAGGTGAACCAACAAAACCGTTCTGTAAGATGGTTTTGTTGGTTTTGGATTTTAGCAATTTTTCCATCTATTCTGTTTCTCGTTTCTTTGGCCATCCAACAAATAGACCCGTCTCTAATGTTAACTCACCAGTGGAAGGATTATAACTGTCTTTTGATAAGATGGGCATTTCTCCGGCTACCTTACTTTGTTCGGGATTATGTGTACGGTTGTGGGATGTGGGCACCTTCTCAAGATGGACCGTTTTGCCATTGATCCGTAAATTTTTCTGTATAATGGTTACTTTAGGTAATTTGTCATAACGGATCACATTCATCCCTTCCAGATTTCTCGGTCTTTGCGCAAAATCTATAAAGTATTTGTATTGTTCTAAGAACGAGATGATTTGTTTCTCCATTTTAATCTTTTTACCCGGGAATGCCAAAGACCCCACGTTGGTGATCTTTTTGCTGCTTAAATCTTCGACATACATGCTGATCCAGGAGTGCTCATAATCTCCCCAACTGAAATAGGTTTCCTTGTGATTGATCGAATCAGGTACCGCCTTGCCCGGGATATAACCATCTTTTTTTAGCGTTATCCGATAAGCCCCCTTATGCCAGCCTACTGTATTGCGGACACTGATAAAGTCTCCTTCGGCGTCCGAACTGGCATAATATCCTGTTGTTTTCAATGCTTTTTTTGTCCGTTCAAACCAGCGTGAAAAGATACCATTAAATTTGATTTCTTGCTCCTTGCCTGTCTTCATACTGATACCACCACCAGCGGATTGAATACCACAATACAAAGGAATATCGTTCAGCGCAATATTAAAAGGGGAAATATAAAATGAATAGTGATCTGGTATATCGTCCTGCACTATAATATCGATGGAAATAGATTGGAAATCATTGATTGCCGAATCCAACACATAATAGGAATTGGTATAGTGTAAAGGAGGCAATATTAAGCTGTCAGGAAAGACGAATTCCGTAGCCATCTTTTTCTTGAGCTCTTGATCTATACTGCTGTTCTCGTACTTTTTTTTGAGTTCTTCTTTGGTTTGAGAAAATGCTGTCATACCAAATGATAGCATCAGCAACAATAGTGGATATTGATGTTTGAATGACTTCATCGATTTACTTTTAATTTGATTTGAAAATAGGTATTATATTTTATATTATTTACTCATAAAGTTAAAATTCTGTGCAAAAATCACTGTCAGAACTACGAATCATAAATCATCTGCGGCGAATTGTAAGAGCAGGAAAAACAACTGTAAATGGCGCTTTATATTTGTATGGGGAAATTATTTTAGCTGTATCCTATTATTAGTTTATGGAAATTATTAAAGCATTTATCACTTATCTGGTTACTTACGTCATCACTTATTATGGTATTAAGTATTCACTTTCCGATCACTTTTTGGTCAGTACGCTAAATATTGGAATCTCTGCGTTGGCGGCGGCATCCATTACTGCTTTATTGTCAACTGATTTTTTAAAAAGAAATAAAAACGAAGCATAAGGTCCTATTGTTTGAAATCCGCAAAATAGAAAAAAGAGGGCGCTTTTTTATGTAAAAACACCCCTCTTTTAGATCGAAAAAATAATCGCTATCTTTTCTCGAATTTATACGAAAGCGTTGCCATAAAACTACGTGGTGGGATAGGGTTTACACTATAGTTTTCGTGGATGTAATAATTAAATGCATTGTTGATATTGGACAATTTTCCAAGAATACTCCAATTTTTATAACTGTATCCGGCGGAAAAGTCAATTGTGGTAAAGGGACTGACAGAAATTAGACGATTTACACCATCTCGGATATTTACTTTCGTATTGTTCCATCCGGCATTACGTCTCCCAGTATAAAAAGAAGAGAAGCCCAGTTTTAATCCTTTGACAGTTCCTTGTTGAAAAGTATAAAATACTGTTCCATTTGCGGTATGAGCAGTGGTACCCACTAAACGTACGTTTTCCTCACTTCCAGAAATTTCTACAGTTTTTGTGTCATTTCCGACTGTTGTTGTATAGCTTGAAATTGGATTTGTATGGGTATAACGCATATAGTTATAGGAATAACCTGCTGTCACATTTAGACCTGGTAATAATGTTCCCGTTACTTCAGCTTCTAGACCCTCCGAAGCTGTTTTTCCGGAAAATTCCTTCATGTTGGCATCGCCGTTTTCAGAGCCATCCGGTTTCAGTAGCAGCTGCTGAGCGAATTTGTTGTTATTGATTCTATACCAGGCAAGATTCGCAGATAAACGACCATTGAAAAAATCATTCTTGATACCGGCTTCATATTGATCAATTATTGATGGTGCCAGAGGTTGATAGTTGATATCGTAGCCGGAGTTTGAGGTGAAATTATTTGCATAAGTGATATATATACTTGATGAAGGTATTGGCTGATAAATCAAGCCGAATTTAGGTGACCATGCTTTATCAACTTTGGCTCCCATTGGATTCCCTTGTCCATCTTTCGTAATAACGTCTTCTGTTTTATTTTCTTTGTAAGTAAATCGCTCAGAATTAGGCGTACGCTGATACGAATAGCGTATTCCGGCCAAAACTTTAAACTTCTCATTCAGTTCGATTAAATCCTGTAGAAATACACCGTATCGATAGATATCTGTTGTGGTTTTTGTCAACAAATCAGCCCCGGGGATATCGGATCTCAATCCACGGCCTGAAGCCATATGCTGGGCTGTTTGACTCGGATTGAAAACATAAATCGAATCGTAAGCATTCGCCTTTAATACTTTTTTGTCATCATAATAATTAATCCCCTCCATAAAAAACGCATATACATTTGAATGCGATTGATCTGCATCGGCACCGACTAGAATTTTATGCTTAATAGAACCTGTTTTTACAATACCGGTTAAATTTAACTGCTGGTTGGCTGTAAATTCGTTTGATTTGGATCTTGTCAAATTTCTGGGAGCAATCCCATTTTTATCCGCTTGGATGCGATCAGAACCATAATAGTCACGATCATAGGTTTGATAGCTTGCGATCGCATTTAAATTCCAAGATTCGTTAAATCTATGATTAAAATTGATCTGACCGTTTGAGGTATTTGTATTGTTATAAGCCCAAGGTACATTTAAGAATGTATTTCTTCCGACAGATTGATTTAATTTGCCGTCTACACTCCCTATTCCAAAGTCGGGTGTGAAATCACTTTTCAAGTAATCAAATGTAAAGTTTAGATCCGTTTGCTCGGAGATCTTATACAATACGGATGGGTTTACATAAGTTCGTTTTGACTTTACCTGATCTCTAAAGCTTCCAGCCTTTTCATAGGTGCCTATCATGCGAAATGCGACTTTATTTGAAATTGGGCCATAAACATCGACTGTAGGTTTATAAAAGTCATAACTACCTACACGCATTGAAGCTTCTCCGCCATAGAAGAACTTAGGCTTTTTGGTAACCAGATTAACGACCGCACCGCCGGATACACCACCATATAGTAAAGCAGCACTTCCTTTAAGGATTTCAACGGACTCTAATGTACTGGCTTCTATTGAACCACCATTATTTGTACGCGCGCCATTTTTAAAGATATTGTTTGCTCCCAAGCTGTAACCTCTCGCATAGAAGTTTTCATTTACACCACCACGATTTGCACCCATGGCTACACCATTCGCATTTTTGAGCGCATCGCTCAATCTGTTGACTTGTTGATCGGTAATGATCTGCTTATTAATAATCTGCACACTTTGCGGCAAGTCTTTATCAATAATACCAGCTTTTCCAACATTGACCGTTTTATTATTATGGGAATTATACCCAAATACTTCAACCTGCTCTAATTGCGACTCAGAAATATTCATCGCTACATGAACTGCCTGCGCTTTACCATCTTTAACAGTTATTGTTTGTTCTTCCACAGCGTTGCCTATGCTCTTGATTCGAATGGTATAGGTCCCATCCGGAAGATCGGGGAAATGAAAACTGCCATCACGGGCGGTGGAAGTTGATCTACCAAGTGTTGTAATGGTTACTGTAGCTGACTCGATCGCTGCGCCATCTTTGGTTTTGACGCGTCCATGTACCCCCTTGCTTTGCGCCGACACATCCAATTGTGTCGCACCTACCAATCCCAGACTTAAGATAAGCCCCAGAAGAGATCTTTTCATTGTTAATATTGAATTAGTCTAAATTATTTATCGGCGCAAACATACAATTAATTTGGTTATTTAGACTGATTTAAAATAAAAAAAAATAACAGACCTTTTATGCAGTACTATTGTAGGTAATAATACTGGAATATTTGCTTGTTTTGGTGTTTAATGTGTTGATATTAACATGTATACGATATTTTTATTAACCACTACGAATCGTAAATCACAAGCGCGGATTGTAAATGAATGATACACAGGAAAAATAGACTTGATATATTTGGAACTAGGAGATCAACACCGTACCGATCACGGTATCGATGTTTTTCATTAGGTTAGAAGAAAGCCGTTAGGAATTCCCCATTCCAGCGGCTTTCACTTTTTATAAATTTGTATCGTCATAATCCTTTCCATCACTGAATTTTCTGTTCAAGACACTAATGCTATCCTGCGATAAAGATCATTTTATCTTATTCCTTTGTTATTCTGATTTTTATATAGGTTGGATAGGTATTTTTATATATCTTTGATAAAGAACCAAAAGCCTTTAGCCTTTCCGTTGTTAACATGGAGATATTTCGACTTTTGGGGAACGAGTAATTTTTGAATTATGAAATATCTTTTTGTACTATTGCTCGGTTTATTCCTATTGTCCAGTTGTGACAAGGAAGAAGGTGATCCAGACTCCATGGAGATCGACGGTGCTGCATTAGCCAAAAAGTTTCAATTTATAGGTCGTTCTGTTGGTTTTTCAGTAAACCAGATTTATGTAGATCAAACCATAGACAAAAATTTCTACCTGGGAACAGTATGGGGATTGAAAGATACTATACCGACTGTGAAGCTAACTTCCCTTCGTAGTCATTATAAGCCTTTTAAAATTACAGTTGTGCCTACCACTTCCGCTATTTCAAATGCGAAGATCGTTCCAACCTTCGACGGAATTCGTTCCTATGCCCGTAAAAATAAAAGCACTGAGCTGACGATGTCAGGTTTTTCCATAACAGATTTCTTTGATTACGAATCAATCCGTTATCATCTCAATAATAGCCCTGACGTAGATAGTGTTTTAAAGCTTGTCGAACACCATGATTCAACAACAATCAAAAGAGCTTATAGCTGTTTGATGCGCAGTGAAAATATTGCATTTTCATTAATGGCACAATTCAATGAGTTTTCTTCAGCTTTTGGCCGTAAAGATGTTGCTCAGCTAAAACAAGCTGGTTTTAATCCCTATTATACAAATATTGTGAATTACGGTACGCATTTGATTATGATGGGAGAAAGCGATTATCCTCGGATTGATTTCAAAAATGTACTTGATAAATTATTGGAAGGGCAACCACTGACGGAGAAGGAGGAAACAATCTTGAACGCTTCGGATCTGCTAATTTATTTACGTGGTGGTAAAAGAGAAAGCTTTATCAAGCGCGAAAGCGGTCTGCAAGAAATAACTAAGCTGATAATAGAATTTAAAAAAGAGTTTGAAAAACAAAGTAATTCATTTGATTTCCCTATCAGTTATTCGCTCAGAAGTTTAGACAATTTTTCACCTTTGAAGTTTTGGTATTCCTATGATTTTCTTGTCCGTGAGGAAAAAGGTAATTAAAGTTTTTATACCGTACTATTTCCGTATGATGTAATCAATAGTATCCTCGCTACCAAGGCTAAAAGTAATTTTAGTTCTTTTCATTTTTATTTATACAGTTAATTATTGATTTGTCTATCGAATTTCATGCCATTTTTATTGTGTTGATGGCCTGGAATAGCTCAGCAAAAATTAGTAGCTTTATTTTTTTGAATTACTATGAAACTACGCTCTTTATTTTTTGCCCTATCGGTATCACTTTTTAACTTATGTCTAGCGCAGCCAGCAGATACGCGCACCAATGCTAAACAGGATGACAAACCTCTTGAAATAGCCCTTTCCAAAGCAGGGAAAAATAGGGCTTCATTGGAAAAAGTGCTCAAAGACGTGCCCAAAAATATGAAGGAAGGTGCAGTCTTCTTAATTTCCTATATGCCACAACGGGATCTGGAATCCTTAAGCAGTGATTTTTTATTACGCAATATTGAATTGGCCTATCGGGCAAAAGAGAAGTTCCCCTGGACAAAGCAGCTCCCTGATTCTATTTTTTTAAATGAGGTATTGCCTTATGCCGTGCTCAATGAAAATCGGGACGAATGGCGTGAAGAACTCTTTAATAGGTTTTCAAAGTATGTGGAGTCTTGTAAGACGCTCCGTGAAGCTATAGCCGCTGTCAATAAAAATATTCGGGACGAAGTTATGGTTGATTATAACACAAAAAGAAAACGGCCGGATCAATCTCCCGCGGAATCCATTGATCAAGGGATGGCTTCCTGTAGTGGGCTGTCAATCTTGTTGACTGATGCATTTCGTGCAGTGGGTATTCCATCCAGGGTAGCGGGAACCTTAAACTGGTTTGACAATCGTGGAAATCACAACTGGTGTGAGGTCTGGATAGATGGAAAATGGTATTTTACAGAATATTACCCCGATAAAGAGCTGAATCGTTCTTGGTTCTTAGCGGATGCGGGCAAAGCGGATGCAAGTAACCGGGAGCATGCCATTTATGCTTCTTCTTTCAAAGCGGCAGAAACATACTTTCCTTTAGCTTGGGATACAAACTTGAAATATGTGAATGGGGTGAATGTAACGCCTACTTATAAAGCTTTATATAACGAGCAGCAGCAACAAATTAACATAGACAATAAGCATACGGCAATTTATGTTATTGCTTACGAAAGTAAGGACAAGACCACACCCGAAGATCGGAAAAAGTGTAATATCGATATCTTTCAAGGGAAGGATCAAGTAGGCGGAGGTTCTACCAAAGATGCAAGACAAGATGCAAACGACAGGTTGCAGTTTGCAGTAGAAAAAAACAAAATTTATACGCTTAAATATAATAATAAACAAGGTACAGTGGAAAAGCAGGTGAAGGTAGAGAATGATCCTATGACAGTAACCATTTTCCTTGATTAGAAGACAAAATCTTTTTAATTATAAATTGTACTCGCTCTCTTGTCAGATGGCCCTTTAGAATCTGATAATAGAGCGAGTTTTTTTATCTAAGATTTTTTATTGGTATTTCCTGTCGGAGAAAAACAGCTGTCTAATTGCGATTAAAGCTGAGAAAACCAGGTTATGTAACTTTTTTTTTGCAATCTTAAACCGAATTTGTTTAAATTGCCAATCGAATTGTGACACAACCAATGTATTTGAAACCTTTATCCGAAGAAAATAAGAGGAATATTGCTATTCATCGAGATGAGAACTCTTTTAAGGCCTATTTTTTGGCTAATTATGGGGTGCTAAAAAGTAATGCATTTTCTTTTATAAAAGATAAACAATTGGCTGAAGATGTAGTTTCTGAAGTACTTTGGAAAATCTGGTACTTAGGACCGGATCTTATGAATATCGTGAGTCTCGAAAGCTACCTCCTTCGGGCGATCAAAAATAAATGCCTGAACCTGCTCCGGGTTCGTCAGCTCGTACTAACAGATGGCATTGAATATCAAGATACATTAATCGATCGCAATACACCTGAAGATATATTGATATCTACCGAAAGCATCCAACGCATCCAACAGGCTGTAGAATGTTTGCCGCCAAAAACAAAAGAAGCGTTTAAATTGGTGAAGGAAGAAAAGAAGACGTATTTGGAGACTGCGGAAACGATGGGAATATCTAAAAAAACTGTAGATAGACATATTCAAATAGCCCTTGGAAAACTATGGGCCTGCATGAAAGAAAAAAAATAATTTTTTTATTGGGGATTTTGTATTGCTTCGGTGTCTCTATCACAAATACACCGAATGCGTATGTTTTCATCTGAAGAAGAATACTTTTTATTTTTAGCCAATCGATTGCTTGAAGGAACTCTCACAGCAGAGGAAAGGAGTGTTTTGGATGATTTACTGCGAGCAGATGAAAATAAAAGACAACTAATTGCCTTCTTGGAAAGTGAGCAGGAGGAACGGCAAAATATCGAGGCCGAGATTATCTATGAAAAGTCAAAACCTATAGAATTGGTTGCCGATAGGGATTCTAATGTCCACCCCTTTTTAAATTACAAAAAAATAAAAATAATATCCATTGCAGCTAGTGTTTTGATGGTATTTGGATTGTTGACTTTTTGGTCTATAAAAAGAGACAAAGAGGTAAATATTGATTCAGAATGGCAAACAATTGCTACAGGAAAGGGAGAACGTAAATCGATCAAATTAAGTGATGGATCTGAGGTCTGGCTTAATAATGAAAGCACCCTGCGACTGAAAAGTGGATTTGGGAAAACTGACAGGGTATTGCAATTAATAGGGGAGGGCTACTTCTCGATTGCCAAGAATCCAAATTTGCCTTTGACCATTAAGACAGCGCACGCAGAGGTACTCGTACTGGGTACTAAATTTAATCTCCGTGCAATTCCAGATGAAAATATAACAACGACTTCGCTAATTGAAGGTAAGGTACAACTGAAAGTCGTGGAGAATAAGCAAACAAAAACCTATGAACTCCTGCCGGGAAACAAAATCTCTGTGATTAATTCGGTGCTGGAACCAAGCCATAATAAAAGCAAGCATGCTGTTATACAGCAGCAGGTAGCTTTTGAAAAACTTGATATAGTCGAGACTGAAGCTACGGAAACACTCTGGATGAAGAACCGTCTGGTGCTTAAAGGTGATGATTTTAATACCGTTGCCCGAAAGATGGAACGTTGGTTTGGAAAACCTGTTGTTATCAAAACAGAGCGATTGGCGGAACAGCATGTCACTGGTATATTCGAAGAAACAACGAGCGAGGAATTCTTGGATATGATCAAGCGAACCGGCATAAAACTAAATTACTATACCCTAAATGATACACTTTATGTAAAGTAAAATTAAAAAAGGGTATCCCTCATAGTGAGCAATACCCATACGTTTTAACCAATGGCATCGGACCCTAGGAAAGTAGGATGCCAATCGATTATTATTAAATACCAAAATTATGAAAAAAAAATCACATGTACTTTATCATGTGCCTATCTCGTATTACCTAAAATGGTTGTTAATGGCCAAATTTTTAATCATTTTCTTATTCGCATGTGTTGCAACTGGTCTAGCGAAAGAATCTAAAGCGCAGAAAACGGTTTCTTTACGATTTGAAGAGGTTCGGCTCAAAAATCTCTTGACTTCAATCGAGGAGCAAACCAAGATTAATTTCATCTATAACGATAATAGTATTCATGATATTAAAGTAAAGCGTGTTGATGTACGCAATAAAAAATGGACTGATCTATTGTTGCCAATCTTAGCGAAGGAATCTTTGGAGATGGATATAGTAAGTGAAAATCGTATTATCATCCGTTCGATGACCAGATCGCAGGATAAAATAGCATCGGGTACAATCAAAGATAGCCATGGAAAACCGTTGGCTGGGGTATCGGTGAAAGTAAAAGGAACAGACAAGATGACACAGTCCAATAGTGATGGACAATTCTCACTTGTGGTCGATAACGAAAACAACATACTGTTGTTTTCCTACCTGGGTTATCTCACGCAGGAGCTTCCTTATCAACGACAAGGGATGTCAGTGGTGTTACAGGAAGATCTCGCCCAACTGGAAGAAGTTGTTGTCATTGGATACGGAACCCAGAAGAAAGCAACGTTGACGGGTTCGGTCAGTCAGGTTTCCGGGAGCGAGCTGCAACGGTCGCCAGCACCTAACTTGTCCAATTCCCTTGCCGGGAGAATGCCGGGTGTAGTGGCCAACAATCGTTCAGGTCAGCCCGGGAGCGATAATTCTGAAATATTTATTCGCGGTAAAGGTTCCTTGGGAGACAATAGTCCATTGTATGTGATCGACGGGGTTGCCAACCGTGGTGGCATCGAGCGATTGAATCCGAGCGATATCGAAACTATTTCCGTATTAAAGGATGCTTCTGCTGCAATCTATGGTGCACAGGCTGCTAATGGTGTGATTTTGGTGACGACCAAACGTGGAAACGGTGATAAACCAACGATTTCTTACGATGGAAGTTATGGGCTCTCCGAGCATACACGTACACCTAAGTTGATGGATTCTTATCAGTTTATGGTATATGATGATGAAATCAATGCTCATTTTGGTCGAGTTGAAAAGTATAAGGATATTAAAGGAAAGTATTTGGATGGAAGTATCGATCCACTGCTATATGCAAATACAGACTGGATGAAGGCGGTATTTAAATCAGCCCCGCAAACACAGCATTCGCTCTCGTTGCGCGGTGGTGATGAAAAGGTACGTTATTATGTATCGGGTGGATACTTATATCAGAAACCAGGCTTTAAAAATACTGACCTGAATTTCAGAACGGTGCAGTTTCGCTCCAACCTCGATGCAAAGATCACCAAAGATCTGTCGGTATTGATTGAGGTCGCTACAAGACAGGAAAATCGCAACAATTCCAATTATGATATGGGGACCTTCTTTTGGGAAGCGTTCCATGCTTATCCGTTCTTACCAGATTACTATCCCAACGGGCTACCAGGCCCGGGACTTTCCTGGGGTAATAACCTGACAATCCTCGCTGCAGGGAAAACAGGTTATCAGCATATAAAAGATAATTTTATAAATACAAAAGCTGGCTTCGACCTCAAAACTCCTTGGTTGTTGGATGGATTAAGTTTTTCAGGATATGCCGCATTTGATTCGAGATATCGGCATGAAAAGAAGCTCAACAATATGTGGGATGCCTATCGTTATAATCCCGCAACCAAAGAATATGACAATATTCGGGAAACAACAGGTGATGTTAATATAAACCTTTCGGAGAGAAACGATAACGATCGCATCGAAACCTGGAATTTTAAAATTGGCTATGATAAGAAATTTGATGCGCATAGTATTAATGCCTTTCTTGCGTATGAGCAAAGCAAGAACAGAGGAGATTGGTTTTCAGCTTATCGCCGTGATTTCTTAAGTGATGCCGTAGATTATCTTTTCGCAGGAAGTGATAATCAAAAAAATAACGATGGGAAGGCAACAATCTCAGCTCGCCAGAATTACTTTGGCCGGGTAAGTTATGGATTTAAAGATAAGTATCTCGCCGATTTCACGTTGAGGAGAGATGGTTCGCAAAACTTCAGCAGCGATGCACGTTGGGGTTGGTTTCCCGGTGTCTCAGCAGGTTGGCGTATCTCCCAGGAAGATTTTTTTAAAGAAAATGTTCCTTTCATTAATGAATTGAAGATTAAAGCTTCTTGGGGTAAATTGGGAAATGATCGCGTAAGTCCTTTTCAGTATATCAGTACCTATGTACTCGGGGATGGAGCGATGTTTGGTGTTGACCCTAAAAGAGGGAAAGGTTTTACGGTAGGAAGATTGGCCAACCCTAATATTACCTGGGAAAAAGTGGATACGAAAAATATAGGTTTTGAGTCTGTTTTCTTTAAAAACACGTTGACTTTTGATCTACAGTATTTCTATTCGATGCGGACTGATATTTTAACACCAAAGCAGGCCTCAGTACCCAAATATACAGGATTGACTTTGCCCGATCAGAATATCGGCGAGATTTCAAACAGAGGGATTGAGAGTAGCCTGCTATATCGTAATAAGGTTGATGATTTTAGTTATTCTATTGGCGGAAATTTCACTTTTGTACGCAATAAGATTCATTTCTTTGATGAGGCACAAAATACACCGGAATGGCAGCGTAGAACAAACCACAGCATAGATTCCTGGTTGGTTTACAAAACCGATGGTATCTACCAGAATCAGGCCGAAATAGATGCTTCTCCACATTTATTGAATACCAAACCTGGTGATATCAAGTATGTTGATGTTGACGACGATAAAAAAATTACAAGTAATGATATGGTCCGGATTTACGAAAGTCCGATACCCGAAATTACCTACGGCATTACCATGGGGACGAAATGGAAAAATTTCGATTTGAATATCCTATGGTCGGGGCAGGGCAGGGCGAAACAGATCATCAAACCAGGGAGCTACAATAGAGATGTGACATATTTTGAAAATAGATGGACCTCAGAAGCGGAAACGCCGAATGCACTATATCCCAGAGCTTTTGATCGCGATGATACGTTTAATTCCATGAACTCGACATTCTGGTTAAAAAATGCCTCTTTCTTAAGACTGAAAAATGTAGAACTGGCTTACTCACTATCACCAGCCATGCTCGAAAAGATCAAGATGAAAAATCTGCGCGTCTTTATTAGCGGTTTCAATCTCTTTTCCATCGACCAGATCAAAATCCAGGATCCTGAAGGGATACAAGCTGGTGGCATGTATTATCCACAGCAGCGGATTTATAGTGTGGGGATGAATTTAAGTTTTTAATTGATAGATTACATGAAAACAACGATAAAACTATATATAGCAATTTTTTTTACAGCTTGTTTTACATCATGCGCTGATTATCTAGATGTCAAGCCTTTGGATTCTTTTACCGGAGAGGCTATATTTTCGGATGTCAGTTTAACGGAAGCTTATGTGAACAAGCGATATACGGAACTACGGGATGGGTTTGGAAATTTCGGTTTACGTTACATTTCCGATGAGGCATATCACAACTTCAACTCGGGTAATCCTTACTTATACAATCGGGGCGAGGTAACAGCAGATCAATTTGGTGATCACTCGACCTGGAACGCGTATTATGAAGGAATCAAGAACTGTAATATTTTCTTTGATAATATTGCTCAGCTCAAAGCAGACAAAGCGAAGGTAGATCGGTTGATTGGGGAGATGACTTTTCTGAGAGCATTTTTTTATGCGGATCTCGTTGCACGATTTGGCGGTGTCCCTCTGATTACAAAAACCTTCGATCTGAACAGTGATATGATGGTGCCCCGGAATACCTATGACGAATGTATCGATTTTATTGTAAAAGAATTAGATAAAGCAGCAGACTTACTTCCCCTCAGTTATGAGGGAAAGGATTTTGGTCGCGCGACTAAGGGAGCTGCATTGGCACTGAAGTCACGGGTAACATTATATGCCGCTAGCGTTTACTGGAACCCATCTAATGATAAGTCCAAATGGCAAAAAGCTGCGGATGCAGCGAAGGCTGTGCTGGATCTCAATCAATACCAGCTCGATCCGAATTACAAACAGCTTTTTACGAGCAACAAGAGCAAAGAGATTATTTTCATGAAGCAGTTCAATACGGAATTTGGGCACTCCTTCGACTGGACTGATTCTCCGAACGGTTTTACAGGCTGGTCAAGAACCTGTGTACTCCAAGACATGGTGGATGCTTATGAGATGGAGGACGGTTCAATACCTTCAGCACAACAGTACGTGGATGGTAAACCCTGGGAAGGGCGTGAGCCTCGATTCTATGCTTCTGTTGTCTGCGATGGTCAGCAATTTAGAGGAAGAGAGATTGAGTTCTATGTATCTTCTACCGGAAACAGAGCCAATAGTGGTAAAGACAGCGAATTCGGTATTGATGATTGGAATGCTTCAAAGACCCATTACACGATCCGCAAGTTTATGGACGAAAGTTTGCGCAATCCTTGGAACGATAAAAGCGCACAACCTTGGATTTACATGCGTCTGGGTGAGATTTACCTAAATTATGCGGAAAGCCAATATCAGTTGGGGAACGAGGAGGCCGCCCGTACTTACATCAATAAGATTAGAGAGCGGGCACGCGGAGGGAAGGCTGGTATACTTCCTGCTATTACAAGCACCGGGGCAGCACTTTTGGGAAAAATACAACAGGAACGCCGCATAGAACTTGCTTTTGAAGATCATCGTTTTTTTGATGTAAGACGTTGGAAAATCGCTGAACAGACCGAAAACAAACCAGCACGAAAAATCACGATTGTGCGGGATGACCAAACGAAAAAGAAAAATTATAAAATCGAGCTGTTGCAGGAACGGAAGTTCTTTCCACAGCATTATCTGCTTCCGATTCCGCGCAGTGAGATTCAACGAAATGCACTGTTGAAACAGAATCCAAGTTACGACTAATCAACCTACCGCCCAGGATCTGTCATGTACAGATCCTGGGTTCATTAAAAGCTAATCCTTATGAAAACGATCTTATTACTCGTGCTGCAGGCACTATTTTTTGTAAGTTTATTCGCGCAAAAAAATGATATTTCCATTGATACAGATCATAAAGAGCTAAACGATATCTTTGTGTGGGCAAAGCAGAAAGCGCGGTCTTTTGTTGTTACAGGCAAGAGAGGCCCAGTCAATATTCATCAGAAAAACCAAGAGTCAGCTACCGTTTCTTATTTACCTAGCTACTGGGCAGGCTATCCTTTGCGCACAGCATTCTATTCACGTGATTTTTGTCATCAAGCGATTGGAGCTCATTTATTAGGACTGGAAGCTGAAAATTTCACCATGCTCCGTGCTTTTGCCGCGAGTGCTACCCCTAGCCGAAAATGGTTCCCTTTATGGGCTATTAATTTTGATGGGACACCTTACACCTTAGATTATAAAAATGACGATAACTTTGTGCGCGAAATTCCAGCTGTTTTTGAACTCGTTGAAAAGAATGCTCAGCTCTATGACTGGACCAAAGATCAACGTTATCTGACTGATTCCGCATTAAGGCAATTCAATGCCAAAGCGGTCAGTGACTTCGTGCTAGCACATGATCTTAAAAATCCGAACGGTGTTGCTGAGAGTGATGGCTCTGGCAATATCTTCAAAGGCACCGTCACCTATAATGAACATCGTGACCAGACTTTGATCGAAGCAGGCGATGGTATCGGCAGTCAATATCAAGCTTATATGGCTTTTGCCGAGCTGTCAGAATTAAGTGGCAAGAACTCCCAGGCCAGGATCTATAACGAAAAGGCTAGCGCATTGCGGAACTATTTTAACAAGGAATGGGGGATAGTCGATAATAAAGAACTGTATAATCGGGGCTACGATAAGAATAATCTCCCTGTTGCTGGTTGGGGAAAAGAGAACTCTTGGTTTCTTCCCTTGAAAGAAATTACAGACCCACGATCGGACAGACATCTGAAGTATTTGGATTATATCGATGAACAGCTTGGCTCCAAAGAAGGATTACCCGAAAATATAGAAGCAATTACCTATGTGCCGGAGTTATTTTTTAAATATGGACAGAATGAGCGTGGCTGGAAATGGTTGAAATACATTATTTCAAAAATTAATACAGTGCATGCCATGGCAACATTGACTGGTAACAATGGCGATTACCCAGAGGTTTCTTTTGTACTGATCAGTAATGTTGTACAGGATATGATGGGCGTTAATCCCGGGGAAAAAGGTAAAGCTATAGAAACCTGCTCCCATCTTCCAAAAGAACTTGGCCGAGTGAAAGTGTCAAATGTCAAGATTGGTCAGGTACTGTACACTGTGGAGCAGCGTGCTGTATCGGAAACGATCTTGTCTTATACAGGAGGAGAAGCGGTACAGTATTGGCAGGCTGGTTTTCCGGGAAGTCATCCTTATCTCTACTGTAATGGTAAAAAGACTAAAAGTAGCATCGGCGAGAAAAATGGCATTACCTACAGTTATATCGATGTGAAGATCACAGGAGATAAGCAATATCGTGTAACGACTCAATTATAGATAAATCATGAAAACTAAATTATACTATTGGAGTCTTGTTGCCATTGGCCTACTGCAGTGGAGTTCATCGTTAGCTCAAAATTCAAAAAAATGGACGTTATTGAAAGGGAATAGGATTGAATGGAAGGTCAGAGAAGGAGAGAATCACGAAGACCATATTGAAATGGCAGGTTTACAAACCGCTGCTGTGGTTTACTATGGTGTTCGCAACGGTCGTCTCTTATTGGACAAAAAGATCGTATTTCCCATGTTGCGAACAATTCCCAACAATACACATGCAAGCCTAACCGTACCCTTTCAAGATAATAAGTCTTTATTAATAAAAGTAGATGGTGTAGAGGTCGATGAATATCCGCTGAGCTTTGGGCTCGATGGAAAATTATGTGTTTATTCAAAAACGAATTCTCCGCTGGAAATACAGCGGACCTTATTTCCCGCAGTTGATAAACCTGTTTTGATTGAACAAGTTAAGTTGGTTAATACGGGGAGTAAACCCTTACAGATTGATCTGACTAACAAGTATTCAAAATTCTATTCCGACCCTGAAAAAAGTGTATATGGGCAATATGTCGTGCAGGCTTTACTAAGAGATAGCCTCGTCCCAAAACTTGAACCACTGCAGTCTTATCAATTCAATATTGTGTATGAGGGGAAGAAAATCACCGAACCAGCTTATCAATATTCGCCTTCCTATGAATTAGGGAAAAGGGAGGACTTTGTGAAAAGTTTAGCTGGTGATCTTATTCTGGAAACACCCAATGATACAATCAATACAGCATTTGCCTTTGCGAAGATTCGTGCAACAGAAAGTATCTATGATACAAAGGGCGGATTAATGCATGGTCCTGGGGGCTTAAGCTACTATGCCGCGATATGGGCAAATGATCAGGCGGAATATGCCAATCCTTTCTTTCCATTTTTAGGCAATCGCAACGGCAATGAAAGTGCGATTAATTCCTTCCGTCATTTTGCCCGTTTTATGAATTCGGATTATAAACCGATTCCCAGTTCAATAGTTGCTGAAGGTGACAGTTATTGGAATGGAGCCAAAGATAGGGGGGATATGGCGATGATTGCCTATGGGGCATCGCGTTATGCCCTGGCATTGGGTAAGAAAGATATCGCTACTGAGCTGTGGCCATTGATTCATTGGTGTTTTGAGTATCTTGAACAGCAGAAGACAGATGAGGGCGTATACCGCTCAGACAGCGACGAATTGGAAGGCAGAGCTCCTGCAGGAAAGATTAATCTGTCGACGAATAGTATTGCGTATGGTGCTTATCGAAGTGCTGCGGATCTGGCCCGTGAGTTGGGGAAGGATGAACTTTCAGAACTATATCTACAGCGTGCTGGAGAACTTCGGAGCGCGATTGTTAAGTACTTTGGAACCGACGTGCAGGGATACTCCACGTATCGTTATTATGATGGAAATAACATCTTAAGGGCTTGGATATGTTTGCCCATGACGATGGGCATTACCGAGCGGAGCGCAGGAACAATCGACGCATTGTTGTCAAAATATCTTTGGACCAATAATGGTATCCTGACACAATCCGGAGATAAGGTATTCTGGGATAGGGCAACATTGTATGCCTTTAAGGGATTTTTTATGACAGGTGCGACAGAAAGAGCGCTTCCCTATTTTAAATATTACTCTTCGATGCGCCTTTTGGGCGATCACGTCCCTTATCCAGTAGAGGCGTGGCCCGAAGGTGGACAAAGACATTTAAGTGCAGAGAGTGCCCTTTATTGTCGTGTCATAACTGAGGGTTTATTTCATATTGTACCCACCGGGTTACGTAAGTTCAGCATAAATCCCAGTTTACCAAAGGAATGGAAGTATATGCGACTTAGGCGCATAAGAGCCTTTGACCGTGTGTTTGATCTTGAAGTAGTTCGGAGAGGCAAACAAGAGTTCCTTGTTGTGAAACAACAAGATGGAACGACAATTCAAAAAATGATTTTAAAGAACCAAGCTATCAGTATCACGTTAAATTAAGCGAATAAATCGCTACAGGGCGACCAGTAGCGATTTATTTTTAATTATATGTCCTTATAATGGGCAGAAATTCTGCATATCTTTCCATGTCCCTCTAGTTCCATGTACTCTGCGGATAGCGAGCCATTGATACTTTTGTAGAAAAGTACAATGGAATTTACGTCTTTGTATTGCTAAATTAAACAAACGGTTGCGTTTTGATCGGAGTTGTCAATGCTAATAATTCTCATTATTATCGTATTGCTATAGTAAATGAGTACTTAAAATAAGATAAAGTGAAAAAATATATATCACTGGCGGCAGCTCAAATGTTGTCGGTTCTATTATTGTCAGCGCAAACGGCCAAGTCAGATGCACTATTACGATTGTTGGGAACAAGAAGTTGGATACGACTTGATATGAAAGATGGAAAGAACGATCTTTCGGGTACCAAGCTGTTCTGGTCAAAGACGCATAGGAAGCCTGCTGTTGCCAATGCGGTACTGGCGGAGGGCACCAAACGCTATTATATCCAGCAGGTTGATCCAGAGACAACGTATTATGTTTGGGTGGAATCTGCAGCTGGCAAGCCTTTGGCGCAAGGGAAATCCTATACCGCTAAAAGTTGGACGTTGGATGACGCCGAACTCGAGGAAGAGAAAAGAAATCCAAGTTCAGCTGTTGTTCCTGTCGGTATGGAAATTTTTTGGCAGGACGAGTTTAATGATCAACTTTTAAACCGGAATAAATGGACCAGCAATTATTTCTCCTCATTGAATTATCTAAATGAAAAATCAAAGCAGGAAATGTTGCAGGATCAATTACCCCAGCCGGCCTATACGCTCGACGGATCCGCAATAAACCTCTATGTGAACGATAGCATCCCAAAGCGAATCTTTACAGAAGGTGGAAACCAAAAGATTTCGTCCATTCAGACCTATGACTGGAAAACGAATGAAAACCTATTGGACAATAGTAAAGGTGGTTATTTTGAGGTAAAAGTACGCCGCAATCGTCAAGGTAACCCGAAAGGAACAAATACTGCATTTTGGTTCGATTCACCAGGGCCAGATATTCGTTACTATCTTCAAGAGGGGGCAGAGGTTGATGGAATAAAAGGAATACGCCCAAAAGGCCAATTGTTTGAAATAGATGTGTTTGAATATATCACGGCTCAATTTGTCATCCACGGACATGTTGATGCGAAAGGTGTATTTCAACGTAATCTTGCTACACATATTGCCGAAGGCTATGAGCATGTAGGCCAGTGGGTTACCCATGGTGTGTTGTGGGCTCCAACAAGTATTAAGCATTATATCAATGGTGATTTAATTAAAGAATACAACAATAAGAATCAAATCTATTCACCCAACCATTTTATGAATGTGTTTTTGGGCGCATACGGTTCCGAAGGTGGGGTGAATATGGAGGTCGATTATATCCGTGCCTATAACTGGCCTTTGCGTGATGGAAATGAGCTCCCTAATCCCGATTTTGAGGGAAAAGCTGGTCTTCAGCCCTGGGAAGGTGAGGGGACGATCGAGCAAGGTTTAGGTGAAAAGGGTAGTAAGGCTCTTGTACTTGCTCAAGGGAAAAAGATAGAACAATACATTTATCTGGACCCGGAGCAACAATTTAACCTTACGTATTGGGGTAGAGGTGGCAGTATAACCGTAGCAGCAGACGATGTGAAGGTTGTGACCGGAGAACTGTCGAACCTAAAGCAAAAGACGCTGGAGTTGGGTAAGAAAGGTAAAAAGCACGAAATTAATTTTGTGACTGGTCAGGAAATCAAGCCAAATAAAAAAATAGTGCGAATAACCTTTACAAACACAGGTAAAGAGACCATATCTTTAGATAATATCACAGTAAAGAAGAAATAAGAACAACTGAGACTTATCCTACTATAATAATGGAAATATGGCTCCATGTAGTTGAATAAAAATCAATACATGGAGCCTGTTTTTTGCATAGAAAGTAACCGAATACTCTTTGTCGTAATGGAGTTTTAAAAGCTGCAAAAAGCCAAATAAAACAGATGGTATTCTATTTTCGATTGACGAATTGTCTAACGGCTACTTGGATACTCCTGTATCCAATGAAAAGAGCGTTTCATTAATTCTGGTTTTTGAGGATCCTGTTTGATAAGTTTAATTTTCTCGATACGGTTGTCAACAGCTTTCGTCAATAAGATATTTCCATTTTGATCGATTTCATAATCGTATCGATAATTGTTTAAGGTGAGTTTTTGTTGTTGGGAATCAATTAAGATATTTAGGGACAGTGGATTGTAGTCTATATCACGGACAAAGGCACGATCGTTATCCTGCTGAAAAATGATCTGCCGCCATTCTTTTGGAATGGTTTTGATATTCTCATCGGTTTTTTCAAAATGGTAGATTCCATAGAGTGGTGATTTTTTAAAATAGGCGTCGATCATCTTCTTGGTGTTAAAAATCCCAATTACCTGCTGTACTCCAAAGATGATAAGTATTAATATTTTAAAGACGATAAGCCCTTTTCTCTTCCATACTTTATTAAATAATGGTTTTTGAATGGTAAATAACTGTGTTGGTTGCCCTTTAATAAATAGGGAAACCAGTGCATTCGCGGAAGGTAGCAACAAAAACAGTGAAAGCAAAAACAAGGCGGTCGAAACCATCTTCACTGGGACATCGTAAAAATAGTTGATGGACATGATGTTAATGCTAGTGACAATGGTTACTAAAGCCCCCAACACAACGGTTTTTCGGAATAGAAGGAATCCCGACAATATTTCAGCTATTCCTATGAGAATATTGTAGCCTTTGGAAAAACCAATAAATGTCCATGCCAATCCCATCGGAGTGTATTCTCCCAATGGTTGTATCAACTGTGCCAGTGAGGGCGGTTGCATCTGGAAATGCATCACTTTAATTACACCGTAGTTTATCAACATGAATGCAATATAATAACGTATTGCTGTTGTCAACCAATAATACAAGGTTTCATAGTTTTGACACTTCAAATCAAACAAAGACCAGCTAATTGTAGTTACCGCAGTAATTATGAGAAGAAAAAGTAACGATACCCAGGCATAGGAAGTATCCCCACTTCCATTGATAAAAATAGTATAATCATACTGATATTGTAAAATAGTTTTCGCAAACCAAGGTATGATCCAATGCATAAGATCAGTTAATGGCTTGCCGATGTATCCGAAAAGTGGAAAAGCACCATTATTGAAAACTAGTATGAATGAAAAGATGAAAACAAAAGAAAATCGGAAGAAGAATTTCTTTGATGGGGACCATACTTTGAGACTGTTTTCTGCAATAGGAGTCATAATAAACGTTTATATTGATTAATTTAATATTTATTCATGAGATTAAATGCTTAAATAATTAAATAGATAATAGGATCAGGTTTTCTCTTGTTTGTCCAGAAGTTTTTATCTTGTTTTAAAATATGGATAGCATGGATAAAATCAAGAATTATTTTGACTCGCTCATTGCGATGGAGATCGAGGACTGGAATATTTTTTCTTCAATGCTTTCCAAAGCAGTTTTTCCGAAAAAATCATTGATCCTGGAAATGGGCAAGACGGAGCGCTATTTATCTTTTATTGAAAAGGGGATTGTTCGGTTCAATATTCCAAAATTAGATTATGATTTTACATTTGGGTTTGCCTTTGAAAACTCCTTTGTGAGCGCCTATGATTCATTCCTGACCCAAAATGCATCGTCCTATAATCTTGAAGCGATTACAGATTGTGTCTTGTGGCAGATATCTTATGATGATCTGAATATCGTGTATAAAACGACACAGGTGGGGAATTTTATCGGACGAAAGGCTATCGAAGATATCTTTTTGAAGAAAATGAAACGTGAATTTACCTTACTCGAAGATTCAGCCAAAACGAGGTATGTTAATCTGATGCGGGAACAGCCTGAGTTAATTAAAAATATCCCCCTCAAATACCTGGCATCTTATATTGGGATTAGACCACAATCGTTAAGCAGAATCCGGAAGGAAATTTCTTAACAATTGTTCATTGATAAGGAGTAGAAAGGCTCATAACTTTGAATAAAAAAAATTATGAAACCACTTTTTGTTTTACTTACAGTATTTCTCATCAGCAATTTAGTTATACGACAGTATAAGGACGATATGGATTACCATTTAGCTGGAAAAATAGCCCTTGCTGCCACATTATTGTTTACCTCCCTTGGACACCTCATCTACACAAAAGGCATGCTGTTGATGCTCCCTGGTTTTATCCCATTAAAAAAAGAAATGATTTATGTGACCGGACTATTGGAGGTCATGGGAGCCTTCGGTTTATTTATACCATCTTTAAGCCGTCTTACAGGGATGCTTTTAATTGTCTTTTTTATACTGATACTACCGACAAATATATATGCGAGTATGAGGCACCTGAACTATGAAACTGCGACTTTTGATGGAAAAGGCCCAGGCTATTTGTGGTTTAGAATTCCATTTCAACTGTTGCTGATCGGCTGGACTTATTATTTTGTGCTACGTTAATTTACGCTCCTCTTAACTTAAAGATAGCAATAAGTTAATATTGAAAAGTTTAGTTTTATTTAACAATATTTTATTTTTGCTAAACATTTAATAGTGAATAGATGAGAGAAGCGATCAAGATGGTGGTATTTGACATGGCAGGTACTACTGTAAATGAGAATAATATAGTTTATAAGACACTTCAACAGGTGATAAATCAAATTGGGGGGCATCAACTTACATTGACAGAAGTGTTGGAGCACGGAGCTGGCAAGGAAAAGTTACAGGCCATTAAGACTGTACTAAAAAATTGCCTCAATATAGTTGACGATCAATTAGCTGAGCAGATGTTCCAATCATTTTTGCAAGCACTTGAAAATGCCTATGAAGTAGCAGACATTTATCCGAATTCGAATGCCAATAAACTTTTTTCGATTTTGAAAGAGATGAATATACTTCGGGTATTAAACACGGGATATGATCGCAAAACAGCGGAATCCCTTTTGAAAAAGCTTAATTGGGTTGTGGGACGAGATATTGATGCATTGATTACGGCATCCGATGTGCCTAAGAATAGACCATATCCAGATATGATTGATCTTGCAAGAGCAAATTTTGCAATAACAGATCCCACAGGTGTGGTGAAAATAGGGGACTCGGTTATTGATATAAAGGAAGGTCAGAACGCTGGTTGTGCTTTAAGCATTGGCATTACGACAGGTGCGCATCATGCTGAACAGCTAAAGTCAGCTAATCCGGATTATGTGATTGATGATCTACTGGAAATTGTACCAATTATAGAAAAATACAATATCCCAAGTCAGCTGGTTTAATGAAATGAAGATCGTATAAAATGAAATAAAGCAGAAAGAGACCATCCAATCGGTCTCTTTCTGCTTTAATATGTCAAGCTTAATGCAAGTGTCTATTGCATCTGCATACCTTCCATGGAATTTTGGTTTTTGTTTTTCTTGAACATGTTCATGTCCATTTTGCCAAAACGATAAGATAGGTTCAATTTGACAAGCTGTGGATTGGAGAGACGATAATACTCTTGGTAGAAACCATCACCCGAAGATACTATGGTATTTCCGCGGGTTCTAAAGATATCGTTTACCGCCAATGTCACGGAAGCGGCCTGGTTTTTCAAGAAACTCTTCTTGATGGCAAAATCGATCCCATAAAAAGGCTTAATGTATCCTTGAGAGGAGCTTTGGGCCTGATTCATCGGTGGACCAAAGGTTTGATTTTGTGTGACCGGCATATTTGTTTTTCCTTGATATTCAAATGCGAGCTGAAGGTTCCAGTTCTTTTTCAAATTGAACGTATTATTCAATTTTCCAAATACGGTCCACATACCTTCTGATGGTGTCTTGTCATCGATTTCAATTTTTGAATTGTAGAAATTTAGGTCTGCTGTCAGATCCCACCATGTTTTTAAATTATTGGTGTAGGTGAACTCTGCACCATAGTTTTTGCTGGAATTCGCATTAATATAGGTGTTGATGAAATCCATTTTGTCCGTAATGGGATTGAGCTCCTGTGTCAGGTATCGGGTGATCAGGTTCGTGGTATATTTGTAATAAACTGAAGCCAGGAAAGTCCCTTTACCATGTGTTCGGCTATAAGACAATTCGCCCGAGGTTGTAAACTCTGGGACGAGGTCCGGATTACCACGTGTAATATTTAAGCTGTCCGTATAATCAACAAATGGAATTAACTGAAAGAAGTTAGGACGATTAACACGACGCGTGACACTCATCTGTAGTTGATCTTTCTCCGTCAGTTTCTTACTCAGAAATAGGGAGGGGAAGAGACTAAGCGGGTATTTATTGTGGAATTTTTGGTTTGTATTGATTAGTTCACCGTCATAGGTGGAATTCTCGACACGTAAACCGACTTTATAAGATACCCAATCTTTAAGGTTGCCTCCAAGTGAAGCATAAGCCGCATAGACTGTATTCTTATTGTCGTAATTGGCTGACGCAGCACTGATATCCTCATAATCATCTTTATCGCGGGCTTTAAGACTGTTGCTATTCAGGTTTTTGAGCTTGTTGATCTGTGCGCGAACTCCCGTTTCAAGTTTCATCCCATTTTTGAATGGTTTAACATAATCTGCCTGTACAGTCATAAATTTATTGTCGCCAGATCCAACGTTCTTTTGGATCTGTGAACCAATGATTCCACTGTTATCTAAATAATTGGTGGTGTAAGTGCCATTAGATTTGTTTGTTCCGCCGAAATAATTGAAGTCCGCGGTCAATTCCTCGCCCTCGGTTTTGAATTTCTGAACAAGGCCCGCCTGTAAACCTCTAGGTTTGAAACTACGTTCGGACGCTGAAATTCTATTGCTATTGCCTTGCGTTTCCGTCGTTATCATCGTGTTTTCATTGGGGCGAAATTTGCCTTCGACAAAGATTCCGGCAACAGATACGGTCGTGCGCGGACTAAGGTCATAGTCTAATCCGAGTCTTCCAAAGCTGATCGTTCCCTTGGTTTTACCTTCGATATCCTGGTTAACGGTAGATTTAACGCCATCAATTGTGCTTTCCCGATAGCTATCACCTTCGGTATTCGTCCGCATGCGCATATTCATTCCCGTAAGGGATATATTGAATTTGTTTTGACGCAAATTGAGACTTCCCATAAAATTGGTTCCGCCAAAGCGATCTGCTCCAAGGGTAAGCATACCATTGTAACCTGTTTTTTTATTCTTTTTCAGGATAATATTTAAAATTCCGGCCATACTCCCCGAAGCATCGTATTTAGCAGAAGGGTTGGTGATGATTTCGATCTTTTCGATCACGTCAGCAGGTATTTGGTCTGGCGTTAGTGTTGTCGGTTTGCCATCTACAAAAATAGTCGGTGCAGCATTTCGGAGCTTGACATTTCCATCAATATCAACTTGCACAGAAGGCATATTGCGCATAACATCGATGGCAGTACCACCCGCTGCTACAATATTCTTTTCTACATTGTATACTTTTTTGTCGATATCCATTTCAAGTAAAGCTTTACGACCAGTAACCGTTACCTCGTCTAGCTTTCGATTATCATTTTCCAATGTGATAGCACCAAGATCTTTATCCAAAACTTTGCTATCAGATCCATACTCGACCGCAATATCTTTAGCGGTGTAACCTACTGAGCTTATTTTTAACTTCCATTTGTCTTTGGTGGATAGTGCCGTAAAGCTAAATTTTCCATTTTCAAGCGAACTCGTGCTTTTGAATAAGATTTCCCGCTCTTTGCCTGTAGACTGATCATGAATCACCCGCAGTAGATTGACAGAAGCCTGTGCGATTGGTTTACCCTGAAGGTCTATCAGTTGACCGGAAAGTTTGCCTTCAGCGACAGCTAAACTGCTGGGACGACCACTGGGAGCTGTTTGGGCATGTAATGAGGCAACGGCGGTTGCCAATAAGAGTGCTGCTATAATTTTTTTCATTTTTTCTTTGCTATACGGATCAATAGCCGGCGTTGGACAAATTGACCCCAAGCAAATTTGTAAATGATTTTTATTCTACACAATCATCTGTAGACCGACGGGCCTAATGTGTAGACGAATGGCCATTATCGAATGCTGTTATCTTTGCTCGCTGGCCCTTTTGTCTGAAACTGCTCCATATTTTTGACATATTTTTTGCCAATCGGCAGTTCCACTTCAGGTAATGTAAGTTTTGCAACTGTGCAATGTTCGATCCTATTTTTGTTGACGATAAAGGAATTATGTATTCGGAGGAAGTTCCCCGTTGGCAATAATTTTTCCATACCACGTAAATTGCTCCGGGTTAGCAGTGGAACCGGCCGGTCAACCAAATAGATTTTTACATAGTCTTTTAAACCTTCGATATAACTGATTTCGTGGAGAAAGATCTTGGTTTTTTTATATTCTACATGCACAACAATATGGTCTTTTTCAACAACATGTTTGTTGCGTAGTGTCATAATATCTGCTACTTTTCGAATCGCAGCCGTGAGCCGTTCTTTTGAAATAGGCTTCAAAAGATAATCTACTGCATTTAACTCAAATCCCTCAACAGCATATTGATGATAGGCTGTTGTAAATATGATTAACGGTGGATCTTCGAGATCCCTGACAAATTGTGTTCCTAGTTGTTCCGGCATCTGGATGTCCAGAAAAATGAGATCGACCGAATGGTTCTTCAGGTAGTCAACAACATCTACAGGGGCATGAAATTTTTGTAGAATTTCAATTTGGTCAAAACTCAACAGATCGTCCTCCAGCAAATTAAGAGCGAATGGTTCGTCGTCAATGAGTATACATTTAATCTTCATCTGTCATTAATCTGAGTGCAACTTCAAAATAGTCGTCTGCTGTCCTTTTGATCTTGAGGTCATGGCGGTTGGGATAAAGCAACTGTAATCGTCGTTTCACATTCGCCAATCCGATCCCTTCATTTGGCCGGTGCTCAGTATATTGTAATATTTTATTGACCGATTTAAAAATAAGCCCTCCCGGAATATCTACGAATTGAAACTGGATGTATGGGCTATTTTTACTATCTACTCCGTATTTGAAAGCATTTTCTACAAAATGAATAAATAATAGCGGTGGGATCATTCTATTCTTGAGGGTGCTTTCTATTTTTAGATCAACTTCACCCGCAATGGGAAGCCTTAATGTCTGTAAAGCAATGAAATTGCGCATATGATCAATTTCTTTGAAAAGTTCGACCTTTGGCCCATCAACTTCATAAAGGATGTAGCGTAGCATTTCGGAGAGCTTGACTATTGTCCCCTCGGAATCGGGTGACTGTTTGCGGATCAGCCAACGAATATTGTTGAGCGTATTAAATAAAAAATGTGGACTGATCTGAAGTTTCAAAATAGTCAGTTCGGCAGTTGTCTTTTCTAATGCAATTTGTTTATTAAGTTCCTTTTGTCTGGCCTGTTCATTATAAAGAAAAATCATGGACGAGGTGATCATACAAAGTGAGTAGATAATCCCTGGGCCTACAACGAGTCGCACAAATAGTATATTCTCCTTTTTAAAATGAGCTAATTCCCCATTGGGATTGAAATAGACGATTGCATAATTGAGCATGACATATGTGGCGAAGCCTAATGCAATCAATAGGATGAGCATCTTTCGGCGACCAAAGAAATATTTCGGTGCGACGAGGTAACAAAGAAGATAAAAATTGCTTGCCAGAAAGATGATATTGGCCAGATGGGATAGTGCCGAATAGATTTTAAAATCAGCGATTTTATCGGGTTGATAAAGATAAGTAATAAAAGGCAGTAAGAGCAGAATGATCCATATCGCAATATGTAAATAGAATTTTCTAAAGAATCTACTGATCATGGGGACGTTCTTAAAGTTGTGCTATTATTGGACTATAGTCAAAAATATAAAAATATTTGTGATACTAGCATGGTATCTGTTGAGAGGAATGGTATAAATTTTAATTCAAATTGTTGTGTATCGAAATATTTCGATTAGATTGACTGTTGCAATTGCATAGACTCTTCAAAATAGTTTTGTATTTTGCATACATAAACTTGATAACGTGACATTCAATCCAAACCGATATACTATAATGCCTTACAGGCGATGTGGAAAAAGTGGTATCCAGCTTCCGGCAATTTCCCTTGGCCTGTGGCAAAATTTTGGTGATATCGATCAGAAAGAAGTGTTTAGGCAGACCCTACGTACGGCTTTTGACAATGGTATCACACATTTTGACCTCGCCAATAATTATGGCCCACCTCCCGGTAGCGCGGAGCGAAATTTTGGCGCTATACTGAGCTCAGATTTTGATGGACATCGGGACGAACTTTTGCTGTCTACCAAAGCGGGATACACCATGTGGGATGGACCCTATGGCGATTGGGGGAGCCGTAAATATTTGATGGCAAGCCTTCATCAGAGCTTAAAACGTCTAAAACTTGACTATATTGATATTTTCTATCATCACAGGCCTGACCCGCAGACACCACTCGAAGAAACGATGGGTGCATTGAGTGATATTGTACGACAGGGGAAAGCCCTCTATGTCGGTTTATCAAACTACCCCGCGGATTTAGCAAAGAAGGCAATTGCTATATTACAGGATCTTAGATGCCCTTGTCTGATCCATCAACCGAAGTACTCGATGTTGGTACGTACCCCAGAGGATGGGTTATTGGAAGTGCTGGACGAGGAAGGGGTGGGCATGATTGCTTTCTCCCCGTTGGCGCAGGGATTACTGACCAATAAATATTTACAAGGTAATATTCCAACAGAGTCTCGGGCCGCAAAAGAACATTTTTTAAAGAGTACTGCAATTACACCCGATCTGATAACAAAATTGTCTGCTTTGAACGAACTGGCATTGCAACGCGGACAATCGCTGGCCCAAATGGCAATTGCATGGTTATTGAAAGACGAACGCCTGACCTCGGTTTTGGTCGGAGCACGAAACAGCGAACAGTTGACTGATTCGTTAAGATCGCTCGACAATTTGAGCTTTAGTACTTCGGAACTCAATCAGATAGCACATATTCTTGCTACAACTTAATTTTTTGCTGGATGGTAAATTTCAACGCCTATGTCGGTCTTTAAAGCCAAACTGGAACTCATAGGAATCAATCCTTTTGTTTTTGTTCCCGATGATGTATTACACCGACTCTTTGAAGAAGCTGGGGTCAACAAGGGATATATACCTATTAAAGGAATGGTAAATGGGAAAGATTACAAACAGACTTTGTTGCGTTATCAGGGAGCATGGCGATTGTATATCAATACGGAGATCTTGCCAAATTCACCTAAACGAATTGGTGAAATCTTGGAATTATCCGTTGTTTTTGATCCGACGGACCGAAGCTTGGTTCCGCACCCCGAACTTGAGCAGGCATTGGCGGAAAATGAAGCCGCCAAAACAGTCTTTGATCGTTTAGCACCATCAAAAAGAAAAGAGATTATCCGTTATATTTCTTTTTTAAAGACCGAGGACAGCCGGCATAAAAATATTGAAAAAGCAATCGGATTTTTGCTTGGTAACAATCGATTTATTGGGCGTGAAAAACCCTGATAAAAAAGATTTATTGAAGGATTAGATCATAAAAAATAGCATGGAAAATACAAAGGTAAGATGGGGGATCATTGGCTGCGGTGATGTGACAGAGAAAAAGAGCGGACCGGCATTCAATAAGGTTAAAGATAGTCAATTACTTGCTGTGATGCGCAGAGACGCTACAAAAGCCGCCGATTATGCTCGGAGACACCAAGTTGCCAATTGGTATTCGAAGGTCGAGGACTTGTTGGACAATCCGGCATTGAATGCTATTTATATTGCGACTCCACCATCTTCGCATTATGACTATGCATTGAAGGCGCTAGAAGCCGGAAAGAATGTTTATGTGGAGAAACCTGTTACATTAAATGCGGATGAAGCCGCATTGTTGTTAGCGGCTGTTAGAAAAACAAGTGGCAAGCTCGTCGTTGCGCATTACCGAAGACAATTACCCTTGTTTCTCAAAGTAAAAGAATTGCTAGAGGCAGGACAGATAGGAGCTATCCGAACCGTTCAACTTCGATTATGGCAGAGCCGGGCGCCGGAATTGGTGACTAAAGGTGCAGCAGACTGGCGTACAGATCCTGCGATATCGGGTGGTGGATATTTTTTTGATCTTGCACCACATCAATTGGATCTAATGCTTTATTTCTTTGGTGCGCCTATTTCTTATAATGGATTTAGCCAAATTCAGGATGCTGCAAGTGATGTTGCTGATCAAACAACTGGTACCATAGTGTTTGAGAATCAGATCATCTTTAACGGGAGCTGGTGTTTTAATATCCGATCAGAAGATAATATAGATAGCTGTGAAATTGTAGGTAGCCAGGGAAAAATCACCTTTTCAATATTTGGCAATTCCATCTTATTAAGATCTGATCAGGGAGAAAAAGAATTCGTATTTGAGCATCCTGAGCATATACAATATCCAATGATCGCGAGTACAGTTGCCTTTTTTGAAGGTAATGGGCCAAATCCTGCTCCGATCGAGGAAGCGCTGACTCTAATGAAAATCATTGATTGTTTTGCTAAGACAAAATAAGTGACTAGGGGTAGGCCAGCAATAGATTTTAACTCTTATAACAGGACAATTCTGAAGAGACGTACTGTTATAAGAGTTCTTTTTAGGTGCCTAAATTTTAAATCTTAGACAAGGCTGTATCGATAAATGATAGTTCATCTCTAGTGAGATTGATTGCTGTAGCTTCTGCATTTGCAATAGCCTGTTCAGCATTTCTGGCGCCTGCCAATACAACAGTGATTGCCGGTTGTAGACTGGTCCAGCGTAACACGAGTTGTGAAACACTGACGCCCTTGTCAGCTGCCACTGGAGTAATGGTATCTAAGAAGGTTTTTACCTTTTTGAGATCAAATTGCTGAAAGTAGCCGTTGCGGTGATCATTGTCTTTCAATTTACCTTCATTAAAGTATTTGCCTGTAAGCAGGCCACGTTCCATCGGGCTGTAAACAATAATGCCCAAATCATGTTGTTGTGCATAAGGTACCAGATCTTGCTCAATACCTCGGTTTAGCATACTGTAACCGACCTGATTGCTCGCGATTTGGATTGAATTCTGAGCTTCCGAGACTTGTTCGACACTATAGTTGCTTACACCCGCTGCACGGATTTTTCCCTGCTGCAAAAGCAGATCTAAGGCTTCCATTGTTTCAGCAATGGCTGTGGTACTGTCTGGCCAATGGATTTGCAATAAGTCTATATAGTCCGTTTGCAGGCGTCTTAGGCTGTCTTCGACTTCTTTGAGCACACTAGCTTTGGAGGCATACTTGTAAACTGGGATAGTTTTGCCCTTTTCCTCAGCATCAAAGAAAAATTCACCTTTACCTTGATTACTTCCGTCCCATACCAACCCAAATTTGGTCAACAACTGAATTTTAGACCTATCGTAACCCTTTATCGCTTCGCCTATCATCTCCTCACTTAAACCGAAGCCGTAGAAAGGAGCTGTATCTAAGGTGGTAACACCATGATCGATGGAAGCCTTAACAGACTCGATGGAGTCTTTTTTCTCATTACCACCCCACATGTTTCCACCAATAGCGAAAGCACCATAGGTAATTGCTGAAAGTTCTAAATCTGTTTTTCCTAATTTTCTGTATTCCATATTTTGTTATTTTAACCTTTGTTACCCGCTGCATATTTTCATCAAATCAAAAAGGAGTGAATTACTCAATATTATTATTTGAGTTTGTGATGCAACAAAGGTAGAATAGTATTTTCTATCATTAAAATAAGTTAAATTGTATTTGTGTATAATTTTAATTATAGTTTGTATTCCTTTTTCACAGGTTGAATTTTATTTCTCTTTGTACATCAGAACAGAAACTAGTAAATTTAAGGGAACCAAAAATGAACTTAGGTACAAGAAGCCGTAAAGAAAATCGAATCCATTGATATAAACAGTATGCGGATAGAACAACAATTTAAACCTGATGCCATCATTATCGGGACTGGTCTAGCGGGATTAACTGCGGCTATGGAAATTACCAATGCTGGAAAGAAGGTGCTTTTACTGGATCAGGAAACCGAAGAAAATATTGGTGGGCAGGCCTTTTGGTCATTTGGAGGTCTATTTCTTATCAATTCACCACAACAACGCCGCATGGGAATCAAAGACTCCCTGGAGCTGGCGCAGCAAGACTGGTTTGGTACCGCAGGTTTTGATCGAACCGAAGATTATTGGCCCCGTCAATGGGCAGAGGCCTATTTGAAATTTGCTGCCAGTGAGAAATACGCCTATGTAACCAAGCTGGGGATTAAATTCATGTTTATGGTAGGCTGGGCCGAGCGCGGAGATGGCAGTGCTTCTGGTCATGGCAATTCGGTTCCCAGATTCCATGTGAGTTGGGGAACTGGAACAGGGGTGGTCAGGCCATTTGTAGAAAAAGCTTATGCTGCCGAAAAAAGCGGACTATTGCAATTTAAATTTAGGCATCGCGTGACGAAGCTACTAACGGAAAATAACACTGTAACTGGAGTATCCGGCGATATTTTAGAAGCTGATGATAAGCAAAGAGGGGTAGCGACCAATAGAAACGTCATCGATACATTTGAATACTATGCTCCAGATGTTATCATTGCTTCAGGGGGGCTTGGAGCCAACCACGAGCTAGTCCGGAAGAATTGGCCTGAACGATTGGGAAAAGCGCCGATACATATGATCTCAGGGGTTCCGGCCTATGTAGATGGACAGATGATCGGTATAGCCGAAGAAGTCGGAGCACACACGATCAATAAAGACCGTATGTGGCATTATACAGAGGGTATTCAGAACTGGAATCCGATTTGGCCCAATCATGGTATCCGTATCCTTCCGGGGCCCTCCTCACTTTGGTTTGATGCAAAAGGAAATAGACTTCCAGCACCATTCTTACCGGGATTTGATACCTTGGGTACCCTAAAACATATACAAGATAGTGGCTATTCATATTCCTGGTTTATTCTCACACAAAAGATCATAAAAAAAGAATTTGCACTTTCTGGATCCGAACAAAACCCAGATATCACCAACAGGGATTATAAACTCTTCCTCAAACGAATTTTTGGTAAAAAGGCCCCCGGCCCAGTTGAAGCATTTAAGGAGAATGGAGTAGATTTTATCGTTTCAGATACATTATCGGAATTGATACGTAAGATGAACCTCCTGTCTGGAGATGAGCTGTTAAATTATGAATCTATTGAATCACTGATCGTAGCAAGAGATCGGGAATTGGATAACAAATTCTCCAAAGATACGCAGGTAAATTATATCCGTAGTACGCGGAAATATCTTGGCGATAGATTAGGCCGGGTTTCACCTCCGCATAAGATATTGGACCCAAAGAATGGACCTTTGATTGCCGTACGGCTCCATGTATTGACGCGTAAGACATTGGGTGGGCTTAAAACCAATCTTGACGCACAGGTCTTGACGATAAACGATGATACTATCGAAGGATTGTATGCCGTTGGTGAGGTGGCAGGTTTTGGAGGCGGTGGTATGCACGGATACAGAGCCCTGGAAGGGACATTTTTGGGTGGTTGTATTTTTTCTGGGATGAAAGCGGGAAAACATATTGCAGGTAAAGCCCATCGCCCATAACCCAATAATTTCTCGTTAATGCTACCAAAACCTTAAAAGATGAAATAGGGATTATCCTTATTTTGCCTAATCTTCAAGATTAAATCTTATATTAGTTATTTCTAGGGAAAGTGCTGCATGAATCGTCTTTACTAAAAAGATAGTAGAGCAAAATCAAAATAAACCAAACTAAACTAAGCAATGAAAAGAAAAGATTTTATCCGTAATGCAGGGATTCTTACTGCCTTAACACTATTTGCCAATACGCGTGTTTTCGGTTTTCAATCAGAACTTATCCGTGTTGGACTGATTGGTGTAAACGGTATGGGCTGGTCCAATCTAAATGCGATATTGAAAGTCCCCGGTGTCCAATGTACAGCACTTTGCGATGTAGATGAAAATATACTCAGCAGCCGAGTGGGGGAATTAAAAAAACGGAATATTACAGTCAAAACCTATATTGATTATAAAGATTTGCTCAAAGCAACTGATGTGGATGTTGTTATCATAGCCACACCAGACCATTGGCATTGCCTACAGATGATAGATGCTGTTGCAGCAGGCAAGGATGTATATGTTGAAAAGCCTATTGGAAATTCCATTCGGGAATGTGAAGTCATGGTTGCCGCTGCGAAAAAATATAATCGTGTTGTACAGGTGGGGCAATGGCAACGTAGTCAACAGCATTTCAGAGATGCCATGGCATTTGTACATGGTGGAAAACTGGGTAAAATCCGTTTGGTCAAGGCTTGGGCTTATCAAGGTTGGATGAAGAGTATTCCTGTGTTGGCAGATGCTGCCGTTCCTGCAGGTGTTCATTATGACAAGTGGCTGGGACCAGCTCCAAAAAGGGCTTTCAATTCCAATCGTTTCCATTTCAACTTTAGGTGGTACTGGGACTATGCGGGTGGCTTGATGACAGATTGGGGAGTCCATATGTTGGATTATGCCTTGATCGGGATGAAGGTTTCTGATCCGGTATCGATTATGGCTGCCGGAGGAAAGTTTGCTTATCCCGATGATGCAGCCGAAACACCGGATAGTTTAACCACAGTGTATGAGTTTGATGGATTCAATGTGCAATGGGAACAGGCAACAGGAATAGATCTTGGTCCTTATCAAAAAACACATGGTGTCGCTTTTATCGGTAATAATGGTACGTTGGTTGTCAATCGTGAAGGCTGGGAGGTTATACCTGAAAAAGGACGTATGGAAGCTGTTGCTTTTCAACCTTCAAAAGATAATGGGCTAGACAAACATATGGTCAATTTTATAACGGCAGTTCGGAATAAATCCAGTGAAGGACTTCATGCACCGATCGAAGCGGGTGCCCATATTGCCATTTTCTCTCAAATGGGAAACATTGCTTATCGCAGCAAGAAAAAATTGTTTTGGGATAAAAATAAGCGAACGTTCAATGATAGGGAGGCAGATCGCTATCTAGCTAAAAGTTATCAAAATGGGTATAGTATGCCTAAGGTATAATGTTGTACCCAGATGTATCAAAAGTTTTTATAGATGAGTTTTAAAAAGATCGTATGGGGGACAGTGATCAGCATATTGTGCACACAAGGGGCCCTTGCGCAACGAATGGAAGAGATGTGGGATGGTGCTGGCGGGAAAAATACTGTTTCAAAAGATAGGGGAAAGCTGTTTCGAGAAGGAAAATATGCCTTATTTGTTCATTGGGGTATCTATTCCCAATTAGCAAATAAATGGCAGGGAAAAACCTATTATGGAATCGGAGAATGGCTTATGAACAAGAGTATGGCGAATATTTCACCTGCGGAATATCAGTTGGCAGCATCTTCCTTTCATCCGGATCACTTTGATGCCAAAGCGATCGTAAAGCTGGCAAAAGATGCTGGAATGCGTTATATCGTTATTACCAGTAAACACCATGACGGATTTTCGATGTTTCATTCGAAAGTGAATCCATTCAATATTGTCGATGCGACGGATTTTAAACGAGATCCTATGATTGAGTTAGCTAAAGCTTGTAAAGAAGGCGGCATCGGTTTTGGATTTTATTATTCTCAAAATCAGGATTGGACATATCCCGGTGGAAACGGTGGACCCAAGATGGATGCACAGGGGAAAGTGAAATCTTTTGACGATTACTTTTGGGAGAAATGCTATCCCGAAGTGCAGCAAATTACAACAGGTTATGGTCCTATTGAACTGGTATGGTTTGATACGCCGGGTGGAATGGATAAAAAATACGCACAGAAGCTTGTTGAACTGGTACACAAGAATCAACCGGGAGCCTATGTGTCAGGAAGGGTAGGGCATGGGCTGGGAGATTATTCTACTCTTGGTGATATGGAAGTACCTAGGGAAAATGTGGATGGCATTTGGGAAACGGTTGATGTGACCAACGATTCCTGGGGTTATGCTTGGTATGACAATAATTGGAAGAGTAGCCAGGAGATATTACAGCGTACACTATCAACTGTCGCACGTGGGGGGACATACATGCTGAATGTAGGTCCAAAACCGGATGGTTCTATTCCGGATCAGGCGGCTTTGGCTCTGCGCAATGCAGGTGCTTGGATCAAGCGTTATCCCGAAACGGTTTATGGTGCGCAAGCATCACCCTGGGGACATGCGCTACCTTGGGGCGATGCCACCGTACAGGGAGATCGTATTTCCTTACTGGTTTATCATTGGCCTGCAGATGGAACCTTATACGTTCCGGGTTTGACCAAGGGTGTTCAGTCCGTTAAACTCCGGGGTTCGAAAGATCAAGAAAAATTGAATTATACACTTGAAAAGGATTGGCTTAAAATTGATATTCCGAAAGTTGCTCCCGAAAAGATGGTATCTGTCATCGAAGTTAAGTTAAACGGTACACCTCAGGTCGAAAAAATGCTGGGGGTTGATCCAGCACTGGAAACCGTTATCCCAGTTGATTTTGGAGAGGTGGAGAGCTGTACTAAAGAAGGGAAATCCTGGGTGGAGAAATTTGGCGAATGGAAGCATGTTGTTCAGGTCAGTAAATGGACAGAAAAAAGTAAGTTCTCCTATGAAATAGCTGTCAAAAAGCCTGGTTATTATCAGGTAGATATGAATTATGCAGGCGAAGGAAGGATGGTATGGCGTATTGAAAACTCAGCGGGCGAGGTTGTTCAAAACCAACAAGAGTCGGCGCATGTCTATAACTGGTATCCCTGGGGCTGGATGAAATTTGAAAATGCCGGACGATATAAAATAACTGTTTCGTTGATCGAAGGTGATGGTGATAAAGCGAGTCTGACTGCGCTTCGGTTTAAATATGTGGAATAGGAAAGGGGGGATTTGCGAAGATGGGTATTACTTTCGGTACTTACTCGTCAAAAACCGGATTAGTCCGGCCATCGCTTTAAAGGCAAGTAAGCCTAGGCCTGTACCCAAAATAATCCCTAGGACGAGGCCGATTAGCATAGCCATGTTATTGCTGCTCCAGTCATAAACTGCATTTAGGAAAATGCAAAATATAACGGAAACAATACTGCTGCCCAATATGGCTGAGGAAAGAAATAGGGTTTTGAAACCTTTGGTTATTGACCGCTGTTGTAATCCGACGATAACAGATGTTGAAATAATGCCGGCACTAATGAGTAGGACGATTGTTATGATAAAAAGTAAGCCAAGAAGGATGCTTATCACCGCGAGTGCCAGAAAGACAAGTGAGCCCATGAGGAGCAAGGTTGCTATAAAATCATCGTCGTTACGGAAAGAGTCTATTAAATAGAAATAATCGGATAGCTGTTGAAATAGTAATGTATAAAACAATTCTTGCATTATAATAATTTAGTTAATCTTGTGGCTTTATTCGTGTTTTAACCAAATTACCTGTTTATCTTAATATTTGAAAGCCTGTTGTTTTATTTATTTTCTTCTTGATTTAATTCTTCTGTAAGTTTTCAAGGATTTCTTCTATTATCGAGCCCGCTATGCTGCTCTAATTTATCTTACTGCATAATCAGATTAATTTTCTCAATAGAGTCTTCGTTTTCAAGGAAATCAATATAGGGGATCAGAGGCTCGATATCCCCTTTGTCCATTGTTTCTATATCATCAAATAAAGCCTCTACAAATTCGTTACAGAAGGATTTACCAAAACTGTAGTCTCTGATTCTTGCTAAATCATCATAATTGATCTCCGTTGCGTTTAGATTCAGCACTTCTTCAGGAATCTCATAGTCACCATCAGCTGGATAGCCGATATATCTGAACATTCTTTCTTTCCATACCCGAAATAGAATCTGATGTGAGACATGGTTTCCGAAGTATTTAAATACCTGAGAGAGAAGCTCAGTTGCCGTTTCTTTTTCGAAGGTGCCCGAAATGCTTTTGTCAAGTAGTTCGGCATAAGCCAAGAAAATGGAACAGTCGAACCGGAAATCAAAGTGAGAAGTCAACATAGAAACTACATTGTCTTTGCCCTGGGTTCGTAGTAATTGTCTTGCTGCTAATGAGGTGAGGTTGTGCTTTTGCTCGTGGCCGTGGTTATCGGGGATGAGTACGGTATGATCCTTGTCCAGAAGGGAGATAACGAATTTCCAATCTTCAGGCCTTTTGAGGATTTTACAGTTGTGGGCTAAGTAACCGTTCCGCTTGGGATCCGATTTCTTGTCTCCGACAATTACCTCACCAGGCTGGATAATATGCTCTGGAGGGATTTTAAACCTGCGTATATGCACAAAGAGTTCTTCTCCGGAAGGTAACGCAAGGGTACCAAATCCTTTGTTATTGTCGAACCATTTGACAGCGCCGATAAACATGGCTGGTGTTGAGTTTTGTTTCAATGCTATAAAGGTAATGAAAAATATTTATTATGCATTGAAAATTAAATATTTGCGATTATCCGATGAATAAAGAGATTTTTTTAATGCATTAGTTCTTTTGAGATGATTTTTCTGGTTGTTAAGATACAACGAAAACAAGTCAGTTGAAGTAATTTATAGATATATAGCCCATTGATCCATGACTGAAATTCATATTTGCCAATAATTATTTATGTATTTTTCTTTAGTGTATAATTAATGCGGTTTTGAAAAATGTATTATTATGAATAATTTCATAAATAATAAACTCATCATTTTACTATGCATTATCAAGCCGTATATCAGAAGATAGATTATAAACGCTATCAATTTTTAAGACAACAGTCCGGGTTATCTCCAAAAACGGACGAAGCTGCACGTCTAGGAATGGAAAATTCCTTATGCTGTGTGGCTATTTTGGATGGGGACAACGACAATGAAATAGTAGGTATGGGTAGGATCGTTGGCGATGGTGCTTGCCATTGCCAGGTCGTTGACATCTGTGTGCTCCCCGAACATCAGAAAAAAGGGCTTGGAAAACTGATTATGCAGAAACTTGATGAATACATGGATTCGAACCTGCCAGATAGCTGCTATGTCAGTCTGATCGCTGATGGTTCTGCTTTCCAGCTCTATGCGCAATATGGTTTTAAGGAAGTGTGGCCTGCATCAAGAGGTATGGGTAGAAAGTTTTAAAATGAATAGGCTATTATGCATCGTATAATTGCGAAATCTATCCTCAATAAGACAAAACGAAGAGATCCTTGGTTTCTTGATGATTATACGTTGAATCCCTACAGTGGTTGCTCTTTTAATTGTTTGTATTGTTATATCCGGGGAAGTAAGTACGGAATCAACATGGCTGAAAAGCTGAGTATGAAGGGCAATGCTGTCGAATTGCTGGAAAAGCAGTTGGCATTACGTGCGCGTAAAAAACAATATGGAATTATTGTCCTTTCTTCTGTAACGGATCCTTATCTGCAAATGGAACAGACCGAATTGCTTACCAGACAGTCATTGGAAGTCATCCTGCACTATCGTTTTCCGGTGCATATTATTACGAAGTCGGACTTAGTTACCCGAGATTTTGATTTGTTGAAACGGATTGATGCAGAAGCAATACTTCCTAAAGATCTTCAGTCGAGATTAGAACATAAGGCTTTTGTTACCTTTTCATTTTCGACTATAGATGATCGTGTCGCCCAGATTTTTGAGCCCGGAGCCCCATTGCCCTCACTACGATTGGAAGCATTAAGGCAAGCGCGTGAACACGGACTCCATAGTGGAGTCAGTCTGATGCCACTGTTGCCCTATATATCGGATACTGGAGCGAGCCTGGAACTGCTATTTCAGACTTTTCAGGCTATTGGTGCCAGCTATATTTTTCCTGCCACCCTTGCTTTATATGGGAGTGATCCAGCGGATAATAGAGCCTTGGTCATGCGTGCTATTGAAAAGCATTATCCGCATCTAATACAAAAGTATCAGCGTTTATTTGGCGCAGATGGTAAATTACCAGTTTACTATCGTCACGCTTTTACAGATAAGGCTAAAACGTTGTGTTCACAATATGGGTTGCGGGATAGTCTTTTGTGTTGATCGCTTTATTACAGTTTGCTCCCCATTTTGCTGAGTCCCATTATTATAGTTACAATGTATTTAATATGTCACGAAGTTGATTGATCTGAAAATTGGATCGGACAACCTTGTTTTCCTTTGTATTGACAATAACATAGCGTGGAAATGAATATATACCCAATTCCTTTCGAAGGTTGGTGTAATCCCTATCTTGGAATATGTAGTTTTCATAGGTATACACATGTTTTTCTAAATACTGCTTCCAGCTTGCAAATTTGTCATTAACAGCTATACCTACAAATTTAAATTTTCCGTTATCTTTATACGCATTAACGATACGCTGTAGCTCAGGGTGCTGAGCTATACATGGGCCGCACCATGTGCCCCAAAAATCAATGATTAGGTAATCGGTACTGTTGTAAAGCTCCTTAATATATTTTGATTGTCCGCTTGCATTTGTTATGAGAAAACTAGGGACAATCACATTTTCTTTCGGTTCATATAATGCAACCATACCCTGATATTTTTTTAGGACTCGTTCGCTATCGAAATATGGTGAGTTTTCTTTCTTCAATAACTGAATAAGCTGATAAATCGAATCTTTATTTTGGAATACAGTACTAGAGTTGTAAAAAGAGAAGCCAGGGTTTTCTAGGAGAAATATGAGATGCTCTTCACTGAGCTTATTTGCCGGATAGCTTGCGAAAACTTGTAAGAATTGTATTATTCTATTGTTGTCACTTACGACCTGTTCGCTCATAGCTGGAATATGGGTTAAATCGAGACTCTTTGCGATGGTTTCAAATTCAATAAATTGCTTGTTCAAATCGCTTCCATATACTTTTAAGTGATGTGTCTTTATATCTATATCCATCGTTAGATCACTAGAATCTATAATAAGAGAATAAAAAAAGTTTGGTGGAAAAATTTGATGTCTACGGAAAAAACCGGAGAAATCCTCTCGGTTTGTGAATGCGCTGTCTGATAGAGCTAATTGCGCAAAATTGAAATGCCCTTTATCAAGAATCTTGTTTATGACAAACTCACCAGTTCCATTTTTAATTTCCGTTTTGAAGACATGTTCATCCATCAATACGTAGCCATATACTGGTAAGGTATCAGTATAGACTTTAAATTTTAACCGGATGTTTTGGCTATAGCCATTGCTGATTGCCAAAAAGGTGAGGATGAAAACGAAAATAGGCCTGCTCATAATTAAATGTTTATTCTAAATTAATAAAAATATTTGATTAACTACCTATGGTTAATCTTTTTAATTGTTTCATCTTTATTTGTTTTTCATTTGTATTTGCTTCTTTTTGTGTTAAATATGTTACATTTTGTTTTGGGTATCATGAGTTGATCTATTGTTTTTGTTGATATAGTTTATAGTGTTGTTTTTCAGTTTGTTATGATTTTTAACGAGCATTATTAGGTAAATTTTATACAAGAAAATAAAAACAGTGGAGTTTATTTGTGTTAAAAATGCATTATCTTAACATTGACTTAACCAGTTATAGTTTAATTGTTTAGTAATACTTTATTAATAATTTACAAATATTAAATAACCTTTCTTTGTAACCGAAGAAAAACAAAACCAAAACCATGAAAACGAAACACGTATTACTTCCGGTAATGCTCGGGATGTCCCTGAGCGGCTGGGCGAAGGGATATCCCGTCTTTCTGACAGCAACACCTGACGTTGAAATTCCCTCTAAATTACAAGAATCTATCCAGGGGCTTGTGAAGAATGTTGCTGGTGAGCCGATTGCTGGAGCTTCAATATTAAACACATCCACCGGGAAATCTACCCAAACAGACGCCAGTGGTGCTTTTATTATTCAAGGGAAAATTGGACAACTGTTGAAAATATCAATAGTTGGATTTGAAACGCAGCAATTAAAAATCGAATCAACAGCATTGACGATTAAAATGGTATCTACGGATCAATCACTCGATGAAGTTATTGTTGTGGGCTATGGTAAACAAAAGAAAGTTAATCTGACCGGAGCGGTAACACAAATTGACTCAAAGGTACTTGAAAATCGACCTGTTGCCAATGCTACGCAAGCCTTGCAGGGAGCAATCCCCAATTTAAACATTACGTTTACAAATGGAAGACCCGGTGGTGAAGGAAATGTAAATATCCGTGGTTTCGCTTCGATCAATTCTGCTAATGCACAGCCACTTATTCTTATTGATGGGGTGCCAGGTAGTATTAATACCATCAATCCCAGAGACATCGAATCAATTTCTGTCCTAAAAGATGCGTCCGCTGCAGCTATTTATGGTGCAAGAGGGGCTTTCGGCGTAATGTTGGTGACAACCAAAAGAGGAAAGGCCGGTAAAATGAATATCAATTATAGTAATAATTTCGGTTGGTCTGGACTCACGGTCAGAACCGATTTTATGACAAGTGGATACGATGCCGCTAGATTGAATGATGAGGCTTTCATCCGGGCTACCGGTAATAGCTATACCGGCTATACTGAAGAGGATTATGCGGAATTATTGAAAAGAAAAACAGACCCTTCCTTACCTTCAGTCGTGATCCAAAATAGAAATGGAAAGGATCAATATGTGTACTATGGAAATACAGACTGGTGGAACGAAATGTACCGTAAGACGCAGGCGTCGATGGAACATTCTTTAAACTTTTCTGGAGGGACCGAAAAAATTGATTACTATATCTCGGGGCGTCTTTACGAGAAAGGTGGATTGATGAAAATCAATCAGGATAAATTTGATGGCTACAACGTAAGATCACGGATAAATGCGCAGGTTACGCCCTGGTTAAAAGTTGGAGCTAATACACAGCTTAATTATCAAAACTATACCTATCCAGGTTGGGCTACCAATCCGGACAACAATAACAACTTTATTTCGACTACCGTACATGCATTACCGTCTTATGTGCCAATGAACCCAGATGGTACTGCAACGTATAGAACGGAACTTAATAATTACAACATTGGCGATGGAATATACGCAGACTTATTACATGGGAAATCAAAAGGAGGGGAGGATAAATATGAATTTATCAATATGTTTGAAGCTATATTTCAGTTGACAAGGGATTTAACAGTTACGGGGAACTATACCTTCACTTATAATCCGATTCATAATTGGAATAGAAGAACTACGGCTCCCTGGTCGGTTTTTCCTGGTGTAATCAATTATCTAGGCAACGATACCTATACCGAAACCGTTATCAACAAGCCTAAGCATTCACTGAATCTTTTTGCAAATTACAATAAGCAATTGGGGGATCATCAGATTGGTGCTACAGTAGGCTTTAACCAGGAAACTACCGGTTATAAACGTATTGGCGGGACACACAACAACTTGTTGTCAGAAGATCTGAATGATTTTGCTTTAGGAACAGGGCAAATGCAATTGCTTGGAAATGCAAATACTTGGGCATTGCGCGGTTTTTTCGGAAGGTTGAATTATAATTATAAAGGGAAGTATCTACTGGAAGTTAATGGTCGTTACGATGGAACCTCTAAGTTTCCCTCGAATCAGCGTTACGGATTCTTTCCATCTTTTTCCGGTGGCTGGCGTTTATCGGAAGAGGCGTTTATGGAGCGTCTGAAACCGGTTTTAAACGAAGCAAAATTTAGGGGGTCTTATGGCGCGCTTGGAAATGCGCAGGAAGCAACGGAATATGGTTATATCCAATTGCTAAATGCAGGATTGTCCAACTATATAACCAATGGTGCAAAGACCCAGTATTTAAGTGCACCTACTCCGATTTCGTCAGATTTGACATGGGAGCGAACAAATACATTGAATTTCGGTACGGATCTGGAGTTTTTTAAAAGTAAATTAACGGTCTCCGCAGACTATTTTATCCGAAATACGTTGGACATGTTAATTCCTGGCAAAACATTGCCAGCTGTATATGGTTCAGCTTCACCAAAGACCAATGCGGGAGACTTAAGGAATAAAGGCTGGGAACTTGCTGTGGCCTGGCGAGATCAACTTGAATTGAATGGAAAACCTTTTGGATATAATATTGGGATTGGTCTGTCGGATTCCAAAGCAAAGATCACGCGTTTTGATAACAAGGAAATGCTGTTGAGTAATTATTATGTAGGTCAGACATTGGGTGAAATTTGGGGGTATCAAACAGATGGCCTCTTCCAGTCCCAATCAGAAATTGATAATTGGAAGGTTAATCAGGATTATGTTGATAAACAACGGCTAGCAGCTCCTGGAGACTGGTCAAAATTACGTCCTGGAGATCTAAGGTTCGTTGATATTGGAGGTAAAGACGGTGTTCCGGATGGAAAAGTTGATGCGGGCGATAATACCCTGATGAATCCTGGAGATCAGGTGGTTATAGGGAATAGTAGAGCGCGCTATAATTTTGGTTTTAACCTCGGTGCAAATTGGCAAGGTTTTGATGTGTCGGCATTCTTTCAGGGGATTGGCAGACAACATTGGTGGCCTGGCGCGAATGCGGACAAATTCTGGGGCCCTTATTCCAGACCATATTACTCTTTTGTACCTAAAGACTTTGAAAATGATGTATGGACGCCTGAGAACACGGATGCTTACTTCCCATTGTTGAGAGGCTATATCGCTTTGAATGATCGCGGGTCTCTAAATGTAAAATCAGATCGTTATTTGCAGGATTTAGCTTATATACGCCTAAAGAATTTAACGGTAGGGTATACGATGCCTCAGGCTTGGTTGAAGCGTGTGAAATTGGCCAATGCACGAATCTATGTCTCAGGGGAAAATATCTGGACTGCAACGAAGCTCCGTTCCAAATATATAGATCCTGAACAATCTGCACAGGAAGCAAATGGAAGATCCTATCCTGTCTCTAAAACATTTTCTTTTGGTCTAGATTTAACTTTTTAATATCATGAAAAAAATATTTTTTATATACATCTTGTTGAGTACAGGTTTGACAGCCTGTAAGAAAGATTACCTGGAACGTTTCCCTGAGTCTGCCGTTAGACCTGAAGATTCGTTTAAAACAGAAAAAGATCTTGGATTATTTACAAAATCATTTTACGATGCGGCCCTGCCTTCGGCCGAAGGTGTCTATAATGAGTCGGTTGATAATATTGTTAAAACAACATTAGATGATGAACTGACTGGGAAAAGACAGGTGCCTATCAGCGGGGGCGGATGGAGCTGGGCTAATCTACGGAACATTAATTATTTTTTGGAAAACTGTTTTAATACAGTTCCCGAGGCGGCTGCAGCACCCTATGCAGCGGAGGCTAGATTCTTCCGCGCCTATTTCTATTTCGATAAATTAAAGCGTTTTGGTGATGTGCCTTGGTATGATAAAGTAATAGACCAAAATAATGAGGAGCAATTAACAAAGGCCCGTGACCCTCGGACGCTTGTTGTAACGAACATCCTGGCTGATTTGGATTATGCAATTGAACATCTCTCTTCAGTAAAAAGTGATGAAAAGGTGACTAAATGGACTGCCTTGGCATTAAAATCCCGAGTGGCTCTTTTTGAGGGAACCTTTAGAAAATATCATACTGAATTTAATTTTTCAGGGGCGAATGAGTTACTGGAGAAAGCTGCGGATGCTGCCAATAAGGTTATTGAAGGAGGGCAGTATAGCATATATAATGCCGCAGGTGTAAATTCATATGCTGCATTGTTCTATAGTGTCAATAGTCTACCTCAAGAGGTTATATTAGCTCGAAAATTCTCGGATGCACTGCAGATCTGGCATAATGTTAATTATTATACGATTACAGCTTCCTATGGTAAGCCGGGGCTGGATAAAAATTTGGTGGATTCTTATTTGATGAAAGATGGAACCAGATTTACGGATAAAGCAAACTATCAAACAATGACGTTTAAGGAAGAAATACTAAATCGTGATCCTCGTTTGAGTCAGACTATACGGACACCGGGATATAAACGTATCGGTGGCGCTGCAACTATTCCGCCCAATTTTGGAAATTCAGTAACCGGCTATCAATTAATTAAATTTGTAGGCGATGTAAAATATGATAATTTCAACCGGTCTGAAAACGATATGCCAATATTTAGATATGCAGAAGTGCTGCTAAACTATGCTGAAGCCAAAGCGGAATTGGGAATATTAAGTCAAGCTGATATAGATAAATCGATCAAATTACTTCGCGATCGCGTGGGGATGCCTAATTTAAATTTGGAACAGGTTAAAGCCAGTCCAGATGCATTTCTTACAAAAGATTATACAAATGTCAATGGTGATATGAAAGGGGGGATACTTGAAATACGAAGAGAACGCCGTATTGAACTAGTGATGGAATCTTTTCGTTGGGATGATATTCTACGATGGAAAAGTGGAAAGTTAGTGACAAGGCAGTTTAAAGGGATGTATTTTCCAGGTACAGGAAAATTTGATTTGGATAATGATGGTAAAGATGATATCTGGATCTATGAAGGGGACAAGCCTACTGCTTCAGGAATACAGTTGCTGAAACTTGGGTCAGAAATTTTGTTGGAAAATGGAAATAAAGGAAATGTGATCATCAATTCGCATATTAAAAAAGCATTCGATGAAAATAAAGACTATTTGTATCCGATACCAGTGCAAGAACTGCAGTTAAATAGAAACTTAAAGCAAAACCCCGGTTGGGGAAATTAAGAATTTTCGTATTTTAGGTCGCTCATCACCGATGAGTGACCTTAGTTTTTAAACCTAATTTAAATCTTATGTATAAGTACCTCCAATGTATTGCAGTGATCTTCTCACTACAGTTTGTAACCTTGCACTGTAATGCACAGCAGGATGAAAAAATTAACTTGACACATTTGCCTTATATACAAGGATTGACCGATCATTCGGTATCCATTATATGGACGACTGATCGTCCAGCAACGGGTTGGGTAGAATTGGCGCCAGATGATTCGAGCCATTTTTATCATATTGAACGGCCCAGACATTATGCTGCAGCCTATGGTTTTAAAAAAGTCGGGACTGTTCACCAAGTGAATTTACACGGGTTAAAACCAGGGACAAAATACCGTTACCGAGTATACAGCCAAGAGGTAACTAAACATGTCGGGGTCAACGTGGAATACGGCAAAATTGTAGCAACCAATGTATATCGACAGGAACCGCTGATATTCAGGACGCTCGGACCGGCTAAAGTAACCCGCTTTGCCGTGGTTAATGATATTCATGGCCGTAACGAGGTGTTGAATAAATTACTTGATCTCTCTGATCTTCCTAAGCAGGACTTTATTGTTTTTAACGGTGATATGGTCGATAATTTATTGAGTGAACAACAGCTATTTGACGGTTTTATGGATACAGCAATCAAACGATTTGCAAGTGAGAAACCTATGTTCTATGCAAGAGGAAACCATGAAACTCGAGGACCTTTCGCTACCGATTATCCACAATACTTCCCGACACCGACAGGAAAACTCTATTATCAATTTAAACACGGTGAAACTGCTTTTATCGTGTTGGATTGTGGGGAGGATAAGCCAGATTCTGATATGGAATACAGTGGCATTGTAGAGATGGATAATTACCGTACAGAACAAGCTAAATGGTTAGAGGAAGCCGTGGAAAAACCGGATTATAAAGATGCGAAATATAAGATAATCATATGTCATATGCCACCATTTGGCGGTTGGCATGGCGAACAGGAGATCCTGGATAAATTTGTTCCTATTCTAAATAGATCGGGGGCACAAATTATGTTGTGTGGACATTTGCATAGACATATCATTAAACAGGTGTCTGATAAGGTCAAGTTTCCTGTTATCGTGAACTCCAATAATAATTTGCTTAAAGTAGATTTAGCTGCTAAAGGGTCTTTTAAAATTATTGACCAACAGGGGAAACTTATTGATGAAGTAACTATAACGCCCCTACGCTAATTGCTGTGCATTCCAGGTCTGTTCTTACTCCTAAGGCAGACCTTTTTTACTAATGGACCCCTAGTTTTAATAGTAATTTTTCTTAATTAACTGCTCTCGGATTGTTTTCGTCGACGAAGCGTCCGTCATCGAAACAGCGGTTTTTCCGTTTTTTACCTGTCCTTAGATTCCCCATTTATAACCTACTATTAGGTTGTTTAGGTAATATTTGTGTTCGTTTTTGTGCGTTTTTTATTTATTTGTTGAGTTATATTGCGCTATCTAATTTAGATTTATTAAAAATAATTTGAATAAATACCTTCGAATAGTCTATATTTGCAATTGTTTAGAACGATTTTAAACAAGCGCACTTCTGGGTGCGTTTTTGTCCGTACTTATGAAAAAGACTTTCTTTGTATTAATTCTTGTTTTCTGTAGCATTATAGTTCATGCTCAGCATATAGCTATTGGGGGAAAAGTGTTAGATGAAAAGAGAAGACCTCTAAGCGGCGCAACCGTCTCCATTAATTCATTTGATCTCACTAGTGAGACGAATGTAAATGGTGATTTTAATTTGGTTATTCCAGTCAAAAATTATAGTGACAGTGTTTTATTATCCGTAAGCTATGTAGGGAAAAAAACGATTGAGCTGTGGGTTGATGTAAGAAAAAGAAAAGAGAATTTAGATTTTATACTTCGGGACAATAGTTTAACCTTAGATGAGATTAATGTAAACCAGATATTTAAGCAAAATAAAAATTCCATTTCTTCCATTGTGTTTGATGAAGAGGCCATAGAAAGGGTTCAGGCATTTAGTCTGATGGATGTGTTGAACACTTTACCAGGCAAGCAAATGGCAGCGCCCAATATCAATGCACCGCAGACTTTGAATCTGAGAAATACCCTTGATGAGAGCAATAGTCTTAATAATTCACTAGGAATACCTATAATAATAGACGGGGTGCGGATTTCAAATGATGCTAATATGCAATCGCGGCCCGTAGGACAACGGGGAATGGCAGGGTCTGTGCTTCCTGCCGTAACCAGCGGAAACGCTGCAGATGTACCATTTAGAGGAGTGGATTTAAGAGAAATACCTGTAGAATCTATTGAAAAAATTGAGGTAATTCAAGGTGTAGCTTCTGCAGAATACGGCGAATTGACTGATGGTGCAATTTTAATCGAAAGAAAAGCAGGAAATTCACCACTACACTTTTCAACAAATATAAATGATGGCTCTCGCAATTATTCACTCAATAAAGGGTTTAGTCTTCCTAAAAATTTTGGGGGGATAACTACGGATCTAAACTACGCTATTTCGAATTCTAACCCTCAAGATAAGGTGCAGGAATATAAACGCTATGGTGGTTCATTGCGTTGGAACACGGTGGCGTCACGTAAGCTTCGCAATAAGTTAAGCTTAGATTTTAACATGAGAATTGATGACGCAAGACAGGATCCGGATGATAACTCAAGAAGAAAATATTATTCGAAAGAAATCGGTTTCCGCTTTTCAAACACAACTCAACTGAACTATAGTACACGATTTTTTGACGAAATCAACTTCATGCTTTCCTATTCTATCCGCAAGCAAGAGAGCTTTGCGCAATGGCTATTAAATCAGGGCAACAAACCTTATACAGCAAAAGATACCACAGGCATATATGAGGGAATATTACTTAATTCGCAATATCTTGCTGAGGAAGAGATTATCGGAAAACCTATAACAGCAAGCACAAGTTTAAAATTTACAAAAAGATTTCAAATAGGTAAGACTTTTCACAGTCTATTGTATGGGTTTAATGGGAGTTATGCGAACAATGGCGGGCGAGGGATTATTTCTGACCCAGATAGACCCCGTTTTATCAATTTTAACAACCAAAATATTAGACCTTATTCTTTTGAGCTTAATCCTGCTTTAATCAATACGGGCTTATACATTACAGATAACTTTCATTATAAGCTGTTTGGTAAAAAAGTTAATAGCAATTTTGGTGTTCGTTTTGATAATCAAAATGGAAGCACCAGCTTTCAGCCACGATTAAATACAAGGATTGTTTTAGATAAGAGGTGGGCTTTAAGTACTGCCTTTGGAGTTGCAACCAAATCTCCAACTTTAGCGCACCGCTATCCATCTCCCTCTTGGATAGATGTTCCACTGATTATAGCGCAGAACTCCCAAAGTTCCTTATATTTAGTGTATACCGAGAAATTTATTACTAAGAATGAAAACTTAAAGTCTAGTAAATCTGAAAGTGCTGAATTTAATATAGAATTTAAAAATCACGGGATTACATCCCGTATCAATTCTTATTATAAAAAAAACAGCAATGGTTTCAATTCTGTCAAGGTCTATAAACCATTTCATTTGCCCGTATTTGATTACCATTATGACGAGAGCCTAAATCAAATTGTATATCAGGAGACGGGGAGATACATTGATTATTATGACAAGTCGTACAATAGGATTGAAAATTTTAAAAACTCTTATACCTACGGTTTTGATTGGTCCCTAGCCTTTAGGGAAATCAAACCTATCCGTACGAGCTTTTCCACCAGCACTTCGTATATTTTATCTGAACAAAATGATAAGATCCTGGAGGCAATAGATTTATCCTCCCCAGTTCAAATCAATGGACAACCAATTTCTTATCTGCTGTATCAACCCAGCAACCAAGGGAAACGTTATGTACTGACAAGTAAGTTAAACACTACCACGCACATTCCCACCATTGGATTTGTCATCATGACGAATACAGATATTTTTTGGAAGAATCGCTATAAACGAAACTATAATGACAATTTTCAAAAACCGGTAGGTTATTTGGATGCTAACATGAAACAAGTGTTAATAAACAACGATTTGGCGTCATCTCTTCCCATTCGGGGGCTAGATTTGTTCGATGGCCAGCAACGTATTATTTATATGAATTTCTCAATGTCAGTCGCCAAGGAAATCAGTAAAAGGATCCGCATTGCTGTGACAGCCTACAATACCTTTAATGTGCAACCCACTAGTTCGTATCGGGATTCCTATACAAACCAGGACGTAATTGTCACTTACAATAGTCCTTTAAGTATTACAGGCGGAATATCAATTAAACTTTAACAAATACTATATACTATGAAACAGAATTATATTCTACTATTTTTCTACTTAATACTAGCCCTCTTTGGAGGCTGTAAAAAAGATATTGACGAAGTACAACCCATAAACGTGAACGTACAGCTAACGGTAAACCCTGAGGAGGTTTGGTTTGAGGTACCTTACGACAAGGCCGAAATTACGTTGATAAATAAAGGTAATAGCAGTTCCTACAAAATTCAAGCAGATGCAAAAGGTAAAATTGCATTGAATAATATTGCTCCAGGTAATTATAGTATCAATGTCTCTCTGGCAATCTCAGCAGAAGAATATACCAAATTGACGGGGGTAAATCGCACATCTATTTTTTATCTAAACTATGCTTTGGCTGATAAGGCATTGTTTGCTAATGAGGACTTTAATATTAGCTTAGTGACCAGTGAACCTGTGGGTGGTTTTGTTATTAAACAGATCTATTATGCAGGATCAGATACTAAGGATGCAGCTCTTAACCGGGATAATTTTATTGAAATTTATAATAACTCGGATGAAATGTTGTATGCGGATAGCTTACTTGTGGTATTAGCATATGGAAAACCGAATAATAAAACAGATGAATATTCACTAAGCAACAATCAGTATGATTGGAGCAAGTCTATCAATATGACAGTGTCTAATAATGCCAATGAAGATTATGTCTATGCCAAAGGAATATTTATGATTCCAAGTGATGGGACGGGTAAAAAATATCCTGTCGAATCGGGAAAAAGTATAATTATCGCTGGTTCGGCCTTAAATCACGCTGGTTCGTATACCGACAACAACGGGAAAATAATTGGTGCTCAGCGACCTGAACTTACAGTGGATTTGAGTAAAGCTGATTTTGAAGTCTGGTTGTATCCTTATGAACAGAAAATTCAGCCAGGGCGAACGATATTTTCGAATGACGTAGATAATCCATCCGTTACAAACTTAGAGGTTTTTCTCGCCCTAAGTATGCGTGATATGTATTTTCCACCGCAGGCTAGAGAGTCTTTTGTATTGATGAAAGTCGATGGAACCTTTGATTTAAATAATATTCCGTCATTTGCGATTCCAACTGTAAGAACTGTTACAACGAGTACTGTGCGTTATGCTCAAATGCCGACAAGGTTTATCTTGGATGCTGTTGAAATTCAGGATCCCGTTGTAGCCGATCAAATTCCACGTCGTTTACCACAAAAGTTTGATGCAGGAGCAATATCTGTACCTGGAGGAGCTTACTCTAGTCAGTCCGTCGTCCGTAAGACCGAAAGGAAAATTGGGAATAGACGTATTCTTAAAGATACAAACAATTCGTCAAATGATTTTGGTGTGCTACAACGTGCCAATCCAACCAAAACAGACGCATCATTTATAGATTAGAATCCATATGCGGAACATTTTTTCTGTGATATTTTTGGTTTCCCTTTTTACATTGAGCAGAGCTCAAAGTAAAAAGGATTCTGTTTATAGTTATACCATTGATCATCATTTAGTTGAACGTAGTCTTTTGAGACCCGCTTTTCTTCAAAGAGATTCATTGAAGTCTTATGGTGATGTTCGAGTTGCTTATCAAATGAATAAGGGAGGATTTCGAAAGGCCCAACAAGCCTACAACGGTGGGACAACAAGTTTTCAAGCCAACGGATTCAATCGTTTGGGAAAGTTCTTATTGGGAGCAAAATTTACGTTCAACTCCATACGCGAAGATAGTTTGGCAAATAGCCTTCGTTCCGGATTAGAAGATTTAAGCCCCTATTATCCTTACGCGAATAAAAGTGGAGACTATCAGCGTCAAAATTATCAGCTAAACGCTTCACTCGGATATGAATTAGCTCATTCAGTACAGCCATTTCTCCAAGTGGATTACCATCGGCATTGGAGTGCAGGTACAGTGGATCCGCGCTTAAAATCTAATAGATTTACCTTGAAAGTCAAACCTGGTGTTACCTTAAATTTTTCGAAAAGCACATTTGGGGTATATGGAATAATTGGGCGTGCAGATGAAAATGTTTCCTTATTATACAAAAACATGGATTTTCAATCTTCAAATCTGTATCCAGATCGAATGTATTATATGAATTATGGATACGGGACGGCACGTCAAAAAGATACGACAAGAATTAATTTTAAATACGATAACTATAAAGGGGTAGGGATTCAGTACCTTAAAAAGCTTTATGGCTGGCATACCAGAACAGAAATAGAATATCAACAATATCACAATACAAACCAAAATTATTCTAAGAAGTCTGTTCTTTATAGCAGCCCTTTGGCTATTTATGATCAAAATACTATTAAATTTTTTGTAGATGCAATCAAATATAATGGTGATCAGGGGCAGCAATTATTGATTTTCGATGGCGAATATAATAAAGGTGTTGATGGAAACAAATTGACTACGGGTAGCCTAAATAAAGTCAATTATAAAGTTAGCACTCTTTTCCTTACAGGACAATATGTTAAGCTTTGGGATCGACATCATCAGTTAGCCAAGGAATTAGGTTTTCTTGTTACCTACTATACAGAAAATAGAAAAGATCTCTTGCAGGCGATCGACTTTGAAGTAGGACAAATGCGTGTTGAGCCCTCTCTAAGATTATATTTGCAAAAAAGCAGCACGAAACTTATACAGTTTGCATTTGCGGCTTATGCGACCATTCCGACAGAAACCGCATTTGAATATAGTCCCTTATCTATAAACACCTTTATTCAAAACGTTGTTTTTGGAGATTATTACTATTATAGGACCCAATACTTAGGTACAAAATTTGGTGTAGAATATAAGGACCGCTTTTGGGGAAACAACCTTGCCTTTTATGCAAAGTTAGACCTCCGAAAATCTTCAGGTACTGTTGAATTAAAAGATGATATAAAACCTAAATTTCTTTCGACTGGAAATAGGATAAATATGGAAATTGGAATTCGGCTTTCTTTATAAATTTTTTTGATAATAATCGTAATAAAAAACTGGTAATGAAAAAACATTTTGCAGTATTTGTCAGTATCATTGGACTTGTTGGTTTACTTTCCATGAAAGATCAACAAAAAGCATTGTTTGAAGAACTGCAGTTGCTTTATCGAAGACCAATAAGCGAGTGGCCTAAGCCGACGATTGATACTGGTGTCAGCTGGAAGGAATTTTCATCATTGCCTAAGGTTGATACAAGTTATTTTTCTTTGATGGAAAAGCCGGATGTCAAGCTGGGAAAATATCTTTTCTTTGATCCGATTCTGTCTGGTAGCAATCAGATCTCCTGTAGCAGCTGTCACAATCCCCAGACATCATGGGCTGATAAATTGACGGTCCCGGTTGGCAATGATCATCTGGAGGGGACACGTAACACACCATCACTACTGAATGTGTACGCGCGGAAAGAATTGTTCTGGGATGGAAGATCCAAGTCGCTGGAAGAACAGGCTTTGGGGCCTATTGAAGCACATCATGAAATGGACATGGATCTAACCAAATTGATTCCAAAATTGAAAGCTATCCCGGCCTATAACAAGCTGTTTCTAGCAGCATTTGGAGAGGACGATTATTCCATGCCAGAGGTTTTAAAGGCCTTAGGTGCTTTTCAACGGACTTTAACAAGTAGACGTAGTCGCTTTGACGAGTTTTTGGATGGTAATTATAAGGTGTTGTCCGAGCAAGAGGTACGTGGATTACATCTCTTCCGTACAAAAGCGAGATGTATGAATTGTCACAATGGTCAGTTTTTTACGGATGACGCTTATCATAACATCGGACTGACTTATTACAAGCGTAAATATCAAGACCTGGGTAGGTATGAGATTACCAAAGATCCTGCGGATGTAGGTCGTTTTAGGACACCTTCGCTGCGGGACGTGATGAATACCGATCCGTGGATGCACAATGGATTATTCTGGAATATGACAGGATTGCTGAACATGTATAACAGTGGGATGCAGATGAACTCCGCGAAGCCAGAACAGAAGGCCAAAGATGCATTTTATCCGGTTACAGACCCTTTAATGCAACCTTTGAATCTTAGTAAAGAGGAAATAAAAGATATCGAGGCATTTTTACATGCCATCACAGCAACTTCCTATCGGATGCGACGTCCTGAAAGTTTGCCGCGGTAGTGTCTACAAGCACCTATTTTTACTTTGTTTGGTGTTTTTTGTAACATGCTTACAGTGAGTTGTCTATGTGGTTAAAAAGGCATTTAATTTATTTTTCGTACCTTTGTGCTGTCAAAAGACAGAATGGCGTGAGTTTATTCCGCTAGGACTGGAACCTTTTTGAGGCACAGTCGAAGTTGTTCGTTGTACTTGTTGAAGTATATTTTGGAGCTGTGTTTAGCACATCTCATCTTTAAAAGATTAGTTTCTTTTTCATCGTTGCTCTTATCGAACCGAGAGTAAAGCGTGTTAGTTAATAAGTGGATTGAACTGAAGTTTAAAATTTCGATCAAACGAATTCAACTGTAGGGATATTTTATGTGAATGAAAACTACGTAGGTGTGCAGCCTTAGTGGTTTACTCATGCTCTTTTGTTTTATTTATGTTTAAAAAAATTAAAGAATGGATAAAACTAGAAAGGTAAAGGTAAAAGTTGAAGATTTAACCATTGTTTTTGGTAAACAAAAAAAACAAGCTTTGAAATTATTGGACGAGGGGTTTTCGAAGAAAGAAATATTGGAAAAGACGGCTTGTACAATAGGAATTAACAAAGCAAATTTCGAAATCTATGAGGGTGAGTTTTTTGTGATTATGGGGCTTTCGGGAAGCGGCAAATCGACCTTACTTCGTTGTTTAAACCGATTGAATGAGCCTACCTCAGGAAAGGTATTTGTCAATGACGAAGATATTACCGGGAAAAATAATAAAGAGCTTTTGGAAGTGCGCAGGACAGAAATGAGTATGGTCTTTCAAAAATTCGGCTTGCTGCCACACCACACTGTACTGAGTAATGCTGCATTTGGATTGGAAATAAGAGGTGAGGACAAAGAATCACGTGAGGCAAAAGCACAAAAGGCTCTTGATATTGTTGGATTGAACGGCTTTGAACAGCAGCTGCCAGCTCAACTTTCCGGCGGGATGCAGCAACGCGTAGGATTGGCTCGGGCTTTGGCCAATGATCCTGAAGTGTTACTGATGGATGAAGCGTTTTCGGCACTGGACCCGCTAATCAAAGCTGAAATGCAGGATCAGCTGCTTGAACTGCAGGACACGCTACAGAAAACTATTGTCTTTATTACACATGACCTTGATGAAGCCATCAAATTGGGTGATCGTATCGTCATTATGAAAGACGGAGTAATTGAACAGATTGGTACTGCAGAGGATATTCTGACGAACCCAGCAAGTGATTATGTAAAAGCTTTTGTCGAAAAAGTGGATCGGAAAGCAATTATTACCGCAGGCTCCCTGATGTTTGAAAAACCGACTGTTGTACGATTCAAAAAAGATGGTCCCGAGGGTGCTCTGCGCAAAATGCGTGCTTCAGGTATAGATATATTACCTGTCGTGGATGTGCATGATCATTTTTTTGGTTTTGTCCATATTAATGAAGTGATCCAGTCGGCCAAACGCAAAGAACCGACCGTTGAGGCCATCATTCACGCAAATGTTCCTACCGTATCAAAAGAAGTGACTGTGGAAGAAATGTTACCTCTGATATCAGAAGTACGATCGCCCATTGCTGTGGTCAATGAACACAACCGTTTACTGGGAATCGTAACCCAGACTTCATTAATTATTGAGGCGACCAAATACAACGAAGAGGAAATCATAGAATTAAAAGAGCAAGCAAATAATCAATAGGTATGAATAAAGTAATCGACATAGGACAATATATAACCATCGCTGTCAATTGGTTGACAGACAATCTGAAACCATTTTTTGACCTGATCAAAAATACCGGAAATACGTCTATTCTTGGTCTTGAATGGTTATTGATCGCGACTCCGTTTTTCGTGATGATCGCACTTTTTACAGCATTGGCCTGGTGGAAATCCGGTAAAGGCGTTGCGCTGACCACATTCCTGGGATTGACATTGATCTATCTGATGGGATTTTGGACGGAAACAATGGAGACATTGGCTTTGGTGCTGGTCGCGACGGTGACAGCATTACTTATTTCTGTACCGCTAGGGATATGGGCGGCCAAAAATAAATTTGCAGCAAAGATCATTCGGCCTTTATTGGATTTAATGCAGACGATGCCTGCTTTTGTCTATCTGATACCAGCAGTACTGTTTTTTAGTATCGGAAAAGTACCCGGTGCCTTTGCTACGATCATTTTTGCAATGCCCCCGGCGGTTCGCCTGACCACGCTGGGTATTGATGGGGTACCGAAGGATATTGTTGAGGCTGCCCGTTCATTTGGAGCAACCAATCGGCAGATTTTATTTAAGGTGGAGTTGCCTTTGGCGACCAAAACAATTCTTGCGGGGATCAATCAAACGATATTGTTATCGTTGTCAATGGTTGTTATCGCTGGGATGATTGCTGCAGGAGGCTTGGGTGAAAGGGTTCTCGAAGGAATAAACAACCTGGATATTGGCCTTGGATTTGAAAGCGGTCTGTCTGTCGTGATTTTGGCAATTATACTCGACCGAATAACACAAGGTTTTGTAAATAAGAAATAAATAATGGTGAAAATTAAGTTAATAGGAATCTGGATACTGGTATTTTTGTTTTCAGGTTGTAACAGTAGCAGGAATAAGAATATCATTCATATCGGTATGGTTGACGGTTGGGCAGAGGGTGTCGCAATGACCTATATTGCCAAAGTGATCATGGAGGAGAAAGGTTACCATGTTGTGATACAGCGTGCTACCCCAGATATGATCTTGGCTTCGATGAATAATGGCGATACAGATCTGTATATGGATGTTTGGCTGCCATTAACACATGGCGCTAAGGTAGCGAAGTTCCCAAAGCTACAGGAAATCGGTACGAGTTATGCTTCCGCCCGCAATGGTCTTGTTGTGCCCGATTATGTATCCATTGATGATATCGAGCAATTGAAAGCACACGAAGCGCAGTTCGATAATAGAATTATTGGGATCGAAAAAGGTGCGGGGATCACAAGGGCTGTGGATCAGGTTATCAAAGACTATAACCTGAACTATAAACACGTAAATTCATCCACGGTAGCGATGATTACTGAGCTACAGAATGCAATTAAAGCCCATAGATGGATTGTTGTGGCGGGTTGGCAGCCCCATTGGATGTTTGCTAAGATGAAATTGAAGTTTTTAAATGATCCAAAAAAAACATTGGGTAGCACTGAAGAGATTAAAATCTTTGCACGCAGAGACTTCCGCAAAGATCAACCAGAATTGGCAAGCCTCTTTTCACAGATCCATTTTGATGATGCAACAATGGCAGATCTCTTGGCACAAATGGAGGGAACGCGAGATAAAGCAGCTACTGCCAAAAATTGGTTGACAGAGCACCGTGGCCAGCTAAAAATCACCGAATAGACCCTAAGTTTACATGCTTTGCTTAACCCCATTTGACTCTTCAAATGGGGTTAAATTTTGCTTATCATCCTTTTTCTACTCCCAGCAGATAAATCACTAAAATACATCAGAACTCGAAATATTAGCCTCAGATGTCGTATTTCGCACATTTTTTAAAAATATACGGGCCAAATTGATACGTTGCTTTTGATCGGCCGAAAGTGGATAGCGTTCATCATCAACAAAGGTGTCCAGACCATTCGGAAACTCCCAGGCGAAGTCCAGTACCATGGCTTTCTCCGCTGCAAGAATAACGTCCAACTTACTAGCTAGCGGATTGCCCATTTTGATATTATTATAAATGCTATCTGGGCGTAGCAGGCTGTCTATATCCTGAATTAATGACAGCTTAGTTTCAATTTTTTTCTTTTGCATGTACTTATTTGTATTAAATAATTAAGAATCATTCTAAATAAATTGTAATTTAGCCAAAGATACTAGGTATAGTGCCATTGTTGGGTATGTAATGAGGAGTAAAAAGTCCGTGAAAAGGAATAGTTGAACCTTAATGAAATATGGAATGGGATTAAGACTTTATGATATTGATTCGGCTAGTTTATTATTGGAAAAAAACTATCCACAGACTTTCTTTTCAATGGATGCCGGTATCCAGGAATGCGTCACACAGCTGGGCGCTCCATTTGGTGATGGCTATTACAAAGAGATCTTTTTTGATGGAATTCATATTGGCTTTGGTCATGCAAATCTGTATGAACGGATACTATTTCGTTTTGAAAGTGACTTTGAGACGGTCGAAATGCATTTTGCATTGAAGGGTAGAAGTCGGGCAGCTGGGGAGACATTAGCCGCTACCATAGATTTTGAAACTTGCCAGCACAATATCCTTTACGGCAATTCGATCTGTGGTCAGATGCAATGGGAATGTGAAGAATTCCAGTTATGTGAGATAAATTTGTCTCCAGATTTTTTTAAGAAATTCCTACCCGATAATTCCATCTTATTTAATGACTTCAGAAATATTATTGAAAAGGGAAAATCTGGCTTATTGACAGATATTAATAGAAGAATTACCCATGAAATGCATACTCTTATTGATAGTATCATAAATTGTGAACGTAAGGGGGTGTTTAAAAAAATATTTCTCGAAGCCAAGATCATGGAGTTATTGCTGCTTCAGTTGGAGCAGTTAGCCGACAACAACGTTTCGAACACGACCCTCAGAAAGCCTGATGTTGATAAAATCTATGCGGTCCGTGAATTTTTACTGGATAATATGGATTCAAACAATACACTTGTCAACCTGGCCCATCTGGTCGGGACAAATGAGTTTACATTAAAGAAGGGGTTTAAGGAGTTGTTTGGTACGACAGTTTTCGGTTTTTGGAATGATGCAAAAATGGAACATGCCAAAAAGCTCATTTTAGACAAAAACATGACCATAGGTGAAGTATCTGATGCCATTGGGTATAAAAATCAGCGTCATTTTTCAGATGCTTTTAGACGGAAATTTGGATTTCCACCAAGTAAATTAAAAAAGACATACAGATAGTTTACCCGACCTACAATGCGGGCTAAGAATAGCTATTAAAAAATTGATAGATCATTTATCCTTAAATTTTATAAAACCATGGGTAGAGCTGAAGCGAAAATTATACAAGCTGAATTGACTGTTAGTCGAAAAGAATATGTGACCCCACATTATATCCGGATTTATCTGACAGGAGAAGCTGTCCCAGAAATCGCGGACACAACTATCGGTGTTAACAATAAGATTCTGATTCCCCCTTTGGGATTGAATAAAGTCTATTTTCCGGAATTTGATTTTGAAAAGGGACAATGGAAACCAATGGACGACAGTATTCGGCCAACAGTACGTACATATACGCATCGGGGGATAGATCTTCGACGTAATGAAATTTGGATAGATTTCGTTGCACATGGGGATGAAGGACCAGCATCTGCCTGGGCAATAGGATCTAAGCCAGGGGATGTATTGGGTGTCCTTATGAGAGCTGGTAAGACCGAATTATTTCCACTGACAGAAAACTATCTATTAGCGGGGGATGCAACGGCACTTCCGGTATTAGGTGCAATATTGGAAAATTTACCAGCATCAGCAAAAGGAACCTGCATCATTGAGGTGCATGGTCGGGAGGACGTACAAAAATTATATACGAAAGCGAATATAGAATTTATCTGGTTGCATAATGATGCTCCACAAGAAGGTAGTCTGTTGGCGGATCTGGTGAAGATAAAATCTCTTCCTCAGACAGATCGCTTTGCTTACATTGCTGCCGAGTATTCTACCGTTCGGGAGATACGCAATTACCTGCGTAAGGATCTTGCATGGAAAAGGGAGGAACTTTATGCCTATTCTTATTGGAAAAGCGGTGTTTCAGAAGATAAATCTGCCAGTGAACGACACAAAGAGAACGAGGAGGTCAATTCATAAATAAGACAACCACAAGACCACTGCTATCGCTTCATTGCTTGAGCTAATCTAGTTTTTCAGTTTTTTACTTCTGTTTATTATGAGATAATGGTAAAAGCATCATTTTTTTGATGTATCTATTGTGACCTCCGAGTTTATCTTGGGCAAGAGATTTGTGTCTGTAGGATCAAAACAGTATTTTTATGGTTTGGCGATGAGCGATAACGGGAAAGACACATTATGATGCATATGGAGGAGCAAAAAATTATTCTGGTTGAAGATGAGCAAGACGTTGCGGATTTGATCGTACAGGGATTGGGCGAAGAAGGTTATAAGGTCATTCATTTGGGGCGTGCCGAAGGGCTTGAGCAACTATTGGCCAAACAAGATGTAGCCCTTGTTCTTTTGGACATTCTTTTGCCTGGCACCAACGGACTTGATATTTGCAAACAGATCAGACATTGGGGCTATACCGATTTGCCTGTTATGATGCTTACGGCACTAGGAACCCCTGAAAACGTTGTGCTTGGTCTTGATAATGGCGCTGATGATTATCTTTCTAAACCATTTAAGTTAATCGAACTTAAAGCCAGAATACGTTCATTGATCCGTAGACAGCAATCCATTGTTCAGGCGACCCAACGCGAAGCACAGCCTCCAAAAGATACATTCAGTTATGGATTTCTAACGATTGATGATTATAAGAAAGTTGCCTATTGTGAAGGTCAAGAACTTAACCTGACCAGTACAGAGTATCGTTTACTTTTATTATTTATCCAAAGCCCAAAGAAAGTATTTGAGCGCAGTGAGTTATTGGATAAAATATGGGGAATTAATTTTGACATCGGATCAAATGTCGTTGATGTATATGTTAATTACCTGCGGAAGAAGATCGAGAAGGTAACGAGCAAAAAGGCCATTCATACCGTTATCGGAATGGGCTATGTGTTAAAAATCGAAGACTGAATAGATTAAGAAGACTGAATAGGTTAAAATGAATAATTACAATAGGAAACTCATCTATCTCATAGCAATATTAGTTATATATGTCAGCTGTTTCGTTGGCTTTATCTTTTACTCCATCACAAACTTTGCTTTCACCGATTTTTATAAACGCCTGGATCTGCGAAGAAATATTGCAGCAGAAAAGTTCCTCAATAGTAAATCCGCTTCGCAAACAGATCAATGGAGTCTGGACTTTATAGAAAGTCTGAACAATCAGCATGAATTTTTGGTTGAATTTGATAAGAATGGAAAAATTGTTCAAAGCCAGGGATTCTATTCTGAATTGTGGGATAAAATCAACAAGACCGGAACATCAAATTTTAAAGCAGGGCACCAATTCTATTCGACAAAGTACTTTTCAAAAAACAATAAGCATTATATTGTCGGCGCATCGGCGGAAAATTACTTCTACACGCATCACCTGGCCTATCTACGTAATCTGCTTATTATTAGTCTGATTTTGGGTATTCTTTTTATTTTGGTGGTTTCTGTCTTCATGAAACGTTCATTTCTAAAACCTATCCTGACCATGATGAAGGAAGTCCAGCAGATTGGCTCTGAGAATCTGGATAAGCGCCTGGATGAAGAAAAATATAAGGGGGAGCTCCATGATCTGGCGTTTACATTCAACAGCATGCTGACACGTTTGGAAACCTCTTTTGAAACCCAGAAAAATTTTATCAGTAATGCTTCACACGAATTGAATACACCCCTGACTTCGATTATAGGACAGGCTGACTTAGCACTGTCCAAAGAAAGAACAGTTGAGGAATATCAACGTACCTTATGTAAAATTATAGAATCTGCAGAGCATTTAGAAAAAAAGACCAAGGCGCTTTTGATGTTGGCCCGCACTGGTTTTGTAAGCAATTCAACAACATTTAATCCTGTTCGTATAGACCAGATTGTTATGGATGCCGAGTTGACTGTTAAAGCCATCAATGATAAATTTAAAATTACGACAGATTTTAGTTTGCTGCCCGATGACAGTATGCGACTCAAAGTCAATGGAAATGCTATTTTACTCCAGCTTGCATTATCCAATATCATTAGTAATGCCTGTAAGTATTCCTCCAATAGGACTGCTTATATCGCCTTGGGCGCATTAAACAATAAAGTGTTTATCCTGATAAAAGATAAGGGTATCGGGATCCCGTCAAAAGAATTGGGATATATTTATGATCCTTATTTTAGGGCATCCAATACCAATGGAATAGATGGATACGGCATTGGCCTGCCCTTAGCAAGAAATATAATAAAGCTCCACGGTGGGACATTAAAGGTCAATTCCGTCGTTGGGGAAGGCACGACTGTAGAGATTGAATTGCCAACTTACATTCGGTTTTAATCCCATTTTAATTTCCTTATTATTTTTAATCTCATTTTAATAAGTCTCTTAAAATTCTAATGGAAAGCTAATTCTAGCTTCATTCCGTTGCCATGTGCACCCATTAACTTTGTTAAAAAAATAATTGGGTATGGCAAAAGCGACACGCGTATTGATTCCAAGTGATTTTACAATTGATTCACTTTTTTTTGTAATCCATAGTATTGAGCAGTCGAAGGCTGAACAGCTTGACGTTATTTTGGTTTATGGAAATAAAAGTAGCACCTCAATCAGCGAATTATTAGGAATCAAACTAGAGGATCAACTCAACGACCTTCAGTCAGAGGATTTTTTGAAAGCCTGTCAAATGATCTGCCACCGATACGAAAATCGTAAACTTAATATCTACGCAGATATTATCGGTACGGACAATCCCAATTATTTACATCATTATCTGAATGGAGCCCGGATTGACGAGGTCAAGATTCCAACAGATTATCAATTTGAAAAAAGAACGAGACATTTCTTTGATGTTGGACAGGCTTTGTTGCACCTCAACGAAAGTAAGCGTAAACGTGTAGCCATTGTCGAAAAACCAGCAATGCATAAAACTGGAGGAAGTGTCTTGGGGGATTTATTTTTTAATAAAAAATGGGATGTTAACTACTAAAAGAAAAATACTAGCAAGATTCAATTTTGTCTTTTTGGCATTGTTGCTTCTGGGGGCATCATCGATGGTTATGCTTTACGAAAATCCTGAAAGGCTTTTAGAAGGCGAGTGGGAAGAACAGGGATGGTACTTTGAAAAAGTGGAGAAATCGCCAATATTCAAAAAACAGACGGTTATTCATGAAGGTATCAAAGATGCTGCTATTGCCCATCTGCCGCCCTTACAGGACGGTTTATGGCATTTTGAAAAAATGGGTGAAAAGAATTTTGTCGCCCATCATAAGGACAAACAGTATAACTGGTTTTTGAAAGGAAGGGGCCATATCCTTGAACTTCGAAAAAATAACGAGCTTGTGGAGAGTTTTGTTATACAGAAACTGAACAAAAATCAGCTGGTATTGCATCTCAATTTGGATATGCAGACCAAGGGAATAGCGCGTATCGTGCTGAAAAAAGGAGGAAAGGAAAAATATGCTAAGAAAATATAGCAATCATAGGACCATTCAAGATAACATTAAGCTGGGTGGACTAACGGCATTTTCTGCTGGTATGGTTAACGTCGCTTCAGTGATTGTGTTTTTTTCCTTTACATCAAATGTAACAGGATATTATGCTGTTTTTGCACAGGAGATAGCAAAAGGAAACTGGTATCAAGGTGCTGTCGTTTTGTTTTGGATCCTTTTGTTTTTAACAGGAAGCATGCTTTCCAACTTAATTATCATCCATGGTAAAGGAAAGTTCAGTGCATACCTGACACATTCGATACCCCTGGTGCTGGAGATATTAAGTATTTTGTTTGTAGGGATATATCTCGATGTTTTCTACGAAGATTCACTCAAGGAAACCGAGATATTGGTTGGGGCCTTATTGTTTGCGATGGGACTGCAAAATGGATTGACAGCGAGTATATCCAATTCAGTTGTAAAGACAACACATTTGACCGGATTGACGACCGATCTAGCGATACTAATATCCATGTTCACCAAAGAAGCCAATAGAAGCAATAAAGATTTGGTGGATAAGTTTCATTTGTTACTGACCATTGTCACAAGTTATGTAATGGGAGGACTACTCAGTGGAATCTCCTTTAATTACTTGTCTAATAAAACATTTTATGTGGTTTGTTTTGTTTTGCTTATCATAGGTTTATATGATTATTATAAACTATACCTGCTTAAAAAACAATTTGTAAAACGTCATCGCGAGGAATTGGTTGCCTAAATCTCTTGGTGATAATAATAAATAAGCCCCACCATACAGCAGTATATGGTGGGGCTTATTTATATCATTTTATCCAGGTTGTAAGGGAAGTCTTCGTTCATTAGCTGTCTATAGTTGAGACAAAACTGCTGAAATTTAATGCGGGCTTCATTGTGCTGATTTAAAGCAAACATCGCTTTCATTTCGGAAAATAATGCTTGTTCATTTAGCGGATCCAATAAGAATATCGTATGCGCAATCTCAATGCTTTTTTTATGCAGATGAGCAATGTCAGCTTTATGAAGTTCCGTCAGTAAAATGGGTAATAAATTTTGTTCAACCTCGGTCTTCAATGCATCAAACACAGGCAGATCCAACCCCTGTAAGAATTTTCCCCTTTGAATGATCTGAATTAATCTACTTTCATAAGCAGCCGAAGGGTTTGCCAGCAACTGGATGTAATCTACGTAATCACAATAAAATTCAGCGCTATGTTCAATAAGGAATCTTCCCTGCTTGTATACGAGTTCAATCCCAGCAAACTCACTCAGCACTTTTCGTAAATGATTGATCGTGACTCCTCTTGAGTTCTTTACCTTGTCTTCTGATTTGTCGGGCCACATGATCTGACTGAAATATGGTGAACTAATACCAGCACTGTTAGACAGGATAAGACAAAATGCCTGTTTCAGCTTTGTACTGAACAAATGAGAGATATCACGTTTGTTGCGGTCAAAAGCACGGAACTCACCAAACAGGAAAATTGCATTTGCCCGTATAAACTCGTCTTTTTGTATTGTTTGTGGGATTCCAGTATCTGCAATCCGTGGAACCTGCAGGATTCTTTTTTCAGCTACGCTTGCTATTTTTCGCTTTTGCCTACCTCGCTGCCAAAAGAAATAGAGGCCAACTCCGCAAATCGTAGATAACAACAATAGTAAGAATACTTTGCGGTTGGATCCAGCCAGTGGAACTCCATTTAATTCGTTAGGAGTTATCGGCGTCATATTCAAGGAATAGACTTTTAAGGTTGACTGTATATCATCTTTTGATTCTTGGACCAGTACCAGAAGCCTACCTAATTGTTGATCATAATAAAGTTGGGCATGTGTACTTATTTTATCTGAATAGATCGGAACAGAGTCCCCTAGGATATCAAAACTTCCATCTTTGACGGAAAAGCGATACAATTGGATATTGGACTTCGTTAGATATTCCGGATAACATAAGGCGTAAAAATGGCTGCTATCGGGGAACACCAAACCACGGGCAGGCACGATATGCTTATCTTTCCAAAGGACATCCCATTTTTTTGTAATTTCCTTGGTGTCCAAATTTATTTGATAGAAATCATAGAGATATTTTCGACCTACAATATGCTCCCCGGATTCATTTCCCATACCTCCAAAGATATAAGCGATTCGATTATTACTCCCTTGGCCAGCCGAAAGAAAATAGCGTGGGAAAATTTTATCGCCTGTCCATCCGTCAACAGTTTGCCATTTGCTGGAGTCCAAGTCGTAGCGCCTAAATTCGCCACTGTAAGCCATATTTCCATAACCACCGAAAAGATAGAATTGTCGCTGTTGTGCATCATAAAAAGAACCGTGATGATTTAATTCTTTCCTCATCAGGTCGTCACTTTCGACCTTCCATTCGAAAGTTTCCAGATCAAGGCTGGCTACCGTAGGGCCTTGATAGGGCTGGGTATAGAAAAGTTCATAGACATACAGTTTATTTGTCGTAACGTCTATAAAATTGTTTGCTAAAACCAATTTTACGGGACATGGTTTCTGAAAGGTCCGTTTTTTCGTCTGATTGGTCTTTATGTTGTATATGGTGATAGAATCCTGATTGAAATAATAAATCTCTTTGGTCCGTTGATTGTAGTTGGAACCAGCTTGTGAGAAGGAACTGCTTGCAAAGAGATTTTTCCATTTGTAAGAATCCACAATGAGCCAGGTTGGGTTTGTAGTGGAGCCATAAGCAACCCCATTTTCATCCTGTACAACAGTACCTGTGCTTTCTTTTAATGGGAATAGATAGCTTTTGGCCGTATTTCCAATCTGCACATTTTTGATAGACATGGCCGGAACATCGATCAGATAGTCACTTTTTCCAAAAATCACTTGAGGACTATACTGAGAGGGTAATTTCACTTTTGGTGATTGAAAAATCTGATTTTGTATCTGAAGCTTAAATAATTGCTTATGCAGGTCGAAGGTCAACTGAATCGTGATCCATTCCTCCTTGAATAATTGTTGCTGATTTATTTTTGCGATGATTAGACTGCTTTTACCTTCTTCGTTCAGACGGAAAATACAATTACCGGCCTCCTCATCATAAAATAAATTGTAAACCGTGTTATTGTCTTTATTCTTAACACGGAAGATATTTCCCAATGAATTGGATGAATAAATGGAAAGTTGAAACTTTAGCGTAAACTCCTGTTCAAATGAAATCGCCCTTTTGTCAAATAACTCGTAGGAGGTACGTTTGTCTATAGGCTCATGCCCACCTCTAAATTTGAGCCCCTGCGATCGGGAAAGTAGGGGAGTTAAGAGCAAAAAAATAATATATAATATACAGGGTCGCATAGTGCAATCAAAAAAACTTAAACCAATAGTTATCGACAAAGACCTGTTTAAAATAATTTGTCTGCTGTCGGCTTTTTATGAAATATAGTAACGGTTAGTATATCCCTTATCAATATCTTACAGGACTTAAAAGTATGCAAAAAAATGCGCTGAATAAAATAAAAGCTGTGTTACAATTGCTGTTTGTATTAGTCTTCCCAATCATAGGATATAAGGAAATAAAATAGAGGGTTATCGTTTTATTTTTGCCTTTTAACCCAATTTTAACCCAAAAATTAATCAGTCAGCTTTACCTTGCGTTAGAATTCCTGCCTATATTTTCGGTAGAAATTCGAACTAATTATAAATCGAAATCTTACTTATGAAAGTCTTTAAAAAGCTGCAATTTATTTTTGTTGCTTCCGTATCCATGGTGATGGTGCGGCAGGTTCAAGCTGAAATCCGAATTTCTTTTTCCGTTGACAATATCAAAAGTGATCAGGCTCGGCAAGATCAGAACTTAGTACGGGCGATGGCGCTCTTGGACCGGTCAATGGAAGTTTATTTCTCCGCAGATGGACAGTCTATGCATCGTTTCTATAATCCCGATACGAAGGTGCGTCCGGAGGAAAAGGCAAGTGTATGGATGTACTCCGCTTCGATAGAGGCTGTCAATGCAATTTTACATGGACTTAAAGCTCAAAAAGAAAGAGGGAATCATAACCTATTTGACAAACATTACAAGCGTTATGTGGATTTATTGGTCCAGCTTCACGAAAATGCCGCTTATTATTTAGGAACATTTAATCTTATTTCTTTTACACAGAGCAGAGACTGGACAGTGTATGCTGTGGATCGTGCAAAGGCAAAGGGGGCAGCAAATGTAACTGGGGTATTAAATGTCTATGACGATCAAATGTGGTTGATTCGGGAACTGATTGAAGCCTATCACCTGACAGGAAAAGAGCGCTATTTAAAGGAGGCAGAATACCTAACAACCTATGTATTGGATGGATGGGACTGCACCCTAGATGATAAGGGCAATGAAAATGGTGGAATTCCCTGGGGACCGGGCTACGTGACCAAACATGCTTGTAGCAACGCGCCTATGATCAGTCCATTGGTTTGGCTACATGAAATCTATAAGAAAAAGAACGATCAGATCACATACAACTATATCGATGCCGGAGATAGGCAGTCGCGTCGTTCTAAAATGCTGCGAAAGGCTGATTTTTATTTGGATTTTGCTAAAAGGATTTATGCTTGGCAAAAAGATCATTTATTAAATAGTAAAGGTGTTTACGATGATATGATGGGAGACTGCTATCCAGATTGCAGTATTGTCTACGAAATCGTCAATGGCATAAAGTATCGCAAAAATACCCAATTACGGAAAGCTGTTGGAACCTCATTTTCCTATAACAGTGGAACCATGATTTCTGGGGCCGCTGATCTGTACCGTGCGACCCGATCTAAGGTCTATTTGGAGGATGGAAAGAAGCTGAGCGATGCCAGTTTTCAATACTTTGCCAAACTAGGATCACAGGTACCTGCGTATTATACCTATGCTTCCGATGGGTTCAACAATTGGTTTAACGGCGTATTACTAAGAGGATTTTTTCAGATTTCTCCTGTCTTCGAAAAAGCCAAAAGTTATATGGACTCCTTCCAGCAGAATTTGGACTATGGATATGCCCATTTTTTGCGTTCCGGTTTATTGCCACCAGATCTTCTTGGTGGGTGGCATACAGACAAAGACAAAAATAACCTGGAGGGAATGTTCATGTTCACTTATGCGGCACAGTATGCCATGTTGTCCCAATACCAGATCGAAAAATAGCAAGATAAAGTAAAAAGATCGAGGTAAACAATTGTGATACTAAAAACGAATACCAATAAAACCGGGCTTGCGAGCCTATGAAAATACATCAGATAGCTTAATCACTATTTAAAACCAAATTATAAATATGAAAAAGGATTTAGGGAAATCAAGGCGGCGACTTAGCACACTGCTTGTGCTGATGGCGCTGGGTATTCCGTCCATGAGTTGGGCGCAGCAGAAAAATGTCAGTGGAAAAGTGCTTGATAGTAATAATAAGCCTATCGCTGGGGTAACGGTTTCTGTTCAGCATGCGGGTACACGTGTGGAAACTACTACCAATGCAGATGGTAGTTATACGATCGTAGTTCCGGAAGGAAAGAAGCTTTTGTTTAAATCGCTGGGTTTTAGCGCGAAGGAAGAGATTACGGATGGGAAATCCACCATTAATGTTGTCCTGGAAAACGATGATACGCAATTGGAGACCGTTGTTGTCGTCGGTTATGGTACGCAGCGGAAGCAATCACTGACTGGTGCTATCGCGTCCGTGAAGGGGACGGAAATGAGGCAGACGAAGAATGAAAATCCACAAAATATGTTGGCAGGACGCATTCCCGGGGTTCGCGTATGGCAGAAAAGTGCGGAACCGGGAGCCTATAGTGCCAATTTCGATATACGTGGTCTCGGAGCTCCGCTAGTCGTGATCGATGGGGTACCACGTACAAGCGAAGATTTTCAGCGCCTGAACCCGAGCGATATTGAAGAGGTTTCGGTTCTAAAAGATGCATCCGCAGCCATTTATGGTGTACGATCAGCAAATGGTGTGGTGTTGGTCACAACAAAAAAGGGAAAAGAAGGAAAGACCACAGTCAGTTATAATGGCTCCTATACTTTTCAAAAACCTTCTGGTATGCCCGTATTGGCCGATGCAATCAGTGCAATGACGATCTACAATGAGAAATCCATGAACAACATCAATGGTGGAAGTCCTGTGTATACCGAAAAAGATTTTGAAGATTTCAGAAATGGAACACGCCGCTCATCGGATTGGACTTCATTGATCTTTTCAAAATATGCACCACAGACGCAGCACGACATTAGTTTTTCGGGCGGAAGCAATAAGGTGCAGTACTATATTGGTGGTGGATATTCCTATCAGCAAGGCTTCTTTAAATCGGGTGATCTCAACTACAATAAATACAATTTGCGTTCGAATATCTCGGCAGAATTGGCCAAGGGATTGAAATTGGATTTGAACATCAGTGGGATGGCTGATCAGCAAAATAATCCTTATACAAGTTCGGTTGACATTATTCGAAACTATTGGAAACAGGGGATGTTGTTTGCTGCGTATGCAGATCCCGAAAATACCTTGTTAAATTATGAAGGGCTGGATTTGGAACAAAATACCGTAGCCATGATGGACGCGGACATCTCAGGCTATCGAAAATTCAAAAAGAAAACTTTCCAGACTTCAGCGGCATTGAATTATGACCTAAGTAATTTATCCTCCGCGCTTCAGGGGTTTTCGGCAAAGGCATTGATTGGCTATGATTACCGTGCAGATAACAATTCCCTATTCAGAAAGGAGTATTATCAGTATGCCTTGAATAAAACAACGGGTAAATATGATCAGAAACTCTATAACTTAAGTAGCCCAAATCAAATGAAACGGGAGTTTTTTGATAAACAACAGGTCTTAGGCCAGTTGATATTGAATTACGATCGTACATTTGGCGATCAACATAAAGTATCCGGACTTGTTGGCTGGGAATCACAAAAGAACGATGGCGATAACTTCTATGGACTGAAAAATCTTGCTTTTGGTTCCGACCAATTGCTTGCAGGTGTAGAAGATGGTCAAATGACCTCCATGTATGGTGGTATCAGTGATTATTATAATGAAGCAAAGTCGGCCCTGCTCGGACGGGTTAATTACGATTTTGCGGGTAGATATATTGCCGAATTTCAATTTAGATATGACGGATCCTCCCGTTTTGCCAAAGGACATCAATGGGGATTTTTTCCCTCGGCTTCCTTGGGATGGCGGATATCCGAGGAACCATTTTTCAAATCTATTGACGCGCTTTCCTTTGTCAATCAACTAAAATTCCGCGGTAGCTATGGCGTGCTAGGGGATGACTTATCCTCGTCCTGGGATTTTGGCTGGGTACCCGGCTATGTTTATCCAGCGACGAGTGGAAATGCTGAAAATGGCTATAATAATCAATATGCTCCAGGATATATTTTTGGTGATAAATATATCACCGGTGTAAGTCGGAAAGCTATCGCCAACGAATCAATTACTTGGTATAAAGCCAAAACATTCAATGTTGGTTTAGATTTCGAGGGATGGAATGGGCTGTTTGGTTTTACATTGGACTATTTTGAACGCACACGGTCGGGGCTATTTCAACGCCGCACGAGTGAATTTCCAACCGTAATCGGTGCAACGGCCCCGATGGAAAATGCCAATAGCGATCGCCATATGGGATTGGAATTGGAACTGAAGCATCACAATAAAATCAATGATTTCTCATACAATGTTCGGGCTATAGCGACTGTAACTAGAAATAAGTACCTGACCGCTGTCCAAAATGGTCCCTATAAAAACTCGTATGACCGTTGGCGCAATGACAACTTCAACAATAGATATCAAGGGATTCAATTTGGTTATGAATCGGCTGGAAGATTTGAGAATTGGGGAGATATTTGGAGTTACCCGATTTATAAGGAACGTGATGTCTTACCCGGAGACTATAAATACCTGGACTGGAATGGTGATGGCGAAATTAACGGTCAGGACGAACATCCTTTTGCATTCGACCAGACTCCGTGGCTTAATTATAGTATGAATCTCGAAACAGCTTACAAGAATTTCGATATGAATATATTGTTTCAGGGATCGGCTTTGGGCTCTATGGAATACAAAGAACCACTTTATGCAATCTGGGGATCGAATGGTGGCGGAACGTTGGAGCAGTACCTTGATCGTTGGCATCCTGTCAATCCCATGGCGGATCCTTATGATCCAGCGACAGAATGGGTGAAAGGCTACTATGGTTTTACAGGTAGATACCCGAAATCAAATTCTGAATTCAATCGGGTTAGCACAGCCTACTTACGCTTAAAGAGTATCGAATTGGGCTATACCATTTCGAATTTAAAACCTTCCTCATCGATGCGATTACGTGTTTACGCCAATGCCTATAACTTATTTACGATGACAGGCGTACGGTTTGTTGACCCCGAGCATCCTGATGATAACCTAGGTCGTATGTATCCATTGAATAAAACCTATACGTTAGGTTTATCGCTTACTTTTTAGCACCCACAAAAAATATTACAATGAAAAAAATACTCATTATACTATCACTAGCTGGCTCAATCGGACTTACAGGTTGTGCTGATCTAGATATTACACCTAAAAATATTGTAACGGATCAAGACCTATTGAACACACCAGCCGGTATGGATATTTATATGGCCAGGATGTACAGTCTGATGCCTTTTGAAGATTTCAAATACATGGCACAATGGGGGATTGAATTCAATGGCTGGTTAGCAGCCATAGGCATTGAAGGAACCGGTGAAGCTGTGACTCGAGATGGTATCAGCACCTCTTTTACCGGTGAAAGGACCGCTTATTGGGGAAGAGCATTTGAATTGCTCCGCGATGCAAACCATCTGATTGAAACCTTGCCCAATTACCGGGACAAATTCTCAGAAGAACTTTATAATCATTACTTGGGGGAAGGATATTATGTCCGGGCGACCGTGTTTTATGCGATGGCAAGACGTTTTGGAGGAATTCCTTTGGTGACCAAGGAACTACAATACCCGAATACTTTGGAGAACTTGGAGATACCCCGCTCGAGTGAAGAAGAGACCTGGAACCAGATCTTGAAAGATTATGATGAAGCAATCAAATTAATGCTTCCAAAAGGTCCTAAATCTGGCTATTCCAATAAATATGTCGCGCTTTCTTTTAAATCAGAGGCGATGCTCTATGCAGGTAGTGTGGCCAAATACAACGAAACGGTTTCTGGGCGCCTGACGGGGTTAGGCCGAAAAACGGGTGTCCGTGTCATCGGATTTGACGCCAGCACTGCAAAGGCAGCATCACAAAGGTATTTTGCAGAAGCTTATTCGGCTGCACGTCAGGTGATGACAGCAGGTGGCTATTCACTTTATAAAAAGAAATGGGCAGCGAACGATAAAGAGGCACAATATCAAAATATGGTGGATATGTTTAGTGACCTCAGTAGTCCTGAAAATATCTACGTCAAAGAATATGTCTATCCAACGTTGACACATAGTTTTGATGCCTTTAGCTCGCCCTTCACATTTAGATCTCCACTTTCTGCCGGAACATGTCCTACAGTAGATTTTATGGAATTGTTTGATGGATTTGACAAGTATCCCGATGGAACAGTCAAAGTGACTACTGGACAAAGCAACAGGGAAGGGGAATATAAGTTGTACGACAAACCAATGGATTTCTTTAAAAATGCGGAGCCTAGATTACGTGCCTATGTTATTTTTCCGGATGATATCTTCAAGCAAAGAAAAATGGATATACGAGCAGGGGTCTATACTGGTCAAACTCCTGTAAAACCTCTGTTTACAGATTATTCCTATGCAACAGCTGACACGCGCTATCAACAGTTGGGTGCCTACACAGGATCACCAAAAACCTTGTATCTGAGTCCAAGAGATGGTAGTGGACAACAAACAGTTGATTACAATGGGCAAAAAATGAATGCCGCTGGCAACGAAGGTCCATTCTTTGATAATGGTGAAGCAACCTTAACAGGCTTTTATGTACGTAAATGGCTCAATACAAATCCAGCAAAAGAAGTTGGAGAAGGGAAATCTGACCAACCTTTTATTTTGATGCGTTACGCGGAGGTATTATTGAATGCCGCCGAAGCAGCCGTTGAACTCAAAATGTTGGGCGCTAGTCCGGCAGATGGAAGCGACCTGCTGCAAACAGCGACGACTGCCGTCAATGAGATTCGTACTCGTGCGGGAGCAGATCTTTTGGCCGGCACAATTTCAGGAGATAATACAGGCCGAAATATCATTCGAAGAGAGCGTCGAAAGGAACTTGCATTTGAACATAAGGCGAAATGGGATTTACGTCGCTGGCGCGTACTGCATTTTGAAGGCCGGGACGGTTTCTGGGGAACACAAAAGGATAAGAATCTATACAGTAACAACGAGAATTTTAGATTCAGAGGATTGTATCCGTTTTTTTCCACAGCAGCAGGGAAGTACTTCTTTGATGCACGCTTCCAATGGGTAAGCACCAAAACGTTTCGGTACACACCTGTAGATTATTATTTTGAAATACCGGGTGACGAGGTGGCTAAAAGTCCGAAAATCGATCAACAGCCTAATCGATAGACAGCAAAAGTGTCCTGCCATTAACATGCGCAGCACACTGCTTGTTTGGAAGGAGTGAACTTTTAATAAAACAATAACTGGTGGAACTAAATTATAAAAGTCCAAGCCACCACTAAACGTATAACAAATGAAAAATAGCATTTTAAGCGCACTGGGCATACTATGTATGTTGAGTTCGTGTAGTCTTTTTGAGGCAGATAACTACGAGGCCCCCTCCGTGGAACTGAAGGGCATAGTCGTCGACGCACAAACGGGTGCACCGGTATTGACCGATCAGGGTAGTGAAGGTATCCGCGTTCGATTGACCGAGCTTAGTTGGGGAGATAATGTGGAACACAATCCTGACTTCTATTGCATGGCTGACGGAACATTTCAAAATACAAAACTGTTTAAGGGAAATTATAATATCACCGTTGATGGCCCATTTATTCCTTTAGTACGTACAGACGGAGATGGTAAGGTACTGTCAGACGATAGCAAAAATATGGAGCTGAATGGTTCACATGAAATAAAAATGGAAGTTCACCCCTTTCTTAAAGTGGAATGGGTTGGCGATCCAGTTGTTGAAAATGGAAAGATAAAAGCGAAAGTCAAGGTCACCCGTGCTGTAACTGAACAGCTTTTTCGCGATAAGATCGAGCCACTAGGAAATTATAACGCAGATTTTTTAAATGTTACAGATATACAGCTCTTTGTTAGCTATTCCGCTACGGTTGGATATCGTGCACGAGATGAACGCTGGTCGAGCAAAATCGAATACAATGGCGACAGCTTCAAGACAAAGTTAGGGCAGGTTATTGATATAGTGTCTACTGGCGAAATTCCGAAGGGTCGTACGGTCTTTGTTCGTGCAGCCTCTCGTATCAACTATGATACTCCCCGTGGAACGGGCAATCGTAGGTGGAACTACAACGAAGCCAAACGAGTGGATATCCCATAAGAGAATCAATACACATGTTGAACCGTCCTTTTTAAGGTTTCTTGGATGAAAATGAATCTTAAAAAGGACGGTTCCATTGGGACAATAAAAAAGGAGCCAACCTGATTATTTAAAATAACAATTGCGGCTGCTCAATCAATAACTATTCGTAGGTAAAAAAAAGATAAACTATGGTAAAAACGAATATACTCGCTTTATTGTTGCTGGCAACGTTCACAGCGACCGCTCAAAAAGGAGATCCTGTAAAGACGACCTTTCAGAGCTCCCGAGAATGGCGTCCTACAATTGACAACCGTGCAGATGCTGTCATGATATATGGAACCGGGGGAAATCCTTCCGACAAATCCCGAAAAATTCCGTTTGAAGAACGGGTAAAATCCTGGCGTGATAGGGGATATATTACGCATTTTATGACGGGTATTGCCTGGGGGGAATATCAGGATTATTTTACGGGAAAATGGGATGGGAAAATGCACCTCGATGAGGGACAAGTTGATGTAAAAGGTGATACTATCTGGCATGGTCACATGGTTCCTTATATTGTTCCTACTGAAAATTATTTGAAATACATCAAGGAGATGCATGTCAAACGTGTTATTGATGCGGGGATTGATGCCATTTTCATGGAGGAACCCGAATTCTGGGCAAGGGCAGGTTATAGCGAATCATTTAAGAAGGAATGGAAAAAGTATTACGGTTTTGATTGGCGCCCACAGCACGAATCGCCTGAGAATACCTATTTATCCAATAAATTAAAGTACGCTTTGTACCTCAATGCACTGAATGAAGTCTTTACTTATGCCAAATCTTATGGAAAAACCAAAGGGATGGATGTAAAATGTTATGTGCCCACACACTCGTTGATCAATTATTCACAATGGATGATTGTCAGTCCTGAGGCAAGCTTGGCCTCGCTACCCTGTGTCGATGGATATATCGCACAGGTATGGACGGGGACTTCACGTGAACCTAATTATTTTAATGGTGTGGCGAAAGAACGTGTTTTCGAAACGGCATTTTTAGAGTACGGTGCAATGGAATCTATGACAGCACCGACTGGGCGAAAGATGTTTTTCCTGACGGACCCGATCGAAGATTGGCCTCGTGACTGGGCTGATTACAAGAAAAATTATCAGGCTACTTTCACTGCACAACTTTTGTATCCCAATATTGCAGACTATGAAGTGATGCCCTGGCCTGAACGTATCTATGAAGGATTGTATAAGACAAGTGCCAAGAGTGACCAAAAAGAAAAAATACCACGCCATTATTCGACCCAGATGCAGGTGATGATTAATAGTCTGAATAGCATGCCCAAAACGACCAGTAAAGTGTCCGGATCAACAGGGATCAGCATCCTGCTGGCAAATTCACTGATGTTCCAACGTTTCCCGACACATGCCGGATATGACGATCCACAATTGGCCAACTTTTACGGACTTGCTCTTCCTTTCTTAAAACGTGGTGTTCCCGTTAAAACAGTTCACCTGGAGAATTTAGGGGTTAAGAATGCCCTAGCTGAGACAAAGGTGCTGTTGATGTCTTATTCCAATATGAAACCCTTGGCTCCCGAGGCCCATCAGTATCTTGCGGACTGGGTAAAAAATGGGGGCGTACTTATTTATTGTGCAACGGATCTCGATCCCTTTCAATCCGTACAGGAATGGTGGAACACAAATGGCAACCAATATCAAAGACCATCAGATCATTTATTTGAAAAAATGGGCGTGCGTGGCGGAATGCCAAAGGAGGGACAATATAGCTACGGGAAAGGTACTTTTTATGTTTTGCGTTCAGATCCCAAAGAATTTGTTGTCAAGCCGAACAACAGTCAGAAACTGTTGGACCTGACTAAAAGTCTTTATGAAGCTAAGGGCAAATCCGGGAAACTTCAATTTAAAAACTATTTTACATTGACAAGGGGTATTTATGACCTGATCGCTGTATTGGATGAGAGTGTGAGTAATCAGCCTTATCAGGTTAAGGGAAATTTAATCGATCTTTTTGATCCGGCTCTACCAATTGTTACCTCTAAAAATATCCAGCCAAATGAACAGTGCCTGTTTGTCAATATAGATCATGTTGCAAATAAACAAAAGCCTCAGGTATTGGCATCGGCAAGTCGTATTTACGATGAAAAATCGACTGGCCATCAATACTCATTTACGGCTAAAAGCCCGATCAATACCACCAGCATTTCGCGGATATTATTACCTGGCAAACCAAAGAGTCTCGTCGTTGATAAAAAGGAAGTTTTTGCAGAAGCAAATTGGGATACGAAAACAAAAACCTATCTGCTGGAATTTGAAAATAGTCCCGAGGGTGTATACGTGGATATCAAATGGTAGGATGGTAGATCCCTTAAATTTTAGCATAATGAAGGAAAGGGTATCATCCATATAAAAAATGGATATCAAACAAGATGAGGTAAACTTGGGACAGAATAGGTCTTAGTTGCCTTATTGGATAGCAAAAAACCAGATCCTAGTGAATCTGGTTTTTTTGTGAATAACTGAATTCAGAATGCCCGCCTGAACGTGTTTCAAGACAGGTTCTTTGCGATCTTTTCAATCAGATACCTACAATCCGTCGTTAAATTTTCAGTTTGAAGGTGAGTGCATCTTTAACGCAAATCGCGATTTTAACCGAAGCTACCATCCGAGAAAAATATTATTTCGACTGCGATTCCTGGAATTCCGTCGGGCTGAGTCCAAATTGTTTTTGGAAATTTCTGGAAAAATGCGTCGCCGAACTATAGCCTAACAAATTGGAAATTTCGTAGACTTTATATTGCCGTAAACTAAGTAGTTCTGCCGCTTTTCGTAGCCTGGTCAGATTGATTAGCTCATTTGGCGACAGGCTCGATACCAGATTGATTTTTCGATACAAGGTTGGTCTGCTCATGCAAAGTATATCCGCCATCCGATCGACATTAAATTGCGGGTCATCCAAATGTTGCATAATGATTTCCTCTATCCTGAGTAGGAAATCCTGATCGTTTTGGTTCTGTCCGATTTGCTGGATTTGAGACATCGGATTCTTGATGAAAAATTCCTTGACTTTAATCCTGTTTTTTAGCAAGCTGGCAATTTGTGCCCGTAAAAATGCGGGCGAAAAGGGTTTTTCGATATAGGCATCAGCACCATATTCCAGGCCTTGAATCTTTGATTCTATGCTATTTTTTGCTGTTAATAGAATAACAGGAATATGTGCGTAAGCGATGTTTTCTTTAATTTTTTGGCAGAGTTCATAGCCATCCATTTCGGGCATCATCACGTCGCTGATGATCAAATCAAAGTATTCAGATGCAAGTAGATCCAAGGCCTCATTTCCATTTGTACTTGTGGTGATATGGTAATCCTCATTGAGGTCATCTGCAATAAATTCAAGTAATTCAGCATGGTCATCTACCACTAATAAATTGGCTTTTGCATTCATAATTATTGGTTTGAGTTGTGGTTTAGTGGTAAAGTTAGACGGAATACATTCCATTGAAAATTTTCAACATCATACACTAAACTGCCCTGATGTTTTAAAACCAAAGATCTTGTTAACGCCAAGCCTAAACCACTGCCTGGAATGTTCTTATTTTGTTTTAAGCGATTGAATGGTTCGAAAATTCTTTCCCTTTCCTCCGAAGGAATTAATGCACCGTCGTTTTTCACCGTCAATATAGCAATATTTTTCTGTTTATCCGCCTCTAAATTCACTTCAATGAACTCTGATGAGTATTTTAGAGCATTATTAAACAAGTTATAACAGATCTTATCAAAAGCGTCTGTCGCAACGGAGCCAATGATGTCAGGAGTGATTAAAACCTGCATACTCTTTCCTTGTGCTTGGATAGTGACACCAAAATCGTTGCTGATTTTTTGCACTGTCTGACTAATATTTGCCAGCTCAAAATGTAATTTAAAACCTTCAGTTTCGACCTGTCTAAAATCCAGCAACTCATTACTGAGTGCAATTAGTTTTTCCGTATTGTTCTGCATGGTTGAAAGCAGTTTATCTGTTACTGGGTTGTGTTCGACTTTGTCCATGAGTTTTTCCAAAGGCGCCTTAATCAATGTTAATGGTGTACGTATTTCATGGACTACATCCGTATAAAAATTGATTTTCGCCCGATAGAGCTCCTGTTCCCGAAGATTCTGCACCGTCAGCAAATGTTGGCGGTTACGTTGTTTTATCTTTTCATTAAAATGATAAATAATAAATATAATCAGGCCAATAAGAATGAGCGCATAACAGATGTAGGCTGGTATGCTTGCCCAAATAGGCGGCAGAATAACAATTTTAAGACTTGCAGCAGTGGGGATGACATTTCCATTGGGATCTTCAGCTTTGACAGTAAAAACATAACTTCCCGGTGCGAGTTTAGTGAAATACACCCGTTGATTGCCGGTGATATCGACCCAATTGTTATCAAGACCTTCCATCTTATAGCTGTAATGGACAGAATGGGGGGCCTGATAATGAAGCGCCGCCACATCGAGACTAAACGATGATTCATCATGTTTCAATTGAATCTTATCCGTGAATAAAATGGATTTCGAAAGGATATGCCCATCTGTATACTGATTGATTGCTTTGTTATTGATATAAAGGTTGGTGACATAGATTGGGATCCGGGTATTATAATTGATCTGATTGAGTTTTTTTGGATCGAAACGGATCAAACCATTGATAGTGCCAAAGTAAAAACGACCATAGCCATCATCAAATGCAGAATTGTAATTAAACTGAATGGAAGGTAGACCAGATTCCAGGTTGAAAATCCTTTTTTTCCCATTCGATAAGTGATAACGGACAAGCCCTTTAGAAGTACTTACCCAAAGATTGTTTTGCTGGTCTTCAAGAATGGCCAAGATCACATTACTGGGCATTCCTTCTTTTATACCAATCTTTTCAAAGCCTTCACCTGTGGGGATTTTTTTCGCCATTCCACCTTCTGTTGCTATCCAGATCTGTTTTTTAGAATCTTCAAATAGACTATTGATGCGGTTGTTTGGAAGAGAGCTTGGATTGTCCTTTTGATGCGTATAATGCTTGAGTTCTCCATTATTGGGATTATAACAATACAAGCCATCTCGCCAGGTACCTAACCAGATATTTCCCTGTTTATCTTCAAGCACGGTCGTATAAAACATATATTCCGGAACGCTGCGTATCAAATGAAAGGATTTATTGACGAAATCAAAACGATACAAACCTCGGGTGGAGGCTGCCAAAATTTCTCCCTTCTTAGTTTTATACAGGTAAAAGAGAAAATTACTCTGTAGATCGGGATTCGGCGAACTATTTCGATCGATATGGTAAACAACTTTTTCTTGTATGGGATCGAAAATATCTAAGCCATTGACGAAAGTTCCGACTAATAATTTATTGTCAAAGGGCAGGATTCCATGAATATTATTGTTCGCCAGATTTCCCTTTTTCTCAGAGAAATTTTGAATCTGTCCTGAACTGGGATCTAGTTTCGATAAACCACCATTTTCGGTTCCGATCCAGACCTTGTCTGTCGGGTCTTTGGTAATGATACGTACGACAGAACCTTTTAAGCTACCTGGTTTGTCCTGAGGTAAAAACTTTTCGATAATACTATTGTTCTTGTGATAGTAGTTGACTCCACCAAAGTAAGTACCGATCCAGATTCCTTCATCTTTATCCTGCAGGATATTGTAAACCGCGTTGTCGGAAATACCCCATGGATTTTCCTGTTCTTTTTGAATATTGATAAAGCTCTGGTCAGCAATTTGATAAATAAATAACCCTGATTCGGTCGCAAACCAATATTCAGTATCATTCGGTTGGAGGATATCCCTGACATAAAGAAATTGCCTGAGTCGGTCCGGACCTAGCATAGATTTTAAAGTTTTTTCCTTAAAATCGTAAGTATAAACGCCAGATTTAGAGGTGCCGATCATGAGTTCCCCCTTACGGTTCTCCGTGATTTTTTCTATGCTGAACCAATCTTTTGAACCATATTTTACCTGAAAATCCAATAGGAGTGAGGGTTTATCTGAACTATTGATCTGGAAGATTTTACCCTCTGGAGTACCATAGAAGATGGTTCCATTTTTTGTGCAGCTCACAGCGGTAATATAAAGATCAGATGTGGTAATCTGTTTGATTTCGTTGCTGATCAGATTGTGGTAGTAGAGCATCCCATTGGATATAAACCAGATCCTTTTTCTTTGGTCCGTAATGATAACGGGTACATCTGCATGCTCAAACTGTTTGCTTAATAACTTAAACTGTTCGTCGATGGGATTGTAACAATAGATCCCCTGATCGGTACCAATCCAGATTCTTTTTTTGAAGTCCTCTTTCAGGGAGATGATATTATTGCCTCCTAAACTATTCTTGTCAGAAGCCGAGGCATCAAAATGTTTGAAACTATTTCCATCAAAGCGATTTAAACCATCCTTCGTGCCAAACCAGAGAAACCCATAGCTATCTTGCATACTACAGATCACGGCATTGTTTGAAAGCCCCTCATTAATCTGATAATGGTTGAAGTAATAGGGTTGTGCCTGGATCAGAAAAGGAAACAGCAACAAGAAAGATAGAAAACGGACTGGCTTTAGGTTGATCATGATCATTTGGTTATTGATACAAAATAGCTCAAAATTGAAACAATTTAATCCAAAAAAAAATAAAAAAAATTAGGATTTTAGTATTTGTATTGTAACCAATAAAATTATAAAAAATATAGAAAACAACACATTTGTCATTCAATAAAGATTATAAACCATTAAATCATAACAAATGAAAGGAAAATTGATGTTGCTGGGTATTTCTGGTATACTTAGTTATTGTTGCCTGTCTTGTCAGCAAACGAATAGTTCAAAAACCAGCCCAAACGACACTGTCGCAGCCTTAATGGACACTTCATCATTTAGCACAACGATTGATACGAAAAAAGTCTATTTATACGAATTAACCAATAAGAATGGTGTACAGGCCTATTTTACAAATTATGGCGCACGCCTGGTAGGCCTTTGGGTGCCCGATAACAAGGGGAAATTGCGTGATGTGGTTTTAGGATTCGCGAAGGCAAGTGATTACAATAATCCCAAAGAACCATTTTTTGGAACAATTGTAGGGCCTTTTGGCAATCGGATCGCAAAAGGGAAATTTAAATTGGATGATAAGAGCTATACATTGGCGGTGAATAATGGTCCAAATACATTGCATGGCGGTTTTAAGGGCGTACATTTTGCACATTGGATCTTAAAGAAGGCCGATCAGTCATCCCTTACTTTCGCGTATACATTGCCGGATGGACAGGAAGGGTTTCCGGGTAATATTCGGATGGAAGTTACCTATTCGCTGAATGACAATAATGAATTGATGATTGCTTACCGTGCCGAAACCGATAAAAAAACAGTCATTAACTTAACAAATCACGCTTACTTTAATCTGAATGGTGAGGGGAGTGGTACAATACTGGATCATCAACTTCAATTGTTTGCCAATCAATATACGCCTGTTGACAGTACATTGATACCTACCGGCCAATTGATAGCGGTGAAAGGAACTCCTTTCGATTTTACTGCGCCCAAAGCGATCGGAAAAGATATTAATACAAATGATCAGCAACTCAGTTATGGAAAAGGTTATGACCATAACTTTGTTTTGAACAAAGACAAGGAAGGAGAATGGTATAAAGCCGCACATGTCGTAGGCGATAAGTCAGGTATTGTCATGGATATTTTGACGAATGAACCGGGGATCCAATTCTATAGCGGCAATTTTATGAATGAGCAAGTGCAGTTAAAAAACGGGGAAAAGGATGCATTCCGAACAGCTTTCTGTCTCGAACCACAGCATTTTCCAGATGCACCAAATCAACCCAAGTTTCCAACGACAGTTGTAAGTCCTGGACAAGTCTATCAAACGAAATCCCTGTACCGTTTTTCGGTAAAATAATACATATTAATAATGATTGGTTTTGGAAGTACATCTCGATAGAGATGTGCTTTCTTCTATTGATACAAATAGGCAGTTTTTTGAGAAAAATCAATCATCCAACTCATTGATTAAAGTTTAATTTTGGGTAATCAGTTATAAAACTAATCAAGCCAATAATGACAAAAAAAATAGGCCTATTATCTTATTTAATTGGAATTTGTTTTCTAAGTTCAGCGCAAAACAATACCGTAATCGCTATTGATCAGCTACCGGTTGAAGGGAAGAATTTAAACTATATTAATAACCGTTTACCATTAAAACAGAATGCGCTGCTGAAACTGCCTGTAGGTAGCATTGTTCCTCAAGGTTGGTTAGGAAAGTATTTGGAATTACAGAAGGACGGTCTTACAGGGCACCTGGGAGAAATTAGTGCTTGGTTATCCAAGAAAAATAATGCCTGGTTGAGTACAGATGGGAAAGGGGAATACGGTTGGGAAGAAGTTCCTTATTGGTTAAAAGGTTATGCAAACCTGGGCTATATTCTGAAAGACCCCAAAATAATAGCAGAATCAAAAATATGGTTGGAAGCAGCTATAAAGAGCCAAAGACCGGACGGTTACTTTGGCCCCCTGATCCTGCGCAACAATAAACCGGACTTATGGGGTAATATGATTATGCTTTGGTGCCTGCAGTCCTATTACGAATATAGCGGAGATCAACGTGTTCTGACCTTGATGACCAATTACTTTAAGTGGCAGGCGAATCTACCTGATAGTTTTTTCCTAAAAGATTACTGGGAGAACAGTCGTGGTGGAGACAATTTATTGTCAGTTTATTGGCTTTATAATCGGACGCAAGGGAATGAATGGCTGATGGATTTGGCCGATAAAATCCATCGCAATACAGCAAATTGGCGACAAAAGAATGATTTACCCAATTGGCACAATGTCAATATCGCACAATGTTTCAGGGAACCGGCTACCTACTATCTTAAGAGCCAGTCCGGCGACGACCTCAAGGCGACCTACGCTAATTTTCACTTTGTCCGGCAGGTATTCGGTCAGGTCCCGGGCGGCATGTTTGGTGCAGATGAAAATGCTCGTCCAGGGTATACTGACCCTCGACAGGGCGTCGAAACCTGTGGTATGGTTGAACAGATGGCTTCCAATGAGATTCTGCTGGGGATAACAGGTGATCCTTTTTGGGCGGATCACGCCGAAGATGTGGCCTTCAATACTTATCCAGCGGCGGTAACCGCTGATTTTAAGGCACTACGTTATATCACAAGCCCCAATATGAGCATTAGCGATAGCCACAATCATGCCCCGGGCATTGACAACAATGGCCCATTTTTGATGATGAATCCCTTTAGTTCACGTTGCTGCCAGCACAATCATAGTCAGGGATGGCCGTATTATGCGGAGCATCTCTATATGGCGACTAACGATAATGGTGTTGCCGCGGTATTATACGCTGCATCCAATGCGGATGTTAAGGTCGGAAATAATCAAAAGATTCGAATTCAACAAAGCTCTAATTACCCATTTGAAGAATCTATTCGCTTTGTCATCGGAACAAATGGAAAGACAATTGATTTTCCATTTTACCTGCGGATTCCGGCTTGGACAAAACAGGCACAGATCAAAATTAATGGAAAGACAGAAAATGTAGAATCGGGGGCAAAGTATATTCGGATTGACCGAAAATGGAAAGATGGTGATCAGGTCGAACTTTCGCTGCCGATGTCCATTGTATTGAATACTTGGACAGCGAATAAAAATGCTGTGAGTATTCAACGGGGACCATTGACCTATGCCTTGAAGATCAAAGAGAATTATGTGCAGAAGGACAGCAAAGCTTCAGCTATTGGTGACTCAAAATGGCAGGAAACCGCCGATCCAACCAAATGGCCTTCCTATGAGATCCTTCCAGCAAGTGATTGGAATTATGGTCTTGTTCAAAATCAGTTGACAGCACCGGATCAATTGAAGGTCGTCAAGCGGGATTGGCCAAAAGACGCTTTTCCATTTGAAGCGGATGCAGTACCGATCTCTATTATGGTCAAAGCAAAAAAAGTAGATGGTTGGAAAATAGATGAAAATGGATTGACAGGGGTATTGCCATTGAGTCCTGTAGAAAGTCAGGCGCAAGTGCAGGAGGTGGAGTTGATTCCGATGGGTGCCGCCCGTCTACGTATCGCGGCGTTTCCAACCGTAAAGTAATTAAAGATATAAATGACATAACGATTTTTATGATGAAGAAAACCTTGTTTTTTGCCAGTCTGATGATGGCTGCTCAACTGAATTTTGCGCAGGAGTGGAAACCTGTTGGTTCGCACATTCTGACTCCTTGGGGTGAAAAAGTAACAGCACAAAAGCCTCATCCAGAATACCCAAGACCGCAACTGGTGAGAACCAATAACTGGCAAAATTTAAACGGCTTATGGAAATATGCCATTACCCCAGTAAATACAAAAGAAATTCCGCAGCAGTGGGATGGAAGTATCTTGGTTCCTTATGCCATAGAATCTGCACTTTCTGGAGTAGGGAAGGAAGTTGGCAAGGATAAAGCCCTGTGGTATACCAATACGGTTACTTTGGACAAGTCTGTCAACAAAAATAATGTGTTGCTCCATTTTGGCGCGGTGGACTGGCAATGTGATGTATATGTAAATAATCAATTGGTCGGGAGACATGAAGGTGGTTTCGACCCTTTTACGATGGATGTGACCTCTTATCTCAAGAAAGGAGCTAAGCAAGAGATTGCCCTTCGCGTATGGGACCCTACGGATGATGGACCACAACCTAGAGGGAAGCAGGTTAACCATCCCAATGGTATCTGGTATACACCGGTTACAGGAATATGGCAAACGGTATGGTTAGAGAGTGTACCAAAGTCTTACATTGTGAAAATAAAACAGACACCAAGATTAGATGAAGGTGTGCTTGCCTTCCAGGCCACAGTAGCAGGTAGTCAAGCGGGTGATGAAATTAAAGTTCGCGCATTAAATGGAACGCAAGTGATTAAAGAGCAGGTGGGGCAACCAAATGCAGACTTTGATCTTTCTGTTCCAAATTTGGAAGCCTGGTCACCGAGTAATCCAAAACTTTATGACCTGGAAATTCAGTTACTTCGCAAAGGTAAGGTCATTGATCAGGCAAAAAGCTATTTTGCCATGCGTAAAATTTCAATGGAAAAAGACGAAAATGGGATACAACGCATGCTGTTGAACAACAAGTTTACCTTTCAATATGGACCACTTGATCAGGGCTGGTGGCCTGATGGCTTGCATACGGCTCCTACGGATGAAGCTTTAAAATTTGATGTGATCAAGACAAAAGAAATGGGTTTCAATATGATCCGTAAGCATATTAAAGTTGAACCTGCACGCTGGTATCGCTATTGTGATAGCATTGGTATGCTTGTGTGGCAGGATATGCCAAGCGGTGACCTGGGGGGAAATCATTGGGATATGCAACCTGGAAAAATATCAGGTGGAAATCGGGATAAAGTCCGTTCGCAGGAGTCGGAAGGATACTACAGAAAAGAATGGAAGACCATAATGGACGTGCTGCACAATTACCCGAGCATCGTGATCTGGGTACCTTTTAACGAAGCCTGGGGTCAGTTTAAGACAAAGGAGATTACCGAATGGACAATGGCCAATGATCCTTCCCGATTGGTAAACAGTGCCAGTGGTGGTAATTTTATGGAAACAGGTCATATACTGGATATACACAATTATCCGGATGCAGCCATGCCGGATCCCAAATTATTTGGAGCGAAACAGGTACTCGCACTTGGTGAATTTGGAGGACTGGGACTGCCGATAGATGGTCATTCCTGGCAGCAAAAGGATAACTGGGGATACCAGAGCTTTAAAAATAAAACAGAACTTCTCGAACGATATAAGCAACTGATCCGTGATCTGACGCGACTTATTCCAATGGGATTGTCGGCTGCAGTTTATACACAGACAACAGATGTGGAGGTAGAAACCAACGGTTTAATGACCTATGATCGTAAAGTAGTAAAAATGCCCGAAGCGGAATTAAATACTGCCCATCAGGCCTTATATCAAGCACCAACAAAGTAAATCAGTCAATGCTTAGAATCCATTCATGGAGATTATAGCGGCTTATAAATAGTTTTCCGGATACAATGGGGTGGGTAGTATCGGGATAAAATAAAAATAATAAAATGTTACTGTCAATGTTGCTAAAATATTGGATTGGAATAGCTGTAATCCTGAGCCTGTTGAATTCGTGTGGGAGTTCTTCAGGTTTAGGTGCACAAACTGTACAGACTACGGGGGCGTCCGTAAAGAAGACAAGCTATATAAATCCTGTTTTTGAACCGATACTTGCGGACCCTACGGTGGTACGTAATCCGCAGGATAAATTATTTTATGCTTACGGAACGGCGGACAACTGGGGCGACGGCAAAGGGCAGCGTCTAGTTTCAATTTTGCAGTCAAGAGATCTCGTGCATTGGACCTGGATCGGGGCAGCATTTTCAACCAAACCAAACTGGAAGCCAGCAGGTGGGATTTGGGCACCTGATGTGGTTTTATTGAATGGAAAATACCTGATGTACTATGCATATTCCACCTGGGGAGATCCTAATCCCGGTATTGGAGTGGCAGTAGCGGACAAACCCGAAGGGCCATTTAAAGATCGGGGTAAACTGTTCGATAGTAAATCAATCGATGTACCCAATTCAATAGATCCCTATTTTTTCAGGGAAAAGGACCATAACTACCTCTTCTGGGGAAGTTTTAGCGATGCCGCGACGCAAGGGACTTATGGAGTACCTTTGGATAACGATGGAACGCAAGTACCAGATTTGAATAAGAAATTTAAAGTTGCGGCTGGTGATTTTGAAGCTGTGGTGATCCATAAAAGAAAAGACTATTATTACTTTATCGGCTCAAAGGGATCCTGTTGCGAAGGCGAGAAAAGTACATATCACGTACTTGTAGGGCGTTCGAAAAATTTGAAAGGCCCTTATCTGGATCAGAAAGGCCGTGATTTAGCCCAAAGGGGTAATGGAACCTTATTGCTGAAGGGTAATGATAAATTTGTCGGAACTGGGCATACCTCGCGGATTATAACCGATGATCAGGGCAATGATTGGTTGCTTTATCACGCCATGGACCCAAAACGGCCACGCGTTTCTACAGGGGGTAATCGCCGCATGCTATTATTGGATAGGGTAATCTGGAAAGAAGATTGGCCTACGATTGATGGGGAGACAAGTAGCGTTGTGGAAAAGGTCGCACCTGTCTTTAAATAGTTTTGATTAACATTTTGACGGAAATTGGATTACTACTGCTAAGGGCTATTTTATCTCTACTAGATGAGATGCTTGAGTCACAGCAATTGTTTAGCCCAAATACTTGGCTACAATTAGCTTAAATGCTGGCCCAACCATTGATCAATGAATTGAAAGACATCTTCCCTGCAGTCTTCGTTGAGTATTTCATGACGCATTCCTTCGTACAGTTTTACGGTAACATCGGTCTGTCCTTGCAGGCGTAATTGTGCGGCGGTTTGTTCCACTCCCTTCCCAAAGTCACCAATAGGGTCATCCTGTCCACTAATAAATAATAGCGGTAAATTTTTCGGGATGCGTTTGGTCAGTTCTTTATCTGTCGCGCGTAGCGATAAAGTCAATACGGTATAAAATCCATTGTTCGTAAATAAACCACCACAGAGTGGGTCCTCGATAAAAGCAAGGCGATTCGCTTTGTTGACACTCAGCCAGTTGCTGTTATTTTGATTGGGCTCATTTTTAAATCCGGCATTATTACGCTGATCAAATATGCTGTTAATCAATCGGCTTCGTTTTTTAGGTGCAAAGGAATTGAGAACAGCCAATAGCATACGAAAAGCTGTGGATCCCTTTTGCCGCGCGCCCGTTCCAACGATTATTGCCCCTTTAAAACGATCTCCAGCTTGTTGTAAGGCACAACGGGTAACAAATGATCCCATGGAATGCCCCAAGATAAAATGCGGTTGATCGGGATAGCTTCGTTGCAATACAGTGCTCATTGTTAACGCATCCTGGACAAGTTGTTCCACTGGACTGGATCGTTGGAAATACCCTAATTCACCCGTATTATCGGCCGTTTTCCCATGACCCAACTGATCATAGGTGAGTATAGCAAAACCACGGTCAGTCAGATGATTGGTAAGCATTTGATATCGGCCACTATGTTCCTGCATGCCATGGACAATCAATATTGTCGCGATTGCCTTTTGGTCCACAGGTTCAAATATACGATAGAAGAGTTTATGACCCGGTTTACCTTCAAAAGAACTTGTCGGAAAAAGATTGGACGATACCATATTCATGATGTTGCTTCCTTAGTGTTAAAGTAAACTAAGATAATTTTGTTGGATTTGCAAGTTGGGCTTGTCTGCTTTGGATAAAAAAAAACGAAAGAGGGGCTTAAAGAGCAAATTTAGCCCGTATTAATTTTTTAGTATCAGAATATTTTTTAGATTTGCAATAATTTAGAATTAATTTAAATAAGCAATTGATTCTTCGGCTTAATAATCAGTATTCAACTGAGGTTAGCATAAGACTACACGATATTCACAAATAGATAGCGCGAAATAGCGATTACTTATGATAACTTCATTATCCATAAAAAATACGTTCTAATGAAAAAGACACTTTTAGCAGCTTTACTTTTAGCGGCATCTTATGCCCAGGCACAGACAAATTCATTGATGAATGGTGAGTTTTGGAAAGGTAAACCTACTTTGGCTACCGTTAAGGAAGAGATTACAAAAGGAAATAGTCCTTCACAACCAAATGCGGCATCTTTTGATCCTGTAACGATGGCAATCCTAAATGGAGCCCCGACTGATCTTGTCAAATTCATGATCGAACAAGAAGGAAATAGTGTGACTAAGAAAACACACCATAGTCGAAGTTATTTACATTGGGCTGCTTCAAGTGGGAATGCTGAATTGGTGGACTATCTCATTGCAAAAGGTTCCGATGTGAACTATCAGGATAGCCATGGCTACCCAATCATTGCCTATGCTGCGTCGACAGGAAACACCAATACCGCTGTTTATGACGCTTTGTTTAAAGCAGGAGTAAATCCGAAACAAAAATATGAAGGTGGAGCCACGTTAATGATGCTGGCGGCTTCTGCTGATAGAGATCTTGCATTGACAGATTACTTTATCAAGAAAGGGCTTTCTATACAAGATAAAGATGAGTACGGCCGCGTTGTCACGGATTATGCAGCGAAATTGGGTAACATGCCGTTGGTCGAAAAGTTTATTGCCCGTGGTGTAAAACCGACAAACAATGCACTGTTTTTTGCTACGCAAGGATCCAGACAAGCATCGAATGGACTGGAGACCTATACCTATTTGGTAGAGAAACTAAAATTGGATCCTAAAGCCATTAATAAAGACGGTGCGACTTTATTGCATGCCTTGGTGCGTCGCCCAGATATGACGGTGATCAATTACTTTTTAGAAAAAGGGGTTGATGTTGCAAAAGCAGATAACGAGGGCAATACAGCCCTTATGGTTGCGGCGAATGGCAAGGACGCAAAATTAGTGGAACTGCTGCTTTCCAAAGCGAAGAACGTGAATGCGGTGAATGAAAAAGGTGAATCTGCATTGACCAAAGCAGTGGGTAATGGTACAGCTGAGGTCGCAGCACTCTTAATTAAAAACGGTGCTGATACCAAATTATTGGATAAAGACGGTAATAACTTAGCTGTTTATTGGTTCAATTCTTTTAAAGATGTACCGCAAGGTGGACGGCCACAACAGGGGGGGCAAGCCAATAGTCCACAGGTAGATGATTTTAAAGAAAAATTCGGCGTGCTTAAAGCTGGCGGATTGGATGTTGTCGCACCACAGAAAAATGGTAGTACGCTCTATCATTTGGCTGTTGCCCGGGAAAATGCAAACTTGATCCAGAAAGCCAGTGAATTGGGGGTAGACATCAATGCACAGGATAAAGAAGGAACCACTGCACTACATAAAGCTGCTTTGATTGCCAAAGACGATTCATTATTGAAGAGATTGGTCGCTTTAGGAGCAAAAAAAGAACTGAAAACCGAATTTGATGAAACCGCATACGATTTGGCCAAAGAAAATGACTTTTTGTCAAAAGGAAATGTACAGTTGGACTTTTTAAAATAATAAGATGAATACTATAATTAAAATCGCGCTAATCACACTTTTGTTTTCTGCAGTTTCTGTCAGCACATTTGCCCAAACGGGTAAGTATAAATGTATGATCCAAATGAACGCCTATCAAGGAGAAGGAGCTTATGTCGTTATTTCACTCATAAACCCGAAGGGAGCATACGAAAAAACACTTTCCGTATTGGGACCAGATAAACAATGGTATAACACATTGAAAGAATGGTATAAATTTCAGGCGAAAACCAAAGAAAAGCTGAGTGCAGTGACCGGTGCTTCTGTTGGTGGTGGTGACCGTGCGATGCGTACATTGGAAATTGATGAGTCTAAATTCAACAAAGGGTATAAACTTCGCTTTGAATCCGCTGTAGAAGAACAGAAATATCATACTGCAGATGTAGAAATCCCATTAACAAAAGAAGCTATTACTGAAAAAGCAAATGGTAAGGGATACATTAAGCTTGTCAAATTAAATAAAGTACAATAGGAAAAAATGTTGGTATCTGTTTGGAGGTATGCACATTTAGCCTTAGCTCTTGTTTCTTCTGTTTTTTTACTATTATTATCGGTCACGGGAGTAATTTTGGCAATTGACGCTGTCAATGAAAAAATACCACCCTATCGAATAGAAAATATAGATTCTTTGGATCTTTCGCAGACCATTACCGGTTTGCGAAAGGTTTATCCCGAAATTATTGAAATTTCGGTCGACCACAATCAATTTGTGAGCATTGACGCCATAGATGCTGAGGGAAATACTGTAAAAGGGTATATTGACCCGCAAACCGGCAAATATCTGGGTGCACAAAAGAACAAAACACAGTTTGTTCAATGGACTACAGCACTGCATCGTTCCTTATTCTTAAAGATAACAGGCCGAATCATTATCGGCATCGCTTCTTTTCTACTATTTTTGATTACAATCTCTGGTTTAGTATTGATTATCAAACGTCAACAGGGCGTTCGACATTTCTTTGCCAAGATCAATCGGGATTTCTTCGCACAATATTTTCATGTTGTTTCAGGACGGTTGTTTTTGATACCCATTTTAATTTTGGCTTTGACGGGGACTTATTTATTTATGGTCCGGATTGAACTGTTAAAGAAGACAAACCAAACGGTTGAATATCCAGTGCAGGAAAATGAGACTGAGGAGCTGGCGATAGCAGATTTTTCGATCTTTAAAAAAACGAAGCTTAACGATGTCGTGAAGGTGGAGTTTCCTTTTATGGAAGGAGATCCTGACGAATATTATATCCTCAAACTGAAAGACCGGGAGTTGACAGTAAATCAATTGAATGGTGCCGTACATAAAGAAGTCAAGTATCCCTTTACTGCACTTGCAGAACAATTCTCGCTCGATCTTCACACCGGTAAAACCAATATGATATGGGCTATCATTTTGGGCCTTGCATCACTGAATATTGTGTTTTTTATTTATACGGGTTTTGTCATTACCTTCAAACGTACGCGTACAAAGATTAAGAATAAGTATAAGGCAGCCGATGCCGAAATTGTTATTCTGGTAGGTACTGAAAATGGGAGTACCTTGTTTTTTGCCAATCAGATTCACAAACAGCTGTTGGCTGATGGTAAAAAATCACTTTTGCTTGGCATGAACCACTATCAGTATTTTTCAAAAGCAAAGCATCTTTTGCTGTTTACGTCCACCTATGGTCTAGGAACAGCGCCTTCCAATGCGACTCAGTTTGAGAAAAAGCTATTGGCCTATCCACAGCAGCAGTCGATTAATTTCTCTGTTCTCGGTTTTGGATCGAAAGCGTACCCTGATTTTTGTGCCTATGCGTATGCGATAGACAAGTTGCTCAGTCAGCAAGCATGGGCCTCCCGATTGATAGACCCACATACCGTCAATGACAAAAGTGTTGATGAACTGATTTCATGGGTACATCATTGGAGTGAACATACCAATATTGCCTTAGCTTCTGCTCCAGCGATATACAGCTCCAAAGTTGTTGGATTGAAGAAATTTAAAGTGATTGCCCGATCAACTGTTTCGGAGAGCAACAGTACCTTTACACTTTTATTAAAGCCACTTGGAAAAATGAAAGTACAGTCCGGAGATTTGTTGGCCATCTATCCGGCACAGGATCAACGGGAACGTTTTTATTCCATTGGATGCAAGGATGGAATGGTTCAATTGGTCGTCAAGCTATTTCCTGATGGTTTTGGCTCGGGATTTCTATACCAACTAAAAGCTGATCAGGTTCTGGAAGCGCGTGTCATGGCCAATCCAAGTTTTCATTTTCCCAAGACAGCACCTGCTGTGGCGTTGATTGCAAATGGAACCGGTATTGCACCGTTTTTAGGTATGATTGCGGAAAATCAGCATAAAATACCCGTCAAACTCTATGCAGGCTTCCGCAAGAACAATGAGATCACAGCACAATATCTGGAATTTACCGATGAACAAAAAAAACTGGGACAGCTGAACGATGTACAGCTGGCTTTTTCACGGGAACAGCAGGGGCAGTATGTGATGGATCTGATCCGTCAGGACGGTACGTACTTTGTTGAATTGCTGGAACAGCAGGGCTGTATCTTATTGTGTGGTTCACTTCGTATGCAACAGGATGTCGAAGTAACTTTAAACGAGATACTGCTGGTAAGTACAGGCAAATCGATCAACATCTACAAAGAAAAAGGTCAGATTCTGACAGATTGTTATTAAACAAACAATCTTATGCCATCATTTATTTTGACAATGTGTAATGAATTATTATAAGCAATATCTACTGATTTCAATACTTTGGTTGATAGCCGCCACTAACGGTTTTTCACAGGTAACGCTTAAAAAACAGGTGACCCTCATGGGCTCTGTTTTTGAGATCACCCTAGTTGATCAGGATAGCGTAAAGGCCAACCAGCATATTGTCGAAGTCATCGCAGAGATTGAACATATCGAAAACCTGATTTCGGAGTGGCGTCCATATACACAGATTTCGGAGGTCAACCGCAATGCGGGGATTAAACCTGTTAAAGTTGATCGGGAAGTATTTGACCTGACCAAAAGGGCAATTCAATACAGCCGGAATTCACAAGGAGCCTTTGATATTAGCATTGTCGCTTTAGATAAAATATGGAAGTTTGATGGCAGCATGGATACAATGCCTTCTGAGGATGCGATCAGAAATTCGGTTGCCAAAGTTGGCTATAAACATATTGTTTTGGATAGTGCTGCTTCGACTATTTTCTTGGAACTTCCGGGCATGAAGATTGGCTTTGGCTCGATCGGGAAGGGCTATGCCGCCGATCGGGGAAGGGAGATCATGAAAGCCCGTGGAATCACTGCCGGAATCGTCAATGCTTCCGGGGATCTATCTACCTGGGGTAGCCAACCAAATGGTGAGCCCTGGAAGATTGGGGTGAATAACCCCTTCAAATCGCATCAGATGGTCCAGGTTCTTCGTCTAAATGAAATGGCTGTCGCTACCTCAGGCAGCTATGAAAAATATGCCGAAATCAATGGAAAACGTTATTCCCATATTATTAATCCCATCACCGGATATCCAGCTACGGGACTGACTTCGGTAACAATTTATGGACCGTCGGCAGAAATAGCCAATGCCTTGAGTACTTCCATTATGGTACTGGGTGAAAAAGAAGGGAAGAAAATAATCCGTAATTTCCCAAATTATCGTTTTATCTTTATTACAGACAAAGGAAAGGTTGTCCGGGATAAACGCAAGTAATCCGATTAAACAACAACCTGTATGTTTATGTAACCATCGTGATTTCTTTACACTGGATGAATCGAACGATTGAGCTCATGAATGTCGCTTAAAAAATACAGACGATGAATAAATCTGATAGTTCCATCACAGCTGAAAATAATTTAGAGTAAAAGCTTTGTTGGTTCGTCTATGTAATTATGGACATTGCATACCAAAATCATATGGCAGAAAAAAACTCCAGATCATTTACAGACATCGTCAAGACTTATGGAAGTCAATTGCTGCGTTTTGTAAAAGGAAAGGTCAAAAAAACGGAAGATGCCGAGGATATCTTGCAGGAGGTCTGGTATCAATTCAGTCGTTTGACCAATATGGACGAACTGGAAAATGCTGGGGCATGGTTGTACGCTGTAACGCGAAACAAGATTACAGATAGTTATCGAAAGAAGAAAGATGAGTCACTTGATGATTTAATGGGGGATGGAGAGGAAGTGGATACGGCCTTTCCGATACGTCAGTTTCTGCTGGCCGATGATTCGAACAACCCTGAACTTAAATTATTCAAAGATATTTTTTGGGATGAATTGATGAAAGCCCTCGAAGAATTGCCCGAAAAACAACGTCGGGTTTTTATGCTTAATGAAATTGAAGATAAAACCTTGCAGGAGATTGCCGACATGGAAAATGAAAATCTGAAAACGATAATAAGTAGAAAGGGCTATGCTGTAAAACATCTGCGTTTACGTTTGCGGAACTTGTATGAAGAATTAAAATTTTAAAAATAAAGCTATGAATAGAAGAATGAGAAGACAAGGAAAAGGTAAATTTGCTTTTGTGTTTGTTGCCATTATCATTGGAGTTTTCTTGCTGGTAGCCTTGTTGCAATATCTGTGGAATACATTGATGTGTGATATTTTCAATTTGAAGGCAATCACGTATTGGCAGGCGTTTGGCCTGTTTGTACTATCACGGATTCTATTTGGACGTGGATTTGGTAAGCCGGGAAGGGGCGGGTTCCGTAAAAATTTCCCCCCTGATATGGGCCGCCATGAAGATCTTTCAGAAGAGGAAAGGGAGCGCTTGCGTGAGGAATGGAAACGTCGTTTCAACGGACGATGTGGATTCTGAAAAAAAAAGTAAATTTTTTAAAGTAAAAACCTGATACAGGCGTCTTCTTCTATAAAGGCGCCTTTTTTTATGCCAAGAGCTGAAGAAACACTGTAAAGGTAATGACAGGACGCGATGATCTGTTACTAGCGATATAAAACAATGATACGGGTTGAGAAATTGACAACGAAAGAAGTATATCGGATAACGAATAGGATTACCAATAAGTGGATTGACAGATTTTGGGTTTAAAGAACAATTAAATTAAAGAAAAAATGAAAAATAAAATTCGATTTATATTACCCCGCTTGATTGCATTGACGGTAATAGTGGGTTTAGCCAGCTTGATTATGGGAGCGATCTTTAAGCTGTTGTTGGTTGCAACGATTTTATTCGGAATAGGAAGCTTTGCAATGGCCAAAATGCGCAGGAGAGAAATGCGTTCATTTAAAATGGACAAGGCTCCGATCCACCCCGGAATGTACAGTGCGTCGAGGACGAATAGTGCAATCGTTCCTTTATACAAACAACAACGGGTTAAGAATGCGACAATTGTTCCGGTATATTAATATCAGGACTTGGTAGAAAACCAAATAACATAAATAGCGGCAATAATGAAGTCCCTTGGACTGCTCATTGCGCAATACACAATATTCATTACTAAAAAAATAAAGACATGTTTAAAAGAGATCATTATTCCAGCGGATATTCAAATCAAAATAGATTTTGCGGTCAACATTTCAAAGACCGTTTTGAAAAATTTCAACAACATTTTTTTGAAGGCGAAGCAAGGCAGCGCGGAGAAGGACAGCAATTTGTTCCCGTAAATATTTCCGAAAATTCTGAGTTCTACGAAGTGCAGGTATTTGCTGCTGGCCGGAAGAAAGAACAGTTCCAGGTCAGTATAAATGAAGGGATTTTAACGATTTCCTGTACAGAAAATAGCAACGATGAAGCAGCTTATATCTATAAGGAGCATTTGGGTACTGCATTTGATCGTGAATTTCAATTAAATGAACAAGTGCTTACAGATAACGTACATGCCAGTTTTGAAGACGGTGTACTAACGGTCATTCTTCCTAAGGATCTTGACAAGGTAAAAAGGCCACAAGAAGTTATCATAGACTAGGTTTGACGGATTGTAACGCTTTTATAGCTCATAGAAAAAAGGGGTGTCTACATCGTGGACTGCCCCTTTTTTTGTTATTTAGTTCGCACCCTCCCCATAATCTCTTTTCGAATACTCAATGCTAAGGGAGCTTTTATTTTTGGACACTTTCCTTTTTTATGTTTTTTTGAGCTTCTTTTGCAATTGTTTTTTTCCAAACTTCCCGAAGAAATAGAATAAGGCGAAAACAACCAAAATAGCCATAAAAGGAACGAATATGGCCAGAATGGTCAAGACGGAGGAACCAATGGTCTCCATGGTCGAAATGATAAAATTGCCAAGACCCGCAGTACCGATGGAAGAAGCGGCTCTTGTACCAGCCAGTACTGTACTGATCGTCGCCGCAGTTCCGCCGCCGGCGATAATGGCCGTTGACCAGCGGAAAAACGGAGAAATATCTGTAAACTGCACCGCAAATAGTAATGTTCCCGCAATCGTTGCCAAAGGAATGGAAATGGTATCCAGAATATTGTCAACAAGGGGTATGTAGTAAGCGGCAACTTCGATAACCATCGCGATGCTTGTGGTAATCAGCACCAAATTGGAACCTGCCCAAGCCCATTCATTACCTACCTGAAATAATTCCAGACGACAGCCTAGGCTGAGCAAAAATAGAGGCATAAAAATTCGGAAACCTGTTGCCGCAGCCAGACTAATGCCAATAAATGCACTGACCAGGTATGTGGATAATTCCCCCATGACAAATGGATGCTTAGTTCTATCTATATAGTAGAATAAAAAAAATGTGCTTTTTGTTTTTAAAATTGTTGCGGACGGTCGGAATCGATGGCGTCTTGTGTTCGTTGTAACTGTTTGTTTTTATAATGTTTAGTTCTATTTATAGATTTTGATTATATTGTATCGAATCATTCGATGAGCAGGGGATACTGTATTTGTTTAATTTTATGAAGGTAAAAGTCAAACAATTTGATCATTTAAGGTATTATATAAATAAACTTTCTTTTAATATGGACAACAACGAAAAAGACATTAGCAAATGCCCATTTCACAATGGAACTATGCGCAACGCCGTTGCGGGAGGGGGAACCCAAAATCAAGATTGGTGGCCAAATAGACTTCGTGTGGATCTTTTGAGACAGCATGCGACGAAATCAAATCCAATGGATGAAGGTTTTGATTATGCTGAAGCTTTCAAACAATTGGATCTGGAAGCCGTTAAGAGAGATTTACATGTATTGATGACAGATTCACAGGATTGGTGGCCGGCAGATTTTGGACATTATGGTCCCCTATTTATTCGGATGGCCTGGCATAGTGCAGGAACCTATCGTGTAAGTGATGGTCGCGGTGGTGCAGGTTCTGGGCAGCAGCGTTTTGCACCTTTAAATAGTTGGCCAGACAATGTGAGCTTGGATAAGGCGCGTCGACTGCTGTGGCCGATCAAACAAAAATATGGTAAGAATATTTCCTGGGCAGATTTATTGATCCTAACTGGAAATGTTGCGCTGGAATCAATGGGATTTAAAACTTTTGGCTTTTCGGGGGGCCGTGTGGATGCTTTTGAACCGGAATTGGATGTATATTGGGGATCAGAAAAAACCTGGTTAGGTGGTGATGTACGTTATGCACATGGTTCTGAAGGTGTTGTTGAATCGCATGGTGTTTTATCAACGGATGATAATGCAGATGGCAAACAACATTCACGCAATCTCGAAAAACCTTTGGCAGCTGTACAGATGGGATTGATCTATGTGAACCCAGAGGGACCAGATGGAAATCCGGATCCTATTGCAGCAGCAAAAGATATTAGGGACACTTTTGGTCGTATGGCGATGGATGACGAGGAAACTGTTGCGCTAATTGCCGGAGGACACACTTTTGGAAAAACACATGGTGCTGGACCAGCCGATAATGTTGGTAAGGAACCAGAAGCTGCAGGGATTGAACAGCAAGGGCTCGGATGGAGTAGCAGTTACGGTACTGGGGTAGGTACAGATGCCATTACCAGTGGTCTGGAAGTTATCTGGACTCAAAAACCGACCGAATGGACGAACCTCTTTTTTAAGAATCTTTTTGAAAATGAATGGGAACTCACAAAAAGCCCCGCCGGCGCGCACCAATGGGTGGCAAAAGGGACTGATTCAAGTATTCCTGATCCTTTTGACCCAAATAAAAAACGTAGACCTACGATGTTGACAACGGATCTGTCCTTACGTTTTGATCCTGTTTATGAAAAGATTTCCCGTAAATTCTATGAAGATCAGGATGCTTTCGCGGATGCTTTCTCACGCGCTTGGTTTAAATTAACGCACCGTGATCTAGGTCCACGTGAACGTTATCTTGGAGCTGAAGTACCTAGCGAAGAATTGTTATGGCAAGACCCTATTCCAGCTGTAGATCATGTATTGGTTGATGATCATGATGTTGAAGGCTTAAAATCTGCTATTTTGTCTTCAGGGCTTAGTATCGCAGAGTTGGTGACTACGGCATGGGCTTCGGCTTCTACATTCCGGGGGTCTGATATGCGTGGTGGAGCAAATGGAGCCCGTCTTCGCTTGGCGCCACAGCGTTATTGGCAGGTTAATAACCCGACGCAATTGCAAAAAGTGCTAACTGTGCTGGAGCAGATCCAACAAGACTTTAATGGTAAACAACAAGGTGGTAAAAGAGTATCGTTGGCTGATTTAATTGTTCTTGGCGGTGCAGCAGCAATCGAACAGGGAGCAAGAGCTGGTGGACATGCGCTAAAGGTTCCGTTTACTCCTGGACGCATGGATGCTTCTCAAGAACAGACTGATGTGGAATCAATGGGGTATCTAGAACCTATTGCTGATGGTTTTAGAAACTATCGTAAAGGTTCCTACACAGTTTCCACAGAATCATTATTGATTGATAAAGCACAATTACTGACTTTATCTGTTCCGGAATTGACCGTTTTAATCGGTGGTATGCGTGTATTACAGGCTAATTTTGATGGCTCTCAGACAGGTGTGATGACGGAGCGCCCTGGACAGTTGACCAATGACTTTTTTGTGAACCTATTGGATATGGGGACAGCTTGGACAGCAGTTTCGCAAGATCGGGAACTGTTTGAAGGAACGGACCGTAAAACGGGCGCAAAGAAATGGGTTGCTGGACGCGCAGATCTGGTATTTGGTTCTAACGCTGAATTAAGAGCTGTTGCTGAAATCTATGGTAGTGCTGATGCGAAAGAAAAGTTCGCTAAGGATTTTGTCGCTGCCTGGAATAAAGTGATGGAATTGGATCGTTTTGATTTACACAGATAATTTGCTTGAGCTGCAATAGTTCAACTTAGTGCCCATACTCATACATCTGTCTTAAAATGGAAGCATTTGTTTCTTAGAGGCTAGGGCATAGGAGGGGTACAATTCCGCTAAAAGGCTTTTTAGTGGAATTTTACCCTTTTTTTGGTTTGGAATAAATATCTTTCTAAACTACTCTCTCAGAGGAAAGGTAAATTGAAGAAATGACTATTGAGTTCAATGTGATCAAAAGGCCGGATGAATTGCTTTGGCCTTCCAAGCAAGTACTTGTACACCTGGAGAATAGTGTATAAGTGCAATATTTTCGTTATGGAGATGAATATCACCAGCTTTATAGTTCAACTGGCATTCTTGCAGCTGCACTGAAAACAAGGGCCATTCCGGATGGTGAATGTCGAAACGATATATTCCATCGCGTTGGTTCAGGTAAAGGCAATAGCGTTCGGTAAGCCAGGTGTCAAGGCTGGATTTTATTTTAATCTCATCGGTCACCTCAAAGATCGTTTTCAACCTAAAGCCCCTTTCTTTATTGAGATTATGATACCCTTGTGTATTCCTCAGCATGGAGGACTTTTCGTAAGGTAGACCCGACAACTTTTTTGCCACTAATGCGGATAAGAATTTACTTGCTTCAATATGGATAAAATAAACACCCTTTTTACCATCCTGATCGATATAGGTGCGTACATTGATCTCATAGAAGTCCGAGATGGGTGGGAATGCAGGCAAATTTCTGGGACGGATATTTTTCATTTTGAAAGCAACCAAAGATACATAACATAGACCTTCGTGCTGATCGATTTGCAATTCGACAGGAACTAGTGGCCGGAGTAGATCATAATCGACTTGAAAATGTAAAAAAAGTAGATCAAGCCATTCCTGATAGTAACGCCAGGGGCTAGTTGGTATAGGCCATGGACGATGATTATAATCTCTTAAAATTGTTTTAATTTTTTGTGCCAAAATCATCAATTTATGCCTCTAAGATCATTTTAATCTCGCTTTAACCAAATTTTAATTTAATATATGAAGAATTATGGAATTTTCTTTGGGATTTTCCTATTTTGTGAAATAAAATTCAAGATTTGTGCTACTTTTTGTTGTTTGATCGGTAGTAACTTTGTGTTGTTTTCAAAGGGAAACTTGATACTTTGTTAGTTTGCAGCTATGTGGAAGCACTTTATTTTTCTAATTACAGTTCTGTTTGTTTCATTTAAAAGTTTAAATGCAAACAGTATTGTACCGAAAAGTGATAGTTTTCACCGCGAGATTTCTTCCCTAAAAACTGAACCAAATAAAGCTGATTTCCCCCGTTCCACCCTGCTAAAAATAGATAATCCAGATTTAGATCCTTTATATCCATCGCTGCAATCTATCGCCGAATTGGACGTCGAGATCAATCAGGATTGGTTAACAGACCGCTGGGTAGTTATCGTCGATTTGCTTTGGTATGAATTACGGCCTTCAGCATTGCAGAACGACTACCGTTATCTGCATATTTTGGATATTGAACCTATTCCCATAGCACGGTTCCTGCTTTTTGAGCAAATAAAAATCCCATTTTAGCGATTTTGAGCTTTCATGCTTAACGGAAATTGAACGAAAAATCGTATTTCTTTTCCAAATTTATTTTATTGATTTCTTAAAATATACCCATGCACGAGCTAAGTATAGTAAAGGATATCTTCGAGACCTTGACCTCGCATTACGAGACCAGAGTGGATGATATCCAGAAAATTCAGGTGACAGCCGGACTATTGTCCAATGTGCAGCCTGTGCTGATTCAAAATGCTTTTGACGCATTTATCACCGAAAATACCCATTACCGGGATATGGAAATGGAGGTTGTGGTAAATGATATTATCGCCTATTGTGAGCACTGTCAGAAGAACTTTCCTGTTCATTTTCATCGATTTGTCTGCGATTGTGGGCAGCCTTCGAGTACAATTGTTCAAGGAAATGAACTCTATATTTCCAAAGTAATTTTTAAACACGATTAAAAAATCATTTATCATGTCAGACAATACTCAAAATCCTAAAAGTTTAGGTAACCGTGTCGGTTCGGTTCAATGTGAAAATACAACCCTGCATTTATTAAAAGCAAATGATTTTGTCGCCAAAAGTATCCGGGACAGACTGAAAGATGTTTGTGTGATTAATGTATGTTCTTCTCCGGGTTCTGGTAAAACAACATTGATGCAAGAGACTGGAAAGCGTCTTTCAAAAGATCTAAATATTGCAGTCTTAGTAGGTGACCCTGAAACGGAACGTGATGCCATCCGTATGCGCGATGTTGGCATCAATGCGTTGCAGATCGTTACCGGCGGTATGTGCCATATTGAAGCACAAATGATTCTGCAGGCACTGGATCACATCGATATCGAAGGTATTGATTTGTTATTTATCGAAAATGTCGGAAACTTACTTTGCCCTTCCGCTTTCGATCTAGGTGAAGACTACAGAGTTACTTTATTGGCGACAACTGAAGGTGATGATAAACCAAAAAAATACCCACGTATGTTTTTGACCAGCGAATTGATGCTTGTTTCAAAAGCAGACTTGCTACCTTATGTGCCTTTCTCCGTAGATGCCGTGACAAAAGATGCCCGTGAAGTCAATCCAAACCTGGAAGTGATTACAATCAGTACCTTGAATGGAGATGGCCTAGATAGCTGGTGTGACTGGTTAAAAGAGAAAGTCCAACTGAAAAAAGAACAACAGAAAGTAGCTGCGGCGAAATAGTAAATGCGCGAAGGTGATCAACGATCAGATGGAACGATGCTTGATCACAGCGCAAAGTTTGAATGACATACCCTATATAACAATGAATAGATTGCCTGTAACGATAGATACCATTGTGCCCCAGTACCAAACCATCACTGATCAGGTCGATCGGGTATACCTCGAATGGTTTGAAATTAATAAACGCCGCTTGACCAGAAATACCTTGTCTGGCAAGACGATCCTGATGCAATTGGAGCAGGGACAGGAGTGGCATCATGGAGATGCGCTGTACCACAATGGGGAATTGCAGGCAATCGTCACTGTTAAGCGAACCTTGGCGATCAGATTTAACCCTTCGGATTTGGTTCAACTGGCAGATTTTGGTTATTTCGTCGGTAACCGACATCTACCGATATTCCAGGTCGATCAGCTCCAGTCTCTCCATTTGCCATATGATGGTCGACTCTATGAGCAAATTGCGGCGAAATATGGTGCGTCTGTCCAATTGGAAGAAGCGATATTGCTGTCTGAAAATCGGATTCGCCAGCAGCTAAAGAATAGCAGAAAGCATGAAAATTAGAATATATACATTGCTGTTGCCACTGGTCTTGCTCGTATGCTCACAAGCCTGCCAAAACCAACAGTCCAATGCAAGTAAAAATGGTGTGAAAGCCATGGATAGCCGCGGCAAGGAAATCACATTGGAGCGACCAGCCCAACGTGTTGTTGTCCTGTATCCCTCTCTGGTGGATGAGGTTTATATGCTACAGGCCAGTGACCGATTGGTCGGCATTCCTGAACAAGTTTATCAAATGGAGGATACCTATGCTTTTTTATCGAAATTAGACCCACGTATCGTTCAGAAAAGTATCGCTACACCAACTTTTGGTGGTCAGGCCAATAATGTAGAAAGCATCGTAAGCTTGAACCCAGATCTTGTTCTGACATTCAATACCGATCAGGATAATATCACACAGCTCGAAAATTTGGGTATTCCCGTCTTCACTTTTTCATCGAAAGATGAAACCAGTATCTTTAACGAATTGATCGGAATGGGAACGCTTTTGGACAAGAAAGCACGGGCTGAGGAAATTGTGAAATTTGTCGGAGATGAAGTCAAAAAGATGGCAGCTCCGCTCGATCAACCACAAAAGAAAGTCTATTATGCTTGGTCAAAAGGACGTGTACTTTCGACCTCGGGAAGAGGTAGCCTCATCGATATGGCCATCCGCCTATCGGGGGCGGCAAATGCCTGTCCCTTGGAAATGGAAGCACCAAATGTAGGGGCTGAAACGATCTACAAGTGGAATCCCGATCTCATGATTCTGTGGAATTCCAAAAGTTCTGATGTTTACAATTTGAAAGAATTGGCCGCACTGCCTGCCGTAAAAAATAAACAGGTATTTGTGATGTCACCGTCCTTTCCTTTTGATCCACATACCGTGAAATTTATGCTCTTTGCCAAACAGGTGCGGCATTGGTGTTTCCCGAGTTATACCAAGGAACAACTCGATCAGGATATGACAATGGCTTTTGACAAATTATACGGTAAAGCGGGGCTTCTGCAATGATACTTCAATTAAAAAAGCTTTTATTGTTGGTGATATTGCCATTAGTGCTGCTCCTGCTTTCATTATTGATCGGTTCAAGTCAGCATATTGGTTTTATTGAACTCTGCCAACGCATAGGGTTGGAATTAGGGCTTTATAAAGGAAATGATACGACGTTATTGATGGGCAGCATGGATACCATTTTGTGGCAAGTACGTTTGCCACGGATTTTATTGACCTTTATGGTCGGTGCCGCTCTTGCCTCATCTGGAGGGACCTTACAAGCTATTTTTCGAAATCCTATTGTAGACCCATTTACATTGGGAATATCTTCCGGTGCTGCTTTCGGTGCCGCCTTAGCCATGCTGTTTCCACTTTTGTCTGTCAATGTTTCGGCATTTCTTTTTGGTGTCTGTGCTGTGGCCTTGACTTACTTTGTATCAAATGCCGGTTTAAAAACATCCATCATTGGGATGGTTTTGGCAGGAATGGTTATTTCAGGGGTATTTACAGCGATGCTTACCCTGTTACAATATATCAGTGATCCTTATAAATTGCAGGCTATTGTGCAGTGGACGATGGGAAATCTCCATACCGCCTCCTGGTCAAAAGTGCAGAACGCCTTTTTACCGATCGTGATCGGATTGATCATATTGATCTTATTGCGTTGGAAATTGAATTTGTTGGCATTGGGAGATCAGGAAGCAATTGCTGTGGGGGTGAATCCAAAACTCTTGAAATTGCTGATGATCGGGGTTGCGACCATGATCACCGCATCAGCTGTTGCTGCGGTAGGAGTGATCAGCTTATTTGGACTTATTGTTCCACATATCAGCCGCATGATTTTTGGCCCCAACAATAATATTGTCGTATGGGCGAATATCAGTATCGGTGGGACATTCCTGTTATTGATTGACGATTTTTCCCGTGCAGTCATGCCTTTCGAAATTCCAATAGGGGTATTTACAATGATTATTGGTGCTCCACTCTTTATCTACCTGATGCGCCGGAACGAAATTAACTGGAACTCATGAGCAAATCCATCCATATCAAAAACCTATCTTTTGCCTATGGTAAGGATACTATTTTGCGGGACCTCAATGTGTCCTTCCCGGAAGGAAAGCTTTCGGTTATTCTTGGCCGGAACGGTAGCGGTAAGTCGACTTTGTTCAATGTTATTGCCGGATTGGAGAAACACTATCAGGGATCGGTATTGATCGGTGAAACGGAACGTAGAAACTGGAAGGTCGGTAAATCAAATGCGCTTAAACTGGGTTTTTTAAACCAGTTTCATCAGACAACTTTCCCTTTTAAGGTGGCAGATGTTATTTTAACAGGACGTGCATCATTCTCCCGCTTTTCGCCGCGGCGTGAAGATTTTGAGGCTGTGGATGCAATCCTGGAGAAATTTAATCTCGCACATTTAAAGCATAAATCTTATACTTCCCTGTCAGGTGGGGAGCGGCAGCTGGTCTTGCTTTGTCGGGTATTGGTGCAACAGCCTGATCTGTTGCTTTTGGATGAACCGACAAACCATCTTGACCTGAAATATCAGATTGCCGTTTTGCAGACCGCTAAGGAACTGGTCAAGGAGGGAACAACAGTGCTCTGTGTTATGCACGACCCCAATATGGCCTATCTTTTTGGCGACCACTTTTATTTGATGCAGGACAATACACTGGTGGATCTACAAGGGATGAATAGAGAGCAGGTTCGGAAAGTATTGGAACAGACCTATGAGTTGCCATTGATCAGTTTGGAAAACCAAGGGAAATGGATGTTTGCACCTATGCTTCATACACATGACTGGACTTCGATAAAATCCCTTGAACTGGAAGGCGTAAATAATAAGCTATAAAGGCTGTAAACAATGTGCGAATAAGGTACAGATCCTAGTGGCGGTATGGACGCTAAAAACGAAAATAGTATGAATAAAATAGACATGCAAAGGACAGATTCAATCAGAAATATTGCAATAAGTACAGTCACTGTTCAGGATCTGGAAACGGTGTTACCTTATGTTATTGAATTTCGGAAACAGCTGTTTCCCATGCTTGACCCGCAAAAGATTCCCAGAGATTTGCTGGACTTTAAACAGCTGTATCTGGATGGACAAACTGGAACATTTCTACAGGCAAGGGACAAGAGCGGAAAATTGGTTGGTGTGATCGGTATGCTCGCTTATGACTATCGTTTTCCGCATCTAGATTTAGACGCCCGGAAGACTGTCGAGGTCGCGCGTCTTTTTGTCGACCCCGATTACCGTCGTTCTGGACTTGGAACAGCACTTTTCCGTCAATTGACAAAGGTGGCCAAGGAGAAAGCGGTCGAAAGACTTTACTTACACACCCATCCTTTTTTGGAGGGAGCCCATGAATTCTGGTTAAAACAAGGATTCTATCTCAAAGAATTCTGCGATGAATCGGGCTTTCCGACATTTCACATGGAGCTACTGCTGGGGCAGCCCAGTAAACTGAAATGTTCAGCAGAACTGGAATTGTCAAAATAAGGCTATTCAGTTTTGTGAACTGAATTCACGCTGAATGCAAGAAATAAAATAAATCAGCAATAGAAGATAAAAAATAATTCCAGAGGAACTGTCCCTGTTTAGAATCTTATTTCAATAAGATCATCGTAGGTGAGTTTTAAACAGGGTATGTGTCCTCTGACCCATGAAAAAAATACAGATGAAAAACACAATGAAAGCACTCGCTTTCGCATTATTGGCAAGTGCGGTCACACCAGTGGCTGTTTACGCCCAACAGAGCTTTATGATTTTTGGGAAGATCCAGGATGAAAACGGAAATCCAATTCTAGGAGTGACTTTGACACTTGAAAACCAGGGACAAAAGATAAGTACTACCACGAATGGCGAATTTGCTTTTACTACCGCGACAACTTTTCCGGTACAATTGCGTGCCGAAGCGATCGGCTATAAATCACAGCTTATTCTTATTGATGAGACTACCTGGAATCCGAAAAAAGGAATTCGACTCATGATGGGAGAGGGAGGGCGGACCTTGGATGAAGTATTGGTTACCGGCCGTCGTAATAATTCCTATTTGACCAACAACATGGAGTTGGGCGGTAAGTTCGCTGGAAAGCTGAAAGATCTACCACAATCTGTGGCTGTACTGAGTAAGGAGTTTATTGAAGATAAGCAAGCATTTACAACGGGAGCACTGGTGCAGGATCTGGCTGGTGTCACTGAGGCTTCATCTTATGATGATGTGGTGATCCGTGGTTTTAAAAGTGGTTATGAAACCGGAGTCCGTTTGGTGAACGGTCTACGTTCGGGCTATGGTTACGGCAATAGTTATTATAATTCCCCACTAACAATCAATCTCGAAAACCTGGAGGTGCTGAAAGGCCCTGGAGCTTCTCTATTTGGCGACATCGTACCTGGTGGCACCATCAATATGACGACGAAAAAGCCTTTGGAAGATTTTAAAGGTCATGTCAGTTTTGCTGCCGGAAGTTTTGAAACGATGCGCACTACAGTGGATCTGGGCGGTCCATTGGATAGTGCAAAACGAATTCTCTATCGATTTAATGCAGGGTATGAAGATACCAAAACCTTTCGTGATGTGAACCGTCAAAAACGGATGATGCTCGCACCCTCATTTACATTTAAGCCCGCTGCAGGAACAACCGTAGACATCGATGTGGTATACAATCAATTCAATGGTTATCTGGATCGGGGAATGGGAATAAAGGAAAATAACTTTTATGCCCTGCCACGTTCGTTTACTTTAAGTCAGCCTTCTGATTTCTATAATTCCAAGACTTTTTCATTTAGTGGACGATTGGCGCAAAGACTGGCAGAAAATGTGAGCCTGAACCTGAGCTATATGAAATCCATCTATCAGGAAGATGTCAACGAGCATCGTACGCTAAATACTTTTGCGGATGCCCCACATAACACCATCATGAATATGCGTTTCTTTGACCGTCATGGCCGGGATTATACCGACAATATCGTCGGATATGTCAAATGGGATCTACCAGGAGATAAAATTGACCACCATATCGTTGCTGGGATCGACTTCGCACAGTATCGTGGTGACAAAGAAAATCAGTTACGGGAAGCCAGACAGCAAACTGTGGATGGCAAAGTGGTGCCATTGACTTTTGACCTGAACAACCCGACCTATACAACGCATGATCTGACCAACTACGTCTGGCGTACACAGGTCGCTTATCCTTTTTTGAGTCCCTATAAAACGACCGGTAAATACATACAGGATCAGATCAGCATTGCGGATCGTCTGAAATTAATTGTGGGGTTGAGGCATGAACATTATTCTTCGGAAACTATTGATGGACAGAATCGCTTTCATGCTACACAAAATGCCTTGCTGCCCCGTTTCGGTCTGACTTATGGAATCAACAAGCAGATTAATTACTTCGCAAGCTACTCGCAGGGTTTTGTACCGGTAGGCGCTAATTTTATCCAGAACTATAAAGACTATGGTGCGGACAAAGCTTTTGAAGCTGAACGTAGTTTTCAAATTGAAACAGGGCTGAAAACGGGCTTTTTTAAGGATCAGCTGCAAATGGATCTTTCCTTGTTTCAGATCGAGCGTAGAAATATGCTTATTGCAACAGGGACAATCAATGACTCGGGATTACCGGAGTATAGACAATCTGGCAAAGCATTGTCGCGAGGAGTTGAGTTAGATGTCCGTGGACAGCTGACCAAAGAATTTCAGGTGATGGCAAATTATACGTTTAACCATACCGAAGTGAAGGCCTCTTCTGTTGCTTCTGAAGTCGGGCAGGCGCTACCGGGAGCACCTAAAAATATGGCCAGCGCCTGGTTAAAATATGTCTTCTCCAATACTTCTTTAAAAGGACTTGGCTTTGGTACCGGTATTTATTATGTTGATAGTAAACGCATGGACAATAGCATTGGGAAAGATGGCGAAGGAAATGCCCTTTGGGGACAATGGCCCTCTTATACGACAATTAATGCGGCGGCTTATTATCATATCGGTGCCATGAAAATGGCGCTTAACCTAAACAATGTATTTGATAAATACTATTTTTTAGGGGGATTTGATTATACACGTGCCTTTGCTGGGGCGCCAAGAAACATGATGGTTTCAATTGGTTATTCCTTTTAACTAAAAAAAGCAATCAAAGCAGGTTTTTCGACAAATTTAGACTATTTAATTCAAGATTTGTACTAGTGAAGTGGCCTGCTTTGGTTGTAAATTTGGACAACAAATAATAGGATTGTGAATACAATGATTAGGCATAGTTTAGTTTTTATAGTTTTTCTTTTGAGCGTCCTGCTCCTGAAAGGAATGACTATTTCTGAACAGCTTAAAATTCATAATTCCTCGGGTATCTATCTGGATTTGTCCAGCACCCATAAACAAATTGACAAAGCTGCTGATCAACCGGAACGGGAAAATATAGTTGCCGCTGTACACGATCATGACCTTTATGATGTCAGTGAACAGGTCGACTTAAAAGATGAATGGAGTAAGCTCCTCGGTTGGACCGTATTGTACATTTGTCTTTTTATATTTTGCTATCCTGTATGTCTCAACATGCGGAATAACAGAACACCTTACATGGATCGATTGGTCCTACCACCAAAATACATTCTTTTCCAAAGTTTAAAGATCCCATTTCAGGGATAATCCTTTCCTTTTCTTACAACGCTGAGAACTGATACGCTATGCCGTAAGCATTTGCTATGGGCTTCGTCTATCAGCTTTTTTGAACGATTTTTTTAAATCGTCAGGGCTTGTACTGACTTGTTTTCGACTGAAATAACAACAATTTAAATATTATTTTATATGCATTTATTACCTAGAGAGACAGAGAAGCTATTGCTTCATCTTGCCGGTGAACTAGCGAAAAAACGTAGAGCTAGAGGACTTAAACTTAATTATCCGGAGTCTATTGCATTGATCAGCAGTGAGCTTCTGGAAGCTGCACGTGATGGCCGTACTGTGGCTGATTTAATGCAGTATGGCGCGACATTATTGACACGAGAAGATGTCATGGAAGGTGTGCCTGAAATGATTCACGATGTGCAGATTGAGGCGACTTTTCCGGATGGTACCAAATTGGTGACCGTTCATAATCCGATTCGATAATTGTTAAAAATAGAATTTATGATTCCAGGAGAATTTTTTATAGCGGATGGCCATGTCATCTGTAATGAAGGTAGAGAGGTTACGACGATTACTGTAACAAACACGGGAGATAGACCAATTCAGGTAGGTTCACATTTTCATTTCTTTGAAGTGAACAAGATGATGGAATTTGACCGTGCAAAAGCTTTTGGCAAGCGATTGAATATTATCGCAAGTACAGCAGTGCGTTTTGAGCCGGGGGAATCCAAAGATGTAGAATTGGTTCCTTATGCAGGTGCCAGAAGAATCTACGGGCACAACGACTTGGTAAACGGTGATACCGAAACCGAAGTCGCGAAAGAAAATGCAATGAAAAAAGTGAAAGAACAAGGCTTTAAAAACAAAGTATCATGAGTTTAAAAGTTAGCAAAGTAAATTATAGTGCCATCTTTGGTCCGACAAGTGGCGATAAAATCCGTTTAGGCGATACAGACATCATAATCGAAGTTGAAAAGGACTACGCTTATTATGGCGATGAAGCAAAATTTGGTGGTGGTAAGACCGTCCGTGACGGTATGTGTCAATCTTCGGTTCACACACGTGATGAAGGTACCTTGGACATGGTGATCACAGACGCTATCGTGATTGACCACTGGGGAATTGTGAAAGGTGATATCGGTATCAAGGATGGTAAGATTGTCGGTGTCGGCCGTGCTGGAAATCCAGATACGATGGATAATATTACACCAAATATGATTATTGGTGCTTCAACCGAAGTGCACGGCGGATCTGGCTATATCCTAACACCAGGTGGTATAGATACCCATATTCACTATATCAGCCCAACACAGGTCGAAACAGCCTTATACAGTGGTATTACCACCATGATCGGCGGTGGTACCGGTCCAGCGGACGGAACAAATGCAACCACCGTAACACCAGGAAAGTGGAATATCCGTCGTATGATGCAAGCGGTGGAAGATCTGCCGATGAACTTTGGCTTCTTTGGAAAAGGAAATGTGGGAACTGAACAACCTATTGTTGAGCAGATTGAAGCAGGAGCTTTGGGGGTTAAAATTCACGAAGACTGGGGAGCAACACCCGCAACAATTGATAGAGCATTAACGGTAGCTGATAAATACGATGTACAGGTTGCCATTCATACCGATACATTAAATGAAGCGGGTTTCTTGGAAGATACCATTCAGGCGATCAACGGTCGCGTAATCCATACCTTCCATACGGAAGGTGCCGGTGGTGGTCACGCTCCAGATATCATCAAATCGGCAATGTATCCAAATGTATTGCCAGCTTCCACAAATCCGACACGTCCATTTACAAAAAATACGATTGATGAGCACTTGGATATGTTGATGGTTTGTCACCACCTGAGTAAGGAAATTCCTGAGGATGTGGCTTTTGCCGATTCACGTATCCGTCCGGAGACAATCGCTGCTGAGGATGTATTGCAAGATCGTGGTGTATTCAGCATCATGAGCTCAGATTCACAGGCAATGGGTCGTGTAGGTGAGGTTATCACACGTACATGGCAGACAGCGGACAAAATGAGAAAACAAGTGGGGCCACTACCTGAAGACGAAGGAAAAAACAACGATAACTTCCGTGCACGTCGTTATGTCGCAAAATATACAATCAACCCAGCGATTGCACATGGTATCTCAAAATACGTAGGTTCTATCGAACCGGGTAAAATCGCGGATATGGTCATCTGGCGCCCAGCCTTGTTTGGTGCAAAACCGGAAATGATTATCAAAGGTGGTATGATCATCGCGTCCAAAATGGGGGATGCCAATGCATCCATTCCTACACCACAACCGATTATCTTACGTACAATGTTCGGTGGATTGGGAAAAGCAGTTCATAATACCTGTTTCAACTTTGTTTCCAAAATTTCATTCGAAAACGGCATTAAAGAGGAATATGGCTTAGCAAAAGGAGTACTTCCTGTAGAAAACTGTCGAAATATCTCCAAAAAAGATATGATCCACAACGATGCTACGCCCGAAATTATCGTTAATCCGGAGAACTATGAAGTAAGTCTGGATGGAGAAATTTTGCGTTCACAGCCGGTTGATACGGTTTCTTTGGGACAGTTGTATTTCTTGTTTTAATCTGAATGGTGACTACTATGGCTTGATCTTGCATCAGGCCATTATAAATGAAAAACACATTAATAAAACGATCATGAGCCCAAAGTAGCGCTGATGAGCAATAGGTAAAGTAAGGCTCATGATCGTTTTATTGCCCTCAAAAACAACGATATAGAAATGAAAAATTTAAAGACATTTTTGGGATGTTGTCTAGCAATAGCATGCTTTTCGATACAATCGGCTTCTGCTCAAAAAGGAGGAATCATGCTGTATGGTTCGCTCAATTACCATGAAACCACCGCTGGACACCAATTTAGTGCAGCACCAGTGGGCGTAGGCTATTTTTTTAATGACAACATGAACGTAGGGATAAATTATGGATTCAACAACGCCTATACGAAGGCGCTTGACTTTACAGATCATTCCCATGAAGTTGGTCCATTCTACAGCAACACCTGGCCGTTAGGGGAACATTTTATGTTGATCGGTCAAGTAGATGCACATTACATCTGGGGTGACCAGCATGTTGTTAATGCATCCGGAGGCATGGTGGATGGAAGCTACAATGGTTTCCTGTTCAGAGTGTATCCGTTGGTGGGTATTGACCTCGGAAAAGGCTGGGCTTTGAAAGCAAAAGTCGCGGAGCTCTCTTACAAAAAGAAGCATGGCAAGGATGCTGTTATTCCAAATGATCACGAAGTGATTACAGGAATCAATGGCTCAACTGTGGGATTGGGATTGTCAAAAAATCTATTTTTTTAAAGATCGAAAATGATTATCACAGAAATCACTAGGAATATCAATCGCGAGCAGACCAATAAGCGTCATGATCTGCTGTCGATTGAATGGTATGAATCCACCAAACGTATTCAACGTCTTCGTACAGCGGAGGGAATGGATATCGCTGTAAAATTATTGGGCAATACTTCCTGCTTGCAGGACGGCGATATCTTGTATGAAGATGAAGAAAAAATAGTTGTGGTTACCATCAGACCTTGTGAAGTTATCAAAGTGATGGCAATTGATTTCCTTCAGATTGCTTTTGTCAGCAGTGAAATCGGAAACAAACATTTGCCTCTATTCGTAGAGGCAAATGAATTGCTGATGCCTTACGAACGCTCCATGTACGAGTGGTTGACCAAAAATGGATTTGACCCTATATGCTGTATGCATCAGCTGCTGAATCCACTGCATGCAAACGTAGACCCGAAGCATCATCAAAAGTTGAAATTTTCGACAAAAAATATTCCCCTGTTCATGAAGGAGCAAGGGGATACTGGTTCAGCGCCGACGGTCGCATCAACAAACAATGAATAAATAATTTATGTCAATGAAAAATACTTTTCTGGGCAAGTTGCTCCATCTCGCAGATCCGACTCTACCGATCGGTGGATTTACCCATTCAAATGGACTGGAAACCTATGTGCAGCAAGGCTTAGTCTGTGATAAAGCAACTACTGACAACTACGTGCGCCATAATTTATGGTACAATTTAAAGTATAACGATGCTGCCTTGATGAAATTGGCCTACGAGGCTACCTCCTCAACGGATTTAAATGCATTGATCGCTTTGGATCAGGAGTGTACAGCATTGAAGAGTCCAAAAGAGATCCGGGAAGCCAGTAAAAAACTGGGCGTACGCATTTACAAAATATTTAGCCGTTATCAACAACAGGATTTTGTTGTTGCCTGGGGCAAATTGATTCAGAAAAAGGAAGTGGATAGCCACTATTGCTTGATGTATGGTATGTTAGCTTCGATATTGGAAATTCCTTTGGAAGAAGCATTACATGGCTTTTATTACAATGCGGCCATCACCATGGTGACGAATGCCGTGAAACTCGTGCCGCTCGGACAGCTCGATGGTCAGGATGTTCTTTTTGACCTGCACGATGATATACTTGAGCTTTGTCACGAGACTTTAGCAGTTGAACGAAATTTAGTGGGGCTGTGCAATATCGGATTTGATATCCGCTGCATGCAACACGAACGATTATATTCTAGGGTTTATATATCTTAAAATCAAATACAATGGAAAATAGAAAATATGTTAAGATCGGTGTCGGCGGTCCTGTGGGTTCCGGCAAAACAGCGTTATTGGAAAGATTGAGCAGACGTCTGGTAAATGAGTTAGATCTGGCGGTTATTACAAATGATATCTACACCAAAGAAGATGCGGAGTATATGGCGAAAAATAGCTTATTACCTCGCGAACGTATTATCGGTGTTGAAACAGGTGGTTGCCCACATACCGCGATACGTGAAGATGCGAGTATGAACCTGGAAGCTGTAGACGAACTGACTAGCCGTTTTCCCGATCTGGAACTTATTTTGATCGAAAGTGGGGGGGACAATCTAACTTCAACCTATAGCCCAGATTTGGCAGATATCACCATTTTCGTAATTGATGTCGCTGAGGGTGAAAAAATGCCACGTAAAGGTGGTCCCGCGATTACACGTTCGGATCTGTTATTGATCAACAAGAAAGACTTGGCGCCTTATGTGGGAGCGAGCTTGGAGGTCATGGAACATGATGCCCGTATGATGCGTAAAGGTGCTCCATTTTTGTTCTCCAATTTGAAAACTGGCGATGGTCTGGAAGAGATTGTGGGCTGGATCAAGAAATATGCATTGCTTCAAGATATTGAAGAACCTAATTTACTTCGTTAATTATGATTTGTTCTTTAGCCGTCAAAATAGCACATCGTGAAGGGAAATCCTTTATGAAGGATGCTTATGTCACTCAACCTTTTCGCATTGTACCTGTCGGTCAATATCAAAAAGACAATGCGGCTTATTTGATGATCATGAGTTCCTCACCGGGATTGTTGGATGGTGATGATCATCAGATCAAAATTGATATTGCGCCAGGAGCAAAGTTGCAGTTACAGACGCAGGCTTATCAGCGTCTGTTTCATATGAAGGGGCATTCTTCGCAGACAATGCAGGTGACTTTGGGTGAAGATTCTGTGTTTTCCTATGTTCCTCACCCGGTGGTGCCACAACATTCCTCCCATTTCTTGAGTCACAACATTATCCATCTTGCTTCCAATTGTCATCTACTGCTGAGTGAAATCGTGACCTGTGGAAGGAAAATGTCGGGGGAGGAATTTCAATACAATCATTTTCAGAACCTGACGGAATGTTATGTGAATGGTCGACTGGTTGTCAAAGATAATGTGCTGTTACAACCGGACCGTATGCCCATTCAGGGATTGGGCATTCTGGAAGGATATACACATCAAGGGACGCTGATCTATCTGAATAGTAATGGGTTAAGTCCAGATGAATGGATCGAAGCATTCTATGAGAAATATGGGGAAACCAAGGATGTTGCCTTTGGTATCAGCGCTTTGCAACATGACGGTTTTATGGTGCGGGTACTGGGCTATGGTGCCGAGCAGCTTTATCTTCTTTTTAAAGAAATGCAGAGCGCTTTATGGGAAAAATTATTCTTGAATTAAATAACGGGGCTGAATACAATTTTTAAATAACAAATTATTCTAATGAAAAATAACATCCTAGCTTTTGTTAAAGCTTTTTTTAAAGGATTTGGACAGATTATGTTACAGGGTAATAGCTGGACTGGTGTCCTGTTTATTGGGGCTATTATTTACGATTCCGCGCTCATGGGATTTGCGGGGATCCTTGCAAATCTGATCGGGGTAATAACGGCGAAATTGATGAAGTTTGATGAGGACCATATTAATGATGGGCTCTTTGGATTTAATGCCACATTATATGGGATTGCGCTCGTCTTTTATTTTCAGGCTAATATCTGGGTATGGGCTGCCTTGATCATCGGTTCTGCATTGACCACGATTTTAATGGGCTTTGCACTTAAGAAAAATATTCCTGTATTTACATTTCCTTTTATCATGATCACCTGGATTGCGCTATATGTATTGAGTATTCCAGAATTGGCTTTACGAACTGTTCCAGAACACTTTGTGGATATTGAGGAAATGGACGATTTCCTTATTGAGGGACATGCCTTTGGTCAGGTTATTTTTCAGGGTAGCTTAGTTGCGGGATTGATCTTTTTCATTGGTGTTTTTATCAGTAAGCCAATCGCGGCGTTATATGCTTCTGCAGCTGTAATTATTAGCGTTTATATATCGCATCATGGGCATGAATCAACCGATATGACCAATAATGGGATCTTTAGCTTCAATGCCGTTTTATGTGGGATTGCTTTGAGCGGGCAACGCGTCAGAGATGGTATTTATGTACTCATTGCGGTTATTATAGCAACCTATTTTGACCATTTCCTGATCCACAATGGTTGGACGACCCTAACGTTTCCTTTTGTGGTCGCGATGTGGGCAATGGAGCCTGTCAAACGATTAGACAATTGGTTGGTGGCTAAATTTTCTGCGACAGCGGAGACTTCCTAATCTTTTTTTTACTAAAATTTTATCTGATGTTGAAATTTCGTTTCATAAATCTATTCCCAATAATACTCTTATTGGGAATTCATATAAACACCGTATATGGGCAGGTAAGTCCGCCAGGGCTTGGTAAAGCCAAAACGGCCTCCTGGTCGGTGTTGGGCCTGCGACGCAAGTTGGACAGTGCCGGAACAAAGGAAGCACTGACCTATATCGGCCTGGGAACCAAAAGTACACCTGACGACTCCAATCCTTTTCATAAGCAGGCCATCTGGGTGTTGAATCATGAGGTCTATCACAAATTTGCGCCAAATCAGCAATATAGTTATGCGCTGAGCTACAGACGTCAAAATGTATATGATGAAACAGCACCCTACCACAATGAAGGAGTTGAACAGGAATTCCGATTGTATGGACGTTATGCGTATACTTTTAAGCTGGCTGAGCGCTGGAAATGGAAAAATACACTGCGGCAGGAGTTCCGGAAATTTTTTACTGCGGACTTTCACAAAGCGGAAGAGAATTTTCAGTTTAGAACCCGGCTGAAATCGCAGGTGAATTTTAAAATCTCCGATAAAAATAAGCAGGAACTGACATTGAGTGCCGAGGGGCTTTTTGCGATCAGTAAACTGAATAAACCGGAGGATGCTTGGTCGAGCTTTGGTTACAAGGAAACACGTTTGGGCTTTTATTACATGACAGATATTCCAAAGACGCCCCTACGACTGGATGTAGGCTACATGAATGATCTGATCAAGGGCTATGATCAAGTGGATTTTGGAGTACATTATCTGGCAGTTGACCTCATTTGGAACCTGCCTTACCATAAACATTAGTCTGCCATAAACTTATGTTTGCGATAATCACTGGGTGAATACCCGGTGATTTTTTTAAATAGTCTCGTGAAATAGGAGGGCGATTGAAACTTCAACTCGAACGCTATTCCCGCAATATCTCTCGTGGCATCCTGCAAGAGGATCTGGCTATGCAGGATACTGATTTCTGTAATCCATTGCTTGGGTGGCTTATTGGTTGCCTCCTTCACACATTTGTTCAGGTAGTTTTCGGAGATATGCAATAGATTGGCGTAAAACAATACATTTTTATGGTCAATATGGAACTTTTGGACATATTCACGAAAGCGAAATGCAATATCTAGTTGTCTACTCATCGGTGCCTTGGTTTCGATATCCGATTTGATGACCTTCAATAAGATGCACTGCATCATCGAGATACATACCTCCATCACGCGACCTTCGGTAAAAAGCTCTTCCTCCAAAAGAATCAGCATTTGCTGAATCCAATTGGCAACATGCGGCTTTAACGTAGTGAAGGGATGGGAATTGAAAAATTTGATGTCATTGATCCCAAGTTCGATATCAGTGACAATTTCGTTTTCATAAACCACAAAAAAACCTTCAACATCATCGGAGATCGCCAACGTTGCGGTGATATTACCTTGCTTGATATTGATGACTTGGTATTCAGTCAGTGTATAGGAGGCTGATTCCAGGTGTTGTGTCAGGGAACCTTTTGTTACGAAAATTAGAAAATTAAATGTAGTACGATAAGGAATGACGGGCATTAAAATGCTCCGCAGATAATTTTCAATTCGATAAACCTGGATTTTACTTTCGTTAAATAGATTATGCTCAGAAACATCAGGTAAGAATAACTTTTTATATTCGTAATTGTTGATGATCTTAATTGAATTTTTCATCTGTAAATAATTATAAATTACCTATCTACGCTCAAGTGGGTCAATGAGCTCCCCGCGCTTGCTATTTGTTTTACAACCCTAAACAAGCTAATTTCCATGGGATTGACTCGTAAAGGAATTAGTAATTGTAGATCATACAAATATAATCAATTCTTTGCTAAAGAATACCTAAAACAACACCTTCCATGTAACGTTTTAAACGGATTTGTAGGATACGATTGCAATTCAAAAATTTAGGCGGATGAGTGCCCAATCAACAATTGGGCAGCTACAGCCAATAGTTCCAAGTTATACTTTTTTGCTTTGATCAAATTTTTCCTGGTTAAAATCTGCAGATTTTCCTTTTGGAATGGATAGTGAAGTCCATTGCTCATCCTGGCACATTTTTCCGATGTAAACGATCTGACCGACGTGATAAGGGTAGTGGGCAAGTTGGCGGTGGATAGCTGCTAATACGGTATGTCCTTCTCCGCGGATAAAGATTGTTTTCGTCAGGTCTTGCTCATTTAAAGATTCAAGTGCTTGAAATAAACAATCCCAACCTTCGTTCCACAACGTGATCAGTTGCGCTCTGTTCATCTCGGTATTTTCGAATTCCATATCGCGGTCTCTTCCCTCTTTTTCACCGTCCGAATGTAGAAAGTCTGTCCAACGCGAAAGCATATTCCCATGGAGGTGTTTCACAATGAGGGCAATACTGTTGCTGGATGGGTTGAATTGCCAGAACAAGTGCTCATCACTCAATTGAGCGAAGGTCTTGTCTCCCAAAGATTTGAATTCATGAAATTGCTTGAGGCTACTTGCTAAAAAATTATCCATTGGATTGTGTGTTATGTGTGCTTGTGTTTCTTAGCACAAGATACGAAAATATCAGATGATATCCGGGGAATTGGCTTCTGTTAACAGGTTGTTGGAGGGCGAGCTAATTCAGTTTCTGACCGATGAGAGTAGGGTGGAGAAGCAGAAAAAAGGTGGCGCTGGGGAGGGTGCCACCTTTAGCTAACTAAACATTAAACATAAATAAACAGTCTTTTTTAAAGACCTAAACTAAAATTACATAACGACTCGGCCACTTGTCGATTTGTCAACTTGGACATTTCGTGGCTGATTTTTTAAGGAGATCTTTGCTGAGGTAGAAACTTTACCGTGTAGATTATCCTTAACACTTAGGGTTACACCTGAGGATGTGCTGGCATTGACCTCTGCATTGGTAGTTGTAAAAGCGGCCATGTCAACTGAAGTAGAGGAGTTGGCATTTAAATCCAGATTCGTCGCACTTCCTGCAATTTCCTGTCTTGACGAACTTGTGGAATTCACCGTTAGATTTTTTGCACTTACATCAGCCGTTAACCTACTCGAGGAACTTGTCGAAAGTGAAATATCATCGGCAATTAATTTTTTAAGTGTAATTCTGGCCGATGAAGAAACATTGACAGCTATTTTGTTTGCCTTGATGGTTTCGTTGCTGTAGATTGATCCACTGGAAGAAGCCGAAAAACTTGTCGGAATTTTACTCGAATATACCGTTACACGGTTGTTTCTTGCATTTCTGATCTGTGAATTCCGTTTATATTGCACATGTAATATGCCATTTTTAACATTTGTCTCTATCAACGACAGATGCTCCGCATTGTCAGCTTCAACAACAACTTCATTGCGATTGGATTGAACGTAGTCTACACGTAGTGATGTCGCTGCCGAAATGCCATCCGGAGCGGAAATCTTACGGGTTTCACGTTCTTGGGCCTGGGCAACGTATAAAAAAGAAATAAAGGCGATAGTTAAAATTCTTTTCATGGTTTTGTCTATTAGTAGTTTTTAATTCTATGCTATAATAATTTTTATTTTAATTTCGAAAAACAGCCTCATTTCCTTCCTTACATATATAATAGTGGTGCCAAAATTGAAAAACCATGTAAATCGCTGATAAATAGCTATTTTTACTTTTAGACGTTTTCTCCTATTGCTCATTTTTGAACAACTGGTGTTCGCTATCGAACAATTTAACTGTTGTTTTTGTGGTTACCACATGCTCTTTTCGTAAGCTGCCTGCCAGAAATGATATTCCAATCGGGAAGCTGTTATAAATACTTGTCGCATTTTCTCCCGATTTGTTGCAGTAGTTTGTTCAGAAATTTGATCGACGTAATTTTTGGCTTTGTTCACGCCCTCGGCGAAGTCCTCACCACTATAGGTATCGATCCATTTGGAATAGGGGTTTTGGTCGCCACTGGCGATCGAAACGATGTGGTCGCCAACTTCTTTATAAATCCAAAAGCAGGGTAAAGTCGCAGCCATAGCGACTTCAATAGGTTCAAAGGCAGCTACACTTTTTAAAAAATGCACGTAATGGTGGCAAACGGGTTCTATCTTGTTGTCGTCTTCCGGATCCATACCAAATTCTTTAAAATAGTTTTCATGGAGCGCTTTTTCGACGATAAGCGCATTGCGTCCAAATTCAAAATAATCCAAGGCTTGTTGATTGTCAGTACTCTTTGCACCGATAAAAGCTAAAACACGTCCAAATTCCTCCAGATAGAAAGCATCCTGGCGCATATAGAATTGAAATTTGTCCAGCGGTAGACTGCCATTGCTTAGTTCGGAAATAAAAGGCATTGCTAAGATATCAGCATAAATTGGTCTTATAGCATCCCAGGCTTTATCGCTCCATTTCATGAACAATAAGTTTAGAAGGGTTGTGGAAATGATTAAGTGGCCCATTTCCTTTGCCAATCACGAGATCCTTGCTGCCTTTGATTGCCTCGTGGACATAATCTAAAGCAGTAGCGACAGCCTCAGCAAGAGGGAATTGCTGCGCCAACTGGCTCGCTATTGCTGAAGAAAGAGAGCAGCCGGATCCATGTGTATTTTTGCTGTCAATTTTTTGTGATTTAAATACCAATGGTGACGCATGTTGCTGAAAGAGGAGGGAGGTGAGTTCGCTTGTCTGGAGGTGTCCGCCTTTAATAAGGACTGACTGACATCCTTTTTCAAGAAGTTCAATGCCTGCTTTTTCCATTTCTTTGACCTCAGCTATGGTTCGTCCGACAAGTACACTGACTTCATCCAGGTTAGGAGTGATAATTGTGGCTTGTGGAAAAAGCAAGTCCATACATGCCTGTATTGTGTCATCATTGATCAATTTGTGACCACTTGTCGACACCATCACAGGATCAAATACGATTGTTCCACGGTAATCTTTCAAATAGCTGCTGATCAGTTCGACAAGCTCAATGTTATGAACCATCCCGATTTTGATCGCATCCGGATAAATATCGTCGAAGATCGCATCCAGCTGCTCACGCACTGCTTGGGTCGGTATCTCGTAAATATTCCGCACCCCTTGTGTGTTTTGTATTGGTAATGCCGTTAAGACGTTCATTGCATAACATCCCAGGGCTGATATGGTTTTCGTGTCGGCTTGGATGCCTGCTCCGCCACTGCCGTCAAAACCGGCAATACTCAGGACGGTGGGCACTGTATATTGTTTCACTATTTTCATGTTAATAATTCCTTTAATTGAGCGCTACGCTCTCTTGGATTTTTACTTTGGCAAATTGCCGATACGACCGCAATGGAATCTGCGCCAGACAGCCAGGCACTTGCACTGGTAGCTAGGTTCATGCCGCCGATGGCGATCAAGGGCTTTTCGGTTAAATTCCGTAGCTCGCCCAGTCCACTGATCCCCCAGGTTGTAATGGTGTCTGTTTTTGTTTTTGTTGGAAAAATTGGACTGACACCAAGGTGGTCTACAGCGGCCATCTGTTTGCTGTCAAGTTGTGCCCTATCTTCAAGCGACCAGCCAATTTGAAGACGCTGTCCGTATTTTTCCCTTATTTCTAAAGGTTGACGATCGTTTTGTCCGACATGTACCCCCCATGCCTCGATTTCAATCCCAATATCCACAGCATCATTGATGATTAATGGGATTCCGTAGCGATCGGTAATCTGTTTTAACTTCTTGGCTTTTTCCAGAAACCCCGTCGGCGTTTCGTTCTTTTCGCGTAACTGAATAATATCCACACCGCCGATTATGGCTTCTTCGGCAACATGGAGCCAAGATTGTGGGTAGCAATCCTGTTCGGAGATAACCAGATACAAGGGATAAGGAAATAGGGGATTAATTGCCATAATGTTTCAGGTTGAGATGCATCCGGATACGCTCATCATTCAGCAGATAGAGTTCATCATAGAGATTCATCTGTAAGGAACCCGGACCAGCGGATCGCGCTGTAGCCAGTTCACCTGCTAAGCTCAAAAGGGAGACACCGGCGGTCGCTGCTTCAAAAGAATGGTCTGTGACTGCTAAAAATGCACCGATGAGTGCAGTTGCGCTACAGCCAAGTCCGGTAACCTGGGTCATCAAGGGGTGCCCATTGTGCACCTCAGCGGTATGCTGTTCGGACAGAATATAGTCTACCTTTCCGGAGATACAGATGATAGATCCCAATTGTTCTTGTAATGCTTTACCAAAGCCGATAGCTGCTTTGCTATCTGAGGTGCTGTCTACACCTTTGGTATTGACCTCGTTGAAATTGTAGAGGCTCATGATCTCTGATGCATTTCCCCGTATCACAGTTGGCTTTAACTCTAGGAGATTTGCCAATAAGTCATTGCGAAAAGCGGATATTCCCGCACCCACAGGATCCAATACCCAAGGGCGGCTAATGTTATTGGCATGTTCCGCTGCAACAAGCATGGACTCGGCGGTAAGTTCACTCAATGTGCCGATGTTAAGTACCAACGACTGGGCAAGGTCAACAACCTCGCGCACTTCGGATGGACTGTGAACCATGACTGGGGAAGCTCCAAGAGCGAGAAGAGCATTGGCGGTGTTATTCATCACCACCAAATTCGTAATATTATGTACAAGTGGTTTTTGTCTTCTGACCTGTGCTAACAGATCGATAATTAAATCTTCCATTCCTTTTGTTTTCTATATTTGCAGGTGGCTTTGTCAGGAAGAAATGAGACAGATGGGCTGTCGGGTATATTTCAATATACCTAAGCGGTTGCTTTTCCCTACGCCGGTATAAACCGAATCAGGTTCGAAGGGACTATCTCAATTCTATACAGAATACCCCCAAAGCCATATCAAACTTAGACAAAAAAAAGGACTTTTTATAACCAGTGTTTTATTCAGTCCCGGAATAGTAAAACTACACGTTAGTCAATAGACCGGAGTGCGCGTGTATTTTCAGCCGCATTCGAGCGTGGAAAATAGACTGGGCATATACGAGGGAAGCGACAGGCCAGTAATGATCAATGGCAGGCAAGTCTATTTGCGAAGAAACAGCATTGCTCTCAACGGTGAATTCGGTGTACTTAAGATGTTATATTGTCTTCAGCTGGCAATTCCAAATAGTCCGGTGGGGTATAAGTGACACGGGCAAAATTTTTAGTCAGGAGTTCTGTATCAACAACCTTTCCTCCCTGGAATTTTAGGAATTTTTCTCGCCAGATTTCATTTTTTCGATAGAATTGATCTCCTATTTTAAGGAATTGATGCTCCTTTTCAATGACGTGATAGGCAAAATCGAGTTCCTGATCGATTCTCAGTTCGCCTTCAAGACATTTTTCGGTAAACCAGAGATTGATCTGAAACGTGTAGGGTGTATTGTTGGTAAACTGATAGTCCCGATAGTTGTAAAACACTGTTGCACCGCTTCCGAAAGGTAATACACGCCCATCATCGGGAAACGGATCAAAAGAATGGTGATAACGCTCTGTGACTGTGAGTGGGCTATGGATAACAAGCCAATGGATCAGATTGGAGATCTGGCAGATTCCTCCACCGATACCTGCACGTGCTTCACCGAAAGACAATTCCATCCCCGGAAGATAGCCTTTCTTTTGTGTGGGCTGGCCGACCAGTTTACAGAATGAAAAGGTTTCACCGGGGTAGATCAGTACACCGTTGATCTGCTTTGCTGCAATCTTTAGATTGGTCACTTTATTGATCTGCAACTGCATATTATTTTCTCCAAGCTTCTTTAATAAAACAGACTGGTGTTTTTTGATACGGTACTGCAGTGCTGTTGTAGATTTGGTTTTTGTGTACTTTTTATTATCCAGTAACCAAATGGCTTTTCTTTGTGTTCTTCTTGCCCAGACAGCAAGAAAATACAGCAAAGGGTGACGTTGACTTATTAATTTCCGTTTTTTCACTAATAACAAATGATGGTTTATTGCTTCCTTCTATTTCAGTTTGCGCGTTTTAATTATTGAGAATTGGAGGAACTTTTCTTTGTTTGTATTGTTTTAGAGGTGATTTTATTCTGCTTATCAAATACAGTGCTCTCATATTGATAATCGCCCTGATCTTTTGAGACTATCTTCAATTCCAATGTACCATCACGATAAAACAGGTAGGTGCTTTCGTTGCCTTGCACAGCTATTTTGGATTCGGCAGTGAGCTTCCCCGTCGTGTCAAATACCTGCCACGAAGAGAAATTGTCTGCTTTTGGGTTATCATAATAATACAGTGTACGTTTTTCGATAGCGTCATTTAGCCCTGAAACTTCCTCAATAAGCTGCCCCTTTTCATTGTAACGGTGGTCGACCCAATGCATCCTTTGGTAAACGAAGTGTATGGATTCCTCCCGGAACACTTGATATTGATCATTTAAATGATGGATGGAGGCGGTTCGCCGCTCAGGATCGGTAATGAGAATAGCATGCGGTAAGTATTGATAAATTGTGCTAGAGGACCATTTGCTGTCTTGAAGCTGTTGTATCGAATCGATTAATCCCCATTTGTTGTAAAAATATTTGGTGTAAAAATTGATCCCATTAGACAAATTGTTCGCGGAGAGCTCTTTGCCTTGCTGATAAACAGTCGTTATCATACCGCTGGGTTTTTCGAGGTTCTCCCCTGTAAAGGTCTGCGAAATATAGGTTCCGTCATATTTGCCTTTTTTCTGAGTGGAGTAGATTGGAAGACTGGATCGGGAAATGATGGCCTCAGCATATTGTCTGGATGGTTTAAACGGAATAGCTGCTATGGAATCGAAGAATAGTTTCCCATCGTATTTAAGCGCTTTTTGAGGCGTACTTGACTGCTTATTATTTGTCAATATTGGCTTTGCGGCCTGGAGATAGCTTTGACTGTCGTAGATCACTTTCGGTCGGCTCTGACCATCAAACAGGATCATGGCATTTCGTTGTTTGAGGGTTGGTACCTCCACTGTCCACTTACGCTTGTTGATAACAAAAGTAAATTTTTGGGCATCTGTTTTTGAGACCAGCAGTTTGGTGGTACTATAGGGAACCTGTCTAATAATTTCATTTGCCTTTTGATCATGGAGACGCATCGCGAAATCCGTTGATTTATCGGATTCATTGGTAACGAACAGGATTGCTTGCGTAGGCGCTCCGATTTCCATTGATTTTATCGTTTGGGATCGTGCTACAGTCGTACAGATCAGGAGTGCCAATAACTGGAAAATGATCGGATGGAGCGCTATTGATCTGGAATGACAGTTCATTTGAATAAGGGACACTACTTGCTTTATATACTTTAGTTTAGTACTTCTTTTAGGAATAGTAAAGTATGCTCCCAGGCACGTTTGGCCATGACAGGGTTATATTCTGGTGATTCCGGATTGGTAAAGGTATGGCCAGAATTGGCATAAGTGATGATCTGCCAGTCCGCTTTTCCTTCATTAAGTTCCTTAACCAATCCATCATAATCTTCTTTTGATACACTTTTGTCAGCGGCAGGATGCTCAACCAATACTTTCACATTGATCGCTGTATTAGGTCTATCTACTGATTTGGAGAGCCCACCATGAATACTGACCACAGCTGCGACAGGAAAACCAGCGCGTGCTGTCTCCAGCGCTCCGGTTCCGCCAAAGCAATAACCAATTACCGCAATTTTTCCGGGATCAGCTCCTGTTTCCTTCAATTGTTTTAGCGCAGCCGCAATGCGCTGCTGATAAGCCTTGTAGTCTGTTTTATAGTGACCTGCTATTTTCGAAGCTGCCGTGTTGTCTGTAGGGATATTTCCTTCACCATAGATATCGGCAATGAAAGCAATATAACCTTCTTTTTCAAGTTGTAAAGCGGCCTGTTTTGCTTCATTGTCTATGCCTTTCCAAGCGGGTAAAATAAGGACCGCAGGCCCTTTTTTATTCGCATTGGACGTGATAAGACCATTTAGTTGCTGTGTTCCGTCTTTATAGGATACCTGTTTTAACTCCTGTGCTTTCATGCTCATGGTAACGATAGTTAATAGAAAAAATGTCAAAGCTGTTTTCATCTGTTCTTAATTTTTTTTAGCCATCAGATGGGCTGTGTGATTAAAGGTAATATCGTTGTGTTCAGTCGAAGTGCTTATTATGCTTTATAAACAAATTTAGACTCCGGATGGTTTTATTGACTCTATAATTCCGATCACATCCAATTGTCCCAAGCCGTTTTCATGTGCCTTTTTATAGGTGTCGAGCAAGGTGCCAAGTAGGGGATAGGTGGCTCCCGCCTGTTGTGCCAACCGGATATCTTTTAACATCAGATCCAGCGCAAATGCTGCGGTATAATTTCCTTCAACGAGCAAAGGAGTTTTTACTTTTGTTGCTCCGCTACCGCTGGCACTATCGTTGATAATCTCTAGCATTTCACTGCGTTCAATCCCTAATTGATCGGAGAATAGGATGGTTTCGGCCAGACCTTGATAGATGATTGATAGAAAATAATTGATGGCTAGTTTTGCGGCAATACCTTTGCCATTTTCACCAAGGTGTTTAATGGATTTCCCCATCTTTTCAAGGTAAGGTCTGGCACGCTCAAGGTCGGTCTGTTCTCCGCCAACCATAATGATCAATGTACCTTCTGCAGCGGGCTTGGTGCTTCCTGCGACAGGAGCATCCAGAAATGCGGCACCTTTTGCTTTTAGCTTATTGGCAAGATTGATACTCACATCTTGAGCGATGGTACTCATATCCACAAATAATTTCCCGCTGATAGGCTGTTCAAGAATTTTGCCGTAAACCTCCTCGACTGCGTCATCGTTTGTCAGCATGGTAAAAACCACATCACTGGCGCCGATCAGATCTGTGACTTCACTATAAACAGTTGATTGTGCTACAAAGTCTGTTGTTCTGGCGATATTTCTGTTGTAAACGGCAAGCGGAAAACCTGCTTTTTCAAGGTTTTTTGCCATGGGATTCCCCATGTTTCCTAATCCTATAAATCCTACGTTTTCTGTTTTCATATTAAATTGTGTCATGTGAATCGAACATTCAGCTCACAATAAAGGTACAAATGTTTTTGGATCTATAGGGCGTAAAGCTAGGACAACAATAGTAGGCATTTAAATTTGACCGTATAATCTCCATATCCGTTTGATATGAATTTATTTCTGCGGCTAAATCAATACCCTGATCTCATTCCTGAGCAGTACGATTTTGTCCTCGTTCTCCAGTTTTTTTAAGATCCGGGAGACGACAACACGGGAAGTGTTCAAATCGGATGCAATATCCTGATGAGTAAGGGTAAGAATTCGGTCGTTGGTAAGATTTACTTTGGCTTTCAGGTAATTGAGGATACGTTCTTCCATATTGGAGAATGCAAGATTATCTACAGCCTGCAGCATTTCATTCATCCGGCTGGCATAACTCGATATAATGAAATTTCGCCAGGAAGGGTACTTTCCCATCCAGTCATTGACCTGTTCATTGGGGATCATGGCTACGGTTGTATCCTTTTCAGCCCGAGCACGAATTTCACTTTTTTTATTACCCAGACAACAGGCGATAGACATGGTACAGGTCTGTCCCTGTTCAAGATAATATAGTAAGAGTTCGCCTTTGGCTTCATCCTCACGGACGACTTTGATCGCTCCCGCTAGCAATAGGGGCATTGCGCTGATGTATTGATCGGTATCGATGATAAGATCGCCTTCACGAAAAGTTTTGATGCGAGCGTTCTTTATAATTTCTTCAATCAATGCAGGTTCAAGAACACCTGCGTAAGCCTGTTCAATGGACAACATAGTTTTTTATTATTACTTAAATATAGCCATTTTGATCTTAACTGCTGCTGTGTTTGACTAAAAAACGCAAAGACCTTATGCTCTGCTGTAGTAATAAAGAGTGTCTCAGGTAGATCTGGGATAAAAAACGGAAATAAAAGAATGTGTTGACTTATTCAAAGAAGACAAAATTTTATTCTGACTACTTTTGATATATTTCCATTAAAACGATGTTTTTGTTGTATTCCTATTAACAAGCTTATTTTTGGTTTGTTGTTTTGATCTTAAAATCAAACTTAATCTATGGATGATTAAAATTCGAAGTGAATATAAACGGACTGTTTACAGTTGTGCTAGTGTTAAAATTAGTTAAAAAGACAATCAATTCCTAATTTTGCGGCACAAAAAACAAAACAATCACATCTAAGATGAAAAAGTCTTTACTTTTTTTTGCACTTGTTTTTGCTAGCTATGGCACGGTTCATGCACAAACGGCAAATACTAGTTCGGTTTCAGGAGTTGTAAAAGAGGCTACTGGACAAACAGTTAAAGGAGCAACCATTAAAATCACCCACATCCCAAGTGGACAAGTTGTAAGCGGCTCAGCTGATGCTCAAGGAAAATTTCAAATTTCAAATCTTCAAGAGGGCGGTCCCTACAAAGTGGAAGTTACCTACATTGGTGAAACTCCGGTTGTCATTGAAAACATCATGTTGAAATCGGGCGAATCGTTGAATATAAATCCGACTTTTTCGGAGGGCTCTTCAACGGATTTAGATGAGGTTGTTGTTGTTGGTCATGGTGTTATTGATATTGCTGTAGGTAGAAAAACACCTATTGCAGTATCTACAATCCATAAAAGAGATTTAGAGGAAAAAGTAGGAGCACAGGATATTACTTCAGCGCTTGCAAATACGCCATCTGTATATATTACTGGTCAGGCCAAAGGTTTTGGAGAGTCTTCAATGACTACACGTGGTTTTGACCAGTCCAATACGGCATTTTTATTGAACGGTCAGCCGATCAATGGTATGGATAATGGTAGCGTATATTGGTCCAACTGGTCTGGTCTTACAGATATTGCTTCTTTGGTACAGATTCAACGTGGTCTGGGGGCTTCTAAATTAGCCATTTCATCTGTAGGGGGAACTGTAAACTATGTGACGCAATCCACTTCGATGAAAGAAGGTGGTTTTGTGCGGACAACAGTCGGTAACGACATGTTTATGAAAGCTACTGTTGGTTACAATACAGGTTTGATGAGAAACGGATTTGCTGTTTCGGCAATGTTTACACAATGGTCTGGTGACGGCTATATGGATCATACTGAAGGTGCAGGGCAGAGCTATTTCCTTTCTGTAGGTTATAAGGCAAGTGAAAAGCACAATCTTAACTTGATGATTACAGGAGCCCCGCAATGGCATAACCAAGGATTTACATCTAAATTATCAAATTACTTACAATATGGTAAGCGATACAATGATAACTATAAAGATGTCAATGGGGTGATGATGAATCCACAGAAGAACTTTTATCACAAACCAGTTGCTAACTTAAACTGGGATTGGACCATCGATGATAAATCTTCATTATCTACAGTAGTATATGCTTCTTTGGCTGCTGGTGGTGGCCAAGGGTTAAGAGGTGACAAGTACAACAAAGAAAAATACCTAGCAGCCGATGTGAACAATCACCAATGGTTTGGCGTTGTTTCAAACTACAACCGTAAACTTTCAGAGTCTTTGAATTTTAACATTGGTTTTGATGTCAGAGATTATAAAGGTACACATTATCGTAAGTTAACTGATCCACTTGCCAATACAAATGGTGTGTTGTTGGGCGGTAATATTAATATTACTGATCCGGTATATGTAACCAATACATATTCCACTAATCCTTGGAAAGCTTTCTCAAGCAAGCCTGATTCTCGTGAAGACAGACTGTCTTGGGACTATAACCAATATATCCGCTACGGAGGTTTATTTGGTCAATTGGAATATGCTAAAAATGGTTTTACAGCATTTTTCCAAGGATCAGTTTCTGAACAACAAAATAAGCGCTACGATTATTTTCAATATACACCAGGAAATGAAAAATCCAAAACAGTTAACAACTTTGGATACAATACCAAAGGTGGTGTAAGTTATACTTTGGGTAAACACAGTCTTTTTGCTAATGCAGGGTATTATTCCCGTCAGCCTTATCAAAACAATATTTTCATGAATTATGCAAATGATATCAATGAAAATGCTGACAATGAAAAAATTCTGGGTTTAGAAGCTGGATATAAATTTGCTTCTAGATTCTTGGATGTGAATGTGAATGTTTACCGTACAACTTGGGAAAATCGAGTTACAGGTAGCTCTAGACTGGCAACAGATAAGGACGTTGCTAAATATAACCCCCAGAATGATCCGAGCGTTTTGCTTGCAGGACAATATATCTATACGTCAAATTATGGTGTTAAACAGGATCATAAAGGGGCTGAATTAGACATTGCTGCTCGTCCGTTTCATGGGCTTACTTTAACTGGTTTTGCATCAATCGGTGATTGGAAATATGATGGAAAAGTAACAGCTATTGAACGCAATGATAACCGTGTTGAACTAGGTAGAGAAGAGGTAGATTTGACTGGAGAGCATGTTGGAAATGCTGCGCAGACAACTTATGGTTTCGGTGCTAAATATATTGTATTCAAAGGGTTTTCAGTTGATGGTAACTACAGACAGTACGATCGCCTATATTCTTCAAGACATAGAACAGTTGAAGAAGATGGTAAAAAAGTTGGTCGAGTAATTGAGCTTCCTTCTTTCAATCTACTGGATGCCGGATTATCCTATGAGGTTAAAGTAAGTGATAAAAATACAATGAGTTTCCGTGTTAATATGAATAACGTATTAAACAAATTCTATATTTCCGAGGCGACCTCCAGTACAGTAACGACAAATGCTGACAATATCTGGAATGGTATTGATACATCCAATTTTGTATTGATCGGTCAGGGCAGAACCTGGAACGCTTCAGTGAAATTTACGTTCTAGTAAAATCCTATTTGTAATAAAAAGACTCACATTTTTGTGGGTCTTTTTTTGTTTTTTAATAAAAACTTAATACTTTTAGGTGATCTAACTGCCAACCTGATGTTGCATAAATTAATTTGTCTGGAAAATTTACAGATAGGTACCGTTTATTTTTCCGCTTTTGTGGTAAACCTGGATGGTGGAAATACCGGTTTTGCTTTATTTATTAACCAAGAAAACGACCCGATTTTTATTTTTCGAAAAGAGAAGAAAAATGAAGTGTCTTTTCATGTCAATGAAGACCAGTTTTTTTGGATTGTAAGAAATAGTCAGTTTACAGCCGGTGAACGCCAAAGCTTTTTCGCCGAGTTTGTTGAGTTCTTACGTTTAATGGAAGACAAGGTTTCTAATTATGTCTTTAAACGTGAAAAGCTTGTCAGATTTACGAATTCAAGGGATATCGTTCGGTACAAATACCTCTATTTGACCGGTGAGTTGAACTAAATGGTTTCTATTTAAATAGGAAATGGAGGCGGTTAAATTTCTTTTGTATCGAAATTTAGCTTAGTTTTGGGTATGAAGCAAATGATATCAAATCTATCTGTTACCCTTCGCGGCAATGCTGTTACAGCGGCGGATTTTAAACTTCCCACACCTATATTGCTTGCTAAATTTTCTTTTTTGCCAATTTCGTCTTTTTTTCCAAAGGATATCATTCCCTTTTCCGCGGATGAGTTTGATCACATCCAACAAGCAGATATCAAACTCCTGTTACAAGGCTTTTCGATGGGGATTATTGCTGATAACGATCCTGTGCAAGTCCTGGAAGAAGTCATTGTGTTGTCAAACAGTACGCTGGCATACAGTTACCTTGGACTCTATTATTTTAAAATAAAAGCCTATGAAGAAGCGATCGCTGTCTATAGCAGGGCAATTGAACATTTTAAAGAGGAACCCTATTTTTATGCAAGCCGATGCCTAGTCTATCGCTTGATCGGTGAAGATGAGGGCGCATTTTATGATTACCAGATTGCCAAAAGATTGGATTTTAATTATCACAGTGTATTGGAATGGCAGGAAAATCAGGCCGAAGTGAGCTATTTTGAAGCCGAAAATCTGGTTATTCAAGAGCTGGAATCTACGCCCAAAGAACTCAGTACGGACGAACTGAATTCATTAGGACTTGAATATGTACATTGTTATGATTATCTGAAGGCGATCGAATTGTATACCTCAGCCATCAATAAAAATACAACAGGAGATAGTAACCTCTTTGTTTTCAGAGGAAGTCTCTATCTTAAATTGACCTGCTTTGAGTTGGCTTTAAATGATTTTAATCAGGCGATCGAGCTGGATGAAAATCAAACTGCTGCCTATGTATTCCGTGCCAAGGTGTTTGAATCTTACCGTTATTCCGAAAAAGCACTTGAAGATTATGCGAAAGCGGAAGAAAATGACAGCAACTCATCTATTGTGTATGAAGAACGGGCTTCTTTATTTGAACGTCTGGGCTGTCTTCCTGAGGCATTGTCTGATTTCGACCGTTTGGTCGAACTGAATCCTGATGACTTTTATGTGTATTCTTTGCGAGCCGATCTCAAGGAAAAATTGGAAGACATGCATGGCGCATTGGTGGATTATTCGACAGCTATTGAATTGAATCCCTATTATTCAGACTTATATTCTTATCGCGCTGCTATCAAAGAAAAGCTCGGCGATGCAGTGGGGGCGAAGCTCGATTTAGATAAGTTTAATGAATTGGAAGACGAGTAAGCCATCAAAAAGAAAAAGCTTTCCCAGGAGAATTGAATTGAGACTGCGGGAAGAATGAATACAATTAAATAGAAAGGTGGCTATCCGAATTTGGATAGCCACCTTCTATTTTTAGTTGAGGTTCCTCTGGAACTGCAATTGTTCTACGTTAAACCAGTTCAGATCCTACTTAATGATACGTTTAATCTTATTGGAACGCTTGATGAGTTTATGCAATTTATCATAATCTTCGCTCGCGATTGAATCATGTAAGGATTGCAATTGTTTGATATGTTCCTCCAGGACTTCCAGTACATTTTCGCGATTCTGTTTGAAGATAGGTGTCCACATATCGGGTGAACTTTTAGCCAAACGGACTGTAGATTCAAAACCTGATCCTGCCAGCTCAAATATACGTCCCTGCGATTTCTCCTTTTCCAATACGGTCAATGCTAGTGCGAATGAAGTAAGATGGGAGATATGCGACACATAAGCTGTATGCACATCGTGTTCGTCCGCATTCATAAAGCAGGTACGCATCTCCAGTTGATCTGTGATCGCATCAGTAACTTCGAACGCATCTTCATCCGTTCTAAAGGCCTCAACATAGACCATCATCTTCCCTTTGAATAAGCCTGCTACAGCAGCTTCGGGACCAGAATATTCCGTACCGGCCATCGGGTGACCTGCAATATAGCGCCCTCTATTGGGGTGATCTTTGATTTTGTTGAGTATGTTTGTCTTGGTAGATCCCATGTCGATAACGACCTGGTCTGTCACCTGATCAAGGATCTGAGGAACGACCTGCAAAATCGCATCAACGGGAATAGTCAATATAAGTACCTTACAGTTCTTTATTGCTTCTTCCAAAGTCATTGCTTCGTCGATAAAGCCTATCTGCTTGGCTTTGTCAAGATTTTTTTCACTTTTATCTACACCAATGATCTTACTGCAGAATTTTGTTTCTTTTAAGCGGATGGCAACTGAGCCGCCAATTAAGCCTACGCCTACGATGGCAATATTCATATGTGAATAATTATTTATTCGTGTTTGTCTTTCAAAGCCCATATGAGATATCCGGATTATATTTATTTGTCTGCTGTAATCGCGGAAACTTCATTTGATTGAAATGTTAATTTTGAAAAATGTGTCTAGAAATTATCCTTAATACGTTGGATGGATTCTTCAAGAACTTCTACTGTGGCACAGAGACTGATCCGGATATACTGATTCCCTCCATCTCCAAAAATCCCTCCCGGTGTGATAAACACACGTGCTTTGTCCAAGACAGCATCGCTAAGCGCATAACCATCCTTATAGGAATTTGGGATTTGAGCCCATACAAATAAACCAACCTGATCTTTTTGGTATGAACAGCCCAATAAGTTCATGATTTCATAGACTTTATGACGTCTATCTGCATAAATTTTATTAAGATCCTGATACCATGAATCTTGCAGTTGTAAGGCTTTTGCTGCCGCCAATTGAACTGGCAAAAACATTCCGGAGTCCATATTGCTTTTAAAACGTAACACCTGATTGATACGCTCTTCGCTACCAACCAATGCTCCGACTCTCCAGCCAGCCATATTGGATGATTTGCTCAGTGAATTTAATTCTATCGCGACCTCTTTTGCGCCTTCCACGCTCATGATACTACGCGGTTTGTCAGTCAGGATAAAACTATAGGGGTTATCATGACAGATAAGAATATTGAATTCCTTTGCAAATTCAATCAGTTCTTTGTAAAACGCATCCGAAGCCGAGGCACCCGTAGGCATGTGTGGATAATTGATCCACATCAATTTAACTTTTGATAGGTCTTGTTTCCGAAGTTCGTCAAAGTCAATCAGCCAATTTTTTTCCTGTGTAAGCTTATAGGTGATCGATTCAGCTCCACTCAATCTTACAGCCGCAGCATAAGCAGGGTAGCCGGGATTGGGGATTAAAGCCTTGTCTCCTTCCTGTAGGTAAGTCATGCAAATATGTACAATACCTTCTTTCGATCCAATAAGTGGTAGGATTTCCGTATTGGGATTAAAAGTGGCCTGATAATAGCGTTGATACCAATCGGCAACAGCCTGTCTTAAAGCTGGAGCCCCTTTGTAATTTTGATAGCCATGTACATTTGGAAGTTGGGCATTCGTATTCAATGTCGCTATTACCTCCGGATGAGGGGGTAAGTCAGGACTTCCAATTCCTAGATTGATTACACGTGCACCCTGTTTGTTAAGCTCATCTATTTCTCTTAGTTTTTTCGAGAAGTAGTATTCTTCAGTTTGCTGCAATCTTTTGGCAACGTCTATTTGCATTTTATTTTTAATAATTTTGGTATTTGAATGAAGCTAAATTAGGGAATTATCTATAAAAAGTAGCTATTTTTGTCTTTTTTTCAAATGAATAGCACGATCATCGTTTCATACTTGCCCTTGGGAATTTTATTGAATAGAACTGTATGAGTGCTTTTCTTGATTAATTTGTTATTTTTGTTCAATTTCCTCGCTTAACAGAATTTTAATGGAAGAGGAGAGGTCGGCAAATTATTTTTTGTATCAAATTAATTTGTCTTAGTTCAAAATAAATGAAAACATATTTTAGGCTCTTATCATTTGCTAAACCCATTGAGAAATTTGCGATTCCCTATGTAATCTGCACCTTGATTACGGTTGTTTTTAGCACTTTAAATTTAGCATTACTCGCTCCATTACTCCATACACTTTTTAATACCGGTAAATCTGTCACTGAAGTTGTAAAACCTGAGGCTTATACGGATATTCTGGCCTGGTTTAATTACTATGCGAATGTAGCAAATAGCCAGCTTGGTGCTTATGGTGCATTAAAGTACGTTTGTATTGTTATTGTAATTTCTGTATTTATCAGTAATCTTTTCCGTTATTTCTGCCAGCGGATTATGGAAAATTTTCGCATTCACACCTTGTTGAAACTACGCAGGGCAGTATTTGACAATGTGATGGATCTGCATGTCGGTTATTTTACGGGACAGCGGAAAGGAGATATCGTTTCCAAGGTTGCTTCCGATGTACAGGTTGTACAGTATTCGGTAACGGGTACTCTACAGGTCGTATTCAAAGAACCTTTGCAGCTGATCGCGTATATTGTGATGTTGTTTAATATCTCGGCCAAGCTGACCTTCTTTTCTTTATTGGTTATTCCGATTTCAGCATTTTTTATAGCACGAATTGTAAAAAATTTAAAAAGCCAGGCGCGTTCAGCTCAGGAATCCTATGGAAATATGATATCCTATCTGGATGAGGCATTATCCGGTATTAAAATCATCAAAGCCTTTAATGCAGTATCTTTTATAAAAAATAGATTTCATAATGAGAACGAACGATATGCCAATATTGGTCGGGCAATGGCGAAGAGACAACAATTGGGTTCTCCTGTTTCGGAGCTGCTGGGGGTGATGATGGTTGCTATTATTTTATTGTATGGCGGGCATTTGGTGCTATCTGGAGATAAAAGTTTGACGGCACCTGCATTTATCGCTTATATAGCCATTTTCTCGCAGGTCATGCGCCCGGCAAAAGCATTGACAGATGCTTTTAGTGGTATTCATAATGGCCTTGCAGCAGGAGAACGGGTGTTGGAATTAGTTGATGAACGCAGTGAGGTGACCGACAAACCGAATGCGAAAAAGGTCGAAAGCTTCGAGCAACGTATTGTTTTTAAAGATGTAAATTTCGCTTATACAAAAGATAAGAAGATTCTTCAGGGGATAGACCTTGAGATTGAAAAAGGGAAAGTAATTGCATTAGTCGGTCCCTCAGGTGGCGGGAAATCAACATTAGTGGATCTCATTCCACGATTTATGGATGTCACTGACGGACAGATCCTGTTTGATGGTGTGGATCTAAGGGATCTGGATCAGGATTCTTTACGTAGTATGATCGGGGTGGTCAATCAGGAATCAATTTTATTTAATGATACGATTTTCAATAATATCGCATTTGCCAATCTAGCCGCTAGTCAGGAAGAAATCGAAGCAGCTGCCAAAATAGCCAATGCACATGAGTTTATTCTAAAGACAGATCAGGGGTACCAAACCAATATTGGCGATCGGGGCGGTAAATTGTCAGGTGGACAGCGTCAGCGGATCTGTATTGCACGTGCGGTATTGAAAAATCCACCGATTATGCTGCTCGATGAGGCCACTTCGGCCCTGGATACCGAATCCGAGAAACTAGTACAAGATTCCCTTTATAAATTGATGGATAATCGCACAACAGTCGTGATTGCCCATCGTTTAAGTACCATTCAGAATGCGGATAAGATTGTGGTCATCGAAGCTGGGAAAATTGTTGAAACAGGTAGCCATAGTGAATTGCTACAGCATAATGGCTTATATAAGAAGTTAATTGAGATGCAGCAATTTACCGACTAAGCATGTCGTTTTAGGAACGTTTTGTTTGTCTTTGTAGGACTAAACATGACGCAATCCTGAATGAGTGTTATCACATTTTATTATAACTTTTGTCGCCTTTTAGGTACATTTGTTTAAGATAGGAGATACATTAATGAACGCAATAGATAAATTAAATTTCTTGATCAATGATAAACATTTAGACGTTGAATTAAGAAATATAGCCGAGAAAGTTTTGCGAGAGGAGCGTATCACTTTTGATGAAGGAGTTCTTTTATACGAAAAAGGTGAATTAGGCTATCTTGGTGTTCTCGCCAATTATATCCGCGAGAAACGTCATGGAGACCATACCTTCTTTAACCGTAATTTTCACATTGAGCCCACGAATGTCTGTGTATATGATTGTAAATTCTGTTCGTATTCCAGACTAATTAAAGAGCGCGCCGAAGGTTGGGAAATGGAAGTCGATGGCATGATGGATATTGTGAAGAAATATGACAATGAAGCCGTTACTGAAGTGCATATTACAGGTGGTGTTGTGCCGAAGCAAAACCTCGAGTTTTATGCGGATTTCTTTAAAAGATGTAAAGCACATCGACCCGAATTACATATTAAGGGACTCACGCCAGTAGAATATTATTACATTTTCAAGAAAGCAAAGTTGAGTCACTACGATGGACTGAAATATTTGCAATCTTGTGGTCTCGATTCGATGCCCGGCGGTGGAGCAGAAATCTTTCATCCGGAAATTCGGGAACAGATTGCGCATGATAAGTGTACGGCAGAGCAGTGGTTAGATATTCACGAGCAAGCACATCGTCTCGGCATGCATACAAATGCAACGATGTTATACGGTCATATTGAGCAATTTTGGCATCGGGTAGATCATATGGAACGTTTGCGACAGCTTCAGGATAAAACGGGCGGCTTCCAGACTTTTATTCCATTGAAATTTCGAAATAAGGAGAACCAGATGTCACATATCCCTGAGGTGTCTGTTATCGAAGATTTAAGAAATTATGCGATCGCACGGATCTACATGGATAATTTTGATCATATCAAAGCCTACTGGGCTATGATATCAAGAGATACTGCACAATTGTCCCTAGCTTTTGGCGTGGACGATATTGATGGTACGTTGGACGATACGACCAAAATATACAGTATGGCTGGTGCGGAAGAGCAAAAACCTGGAATGACAACAAAAGAGGTTGTGGAATTGATTAAAAAGGTAGGCCGTCATCCCATTGAACGCGATACATTGTATAATGTGGTAACTGACTATAATGATGTTGTCTTTGAAGAGGATACCAAAAAGAAAAGTTATTATGCACTACCTGTTGTGAACCCATAAACTAGATCATATTCATTTTGAAAAAGACATTTTATTTTATACGACACGGACAGACTGATTTAAATCTAAAGGGCATAGTGCAGGGGAGGGGGGTTAATTCTCCATTAAATGAAACAGGCATGGCCCAGGCTCAGGCTTTCTTTGAACGGTACAATACAGTGCCTTTTGACAAAGTATATACCTCGACTTTATTACGGACCCATCAGACGGTAAAAGGCTTTATTGACCAAAATTTACCCTGGGAACAGCTTGTCGGGTTGGACGAAATCAGCTGGGGAATCTACGAAGGGAAAGAGCAGACGCCTGAGTTGTTGTCTGGTTTTGAGCAATTAGTTGCTGCATGGCGCAACGGAGAATTGAATGTCAGTATTGAAAATGGAGAATCTCCTAATGCATTAATGGAACGCCAGCAGGTTGCATTGGATCATATGCTGGCCCAAACAAATGAAGAAAATATCCTTGTTTGTATGCATGGCCGTGCCCTACGTATCATGCTTTGCCTCATGACTGGTATTGATGCCCGATATATGGATGATTTTCCACACACAAATACTGCTTTATATAAATTGCTGTATAATAATGGTCAATTTGAAATTATAGACCATTACAATACAGACCACCTAGAAGCATTGATGAATGAATAAAATTAGAGTTTCAGCCGTATCGTATACAAACACATATCCGTTTTTGAACGGAATACGCAAATCAAAGGTAATGGATCAGATTGATCTCAGTGTCGATTATCCAAGTGCCTGCGCACAAAAAGTAATAGATGACGAGGCGGATATGGGAATTATTCCGACTGCCGCACTACTAAGTCTTCCTGAATATTATATCAATACAGATTTTTGTATCGGAACTGAAGGTGCCGTTGATTCGGTGTTTATTTTTTCCAATAAGCCCATTACGGAGGTGGATACCCTCAGACTGGATAAGCAATCGCGTACTTCTAATGGCCTTGCCCGTGTGCTGCTAAAGAATTATTGGAAAAGAGAGATTCAGTTGATTACAGATGATAGTGTGGAACCGGATGCTTATGTTCTGATCGGTGACCGCACCTTCGGTAAAAAGAATACCGTACCCTACGTTTATGACTTGGGGAAGGAATGGTTTGATTTTACAGGATTGCCGTTTGCGTTTGCCCTTTGGGTAAGCAATAAAAAGCTGCCTGAATCGTTTGTGAAAGATTTCAATGATGCCCTAGCTTATGGCGTGGCTCATGCGACCGACGTCATTGAAGGTCTCCCCGAATTTGAAGGGTTTGATTATACAAAATATTTAACGGCACATCTTGATTTTCATCTAACGGATCAAAAACGGGAAGCTGTACAGCGTTATCTTGGCTATTTAAAAGATCTGGATTGATCAAATAAAGCGCAATGCGCTACATATAAAAAAAAGAGGTTTGTTCAACAAACCTCTTTTTTTTATATGTAAATATACCTTGTTATGCTTTCTACGTTCTTCCGACTTTAACTTTTCGGCCTTTGACCTTCTGTCCGTTTGCGGCATTGATGATCGCTAAAGCCAGTTTACGTCTGACAGCAACATAAGCAATTTTGTCTTTGACTTCGATAATTCCGATATCGTCTTTTTCGATGCCTTCCAGACTTAATAGAAAGCCGACGATGTCAATTTTGTTGACCTTATCCTTCCTTCCGGCGCTGACATAGAGTGTAGCGAAAGGTGAGTTTTCGGGCAGGTCATAAAAGTCCGGGAACTCCTCTTCTGCCGTATCTTCCAAAATGTAAGGGTAATTTTCTTCAGGTTTTAAAATGACATATACATCACCTTTTGCCTGCATGCGCGCCGTGCGTCCATTACGGTGTGTAAAATCATCTTCTTTATGTGGAAGCTGATAGTGAATGATTGCATCCACTTCAGGGATATCCAATCCCCGTGCAGCAAGGTCTGTGGTAATCAGGACATTATTAGAGTGGTTTCTGAATTTTAGCAGCGCCAGCTCTCTGTCCTGTTGCTCCAAACCACCATGAAAGATGTCATGGATGATATTACGATTATCCAATAGGTCGCTGATATGGTCAACAGCATCACGATGGTTGCAAAAAATAATCATTTTTTTTGTACCGATCTTGCAGATAAGTTTTAAAAGCGCTTCCAGTTTCTTTTGACTGGTTGCAACTACTTTTTTTATCGTGATCCGCGGGATATTGTTTGCATCTTTCAGGAAATCGACAGTAATGGGATCCTGAATCTGCGTAAAAGCCGGAATGGTCTCCATTGTTGTCGCAGAGGTCAATATGCGCGACTTAATTTTTGGCATGTGACGAATAATAAAATCCATTTGCTGATGAAAGCCAAGCTCCAATGACTTGTCAAATTCATCTAGTATTATGGTATGGATCTGTGTCGGATCAAAATTTCCCTCTTCAAGATGCTGTTTTATTCGACCTGGGGTACCAATAAGAATAGATGGCGCATCTTTGAATGCGTTTTTTTCGATACGTATGCTATGTCCGCCATAGGCACAGGTCACTTTGTATCCTGTTGCTAATTTTCGGATGACTTGCTCGATCTGTAAGGAGAGTTCACGGGTAGGTACTAAAACCAAAACCTGTACTTCACGCGCGATATCTTTTAGCTGTTGTAGTATTAATAATGAAAAGGCTAAGGTTTTTCCTGATCCTGTAGGAGAGAGCAAGATGAGATCTTTATCTTGTTGATAGGTGTCCAATACCTTTTGTTGCATTTCATTCAGGGATGAAATGCCTAATTTATTTAAAATAGCTTCTAGCTGCATAGTACAAAAGTACTAATTAAAACGAAAAGGTAACCCATCTCTTTCAGATGGATTACCTTTGTCAGATTTTTGTATAAGACTTTATAGCGCCGGACGCTTTTTAAAGCTTTAAAGTGTAATACTTTAAAAGTATTGGTTTAGAGTATGTCAATACCTTCTTCGCGTAAAGCTTGTTTTTTATCTTCTTCCCAGATACTGACCTGTACTTCACCGATATGTTGCTTTTTAAGCATAAACATACAGACACGTGATTGACCGATACCACCGCCCATAGATTCGGGTAATTCATCGTTAAGAAGCATGCTATGAAAGGTTAGTTTAGACTTTTCGCTGCAATTTCTAATTTCCATCTGATGGGCTAATGCTGTTTTGTCGACACGGATCCCCATGGATGAAAGTTCGAATGCTGAATTTAAAATAGGATTCCAAACAAGGATATCACCATTTAACCCATTGTAGCCAGCTTCATTTGTTGTACTCCAATCGTCGTAATCTGCCGCCCGACCATCATGTGCTACCCCATTGCTCAGTGCACCGCCAATGCCGTAAAGAAATACCGCACCGTGTTCTTTTGTGATGGCATTTTCTCGTTCTTTGGCACTTAAGTCTGGGTACTTTTGCAATAACTCCTCCGAAGAGATAAATGTAATGGTCTCTGGAAGGATCGCTTTTATCTGAGGGTATTTACATTCCACCTGTAATTCTGTAAATCGAAGTGATTCGTATATATTGAGTACCGTATCTTTCAGGAGAACCAAATTACGTTGATCTTTTCCGATTACTTTTTCCCAGTCCCATTGATCCACATAAATGGAATGTATAGGCGTGTAATCTTCGTCCGGACGAAGGGCTTTCATGTCTGTGACAATACCTTCACCTGGTAACATTTCAAGCTCTTTTAAGCGTACTCTTTTCCATTTCGCCAATGAATGAACCACGACTGCACGCTTTTCATTTAAAGATTTGATCGGAAAGGAAACAGGGCGCTCGATGCCATTCAGATCATCGTTTAATCCTGTGCCGTCCAAGACCACCAGTGGTGATGAAATTGGAATCAGATTTAACTTGTTTTTTAATTCTTGGACAAATGTATCTTTAACGAAGCTGATAGCAACTTCGGTATTTAAAAGTTTTCTTCCCTCCATATGAGTCAATTGAAAAGCCATGTACGGATCGTTGTACATCGCATCATTTTTCTTATTCAGTTATTTGATACAAAAATATGAAAATATCATTTGCTAATATGTTTTGTTGTGATTTTTGATATTTATCTATTAAAATGTTGAAAAAATATAAATATTACAAGAAAAAGCGAATAGGTCAATATGTAATTGTTAAACTATTAATTTGTCGGTGCAACTAAACTCAGCCGACCTAATAAAAAAAGCCCTGAAAATTATTTCAGGGCTTTTTTTATTTTATGGAATGGGATCCGCTTATACCGAGAAACTCTCGCCACAGGCACATGTACGGCTTGCATTTGGATTATGGAATTCAAATCCTTTTCCGTCCAACCCATCGGAGTAATCAAGTTCCGTTCCCGCTAAATAGAGGAATGATTTGATATCCAAACAGATTTTAACTCCTTTATCTTCGAAAAACTGGTCTCCCTTTTTTTCCTCATTATCGAAATTCAGTTTATAGCTTAAGCCTGAGCAACCACCACTTTCTACAGCAACACGCACAAAGTAATTGTCGTCATATTGCTCATCCTTCATGATTGCCTCGATACGAGTTTTTGCTTTATCAGTAACTGTAATCATAGTTGTATCTTTGTCTACAACAAAGATACATACAATATCGCTATATTTCGTCTGCTCTTAAGTTTTTAGAATGTCATAAATTAACTGATCAATCCAGCCTTATAAAGTTGCCATATGGGCGATTGATCTCTTATTTTTTGTACAGCCTCTTTGATTAATTGTGCGCATTGTAGGATTTCTTCATCTGTGGTCAATATACTTAGACTAAATCTGATTGCAGAAAGTGCATCTTCTTTGGATATACCCATGGCGAGCAGTACATGTGAGGGTTCCCTTGATCCGGTAACACAGGCGGAGCCGGAGGATAGGGCCAAAGTAGGACAGGCGGTCATAATCTCGCTTGCGAGTACATGCTTGAAACTGATATAGCTTGTCGTCGGTAGGCGGAGGGTATTTTGCCCATGTATAATAATTTCAGGAATATCAGCCAGTTCGGCTTCCAATAGATCCCGATATGCCCGAACGATTGTATAGGCTTGTGGGTTTAGCATAGAGATCGCCTTTCCAAAGCCGACGATGGCCGGAACATTGTAGGTGCCCCCCCGAAAACCATTCTCCTGACCACCACCTAAAATTAATGAAGTAAGCTGAATGGGCTTTGATTTGCGTCGGATATAAAGTGCACCAATTCCTTTTGGGCCATGAATTTTATGTGCACTCAGACATAAAAGATCAATAGGAAGCTGCTGGAGGTCGATCGCAACTTTTCCGATTGCTTGTGTGGCGTCGCAAAAAAATAGAATATCTTCTTTATTGCAGATGGAGGCCACCTGTTCGATCTCAGTCAGTACACCAGTCTCATTATTCGCAGCCATCAGACAGATTAATATGGTTTTGGCGGTAATGGCATTTTTAAGATCATCCAAGACTATGTGCCCCTGACTGTCAACGGGAAGATAGGTGATTTGAGCCCCTTGTTTGCTCAGTTGTTCACAGCAGCTTAATACTGCTTTATGCTCTGTAGTGGCTGTAATGATATGATTTCCTTGAGACCGGTATTTATCAAATACACCCTGCAGTACGGTATTGATGCTTTCGGTAGCTCCGGAATTGAAAAAAATTTCCTTTGGCGTACAATGTAAAGCCTCGGCGACTTGCGCTCTGCTCTGTTGAATCGCTGCATTTGCGGCTCTACCCATCTGGTGATAAACACTGGACGCATTTGCATAATTTTGGATGAAATATGGGATCATCTCCTGCCATACTTCATCCAAAATTCGGGTGGTTGCATTGTTGTCCAAATATAGGATATCCTTCATCAGCATAAAGATAAGGATAATGATGTTTATGCAGAAGCTTTCACATCAACTTCCTTCTTTTTGACATTGGGATCATAGCGCAATCCCGGCGTCAGCCAATACATCAAAATGACACGTGAATATCGGTAATTGAAAGGAGACATTAATACAACACTTAATATAGCAACAGTCGCATAAAGAATGAAGGACGAATCATTGCCGGTAAGGATGTAAGTTGCCATACAGGCCGTCACCATCTCTGCGATAGCAAATGCATAGGTGACATACATCGCACCATAGAAATAACCCGGCTCACGCTCATAACGGAGACCACAGTATTCACAATGACTGTTCATCTTTTGTACCTTTAGGCCATAGGCAGGGCCTTTGTAGACATGACCGACTCTACATCTTGGACATTTTGCTTGCCATGCGGCTTTGAATTCCGATAGTTCGTATTTAACTTCTTCCATAGTTATAGTTGTTTTCTGAACTCCTCGGGTGTGAGATCAGTGGATTTTTTAAAAAATTTGGTGAAATAAGAGTTGTCCTTAAACTGCAATTCATTTGCAATTTCAGTGATATTTAAATTTCGATTAATTAACAGTCGCTTTGCTTCCAGGACAATCCGGTTGCGGATGATCTCTCCAGCGGACTGACCGATATAGGATTTACAGATCGCATTCAGGTGATTTGGGGTGATAAATAGTTGATCCGCATATACACTCGGTAATTTGGTAGATTTAAACTGTTGTTCAACCAATTGCTGAAAGCTATTGAATATTTTATGATTATAGGGGTTGCTTCCGTCTTTTTGTTCCTTTTCTGAACAAATGGAGACATATAATAGAAATTGGAGTAGCAGTGTACGGATATAATCTTCGGATAGGCCGCTAGACTTCGCCGATAAGATTTCATCCAGAATATTCGTTGCCTGAGCACGACAAGGTCCTTCCAGTTCAAAAATTAAATGCTCAATTTTGCCCTGTAGGAAACTGAAACGCTCCAGATAATCTGTACGTAATAAAAACGATTGGAAATAGTCGACCGAAAAATTGACGACATAGCCTCCTTCATCGCCGACAAAATTCCAGGTATGCACTTGACCCGGAGCCATGAAGTAGATTTGAAAGGGTTTAATTTTATAATGATTGAAATCGATGATGTGATCACCTGAACCTTTCGTAAATAATACAAAATGAAAAAAATTGTGCTTGTGAGGAAACACCATATTCGCATGTTTGATGACGTATTCACTTAAGTCATCAATATGGATAGTTGTTTTATTGTTGAGATCGAGACTGCAACTATCTATAATAGGAATGGTGTTTTTTCTATTCATACTACAAAGTTAGCTCAAATATTCTTTTTATAGTGGTGTTAATTTGGTCTTTTGTGGTATTTTTCAACGATTTTAATATTTTGAAAGGTAAGTTTGGATGTTGGAACAATCCTTGTTTCAAAAAGCATGGAAATATATTTAATAAACATGGAAAGTAATTTAAATAGTCTAGGGACTAGATTTGGACGATTGACCGATATCGTCATTGATTCAATACCAGGTATTATAGGTGGTATTATTTTATTGATTATTGGCAAATATGTTATCGATCTGGTCAACCGATTATTGCACAAGCGTTTTGAGAAGAGAAATGTTGATCCTTCAATACGTGCATTTATCTCCAGTATCGTAAGGATTGTGATGTGGGTGATGTTGATGTTGACCGTTGCCAGTCAGATTGGCATACAGACGACCTCCTTTATAGCGGCATTGTCTGCCTTTGGTTTGGCTGTCGGTATGGCACTTCAGGGAAGCCTAAGCAACTTTGCCGGTGGGGTGTTGATCCTGATGTTTAGACCTTTCGAAGTAGGAGACTACATCTCAAGTGCGAATGGTACAGCCGGAACTGTCGAGCGGATTGATATTTTATATTCAACATTGATTGGTGACGATGGCGTGCGAATCTTTAGTCCGAATGGTCCATTAGCTAATTCGGTGATCAAGAATTATACAAAAATCGTTCAACGGATGTTTGAATATACTGTAAGCATATCGTACGATAAGAACATAAAGGACGCAAAGGATATTATCCTTCGGGTGCTTCGCTCGAATGAGACCGTTTTGACTACACCCGAACCGACAGTATTTGTGAAAGAACTGGGAACGAGCGCTATTGTGTTGACCGTAAGAGCATGGACAAAGCGCGAGCATTATTGGCCGGCAAGGAATTCAATGCAGGAAAAAATTATGCTTGAACTGGAACGAAATGATATGAGTGTAGCTCCGAATCCAACACAGATCAGCATTATTTCTAATGGGAACGATCAGGGAAAACAAGTCAAAACAGATATTTAATCATCTGCCAGGGCACGAATAAGAATAAAGTACCGGTAGGCTAATATGGCCTGTTGGTACTTTTTTAGTTTCAAGGGATCCTGCTTCCCATATTTGGGAAGGATTGCTTTATTGAGCTTATTCAGGAACTGAAAGAAATGTCGTTTCATGAATATACTTCTGGATTTATAGTTTGTGGCATCTTTTCACCTTTGATCGCTGCCAATAAATTGCTTGCCGCCATTAGGGCCATATTGTCTCTGGTTTCCACAGTTGCAGATCCGATATGCGGTAGAATACATACGTTTTCAAGATTCAGTAGTGGGTTGTCTGCTGCCATGGGTTCAGGGTTTGTGACATCGAGTCCCGCTCCCCATAATTCACCTGTGCGTAAAGCATTGGCGAGGTCTTCTTCCTGCACTAATCCGCCACGTGCCGTATTGACCAGAATCGCGGAGTTTTTCATGCGCTTAAATGTATCCCGATTAAATCTATTGGATGTCTCCGCTGTGAGTGCAGCGTGAATGGAAAGCACGTCACTTTGGGTTAACAGATCATCAAAGTTGACATATCTCGCCCCCAAGATCCGTTCAGCTTCCAAGTTCCGCCCACGGTTATAATAAATGATTTCCATATTATAAGCAGCCCTTGCTTTACGGGCAAATTCAAGACCGATCCGTCCAAGCCCATAGATACCCAATGTTTTATTATTGAGTTCGATACCCAGATGTGCTGTGGGGTCGAAACCTTTCCATTGGCCTTGCAAAATCTGTTTGTGATTGAAGAAAGCTTTCCTGGAAACGGCCAGCATCAATAGGAAAGCAACATCAGCTGTAGCGCCAGAAAGCACACCTGGTGTATTGCTCACAGGGATCCCATATTTCGTTGCTGCAAGGATGTCAACGTTATCGTAACCGACACTCATAAGGGATAACGCTTTAAGATTGGGACAGTTTTGGAAAAATTCTTCGTCAAACTTTTGCATACCACCATTTAGTACATAATCGACCTGTTGTCCTGCCCGGATAAGTTCGGTAGGGGAAAGCGGGGTAGCGGAATCATGTATTGCTACCTCATGTCCAGTTGTCGTTAATAGATCGATACCTTTTTGAGGGATTCGTTTTGTGATAAATATCTTCATGTAAATGTAATGCTATCGTGGAGCCTGTTGTAAAATAAAATTATAAGTGCCCAGTTTATTTGGGCTGTTAATCAAAGTTAATGGTTAACAGTTTGTGTAACAACAAAAAAATAACCCTTTTTATGACAACAAAAAAAGCTATATCGTTGTTTCGATATAGCTCTGATAATAATATTTTGTTTTTTTTAAATGTCTTTTTTCTTGATTCGTATTCGTTTTTTAAGGTATCAATGAGCTGACTACACTTAGTCTATTTGCCTGAAACAGCCTGCAGTGAATTTTCATCGCAGTTGATGCAAAAGGCAGGAAGATCTTATTCTGTATGAAGCAGATTGTCTAAAATGCTTTTTCCCTTATCGTCGACAGAGATTGCAGTATTGGACAAGATGACGACGGCACTTTTTTTATCTGGAGACAAGGCGAGGTAGGAGCTGCTTCCTGCTGTACCGCCATTGTGCCAATAAAAAGTAAGATCATCAAGTAAGTTCATGTGCCATGCCAATCCCAAGTCCGTATCAGGAGGGAGAAAGAAAGTAAATAATTTCGTGTTGGCCATCGCATTTTCTAGCGGGCTCTGTGGCATCTTAAACTGTGCATTTACAAATTTAAGCAGATCTTCCACAGTTGATTTTAATCCACCTGCAGCGCTAAAAGTGTCGAAAGACCAAGAGGTTACTTCTTGTCCTTCTTTATTGTATACTTTAAAGGTATCTTTTCTTTTAGGATCTAATACCTGAAAGGTATTATTCATGTCGAGCGGTTTGCAGATGATTTCACGAACAATCTGGTCATATGGCTTTTTATAGATACTACAGATGATATCGCCTAATATTGCATAACCCAAATTGCTGTACTCGTATTCTTCTCCGGGTTTTTTTTTGCTTTTGAAACTGGATAAATAACTATAGAGTGCTTTTTTATCGTATCCTTTGTAGGGATCATTTTGGTTGTATCCTTTTACTTTATCAAAATTGTCTGGAAGTCGTGGGAATCCCGAGGTATGGTTGGCTAACATCTGAAAAGTTATCTTCGCCAGGTCCTCATTCTTTTTTAGTGTATCTGGAAGGAATAATGATATAGGTTGATCCAAGGTAATTGTTCCTTCCTCAACAAGATTTGATAATAGGATAGCTGTAAAGACTTTGCTGAGTGAACCAATTTCATAGGGCGAGGTTTTTGTCGGTAATGTTTGGTTACCTTTTGCGGTCTCGCCGTAAAAATAGGTTTTCGACTGCCCATTTTTAATAATACCTATCGCAAGCGACTGTGTGTTTTGTTGTTTTAGGTAAGAATTTGCAACAGAATCGATGAAAAAATCCTCTTTGTCGACGGCTTTCGTTGCGATCGCAGTCTCAATCGGTTTCTCGGTAATATTTTTGTCTGCTGTAGGTTCATTCAGCTGACTAAAGTGCAGGGTGTTAAACTTGAGTGTCGAATCCGTTGCAAACAATACTTCATAAGTCTGACTATCAAAATCCAGACGATAAGTTGCTGTACCTTTTTCGAAACTGGTGATGTCCGAACTTTTGATCCTTCCCAAAGGGTAGATCTGCCGCAGCATCTGTGTGAATTTTGGAAGACTATATTGTTGTTTATAGGAATCACTTGCTAGACTATAGGCCGAGTCCGTCATCTGGGAATTGATGAAGAATTCCAATCTATTGTAAACTCCTTTGTTGACCTGTTCTGCTTGATTTGTCTGAGCAAAGGAGTAAGATGTGATGCCCAACAATATTGCTGTAAAAAAATGTTTCATAACCATTGTTAGGCACAAATCTACGGAATGTTTAAATTCCAATCAATTGTTTTAATCGGGCATAGCCTGATTTACTGATATTGAGCTTCTCTCCAGAGATCAGCGCAGCAATATAAGAGTCTTTTTCATAGGGCTCCAATTTAGCCAATTGATCGACTTTGATGATAAACGAACGATGTATACGTACAAACTGGTTTGGATCTAGGGATTTTTCGAAAAACGCCATGGTCTTATTCTTGAGATACATGCCATCTTTGGTATGAATTTTTACGTAGTCATCATAAGACTCTAGGTATTTGACGGTATCAATTGGGATTATTTTGATTTGTGTACCTGTTTTGACAACAATACGGTCGATCTTTGTTTCGTCTTGTGCAGCGAGTACCTCATAGTTAGGTTGGACCTTCTTCTCGGGTGCAGAATAGCTCGACCTAAATTTCTCCAAGGCTTTTTTGAAACGCATCGGGGAGACCGGTTTTAGCAGATAATCCAGTGCATTCTTTTCGAACGCCTTTAACGCATATTCGTCAAATGCTGTGGTGAAAATAACGGCAGGAGGGTTGTCCACCAATTCGAGCATTTCAAAACCAGTCAATTTAGGCATTTGGACATCCAAAAAAACCAGATCAGGTTCATGTGTCTGGATTGCTTTAACGCCTTCAAAACCATCTCCACACTCAGCCATAATGGTTACATCGGCTTCATTTTTTAAATAGCCCGCAATAATGGAGCGTGCTAAGGGTTCATCATCAATGATAACGACTTTAATCATATTGAGGTATTTTTAGGGTGCTAGTAAATATATTGTCCTGAATCTGTGTCTCCATAAGATCATTTCTTCCATATAAAAGATATAATCTGCGTTGAATACTGGAAAGCCCAAATCCGGTACCTTTTTTAGGACTTGATTGCTCCTCGACATCAAATGGATTGGTAATTTGAATTAGGAGTTGTCCCTCATTCGAGGTGCATTTAATTTGTATTTCGACTTGGTCGGTTATATTGTACAGTCCATGCTTAATGGCATTCTCTACCAAAGGCTGGATGATCATTGCTGGCAATTTATTACTAAATATCTCCTCAGAGGAGGAGATGGAAGTGTTCAGACGATGGCCAAAACGTACTTTTTCAATATCAAGATAAAGTTGTAGATGGTCCAGTTCTTCTTCCAGTGTGATAATCTGATTGTTTTCCTTTCTCATCGTGCCTCGTAAAAAATCAGATAGTTGAAATGTCATATTACGCGCTTCATCCGGATTCGCGCCAATTAGAGCGATGATCGAATTTAAGCTGTTAAATAAAAAGTGTGGCTGCAGCTGCTGCCGTAAATTATAGAGCTCCGCCTCGCGAAGCAGATTTTCGGACTCTTGTTTCCGTTTGATGTTATTGATATTATCTTCCTGGATATTCCAGACGATATTGATAATAGCAACAGAAGTGAGGATAAGGAAGTTAACGATACCACGAAATGGTAATGTTAAATCCAGTAGCGAGATAAAGTTGGGCTGAATAAAATAGCTCATTATAAAACGGCTCAGCCCAGTACTAATGGCGGCCATAATCAGGCCTATAATCAGCACCTTCCATATCTCGCGGGGTTGTGGTGTGTAGAAGTTTAACGCAGAGGACATGCCATAGCAGCAAAACATCATCACAGCACTATTGATCAATGAATCTTTAAATGCCAGCTCGGAATCAAATCCTGAACGTAGCATCAGTAAATATTGTAATGCAAGATATCCGATAAATACGGATATACAAATAATGCCTATTAATCGACTTTTAACACTGAGAGACAGCTTGTTTTTCATCTATTAAGCATTTTTTATCGTTAAATTGCCCAATATACATGTTCCAGTGATATAGATCTTTTTATCGGTGTCAGGATTGTATATCGTTTGAAATCTCCGGTCATCGACAGATCCTAAAATGGAGGCTACATTGCTGAATACCGTCCAATGTGGTGGGATAATAATACGTGCGCTGCCAAATAACTGAAATGTATCGATGACAATTGCCTGTTGGATATCTGCCTTTGTTAGATCCAATTCAATACTTCCGAAGACGTTGGTCAAATTGCCACCTCTAAATTGTTTGGAATAAATGACTTTCTTTTGGCCTGCAAAAATCGTATTCAGATTAAGGCTGTCCTCAAAAGACTGATGAAATGAACTATTCTCTTTGTTGCCAAAAGCCTGCGCGTTAGGCGAGGCTTGTTGGCTTGGTCCGTATTGTTCGTTAAAAGGTTTTGCCTCTGCATCGGGGGCTGTGGCGTCCGCCGGAGTATCTGTAGGACTATTGACGCGCTTATCCCAATCGTAAGGATTCTGTGGTGGATTAGGGTAAGCAGGCGGAACCATCGGCGGTTTCCGTTTACTCATGATAAAATAAATCCCAAGCGAAATGATGATAATAGGGACGGTTACTGATCCAAAGTCCGTACGCATCATTCGGGAAATCAGGCTGGCACCACCGATAATCAATAAGATGATTGCCGATTTTTTCTGAAATTGAGAGTTTACGCCAATCACTAAACCAATAATGATCAATATTGTTGGCCAGCTAAATAACCAGTCCGGAAACCAGTCTCCTAAATTCAGGTTATTCAATAATAAGAATATACCTACGATGATGACAATGGCCCCCACGATATTGCGGCTGTTATTGCTGTTTGGTATGATAGGTTCTTTTTCCATAATGTTTTTACTATTTATGACTCAAAGATAGAGGCACAAATAAACTATGCATATTCGCTTTAGGTAATACAACTTATATTTTCGGTAAATGTACTGATTTCGTCGGTAAAAAATCTTGTTGTTTAATTTTTATCGACCGTCGATGGAATGGATATGCCATTTTTACGGTTTATTGTCTTTTTTTTTAATATTATTTGGTGTATTAAAATGAATTATTATATATTTATCAAAGATTAAGATTACTTTAAACTTAAATAACAACCAATGGGAGATTTTGAAAACAAAGAGCGTGAAGAGGTTTTTTCAAAAAAGGTGAGAGCAGGTAAGCGAACTTATTTTTTTGATGTAAAAGCAACTCGATCGAACGATTACTACATTACTATCACAGAAAGCAAGAAACGCTTTGAGGATGGCCAGTTTATTAAGCATAAGATTTTCTTATACAAAGAAGATTTTGAGAAGTTTGCGGAGGGTTTGACAGATGTTGTAAATTACATTAAGTCTAACCAGGAAGTAATCGAAAAACGTTATGAGCCGAACTTTGACGATGCATACGCTGAAGAAGCCGATAGTCGTTCAAAAGATGATTTTTCGTTCTAACGTACCCAGGATGAAATCTCAATGAAAAAAGAAATAAAGCCACTCGTGTGGCTTTTTTTATATTCGGATTTTCCTGAGTTTTTGGTTTTATGATCCCCTCATGATAGCTTCGCAATAACGAGAATCTTATATACTGGCTAAAAATTCATTCAATACCCTATTGAACTTTTCGGGTTCTTCAAGATTCGGCAGATGCCCTGATTCTTCAAATTCCATAAATCTAACATCAGGGATATTTTCGATAAGAATGCTCGTCTGCTCTTCGCTCATCAATTTATCGTGTTTGCCTTTAATGACTAGTGTGGGGATAATAATCGTTTTCAGGGAATGTGTCGTGTCTGTCCGGGAAGCCAGGGCGAGTTGTGTTGAACATATACTGGAAAGCTCATTTCTACGGATACAGCTCTTGATGAGTTCAACGGCTTCAGGGTTTTCTCGGATTGTTTTTTCATAGAATACATTTTCCGTAAAACCGATAGCAAACGGTCTTCGGCCATATTTAAGCAATGCCTGTATGGAATCAAATCGTTTTTGTTTGCCTTTATTATCATCAGCAAGGGAGTTGGTGTCACATAAAATCAAACCGGCGAGCTGCTGGCCGATCAACTCATAGGTACGCAAGGCGATATAACCACCCATGGAGATACCGCAGAGCACAACATGATTGAGATCCAATTTCCGGATAAATTCAACAAGATCTTTTGCAAACACATCGACGGAAAAGAAACCATGTCCATTTGTACTGAGGCCATGTCCTCTGACATCTAGGGCAATCCCTGTATATTCCTCGTCAAGATCTAACAATTGTTGTTTCCAGGTATTTTTATTGAAAGGGAACCCATGGATAAATAACACGGTTTTAGGGGTAGGGTATGTTGTGCTAGGACGGATATAATAGGAGATGCTGATATCTCCAATGCGGATTTTGCTGAGTTTTAATTCTCTTTTGCTCATGAATAATAACATTTGTCAGTGTCTGAAAAAAAAAGTTGATATTTTAAATATAATATTATCAACGAGATAAACGAAATGTTGTTTCATAAAGTTAAAAAAAGAGAAAAAATGTTTGTTAAATCGATAAATATATCGATATTTGCATCACCAAAACGGAAAAGGATACGGATTTGTTTTGGTTGCCCAGCGCACCTAGCTCAATTGGATAGAGCATCTGACTACGGATCAGAAGGTTAGGGGTTCGACTCCCTTGGCGCGCACAATATACAGCTTCAGTATTATTAAAAAGAAGCATTCCTAGCTCAATTGGATAGAGCGTCTGACTACGGATCAGAAGGTTAGGGGTTCGACTCCCTTGGAGTGCACAAAAAGCCAATCTCGAAGATTGGCTTTTTTCATAAAAGAAGGTGAAGTAAGCGTAGAATATTTGGGTGTATGGAAACTTCTTTTTGAAAAAAAATTTGTAAAAAAATGAATTCTGACTATATTTGCGTCACCAAAACAAATGGGACAGAGTTCTAAACGTAATGGTTTACTGCGCTCCTAGCTCAATTGGATAGAGCATCTGACTACGGATCAGAAGGTTAGGGGTTCGACTCCCTTGGAGCGCACGACTGAAAAGCCTAGTCATCATCTGTGATTAGGCTTTTATTTTTTAACTCGTTTTAATTTCTTAAATAAAACTATGCTAAACCTTGTAATATTTGGCCCTCCGGGTGCAGGTAAGGGAACTCAATCTGCAAAGCTTATTGAAAAATATCAATTGATTCATATTTCAACTGGTGATATTTTTAGAGCACATATTAAAGGTCAAACGCCACTTGGTCAACAAGTAAGCCAGATTATTGCTGAGGGAAATTTAGTGCCAGATTCGATTACGATAGCAATGCTGGAAGAGGAAGTGAAAAAGAACCCTGAAGCAAAAGGATTTATTTTTGACGGATTCCCACGTACTGTTGCTCAAGCTGAGGCATTGGATGCTTTTTTGGAAGGTGTCAACACGTCAATCTCAGTTGTAATCGCACTGGATGTAAATGAAGACGAACTGAAAGCGCGCATCGCTAAACGTAGAGAGATCTCTGGCCGTTCAGATGACGATGCTGATAAATTGGTAAAACGCATTGATGAATATTTTACAAAAACAATTCATGTGTTGCCTTATTACGAAGCACAAGGTAAATTGTCCAAGGTAGATGGTATTGGCGATATAGATACAATCTTCAAAAACCTAACGGATATTATCGATAATTATTAATTGAAATAAATACTTTTTTAGACTGTAATACATTGTAAATGGCGCAAGGATCGAATTTTGTTGATTATGTGAAAGTGTGTTGTCGTTCGGGACATGGTGGGGCAGGTTCGGCTCATTTGCATCGTGACAAGCACACAGCTACGGGAGGACCTGATGGTGGTGATGGCGGCCGTGGAGGACATATTATCCTAAAAGGAACGACTAATATTTGGACATTACTCCATCTAAAGTACCGCAAACATATCATTGCCTCCAATGGTGAATCTGGTGGTAGTTCGCTACGGACAGGTGCCACTGGTCATGATGAAATATTGGAGGTGCCGTTGGGTACCATTGCCAAGGATGCAGAGACCGGTGAGGTGTTGTTTGATATTACCGAAGATGGTGAGACGAAGATCTTGGTTCCGGGAGGAAAGGGTGGTTTAGGTAACTGGCATTTTAAGTCGCCTACAAAACAGACACCTCGATTTTCGCAACCGGGGATGCCAGGCAAAGAGCAATGGATGATTCTCGAACTTAAGGTGCTAGCAGACGTTGGTCTGGTAGGTTTTCCCAATGCAGGTAAATCAACCTTGTTGTCTGTAGTCTCGGCAGCAAAACCTGAAATTGCTAATTATCCATTTACCACATTGGTGCCTAATCTCGGTATGGTGAGTTATCGTGATAACCGCTCGTTTGTGATGGCCGATATTCCGGGGATCATTGAGGGTGCTTCGGAAGGGAAGGGACTCGGTTATCGTTTCTTAAGACACATTGAACGCAATTCAGTATTGTTATTTATGGTGCCTGCTGATACAGACCGCACGATAGCGGAAGAGTATGGTATTTTACTGAATGAATTGACAGCATATAATCCCGAGCTAGCGGATAAACCCAAGTTATTGGCGATTACAAAATCTGATATGCTTGATGATGAACTTGAGAAGGAAATGGAACAGCAGCTTCCTGAGGGGCTTCCGTATATTTTCATCTCATCTGTCAGCGGTAAAAATATTCTGCCATTGAAAGATATGATCTGGAAAGCAATAAACTCTTAATAGTTGAATAATATAAACAGGAAAGGCGCTTCATGTCATGAAGCGCCTTTCCTGTTTATATTATTTGCGGTTAAAAATGGGATCAAGCAGATGAAATTTTATGTTTAAAAATTACTGTCCCCAAACTTTTGGTATAATTCCCTTTTTGATGATTGCTCCAATTGGCTGATTATAATGAATTAAGATAAACATTAAAACGGATACATCCAACTACCAACTTATTCCTAATCACAATTTTCAATCAATTTTTATTCAGTGCTCATTCACTATTTATTCAGTCTATATTGAGTGATCACTGAACAAGCACTGAACAATCACTGAATAAGTAATGTTGAAAAACCAAATTTGGTCACTCGTTGTTTCTGACTTGCTGCAAAAAAAATAAAGGAAGAAGTTGCGCTTATGTAACAAAAGATCGCAGTTTTGTGGTAATAGATCATTCTCCATTAGCCGCAGGTAACAACGCGTTGGATATTTTGAGGCAGGAGATGAACTAGCGCGCATACTCGTAATTCAAAAAATATATGTTTTTTAAGTTTTTTTATTAATTTCAACCTATTATTTAATCCCTGATGGATACTGATTTTTAGTTCCATCGCCAAACTAAATCTAAATGAAAACAGAAGATGAAAAATATTGTGTGGAATGTGGTCAGGTAATTAATGTCAAAGCTGAGGCTTGTCCTCTCTGTGGCGCGAAACAGCCTATATTCTACGCGAACCAACCTTTCCAGCAGAATCGCAGTATCCAGGATGATCGCTGGTTGCCCGCTTTGTTATTTTGTTTCTTTCTAGGCCCCTTCGGTGGACATCGTTTCTATTTGGGGCAGATCGGAACGGCGGTTCTCCAATTAGTTACTCTGGGTGGATGTGGGATCTGGTCGCTTATAGATCTGATCATGATCATTGTGGGGAAATACAAGGATAATGATGGTCAATATATCAAAAGCCCGCTAAATAATAACTAATGGTTTATCTGCTGCTGAAATACCTGCAATTGCATTGGATTTATACCATTGTGATAGGGTATTTTGGTGTCGCTATCGCATTATACATGCTGACGGATATTCATATCCTTGTTCCTTGTCTTTGGAAGGCAATCTCAGGATATGAATGCCCGGGTTGCGGAATGACAACTGCTTTTATTGCCTTGTTACAAATGCAATGGGGGGACGCCTGGTCTGCAAATCCAATGATTTTTGGGCTCGTTCCTGTATTCATCTTTTTGATTTTAAGAGACTTTTGGCGATTTATACATAGACAAACTGGTCCGATGTAAAATAATTGAAAAATGTTTTTCACTTTTAACTGATATGTCGTAACTTTGTCTCCCGTGAAAATTAAAGTAGAGTCTTTATTGGTAGGTGCCTTAGGAAACGGTTTGTCAATCGTGGTAATGCATTGTTAATTAATATTTTAGCCCATTTGAGGGCTTTTTTTATATCCAATAGGGAAGGCTTTAGGATTCAGAACAGAAGAGATACACATTTTATAATATTACATCGATAATGACCAACTACAGCAAATTGCCTGCAATTTTAGTTTTAGAAGATGGTACAGTTTATCACGGTAAAGCCGCTGGTAAAATTGGTACGACTACTGGTGAGATCTGTTTTAATACAGGAACAACCGGTTATCAAGAGATTTTTACAGATCCATCTTATTTTGGACAAATCATGGTAACAACCAATGCACATATTGGTAACTATGGTATTGATGAGGATGATACCGAATCAAATCAAATTCAGATTGCGGGCTTGGTTTGTAAAAACTACAACATCAACTATAGCCGTAAAATGGCTGATGAGTCTATTCAAAGCTATTTTGAAGAAGGAAATTTGGTGGGTATTTCCGATGTGGATACACGTTCATTGGTAAGACATATCCGTGATAAAGGAGCTATGAATGCAATCATTTCTTCAGAAACGCTAGACGTTGAAGAATTAAAGAGCCAGTTGGCAAAAGTTCCTTCGATGGATGGTCTTGAGCTATCTTCTAAGGTAACGACTACTGAGCCTTATTTCTTCGGAAATGAAAATGCATCTTTACGTGTTGCAGTATTGGATTTAGGGATCAAGAAAAATATCCTGCGCAATTTTGAGGCACGTGACGTTTATACAAAGGTTTTCCCGGCTAAGACAACATTTGAAGAAATGGAAAAATGGAACCCTGACGGTTACTTTATTTCAAATGGCCCCGGTGATCCAGCACCAATGGATTACGCTATCGAAACTGTAAAATCTATTTTGAACGCAAACAAGCCGATGTTTGGGATCTGTTTAGGTCACCAGATTTTAGCGTTAGCTAATGGTATCCGTACAAGTAAATTGCATAACGGACACCGTGGTATCAATCACCCGGTCAAAAATATTATCGCTAACCGTTGTGAAATTACTTCGCAAAACCATGGTTTTGGTGTTGTAGCTGAAGATATCAAAAATTCCGAAAATGTGGAGATAACGCACGTTAATTTGAACGACCAATCTATCGAAGGGATCCGTATCAAAGGTCAAAAAGCGTTCTCGGTTCAATATCACCCTGAATCATCTCCAGGTCCTCACGATTCACGTTACTTGTTTGATGATTTCGTTGCAATGATCAAAAACTAAGCAAACGTAGTATACCATAAAAACCCTCCCTATTGTGGAGGGTTTTTTATGGTATTTGCTGAACCAATTATTCAGATTGGTCATATTTTATTCACAATAAATGACGGATTAAATACATTTTTTGTTATATTTGGTTGTGAAAAATGTCTGTAGATAAGAGTGTGTCTTATTTACACTAAGTAATGAAAATAAATTATAGTCTAATAAAGAGATGAGTTTAATTATCGATGTTCATGCGCGTCAAATTTTGGATTCGCGCGGTAACCCTACAATTGAGGTAGATGTTACTACACAAAATGGTTTTGTTGGTCGTGCAGCTGTTCCTTCAGGTGCTTCAACAGGTGTTCACGAAGCAGTAGAATTGCGTGATGGCGACAAGTCAAAATACTTGGGTAAAGGTGTTTTGAAAGCTGTTGAAAATGTAAACACCAAAATAGCGAAAGCTTTGGAAGGCGTAGATGTTTTCGAGCAAAATGCCATCGATAAAATCATGATTGATTTAGACGGTAGTGAAAATAAAGGTAATTTAGGTGCAAACGCTATCCTTGGTGTTTCTTTGGCTGTAGCAAAAGCAGCTGCACAAGAGTCACGTCAACCTTTGTACCGTTATATTGGTGGGGTTAACGCGAATACATTGCCTATTCCGATGATGAACATCATCAACGGTGGATCTCACTCTGATGCGCCTATCGCATTCCAAGAGTTTATGATCATGCCAGTAGGTGCTCCTTCTTTTTCCGAGGCATTACGTTGGGGAACCGAGGTATTTCATACATTGAAAAAAATCTTACACGATAGAGGTCTTTCTACTGCAGTAGGTGATGAAGGTGGATTTGCACCGACATTTGACGGAACAGAAGATGCAATCGAGACAGTATTGAAAGCGATTGAAATCGCAGGTTACAAACCAGGTCAAGACATCTGCTTAGCATTGGATTGTGCTTCTTCTGAATTCTACAAAGATGGCAAATATGATTATGCTAAATTTGAAGGAGATAAAGGAGCGGTACGTTCTAGCGAAGAACAAGCAAGCTATTTAGCCGAATTAACAGCGAAATACCCAATTATCTCTATCGAAGATGGTATGGCTGAAGATGACTGGGCTGGTTGGAAAACGTTGACTGACAAAATTGGCGATCACGTTCAATTGGTAGGTGATGATCTTTTCGTAACAAATACAAAACGTCTTCAACAAGGTATCGATACCCATACTGCAAACTCCATTTTGGTCAAAGTAAACCAAATCGGTTCATTGACTGAAACGATCAATGCAGTGACTTTAGCGCAAAATTCTGGTTACACTTCGGTAATGTCTCATCGTTCAGGTGAAACAGAAGATGCGACGATCGCTGACTTGGCAGTTGCGTTGAACTGTGGTCAAATCAAAACAGGTTCAGCTTCTCGTTCTGACCGTATGGCTAAATACAATCAGTTGTTGCGTATCGAAGAAGAATTGGGTGGTAATGCTCGCTTCATCGGCAAAAACTTTAAATATGCAAAAAAATAGGTTTACCCTATTATGCTAAAAAAATAAGGCCTAATCTGTAGATTGGGCCTTATTTTTTTAGCATAGTTTTATTCTGGAAAGAGAATAGGAATTACAATTTAATGGATTGCATCCCTTCTACTTCGATCATGACTATGATTGTATTTATATATTTTATTCCATTTCATGAGTACCTCGTTTTTGAACCATAGCTGATACTCTTCATTATATGGATTCTCATAAGTTATCAATTCCATTATCGCGTTATCATCCAGGCGGTCTGCGCCAGCGATTTTATATTGCTTTCCCATGGTGTTGATGACCTCTTCTTTGCTCATGCCTAGCTGTATCTTTTTCATGTTTGAATCGGTTTTCATTATGGCCTGCTGGACACTGCAAGAGAAGAAGACCACTAGGATAAATGAAAATGCTATCAATATTTTTGTCATAGATTTATATTAATTAAAATAAGGTATTGCCTGTTGCTTTATTTGGATATTTAAGATTCAAATGAAATGTTTCATTCATTTTCTTAATAAAGTGAGTTGCCAGCAGGGGGGATTCAATTTCGACATTCTGATGGATGAAAAAATATAGTTTCTGTAATCCATTATCCCGCCAGAGTTTTAATACTTCTATCCAATTATCTAGACGCGCATAATCCGATGCATGGTTGGCACCGACATAACGGATAAAAGCGACAGGCGTAGTCAGGCGCATATGCAACATATCTCTTCTGCCCGCCGTATCCACCAATACATTGGTTACACCAGTCTCCTCCAATAAGGTATAGAGTTCATTCGTTACTTCAGCTTTTGAGAACCATTCCTTATTTCGGACTTCCAATGCTAAGGGAACATCTTTTGGCCAGTCGTGCAGGAATAATTTTAACCGTGCCATATCTTTTGGACTGTAGTTGTCATGCATTTGCAGGAAGACCATACCTAATTTTTCGTCAAATCGAACCACAGCATCTGTAAACAACTTGACTTTATCCGTTGCGTTAAGCAATCGGCTAAAATGACTGATAGACTGGGGAACTTTAGGGAAGAATTTAAAATCTGCTGGAGTTTTCTTTTTCCAGGTTTCTACCTGCTCTAAGCTGGGTGAATTATAGAACGTGGCATTCAGTTCAATGCTGTTAAACTGATTGGCATAGTAAACAAGCTCGTCCTTTGTTCCTCTGGGATAAAACCCTTTTAAATCCTGTTTGTTCCATTTTGCACAGCCGACATATACTTCAAAAGGTTCTTTATTTTTGAAATGTTGTAGGAGGGTTAAAGTCTCCTGAGACGTAGAAGGTAGTGTGAAGTCCACTTCTTCTGGATGATCTACTTGGCCAAATTTCATATTAGTTTTTTCTTAGTTTATGATCAAATAATAAGTGTGCGAGCAATGCCAATAGGGTGTATGTTGTTCCAACTGCAATAACCCCCGGCCATTGGAAATGCTGCCATGCTTGTGCCGCAAAAAAGGTGCCTGTTGAACCGCCGATAAAATAGCTGACCATATAAACGGTGTTCAAACGATTGTTAGCGCCAAGATTGAGCGCGTAGAAATCACTCTGATTTAAGATGTGCATGGACTGTAATCCAAGGTCAATGAGGATCACACCAATGATCAGACCCCAGTAATAATTACCGAATAGCGCAAAAAGCAGCCAGCTAAATACCATCAATAATATCGCGTAGAGGATAATTTTCGCGGTACCTATGTATACTGTCATCCGATTGACAAAAGCAGCTGCAAGGGCACCGCAGGCGCCCACAAGACCAAATGCACCCGCGGTAGCTGGTCCGTCAAAAAATGGTGGCCCTTCGATATGGAAAACGAGGGTTGTAAAGAAGGCTGAAAACGCTCCAAATCCCATTGCACCACGAAATGCAGCCAATTGCAGGACAGGTTGTTTCTTGGCGAAGTTCCACACCGAAAGCATCAATTCTTTATAAGTACCCTTAAAATTAGGGCTAACTTCGGGTAATTTGATGACGATGGCCATTGCTGTGATGACCATGATCACTGTAGCGATCCAATACATTTCGCGCCAGCCAAAGTAGGAACCGACAAATCCGCTGACCACGCGTGATAAAAGGATACCGATCAATAATCCTGACATGACCATGCCTATTGCAGCTGCCTGTTTCTCTTTCGGGGCAAGTTCTGCCGCCATAGGTACAAAAACTTGTGGTATCACGGATGTAAAGCCGATCAAAAAACTAAAGATGAGGATGGCTGTGATAGACTGGGAAAGTGCCATTCCGGCCAAAGAGAGAATAATGAATATAAAATCAATTAAGATCATTTTCTTTCTCTTAAACATATCGCCTAGGGGAACAATCAATAAAAGCCCACAGGCATAACCAATTTGTGTTAACATGGCCGAACTGCTCACTGTGGCTTCGCTAACACGCAGGTCTTTGGCAATCAGCCCCAATAATGGCTGATTATAATAATTATTGGCGACAACCAGACCTGTGGCAATGGTCATCAGCCATAAGGTGGCTTGGGATAATTCTGTTTTGGAATCAGTTGTATTCGTCATTGATTAATGTAGTTCGTCCCACAATTCTTGAAACTTCTGTTTTAATTCAGCGACCTCCTGTTCGAGTTGTCCGATACGTTCTAAAAGCGCAGGATCTGTTGCTCCGCTTGCTGCACTGCTGCTGTTTTCAAAAGCTTCCATGTTTACCTCACCCAACAGGTGGATATAGCGTACCTCTTTGTGTCCGGCTTGTTTGGGAAGAGATTTCAGATAGCCCTCCTGAGCAAGTTTCTCCAATTGTTCATTAATTTCACCTAAAGAGTCAAATTCGTATAATCTTCCGGCATTTGAATTGATTTCACCGGCTGTCATTGGTCCACGGAGAAGTAATAGGCAAATAATAGTCAATTCAGATGGTACAAGGGGAAACTGTATGGCAAAATTGTGCTTATACTTGGTTACCCTGGATCCACCACCGATAACGGTTGAAATCAACCCTCTCTTTTTTAGGATGTCCAGCGTATTGACGATGTCCTCTTCGGTATATTGAACAACAGGTTTGCGTGAAGTTTTTTGATTGCATGCAGCCTGCAAGCTGTTGATCGTCATGGGATAATATTCGGGGGTCACCTTTGATTTTTCAATTAGGGAGCCCAGGACACGCTGTTCCATTGCAGACAATTGAGGCAAATTAGTCGTTTCCATGTTATTTTTAATGTATCTATTTATGATCGAATATAAGTTTAATGTCAAACGGCGCCCGACATCAACTTGAGGATTTGTTCTTACCCAAAGATGCCCTTTTTCCGATACAACTCCAAAATATCCGATTGATATTGTTGGATAAAATAGGATTGCTTTAGTTTTTCTTATCTTCGCATGAATAAAATAAGATTTAAAGTGCTCAAGATAGCTTTTCATCCCGAATTTATCCATCCAGTCAAGGAAGGACATCGTTTTCCGATGTTAAAGTACGAGTTGATTCCCCTGCAGTTGAAGCATGAGGGATTGGCCAATGAAGCTAATTTTTTCAGACCTGAACTGGCAAGTTTTGAGACCTGTTGTCTGGTACATGATCCGGCTTATGTGACGAAACTGTTTGATTTGACCTTAGATGCAAAAATGGTTCGTAGGATCGGATTCCCCTTGAGTAAGAGTTTGGTAGACCGCGAACGCTATATTTTGGATGGAACTGTTCAGGCTGCAGGTTATGCCTTGAAATATGGGGTAGCTTTCACAATTGCAGGTGGAACGCACCACGCGGGTTATGATTTTGGTGAAGGCTTCTGCCTGATGAACGACCAAGCAACTGCTGCGGGGTATCTATTACAACAGAAGCTTGCAAGTCGAATCCTCATCATTGATCTGGATGTACATCAAGGGAATGGAACAGCGCATATCTTTGAAGGACATCAACAGGTGTTTACCTTCTCGATGCATGGGGAGAAGAACTATCCCTTTATCAAACAGCGCTCTCATTTGGATATCGGTCTCGCTGAAAATATAACAGATAAAGAATATCTGAAAATTCTGAAAGACAATCTGCTGGATTTATTTGAACGTATCCGGCCTGATTTTGTCTTTTATCAGGCAGGTGTAGATATACTTGGGACCGATAAACTGGGGAAATTGAATTTAAGTCCAGCGACCTGTGCGCGAAGAGATGCACTTGTATTGGGGCTCTGTCATCAGCGGCATATTCCTGTTCAGGTAAGTATGGGAGGCGGTTATTCTCCGCAGATCAAAGATATTGTCAATGCACATTGCCAAACATTTAAAATAGCAATAGATTTATATATTTTATAAAATAAAGAATATGTTTTTTCACCAAGACGCAACTTTTGAAGCATTATCTATACATCGTGTAGGAAACAAAGCACAGGACGAATTTTATATCCTGTCTGATGCCCCTGTATCCCTTGAAGGCGATGAAGTATTGCCCGGACTTTTGATGCAGTACTTTATGAGCCCCTTTGCAAAAGTGAACGAAGTGTATCGTCTATATCATCCCAATGAAGAACTGGATCTGAACGAGGTGTTTTATTTTGTTCGTCAGTACTTTAAAGAACAGTTACCTTTTCATGATTTTTCCCAGCAGATTTCGAAGCACCTGTATGAGGTGTCCAGCCACCCCAAGATTAAAGCAGGAGAGGTGTATGTGGTAGCGCTAAAAAATGTGCAGATTGAAGGCGAGGAACACGATGCTATTGGTATATTTAAATCGGAAAACAAAGAGACTTACCTAAAAGTATATCCTGAACAAGGGGCTTTCACCTTGGAATATGAGCAGGAGGCAATCAACATCAATAAGTTGGACAAAGGATGCATTATCATCAATGTTGAGGAAGAGGAAGGGTATAAGGTTCTTGTACTGGATCAGACTAATAGACAACAGGAAGCGGTGTATTGGAAAGACGAGTTCCTCAAACTGCGCGTGCGTAATGACAATTTCAATCAGACAGGTAACTACTTGAAAGTCTATAAGAATTTTGTTCAGGAGAAACTCGATGAAACGTTTGAACTGGAGAAGGCCGATAAGATTGATTTGATGAATAAATCAATGAACTACTTTAAGGAAAAGGAAACTTTCGTTCAGGAGGAATTTGAAGAAGAAGTATTGGGAAATCCCCAGGCGATAGCCATGTTCCAGGATTATAAAGCTGGTTTTGAAAATGAATTTGATTCACCTTTCCAGTCAAGTTTTGAAATTGCGGATAAAGCCGTCAAAAAGATGGAATCGTCCTACAAGTCTGTACTAAAATTGGATAAGAACTTTCATATCTATGTGCATGGAAAACGAGAATACCTTGAAAAGGGATTTGATGAAGATAAAGGGATGAACTATTATAAGGTCTATTTCGAAAACGAAAGCTAATAATTTATGACAAAGCGCGATAAAATAGCTGTTTTTATTTTTGGATCATTCATTGGCTTGCTATTCGTTTTATCGTTGATCGAAAGCAATAATTTATGGGTAGAGGAATTTTATGCACAGGGATTTTATCGATTTTATGGACATATCCCGAAGTATATTTTTGGCTATATTCCCCTTAGCATGGGGGATATTTTTTACGCTTTCACGATTATTTTTCTGCTCTATTGGCTAGTTCATCTTATACGTAAGGTATGGGGTAAAAAATGGTCGGATGCTTGTCGAACTCTTTTATTTATCGTAAATCTATTTCTTGGGCTATATATTTTCTTTTATGTCTCCTGGGGGTTGAATTATTATCGGAAGCCGATCAGTGTGAATGCAAACCTGCAAGTTGATAACTTGAAGCTTGCAGACTATCTCATGGTACTCGATGAATACCTGGATAGTACAAATGCTTTGCGTGAAAAGGTCAATCCTGCTCAATGGGCGGATCGGAAAGATCATATACGGGCGGATCTGGCAAGTTGGGTAAAAAATGATACCACTTTTTCTTCTTTTTTATCAAGTAGTCAGGTACGCGCTAAGTCGCCTTTAAATAGTGTGGTTGTTTCGTATTTCGGTGTTTCAGGTTATTTCAACCCGTTTACACACGAAGCGCAGGTAAATTATGCTATGCCAGCCTTATCTTTTCCGTTTACTTATGTACATGAGCTCGCCCACCAACAGGGAGTTGGTTTTGAGGATGAAGCTAATTTTATTGCTTTTGTTCGCTTACAGCATCATCCGCAATCCTTTTATCGCTATTCAGCTTATTTGCAAACGACCTTATATATGCTGGGAGAATTACGAGGCATGTATCCAGATCTTTCGAAGAATTATCAAACAAGACTGAGCAAGTTGGTGCTGGCGGATATAGCGGATGAACGCTTATTTTGGAGTGATTATACCGGTTGGATCAACGATCTGATGGGACTGTTTTACAATCAATACCTAACACATAACAATCAGAAGGAGGGAATGGCGAGATACGATCGGATGACAAGGTTGGTGTTAGCCTATGAACTAAAAAAGAGAGGCTGTCATTGAAATTAGTATAAAAACGCGTAGCAATAAAAAAGCATCAATGTGAGCATTGATGCTTTTTTAGCGTTATGTTGTTTCGGTCTTCCTAATGGGTAGAAATCAGCTCAAAGGAACCTTCCGTACCTGCACTGCCTGAGTAAATCTGCCCTTGTGGTAAACCTCTAAGACCTGTAGGCGCGGTTTTTATCCGATCATAGATATTTCTCAAGTCTGTGTTTGCATTGACAGCTCTGCCACCTGCTACGACATCGGCATAGATATAATTTGGTGACTTCTTATTTGTTGCCTGTGGTTTTATACTTCCTGTTGCCAGGGTAACTTTCACTTTGCCACCATTTCCATTGGGGAATGTTTTGGTTCCATTAAATGCATCATCGCCTTTTGCGATAATATACAGTGAACCCAATTTTTGAAAATTGGCGTTGATATCAAAATTGGCGCCATTATTCTTTCCATCGGTCCCATAGAAAGTTGCTTTATTTCCGATCTCAGCGTAATCAATGGTGATTTTTACATTTTTCTTTCCGTAAAAGGACAAGGTAGAGTTATCCTTCATGATCAGTGTGTCAATATGGATAACTGCTGTGGAGTCTTTACTGTCAATATTTTTCTTGGCTTTTTTTCCAATTTCAAGCTTGGAAAAATGCTGTGTTTCTTGGGTTTTACCAACAAAGGTAAACGCGACACAAAAAAGAAAGCCTAAAATAAGTTTCGATTTCATAAACCTTTAATTATTTGTAACTATTTAATAGTTTGACAATTGAAAGCCCAAAGAGTTTAATTTTTACTAAGATATTTTACAATTAATTTAGCTGTTTTCTCCGAGGCACCCGGTGTACCCAATTTTTCGGCAAGGATATCGTAATTTTCTAACACACTTGCCCGATGCGCTTTGTTGTTGATCAGTTCACCCACTTCATAGGAAATATCATATGCTGTGCAATCTTCTTGAATTAACTCTCTTACGGAGAGAAAGTTGTTTATTAGGTTTACCAGTGAAATAAACTTTACTTTAACCACTAATTTGGCAATCCAAACCGATATTGCGTTTGCTTTATATACGACAACTTGCGGAACTTTCAATATACCTGTTTCCAGTGTGGCGGTACCGCTGGTGACTACTGCAGCTTCAGCATTGTTTAGGATATCATATGTTTGATTGAAAATAACCGGAATATCGATACCCCTCATGAACTGTTTGTAATAAGATTCGTCAAAATTAGGCGCACCGGCGATGACAAACTGATGTACTGGAAAAAAATAGGGGAGTTCGGCCATAATGGGAAGAAGTTTGGAAATCTCCATTTCTCTGCTACCCGGCAATAAGGCAATGAGTGGTTTGTCTGTAAAACCGTTTTCATCCCGGAATTTCGGATTAAAAGAGTAGGCTGAAATAGCATCGAGCAGCGGATTGCCCACATAATCGACCGGCATGCGCCATTTTTTGTAGAAATCAACTTCAAATGGTAAAATACAGAACATATGATCGACAATTTTTTTGATCTTTTTCACACGACCCTGATTCCACGCCCATACCTTTGGAGAAATATAATAACATGTTTTGATACCATGCTTTTTGGCAAATTCGGCGATTTTTAAATTGAAACCGGGAAAGTCTATGAGTATAACAGCATCAGGTTTTTCTTTCAACAGATTACTTTTGACTGCCTTCAAATTTTCAGCTATTTTGCCTAGGTTTTTCAAAACTTCCACAAAACCCATAAAAGCCATCGCTGAAGTGTGTATCAATGCTTTTTCTCCAGTGGCTTCCTGCATCAAATCACCACCAACTATTTTGAATGTAGCCGTGGGATCCTCTATTTTAAGTGCTTTGATGAGATTGGCTCCATGTAGGTCACCTGATGTTTCGCCAGCAATGAGATAGTATTTCATATGTAAATGATTTATTCTTTAATGGCCATATGGAATATCCACATTATTTTTAAGGCTATTTATGCTTTTCAAATACGGATATTTCATCGGAATATTAATGTTGTTTCGAATTGTTAAAGATAAGATTATTCTAAGTATATGATGAATTTGAGTACATTATTCCATATCTTTATTAAAGATGTTTAACTTTGGAAGAAAATATCGGGAGTATAAAAGCTAAATAGTATTTTTGTCCTATGCAACGATTATGGTCTTTAATAAGAAATAAGTATTTATTAGCCACTTTGGCTTTTTTGGTGTGGATGTTGTTTTTTGATCGAAATGATTTTGCGACACAATACAGCTATCAAAAGCAAAAGGCCAACCTGGAGACGGAACGATCCTTTTATCTGAAGGAGAATGCAGCGATTATAAAAACAATAAACGACATTCGATCCAATCCGCAGGAGGTGCAACGTATCGCACGGGAGAAATATAAGATGAAGAAAGATAATGAGGATATCTATGTTGTCTCTAAAGTTGCTCCCAAAGAAACCCCTTAGTGTTTAATGGAAAAGGGCTATCCCGTTATAGAGATAGAATCATTGTTCAAAATAAAGAAAGACCATCACATGAATGCGATGGTCTTTTTCAGTATATAGAAAACGGGGTATTTTAATTTGCAGCCTGTGGTACCAAACCAAGGTACAATGGTTTTTTCTCATCATTGGCCTTACCGATCAATATCAATGAATAGTAATAATTTTCAACCAATTTGATATCCTTGCGAGTAGCGATGGTTTTTCCGGCTTTATCTTTCGCTATAATAGTAAAGGTTCCACTTTTTTGTGCAATAAAACCTTGATGGGCAGTCGCCGAATTTTGTGTTTCTTTTGCGCGGTTGGTCCATTCCGTCGGAGAAGTTTGGCTACCAATTTGAAGGGTTACTTGGTCGGTTCCCTCAGCAAAATTAAAGAAACGTAAACCAGATTCTGTGTTCTTAATATCTTTATTGACTTTATCCGTTGTGATGACTTGGACTGGCTTCGCTTTGTTGCCATAAACAAATGACGTATAAATTGTACTGTCTTTGATTGTAACTGTTGTATCAACAAGGACATTGTTATATTCTGCAGAAACGGCTATTTTTCTAGCCCCAGTGAATAAGCCAACTATTGGGTTATAGCTTTTAAACTCCAGAGGGTAATTTAGATTTTGTAAAGGCCCCCCGTCGGCGTAATAGATGACCGCATTAGCATCACTATAGCCATTGACCATGGTAAAAAGAGCTCTTGGAATCCGTTGGTCGTCATTATCTTTCAGGCAGCTGGATAATAAGAATATCGCTACTGTGATGGCAATAAAATTAAATAATCTATAGTTTTTCATAACCGTGTAATATTAAAATCTTTTTTTGTGTAAAACACATTGCGCTCGTGTTGTCTATTATACGGAGCTGACCCACACTTTGCTACAGTAAGTTGTAAAAATAATAAAATTGGATATTCTTTAGAGTATAAGAATATCCAATTTTACAGAAAACTAGTCTTTTAGTAGAAAATTGAAGGCATGTAGTGCTCTTTATTTTGAGTTTTTATTTTTTAGCTCGGTATGTCTGAAATTGAACAATAAGCTTTGGATTATACCAGTTGAGCCTATATTCCTTTTGAATATTGATATTTCTTGTGATATAGTTAGCCTTTATAGTGGAAAAGAAAAAGAAGAACCGTCTCGTATTTAGAAAAATGTTTGTTCGCGATAATGGTCAAAAAAAGCAATAAACGCTATGGTAACCTTGTAAGAGCTGTGGATTAATTGTAAGACATTCTATTTTGAAATATACCTGCTGTCCATAGTCTAGAAATAGTGAAACTTGTGTCCTTTCCTGATATCTTTTGTTTTACATTTCTGATAATCTTTGCAGAACCGTTTGAGGAACATCTGTCCTAGACTGAAATATTTAGATGTAAGTCTACCGACAAACTTCAAAACAAACTATTTTTTTACTAATTATTCCCTTTATTTTGGCGATTTTTTAACTTTCAGACACTACAAAAAAAAGTTCGTTTTTACGAACTCGAAATTAGTAGCAAAAGGAGTTATTAAAACATTCTATTACAAGATGTTTTCCCTAAAAACCAAATTAAGCTAAAATTGGTTTTTATTATAGATACATTAAATAACAAAAGCCTGCAAATTAAACATATGCAGACTTGATGTTATCAAACACAACTGATATTAATTAATTCTTAACTAGAAGTAGTACCTCTGGTAACATATTTAATGGCCTGTATGTCCCATGCTGAAAAACCTGCCCAATAAATGCCGCATCCAAATGAATTAAATACAGAGTTAGGGTCGGGATTTGCAGTGCTGTTGCCTGTAAATGGGACAGTATACGCCCCTACACCATCTACAAATTCAGGCTCATCGCTTCTCCAGTTGGTGTGCCTAAAGCCGAGCATGTGTCCAAATTCATGAACAATTAAATATGTCTTTTGCGAATTATCAAGATTATTCCTAAAAGAATTCAAATTAATTAACAAATCTCCCCCAATTTTAGTAAACAATAAACCATTCTCGGTTACTGAAGTAGGTGCTGTTGCCCTTCCACATGTACTCGTAGGTAAGTTTCCCGGGACAACTCTTATATTTTTCGGGTCAGCACTATTTGTAGTATAGTTTATAGAAACAATTCCCATAGATGGTGGAAAGTTGGATTGTAAATACTGGTTTATTGCAGCCTTAATTACGTTTATTTCAGCAGTTGTAAACCCCCCACTGGATTGGGGTTGGATATAGATATTTAGATTCATATCAGCACTCCTTATATAGGGAAACTGATGTGTAGTTGCTTGTCTTGGTCGAGTTGTTTTGTCTAATAGTTTAGACTTAAACAGAATAATATCGCCTTCAACAATAATTGTGTCTCCACTAATAATTACATCTTTATTATTAAAACCTAGTAATTTAAGTTTAGATTTAATTAATTCATCACTGTTTTGGATAGTATTTTCTTCTACCGCTTTTCTCGATTCGTCCTTACTACAATTTGCAAACAAAATGACTGATGCAAGTAAGGATATAAAAATATTCTTTCTCATATTTAATTTATATTAGTTTTTAAAGAAACAAATTATTGTAAAGGTTGTTTTGTTTAGATATTGGTATACAATAAATTTAATTTAAAAGCTACACAAAAGTGTATAACGCGAAATAATATAGCCTGTAGAAAATAAAAATTTCATATGTTTATGCCATATTTAAATACTCAATTACAAGTAAATTATTAAGGTTATGAAAAATATGCTCTTAATTTTTTGTGCATTATTGCTTAGTATAGGCTGCTCTAAAGAGGATTCTTATTTTAAATCAGATACTATGATAGAAGTTGCTATTGTAAATGAAAACAATGAAGATCTACTCAATCAGGACTTAGAAATATCAGATAAAATCGACAAAAATAAATTAAAGCTTGAATCTTATGGCAATAATGATATAAGTCCTTCGCCGACAAAAGGGAAACTGGCACCTGATATCCTATCTCCTAATTACTTCACAATTATGGAGGTTGATGGAAAAAACCATCTCTCCTTGATTTTCCCCCGTCTTATTAAACCTCATTTTTTGAAATTAGATTATAATGAAGATGGTTTCCCACCGGATGAACTAAAAGTGGAATTGATCAATAATAACGGAACAGTTGTCTAAGACAAGATATATCTGAATGGTAAAAGAGTATAGGATAGTGATGATAAGAAAAAAATAATTAAATTCAGAAAACAGATATTCATTTTCCATTATAAGTATTGGGATACTTATTAGTATAATATAAATGATGAATAGATATTGTAAGTCACTAAAGGCAAAATTATGTAGTACCCTATTTGGATGCATTTTTCTAATTATAAATGCTTATGGTCAGGTTTCTTCGTCAATTTCCTTTCATAGTGGTATTGAGGGTAATAATTTAAAATGGTCAATTGCAGGAGACATGAGCGGTCAAAACCCTAACATTCTCTCTCAATTAAAGTTTAAAGATATTACATCTTTGGGTACTCAGATAATTGGAGAAGTGAAAATCAAAAAAATTTTACTAATTGCTAATGCTGGAGCTTATAGAACAATCCATGGCAGTGGTACAGATATAGATTATAGCGAGGATAATCAACAGTCCGAAACATACAATTTAAATTTTCAGAGCAACACTGGTTATTCTCAAAATGCTGGCTTTTCTATTATTTACAATATATGGAAGGCGAGTATATTAAATTTTTATTTCGGAGTAAGTTATTCATCGCGAAAACAAAAATATATGTTAACCTCTGATGAGGTTTCATCATTAAAAAGCAGTTATAAGGCAGCGACGAATGCCTTTGGCCCTTATCTGTTAATGGATTTTAAACTTCTCAAGAAACTAAATTTGATTTATTCGGCTTCAATAAATAAGCTCACTTATTCAGCCGACGCCAATTGGAATCTCTTTGCTATATATATGCACCCAAGGAGCTTCGCCCACGAAGCCACAGGTATTACAATTAAAAATTCAATACAGATATCGCGTAATATCAATTCGTTCCTAGATTTAGTATTTTCGGGAACCTATCAAGTTGACAATGTAAAAGAAGGAATAGATAAATTATATTATAATTCTGGAAATATTGAAATGACACAATTTAACGGAGGAAACATTCGCCTTTTTAGGCTCTCTTTAGGATGCAAATTTAAATTATAGCTAAAAGTAATAGCTTTTTATTAGCAACTTTAGTTCCCCAGCTCTAGTTTTTTTATAGCTTATACCTCGATAGAGTATAGATTTTGACATCAATGACTAGATAAATTCGAAAATCGATGCCCAGTCAACTCGGACGACTTTGACCAGATGAATAATTAACCTAGGAGAGTTTAAATGCTCTTCTTATGGTTTTTTATACTTCGTTCGATCTGGTCAATCCGCCACGGAATCGAGTGGTTTTGATAGCACCCATAAAATTGCCTGCCAAAGCAATGAATATTTTAAAGTACATCAGTGTTGGATTGGGAATTCTAGAAACAGTGCTGGAAGATGAAAAAAGCTCCCACAAGGTGACCCATCAGACTTGGGATAAGGAGACCGCAATGTTGGAACAATTAACGGACGAAAATCCAAAAGGACAGAGTTTAGAAATCCGACCTGGAAAGGAGGAGGCCAATGAAATGGAATGATATCTGTATTTCGGCATTAGGTGGTACGATCTGTTCCATCTGGATAAATTTTTTGGGAGATCGTACAGACTGTGCTAATGGCTGCATTGCGCCCCTTGGTCAGTTTTGTGGTCAGTAGGTTATTGGGACGTGTCACTGGGTGAAAGAGGGATGGCCCGTAGTTTGCATTCAAAAAAGTGAATCCGTTTACTTTATTGAGGCGGATTCAATCGCTATTATGATCAATGCTGATTTGCAAATCACGATAATGGGAGACTATTAGGACGAAGGGAACAATTTGGCTTAATTAAAAAATATTGATAATTTTGAATTATGAACAGTAGAATCAAAAAGATTGCAACAGGTATGTTTGAACGTTTTAGACATCGTAAAATCACTGAAGCGGAGCTGTCACAGGCGGAATCTAAGGCAAAAAATCTAGGAAGCTATGTCGGTGATTTTAAATTGCTGATCGCCATGTGCAAGGATGCAATCACTGGGAAGTTCAAAATGAACAGCTGGAATCTATCCATTATTATCGGAACGATTATTTACGTGGTCTCTCCGGTAGATGCTATTCCGGATTTTATTGCTGTAGGTGGTTGGTTAGATGATGTTGCTATTGTTGCCTATGCTATCCGGAAACTTTCGGAAGAAATAGAACGATACAAATCAGAACGCTTGGGCTGGCAGGTAAACAAATAAAAAAAGCTACTTTGTAAAAAGTAGCTTTTTTTATGAGGCGATTGGATCGTTCTTAATGTTTGAAATGTCTCACACCTGTGGTTACCATTGCAATTCCTTTTTCATTAGCCATATCAATGGATAATTGATCTTTGATAGAACCACCTGGTTGCAATACGGCTGCAATACCCGCCCCAGATGCAATTTCTACACAGTCAGGGAAAGGAAAGAAAGCATCTGATGCCATTGAACAACCTTGTAGGTCGAAACCAAATGAAACTGCTTTTTCAATTGCTTGCTTTAAGGCATCGACTCTTGATGTTTGCCCAACACCCGATGCTAACAATGTACCATTTTTAGCAAAGACAATGGTATTGGATTTTGTATGTTTTACAATCTTATTCGCAAAATATAAATCTTCCAATTGTTCAGCTGTAGGTGTTACAGTTGTTACTGTTACCATTTGCTCAGGTCCTTCGATTGTATTGTCCTTATCTTGAAGAATGACACCATTCAATAAGGTTTTGAACTGTTGGCTAGGTAGTTTTACATCTTTACGAACCAAGATAATTCTATTTTTCTTGGCGGTAAGAATAGCAATTGCTTCCTCCGAATAAGAAGGTGCGATTAAGACCTCGAAGAATAAATTATTGATCTCTGTTGCTGTTGTACCATCCACTTCGCCGTTGGTGATTAAAACCCCGCCAAATGCTGAAACCGGATCACAGGCCAAAGCATCTAACCAAGCTTGTTTAATTGTTGGTCTTGATGCAACCCCACAAGCATTTGTGTGTTTTAGAATAGCAAATGTGGGTTGTTCAAATTCGTCGATTAAAGCGACAGCTGCATCTACATCAACCAGATTGTTGTACGAAAGCTCTTTACCATTTAATTTGTCGAACATGTTATCCAGGTCGCCAAAGAAAATACCTTTTTGGTGCGGGTTTTCACCATATCTCAACACCTGAGCATTTTGCTCGGATTGTTTAAAAACTTCAATTGGATTCTCTTGGTTAAAATAATTGAAGATTGCCGTATCATAATGCGATGATGTATTGAAGGCGCGTTTCGCAAATTCTTTACGTTGCTCCAAAGAAGTATTACCTTCTTGGTTCGCTAGGATTTCTTCAAGCGCTTTATAATCATTTTTAGAAGAAATGATAACAACATCATTAAAGTTTTTCGCTGCTGCACGAATCAATGAGATTCCACCGATATCGATTTTCTCTATAATATCTTGCTCAGAAGCTCCAGAAGCAACAGTTTCCTCAAATGGATACAAATCCACAATAACCAAATCGATCTCTGGTATTTCATACTGAGCAAGTTGCTGTTGGTCCGACTCAAGCGGACGGCGTGCTAAAATTCCACCGAACACCTTTGGGTGTAAGGTCTTAACACGGCCTCCTAAAATCGAAGGGTAGCTTGTCAAGTCTTCAACTGGAACGACATCTATCCCTAGGTCTTTGATAAATGTTTCTGTCCCACCAGTGGAATAGAATGTAACACCGTATTTGTTTAATAATTCAACTAAAGGAGCTAGGCCGTCTTTATAATAGACTGAAACCAAAGCATTTTTAATCTTTACAGGATGGTTCATTATGATGGATTTGTTTCGTGGCGCAAAGATAAGAATTTAAAGTCTTGATGTCAATAAATCAAGTACTTTTAAATAAAGACGGGCTTATTTATACCTAAGCCCGTCTTTATCTACGTTATACTAAATTGAGTTTTGTTTTCAGCTCTTCAGAAATCTGATTGGTAATATCCCAGATCGGCTCCGGTTCGTCCGTATTATTGAATATAACCTGATCACAAGAATGCTGAAACGGTAATAAATACTCATTATAAGAGGGGAGGACATGATTCACCCATTTGTACATAACATCATCCTCAAAGTAACCACGTTCAACCAAATCACGGTGTAGCCTTCTTCTAAGCGCAATATCCTGATCAGCGCTCAAGAATATCTTATGATTTATAAGCGCATTTATTTCCGTGTAATAGAAAATAAAAAGTCCTTCGATAATCAATATCGGAGCCGGTTTTATCTCTAATATTTTTGGTGTTAATGAAGGATTATTAAATGTATATTCCTCTTTATAAATAGTATCTCCATTAAAGAGTGCTTTAATATCTTTATAGAAAGCTTCTCTGTCTATGGATGTTGGGATATCGAAATTATAGAGTCTATTTTCTTCCTGCGTTTTTGTATTGGCTGGAATATAATAGTCGTCTTGGGAAATCAATGTAACTTCATCAGTTTTGAAATGTTTCAAAAAGCTATTCAAAAAAAAAGTTTTTCCAGAACCACTACTTCCGGCAATCCCTATGACATACGGTTTGTTATTCATTCTTGTTTTGTGCTGCAAGAGCTATTTTTATTTTAATTAATTTTCTAAAGGTAATCCGTAGGCGATCTCTACCTGAAAACGTTTATCTAATGCTCCAATACTTGCCGCTGCGGACTTTGATAACACCACAATAGCATTTTGGTTTTCAGCATTATCATTAAATTTGCCGACTACTTTCGCGTAAGTAACGCTTTTAGTCATTGGGTTGGTGATTTTTAGGATCGTTCCTACAGGTGCACTTTTATGGAGCGCTAGATTGCTTGTTCCTTGGGAAGACAAACCATCAATCCAAACACCAATTCCCCGCTCAGCTTTTTCCCGTATTCCGTAGCGGTTTGTTGAGATCTGATTTTCTTCTTTGTCGTCATCGTTTGTAGAATCTGGGACAACGACTTCTATACCTTTAGGTTCAACCAATTTTGGTCTTTCAGGTGGTAGCGGTTGATTTGGGATCATTAATTTCATGCCGCCACCAATCGTGTTGTTCTTTAGGTTGTTGGCTTTTTTGATATCTTCGACAGTTATGCCAAATCTTTTAGATATGGCATAGAGTGTTTCTTTTTCACCAACGATATACGCTGTAAAGCCTTGTTGAGGGTCATTTGGAGTCTTTTGCGCTGTGCTTACCGGTGTTTTAGTCGCAATAGGTGCAGGTTTTCGACCAGTTGGCACTTTAACAATCTGGCCGATACTTAATGTACCGTTTCCATTTATTTGCGTGAGCTGGCCCACGGTGGTTTTGTACTTTTTGCTGAGTTGGTAATAATTATCGCCTTTTTCTATTTTGAAAAGGACAAATTCTTCACCATTGACTATTTCTGTCCCAACTGAGTCAGGGATCGCGGTTGTACGTATGGAGGTGAGATTTTTAGCTTCAACCTGTTGTAGAGATAGCATAGAAATTGATAAAATGGCTACCTTTTTATATGTATTTAATTCGAATAATAGTTTCATATATTTTGCAATTATACTAAATACGAAACAAACTCCCGTTTATTGTCTGTCAAAAGGAATATTTGTTTGTTAACAAGAAAATAGATGTTGAAAAACTTTAAAGGCAACTGAGTTACTGCCACAACAGATTCAATTAACCTATCTTTTGTTGATCGAACTATCCGGATTTGATAGTGATTATCTTTGTTTTTTTCATAGAAAGCCCAAATAAAATAGTCATCCAAAGCACTTAGCCAAATTTCGTCATCTGTTGTGAAATCTGTCAAAAAATGGGGTATTTGACCATTGTATATTACTGGGTAGACTATTTGGCTATCAAAAGGTTTAAAAGACTCTTCCTTTTTGTCTTCAATGGACATTGTTTTTAGATCTAAAAACAATTGCATTCCTTGTGCGATCATTTTGGGTCTGAGTAGTATACCATCACTGACCATCTCTAGGAAAATGTAGTTAAACCAGGTTTCCTGCTGTTGTGGCTGATAACAGTTTATAATTTGAACACCAGCATCGATGGGTGAAGTGTCCGAGATTTTTTTTAGGATGAGTTTCTGACATTGAATTCCAGCCAACACCCACTCCTTGCTCATGGCTTTGAAGTCCTGAAGGACATAATCTCCTTCAAAAGAAATCACATTGAAATAGGGAAGTGTGTCTGTTGGATTTCTGGTCTCTACTGCAATCAGTCTATTCTCGGCATCGATCTCGATCCGCCAGATGGGATAAGTAAATAGAACATTGAATGCTTTTGAGACTGTCTGATTTGTCATGTGATTTTCAACCAAGAGGACAAATTTACTAAAAGCTTTTAAATTATGGTTGTTGGGATTGTAATAAATAAAAAACGTCCAGACAAGCTGGACGTTTTTTCTGAGAAGAATCTCTTAAAATTTAGAACCGATTGTCAAAACGACATTTGTTCGTTGATTTTTTATATCTGCGGCAGGGCTGGCCGTATTCCAAAAATCTTCAGCGATAGTATAAGGACTTTCTTTGTAATTGACAGCATTATAAGCTCCTGTCAAATCAATATACATTCCGCGTCCAAGTTTTGCGCCTATACCCAAAGATGCGGTATAGTTTGTATAGTCCGCATTTTTGTACGGATTACCGCTATAATTGAAACCAGCTCTACCACTAAAAACGTTATCAAATAAAACTTCACCACCTATACGCGCATTTAATGCGCCTTGGTATGTGTTTTTAATGTTTTGGTTCATCTCTTGTTCCAAGGTCTTATTATATGCGCCAGCATCTTTAAAACGCATCGCTCCATAATCCACCCATTCCACATCTGCGGTAATCAACCCGCTGGAAAATACCTGACTAGCGCCTAAGGAGAGTTTGTATGGTGTATTCATATTATACTCTAAATAGCTATAGCCTGCTTTATCACTGGTACGGTATTCTTTAAAAGCCTTATCCTCATTTGGCTTAAAATAACGAAATTCCGAATTGCTGTAAGACTCATCTCTAATGCTCATAAATGTCGGCGATTTCGCTGTAAAGCCCATGCTGAAAGTAGGTGTGAACTTATAAATTACCCCTAATTTGAAATCTACACCTGTACCATCAGTCACTTGTGCATAGTCATCGTACAGCTCATAATCTTTATCCAGCATTTCACGCTTACTAGCATACTCCGCACCTGGTTTTAAGAAGTCAGACTTTGGATTTGCTTTTGTCATTTGCGCTACATTCATTGTTTGGCCATACTCAGTAAACCAGCTCGAGTTGTCATAACTAAAGGCTGTAAACCCTAAAGCTGCCCCCAAATACAATTTATTGCTGTAGTTTGCGCCGAAAGACAAGACAGATTCTGATTTACTTCCTTTCTCAAGGATGGAATTTACTTGATTAAAACCATCTTTTCCATTATAGTTACCAAAACTTGTAATAGGCAAATAGGATCCTTGTTTGTTAGGATCTACATCAAATAACAAAGAGTTACCGTAGACTTCCTGGCCCCAACCACTCAATCCTCCTGGCGCAGATAAACGGTCCGAATAAGCATCTGTTATCGAACTGGTATTATTAACACCTTTATATTCCAATAGGTTGTTGTAGACATAATTGCGGTTGTAAGCAATACCAACATTGAAGTTCAACCAGCCTTTTTCGAGGCTTCCCCCATTCCGGTAGGTAGGCAAATGAAAAACAATTCCGGCATTATCCAGATTGAAATTGTTTTTGCTGCTATTTGTATTCTGTCCGAAATAATCTGTTTTATTTTTATTATTAAGGTATCTACCTGTTACCGAAATGTCTGATTGGTTAAAATACCCCAAACCAGCCGGGTTGCCGGTAATTGAACTAATATCGCCACCCAAAGCGGTTGAAGCATTTCCCATGGCTTTGAAGCGAGCAGTACCACCATTGTCCCCTTGGGAAAATAAAAGTACATCTTTCGTGTATTGCGCCTGGGCAGTCCCTGCAGCACCGATTAAAAATGCAGTTCCAAAAAGTAATTTTTTGATTGTCATATGCTAAAATATCGTCTATAATAAGCAGTAGCACACAGGGTAATGTATGCTACTGTAAGCTATTTTTATGATTAGCGTGTACGTCCGCCGCTGGATCTGGTGCTACCACCGCCGCCACCACCAGAGAATCCACCACTGGATCTGGTGCTACCGCCACCGGAATAACCTCCACTTGAGCGTGTAGATCCACCATCATAACTTCTTGTTGGAGGCGTATATGATGGTCTTGATGTCGAACCTGGATTGCTTGAACGAGTTTCCATGGAACGGCTCATTGGACGAGAAACATCACCGGAACTTGAACGGGTTCTTGAAGTTCCATTGGAGCTCCGCATGCTTGGGTAAGTTCCATTGGATCTATCCGATGTCCGTGTTCTGCTACCATCTGTATATCCGCCTCTTGTTGAGATACCGTCCGAAGACCTTGTTCTACCATTTGATCTGTCATAGGAAGAAGAACTACGTGATATAGAACCATCAGATGATCTAGTTCGGCCACCAGCACTTGATCGCGTGCTAGCGACTGAAGTAATACGTCCTCTGGAGTCACGGGCTACACCTGTACGGTCATAATTCCCCGAACTTCTGGTACGGGAAGAGGAGGTCCGCACATTATAGTTGTCTCTATAAGTTGATCGAGATGAAGCATAACGAGGTCTTGAATTACCCCAATAGCCACCGCCCCAATAACCGTTACCATGCCAGCCAGATCCCCAGTAGCCACCGCCATACCAGCCACCCCAAGGGTTATAGCCACCATACCAAGGGGATCCCCAACCCCAACTAGAGCCCCAGCCCCAGCCAAAACCAAGAGACCATGAAGAACCCCAGCCTGAATTCCAACCCCAGCCTAAACCGAAGGAAGGACCATATCCGTACATACCACCAAATCCATAGCCATACCATGGATCAAAGAATGGATCAAAATAGGTCATTCCGGGGGACGCATAGTAGAACCTGTTTATACGATTCGCGTATTCTAGATCTTCGTAGGAATCATTGTTATAATCCTGGTCTGAATATTCGTCATCATAGTAACCGCCTTGAGCCTGTCCTCCTTGTTGAACTTGATCCGCATCTGTGTAATAGTAATCTGGACTTTGATAGACTTTCTGTCTAGCCTGTCCATTATTGCCATAGACATCGTCGCCATAGATTTGCCTGCTAGTACCGCAGGAACCTAACATAAATGCTCCTGTCATGGCAAGTGCTCCGATAAATAATCTATTTTTTTTCATAATATCCTAAATCGTTATTTTCGATTATACAGCCTTATTTACTATCTTAGACGCAAATTTCTCGAGGGGGTTTAATCGAAGTAATCAAAAATACAAATATTTTTTATTGAACGCTTTTTGTATTGGAGATACAGACGAGATTTAACGTAATAATGTTACAATAATTTATCAATTTCATATGAGTAAAGGAATAACAAGTCGTGCAGAAGATTATTCACAATGGTACAATGAACTTGTGATCAAAGCTGATCTGGCTGAAAATTCAGCTGTACGGGGCTGTATGGTGATCAAACCATACGGATATGCTATCTGGGAAAGAATGCAAGCAATCTTAGACAAAAGATTTAAAGAAACAGGCCATAGCAATGCTTACTTCCCTTTATTCATTCCCAAGTCGTTTTTTTCTAAAGAAGCTGCCCATGTGGAAGGTTTCGCTACTGAGTGTGCTGTGGTCACACATTATAGATTAAAAAACGATGGCACCGGAAAGATTGTGGTGGATGAAGATGCAAAGTTGGAGGAAGAGTTGATTGTACGTCCGACTTCTGAAACGATTATATGGAATACGTACCGTGGTTGGGTCGAATCTTACCGTGACCTGCCAATTTTGGTTAACCAATGGGCAAATGTGGTCCGTTGGGAAATGCGTACGCGTCTTTTCTTACGTACAGCAGAGTTTTTGTGGCAGGAAGGACACACTGCACACGCAACTAGGGAAGAAGCTATTGAAGAGACAGAACGTATGCTTGATGTCTATGCTGAATTTGCTGAAAATATTTTAGCTGTACCTGTTGTACGCGGACGGAAAACTGAAAACGAACGCTTTGCAGGTGCATTGGATACCTATTGTATCGAGGCTTTAATGCAAGATGGTAAGGCTTTACAAGCGGGAACGTCGCATTTTCTTGGGCAGAATTTTGCAAAGGCTTTTGATGTAAAATTCACATCCAAAGAGGGGAAACTTGAACATGTTTGGGCAACATCATGGGGTGTTTCTACCCGTTTGATAGGAGCCTTGATCATGGCTCACTCTGATGATCAAGGATTGGTATTGCCTCCGAAATTGGCGCCAATTCAGGTTGTTATTGTTCCAATTTTTAAAACTGAAGAAGAAAAAGCGCAGATTGATGCATTCGTAGATCAGTTAGTAAACGAACTGAAGGTAAAGGATATCTCGGTGAAATACGATGATCGCGATACACAACGTCCCGGCTTTAAATTTGCTGAATGGGAATTGAAAGGTGTACCGGTGCGTGTAGCTGTGGGAGCAAGAGATATGCAAAATGGAACGGTGGAGTTAGCACGTCGCGATACACAAACAAAAGAAACTGTCGCCCAGGAAGGATTGGCTGGAAATATTGAACAGTTGTTGCATGTAATACAGGAAAATATTTACCAAAAAGCCTTAAACTTTAGAACATCTCATTTTACTGAGGTGAACTCTTACGATGAATTTAAAGAGGTCCTGGAAGGTAAAGGAGGATTTATTTCTTGCCATTGGGATGGAACAATAGAAACTGAGAAGCGTGTAAAAGAGGAAACAAAAGCTACAATCCGTTGTATTCCTTTGGATGCCAAAGAGGAGGAAGGTATTTGTATATTTACGGGTAAACCTTCTAGCCGACGCGTTTTATTTGCAAAAGCTTATTAATATTTTGACCTTATGCGGATACTAATTTTAGGATGTGGATGGCTGGCAGAATCGTTTGCCATGGATATGAAACATCAGGGACATGAGGTCTGGGCAAGTACAACACAATATGAAAAATACCATCGGCTTAAAACTGATGGTATTTTTTCGTTTATTGCTGACTTTGATAAAAGTAGTGTGGTGCCTGATGTGCTTATCCCGGGCCAGTTCGACTTCGTATTAAATAGTATTCCTGCCAGCCAAAAAAATAGTCTTTCTGTTTTAGAAACTCGTTTTTCGAATATTAAGGAATTTCTTGAAAACATCCAATGGACCAAACAGTTGTTTTTAAGTTCGGTTGGAATTTACCCAGATAAAGATGTAGTCTATAGTGAGTTGGAATCAGCTGGAATTGAATTTTCCGAAAAACTTTTTTTGGCTGAGCAGCTAATGTTGCAATTGCCCAATACTTATGTATATCGACTTGGCGGCTTATTTGGTAAAAATCGCATTTTCGCCAAATACTTTGCCAATCGTATCTGCACAACGGGTGAACAACCGGCTAATTTTGTCCATATCGATGATGTTGTGCAGTTGATTATGTTGGCTTCTGTTAAGGACCTAAGTCATCGTGTTTACAATGTTGTGGCACCCATGCACCCTAAGAAAAAGGATGTGATCCTGGCCTCTGCACAAAAGTATGGTTTCGATCTGCCATCGCAATTTGAACATGGGGATCATTTTCAAAAAGTAGTCTGTGGAAATCTGCTTCGAATGGAGCTGGATTACCATTATATTTGGCCCAATCCTTTGGAATTTTGAATTTATTGAAATCCAAAAACTTTATCTTTTTAGAATAAAGTATAATTTGCTTTATATAGAGTGTAAATAATTAAATAATTTCATTATTTTAACGTCAGTTCTGCTAGGAGAATTTGTATAGAATATCTAAAGCTAAAATCTAGCATTGGTTTTAGTTGATATTTTATATTTTCTAATGTATCTGTATGGATAAACAACTGGTGGATTTAATATTTTAGCGCATATAAAAGAACCATGACAAACGTAGAGCGACATCAATATATTTTAAAACAATTAAAAGAGGTAGGTATAGTCCAAGTGATTGACCTATGTGAGGAACTGGGTGTATCTTCTGTTACCATCCGAAAGGATCTTACACTTTTGGAAGAGAGTGGTCTGCTTTTTCGGACCCATGGAGGAGCTACACAATACAATCCGTATACGACGGATCGCACAGTATTTGAAAAAGAGAAACTTCGTTCGGACGATAAAAGTAGAATCGGGAAGAAGGCTGCTGAGATGATTGAAGAAAATGATTCCATTATTATTGCTTCCGGAACAACAATGCAATCGCTGGCTAGACAGATTGTCCCTAAGGGAAATATTACTGTGGTAACTTCAGCGCTGAATGTTGCCATGGAACTAATTAAATACCCATCAGTTGAAATTATGCAGATGGGAGGTACATTACGAAAAACTTCTACTTCAGTCACTGGAAAATACGCTGAAAATTTACTGCATGATTTTTATTGTAGTAAATTGTTTTTAGGGGTGGATGGAATAGACCTGGAGTATGGTGTGTCAACATCCAGTGCGCAAGAAGCTCAATTGAATCGTATCATGATAGATACAGCCCAAAAAGTAGTTGTACTCGCTGATTCGTCCAAATTTGGAAGACGTAGTTTTGGACGAATTTGTGGCTTCGAAAAAATTGATATATTGATTACAGATGATAAAGTGAGTGCCGGATTTGTGGAATCATTGGAGAAGTCCGGTGTGCATGTCGTGGTTGTCTAGGTTCCTATTTGTCGCTCCTACGATAAGTTAATGTGGAGCATTTGTCGCGAATAAGTAGCAAACTTTGCTATAGATAGATCTAATTTGATAGTGTTTGTGAGCAGGCATTATAAACAGACGGGCTTCTTAATATATTAAGAAGCCCGTCTGTTTATAATATAATTTACCTTTAGCTTAGCGCGGGCTCTTGCTGACTCAAGCAATGAAAACTACCCAGTCCCCAGATAATGTCTACGGAGTTAATTCCGATAACTTTTCGTGTCGGAAAACATCCCTGAATAATATCCAATGCTCTTTGGTCATTAGCGTCGTTGAAAACTGGAACAACGACAACATCATTTGCGATATAAAAATTTGCATATGACGCCGGAAGTCTGGTGTCCTCATAGATCACTGGTGCTGGCATCGGTAGCTCGACGATATTAAGCGGTTCTCCGTTTAATAATCTGAAGGAACGAAGTGTTTCAAGATTTTCCTGGAGGATGGCATAATTTTCATCTTCCGGATTTTCTTCGACAACAGTTAAAACGGTGTTTTCATTCACAAACCGTGTAATGTCGTCAATATGACCATCTGTGTCGTCTCCAATGATTCCGTCACCTAGCCATAATACCTGATCTTGTCCATAGAATTCTTTGAGGTAAGTCTCAATCTGTTCTTTCGTATAATCAGGGTTTCGGTTTTCATTGAGCAGACATGCTGTTGTCGTCATCACTGTTCCGGCTCCGTTGAATTCGACAGAACCACCCTCCATGACGATATTCGGTGTGAATAAAGGAAGGTTGAACTCTTTAGCTATCCGTGTAGGAACGACATCATCCAGATCAAAGGGTGGATACTTGCCACCCCAGGCATTATAGCCCCAATCAACAACCGCTTTTGCGCCTGAATTTTGATTGATCAGGAAAGCGGGGCCATGATCTCTACACCAAGCGTCATTGGTTGGATTGAAATAAAATTCAATATTGCTTAAATCAGCGGTTACTTTTTTCAATTCTTCGATGGCAAATGCCTTCATATCTTCGTCAGCAACATTAATTCTGACTTTCTGTCCAACAGCAACAGCTTTAATGAACTCGCAATAGGGCTGGTATATGGTGTCAATTTTTCCAGGCCAAGATTCCTCCTTATGAGGCCAGCTCAACCACAAAGCTTCTTGTCTTGCCCATTCTGCGGGAAACGAAAAACCTTGTTTTTTGGGAGAGTTGTCAAAATATGCCTGTGTGAAAGTGCTTTCTTGTTCCATGCTTTAAAATGTAAAAAGCCATTTTAATCTGTTCTTCTTTTGATGAATTACAAAATTAAAATGGCCAATATGATTTGATATTAGTCTTCGTCAATAAAACGTTTGGTGATTGGAGAATATGTTTCAATTCTGCGATCCCTTAGGAATGGCCAGTGTTTTCTGAAATAATCAGATTCAGCTAGATCTAGTTCAACTACTTCAATTTCTTCTTTATCGTGAGAAGCGAGGTATAACAGTTTACCTTGTCCATTTGCAACAAAGCTACCGCCCCAGAATTTCATGGCGCCATCTTGCTCAAATCCGACACGGTTGACAGATACCACTGGTACGCCATTTGCTACAGCATGAGAACGCTGAATGGTTTGCCAAGCATTGTATTGATCTTTGTTGGTTTCTTCGTCCTGATCTGTAGCCCAGCCAATCGCAGTTGGGTAAAATAAAATTTCGGCACCCATTAATGCAGTGATTCTTGATGCTTCCGGATACCATTGGTCCCAACAGATTAATATACCTATTCTACCAAATTTTGTTTTGAAAACTTTATAACCTAGATCACCCGGTGTGAAATAGAATTTCTCATAAAATGCTGGATCATCTGGGATGTGCATTTTACGGTATTTGCCTAAATAGGAACCATCAGCATCTAATATGGCGGTCGTATTATGATAAAGACCTTCAGCTCTTTTTTCAAATAATGAAGCGATAATAACGACTCCTGCTTCTTTCGCAACAGCAGATAGGGCATCTGTAGATGGACCAGGGATAGATTCAGCCAGTGCGAAATTGTCATAATCTTCTACATCGCAGAAATATAAAGAGGTAAAGAGTTCTTGCAGACACACAATTTGCGCACCTTTTGCAGCGGCTTCTTTTACTTTAGCGATTGCTTTTTCGAGATTCTCTTGTTTGCTTGCGGTACAGCTCATCTGTACAACTCCAACTTTTACTTTGCTCATTCCTTAATGCTTATTTAATTCGAGCACAAAGATACTATTCTTAATTTAGATTTGATTGTCACCCGAAAAACAAAAAGAGCTCTTAGAGCTCTTTTCGTAATCTTGCAACCGGTATGTTTAATGCTTCCCGGTATTTAGCTACCGTTCTGCGAGCGATATTGTAACCTTTTTCTTTGAGAATCTCGGTCAATTTCTCATCGGCAAGTGGTTTGCGCTTGTTTTCTTTTGCAATGCACTCTTCAAGTATTTTCTTGACCTCTTTATTCGAAACTTCCTCCCCGGAGTCTGTTTGTATTGCCTCAGAGAAAAATGATTTTAATAGAAATGTCCCAAATTCTGTTTGCACATATTTAGAATTTGCCACACGGGAAACGGTTGAGATATCCATGTCGATCTTATCCGCGATATCCTTTAAGATCATGGGTTTCAATTTACGGTCATCTCCAGTAAGAAAATAATCGTATTGGTATTCCATGATGGCATTCATTGTCTTGAGCAGTGTCTGTTGACGTTGTTTGATTGCGTCAATAAACCATTTTGCAGAATCGAGTTTTTGTTTGACAAACTGTACCGCTTCCTTCATTTTCTTGTCCTTTTGATCGGATTTTTCGTAATGTTCAAACATGTGCTGATAATCCCTGCTTATGCGGAGTTCTGGTGCATTACGTCCATTCAGAGTTAAATGCAGGATGCTATCATTGTTGCTGATATGAAAGTCTGGGATGATATGGAGTTGTTTTCCGGCTACTGCACCAGAGTCACCTGGTTTGGGGTTGAGCTTTAAGATTTCATTGACGACATTTTTCAAGTCCTCAGAAGATACGCCTAACGATTTCTCTAGTTTGTCATAGTGCTTTTTAGTGAACTCGTCCAAATAATTGGAGACGACTTTAATAGCAAGTTTAATGGTTGGATTGTTCGTGTCTTTTTTTTGTAACTGTATCAAAAGACATTCTTGTAAATCTCTGGCACCAATTCCTGCAGGCTCAAAATCTTGAATCACTTTTAGCATTTCTAACACTTCATGTTCTTCGGTCATTACATTTTGACCAAAGGCCAGGTCATCTACCAGATTGATGATCGGACGTCTTAAGTAACCGTCGTCATCCAGACTGCCGATAATCTGTTGGCCCACTAAAAAGTGCTTATCATCTAAAGCGAGGAGGTCTAATTGTTGTTGTAATTGTTCATAGAATGAATGTTGAATGGCAACGGGCATTTCTTTTCTTTCATCGTCGTCATCACCGTAATCATATCCATTTCCGTAATCTTTGTAGTCGTCTTCTTGTATATAGTCTTCCAAACTGAAATCATCTGAATCGAATCCTTCTTCGTTATCGAAGTTGTCATCCGGATCTTTATCTGGATATTCTTCTATTGGATCGGTCATATTAGTCAAGCTACCATCTTCTAACGCGGGGTTTTCTTCTAATTCTTCTTTTATTCTGGCATCTAATGAAACTGTTGGTACCTGCAACAATTTAATAAATTGAATTTGTTGTGGAGACAGTTTTTGTAATAGCTTTTGTTGTAATGTCTGTTTTAACATGCTAATAGTTGACTAGTTTACATCTAAATTTAAACAAATATCATTATTATTTTAAAATAAAATAGATAATAAATCAAAAGTAGGTATAATATTTGCGGAACCTAGCGACTAACTTATTGATCTAAACAACGTCCTTCTTCATTTTTTTGTTGTTTTAATTCCATAAATTGGAAATAGCAAGTCATGTACGGGGTGTTTTTTGTCAATTGTCCCCGCTCAAATACATGCTGGTTTTTTATTGTTAAAAAATGTAAATAGTTGGTTAGGGACATTTATTTAGTTGTATATTTAGCCCCTGAAACAGATATAAACGCATATTGGGTGGGGGATAAAACCTTTTGATGATTCAATATGTTGAATATAAGATAAATTTCCATTTATGTTTAGACGTATTAAGAATCGGATTCTTCGTTATCTCGTTATTGCAATATATTTCGTTATAGTTTTGGTTTGTGCTATACAACTTAATTTTTTGTGGCTTTTTGGCTACTCGCCTACAAAAAAAGATATCATTATGCCAAGTGTCAATATTTCGACAGAACTGTATACTGCTGATAGTGTATTGATAGGACGATATTTTGACGAGGATAGAAATCCAATCCCTTTTGACAGTATTCCTAAAACTGTTATCAATGCATTGATAGCAACCGAGGATGTGCGTTTCTATCAGCACAATGGTGTTGACTTTTTGGGGCTTGGTTCAGGCATTGTTTCAACATTAAAGGGAGATAAACGTGGAGCGAGTACGATAACGCAACAGCTTGCTAAGAATCTTTACCGCACCCGTTATAATAAGGCGGGGGGACTATTGACACGTTTGCCTGTTGCAGGCTTGGTCATTACCAAATTTAAAGAGTGGATGACCGCTTATAAGCTTGAGCAACGGTATACGAAGAACCAAATTTTAGAAATGTACCTTAATACAGTTTCTTTTAGCAATAATGCATATGGTATAGAAACCGCTGCAAAACGTTATTTTTCAAAAGGAGCAAATCAATTGAATCAAAATGAAGCGGCTGTATTGATTGGTATGTTAAAGGGAACGACCTTATATAACCCGATCAGAAATCCGGAAAAGGCATTTGACCGCAAAAATACGGTATTGAGCCAAATGCATAAGGGTGGCTTTCTGAAAAAAGAAGAGTATGATGCGCTGGTTAAAGAAAAGATAATTTTGAATACCAATAATCAAGATGTGAATGCCGGAGGGGATTCATACCTACGTACGGCTGTAGCTAAATGGTTGGAAAAATGGGCTGAAGAGAATAATTACGATATCTATACCGATGGGTTGAAGATTTATACAACCATCAACTCTAAGCTTCAGAAGCACGCTGAAGAGGCTGTAGCAAAACAGATGACGGAATTACAGCAACGTTTAAACAATACTTGGGATGGCCAGGAACCATGGCGGGATCTTTCCGGAAAAGTGATCCCAAACTTTTTGGAGAACCTAGCTAAGAAAACACCTTACTATGAGTTTCTGAGTAAAAAATATGCCAATACTCCAGATAGTATCAATTTCTTCTTGAATAAGAAGAAAAAAATGGAAGTATACAATTGGAAGGATAATGGTAAGATTGAAAAGGAAATGTCTACGATGGACTCCCTGAAATATTATGCGATGATGTTGAATGCGGGAATGATGTCGATGGATCCTTATTCGGGCGAGATTAAAGCTTGGGTAGGGGGGGTAGATCATCAATATTTTAAATATGATCACGTGATGCAGGCGAAACGACAAGCGGGTTCGACATTTAAACCTTTCGTTTATTTGGCAGCTTTAGAGTCTGGAATGTCACCTTGCGATAAGATTACGGATAAACCTGTTACAATAAAGATTGATAAGGGGGATTCTGTTGAAGTATGGGAACCTAAAAATGCAGATTGGAATTTTTCCTATCGGGAGATGTCTTTGCGCCATGCTATGGCTAGATCCATCAATTCGGTTACTGTTCAGTTGACGGACATGGTGACACCTGCAAAGGTAGTGGATGCTGCTCAGCGCTGTGGTATTACAAGTAAGCTAAATCCAGTAGCGTCTGTTGGATTGGGACCTAATGATGTGTCGGTATTTGAGATGGTTAACGGTTATTCTACGATGATGAACCATGGTGAGCGGGTAACACCGATACTGGTTTCTAAAATTGAAGACCATGATGGAAATGTGATTGCCACTTTTCAGGCGGAACGCAAACAGGTGGTCGATAAGCAGGATGCTTGGTTGATGACCTATATGTTGAGAGGTGGGATGGAAGAGCCAAGAGGTACATCGCAGGGCTTGTGGGAATGGGATCTTTTTGATAAAGAAAATGAAATTGGTGGGAAAACTGGAACTTCCTCAGAATATGTTGATGGTTGGTATATGGGGGTGACTAAGGATTTAGTCACTGGAATCTGGGTTGGGTGTGATGAAAGAAGTATACACTTTAAGAATTCGCATACTGGCGAAGGTTCACGTACAGCCTTGCCTATATTTGGTGTATTTTTAGAATCTGTTTATAAGGACAAGCAACTGGGCTATACACAGGGTAAATTCCCTGAATCTACGGTCGAAATCACGAAATCCTATAAATGTGAGACACCGCGTTATAGCGATCCGGAGCCAGAACAAAGTGATTCAACAAATGTTGAAGAGCAGACGGACGAGGGGTTTATTGGGCCTGAAGAAGAGTCTACAGAGGGTGGAACTTCTGAACGCAATAATAATGAAGGTGGTGCCGGTGAAAACACAGGAGCGTTAGAGAATACCTCATCAACCTAAATTAATAAAGCGTTTATCCTCTTTTGGATCTATAACAAAATAATAAATAGCAAGCTGTCTAATGAGAATTGGGTGGCTTTTTTTGTCCTATTATTTATAGCTAGGCCGCGTAATTGGTGTTTCTCTTTGGGTAGGCTTGGTGCTGTTGCGGGTAGAGGTTATTCCAATTAGGATTATTCTTGCGAATAACTCGTTCTATCTGCATGCGTGTGAAATTTTGCAATTCGTTCATTCTTCTTTTTGCGCATGCTAATTTTGAAAAAGCTTCAGAATAGATGATTCTATTTAAATGGGGACCCTGTTGAAGAATAAAGCTATTGGTTTGTTGAAGCTCCATTACTGTGCTAAACATATTGGATGTGAAGTCGATTTCAAAGTATCTTCTGTTGTTGTCTGTTAATATATATACAATAAAATTGCTCATAATGCTAAATTATTTGGATGTTTAAATTTTATTTACTAATTTTATTGGCACAATATTACTAATAAATTTAGTTTTTGCAAAATATTTTTTTGAAAAAATAATATGTCAAATATTTCGTCCAACTTGAAATTCCTTCGAAAAGGAAAGAAAATTACGCAGCAGCAATTTGCTGATATCATGGAGATTAAACGCGCTTCTGTAGGTGCTTATGAGGAAGATAGAGCGGAGCCTAAATATGAATTACTAAAAAAAATTGCCGAGTTTTATGGGTTAACCATGGATGAATTGGCGAATGATGTGATTGATGAAAAGTGGAAGCCTGTACCTAAAAGCAATGCGTCAAATCTCAGAGTATTAAGTGTGACTGTTGATGGCAATGATCGTGAAAACATCGAGTTAGTGCCGGTTAAAGCAAGTGCGGGTTACTTAAATGGTTATGGTGATCCGGAGTATGTGGCTGAGCTTCCTAAGTTTTCACTACCCATGTTTGGACAGGGGACTTTTCGAGCTTTTGAGATTAAGGGCGATTCGATGTTACCTTTACCCTCAGGGTCCATTATTGTGGCGGAGTATGTCGAAAATTGGCACGATATAAAGCCGGGACATACCTATGTTGTTGTATCCCGGGAGGAGGGAGTTGTCTATAAGCGTATTGCATTTAAATTTAAAGAGGATAAAGGTTTAAAGCTTGTTTCTGATAATAAAACCTACGAACCATACTGGGTTGAGACCCCCGATATTTTAGAGGTTTGGCGGGCAAAAGCTTTTATTAGTACTCAACTGCCAGAGCCGACTCCTGAGCCAACAATGGAAACATTAACCAGTATGATGGCACAGATGCAAAAAACAATTAATGCAGTTGTTGATAATTCAAAATAACAGAAAAAATACTCCCGTTGCTGTTTGGGTATTTGTTTTTTATTTTATAAAATACTATATTTGCATATCTGAAAGGAAGGGGGCTCGTATTGCCCCCTTTTTTTAATACAATTAATTTAGCATTCTAGGCAGTAGAACAATGCAAGATGTAGAAAAAAGAGTCATTGAACTCATAGAGGAAAAAATAGCAGATCGCGAGGATTTGTTTATTGTTAGTGTAAAGATGCGTCCAAATAAGATTTTGGAGATCCTCTTAGACGGGGATAACGGTGTTAATATTGATGATTGTGCGCAAGTGAGCCGCCATGTCGGTTTTCATTTGGAGGAGGAAAATGTCGTTGATAATGCTTATCGTTTGGAGGTTTCGTCTCCAGGTATCGATTCAAATTTTGTTAATAATCGGCAATATCAAAAAAATATAGGCCGTACTGTACAGGTCAAGTTGGATGATAATACAAAAATCGAAGGGACCTTATTGACGGTGGATGAGACAAAGATTAGCATTCTTCAAAAAGTAAAAGAAAAAAGTAAAAAAGCGCAAGAGGTGGAAAAAGAACTTCCTTTTGATCAAATAAAAGCAACAAAAGTGGTAATTTCATTTTAAAAATAATGAGTAACAGCAACATCAATCTGATAGACTCTTTTCAGGAGTTTAAGGAGTTTAAGAATATCGATAGACCTACGGTCATTACAGTATTGGAAGAGGTTTTTCGTAGTATGATCCGTCGTCGTTTCGGTACGGATGAAAATGTGGATGTTATCGTGAATCCAGATAACGGGGATTTGGAGATTTGGAGAACGCGAGTCGTTGTTGAAGATGAATTTTCTGAGGATGATGATCTTGAAATCGAGTTGGCGGAAGCACGAAAACATGATGAGGACCTTGAAGTAGGTGATGATTTTATCGAACAGATCACTTTGGAAAGCTTTGGACGTCGTGCTATTTTAGCTGCTCGTCAAACGCTTGTTTCTAAGGTATTAGAACTTGAGAAAGACGAAGTCTTTAAGAAATATAAAGATAGAGAAGGAGAGCTGGTTATTGGTGAGGTTTATCAGATCTGGAAGAAAGAGATCTTGGTATTGGATGAAGATGGTAATGAATTGATTTTGCCTAAATCGGAACAAATCCCTGCTGATTATTTCAAAAAAGGCGATGGTATTCGCGCAGTGGTTCATAAAGTAGATATGATGAACAACAATCCGAAAATCATTATCTCACGTACTGCACCGGCGTTTTTACAACGTTTGTTTGAACTTGAGGTTCCTGAGATCTTTGATGGTTTGATTACGATCAAGAAAATTGTCCGTGAACCAGGAGAGCGTGCTAAAGTGGCAGTGGAGTCTTATGATGACCGTATCGATCCAGTTGGAGCGTGTGTGGGTATGAAAGGATCACGTATCCACGGTATCGTTCGTGAATTGCGTAATGAGAATATTGATGTTATCAATTTCACTACAAACCATTCCTTATATATTGCCCGTGCTTTGAGCCCTGCTCGAATCAGTTCAATTAAGATTGATGAGGAAAATAAAACCGCTGCTGTATACTTAAAATCGGATCAGGTTTCGTTAGCAATTGGTCGTGGTGGACATAATATTAAATTGGCTGGTAAATTGACTGGTTATGAGATTGATGTTTATCGTGAGAATGATGAATTTGATGAGGATGTGGATATCGAAGAATTCAGCGATGAAATTGAAAGCTGGGTTATTGATGAATTGAAGCGTGTAGGTTTGGATTCTGCAAAATCTGTTTTATCACTCAGTGAGGAAGAGCTCGTTAGACGTACCGATTTGGAAGAAGATACCATTCGTGATATCCTACGTATATTGCAGGCTGAATTTGAATAAAATTCAGCTTGTTAATTTTTTTCTATCTAACATTCGGAATAAATTGTTTATGGATGGAAAAAAACATATTTTTGTAATTATATTAAAATAGTTTATATTATAGATGACTGAAGGAAAAGGAACAAACTTGCTTAAAGCAGCAAAGGAACTCAACATCGGGATACATACTGCCGTGGAATGTTTAGTGAAAAAAGGATATGATGTAGAAGCAAAGCCTAACACTAAATTGAGCGGAGAGATGTATGGTGTGCTGTTAAAAGAGTTTCAGGGAGACAAATCACTGAAAGATGAAGCTAAACAAATTGTTATTGGCAAAATTCGTCGTGAGGAGTCGCCGTCCACTTCTCCTAAAGAATCGTCTAGAAATGAGGATTTTGAAGAACATGAGGAACCAAAAGAAATCTTGGTTAAGAATACTGTAGAAATCCCATCTGTCAAAGAAGTCACTCCTGCCAAGCCTGAGGAACCTGTTCATCAAGGTGGTATGAAAGTGGTTGGCAAAATTGATCTTGATGCCCTGAATAGAGGTGGTAACAAGCCTAAAAAAGAGGAGCCTTCCAAGGAGGAACCTAAAATTACGCATGACACACCTGTAGAGACTAAGGTCGTAGAGAAAGTAGTAGAGCAGAAAGAAGCCGAAGTTAAAGCTCCGGTCATCGAGGCGAAAAAAGAAGAACCAAAGGTTATAACGCAAAAAACCGAAGTCGTGGCACCTCGGGTAGAAGCTCCCAAACCTGAAGTAGATAAAACTGAAGTAAAAGCAACTCCGGTTGTAGAGACAAAAACCGAACCTGTGAAGGTAGAAGAAAAGAAAAAAGACGAAACAGCACCTAAAGCTGCTGTACCAGTAACTCCAAAAGTGGAGCCTGTGAAAAAAGAAGGAGATGATATTATTTCTGCTCGTGCAGAAAGATTGACTGGTCCTAAAGTAATTGGTAAGATTGAATTGCCTTCTGCTAGACCTTCGCACAAACCTGTGGCATCATCTTCAAATGCTGGAAATAATAATGAGAAACGTAAGCGTAAGCGCACGAATCCAAATGGTCCAGTAAATCCGAATGTGGGACAAGGTCAGGGTCATAACAACCAGAACCGTGGTCCTCGCGATGGAAATAATAACCACAACCGTGACCAACAAGGGAACAGAGGTGGCAATCAAGGAAACAACAACACTCCGAACAATCGTCCGGGACAAAACAACCAGCATCCAGGCAGACCAGGGCAAGGTGGAAACAACCAGCACCAAGGTAGACCAGGACAAGGTGGAGCAAGACCGCAACATGGTCGTTTTGACAATAGAGGAAAAGGAAGACCTGTTGAGAATAAAGAGGAACCTTCTGAAAAGGAAATCCAAGATCAAATCAAAGCAACACTTGCTCGTTTAAGTGGAGCGGGTAAATCCGGTAAGTTTGCACAACGTGCGAAGTTGAGACGTCAGAAACGTGATGATGTCGCTCAACATGCGGAAGAAGCTGCAATGGAGCAAGAATTGATGGCGAAGGTATTGCGTGTCACAGAATTTGTTACAGCAAATGAGCTTGCAAATTTGATGGACGTTCAAGTAACACAGATTATCGCGACTTGTATGAGTTTAGGTATGTTTGTGTCTATCAACCAACGTCTAGATGCGGAAACTTTGACTATCGTAGCAGATGAGTTTGGCTATCAAGTTGAATTTATTAAACCTGAAGATGAGGAAACTGCGGAACTAGAGGAAGCAGATACTGAAGCGAATTTGGTGCCTAGAGCTCCAATCGTAACAGTAATGGGACACGTTGACCACGGTAAAACATCTTTGTTAGATTATATCCGTAAAGCAAACGTTACTTCTGGTGAGGCGGGTGGTATCACACAGCATATTGGTGCATACGCGGTGAAATTGGATGATGATCGTAAAATTACATTTTTGGATACACCGGGTCACGAAGCCTTTACGGCGATGCGTGCACGTGGTGCCAAAGTAACAGATATCGTTATTATCGTTGTTGCGGCGGATGACGCAGTCATGCCACAAACGAAAGAGGCCATCAATCACGCACAAGCAGCAGGTGTACCAATCGTATTTGCATTTACGAAGGTGGATAAACCTGGTGCAAATCCTGATCGTATCCGTGAGCAGCTTTCTGCGATGAATATCTTAGTTGAGGATTGGGGCGGTAAGTTCCAAGCGCAAGAGATTTCTGCGAAAACTGGGGAAAATGTTGATCTTCTTTTAGAAAAAGTTCTTTTGGAAGCTGAAATGTTGGATTTGAAAGCTGATCCGAAAAAACGTGCTGTTGGTTCGGTGATCGAGGCAGCGTTGGACAAAGGCCGTGGTATTGTAACTACAGTATTGATTCAAGGAGGTACGCTTCGTGTCGGAGATCCAATTTTGGCAGGTTCGCATTCTGGTAAGGTGAAAGCACTAACCAATGAAAGAGGTGAACGTGTTAAAGAAGCGGGACCTTCTGTACCTGTACAGATTTTAGGTATGGCTGGAGCACCTACAGCTGGGGATAAGCTTTATGTTCTTGAAAGCGAATCTGAGGCTAGAACTGTAGCAAACAAACGCCTTCAGTTACAACGTGAACAAGGCATGCGTGCAACGAAACATATTACCTTGGATGAGATCGGTCGTCGTTTGGCTATCGGTAACTTTAAGGAACTTAATATTATCGTAAAAGGTGATGTGGATGGTTCTATTGAAGCATTATCAGATTCATTGTTGAAATTGTCAACAGATGAGATCCAAGTAAATATTATCCATAAATCAGTAGGTGCGATCTCTGAATCAGATGTATTATTGGCATCTGCTTCTGACGCGATCATCATTGGTTTCCAAGTACGTCCAACACAAAATGCACGTAAATTGGCTGAGAATGAGCAAATCGACGTTCGTCTATACTCTATCATCTATGATGCTATCGAAGAGATTAAATCTGCGATGGAAGGTATGTTGGCTCCGAAATTTGAAGAGAAAATTGTTGCTGAGGTTGAAATCAGAGAAACATTTAAAATCTCTAAAGTGGGTACCATTGCGGGATGTATGGTTAGAGAAGGTAAAATCAATAGAAATAATGATATCCGCATAATCAGAGAAGGTGTGGTTATCCATACCGGTAGATTGGCTTCCCTGAAACGTTTTAAAGACGACGTCAAAGAGGTTGCACAAGGTTACGAGTGTGGTTTGAACATTGACCGTTTCAACGACATCCAGGTAGGTGATATCGTAGAGGCTTACGAACAAGTAGAAGTAAAACGTAAACTGTAATATTCCGATTTACGACATAATAAAAAAGCGTTGATGAAAATCAACGCTTTTTTTGTTTTAACGTTCGTAAAGTTCTATCGGAAGCTGATCGGGGTCGGCAAAGAAAGTGAATCTTTTTTGTGTTAGTTCGTCGATCCTTATCCCTTCATGTGCGATACCTGCCTGTTCTAATTTATGTATTTCCGTATCCAGATTATCGACTTCAAAAGCTAAATGTCTTAAACCAGCAGCTTCAGGAAAACTAGGTCTATTAGGGGGGGAGGGAAAGGAAAATAGTTCAATGATGTAGGTTTCGTTGAGTTTTAAATCCAATTTGTATGAATCCCGCTCTTGCCGATAATGTTCCTGCCAGATTTCAAGGCCGAGGATTTCGGTATAGAATTTTTTCGACTGCTGATAATTGCTACATATGATCGCAATATGATGTATTTTGTTTAAGCTTAATTTCATTTTGCTCTTTCGTATTGTTTTGGCCAGGGGATGTCTACGGATAATTCTTTTGCAAAGTGTAATGGGAGATGTGGATCATTTAAAAAACTCCGAGCGATCATAATTAAATCCGCCTGATCTTTCTCAATAATATCGGCGGCCTGAGTTGCTGTTTTAATAATTCCGACAGTAGCCGTTTTACTTCCAGTTTTTTCTTTGATCGCGAGGGCGAATGGAAGTTGATAGGCAGGGCCAACATCAATTTTTTGATGGGAAACTGCTCCACCGCTCGATACATCAATGATATCAATTCCCTGCTCGGTCAAGAGCTGTGATAAGGCTATGGATTGATCCAGATCCCAGCCATCTGGGGCCCAATCTGTCGCAGAAATACGTACCCATAAACTTTGCGTCGATATTTCCTGTTTTACCCGTTTGATGATCTCCAGCAGGAAGCGTATTCTATTTTCAAATGTACCACCAAACCGGTCTGTTCGTAGGTTGCACAAAGGGGAGAGAAACTGGTGGATGAGGTAACCATGTGCTGCGTGGAGTTCGATGATTTCGTAACCAGCTTGGATGGCTCTTTTGGCAGCTTGTCCAAACTTTTCGATGATTTCTTCAATCTCATTTATTTTAAGCTCTTTGGGGACGTAATCTCCAGAATGGAAAGCCAGTGCAGATGGCGCGACAGTCTGCCATCCTAGGGCTTCTGAAGGTGCAAATTGACCACGACCAAGCCAGGGCTTGTTGCTACTGGCTTTGCGGCCGGCATGCGCGAGCTGAATACCGGGGACGGCATCATTTGCTTTGATAAAAGCTGTTATCTCTTTTAGTTTGTCAATATGCTGGTCATCCCATATTCCAAGGTCTCCATAGCTGATTCTACCTTCGGGTGCGATGGCTGTTGCTTCCTGTATGACTGCTGCTGCGCCTCCAATGGCAAATTGACCAAGGTGGACAAGATGCCAGTTGTTTGCAAAACCATCTTCAGCAGAATATTGGCACATAGGGGAAACAACTAAGCGATTTTTCAGGTTTAAGGAACCGATGTTTATCGATGAAAATAGTTTACTCATAATTTCTTGTTTATATTAGACGGATGTAGTGAGCTCCTGTCTAAGGACGGTGGTGATAGATCACAAATAATTCTATTGCGAGCCTTTAACAACGCCGAAGGCTCGCAATAGTGGTTTTTATGGATTTGTAGACCATAAAGAGGCTGATTTTAACATCGCTCTTCTAGGCAATTTTAAATGCGCGATAATTAGTTCCGCGAAATCTTCTGGTTGTAATACTTTTTCGGGGTCACCGTCTGTCAGACCGAGATCTTTGGACATATCCGATGCAATGGTACTTGGCATTAGGGTACAGACCCGAATGTTATTTTTACGTACTTCACGCATCAATGAATCTGCAAATCCAATAACACCAAATTTTGAAGCACTATATGCTGAAGTCGTAGCTGCCCCATTCAATCCAGCTGTAGAAGAGACCATGACAATATCACCCTGATTTTTTTCAATTAGTTGTGGCAGGACAGCTTTTGTAACAAAATAGGTTCCCAATAGATTAACATTTATAATCGCAGTCCAGTCTTGCACCTCCATATCCATTACAGAGGAGAAGGAAGATATGCCCGCATTGTTGATAAGAATATCAAAGTTGCCAAAGGTTTCATTGAGATTATTAATTCCCTGCTGTACAGCCACGTTATCTGACACATCAAATACAGCATAGGTAACTTGTGTGCCTAACGTTTTAAGCTCATCAGCAGTCTGCTTCAATGCTGTTTGGTTTCTTCCTGTGATCGCAACGTGTACGCCTTCTTTAGCCAATGCAACAGCAATGGCTTTCCCAAGCCCTTTTGCTCCACCTGTCACTAAGGCCCTTTTTCCTGTTATATTTTCCATAGTATAAAAGTAAGAATGATCTCATGGATTACTGTCAAATGAACCTCAAAAGACGGCCTATTTCACTTTTTTAATGATATTTTCTATAATCGGATAGGTATTGGCCCGGACTTCATCAAATTGATCTACAGGGCGCCATTCTGCCTTTGTAATGTCTTCAGCTGTTTGTGGTATTAATTTCGGAACTTTATTAACGCCCATTTCATACCAATTGGTTGCCTTTAATACAAATTCTCCATTACGTAGATAGTATGTATGATAGGATGTGATGATCTTTTTACCTAAATAGTTGATTTTAATACCACATTCTTCTTCTACTTCACGTACAGCGGCTTCTTTCATCTTTTCATTGTCTTCAACTTTGCCCTTCGGGAGGTCCCATTTACCCAAGCGGTAGATAAAAAGGTAATCACCATCACCGTTTTTAACCAGTCCACCAGCAGCTTTAATGATTTTTAACTTGCTTTTTAGGTTTTGAAATACGGTTTCGAAATCCCTATTGACGTAGAGATATGTCTTTGGAACTTTATCAATTTCAGATTGTTTGAAAAGTTTTTGAAGTTCAATGTCTTGAATACTAATTGTTTGCGTGTTTTCGGTTTTGGAAGGAACAAAATCGGCTAAAATTAGCACGGTTTCGTTCATATAAATTTTATAAATTTGCGCCATGAATAATTTAAATGAGGTTGAACAAAAAGTTGCTGAATCCTTATTGCAAATTAAAGCAATAAAATTGCAACCTAAAAGTCCTTTTACTTGGGCGTCGGGTTGGAAGTCTCCAATTTACTGTGATAACCGTATCACTTTATCTCATCCAGCGATACGCACGTATATTCGTCAGAAGCTTTCTAAGCTTATTCAAGAAGAGTTTGGATCTGTAGATATGATTTCTGGAGTTGCTACGGCAGGTATTCCACAAGGCGTGTTGGTAGCACAGGATTTGGGCTTACCATTTTCTTATGTTAGAAGCTCAGCTAAAGATCATGGACGTCAAAATATGATTGAAGGTGAAGTCGTTAGTGGGCAACGTGTAGTTGTGGTTGAAGATCTAATTTCGACAGGAAAAAGCAGCTTGATCGCGGTCAAAGCATTGCGTGAAGCGGGTTGTAATGTTGTTGGATTGGTTTCCATATTTACGTACGGATTACAACAAGCGACTGATAATTTTGCTGATGCAAAATGTCCTTATTTCAGCTTGTGTAACTACGATGCACTGATTCAAGTCGCCGCTGAAAATGGTTACGTATTGGAGGAAGATGTTGAAATTTTGAAAAAATGGCGATTGAACCCTGCAGGATGGAGTGAAAATTTTCAATAAAGATGAATAATTTACCGTTATGACTACTATTCAGAACACAACAGAAATCAACAGAAATGTCGGTGAGGTATTTGCTTTTTTAACCGATCTCAATAATCATGAGCAGTTAATGCCTGAAAATATCTATAATTGGTCTTCAACATCGGACGAAGCGCGATTTACCATTCAAAATATGGCAAAATTAGCGTTAAGAGTGGATGAGCGTGTGGAAAATCAATTGATCAAACTGATTCCTTCTGAAAAAGCTCCTTTTGAGGTTACTTTACGTTGGGAACTGCAAGCAGTATCAGATATTGTGACAAAAGCTACATTTATAATTGATGCAGATCTGAATATGATGATGAAAATGATCGCATCAGGGCCTCTTCAGAAACTGATTGACTTTCAGGTAAACAAACTTAAAACTGTATTGGGATAGTAGGTCTTATTGCGGAATATAACATAAAAAAAGCTCGATCTTTAGATCGAGCTTTTTTTATGTTATTATGCGAGTCGCTCATTTACTTTTTTCCAATTGACGACATTCCACCAATTTTTAATATAGTCTGCTCTCTTGTTTTGATAATGTAAGTAATAAGCATGTTCCCAAACGTCGAGTCCCAAAACTGGGATACCTTTTACTTCAGCAACATCCATTAATGGATTATCCTGATTTGGCGTAGAAGTTATTTTTAGGTTCCCCGAATCGTCAAGAATCAACCAGGCCCAGCCTGAACCGAAGCGGCTTGTCGCTGCGGCAGCGAATTGCTCCTTAAATTTGTCTAATGAGCCAAAGGACTTATTGATCATCGTCAGCAATTTTTCTGATGGTTGACTAGCTTTGTCGGACAGGCTTTCCCAAAAGAAATTGTGATTCCATGCTCCGCCAGCGTTATTTCTGGCTTTCGGGGAATATTTGGATATATTAGCTAAAAGCTGTTCCTCTGAAGTTTCTTTGATCGCCTCAGCAACAATAGCTTCGTTGACAGCATTGATATAGGCCATATGATGCTTTGTATAATGGATTTCCATCGTCAAGGCGTCAATATTAGGCTCCAATGCGGCATAACTGAAAGGTAACTTTACTTGGGAAAACTTTAAGGTAGCGGCATTTAATTCAGTTGCTTTCGCGGAAGCAATATCTTGTAATATTGATCCAGATACAGCAATACCCAATGTGGCTTTTGCTGCATTTTGAAGGAAGTTTCTGCGTGTTTGCATATAATCTTATTATAATAAGTTTCGATATAAATATAACGTGAAATTCTACAAATATTGTACAAGAATTGTCTGCCAATTGTAATACAACAAAATTGTTATAAATTGTATCTGAAAAAGCCTATTTCTATTCTGGTTTTTACATTTGTGTAAGCCAAAATTCGACAGTATATTTGAACTATGTACGCATTACAAATAGCAAAGATAATTCCCCAACCCAATAATAATATTACTTTTCAGTTGGAATCTCTTGCGGGCGACTATCCCAGATACAAAGCGGGACAATTTATTACACTTTCATTTATGTTTGGTGATCGGGAGGTTCGTCGTTCCTATTCTTTTAATAGTTCGCCGGATTATGACGAGCCATTAAGTATTACCGTAAAACGTGTGGAAAATGGAGAGATATCAAGATTGCTTCATCATACTATTGCCGAAGGGGATATTGTTCAGGCCATGGAACCACAGGGATTATTTACTTATGAACCTGATGCGCATAAAGTAAGAACTTTGTTTCTATTTGCAGCAGGTATTGGTATAACACCTTTGTATTCCATTCTTAAAACTGCGCTACTTGTTGAAGATAAGTCTAAGGTGGTATTGGTATATAGCAACAGTGCCTCTGATCAAACGCCATTCCGTGAGGAGCTAGAGGAATGGGCCATGCAATTCCCAGATCGTTTAACAATTGTCTGGATTTATTCCAACAGCAAATATCTGATGAAAGCCCGCCTGAACAGGGATTATATTCTTTCCATTGTCAAAGATCATCTTGTGGGGGAAAAAGAGGAAGCACTATTTTATACGTGTGGACCAGTGATTTATATGGATTTATGTCGTTTTACACTTTTGGGTATGGGCTTCGATGCCAATCAGATTAAAAGAGAAACATTTTTATTGCCTGAAAATGAAGAGGATGATGACGATGAATCTGAAAAAGAGATTGATACCACATCCTATCGAATCAAATTACATTTTCAAGGCGAAAGCTATGATCTTGAGATCCCTTATAATAAATCTATTCTGGATGTAGGATTGGAGCATAAAATCAAGCTACCTTATTCTTGCAAATCTGGCATGTGCAGTACATGTATCTCACAATGTTCCAAGGGGAAAGTCCGAATGGATTATAACGAAGTGTTAACCGATCGTGAAATGGAAAATGGGCGGATCTTATTATGCACCGGCCACCCTACTGTTGAAGGGACAGAAATTGAGGTACTTTAAAAAATAGGCTGTATTTATCTCGTTTATTTGATTAATCGCGTGTATTCCCGAATAATATTTTAATATAATATTTATTATTATCTATTTGTTCTGCTATGCGCTGCAATTAAAATTGCATATAAAAGCAAATTTAGCTAAGTTTGGGTATAACCGTTTTTTATATCCAACTATTATGGGAAAATTACTCTGGAGCCCGATAGAAGAACAAAAATCTCAATCTGAGATCAATAAATTCAAACAGTATATCGAACAGCGATATCAATTATCCTTCGCGTCTTATCATGATCTATGGGCATGGTCAACTTCAACTATTGCTGATTTTTGGCTGGATGTTGCAACTTACTTGACTATAAAATTTCATTTAGGTTTTAGCAGTGTATTCGCTTATCCAGCGAACAGCAATAGCTTTTTTGGATCGAAGTGGTTTAGTGGATCGACATTAAATTACAATGAACATGTATTTCGCAGTGAAACGGGTACAGATACCAATGCATTTGCACATTCCAATGGGTACCTTCAACGTTAATTTCACAACCATTATGATTAGGTTGCATACATACGAGGGTGGAGATGGTAAGCAAAGAGGATATGGCCAATGTTATTCAGTTGATTTAGGAAACCCAATTCATGATAAAATCAAACATCAGTTTGAAATACTTTTAACCCAATAACGCTAATAATGATAGATAAAACAGTAAAAAATGTACAAGAAGCCTGCAATGGCATCGAAGACGGAATGACCATAATGTTAGGTGGCTTCGGGCTTTGCGGCATTCCCGAAAATTCTATTGCCGAGCTGGTAAAAAAAGAAGTGAAAGATTTAACCTGTATTTCTAATAATGCGGGTGTGGATAATTTTGGTTTAGGCTTACTTTTACAAAAAAAGCAAATCAAAAAAATGATTTCATCTTACGTTGGCGAAAACGCCGAATTCGAAAGGCAGCTTCTAAGCGGAGAATTGGAAGTAGAACTAATCCCGCAGGGCACTTTGGCAACACGTTGTATGGCTGCAGGATACGGAATGCCAGCTATTTATACACCAGCAGGAGTTGGAACCGAAATAGGTGAAGGCAAAGAAGTGAGAAACTTTAAAGGCAAAGATTATCTTTTGGAATATGCTTTCGATGCCGATTTTGCTATTGTTAAAGCGTGGAAAGGCGACAAAGCAGGCAATCTTATCTTTCGTTCTACAGCTAGAAACTTTAATCCTGTAATGGCTATGGCTGGTAAAATAACCATTGCTGAAGTTGAAGAATTGGTAGAGATTGGCGAACTAAATCCAGACGAAATTCATACTCCAGGAATTTATGTTCACAGAATTTTCCAGGGAGAACATTACGAAAAGAGAATCGAGCAAAGAACCGTAAGACCTAAAAACTAAATTATGGCACTATCTAAAGAACAAATTGCACAACGTATTGCAAAAGAAATTAAAAATAATAGTTACGTTAACCTAGGTATAGGAATTCCAACTTTGGTAGCGAATTACATTCCAGCAGGCGTTAATGTGGTTTTGCAATCCGAGAATGGACTTTTGGGGATGGGGCCTTTTCCTTTCGACGGCAGCGAAGATCCAGATTTGATTAATGCGGGCAAGCAAACCATTACCACATTGCCAGGTTCTGCAGTTTTCGATTCAGCGCTAAGTTTTGGGATGATTAGAGCCCAAAAAGTAGATTTAACCATTTTAGGAGCCATGGAAGTTTCCGAAAGCGGTGATATCGCTAACTGGAAGATCCCTGGGAAAATGGTAAAAGGAATGGGCGGCGCCATGGATCTTGTCGCCTCTGCTAAAAATATTATCGTTGCCATGCAACAAGTTAATAAAAGTGGTGAAAGTAAACTTCTCCCGGAATGTACACTTCCATTAACAGGCGTAAAGTGCATAAAGAAAATTGTCACTGAATTAGGTGTTTACGAAATTCTACCAGACGGAGGCTTCCAGCTTTTAGAAAGAGCCCCAGGTGTAAGTGTTGATGAAATAAGAACTGCAACCGCCGGAAAATTAATTGCCGATGAAAATATACCCGAAATGGTTTTTTAAGAAAAAAAATGCTACAATTAAATGGATTTGTAGCACAGTAAAATAAAGTGGGGATGGCTGAATTTGAAATCATCAGTAAAATATGGCGAAGGTATAAACAATAAAAGGTTCGTGGAACCCTTTAAATAAAGCGCTCCTGTATCATGCAATACAGGAGCGCTTTATTATTACTGAGGCAGTTATTGTCGTCTGAACGTTTTTCGTATTATACTTATACCTGAATTACCCCAACATTATATCGTTCGACAATAGGCTTTTCATTAGCGGCTTCTATTCCCATGCTGATGACTTTTCTGGTTTCCGCGGGGGCAATAATTCCATCTACCCAAAGTCGGGCAGCGGCATAGTAGGGACTTAATTGCTCTTTATATCGGTCTTCAATGGATTTCAATAGTATATTCTTTTCTTCTTCATTGATTTCCTTCCCTTTGGCTTTTAATGCTGACTCCTGGATTTGAAATAGCGTTTTGCCAGCTGCGGCGCCACTCATGACGGCCATCTGAGCGCTTGGCCAAGCATAGATCAACCGAGGATCATAAGCCTTACCGCACATCGCGTAATTTCCTGCTCCGTAGCTATTTCCTACGATGAACGTAAATTTGGGTACAACGGAATTTGCCATTGCATTGACCATTTTGGCGCCATCTTTAATAATTCCACCTTGTTCGGATCGGCTGCCGACCATAAATCCGGTGACATCCTGAAAGAAGACAAGCGGTATGTTTTGTTGATTGCAGTTCATGATAAAGCGTGCAGCTTTGTCTGCGGAGTCACTATAGATAACGCCACCCATTTGCATTTCCATCGCATTACCGGGTTTCTTGGCTTTAATGATTTCCCGTTGGTTGGCGACGATACCCACAGCCCATCCATCTACACGTGCAAGTGCGCATATGATGGTTTTGCCATAATCGGGTTTATACTCCTCCAGTGTTTCTGCATCAACAATCGCTTCGAGAATGTCTTGCATACGGTAAGGTTTGGTTCGATCTTCCGGAAGAATTTCTATAATTTTTTCGGGGTCTGTTTTTGGAGGCAGGCTTTCTTTCCGATTGAAATTTGCTTTTGCATGACCACCGATTTTATCAATTACATTTTTAATTGCTGTGAGACAACTTTGGTCGTCGGGGAACTTATTGTCCGTAACACCTGATATTTCGGAATGTGTGGAAGCGCCACCGAGTGTTTCGGCATCTACTGTTTCCCCAATAGCTGATTTAACCAAATAGGGGCCAGCTAGGAATACAGATCCAGTACCTTCAACAATGAAAGCATAGTCCGACATGATGGGTAAGTAGGCTCCACCTGCGACACAGCTGCCCATGATCGCGGCAATCTGCGGAATGCCCATGGAAGACATGCGTGCATTATTACGGAATATTCGTCCAAAGTGTTCTTTGTCGGGGAAGATTTCATCTTGCATCGGTAGAAAAACACCCGCGGAATCCACCAGATATATTATCGGAAGGTTGTTTTCCATGGCGATTTCCTGTGCACGAAGATTTTTCTTTGCCGAGATCGGAAACCAGGCTCCAGCTTTTACTGTGGCGTCGTTGGAAACGATAACGCAAAGTTTGGATTTAACATAACCCAATACTGCTGCACAGCCGGCATTGGTGCAGCCTCCGTGTTCAGTGTACATACCCTCTCCAGCAAACATGCCTATTTCGAGGTATTCCCGGTCTGGATCTAGTAAGTATGCTATTCTTTCCCATGCCGACAGCTTACCTTTCTCTTTAAGTTTTTTGATTTTATCGATGCCACCACCGAGTTTTAAATTTTCTCTTTTTTGGCGAAGTAATGCGAGCAGCTCCTTCATAGTTTATAATTCTGGTTTAAAAAGCGATATGATTAAGAATTTCTTATTTTTAGATAAATTTAAAATAAAATTTTAAAATATTTGCAATTTTATTCCTAAATATTTTGATATATTTGAATTGTATTACCGATTGTAAATTTAATATTCATGCTTATGTTTATTGAAAATAAACAACAAATGGATATGATCAGACAGAGTGCACGCGATTTTGCACAGTATCATATCAAACCTTATGTGATGGAATGGGATGAAGCCCAACTATTTCCAATAGAAGTTTTTAAAAAATTAGGTGAACATGGTTTCATGGGCGTTATCGTTCCAGAGGAATACGGAGGTTCGGGCCTAGGTTATCAGGAGTATATCACCGTGCTGGATGAAATCTCCAAAGTTTGTGGATCGATCGGACTTTCGGTGGCGGCACATAACTCATTGTGTACCAATCATATTTTGAGTTTTGCTAATGAAGAACAGAAGAAACGCTATCTTCCGAAATTAGCTACTGCGGAATGGATTGGTGCTTGGGGCCTTACAGAGACTGGCTCAGGCTCGGATGCCGGTGGTATGACCACCTTTGCTGAAAGGGATGGAGATTACTATGTGTTGAATGGTTCGAAGAATTTTATTACTCATGCCATTAGTTCGAGTGTCGCTGTTGTGATCGCTCGGACGGGGCAAAAGGGTGATAAAAAAGGAATGTCCGCTTTTATCGTTGAAAAGGACACGCCAGGCTTTACTGCAGGAAAAAAAGAGAATAAATTAGGCATGCGTGCTTCGGAGACGGCATGTTTATTTTTTGATAACTGTAGGATTCATCGCGATCAGCTCATCGGTGAGGAAGGTCAAGGATTTGTGCAGGCTCTGAAGCTTTTGGATGGGGGAAGAATCTCCATTGCGGCCCTGTCTTTGGGTATTGCACGTGGTGCTTATGAATGTGCGTTAAAATATGCACATGAAAGAGAGCAGTTTGGTAAAAAGATCTACGATTTTCAGGCTGTTTCATTTGCCCTGGCAGATATGGCTACTCAAGTGGAGGCCAGTGAGCTATTGACTCGTCAAGCGGGTTATCTCAAAGATCATGGTGAACGCGTATCCAAAATTGGCGCGATGGCCAAACTGTATGCTTCTGAAGCAGCAGTAAGTGTTTCAAATGAATCTGTACAGATTTTTGGTGGATATGGTTTTACAAAAGATTATCCTGCGGAGAAGTTCTTTCGTGATGCCAAATTATGTACAATAGGTGAGGGGACTTCCAGTATCCAAAAGATGGTGATTGCCCGGGAAATTGAGAAAGATATTTTATAGTATAATATGAAAGATCCGGTTGTATTGGTCGATTGCCCACGAGATGCCATTCAGGGGCTGCATAATTTTATTGCGACAGATAAGAAGGTCAAACATATCAATACGTTGATAGAAAGTGGCTTATTTGATGTGATTGATTTTGGTTCGTTTGTTTCTCCAAAAGCGGTTCCGCAGTTGGCGGACACAAAAGAAGTCCTGAATGGTGTTTTGAAGAATGATCGGGTAAAGTTATTGGCAATTGTCGCCAATCTGAGAGGTGTCCAAGAGGCTGTTCAGGAGGAGAAAATAGATTTTATAGGTTATCCTTTTTCTATATCAGAAACCTTTCAGTTGCGCAATACGAATAGGGGGCTGGATGATTCTTATCAGCAATTGAAGGAAATGAAAACCTTGGCTGATACCTATGGTAAGACATTAGTGGTGTATATCAGCATGGCTTTTGGCAATCCATATGGTGACCTCTGGTCAGTAGATCTGGTCGAAGAATGGATCGATCGGCTTATGCAGCTTGGTGTAGCCGAATTTTCTCTGGCGGATACGACTTCAGAGGCGAATGTCAGACAGATTACCGATCTCTTCGGTCTTGTCCTTATGCGTTATCCGCAGCTCGCTATAGGAGCGCATTTTCATGCAAGGCGGGAAGATAGCCTTGCAAAGGTTCAGGCTGCCTACGATGCCGGCTGCCGTAAGTTTGAAGGGGCATTGTTGGGTTACGGTGGATGTCCATTTGCCAAAGATGATTTGGTCGGAAATATTCCTTCGGAAATTTTGCTGGATATTTTCGGTAGGGGGAGTTTGACAGAAAAGATGACCTTGGAGGAGAGCTTTAGACAGATGATCTTGTAGATAGAATAAATGGAAAAATTGAATTTCATAAAGGTACAACGCGAACAGCATGTGTTTATATTGACGCTTGCGCGATCGGAGAAAAGGAATGCTTTTAGTCCTACCATGGTGAGTGAGATTGCCTATGCTTTGGCATTAGCCAATTCGGATCCGGAGGTTCGTCTGATACAGGTTGAAGCCGAAGGACCAGTATTTTGTGCCGGGATGGATCTGAAAGCTTTTGAAGACCCGTTGGTTGATGAAGTTAATCCTCGGATTCCCAAGGTAGAGAAATCGCTTGCCGAACTGTTTGCTAATTTAGATAAACCGTCGATATGTGTCGTTAGGGGGGATGTGATTGCAGGTGGGTTTTTAATTGCCCTGTCCTGTACTTATTTGTTTGCTATGCCGCATGTGCGATTCTCGTTGCCGGAAGTGAAGATCGGTCTTTTCCCTTTTCAGGTATTGGCGTTGCTCCTGGAGTATATGCCCGAACGTAAAGCAATGGATCTTTGTATTCAAGGTCGGTCTTTCTCGGCAGAAGAGGCGCTGGGAAAGGAGTTGCTTTATGCAATTTTAAAGCCAGAGGAGGCCGAATTAGATACATTGAAAAGAACTATTGTAGCGAATGCACCCTTGGCTATTGCAAAGGGGGTTGGGGCGCTTCGTAAATTGAAAGAAAATTCGTTGACGGATAAATATGCGTTTCTTTTGGATGAGCTTGCTAAACTTCGTCAGACAGCTGACTTCAAAGAAGGGATGGCGGCAATGCGTGATAAACGAAAAGGAGAGTGGAAGAATAGCTGATCAAAAAGAACGGAAACTTGGTCTACTGGTCAAAGGAGAAAATTCCCAGGGAATAGAACTTAACACGATCAATAAAGCGAGACCAAACCAAATGAGTAAAATTTTAAAACGTCGATCATCTGTATCGGCGTTTTTGCTTTTTAGACTACCAATGAGCAGAAAGATTGCTGCGAGGATCATCATGCTGCTATGCTCCATTCCGAAAAAACGGATCTGTCGTAAGTGTACAGCCGTTTTGAAATGTGTTAGAAAATATTGTGTGATCGGACTTAATATATAGAGTATGATACCCATTAATGCTTGCATATAAAAAGCAATAATGACCACCTTTTTTAAGAAATTATCGGTAGGGGTGAAGGGGAGTATCTTCTTTTTTTGATAAGCAAAACGTAATAAACTAACTATAAGAATGATCAAAACAATCCATCGCCAGGTGGAGTGTAATGCTAAAATAAAGGCGTAAATAGAAGTCATAGCGATACAAAGATGAACATAAAATATATAAAAAAAACACTTCAGCAAGCTGATTATTGTGGTGACTGCGAAGCAGATTCGGGTAAAAATGATTGCTGAGTTCTATCGTTGAATGAGAAGATGATAAAATGAGGTTTGAATTTAATATGATTATTTTGTTTATATAATATTTTTATAATTTTGATTATTAATTATTTAAGATTATCGTGTGGTCGGTATTAACTTAAGGTTAATTGGCTTCTGAGCCCTGCAGATGCGGTTTTTGGCCAGATTGTATAGAGAGATTAGCTCAAAGATGGGGTGGCGAATTCCAATTTTAACTTACTTTGGTGCTTAGGTTGTGTAATATGTGGTTTTTAATGTTTTTTAAGCGATTTGAGAGACTTTTTGCGAGTAATTGCATCTTTCCTTCATTGGAATGAAAAAGTGTTTTTAAGGCGCTAATTTTAAGTTTTTTGTATTGAAGCGGTTTTAGGTATGCACGAAAATAATGTATTCTGACCTTGTTTTTTCATTATGAATTTCATAATATTTTTATTTAATTATCTTTTTATCAGTATAAATATGGTTTTTATATGAACTTATTGTTTCCTTTTTTTTGCCGATTCTTAGTTGTAATATATGTGCAGATCTCTCGACCCGATAGCCATTAAATAGGGGGTACAGATTTATTTTTTTAAAATATTTTTTGGAAACATCGAGAATTAGTATCTATATTAGTGTATTAATTAAATAATACAGTAGTATGATTACTATCCAAAATCTAAATTTCAGTTATAGTAAATCCAGGCCACTCTTTCTTCAAATGGATCTCATCTTGAAGCAGGGGCATATCTATGGATTGCTTGGGAAAAACGGCGCGGGTAAGTCCACCTTGCTGAAAAATATTGCTGGTTTGGTGTATCCAGTATCGGGTGTGGTTGAGGTCTTGGGGCACAACCCAACTCGACGGGAGCCTTCTTTGTTGCGGGAGATCAGTTTTATTCCCGAGGAGTTTTATTTGCCTGCAGTAAAATCGGAACAATTTTTAAAAGCCAATGCTGGGTTTTATCCCAATTTTGACCGGGAACATTTTTATCGCTTGATCAAAGAATTTGAAATTCCGGTAGAACAAAAATTGGCGGAGATGAGCTATGGTCAGAAAAAGAAATACATTATTTCCTTCGGTTTGGCTTCCAATACGAAAATCATTATCATGGATGAACCTACGAATGGGTTAGATATTCCTTCTAAAGCGCAGTTTCGTAAAATTATGGCTTCGGCCATCACAGACGACCGTTGCGTAATTATCTCAACTCATCAGGTACGTGATCTGGATAATCTGATTGATGCGGTTATTCTGCTTGATGAGCATAAGGTGGCTTTGAATGCACCTGTTAACCTGATTACCGATAAGCTCTGTTTTAAAAAGCTGAAGGAACTATCTTTTGATGTGCTGCATGCGGAGGAGGCGCTTGGAGGCTTCAATGTGATTCTTCCAAATATACTGGCGGAAGATTCCAAACTTGATCTGGAGTTGTTGTTCAATGCGGTGTTACAACAAAAGGAAAAAATTACAAACCTCATTAAAGTTGATGAATATGTCAAACCTGTTTAATATTACACGTTTTTTTGCGCTGATCCGTAGGCAATGGGTCGGTTTTGGACGAATATATCTGATGTCAATAGGTGTGATCGCGGGCGTAATCTTTTGTTTTTATGCATTCAATGTAGGAACCAATTACGATCATCTTCAGAATGATTCTGCTCATGTATATTCAGTATTGAATTTTAGATCACCTTTATTCTGTGTATTGGGATTGTTTTTTATGACTGTGATCTCGAGTAGTTATTTTGCTGATCTGGGGCGTAAGACAAAAGCTATTTTTGAATTGATGATACCTGCTTCTCAGTTGGAGAAATTTCTGGTCGGTATTTTCTATACGGTGATCGTTGGGATCAGCTCATATCTACTGATCTATTATCTGATCGATCTAGCCTTCATTTCCTATTTGCGAGGTTTTGGCCCTTCCATTAGAACGGAGGTAAATGAACTTGGTGAACAGGTTACGGTGGAGTTCTGGCAATATTTTTTTAGTGTTGATTATCCGAGTGGCGCGTATTATGCCTGTTTTTTACCTGTCGTATTGAATGCAATATTTTTAATGGGGGGTATTGTTTTTAAGAGCTATCAATATATTAAGACCGCGATCTCACTGTTGCTTTATTGCGTGGTCTGGATGTCTTTTTTTGTGTATCTCATGAAAACACAAACGGAAAATACAGTGGGGCGCATGGATGATAATTATTGGTCAGATTCAAATCACATCTTTGGGCTAATTACAGTGACAGGAATAGCGCTCACATTGATATTCTGGGGGATTGCCTTTTTAAGGTTAAAAGAGAAGGAGATTTAATATGGAATTTAATGCCAACAAAGCGATTTATCTACAGATTGCGGAATATGTATGTGATCATATTTTAATGGAAACCTGGAAAACGAACGACAAGCTGCCCTCGGTACGGGAGCTGGCAGTTCAATTGGAGGTTAATCCGAATACAGTTATGAGGACCTATGATATGCTGCAACAGAAGGAGATTATCGCGAATAAACGCGGAATCGGTTTTTTCTTGACCGAGGATTCTGTCCGGAATGTTAAATCTTACCGGAAGACGGTTTTTTTGGAAGAGGATCTTCCATTGTTCTTTCGGAATATTTATTTATTGGAAATTGGTCTAACTGAATTGGAGCAACGTTACAGACAGTTTGTTGAACAGAATTTTAATCAAAATGAATCATGAAATTAAGTACTAAATTATTGATAGGGCTCGCAATATTCCTTTTTGTTGTTCCGACATTGGTAGCCTCTTATTTTGTTCGGATCAATAGGGTAGATGCAAACGTTTATAACACAAATGTAGAAAAGGAGGTGTCAAACCCTGATGCGGTGGATGTTTATTTTCGGTCGTTTCCTGTAGGTAAATTTGATAAACTGCAAATCCTTGGTTCGGATGCCAGGGGGATCAATTTACATGTGGTGAAAAGTGATAAGTTTATGGTGAAGGTGAATAAGAGCCAGGCGGATTTTGTAAAGGCAAAGGTAGATGCTGATGGTTTTCTGATGCTGGATTTTTTAGCGGGTGGTGACAAGTATTATAAGTCGGTCTATATTTTTACACCTGATCTGAAAAGTATAAAATTGAAGAAGGCGGATATAAACGAGTTTTCCGCAAAACTTGATGAGTTCACTATTGTTGGTGACAGTGTTGAGAATTTTTCTTTAAGTGGAGAAACGGTCATCAATACGCTTAATTTGGTTTTGACGAATTCGCATATAGATGATTTTGGATACCGTGACGACAAAAATACGGCGCCTGTCAGTCACTTACATGTTGATATCACAAATACCAATCTAGGGTTGCCGCGAGTGGATTACAAGACTGCCGATATCCTTGCTAAGAATTCGGAGATCTATTTTAATAGAAAAGGCGATAAATCTAGGGTCGATGTTTTGGATATCAAAACGGAAGGTGTTTCTTCTGTCCGGCTTGATAGTTTGCAATGGAATACATTGAAAGGACGTTTGTCGAACGATACAAAAATTGATTTGCCAGTGCATGCATTGCGTAATCTGATCAAATAGTCTTTTGCACTGATTTTGGTTGTCAAGGTCCTGTGAAGGGTATTTGCTGTATAAAAGCTCAAAATTCCATTTGTTTGAATTTTGAGCTTTTTGGTATATTGTGACCTATGGGGTAATAAGTGCTGCGACCTGTTGGTCACTTGTGACACCGGGTTCGAGTGCAATCAGTTTAAAATTACGGAAATGAATCTCTGACCCTTCAGATTCGAGACAGAGGTAGCCTTTTTTTACAGTTGAATTGCGTATTCCGTTGACAAATTTTCCGTTGACAGCTAATTTGATTGTGCCGTCAATACATATGATTGTATATCTGTTCCATTCGCCTTTTCCCTTAGCTCTGTTTTCTATGGATTTACTGCGTGTACCACGGGGGGTGTCCGGTATTGTCGTAACGCCACCAACGCCAAAGAGTTCGCCATGTACGTAGGCAATTGGCGCTTGCTTACCATCAATATGATTCTGATTTACCCAGTCCAATTCGAGCATTTGAACCTCTACACCTCCCGGTAACCTGCCGGATGGATCAGGTTTGGCGTCTGACCAAACGAAAATTCCAGAATTACCGCCAGCGTATTGATGGTTCCATTCGACATGGATAATAAAGTTTTCATACTGTTTTGACGAGCGCACTACGCCTATTGGTTTTCCCTTGCAAATGAGATTACCCTTCTCAATGCGCCATGTTTCAGGGTCTGTATTGACATTGATCCAATGAATTTTTTCTGGGTTCTTCTTGTTTAATACCCAGTCGTCCCATTGGATTTCCTGACCAAAATTAAATAAGGTGTTTTTTTGGGCAAGGAGGTTACTATTGTTAAGCAATAAAATGCTGAAAATAGAATAAATAAGTCTTTTCATAAGGTTTTGGAGGTTAGCTAAACTTTGTCTTTCCAGGTGTAGCAATAGGGGGGCCGTCTATGTTAAGTTCCCAATTATAAGACGATAACTCCGGGCCAAGGCTTTCTTTCGAATTTATTACTTGATCAAAGGTTAGGTTTTGACCTGTATAGCCTGCCATGCGTGCCCAAATAGCTAGTAGTGTGCTGTTGGTCATCCACTCGCCATCATTGATCGGTTTGTTACTTCTGATTGCAGCAAACAACTCATCATGTTGCGTTTGGTACATATTGTTTTTTTCTCCGGTGTAATTCCAGTCCATTTTCCCAGTTATTGTATGTTTTCCGCCAATTATGACCTCGGCCATACCTTCTGTTCCTAACATGCTCACGGAGTTTCTGGGGGTGGCTCCAGCTTGTTGTCGACAGAAGTGTGTTCCGATGGCTCCATTTGCATACTTAAATTCTATCGCAAAATGGTCGTAGATATTCCCATATTTTGAATCTACACGGACTTGTCTGCCCCCGGTACCCATCGCTGAAATAGGCATGACGTCCCCCATGGCCCAAGACATCATATCTAAGCTGTGTACTGCTTGTTCTACGATAAAATCGCCTGAAAGCCAGTTGTAATAAAACCAGTTTCTCATTTGTTGGGTCATTTTATTCCATTCTGGACGTGGGTCGATATAAGTCGCTTCGCCACCATAGCGAAACGTACTAACTGATTTTACTTGGCCTATTGCTCCCTCTAAAACTTTAGTAAATGTCGCTCGGTTTGGAAGATCATAGCGGAAGCAGAAGCCGGAAACAAGTGATAAGTTTAATTCTTTTGCTTTTTTTACTGACTGTAATACGCTATGTAGTCCCGGTACGTCAACGGCCATGGGTTTTTCACAGAAAATATGTTTTTTTGCGTTAACAGCAGCTTTTAAATGCAGTGGTCTAAATGCTGGAGGAGAGGTTAGTAATACCACATCTACATCACTATTGATGACTTTTTCGAAGGCATCGAAACCTAAGAACTTGTTGTTTTTGTCAACTTTTACTTGCTTTGGACGAACTTCCATCAAAGCGGCATAGGATTCGTCCATACGGTCCTGGAAAACGTCTGCCATAGCCGTAATTTGACAATTTGGATCGGCCTGTAGAGCTTGGATTGCTGCGCCCGTGCCTCTGCCGCCGCAGCCTATAAGTCCCACTTTAATGATTTGATCTTTTGATTGGTTGGTAAAGGAGAACAACGAAGAGGTTGGGAGGGAGCTTCCGAGGGCAATGATGCTGGATTTTTTTAGGAATGATCTCCTTGAGTTGTTTCCTGGATGGTTATCGGAATTGAAAGACATATTGTATTTTATGTTTATAAATGAATATAATGGTGTTAAGTTGGTAATTGGGTAACGTCCGTTTCATATTGGTCTAAAAAGATCGCTGCTTATTCACGAAATACAGAAGTTGATTTTCGATGTTCTATTTTACAGTCTAAAAAATAAGTTTCAAATTCGAAATAATTTTTTTTATTTCTATTTTTTAACATCTCTAGCAGCAGCTCAACGGATCTATCCGCCATAAGACGTGTTGGTTGGGTAATAGTAGTCAAGGATGGGTTCAAGCTATTCGCAAAAGGCGTGTTGCTGAAGCCTATTAAATTCATGTTTTCTGGAATCTTTACGGCTAACTTATTTAATATATGTAAGACTTTTAAAGATAAGGTGTCCGTGGTCGAAAGAAGTGCATCTGGAGGTATGGGGTTGCTTAATAAACTACTTATTTTTCTTTCGAGCTCTTCATCAATATCATCTTTGGGGCTTGAATAAGATATTTCTACAATATTTTGTTCGTTATAAGGAATTGAGCAATTGAAGAGTGCATCTTTGTAGCCTTTGATTCTGCTGGCATTACCTCCAATGTCTTTGCACAGTAGTAAAATGATGTTTTCGCGACCATTTTTTATCATTTCTTCTGTCGCTTGATAGATAACCTTGTTATTTTGTATGCCGATTTTAAAGGTGTCAAGTTGGTGATTTATTCTGTCAAAAATAATGATCGGGCATATCTGCTCCATGATATACATCAACAAAGATAAGCTGGAATCATTTTTTACGGGTGAAATGATAATACCATCAATATTACTTTGTACGCAGAGTTCCAGTGCTTCTTTTTCCTTTTTTTCATCGTTGAAAGTTTGGAGTAGGATTAACTGGTAATTTGTTTGGGATAGTATCAGGGAGATTTCTTCGTAAAAATCGAAGAAGAACGAACTTGAAATAAAAGGGACAATAATAGCTAGTGTATTTGAGCGCCCAGTTTTTAGGCTTTTGGCCGAAAAGTTTGGTATGTAGTTAATCTTCTGCGTGTAAGCTAGAATCATTTTTTTTGTTTCCGAACTGATTTCATGACTATCATTAAGCGCCTTGGAAATAGTCCCCGGTGACAGGTTTAATTGTTTTCCAATCTCTTTCAAGGTAATTCTTTTCATGTTCTCTTTCCTCTCCATTTCTTATCATTGTTCATTCGCTATTCGCTATTGAATAGCGAATGAATTATTTTATGAATGCTGCTTCGCAGGTTTAATTGTACTCCGATGATGAATTATTAAATTATAAAGATAACATAAAAAAGAGGTTTTCAAATGGAGTTTGCAAAAACCGACAGTAATTCAATGTAGTAGACTTATTTATGGGAGTTGAGGGGGAGGGATATAGAGAAAAGGAGATCGAAGTGGAAATGAACAGAGGGTCGGGAATCTTTCAATTTTCATGAAAGATTCCTTCCTACATATTATTTGGACCCGCCGAAAAGCTTACTGATGAGCCAGATGACAAGCGCAACGACAACAACAACGATGAGTATACCTGTCCAAACACCGGCTTTAAAAATACTCTCTATCACAGAGCAACTTGTCATTAATAATAGCGTACTTGACATCAAGGAGAATGGCACTATTTTTTTCATAATGGATCTATTATTTGTTTTCTATATAATAACGACAATTTAAAATGCAAATAGTTTTCAATATATCTCGCGAATAGCTCAGTTTCATGGTTTCTGTATATCTTACTAAGTTTCCGATGGATCGAATTTGGCTAGCCCTTATTTCGAATTCCTTTAGGTATTCAGCATGAATATGACGTTCTGGAGAGTCTAATGGGGTCTGGTCGAGTTGGTAGAGGGGGGCTTGAATGGGTTACTGTATTAGCTTAAGAGATATTGATCACTTTAAAAGGACTGGAAGTACGCTGGGGCTTTCGATAAAAACTCAAGTTAAATAATCGAGAGCTAAGTTTTTTGAAAAAATTGGTGTTACCGATATTTTAATAAGTTGATTTGGGTAATTTAGAAAAATAATACAAAATGGAAAGGAGCATGGAAGCCTTAAATCTGTTGATGATTATCTGCAACGAAATAATGTGAATATGGATGTAAATTATAAATAAAATCTAATGAATTTAAAATCATTTATAAATAGAGAAATTTTGCGAATAGAAAATGATCTTAATATTGGTTTACTTAAATCAGGTGTAGAATCATTAGTAAAGAAAGAGGTGATTTATAGAAAAAAGAACAACTTTATACTTCATTCGCTCGAAGGAGGTAAAAAAGAAATATTTACGTTTTCTATATCATATACATTTAAAGAGGATGTAGAAGATGAGAATGGACAGCGACCTAATGATATAACTTTAAGCATCATACTGCAAATTGATGATGATAAGAATTATAAAATTAATCGAGAAATTATTTTTGGAACTGGGATGGGTGATATTGAGTTCGAAGTGATAGAAATATCTGATATAGCTAATGTAGACTTTGAACAAAAGTTCAATTTTGATGAACTTAGGAACGCTTTTGAAGTAAGTATTGTAAGTTTTATTAAGTTACTACAGCTCGAGCCCTGAGCTGTATAAACAAGAAAAGCTAACCTTGCGATTAGCTTTTTTTATTGTGATCCCGCTGGGATTCGAACCCAGGACCCATACATTAAAAGTGTATTGCTCTACCAGCTGAGCTACGGAATCCTTTCTGTTTTTGAAAGTGATGCAAAGGTATAATTTCTTTCGATATGCTCCAAATTATTGGTTCTAAAATTTGGTTTATCGGTGGTAACTGTCTAATAAATAAAAAGATTATTTTTTGCTAGCCCCTCTTTTTTGCATGAATTATCCTGTTAGCGCCATTGATATCCTTGATAAGCTGAACTTGATCAAAGCCTTTTTTCTCTATGAGTTCCTTTGTTTCCGGTCCCAGATATTGATTAATCTCAAAATAAAGATCGCCATTAGGTACCAAATGTTTTAATGCAAAAGAGGAAATCACATCATAAAAGATCAATGGTGCACTTTCTTCAATGAATAAAGCGAGTTCAGGTTCATAAGCTAATACGTTCTGTTGCATGTACTGTTTTTCATTTGGTGTGATATAAGGGGGATTGGAAACGATAATATCGTATTGTTGGTCTGAAAAGACGTAATCCCATTCTAAAATATCGGCATTGATGAAACGAATGGTTTGTCCTAGTCGTTGCGCATTTTTTCTGGCGGTATTGATGGCTTCTTTGGAAATATCTACTGTGGTAACCTGTGGTTTTTTTAAGTGTTTTGATAAAATAATAGGGATACAACCCGAACCAGTTCCAATATCAATGACCTTTAACCCAGATGAGCTAGCATGTTTTTTTATGATTAAATCAACAAGTTCCTCTGTTTCTTGTCTCGGTATCAGAACGGATTCATTCACTTCGAAAAATTCCCCATAAAAATCGGCCTTATTTAAAATATATTGAATAGGCTTGTTTTTTTTGAGATCCTGAATAATGTCCCGAAAGCGAATAGCATGCGTTTCTGATACTAAATCACCTTTTTTCAATTGATATGCTATTCTTTTTATACCCAATAGTTCTTCCACAACAAGTAGAAATATGGATTTTATTTCGTCCTTGTCATATATGGAATTTAGTTCATGTTGAAACGTTAATTCGAAATCTTGAAGTATTCTCATGTGTCAAAGGTACGATTTTCATAGATTTGCATTATGAATATGCACAGGCAATATATGCAACGCTGCTTGGACCTCGCTCAACTAGGAGCAGGATCTGTCAGCCCAAACCCCATGGTGGGTGCAGTTATCGTTTATGACGACCAAATTATAGGGGAGGGGTATACTTCCCCTTACGGAGGTCCTCATGCTGAAGTGAATGCTGTCAGTCAGGTGTTGGACAGGTATGGTGATACGGCAAAAGAATTATTGGCTGCAAGTACATTTTATGTGAGTCTTGAGCCCTGTGCACATTATGGTAAGACACCGCCGTGTGCGAATATGATTGCCGACCTAAAGCCGCTAAAAGTTTTTGTGGCTTGTTTGGATCCCTATGCGAAGGTCAATGGGAAAGGTGTTGAAATACTAAGAGAGGCTGGTATTGAGGTTGAAATTGGGCTTTTGGAGAAAGAGGCGATCTGGCTCAACCGCCGTTTTTTTACACGAATTAGCCAACATCGCCCCTATGTTATTTTAAAATGGGCCCAATCTAAAGATGGCTTGATAGGTCAAGAGGATAAACAGGTTTGGATTAGCAACGCAGCTAGCCAACAACTGACTCATCGCTGGCGCGCAGAAGAGGATGCAATTTTAGTGGGAACCCATACAGCTCGGATTGACAATCCCAGTTTGACGGTTAGGCATTGGAAAGGTAAACATCCAATTCGTGTGTTGATAGATCGAGATTTAGTCATTTCACAAGAGGCTAAGATTTTTGATGAAAAAGCCGATACCATTGTGTTTAATGCAAAAAAAACAGACTGGCAAGGACACATTAAGCATATTGAACTTGAAAACTATGGTCTATATTTACCACAAAGCATTCTTTATCAATTGTACCTGATGGATGTGCAGTCTATTATCATTGAAGGAGGAGCGAAGACCTTACAAACATTTATTGATGCTGGTCTCTGGGATGAAGCACGGGTATTTCAATCTGAGACAGAACTGCATACTGGTATACTTGCTCCAAAATTGAATGGTAGGGTTCTTGAAAAGCAAATGATTTCCAATGATTCGCTTGTAGTTTATGTGAAATGATTCCGATAAATTGTATATTTAGGAAATTATAAACCTTTGATCTGCAGGATCTAATTTTTTAGAATACAATTATGGTGGTGACAGAAAACTTAATGCAGTTTATCTGGAAACTACGGCTATTCAATACAATAGGATTGCTATCTAGTGATGGAGAGCCGTTGACTGTGATAAACCTTGGTCAGCATAACCTGAACGCAGGGCCGGATTTTTTAATGTCTCATATCATACTTGGAGACAAGGAATGGTATGGAAATGTTGAGATCCATATTCGTTCGTCGGACTGGGATCGGCACCATCATCAGGATGATAATGCATATAATAATGTCATACTTCATGTTGTTTGGGTAAATGATAAAGTCATACATCGCAGGGATGGAAGTGTTATTCCGACCATCTTGCTTTCGGAATATGTGGATCCGCATTTACTCAATAAGTATTCGACGATGATGAATACCACAAATTGGATTCCTTGTCAGTCGCAGCTTGGTTCCGTTGATTCGTTGAAGAAGACGATGTGGCTGGATGCCTTGTCTTATGAGCGTTTGGAAATGAAAGTTCAGGTGATTTTTGATTTGTTGTCTGATTATGAAAATGATTGGGAGAAGGTTTTCTGGATCTGGATGTGTAGGTGCATGGGGTTAAAGGTGAATGCTGAAACATTTCAGGAGCTTGGAGAGAAACTTCCATTGTCCTTATTACATAAATATCGTTCTGATATATTGAAGATCGAAGCGATTTTTTTTGGAACAGGTGGCTTTTTGCCCAGTGAAGGAGATGATGAATATGCTAATTTACTCTATAAAGAGTTTATTTATCAGCAGCGTATTCATGAAATTGTAGTGGTAAACGGGGGATGGAAAAAGTTGAGAATGAGACCTTATAATTTTCCTGAAATTCGTATAGCACAGTTAGTCGTATTATTTAGCCAGAAATCATTGAGTCTTTCAACGATTTTAAGCTTGGAGAATGTGGAGGAAGCAAGATCGTTGTTTAGTATAGAACCGTTAAATGAATACTGGAAGTGTCGTTTTTCACTAGGAGGAAAGACGTCCATTGAACATTCTGGGAAAATAGGAAAAGGTACAATTGATATTCTCATTGTTAATGCGGTAGTGCTCTTTCTTTTTGCTTATGGGAAGTATTATGGGATAGAGAAATATATCGACCGAGCTATCCACTTTATGGAGACGTTACCTGCTGAAAAAAATACGATCGTAAAACAGTTTGAAGAATTCGAATGGACTGCTGAAAATGCCTCTCAAAGCCAGGCAATATTACAGTTGAAGAAATTATATTGCGACAAGAAGCAATGCCTTCATTGTAGGATCGGTGCCGAAATTTTGCGAAATGGTTAATTTGCCAGTATTTCGGCGATTTCTTTATATCCTTTTCCCAAAGCGAGGTCAGCAGGCGTAAACCCCGCTAGGTTGACAATTTGCGTGTCTGCTCCAAATTCCAATAAGGCTACAATGAAGTCTATATTTCCATGTTGGGCAGCAAAATGTAATGCAGTTTCGCCTGTTGCTTGGATTGCATTGACATCAGCATCAGCTTCAATAAGCATTTTGCCAATTTCTTCATTATTATTTGATGCGGCAATATGTAAGGGATAGGCAAGCTGTTCGTTTCTACTGGCTATATTTGGGTCTACCTTCTTGGATAATAATAGACGGACGATATCAGCCTTGTTAAAATAGGTTGCTAGTGTCAAAGGTGTAAAACCATTGGAAGACCATTCGTTGACGACAGATGGGGCTTGTTGGATAATTGCTTCCACGTATGCGGTTAATCCTGCGGCACAGGCCTCATGGATAGTCATCGATTTGGTATGTTGCAAAAGTATCCGGATAATTTGTGGTTTGTTATAATAACATGCTAATAATAAAGGGGAAATGCCATGACTGGTTGTCTCTTGTAATAATTCAGGGTTTCCGATCAATAATAGATCAATGTCGTGACTTTTTCCTTCTTCAATATATTGTTCTAAAACAGAAAGATTCATTTTCAAAATGTAATTGCTTAACTCTTCCACTAAAATAGGTTTTATTAATGAAAATAACTGTTTGAATAGCGAATTTATTTGCTACAGCAGCTAGCTGTAAATGGATGAAAAATAGTGTCGGATATGAATTTTTTGAAATACTTGGGATTGGAACAGGGCTGAAATGGGCATTTTTTTAAAATTTATATACACAAATGTGTAGTAATTCATATAATATTTTTGAAAATTAAAAAGTAGATGTACTTTTGTTAAGCCCCTCCCAAGGGCATGTTTTTCATAGGTAGATGTAGGGTCGGGTGTTTCTCACTTCGACCCTTTTTTTATAGCTTTGTTTTATATTTAAAGGAAATGTCCAAAAGAAAAATTGTTGTTGCTATTACAGGAGCTAGTGGCTCTATATATGCGAAGTTGTTGCTGGAAAAACTGAATTCACTAAAATCTCAGCTAGCGGAGGTCGGGATTGTGATGTCTAATAATGCGAAGGATGTGTGGCGGGCTGAATTGGGAGATGAGAGCTATCAAGATGTGCCTTTCAAGTTCTACGATAAAAGTGATTTTTTTGCACCATTTGCATCGGGTTCGGCGCGTTTTGACACCATGATTGTCTGTCCTTGTTCTATGGGAACCTTATCAAGAATCGCCTATGGAATTTCTTCAGATCTTACTACCCGTGCAGCGGATGTGATGTTAAAGGAAAGACGGAAGCTTATTTTGGTTACACGGGAGACACCATTAAGTATTATCCATATTCAGAATATGAAACTGGTTACTGAAGCCGGTGGAATTATTTGTCCCGCTTCTCCTTCTTTCTATAGCCTGCCAAAAACTTTGGAGGAGTTGGCTGAGACTGTGGTCGATCGAATTTTAAGTTTAGCGGGATTTGATTTTAAACATTATCAGTGGGGAGAAAATTCCTAATGAATGTTCACTGAAATCTATTTTTAGTGTTCTATAATAAAATTGTATTTTGTAACTTTGTTTCTCGAAATGAAGCAATCAAAAGCATCACGCGAAAAATCTGTTTATAGCTATACAATTTATAGTGATAAATTCGTTTTTTGTTTATCATCATGGAACACGCTACATGCTTCAACAGACAATTTGTATCCTATTAATTTCAATCACATTCATATATGAAAAGCTTATTGATTACTTCTGTTAAAGTAATTTTGCCGGGTAACGAATATCATCAGCAGACTGTTGACGTATTTATCGAAAAAGGGAAGATTGCACAGATTGGAAACACCATCAAAGTAGCTGATAAAAACGTAGAGACAATCGATGGAACAGGTAAGGTTCTATCGCCTGGATTTTTCGATTTACACGCCAATTTCGGGGAGCCGGGCTTGGAAACAAAAGAAGATATCCGCACAGGTACGGCTGCCGCCGCTGCTGGAGGTTTTACCGCTGTGGCGGTGATGCCTAATACTGAGCCCGCAATTCAAAGCCGGTCTGAGGTAGCGCTTGTCGTTAATGCGGCAAAAGGGAATATTGTCGATGTACATCCCATTGGTGCAATTAGTAAGAAGCGTGAAGGCAAAGAAATGGCTGAGCTGTACGATATGAAGCAAAATGGTGCAGTTGCATTCAGTGATGGAAATAAGAGTGTGCAACAAGCTGGATTAATGAGTAGAGCTTTGTTGTATGCAAAAGGATTTGAAGGGCTGATCTTTTCACATGCTGAAGATGAGTCTATGGCAGGGGGAAATAAAATGAATGAGGGCACAATGAGCACTTATTTGGGAATGAAAGGAATTCCTAACCTTGCGGAATCATTGATGGTTTCCCGTGATCTCTATCTAGCGGAATATACAGAAGCTCCAATCCATTTTGCATCAATCAGTACACCTGAAGCTGTAGATTTAATTAAAAAAGCTAAAGCGAAGGGCCTTCGGGTAACTTGTGATGTAGCTGCACATCAATTAGTGTTTACGGATGAGGATATCGTTGGTTTTGATAGCAATTATAAAGTAAGCCCACCATTGAGGACCAAAGCTGACGCGAAAGCGTTGATAAAAGGTATAAAGGATGGTGTAATAGATGCGGTGGTATCACAACATACTCCACAAGAAATAGAATATAAAAATGTGGAATTTCATATTGCTAAAAACGGTATAATCGGATTACAAACAGTATTACCGTTGTTAGTTCGTGCCGGACTAAATGAGGAACAGATTGTAAACAGTCTGGCTGTTAGACCAAGACAAATTCTTGGCTTAGCTATTCCGCAAATTAAAGAAGGTGCAATCGCGAATCTAGTTTTGTTTGACCTTGCGAAATCTTGGAATTTCGATGAAAAGACAAATAGATCCAAATCAAAAAATTCTCCACTATTCGGGCAGACTTTAAAGGGGGCTGTCGAATTGGTCATCAATAATAATCAAATCATTAAAAACGATTAAACCATGGAAGCAAATATAAAAGCTGCTGTAGAAGCGGGTGTTTTAAATTATGGAAAGGTTGATGGGATTTCCACCGCCCCAGAATTTCTAGAGAAACTGATCCAAGTATTCAATACAGATGCGACCTATCTGGAGAAATTGAAACTGCTAGACCAGTCTTTTGACGACTATCCTTTGTTTGATGAACTTCGTGAAGTCTATGTCGACTTATTATTGATGAATTTCTTTTCTAGTGATGTACTCAAGCTTGAGGATGACTACTTGGATTCTGAAGAATGGGAGGCTATTGAAGATGAAACGATAGACCGTGGAACGGAGTTGCTGAATATTTTCCTTTATTTAGGTGAATGTAAAGATGACGAAATAGAGCCGGAACTAGATGATTTCTTAAAAGAGTTTTTACTGGTTGATGAAGATGAGTTTCAAGATGAACATGAAATTTATGAGGATATCATTGCTAACCAAATCTTGGTAGATAGTCCTTATGCTGAAATTGCAAAAGTGGCTAAGGGAATTAATCCTCGAAGCGAAGTTTATGAATTGTTCTATCCGGTAATGAGTTTCTTTGGTGAATTGAATCCAGATGATAAGCAATTTGATGAGTATGCTGCTGCATCAAGCAATAAAGCATTTGATTTGGCTCTCTACAAAGTTCTTAGTACTTATTATAGTAAATAATTATGGCAGATTCAATCAACCCCAGTAATGCCGGATTTGATGCGGTAATTGACAAGAAGAAGAGTATTATCTATGGCGTCGTTTTAGGCGTGATTTCCTTTGTTCTTGGACTGATCGTTCTTTTTGTTGTTAAAGACCTGAATTCCTTCTGGGGAGTTATGTCTATGTCCTTTATTGTCAATACAGGTATTTTTGTTATTATCTCCGCATTATTTTCTTTTTCTCTTAGAAAAGCAAATGGTGGTTATTGGAGTTTTTCCATAGCGCTTAAATCCATCTTTATGATGTTGGCTATTTCGACGATTATTTCTACTATTGGTACGCAGGTGTACGTTAACTTTGTGAATCCGACTTTGCAGGAAAAAGTCGTAACGCACACCATTAATGTGACCATTGAATATATGGAAAAGAATAATGTACCTGATGAGGTCATTGATTCAAAAATTGCGGAATTGGAAAAACAAGTTGATGCGATTGGAAAGATAACCTTGGGCCAAATATTTAAGGGTTTGGCTATCACCCTGTTATTTCAGTTTGTGTTTGCATTGTTATTATCGGCACTCTCAAAAAGGGAAAAGCAAGCATTCGTGCAGCAAAGTAATTAGGTTTTATAAAATAAAATATAGTCTACAAGGTATTGCTGAGAAAAGTAATACCTTTGTTTGTATTAAAATAGTACATTTTTAGCATGATTAACATTCACATGGATATTTCTATTGTTGTTCCATTATTTAATGAAGAAGAATCTTTACCCGAATTGACCGCTTGGATTGACCGTGTCATGGCGGCCAATCATTTCTCTTATGAAATCATTCTGGTTGATGATGGGAGTAAAGACAACTCTTGGAAGATCATTGAAGAATTAAAATTGCAAAATGGCAATATTTCGGCCATCAAATTCAGACGTAACTATGGAAAATCCGCTGCTTTAAATGTAGGGTTTGCAGCAGCTCAGGGCGATGTTGTGATCACCATGGATGCGGATTTACAGGATAGTCCGGATGAGATTCCGGAATTGTATGACCGAATTATGAATAAAGGAGCTGATCTAGTTTCAGGATGGAAACAAAAACGTTATGATCCATTAACAAAAACAATTCCGACCAAATTATTCAATGGCGTAACGAGATCAATGTCGGGGATTCACAATTTACATGATTTTAATTGTGGCCTTAAGGCTTATAAAAAGGAAGTTGTCAAAAATATAGAGGTGTACGGTGAAATGCACCGTTATATTCCAGTCATTGCAAAGTGGGCAGGATTTACAAATATTCAGGAGCAAATCGTTCAACATTATCCGCGTAAATATGGTACGACGAAATTTGGACCAGGACGCTTTGTTAAAGGATTTTTAGATCTGCTGTCTATATTTTTTGTTGGAAAATTCGCTAAGCGGCCAATGCATTTCTTTGGTGTCATGGGTGTTATGAGTTTTCTAGCTGGTTTATTTATTTCCGTTTATTTAATCTGTCACAAACTGATGAGTATCGCCAGTGGTACGCCATTTAGGGATATCACTGATCAGCCATTATTTTTCTTTGCATTGACGGCGATTATTCTAGGAACCCAATTGTTTTTGACCGGATTTTTAGCTGAACTGGTTTCAAGAAGTAGTTCGGATCGAAATGATTATCAAATCGAAAAAGTCATTTAATCATTATGCGCATTGTGATTCTGGGGTCTGCCTACCCTTTGAGGGGAGGGGGGATCGCTTCTTTCAACGAACGATTGGCGACCCACTTTCAAGAATTGGGGCATGAGGTTGATATTTATTCTTTTACATTACAGTATCCCAACTTTCTCTTTCCTGGTAAATCTCAATACTCAGATGAACCGGCTCCAGCTGGCCTGAATATACAGACGAAAGTTAATTCAATCAATCCGCTGAATTGGTTTAAGGTGGGCAGAGAACTAAGGAGGGCGAAATATGATTTACTTATCGTTCGCTTTTGGATGCCCTTTTTTGGTCCTTGCTTAGGTACTATTCAAAGGCAGGTACGAAAAAATAAATATACCAAAATTGTTTGTATAGCAGATAATATCATTCCTCACGAGCAAAGATTTGGAGATAAGTCTTTAATCCGTTATTTCTTAAAATCAGTTGATGCCTGTGTTACCATGAGCAAAAGCGTATTGGCTGATTTAAAGACATTGAGCCCGCAGATGCCAGCTGTCTATACACCACATCCTCTTTATGATAATTATGGTCTTCACCTGAGCAAACTCGATGCGCGTAAATTGCTCCATATTGATCAGCAAGATAAGGTTATTTTATTTTTTGGATTTATTCGACAATATAAAGGTTTGGATATGTTGCTGGAGGCTTTAGCCGATGCAAGGGTTCGGGATTTAAATATCAAATTATTGTTGGCCGGGGAGTTTTACGGAGACCCAGCACCGTATTTAGCACTTATCAAAAAACACCATTTGGAAAAGTCTATCTATATGCATACTGATTTTATTCCGAATCAGGAAGTTGGACGGTATTTTTCGGCAGCTGATTGTGTTGTTTTGCCCTATCGAAGTGCGACGCAAAGTGGTATTACTCAGGTTGCTTACCATTTTGATTTACCCATGATTGTCAGCAATGTAGGGGGCTTACCAGAGTTGGTACAAGATGGTTCTGTGGGATATGTCGTGGAACCAAATGTTAATAGCATAGCGGAAGGAATTGTGTCTTTTTATCGCCATGATAAAGAAGCACAATTCAGAACAAATATCATTGACGAGAAGAAAAAATATAGCTGGGATACCTTTGGGAAAGAGCTTCTTAAATTGATTGAAATCCATTAAAAGCTTTGGAAAAAAGAGAAATTCTAAAGACCTCTTAAATGTCTAATAAACGCGTATAGCTGAATTTATTTGTATATAAAAGCAAATTTATCTAAGTTTGGAATACTGAGGAAGAAATTAAAAAGAAGGAGAGATTTTGTTGCCGTTTACACAGAGCAGTTTAGCAAAGATAGAGGAGTTTTTTAAGGAACAGGGCTATAAAGTTAGGTATGAAAAGGGATCATTCCGTACGGGGGCCTGTATGTTACAGGCAACAAAAGTTGTGGTTGTGAATAAGTTTTCGAATCTGGAGATAAAAATCCAATCTTTATGGAATATTCTGTTGGATGTGGAGATTGATTTAGAGTCCATTTCAGAAAAACTCTTTCCAATTTATGAAGAGGTATTGAAATCAAAAACAGCAGTTTGAGAATAACATTTTTAGGAACCGGAACATCACAGGGGGTACCCGTTATTGCGTGCCAATGTCAAGTCTGTCAATCTCAAGACAAACATGACAAGCGATTACGTTCTTCCATTCTTGTTGAATATAATAATCATACTCTCGTCATAGATACCGGACCTGATTTTCGATATCAGATGTTGCGGGAGAAGGTAATGCATCTGGATGCGGTGTTGATGACACATTCTCATAAAGACCATATTGCGGGCTTGGATGATGTTAGAGCGTTTAATTATCAACAGCATTCTTCTATCTCTATTTATGGAACAGAAGCGCTTCACGATGCTTTAAAACGAGAGTTCTATTATGCCTTTACGGAAATTAAATATCCGGGTGCTCCTCGGTTAGACCTAGAAGAAATAAAAGCTGGTGAGCCATTGCTCTTGTTTGGGAAGGAGATCATGCCGATAGAAGTATTGCATTATAAAATGCCTGTGCTTGGATTTAGGATAGACGATTTTGCCTACATTACAGATGCCAAATTTATTACAGGGGAATCGAGACGGCTATTGGAGGGTGTAAAAATTCTGGTGGTCAATGCGCTGCAAAAAGAGTCCCATATTTCCCATCTGACCTTGCAGGAAGCCATTGAATTTGCACAAGATATTCAAGCGGAAAAAACCTATTTTACGCATATTGGACACCGGATGGGATTACATGCTGAAGTCTCACAAGAACTACCTCCAAACATGTACTTGGCTTACGATAGACTACAGATCAATATTGATAATTCTATTTAATATAAAACTATAGTCCATTTCTCGTTGTTATACCTATATACAAAAACAGAATTAGGTATTAAATTATAAAGAAATGGGAAACTTATTGTACATCATCGCCGTTATTTTAGTGATCATCTGGGCGATCAGCTTTTTTGGAGGTTATGCAGGAGGTGGAAATATTATTCACATTCTATTGGTGATTGCAATTATCGTCGTGCTACTGCGTGTAATTCGCGGTAACGCCTAATCAATTCAGTATTATATCAGATTCAAATAAAATTGGGCAATTTGTAGGTCTTGTGGATAGGTGATTTTTATATTTTTGGAATCTCCTTCAACAATCGAAATGCGATTGCCCATTTTTTCGACCACCGAAGCATCATCTGTAAATAAAGGGTCTTCTTTTTGGCGATAAGCTTCTATAAGCAATTCTGCCTGAAATACCTGTGGGGTCTGTATTAACCAAACCTGATTTCGGTCGGTAGCATTATTTGATGTATTATTGCCAAGTCGTACTGATTCGACACTTTTTTGCGCAAGAACGATTGCTTTGTAGTCATAGGCTCCCTGGAATGCCCTGGCAATTAATGAGGTGGAGACGATAGGACGGGCTCCATCATGTACGGCAATATAATCGGTGGTTCCTACTTCAAAATTTTCTTGAATATATTCGATACCATTCTTTACACTTTCAAAGCGAGTTTTACCACCAAAAGTCAAATGTACTGACGTGCTATATTGCAGCTTTGAGCATAAATCTATCCAGAATTGTTCCATTTCTTTGCTGATTACCAAGATAATTTCCGAAATATCTGATGATTGGTGAAAATGGTCGATAGTATGCATAATTACCGGTAGACCGTTTAAATCAAGAAATTGCTTCGGCAAATCGCTATTCATACGACTCCCCGTTCCAGCGGCAACGATAATGACAAAGTTCATGGACAGTGGTTGAAAGTTACTATTTAAAAAAACGTGGATAGTTTGTTGCTACCCACGTTTAGAGATATTGTTTACTTAAAGTGATTAGATGATCAACATCGCATCGCCATAACTGTAGAATCTATATTTTTCTTTTACAGCAATCTCATAAGCATTCATCACATTTTCATATCCTGCAAATGCTGCAATCATTACCAATAAAGTTGATTCCGGAGTATGGAAATTGGTCACCATTGAATTCGCAATGCTGAAATCGTAAGGAGGATAGATAAATTTACTTGTCCAATCTGAGGCAGCCTTCAAATGATGATCTGCAGAGACAGAGGATTCGATCGCACGCATGGACGTTGTTCCTACAGCACAAACGCGGCGTTTATTATCAATTGCTCTGTTTACTACTTTTGCAGCTTCATCGGTGATAATAAATTGCTCAGAGTCCATTTTATGTTTCGTTAAATCTTCAACTTCCACTGTACGGAAAGTACCAAGGCCAACGTGTAATGTTACTTCAGCGAAATCAACACCTTTAAGTTCCAAACGTTTCATTAATTCACGAGAGAAGTGAAGACCAGCAGTCGGAGCTGCTACAGCGCCTTCATTTTTGGCATATATAGTTTGGTAACGGAATTTATCTTCTGGAGTTGCTTTACGTTTGATGTATTTAGGAAGTGGTGTCTCACCTAATATCTCGATGTTGCGACGGAATTCTTCGTCAGTACCATCGAATAGGAATCTGATTGTACGTCCACGTGAAGTAGTATTGTCGACAACCTCAGCCACTAACAAGTCATCGTCACCGAAATACAATTTGTTACCGACACGGATTTTACGTGCTGGATCAACCAATACATCCCAAAGACGAAGTTCATTGTTCAATTCGCGTAACAAGAAAACTTCAATCGTAGCTCCAGTTTTTTCTTTATTACCGTATAGGCGTGCTGGAAAAACTTTTGTATTGTTTAATATCATGACGTCTTTGTCGTCAAAATAGTCCAATACATCTTTGAAAATTTTGTGTTCAATTTTACCAGTATCCTTATGTAGGACCATCAAACGCGATTCGTCACGATTTTCAGAAGGTTCAGAAGCAAGCAATGATTCTGGTAAGTTGAATTTAAATTGAGATAACTTCATCTTTAATGATATATATTTTAATGTCTGCCTTTCAGTGCATTACAGTGCACCAAATACTAGGTTGCAAAAAGCATACAAAGTTATAACTTTTTTGGGTATCAAAAGGTCTTATTTCTAATTTATAGATATATTTTTATTGATTTTGACATTAAATCAAAACTATATTGTATTTTAGAATGCAATTATGTTATTCCTTAGATTGATATTGGAAAGTTGTCAGTTTGCGTTTTCTGCATTAAAGGACAATCGTACACGTACCATGCTTTCCTTGCTGGGCGTGACTATTGGTATTTTTACCATTATAGGTGTGTTTTCGGCGGTGGATACCTTACGAAATAACATTGAGGAATCTGTAAAAAAGATAGGAAGTAAGACACTTTACATAGAGAAATGGCCTTGGGATGGTGGCCCAAATTATCCTTGGTGGAAGTATTTGAACAGACCTGAACCTACGTATAATAATTACCAGGACTTAAGAAGCCGTATGACAACAGCGGAGTATATGGCTTATATGATTAATATCGGTAACACAACGATTAAGTATAAAAACAATTCCGCCCAAGGTTCATCGGTAAATGCTGCGACCTATGAAAATCTATATATCCAAAACTTAAATATTGTTGACGGTCGATATTTTGCGGAAAGTGAATCCAGAGGTGGAGCGCTAGTCACAGTACTGGGAGCTAATATCGCGGATGGACTTTTTCCGAATGAGGAACCAGTCGGTAAGTATATTAGTATGTTGGGTAGGAAAATTCAGGTTATCGGTGTCTTAAAAAAAGAGGGCAATGGTGTGTTAATTAATACTTCACCCGATGATACTGCTTTTATTCCATTTGAATTGGCTAGAAATCTTGTCAATTATGATAACTTTTCTCCAAGTATAGCCATGGTCATCAAGTCGAGTTATACATTGGGTGAAGCTGAAAGTGAGGCAAAGACATTGATGCGGTCGATCCGTCGTATTTCTCCCCAACGTGAAGAAAATTTCTCTATCAACCAGACAACAATGATTACAGGTGCATTAGATCAGCTTTTTGGTATTATTAATCTTGCTGGATTTTCTATTGGTATTTTCTCAATTTTAGTTGGCGGTTTCGGTATCGCCAATATCATGTTTGTAAGTGTCAAGGAACGGACACATATTATCGGTATCCAAAAAGCTTTGGGTGCTAAAAATTTCTTTATTTTATCGCAATTCCTTATCGAATCTATTGTGCTTTGTTTACTGGGTGGTGGGATTGGTCTTGCTGTAGTCTATTTTCTTGCTTTTATCGTCCAACTAGCAACGGGTGTCGCAATTGTTGTCAGTGTAAAAATGGTTGTTCTTACGGTATCACTTTCTACCTTCATTGGCCTGATATCAGGTATCGTACCTGCTTTGATGGCCTCTCGGTTAGATCCAGTCGAAGCTATTCGAAGTAAATAAACTAACTATGGTTAAAAAAGCTCAATTTTCGATATTGAAAGGATTTTGGCTTTTGCTTTTTGCTTACAGCTGTGTATTGATGGCAGAGATTACATGGCGGTACCATAGTTTTGCATTGGATGCTAATTTTCTGATGATAAAACAAACGGAAATTGAGGCGTTTTGGTGGTATAAATATGCTTTCTATTTACATGTCTGTACAGCGATACTCGCCTTACCTGCTGGTTTTACTCAATTTAATTCGGGGCTTCTGAAGAAATATCCGCAACTGCATCGGAGGATTGGTTATGTTTATGTATTTAGTATTTTGGGCTTTGCTGCACCTTCAGGGGTATTGATCGGATCTGTCGCTAATGGAGGCTTCTTTGCGGTCATTTCCTTTGAACTGCTTGCTTTGGGATGGTTCTATTTTACATTTCAGGCCGTTCGTCTGGCCGTTCAGAAGAAATTTAATGTACACCAAGATTTTATGCTGCGTAGTTTTGCACTAACCTGTTCAGCCCTCACATTGCGTTTCTGGAAAGTGATTTTGGTTTACCTATTTCAACCGAATCCGATGGATCTTTATCAGATTATTGCCTGGCTGGGCTGGGTGCCTAATTTATTACTTATTGAGTTTATTATTTATCGAAAAAATCATAATTTAAGAAACCATCATGATGTATCCAGATCATAAATGGGATAAATTCATTAGCTTAACAAGACAAATTATAGAGATATGAAAAGGAATATCTATTTATTATTAGTGCTTTCCGCCATGATCGGCTGTAAAGAACGAACAAATAAGAAGGCTGTTGAGCCCAAAGCACAAGATTCTGTTTTGCTTGAACAGGAGACTCATAAGGAGCTTTATGGCAATTGGGTGGGGAATTTTGTGATTGATGAAAATTCCCTTGAAGATGGTGAGGGGCTGCCAAATACGGATTATAGTCCAAAAATAAACCTGACCATCAAAAAAATAACAGATAAAGGGAAAGTTTTTGGACAAAATGTGGTCAAAGGAAATCTACGTTCGTTGACAGGAAAACTTGAGGGCGACGGGAATGCGATGCAACTATTGTTGGATGAGCCAGGTGATAAGAAATCAGATGGTCGTTTTGAAATAAAATTGAAGAATGATACATTAATTGGGAGTTGGGTCGCTTACGACCAAGGGGTGAAGATTAAGAAAAGAAATTTCAAATTATTGAAAAAGCAATTTGCCTATAATCCAAATCTGATGTTAAATAATCAAGATGAAGAATATGGAACTTTGGTCGATTGGATCAACGCGAAAAAGAAAGAAGCGACAGATCAAGATGGTGATTCTACTTATACTTATGTGATGGAATATTATCGGTCCGCATCGCCGGCTGTGTTCAGTATAAATGCTTCTAAGCAGAAATTGGCGGAGAAAGACTTGAAAAACCTGAAAAAATTAGATCTAGAGATTATTCGAAATACAATTTTTGCACGGCATGGTTATGCTTTTACGAAGCCCTCTATTCGTCAGTTTTTCGATCCAGTAGATTGGTATGTACCGGTTTCGAAAGATGTAAGTTCGGATCTGAGCCCGTTGGAGAAAGATAATATTGCGCTTCTTACAAGATTTGAGAAGTATGCGACAGACAATTACGATACCTTTGGAAGGTAATCTGCATTTGTTTTTTGTATTGCGTTACAACTGATAGAAAAAGGAACGGAAAAGAGGTAAAAACGGACCCTGAAGATCGAATAATAAAAAAAGGTAATAGGGGGTACGAATAGAATTAAACTCAACGGGGTCTCAAATTTTTTTAGAGACCCCGTTGAGTTTATGCCTTGTTTGGTTTCGACTGAACTAACTTATTTATTTCGGATGGATATAGCATTTTTATGTGCATGTAAGCCCTCAAGTTCAGCGAGTATTTCAACTGTGGATCCAATCTGTTGGAGTCCGGTTTCGTTGATATGCTGAAATGTTATTTTCTTTACAAAAGAATCGACTGAAACACCAGAATAGGAACGAGCATATCCGGATGTCGGTAAAGTGTGGTTGGTTCCTGATGCATAGTCGCCTGCACTCTCCGGTGTAAGGTGTCCTAAGAAAACCGAACCTGCGTTGCTGATATGGCGTGTCAAGGATTCCCACTGATCTGTTTCTAAAATAAGGTGCTCCGGAGCATATTCATTTGAAAATTGGATGGCCTCTTGGAGGTTTCCAACCGTGACTGCATACGAGTTTTCGATTGCTTTTGAAGCAAGTTCTTTCCGCGGCAATACAGCAAGTTGTGTTTCAAGTTGTGTATTAACGGCATCTACTATAACCGTAGAGGTTGCGACTAAAATGGCTTGACTGTCTATGCCGTGCTCTGCTTGCGCCAGAAGGTCTGCTGCAACAAATGCCGGATTGGCTGTTTCGTCAGCAATCACAAGCACTTCAGATGGTCCCGCAGGCATGTCTATACTAACGTTAGTGAGCCCCTGTATAATTGATTTGGCCTTCGTGACAAACTGGTTACCCGGACCGAAGATTTTGTCAACTTTAGGAATAGATTGGGTGCCAAAGGCCATGGCAGCAACTGCTTGTGCGCCTCCAACAAGATAGATACGTTTAATGTTGAGCAATTTTAAACAATACGCAACAAAGCCATTAATCTTTCCATTGGATTGTGGAGGAGAACAAACTACAATCTCTTTACAACCTGCAATTCTGGCAGGTATACCTAACATCAATAGCGTGCTAGGTAAAACGGCAGAACCGCCAGGAATATAAAGCCCTACTTTTTCAATCGGACGTATTTCCCGCCAGCACTTCACACCAGGCATAGTCTCTACTGTACGTTCTCTTTTAAGCTGTGTGCTGTGGAACCTGTGTATGTTTTGGAATGCTATTTCCAAAGCACGCTGTTGGTCACGGTGTATGGTAGTTGCTAATTCATCAATATCTTCTTCGTCCAAAAAGAGTTTGTCAAGTTGTACTTTGTCAAATTTTGCAGCATATTCACGCAAGACAGTATCGCCCTGCACCCGTACCTGCTGAATAATATCTTGGACGACTTCCTGGATTGAATTGTTCGGATCTGTATTCCGAGCAACCAATTGTTGCAGTTCCGTTTTTCCTAAAGATTGGTATTCGTATTTTTTTAGCATGATCGTAAGAATCGGTCAAGTTTAGAGAATGATTTTTTCAATCGGCATCACAACGATACCTTGGGCACCCTCTGCTTTTAATTTATTGATTTTGTCCCAAAAATCGTCTTCTGTAATTACGGTGTGTACTGCTACCCAGCCTTCTTCCGCTAATGGAACTACAGTTGGACTCTTTACCCCATGTAATAAAGAAGTGATGGCAGGAAGGTTCTTTTTCTCGACATTCAATACCACATATTTGGTTTCTTTAGCCAATAGAACCGATTCTATACGCTGAACTAATTCGGCAAGGATTTCATTTCCTTCGAGTCCCTTTCTACCAACCAGAATAGCTTCGGAATTTTTGACATCAGCAAAGGGTTTTAGACCATTACTTTTCAATGTTCCACCTGTGGAAACGATATCACATATTGCATCGCTAAGTCCTAATCCAGGCGAAATTTCCACTGATCCAGATATCAATCGTATATCCGCATTGATTTGGTAATCGTCGAGAAAATTTTTAAGGATATTGGGATAGGAGGTTGCGATCGCTTTGCCATTAAGGTCTTTGATATCTTGAATAGAGCTATCTTTTGGTATAGCTAATTTTAAGGTACATTTTCCAAAACCAAGTCGTTTGATATATTCCACTTTTGATTCTGTTTCGTCGATGATATTTTCACCAACAATACCAAGGTCGGCTATTCCCTGTTCGACATAGCCTGGGATGTCATCATCTCTAAGAAATAATATTTCTAAAGGGAAGTTGCCTACAGTAGTAATCAAGGAGCTTTTGTAGTTTTCGAAATCTAAACCACAATTTTTCAGTAATTGAACAGATTTTTCGTTTAACCTACCCGATTTTTGGATAGCAATTTTAAGATTTTTCAACGCTTTATAAATGTTAGCAGTAAATTATTAATAATAAGAAATCAAACTAGAGGGAGGGTATTCTACGTAAGAACACATTAAATTAACATATCGCCACATGGCGATGATGCAAATGAAAATGATATACGTAGGTATAGATCATGTTTGTATTAATAACTGATAGCAAATGTATAGTAAATTAATGGGAAATACAAAATTATCATTTTAAAAAGTTAAAAGATTAGTTCTGTTGGGGCGTCAGATTTTTAAAATTTCGTATTATTTTCTATAAAGTTTGAGACATAGACTGGCAACTATTGGAAATTTCCTTATTTTTAGGAAGTGAAGTTTTTTTTAGCTTAATGTTGCTCATAAACTGCATCTATTGGAGCTCTCGGAAAATACATTGTTCGTAACAGCTTCTATTGATTAAAATATTAAGCAGTTGAAAAAGTCAAATATCATGTCAAAAATAATCTATAGTAGATGAAAAGAATAGTATTTATTTTAATGAGCTGGGTGACATGCCTGACGGGTACTGCAATTGCTCAGGAAAAACCGGCTTCTACGTTAGATATTCGTATTTTGGAATCTATAGCTGAGACAAGATCTGACCCCCAGACACAGACTTTTAAAGTACTCTCTGATATCAACAACTGTGTGCAGGTTGCTGTGCCTGTTGGTCTATTGGTTGCTGGTGCTATCAATAACGATAAGGCAATGCGTCAAAATGCACTGTATGTGGCGAGTAGTACCGCTGTGACGGCATTGGTTAATGTCGGAATAAAACATCTGATCAAGCGGAGTCGGCCCTTTAAAAAATATCCGAACTTTATATCTGTTCGTACGGCCGGTGGCTATTCTTTTCCTTCAGGCCATACGTCATCAGCTTTTGCAACAGCTTCAAGCTTGTCCCGTGCGTACTCAAAATGGTATGTTGTTGCTCCGTCTTTACTTTGGGCGGGTAGTGTTGGTTATTCCAGAATGTATCTTGGTGTGCATTATCCAACGGATGTACTCGCTGGGGCAGTATTGGGGGCTGGGTCGGCCTTTGCATTGGATGGGTTAAGAAAATAAAATAGAAATAAGTTTAAATGAATAATTGATGCAAGTGATAAAAATATTGGTTGTAGGTTGTGGTAATATGGGAGCTTCCCATGCGAAGGCCTACCACGACTTGGATGGATTTGAGATTGTTGGCTTGGTCGCTAGAGGGGATAGTAAACATAAGCTTAATACGGAGTTAGGTGCTGATTATGCGCTTTTCGAATCATACGAAGAGGCATTGGAGCAAACTAAACCTGATGCTGTCTGTATTGCGACCTATCCTGATACACATAAAGATTATGCTATTAAGGCTTTCGAATCGGGGGCTCATGTTTTTATTGAGAAGCCTTTAGCTGAAGATGTCACATCGGCAGAAGAGGTTGTGAATGCCGCCATAAAGTATAATAAAAAACTGGTTGTAGGGTATATTCTTCGTTATCATCCCTCATGGATGAAATTTATTGAGCTTTCGAAGACTATGGGGAAACCTTTGGTTATGCGTATGAATCTTAATCAACAAAGCCATGGTTACATGTGGAATGTCCATCGCAATTTGATGTCTAGCCTAAGTCCAATAGTTGATTGTGGTGTACATTATATCGATGTCATGTGTCAGATGGTAGGTGTCAAGCCGGTACGTGTTTCGGCGATAGGCGCCCGGCTTACGGACGATATTCCAGATTGGAACTATAATTATGGTCAGCTTCAGTTGCATTTTGAGGACGGTTCTGTAGGTTGGTACGAAGCGGGCTGGGGACCTATGGTGAGTCAAAATGCCTTTTTTGTAAAAGATGTTTTCGGTCCCAAGGGTTCGGTATCCATTGTTGCTGACAAAGCAAGCAACGAGGGTAAATCGGATTCTGTGGCGGCGCATACACAAACAGAAAGTCTACGTGTACACTATGCTGATTTAGACGCGAATAATGAATTTTTTAAAAAAGATGAGTGGGTGAACTTGGCCGATGAGCCAGATCATCAGGAGTTGTGTAACAGGGAACAACGCTTTTTTCAGCAGGCCATCCTTGGGGATATTGATCTGTCTTCTTCCATGGAAGATGCGGTCAATAGTTTACGTATAGCGCTTGCTTGTGACGAAGCCGTGAAAACAAAACAGACTGTATTATTGTAATTCTAGTTCATATAAGATTTACTGTTTTTTTTTGTCTTTTTTATGAAAAATTGAAAGGGATAAAAGCAATTAAATAAAAAATATAGCGGAAGGATAGGCTTTTTGGTCTATCTTTTGTTATTTAGCTACATATTTATCATTCTTATGAAGAATTTATTCAAAGTAGCGTTGTTGTTTGGATTGTCTATTCCTGTAGTGCATGGGCAAGATAAACAATGGCAGATGGAATTTGTGTTTAAAGGTGAGATTTCACCCGAAAAATTTGAAAATGAGATTCCAGAGTTTGCAAAAGAGTTTTACGAGCCTTTTCTGAAAGGGAAGACGGCCTACAAGAATGTTGAAGTCTTAGCAGATGCCAATTATTCTTCAGCTGTTGTCAATCAGAAAGAGCATGCTATTTTGAATAGAAAATTGGCAAAAACATATTCTTTTTCAACAGGAGATGATATTGTAACAGCAGAATCTTATCACCCTTCTTATAAAATTGTTAGTAACAGACTAAAAGAATCTGAAGGGCCCTATGTATGGATACAGGATTTAGGAGAGATTGAAGATGTCGCTGGTGTGACCTGTAAAAAAGCAAAATTATTTATCAAAAATCAGGCGGATTCTGCGGAAGCAACTGTTTGGTATTCTGAGGCGGTGCCAACATACTACATGACTGCTTTTTCATTTGTAAATGATCTCCCGGGAGCGGTGCTTAAACTGTCGTTGGGCCAAAATACAGATTTGGGTTTTGAGACAACTAAAGTATCGAATGTTTCAACTGTAGAAGGCTTTCAATTGCCTCAGGATGTTAAAGTTGTGGATATATCAGGGAGTAGTCATACGGAAGAAGGCGAGGATGTAAGTTTGTTTGAGGATACTTTTCCCCTGGATAAGTCACTTAAATGGGTGATGGTGAAAGATAATGATACGAATGATGAATATTATGGGATAAAGAGTTCAACGGGACAAGAGGTTTTGCCGTGTTCACTTTTTTCATTGGCCTATTTTAATGATCGGATTGCCATCGTTTCAGACAAGGATAATTACTTCTGGTTGTTAGACAAAAAGGGGAACAAGGTAAATAAAACGGGATTTGACTGGCTTACTCCAGCGACTGAACGATTGGCTATTTTTCAAAAAGATGGAAATTTTGGATTGGTCACACAAGAGGGAAAGGTTTTGCTCGATAAGAAGGAAAATATAAGTAAGTTTTTAAATAATTATTTGATGTTCTCGGAAGATGGGAAAATAGGTTTGTTGGATGAGAATGGGAAAATTATTATTAATCCTAGTCTATTATTTTTGGATGTAGATAGTACAGGTAAAGTTTTGGTAAGAGATAAAGAAGGGGAGGAGACCAAAACACTTGAACTTGATACGTTTATAAAGGAATATGTAAAGTGATTTAGATTTTGTTGAATAGAAGACTAATATAAGTCACCATAAAAAAAAGCATTCAATCTAAGTAGATTGAATGCTTTTTTGCTTTGATTATTTTTATATTCTGGTTACGGAATATTTAGAAATTTGTGTGTCTGTAGGGAGATATCCCATTTTGGATTTTCCTTGACATAGTCAATAATAGACGGGGTCATTTCTTTGGATTTGGACCATTCGGGCTGAAGGTATAATCTGCAATTTGGTCCAACTAATTGTGCATATTCTTCTCCCCAGGCAAAATCACTTTTATTGAAAACAATAACTTTGAGTTCACCTGCGGCATCGAGGACGTCTTTTCTTGGGGCTTTGAATTTTTTCGGAGACAGGCATATCCAATCCCATTCTCCACTTAAAGGATAAGCGCCAGATGTTTCAATAAAAGTTTTTATGCCCGCAGCGTGGAGACCTTTTGTGAGGTAGTCCAGATTATAGATAAGAGGTTCGCCTCCTGTGATAACAACTGTTTTAGCAGGATATTTTTTTGCATTTTCAATAATTGAATCTGCAGCTGTAAGCGGATGGATAGATGCATCCCAGCTTTCTTTTACATCGCACCAATGGCATCCAACATCGCAACCACCTAATCTGATGAAATAAGCAGCAGTCCCGGTGTGGTAACCTTCCCCTTGAATGGTGTAAAATTCTTCCATCAAAGGTAATCGTGTTCCGTCTTCTGGTACTTGATTCGACATAGTTAAAATTTGAGTCTGCAAAAGTAGCAAATATTAATGATATGCTCAATTTCTCTTGTTGTTTTCGGTAGAATTCGTGTCATTTTTATTGGGTTGAAAAATTAATGACGATCTTAGGTTTCATTAACAGCAGATAGGTGTTTTGTTTAAAAAATAAACTTGGACATAAAAAGGGATGGATTGTTCAAAAGGGGTAAGAGATCATAAAAAAACTGTTTATTACCAGAATTTTTGCTAAATTTGTTTCACAATTTATTTATTGAAAACATAAGTGTAATAACATAATTGTACATGTTGTTTTGTGTTTTCTATTTTTTAACAATATAAAAATCATAGTTGTAAATGATTAAAATTACACTACCTGATGGTTCCGTTAGAGAATATCAAAAAGGAATCACTGCAGCAGAAATTGCTTTATCAATTTCTGAAGGGTTAGCGAGAAATGTTCTTGCGGCTGAGGTGAATGGTGAGGTATGGGATTCTGCCCGTGCTATTGAAGAAGATTCTAGTGTTAAGTTGTTAACCTGGAATGATACAAAAGGAAAATCTACTTTTTGGCATTCTTCGGCTCACTTATTGGCTGAGGCTTTGGAAGCTTTATATCCAGGGATTAAATTCGGTATTGGTCCGGCTATTGAAACTGGATTTTACTATGACGTTGATTTTGGCGATTGCGAATTTTCTTCGGATGACTTTAAGGCTATTGAAGACAAGATGTTGGAACTTGCCAAACGTAAAGAGACTTTTGAGCGTAAAGCTGTTTCGAAGTCAGATGCCTTAGCGTATTTTACTGAAAAAGGGGATGAGTATAAGCTCGATCTGATTAAAGATTTGGAGGATGGAAAGATTACATTCTATACTCAAGGAGAATTTACAGATTTGTGCCGTGGTCCTCATATTCCAAACACAGGGTTTATTAAAGCCATAAAATTAACTAACGTCGCTGGTGCGTATTGGCGAGGTGATGAATCTCGTAAACAGTTAACGCGTATCTATGGGGTAACTTTTCCAAAAGCATCGGAACTCACTGAATATCTGAAGTTCATCGAAGAAGCAAAAAAACGTGACCACCGTAAGTTAGGTAAGGAACTGGAACTTTTTGCATTTTCAGAAAAAGTTGGTGCAGGATTGCCTTTATGGTTACCAAAAGGGGCTGCGCTACGTCAAAAATTAATTGATTTTTTGCAAAAAGCGCAATTGAACTCAGGATATGAGCCTGTAGTTACTCCACATATTGGTCATAAACAATTGTATGTGACTTCTGGTCACTATGAAAAATATGGTGCGGATTCATTTCAGCCGATTAAAACACCTATCGAAGGTGAAGAATTTTTGTTGAAACCGATGAATTGTCCACATCACTGTGAGATCTATAAAGTTAAACCTCGTTCGTATAAAGATTTACCTGTTCGTTTTTCTGAATTTGGTACTGTATATCGTTACGAGCAATCTGGTGAGTTGCATGGTCTAACTCGTGTGCGTGGGTTTACTCAGGATGATGCACACTTGTTCTGTCGTCCGGATCAGGTAAAAGATGAGTTTAAAAAAGTAATCGACCTCGTTCTTTATGTATTTGGTGCTTTAGGATTTAATGACTATACTGCACAGGTATCGTTGCGTGATCCTGAAAACCGTACTAAATATATCGGAACCGATGAAAATTGGGCTTTGGCCGAATCTGCAATTATTGAGGCTGCTGAAGAAAAAGGTTTGCCGACAGTTGTGGAATATGGTGAAGCAGCTTTCTATGGACCGAAATTGGATTTCATGGTAAAAGATGCCCTGGGACGTAAATGGCAGTTGGGTACTATTCAAGTTGATTACAATTTGCCGGAACGTTTTGAATTAGAGTATACTGGAAGTGACAATATGAAACATCGTCCAGTGATGATTCACCGTGCGCCATTTGGATCGTTGGAGCGTTTTGTGGCCGTATTGATCGAGCATTGTGCGGGACAATTTCCGTTATGGCTTGCGCCTGAGCAATTTATCGTCTTGCCAGTGTCAGAAAAATACGAAGAATATGCGCAAAATGTTTTGAATTCGCTAAATAATTCCGATATTCGCGGACTGATAGACTTACGTGACGAGAAGGTAGGCAGAAAAATCAGAGACGCCGAAGTGAAAAAGCTTCCTTATATGTTGATTGTAGGGGAAAAAGAGGTGGAAAATGGCACAGTTTCTGTACGTAAACATGGCTCAGTAGAATTAGGCACTATGACTGCTGACGAATTTAGAGATATATTAATTAAGGAAATAACCGTTTAATTTTTAAACATTTGGCATTAAAAAGACCCGGTGGTCCAAGACCACCAATGAGAAAGAAAGAACCAGATCACCGCATTAATGAGTTAATCAAGGTACCTGAGGTACGTTTGGTAGGAGATAATGTGGAACAAGGAGTTTTCCCTACGCGTAAAGCGTTAGAGTTGGCTGATGAGTTGGAACTTGATTTAGTGGAGATTTCGCCAAATGCTGTACCGCCGGTTTGTAAGATTATCGACTACAGTAAGTTTGTTTACGAACAGAAGAAGAAACAAAAGGAAATCAAAGCTAATGCAAAACAGACTGTTATCAAAGAAATTCGTTTCGGACCTAACTCTGGTGAACATGATTTTGATTTCAAATTGAAACATGCGATTAAGTTTCTTGAGAGTGGTGAGAAAGTACGTGCGTACGTACACTTCAAAGGTCGTGCTATCGTACACAAAGATCAAGGTGAGATCTTGTTGTTACGCTTCGCTCAGGCACTAGAAGATTACGGTAAAGTAGAACTTTTACCCAAATTAGAAGGGAAACGTATGTTTTTAACAGTAGCTCCAAAGGCTCCTAAAAAATAATAAGAATTCTAACAGATTGATATAAAATTTATAAGTATTATGCCAAAAGTTAAAACCAATTCCAGCGCAAAGAAACGTTTCAAATTGACTGGAACAGGTAAAATTGCAAGAAAAAACGCTTTCAAAAGCCACATCTTGACAAAAAAGAGCACAAAACGTAAACGTAACTTAACACAAACAAGTTATGTATCTGATGGCGACATGGGCAACGTAAAACGTATGCTTGCTATCGGTAAATAAGTTTTATTCGATTTTATTTAATAATAATTTTTTAACCGGGTACAGGGTCGTAAGTTCATTGAAATACATGACACCTTTTACCAAACTAATTTTAAAAATATGCCACGTTCGGTTAACGCAGTAGCTTCAAGAAGAAGACGCAAAAAAATCCTAGGCCTTGCAAAAGGTTACTTTGGATCACGTAGCAAAGTTTATACTATTGCTAAAAATACAGTAGAAAAAGGTTTACAATACGCTTACCGCGATCGTAAAACCAAAAAACGCGAGTTTAGAGCTTTATGGATTCAACGTATCAACGCTGGAGCTCGTCAACACGGAATTTCTTATTCCCAATTGATCGGTAAATTAAACGCTAAAAACATTGGTTTGAACCGTAAGGTTTTAGCTGATTTAGCTTTAAATAACCCAGAAGCTTTCAAAGCAGTTGTAGACGCAGTAAAATAGAGTTTTTAATCCGCTGTCAATTTGTTAGAGATATTAAAGGAGCCTTTGGGCTCCTTTTTTTGTTGTCACTTGTTACCTCTTCGATCACTGTAGTCTTTTTTGGACGATGTTTGTATGTATAGCGAGGAGCTGCTCATCGTATTTTATTTGTCGGTGGCCCTATAGCCTCCTTTGAACAACTGAAATTATCAAACTAGATGTAATAACCATTCTCCCTCAATGTTAGGTTTGATTTTTGTACAAGTAGCTATAAATATAAAATTATGAAAACAAGAACTATCGCATTTGGATTTTCACTTCTTTTATTAGGTGGTATGGTTATGGCTAAGGGGCCAGGTTATAAAGCTCCAATAAAAGTTGTATCTGATCAACAAGGGAAAGTTATTTCAATTGAGGGTGTGGGTAACACCCGGACAATAGAGGCAAAGGGAGGAGAGACAATCCAAATAGAAGGTGCCGATAATAAGGTTGTGATACGTGGTAATGTTAGTAAAGTTATTATTGAGGGTAAAGGTAATACAGTAACTGGAAACGACGTGTCAACTGTTACAATAGAGGGCGCAGACAATATGGTTAATATTGGCTCTTTAGAGACAGTGCAAATTGAAGGTGTTAAAAATCACGTTCACTACAAGTCGACTAAAAACAAATCAGGCCAAGTAAAGGTATCTACCGAGGGAGCTGATAATATGGTGATGAAGATGAAATAGCTGAAAAGGCACCAACAAAAAAGGGTTTTGCATGATATCATGCAAAACCCTTTTTTGTTGAAAAAATAGCATCTATTTTTTATTTTGATTATCATCTGGCTGCTCCTGATCTACTTCGTCTTTTTGTGTTTTATATTCTCCGGATGCAGTTTCCGTATTTTGTTCTTGTATGGGATAGGGCTTTAGGAAATCCTGATCAAAAGGGTGAGGAGTTATGGGTCGCTGCATAGGATTTTCATCGTCATATGTTCGAAGACAGGTACCTTTGACACGTTCGGAGTTATATGCGTAAGTTCCCCAGATACAGAAAAAGAGGATCGCTCTAATATTGTCTTTGTAGGTCGTGAATAGGTCTTCTGTTTTATCTAAATATCCGTTGAAAATAAAATAGTATGAAATTCCGTCCATTGTACAGAATATGGCCATAAATAGAGCGACGATAAAGAAGGTCTGGGCAAAAATATCCCTTTTTTTGATCAGTAGGATAGCGCTATAAATCAAACCAGCAAGGATCAATACGTTACCAATCATTTCTACTAGCAGTAGAATTTTATATGAAAAGGATGAAATACCGTCTACCTGATCAACTGCTTTCCAGGTGTTTAAATTATAAAAGGACTGCTGGAAGAAAAATATACCAGATAAAGTCAATATATTGATAAATAACACAATAAGGAGTACGATCATCCATCCACCTATTTGATCGTAATAAACCTCATCATAGGGTTTGATGATAATCGGTTTGTTCTTGTTATACTTTTTAACAATATACCAGATCACAGTCGGTACCGAGACGATGAATAAAAGCAGGGTGAACCAATTAATCTCCTTCGATGATGTGGGTGTACCCAAGTTCGTTATTCCATCTGTCGCATATCCGTCAGCGTCAAGATAAAAACCATTGAAAAAGATATTGTCGCGATCAGCAAAATCCGTATAATACTGTTTCATATCTTTTTGTTCAACAAAGGGTTCATGAAAACCTAAGGTATAAGCAATCTTAATACTATCTGGATTTATCTCCAATGTTTTACCGAATACGTAGGCATTACGGTCGAAAAAACTATTTTCTCTATGGCTGCCAAATAGTTTTTTCCCCTTGTTAACCACGTAGATTTCATATTCGATATCATTTGGGAAAGGCAGGCTTAGTGGAGCTATACGATCTTCCATAATTTCGGGCAGCTTGTCGTTGATATTTGTGCCCAACATGGAAATATATTTTTTAGAAGATCCGTTTTCTGCTTTTCCGATATTTTTTATTTTGTATTTTTCGATGATCTCCACACGATTGTTTTCAATATCATCTTTATATTGGACATTGGTGATTTTATTGATTTTGGGATAGGTTTTCGCATAGTACTCCAGGTATTGCTTCTGTATATCGTTTTTGGCACTACTTTGAAAATAAGTACGCATATTGTCCGCTTCGTTGCCGAGATAGATAGTTTGTACATCAAGGGTAGCTTCGAATTTGCCTTCAAGTGTCAATGTTTCCCTGACTTTAATATTTCCGGTAATATTCTGCGGTACATCTGTCAGTTTCCCTTTACCCATCGATGAGAGTACTTTTCCATAGGCAGGGAAATATCTGTTTTTGATATCTCCACCTTGATTGGTGATGGTTGGATCTATATATTGGTAACGTCCGTCGACATTCACCTCAATAACCATGTGGTTGAAAGCATAAGGCGATGGGAGTTCTTCTTGTAGCCCGCGATCCTTATAGGTATTGGCTAATACCAGTCCTACGCCAATGTTCTTGTTTTTAAGTATTGTCGCCAGCAGCATTGACTTATCTTTGCAATCGCCGTAGCGCTGAGAAAACACTTTTTCAGGTACATTTGCCCGGTGTGAATATTCGCCCATCTCAATACCCATATAGCGTATTTCGTTTTGTACAAAGTCACAGGCCTTTTTTAGGTACATATAGGGTTGCCCGTTTGACTCTTTCCACAGTTGATTAACGAAAGTTTGAAGTGCGCTTGACGGAGCAATCTGTGGGATGGGATTGATTCTATTGTTCCATTGATCTACCTCCAGCCAAGTATTGAATTCTGAACACTGGATATATTTTAAAGGGCTATACCAAGCCGGACTATAATTTTCGTATTGTACTGTTTTATCTTCGGTCAATTCCCAAAAGAAATTGGTCGTACTTCCTGTGGATTGTTGTTGTACTTCTGGAGCCCCATTGAAACTTTTGAATTGAAGTTTACGACCTTGAGGTACAATATAATTGAGATGAACCAAGCCGGTAGGCTCATAGCCGCGTAAATAATAGGTGTCGAAAAATTTGTTTTCAAATACAGGGTTTGCACCAATTATTGAATAAGCAAATACAATCTTGTCGTCTTTACGCAAATCCTCCAGGACACAATGGGCCATCTGACTTCCATTGTAGATAGACCTCGAAAGCTCCGTTTCGGATGCCAGGAGATTGAATTTTGCTTGCGGTAATAAGTTAATATCTTTCCCGTTACGAATGATCTTCAACTCATGTAATTGAAGTTTTTGGAAATGCGGATCAAAAGTTACCTGAACTTGTCCCAGATTTTCGATTCCACTTTGATCAAATAATACTTTTATGTCCTTATAATATTTTGTTTGGCTCGCTAAGTTTATTTGATGCTCGATTAATTCATAGTAATACCCATCACTAATATCATCCAAATTTGGTTTTATGGGCTTTTTTGTGACGGACCGAAGCCAAGTCGGTGATGCTGTTTTTTGGATGGATGTTTGGCTAAATGACCAAGAGAATGCAGCTAGTACGAGTACAAAAGCTAGTAGAAGATGGCTAAATCTTTTCATCAATTAATAATTTAACCTAAGATAAGTAAAATTTGGACTTAACTGTAGCTTAATTTAAGGATCATTAATAATCTTTATGGAGTAAAAATCTGGCTGTCTAAAAAGATAAAAGGGCTGCCTGCGTACACAGTCAACCCTTTTATCTTTTAATCCGGAGATATTATAGTTTACTCTCTCTCTTTTTCTTTTTCTTCACCACTTTAGGCATTTGTGCCTGCTTCATTTCATATTGTCTTTCGATGTACTGAATGATTTCAGAAGCAATGTCCTTTTTTGTGGCTTTTTCTATACCTTCCAGCCCAGGGGAGGAATTCACCTCCAGGACCAGCGGTCCGCGATCTGAAGGAATCATATCCACACCACATACCGTAAGCCCCAATTGGGCTGCAGCAGCAATTGCAGTCTCTCTTTCGGCCTTACTTAGGCGTATGACCTGCGCTGTGCCACCCCGGTGTATGTTTGATCGAAATTCACCTTCTTTAGCCGTACGTTTCATCGCTCCCACAACTTTTCCGTCAACCACAAAAGCCCGGATATCAGAGCCTTTCGACTCTTTGATGAACTCTTGTATCAAAATATTATTTCCAAGGCCGTAGAAGGCCTCTATAACAGACGAAGCTGCTTTCTTAGTTTCTGCTAAAACAACACCAATCCCCTGTGTACCTTCCAATAGTTTAATCACTAATGGAGCGCCGCCGACCATACTGATCAGATCGTCGACATCGGATGCTGTACGAGCAAAGCCCGTAATCGGAAGTCCAATACCTGCACCGGACAAGATCTGCAGACATCTCAATTTATCTCTGGATCTGGTAATCGCTTGACTTGGATTTGCGGAAATTACATCCATCACCTCAAATTGTCTAACGATAGCCGAACCATAAAAGGTAACCGAAGCGCCTATTCGGGGAATAATAGCGTCAATGCCACTGAGATCCTGTCCTTTGTAATGAATACTTGGTTTACCTTGTTGAATGCCAACGTAACACTTACTGTGGTCGATGACAACACATTCGTGTCCTCTTTGTTGGGCAGCTTCTACGAGACGACGAGTTGAGTATAAACTCTTTACTGTCGATAATACGGCAATTTTCACGGTTTGTATATTGAATATATTTTTGTGCTAAGATAACAAAATAGCTTTGCTATTTGTTTTTATTTTGACGGGGACTTCAAGGAGAGATTTTCTTTGGAGACATCGACCAAAAATCTTCGATATAGAAAGTTCTTTCCTAAAAGCATCGGGTAAGTCATTTTCGAGCGATTTCGAAATGAAATCTTGATACTGAAAACTTGATCATAAAGTTTCGCTGTGGTTCGGATGTAGTAACGCTTTTCCTCCTGACCAAATGAACTTTTAACCAGTTTAGTTTTGTAAAGCCGTAATTTTAGAACTTTGGTTTCTTCGGTCTCGAAATTGGTAATTAGTTCACAGAGAATCCAGTCCTGACCGTCTTCATTCACGATTTTATAGGAATTACAATGCAAAACAGATGAAGCGGCACCGGTATCGATTTTTGCTTCTATGCCAAATATTCCTAATTCAGGTAAATCTAGGGTCTCTTTCCAACCCACGAGAAGTTTTTCTTTCATTTAAACCAAATGGAATAGATGCACCAATCTCTTCAATAGAGGTTGGTGCATTCCTATTTTATTCGTAAATAAATTCTCCAAAAGGAGATGTAATCGTTACTTTTTTAGAAGTTGCCTCTTCCACACGACCGATAATTTGCGCTGGAACGCCGAACGACTCAGAGATGGTAATAATGTCCGCAGCAATAGCTTCAGGTACATATAATTCCATACGGTGTCCCATATTAAATACCTTATACATCTCTTTCCAGTCTGTATTAGATTCTTTCTGTATCAATTCGAAGAGCGGCGGGATCGGGAAAAGATTGTCTTTAATGATATGTACATTGTCAACAAAGTGCAGGACTTTAGTTTGCGCTCCACCTGAACAATGCACCATTCCATCAATTTGAGAACGATACTTATCTAATATATTTTTAATAATAGGAGCATAGGTACGTGTCGCCGAAAGTACGAGTTTACCCGCTGTCACTTTTTCGCCCGTTTCAACTACGATGTCACTGGTTAAGTCTTGGCTTCCTGCAAAAACAAGTTCGTATGGAACTGCAGGGTCATATGCTTCTGGATATTTCTCTGCTACTTTTTTGTTAAAAACGTCATGACGCGCTGAGGTCAAACCATTGGAACCCATCCCACCATTATAGGCTTTCTCATAGTTCGCTTTTCCATTGGATGCCAAACCGACAATTACATTGCCACCTTTGATTTTGTGATTTGAAATAACATCTTCACGTTTCATACGACATGTCACTGTGCTATCAACAATTATTGTACGTACAAGATCGCCAACGTCTGCAGTTTCACCGCCGGTTGAATAAATACCGATACCTAAATCACGAAGTTCGGACAATATTTCTTCTGTACCATTAATGATTTCTGCGATAACTTCGCCAGGAATAAGATTTTTATTCCGTCCGATTGTGGATGATAGCAGAATATTATCGGTTGCTCCAACACAGAGTAAATCGTCAATATTCATGATAATTGCATCTTGTGCAATGCCTTTCCAAACCGAAATATCTCCTGTTTCTTTCCAATAGACATAAGCTAGAGAAGATTTGGTGCCAGCACCATCAGCATGCATAATATTGCACCAGTCCTGATCTCCACCCAAAATATCGGGAATGATTTTACAGAATGCTTTGGGAAACAGACCCTTGTCGATATTTTTTATCGCATTGTGCACATCCTCTTTTCCAGCGGATACACCTCGTTGATTGTATTTTAAATCTGACATCTTAGCGCAAAAATAAGCAATAGCACTGAATTAACGAACCTTATTTACGTAATTTAATCACTTATGATCGCTCGCCAATGTATGATGAGTTTTTCGAGGTTGGTTTTTGCATTAGCAGGGCTTGTGCTGGGGAGACATATATAAGTAATATTATCCTTTTTTTCAAAATACTTTAGGTATAAGTTGTAGGCCTTCTGTCCATTAAAAACGACCAGTTTGATCCTGGGGTTTGCCTCAAGCAGAGCTATAATTGGATTGGGACTTTCGTCTTTGATGGCTAAATCCATGCTGCCGGGACGAGAAGCTTCAGCGCATACATCCCAAAGGCCAATACCATTGTCCACTAGCAGGTTTACTTTGTCAGCATAGTTTGTCGCATCTGGGCTATTATATAAATGCCGGATCACTTTCCAAAAGCGATTTTGCGGATGTGCATAATATTCATTTTGCTCCAATGATCGGTCACCCGGCAATGATCCAAGGATAAGCGTTTTGGTATTGGCATTCACAAGTGGTAAAAAAGACTTTTTGAGCATAATCAAAAATAATAATAAAAATTTTGGCTTTGAAATATGAATTATTTTTTGCTATATTTATGATATTAAAATGATATCAAATATATATTAATAAATTATGGAAAAGTTGATTAAACCTATGTCGGGCTATTTAGCCCTGTTGATTGCGGTAGTTTCTTTTATAGCTGCCATATTTTCGTTTGCCAATGTCGATACAAGTTCGCTTTATGTTGTACTTGGCGTCTTCTTGATGATCGGGACATTTTTTATCCTGAAGGGATTGATGATTATTAATCCAAATCATTCACGTGTTTTGAATTTCTTTGGTAAATACGTTGGAACAGTAAAAGAAAACGGATTGTTTTTTGTCAATCCACTATATTCTACCATTAAGATCAGTCTACGTTCGGACAACTTACAGGGGCAAACGTTGAAAGTAAATGATAAGATGGGAAATCCGATTGAGATAGGTGCGGTCATTGTATGGCAGGTAGGGGATACCTATAAAGCCGCTTATGATGTTAGTAACTATACTTCCTACGTACGTACGCAAAGTGAGGCTGCTGTGCGGCATCTTGCTGGAAGTTTTCCTTATGATAACCTCGAGGATGAAGGGGCTGAGATCACTTTGCGTGAGGGAGGGGATACCGTTAATCATATCCTCGAGCAGGAGCTGGCCGATCGTCTAGCACCTGCGGGAGTTATTATTAAAGAAGCTAGAATTAGCCATTTGGCTTATGCATCCGAAATTGCTGGGGCGATGCTACAAAGGCAACAAGCGGCTGCAATCGTTGCTGCACGTTCCAAGATTGTAGATGGTGCGGTAGGAATGGTTGAAATGGCCCTAAAAAAACTGTCCGAAAAAGATATAGTAGAATTGGACAATGAGAAAAAAGCAGCTATGGTCAGTAATCTTATGGTCGTACTTTGTGGAGAAAAGGCTGCAACCCCAATTGTAAATACCGGTACTTTGTATCAATAAACTGAATAAAATGGCAGATAAAAAGAACTTTATGTTGCGGCTCGATGACCAAATGTACAAAGCATTGGAAAAATGGGCTGCGGATGAGTTTAGGAGTGTTAACGGGCAGATAGAATATCTTTTACATAAAGCGCTGCAAGAAAATAAAAGATTGAGTACGGAGAAAAAGTCTGCAGATAAAAAATAAAGAATCAGGAACTAAAAATGTACCTTTGGCTTCGTTATAAATGAAGCCAAAGGTACATTTTTTTGTTTAATAATATTAAGAAATAAGATATGGTGATCAATCCAGTTTATAATTTATTGGTCGTAAGCACAAGTACCGTCCATGGTAGTGAATTCTTGGAATATATTAAAGAGGATTTTGTAAAGTTTATTGCATCGGATGAGCTGCTATTTGTTCCTTTTGCCCGACCATCCGGAATTTCTTTTGATGCGTACACGGCGAAAGTTCAGGAGGCTCTCCGCGATAAGAATATAAAGGTAACCGGATTACATGAATTTGAGAACAAGAAAAAGGCTATCCAGGAAGCAAAGGCAATTTTTGTTGGTGGGGGAAATACATTTTTGTTGTTGAAGACCTTGTATGATCTGGATCTTGTGCATCAACTACGTGTACAGGTAGGGAATGGAACTCCCTATGTAGGTACTTCCGCGGGATCTAATCTGACTGGATTGACAATTGGTACAACCAACGATATGCCTATTGTCTATCCACCTAGTTTTAATGCTTTGGGATTTTTGCCTTTTAATATTAATCCGCATTTTTTGGATCCGGATATGAATTCGACACATAAAGGAGAAACCCGGGAAACCCGTATCCAAGAGTTTCATCAATTTAATTCGCAACCTGTCGTCGGACTTCGGGAAGGAAGCTGGCTCAAAGTAAGTCAAGGTGAAATAAAACTTGAAGGAACGTTAACTGCCCGATTATTCAGACCAAATATGGACGCTGTGGAACTTGATCCTGGATTAATTAATTTTTAAGATTTTGTAAAATCTGCACTCTTTTTGTAGCTTAATAATAAAGTAAAATCAGTTTGCAACCTATTTAAATAAATATTGGGTCTTTCTTCGTTAAAAAATACTTTTGTAGATGATTGGATATCATACAAAATAAGGTACTTTTGCGCTAAATCCATTAAAACTTTCTTCCAATGGAACAAAATTCAGCATTACACCCGGCCGATATTGCGGAAGAAATATCGCGTCTTAATAAAGGTGAGCAACATCAATATTTTATGGACTATCCGTTAGAGGATAGATTGGAGATTTTTTCTTTTTTGGAAGTAGATGTCCAATATACATTGATTAAATCAATGACCGAGCAGGAGTTGTCCGAATTGCTGAATAATCTAAAGCCGGATACGCGAAACGAATTGCTTTCTGAATTGCCGGATGATCTAATTAAATATTTGATTAATCTCTTGAACGAGCGTGAAAAGCAGATGGCTCTGGAGCTGATCGGATATAAAGAGGATAGTATTGCCCGGTTGATGACACCAATGTATGTGCAGGTACGTCCTTATTATACGGTGGATGATGTCTTTCGGCACATTAAAGTCTTTGGAAGAAAAGCTGAAACGCTCAATTTCATTTATGTCGTTGACGAGAAAAATGTGTTGATTGATGATTTGAAAATCGGTCAGTTACTATTATCTGATGGATCTACAAAGATTTCGGACTTAATCGATTATAATTTTGCGGCTATTAAAGCCTCCACCCCCATGGAGGAAGCCTTCGAAATTTTCCAAAAATACGACCGAAGTGCCTTACCGATTGTTACCGAAGCTGGTGTATTGGTCGGGATTGTGACATTTGATGATGTGTTGGACCGGATCGAAGACCGTGACACCGAAGATATTCAAAGATTTGGGGGGATGGAGGAATTGGATCTGGCTTATACTAAGACACCATTGCTTCAGCTCGTGCAAAAAAGGGCGGGATGGCTTATTATACTATTTTTCAGTGAGATGCTTACGGCGTCAGCCATGGGATTTTTTGAAGGAGAGCTGGAAAAGGCAGTTGTATTGGCATTGTTTGTCCCTCTAATTATTTCCAGTGGTGGAAATTCAGGTTCACAGGCTGCGTCACTTATTATTCGTGCCATGGCTTTGGGGGAATTGAAACTCAAAGATTGGTGGTATGTGATGAAAAGGGAAGTTTCTTCCGGATTGATTTTGGGCGGGATATTAGGTACTATTGGTTTCCTACGGATACTGGCCTGGCATTTTCTTGGTCTGTATGACTACGGTCCTTATTGGATTGCCATAGGTCTTACAGTAGCAGTGTCATTGGTGTTTATCGTGTTGTGGGGAACGCTGTCTGGTTCATTTATTCCATTTATCTTGCGTCGATTTGGATTGGATCCAGCCACGGCATCTGCGCCCTTTGTAGCAACGTTAGTGGACGTTTCGGGATTGATTATTTATTTTACCGTTGCAGCATTCTTTTTGCAAGGTAAATTATTGTAAGCCTTTCAGAAAAAATATAGAAAAAAGCATAAAACACAGCTTGGTTTTATGCTTTTTTCTATATTGACTGTATTACAAATTCAATTTTCGATACAATTTTTCTTTAATTCCACCTTTCTGGGCAACATAAATTCCTTTTTTCCCGGAGAATATAAATGCGGTTATACAAGCAATTGTTATAAAAACAACAGGTTGGACGCCGAAAAGTTCATAGCCCATAATGATGCAAGCCAAGGGTGTATTTGTAGCACCAGAGAATACGGCAACAAAGCCCATCGCAGCTAATAATCCAAGCGGAAGTGGGATAAGGCCACTGAGTGCACTGCCAAGTGTAGCTCCGATAAAAAACAAAGGGGTCACTTCTCCGCCTTTAAAACCGGCAGAAAGGGTAAATGTGGTTAAGACCAATTTGATTAAGAAATCATAGTAATCCGAGGGATTACTGAAAGCCTCCTGAATCATTGGAATACCTAAGCCGATATATTTTGTGCTTTTTAGCAATACCACCGTAATCACAATGATGATACCACCGATAACAGGTCTGAGCAGCGGAGATTTGATCTTTTTAAATTGAGCACTGAAGAAGTCTCCGGTGAGGGAGAACAACCAGGCTGCCAAGCCAAATAAAATTCCAGCAATCAAACTAAATCCTATAGTGCTTAAAGAAAGCGCAGGGATCATTTCATGTATTGGGTAATGTGTGTGCGGTACATGCCATAATTGACAGCTAAAATTTGCGATATAGGCTGTGAGAAGGCAGGGGAGGATACCAAAATATCTTTTTTTACCAATGAGCAGAACTTCAAGGCCGAAGATAGTTCCAGCTAGTGGGGTACCAAAGACAGCAGCAAAACCGGCTGTAATACCGATAGATATCAGGATGCGTCGTTCGGTTTTGTCGAAATCAAACCAGCGGTTGAGCTGATCGGCTATTGCTCCGCCAATCTGAACTGCTGTTCCTTCTCGTCCGGCTGATCCGCCAAATAGGTGAGTAAGTAAAGTCCCGAATAGTACAAGTGGTGCCATAACAAGCGGTATCCTGCGTTGTGGACGAAGATATTCTTCGATTAGGAGATTATTCCCTTTGCTTGAAGGGTTGCCCCAGCGCTGATAGGATAGGGCAATAACCAAACCAGCAAGTGGTAATCCATAGATTATCCAAGAATTGTTTTCTCTATATTGTGTGACCCAATTTAGCGAAAAAAGAAAAAATGCACAGATTGATCCAACACTAAAGCCTATTATGCAGCAAGTAATAAGCCATTTAGAAATAAAATGGAGATTAATTTGAGGTGGTTGATTTAAAATTCTGATAGCCATAAGTCTACACTTTATATAAAATTTGTTGTTTTTATACTAAAAAGTAGACGTCATCAGCTTATTAGGGCGGTTCAAGGCAGACATCATTGCCATATGTTAGACAAAGTTATAAAAAACGAATGATAATTGCAATCCAGCCGAGGATCATCAATAATCCACCTAGCGGAGTGATTGGTCCAAGAAATTTTAGATTTTTTTTCCAATATTCTGCAAAGGAAAGAAAATAAATACTTACGGAAAACAAAAGGGTACCCGATGTAATTAAATAATAGGCAACTCTTTCAGATTGATATTCAAAGGATAGATTTAGCCCAAGAACTAATAAGGTGATCGCCGCATACATTTGATAGCGAACACCCACTTCAAATGAATCCAATTTTTCGGGCGATAGAATTTTTTTGAATGCGTGTGCTCCAAAGGCGCCAAGTATAATTGCCAACGCGCCTAATAGGGCAGCAGTAATGATTACAATGTTATTCATAAAAATAGTCTATTTGATAATAGATTTAGTCATGTCAATGTGAAGGATTCCGTAATCTGGATAGGGTTCAGAGTTTTGTTCAAATCCTAATTTCTCATAGAATGACTTTAAGTGAAATTGCGCACCGATTTGAATATCCTGAGATCCAAAAGCGTCTAAAGTAGCTTCAATAGATTTATGCATAAGCAGTTGACTTAGGCCTGTTCCTCGGGCTTCTTTCACAACAATAACACGCCCGATGGAAGGTTGTGGATATGAAATTCCAGCTGGGACTAAACGGGTGTAAGCGACAATTTCTCCATCCTGCTCAGCCCAAAGATGCAGACAGACGTAATCTTTATCATCCAGTTCAGGATATAGACACTCTTGTTCCAATACAAAAACCGCTGTACGTAATTTTAAAATACGGTACAATTCACGGTTTGTTAGCTCTTCAAAATTCTTAAGTTTCCAATTATATTGCATGATAGCGAATAAAGAGGGGAAATTGAGTTACCGACCATAAACTGAAACAGATTGATCGGTAACTCAATTTGTATTATTAAAAGTGAAAATTATGCCAATAGGCTTTTTACAACTTCGGAAATTGTTTTTCCGTCAGCTTGTCCGGCTAATTTTTGATTCGCAGCACCCATTACTTTTCCCATTTCTTTAATGGATGAAGCGCCGGTCTCAGCGATGATCGCTTTGATAACAGACTCTACTTCCTCTTTGCTCATTTGTTTAGGAAGGTAAGCTTCAATTACTTTTTCTTCTTCTACCTCGATTTGGTAAAGATCCTCACGATTTTGAGTCTTATAGATTTCAGCAGATTCACGTCTTTGTTTTACCAGTTTTTGTAAAACTTTAATTTCAGCTTCTTGATTCAGATCTTCTGCATGGCCTTTCTCCGTTTTCGCGAGGAGAATAGCTGCTTTAATCGCACGTAATCCACGCAATGCTGCCGTATTTTTTGCAATCATTGCTGCTTTAATGTCTTGATTTATTTGTGTTTCTAATGACATGATATTTAAATTATTTTCGATTGACAATCGTGCCTGTAGCCTGTGCTGTCGGCATTATTAATAGATCGTTGATATTAACATGAGCTGGTCTGGTGATGACGAAAAGGATAGTTTCGGCAATGTCGGTACCGGTCAGGGGCTGTACACCTGTATACACGCTTTTTGCTCTTTCTTTGTCCCCATGAAAGCGAACCTCAGAGAATTCTGTTTCAACCATACCGGGGTCGATAGAAGTTACTTTGATACCTTTGGAAAGTAAGTCTATACGCATCGCTTTTGTTAACGCGTCTACCGCATGTTTGCTAGCGCAGTATACGTTACCATTTGGGTATACTTCTTTGCCTGCAATAGAGCCCAAATTGACAATATGTGCTCCATTTGCGGTATCCATTAATGGGATGACTGCTTTGCTGACATAAAGTAGTCCTTTGACATTGGTGTCGATCATTCTATCCCAGTCACCGATATCACCATCCTGGATTGGGTCCAGACCTTGGCTAAGCCCTGCATTATTGATTAATACATGGATTGTTTTCCATTCCTCTGGTAAACCGTTCATTTGGTTTTGAACCTGTTCTGAATCTCTGACATCCAATTCAAATGTATGAATTTTGATGTGGGGATAGATTGAATTCAATTTTTCCTTCAATATATCTAGCCGATTTAGTCTACGGGCACAAAGCAAAAGATTGTAACCTTCCTTCGCCAACACTTCAGCACAGGCTTGACCAATACCTGAACTTGCTCCTGTGATGAAAACTGTCTTTGTCATATTTTTTAACTAGTTGAAATAGTAAATCTCATTGCTGACTGTAATTTCATCTATTGATAAAACTCAATCCAAGAGTCCTTGATAGACCTATTTTGTCGCAATATAAATCGTGCAGATACCAAATGTTTGTGGTCTCACAATCGTTTGGTCGAAGCCAGCTTTTTTATTTATTGCAACAAATTTCTGTCCATCTGGGAACTGAGCAACGGATTCCGGTAAATATTCGTAAGCACTCGCATCTTTTGAGAAGAATTTTCCAATAGTCGGTGTTACATATTTGAAGTAAAAATTGTAAAGCTGCTTTATAGGGAATTTTTTTGGGTTCGAAAATTCCAAAATAACGGCCTTACCACCGGGTTTCAATACACGATAAATGTCGGACAATCCTTTTTCTAAGTTTTCAAAGTTACGGACACCAAATGCAACGGTAACAGCGTCAAAGGTATTGTCTTCAAATTGAAGCCTTTCCGAATCGCCTAATTGTACTTCAAATTGATTTTCCAGTCCTTTGTTTGCGATTTTCTTTTTAGCCACATCAAGCATTCCTTGAGAAATATCGACTCCAATTATTTTTTTTGGATTCAATATCTTGATGGATTCCAATGCAAAATCACCTGTTCCGGTCGCCACATCTAACATGAGCTGAGGATTAATGGACTTTAGGGCATTAATGGCTTTCTTTCGCCATATAATATCAATCCCCAAGGACATGAAGTGGTTTAAGAAATCATAGGAATGGGAAATATTGTTGAACATATCCGCTACCTGTTTTTTCTTGCCATCATTGGCATCTTTATAGGGCTTTAATGTTGAAGAATCGTGCGTCATTTTACAAATATACAATATAAGTATATTTTTAATGCTTAAAATGGGATTTGTTTTTTGATTTAAAGTTGAAGCCTTTTCCGCGTTAACAAAGCAATGCTAGCGTGGTGTTCAGGCAGAATTAAACCCAATCATTTTGAATTTCGATCATTTTGGTTATTCACAATACCTTAAGTTATCAACACTTTTTAATGTATTGATTTTAAGTGCCTGTTTTTTATTTTCAACATGTTTTCAACATTTAATGTTGAAAAGTGCATCGTTAAAACTGTGTCCTTCAAAGCGTTTTGACAGTTGGTGTCTGACGAACTAATTATGCTGTTTGTAATTCAGCGTCTTTGTGAATTTTATTTTTTATACATTTGTTATCCCATCTTAAATTTAAGAGCTGGGAAGCTATATTTCTGATATAATATCATGATGAACGAGAGCAATTTTGAAGCGAATAATACGGATAATAACAAAAGAGGTAATTATGGTGAGCGCCGTACCAAATTAAACAACATGGTAAGCGGCTTGGGTAAGCTACCGCCCCAGGCAGTAGATCTTGAGGAAGCTGTTTTGGGCGCATTGATGCTTGAAAAAAATGCACTGAGCGAGATTATTGATATTCTAAAACCAGAGTCTTTTTATAAGGAATCACATCAGAAAATTTTTGAAGCTATATTTGGCTTATTTCAAAAGACTTCGCCGATTGATATTTTGACAGTCACATCCGAGTTACGTAGAATGGGGGCACTGGAAATGGTAGGTGGAGCTTATTATATCACGCAGCTTACCGATCGGGTTGTCTCTGCTGCTAATATCGAATACCATGCGCGTATTATTTCACAAAAATATATTCAAAGGGAGCTGATCAAAGTGTCTACTGAGATTATCAATAGTTCATATGATGAGACATCGGATATTTTTGATCTCTTGGATCATGCCGAGAAGAGCTTGTTTGATATTGCACAAAATAACTTGAGAAGAGATTCGCGGAAGATGGATGACATTATGCGTGAAGCAATATCCAATCTTGAGATGTTGCGTGATCGTACAGATGGTCTGACAGGTGTGCCGTCGGGTTTAACTGCACTCGATCGCATGACTTCCGGTTGGCAGCCTTCTGACTTAGTGATTATCGCCGCCCGTCCAGCCATGGGTAAAACAGCATTTGTATTGTCTGTAGCACGAAATGCTGCTGTTGAACATGGTAAGGCTGTTGCGGTATTCTCGCTGGAGATGTCCTCTGTTCAGTTGGTTAATCGTCTTATCGCTGGTGAAACTGAAATTGAACAAGAGAAACTGAAAAAAGGAAATCTTGCCGATCACGAATGGCAGCAATTGCATTCACGTATCGGTCGATTGACGGAGGCACCGATCATTATTGATGATACTCCTGCATTGAACGTATTTGAATTTAGAGCAAAATGCCGTCGTCTGAAAGCACAGTATGATATCCAGATGGTGATTGTCGATTACTTGCAATTGATGCATGGTAAAGCTGAAGGCAAGGGCGGTGGTAACCGTGAGCAAGAAATCGGTAGTATTTCCCGTGCTTTGAAGTCCGTTGCGAAAGAATTGAGCATTCCGGTACTGGCATTATCGCAGTTAAGCCGTGCCGTGGAGTCGAGACCAGGAAATAGTAAAAGGCCGATGCTATCGGATTTGCGTGAATCAGGATCTATCGAGCAGGATGCCGATATGGTACTTTTCTTATATAGACCAGAGTATTATGGTTTGACTGAAGATGAAGAGGGACGCCCAACAGCTGGTGTCGGTGAAGTTATTATCGCCAAGCACCGTAATGGTGAAACAGGGATCGTACCACTTCGTTTCGTAGGTAAATTCGTTAAATTTGTCGATCTTGAAGACGAGTTTTCTGGAATGGGTGGCGGTGATGGTTTTGGAGATGCTCCAACCACATTTTCTGCCTCGGCATTGAATCCATCACCAAATTTTGGTGAAGACTTCGGTGGAGCAGGCTTTAGCGGAGGCATTACTATGCCTTCCCGCATGAATGATATGCCTGACGATGCACCTTTTTAATCTGTAATTTTACATCAGTATCCATAAATGGAAAAGCCGAAATATCATATTTCGGCTTTTTTTTGACCTAGGTTTAATCAACCATCGTAGCTATCTTCGTTATCTTCTACGAATTGTTGTATATTTTTACTTGAGTCAACTAGAATTTGTAAGTCACCCCAGCGCCGACGATCTGTCTGATCTGTAAAGCAGAGTTCCTTTTTCCGATTTCTTTTCCTTCTTTGATAACAGGAATGGCTGTATTGTCATCGTAAATCATCTGTACCCCTGCGTTTACAGTGATAAACTTATTGACCTTCATGAAGAGATTTGCGGTATAGTCTATGTCAATATTCTGCGGTTTATCCAGATAATTTGAATAAAGTTTTAAGATATTTTCAAAGGAAACATTCTCCATTAGGTTTACTTTATAATAGGCATCAAAAGATGCGCCGAATTCAGTTCTTACTTTTTTACCCGCATCCAGTCCGTATCTCGTAGAAAGGAGGGTGTCATTGACAAAAACGAATCTTACTGCCGCAGGTGAAAGATTAAATCTCAAGTTGTCAGATTTTTTGTAGGCAAAACCTGGTCCAAAGCTTAAATACGCTGGGGCTAGGAATCGCGAAATACGCTCTTTGGGAGTTTTGGTATAATCAAATCCATCCGCAAATTGTGTGTTAAAGTTCAGAAAAAAGGTATACAGCCAATATTCTGAGGCTTTATGTCCCAGTAAGCTATTCAATACTAATCTATCATCATTTTTGCGCCAGTCCGATTCCTTTTGGAAAGTTAAACCATAGGCAGCTAATACTTTGTTATCCCAAGACCATTTGTCTTTCTTATAATTGAAATCATAATTTAATGTAAGATTTCCCGAAAATGAATTGACACCCCCTGCGACCCAATTGGAGAAGGAACTCTGGTTGATCAAAAAAGTGTTTTCACCTTTGATTGTCCATGTTTTAGTGGTATCCGTAGGAGCTTCCTGGCTGAAACTTCGAAAGCTAATTAAACTTAAGGCAATAAGAAAGATTGATTTATTTTTTTTCATACTAAAATTTGGTTTTTGTGCATATGTTGCGAAAATAAATGTTCTATAACTAAACGAATATCTTTGTTTATTGTTTTGTGGCTTTTTGTTTACGTATATTTTAAATAAAATCGGAACTTTGGGAACTTGATTGATACTATGAAAATAACGTTACTTTGTATTGGAAAGACAGATGATAAATACTTGATCGAAGGAATCGACAAATACATCAAAAGACTAAAGTTCTATGTCAACTTTAATATCGTTGTGATACCGGACATTAAAAATAGCAAAAGTCTTTCTGAGGAGCAGCAGAAAGACAAAGAGGCCGGATTGATTTTAAAACAATTACAGCCACAGGATATGGTCATACTACTGGATGAGTTTGGTAAAGAGTTTCGCTCTTTGGATTTTTCTGCTTATTTGGAGAAAATGATGATCAATAGTGTGCAACATATGGTGTTTATTATTGGTGGTCCATACGGGTTTGATCAAAAGATCTATGACCGTGCCAGTTCCAAAATGTCCTTGTCAAAAATGACATTTTCGCATCAGATGATCCGTTTATTCTTTACAGAACAACTCTATCGGGCGTTTTCAATTATGAAAGGTGAACCTTATCATCATGAATAATATGGAAAAAAGTCCGTAACTTCATCATTAATAAAAACAGACTTATGAATTTGCCGAATAAACGTGATTATCACTATAAAAGTGATGAAGGAGAGAAAAATAGCCAATTGAATAAATACATCATGATAGCCTGTATCGTTATTGTGATTTTATTGGCAATTTATTTTGCATAATTTGATATCCTCTAATTACGGAATAAGTAAAAGAATAAATCTCTTACTTAATATCCGTATGGAGGATATCAGCAGATGATTTTAATAAATTTGATTGAAATTGTTTGGAGGAGAACGCTTAATTTTTCGGAGAGGGTTGGTTGGTTTTGCGCGTTCTTTTTGGTTCGGTGTTGTTGATAAATCCCCAGTTGGTCACATAGAATGATAAGGGGTTAATTTCTAATAATTTTTTCATTTTTTCTTTTTTTACCATATAATATTTTATTGTTTCGATTATATTAGATCAATAATCGAGCCAAACTTTAGATTGTGCCCAGTGACTTTTTGTGATTTAGTATTTTGTAATGGGAGTAATAAAATTGAGAAAATAGAGGAAAACGCGAGTTTCAACTAAAGGGTTAATGGCTAAATTCCCTGAAAGCATCATTGAGGAAGCTTTCCAAAAGTAAAGACGACCCACAGCTTAGTCGATGTTTGAAGAAAAATTGTAGGGGATACGAATAAAAAAACAGCGATGTCTGACCTTTTCGGACATCGCTGTTTTTTTATTTACTTTTTATCTATTTTATATAGTCTGCCAAGATCAGTAATGGCATATAAGGCACCATCCGGCCCTTGTGTAATATCTCTGAACCGCTGTCCTTCACTGCCTAATAGACGTTCTTCGCCAACAACCTTATTATCTTTCAAAATAATTCTGGCAATATGCGTGCTACTTAAACCGCAAATAAAGAGGTTGTTTTTCCATTCAGGAATGTTTTGTCCAGTATAGAATGTAATTCCACTTGGAGAGAGCACAGGGTCCCAATAATAAACTGGTTGTTCAAGTCCTTCTTTTTGCTGTATTCCTGCGCCAACTTTATCCCCTTTATATTCAATTCCGTAAGTTATGGTTGGCCAGCCATAGTTGATGCCTGCCTGGATTTTGTTAAGCTCATCCCCACCACGTGGACCAAACTCAGTTTCCCATAAATCACCAGTTTCAGGATGGAAAGCAAGCCCCTGCGGATTACGATGTCCATAACTGTAGATTTCTGGTCGTGCATTTGCTTTTCCGATAAATGGGTTGCCCGATGCAGGTTGTCCATCTTTTGTAATGCGCAAAATCTTACCCAGGGCAGCATTCAGATCCTGAGCCAAGGGTCTTGTCTCTAAATCGGAACGTTCTCCGGTACTAAAAACAATATTTCCTTCTTTGTCAAAAACGATACGTCCCCCGTAATGGAGATTACCTTTATGAGCAGGAGTAGCTTGATAGATAACCTTAGCCTCTTCAAATGATTTTTCATCAGCAGAGAGCTTGCCTTTAGCAACAGCCGTTAACGTTCCTGCTGGGGTGTTGTCCGCAAATACCCAGTAGACCATACGGTTGGAGCTAAAATTCGGATCGAGCCTCAATCCGAGTAAACCACCTTGACCACTTGTATTGACTGCAGGTATACCTTTGATTGGTTCGCTTAATTTGCCATCAGCACTTGCAATACGCATATCGCCCTCTTTCTCTGTGATTAGCAGTCTGCCATCTGGTAGCGCTACAATACCCCAAGGAGACTTTAGTCCCTCAGCTATAACTTTACCCTCGAAAGCTGTAGTCGTTTTAGCACCAGCAATTCTGGTCTGCCCAGCAAATGCAGGTTTGTAGTCCGAATTTGCTTTTTGCGTTTCTACCGGTGGATAGCTTGTGGTATCAGTAGGATTAGCTGTGCTATCTGAACCGGAGTTTGAATTTGCATGATTGGAATTGCAGGCGGTCAAGCCAAGTGATATCGTTAAAAGGCTTATTGTCAGTTTGTTTTTCATTATTAATGACTTGTTTTTTTGGTCTGATTGTTCGTTTGAAGATATTAAAAATTAATGAAATGCTGCCCGATATAATGTAATAAATTTATCGACATCCGGCCATAAGCCTAAGAAAGGAGAGGCGGGATAATAATTTCATCTATTTTTGCTGGGTATTTTTAAGGGGAAATTAGGGGGTGTTCAGACAGTGAGTCAGTATCTGTTGTAATTCTTTGTCTTTATTGACATAATAATCGCTAACTTCTAAAAGTGCATTTGTGCTTAAATTATAGACACATACCGGAATATAATTTGGTTGAGCAGATGTTTCAAAAGTCTTAAAATAGTCCGCACTTTCCTGGAAAGTCGAAAACTCTTTTGACTCACAATGCTGTGTCTCTTGATTGTATGCAATTGTTACATAATTCTTTTTCATTGTACGCTCCTTTACCTAGAATAACGAAAAGTAAACGACAAAAGTTTTAAAAATTCGCAGCTTTTTATTTTTAAACACTGATATGACTGGCATCTACATGTTTTCCGAAGAATATTTTTGCTTTGCTTTCAAAATCCCTGGGATCGTCTGTGGTATAGAATGCCAACTGACTATTTTTTGAACAGTATGTTTCTATTTCCGTATGACGGTGAAGGTATTCCTGTAGACTTTGCGCAACGATAGGTCCTTGGGAAATAATATTGACATTTTTTGGGACGTATTTTTCGATCACAGGTAATAATAAGGGGTAATGCGTACATGCCAATACAATGGTATCTATTTGATCGGATTTCTGTAACAGTTCATGGATATCTTTTTGGACAAAATAATGCGCCCCCTCTGTATTGATCTCATTATTTTCAACCAGAGGAACCCAAAAAGGGCAATCGTGTTGAAAAACCTCAATTTCCGGATTAAATTTATGTATCTCGATCTTATAGGATTCAGATTTTACTGTTCCAGTTGTTGCGAGGATACCGATCTTGTTTGTTTTCGTATAATTATGGATGATTTCAGTTGTTGGTCTGATGACCCCAAGCACTTTTTTTCCAGGGGGAAGATCGTTTTGTTGAATTGTTCTCAACGCCTTTGCCGAGGCTGTGTTACAGGCTAAGATAACGAGATTACATCCTAAATCAAACAATTTAAATACACATTGCTTGGTGTAATTATATACGGTCTCAAAAGACCGGGTGCCATAGGGGACACGTGCATTGTCACCCAAATAAATATAATCATATTGAGGAAGGAGCTGCTGAATTTCCTTAAATACAGAAAGGCCGCCATAGCCGGAGTCGAAAATTCCAATAGGACCAGAAGTCAGTGTATTATCCATAACGCAATGCTATAAGTTACATCCACCTATAACATTGCGTTATAAGATTCAGTTTTACTGAAGCAAAGATGGTTTCTCTTTATATATTTTCCAAATTAATTCGCCAAATAATGTATTGGTCCAGGCAAACCAATGTCTGGTGAATTTTTTCGGATCATTCTTATGGAAGGATTCATGCATAAAACCTGTACCACCATGCGTACTAACTAAAGTTTTGATGCAATTGCGGATCTCCTCATCATTTGTCGAAGTCTGTGCGCGCATAATAATGGACATTGGCCAAATCATATCGCGGCCAATATGTGGCCCCCCGATACCTTCGGCTGCTGTACCTTTAAAGAAGAATGGGTTTTTGTCGGACAGAACAAAATTACGTGTACGCTGATAGACTTCGTCATTGAGATTGACTGCACCTAAATAGGGCAGAGCTAATAAACTAGGGATATTTGCGTCATCCATCATGAGATGGCTTGAATAACCATCTACTTCGAACGCATATATTCTTCCCAGGGTTGGATGATCTATAATTCCATATTTATTGACGGCAGCCTCAACTTCATTCGCTAGTGATTCCATTTTTGCAGAAAGCGTCTGTTCGTTTTTAACCTTTTTAAGAATTTCTGCTGATTGTCTCAAACTGACAACCGCAAATAGGTTGGAAGGAATCAGGAAAGAAAAAATAGTCGAGTCATCCGAAGGTCTAAAGCTTGAGCAGATCAAACCTACCGGATTTACAGGATAGCCATAACCATCTACTTGTAGTGTGTCTGAACCCCTTGCCGTGGTACGCTCAAATTTATAGGGTCCTAAATTATCCTTACGTTGCTGTTCAACAAAAGTTTGATAGATCTTATGTTGGGCATCTAGCCATTCCTCGTTAAATGGACTACTGTCATTTGTTTCCTTCCAGTAATGGTAAGCCAGTCGAATAGGATAACATAGCGAATCAATTTCCCATTTTCGTTCGTGGATTCCGGGTTTCATGCTTGTATGGTCACTGAACCATTCACCTTTTTTTGTTGGGTCATTATAAAAAGCATTCGCATAAGGATCAATGTTGATGCATTTACTTTGTTTTTGTATTAAGCCGACAATGAGATCCTGCAATTTTTTATCTTTTTTCATGAAAGGAAGATAGGGCCATACCTGTGCGCTACTGTCACGTAGCCACATTGCATCTATATCCCCTGTAATAACGTAGGTATAGTTTCTGCCATTTTGAACATACGGGAATACAGTCGTATCCAATGTATTTGGAAAGCAGTTGTTAAATAACCAGGTCAGTTCCTTGTTTTTGACATTTTTTTGAAACTCTGTAATGGCATCTTCAATTACTTTACTTGAAAAAAGCCGTTTTTCTTTGGCTGTGCGTACAGTAGGAAAAGAATGTTCCTGAGCAAAAGAAAATTTGCTTGCAAATGCACCTGCTGTCAATAAGGTTGCGTTTTGGATAAATGTTCTGCGTTTCATGCTTATTAGGGCTGATTTTTTGTTATACAAGGTTATTTACTAGGATGCAAGATATAAATATTTTTGAATATAACGAACAGCAAATACGATTTAGCATTATAAAATTGACTACGCATGTTAATAAAGTCATTTTTATTCGGTTAATTTGCAGTTAGGAATGCATTTTGCTAGAAGAAATAATCTTTGAAATAATTTTATGGGGCTTAATATATCAAAAAAAAATAATTTACTTCGAATTGTGCTGGCAGGCATCGGGGTAGGTGTCTCGTTCGCAGGTTTTGGACAAATTAAAAGTCAGCCTTATTCGTATCATTTCTATCAGAAAATGAACGATGTCGTTTATTCTACCGAGACGAGAATGCACACAACAGCTAAACCATTCGTCATCAAGGATTCTTTGTTGTTGGCCAAATTTGACTCGATTCAATCCAATAAACCGGTTTCCTCCTCAAATTGGTTCATGCGTAAGATCTTTAATGAACATTTGGTTCAAGTCGAAAAAGACGATTACACGTTCTATGCGGACTTTTTGCCGGATATGTATATTGGAAAAGATATGCAGGGTGATAAACGTCGTACATGGATGAATGGCAGAGGATTTCAAGTGGGATTGAATGTGGGTAATAAATTCACCTTTAATTCATCGGCCTTTGAAAGCCAAGCTGTTTTTCCAAAGTATTTGGACGATTATATTGTCGCTAATAAAGTAATTCCCGGTCAGGGAAATACCAAATTTCAGTCGAAAAATAAAATGGACTGGATGTATGCGACTGCAAGTATGACCTACGATGCGCACAAGTATATTCAAGCGACTATAGCGTACGATAAAAACTTTATTGGAGATGGTTACCGCTCGATGCTGCTTTCTGACTTTTCATCTAATTATGCGCATCTGAAGTTGACCGGTACGATCGGCAATGTGCAGTATACATCCATTTGGGCTTATATGAATGATCCGACACATCCTAGAAGAAATATGACTGGGGATTATTCAGTGGAAGGACAAAATTATGAGCGTCTGGGGGACGGCAAGAAATGGGGAGCATTCCAATATTTGGATTGGAATGTGACCAATAAATTATCTGTTGGGTTTTTCCAGTCTGTTGTTTGGGCAGCCCAGGATGACGCTGGAAGAAGAGGATTTGACTTCAGTTATATAAGTCCGATTATCTTTATACGTCCCGTTGAAAGTAATAGTCGATCTTCACCGGATAAAATGTTCTTGGGGGCCACTTCAAAGTATAAATTACCTTATAACCTGACGGTTTATGGTCAGTTTTTATTAGGAGAATTTACAGCGAAGGAATTTTTTGCGGGTAATGGTTATGCACATAACAAGTGGGGTGCGCAGTTAGGGGTAAGGGGCTATGATATGTTTGGTGTCAAAAAACTAAACTTCCTTGCAGAGTATAATACGGCTAGACCTTATACGTATGCACACTTTAAATCCTATTCAAATTATAGCAACAATGCCGAACCATTGGCGCACCCAAAAGGTGCTAACTTTAGGGAGTTGGTTGGTCTCGTAAACTATGCTTGGGACAGATGGGACTTTTCATTACAGGGAATGTATACACAAAACGGATTGGATCTGCCTGATGGAACTAATATGGGCGGAAATATCTTTCAATCTTATAATACCATCCCAAATATGTATGGAAACCATATCGCGCAAGGTATAAAAAATAATATCTATTATGCGGATGCGAAAGCAGCATATGTACTAAATCCTAAATATAACCTTCGTTTAGAATTGGGGTACATGCAACGCTATGCTAAAGCACAGTACGACACACCTGTCGTGAATAAATCGGGGGTGGTCACATTTGGACTTCGTTCAAGCTTTAGAGCGATCTATAATGATTTATAGGAAGTTTTTATATATTTGAGCATTACAGCTTATGAAAACATCATGATTATTCAGGCCGTATAAAGGAATGTATAATCATGATGTTTTTTGTTAATATATTCATTTTAATATCGTTTAAAATGTAACCGATGCTACTGAGGTAGTTTGAAGGCATAATCGAATAGATAATATTGAATCAATCACTAAATACCGATGAAAAAAATCCTTGTATTAAATGGCCCAAACTTAAATCTATTGGGTGTTAGGGAAAAGTCAATCTATGGAAGTCAAGATTTCTTGAGTTATTTTGAGGAATTAAAGGCACGTTTTTCTGCAGTTCAATTGGAGTATTATCAGAGTAATTCTGAGGGAAAGTTAATTGATAAAATTCATGAGGTCGGTTTCGAGTATGATGGTATCGTCATGAACGCTGGAGCATATACCCATACATCTATTGCCATTGGAGACGCTATTGCTGCTGTTCAGACTCCGGTTATTGAAGTTCATATCAGCAATGTTCATCAACGGGAGGAATTTCGGCATCATTCCTTTTTGGCTAAAAACTGTAAGGGGGTAATCTGTGGTTTTGGGTTAGATAGTTACCGACTTGGCATCGAAGCACTTCTAGTCTAAAAAAACTACAGCTGGTATTTTGCTCATTTCTGGTATAATAATGCTGAGAGACTAAAGCGTGACCGATTAAAAGGGGCGTAAGGGCCATTAAATAGGATGATGTGGGAGCAATGAGGATACAAAGAATAAGATAGGTATAAAAAAAGAAGAGGCGGGAATTCCCGCCTCTTCTTTTTAACTGCGCCCTTAGGTTATTATCCAATAAGACTTCTTATTTCTATCTCATCTGCTTTGATTTGCGCTTTCATTTCCTCTAGTGAGTCAAAACGTTCATCATGACGGATAAAGTGCAGGAATTTAACCCGAAGTGTCTTGCCGTAGATATCCTGATCAAAATCAAATAGACTGATTTCAATCGCACGATTCATTCCGTCAACCGTAGGCCTTGTACCAATATAGCCCATACCTTTAGCGATAGAAATAGGATTCTCTTCTTTATACTCGCCTGTAGTAATATTCTGGATGTGATTGTATATATAAACCTCTACTGCGTATATACCATAAGCAGGAATTAATTTATGCGGTTCATGCACTTGTAGATTGGCTGTAGGAAATCCGATGGTACGCCCGATTTGATCCCCTCGGATCACGGTTCCCGTTAACTCAAAAGGATAACCTAAATATAGGTTGGCTGTTTTGATATCACCTTTAATGAGTGCTTCACGCACACGTGTGGAAGAGACTGCGATATCATTGATATCCTGTTCTGGGATCTCATCTACACTATAGTCGAATATGGACGCAAACTGTTCCAGATCGCCTAATGTACCCTTGCGATCTTTTCCAAAATGGTGATCATATCCGATAACGATTTTTTTAGTACCCAATTTACCTACAAGCACATTGCTAATATATTCTTCAGGAGTTTGATTGGAAAAATCTCGGGAGAAGGGGATAATGATAAGATGGTCAATACCAACCTTGCTGAGTTGGCTTACTTTTTCCTCAATATCATTTATTAAACGTAAACTATCATCATCTGGATTAATAATTAACCGTGGATGAGGGAAAAAAGTAAGTATTATGGTTTCGCCGTTAATTTTTTGAGCAGCCTCTTTTAAGTGGACTAATATTTTTTGATGGCCAATATGAACACCATCAAAAGTACCAATGGTAACTACTGCATTTTCAACGGGGGAGAAATCTTCTAAACTTCTGTAGATTTTCATTTATTGGATTTTTTGCAAAAATAAGATAAAGAATCAATAAAGTGCACCGATGGGTTTATTTAATGATTTCCTTATGACGTTTTATTTCGGCGATAAGCTGTTCAAGATTCCAAGCGTTTTCAATCGTATAATCACCACTTTTGGTACGTCTTAAGGAACTTAAATGGGATCCACTATGTAATACTTTTCCAAAGTCGTATGCTAATGATCTGATGTAAGTGCCTTTTGAGCAAGAAATGCGAAAATACACATTCGGAAGTTCAATCTTCTCAATTTCAAAGCGATTGATCCGTACCTGGCGGGATTTTATTTCAACCTCTTCACCACGACGAGCTTTTGCATAGACACGTTCACCATTGATCTTTATGGCAGAATGCGCTGGAGGAAACTGTTGTATGTCGCCTTCAAAGGTCTTTGCCGCATCAAAGATCATCTGTTCGGTAATATGATCGATAGGGAATAGCTCATCAATTTCGGTTTCTAGGTCATAGGAGGGAGTGGTTCCGCCCAATGTAATTGTACCTGTATATTCTTTGTCTTCAGCCTGATAGCTGTCGATCTTTTTTGTCAACTTACCAGTGCAGACAATTAGCAATCCCGTTGCTAAGGGATCCAATGTGCCTGCATGGCCAACTTTTAATTTTAATGGTTTCAGTGAGTTTCTGACTTTCCCAACAACGTCGAAACTTGTCCATGTTAAAGGTTTATCAATCAACAACATTTCACCTTCAGCAAAATTAAACCTTGCTGAATTTTCACCAACCTCTATGTTTTCCATGAAAAAAAATTAGATAATTTGTAAACTATGCCCCGAAAGAAGTAGTACGAGAATAACAACCCCAACAACTATTCTATACCATCCGAAGGCCTTAAAACCATATTTGGTTAAAAATCCAATAAAAGATTTGATTGCAACAATTGCGACAACAAAACCAATGAGGTTACCTACAATAAGAAGATTAAGCTCTTCGCCTGTAAATGTATTTCCTTCTTTGAAGAATTTCAATAGTTTAACAGCTGAAGCGCCAAACATCATCGGCAAAGCCAGAAAAAATGAAAATTCTGCGGCTGCTTTACGTGTTAATTTTTCGGCCATACCACCGATGATGGTACTAGCAGATCTGGATGTGCCGGGGATCAAAGCCAGACATTGGTATACACCGATCATAAAGGCCTGCTTGTACGAGACGTTGTCTGAATCTTCAACAGTAGGTTTATTAAACCATTTGTCGACAAAGAGCAGAACAACACCGCCGATTACCAGCATAATCGCAACCATCAGTGGGCTTTCCAAAAGTGAATCGATAAAATCGTTGAAAAGTAATCCAAGTACCGATGCAGGAATAGCAGCGATCACCAACTTATAGTAAAATGAAAGCGATTTAAAGAATCGCTTGTAATATAAGACGAGAACTGATAAAATCGTTCCCAATTGAATGACAATCGTAAATAATTTAACAAAGGCTGAGGGTTGAATACCCATCAGTGCAGTTGCTATAATCATATGACCTGTAGAGGAGACAGGCAAAAACTCCGTTAATCCTTCGATGATAGCAAGGATTATAGCTTCAATAATAGACATCAGTTTTTAATAAGATTATTCTTCAGTTTTAGTTGTTTTGGGGCGATACAGGATCGCTACAAATCCCAATGCAAAGCCGAGGACGACTACAATTGGCGCTAAAGTGATTTTGGTAAAACTATAGATATCAGTTTCACCAGACATCAGCGCAAAGCCAATGACTACAAGAACCAAGCTAGCTATAAAAAGCTGATAATTTAATTTTGAAAATACGAAGGAACCTTTATTTACAGATTCCGTAGATTTCTTTATTTGAGCCATTTTTATCTATATAAGTCGTTAGATTGAGCTTTTAAATATTTCGTTACCGCGAAGTAGGTACTAAGCCCTGAGATTAAAATTCCGATGCAGATGACACCTAAGAAGATGATCGCAAACTCAAACCAGTTGCGTAAAAAGACCAATTCAGGTATTTGTTGTTGTGCTAATTTGAGCGTCAATATCAATAGTAGAATCGCAATCAGCGAACCTAATAAACCATGGATAATACCATAAGTGATAAAAGGTTTACGAATAAAGTTTTTGGTTGCACCAATTAATTGCATGCTTTTAATTAAGAAACGCTGCGAGTAAATAGCCAAACGTATGGTATTGTTAATTAAGGCCACAGCGATGATCAATAAAATAACAGCAAAGGCCAAAACAATCATACCGATGATACGTACGTTTTTATTGACCATATCAATCAATGATTCCTGATAGACAACCTCTTTTATTTTATTGTTTTTAGAGATTTTTTCGATGAAAGTCTTGATGCTATCCGTATTGGCATAATTCTCCTTCATATAGACATCCAATGATGGCAATAATGGGTTGTGCCCAAGGTACTGTACAAAATCTTCACCAAGATCTTCTTTTAGGTTTTTGGCAGCAATTTCTTTGCTGATATACACTGAGCGAAGGACATAAGGGTCTTTTTCAAGATCTTTTTGCAAAGAAAGTACATCGCCTTCACTGGTGCCATCATTTACAATGACATTCAGGACAATGTTTTCTTTAACGTACTTTGAAAGATTTTTAGCGTGCACCAATAATAAGCCTAACATACCTGTTACCAATAGCACCAGTGCTATACTGATAACTGTGGATACATATACAGACTTTGTTTTTCTTTTTTGTGTGCTTAATTCGTATTCTGACATAATAAGCAAAAATTTATTTGCGAAAGTAACTAATTGAGCGGAAGATTTCGAATTTATCTTGTAATTACTTTGATAAAAATCAATTCGAATTTAGTTTTCTACCTATGTTTAAATAACTTTTCAATACTAGAATTTATTGTTCAAACTACAAAACTTTTATCACATTTCAGTATTAAAATCGTAATTTCGCAAGTCATAAAAATTCCTTACGAACAAAAATGGAGTATAATCACAAATCATTAGAGAAAAAGTGGCAGAAGTTTTGGGCGGATCATCAAACATATAAAACATCAGATGCGCATCAGAAGCCAAAATACTATGTGTTGGATATGTTTCCTTATCCATCTGGGGCAGGACTACATGTTGGTCATCCACTCGGATACATTGCTTCGGATATCTTTTCAAGATATAAACGACTGAAAGGCTTCAATGTACTGCATCCAATGGGTTATGATTCCTTTGGACTTCCTGCAGAGCAATATGCGATCCAAACGGGTCAACATCCTGCTGTTACAACCGAGGCAAATATCAATCGTTACCGCGAGCAGATGGACAATATCGGTTTCTCTTATGATTGGAGTAGAGAAGTTCGGACTTCTGAACCTGAATACTATAAATGGACGCAGTGGATTTTTATGAAATCATTCGGTTCTTGGTATAATAAAGAAACGGATAAAGCTGAACCCATTGACACATTGATTAAGAAATTTTCTACAAATGGTTCTGCTGCTGTTCAGGCTGTTTCTGACGAAGATGTATTAGAATTCACTTCGGAAGAATGGAAATCTTTTGATGAAGAAAAACAACAACGTGAGTTGTTAAAGTATCGTATTGCTTATCTACGTGAGAGCACAGTCAACTGGTGTGCTGCTTTAGGGACAGTATTGGCTAATGATGAGGTGATTAACGGCGTGTCTGAACGTGGTGGCTATCCTGTGGAGCAAAAGAAGATGATGCAATGGTCAATGCGTATCACCGCCTATGCTGATCGCCTGTTAAAAGGTTTGGATAGCATTGATTGGCCAGAGCCCTTGCTAGAAATGCAACGTAACTGGATCGGAAAATCCGTCGGTGCTTCTGTCAAATTCCCAGTTCCACAGTTGCGTGCTGCTATTGAAGTTTTTACAACCCGTGTGGATACTATTTTCGGTGTTTCATTTGTCGTTTTAGCGCCTGAACATGAGTTGGTTGCATCGTTGACGACAGCCGAACAAAAAGCTGAAGTTGAAGCTTATATTGAGAAAACATCAAAAAAATCTGAACTAGATCGTATGGCCGATACCAAAACAGTATCGGGAGCCTTTACAGGTTCATTTGCTAAACATCCTATTTCAGGCCGTGATGTGCAGATCTGGATTGCAGATTATGTTTTGGCAGGATATGGAACAGGAGCGGTTATGGCTGTACCTAGTGGCGATCAACGTGATTATGTTTTTGCCAAGCATTTTAATTTAGAAATTATTCCGATTTCGGATACTCAGCAGATTGAAGAAGAGGCTGATCCGAATAAGGATGGAAAATACATCAATTCTGATTTTATTAACGGTATGACCTATCAGGAGGCTGTGCCTGCGCTGATTGCGAAGCTGGAAGAATTGAAATTAGGTAAAGCGAAGATCAACTTCCGTATGCGCGATGCGATTTTTGGTCGTCAACGTTATTGGGGCGAACCTGTACCAGTCTACTTTAAAAATGGTCTACCATATCTTATTAAAGAAGAAGAACTACCTTTATTATTGCCTGAGGTTGATAAATACTTGCCAACAGAGTCTGGAGAACCTCCTTTAGGGCGTGCTAAAGACTGGAAATATGAGGATCAATATGAATATGAGTTGAGTACAATGCCAGGTTGGGCAGGCTCTTCATGGTATTGGTTCAGATACATGGATCCAAAGAATGAGGGGAACTTTGCTGCAAAAGAAGCTGTTGATTACTGGAAAGCTGTTGATTTATATATTGGTGGTTCAGAACATGCTACAGGTCACTTGTTATATTCACGTTTTTGGAATAAGTTTTTAAAAGATCTTGGCTATCATAATGAGGAAGAACCATTCCGAAAATTGATCAATCAAGGTATGATTCAAGGACGTTCAAATTTTGTCTACCGTGTACTCGATGAAGACGGCAGAGGAACTAATCAATTTGTGTCCTATGGCTTGAGAAATGATTACAATACAATTCCTTTGCATGTAGATGTTAATATCGTATCAAATGATGTTTTGGATTTAGAAAAATTCAAAAATTTCAGACCTGATTTTGCGAACGCTGAATTTGTTTTGGAAAACGGCAAATACATCTGTGGTAGTGAAGTGGAGAAAATGTCCAAGTCGAAATTCAATGTCGTTAATCCAGATGATATCATTGAAACTTACGGCGCTGATACCTTACGTCTTTACGAAATGTTTTTGGGACCATTGGAGCAAGCCAAACCATGGAATACGAATGGTATCGAAGGTGTTTACAAGTTTCTAAAGAAAGTATGGCGCCTGTTTCACGATGCCGAAGGTAATTTTAATGTATCGGATGAAGAGCCTTCAAAAGCCGAGTTTAAAGCTTTACATAAGATTATTAAGAAAGTGGAAGATGATATCGAGCGTTTCTCGTTCAACACTTCTGTTTCGGCCTTTATGATCTGTGTGAATGAATTGACCGATTTGAAATGCAATAAACGCCAGATATTGGAGCAACTTGTTATCGTTCTTCAATCTTATGCACCACATATTACGGAGGAATTGTGGAACTTATTGGGGCATGAGGCAGGTACACTTTCTCAGGCAACTTATCCTACGTTCAAACCAGAATATCTAGTCGAGTCTGAATTTGCATATCCGGTCTCTTTCAATGGTAAAATGAAGTTCAATTTATCACTTGCATTGGATTTAGATCAACAAACTGTTGAAGAAACGATCAAGACACATGCAGATGTACAGAGACACCTGGACGGTAAGCCAATTAAAAAGATTATTTTTGTAAAAGGGAAAATAATCAATATTGTAGCTTAGTCTAATACAGTTGTCAAAAATAAAAACCATTTTGTCCCAGTGATAAAATGGTTTTTTTATGCTAGTACGTCCTGAAAGGCAATTGTTTTGTCAAAAATTGATTTTGCATAAGGACAGTTCGGAACAATCTTGGCATCGTTTTTCCGGGCATAATCTACGGCCTCAAGAACAAGCTTTTTACCGACACTCATCCCTTTATATTCGTCATAGACCTCGGTATGGTCTATGGAAAACTCGTACTCACTCTGCCAGGTATATTCCAAAATCCCAGCTTCATTATTTTCCACCTCAGCAATGAAATTACCTCGGTCATCTCTTTCAATATTTTTTACTTCCATAGTGTTTTTTCAAAATAACGTCCAAAAGATATTTTTGTTTTATAAAAACGCTCAAATTTTGTGTTGCTATGTGGACTATATGTCTGTTATCATGGTAGTCGGAGCTTCTCCGAATTTAGGTTGTGGTGGCTGTTAGATGTATTATCGGATGTCGTTGATTTTTCCTATTTTTTTCGTACCTTTGCAATTATCTCCTTAGAACACCTCGCATTTTTATCTTTTCAACGAAGCTCTAAAGGTCCGACATCTCCTCGGGAACATTTTATTTTAATCCATATTGAATGAGCAAAAGCCAAATTACATTTAACAAAAAAGAACGAGAAAAAAAGAAATTACTCAAAAAACAACAAAAAATTGAGAAAAAAGAATTCAACAAAACAAACAATGACAAAGGAAAATCTTTGGAAGAACTGTTTGCTTATGTTGATGAACATGGGAATATCTCAGACAGACCTGCGATCAAATTGAAAGAAGGGGAGAGTCCAAGTATGTCTTCGAACCACCAAGATGACTATTCTTTTGGAAAAGTTGTCCATTACAATACCGAATCCAACTATGGATTTATCAGAGATAATGAGACTCAACAATCTATTTATTTCAATGATCGTCTTGTTGGACAGAAATTGAATCTGAATCAGAAAGTTAAGTTTAAATTCAAAAGCGCAAAACAAGGTGCTCAGGTAACTGAAGTTTTGATCGAGTACTAGTAAACGAAGATTCCGCTTGTGTTAAAAGCGTTGAATAATAAAGCCCTCAAGCACTTCTAAGTAGCGAGAAACTATATGGAAGCCAATCGAGGGCTTATTTTTTGTTATCATCTGACAGAAAAATCCTTGGGACAATTACTCCTTAAATTTTAATCCCTTTTCCATTAAAGCCTGACTTAACAGCGGCAAGGAAGCCTTTCCAAGGCCATGGAGCTTCAGTAGGTCCTTCACCGAGTACTGAGTTAGCTTTTCAAGTTGATCTATACCATGGTTTAATAGCGCATTTCTAGCGGGGCTACCCAAAAGAGCTAGAAAACCATCTTCAGGTTTCTTTTCCTTTTCGCATATTGGACATGTTGGGCAATCTGTACTCTTATAGAAGCTGTGCCCATTACTACATGTTCTTTTGGTTTTGATTCTTGTCATGTGACCTACATCTGCTAATTAATCACAATATCAACACTATTATTCAATTATAGTTTATACTTTTTGCCATTGAAGGTCTGTTTACCATTAATATATTCTGGGGGGATTTTAGGCGGGAGCTTTTCTGAGCGTATATTCTATTTTGTTCCAGAACGTATTTTTATTGGCTGTGGTTTAATTTCGGCTGCAAACCACATGATTGGTTCAACCGGGACTTTTTCTGATATAACGGGGTTGATGGAATAAAAAGTAAAATAGTCCTCCCATAAAATAGGCAATGACGTCATAGGTATCCCCCGTATTGTAGTCTGTGTAGCTAGGCATCACGTACTCAAACAAGAGTGATACAATAGCCGATATAAACCAGATTTGGTGCAATGGATATCCATGCGGTTTTCCTTTATTGAATAGAAAGCTTCCCGTAATAGATGCGACATGAACAATAATAGGGACAAAGACAAGGTCCGTAAGCCAGCTGTTTAAAAATGGAATAGGAAAATGCTGTAGCCGTGTAAATCGAATAAAGAACCAGCATAGCCAATAAAAAATAAATATACCGTCAAAAAGATTCTTTACTAATGCGCAAAGGAAATGGCGATCAACATAGCTATTGCTCCGCATACCATCAACGTTAAAAACATAAAAAAAGCTGTCTGTTTACCGATTTTTTTCCAGGGACCATCATTTGGATGGGTCGGAATAAGCGTTTGCTTTAGATCTAGATATTGATTTTTTAGCCAACTTTCTTTCTTTTCGTCTTTCATATTATCTTAATTTATCATTCATGACACAAAATTAGAACAATTGTTCTAATTTTGTGTCATGAATACGAAAGAAAAAATTGTAGTGGCAGCGCTAGGGGTATATAATCGAGAAGGAATACGTACCGTTACGACACGGCAAATTGCGCAGGAAATAGGTATTAGTGCTGGCAATCTCCATTATCACTTCAAACATACAGAAGATATTATCTTTACTATTTTTGAGGAGCTGCAACGCGACTATGACGAAATGGTGGTTTTATTTGATCAGAAAGATGCCAGATTTCAGGAGTTATTGCAGGAATTTACGGAGGGCTCTTATCTGTTGATCAATAAGTATAAGTTTATTTTTGCCAATTTCGTCGAGATCTGTACTTGGATACCCGCTATTGGGGATGCTTACCGGACTCTTGTTGCACGACGTGAGGAACAGTTTATTTCCCTCTTTGAGCACTACTCCAAATTGGGAATGTTTAGACAAGATATACCAATAGCCATTCTGAAGGGTTTTGTACGTCAGATTTTTATTATATCAGATTTTTGGTATTCGAGTTTTGCGGTATTGGGCGGTCGATTTGAATCGGATGGGCTGGAAGACTATAGACAAACAATAGAAGTGGCATTCTATCCATACCTGACTTAATTCCATATGGTGTTTATTGAAGCATTAAACATGACAGTATCTCCGATCTTAGTCCTTTGTTAAGGTGAAAATGGTTATTTCTGGTCGTGCATTAAAGCGGACGGGGATACTATGACCGAGGCCCCTGTTGATGTAAAGGGTTCGGTTTCCAGAAAGTTTTTTAATACCCTGATCGTAGTTTTTGTTCGAGACAGGGATAATGGGTGAACCCCAGAATGGGATCCGTACTTGCCCGGCATGTGTGTGACCTGATAAGATCCACCCTTCATAGCCATTCCATACATCCATATCAGCAACATCGGGGTTGTGGCAGAGGACAAGGCTCGCTTGGTTACGGTTGTAGTTCTTCATAGTTTTTACAGGGTCAAAGTTTGTTCCCCAATAGTCATCCATACCATAGAGCTGTAGACCATTTATATTCACACTTTCGTTTCTTAAAACAGTAATATCATACTTTTTTAGCAGTCTAGTGATTGAATCCGCTGCGGAACTGTCTTTAAAGGCTCTTCCATAATCATGATTTCCCAAGATGGCCAATGTCTGTAGTTTTCCTTTTGGTGCTAATTGCATGACTTCGTCGAGATCATGGAGTGGCAGGGCATTGTCGACCAACCGAACAAAATCACCTGTGTAAACAATAATGTCCGGATGTGTTATACCAACTTTCGCGAAGTTGTTTTTGATAAAATCTTTACTGACATAGTCACCGATGTGGATGTCCGAAATCTGAACGAGAGTTTTCCCTTCAAGGTTGCTAGGAAGGTTTTTTATAGGGAGTTTTAGCTGTTCGAATTTGACCCAATGTGTTTCGATCTGCCAGGCATAGTAACCGAGCAGAGCAGCGACCAAGGTCAGGGTAATAAAGGCTTTTTTTAAAAAACGTTTCTTCTTCATTGTGTTTTGGCTAGCCAGTTTGATTTGGTGATTTGCATATTCAGGCCCTTCCAGGTTTCATTGCCGATTGACGTTTCAGTTGTGGCGCCTTCATTGATCTGAAATCCAACACCCTCATAACATTTTATTGCGTTCGTGTTCCAGTCATAAACGTTTAAATCCGCTTGATCGTAGGTGTTATCAACAAAGAGCAATTTCAGCATCGCATTGATAGTTTTCTTACCATAGCCCTTATTTCTTTCGGTATTGTCAGCAATCAATATGCGGGATAATCGTGGTATACTTCTTTCAAAGTTCAATTCACAATGCCCGATAACGTTTTGTGTTTCTGTACTGACAATTTTATAGGGACGGCGTTTGGGATCGTCAATATACTTTTTTAATTGTTCGTCAGTCACTGGAAATGAAAAATATGGACCTGCGAACTGCAGGAGTTCTTCTGGAGATTTGATCCAGGATTTGAAGCGGTCAAAGTCAGCTTCTTCAAATGGAAGCAATGTGATCATAGCCTTCTTGTTATTGATATTAGATTGGAGGGTTAAATTAGATAATTGTTAGACTCTTTCCTAAGAAATTCGTGTTTTTTACGAAATTTGTTCCGAATTCATCGATAGCAAGATTTTATGCCAACAATTGTATTAGACACCACTGTAAATGCACCAATAGGGATAGTTTTTGATCTGGCCCGCAGTATAGACTTACACATGTATTCGACTGGGAAGACAAATGAGAAGGCGATCGCAGGTGTGACCAGTGGGCTGATCGAAGCCGGACAGACCGTTCAGTGGCGGGCAAAACATCTGGGTGTATATCAAACGTTGACGGTGCGGATCGCAAAAATGGAAAAACCCTATTTTTTCGAAGACAAAATGATACAGGGGGCATTTCAGTCGATGGATCATCAGCATCTTTTCGAAGAGCAGGCTGATGGTACGGTGCTGATGCGGGATGTGTTTAATTTTAAGGCGCCCCTAGGGCCTTTGGGGCGGTTTGCCGAATGGTCTTTCCTTACAGGTTATATGAGGCGGTTTCTCGAAGAGCGTAACCATATCATCAAGCTGGTTGCCGAGTCAGGAGATTATAGCCGCTATCTCGAAGGGTAGGGTGGAGGATTGCTTTTTAAATGTAGACTGTGTGTGAGGTGTTTAATGGTTTCTCGCAATGATGTTGAGGTTCGGGTTTTCTTCTAAAAGCTGTTCCTGTAGAAAATCGAATGCACCTCTTTGGTTCATTGTCACCTGATGAATCTTGGTGAATTCATTGTAAAAATAGACGCGGAAACTATTCGGGCCGCGATAATTCTGTATAATCTTGGTCTCTATACGGTGAATCTGACTGATTGGAATTTTTTTACTTCCAAAAAAAGGAAAAAATACAAGTTCATGCTCCTGAAAAAGGTACGGCGCAATAGTTGCATAGATGCGGACAAGTCTTCGGGTGTACCGCTGATAAATAGCAAGGTCACGACTATTGAGACCTCGTAGGGCAATAATAAATTTTTGATTTTTGGCATAAACGACCCAACTGAGCCCGCCGAATAATACGCCGAAATAGACGAACAATGTACTCAAGAGCGGGAGGGACTTGTAAAAAAATGCCAGTTTATCTGAAGCAGCTGTCCACTTATCCAAAAAAACATAGAAGAAGAAGCCATAGCAAAAAAGAAACATCGCTATAAATAGTCCAATAATGGCATTGCGGACTTTGCAGATTTTCCTTATCTCCGTTTGTAAAAATGAACTTTTGTTGGACGAATAACTTTCCATATAATAAATTAATAGTGTGTAGGCTTGTCTTTTGTTCTCAAATACGAGGGTATCTGATTTCGTGCGATGATCGTTAGATTGGGATTTTCCTCCAGAAGCTGTTTCTGTAGAAAATCGAAGGCATCTATCTGGTGCATTGTTGTCTGATAGATTTTTGTAGCATCGTTATAAAAATAGATGTGGTAGCTGTATGTGTCGCGATAATTATGAACACATTTTGTTTCTATGCGTTTGATCTGATTGATTGGAATCTTTTTACTTCCAAAAAGAGGAAAGAATATAAGTTCATTTTTACAGAAAATGTAGGGCGCAATGGCTGCATATCGCTGAGGAAGTATGCTTGCGTACAGTCGATAGATATCTAAGTCATGGCTGTCGAGCTGCTGTAATGCACTGATATATTTCTGGTTTTTGATAGACAAGGCCCAACTTAATCCAGTAAATAGTATAGTAGGGAATAGAAATATTGTGTAAAGAGATATGGTGGGGCTATGGTAAACAGTCCACTTGTCTGGAGTATCCAGCCACCTGTCCGAAAAAACATATAACGAGATAGCAAAGCAGAGAAGAAAAAATACCATAAAAACTGCGATGGCATTGTTACGGGCTTTTCTTATTTTCTTGATCTCGATCTGTATAAATAAACTGTCTTCAGCGGAATAATTATGCATATAATGAATTATGTAGTACAGCAAAGATAACAAGAAGTAAGATTGTTTGGATGTTTCTGTGTTTAAAGTTTCTGCGGTAGTTTTCACTTTTGTTTGGACTTTATGATTTGAATTGTGTTTTATAGATGTGATTTTTCTGTTTATTTAGATGGTGTTATTTTGCTGCAGGATAGTTTGTTTTGTCTTTTCTAATTATTTCCTGGCTGTTTTTTCATGTGGTAAATCTGGTGGTTCTGCACATGAAGCGCTTGTACCACTTATAAAATATCGTTAGCGTAAGGGTTGGGGGCAACACAAGCTGGTAGATAGCTGCTGATGATCGTTTGCTCCGTGCTAGCTGATTGGAGTATACCCATTTTTTTAAGGTTTTTAAGGCGTCTTTTGGTTTGAGCCATGCCTTGTGCTCTTGTTGTTTGCAAAGGGCTTGTGTCGCTTAAAAATGCGGTTAGATAAAGGGTGGGGGCAACACAAGCTGGTGGATAGCTGTTGATGATCGTTTGCTCTGTGCAAACTGATTGGAGTATATCCATTTTTTATGTCTTTTAAGACATCTTTTGGTTTGAGCCATGCTTGCTGATCTTGTTGTCTGCAAAGGGCTCATGTCGCTTAAAAATGCTGTTAAATAAAGGGTGGCTGTGATGCATGCTGACTGATAGCTGCTAATGATCGTTTGCTCTGTACAAGCTGATTGGAGTATATCCATTTTTTATGTCTTTTAAGTCATCTTTTGGTTTGAGCTATGCTTGCTGCTCTTGTTGTCTGCAAAGGGCTTGTATCGCTTAAAAATGTGGTTAAATAAAGGGGGACTGTGATGCATGCTGGCTGATAGCTGCTGATGATCATTTATTCCCGTCGTTTGGAAATTGTGAAAGGTGTTTTATCTGAAGCAAGCAAGCAAGCAAGCAAGCAAGCAAGCAAGCAAGCAAGCAAGCAAGCAAGCAAGCAAGCAAGCAAGCAAGCAAGCAAGCAAGCAAGCAAGCAAGCAAGCAAGCAAGCAAGCAAGCAAGCAAGCAAGCAAGCAAGCAAGCAAGCAAGCAAGCAAGCAAGCAAGCAAGCAAGCAAGCAAGCAAGCAAGCAAGCAAGCAAGCAAGCAAGCAAGCAAGCAAGCAAGCAAGCAAGCAAGCAAGCAAGCAAGCAAGCAAGCAAGCAAGCAAGCAAAGTGTAGTAGAAATATACAGCATTTGAAAAATGGCATTTTTAGATTGACTCGATGCAGGAAAGGTTGTTGTATTGAAGAAAAAGGTGTGGATAGAATTTTATCCATACCTTTTTTTAGTTGAAAACCATAGTTTTTACCGAGTTTTGTATGTTATTTTTTTATTTATATGATTTTTGTAAAGTGTTCTATTTTAAATGATAATATAATGTATTTTTGTGAATTTTGTGTCAAAGAGTGAAAATTGTGTAAGAATATTATTTTGACCAATAATGCGCATGGTCTATGTGGTTTTAACCCATAAGAAATGCGCTTTTGAACCCTGCTATTTTATCATTTTTTCGCAAATAGATCTACTCATCCACGGACTTATTCTTGATTAACGTATCGTTTACAGCTATTTAATACAGACGGTATTGGAAGGTAGGTAATAGTGTGAAGGAATTCTTTATAGCTGTTCTTTTTAGGGAGATACGGCATCAGTACCTGCTGTTATAGCTATAAGATCAAAAAGAGATAGGGTGCTGGTTTGTTGGTTTTTTTATTTTGTTAAGTTATTGTATTTCAGTTTAATTATGAAGTTTATTTGTTTCTTTTGTTTATAAGTAAAAATCTCAATAAAGACAGCGTGTGAAAGACTGCCACAACAAGCGGAATCCTGAGAAGGTATCCATAATGGGGTGAAAAATATGTTATTTTGGACCTATGTCGTCCACTTTTGAGTGGCGCTTTAGTTGTCCTGATCTGGTGTAATTTTGGATTTTGTCAGCAGGATTTTTCCTTTTATGAGGTCATCATTGAATTGGCCAACAGTCGTTTTTTGAAGCATCTCCGATAGGCTATTGCGGATACTTTTAAACTCGTGATGTAGCGGACAGGGATACTGTTCTGAGCAGAACTCCAGACCCATCCCACAGCCCACAAAAAGGTTCTCCCCATCAATTGCTTTAACCACATCTGACAAGGGGGTAGACATATCGGATGCATCCAGATAGAACCCGCCACCAGGTCCTTTCATGGAACGAATAATACCAGCACGGCTTAAATTTTGCAAGATTTTCCCGAGAAAGGCCTCAGGAGAATGGATATTTTCGGCGATTTCTTTTATGCCGACACGTTTGTTTTCTTGCGAACTCTGTGCGATAAAAAAAACTGCCCGAAGACCATATTCGCATGTTTTGGAAAAAATACCCATAATCTATTCTTGCTTTTCCACAAAGGTACAAAATCAAGAATAGCCATCCGCAATCCATGGAAAATTTACAGATGGCTATCATTGTCCCTAGTTGAGCTGTAGGGAAGCTGGTCCAAACTCTTCAAAATGAATATGCTCGGTTTGGATACCTTGGTCGGTCAGATACTGAAAGTGTTTTTCTATAAAACCTGAGGGGCCGCACAAGTAGTAATTGGCTTTTTGTGGCAGATGATCCGAATCGATTTTAGCCAGATCTACCCAGCCCGGGAGATTGCTGCTGTTGCCTTCTTGGAGTTCATCGTAAAACGAGAAGCATCTGATATGCTCATGTTGTGCCTCAAGTGTCCTAAGCCTGTCTTTAAATGCGTGTAAATCGCTATTTCTACAACCATGAATCCATGTTACTGCATTTTGTCCCTTTGCCTTGATAAGTTGTTCCAGCATGGCCATCAACGGAGTCTGGCCGACTCCGCCACTAATAAACACATGTGGATGCTCATTCTCAATCAGGTTAAAGGAGCCAGTAGGTGCTGTCAATTCCAACTGCTTTCCCTCCTGAAAGTATTGATGTAAGTAGTTGCTGACCATTCCTTCCGGTTTTCCGATGGGAGTTTCTTTTTTTACAGAGATACGAAGGTATTGACCATTACTGGCGTCAGATAGGCTGTATTGCCGCGGCTGGTAGAGGTGAAGCTCAGGTAGATACACACGTACACTTACATATTGGCCGGCAGTATGTTTTGGAAGTTGACCGCCATCAGTAGGTGCTAAGTAAATTGACTGGATTTCCGCAGTCTCCGAAACGATTTTAACGATGTTAAAAGGTTTCCAACCTGTCCAGCCGCCTTCGTTTTGGATCATTTGGTCGTACATCTCTTTTTCGATACCGATCATCAGGTCGGCCAATTGAAAGTAGGCAACTTTCCATGCTTCGATGAGTTCATCTGTAGCAGCATCGCCCAATACCTCCTGGATGGAAGCCAATAAGTGCTTGCCAACAACCTGATAATGTTCAGGACGAATATGGAGACTACTGTGTTTTTGTCCGATGTGTTTGACAGCGGATAGTAGTACACTTGGATTATCAATATGCTCCGCATAAGCCAATACAGCAGTGGCCAATGCCGTTTGCTGTTTTGCATTTTGCTGATTCCCCATATTGAATATATGCTTGAGTTCAGGATTGTGCGTAAACATGCGTTTGTAAAAATGACTGGTTAGCGCAACACCGTGCTCCTTCAAAACGGGTATAGTGCCTTTGACTAGATCTTTTTGTGTTTCGGTAATCATAATAAAATATTTAAATACCTTTTTGTCTTTTATTTTATTAAAAAAAAGGAATGAAATGTGATTTTACCTCTTTTAGAGGTTGTTACTACTCCTTGATAGGGTACATTTGCAAATGACTATCGTAAGCAAAAATAGTAAAATTAAATAAAAGACAAAAATATCTTTTATTTAATTTGCCCACACACTCATACAACTATGTAGACCGTAATTCGGTTTTATTGTTCAAGAATTGCTGAAAGAATTTTCAGGATGATGACACTATTTCCAGGTTTTCAGGTTAGGGGCATAAAAAGTCCATTCTGGGGTATTGATTACATCCTTGTCAATATCGTACCAAGGGCTTAGCTCAGCATTGTTCCAATTGTTCAATAGCTGTATTTCCTGTGCAGGCATATAGCTCTGGGCAAGTAGTACAATTGTCTTGCCTTCCTTATTTTTTGCAAGATCAACGACAATAATCGCATGGCCAATGGGGGAGCCTTTCTGCACGAAAGTGTCACCGATTTTGACAGTTGTGGACGATTTTACATGAGGAAGCTCATCGTGCAAAGAAGCCGTGTTGGCATAGGCAAAAATATACTCCATATACTTCCAATATTTTGGGTACGAATAATCTCCTTTGGCATAATCTATATAGGTGCGTGGTTTGCCATCGGAGAGAAAATTGAATCTAATATCCTGATATCTCTTTTGCTGGTAGAGGTAATCTGCCCTTAATCGCATGACCGCGTCGGCACATTGGTGCAGGTCGCGTTTGCCGATATCGAGTTTTATAACGCTATTATAGATATTGTTTCGGGGCTTAATTTTTCCATTATAATAACGTACCTCATGATCAATGGGGTATAATGGAAGGTTTTCGAGAAAACTTCCGAAATCTTTTGCTGTATAGCTGAGCCTTTCAAAACCTGCAGGCAATAAAACTCTCGATTTGACAGTCATTCCCTTTGGATCAATAAACTGTCTCCCGTCAGGATTGGCAGTCTCCACAGTTAGGTCTTTGGTTTTCGGTTGGTAAACTGCTGAATTAGACTGTCCGCAGCCGATAAGAGCTTGTAGGGATAGCATGGATAATAGCAGGTATGTTGTTGTCATATCAGCGTTTTTAAGTCAGTGTTACCGATCTTACTAAGATAGTCAAAATTCGGCAGAGTGTTCAGGTTGAAGAGTCTTTTAAAATTAAGGAATTTTTAAGCTGTGGATGAGTGTTTTGGATCATTTTCTGATGTAGCTTAGCCGAAGTTAATCGCAATATTTTATGTCAGAAAAACAGATTTTTCAGACGTCGAGCAAAAAGCGTTGGTACGCTTTTTCATGGATGAGCAGGGCACTGATCATTGGAATGATCGTAGCCATTGTATGCGTTGTCTATACCCTGGGCAAGATCCAGGTACCTCCATTTCCAACAATCAGTACAAATGCACCTTTGACGGCAAAGTCTACCGCAAAGTTGAAAAACTCGAAACAGTTTAAGGAGTTTACGGTCGTCAGATCGGAACTTGAAAAGATTAAACGCGATCGGGAACTGAAACATATGAAGCATCTTGGCAATAAAAATAGGATTAACATGGGCTTTTATGTGAGTTCCTGGTCTAATGAGGTTCGTCAGCAATCTTTGTCAGACCTCAGGCGAAACATAGGACATCTGGATATGGTCGCCATGGAGTCCTTTTTTACGGTGCCCGGTCAGGATACCATTGTGGATAAAGCTGATACCGCCGCCTTGAATGTGATCCATCAATATAAACGGAAGGCAATTGCCCAAATTTCCAATTTCAGCGGCAATGACTTTGATGGACAGACTGTACGGACAATATTGTCAGATCCAGCAAAACAGCAACGTTTTATGGATGATATTTTAATCAAAATAAAGCGGAATGGTTTTTCAGGTATCAATATCGACTTTGAAAATCTTCAACTGGAAGACCGTAAACCTTTAAACGATTTTATGGCGCGAATCTATCAGGTTTTTCATAGTGAAGGTTTGTTGGTGTCACAGGATATTTCACCCGAAAATGATGATTATGATCCCATTTCGCTACAAAAATACAATGATTATATCATTTTAATGGCCTATGATCAGCATTCCATCGAGAGTAATGCCGGTGCGATTTCCCACCAGGCTTGGGTCGAAAAGAACCTGGATGAGCTGTGCGGTAAAGTCGATGCAGATAAGGTGATTTTGGCATTGGCCTGTTATGGATATGATTGGCCCGCTGGAAAAGTGGGCAAAACCCTGACCTATGACAATGCCGTTATCCTGGCGCATAATTACAATGCAAACATTCGGTTCGATCGGGAGTCAGCGAATCTCAATTTTAGTTACAAGGATGGCACCGGCATGCGCCATGATGTCTATTTCACGGATGCAGCCACCTACTTCAATCTGATCCGTAAAGCCGACGATTGGGGATTGGCGGGTATAGCACTTTGGCGGTTGGGAAGTGAAGATGCCCGTTTATGGTCCTTTATTTCGAGATCTTTGGACTATGATCATTTAGCCAAGGAGCCTTTTGATTTTGAAAAAATAAGCAAAATCAAGGTCGGGGGAATACAATATATCGGTGATGGTGAGATTCTGGATTTGGTGAATAGTCCCGAGCCCGGATTGGTAAAATTTGCATACAATCAGGCGAATGGTTTGATCGAGGATCAACAGTATGTCAAGACGCCGAGTAACTATGTGATTAAGCGTTTTGGCGAAAGGGACAACACCGTAGTATTGACTTTTGATGATGGTCCTGATCCTACATATACACCCGAGGTTTTGGATATTTTAAAAAGAGAGCACGTTCCGGCAGCATTTTTTCTTGTGGGGGTTATGGCTGAAAAAAATATGGATCTAGTACGTAGAGAGTATCAGCAAGGGCATGAGCTTGGGAACCATACTTTTTTCCATCCCGATATGTCAACAATAGGTCCCAATCGGGTCAAATTTGAATTAAATGCAACCCGGAAGATCATAGAATGTATTACTGGGCATAGCACGATTCTGTTCCGTGCACCGTTTAATGCTGATGCCGAACCGCAGACTGTCGCTGAAATTCTTCCGGTCGCCCAGAGCCGAAAGGAAAACTACATTAATGTCGGTGAGTATATTGATCCCAATGACTGGCTTCCCGGTCGTACTGCGGATGAAATTTATAATGAAGTTGTAAAGCAACGTGACAATGGTAATATTATCCTACTGCATGATGCTGGCGGTAACCGGGAGGCTACTATTTCGGCGCTACCCCGTATTATTCATTATTTCAAAGCACATGGTTATAAATTTGCGACGATCGGAGACCTTATGGGTAAGAAACGCGATGAGCTAATGCCGCCCGTGCAAAATGCATCGGATTCCGGGTTCAGCGGATCATCCAATCGACTATTTTTAGGAACACTGTTTTACGGAAATATCTTTCTTAACCTGATTTTCTCGCTAGCGATTGTATTGGCAATCTTTCGTACAGTCATGATTGCCTATCTGGCGATACGACAAAAAAGAAAAAATAGGAAGGAACAATCGGAATTGATATCGGATCCACAGGAAAAGGTCAGTATTATTATCCCTGCCTATAACGAAGAGGTGACCGTCTTGGCAACAATCAAAAGCCTGCTCCATCTCGATTACCCTGCGTACGAACTGATCTTTGTCGATGACGGATCCAAAGATAAAACCTTCGAAATTGTGAGCAAGGTCTATGGCGACCACCCAAAGGTCAGGTTGTTTACAAAACCTAACGGCGGTAAAGCTTCGGCGCTGAATTATGGTATTCAACAGTCCGATGCAGCTTTTGTACTCTGTATAGATGCGGATACGCAGTTGAAGACTGACGCCTTGCGGATGTTGATGAAGTATTTCAATAAAGATCAGGTTGCTGCGGTCGCCGGTAGTGTGAAAGTTGGTAATGTACATAATATGTTGACTCATTGGCAATCTATCGAATACATCACTTCGCAGAATATGGATAGAAGGGCTTTTGATCTGCTCAATATGATTTCGGTTGTTCCCGGCGCAATCGGTGCTTTTCGGCGGTCCGTTATTTTGGAAGTTGGCGGGTTTACAACAGATACTTTGGCCGAAGACTGTGATCTGACCATGCGTATACTGAAGGCCGGTTATACTGTACGCAACTCGGCAGAAGCGGTTGCATTCACCGAAGCACCCGATACTGTAAAAATGCTTTTCAAGCAACGCTTCCGCTGGAGCTTTGGCGTGCTGCAAAGTTTCTGGAAAAATAAGAATACGTTGTTAAACCCCCGATACGGATATTTTGGTATGGTCGGTATGCCCAATATCTTGATTTTTCAGATTATCCTGCCCTTATTTGCGCCGTTGGCAGATCTATTTATGCTGCTTTCCTTGGTCAGTGGCCTATTTTCGCTGAGCGAAGTCAATGGAATCAGCTGGACTGGGCTCGCCGGTTTGTTCTCCCTGCATAATGGTTTTGGTCAGGTCATGTTTTATTACTTTTTATTTGTATTCGTGGATATTTTCTTTGCCGGGATTGCTTTTCGGATGGAAGGTGAGAAAATGAAAAATTTGATCTACCTGTTTCCGCAGCGTTTTTTCTGGCGACAACTGATGTATTTTGTATTATTCAAATCGGTCAGAAAAGCCATTAAAGGAGAGTTGAATACCTGGGGTACATTGAAGCGAACTGGGGGAGTGCGGGAAGTAACGGTCAGCGAATAGTGGCTAAATCTTGGTGGTACCCCATTTTCTAAGTAATTTAGAACAGGAGAATCTGTAGAACATGATTCGCTAAAAAAGGAAGATAAACATGAAAATACTTTCGGCGGCCCAGATGAGCTGGGTAGATAGACAAACGATGCATGATCAGGGGATCAGTAGCCTTGACTTGATGGAGCGGGCAGCAACCGCTGTTTTTGAAGCAATCAAGCAGCAGCATCCAAACTTGGAACAGCATTCTTTTTGTATTTTTTGTGGTAAAGGCAATAATGGTGGCGATGGACTGGTACTGGCCAGGCTTCTGGATCAACAGCAAGCTGAGGTCAGCGTTTATTTAATTGATACGCCGGATTATTCAGCAGATAACTTAGCGAACCAAAACCGGCTGCCTGCTCATCTTATCCAAAAAATTGGTACCGAAAGTCAGGTTCATATTCCTAGAGGGGCAATTGTGTTAGATTGCCTGTTTGGATACGGACTGAAATACTCACTGAGTGAAAATTGGCAGGATCTCATTGCCGCCATCAATCATTGTGATGGGCCGCTTTATGCAATAGATATGCCTTCAGGTCTGCTAAGTGACGAAACCACACCCAACGATTCACCGGTGGTGGAGGCAGATCTGGTGTATACGTTTCAGTCACCTAAATTGGGGTTGTTAATGCCTGAGAATAGATTGCGGGTCAAAGCATTTCGTATATTGGATATTGGGCTGAGCCCAACAGCCTTTGATCAGGTTGATACTGTTTTTCGTTATGTCGATTCAGCTTTGCTCAGGTCGTTCTATCGGAAACGAAATAAATTTGATCACAAGGGAACCTTCGGGCATAGTCTGATCGTCGGTGGGAGTAGGGGCAAGATGGGCGCTGTGCAATTGGCCTTAAGGGCTGCTTTGCGTGCGGGCTGTGGTTTAGCTTCTGCTTATATACCATCCTGTGGCTATACAAGTATCCAGACTGCCGTCCCCGAAGCGATGGTAATTACTGACCCCAACGACGATCTAGTCACACAGTTCCCTGATGTGCACAGCTTTCAATCCATCGGCATCGGCATTGGTATGGGGACAGCCCAATCTACGATTGATGCTTTTAAGATGTTTATCGCGCAGGATCTTGATACCCCTTTGGTATTAGACGCTGACGCATTGAATATCTTGGCGCAAGAACCTGAGCTATGGCAATTCATTCCGAAACAAAGTATATTGACTCCACATCCTAAAGAATTAAGTCGATTATTGGGGACTTGGCAGAATGACTTCGAAAAGATGGATAAGGTGAAGGTCTTTGCAGCACAATACCAACTGAACGTTTTGATAAAAGGAGCCAACAGTGCGATGGTTACACCTGAAGGAGCAATTTATTTCAATAGCACCGGCAATGTCGGAATGGCTACGGGAGGAAGCGGAGATATCTTGACAGGGATATTGACGGCTTTGGTCGGGCAGGGCTATTCGTCCCAGGAAGCACTGATTATGGGGGTATACATACATGGAAGGGCAGCTGATATTGCGGTACCCTCGATTGGCGTTTATTCCCTATTGCCTTCGGACATTATTAATTACCTTCCACCGGCATTTTTAGAACTCGAAATACAATTATGACAGATTGGTATATCGAACAGGTATTTGCGGCCCGCACCTGGAAACTCCGAAAGGAGGTGTTCAGTGCTACAGGGCAATTGTCGGAGGTCATGCTTGATGGGGATTTTGAAGCCGCTCATTTTGCAGCTTACAGTGGTGACGAAGTGGTTGGCGTACTTACCCTGCTGTGCTCGGAAGGTGATTATGAGATTCTTTATTTTGCCGTTCACCCCGATTTTAGAAAACAAGGAGCAGGCAGCGCGCTACTTCGTTATACGCTCCAATTTGTCAAAATAGTTGAGGGTCGTAGTCTCTTTGTTCGGGCGACTTCGGAGTATTATCATTTTTGGACACAAAATGGATTTCTACTGATGAAAGAATCAGGTAAGCCAGACCGATTTATATACAATTTAAAAGAGGGCAATATATCCCAGTGATAAATGCATGAATGAGGAATTCCTATTACTATCAAGCTAGTTCTTAAAATTTCCTTCGCGTTGAATAATAGGCTGAACTGGCATTTAACGAGATTTTTTGAATAGCCTTAGGATCGCATTGTCTGCAGCGGTATGTAGACAATAATGTGAATCATGTCCGCTGCGCGTGGCGAAGTAGTTAAAAACAACGATCATCACGTGCATGATGACCTTGTTTTGATAGTAGGTGATGTATTTATGCTTTCTAAATGTCTGTATAATCAATACGGTCTGCTGCTGTAATCGGCCGGATGACACGACATGGATTTCCAGCGGCAACGACATCTGCCGGAATATCTTTGGTCACCACCGAACCCGATCCGATCACCGCATTTCTGCCGATACGGACTCCGGGGTTGACAACGACATGACCGCCGATCCATACATTATCTTCAATGACAATGGGCGCCGAAAATTCCCAGCCTTGATTTCTTGTTTCAAAATAAACCGGATGACCGGCGGTGAAAAGGCTGACATTCGGACCAAACAATACATTTTCACCTATTGTCACTGGAGCCCCATCCAAAATGGTGCAGTTGTAATTGCTGTAAAAGTTTTCACCTATTGAAATATTGTAACCGTAATCGCAACGGAACGGTGGTTCCATAAAGAAACGGGTACCTGTCGCTTTAAATAGCTTTTGGATAATCTGCTTTCTGAATTTGATCTGTTTCGGTTCGGAGTCATTGAAACGTTTGAGCTCTTCCTTTGCAGATTGTCTTTCCTTAAATAGTTGTCCATCCGTATCAATATAAGGGATGCCTGCAATCATTTTCTCCTTGGGTGATTTCATTCAGTCAATATTTTTGATCTGGCGCAAATATACAGGAAGTTTTGCAGGCTCCACATCGGCGTATCAAATTTAAGGACGCCATTTATCCGCGAAATTTACTCCTTCCGGATTAAATAACATACTCTTTACAAACAATTTGCTGTTGAAAAGCATTTAGATAATGGAATACATGAATGCTATTGTCCTCAAAAAAGGCTTTTATTCAAAACAATCATTTCAATGAAAATCGCTTATATCAGTACTTACCTGCCCAAAGAATGTGGGATTGCTACCTTCACGTCGGATCTATTACATGCTGTGGCCTTACATAACCAGGATTTGATCCAGCATGTTATTGCCGTTGCGGACCGCAACTATGCTTATCCTGGAGAGGTGGTTTTCACCATAGATCAACAGCATCAGCTTTCTTACATCGCGGCTGCCGACTACATCAACAACAACGGTTACGATTGCGTTATCCTGGAACACGAATATGGTATTTTCGGGGGGAATAGTGGTCTATATATTCTTTCGCTTATTAACGCGCTTCATATCCCTTTGCTGGTAAATTTACATACCATCCTGGAAAAGCCAAAGGTAGATGAAAAAGCAATTTTAATTGAAATAGTCAAACGGGCTTCGATTGTTATCGTAATGAGTAATTATGCAATTACTCTATTGAAATCCGTCTATCGGGTAAATACCACAAAAGTTAGACTCATCCATCATGGGGTACCCGAATTTCATCTTAGTCAGGAGGAAGCAAAAGAAAAAAAAGGATTTTCCGGAAAAAAGATTTTACTGACTTTCGGGTTTATAGGGCGCAATAAAGGAATTGAAACCGTTATCGAATCACTTGCTACGGTCGTTAAAAATGAGCCTAATCTTATATATTTGATCGTTGGCAAGACACACCCTAATGTGCTTGCCCATTCTGGAGAAGAATACCGTGAATACCTAAAGAGCATGGTCGATGCATACCATTTAGAAGATCATGTCCAATTTGTCAATTCGTTTGTGAGCCAGTCCGATCTAGTCACTTATTTGTCTGCCTGTGATGTGTATGTCACTCCCTATGTCAATGAAGCCCAGATCACCAGCGGAACATTGTCGTATGCGATCGGGGCAGGGGCCGCGGTGGTTTCTACCCCATATTGGCACGCCAAAGAGCTATTGGCCGATGGTCGGGGGGTACTGGTCGAATTTAAGAATCCAGCATTGATGGCAACCACCTTGGCAGCGTTGTTTAGCAATCAGGAATATCGTATGACCCTGCGGGACAATGCCCGAGCCTTTGGTAAAGAAATGACCTGGAAAAATATCGGACTTCGCTATACCCGACTTTTGGATAAAGTAGTTCCTTCACTTGACGGCTTTAAAGAAAATACGACATTTTCCAAAGATGAAATGCCCAAATTCAGTTGGAAGCATATTGATCGCTTGACCAACCAGGTCGGAATACTGCAGCATGCGACTTATTCACTGCCCAATTATAAAGAAGGTTATTGCCTAGATGACAATGCCCGGGCTCTATTGGTGACGCTATTGGCCCAGCCTGACTTTGCGGACAAACGGCATGATCGTCGTATCTCAACTTATTTGAGTTATATCTATTATCATCAGCGCGAAGACGGATTGTTTCATAATTTTATGAGTTTTCAGCATAATTTTCTGGATGAAGTCGGGTCAGAAGATTCTTTTGGTCGGACGATCTGGGCTTTGGGTGTGCTGCTCCGGGAAACAAAATTGACGAGTTATTACCAGTTGGGACACGAACTGTTTTTCAGGTCCGTACCACATTTTAAGCAGTTGCGGTCCAACCGTGCTATTGCTTATACCATACTCGGAATTGCGGAGTATTTGCATCATCAGTCGAATGACGAAGTCATGGTCGAATTGATGCGGGAGCTGATCGGAAAGTTGATCAAAGAATATGAGGCAAGCTCGGATGACAGCTGGCAATGGTTTGAGCCAGTGCTGGCATATGACAATGCTATTTTACCTTATGCCTTATTGACGGCCTATCCATTTCTGAATGATGCGGCTGTAAAGCAATTAGGTTTGTTGACCCTGACCTTCCTGGAGGGGATTACCGTTCAGAACGGAGGCCTTTCTTTGGTCGGGAATCAGGAATGGGCAAAACAGGGTAAACATATCAGCAAATTTGGCCAGCAGCCCCTCGATGTCACAGCAATGGTGTTTATGTACCGTGAGGCATTTAGACTCACCAACAAAAAAGTATATTTTGCCCGCATGATTACATCCTTCCGCTGGTTTTTAGGTGAGAATGACTTAAAGCTGGGCCTGTATGATGAAGAGACCAAAGGATGCTGTGATGGCCTTGAATCCTATGGGATCAACAGAAATCAGGGAGCTGAAAGTACACTCTGTTTCTACCTCGCCTATATCGTGGTTTACCGCGCCTTTATTGATAGCGCTCAGGGTTCAAAATAGCGAGTAAAAGTTCTTCCAGATTGATGGTTGCATAAGTAGATGCATAGTCAGACATCGCGTAGGGCAAAATAAGCTGTTCGTTATGAACCAGTGCACCACATGAGTAAATGACATTCGGCACATAGCCTTCCCGTTCCTCATCATTTGGGGTCATCAAAGGGCTGTGTAGACGGCCTATTTCTACATGAGGGTTATCTAGATCCAATAGGGCAGCACCAAGGACGTATTCACGCATCGGCCCGACAGCATGGGTCAAAATCAACCAGCCATATTGTGTCTCTATCGGTGACCCACAATTGCCTATCTGCACAAATTCATACGCATATTCGGGTTGTTGGATACGTATGGCTGTTTCTTGCCAGATATTAATGTTATGCGAATAAGCAATATAGTTGTTTTCACCGTCTATCCGACAGAGCATCGCGTATCGCCCATTGATTTTTCGGGGAAAGAGTGCTGCGCCTTTATTTGCGATCTCACCATAGATCGGTTTCACTTTAAAGTGATAGAAATCCTTTGTGGTCAAAAGCTTGGGGAGGATACTAAAACCGTCGTAGGCCGTATAGGTCGCATAATAGACACTTTCTCCCTTTTCATCTTTGAACTGCACGAAGCGAGCGTCTTCGATCCCTCTTTTTTCAGTGTCCGCAATAGGGAAGATCACACGTTCGGAAATGGAGGTATCCAGCGAAAAAGTCATTTCATAATGCGATGACGCCAACCACATCGCCTGTTGTAGAAAGGTGATATTTTCTAGATTTTCCTCACTGTCCTGCCTGACCTCGTCAATATAACGTTTGAGTTCTTCATAGGTAAATGTTGCTGTTAATTTCTGTTCAAGTTTCGTTTTGACTTCAGTGGGTTCGGCATGAAGCTCGTTCATCTTTTTTAAGAAAGATTCTTTATGGTAACGGTGATTTTTGACCTGAATTGGTTTATCCAACAAATTACCGATGTAATCTATGTGAATATTATTGTCTAGATCAAGTGTTCCGGCCCGAAATACAATCGAGGATACATGGCCTTCACCAGTGGCCCGAAAGCTGAGTATCACGCGTTTTTCGCCCTTAAAGAGCTCGGTCTGATCCGGGTGTTCTACGATGGAGGGATTAAAAAGGGCCGCCGATTCAATGGAATACTCCATCGTAAAGTAAGAGCCGATCAGCAGCTTGTCCAATTGACTGAGTTTTTCTTTAGGAAAAGGGATTTTTTCCAGTAAGTAACTCACACGCTCAAAATTACGTTCGAAAATATTGATAATACTACGATGTCTTTTTGTGTAGCTCCGAAGAACCTGACCAAAAACCTTTTTACGCTCAGATTCGGTCAGCTCAAGTGTACGTCTGATGACCTTGATGGTACGCTCCTCACCCAGAGAGAAGAACCTTGCCAGTACCCTTTTCTTATCCGGTTTGAAATAAATGTCTTTTCGCTCTACTTTTACGGGTTTGTGCATGTCGTTATTTTCAAGTTTACACTCTTACTAAGAACGATCAGCAAAGGGATTTTGTTTTTATAAGCTTCCGATAAAGGGGGATATATTGTAAAAATGGAGTAACTTTGACGGATACAAATTTTTAGATATGGCTGAAAATAGTTTAGATAAATTAGAACCAAAAGCAATTTGGAAAAATTTCGCTGCTTTAAATGCTGTTCCACGGGCATCGAAAAAAGAAGAGCGTGTCATTGCATTTATGGTAGATTTCGGAAAAAACCTGGGCTTAGCAACCAGTGTAGATGAAATAGGTAATGTGTTGATCAAAAAACCGGCAAGTACGGGAATGGAAGATCGCAAAACTGTGGTGTTGCAATCGCACTTGGATATGGTTCACCAAAAGAATAATGATACCGTTTTTGACTTCGACAATGAGGGTATTAAAATGTATGTCGATGGTGATTGGGTGAAGGCCGAGGGAACCACTTTGGGTGCAGATAATGGGCTGGGTGTAGCTACGATCATGTCTGTTTTAGAGTCTACAACAATTGTTCACCCAACTATTGAAGCTTTGTTTACCATTGATGAAGAGACTGGAATGACCGGGGCTTTGGGATTAAAGGGTGGTGTGTTGTCAGGCGAGATCCTATTGAACCTTGATACTGAAAATGACAATGAGATAGACATTGGTTGTGCGGGTGGTATTGATGTTACGGCAACACAATCCTATGTGGCAGAAGCCTGTCCTTCAGATACCGTATCTTTTGAACTTACAGTAAAAGGGCTGCATGGCGGACATTCAGGTATGGATATCCATAAGGGTTTCGCGAATGCGAATAAGGTGATGAACCGCCTGTTGTTTAAGGCAAATGAACGCTATGGCTTACGTATTGCATCGTTATTGGGTGGAAGCCTTCGTAATGCAATCCCAAGGGAGAGTGTGGCTAAGGTTGTTGTTAGCAAAGAAAAATCGGCCGCTTTTGTTGATGCTTTAACACAATTGGCTCAAGCGATTAAAATCGAGTTCGCGACGACTGAACCGGTTATGGAAATTCTGGTGGAGCCAACGGATGCAGTATGGACAACAGTTGTTCCTGTCCCTGTACAGGAGAATTTAATTAATTGTGTTTATGCGGCGTTGAATGGTGTATATCGGGTAAGTGCAGATTTCGAGGATCTTGTTGAAACTTCCAATAATATCGCTAAAGTTGAGGTGGGGGCGGAGCAGATTGCGATCAAATGTTTAACCAGATCTTCGGTTGAAACGTCCAAGTTTGATCTGGCCTATTCACTACAGGCGTCGTTTGAATTGGGCGGTTTTGATGTGGCATTCTCCGGAAATTATCCGGGATGGGCACCCAATCCAAATTCTGAAATTTTAGAGGTGCTTAAATCCATTTATACAAAACAACACGGGGCGGCTCCAGAAGTTGTGGCCTGTCACGCTGGATTGGAATGTGGTATATTGGGAACCAATTATCCCGGTATGGATATGATTTCTTTTGGCCCAACGATATTGGGTGCACACTCACCGGCAGAACGCGCTTCCATATCTTCTGTTCAGAAATATTGGAATTTTGTGCTCGAAATTCTAAAAGATTTCCCGCGTAAGTAAGTCGCTGTTCTCTTTTGCTGCAATAGCTGCTTAGCTTATCGTATCAATATAAAAAGGGCTGTTTGAAAAGTTGAATTGTATCACAAAGGTTTTAAACGCAATCTCCGGATACATCAATAATTTGGACAGCCTTTTTCATGGGCAGCTTTCTTGTGCAGTCCTTTTTCTTTACCGTTGCGAGGATCTCCCTAACCCTGCGGATTTAGGTCATGGCGCCATTCCACCTAAAACTAGGACTTCGTTTTTTCATCGTCCGAAGCCAACACGTGTTCCCCTTGTATTTCATCAATTTTTCACTTTCCTTGCAGAAAACGAAAAATAATTGTATTTTCAGGATGAAAAAATGATTTACTAGACCAAAATTTTATTAAACCTCTCTATTGAGGGGTGGACCTAATATTGATATAATGACCATAATCCTCATTGTAATCAGCATTTGTTTGCTCATCCTATGCATTACTTATTTTAAGATTAATGCGTTTCTTTCTTTTTTATTAGTTTCTATTCTCAGCGGACTGTGTTTGGGTATTGCGCCGGATCAATTGGTCGGTACTGTTGAAAAAGGTATTGCAGGGATTATGGGAAGCCTGACCCTAATTATTGTGCTGGGTGCCATGTTGGGCAAGATTGTTGCCGAAAGTGGCGCAGCTGAAATCATTGCTGCGCAGATGGTTCGACTAATGGGCGAGAAATACCTGCAGTGGGGCCTGATGCTGACCGGTTTCGTCGTGGGGATTCCGTTGTTCTACGGGATTGGTTTCGTGTTGTTGGTACCTTTGATTTTTTCGATTTCTTATCGATACAAACTTCCGGCCGTATATATTGGGCTGCCCATGCTGGCCGCATTATCCGTAACCCATGGATTTATTCCTCCCCATCCATCACCAGTTGCGCTGGTCGCACTTTTTCATGCGGATATGGGACTAACCCTGATATATGGTCTGCTGATTGCTATCCCCGCTATCATATTAGGTGGTCCTATTTTTGGACGTTCGCTGCGAAATATGCTCCCGAGTCAAGAATCAATCTTCCGGCAGGAAAAAACAGTCGATCAACAGGAGTACAAGCAACCTACGGTTGGTACCAGTTTGGTCGTTGCTTTGTTACCCGTCCTATTGATTATCTTATTTACCCTTATACCTTATATATACCATACCGATGATGCCAATGTACAGCGTTGGTTGAAATTTATCGGCAGCACAACAGTAGTGATGGTCATTGCGATCATTGTAGCCACCTACTTATTGGGATTGAAACTTGGCCGTTCCATGGTCAAAGTCATGTCGATCTATGAGTCGGCAGTCAGGGATATCGCGATGATCTTATTGATTATTGCCGGATCTGGAATTTTTAAACAGGTCATGGAGGATAGCGGTGTGAGCCTGTTGTTGGCCAACACCTTACAGCAACTTCCTATTTCACCTTTGCTGTTAGCATGGTTAATTACAGCGGTCATTAGAGGTTGTGTGGGGTCAGCAACAGTTGCTGCATTGACCGCTGCGGGAGTTTTATTACCCATTGTTACAGCGGGCAAGGTTGATCCCAATCTGATGGTGTTGGCAATCGGGGCGGGAAGTCTTATGTTTTCCCATGTCAACGATGCGGGCTTCTGGCTGTTTAAGGAGTATTTTGGTCTGAGCGTCAAGGATACTTTATTTTCCTGGTCGATCATGGAAGCAATCGTTTCCATCGTCGGGCTAGTTGCTGTTTTGCTATTGCAAATAATTTTATATTAGCTATTATATTTTTAAACTTTAAAATCATTCACGATGTACAATGCAGATGAACAATTTGAGAAATTAGGTTTGACATTACCACCGGCACCAGCACCTAAAGGTGTCTATAAACCATACGTTATTGATGGAAAGTATCTTTATCTTTCTGGACATGGGCCGGTACAGGACGATGCTTCTCTGATTATAGGGCGGATAGGTAGCGATATCAGTCCCGAGGAAGGGAAACTTGCGGCCAGACAGGTAGGCTTGACGATGCTATCGACGATCAAAACCAATTTGGGGTCATTAAATAAAATTAAGCGTGTTATTAAAGTATTGGGTATGGTCAACTGTACGTCCGATTTCTTGTATCATCCTGGGGTAATCAATGGTTGTAGTGAGTTGTTTGCTGCGGTTTGGGGCGAAGAAAATGGAATCGGTACACGGAGTGCAGTTGGTTTTGGCTCTTTACCTGATAATATCCCTGTCGAAATCGAAGCCCTATTCGAGTTATATTAACGAGCTGATCATGGAAAATTGGTATCGGGTACAAAATGTCGATCAGGTAGATACACCGGCACTGCTGGTGTATCCTGATCGTATCGTTCGAAATATAGACCGTGCGCTGAAGTTTGTGGACGGCCATGTGGATCGTTTGCGGCCACATATCAAAACCAATAAATGCATGGAGGTCTGTCAGCTGTTGCTGGAGCGCGGGATCAGCAAATTCAAATGTGCAACCATTGCCGAGGCCGAATTGCTTGGTATGGCAGGCGCAAAGGATGTGCTGTTGGCTTATCAGCCTGTGGGACCCAAGATTGATCGTTTGCTGCACCTGATTGAGGCATTCCCCAATACACATTATGCCTGCTTGGTAGATAATGCGGATTCTGCATTACAGCTATCCGCACGAGCGTTGGAAAAAGGACAACCTATCGCAGTTTATATTGATGTAAACGTTGGTATGGGGCGTACAGGAGCTTCTATTGCACAGATAGAGCGCCTTGTGTTAGACATTCAGCTATTGGATGGAATTCAACTGGATGGTGTACATGGTTACGATGGACATATTCATGATAAAGATTACAAAGTACGGGAGCAACAAACTCAAAAGGCTTATAGTGTGCTCGAAATGGCTTACGTCATGGCGCAGGTTTCCACCACCACCCCATTAACGAAGGTGATCGGCGGATCGCCCAGTTTTCCGTTTCATGCCGAACGTAGTGATGTAGAATGCAGTCCGGGTACATTCGTGTTTTGGGATTTTGGTTACGCCGAAAATTATGCCGAACAGGACTTTTTAGTTGCCGCTGTGTTGCTGACACGTGTGGTTTCCATTGTAGATCACAAGCATCTCTGCTTGGATCTTGGCTACAAATCTGTTGCCAGCGAATCGCCGCAGCCCCGTGTCAAATTTTTTGACCAGCGGATTGGCGGGATCAAAATGCAGAGTGAGGAACATCTGGTAGTTGAAGTCAGGGACAGTGCCGACTTTAAGATAGGTGATGAGTTGTACTGTGTGCCGCGGCATATCTGTCCTACGGTCGCCTGTTACGACGAATTGCAGGTCGTAAACAATGCAGTTGCGGATCAGGTTTGGAAGGTGCTTGCACGAGGTAAAAAGATAAATTATTGATATGTACGAATTTGAAATGCCTTTTGTGGTTGATGCTCATTTAGACTTGAGCATGAATGCCATGGAGTGGAATAGAGATCTCCGGCTACCCATTCAGGAATTGAACCGCAGGGAGCAGGGGATGGCAGATAAGCCCGACCGGGCAAAAGCTACGGTTACTTTTGAAGAGCTACGCAAAGGGAATATCGGTATCGTTGTAACCACGCAGATTGCGCGATTTGTCCATCCGGACAGCACTTTGCCAGGCTGGTACTCAGCAGAACAGGCCTGGGCGCAGACACAGGGGCAATTGGCCTGGTATAAGGCCATGGAGGCTGACGGACACATGAAAATGATCAAAACAAAGACCGATTTAGATCAACATCGTGCTTTGTGGTCCGAGGGAACTGATCATTCAAATAAGCCCATCGGTTACCTACTGAGCTTGGAAGGTGCCGATTCTTTGGTGGATATCAGTCATGTGGAAGTTGCCTACAATTACGGGTTGCGGGCGATCGGACCGGCACATTATGGGCCAGGAAGATATGCTAATGGCACTGACTCCTCAGGTAAACTGAATGAACAAGGTGTAGAGTTATTGCAGGAAATGGAACGATTGGGGATGATCCTGGATGCAACACATCTTAATGACGATGCTTTTTGGGATGCGATGGGACAATACAATGGGCCAATCTGGGCCAGCCACAACAATTGTCGGAAGTTTGTGGATCACAACCGACAGTTTAGCGATGAGATGATCAAGATTCTGGTGGAGAAGGGAGCTGTTATCGGTGTTGCTTTAGATGCCTGGATGATGGTGCCCAACTGGGTACGTGGTCTGTCTGATCCTAAATCCAGCAATTGCTCAATGGAAATCATGGCCGATAACATCGACCATATCTGTCAGTTGGCGGGCAATGTCAATCATGTTGGGGTAGGGAGCGATCTAGATGGAGCCTTTGGTCGGGAACAGTGTCCTTATGATCTGGAGACCATTGCAGATATCCAAAAGGTTTTTGGGATATTGAAACGACGCGGGTACAGCAGCGCTGATCTTGACAAAATCGCCAGCCAGAACTGGTTGAATTTTATGCGGAATGCCTTACCTGAATAGCGGGAGGTCTTCCCGGGGTAATCGCAGTTCGTGATAGCTATCATCCCATCGAGATGCCTGGCATCATATCACCATCTTTGTCTTTGGCGATTAAGGTCGTGATCGTTGACAAAAAATGATCGTTGAAAACACAGATTTAGACCTTTAGGGGGTAGTAGTCTTCTGGGAAGTCACTTCAAGATTAAGCATTTAGGACAGATAAAATCAGATTATGGTAAACAGATCGTTACAAGTAAGGCTGCTTTCGCGGTGGGTATGTCCTCTAAATAAATGATATATTCGTAAACAGAAACAATTCTAAACCACTATGACGTTTACTTTACGCCTCCAGTTATCTTTGATGATGTTTTTGGAGTATTTTATCAAGGGAGCTTGGTTTGTCACTTTAGGTACCTACTTGATCAAGTCCCTGAATGCATCAGGAATGGAGGTTGCCAACATATTTTCTACGCAGTCCCTAGGTGCTGTATTTGCTCCTTTCTTTGTTGGCTTCGTCGCAGACCGTTATTTTAATGCCGAGCGGGTGCTCTCGGTTTTGCATCTGCTGGGTGCCGCATTGCTTTATGGGATGTCCCAAGCACCTGATGCCAGCCATTTTTACCCCTACGTCTTTGTTTATTTCATGGCTTATATGTCATCACTTTCCCTTTCCAATGGTATTGCTTTCCGACATATCGCAGATGCCAAAACGTATTTTCCGGGGGTAAGGGTATGGGGAACAATCGGTTGGATCTGTTCGGGGCTTGTGATCAGCTATCTGTTCCGTTGGGATAGCCCTGAGGCAATAAGCCGGGGAGCCCTGCACAATACCTTTATTATGGGAGCCATCTGTTCCGTCTTTTTGGCATTTTTCAGCCTATTTCTTCCCAAAACTCCACCACAGATACGGGTTAAAGATGAAAAATTTGATTTTGGAAAAGCCATTGGGCTGGATGCTTTGGGGTTGTTAAAACAAAAGAGTTTCTTAATCTTTTTTGTTACGGCCATAGTGATCTGTATTCCCATTTCATTCTATTATCAGAATGCCAATCCATTTTTGGTCAATGTAGGTATGCCCAATCCTACTGCAAAAATGGCGTTGGGCCAGTTTTCGGAAGCCATCTGTTTGCTGTTGATTCCATTTTTCTTTAGACGTTTAGGGTATAAGAAAATGATTTTATTGGGTATTGCCGCATGGGTCTTGCGGTATCTGTTCTTTGCTTTTGGAGATGGACAGGAAAAGGCTTTTCTGCTTATCTTAGGTATCGTTCTACATGGAATCTGTTATGATTTTATGTTTGTCGTCGGCCAGATCTATACCGATCGGATTGCAGGAGAGAAATATAAAGCTTCGGCGCAGGGGCTGATTACGATTGCTATGTATGGTGTGGGGATGCTGATCGGATTCTGGGTTGCCGGTGGGGTTTCAGATTACCTCAAAGTGGCCTATGCCGATCAATTTTGGGAATACCTATGGTTTATACCGGCAGGAATTTCATTTTTCTGTCTGCTGCTGTTTGCTGTTTTTTTCAAAGAAGAAAAAACGGTTGAGACAGTAGAAGATATAAAGTAATTCTAGCAAAGTAGCGAAAAAGGCTGCTCAAACGCTGAACTGGCCTTCAAAAGTACTTATTTTACTTTTGGGGATCATTCCGGTTTTTTGAACAGCCTTTTTTCTAAAATAGGGCTAAATAGGCTTGTTTAAATCATATTAAACCATTGCTGATACTTTTCACCAATAAAAGGAAGGGCTTTTTTCTCGCCCGAGAATGCCGCAATTAAACCCAATACAAGAGCGATCAGTAAGATTATACCGACAACACTCATAATTATTCCACCAATACCCGGGATAAAGCGCAACAAACCCAATGCAATTCCTGTGACGGTAATGCCAATACTTTGTCTGATGTGGAACTGACCCAAAGAAGTCTTTTCCTTATTGTTCATAATGACGGCAGCAATCAGGCCGATGAGGGTCAAATAGGAAATAATAGCAACTGTTTTGCCGTCGTTTGATGATGTGCTCTGCACTGAGTTTCTCTCCATGATACTTATACGATAAAAGTGTGATGTAAATGTATAAGGCAAATGTAAAAGAGAAAATCCCTGTTTTCTTTAGCTGAATTCAGGGATATTTAATTTTGTGCAGTATTTACTGTCGTTATTTAGGGTAGTTTTGATTATCCTTCGACACTTTCCAGCAATTGTTTTTCGTGAAGTTCAAAATATTCACCTCTTTTCTCCATTAACTCAAGATGAGTGCCCTGCTCGAGAATCTGACCTTGATCCATTACAAGAATATGGTCCGCATTTTTGATGGTTGAAATCCGGTGGGCAATGAAAATACAGGTCTTGCCCTTCATAATGCGGCTTAATGAGCGTAAGATTGTTTCTTCGGTTTTGGTATCAACAGCAGATAAACAGTCGTCAAAGATCAATATATTTGGTTCTTTGACCAAGGCTCTGGCAATGGATACACGTTGTTTTTGACCACCCGATAGTGTGATACCGCGCTCTCCGACAGCAGTGTCAAAACCATCTTCAAAAGCGATAATATTATCATATACAGCAGCGTCTTTAGCGGCTTGTTCGATCTGTTCCTGTGTGAAATGATCCAGTCCGAAACCAATGTTATTGGCAATTGTATCTGAAAATAAGAATACATCCTGTGGGACAAAACCAATTTGTTGACGTAGATTTTTGAAGTTGAGATCCTTTAATGCAATACCATCGTATTGGATATTACCCTGATCTATATCATACATCCGCAGCAATAGGTTGGCTAAAGTAGATTTACCGGAACCGGTTTTTCCGATGATAGCCAGTGTTTTTCCGATAGGAACCTGGAATGATATATTTTTAATGGCCTGAATGCCTGTTTCGGGATACGTGAATGAGATATTTTCTACCTTGATTTCACCGGCGATTTCTTTCTCTATTTTGCCATTGGCAATCGGCGATTGGGTTTCAAGGAACTCATTGATCCGTTTTTGTGATGCCGCGGCACGTTGTACCAGCGAGGTCACCCATGCTAAAGACATGGCCGGAAAGGTCAATTGATTGACATAGATAATAAATTCGGCGATGTTTCCGGCTGTGACCGTTCCCTTGGCAACTTCAATACCACCGATATAGATGGTGATGACGGTACTGAGACCGATCAGCAATAAGATAAGCGGAAAGAAAACGGCCTGTACCTTAACCAGATCCAATGCTGTGTTGCGGTAGATTGTACTTTCCTTTTCAAAAGCCTGCATTTTGTTCTGCTCCCGGGTATAGGTCTTGATGACGCGGATTCCGGCGAAGGTTTCCTGAACAAAAGAGGAGAGGTTTGACAGCTGTTTTTGGATTTTTAAGCTGCGCTTATTGATGATTTTATTGACAAAAAGTATAATGACAGAAAGGACAGGGATAGGCGCCAATGCATAGGTCGCCAGTCTTCCATTTACACTATACATGGCATAAATGACCATAATGGACAGTACCACGGTATTGATTGCATACATAATGGCTGGTCCCAGGTAATTACGTACCTGATTGACATCCTCGGTTGCACGGCTCATCAGATCACCCGTGTTATTTTTACGGAAAAATCCGAAATTCAGTTCCTGGTAATGGTTGTAAATTTCATTTTTAAGATCATACTCGATATAACGGGAAGTCAGAATAATAGTCTGCCGCATAAAGAATAGGAAAATACCCCGTAGGAGAGAAAGTATTAAGACCACAAAACCGAAGAAAAGCAGGCTTGTACCAAATACCTTATAAATAAGCTCCTGTCTATCAAATCCGTCAAACAGGCGGTAGAGATAAATATTTTCCTGTACCAGGTCAAACGCTTCGCGGATTACTTTGGCGGGGAGCACCCCAAAGTAATTGGAAATGATGACAAAAATCACCCCTGGAACCAGTTTCCAGCGGTATTTATAAAAGTACTTATTTAAGTAAGCGAGATCCTTCATATTATGGGTACAAAAATAGGACTAATTCGTCAACTCTGCTTTATATTTCGATGAAATTACTGTCATTGGGAAATCAAATGTTAAGTCTTGGATAAAAAAAGATATTATGCACAACGAATAATTTTCCTACTTTTGCATCAAGTACCTTAAAAAATTAAAACAAATTAGAGTAGTACATTTTATGTCAACATCTCAAAATTCTATTTTTGAATTGATGAGCCAATCTGGCCATCAAAACTTATTTTTCTGTAATGATGAATTAGTGGGCTTAAAAGCTATTGTTGCGATCCATGATACCACATTGGGCCCGGCAATAGGAGGGGTTCGTATGTTGCCATACGAAACTACAGAAGAAGCTATTGAGGATGCTTTACGTTTATCCAAGGCCATCACCTATAAATCGGCAATCACTGGATTGAATTTGGGCGGCGGGAGTGCTGTTATTATTGGTAACAGTCGTTTGGACAAATCTGAGGTTTTATTGCGCCGTTTGGGCCAGTTTATTGAAGGATTGAATGGTAATTTCATTGCTTCTTTGGATGTGGGTACCACCCAGCGTGATTTAGAATATATTTATACCGAGACAGATCATGTTGCCGGTTTGCCAAAAGCAATTCACGGCAGTGGTGTTGGAGATACATCAATTTTTGCAGCCCAAGGTGTTTATTTCGGTATTAAAGCCTGTTTGAAAGAGTTGTACGGATCAGAGAGTGTGGCAGGCAAAAAAGTTATTGTACACGGAGTAGGTAGCGTTGGTGAGCGATTGATCGCCATGTTGCGTGAAGAAAATGCACGTGTTTACGTGAGTGACATTACCGAAGAGAAAATGCTTAAGGTGGCGGCGAAATACAAAGCGGAGCCAATCCCATACAATGAAGTATTCGATCATGAGTTTGATGTCTATTCACCTTGTGCATTGGGCGGTACAGTAAATCCTGAGTCAGCACAAAAAATGCAATGTAAAATCATTGCAGGTTCAGCAAACAACCAATTGAAAGATGAGGTAGCGACAAGCACTATTCTTCACGAAAGAGGTATATTGTATGCACCGGACTATTTGATCAATGCAGGTGCATTGATTAGCTGTTATTCAGAAATTCAGAATTATGGTGTAGATCACACGGAGTTTGTGATCAAAAACATATATAATGCGACCAGAGACGTGTTGAAAAAATCAAAAGAAGAGAATATCTCTACTTTTGAAGCGGCCAATCGCATCGCGGAGAAGCGTATCCAAGATATTAAAAAAATCAAAAGATAGTCTTCTTTCTAAAATCGTTCTTATTTATTAGTTTATAAAAAATCGTTCTTTAAAATTACTATGTTAAACAGGAGACACCTGAGGGTAAAAGTAGTGCAAACGCTTTATGCGTACAGTCTTACAGAAGACAAAGACATCAAAACATTTGAAAAAGCACTATTAAAAAATGTGGATGAGGTCTACGAGATGTATATCTGGACACTGAATCTATTGGATGAGGTATCCGATTATGTATTGATAGACGCAGAGGGCAGAGCCAACAAGTTTTTGCCAACTGAAAAAGACTTGTCTCTAACGACCAAGTTAAGTACAAATACTTTTATTGAGTCATTAAGACAAAATCCGCAATACGCCGAGGGAGTCAAAAAATATAAGATTTCATGGAGCTTTGATCCGGAGATCGTGCGCACGGTATTTTTACAATTAAAAGATTCTGAAGCTTATTTGGAATATTTACAGCAGGAAGATCGTTCGATCGGTACAGAAAAAGATATCATCAAACATATCTTTAAAAAGATCATTTTGAAATCACCGGTTATAGAGCAGGTTTTTGAGGAGAAATTTATCAACTGGCCTGTCGATAAAGAAGTGTTGCAAGCATTAATCGCGAAAACTTTTAAGAACTTCAGTTCGGAAGATCCGCGTAAAAATAAGCTTGCTGAAATCACGCAAAACTGGAATGATGATAGCGATTATGTGATTGCCTTGTTGGGTAAGACAATCCGAAATACAAATGAGTATCAGAAACTGATCTCTGATAAGACAAAGAATTGGGAATCAGATCGTATTGCTTTGATGGATACCTTATTGATGCGCATGGCAATATGCGAATTGGTGAATTTTCCATCTATTCCTGTGAAAGTGACAATAAATGAGTATATTGAAATTTCTAAGGTATTCAGTACATTGAAAAGTAATACATTTATTAATGGTATCTTAGATAAAATATTAAGCGACTTGAACCAACAGGGAAGAATCCAGAAGGCAGGTCGTGGTTTAAGGGATTAAAGATCAATCAACAAATGAAGAACTTTAGTAAATATTCAGTTTTAGCTTTGGCATCGGTGCTTTTCTTTTCTTGTGGAAATTCTCAAAAGGGACAAGCGGAAATTGCAAAGACAGGAACTGAGGCGGTAGCAACAGACAGTCTTTCTAAAGCTGCGGCACAATTGGGTAAAATAGAATTTGCAGAGTCGGCTTTCGATTTTGGTCAGGTCAAAGAAGGTGCAGAAGTGAAACACACATTCGTATTGAAGAATACAGGGGATGCGCCGGTTATTTTGTCCAAAGTAACCGCTTCTTGTGGCTGTACACAACCGGAGTTTTCAAAAAGCCCAATTTTACCGGGAGGAACATCGGATATCCGTGTGACTTTCAAGAGTGAGGGACAGGTAGGTAAGCAGCAGAAGATCATCACGATCCAATCAAATGCTTCCAACGGTATGACGACTGTTCAACTAAAGGGCGAAGTATTACCAAAATAACACATTATTAAACGATATAATAACAGATGAATACAGTATTATTACAAGCAGCGGGTGGGAGTAGCATGATGAGTTTTTTACCAATGGTTTTGATCATTGTGGTATTTTATTTCTTCATGATCAGACCGCAGATGAAGAAGCAAAAAGACCATAAGAAATATATTGAAGAATTGGGTGTAAACTCGAAAGTTGTTACTACTGCGGGCATCCACGGACGTATCGTAGAGGTATCTGATACGACTTTCTTGGTCGATGTAGGTTCAGGCGTAAGAATTCGTTTTGACAAGTCTGCCATTGCTTTAGATGCTTCAAAAGCTGCTAATGCAACGGAGAAAAGCGCTTCATAAGGTTTTTCTTTAAAAAATTTAAAGCCAGTCTCCAAAAAGGACTGGCTTTGTTTATTTTATATTACCCCACAATAGATGGAATTTGAAAAATCGCCATATAGAGTATCCCATATACCGACATAAATGTGGTAATCGTGGTTTTTTCTACTTATTCCATCAAATTGTAAGGTACAGGCTCCTTGTCTCACTTCTGCGATTGACGTTCTCAGATGAGATTCACCATATAAACCAACCAATGCCAGGTTGATTTTGTATGTGCTAGCGTCATATTGATCATTGGGAGTCCATTTGAGATCGATCGTATCACCGTGAAGGCTAACTTCGCAACTGGTCAATGGCGTCAACTGTCCTGCAAATACAATTAGTTTCTCGGGATTGACAAAAGGATTTTTTTCCGAATCCAATTCCAGGGCTTCCTTAAAAATATGGCGCTGAGCCAATTGGAAAGCACCTATTCGACTTCCTTTTTTCGCTAAAAACTTGTAACCAAAATCAAGTATCCCCCGATTGTCGCCGGCAAATCTTCCGGCAACTTTTTGCTTTTTTCTATTCAGTAGTTCTGACTCGCTTGGAGGGGAAGTGCGTTTTCTTTTCGGCCCACGAACAATATTTTGACCATTTAATATATAAGCACTAACAGAGCCAAATTTTCCGGTAATTGGACCATTAGGCCCATTTTGTAAAATTGCCATAGTATTTTCTTTTTATTGTCTATAAATGCTGGTATCTAACTTATTACCAAGTTAATACCAAATTCGTAATTAAAAGTGAAGTAACACTATTTTTACAGCCTATTAATAGGGGGTTAATAGGGATTTATCCCTATTATACCCCTGTTAACCCCTTGCTAACCCCTTATATTTACCCTGCTAATAGAGAAGTTGGTATTAAGCAATTGTTATCTTGTACCTAACATGGTGAAGAGCATTCCCATAGATACTTTGACCTTCAAAAGTGATTTTGGCTTTAGGAATCATCAACCTTGGTAAAATTGAAAGCGTTACGATTGAAAATAATTTTTTGTAACTTAATGGCTCATGTAATCAATTATGAAAATAAATATTGACACTCGGGACAAGGGACTGACTGTATTAAGTATCCTTGCTGTATTAATGATATTGGCTATGTTTTTTGGAGAAATGCTCGGTCGGTCGCTATATTATTGGACGCATTAAACAAGAGAAGGTGAGTAATGATAAAGCTGATCTTCCAATTCTTTAGTTTTGTTATCTTGTTCAATTTGTTTGTGACAGCCTGTCTGGTATCTCAAGCCACTGGTTTTGTTGAACGGCATGGGGCAGTCTCTCTTGTGCTCTTTTTTTGGTTTAAAGTAATCGGTTCAGTGCTATCTTTTGGTGGAGAATATGTTTTTAATCTTCGAAAAAAGCAGCTTTTTTTATCCAACATAGGATATTCTCCTATAAAAATACTAAGTGGCATTTACCTAATTGATTTCACATTTTATCTTTTTCTATGTGTACTGATCGTAGTTTATATATAGATAGTCTTTCTTTCAGTCGAGGGGGAAGAGCGATACTTTCGGGGGTATATCTACAGGTGCCTAGTAATACAGTCATCGGTATATTGGGGCGAAATGGAAGCGGAAAGTCAACATTAATGAATTGTATCTTTGGGAGCAGCAAGCCCGATTTTGCTTTTATGAAATGTGACGGAGAGGTCTTTAGGCGCGGATATCTTACCAAGGAAATTACATATCTACCTCAACACGGATTTGTACCTAAAAGCTTGTCAGTTCGTAAATGTATTGAGCTTTTTGATCTTCAAAATTCGCTTTTGACTGAAATTCCAATCATTCAGCAGCATATGAATTTCAAGTTGGGGAACCTTTCCCTTGGATTCGCCAAGCTATTTGAAGATCTTTTGATATTGTACTCCAATGCAAATTATTCACTTTTTGATGAACCCTTTGTAGGGCTAAGTCCAATGTATATCGAGTTGTTTAAGGAGCATCTTCATGATAGGAGACCACATAAAGGGATTTTAATTTCTGATCACTATTATCATGATGTCATGGATGTTAGCGATGAAATGTATCTGATGAAAGAAGGTTCGTTATTAAAAATCAAGGATAAAGAGGATCTTGTATTGCATCAGTATTTAAACATGTTTGATTAATTGTTATGGTGTAATCAGCTTTTTTGTTGGCATAGCTATTTTCCCGCAATCTCATTTTACGTGTTGACATAGAGATGTCAGTTTAGACGGTTAATTTTAAGCAAAAGAAAAAATCATGAGCAATCTAAAACCGTTTGACGGACAACATTGTGAAACTACAGCCACCGGAACGTTACTGTGGCAGCTTGGAATTGAACTTTCCGAACCCATGCTTTTTGGGCTCGGGGAGGGACTTAGTTTTATCTATTGGAATATGAAAACAATGGATTTTCCTTTTTTGGGTGGACGCATAAAGACTGATTTGTTGACAAAGAATCTCTGTAAAAATCTCAATCTCGAGCTTTCTGTAAGGGAAACTACCTCGAAAACAAAGGCCTGGCAACAGGTCAAACAGCTTTTGGATAAGGGGCAAATCGTCGGGCTCAAACTTGATGCCTACTACCTTGAGTATTTCACCAATCCGTTCCATTTCGCTGGGCATTATGTAGCGATTTATGGTTATGACAATCAAAATGCTTTTTTGGTCGATACCAGACAGCAGGGTGGGAAAGTCAAAACCTCGCTCGATAGTCTGGCTTTGGCCAGGGCGGAGAAAGGGCTAATGGCTTCCAATAACTTATACTACACCATACAGCGAACGAGTGAAGACTTTGATTTAAAAAAGACCATCATTTCCGCTATAGTCAATAATGCAAACGAATATCTCAATCCGCCCATTACAAATATTTCTTACAGGGGGATTGTGAAGACAAGTCAGGAGCTTATAAAATGGTTTAATAAGAGTAAGGATATAGCCGCCGAATTTAAAATGGCGGCCAATCTGATGGAAAAAGCCGGTACTGGAGGCGCGCTGTTCAGAAATCTATATCGCGATTTTCTAAAGGAAAGTTATGACCTGCTCCAGATTGAGCAACTTGATGAGGCACATCAAGAATTTGTGGAAATAGCCTTGCTATGGGGATCTGTTTCAAACTTATTTTATGAAATAAGTGAGATTCCTCGGGGCGAGTATATACAGCAAGCGTCGGAAATACTCAAAATCCTAGCTGTTAAAGAGAAAAAGGTAATGGAGCGGTTGGGTATGTTAAATGGAGACCCAAATAATCATGTATCTTTGTAAAGAAATAGTTTTTAACTAAGTTTAATACGATGTATAGTAACAAAGAAAATGCCTCACAGTCATTTAGCGAATCTGAAATTGCTTTATTGAAAGAAGGTCTTAGCCGTACATATAAGGAACGATTCGAAATGGCTACCCGCCTTTACAAAATTCAGCAAACGCTTAAAAAAACTAAAATTCTACATAAACCCTTCCCCCAAAAATAGTTATTCTCTTAAGATATGATCATCTTTCAATGCTTGGATGGTTTCAACTTTATGTATGTAATACACTCGCGATATGTTAAGCCTATCAAATGGTTTAGATACAAAAAAGGGGGTAGATTTTTATAAAACCGATAAGTTTGATGTTTTTTAAAAGAAATATTATAAGAATGAGGGGGGCAAAGAAAATTCGGTGTGTTTTTCGATAGCTATTAAGGAGAAATATGTGTCTAGTTTTAGAGAGATTAAATAATTATATTAAATGAAAAAACAGATTGATTATAGTAACCAAAATGAATTCACTCTATATTCATTTGACTATAATGATGGAGACAAGCTGTATTTTCAAAAAATTTTGATAAAACTAGCATCCATCTGTCCTAATTTACAGGTGTCTAGCATCAGAACTGCCGACAATTTGCAACCTATGCTGGAAAAATTATATGAATTTGAAAATGAATTTTCTTATCTACGATATGATGAAAATTGGATAGATTTAGCGGGGAACAAAATGGATTTTACTGGTGATCTCGCTGCTGCTTTGGTCGACTTATGGTATAGTTTTGAGAATAATGCTTTTGTGTTTTATCAGGCTTCAGCTGAACATTTAGGAGATGATAGTTTATCTAACTTGGTTTTAGATAGCTGTGAAAATGCAATTCAAAGAACAAAATGTTATTTTTTGACGGGTGGTGGTGTGAGAGACCTTGTTAAAATTTATAAATCAAACGGATTGACGCTCGATTTTTTGTTTTCGAATGAATTTGAGTAAAAAAGGATAATTATGTTCAGTATTTTTAGAAAAAAGTATAGAAAATTAGAAAGTTGGGAAAAAACGACTTTACAGCATGTATTTAATTTATTGGGTAATCGTTACGTGCATTATATTGAGCAACTTGATTTTGTAGATGAGGTAGGTATTAATCGTTCCGATATATCCAATTTGATTAATTGTATATATCCAGTTTCATTTTACAAGGAATTCGAAAATGAATTGATAGAAAATTTTAAAGTTGAGGGACTAATCATTGAAGATTTATATAAAAGGCGTGATGTAGAAGTTATATTATATTTCTCCGATAATATATTTCTCGGATACTCGACAAATCTACCAGTAGGCTCAATTCAATTTAATTGCGAAAAAATTGATATTTCAAAGACCCGAAAAAAGTTCTGGGGTGATGAAGGAAGCTCAATTGTGAAAAGATTTTTAACAAATAATGAATTAAAGTCAATCAATATTGGGGATATTTATATATCAAATATAAATGGGAAAGACTATTATCATTTAAAGGAACTTGAAGACGGAGATTTTTTAGGATTTGACCAAACTGGCAATTTTTTTATTCTTACCCATGACCCATTTGAAATACGAAAGATAGATCGAAAAAGTGTAGCGGATTTTTTGTTGTAAAAAAGATCTTTATTTAGAGAGTTTTATAGCAAGATGTCGCGCTGGTAACTAATAGGTAACCGACATTTTTTGTACGCCTTTAATTCATAAAGCAGACCTAAGTATAATAAAATAGGAAAATGAGGGGGACGATTATGTTAAAATTTGCAAATCAAACGGATTAAAACTCACTTTTTGTTCGACCAAGTTTTTATCCTTGCTCGCAACTGATTTTTACGCAAATTGATTAAGTTTGTAACATGGCAAATGCAGTTCGATTAAATAAGACCCAACGACGCAAGATCAACATCTTTGTGCGCTGTGTTGCAATTTCGTTGCTGGCTTGGTTGTTGTTTTCGATTTCCAACCAATATACAGTATCTGTCAAGGCTGCGATAGAATATGTCAACCTCCCCGAAAAGCGGGCTTTTCACCCACAACAATCGGATACGGTCAAAGTAAAGCTCGAGATGACGGGCTGGCAATTCCTCTTTTCGAAAGCTGCATTGGAAACACCCAAAGTACAGGTGGATCTCAGCTCGCTGAAAACAAAAGATTGGATTGTGTTTTCCAATCAGCTGGGATTTATCAACCGCCAGTTTCCGCATGAACAACGTGTGGTGTCGGTGAGCCCTGATACCTTGTTTTTTGACTTTTCGAAACAAACACAGCGAAAAGTTCCCGTAAAACCATTGTCCAATATCTTGTTTAAAAGGGGATATGGTGTTATCGCTGATACCAAGGTCACGCCTGCATACGTGACCATAACAGGGCCGTATGAGGATGTTTCGACCATAGAATATTGGGAAACAGATACCGTGCGTGGGAAAGAGGTGGAGACTGATGTGCGCACTGTGGCAAATCTCACCCGCAATCAAAAGGGAAATATCAATGTATATCCCACATCTGTAGAGGTGCTGATGCCGGTAGGAGAGTTGACGGAGAAAGTCATCGAACTGCCCGTAAAAGTTGAAAATGGACAGCGCTATAGTTCCGTGAGGCCCAATCCAAGTAAAGTAGTGATCACCGTGCTGATGTCGGTCAAGGATTATAATAATTATACATCCCGTGATTTTGAGGCTGTGGTGGATTTGGCAGATTGGGAGAAAAATGAGGTGCAATATTTACCGATCCTGCTAACCAAGGTGCCGGATTATTGTAAGATTATCAGTGTTGTGCCACAGAATGTGGACTTCTTTGTAAGAAAATAGCGAATAAAAATGGGGCTGAAAATAGGAATAACAGGCGGAATAGGTTCCGGAAAGACATTTATCTGTAGGCTTTTTGAGGCCCTTGGTATACCAGTTTATAATGCGGATGAGGAAGCCAAAAGGTTGATGAATACCGATATACGGATCAAGGAAAAGCTTATTGCGCAGTTTGGTGAGGCAACTTACAAGGATGGTCTGCTGGACCGGGCATTCCTGGCCAATATGGTCTTTTCGGATAAGGATAAACTTGAACTCCTGAACGGTATTGTACACCCGATCGTCATCCAGGAAGCGAAAGATTGGGCCGAGCGGCAGACGACACGTTATTCACTCAAAGAAGCGGCACTGCTCTTTGAAAGTGGCTCGTACAAAGAACTGGATTATACCATATTGGTTACTGCCCCAATAGATATTCGTATACAACGTGTCATCGAGCGGGATGGCACTACAGAACCACAGGTGTGGGAACGTATGAACAAACAATTGTCTGACGAGGAAAAACTGCAGCTTGCGGACTTCGTCATCGTTAACGATGGAATCACTCCACTACTGCCGCAAGTGTGGACATTGCATCAAAAATTTCTAAAATAAATATATGTCTATCATATTGTCTGACTTTCTGGTCAGAAAACCGGAAGGGTATTATTGCCGTTATGGCGACTTTTTTATCGATGCGGGTAGCCCTGTAATACATAATGTGGTATCACATGCCCATGGTGACCACGCCAGTTCAGGACATGATTATGTCTATTGTACAAATGGAACAGCATTGTTTATGAGCTATCGCTATAAGCAGAACCGTAAGGATTCCTATCAGGTCAAATTGTTTAACGGCACTTTTAAAATCGGTCCGGTGGAAATTACCTTTTTAGCGGCTGGCCATATATTGGGATCGGCGCAGATCTTAATGGAATATCAGGGCGTACGATATTTGTATACGGGTGACTATAAATTGCAGGTTGATGAGACCTGTGAGCCTATCGAAGTGCAGCAGGCTGATGTATTGATCACCGAAAGTACTTTCGCAAATCCTGAGGTTATCCATCCGGATCCCATTCAGGAGATCAAGAAGCTGGAGGGGCACGCCAGCAATATTCTATTGGGAACTTATGTGCTTGGGAAAGCGCAACGGATCACAGATCTGATCAATCGATACTGTCCGGAAAGAAGGGTGCTGGTACATAGTGGAATATTGCCTTACCATCGCCTGTATGATGAACATGGGCTTAAAAAAATGACCTATGAACCTTACAACCGTAGAGAAATGAAACAGGGTGAGCAGAATAAGGTTTATCTGGTACCGCCCATGACTTTCAATAGTTATTTTAGGGCGACAAAAGTATTGCGGGCCTTTGCCTCGGGATGGAAGCGACTACAGGCACAGAATGATATCGAATTGTATATTTCGGATCATGTGGATTGGAACGATATTCTGCATTATATCAAGATGGTTGACCCAAAAGAGGTCTGGACATTGCATGGCGATGGGACAATACTCAAAAGTTATTTTGGAGACAGGTTAATGGTAAGAGATGTGCTTTCAGCATAAAGGAGGGTATACCCTCCTTTATTATTTCATATTGATAATCTTGTCAACAACGTATACCGTATTGCCACGCCAAGGCAATACCCCATGATATTCCTTGTATTGAAGGTCGAAATACTTACCGCTATTGAGCTCAAGCTGGCGAAATATAGAATCATCTTCAATAGAAAATTCGAATTGGTTGCTGGCAATTCCGCCAGTCTTGACACTGCCAAATCCCTCCTGAATTAGCTTCCCCTCATAGGTTTTAAATATATTGCCTTTTTTGACGGCAAAATTTAAGTAGCCAGATTTCACACCTTCACCAAATACGTAATAGTATTTCCAGTAACCATAGGATCCGAAGCCTACTAACAAAAAGAGGAGCAGGATAACTAAAAATTTCTTAAATCCAGACTTCTTCTTTTTTTGTTCCGGTAAATTTTCCATAATTTTTTCGCTAGTTTTTGATGTATTATTTTCTTTTCATTTTATTCAAATATGTTTTGGCGCAAAGGTGTCCATGCCAATCCTATACAAGAACTCGGCCAATTATAACGGGTGAAAAAGTATCAGCGCCAATACTAGTTGGGTCTGATACTGAAATTAACTGCCTGAGAATTGGCTTGATGAACTAATTATATTAGTATTTTGTCGCGGTTTATAGTGATTCTTGCTAATTTTTGTAAATTTGGGTAATGGATTCGCCCCAAACATATCGTAAAATTATCCACCTGGATATGGATGCTTTCTATGCGTCTGTGGAGCAGCGGGATTTTCCGGAATATCGGGGGAAGGCTATTGCTGTTGGCGGTTCGCCTGATGGGCGGGGGGTAGTCGCTACGGCCAGCTATGAAGCCCGGAAATTTGGTGTTAAGTCAGCCATGAGTTCCCGCAAAGCACTGCAACTCTGTCCGGAGATCATATTTACCCGGCCACGGTTTGAGGTATATAAGCAGGTTTCATATCAGATCAGGGAGATCTTTCAGAGGTATACGGATTTAATTGAACCGTTGTCGCTTGATGAGGCTTTTTTGGACGTAACGATGGATAAACAGGGAATCGGTTCGGCCATTGATATCGCCAGGGCGATCAAATCTGCGATTAAAGAAGAGCTTAATCTGACTGTCTCTGCCGGAGTTTCGGTCAATAAATTTGTCGCTAAGATTGCCTCCGATATGGATAAGCCCAATGGCCTAACTTTTATAGGCCCTTCAAAGATCCTGAAATTTATGGAATCCTTACCGGTAGAGAAATTCTTTGGCGTGGGCAAGGTGACCGCAAAGAAAATGCACGAGCTAGGTTTATTTACGGGGATGGATCTCAAAAAGCAGCGCGAAGACGATCTGGTGCGTTGGTTTGGTAAGACAGGGCATTTTTTTTACCGTATTGTTCGCGGGATAGACGAGCGACCGGTTACGCCTAATCGGAGCAGCAAATCTGTCGGAATAGAGGATACTTTTGAGGCTGATATCGAAACTTTTGAAGAACTGAATGCCATACTGCAACGACTGAGCATACAACTTTGGGGACGTATCGGTAAAAAAGAAATATCTGGTAGGACACTGACATTGAAACTAAAGTATGCTGATTTCGTACAGCTGACGCGAAGCCTGACGCTGGATACAAGTTTTGACTCTGAAGAGAAAATCTATGCGACAGCCCATAGTTTACTAAGTAAGATTACACTAGCAAATAAGGTGCGGCTGCTGGGGATTTCGATCTCTAATTTTGTTGATGAGACAGATTTTCCAAAAGAGGGTGTCCAACTCGCTCTTTTTGAGAATTATCGGTAGGAGGGGATAACAATCAACTGTACATGGAGCTGAATAAGCTTGTTACAGGTAAAATCGTCGTTATTTACCACAATTCTTTATCTTAGCTGAAATAATTAATAAACATATCCAAGAATTAATGAATACAGTATCAAGAGTGCTCTTAGGTGCATCTATTGTGTTTTTTGTGCATGATCTAACTTTTGCACAGAAGAAATTGGATTTTGCGCAATCCTGGGGACAGAAACAGTCTTTGACCGTGCGCACAAATCAATATCCGGGCTGGGCGGATGGAGCCGCTTATCTGGAAAATGACGTCAACGATAGCCGGCTCTATCAGGTCAACGTCAAATCGGGGAAGAGAAGTATCTATACAATTCCTGCCAAAGAGGGGACGGTGGTCTATGTAGAGAAAAATGATATTTTTATCAAAAATGGCTCAGGTACTGCAAAGAAATTGACCAATTCACCCGACGTTGCAGAACAGAACCCAACTTTATCGCCAGACGGTCAATATGTTGCTTTCACACGTAAAAGCAATTTGTATAGTTTAGAGGTAGCTACAGGGAAAGAGGCGCAGTATACAAATGATGGTACCGATGTGATCTACAACGGTTGGTCTTCATGGGTTTATTATGAGGAAATTTTGGGACGTCCTACAAACTATAAGGCTTTTTGGTGGTCTCCAGATAGCAAGAAGATCGCTTTTATGCGTTTTGATGATACCAAAGTGCCTATGTTCCCGATATATTCATCCAAAGGACAACATGGTTATCTAGAGGAAACACGTTATCCGAAAGCAGGCGATCCTAATCCTGAGGTGAAAGTGGGTATCGTTCAACTGAATGGCGGACAGGTGACATGGGCGGATTTCAATGAAAAGGATGATCAGTATTTCGGACAGCCTTACTGGGCTTTCGATAGTAAAAATTTCATGGTGCAATGGATGAACAGGGATCAGAATAACCTGAAATTTTATCAGGTGGATCCAAATACTGGTTCGAAAAAGGAGATTTATGATGAACGCCAAGCTTCTTGGATCAACCTGGATCATGATGAGCGTATTACTTACCTTGCTGACAATAAATATTACATCTTAAAATCGGATAAAACTGGTTGGGCGCACTATTACCTGTATAAGTTGGATGGAACATTGGTGAACCCGATTACATCTGGCGATTGGCAGGTGACCGAAATCAAACGGATAGACGAGAAAAATAAGGTGCTTTATTTTACCGCACGTAAGGAAAATTCGGCTCGTTTTGATCTGTACCGCGTGGATTACTCGGGTAAAAATCTAAAACGTTTGACCTTTGGTGAATATTCACATGATGTCAACGTATCGCCTGATGCCAAGTACTTTATCACCCGATATTCTAACGTGAGCACACCGGACCGTTTTGCCTTAGTGGATAATCAGGGTAAAGTGGTACGTCAATTGGCGGATAGCAAAGCTGCTGACTTTAGTTCGTACAGCTACGGTAAAACGGAGTATTTACATATTAAATCGGATGATGGTCTATTTGATTTACCACTGACGATCACGTATCCTACGGATTTTGACAAATCGAAAACTTATCCTGTTGTTTTCAGTATCTATGGTGGTCCGGATGCGGGTACTGTGAAGGATACCTGGAAAGGTACGGGCAATCAGTATTGGGCGAATGAAGGCGTTATCCAGGTTTCTGCGGATCACAGGGCTTCTGGTCACTTCGGTAAACAGGGCGTAGCTTACATGCACCGTAATCTGGGACATTGGGAAATTATTGATTATTCTACGATCGTAAAATGGTTGAAATCTCAGTCTTGGGTGGCTAATAACAAAGTATTGATCACAGGCCATAGCTACGGTGGTTATATGACTTGTCTGGCGATGACTAAAGCTGCGGATGTATTTGACTTTGGTATTGCTGGTGCGCCGGTAACGTCTTGGGAGTTGTACGATACCCATTATACCGAACGTTGGATGGATACACCACAAGATAATGCGGAAGGCTATAAAGCGGGGTCGGTATTGACTTATGCAAACAATTACAAGGGCGTACTGCGCATTATGCATGGCGATATGGATGATAATGTTCATCTGCAGAATACAACGCAACTGGTTGATAAATTAACAGATAGAAGTGTACCTTTTGAATTGATGATCTATCCGGGCAGTCGTCATGGATTTGACCGTTCAAAAAGTAAATATGACTTTAATGAGCGTGCACGTTTCTACTATCAATATCTATTGGAGAAACCTCTTCCAAAAGAGTTTAAGTAGATTGCTGGGCTCCAGCATTTGAGTCTGGAAAATCTCATTATATCTATGTGATTACAGAAAAACACGCGGTTCAGCTAAACCGCGTGTTTTTTTTTGTACAGGATCGCCTTTGGATCTTAGGTGAAGATAGTTGCTCAAAATTCATATTACCTGTCCGAAATTTGCTTCACTATTTTGACTGATTAAATTCAAAAGAAATGGAAGTTATTTTTACTTGGCTGATGTATATAGCTGCCTTATTATCTGCACTCTTCATCTTATTATTCATTTATTTTACGGTTGATCCTTTTCGTAAACAAAGGCAAAGGAAATTGTATGACCAAAGGGTCGAGGAAATAAAACAGGCTAGGAAATTACGCCCCAAAAGTTAGTTAGTTGATTTTGTTAAATAATTGATCCGGAATCTCCCATTTAATGGGATTTACTACTTTGACAGGATCATAATTTAAAATCTCAGGGTATTCATTTCGTTCGAGCCTATCAATAATATTTTCCAAAATAGGCCTTATTTCCGGCCAATCTTCAGCATATAATGCCAAGGTCGAATACCTTTCAAGCAGCCAATAGACCATAAGAGCAATTGCTTTATCACAGTATGTATGTTCGATTACAGTTTGATATACGTTGAATTCGCGATGTTTCAATAAGATGGCAATGTTGTACAATTCAATGGTGCTTTCACTCCGCCTGATCTGATTGATCAAATGTTCTCCAAACCAGCTATGAACTTCCGTTTCTTCCAAATAAATATAGGGTTCCTCTCCCTGGCTTGCCTGCAAAACGACAGCTGGTATTTTTGGAGCTTGTGCAATTTTTTCAGTGGGATCGTAACTGATGTCTGTTTTGAGATAAAACCCTTTTTCAGAATTACTTATAACCGTTTTTATAATGTCGAAGTTCTCGTCAGTTCCTTTTCTTGTCTTCCAGCTTCGACGGATCGCTTCAAAAGGATAGTTATTCCAGAATAGCATCAGGGCAGTAGCCTCACTACAAAATGGGCTCTCAACGATCCATTGTTGGATGTAGAAAAAACATTGTGTCGCTAATTTATGGAGCTCCTGGGGTGTTTTTAAAAGCTGAAATTCTTCAAATTCCATGTGACGATAGGCATCTTCTGTTTCCATACTTGTTGGTTGTGTCTTCTAGTGATTCTGTTTTAACTTATTTTTGGCTGTTTTGTCGTCCTGCGAAACCGTATTTTTCCGATCAATCACATCTCTCACTGAAACGGTAAATGACTTTGTCCGGACGTACTAAAATAGCAAAAATCTCAGGAAATGAATTGAATGTTTAGACCACCGCACATTTTTTTACCACATTTGAAGTGGATTTTTACCAGCATTGAAATAAAGCTGGGGCTATAGATGCGCTGAAAAAATAGTTGGATCGAATATGATGTTAAAAAACCTAAAAAATGTCAATTTTATGTGGGTGTAAATTGTTGAAAATTAAAAATAATGGCATCTTTGTAAAAGTTTATTCAAAGAAAAAATGATTCAATTCCTAAAGGAAAGTACTTTTGCCGTAAATGAAGTTTTTAATAGATCGTGGGAACTATTGAAAAAGCATTATTTTTCTGTTGCGGGCCTATGTTTTTTGCTGTTTGTAACCTCTGGTTTATCCAATTTCCTGGCAACGACAATCAGTGATTTTAATGTCGTACTTAGTGGTTTTATGGCCTTCTTTTTTATGATCATGTATTTTGGGCTGAATCTTACTTTGTTTAAATACATCCTCAATCTGATCGATGGCAATCAGGATAAGAAATTGATCCATTGTATACCAAGTTCAAAAGAATTGGCGCATTTTTTCGGTGCAATGTTAAGTATTATGGTGCTTTCTTTTGCATTGCTGATGATTGTGGGAGCGATTTTGTTTCCTTTGTTATACTTACTCGAAAATGGTGCTAATCGCGCTGTGCTTATTGAAAAATTTACGACCAGTGTTGTTTATGCAGCAGCAGTATTGACTTTTATTTTGATTATTCGCATCGCATTTTATCCATTCTTTATCATTGATAAACATGCGGGAACCTTTAAATCACTACGCTTTAGCTTTGCGCTGACCAAAGGCAATGTTTTCAAATTATTATTAATATTCGCGGTATTTGCTTCTTTGCAATTATTGCAGATGTATTTTAATTTTTTAGAATATTACATAATTTTTATTATTTTGAACCTTGTGAGCTCATTCTTGGTGGTACCTTTGGCCAGTATTGTTGTTTCGGTTGCTTACCGGGAAATGATGTCGGACTATCACGGTGGAGAGGATCCGAAGATTTTGAATAATATATTTTAATAAAGAGAGAAGGTTTTGAGTAAAAAAGGAATTGCCATTTTAGGGGCAACGGGTAGTGTCGGTACACAAGCCTTGGATGTTATTAGAGCCTTTCCGGATAAGTTTGAAGCAGTTGTTCTGACTTGCGGTAGCAATGCTGAACTATTGATCAAACAAGCATTGGAGTTTAAACCAAAATCGGTCGTTGTGACCGATCCAACCCAATATAAAGTAGTTAAAGAAGCCTTAGCGTTTCAGGATACGTTGGTATTATATGGTGAAGAGGGTTTGATTGAAGTGGTGCAATATGCCGAAATAGGTATTGTCTTAAATGCAATCGTGGGTTCCGCAGGTTTAAAACCTACGGTAATGGCTATTCAATCCAGAAAAGATATTGCCCTGGCGAATAAGGAAACTCTTGTTGTTGCCGGGGAATTGATTATGGCCTTGGTCAAAGAATACGGTGTCAATATGTTGCCTGTAGATTCTGAACATTCGGCAATCTTTCAATGTCTGGTCGGTGAGGAGCAAAACCCCATTGAAAAAATTTATGTGACGGCATCTGGAGGTCCTTTTCGTGGAAGAAAGCGGGACGAGTTGCTGCAGGTAACGAAAGCACAGGCCCTAAAACATCCCAATTGGTCTATGGGTGCTAAAATTACCATAGATTCAGCTTCTTTGATGAATAAGGGACTTGAGGTGATCGAAGCCAAATGGCTCTTTGATCTAACTATCGATCAGGTGGATGTTATCGTACACCCACAGTCGATCGTGCACTCCTTGGTTCAATTTAAAGATGGATCTATGAAAGCACAAATGGGTGTCCCGGATATGAAGCTGCCTATTCAATACGCATTGACTTATCCTGCCCGATTTGAAAATAATTTTGAACGCTTCAATTTTATGGACTATCCAACGCTGCAATTTGAAAAAGCGGATATGGAGACTTTTCGAAACTTGGCACTGGCCTACGAAACACTTCGCGCCGGTGGAAATAAATCCTGTATATTGAATGCAGCAAATGAAGTTGTGGTGGCTGCTTTCCTCGCTGATAAAATTGGCTTCCTGGAAATGAGCGACGTCATCGAAAGTACATTGGAAAAAGTGGAATTTATAGCCAATCCAACACTGGAGGATTATCTGGAGACGGATCGGTTAGCAAGGTTAATAACAAAAGAAATAATCAAAGATTAAATATAGAAAGCATACATGGGTGTTTTAATTATGGTCGGACAAGTGATTTTAGGCTTGTCAATTTTAATTGTTCTACATGAGTTAGGGCATTTTTTAGCAGCACGTGCATTTGGAATTAAAGTGGAGAAATTCTATTTGTTCTTTGATGCATGGGGAGTGAAATTGTTTAAATTCAATTATAAAGGCTGTGAGTATGGTATTGGTTGGTTACCTCTGGGTGGCTATGTGAAGATTGCCGGTATGATTGATGAGTCGATGGATACTGAACAATTGAAGGGCGAGCCACAACCTTGGGAGTTCCGTTCAAAACCGGCATGGCAGCGTCTGATCGTTATGTTGGGTGGTATTATCGTTAATATCGTTGTCGGTATCCTTGTCTTTTGGATGTTGACCTTCAAAATGGGTAATACAGATGTCAAGATGGATCAAATGGTAAACGGTATCGTACCGGGATCCATTGGTGAATCTATTGGCCTTAAAGCCGGTGATAAAGTGATCGCAATAGATGGACACCGTGTTGAAAACTACTCCGAGTTGCTTGGTTCTAAAGTCTTGATGGGCGGTGTATCCCTTACGGTAGAGCGTGATGGCGCGACAACAGAAATCAAGGTTCCAGCAGACTTATTGAATACCTTGTCCGATAAAAAAGGAGAGAAGTTTATTGAACCTCGCTTTAAAACGACAAGTATTGCACAAGTGGCTCCAGGATCAGTGGCAAGCAAGATGGGCTTCACCAAAGGGGATAGCATTGTTGCCCTAAATGATACTCCGGTACCTTTCTTTGATCAATTCAGAACATTAGTTAAAGCAAATATCAATAAACCTGTTGTCATTAAAGTAATCCGTGCGGGAGCGGAGGTTTCCCTAAAAGGAAATGTACCAGCGGATGCAATGTTGGGTATCAGTGTCAATCATGATAATTCGATCAAGTCGTTTACAACGAATTATACACTTATGGAAGCTTTTCCGATCGGTGCTAAAAAAGCATTTACGGTAATCACAGATAATGCGAAAGGATTCGGTAAAATCTTCAAAGGGGAGGTGCGTGCTGATAAAGCGCTATCTGGACCTATCGGTATTGCTACACTATTCGGCACTGAAGTAGATTGGATTCGGTTCTGGTCTTTGGTTGGTATGCTTTCAATGGCTCTTGCGTTTATGAATTTGTTACCTATTCCAGCACTGGATGGTGGTCACGTTGTATTCTTACTGATCGAGATGATTCAAGGCAAGCCGCTGAGTGAAAAATTTCTCGAAAAAGCACAAATGGTCGGATTCTTTATCCTTTTGGGCCTGATGGTGTTTATATTCGGAAATGATATTTTTAAGTTGTTCAAATAACTTATCGCCCAGATGTCCCTATGTATTTCTTCTAATAGGATGGATACAGTATAGGTTCGTAGCATTTGGAACAAACAACAAAAAAAGTCACTTATGTATCTCGTTGAAAACAAAAAATATAGATCAAAATCTTGATGTTAATGGTTTCAAGGTCTATATGAGATGATAAAAAAATACATAATTCAACAAAAAATAGGGGAGTTTTCTTTTGGAAAACTCCTTTTTTATTTCTTACATTTGACCATGGACGGAAGAAATAGAGCGGATGTAAAGCCCGGAATGTTGGTTAATATCATTCTGAAAAAAGACCAGCGCACGGGGAATCTTACTGAGGGCATTGTAAAGGATTTACTGACATCCTCATCTTATCATTCAAGAGGGATAAAAGTAAGGCTGACAGATGGTCAAGTAGGACGAGTGGCTGAAATTATAGAGGATGACTTTTAACGATATCGTATCGTTAAATTAAATCTTTCGACTACTCCAAATGTTTTAGATATGTTGTCTAAATGAATTTATTGCTACCTAATGATGTTATTATTCGATCTAAATTGAATTTAAAGGTTGTGTTGTGATGCACCTTTTTGAAATAAAATTTGCATAGTAACATAATTCTTATTAACTTCTTTCTAGATTTTTTATTTTTATTACATATTTATAGAATTTTATTGTATTAATTAGTTGAATGATCTCTTTTTCGAATGGATACCAAAAGTAAATGTAAGATTGTCTACGCAGATGATGCGATGATCCATCATGTTATGATGAAGGCCATGGCCCAATCCCATTCGTTGGAATTAGTTTATTGTGCCTCTAATGGAAGAGACCTTATCGACTATTTGATTGAACATAATAAAGCGCTACCTGAGGTGTGCATATTGGATCTGCACATGCCGATTTTGAACGGTATCGAAACCGCAAAGATCGTTAGGGACAAGTTTCCTTCCATTCGTATATTTGGTCTGACCTCGAGTAGTGATGAAAGTGAACGGATTGAAATGTTGGCCGGAGGGGTGGAGCAGATCTTCGCGAAAGAAGATATGTCCGCATTGTTACAACAACTTTAGTTAAAAGCATAAAAAAAGCCTAACAATTTGTTAGGCTTTTTCGTTATTTTCCAGTGCTTCTTTAAATTTTAAAAGTCTGACCCATGCGGGGCATTTGCTCAGATCTTTTTTCCATAATCCAACATGGATAAAGCTTGTGCTGATAAATCTTTCCACATCAAACACTTGCATATCTTGTTGTATTTCCAGTGATTTGGGTAATTCCCTAGACTGAAAATATTGTTGTAATTCTTCTGGTGTCATAAGACAAAAATAGCGTTTTTAATTCATTATCTCCAACCACCACCTAAAGAACGGTAGAGATCCACAAATCCATCCAGGTGCTGCTGGCGTAGCTCGACCAGATCCAGATCGCTATCCAGGGCATTGCTTTGTGCGGTGATCACTTCTAAATATGTCGCATAGCCACTTTTGAAGAGCAGGTTTGCATTTTTTACCGCAAGATGCGCGTTATCCACTCTTTTTCTCGCAAGCTCGAGCTGTTCCCGCTGTTTGTCTACCGTAACTACAGCGTTGGAGACTTCGGCAACTGCTTCGACGACTTTCTGTTGAAGTTGAATTTCGGCCTTATCCCGTTCAAGTTTTGCAACTTCATATTGTGTTTTTAATGTTTTATTTTTGAAAATAGGGGTGGTCAGATTGCCGGTGATGCCACCTAATAGTGCGCCCGGGATGTTGAACCAGTTTCGGGGAAGCATCGAATTTACGCCCAGTACACCGCCTATATTAAGCGAAGGATAGCGCATGGCCTGCTGGATATTGGCGTTCGCATTGGCGGCCATTAGCTGAAACTCGGAGGATCGGATATCTGGCCGATTTCGTATGATTTCGACAGGCGAACCTAAGGATATATCTTTGCTTTCCGCAAAAAGATGCTCGTATGAAGTTCCGCGTTTAATGCTATCGGGTAGTTTTCCCGTTAATGTCTGAAGTGCATTCTCTTGAATAACAATCTGTTTTTCCAATTCTGGTACCAATGAGGCTGCTAATAGACGCTGCGATTCTGTCTGTTGAATGGCCAGTGCGGTAATCTCGCCTGCTTTGTATTGGAGCTTAATCATACGTAATGTGCTATCGTTCAATTGAACATTACGTTTGGCGACTTCAATTTTAGCATCTAACATCAACAGATTGAAATAACCTTTTGCAACAGACGTGATAATATTGGTCTGAATGGCATTTTTGGCTTCCTGTGTGTCTAGGTATTCCGCCAGCAGCTGTTCCTGTTTGCTGCTAATTTTTTTCCAGATATCTATTTCCCAACTGAAACTGATGTCAGATCCAAATTGAGATTGGTAAACAAACATATTTTCTGGAGCTTTCTCACCTTTGTGCTCATAGTATTTTGACAATGGACCACTCCCAAATTCTTTCGATCGCCAGGTACGGTTTCCATTCGCTATGGTGGCACTGACACTTGGAAGATAGTTTGACTTATTTTGAGCCATTACCCTGTTGGAGATCTGTAAATTGAGTAGCGCTGTTTTCATTTCAAAATTATTGGTCAGCGCTGAATCGATCAGTAGCTTTAGGGTAGGATCATGAAAGAACGATTTCCAATGAATCAACCCCATGCTAGAGGTATCACCAAAATAATCTAAGGTGTCACCACGAAAGGTTCCGGGCAATTTTAGTTTGGGTTGAACATAATCTTTGCCAACTTTACAGGCATTCATTAAAATCAGTAAACCCGTAGCTATAAATAGTGCTGAAAAGTATTTTTTTATGTTCTTCATTCTTCTTCTTTAGCTAGTTTATCCTGTAGTTTTTCATCCAGACCCTTGAAGACAACAAAGAGTACCGGAATAATAAAGATGCCAAAGGCAACTCCCAATAGCATACCACCTGCTGCACTGAAGCTGATGGAGTGATTGCCGATAGCCGAAGGGCCAACAGTCCACATCAGTGGAACTAGGCCAGCAACGAAGGCAAGACTGGTCATTAGGATTGGCCTTAACCTTAGCTTTGAACCGCTGATGGCAGCTTCCACGATAGTTTTTCCATTTTTGCGTTCCTGTACGGCAAATTCGACTATTAGGATCGCATTTTTAGCCAGTAGACCGATCAGCATGATCAATCCAACCTGTACATAGATGTTGTTCTGTAGACCGACAAGGTTGATGACTGAAAAAACGCCGATCAGACCAACAGGTATGGAGAGCAAAACCGCCCAGGGAAGAATATAGCTTTCGTACTGTGCGGAGAGTAAAAAGTACACAAATAGGATACTCAAGACGAAAATCAGGATAGTTTGGGATCCAGATTGGCTTTCTTCATAGCTCATACCAGTCCATTCAAAGCCATAGTTTCCGGGTAGTTTTTCGTCGGCTAGCTTTTGGATAGCCTGCATGGCATCGTCAGTACTATAGCCTTCTGCTGGAGTGATATTGACGGAAATTGCATTGTATAGATTGTAACGGGTAATGGTTTCGGGGCCGACAGTTTTTTCCAGTGTCAGAACGGTATTGATGGGCACCATCTCGCCTTTGTTGTTTCGCACGAAAATCGAATTGAAAGACGCTGGATCTTTGCGGAAATCAAAATCGGACTGTACATACACGCGGTATTGGCGGCCAAAACGATTAAAGTCACTGGCTTGCACCCGTGCAAAATAGGAGCGTATGGTGGACATTAAGTCTTTGATTTCAACACCGAGTGATTTTGCCTTGACAGCATCGATGTTCACCTCGTATTGCGGGAAATTGGATTTAAAACTGGTGTAAGCACTACGGATTTCCGGACGGGTATTCAGCTGGCTGATAAAGGTGTCTGCAATGGTATTAAAGTCTCTTACGTCGCCACCCATGCGATCTTGAAGAACCATCTCTATACCGGCAAAATCACCAAATCCCTGTACTGTAGGTCTGGGAAATACAGTAAATGTGGCCTCATTTATTTGTGCGAGGTCATTCCTGATTGTATCCATAAAGGCATTAATGTTTTTGATGTGCTTGCGTTTGGCATGTGGTTTAAGTGTAATATATCCTGCGGCAAAGGCTGGACTTGAACTACCATCCAGTGCATTGAAACCAGAGACTGTCGTCATGCCCTCGATATCTTTTCTTTTTTTCAATATACTGTCTGCACGATGGAGTACTTCTGTCGTACGGCTTAATGAAGCCCCGGGGGGAAGCGCAATGTTATAGGTGATGAAACCATCGTCTTCGGTTGGTATAAAACTCTTTGGTGTTTTGATCATTAAAATGACTCCGATCGCAGTAATCAATACCAGGCCTATCCAAGCTATTTTTTTATGATTGATCAACAACTGGACAATAGATACGTATCGGGTGGTCAGGCGATCAAAAGAAGTATTGAATGCTTTAAAGAAACGATCCTTAAATTGGTTGATTCTTGATTTAGCTTCTTCTTCCTTTTGTTGCTTGGGGGCTTTGAGCAATAATGTACATAGGGCGGGACTCAATGTCAAGGCATTTAAAGCTGAAATTAGGATCGCTGTCGCCAGCGTGTAAGCAAATTGTCGATAAAAGATACCCGCTGGGCCCTCCATAAAACCAACAGGCAAAAATACCGCTGCCATGACCATGGTAATAGAGAGGATTGCACCGGTAATTTCTGACATGGTCGACAATGTCGCCGCTCTAGCTTTTAACCCCGTACTATGCATCTTTTCATGGATGGCCTCTACAACAACAATGGCATCATCGACAACAATACCGATGGCCAATACAAGGGCAAACATGGTCAATACATTGAGCGAGAAGCCAAAGAGCTGGAGGAAAAAGAAGGTACCTATCAACGAAACAGGTATAGCAATCGCTGGAATTAAGGTCGATCTAAAGTCCTGTAAGAAAATGAAAACAATGATAAAGACCAAAATAAATGCTTCGAAAAGAGTGTGTTCAACCTGGCTGATGGATTCATCAATTTGGTCACGTACGGAATAAGTCACTTCATAATGCAATCCTTTTGGGAATGTCTTGGCCTGTTCTTCGAGTACTTTCCGGACAGCGATATCAATATCATGGGCATTGGAGCCGCTGGTTTGCGTCAGATTGAGTGTCAGTCCGGGATGACCATTGACCTTATTGTCGCTACTGAGATTTGTTGCACCAAATTCTACGCGTGCAACATCTTTGAGGTATAGCACTGAACCATCATTGTTTGTCTTGATGACGATACCCTGAAATTCTTCGGGTGTGGTAAAGCGTCCTTTGTGCCGAATGACCGTTTCAAATGCCTCATCGGAAGTTTCACCAAATTTACCTGGGGCTATCTCAAAGTTTTGGTCTTTGATAGCATTCATGATATCCTGGGGAACCAGATTATAAAGGGCCAACTTTTCTGGATTCAGCCAAAGCCGCATGGCATAATCCCTTGCTCCGAGCCGTGACACTTGTGCTACACCATCTACACGTAATAAAGGACGCATAAGATTGATCTGTGCGTAAGCCTGTAAAAAGGTTTCATCGTAGGCCTTATCTTGATGATCCGAGTAAAGATTAATGGTCATGATAACCCCAGTCTGGCGTGGCATGACGGTAATCCCAGCTTCATTTACTTCAGCTGGAATAGAACTGATCGCTTTGGAGATACGGGTCTGCACATTGACTGAGGCAATGTCCGGATTTGTTCCGGTCTTAAAATAGACGGACACACTACCCGAACCGGAGTTGGAAGCAGACGATTTGATATAGGTCATATCTTCCACACCATTAATGGCCTCCTCAATAGGTAATAAAACACTTTTTGCTACCGTTTCAGCATTTGCGCCAGGGTAACTCAGTGATACAAGTACACTGGGGGGGGCGATTTCTGGAAATCGGGATACAGGGAGCAGCTTTAATCCCACCAAGCCCAATATGACTAAAATGATAGAAATGACCGTGGCTAAAACGGGCCTGTTTATAAAGGTTTTTAACATATATTAGAATTTTAGACATAGCTCAGGCAAACCTGAAAATAGGTTACCACAGCGATGTAAAAATGTGCGATAATTATTTCTGAGGAATAGGGGTAACGGCCGAACCATCGGTCAGTTTGTCAAATCCACTGGTAATGACACGGTCGTTTTCCTTGAGACCTGAGTCTACGATATAATTGCCTTTGCTCTTGCCTGAAAGATGAATATTACGGCGTTGTGCTTTATTGTTTTGATCCAATATATAGACAAAAGTTTTGTCCTGTAATTCATTGATGGCAATCTGAGGGATCTGTAGGACGTCTTTTTTTACTTCTGCAATTTTTAGTGTACCACTACTTCCCGAACGTAAAATATTGTCTTGGTTTTGGAAAGTTGCACGCAGAGAAATTGCCCCTGTGGTTCTGTTTATCTGCCCATTGACAGCATCGACAATCCCTTTTTTCGCATATTCTTCGCCGTCGGCGAGAACCAGTGTTACTTGAGGAAATACCAGTTTTTGATTCTGGTTGTATTTCTTACCCTCAATACTGTCTTTTTTCGCCTGTGCTTTTGAGAAGTAGAGGAAGTCGGATTCATTCATGGAGAAATAAACATAGACTTCTTGTATATCGGAAAGGTAAGTGAGGGGTTCTTTGTCACCTTTGGAAACTAGATTTCCAATACGCTTAGGAATACGCCCAATATATCCGCTTACAGGTGCTGTAATGATCGTAAAGTCTTTACTGATCTGTGCGGAACGTACAGCGGCACTGGCCTGATCTAGGGTTGCCTTTGCAACTTGATAGTCAGATTTGGCTGATGCCAGTTTTACATCTGAAATGACGTCATTTTGAACCAACGGTTTCAGACGGTCGACTTCTAATTGCGCATTTTTAAGTTTGGCCCGCGCAACCTGTTCCGTGGCTACCATGTTGTTTAAATTTTCCTGATAGGTAGAAGGATCTACTTTGAACAACTTTTGCCCTTTTTGTACAAAAGAACCTTCATCGACATAGATTTCTTGCAGTAATCCCTCAACCTGGGGACGGACCTCTACATTCACTTTTCCCTCAATGGTACCTAGATAGTCCTTGATCGTGGTGGCATCAGATTTTACAACCGTATAAAAGGGCAAAGCTACAGGTTTTTCATTGGTATTATTTTCTTTGGAAGAGCTTGAAGAACAACTTACCTGGGTGGCTAAGACTGAACAAATCAATAAGGATACGCTGAAAATAGATAATGTTTTTTTCTTCACAATACTTGATTAAATTTTTGATATATGTGCTTTTGTAATGTTACTAATACAAGATATAACGCCAAATAGTTTAATTATTGTGTAAATTAACATTTGTTAACGTTTCAATTTATAGTTAATAATCGCTCAATTAATAATCAAGTATTCTATGTATTAGTTTTTAATGTCTAGTTTTCAGTAGGTAGTAAGCATTTAGTATCATTGGTTTATTGAGCGAACCATAATCGACCAAAATAGACAAGCTGTAGGCAGTCCGAATGGACTAGAAGGAGGGGGTGGAATAAAAAACTTCGTCAAAAAAATGAGCCCAATAATACATAGATATACCCCAAAAAGTTAGACACTATTTGGGGCATATCTCATATCGGACTCATCACGCATCTAATTTTTTAACTTTGTCCACCTTTTTAAGTGAACTTCAGTATCGGTTTTCTTATCGTATCAATCCCTTAAAATTTAAGGTGTTTTACAGTCAGTCCGTTATTGATAAGTTGTTTTAGGGCATCAATACCGATACTGATATGTGCTTCTACATATTTCGCTGTAACCGTGACATCACTTACAGACGTTTTTACTCCTTCAGGGACCATCGGTTGATCGGAAACTAACAGCAAAGCACCTGTCGGGATCTTGTTCGCAAAACCGACACTGAATATTGTTGCTGTTTCCATATCGACACACATGGCCCGAATTGATTTCAGGTACTTTTTGAATGCCTTGTCGTGCTCCCATACGCGTCTATTGGTGGTGTAGACGGTCCCTGTCCAATAGTCCCGTTGATGGTCACGGATTGTCGTAGAGATCGCTTTTTGCATAGCAAATGCAGGTAATGAGGGTACTTCGGGGGGAAAGTAATCATTTGATGTTCCCTCGCCACGGATCGCTGCGATAGGGAGGATCAATTCTCCTACAGGAATCTTTTTCTTAATTCCTCCAGTTTTGCCCAAAAATAGCACGGCCTTAGGGGCAATGGCGGATAATAGGTCCATTATCGTTGCGGCCATCGGACTACCCATTCCAAAATTGATAATGGTAATACCTCCAGCGGTCACTGATTGCATAGGTTTGTCTTCTCCGTAGATAGGGGTATTGTCATGCATTTCCGAAAATAGATGAATATATTTTGAAAAATTTGTTAATAGGATATACTCTCCAAACTCTTCCAAAGGTCTTCCTGTATAACGTGGAAGCCAGTTGTTCACGATTTCTTCTTTGGTTTTTAAACCTGGTGTTATCGGGCTATTTACAGTATTTTTTGTAGTTTTCTTTGTCATAGTCATTAAATTTTAATTTCACTAATCTCTTATCGGTCTGTCAACATTCCGTTATGGCTATGTTATTATTGTAATATAAGATTTTTAATTCTTTTTTTATTATACTTTAGCTTGTTTTAAGCACTTTTATCCATTAAATTCTTTCAATAATATGTTGTTGGATAGCATTCATGAGGCGAACCAGCATCAAGAGGAACCAGTTTAAACGCAAGGGGTAAAAAAAAATCCCGTTCAGCGAACGGGATTTTTTTTTAAGCGACTTTAAGCTTTTTCAGATCGGATTTTTCGAATTTTTTCTTCGCATAATCCAAGGTGATTTCCAAACTTTTCTGTCCCGTTTGCTCTTTCATTGACGGCATTTCAAACATGGCGTCCAGCATAATTGCTTCGCATATACTGCGTAAGCCCCTGGCCCCAAGTTTAAATTCGTCAGCTTTGTCTACAATAAACGTGTATACCTCGGTATCAAATTTCAATTCGACGCCTTCATACTCAAATAATTTTTTGTATTGTTTGACCAATGCATTTTTTGGCTCTGTCAAAATACTCAACAAGGTTTCTTTATCCAGCGGATTTAAGTAGGTCAAGACCGGAAGACGTCCAATTAACTCTGGAATCAATCCAAAATTTTTGAGATCCTGAGGTGTAATATACTTGTATAGATTGTTCAAGTCGATTTCCTCTTCGTCTTCATTCATCTTATACCCCACGGTTTGTGTGCGTAGACGGTTTGCAATTTTCTTTTGGATTCCGTCGAATGCACCACCACAGATAAATAGGATGTTGCTGGTATTGACAGCGATCATTTTCTGGTCTGGATGTTTACGGCCACCTTGAGGTGGTACGTTGACAACTGTACCTTCTAAAATCTTTAATAGCGCCTGTTGCACACCTTCACCAGAGACATCTCTCGTGATAGAAGGGTTGTCGCTCTTACGTGCGATTTTGTCAATCTCATCGATATAGATGATACCACGTTCCGCCGAAGCAACATCATAATCTGCAGCTTGAAGCAAGCGTGTCAAAATACTCTCCACATCTTCTCCGACATAACCTGCCTCGGTTAGTACCGTCGCATCAACGATACAGAAAGGGACGTTCAATATTTTGGCAACGGTCTTTGCCAATAATGTCTTTCCCGTACCTGTCTCACCCACGATAATCAAATTGGATTTTTCGATTTCAATTTCATCTTTATCCACTTTTTGATTCAAACGTTTATAGTGATTATAAACAGCGACAGAAATTACTTTCTTTGCATCATCCTGACCGATTACGTACTGATCCAAGTGTGTTTTGATCTCTTGGGGACGTATTAGTTTTAATGCAGTCTGTAATGTCTTGCTTTTCCGTTGTTTTAATTCTTCTGCCAAGATTTCCCCTGCCTGTTGGATACATCTGTCACAGATGTGTGCTCCATTTCCAGCAATGAGCATCTGAGCTTCATTTTTGCTTATCCCACAAAACGAACAATGAATGTCTCTATCGTTATTCTTCGCCATCTTTATTTAATAATCTCCTTCTTAGGAAGTAAAATCTCGTCAATCATACCGAATTCTTTGGCCTCATTGGCTTTCATCCAGTAGTCACGATCAGAAGATTTTTCTACCCACTCATAGGTTTGTCCGGAGTGTTCTGAAATAATGGTATATAATTCTTCTTTTAATTTCATCATTTCACGTAAGTTGATTTCCATATCTGCCGCAACCCCTTGAGCGCCGCCAGATGGTTGATGAATCATCACACGTGAGTGACGTAATGCAGCACGCTTGCCTTTTGCTCCTGCTACAAGAAGAACTGCACCCATAGATGCTGCTATTCCTGTACAGATGGTCGCTACGTCCGGTGTGATATATTGCATCGTATCGTAGATACCCAAACCTGCATAAACGCTTCCTCCTGGGGAATTGATGTAAATCTGGATGTCACGCTGTGCATCTGTGGACTGTAAAAACAACAATTGTGCCTGGATAATATTAGCCACTTGGTCATCAATACCGCTTCCCAAAAATATAATACGATCCATCATCAGACGTGAAAACACGTCCATCTGTGCAACGTTCAATTGACGCTCCTCAACGATGTAAGGTGTAAGATTTGTCGGAATGCTAGTCTCTGTACGGGCAATAAAACTGTCAACATGTTGACTTCCAATACGGTGATGCTTTACTGCATATTTTCTGAATTCGTTTTTATCTATATTCATCTTTTTATTTTTTCTATTCTGTAGGACTAATATAAAACTATATTTTAAAAATCAAATAAATTGCAAAGATGTTTTACATCCACTTTACATTTTTTCGATACCGCCTCTTTCAGCAAAGAAAGGCATTTTTATAATAGGGCTTATGCTTTATCCGTTTCAAATAGAAGTCCTTAACCGATTTCGTTATAGTCGGGAAGTTCTTCTAAAAACTGATACGATTCGTTCTCAAAGTCAACTTTACAATAATAATGATTTATGCCATTGCTCACCAGTAAGTATGGAATCCGATGCACAGAATTGTAATTGGCGATCTGTTCGAATACTTTTTGTGTGATTTTGATATACGGTGCTTTGAATTCGGCCAAAACTACCTTCTGTCCCGCACTATTATAAATCAGTAAATCACTCCGTCGCTGTAGGCTGTTTAGTTTCAATCCACCCTCAATATTCATCAGCGACTTTGGATAATTCTTGATCAATGCCAAATAGTTTATCCAATGTTGCCTGACCCATTCCTCCGGTGTCAATACCAGTTCCTTTTTTCGCAACTCATCAAAAATATAAACCGCATTATTCTTTTTGGATATTTTGGCTTTGAATGGTGGCAAATTGAGTGGTGTCGGTGAAAACATACACAAATATACTAAAATTTTAGCAAAAAAAGTAGATCATACGATTCTCTCAATTGGTTTTTTTCGCTTTTAGAATTATTTCTTTTAATCAGTCGGTTAGATCTTTTTGTCGAAATAGATTGGATAATAAGTCGAATTCTAATCGCAGGGCTGCTACGGATTTGATAGTAAAATCGTAATTTCGCCTATATGAATATAAATCCGATCTTATCCGATATAAAGAACAGATCCTTTAAGCCTGTCTATCTACTGCAGGGGGAGGAAAGCTATTTTATTGATACCATCGCGGACGCACTGGAATCTACTGTGCTGAATGATGCTCAAAAAGGCTTTGATCAATCTGTTTTTTACGGGAAGGATATTGATATCTCCACAGTGGTCAATGCGGCAAAACGATACCCTATGATGAGCGACCATCAGGTGATTATTATAAAGGAAGCGCAGGAACTGAAGTGGAAATCGGACACGGAGGAAATGTTAACGAAATACCTTGAACATCTGACACCAACAACTATCTTGGTTTTTTGCTATAAACACGGGAAATTCGATAAACGGAAGAAGATTTATAAGGTATTTGAAAAAGCCGGATTGGTTATCGATGCCGCTAAATTATATGATGATAAAGTTGCCCCCTGGATCGGTGGCTATCTAAAGGATGCAGGCTGGCGCATTCATCCACAGGCAGCAGCGCTAATCGCGGATTATTTGGGGAATGATCTGGCGAAAGTATCCAATGAACTGGATAAACTGATGCTCAATGTGCCTAAGAGTCACGAAATAAGTATGGACGATGTAGAACGTAACATTGGTATTTCAAAAGATTTCAATGTATTTGAGCTCAATACGGCTTTAGCAAAACGCAATGCCTTGAAGGCCTATCAGATCGTAGATTATTTTGTGGCAAATCCAAAGAATAACCCGCTAGTGATGGTAATTGGACAGGTCGCGACCTACTTTACTAAAATACTAAAATACCATTACCTGATTGATAAATCTGTTGCCGCCAAAGAATTGGGCGTGCATCCGTTTTTCCTAAAAGAATATGAACTGGCTGCGCGAAATTATAATCGTCGGAAAACTTTTGATGTACTAAACGTCCTCAAAGAGACTGACCTAAAATCAAAAGGCGTCAACGTGCCCAGCAATTTCAATAGCGAGGAGATTCTCAAAGAAATGGTCTATCGGATCTTAAATTAGGTAATTGCAGGCTGTCAAAGACTATTGTGTGCTTAGAAATTTTAAGACTCGCTGTGGAATTTTTGCCTGCAACCCGCGTTTATTCATTAGTGCGACGTAAGTACGGTAATCTTTTTCGGCTTTTTTGTAAGAAGATTGCCCTTTTTTGAAAAATACATCAGCACGGTTTAAATAGGCAACCTCACGCTCAGGAAAACGCTCAATTACTTTATCTAAAAAAACTTGTGCCGCATCCAGCTGATTCGTCTGCTCCAGAAAATAAGCTATCTCATTGGCCGAAAGGACATTTTTACCATGAATTGGATTTGTATTGTCAGGCTGGTCCTCGTCCAAACCGTTTTCCATAAAATACTCTGCTGTATGCTCGTTAAAAACTCTAGGTAGCAAAAAAAGACTGTTTTTAGGTATTTCTTTTAACGAACGAAGGAGAGCAGCGTAGTCTCCGGGCTTGTAGCTCAGACCAATCCGCTGATTACTTATTACTGTGGAATCATAGGATAAGGACTCAGCATCGTAGTCGTCTAGATACACCTTGACGTTTTGAGGATAGGTCATATATTCGCTGCTGCTTGTACCTTCGTCATCCGATCCAGCATTATCTCGTTCAGCCAATTGCCAGCGTTTTGCCGTCGGTCTATAAACAAAATAATAGCCCTCACTTCGACCAAAATCGTTCGGCCCCCACGAAATCGAGATGCTTACGGTATCGCGGCTGGCATTTACGTTGTAATAACGCATATTATTGCACGACACACAAAAGAAAGCGTTATCATTCTTGAAGGACAGCTGATAATCATTTCCTTTTCTAGCATAAAATGCCAATCCGACTTTGGTGTAACCTGGGCCGTCAAAGCTCTTATAAAATTCATGCTTGAAATTAAGCGTATCTGCTTTTTCGTAAGCAATAAAAACTCCTGCAGGTGTTTTGCTCGTGTTTAGCTGGCTTAACTGTACTGTATCTGTGTTAAAATGTTTTGCGAAATTATCGGCTGAAAGAGCATCTACTAATCGTATGTGTTTGGGTTGAGCTACCGAAAGCAGTGATAGGCCCATGAACAGGATAAAAAAATAAGCTTTTAATGGCATGCTTGTAAAGTTTAATATTGACTTAACTGCATACAATTGTTGTTCCAATCTTTTTTCAGAGCTGAATTGATACATCGAATAAAAATTATTCGAATCTGCATCAATCGGAAAAAAACAAAAAATGTTTTGTAGTTAAATAACTACATGTATATTTGTAGTCAAGTAGCTACGTATTTAATGATTTGTAATTTATAGCGGAAAAATTCAATGCGACTGAAGTCCTAATAGGCAATGCAACAGATAAATAGTGGAGCAGCAACCACAAAAAACGGGAGTCACTGAAAATCCAAAAGAGTAGGCAAAAATATAATAACAATGAATCAAGGAATCAAAACGGTGCTTTATCCCGTGAAGGACATGGCACAATCGAAAGCATTATTCACAAAATTATTGGCTGTGGAGCCGTATGTGGATAGCCCGTATTACATCGGCTTTAAGGTCAATAATCAGGATATCGGTCTGGTGCCGAATAACCCGGAAGATGGGTTAACTGCCTTTTTTCATGTTGATAATATCAAAAGCAGTTTGGAGATTCTTGTCGATGGGGGTGCCGAAATGATACGGAATATAACTGATGTCGGTGGGGGGAAACTGGTTGCAAGCGCTAAAGATAGTAACAACAATATTATTGGACTTATTCAGATCTGAGTATCATAACAAATAGTCAATTGTAAACTAAAACAATATAATAATGAAAAAGAGGGATAAAATAATTTATTGGATTGCAACGGTATGGTTGTCCTTGGGGCTGGTATCTACAGCCATTATACAAATCTTTCGGATAAAAACTGAGGGAGCAGGTGGAGTACAAAATGTAGACCATCTGGGGTATCCGGACTATATCCTCCCACTACTAGGTGTCTGGAAAATATTAGCAGTCGTAGCACTGCTTTCACCAAGGAGACCGCTATTGAAAGAATGGGCTTATGCTGGTATTTTCTTCACGGTGACTGGTGCCTTGTATTCGCACATTGTTGTAGGAGATTCTGTTGGTCTCATAGCTCCGGCACTACTTTATCTGCTCCTTATTGCTGTGTCCTGGTATTTTAGACCTAGCGAGAAGAAGTTTTTATATAACCATTAGTTTATCCTTATCAGTCGCCTATAATGTTTGCCTGAACGTTATGGGCGGCTAGGTATCGAACCCGTACTTTTTATAGTAATTTTTTCTGTCGTTTCACCCAATAGCGATATACAAACAAATCTTAAACTCGGCAATGGTGTTTCCAGCAGTTTATTGTCAGAGCATGTTTTCCGACAATTCGGATAACCGACTTTCATTTATAAAAGGGGGAGATTTTAGAGAGTGGGGCAGGCCCTTTCATACAGTCCTAAGAATCTTTTTCTAACCTCTTTTTAAGCTATAATTAGCTCTATTCTATTTTTTGTGTATCCGTTTTTCTTTCATACTATTTGAAATAGCAATAAATGGATTTTGTTTTTTAAAAATGTTAACACATTGTAATGTAGCTTTTTAAATGTTATTTCTGGTGTTTGTGTCCAGATTTTGGTGTATTTTTTTACATAAATTTAATAATTAAACATTTGTTTAAATTAAACGTTTGTTTAACTTTGCTCCGCATTTAACAAATGATGATTTTATCCTTAAAGACAGTAGGTGCAATTATCTATAAAAAGATTGGGTTTTAAATGGAATTTAACGAGAAGCAAATAGATATCCTTCTTGCCGCGGAGCGACTTTTTGCAACAAAAGGGTTTGACGGGACTTCGGTGCGTGATATTGCACAGGAGGCGAATGTCAATGTAGCCATGATCAACTATTATTTTGGATCGAAAGATAAGTTGCTGGATACCTTTTTTGAATGGCGTGTTCCAGATTTTATGATTAATGTGGATGAGCTCGCTTTGGTAGGTAATGCTCTTGATAAAGTAGATGTGATGGTTGATAGGTATGTCAAATCGATGAACTCTCATCGGAAGCTCTACCGGGTTATTGCAATAGAAAGTACCCTAAAACAGCGGATGTTGATATCGGAAGCTTTTAAAAAATTGAAGATTCATAATCTGGACGTAATCACTTCTATCATCAACAGTGGTATCGCAGAGGGGGTATTTAAAACAGGAAATGATCCCATATTAATTCATTCCATGATGATGGGGACTTTTATGAATTTTCAGATGAACCAAGTCTTTTTACAGGATCAATTGAATATAGCCGATGATGGTGGCTATGGGCAATATATTGAAACAACATTAACACAATTTATACAGAAAACAATTAAAGCTTTATTGACATATGAAAAATAAGTTGGCCAATTTAAGTGCTTTATTGCTTTTAAGTCCTCTGGGTTTGCTGGCACAAGACAACAAACACCTGAGCTTGGAAGAAATAATTCACATGGCTGCAAACCAAAGTGTGGAAGCGAAAACTGCCGATACCAAAATATTGGGAAGACAGCTAGAGGTCGAGAGTGCCAAATCGAAACAGCTTCCTGATGCAAAATTGAGCGCGCAATATATGGCGATGACAACACCGAATGTGAATCTGAAGTTGGCACTTGGTGAGGGTGGCTCGGCTCCGGATATCGCAGCAAATCAGCTGTGGTTGGGGCAGGCATCTGTCAGTATGCCTATTTATACCGGGGGCAGGATTAAAGGGGGGATAGCGATAGCAAAAGATGTTCTACAAGCTGAACAATGGAACGCTGTAGCAAACAAAGAACAATTGGCTTCACGTGCGATAGCACTTTATTTGAATCTATATAAAGCGCAGCAAACCAATTTGTTGATCGCTGAAAATATCAAGCAGTCTGAGCAACGTGTTTCAGACTTTAAAGCGATGTTGGATAATGGGCTGATTGCAAGAAACGATCTGCTTAAAGCGGAATTGCAGCTGTCTAATTATCAGGTGTCGCTCCAGGAAGCGCAGAAGAATATTAAGGTGCTAAATTATCAATTGGCCAATTTGCTAAAAATTGCAGAGGATACGCAATTGGATCAGATTAATCTGGCTGAGGTAACTGGAATTGACCTCGGATTGAAGGCTTCTTATGAAACTGCAAAAACTGAGCGTTCGGATCTAAAATCGTTGGCTTCTCAACGTAAAGTTGCCGAAGATCAATTGAAAGTGACCAAGTCTTCGACATTGCCAATGGTTTCGGCAACTGCAGGTTACAACGCTTTTGGTCTACAGAAGGTCGTTACTGTAACGAATGCGGCAATGGTGGGTGTTGGAGTATCTTATGATATTGGTTCTTTGTATAAAAACAAAAGGGAGGTCAATGTCGTCAAAAATCGGATCAAGGAAATTGATGAGAATTTGGAACTGCTCAACGATCGGGTAAAGGTTCAGGTGCAACAGGCAAATGAAAACTACATGTTGGCCCAAAAACAGGATGTGGTATACCATCAGGCGGTAGATCAAGCCGTTGAAAATTATCGCATCACAAAGGATAAATATGATAATGGTATTGCGGATACGGACGACTTATTGACCGCTGATGTACAACAGCTTCAGAGCAAAATAAATCTAGCGATAAGCAAGGCAAACACAATTGAAAAATACTATGACCTGCAATTGGCAAATGGGTCGTTAAACATTAAATAGCAATTAATCTAGACATGGAAAATACAGTTGAAAACGCACCGGAAAAAAAGGGTACAAATAAAAAATTCACAATTATTCTAGCCGCTTTGGTCATCTTTGGCGGGGCTTATGGTGGTTATAAATACTTGCATGGTCAAGCACATGAGACCACGGACGATGCGCAGGTTGAAAAAAATATGAGTCCGATCATTCCTCGGGTTGGTGGATTTATTTCCAAGGTTTATGTCAAAGACAACGATTTGGTGAAGAAAGGGGATACTTTGTTCACAATCGAAAGCCAAGATTACCAGGTTCGAGTAGATGAAGCTGATGCAACATTGGCTGCTGCGGAAAGTAGCTTTGATGTATCAAAAGCAGATGTATCAGCATCATCTGCCAATGTAGCCATCTCTGACGCAACAATACAGTCAAATTTGGGTAGCATTGATGCAGCACGTATCCGTGCGAAACAGGCGAATAACGATTACATTCGTTACCAAAATTTATATAACAATCAGTCGATTACAAAACAGCAATATGAGCAGGCTTTGACGACCAAGTTGGAAGCGGATAAACAAGTAGAAATCTTGCAACAACAACGCAATGCCAGTGCTTCTCAACGTAATGCGATCGTGAGTAAGACTACTGTAGCTTCGAAACAAACTTCTGTGGCTGAGGCGAATATAAAAAGAGCGAAAGCGCAATTGGAAGCTGCAAAATTAAATCTTTCGTATACCGCAGTATTGGCTTCGGTAGATGGTCAAGTATCGAATATCAAAGTGCAACCGGGGCAGATGATCAACCCTGGTCAGTCTTTATTTTACATTATTGATAATATTGAAACTTGGGTCGTAGCGAATTTTAAAGAGACACAATTACAAAAAATGAAACCGGGCCAAAAGGTGGGGATTAAAGTGGATGCTTATCCAAATATCGAATTTGAAGGCGAAGTCAACTCATTTTCTCCAGCTACAGGTTCGCGTTTCTCCTTGTTGCCTCCGGATAATGCGACGGGTAACTTTGTGAAGACGGTACAACGTCTGCCGGTAAAAATCAAATTGTCGAAAGATAATAAAGCTGAAAATGTAGCTTTGCTCAGACCGGGCATGAATGCTGACGTAGATGTGCATGTTCAATAACTATGGAAAATTTAAATCAACAAGATAGTCTGGTTGAATATGGTTTTCGACGCGTAGTCATCACGATTACGGCTGTGCTCTGTGCCCTGCTCGAAATCGTGGATACGACGATTGTGAATGTGGCCTTAAACGATATGAAAGGTTCGTTGGGTGCAACATTGACAGACGTGGCCTGGGTTATTACGGCTTATGCTATTGCAAACGTAATCGTTATTCCGATGACCAGTTGGTTGTCCCAACAGTTTGGAAGACGTAATTACTTTGCGGCGTCAATTGTCATATTTACAATATCTTCATTTTTATGTGGTAACGCGACCAATATCTGGGAGCTTGTGGCATTTCGCTTTCTACAAGGGATGGGTGGGGGAGCCTTATTGGTGACCGCACAGACCATTATCACCGAAAGTTACCCCAAAGAGAAACGGAGTATGGCGCAAGCGATTTACGGTATGGGCGTTATCATTGGACCAACTTTGGGTCCACCACTGGGGGGGTATATCATAGACAATTTCTCCTGGCCTTATATTTTTTATATCAATGTGCCATTGGGGATTATAGCTACTTTACTGACACTGTCCTTTGTACGTAGTCCTAAATATAGCCAGAAGCAATCGGCAAAAGAGGTGGATTGGTTCGGTATGATCTTTTTGATTATGTTTATCGGTTCACTCCAGTTTGTATTAGAACATGGTCAACAGGATGATTGGTTTGATGATCCATTAATTTTAGGGTTGTCGATTTTATCTGTATTCGGTTTATTGTTCTTCATTTGGCGAGAGTTGGTGTATGACAAGCCTATCGTAAACCTCAGGGTATTGCGTGATAAAAACCTACAGGTAGGGGTTGTGATGAGTTTTATCCTTGGATTTGGTTTATTTGGATCGACTTTTATTATTCCAATCTATACACAATCCATATTGGGATGGACCGCAACAGACGCAGGTTTGCTATTGTTGCCAAGTTCAATCATGACCGGGATCATGATGCCTTTTATTGGTAAAATGATCCAGAATGGTGTTCCGCAGAAATATATGGTTGCGGTTGGTTTGAGCATCTTCTTTGGCTTTTGTTTCTGGATGTACAGCCTGATGACAAATGACACTGGATCTGAACATATGTTTTGGCCGCTTATCCTTCGTGGCGTAGGCCTGGGTTTATTATTTGTGCCAGTAATGACATTGTCTTTATCCACGCTACATGGAAGATCCATCGGAGAGGGCGCGGCATTTACTGGTATGATGCGTCAGCTTGGTGGTTCATTTGGTATCGCATTGATCACAACATTTATTGCACGTGACTCTCAAAAGCATCGTGTTGATCTGGTTGCTAATCTGGATCCCAGTAAGTTTGAGGTACAGCAGCGTGTGCAACAGTTGCAAATGAGTTTTCAGGCGAAAGGCTTTGCTCCAAATGAGGCCTTGGCCAAAGCTCACCAGATACTGGACATGACTGTCATGAAACAGGCGACGGTATTGTCGTATATGGATGTATTCCTGTATTTGGGTGTTGTATTTTTAATTTGTGTACCTTTTGTACTGATGATCAAACAGGGCAAAACTCAAGTGGATATGTCAAGTGTGCACTAGCGATCGTAAGGAATACGTTATTCTCGAATTTATATAATTTGATCAGCCCTCAAAAAACATGTTTTTTGAGGGCTTTTTTATATCCAGAAAGGCATAAAATGAAAACCTGATTCAGAATTGATTGTTAAATAATAAAAGATTTCTTTGGAATTTACTTCTATCAGATGGTCGATACGAAGAAGTTCTTATTTTAAAATAAACAAGTATGGATACAAGAAGACTTAATTTTTTAGCTTTTATTATCCCTTTGTTTTTGGTGTTGATGTTGTTGGAGTATTGGTATAGTCTGAAGAAACAAAAGCGATATTATACGTTTAATGAATCTATCGCTAATCTCAATGTCGGCATTGTCGAACGCATGTGCGATATGTTTTCGGTTAGCCTGTTCTACTTTTTTTTCATGTGGATCTACCAAAATTTTGCAATATTCCATATTGAAGCGAATCTTTGGACATGGATATTACTTTTTCTATTTACTGATTTTTTATGGTATTGGTATCATCGTTATAGTCATGAGATAAATCTACTATGGGCGGCACATGTGGTTCATCATCAAAGTGAAGACTATAATTTTACCGTTGCAGCAAGGATTACTATTTTTCAGGCAGTATTTCGTTCCTTGTTTTGGGCCTTTATTCCACTTTTAGGTTTTCCTCCTTTTATGATGACCGCAATCTTATTGGTTCATGGTGTGTATCCATTTTTTTCTCATACACAAACGGTGGGTAGTTTGGGTATTCTTGAAAAAATTCTTGTCACCCCATCTCATCACCGTGTACATCATAGTAGCAATGAGATTTATTTGGACAAGAACTACGGTGATATCTTGATTATTTGGGATAAAATGTTTGGAACTTTTATCGCTGAGAAGAAAGAAGAGCCCTGTGTTTATGGATTGACCAAACCCATTCATCGATACACGTTCCTTTGGCAGCATTTTCATTATCTTTTCGAAATAGGGCTGTCTTTTAATCGTGCAATGGGATTTAGAAACAAGATGCGGACGATATTTGGTCGTCCCGATGATATACAACCAGAAATTAGGGATGAGTTGGAACAGAAAATCTTTGCAGGAACCAAAGTTCAGGTACACGGAAAGAAATTGAGTCAATATATTTTTTTCCAATCGATGCTAACCATGGTACTTCTGTTTTTCTTTTTGTTTTATGGTAATTATCAAAATATTGTACAATTGCTTGTAGGTGGTCTCTTTATTCTGTGCAGTGTCATCTGTATCGGTGGATTGTTGGAACATGAGAAATGGGTCTTTCCGCTCGAAATGTTGCGTCTTTTTCTGTTGTTATTATTTATAGCAATTACCTTCTTTTCTTTTCCAGTACTACTTGTCCTCTCAGCAACCACCATCATTCAGTTGGTATTCTTTAAGCCAATAAAACATTACTACGAACGGATTCTTCATTTGTGAATGAGCTAGGCTTGTCGTTTGATTGGAGGTTTTGGCAGAGTTCGACGAAGGTATGACAATAGCTTCTGGCCATGATATCCCAGCTGAAATCTGCACTGGTATTGTTCTTAAATTGTTGTCCAAGATTTTGATAATAGTCGGGATTATCCAAAATGGATTGCAATTGTCCGATCCAGGTATCAATATCCTGACTAGTGAGCAAAAGGCCGTTGTGATTATGTGTAATTGCACTCGTGATTCCTTCCAATTCGGAGGCTACGACAATAGTGCCCGCTGAAGATGCCTCAAGACAAACCAGACCGAAACCTTCCATATCTCCCGGTACGTGAATATTGGGCATTAGGAAAGCCTGCGCATTTGCAAGAAGATGCTTTAATTGGGCGAAGGGAACTTTCCCCAGATGCTGGATTTTTTCGGGATAGACTTTCAATAATCTGCGCATTTCTTGTTGATCAGTTGGATGCCCCAAGAATAAGGTGGACAGATGGTAGAGTTTAGCTGGTAAAAGATTGAGCAGACGCTCTTTCAAGGTTGGTCTTTGGTCAAATGGCCCTACCATCAGGAGCTTGAAATTGCCTTGAAGGGCAGGAATGACTTGCTGCATCAGCCAGGAGAACCCTTTGCGCTTTACAGGCCTTCCCAATGTGATAAAATAAGGCGGGAACTTATCATCTTCTTGCATTGATATCGAGGCCACGGGATCTACTCCATTTGGGATAACTGAGATCCTGGAAGAATCAATGCCACGCGATTGAGCGGCTTCGGCGGTGGCCTGACTGACCGCAATAACCTGATCAAATGTATTGAAGCGGGGGATTACTTTACGTTGGAAATAAGGAAATGGAAAAACAATATCAAGGCCATGAAGGGTGACAACTTTTTTTAGATGATCGTAGCCCTTGTGAAAAGATGCTAAAGCAGCAATTAATCCATCGTTAAAATGAAGGAGCCGAATGCCAGGATTGTCTTTAATTTTTGATAGGATACGTTGATTTAGGCGAAAGAAGAACGTCAAAATGGATTCTTCGTTGTCATAAACGATTGTATGTACTTTGAGATAGAGTGCAGCATTATTAATGAGTTCAAAGCTCTGTTTTTCCATCCCCCCAACCGCGGGTGGATATTTATGGCTGATAAACAAAATTTCTATTTCAGATGGAAACATGTACGGTTTTTCTTTTGATGCATAGATAAAATATAGCGCCAATAGCTGTCCAGAATACCTGGCGGCCACGACGCAGGAGAGAAACACTCAACCAGATACTTCCACCAGAAATTCCAATCATGCTAAGCAGTAGTTTGTTGGATATTTCCTCAACGCCCAGTTGACCGGGAATAAATGCGCCTGCACTCTTAAATAGGATGACACTCATGTCTAAAATTAATCCGTGAATAACCCTGACATCGACAGCCAGAAATTTTAAGATCAGATAGAATTCTAGGCTACCAATTAGCCAATGTATCGCAAACAGCAGGTAGGAGTACCAAAATACTTTATTTTGTTGTTGATAGAAGTCTTTCGTATCCCAAAGTAATTTCTGGAGCTGATTTTTTGATTTCGATACAAATGAAGTATCAGCAGGGTTATTTTTAGGAGGTATTTTAGTGGAAACTAACCAGTAGAATATTAAAATTACGAATAACAGCAAGACTACGCATACGACATAGATAGCGTATCCCGTATACTGCATCACCTCTTTTTTTAAGGGGGAGAGCATCAGCCAGATCATGGCCAGTAGGAAAATGCTTAATTGGGAAAGTATGGCTGTAATGCGTGAGATGGCGACAGCGCTGAGTCCCGGCTGTAAAGGGATGTCATAGCGGGTTATCAGCTCGGCTTTTAGTAAATCGCCTGCAATAATACTGGTGGGATTAAAGAGTCCAACAGTTTCGCCTATTTGACGCACGGCAAAAAGTTCTAAAATATTGATCTTTTTTTTTGAAGAGCCTAGACAAACCCACCAAGCTAGCGTTCCAAAAAGATAGGCAACTAAAGTCGTAAATACGATAAAAATAAAGCGGTAGCCAATCGTTGACAGTTCTTTTTTCAACGCAGAAAGATCACTGTGGATTACAAAAATTACCATAGATGTCAAGATCAAAAGTAAAAAGACAGCTTTGATCAATTGACGGGATGTTATTAATTTGCCCATGCGAGGTCTGCGTCTTGCGTTTTGTCAGCAAGTAATTCAATGTCATTAAAGTACTGTTGGGATAGTCGTGTCCAATCTAATTGGCCTGCATAGGAAAGTCCGGCGTTAATCAGGTTTTTTCTTAGCATTTTGTCAGAGAGAATTTTCTTTAAATAATAGACATATCCAGCTGCATTTTCAGGCTGACATTTAAACCCGGTTACCCCATGTTGAATAAGCGATGCTGAACCACCACCATCAGCAATCACACATGGAAGGCCCGATGCCAATGCTTCGACTACAACGTTGCCATAGGTTTCTGAAACTGAAGGAAAAACAAAAACATCTGCTGATGCATACAGCACTGCAAGTTCCTGATGTGTCTTTTTCCCCAGAAAAATAGCATTAGGCATTTCTTGCATTGCCGTTACTTTGGCTGTTCCTTCCCCTACAACTATAAAATTGTAGCCCAGTTGTTGGGCTTGTATCTGCTGATAGATGTCAATTAGGGCTTTGATATTTTTCTCCCAAACGATCCGACTAACGAATAATACCGTTGGTTTGTCATTTTTAGTCAGTTGTTGAATATAACTGCTATTCTTTTTTTGGGGTGTAAATAATTGCGTATCAATGCCCCTTTGCCAGAGTTTTAAGCCGTCCTGTTCAAGCCCAATTTGTTGGAGCTCGGTTAGGATAGATTTGGTGGGAACATAGACAATATCACATTTGTTATAAAAATTGTTCATCGCCCGTTTCATCCATTGTTCGGTGGGTTTGACCAGAGGGAGGATATTTTTGAAATAGTAGGCTATATAGGATATAAAGTGTGTGTGGTAGATCGTTAATACGGGTATATTTCTACGTTTGGCATAATTTAATGCAAAAAAACCGAGGAGAGATGGGGTTGCGATATGAATGATGTCCGGTGCGAATTCATCCAAAGCCAGTTCGAGCTTTTTTTTGATGAGCTGCGGAATAGCCAGACAATAATCATCATTGACAGGTATTTTAAATGTAGGCACTTTTTAAGAATGAAAGTCCCGGAATTGTGTGGGGCCACCACCATAAATAAAGAAATACTTAAAATTCTGTTGGTCAATACGGTTTATCAACTGAAACATTGTGCGAGATGCACCGTCGAAATCCTCAACGAGTATTTCTGTAAAGAAGGCTACCTTTCTCATTTTATTCTTATTAGGGGGTTCATAAAAATATTCGAAAAGCATAACTAAAAAACTATTTTGATATTAATCTTTTATCATTAAAGTGTTTATAAATTGTTTATTATTAATAATTTGTAAATAATTTTTATAAATAAAATTAATTCAAGAATATAGTTAAGCTAATCTTGGCGCTTTACTTTTGGAATGAACAAATTATTCAGTCCATGTTGTTAGATTTATTGTTCGAAAGGAACACTAGACTTAAAGGTCTTCGTAAAGTTCTTATTTTATCTGTTTGTGCTTCTGCAGGCATCATGTTGGGATTCAAATTGAAACCCAAAGAAGTTAGACCAATGAACATGGTATATGTCGATATGCCTGATGTCAGCGAGGGAAAGCTTAACTTATTAACTTATAATATTGCTGGTCTTCCAGAGTTAATTTCAAGTGCTGTAACGGAAAGAGCTCCGAGCATTACATCCATTGGCGAATTGGTGAATCCTTTTGATATTGTGAATGTACAAGAGGATTTCAACTACAATAAATTTTTGTACAGCAAGAATAGACATAGCTATCGAACGGAAAATATGGGCGGTGTACCTTTTGGTGATGGATTGAGCACGTTGTCGAAATATCCGATCCAATACTTTGAGCGGGTAAGGTGGGACGCTTGTAATGGGGCGGATTGTTTAACTCCCAAAGGCTTTTCCTATGCACGTATTCAATTGGCAAAAGAGGCTTTTATTGATGTTTACAATGTACATGCAACAGCCCAGGATGATCCTGGTGCGGCAATAGCGCGTCAGAAGAACTTGAATCAATTGAAGAACTATATTCAAAAGAACTCCGCAGGACAACCTTTGTTAATCATGGGTGATTTTAACGCTCATTATGCGTACGCATTGGATAATATTGTTTCTTTTCAAGGAGAATTAGACTTGGTAGATGCATGGGTAAATTTGAAAAATAGTGGTAAAATACCTCAGAGTGAGCAAAACTTTGTCGCCCCGGCCGCATTGGAGTTAACAGATGACTGTGAGGGCATTGATAAGATCTATTACCGTAATAATGATCAGATGATATTTGAAGCAAAGAACTATCAGGTTCAAAAGAAACTTTTTAAAAATAGGGAGGGACAGGATCTGTCTGACCATTGTGCGGTATCGCTACAATTGGGGTGGCATCTGATAAAACCTTCAGTTCAATAGACTTTCTCAATTCTTTCATATCAATCGCGATTAGCACTGAGTCCCCTTCAGTGCTTTTTTTGTGTTTTTGCATTTTCGACTGTCCAAACAGGGGGGCACCTACAAATAAAAAGCCCCATAAAATGAATTATGGAGCCTTTATAAAATTGGGATAAATTATCTTATTTATACATCTCTGCACGTTGTGCTTTGACAACATCGCTGTTGATGTACTCATCATACGTCATTAACTTGTCGATGATTCCTTTTGGTGTTAATTCAATGATTCTATTTGCAACAGTCTCAGTCAACTCGTGGTCACGGGATGTGAATAACATTGATCCTTTAAAGTCTGATAGACCATTGTTCAATGCTGTGATTGATTCCAGATCCAAGTGGTTGGTTGGTTCATCAAAAATCAAGAAGTTAGCTCCCTGTAACATCATTCTTGAAAACATACAACGCATTTTTTCACCCCCGGAAAGCACCGAAACTTTTTTCATTACTTCTTCACCGGAGAACAACATTTTTCCTAAGAATCCACGTAGGAACTGCTCATCCGCTTCAGGGTTTGTTGTATAGTCTCTTAACCAATCGACCAAATTTTCGTTTTTGCCTTCAAAAAACGCTGCATTTTCAATTGGCATATCGGCAGGAGTGATGGTAATACCCCATTTGAATTCACCACCGAAGTCAGTGTCTCTACCTGTGATAATATCGTAAAAGGCTGTTGTGATTAGGGAATTAGGACCCAACACCGCAATTTTATCTCCTTTATTAATCATAAATGTGATATCCTTGAAGAAGACCTCCCCATTGACCGTTTTGCTCAAACCTTCTACTTGCAATGTTTGGTCACCTGGTTCACGGTTCATGGTATTGAACATGATCGCAGGATATTTACGGTTGGAAGGTTTGATCTCATCAATATTGATCTTATCCAAGGCTTTCTTACGGGAAGTCGCTTGTTTTGATTTGGATGCATTGGCCGAGAAACGACGGATAAATTCCTGAAGTTCCTTAACCTTATCTTCCATCTTTTTGTTTTGATCAGAACGTTGTTTTAATGCTAATTGGGAAGATTCGTACCAGAACGAGTAGTTACCTGTATAGATGGTCATTTTACCAAAGTCAATATCGACAGTGTGTGTACATACAGCATCCAAGAAGTGACGGTCGTGGGATACAACGAGTACAATTGCTTCATAAGTAGCTAAAAAGTCTTCCAACCATGCAATTGTATTGATGTCCAAGTCATTGGTAGGCTCATCGAGAATCAAGATATCTGGATTACCGAAGAGTGCCTGTGCCAATAAGACACGTACTTTTTGATTACCATCAATTTCAGAGACTAACTTGTAGTGGAGCTCTTCTTTAATGCCCAAGCTACTCAATAGCGTAGCTGCATTGGATTCTGCATTCCATCCGTCCATTTCTGCAAAAAGACTTTCGAGTTCACCGGCACGTTCACCATCTGCATCAGAGAAATCCTCTTTCATGTAAATAGCGTCTTTCTCTTTCATGATTTTGTAAAGCTCTTGGTTACCCATCATGACAGTTTCTAATACCGTATATTCATCGAAAGCATAGTGATCCTGACTCAATACAGACATACGTTCGCCAGGTGTGAATGCCACCGAACCTGTAGAGGGATCAACTTCGCCAGAAATAATTTTTAAGAAAGTAGATTTACCAGCTCCATTGGCACCAATAATGCCGTAACAGTTGCCAGGTGTAAATTTTAAATTGACATCTTCGAATAGTACACGTTTACCATAACGAAGGGAGAGATTTGACACGTTAATCATGCTGCAAAGATACGTTTTAATCTTGTATTTTTTAACTATTTCCGAACATCAGTTCCTTACCGAACAAGCCCAATAATAGATCGCGAGAAATATCGCTTTCCAAGCGATTGGCGGACTGACGGAAAATATGAAATATTACAATTTGAGACAGTTCAGATGATAGGATATCGTTGAAAAGATGTACACCAGATTAATAAATTATGAATTGGGATTTTACTAATAAATTGGCTTCTTTTTTGTGGCATTGGTGTTGAAATAAAATCAATTATGAAAAGAAATAGCATTACGTATGTTTTAGTACTCATTGTTGCATTTTTGCTGAATTTGCAGGGTGCTCATGCTCAATTTGGTGGATTGCTTGACAAAGCAAGCAAGGCAGTTGCTTCGAAAGGAAGTAAAGCATTAGGACTAGACAAGCTTTTAAAGGAACCTGAAGCGATAAGCACAAGTTTTGAGGATGTAAATCGGAAAGGTGAACAGATGCCTGATTTTCAAAATACGGCTATTTATAAGCCGTTGGAAAATCTGCAGAAAAATGGCCAGGACGGCTATTTGCTTGAAGCTGGCCATTTTGAAATGACCAACAAAAGCTATTGCCTAAAAGCAGGAACTTATGCGCCTTCTAAGGGGGATGGCTATATGTATGCTCCCACATTAGGGAAAAAGCGGGAGGTTGTCATTGCCATCTTGAAAAGTGCGGAAAAACATCCGGAAGTTGAACAATCATCAATACAGATGTTATTGTGGACAATTATTGCTAAAACTAAATTTATAGACTATTCCGGGGAGGTCAAGGAAACAGCATTGAGGTTGTTGACACCAGAGCAATTATTATTGCTGGAAGGCGGGGCGCTTGGCATATTGCCGTTTGATGTGGTGCAAAAGGCTAAAGACCAGATGCCCCCAGCTGTGCAAGCGATATTTGAAGCAGAAAATAATATCAGACAATTGGTTTCTTCGGGCAACTATTCTTATGCTGAGTTTGAAAAGTACGCAATAATGGCGGGTATGGCCGAACCTCGTACGGATGTTCCCAGTGGAATCTGGACACTTCATCCCGATGGCTATTACGTACGCTATTTTCCAAGCGGTTACTCTGTAACCAAAGTACAGGTGCATGTACCGGAGGAATTGATCACGAAATTGAAAGGTAAAAAGTTGGTTTATGATGCGACAGATGATATTGCTTGTCCAGCGAATACAGGATCGCAACGTTTGGCACAGACAAATGAACCGATTAAACACTAAGAATGATGTGGGCAAAAATGGGGATAAGTTTATTTCGATAGAAATTCAGGGAAAAACAATAAGGGAGATCAATTGATCTCCCTTATTCATTAAATTTCCTCTTTTGCCTCCTGTATAATATAAAAACGATGACAATAATTGCTATGATCCCTAAAATGATGTAATGGGAGCCTGATTGTTGTTGATGTTGGGTTGTATCCTCTGTCGTCTGCGCATATGTAAAATTTGCTACGAAAAGAAGCACCATGAAAATCCACTTCTTGCACATAATAAACGGTTTATTAACTATAATAGCAAGCTAACTATTTTTTGCAATAAAGACAAATTAATTTTACAAAAATGACAATATTTAAATGTGGTTTTATATACTTTGTATTGTAAGGTGTTTATTTTGTGAAGTATACATGTTTTAAGAGGGATGTTTAAAGTCAAATTACTCCTATAATTGGCAAAGTTGTTGTTAAAATATTGGATTTGGAGCGGACCGGTGAAAAAGAAGATTTTCTTTGCCTGCTAATGGAACAGATTCAGGTAATGCCGCTCAGAAGGCAGATTAATGACTGTAAAGTTGTATATTGTGAACCTTTTAAGTGTTTAAAGATATTATCGTCATGTCAAAACTTATTAATTTAACTGTATTCCGAGAATTTTTGAAATCTAGCTTTGCTGGTGGGATTATTCTGTTTTCCTGTGTTATCTTGGCACTCATTGTAGCGAATACATCACTATATGGATCGGTAATGGACTTTCTTCTTCGGGAGGTGGGACTTGAAACAGATAATATTCATTTAAAATATTCATGGCTGCTATGGATCAACGACGGGTTGATGGCTATTTTCTTTCTATTAGTAGGATTGGAAATCAAAAGAGAAATCATTGAGGGAGAATTATCTTCAGTAAGTAAAGCTGTTCTTCCAATTCTGGCAGCAGTAGGAGGGGCACTCCTGCCTGCGGCAATCTATTTTGTAATCAATAAAGATGCCGCCGATACCGCTCACGGATGGGGGATCCCAATGGCTACGGATATCGCATTTGCACTTGCTGTTATCACCCTTTTGGGAAATAAAGTTCCGGCTAGCCTCAAGATTTTTTTGGCTGCTTTGGCTATTGTGGATGATTTGCTTGCGATCTTAGTCATCGCTTTGTTCTATAGCAGTGGAATTCATGCGACCTATCTATTTATTGCACTGGGGATATTTGCTTTTCTGATCATTCTAAATAAACTTGGTGTAAAAGCCCTATGGGCCTATCTTATTCCCGGAGTATTCATTTGGTATTTTATCCATCATTCGGGCATTCATGCGACTATTGCCGGAGTTTTGGTTGCCATGACTTTACCCACTACGCCAGATGAAAAAGAATCTCCATTGGAAAAATTGGAGCATCTACTGACCAAGCCTGTGAATTTTATAATCATTCCTTTATTTGCATTCGCAAATACATTAATTCCAATTCATGCAGAAATGGTTGGTGGCTTAACATCCAAATTGGGACTAGGTATTATTGCAGGATTGATTGTAGGGAAATCAATTGGTATATTTTTAATATGTTTTATTGCAAAGAAATTGAAAATAGCACAGCTTCCAGAAGGTGCAAGCTGGCCACAGATATTCGGTGTTGGTTTGCTTGGAGGTATTGGTTTTACCATGTCTATCTTCATATCCATCTTATCTTTTGATGATGCCTTCTTAATTGAGGAGGCTAAATTTGCGGTACTCATTGCCTCCCTTTGCGCAGGTATATTAGGATATACGATATTGAAATTGGCTGGTAATTCCAAAAATAATCTAGACAGTATAAGCTAAAAATTGCATGGATTTAAAACGCTGCCAGCGGGTTTATCTTCGGTATAGCCCTTAAGCGAGTAAATGCTGATCTCATATATAGATTAGTTTTAGTAACTTAGCACATATTTAATAAAATAATAAAATTTGAGATTTACTGAATTTGGTTTTGTTCCGGAATTGGAAGAGGGCTTAGAAAGCATGATGTTTGAAGAGGCGACGCCTATTCAAGAGCAGACAATTCCCATCATAAAAGAAGGAAGTGACATGATTGCCTGTGCGCAGACGGGTACGGGTAAAACGGCAGCATATATGTTGCCAATTTTAGATGCTGTTGCTAGAGATGCAAAGGAATCTATTCGTTCGATTATCCTGGTCCCGACAAGGGAATTAGCCCTGCAAATAGATCAACAGATCATGGGCATGTCTTATTATACAGGAGCGACTTCCATCTCTATATATGGAGGTGGAGATGGAATGGGATATGAACAACAGAAACGAGCAATTCGAGAAGGGGTTAATATTATTGTTGCTACCCCCGGCCGATTGATCAGCCATCTTACTTCGATGAAAGTCGATTTAACTCATCTGACGCACTTCGTACTGGATGAAGCGGATAGCATGTTGGATATGGGCTTTCAAGATGATATATTGCGTATCGTCAGTTACTTACCCAAGAAGAAGCAAATGTTGCTTTTTTCGGCGACTATGCCTCTCAAGATCAGGAATTTTGCGAGAAAGATCCTTTATCAACCTGTTGAGGTCAATATTGCCATTTCAAAACCTTCAGAAGGTATAGACCAGCGCGCATATCTGGTATATGATAAGCAAAAAATGGATCTTTTGAAGATCATCTTACAGGACGTTAATTATGTTTCTGTTATCATTTTTGCTTCGCAAAAAACTACAGTTAAATTATTGGCGCAGGAGCTCCAAAAGCAGGGTATAGATGCAGAGGGTTTTCATTCAGATCTTGAGCAGGCTAAACGTGAGGATATCATGAGTAGATTTAGATCACGTCAGGTGCGGGTACTTGTGGGAACAGATGTTATCTCACGTGGTATCGACATCGTAGGTATCAGTCTGGTCGTAAACTACGATGTCCCACCGGATCCTGAGGATTATGTACACCGTATCGGACGTACTGCACGTGCAGCGACAACAGGTACAGCGATTACCTTTGTAAATGATAAAGATCAACAACGGTTTTCTCAGATCGAAAATCTGATCGGTTATCCCGTAGAACAAATCGCTTTACCGGAAGGCTTTGAAGCTGGGCCTGAATATAATCCGGCGAAGAAAAGCGGCAATCCACAAAATCGAAGACGTTTCAATAAGAACAAAAATAAAAATTACCAAAAACAGAAAAGAGCTTAATGTATCATTAAGCTCTTTTCTGTTTTTATCCAATATTCACTTTTATAGCGCCTATTCAGTTGCCCATACGGCCAATTCATAGCCATCGAGGTCTTTGAATTGAAATCTTTTACCACCAGGAAAGCTAAAGATATCTTTAACGATGGTGCCACCAGCACGGACGACTTTATCACGTGTGGATAGCAGATCATTCGAATAGAGGACAACCAAAATGCTACCGTTTACCGGTGTACCGACTGTAAATCCTCCATCCACATATTTGCCATCGAAGGCTGTATACTCAGGACCGTAATCCGTAAAGTTCCAGCCAAAACTTGCTGAATAGAATTTTTTAGCTCTCTCAAGATCGCTAGATATAAATTCAAGGTATTGAATTTGTTCGTGGATAAGTTTGCTGTCTGAAGAAGAATTGCTCATGATATTTTTTAATTGATATTGTCTTTTATTGGAGGAATCGACTTAAATTTCCAACATCAAATGGATGCCTGATGTTATGTAAATATAGGACTTTCTCCGAATAAAATTTAAGCTTCTTTGTTTGACTTGAAATCGTTTAGTCTGATAACAATCAGACCATATTATTCCAAGGTCATTTTTGATGTATTAATTCCCTGTTTTTTCCTGTTTTCTACTGATGAGAGCCTGTATAAGTACAGAAAGCATAACCAGGGAAAGCCCGATGTAAAATGAAAGATTGAGCTCTTTGGATTCATTGAAGAATAAAAATGCAATCAGGATGGCATATACAGGTTCTAGATTGAGACTTAAATTGAGCGTAAAGGCAGAAATTTTCTTTAAAATTTCTGTGAATGCAAGGTATACAGCAACGGTACAACACAACGACAAAATTAGGAGGTAAATGAGATCCATTGTATTGGGGGTAAAAGATGATATCGGATAATAATAAAGATAACAGGGGAGAATTAGCCCAAGTCCGACACTCCCACCAATCATTTGGTAATAGTTGATTACTATACTGCTGTATCGCTTGATCAAGCGTTCGTTATAAATTGCATAAAGCGAAGCAAAGGCCGGTGAAATGATACCCAAAAGAATGCCTAATTGATGTACTGTATCAAAATGAAATATTAAAGCTATACCACAAATCGTTAGTCCACTCAGAAAAAACTCTGACCGTTTAAATCTCGTTTTGTTAATGAGAGGCGCAAAGATCGCGGTAAAGAAACTTGCCATACAGTAACAAACTACTCCGATTGAGATATTGGAATATTTAATACTGGCATAAAAAAGTAGCCAGGAGGCGGTAATCAATAGGCCATTTTTTGCAATCGTTAATTTTTCACGCAACCTAATTTCACCAGCTAGTTTTGACCATCTTAAAATAAAAAAAAGGAAAATGGCCGAAAAAAATACACGATACCAGGTTAGCATACCTTCATTGAGACTGATGGCTTTGCCTAATACACCAGATATGCCCAAACATACCACAGCAAGGTGTAGTATGAAATATGAATGTTTCATAAAATGTTGTCTTCCAGATCTGTCTTAGCAAAGACAGATACTATTGTTATAAAATTTGATTGAGAATATAAAACATGGGGAATCAGCCGATTATTCGGTGCCATGCTTTATTAATATTAATTAAAATATTAAGCGATTGGAGGAGGAAGACAGCTTGTTCTGTTCATAACATTCTATTTCTTAACCGAAGATAATAAAATCTAGTGGTTTAATTCAAATAATTGTGGAGAATATCAGTAAGTAGTTAAAGGAGATTGTGTTTTATATGATGACTAAAAGCTATAAAAAGGGCTAAACTTTCGTTAGCCCTCTTAATTAAAGTATTATGATCCTAAATATGCTCAAAATTGAACTAATCAAGGTTAGTATACGCGATGATTTACTATTCGCTGTCGTTTCCTCCTCCCAACGCACGGTATAGATCCACCACGGCATTAAGTTTTTCCCGTTTAATGCTAATCTGTTCGAGATCATTTTGTAAAGCATTGTTTTGCGCAGTAATGACTTCCAGATAATTTGCCATGCCACTTTTGTACAACAGGGCAGCATCTGAAGTTGCTTTGGCCAATGAATTGGATTTAGCTTCAATCAGCTGAAGTCTCCGGTCGCTATGCTTAATTTTCGCTAAGGCATCAGATACCTCCGAAACTGCGAGCATAACAGACTGTTTAAACTGTACCGCCAATTTTTCCCGTTCGATTATCGAAATCTCATAGTTTGTCTTTAACGCACCTTTTTGAAATATCGGTTGGGTGATGTTTCCTGCTATTGTTTTCACAATGGACCCCGGTAGATCAAACCAGCGATTGAATTGAAAAGAGTTTGTTCCGATCGAAGGTGTCAAACTTATCGAAGGATACATAGCTGCTTTTGCCAATCCTATTCTACTGTTAGCTGCAACAACAGCATACTCAGCTGCTTTGACATCAGGTCTCCGGCTAAGCAGTTCGGCCGGGACTCCCGTTGCTAATGTCCCACCGACAACAGTTGCATCAAGACCTTCCGAACGTTGAATTTTATCAGGGAAACCACCACATAGTATACTTATGGCATTTTCCTCAATAGCGATATTCTGGTCTGCTAGTGGAATCAACAATTCAGCAGTTTTCTTTTGTGCTTCGGCCTGTTCTACAGCTAAAGAACTCACGAGCGAGGAATTGTATTGCAGACGTATCATACTCAATGTACTGTCACTAAGTTGTACATTTTTTTGTGCAATCTTTAACTGTTCGTCCAATGCGATCAAATTGTAGTAAGATTGGATAACCTGAACTATAATGCGGGTTTTCAACGCAGATAGATTCTCCTTTTGTCCAAAGAAATTTGCTAACGCTTCTTCTTTCTGCATCTTTGCCTTTCCCCAAATGTCTACCTCCCAAGAAAGTCTGAGTGTAGCATTGTAGTCATCCATATAAGGTGTCCCAATAAATTGATCGCTGAGCGATCCATTAAGGGAATTGGTGGATAACCAAGTCCTATTTGCTCCCACGTTTAGATCAAGTGTTGGTAAAAGGCCCTTTTTTGATTGTTTATAGGAGAGTTCCAACTGTTGCATACTCAAGAGTGCTACACTAACATCAGTGTTTTTGATCAGTGCTTTTTCAATGAGTGCAGTTAAATTAGGATCTTTCACAAACTTCCGCCACGATAATGCCAGTTTGTCTGAGGTCAGGACAACTTCGTTATTTCTGAAATTGTCCGGTAACTCCATGTCTTGACGTGTATATTTTTTGCCTACACTGCATGAAGCGAGAAGTAGGGAAGTACTTGCTAAAATAATAATATAGTGATGAAATTTTTTCATTTTAATCGTTTGTCTTGTCCACGAGTTTTTTACTTGAAACCTTCTCCTGTAAATATTGAAATACCAGATACAATAACGGTATAACGATCACACCAAGGATCACACCACTTAACATACCCATAGCTGCTCCAGTACTAATAGAGTGATTACCTGTTGCTGTTCCTCCAGTAGCAAACATCAGTGGGATCATACCCGCTATAAAGGCTAGTGAAGTCATTAAAATTGGGCGAAGACGCGCTTTGGCACCTTCTAGTGCAGAATCAATAAGTGAAGATCCCGCCCGTCTACGCTGCAATGCAAATTCAACAATCAAGATCGCATTCTTCGCCAAAAGACCAATCAACATAATCAATCCGACTTGAACGTATATGTTATTGTCAAGACCGATAGCACGTGTTCCTAAGAACGATCCTATGATCCCTGTTGGGATCGATAACAGTACTGCCAGCGGCAATAGGTAACTTTCATACTGTGCGGAAAGTAAGAAGTAGACGAACAATAAGCTCAATGTCAAAATGATCATCGTCTGATTGCCGGAAGATTTTTCTTCCAAACTTAGTCCTGTCCATTCGTAACTATAGTCTCCTGGTAATTTGTTCAGCACATTTTTCTCCAGTGTTTCCATAATAGCACCATTACTGATACCTGGGTTACTGACGACGTTAATGGTAAGCGAGTTGTACAAGTTGTAACGTGTCACGGACTCTGGCCCATAGACTTTGCGAAGTGTTACCAATGTATTTACCGGTAGCATTTCTCCTTTGTTGTTCTTGACAAATATTTCATTGAAAGCGTCCTTATCCGTTCTAAAAATTCCGTCTGCTTTTACAGCAATACGATAGAATTTACCAAAGCGATTGAAATTCAATGATTGGTCACCAGCAAAATAGGTCTGAACAGACGAAAGCATTTCACTGACATCTACACCAAGCTGAGCCGCTTTATCTTCGTCAACTTCCAATTCCATTTGTGGATAATCTGCTCTAAACATGGTGTAGGCAAATTGTACACCTGGTTGTTGCATAATCTTCGCAATAACAGAATCGGACATTGCCTTAAGCTCTACTGGAGATTTTCCCGCTCTGTCTTGTAGTACAAGTTCGGCACCGTTCATCATACCATAGCCATCAACAGGAGGGGAGCGGAAAGCCATTGCATTGCCTTCTTTAACAGTAGTTAGCTTTTGAGAAATCACCTGATGAATCTGATCAATATCATTCATTTCGCCACGTTTCTTCTTATCTTTTAGACGGATGAAACCTGTTGCGTAAGCCGCACTGGAGTTGTTACCAATCATATTGAAACCAGTGATACTCGTGTGGCTTTCAATAGAAGGTAAGTCAGCCAATAGTTTCTCTATTTTTCCTACAGCTTTTGTTGTCCGATCGAGACCGGTACCCGGAGGCATCTCCAAACTGTACACGACAAAGTTATCGTCTTCCATAGGGACAAAGCTTTTTGACGTACTGGTCATGAGATATCCCGCAGCCCCTATTGTAGCAATAATTAATAAAGCTGCTAACCATTTTTTCTTAACAAGAAATTTCAGCGAGCCAACGTATCTATTTGTCATGTTTTCAAAACCAGCATTAAAGGCTTTGAAAAACCGTTGTGAGAAGCCTGTTTTTTGAGTTTGCCCATCATGATTTTCGGCATGTGTGTTTTTCAGTAACAAGGCACACAGAGCTGGCGTCAACGTCAATGCATTGATCGCTGAAATCACAATGGCGATAACTAGTGTATAGGCAAATTGTTTGTAAAACATTCCCGATGAACCAGTCATAAAACCGATAGGAATAAACACTGCACACATGACCAAGGTAATCGAGATAACCGCACCGGTTATTTCACTCATGGCGCTGTGTGTGGCCTCATTACCGGTCATGGTCGATGTTTCCATCTTACCATGGACGGCTTCGACGACGACAATAGCATCATCGACCACAATACCAATGGCCAATACCAAGGCGAAAAGGGTTAATATATTGATGGTAAACCCAAACACCAGTAAGAAAAAGAATGTACCTACGATGGCTACCGGTACCGCGATCGCCGGAATAATGGTCGATCGGATATCCTGCAAGAATAAGAAAACGACCAAAAAGACCAAAATGAACGCTTCAATTAATGTTGAACGCACTTGAGCGGTACTTTCATCCAGGCGCTCTTTGGTACTGATCAGTTTAAATATCTTGATTCCAGGAGGAAATGAGCGTTGCGCTATTTCGATCTGTTTATCGATACCTATTTCAATTTCGTTAGCATTGGAACCAGAAGTCTGGAAAATACCAATAGTAACAGTATTTAAACCATTGTTTTGCGAATTACCGCTATAACTTATCGAACCGAATTCTATCCGGGCAACATCTTTCAGCCTGACGATCTGAACATCATTATTTTTAACAATAATGTTTTCATACTGTTCCGGAAGATTCTTTTTCCCTTTATATCGAATCACATATTCCAATGGAGCCTTTGATTCTTCACCTAGTTTTCCTGGTGCGGACTCCAGACTCTGCTTGGAAATTGCAGCGATGACTTCTTGGGGTACAAGACCATAACTCGCCATTTTCTGAGGATTCAACCAAACACGCATAGAGTAATCTTTCGAACCAAATACCATAGCTTGACCTACACCCGGAACACGTTTGATCTGTGGAATCAAGTTGATATTTACATAGTTCTGTAGGAATAGTTCGTCATATTTTTTATTATCTACAGTATAGATATTAAAAATCATGATCATACTATTCTGTTGTTTAGAAGTTGTCAATCCCATGCGCACAACTTCCTGTGGCAGGATTGGTGTTGCCTGTTGCACCCTGTTCTGCACGTTTACAGCTGCTTGATCTGGATTTACACCAGCCTTAAAGACAATACGTACAGAGAATGTACCATCGTTACTTGCAGTTGAGGTAATGTATTCCATGTCCTCAACGCCATTGATCTGCTCCTCCAGCGGCGTAACAACTGACCGTAATACGGTCTCACTATTACCACCGGGATAACTTCCCGTGACTTGGACTGTAGGTGGAGCGATATCGGGAAACCGTGTCTGAGGTAGCCTTAAAAGACCAATTATCCCGAGTATGACAAATATGATAGATATAACAGTTGCCAAAACTGGCCTGTCAATAAATTTCTTCAGCATTTTATTTTAATTTTAGATAAATCTAATACAGGCTTTTATTTTTTAGTAGGTTGAACCTGCATTCCGTCATTAAGCATATCAATTCTATTCATTACGATTTTTTCGCCCGCTGTCAGACCTGATTTGAGTAGATAATCATTGGCCGTATTTCCGGCAATTTCGATCTGCTTCATGGCAATTTTGTTTTTGTCTCCAATAACATAGACAAAATAGCGATCCTGAATGTCTTTAACAGCTGCCATAGGAACTAACAATACGTTATCATGAGCCTTTTTTAAGACAACTTTGGCAGAACCGCCAGAACGAAGTATCTTATCTGGGTTGGTGAAAATTGCTTTTAGTGTCATGCTACCAGTCGTCCTATCGATATTACCACTAGCCATTTCTACTTTTCCAGGGTGATTATAGACTGTACCGTCAGCGAGAATCAATGTTGCTTGTTGATTGCTTGATTTCGTATTATGATCCTTCATAAAGGCGATAAAATCAGCCTCACTCAACGAAAAATAAACGTTCACGGTATTGATTTCAGACAATGTTGTTAATGGCATCGCGTCAGCTGCGGTGATCAGATTTCCAACACGATTGGGAATCCGTCCAATGTAGCCACTTACAGGTGCATTGATTAATGTAAATCTTGCATTGATCTGTGAGGAGCCTAATGCGGCTTGTGCTTGAGCAACCTGTGCTTTTGCCGCAGCATAATTCGCTTCTGCAGTTTTAAGCTGAAGGTCAGTATACACTTTACCTTCTACGAGTGGTTTGATTTTTTCAATTTCCAGTTTCGCATTTTGTTCCGCAGATAGTGCCGCTTGATAGGCTGCTCTGCTATTATTTACCTGTTCATTGTATACATCGCCTTTTATTTTGAAAAGGGCTTGGCCTTTAGTGACATAATCCCCTTCTTTGACATAGATTTGCTCCAAATAACCTGTTACCTGAGCTTTTACATCAACATTGACGGCGCCCTCCAACGTACCGGGGTATTTTTTTTCCGTCTCCGCTTGTGCGGGGGATAATTCGATAAAGTCAACAGTAACTGCCTGCTCTTGCGGTTGTTCTTGGCTGCCTCCACAGGACGATAATAGTGTAGCTGCTGTAATAAATGTAAGGATAGGTTTTAAAGTCATCGTTCTTAGTGCCATTTTATCATTTTATTTAATGCAAAAGAAAGAATTCTTTTAAGGGATATAATAAGGAAATCTACCGAGACGTAACAATTGCTTACTGAAACGTAGCTATAATGCGCTGAATTTTGATGTTATTTAATCAAAACAGTTCTTTTTTGTCGTTTTTCTTAGAAAGATGCTACTTAAACACCTGACTGCACTTCGTTGATTGTGCACAAAAATTTCGAGATAAGAACCACTGTTTACTAATAATCCAACCAGTTTTTTAGGAGCTGGGCTTTTTCCCGACTGACAAGGATTTCGACATCTTCGCTATGTTTGATTTCGATTTTAAGTTTGCCATTAAAATGGTTATGTAATCTCTTTATTGCATCTATATGTACTATAAATTGTCGATTGGCACGGAAAAAAACTTTGGGATTTAATTGTTGCTCCAGCTCTTCTAAGGTTTGTGGTACAATTTCGACGGTACCACATTTCAGCTTGGCATGTGTTAACTTAAACTCTGAGTAAAAATATTGAATGTCTTCAACCAGTATTGTTTTATAACCATCTTTGTAGGGAAGGAGAAACCGGGTTCTGAAATCTTTGGGATAGATAAAATCCAATAAGCCCTGGATCGGAGCCTGACTCATCTGTTGAAGCTGTAGACTGTCTAATTTGACCAATGCATTTTCTAATTCTTTTTTTTCTACAGGTTTCAGGAGATAATCTATACTGTTGAATTTAAAGGCTCGGACGGCATATTCATCAAACGCTGTCGTAAAGATAATAGGGCAGTCAATTTTTATACTTTCCAGGATTTCGAAACTTAGACCATCAGAAAGACGGATATCCATCATGACCAAATCCGGAGATTCATTACTTTGAAACCAAGTGATACTGTCCGTAATAGTATCCAAGACATCCAGTATCTGTATGGAAGGCTTTATTTCCTTCAATAGTCGTTTTAGACGATCAGCATTAAGTTTTTCATCTTCAATAATCAATACGTTGGTTATACTCATGAGTTTTGTTCTATAAGAGGTAGATTAACTTTGAATGTCTTACCATTGTTCAATATCTCTGGTTGCAGATGCGACAATAGATCATATCTTTTAATGATATTCGAAATACCTATTCCAGATGACTCCGATACATTTTCTATTGGTATTAAGATATTTTCGACAACTAATTGGTTCTGCGCATTGGTGTATACCTTAATTTTTAACGAACGTTTTTTATTAGTTTGATTGTGCTTTAGTGCATTTTCAACCAAAAGCTGTAGGGTGAGTGGTGGTAGTTGATAATTGGATTTTGCAGGATCTACATTTATTTCAAAATGAACTCCCTCTCCAAATCGGTTCTTTATCAGGAATATATAGGAGTCCAGGAAATTAAGTTCTTCTTCAAGAGAAATAACATCTTTTTTTGAATTCACCAACAGGTAACGATATATTTTAGAGAAATTTTCAGCATATTCATAGCCCAGTTGCTGATCTTCTAAAATTATTTCGGATAGTACGCTCAAATTGTTGAAAACGAAATGCGGGTCAATCTGTAGCTTCAGCGATTGAAGTTCTGTTTCGAGAATAACCTGCCCCAGTTTGGCGGCGCGTATAGATTCATTCTTCCAGTTGTTGATCAGATGAATCCCAATGTTAATCCCCATAATCATTAAAGCGATCATAACACTGATGGAGATGTTCTGTATGGCACCTCTTTTTTCTTCTAAGGATGTTGCAATCGTGAGGTTTTGTAGCTCATAATAATAACGGGAAATGATGTAAACCAGTAATAAATTGATGAGGAGAACCACGATGAGGTTAATAACGGTTTCAATCAGAAGCCTTTCTGTTGGATTGTCTTTCCATGTTAAAATACGATCCAATTTATTGTGGACAATAATACTGAACTCTGAAATAAGGAAACTGTAAATAATGGTAAAGGTCCATTCTCCCAATATTTCAAACATATTTCGCTGAAAATAGCCATTCCAGCAACTAGAAAATGGGTCTATAATATAGGCAACAAGATAGATGAGAAAAAATGACAGTAGGGTAAATAATAACCTTTTCTTGTTTGTACTGATTAGATTTTTCTCATTTTTATAGATAGTCTTATCCTGCATTCGTTTTACTTGTATATAGCTATTAAATCACTACAAATTTCGCAATTCGTTTAAGGATTGAATCACAAATTTATTCTGAAACGTACAAAGAGCAAGCTGAAATATCACTTTGGTATACCCCAGTCGTATATTGCTTAAATCTTCTGATCTCTGTCCTTAATTATAATATAAGGAATTCTCTTCTGTTTTGCAATCAAAATAAAGGTATTTAATCCATTATTTTTCTTAAACTGACTGCTATCAAAATTAATGTATTTTAGGGCAATGCTATTTCATTTAAATTGTGTCAGGATTATTTCGCCTGTAAATGAAAATGTATGTGGACATTGTCTATAATCTCAATATTAGAGTTTTCGGTTATTACGTTATCTAAGAATTTAATGATTTTCTCAATTGATATTGAAATAATCTAAAAAAAGTGTTGAGCGTTTCACTAAAAAAGATAAGGATTGACAACGTTTCATTTTGTCAATCCTTAAGGTTTAAGAGGAGATTATGCCTCTATATAATTCAATAGTGCCAGTTAGTTATTTCGGCTCTTTGTGTGTTGTAGGTGTATGGATAATATCGAAATAAACGGTTTTATTGTCGTTGTTTGGATAGATCCGGTATGTAAATTCGTTTTTTGTTAATACCGTTATATCAACTACACGTGTGAAAAGTGTTTCTCCTGCTGCATTTTTGGCAACGATAGTCCGTGTTTTACCATCTGCTGAAACAGACCAGTCTCCACGCATTTTGGGAGAGTCGTCAAGATTGAACATGGTAAAGGTACCATCGGATTTGAAGTAGGCAAAACCTACAAAATTTGAGACATTGGCATCTGTCAATACCACATTTTCACCTTTGTTATTTTTGGCGCTTGTTGTTTCCCAAGCGGTACTAGCCAATACTTCGCTCGGGGTGAGCTGAGGCTCTGGTGTAACTTCATCATCCTTACTGCAGCTCATAACCAGTAAAGTACAAATGGCAATACAACATACCAATGCAACCTTTTTTAAATCTCTCATAGTCTATTAAATTTATTGTTTCACAAAAGTAATCGCATTATGGCTGCTGTATTTGTTCCTTTTATTCCAAGGTTTGAAGGATTTATAACAATGACTATAGTGACAGACATGATTTTTTAAAAAGGGCGCCTATTTTATTGTTTTGATGCTTAAAGGGGGCTGGCTAAGAGTAGGAGTAGGAGTAGGAGTAGGAAGAATCCAATGAGCGGGGGGGGGGCATTGTTGAAGGTTGTTGCTATAAAATAAGACAGGAGACCCTCGCGGTCCCCTGTCTCCCAGATATGTGATATAAAATTAGAAAAATTGCAAATCTTTAAAATTAGTTATTGCTCCATCCACCACCCAAGGAGCGATAAAGATCTACTACAGCCGAAAGTTCCGCTTTCTTCACTTGAGCCAGCTCAAGTTCGCTCTGTAATATATTGCTTTGAGCGGTGATTACTTCCAGATAAGTTGCCATACCAGTTTCAAAGAGAAGGTTGGCATGTTTTGTAGCCTCTTTTAAACGAGTAGTTCTATCCAACGTAATCTGTTGTTTTTCCTTCAATTTTTGGATTGAAATCAGGGCATCGGAAACTTCTCCAGCAGCTGATATGACTTTTTGCTTGAAAATCATAACATTCTTCTCTTGTTCTATGCGGGCGAGCTCATATTGCGTTTTCAGCTCTCTACGCTGAAAAATAGGCTGTGTAATACTCCCTGTGATTGCACCAAATAAAGATGCAGGCAGATTAAACCAATTACTTGCTTTAAATGCATTGACACCTGCCTCAGCACTAATGACCAGCGAAGGGTACATTCTTGCTTTAGCAGATTTTTGATAGGCCTGAGAAGCGGTAACAGCAAGCTCCGCTTGTTTAACATCAGGGCGATGGCTTAATAAATCTGCTGGTATTCCTGTTGCAAGATCTTCAGGAAAACGAACGTTGACCAATTGTTCCTGTGTTTTGATTTCTGCGGGGAGTTTACCACTGAGAATTTGGATCGCATTTTCTTGAAGATGAATCTGTTGTTCAAAATCAGGGATAAGCGCAGCAGCGGATAAACGTTGCGCATCCACTTGCTCCAAAGCAAGCAAGGTAATATCACCAACTTCATATTGTTGTTTGACAATACGGAGCGTGGTATCGCTCAGCTGTAAATTTTGTTGTGCGATATCCCGTAATTGATAGAGCATCAAAAGTTGATAATAACCTTGCGCCACTTGGGCAATCAATTGGGTTTGTATCACTTTTTTTGCTTCTTCAGTTTGCAGGTAAGAAGCCAAGGCTGCCACATTTTGATTCTTGATTTTTCCCCATAAATCAGCCTCCCAGGATAAACCAATAGATGCTGTATAGTCTTCAACGTGATGCTGTTTTAAAAATTGATTCAAGCTCAATCCGTTCATGCTATTATTGGATGGGTTGGTACTATTTCCTCTGACCTGCAACTGTGCTGTGGGAAGATAGCCCGCTTTTGCCTGCTTCAAGCTCAGTTGAGATGACTCTATATTTTTCAGCGCCAATTGCATGTCCAGGTTATGTTGTATTGCGCTGTCGATCAAGCTTTGTAAGACGCGATCCTTAAAGAAATCACGCCATGGAATAGAACCAATATTGTTTTCCTGTGCTGCTTTTCCCTGATCACGATATTGTTCAGGCAGAGTGGGTGCAAGATGTTTATTGCTAACCAGTTTGTCTGTTTTACAAGACCACGCGACAAAGGATAAAATGAAAACCGTCAGTAGTTTTACTTTTCTATTCATATATTTCGATGTTGTCATTGTTTGTTAATTATTTGTATGCACAGGAATTTCCAAAGAAATGTGCTCATTCTCCAGTTGTTTTTCTTTTGGCGCGCCACTTACTTTCTCTTGTATAAACTGGAATACGATAAATAGGATGGGAATGATAAAAAGCCCTAACACAACCCCACTAAGCATTCCTCCTGCTGCTGCAATACTGATCGAGTGATTACCTTGTGCCGAGGGACCCACTGCGCTCATCATAGGAATCATACCTACAATGAAAGCCAATGATGTCATGATAATAGGTCTCAGACGTAAGCGTGCTGCTTTAAGCGCAGCGCTTGGTATCGAAAGCCCTTGTTTTCGACCTTGAATGGCAAATTCGACAATTAAAATAGCATTCTTCGCCAGTAACCCGATCAACATGACTAACGCTACCTGAACGTAAATATTATTGGCAGTATCGGTGAGGCTAATTGCTGCAAAGACACCAAATATACCTGTTGGAATAGAGAGTATAACGGCTAATGGGATAATGTAGCTCTCATATTGTGCCGCGAGAAGGAAGTAAACGAAGATCAAACAGAGAATAAAAATAAGCGTAGACTGACCTCCGGAGACAATTTCTTCTTTCGTCATACCCGAAAATTCATAGGTGAATCCAGTTGGCAAATGCTGTTTGGCCACTTCTTCCACGGCCCGGATTGCATCTCCTGAGCTATAGCCAGGTTTTGGGATTGCATTTATTCCGATCGAATTGAATAGATTGTAACGTGAAGCCGTTTCGGGACCATAGACACGCTCTAATTTAACCAATGTATTGATCGGTACCATGTCGCCTAATCTGTTTTTAACAAAGATTCCGTCCATAGAAGTTGGTTCGCTACGATCTTTTGCATCCGCTTGGACCATAACACGATAGTACTTTCCGAATCGATTAAAATCTGACGCCTGCGCACTACCAAAATAAGCTTGCATGGTTTGTAAGATACTTTTGGTACTTACACCAAGTTGTTCGGCTTTGATGTCATCCACTTGTAGCTCGTACTGCGGGTAGTCGGCTTTGAAGGTTGTAAAGGCCATCATGATTTCAGGACGCTTCATGAGTTCTCCTATGAACCCTTGACCTATTGTGCTGAATTTACCAAGTTGTCCACCTGTCCGATCTTGAAGAACCATATCGAGACCATCCACGTTACTAAATCCAGGGACTGTAGGGAAGGTAAACACGAAGAAGTTGGCGCCCTTGATACTTGCTAAACGTTGGTTCACATCGGCCATAATAGCGTTGATGTCCTTGATACTGCCACGTTCTTCATGTGGTTTCAGCAAAATAAATGCTACACCTGCTGATGGACTGGTTGATTGCGTTAAAATATTAAAACCAGCCAAAACGTTTAGTGTCTTGGTGAAGTCAGCATGTTGAAGTTGCTTTTCAGCTTCAGCTAATGCTTCCGAAGTCCGATCCAAAGAGGCACCGGCTGGCATAGAAAATGATATAGCAATAAAACCTTGGTCTTCGGAAGGGATAAATCCTGTTGGTGTACGACGAATCATAAAAATTGTCAACAACAAGGTGATACCTAAGCCTGCAAAAGCTACCCATTTGTAACGGACCAGAAAACGTAAGCTGCCTAAATAGTTTTTGGTCAGGCGGTCAAAACCAACATTGAATCCTGTGAAGAAACGTTCTTTGAAATTAAGTTTCTTGGTCTCGTCGTGGTTATGGTGCGTAGGTTTTAAAAATAGGGCACAGAGCGCCGGACTTAATGTCAGTGCATTGATCGCCGAAATCACAATTGCTATGGCCAATGTAAAGGCAAATTGTCGATAGAAAACTCCTGTCGAACCTTCCATAAAACCAATAGGGAGGAAGACCGCAGACATGACAAGGGTAATGGAGATAATGGCTCCCGTGATCTCACTCATGGCAGAGGTCGTTGCTAATTTGGGTGGGAGATTATTATGCTCCATTTTGGCGTGTACGGCCTCGACCACCACGATCGCATCATCCACGACGATACCGATTGCCAGTACAAGCGCAAATAAGGTCAATAGATTGATGGAGAAGCCAAAAAGCTGCATAAAGAAAAATGTTCCCACAATTGCCACTGGTACAGCAATGGCCGGTATCAGTGTTGATCTAAAATCCTGAAGAAATAGGAAAACAACTAAAAAGACCAGAATAAATGCTTCGATCAACGTGTGTTTAACTTGATCAATGGATTGGTCGAGCGCATCTTTAGTGTTATATAAAACGAGATATTTTACACCTTTTGGAAAGCTTAACGAAGCTTTTTTCATAAACTCCTGTATGGCAATCTGAATTTCATTTGCATTGGATCCCGCTAATTGCATTACACCGATGTTGAGACCAGCTTTTCCATTGATGCGGGTCTTACTGGCATAAGTATAAGATCCTAACTCAACACGAGCTACATCTTTCAGTTTTAATACAGAACCGTCTGTGTTTGAGCGGATAATGATATTTTCATAATCGCTCGGCTGATTAAGTTTACCTTTATACTTAATGACAAATTCAAAAGCTTCACGGCTACTTTCTCCAAATTTTCCGGGAGCGGCTTCTACGTTTTTATCCTGAATAGCTGCCGTTACCTCCTCAGGAGTCAGTTTGTAAGCAGCCATTTGGTTTGGATTAAGCCATACACGCATGGAGTAATCTTTACTACCGCCAAAAACCGATGCTTGTCCCACTCCGGGGATACGTTTCAGCTCCGGAATAATATTGATCTGTGCGTAGTTGGTAATAAACGTTTGGTCATATTTACCTTCATCCTCAGTATATAGATCCAATACCATGATCAAGCTATTTTGTTGCTTGGCTGTTGTAATTCCGGCCTGAACAACTTCGGAAGGAAGTTGGCTGGTGGCCTGTGCAACACGATTCTGCACATTGACAGCAGCTTGATCCGGATCAGTGCCTAGTTTAAAATATACCGTAATCATCAATGAACCGTCGTTACTGGCGGTAGAGCTCATATAGCTCATGTTTTCGACACCATTGATGGATTCCTCCAAAGAGGGGGCCACGGCACGAAGTACCGTTTCGGCATTTGCGCCAGGATATAATGCTGTTACCTGTACTGCTGGTGGGGCAATATCGGGAAACTGCTGTAAGGGCAGCTTTAGGATACCGATCACCCCCAATATTACAAGTAATATGGAAATGACAGTGGCAAGTACAGGCCTTTCTATAAATTTCTTAAGCATAAGTTTGTCGTTTATAATATTAATTGATGCTGTCTTTTGATAAAGCTTGTGGTGTTATTTTTTGACCATCTTGAAGTAAATCAATACCCTTGTAAACAATGCGATCTCCGGCACTGACACCCTTGCTTACGAGATAGTTTGAACCACTTTTTCCAATGACAGTGATAGGTTGTTGAACGACTTTGTTTTCCTTGCCAACTGTATAAACAAAGATCTTGTCCTGCATTTCAAGTGTCGCAAGTTGTGGTACCAATAAAGCCTGATCGTATTTCTTTTGGAGTCTGACACGGCCGGTATTTCCATTACGCAAAACTCCTTCAGGATTACTGAATGTCGCGCGTAAGGTAATCGCGCCTGTGTTTTTGTCAAACTGACCATCCACCATATCTATTTTTCCTTTTTGATCATAGATTGTCTGATCGGAAAGCACTAAACTGATCGGCGGGAGGTTGTTCAATTTTTGTTGAAGATTATTGCCTTCCGTATTATTTTTGAAAGCAATAAAATCATTTTCTCCCAATGAGAAATAGACGTGAAGATCTCTGACATTTGACAGTGCAGTTAAAGGTTGCGGATCTGCTGGCCCTACTAAACTTCCTTGTTTCCGTTGTAGTCTCCCGATATACCCCTCTGCCGAAGCACGGATCAGTGTATAACCTACATTGATTTTAGCAGTTTCCACAGCAGATGCTGCCAATTGAACATTCGCTTTAGCGGCATTACGCGCACTGATCGCTGTCTTTAATTGAAAGTCAGTCAATACTTTGGTATTGACTAATTTTGTTTTTTTCTCAACTTCCAGCTCGGCGTTTTCCAACGCAGCTTTTGCAGCTAATAAATTGGCTTTGGCCTGATTCAATTGCTCTTGATATGGCCGGTCATTAATTTTAAAAAGCGCCTGTCCTTTACTGACTTTCGCACCCTCATCGACAAAGATCTGCTCCAAAATCCCCTCAACCTGAGGTCTGATCTCGATATTCGCCGAAGCTTCTATTGTTGCTGGATATTCCTGATAAACTGTCTCGTTACCATTTTCGATGGCAACAACAGGTAGGCTAACAGGAGGAGGATCAATAGGTTTGCTGGTTCCTGTTGAACAGCTGTATAAAAAGATTGCACTAAGCACATATGCGGTCTTTACGATATTAATTCGTTTAACACTGTTAAGTGCTGGAATGTAAATCTTCTTAAGACTTGGTGATACATTTGTTTTCATGTGATATTAAAAATTGAAGTTGTGGTGTATTTAACGGTGTTAGATTTTTTAACGTTGTATTTTCTGGTGTAAAAAAATTTAGTCAGTAAGCGAGCGGGTGATACCGTAGATTGCATCTTTTAGAACCTCTTGGTTGGTATTTTCACCATTACCCTGGTTAACTAAGTTGATTGATATTAGCCCATGTATAATTGACCAGTATGTAAAATATTTTCTACAGATCAAATCTTCCGATGGGTTTTTATCCTTCATGATCTCACGAATCACATCACTGATCATTCTACCATGAGATTCCGCACACTTATAAGTCTTTTCAAACCCACAGCAGGCTGTTCCAACGCCAAACATGAGTTGGTACAATTCGCGCTCCTCGAATGCAAAATCCCAATAACTGAACCACATCGCTTCCAATTGTTTCTCCAAGTCGGTTTGAGTTGATTTGGCTTGTCTGACTTTTTTGGCAAGTAAGAGATAACCTTGGTTAGCGAGCTCATTTAAAATTGCATCTTTATTTGCGAAATACTCATAAATCATGGGTGCGGTATACTCAATGATATCCGCGATTTTACGCATGCTCAATGCCTGCCATCCCTCTTCTTTCACGATTTGAAGAGCGGCGTCGAGAATATTAGTTCTATTCTCATCTTTGATACGTTGTATGCGTTCTTTACTACCCATGCTTTAATGCATAAATGATTTAACAGTGTTAAGCAAAATTCAAACTTTTTATTTTATTTAATGACATATAAAAGTCATTAAATAAAAATATCCCTCAAATGCGCTTAAATGGCTGCTGTATCGAGATTATTGGGAAGTATTAGTATCTGTTTTATCCGGCTACTCTCTTTGTCAGATAAGGAAATTGCCTTTTCGAGTATGGGTAGGATCTCTGCACTTTTCTCTGTTTGTAGTAGGAGATCCAGGAAACCTAAATAGGTACGGATCAGGTCGGTTTTGACTCCAAAGAAGATGCGCGGATCTATGATATAGATTTCCTGAACCAATGCGAGCAGTGTTTCTTTTCTTTTCCTGTCTTTTTCTGTTTGATCATAATGGGGTAGAAATCCTTTCTTTTCCAATTCACTGAGTTTGACAGCAACAGCGTTTTCACGAATGTATTTTTTCTGCTTACGATCTAGAAAATCGCGTAATTCAGCAAGTAGATTACGGTAGACAACTTGTTTGTCTTTGCCAGTGAAGAGATTTATGTCTGTGGAGATGCTGATATCTTCCAGTTCAAAAGTGTCAAAAAAATTGGATGTTACATATACCGAGTGATGGAAATCTATTGCATTATTGTTAAAGCTACTGAGTACTTTTGCCACTTCTCTTTTTTCGCTATTGCGCAAATAATAGTAATAGCGGTCTCCGATCTGTTGGTTCCAACGAATGTAATTGACCTGAAAAGTATAGGAGGAATTACCTTCAGGACTATATAAAGTCCAAGATAGAAGATCCGTTTCTTGAATCAGATGATCATATATCAATTGTACTCCATTAATTCGTATTGTATAACCTAAATCGCGGTTAAGGTATAGAAACCAACCAAATTCCTGCGCCATGAAATCTATAAATTCTTGGGATTCCAAATGGGATGAATTTAGCCCGAAAACCCCCTCCAATCTCACTCGGGTTCCAGTTTGCTGATTTTCTACCAGAATACTTTCGCTAACGTCATATTGTTCTTTGCTGTCCCTATCAATTTGGATGTGGTATGATTTTAAAACTCCTTCTTCTTTTACAATTGTATTCCAGATCGCTCTTGTCGCAAATAGTGAAAAGGAAAATCTACCTTTTCCTTTCTTTCCTCTTGTATAGGAGCTTCGCTTGATGCTATTTTTCTTTACTGAATCGAGAAAATTACCAAATGAGTAGGGTAGTGTATCGAAAACGATTCCCTCTCCATTATCGCTGATGCTGATACTGTTTATATAACCGAGTTCGTTGCTATCAATTGCAATATCGACTTCGGTAGCTCTTGCGTCAAAGCCGTTCCATATATATTCAGCAATGACCAGTTTTGGATCTTTAGGTAAACCAGCGGATTCTATACTCAGGTTGGTTATCTGCGTGTTTTTTTTCATAATGACAGCAATTCTAGCAATGTAAATTTAAGCGGTGAGAACTTCGTTTCTCAATTATGTGGAGTTTAGTTTGTACCGATCGCGTTACTTTCTTTAATCTTTTATTTTTTTGTTTTTTTTTATTAAGTAATTTAATAGACAGGCGATCCCAAAATAGATGATCAGGTTCAAAAGAAGGTATATGCCGTTAAAATATGTTCTGTCCGGTGGTTCTGGGTAACGCTTTCCGCCTAAATAGGTATAAAAGGGAAAGGGGAAACCAAGGGTATCATTACCATCCGAGGGACTTCCACATTTCGAAAATAGCAGGGTGATAGTGACTGTTAATATAAAGAAGATTATCCAGGTCGTTCTTGGAAATTTTGGAAACATAAGCATTGATTACTTTATTAGTACAAGTAAAAATACGATATCTTATGAATATTTAATGGATGTACTTTTCGAGAGGTTTAGATCCATCTTTTCAAAATTACAGTCGGTTGAGGCAATTTTTTCTTTTTCTTCTTCACATAAAGAACCAATTAATATTGTGAAAGCGTTAGTTTTGATTAAGAAATGCTAGTGGTATTATACTAAAAATTAGATTATGCTTGTAAAAACATTGAAAAGTCTTTTTTATAGAGATCTGAATAGATTGAAAACAGAAATTGCATCTTATGGACAAGAGGAGAATATCTGGATTGTTGATCATGGTATTGCGAATTCAGCGGGAAATTTATGTTTACATTTAATTGGCAATTTACAGACGTATATTGGAGCGGAGATCGGAAAAACAGGCTATATTAGAAATAGGGAGGCTGAGTTTACCCTGCGGGATACTCCAAAATCAGTACTTTTAGATAGTATAGACAATACTATCAGCGTCGTTGATCTGGCTTTGGATAAGCTTAATCAGGATGACCTTGCCGCGATATACCCCATATTAGTGTTTGAGGAGAAGACAACAACGGAATATTTGTTGGTGCATTTAACCACACATTTAACCTACCATCTCGGGCAGATCAATTATCATCGTCGTCTATTGGATGTATAATTTTGATGCTGTTATTTGTATTGGAACTGGGCTTTTTTAATAAATAAATTTAATATAAAAAAATAATGGAATGGAGATAAGGGAAGCCAGGATCACTGACTATAAAGAAATTGCAGATTTGACCGAACAGTTGGGGTATCCCAATGAGGCAGAAAAGTTGAAAGACCTGTTGAGAATATTATTATGCCATCGTGAATATCATATACTTGTTGGTACGATTGATGACAAGGTTGTTGGGTGGATGCAATTACAACGGACCATGAGTATCGAGACAGGGAGCTATGTAGAAATAACAGGACTGGTCGTTGATCATGTTGTGCAGAGAAAAGGCTTGGGTAAATTACTGATACAGGAAGCTGCTCAGTGGGCAAAGAACATAGGATATTTTCGTTTGCGCGTAAGATGTAGCATCCTTCGGACAGAAAGTCACAAATTTTATGAGCAGATGGGTTTTAAACTAAAAAAGGAGCAGAAAGTTTTTGATTCCATGCTTTAAAATGTGAACTTTAGCCATATTTTTCCTGACGACCGACTTAAGAAATATGAGAGGATTCCTAACATTGATTACGTGCTGCTGTGCTTTGAGCTCATATGCTCAACAAGTTGACAGCATAACAACCGTCATCGCCCCTGAGTATGACCGGGTAGGCGTGATTCATCGGTTCTGGTTGGGCGACAGCTATCGTAAATTATATAATACGCCCGTAAAAATGCGTATAATGGATCTTAAAACCGAAAAGGGCGGGCTTCATATAGTCAAACTGGGCGGGGGGATGCAAACCCAATCGCTTCGGATGGCCGATCCCTCAGGGAGAGAATGGGTGTTAAGATCCATTCAGAAATATCCGGAACGTAGTCTTCCTGAAAGTCTTCGAAAGACATTTGCAAAAGATATCGTTCAGGATCAGATTTCAATACACCATCCATTCGGTGCATTAACTGTTCCTCCGTTTAATACAGCTTTGGGTATTCCACATTCATCTCCCGAGCTTGTTTTCGTGGGTGATGATCCTGGATTCGGTGAATACCGGGCGGTCTTTAAAAATAGGCCTTATATGTTTGAGGCCCGTACACCTTTTGAAGATGAAAAAACGGACAATAGTGCAAAAGTCATTCGGAAAGTGTTAGAAGATAATGACACGCAAATTGATCAAAAACTAACTTTACGTTCAAGATTACTTGATTTTGCATTGGGAGACTGGGATCGTCATGAAGATAATTGGCGCTGGGATCCTGAAAAAGAAAAAGGTAAGAAGATTTATACGCCTGTACCGCGCGATCGGGATAAAGTGTATTATAAAACATCAGGTCTGTTTCCAACTTTACTTTCCTATCAATGGTTAAAGGCCCACTTACAACCATTTAGCCCACATATACGTAATGTGTCTCATTGGAACTTTAACGCACGCCATTTTGATCACTTTTTTCTGACCCACCTTACGGAGGACGAATGGATCGATGAAATAAAATTTGTTCAGAAAACACTTACCGATTCGCTGATTCATCAGGCTATGCTTACTATGCCTGATTCTATCGTAAAATTAAGTGCGAATGAACTGGAAACAAATATTCGATCCAGAAGGGACGATCTCATGGAGAGTGGGCTAACCTATTACCGTTTTCTTGCACGTGTTGTTGATTTACCCTTATCTGCCAAATCTGAATTCGTTGATATCGATTACAATAAAGATGGTTCGGTATCAGTCAATATACACAATAAGAAAAAGGATGGTACTGAGGGGCGAAAGCTAATAAAACGTACTTTTTTACCTAGTCAAACCGAGGAAATCAGAATCTATGGAATTTCAGGCTCGGATGAGTATAAAATCCATGGATCTGGCCGATCACCTATCAAACTTCGTTTAATCGGTGGAAAAGGTGAAGATCTATATCGTACTTCTGATAAATTTGACAATGGTCATAAGGTTTATATTTATGACTCTAAAAATCAACAGGCTTCCGGTATTCAGGTTGATAAAAATGTGCGACTAAAATTGAGCGTAGATACTGCTATTCACCAATTTGAGTACGATAATTTTGTATACGATCGTAAAGGAGTCGTGGTCAATCTAGATTATGGTGTTGACCGCGGTCTGATTTTTGGGCTAGGATACCTGATAGAAAATCAGGGGTTTAGGAAGAAACCCTATGCTTATCGGCACCAATTTATGGCCAGTTATTTAACAGGACGCGAATCATTTATGTTTGATTACAAAGGTCACTTTAAGAAATTAATTGCAGATCAGGATCTTTCTATTCATCTTTCATCACTTGGCCCTAGAAATTTGAGCAATTTTTTTGGTTATGGAAACAACACCTTGTTTGAAAAATCGGATTCAAGGAGTATTTCTTACTATCGAAATAGATTTGATATTGTAAGTGGCGACATTTTTCTCGAAAAGTATCTAGATCCTAAACTGAAATTATTTTATGGTTCATCTTCTGAGTATTACAACAGTAAAGAGGCTAATAATATTGGAAAATACTTTGAGGAGTTTAATACTAAGTTTCCTTCTGAACCTATTTATGGGAGCAATTTTTTTACAGGAATTACAGGGGGGATAGATTATGATACACGTGATAATGCTGCAAATCCAAAATCAGGTATTCATATCCATACCAGAGTAGGGTGGAATGCTGAGATTGGCGGCGATACAAGGAAATATACAAAGCTACATCACGCGATGAGTTTCTATAAAACAATTGCTGATGACTACATTACATTTGCGAATAGGACGGGGATAGATGCGGTTTGGGGAGCCCCGTATTTTTATCAGCATGCACAAATCGGTGGTGAGATGAGTCTGCGTGGATATAATTCAAGGCGTTTTACCGGGAAAACAGCTGTATATAATAATTTTGATATGCGATTGAAACTGTTCAGTTATTCATCCTATCTTGTTCCGGGAACGGTAGGAGCGATTGGTTTTTACGATGTTGGGCGGGTTTGGATGACAGCGGAAAGTTCAGATACATGGCATATGGGCTATGGCGGAGGAATTTATTTTATGCCGGGAGAGCTTCTCACGATTCAAGGGGTGCTAGGCTTTAGTAAGGAAGCAACTTTGCCTTATATTCGGATCGGTCTTTCTTTTTAAGCGTAAACGTTTACCCTACAAAAGAGTCGCGAAAAGCTCGGTCACGTTGTAGATACATAAAAAAAATGGTTCTTCAGGGATGTCCATACATTTGCGAAATATTTAACTATGGGATCGGATTTAAAAAAGACACTAAATAAAAATCTTGCTGGTAAAGGACTGCGAAATACAAGTGTAGACCTATCTGTCTTGAAATACTATAAGCAATATGCCAAAACATATGCCGACATCCATAACGGCATTGTGGTATTGAGCGATCTGACAGCGAATTGGAGTTTTACCTTTATGGGCGAGATTGCTGAACGTTTACATTTGAGTTCACCCAAAAGAAAATTGGAGATCAACAGTATATGGGAGGATTTTCTCTTAGAGAGCGTACATCCTGAAGATCTGGCTGTAAAACATGCACTTGAACTGCAGTTTCTTGATCTGGTCAAGAAAACCGAACCGAAAGAACGTTTTCGATATCAGGCAAACAGTGTACTCCGTGTAGAAGGAAAAGATGGGCAAATTATGTTGATGTCGCATCATATTATCTATTTGGATACCCCCGGTCAAGAATTTCCCCAACTGGCATTATGCTGCTATACGCTAATGCCCGATCGAGAAGATCGTCAAAGTAAGAAGAACTATATTTTTAATCAGGTCAGCGGCGAAGTTTTTCCGCTTGACAAACAGGAGATGAAGGATGTCATGAGTGTGCGGGAAAAAGAGGTTTTACGGTGCATAAAAGCAGGCATGATTAGTAAAGATATTGCCGAGAAGCTAGCTTTGAGCGTTAATACCGTCAATCGACACCGACAGAATATTCTGCAAAAACTGCGGGTGCGCAACTCACATGAAGCGATCAGTATATACAATAAAATGTATAATCAAGATGATACTTCGCTATAGTAAAGAGTCTGCCAAAAGAGTAGCTTTTGACAGACTCTTTACTATAGCGGCTCAATTGGAATTATTTTCTTTTAGCCATTTGGTTCTACGCTGGTCTGGAAGATGTTTGATCCCAAAGTGTTCAAACTTAGCCTGGAAGCCATCACCATCTGGGGATGCACCCATCAAACCAACCATGACAGGATGATTATCTTGTAACCAGGCATTTCTCATCATCACATACTCCTTGTCATCAAAAGAATAAAAGAATTCTACAGCATCTAATCTTCGAATTGCTTTTATCCATATAAAAGGGATTTCTTTATCTATTGGTACGATGCTCCAGTCGCTGGTTCGATGAGTGACGACAGTACTCAGATTGTACTTGCCATCGACAAATTCTATTCCCGCTTTTATATAATTTTCATGATCTATACGCAGCATGATACCTGCTTGATCAAAACGATTTTTATACTTAGCCGAAATTTTGACCTTCACTTCAAATTCACCTCCTCTCTCTGTGTAGAGAAAAGGTGCGTCATCTACGGTAAATCCATAGTGTGATATTCGCCAGTAGTCGCTCTTGGGTGTGACAAACATGGAAAGGGAGTTGTTACTGACTGTCCACTCAGTAGGTTCGTTAAACCAGGTCATCTTGTCCAATTGTTGTGCGGAGGCCTGTGTGGAGAAGAAAGGAAGCAATGAAGCCGCAAAAAGTGTCTTTATTTTTTTCATTATATTCTTTTTTAGCAAGAGGTGTATTCTTTTTTTAAAGGCAAAGATATCGTCGGCATGCTGTCTTTTTCAATACTGATAAATAACCATTATATGAATAGCGGTCTTTAAATGTAATTTATTTGCAATTTAATTGCATTTAACAATATTGCTACATAGTTGCAATAATAAAAAACCTTACCTTCGTTCTATCTTTATTGTCATTGCAAGCTTATCGGAAGCAGAATTCAATAAAAATAGCACAGATACTTAATGTAAAAGCCTACATATATGGAGTTTTGGGAACGTAATTTTATAGAAAAGGGGGAGATGTGGGGAGGCAGTCCTGCTCATTCAGCACACATTGCGAAAGATCTCTTTATAGCAGAAAATATAAAGGAAATTCTTATTCCAGGCTTTGGCTATGGACGAAATGGTCATATATTTCTAGATAATGGAATAGCTGTTACGGGAATTGAATTGTCCAAGACAGCAATTGAAATCGCCCGAAAACATGTTGGAAGTCAGACGATCATACATCATGGTTCGGTCGTAGATATGCCATTTGATACCAAAAAATATGGTGGTATATTTTGTTACGCACTCATCCATCTTCTGGGAACTGAGGAGCGGGCGAAATTTATACATGACTGTTACGAGCAGCTGTCCGACGATGGTTACATGATCTTTACGACTGTGTCAAAACGGGCAAGTATTTATAGACAAGGGACTACTATAGGCACAGATCGTTTTGAAATGTTTGGAGGTGTTAGCATGTTCTTTTATGACTTGGAGTCTATTCGGTCAGAATTTGAAAAATATGGATTGATTGAAATCAAGGAAGTAGAAGAGAATTATCCTTTTTATCTGATCATTTGTAAAAAATAGAATAAACAAAATAATCATAGATGAAACTATTCTGATTTATTTAATTCACCTGCTGGAATGAAGAGGTTCGGGAGACGAAAACCTTACTTATAAGTCCATACCATAAATCTGCTAGTATCATCAGCATTTAAAATCAAATTTATAAAGATGAAAGACGATAAAAATTTTGATGTCATCGTTATTGGGGGAAGTTATGCCGGACTTTCGGCAGCAATGGCACTGGGGAGATCACTACGTCAGGTGCTCATTATTGATAGTGGTCTACCATGTAATAGACAAACACCGCATTCGCATAATTTTATAACTCATGATGGCGAAAAACCATCGGTTATTGCTAAAAAAGCTAAAGAGCAGGTATTAAATTATCCAACAGTGAGATTCCAGAAAGGACTTGCTGTAAGTGGAAAGAAAATAAGTACCGGCTTTGAAATTAGTACTGAAAATGGTGAACTATTTAGTGCAAAAAAGGTGATTTTTGCGACTGGGGTAGAAGATATCATGCCAGGTATCCAAGGTTTTTCGGCCTGTTGGGGGATTTCAGTTATCCATTGTCCATATTGCCATGGATATGAATTCAGGGGCAAGAAAACAGCAATTATGGCTAATGGTGAACGGGCTTTACATTTGGCATCTTTAGTCAACAATCTCTCCGCCGATCTGACAATATTGACTTCTGGAGAAGCAAATTTCAGTGTGGAGCAGGCTGCAAAATTGAAGAAGCACGGTGTAACTGTCATAGCAGAACAGGTTAGTAAAATTCAGCACAAAAATGGCTGGGTAGAAAAAGTGATTTTCAAGGACAACAAAGCAATAGCATTTGATGCCGTATATGCAGCAATCCCTTTTAGGCAGCATTCAAGTATTCCTGTTGCGTTGGGCTGTGAATTGACTGAACAAGGGCATATTGCCGTTGACAGTTTTCAGAAAACAACAATTAAAGGAGTTTTTGCATGCGGCGATAATACGAGTATGATGCGGTCCGTTTCCAGTGCCGTAGCAGCAGGCAATTTAGCGGGAGCAATGGTCAATAAAGAATTGGTTGAAGAAAACTTCTAATATAAACTTGCAAGATCGTAGCCACAACAAATTTAATCTCAACTTCAATCGGAAGCGATCGTGGATAGACGCTTCTGATTGAAGAACTTTTTAAGAACCATTGTGCTTGTCCAAACTTAAGCAGAAATTTTTCTCAGTAGAAGTTCGAACGGACCATGTTTAAATCTTTTGGCCCAAAGTTTACTGAAATAGTAACTGCATGCAAAATAGAGAAGCGAAATGATAAATATGAGCATCGGTGACAGTGATTTGTGTGCATTGATCTTGGCAAAGCATCCCTGATTTATCATAAATGAGAAGAAAACTAATCCGATTGTTAGATGGGAAATATAGTGTGTCAATGTCATTTGTCCCGTTTTGGCCAAATCGTTTGCAAACTTGTTCTGTGCAATAAATTTGCTGATATACATGAAAGAAGCAATTAACATTAATCCAAAGCCTATTGTACTGATTAAGAAGGGTAGAAAAGGGGGCAGATAATCTGCATTTAGAAAAAAATCAATCTCAGGAGTCATCAGATTTTTGGAAATACATTGCAACATTTGGATCAATAAGTAAAGTACTAGTCCGATAGCAAATGTTTTCCTCTGTATACTTAAATCCGACCAGTCTAGTTTTGCCAAATACATTCCGGTAATAAAATAACTCATCCAAGGGAAAACAGCATTCCAGCCGTTATAGAAAGAGTTTCGTATAAAACCAGATAAAGTCCACATATCTTTATATTCCAGCGTGTCAAAATTCCAGCCTGTTTCATAGGGAATCCAAAGAAGTAGCAGGTGGAAGATAACGGCAAAGATAATTGCTCCATAGATATATTGTTTTTTATCGCGGAAAAGGAAAAATGAGGCAATGAACATATAAAACCCGTAAAAATGTAGGATATCCGCTGGCCACCAGATAGCGAGTAATATTCCCAAAGCAAATAAAAATCCGGCCCGTTTAAGTGCAATATATTTCTGATTTAGCTGTTCTTCAGCGGTGCCAAATGCCTGTTTTTTTGTCATCAGGATTAACCCCATACCTGCTAACATAACAAATATAGTGCTTGAGTTACCACTAAAGAGGGAGAGGAATTGTCCCTGCCAACTTGTATCGTTGTGGTCTCCGAACACCATGTTAAAATTTACGATATACATCCCAAAGATTGCATACGCTCTTAGTAAGTCAAATCCTATAAATCTCGTTTTTTCTGCCATGATAATTGCTTTCAAAATGTTATGCAAATTTTGAAAGATGTGTTAACATGGCATTTGACTTAAGTCAAATAATCAGTATTTGATTTTTGCGCGGATTCTGCTTAAGGTTTCTAATGAAATGCCTAGGTAAGATGCGATATAGGTAAGGGGAACCTGTTGTATAATATTGGTTTGATTTCTCAGGAGCTGTGAATAACGCGTGGATGCATCAAGTGTATGAAAATCAAATAGTCTTTTTTCCAGCCACATGGTGTAATACTCGGTCATCAAGAGATCTAGCTCCATTAAAGCCGAAAATTGACCTTTTATACGCTGGAAAGAGCTATTATCAATTGATGATACTCTAACATCTGTGACCGCTTGTATAAACTCTTGGCTCGGCCCCTGGGTAACATAACTGCTAAACGCAACAGCGAGGTCATTTTCAAAGAGCAGTTCAGTCGTTAGCTCTTTGTTCTCGTTCAGATAAAATTTTCTTGCGATACCAGATTCGATCCAAAAGCTATATCGGCAGACCTCACCCTGATAGAGTATAAAATCACCCTTTTTATAGGTTTTTATTTTTGAGACAGCCTCGAGTGCACTGAGGGTATCCCCGTCGAGCTGTTCAATAATGCTGTTGATCTTAAGGAGATGTTCATTCATACGTTACTGATAAGCACAGCTACTATTTGGATTCTATTTAACCTGTTGAACTCCTCCAGTTCTACTTGCAGTCTCCCTGCCCCATAGTGCAATAGATTCCAATAGAGGAATAAGTGTCCTGCCAAATTCCGTAAGTTCATAATCGACCTTTAATGGCGCTTTGTCCGTGTGTACTGTCCGCGTGACCAAGCCGTCTGCTTCCAGCTCCTTCAGCTGTAGGCTCAATGTACGTTCGGTAATCATTGGACATTCTTTTCTCAACTCATTATAACGTTTTTTTTCAATTAAATGAATGAGGATGACTGCTTTCCATTTTCCGCCTATGTATTTCATTGTCAGGCTGGTACTGCATGGGTATTGTTTGTTGTCTATCAAATACATCTGTTACTATCAACTTTGACCGTTATTGCAAATATATAACACTATATTTAAGTTTGCAACTATAAAAAATATAGTTAATTTAAAATTGTATGTTATGGCATTTATAGAAACAGCAAAACAACGTTATACAACAAAAAAGTATAATTCAACAGAAAGAATTTCAGCGGACAAGATTGCTGAGCTAAAAGAAATACTTCGCCTGAGTCCATCATCCATCAATAGTCAACCCTGGAAGTTTTTCTTTATTTCAGATGGAGAGACAAAAACAAAATTAGCGGAAGCATCCTATTGGAATGCGGAGAAAATTAATGAGGCAAGTCATCTGGTAGTCTTTAGTGCTCTTAACGATGTGCAACGATTCGAGGAGCAGATCAACAGCACGCTTCCCGAGGGATCGATAAATTATTACCATCGTTTTTTAAAATCACAGGGAGATCAACATGTGCAATCCTGGATGAAGCAGCAGGTTTATCTTTCTTTGGGATTTTTTCTTGCGGCCTGTGCGTCAAATAATATTGATGCAACACCAATGGAGGGAATTGAAAATGATCGTTATGATCAAATCTTGGGGCTCGAGCAATACCATAGCTTATTTGCCGTTGCCATAGGTTATCGAAATGCGGAGGATTCAAATCAGCCTAGCATAACAGCTAAATCACGTCTGAATATGGCGGATATTATTCAGGCAATATAGTTCTTTTAATAGCAATAGGGACGGCCAAAAAACTTGGTCATCCCTATTGTTCTTTAATTTCGTTCGTAACCTCAATCGTCTTCTTTCAGCAATTAAATTTCAGCGGAATCGCACTTTTGAGACATCTTGTTACCAGATATGGTTAAGGTAGACTAATCTTTTTTCCTTGCTCAGGAAAAATATAATTTACTTTTAAGGGATTGTTTTTTAGGAGCTCCTTTTTTATGATTTCTGGATTATCTCTTGTTGGTTTTCGGTGAGTGACCACGATGTTTAATCCTTTTAAATCATTTTGTCCGATCTTATCTTTTAGTTTGTTTAACTCCTCTAATAACAGATTAGGGGTAAGATGACCGAAAAGCAGGTTTTCGGCTTGACTATTGGGAAAAGATACCTCAATTAATATGGTGCTTAATTGACCTTTCGTGATCAATGGAGCAATATTTTTCCAAAGATTGTCAAGTCTGTCAGCCTTTTCAACCCGGTCGGCACCCGTATCTCCGAGATAGAGCAGATAATGATCATGATGGCGCACCAGCACAGCACTGCTTTTATACGGATTTACATGGCTTAATTCGTATGCCGTCAGCAAGAAAGGGGTATTTTGTGCCGCAAATTCTATTCCTTCTTGCAATTCACTGTAATGATACTTTCCAAGAATTGGTTTTTGCCCCTGATCAGCAAAATTAATCCAGGTATCGTTTATAAAATAATGGTTTTGTAAAATCTGAAGTACAGGAGCAAGAGCAAAAATATTCTTTTTGCTATCTGCTGGAGAATTGATAATCAGACCGGATAGATGATCTAAATGACCATGAGAAATAAAATACCCTTTTATTTGATTATGTAGGATCGTTTCTTCTGTTCCATGGAGACTTTTCAGCTGGATGGCTTTTCGTATCCCAGTATTTATTGTACCGGCATCAAGGCAGAGAAAAGCAGTGTCCTTTGGAGCTCCAACCAGGTAGGCCGATAGATTATCCTCTTGCTCACCACCATATATACCTAGAGGGATTAAGTCGAAATGTTGCGCTTGGGAGGAAATACATATAAAGAGAGTAACAAAAGAAAGTAATATTTTTTTCATATCATATTAAACTAAAAACCCATCCTTAAACAAGGATGGGTCAAATTTACATTATTTTTTACTTATTGATTGAAACGATAACGGACGCCAAGTTGAATTCTCCAACGCGATGTTTCGTCAACACTATTTGAAAATGTACTGGTCAATGGAATCTGATTCGTCGCATCTAAATAAGGGAAAGAAAAAGTTGGTTGGCCCTGAGTGTTGAGTCCTTTGTAATTTAGTATACCATTCGCCTTATTGGCAAATTGTGCCACACCCCAATTTTTATTGATCATATTTCCAAAATTGAATACGTCGAATGTAATTTGTAATTGATGTTTTTTTCCACCAGTATTTAAGAATACATCCTGAGCAACACGGATATCAAGAGTACCGATCATTTTTCCGACCAACGCGTTGCGTTTCGCGTATTGACCCCGGTGTGCATTCAGGTAGCTGTCCTGATTGATATAACCATTCAATTGTGACCACAGTTGATCTGGTGTACGCATATCTTTGTCATTGTCACCTACCAATGCAATTTCCGCCTTATTATTTGGAATATAAATCAAATCGTTACCAGATAGACCATCATTATTTAGGTCACCCCCATAAGTATAAGAATAGCGTGGACCATCCTGCAATTGATAAAACAAGGAGAAAGTCGTTCCCAAATGATCAAAATACTCTTTCCGGTAAGAGAAGTTGGCAATAAATCTGTTTTTAACCAGGTAAGTTGAATAGGAGAGGTCCGCATTATTTGGGTTCCCAGATACATATCGATCTCGCCACATCGATTGTGCAATAGAACCTCCGTCGTTAACGGATCTTGAATCAGTATAGGTATAACCGATATTAGCAAAAAATCCACCTTTAAATTCTTTTGATAATGTTCCTGTCAGGGTATAGCTATATCCTTTTGAAGTATTGGACATGACGATCGCATCCGAAATATTTGGATTTTCAGGAGTAGGTTTCGCAGCACCATATATACGTGGTGTCGTATAACGCATACGGTTATCAGCACCAGTTAAAGCTGTACCATCTGTCGTATTTAGATTGACATTCCGGAAATAAACAGAATTGATATCCTTGGAATACATTGCTTCAAATGTACCGATGACTCCGCTTGGCAATTTTTGGTCTATGGCAAGATTTGTGCGCCATAGCTGCATAAATTTGAAGTTATTGGCCGTAACAGCAAGGTTATAGCTCGAATTATTTGCGGCTGTTTGATGATTCACATTGCGATAGGCATCCACATCTGGCGTGAAAGGGCGATTGGTGGGCTTATCTATTGTTTCAGATCCAAACATAACACCATTGTTACCAGCTTGGTTGGAGATCCATACCAACGGCGGGCGACCGGTAAAGATCCCCGAGCCACCACGTATTTGAGTTTGATTGGTTCCATTGACGTTCCAGTTGAATCCAATGCGAGGCGACCATAGAATAGTTCCCTTAGGGTATTTTGAAACATCAATTTTTTCGCCCTGATCAAAGGTCAATTTGCTGACATTATCATTTTTAAGATCACTAGGTGATGATATGTGTGTGTAATCAGCCCGTAGTCCAGCGGTGAGTTTAAAATTATTGTTTACAGCAAAGGCGTCCTGCACATACAGACCAAGCATATTGGCTGAAACCTCCGAATAGGGGAAAGACCCATCAGCCAATACAGAATATTGTACTTGGTATTTGGTTGCATTTGAAATATTGTTTTTAGCTGAATTATAAAAATCATCAAGACTGGCAAAAGTATAAGCTCCATAGTAGTTTGGTGCAAAACCATTTCTTGTTCTATAATTTTCAAAGTTAGCTCCCAGTGTGATTTCATGCTTGCCGGCATATATATTGAAGTTGTTAGTCGCTTGAAAAACTTTTGTTTTTAGACTGTTAAATGCCGTAAAGGGTTCATACCCAAAAGCAGTCATGCTACTTCCATCAGGATTCATAATGTCTACCAAAGGGAATGGCTGGCCGCCTTTAGATTCACGGTAGTCATCCATTACATTATAGCCTACGGTTAGGGAGTTGGAATATTTACTACTGATACGCGTACGCAGCTCCAGATTCACATTATCCATATTGTTGTTGATACCGTAGCCCGCTGAACTAAATGGTAGACTTATATTCGAGGGTTGTCTATTGTTTTTTGGCGCCCCACTGTTAGATGGTAGGATATCCCGATAGGAGCGGAAGTAAAAGTATTTGGCACTCAGCGTATTTTTGGAGTCGATGTTGTAATCTAATTTGATCGAAAACTTGTCACTGCGTGTATCCAAAGGATAATCTTGATAAGAGCCAGGGTTGTATCCGATAGATTTGAGATAGTTTGCTAGATCATCTAGTTTTTCGGCTGAGACAGTTGACACATTAGGGCCCGTGTTGCCTCCGCGCGAAGCGATAAAGTTTGTTCCGGGATCCACCCTTCGCTCAATTTCTCCACTAGCAAAAAAGAAAAGCTTATTTTTAATAATTGGACCGCCGACTGTAAACCCATATCCTTTGAGATTAAAATTATTGACAGGAGCTTTCAGACCCGCTGAATTATACTTATTGACAAGATCCTGATTTCTGAAATAATAGTTTAATGAACCCTGTATTTCATTTGTACCACTTCGAGTGACAGCATTGATTGCAGCCCCTGTGAAGCCATTTTGCCTCACATCGTAGGGAGCGATATTAACAGAGATCTCTTCAAAGGCATCCATATTAATCGGTTGCGAGTTCGTCTGGCTTCCAATTGTCCCCTGTAGTCCAAAAGCATTGTTAAACAATGCTCCATCAATCGTGAAGTTGTTGGCAAGATTGCTTCTTCCTGCAAATGAAGGATTACCGTATTGCATGGAGAATTGAGGCGTCAGCTTGACGAAATCTGTAAAACTCCGGTTGAGTGTGGGTAAATTCTGTATTGCCGTACGTGAGATATTCTGCGAAGCACCAGTTCGCCCTGAATTGAAGACTTTTCCCTGCCTTGTGCCCACGACAACTACTTCTTCCAAAAGCCTATCATTGGCGATCATCTGAATATCAAGGGTTGAACTTTGTCCCAATGCCAGTTTTTCTACTTGCTTGACATTTGGTGTATGACCTAAATAAGTTACAGTGATTTGATAAGGACCACCGATACGCATATTCGGAAGGTTATAACGGCCATCGTTACGTGATGAAGTCGTGTATTTTGTCCCAGATGGTAAATGGATAGCCTCAATTGTTGCGCCATTGATAGGAGTGTTCCCCTCTCTGACTGTTCCATTTAGGGCAGAGGTAGTTTCATTTTGCGCATAGGTAATCGATGTACCAATTGTACTTAGCAAAATGCTGGTAATCAAATGTTTTCTCATTTGTTTATTAGCTGTTTAAATGACTAGGTGATTTTTTAAACCGCGGTAAAGGTAGTGCTGTATTATTGATCTTAGGTTAAGTAATTATTATTTAAATGTTTTGGAGGATGCTGCTAAAAGCCGATTTTTCCATCGCGATATAGGTTGACCGCTGAATTTAAAATAGTTCTAATGGTCTCCAGTGGAAGATCCTCATTTGGATTGACAGGAAATACCTTCATCCGTGAACGTGTTCCGGTTTCGAGCTCAGGATAATCCAGATATTTTCCTTCTACCATCAGCAGATAAGGATGTTTTGTTTTTTTGTCAGTCCACAGGTAACAAAATGCTTTGTTCTTATAGCAAAAACAAGGCATCCCATATTTTACCGTTTCCCTGATTTCTGTATCCTGCTGAAGAATAATATGCTTTAGTGCCAACAGGCAGCTCTTATTGGGTTCTTCCTGGCTTAAATAAAACTGGTTGATTTCTTGCATATTGATAGATTTTTGAACTGCTTTTTTCCAAACGGATTAATTTTTATTGATTGGTTTACCGTTTAGACAAAGATACATTACACCTGACTTTTTTATCGTATCCTGCACTGTTTTTTTGAGAGTTTTGTATCTTCAGATCCATTAGTTTATAGTAAGTCATGAATCCATTAATCCAGCAGTTCAGAAGATATGGGCATCTCAATGAAGCGGCCGAAGAGGAGATCGAACAAAGGATCAACTATTTTTCGAAGCGTAAGGGAGAACATTTTCTAAAAGAAGGCCAGCATGTATCCAGTTATTTTGTACTAAGTAAAGGTCTGATTCGTGCCTATTTCTTTAAAAATGGGCGGGAACTCAACAGCTGGTTTGGTGAAGAAAATCAAATTTTTGGATCGATATTACCTGTATATACAGAAAAACCTTCCTTTGAGAATATTCAGTTTCTTGAAGATTCGGAGGTCTATGCAATTGCTGTGGATGATCTGAATGAACTCTATCGTGAATATCCAGAGTTAAACCTTATCGGAAGAAAAATTGCGGAGGAAGTATGCATTGTCTTAGAAGAACGTATTATCTCATTGCACACCGAATCTGCTATAGAACGCTACCAATCGCTGATTAAGTTGCAACCAAATTTGTTAAATCGAGTCAATCTTGGTCACATTGCATCCTATTTGGGAATTACACAGGAGACTTTGAGTCGTATCAGACGTTAACGAACGATTTTGATATAGATCAAAAAATGCAGTCAATCAAGTCACTACTTTTGTAGTGGATCATTTAAATAATTGAAAATGAATTGGATTGCATTAATTATCGCTGGTATTTTTGAAATTGGTTGGCCTTTAGGATTGAAGATGGCACAACAGCCAGATGGCAATAAATTTGGTTGGATTATATTCGCTATTGTCTCGATGACTATCAGTGGAGCACTATTGTTTTATGCGCAAAAGGCTATCCCAATCGGTACAGCCTATGCGGTTTGGACTGGTCTAGGTGCCGTAGGTACATTGTTGGTCGGGATATTCTTCTTCGGCGATTCGGCAAACGTCTTTAGACTTTTGTCGGCCACGTTAATTGTGGCGGGTATTGTAGGCTTAAAGATATTTTAATACAATCAAGGGATTTTGATATCGCTTTGCATATAAAAAGGAGTGATATCAGAATCCTTTCTCTTTATGAGAAAAACTAACGCGTTATAGTTTCCATATGCTGCTTGATTTTGAATAAATCATATTTTTTTGTCTAAAAAATCAATAATTTAGTTTAAAATCTGCTATAAAAGAGGATGTTGGGATGATTTTTGTTGCGTACATAAATTATGAGGCAGGAATTGGCAGATAAGATTGCATTGTATAGTAAACGGTACGGCTTGTTTATGCATCCCGACTATGTGAGCTTTGCCCGCGATACAACAAGACTGTTGATTCGTAACGAATGCCTGCGAGTAGGGGATATAAAAATATATCAGGACTATGTGGCCTCCCATTATCCCGAAGATCTCCCTTGGGAAATGAAACAATATCAAGAAGCGGCTAAAGCTTTGATAAAAATGGATAAGGTAGCCGCCATAGCTTGGGTCACAACAAATCAAATTAATCTTTTCGAATCTGATATTTTTATTGATGATGAAGACGCGATTTTACGTCCGATCCAGTTTAAGAACGATGATGTGTTGCGTTACAATTTTAATACATTGGAAGAACTGATTTATAACCATCAATTACCCGATGACTTATTTCGCAAACACAGGGCGTACTTCTGGATAGATGCCCGTATCGATTTGCGATAATAGTTGCGACAGGCAAGAGAGCAGTCTATAATGGCACTTTCCAAAAGCATTTTTTTTATTTAATATTTGTAGAAGCCACGATTTTGGTGACTCTCTAATTCTTAACGTGGGTGGAATTTAATTCGATACATTAGTATTTAATAAATATTTTATTTCTTTTGTTTTTGTATTTTAATTCTGAAATGTAGATGCTGTATTGAATAATGCTGTAATCAGATATCAATGAATAATATAAAAACCCGTAAGCATCAGATTGCTGTATACGGCAGACAGTGTATTGTCCAACAGTTCACTCGTCAAATCGTATCCCAGGCATTAATCCTGATTCTACCTAAGAAATCGATTGGTCAATTTCAATTTTTGTCTGTGCGGCTACGGGAGAGGCAATTGCAAAGAAAAGTAATATGTTAATTAATGATTTGCTTGTGTTCATGTACTTAGAGATCGGTTTAGTTTATATAGAGCATATAATTCCGGAATTGTTTGAAAATTTAAAGGTCCTTCGTTCATACAAAAACGAAGGACCTTTTTTTGAAAGCTATATGTAGAGGCTCTTATAATTGTTTTATCTTTAGATTTCTAAAGGATGCACCCCTTGACCAATCTTGAAGAGCGAGCTTGCCACTAATATGTTGACCGAATTCCGGAAAATCTTTGAAAGTACTATGTTTTACCAGATCCTTCCATTTTTGCGAATTGAAATCCATTTCCGCTGTGACTGTACCATTCAGATAAAAGGTTATTTTACCGTCTTTTTGTACAATGCTTGATTGGTTCCAATCATCTTTAGCTTTGGTGCTGACAAAATTTTGTTGAGGCAAAAACATGTAAAGACAACCTGCACGTTTCAATGGTTTGTCAAAGTCTGGGTGCGAATCTGCTAGTAATTGATATTCAGGGCCTGAGTGATAAGTCGCGTTGATATTCGGCTGTTCTTGTACATTGACGAAAACGCCACTGTTGCCTTCCTTTTCCAGTTTCCATTCAAATTTGAACTCATAATTCTTATAGTCAGTGTTGGACACAAGATCATATTTTTGACTTTCGTTGTTTGGATCGCAATAGATTGTACCATTCCGCACCAACCAGGCAGTTGGTGCTTTTTTCTCATTGTTGTAGGTATGCCAATTGTTCAGGGTAGTGCCGTCAAATAGGAGCTGCCAGCCTTCTTTTTGTTCTTCCTCAGTCAACGTATTTGGAGCACTCACCTCCTTATTACACGAATAAAATAGACAGCTGATACAGGCAGCCACTGCAATTTTTTTGAATAGGTTTAAGTTTATCATTGTTTAAAGTTTGTCGTATATGATTGTTTTTAGGGTCTTGATATACTAAAATAAATTTTAATGTTTGCTTTCCATTATAAATACAGGCTCTTATGCAAATTTGTTACACGGGAAGCCGATGTAGCGAACTACTTTTCAGCGGAAATAATCAACATCATCGGCCTTCTCAATTCATCACCCATTGCCGGAAAATTTTCGAGCATTTCTGTACTGGGTTCAGGTTCAACACAAGCGTTTATTTTAAATCCACTTTGTACAATGCTACGGAGATAAGAAGTAATTGTTCTATGGTATTTCAGAACTGTATTTCCCAAAAATGTTGTCTCTCTGGCCCCCATGAGAAAATAGTTGTCTACAGGCCAATAGAGTTTGTCTCCATCTTTGTTGTAGATCCAATCTTGGTTGCCCTGCGCGGTAAAAACAGGATGCTCTATCGAGAATAAAAATTTCCCTCCCGGTTGGAGCCAATTGTAAATATTTCGACAGAGCATATCAAAGTCTTTTATGTAATGAAATGCCAAAGAACTGATCACTAGATTAAATTGTCCGGATCTGAAAGTAAGCTCTTCAATTGCATTTCGTTGATATTCGATTCCTTCCAGTTTATTGATCTCGTTGGCCTTCTCCAACATTTTTTCGGATAGATCTACGCCAATAACAGATTTTGCACCATTTTCAATCACATATCGACAATGCCAGCCATATCCACAGCCTAAATCGAGCACAGTACTGTTCTTCAGGTTTGGCAAGAGCTTTTGGAATTCGTGCCATTCGCCAGCTCCCAATAAGCCTTTCTGTGATCGATACATTTTGCTATATTCTTCGAAAAATTTTGGATCGTCGTATTTATTTTCTTGCATCTAATTATTACGGGTTAAGTTCATTCCCTATTCTTGATTGCCTAATTTACAGATTATTCATGTTTTTTGTTTTTGTTACGCTTATTTTTTGCGTATTAATACTATTTGTTTCTAAATTAAGGGCATGGTTGATAAAAGTTTTATGACAAGTTTTGGTGAATTTGAACGCACCGAAGGTCCAGAGGAGACATCCGTTTGGTCTATTCGGATTGTTGTGGACAACCGTTTTTTTGATGGAGAAATTCCGCTATATATACTGACCAGAGCAGAAAAGCCGAGTGTTAGTATGTTAAGGCGTGCCGAAGCTATTCTCGGAAATATGGAGAGTTACCTTGAAACTGGAATATCCTTTTTGAAAAGAACATTGACCGAACAAGCTGATGATTTCAAAATAAGCGATAGGGAAAGGGAGTATTTAGTGAGGGAGATCGAAGTGTTTCCAGTGGATTTCCCCGAAGTTATTCTTTACGACGACGAGGAGGAATGGGTGCTGCGTTTTGCGGAAGGTTTATTTAGCATTTGTGACCCCTATGGTATCAATATAAATTTTTCGTCAGATAAGCCAATCTCATTAGACAACTTAGAAGATAGTGAGGAAATCTAATTTTTCTTAGTGATTGACCAATTCTCACCCGATAAAAACGCCGTATTGGTCATCAATCAATCAATCAATCAATCAATCAATCAATCAATCAATCAATCAATCAATCAATCAATCAGCCGTTGACAGGGACTGTATCCCTCATTTTGGATAGCTCATATCACAAATCAATTCTCATTTTGATAAAATAACCCTGTCATTTTGATAGGATCTAGCTATTTTGATTTTAGTCTTTTCTTTTTAAATCTATTGTCTTTTAGTGTTTTACATTGTTCGTGAAAACTGTGGAATATTGTTTGGCATATAGGGGCAACGTATATAAAAATGAAGATGATTAGAAAAATAAAAGAATCGGCACAGAGCCCGCCCACATTGAAGCTGATATACCGACCGCGGATGATATAACATCTCTGAGAATGAAAATAATAGTTTACGAATTTTTAATAATCCACACCAAAGTGAAAACACTAGTACTATAATAACTGGATTACTTTGCTTTTAGTTATTCTTTAAAATGTGATGGATTCCTTTGAGAAAAATTAAGAAAATACAAGGTAGAACAACACTTAAGTTAACGTTAGCCATGAAAGATTTAAAAGAAAATCAGGAGCAGCAGTCGCCCCGGAAATTGTCTATGGATCGCATAGCGAAGGTCGTGATGATCATCTTGATCCTTACCATGATCTATCAGCTGTATCTCGGTTAAATTTTGAAAAAACAATCGTGATATCAACTTTTGGCGACAGGATATAGTCGGAGTAGCTATTATGTCGAGTATATAATGGACTGCAGTCCTTCGCAGGAATAAAACGAATCTAGATGATAGAAGAATGGCAGTGATGGGAAAATAAATGCCAAAGAGTAGCTATACGAATAGAATAAATGACAATCAAAAATTAAATAAATGAAGAAATTAACCCTGTTGACCTCCCTCGTACTTGGGTCAACAACATCAATATTCGCACAGGAAGACACAACGAAAAATAATCCGCTTTCATTCAACGGGTATGTGGAAGCTTATTATATGCGGGATTTCAATAACCCTCTTGGAAATACACGTCCACCTTTTGTTTACAGCCATAACAGGAACAATGAAGTGAATATTAATCTGGCCTTGCTAAAAGCTAGCTATAATACTGAAAACACGCGGGCTAATGTAACCTTGGCAACGGGTACCTACATGAATGCCAACTATGCTGCGGAGCCTGGAGTATTGAAGAATATCTATGAAGCCAATGCCGGTGTACGCATCTCAAAGAAGCATAATTTATGGATCGACGCCGGTATTTTCTCTTCCCATTTGGGTTTTGAAAGTGCCATTGGAAAGGACAATTGGACATTAACAAGGAGCCTTTTTGCCGATAATTCGCCCTATTTTGAAACTGGCGCAAAAATATCTTACACCTCTGCATCTGGAAAATTATTTCTTAGCGGACTTGTATTAAACGGTTGGCAACGTATACAGCGTGTCGATGGCAATAGTTTGCCTGCCTTCGGACATCAGCTAGTATATAAGCCGACCGATAATTTAACGATCAATAGTGGATCTTTTATAGGTAGTGATAAAGCGGATAGTGTCAGACAGATGCGCTATTTTCATAATTTATATGCTATTTACCAGTTAAATAAACAGGTCGGATTCACAGTAGGTTTTGACATCGGTGCAGAGCAAAAGGAAAAAGGGAGCAGCAAATACAATGTCTGGTATACCCCGGTATTAATTGCACGTTATGCAGGATCCGATAAATTCAGCCTTACTGCTAGGGGCGAATACTATCAGGATAAAAAGGGAGTCATCATCTCTACCGATGCAAAAAATGGGTTCCAAACATTTGGCTATTCTCTAAATGCTGATTATGCAATTCTCCCCAATGTACTTTGGCGGACAGAAATACGTAATCTGACCAATAAAGAAGCAGTTTTCCTAAATCGGAATAATAGTTTGGTAAAAAATAGCACAACAGCTGTTATGGCACTGACTGTTAGTTTCTAAATAAAAAAACAAACCTTGCTGTTGGATCAATAGTCAACAGCAAGGTTACCGAAACGATACGCAAAAAATGCTGTACTCCATTTTTAGGTGTATAGTTCTGTCTCAGGTGTAGGAACGGATTAATGTATCTATTAATTGTTGACCAATGCCATCGCGCCATCACTATAACGAGCGCCTACATTCGGGTATTTCCGAAGTATTTCTTCGATGGCGTTTAGATCTGAATCTGACAATTGTACTTCGATAGCACCTGCATTTTCTTCTAGATACTTTCTTTTTTTCGTACCTGGAATTGGAATGATGTCATTCCCTTGAGCGAGCACCCAAGCCAGCGCCAATTGTATTGGCGAACATTGTTTATCTTGAGCTAAGAGCGCGAATTCAGCAATCAAACGAGCGTTATTCTCCGCATGTTCTCCCTGATTACGAGGAAGTGTCCTTCTGAAATCGTCTGCTGCCAGACTATCCAAATTTAAGGTATTGGAAAACAAACCTCTGGCAAGTGGTGAATAAGGGATTAAACTGATACCGAGATTACGTACAGTCTGTAGTATTTCTTTTTCTACATCACGTGTTAGCAGAGAATATTCACTTTGCAGTGCTGCAATGGGATGAACCGCATTGGCTTTGATGATCGAAGCCGGCGAAGCCTCACTCAGTCCAAGATATCTTACTTTTCCTTCTTTGACCAATTCCGCCATAGCGCCTACAGTATCTTCGATCGGGATATTCGGATCCACCCGATGTGCATAATACAGATCTATGGTATCGATACGAAGTCTTCTGAGACTATTTTCTACGGCGATTTTTATCCAGGCAGGTGATCCGTCAAAATAGGTGTTTGCGGTGCCGCTTGGTCCCGCCTGTTCATCTTTGAAACGAAAGCCAAATTTGGTTGCAATAAATACCTTATCACGATTGGGAACCAGAACTTTTGAGATTAATTCTTCGTTGGCACCATTACCGTACATGTCCGCTGTATCCCAGAAGTTTACGCCAAGATCCAATGCCCTTTCAAGTGTAGCAATACTCTCTTTTTCGTCTGTAGGTCCATAGGCAAAACTCATTCCCATGCAACCTAATCCGATAGCAGATAACTGTTCGTTTGTTGTTCCGAGATTTCTATATTTCATAACTGTTATATTTTGTTCAATACAAAAGTAGCGAAGGTATCCTGTGTCTTACTTAAGACAATCAAACAGATAATTATATTATTCAAACAGTCGTCATCCGTAATTGGTTTGGTGACATTCCGGTATGTTTTTTGAAAAAGTTCGTAAAATAAGAAGGGTATTCAAAGCCTAATTTATAGGCGATATCAGCGATATTCCAATTGGTATGCAACAGCAATGCCCGCGCTTCCTGCGCAATGCGGCTGGCGATATGTGCGCTTGTGGTTTTACCTGTTGTTTCTTTTACAGAACGGTTTAGGTGATTGATATGCACCGAAAGGGCATGGGCATAATCCCCGGGGCTTTTCAGTTGCAAACCAGTATCCAATGTGTTTACTGGGAATTGACGTTCCAGGAGTTCCAAAAATAGACTCGATACCCGGGTAGATGCGTTGGTATATGCACCAAACTCCTGAGCAGGGATTGACTTCATTGTCTCATGGATCAATAGATGTAGGTAGCTGCGCAAGACATCATCTTTATGCGCATAATCTGAATTCATCTCAGACAACATTTTTTTGAAAATTGTTGAGATTTCATCCAGTTGTTCTGTATTTGGAAAATAAATTGGGTTGCTCCCAATTTTAAAAAGGGGAGAATCCTTTAAACTCTCTATGCGTTCACTATGTTGAATAAATTCTTCCGTAAAGACACAATACCACCCAGATTGTGCCGTAGATTCCGGTTCCCAGGCGTAAGGTACAACCGGATTGGCAAATAACATCGCAGGTCGATCGATCTGTATCCATTTATCAGCATAATATAATTTGCCCCGACCTATAATCAATGATGTTTTATAAAAATCACGGCGGTTATAAGGGGAGACCACAGTACAGGATTCTCGGCTAAACACATTGAAGTGCCCAATACCTGTATTATTAAGTGGTAAGTCTACGTTCGCAAAGCCCGGTTGTCTTTTGTAGAAATCTGTTACACTTTCAGCTGAGTTCATAATACTAAATTATAAAATTCGTTTTACAATCCATGGTCATTTACAGTTCAATTTTCCCTGAGGTATTGCCAATAAATCCGATGTACCTCAGGTAAATAGGAGGAGTGTGCCTCTATAAACAACTCGCAGCTTATAGAAGGGGTAAAATTGTGTCAAAATTTAGGAAGTACAAAAAACTTTTTGGCGCAGTTTTACCCCTATGATTTATTGAATTACATTTTTTTTCTGTGAAAAATGTATCTATTGCTTTTAATCGCATGAGTTGCCGCTTTGGTTTCTCGAGGTAGAATTTAGGGGGAAACGAAATCCCTTAAGGGAAAAACAAATTTCCGTCAGGGAATCTCGTGTCTCCTAAGTGAAAACGAAATCTGCTTGTATTTCCTTTGGAATTTTCATTAGATTCGAAAAATAATCTCAAATAAAGAGACCCAACAACAAGCTACTATGATTAAAATATACCATAATAAACAATGCAGCAAGAGTTGTGCTGCACTGGATTTTTTGCAACAGCATACCATTGAGCTTCAGGTGCAAGAGTATCTTGAAGAAGTACCTAGTAAAGCTGAGCTTATTGAAATATTGTCACAACTCGGACTTCGACCATTAGCGCTTATTCGAAAAAATGAAGCCTTATTCCTCGAAAAATTTCAACATCTTCAATTGACGGATGAGGAGTGGGTTGAAGTGATGCTGCAAAACCCCATTCTGATTGAACGGCCTATTGTTATTAAAGACGGTAAAGCGGTTATCGGACGCCCATTGGAAAGAGTAATAGACCTCTTTTCGCCGCACTCATCCTAATGGTTCGATAATTGTGTTATCATTTTTATAAGGAAACAGATATTAAATATACTTGCAGCAGTGCTGGATATTTTCAAATTATTTACATAGTTGATTATCGTTAACCACCTTGTGTAGAAGTGCTGAAATATGCCCTTTAAAGTCTTTCGCGGTATGTGTTTTCTGTTTTTTTGTAAATCAACTTGATCTTATTTATTCGTAATTGACTGTCGGTAGGGCCTGACTGGTCTGATCAATAGCGGTGTAACTTGAAAGGATTGTTTTTATCTGTACAATATGTCTGCTATTATGGTTAACCAGAAAGCGGAAGGTATCTCCGAGACGGATTTTTATCCATTTATTGATGGAAATATTTGTTCGGATTCTGTTGAGATCTTTTGATTTTGCCTGCTCAAGTAATTGAAGGAAGTTCTCCTGTTGTTCCAAAAAGACAACAAGCACATTTTTGTCCAATTGCTTATATATAGGATCCATCTCCTGGAATGTCTTCATTTTGTTGGGCCGATCTTTTGGAAGTATACTTTTTGCGAAATAGTTTCCTAGAAGGCCGCTGCTGAAATAGCTTGCTGCTTTCGATTGACTAGCCACCATTCTTCTTGAAATTTCGGGCAAATAGAAGTTTCCATAAAGATTGAGATGTGCGATACACTCTAAAATATTCCATGAGCCTTTATGGGGCCGTTTATTGAGATCGTCTAATGACAGGGTTTTCAACGATTCAACAAAAGCCATATGTTCCCTTGTTTGTGTGCTGAGCTGTTCAAGTAATGCTAGAGATTTATATTCCATTTTCGTTTTTTTGATAAAATACACGAAAAAAAACTGTAAAAAAATTGATTGAACTCAAGATTTACTGATCCGTGAAAAAGTTTCAGGTGTCATCCTCAGATAGTTAGCAATATGTTTATTGGGAATAATTTGGAATAAGAGAGGGTTTCTCTTAAAAACACGTTCATATCGGATTTTAGGGGAGTCCTGCAATAGATCCTGTTCTCTTTCAAGCTGTTGCTTCACCAGTCCCTCTAATATGTTTATGTAAAGTGAAGTGTTCTCATGACTGTCATAGACGAAATGCATAAAATCTTCTTTTTCCGCAACTAATACCTCAGTTTTCTTGATGGCCTGAATAACAAAATCTGAATTGCAACCATCAAAGAAGGAGTCCATGGCCACGATAAGATCTCCAGTATAACCTAGCCGGATAATCTGTTCGGCATCTAGTTGGAAGATGGAAATTTTAAGGCTGCCTTTTTTTATGAAATATATTTTTGAGTCTACAGTTCCGCTGCTTTTGACCAGTTCATTCCGCTTGAATGTAAGTGTTTTCTTAAAAACGGCAGGTGTAATTAGATCTTTGAATACAGTCATGTCTGATGTTGCTTTAATGAATGGAGCTCTCATAATGATGAAAATTACTCCTGTTATCCTCCTTCAAATATGGAGTCTTAGGCCACAAATATGGTCGGGCTCCAGACTAATATGGATTTCTGAATAAAAAGTAAATATTTATTTTCAGATTTACAGCAGTAAATTGAAATCTTAAGCTCATAAAGGTGATAATGAGTAGTTAAACTCACTGTGTGAAGCCTTTGGAGGTTGAGATAAAATGTAAATAGGAATGATTAGCTAAAAATAATATTTTAAAATTATGTTTAAATTTTTCAAAGAATTATTGAGTGCAGCAAAGGAGGGAGTAAACGAAGCGCGGGAGGAACTCGCACAGGAAGCGGAATTGGATAAAGCCAAAAGCCCGCAAATTAATAGTAAGGATATGTTGAACAATATTCCTTATGAAGAGCAATTTGGTACAGCATTGGGAGCGGCATTCCGCGTTATAGTATTTGGCGATTGGTTTACCGTATTTGGTAGTGCTGGTGACGATGGAACTTATCCTGTTCATCTATATCAGTTCGGGAATTATCCCAAACAGGCGGAGTACCGCGACGAACTGGTGAAACTATTGAAAAGAGACTTCGCCATTACAGATATCGAAAGCTGCCTCCAAATATTAGCGGCATATTTTAACTTGCTCGGAATTAAGACAGGGGGGACCGTTCTGGAAGGTCGGGAAGATCAAATCGACAGCAGAAGCTGGGACATCAGCAAACCTGGTGTGGATGCACTTGTTATTACTGTTAGCAGTCATATCACGACTGCTGCAGCTGATATAGGGTATCTGCAAAAATCAGCCGCTTTGGACATACTGAAAAACCTTTCTTCCTATGCAAGATCGCACTTTAAGGATTGGCACACATTCTCCGAAAAATTTTTGGAGGGAGAACATTATGTTGGGCTGAACAATAAGATAGGGAAATCTTATTTGAAAAGATATATTGGCTATTTAAGGGAAAAGATAGGCAGCCCTTGGAATAATATTGATTGGAACAAGGAACCAGTCCAAGATGCTGTGCTGTCAGCTATTGCCTGGACATTTCAGGCCAAGTCGTATCATAGCTCCCAGGAGTTTGATGCCGATGTTGCGGAGTATCAGCGTGATATTTTAGCTGATCGGGCACAGTGGGATGCCAATGAAATTGTGGTCGATGCTCCTGAAATTGAACTGTGTTATATGTGCTGGATCAAGGGAATGGAAGATTTGAATCCCAATGAGATACTATTGGATGATGAAGAAGAGGCTTTTGATGAGGATAATGGAGATGATGGATGTTTTCAAGTGGAAATATGCGCCCGAATCCAAGCTTCCAATGGGAAGAATTTTACCGCACTGGACCTATTGTATCAAATGGAGAAACAATTGATAGGCAAGGAACTGGGGGATCACATATTCTTTGAAGGGCTTGATCGTGTCGAGAATAACTCCGGCGATACACCCCTGTATTATATCAGCTTAGGAAGCTAGTCTTTCTATCTCGATAAACGGAAATACGTATCATACCATCAATCACTCAATGCTTGTCATTGAGTGATTTTTTATGTTCCCATCTCGATATCATCCCAATCTGCATCTTTGTCGATAAGCCATTCCAATGCTTTTCGGCGCTCATAGACGAGTCCCTCATTGATCAGCGCTTGTTTTCCCTTTAGCCTCTCATCGACACAATACCAATGTAAGCGATAATAAAAATCTAGCATGGTGTAAATTTTATTATCGTTTCTTAATGACGACAGACGATCAATTTTTTCATTATTTTCATTGCGTTCGAGGTTTGGTAACAACGAAGCCATATGGTCGCCGCACCATGTTGTTTCATCCAAATTATTGACTAATTCAGTTGCCCACATCAATGCCCAGAGACCTTCAAGGTACCATCTTAATGAACTAAGTTCACGGTCTGAAAGTGCGTTGTTATCCTTTTGTAGAATTTCCTGTTCCCATTTCGATAAATGTTTGGTCAGCCCATGATGGTCGATCCAGTTCCTGATAATTTCTACCGGAGCTTCAAAGGATATATTGATCAACGCATTCATGACAGATATTCTCCCTCTTACTACATCGATGCTTCTGGTATTCGGATCCTCTAAAATTGGTAGCCAAGCTGTAAAGCGGTAATTTTTGGCCTCTATTTGTTTGATATTTGCCTCTTTTATGGCATTCTTTTCTTCTATAGTCATACTTTTTAACAATGATTTTCATTTAAATAGCCGGATTTCTTCGCTGAAAATTTATACATAGTTGCATTAATCTTCATCTTCAAATGTATCCTGTTCTAAAGCAAATAACTTCCTTATCTTATTTAAATAATCCATCGATTTTGATTTTAACAGTACCTAAAATAGCTAATTCAGCAGTAAAATGAAACCTTCGGCCCATCTTATTTCCCCGTCTGCCATGAAAATCTTCATATTGAATTAAATTTGATATTTTTGTGCTGCTAATTAATTACCGAATTACATATTTAGACGTTTTTTTTGATGTCGGGAGTGAAAGGTAAGTTTCGTTTAAAAGAGAAGAATGTATTTGTACCTTATATTTTTGATAGGCTTAACGCTATTCATTGTACTATTTAGCCTAATTTTCAGGAAGTGTACTGCTGGATTTAAACCTAAAAATAATCAGATCAGTTATGAAGCTTCAGCTGATTTGGTAGGAGAAAAGATCCGAAAGATTTCTTCCCGCCCTTTCCTGTTTGGCTTGGAAGATAATTTTGTCAGTGATGAAGATTTCTATTTTGATGATATAAACTTTTATGCTATCGATAATAAACAGCAGAGAAAGGCGGTTTTCCCGCTAACGGATATAATAGAACTGAGCAAGACTTCGATAACAATCGGTAATCATAAGGTTTGGCAAGTCACTATCCATGGGGTTGACAATCACAAAATAATATTTAAGTTTACGCACAACTATACCCTATGGAATAAAGACTTCTTTAAATTTTATAAGAAAATAGAGCAAGCAAATCCCACTGCGATAAAATCGAAATGGAGTCTTTGGACAATGTAGAGGAAATGAAGCTTATCCCAATTTGAGAATAACCTTTTCATTTTGATATTATTTTTCTTATTAAAAACTTTGTGAAATAAATTTATATAACTGTATTTCAGTTGTTTATTTAATTTTTTTTGTTTTGGAATGTTGTTTGGCTTATGCCAGTAACAATGGATAACAAGTATTCATAAAAACAATACAATGGAAGCAAGAAAAAAAATGGATGAAGGACAGACAGTGGATTTTGTTTCCGCTGTCATCCCGGAGTTGAATCTTAGACTAAGGAAAACCGAACTTAAAAAGGACTACAAAAATATTGTCAATGTCATATCTCAGTTTGCTGAGGATGTCATTTATGCCAAAGATTGGCGCCGTTTCGAATGGGCAATGCAGGTCATGGCTTATGTACTTGAGCGCGGAACTTCAGAACTCCAGATTATAATAAAGGGATTACTTCCAAAGACCTTCTCCAGATTTAAAAAAGCATGTAACACGATTGAATGGAGTTACCTCGAGGCCCGTTTGCCGCTTTCGATACAACAACTTATTCTTCCAGAGGGTACTAATGACAAAGAGAAAAACAAACCAGGCGAATACTATTCCTATGAAAATAACTAATGTAAATATGCGTGGGGTCCGTATCGTCGATTGCAAGCCAAAATTCGTATTACAGCTGGCGAAATTTAATATCGGATTTATAAAAAGCTATTGAATAACAATGATGTTTAAACCGCTTATAGTAATATATGATGAATATAAAGCAAGCTCAGGAAATAATTGTTTCGGTGATACCATCGGCGCAAACAGAAATTTCGAAGCCAGAAAATGCTGGGAATCCAATCTCAACAATCCGCATCCTTACATCTTATATCGAAAAGATGATCGAGCAGGGACGCGAGGAAGAGTTGGGTAAAGCACTACATCTGATGGAATATATCCACGAAAAAGGGGAGCGGAGACTCCAAAATGCAGTGGAGAATATATTTGTTTTCTCATTGGACAGTATTTTGACAGCCTGCCCCGAACTTCAGCGTGGAACGGTGACAGGCAAGATTCCTATCGGAATTTATACCGCTTATATCAATCAGATGTATAGATCAGGCTACTAAACCTGATCTATATTAAAACAATTCTCCCATTTATTGATTTCCAATAACCCTGTTCTAGTAGCTTATCAATTGAAGTATTGATAATGTTATCAATTTGAGCGCCGGTCTTAGAAAAGGCAAAGGCTCTGGCTGTGGCGCGTACAAGATCCTCTCTTAAAAGACTGAGACTGTTGTCCATGACCTCGATAAGTGCAATCTCTATTTCCTCAGGTGCAATATCTTCGATCGCTCGTTTTTCGAGGTTATTGTCGCGGTAGTATGTCAGCACTGTGGCCGATTGTTCCTGATCCCAATAAAAACTTTGATGGGAAAGCTCCTCCTTTACTCCAGGCAATTTTCTCGTCAGTTCAGTTAGATACTGGACAAGTTTTGATGTAGCTCTTGTGGTGTTCCATAAACGTAGTACTTTGCGAAAGAGATGGTTTTGACTGATTGGAGATTCCGTACGGATAATCTTCTGGATCTGATCATTCAATACCGTTCGATAGGCCACATCATAAATTAATTCAGGACTTGCTGTTGTCATTGGATTGATTTTGGCGCTTACATAAGGTTTCATTTTAGATGAAACAATTGCATCATCGGATATCACTGAAAGAGTGGTTTTCGATTGCGCTTGGGAAGCATCGATGACGATAGGCTCTTTTGCCGTTGTATCATTTACGATGCGTTGAATTTCCGCTTTAACGTCATTCAGTATTTTATCTCTGTTTTTTATCCAATCTAAGGTCCAGATGCGGTAAATATTCCAACCCAGTGATTGCAGCACATTCGGAATCAGCAATTCCCTGTCATTTGTTGTCTGTGTATTGAAATAGTTTTTCCCGTCAACCAATATCCCCAAAATATACTGATGAGCATGTATCGGATCCACAATACCAATATCAACGCGATAGCCCGAAGTACCTATATTTGTTTTCACTTTTATACCGTGTCGGTCTAAATATTTCGCGATCGATTGGATGAGCGTATATTTTTCCTGGTCATGGGCTACTGCTTCAGCTGTTTGCAATAGGCCTCTTTCAGCGAAGTTCAAAAAAGCTTTTAGTCCCTCCACACCAGCCGAACTAGTGCGGTTTAAATCAATCTGATCTCCCTTTAGTGAGGAGAAAACACGCATTTCGTATCGGGCCCGAGTCACAGCGACATTGAGCCTGCGCCAGCCGCCATCACGATTTAAAGGTCCAAAATTCATCGAAACCTTGCCATCTTCGTCTGGGCCGTAGCCGATGGAAAATAGAATAAAATCACGTTCGTCGCCCTGGACATTTTCTAAATTTTTAATAAAAATAGGTTCATCTCCCTGTAGTGCCGTTTCTTCTAAGTTGGGATGCGCTGAGAATAATGACTGCAATAAATCTTCAATTAAATTCTGCTGCGTTTGACTAAAAGTCACCACGCCCAATGAACGATGGGGACGATGTTCCAAATGCTGTTTTATATATTGGATAACTGCCTCAGCTTCCTTTAGGTTTGTTCGGGTTTTCCCTTTGTCATAATGACCATCGATAAATTGAAAACTTACTTTCTTATCCTGATCGTCATGGGAAGGAAATGTTAGCAATTTGTTCTCATAAAAATTGGAGTTACTGAAAGAAATAAGACTTTCATGTTTACTACGGTAATGACGCAATAGGTATTTCGATGGAATGGACAAGGCGAGGGTATCATCCAGGATGCTTTCCAGATCTTCTAATTCCAGATGATCTTCATCAATTTTGTTGTTAGCAAAGAAGCTCGTTGGTGGCATTTGTTTTGGATCACCCACAATAATGGCCTGTTTAGCCCTGGCAAGGGCGCTGATTGCTTCTGATGTCGGTAGCTGCGATGCTTCATCAAAAATAACCAGATCGAAATGATCAGTGTTTACATCAAAATATTGGGCGACCGAAATTGGACTCATCAGCATGCAGGGTTTGAGTCGCGGAAGTAATGTCGAAATCTGATCAAATAAACGACGGATACTGACTCCACGACCTCGATTTCGGATCGCACGTTGTAAGATTCCAATTTCCGAACTATGAACTGCTTCTTGAGAGAGGTTGGGGATTTTGTTGCTGAGCTCTAAAACCAATTGCTCCCGTACCAATCGGGTAAACTCTTGATGAAGTGTTTTGTATTGTAAAATCTGTGCCTCATATACAGCTGCATCAAAACCATTTAAAATGCTGGACTGATCCAAAGAATTTACAAAGTAATTAAGATGCAATACACTTTCCATATCCATGCTCAGTGCATCTTTATTGATTTTGTTCGATTCAAGTAGATCAATCAACCAGGATAGTCCCAGCTTTATGCCCTGATCCTTATAATAATTGTATCGGATCCAGTCTTCAAGTTGATCTAAATCTTGTTTTATTTGGTTTAAAGCATCAACTTCTGGAATATGAACTAAAAATGCCGAAATGGCCTGATGCCTATCTGCGTAATTTTGGAGCGTTAAAATAATGGCCGGTATTCTCAACTTTAGATCTATATGTGCGAGTATATAGTTTAACCAAGATTGAAAGTTTTCAAATTTGAGCTGTTGCGCCAGTTCATTGAATGCATGTAGTTCTTGCTGATGCTGTTGCAGTGTAGCTAAATTATAGGTATTGCCTATGCGATAATAACTCGTCGCATCGGTTATCGGATAAAATTGCGGTTCCGCTAAATTCTTTGAGACCAGATCGAAGGAATTTTTCTGATAAAAGAACTGATCAATCTGCTGTTCGGAAGTGATTTTGTTTGTAGCAAAACCATTTAAGATTTTTTTTACTTTACGTTGTTTCAACCATTTGGGCAAAAACCATGAATGTTTTGACTGATTCCAGGTGGATTCAATCAGATTCCAGTCTGTCGTAAATATTCGGTTGCCAAAATCTGTAACAAGCGCATTTTCTAATGTCTGTTTTTGGCTTTGCAATTCAACCCAATGATCAAGTAAATTCTTTTGGCGAACATCAAAGTAGACATTTACTATAGTCTGATGCGCCGAAAAGTGAGTGATCTTTTCGAGAAGTGAACATAGCGAAGCCTTGTTTTCTATCCAATTCTTCGTAAGATTTAATTGCAGATCCGAGAGGGCTTTTGTTGCCTCAGAGTCTGCCTGTATATAATCTTCGATAGATTTCTCGATATTATTTTTGTGAGCAAAGTTCTGATCTTTCAAATGGATCAAGTGCAATGGGTGCTTGTCAATCGCTGGTAATTTATGCGTTAATTCTCCGAAAGGGATTGCCCAGTCCTGCCAATTATTCCAGGTCTTTTTGTCAATATGTTCCAGTTGCAAGGATAGCAACCAGTCCGCGTTGATTTCGATATGATGACTGTCCAAATAAGAAACGGAATCATACAGGCTCCAACCCACTGCAAAGGGCTGATGTAATGAGTCAACATATTGACTTAATGTTGCTTTACGTTGATCGATACGTTGCGCTTCTTCCTGAAAATCGATATGACTTTGATACTTGGGTGTTTCCAGACTCTGTTCCAATTGCCGTAGGACATCTGATTTTTTGGATTTATTTGAATGTAATTCTAAACAGAAGGAACCTAAACCAATTTTTTCCAAACGGCGATGTACCACATCCAAAGCAGCCTTTTTAGCAGCGACAAAAAGAACTTTCTTGTCATTCGCTAGTGCATTTGCGATAATATTGGTTATGGTCTGGGATTTACCAGTACCTGGAGGACCATGTAATACAAAGCTTTTATTCGCATTTGAGTGACGTACAGCTTCAAGTTGTGAATTGTCGGTTGGAATGGGTAATGTTAACAAGGAAGAGGGGAGCTGCTCCAGATTTTCCGAATCACCGGTGATATCCAACATGTCTGAAAGTCGCCCGTCAATCAAGCTCTTTACAATGGTGCTTTTTTTAATTTCTTCTGCATATTTGGTTAGATCTTGCCATAGAATAAGCTTGTTAAAAGAGAAGTTTCCAAGAACAACCTGTTCCTGAATATCCCATCCTTCCAGATTTAAAATAGACTTTCTTAAAATGGCGAATACTTTTTGTACGTCAACTCCCGACTCATCCATTGGTAGCACTTCCAGTGCATTGAGGTTAAGCTTAAATTCCTGTTTGAGATACTCCAACAGTGTAATATTGATCATGGCCTCCTCTTCACGGCTGCGGAGTGTAAACTTGGTGTTAACAGATCTGCGTGATAATTCAACAGGAATCAATAGGATGGGGGCAAGTCTAGGCTGTTGATTGGTTTTGGGTTCAAACCACTTCAATAAACCGACTCCTAGATACAAGGTGCTCTTTCCATTCTCCTCTTCTGCCAATTTCGCATTGCGGTACAGGTGTGTTAAGATAATATCCAGATCATCCTGATGATAAAGTGTCAACAGGCGATTGTATCTGAATTCATCGTCAGCAAGCTTGAATAATGGCTCGGAAGAATGCAAGGGCTCTAAATAAAGATTGTAACGACGTAAAACCTCTTGACTGTTGTTGGGATGTATTGTAAGTGATTTTCCATTTGATAGATGATCTTCCAAGAGATCTGTTTTCAGATCTACTATTTGCAACATACTTTTAGTGAACCGGAGGTTCAATAGGTTATTTCTGAGGGAAAGATCGAGTAGCTTTCGTTCCCAGATTTTTTGTTTTGTTAGATCTTTGACTTCACTGAGAACGAGATCCAGTTTGTTGTCATCGATATTAAAATAATCGATAGCCTGTTTTTTTGCTAATCCAGCAGTATTCTTTATTGCTGCGTTGTTCAGCTCGTCCTTTCCTGTAAAAGGTAAGGGAAGGATCCCATGTGAACGGGCATGTTTGATATCGAGGGATAAAATAAAGTTGTTTGCATGTAATAGCTGCGTTTCGGCGATGTTCATTGCTTCCCGCATGGTATAGGCATTTCCTCTACATAAATGAGTAGACTCGATCAAAGTGATATCATCAATGCCATGCGCGATCCGTTTTGAAATAGCGGCTTGATCATAATTGACAACAGCTTCTAGCCGTTGATCGCTGAGCCAAACGCCAATAAATGCATGCCCTCGAGTGACAATAAGAATTGGATTCAGATCGATAGCTTCCAGACAGGCTGCAAATAGTAGCGAGATATCGATACAGTTTCCAAACTTAGTTTCCCAGATCTGATCGACCAGACGAATACGCTGACCTTCAGTTTCAAAACTTGCAGGCATGGCACTGTAGGTAATGTTGATATTTAGAATAGCCTGATATAGGGCCATTACTTCCTGCAGGACACGATCCTTGCTATTGGCTTGATAGCCCAAAAACGCTGGCGTTAACCTATTTTTCTCAAGAATTTTGACCGCCTCTGCTTTAATCGTATAGATGATATCGTGATTAGGCAAAACGTAAGAAGCCAATAACTCGGGATATTTACTTAATCCGCTAAAGTAATCCATCGGTAATACATTTACGGTGAATTTTTGCTGATATAAGATTTCATTTTTAGAATAAATCGTACAGGTAAGCGTATCCAAATCTTTCTCTACCAGATTCCGGATAAATGGAATATTATAGTCGAAATCTAAATTTTCCAGTGTTACTGGTGTTCCTTCCAAAAACCTGTCTATATAAAATGTGTAGGGGCTGAACAATCCGATTTCAGAAGTAATCTCAATTTTTATCTGTTCAATATCCTTTGTAACTGCGGTGATCTTTATTTTTTCCACCAGCGACAGATTATGGAAACAGAAGCTATAATTAAAGCGAGAGGCTTTCTCTATTGCAACCTGAAAACAAGCATTAGTTTCGATCATTTTAAAAAAAAATATATTAGTTTAAAGATATAGAAAATTTATATACTCCCAATTGCTTTATACGCTATTTCTAGATGTCGTTTTGAGTGTAATTTTTGGCAAAATATATAAAGGAAGCATCTTTAATTTTGTGTCAGATTTAATAAGTGATTTAAGATGAAAAAATTATATACCTCCCTTATTGGCGTAATGTTAGCTGTATTGACCAATGTTGGCATGGCACAGGCTCATAAAACACAGGTCTTGGTTCTTATTCATTCCGATAAAGGCGGAACGTATGAATTAGCCAAGGAAGTTGCAAAAGGTGTTGAGCGTACTGGCAAGGTACAGGCTGTTGTTAAACTTGTGAAACCATCATCTGATCCAAAGCTAAGTAGTCTTGCAGTGGCGACAGTAGAAGAACTGCCTAATTACGACGGGATAGCATTTGGATCACCTGTTTATTTTGGTAATGTAAGTACAGCAATGAGCGAGTTCCTGTCCAAAACAGTAGACCTGTGGTCTCAGCACGCTTTGGAGGGCATCCCCGCTACAGTGTTTATGTCTGCAGGGAGTGGTGCAGGAAAGGAATTGGCATTGCAGTCATTCTGGAATAGTCTAGCTGTACATGGGATGATTCTGGTTCCTACCGGTATCATGGGGAATGACAAAATAGATAAATCCATTCCACAGGGAAATACAGTCTTGGGGACAACAAGTCTCGCTTCATTGACAGCTACCGAAAGACCAAGCAAAAGTGAGCGTTATCTGGCCGAGCTGCAGGGAATGAACTTTGCGAAGGTTGCCTTAGGTCTAGCGGGTACAAGGGACAATAAGGCTCTTGATAAAAAAAGTAGCCCAGCTAATCCGGATGTGGTATCAATCCATAATCGGTTACGGGAAAAGAATATTGTACTTCCAAAAGTACCCCAACCGGCAGGGAATTATCAACCTTATGTCCGTTCGGGAAATTTGGTCTTTATTAATCAGGTCGCACTCAAGGATGGTAAAATATTTAAACCCGGAAAATTAGGGGTAGGAGTAAGTGAGCAGGAGGTGAAGGAAGCGACCGAAATAACAATGCTTAATGTACTTTCTGTTCTTAATGAGGCGGTCGGTGGAGATCTAAACCGAGTCAAACGATGTGTACAGTTAACAGGAATTTTCAATACGAAAGACGATTATAATAAACATGCCGACCTGATGAACGTGGCATCCAATTTGGCTGTTACGGCCTTTGGCGAAAAAGGGAAACATGCCCGGGCGACTTTTGGAGCGTCATCTTTACCTGTAAATTCATCTGTAGAGATACAAGCAGTCTTCGAAATTGAATAGTTAGATAGCTGTTCGTTAGAGATAGCTGTGAAAATCGATTGAGGGATCTTTCTGACCAATAAACCGAGTGTAGCTAGCTTATGGATACCTTAATAAAAAAATGGCTCAATAAAAAATAGACAATTAAAAAAATGCCAATGTGATAAACATTGGCATTACCTTATACGTCCTATAAAGTTTCAGGGATGTTATTTTTTAACTTCACCTTTATATTTTACTGCACCATTTACATATAAATCTGATTTATCAGCATCATATTTATAGGTATCCTTTTGGTATGTATTGTTTTCAGTTTTGTCCAAAATAATCGTTGTTTTATTGTCGTCTGGTAAAAATAACTCCATTTTGGATTTATCATCATTAGCGACAACAAATGTACTGATGACAGCATCACCTTCCTTAACATCAACAGGATTCAGACGTGTTCCTACGTTAAAGACCTGAATACATCCCTGTTTAACTTCACTCCAGGTTTGGCCTGCGCCAACAAGACATCCATGTTCATCCTTATCTCCGCCGATAGATGGTGTTTCTTCTTTGGCCAGACTGTCTGTTTTCTCAGCAGACTTTGGTTGCTGTGCATTATTACATCCTGCAAATAGGATAACACATAGTGCTAAAAATGCAATTTTTTTCATTTTAATCGGTTTTTTATATGTTTTGTCGTGCAGTGCAATAAATATACCATACTTGTCAAATTGATCCCTTTGTTTGAAAAAATTAAGTGAACCATAAATATTGCCATAGGGCAAGTTAATTTAATACGCCGTTTATTAATATTGCATTGTAGCTAATATTGCCTGTCAACCATAGCTTTATGCTGGCCGAAGGCAAATGCCGAAATATATATTCAATAGGCGGTAGAAATTAATAAACGGATCGCATTTAATCTAAAAATATAACATATGGAAGACGCAAACCCAAGAAAAAATCCCCTTGTTTCAGTTGTTTTGGTGGAAAAACCGCTCGAAGATGTCTGGGAACACTGGATCGGATCAGCGTCCATAAGACAATGGAATATTCCATTCGATGATTGGCATTGTCCGGATGTAGAGAACGATTTTAGGGAAGGTGGTCAGTTTAATTTTCGAATGGAACGGCGAGATGATCATGAAGGCTTTGATTATCGTGGGGTGTATGATCGTATTATTCCATTAGAATATATTGAAAGTACCAGTGGCGGAAGAAACTGTATTGTCGAATTTCAGGCTATAGATAATAATACGATTATAAGGGAGACGTTTGAACCAGATGCGGTGACAGCGCTGGATCTTCAGCAAAATTTCACCGACGCCGTTCTGACCAACTTTAAAAAATTTGTAGAAAGCAGATAAATCTAGATCTTAAATAGACGAAACTAATTAAATTGAACAATGAGCATGTTGAACAATCACTCAGGCTATGCAGCCGCTAACGGGATAAAGCTATACTATGAAATATATGGGGCCGGAAAGCCACTTGTGCTTATCCATGGCGGTGGTTCCTCAGGTTTTTTTGATTTTGAGGAGACCGTGACACGATTGAAGGATCGCTATCAATTGATTTTGCTGGATATGCAAAATCATGGTCGATCAGAGCATAGGACTGTTCCGGAAACATTTGAACAGGATGCAATGGATATTATCGCGGTGTTGGATTGCCTCGCGATCGATAAAGCCTCATTTTTAGGCTTCAGTAATGGCGCAACGACCATTTTGAAACTCGCTTCTCTTTTCCCGGATAGGGTAGACAAATTGATTGCTGCTTCGGGTAACACCAAAAGAGAGGGCTTGTTAGATGGCTTTTTTGATAGCATGTCGGCTTCTACGATTGAGGTTATGCCATCTTATTTGAAAGAAAATTTTTTGAAATTGAATCCGGATCCCGAAAAGTTTAAAAATATGTATGAAAAGGATAGCCAACGTATGATAAATTTCCAGGATTTTGAACCCGGTACCTTAGAAAACTTACCTTGTCCGGTATTTCTGATCGGAGGAGATCAGGACGTGGTCAAAGGGGAGCATTTGGCACAAATGCAACAGCAGATACCTGATGCACGGCTCATGGTTCTGCCCGCTAATCATGGTAATTATATGATGAAAGATTTTGATGGACAAATAGATAAAGGATTAATTGATTTTACTATCCTTCAGATTCAAAAATTCCTTGAGGCCGAATAACATCATCCTATTTAAGCTAAGTTCATTGGATTGAAGCGGTTTTAGTACAGCTGATGAGACACTTAACGGCGCATACTACGTTCCAAACTTCGTATGCGCTGTTGATTTTTACCATCAACACGTGAAGCAACGGCCCATATTGCTGCGGGCAACCAGCCCAAAATAGTAAGTTGGAGGATTAAACAAATAATTCCACTGAATATCTTACCTCTTAAAAAGAAGGATAACCAAGGAAGTAGTACAGCAATCAATATCATATCAAACGATTTATAAAAGAACTGTATAATAACCGAAAACAAGATCCTTTCATCTAGTTATACAGATAGCTTAAATGTACACAACAAAAATCGACAATAATATGCAAGAAAGCAAATAACGGTGTTGAAAATTGCTGCTATTTGCTTCAATATGAATTCTGTTGTCAAAAACACGATTACCAGTTTTCTGAATCATTATTTACCTCATAGCGGAAGATGTTAAGAAATCTTAAAATTTTCTGTTTCCAATCCCCTTTTGAAAATTCGGGGCAGGAGTGGCACCAATGTTGATGTTCCCCTGTCGAATATTTTTAGATGCAGTTTACAATAAGATAAATGACGGAACACATGAAAGAGAGCAAAAACATTATTGAGATCTTGGACAATAAATATAAAGCTTATTTGGAAGAAGACGGAAAATGGCTCAATGAAGGATTTAGGAACATTTTTATAGAAGGAGAAGCTAGTAGAAAGAATCTAAAAACATCGGTTTACCTGATGTTACCCGAAGAAATTAGGGAAGATGTAGATCTGCTATTATCGGACAACTTCAGCTAAAAGGAGACTAATCTACAGCAGATTTTTTAATGTAATCAATTTTTCCCCTGCTCCTCCTGGGGTTTGACCACATTCGCTATACCAAATCTTTTGATAGTCTGATAGATCTGCTGTTTCTCTTTTTTACTCAACACGTTTAACATCGTGAGTATCTCTTTTCCCTGTGTAGTTTCTAATTCGAGTCTTGTCCCTTCCCAGATACTTGCGGTTATCCGGATGTTGACAATTTGTACGAATGGAACAAACACTAATAAATCAAGGTCAGCAATGGCTTTTTTGAACGCATGTCTTGCGGGCATTCTTTTGAAATAAAATCCTCTTGTATCTGTTTTCGCCCGAACGGCTTTTTTGCTGTTCTTTAGCATCCAAAACCCGATCAGAATACATGTCAGCTTTAATGGTAGCCATGATATGGATCCCAAAAAAGGGGCAAAGTCTACCCATAATGTCCCTGTTCCAATGAGCACTAAAATAACAGCGATCGTGATTCTTTTCCAGTTCGGATGATAATAAATCTTTTCAGACTGCACCTCATTAACCATAAGCTCCTTATAAATGAAGATCTATTTTTTACTTTACGTAATCAACCTATTAATTGATCAATAGTAATGTAAAACGACAGATTATTTCGTAAATATAATAGTGTGTAACAGTCGATACCTCTTACATTTACAATTCGTCTGAAAAGATTTTATATTCGATCACACACCGAATTGTCTCAAGTGATGATCCATGTGTTTATACACAAAAATGCCAATTTGTTCCGTTTCCATTTTTCCGAAAAAATCATGGACGAAATCTGGATTTGAATAATGACCATAGGATTCAATTTGCTCCATCCAAGTTTTTTTCTGGGCGGTATCAATCTGACCCATATTATCCTTAACGGCAAAAATTCCAGCAGGCACATTTTTTTTCAGTGGCTTATCGTCTTTTATCATCCCCTTTAGGGCCATTTTTCCAAATATCTTCCCAAGAAATTCTTGCTTGTAATGATGTTTATCCCGACCAAGCACCCAATCATTCCAGATTGTACAATGTTTGATCATTTGATATACATTCATTTTTCCCCATTGTGCTGTGTTATTGGGGGTAAGGAGCTCGATTCTTTCGATCAGTTCTGCTCTTTCTGTGTTGTTGAATATTGTTTTCATCTTGTTTTTTTTGTAAAGTTAAGGCAGATATTGCCGATCATTACCACGTAAAAATGACATTTGAGGGTGGTTTTCGTGCCAAAAATATGTGTACATTTAAGAGAGAAAATAGAGGTGTACATAATTATTTGCAAATGAAACATATATCAGTCATTATCTATAACAATGTATTATCTACGGCAGTATCAACTACAGTCGCTTTACTCATGAGTGCAAATGAAGCTGCTTTAAAAAGAGGGATGCAGATACCATTTGAGATTGAATTAATTGGGGTTGATACAAAAACGGTGCAATCCATTCTCCCGATCCAGTTTTATTGTACGAGAATACTGGCGGAGGTCGCCCGAACGGATGTGGTTATTATTCCACCTATGAATATAGCCGCAAAGCAGATTGAATCATTTTTAGAAGACAACTGGGAGTTGATCGGTTGGATCAGAGATAAATATGAGCACAAAGCGGAAGTGATCAGTCTGTGCACCGGAGCCTATTTTTTGGCAGAAAGTGGATTGTTGGATGGAATGCCAGCAACCTCACATTGGGACGCTATTACGGATCTGGCAAGTCGATATCCCAAGATCCTGTTTAAACCAGATCATGTGGTCACGCATTCCAAAGCAATTATTACAGGCGGAGGTGGTTTTTCGGCATTAAATGCAATGCTCTATTTTATAGAAAAAAATTGTAGCAAAGAAATCGCCATCGAACTCAGTAAATTCTATGCATTGGATTATGGTCGTACCTCACAGAATATATTTTCAGTTTTCTCAGGGCAACGTCTTCACGATGATCAAGATATCCATAGAGCGCAAAGCTATATCGAAGAGAAAATTAAAGCAGACATTTCGGTAGAACAGATTGCTGACCACGTCAATATGAGCAAACGAAATTTTATTCGAAGATTTAAGAATGCAACCCGATTGAACCCGATAGAATATATACAGCGGACAAAGATAGAGGTCGCAAAAAAAGCATTGGAAATGGGGAACGCAAATATAGCTGATGTTACCTATAGTATCGGTTATAATGACTTAAAAACATTCCGCAGTTTATTCAAGAAAATAACGGGGTTAACACCCATAGATTATAGAAACAGATACAGGGGCCAATTTGAGGAAGTCTAAGGACTGGACTATCTGATATCTCAAATCTGGATGATAATGTGGATTCTTTTTACGAATATTTTTGCCTGTATAAATCAAAATATTTACTAAAATGAATTACCAAATTAAAAGAGCCAGTCTTGAAGACTTGAACGAGACCGCAGAATTGTTTAACCTTTATCGAATCTTTTACCGTCAGGAATCCGATCTGGAAAAAGGGAGACTATTTTTAAAAGAGCGGTTTCTGAATGACGAATCAATTGTTTTTCTAGCCGTTGCTGACGGTAAAGCCGTGGGATTTGTACAATTGTATAAACTGTTTCATTACACTAAGTTAGAAATGCAATGGTTGCTGAGCGATCTGTTTGTTCACCAAGATTATCGTGGTAAGGGACTTTCAGTTGCACTGATCGATCGGAGCAAAGAATGGTGTACCGAAACCGGTGCCTGTGGGTTAATGCTCGAAACAGAAAAAACAAATGACATTGGCAATACGCTATACCCTCGTTGCGGTTTTGAATACGATGGACTTCACAACTATTATCATTGGTGGAGTAAAAAGTAAACTGTATTTTGTCTAGTCTGAAAAATAATCTAATTATTTGGACTAGACATTTTAACTATTTTATGATTAAGAAAGTATCTGTTGACGATGATGATTGAGGTGGGCTAAATAATCTTCCATCAAAAAGGCAAGTGTTAGATCATTACATTTTCGCATTGTCAGGCTTTTAGTAATCAAAGTCTTGAATAGAAATAGAAGTTGCTTGTTGAGTGCTAACCATAGATCAAGCAGCTGTTTAGTTTCTGACTGCTGATAATTTGCATTTTCACAAAAGTCATCCTGTGTGTAAAAGATCTGTGGGTTTTCTTCAGATTGTGCTCTGATAAACCGGAGGTAGTTTGTCATGGCGCCATCGATCAGGTGCCCTAAAATTTCCTTCTTACTCCATTTTTCTGGAACTGGCTTCGCACTAAATGCTATGGTATCAATGGCAGATAGTTCGGTCGGGAAAGTAGCTATGCGCACTTCAAAGTCTTGTATAAAATCGTTCATTTTTATTGAATGTTAATATGATAATAGCTTATTGTTAAGCGATTGCAAGGATTGTTAATTTTTCAAAAAATAAATACTTTGTTTGAAATTTGACAAAACAATTTTACCGCAAGTCGTATTTAGAGATAAACTGTTATTGCAAATTAATAAATAGAAATTTATGAGCAGAAATCAATTTGTTTTTAAATCCATCTCTTGTTTTGGATTAATGGCATCCCTATGGTTGACGGGTTGTCAAAAGCAGGTATTATCGACGAATGAAGATGAAGCGGTGAATCGTTTGAATCAGTTAAATGCGCAGGCTGCCTCAGTAACGACAAATGCCGTTGTGGAATGGAACCAGGAACGTCAAAAAATAGACGGTTTTGGTGCCTTCGGGGGGCGTATTGTTCCTTTCTTTGAATCTCCGAAGAGAGATAGTATTTTGGACTATCTGTGGGGTAACTCGGGTTTGAAGTTGAATATATTGCGCGGTAAAGTATTACATACCTACCCATTCAATCAACAGAATAGGGTGGTGACCATTAAGCCTGCAGGGGTTGATATCGATGTCGCAGTGAGTAGCCCGGCTTATCAGGCCCTTTCGGCAGATGCGCGGGAGCATCTGGGACAGCTGTGGATTCTAAAAAAGGCTAAGGAAAGATTTCAGGTCCCGGTTATTATCGCGAGTACCTGGACACCGCCGCTTTATATGAAGACGAATCCCAATAGTATCAGTGGTAAATGGTTTAATGGACTTAATCTGAATACCTCATCGACGCTATTTGCCCGTTATCTGGCTGGTTTCGCTAAAGCCTATCAAAATGAAGGGATAACAATTAATGCTATATCGCCAACGAATGAACCTGAAAATGTGTTTTCGGATTGGGATGCATCTTATTGGGCTTCAAATAAACTTGGTGAGTTTGTCACTAACAACCTCAGACCAGCTTTAAATGAAGAAGGTTTGCAAAGTACCAAAATCATCGCTTCTGAAAATGCGGCTTGGGGTACTGCCAATACCTTCCTATCTGGAATGGACAGGAGTAATGTCGATATTCTGGCAGGACATGGTTACGTTGAAATTACAGAGTTGATCGGCGGAAAAAGAGGTTTCAACCAAAGCCCATCAAAGTGGACATTTTCCACAGGCGGCAAACCAATGTGGGTAACCGAAGCATCGGACGATGGCGGAAACTATGATGCTGGAATTGAAGGTGGATTGAAGCTTGCCGTTAATATGCACAAATTGCTGGCAGATTGTGATGCCAGTGCTTATGTCTTCTGGCTCGGGATGCTCGCATTCCAAAATAACGAGGCTTTGATCTGTACACGAAGTGATGGTTCGTTGGAATTTACCAAGGCTTATGATGTGATGGGGCATTATTCCAGATTTATTAAAGCGAATTACAAGCGTATCAACGTTGCGGTACAAAATGCCAATGGATTACTTATATCCGCGTATAAAGACCCGCAAACAGGTAAATTTGCGATGGTCGTGACAAATACAGGTAGTAGTAGTGTCCCGTTGGATATCAATCTGTCAGGTTTTGTGGGGGGACAATTATCCAATTATCAGACAACAGCGACCAGTGTAGGGCATTGGGGGCTCGCCGGTATTGTTGCGCCAACTGCAAGTGGTGTATATAGCTTAACTATTCCAGCAAAGAGCGTGTCGACACTCGAAGGAACCAAACAATAAGGATATAAACGGAAAAGAAGCAATCCGAAGAGTAAAAACACCCCCATGAGTAATGAATGTGTGAAAGAGGGGGGATACGAATAAAATAAAAGAAAATGGGTTGTCCGAAATCTTTTTTGGACAGCCCATTTTTCTTTCAAATTAATGCGCTGCGATTAATCCCATTTATTATTTGTCGAAATGGCATATTTACCTGCCCCCATAAATAGAAAACTCAATCCAATCAGCATGTAGATAACCAAAAGCTCCACTGCCCAGCCACCAAATTCATTTAATTTTAAGATATTACCGGTTTGAGCGAGACAAATAGCCGTAAGACAGTTAATAGCGAATACTACTCCGGCCAAACGTATGCGTAGACCAAGTATAATCATAATGGGGGCAATGATTTCGCCGACAAATACACCATTTGCAAAAAATGAGGGCAGTCCGATGCTGACGATGATGTCCCTAATGAACCCGATGCCATGGATTAATTTATTGATCCCGTAAACCAACATGGGACCGCCAATAGCTACTCTACTGATTAGAATGCCTAAATCAAGATTTTTTTTCATCTGTATAAATTTGTTTTTAAATTGTGATGAAGCTATCAGATTTATTCATCGAGTGTATGTTTTAAGTGGTATTCATGAACTCGCTTTGCTCGGTTATTCATTCCCCAATGTGATTGAATAAATCATGATGGCTTCATTATGTTATTTTTAAAAGTTGTGTTTTACAAAAGCGCCGATATTTTCCAGTGTTTTTTTACTGTTATTAAATTGGTCAAAATTGGATGCTAGTCCATACATAAGCTTGTTCTGTTTTAAGCCCAAACGTATAAATTGAAGTCCCCGCTGGTACATTTTGGTATTTACATTGCCGATAGCAAGTAAACTGAAATAAGCCTGTTTCTGTGCGGTTAAATAGGGTGTATACTCAAACGATAAGGACTGTTCGAGCGTAAATCCTTTTTGATAAGTGCTGCCTATAGTGTAAGAAAAAGACTGGGTAGGTTTGCTCACGCGATATTGTACAAAGGCGCTAAAGAAAGCTCCGGGATTTTTCATTCCAAAAGCTGCATTCAATGTGAATCGTTTATTAATCGTATAGGAAGCCGTATTTCTTATAAAAAAGATATTTTCTTTATCGTTTGTATATTCTGTATCAAAAAGCGATAGATTGTTGATTTTTAATTTGTCACCGATCTTGTAACTGACCTGATGCATATAGAAGTATGAACGATGTCCCAGGACGACCTCAGGTGTATAGGATAGTTGCTGAGCATGTGTCGCCACAGCAACCAAGGTAGAAAGTGCAAGTGTAATAGCTGTTGTCTTCATGTTCTCTCGTTTGAATTACGAGCAAAACTAGACAAGGCGGAGGGGATAAAAATTAAGAAATCTTAAGAAAGACGTGACAGGTGTTTTTTTCTCAAATAACTTAGGTATTCGACCGTAATCCCAAGATAAGAGGCAATCATATATTGCGGAAACCGTTGTTCAATTGTAGGATAGTCCGAGATAAATTTGCGGTATTTGGTATACGCATCAGATCGTACATTTTCGAAAGTACGTTCCTGTAAATTCATATAAGCATGCTGAATTTTCAATCGCCAAAACTCGGAGAGGGCAGGGACTTCTTTATACAATATTTCCAGATTGCGTTTGCTGATCTGTATGAGTGTGGTATCCTCATTTGCACGGATATATAGACGAGATGGTAATTCACTCAGGTAGCTATATAGATCATTGATCCACCAATGTTCTATCCCGAGTTGCGCAATATGTTCTTTGCCATTCTCCTCCATATAATAGGCATATAGACTTCCTTTTACAATGAATCGCATGTGTTTGGAAATCTGCCCCTCCTGAAGAACAAACTCTTTCCGTTTTACAACTTTTACCTCCAATTTTGGGAGAATGGACAGTATATCCGCTTCAGTGAGTGGCACAATTTCTTTGAAATGGTCGATCAATAGCGAACTGAAAGCGTCTAAATTCATATATCTTGATTAAAAACACCGATGGGCTTTATCGCAAAAATATCGCTTTTGTGGGTGTCTAAATAAGACGCAAATTTAAGCAAATTTAGTATTGATCACGACTGTTCTAGGACTTTGAGTTCCATAATTTATCCAGAGCATATCTGCCACCACCTTGTAGGATGAGTGCGAGACATATACCCAAGACCAATAAATGGTATTCAAAACCCTCAGCACCAGCCGGCATTTTTCCAAACCAGTTCATAAAAAAACCATGTGCGGCGTGATCGACCACAATCATACCAATAAATAGGAAAAAAATAGCAATGCTGGTGAGTCTGGTCAAAAAGCCCAATAGGATAAAAAACGTTCCTAGGCATTCAACCGCAATTGCACTAACGGCTAAGAACATCGGGAGATTGACATGACTGGTCATGTACGCAATTTCTCCTTGCAATCCGGGGCCGTCAAACCAACCAAATAGTTTTTGGGCTGCATGTGGAAATAGCACTAACCCCAATGTTAGCCGCAAAATAAAGGCTGTCCAGCTATTATCTGTTGACAGCATCCATTGTTTAACTTTTTTGTTCATCTTGCTTTGATTTATGATGAACAAATTTAATTTGAAATTAGCCTCTTAACCTGTGCTATTTGATAAATAAAACCGGTGCGATTTATCACAGATTTATATATTTTTATACTGTTGTCCTTTGAGTCTACTCAGCGATTCCCTTGTAATGCCAAGAAAAGAGGCGATATGTTGCTGGGAGATACGTTGTTCAAACCATTGATAACATTTCATAAACTCAAGATACCTTTCCTCAGCTGTTTTCTGCTGGAATAGTATTCTTTTCTGGAGGGAAACGAATGCTTTTAGAAATATTTTCCGAAAATAGCTTTCCAAAGCTGGGATTTCAATAAACAGTTCTTCCAGCTTGCATTTTTCTATTAAGAATACTTCCGTATCTTCCAATGCATCGATATTGTAAACCGAAGGCTGTGCTTGCAAGGTACTATACCAATCCGAAATCCACCAGTTCTCAAAAGCAAATTGCACGGTATTCTCACGGCCGGTCGGGCTAACCTCATATTGCCGCAGGGCACCTTTGATAACAAAACATTCCCGTGTGCAGATCGTTCCCTCTTGTAGTAAATATTGCCGGCGGCGTATTTTTTTGTAGGTCAATGCTGCGCACAAGCGTTCTTTCTCTTCCTCTGATAAGATACTGTGTTGACTGATATGATTTAGTATACTGTCGTAAACGATTGACATAAAGGGTTGTGGTTCATGTTTTTTCAAATATAATTAATAGCCGCTGCATCCTAAATAGACTAAGGACTATTTTTTACTTTCTAATAAATGAGCTCCCTCCTTGGAATAATAAATGACGTTTTTAAAATGAGTTTATACGGATTGTAAATATTCGTGTTAATATCGCTTCATACGCTGTATATTTGGATATCTTTTACCGCTGGTTTAAGATAGAAGATGAAAAGATAATTTTGAGCAATTTTCTATGAAGCTATTTAGTTCTACACATACAAACATTCTTTCTTTACTGCTTTTATCCTCACTGTTATATTCTTGTCAATCTCAGGATCCAGCGGTTGTATTCTTGGACAAATTAGATCCCAGCTTTGATGTTTCGGAGTTTTATGCGCCGAAAATAAAAAAAACGGAATCCATGTTAGCTTCTGATGTGAAAGAGATGGATAAGAAAGCGTTAAAAGAGGCTTTTGAGACAGCCATGTTTAAGAAAGATACAATCGCGATTTTTGATAGTGAAGGAAGCTTGCCGACACCTTTTTATCTGGAGTCTACCTCCGGATGGGAGACCAGGAAGCTAAAACCGAAGAAATATTATGGTTACCGGTATAAAACGGTGTCCTACAACGAAGAGAAAGATACCTTGGCCATGTTAAATGGCATCGCTTTTCCTGCATTAGCTATGGCGGAAAATAAGGATGGTAAGTTCGCTTATTTATATGCGAGCAAAATATCAAAAAATAAAACTGACTACCAGAGTCTTCAGAATTTTCTACAAAAAACATATACAGCCCTCAACATATCAGAAGAAGCTGGTTCAGGGGTAAAAGGCTGGGAAAGTCCGGCTTTTTATTATTTCTTAACGAAGAAAGATAGAACAGAGGAACAGATTTTCTCATTTGGTGAACCCGAGGAAGACAATCCGACTACGACAGCCATTTCTGATATACTTTTGGAAATTTTTAGTAAGGAATATATTCAGGATATGCGGAAAGAGCAGGTCTATTTGAGAGACTATATTCCCCTTGTCAAATAAGAAAAGATTCGTTTGAGCGGCGATTATACAGCATTTTTTGAAATTTGTTTATATTTACGTCTTTGTTTTTTAGGAAATCAATCAAACTAATCTTAGTATTTCTATGCCCGATACAACAGTTTCTACCTCCGCTTATGCTGATACCAAGCCGCATTATAACGTGCTTGATGGTTTGCGTGGCGTTGCAGCCATCACAGTAGTCTGTTTTCATATCTTCGAAGCTTTTGCAACCAGCCACCTGGATCAACGTATTAACCACGGTTACCTCGCGGTCGATTTCTTCTTTATGCTCTCTGGATTCGTTGTCGGTTATGCTTATGATGACCGCTGGGGAACGATGACGACGATGGATTTTATCAAACGCCGGATTATACGGCTTCATCCCATGGTTGTTATGGGGGCGATCATTGGTGCTGTTATGTTTTATTTCCAGGGTTGTTCGGTCTGGGATGTATCAAAGGTGACTGTTTCGGCTTTATTGCTAGCGACGGTATTAAATGCGCTGTTGATCCCTGCTCTCCCTGGACATGAGGTAAGAGGCCTGGGCGAGATGTTTCCACTCAATGGTCCAAGTTGGTCCTTGTTTTTTGAATATATGGGTAATATTCTTTATGTTTTGGTCATCCGTAAATTTTCAACAAAAGCACTTGGGGGACTTGTGGTCGCTGCAGGCTGTGGATTAGCCATATTTGCAGTCTGGGGTCCTTTGGGTGATATTTGTGCAGGGTTTTCACTGACCGGAACAGAATTTACAGCAGGATCCCTACGTCTTTTATTCTCCTTTACAGCAGGACTGTTTTTATCGCGCGTTTTTAAACCTTTTCGGATTAAAGGTGCATTTTGGATCTGTAGTATTATCCTTGTTTCACTTTTGGCGATTCCTCGTATCGGGGGAGCTGAAAACCTCTGGATGAATGGACTCTATGATACGTTGTGCTGTGTGCTGGTTTTTCCACTGCTAGTTGTTCTGGGGGCTTCTGGAAAAGGAGGCAGTTTTACAAACAAACTGTCTAAATTCCTGGGAGATATCTCTTACCCTTTGTATATGGTGCACTATCCTTTTATCTATTTGTATTACGCTTGGGTGAAAAATGAAAACCTCAGCTTTGAGGAATCATTGCCCGGTGCTGCAGCGGTAGTAATCGGTAGTATTGTGCTCGCTTATAGCTGTTTAAAACTATACGATACCCCAGTGCGAAAATATTTGACCCAGCGATTTTTAAAATCAAAGGGAAATAATTCAAATTAAGCGCTAGATAGGCCAGTAGACAAGTTTGTGTCAACTGGCCTATTTTCTTTTTAAACAATTATTTTTGAAATGCTCCAATCGCAATGTGATTTGCTTCTGATCTTGTCTTTCCACTCAGATCCAATACACCATTGATTGCTTGACTGATAAAATTCCCTTTGGCAAGGGCAGGAGATGAATCCCGTAATCCAAAATCTGCTTGTGTCGTTGATATAAACCCCGGATCCTGTCCAAAGATCGTATGTGTATCGCCAATAAGGGTCGATTTCCAGGTTTGTTGATCCCGGATGACTTTCCCATTCCATATCCACTGACCTTCTCCGGTACTGAAGTATAAATTGTAGTCAATCGCATTGGATTTACCTGTATTGGTATATTTATGAATAAATACGCTATTGGGCTTGGTAACAATAATATTATTTTGGATGATGTTGTCTATACAGTTTTCAACAAGTCGTATTTCACCTTCAATTTCGTCAAAATAGCCCCTGTCGATATTGTTATGAAATAGCGTGTTATTCACAACATAACACTTCAGCGTACCACCACCTGTGTAATTTAGGTAACCGCCTAAGCTTATCCCCGCGAGTGAATTGTTATAAACCTCGTTATTTCTTACAATACAGTCACGTGTGGGAAAATGATCGGTTTCACTGACTAGCCCAATTCCCCGTCCACAACGATAGACACTGTTTCTTTCAACAATGATATCCCGGGCTCCATCGATGTAAATCCCAATGGCCCCGTTATGCTGGGCAAATGCGGGGATAGGACCAGTTCTACCGTCAATATCATAAACTTCGTTTTGGCTGATCAATCCATTTCGTACATAGTTCAGGCTTGCTGTAGCATTGGCGGCATATCCCCCCGCTGCAACAATACCAATATTTTCGCCATTGTATACTTTATTCCGTCTAATCGTAAAACCATCGACATATCCATTTATGGTGAGGTTTTCGGAATAACCAGTATTACAGTCATGGATCGTATTATCCTCCACAATAATATCCTGTAAGGCCTCGGCGGTATTGCCGATGACCAGAATACCATGCCCACTTCTGCCATCCTGTGGACTAGCATTGTTCTCAATGTGATGGACCCTATTATTTCGCACCGTTATGTTTTTAGAACCTTGATCAATAATAATCCCATTCACATCATTGCCTTTGGTCTGTGTTTTAAAATTTCGGATTTCAAAACCATCAAACTGAATAAATCGGGCATTTCTGATGGTCACCAATGCTTCTGTGCCCGAAATGGATAGTCCCTCACCATCAATAGCCACAGCTTCATTGGGATAGGGTTTTATCGTAATCGGTTTAGCTAAACTTCCCGATTTTGCAATCAACAGTTTCTCATGGTAGACACCTTTACGCACAAAAATAGTGTCGCCCGGTGATATCGCATCTAAAGCGCGAGCGATCGTACGAAAGGGTTTGCTCTCAGTACCCTTGTTCAGGTCATTACCTGTGACCGAAACGTACTTGCTTTTTTTAAGGGCTGAGTCGGCCGGTATATTATCGAGATGATCAGCATGACTGCATGCTGCGCACAATAGCAGACCCTGTAATAGTGCGTAGCTCAACGAAAATAGGCGCTTAAAAATCATATAAAGTCATTTGAAATTTGAAGAAGCTGTCGAAGACGTAAAAGTGAAGCTTCTAAGAATGCATTAATTGAGGAGAGGTTGTTGGGAATACAAACAAAAGTCAAGAAAAAAAGAGGTGTCCGATCGTTCTGCTTCGGACACCCCCTATGTTATTCAGATATGATCTTTCGGACACTATTATTTTTCTTGTCGATGACGTAGACTGTACCATTTTTGTCTACGGTAACACCTTCAGGCACGTTAAATGATGCGGCCTCGCCGACGGCATTTGTAAAACCCGCTATATTAGATCCCGCAAATGTACTTACCTGGAATGTTTTGCCATCCACAAAACGTATGCTCTGATCAGGAGAGCTACTATCGCCGCCGCCAGTACCATTTCCGGCAACATACACATTGTTTTGGCTATCAGTGGCAATCCCCCAAGGAAGTGCAAATTCAGCCGAGGCACTGACTCCATTTTTGTAACCATATTTACCTGAACCGACAATGATGGTAGGTTTCCAGGTTTTGGGGTCGTATTTTCTGATTTGGTTGTCCCCATGCATGCAGATGTATAGACTGCCATCCGGACCGCAGGCCATTCCTGCTGGAAAATTCAATCCATCGATGACTGTCGTTACTGCTGTACCGTCTGTATTTAACTGATAAATAGGAGCCGGGGAGGTAACAGAATTATAGTATAGCTTTTTTGAGGTTCGGTCATAAGTAATGAACCAAGGCTCTCTTGCGGCCCAGGCGACAAGCTTTGCTGTACCATCGGGTGTTATCTTACGGATATCCCAGTTTCCCGGATCAACACAGTATAAGTTCCCCTGTTCATCGATGGTCAATCCATAAGGGAGGCTGAAACGCGCCTCACCACCTTTTCCGTCTGCAAATCCGGCGTTACTTGGGGATCCGGCTAATGTACTTACGTTTCCGGCAGGATCTATTTTACGGATACAGTGATTTCCGGGGTCAGTGACATAGACATTTAACGCATCATCTACAGCAATACCGCCATTGCGATACCAAGACTCACCACCAAAATTGAACTTTGCATCAGCACCTTTCCCGTTGACGAAGCCCGCGGCTCCGTTGCCCGCCAAGGTACTGACCGTTCTTTTATAGATATAGCTGTAGCTATCTTTGGATGTCCCTGTTTTTCCGCCAATAGAGACTTCAATAGGTCCGCTACCTGCTCTTTTAGGGATAATTGCCATGATCTGGGTACCGTTTGATGCTATAATCTTTAACGGGATGCCATTGAGCTTCACGGAAATCGCCGTGGTGTCCGTTGTAAAGTTCTCCCCATTGATCAGAACTTCTGTTCCATAGACACCTTGCTTCGGAAGGAATTCCGTGACAATAATTGCCGCATTGGGATCATGTGCTGCACCCATATTATCTTTCTTACATGAACATATTCCCACCAATATCGCAAAGGAGAGGAGGGGGAAGAATAAAATCCTTTTATATACTAATTTCATCTGTCAATAATTTTTTTTCCATCCGCCAGATGGAGCTTATCCTATTTTAAAATTTACATGTACCTGTGGGATAAAAATGAAATTTTAAATAGGAAGGTTCATAAATAGTAAAAGTTAAAATTCAAACCTTAATTACCAGCCTGGATTTTGAACAAGCGCCGTGTTCTTATCGATATCATCCTGTAAAATAGGAAATAGATACATTTTATCATCCCAGTATCTGTTTTGCAATAAGTTTCTCTTATAGAAGTCCTGATAAAAAAACCCTTGATTATTATCGTTTGAAGCGATATTCATCCTGTATATTGCTCGGGAAGCTGGGTTTCCCATCATCAGTCGACGAAGGAGCGTGAAATAACGGTCGCCTTCAAAAGCCAGCTCAATTTGTCGCTCGCGAAGAATCCATTTACGCTGTTCGTCTTTATTACCGACCACCTGTGGATATACTGTCTCCAATTTAGGTAAACCGGCCCGTTGACGAACGAGGTTCAGATAGATCAGAATATCAGGGTGGCTTGGATTAACTTCATTTAGCGATTCGGCATAATTTAAATAGATTTCGGCCAATCTGATATGGATATACGGACGATATACCGCTCGATCTTGGCGAATATTACTGGCTGGACTGACATTTTTTTGTGCAAGGTATCCTGTTTTATCGGCACTATTTGAATTTTGGACCAATCCGGCTTTTCCTGAATAATAAAACTCGGCCCTTCCGCGTCCATCCTTGTTGGCATCTGACGAAAAGAAGTTGCGGTCATCGGCTGTCGGTGCGGGTAGGATAGGCTTACCATTATAGAGAATATTGACGTAAAATCGCGCTTCCCGGTTTACATACATATTTGAATTGCCAGCGATGTAACCTCTATTGACACCATCGCGACTTTTGCCCCAGTCGGCTGGATCATCCGTTGCTACGAAACCGTCCTCCCGATAACCAGAGCTGGGATCTTCAATGGTTTTACCATTGCGCATCAGGTGGGCATCCACGACATTTTGTGTGGCATTCATCATGGCAATCCCACCGGGTTCAGGTGCACTTCTTTTCTCATGTCCCCAATGCCAAGTGTCCGCTTTGTGCGTGGAAAAAATAATCTCATTATTCCAGTTTGTTAAAAAGAGGTTACGGAAAGACAGGTAAGGATCGAATTTTGAATCTCCTTCATCCAGATTGGTAAAGAGCTTATAGGCATTTAAGTCAATAACAGCTTTTGCGGCATCAGCGGCCAATTGCCATTTATTGGCATCGTTCTGTAAAGGGGCGAGTGCCTTACCATCCTTATTTTTAAAATTTGCAAAACGTGGATTCCCATTCCATAAAGGGCTTGCTGCCCATAGCGCCACCTGTGATTTTATGGCTAAACAGGTCCCTTTGCTAGGTCGACCATAATTGGAGGAGGCGGACCAAACCACAGGAAGATCTGCTGCGGCAAGATCCATCATGCTATTGATGTAATCGACGCATTCCTGAAAAGAATTGCGGGGATATTTGTTGAAATCTTCGTTCAAACCCAACGTCCCTTTCAACAATACCGCTGGACCATACTGACGTAGCAATTTCCAATAGAACCAGCCACGCAAAAACCTTGCTTCGGCTTTGTATTGTACTTTAAGTTCTGTGCTCAATGCACCTTCGGGAACCTTGTCGATGTTTTCCTCAAAAACAAATGATTGCCGAATAGCGACGTATGCATTATTCCAATAATGCTGCCAGTACATGCTTTGTGGATTCCAGTTCCCGACAGCCATTTGCCGAACATTCACAACGGGTATGTTACATGAACTTTCATCGCTGGCACCAAGGGTAGTAAAATCGTCTACAGGTGTTTCGATATAACTATATATCTGGTTTAAGTAAGATTCTGCATTTGCCCTAGTCTCCCAGACCATATCTGAGGTGAGGAGGTTATCAGGTTTCTTGTCTAAATAGGTACAGCTTTGCATATTTTGGCATAAGACCAGTGCTAGTAGGCCTGTAGCGATATATTTTGGTGTTATCTGTTTCATGGTTATTGTATAAATTTAGATTAAAACTGTGCCCGAATGCCGAAGGTGATCATGCGATTTAATGGATATTTGGCACCGTTGCTTCCCAATTCGGGATCCCAGAGCTTGAATTTGCTGAAGGTCAGGAGATTTTGACCCGATGAATACACATAAATTGAGGTGAAACCAAGTTTGTCTAATCCTTTTGCTTTAATATTATAGCCTACAGAGGCCTGTTTCATACGTATATAAGCTCCATCTTTTAACCAGTGTGTACTATTGATGTAATTGTTGTCACTGCCGCTAGCCATTGTTAGACGTGGGTAGTAAGCATCCTGACGTGGATTGTCGGCGGTCCAACGGTCCTCAACAATGGACATGGTATTGTTGGGGTAGATTCCCAGACCCGAAAAAGGGAGGACTCCGACACCATTAACCCCCATACCTTTTCCAGGGATTTCACTGCCATTGGCCATAATACCTACGTCCGCGACCCCTTGGAAGAATACGGAAAGGTCAAAGTTTTTATAGGATGCAGAAAAACCAGCACCATATAACCAGGAAGGAAACCAGGATTTTCCAAGGTAGGTTCGGTCGTAAGCATCGATGACATTATCATCCTCAGGGTTTAAGTTTTTGTAACGGATATCGCCCGGAGATACCGGGTTAAACTTTTGTTGGGGGGCAGACTCGACCTCTTCTTTGCTCGTAAAGTAACCCATGGCAATATGTCCCTGATATTCGCCATAGCGTGTTCCTGTCTTGGACTGATAACCGTAGCGTCTGAGGGGTTCATCCGCATATACTATTTTATTGCGGCTATAGGTGACATTACCAAAAAGGCGTAGCCCAACATCCCCAAAGTTATCGTTGTATTCAATACTGGCATCCATCCCCTTATTGTCCATCTCACCTATATTGGCATAAACAAGAAGACTATTATAACCGGCTATGGAAGAAATGGATTGTCTCTCGATAAGAATGTTTTTTCGACGCTCGGCGAAACCATCAAAGATCAGGTTGAGCTTGTTCCATAATCCGATTTCAAGACCGATGCCGGTTTTATAGGATTTTTCCCAGGTGAGATTCTCGACACCCAATATTCTCTCCGTTTTTCCGCCGACCAAATTTCCATTGAGACCAAAACCTGTAGAGCCGCCACCACCGATCTGCGTTAAGTAAGGGAAGCGATTTTCAGCATTACCAATATTATCGTTACCGACAACACCATAGGATCCCCTGATTTTTAATAAACTAAATGTCTTTTTCAACGGCTCAAAAAAATCTTCATTGGAAATCACCCAGCCAGCCGAAGCGGAAGGAAATAAGCCAAATTTCTGACCCTTCTCGAAATTTTCAGATCCTGTATAACCCGCGTTAACTTCGACAAGATATTTATCACGAAATCCGTAGTTAATCCTTCCGGCCAAACTTTGGTTGCGATAGGGGATGGATCCAATAACATTACCCGATAAACTGACCAGACGGTTGCGCATATTATAGAGAAACATCCCACCGATTTTGTGATCATTGAAGGTGCGGTCATAGTTTAAATTACCTTCAAGATACATGACGCGTTGGCCAGAAGATTCCTGGCTGTAGTCCAAAAATTGCTGACCTACCCTGCTTTGGTTAAAAATGAATTCCCCTTCAGGTGTTCTGCCTGTCGCTTGCCATAAATCATTTTTCCCTGACCGACGGTTATTGAATTCACCATAACTGTCAAAAGAGAACCGGGCATAGGCGGATAATCCTTCCGTAATTGCATCTAATTTTTGATTAATGGTCAATACCGACTGCACAATAGGTTTAAATTCGCTGGAATAACCATTGTTTTGAACTTCATTTAATGGATTAGCACCGCCACCGCTCAGTGGCCCCGCCCATTTGCCGTCTGGATATTGAATCGGATAGGCAACGGGAGTAGTCGCATAGGCTAAGTACCATAAATCACCAGCAGCGATACCTGGGTAGCGCGAGTTAACCAACATCCCCGTTAAGTTGAGCTGAACGGACGTGGTTTTTGATAAATTGACATCCACATTACTCCTGAAATCATAGCGTTTGAAATCGAGATTAGGGTTGTAATTGTTTAAGTTACTGACCTTATAGGGGCCTGTTTGATTATAGTACGATCCCGAAATATAGTATTTCACCGATTCACCTCCACCGGTAATATTGATGTTGGCATTGGCGAGCATGGAATTCTTCTTATATACTTCATCAATCCAGTTCACATTGGGATACATATAGGGATCCAGTCCACTTTTTGTTTTTTGGATCAATTCATCTGAATATGTTGGGGTTAAGCCCATATTTGTCCGTGCTTCATTCTGCAGTTCCATATATTTTATTCCATCCAGCATTTGCGGTGTTTTCGTAAAACTGGAAAAGCCAGTCTCTGCCTTAAAGGAAATTTTTGGTTTGCCAGCGACACCTCTCTTGGTGGTAATAATCAAAACACCGTTGGCACCCTTAGCACCATACATTGCCGTGGATGAAGCATCCTTTAATAGGGAAATACTGGAAATATCTTCGGGATCAATATTATTGAAAGATCCACCGAAACCACCATTGACATCATCACGTTGTACACCATCTATGATAATTAAAGGTGACGAATTACCGGCGTAGGTCCCGATTCCGCGGATTGTAAAGGTCGAATTGTCATAACCGGGTTCGCCACTGGATTGAACAGAAATAATACCAGCAACTTTACCTGCTAAAGCATTCGATAAATTGGGTACTGGCGTCCGCATATCGGCCATATTTACTGAACTCACGGCACCAGTGACGTTGATCTTTTTCTGCGTACCATAGCCTACGACAACGACATCATCCAGATTATTATTGGCGAGTGCCAAGGTTATATTTAAATGGTCCTTGTTATCTGCTTGTCGTTCAGTGCTCTCATAGCCCACGTATGTAAATGTTAAGATCACCTGACCGGATCCGGATGGCGGAGCGATGGTAAAATTTCCTTGGCTATCCGATGTGGTTGTGATTTGTGTGTTTTTTATGCGTATGGTTACACCGGCTAGGGGTTTTCCCTGTTGATCTTTAACCGAGCCATTAATGGCTTTTTGATTTTCGGTCACTTCAACGGTGCGACTTGTACCAGCCGATTCTTTTGGACGAATTATTAACGTCTTTTTGATGACTTCAAACTCAAGTGCCTGATTTCGAAACAAGGCTGTCAGGGCTTCATTCAATGTTGCATTTTCCAGATTAAGGGTGACAGGGTTTGCCTTCTTGATCAGTTTTGAATCGTAAAGCAGATCAAGCTGGGCTTGTTTGCTGATTTCTGCAAGAACAAGGTCGACCTTACTATTTTTAAAATGTAGGTTCATTTTTTGGCTATAAACCGGAGTTTTAGCCTGAACAACGCCAAAAAATGCGAGCAGTAGATAGAACTTCATAATCAATAGGGTCTTAATTAAGAACATGTACTGTTCTTTTCCCAGTATTATTTTCATAATTTTGTTTAGAATTAAAAGGTTAATTAATTTTTGACAGAAAATTTTTAAACTCTATTCGTAGCCAGGATGTGACAGCATCCTGGCTTAAGTTTTCGATTTATCTTTTGGTAACGTAGATCCTCCTTTCCACAATTTTAAATTTGACTGATTTTGTTAGCTCGAGTAGTGATAAAATCTCTTCAATATTCTCTCTTCGGGAGACTTTCATTTTGAGGTTTACATCATCCCAGTCATTTCCCTGAAAGATCACTTCGGCATCATACCATTGCGCGACATCCGCCATAATAGTTTTGATATTTTCATCTTTGTAAATAAAATAGTTGTTCTTCCAGGCGATTTCGGATTCAGCATCAAATTGATCTATCTGAACACCTGAGGTGGATATCTTTGCTCGCTCGCCGGGTTTGAGCATCGTCTGGCCTGCTTTTGACGTTAAACGTACTGATCCCTGGAGCAGCGCGACTTTTGCAAAATGGAGGTTATCCCTATCGGATACACTAAATTTGGTGCCCAGTACTCGGATTCCAAATCCATTGCCCGCTACAATGAAAGGTTTGTGTTTTGATTCAGCAACTTCGAAGTAAGCTTCTCCTTTGACCTGAACAAGACGACGGTCAGCAGAAAAATGCTCCGGGAAAATCAGGCTGCTCTCGGCGTTGAGCCATACTTTGGTGCCATCTTCTAAATTGATCTGATATTTACCACCTTTCGGGGTTGCTAAGGTGACAAGTTGAGATTCCATATTTTTTTTATCGGTCTTTGCCTGATAAATAATAATGCCTTCCTGGTCAATTTTAAACAACAGCTTTCCAAAAGGAACAGTGTCTCCAACCTGCTGTTGCTGCAGATCCAGGCTGCTGCCATCTGAATTTTTCAAAGAAGCTTTTTCTGCGCCCGGATTCAGGTACGCCCGCGGATTTGTAACTTGTAAGTCTGAATTTCGACCTTTAAAAAAATAATATCCTGCAATGCTGGAAACAGCCAATAAAAAAGAAGCGGCATAGGGGAGGTAACGACGGAAAATGCTTATTTTTTTTGTATTGCCCGCTTCCGCTTGAATAAGTTGTTCTACGTTGAGCTTAATCTGTGTTTCTATATTTTCTGCAGGACCGAATTTATCTTCGTCCCAAGTAGTATCATGATATGCATCCAAGAGCCTGTCGTCTACTTCACGTAGTTCATTTTCAGAGGATTGCTTGCGCAAAATTTTCTTGATTAAGTCTATAATTTCAGGTTTTTTCATGAAATCTATAATTGATTCGTTCTTATAGAGTTCATTTTTTCAATTAACCCCCAAAAGGAATTGCACTTTTTTTTAAAAAGAAAATATAAAAGAGTCTTTTATGAGATTGTATTTGCTGTAATTTGTTGTATTTCAGTTTTTTATTAGAAAAAGAAAATTTGAAAAAAGATGTGCATATTCTGCATACCTTGTTTTAATCGTTTCAATGCAATAGAAATTTGGTTTTCTACTGTTTTTACGGAAATATTCAGCTTCTCAGCAATCTCCTTATGGCTTAGCTGCTCCATTCTGCTGAGGTAAAAGATCTCCTTACATTTGTCAGGAAGTTGGTTGATCATCTGATCCAGATAATCCAGCAGTTCACTGTACTCCAATTTCAACAATGGGTTGAAGGAATCAACATAGTCCTCATCTAAATCTTTCAATTCGACATAATCCATTTTCTTTTTGACATTTCGGAACACTTCGTAACGAATGCAGCCAAATAGATAAGTTTTGATGGAATATCTAAGATTTATTTTCTCCCTGTTTCGCCATATATTGATAAACACATTTTGGACAAGTTCCTGACATATTTCGGGATCCTGCATGGTGACGGATGCTGTTTTGAACAGTGGTTGCCAAAAGCGATGCATCAGGTGTTGTAGCGCCCGTTCCTCACCTTGACAAACTGATTCAAAAATTTGCTGATCCGAACAGGCGGAGAAATTCATAGTTTAATTCTGTTTACAATAGGTATCCCACAAAAACCTTCTCAAAGTAAGTATAAAATAACAATAAAACAAAATCTAATCCGCCAGTGGCATGATAGCAATTAAGTTTTCAGATGGCAGAACCAGGGGATTCAGGTAAGGAAAGAATAAGCAGGTTTCTTGCTGATGTCTAGTGTTGGTTTTCGGTTGGCGGAGTGCTTTAATAGGGAGCAAGTTAATACCAGGTTATTACCAAGTTCGACCTGTAAGCAGATTGAGTGCACAGTGAGTCCACGTTGAGTCCACCTTTTTAAGGTGCTTTCACTGTGCTGACATGTTTTTTACAAGTCGGGAGCAGGGCGAGCATGGGGCGAACTTGTCCATAAGCTATTTACAATAAAGTCCCTTGAAAACTTTAAATTTCTGTATAACTCCCTATTATCCAGTTGGTAGATAGTCTTTAAAAAAACGTGTTTAATCTGTTTTGATCTAGATTTAGGCTTCAGATTTTTTTCTATATAAAGTGAGTCCCTTTTGTCGATATTTTAACAGCCTAATTTCCTTGTTCAAAACGCTGTTAGATTTATCTCAACAGATGTGTATGTTTTTCATTTAAAACTTAATATAGTCATAATGATAAGTTGATGTTAGATGTTTAAGTTGTTGTGCCTTAGTGGTCAAACCAACGTTTAGCGTGAATATCATGAGACGAGTCTATTACATATTGAATTTGATTATTTTCGTTTTTGTCGCTCAATTTTTGGGTTGCAAGAAAGATCCGCCAAGTTATCCTGTGGGTTCCAATGCCTATGTCAACAGCTGGATATTAGACAGCCTTCGCCGCTATTATTTGTGGAATGAATCTCTCCCAAAAAAGATCAACATGGATCAGGAACCACAAAAGTTTTTCAGGTCTTTATTGCACGAGAATGACCGCTTTTCTTATATGGTGAATCCATCGGATCCCAGCAGCTTTCCAAAATCCAACCGGAGTCAATTTGGATTTGATTATAGTACCTTGAGCAGTGCTGATGGTAAGCTAGTCTTTGCCGTCATCAAATACGTCTACAACGATTCACCCGCGTCCCGAAATGGATTGAAGCGGGGAGATTATATCAGTAAGATCAATGGACAGCAATTGACAGCCTCAAATGCTGTTGTTCTTCAAAACGAACTGTTAACAGGAGACAAAGGGCAACTGACTTTAGCAGCTTTGGAAAATAATTCCTTGAAGGATATCCAAACTGTGGATTTAAGCAGGGGTATGTTACTGGAACAGCCAATATTACGGGAGATTTTCCGCTTGAACGCCAAGACAATTGGTTACCTCTATATCAATGATTTTAGCCGCGGTATAGTACAGTCGGCTATGTTGGATTTTACCGTTTTTAAAAATGAACACATAGACGCTCTTTTGGTGGATCTTCGCTATAACCCCGGCGGTCAGGTGGCGGAGGCAGCAGGTATTGCCGGATTAATAAGTGGATTACCTTTTCATACAGCTTTTATCACCTATACAGGTAATAAGAATGGCGGGCGAAAAACAGAAAGTATTGGTCAGAGTGCTTCAAGTGATGGTACATTGCAATACAACCAGATCTTAGAAACCAGCCTGAAATTAAAAGAAGTTTACCTTCTAACGAGCGCCACAACAGCATCAGCTGCTGAGATATTGGTCAATAACCTCAAACCTTATGTGAATGTCATCACGATAGGAGAGAAGACGAGAGGAAAAGATGAGGCTTCATTTGCAATTAAAGATATGCAGCCCACAAAAACGATCTCTTGGGAAATGCATCCGATTATTTACAAACTGTCCAATGCGTTTGGAGCGGGAGATTATGCTACTGGAATAGTGCCGCAATATCATGTCAACGAACTTGAAGCTTTACCATTAAAAGTTCTGCCTTCTCTTGATGACCCCTTGATTCAACACGCTATTGCACTCATTGGAGGAAGCAAGAGTATGGACAAACGGGGAGCAAGCAAACAGTCTTCGGTAAGTTTACTGCGGATACTGACAGATAGCAAACAGGAGCAGACCAATCACGAGATCTTACAAATAAACAATTAACAGCTTATATATTAACAACTATATAACACATACTTAAACTGGTGTTAACTGTGGGTTAATAGGTGCTGTTTAGCTTTGGGTCATTACCATCAATATACTTGTTATGAAAAGGAAAGCAATTGAAACAAACGAACAGTTATTGGAAAAATTACGTCAGGGAGATACCGCCGCATTTCAGGAGCTGTATTTTCGTATGCGTAGTAAAGTAATTAGCTTTTCTTACAAGTTTTTGCGTTCTCAAGAAGGTGCTAAAGAATTAACACAGGAGGTATTTGTCAAGCTCTGGGAAAATCGCGAAAAAATAGATGCCAGCAAAAATATTGAGAGCCTTTTATTTGTCATGGTAAGGTACAGTATGCTCGATACTTGGAAAAGAAAGTTGCGCTACGATAATTTTCTCGAAACGCAAAGCAGAGTTGAGCAGCACCAGGATTCCACCGCACAATATATCGACTATCAAGAATGCTATGCGGTATTAACACGTTCGATTGAGGCCCTGCCGCAACAGGCACAGAAGGTGTATCGACTGAGTCGGGAAGAAGGATTGAGTCATCAGGAAATTGCTGATCAACTACAGATTTCTACCAATACGGTGAGCAATCACATCAAAAAATCCATGCGCCAGATTCGAGCCTATTATCATAATAGCTACCCAGAAGCATTTGGCTGTATCTTGAGCTTGGTTTTGGCCTTGATCTAAGTGCCAATTTTTCTTAAAATCAATTATTTATATTTTTTTTTCTTTCGAGTAGCCGTTCCTCCCTTGCCAGTCTTTCTATAGTTAAATAAGCAAAAAGAAGTGCAAGATAAAGGATACATCAAAAGCATCATGGAACGTTTCCGACAAGGGCAGGCAAGCCCGGCGGAGAAAAAGATCCTGTTGCACTATTTGGAGACAGATCAGGACGAAGAGCATATGGAGCTCTTTGCAGAGATGATGGCTGATCTGTGGGAAGGCGAACCTGCCTATCGGGAGGAGACCGCTGAGACGGAGGCCGCGTTTGCTGAGATCTTGCAAGAAATTCCAAAAGATAAGAAAAGAAAGCCAGTCAGGATAGTACAGCAATGGTATTATGCGGCGGCGGCAGTATTAGTCTTTTCAGTTGTTTCGAGCTGGTTTTATTTCCAGAAACCTGAAAAAGCTATGCAAACCACAAGCATAGCATGGTCGAGTAAAACGACTCTTGATGGTCAAAAAGTAAAGATTAGATTAAGTGACAGTAGTATTATTTATCTGGCTGGGGGAAGCACTTTACGTTGGCCTGACCAATTTGTGAAAGGACAGAAGCGAGAAGTTATATTGACCGGGGAGGCTTTTTTTGAGGTTAAAAGAGATACCAGCAGTCCATTTATTGTACATTCCGGACAAGTGAGCACACAAGTGTTGGGTACCTCCTTTAATATCTATGCTTATCCAAAAGATAAAAATCAAATGATCTCGGTGCGCAGTGGAAAGGTCCGTGTAAGTCGTAATGGGACGCACCAATCGAAAAAGCTGGCGGATCTAACTGCAGGAATGCGTCTGACCTATGAGCAGCAGACGATGGATTTCGTTGTCGAAAAAGGTCAGGATCCCGCATCATTTAATAGTTGGATAGAAAACCGTCTGAGCTTTCGAAATGCCAACCTTGGAGAAATAACAAAGAAATTAAGCCGGTATTACAACATTCATTTTGATATCAAGGGCTCGTGCAAATTTGATAATTATCGTATTAACGCCAGTTTTGACAACCAACCTATCGGAAAGATTATGGAGCAGTTAGCAATGATGAGCGGAGGGAAACTTAGCTATCGGATCAATGACGAAAATTCAATCACCTTATGGAGGAAGGAATGCCCATGATATAATCGCAGTATAAGGAGCGGATAACGCTATAACAACGAACGAGAAACAAAAAAGAAAATAGAACCGCTCTGGACCAACAGAACGGTTCGAGAAACAAATTTCTAATCAATTGAATAACTAAAAAATCGTTGAATTCCATGAATATAAGCATATATTCTCAAAACAAAAGAAAATTTTCAAAATCTTGGAAGCAGGTCATCTTATTGGCAGTCTTCGGTATATTACAGTTTTTTATTCCTGTGGTTTTCAATGGTGCTTATGCACAGGGACTTCAGAAAAAAGTGAGCCTAAGCTTTAATTCAGTACCCATTACTAATGCCTTACGAGATTTGCAGAAGGCATCTGGTCTACAGATCAATTACGATGGCGGTATATTTTCGGCCCAGACCAAAGTGAGTTTACATGCTCAAAATTATACTGTGGAAACTGCTTTAAAACAGCTTTTGGCTAGTAGTAACGTTGGTTTCAAAGCAGCGAGCAACAATACAGTTGTCCTTTTTAAATTACCAGCCCCGGCAAGCCCCGGACGAATGATAGGAACTATTGTTGACGGAAGCGGCGACCCATTGGTCGGTGCTACGGTCATCGTACAGGGAGTGGGAAAGTCTGCCATGACCGATAATAAAGGAAATTTTAATATCGAATTAAAAGCAGGGACATATACCATTGATATCACCTATATTTCTTACGAAAGTCAGCGGGTGACAGATATAAAAATCGTTGATGGGAAGAGTACCAACTTAAATATCGCCATGAAAGCAAGCGCAAATACGCTAAGCCAGGTGATTGTAACATCTTCCTTTAAAAAAGCCAGCATCTCAGGACTATTGGCGCGACAAAAGAATGCTTCGGAAATCAGCAATGGTATTTCGGCAGAACAGATGGCGCTGACACCCGATCGTAATGTGGGTGAAAGTTTGAAGCGTATTTCAGGTGTTTCGACGATCAACGATAGGTTTGTGATTGTGAGAGGAATTGGTGAGCGATATAATTCTGCTACCTTAGATGGCACAGTACTGCCGAGTACCGAAGCCCGGACGCGTAACTTTTCCTTTGATATGGTGCCCAATAGTATTGTGGATAATGTGGTCGTCGCGAAATCCATTACGCCTGATATGAACACGAGTTTTGGAGGCGGTTTAATTCAGATTAATACAAAAGATATTCCATCCAGTAATTTTACAACATTTGGTGTCGGGGCTTCTGTCAATGACCAATCTTTTGGAAAGGATTTTTTGAGCCCTAAACGGGGTAAACATGATTATCTAGGATTTGATGATGGTCGAAGGAGCTTCCCAAAAAACTTACATATCGCTAATGCAGCGACACCTATAGACGAGATTGTGGCGCAGAGTAAGCGCTTTACAACAGACAATTTTACTTTATACCGTTATAAGGCACTGCCTTCTCAAAATTATCAGTTTACCATCGGTCGACTCTATAACCTCAAAGGTGGAGAGCTTCGTAAATTGGGCTTTACGGGTGCTGTAACCTATCGTAACGCTCAAAATATTAACAATATTGAAGAAATCAAACGTGGTTCTTGGTATGATGAAATTGATGGCGTTAATCATGGAAAATCTTACAACTTTAATTCAACTTTGGGAACTGTCCTTAATATAGGTTTACAATTGGGAAAACATCGGTTTTCATCCCGTAATACCTGGACCCATGTGTTTGATAATAATTTTGCCCGAATCGAAGGTATCGATGCCGACGGAGATATAGAGAATAAAGCTGATCGGATCAGAGAAGTAAATGTACCTACGTTTACGACATTGCTGCAAAATAAAATTACAGCACAGCATCAGATCCAGGATTTTAAAATAGATTGGGAAGTGGCGCGATCGGGAATAGACCGAAAGGACAAGGACATGGGGATTTTAACACAGGGGCTTACAGAAGATGTTGTTAATGACAGGACATTTATCTACGGCTATACGCAAATTACTGAAGGTCGTATAGATCCAGCTTCCCGTCATAATTATGCAAATAATGAAACACATTATTCTTGGGCAGCATCAGGGAGTCATCCTTTTAAGTTAGGGGAAGTGCTTAGCACAGCTAAATTGGGCTATTTTGGACTACAGAGACGTGCTAAGTTTAATTTTGAAATTGCAACAATGGGGGTAGATAATAAGACTTTTGATCAGTCCCTTAAATTTACCACTATTGGCGATCGTTTTAAACCTGAAAATATCGGGAAAAATGGATTTATGTTTTTCATAGATGGCTGGAACTTTGATTTTTATGAAGGAAAGAGTCAAAATCATGCTGGTTACTTGATGTTGGATCATAAACTAGGGACGCAATGGCGATTGGTGTGGGGGCTGCGAGCAGATAGTTATAAGTATACAGAAATCAACAACCCAAAACCAAAGGAAACGACTGCCGTTTTTGAGTTAAAAAAGGAACGGGCACTACGCTGGCTTCCTTCGGCAAACCTGACCTTTAGTCCCTCCAATCAAATCAATTTACGGGCAGCATTTTCGAATACTGTGATACGCCCGGAGATGATGGAAAACAGTCAGTTCCTTCGTTATGACGCTTTTTATGATGGAATGTTTGGAAGCATAGGTATCAATAGCACAGGTATAAAAAGCTGGGATCTGAAAGGCGAATGGTTTCCGGGGCTTGGAGAAGTTATTTCCATTGGTGGCTATTATAAATATTTTGACAGACCTGCTGAAGTGGCGGCACAGCCTACAGCATCTTATAGTTGGCAATATACTTTACAAAACTCAGCTTGGGCAAAGATCTATGGGGTCGAATTTGAAGCTAGGAAAAAGCTGAATTTTATCCACGATGATGCCATACTAGCAGATATGATTATATACGGTAATCTGACTGTTCAGAAAGCAGATGTTGCGGCCCTGATCCCCACCGAAAATCCGCAGACGCGAGAAATAGAATTTGTAGAATCAAAACAGAAGCGACCGTTATATGGACAAAGCCCCTATCTCATCAATGCCGGACTGCAATACGATGGTGAACGCTTGGGGATAAATTTGGCCTATAATCGTTCTGGGAGAAAAACCTCGTTTGTGGGAAAATCCACTCAGGAAACAGAGTATGAAAGACCAAGGGAAATCCTGGATGCCCAAGTCAGCTACAAATTTTTAGATAGCCGGTTAGAAGTAAAAATCAATGCTGGAAATATTTTAAATTCGGCTTCAGTCATCTATAACAATACGAAAAGCTATGAATCAGATGGTGGGGCAACTACAGGAGGTCCACTATTGAAGCCCGGATACAGTGATATAAATTATGATGAAGGGGATATTATCATGTTCAAACAAAGATTTGGAAGAAGCTTCGGAACATCAATTACATATAAATTTTAAAAAAATCGACAAATAGAAAGGAGGATAAAGTGGAAGACTATAATAAAAAAGCGAAAGGCTTTGCTGAAACGGACCTCTCGCTTGAATGCATATACAAGTCATGTGCTTCCTAAAAAGAAAACCAAACCAATTTGCAAATCGCCAAGGGCGATGAACAAGCCGACTTGCTAAGTATTTGGCAACAAATTAATAATCTTTTAACACAATATCAAATTTAAAAATAATGAAAACTCTAAATAAAACTTTAGCGATCCTAGCAATCGCATCAACAGCTTTAACTGCATGTAATAAGGACAATGCCCTGCAAGATGATACTTTTGAGAAACGCAGTACTGCCGCTGCTGATTACACGCAGTCATCACTACCTGTGGTGACCGTTTCTGGAGATATTACATCTAATACAACTTGGACTTCGGGCAATGTGTATGAAATCTCTGGAATTGTAACTGTAAAAAGTGGGGTAACATTGACTATCCAAGCTGGTACTTATATTAAGTCAACTGCCAATACTGTTGGTGGCACCGCAAATGGTGTTTTGGTAATTGCAAAAGGTGCTAAAATTAACGCTTCGGGAACACCTACTAATCCAATTGTCTTCACAAGCCGTAACCTGTTGGATGGTAATAATGCGACTGTTGGAAAAGCCGGTGATTTTGGTGGTGTAATTATCTTGGGAAATGCACGTACGAATGAGCCTACAAATAATGGTAGCAAATTGATCGAAGGATTGCAAGATATTCCTGCAAATTATTATGGAAGTAACACAGACGCCAACAATGCCGAAAGTAGTGGTGTGTTTAGATATGTACGTATTGAGTACGCTGGATACAAATTGTCTGCTGACAATGAGGTCAATGGTTTGACTTTGGGTGCTGTTGGTTCGGGTACAGTTTTAAACAATGTGGAGGTAGCTTGGGGTTTGGATGATGGTTTCGAATTTTTCGGAGGTCGTGTGAATGCTTCTGATCTTGTTGCGTTCTCCAATGATGATGATCAGTTTGATTTTGACCTAGGTTATCAAGGTACAATATCGAACTCAATTGCAATTGCAAATAAAACATCTTCACATAGTGCTTCGAGTTCAAATCCTGCAAACAGTGATTCAAATGGTTCTGAAATTGATAACCATCCGACCGGATTCACTTTAACGCCGAAAACAAAACCTACATTCAGCAATGTTCGCATTATTGGTACGGAGGATGAGACTGGCATCACTGCCCCTGGTTTCAAATCTGGTGTGTTTGTGCGTCGTGGTGCAGAATTAGCTTTAGTAAACTCAAAAATTACAGGTTATAAAACAGGATTGCAAATCAATAGTGATGCAACTGCTGCTTCAACCAGTGTTCAAAGTACTTCAATACATGGATTTACCTTGGCTGCAACTGCGGGTTACAATGATTTGGGCAGTAATACAATTGCTCCGGTCGGCGCTCCTGCTCCAGCATTTGGTATTCCACAACCGTTCTTTAATAAAGCTGGATTTAATCCAGGTCTTACATATACTTGGGCAAAATTTAACTATTAAGCTTTTGTAGATTTAAAATATTTATCGGGTGGTGATGATTTAATCGCCACCCGGTTTTTTGCAACCAATGAATATGGTAATAGATTTGTACACTGTTAAAATTTGAATACAATTGAATGCCATAACATATTCTAAAAGTAAATCATCTAAATGAAAACCAACAATAAAGCATTAATTAGACTAATAAGCCTTTTAGGATTCTTCTTAATTTTCTTACAGGCCTGTCAGAAAGGAGAGCTTTATGACGCGGCTAGTGCGAAGATTGTGGAAGTAACCTTTAATGGGTCTACTTCAGTACCCTTGGAATTTGTCTATAATAATGTGATTTTAGACAGCACAAAAGGAGCATCTCACACATTTCCCAAATCAATGAAAGTAAATATTGTAAAAGGAGATCAAAAAGTTCAAGTTCGAGAAAAAGGGAAAACTACAATATTAAGAAGTTATGACATTGACCCTGCTATTTTCAATCATCAAATTGGAATATTGTATGATAATGGCAAAATATATGATAAAAGTATATTTTACAATTTATATGTAAATCCAATTGATAGGGATGTAGAATTTTTCATAGATGGGAAAATAGTCGCTCAAACCTTTTCTGGGGGACAACTTACCCGTAAATTAGAAATTCCCCTAGATAAAGATCAAAAAAGAGAGCTTTCGGTCAAAATTAAAGGTAAGAATGAGGTGATTTTTACCAAAACACTCATGGATGCCGATTCAAATAAGACACTGAAATTCTTGTTGGATGGAGAAAAGGTGCTTGAGAACATGACATTACCTGCTTTAAAAAATCCAAAAGGTATGTCATTGACTTTCAAATTCAAACCCGTAATCGAATTTGGACAAAGTACGTTTTTAGGCGGGGATGTGGATCTCGTTTTTTACATACGGGACCAAATGACAGAAGAAGTGACACATTTAAGTCCAGAACTAAGAGTTAGCATACCCCTATCACAATCATTTGTGACCGTTGAATTACCCCCACTGCCAGAAGGGAAAATTTATACTTATGATGTAGTCAGGAAGGGAAAAAATATAGTACCTTATTCCTATAAAAAATGGACCGCAGAAGACATTTTTCCCGCCCTGCCAAACAGCGGAAGATATGGTCGTTTAGGCTTTTTTAAAGATTTGACAGATTACAGCTTTTTGCCGGGAGAACGCATCGTTGGTGTACTTTCTGTTGGTGAAGAACAATGGGGGGAAGGTTATGATGAAGTTTTTATCGTCCCTGGTAGTGTCACTTTATTAAATGATTTTGTGACTATAGGCAATTAACATACAAAAGAACGAGCTTTATCACATCGTTCTTTTGTACGTTATTTAAACAGCTTATGGTCGGCTGATGTCAATCTCAATGGATTGCACAATATTTACGAATTATCTGTTTGTCAAGAAAATTACTATTTTTAAATGTATTATAGATAGAGATATCGCATCCTAAAACTGATCGAAATTTGATGAGTTCTCCATTTGAATAAATAGATACATTATCCGTCACAAAATATAGAGAAATGAATAAGAATTTTGCAAAAGCAGAAATGTTTATCCGGAAAGATGTCGCTGAAGTGTTTCAAGCGATGGTAGACCCTGCGATTACTACTAAAATCTGGTTTACCAAGAGTTCGGGAAAATTAGAAAAAGGAAAGAATATTGAATGGGAGTGGGAGATGTATAACCATAAGGTTAATGTTGATGTACTGGAAATCGTTGAAAACCAAAAAATTATTTTCAATTGGCGTAATCACGACAGCCCCTCCATTGTTGAATGGAAATTCAATAAAATTAAAGGAGGAACATTTGTATCCGTAACCAATGAAATCAAACATGATACGCCCGAAAAGCTGATCGCTGAGGTGCGCGATAGCACCGAAGGGTTTACACTCGTTTTGGCCAATCTGAAAGCATATTTAGAATTTAATATCTTGCTTAATCTCGTAGGAGATAGGTTTCCTGAAATGTAGGCAGCGTGAAAATTGAGTTTATAGCAAGGACCTTTTTCGAAGATATGACTTTCGGATACGATAGCCTATAAAGAGCAACAGTCCGATAATCAAGATTACAATTAACATCCTTGCCAGCTTAAACTCATTGTATGCGCTGTAGTTGTCATTTTGGTATTTGTTTGCTTTCAAATATATTTTGCCGCTGCGGTTATCTAGGATAAAATTAAATTGATTTAATATTTTATTACCCAATAAACTTTGCTTGGCATTCGGATAATCGGGATTATTGGTATTGGTTACAATGTTTTTAAATACCTGGCTCCCGATTTTGAGCTCCGGGATGACAATGATCTTTTTTCTGCCAAAAGAAAATAACGAATGATATTTGCTCCAGAGATGATAACGATTTGTAAAATCGTCCCCAATAAGCATACTGCCATCCCGACCGGTATCAAATAGAAAATGAAAGGGATAATCCCGTTCTCCGACTTTGATATTGACTTCAAATCGGGGGCGATGTTGGAAATAGTCAACATAGTGAACTTGATAACCCTGTAGATTCTTGTTTATATGATCGCTTAGGATCATAATCTTTTTCTCGTAATCAACTTCGATAATCTTGTCCCGGAACAGTGAATTTCCAATGATCATATCTTCACCATCTGCTAGATTTCGGATTTGTACCAACGGAACTTTATCCCAGCGTAATCCACCAATTTCTAAACTATTGGTACTGGCGCTGGGTTCATTGTTTGTCCCATCCGTATTCTGGACGCTGATGTGACCATCAAATTTGACGGCCGCTTTTGCAGGAGATTGCTCACTGAGGCAGGTGATACCCGCCCCTAGATCAAACATGATCGTCAAGTTTTTGTAGCCATTGAGATTTCCCTTAAAATAAAGACGACTATTTTTCATAAAAAAGGGAATGGTATCCGACGATTGTATCGCGGGTTTAGAGCGTACGGTCGGATTTAATAGTTGCTCATAATTGGCCGATATGCGCGTCAGAATACGATCCTGTCCGTTCATTAATATAATAAAATCATAGGTTTTACCATAAGTAGTCGTAAAAGAAATGGAATCCTTATCAGTAATAAATGTGATCTTACGTTCTGCTCTCGGCACCTGTGCATAGTAAATATCAGGTGCGGTTGTCGGGGTTAATTTCCATACATCCTTAGCTAATAACTTTCCATCACGGATACTTACCATAGGCTTGCTGGCCTGAATCACAGGTAGATTTTGTTGGCCTTGAGTTTTGGAGGTAATAAACACGGCAAAACTCAAACTAAGGGCGAGAAGCTGTGTTGTTATTTTCATCTGTTTTATCTTTTAATTGCTTGGCTCACTTCCCTTTGTAATAAAATCTGTAAGCAATTTGTAGTCGTCTTTCATGAGGGTATATGCAGTCCGGTCAAATTGATTGCGATTTGCGATGATTTTTAGGTTTGTTTCATCCATATAGAGCTTGTAATGGGGGCCATTAACGGATGATAATATCGCCGTATCTCCTGACAAAACCAAAGCTTTACCAGCTTCTTCGCTCCAGGATTTAATGTATTGGCCAATTGATGCAGTTTTTGCTTTTGGAAAACTAGCCGTTAAGGTACAGAGCGGGCCAACTTCATTGTAAATAACAGTAGTCTTGGAATGATTGAGAGCAAATTGATCAAATAGCTTTTTACCAGATACGAATAAGCCAATACATAGCATAGCTATTGCGATAAGGGTGTAATTTGTTTTCATGATTGATTTTTATGTTTACGGATGAAATAGTAAACGAGTAAACCGAATGCTAAGCTCATACTCAGGATAATGGCTGAGTGAAAACCAAGGGGTTGGGTAAAATAGCATAACGTGAGTCCGACAGATCCCGCAAATAATACACAGCACCAGCTTAAGGCTAGTTCTACAATATTGTTTTCTTTCGGAAGGATCTCAGTAACGATCTCCAAAGGTGCATTCCTTTCAATCAGGGTTCTGCGCAAACGATCGTTTAAGAAGAGCTTGACGAGCTTAAGCAAAAAAGAGGAAGCAATCCAAATGGACAGCAAAACAGCAATCGCGTTGAGCGAGAAAAAAACAACTTCCTTATCTTCCATCACTGAAGTAGCTTGTTGTGCAGCCATCGTCGGCATAGTGTTGACTGTAAGCAGCACCAATGTTAAGTTCAAAATGCGTTTCATACAATTGATTTTATAGTATATCAGACCCACCAATCCAATTTAGGTTGCAAGGAATCTGTTTTTTTTATGATGGTGTTCATTTTTTGTCGATATCTGATGAGGGATAGTATGGTCTGTACGCTGATTAAAGAAAGTGGGAGGAGGGCAAAGCAATAGCGTAAAATATTGGGAAGCTGAATAAATAACGTGATAAATTGTTTCCCGTAGATAACAGCAGCAACTGTAACCAATATACCACCTAAGGCTGCCACAAGGAGGGCTGCCCAATGAATTGGAGCCTTTTTGGGGATTAGCATGCCGACAATATAATCGGGTAGATCAGGATCAAAGCTTGCTATGGGTAATTCTTGGATAGTAGAGTTGATCAACTGATAGTTTTCAAATTTGATTCTGCATACTGCACAGGTGGAAATATGATCCATTTCCAATCTTGTTGTATCGTCAGTGGAATCAGCAAGAGCCTGCAACTGTTCTTCTGTTAAATGTGTACTGTTCATAGTTCCTCTCTTTTTTGTGATTTGAGTAGAATATCTTTTAATTGCTTGCGTGCGCGAAACAAATAAGATTTTATGGTACCCTCCGGTAATTGTGTGATTTCTGAAATCTCCTGTAGACTCAATTCCTGTTGGTAATGTAATCCGATCAGGGTTTGGTATAATGTGGAGAGCTGTGCCACAGCCTGTGCTATTGTCTGGCTGAGTTCGCGAGCAAAAAGCCTATTTTCTGTTTCGTTGCTAGCTGCTTGTAACATTTTATAATCTGTATAAGACGAATCAGCATTTTCAAAAAAACTTTCCATGAGGATAGGGCGTTTTTTCTGAAGATAATGCAAACAGGTGTTATACGTAATCTGTCCGATCCAGGTCGATAATTTGCTCTGAAAACGGAATTGTCTTAGATTATTGTGAACTTTAATATAGACATCCTGTACAATGTCCCGGCGATCTGCAGCGACGGGGATCATTTTGTAAACCAAATGCGCGACGAGCTTCTCATGATCAACGATAAGCTTACGGAAAGCATGCGGATCCCGTTGGAGGATCTGAGAGACTAGTTCCCGGTCTGCTTGACGTTGTATAGCTGTTTCTGTGTTCACGGACAAATAAGACCCATAAGTGAAATTTAGGTTGCAATAATTTAAAAATAAATATTTTAAATTATTTATCTAACTGATTTAGTTTGTTTTGTTTTCTAATTTCATTGGATTTCTTGGTTCGAAAAAAAAGAATGTGATAAGGACCTCGCCGGAAACTCATTGTTTTTACGAGATAAGCTGTATATTCACTGGATAGATTCATACAGATTGTACTATTGAAAACTTTATGCCCATTATTGATGCGCAGGAATTTATTGCTGTTCTTTATCCTATGTTTATTCTGTCATTACACGAAGGGGCAGGAGATAGACACAACATTTATTTATACCTATCCCAATGCATCCTGGATAACGAGTTATCTCTCTACAAGCGCAGTCAATATGACCACTGAAGATAAAACTTTTGAACCGAATAACCCCTTGAAAATCGGAGTGGGATTGGGGATCCGGAATACAATGATTAATTTTCTTGTGGGCACAAAGATTGTTTCATTAAAAGACAAGACATACGGTAAAACGAGTTCGACAGACTTTCAGGTGCATCGCTATGGTCGAAAATTTGTAACAGATATCTATTTTCAGCGTTATAAAGGATTCTTTGCCGTGGATGGAAAGAATACTAAGCTTTTTCCTGCGATGAAAATCAATCAGATGGGACTCGAGCAGACCTATGTGTTCAATCACACGCGGTTTTCATTAAAAGCAGCCTTTGAACGAAGCGAGCAACAGGTTCAGAGTGCAGGGAGCTTCCTGCTAGGAGCCAATGTGTATTGGCATCAACTGCGGGATTTTGAAGGGCTTGACGGTAGTTTTGTGCAAAATCTTGACAATCTTCAAGTCGGAGCACAAGGAGGGTATGCACATTCCTGGGCCCTGGGTCAGCATTGGCTCATCACGGCATATACAACGATTGGTTTTAACATTGGAAACGATGTCGAAAATTTTCGGAACTTTCGTTTTAAAGTATACCCAACTGTATTGGCCAGGACAGTGGCCAGTTACACCAAGAATGATTGGTCTTTCACTTACGGAATGATGATCAATAATAAAATGAACTTTTTTGAGACAAAAAAGGACTATACAGTCACGAATGTAAATCTACAGTTGTCTGTAACCAGACAAATCAATTTTTCATTTTAATATTTCAAATAGCTAGCTGCTTGAAATGCTGGACTTCATTTCCCGTTTCATGGCAGCAATAAAGACCACCATGAAACAGGTTTCTCTTTAAGGAATGATCTGTTTGTTCCGCATCTCATCGAATAACCGAAAAAACATCTGCTCGGTATCAATGTATTCATGGAAACCGAATCTTCGTGCTTTGCTACCGTCCGCAAAAAAGTCGTAATCCCAAGAGAAGACAAAGTCGCCGAATGCCCAGGCGGAGACTTCCTGATAATTATAATTCAATCCCTGTTGTTTCTGTATGTCTTCCCATATATTTTCTTTATCGGACATCATAGTTTGTAGGTTTAAGGGGAGGGGCGCGTCGACTTCCATATTAAAATATTTTGCAATTTTGGGCCAGAGATCTTTCCAGCGAAATAAATCTCCATTGTTAATATTAAACGCCTGGTTGGTCGCTTGAGGTTCTGTTGCTGCCCATACAGTTGCCTTTGCCAATAAAGTAGCGTCTGTCATCTCGAGTAAGGTGTGGTATGCGCCAATTTTGCCTGGAAAACGAAGCGGAATATTTAATTTCTTGGAAATAGTAGCGTATACAGCTATCAACAGTGCAAGGTTCATTGGGTTTCCAGGTGCCGTTCCACCCACAACCGATGGCCGGATAGCGGACCAAGTCCACTGTTTGCCAATTTGTTGCTGTTGAAGGTATTGTAGCTGGCTGGTATTAAATTCGGGTGGCATATGACCAGCATCAGATTCTTTGGCCGGTGTTTTAAATGGGCCGAGGTGGGCGCCATAAACCTTATAACCTTGCATAAGACTAACATGTTGCAGGGATTTGGCTACTGGCTCAATAGCCGTTATTACATTGACCAACATCCTCAAATTGGGCTCGACCAATGCTGCCCAACTGTCTTTGTCCTGATAAGCGGCATAAAAGATATGCGTTACAGTGGTCAATGCACTTAGTTTGTTGACCGTGTCTGTTAAATCCAGTAAATCTACAGCGATATAACGAATCTGGTCATGATCGGTCCCGCCACGACGGGAGAGACCGATAATATCCCAGTTTCCAAGACTGCTAAGATGTTCAATAAGATTTGTGCTAATAACACCATTGGCGCCCACAATCAATGCCGTATTTTTTATAGTTTTCATATAAACTGCTTTTTGACAAAATTAGCATTGCTTTGAATCGAAGAGAGGTAAAAATCGGCTATAATTTTGTAAATTTCTGGAATGGAACGCTATCGACAATTTGAACCTATCCTGATCTCGGAATTTAAATCCAGCGCTTGGACACATCCGGAGCATAATCACAATCACTACGAACTTATCTTTATTTTGAGTGGGGAGGGAAGTCATGTGATCAATGGCTATGCCGTACCTTATCAAAGTGATACTGTTTTCTTTATCGGACCAGAAGAGTATCACTATTTTGATATTAAGCAGGAGACGCATTTTATTTATTTAAAATTTACAGATGCTTACATCTATCGGACTACGGCCGAATCGGGCCATTTAACTCGTCAATTGGAGTATTTAATAAAAAGCAGGGAAACTCATCAGCATGGTTTCCCTATTCTTGCAGCTGATCTACAGACTGTTCGTCTGTTGTTTAATGTGATTGCCTCCCTAAAACACGATATCTTTGCGAATCAAGATTTAATATGGCATCAGCTGCTCAGCATTTCAATGCTGCTGGTGAGAAATATGCCCGAATTACAGATGGATGGTACTAGAAGTCGCGACCTACAGGCAATGTTTTGTTATATCCATAAAAATATATATACGCCAAACCTGTTGAGATCTCAGGTAATGGCCCCTCATTTCAATATTGCTGCTGACTATTTGGGTACCTATTTCAAACGTCAGGTTGGTATGACCATTAGGACTTATATCCACCAATATCGGAATACACTTATTCGGCAACGCATTGCCGCTGGACGAATGATTTTAAAGGAAATTGCTGATGAGTTTGGATTGACAGATGTCAGTCATCTGACCAAGATCTTGGGGAAAGAGGTCTAAAGAAAAACAACAAAGCCAGCAAAAACATTAAATGTTTTTTGCTGGCTTTGTTGTGATGCAGTATCAGAAACGATTCCTCATAGACTGTGCGATTGTTGTTATCGCTGGCATGTCATAGATACGTTATGGAGCTGCGTTTATAATGTATACCCTAGTAATTAATTACAAGGTATTTTCTTCTTGCCGGCACCCACACCTTTAATCACTGTTCTACCATCTACCAGTTGGGTAACTTTCACTGCATTACTTTGTGTACCATTCCATGGGAAAGTATTGAATGCATTACCATTGGTTAATACAAGTGGATACAACTCACCACCGGAGGTCTTGCTACCAAACATAGTCACCTGGCCAGTTCTGCTGATCACAAGTTTTATCAACGGTTTTGTTGCTGTACCTCTTAAGTCATAGATGTTACCGACTCTTTTATTTGTTTGAACATCCGTGCCTTCATATTTACTACCGTCAGCAAACTGGATATTTTGCGTTGAAGATGCGCCTGCATTCTGGAATTGAATTTCCTGTTTCGCCAATTTGATACCATTTACCTCCATATTGAAAGCGTTGTCCAATTCAGTAATATCAAATACAAAACCATAATCTGCTACCGGTGCGGTGAAGCTGCGTTCAATCGTACTGCCATTTGCATAGAATGTACCATCTTTTATAATTCCTTTTCTGCGACCGGAAGTGGTTTCAGGATAACTCCAGTTTAGTCCATCACTTGTCACGTTCTGTGTACAGGTTTTGAAGTTAAGTTTGAGGTCATATCTCTGTCCTGGATTGATCTTTACATTTGGGATGCTAACATTTGACTTGGTTTCACCATCGATCGTCAGCGTTCCTAAGTTAAGTGTTCCGGTGCTAGTCCCAGGATGAATCAATAGGGAAGGAGAACTAACTACTGTACGTAAGCCTGTTCCTAAGCTCGGAAATTGTGTCAATACACCCGCATTGTTCAGTCCATTGTAAGTAAGAGCCTCATCCGATAGTTTGAAATTCGCTGTAGAATGGCTTGGTTTAAAGACTGCATTTTCAAGTTTGGTGATTGCACCGGTCATGTTCGGATCCATTGTCAAGGTCGTGATAATCTGACTGAAGCGGTGTTTTAACACAACATTTAAGTTGTTTACACCCGTATTCAATTTCAAGTTTCCTGTAAAAAACATTAAATCTCCGCTGATATTATCTAAACTCGCTGAAGACAGTTTGTTTTGGTTATTGATATTGGGTACTGTGCTTGTACTGTTAATGGAATAAGCAATGAAGGTATAGGTTTTCCCTGCGTCAAGAGCGATGCCAGCTGCAGTTGATTCACCGCCATAGCTGTATGTCTTTTCAGTAACATAGGTACCTTGGTTGTCATAAACAACAACTTTATACTTGATATCTTTGTCCAGTGGTTTTTCTGTTACTTGTGCAGCTGCAACTTTTGGACTCGATGCAGCAACTAATCCTTTCTTTACAGCAGCCGCTGAACTGTTTGTCAGAACAACATCAATGGAGCATCCGTTACCAAAAGGGACGGTCATTTCCTGAACATCTGATGTATTGTTTGACGCAAGAGACGCTTTTGTGGATCCCTGTTTTTGACCTACAGCGTTACCATCGTTCTCAGTATAGGCTTCAATACCCTGTAGATTGATCTTAACGACTGTTTCTCCTGTTAAATCTGTAGTTTCACCACTCTTTTTACAAGAGTAAAGGCTTGAGCCCGTTAGTACAATGCATGTTAGCATTAGTATGTTTTTCAGATTACGATAAGACTTTAAATTCATGTAATTAGATATTTTATGTAATGGATTTCTTTATTTTAATGTAATTTTATGTTATATACCAAGCTTTTAGCTATACCCTTATCCAAAAATATTTAAGTAAAAGCTGTGTATTTTTTTATGTGTCAGTAATATGATAGCGATTATGGCAAATGCTTTTCTGACGCAAAATTAAATGGAACTTTTTGTTTAAGAAGTATTGTTTAATGAATGAAGTTTTTCCTGTAGAGAAACATCTACATGGCGACAACAAGCGCTGTGTTCCATAGCAGTGAGGATGTGGCTTACGCTTTAAAAAGAAGTTGTAATCTTTAAAATCTTATAATATGCACACATTATGCAAAAAAATGGATGCTTATTTCAAATCGAAAAGCTTTAATTTTGCCTCCAAAGTTTGGCTTTATTATGCGGCTTCAATCTATTTAATTAAGGGGTAATCCAATCTATCAGAGCAAGTACTGTTCGGTGTGAAAAACTGGATAGATTAGGCCAGTATAAAACAAACTATGTATTGAATTTTAAACAATTATTTAAATGATATTACCTTTTGAACCCTATGATCCAAAATGGAAAAAACAATTTGAATCCATTAAACTAGAGCTACAATTTCTATTGAAACCGTTAAACCCTCAAATTGATCATATCGGCAGTACTGCGGTGGAAGGTCTTTCAGCGAAACCAATTATTGATATACAGATCGGGGTGGAAAACGAAACTGATTTAGACTGGTTACCGGGTTTATTGAAACTACCGAATATTGTTTACTATGAAAAATATAATCAGGACTGACCAGAACGCCGATTTTTTATATTACTGAAAAAACCTATATATAAAATTGGCGTTTCGGATGTCGTAAAAATTGGGGATGATATACCGGCGATCTTGCATGATCATGACCTTCGTATCGCACATTTGCATGCATTTGTAAAGGGTTCGTCCGATTGGAAAAGACACCTCGCATTACGCGACTATCTAATCGCACACCCAACGATCCGGGAAAGCTATCAGGAGCTCAAAGAAAAATTAACTCAACTCGATTGGAAGGATGGAAATGATTATAATATGGGGAAAGATCTATTTTTAAAAGCACAGGAAAAAATCGCTTTGGCCTGGTACAAGGAGAGGATCTAATGATCACGGAAAACATACTGATTAAGGATAAGAACTATACGCTGTACATTGGTTATCAGGACAACGAAACGTTACGATTGGAATTTAATCGAATGACACAACATTTTTGGGAGTTTGATTTTGAAAATTATTATCAATCTGGTTTTTGGGATGATAATTGTATCTTGTATTCTCTATTTGATGAGGATAAAATAGTAGCACACGCCACAGTAAGTCTGTTTGAACAAGAAGGGAAAAAATTACTCCAACTAGGAACAGTAATGACTGATGAAAATTACCAGCGTCAAGGCTTGAGCAGTTTTCTGTTACGACGGATTAGTAACGATTTTGTGCATCAAACTAAAGGTATGTTTTTGTTTGCGAATAATAAGGTGCTGGATTTTTATCCAAAATTTGACTTTTTCCCAGTCCCGGAATATACCGTATTTCAAACCGTTAAAAATACGAATATGACCACAGTATTGACCAAACGTAAGCTGAACCTCGACAATGCAGAGGATCTGAAGCTATTTGAAAACTTGGTAGAACAGGCTGTTTCTAATACACAATTTCAAACTAGAAGTAAAGGTCTAGCCCTTTTCTATTGCTATGCTTATCCCACAATGGGATTTAAAGAATCAATTTATTATATTGAAGAGTTAAACTGTGCTGTCGTGGTACAAGTGGAAAATAATATTTTGTATATGATAGAACTGTTTTCCACGAATGAAGTTGATCTGAACGCAGTGATCAGTTCTTTTGCTGATTTTTCGTTTACAGAGGTTGTTTTCGGATTCACACCGAAGCATACAGAAGGTCTCGAATGGCGAATATGGAAAGAAGACGATCTGCAACTATTTGTTACGCGAGAGCTATTGTCGTTTTTTGAAGAAGAGCGCATGAAAGTGGCGACCTTATCGCATACCTAGAATCGGATAGGAGGAAGATATGACAAACAAATTAAAAGAAATAGCAAGCGGGCTTGCCGGTACAAAAAAATTAAATGACTTTGTTGAATATGCTGGTGTGGCAGCTGCTATAGAAACAGTGGCAGGTAATATTTATACTGGAATCAGCATTGATACGGCTTGCTCCATGGGATTTTGCGCTGAGCATAGCGCTGTTGCCGAAATGCTGAAACACCATGAATTTCAAGTCAGGGCATTTGTTGCGGTGGATGCTACGGGAAATGCCGTTCCTCCCTGTGGGCGTTGTAGAGAATTGATAAGCCAGCTTACCAAGACTAATCTTGATGCAATCGTGGAAGTGAAAAATGGAGTATTCAAATCCTTAAAGGAATTATTGCCTTTTGACTGGAAAGATGATCTCGACAGGAATTGGTGATTTTCAGAATGGGACCAATTCGTATAAATTAAATAATTAGTGGAATAAAATGGAAAAAATAGAATCAGCTTATAAGAAAATAAATTTAGTGGACTGGAAACGAAAAGAGCACTTTTCGGTCTATCGTAGCCAGATGAAATGCGGCTTTAGCCTTACAACAAAAATTAATATCACTAACCTGCTTCCTTTTATAAAGGAAAATGGCTATAAATTTTATCCTGTCATGATTTACCTAATTACAAGGGCCGTAAACAATCATGACGCTTTTAAGATGGCAATGAAGGAAGAGGAACTCATCGTTTGGGACCATGTAAATCCGATATATACTGTGCTACATCCAGAAACGGAAACTTTTTCAGCGCTATCGACTGTATACGATAAGGATTTTGCAGCGTTTATGGCCAATTACAATCGTGTAGCCGAAAGACATGCCAATGATTTACGTTTTTTTCCGGAGGCACCTCCAGAGAATCATTTTAATATTTCAGCAATTCCATGGATCAATTTTGATAGCTTTAACCTTCATATTGCCGACTTTACAGATTATTTTGCACCTTCCTTTACAATTGGAAAATATCAGCAACAAGCTGATGAAATCTTAATGCCTATAGCAATTCAGGTGCATCATGCTGTCTGTGATGGAATACATGTCGCTAAATTGATTGCGACATTGGAGGCATATTGTAGGGATATCGGGACAGTTCTTAAATCTCAGGTATAATTCTAAGAAATCGCCTTGTTCAGAACAGTCCTATTGTCTGGATTCTGTCTGTACTCCGAACTGTTTTGTTTTTTGGTAATAAACAAATGATATCTCAATGAAAATACGACAATTAACACAATCAGATATTGCTGAGCTGCTGCAAACTATTAATGAAGCTTTTAAGGATTATATTGTTCCATTTCAGCTAGATATAGAACAATTGCGACAGAAAATCAGAACGGAAGATATTCAGTTAACTTGGTCTGTTGCTGTGTTTGCGGAGAACAAACTTGTCGCATTTATGATACATGGTCTGCGGGAAATAGATCGTCAATTTGTGGTCTACAATGGTGGAACGGGTGTACTGCCTGAATTTCGGGGGCATGGGTTAGTGGGAAAAATGTATCGTTATCTAATCCCGTTTTTTAATGAGAACAAGGTCAAGCGGATTCTTTTGGAAGCAATAGAAAGTAACGGAGCGGCCATCCGTGCCTATGAGAAAAGTGGTTTTTCGATCAACAGACAATTGCTATGTTTCAGTGGTGCCATTCAGCCGGCTACGGTGAGCAATGTGGCGAGAATCCAGCCGCTGTCTGATTTCTCTTGGCAGGAATTTCAATCGTTTTGGGATATTTTACCAAGTTGGCAAAGCGCAGTACAGAGTATGGATAGTTTGCAACCTAGTGCGTTAGGAGCATATATCGACGAAAAACTTGTGGGGTATATTCTTTTTAATCCTGGAAACAAGCGGATATACCAAGTCGCTGTGGCAGCCGAATGTAGGCGGAAAGGAATTGGAACGCAGCTTTTTCAGGCCCTTAAAAAAGAAATGCCAGCGGAAAAAATAAGTTTCAACAACGTTGATGCGAAAGCAAAAAATGTGAAATTATTTTTGGAAAAACAGGGACTGGTCAATGGCATCAATCAAGTTGAAATGATAAAGTTGCTATAAAACATGGGTTTGCATGACAAAAGTGAATTTTCTTGGCATTTGACCAAACAATAGCATAAAGTTGGGGGTATATAAGAGACAATCGGCATGATATTATACGACAAGTTAGCGAACGAACTGCTTCGATTAGCAGAGGATGATCTCATATTACGGAATGAACTGGCCGGGAAGGGGGAACTTCAAAAGGGCTATCATCCCGCAATGGAGGCTGTTCACCGTGATAACGCGAAGCGATTACGCGGAATAATTACCGAGATAGGTTATCCAGGTATTTCAAAAGTAGGAACAAAGGCCAGTGAGGCGGCATGGTTAATTGTCCAACATGCTATCTCAGAACCCGATTTCATGCAACACTGCTATCAACTGATGATCAATGAAAAAGAGGACATCAACCCTGCTCATATAGCCTATTTATACGATAGAATACATTATTTTAAGAGCAAACCACAGCGTTTTGGAACACAACTGACCACTGATGGCAGAATCTATCCAGTCGAGGACAAAGAGAACCTCAATAAACAGCGTTTGCAGATGAATTTACCCGAGCTTTCACAGGTAAAACTTGATACAGTGTATGATTTAGATCAGCTGACGACTTTGGATCAGCAGGATATGGATTATACGATCTGGCGAAAGGAAGTAGGCTGGATATAGTTCTTTTTAAGCAAGGCAAATATCTCACCATCTACGAAACGCCCCTTCTCAAAGAAATAGTCATGGAGAATTCCTTCGGAAACAAGATTCATTTTTTCAAGCAACCTACGGGAAGCTAAGTTGTCCGGGTCAATAAAAGCCTCTATACGATTGAGTTTATAACTGTCGAAACCAAAAGAAATAATAGTGGAAATAGCTTCTGTCATAATGCCCTGTTGCCAGAAGTCAGGATGAAGTTCATAGCCGATCTCTGCACGGAAATGCTCGTTGGAAAAATTATGAAAACCACAAGAACCAATGAGCTGATCCGGATTGTCCTTTAAACAAATCGCCCAACGGATGGCCTCTTTTTGTATAAAATTTTTCTGCCAGGTTTTTACAAGCTCATAAGCCTCGTCCATATGCCGGAAGGTTGGTAAATCGAAATATAATGTTACCTCATCTTTTGAAAAATAAGAAAATAGAGCAGGAGCATCCGAATGTTGGATTTGACGTAAATAAAGACGTTCTGTTGTTAAAATTGGGAAAGTATCCAATATCATAACAGTAAAAATAATAAAATATGTTCAAAAGCAGAATGATGATTTGAATTTTCGACATTTTTTGTATGTTTGTCTAGTAATGACAATGCAACAGGAAAATATTAGGGAAGAAATTATTCTTTCGTCGATGAAAGTGTTTGAAACTTATGGTTTTACGCGGGTTTCTATGCAGGATATTTCTAAAGCCTGTGGTAAGGGACGTAGTACACTGTATTATTATTTTACGAGCAAGATGGACGTTTTTGACGCGATAGCCGAATGTTTATGTCAGCAAGTGTTTACAATAGCCAAAGAAAGTTATAGCCGGGAAGCTTCTCTAGAGGAGAATCTGGTTGGTTTTCTAAGGGCTAAATTGCGTGAGATCAATTTGATTACCAAACGTTTTCACTTGGCTTTTGAGGATATGAAATCCGATCCGGCTTTGATGGTCTCCAAGACACGTTATATGTTGGATGATGAAATTGAATTGATTCGTAATATGATCAGGGTCGCTATTGCCAAAGGGGAAATCCAGTTTCTTGAAGAAAAGGATATTCTGTTTCTCTCAGAGATGTTGGTAACGACATCCCGTTGTTTTGAGCAGGAAGTATTGCTTTTTGATCGGTTTCCTGACTTTGAGGCGCGGCTTGCCTGGTTGACTAGTATATGTGTAAAGGGGTTAAAATAAGCTGATTTTAGACGTTTTCACACCCTAGTAAATAGATGAGCATTTGCTCGTTTTTTTAACGATAGATTTCGACATAAATACAAAATATGTCTATTTGAATAGGTATTTGTTTGATGTGGCAATTGGAATGTCTAACAAAAATAGGAAATAACATGATATTAAATGCAAAAATAGGAAGGGTACGAAGGACGTTAACTGCGCAAAAATATGTGCTCGTATTGGTTGAAACGGATGAGAATATACGTCCGGAGTCTACCGGGTTGTTGAATTCGGAGTTTGATTGTTATCTACTGGTGCATCAAGAAATTGAACGACTGGATGAATTGGCGCTTGCATTAGAAAATACAGATAAAGAAGTTCGATTGGCTCGCAATTTTAATGAATTGAAGGACAAAGGAATTTTGATTGATCAGTTAAATCAAATTACTGTTAAGATATTGAAATAAGTCTATTATGTATAAAGTTGTTTACTCCCTATCGCGCAAATTGAAATGGAAGGCAAGTGAGCTATATCATTTCCTATATCAGAGTTTTCCAGAGATCAAGAATATTGATTTATTGTTGGATGACCGACAGTTTTTACTTGTTGTTAAAATTAATAGCCGTTTAGAATTTTCAATTTTAAATATTTGTCAGCAGCGGGGAATTACCATGCAGTTTGTCCAGGTGGAAGATGTAGACTGAAGATCTGCGGCCATCCTGTTCAACGCATTGTTATAACTCATAAATTCACACGTCCTAGTTTTCGATTCGGTCGATGAAGAAGTATAAATATAAGGTGTTCACTTCCAAAATCGAAGAAAAACATCAAAAACGGAACATTAAAAGCAGCTGACAGGTTACCTTATATTCGGCAGGTAAAACAAGAATATGGTTTAAGTACAAGTTCAGTTCAAAGTGGATACGATGGTTCCTCTTTTTTGAATATTCTGGGTTTAGCATCGCGCAGCAATCTCTTAGGAGACCTTTGGGAAAGAAATCCTATATGATGATATGGAGGCGGAACTGACAAAAAAATCATGATGAACTCAGTTCATCATGATTTTTTGCATATTACCTATAAATAGTTGAATTTTACTTCAGGATATGGAAGAACGTCTCGTGACAAACAAAGGTCGGTGGTATTCAAAGCGGTATTTACAGGAGTTTATACTGTTTACCGCCATGTTTTTGCTGACCATGCTCCATGAATGGATGAAAATTGACACCATTATTGATTTTATCAAAGGCTTAGTATTTTTTAGCCTATTGTATATGCAGGCACAGTTGCACCGTCACTTCTTTTTCTCATTCTTCATTAAGAAAAAGTATTTTATCTATGTGATCGGTGCTGTTTTTTCGACTTTAACTGGAGCAGCCCTCTTGGTTGTTGTTAATTATTTTTGGATAGATACTGCCTATTATGAAAGAGGGGAGATATCCGTATTCCAGGATTTTGCCTACCAAATTATGCTATGTGTGATAAGTACATTTACAATGCTATCTTTTTTCCTCTTACGTCAATACGCCAATGAGGTTGAGAAAAGAAATGAAGCACAACTGATGTTAAGTGAGATCAATGTGAAATATTTACATGCACAGCTAAATCCCCATTTTTTCTTTAATATGTTCAACAACCTTTATGGGGTGAGCTTAACTGAGCCGTCCCGTACACCTGAATTGATCTTGAAACTATCGCAATTGATGCGATATCAGTTGGAAAATGCCAATAGAGATACAATTAGTTTAAAGGAGGAAGTTGCTTTTATCGCTAATTACGTTGCTATGGAGAAAGAACGTATTGGCAAACGCTGTGCGATAAGGTATACAGTATCGGGGGAGGATGATGAATTTAACCACTATCGGATTGCACCATTACTTTTGATCACATTGATTGAAAATGCCTTTAAACATAGTCTTACAAACCAAAGGAAATGGTACGTAGATATCCTAATTACTTTTATCAACGGTTCATTGACAGTGGATATCAAAAATTCGTTGGCGGACAAACTGCTAAAGAATAATTCCACAGGTCTCGGTTTAGTGAATACGCACCAACGTTTGGCATTGCTTTATCCTGCGCAATACAAATTGCATTGTGTTGAAATAGCGCATGATTACCATACTGTTTTAACATTAAATTTAAAATCTTCAGCATATGAATGAGCGTTTGAGCTGCATTGTGGTTGATGATGAAGAAGGGGCACATCTAGTCCTTCATCATTATATCAAGGATATCAAAAAATTGGATCTAAAAGCTTCATTCTATCATCCAGTTGAAGCAATGGATTATATGTATGATCATGAAGTTGATCTTATTTTTCTGGATATCAATATGCCCGGATTGAATGGCTTGGAGATGTTAAGAGCGCTGTCTAATCCTCCCTTGGTAATTTTAACAACAGCTTATAAAGAATATGCTTTGGAAAGTTACGAATATAGAGCGGTCGATTACCTGGTGAAACCCTTTGATATCAGGCGGTTTATGTCAGCGATTGATAACGTTTTCTCCAGATATCCCTCAGTCAAACCTACGGTATTGGATCATCCTGTAGTGCTTGCCACCACGGCAACCTCCTCTGTTGTAGTCAAAGTGGATGGCGACTTTGTTAGGATTATGTGTAAAGACATCATATATATCCAAAGCTGGGGCAATTATGTTAAGATTTTCACCACATCAGGATCCTTTGTGAGTTCGCTAACAACAGCTGAAATGGAACAAAAGTTAGACAAAGATCTTTTTATGCGAATACATAAATCATATATTGTCTCACTGGAGCGTGTCAGTAAAATTTCAGGTGGTTCGGCCGAGCTAGATTCTGGGGAGAAATTGCCGATTGGGTCGACTTACCGGCGGGAGCTTCTGCTGTATTTCCAAAAGTAGTATTTGGACTCCAATATATTGTGTACTGATACTGAGTCTAATCAGATTATTTTTCAAACATTACTGTTCTAAACTAAACTTTTTTGATTACCAAGGGTTATTTTTAACGAAACAATTCATCATAGATCATTTATTTTAATATGAGTACATTTTCAATAAAAGCTTTCGGAACCGAGGCCCCGACGGCAGACTTAAAACAACTGGAGGTACAACGTCGTGCGGTCACGGCAAAAGATGTAGAAATTGATATTCTATACTGTGGCGTTTGTCACTCTGACTTACATACGGCACGTAATGAATGGGGTGGAACAATTTACCCCAATGTTCCTGGTCATGAGATCGTGGGACGGATTACACAAGTAGGATCCAATGTGACGAAATTTAAAGTTGGCGATCTTGCCGGTGTTGGCTGCATGGTTGACAGTTGTCGTGAATGTGAGAGTTGTAAAGAGGGATTGGAGCAATATTGTGAGAATGGAAATATCCAAACATACAATGGCCATGATAAGCATTTGGACAAACAGACCTTTGGCGGATATTCGGAGCGTGTCGTGGTGGATCAGGATTTTGTATTACATATTCCCGAAAACTTGGATTTAGCAGCGACTGCGCCTCTACTTTGTGCAGGTATCACAACATATTCGCCATTACGGCATTGGAAGGTTGGTCCCGGACAAAAAGTAGGCATCGTGGGCATTGGTGGTTTGGGACATATGGGCGTGAAAATAGCCAAAGCAATGGGCGCGCATGTCGTCGTGATCACAACTTCTGCAAGTAAAGTAGAAGATGCCAAACGCCTGGGTGCGGATGAAGTCATCTTGTCTACCGATCAGGAACAGATGAAAAAGAATGCTGGTACTTTGCATTTTATTTTGGATTGTGTCTCCGCGCAACACGATATCAACGCCTACTTGAGCCTATTGAAACGCGACGGCTCACTGACACTTGTCGGTGCTCCTGAACATCCACTGCCAGTAGCTCCATTTAGCTTAATCCCTACACGTAAAAGTTTCTCCGGATCGATGATCGGCGGTATTGCCGAAACGCAAGAAATGCTGGATTTCTGCGGAAAGCATAATATCACTTCAGATATAGAATTAATACGTATGCAGGATATCAATCTGGCTTACGACAGATTGTTAAAGAGCGATGTGAAATATCGTTTTGTTATCGATATGGATAGTTTAAAAAACAATTAAAGTCAGCTGGGACAAAGCTAAACCAAGAAAAAATGCTTCCCAGTCTAGTATAGGCTTAGCTTTGTCCGATCAATCAGCGTTTTTTTTGGATTTATTTTTTTGTTATCAAATTAAACAGATGGGGCTCGCCGGTAGTTGATCGAGTTACCTCTATTTTTATGGAGAAAAGTAAAGTTGTGGTGTTTTGGTTCCGTCGGGACCTTCGTTTGGAAGACAATGTAGGATTATCTCAGGCATTGGGGAAGGGGTTTCCTGTGTTGCCGATATTTATATTCGATGAAGATATTTTAGGCCGATTGGAAGATAAGTTGGACCGACGTGTAGATTATATCCATCAGGCTCTTGATGGAATAAATAAAAAATTAAGGGAATATGGGGCTACTTTAACGACCTTTCATGGTAGTCCTTTGGCAATTTTTAAAGCATTGCATGAGCAATACAATATTCAGGAAGTCTATTGTAATAGCGATTACGAACCTAAAGCGATCCGACGGGATCGAACGATCGTTGAATTTTTCAATGCTGCTGGAATTCCATTTAATGCTGTAAAAGATCAGGTTATTTTTGATAAACATGAACTATTGAAAAATGATGGTACACCCTACACCGTTTATACACCTTATGCAAAAAGATGGCGGGAGAAATTAACGGTAGAAGATTATCAATCCACAGATCAAATAGAGGGGCATTTTTTTCGGCAGACGTACGCGCCGATAATTCCCTTGGAAAAAATAGGGTTTAAAAAGACGGATTTGACTTTTGAACCGCCACATCTGAATGCAGCTATTATTAATACCTACGATAGGTATCGTGATTATCCTGCCTTACAAGGAACGACCAACTTGGGTATTGCGCTTCGTTTCGGAACAATTAGTATTCGTCGCTGTGTTGCTTTTGCAAAACAGCATAATGAGGTCTGGCTGTCTGAATTGATCTGGCGGGAGTTTTTTATGCAGATCTTATTTCATTTTCCAAATGTGGTCAACGAATCCTTTAAAAAGAAATACGACGATATCCTGTGGCGCAACGATGAAACGGATTTTGAACGCTGGTGTCAAGGAAAAACAGGTTACCCTTTGGTCGATGCGGGTATGCGGCAATTGAACAGTACCGGTTGTATGCATAATCGTGTACGTATGGTTGCTGCTAGTTTTCTATGCAAGCATTTATTGATTGATTGGCGATGGGGAGAGGCCTATTTTGCGCAAAAGCTCAATGATTATGATTTATCTGCGAATAACGGGAACTGGCAATGGGCAGCAGGGAGTGGTTGCGATGCCGCTCCATATTTTAGGGTGTTTAACCCAATCATTCAGGCCGAAAAATTTGATAAAAAACAAGAATATAGTAGACAATGGATTCCCGAACTTGGGACAATAGATTATCCCGAACCTATTATAGCACATCCGATCGCTAGAGAACGTGCGCTAAAAACTTATGCAGCAGCATTGAAGTAAACGATGAATTAGGATAGATCAATCCCACCATATCTGATCGGCTTAGATGGGATTGGTCTATCTAATAGTGGATTTTTTATTGATCCAAAAAAGCAGCAACAAAAGCGTCGAATGCTTGTGGGTTTTCAGCTTGTACCCAGTGTCCCGCATTTGGTATTGTTTCAAAGCTGACATCTGGAAATTGCTCCTTGATTTTGACTTTATCTTCAGGAAGAATGTAGCGCGATTTTTCGCCTGCTAGAAAAAGGGCAGGGCCAGCATAAATTCCAGCTTTTACACCTATTGTAATGAAATCTGCATATTTCCGCTGTAGAACATCCAGGTTGAAACGCCAACCCAATTTACGGTCTTCTTTAATAAAGACGTTTTTTAACAAAAATTGAATTACTCCAGGATCATCAAGGTAGCTTTCGAGTTTTGTCTGTACATCTTTTCGGTTGTCCATACTATTGATATCAACCGCACAAAGAGCGTTAAAAATATCTTCATGATGTGGTGGATAAGCCTTGGGAGCTATATCCGCAATAATCAATTTTTCAACCTGTTCCGGATGCTCAATGGCAAATTGCATGGCAACTTTACCGCCGAGAGAATGGCCCAATAATAAGACTTTTTCTGCACCGATTGAAGCAATATATGCGCCCAAGTCTTCAACCATTTCCTCAACGGACATGCCGTCACTGTGAAAACTTCGACCATGATTGCGCAGGTCAAGTAAATGTATCTGTCTTTTTTCTCCAAAGCTACGGCCAAAAGATCCCCAGTTGTCCGCCATACCAAAAAGGCCATGCAGAACAACAAGCGGTGTCCCACCATTTTCTGCGCCGTATATTTTGCTGTGTAGTAATTCTTTCACGATATTTCTCTCCTTTAAACGAATTGAAGTGGCTTTACAAAGGCCATTCTCGATGGCTAAGATAGCTAAAACATCCCTTCTTATCAAAATGGTAGGGTCGATGATTTATTTGGTAGTGGCTTCCGTGGTTGACAAGCTAATTTTGTAGTAACGAAAACATAATAATAGATAACAAATGAATACTACAGCGTTAATTGTCATAGACATTCAAAATGAATATTTTGAAAATGGCGGAATGGAACTTGTAAATCCAATTGCCGCAAGCGTAAATGCCGGAAAAATAATTGGCCATTTTAGAGAAATAAAAGCACCGATTATACATATTCAGCATATTTCTCCCGATCCAACGAAAATGCCATTTTTTATAGCGGGTACGGTTGCTGCTGATATCCATCCCAACGTTAAACCACTATTGGGAGAGAAAGTGATCCAAAAACACTTTCCAAATAGTTTTAGGGAAACCGAACTTTTTGATTATCTGAAAGCCAATCAAATTACTGAACTTGTTGTTGTTGGCATGATGACGCATATGTGTATAGATGCCACGACGCGGGCTGCGGTTGATTTTGGCTTCTCATGTACAGTAATAGGGGATGCCTGTGCAACACGTGACCTAGAAATTAACGGTGTTACGGTGAAAGCTGACGATGTGCATCATGCTTTTCTTGCAGCATTGGAATTCTTCTATGCGCAGATTCAGATGACAGAAATCTACCTCGCACAAAACTAAATGATCTAAGCTGGCAGTGTATAACAATGTTGTTATACACTGTCAGCTTTTTTTGTAATTACAGGGGTAACCGGTTAGGGACAACCAGTAATAGGCCTTTTACCGTAATTCTTGGATAAATGCACTGATGGTCTTACCTGTCTGCGCCTTAAAAAAACGCATCAGGTGGTTAGCTTCGGAAAAATTCAGTTCAAAAGCAATTTCACTGATAGATTTGTCTGAATGTATCAGTAACTCCTGCACTTCAAATAATAATCGCTGTTTGAGCAATTGTGTTGCTGTGGTATTGAACTGTGCTTTAACGGCATGATTCAGTGTGATGCGACTAATGCCCATCAGTACCGTATATTCGTTGATCCGTTGTTTCTGTTGAATATGCTGTTCGAGTAGCATCCTGAACTGATAAGCAAAATTATTCTCAGGTTTTTGCAAAGAAAGTCCATTCAACCGAGCATATTTTCGATTCAAGGTCTGTAGCAAATAATAGAGCAAAGAGCGGATAATATGTGCACTGTCTGCCTCTGTCTGAATAAGTTCTGATTTTATTTCCGCAAGCAGTGTGTAAAATTTAGATAGATGTACATCATCTACAGCTATTTTTACCGTATGGTGCAACTGATAGAAATACAGCAGTCGATACGTAAAAAGCTTATCTGCGAAAAACTCATTGAGAAAATCTTCCTGAAAAATCAATGTGGTGAATTCAAGATTGGTGGGGTCCAGTTCCCAGGTATGCTTCTGAAAGGCAGAAATAAAGATAATGTTGTTGTCCGTTAATTCGATGACTTCCTGCCCCAATCGCAAACGCCCTTTAGCCTTTTTGAAAAACAAAATTTCAAAAAAGTCTTTATGATAGGTCTCGCGATGGGTATAGTCCGTTTCTTGTTGATTTAGTACGTTTAATAGAAATTCAACACCGCATTCACCTTTATGGAATTTTATCGTTCTCAATAGCAGTATACTTTATCAGTCAAAAGTACTAATCTTAAAGCTAAATATAGAGCTATATGTACAATCTTGCATCAACATAATGGAGCAATTGGATTCCTTATCATTCATTTAACAGTTCGGATAAAAATATTTTTTAAAATAATTTAGAGTTTTATGTGAAATGTGATTTTCGTCACTTTTTTATTTAAAGAATTGATTTACCTTTATGTCATAATCAAATAGGCAAAACTTAAATATTGACATTCATCCCACTTGAATACATATTAAAAGTTACATTACATTTCTTCTCCTTAAAAAAGGAACTATTTGATTGATATAGGAAAGATTGAATAGCCATATTAAAATATATTATTTGGGGGTTTTCTCGTCAAGAGAGGCCCCTTATATTTTTTATAGTCTTCAATTTAGCATCTGGTATACTTCTGAAAGATGCTGAAAGCAGCGCTTGTTGGGCGCGATGCTATTGAACAAATCTTTTATTTCTTTTTTGTCAAATTCCAAATCAGGACTGTGATATGATTTTTTACACTTGTTAATCGACTATTTTTGATTGCTTCAATAGAAGTTATTTTAAGGTCAACGCAACATAATGAAAAAAAAGGAGTACGTCATTTCTTTAAAAATGGAGGATATGACGCGTGAGCTGCTGTTTCCACAGCGTAGCAAGGAATACATGGTGCTAGAGTCTACAAGTGACAATATGCAAATACAGCGCAATTGCCATTATCGTGCTTCTTTTTTTGGAGTGCTGCTGGCAGAGGAGGGTATTTCCTATTATCGGGTGGGGGACTTTGAGTATGAGCTTCAAAAAGGTGACATTCTTTTTTGTGTCCCACAGGAGGTGTTCAAAATCATTTACTTTTCCGCGGATATCAAGCAAAAGCAAATTTTCTTTTCCATAGATATGCTATCAGATGCCGGCTTTAATTATCGCTCAAATGATATGTTAAAGAACTTTTCCAATAACCCCTCTTATATTATTCGTGGTGAGCAACACCTCTACAAACGATTGGCATTTTATATAAAAGAACTTGCTTATCTCAACGATTTTAAGAATCCGGTCTATTATAGTAATGAGATGATCTGGCATTACTTTTCCTTATTGATGTATGATATCGAAAATTATTCCAAAAATTTTCGGCAGCAGGCCAGTTTTTCTTCCCGTGAAGAAGAGATTACAAGCGCTTTTTTTGCGCTTGTACGGGAATATTATGTCGAACATCACGATGTTCAGTTTTACGCCGATCGCCTATTTGTCAGTAGAAAATATCTCACGAAGGTTGTTAAGAAAGCGATGTTGCGTACACCCAAAGAGATTATCAACCAGATCCTACTTATTGAAGCAAAGATTCTCTTAAAGAATTCGGCGAATAACGTTAATCAGGTGGCCTGTTTGCTGAACTTTTCAGATCAAACCGTCTTCAGCAAGTTCTTCAAAAAACATACTGAAAGAAATCCCAGTGACTACAAAATGGATGACCTTTTCTAGGTCATTTTTATCATTTCAATCTTTGCTCAGATGAAGGTGCTTTTCCTATCTATAACAGGAAAAGCACCTTTATTTTTGGCATCAGGTTTATATGCTTTTGGCGTCTTTTAAACAAATTTTGGCGTCTTTGCGCCGAATTCAGACATCGGTTTTTTTGGACTTTTGCTACACATAAAAATAAAAGCAAAATCCATTATGAAGCAAAACGTTGTTAAAAAGCGCGCCACGAACTTGTTTATTGCGCTGGTATTGTTATCCAGTTGTACAGGTAAACAACAGGATGGTGGATATCAGCAAGGGCCTGCAGAGGTCCTTTTCGGCACTGTAACAACAGGCGATGCAACGATCCGAAATGAGTATGCAAGTGCCATAGAAGGCGTGTCCAATATAGAAATACGACCACAGGTGACCGGTTATCTCCAAAAGATATTTGTGGATGAAGGGGACTACGTCCGTGCCGGACAGGCTCTATTTAAAATTGAAGATCGGATCTTTCAGGAGCAGTTAACCAATGCGCGGGCGGCCTTGTCTGTTGCCGAATCGAATTTATTGACCGCCAAAATTGAGCTGGATCGAAAAACTGAGCTGACCAAAAACCGTATCGTTTCCGATATTCAGATGCAGGAAGCTCAAGCAAGTTATGCAGCCGCAAAAGCATCTGTAGCGCAAGCGAGATCAGCTATTGCCTCCGCACAGATCAATCTGGATTTTTCAGTCATCAAGTCACCAGTGAATGGGTATATCGGACGCTTCAACTACCGCTTGGGAAGTTTGCTGTCTGCCTCAAATCAAGATGCCATTACAGTTGTTTCTGATAACCATCAAGTGTATGCCTATTTTAGCTTGAGTGAGAACGATTTTGTGCGATTTCAGCGCGAACATACAGGAAATACGGTTGCGGAGAAATTGAAAAATGCAGCACCCGTTGCACTGTTACTCTCGGATGGACAGGAGTATCATACCAAAGGGAGAATAGATGCCGTTGAAGGTCAGTTCAATAAAAATACGGGCTCCATTACTTTGCGTGCAAAATTTGATAACCCTCGCGCAGAGCTGCGAAGTGGTAATACAGGCAAAATTGTGATGTATCAACAATTGAAAGAAATGCCCTTATTACCTATTGCATCGACAGTGTCCTACCAAGACAAGGTCTTTGCCTATGCTGTCGATAAGGAAAATAAAGTCGTACAGATACCTGTAGCTATTTCCGGGAAATCTGAAGATAATTTTATCATTCGCGAAGGATTAAAACAGGGTGACCGTTATATCGCTCAAGGATTCGAACGCTTGCAGCCCGGAATGCCGGTTGTTGCGCAAAAGCAAACTCAAAACAAAAAATAAAACAGCAATTCATGTTAAAAAAAATAATTAAACGACCAGTATTGGCCACCGTGATTTCTGTCTTATTGGTCATTCTTGGTGTGGTCGGTATGCTCAGCTTACCCATTACCAAATTTCCGGATATTGCACCACCTACTGTTATGGTGACAGCTGTGTATCCGGGAGCAAATGCCGAAACAATTGCACGGTCAGTCGCACCACCCATTGAAAATGCTATCAATGGTGTCGAGAATATGGATTATATTTCATCGACAGCAAGTAATGATGGAACATTAAATATTACCGTAATCTTCAAATTGGGAACAGATCCGGATCAAGCCGCCATCAATGTCCAGAACCGCGTAGCCCAGGTTACCAACCAGTTGCCTGCAGAAGTTATTCAAAGCGGGATCACGACCTTAAAACGTCAAAATAGTATGATCGCGATGGTCACCTTAACCAGCAAAGATGGTACAATGGATGACCTTTTCCTGGAAAACTACAGTAAGATCAACGTAGTACCCGAACTTAAGCGTATCAAAGGAGTAGGGGACGCGATGGTATATGGCAATAAAGATTACGCGATGCGTGTATGGTTGGACCCCAGCAAACTCAATACATATAACTTGACACCTGGTGATGTATCACGTGCCATACAGTCCCAAAACCTGGAAGCCGCTCCCGGTCGGTTCGGTGAACAGAGTACCGAGGTAAAGGAATATGTGATGCGTTATAAAGGGAAATTCACCGAACCTCAGCAATACGAAAATATTGTTATCAGGGCCCAAAATGATGGTTCGGTATTACGACTGAAAGATGTTGCCAAGGTTGAATTTGCGGCTTATAGCTATACCGTAGCATCCAACTATAATAAGAAACCTGCCGTTACCATGGCCATTTTTCAGATGAGTGGATCGAATGCCAATGAGGTGCAAATTGCATTACAAAAGCGAATGGAAGAATTGGAAAAGTCTTTCCCGGGAACCATGGAATATAAGATACCTTATGCAACCAAGGAATCGCTGGATCAGTCAATTGACCAGGTCATCAAAACCTTGATTGAAGCTTTTATTTTGGTATTTATCGTCGTCTTTATCTTTTTACAAGATTTCCGTTCTACCTTAATTCCGGCCATTGCTGTACCTGTATCAATTGTAGGGACATTTTTCTTCATGAAAATATTTGGGTTTTCGATCAATATACTGACGCTTTTCGCCCTTGTCCTCGCAATTGGTATAGTCGTGGATGACGCCATTGTTGTTGTAGAGGCCGTACACGCCAAAATGGAACGACGGAAACTAAATGCCAAAGCGGCTACGATGTCAGCTATGGGGGAAATATCGGGTGCTATTGTTTCGATTACCTTGGTGATGTCTGCTGTGTTTGTACCGGTCGCATTTATGGACGGTTCTACAGGTTTATTTTATCAACAATTTGCGCTGACATTGGCTATCGCGATTGTCATCTCAGCGGTGAATGCCTTGACACTTAGCCCAGCTTTATGTGCAATCCTTTTGAAATCTCATGCAGCCCATTCCGACGAAAATCATAAGGCTACATTCAAGGAGCGCTTTTTCACCGGATTTAATGCCGCTTTTGATAAACTTACGTTTCGCTATGGAAAGGCAATTCTAATCATGATCAAACGCAAGTGGATCGCATTTTCGCTTTTGGCAGTGTTTGGCGGATTGTTTGCCTGGTACACGATGAATACACCAAAAGGCTTTATCCCTGATGAGGATCAGTCATTTATCATTGTTACCGCCAATTTGGCCGCTGGAACATCAAAAGACCGGACAACAGTATTGATGTCAGATACTGAAAACAAGTTAATGGCTCATCCTGCTGTTCGCGAAGTAATCTCCGTGAATGGGTTAAGCCTGTTCACTGGAGCAATGTCATCTGCTGCCGGTACGTTCTTTATTCGCCTGAAAGCTGAAAAAGAAAGAGGCAAAGTGAGTAATCTTGGGGCCGTTATGGGAGAGTTACAGGGGATACTAGGACAAGATAAGCGAGCCAACTTTCTAGTTTTAAATACACCTACGGTAGATGGGTTTGGTAATTCGAGTGGAATGGAACTGGTTCTACAGGACCGAACGAATGCGGAATTACAGAAGCTAGGCAATATATCTTATGGCATGATGGGCGCTTTGATGCAGCGGCCGGAGATTGCTATGGCCTTTACCACATTTGATGTTTCCTACCCCCAATATGAGGTAGTGGTAGATGAAGCGAAGGCAGCACAGCTTGGCGTAGCCGTTAGTGATGTACTCGGCGTTATGCAGGGATACTATGGCAGTATACAGGCTTCGGACTTCAATCGTTTTGGCAAATATTATCGCGTACTGGTTCAGGCTACGGCAGAAACCAGAACCAACGAACAGTCCTTACAAGGGGTTTTCGTGAAAAATAGCCGACAAGAAATGATTCCGATCAGTACGTTGGTGCGGGTTCAACCTGTTACCGGACCCGAGGTTGTAGAGCGGTTCAACCTATTCAACGCGTCAAACCTTACTGTAATGCCGGCTCCGGGGTATAGTACCGGGCAAGCCATGTCAGCCATACAGGAGGTGGCCAAACAGCTGCTTCCACCAGGATATACCTTCGATTATAAGGGCATGAGTCGTGAAGAAAGTACGGCGACATCGCAAACGACAGTCATTTTTGTGCTCTGTATTGTATTTGTTTACTTCTTGTTATCTGCTCAATATGAAAGCTACATATTACCATTTTCCGTATTGCTGTCCATTCCGGTGGGACTTTCGGGGGTATTTATGGGAATTGGTATGGCTGGGATAGCAAACAATATTTATGTACAGATCGCAATGGTGATGCTCATTGGGCTATTGGCAAAAAATGGGATATTGATTGTAGAATTTTCGAGTCAGCGTCGGAAAGCGGGGAAAAGTTTGATTGCTGCCGCGGTAGAAGGTGCAAAAGCACGGCTAAGACCTATTTTAATGACTTCATTGGCTTTTATTACGGGGATCGTGCCACTCGTTTTTGTCGTGGGACCTTCGGCAATGGGGAATCATTCCATTGGTTATGCCGCTATTTTCGGCATGCTGGTGGGTACGGTATTGGGGATATTCCTTACACCTGTACTCTTTGTGGTATTTCAGTACTTCCACGAACGATTGAATGGACGCGAGTTGGATGAAAGCGAGTGGGACTACTAATTAATGATCAGATAAAATGAAACAGATAAAAAGAAATTGCTGGTATAGTGTAGTCTTTCTGACAACGGTAATAGGGGTGAATGCCTGCCGTGTACCACACTATACCGGAACGGAAATTAAACCGATTGATCATTTCCGAAATCAGGACGAGCATGAAGCTGATAGTAGTATCGCGAAGATCTCCTATCGTGATTTTTTTAAAGATGAGATGCTCGTTGCGCTACTGGATAGCGCATTAAAGAAAAATAATGATTTGAAAGTTGCCCTAAAGCAGATTGAATTTGCTTCAGAAGGGTATAAGCAATCCAAGTGGCTGAATGTGCCACTTGTGAATGCGAATCTTGCTAATGTGGGAATTAACCGTCCTTCGGGCAACAGTATGAACGGTATGATGGCCAGTCAATTTATGGGCCAAAAATATACCATGGATTATACCTCCTCAATTCAGATTTCTTGGGAGGCTGATATTTGGGGTAAATTGAATGGACAAAAGCAGGAGAGTTTGGTGGATCTTCTCAAAACTCAGGAAGCTGTCCGCGCGATCAAAACACGTTTGGTCGCTGAGGTTGTTCAAGGCTACTACAACCTGCTGCTGTTGGATCGGCAGCTGGAAATATCGCAGCGCAATTTAGCATTTGCAGATAGCACCTTATTTATCCTTAACAAACAGGTCGAATTGGGGATGGCAAATATCTTGTCGGTACAACAGCAGGAAGTGACACGGGATCAGATTGCCAAACGGATTCCAGCCTTAGAGGCTGGGATTCAGGTGCAGGAAAATGCTTTAAGTATTTTGGTTGGGGAAGTGCCGGGGCCAGTAAAAAGGATCATGCGATTGGATCAGGTGGAGTCGTCGGCAAATCTCTCACTGGGTGTCCCTGCAAACCTGTTGAGCTATCGGCCGGATCTGCGCAGTAGCGAATTAGATATCCGGCGGAGCCTGGCAACGATACACGTGGCACGAGCAAGTATGTATCCAAATTTAAATATCACTGCACAGGGAGGGTTAAATGCATTTAAAGCAAATAATTGGTTCAATCTACCGGGGTCACTGTTTGCCGCTGCAACCGGGACAATTGTACAGCCCATTCTGAACGGCAGACAATTAAAGACACGTTTGGAGCAGTCAAAAATTGCAAAGGACCAAATGGAATTGAATTTCAAACAGACCATGTTAAAAGCCGTTGGTGAAGTGTCTGATGCACTGATTCAGATTGATAAACTGGGGGAACAACTGGAGACATCCAACTTGCAGGTAGAGCGTTCGGACAAGCTGGTTCAAAATGCAATGCTGCTTTATAAATTTAATGAGGCAACTTATCTGGAAGTGATCGTCGCACAGACCAATAGGCTGCAGGCCGAATTGGATCAGGCTACAGTGAAAGCACAAAAAATTAATGCCATAACATCCCTTTACCGTGCCTTGGGAGGCGGATGGCTCTAATCTCACGATCTTAATACTCGAAATGAAAACAACAAACATGCTGATTCTGATCAATCCAAGTCACAGCAGCGAGAAAATAGAAAAGATGGCTGCCGCGCTTAGCGCCGATCGGTTTATACTTATTGATGATGATCTGGATTTTGCAGATCATCTGGCACTAATACTCGAAAAAAGAAAGCAAAAAGTGATCATCATGCAGCACTTGGAGGGATTGAATCAGCTGTTTTGTAATGTACATTCATCTTATCGCATTGCTGTTGAATGCTATGGGGTAAAATTAGGAATAGCTAGGTAATCAAGGTAGGATTTATATTGAATAATTATGATGCGTTATATACAATTATTTGCAGTAGGAAGAGGAGTGCTACTACGCAGGAAAGAACTGGAAACATATATTTTTTTGCTCGTTCCGACAGTGATATCCATCTCCTTTGATCTCGATGATAAGTTATTTACCATGGTGGTCAAATCGACAAAAAAGGTGGATGAATTGATTCTTCGTTTGATGGAGCAAAAACAGTTGAAGATAAGTCTTTTAGATTTTATGGAGAGACCAGTGTAAAAAGAGTTCCCTATAAAGGTAATTTATCCCGAAGAGGTATCGTCTGAGACAGTAAAAGACAATAGCTCTTCGGGTATAATTTCCTAACAGAAAATACCATTTTCTGCCGTTAAAATAATTGGGTCACCATCGGTAATCATGATTGTATGTTCATGTTGCGCCATGTATCCACCTTTGTCACCGACCATCGTCCAGCCATCATTTAATTCCGTTGCATAGGTAGATGTTGTCGAGATAAATGTTTCGATCGCAACAATTGAATTTTTTCTAAACCGCCTTTGATCAAATTTGTTCCTATAATTGAGCAGCTCATCTGGATCTTCGTGTAAACTGCGTCCGATACCATGACCACCGAGATTCTTGATCACTTTATAGCCTCTCTTTTTTGCTTCCGTTTCCATCAGTTGGCCAATGTCCGCAATTTTAACACCACCACGTATATTTTTTATCGTTTTTTGAAGTATTTCCTTTGAAGCGTCCACCAATTTTTGATGATGATGAATATCCTCACCAACCACAAAAGAAGCCCCATTATCAGCCCAAAAACCATCTAGTTCCGCTGATACATCGATATTGATAAGTTCTCCTTCCTGTAATAAGCGATCCGCAGACGGAACGCCGTGGCAAAACTCGTTGTCTACACTGATACATGTCCAACCCGGAAAGTTATAGGTCAGCGCTGGTGCTGACTTTGCACCAAATTGTTCTAATATCTTCGCCCCGTACTCATCCAATTCTTTGGTTGACATGCCCACCTTAGCATAGTCGCACATCGCTTTAAGCGTCTGGGCAACTGCCGCACTCGCTTTTTGCATTCCGGTCAATTCGTTCTCGTTGGTAATAGACATCCTGCTTTTTGTATTTGCTTGTTCAATTAAAGATATACAAAGGTCTTAAAAAAAATAGATAATCAGATAAAGAAAAGTAGGGGGGCGATCTGGCTCAGACCTTTGGTATAATAAACGCCTGCTTTCGTATAAAATCCCAGCCAGTGAAAGCCTGAAATAATAGATTTGTGAAAATCCCGGATAAATATAAACCGAGAAGAAGGTGGATACAATTTTAAATTTACAAAATGAAAGCAAAGCAGATATTAATTTTTAAAAGCTCTGTGCGAACAAAAGAGAAGAAGACGTTCCTGATGCAGTTGTTAAAGCTCCACCTGCCACAGATACAGTCGGCGACCTTGGATCTGGATGACGAAGACGCTATATTTCGGGTAGAAACAGAAGAATGTTCCGTTGATCTACTGACAGCTTTGCTGCATAAGCATGGTATAAAAGTAGATTTTCTAGATCGCTTTGTATTGGCCTAATGCTATTCAAAGCACAGTACAGACGATCTTACAATAGCCCGCCTGTATATTGCTTAAAAAACGGCTCGCGATAAATCTCGCCAATCGGGATCTCGAACTTGTCAATGTATATCGTATGGTTGTCAAAAGAATCAATAAAAGACAAATTGATCAAATAGGATTTGCTAACCCGAACAAATATATGGGCTGGTAGTTTTTGATGCATTGTTTTTAGATTCATTGCCGTAATAAGTTTATTAGTGCGCGTATAAATAACAACATAATCTTTGAGTGCCTCAATAAATCGAATATCGCCAAATAAGATCTTGTAGTATTTTCGATCCGATTTGATAAATACAGCATCTTCATTCGCATCTTCAAAGGTGCTTTGATTTTCCTTTAAATTGAGCAGATTTTTATAGGTCAGCGCTTTATCGATTGCCTTGGCCAAGCGATCTTTTTTGATAGGTTTAAGGAGGTAGTCGAGTGCATCCAGTTCAAAACCCCTCAAGGCATATTGTGTATAGGCTGTCGTCAGTATCACCAGCACATCCTTAGGTAAGGATTGTGCAAAATCCAATCCATTGACAGTAGGCATCTCGATATCGAGAAAAATGAGATCAACAGATGTGGTCGCAAGATATTCCATAGCAGATAGGGCATTGGAAAACTCACCCATAATTTCTATAGCTGAAATTTCTTCGACCAGATTTCTCATTTCTTCCCTTGCTAAGGGTTCATCATCTACAATGATACAATTCATAATGGAATTTTTAATTTTACCTGATACAGCAGGTCATTTTTTGATATTGTAAGTTCGTAATTATCACCATACAGCAAATCCAGCCGTCGTTTGGCATTGACTAATCCCAGTCCACCATACTTAGAACGGGTATTCGAAAGATCTGGATCGATCGAATTTTCACATTCGAAACAAAGTTGTTCATCTGTCTGCGTAAAATGAATGGCAATAAACGTATGCTCGTCACGTAAGTTCACGCTATGTTTGATCGCGTTCTCGATAAAGGCAGTAAAAAGATGTGGCGGCAGGAAAATACTTTGCCTTTCTAATTCCGCCGTGCAGGACAATGACGTTCTCAAGTTATCCCGACGTATTTCCTCAAGTTTTAGAAAATTGAAAATAAAGTTTATTTCGGATTTTAAAAGCGTTTTATCTGTATCGTTTTCATAGAGCTGATAGCGCAAAAAATCGGAAAGTTTGATAATAACCTCGGTGGCCATACTGGGGTCTTTCCGAATTAATGCCTTCACATTGTTGAGCATATTAAACAAAAAATGTGGCTGAATCTGATTCTTTAACGCATTTAACTCCGTTGTCAACGCCAGGTTTTTTAGATCTGAAATACGTTTATTATCCTCGATCCAACGCTTAAAGAGCTTAAAAGTGGTGGTGGTCAAGATAATGGGAATACAGATAAATAAACCGCTGACAAAACCCATTGTATTGGTTCGTTGTCTTTCGATCGTCGGGATATGGATACTAAAAATATATATCGCAATTTGCATGACCACGAGTAGGCTCGCTGTCACCAGCAGAATAAGCAAGATGGTATAGATTTCATATTTTCCCTTGAAAAAATACTGCGGGATCAACACATACATATTGATATAAAACATGGCCACGAAAACCGTCCAGAGTGCCAAAGAGAAGTAGGTTTTATAGTTACCCAGAAATTGGTTATTTGTATTGGCATTGGCAAAAAGAATAAGCAGGCCAACCAAAAACAGGCCATGTCGTAAATGCCTGAACTTCTTTTCCGTTAAGTAGCGTAAAATAATACGATTGTTGCAGTCTTGCATATTGATCTGGATTACTGACCCTAATTCAGCAAAAGTAATTTTTTTTGTTTCAAAATGGCTTTCTTTTATACGAAGACCGCTTTTTTTTATACTAAAGTAAATTCAGTAATTAGGCTGGGGAGGAACCGTTTTAACAGCGCTTGTTTTTGTATAAAATATTGACCCTTTTGTATAAAAAAATAAATGGGCGTACCCAATTGATCTATTCTTGTAACAAGCTAAAGCTCAGCTCGGATTTCCAAAAGAGCAGTTTTCGCGGAGTATTTAATTGAAAAAGAATAGATAGACAAAAACAAATATCCAAATGAAAAAGAGTTTCGTGTTGTTTGGGAGCTTTGCCCTGATATGCAGTGCTTCCGCACAGACAAAAGACAGTATTCCCCAAAAAGTACAGGCCATTGTTGCTGACAAATTTCCCGCAGCGAGAGTACTGAATCTAAGTTATGAATACAATAGCGGCTACAAATATTCAGCTAACGCTAAGGGGGCTGCCAGCACCCAAGGTAGGGTGGAATCATTCCATCAGGCTGGGGGGAGTTTAAATGTCAATTTTTTAAACCGGCGTAACTGGGCTTTGGGGACTAGCCTTGGATATCAGTATACCACATTGAATCTACAAGAATCGGATTTAAGCGCACAACCTTTAAAAATGCGTTCAAAGGATTTCCATTACCATTATGAATCGCTTAATTTCTCTTACTTCTCAAAGTTATTTGGTAAAATGGCTATTTATTCGGCCAGTATCATGACGGATGGAAGTGAAAAGGGGATTGAACGGGTGCGGGGCATGTTGACTGGAACTTTAGTATTAAAGGCGTCGAAGGATGTACAAGTGACAATCGGATTGTTGGGTTTTGTGGATCCGGGGGCTATTGTTCCTGTTATTCCCACCTTTACCTATAAGCAACAGTATGCTGATGGTTGGATGGTAGATGTGTTATTACCAAAAGGCGCTTTTGTACGTAAAACGATGTTGCGGAATGGTCGACTTTCACTGGGCACGGACCTCAATACTACGATATTTTATCTCTATGACTTTTTGGGGTCAGATAAGGTTTATACCCTTAATCAGATGGAGATTAATTCAGGATTGACCTACGAACATAATTTGGGAAGATCATTTATTGCAACAGTCAAATCAGGTATGAAGACCATTCCAAGGTCAAGAGTATTTGAAAAAAGTGAACGTCAAAATAATTATGTTTGGGAAGCTTCTGCAGATCCATCTTTTTATGTGAACGTCGGACTTTCTTTTAATCCTTTTGCGAAAAAAAGGCGTTAGTATAATGAGCCACTAATCATCAGAAATGTGTGAAAGATCAACTTTACTAGAATCCAAACACAATTTTGTCATTAAATTCTTTTAAATGTTTGAACATCTAAATATTTACTATATTTATGATATAAATAAAAATTTAAAAATATGGACAATCGTTCGAACACTATTTCCAGATCTAATTTTTTTTATCAAATTTATAATAGATAACAACCTAATATTAGGACGTTGAAAAATAAAATAGACAGTAAATAAACAAAAGAAAATGGCATTATTAGAAACACTTGAATGGCGTTATGCAACCAAAAAATACGATTCAACAAAGAAAGTTGATCAGAATGACGTAGACAAAATTATCGAAGCAGCGCGTATGGCACCGAGTTCCTCTGGTTTGCAACCGTTTCGTGTTGTGCTGATCACGGATCAACAGTTGAAAGAGCAGATTGTACCTGTTGCTTGGGGGCAGCAAATAATTGCAGAAAGCTCACATCTCCTGATTTTTGCGGCATGGGATAAATACACAGACGAACGCATTGATGCGACTTTTGATCATATGAACAACCATAGAGGCCTCCCGTTGGATACAACCGACGAATATAAAAATAGGTTGAAAGAGATGTTCGCTGCACTTACTGAAGAACAGCAGGCTGCACATGCAGCTAAACAAGCTTATATTTCTTTTGGAATGGCTATTGCTCAAGCCGCAGAATTGAAAGTAGACGCTACACCGATGGAAGGATTTTCTAACGTCGAATTGGATAAATTACTGGGCTTGGATAAAAAAGGCTTAAAAAGTGTTGTTTTGCTACCATTAGGTTATCGCCTGGGTGAGGAGGATTGGTTATTGAAATTGAAAAAATTTAGATTGCCGAAAGACGAGTTTTTGATTCAACTACCATAACAGTCGTGGTTATAAATCATACTGTGTAGAAGTAAGTTGGAATGCAATAAGAGCTAAAGACACAGAAAAGGGACGATATATCGCCCCTTTTCTGTGTCTTTAGCTCTTGTTCCTTTCATTAAAATTGATAGGCTACACTACCTAGAATATTTCTCGGCATTTGAGGATTTACAGTGGTCCAACCTTTGAAATAGGTTTGATTGGTCAGGTTATTCCCCTTTACAGCAAATTCAAATTGCTTATAACCGTAGGAAAGGCTTGCATTGAATAGCATATAGGAGGGTAAAGTAAAAATGCCAGTAGGTACACTGTTTGTAATTAGATTCTCACTTGCGTAATTGAGTCCTGCTCCGATACCGAAACCCTTTAATGTTCCTTTTTGTACAATATAGTTGGCCCATAAATTCGAAAGATGTTTTGGTCCAGCTTCTGTTGGTCGCAAATTATTCACACTTGCAGCCGCTTTTGTTGTTTTGCTGTCGTTAAAGCTATAACTGAATATAACATTCAAACCTTGGATAGGGGCGGCTGTTAAATCAAAATCTATACCGCGGCTCAGACGGGTTCCATCTTGAACAGTAATATTGTAGGTCTGTCCATCAATAACCCTTGATTCAGTACGCAGCATATTATCAACAGTGATGTCGTAGTAACTTGCCGTTAGACCAAGTTTATTGTTGAGTAGGTTAAATTTAACCCCGGTTTCCCATTGTGAGGCCTGTTGCGGTTTAAAGTCTCCCGATACACTTGGATGTGGTGGCGGGATTGGGGCTACATTCTTAAATCCATTTTGATAATTGGCAAAAAATGACACTTTATCTTTGACAAATTCATACACTAAACCCGCACGAGGAGAAAAAGCAGTTTGATTATAAGCCCCCATCGTGGTGTCTTTATCAAAATTATAAGTTCCCTTATTGTCAAAGTAATCCACGCGTAAAGCAACATTCAGATGTAACTGCGGTGTAAGATCCAATATATCGGAGACATAGGCGCCCAAAACCTGATTGCGGCTTCTTGTGTTTGTCTTGACCCCAGTTGAAGCTGCTATGGCAGCTTCAATATTTGCGGCATTGAATCTGGTATATCTGGGATCATCAATTGAGGTGTTGAGCTGATCAAATAAAATATAAGGTGAATTATGACTTTCAGCTTGTTGGTAAAGATAGTCAACGCCGACAAGCAATCTGTTTCGAAGTTCACCAATATGAAAGTCTCCCACAAAATTTTGCTGTGCATTGAAGTTATTGGCAGTATAATTCTGATCAGCAACATAGCGGTCGATCAATGTATCATTTTTTTCCTGAAGGTACATGATATATTGAAAATAGCCATCTGACTTGCGTCGATTATAGTTTACTGTGGTATTCGATGTCCACTGTTCGTTGAAGCGGTAGGTCACATTGCCTCGTACATTCGTGGTTGGATTTTTAAAGGTCACATCGTCGTTGGTATACGATTTATTGAAATCAAATTGTAGTTCATCAGGTGTTCTGGCAAAAAGCTGGCGAGAACGATTGAGAAATACCATTAAAGGATTGGTCGCCTTACTTTGAAAAAGATCGACATATAATTGAATGTCCAGTTTTTCATTTGGTCGGTAAAGTAACGACGGTGCGATAAAAAAGGATCTGTTAAAACCAGCATCCTGATAATTACCAACATTTGAGAAAGCTGTATTCACACGACCTAAAAGTTTTTTGTCCGTTGTCAGCGGTCCATATACATCCGCTGTGACACGATGCTGTGCATAGCTGCCGAATAGATAATTGACACGGCCGCCGACAGTATCCAGAGGCTTCTTGGTAATATTATTGATGAGTCCACCAAAGCCAACAGCTGCACCGCCATAAAGCGAACCTGATGGCCCTTTGATAACTTCGATAGACTCGAGATTGGCTGGGTCGGGGCTGGTACTGGCGATGCCAACTACACCATCGACCATTGCGACCTGTGTGCTAAAGCCCCGTAGTGTATAATAGGTGACTCCATCACCGGGTCTGCCTGTTGAAGCCCATAATTTGTCTATACCTGAAACATTTGCCAAAGCATCATCGTAATTGGTATTAAGCTGGCTTTTTAATAATTCTTTAGTAATGACGGTATAGGACTGGGAGTTTTCGAGATTGTTAAGTGGCATTTTCGATACATAGAGGCTCTGTTTTTTTGTGTATTTATTAGCTCCATTCCCATTAATGACAATCTCCTGTAGGGTAGATTGGTTCTCGTTGAGGTAAATATCTGAAATCCTATTTTTGTCGTCTGCAATCTGAATTTCTCGAACTAAAGATTGTAGGCCTACAGCCGATATTTCAAGCCGTGCAGGTCCGGGTTTTAAAGATTTAAATTGATAAGAGCCATTGGTTCGGGAGGATACTGTGATGTCCTGAGGAAGCAATTTCACTGTTATTCCCGGGATGGGTTTGCCATCTGAAGAGAAAATTTTGCCGTAAACTTCGGCTTTGTGCTGTCCTTGGGCTAGGAGGGTGCCCGGAATGAACAACAGGAGGTAGATGATAATTTTATTCATGCTGGTTTGCATTCTTAATTAGATTAATTATAAACAACACAAAGGTATTACTCCTATTATATTTTTCAAAACTTTATTTATTCATTTTTTAAGTTGTATTATCCAGCGAATATGCGGTTTGCGGGGTTATAATAAGAATGGCCAAAAAGATGGTAAGCACTCTTTTTGACCATTACATTACCACACTAGCGATAGATTGCGGTTAGTACCGCAGGTGCCTGTCATCGATCTTTGAACTGATGGGATATACATCTTTGTGGATATCTATACCTACCTGAGACAAGGGGATTCCGGCCATTGTGGTTTCAGCTCCTTGGATATGGATATTTTTTTTATGATCTATGCTAACAGTTGCCCAGATAGGATCTTGATAGACCAATGTCCGTCTTAGAATGTTATGCTTTTTGTAGAACTCCCCATCAAATGCTTTGCTTTCAAATGTATCACCGGCCCAGTAATAGGAGGCGCTATTGATTTGTACATAGTGAATTCCATTGATCTCATTATGATAGTTGAGATGGTGGTGGCCAGTCAGGACAAGTAAAATCTTATTGAATCCGGCTTCGATATTCAGCTGCTCTAACAGGTACCTTACGGCCATTCCATTTTCCAATCCACCATCGTCATTGTCCAACCCTTGATGGCAAAAGATGATCACCCGGTTTTTGGTACTTCCGATATCTTTTTTTAACCATTCCAATTGCTGCTGACTGATACTGCGGGGGTAACCTTCAATTTTCTTGGTTTGGCTTTTTTCATTACCATCTAGGATAACAAAATGAAATCCCTGTTTGTCAAACGAATAGTATGGAGCAGGGCTATTCCAGAAATCGGTTACCTGTTTTTTTGTGAATCCGCCATCAGTATCATGATTGCCGATGACAAAGTGCCTTTCTCCTGTAAAACCACTCCAGATATCCATTAATTCTTTATTTTCGGCTTTTGGGAAACAAAAATCACCTAAGGAAATAATAAAGTCGGGATTTTCACGCTTCATCGCGTCAATAAAGAGTTTAGCCCGACGGGCACCGTCGTGCATGAGATCATGATGGAGATCTGCGATAACGCCAAATTTAACTTTGTCAGTTTTGAGTACAGTGCTTTTTGTCGAGGTTATAGACGCACTGGCAAGGCTCTTGTTGACCAAGAGACCACCTATGCCTAGACCTCCTAACTGGATGAATTTTTTTCGGTTGATCATAACGAATTGATAATACGGATTTTATTAGATGCTACTTAGATGAACTGTTTGACCTTTTTTCAGTTTAATATATTGCAAATTCTTATCTTTTGAAAGCCGCTTTTTAGTTGAAATATCCTGAAGGTCTGTATTTTCAAAAATGCGGAAGATACCATCTTGGCTAGCGGTTATTTTTAATAAGGTGATCTTGTTGTTGTTCTTGTTAGCGCTGACAATAAATCCGCCCGTTGTTCTCAGGTTTTTAAAAGATATATCTTTCCATTCCTCAGGAGTGGCCGGAAAAACTTCGATATAATCATTTTTGCTCTGAATTAACAATTCATGAACCCCCTGTGCAAAGGCAAAATTTCCCTCCAATGTAAAAGGGCGATAAGTAAAATCAGAATATTGACCACCGTTTTGGTCGCCGTTGAGGTGAAATGAATTGATGGAACAAAAGTTATGGGCAAACTTCTGTAGGTTGCTGACAGCTTGTTTGCTTTGTTTCGCCCGCGCATGGAGACAGGCCATCCATGAGAACGAATATCCTACCCAGGCTCTGGTGCCCAATTGCTCTAAATGTGACAGCGATTTTTCAATCAACGATTTGTCTTGCGTATTATTGATGTCAAGTATTCCTAAGGGATAAATAGCCATATATGGTGACATATGCCGATGTGAATGCTTCATGCTCAGATCCTCTGCAACGCGGAGACCAGTTTCATCTGTGGCAAAATTGGGCAATTCGGCGCCATATCGTGTCCATTCTTTTGCTGCTTCAGTTTTGCCGTTAGCTGTACTGACCTCGGCTGCTATAGCGAATAAATAATGTGCCAGGCTGAGATCAAAATTGGTCCAACTATTAAACCAGGCGGCAGTGCCGTTATCATTATATTCTGGACTACTGCTCAGGGGTAGATAGCGTCTCCCATCTTTGAGATAGGTAATATTTTTTAGATAGGTCGCTGCTTCTATAATATAAGGATAGGCCTGTTTTTTTAAGAAATTGGGATCCATACTGTATTTCCATTGCCAATAAAAATGTTGGGCGGTCCAGGCACTGACCGTAGGCGAAAGGGAGTATTGGATCCAACCTCCCATAGGGTAGCCGTTCAAGGTCAGCACACCCGGGATATTCAATCCGTCAACACCAAAATACTGTCGAGTGTAAGCAAGGTTTTTCGGTCTGATTTTCCATAACCAATCCGTATAACTTTGTGCTTCATTCATTCGGTTGGCGGTATAAGCCGGCCAATAACTCAGTTGGGTATTGAGATCATTGTGGAAGTCGCCTTTCCAAGGTGGTAGTCCACCATTATCTGCTGTCCAAACAGCCTGCAAGGTTATTGCCGGAGCTCCTTGGCGTGCTGTGGCCCCTAATTTATAAAGCTCCAGATAGTATTGTTTTTCGAGATCTTTTTCAGGGATGGAAATGTTAGATTTAGACCAATAGCTTGTCCACCATGCGAGATGGCTTCGCTTTGCTTTTTCAAATTGTTCGAGTGATAGCGGTTGTTTCTTGACCTTTTCATCATTACTGATTGTCCAATAGCCGATCAATTTGGTCGATGAGACTTTTTCCCAACATAACATGACCTCAAAAAAGTGATGATCATAAGTTTCCTGATGTAATAGCTGCGCATTCCCCATTTTAACAATATTTCCCTGTTTATAGCCCAACCTGGCTAAACTTTGACCATCGACAACACTTTTTTGCTCATCCGTATTGGTCTTGGTTTCATATTCATGTGGAATAAGCTCTGGACCAAGGTCGCTAATGTTCTTCGCTGTGATTTCAAAATAGCCCATTGGACTGGTCGCATGGACAAAAGAGGTAAGTATTTTTCCGTCGTCGAATTTCAGTGTATGTACAGCAGTTTGTATATCTAGTACATTGGATACGACCTTTCCGAATTTAGCTAAGTTTAAGGTCATCGCCGCCGCAGGAAGTTTGGTAGGATAGGGAGAACGGTCATAGGGTGAATCGCCCCATTGTTGGGCCGCCTGATAGCTGTTGTTTTTCAATTGCTGCTGTACCCATTTAAAATCATGTTTTTCTATCTCAAAAGCTTTTCGTTCATCCCAAAGATCAGCACGGTCCAAGGATAGCCGGATGGCATTTTCCTTTTTCCAGATCAATGCACCCAGCTGACCATTACCCAAAGGGATGGCTTCATCCCATCGTGTTGCAAGATCTTTGAAATGGAGATTATAAGCAGGGGACGGTTGGGCGATAACCAGACGCGCTGCGAAAAATAGTAATATAAGAAAGACGTATTTCATAATTTATGTGGATATGGTTTTACAAATTTAGTGGTCACCACAATCAAAGGCTGACACTATTTAGGCTTTTTTATAGCTTATTTTACCTTTGTTGCATCTCATTTTCCACTTGCTGTATCCAATAGCAAATTGCATGCTTCCAAGCTGTGACTCGTCAACAGTAGCCAGCCTTATCAGCTATCGCTTAGAAAGACAGAATAAATAGATCATAAGATAGAAAGAATATCAGTTTAGCACCAGATTAAAAATATAAAAAGCAATGCTGACTACGATATCGTAACCAAATTGTTATAGGGTGCTGATGGGAACCGTATCGCACGAATGGGGGTAAAAACGAAGATTAGCCTATGTGAGGGTAATATAGATTATATTTCTGTTAATCTAGTTCTAGTATATCCCATTGTTCTTCTTTATTTTTATAACAATAAATAAATATCCATTCTGATGTTGATTTACTTGTAGCTATCCCATTAACTGATACTGGAATAGTGAAATAAGAATTATAAATAAACCTAATAACTGACTAATATAGAATAGACCTTATTGCTATGAATAGAAAATTAATGGTGTTAGCATCATTGGCCGTAGTTGTCGCCTGCATTGCAATATTTACATTTCGCAAAGAAGAAACAATAGATTTTAGTGCAGATGTCAAACCGATATTAAATAAACACTGTATTACCTGTCATGGTGGCGTGAAGAAAAATGGAGGGCTTAGTTTTCTTTTCGAAAATGAAGCTTTTGCCAAAGCTGAGTCTGGCAAATCGGCGATTATTCCGGGGGATGCGGAACATAGCGAGTTTATGAAAAGATTGCTGTCGGATGATCCCGAACTACGTATGCCTTACAATGCACCCAAACTGAATGATGATGAGATCGACATCCTAAAAAAATGGATTGATCAAGGTGCGAAGTGGGGTGAACATTGGGCCTACACATTACCTAAAGACGTTGAAGTACCCAAAACCTTTTCGTTTGCGGGACTATTTGGAATAAAACCCAAAGGGGTAAATAATGACATTGACTATTTTGTTCAGGATAAATTGAAGTCCAAAGATCTGACATTTGCCGATGAAGCCGACCGAGCTACTTTATTAAGGAGACTTTATCTGGATCTCATCGGTATACCACCCACATTAGCCGAAACCCGTGCTTTTATCGAAGATGAGAGCGACGATGCATATTCCCGTAGAGTTGATAGCTTATTAGCCTCCTCCAAATATGGTGAAAAATGGGCCAGTTGGTGGTTGGATATGGCACGGTATGCAGATACCAAAGGTTATGAAAAAGACGGATCCCGTAGTATTTGGCCTTATCGGGACTGGGTGATCAAAGCCTTAAATAACGATATGCCTTACGACGAATTTACAGTTGAGCAGCTCGCAGGAGATCTTCTGCCACAACCAACCAAAGATCAGCTCATCGCAACTGCTTTTCACCGCAATACGATGAATAACGATGAGGGGGGAACCGATAGTGAGGAGTTTCGGATGGCGGCCGTGCTGGACCGTTTAAATACCAGTTATCAGGTATGGTTGAGTACAACATTTGAATGCGTACAATGCCATAGCCATACCTATGACCCGTTTAAATTTGAAGAATACTATAAATCGCTGGCATTTTTCAATAATACAAGGGATGAAGATACACAGGGAGATCATCCGAAGTTACGTTTTTACGCTGCACAGGACGAAAAACGTATCGATAGCATTAAGCATTGGCTGGCGGCCAACGGAAATGCAAACGTGGTTAAATCAGCGGACCTATTTCTGCATACACTAGAACCCAAGATTCATGCGCATTATAGTGATCAGATTGTGGATGGTGCATTGTACGATACAAAATGGCTTGGTGTGCGCAATAGCGGATCGGCTCGTTTGAAAGCAATTACATTGGATGGCAAAAAACAACTCTTCATGAATTTCTGGACCGATGCGGTCGGAGGGAAAATGGAGGTGCACCTCAATAACCCTCATGGTCCCCTGTTAACCAATGTGGATTTACCGAAAACTTCGGGAAGACAGGTTATTCAAGCACCGATCGTACCAACTACAGGTGTACATGATCTCTACCTGGTCTTTAAAAATGCAGCAGTTGCAGCTGGTCAGCCAATATGTATGATTGAATGGTTTGCTTTTCGCGAAGATTTTCCTCTCGGGAAACCAATGGAAAATCAGCATCTGCAACGTACCTTTTTGCAGCTCGTCAATCTACAGCCCGAAGGAGTGCCTGTTATGATCGAAAACCCGAAGGATATGCAGCGGAAAACCAATGTATTTATCCGCGGAAATCGTTTGTCTTTGGGTGCGGAAGTACAGCCTATGGTTCCGGAGTCACTGAATGATTTTCCAAAGGGAGCCCCTCGAAATCGTATGGGCTTCGCACAGTGGATTGTTAGTAAAGAAAATCCATTGACTGCCCGCACTTTGGTTAACCGTGTCTGGGCGCAGCTCTTCGGCCGGGGACTGGTTGAACCATTAGGCGATATGGGTACACAGAGTACACCACCGATTCATCGTGAATTATTGGATTATCTGGCCCTAGATCTTATGAACGGAAAAAAATGGAGCATTAAAAAATTGGTCCGTGAGATCGTCCTATCGGGCACCTATAGGCAGTCGTCAACATTAAATAGTGACAATGTACAAAAAGATCCCCAAAATTATTATCTCGCAAGGGGACCACGATTCCGACTTTCCGCAGAGCAGATCCGCGATCAGGCTTTGGCCGTCAGTGGGTTGTTAAGCAATAAAATGTATGGGCCGAGTGTCATGCCTTATCAACCGGATGGTGTCTGGATGACAGTGTATAGTGGTGAGTCCTGGGTGAAAAGTGAGGGTGAAGATCAGTTTAGACGCGGTGTCTATACCTTCCTAAAACGTACCAGTCCTTATCCATCCTTTGTTTCCTTTGATGCATCCAGTAGGGAGGTCTGTCTGGTTGATCGTATACGGACTAATACACCATTGCAGGCTTTGGCGACGCTCAATGATCCAGTATATCTCGAAGCTGCAAAACATTTGGGCGAAATCATGGAGCGGGAAGGCAAAGGAAATACAAAAAATAGTATCGGTGCAGGCTATCGAAGGGCAATGCTTCGGGAGGCTGATCCCAAGAAGATTGCTGATCTCGAATTGCTCTACCAAAAAGCGCTTGCCGAATTTAACAAAACACCAGCTTCAGCCGCGAAATACCTGGGCGGTGATTTGGCAAAGGACAATAGCAAAAAACTGTCCTCCAAAGCCGCTTACATGTTGGTGGCAAATGCCTTATTGAATTTAGATGAGTTTTTGACAAAATCATAAAGAATAAACGCAAAGATAATTGATGTGAGTGAGTGAGTGAGTGAGTGAGTGAGTGAGTGAGTGAGTGAGTGAGTGAGTGAGTGAGTGAGTGAGTGAGTACGATTGACGGAAGCTTAAAATAATAGATAAACTAAGATAATAGCAGGTTCTTGATAGAATGATGCTGTTACAAAAGATTTACTTGAATGAAAGATCTGAATAAACTAATTGAAGAGGCACAGCAATCTGAATTGAAGGCTGTGACAAGAAGACATTTCCTGAAAGATTGCGTTGCTGGTATCGGTGGAATTGCACTTGGAGGCCTATTGGCTGGTTGCGGCGGATGGGATTCATCTAAATCTAAAGGGAGTCTGGATCTCAATGCCCTAAATCCATTGATCCCTAAATCGCCACATTTCCCTGGCAAGGCCAAAAGTGTCATCTATCTACATATGGCGGGAGCCCCTTCACAGCTTGAACTATTTGATTATAAGCCTGCATTGCAGAAACTGCATAATCAACCCTGTCCACAATCGCTTTTGGCAGGTAAGAAGTTCGCCTTTATTCGAGGGGTACCTAAAATGCTGGGACCACAGGCTACCTTCAAGCAATATGGTCAAAGTGGCGCTTGGGTATCCGATCATTTACCACATTTCAGTAAGGTAGTTGATGATGTTAGTTTTTTGAAAGCTGTTCATACCGATCAGTTTAATCATGGACCGGCACAGCTGTTTATGCATACCGGGAGTGCCCGTCTGGGACGTCCGAGTATCGGTTCATGGGTGACCTATGGTCTAGGCTCTGAAAACAGCAATTTACCAGGCTTTGTGGTGTTAACTTCTGGTGGTAAAACACCGGATGCGGGAAAGAGTGTCTGGGGAAGTGGCTTTCTACCGTCGGTTTATCAAGGAGTTCAATGTCGTTCAAAGGGAGATCCCGTTCTGTATATTGCTGACCCCGAGGGCATGGATCGGGACATGAAGCGAAATCTTATTGATGCGATCAATAATGTGAATAAAACAGAGTATGACACATTTAAAGATCCAGAGACACTGTCCCGGATTGCGCAATATGAAATGGCCTATAAAATGCAGGTTGCAGTACCTGAGGTGATGAATATCAATAATGAACCAGCTTATATCCATGAGTTATATGGTACCGAACCCGGAAAGGAGTCTTTTGCAAATAATTGTCTATTGGCCCGCAAGCTCGTTGAGCAGGGGGTACGTTTTGTACAGTTATTTGATTGGGGCTGGGATAGCCATGGTACCAATGCATCGGACTCGATAGATCTTGGGTTTAGAAATAAATGTCGGGAGATTGATCGTCCGATGACGGCATTGATTTTGGATCTGAAGCAACGTGGTCTACTCGAAGATACATTGGTGGTCTGGGGAGGCGAGTTTGGACGCACGCCGATGCAGGAGAACCGGGATAATAGTGATATGCCATTTCTGGGTAGAGACCATCATACCGATGCCTATACCATTTGGATGGCGGGCGGCGGAGTGCGCAATGGCATCAGTTATGGACAAACTGACGATATCGGTTTTGCGGGTGTTGAAGGAAGGGCTTCCGTACACGATGTCCACGCAACCATGCTCCATCTCCTTGGCTTTGACCACGAAAAATTTACTTATGAATTTCAGGGCCGACCATTCCGTTTGACGGATGTGGAAGGCGAACTTATACAAGCGATTATTTAAATAATGAAACGATTCCTATTACTAATACTTCTGATGGCCAATTTTTTTACACTTTTAGCTCAGAAGCAAGAGAAACTACATATCAAATATTATTGTACCAATTGGGGAAATACCGATTCCTGGGATCGATTCTGTGAACGTGTTAAGAAAGCAGGTTATCAAGGTGTCGAAGCCTGGCTACCCGGAGATCTGAAAGAACGGAAGGAAATGATCGATGCCCTACAAAAATACGGTCTGAGCTTAGGTTTGCTTTCCGGTGGTTCTGGAGCTTCCTTCGAACAGTATCGTGAAAGCTTTAAACGTAATCTGGAAGAAGCTGCAGGTATGAAACCTGATTATATCAACTGCCATACAGGTAAGGAATATTATTCCTTTGAACAAAATAAACAATTGATTGATATTGGCCAGGTCGTCATGGAAAAACAACATGTTCCGGTATACCATGAGACGCATCGTGGTAGATTTAGCTTTGCGGCGCACCTGACCAAAGATTACTTAGCAAAGATTCCTTCCTTAAGGCTTGCTTTGGATATTTCACATTGGTGCAATGTACATGAGTCCCTGCTCGGTGACCAGCAAGAAGCGGTAGCTTTGGCGCTTGCCCGGACAGAACATATCCATGCCCGGATCGGACACCCTGAAGGACCACAGGTCAATGATCCTGCGGCACCAGAATGGAAAAATACTGTAGATCAACATTTGGCCTGGTGGGATGAGATCGTTAAGCAGCATAAACAAAATGGAGCTAAGGTGTTGACCATCACAACAGAGTTTGGTCCGGCGGGCTATCTGCCAACACTACCTTTTACGCAGCAACCCGTAGCTGACCAATGGTCGGTAAATGTATATATGTTGAACTTACTCAAAGACAGGTATAAAGAATGATGGTTTTCCTTGAAGAATTGATGGCCTTTTTGGGACGGTTTCATCCCATCTTAGTGCATTTACCCATCGGAATTTTATTGATCGCATTTGTGATGGCATTTTTGGAGCTATTCAAGAAGGAAAATCCATACCGGCCTGCGATTAGGTTATCCTTGTTATTAGGTAGTATAGCAGCTGTATTTGCGGCGTTCTCAGGATTTCTGCTATCACGCAATGGTGGTTATGAAATACAGGTGCTCAATTACCACCAATGGTTGGGCATTGTGGTGGCGGGGTGCAGCATATTACTCTATGTGCTCTATCGTGAAAAAAGTGAAACGTTGCAATGGTCAAAAAAGATCATTAGGTTCCGCTTTTGGTTATTTTTGATCCTGGTCGTATTGCTGGGAATTACAGGACACTACGGTGGCACCCTGACACATGGCAAGGGTTACTTTATTGAAGCGATGCCGCAAGCAATGAAAAAGACTTTTGGAGTGAAGGAGAGCAGCGAAGAGGTATTAATCGTTGAGAATGTACAAGAGGCTGCCGTATATGATGGTATTATTCAGCCCATACTCAAGCAGCGTTGTCAAAGCTGTCATGGTGATCGTAAACAGGAGGGAGGATTGGCCTTACATACTAAGGAAAGCCTGCTAAAAGGAGGAGAGAATGGTAAAGTACTGGTCGATAACAAGTCCAAAGAAAGTGAGCTGTATGCACGATTGATCTTACCGGAAGGGCACAAAAAAAGAATGCCACCAAAAGGGCGCACACCAATCAGTCCTGATCAGATCAAATTGATCGCCTGGTGGATCGACCAAGGAGCGAACTTCGATAAAAAAGTGAACCAACTCACACAGACCAAAGAAATAGCAGCAATATTGAAAAAGTTAGAAACAGGGGAGCAGGAAGCTTCCCCGGTATTGTATGCAGATTTTCCCAAAGCACCCGATTTACCAAAGGATAAAGTCGATGCCTGGCAGGCAAAAGGTATTAAAATTATTCCTGTGGCTAAAGAAAATAATCTCGTGCTGGTCAATGCCATCAACTATCCACAGTTTAATGATAAGGATCTGCAAGATCTATTGGCGATTAAAGAGAATATCGTTCAGCTGAAACTAGGGCATACCGCAATTACCGATCAGGCTTTTTCTACAATAAAATCCATGCCTGTCATCTCGCGTTTGCATCTCGAGAATACAAAAGTCTCCGATGGAGGTTTGTCACAATTGAAAGGACTGCAAAAGTTGATCTATCTCAATCTGGTGGGAACAAAAGTAACCGCAAAGGGTTTGTCAAATTTGAAGGATATTCCTAATCTGAAAAATGTATATATCTACCAAACGGGAAGCCAGGACAGTACGGCCTTAAAAGCATTACATGGTAAGGTTCGTATCGACACAGGTAATTACCGATTGCCATTTATCGCTACGGATACAGTCAGGTTCTAGCAATGATAAAGTACAGCGCAAGTAGTTTTATCCATTGACGATAATACGACTGAATAGATACTTAGTCTATACTGAAGCAATACTCAGTCAATACTTATAGGATATTGGAAACCTGACTTTTGAATATTGGAAAGATGCGATTGGAGGATGATTGCGCTTATAGAATATTTGGAAAGAAGCTGTAGGGAATGTGAACAAAATTGAAGAAAGAAAAAGGGTGTCCGAAAAGATCGGACACCCTTTTTTATTTGTCGTGTATAAATACTGTGGGTTATTTCCCGGTATTTTCCAATAGGCTGATCGCATCGTAAAGTACACCAGCCTCGCCTCTGAAAGTTCCTGAGCCTTCAGGTTTATTGTCTTTGGTATACCATTCGTAGAAACCTTTATTTTTAATAACACGAGCCAACATGGGCTTTATCTGCTCGTAGGCTTCCTGTTGGAAACCATTTTTAACTAATTGTTGGATCATTCTTCCCCCAAACCAGGTCCAGTCTCCACCATTTTGGTAACCATAGGGATACATGCCTTTGTTTTTGAAGAAACCTGCCGGATAGGTCGGGTATACCGTTAGACCAATGGTGGCAGCACCTGCATCCTTTACATTTTTGATCATCTTGTCCAAAGACGTTTTGATCTGCTCTTTGCTGAGCAGGTTTGCTTCAATAGCAATCGCAGTTCCACCATGGTAATAGATCTGGTTTTCATCAAAATCCTTCGGAAATGGCGAACCTTTAATATAAATATGCGGAATGAATTTTTCATTTTTATCATCCCAAAGATGTTTCATCGTATTGTTTGCGATCATCTCCCGAACCTTACCCCATTTTTCCTTTTTTTCAGGAAAAAGGTCAATGTAATTGTCCAGTGCAATTAAAAACATAGCGTTATCGTATATGTCCAGTGCAATATGTGAACTTTCATCTAAATGTACTCCCCAATCATGTTCGGGTTGAACATCACCCCAATCAACCGTTGTGGCCCCCCATAATAATCCGTAGGTGCTATTGTAGCGTTTATCCATTAGGAATTGCAAAGCCTGTTCCATACGATCTTTTACACTCGTTTCGCCGATTTTCTGTGCCAGAAAGGAACTGTCCTTAGTTGCTATGATATATTTGTGTACCGCCTGGATCAGGGATGTTTCCTGATCGGTTTCAACCGTGTTTTTATGCCCAGCATATTCCGGTGCCAAGGGATTGGTGATTGTATAATAGTCGGAAACGCCATTCTTTAGGCTGGATTTTTTGACAAAACCATCAGCGATATTGCCATCGGCACCCTGTAATTTGAAAAATATACCCAACTGATCTTTGATCTGGGCATGGGGATGTACTTTGGTCGCCAACGTAATAAAGGTATTATAATCTCTGATCCACACCTCACTATAGCCGTCCCCGGCATTGAACCCAGCTTTGATAACATTGGTCGCCATATCTTTAACGAGCTGGAAACTACTATCCTGTGGAGTGCTCTGCTGTGTGTTGCTACCTGTAGATTTATTTCCTCCGCCATTGCAGGATAAGATTAACAATGAAGTAGATAGCGCGAAATATAAATTTCTCATGATGCTGTTTTTTATCGTTAGTATACTTAAATTAACATTTAGAGTCTTTGACAAAAGACTGTATGACCTTCGCTTGGCTAGCTCCCAGATTACGGAGTGAATAAGATTTCGCAGCGGCGGGAACAGCAAATGTCTCCGCATAATGGAAGATTTTTTTCATCCCATTGGCAGTCGTCAGTTCTACGGCTTCCCCCTCAACGAGCATCATAATATGGCATTGCCCCTTTGTTTCAATGTGCACTTCATCTTCAAATTCGTACCTGAAAACATCATAGAAATGATCTTCATGTGTCGGTAAATGTACTTTTATCGACTGTGTATCGAGCACATCAATCTGAGGCTGTGACAAGAGCGTGTTTTTTACAACATCACCTTTCCGGTTAAAGTTGAGATTGGAGAAAGCTCTGTCAATATTCAATGGACGTGGTTTACCATCTAAGTCTGGACGTACCCAGTCGTACATCTTAAAGGTGTAGTTATAAGGGGTGGCACTGATTTCTAGCACGAGGTTATTTGTACCTGAAGAATGTACAGTACCATGTGGAATCAGATACAACTGATGCTTTTGTGAGTCAAATTTTTGGACGTACTTGTCAATCGCAATGGGCTCACCCGTATGGAAGCTCTGTTCAAGCACAGTACGGAATTGGTCGGCATCAATATCTTCTTGGAATCCCAGATAAACCTGAGCATCTCCTTTTCTGTCAACGATGTAATAGGATTCGTCCTGTGTGAAATTTTCTCCAAACTCAGTTTTGGCATAACTTGGACTGGGGTGGCACTGAATCGAAAGATTGCCGCCATCAAAAGTGTCAAGAAAATTGAACCGGATTGGGAACTCAACATCAAAACGTGGCTGTGCAGTGCCCAATATATTTGAACTCTCCTGAAACATCAGTTGGTCAAATGAAATTTCGAGCACCTGTCCATTGCTTTCAAGTAATATACCATTTTCGGGGACGATCATCTCAAAAGACCAAGCATAGTTTTTTGCCTGTTGATCGATACCCGTTAAATGTTCCTTCATCCATTGTCCGCCCCAGACTCCGGGCTCAAATGTTGGTCTTACCCGAAAATAGTTTTCGGACATGGCATGTAAGGTTTCTTTTAAATCGTTTCCTGAAATCCAGGGTAGATTTCCCAGGGATAGCTGATCGGCCAGGATCTCCACCCGGGATAATATCGTTCGTTTGTGTCGGTTGAGGAGCTCCCAGTCGACAAAATAGTAACGTTTGTAAAGTTCTTTTTGATTCGTTTGCTTAGCACAAGCCAAATTCCAGGCCTGTCCGGCACGCATCCGTTGGATAAGTACATTTTTGGGCAGATCGATGTACATTACTTTACCGGAGTTATCCAAAAGTGCTGCTCCCGGACCGTAAAAAAAGATGTATTCATTGGCAGCTGCATTATTCAGGATTTCCTCAAAAGCGGCCAACTTTACGCCATCAAAGTATGCTGCCAGTTGAAGGGACGCTTTTTTTCCGAATAATGGATCATCGCCACCCAGATAGGGGGCAACCTTCTCCTGAATGCTTGATTCGGGCAGGAATGCTGTTTCCATAGAAACAAACCTTACCTTTAATCCCCGTTTAACAAATTCCTGCTCAATCTGTGCCACTGGTATTTCCCAATTTACGCCGACAAATCCATCTATGCAGTGTATATTATGTTCGATCAGGTGATCGACCAACTCATAATATGAGTTTGACAATTTGCCCTGAACTGGAAATGTCGGTAAGATGTCGTATTGAAAAGATGTCGTTTGAGTATTGGAATACATAAGATGTTATTTATTGCGTATGTAAAAATTGACTTAATTGATATGATGTTTTTAAGATGATATTATGCGTTTTGATTGCTGGAATTTTTCTTAGATTTTTCAATCCAATATTTTTCAATATCTTCCAAAGGTTTTCCTTTTGTTTCAGGTAGATAGCCCAATACAACGATAAAAGCTATTGCGCAGAAGAAAGCGAATAACCAAAAGGTATAATGAGCACCCCAGGATGCCAGCAGAATCGGAGTCAGCTGTCCAACGATAGCATCGGAAATCCACATGACCATAATGCTTATCCCCATTGCTCGGGCCCGTATGGCATTGGGAAAAATTTCAGCTGCCACCACAAATTTCAATGGACCGATAGAAAAAGCAAAGAAAAACAAGAATGAGAGGATGGAAACAATCAATGCGACATTATTTGTCTGTTCCAGACTGAAAAGATAGCCTGTCGCGATCAAACTGATGGTTGCACCCAATGTACCTAAAATATATAAAGGTCTTCTTCCCCAATTATCTACCTTCCAAATAGCAAAGCAGGTAAATAAGACATTTGCAGCGCCGAAAAACAATTGCGCGTGATAGGAATTAGCTAAAGAAATACCCGATTCAAGGAGGATGCTAGGTCCGTAATAGACGATCGCGTTGATCCCACTGAGTTGAGAAAACAAGGGTAAGAACAAGCCCAAGAGAAAAGCCCTGCGGTAAATAGGTGAAAACAAATCTCTTATATTTCCTTTGGCTGGACTTGGCGAATCATGTAAGTCTGTCAGACCAAGTTTGGCACTGATGACAGCAACCTCTTCGCTGCGCCCATTTTTTGCAAGCCAACGGGGACTTTCTGGAATAAAATAAACGCCCAAGCAGAGTAGGATAGCAGGGATTGCACCAACTAAAAACATACCCCGCCAAAGTTCTGTCTGCGGCAATGAATGCAATTGAAGAATAAAGTAATTGCTAATATAAGCGATGAGGATACCAAAGGTGATTGCCAGCTGATAACAGGTAACCGATCTACCTCTGAATTTACTGGGTGATATTTCGGCAAGATAAAGTGGCACAACGATAGAAGCGATGCCCACGCCTAGTCCACCAATACCTCTGCTGAGAATCAATAAAGTATAGTTGGGACTGAATCCACAGCCGATCGCAGATAATAAGAAAAGTAAGGACGCAACAATGAAGGCTTGTTTACGACCATATTTGTCTGTAAAAGATCCTGTAAAAAATACACCTATAATGCATCCGATCAGTGCTGAACTAACAAAAACACCTTCCTGTGCTGGTGACAGTCCGAAAAACTGCTTGACCAACGGTAAAGCTCCGGCTATAACAGCCATATCGAACCCGAAAAGCAGTCCCCCCAGTGAAACGATGCATAAAATAATGATAAAATTCTTAGACATACCTGGTTTATAAGTTTTATATGTATATACATACAAACATATATCTATTTTTTTAATTATGCAAAAAATCTTATTTTAGCTAAGTAATATTATGTAATGAATTTAAAAATAGATCACAAAAGTCCAGTTCCGCTGCATATACAAGCAGAAAATCTATTGCGGGAGTTGATAAAACAGCCGGAATATATTGAGGGGAAGATGTTGCCTAATGAAATAGAGCTAGCCAAACGCTTGGCTATTTCGCGCTCCACTTTGCGTCTGGCGATTAATAAGCTGGTATATGAAGAGCTACTGATCAGAAAGAAAGGGATCGGCACCAAAGTTGCCAGTTCGAAATTCAGTTCGAAATCCAAAAATTGGTTGAGCTTCTCGCAGGAGATGAAGAATCGTGGGATCGAGGTGAAGAATTTCGAATTACACGTGAGCTGGGTGGTACCAGATAAAGCTGTTACACAATTTTTTGCTGTCGATGAGGATCAAAAGCTGTTGAAACTGGAGCGGCTGCGGGGCAAGAAAGATGATCCATTCGTCTATTTCATATCTTATTTCCATCCACGTATCGGCTTGACAGGTGACGAAGATTTTAAACGTCCTTTATATGAAATATTGGAAGCTGACTATCATGTGGTGGCTGATCTTTCGCAAGAGGAAATTGACGCCATTGCAGCAAATAAATTTATCGCAGATAAACTCGAAATTAATATTGGGGATCCTATTTTGTCACGGAAGCGATTTGTTTTTGATCAATCTGGAAAGCCAATTGAATATAATCTGGGTTTCTATCGTGCAGAAAGCTTTACCTATACAGTTGAAAGCCGAAGAGATTATTAAAACATAAAATGATCCAGTAGCAGCAAGCTATTGGATCATTTCATTGATAGATTTATTACTGCTGAGTAGCCGTTTGCGATGCCCATTGATTGATCATTGCGATAGCTTTGCTCAATACACCAGCCGAACCTTTGAATTTCCCGGATCCACTTGGGACGTCGTTTTTCCCGTACCACTCATAAAAACCTTTATTCTTGACCACACGATCAATCATTGGCTGTAGTTCATTGTAGGCTTCCTGATAGAAACCGTGTTGGATAAGCTGCTGAATCATTCTTCCACCAAACCAGGTCCAGTCACCACCATTTTGATAGTGATAAGGCTCAGCCATCCAGCCTTTAAAAAATCCAACGGGATAGGTCGGGTAAAGCGTAAGACCAATACTTGGCATCCCTGAGAGACGTACATTTTCGAGCATCTGCTTATTGACAGTTGCTATTTCGCTCCGTTTGAGTAAGCCAGCTTCAATCGCAATTGCTGTTCCGCCATGGTAATGAATCTTATTTTCATCGAAACCTTTAGGGAGGGGAGATGACTTTGGATAGATATGGGGAATAAATTTCTGCCTTTTTTGATCCCAAAGATAGCGTCTGCTGTTTGTTTCAAGCTCTTTTTTAAAGGCCTTCCAGTCAGCGGTCTTCGCAGCATTGGGTTGTATTTCAATCAATAGCTGTAGGGCAATGATGAGCATAGCATTGTCGTATACGTCAATCGCCTCATTTGAAAGTTCGTTCCAATCGCAGCCAAAATCGTCATGTGGTTGTACGTCACCCCAATCTGCTGTCATTGCACCCCATAGTAGATTATATTTTATATTGTACCGCTCTCGTTTAAGGTAGTCCAGCATGAGTTGTATACGTTCTTTGACGGAAAGTCCACCGATGGATTCGTCAAGGATACTGTAATCATTGGTTTTTTGTATGTATTTGCCCAGTAACTGAATTAAAGAACTCTCCTGGTCAGTCTCGACTGTATTTTTAAATCCAACATGATCGGGTGCATTATTAGAATAATAAGGCGTATCGTCATGCCAGGTAAAATCTTTCTTGAGCACATAACCATCTACCATCTCGCCGTTAGGCTGTTGCATTTGGAAAAATAAGAGAATCGCACCCCGGACATCGGCAGGCGACCTTTCCTCCAATGCAGTTTCAATAAATGTATTGAGATCCCGTGCCCAGATCTGTGAATAACCACTTCCAGCATTAAAACCTTCTTTGATGACCTGTCGGGCCAAACTGTCAACATATTTTAACTTTTGATCTGCTAAAATGGTTTGTGCGAGCTTAAGTTCTGTCCCTTTTGATGCTGCTTTTTGTTGAGCGGACAGGCTGCTTCCGAATAAAATAAATGTAAGACTAAAAAATGTCAGTTTTCTTTTCATGAGAACTATTGTTATTGGTTGAATTGTTGAGGCATTTCAGAGCCTTTACGTATTATATTGTTAAATAAGAGTGATGATCACTGATTTTAGATCGAACTTTCTGAATTAAAACTTCTTGGTTATTTATTGTTATGTATGTACAAACAAAAATATAAAAATAACCATCGTTTTAAGCTTTTTATAGGATATAATTGGGATGGTATTTAAATTTTTACAATCTGATGGTGTTTTTTAGTGCTAGCCGTTATCTGCTTTTTTTAATAAACTTTACCTTCATGTTTATACATAGTTTATTTTTCGTAGATTTGTTTTTGAACCTAATTGATAACAATGGTAAAGCAACTCATATTTTATTTTTTTTGCATACTCTTCAGTGTGAACTGTGCGCAAGGACAACAGCAGATTGATTTAACTACATTGGTAAAGCCGAATATTGGATCTGTCCATAGTAGATATTTTTTTTACACGCCAGCAGCAGTCCCCTTTGGGATGGCAAAATTGGCACCAAGCACTGATGGAAGTTATGGTAATAAGTCCGGTTGGGAGGCGGTGGGCTATGACGATAGACACAACTCGATCGAAGGTTTCGCAAATTTTCACGAGTTTCAAGTCGGCGGGATTACCTTTGCACCTTCGGTAGGACAGCTTAAAACAGTTCCAGGTAAACTGGACCAGCCACAAAGCGGTTACAGATCATCATTTGACAAGAGAGACGAATTTGCTACCTCAGGCTATTATCGGGTGAAATTGAAAGATTATGCAGTCCTAGCGGAATTGACTGCAACCAAAAGAGTCGGCTTCCATCGTTATACCTTCCCAAAAACAGATGCCGCTAATATTATATTTGATATTGGACATGTCATGGGAGAAAGCGGTCCAGTGGTGGATGCTGAGGTCAATTATGATAAAAAGTCTGTATGGGGTTATGTGGTCACTAATCCGGTCTATGTGCAGAAATACCAACAGGGAGCCACTGTAAAGATGTATTTCTTTGCAGTACTCAACAAGTTGCCCAAATCCTATGGTACATTTAAAGATTCGGTGATTTTTAAAGAAAAGAAAACGATACAAGGGAAGGGTGCCGGGATATTTCTTCAGTTTGATACGGAATCCGATGAATCCATTACAATCAAGACGGGCTTGTCCTATACCTCTGTAGATAATGCACGACTAAACTTGCAGCAAGAGGCCAAGGAGCTGACATTTGATCAGGCGAAGACGGAAGCACTCAAGACCTGGAGCAACGAACTGGGGAGGATATTGGTGGAAGGTGGTAAAGAAGCAGACCGCGTAAAATTTTATACAGGACTATACCATGCCCTGCTTGGACGGGGACTTGCCAGTGATATCAATGGGGCTTATCCCAAAAATGATGGTTCAGTTGGCCAGATCGCTTTAAATACGCAAGGAAAACCTATTCATCAACACTATAATACAGATGCGATCTGGGGGGCATTTTGGAATCTGACACAACTCTGGTCGATTGCTTATCCTGATTATTACAACGATTGGGTACAGAGCCAACTCTTGGTTTACCGCGATGCGGGCTGGCTTGGTGATGGTATTGCCAATAGTAAATATGTCTCCGGTGTGGGGACTAACTTTACAGGATTAGCGATTGCTGCGGCCTATAACGTTGGGATCCGGGATTACGACACGAATTTCGCCTATGAAGCTGTACGAAAAAATGAACTTGAATCGCGCGGGCGAATTCCGGGAGCTGGTAAGCTCGATGTGGGGGTATTTGTCGATAAAGGTTATTCTCCCTATATTCAGGACAATACCGGGAGTCCCGAATTATTGACCACCGGATCACCTTTTGGCGCTTCTCATACGTTAGAATATGCATTTTCGGCAGCCGCAGCAGCGCAATATGCAAAATCACTCGGCCGTGATGCAGACTACAGAAAACTTCATGAACTTTCAACTGCCTGGAAAGGATTATACGATCCATCGACTAAATTCATGCGACCAAAAGACAGTTTAGGGAAATTTATTCCAAATTTTAATCCTTATCAACCTTGGCGTGGTTTTCAGGAAGGAAATGCCTGGCAGTATACGTTTTATGTGCCACACGTTCCGCAGGAATTGGTTAAGCTCGTGGGAAAGGATCTATTCAATCAACGCTTGGACAGTATATTTACAGTATCACAAAAGAACGTTTTTGGAGGAGGAACCCACATTGATGCCTTCGCAGGAATTGAAAGCTTGTATAACCATGGAAATCAGCCCAACTTACATATCTCCTGGTTGTTTTATTTCTCAGGAAGACCTGACCTCAGTCAAAAATGGGTACGGGCTATTTCAAACGAATTTTATGGTAACGATCCTATACACGGTTATGGCTATGGACAGGATGAAGATCAAGGCCAATTGGGCGCTTGGTACGTACTGTCAGGTATCGGTTTATTCGATGTGAGAAGCTTAACATCTGAAAATCCTGCCTTTCAGATAGGAGCTCCTCTGTTTGATAAAGTTACGATACAACTACCCAAAACTTTACGAAAAAACAAATTTACAATTCAGGTTAAAAAGACGGATCCGGATAGTTTTTATGTTGGTCAGATTCGATTGAATAATAAACCTTGGAAAGGTTGGCAGCTTCCTTTTGAACAATTAGTGAAAGGCGGGGTAATGACCGTGCATTTAAAAAGCAACACTAGTACAAACTAAGGTTTGTTCATAGATGTAGTTGCTAATTAATAGCAGTAGGTACCCAAAAAGTAAAAGCTAACTTGCCCGGGATCGAATAATTAAAAAAGAGACTGCCGGGAATGTGTTCCAAAAAAATAGGGGTGTCCAAATTCTTTGGAACACCCCTTAATGGTAGGTTGGTTTGTTGATTGCCTACGCGATCTCAGCAATGAAATTGCCCTCTTGGTCCAAATCCGCCTTGTGAGCTGCAATTTGTTGAAGATTAATATAGCCAATAACATATTTGAAATCTGCTGCGTAATATCTTTCTGTGATCTCACTGAAATTTAATTTTTCAATCAGTTGATCGTCAGTGTATCTTAAATAGACCTTGAGCAGATAATCTTGGCTATAGTTTAAGGCACTGGATTCTAAATGCTTTTTATATTCATAACGGTAACCGTAGCGTAATGCGGCAATATCCGACAATACTGCCGAGCCAGTAGGGTGACCGCCCGCACCTTTGCCATAGAAGAATTGCTCATCCGCAAAGGCAGCTTTGACCAATACACCGTTATTTTCATTTTCTACATTGTATAACATGCTTTCTTTACCTACCAAACGAGGAAGTACATAAAGCACGACCTTATTACCGTCGATCTCTTTGGCTGTAGGGATCAACTTGATTTTTAAGTTCTTTTCCTTTGCAAAGCGAATATCCTGTTGACCCAATTTGTCAATACCGATGTTGAAGACATCATTTGGTTTGACATAGATACCATAAGCATGTGAAGCGACGATACAGACTTTAAATTTAGGGTCATATCCGCCAACATCAAGAGTAGGATCTGTTTCAGCAAAACCCAGTTCCTGCGCTTTTTTTAGCGCATCTGCATACTGTTGGTTTTCATTAAAGACTTTCGAAAGAATGTAGTTGGAAGATCCGTTGAATATACCGCTGACCGAATGCAAAAGCTCGTTATCATAGTATTCTTCCAAGTTACGGATAATAGGAATACTTCCACAGACAGCGCCTTCATAAAGTAGGCTGGTACCATATTCATGTTGAATATCTACCAACTCTTCGAGGTGACTGGCAATCATCTTTTTATTTGCAGATACCACATTTTTGCCTGATTTCAATGCGCGTACAGTCAGTTTGTATGCAGCTTCGGCATCATCGATCAGTTCGACAACAGTGTTGATTTCTGGATCCGCCAGGATTGCCTCAGCATCTGTTGAAAACAGATCCGCTGGTAACGTACGTTTTTTGTCCGCATTTTTGATGACAAATTTCTTGATTTCCAGATTCAGATTTTTGGTTTTGATAATGTCGTAGAGACCTTGGCCTACCACGCCAAACCCAAACATCCCTATCGTTAATTTATTACTCATATCTCTTCTTAAATTCTCTTATATAATTGTTTACTTCTCTTAGACTAATTCGTTGATATACGCTTTCTTATTCTTTAAAAAATTATGGATAATAGCCGTCAGTTTTTTTGTCTCTATCAAAAATCCATCATGGCCATAGCTTGATTCGATCTCCTGATAAGTTGCATTTGGAATATGCTGCGCTATAAATCGCTGTTCGGCTGGCGGGAACAATACATCGGTATTGACAGCTAATACCAATGTCGGACAGCTGATCCCGGACAATGCTGCCTCCAAAGAAGTCCTTCCTCGGGCTAAATTGTGACTGTCCATGGCCTTTGTCAGGTAGAAATAACTATATGCATTATAGCGTTTGACAAGTTTTTCGCCTTGATAATTTTGATAAGAGGCAGCTTTATACTCATTCACTATACTGTCATCCTCATCCCGTTGTGTATGGTCATAGGTGATATAATTGCGATAGGATAACAGCGCAATCGAGCGAGCAACTTTAAGCCCTTTTTTACCACCATCGGGATGGTTGGCATAGAAGGTCCGGTCTGCTGTAATTGCTAAACGTTGGCTTTCATTAAAAGCGATTCCCCAGGGGGAATGTACCGCATTGGTGCCGACAACAATGAGTTGATTGATTGCGATCCTGTTGGAAGCGGCCCATTCTAGGGCCTGTTGGCCACCTAGCGAGCCGCCAATTAGAACCTCAAGTTTAATGATATCCAAATGAGCTGCGAGCAATTGATGTGCATTGACCAGATCTTTTACCGTAAACTCCGGAAAGGATAGGTAATAAGGCTGACCTGTTGCCGGGTTGATGGATAGGGGATTGCTACTACCGTAGGCGGATCCTATTAAATTGGCACATACGATGTAGTAATCATTCGGATTAAATAGATCGTTAGCACCAAATAGGCCCGGCCACCAGTCCAATACATTCGCATTTGCCGTCAGGGCATGACAGACCCAGATTACGTTGCTGCGATCAGCATTGAGTTCACCAAATACCTCGTAGCTAATCTGTAAATCGACAAGTTCCTTCCCGTTTTCAAATACAAAGGGCTCGGGATGTTGATAAATATGCCTGCTCATTACGTTTAAATTAATGGATGTACCTGATTATTTGATCTTATCGAATGCTTGTTGTAGATCGGCTTTGATATCATCAATATGTTCGATCCCTACAGAAAGGCGCAATAACCCCGGAAATACACCCGCATTTGCCTGATCTTCATCACTTAACTGTTGGTGTGTCGTTGCAGCAGGATGGATGATCAATGATTTTGTGTCGCCTACATTGGCCAAATGGCTGATGAGCTCTAGGCTGTCGATAAAAGCATTAGCTTTTTGAGCAGCATCACCCTTCAACTGGAAGGAAAGGACAGCACCATAACCGTTTTTAAGATATTTTTGCGCATTGGCAAAACTCGGTGAACTTTTTAATCCTGGATAATTTACCTTCTCTACCTGTGGATGGGCTTCAAGCCATTTGGCAACCTCTAAGGTGTTGTCCACATGGCGTTGGACGCGCAATGACAGTGTTTCAAGTCCTTGTAACAATAAGAATGAATTGAATGGAGAAAGTGCCGGACCAAAATCACGTAGACCTTCAACACGGGCGCGGATAGCAAATTGAATATTGCCAAAAGGCCCTTTTTCACCGAATACTTCAGAGAATACCAAGCCGTGATAGCCCTCCGATGGTTCGGAAAATTGTGGGTATTTTCCATTGCCCCAATTGTAATTCCCGCCATCAACGATGACACCACCGATACTTGTGCCATGACCGCCGATCCATTTTGTTGCAGATTCAACGACGACATGTGCACCATATTCCAATGGTTTGAACAGATAACCTCCGGCACCAAACGTATTATCAACAATTAAAGGTAAATCATATTTTTTAGCAACAGCAGCAATTTTTTCAAAGTCAGGAATGTTGAAACTAGGATTGCCGATGGTCTCCACATAGATAGCTTTGGTTTTATCGTCAATAAGAGCTTCAATTTTATCTGCTTCGGCATCGGTCGCAAAACGGGCTTCGATACCCAAGCGTTTGAAAGCAACTTTAAACTGGTTAAATGTACCACCGTATAGATTAGAACCTGCCACAAAGTTATCTCCGTTTTCAAGAATATTGTTTAAGGCGATAAATTGTGCCGCTTGACCCGAAGCAACAGCTAAAGCCGCAACTCCACCTTCCAACGCCGCAATACGTTGTTCAAAAACGTCCGTCGTAGGATTCATTATCCGTGTATAGATATTGCCAAATTGTTTCAGCGCAAATAGATTGGCTCCATGTTCGGCATTCTCAAATACAAATGAAGATGTTTGGTATATAGGTACCGCTCTGGATCCAGTGGTTGGATCTGCCACTTGGCCAGCGTGAACTTGTAGCGTTTCGAATTTTAGATTTTTGTTGGAAGACATAATATATCAGATTTTAAGGGTTCAAAAAAATGTTAACAAGGAAAAAAAGGAAGCATACACACCTGATGAAAAGGTCTGTTAATATCGTTATCCGGGAAAAAGGAGAATGATGCTTAACAAGTTGGGAGGTGCATATGCATGCGCATTCGCATAGACATGGCAATGCTATGTGTTGCTCCTTTACCTATTAGTTGGTTCGTCTGAAATGAACCTAAATTGTTGATGGTTTTGTGTAATGTAATAATCATTGTCTTATTTCATTTATATGCTCCAAAACGATATTGCTTTGGACAGGATTTGGCACCTTTTCAACCAAATTGAAGGTTGCCAGTGGGTCATAGAGCCAGTCTCTCGCCACTTCTTTATAAATCAAGACCTGCTGATTAAGGAAGGTGTTGATTAGAAATCTTCATCTGAAGACACTGCAAATATAAACTTCTTTTCTATTAATGCAAAAGAAAAACAATTTTTTAATTAAAACTATTTTGTAAATACATGTTCCCAATAACCTACAGAAATATAGGCTGAGTTGAAAATCACGTGGTTATTTACTTTTTAAGGACGGAATTTCACCTTATTTTTTACTAGGTGAGATATGTTCCGCTATTTGATCCAAATCGGTCAATAACGATTTTAACTCATCTATTCTGACATAGATGTCTTTGTGCAGGACTTCCGGATTCTTTTTACTGATGGAAATGGAAAGTCCGACTAGATGCGAATTGACGCGATAGGAGAGTGCTTGAAAATGGTGGATATGGGACCAATCTATCCATTTGTGCTCAGGTTCTTTCTTCATTTGGTTGATGGAGTCTGAAAATAGTGCCATCGCTGTTTGCGCCTTTTTACGTGCTAACCGGATGTCAAAGGAGCTCTGTAGATTGTCTGATAGCCGTTGGTTGATAATCTGGAAGTAATGTTGGTTGTAGCTTGCAACCTCCTTTGCTAAATGGACCAAGCTTGAGCTTTGGCGTACTGGAATCAAGAAGTATCCTGCGATGGTTAGAAATGCACCTATCAATGTAAAAGCCATACGACTGCCCAAAATAAGATCGATATTGCCTTCAAATAGGTTTAGCGCAATGACAACGCCCAATGTAATAAAAATAACACTGACCATATAATTGGATCGGTTGAATAGAAAGAAGCCAAAAAGACCGATTGCCGATAGGCTCAGTAATAAGGGGAGACTTTGGAAGAATGCTAGACAGAAGATGCCGATCAAAATACCTGAAAATGTACCTACAATCCGTTCGATGTTGCGTGTTTTGGTCATCGAAAATGCCGGTCTCGCTACGATAGCGATGGTCAGCAAAATCCAATACGTATATTTGAAGTCTAGGAACAGAATGCCGATCAATGCGCCAACACCAAAAAGTAGGGCCATACGTAGCGCAAAACGAAATAACGGATTTTTAAGGTGAAGTTTATTTTTGATTTCACTCAGACTGCCTAGGGGGCGATTGATAAATTGTTGATATTCCGCTGTATCTATTTTGTCCTGAATTTCCTGATTCTGATAAAAAGCAACCTGAATCCGACGGAGTACCTCAAGAATAGACTCCATATTGGTGATAATAGACCTTAGGATAGGGCCGGCTGGACCAGCTTGTTGTTGCTGAATGTTTTTAAGCTCGGTCAAGAGCTCGTTCAGTTTAATTGTATTGTAATACAATTGCTGTGCATATCGGAATCTTATATGTGGCTGTGAGAAGCTATCAATTTCTAAGGCCAACAATTTTATTGCACGACGGATCACAGGAAGGCTACCCGTATCTGCTAGATTCTTGCGGATTGCCTCATAGTCATGATCGAGGGCGATGATGAGTTCATGTAGATCAATCAGGCCATAAACCTGACTAAGCCAATAATTACTTTTGGGCCATTGATGACCAATAATTTTTTTCTCGCGGAACAACAATGAACGGATCTGTTCCTGCTGCTCACTGATCTGACCGTGAATTTTGCCCACGCGACTGTAGGTAATGTCCAGTGGAATGCTGGGGTCATAGGACTGGGCACGGATCAGCAAGAATTTAGATAAACCCTGAAAGCCATTTGCCATCGCATGCTTCAATGAACGATAGGGTCTTATATAAGCCTGTAGCAAGCTGAATAAATAATAAATAGCTGTTCCTGTTGTGATTTGCAGGCCGATCGCCAAGGGATGTTTTGGTGCCAGGCCAATGACAAAACTCATTAAGATCAAAGTCATATTGCCGATAGCAGCATAACGCGGACCGAACAGGCCATACAAGGTAAAGGTAAATCCGGCTAAACCAAGGAGAATAACCAAGGGCCAGTGAAAAGGAAATAAGTAAGCTGTAAGAAACGAGGCAACAAAGAATGTCGGAATGCACACCAATGCAGAGGATAGTTTATCTTTGCGGTTACCGGGAGGGTCAGTCAAGGTCGTCAACAAAGAGCCTACACCAATTCCTATGGCGGTACTCGCCGGAGTTCCTAATAAATAGATTGCTAAACTCGGTAAAATACTGATGGATACATTTCGCAAAGCGTCACCACTGTGCTCGCCTTGGATAAATCGAATAATTCGGCTATAAATACGGTTGAATCTTTTCTTTAATGACACGATGCCCATCAATCAGTTTACTAATTTTCGTTGCAAAAATACGAATATTATGCTTAATATTTTATATATACATTTTATTTATTTTGAATATAGTTGTTTTTTTGAATTTTTATTTTGGAGCAAGTGATCTGTGTCGTTCTATTTCTTTCTGGTACTGATTGAGGGTGCTGGTTGGTCATATTTATAGGTAGAGCAGCCTATTTTTGAAGTATTACAGTAAGGGCATCTCATTGTATGGATGAAATGCGGTTTACCGAAGTTATTTGGCTTTCTACCGACTGTTTTTGGTTGTCTATCTATTTCTGCTGGTTAGCGTGTAATGAAAATCCGAGGTTTGTTGTCATCAATATATAAAAATGAGCATTGCTGCCCTAATTGATGATATAAAGATTTACATGATGAAACCACAGAAAAATAAATCGTTGCTATTTTCCATTATTATAATTCTCGTCTTTGCTTGGGGAACTGTTTCTGCACAATCTGGAGAGGGAAAGCTACACGCCGTTGTTGTTGGTCCGGATGATGGGCCGCTTGGTGCGGCCAGTATCTCACTGTTGCGGAGTCCGGGGGATATTCCGTTGAAAGGGACATTGTCGAAAGAGAATGGAGGAATTGAGTTCGTGGAGGTACCTAGTGGTAAATATATGATACAAGTTTCAGCAGTAGGTTATACAACCTATCGCTCTACCGAAATCGCATTGAAGTCGGGGGCCATTATGTCTTTGGATACCATTCGCCTACAGGCGGAAACACGAGTTTTGGGCGAGGCTCAGGTCGTTGGTCGGAAGCCGTTAATTGAAAGTCAAATTGACAAGATTGTACTCAATGTAGAGAATAGTGTACTGGCAACCGGAAACAACGCATTGGAACTCCTGCAAAAAGTTCCCGGTGTGACTTTGGATAATAAAAAAATTAACCTGCGCGGTAAAAGTAATGTAATTATTATGATCGACGGAAAGCCTACTTACCTCTCTGCGGATGAAGTTTCCAGACTGTTGGAGAATACGGCGTCAAATTCAATCGCTTCGATTGAAGTCCTTACCAATCCGCCGGCGAAATATGACGCCGCCGGAAACGCTGGTATTATCAATATCAAAACCAAAAAAAATACACAATTCGGCAGTAACGTTAGCTTGAACCTCAATCTGGGACAGGGAAAATACACGAAAGGTGATGGCGGTTTTCTGCTCAACCATCGCAACAGTTGGGTAAATCTGTTTGCTTCATATAATTACCAGAATAGTTTAGGCTTTAATGATTTAACGATCGATCGTTCTGTCAGGGATTCAATCGGGACAACCTATTTCAATTCGGATTCCTATTCGAAATTTCGTTATCGAGGACATAACTTTAAATTCGCTGCGGATTTTAACCTTGGTAAACAAGAAGTGCTTGGCTTTGTCGTCAACGGTAATGTGAGCAATGGTAATTCTACACGACAGGGAGATAATTTAATCGCTTCGGAAAAAGGTAAATTGGATTCAGTTGTACAGGGAAGCAACTTTTCGGATTTCACCTATCACTACTTGGCTTACAACCTCAATTACAAAAAGACATTCGATACATTGGGAACTGAACTGACAGCGAATGCAGATTATTCTTATTCCAAAAATAACGATAACAGCACAGTGAAAAACCGTTTCTTAGATCCAAATTGGACGGAATTTAAAATGCCAAAGATTTTTCGAAATGACATGTTGTCCAATACCAAAATTTTAGTTTTCAAAACAGATTTTGTTCATCCCTTTGACAAAACAACAAAACTCGAAGCGGGTCTGAAATATAGTCGTGTGAAAACAGATAATATTTTGATCTATGAGGATCAAAATACTGCAGGGGAATTTGTGCGAAACGAAAAGCAGAGCAATCAGTTTTTGTATAACGAAGATATCGCAGCAGCATATTTTACGCTGAATAAATCCTTTGGAAAGTTTTCTGTGCAAGCCGGACTCCGTGTTGAAAATACCAGCTCATTGGGCAATTCAGTAACCTTAGGACAGCAGACAGAACGTAATTATACTGATTTCTTTCCAACGGTATTTATACAACAACAGATCAATGATAATCACAAACTTGGTCTAAGCTATAGCCGAAGAATAGACCGTCCGGATTATGGTGCGTTGAATCCTTTTATCTACTACCTGGATCAATATACCTATCAATATGGTAATCCCTATTTAAATCCACAATATACCAACTCCTATGAGCTGAATTACACCTTTAAGGAACGTTATTTGTTGAGTCTTGGCTATAAGAGAACCAATGATGCGATCACGCAGGTAATAGAGAGCAATTCTGAAACCAAGGCCATCGCACAGACGGACCGGAATCTGACCTATTTCGATTATTATAATATGAATATCAATATACCAGTTAAAGTGCTTAAATGGTGGACTACTTCCAACAACTTGACTGCATTTTATAGCAAATATAATTTTGACGAGCGCTCAGGTGCCCAGCGTCAGCTGGAAAAGTTATCTTTTCAGGTGAGCTCCAATCATGATGTCCGTATCGGTGAGACAACCAATGTGGAGCTGACCGCTAATTATTTCTCACCGGCTGTCTATGGTGTCTTTAGTTTTAAATCTTACTATGGAATCGATCTCGGAGCAGGGAAAACTTTTCTTGATAAAAAACTGAATGTGAAGCTAGCGGTGAATGATATATTGAATACAAGAGGACAACGGAGATTAACCAGTTCGCAGGAAAATGGGTATTATCGCATTCGTAATGGACACGATAGTAGAGTGGTGAGGTTGTCTCTTTCTTACCGTTTTGGAAACGTCAATATTAAGTCGGTGAATAAGCGGGCTGGAGATAATGATGAGGATAACCGTTTGAAAAAATAGCAGCTTGGTCGGGTATTTGTTTGGCTCAACTGGCGATATATAAAAACAAGAAGAGCATTCCATCAGGAATGCTCTTCTTGTTTTTATATATTAAGCAATATTAGCTTAAGAATAGGATCTCTCTCAATTTTGGAAGAGGCCATTTTTTATCGTCAACGATTTTTTCCAATTTGTTTACATGGTAACGGATCACATCAAAATATGGTTTTACCGATTCATCATAAGCGATTGATCGCTCACGTATATCTTCGATCTGATTTGCTTTTTTACGCTCTTGACGCATAGCTTCTGCTTGTTCCAAGATTGTGTTTACATGTGTCGAGATACGTTCTACGAAATTCAATTGTGAGCTAAATGCTGCTTGAGCCAGACCTAAGTCTTTCAGGCCTTTTACATTTTCGATCAATTCGTTTTGATAGATGAAACATGCAGGGGCAATTTGGTTATTGACCATCTCTTCGATAACACGAGCCTCGATTTGAAGTTTCTTGTAGAAATTTTCCAACAAGATCTCATGGCGAGCTTCTGATTCACGTCTTGTGTAGATACCCATTGCTTCAAACAAAGCCAATGACTCTTCTTTTACATAGACATCCAATGCCTTAGGAGTAGATTTGATGTTTGAAAGACCACGTGCTTCCGCTTCTTTTTCCCACTCTTCGCTGTATCCATTTCCTTCAAAACGGATCGCTTTAGAATCTTTAATATATTTGCGGACAACATTTAAGATCGCAAGATCTTTCTTCGTGCCTTTTTTGATCTGTTTGTCTACTTCTATTTTGAACTCATTTAATTGTGCAGCAACGATGGCATTTAATACCGTCATTGGAAGGGCAGAGTTGGCAGAAGAACCTACAGCGCGGAACTCGAACTTATTACCTGTAAATGCGAAAGGTGAAGTTCGGTTACGGTCCGTGTTATCCAATTTCAATTCTGGAACTTTAGGGATACCGTGCCACAAGTTCGCTTCAGCTTTTACTTTCTTGGCTACACGAGCTGATTCAACTTCTTCCAATAATTCGTCTAATTGAGAACCTAAGAAGATCGAGATAATTGCTGGTGGCGCTTCATTAGCACCTAAACGGTGGTCATTGCTTGCACTTGCAATAGATGCGCGCATTAAATCTGCATTCTCAAATACCGCTTTGATGGTATTGACAAAGAATGTCAAGAACATTAGGTTATTTTTAGGTGTTTTGCCTGGAGACAATAGATTAACACCAGTATTGGTAATCAAAGACCAGTTGTTGTGTTTTCCAGAACCGTTGACACCAGAGTATGGTTTTTCATGTAACAATACTTTGAAATTATGTCTCAAAGCAACTTGCTCCATCACATTCATCAACAATTGATTGTGGTCAATTGCCAAGTTGATCTCTTCGTACATTGGCGCGCACTCAAACTGCGATGGTGCCACCTCATTGTGACGCGTTTTTAATGGAATGCCTAATTTTAATGCTTCGTTTTCTAAGTCAACCATATACGCTAATACACGCTCTGGAATCGCACCGAAATAATGGTCTTCTAATTGTTGGCCTTTAGCAGACATGTGACCGAATAAAGTACGTCCAGTCAATTGAAGGTCAGGACGTGCATTGTATAAAGAAAGGTCAACTAAAAAATACTCTTGCTCAATACCAAGAGAAGCGTTTACTTTCGTGATTGATTTATCAAAATATTGTGCAACTTCAGTTGCTGCTTTATCAACAGCATTGATTGCTTTTAATAAAGGTGCTTTATAATCTAATGATTCACCAGTATAGGAAACAAATACAGTAGGGATACAAAGTGTTTTACCTGCACCAGTTTCGTAGATAAATGCTGGCGAAGATGGATCCCATGCCGTATATCCTCTCGCTTCGAATGTATTACGGATACCACCATTAGGGAAAGATGAAGCATCTGGCTCTTGTTGAACTAAAGCATCTGCCGTGAATTTTTCGATTGCTTCGCCATTTTCATCAGGCTCGAAAAATGCATCGTGTTTTTCAGCTGTCGAACCTGTTAAAGGTTGAAACCAGTGTGTGTAGTGGGAAACGCCATGATTAAGGGCCCAAGTTTTCATCGCTTGCGAAATGTGCTCAGCTAAATCTCTTGAAATAATCTGTCCCTCTTCTATGGATGCAACTAACTCCTTGTATGAGTTTTTAGGAAGGTAGTCTTTCATTTTGTTTACGGAAAAAACGTTCTTTCCGTAGATGTCAGTTGCTTTTTTAGTTTCAACTTTTTCAAATTGTGCAATCTGGCGTGAGCCCGCTGCCTCTACTGCTTTGAATCTTAGGTTCGACATTTGTATTTTATAATTAAATTACAGTTTTGTTGATTTTGTTTTTCAAAAATATTGTGTTTTTGCGGAAAACTGAAATTTTTTTTGATTTTTTTTTACAAAATGCATCTTTGAAACCGGTTTTTGGTTAAAAAAAATAGGTAGATTTGGGTAAATCGACCTATTTTGAGTGTTTTTAGTTGTAATCAAGTCCCCAGTCTATTCCTTTTAAGGTAGCCGGTACTCCTTTCTTCAACCAATTTGCCGCAGGGGCTCCTTTTAGGTAGTGATCGAAGAACTGCTGTTCACGAATCTGTATATCTTTTCTGTTTTGTCGTTGAATCAAATTATGTTCATCGCCATTATAGTTCAACATCCAGACCGGTTTGTTTAACCGACGCAATGCTGTAAACATTTCGATACCTTGGTACCATGGCACAGCACCATCATTATCGTTGGCCATAATAACAACAGGCGTATTTACCTTGTTCATGTGAAACAGGGGCGAATTCTCCAAATAGAGTTCGGGCGCCTCCCATAAGGTTTTTCCGATTCGGCTTTGCGTATGCTCGTACTGGAATTGACGTGACATACCCGACTGCCAGCGTATTCCTCCATAAGCCGAAGTCATATTGACAACTGGTGCTCCGGTCCATGCTGCAGCATACATATTGGTGCGTGTGATCAGGTGAGCTACTTGATAGCCGCCCCAGCTTTGTCCCTGAATGCCCATTTTTGTGCTGTCTACCCAGGAGTTTTGTGCTAAATGACGCATCCCCGAATTGATATATTCCTCTGCTGACTTTCCAGGGTGCCCGGTTTCATAACTGATATTTGGTGCAAATACCAAATACTCGTTGCTTACGAAATAGGGAATATTTAGTCGCGATGGGGTAGGAGCAGGTGGTTGGTAGGTATAAAGGCCATCTGACAGTTTCTCGTAGAAATAAGCAATGATGGGGTATTTTTTTGCTGGGTCAAAATTTTCAGGTTTGTATAGAATGCCTTCCGCCTGATGCCCTGCTGGTGTGGTCCAATGCACAAGTTCGGCGGTACCCCAGTTATAGTTTGCCTGTTGTTTGTTAATATCGGACAGTTGCTGTTCATCCTTGAACTTGATACTATTGATATAAACGTTGGGCGAATTGCGATAGTCTTCCTTACTATAAAGGATCGTTTGTTGATCAGCAGAAGCATTTATGTTTCTAAATGTTTTTGGTTCAACAAAAAGACTTTTGGGATCATTGTGCTGCCCTTTGAATTGATAAAAACCAGATTCTTTGGTTTTATTGTCAAATGATGTCAGGAAGCCCCCTTTCTTGTAGTCCAGCGTCAATGGCTGATCACGGTCTTCATCACGTCGTAAAGGAAGGTAACGGAATGTCGTTTGGGAGGCAGCACCATAGCCGTTAGTGAGAATGGATTTATTGGATCCATCCAGATTAAAATACCAGATGTCATAACGTGAGTTGAGGTATACACCTTTGTAATCAGCGCTCCATGCCGCCATGCCATATCCCTGTGCTGCTGTAGGCATATCATTCTCCTCATCGGCAAAGGACGCCGGGATACCTTCGTTTAATACGACCTTCCTTTTAGAGTTAATCTGGTAAGAATTCCATGTCCCTTTCTCTTCGTCGAAATAAACGATATATTTTGCATCTGGACTCAGGGCTACATTTCCTGAGAAGTTGGAAAGGATTAATTCCCGTTGACCAGTTCTTGTTGAGACCAGGAAGATATCTTCTTTTGTGCCACCTTTCCATTGACTTTCGATCCGCTTGCCAAAATCTGTGCGTGCCAATATGTACTCTGCGTTTCCATCTGCTGTCAGCGTAGTGGAATTGAAGGTCTCATCCGTGAGAGGGATAACCGTACGATTGTTTTTTGGGTAGGTAACCGCCAAGAAATTTTTGGAAAGATCTTTTTTTAGGTTGACCAGTTGCATGGGTTGTAAGTAGTCATCCTGCCAGCCCCATACATCGACTTTGGCATGTTCAAAATCAACTAATGTCGTGTCTTTGACACGGGGGATAGGAGCGATACCAAAAAAAAGCTTTTCACCATTTTTGCTGAATCGGATATTTCCATCTCCGCTGACTGCCCAGTTTTTGGGAATGCCCGTGCTATTTTTCGTCGCTAAGTACTGGGCTGTATCTATGCCGTTGGTATAGTAATAGAGGTTATAGTTTTTAATCAGTGCTTTTTCCTTGGAGAGATCACCTAAGTAAGCCAGTTGATCACCCGTTTCATCAAAACTGAAATTTTTGTATTCACCTTTGCCTGTTGATATTTTTTTTAGGTTTTTGGATGCTATATCATATAAATAGACTCCAGATTCCTTAGAAAGGCTGTCTTTTGTGTCAGTTTTCTTAGAAAAGACAAGTTTTGTTCCATTTTTGTTCCATTCATATTGATCTACTAAGGAGAATTGGACTGAATCGCCAGAATTAAGATCATATAAAGCTAATGTAGCGACAGCTTTCTTCTTTTTGTCGTTGCTATTTTTCTTGTTTTGAGTAGTGTCTGCCGGATTTTTGGATGAATTTATCTTTTCATCCGCTTGTTTATCAAATAGGAAGGAAACAAAATTGTTGTTTTGCTCCGCAACCTTATAGGATTTTACTTGTGCAAATTTAACAAGCGAAGAGCTGGTTAAATTATAGATTGCTAAGGAATCTTTAGGCAGATCCTCCGTTTTTTTCTTTTTGATTTTTGCCTCACGTGTTACAGCAAATGGCGCTTTGATTAAGCTGATCAAATGATTTTCTGTATCGGTCAGTTTTCCATTATAGCCCCGTGGAATCTGGATCAATTCTTTGTTTTCTTTCGTTTTCAGGAACAGTTGGCTATCTCCTTCTTGTGGAGCAACCTGAAAGAGTACAAATTTACCGGATTTACTGATATAGGGAGATGATATGCTTTGCCAGCTATCATATACCGTATGGTCCACTGGTTTCTTTTGTGCGTGAACAGCTAAGGTCGCGAGAAAACAGAATGGGATACAGATATTTTTCTTATTCATGTTTAAATTCTTTTGCTGCAATTTATCTATAAAAAATAAAAAATCGTTGATTTTTTGGTATATTCATTGTTACGTAAATATAAAAAACTGATTATGAAATCATCATCTATTATTGTTTCTGTTATCGTGAGCGTCGCAGTGTTGCTTACTGCATGGATCTTGGGCAATGCATATCGGTATAAATATAAATCCACACAGACAATTACCGTCAACGGCAACGCAAAGAAAGATTTTGAATCTGATTTGGTAAAATGGAATGCAACATTCAGTAGGAAGAACTTTGAATTAAGTGCAGCTTCGGCGCAATTGGCAACAGATCGCGATCTCGTACGCGACTTCTTAGTGCAACAGGGGATTAAAGTAGATGAAATTCGTTTTGAGGCCGTGAATATCGCTAAAGATTTTGAATACCATACCGACGGAAAGGGAAACGGTTATAATACATTTTCGGGTTATACCCTGTCACAAACAGTAAGTGTGGAATCTAGGGATCTGAATAAGGTGGACAACGCGTCAAGAGAGATCTCAACATTGATCTCGAAAGGAATAGAGCTGAGTTCGAGTACTCCAAATTATTATTACTCTAAACTGGAGGATTTGAAACTGGAATTGATCTCTCAAGCATCGAAAAATGCACACCAACGTGCCGACAATATTGCTAAGGAATCGAATGCGGGATTAGGTAGTCTGGTGAAAGCCGATCTGGGAATTTTTCAGATAACTGGTCAAAATGATAACGAAGAATACTCGTCGGGAGGGGCTTTTAATACAACTTCACGTAAGAAAACAGCGAATATAACGGTTAGAGCTAGTTTTTTGAGTAATTAAGAAAAATTATTTGACTGTATTTCAGTACACTATTGAATTTAAGTAGAAATTTGTTTAAAAAGTTTTCTCTTTTTCAATAAAAAACCTACTTTTGCATCATCCCAAACGGATATGCCCGGATGGCGGAATTGGTAGACGCGCTGGTCTCAAACACCAGTGGGAAACCGTGCCGGTTCGACTCCGGCTCCGGGTACAAAAACCCTCTTTACTTAAGTAAAGAGGGTTTTTTTTTGTGCTTTATCAAAGGAATAGCTCGAGAGAGCCAGATCCATAGCTGTAAACTTAATAAATCTTGTGTTCGTCCCATTTACAGCAGGGCACAATTTTAGGAAGCCCTTATCTTGATTTTAGGAGAAGGTCATATTCATGTGAGCTTCTTCTTAAGCGCTAATTTCAAGCTTATAGCCTTTACCACGTATAACAACAATATTGATCCTTGGATCAGGCTCCAATTTTTTTCTCAGTTTTGATATAAACATATCCAGACTGCGCCCTACAATAACACCTTCATCTTCCCAGATCTCTTTTTGCAACCGGCTTCTCATGATAGTTTCGTTTGGTGATGACGCAAAAATGAGCAGCAGACGGGCTTCAGTCCCTGTGAGGTCTATCGTTCTGTCGTGGATAATCAGTTGTCTTTCTTTTGCATAGAACAACACTGAGCTTAGGTTGAATATCTTGGTCGACTGGTCTTTAGCCGTAGTTTTTCGCGACTTTACAGCTCTCAAAAAAATAAATCCAACAATAGCTAAGATGGGGAGACTACCCAGCAAATAGCTGTTTTTTGTTGTATGTATTCCTGTAGTTTTGAATTTAATGTTGATCATGTAACAGGCACTAGGTTGTACTCTTCCTATACATGCGATAATATCATCTTTTTTATTTTTGGATATGGAATAGCTGTAGGCCACATTGGAAGTGCCGCATTTTAGAACACGAACAATATAATCGACAGCGAAGGGGTCTTTTGCTAGCAGACGTCGGGTAGTATTCACTAAAGAATCCGGCTGAAAACTGAGGTCATGCTCAAACCTGATCTGATATTCATTTTCCGCAACCTTTTCTATAGGGAGCACCCTTGATGTACTGTCACCAGCCTGTAAGAGTAATTCGTGTCCGATTCTGCGAAGCAAAACTTCCCTTTTTGCGAAATCAAAGTCGTCGGTACTGTTGAGGCTAAAAGAACCGAAGACAATAGAAATAGACAGGAGCAGCAAGGATCCATATACATATCTACTTCTCAATTTGAACAGTTTTTCCCTATATAACATGCTATTTACGATTTATTTACAAAGTTTGCATTTTTATTTACATTCCAAATTCCTTAAGCTGAAAAATACCAAAGTAATTTAGCCGTATCAACTCTGATACAAGATGAAAACTAAAAAAACTGTCTTATGGCTCGTGCTGATATGGCTGTTGGGAATGCTTAATTTCCACCTATGGACTCGGCAGAAAAACGATATCCGTACTGTCGTATATCAGCTTAATATTAAAAAAAACGAATTGTTTTGGAAAGCGCCGACCTAGCTTCGCTTTGACGTATTACTAATTATACGGGTTGATAATATATCGGTTGAAAAAAATAAATTATAAAAATAAAAGAGCAGATAGATCTAAAGGTGTTTCTGTTCATTAAACAAAAAAACATGAAATATATACTCATATATACGTTACTCTCTCTATTTGTCGCTAGTAATTGTAGCGCACAGTACAAAAAAACAGAACAAATAGGCAATATGCAGTCTGAAGTAGATCCTATTCCATTTGAAACCAGTAATATATCCTCTTTGCATGGGCCAAATAGTATTGTGCGTACGATTAAACAAGATCGAATGAGGAATATTTGGATGGCCTCATGGGAGGGTGTTTTTCGATATGATGGAAAATCGTTTGCCAATGTAACCAATAAAGTGAGTTCAGTACGTTTTTTTTCTGTGTTAGAAGATAAAAAGGGGAACTTTTGGTTTGCTTCTATCGGTTCGGGTGTTTACTATTACGATGGAAAATCCTTTCTAAATTTTACAAGCAAGGATGGTCTTGCCAGTGATCGGGTGACAACTCTTTATGAAGATAGATTCGGTCATATTTGGTTTGGCTCCGATAATGGGGTAAGCCGCTACGATGGAAATTCTTTTCAAAATTTTAAAATGAAGGAAGGGGCTGTTGCGAGTAACAGTGATTCTGTCCACGTGACCATTTACCAACAGCAGCTTCCAGAAAATCATCCCATGCACAATGACGTGAATGCCATTATTGAAGATAAGTCAGGAAAACTTTGGTTCGGTACCAGGGGATATGCTTGCATTTATGATGGAAAGACATTTACGGTTGTAGTCAATAAAGAAGGAAAACCATTTGCAAATGTCCGCACAATAATCAAGGATAGAAAAGGTAATATTTGGCTAGGAGGCTATGATGGTCTTTGGCGTTATGATGGTCGCACATTTACCAATTTTACAAAGAATTTTGTTGGATATATCTACGAAGACAAAGGAGGTAATATTTTGACGAGCTCAGAAAGTGCTGATAAGAAAAGCTGGGTGCTTTCCCGTTATGCTGAGAAATCCTTGTCAAATGGGTATCCAACGGTAACTGAAATCGCAAATAAACCAATGATCTTTGGGATTTTAGAAGATGATAAACGCAATATTTGGTTTGGCTCACTAGATGGCGTGTATGTTTATGATGGAAAAATCATCACAAACTTTAAAGGGAAATAGAGTCTTTTTTCTTTGCTTATCCTTTGGTATTTTATTGCTATTTCTCTGCTTATTTGTTGCTGTTTCTTTGGTTATTTATTGCCATTTCTTTGGGTATTCATGGGTTGTTCTAGGCCATTTCTAGGCTAGTTCTTCGAGACTTCTTCGTACTTTCTAGGGGGCTTCCTTGGGACTGCTTTGCTGTTTGTTTGCTATTTCTTTGCTGTTTCTTTGGTATAATGGCAATAAAATAGCCTTCAAACGGCAGAGAAATGGCAAAGCAAGTGGTATGTTGTCCCAAGTAAAGTGATAAGAATGTTCGAATAAATGCTCGTAAAGTTGATGGAAAGATATATACAGCCTTTTTTTGTAGAAACCTTTTTTATTATGAGAATTCTTGTTTAAATTGGAAATACCAAATATAAACTTGGATGAAAGCAGTATTTTTATCTTTTGCATTATTCTGTTCCTTTTTTGCCTTGGGGCAAGATCGCTTTGTTTTGAAAGAAAAAAAGAAGGTTAGATTCCCGTTTCTATTTGTTCATAATCTGGTTATTATCCCCGTTCAGGTAAATGGGTATACGATGAACTTCTTACTGGATACAGGAGTCAAGGAGACCATGATATTCGGAGAAACCCTGAAATCGATTGATAGTGCAGTCTTCGTTAATAAGTTTCAGGGCTTGGGCAAGGACGAGGGGTTGGATGGTTATCTATCTGTCAATAATAAGGTTAGCGTTGCTAATGTATATGAGGATATGGATCAACCCATCTATATCCTTAAAAATGCACATATTGATATTTCTACCCGTATTGGGGTGGAGGTAAATGGCATTATGGGGAGCCGTTTTTTTAGTGATCACATTGTTGAGATGGATTTTTTGAAACACCGGATTACCCTTTACCAAAAGGGTGAGTATCCCAAAGGACTCGCAAAGATGCAACGTCTCCCGCTCGATATTTTAAATAGCAGACCGTATATCTCAGTTGCTTTTAATCAGGATTCCGCAGATATTGAAGGCCGTGTATTGATTGATATGGGTAATAGTGATGCGTTGATGCTTATTCCGTCTAAATTGACTGATTTTGCAATCAAACCTCCTTTTATTGACGACTACATCGGTCAGGGATTCAATGGCGAAATCTATGGGAAAAGAAATCGGATCAAATCCTTGGAACTGGGACCATTTAAGATGAATTATCCTTTGGTAGCCTATCCAGAATTGAGCTCTACACAACATGCAACTTTTGTGAATGAACGAATAGGTTCCGTTGGAAACGAACTCCTGCGTAGGTTTAAGGTGATTTTCGATTATCCCAATAATGTAGTTTATCTCCAAAAAAACAGAAACTTTGATAAATTCTATTACTTAAACATGAGCGGCCTTGAAATCATACATGATGGTATTAAATATGAGAAAGAGGAGGTACCTGTCTATTTAAAGAAAGATGGCGGGACAGAGATTCGTATGGACAATAGTGTACAGTATCGCTTTGTACTGAAAAATATGTATAAAATTGCAACTGTTCGGGCAGGTTCACCAGCAGCAATTGCCGGATTAAAACCGGATGATAAGGTATTGAAAATCAATGGGCGTTCGGCTTCTTCCTATTCTTTGGAAACTATTCATACGCTTTTCAAATCAGAGGAGGGTAAAGAAATTCGATTTAAGATCGAAAGAGATGGACAAATGATGGAATATACTTTCTTTTTAAAGGATCCATTACCTTTTAATGCAAATTAAATTTTGTAAAATTTGGAAAAGTGAACGAAACTTATTTACCTTTGCTGCCGATATTAATTTTTTAAACAATTTAAAGACGAAGAACTATGTTGGTCTCCAAGATTAAAACAAAAAGCGCTTTTGCAGCAAATGGATTTGCTGAAAGCATTCTTCGTGCTTTTCTTCACATATAACGTACTCGTTACGACATGAAAAAAAGCCCGAGGATCATTCGGGTTTTTTATTGCCTTCTATTTTCTCTTTAGCCAGCTTATGCGAGACACATTGTGACCGGCCTATGGCATATCGTATGGACCATTATGTGCATCAATGAAGATGGTTCGTAACCGTTTTGTTCATTATACAAAATACAAAGCTCTGGCAGCTGGCAAATAGCTATTCAAGAAAAAGAAAACCCGAATATTTAAATGGTCTATCCCTGAGATGGATAGGACAGTATATTAAGTTTTTTTTAAAAAGAATATGGGAAGTAAATTATCGGGGAAAGACCTTATTAAAATCGGTTTTCCACAGAATAATATAATGAATGTAGCCTTAGGGCTAATCACACGTTACCGAAGAGGAGAAAAGAAAGAAAACATCCTTTTGGAAGCAAAGAAGGTGCTCGAAGCGCCTGAAAAATTTAGAGAAGATGCTGTTTGGGCCAAGCTTGCTGAAGGTTTGATTCAACCGGTTGAGGCACGCAAGCAACAGCTCAGTAAGCAAATGGCGCCATTTACCATCTTTGGTGAAAATGAAATTGATGAGCAAGCCAAAAGGCAGTTGTATGAGGCCTTGAAGCTGCCTATAGCGTGCCAAGGAGCATTGATGCCAGACGCACACATGGGTTATGGTTTGCCTATTGGCGGGGTGCTAGCAACTGATAATGCCGTAATACCTTATGGAGTAGGTGTGGATATTGGCTGTCGAATGAGTCTGTCTATCTTTGACCTACCTGCGAGTTATTTCAAAGGGCGAGAATTCCAGTTGCGCAATATACTGAAGGAGAATACCCGATTCGGTATGTACGATACACATCGTGAGAAACAGGACCATGCTATTTTTAGCAGATCGGAATTTAAAGATATTCCTTTGTTGAAATCACTGTTGGATAAGGCTTATAGGCAGCTTGGAACTTCGGGTGGTGGAAATCACTTTGTAGAATTCGGTGTGGTTGAATTACATCAGGTTCGTTCCGAGTGGGGGATTAACCCTGGGGCTTATCTGGCGGTCCTGTCACACAGCGGATCCCGTGGCTTGGGAGCCAATATCGCTAAACAGTATACAAATTTAGCCGCAAAGCAATGCCCTCTACCACGTCATGTACAACATTTAGCCTGGTTGAATCTGGATACCCAGGAAGGTCAGGAGTATTGGCTAGCAATGAACCTAGCCGGTGATTATGCTCAAGCCTGCCATGAGGATATCCATAGGCGCTTGGCAAAAGCTTTGGGTGAACGCCCTGTGTTGACAATTGAAAACCACCATAATTTTGCGTGGCGGGAAATGGTCGATGGAAAGGAATGTATTGTGCATCGCAAAGGAGCAACCCCGGCAGGACAGGGAGAATTGGGAATTATTCCGGGATCTATGACCGCACCGGGTTTTATTGTTGAGGGGCGAGGGAATCCTTTGAGTATCCAATCGGCTTCACATGGTGCTGGACGTATAATGTCCCGCGCTGCCTGTAAAAGTAGCCTCACCAAAAGTGCCATGCTCAAAGAATTGGAAAAGCATGGTGTGGAGTTAATTGGTGGGGCGCTGGATGAAGCTCCACATGCCTATAAAGATATACATCGTGTAATGGGCTTGCAAAATGAGTTGGTTAATGTACTTGGGACATTCAGACCGAAGATTGTTCGTATGGATAAATAAGGCGGGATGGAAAAGTATATTTTAATTAGTTCAGGACGAGGTCCTAGAGAGTGTAATTTAGCCGTTCAACTGGTTTTGGAAAGAATACTGGCAGAAGCGGATCAATATGCCGTACAGATCGAGACAGTGGAAGTAGAGAAAATAGATGGGTTGCCGTGCTCAATTGTGTTAAAATTGACCGGTAGAGAAATCGGAGTATTCAGGGACCGTTGGATAGGTACAATCTGCTGGATTTGTCAAAGTCCTTTTCGACCAAACCATCGACGTAAAAATTGGTTTGTGGAGTTGAAGGACTGGTATCCGGCAAAAAGTGCAGCAAAACTGAACCTGAAAGATGTGCAATTCAAAGCCATGCGTAGCAGTGGTGCCGGGGGACAGCATGTGAATAAAGTGAGCTCGGCTGTCCGAGCGACCCATCTTCCTACGGGATTAATGGTGCAGGTAATGGATACTCGTTCCCAATTGCAAAATAGAGAAATTGCTGTTTTGCGTTTGGAAGAACAGCTGATGGCGCTTGAACAATTGAAAAAGGCTGCTGTGGAAAATCAGCACTGGATGGACCAAGTTGCTATTGAAAGAGGTAATTCAAAGCGTATATTCTTTGGACATAAATTTAAAGAACAATGATCATTTCTCCATAGACTAGAGATGGTGGCAATCTGAATTTCTTTGTATCGGTAAATAATCTGTTTAAGCCCTGGTCATCCATGATCAGGGCTTAATTTTTACCCAGACGTAGTGATTTCAGTCTATTAAGGGGTACGATAAGGGAGCATTTGATGCTTGTTGGATAGCCTATTTTTCAATTATCCAAGTCTAGTGAAAATAATTTAACATTTGATGTTAAGATGTGGGCAATACTGGTTAATATACTCTTGTGTTGTACTTTAATATTTATATAAATTGGCTTAGTAAAAACATTTTAAAACTAACTCTTAGAAACTAACTTATGAACAAAAGAAGTATTGCGATACTGGCATCCAATATACTAGTATGTTCTGCGCTCTATGCTCAAACAGCACTCAAAGGAAAGATAGTGGATCAGGATGGGAAAGCCATTCCGGGCGTATCCGTATCTATTAAGGGCGGCCCAGGCACACAGACAGGTGCTGATGGCGGTTTTTCGTTGACTTATACCAATGGAACTATCTTAAACGTAAGTGCGATAGGCTATCAGTCAAAGCAAGTACAGATTAATAATCAAACCGTCATCAACGTCACACTGCAATCCCTTACGGAAAATTTGGATGAGGTCGTGGTTACTGCGCTTGGAATTACACGGGAAAAAAAATCCCTGGGATATGCCACGCAGAACGTAAACGCAAAGGAATTGACCGATGCCGGACAACATAGTCTTACCGGTGCATTGGCGGGCAAAGTGGCTGGTGTTCAGGTAAATCAATTTGGGGGTGCCATTGGGTCTTCAGCGCGGATTTCTATTCGTGGAAATACGTCATTACAAAAGGATCAACAGCCGTTGGTCGTTGTAGATGGTATTCCAATTACAAATGACGCGCAACGTACGGGGGATAATACATACACTGGTGTGGATTACGGATCTGGATTGAACGATATTAATCCAGATGATATAGAAAGTATCAACGTCTTAAAAGGAGGGGCGGCAGCAATCTATGGTATGCGTGCTGGTGCAGGTGTTATTATGATCACTACAAAATCTGGAAAGCGTGGTGAAAATGGTGTGCAAATTTCCTATGACGGAAATTTTTCTATTGATAGAGCTGCCAATTTACCTAAATATCAAAACTTATACGGTCAAGGATCTCGGGGAGACGAATACAGTTTTAAAACTAACGGCGACGGATTATCGTATCAAGATTATGTTTTGAAAAATTCGTTCAGTTATCTCGATGGAACCGGAAATGACGGAGTTAACGACGGAATTGATGAGTCTTGGGGGCCCCGGATGGATATGGGATTATTAATCCCGCAATTCAATAGTCCTGTTGTGAATGGGGTACGACAAGCTACGCCTTGGAATTCCCATAAAAATAATGTGAAAGAATTCTTCCAAACGGGTTTTTCTCAAAATCATAATATTTCGTTGCTGTCGAAAACAGACCGTTCTTCGACTCGTGCATCCATTTCTTTTAGAGATCAGCGAGGAACAGTCCCCAATACAGACCAGAAAAAATATACCGCACAATTAAATAACGATTACAAAATCAGCGATAAAGTTTCATACGACATCATGACTAACTTTACACGTACTGAAAGTAATAATTTGGTAATGCAGGGCTATGACAGTGCAAATCCAATGAATGGCTTGATCTGGTTTGGCCGACAGGTTGACATGCAAGATCTAAAAAATAATTGGGACCAGCGTGATGAACAGGGAAATTATACGTATTACAACTGGAATTCGGCTTATCACATGAATCCGTTTTATACAATGCACGAATCTCGGAATGCGCTTAAAATGAACCGTATTTTTGGAAAGACATCCTTGTTTTATCAACCCTTTGACTTCTTAAAATTTGAAGGTCGGGTTGGACTGGATTATTACAATACACATATTTTTGAATCGACATACTTCAATTTTGATAATAGGGATGGTAAGTTCAATGAAACCAAAAATAGTAATTCGGATTTCAATGCAGATTTTATTGCAAACTTCAACAAACAATTTGGAGATCTTAGTTTAACGGGAATTTTAGGTGCAAATTATCGGGATTATCAGTTTGAAACAAATACCCTCGGAGCAAAAGCACTCAATGTATTGGGTGTTTATACAATCACCAACAAAATTGGTGATGCTTATACCTTTATGGATCATGCCAAAGGCCGTTCCAATTCTTTGTACGGGCAAGCCAATCTAGGTTGGAAAGATCAATTGTATTTAGATTTGACCGCACGTAACGATTGGTCCTCAACCTTAAAAAAATCATTTTTTTATCCTGCAGCAAGTTTGAGCTGGATACCAACGGCTAGTTTTGAAGGGTTAAAAAGCGATTACCTCAATTTTTGGAAGTTACGATTTAACTTGGTGAAAGTGGGGAATGCGACCCGTCCGTATCAGAATGGGAATTACTATTATGCACAGACAGATGCCTTTAATAACCTATCTCAGATGTACAAAAGTATGACCTATGCTATTGAAGGTTTGGAGCCCGAGGCGATTACCTCGTATGAAATCGGAACCGAGCTGGGCATGTTTAAGGATCGATTGCACCTAGATCTTACTTACTATCAAAAAATCAATAAAAAACAATTACTTTCCGTACCCACATCAAATGTTGTTGGCTTTAGTAACATTTTCTTAAATGCTGGCGAAATCAGAAGTAAGGGTATTGAAGTTCAGTTAAGAGGCGATATCCTCAAACGGGAAGGGGGATTAAATTGGACCACAACCGTAAATTTCTCCAAGGATAAAAATAAAGTCGTCGAACTGTATCCTGAATTGGATTTGAACGATCTCAGATTAGGCTGGACATGGGGGATTTCAAACATGGCATCGGTCGGCCGACCATGGGGAACGTTAGTCGGACCAGGCTATGATCGTGTGGAAGATGGTCCAATGAAAGGAGCTATAAAAGTAGGGGCTAATGGGTTGGTATCAAAGCCGTTGGATGCTCAGGCTATTGGTAATGTAGTGCCTGATTTCCTAGCATCGATGCGCAATGATTTTACCATTAAAGATTTTAGATTTGGATTTATGCTTGATTTCAGAAAAGGTGGGGATATCTGGTCGCAAACTATGTCACATGGTTATACAACCGGTATTGCTGAAATCACAGCTATCGATGGTATACGCGAGCGAGCAATCATTGCGGGTAAAGATGTAATGAAAAATGAACGATTCGCCATGAAAGTTGGCGATAATTGGGTTGAAAATACCATCGAGACAAGCGCGCAGGATTGGTATGAAAATGGTGGTATTGCAGAAATGTATGTTTTTGATGGTTCGTTTCTGAAATTGAGAGAGGCCTATATTACTTATAATTTGCCAAAACATCTTTACAGTAGACTCAAGGGTATTAAACGTGCACATGTTTCTCTTACCGGAACCAATTTGGCACTGCTTTGGGTACATAAAACCAATACCATGCGTTTGGACCCAGAAGGCGGCGGGGTATCAAGTGATTCACGTGGAGTAGGTTTTGAACAAGCCTCTGTCCCGAATTCAAGAAGTATAGGTCTTAAGCTTGGTTTTACATTTTAATCCTTTTACAGAATTTAAAATTTAGAAGGTACTAAAACAATTTATGGTTATGAATACTTTTATTAAAAAACTAAAATATACGCCTCTTTTAGCAATTCTTTTGGTCTCAGGATGTACCAAGAATTTTGAGGAAATTAATACGGATCCCGATGCGTTGAAAGATGTCCCACCACAAAATATGCTGGTCAATGTGCTGCGAAATGCTGCCGATCAATTTGGCGGTGACGTAGATGGTTATGGCACCTTCGCGGGATATATTGTCAAAATTCAATATCCGGACAATCTTTCAGGATTGATACCAACGAACAACTCCTATGGCAATCGTTGGGCAGCATGTTATTATAATATCACACAGATGAATGATTTGCTGAAGAAAACGGATGATAAAGCCGCTGGTTTTAAAAATATTCGAATTGTAGCCCGTATATGGAATAATTATATGTGGTCATACCTTTTAGATGGTTGGGGCGATATCCCATATTCAGAGGCTTTTAAAGGGCGTCCTGAAGACGGTTCTGTTTTGAAAGCAAAATATGACAAACAGGAGGATATTTTTCCGGCGGTATTGGTGGATCTTAAGACTTTAGCTGATGAATTGGCCGGTGGTATTGGTACTGATGAAATTGGAGAGTATGATATTATATACGGAACAAAAGAAACTGGGGAGGATGCGCGTAAAGCTGAGATGTTGAAATGGCAAAAGTTTTGTAATTCACTTCGTTTGCGGATAGCGATGCGTATTTCTGCCGTAGCCCCTGCTTTAGCGAAATCCACTATTGAGGAAATTGCTGGAAATAGCGCTAAATACCCATTAATTGAAACAAATGCGGAAAATTGTGAAGTAGCTTTCCCTGGAACCTTACCTTATATGGAACCCTGGTATGAATCCGGTATCAATGGCAATCGTCTCAATAACTGGGGGATGTTCGATATTTTTATTGATCATTTAAATACAACAAAAGATCCAAGAATTGCATCGGTTGCACGGAAAAATAATGAAGGTAAGTATGTGGGGTTTGTAAATGGTTCTTTGACGAATCCATCTCCTCTGAGTTCGATTTCTTGGATTGGTGAACATTATATTAACGATCCTGCTGGAGCAGTTCCGTTTTATAGGGCTTGTGAAACCTATTATATGTTGGCAGAAGCCGCTTTATCGGGGTATAATGTTGGAATATCGGCGAAAGAGGCCTATGAAAAAGCAGTTACCCTATCGATGGAAGATAATAATATAGCTGGAGCGGCTATTGCCACATACCTCGCAGGATCAGGTAAATTTGATGGAACCAAAAATCGCATCTATTGGGATATGTGGGTGGCCTTATTTAAAGAAAACTATGAAGCTTGGAGTTTGTATAGAAGAACGGGGATTCCTAGTACAAATTATCCTTCGAAAATTCAGAATTTTGAAACCCCTCATACTGACCAACCGTGGCGATTACCGTATCCAAATAATGAGTACTTATATAATACTGAAAATGTTAAAGCCGCCGAAGCAGGGACTGTCGATTACAACTGGGGAAAACGTTTGTGGTGGGCAAAAAATAATGGAAAAAATTAATAGGCCTATAGTTAATATAAAAATCAACCTAATTTAAATTTTAATAAAACAGCAAAGCTCTGATCATTCCTGATTAGGGCTTTGCTCGTTTTTACAATTAAACATATAAAGCGATCTAGCGAAAAGAATTTTTGGACGATCACCCTATATTCGAATAGGCATCAGTCAGCTTGGCGTACTAAGATAACATCTAAAAGATTTTATTCAATATCCAGAGGAAATATTCTGTTCCCATATTTTCTTCTGCTAAAGTCTTAAAATGTAGAAAATAATTTGCTGATATGACGTGATAATTAGTATCTTTAGGATGAACGATCGAATTATTTATTGTTCAAACTAAAATAAACTTAGATACTGTTTGTGGGCTCTGGAAGGATTTTTTCTTGCAGAACTTATGGACTGTGGAATTTCAAATTTCAATGATATGATAGATTCTCCAGGCTTCCTTTTTCAGGAAGCAATTAAGCAAGAAAAGCCCTTACAGGTTGTTGGAACCATTAATGCAAACCATGCGCTTTTGGCTGAACAAGCTGGTTTTAAAGCTATCTACCTCTCCGGAGGCGGTGTTGCTGCGGGATCGCTCGGTATACCTGATTTGGGTATCACAACGCTTCAAGATGTATTAATTGACGTGGAGCGCATTACAAATGTCTGTAAGCTCCCTTTAATGGTCGATATTGACACCGGTTTTGGACCTTCGGCCTTTAATGTTGCACGTACCATAAAAAGCTTGATTAAAGCCGGGGCTGCGGCCGTACATATGGAAGATCAGGTGGGAGCCAAGCGCTGTGGTCACCGGCCAGGAAAGGAGCTGGTTTCAAAAGATGAGATGGTCGATCGCCTGAAAGCTGCTGTGGATGCCCGGACGGATCCTCATTTTGTCATTGGCGCACGTACCGATGCGCTTGCTTCAGAAGGACTTGATCGGGCTCTAGAACGTGCTGTCGCCTACAAAGAAGCTGGTGCTGATTTTATTTTTGCAGAAGCCGTACATAATCTGGATCAATATATGCAGTTCAGCAGAATAACCGGGCTTCCGATACTTGCCAACATTACGGAGTTTGGGCAGACACCTTTGTTTAATCTTGATGAACTTCGACATGCGGATGTGTCCATTGTGCTTTACCCCTTATCGGCATTCCGTGCAGCCAATAAGGCCGCAACTGATGTGTATCAGCATATCCGGAAAGATGGTGGTCAGGCCGCTGTCATCGATCGCATGCAGACACGCGATGAGTTGTATCGGAGCATAGATTACTATGCTTACGAAGATCGCCTGGATCAATTGTTCAATACTAAATCATAAGAATTTCAAACCGAATGCAGGCGCGTACTTTACTGTTTAAGATACACGCCAATAAATAATATATTCCGATGAAAGAGACAAACGATACTGGTTTTAAACCCAAAAAAAGCGTAGCACTTTCTGGTGTTCCTGCCGGAAATACAGCCTTGAGTACTGTTGGAAAAAGTGGTAATGACCTCCATTATCGAGGCTATGATATTTTAGATCTGGCACATCAGGCCTCCTTTGAAGAAGTCGCCTATCTGTTGATTTACGGCAACCTGCCTACACAGGCACAACTAACGACTTATCAAAGCCAGTTACTGAGCCAGCGAGGGTTGCCCATCACGGTACAGCAGGTGCTGAAACAGTTGCCATCTACTGCCCATGCGATGGATGTCTTGCGTACTTATGTGTCCTTTTTTGGGAGTGTGAATCCGGAAAAAGAAAATCATGCTTTGGCTGGTGCCAGAGATATCGCTAATCGCCTGATGGCCTCTATGGCCTCGGCTTTACTGTATTGGTTTCATTTCAGTCAAAATGGACGCGAAATTCAGGTCGAAACGGATGACACTACCCTGGGCGGGCATTTTCTGCATCTGCTACACGGCAAAGCGCCTTCCGAATCCTGGATTCGGGCTATGCAGATTTCGCTTAATTTATATGCTGAACATGAGTTTAATGCTTCCACGTTTACTGCGAGAGTGATTGCAGGGACTGGATCCGATATGTATTCTTGCATTGCTGGTGCAATCGGCGCATTACGTGGTCCCAAACATGGTGGTGCCAATGAAGTTGCTTTCGAGATCCAGAGCCGCTACGCCAATGCTGATGAGGCCGAAGCCGATATTCGTAAGCGGCTGGAAAATAAAGAAGTTATTATCGGTTTCGGACATCCTGTCTATACCATTTCGGATCCAAGGAATCAGGTGATTAAACAGGTCGCCAAGGAATTATCAGAAGAGGCTGGCGATATGACGCTTTACCTGATCGCCGAGCGCCTGGAAAAGGTGATGTGGGAAGAAAAAAGGATGTTCCCCAATTTAGATTGGTACTCAGCAGTATCTTATCACTTGATGGGGATTCCAACCGAAATGTTCACGCCGCTGTTTGTACTTTCGCGTATCACGGGCTGGTCTGCTCACGTCTTTGAACAACGTCAAGATGGAAAAATCATTCGGCCAAGTGCAAATTATATAGGTCCCGATGACAGACCTTTCGTGCCCATCTCTGCGAGATAGTGCAATAGAATGTTTAGTGTGAAAAATAAAACGGAAAGAAATCGTTTGCATCTCGCATTGAAGAAACAGTGCCGTATTTTTTCTGATCATTGATGCAGATGCTTCCTGGAAAAATAAATTGAAAAGAACAACAGCCTTATAAGAAAAAAAATAATGAGTTCAACGATATCAAATGAAAGACCACAGCCAGATCAGGTTCTGGTGTCTATTGTGGATTATGTATTAAATTACAAGATAGAAAGTAAAGTTGCATGGAATACAGCTTTTTACTGTTTTATGGATACCATAGGCTGTGGGTTGGAAGCGCTGACCTATCCAGCCTGTACCAAATTATTGGGACCTGTTGTGCCCGGTACGATTGTTCCCAATGGGGCAAAGGTACCGGGAACGAATTATCAACTGGATCCCATACAGGCTGCATTTAATATTGGTACCATCGTTCGTTGGTTGGATTTTAATGATACCTGGTTAGCTGCGGAGTGGGGGCACCCATCGGACAATCTTGGAGGTATTCTGGCTACCGCGGACTGGCTGAGCAGAACACAGATTGCGAAAGGAGAGAAATCCCTAAAGGCAAAACAGGTGCTTGAAGCGATGATTATGGCACATGAGGTTCAAGGCGTATTAGCACTTGAAAATTCCTTTAATAAAGTGGGATTAGATCATGTAATTTTGGTAAAGGTTGCTTCGACAGCCGTTGTTGGTAAACTTTTGGGCCTCAGTCGAGACGAATTGCTGAATGCGGTTTCATTGGCCTTCGTCGACGGACAGGCTTTGCGGACGTATCGCCATGCACCTAATACAGGAAGCCGTAAATCTTGGGCTGCAGGAGATGCAACTTCGCGTGCAGTACGCCTTGCATTAATTGCACAAACGGGTGAAATGGGGTATCCATCTGTGTTAACAGCACCGGTATGGGGTTTCTATGACGTTTCATTTAAAGGCAACCCATTTAAATTTCAGCGCGATTATGGAACTTATGTGATGGAGAATATTCTATTTAAGATTTCTTTCCCGGCTGAATTTCATGCGCAGACCGCTGCCGAAGCAGCAATGCAATTGCACCAGCAGTTAAAAGAGTTTGGGAAAAGCAGTGATGATATTGAGCGTGTTACCATTCGTACACATGAGGCCGCAATTCGAATCATCGACAAGAAGGGACCGTTGCATAATCCGGCCGATCGGGATCACTGTATCCAATATATGGTTGCCGTACCTCTAATCTTTGGACGTTTGACAGCGGAGGATTACGAAAACCATATTGCACTGGACCCACGTATTGATGCACTGCGTGACAAAATTTTCTGTGTTGAAGATCCTCAGTTTACAATTGATTATCATGATCCACAAAAACGGGCGATCTCAAATGCCCTGACGGTGGTATTAAAGGATGGAACAGTATTGCCGGAGCTAGTGGTGGAATATCCGATTGGACATCCGAGACGTCGGCAAGAGGGGATTCCTAAATTGATCGAAAAGTATAAAACGAATCTTGCTCGTGTATTTTCTGAAAAACAGCAAAAACAATTGCTCGAGGCGACTTTGGATTACGATACCTTCATTGATCTGGATGTATCCGAACTGATGGATCTCCTTGCCCGCTAAATAAAAATGTCATTGATCGATAGCAGGCATTACTATCGATCAATGACTTTCTTAGAGATCTTATTTAATGGATGAGTTTTAGCCTAATACAAACAACTTGTTTGCTCTAGATGGTTCGTGCTAAAGCGCTTCCGCTCAATTTAGAAATTGTTTCCTGGTTATTCGAGTACCGTTTCTGATATACACTTGTTTCTTAGCAAACATATAATTGTTTCAATTTAGGATTCCTTTCCCGACCAATTTGAACTAAAACCTGTATAAAATTTAAAATTCCTGTCCGCACGTTCTATTAACGAACGGGGGACTTCCCATTGTTCACCCAAGTGTAGAAATGACTGGCATTCCTGTACAAAGACAGGAAGGCTTGTAAGGTCGATATGTCCAAATACACCACCGGTATGTGCTGCGTAACCTACGCCGAGGATAGAGCCGATATCACCATCAATAGGTTGTTCCAATACACCTTCTTCGAGACAACGGTAGCTATCGAGGGCCATGACATGAAGGAGTCTTTTTTGTATAATTCCGGAGGAAGGGGATTCGCCTGATGCGGGTAGTGCGGGGTTCTGCCAGACTGTTTTCGTTCTGGATACAGGATCGTAATCATAGAATCCATGACCGGATTTTCTGCCTTTTCTGCCATTTTTAATCATTTTGCTTAAATGGGCATACGCACGTCGCTGACTGTTATGCAATGTTGGAAACTGATCGTAAACATGCAGCATCAGTTCTAATGAAATTTCATCGAGTACCGCTAATGGTCCAACAGCAAATCCAGCCTGTATTGCCTCTTCTTCAATCTGACTTGCAGGAATACCTTCCAGCAACATGGTGATCGCCTCCAGTAGGTAGTTGAAGAAAATACGGGATGTAAAGAATCCGGGACCGTCATGTACAACAATGGGAATCTTACCGAGGCGTAAAGCGATTGCGATTGCTTTTTGCATTGTTACCTGATCGGTTTGTGTGCCGCATATAATTTCGACCAATGGCATCCGATCCACTGGGGAGAAGAAATGCATGCCGATAAAACGCGCTGGCCGATCCGTTGCGGCAGCCAATGCTGTAATGGGCAATGATGTTGTATTGGATGCGAAAAAACCATTTTCGGCAAGATAGGGAAGGCTTTCTCGGGTTACTTCAGCTTTTAACTCCAGGTCTTCAAATACCGCTTCAATAATAAGGTCAGCATCGACAAGATCAGCAACTTGGTCGCTGGGTTGAATATTGGTTAAAAGCGTCTGTTGTTGCAAGCTGTTTATTTGGCCCTGTGCAAGTAATTTATCGCAAAGTTTGGTAGAATAAGCTTTTCCTTGCTCTGCCTGAGGTCTGTTTACATCTTTTAAAACAACGGAAATGCCTGCTTTGGCTGCTTCATACGCGATGCCGGATCCCATCATACCTGCACCCAGAATTCCTATTTTTTTGATCGTATAGTTACCGAGTGATTTGATACGGTCACGATGTTGTGCCTGTAGAATTCCTTCATACAGTGTTCTGACCATGTGGAGCGGCTCAGGGGCACTTAATACCTCATGATATAGCATTGTTTCGGATTCCACAGCTTCAGTAAAAGATAGCAATTGGCTTGTTTTTAATAACTGTATAATAGCATTAGTACCGGGTAACAATCCTCTTGTTTTCTTTAAAGCAGCAGCGCAAGCTTCTTCAAATTCAGCGGAGACTGCTACTGGGCCAGGGATGGAAATGGTGGTTTTTGAATTTTCAAGAATCCAGTTCTTTGCCAGCATTAGGCTCTGCTCAATATCCGTTGTTACCTCATTCACTAAACCCAGTTCCAGAGCCTCTTTGTTTGAGATGAGTTTCGCTTGGGTCAACAGGTTCAACGCAGCAGTAGAACCTATGAGTTGAGGTAAGGTAATAGTCGTCGCAAAGCCGGTAAATAGGCCAAATTTACTCTCAGGAAAGCCTATTTTGACCTGTGGACCTGCAATACGGTAGTCTGACCAGAGCATAGTTGCTAAACCGATGCCCGTGCAATTGCTATCCAAGATCGATACAATAGGTTTGCCCAAGGCTTTCAATTGTAATGCCTTCCATGTGGTTTTCCGTATGCTCTCGGGATCGAGTTGACCATTGGAAACCTGATCAAATAATCGGACGTAATCGGTCTGCTTGGTATTTATTGGACAGGTATAGATCAATCCGCGGACTTCTTTTTCATTTAGTACACGAGCCACCAGGTCGACAAACTCTTGTATACGATCAAGAATTGTTGACTCCTCGGTTGCTATGTCTGCCAATGGTTTTATGGTGACAATATGTTGATTGTCCTGTTCGATATGAAAAAATGGGTGTACCTGATAACTCATTATGCTGAACTGCTTTTTGTGTTGAAAATGTTTATGTTAAGCTGGGTTTGTTTGATTGATAGTTAACCTTGTCAATCGTCATCTTGGCAATGATTTCCAGCATAATCTCGGATGTTCCGCCAATGATCGTCCCGACCCGTACATCCCGATATAGACGGGCGATTTTGTAATCTTCGGTGAATCCATAGCCGCCAAATAACTGGAGGCATTGGCTTACGACCTCTACGGCAAGTTCGCTGGCTTGCAGTTTGGCTATGGAACAATCCTGAACGGCATATTCACCTTGGTTTTGGAGATCGCAGCACTGATAGACAAAAGCCCTTGTAGTTGCGATATCGGCGGCCATCTGGGCAATGCGGTGGCGAATGGCCTGAAACTCTTGGATCTTTTTACCGAATGCCTCCCGTTGACCAATATAATCCAGGGTGTACTGTAATGCGGAATCAGCTGTAGCTAGACTATGTATGGCGGCAGTCAAACGTTCCAATTGCAATCCGGCCATTAAATAAAGAAAACCATCACCTTCTTTTCCAATCAGGTTGGAAGCAGGGACTTTGACCTGATCAAAACCCAATTCGGCTGTATCCGAGGCATGCCAGCCTAATTTGTTGATTTTATTTGCCGAAACACCTTCGGCGTGCCTTTCTATCAGTAACAGGCTGATGCCTTTTGTTCCTTTTTCCGGATCAGTTTTAACTGCAGTAATAAAAAAGTCGCCGTAGTAGCCATTGGTGATAAACGTTTTGGAGCCATTAACAATGTAGTGGTCGCCCGATCGGAGGGCAGTCGTTTTGATCTGTTTGACATCAGACCCTGCCCCAGGTTCGGTGATAGCAACAGCACTCACCATATCACCAGCGATCACAGGTCTGAGGTAATGTTGCTTGAGCTCCTCAGATGCATATTTTAATAGATAAGGAGCTGACATGTATTGGGTGACCAGAGCAGATATCGTGAATCCCCCCGAAAAACAATAGGATAGTTCTTCGCACAAAATCATCGAATAGTAAAAATCTAGGTCCAGGCCACCATATTCTTCCGGGAAGTTGAGTCCCATAAAACCCATATCACCCATTTTCTTCCAAATACTTCGATCTATTTCACCCTGCTGTTCCCATTGATCTACATGAGGGATGATTTCTTTGTGAATAAATGCCCGAATGGTCTCGCGAAAAATCTGATGTTCGGCTGTGAGTTTGCTTGCCTGCATAATTGTTTATTTTACTTTTGGTTATTGGTTTCAGTTACATGATTGCGGACTGAAAACGATTTGTCTTTTGCTTTATCTTGGCATAACATCACCGTCGTTATAAAGAGCGGAATGTCTAATCGAATTTAGCGAAAAGCGTTGGCTTTTCTACAAATATTTATTGTTTATTTTTTGTCAAATAGATTATGTAGGGAACTTTTTGCTCTGTTTTTTTTCTATTTATTTTGTTTTGGCCTAAAAAATAAAATAAGAGGGCTCGCTTGTTTGTGTTATATTTTTTATCTTTAGGAAAGGAATGATACCAGTTTTGGCTGATGAATCCTCAGGTGAATCGGGTAGCATGCCTATTGAATTCAAGGAAAAACAATTATAAACAGAATAACATGTCAAAAAGTGTATTTATCGTTGCGGCAAAGCGTACACCAATAGGAAGTTTTGGAGGTGGATTATCATCGGTTGCGGCGACAGCGCTGGGCGCTCATGCTGTCCATGCTGTATTGGATGAGACTGGGATTGCTGCAGATCAAGTAGATGAAATTCTGATCGGTAGCGTTCTGCAAGCCGATTTGGGCCAAGCTCCCGCCCGTCAGGTTGCACGGCTTGCCGGCTTACCTGATCAAGTAACAGCGACTACAATAAATAAGGTCTGTGCCAGTGGAATGAAAGCTATCGCTTTGGCTGCACAATCTATTTTGTTGGGTGATGCCGATGTGGTCATTGCCGGAGGTATGGAAAACATGAGTAGGGTTCCATATTATGCGAACACAATGCGTTGGGGTGCCAAGTTCGGTGGACAGAGTTTCGTCGATGGCTTGCAACGGGACGGTTTAAGTGATGCCTATTCAAATGAACCAATGGGTAATTTTGCTGAATTATGTGCCGAGAAATATGGTGTTGGTCGGGCCGAACAGGATGAGTATGCCATTAATTCTTATAAACGAAGCTTGGAAGCTTGGCAGAAGAATAAATTCATCAAGGAGGTCAGTCCCGTCGCTATCCAAGGACGCAAGGGCGAGCAGATAATCTCCAGGGATGAGGAATTTTCACAGGTCAATTTTGATAAAATCCCCGAATTAAAACCCGCTTTTAAGAAAGATGGAACAGTAACGGCTGCAAATGCATCGACATTAAGCGATGGGGCGGCTGCGGTATTATTAATGAGTGCTGAGAAGGTGAAGGAACTGGGGTTACAACCATTAGCTGAAATCATAGCCTACGCTGATGCAGAACAAGCGCCAGAATGGTTTACGACAAGTCCCGCTATTGTAACGGAAAAGGTCTTGAAAAAGGCTGGACTAACGAAAGATGATATTGACTATTTTGAATTTAACGAAGCTTTCTCTGTTGTAGCACTCGCAAACGCGAAAATTTTAGATATTCCAATGCGTAAGGTGAATATTTATGGGGGAGCAGTTTCGCTCGGTCATCCATTGGGTTGTTCTGGAGCGAGAATAGTTGTCACCTTGACGAGCATTTTACAACAGGAAGGCGGGACAATAGGACTTGCTGCAATTTGCAACGGTGGTGGTGGTGCTTCGGGAATGATTATAAAAAAACTATAATGCTTTGTCCAGATAAGTATTTATCTAAAAGTAAGTACTTATCTGGACGAAGCCTATTGTTTGGTTGATGACAATGTGCCAGAACATTGATTGAGGTTATTCCTCATAAAGGCGACTTGCCTCAACGCCATGAAGTGCAAGTTCAGACTCTATCTCAGTCGGATTGAGTCGGATGCCTTCAATGGTTAACAGGTTGTAAATAGAATCCAGATCTATTTTCCATTCATGGATACCATTTAATTTTTCAACAGCTTGTTTGATCTTGTCTACAAGACTGGGATGTTGTGCATTAGTTTCGAAAATGAGCTTTTCCATCGTGTTTCATATTAGGCCCGATTAGAACAAATCAGGCAGGTTTAACCAAAATAGCGTAGACAATCATTTGATCGGCTAATTACAATACTCTCAATATAAGAAGAATAATCTGAAATTAATAGTTTAAAGTGACTAAATTGTAATGAAACTGTTAATTTTTGTAATCAATACCTGCAAATTTTGTAGTTAATGAATAGCATTTTTTGTTCTGCGTTTTGAGCGGTATTGTCGCGTGAAAGGCGGGTTTAAGCCAGTCTCGAATAAGTGAATCTTCTTAACGGATTTAAGCAGAACTTGCGTGAAAAAAGCCAGCAGTTAATAGAGCGAAGATCATTTAGATCTTGTTTCATTTTTCATTGCTAATGAAATTTTAATTAAGTTTGAGCGGAATCATGACTACTGAACTTTCCAATATAATTATCGTATTGCTGCTTGTAGCAGTCGTTGCCCTGTTGATTTCGTATGTATTATTAATACGGAAATACAAAAAGCTCAGGGTGGAAGAACGACGACATCAGGAACTTTTTAAACGGATGGATAACGAGCAGATGGATCATGTGCATCGCAATCGATTAAACCCACATTTGCTGAAAAATTCGCTCAATGGTATCCTTTCTCACGCCTATCAAACCTACTATACGATGGATAAGTTGGCTATGGTATTGGATTACGTATTATATGAAAGTGAAGAGGAGATGGTATCTCCAAAAGCGGAGATCGAGTTTGCCCGTAATTTAATTGAAGTTAATAAGGTTAAGTTGAGTCCCTTGTTTGACATGCGGGTTAAATTTGATATTGATGAATTGAACGAATCATTATTGGAACGCCCTTCACTGGTGCCATTGATGACTGTAGACCTCATCGAAAATGCATTTAAGCATGCGGATTTTCACCATCCTGACTCCTTTATTTCAATTGTACTTACCTTTCGCAATGGTCTGCTGGAATTGACTGTCAGCAATAAAATATCAAAGCGCTCACCCTTGTATAAAACCAAAGGTGGAATAGGAAGTAAGACTTTGGAGGAACGGCTGATGCTATATTATCCAGATAGACATGAATTAAAACGCTTTGTAGAACATGATGTCTATAACGCTTACCTTCAGATCCGATTGTATGAGAATTGAAAAAACGCTGAAATGCATTTTACTGGATGATGAGCTGCCGAGCTTACGGTTTTTGAAGATGCTTTGTGAACAAATTCCGGATCTGGAAGTGGTTAAAGCATTTAATGATCCAGTCGTTTTACTTAAAGAGTATAAAAGTTTAAACTTTGATTTCTGTATTTTGGATATTGAAATGCCTCAGTTTAATGGCTTTGATGTTGCTAAGGAATTGGAAGACTATCCCATCGTTTTCTCCACGGCCTATAAACAATATGCCAGCGATGCTTTTGATATCAATGCGGTGGATTACATGCGTAAGCCAATATCGCTGTCACGTTTACAGCAAGCGGTATTGAAAGTAGCACAGGTCATCAATAGCCGGCCAGCGGAGTCTTCTCCCTTTGCTCAATTCAATACCAATAAGGGTAAGGCAATACTTTACTTCAGTCAGATTGACTACATCCAGATTGCAGAAGTCGATAGCCGTGACAAGACGGTATTCCTCGGGGATGGATCTACCATTTTATTGAAAAATATCAGCTTCGATAGGTTGCTCACGCTGTTGCCGGAACAGGATTTTATCCGTATCAACAAAAAGGAAATTATCGCGCTGAAAATTGTGAAATTCTTTTCAGCTGATGTGATCACCAGCAGTCTGGTCGATGAGCAGGATGCAGCTATTCTTTTTAGCTTGGGGGAGTCTTATAAAAAATCATTCCTCGAAAAATTTGCTTGATTACAAAATTAGAGGAGTTCATTACATATTTTCCTGTTCTTCCTGCCTGCTAAGGTTTAAAACTCATGTAGAATTCTATTTTTGTTGTAGTTATCTTCCCAAAAGTGATGCATTGACGACTTTGGGATAGACTTTTACATGCTGTTATCACCTAATGTTATTTAAAGCGAAAAAGATGAAGAAATACAAGAATACGATTTTTTATGTGACCTTAATTGGTACACTGCTGGTAGTGATGTACTGGGTTATCCATTTGGGAGCACAATTGCAAAGCCAGGAGATGCTCCGTGGCGATAAGATAAGTCAGGGTGCTTGGCAGGATTTTAAATCGACCTTATTACATAGTCTTCAACATCCATTGGCTATATTGCTAGCACAGATTGTGACGATCATTATTGCTGCCCGGATAATGGGGTGGATATGCATCAAGATTAAGCAACCAGTTGTGATAGGTGAAATGCTTGCCGGTATTATATTGGGGCCTTCCTTATTGGGGCTTTATTTTCCTGAATTCTCCCATACGCTGTTTCCTGTTGAATCCCTGAGCAACCTACAGTTTCTGAGCCAGATCGGCTTAATCTTATTTATGTTTATCATCGGAATGGAGCTGGACCTTAATGTGCTGCGAAATAAAGCACACGATGCTGTGGTGATTTCACACGCGAGCATCGTTATACCGTTTACATTGGGAATTTCCTTAGCCTACTTTTTATACTCGTATCATCCACCAGCAAATGTGGAGTTTTTGTCCTATAGTTTGTTTATCGGTATTTCGATGAGCATTACTGCTTTTCCGGTCCTGGCAAGGATCGTACAGGAGCGCGGACTGCAGAAAAGTAAACTTGGGTCGATGGTCATTACCTGCGCTGCAGCCGATGATATTACAGCCTGGTGTATTTTGGCTGTGGTGATTGCGATTGTGAAGGCCGGCGATTTTGCGAGTGCTTTGTATACGATCGCGCTTGCTATTGCTTATGTGCTGCTGATGATCAAAATTGTACGGCCCTTTCTGATGCGCGTGGGGGAGGTGAAGGGAACGCGTGAGGGACTGAACAAACCTGTTGTTGCGATATTTTTTATCGTCCTTTTATTGTCTGCTTACGCAACCGAAGTAATCGGCATACATGCTTTGTTTGGTGCTTTTATGGCCGGAGCGATTATGCCCGAAAGCAGCCGTTTCCGTACAGCGTTTATCGAAAAAATCGAAGATGTATCCACCTTATTGTTATTACCGTTATTTTTCGTGTACACAGGGTTGCGTACACAGATCGGTCTATTGAATGATCCACAACTATGGATGATCACCATTGCGATTATTTTGGTTGCCGTAATCGGGAAGTTTGTCGGTAGCGCATTGGCCGCCCGCTTTGTCGGACAAAGCTGGAAGGATAGCTTGAGTATAGGTGCATTGATGAATACCAGGGGACTGATGGAACTGATTGTATTGAACATCGGTTACGATCTCGGTGTATTAAGTGCTGAGTTATTCTCTATGATGGTTGTGATGGCATTGATCACCACCTTTATGACCGGTCCTTCGTTGGACTTGATCAATTATCTATACCGTCCCAAGAAACGTTCGTTACAGGAAGAAATCCAGAATAAATCGAAATTTAAAATCCTCCTGTCATTTGCCAAAAGCAATACCGGGATTTCATTGCTTCATCTCGCAGATGCGCTTACATTAAAATCAAAAAATACGGCGGAAATTACGGCATTGCATATCGAACCGTCCAATGAGCTTCATCATTATGAAGTAGAAACCCAGGAGCAGGATAGTTTTCGGGAAATAAAGCGGGTTGCACAGGATTTGGAGCAACCTATTCAGACGATTTTCAAAATTTCCAGTGACATTGACAGTGAAATCGTGCAGACCTCAAATGAACAAAGTCAAGATCTGCTGTTGTTGGGTGTCAGTGAATCCATCTATGAAGGTAGTCTTTTGGGACGCTTCCTAGATTTCACCTCACGCATTATCAATCCAGAGAAATTGTTTCATACGGTCACAAATGCCGAATCACCGTTTGCTACCTTTGACAGAAATCAACAGATCAATGCCAAAGTCAATGCGATGGTGGGAATTTTGATTGACAAAAACTTTGTCAAGGCCCGTCGTATTATTGTTCCGATACTATTGAAAAATGATGAATTCCTCTGCGCAGTCATACAGCGATTAATTCACCATTCGGACGCCCAGGTGATGGTATGGGATTTTGATCACATCTTACGTACACATGAAAGCTTTCGGGAGAAATTAAGACACCTGGAGCAACTTGTACCCAATCATTTGACGATAATGGAGGAGAAGAATCTTGATGGTGACTTATGGGCGCAGCAAGATCTGATGCTCATTAGTTTGCCTTGCTGGCATAAAATTGTCAATAAAAAGATGGACTGGCTCCATCTTACACCATCCACTTTGCTGCTTGCAGACCGAAAAAAATAAAGGATTATACAAAACGCGCCGCAACTATTTAGTTGCGGCGCGTTTTGTATATAATAAGGCTGGAAGTTATTTCCCTACCTTATTCACTTTGATTTTTAATCCGATCAATTTTTCAATATCACTTAAATAAGGTCTTTCTTCCACATCACAGAAGGAGATGGCATTACCCTCTAAACCCGCTCTACCTGTCCGACCAATGCGGTGTACGTAGGTTTCTGGTACATTCGGTAGGTCGTAATTGATGACCATAGGTAACTGTTCAATATCTATTCCGCGTGCGGCGATATCGGTAGCGATCAGAATTTTTAGACGGTTTTCCTTAAATTCACCCAATGCCTTTTGTCTTGCATTTTGTGATTTATTACCGTGAATTGCTGCAGCACGAAGGCCATTCTTTGCTAATAATTTAACAATTTTATCCGCCCCATGTTTTGTACGGGAAAATACAATCGTACGGTCTTGCTTAAATTGCTTAAGCAGGTTTGTGAGTAGTTTTATTTTCTCTTTTTTCTCTATAAAATAAACCGATTGATTTACTTTTTCAGCAGTTGAACTCACTGGAGTTACGTCTACTTCAACAGGCTTGTGGAGTATACCATGCGCAAATTTGCGGATATTGGGTGGCATCGTTGCTGAGAAAAACAGGGTCTGTCTTTTCTCTGGTACTTTCGCCAAGATCTTTTTGATATCGTGGATGAAGCCCATGTCGAGCATATTGTCAGCTTCATCAAGGATCAAGACTTCAATTTTATCCAGAAAAACCAATTTCTGATTCATCAGGTCCAATAGACGACCCGGTGTAGCAACTAAAATATCCACACCTTTTTTTATTTCTTTGACTTGTCTGTCTTGATTGACGCCGCCAAAAATGGTGCAATAATTTAGTTTAAGATGTTTGCGATATAAATTTATATTCTCACCGATCTGTATTGCAAGTTCACGTGTTGGTGTGAGGATTAAGGCGCGGATAGGCATCGTTTTACCATGTCCATTGTGCTCAGACAAACGCTGTAGCAAAGGTAAAGCGAAGGCTGCCGTCTTTCCGGTACCCGTTTGTGCGCAACCAATAAGATCCTGACCGCTTAATATAACGGGGATAGCTTTTTGTTGGATTGCAGTGGGTGTTGTATATCCTGTTTCTGAGATTGCTTTGAGAAGAGGAGAAATTAAATTGAGTTGTTTGAATTCCATTAAAATATAACTAGGAAAATAAGCTTAAACTAAAACCCTTTATGTTGTCTCAATCCTATTCAATGATTGATTAGGGGCATCGTTGTGTCGCCTGAATATGAATAAGTGTATTGAAAATAACAAGGGAAGAATACGAAAAAGAAATGGGATAAATCATTATGAATTACCCCATTAACAAGAAAGTGTATTTTTTGGATTACGCCAATTTTACGTTTGTAGCGTTGATTCCTTTTGGAGTTCTTTCTACATCATAAGTTACAACGTCGCCTTCAGATACTTGGTTCTTAAGAGCAGAAACGTGTACGAAAACGTCTGCGCTACCATCCTCTGGTGTAATAAAACCAAAACCTTTAGTTTCATTGAAAAATTTAATTTTACCTGTATTCATTATTTTTAATTAAGTCCTGCAAGGTAGGGATAATAAATGATTAATCTTTTATTTTTCGTTGAAATAACAAAGTTTTTTTTCTTTCTTAACATTTATTTAATGATAATCAGCCCTCAAAGCGTATAGGGTCTGTTTTTCTATCATGTTGAAAGCCAGTTAGTGAAGTGTCTTTAATGTGGCTCTGTAACAGATGAATCTGGATGCGTATCAGGAATCAATAGAAATACGAACGAGTAGCAGATCCTCTGCTGTGATGATCATCTTGATTGGTGTTAATGTCGATATATATTTTACAATGATTTTGGTAAGGGCTTAAATTGAATTTTGTATTTTCATCGAAAACTTAAACCAAAAGCATATAAACCAACATATGATGAATAGAAAAGACTTTATCCGGACTTCCAGTATTTTAGCCGCAGCATCATTCATAGGTAAAAGTCAGGCATCCGGTCTGTTTGAGCAGCCAATTCGAGTAGGGGTGATCGGTGTTAATGGTATGGGCTGGTCTGACCTGAATGCTTTGTTAAAGCAACAAGGGGTAATCTGTACTGCACTTTGTGATGTTGATGAAAATATCTTGAACAAAAGGGTGAAAGAACTTCAGGAGAGAAATATCAAAGTGTCCAGCTATGTTGACTATAAAAAGATGTTGAGCAGTTCGGATGTGGATGCGGTGATTATCGGAACGCCTGATCATTGGCATTGCCTACAAATGATAGATGCAGTGAAGGCGGGGAAGCACGTTTATATCGAAAAGCCTATCGGTAATTCTATTCAGGAATGCCAGCTCATGCTAGCGGCTGCAAAGAAAAGTAATGCAATAGTTCAGGTAGGTCAATGGCAGCGGAGCCAACAGCATTTTAAAGATGCGATTGATTTTGTACATTCAGGTAAGCTTGGGAAAATACGTTTGGTAAAGGCCTGGTCATACCTGGGCTGGAAAAACAGTATTCCTATTCAACCGGATGAACCTATTCCTGCGGGAGTACATTACATGGACTGGTTGGGTCCAGCTACAAAAAGACCTTTTAATAGCAATCATTTTCATTTTAATTTCAGGTGGTTTTGGGATTATGCAGGCGGTCTGATGACAGACTGGGGCGTACATATGCTCGATTATGCTTTGCTGGGCATGAAAGTCTCTGATCCAAAATCCGTTATGGCTTCGGGTGGAAAATTTGCCTTCCCGGATGATGCGGGGGAAACACCAGATACCATGACTGCGGTCTACGAGTTTGACAACTTCAATATCCAGTGGGAACATGCCAAAGGAATAGATTTAGGACCTTACAACCGTAATCATGGTGTTGCCTTTATTGGAAATAATGGAACCTTAGTCTTAAACCGTAACGGCTGGGAAGTCATACCCGAGAAGGGAAGGATGGAGGCCATTGCATTGCGACCATCCGTTGACAATGGCCTGGAGAAACATATGGCAAACTTCGTGGATGCTATTCGACAAAAAAATCCACAGCTGCTGCATGCCCCGCTAGAAGCCGGTGCACATATTGCTATTTTTTCGCAGATGGGGAATATTGCCTATAGAACCGGGCAGAAGCTCTACTGGAATAAGGAAAAACAGCATTTTAATGACGAAAAGGCAAATAAATATCTAGCCTCAGTATATCATAATGGGTATAAATACCCCAAGGTTTGATAGCTGGTGATAAGACCTGCTATCGAAGCCGCAACCAATCGAGATCCGATGGCTTTAAAAAAAATATGCTGACTTTGAGCTGTCAAAATTAACGCAGCTCAAAGTCAGCATATACATCGCTTTTCCGTCAAGGGGCTAACTGATAGCCTTACTATTGATTGTGCAGCTTTTGCGGACGCCTAACGAAAGATAAACTGGTTGGCAATCGTAATCTCTTCCTGATTAATGGAATGACCGAAATTTGGATAAACGGCTAGTTTAACATTCGCATTTTGGGCCTCCAAAATTTTCACCGTAGCATTGACGCGTTCCAGCGGAACATGAAAATCTGGATCACTTGTACCGATAAATATCGGTGTTTGCATAAAATCTCCGCTATACTTGCTTAAATCTATCTCTTCGCCAATAAGTCCGCCAATAATAGCGACAGCGCCACCATAACGTTTGGCATGTTGTGCCAGAAATTCAAGTGTAAGGCAAGCTCCTTGAGAGAATCCGAAGAAATAGAGGTTTTCAGTCTTGATCCCCTTATCCAAAGCAAGTTGTATCGTATTTTCAATGACTTGAATTGCCGAACTTAACCAGGGTTCATTACTTTGCTCAGGTGCCATAAATGAATGTGGATACCAGGTGTAATTGTCGGCCTGCGGTGCCAATAGTGCGTAATCCCCCACATTCAGATAAGCAGACATGCTCAGGATATCCGTTGCATTCCCGCCACGGCCATGAATCATGATCAATGCTTTTTCTGTGTTTTCTAAACTGTGTCCAGCTGTTTTAATATTACTTGAGTGACTCATTATAGTTTTTCCTATACTGTTTTCTTAAACCATACATCGTCATAGATGTCGGGATGACGATGGAATTGCGCATTTACATAAGGACATAGTGGGACAATCTTCATGGTATTTTCCCGAGCATAAGAGACCAGTTTTTCCAACAGAATTTTTGCGAATCCTCTACCTTCAAAGGCTTCGTCAACTTCTGTGTGGTAAACAACCAATTTTCCATCAATGATGGCTATACTCATTAGGCCAGCTTTTGTTTCATCGGAGAACAATTGAAGCTCGCCACGCTGATTCTTGTCCAGTACAATTTCTGTTCTTTCCATAGTTTTACTGTATTTAATAGTACTTAATTACTTACGTTGATCCTAATCTATTTTTGGTAACGATGCTTCGATCTCTGACCGATGGTTCTCGTATTGTTTTGGCAGCTTGAGTGCTGTCCCTAGACTTTCCAAAGGTTCGTCTATGGTAAATCCGGGATTGTCTGTTGCGATCTCAAACAAGACACCGCCCGGTTCACGGAAGTAAAGTGAGAAAAAGTAGTCCCGATTAATCTTCGGTGTTATATCCAAACCTGCCGAAAGTACTTTTTCGCGGTAGTCCATCAAGATATTATCATCTTTTACACGAAAGGCGACATGATGATTGGTGCCAGCGGCATTGCGACCAAAAGACAAATTGGGATCCGCAAGAATGTCCACAATATTAGCTGTTTCGATACTGTCGGTAGACAATCTATAACGTCCGTTTTCTTGTCCTTGTACAGTGTATCCCAAGATATCTGTCAAAACCCGTAATGTGGGATCAGCTTCCTTCAGAGAAAGTGTAATATTATGAAAACCCTTTAATGCGTTTTCGTCCTTTATTTCCGCTGTAGTCCATACACTTCTATTATCCTTGGTCGAAGGCTCAATAAATTGTATTTGTAATCCATCAGGATCTGTGAATGAAATCAGTTTCTCTCCAAAAATTTCGTCTTCCTGAAACGCAACCTGATGTTCTTTTAATCTGTTTTTCCAGAAGCCCAGACTTCCTTCAGGGACAGCGTAACCAATATGTGTAGCCATACCTGCGCCCTGTGTACCTTTACCAATACCTTCCCAAGGGAAAAAGGTAAGTATAGTACCTGGATCTCCCTGCTCATTACCGAAGTAAAAATGATAGGTGCCGGGGTCGTCAAAATTAACGGTTTTCTTTACCAAACGAAGCCCCAGTACCCCGGTGTAAAAATCAAGATTCCGTTTTGCGTTATCAGCTATCGCTGTGATATGATGCAGTCCTAATATGTTATTGTCCATGGTTGTTGTTTTTTATTTTCTTAACTGATGTAAAATTACGGCAGCTAACAAAAAAAATCATTGAACTAGATTAATAAAAACAGGAAATGAACTTTTTGTTTTAGTTTGTTGGTAACTTTTAAAAAGGAGAGGTCTTTAGGCAAAAAAAACACCTGAAGTTGGGGACTTCAGGTGTTTTTAACCTAACCAATTATTAACCTAAATTTATGAAATGTATATTTCTGAATATTATACCAATGAGATATTTTCAATTATCATGCCATCTTTTTTATTTTTAAGAATTCATAAAGGTTGTTGTTTAAAACAAAATACTGCGCTAAATGTTGTTTACCTATTAACTCATAAAGGAGGGGAGAGTTGGTCATAAGTTCTTTTTTATACAAAATAGCGGTTTGAAAGCAATGAAAAAAAACATGAATTTTACTATACTGGCGGCACTACTATGTCTCCTATTTACTGGATGCCAACAAAAAAGTCTGCATGATAAATCCGGGGAAAAGGATCAGACCCAGTTAGACATCAATAAAGAGAATAAGCGGATCGTATTGGACTTCTATCAGCAGATGTTCGGTGATAAGGATCTGTCGGCAGTGGACAAATATATTGCGCCGGAATATATCCAGCATAATCCTGAAGTAGCCGATGGCGCAGCCGCATTTAAAGCCGCAGCTGCAAAGTGGTTTGAGGGGCTGCCGAAAACCACAATCGATGTGCAGCGTATTGCTTCGGATGGTGATCTGGTATTTATCCATATTAAGAATAAAAAGCCTGATGGGAGTCTCAAGTCTACAATAGATATCTTCCGGTTGGAAAATGGAAAGATTGTTGAACATTGGGATGCACAACAAGATGTACCAAAAGAGTCTGCAAATGAACATCCGATGTTTTAACCAAGACTATTTTTTTATTAATTCTAGTTCCTTTTTAAAAAAGGGCTTATATTTAATACGCTATCAATAAATTGGGTAGTTTTGTATTGACTATAGAAAATAATTAATCTAAATGAAGCGAATCTTAGGCGCAGGCCTGTTTTATATCCTTATATCAGCTTGTAGTGTTCATCACAATCCGAAGGAAAATCCACAGGTATACCTACAGAATCCAGGACGAGAAACGAAGAAATGGAAACTCGTATGGGAAGAGAATTTTAATTCACCCAAGTTGGATACGACCAAGTGGACCCGGATTCCTGCTGGCGGGGCAGACTGGAACCGGCACATGAGTTTGGATGATGCCTGTTTTGGTTGGGAGAAAGGGGAATTGATTTTGAAAGGTATCAATAACACTGATCGGCAGAAGAACGATAAACCCTTCCTGACCGGAGGAATATGGAGTAAGGGGAAATTTGCCTTTCAATACGGGCGTATTGAAATAAGGGCGAAGCTGGGGAGTGCTCAAGGATCCTGGCCGGCAATGTGGATGCTTGCGGAGTTGGATAAATATGGTCAATACCCTCGAAATGGTGAAATTGATATCATGGAGCACCTCAATTTTGATGATATTATTTATCAGACAACCCATTCGCATTACACCTTGAATTTGGGACAAAAGGATAATCCCAAGCATTCAGGCACGGCAAAAGTCAATGCTGGAGCATATAATGTCTATGGCATTAGCTGGTATCCAGATCGAATTGTATTTCAGCTCAATGGCGTGGATACATTCACTTATCCGCGAATAAGTGGTGTTGATGCATCCCAGTGGCCTTATGATCAACCTTTTTACCTGTTGATAGACCAACAGCTTGGTGGCAGTTGGGTGGGAAAAGTGGATCCAAAACAATTACCTGTCGAAATGCGGGTGGACTGGGTTAAAGTTTATCAATAACCAAACTGTGGTTACCACCTATTAATATAGCGTGTGCGCTATTTACCATTGGATTAGTGATTCAATGGTAACGAGTGGATTAATTAAGTGACAAAAACTTAACATACCAACCGCGAAAATAATGTTTATTTTTGACCCCAATTATGGAAGATAATACAATATTTAAGATAAGTTATAAAATAAAAGAAATCCGCAAGGAGAAGGGGATAACGATACAGGAGGTTGCTGATAAAGCTGGTGTAAGTAAAGGGCTGATATCACAGATTGAAAACAATCGAACAATACCTTCGTTACTGGTATTGATTAATATCATTAATGCACTGGATGTCGACCTGAATGAATTCTTCAAAGACTTTAATTCCGACCTCGATGCGGGGCCAGTAGTTGTTCGAAAAAAAGATAGCTATACATCCTTTGAAAAAGAACATGCTGTTGGATTTAACTATAAACGTATTTATACCTCTGCAATGGATAGTTCTACCATGGATATTGTGCTGCTGGAATTGCTTCCTGATGCGCAGCGCCCAATGGTAGAAACAGAAGCCTATGAATATAAATATATCATCAGTGGACAAGTGGAATATGTATTTCAGGACCAAAAGATTAGATTGGAAGAAGGTGATTCCATTTTCTTTAATGGGCGATTGTCGCATACACCACGTAATGTAGGAAAGGAGAAAGCCCTTATGCTAATTGTATATTTTTTTGACAATAAACGCTAACAGCACTCCAACAGAGCATCATAGAAGCATCATTGATATAGTCAATGATGCTTTTTTTCTACCCCCAAATATCGGTTTGATTATTTATATTTGTTTATAAATACTTAACAAAAGTTTAGTATTGTGTTAATTTCCAGAATTTACTTTTGATTGCGGACAATGAGGTCCGTCAACAACTTTAAATCATGGATTTGAACCAGCGAATAAAAAGACGTATAGCAGGATTAGATGAGCGTTCGGTGGCCATTCTACTGGCTATTACAGCATTTTTATGTTATACAAGTATGTATTCATTCCGGAAATCATTTACCGCTTCGGCTTTTGCGAATGAATCTATTTTAGGTATAGATTATAAAGTCTGTATGGTTATTATTCAGATGTTGGGTTATTTGGTTTCAAAATTCTATGGAATTAAATTTATCTCCGAAAGCAAGCAACGTCATAGAGGGCGTTACCTGATCGCATTGATCTGTATTTCATGGGCCGGTTTGTTGGCTTTTGCGCTTGTGCCTAAACCATGGAATGTCATTTTTCTTTTTATCAATGGTTTTCCGTTGGGAATGGTCTGGGGCTTGGTGTTCAGTTACCTCGAAGGACGTAGGTATACAGAAATCATGGGGGCAGTCATGTCTGTGAGTCTAATTTTTGCCTCCGGTTTTATCAAGACAGTCGGTCGTTGGTTAATGGCTACATTTCAGGTTGATGAGTTTTGGATGCCTTTTTTGACAGGAATGCTTTTTTTCTTACCATTTATGCTTTGTGTTTGGATTTTAGAAAACGCACCGGGACCAACAGCACAAGATAAGCGTTTGCGGACCGAACGTGTGGCAATGGATGCAACGATGCGCAAACATTTTTTTAAAGTATTTATGCCGGGCATTATTTTAACCATTATTATCTATACGATGTTGACGATCTTACGTGATGTGCGGGATAATTTCGAGATAGAAATCTGGCAAATGCTGCATCTGAAAGGGGCTGGAATTTTTGCTAAAGTTGATGGAACAATAGCATTAATTGTCTTAATTTTAATAGGTTGCCTGATTATGGTAAAAGACAATCTGAAAGCATTTAAACTGATTCATTATATGATTATTTTGGGGTTTCTTACGGCTGGGATTTCCACCTATTTATTTACCATGCACTGGATCGGCGGTCTCAGTTGGATGTTATTGGTAGGTTTGGGACTTTACATGGCCTATATTCCTTATAACGCCATATTTTTTGAACGGATGATCGCAACCTATCGCATGAAAAGCAATATCGGTTTTGTCATGTATATGGCCGACTCAGTTGGCTATTTAGGAAGCTTTTTGATTTTAATGAATAAAGAATTTTTACCAAATTCAGTCACCTGGGGAGCCTATTTTATCCAGCTGGTCTATCTTGCTTCTATTATAGGCGCTATTCTGGCGATCTTTTCACTCGTTTATTTCGTTCGTAAGAAAGAGCAGATGAAAACGAAAAAAGGTGATGAATTGGTTCAGCCCTGGCAGGCATCCAGTGGCGAAGTACAAATAAGTTAACGCTAATATTTTTAAGAATGAAAACAAATACATACGATTTAATTATTGTTGGAGGGGGTATCCTGGGAACTTTTCATGCGTATCACGCATTGAAAAAAGGATTGCGTGTACTCCAGCTTGAAAAAGATAATTTTCCCGTAGGATCTACCGTACGCAACTTTGGTCAGGTTGTTCCATCAGGAATGTCGGGCGAGTGGTTTGATTATGGTGTAAGGGGATTGGAAATATATCAATCCATTCAGCAGGAAATGAATATTTCCATTCGGAAGAATGGCAGTATTTATATCGCTTCGGATGCAGACGAGGTACAGGTTATTCACGAACTGTCAGCACATTATCAGACGAAAGGTTATGATCATGCGCTCTGGTCCCAAGAACAAGTTCTGGCAAAATATCCTGCCTTGAATGCTGATTACGTCAAAGAGGCTATTGTTTTTGAGCAGGAACTGAGTGCTGAGCCCGAAACAATGATTCGTCAGCTGCATATTTTTATGCAAGCAAAATTTGAAAAGTATACGCTGAAATATGACACAACAGTTATCGCTTGTGAAGATGACAATGCACTGGCACGTTTAACGACAAGCAGTCTGGATGTATTCGAGGGAGCGAAAATCATTATTTGTAATGGTTACGAATTTAAGATCCTGTATCGCTCTTTGTTTGATGATAGTGGTTTAGAAATCAGTAAACTGCAAATGATGCGTACCAAGCCTTTGCATCGGATCCAGTTGCCAGGAAATATCCTGACGGGATTAACGATTCGCCGTTATGAAAGTTTTGAAGAATACTGTCCATCATTCGGCGCTATTCCTGTACCCGAGCATTATGATGAATTGCGGAAATATGGAATACATATTTTATTTAAACAGGCTACTGATGGTAGTATTATTGTCGGAGATTCCCATGAATATGCTGCTGGCAATCGATTAGATGAATTGGGCTTTGCGGTTGATACCTATATCAATGAACTCATGATTGCCGAAGCAAACCGTATTATTCCGATGCAAAAAGATTGGATTGCCTCTTCCTGGTCGGGCTTCTATTCACAACATAAAGATCATATCCTTGAAGTTGATATCAGTCCACGTATCCATGTGCGCACTGGTATAGGCGGTAAAGGAATGACTGCGAGTGCTGGATATGCTGAGCAAAGTATTGAGAAGCTGTTTTAAGAATATCATTTTTTGAATAAAAGAGGTCTGCTAGAAATAGTAGACCTCTTGTCTTTATATAGGTCTTGTCTTTCTATCTGAAGTTCATATAGGACGAAAAAATAGTTAGACAGAAGCATGGATTGATATTTTTAGAAAATTAATTATTAAGAATTTTTAATAGCAGTTTACAGTTGTTTTTAGCAGATTTTCTATAATCTAAGCCAACAACTTGGGGATATTATTGTTGTTTAAGATAGCGTAATTCAATGATATTTCTTTATTGGTTATGTGTTCAACAATGTTTTTATTAACTTCACAGGCATAATAAACCAGAAATAACGAACAGCAGTATATGGCAAACCAAAATTTCCCTGAAAATGAATGGCGAAGGATTGAGAAATTAAAATCCTATGAGTTAATGGGGTTAGGGAAAGACCCTGAACTGGATGTATTTGCGCAGGCAGCTTGTCTGATTACCGATTGTCCCGCTGCTTTGATTGCTATGATGGAAGAGCAAACACAACGTATACAAAGTTGTGTAGGCATGGAACTGGATACCGTCGAAAGAAAAAATACGGTTTGCCAATATACGATCTCGAGTAAGGAGCTGCTTGTCATTGAGGATACCTTTGAAGATCCGCGTTCATCCTCTAATCCATTGATTCGGGAGGGTAATATTCGTTTTTATGCGGGAGTACCATTGATGGATGACGATGGAGATGTATTGGGAACCATTTGTGTGATAGATTTTCAACCCAAGTCACTTTCTGAAAAGCAGCGACATTTATTGGAAGAGCTGGGAAGGGGCGTGACCAAAATTCTCCTTGGAAAGAAAAGAAAGCGACAGGCCGGATATTTCTCTGAAATCTTCCAATTGACAAATAACGTCATTTGTGTATTGGATGAGAGTTGTCAAATCAAAGATGTCAACCCTGCTTTTACCAGCGTATTGGAGGTCTCAAGGTTAGATAGTATTGGAAAATCCCTTTTTAAATTATTGCGGGATGACACAAAGACCTTAGCTTCTGATTTAAAACAGCTAGTGGGTGCGGACTATGGGATTCAATCCACATCATCGACACCTATCGCAGATGGAAGTGAGGTGATTATAGAATGGCATTTTAAATATGATGCGATCAATCATGAAATTCTAGCCTTTGGTCGAAATGTCACAAAAGAAAGGCAGGAAAAATTAAAGCTAGAAAATTCAGAGCGTCGTTTCCGTAGCTTTTTTGAAAATGCAATTGGCTTGATGAGCATGCATGATATGGATGGTAATATTCTCGCTGTCAATGAAAAAGGTAGGTCCGTGTTGAAGTATGAACAACGGGAGGTCAAATCACTCAACCTAAAGAGATTGGTCCCACCACATCATGTGGGATTGGTGGAGGACTACCTAAAACGTATCGCTCAAAATAAAGAGGATTCCGCCATGATGGTGCTGCAAACAAAAGATGGTGAAAATATTTCCTGGCTTTATCATAATATGGTCGAATTGGATGAAGAGGGCAAACCCTATGTGGTCAGTACAGCATTGAATATGACCGATCGCATGCGTCTGGAGAACGATCTACTGCATACCAAACAGATCCTCGAACAGACCAATGCTGTTGCTCAAGTCGGCGGGTGGGAAGTAAACCTCGCGGAAAATAAGGTATATTGGTCCGATTCAACGAAATTAATCCATGGTGTTGATCCACATTTTACACCGGATTTTGAACATGCCATTGGTTTTTATGAGCCCGAAAGCCAAATAGCGCTGCGACATATATTCGAAGAATCGATCCGTAGCAGAAAACCTTATGATACCGAACTGCGCCTGTTAAAACAGAATGGAGAAACAATCTGGGTCAGGGTAAAAGGAATTCCGGAATTTGAGAATGATGTCTGTAAACGGGTATTTGGCATTATCCAGGATATTGATAAGAGTAAATCGCTGTATCTGGAATTGGAACGTAAAGAATCTATGTTGCGTGCCTTTGTAAATTATGTGCCTGCTTCGGTGGCAATGTTTGATCTAGATTTCAATTATGTATCGTTGAGTAACCAATGGATTGAAGACTTTCATAAAGATGAAAGTCAACTGCTCAATAAGAACCTGTTTGAACTTTTTCCGGATATTCCGGACCAGCGGAAAAAAATCTATCAGGATGCATTGCAAGGAATCCCTTATAAGAATATAGACGAAGTCATCCAGGTTGGCGGAATAGCCGAACCACAGCACTTCAACTGGGAAGTACGGCCTTGGCATCTAACAGATGGCAGCATTGGCGGGATTATTATTTTCACGCAAAATATCACAGAATCTGTCCAAATAAATGAGGAATTAAAACATGCAAAAAAAATGGCGGATTTGGCAAGTAAAGCCAAGTCGGAGTTCTTAGCCAATATGAGTCACGAAATCCGGACACCATTAAATGGTGTGATCGGGTTCTCAGATTTATTATTGAAAACTCCGCTGAATGATACGCAAATGCAATATTTGGGCTATATCAATGAATCTGGTAACAGTCTATTAAATATCATCAACGACATTCTGGATTTTTCGAAGATAGAGTCTGGAAAACTGGAGCTGTTTGTCGATAAATATAATGTATATGATATTGCGAATCAGGTGATCAATGTCGTATTATACCAAGCTCAGCGAAAAGAAGTTGAATTGCTTTTGAATATCGAGCAAGGATTGCCGGCTTTTATATGGGTTGACGAAGCGCGTATTAAACAAGTTCTTATTAATTTATTGGGCAACGCCGTTAAGTTTACCGAAAAAGGGGAGATCGAGTTTAAAATAAGCCAGCTTCATCATCATAGCGATAAGTTAAGCCTACGTTTTGAAGTTCGCGATACCGGAATTGGAATTCCTTTGGAAAAACAGCAACGTATTTTCGATGCTTTTACGCAGGAGGACAGTTCTGTCAGCAAGCGATATGGCGGCACTGGGCTTGGACTGACCATCTCCAATAATTTATTAAAGTATATGGGAAGCAAACTGAATTTGACCAGCCAACTGGGAGAAGGATCTACGTTCTACTTTGATATTGAAGTCTCCTGCGAGCCGATGGAGCAGGAAGATGGTGATCTACCCTTAAATCGAGTGCTTGTGGTGGATGATAATGCCAACAATCGTGTCATCCTGCAACACATGCTGGCTTATAAACAGGTTGAGTCTGTGTTGGCGGAAAATGGTATGGAGGCATTGCAGTTACTGATGAAAGGGGAGCGCTTCGATGTGATCTTGATGGATTATCATATGCCTATTTTATCCGGGCTTGAAACCATTGAAAAGATTAAAGAACTGTTTCGGCAACAGGGAGAGGGGATCCCGTTGATTGTCTTACATACATCCTCTGAAGAGCACGAAGTAATTTCCGCGTTTAGACAGGAAGAACGCTCTTTCTGTCTACTAAAGCCGATTAAATCGGATGAGCTGTATCAAACCTTGCGCAGAGCAATCCAACAAAATAAAGAAGAGGCAGGACAAGCTAAGTCAAATCTATCCCTGCCTACAGATGTCTATGGTAAAGGAATTCAGGTTTTGTTGGCCGATGACAATGCGGTCAACATGGCATTGAATGTAAGAATGATGGCCAGTATTATGCCGGACGCAATTTTAACAGAAGTGTCAAATGGTGCCGAGGCAATTCAGGCATGTGAGAAAGTAAATTTTGATCTTATTCTGCTGGATGTGCAGATGCCAGAGGTTGACGGTATCGAAGCGACGAAACAGATCCGTCAGATGAAACACTATCAAAATACGCCAATTATCGGTATCACTGCTGGTAATGTTTCGGGTGAAAAAGAACGCTGTTTAGGTGCTGGAATGTCTGACTTTTTAGCTAAACCTATCCGCCAACAGGATTTGTTTAATGCCTTGCATCAAGCTATGTTATCTATGGATTCTTCTGAACAATCGGAGACCGAGGCGACAGATTTGGTGACACACTTAGATGTACAGCGTCTGCATGAACAGGCGGGTGATGATCCCGCATTTTTATCCTTTTTCCTCGACTTGGTCATCAAAGAAATTTCAGCATCGAGGGCGCAGATCGCAGATGCAAAAAAAGAAAACGATCTGAAGCTTATCAAGGAGCTATTGCATAAATTGAAAGGAACTTCATCGACTGCTGGGCTTATTAAGCTGGCTCAACTAACAAAAGAGCTGGAGGCCAGCATTTCCGTCGATACCGATCTGTCAAAAGCCTTTACTACTATCGAAGCAGAAATGGAGATCGGCTTGGATTTGATTACAAAAATTTTAAATAAATAAGAGTATGTTGATTTTAATTGCCGAAGACGACGAGTTAATTTTGCGCACCGTAGAACACAAATTAGTAAAAGAAGGACACGAAGTTGTTTTGACCAGAAATGGTCAGGAAGCTATTGAAAAGATCGGAGAATCGGAATTTGATCTGGTCGTGACCGATATCATGATGCCATTTGCTTCAGGGATTGAAATTCTTTCTGCGATAAAACGTATTGGAAAGAAAGTTCCAGTCATTGTGCTGTCAAGCATGGGGCAGGAGGAAGTTGTTGTAGAGGCCTTCGACCTTGGTGCCTCAGATTTTATGGTTAAACCATTTAGTCCAAACGAGCTTATCCTGAGAATAAAACGCTTAACAAATAAATAGACTTAGATCATGTCCCAGCATATCGTCCTACATGAGCTTATCCTAGCAATAATCGCCATCCTAGTTCTAGTGCTATTGCTGATTATTGCTGTGTTGGGCTACAGTTTTTACAGTTATAGGATCTTACATAATCGACATTCCTGGAGACAGATTATCGAGTATAAAATTATAGAGACGATTGTGGGAAATGATAAGAATACAAAACACGATCAGGAATTTGGCAAACATCTCAAGGAACCGTCATTTCGTGCGCTTTTCTTGGATGTATTGGTTGCTTCGGACCGAAAATTTTCCGGCGCGGCAAAAAAATCCATCAATGGCCTGTTTTATGAATTTAAATTGGAAGATGAGGCCTGGCGAAAGCTACGCCAAAGAAAAGCCTATCTCGTTGCAGGTGGTATACAGGAGCTGGCTGCGATGAATGTTGAAGCGGCAATTCCGGAGATAAAGGCTAAGCTGAATGATGATCGTACGGCGGTTTATCAGGAAGCACAGTATGCTATGGTAAGTTTTCAGGGCTATGAAGGTCTGGGATTTTTGGAGCATTTTGATAAACCGCTATCAGACTGGCAGCAATTGCGACTTCTGTACTCTATTCATCATATACCTGAACTTTCTGATGTGCAGGTTTACAGTTGGTTAAAGAGTACAAATGATTCTGTCGTTATATTTACCTTGCGCCTGATCCGAAAATTTAGATTGATGCCAATGTACGCTGCAGTCCATGACTTGCTTGATCATCCAGCCATACCTGTTCGTGTGCAAGCTATACGGACGATGCAAGCCATAGAAAACAACACGACGATTAGACAGTTTATTACCTGCTTCGATCAACAGCCAATTGAAGTGCAGCTTGAAATTCTTAAATCCATGAAAGTAGCCCGGAGCAGGGAAAGTGAAGACTTTTTGAAGGAACAATTGTGGAATCATGCTGAGGTATCGATTAAAATCTCGGCGGCAGAAGTACTTGTTGTTCTAGGTGAAGCAGATTATTTGCACGAAATTTCGCGAACAACGGATACTTACGACCAACTCATACAGATTATTAAACACGCTTTGCAAGAGAAAAAATGTTAGAATTTTCCCATATTGTATATGAAATTGTAGTTTGGCTATTTTTACTGTATTCTGCTACCGTATTTATTATCTATACGTGGATTGGACTATATGCTTATGGAGCAGTCTTTCGTTACAAACATAAAAACGCATTTACCGATTATAGTATTATTGCTACAAATCCAAATGCTCCCACCTTCAGCCTGATTGCTCCAGCTTACAACGAGGGAATGACCATTATCGAGAATGTACGCTCTTTATTATCTCTTTATTACCATAATTTGGAAATTATTATTGTGAATGATGGCAGTAAGGATGATTCTATGGAAAAGTTGATCGTGGCTTATGAACTCGAACTTACTTCTTTTTTTGTCCAGGGGAATATTGAAACCAAGGAAATTCGGGGAATCTATAAAAGTAAAAACCCAGCCTTTAAAAAACTCATTGTTGTCGATAAAGAGAATGGTGGTAAAGCAGATGCACTTAATGTTGGGGTTAACATTTCTGCTGGTGACTATATCGTTTGTATCGATGTGGATTGTATTCTGGAACAGGATGCAATCTTAAAATTGGCAAAGCCTTTTTTGGAACAAACAGAGAAACGTGTCATTGCTTGTGGAGGTGTCATACGTTTGGCCAATAACTGCAATGTGGTTAATGGATCTGTGACGGATGTAAATCTTCCGAAGTCCTGGTTAGGCCGCACGCAGGCGCTGGAATATATTCGTGCCTTTATTTTGGGGCGAATGGCTTGGTCCAGGGCTTCTGGATTGATTTTGATTTCTGGTGCTTTTGGTGCTTTTGATCGTCAGATCGTTCTGGCCTGTGGTGGTTATGACAGAAATACGGTGGGTGAGGATATGGAGCTCGTAGTGCGTATGCGGCGTTATATGGAAGAGCAAAAACAAGCCTATGAAGTCGTTAATATTCCGGATCCCCTGTGTTGGACGGAAGTGCCGGAGTCAAAAGAGGTACTGCGCAAACAGCGCAATCGTTGGATGAGAGGCACCATGGAGACCTTATGGAAGCATCGAAAACTGATGTTTAATCCCAAATACGGTCGTTTTGGTATGATCAGTATGCCTTACTGGTTTTTCTTTGAGTTTTTAGGACCTATCGTCGAATTTACAGGATACATTGTCTTTGTGATCTTTTTTATTTTAGGAATTATTAACTGGCCCTTCTTCTTTGCCTTATTTGCGCTGGTCATGGCTTCTGGAATTTTATATTCAATCTATGCCATCTTGGTTGATCTTGTCAGCCATCAGGTCTATACAAAAAAACGGGATCTCTCGACCTTGCTCACAACAGCCATTCTTGAACCTTTATATTTTCATCCCATTGTTGTCAAAGCTGGTGTACAGGGGGTAGTTGATTACTTTCGTAAACAGCATGGCTGGGGTGAAATGACAAGACAAGGTTTTCAGCAAAAAGAGGCGAATGAGTCCGTTTGGAAATACCTGGGTAAGCGATTAAACTTAGCATTTCAAGGCATAGGTCCGGTCATGGCTGTTTTCTTTGTGTTGTACATATTGTCCATCGGGGTAGAATGGTGGTGGTATGACCGACGTTTTGCTCAGCTTGCAGATGTGGGTGCAGTGAAATACCTTCTTGGAGACAACCTGCTCTTTGCCTTTCAGGTGCTAGGTGGTGTGGGTGTAGGGTATTTATTGCTTCAGTTCCTCAGTAGCTTTTGGTCGAAGTTTCTGCTGGTCGTATCATTAGTAGCAATCGTTGTCATTCAGTTTATCCTGTTTTTGTATTTTGCGGAATCGCGAAATCTGCTTGGCGCGGACCTATTTTATTATAGTTCCGAAGAGATGAAACAGATTTTGGAAGCCAGCGGTATGCTGAGTTTTACGAATATCGCTTTGCTTTTATTACTGATTGTGATCGCTTGGGTTCCGCTCTGGATAGCCAATAAACAGACTTTTAAAAAGGCTTATGTGGGGATTGCGTTCTTGTCAATAGGTCTTGTGTCTTGTTTTATTTCTTCAGCTTCGATCTTGGGAAGCGCTTCGGCAAAGGATGAATTTGTGGCCAATGCAAGTCGAAGTAAATGGCGTTATTTTTTTGAATCCAATTTATCCAATTATGTGGCGGAGCACCCCGGAATGTTGGCGGTACTCGATCAAGATGATACGGATCCGAAGGAACTGGATAGTAAATTTCCTTTTCTGAAAACTGAAGACACCAAGGATTTTCTGGGTGCCTATTTAAACAAAACAACGAAGACACCGAATTTGGTCATTCTTGTTATTGAAGGTTTGGGACACGCCTATAGTTCGGAAAATGGTTACATCGGCAACTTTACACCATTTATAGGTAAGTTAAAAAAACAATCCTTGTATTGGGATAATAATATGAGCTCCTCGGGAAGGACATTTTCCGTATTACCTACATTAACTGGCTCATTGCCTTTCGCTATGCATGGTTTCCTTGAGCAGGATACCTTGCCGGATAACTTTAATCTGTTCAACATTCTAAAGCATAACGGGTTCAATACAGGATTTTTCTATGGTGGGCATTCTAATTTCGATTTCATGAAAAAATTCATGGACTATAACAAAATTGATAGGCTCATTGACCAGGAGGCTTTTGATCCACCATATAAGAAGTTACCGGAAAAAGGAGGTGAAAGTTGGGGATATGAAGACCAAGCCGTATTTAGCAAATTACTTGAAGTACAGAAAGTGCAGGAGAATCCCTATTTCCATGTCCTGCTGACGCTATCGACACACAATCCTTTTTTAATTAATAATGTAGCCCATTATGAGCAGTTATTTGATCAACGAATCGCATCTATGGAGCTGTCGCCGACACAAAAAAAGTTGGCCATGGAGAACCGGACACAGCTTGTTTCAATTTTAAATTTGGACGATGCGATGGCACAGTTTTTTAAGGAATATGAAAAAAGACCGGATTTTGCGAATACCATTTTTATTATCACTGGGGATCACGCCATGCCAGAGATACCTTTACAAAGCAAAATCGACCGTTATCATGTGCCACTATTGATTTATTCGCCACTGCTAAAAGAAGCAAAGACCTTTCACAATTTTGTGAGCCATTTTGACATTGCCCCTTCATTACTGGCCTATTATAGAGAAAATTTTGCATTAAAAACTCCAGCTCAAGTAACTTGGATCGGTCAGGGACTTGATAAAGGTGCATCAGCAAAAGGAGCGGGGATTGCCATGATGCAGAGCAAGAATCAACTGATTGACTTTGTGCGTGGTAATTATCATCTTTCTGAGGGCCAATTATATCAACTGGATGGCACACTCAATGAAGATATCGCCCCGGATAATGCAAAAGAAGAATTGTCCAAGCGCTTTGAATTGTTTAAGCGCAAGAACAAATTGTTTTATACCCAAAAGAGATTGCTTCCCGACAGTGTTTATGCCAATTATTTCGGTTCTTTGAAGAAAGACTAAAATTTGCGGATATAACCTAGGATGATATCCAGTTGATTTCCTTTTTCTTTTTGTCGGAATTCTTGGTTATAATAGGTGCCTGAGATCGAAAATAGATTACTTTGTTTGACAGAAAAATTGTACTCAGCACCTACTTTGAATGTCTTTAATTTGTATGGTGCATTATCCAATAGATTATTTCGGTTTTCCTCGGGGCTCAAACCTGTTCCCGCGCTAAACCCGAAATAGTCGTTCGCACCCTTTGTATAGTAACGCACAGTTCCGGTATAAGATTGGGAAATGTTCTCTTCACCGGGTGTGAGGTATGTCCTGAGATTGAACCAGAAGTTTTGGTAATACTTTCCGACAGAAGCCGTATACATCCAGATATTGTCACTGAAATAAAGCTGTCGGTATCCGATTTCCCCTTCAAAACTATGTGGTAAGTTGGCGTATAAGGAGACACCTGTACGATATTTGGCAAATATGCCTACATTATTGGAGTAACCTGCTCCTACATAGAGGTAAAATATTTTGGATAGACGTGGATAAGCTTCCATTTCAAACTGTACACCATTCTCCGCAAACTTATTTGCATAATTTGTCCGAAAGATCACAGATCCGATGGGAGTAGCACGTTTATAGCTTAAGCCAACGATATGCCAGTTATTGTCAAACTGTTTGTCAAAATAGACGAAATTATAGGTTAGACCGATGGCGTTTTTAGCGGTATATTCCTCAATGTTTTTGGCTAAAGATCGCGCTTCCGCATTTTTTGGGTCGATCTTGAGGAGTTGATGCACCGCATTTTCGGCGATCTCGTAGTGATTGGCGCTGTAGTTGATCTTGGCTTTCAACAACAGGAGATCTTGCGATTGGGGGTGAAAATCCAATCCCTTGTCGGTTAGCTGGCTTGCTTTTTCGGCCTGGTCATTCCAGTATTCCAGCGCTGCATAGGCGAGAAAAAAGTCTTCATCTTTTGTGTTCTTCTTATCTAGCTCATTAAAGAGCGTCCGGGCTGAATCAATCTTATCTGACCAGGTATAGAGGCGTCCCAGAAAGATGCTGATGTCGGTATATTCTGGTGCCTGTAGAAGCGCCTGTTTCGATAATTGAATGGCCTGCGGGTAGTCTTTTGAATCAAAAGCGACCTTACGTGCTTTGGCAAAGAGATCATCAGCGGTGATTTTTGTCTCTTGGGCAATTGAAAATAAAGGTAATAAAGCGAGTGATAGTAATGGATAAATTACTTTTTTCATTCCAGATTGTATAGTTGACATTTAGCTTGCTAATATAAACTAAAATTAGAAAATATTGTTTGCAGACACCTGTTTTAAATGAATTTTAATTTTAAGGAGAAGCTCCCCGCAGGTGGGAGAGCCCGTGAAGCAATGTTTTAAAAAGAAAGCTTTGTAAAGCGCCAATGCAATGTATCTACAATAGTTAATTGATTACAGTCTACCGGTAACCCGGCAGCCATTTTGAGCACCTGCATAGCCATCATGCTCCCTATTATACCTGGTAGTGGCCCCAATACGCCATTCTTATCACAGTTGGGTACTTGTTCGGGAGGAGGAACTGTCGGAAAGAGGTCTAGGAGATGTTTACTGCCCTTATAATTAAATACAGCCAATTGCCCCTCGAATCCATATATACTTCCATATACCAATGGCTTGTTCAGCCTGATGCAGGTTTCATTGAGCAGATAACGCGTCTTAAAGTTGTCGCAGCAATCCACAACGATGTCATAGGGTGCTAAGACTTCTGTTGCATTGCCAGCCTCGAGCTTCAGCTGCATCGGTTGAAAGTCAATGGTACTATTATGTTGCTCGATGTAATCGGCTGCACTTTTTGTTTTACTGACATGTAACTGCTTTTCGCTATGGATCACCTGCCTATTGAGGTTATGTAGTTCTACCTTGTCGAAGTCAACTAAGGCAAGCCTACCGATGCCAGCAGCAGCTAAATATTGTAAAACGGGGCTTCCCAATCCACCAGCACCTACAATAAGCACCTTGGAATTCATGATTTTTCGTTGCCCCTCGACACCGATTTCCTCTATAAAAATCTGTCGGCTATACCGTTCAAAAATAAGATCCTCTTTCATCGATCTAACGTACTAACCCTGAGTAATTGCTTTCCCAGTCTTTCATCACCGGGTCGTATCCCATTTTTCGGATTTGATTTTTTATGGTTTCCATATCCCGTTCGTCACTGACCTCAAATTGCTCCAGGGCTTGTGGATCTACAACATAGCCACCGGGGTTTGTTTTGGAGGCTGCACTCATTGTTGTCACCCCGATAGGAATGATATGATCCCTAAAGCTTTCATTTTCCCGGGTGGAAATTGAGATTTCCAGATTTTCGTTCCATAAGCGGTAAGCACAGATCAATTGGAGCAAATGCTTGTCTGAAAGATGGAAATTGGGTGCTACAGAGCCTTCGGCCGGTCGCAGCCTTGGAAAGGAAATGGAATACCGGGTTTGCCAATACTGTTTTTGCAAATACGCGATATGAGCAGCCGTAAAGAAGCTATCTACACGCCAATCCTCTAATCCGAGTAATACCCCCAATCCAATTTTATGAATGCCGGCCTGTCCGATGCGGTCGGGGGTGTCAAGGCGATAATCAAAATTAGATTTCTTCCCTTTCGGGTGGTATTTCTTATACACGTCCCGATGATAAGTTTCTTGATAGACTAAAATAGCATATACCCCTGCGGTCTGTAATAATTGATACTCTTCCTGTTCTAGGGGCTGGACTTCGATCGATATTTGGGAGAAATGAGGTTTCAGCAGTTCAATTGCATTTAAGAAATAATTGATTTCCACAGTTTTGTTTGCTTCCCCACTGACCAGCAATACATGGTTGACACCCATGGATTTGAGAGCCATCGCTTCCAGTAGTAATTCTGTGTTGTTCAGTGTTTTCCGTCTAATCTTATTGTCCATGCTAAACCCACAGTAGGTGCAGATATTCTGACATTCATTACTGAGATACAGTGGCGCATAAAGCTGGATGGTCTTGCCAAATCGCCGTTGCGTGATCTGTTGCGCTTTGAGTGCCATTTGCTCCAGATAAGGTATTGCAGCAGGAGAAATAAGTGCCATGAAATCGTTGAGTGTCAAATTCACCCGGTTTAATGCACGACGTACATCTTGATCGGAGGCTCCATAGATCTTTGTTTGGACTTCTTCCCAGCTATATTGGTCAAGTATCTCTTTAAAATCGTTCATAGCTCTATATCAATCAAATAAAAATGAGGTTAACGGACTCGAACTGACCGCTCGGGAATTGATAGGGCCCAAACCAGCTTCATAAGCCTTACGTCCTGCAATGACGGCCTCTTTAAAAGCTTCTGCCATGTATAGCGGATTATTGGAAACGGCAATTGCGGTATTGACCAATACGGCATCAGCACCGATTTCCATAGCCTTAGCTGCGTCGGAAGGAGCGCCAATTCCAGCGTCGACAACTACAGGTACATTGCTTTCTTCGATAATGATCTCCAAGAAGTCCAATGTACGGAGCCCTTTGTTACTACCAATGGGAGCACCCAAGGGCATGACAACAGCAGTGCCCGCATTTTCCAGTCGTTTGCAGAGCACAGGATCTGCATGGATATATGGCATGACAACAAAACCCAATTTTGCCAGCGCTTCTGTTGCCCGTAATGTTTCAATCGGATCAGGTAATAGGTAGCGTGGATCAGGATGGATTTCCAATTTGATCCAGTTTGTTTCAAGGGCCTCTCGGGCCAGTTGGGCTGCCAAAACGGCTTCCTCCGCCGTTCTGGCCCCCGAAGTATTGGGAAGCAAATCTATTTTTGTTAGATCAATTGCAGCGATTAATTCGTCATGCACAGCAAGTTGGTCAATCCGCTTGAGTGCAACGGTAACCAGCTGCGAACCAGAAGCCTGAATGGCCTCACTCATTTCGTTTAGATTGCCAAATTTGCCCGTCCCCATAAATAATCTGGATTCAAAGCTGCGATCGGCTATTTGTAATGTGCTCATGGTAAGAGATTTTTAATAGATGAAATAATGTTTGGTGTTTGGGTCACCAGTCCAGATAAAGCTATACCATAAACTCCTGTCTGTAGCAGATTTTGAATGTCTTCGAGACTGCTGATCCCACCGATGGCGAAAATCGGAACAGACGGGAGTCCCTGCTGCCTGATTTGGTTGATGATATTTTCATATCCCGCTAGGCCTAATAACGGACTGAGCTTTTGTTTTGTATGGGTATGTTTATAGGGGCCGAGTCCGATGTAGTCACATTGTTCTGCTATTCGACCTAGCACATCTTCCAGGCTATTTGCCGTACCGCCAATGATTTTTTTTGACCCCAATAGCAGACGCGCATCGGCGATACCACAATCCGTTAGTCCGAGATGTACACCATCAACATCCAGTTCCTTGGCAAGCTTTACGTGGTCATTGATGATGCATTTGGCTGCGAATTGTTCGCATACCTGTTTTATCTCCTGTGCAAGCCGAAGGAAATCCTGCTCATCAGCTTGTTTCCACCGGATTTGTATCCAGGTGGCGCCTGCATCCAATGCCTTTAGGATGTTGTTCTTCTGTTCTGCCAGTGTCAGTCCCTGCGAGATATACTGTAGTCTTTCGAGCATAGTTGTTGTTTACATGTAATAAAATGTTGAATAGGGTCGGGGGCTTGCCATAAAGCGCCAAGTAAAGCTATTCCATCTGCTCCAGCCTTTATTGAAAGCAGACAGTTTTCAGCTTTTATCCCACCCAGACCGATTAAATGAACATCAAAATTGGTGCGTGACTGTAATTGATCCAGGACAGCATCGTTATGCCCATAACCTGCTTTGGAAATGCTCGGAAATAAAGGGCTTAAAAAGGCATAATTCCAGCATTTGTCTAGCGTATTGAACTGATTGATATGATGGACCGAAGTCGAGCAGATAGAGTTGGTCAGCTGCGGATCAAAAAAGCCGCTTCGCCGATGATGTTCATTAAAATGAATTCTGTTAATATGAAGTGCATTTGACAGCTGCGGATGGGAATGAAGGACCAGTCTATCGTGATATGTTGCATCTATTGATGCTACATATCGCTGCATTTGTTCATCTGTAAAATGATATTTTCGCAAGTGCAAAAGATCAAGTCCCTGTTCAAACAGTGCATGTATTGTCTGAAATTCTGAAGCGAATTCCTCCTCAGCTGTCAAAGCAATGATCATAAATAGATTTCCTTTCCTTGGGCGATGAATTCCTGCGATTTTTCAAGCATACCCTGTGCTGCGCTATCCCTGATTTCCTGCGTAATTTTCATGGAGCAGAATTTTGGGCCACACATCGAACAGAAATGCGCTACTTTGGCGGCGTCTGCAGGTAAAGTTTCGTCATGATATTCCCGCGCAGTGTCGGGATCCAATGATAAGTTGAACTGATCCTCCCATCGGAATTCAAATCTCGCCTTACTCAAGGCGTTGTCGCGGTACTGTGCCCCAGGATGTCCCTTGGCTAGGTCTGCAGCATGCGCGGCTAATTTGTAGGTGATGACACCATCTTTCACATCTTTTTTATTGGGCAGTCCGAGGTGTTCTTTTGGTGTCACATAACAGAGCATAGCACAGCCATACCAACCGATCATTGCGGCACCAATAGCGGAAGTAATGTGATCATAACCTGGCGCGATATCGGTTGTCAGAGGACCAAGGGTATAAAATGGCGCTTCATCGCAACATTCCAGTTGTTTTTCCATGTTTTCTTTGATAAGCTGCATCGGAACGTGGCCAGGTCCCTCGATCATCACCTGTACATCATGCTGCCAGGCAATCTTTGTTAACTCACCTAAAGTTTCCAGCTCAGCAAATTGTGCCGCGTCATTGGCATCTGCAATTGCACCGGGACGTAGACCATCACCCAGAGAAAAAGCAACATCATACTGTTTCATGATCTGACAGATTTCTTCAAAATGGGTATAGAGGAAGTTTTCCTGATGATGGAAAAGACACCATTTAGCCATAATGGATCCACCTCTTGACACGATCCCCGTCACCCGCTGTGCTGTTAAATGGATATAACGCAAGAGAACCCCTGCATGTATTGTGAAGTATGACACACCCTGTTCGGCCTGCTCGATCAGTGTATCCCGAAATATTTCCCAGGTGAGATCTTCGGCAACACCTTTGACCTTTTCCAGCGCTTGATAGATCGGAACTGTACCTATTGGAACAGGTGAGTTGCGGATAATCCATTCGCGGGTTTCGTGGATATTTTTGCCTGTAGATAGGTCCATGATCGTGTCAGCACCCCAGCGGCAGGCCCAAACAGCCTTTTCAACCTCTTCTTCGATACTTGAACTCACGGCACTATTACCGATATTGGCATTGATCTTTACCAAAAAATTGCGACCGATAATCATCGGTTCACTTTCCGGATGATTAATATTATTGGGGATAATTGCTCTACCAGCAGCGATCTCCTCACGCACAAACTCTGGCGTAATATATTTTCCGACAGTTCTGGCACCGAAATTTTCGCCCGGATGCTGATGATCCATGCCTGGTGTGCTATCAGCAAGCTGCTCTATCCGTTGATTTTCACGAATGGCAACATACTCCATCTCTGGTGTAATGATACCCTTTCTTGCATAATGTAATTGCGTCACATTTTTACCTGGCGCAGCAACTTTAGGTTTATGGCTGTAAGCAAACCGAAGTTCGTCCAATGTGGTATCTGCCAGACGTTTTTGACCATATTGCGAACTGATGCCTTCAAGTTGTATGACATCCTCGCGGTCAAGGATCCACTGATCACGAAGACGGGGAAGTCCTTTACGGATGTCAATATCTTGTGTTCCATCTGTATAGGGGCCAGAAGTGTCATAAATGCTGATGGGCGGGTTGACTTCGATCTGTCCATTGCTCAATTTGGTCGGACTCAATGAAATCTGACGCATGGCCACCTGGATAGGGAAGAGTGTACCGGGAACAAAGACTTTGGTTGAATTTGGAAAGGGGGTTTGTGTGATTTTTTCTGATGTCATGTTAATGGGGAATTAGGTATATTGAATTGAATATGCTCCATACGATATTATCCGCCTTGTGTAGCAGTTATGAGTAGGATATGATCATTGGGTTGTAAAACTGTTGCGGTCCAGTTGTCTTTGGGAACAACGCAGTTGTTGAGGGCCACGGCAATACCTTGGGTTTTACCGGATAGTTCCGTCTGTAAAAGTTCGGCTAGAGAGCTCGGAGCAGGGTCGAAAAATCGGATTTGATGATTGATTGTAAGTTCCATTCCTTTTATTTTTTTGGTAAAACTTTAGGAATGGCTACAACAAGATACAGTAATGTATCTGGAAGATAACTTACTTTTCCCTACGCCAGTATGATCTGGATCAGGTTATAAGGGTAAAATCTCAGCCCGCATATGCAGACACCCCTAAAGTCGAGACTAATATAGGATTATTTTGATGAATAATCCAAAATATTGCTGTTAATTTTCAGCAACTAGGTAGCAGGACAGTACAGTTTAATTATTTTGATAATAATTGATATATTCGTTTTTAAATCAACTAAAACAATTTAACACTTTTGTATTCCTGTTGAATGCGCGCATTGTCTCCTAGAAGATGACCTAAATGCTATGATAGGAAATATAAAAAGTTGAACGGAGTATAAACTAAACATGCGAAAAATTTTACTGATGACGATGCTGTGTGTAAGCACAATACTGTATGCACAAAAACAAAAAGAATGTCTGCCAATTGAACTACGCTGTGAACATCTTGTGAATCCATTGGGTGTGGATAAATCAAATCCCCGTTTAAGTTGGAGACTGGCCGATAAACGACAGGGGGCGAAGCAATCTGCTTATCAAATCTTGGTAAGTAGTGATTCACTTGCATTGGTGAAAAATAAAGCTAATATCTGGAATAGCGGAAAGCAAAAGAGTTCGGCTATGTTGATTCACTATAGTGGCACTAGCTTGAAACAGCAGACAAAGTACTATTGGAAAGTGCTTGTCTGGGACAAAAATAGTAATGAAAGTACATCTTCCATCGCTTCATTTGAGACCGGTATGATGGGGATGGAGAACTGGAAAGGGAAATGGATCAGTGATAATCAGGATATTCACGAGCAGGAAGCACCGTATTTCAGAAGAGCATTTAAAACGACCAAACCGATTAAGTCTGCCCGCGCCTATATTGCTGTGGCGGGACTTTACGAACTTTCTATAAACGGCAAAAAAATAGGTGACCATCGTCTGGATCCGATGTATACCCGATTTGATAGACGTACACTATATGTGGTGGAAGATGTGACCCGTCAGATCCAGCAGGGAAACAATGCAGTTGCTGTAGTTTTGGGGAATGGCTGGTATAATCACCAACCATTGGCGGTATGGAATTTTGACAAAGCCCCTTGGCGTAATCGTCCCACATTTTGTTTGAACCTGCGTATTGTCTATCAGGATGGTAGTGAAGAAACGCTAATTACAGATCAACAATGGAAGACGGCGGGGGGACCTATCCGTTATAATAATATCTACACTGGAGAGCATTATGATGCCCGTCTGGAGATGCCGGGATGGGATACTCCACAGTTTGACGATTCACAGTGGCATGCCATTCAGTATCGGAACCCACCCTCTACACATATTGTCTCGCAGCAAATGGTACCCATACGCCTGGTTCGATCCTATTCGCCGAAATCGATGAAAAAGATGGATGAGAAAACCTACGTCTTTGACATGGGACAGAATATGGCCGGGGTGACAAAGATAAAGGTTAGTGGTAAGGCGGGGACGGTGATCAAAATCAAGCATGGTGAACGATTACAGGAAAATGGACGCTTAGATTTGTCCAATATTGATGTATATTATCGTGGGAATAAAGACCTGGAGCCCTTTCAGACCGATATCTTGACGCTGAGTGGCAGAAGAGAGGACGAATTTATGGCGAAATTTGGTTATAAAGGCTTTCGCTATGTCGAAGTAAGCAGCAGTGAGTCGATTGTATTGGATGATTCCGCTATTACGGCTTATTTCATGCATAGTGATGTAGGTCCAATTGGCCAGCTGAAAACTTCATCCCCCTTAATAAACGGTTTATGGGCGGCAACCAATAATGCCTACCTGTCCAACTTGATGGGTTATCCCACGGATTGTCCGCAACGGGAGAAAAATGGCTGGACTGGTGATGGCCATCTCGCAATCGAAACAGCCTATTATAATTTTGACGGCATCACTGTCTATGAGAAGTGGATGGCGGATCATCGGGACGAACAGCAAGAAAACGGTGTACTGCCTGATATCATACCAACAGGAGGTTGGGGGTATGGTACAGCAAATGGCTTGGACTGGACAAGTACCATTGCCATTATTCCTTGGCAAACTTATTTGTTTTACGGCGATGCCAGCTTGCTAGCTGAATGTTATGAAAATATCAAACGGTATGTGGATTACGTGGATGGAATCAGTCCCAATGGCTTAACAACCTTCGGTCGTGGAGATTGGGTGCCGGTCAAATCGCAATCTAATCTTGAGCTTACCTCATCGGTGTACTTTTACGTCGACGCAACAATTTTGGCATCCGCAGCAAAAATGTTTGGAAAAACAGCTGATCAGCAGAAATACGAAATGCTGGGCAGGAAGATCAAAGATGCCATCAATGCGAAGTTTTTGGATCGTTCAAAAGGGATCTATAGTACTGGGACGCAGACAGAATTGAGTGTACCTTTGTATTGGGGCGTGGTTCCGGAAGCGATGAAAGCCAAAGTTGCCGCCAACTTAAATAGCAGGGTAGAAGAGGCCAATTTTCATCTGGATGTTGGTGTGTTGGGGGCGAAAGCACTCCTGAATGCATTGAAGGATAATGGCTATGACGAAACAGCCTATAAAGTTGCGGTACAGGATACCTATCCCTCCTGGGGATGGTGGATTGTCAATGGCGCGACCACCTTACTCGAAAACTGGGATCTGAAGGCAACAAGAGATATCTCTGATAATCACATGATGTTTGGTGAGATAGGTGGCTGGTTTTTTAAATCCATTGGTGGTATCCTGCCCGATCCGTCACAGGCTGGTTTTAAACATGTATTATTAAAGCCTATTTTCCCAAAGGAACTCAAGGAGTCTTCTATTACTTACAATTCGCCTTATGGAAACATTGTATCCAATTGGAAGGTAAGCGGAAACAAGGTCGAATATCAGGTAGAGATCCCGCCAAATGCCACGGCTACGTTTTATCCAGCAGCAAATATTCGCGATGGCAAAGTAATCCAATTGGAGGCAGGGAGACATCGAATGGATTTGGAATTGAAATAATAGGTCTGGTTAGCAGTCTTTTTGAATAATTGAGGAAATCTATAAGCTATTATCGTTTGTTGAGCATTTCTTCGTATTGTCTTCGGACCTTATTCGGATTACTGGCGGTGCGGACCAAGTTGGGTATCGATGTTGATCAGATGTTGACCAAACAATTCCTGCTCAATATCCGGTATTAGTCTGCTTGAAGTAGGCTTCTGATCTGGCTGTTAGCGAATATGGTACGCTTTTGATACGAAGAAAAAGGGGCTTAAGGAAGAAGAATATACAAGCTTACGATTGTACTTATGGGGATGGTTAGATTATCATAGCCATCTTTGCTCATTGCTTCAGCGAGTGTAGCCATGAGTGCAATCGCAGCTATGATGGTAAGTTCCTGAAAGCCGAGATTCGAATCATGCGTGTATTTCCAGATCAAAAAAGCCACAATAACTGCACTGATAAAGAAAACAATAGATCCTAACATAGTCTTTTTTGCGCCAAGGATCATATAGGAACCCAATGGCCATTTTTTGCCAGATAATGCGGCCATGGGATCGCAGATAGCTAAGGTAGCTAAAGGTAGATAATAGAAAATATATCGATCATCCAGATAGGCCTGAGTCAGAAAGCAAAGATACACTGCGGCAGGATAGGCAAGGCTACCTGCGGATTTCCGGTCAATCGCATGTATAGATCGCAATAAATTAAATTTTAGGGATAAGACCAAAATCACGGTAAATAATCCACAAAGCAACAATACGGACCAATGACTTATAAGTAAAATAGGGAATAACAGTGAAATAATGCCCGTGCCCATATGCACGAGTTTTCTCGTGAATTCAACTCTAATCTTAAAGCAATGGTATAATATTTCAGAAAGGGCAAATAGCAGCAAAAAGATCATTGCCAATAGGAGCATATTTGATAATTCGCTTTTCATCTGTATAAATTATTTGTTTATCAATTATTTTAAGATTAGGGTATTTACGTTGCTATAAATAAACTAACCAATACATTGCTCCGGAGAACATAAAGCTGTCGAAGCGATCCAATATTCCACCATGTCCCGGGATTAATCGGCTGTAGTCCTTAATTTGACATCTGCGCTTGTACCAGGAAGCCAAGAGATCTCCAACAAGTGCGGAAATACAGATGAATACTGCTGTCCCTACTGTTGATCCGATTGAAGGATGGATATAATGAAAAAGGAAAAGACTGGTCGATAGTGTCAATATCATACCACCAATCAAACCCTCAAAAGTTTTATTGGGACTAATCTTGGGGATCAGTTTTCGTTTTCCCAATAATTGACCACTAAGTTGGCTAAACCCATCAAAGGTGACAACTATAAAGTAGACAAAACATATATGCTCTGTTGGTATCTGATTGCTGAACTTAACGAATGCAAATAGGATACTGAGGTAAATGAATAACACAAAATAGCAGAAAGGAACTGTTTGTCTGGAAAATGATTGGGCTTTAAAAATTTCATAAAGGCCGACGATTCCTATGCAAATAGCCAGGAGTTTTATTTGTTCAAAATAAATGGACGAAAATACCAGGACCAGCACCAGAAAATACACTCCCAGTTTTAGCCAACGCTCTTTGGCTCGATCAGCTTGACTGTCCTTATTGAGATACAGTGTCACTAAAGCACCTATTCCAAAAAATAATAGCAATATGTTCGCAATAAACAAATACATGATCAACCTCCTTTTTGTTGTTGGATAAGGAATATGCTCTTCAAATTGGATTGCAGCTTTGGTAAGGTAATCACTAGAAATAATTCTTCCAGATAAGCCAGGCAACTCACGATTAACATCAAGTGAAAGTAGATTGTATGAAATCCGAATACGAAGTAGCTAAAGATAAATATGCCCTGTAAGTAACCAGTTATCTTATAAGACCATAAATGAAAGCTGGGGAACCGTTGAAATCGGATAAGGGCATATACTTGGGGAGCAATCCATAAGACAATAAGGAGGATAAATTCGATTTTATATGCTGCTACGAAAGCTTTTTCCAGTGTTATCATTCCCATAAAGGCCATCAGGTATGTCCCTATGTCCGCGACCGAATCCAGTTTAGCGCCAAATTCTGTTTGAAGTTTAAATAGTCTAGCGATTAATCCGTCGAGGATATCCGTTATAAGGTTTACAGACAATAATACTATAAAGAGATTCCTGTTTTCAGTTAATATGGCATAGCTAATAAAAGGTATTGCAAGTATACGGTAGATAGAAAGTGCATTTGGCACATTCCATCTATTTTCTTTTTTCGTTTCCATTTTATACCGATTTTTTTCTGCCGAATTTTTGATGTGCCTGCGTAAACTGGCCTGCTGACAGGGCAGCAGCAATAGATAATTCCCCAGCAAGTACAAGAGCTGCGGCTATCTCTGCATATTTTATTGAATTTCCTTCTCCGTAACAGTCCATGATCTCCAAACATTCCTTTTGGGTAGGGAGGTTTGTGCCACCACCGACAGTCCCTATGATCAGGTTTGGCAAGGTGACGCTGGCGTATAGTGAACCATCTTTATTTAATTCCATTCTTGTGATACCTGTTGCAGCTTCGGCTACACAGGCAACATCCTGGCCAGTAGCTAAAAATAGTGCGGCCAGCCCATTGGCATAATGACCATGTGCACCTATGGCAGCGCTTTGGATGATCCCCATGGTGGAGCTGCGCCAGTATCTATCCATCAGTTCGGATGATGTTTTGAGTACTTCCGATACAATGCTGGCTGATAGTTCTATTTCTGCCGTTACTTTCTTACCTCTAACGTTGTTGAAGGAATATGCTGTTGCCTTTTTGTCGCCGGAACTGTTCCCTTCAATAAACCAGTGTGTAGGCTTGACCGGACATAGGTCGACCATAAACCGACAGATGGCATCTGTACAGATGGTGACCATATTTTGTCCCGCCGCATCTGCGGTGAAGTATTCAAATGATATGGTCAGATGATTGCCTTCGATTTGGATTCTTGTGTCCGTTAATTTTGCAAAGCGACTTGTTTTCTTAACGATATCCTGAAGAATGTCTTTCTCAGCAAGGAACCACGACACAAAAAGGCTTAAATCATTTAAGTTTTCAAATTTGAATACCGGACTTCGTTGGACACCTTCTTTTAGGCAGATCGAAGTAACTCCCCCTGCTAGCAAGCATGCCCTCGCTCCACGATGATAAGATGCGACCAATGCCCCCTCACTGGTGGCCAATGGCACATAGTATGCACCGTTGGCTGCGGTTCCGTGGACTTTTAATGGACCAATAATCCCTGTCGGAACTTGACTCATACCAATGAAGTTCTCAATATTTCCATTTAATAGCGATAGGTCGATGTTGGTATAGGTCAATGTAGGAAATTGCTTGTTCGTTTCTTCGCTTAGATAGCTTCGTAGTGTTTTCGTTCCTTCGGTGCTAATTTCCGACGAAAGGGGTAAAGCGCATAAGTTTTCCGTTTGATCAACTGCTCGCGCAGGTATTTTTAATAATGTTTTCATATTCAGCTTTTAATAAAATGACTATTTGTTTTGTTTAACAAAGTTATTGTGATAATCGCATTCTAAATTGTGGTAAACAATAAAAAATATTTTTATTTTTGTGATAATCGCAAAACCAATAAGCCTATGTATCAAGAAAAGCTGATCCAGGAAATACAACGAAAAATAGATGCAACAAAGTCTATCATTGAGGCTATAGCAAGCGCTCTTGATATTAGCTATGATGCGGCGCATCGGCGGATTTCGATGAAGAGCAAATTTTCAATAGAGGAGACGGTACAACTCGCGAATCACTTTTCACTTTCTTTGGATAAGATGTTTCAGCATAGTGATCATGTTTTAGTGAAAAGGACAACGGAAATCCAGTCATTCAATGACCTGTCAAATTACCTTGAGAATTCCTTTAAGTCTTTAACAGAATTTAAACCCAACCTAGAGACGTTCCTGTATTATTCGGCTAAGGATATACCGATCTTCTATACGATAAATACAGGATTATTATCTCGTTTTAAACGCTATGTTTGGCTCAATTTATTGAGCCCGGATGAGTTGGAGGTATCTTTTGAGTCGTTTTTGTTAAAAACACCGATGGATAATCGGGGACAAAAGCTGAATGATTATTATTCGTCCATCAGGGTAAAAGAGATCTGGAATGATACGACAATCAATAGTACGCTACAGCAGATTATGTATTTTTCCCAAGCGGGTCTATTGACAGCTGACAATGGGAAGATCCTTTGTGACCAGATAAAGGAACTGGTGTTTTCACTGGAAAAAAAATGCGTTCCGAATAATGAGCAGTATCAACTATATTATCATGAACTATTGATCTTAAACAATAATGTTTTGGTTGGGAACAAGGACAGAAAGGCGTTATTTGTGCCCCATACGATGCTGGGCTACTTTATTACAAATGATACAGATAGCTGTCAGCATGCGTCAAACTTTTATCAGCATCAGCTTAAAAATTCCAGGTTGTTAAATACAGCAGGCACGCGGGATAAGAAAATGTTTTTTAACAAGATTTATCAAAAGATTGAGCTTTATAGGGCACGGGTAAGTTCGGATAACGAAATTTAAGGCGAAGGAGGGGAGCGTTGGAGAAAAAGCTATAAAACAAGAAAAGCCCATCGACTGATGAGCTTTCTTGTACCTAGGGCGGGAATCGAACCCGCACTCCCTTAACGGGAACAGGATTTTAAGTCCTGCGTGTCTACCAGTTCCACCACCTAGGCAGGTGAGCGAAAAACGAGATTCGAACTCGCGACCCCAACCTTGGCAAGGTTGTGCTCTACCAGCTGAGCTATTTTCGCATTGGAATTATTTTTCAAAGTATTCCAGAACATTGCGTTCTGCTTCTTTCGGTGGTGCCAGCTGGATTCGAACCAGCGACACAAGGATTTTCAGTCCTTTGCTCTACCAACTGAGCTATGGCACCTTTTCAATATTGGCTGTTTGCCTTATTGATGCTGCAAATATAGAGGGATTATTTGAAATACAAAAGGCAAAAGTGCTTTTTTTTGCGTTTAAACGCCAACCCGCTGATTCCTAAGTGGAAAAAATAAAGGGCTATTCATATCGAATAGCCCTTTGATATTGTCTAGGTGGATCTTATTAAGATAATTTACCAACTTCTAATACTAAATCAACGATTTTGTTAGAATAACCCCACTCGTTGTCATACCAAGATACAACTTTAACAAAGTTATCATTCAAAGAAATTCCTGCTTTTGCATCAAAGATTGATGTACGAGCATCACCCAAGAAGTCTGAAGAAACAACCTCATCCTCTGTGTAACCCAAGATACCTTTCAATTCGCCTTCAGAAGCTTCTTTCATGGCAGTTTTGATCTCTTCGTAAGAAGCACCTTTATTTAAACGCACTGTTAAGTCAACAACTGAAACGTCAGCAGTAGGAACACGTAAAGACATTCCTGTCAATTTACCTTTCAATTCAGGAAGAACCAAACCTACAGCTTTAGCTGCACCTGTAGAAGAAGGGATGATATTTTGGTAAGCACCACGGCCACCTCTCCAGTCTTTCACTGAAGGACCGTCCACAGTTTTTTGAGTAGCTGTTACAGCGTGTACTGTAGTCATCAAACCTTCAACGATACCGAATTTATCATTCAATACTTTAGCGATAGGAGCTAAACAGTTTGTTGTACAAGATGCATTTGAAACGATATGTTGATCTGCTTTTAATTCTTTGTGGTTTACACCCATTACGAATGTAGGTGTGTCATCTTTTGCTGGCGCTGACATAACAACTTTTTTCGCACCTGCATCAATGTGTTTTTGAGCCAACTCTTGAGTCAAGAAGAAACCTGTAGATTCGATGATTACCTCAGCACCTACTTCATTCCATTTCAAGTTTGCTGGATCTTTTTCAGCAGTTACACGGATTGTTTTGCCATTCACGATCAAGTTGCCGTCTTTAACTTCAACAGTACCGTCAAATTTACCATGCGTTGAATCGTATTTCAACATATAAGCCATATAATCCGGCTCAACTAAGTCATTGATACCAACAATTTCAATTTCTGGACGATTGATAGCAGCTCTGAATGCTAAACGACCAATACGGCCAAATCCGTTAATTCCAATTTTCATATTCTTAATTTTTATTGATATAATATTTAATTAAATTATGTATCGGCTCCTTGACCACGGTGCCAATACTGATATTAAATTCTTCTGTTGCTACCTCTCGCAGGATGTTTTCATAATTGAAAGCTACCGAACCGGTAAAATTCACGTCACTGTCTGGATACTCTTTCATTAATGGCTTAATATAAGTTTTAATAAAAGTACGTAGCCCATTTTTGATCAATTGGTTGATAAATAAATGCTCCTTATTTTCAAGTACAAAATCGGTAAATGAATTTAAAAAGTTGGTGGGTTGAGGTGCAATATATACCTTCTCCAAAATACTTTTCTTGTCCAAAGTGAATTCTTTTTCCAATTTATCCTTCAAATCGACGGGAAGGGTGTCTGTCATATAATGTTTCAGCAATTGCTGACTATTCCAGTTGGTAGCCCCTTCGTCTGCGAGGATGTAGCCCAGACCATAATTGTTCTCAATGATTTTCTTTCCGGTATAGTAAGCGGCATTCGACCCACTTCCGATAATACCTACGATCCCTTTTTCATCTCCAAAAGTTGAAATAGCAGAAGCAATAACATCATGGTCTACTTTGACACGGGCATTGACGAAAAAACGCTCGAAAACATTTTTGATCTTATCTTTACGTTCTTTTGATGAAGAACCGGCACCGAAAAAATAAATACGTTTAATTTTTTCAGCATTATTGATCAAATTGGTATTTCTATTTAAATGCTGTAGTATGGATCGTTCATCCTGGAGATAGGGGTTGATACCATTCATGCGAAACCCGGTAGTTATCCGGCCTTTGTCAGCCAACCGCCAGTCTGAGAATCGAGATCCACTGTATACTACTGCTATCATAGTCTGCTTTATTTTATATTATAAAATCTCAGCCATTTCCAATAGATCAGGGCTAAGTTTAATTTCCTTATTGCTGATAGCTTCCTCGATCGGAGTAGTTTTGATTTCATTACCACGGAGACCAACGGTGATCCGCGTATTGCCTGCTAAAATTTCATTAACGGCAGCAAAACCCAATCGACTAGCCAGTACGCGGTCAAAACTCGTTGGAGATCCACCACGTTGTAAATGCCCTAATATACTAACTTTCGTGTCGTAATGATCAAATTTTTCCTTTACTTTTTTTGCTACATAATAAGCACCACCGTTTTGATCGCCCTCTGCAACAATAACAATGGATGAAGATTTCTTTTTGATGGCTCCATCTTCCAGGTGGTTGATTAAATCATCAATAGCCGTCTCTTTTTCTGGAAGCAAGATGGCTTCAGCACCACCTGCAATTCCTGCGTTTAATGCGATACATCCGGAATCTCTACCCATTACCTCAACAAAGAAGAGGCGCTCATGCGATGCCGCTGTATCTCTGATTTTGTCAATGGCTTCAATAACGGTATTGTTTGCCGTATCATAACCAATGGTATAGTCTGATCCATAAAGGTCATTGTCAATCGTTCCGGGGATCCCCACAATAGGAATCTCGAATTCTTTGGAGAAAAAATTTGCACCAGTAAAAGTCCCATCACCACCAATCACCACCAACGCATCTATTTCTGCTGCTTTTAAATTGTCGTATGCGATTTTTCGTCCTTCAGTTGTTTTAAACTCCAGACAACGTGCTGTTTTTAGTATTGTACCACCACGCTGTATGATATTGCTCACAGAGCGGGTATCCATTTCTTTGAAATTTGCGTCAATCAAACCCTGATACCCCTGGTAAATCCCAGTGACCTGAAGGCCTTTGTGAAGCGCTGTACGGACAACTGCACGAATGCAAGCATTCATGCCGGGGGCGTCACCGCCAGATGTTAATACGCCTATTTTTTTTATTTCTTTTATCACACTCTATATTTTAGGTTCTACGAATATAAGATTTTTATAGTGTATATTCTACACTTTGAATAAATTTTTCATTATTTTTTTGCGCATGACGTTTAGGAAGCGTATAATTGTTACAGGTAACCCGATGATTAGTAGCCAATAAATTTAGCTCAGTATATCGCACATAAATAAATTTAGAAGTTTTGTATAGTAATTTTACCGTAGACTGTGTCATATTAGGCTTTCATGAAGGAGAATTAAAGGTTCTTTTGGCTGAAAGAAATGAATATCCTTTTAAGGATTGGTGGGCATTGCCAGGCTTTTTCGTGGATAATGACGAAGAGATGGAAGATGCCGTAAAGAGAATTTTGTATGAAAATACAGGTTTGAAGGATGTATTTATGGACCAATTACATTCTTTTGCGGGCTTGAAACGGCATCCAAAAGGGCGTATTCTGACAGTAGCTTACTATGCCCTAGTCCAGCTTGATAGCACAAAACTGAAAACAAAGCCTGTTACAAACTACATGAAGCAGGCGAAATGGTTTCCTGTTAGAAATGTTCCGGAATTGGCATTTGACCATAAGCAGATTTTGGATTTATGTTTGGAAAGATTGCAGCGTCGTTTGGCCTACAAACCGATCGCTTTTGAATTGTTACCTGAAAAATTTACCCTGACCCAATTGCAATTGGTGTATGAAGGTATATTGAATAAAACATTGGATAAACGCAATTTTCGAAAGAAAATGCAGAATTATGGCTTCCTAAAGGAGTTGGATGAAGTGCAGACCGGTGTCGCTTATCGGGCTGCAAGGCTGTATAAATTGGACAAAAGAAAATTCCTCAAACATTTCCAGAATACTGTAGCGTTTTAATAAAATCTGAGTTATTAGAGAAAAGGCAAACTTCCAAAGTTTGCCTTTTTTTGTTGTCAACTAAATATCAAAATAATAGCGATTTCAAAATATATTTTGTACGAGAAGTTACTTTTTATATTTTTGAACAATTTCTGATAAAAGTCAGAAAGTAGAAAGGAGTTTTTTGAAGAATGGAAGATAGAAAAGACCAGATCATTGATGCTGCTATAAGACGCTTTATGCATTATGGTTTTAGTAAGACAACAATGAATGAGATTGCGGAGGATATAAAAATCACCAAAGCGAATTTATATTATTATTACTCAGAGAAGAATGCACTTATACGGGATGTTATTATACGTTTGACGGATGAGTACAGAGAAGAGGAGGAGAAGTTGGTAGCTGTGCATAAAGGTATAACCTACGATCTGATCATGAAGATTTTGGAATTACGGGATGCTTTTGTACGCAAGTATTATATTTTGCATATGAACGAAAACCTGGAGTGGATTAAAGGGCTTTCGATGCAAGAGTTTTTCCAGTGTCTCCACAATCGCGACGTACAGGCGCTTTATGAGATACTTAAGGTTGGCGCGGAGAAAGGAGAACTCAATGAAGAGCATCTCTACGAGACAGCTGAAATCTATGTGGAACTGATGAAAAGTTTATCCCTGATGTGCAATATTTCCGATATCATTTCTGGAATACCAAATCAGGATCGTTTTGATGAAGTTTTACAGAAACAAAAACTGGCTACTAAGCTGTTTTTTAATGGTATAAATAAAAAGTAGATATAAAATTAGGACAAATAAATTAGGAATGAAAACAATCAGAATACTAGCCAGCCTTTTATTAGGTACGATGGTTTTCCAAAGTCATGCACAGCAGCAATTAAGCCTAAGTGATGCGATCAAATTTGCTTTGCAGAATAAAAAGGAAGCTAAAAAAGCTAAATTGGATTTAGAAAATGCCCAATATCAAATTGATGAAGTCAGAGGTGGTGCATTGCCACAAATTACAGCGAACGGATCCTTAAAGTATAATGTTTTGATTCCGGAAATGGTATTGGAAGCAGGTGGGCAGACGCAAACAATCAAAATGGGGCAGCCCTGGAATTCGACGGCGATGGTCTCACTGAATCAACAACTGTTTAATCAATCGCTATTTACCGGTTTAAAAGCAGCAAAGACAACGAAAGAGTTTTACCAAATCAATGCACAGCTGACGGATGAGCAGGTCATCGAAAAAGTGGCAAATGCGTATTATGAAATTTATCAGGAGCATCTGAAACTACAGACAATCGAGAATAATCTTGAAAGTACAACAAAAACAAAGAATGTAACCGAGGGAATGGTCAATGCAGGATTGGCCAAGCGAATTGATCTGGATCGGCTGGTTGTTAATGTCAATAATCTGGAAGCACAACGGCAACAATCATTAAATTCAGTGCAGATTAAAGAGAATGCCTTGAAATTCGCAATCGGTAAGCCAATTGAAGAGGATATTGAGCTGTCGAAAGAAACATTCGAACTGAATCCAGCACTAACTGCGGAAACTGCCAATGTTGAAAATCGCACAGAGGTGCAGTTGGCTAAAAAGCAAATTGAATTGTATCAACTCAATAAAAAATCTAAAGTTGCAGATCTTTACCCAAAGCTATCTTTAGGTGGTGATTTTGGTTTTAATGGTTTTGGTAAAGGTTTTCCAATTGGTAGCAGTTTCAATTGGCCTAAAACATCGAGCATTGGTTTAAACCTTTCTGTTCCAATTTTCACAGGTGGAACTACTAAAGCGAAAATCAATCAGGCAGATATTCAGATCAGACAGGCCGAGGTAGATTTGGAAGATACAAAGCTTGGCCTGAATTTGGCAAAAGAGAATGCAAGATCGCAGGTTAAGATCAGCTTATTGAATATTGATAATAACCGTCGCAATGTAGTATTAGCGAAGGATGTTTTGAGTGATACGCAAAATAATTTTAACAACGGACTCGCAACATTGACGGAGCTATTGGATGCTGAGAAAGCCTTGGCAGATGCTGAAAACAATTTAAATACCAGCTTATTGAATTATAAGGTTGCCGAAGTACAGATTATAAAGGCAAATGGTGAACTGAAATCATTAATTAAAGAATAATTGACTACAACTATATGAAACGCGGAATTATTACCTTATTGATTATTGCTGCCGGGTTGGCAGGTATATTTTTTGTGCTGAACAAAAATAAAAAGAAAAATGAAGCCGAAACAGCAGAAGTTGCTAAGACAAATGCGGCTATCGCGGTCCGTATTGACACTGCGAAAGTAAGCTCAATGGACTTACGTTACATCGCTAACGGAACGTTCGAGCCTAAACAGGAAGTGACGGTCGGTGCAGAAACTGCAGGACGTGTTGTCCGTGTATTAGTAGACGAGGGTGCACATGTGAGTGTTGGTCAGACATTGGCTATTATAGAAGGTGACAAGCTAAATGTGAATGTCGCAAACGCGCAGGCATCTTATGATAATGCTTTGGCCGATATGAAACGTCATGAGAATGCTTTTTTAACAGGCGGTGTCACACAGCAAAAAGTAGATGAAGTAAAGTTGAAATTGGAAAGTGCGAAAAATAGCCTACGTTCAGCTAAACTGAATGCTGGGGATGTGACAATCAAAACATCTGTGGCTGGAGTAGTCAATTCACGTAAAATTGAACCAGGCGCTTATGTAAGTCCTGGAACAGCGGCTTTTGATATCGTAAATGTTGGTACCTTAAAATTACGTGTGAATGTCGATGAGAAAAATGTTGCTACGTTACGAGTTGGTCAGTCTGTTGATGTATCAGCAAGTGTGTATGCAGACCAAAGATTCACAGGTAAGGTGACATTTATTGCTCCTAAATCTGATGGAAGTTTGAATTTCCCGGTAGAAATCGAAGTGAACAACTCATCAAACCAATTGCGTGCCGGTATGTATGGTACAGCAATGTTTGGGGAAGGGGTTGCCGGTAATACGTTGATCGTACCTCGCAATGCATTTGTGGGTAGTGTGAGTGATAATAAAATATTCGTGCTTAAAAATGGTAAAGCAATCGAAACCAATGTGAAATCCGGAAGAAACTTTGGTGATCACATTGAAATCTTGGGTGGCCTACAAAATGGCGATCAAGTGATTGTTTCGGGTCAAATCAATTTGTTTGATCAGAGCCCTGTTGAAATTATTAAATAATGTATACTGAAAACCAGTAGCAAATGAAGTCGTGGTTTCATGACCATTAAAAACAAATAATTCTAATGAAAATTACCGAAATATCGATAAAACGTCCCAGTATAATTATCGTATTATTTATAATACTGACATTAGGTGGGTTGTTTTCTTATACTCAGTTGGGGTACGAGTTAGTCCCTAAATTTGAGATCAACGTAATCACGGTGCAGACTGTCTATCCGGGAGCATCGCCTGCTGAGGTGGAAAGCTCTGTTACCAAAAAAATTGAAGATGCGATTTCCTCGCTGGAGAGTATTAAGAAAGTAGAGTCGACTTCCCTCGAAGGGGTATCCATTGTAATGATTACCTTAAATAACGGTGCGGATGTCAACTTCCTGCTCACTGATGCGCAACGGAAGATCAATGCGGTTGTCAACGATCTGCCGGATGATGTAAAAACACCATCCTTATCCAAATTCTCTTTGGATGATGTTGCGATCATGAGTCTGGCGGTAACATCAAACTTATCCGAAAAAGAATTGTATGACTTATTGGACAATAAGATCCAGCCAGTTTTCGCACGGATCAATGGGGTAGCCAAAGTGGATATGATCGGGGGTGAGGAGCGTGAAATTCAGATTTCTGTAGATCCTAAGAAAATTGAAGGCTATGGCTTAACAATCGCTCAGGTACAACAGACTGTTGCTTCCTCCAATCTTGATTTTCCAACAGGTAACGTAAGTACACGTGACAACAGAACAACAATCCGTTTGGCGGGTAAAGTAACTTCGATCGAAGAATTACGTAATCTACCGATTACGACGCCAGCAGGTGTGCAGATCTATTTGCGCGATATTGCTGATGTGCAGGATGGAATCAAAGAAATTGAGAAGGTGGCTCGTTTGGATCGTCAGAACACCATCTTGTTACAAGTCTTTAAACAATCTGATGCCAATGCAGTAGCTGTATCTGAAGGCGTTAAAAAGACAATTGGGCAGGTGGAAAAAGATTATGCAAGCAACAAGATCAAGATTCTTGTCGCAAATGACTCTTCTGATTTTACATTGAATGCTGCCAATAACGTAATCCATGACTTGATGATTGCGATTGCCCTGGTAGGTTTTATCATGTTGTTCTTCTTGCAGAGTTTGCGTAATGCTGCGATTACCATGGTTGCGATTCCATTATCACTGATCGCGACATTTATTGGTTTGTTGCTGATGGGCTATACCCTAAACTTGATGTCTTTATTGGGACTATCACTGGTTGTAGGTATTCTGGTGGATGATGCGATCGTTGTTATCGAGAATATCCACCGTCACATGGAGATGGGAAAAAATAAAGTGCGCGCGGCATTTGATGGAGCCTCAGAGATCGGGTTTACAGTAACAGCGATTACCTTGGTTATCGTGGTGGTGTTTTTGCCGATTGCAATGTCAACTGGTTTGGTGGCAAACATCCTTGCTCAGTTTTGTGTGACCGTAATTATTTCCACTTTGCTGTCCTTGCTTGTTTCATTTACCGTTGTTCCCTGGTTATATTCTCGTTTCGGAAAACTGGAACATTTGAGCAAAACCTCCTTCTTTGGACGTATCATTCATGGATTTGAAAGTGGTCTGAATGCATTTACACATTGGGTATCCGGATTGTTGGTCTGGGCACTAAAAAGCCGGATGAATAAATTGGCAACACTCGGACTAGCAGTAGGCTTATTGGTTGCTTCTTTTATGCTTGTGGTCAAAGGTTATATCGGTTCGGACTTCTTCCCAGGAATAGACCGGAAGGAATTTTTCATCCAATTGGAATTGGACAAAGATGCTTCTTTGGAGAAAACCAACTTATTGACGCAAAAGGCCGAAGCTTATATTAAATCTAAGCCAGATGTGAAAGAAATCATCACCACTGTAGGGCAGTCTTCGGATGGTATGGCTTCCACAACAGGTTCACGTTATAAATCTGAAATCCACGTTATTCTAGATAAGGAGAATTTTGAAGGTAATTCTCAGGTGTATTCTGCGACTTTAAAACGTGAATTGGAAAACAAGCTGATCGGTGCCAAGATTAAAACCGTGAATGTTGGTATCATGGGGGCAGAACAGGCACCGTTGAAATTGACCATCATCGGTTCTTCGGTGGAAGATGCACAAGAATTTGCGGAGAAAGCGGCAGATCAATTGCGTAAGATTCCAGGAGCAGCAGGAGTGAAGTTAACCTCCGAAGCTGGTAACCCGGAGATCAATGTGAAAATTGACCGCGATAAGATGACATCTTTGGGATTGAACGTATCCACAGTCGGTATGACGATGCAGACCGCATTTTCTGGAAATACGGACAATAAATATAGAGCGGGTGATAATGAATATGATATCAATATTCGCTATACAGAAAGTGGTCGTGCCAGTATAGATAACGTGCGTGACCTGAAATTTATCAATAGCAAGGGAGCTTCGATTTCATTGGAACAATTTGCAACAGTTTCTTATGGTTCAGGACCTACCTTATTGGAGCGTCGTGATAAATCGCCAGCGGTATCTATCCAAGGTCAGGCAATCGGTAGACCAATGGGTACTGTAGCACAGGAATGGCAGGCTCAATTTGAGAAGCTTCCACGCAAACCTGGAATCGTCTTCATTTGGGGTGGTAACATGGAAAATCAGTCAGAAGGTTTCGGTACATTGGGAATTGCATTATTGGCCTCAATTATCTTGGTATACCTTGTGATGGTGGCGCTATATGATAGCTTTATCACACCTTTTGTGGTATTGTTCTCCATTCCACTATCCTTTATCGGTGCCTTATTGTTCCTAGCATTGGGTAATCAGACGTTGAACATCTTTACCATCTTGGGTATTATCATGCTGATTGGTTTGGTGGCCAAGAACGCGATCATGCTCGTCGATTTTGCGAACCATCGAAAAGAAGCTGGCGATAGTACACACGATGCACTGGTTGCTGCTAACCATGCCCGTCTTCGTCCGATCTTGATGACGACAATTGCCATGGTATTCGGTATGATTCCAATTGCCATTGCTACTGGTGATGGTGCCGATATGAACAGAGGTCTGGCAATCGTTATCATTGGTGGTCTATTGTCGTCCCTATTCTTGACCCTAGTTGTCGTGCCGGTCGTATATTCGATCTTTGACCGCTTTGGTAAAAAGAAGAAAACTGACTATGAGGCATTGATTGTAGAGGATTATGATCATGTTGATGTAGCAGAACATTAAACATAAATCAATTTTACAAAGGAAAGGAGGCTAAGTTATTGGCCTCCTTTTTTTTGTGTTAATTTTAGGTTAATCAATCGATTGCGTAAATATTTTTTATTACATTGCGGCCGCATTAACAAAATATATATACTTAAAATTGAGACAAGCATGTGTGGAATTGTAGGATACACAGGTTACCGTCAGGCGTATGGTATCGTCATTGATGGATTGAAAAAATTAGAATACCGTGGATATGACAGTGCGGGAGTGGCACTGCACAAAGGTGAACAGGTTGATGTTTACAAAAAGACCGGCAAAGTAGTGAATCTAGAAGAATTCGTTTACGGTCAGGATCTCCAATCAACAACAGGAATAGGGCATACGCGTTGGGCCACCCATGGTGAACCTTCTGACCGCAATGCCCATCCGCATTATTCAAATAGTGGACGCATTGCAATGATCCATAATGGTATCATCGAAAACTATGCTTCCCTAAAAGCAGAATTAATTAGCAAAGGCTACCAATTCAAAAGTGATACGGATACTGAAGTGCTCGTGAACTTTATCGAAGAAATCCAGTTACAAAATGAGTGCTCCCTGGAGGAGGCGATCCGTATTGCCTTAAAAAGGGTTGTTGGTGCCTATGTGATCCTTGTATTGGAGGCTGGTCATCCAGATCGGATTATTGCGGCAAGAAAGGGAAGTCCCCTGGTAATTGGAATAGGTAAAAATGAACATTTCTTGGGTTCAGATGCTTCGCCGATGTTAGCTTATACCAAAGAAGTTGTTTACATCAATGATTATGAACTTGCGATTATCACGCCCGATGAACTAATCCTCAAGAATTTAGGAAATGAACGGATTACACCGTACATCCAAAAATTGGATCTGGAGTTATCGGCTATTGAAAAAGGTGGTTACGATCACTTTATGCTAAAGGAGATCTTCGAACAGCCACATACCATCTACGATTCGATGCGTGGGCGTCTGGATCTGCAAGCGAAGCAAATTATTCTGAGTGGAATTGAGAAGTATGCGAATGAAATTAGCAGCACCAATCGTATTGTCATTGTTGCCTGTGGTACGAGTTGGCATGCTGGCTTGATTGCCGAATATGTGATTGAAGAATTATGCCGCATTAATGTTGAGGTGGAGTATGCTTCGGAGTTCCGTTACCGGAATCCTGTGATCCATCCTGGAGATGTAATTTTGGCTATTTCACAAAGCGGTGAGACTGCGGACACGTTGGTGGCGCTGGAAAATGCGAAAAAGCAGGGTGCCATCATTCTTGGTGTCGTTAATGTCGTTGGATCTTCAATCGCCCGTCTTTCTGATGCAGGAGCTTATACACATGCTGGACCTGAAATCGGTGTGGCAAGTACCAAAGCTTTTACCGCACAGCTAACTGTCCTAAATCTGATCGCATTAAAAATTGCAGCCTTAAAAGGAACGATTTCGGAAGAACGCTTTCTGAAACTATCGGAGGAATTGCATGCAGTTCCTGAAAAGGTTGAGTGGATATTGGATACGCAGATCGAAAAGATCCAACAAATTGCAAAAAAATATAAAGACGCAAGGGATTTCCTGTTTCTTGGTAGAGGGTATAACTTCCCGGTTGCCCTGGAAGGTGCGCTAAAGCTCAAAGAGATCTCTTATATTCATGCCGAAGGCTATCCTGCAGCAGAGATGAAACATGGCCCTATTGCTTTGGTCGATGAGAATCTACCTGTTGTATTCGTCGCAACGAAGGATGCCTATCATGAAAAGATTGTCTCCAACATCCAGGAGATAAAAGCAAGGAAAGGGAAAATTATTTCTGTAGTCACAAGAGGTGACGCCGTTTCCGAAGAGCTGTCGGATGACTTTATGGAAATTCCAGAGGCAGATGAGATTATTGCTCCTTTAATCTCTGTTGTTCCTTTGCAGTTATTGTCTTATTATATTGGTGTGGAGTTAGGATTAGATGTTGACAAACCTCGTAATCTCGCCAAATCTGTCACAGTAGAATAGGGAGGCGTATGAGTGTGTTAAAGAAAAGACCTTTGGAGCATTTGGGATATGATTTTATCCCAAATGAATTTCTCCGGGAAGGGCAGGATGAGTACACCCTGCGTTTTCAGCAGAATCCACGCAATGATTACCGTGACCTTACAGCAAATGAGGTTCAGGAGCTGATCGCCAATGGCAATTGGTCGAGCGACTGGTCCAGGGTAAAGGTGTCAGCAGTCTTCGATCCCAAGCAAATCCAAGGTTGTAAATTCTATGGTTTGGTGCGCATCGGAAATCTCAACCCCAGCTATTTGGAATACCGTAACCTGCAACTTCCCATCGGTTTATATCATTCGACCATTATCAGTTCTGATTTTGGCGATGATGTGGCTGTACATCATATCGGTTATTTATCCTATTTTATTGTGGGTAATGAAGTGCTGTTGAGTCAAATCAAGGAGATGGAGACCGGTAGCACCGCTAAATTTGGAAATGGAATTCTACGTGATGGTGAAGAATCGGGTAAACGTATTCAATTGGAGCTCTGCAACGAAAACGGTGCACGCTCGGTGTATCCTTTTGATGGGATGCAGGCGGCAGATGTCTATCTGTGGACACGAAATCGCCATGATCGGAAGCTACAACATCGTTTTGAAGAGCTGACCGACCAAAAAATCGGTACACAACGGGGATATTATAGTCAGATCGGTGATCGCTGCGTTATCAAAAATACATTCACGATCAAAAATGTGAAGATTGGTACCGATGCCTACATCAAAGGGGTGAATAAGCTGAAGAATGTAACTGTTAACTCATCACAGGAATCCTATACCCAAATTGGTGAGGGCTGTGAGCTGGTTAATGGTATTATTGGCTACGGTTGCCGTATATTCTATGGAGTCAAAGCGGTACGTTTTATTTTGGCCTCTTATTCGCAACTGAAATATGGCGCACGGTTGATCAATTCTTATCTGGGTGATAATTCGACGATATCCTGTTGTGAAGTGCTCAATTCCCTAATTTTTCCGGCACATGAACAACACCATAATAATTCATTCCTATGTGCCGCATTGGTGATGGGACAAAGTAATATGGCGGCTGGGGCTACTGTCGGGTCAAACCACAATTCTAGGGCAGCTGATGGTGAGATTATCGCAGGACGCGGTTTCTGGCCGGGCTTATGTGTAAGCCTCAAACACAACTCGAGATTTGCCTCTTACTGTTTAATTGTCAAGGGTGACTTTTTACACGAGCTGGATATCCAACTGCCTTTTACGTTGGTAAGCAACGATGTACAGCACGATCGGCTTGTACTTATCCCAGGGTATTGGTTTATGTATAATATGTACGCCTTAGTGCGTAATGCCAATAAGTATGAAGCTCGGGACAATAGACATTTTAAAAATCAATATTTTGAGTACGCTATGTTGGCTCCTGATACCGTCAATGAGATGTTTGCCGGAATGGAAACACTTGCCTTTGCAGTATCGGAAAGCCTTCAACAGGAAGAGGATAAGACAAGGGAGGAACGCATTGTGGCAGGGCGAGCCTTGCTTGCCAACAATATTGATCTAAAAGATAAGACGATTGTTTTATCCGGAGCGGAAAATTCACGCCGACCTACAGTGATTCAAAAAGTTGGTGAGGCCTATCATCTTTATCGTTCATTTATCAAGTATTATGGTGTTTTGCACTTGATGGATGCATTGGAGGAAGGACGATCACTAGATGATATCATTGCGAGCCTTGCCGGTGAACAACGGACAAACTGGGAAAATATCGGTGGACAGCTTATCGAAAGTACTGCATTGCAGATTTTTCTGGATGATATCAAGTCCAAAAAGATAGACTCCTGGGACGATATTCATGAGTTTTATCACGAGCGTAGCAAGGACTATCCATTGGATAAACGAAAGCATGCCTTATTGTCACTGATTGAAATTCTGACTTTGGAAGGTATGGAAATATCCAGAGATAAAATTGTATCTTTGTTGGATCAGGCTTTGGGACACCGAATCTGGATAGGCGAGCAGATCTATAAATCCCGCGCTAAAGATTACAAAAATCCGTTCAAGAATATGGTGTATGCCAATGATGAAGAACGCGATATAGTGGTTGGGAAATTGACAGAAAACTCCTTTATCAATCAACAGCAAAAAGAACTAGAGATATTTAAAATAAGGGTTGCTAATTTGAAAGGGCAATTTTAAAAGAAAGGCTTCCGCTCGGAAGCCTTTTCTTTTTTATCTTTAGGTGCCAAATCATGATCTGATCAATTCAGCGCATGCATGCAGGATAGTTATCCAGCATCTTGAATCTTATCCAACGGTTTCCTTTTATTCTCCTTGATATGCTTAAAATGACTTGGAGTCAGCCCAGTTACTTTTTTGAATTGATTGCTCAAATAGGCGACACTGGAGTAATTCAGTTGATAGGCGATCTCGCTTAAAGTCAATTCGTCGTAGACCAATAATTCCTTGACATATTCGATTTTTTGGCTGATGAAATATTTCTCAATTGTCATGCCTTCCACATCCGAAAATAGATTCGAAATATAGTTGTAATCGTGATAAATTTGATTACTTATTATTTCTGATAAATTGAGATTGGTGTTATTATTTTGGTTGCGGATTAGATCCAGCACCAAATGCTTGACCTGTTCAATAAGTACTGTTCTCTTGTCGTCGATCAATTCAAAGCCAAGGGCAGAGAAGCTCTCGGCCAATTGTGCAGATTGTTCTCTGTTCAACGTTTCTTCTATTTCGACCTGTCCTAAAGAAATATGTTTAATGTGAAGATTAAGCTTGGCCAATTCGTTTTCGACAACCATGATGCATCTATTGCATACCATATTCTTTATTGCGAGTTTCATTCGATTTTTTTTAATACAAGTTACAAATCTAAACCCAAAAATCGCAAATTAATCGGACATTCTGTTGTAAGATTTGGGACTTATGTTGTAGAGTTTTGGTGCGGTAAAACGGAATGATTGAGATGCCGTATGTCTTGATCACTAAGGTGTACAGCAGTGACACTATGGATTAATCTCAATAGGGGTGCCTATGGGAACAGCGCGGTAGATCTCATCAATTTCTGTGTTGGTCAATGCCATACAACCGAAGGTCCAGTCTACGCAACGTTGTAGTTTGCCAATGAAGCCCATTCCGTTTCGCAGTCCATGAATTTTGATATCACCACCAGCAGTTTTACCTAGAGTTTTAGCATGGGCGATATCCTTCTCATTGGGATAGGAGACCCCTAAGTTTTTATGGTACCCACTGTGTTGATTCTTATCGTTGATATAATATAATCCCTCTGGAGTTTTTAGGTCACCTTCAATTTCTTTTGCACCTACGGGCTTTCCACCGAGTGAAATACGGTAGGATTTGAGTAATTTTCCGTGTGCATAAGCCAATAAGGTCCTTTTGGATTTATACACCACAAGCCTGTCAATGACAACATTTTTTGATAAACGGGATTCTGGATAGCGGTTGTAGACCGTCAACGCCAAAATGGATAGGAGGAATACGGCAATACCAACTTTTAGCCAGCTGCTACGACTTTTACTTCGCTTCATAAGGTCTATATTTAATATCGTTGTTTTGTGTATTTGGCAAGTGCCTAATTCATATTAATTAAGATACAAAGTCCCTGTATAAGGGACTTTGTATTGCTATTTGAAATGGTCAGTTGTTAAAATTCACGATCCACATCCTTGTCGCCACGTCCGGATAAATTGACGATAGCGAGTTTATTTTTATCTTTTAGCAGCTTAACTGCTAATGCAACAGCATGTGATGATTCGATTGCCGGAATAATTCCCTCTAATTTTGAAAGCAGTTTATAAGCTGCGATGGCTTCATCATCTGTTACTGGGTAATAGTTTGCTCTATTGCTGTCCTTTAAAGCTGCATGTTGGGGTGATATACCCGGATAGTCCAGTCCTGCAGACACCGAGGTCGAAGGAATTGGATTGCCTTCATCGTCGACCAGGCAGTAGGAATAAGTGCCTTGAAAGACGGTTGGTTTACCGAATGACAGGGTCGCAGCCGTTTTCGGATATGTTCCCGAACCACCACCTTCGCCACCGTTGATTTCAACTTCCTGGTCTTCTAGGAAGCCTGAAAATAATCCAATGGCATTTGATCCACCGCCTACACATGCAAAGATACTATCTGGAAGACGTCCTTCTTGTTCAAGGATCTGTTGTCTGGCTTCTTTCCCGATAACGCTCTGAAAATAGCCAACCATTTTTGGATAAGGATGGGGGCCGACGTGCGAACCCAAAAGGTAATAAGAAGTTGGGTTTTCGACATAGTACATCAAGGCTGCATCAACAGCATCCTTCAATGTGCGGCTTCCAAGATTTGTCGTGACGACTTCAGCGCCCAGAAGCTCCATACGTTTTACATTTAATGCCTGGCGGGCAGCATCAATTTCACCCATAAATACCTTACACGGGATATTGAGCAATGCGGCCGCCGTGGCTGTTGCAACACCATGTTGCCCTGCACCAGTTTCCGCAATGATCTCAGTAGCACCCATCTGCTTGGCCAATAAAATCTGACCAATACAATTATTGATTTTATGTGAACCTGTGTGGTTCAGGTCTTCTCGTTTTAAGTAGATTTTTGAACCTACATAGTCACTTAAATTTTTTGCGAAATACAATGGAGACGGACGTCCAACATAATATTTAAGGATGGAAATAAATTCTTTTTGGAATTCTTCTTTCTGTACATGGCTATCGAAAAATTCAGCTAACTTGTTTAACTGACTTTCCAAAACAGGTGGAATAAAAGACCCACCATATTCACCATATTTACCATTGTATTGAAGCATGTTTTCGTTCGCTTCGACAGATGCACACTTTTCTAGACTCATTTTAGGCTTAAGTTTTCTTGTTGTAAAAATGTTTGATAATAAAAGAAGCCTAAATATAGTAATCTTTGTAGGCTTTAGCTATACAACGCGCTAATTTTGCTAATTAATATGGATGCAGTAATTATTATTGAGCTAGGTGATTCATAACAGCTATATAAAGCATTGAACAGATCTAATAGAAAATTGAAAGTAGGTGTTTTAAATTCAATAATTTATTTATGGTATATATTCATATGTTTTATATAAATAGAGTCCGTGTTTAATGCCGGATATAACAACTGTTCTGTTCTTATTCGAGCCTGATTCATGGCTGATTCGTATCTGAGAGCAGGTGCGAGTAGTTTGTCAGTAAGGTGACAGCAGCCTGAATCCGTGTTAAACTCGGACTCACCACGGACTCATGTCGGATTCATTATGGATTTATAGTGAGGACGCCTCGACTGAGGGTCGGAGGAGCCTGCCATCATTGTCGAAGGAATATCGCGGCCCGAAAGTGTAAGGGAACCTGAACTGCTAGGGCATGATGAAAAAAAGGCATCTTTCGCAGAAAAGATGCCTTGTTAAATTTGTATTTTGTGAACAATACTTGATCGCTGTTTGTTTTACGCTTTTGGTTTGCGAAAGATAAAATAGAGACCAACCAAAATAAAAGGTATACTCAAGAGTTGGCCCATATTAAGCAACATGCTTTGTTCAAAATCTTCCTGATCAATTTTAAAATGTTCCAATACCATCCGTGCACCAAATAGCAAGACCATAAAAATGCCGAATAATTTTCCTTTTTGACGATTCGGGTTTGACTTGAATAAGGAGCCGATAATAATAAAGATGATAATATAGGCGATGGCTTCATAGAGCTGACCCGGATGGCGAGGGATATTGTCATGACGGTCAAAAATTATTGCCCAAGGTAAATCCGTAGGGGTGCCGACCATCTCGGAATTGAAAAAATTTCCGATACGGATCAGCGCACCAGCAATAGGAACAACCACAACCAATCGGTCTGCCAACCATAAAAAGTCTGTTTTTGTTTTGCGGCAGAAGAGGTAAAGTGCTGTGAGGATACCGATAGCCCCCCCATGAGAAGCCAATCCGGCGAAACCTGTGACTTGGAAACCGTTTTTATCCCATTTGAAAGGTAGGAAAATTTCCAGAATATGGTCTTTATAATAATCAAAATCGTAGAACAGACAATGACCAAGTCGTGCGCCAATCAGCGTGCCGAGGAAGATATAGATGGAAAGTTGGTCCAGTTGTTCTTGCGTGCGGCCCTCTTTTTTAAAAATACGCAACATAATAACATAGGAAACAAAAAAAGCGAGGAGCCAGCATAAGGCGTAGTAACGTAGGGCAAATGCGCCAAGGTTGAACATCTCGGGATCTATATTCCAATGTATAGCACTTAGTATTGAATTCATATATTTTATGTCTATTTAAATTACCATGGTAAAGATAAGGTTTAATCTTATTTTTCAATAAAATCAAAGTTAAATGTAAAAGGAATATTCCAAAAAACATTTTTACTTTTGCATTTCATTGAAATTTTCATATTTTGACGAAAGTAAATAGAAAAGGAAAAGATGGCTGAAAAGAATAAGAAAAAAGAACAGAAAACGACTGCGGTCGTGACAAAAGATTCGCTTTCATTTTTTGAAAAATATATAAACAACGCTTCTCCCACAGGCTTTGAATGGGAAGGTCAACGTTTATGGCTGGATTATCTGAAGCCTTATGTGGACGAAACATTCGTGGATAACTATGGTACAGCAGTTGGTGTTATCAACCCAAAAGCGAGCTATAAAGTAGTGATCGAAGCGCACGCAGATGAAATCTCCTGGTTTGTTAATTACATTACAAAAGATGGATTGATCTACGTGGTACGTAATGGTGGTTCTGATCATCAGATTGCGCCTTCCAAGCGGGTGAACATTCATACAGAAAAAGGAATCGTTAAAGCGGTATTTGGCTGGCCTGCCATTCATACACGTTCGGGTGAGAAAGAAGAAAATCCTTCCCTAAAAAATATCTTTTTGGATTGTGGATGCAGTTCCAAAGAAGAGGTGGAAGCCTTAGGTGTACATGTGGGTTGTGTGATTACCTATGAAGACACTTTTTCAATCTTAAATGATCGTTACTATATTGGACGGGCCTTAGACAATCGTGCTGGTGGCTTTATGATTGCCGAGGTTGCGCGCCTGCTAAAAGAGAATAAAAAGAAATTGCCATTTGGATTATATATCGTAAATTCGGTGCAGGAAGAGATTGGATTGCGTGGTGCTGAAATGATTGCAGACCGCATAAAGCCGAATGTTGCCATTGTTACAGACGTGACACATGATACCCAAACGCCGATGATCAACAAGATCACACAGGGAGATTTATTCTCTGGAAAAGGTCCGGTATTGTCTTATGCTCCAGCGGTTCAGGTGAATTTGAATAAACTGTTGGTTAAAGTTGCTGAGGAAAACAATATCCCATTCCAACGTCAGGCATGTTCACGTTATACGGGGACAGATACCGATGCTTTTGCTTACAGCAATGGTGGGGTGCCTTCAGCGTTGATTTCTTTGCCTTTGCGTTATATGCATACAACGGTTGAGATGGTACATAAAGAAGACGTAGACAATGTGATCCGTTTGATCTATCAAACATTGTTGAATATCGAGGATGGACAGGACTTTAGAACATTTACAAAATAAAATTTAGGATTATATTAACTTACATTTAGAATTATTATGGAAAATAACCAAAATCAAAACGAATTGAGCATCGAGTTGACAGAAGAAGTAGCAGAAGGAATCTACTCAAATCTTGCGATTATCACTCACTCTAATACAGAATTTGTGGTTGACTTTATCCGTGTGATGCCAGGAGTGCCAAAAGCAAAAGTGAAATCAAGAATCGTTTTGACTCCAGAGCACGCAAAACGCTTGTTAGGTGCATTGGTTGATAACGTAAATCGTTTCGAAGCATTGAACGGTCCAATTAAAATGGATATGGGTGTTGCTGAACAGCCACAACAAGGTGGTGATCCAACAGTAGCATTTCCTTTCGGAACTCCTCAAGGTCAAGCATAGTCAATAGCATAATCTATCGATAATTAAGGCGCCAATAAAACAATTGGCGCCTTTTTTTGTCTCCATTTGTGGATACCGGACTACCCGGAGGTTTGGGCTTGGGCCCGACTTTTGCTATTTTTAGAAAAACTTATTTCAAAAAGAGATTTATATGGATATTCAAGTGCGTAACTTGACAAAGAAGGATTATGTTGGTTTGAAGGAATCAATGGAGCAAGCTTATGATGGTGTGGGGGAGACCTGGTCAAAGGAAAATATTCTGGATCTGATCGAAATATTTCCAGAGGGACAATTGTGTGTGGAGATCGATGGGCATGTGGTTGCCTGTGCGCTGTCCATTATCCTCAATTCTAAAAAGAATAACATCTACGATAGTTATTATGATATTATTGATGACGGTAAATTCAGCAAACATAGCAACGAGGGAGATACGTTGTATGGTATTGAGGTATTTGTCCACCCGGAACATCGTGCATTGCGACTGGGGCGGCGCCTATATGATGCACGTAAGGAACTGTGCGAGCAGATGAACTTAAAATGTATTGTCGCTGGTGGCCGGATTCCAAACTACCATAATTATGCGGAAAAAATGAGTCCAAGGGTTTATATTGAGAAGGTAAAACGCAAGGAAATATATGATCCGACTTTGACATTTCAACTTTCCAACGATTTTCATGTTAAAAAGATCCTAAAACATTATTTGCCAGAGGATGCTGAGTCGATGGAATTTGCGACCTTGCTGGAATGGAATAATATTTATTATGAATCGGAGACTCGTTCGATCTCGACAACAAAACAGACCATCCGTCTGGGACTGGTGCAGTGGCAGATGCGCTTATTTGATAATATTGAAGCTTTCTACGACCAGATCGAATTCTTTGTGGATACCGTTAGTGATTATGGAACGGATTTTATCATGTTTCCAGAGTTTTTTAACACACCGCTAATGAGCCCTTACAATGACCTTCCCGAACGCTTGGCGATGGAACGATTGGCGCAGCATACTTCCGATATTATTGATCGTATCCAGCAGTTTGCGGTTTCCTATAACGTGAATATTATTGCTGGATCTATGCCACTGATGGAAAATAAGAAGCTTTATAATGTTTCTTATCTCTGTCATCGAAATGGTAAGCTGGATGAATTTAAGAAAATTCATATCACACCAAATGAATTTAAATACTATGGCATGGTTGGGGGGAGTGAGGTAAAGGTATTCGATACAGACTGTGGGAAAGTCGGCCTGTTAATCTGTTATGACGTAGAATTTCCGGAATTGAGCCGCATTTTGGCCGATCAGGGAATGCAGATTCTATTTGTACCTTTTATGACCGATACACAGAATGGCTATATTCGGGTCAGAACTTGTGCGCAGGCCCGGGCTATCGAAAACGAATGTTATGTGGCCATTGCAGGGTCCGTGGGTAACCTGCCACGCGTCAATAATATGGATATTCAATATTCACAATCTGCCGTCTTTACGCCATCAGATTTTGCATTTCCAAACAATGCAATCAAAGCCGAAGCAACACCTAATGCGGAAATGGTGCTGATCGCAGATGTGGATCTTTATGCATTGCGTGATTTACATGAATATGGTACCGTAAAAGTCAAAAAAGATCGACGCAAAGACCTGTATGAAGTAAAACTTTTGAAATAATTACGCTGTATTTTTGAAGCGCTTCAAAATATGCTTAGCTTTAATTATATTCTTTAATCTAATAAAGTATGATACAAAAAGTCAAATGGGGGACGCTCTCGATCGTCTTAATGATGCTGTCATGTCAATCCAATAAGAGCAAAGAGGGTGCACAAGAAGTCAGAACCAATTTTTTTGATGTTTCTGGCATGGACACAACAGTCAATCCTGGTGATAACTTCTTCCAATATGCGAATGGTGCATGGATGAAAAATACCCAGATACCGGCTTCCGAAACGGGCTGGGGTTCATTTTATATTCTAGCGGATGAAAATTTGCAGAAATTAAAAACAGTATTGGAAAATGCTGCTCAGTCCAACAGTAAGAAGGGATCAGATCAGCAGAAAGCCGGTGATTTCTATGCGAGCGGTATGGATACCGTCACCATTGATAAACTTGGAGCCAAGCCGATAGAAGGAACGATTCAGAAAATCAATGCATTGAAAACTGTCGATGAACTAATCGCCTATGCTGCAGATGGATTCAAAGATGGCGATGGTGATCTTTTCAGTTTTTATGTGGCTGCTGATGATCGGATCAGCAATAAAAATGCACTTCAGTTTTTTCAAGGTGGTTTGAATCTGCCAGAGGCAAGCTACTATCTGGATCAGGATGATAAAGCCAAAAAGATTAGGGAAGCTTATGTGGCCTATTTGGTTAAATTGTTTGGATTGATCGGTGAGGGAGCAAATGCCCAGAAATCTGCTGAAGAGGTACTAAAACTGGAAACGGAAATCGCAAAATCCCATTTAACGCCTGTTGAATTGCGGGATCCGATTAAAAACTACAATAAGTTTGCCGTTCAGGATTTCCAGAAACAAACCCCAAATTTGAATTGGAAAGATATTCTTGGGCGATTGGAGGTGAAGACTGATACGATTTTGGTACAGCAACCTAAGTTCTATCTAGCATTAAATAATTTGTTGAAATCACAGCCTGTAGATATCTGGAAAACAAAACTAAAAGCTGATTTGGCAAATGGTTCTGCGACTGCGCTGAGCAAGGAGTTTCGCGATGCAAAATTTGAACTATTTGGCAAGACGCTCAATGGACAAAAGCAACAAAAAGAACGTTGGAAGCTGATGGTTAGTTCTGCTGACGAAAACCTGGGTGAGATTGTTGGTAAGCTCTATGTGGATGACTATTTCAAACCTGAGGCAAAACAACGCATGATGGAATTGGTCGATAATTTGCAAAAGGTCTACAAGACAAGAATCGAGAAATTAGACTGGATGACACCAGAAACCAAGAAAAAGGCAATCGAGAAATTGGAAGCTTTTGTCAAGAAAATCGGTTATCCTGAAAAATGGAAGGATTATAGTGATGTAGAAGTTGCAAAAGATACGTATTATGCGAATCTGCAGTCTTCAGCTAAGCATGCTTATAAGGAGATGGTCAGTAAAATAAGTAAGCCTGTTGATAAGAAGGAGTGGCTCATGACAACACCGACCGTGAACGCTTATTATAATCCGCCCTACAATGAGATTGTATTCCCAGCGGGAATCCTACAATTTCCATTCTTTGACGCCAATGCGGATGATGCGATCAACTATGGTGCTATTGGTGCTGTCATAGGTCATGAGATGACACATGGTTTTGATGATCAGGGCAGACAGTATGATAAGGCTGGTAATTTGAATGATTGGTGGACAGCAGTAGATGCCAAACAGTTTACCGAACGTGCAAATCAAGTAACGAAATTGTACGGCAGCTTCACCTTATTGGATAATCAACATGTCAATGGAGAATTAACCCTTGGGGAGAATCTAGCTGACATTGGTGGATTGAACATTGCTTATGATGCATTTAAACTGACTAAACAAGGGCAGGGGAATGAGAAGATTGACGGTTTTACAGGTGATCAGCGTTTCTTTTTGAGTTTTGCACAGGTATGGCGGGTGAAAAGCAGCGATGAGCGCATGCGTTTACGTTTGAAAGTTGATCCACATAGCCCGGAACAGTTCCGTGTAAATGGCCCTGTTTATAATATGGAAGCATTTTATAAGGCATTTAATGTGCAGCCTACAGCTAAAATGTACGTTGCACCGGAAAAAAGAATTTTAGTTTGGTAAGAGGTTAATACTTGCTAGTCTGTTATTTCCGATGGAGAGACACACTGGTTGATGAAGAATGAAGGGAAAAAGATAGATTTATCTTTGAATTGTGATAAAAACTAATTACTTTTGCCCTTCATTTAATAACACATTTAATTAATTAACAATGTACGCAATAGTAAATATAGCAGGACAGCAATTTAAGGTTGCAAAAGACCAGTTCCTTTTTGTACACCGTTTACAAGGAGATGAAGGCGCTAGTATTGAATTTGACAATGTATTGTTAGCAGAAGACGGTGGTAAATTTACCATTGGTACACCTAGCGTTGCTGGTGCAAAAGTTTCGGCTAAAATTTTGTCTCATTTAAAAGGCGATAAAGTTATCGTTTTCAAGAAAAAACGTCGTAAAGGCTACAAAAAGAAAAACGGTCACCGTCAACAATTTTCTAAAATCCAGATCACTGGTATTACGTTATAATTGAATTTTTAATCAGACATTAGTCTTAAATTAAGATAAAGAAATGGCACACAAAAAAGGTGCGGGTAGTTCTAAGAACGGCCGTGAGTCACATAGCAAGCGTTTAGGTATCAAAATCTTCGGTGGTCAACAAGCAATCGCTGGTAACATCATCGTACGCCAACGCGGTACACAACACAATCCTGACACAAATGTTGGTATTGGTAAAGACCACACATTGTTCGCTCTAGTAGACGGTAAAGTAGTTTTCCGTAAAAAAGCTAACAATAAATCTTATGTATCTGTAGTTCCTACAGAACAAGCATAAGGTTTGCAACAATATTTGAAGAAGGCATCAAGCAATTGATGCCTTTTTTTGTGTATATCACTTTTTGTTGCCAAATTTTATTTTTAACAGATTCAATGATTCGGCCGAAATCAAGGAATGTTCCATCTGATTGGATCAGAGTTGTTTGCTGGTTAGAAAAACTCGTGGATGCTCTCATAAGGGAAAAAAACGGGTCTTTATTTATGAGGTAAATTGTTATTTTCTGTTAAATGTAACCGCTTTGGTACAATTTTTATAAAGGATATGTGTTTTTAAGATAAATACCGATTTATGAAATACAACAAGTTTGGATATGGTCTGTGTGCTGGATTGTTTGCCTGCTCTCTATATTCCTGTAGTTCGATCTATATGCCCAATGTTCCTTCGGCACCTATGTTTACAGAAGCTGGTGAGGTTTATGTCTCCGGAAATATAAATACAAAGGCAAATGTATCAGCAAATTTGGGTGTGGCAGTGACGGATCACGTTGCTGTGATTGCTAATGGATCCTATGTAGACAATGGATCCAATACCAAGGACTACGCGCAGAAAATGGGGGAAGCGGGCATAGGTTACTATACGCGTTTTGGTAAGAAAAATAATCGGGTATTTGAAGTATATGGTGGGTATGGACTTGGGACCACAAGTGTAATTGATAAAAGATCGTCAACGATGGGGCAAGCAATTGTGGAGACACAAGACATGGACTTTGACAAGATTTTCGTGCAGGTGAATTTTTCATCGGAAAAGAAGGATGCTCTGAAATTGTTTGGTAATAGACATGATATTGACTACGGTACAATCATTAGATTGAGCAATATGCGTATGAAGAACTTTGCGATAGATGGCCTTCCAGTCGAGAACGAAGATAATATGCTTATTGAGCCTGTGTTTTATACCAGGATGGGGCTTGGAAAAGGGTGGAAGTTGCAATACACAAATGGTATGGTTTTCGGTTTTAAAAGCAATACATATTTAAAAGCTGGTTACCCATTGTTTACACTGGGAGTTTTGTATAAATTTGGAGGAAAATAGCGGCTATGAGCAAGAAAATTTTATTTGGATGTTTGGTCTTTTTGGGCTTATTCATTTCCGGATGCGGAGTAAATAGACAAAAAGCACAGATCGAGAACTTGGCGAAATGTAAGTTTGACGTAGAATCAGTGGACAGTATTCGATTGGCAGGGACGTCGCTGCAGCGTCTGATTAAAAATAATCAGATTGACCTCGGGGCGGCACCGAGTCTGGCTTTGGCCTACTTACGAAAGGATATTCCTTTGGATGCCGTAATTCGTCTTAAAATAGATAATCCAACACTAAAGAAAGCATCCATCAATAAGTTTCAATATATCATTCTATATGGTGGCCAGCAGCTTGTCGAAGGAATTGTCAATCAATCCTTGCAAATTGAACCTGGTGAATCTACTGTGGCCAATGTACGTATTGCAACCAATATTTATGATCTTTTGGTGAATTCGGATCTGCAAAATTTTTTAATGTCCAGCGACGAGAATAAAAAGGGAATATTTACGTTAAAAATTAAACCTTCGATCAATATTGCTGGCCAATCGGTATTCTATCCTGGATATATTACCATAGATAAGGCGGTGAGCCGAAAAATCCTGCTATAAGGGGTACGGATCAGTAAAAAGATAAAAAGGTTTCCCATGCGAATGGAAAACCTTTTTTATTGAAGGAACTTTTTTTGACTAACCTTAACCTCCCTGTGGAGTGGGCAAGTCTGCTTGCTAAACCGTTATTACAAAAGGTTCCTTTGTGTAAGAATTAAACTGTAATAAAAAAGTTATAATGTCAAAGTGTAAAGTATACACCTTATTTTATATTTTAGTCTTTAAATAGAAACCTAAATATGTTAAAAAGATTCTTAATTCCTGTTTTGCTGTTTGCCGGGGTACATGCTATTGCTCAAAAGAAGTTTGATCCTTATGAGCAGACCATTGAAGGGACCAATCTTTCGTTTAAAATGGTAGCAATCCCGGGCGGAAGCTTCAAAATGGGATCTGTCACTGGCGGGAAGGATGATGAAAAGCCGGTACATGAGGTTAAACTTGATCCGTTCTGGATGGGGCAGTATGAAGTGACCTGGGATTTGTTTGAGCCTTTTTTGTACAAAGATTACGAAATCGCAAAAAGCAAAGATGGTAAGGTTGCGCCGGAAATAGACGCCGTCACCAGACCCACGAAACCCTACCTTGATATGACATTTGGTTTTGGTAAAGAAGGGCATCCTGCACTTGCCATGACGCACTATAATGCGATTCAATTTTGTAAATGGTTATATGTACGTACAGGTGTATTCTATCGTCTGCCAACGGAGGCGGAATGGGAATATGCTGCACGTGCCGGGGCTAAGACCGCTTATTTTTTTGGAGATAAAGAGGCTCAATTAGGTGATTATGCCTGGTTTAAAGATAATTCGGAGCAAAAAACGCATGCTGTAGGAGAGAAGAAACCTAATCCTTGGGGCCTTTATGATATTTATGGTAATGTGGGGGAATGGACCTATGACCAATACAAAGCCGATAGCTATACTGAAGGTAAAGATAAGGTGTTAACGAATCCAGTTGTCGTTCCAACGACTTTGTATCCGCATGTTGTCCGTGGTGGAGCGTTCGATCATGCTGCAGCAGATCTTCGTTCGGCTGCCCGTGGAGCCTCAGACCCAATTTGGAAACAATTGGACCCTCAGGTTCCAAAAAGTAATTGGTGGTTTCCCGAAGCACCATTTGTCGGTATGCGTTTAGTACGACCGTTGAATCCACCTAGTCATGAAGAAATTATGGCTTATTATGATAAAAAACCAATTAAAGATTTTTAAAAAATAAAATAATCAATATAAAACTGTTATGGAAAATCTAGAAAGAAGAGATTTTATTAAAACTTCTGCCATGGTCGCAGGCGGTGCCATGTTAAGCTCACTGCCTTTATCCGGAGCCTATGCTGCTGGTTCTGATGTCATCAAAGTGGCTTTAGTTGGCTGTGGAGGTAGAGGTACCGGTGCTACATTTGACGCCCTAAGCTCAGGAGCGAACATCAAAGTTGTTGCTTTGGCTGATGCATTTAAAGATAATTTAGATAGTACATATAATACGCTTAAAGAGAAATGGCAAGATAAAATCGATGTCAGCGATAACCATAAATTTGTAGGATTTGATGCTTATAAAGAGGCTATTAAATTAGCTGATGTTGTTATTTTAGCGACGCCTCCAGGGTTTAGACCAACACATTTTGAAGAAGCAATCCGTCAGGGAAAACATGTTTTTATGGAGAAACCTGTTGCTGTTGATATTCCAGGTGTGCAACAAGTTATACGTGCGGCTGCTGAGGCTAAACGCAAAAAATTGAATGTTGTCGTCGGTTTGCAACGTCGCTATCAGACCAACTATCGTGAAGCGATCAAGCGTATCCATGACGGCGCAATCGGTGATATTACTTCAGGACAGGTGTATTGGAATTCGGGCGGGGTATGGGTACGCCCACGTAAACCAGAACAATCTGAAATGGAATATCAGATGCGTAACTGGTATTATTTCAACTGGTTGTGTGGTGACCACATCGTTGAGCAACATGTACACAACATTGACATTGCCAACTGGGTGAAAGGTTCTTATCCGGTATCGATCCAAGGTACAGGAAGTAGAGCACACCGTACAGGTAAAGAATACGGCGAAATCTATGATAATTTTGCGCTCGAACTGACCTATGCAGACAACAGTGTGGTATATAGCCAATGTCGACATTTTGAAGGAATACAAAATCGCGTTGATGAGCAGTTTCAGGCGACAAAAGGTCGTGTATATCTTTCGGCTGGTGGACAGGCTGTATTGTATGATTGGAAAGGTAAGGAGATCTATCGCCATGACGCGAAAGGTAATCCAAATCCTTACCAACAAGAACACAAAGAACTTTTTGAAGCAATCACTAAAGGTGAGTATAAGTTTGACAATGCAGAATATGGTGCTTATAGCACGTTAACGGGGATCATCGGACGTATTGCTTGTTATACAGGTAAGGTTATCAAATGGGATGAGGCATTGAAATCAACGATCAAATTGGGGCCGGATGTACTGGCGTGGGATGCTAAACCGAAATTACTTCCTGATACAGAGGGTTTTTACGCTGTAGCAAACCCCGGTCAAAATACAAACCTTTATATTTAATAGCAGTGCAGTGATGGGGCTAAATAGGGAAATCTGCTGTATATTCTTTTTTATTATTGGGGCGCTTGGTTTACAGGCACAAACTGGTCAAAAAGAGTTAAGCAAGATTCGCCTGGAAGGCCCCGCACAAGGCACGCAGTTTCACGTTACTTATTTCGCTTCGGATAGTCTTGTCAGGCGGTCGGAGATTGATAGCATCTTAAAAGTTATCGATCTATCCATGTCGATCTATCGCAAGGATTCGAAAATATCCTTGTTCAACCAAGACAGCATTATGCAGATTGAAATGGATAAGCATATGGCCTATGTCATTGCGGCTTCATTCCGATACAACAAACTATCTAAAGGCCAATTCGATATTACTATTGCCCCACTGGTCAACCTTTGGGGCTTTGGTGTTAAAAAAAGTCAGGTTGCTCCGGATTCGGCAACAGTTTACGCCGCGAAACAATTTGTAGGCATGCATCATCTTAAAGTCAATCGCAAGCAGCTAATCAAGAAAAAGCAGGGGGTTAAGATTGATGTCAATGGTATCGCACAAGGGTATACCGTCGATGTGCTGGCTGATTACCTCGAACATAAAGGAATTTCCAATTATATGGTGGAAGTAGGCGGTGAAATTAGAGCTTCGGGAACTCCACCAGGACAAAAGGGCTTTTCCATTGGGATTGTCCAGCCCGACGAAAACAAGCAGGAGGATATCATGACAGCGGTTGTCCAACTCAACTCCGGTGCGCTAACCACAGCTGGTAGTTTTGAGAAATTTATTAAATATAAGGATAAAAAACTAGGGCATCATATTAATCCAGTTACAGGATTCCCTTATACAACCAGTGTATTAAGTGTTACTGTATATACCAGAACCGCCATGGATGCTGATGCTTTGGACAACTACTTTATGGGAATGGAACCGACAGAGATTATCGCGAAGGCCAGGAAATTGAAAGACGTGGAAGTTTTTGTCATTTATAAGAATAAAAACCAAGCCATTCAGACGATTTATTCAGATGGATTTGGTAAATTATTTAAAAATTAATCAACTATAAACAAAATGAAAAGATCTGATTTTATAAAAAGTGGCCTTTTGGCCGCTGGAGCCGGATTATCTGGGCATACATTTGCCTCAACAAACCAAAATGCGACCAATATGATGGATAAAGGAAAGACATTCAATCTAAATTATGCACCACATCAAGGGATGTTCAAGAATCACGCAGGGGACAACTTTCTGGACGAAATCCGCTATATGCATGATTTGGGTTTCAGGGGAATTGAAGATAACGGTTACCTCGGTCGTACATTGGACGAGCAAAAGAAAGTAGGAGACCTATTGGCTAAATTGGGAATGACGATGGGTGTATTTGTCGTTGATGGCGGTCAAAATTGGATGCCTTCCTTAGCGACAGGTAAAAAAGAGTTCTTAGACAAATTTGTCGAAACCTGTCATAAGTCTGTAGAAGCGGCCAAGCGCTGTAATGCAAAATGGCTTACGGTAGTCCCTGGATTTTATGAACGGAGATTACCTTGGGGAAATCAATTCAGCAATATCCTTGAGGCGATGCGTAGAGGGGCAGAGATCTTCGAACCACATGGTCTGGTGATGGTGCTAGAGACTCTAAGTGATACGCCGGAATTATTTTTACAACAGACGCATGAAACCTATGCGATGTGTAAGGCTGTCAATAGTCCTTCTTGTAAAATATTGTACGATATCTACCATATGCAACGTACAGAAGGGGATTTGATTGCTAACATGAACCGTTGCTGGGATGAAATTGCCTATATTCAAATTGGTGATAATCCGGGCCGTAAAGAACCCACTACAGGAGAGATCAATTATAAAAATGTCTTCAAACATATTCATACTAAAGGATATAGGGGTATAATGGGTATGGAACATGGTAATTCTAAGCCCGGTAAAGAGGGAGAAGACAGATTGGTAACTGCCTACCGTGAGGTCGATAGCTTTTTGTAATATTTTAATAGTGTACTATTGACAATTAGATTTAATTTCTTAAATTGAGCAGGTAAAACCAATTAGTAGTATTGTAAAACACCATTTATTTATGATTTCATCAACAATAAAATTTAAACTATCCTTCATGATGTTCCTTGAATTTTTTATTTGGGGGGGATGGTTTGTCACATTAGGCACTTTTTTGAGTAAGAATCTGCATGCAACAGAATTTGAAAAGGCCAATGTATTCTCGACACAGTCATTGGGTGCGATTATCGCTCCCTTTATTGTAGGAATGATTGCCGATCGTTATTTTAATGCCGAACGTATTTTGGGTGTTTTGCACTTGGTCGGTGCCGTATTAATGTATCAGATGTATGGTGCGGCCGATATGTCTACTTTTTATCCTTATGTATTGGCTTATATGATTCTTTATATGCCAACGTTGGCTTTAACTAGTTCAGTTTCATTTCGCCAATTAACAAATCCGGAAAAGCAATTCTCAGGAATACGTATCTGGGGAACAATTGGTTGGATCATTGCAGGTTTAGTTATCAGCTATTTTTGGGATGCAAAGGCTTCTGAAGGCGCATTAAAAAATACCTTCTTACTATCGGGTATTGCTTCTTTGGTATTGGGTATCTTCTCTTTCGCATTGCCTAAAACACCACCCGTTAAATTGGACGAAGGTGAGAAACCATCATTTGCATCAATCATTGGCTTAGATGCTATCAAATTGTTGAAAGACAAAAACTTTTTGATCTTTTTTGTATCCTCTGTATTAATCTGTATTCCTTTAGCATTCTATTATTCCAATGCAAATCCTTTTCTTTCTGAGATTGGGCTGGAAAATGCTACTGGTAAAATGACGATAGGTCAAGCATCTGAGGTACTTTTCTTATTGGCTCTTCCGGTTTTCTTTACAAAATTTGGATTCAAGAAAACAATCTTGGTAGGAATGTTGGCGTGGGTAATCCGTTACCTACTGTTTGCTTATGGCAATGCAGGGGAACTTTCATTTATGTTAATTATCGGTATCGCTTTACATGGAATCTGTTATGACTTTTTCTTTGTTTCAGGACAGATTTATACAGATAGCAAAGCTGGAGTTAAGTATAAATCTGCTGCACAGGGATTGATTACATTGGCAACTTACGGTGTAGGTCAGTTGATTGGCTTTTGGGTCGCGGGTTATGTAGGTGACAAATACAAAGATTTGAAGACAACAGATTTAGCTGGATTTTGGAATCATACTTGGGTTGTTCCAGCGATTATTGCCGCAGTGGTGTTTTTTATCTTTCTAGCTCTCTTTAAAGATGAGAAAGTAGATAATGCCAAGGCTGCACACTAAACAGAAAAAATAACTATTTAAAAACAAATAATTAGAAGAGAGATGGCAACAAATACTTATGACGCGATTGTAATCGGTTCTGGGATAAGTGGTGGATGGGCTGCGAAAGAATTGACAGAAAAAGGACTGAAAACAATTATGCTAGAGCGTGGTCGTAACATCGAACACATTAAGGATTATACTGCGCCAAACAAAATGCCATGGGAATGGCCTCATGCTGGTGGTCGTACCCAGCAAATGATTGAGGATTATCCAGTATTGCGCAGAGATTATCCATTGAACGAAAAGAACCTTGACCTTTGGGCGAATGAGAAAGATAGTCCTTATACAGAGGTGAAGCGTTTTGATTGGTATCGTGGGTATCATGTAGGTGGTAGATCATTAATGTGGGGTAGACAATCTTATCGCCTTGGTGACCTAGATTTCGAGGCTAACTTGAAAGATGGGCATGGGGTAGATTGGCCGATCCGTTATAAAGATATTGCACCTTGGTATAGCTATGCGGAAAAATTTGCTGGTATCTCTGGGAATAGAGACGGGGTTGCTTCGCTTCCTGACGGTGATTATATGCCGCCAATGCCGATGAATATTGTTGAAAAGGATTTGGCTGAACGATTGAAAAAACAATACGGTGGCAAGCGTCATTTCATTATGGGACGGACAGCGAATATCACTGTGCCACATGAGGGCCGTGTCAACTGTCAATATCAAAATCAATGTTGGTTAGGTTGTAACTTTGGTGCTTATTTTAGTACACAATCGGCAACTTTACCGGCAGCGAAAAAAACGAACAACCTAACATTACGTCCGTTTTCTATTGTTACAAAGATTATCTACGATAAAAATACGAAAAAAGCGAAGGGTGTTGAAATTGTTGATGCTGAAACAAACAAAACCTATGAGTTCTTTGCTAAGGTTATTTTTGTGTGCGCATCGGCACTAAATTCGACTTGGGTATTGATGAACTCAGCTACCGACGTATGGGAAGGTGGTCTTGGAAGTAGCAGTGGAGAGCTTGGTCACAATTTAATGGATCACCACTTCCGTTGTGGTGCCGGTGGTAATGTGGAAGGATATTTGGATAGCTATGTTTTTGGACGTCGTCCAACAGGCTTATATGTGCCACGTTTTGTAAACGTTGATGGCGATACGAAGAAACGTGATTACGTTCGTGGATTTGGCTATCAAGGTGCCGCAGGTAGAGGCCGTTGGTCTGGTGCTGTTGCAGAGATGGAAGTTGGTGGTGCATGGAAAGATGCTATCTGTGAACCAGGTAACTGGAACGTGGGCTTTACGGCTTTCGGAGAAACCTTACCGTACCATGAAAATAAAATTACGCTTGATAAAAGCAAAAAAGATAAATGGGGTTTGCCTGTATTATCATTTGATGCCGAAATCAAAGATAATGAATTGAAGATGCGTGCTGACATGCAAAATGAAATGAAGGAAATGCTGGAAAGCATTGGCGTAAAAGATACCTATACATATGACAACGTATATGGACTTGGCCAAGGTATCCATGAGATGGGAACAGCGCGTATGGGGCTCGATCCTAAAACATCGGTATTGAACGGTAATAACCAGGTTTGGGATGCGTTGAATGTATTTGTTACAGACGGTGCTTGTATGACTTCTGCTGGTTGTGTCAACCCTTCACTTACTTATATGGCACTTACTGCGCGTGCGGTCGATTATGCAGTTAGTGAATTGAAAAAAGGTAATATCTAATAGCTAAAGATTGATAACAATGGAAAATAACTCAAATAAGTCGAGTAGAAGAGATTTCTTAAAGACTGCGGCAACCGCTGCGGCAGCCTTTATGATCGTTCCTCGTCATGTATTAGGAGGAAATGGTTTCATCGCTCCTAGTGATAAGTTACAAATAGCTGGTATTGGTGTAGGTGGTAAAGGATTCAGCGACATTAACTCATTTCATGATTCAGGTAAAGCGGATCTCGCTTTCTTATGTGACGTGGATGATCGTCGTGCTGCGGGTGCGTTGAAACGTTACCCAAAAGCAAAATATTATAAAGATTATCGGGAGATGTTGGACAAAGAGCATAAACGCATTGAAGCTGTTTCTGTTTCTACTCCAGATCATCAACATGCGATTCAGGCCTTGGCAGCGATGCAATTGGGCAAGCACGTCTATGTTCAGAAACCATTGACTCATGATGTCTGGGAAGCAAGAGCACTGACGCATGCCGCGAAGAAATATAAAGTTGTAACCCAGATGGGAAACCAAGGGGCATCCAACGATGGGCCACGTTTTGTCCGTGAATGGTACGAAGCTGGTTTAATCGGTGATGTACATACAGTATATTGCTGGACTGACCGTCCAGTATGGCCTTCCGGTATTGCATGGCCTACAGGTAAGGCTGAAATTCCGAAAGAATTGGATTGGGATCTTTGGTTGGGAACTGCTCCTCACAAGGAGTATGTAGATAAATTGGTGCCGTTCAACTGGCGTGGCTGGTGGGATTACGGTACTGGTGCATTGGGTGATATGGGTTGTCACTTGTTGGAAGTTCCTTTCAGTACCTTAGGTCTGACTTATGTGCAAGATGTACAGGCAACTGTAGGTTCTGTTTATGTGGATGAGTTCAAACGTGGTTATTTCCCTGAGAGCTGCCCGCCATCAAGTCATGCGACATTAACATTCCCTAAAACACCGCGTACAAATGGTCCTGTAACATTACATTGGATGGACGGTGGTATTCAACCTGCACGTCCGGATGAACTGGGACCAAATGAAATCTTCGGTGATGGTGGTAACGGTATCTTGTTAGTCGGTACCAAAGGTAAGATCCTTGCGGATACTTACGGTCAAAATGCACGTTTGTTACCAACATCAAGAAAAGATCAAGTTGCTCAGAAATATGCACGTGTACCGGGACAAGAGTCAGGCCACTATGCACAATGGGTGGAAGCTTGTCAAGCTGGTTATGGTAAAAAAGAAGTAAGTTCACCATTTGAAATTGCTGGTCCATTAACTGAAGCTTTGTTGATGGCTAACCTAGCAATTAGAGGCGCTGATTTACGTTTAGATGGAAAATATCCAGGACGTAATCTAAAATTGTTATGGGATAATGACAATATGCGTGTGACAAACTTTGATCATGTGAATCAGTATGTCAAACGTAATTACAGACAAGGTTGGGAAATGAAATATAATTTCTAAAATTAAGATATTTAGTAGTATGAATAGAAGAGAAGCATTACAACGGGTTGCCTTGATTTTAGGAGGTACCGTTATCGGCGCCAATTTATTTTTGGAAGGCTGTACGCGTTCGGCTACAAAGGATGTGGAAGGCTTATTTGAAGCAAAAACGACAGATTTGTTGGGCGATCTAGCTGAGGCTATTTTACCTGCGACAGCTACTCCTGGAGCGAAAGAAGCTGGTGTAGGAAGCTTTATTCCTGTGATGGTCCGTGACTGTTACACTGAAAAGCAACAAAAAGCATTTATAACTGGTCTTGCAAGCTTGGATAATAAAGCAAAAGAAGTCAAAGGAAAACCTTTCCTTGAGCTTTCGGCTGCAGATCGCACAGCGGTAGCAGCAGCTTTGGATAAAGAAGCAAATGAGTTTAATAAGAAACAAGCTGAAGAGCAAAAGGACATCCTGGAGAAAAACAAAGAAAAACAAAATCAATTGTATAATTACGTAGAAAATGATCCACCACACTGGTTCACAATGTTTAAGCAATTGACGTTGACAGGTTTCTTTAACTCAGAATTGGGTTGTACAAAAGCATTACGTTTTGTCAAAATTCCTGGAAAATATGACGGGAACTTTCCTTACAAAAAAGGAGACAAGGCATTTGCATAGTACATATGCTTTGCGCAAAATAAAAAAGGAGGCCCAAGCCTCCTTTTTTATTTTATTGTTATTTAGTTTCTACTTCCAGTGCAAAATGAATACGTTGTTGTTTTGTCACGGTCATAAAATAGCCTTTATCCGTTGAATCGCCGTTAATGTCCACTGTGTCATTGTAACGAAGTTCTCTGAGGTAATTCATCTCCAACGATTTGATCTGATTGGTCAGCACGAGTTCGATTGGGAGTCTATCCATACACCAATCCAGGTATTTGACATTATTGGCATGATTGACAATATCAAGGTCGGATAACTTGACAATATATTGATCTATATTTTTGACAAGCTGAGAAATATCCAACTTTGAGAATGGTCGTTGTGTTGCAGGGCGATCGGGGTAAGTTGTAAAGCCCGCAGCCGAAATAGCCAGATCTTCGGAACTTCTTTTTACGGTATTGATTACCGCCCAATAGCTTGTCGCCGTGACATACACCTGCCCATTCACCAAAATTTCGAAATTACGTGTAGAGCGCGCACCTTCTAGTTCTTGTATCCATGTTTTTACCTGGACAATGTCCATCCATTTGGGTAATCTGTTGATTTCAATACGCATTCGACTGAGCACCCAAGTTTGGTTGTGTTTGGCCATTTCTTTAAAACCGAAACCAACATTGGTCGCATGTTCGCCAGCAGTAAGTTGAAGAATATTTGACAAGTCGGAGAAACGGATACGACCATTGGAGTAACATTGTGTGAAATAAATTTCCCAGTTTTTCTCAAAGACTGATTTTTCCATCTGTTGTTTAGTTTTTTGCAAAATTAGGCAATATGACTGATTTGTGGCTTAAATTCAAAATGAAATGACAAAATTTTAAGATATTCCGATAATATAAACTGTTGGGTAGTTTTTGGGCATAAATAGACAAAAAAGCGGAAAGCTGTCAATCGTTTTTTTATTGTAAAATAAATGATAGTTTTCAAATATTTAATTGATTATTATCATCGGATTAGGTAGATTTAAATAAGCCAATGGCATAAAATAATAAAATAAGATTGGTTTTATCACGTTATATCTAGTGTAACGCGAAACATTAAATTTACACATTAAATGCTAATATTATGGTTGGAGAACTAATAGCTAAAGAGGAAATTCCTCAATTTAAATTTATCCCTGCGAGTGAAGATAAGTCATCGAGTTTTATGGATAAATTGAAAGGGGCCCTTCGGTTGGGAAACGAATTTAAATCCAAGACTGAAATAGCCTTTCAAACAGATTCCGGACCAAAGCGTATCGAAACCACAGTGTGGTCATTAACCGATAGATATATCCAGATCAAAAGTGGCGTATTGATCCCACTTCGGTCTATTATTGCAATTGACTATTAATAAGAACGACTTCCGATAAAAAAAGCTCCTGAAATTTTTCAGGAGCTTTTTTAATAGTCAATTTCCAATGTGAACAGATTGGTTCTGCTGCTCACTTGCAGCAAAATAATTCATGAAAACTAATATGTTTCGCCTGTTAATTCTTTCAGGCGTATTTCCGAAACCTTTGCATCGTATTGTGCAGTATAGCTTCGTGTCATGGCATTGATATAATTTAGTTGCGCCGTTCTAACCTCAAGGGTCGTGATTGTTCCTATACGGAATTTATCCATGGTGATATTTAGATTTTCTTTGGCGAGCTCCTCATTCTTTTTTTCTACGTCCGCTAATTCGATGTTAGTGATATAGGTTTGAAATAGTGTCCTAACTTGTGCCTGTATACTCTGCTTTTGTTGTTGGATCTGTATTTCGGTGCTTTGTACCTGAAATTTGGCAATCCTTTCATTTCTGTTTTGAATAAATCCATTAAAGATATTCAGGGAAGCAGTAACGCCGTAGTTGAGACCTTTATTTTTGTTCTCAGTGGAGAAACCCAATGAGGAGTGGGATTCATTCCAGTTATAGCCTGTATTCAGGCCTATTTTGGGATAACGTTCTGCTTTTACTGCTTTTAGGTTTAGTTCGGCAACTCGTCTGTTGATAAGCGCGAGCTGTACCTGCGGATTCTGTTGATCCGCGATCTGGATCAGATCGCCCAGTTTAAGGTCGGTATTCAATTTCATTTCGTCTTCAACTTGAAAATCTATGCCTAGATCACGGGTCATGAGCTGGTTCAGGTAGGTCTTGGTGTTTTGGAAACTCTCCCGTTGACGTAGCAAATTGGTCTGATCAGTATTTAGATCTACTTTTGCATTCAGTAAATCTAATTTAGATCCCTTTCCGATCTCCAAACGGTTCTCGGCTAGGGTAACGCGATATTGAGACAGGGTAATGGTCGTATCTAAAGCATTCAATAAACGCTTTTGTTGCACTAAACCGTAATAGGTAGCGATAACTTCACTCAATTGACTGATTACCTCAAATTTGATTTCGGCCTCACCTTGACGCTGTATTTCTTTGAACCTATCGCGACGGGCAAACATACCGAATCCGTCAAATACTGTCCAGTTGAGATTGACTCCATAGGACATGTTGTCGTTTTTCGCGTTGGAAATCTGCTGCACCTGCCCGTCATTTCTTACTTGCCGGGAATTTTGGATAGAATTGCTCCTGCTAAAAGTTCCGGTGACTGCAGGCAGCATTCCAGCACTACCGAGGCTTGTGTTTTCAATGTCTATTTTGTTGTCATTTTTGGCCAAAAGGATATTAAAGTTGTTGCTCAAAGTGGTTGTCAATGCTTCTTCTAGCGTCAACATTTGTTGTGCATGGGCTTGAATTAGGATGAAACTAAGCAGCAGTGTTATGATTACATTTCTCTTCATGTCTGATCTATTCGTAGCTTTTTATGTTATCAAATTCAGGTCTGTGTTTCTTTGGTCTTGACCACATGTAATAAATTGCAGGGATAATAAACAAGGTCAGTATCAACGAGAATATGGTACCACCGACGATGACAACCCCCATACCTATACGGCTCGTAGAGGCCGCACCTAGGGACATCGCAATGGGTAATGCACCGAGTGCAATGGCCAGACTGGTCATTAAGATCGGTCGCAAGCGTGATTCGGCCGAGTGCATGATCGCTTCAAATTTTTCCATACCTTCTTCCCGCATCTGGTTGGCAAATTCAACAATCAAGATCCCGTTTTTCGTCACGAGACCTATCAACATAATGGTTCCGATCTGGCTGAATATATTCCAGGTCTGATCAAATAACCATAGACTGATCAGTGCACCGGCGACAGCCATTGGGACTGTAAGGATGATGATAAAAGGATCTAGGAAGCTTTCAAACTGAGCTGCTAATATCAAATAGATCAACAGTAGGGCCAATCCAAAAGCAAATAGAGTATTGGAACTACTTTCGACGAAATCACGGGATTCGCCACTGAGGTCAGTGGTAAAACTTTGATCCAATACTTTCTCCTTGATACGATCCATTGCAGCGATACCGTCACTCATACTCATGCCCGGAGCCAAGCCTGCAGACACTGTCGCAGACATATACCGATTATTGTGGTATAGTTGAGGCGGACTACTTTCTTCTTTGACATTGACAACGTTATCGAGTTGTATGAGCTGTCCGATATTATTGCGCACATAAATTGAAGTCAGATCTGTTGGTGTTGCCCGTCTATTGTTATCAACCTGCCCAATCACCTGATATTGCTTGCCATCACGCATAAAATAAGCAAAACGCTGACCGCTTAACAATAATTGAAGGGATTGGGATACATCGAGTACAGATACGCCCATACTTAAGGCTTTTAAGCGATCGATCTCGACATGAAGTTCGGGTTTGTTAAACTTCAGATTGATATCTGTTGTTGAGAATGTCGGATCATTATTCACCTCATTCATAAATTCCGGTATTTTTTCCTGAAGCTTTTCAAAGTTTTGTGCCTGAATAATATATTGCACTGGTAAACCGCCTCGACGGTTCATTGAAATGGTTGGCGTCTGCGATACATTGACACGTACCCCATCGTATTTTTTTGTCCATTTGGTCAGCTCTTTTGCAACATCATCTTGTGACCTTGTGCGTTCTTCCGGATCGACCAGGGTCATCCGAATACGCCCAGAGTTGACAGAACTTGCCCCGAAACCTGGAGAGGTGATATTCAAACTGATCTTATTTTCCGGAATCGAATCGTAAACCAGTTTATCCAGTTCCTGCATATAACGATCCATGTATTCATAGGTTGCTCCCTCGGGTCCAGTAACATTGACCATTATGGCACTCCGGTCGTCATAAGGAGCTGTTTCTTTTTTGATCGAGGAGAAAATCACCGCAATGATGACAAAACAGATCAATAAGATGGGGAAGCTTATCCATTTGAATTTCATGAATTTATCCAGGGAATTGGCGTAACCTTTGTTCATTTTCACAAACATCGGTTCAGTCCATTCATAAAAGCGGGTCTTTTTGTGACCGCCGCCCTTAATCAGGTAAGCATTAAGCATAGGAGTCAACGTCAGTGAAACAAAGGCTGATACCAATACAGCCGACGCGATGACCACACCGAATTCCCGAAACAGTCGGCCGACGAATCCCTCCAGAAATATGACAGGTAAGAAAACAGAAGCAAGTGTAATGGAAATGGAAATAACAGCAAAGAAAATCTCCTTTGAGCCCTTTAAAGCAGCTTCAATAGGGGACATGCCTTCTTCAACTTTCTTAAAAATGTTTTCGGTAACGACAATCCCATCATCGACTACGAGCCCTGTGGCCAATACAATTGCAAGCAGGGTAAGTACATTGATCGAAAAGCCAAAAATGTACATGATAAAAAAAGTCGCGATCAATGAAACTGGGATATCCAATAGCGGTCGCAAGGCTATTCCCCAGTCGCGAAAGAAGAAATAGATGATCAGCGTAACCAAGACGATGGAAATCAGTAAGGTCTCAGCAACCTCTACAACGGATTTTTTGATGAATTTGGTGTTGTCGGATGCGATATTGATACTGATATCCTGTGGGATATCTTCTTTCATCTGATCGAGCATCTTGTAAAAATTGTCGGCTATATCAAGGTAATTTGTACCTGGCTGTGGAATAATGGCAACGCCGACCAGTTGTTTGCCATTACTGACCATTTTGGTCTCTAAATTTTCTGCGTCAATTTCGGCACGGCCAATGTCTATAAACTTAACCAAGCGCGTACTATCTGCTTTTAGGACAATATTGTTAAATTGCTCCGGTGTTGAAAGGTTTCCTACTGTTTTTACAGTTAATTCGGTGGTATTACCAACAATTTTACCAGAAGGTAATTCAACATTTTGGTTATTTAGTGCGGTACGAATATCGGAGGCGGTAATGCCGTAGGCTGCCATCCGGTCGGGGTTGAGCCATAGCCGCATGGCATATCGTTTTTGACCATAGATTTGCGTGCTACTGACGCCGGGGATGGTCTGTAATCTTTCGGAGATAACATTTTCGGCATAGTCGCTCAATGATAGTTTATCCCTCGTTTCGCTTTGCAAGGTGAGCGTAATGATGGGGTCGGAGTCCGCATCGGCTTTTGACACAACGGGAGGAGCATCGATATCCTGAGGCAAACTTCTCACTGCTTGGGACACCTTGTCACGGACGTCATTGGCGGCCTCTTCCAGATTTTTCTTTAAATCAAATTCGATGGTGATATTGCTGGATCCCTGATTGCTGGAGGAGGATATGTTGCGGATACCATCGATGGAGTTAATCGCTTTCTCTAAAGGCTCGGTGATCTGGGATTCGATAATATCGGGATTGGCACCAGCATAGTTGGTGCGCACCGATACGATCGCCGGATCAATGGAAGGGTATTCACGCACACCCAGAAAGCTAAAGCCAATGTAGCCAAATAGAATAATCGTAATATTGACGACAATGGTTAGCACAGGGCGCTTAATAAAAACGGCAGATAAATTCATGTACAGTTAGTTAGCTAATGATACTTTAACCTTCACTCCATCTTTTAATGCGAGAACACCTGTTGTCAATACGGTATCTCCAGCACTTATACCCGATAGGATAACAATCTCCTTATCGGTGCGGGCGCCAGTTTCAACTTTGGTTTCTTTGGCCAGTCCATTCTGTAATATAAAGACTTTTTTTCCATCTTGGACCGGAACGATCGCTTCTGTTGGGATAGCGATAGCGTCGTTTTCCACTTCTATCGGAAGGATGACATTGACAAAAGACCCTACCCGAAGTCGACCTTGTTCATTTGCTGCCCGCGCACGGACAGTCAGGGTGCGGGTATTCAGGGATACTTCAGGCTCTATGGCATAGATATTTGCTTTGATGACTGTAGGGTCATTGGCAACACTAAATTCGATGGGAGTGTTTAGTTTGACGACGTTGCTGTATTTCTCTGGAATAGCGAAGGTAATCTTAACTGAATTGTCCTTGACCAAATTTGCGATTAGCGTATTGGATGAGACGATAGCACCAACGGAAATATTCCTTAAGCCGATCATCCCGCTAAATGGTGCACGTATGGTTGTTTTGGAAATCTGTGCCTGAATCAGCTGGATCTGGGCCTGCGAAGTTTTAAGTGCTGCACTGGCGATATCAAATTCTTCCTGGCTGATCGCGCCCTTTTGGAGCAAAAGTTTTGCACGACGCTCATTTTCGGCATTTAACTGATTTGTTGTTTGCGCCTGTTTAATCTGCGCCTGTAGCTCGATATCATCAATCTTGATCAAGGGCTGTCCTTGTTGGATTCGCTGCCCCTCAGAAAAGTAGATTTTTGTAATTCGACCACTGACTTCGCTTCTGATCTCCACCTTTTCTTCGGCATCAATACTTCCAGACAAATTGATGGAACGATCCGCTACAGATGACTTTGCAATAATCGCCTGTGCAGGGATAGGGGCATCCTTTCTGATAGCAGATTTATCGCTTTCTTTCTTGTCTTTTTTTGGATTTAAGAGGAAATATCCCCCTCCAATGACAGCACAGGCTAAAATGATGTAGAGGGTCGTTTTTTTATTCATGCGGTATAGTCCTTATGTGGTTTTTTGATTTGACGGATAAAGATAGGTTTATTCTAATGATGATACCGGTTGTCAAAAGGATTTTACAATACAGACTACAAGATAACAATGAATTTGCCCGTATATCCACTAATGGGACTACATGCTATAAAAAAAGCTAGAAACCTGTTCTAGCTTTATGTGTACTATTTTTTCGTTTTAGCTGCTTTCTGTTCAACTTCTTTTGGTGCTGCATCACCTACTTTCGGCTTGATGGAAGCTTTCGATAAATGTGGCCTTCTTTTTCCAAAAGAACCATTTGATATTTTTCCTCTTCTGGTTTTGATATCACCTTTTCCCATAGTATAAAATATTTTGGTTTTAACAATGTATTATTGATTAACCTAAATGTACCATTTTTCTTTTGTATTTGCAATTTACTAAGTGTTAAATGATTGGGAAAATTCTTTTCTGTGTTTCAATTTTAAAGTTTTGGGTAAGCGTATCAAAAAACAGATTGTTGGTCGGTTTATTTTCAGCCAGTAAATAGGGGATTTCTAAGAGCTGATCTTTTAGTTTTATCCGATAATAGCCATAGAGTAAACCTCTTGTTGTTTGGACAGATTCAATCTTTTGTACAGCTCGTACATCTTGGAAAATGTTAAAAGCATAGTTTTCTGCCTTAAGCTGCTCAACAAAAACTTCATTTGTTTTGGCGTTAAACCAGATCTGTTGGCTTTTGATCTTGCTGAAGTGATTGTTGAAAAGAAAGAGGTATCCAATTAAAAAGAAGGCTATGGGGAGGAGAAGCAACACGATTTTAATTTTGACAAAGAGTAACACCGTGATGAGGATCAGCACCAGGCCCATGATGACATTGGAGATTGTTTTCTTTAAGGTGGATTGAATAAGAGCAGCTGGTGCTTCTATCAATTGGAATCCCGATTTTAAGTTTTTGGAACTCGTGTCTGATGCTTCGAAAAAATTAAACTTTTTTCGAAGCATCAGATAGGCCACAAGGAGAATTAGTCCTATAATCAACAATCTCATAGCGCTTTACTTAGTATTGTTCTTCAGTGTTTGGATATTGGACTGCTTTGACTTCAGCTACATAATTACTTACTGCTGTAGTGATCTGCTCATGTAGATTGGCGAAATGCCGCATAAACTTAGGTTTAAAGTCAGCATTCATGCCCAACATGTCATTGATCACGAGCACTTGTCCATCACAATCTGCGCCAGCACCGATTCCAATTGTTGGAATAGCCAATTTTTCGGTTACTGTCTTTGCTAGAGCTGCTGGAATTTTCTCCAATACGATGGCAAAACAACCTGCTTCTTGTAGGGCTAAGGCATCTTCCATAAGCTTGGCTGCTTCTTGTTCCTCTTTGGCACGTACACCAAAATTTCCAAACTTATTAATGGATTGCGGTGTTAAGCCCAAATGTCCACAAACGGGGATTCCACCGGAAATAATTTTTCTGATATTTTCGATGATCTCTAGGCCACCTTCTAATTTCAGGGCGTGGGCACCAGATTCCTTCATCATGCGAACAGCAGCATTATAAGCCTCATTGGCCGAGCCTTGATAGCTACCAAAAGGTAAGTCTGCTAAGACCATGGCGCGTTCGGTACCCCGGGCAACTGCTGCTGCGTGATAGATCATATTGTCGAGGGTAATGGGCAGGGTAGTTTCATAGCCGGCGAATACATTGGCTGCAGAATCTCCGATTAGAATGACATCCACACCAGCGCTGTCCACCATTTTGGCCATGGAGTAATCGTAGCTCGTCAGCATAGAAATCTTCTCTTTGCGGTCTTTCATTGCTTGTAGCATCGCTGTGCTTACTCGTTTTATTTCTTTGTTTACAGACATCTTAACTTATATTATATGCCCAAAAGTAAGGTTTTTATCATACATTGGCCAATATTCTGCCTTGTGTTTTGTATTTTTGTAAAATGATACAGAATGAAACCCGTCTATTTAAATTTCCCAAATTTTCAGAATTAATAATCCATGAGGATGAAAATTTGATTGTTATAAATAAACCACCTTTTGTTGCTTCTTTGGACGAAAGGGAGGGGGGAGAGATTAACATTCTCCGTTTGGCAAAGAAATATCATGCTGACGCTCAAGTCTGCCATCGTTTGGATAAGGAGACTTCAGGTATTTTATTGATTGCGAAAAATCCGGAAACTTACCGCTCGATTTCCATTGCATTCGAAAAAAGGAGAGTTAACAAGATCTACCATGCAATCATTGGTGGTACACACACTTTTCAGGATCTCGTGGTTGATTTGCCTATTTTGAATCAGGGCAACAAAAGTGTCTCTATTGACCGTGCCAATGGTAAACCAGCCGAAACTATCTTTAATTCGCTTAAATACTATAAGAATTACACCTTGGTGGAGTGTAAACCGATTACCGGACGTATGCACCAAATCCGTATCCACTTGGCAACGCAGCACGCTGCAATCGTAGGAGATAGCATGTACCGCGGTAAACCCGTTTATTTGTCACAAATAAAGAAAAGGGGCTATACCTTATCCAAGGATGAGGAGGAGCAACCGATCATGAAACGTTTTGCCCTACATGCCAAACATGTTGAGTTTGAATTGAATGGTGTGAAGATGGTGTTTGAGGCGCCTTATCCAAAAGACTTTGCGACTTTGCTAAAATTGTTGGACAAATTTGACGCTTAATCTGCCGTAATTATTCTTTATGAATCCAAAAACAAAAAAGATAATCGGGAATGTTGTATTTGTACTACTTATTGGTTTATTAATATGGCCGACGAGTAGGAGCTATTTTCAACAGATGCTGATGAAAATCGGTTTATTTAAACCGACATTGGAAGCACCAAAAGAGGTTGCCGAGCCAATTGATGCTGTAGCGAAACCTGTCAGCAACACCGTTTCTTTTGTTAATCCGATGGGCGAAACCATTCAAGTAGCGGACTTAAAGGGTAAGGTCGTTTTTATCAACTTTTGGGCGACTTGGTGTGGGCCATGCCGAGCCGAGATGCCTTCTATTAATGTGCTTTACGATAAATTTAAGGACAATCCGAATATTGTATTTCTGATTGTGGAGATAGAGGGTGATAAAGAGAAGGCTGCTGCTTTTGTCAAGAATGAGAAGTTAACCTTGCCGATTAGTTACCCAAACAGCGATATTCCCAAAGAATGGCTTTCAGAGTCTATTCCAAGTACCGTGATTTTGGGCAAGGATGGCAAGTTAGCGACACGGCATGAGGGTATGGCCGATTACTCTACACCCGATGTGGCAACCTTTATTCAAGATTTAATCAATAAATAATTACGATCTATACATTAGCATGACCAGAGCAGAACTTATCCATCAAATTAAAGAGAAACGTTCGTTTTTATGTGTCGGATTGGACACAGACCTTACTAAGATTCCTGAGCACCTTTTGGATGATGAGGATCCGATCTATAGTTTCAATAAAGCTATTATTGATGCTACAGCTGATTTATGTGTCGCTTATAAGCCCAATATTGCCTTTTATGAATGTTACGGATTAAAAGGGTGGCAGTCGCTTCAAAAAACTTGGGCAGCATTACCGAAAGATTGTTTTAGTATTGCTGATGCCAAACGGGGTGATATTGGAAATACTTCAGGTCGTTATGCTATGGCTTTTTTTGATGAGTCAAACTCCGGTTTAGGATTTGATAGCATAACCATTGCTCCTTACATGGGAAAAGATTCGGTTACACCTTTTTTGGAGTTCAAAGATAAATGGGCTATTGTATTAGCCTTGACCTCTAATGAGGGAAGTTTAGATTTTCAGAATTTTGAAAACAAGGAAGGGCTTCAGTTATTTGAACAAGTCATCGATAAAGTAAATACCTGGGGCAGTACCGACAATTTAATGTATGTGGTCGGTGCAACGAGAGGGGAAGGCTTTATTAAAATTCGTGAGCATGCTCCAGAACATTTCCTATTGGTACCGGGGGTCGGTGCACAGGGGGGGTCATTGGAAGATGTTTGCAAATATGGTATGAATAAAGACTGTGGACTCTTGGTCAATAGCACAAGAGGAATTATATATGCTTCGAAAGGACGTGATTTTGCAGAACGCGCACGTGAAGAGGCCCTAAAACTACAAAAAGAAATGGAAATTGAACTGTTAAAAGCAGGTATTATTTCCTGATTTGACATTTAATAATTCATTCGTAATACTTACCTTTGCAGCATGCCAGAAAAAATTATCATTCTAGACTTCGGGTCTCAGTACACGCAATTAATTGCAAGACGTGTCAGAGAACTAAATGTGTATTGTGAGATACACCCGTTTAATAAATTGCCAGATTTTGACGAATCTGTGAAAGGTGTTATATTCTCAGGAAGTCCCTTTTCCGTTCGACAAGAGGATGCACCTCAAATTGATTTTGTCGCTATTCAGGAGCGTTTTCCACTTTTAGGAGTGTGTTATGGTGCACAATACATTGCTCAACAATCGGGCGGAGATGTATTGCCATCTGAAATCCGTGAGTATGGTCGCGCAAATCTGCAATTTGTCAATAATGAAAATGAATTATTGGCAGGTGTACCTGTGCAGTCTCAGGTATGGATGTCGCATGGCGATACGATCAAAGAGGTACCAGCAAATTTTGATATTATTGCCAGCACAGACAAAGTGCGTGTTGCAGCATATCAGGTTAAGGGTACACGTACTTTTGGTATACAGTTTCACCCAGAGGTAACACATAGTACAGATGGTGCTATTTTGTTGAAAAACTTCGTTGTTGGTATCTGTGGTTGTGCGCAGGACTGGACTCCAGATGCATTTGTGGAGACTACTGTAGCATCACTGAAAGAGCAGTTGGGTAATGACCATGTGATCATGGCTTTATCTGGAGGTGTAGATTCTACTGTTGCCGCAGTATTGTTACACCATGCAATCGGACAGAAATTACATTGTATTTTTGTAGATCATGGCTTACTTCGTAAAGATGAATATGAGCAGGTATTGGATTCTTACAAAAATATGGGTTTAAATATTAAGGGAATTAATGCGAAAGATCTGTTTTATGGTCGCTTGGCAGGAGTTTCTGAACCTGAGGAAAAACGTAAGATCATTGGTAATTCCTTTATTGATGTGTTTGATGAAGCTGCGAAGGAAATTCAAAAAGAATTACCAGAAGGAATCGAAGCGAAATGGTTGGGACAAGGTACAATCTATCCCGATATCATTGAGTCAGTTTCGGTTAAAGGACCTTCAGCAACAATAAAATCACACCATAATGTCGGCGGTTTGCCTGATTTTATGAAACTGAAAGTTGTTGAACCATTAAAGACTTTATTTAAAGACGAAGTCAGAAGAGTTGGGAAGGCATTAGAGGTAGATCAGGCGATTTTAGGTAGACATCCATTTCCAGGTCCTGGTTTAGCCATTCGTATTTTAGGTGATATTACAGCCGAAAGAGTACGGATTGTTCAGGAAGCAGATGCAATCTTTATCAGTAACTTGAAGGAATCAGGATGGTATGATAAAGTATGGCAAGCTGGTACAATCTTTTTACCTGTGCGTTCGGTAGGGGTAATGGGTGACGAACGTACTTACGAGCATGTTGTGAGCTTAAGAGCTGTAGGGTCTCTTGATGGAATGACTGCAGATTGGATACATCTACCATATGACCTGTTGGCAAAAATTTCAAATGAAATTATCAACCATGTGAAAGGAATAAACAGAGTTGTATATGATATCAGTTCAAAACCACCCGCTACGATTGAGTGGGAATAAAATATGGGTTGCAGCACTCGTGGCATTATGCCTCGCCAGCTGTACAACCAAAAAAAGCACAGTATTGCGTTCGCCCTCTTCTAGTCGGGGCGAACAGCAAACTGCTGTCACCAAACCAAACAGTGAGAAAGATAAGCCTGCTGTAAAAGTTGGCGATGTGCAAAATGTAAATGGCCATTCGGTTAAAAACAATAAAATTGCACTTCTTTTACCGTTTGAACTAAATAGCATTGCTAAAACGGTGACTACTGAAGATGTCGAGCGATCTGCTTTGGCATTGGACTTTTACCAGGGTTTTCAAGCAGGCCTAGACAAGATCGCTAAGGATGGAATGCTGTTTGATTTGCAGGTCATCGACTCGCGCGATAATGTAGCTTACAATGCGTCTTTGGGAACTGCGGCTACGGTAAAGGATGCTGCACTTGTTGTCGGTCCAGTTTACCCACGGGAAATCAGAAGTTTTGCACAGACCTTTGCGAATAAAAATGTCCTCCAGGTGTCTCCATTAGCGGCTACGATGGCTTCGGAATTTAGTGTCCCTAACTTGGTGTCCATGACGCCATCGATACGGACCCATTCCGAAACAATGGCAAAATATGTCGCTGATCAGTATTATAATGGAGATCAGATTTTGATCTATGATGCCGGAGATGATGAAAGCAAACAATTCCTGGTCAATTTTGCCAGCGAGGTCACAAAGGCGAATGCACAGGCAAAAGTAAAAACGGTTATGAGCCTAAATGAGCTCAATAATAGCCTGGTGCTGACAGGAACAAATCATGTTGTATCCGGAACTGCCAATAAGAACTTGGTCAAAGGATTGTTGGATGCTATGGATGAGCGTTTCTTGAATCCTGGTAACCAGTTCAAGCTATATGGCCATCCAAATCTTTCAAAACTTTCCTTTGAAAATTTTGAAAACATGGATTTTTATAGTTTGACGATCACTTCTTCGAGCTTAGCCAATGATTCTGACGGTGATACGAAAAAGTTTATATCAAATTACAAATCACTGTATAAAGTAGATCCTTCTGAGTTTTCTTATAAGGGTTATGATGCCGCCGTTTATTTTGGGCGTCTACTTCATAAATACGGTGTTGATTATGTAAGCCATATGACTCAGGAGAAATTCTCTGGACTCAATAGCGATTATAGATTTGAATTCTATCCGAAGTGGGGGTATGCCAATAGAGCTTTGGGGATCATGGTTTATCACAACAAGAAATTTGAAAGAAAATAATCCTTGAATGGCTGAATTCAGTGAAAAACGTGTTTACCAACAAATACGTAATTTTGAGCGAGCGATGGATGGTTTCGAAGGAGATCAACCGTTTTCGCGGTATTTAACGACTTTTTTTAAGGAGAATAAACAGATGGGGTCTTCGGATCGTCGGTCCACTTCCCGTCTGTGTTACAACTATTTCCGTTTGGGGTTAGCAGCTTCACAGTTGTCACAGCAGCGACGATTGGTTCTTGCGGAGTTTTTATGCGAAAACGATAGCCCTTTGGTCAATCTACTTGAACCTGCTTATAGTGATAAGTTGGGTTTATCTTTAGATCAGAAGATTTCTTTTCTTGAATCTGAAGGACTACTAAAAAGTGAAGATCTATTTCCTTTCACAAGCTATTTTTCGTCTCAGATTGATACCAGACTATTTTTGAAGAGCCAATTGGTTCAGCCTCATCTGTATATCCGGGTAAAGCGAGGTAAAAATAAGGTCGTTCGTGCGATTTTAGACGAAAATCAGATTCCCTATAGTGAATTGAGTGATCAGACCATCTCTTTGGCCAATGGTACCTCTTTACAACGCTTTTCAAACTTGGAAGGACTGGTTGAAGTACAGGATTTATCCTCACAGCGTACGCTTGAATTCATGAAACCCGAGGACAGAGAATCCTGGTGGGATGCTTGTGCTGCATCGGGTGGTAAATCTCTTTTATTAATGGATGCATGCCCTTCTGCTAATTTATTGGTAACTGATCTTCGGATGAGTATCCTTCGTAACCTGGATGAGCGATTTGATCATGCTGGTATTAAACATTACCGTAAGAAAATATTGGATCTGACAAAAGATCCTTATCCGATATTGGGGAACGAGAAATTTGATGGGGTATTATTAGATGCACCTTGTACAGGCTCAGGTACCTGGGGACGTACACCAGAGATGATCCGGGAATTTAAAACGGCTAAGATTGAGGAATTTAGTACATTGCAGAAAACTATCGCTAGCCATGTTGCGGGATATGTGAAAGTGGGTAAGCCGCTGGTTTATATAACCTGCTCCGTATTTAAAGCAGAGAATGAGGAAGTTGTTGACTATATCTTAAACAATTTGGGATTTGAACTGGAAAGTATGCGTTGTCTGGATGGTTATACTGAAAGAGCAGATAGCATGTTTGTTGCCAGGTTGATCAAAAAATAACCAGATTGGCCTAAAATATAGAAGCGCCTATTCTTTTTTCTAAGAATAGGCGCTTCTATATTTTAGCTTCGACTATTTCATCATCGCATATCTACTAATCACATTTGCTTGGTATGACCAATACAGGACAGGTTGCCTTGCGAATCACGGATTCAGATACAGAACCTGAAATAAAATGATCAAATCCGCTTCTCCCATTAGATCCCATAATAATTAGATCTGCCGACCACTCATGTGAAGCCGCAAGAATTTCTTCTTTGATTGATCCAATTCGATTGAAAAGATATATTTCTCCTGAACCGATAAATTCCCCGCTTAATTTTTCAAGATATTTTTGCGCATTTTCCTGTTCCATTTCGGATACTTCCGGTACGATAATAGGCTGCTGACCCAATAGTGGATCCGCTCCGAAATTTGTTGGTGAAGTCGGGGGGATAACAGTGACAAGGGCGACAGCAGCACTGAATACCTGAGCCATTTCTCTGGCATATAGAATGGCTTTCTCTGAACATGGAGCATCATCGACTGCAACGAGTATTCTTTTGAATTTTAAATTTGTATTCTCCATATCTACTATAATTAATTTATCTTCGTTTTATAATATATAATCATAGATTTGACAATTTTGTTTTATTTGGCCAATGAAATATGGTATTTGTACACTTGCTTTGGTTCCTTTGCGTTCGGAGCAGGCACATCGAAGTGAGATGGTTTCCCAAGTGTTATTTGGGGAATTATTTGAAATTCTGAACGTTGAGACTGACTGGACAGCGATACGGATGTTGGAAACCAATTATCTGGGCTGGATCCAGAATGGTCAGTTTATAGTAGTTGATTCAGTAGAAATTGAGCACTATTTCGCTGGGACGTCAAGTTTGGTCGGAAGGGAAGGCGGATTACTTTTTAATGATGGGAATAGACTTCATGTATGCCATGGCACAAAACTTTATTTAAACGAGGCCAATAGGTTTATTTTAGGTGAGCTAGACCTGGCTTACCAAGGTAGTGTCAATCCCTTTTCCAAATCTGATTTTGAGACTGAGGTTGCTGAACTCGCCACGAGTTATAAAGATACACCCTACTTGTGGGGTGGGCGCTCCCAATGGGGAATAGACTGCTCAGGTTTTTCTCAACTGATTTATAGTTGCTTTGGGATTAACCTGCCAAGAGATGCATATCAGCAGGCGGAAATCGGGGAGACTGTTGATTTTATTTCAGAAATTAAGACGGGAGATTTGGCTTATTTTGACAACGCGGACGGACGCATTACACATGTAGGTATTATGTTGGATAGGGATACCATTATTCATGCATCAGCTAAAGTACGTATTGATCGAATGGATAACGAAGGGATCTTTAATCGGGAATTGAATAAATATTCACATAAACTACGTATTGTAAAGCGCTATATTTAGTCGATATTTAAACAAAAGAAAAGGCGATAAGATATCTTATCGCCTTTTCTTTTATTGAATTCCTAGCTTTGCAGACTAGAATTTGAATGTCAAACCAAATTTAGCTGTATCAAAGAAGTTATTGAAGCTATTGATGTTTGCGTTAAATTCGTTAGATGATTTTGCTCCGTCAACGTCAAGTTTTGAAGTTTTGAATGACAATAAATCAGTCAAACCAAAGTTGATTGCAATTTTAGGCGTTACAAAGTAGTTGATACCCAAACCAGCGTTTGCACCAAATCCTTTTGTTTTAGGAACATCAATTGTATTTGTACCATCATTGATTTTTCCATCAGCTTGCGCATAACCAGCACCTAATTGAGCGTAAGTTTTGAAACGTGAACCTAATTCAAGGAAGTAGTAACGTCCATAAGCACCTACTCCAAAACTATTGCCTTTTACATATGATTCGTTTGCTTGATCAACATTCGTTGTTTTTTTATTGTTGCCAACGTTGAAATCTAAACCTACAGCGATCTTATCAGTAACAAAGTAACCAACAGAAGGGTTGAAGTTAAATGAGTTTGTTTTTATGTGATCCGTTTTGTCATTTGACGTATTTGCAGAAAGATTACCTTCAACAATGAAGTCAGTTTTTTTGAAACCAAATTCTTGTGCTTGTGAAGCGACTGTCAAACCAGCTACGGCTGCTAATGTAAGTAAAACTTTTTTCATGTGTTTTTATTTTAATAGTTTGCTTTAATAAGTCAGTAATTACTTCCTGACTTTTTTAATTTGTTAGTCAAATGTCGTAAAGTTATTTTATTTTATTGTCACTAGATTGTCTAGATATTTTGTCAAACTCGTAAATGATAGTGGTTCAAATATTTAAATTTTGCTATTTTTTGATTGATAATCCGTTTATTTTTTGAATATCTATATTGTATTGACTTTTTGTTATTATTTGTCAGTTTGATGTAAGAAAGCAAAAAAAGAGCCATTGATCAATTGGATCAATGGCTCTTTTGACATCGGGTTAATCCGACTTTTATTCGAAATATTCTTTTATACGTTCAAAAAATGATTTTTCACTTTTACCAGGTTGTGGTTTAAAGTTTGGTGATTCTTTGAGTTTATTCAATAATTCTTTTTCTTCGTTGGATACAGCTTTTGGTGTCCAGATATTAACGTAAACAAGCTGATCACCTTTATGGTAAGAATTGACTTCAGGAATACCTTTTCCTTTCAGACGTAATATTTTACCACCCTGTGTTCCAGGTTCGATTTTTATTTTAGCTTTTCCATCAATTGTCGGAACTTCTACGCTGGTACCTAAAGTGGCATCGACGAAATTAATGTACAGATCATAGATGACATTAAGGCCGTCACGTTTTAAGCTTTCGTGTGGAACCTCCTCGATTAATATAATAAGGTCCCCTGGTATACCACCACGTGGGGCTGCATTTCCTTTGCCACTCATAGAGAGTTGCATTCCTTCGCTTACTCCGGCAGGGATATTGATTGCGATTGTTTCTTCACCACGCTCTAATCCTTCACCTCTACAGGTTGTACATTTTGCGGTAATTTCAACACCTTCACCATTACAGGTAGGGCAGGTGCTAGTGGTTTGCATTTGACCCAGAATGGTATTTGTTACTCGGCGTACAGATCCAGAGCCACCACAGGTCTTACAGGTATGGAAAGAAGATTTGTCTTTAGCTCCAGAGCCATCACAGCTATGACAGGAAACTTGTTTGTTGACCTTTACTTTTTTCTCAACACCTTTAGCGATTTCTTCAAGAGTCAATTTAACTTTAATACGCAAGTTGCTTCCACGTGCTACGCGGCGGCCACCACGCTGACCTCCGCCACCGCCACCGAAGAAACTTTCGAAGGGATGTCCGCCACCAAAGATATCACCAAACTGGCTAAATATGTCATCCATATTCATGCCACCACCACCGCCGTAGCCACCACTTGCTGAATTACCAGCATGGCCAAATTGGTCGTAGCGTTGACGTTTTTGTGGATTGCTCAAGATATCGTATGCCTCAGCAGCCTCCTTAAATTTTTCCTCCGCTTCATGATCACCGGGGTTTTTGTCCGGGTGATATTTAATCGCTAATTTGCGATAGGATGATTTAATCTCCTTCTCGTCCGCTGAACGCGCGACACCAAGTATATCGTAATAATCTCTTTTTGACATCGTCTTAATATTATTGACCTATAACTACTTTAGCGTGACGAATCACTTTGTCACCCAAATAGTATCCCTTTTCGATTACGTCCACTACTTTATTTTTTAAATCTGCTGTAGGTGCTGGAATGGATGTAATAGCTTCCTGTAATTCAGGGTCAAATGCCTGGCCAGCAGTTTCCATTTCTTTTAATCCCAATTGAGACAGGGTTTGTCTTAATTTGTTGTTGACAATATCCATCCCTGTTTTAACGGATTCTACGTCTGTAGCAGTTTCCATAGCACTTAATGCTCGGTCAAAATCATCTAACGTAGGTAATAATTTACTGATCACATCTTTTCCTGCTGATTGAATCAATTCAACACGTTCTTTGCTTGTACGTTTTCTATAATTGTCAAATTCAGCAGAAAGACGAATGTATTTATCCTTTGCCTCTGCCAATTCTGCGGCCAACTTCTCTTCGGTAGACAATTCTACCTGATTATCCGAAGGCTGCTCTTGTTGATCAGAAGAATTAGTTTCTACTTGATCTTGACTCTCATCATAATAATTATCTTGCTCATTCATATCTTCAATGCTAAAATAGATTCAAAAATTTACTATATCTTCTTTTCTCAAAGTTTTTGCCAAACAATAAAATTCCGACAGCTTGTCAGATTTTATTAAAAAAGCCTAACAATTTGTCGGAATTTGCAAAAATGTCTTTTTACTTGTCAGTTTTTCGTTTAGATGCTGACATCATCCTGTAGAATACCGTCTCCAGTTTTGATAATCCGGGAAGGCATATTGCGAATAATTGTATAATCGTGGGTAGCCATTAAAATTGCTGTTCCAGAATTGGCGATATCGCGCAACAATAGGACAATTTCCTCGGAGGTGGCAGGATCCAAGTTTCCGGTAGGCTCATCCGCAAGGATAATCTCTGGGTTATTCAGTAGGGCACGGGCAATGACAATCCGCTGTTGCTCACCACCGGAAAGCTCATGAGGCATTTTCTTTAATTTGGAACGAAGTCCAACTTTTTCCAATACGTCCAAGATACGTCCATCAATCATTTTTTTATCTTTCCAGCCCGTAGCCTTTAACGCAAACTCGAGGTTCTTCTCGATCGTTCTGTCGGATAACAAATGAAAGTCCTGAAAAACAATCCCTAATTTCCGGCGTAAGTAAGGAACATCATTTTCGTGAAGTTTCTTGAGGTCAAACCCAGCGATCATTCCCTCTCCATTACCGATATATAGATCGCCATAGATGATTTTTAATAAACTACTTTTTCCGCTGCCAGACTGTCCGATAAGGTAGAGAAATTCTCCTTTCCCGATGTTTAAATTGACATTGGATAATACTAAATGTTTCTGTTGAAAGATATCAACGTTCTTTAATGTAATTACTTTATTTTCAATCATGGGCGTTAAAACTCTAATTTTTTAATTTGACCAAAAGGCATTTCTCTTACCAATTGCATGATATATTCAGCCTTTTCTCCCAATCCGATCTTGTCAAGGGATTTGTCAGGTCGATCTACTCTAAAATATGCCAACAAGGTGAAGGCATCATCTCGCAGCTGAACATAGTCGGGAATTTTGGCGACACCTTTTACTTTAATGATATACATGATTTCAAAGTTAGTATTTTTAATGCAATTTCTTTACTATGAATTTAACGGAAGCTTACTGGTTTGCAAATAAAAAGTCCAGCGTATTTATACCATCTGCATAATCATCCAGGGCCGGACATTGACTTTCTCCAAAATGAAAGACTGGTGACTGTATGTTCAATTGGACTTCGGAGACAACACACTGAATATTTTCAGCTTGTTGATTCAGCTCGTTTTCGACATCTTCAAGACGGTTGTATTCCTCGTAATAAACCACGGATAATGGAGAGGCAGTACGCTGATCCTGTTTGAGCAACAGAAACCCATTATCAAAATGCTTGTCTCTGTTGATCAGATAGATGGATTTATTATAGTCGTAATTATTATTGTATTTATAGTGTTCGGATACATCTTTAAAATCCGCTATTCCTTCAAAAAAATGTGCTACTGCATAATCTTTTGGAATAAAAAGTTTGGAAACCGAGCGGCAGCCAAGGCCGAAGTAATCAAAGATATCGTGACCTAAGGCCTCCATTTCTGCTGGGGATTCCTGTCCTGTAATGACCGCAACACTATTTCTATTTCGTCGGATAATGTGGGGTTTTGTGCCAAAATAATAGTCAAAATAACGGGCTGTATTGTTTGAGCCAGTGGCAATGACCAAGTCGAAGTCTTTGAGTTTATCAACAATTTCAAAAGCTGCTTCAAAAGCGGGTTCGATTTGTTTTAAACTGTTGAGTACATAAGTTGTTAAACCTGCGTCATCCGAGGATACCTTAATTTTTGCTTTAAATCCGCTGATTAATACACAAAGGATGTCATGAAAACCAACCAGCGGAATATTTCCAGCGAGAATCAAACCTACGGTTTTAATAGATTCGAGATCTGGGTAGTTGCGTAGCCAATGATTGAGCTTCTCTTCTGTTAAGTTGGATGAAATCGCATGTATGGCCCTTTCAACATTTTTTAGGGTATACCAAGGATTTTTATGTTGCGCCAGTTGAATGATCTGAGTAAGATCTTCAGGCTGCTTTTTCAACAGTTCACCCAGTTTTACGAACGCATTTATTCGTTGTTGCTTTGTCAAAATATTAAATTTTTAAAAGATGAATACACAAATTTGTGTTATATTTGTGCTGTTAACATTAATCAACGTGAATCAACTAGCCTTATTGTACAATCAGACTTTGTTTTCATATTGATAATGCAAAAATAGTTTATTTATCATAATTGTGAGGTTATAAATGGCGATTAAAATTACAGACGAATGCATTAACTGTGGTGCTTGCGAACCGGAATGCCCAAATAATGCAATATACGATGCTGGTGTAACTTGGAAATTCTCAGATGGGACTGCTTTGGATGGTGTTATAGATTTTGGTGATGGCGTTACGCTTGACGCGAATGAATCACAGGAAGCTATCTCAAATGAAGTTTATTATATTGTTTCGGATAAATGTACAGAATGTGTAGGTTTTCATGATGAACCACAATGTGCTGCTGTTTGTCCAGTAGATTGTTGTGTGGATGACGAAGATGTACGTGAGTCCAACGATGAGCTATTAGCGAAAAAAGCTTGGTTACACGCGGAATAATTTTTTTATTCCGTTAAAATATAGAGCAGGGTAAGAAATTATCCTGCTTTTTTTTTGCACAATAGCTTTCTGTGAAATCGGTATTTTGTTGCGAAAGTGGGGCTATTTAAATAATAATATTTGCAAAAGCATAGTATTTTTTTATTTTTGTTCTTTTGACCATTAAAATCTTTTAAATGTTAAAAACCAAAATAGGGTTAATCACCCTCATCACAGTTACATTAGCTTGTATCATTGCAGTATTGTACGAATTTAAAGTTGTGGGCTTCTCGCATGAATTTCTAATGGCTGTCCGTTGGATAGTTGCCACCGTTTTGGTTGTAAATGCGCTTTATAAGAAAAATTTAACCACATGGATTTTAACTTGTATGATCCTGGGCATTTTTGTTGGACTGGATTTTCCCAATCTGGCAATTTCGTTACAACCGCTGAGCAAAGGTTTCATCAAATTGGTAAAGACCATTGTTGGACCTATTCTTTTTGCAACGCTTGTCTATGGTATCGCCGGGCACTCTGACTTGAAGCAAGTAGGACGTATGGCCTGGAAGTCCATGTTGTATTTCTTCTGTGCAACTACCTGTGCTATTTTTATTGGTTTAGGTGCAATCAATCTTACTAAGGCAGGAGTAGGTGTGGACGTTGCTCATATGCCACATGAAGAGCTGCCAGTGCCTAAAGAAAGTATGGACGCACATGTATTGAAATCCCTTCCGGATAATGTACATCCAGTTTATAAATTCACTGCATTCATCCGTGATCTTTTTCCTGAGAATATCGTAAAGTCAGTTGCTGACAATCAGGTATTACAAATTGTTGTGTTTTCGGTGTTATTCGGAATCGGCCTAGCGATGGTCGATGAGAAGAAGCGGAAGCCACTGGTGGATTTTACAGAAAGTATGTCTGAGACGATGTTTAAATTTACGAACATCATCATGTATTTTGCTCCGGTTGGGGTTGGGGCAGCGATGGCGTACACGGTGGGACATCTCGGTGTTGATATTTTGAAAAACTTATTTATGCTGTTGGCAACGTTGTATTTTGCATTGTTTTGCTTTTTGACCTTGGTGTTGCTTCCTGTTGCACTTTATTTAAAGATTCCTGTCAAACGTTTTATCAACGCTATCAAAGAGCCAGTATCTATTGCTTTTGCAACGACAAGTTCCGATGCTGCTTTACCCAAAGCCATGAGTGCAATGGAGAAATTTGGCGTGCCGCGTAAGATCGTTTCATTTGTTATCCCAACTGGTTATAGCTTCAATCTAGATGGAACATCCCTTTATTTATCGTTGGCCGCAATTTTTGTTGCGCAGGCAGCAGGTATTCACTTGACGTTTGGACAACAGCTCATGATTGCTTTCACATTAATGATTACCTCTAAGGGGGTGGCAGCAGTGCCACGTGCTTCATTAATTATCCTAATAGCAACAGCTGATCAGTTCGGTCTGCCAACCTTTGTTATTGCCGCTATTTTGGGTATTGACGAGTTGATGGACATGGCGCGTACCTCTGTTAACGTTGTTGGTAACTGTCTTGCAACGGTCGTTGTCGCCAAATGGGAGGGTGAGTTTGATGAAGAAGCACCTTATCGAGAAGATACGGAAGAATTGGTTTAATACAGCAATCACCTTATAAAAAAAGCTGCTCCAATACATAATGTATCGGAGCAGCTTTTTTTTGGGGTTGAAGCCAGAAGTTTATCGGCCATCTACATAATACCAAAGGTTACCTTGCTGTTTAAATGTAGATTTTTCGTGATGGATCTGTACTTCCATTGTAGCATCCAGATAATGGGCTTCAAATTCGACTGTTGAAAAGGTAGCTTTCAGGATACTTAACTGCATCCATTTATTTTCCTTAGCCCATTGCTCAATAGCATTCTTATTTTGGAATCTTCTGGCTGTAGGGTGGAATGTGTTGTACAAAAAGTCAATGTTTCCCACGACAAAAGCGCTGTAACGAGCTCGCATAAGCGCTTCGGCTGTTGTTGCCTTAGCATGGGTGCTATGAATTTGTATACAGCATTCGCCAAAAGTTGAACCCGAGCCACATGGACATGAATGAGCTGCTGTTATCATGCGTTTGTGAGGTTACCAGCCTTTTATGGCTCCGTTTTTAAATACTTTCTTTGCTGTTGCTTCTACCTCAGGTGATTGATAGGATTGTATAAACTGCTGTACTTTTTCATCATTTTTATTATCTGCCCGTGCAACAATTAAATTAACATAAGGAGATTCTTTATCCTCGGTAAATAAACCTTGTTTTTCAGGATCCAATCCAGCCTGTGAAGCAAAGCTGTTATTGATGATCGCAACAACAACCTGAGGATCGTCAAGTACGCGAGGTAGCTGAGGGGCTTCCATTTCGATTATTTTAACCTGTTTCGGGTTGCTCACAATGTCTGTTACTTTTGGTTGTATGCCAACATTTTCTTTTAAACCGATGATTCCCTCACGCTGAAGAAGTAATAGCGAACGTCCACCATTTGTTGGGTCATTTGGGATAGCGATAGTCGCACCGGGCTGAAGTTCGGTGATGGTTTTGATCTTTTTAGAATAGGCGACAATCGGAAATACAAATGTATTTCCCACAATGGTCAGTTTGGTGAAACCACGTTGTTTGGATTGTTCCTGAAGATAGGGTTGGTGCTGGAATACATTGACATCGATATCACCTTGGTTCAGAGCTTCATTAGGAACGACGTAATCATTGAAGGAAACGAGTTCCACATCCAGATTGAACTTTTCTTTTGCAACTTTCTTAGCCGTCTCCGCAAGTTCCTTTTCAGGACCCGTCACCACACCAACTTTAAGGGTGTTTTCTTTCTTTTCCCTGTTGTTACAAGCTACAATAGTCGTCAGACTAAAAGCTAGAATTGCAAATGCATAGTTCATTTTTTTCATCTGTATAAATTTGTTTATTCATTATTTCATTTTCCCTTTAAGGCATTCATGCTGCCTTCGGCGGTTTCAGTTGTGATGAAGCTATCAGATTTATCCATCGAGTGTATGTTTTAAGCGGCATTCATGAACTCGCTTTGCTCTGTTATTCACTCCACTGTATGATCGAATAAATCATGATGGTTTCATATGATACAATTAATGTTAACGATGGTTTACTTTTTTAGAGATATAATCGCCTGTATATTGCAAAAGGAATACAATTAAAATTAATAAAATAAGGACAGCATTCATGATGAAGGTGTCATAACCAACATAGCCGTATTGGTAGCCAATCTGTCCCAGTCCGCCGGCCCCAACAGCGCCACCCATAGCCGAATAGCCTACAAGTGTAATTAACGTTATTGTCGCATTGTTCACCAGTGAGGGTAATGCCTCCGGAAGCAACACTTTAAAGACCACCTGCTGTGTACTCGCGCCCATGGCTCTGGCAGCTTCAATTAATCCATGAGGGATCTCCAATAAGCTGTTTTCTACCAATCGCGCAATAAAAGGAGCTGCGCCAATGCTTAAAGGGACCAATGCTGCTGACATACCTATGGATGTTCCTACAAGCTGACGTGTAAATGGAATCATCCATACAATGAGAATAATGAATGGAATAGATCTGAACACGTTCACTAGCAAGGAAACAATCTGGTGCATGGTTTTGTTTTCCAGCAGCTGATGTTTTCTGGTCAAGAATAGGTAGATTCCAAGTGGAAGTCCGATTACAAAACCAAAGAAACCTGACAGGAAAGTCATCATCAATGTCTCGAGTGTTCCTGATAATAGTAATTCTAGTACTTGATCAGACATAACCTAATATTTTAGTTTGCGGATGCTGTTCTTTTAAATAGGAGAGACTCGCTTTTATTTTGTCGATATCACCTGACAATTCGGCTAATATAACACCAAACTTCATTTCGCCAATGTAGTCGATTTGTGCGGTAATAATATTTGTTTTGACCTGATATTGGCGTTCCAACTGTTGTATAAATGGAATGGAATCTTCACTGGAGGTCATGTAAATCTCGACAAGTGGATTGCCACTGTCTTTTAACCGTTCCTGAAAACCTAAGGGGATATCGACCTGTAAAGAAGATTGAATAAAGTTTTTGGTGGTTTCCTGCTGTGGGTTTGCGAAAATGGTTTCAACAGAACCACTCTCAATTAAAGTTCCCTGATCCAGTACTGCTACTTGATCACATATCCTTTTGATCACATCCATTTCATGGGTAATCAATAAGATTGTAAGTCCCAGTTGCTTATTGATTTTTTTTAATAAGGTGAGGATAGATTTTGTCGTTGCTGGATCCAGGGCACTGGTGGCCTCATCACAGAGTAGGATATGGGGGTCATTTGCCAGTGCGCGAGCTATAGCTACCCGTTGTTTCTGTCCTCCAGATAGATTTGCCGGATAAATCTCCGCTTTATCTTCCAGTCCAACGAGGCTTAGCAATTCCGAAACTTTTTGCCGGATAAATGCCTTTGATTTACCTTCCAGTTGCAATGGAAAAGATATGTTCTCAGAGACTGTTAGGGATGACAATAGATTGAAATGTTGGAAGATCATTCCGATATTTCTTCGTTTCATCATTAAATCTTTGGAAGACATCGACATCAGATCCTCATTCTCAATAATGACTTGACCTGTGTCCGGTCTTTCTAACAGATTTACACAACGAATCAGTGTGCTTTTGCCGGCACCTGAAGCTCCTATGACGCCAAATATTTCTCCCTTGGCAATGGATAGGGAGAGACTCTTCAATGCATCTATTCGTTTGGATTTAACCTCGAATGATTTAGATATGTTGTTTAGTTGAATCATTGACCCTATAGGGATTTATGCATTTATGTTAACAAAGTGGATGTCGATATAAATGTACACAAATGCGGTTGATAAATTACAATGAAATGACGAAAAAATAGCCGTTGAGCCGATCTTTCCAGATAAAAAATAAAGACAGGAAAGATCGGTCTATATCGGCAGGAAGTTAAGATAGGGAGTGAGTAGATATTACTTGTTTCCCAGATCCAAGACCTTCGATGCCGTATTCAATAATATCGCCATCGCGAAGAAAGCGTTGCGGGGATTTTCCCATACCTGAACCGGCTGGTGAGCCTGTTGAGATGATATCACCCGGAAGTAGGGACATGAACTGGCTTAAGTACGATATAAGCTTTGGAACACGATAGATAAAGTCGCTTGTGTTGCCATCTTGCATAAGATCGCCATTTAATTTAAGCCAAATTCTCATATTATCGACATCTTGAATTTCATCTTTTGTAGCAATGAATGGACCAATGGGAGCGAATGTATCGCAACCTTTACCTTTGTCCCAGGTACCACCTCTTTCGATCTGAAACTCCCGTTCAGTCACGTCGTTATGTAGCACGTAGCCAAAAACATAATCCAGGGCCTCTTCTTCACTAACATAGGAAGCTTTCTTACCTATAACGATAGCAAGCTCGGTTTCCCAATCGGATTTCACAGAGTTTTTAGGTAGTGTAATACCATCGAAAGGACCATTAAATGCCGAAACAGATTTCATGAAAACAATAGGTTCTGCTGCTTGCTGCAATTTGGTTTCCTTAACGTGATCGTCGAAGTTGAGTCCAACACAAAGAATTTTGGAGGGAGCTTCCAAAGGAGTGCCAATACGTTCATCCGCAGCGATCTCTTTTAGGTTTTCGCGATTCTGTTCTACATATGCTTGAAGTTTCTCCAAATTTGCCGTATTTGCAAAGAAATCACGGTTATATTGAAAATTTCCTTCTGAAACATCATATTTCTTTTCATTTAAAATGACTCCCGCCTTTTCGGAGCCCTTTGCGCCATATCTAAAAATCTTCATAAGCCGCAAATATACGGATTTTGTCCCGAAAAGGGCTGAAATTAACGCGAATTAACAATTAACCGATGTGTAAATTATCTATACAATTATTGTCCAAAGTTGGGTACTTAAAGGGGAATTTTTCCTGAAGTATCTTTTTATTACTGACCCATGTGCCATTAAGTACCATTTCCTGTCCTTTTTTTCCAAGAAACAGCTTAATCAAGAAAGCGGGGACAGGAAAAGGCATGTAGAATATTCCGTACCGCCGCCTTGCAATACGCTTAGTAAAGTGACCAAGAGGCATTGGATCGGAGGAACAGGCATTGTATACACCAGCGAGGGCATCGTTTTGTATAGCAAATAGCAGCATTCGGGCGAGGTCTTCCATGTGGATCCAGCTCAACATCTGTTTGCCTGAGCCCAGAATAGGGTTGAACCGAAAACGTAGCAGTCGATTGACTTCTTTCAATAAGCCTTGTTCTTTACTGATCACAACACCGAATCGGAAGATAATGAGCCTTTTTCCTAAGGTTTCAATTGGTTTTACACTGTCTTCCCAAAGATTGCAGACCCAGGATAAAAAATCACCCCCTTGGGGATCTCCCTCTTCGAAGGGTTTTTTCTGATAACTATCGTCAGCACCATACCAGCCAGTTGCGGATGCTGATATGACAGCTTTTACTTGGTTTGGAATCTGTTTTAAGGTTTGATAAAGTAGTTGTCCACTTTCCACCCGGCTTGATATAATTTCTTGCTGATAAGCCTTGCTCCATCGCGATCCATTGAGGTTGGCACCCGCTAAATTGATAATATAATCCGCTTCTTGGATCGATTTCGTATCGATGACCTGCTTTTTGGGGTTCCAATGGATATATCGAACATTAGGTTGTACTGGATAAGCCTTTGGATCCCTTGTGAAGATGATTACTTCATAGAAGTTGGCGACCAGTAATTTAGTCAAATGAAGGCCAATAGCACCTGTTCCTCCTGTAATGATTACTTTTTCCATGGATTAAATCTCATCTTATTTGATCACGATATCTTTGTTATTCTCCCTAATTATCTTTTGTATGGTTAGCTTGATGCTCCTTCTAATATACTATTTTGAATCAATAAAAAAAGCTATAATTTAAGGTTTATCCTTCGAAATAATCAATTTTTAATGATTTCGCTGGGTAATTTATATTTCCCTGTCGAGATGGAGTAGCCAATTTAGGGGGCATAAAAAAGGTTCGTCTGCGTTGTGGACGAACCTTTTGGCATGGAAACAGATCTCTTTGAGATGTTGGTCTCTATTATTGTATCGTTTGGATTGTACTTCCGCAAGTTAGCATCTGGGCGCCATAGTATGGATTTTTGACGTCTTTATTGAGACTTAACCATGTGGCACCCTTGCCTCCGTTAAACATAGGGCATTTTTGTTGGTAGACCGGAAGTGCAGGTTTGGAACTTTTGGCCAGTTTATAGACTTCTTCGGAGAGCGACACAAATGCCATACGTTGTTTTGCAAGATCTTTTGCCTCATGCAGCGTCTTGGTGTGCTGTGTTATCGCATTTACCTGTACTTTCCAAACCTGTTGCTCGGCAGCAGTTAAGTCAGTCGATTTTAACGTCGTCAACAGGCTTGAAAGTTTTGCAGCACCTGTCGCGACAGTCTTGTGGTCTGAGGCAACAAGCGCATCTTTCAATTGGAAATACTGATCATAAATCGGTTGGAAGTTACCTGACTCAGCGACAGATGACGATCCTGTGCTTTCTTCTTTGCTTTCAGGAGTATTTTCGGGGTTGGCTGGTGGGGCACTTAAGGTTCTGTCATATTGACAACAGCCATGCAAGTCGGCATAAGTCGTTGCTGGAGCCAAGTATTTTTCATTGTCATAACCGGCCAACGCGACCTTTTTCAAAACAGCATCCAGGGAGGTTTTTTCGGCATTAAAGGAGATATTTGCTGTCTGGTTATCCTCGTTCCAATCTACTTTGGAGTCCGCGGAGTTTCCGGCTTTTTCTATTGTTTTTTTACACATCCCACAATTGCCGCTAATTTTGACTGTTTGGGTTGTCATGGTATTATCCTGTGCATAGCTGTATATGCTGCTAGCTAAAAGGCAGGCTGTTATGATATTATTGAGAAGTCTCATGTGTTCTAAATGTTCTAATACGTGTATGAATCCCTGCGGAATGCGATCTGCTTTCGTTGATCGGGATAGGGCAGGTTCTTTAAATTAATAAGGAGATTTACTTTTTCAAAAAAGCTTTCTCTGTGGTATCTAGGCTATTTTAGGGGGAACCCAAGGATAAAAATAACCATCTGAAAGATAGGCGGACAATAAGCCACTATATAATTTTTTAAAGATTGAGAAGGAAATTTTTGGCAGTTGAACCGGAAAGTTAGGGACTGCCAATATACTTGTTGCCGAGGCGCAATGACAACTACAATCCCGACATTGCTTGCGGTGCTGACATAGTGGTTTCTTCTTCGTGTGTAATTTTTGGCAGCAATCATATTTTTTGCTTGCATGATCCGGATTGCCTATAGGACAGGTTTTTGCCTTACTTTGATGGCAGGGAAATACCGTAGTCGGCTTGGCCCATAAGCCAAGAAAAAGAATTAGTCCGATTAGATATTTTAGTGCCAGCACAGTTCAAATATAGCTTTTTTTGAATAAGTATTAAACCCACCATCGAGATGACTGTTTTTTATTCCAGGTACGGACTTTGCAGCGCTCGTGGCAATAGTATGGAAAACGCGTATTATTGGAGAAGAACCTTGGGTATTGATGGGAAGCTATATTCCATAGAAGCGTAATAAACAGATCAAACTGTTTACTACGCTTATTTTATTATTTAAGTTGGGCGAGGAGCTCGCTAGAACTTAAAGTTTGATAAGAAACCTGGTTTCTTCCAGGTTCTTTTATATTCGTCTGCCAGTGCGCTATGGTCTAAATAAGCCAGTACTTCATTGAGTAAACTATGGGCTTTTTTTAGGTTTCCCGTTTTGTAATTAACAAGTGCTTCCGCCAACTTTACAGATTCACAGTCGTCATCATAGCCCCATTCACTTTGTGCATAGATGCCGTTAAAGACCATTACATTGCGGTTGACTTCCGCTAGATTTTCCTGCTCAGCAAGCAACATGATTCCGAATTTTACCCAAAGTACATAATCTTCGGGATCCATGACTGTGGCAACCCAAGCATCATGACGTTGAAATACTTCTGCCCCCGATCTAAATTCGGAGAGGAAATAATGACCTTTGATAATCAGATATAAAGTCTTTGCTTTATCAAAGTCATCGATGATAAATTCCTTTTTATTTTTGAGGTAAGTTTGTGCTGCAGCAACAATGGCGCTATAGTCGGATATTTCATTGTATAACTGCATGAGGATATACTGCGGTTGTGCTTCATGCGGGTATTGCTGTGCCATATCTTCATAATAGTGGATACGGTAATCACGATCGTTAGGCTCAAGAATATCATAAATAATACCTTCCACGCCATTTTTAGCAGCCTCAAAATCCCTATAATGATAGTCGTTTAGCGTAGGGTGATTGATGTAGAACTGATATATATGCTCCAGAAGATATTGTGCTTCTGCCTGTATATCGGGAGAAAGTCCCAGATGATAATTTACTTCAAGCTGATACACAAACATTTGATAGCAACTTGGGAACACTAAATCTGAGTCATCTTCAGCGAATTGTTCTTCCATTTCCTCATCGCGCATTTCATCGAGGTCGCTCAAAGTGACTTGATATGTGTCGAAATATAGTATGAGGGCGTCTTTTAAACGTTCATAATCCTCCAATTTCGACAATGCATCTGTTCGCGTCTGATGTAGTTCTTCAAAATCTGAGTAGTTTAGCCCTTCAGTTGCGATTTGATAGCTATCTTCGAGGAGATCTACATTCTTTAATGCAATCGCCAGGTTATTGCAATTCATTGCACGATTGTGGCTTCCACCGAAATAATCACTTTCATATTTTCCTTGTTCGAAATAAGCCGCAAAGGCATCATAAGCCTGGCGATAAACGGCAAGGTAAAGCTGTCTCAGGGCCAGTGTGTCTTCAGCTGACAGGGTATCCAATGCATCTACAAAGTCAGATAGGTTAATTGCTTCATTATAGAGATCGCGTGGTAAGTCATCGAACGACGGAACTTGCGCAATTACTTCGCCTGTTGTTAAGTAGGTGCATTCGACAAGACGGCGCCAAGATGTTGCATTCCACTGTCTTTCGCCCAATTGTTGGAGGTAAGGTAATGCAGCTTGATGTTGTCCATCGTCATAAAGGTATGCGGCTGCAAAATGATAGCCTGCGTATAAGTCTGGATATTCGTCAATCAGTTTTAGTGCGTGTAGATAATAATAGTCTAGCGGTATCCCAATATCTTCGGAATAATTGCGTTCAATGATAAGCTGGTAATAGAACACCTCAGGGTTTTCATAACCGTCAGCGATAAGCTCTTCAAAGCGACCATGCCATTTAACCAGTTCCGCATGGATATGGGCAGCTGAATTTTCGCCTTTAATAAGTTTTAATAATACTTTTAAGGCCAGATCTATCTCTTTGTTTTCATAAGCGATCTCTGCAAGGTCCACATATTGCATTTCACTGCCGCTGACAAAGCGATCAAATTGCTCTCCTATTAAAGCGGTTAGCGCTGTACCCGAAATCTGTTTGGTACGGTCCAAAAGATATATTTTTTTCATCCAGAATATGGAGAAATTTTGATCAGCAGCTTCGCGATTGTCTTTAAAAGTTTCATTGAAATAACCGATCCCCTCATCCAATAACGCTAATAGGGCTGTATCATCCTGTAGACTCTCATAAATATCTGCAAGGAAACCGTAGCCATAGGGCGCCATTTTAGGTATTGCGATCAATTTTTTTGCATAACCGATAAACTGGTCTTTGTTGTTCTCGTTGATGTGTTTTCTCGGACGATTGATCTGCTCTAAGCTAGCCTGGTTGCCTAAGACGTAATTGAGCATGTGATAGAGCGTTGTTTCATTTTCTGGCTCTACTAGTAGTGCTTTTTGGAGATAGGGGATCATCTTCTCCTGTATGATATCAAAAATAGCTTCGTGTCCATCATAAAATACTTGATCGTGATAGGCAACAGCAAGATGTGTCCATAGTGGCACATCCTGGTCGTTCTGCTTTAATTGATTTTCGCCCTCTATAATAAACAGATCAAGTTCACCTCTATAGAACAAATCGTAAATATTTTTCTCTTCCATTCTTTGCTTCTTTCTTTTATTATTTTTACTAATATGTTGAATTTTATTGAAAAGTTATTTCGGTAGCGTAAGTTTTACGAACTTATCACCATCTCATTGAAAATGTTCTTCTCTTTTCGAAATATGATAGTCGGGGTCTAGGGTATCATCATCTTTCGCTTCTCCTTCTTCGATGTATTTATAGATCAACTGGTTGTTTCTTTTGTGCTCTGAGGGGAATAGGATTTTTTCGTCGTAATAAAAGACACCGGCATCACTAACAGAGTACCTACTGGGGAGATTGATCAATTTCTGGCCAGTCCAGGCAATGTAATTATACTCCGTGGGGACTCCGCAGGCACCTGATAAAAATTCCATGCGTAAGATTTGCTTTACATTATTTAGTCCCATAGCTGGCAGCAGTTTACTTTGCGAGCTCAGCTGCCCAGAGAATACAAATGGGTAAGATTGACTAGTGATTAATGAATCTTGTGCATCCAACAATTTTACTGTGGTTAAATAGTGATCCTGTTGTTCCTCATTTTGTTGTTTGATGAAACGTTCAAAGCCGAATAAATACTGAAGGCCGTCCTTGTCGGTCTGTTTACCGAGTGCCAATAACCCGAGCCAGATAAACCCCTGTTTAAGCTGACCATCGCTATCGTAGCTGATCTGATACCAAGGAGCATAAAAATTTTTGATGGTATTACCCTTAAACGGAGCGCTCGCAATGGTGACATTTTTGCCAAGTGTCAGTGAGTCCACCACTTTCATGTTGAGGCCTGGCCCAGAGCGTATATAGGCTTTTTCAACAAAAACGGCGGCTGTTTGTCCTTTTTCGATGTTCCATAAGTTAAAATCATCGTCAAATGTGATGCCGTCCTGTGCTTTTAGAAGCATGGGGAATAGACCTAAGCATACTATCGCAAAATTTGTTGTCTTCATTTTTATCCTGTTCGCTATTGCAAAAATAGAAGAATTTTTACGGAGGCTTATCACTGGTTTCAGGTATTTTCCTGCTTGAGATTTCGGTGATAATGGTAGTGGGATATGTGTTCCTTAGACTCTTTGCTTTATAGAAAATAAGAGGGAATAGATTTCATAATTTAAAACAATTTAGTCCTAAATATGGTATCTTAAGACATTAAAGTTTATACGGGCTGTTTAAGTAGCCATCGAAAAGCGGATAATAAGAGGTTATGAAGAAAAAAATGGATCACAAACAGCAAATAGTTGAGCTGTTTGATCGCTATAATAATCATTTGGATAATCCAGCGTTTGCAGAAATTGAGCTTTTGGTTTTAATTGTAGCTATTATTCGTCCAAAAAGAGTGCAATTATTTTACCAGGTCGATATCCAGTTTTTTCTTGATTTTCTGAAAGAGTTACCCGATACAAGGCGTCAATTTGTCCAATATCTCAAACGTGTTCTCTGGCGAAGAGATTTTGATCAATTGGTATCCGATACGGGCATTATCAGTTATGCCGACTTTATTTATGAACTCAGGAAGCGAATAACGGAGCGCTATCTGCCTTATCAACCGGCAAAGTCAACGTTACAGTATTTACTGAACCAAGTGTTTTACACAGTTAAAGACGCAGATTGGGTGTCAACGATTCCCGCCGAACAACTGCATAAGCTTTTTCGATTATGTGAATTCGATTCGATATATGATAATGAAACGGGTTTTGAAATGATCGAAATCTTATATGGGATAGAACTGTTGGTGCAACGTATCACAGGTCGTGCCATGGAAACTGATGTCAATAAAATGGTGCCTGAGTTTCAGAATTTTGATAGTCCATTTATCGCAATCATGCGGGAGTTTACCGAGTTAAATGATCGTATTTTACAATCGGAGACAAAATATATTACGACTGAGGATCTTTCATACAAACAACTATTGGTACTTCACAAGCAATGCGAAACTTATATAGAAACGGCTTTTAGTAATTCACATCGTTTCGGTATTTCCATTAAAGTGAACCAGTCCTTATTGCGGATTCGGCAACAACTGGAGCGCATCAAGGAGATGCTTTCTTTTTTGGTGATTGATACAGAATCCCAAAAAGTAGAGAAAAGTATTCAATTGGCGAAGACGCTGATTGGATATAATTCGAGAAAAAGCAATATCCGAAAATTAATAGGGCAGAGCACACAATTGCTGGCTTACGAAATTACTCACCATACAGCCCAGACCGGTGAGCACTATATTACGGCAACCCATCAGGAGTATTGGAAGATGTTTCGATCTGCTTGCGGCGGTGGTGTAATTGTGGGGGCGATGTGTATTGTAAAACTATTGTTGGGAAAAGTGGATACAAGCGAATTCGGACATGCATTTTTGTATAGCTTGAATTATGCAATCGGTTTTACGGTCATTTATCTTTTTGGCGCTACCTTGGCAACAAAGCAGCCGGCGATGACAGCATCATCCCTTGTGAGCGCGATTGAACAGGGAGCTTCGGACCAAGGTGCCGACAGACACCGTTATTGGGTCTTTGCGCAATTTTTCGCACGTTTATTTCGTTCGCAGTTTATCGCTTTCGTTGGTAATGTAATTATGGCATTCCCCATTAGTCTTTTGTTAGTTTGGGGAATAGAGCAGCTGTCGGGTGTAAATATAGCAAGTACGAAATGGCTACATCTGGTCGATGATTTAAACCCGACGAAGACCCCCGTTATCTTGCACGCTTCCATTGCAGGTGTGTTTTTATTTCTGTCGGGGATTATCGCTGGAAGTATTTCAAATCGAGATAAACATAATTCCGTTTACTACAGAATTCAGGAGCATCCCTTGCTGAAAAAGATATGTGGGAAAACGAAGACGGACAAGATTGCCTCTTTTTATGAAAAGAAATGGGCTGGTATTGTTTCCAATCTCTGGTTTGGTGTTTTTATGGGATCAACTGCTTCCATCGGGATGTTTCTGGGGCTGGATTTGGATATTCGACACATCACTTTTGCGAGCGGGAATCTGGCGCTCGGTCTATTTGGGCATCGTATGGAGCTGTCCACAGATATTTGGATATGGGGAAATAAGGGGTTCAAGTTTTTCATTGATGGAAAGTGATGTTTTTGTGCGGTCAATGGAGAGGCTTTCGCCCATCTGTTTTACTTTTCCAAAAAGACGCTCCATCCATTCCAACCCGTCCTTGTCACGGATCGAACCGCTGAGGATGTTCCCGACAATAGAAGTGATCGTATCGGCGGTCTCTTTACCATACTGCTGGCGAAACATCGTCAGTCCCTGAACCCCCAAAATGGCCGAAACCCGGTTACTTCTGGCCTGTGAAATGATGTCCTGGACTTTATATAGGTATAAAGTTGGCGCCTCATCGACGATGAGGCCAACAGGAATATTTCCCCGGGTGTTGATCAGTTTGGTGATGCGGTTGATAACCACGGAATAAGAGGCGGAATTTGTACTCTGGGTATTGGGGTTACTTGCCAATATTAGTATGGAGGGGGCTCCAGGATCGCTAATTTTGAGGTCGAAATCATCGCCTGAGAATACCCAAAAAGTTTCCTTAGTTGCTAGGCGGCTGATAAAGATCTTTAAGGTGCCGATCTGTCCTTCGAGCTGATCAAATGCGCGCGATTTGAATGCTGTCATAAAAGGGGAAAGAAGCGATTCAAGCTCTTTGTTACTGAATAATACCGTGAATATCTCTTCGTAAGATCGGTTCAGGAAAGCAAGAACATGGGGAAAGCTCGAATATCTACCGCCCTCAAACTTGCTAAAAAAATAGATGCAGGCAGCTAGAAAGTTCACAGCAGATTGGGTGAAGAACTGGTCACTTCCCGAAGCTTTATCCCCCTTTTTCATTGCTTCTACCAGCGCTTCGGCAGTTTCTCCTGCTTCGGCGAGTGTTTGAAGATAGTCACTTCGCCATGGATTGATGCGCCTGCTCTTTTCAGGTTCCGTCAGATTGATGACATGGAACTCAAAATCTTTCAGCTTGCCTTGCTGTTTGCCGAGCAGGTAATGGTAATAGGTTACCTGCCCAAGATCTGGAAATTTAAAATCGAAGACACAGAGCGTCCACTCCAGGGTTACCAGCTGCCGGATGATCGGCATGAAAATCGAGAAACTTTTTCCCGATCCCGGAGTTCCGATGATCAAGCAGCCACGAAATAGATTCTCGATGACGATAAACCCTTTGCGTACTTTTTTCCTGAAATAAAAGAGCATCGGGATGTTGACTGCATAAGGAGTTATTTTTGGTTTTGTAGGCTGCATGAAAGATTCTTCCTCTACATTCCATTTATCTTTGCCTAATCGGGAGCTAATGATCTTGGAAATGTTGTCCAGTGCTATATGCAACAGTAGGGGGCCCAGGACGCTGGACAGAATATACCCCAGATCATACCAGCTCGTATAGGGCAGAGGCAGGTAGCCCTGTTTTCCATAGCACCAGATACTTAACGGAAAAAACAATAGCCCGACAATCAGGGGATAGAGAATCGTGTTCCTGGTGTTGAGATCTTTTTCTTTTCTGCTCAGGGTACCAATGGATACCAGGCAGATCAATATCAGGGTAAAAAGTTTGCTATTGACCGGATCGTGGTAAATGGGGATACTGGCCATGCGTTCAAGAAAAAGTGAAAAACCATAACGTTCGCTGAGCGGATCGCCTATGATCTTTTCGGCATAAATGAACATGAGTATATCTATTCCAACAGAAAGATAGATGCCGAATTGCAGAAAACGATGTGTCGCCTGCTGTTCTTTGGATTCTTCCATAGAGTTATAAAATTGGAAAAACAAGCTAGGATATTACCTTTTTAAAGGTTGGGTTATTGTAACTGGAATAGTCAGAAACGGTCGGCTTTGAGAATATCTTTATACTTGATCTTTAATGTGATTGTGCGGCCGGAAATCTGCTTTTCGGAAAGCTCCACACTTAGTATTTTGCTTGCCGGAAAGGTGATTTTTTTGAGCGCGTATATATTTCGGTAGGTCCGTTTGAAAGCGTCAGGCGGATATAGTTGCCAGACTGGCTTTATCTCAATAGACTGTATATTTGTTGCCTTGGTCACTTTTCTGTCCTCAATTTTGAAACGCATTTCATCGATGTCAAAAGAAAGATTGCTCCCGTTATGATATGTGATATCCAGCAGCACCAGGTCGCCTACCGTATATACATTATTCAGTTTAGCACGGATCCCATAATTTTCAGTTTTGCGGACAGGATAAGCGCTTCTTATAGCTAGCATACTTAGGGCATGGCTGCGCAGCTGGGGAGTGGTAATTTCAATTGGAAGCTCCAATGGACGGGTATGTTCCGGTAAGATGTTGAAGCTTGCCGGGAACTTGCTGTCCAATATTCCTTCTGCACGGTGAAGGTGGTACTGTGCTATATAGCTTTCACCGATCACTGTAATGATCCCGAGATCGGCATTCCCTCCGGTATTACAGTCAGTGGAATCAGAGACCCATTTTAACCGTAGGACATTTTCTTCAGGAAGGTCACCTACAACGGAATGGGAGGAGACATCCACATAGCGGATAGGCTCAGGAGATATAATATGGAGTGAGCTATTGCTGTCCATGGCAATGTCCGGAAGCTGGCCACGGTAAATGCCGGCATCCTGTTGCGCCTGTAGTTGAAGCCCGGCAAATAGGACGGATAATAGTAAGATCATTGTTTTCATGTAAAATTTTGATTAATAGTTTTTTGGGTTATTTTTCAGTTGCTGTGGATCGATCAGGTAGACCAGTGTGTTGTACTTGATCTTTGCTTTGTTCTGGCGGATCATCTTGTTAAGGGCGGTACTGGTGGACTGGAACATTTTCTGCACCATGCTCATCATTAGCTGGCTGTTATTTTCTGCCATTTGTTGCAGGGTAATTCCCTGACTGGCATTTCCGCCGAGTTCTTTTGTAAACTCACGGAATGCGGATGCCGGAACGTATAGTCCCGGAAGGCCATCCTGATCGTAAACGTCCAGTTTAACAGGTAGGATGTGCTGCCCGTTCATGATGGATGTTATGGACAGGTTAACCCGCTGTCCTGAAAATCCGGAGATGAGTGCATAGATATAGGTTCCCCTTTTTATCAGGAATCTGCCGGCCATCATGTCCTCGAGTAATCTTATCCTGAGCCGTGATCCCGCATAACCTTTAATGTCCTGGTCGACAATCGCGGTTATAAAAGTTTCCTCCACCCGGGGTTTTATCGTATTGAAAACCGCAAGGGATGAGGGAGCCTTGTTGACGGAGAGAATATGCCGCGGCTGGTCTTCTTTTTCAGGCTCACGTGATTTTTTTAATTGTTGCTGCTGTTTATAATCAGGATCATTGGCCTTTCCCATACTGTCGACCAGTTCCATCTGTTTTCGGAACAGTTCCATGGGATCAGGATCTCTTTTTTGCGGGTCAGTAACAACCCGATGGTAAGGCTGTTTCACTGACGCTATTGCTTCTGCTAAAGCTCTGTCCTGTTCATTTGGGTCATAGGGGTGGGGTCTTGGTGCTACATCCGGAAAACTTCGCTTTGGGCCAGTGCTATATCTGTTCTTGATTTCATGCTCAATGGAGTCCAGCATTCTTTTTTCCCTATCATTATAGAGCGTTCCCAACTTTTCTTCGGTAGGCTGTTCTTCCTGGATATGGCCAATAGCGGTGTAGCCATCAGATTGTTTATATTGATTACGGTAAGATTCCAGTTTATCTGAAAGTGTACTTTTCCGTATCTGATCAGAGACCCCAACCAGATTGGTCTGCAGCGAATCCTTCCCTGCCTGCACAGGTAGCTCTTTTCCAAAGCTGCTTTTGTAAGCATAAAAAAAAACGCATAAAAAAGGCAGTAGGATGAGCGGTATGACATACCGCGGTTTTCTGAAATCTATTTTCATCTCTTAGTATTGATTAATTTGGGTTTGTTATTGCGTTACAAGGGGCATAATATCTTGATTACTTATTCGGTAGACTGCATTTATAGCAAGGTTTAGGCTGGTTGTTCTTATTTCTTATTTCCGGCTTATAGATTGAGTGCTGTAGCTGCTCGAATCGTTTTAATGCCCCCGTAAGGCGAACGCTGTCCGTTTGGTCCAGGTTCTTTTTATTTATTATGGCTGTGATGGTATCCTGAATTGCCAGGACGTCCTGTAGTGTGCCATAAGTCTCCATTGTCTCACTGATTCCATCTGTTGAACCTACTGGGGGCAGTTTTGGATATGTGGGCAAAGTACGTGGAGAACCGGAACGCATGACGGAAAAAGCAAGGATACCTGAAACGATCATGCAGGCCAGCATGCAACAGAGAAAATGGGCCGGATAACGTCTGGAAAGGCGACAGAACATATTGTCCATTGTATTCAGGCACTTTATTACGGGAGTGTTATCATCAGTTGAAACACTACGCTCAGAAGGTATTTTTTTGGACATTTTGCAGGTCTTTGTTTTCAAGGGTTTTCCATCTTGTTATCAAAACAGCATGGGGATTATTTTCCGAACGGATTTCCAGATCACTAAGGTAGCCTTCGGTAATGAGTGAACGGGTAATGGTGGAACTGCGGCGGTCAATTTTTTGTGTTCCATAGAACCGGAAGTAATGTTTCGGCATATCTAGATAGATGCTATCGGTTCGTATGGTGAGTACGGCACTGGAGGAGAGGATGGAACTAAAGAAACCTTTTTCCTTCAGGTTATTGTACTGGAGGGCTCCGCTTTCATCTATCAGGTACATGGCCTGCTTCATCTGATATTCTATAAACCTATCGTCCGGTGTCATGGAGAAGAAGAGGCTATGAAACCTGCCGATATGGGACCGGTATTCAGCTTCACGGTTCATCTGTACATCTGTCTGCCTTGCTGACATAGGAATATTTGCAGCATCCATGATATAGATACTTTTGCGTGCATTAGCTACCTGAAGGTAGGCAAAGAACGAAACGGCTAGTACCATCAATACTGCGGCGATAAGGCAACCTGCGGAAAGAAAAGTGGCCAGTCGTACCTTGGATTCAATATTTTTGATAATCATTTCTGTTTCTTTTCTTAAAGTTTGGTCAATAGTTTTCTGGCGGTTCTGGCCATTGAGGAGGCACCGCGGCCCATAGAAGAAGCTGCGGATGATATTCCACTGGTGGAGATGATCCATGTCGAGATGCTTGGTACGGTAAGCATGGTAAGGGCACCAATGACAAATGCGCCGATGACCATCCCGAATGAAAGGACACCAAACAACGTGTATGAGGTAAGTTTCCCCAGATCGGGTCCCGCGGAGCCCAGGAGTGCCTGGTAACGGCTGATCTCTGCTTCCATGGCATAGTGCTGAAAAAGAGAGGATATGTACATGACCAGATACGCGATACCGGAGTACAAGTTGACAGATACAAAGCGGGCCACCCAGGTCGAAAATGAATCCCTGAAGGCAGGCAGGATGCTAGCTGCTACAGCAAATGGGCCGAGTATGATGAGTATGGTGGAAAATATGATCTGAACGATGAAGATAACGTATACACAGATGCGCAGCAGCCATATAGCCATTGTTTCCAATATGGATGTAACCAATAGTAGGAGGTTGGCCTGTAGACGATTACGCATTTCCACAATTGGATTCCATACTTCAGCGAAGCCTTCTTTTACGGTGGATTTAACAGCGTCCCATGCTTTTTTGTAAAAAATATCGGCTTCCGTTTTTGCAGTTTCTGTTTCGGCCTGTACAGTTAAAAGCTGATCAGATACATCTGCCATCAATTTTGCACGTTGGAGCCTGAGATCATTTACCTCTGTCTGGCTACCGTCAAACATGGCCTCAGTCTTGCTTGCGACAATTTCCGTTGGAAAGGCGATGACGCGGGTAAATGTGGGCCACCAGAGGATGACCATGACCAGACCAAAGGGCCGGAGCAAGGGCATAATTTCGAGCTGTTTATCACCGGCCATCATCTCATAAATTTTGATGCTGAAGAAGATGAGCATAAAAATGGCGCAGAGTGCCTGCGCATCGGCGATGAAAGCATCATAGTGTGTCCAGATGGTATCCTTCATCTGCTTTAAAAAGTGCATCATGCCTTCTTCATAGACGCCATTCCCCTGTAGGAAATTGAATGTATCTTTAAAGGTTTCCGGAACAGGCACGGACTGTACCTGAACAAGAATTCCCCCATTGAATAATGTAATAAGGTTCATGTGTTTGATTTTAGAGTTTTGATTTGCGCAGCACGTCATCTGCGATCTGAATATCTGTTCTACCCGGAGATGCGATGACGGCTTTGTCCGGCCGTTTTTGATCCGCATTCGTTTTTGCCAGGGAAAGGAAAAGTTTTGCTCGCTGTTTATTAGCTTGCCAGGTGGAGCTGAGTTTTCTGTATTCATCAAGCATGCGGTGATAGGCCATGATGCGTGATCCCCGGTCGAGATTTGTTGACCTGGCTCCATCAAGCCTCTCTGTCAGCGCTGCGCTTTCATCCAGGTACCACCGAAGCAGGCCTGTCCGGATGAGATAGTCGCTAACCTGGGGACCGGCCCCTTGCAGAGCAGAAGCGTGGTTTACCTGATATAGCGACTGAAATTCATGGTTATAATAGAGCTGCCATAAGGGATCGGCTCCGGATACCGTTCCCGCATAATTCAGCATTTCGGTGAGTGTAGTATTACGGAGCGTATCGGCATGCCTACTGTAGGCTTCTTCCGTATTTTTCATGGCGGCGACCAATAGGAGACGCTGTGTCTGTTCACCGCTGCTACTGAGTGGGCGGAGGTCATTTTTGGGATAGTTGGGATGCCAGGCCCAGGTCAGCCAGTAGTTTGGGTTGAGTCCCAGAAATCCTTTTGTGGGTGTAAATTTCTTTTTGTCCCACTGTTTGAAAACCATGCGTTCCTGCTGGTTGACAATGTGCTGGTCGGTAAGCCTGCGCACACTTTGTGCCTTTCCGTATACCACCATCAGCAGGCCAATACCAAGAATTAGAAGATTTTTCATGTGATTATTCCTTTATGATGTTGATCTTATATATAATGTCATCCACCAGCCGGATGTCTCGGTTAATGAAATGCTGATAGGGATTTAATGACCTGAATACGCCAATTATTTTTGCCCTGTACATTGCCCTATGCAAGCTATAGGTAAGGGCGCGCATCACCTGTAGTTCAAGTACTATTTTACGGAGCAGGGCATCCCGCTTCTCATAATCCATCAGTACATTCTGTCCTTCCCTGAGGATGAATCCGGATACTTCGGAGACAAGGTTCACGCCACGGTTTTTCATGTGTCCTGCGACATCTTCAGCAAAGAGCAGAAGATGCGGGGAGTCTTTCGCTGTCTGAAGTATTTGGTCACATTCATGGATGATTTCCGCGCTGATCTCTGCAATCTGTCTGACGGTGAGCCCGGAGCGCAATGCCCCGTTGACTTCTGCCAGGGACCTATGAATAATATCCTGGACGAGAACTACCGAGCTTATATTGACGTTAATGTCATCCAGTTTTTGCCTGATTGAGTTGAGGTAGCTATTGTGCGCTGCTTCCGAGGAAAAACGTACAGCACCGTTCTCGTTGACAATAGCCAGATGTCTGGTATCACTGATGACAGCATAGCCTTGGCCGTCTACATTTTTGGCATTCAGCAGCAGGCCGAGCAATAGGAAAACTACAATACTTGCTCTCATTTTTTCATCTGTTTGAGTTTCGCCAAAATGTCGTTCACCAGTTCCCGGTCACGGTTTATAAAACCGCCAAAAGGATTCATGGCGGAGAGCATCTTTTTCCTGCTCGAATAAAACATATTTACCGCAAGGGCGTTGGAGGTGCCTTCTATCATTCTGAGCTCCCGGATCACATGCCCGAACAGCAATTTTCGGTCACTGGCTTTCATCTGGTTAAGATCTCCGAGGCTTATTGCGAGTGCATAGAGGTATTTGCTGAGCATGTAAGCTTTACCTGATATATCAATCTCCGTTTGGTATGCCATGGCAATAAGCAGGGGATCATCGGATGCAAGTCTGATAATTCTGTCCTGATTTTCGATGATCTTTGAAATCAGGGGGCTGGCCTGCAGTGCTATCTGGGAAGCATCTATCGCCAGGCTGAGCATGTGAAAACGGTCTTGCAGGTTTCGGTATTTTTGTTTCAGTTCATCCATTTTGGAGCGGTTGACTTCTTCATTGGCCGAGGTAACAGCCTGCCTGCTGCGCGCGGTCGTCTGCCGATCATGTTCATCCTTGCTATGTTGCACCAATTGATGGAGCAGTTCCACATTGAGCTGTGCATGCCCGTAGGCTGAAAAACACAGTATCGATACGATTAGGATCAGTAGTTTTTTCATGGTTTGAGGTATTTGGCATTGCGGATGATGTCATCAGCGATGCGTTTATCCGTATTGATAAAACCTGCATATGGATTGAGGGAATTCAAGATGCCCCGTTGCTTTGCCCAGTACATAGTCCGGTACATGCCATATGCGACACCCCGAAGGATAATCATCTCATTTACGATCCGGTTGAGCAGTTTTGCACGTTCGCCGGAATCCATGAGATTATCTTTTCCGCCTTTGGTGACAAAAGATGCTACTTCTGTGACCAGTGCTGTGGCACGCGTTTTAAACTCACGAACTCCCTGCTCGGCAAATAACAATAGGACCGGATTTGATCCGGCGATATCCATCGCCCTGCCTGCATCATGGACGATATCCGAGCTGATCTCGGTAATATCCTTTATAGCAAGCAGATTGCGCACGACGGCCGATACTTCACTGAGACCTTTATATATTTTGTCCTGAAGGTCATTGACAATTACCAGCTGTCCGGTGACAGCGAGCTGTCCGCGCTGGATCAGGGTAAGGTTATTATTGGTGTTGTCCAGCTGCCGGTCCATCATCGAAGCGTGTGCAGCGGTGGCCGCGGCCACTGCCGGATCAACATAGATCTGTGCCCGGGACCAATTGGAAAACAGGAACAGCAACAGGATAAAATAGCGTTTTTTCATGCTTAAGAGGAATTGTTTAGAATCATGGTTTCATTACTGTATAGGAGAAAAGGGAATTCCGGCCTGATTGACTTTGGCTACGAATGCAGGCAGTGCAAGACCACTGGCCTGCATATCCGAAACAAATGCGCATAGTGCTGCCTGATAGCTTCCATACTGTTTTACATAGATCTGTACCGCGTTTTTTTCGGGTTTTTCCGTTGTATAGCACAGATACTGGTAGATCGAGACCTCTACGCCATAGACCTCACCGCTATTTCCGCGGCGGATATAAACTTCTTTAAACCGTCCTCGGCCATCTTTATTATCGAGCTGGTTAATGGTAAAGATCTTTCGTTTTTCGGTATCGGTGATAGAGAGCAATTTGGCGATCTCATCGTAATTTTCCCTGAATTTACCTTGGTCAAGCAGACAGATCGTATCAGAGTTGGCGATGATACTGTCTTTGACGATCGGGTTGCCCAGGATGTCGCCAAGCTCCTGGGTGACCACGGTCAGCTCCCCCCAGAATTTACGGACCGTTTTGTAGAGATAGAGAATATAGGATGCCATAATGGGACTTGCAATTGCTTTCCAGGCTTCCTCCACAATGAGGGCTTTACGGCGGTCTGTCCGGTGCCGCATTTTTTGGAGAAAAACGGACATGATCGATAGGGTCACGATGGGGAAAATGATCTTGTTCTCCTTAATATTGTCTATTTCGAAGACAATAAAAGGTGCGGTGAACAGTGATTGATCGGTCGCTTCATTCAATAATGTACCGAACTCCTGACCCGAATAAAACTTACGGAGTACATAGCGGTATTCGTCCAGGTCAAAACTTACGGATTCCTGTTCGGTGATTTCTTTAATCCTTTCGACGGAATAGATGTAGAAAGAATCGAAATCCAGTTTTTCCGGCCTTCGTGGATGCTGGGGACCCGGATCCAACCAAAAATATTCATAGTAATAAGAAGATAGTACATTTGAGATAACGCTGTCCTCAATCTGGGTAAGTTCGCCCTCGGATCCTTTCCATAATAGTGCTACGAGCGTTTTCAGGAAGTCTTTCTGTTCAAGGTTGAATTCTTTTTGGGTCATCGCAAAGGGGTTCATGGAAAGCGGTTTTTCCTCCGTATAAGTGATATATTTACCTCCGTAATAGCTGCACAGCCCCTGATAACTGTCCCCGGTGTCTATAATCACAACATCCATGTTATACAGGCAGTATTGCTCGACGAGCGCATTCATAAAAAAAGATTTCCCGGATCCACTGGGGCCCAATGTAAATTTCGAGCGGTTATTGAGCCTTCCGGTCTGCAGGTTTGCCAGGTCAATACCTACCGGTAGGCCCTGACGGTCGGTAAACCGGACAAGGAAGTCAGAGTCTTCGTCCTTTTGCAGGGATTCTTTAAAGAAAAGACAGAGCGCCGCTTCCGAGGTGGTGAGAAACCAGTCGTATTTTTTTAGCTCAATACCATTTCCCGGAAGGGCGGTACGGAAAAGCTCCAGTTGGTTGTAGGCATTTCGCGAGGGGATTATGCCCTGCTGGAAGAGGGAAGCTTCGATAAAATTAGCTGCCTTTCCGATCTTATCATTATCCGCGCAGAGTACAATGTTGTAATGCGCGTTTACCAGAAGCTGGTTTTCCCGTGCTACATCCACCAGTAATTGGTCGATATCCTCTACGCAGATCAGGTTTGCCGGATCTGGTATGCCTGAATGACGTTTACGCTTGAGTTCGAGTTTGTTCAATGTCATCTGCTGGGCTGGGATCTCTATGAGCTGGTTATAAATAATACACCGGTACTCAGGTACATGGTGTAAAAAAAAGAGGTTGTCAACGGGAAATTCCCGAAGGTTGCCGCCATCCTGTTTATGTGCATAGGTACCAATGGATTCAGGAAGGTCGATGGAATCTGTATTGATAAGGCTGATACTCCGCACGGAGCGGTCTCCCAGACCAAGTTCCCTGTCGCCGGAACGTATATTTTCCAGTGTAATATTTTCTGAGGAGAAATCGATGGCAAGGATGCGGGATATGTAACGGTTAATTTCAGCCTCTTTTAACCGTTTGGGACCAACCTCTGCTCCCAGCAGCAGATCGTGGACCTTTTCCGTTTGGTGAGCGAAATCAGCGAGCACTTTTGCATCATGAACGTAGAATGCGCTCTTTTTCACCAGTTTTGTTATGGTTAGATAGGTGTTGATATCCGTATATTCCCGGCCTTGAAAATGATCGTCGTATTTCTGTTGGAGGAACTCCCGGTTTTTGTTTACCTGAAAGGTCTTTCTGGAGAAAATATCCTGTTTCTGGATGATATATCCTTCACCTAGGATCTTTACCAGATTAAGGAGCAGGGAATGATAGGCCATGTAAGGAGCCGGATCGGCCCCGTATTGCATCACTGGATTTTGCAGGCTGAATATGGTCGAGAAATCGCCTCTTTCACCAAATAGAAGCGCGTGACCATTATAATGGTCAATTCCTGCATAGGGTAATTTAAAAATAGATTTAGGAGAATGGGTCAGCATAGTTTTTCTTGAGGCGTATGGGATGGATAGAAATACCTTTGTTCCGTGTTTTATCGTGTAGTCCGTCTTTCTGTCTGTAGAATGTGAATGTAAGTCCTCCGGTTATGGTCAGTATGGTGATTATCCCGCCGAGATACATATTTGTCAATGCGCCCGTCAGGCCACCACCAACCAACCCGAGAATGAGGAACCCGATTCCCCAGCCGATGAATTTACCTTTAAAACCACGATAAACAAGGGGGCGTTGGAGCCCCTTGTAAATGGAATACTTTGTCATCATCAGACGCCAAAGAATGCCTTGATGACGACGGAAACGAGCACCAGAAAGAGACAGGAACCCATCCATCCCATCAGTTCTTTGTTGATGTCGTTATCGCCCGAGTTCCATTTGATGTAAACTCTCACGCCACCCACAATTCCTACAACTGCCCCAATGGCCAGTGTTAAAGTAGATACAGGATCAACATAAGTTGTCAGCGAGGAGGTTGCTGCATCAATACCTAAGGTGCCACCCGCAGTTTGGGCAAATAGCATGTTTGCTGCGCCGAGGAAAAGCGCTGTGCAAACGAACAGTTTTTTTGTTTTTACTGTCATCTGAAATTGTTAAAGGATAAAAAAAAGATTAACTGATCCCGTAGAGGGCTTTGAGGAAGGCACCGACAATGGTCAGGAAGAGGCAGGAAAAAAACCAGCCCATTACCTGGGCGTCAATGTGGTGGATTTTGCCGCCTTGCCAGTTGCTATATATGCGCAATCCACCAAGAATTCCGGAAATGGCTCCGATCACTAAAATCAGGTCAGAAAGGCTAAAGTACCAGCGGTGCATTTCACCGGATACCTGATAAAATTCACTGATACCGGGCTGTGCCGCTGCTGTTTCTGGCGATATAAAAAAAAGGACGGCAGTTGCCGTCCATAACATGTTCCCTTGCCACATGTTTTAATAGGGGATAGTGCTTGTATGTTCGATGAGATTGTTTTTGGCCAGGTTAAAGAGTTCTCTGATACCTACCGCTCCCGTGGATATCAGGTTACCGGTAGCCTGCCTTGCATTTTTTTGGGAGTTTATAGTCTGGATCGTTTCCTTTTCGGATGTTTCATCCGCCATTAAGGATGGCGGGGCATATTCGATAAGCTGGGGCTGGATACTCTCTTCGAAAATTAAGGTGTCTTCGGTAGTGGTGGAGGAGGATCCTTTATCTGAAATAAAGAGATCATAGAGCAGGTTAAGGCCGTAATAGGCCAGATAGGAGAATGTAAGGGTTACAAGAAAATTTGTCCAGTTCATGGTTCAGTGTTTTTAAGGGTTTGGTTAATATAATCGGATAGCCAAGGATGTTGGGAAAGGTATTGGTGGAGCGCATATACGATAAAACGGTTCATATCCACTCCATGGGTGAGTTTGATACGCTTGAGCAGATTCAATGTTCTTTTGTCCACCCTGATGAGACTTTTTTCTGTCAGTTCAACCTGAAAATTTAATATTCCGTTAAAGAATGTTGCCGCATTCACTTGGCTGGGTAACGGCAGTTGTTTTTGGCTTTTATCCGGCCCGGGGGGATCTCTTTTTATTTTTGGGAGGTTCTTAGGATCCGCTTCGCCGGTACGGAGCTGGTCACGGAGTTTGTTGGCAAGTGATTTGATTTCTTTCATTCGGATGTTTGCTTCTTGATATAGTTGTCATAGATCAGATTTAGTATGGGTAAAATGACGGGTAGCACAATTGCTGGCGTATGAAGTGTGTTTACGCGCTGGAAATCTATCCGGTCACTGATAATGGGTGTTATGGTTCCGAATTTGGCCATAACTCTGTCCACTTCCATTTGGGTATCGTACCGTACGTTTGATTTGATCCGGTTTGGAATAAAAATTAATGGTGCTTTACTGTTGATCTTCTTGACGACCATAGCAAAAAGTAAGGTAGAGTCGACCGAAAATTCATCGTAATTAAATGGGCATAGGATAATATTCCCCGAAAGAATGACCGGTATCAGACCATCATCATCCATTTTTCCCGGCAGGTCTATCAAAACTATCTCTTTGGGATTTTTGGTGAGAACTTTGAGTAATGTCGGAAACTGGGCAAGATCCACTGGAACAATTTCGTAGGGCGGTTCGTTCTCCAGGATTTTGGCTTTTTCATATTTTGAGGATACGGACTGTTGGTAATCCATATCAAGGACAGTAACTTCTTCTTCATGTACAGAAGTGAGGTAGTTGGCGAGCAGCAGGGTAAGCGTGCTTTTCCCTGCTCCGCCTTTCTGGTTTCCTATAAGAATGACCATAATACAGAAATTTTAAATGGGTATTTGTTATCTGGTATTTGTCCGGGCCTTACGCTTGCGGCGGCGGTTTCTGCCTAGGATAGCTTCGTCATCAATATCATCGGATATATTGATATTCAGGACGGGGACTACGATTTCCAGTTCGGGCGGAGCGTGCTCAGGGGTTGGAGTTTCTACTGGCAGAATATTGTCCCACTTATTTTGCCAATGTTCAGATTGAATTTCCTCATGACTTTCCTTTTTAGCCTCATCTTGACTATCTCGAAGATTGGGTAGGATATGGGTTTGTGTCTGCTCTTTCTGGGACTTATTGGACTGATTAGGTTTTCCAGTAATAATGTCGTTGAGCGCCATAATTTCACTGCCCCTATAAACTGCATATTTTGAATGATCCATCAGCGTATACCCATAGGGGGGCATTCCATTTTTTCCATGGAAGACTATTTCTAAACCGAATTTTTTACGGAGAAAATCAGCAAAGCTTGAGTTATAGCCATGTTCAGAATTATTTACCGATGTATCATAGATGGATCTGTATTTTTCAAAAATTGCCCGGATCTGTTTTACTCGGACTGTATCTTTTATGCGGTCAGCTATTTTATTATCGATTTTGGATAGATCAATGGAACCTATCTGATGGCCATTTTTACTTATAGTGTACGCTTTGTCGGTCAGATCAAGTGAATAACCCATTGTTTCAAGAAGCATCATAAATTGAGCGTGCGTAGAAAAATTGTAAGACAGTGCTTCTTCAAGATGATTTTTTAGTACCTGTTGTTCGCCCACACCCATAATCTGATCCAAAACCCTATACGCACGCAGCTTTTCAAATCTGTCAGAGATTTTCTTTCCATCCCTTCCTACACGTGTCGACACCAGATGTACGTGGTTGTTGTTTGTGTCTTTGTGAAAGATCAGTATATACGGCTGCCCTCCGTAACCCATTCCTTCCATCCATTTCTGTGCGATATCCGAAAGTTCTTCTTTGCTGTGCTGCCGTCCTTTGGTGGATATGGCTACATGGAACTGTGGATATTTGATACGTGTGTTGGATGAAGAAACAGCTTCCAGGTAATTGATATAATCTTGAGGCCGTAGGTTCTCGATTCCCTGAAGCACACCAAAATTTTTGACCAGAAGCAGTTCGCCTTTGTTTTTGTCGACTTTGCCCGTATTATAATTTACTGCTTTGAAAGTCGACGATTTTCTGAGGATCTTGACAATCATGGTGAAAGGCTATTTGATAATAGAAAACTAAAGCGAGTGATTTTTCATTTCCCTGTCAACGGTTTCTATTGCCCTAAAAAGTTGAAGAGCAACTTGGGGAACTATGGCGTTTCCGTAACCTTTATGGCTCTGTGTCCGCCATTTTGAAAGGGCAATTCCGTCCAGTCCACCGGAAATCCCATCATCTCTGCGATAAATGGGGGACTGAGTTGGCCATTCATCCCAATTAGGAATTCGGTACCCATGTCCGTTATCGGAGCTTCCTTTGATGGGGGATTCGTCGATTTCGCGAGCAGTGTGATCATCTTGTGGATTATTGCAGGATATTGTATTTCCATCATGCTTTTCAAAGGTTTTGGGCCGACAGTTACCTTGTTCTTCTTCTTGTCCCTGATAGGAGGAATAAGTCCTGCCTGTGCAGCCATGATCAGGATTCCATCCCTTACACGGCGCTGCCGTAACGTGCCACCTTTTTTGATCGTGTCCCATACTTCTAAAGTCTGTGGGTCTATCGTTATACTTCCGATCTGCAAAGTGCTCGGTGTGGGCAATAAACCAGATCCGGTCCCGGCGGTGCGGGGCGTCCACGGCGCAAGCTGGAATACACAAAATGATTGGTGTGCCATCTTGGGGTCTCGGAAGTATATATCCTGCTGATTGGATATCTGAAACAATGTGTCCAATGATTCTTCTCTGAAGCTGGATAATGGTACTGTTTGTTTTCTGCGTGTCGTCTGTACAAAAAAGCTCAATCTCTTTGAGTTCCATTTCAGATAGATTTTCTTGCTCGAGAATGGTGAAGAGTCCAGCAACGTTTTCAAGAACAATCCACTTAGGCCTTGCTTCTCTAATAATTCGGAGAGCCTGTGGCCAGAGATAGCGGTCATCCTCTTTGCCCTTTCTTCTTCCTGATTGACTGAAAGGCTGGCATGGGAATCCTCCGCTGATAATGTCAATTTGTCCTCTATACTGAGTTGCATTGAGCTGATAGATGTCGTCATGGTGTTTTGTTTTGGGCCAATAGTAATGAAGTATTTTTCGGCAAAATGCATCTATCTCGCAGGAAAAGATATTTTCCCATCCCATCCATGTGGAAGCAAGATCAAATCCACCGATACCACTGAAGAGGCTACCGTGTCTAAGCATTTTGTTTTTGTGAATGGGTGAAAATTTGAGCCTTTGACAATTTGTGTTTTCGTTTTTTAAGCTGTTGCATGGATGTTGAATAAATAGACTTTATAAATTGCTATTAAGAGGATTTCATTGTCCGAAGAATATGGCGAAGTTGTCTTTCGAGTTCCTGTTGCATATGGATATAATCAGCGAATAGATTATTAAATTCCCGGACAACTTGTTCCTTTAGATTCCCTTGTTTATTAAGGGTATTGGCATGTCGGGCCAGCTGATTTATATTATTGCCAGCTCTTCCGAGCTCAGCACCGATAGCATCAAGTTTATGGAGTAATTCATTTACATTGATAATGACTGGTGCACCTTTGCCAAGAACACGTCTGCGAATAAGTTCCATCCGGTGTAAACCGCTAGCTTTTTGGATTTCGATCAATGCCTTTAATTCTTCGTCGGTGAGTTTGGCCTTGATAATATGTATCCGTTTTCCTATCAGCATTGGTGGTCTACCTGGCTTTTTTTGAGCTTTTTTCATATCCTGTAAGGGGCTATTTCCATCCTTTGGAAAGAAAAACCAAGTTGCGAAGGTTTTTCTCCCTTTGCCCAGCAGCTCCCCAATAGGAGCGCCGCAGGGTAAAGGCAAGGTGGTTTTCGGGGTACCCGAAAACACAACTTGCGGAGAGCAAAACACAAGAGGTTTTGTTGCCATAATAGAGTTTCCAAAGTCGGGTGGGTGGAGACTCCGGCGGGGGCTAGGGGATGATGGCTTGTTTAATTGTTGAAGCTGTATGCCTAATGGATAAATATGAATCGGTTTAATCCGAGAACTTGCCTATTGGATCCATGTTTAAATCGCAAAACCGCTTAATCGGAAAACCGCCTATTGGATCATTGCATAGCTTGCTAAATTGCTTGTCAGACATATGTTCTAATAGCTTATTAGCCTATCCGCTAATCAGTATGCCAATGACCTTGCCTTCATGCTTATTACTAGAGCTGCAGTCTTGTAATAGTAAGTAGGTAAAATTTTAGCGTCTATAAGTCGCTAAAATTTTATTATAGACATTTTCTTCTTCCCAGGGAAGGCGGGGCGGTTTTCTGGCAAGCAACATTTCGTTGTAGTCTTTATAATTGAGGTAGCAGTCCGAGCAGTCCTGCACCTGAGGAAGCTTTTTCTGTAGTAAAAGAAATGCTGATTCACCAGCTTTGTCACGGTCAAAATAAACGTTGATGGCAGGAAAAGATGATGCTTTTTCCATGGCGGTATCCAAAAGGTTGACTGAGTTAAGCACGATCACAGAGTCCGGTGCGGTAGGTTGATCTTTCCGCCAGCTGAGAAAATCGAGAAAACCTTCAAAAAGGGATAATTTTTCGGAAGATCCTTTATAAAAAGAAATCCCCTTCCTCCCGAGACAAGCTTTAAACTCGAATATTCCGATTTTATTTCTGAGCTCCCAACCACCATTTTCGTTTTGCCATCCAGCAGAGAAATATGTCTTCCCCTTTTTGGGGCCTTCGGCAATACGGTAATGGACTTCTTTTATTTTGCCTTTTGCCTGCTCCCAAATACCACGGCTTTTAATATACTGTGTAATAGAGGAATTACTACCAAGTTCTTTAATTTCCTGTATGGTATAATTGGCGACAGGTGTTGCCTTCTGTCGGGACCGTTTTTGTCTGGCAGGATCACAGGAAAATCCTTTTGTAGGTAATGACATGATATCATTTATTCTATTGAGGACCTCCTGGAATGATGTCGGATGCCAATAAGCTAGTGCGAAATCAATGACATTGCCACCTTTTATACCCGAAAGGTTTGCTCCTCCGTGATCAAACCAAACGTCCAATTGATCGTTGACCGAGAGAGAAGGTGTATTTTCCTTGCGGAGCATACTCAGGTAGAAAAGATCTTTACCAGATCTTCGTGCGGGCTGATGGCCCAGACGGGAAAGAAGTTCAACCAATGAGACTTCTTCCCTTATCTGTTGGGCGTTTCTCTTAGTTTCCATAAATTGCTGGATTTAATAATAATTTCAGAAATAAAAAAGGGGCATTGCCCCTTTTAAATATGATGTGTGATGTTAAGTTGTCATTTTAACCGGTAAGCGTATCGCTACGTGAGAGGATGCTCTTTATATATTAGTTCGGGAATCTTGCGTCGGTAAATACATACCTGCCGAAACCGGCTGCCTACGGTTCATCAAAAAGTATCAAATAATACGTTTAAGACTGCACGATAATTTCCGGTTTTTAACCGGAAATGCTTCTTCCCCCAATGTCAAAGAACGAATCCTTATTGGCAAAATTGGAGAAGGTGGAGTCCGGTATTTCACAAGATGGGAAGGGTGGTAACGATTTTTTTAGGTGGATTTTACAGGTAATAAAAAGTGTTCAAAAGAAAGGAAAGATCTAAATTTCGTTGAGAACGGGAGGTCAGGTAAAAAAATGATGCAATTTTAGTGGATATTAATTGCTTTGGATAAAAGCGAGGTACATTGTGTAGGAAAAATGATCTTCTTTATTTACCAAGTCGGGAATATTGGGAATTTTGTTTTTTAAGCATTTTTTAGTTTTTAATGATGTTATTTTTCTTAGCGATCGGATTTAGATTTGTGTTTGAGAGATTCATCTATATTAGTATGTATGGCGTCCCGCATTTCATCCAAGAATTTTGTGAAGCTTATAGTTTTCCTTCTTCTGATATCGACAAACATCCGGTATGCCTGACTGAGATCAATGTTGAGACTTTCTTCCAGCCAGCCCACGATGTCAGAAATTTCCGCCTTTCCGCCATTGAGCCTATTGGTATAATAGATTCCGTAAGCAATTTCTACCAGTTCAACTTTATCACCAGACCACCACCTTTTTCTTTTATGTGCTAATCCATTCATGAAGTTATAATTGGCTTCCTGAAATAGGAGTTTTACTCTTCGAATCATAAAGTCCCGAAGCATTTCGTAAGCCCGAAATTTACTGAACAGATAATCCAGTTCTGTTGAGAAGTCCGGATCAGTAGATAGTAATTCTCCGCCTGGAGGAAATAGCGATCTATTGGATCTCAGGAAAAATAGCTTGTCTTTTGCATCTTCGTCCTTTAGGTAATATTGGTAATAAAATGAATGCATTTTAAAAAAGCGTTCCAGTATTCCAATTTCATTGATATAATAACCCTTTATCATTTCGTCGGTGCCGATGGGTATGGTAGAGAGGATATTATGGAGTTCTAGGCAGTAGATTTGCCAGGCGGCAAATCGAGGTTTTGTATACTTGAAGAACGTTATTTCTTCTTCATTATTTAAAAAGGGATGAGTATGTATATATTCTTTCAAGGAATAAACTGTTTCACGGATAAGCAGTAATGAAGCATTTAGATTAAGGAGGGATTCTCTTATGGAACCGTTGATGGCATCCAGTTTTTCAAGCATTTCCGAATAGCGGTTATCTATTTCCTGTGGTGACATAGTAGAAAACTTTATGAATTACCGTTGAACCTGTGGTGAGGTTTATTCAAAAGTAGTGTTGAACACACATTTATAATAGCGCATGAATTACGTATTTATATAAGTAATTCATGCGTATTGTTCAGATAAATTTGAACAATATGTGTATTATGGAATCATATTTAGCTTTTTAAATAGCATTTCACGGGATGAAACTCCTGTTTTTTGAAATATACGTTCGATGTGTTTATCAACTGTACGTACCGAAATAAAGAGTTTTTCTGCAATCTGCTGTCTTTTCAATCTGTGGCATAAAAGTACAGCGATATCTGTCTCTCTTTTCGAAAACATATAGTCTTTGCAGGTCAATAGAACTAAGTTATTATCGGAGTTCAGGAACATTAACTTGTGAAGTTGCTCTTGTTCCCGTCGGTTTATTTTGATCCAATTAAATAAAAGGAGCAGGTTGAAAGATGTTGGCCCGAGATTGATAAAAATAGTTTCTACTGTTTTTCCCCAATTTAGATGTACAGTAGGATATAGAAATAACCAGGTGATAATTGTGGCAAAAGCAATTTTTTCTTCGGGGGATCTTTTTCCATACAGATTTCTAACTGAGATTTTCCAGATGGATTTGGTGACTAAGGTAGTCATGATAAGATTATTTAAGCTTGGTATGAAGAGTGTATAACGATGTGCTTTTTCCAGGTCATGAAAAACTATATAAATAATGACAAACAGGGTAGGATAAGGTACTGTTAAAAGGAAGAGTACTTCTCTTTTTCTGTGATTGTGATGATTTGTTTTCTGCAATTTCCTGAGAAACCGATACGGAAATAAGGAGACCGTTATGAAAGAGATTCCATTGCGAAGGACATATTGCATGTATAAGGGGATTCCAAAAAGAGGGTTCGGAAGGATTCCGTTGGTCACATTGAGGCCTAGCAACAGTGCCAAAAAAAGAATATACCATATCCTGTCTTTTTCCTGAGGACGTTCCAAATAATAGATGCCCTGTGCTCCGAGCATCAATAGTTCAATAAAAATTACGCCCAGTATGCTGGGATGCATTTCAATACCACCAATCTGCATAACATGTGAATAGGGGTCGAGACATGTAGAGGTACAGGTTGTGGATGTGTGATTTTCCCTTTAACCACAGCTATATGTATTAAATTTAATAAATTTTATCTATAATATCTTTTAACAATGGATATAGGCTACTTTTTCTTAAAAATACGTTTAGTAAAGATCTTTATATTCCGTGAATTTTATTTATTATGTCTTTCATCTCTCTCTGATTAGAGGTTGATATTGGTGGGCAAGATCTTTTCGACGGTATAATTATAGCTTTACTGAAACATAATTTGAAAGATATTGATTTGGAGTATACGAAAGATATCGACCTTCTGAAATGGTTTATGCTTATTGTTAAATCAAAAAGTTGATTCAGTAAATCGCACTTGCTTTTGTCGATAGATTTTGACAAGTAAAAATATTATAAGTAATTTTAAAGATAATATTATAAGTATTATTAAAGATAAAACGTAACCATTCAAAATCGTTACATTATGAAAAAGAAAAATACCATAGCAACTCTGGTGGTGCTGAGCTTTATCATTCTTCTGTTTTCTTGCTCACACTCTAAAGAGGATCAATATTTAGGATATTGGAAAGAAGATGGAAAAGACCACTCTGAGATTCTTGAAATACAGAAGGAAGGCGAAAAACTCTATGTCAAAAGTCTGGACCTTGAATCACCGGCAGCTTATAACAAAGATGACAAAACTTTAAGTACGCAGTTACGCAGTTAACCAGTGGTCTTGGCTCGGTCACAATTTCTATGAATATTACCGATGATCCTAAGAAAATGAAAATGAGTATTAATAATGAAAGTGCGAATTTTTCAAAGATTACCGAGGAGGAAGCGGAAAAATATAAATTGGAAACCAAAGCATATTATGATCCAGATTTTTTCGTCGGTGAATGGAAAAGTGATGTTGCTACGGAAAGTCCTTTAAAAATTATAAAAGAAGGTGAAAAATACTATTATCTAAGTGAATTTTTGGAAAAAAAGCAATTATCTTATGATAGTTATGACGTAGGGATCTGCAGATATCCTTAGGTATACATACAAAATACCCCCTAATAAAATAACGGTAATAGCGCATGGTACACACTTAGCTCCAGCAATCGATAAACACGCCATTCTAGAGCATTACAGTCTCGTGGGCAATAAAATCCTCAGTACATTTGGTTTACTGGGCCCTAGCAAGAGTATAGAAACCACACTATATGCACTGCCCGCTATCATCGAACAAAATCCAAATATAAAGTTCCTTATTTTGGGGATGACGCATCCTAATCTGCTACGGAGTGAAGGAGAGACATATAGAAATCAACTTGAAGCAATAGTTAATCAATACGGCATTTCAGATTATGTCAGATTCGTTAATGAATTTCTATCAACAGAAGACTTGCTGGCCTATCTATCGATCACCGACGTGTATCTTTTTACATAAAATGATTCTTTACAAGCAGTTAGCGGCGCATTTTCTTATGCGTTGAGCTCTGGATGTCCTATTGTATCAACACCAATTCCCCATGTAAAGGAAGTTTTAAAAGAAGATATGGGTGTCACAATCGATTTTGGAGCCTCTGATCAGCTTGCAGCTGCGGTCAATCAAATTTGGATGATGAACTTAAATTAAATAAGATCCATCATTTGAACCTTCAAAAGATGGTTAAGACTTCCTGGCAAAACGTTGCTATTGCCCATGTTTGCCTTTTTGAGCTTCTTATAGATCAAACGAGGGAGATGATCTTTTCAATACCACCGGTCAACCTGGATCATATTTTTCGAATGTCTGAGGACCGTGGATTTGTTCAATTTGCGGATATTTCCTCACCTGACATTGCAAGCGGATATGCGTTGGATGACAATGCAAGAGCGCTTATAGCCATGTTACATCACTATAAATTATATGAATCTTATGAAGATATTGCTCTGATTCAAAATATTTGGATTTTATTGCTTATTGTATGCAATGTGATGGCACGTTTTTGAATTACGTCGACGGGTATGGTAATTTTACGGTGCAAAATGAACTAGATAATCTAGAAGATGCCAACGGACGGGCAGTGTGGGCCCTCGGCGAAGTGATTGGCCTGGCCAATCTTTTGCCTGAAAGAATAGTCAAACTTGCTATAGAGCTTTTGGAGCGGACCTCTAGACATGCCATGGTTTATTATTCGACAAGATCGATGGCCTTTACCATTAAGGGCTTTAGTTTTATGAAGGGTAAAAACTATAAGGCAATCATAGAAGTCCTGCCTGACCGTTTGGTGGCTATGTTTGAACATGAGAATACTACAGATTGGCAATGGTATGAATCTTACCTGACCTATGGCAACATTGTTATCTCCGAAGCCATGTTGATCGCCTATGAAACTACTGCGGATAGGCAGATATAGAGATATCGCCTATCAATCCTTTGATTTCTTGTTGAGCAGGATTATTGTCGACAATGAGATTCATGTGGTTTCCAATAAAGGATGGGCACATCGCGGCCAGCCAACAAACGAGCTCCAGGGCGGAGAGCAACCGATTGATGTTGCTTATACCATTGTTGCGTTAGATAGATTTTATAAGTTCACGAAAGATGAGCAGTATAGGAAGACTATCCGAATAGTATTCGAATGGTTTTTGGGACGGAATCATCTTCGTCAAATTGTTTATAATCCAGTTACCGGTGGTTGTTTTGATGGTCTGGAAGAACATGAGGTCAATATCAATCAAGGTGCAGAATCCACTATAAGCTATTTGATGGCAAGGCTGAAAATGGAGGATTACAAGGGGGAAAGTGCAAATTGATTTATTTAGAACAGTTAGCGCCTTATTGTTAAATATTACTGGTATATTTATTAAAGTGATCTAATATTTCATATAATCCCATTCTGTAGATCCGATATGATAAATACATCATATGTTTTATCTTTAAATTCTCTAAGATACATCTTTCAACAATTAGTAGCTAGCGTATTTAACGGATAGAACACGTAACAGCTTAATATTATTCTTCCCGATCAAGAATAAACATAGAAAAGGAAGAGGACCGTACACACTATAAAATCAATACATCATGAGTAAAGATTCGAAAAAGGAAAAAAGCACAAAAGAGAAAACCCAATCTTCATATCAAAAAGAAAAAGATACAGTCTCTAAAGATTTAACGGATAATGTCTTCCGTAAAAAAAGAAAGTAGGCGATTAATACAATAGCTTATTGTTTGCACTTGCACAAAGGCATATCAATTTGGAGCGGGTAAAAAGACTGGATTACTAGACCAGGCTTTTTACCCGCTTTTTTTTAACTAAATATGAGTAATATCACATTTATATGGTGTACAATTGTCAAGATTCATTGCAAAAAAAAGCATAAAGGCTTCCTGTTATGCTCTTTGGGAGATATGGATAACAGTACAGCAAATACAATAGGGGCGGCGAAAGTTCTGACAAGTAAAGCAAATCCAAATGTAAAATTAACTTTTCCCGCTACGGGATACCGTTCAGCGAGAGAGGGGAATCTGTATTGGCGAGGAGGAAGCGGTGAATATTGGACTTCTTCGGTAAACGGAAGCAATTTGACGCGGTTTGCTTTAGGTAAGAGCTATCTAGAAATGAGGACCAGTAATTATAATCAACCCCATAATCTAGGTAAGACTTCCGGTTTTCCTACCTATTCGTTGCATTTCGGAACAGAAATAAGAACTTAATATATACTTTTAATTTTATTTTGATGTCAAACCTGTGTTCTTTGTTTCAAACAAAGTAACACAGGTTTTTCTATTCAGTAATTTTTGCCGTTAAAAAAAACAGCTGCATGGAGACAGCTGGCCATGAATGTACCAATTGGTTTCATTAAAAACCATTTATGAAAATAAACCTTTCAAAGGGACTATAAATAAAGTGTTTCGAGTTTCCGAAAATCTTTAAAATAGTTTTCAATTTATGTATTTATTGCCAATAGAGCTTCTTTCGGCAGCGTATTCCACTGTTTATACTACGCTTGTAAGCTGACGCGATATGCTTTGAGACTTACCCCTTTATGTCTCTTGAAAAACTTGTTAATGTGGCTCTCGTCAGCAAACCCGAATTCTTCAGCTATCTCATGCACCCTTCTGTCGCTAAAACGTAAACGGTGTTCGATCTGCCGAATACGATAGGTAGAAATATATTGCTGTATGGATTCATTGCACTGCTTTCGGAAATAACTACCAAGGTAAGTCGGCGATACACCAAACTCTTGGGCGATTGCTGAAATCTTCATGCGGTCGGGACAACAAATATGTTCCTGTATGTAGTCCAGAATTTTCAACATACGGACATCGGCATTGGGTGAGAGCCTTTCAGGTTTTGTAATCGAAATATTTCTCGCGGCGATGACAATAATAGCGTTGACAAGATGTCTTAACAAATCTTCATTATAGATATTTTTTTGTTCGACAGCACGCTGAATGGCATCGATAAGAGAAGCAACAGTCAGCCTGTCATCTGTATTGACCAAAATGGATCCGGAAAGATGGGATGAATAGTATAATAAACATTCGATATGGTCAATACTTTGCCAATTGTAGGCCTTTACATAACTGGGAGCAAATCGGACGATCATAAATTCACAGGTACACCCAAGTTCGAATGCATGGCAATCTTTGGGCGTGATCAGAAAAAGATCTCCGGCGGTAAAAGGCAGATCATTACCGTTGATCGCATAACTCCCCTTGCCCGATATAACATACACAAATTCAAAAAAATTGAACTGTCGGTCCCGTATAGGGCAACTGTCCACTTTTTCATAATAAACCTCCAATGACTTGTGCAAATTTTCTTTTTTTGCCATATAAATATAAAGGTACCTAAATTGGCTTGAAATGTACCTGTTATATTAGCTTTTATCAGTCTATTTTTGTGTCAATCAAATAAGGACAAATGAAAGCAATTGTACTGAAAACATTTGGCGGAATCGAACATCTATTGTATCAGGAAATCGAAAAACCCAAAATAAAAGCCAATGAGGTATTGGTTAAAGTAAAGGCAATCGGCATCAATCCGGTCGACGTCAAGGTGCGTAGCCGACAAGCGCCTCTGGCTGAAGACCTCGCAAAATACCATCCCCTAATCCTGGGGTGGGATATTTCTGGTGAGATTACCGAAATAGGTGATGAAGTAGTTGGCCTTGGCCTTGGCGATCAGGTATTCGGAATGGTCAATTTCGTCGGCCATGGCAGAGCCTATGCGGAGTATGTAGCAGCACCTGCGGATCAGCTTGCTGTGAAACCTCAAAACATAAGCCATACGGAAGCCGCGGCAAGCGCGCTGGCGGCTTTGACGGCATGGCAGGCTTTTGATAGCTACGGTAAGCTGAGACCAACGGACCGCGTACTGATCCATGCAGCATCCGGTGGCGTGGGACATTTTGCAGTGCAGATCGCAAAATATATCGGAGCGCATGTCATCGCAACGGCATCGGCAGCAAACAGGGAATTTGTATTGGGATTGGGTGCAAACGAATTTATTGATTATAAAAATACAGCCTTTGAGAAAGTATTGGATCCTGTTGACTTTGTCCTGGAAGCTATCGGAGGCCAAAATTTTCAGAAATCGGTTCAGGTACTGAAGCCTTTCGGAACGATAGTGACCTTACCTTCGGGGCACAGCAAGACGGATGAGTTAAAAGCGCAGGATAAAAAGCTTCATACCTGTTATTTTATGTCGGTCTATTCAAGTGGAGAGGATATGTGTCACATTGCATCACTACTGAAAAAGGGGGTACTGAAACCGCACATCAGTCATGTTTTCGATTTTGACGAAATGGGCAAGGCGCATTTGCAGATTGAATCAAACCGTACGGTTGGTAAAGTTGTCGTTAGATTATGAAAAAAAGGGGAATATAGAACTTTCTAATGAAACTATAAGAAAAAGGGAATATGCGAATCCGATATTCACGGCTTAATTTCATATTTATTGCCTTGGTAGAACAAGAGAATTTATACATGATAGTAGAAGAAATAGATTCTAATCTGACCGTTTTAATAAGGCGAATCTCATAGGGCTTATGCTTGCTTATCAAAATTGGGAGTAGTATTTTGAAAATAAAAACTTGTCCGTTTTTTCATTAACTCAAGATATTGTTTTAAGGGATGGATAATCAATTATGGCAAATAAATTCGTTAGTATAGCTCTTCCATTAACTTCTAAACATTAATCTCATCCTATGAAATATCGGATTTTAATAATAAAAACAAGTGTTTTTGTAATAAAAAGAATGAATATTCAAATGATATATACCATAATTTTATAGTGTAAATAAAATAGCTGTAAAGACATGATGAAAAGATTGTTTGTGAATATGTTATTTTAATCATATAGAGTGAAAATAATATAGGTTCATTACTTTCCCTTACTGCGTTGACATCGGGTCTGTTTTCAGCGCTGCGTTCTTTATTTACATTCATTTATATTAATTGGAAACCTGTACGCTCAGAAATCAAAGCGTACAGGTTATTTAATTAAATTAAGGACAAAGGTTTCGAATTGTCAAATGAGATTGCTAAGGCCGTGGAGGAGGTTTTGGCTAAAGTAAAATTAAATAGATTCATAAAAATGTCCTGTAACACCAAGCTTCATATTTGTATACCAATTAACGGATTTAATTTTGATACTACCTTTTTTTTGCTAGGCTTTTAGCGGACCAGATGAACGAATAGGGTGACTTTTTTTTTGGAAATATTGCTGATAGGATTTTCATGCTTTTTCTAAAAACTTTCAAGGCACCCATAGGTGGATTTTGACTCATTAAATAAATACTAAATAAATACTACTATTTTGCATTCAGTTTTTTTAATCTGTTCTCTAGTTCTTTTATATATTTAGTTTGGTTTTCTATAATTAAATTATTCTTTTCTATAAGAACATTAGCAAATTCCAACTTTTGCTGAAATTCCAAAATTTCTTTTTTTCTAAATGATGCCAAAGGTTCTTTTTCATAGTAGAATTGCATTAGATTCTCAGCAGAGAATTGAGAAAGTTTAAATAATCTGCTTATTAAAATATCTTCTTTGGTAAGAAATTTTTCAAATGCAGATTCAGATAAACCAATTGATTCTGCTGCATCTTTATTTGAAATACCTTTAAATCTTAAAAATTTTTGGATATACTTTCCAATTGTCTCTTTCATATATACAAAAGAGGTTGGAAAATCGATGGAAACACAATTTTTAACCTCCAAATAATGGGTTTTTATATCCAAAATTTGGAGGTTAAAATTAAGTTTTATATATTTGAATTGTTGAACTAACTGTAGTAACATGAAATATTAAAGTTTAAATAGCTTATGATTAAATAATTCTAGATTAGATTCTAGATTGCAGCAAAATTTAATGCATCTGACTCTCCCCAGCCAAATTTAGGAAATAGGATGCAGCGAGTGGCGCTCCTATTGTCGTGCAATTATATTTTTTGATATATTTGATTTGCGGCATAGGAAGCTCACTCGTCTTTCCGATCCTGGCTGGGGAGGGGGCGAGTAGAGAACTATGCCGTTTTTCTTTTCTCTCGCTTTATTTTCAGTAAAAATAAAGCAGTTATGAACCATAAAAAATTACTTCTCAAAAACCTAATAAGCGCCCCTGAGTAGCTGGGATGGCCTCGTCAGTGGAATTGACTTCATTTAACCATGGAATGCGTATCGCTAATATAAAATCTTTTATAAACCACCTTTCAAACGCAATCTGGCTTCCAAATAATAAAAAATTTATTGTCTTCGTGGCTTGAATTGTATAGCGACTAAAAACCTGATTTAGATCGGAATGGGCGTACTATGCTTTTCGCTTCGAATAAAAACAAACTAAGATATGAGCACGTTTTTCGCTAAGCTTCTTGAATTAGATTTAGCATTTTTTAAAATCTACGAGAAAGAATATGATCCGAAAATAGATATTCAAGAATTCTGGGATAAATACGATATAAAAAACTGTCGGGATCATATTTTCGATTTATTTATCAATCAGCTTGATAGATCAGACATCGAAAATAGTTTCCAAGACATCAATAAAACTCAGGAATTTTTGATATCCCTTCTCTGTGTATTTAGAGGCTACTTCGCTGCCCATAGTAGGAACGTGGATTTGCGAGGATTGGATGCAGGCAACAAACCTAAGTCTTCCGTAGGAGAGCTGCAATTAAAGGCTAATGGAGAAGTTTATGAACTTTTCGAACAAGTATCAACTACCATTAAAAACAAATTATGAGCACTATGAAATTATTTACTTCAATTGATACACTATATTTTACCTACATCTGCCAAAGCGCCGCAGGCATTACCCACTCTTTATTTTTTTTCTATATGGAGAAAACAAAAACCGTGGGTATCTTTTCGCTTGCGGTGCTTAAAATTCGATTATTGGCTGATTTTCTGTTGAATAACAAAAAAGGTTTATCCGCAACTAACCAAGCTACTGCAACAATAAGCTATGGTGTTGCAAACGGAATATTTCCGAATAGGAATTTTGTTTCTATGTTTAGTTTATCGGTTCAGAAGCCCCGTGAGGACAGCGGGGCCTATGGGCTTAAAAATGACAGATCTCAAATTAAAGAATTTCTAACGTCTGTTTTAGAGAGATGTAGTCCTGTAAATTCTATAAAGTACTATGTTTTATTAATTATTTTTCTGTTCAAGTTTGAAGGAGTACAAGCACAATTAAATGACAAAAGTATTCAGGATAATACGGCGTATCCTGTAATGGTTGGGGAATCTGTTCCAGAGGACTTTTACACAAAAAAACATCTTTTTTATGTCGATGGAACTACTGTTACGAAAAGTTTTGAAGAATACAAAGGTAAGATGATTATTCTCGACTTTTGGGCAAGCTGGTGTGGTATGTGTCTTTCACAGATGGGAAAAGCTGAGAAGCTGAGCCAAAAGTATGGGGATAAAGTAGCTTTTGTGCTTGTCAATGCAAAGCACCGTAGGGACGATCTTTCTAAAATAAAGAAAACCTATGGCGAAACATTGTCCCAAATTGGTGGAAGCACACTTCCGACAGTCTATAATGATGAATACCTGTTCCACTTATTTCCGCACGCTTCTATTCCACGGTATGTATGGGTATCCCCGCGTGGTATTGTTCTGGCCATTACCGGTCATAGCTTTGTGAATAGCGAACAGATTGATGAGGTTATTAACATGTTGAGGGGGCAGGGAAATTATGAATAGGTACCTTATCTTTTGGTCAGTTATTGTACTTGTCCTGTTTTCTGATGTGGTGGAGGCACAACAGAAATATACAGGAACCGTATTGGATGAATCTAAGCAGGCCATTCCGGGAGCAAATATTATCTTATCTCGTTCCGGGCTCCAGACAAAAACTGATATCAGGGGAAACTTTCAGATTTTGTCTATTTTTCCCGATGAGCGATTTACCGTAAGCCATATGGGCTTTAGTACGGAGACTTTCTTATTGTCGGAATCAAAAAATAAGATTTTCCGGATCATACTGTCTAAGAAAACCAATCAACTTGCCGAAGTTATGGTTGAGACCGGATATCAGCGTATTCCTAAGGATCGTGCTACGGGTGCGTTTGCCCAGGTTGATAATAAAATTATAACACAAAGGATGTCCTCAGGAAATATATTGGACAGATTGGAAGGCAACTTTTCGGCACTACAGATGGATCGACGCGACGGTACAAACCAAATTAATATACGGGGCATAAATACACTGTCATACGCACAGATGGGGCCTTTGATTATTGTTAATGACCTCCCTTTTGAGGGAGATATAAACAGCATTAATCCCAATGATGTGGAGACAGTGACACTGCTCAAAGATGCCGCTGCGACGTCGGTTTGGGGAGCTCGAGCTGGCAACGGTGTTATTGTAATCAAGCTCAAAAATCGAAATGGACAAATGGGAACCGCTGTTGATTATTCTTCCAATATTACGATTTCGGATAAGCCGAATCTCTGGTATGTCCCAAGAATGTCTTCAGCAGAATTTATTGATGTTGAAAGAATGCTTTTCGATAAAGGCTTTTATAATGCGACATTGAATAGTTCGAATGCCAATCGCAATATTGTTTCTCCTGTCGTGGATGCCCTGGATGATCTCGCCAAGGGGTTAATATCTCAAAAGGAAGTCGAAGCCCGTATCCAGCGTTACAAAACTTTGGATTACCGTGATGACCTGCTTAATTATGTTTATCGTAAAGGTGTGCTCAGTCAGAATAATATTGCACTGTCAGGAAGTGGGGAAAGAAGTGGCTACCGTATAGGAATCGGTTATGACCGAAATGCACTTAACAAAAAGGAGACCCATAATCAACGGTTGGTAATCCACGGTAGTTATCAGTTAAATTTCTGGAAGCAATTTAGGCTTGAGTCCAATTTGATGTATTCCAATATGAAGAACAGCTATAATCCCGATCTAACGGATTATCCGATAAATGTTGGTGGGGGAAGGACGAATCTCTATCCTTACGCAAAATTGATTGATGGGGACGGCAATCCGCTACCGGTTCCATTGCAGTATAATTTTAGATATATAGAGTCTGTCACGGAGCGCAACGAAGGCTTATTGGATTGGTTTTATAGACCACTGGATGAATTTGGAAGATCCAAGGCGAATAATAATATCAACTATTGGAACGCTGGCCTAAAGCTGTCATTAAGGTTATGGAACACTATTGATATTACAGGTCAATATGGGTTTGAAGGACAACTGGGGGCAAATAGGACTTTACGTGGACAAGAGTCTTTTTCTACACGTGATCTGATCAATCGGTTTACGCAGATAGACAAAGGTACCGCTAATCGTATCGTGCCTTTAGGTGGTATCCTTAGCAACGGAAACGATGACTTCACCAGTCATAAGGGAAGGATTCAGCTTAATTTTAGTAAGAATTGGAATAGCCGGCATGAACTGAATTTCTTTGGAGGATCTGAGGTTTCGACGCGTAGGCAGGAAACTCAACTATTCACAACCTATGGTTTTGACGAAAATTATTACACGAGTCTGTTGATAGATCCGGTAAGTGCTTATCCGATCTACGATGGGCTGGGGGGACCGAGCCGTATTCCATATACAACGGGTTTTGACAAGAGGGTACGTAGGTATGTATCCATTTTTGGTAATGCTTCGTATTCTTATATGGGACGCTATATCCTTTCAGTAAGCGGACGAAAGGATGCGTCAAATCTCTTTGGGGTGAATGCCAATAATAAATGGAATCCATTATGGTCGGCAGGTTTAGCCTGGAAATTATCCGAGGAGACTTTTTTTCCAAAAAACAATGCTATCAGTAGCCTTAAACTTCGATCTACGCTGGGGCATAGCGGTAACTCGGGCGGAATGAGCACGAGTTTACCTATTATCAGCTATATGTCAGGTCTGAATACTGATGTGAGTACTTTTCCCCGTGCAATAGTATCGTTGTTACCCAACCCATCGCTTCGTTGGGAAGATGTGCGTATGATCAACGTTGCGTTGGATGCAGGATTATTCAACAACAGAATCATTCTATCGGCGGATGCTTATTTTAAAAAATCGACTGATCTATTTGCTTTGGATCCCATTGATCCGACATACGGGTTTAGTGCCGTGCGTCAAAATGTCGCAATTGCATCGGGAAGAGGGGTAGATATTGATATTAGTGCTAAAGTTTTGGATGACAACATCAAATGGAATGCAAAGTTACTTTTTACCATAAATAGAGATAATGTGGATAAATACTATGGTGGTACATGGAGAGCACTAAATTTTACATCTTATTCAGGACGAAAGCTGTCTCCTTTGGAGGGGAAGGCACTCTATCCTGTTTTCTCTTATCGGTTTGCCGGGCTAGATCCCAATACCGGTGATCCGCAAGGAGTTCTTAAAGGTGAAGTGTCTAAAGACTATGCGAAGATCCTGGTGGATTCTATGCAAAATCTTGTATATCACGGTACGGGTGTCCCACCTTATTATGGTTCATTAAATCAGGAATTTAGGTGGAAATCATGGCTTTTGAATGTAAATATTGCTTATAAGTTTGGTCATTTCTTTCAAAAGGAAACAATCAATTATATGGATCTTTTCAATGGCTGGCGGACTCATGGAGATTATTCGGACAGATGGCAAAATCCTGGCGATGAGACCAGGACAACTGTCCCCTCCATGACCTATCCGGCTAACTCAAACCGGGATAATTTTTACGCCTACTCGGAGGCCAATATTGGCAGAGGAGATCTAATACGTTTACAGGATATACGCTTACAGTATCAATGGAAGATAAAGCAAAAATATCCGGTACAGTTTTATGCGATGGTTAACAATGTGGTTTTGCTATGGAAAGCGAATAAGTGGGGGATTGACCCGGACTTTAATAATATGCCACCAGCTAGAAATTATAGTCTGGGGCTATCTGTTCACTTTTAATAAAAAGGAGGGATCCAAATGAAATATCTTATTTATTTAAGCATCTTAATGTTAAGTTTTTATAGTCAGTCCTGTACAAAATTTTTGGATGAAAAATCGATATTATCCGCAGCAACACCCGATAGGGAACAGGACCTGAGGGCATTATTGGACTTCGAGTCACAGATAAATCTCTATTTTCCGGGACTGATCGAATTGGGAACGGATGATTATTATTTAGATGGTGCTGACTATAATAAATTGCAGCCAAGCTATCAGGAAGCCTATACCTGGAATAAGGAAATGCTGTCCATGGATGCTGGAAATTGGAAGGCGTGTTATAATACCATTATGATTGCTAATATCGTATTGGAAGGTGTGGAGCGGCTTCAACCGATCAGAAATGTTGATATCAAAGGAGAAGCCATGTTTGTTCGCGGATTGGCTTTATATTATATTGCTCAATTATATTGTCCTTTATTTGATAAGGATAGAGAAAGTCCGTATGGGGCACCAATCCGGTTAACTTCTGATTTCAATGTACCTGTAAGCCGTGCGACGGTTCATGAAACATACAAACAGATCATTGCAGATTTGACCGGAGCAATTGTGTATTTAAGGGATCAGTCTGCTGAAATCAACAGGCCGGGTAAACGTGCAGCTTATGCTGCACTGGCGCGTGTATACCTAAGTATGTCAGATTATAACCAGGCACGTTATTATGCGAATGAAAGCTTAAAAGTTAATGGGGATCTGATGGACTTTAATGTGATTGATCCAACGCCAGATTTTCCGATCGGTCCAAAAAATGCGGAGATGATTTATTATGGCTCGACGATATCAGGAAGCAGTGCTTTACATAATAGCACGGCCAGAATTCCAAAGTCATTATACAGCCTTTACGATAAAGATGACTTACGAAAACTTGTCTATTTTAAATCCGTTAATTCGGCGGAGCATGCTTTTAAAGGATATTATTCTGGCCGTTCAGCCTCCTATTTTTCAGGATTTGCCAACGATGAGCTTTATTTGATTCGGGCTGAGTGCAATGCGAGGTTAGGGGCTTCTGTTGATGCATTGTCGGATCTGAATAAATTATTACAGCATAGAGTGCGTAAAGAAACTTTTAAGGCGGTTGAATTATCAGATGGAAAGGAGTTACTGAGTGCTGTCTTAATCGAACGTCGAAAGGAAATGTTATTCCGTGGCGTAAGATGGACAGACCTGAGGCGGTTAAATTTAGAACCGGATTATGCGGTAAATCTTGTACGGGATATCATTGTTAATGGAGAGATAAAACGATATGAACTGCCTGCGAATGATCCGCGTTATTTATACTTTATTCCTAATGAAGTAATTATTCAAAGTAACATCCCTCAGAATCCGAGATAAAATGGGAATAGGGAGGCTTTTCGAGGGCCTCCCTGTTAGTATTACTTATTCGAGCGGAATGATTGTACAGTAGTGTTGGTAGAAGTGTTTGCCACTGCATCTTCAATCTGTTGCTGTACCGTTTCACCCGACGGTAATACATGTGACATATCTGGTTGACCAGAACCATTGCTAGGTGCTTTGATCGAACAAATTTCTTCTGTTTTATCACCGCATTCATATTTAGGTGTCAATGCGTAATTTGCCGGATTGGTGGGATCCGAATTTACAATCTCATTGTTGTACCAGGTCTGATCGACTAATGATGTCGTCGCTGTCTTTTCAACTCTGGTTTTTTCTTTGTCTGTAAAACTTTGGGCACCATATACTAGACCCAATCCTAAAACTGTTAATGTACCGGTACGTAACCAGCTTGTTCTTTTTGTTGCCATAATGCAGTAATTTAAGTTCTCAAATTTTACCAATTCTCTGTATGTCGGTTTTATCTCTCAGTCATACTATCGAGTGATTCTATTCGGAGACCAATTTGTTTCCTTGAAACCAAAAGGTCAGTTATCTTCGGAATAATTCCTCCACTTTTGCAAATAGCCGTATTAATTTACGATACCTGGTACTCAATTTTTTATTAACTCCCCCAGCTATGGTTGAAGCGAGGGGGAGTATTCCCAATTTATTCGGTGTTTTTCATAGTAGTCATCGCAATACTATTTTTTGTTCCGACATCCGATCTCGACCCGGTTAAGCATACCAGCGGATATGGATAGCCTAAGACATTAGCTATCTTGTCGGAATACTACCATTGAAAAATGGTCTGTACCTTGGTATGCATAATCAATCTTAATGATATATTAAAGTTCGGGATAGTACGGAGAGGGGAGGTAGGAATAAATGGACAAAATGCAGGGAGATTTATGCAAATAATTTATGAAAAATGTGAATTTTTTCCTATTTTATTGGGTTTTAATAAATATGATGAAGCAACTTAGGTTTAAGAAGCCTTAGATGGAGGTATTCCGAAGAAATGTTTGAACTGTCTTCTAAAACTTTGCAAATCGGAATAACCTACTTGTTGATAAACTTGGGAGGGAAGCATATTTTCAGTAACTATTAACCGTTTTGCATTTTCCAAACGAACCTTCAGGAGATAACGATAGGGAGTGATTCCAATTTCATTTTTGAAAATGCGAATTATTGTTTTTTCTGTTATGTTGAAATGTGAGGCCAATGCTTTGATATCAACGTGTTCATTAAAATAATTTGCATCAATGTACGCTTTGATCAAATAGGCACGTTGTGAAAATTTTGTATCCAGTAGAATCTGATATTGGATGATAATTGTTGTTATGATATTCAGAAGATTGGATTCAAATTCAATCTGCTTGTAATTCTTCAGAGTAAATAATTGGAGTAGCAGTTCATGCAGATGATTATTGATCGTACATGATGACATGTGATCAAATAGTTTACTATTGGTTTTCATGCTGTCCAAAAAATCCCGTATTCTAGGGTCAAATAATAGATTACTTTTCAACCAAGCTGTTTTTGGACAGATATAAAAAAATTGGTGATTGCCTTTTGGGAGTTTATAAAGAAATTCACTTTTTCGGTTGTAAGTAACATAACAGGTATCTTTTCCAACTGAGGTGATGGGAAGACCCTCCACGGTAGAGAAAGTTATATTTCCATGCAACATCATAAATAAGAAGAGTCTCGTTTTTTCATTGATGAATCCAGCATCCAAGTCTGCATGAAGTTCATAATTCGTCAGTTCCAAATAGAAGAGATAATTGCTGAAATATTTGATATATATGACTCCCTCCTCTAAAATAATCCGCTCGGTATTGCCAAAGGGAAGTAGATAGCTCCCATGTTGTGATATCTGTTCCGTTAAATCCGTGAGCAGCACTTTATTTTGAAATATATGTTTAATTGTCCTTTGCATTTCCCCTCAAACATTATTTATGGAAATTGAAGTAAGTGTAAAATCTGCCTCGATCTATATATCAGATTGTTTATATAAAGTGATAGCTGGCGAAATCTGTTCGATTAAAATTTGCTTTCAAATTTAGTATATGATTTAGCCACTTACTTAGCAGTATTGTGCTGGATAAATAATCTTGGATAGTATTTTCACAAAATAGAATATTAATAGTTTAGTAACTTCATGTTTGAAAAGAAAATAATAGTATTACGTTCCGTTTGTAGATATTTTGAGTGGAGGATATTTTTCAGGATTTAGTCTACGCATATGTAATTTTTAGTGTAAAATATGCCATCAAAATAATTTAAATCGAAGATCTGATCCAATTTTTGAATTACAGTTGAAAATTAATTTAAGGGCATATTGAGGTCATGATAGAACAGGATGGTCCAGTGCTCTTCCGATGCTATTTTTTTCCATCGATTCGAAGATTCATTGCCTCTTCCCAATCAAAATCATTTTTATATGATGCCATTCATTTGTTATATTCCCTTTATTATCTAGTAATATGAGGTTTTGGAAAGTTGTATGAAAAGTTATTCTTTTGCAACAATGCAAAATCTAACTCAAGTTTTTGAATGTAAATCTTAGCCTTAGGATAATTCGCAATGAAATTATTCTTATCATCAAAATATCCTATAACACCAATGTGATCTTTATGTAAATGGAAGATAAGAACCTTCGTTATCTGTTCAGTTAGAATATCACATTTTTTAGGACTTTAAAGATTTTGGGTTCTCTGATGCTATAGACTACTGAAATCATAAAATTCAGGCATATTGAATGTCGATCCCTTATTATTGTCCATTTATTCTTGATGGGATTGAAAGGATAGTAAATTGATTTAAAAATACTAATATATTATCCTTTCAAAATCACTTAAATATAAGAAAACAATCATTAACAACGATTAGACTATTTGTCAGGATCTAATTTATTTCAATAAACAAACATGTAAAAATCTGTGAATAACGGAGTGCGACACGATCAATTGAATTGTAAGTTAATTATAGGTTAGCTGCGCAGTCAAAAGGAATAAGATGTGATTGTTTGGTGTAAATAATTGGCATTGAGAGTTATGTGTCGGATTTTGATAACTATTTTAAAGATTTTAGTAAGCGAAATTACTGGGTATTAATTTTTAATGTTAATAATTTTAATAGTATAAAAATTAACTGATTTATTGCAGCTTTAATCTTGATTAAAGGTTTAAAATTATGAAAGAACACGAGAAAAAACTAAAGTATGTAGCCCCACAACTTATAGGGGTAGAGAACATTGAATTGGAACAGGGGATTGCCGCGGGATCGGTTAGACCGACAGCGGAGGATGGAAGTGCATCTCAAGAATGGCAAACTGGAAATGATGCTTCTGGAGATTCCAATTGGTAGGCAAGTATAAAAAATGGTTTGGCCGAATTTCTCTGCTAAGCCTTAGAAAATTACATTTTAATAAATTTATTATGAAAATCAAGAAGATAGTTTCTTTTTCACAGTTCGGTTGTACATTTGGGATAATCTGTCTCATGTTTATAAATTTAATGATATCGTCCTGTAAGAGAGTTGATAATTCTGAAGAGATACATGAAGGGAAGGCGAAGGTCTTTATTAGTTTGAAAGGTAGTGTTTTTGCTGATTCGCAAGTAGCCAAATTGGGGAGAGCAGGAATGAAAAGTTCCGGGCAGCAAGTTCGAGAATTTAAACTTGGTAATGATCTTTTTGTTGAAGCTGTTGTATCAGAATCCCAAGCTATTGAACAGACGGAACCGGGAATTATTAAAGCCGCAGCGAATAACATGTTACGCGCAGCTAAAGAAACAGGTCCACTTGCAAAAGCAGTTCGGTATAAGTTAATTGTTTATGATGCTGATGGACATTATGTTACCGAACGGGATTATGTCCGAGAGGAGGAATCAGAATCAGAATCGCTACTTTTAGATGAGGGAGTGCAATATACCTTTGTCGCTTATTCTATAAATAGTGAAACAGATCTCCCGGTTGTATCGAAAGACGATCTCTCTGCAACCAGTTTGGCCGTTGATGGGAAAAGTGATTTGATGTATTTTAGCGAGACCAAAACCATTACAAGTGGAGAGAATTATTTAAACATTGTCCTCAAACATACGCTAAGTCAGATTACTGTTACAGTCGATGCTTCATTAACGGGTTATAATATTATGGAAATAAGCGCAGGATTAGATTCTCACTATCCTACAGCAAATATGAAGCTTGCCGATGGGAGTATTGAACGGAGCGGAACAGTAGATACGGTTACAGTGGCGTTTCCGGCAATTGGCAGTACTGGACAAGCATCTATTACAGCTGCACCAACAGTCCTAAACGCAGCGACAAATTCTGGGAAATTTATCTTAAACAAGATAAAAATCGGAGAAATAGCCTACAATGTTCCTAGTGATGCGTTAACCGGTCTTTCCTTTGCTCCCGGTATAAAATATAATCTCAAATTGAATATTACCCCTGCTGATATTTTGTTGACACATAACAATCAGAGTGCTGTCCGAATCCGGGGAGTAATTTGGATGAGGCATAATATGGGAGCTAACACTTCACTTAATCCAGATCAAAATCCTTCAGTTAAAGGGCTCCATGGAAACTATTATCAGTGGGGAAAAAGCAGTCCAGTTGCGAATGCGGATACACAAACAGGTGCTATTTCCGGATGGAGTACAAGTTCAGCGGCAAATGGTTCCTGGAATAGTGGTTCGCAGGATAAACCAGTGAAAACAGCCAAAGACCCTTGTCCTTCTGGCTACCGGGTACCTACGAGTAAAGAATGGGAAAAACTGGTTAATGCAACCAAATACAGTAGAATTGGGAACTGGACAGAGTCAGCTTCAAACTTCAGTGCTGCATTTGTATTGACAAGCAAATGGAACCGAAATGTAATGATGAGTTTTCCGGTACCGGGAGACAGAAATGCTTCGAATGGAGGATTGGAATACAGAGGGGGAGGAACCAATTATTGGACATCTACGGAGGTTTCAAATAATGGTGGGACAGTCCATAGTAATGGTAAGGTTACATCTCAGGGACGTACATTTGGTTTCCCATTACGTTGCGTTGCCGAATAAATATAAGGGCCAAAACGAAATTTGCTAATTTTAAAATGTGATCAGCTTTGAAAAAATACTTTAATAATTAATAAAAAAGATAATTGCTTTTATTGGATGTAATTATGGAAAATCAAAATCATTTTACAGATTTTGACAATTCCCAGCAATGATCATTTAAGTACATTTGCGTATTAAATCATATGTGTTTGTTTAGACAATAATTCTCCCATTATTGTTCTATGATTGACGTTTAGTTAGCGGCCAGCTATTTATTCATAATAGCTGGCATTTTCTTTCCTTATATTTATTTTATTATAATTCTACGATGCTGATAGATCCATGCTTTTTTAGCTATGTGATCTGAAGAGCTTGGTGGGATAAAGATTATTACTCTGAACATTTAGTAATCTAACAAATGTTTCTTCATTACACAATCTGAAAACTGTATTGCGAAAAAGTTCTGTCGGTATGGATATTATCAGAGAGATTAACTTCTATAAGTAGTAGCATTTTATGGATAAAGGCATAAAAGTAGAAGAAGGGGAGATACTTTAATTTAAAATTGATTTTCTGCTCCTAAACTTGAGGAAATTATAGATGCTATTGGTTTTTAAATGTTCTCAAAGTGTTAGTAAATATAATCACGATGGAAGTCTAACGCTATATTTACAAGCTATATCTCCTGGAGCAGATAAGGAGACTAATTGGTTACCATGCCTTTAAAGGGTAGATTCAATTATATCGTGCGTTTATATGGATCAAAAGCCGCTGTGATAAGAGGTGAATGGAAACAGCCATTGCCAGTAAAAATAGACTGATATGGAAAAAAATGGAAACATAGTCCCTAAAGACAGCTTATTGAAACCTTTGATCAATCATGAACAAAATGATAGTGACAGTTTTATTTCTAATTTTAACAAAGATCGGGAAAGCGTGAGTTTTTTTAAAATTGTCACATGCTGAAGCTATACAAATCAGATTGATATTTACTTTTGATGAGTATGGTCTTTAGTTTGATTACCATGTGGTTATCTCTTAAAAAAAACTAATCTGGCCATTTGCATAGTTAATGGTGAGTATTGTAATCCATTTTTATGAAAGAAATTTACTCGTTCAACGGATACAATAGGAATATAGACCTCTATTAAATTGCGCTGAGAAAATTTCCTGGTCAAATAATCGAGCGTTTATTCCATACCTCATGTACTATTATTAGGTTGTGGAATTTTCTAAATTTATGTCAATTTTAAACGGATCATGTGAACCAGATAAATCTAAATGGCAATGGTAATTATTAACAGTTTTGAAGAATATAAAGCTTATGAAGGAATGAATATTGGGGTTTCCAATTGGCATCAGATTGATCAGCAGCAAATAACTAGGTTTGCAGAATCGACACGTGACTTCCAATGGATCCATGTCAATGAGCAAAAAGCAAAAAACGAGGGACCCTTTGGATCGACAATCGCTCATGGCTATTTAACTTTATCACTTATCCCATATTTATGGAAGCAACTTGCCGATGTACGGAATGTTAAAATGGAAATCAATTATGGAATAGAAAATTTCAAATTTGGACAGGCGGTACCTGTTAACAGCGAAGTACGGCTTCAGGCAACGGCTAAATCTATATTAAATTTAAGAGGAACGGTTAAAGCCGTTATCCAGGCAAAACTTTTCATTAAAGGAGAGGAGAAACCAGCATATGTTGGGGATGTTATTTTCGTGTATCATTTCAATCGATAGTGACAAACCAAATTTTATACGTTGGAAGATTGGCATCTAAAATTAAACAGCGAAAACAATTGGGTCCAATTATTTTAGTAATATAAGCTATTTTAGTAATATAAGCCCAATTGTTTTCTGTTAGCGATATGGTTGATACATAACGGCCTTAGATTTTTTATTCTAATCGCTTTAATCGGAACAACAATTGTTGGATTGCTTCTTGTGCATCATCTATTATCGATTGAGAGAAAGTTTCTTTAAACAGCTTTTCTCTATTGCTCTCCACTTGTTTATAGTAATCCTCAATGTATTTAATATAGTTTGTAGGTTTTGAAGTTTCAGGGATTACGATATCCAAAGTCCCTTCTAGTGCAAAGGTTGTTTCAACCAGTCTATCCGTAATATCGATTAGGGAATCTATGGCCTGATCCAGGGAAATATGTGCCTCATAGCTGCCTTTACCGGTTATTGACCAGTGAGTTAACTTCAATGAGTTCCTGAATGAGATAAGTTCTCCTAAGAACTTAGCAATGTCCTGTTTTGAATTCTGTTTTGTCTCCATATTTGTTTGCGTTTATTTAATTGTGTGGATTTACTGATGAAAATATATCAAATACCATGCTATTTATATGGAGGCAGCGTGAACTATCTATATTATACTGAGGTATTTTAGAAAAAGATTTGTTATTATTTGTTCAGCTGTTTTATTCCGTTCTATAGGTTATTAATTTTTATCATATTGCTTTCTATACTTTGGGAGTAACATTATCCATATAAAGAATAGATAAGAGAAAGAAATGAACCGACTGATATTTTTATAATCTACGCTAATGGCCGTAATATAATGAAAAAGCCTCATCCAGTGTTGGTTATCCCAATAACTGGAGAGGCCGCAATGGTTGCTCCTTCTCCGGTCATCCCATCTCTTAAATGTCAACATCCGGGAGGAACTGCATCGTCAGATAATGGTATTGAATAGAAGCAAATTTTTGTCGATGACCGGAGGAGGTAAATAGAACTGCTATCTCACGACAGCAGTTCTTTCATCAATTCAACAAATACATAGATTCAAAAAACTTTGTCCAAGGACGTCCATATATTGGTGCAAAAGTAGCAAAAAGGCCACCTGATTCTCTGAATTTTAAGTTCTGGAAACCTTTAAAAAAGTTTGTGTTTTTTAATTGTAGAAAATCGAGTTTGAGCGATCTAACCATGTTATCCGCTTTTAAATAAGTGTAGTGTAATAATTTCTGAGTTTGAAAGATAGGGAAATGGTAAATTAGTGATAGAAACTATTTAAATGTTTAAACTCTTATATAAAAATTTAAACTCTTATATAAAAAAATGTGGACCATTTATAATAGCCCACATTTTTTACTAAACACTAACTAAAAACAATAACTGGGTGTTATTGTCACTATATATAAATAAATTTTAAATGATATATGTAGTGACATGGTAGAGTTACCTGTTTAATTTTAGTTAGGTCTTACGTCAGGTAGTTGTTTTTTTCTGACAGGCCTGATGTAATTATTGTTTTAATTGCAATTAGTAGTTTTATGATATATAATATTTATCAGCTAACTATTTCGAATATGAATGTGCTGGAAGTTGCATTGTAATTCGGAAATCGAAACTAATAAAATTCAATCGTACTAGAAAGATGATAGTAGAACTTCCCTCCAGTTACTGATATAGACCTTAAGTAAAGGAAGCTTAAAAATAGGACAATGATTGTTTTGGTTAGAAGTACTGTTCTAAAATCAACCATTATTTATTTTTTTTCAGAATGATTTCTCTATGTTTTAAAGCCCATTGCTGAATATGAATAATAAGTGGTTCAATACTTTTGCCATGTTCGCTTGTAATATATTGTACAGAGTTAGCTGCCTGATCTCCTTCAATACGTTCTATCATTTTATTCTCCTCTAAATAACGTAATTCCTTTATGAGAACACGGGATGTAATGGGATCCAAATCAGCTTTTATCTGTGAAAATCTCTTTGGAGTTCCGCAAAGAGATGCCATTATGGCGCCCCTCCATCTACCACCGATTAAGTCAATAGTGTCCTGTACATCTCTGGTTATTAGTCTTTTAGTGTTGTTTTCCATTTTTTTGTATCCTAAAAAGAACCAAAAAAACTGCTGTATTTTGGTATCTAATTGATACCAAATATAGAGCTTTGTATCAGAATTTCAAATAAATAAATCGTATGAAAGTAATACAATTCAACAATTATGGAGACTCCTCCGTTTTACATCTTAATGAGATAAGTCTTCCTAAACTCGGAGCCAAAGATGTTATGATTAAAATATCGGCGGTATCTGTTAACCCTTTAGACATCAAACTACGTAATGGGGAGATGAAAAATTTTATGCCCATATCATTTCCATTTATACCAGGATTGGATGTGGCAGGAACTGTTGAAAAAGTCGGTGAAAAAGTTACCAAATTTAAAAAGGGAGATAAAGTTTTTGCAACCACTTTTGGCAACACATACAGTGAATACGTTAGTTTAGAGGAATCTATTATTAGCAGAATGCCAAAAAATTTAGATTTTGTGGAATCTGCAGCTGCAGCAATTCCATTGACAACAGCTTATACAATATTGCTACAGGAGGGAAACTTAAAAGCTGGACAAACAATTTTAGTACATGGTGCGGCAGGAGGAGTTGGTCATGTTTTAGTTCAAATGGCCAAAAACCTAGGGGCAAAAGTAATCGCTACAGCTACAGGAGAAGGTTTAGAATTTGTCAAATCAATGGGTGTTTCTGAGGTGTTAGATTATAAGTTCGATCACAGGCTACAAAATATTGATAGCCTTGATATGGTTATTGACTTAGTGGGGGGCGAAACTCATTTTCAATCATATAATAAATTGAAACCCCGCGGTATACTTTTAAGTACCGTTATGCCTGGTTCGGAAGAATTGGCTAATAAATTTGGAATTACAACCAAATTTGTAAATGCTGTCCCTGATTCTAAAAAGCTCGATTTTGGTGTAAAATATATAGAAAATGGGAATATTAAAATCAAGGTTTTTAGAAAATTTTCTTTGACTGATGCAGCAGTAGCTCAGGATTTTGTCGGGCAAGAAAGGATTTTGGGCAAAGTTGTTTTAGAAATTATTGAACCATAAATTTAATAAAAATGTTTAATGATGAGCTTAGAGGTGTAGCGAATATCTATCATTCAATAACACCCCACGATTTAGCGGTTATTTCGTTAATGAAAGAACAGTTTTCGACACTTAAGGGCAAAGTTGAAGGTCCACAAACTAGAGCACCATTTGATCAGGTGATGGAATCCATTAAAAGTGCAAAGAAAGTTAGTTATTATGAAGAAACGATAAATGGAGTAAAGGGTTGGTGGTGTATTCCAAATAATGATATTGATTCAAGGGCGATTCTTTATTTTCATGGCGGAGCCTATAACGTAGGTTCTTCACGAGCATATAGAAATTTTGCAGGAAATATTGCAGAAAGAGCAAATTTATCGCTATTTATTCCTGATTATCGCCTGGCGCCAGAAAACCCATATCCAGCTGCAGTTGAAGATGCTCAATCAGCTTATATCGGTTTATTAAATAAAGGCTTTAAAAATATATCTATAATGGGCGACTCTGCGGGCGGGGGATTAGCTTTAGTGACGATGGCAAAAATAGCCTTTCAAGATGATTTATTAAATCCGTCTTCGTGCACTGTATTTTCTCCTTGGACTGACTTGAAATTAGATTCTATAACGATGCAATCTAAGGCTGAAAATGATATACTTTTAGCAAGGGCCAGTCTAGAAAGAGATGCTGCTAGATATTTAAACGGAATATCACCTTATGATCCATACGTATCACCACTATATGGATCTTTATATAGGCTGCCTCCGATTCAAATCCATGTGGGTGAGGCTGAGATTCTGTTAGGAGATTCTCTCCGATACACAGAAAAAGCAATTCGTAATAATACTAGAGTTGACTTACACATTTGGGAAGGAATGCCCCATGTATTCCCATCTAATTTGGGTAAATTGGATGCGGCTGAAGAGGCACTAAATATTACGGCATCATTTATACTATGGCAGGAATGAGTTAACGATAGACATTGACAAATCCAAGTACTACTTTATTCAGATTCTATTTTGAATAGCAGTTGCCATTTATATATGGTCACAAAAATACTGTTCGAAGGTATGAAAAATGTTATTTGTTTTGTATTTAGAGAATTATATGTCTATTCTTTATTAATGTAATGACAATAGAGTTTGATCTATGTAGATCAAACTCTATTACTTTTTAATGAAATCAGAGTGGTCCCTTAAAAGATCTAACGTTATTTTTGGCTCGTTGATTTCGGTTGTTCTGATTGATGTTTGTAATTAAGATGTTTGTAATTAATAAGTGATTTATTGTACCCATCACTTTTTGACAAGGGAAGTTTCTTTCAGAATTAAGTTCCTCAATTGATTATATTGTTACTTTATAGGGGTTCTCGTTATATGTTATCTGCTCTCACAGTGAAAACCAACTTCTTTCCCTTCTTAGGAGAGCAGTGGCTTAGTTCCTTCAGTTATAGAGCTATAAAGCCCATCAGGTCTTTTTTACCCATGCCGCCTCCAATTTGTTATCAATAGTTCTTGATTCCACGCCAAAACTAATAGTTGAAGGAGTCTCTGAACTCTAGAGGCGAAAAATTAGTTTTGGTCTTAAACAATTTACTGAATGATTGGGGGTGCACAAATCCCAGTGCATAAGCGATTTCAGAAACAGATAAATTAGTGGTGGATAATTTTTCTTTAGCTACTTCTATGATGGTGTCCTGGATATATTGTTGGGTGTTCAGCCCTGTCAGTGAATGCAACATATCACTTAGATAACGCTGTGATAACCCTAATGTCCTACTAATATATTTAACTGAAGGCAAGCCATTTTGCAAGCTATTTTCTTCTTCAAAATAGCTGTTTAGTAGGTTATCCAAAGAAGTTATAATATCATTGTTCACGGCATTCCTTGTAATGAATTGGCGGTTGTAAAAACGATTGCTGTAATTTAAAAGTAATTCTATCTGTGAAACTAAAACATCCTGGGAGAATTTGTCGATATTATTTTCTAATTCGTTGGCAATTGTATTAAATAAATTTGTTATGATTTCTTTTTCCTTAGCTGACAGAAGTAAGGCTTCTGAAACATTATAGGAGAAAAATCCAAATTTATTTATTAGTTTTCCCAATGGATAGTTTCGGATATAATCTGCATGAAAATATAAGACAAAACCTTCATAGTTTTCTGTGGTTTCAGGAGCGGCAACAATTTGCTTAGGTTTCATAAATGCCATTCCTCCTTCTTCAAAGTCATAATGTCCCTGACCATATTTAGTTGTCCCTTTGAATGCAGATTTAAAAGAAATTTTGTAGAAATCAATAAGAAATTTTTTTCCCTTTGGGAACCTTCCCGGAGAAACAAATCTGTAATCAACCAATGCAATCAATGGATGCATTGGTGCGGGAAGACCCAATTCCCGTACCAATTGCGATATGTTTTTAATGTGATTTATATTCGATTGTCTATTCATTTCTATTTTCGAATTTAATCAATTTTGTTTTGAGGTGCGAATAACAATATTGCTAATCTCAACATTTTGGGTTGCCCCTGTAACAAGAACTGCTTTTCCGTTGAGAATTTGCGTTGTTTTTCGTCTTTACTTGTCTATTTGTTTATCTAGTATTTCGGGATAGCGGTCACCTTGGATTGAAATCCCATTTACAGATGTGTTAATTTTTGAAAGTTCATCTGTAGTCAGCAAAATATTTGTACTGCCAATGTTTTCTTTTAAACGATGCAATTTTGTTGTCCCTGGAATGGGTACTATCCAAGGCTTTTGAGCTAAGAGCCAAGCCAATGCTAATTGACCCGTTGTAATATCTTTTTCTTTCGCGATTTCCGAAAGTACGTTTACCAGAATCTGATTGGCTTCAATATTTTTCTCACTGAAACGGGGAAGAACATTTCTGCGGTCGATATCCTCCAATTTTTTCTTTATGGTACCGGTGAGGAAGCCTTTACCTAAAGGACTGAATGGAACGAAACCAATTCCCAGCTCTTCCAATGTTTGTAATGTGTCATTTTCGGGTTCGCGCCAAAATAAAGAGTATTCACTTTGCAAAGCTGCTACAGGTTGAATCGAATGTGCTTTTCGGATCGTTTTTGAACTTGCTTCCGACAGGCCAAAATGTTTTACTTTACCCTCCTGGATCAGGTCTTTTACTGTTCCCGCCACATCTTCTATCGGAACATGAGGGTCGACACGGTGCTGATAGAACAGATCAATATAGTCAGTTCTTAGTCTTTTCAACGAAGCTTCGGCTACAGCTCTGATAGTTTTGGGCCTACTGTCTAAGCCTGCTGTCGGTAGGGCGTCTTTAAAACCAAATTTTGTGGCGATTACAACGTCTTTACGACATGACTGGAGCGCTTCTCCAACAATTTCTTCATTGGTATAAGGTCCATAGGCTTCTGCGGTATCGAAAAACATTATACCTCTTTCAACTGCATTGCGAAGTAGTGCTAAAGCTTCATTTTTCTCAATTCCTTTACCGTCTAAAAAGTTTAAGCCCATACAGCCAAAACCTAACGCAGACACTTCTAATCCGCTCTTTCCTAATTTTCTTTTTTCCATAATTTTTTAAAACTTTTTCTAAACTAAACTTTGAATTAGATTTCGATTGTAAAATTCTTGATTGTTACCCGTTCGAATATAACTGAGTTGGTATTTGTTGTAGTCAAATTTTCAGGTGGAGATTTAATATTAGAACCTTCATGTGCTGATCGTTTGTAATTTGATTGCACTTAACAAATTAAACAACTTCTTTTATGAAATCTTAATGTAAATATTCAATCATGGAAGAATATCAAAATTTTGGAAGACTGTCGATTTAGGAGGTAAAGGAATTATAAGGGCTAGAGAACAAGGGAAGCTTGAAAATAAATTAGATCATTTTCGGAAAAGCAATAAAGAGATAATCGATGTGAATGCGTCAAATAAGAATAGTTATGTCTGGAGTATTTAGTTATCAATACCTTTTCAAATACAAAGGAGGAGAATTTCTAGGAAATGGAGTAAACCGAGAATTTAAATAGCAAATATCGGGTAACAAAATCATTTTTGTGTACAAAAATGAAGAACTAAACCCTAAAATTATGTTTGTTCTATTTTACGATTGATTATCTGGTCAATTTAATTCAAAGATCATCGTCTTGAAAAATCTACCTATATTATGTCTGGTTACCTGTCTGTTAGACCTACAATTTAATCCTAGCACATCTTTTTTTGGTTTTCTGAGCAGTCTATAAGTGACCCAGGATGTGCAATTGATCGCCGCAACCAATGGCAGTATCCCGTCTCTTTTGAGACCCTTAAGATTATTGGCGATCTGGTGAATATAGGAGACATACATGGCAACGGCCGTAACCGTCGCTATCAATCCTAAAATTGTATAAAATCGATTATTCATAATGGCTATATTTATAATGAATATACTAAAATTAGGCGTAAATTATTCTAATAGATTATATGATCTTCCAGCGGCAGTAATTTCCAGGGGTTCATCATAAGGTTTTCTTAGAAAGGCGCTTACATACAGGGAAACCTCAAATAAAATTTTCAGCTCACTGTTCTTATAGCTTGTCGATGCATGGATATTACCCCATGTAATCAATCTAACTTTGACAATGGCTTTGCGGTCCTACTACTGCATAGCCCGTTTATAATTTACAAAGTAAGTTTTACTTATAGATGGGTAGTTGAATCCTATCTTTTTTTATTTTTTCTTTTTTGCCCGTAAAGAGTTTTGAAACCTTATTAGCTATTTTGCTGGAGGCAACTCTTAGGACAGTATTAAATAGTCCGATACCGAATTTTGTTTTTGGATGTGCGATCCAAGGCACACCCGGAGGTAGGTTTTGAATTTCTTCAACATACGGACGTAATAATTTTTCATAAGCGGCGAATGCTTCTTTATGACAGTTATGTCTGGACAGTTCACCTGCCAAAATATAAGCGCCAATAATCGAGAGACTTGTGCCCATTCCGGTCATAGGGGTGGGGCAATAAGCAGCATCTCCCACCATGGCATATCTTCCCTTGGTCCATCTGGGAGCTTTTACCTGGCTGATTCTGTCCAGGTACACATCTTTGCTTTCTTCCAGTGCAGTAAGTATACGTGGAGCCTGCCAGCCAGCATCTGCAAACTTTTGTCTAATAATTTCTTTTTGCTCTGCTAAACTGAGTTTTTCATATCCACTATCCGGTGACAGAAAGGAAAATGAAGTTCTGGTAGTGTCCTCATTGTCAGGTCGTATGTTAATCACTCTTGATCCAGGCGCATTGTACCAATAAGCCCATTTTGTATCCGATTCAATACGGGGAATGGTCAGATATGAACAATAGACACCAATATATTTTATCACCGGTTCATTTCCGAACATTAAGGTGAGCGTTGTGGAACGGATGCCATCTGCTGCAATGACAAGATCAAAGGAACGTTGGGGACCATTTTTAAAGGTGACGGTAACCATATCTTCTTTATCTGCTAGAGCTGTGATCTGATCGCCAAAAATATAATCAACGTTGTCGGATGTGGCTTCATGGAGAATTTTTGCAAGATCGCCACGCAGAATTTCCAGTTCAGCTGTTCCGAACCCTGAATTCCTTTTCGGAAAAGATCCTATGATCTGATTGTTTTTATTAACAAAGCGAACACCCAGTTCCCCGGTATTGGCCTGGCGGATCTTGTTTTCCAATCCCATCAACTGGACTATCTGCTGTGCCTCTTCCCGAACATCTATATTTTGACCACCCAACCTTAATTCATCTGCACGTTCGATAACCGTTACATCAAAACCAAATCGCTGTAGCCAAAATGCCAGGGTGGGACCAGCGATACTTGCACCGGAAACGAGGATTGTTCTTTTTTTTATTTGTCAATTTTTAAGTCGCATGTACCGATACTGAATTTATATCATTCAAGGAATTGCATATGTCACAGTAGATCCACCTTTTAAATGTTTCCCAAAATTTGGGGAAATTTATTGGAGGTACTCGAAATGTACGAGATGGTTGATAGTTGTGAAAAATATGGTTGTAAAATTACTATATAGAAAACATATTTTGTTAGTAGAAGGTTTTTATTTTTGCTATTTCTCAACGTATCGCTCTGCTTATTTTGCATAAAAAAAGCCTCCTAAGTTTTGATATTCTCATTAACAGAGGAGGCTTTAGCATTGGCTACTTCTAGGGGCAATCCACATCTTTATAAGTTAACATCAAAAATGCTCTGTATCTTTAGATATTGACATCCGACAGATGTAAATATTTATTCATGACCGCCAAAGGCAAATAGACCCGCTATCTCACGACGGTAGATCTTCACATCAATTAAAAAAGTACCCAGATCCAGAAACCTGGGTACAAAATAAAAAAATATGTATATAAATCTCTATACAAAAATAGCGAATGACAGGTTGATTATCCTAGGTTAAAGTTTCTGAAATCTTTAAAAAAGTTATCATTATTAGTGTTTTAGCTGTAAAAATATGTTGTAGGCAGATGCTACAAACATGTGAAAATTAATAGACGATATGAATATATGGAAATAGACTTCTTAAGATTATTCTAACCTGTATAACCTAGAATAGGAGTGGACTGTGATATTTATAGGTAAGACTGCAACGTTAAAAAAAAGCCGACCATTCACGATGGTCGGCGACGATAAAAATAAAGCAGTAATTTGGGGATTATTGCTAGAACTAAACGATTGATTTGAAAAACGAATAAAGGTACAATTAAGCGTTAAAAAAGGGGTTATTAAGATCTTTAGAAAAGTTTCTGTTTTTTGTGTTCGGAGAAACTATCGCACTAAATTCATTCCTTAGTAAGGAAGCTTATGCAATTTATTCGTATTATTTAGTTTGGATTTTTGTAAATAAAATAGAGATTACAGCAATTAAATGAACTAGCGGTCTTTTATCATATTTAATATCTTTAGCTTTTCGTATTAATATTATGAGATTAAATATCTTCTCTGTCTTTCGGGTTCATAATGACTCTTGTAATGTTAATTCTAATAATGTTAATTCTAACACCCCTTAAGGTATACTTTGAGCGAATAGCTGAAAGCATTGAAGTTAGGAAGTTAGTCTTATGTGGCTATAGATGATCCTATTAGCATGAACTACAGGTTGGAAACTAGTTTATATTAATTGAATAATGCTTATAGGGTGAGTCTTATGAAAACGTTATATGGATAAATACAGTAGGGCAAAGAAACAGGAAAGCGATAACCTGTTTGCAAATGGTGATATGGACACGATCCAAAAAATTCTGGAAGGGTTATGTTTTCAAACAGATATGGAAACAGCGATTATACAGCAAGAAAGGGATGGGAATCAGTCCTTTTGGTGTAGATACGATGCCAAATATCAACAGCTGATATTTGATTCAGATCGAGATTATTACGATGTATGTAGTAAAATTCGGGAGGAGCTAAATCCAATCGTTATTCAGGATATTCAATATTGTGAAAATGGAGCGTGGAAGAATCTTTTGTTGCAGAATAGGATAGGAAGTTTTCTATCGTTTCCACTTTTGGATAAAGATGGCATACTGCTTGGGAAGCTCTTTTTTTTAGTTCAACTTCAAGCTTTTTCGATAAAAAAATATTTACTCAGATGATGGCGATTTATTGCGATATTATCGTTATAAATTTTGCCTCGATTTCTAATATTCAGAAGGTTAGGGAGCGCTTGGATATCGAATTGGAATATTCCAAAAACAGAGATATCATTTTGATGTCCCTGGCCCATGACCTTCAAAATCCACTTTGTTCCGTTCTCATATTATCACAATTTTTAAAATATAAAGTGTCCAGCTACAAATTAAATGAAATAGCGGGTCAGATAGTCGATGCTTCATTAAGAATGAAAAATATGATAGGTGATATACTCGATTTCAATAGGATGAAACTGGGAAGTGCTGCTGTATTGAATTGTGAATATGTTCGTGTGGAACAATTAATAGAGGAGATTATTAGTGAGTTCAGCTCAGATAACCCAAGGCTTTTAATTAAAAATATTAAAACCGTACCCCCAATCGTATGTGACAGGAGCAAGATAGGTAGGGCATTTTCCAATTTAATTGGCAATTCTTATAAGTATCGTAAGAAGGGGGGAAGCATTGAGATTTCTTCATTTATAGACAATATAACTATGTTTTTACTATTGAGAATGAAGTAGATCTGATAGCACCTACTGACTTAGCCGAACTTTTTCAGCCATTTGTCACAAAATCAAAGGGGAGCGGGCTGGGACTTGGATTATTTATAACCTAACAGATCGCTGAAATACATGGCGGAGGTGTGGCAGTTTCCAGAAATAAAGGGAAAATTATGTTCACCTTGTCAGTTCCATGTATACATCAGCTTTAGACTTAGCTTAGTTATTGATTTCTGCTCTGTGGAAAGGAATGCAGCATACCGCTTTCAAAAGTTCAATAAACATATGCATTATATTCTACCAATTATTGCATATTTCGAAATCCAACTTATTGAGTTAACCAGTTGATTTTTATTAAAAAACAGTTAATTATATTTGAATATTTTAAGAAAAAGATATATTTGTTATACATACATTTTAAATTTAGATCATGGGAAAATTTGTTGTTAAAACTGCCAAAGACGGACAGTATTATTTTAATTTGAAAGCGGATAATGGTCAGACCATTCTTTCCAGCGAAATGTATACGACTAAAGGAGCGTGTACAAATGGTATTGATTCAGTAAAAACAAATGCTCCAAATGATGGACGTTATGAGAAGAAAACTTCATCCAATGGCAAGTACTTTTTTAATCTGAAAGCGAGCAACGGCCAGGTAATCGGCAGTAGCGAGATGTACGAATCAACCGGAAGTAGGGATAGTGGTATTAATTCCGTTAAAAACAATGCCCCAAATGCATCTGTGGTTGAGGAGTAAAAAAACGTAATTGAAGATTAAATATAAACAAACGATATTAGACCAACAGAATAAAGCCTGCTATTGAGCAGGCTTTATTCTGTTGGTCTAATTTACAAAAGTATGTTTTATTATGTTTTTTGGATCAGTTCATCTCCCTATCCAATTTATAGCTATCCTCCATAAAATGATATTTTATAATTTTACCATTGCGTACTTTAAAAATATTCGTGATTTCTGAACTGAATACTTTATTATACCCAAGGATAGTTGAAGATAGACTACCCACCCCAACTGCATTTTCTCCTTCTAAAGCAATAAAGTCAATATTAAATTCTTCCGATCTTATATTTCGTTTCAATTGCTGAAAGAATTCTGAAATCTCCTTTTTGTTTTTTCTTTTTCCTATCCATTCAAATTTCTCCTTATTACCAGGTAAATCCCAGTCCACCTCGTCTGCGAAAAGGTCCGCAATTTTTTCCGTGTTACCACTGCGAAGTAAATGGTAGAAAGTATTTACGACTTCTTTTGTGACCTCTTCAATTGATTTTACGTTAATATCCATGTTGTTGCCGCTTAATCTGGCTATCCCCAACTTATCTTCTGATGCTACATCTGGATCTGCATATATATGAATCCTTTTGATCAAATCTCCGTTGAATTCAAAGACGTTACAAAATTTTCCGAATGAATTTTGGTTATCAGGCCATGATCGACCATCCAATAAAGTTCCATTTTCACTTCCTTCAACTACAATTAAATTTTCGGATTGAATATAGGTGAAATTTTCAATATCGTGGCGGAGGGATTCTAAAAAGCCTGACATCTTTACACCGAATTTTCTGAGGCCTTCTTTACCATAACCAAAGCCAAATTTTGGAAAGTATAGTTCTACATCTTCCGTAAATAGATTATAATATCCCGCATCAAATTCTCGTGAATCTACCTTTTTGAAATAGGCCTGTACGACCTGTTTTTGTCTATTTTCTGACATCGCTATTGTTATTTTAATGAGTATAATTTTATTTGAATTCTGTTTTGTTCTATTTTGAAACGATCGTTTCAAAATAGAACAAAAAAATTTTATGCCCGCATTGAGCTTAACATAAAATCGATCATCTGTTCTACTTCTGCTTTTTTTCCAGAAACGATATAATGCCTATAAAATCCACTAAAAGAAGAAAGAATGCATCTGGCTGCCACTTCGGGTAGGATATTATGCTTAATATCATTTTCTACTATAGATTTTTCTATAAGCGTTCTGAATATTTCTTCAAGCACCTTTGCATTAGTGGTAATCAGATGGTTCACAAGTGGATCGCTGTCTCCCAGCTCAAAGATAGTACGGATAATAAGGCAGGCTTTTTTGTCCTGAATTGTCTGATGCATAACATCGTGGACGGTATGGCCAAGTATTTCAAACGATGACCCGTCATACGAAGTAGCCTTCTTATATTGTGCTGTTTTCATTTTGGCGTAATTCTCCAAACATTTCAGGAAAAGGGTATGTTTATTTCCATAGGTATTATAAATACTGCTTCTGTTAAGCTCTAAAGCATCTACAATATCATTCATGGAAGTTGCATGATAACCTTTTTCCCAAAATAGGTTACGCACTATTTCCAATTTTTCGAAGTAATCAAACTCTTTATTTCTTGGCATAAGGCAAAGATATAGAATAAATCTATATTGAACCAATCGTTTCAATATAGATTTATTCTATAGATTGTTTACAGATAATTCTAAAGAAGTTCACTAGGTCGGTCCTAGGCAGTCGGATGTATGATGGTTATATATGGTATTTTTATGTTTAAGACCTGTTAAAGAAGCTGGTTGAAAACTATAATGTGAAAAGTGCAAAAGCTCTATGATAATAACCAAATGGAAAACGGCAGATCTATGAATGTATTTATATAAATGAAATTAAATAAAAAAAGAAATCTATAAATTTTATTTACCTATTAAAAGGTGTGAAGATTACCTACTATCAGCATATCTGAGCGCTTTTTCCAAAATGCCTCCGCATTATTTCGTTTGTTTCAGCTGGCAAATACAACAATGTAGTATGTGAATACCATTAATAGATATTTCATATGCATAAGCAGTTTTTTATGAGATATGTAGATTCTAGGGAAATACCAATCGAACGTTTCTATAGAAATTTACAATACCATCCAATTAATAAATGACCTTTTAATTTAAAGAATAAGATTTATGAATATATCTGGAATCTTTTTTCTGAACTCAAATTGTTCATCATGAAAAAATACGTTATCAATGGATAAATATGAAATAAAAATATTTTCATAAAATAATTCTCTCATCAATACCCCCGTGTTTTTTTGATTTTCTTACGTATTGGATCTTTTCTGTACGATTTTACTATTTATATGTACAGGATTGCTAATGAAAGAAGCAGTGGCGTTATACTTTTGTTATAATTATGTGCTAAGAGCTTTTATAGTCCGTTGAACCAATTAAAATCTAACACATGTCTTTCTGAAAATCAAGGAGATATTAAATGAATGCTATTTAATCTCGAACTTGTGGAATTGGATTAGACTTACTTGCTAGAAACCCCAAAAATTACGAGCTGATATTTATGTTGGAATTTGGTTCTCACTCTAGAAAATTATAACCAAAAATGATAAATATGAGAAAACAAATTAAAATTTCAATGGCAATTGTCGCATTATTTTTATTTGCGATATCCTGTAAAACCATCAATATGACGGAAGTCGATGAGACAGATCCTCCGCCGGTGATTGACACGGTATACAGTTCTGATCATCCATACAATTTGAATGTTGTATATTTTGTACCCTCCGATATTACACCTAACGCAAACTATGAACAAAGGCTTAGTAAGATTTTGATTGATGGTCAGGCTTTTTATAAGAACTGGATGAACCATTGGGGATATGGACAAAAAACTTTCGGACTGTTAAAAGATGATAGCAAACAATTGGTCAAAATTATTACCATCCGTGGTCAGGCTGCACAGGGCAATGGCTGGGATTACAATGATAATTTGATTAAGGCGGAGGTCGACCAATATTTTCAGAATCATCCAACGGATATGACGAGCAAGCATATATTAGTAGTGACAGCGACAAATGAAACAGATCCTGACCGGGTACAGAATTTTGTAAAGATGCCTTTTCATGGAAGCGGAGCCACCAGTTCATGGAATGCATACTGTTTTGCATTGGACTATCCAGGGATGGACGCTAATAACCTTGGGCAGCCGGGAACTGTTGGCTTTGAGGCGATGAAATGGATTGGTGGATTGTTACACGAATTGGGACATACTTTAAATGCAGGGCATTCGGGCGAAAAGGTTTCGGAAAAGAATGATCCTTTGATGGGAACTTCGCTAATGGGGGGCGGAAATTATACTTATGGAACTAAGCCGACGTTCATTACACATTCCAGCGCTGCTTCCTTTATTAAAGGACAACTATTCAGCGCAACAACAGGCACATTTTATGGAGATCCTGGTTTGATAACCAAGAGAATCTATGCCAAATATGAGAACGGCAATATCGTTGTTTCGGGAAGATTAAAATGTAATAATCCGATCAATGAAATTTCATTCAATCATATACCAAGCAATAACACGGGCGGATATACAGCTCCAGGATGGGTCACCTCACCAGTTGATGTGGATAGCTTTAATATCAGCATGCCAATCAGCGAGATAAAAGAAAAAAATATCGAGAATTATGTGCTTTCGGTTGTTGTAAATCATCAGAACGGCTCCCGCTCCGTACTTTCATTTCCATATAAGTATATCAATAGTTTACCCGTTATTGATTTCGGCATAAGAAACGACGTATATAGTAGATCTACCTGGACAGCTACATTTAGCTCAGAAGAATCGGCAAATAGTGGCTATAAGCTTTTCGACAGTAACGCTGAAACATTTTGGCATTCCAAATGGGCATCACCTGCTGCACCTTTCCCACATTATATGATTATCGATATGAAGGCTTCAAAGACTATCCATGGAATTAATTTTGTACAGCGAGATTATGGACGTCGGTTGAAAGATATCCAAATATTGACAAGTACAAATAATGTAGATTGGGAAAATATTGGACAATTTCAGTTGTTGAATTATAACGGAGGACAGTCGATCAATTTTCCTTCAGCTAAGGTAGCCCAATATTTTAAAGTTATCATTACATCCAATCATGACTCGGGTGGAACGAATGCTTCTCTTTCAGAAATAAGCGTTTACTAGAACGGACCCTTTTAAAATATTTGGAACACCTCAAAGATGTTAATCTTGAGGTGTTTTTTATTTTTTCTGTCCTTAATTCCTCCGATGTTCTTTAGGAACTCATTTTTGTACGATTTTACCTTTTTTTTGTATTATTTTTTCATTAATCGCTGACCTCTTCAGCTACATTTGCTGGTAGTGAAATAACCAAAAATCTACCGTATCCAAATTTTATAAGTTAGATCCTAGTCCTAAGGAACCTGAAGTTTACTTTGGGAGTCCATGGTGTTACTACACCTTCAGCTTATAAAGATTGTGGCGGTAGCATTGTGACATGCTAAATAAACGATAACAAAATAACCATTTAAACTACTATATTATGGTGAAAAGAATCCAAGAGATAAAGCTTAATCCAAAAAGAATCTCCAAGAACGCATTTTTTGTTTTGGCTTTCTCCGCATCATTAAGTGCCGAAAGTGTATATGCTTCTATATTTGATGTAAAGGTGATGAAATCAGAAGGCCAGCAGCGTTCAACGAAGGCTTCGCTTAACCAGGTTCGGCTTCAGACAAGAGAGTTGCGAGGAAAAGTTGTTGGGTTAAACGGCCTGCCCCTACGAGGAGTAAGTGTCATTATAAAGGGATCGACTATAGGAACCACATCGGATAAAGAGGGAAATTTTAGCATAAATTTACCTAGTGGGAATTCTGCGACTCTAGTTTTCCGCTTTGTCGGTTATAAGGACAAAGAAGTAGTTGTTCAATCTTCGTCCAACAACATATCAGTGGAGCTCCAAGAAGATGAAAATACATTGGATGAGGTGGTTGTCGTTGGTTATGGATCGCAGAAAAAAGCCGTTGTATCTGGCGCTATTGCTTCGGTAAAAGGCGAAGACCTTGCTAAATCTCCGTCAGTTAATCTTTCTAATTCATTTGCCGGTAGGTTACCCGGAGTAACCGCAATGCAAAGCAGTGGGGAGCCTGGGGGCGACGGTTCAACCATTCGTATCCGAGGAATCAATTCCCTGTCAGGTGGGAATACGAGCCCATTGATAGTGATTGATGGAGTGCCTCAAAGAGCAGGGGGACTCGATCGTATAAATCCCAATGATGTCGAAAGTGTATCTGTTTTAAAAGATGCGTCAGCGGCTATTTACGGTTCTCGTGCAGGTAATGGTGTGATTTTAGTGACCACCAAGCAGGGAATCCTGGGGAAACCAAAAATATCTTACGATTTTACCTATGGGATACAGCGGCCTACCCGTACCCCTAAAATGGCGACTTCCGAACAATATACCTCGATTATTAACGAAGTAACTGGAGTCTATCCACAAGATCCAGCGATATGGAGCGATGTTTGGAAGGCTTTTAATTCAGGGGATGGAAGTTATACCTTACCTTCCGGAAAAATTAAGCCTGTGTATTCTCCCGAAGAAAGACAAAAATATAGCGATGGATCAGACCCTTTACGTTATCCAAATACCGATTGGTTTGCATCCACAATCAAGAACTGGTCACCGCAGCAAAGACACAATCTACAGATTAATGGTGGTACTGAAAATTCGAAATATCTAATTTCGTTAGGTTATTTAAACCAAGATGCAATTTATAAGAATTCAGCAACATTCTATAAGCAATATGATCTACGTGCTAATCTAGAGTTTAAAATAGGTAAGTACGTTACGACAAGGCTGGGCATAACTGGCCGGGAGGAAGCGCGTAATTTCCCAACACGAAGCGCAGGGACAATTTTTAATTTCCTTGCTACGAGTCTTCCGACTCAAATTGCCGTTTGGCCGAACGGACTTCCTGGACCTGACAAGGAAAATGGCTCCAATCCGGTTGTTATTACCACTGATGCAACTGGATATGACAGAAACACCCGTGACTATCTGCAAAATACAGGTGCTATTGACATTCAGATACCAGGTATAGAAGGTTTAAAGTTAACAGGAACAGCTTCAATTGACAAGTATTGGGGACGGTCGAAACGATGGGAAACACCATGGACTCTATATAATTGGGATAAGGTGAGTTTTGAAGCGGACGGTGTCACTCCTGTACTTACTGGTTATGTGCCCAAAGGCATTGAACCCAAAGCTCAGTTACGGGAGGCTGCCGAAGACCAGCTCAGTATAAATTTATCTTCTATGCTTTTTTATCAGAAGACGTTTACGGGAGCACACAATGTTTCATCTTTGATTGGATTAACCCGGGAGACGGTAACCAATAATGGATTTTACGCTAGCCGCATGGATTTTCCTTCTACATTAATCGAGCAGCTAAATTTTGGGGATCGTGAGCGCCAGACATTGGGCAATGAAAATACCTATGACCGAGCGCGATTAAGTTATTATGGAAGGGTAAATTATGATTATCAACAAAAATATCTTCTAGAATTTAACTGGCGGGTGGACGGATCTTATATTTTTCCGCCCAATAAGCGATTTGGCTTCTTTCCCGGAGTATCTGCCGGTTGGCGTGTATCTGAGGAAAGTTTCTTTAAAAACAATGTTAGATTCGTTAATGATTTAAAGTTACGTGCATCTTGGGGCCAAATGGGAGCAGAGGCCTACTATGGAGGATCCCTGCAAGAGTATAAATATTTATCCCTAATGAATACAGGACAAGGTGTGTTTGGTGATAAGCTCTACCAGACAATTTGGGAAAGCACGATACCGAATTCAAATTTTACCTGGGAAGTAGCGAACAACAGCAATATCGGGTTGGATGCATCTTTTTTGAATCGCAAAGTAGCGTTGGAGTTAGACTTCTTCTATAATAAACGTACCAATGTGCTTACAAAAAATCCTGGCGTTGTTCCGATTAGCTCTGGTATTTCAAATAATTTACCAATAGCCAATTTGGGAAATCTCATTAATAAGGGATATGAGTTCAAATTAAGCTATAACGATAGGGTAGGTGAACTATCTTATAATATAGGCATTAACGGCGGTTATGCGAAAAACAATGTGCAATATTCTAGTGACGTCGCCAATACCTTACCTTATCAGCAGCAGATAGGAAAAGTAACTGATTCATATCTAGTTTATTTATATGACGGCATTTTCAAAGATCAAGCTTCAATTGACGCGACTAAAGTCGATTACAGTCCTTTAGGATTAAAAAATGGAAAATTGTTGCCAGGTGATATGAAATATGTTGATTACAACGGTGACGGTAAAATTACCAGTGACGACAGGGTGAGGTTGGATAAAAATAGTACACCAACTTTTACGGGCGGATTTGTCCTAGGTGGCCAATATAAAGGTTTTGATCTCAATATACTGATACAAGGTGCTACCGGTGGTATGCGGAGAATAGGACCTACGGTATCAGGTTTGATAGGAAACTACTTTGAATGGAACTACAAAAATCGTTGGAGCATTGATAACCCCAGCGATATAGACCCTCGTCTAACGAATCGTTCAGACACTTATTATACAACCACAGATAATACATATTGGATACGAAGCACAAACTATGTAAGATTAAAAAATGTTGAACTCGGCTATAACCTCCCTACAGACTTGGTACGAAGAATGGGGTTGAGTTCAGTTCGGCTGTATACAAATGGAATTAACCTCTTAACGTTTGACAAAATAAAAATATGGGATCCAGAGTCGGATAATAGCAGTGGTCATTTTTACCCGCAGAACAAAATTATCAGCTTCGGCTTAAAGGTTGGTTTTTAACGAAATTTTAAATAAAAATTTATTGAAATGAGAAGAATAATTAAAGTTAAGATTTCCTATATCTTGTCTGTGATGCTATTGTGTACTACAGGATGCAGTACTGATTTCTTAAATATAACACCCCGCAATGCATTTTCCGATGAAACAATATGGCAGGATCCAGTACTGGCAGAAAAGTTCATCAGTGACATCTACAATGCTTTTGATGCGACAAATTCTGGCTTTACTGAACAGATGCAAGCTTCCGCGACAGATGAGTCATTATGGAATCATACAGATGCATTTCTTCTGTTAAATACAGGTGCGATAAATGGAGCCAATCAAGGTTGGAGTGGTACATCCAGGTGGTGGGAACGCATGTATACTTATATCAGGTTCAGTAATATAGCGGTAGAAAAATTGACCGATGATACCAAAAATGGAATCAAAGATCAACCTGCAAAAGATAAATTATTGGCGCAGGCTTATTTTATCCGTGCCTACTGTTACCACCAATTATTGAGATATTACGGTGGTGTTCCACTGATCATCAACAGCTACGAGTATTCCGAAGATCCTACTGTGTATAAAAAGGAACGTGCTACTTATGAAGCCTGTGTGAACCAGATTATACAAGATTGTGATGAATCTTATAAACGGTTAGGTGGCGTAAAACTCGAGAAGGGACGCGTGAATGCTCTTGCTATTTTGGCGCTTAAGTCAAGAACACTCATTTATGCAGCAAGTGATTTACACGATAGTAAAAAATTGACTACGAAAGTCAGCGATTTGGGCGATATTGCTGATAAGCTACCATTATTAGCTTACACCTCTGGATCACAGCAAGAACGATATCGTTTGGCGCAAGCTGCCGCTAAGGCAGCCATGGATGCTGGAGCAGGATATAAGTTAAACCTTACGGAACCTGTTTCTGTTAATCAGGGGATTACAAATTATAAAAGTATCGCCATGGGGGGGGGAAGCAAAGCTGCGGGTATTGATGTGACAGCGGCAGCTGATGTTATTTTTGCACGTTATTTTATAACGGAACAGAGCTCATCGCATGCGAGAGACAATGGACCAAATGGATATAGTAGCTGGGGTGGGAATCAACCTTTGGGGCTGCTAGTGGATGATTATGAAATGAGCGACGGTACTAAATTTGACTGGAATAATCCCGTTCATAAGACAGCACCCTATAAAAATAGAGACCCACGATTTTATGCTTCTATCTTATACGATGGGGCAGATTGGAAACCGAGAAATAACGCTGCAGATCCAGCAAATCAGATCCAGACCGGAACCTATGATCTACTAGTAGGTGGTAATTTAACTAAGTTTTCCGGTCTTGATACTAAGCAAGCACCAAGGGAATCGCATAATGGCACATGGACAGGGTATTATATTGGAAAATTTATAGATCCTGATCCTGATATTATCGATGCACAGGCGAGACAATATGTACCTTGGCCTTATTTTAGATATACAGAATTAGTATTTAATTATGTAGAGGCCAGCATAGAACTTGGTGAGACAGAAATTGCTAAGACCTGGTTGAACAAGATTAGATTTAGAGCGGGGATGCCTGCGATTACGGCGACAGATCAAAATACCTTGCGTAAGATATATCGTCATGAACGTCGTATAGAAATGGCTTATGAACAACAACGTTTTTTTGATGCACGAAGATGGCTTATTGCTGATGAAACCCTAGGGCGGAAAGTTACTATTGTTAAGGTTGACGCGACGTTCAAGCCAGGAAAGTCGTTAGCGAATACCTATAAACATGATGAGTCCATATATGATTACAATTATACGCCACAGGAGTTTAATACAAAGGAAAATCGTATTTGGAAAAATCAGCTTTATTTTATTCCCTTATCTCGTGATGAAATAAGAAAAAATCCATTATTAGTGCAAAACCCCGGTTATGTTGAGTAAAAAGTATAGGTGGTGCTTTTTTAACTTACTGTTGTTTTATAAAGAAGTCCCTGTAGAAATAGTTACAGGGGCTTTTCAATTGTTATTAGACGCAAAGTATCAAGAACGCAATTGATCTTTTAAAATAGTTAAGTAGATATCTTAGAACAGATAATTTATTCAAATACCCTGTTAGGAGATTGACAATATTATGCTTTTTGTATGATCTGGAAGGAGCAACCTGAATAAAGGGAGCTCCTTTTTTCGTATGAGATTTTTTAGACTGTTGCCGTATTTGGATAATATTATAGGAATACCATTGAAAAATGTGTTTTACCCATTTTATGTACGATTTTACCTTTTTTTTGTACTATTTTTTTAACTCTAAAAAGCTTGCTCTGCTACATTTGCTTACAGTTAGTAACCAAATATTTTACCGTTTATACATGATCAACGTAATTAAAAAGACCGGCTCGCGAGTAGTGGTGCTGGGAGCTTTATCCCTGTCAGCTGTAATGTCTTTTGCACAAGAAAAATTCGAACTTAATAGTCCTTCAGGAACAAATAGCATAGAGGTGAATCTCGGTACTAAGCTCACTTGGGCATTGAGTAGTGGAGGTGAGCGTATGCTTGAGCCTTCACCAATATCATTGGATCTGGGTAACGGTCGTATTTGGGGCCAGAATGCGAAATTAAAAAAGGCCAGTCGTTTAGCACACAAGGATCTAATACATCCCCCGATCTATCGAAAAAGAGAAATCAAGGATGAGTATAATGAGCTTACTCTTGACTTTAAGGATAACTATAGTGTTGTTTTCAGGGCTTATGATGATGGTGTTGCCTATCGTTTTGTCTCGAAAGAGAAAAAACCATTTGTCGTTGTTTCAGAAGAAGTTGCATTTAACGCTGGAACTAATGCCAGCGCTTTTATTGCAAGTCCAAAAGCACGTTTGAACAGCGGTGTGGAGGATCCATTTTATAGCTCATTTCAGAATACTTATAGTCACATTAAAGTAGCGAACTGGAACGACGGAAAACCCGGTATGCTCCCTCTTCTTTTGGAAAAAGATAATGGTAAAAAAATCTGTATCACAGAGGCTGATCTCATAGACTATCCCGGGATGTATCTGACAAAGGGTAATGAAGCGAATGTACTTTCGGGTTTATTTGCGGCATATCCCAAAGAAATTGCGACAGAGGTGAAAGGGCTAAAAGGAGTTGTCAAAAGCCGTGAAAAATATATTGCAAAGAGTAATGGTCCGCGTGACTTCCCTTGGCGTGTTGCTATCGTGAGCGCTAAAGATCAGGATCTTCTGGATAATGATATGGTTTATAAACTGGCGACTCCGGCAAAGTTCACTGACTTTAGCTGGATCAAGCCTGGTAAAGTCGCTTGGGATTGGTGGAACAATTGGAATGTCTATGATGTAGACTTCAATAGTGGCGTAAACAACGAGACCTATAAATATTACATTGATTTCGCATCCAAAAATAAAATAGAATATGTGATTTTGGACGAAGGTTGGTCCGTTGAAGGAAAGGCTGACCTTTTTCAGGTTGTTCCCGAGATTAACCTAAAGGAACTGATCAGCTACGCGGAACAACGCAATGTTGGTATTGTGCTTTGGGCCGGATACAAAGCTTTTGACAAGGATATGGATGCTATTTGTAAACATTACGCTGCAATGGGAGTCAAAGGCTTTAAGATTGATTTTATGGACCGTGACGATCAGCAGATGATATATTTTAACTATCGGGCAGCAGAGGCAGGTGCAAAACATCGCTTGCTTATTGACCTGCATGGAACATCAAAACCTACAGGACTTCAGCGTACCTTCCCAAACACAATCAATTTTGAGGGAGTACATGGTCTGGAGGAAATGAAATGGGCAAAGCCTGAGGTAGATCAGGTGACCTATGATGTGACTATGCCTTTTATCCGGATGGTAGCAGGGCCAGTAGATTATACGCAAGGGGCTATGCGGAATGCGAGTAAGGAGAATTTCCGAACTGTATATACCCAGCCGATGAGCCAGGGTACACGCTGCCGGCAATTAGCTGAGTATGTCGTTTTCGAATCTCCTTTGAATATGCTCTGCGATGCACCTTCCAATTACATCAAGGAACCGGAATGTACAACATTTATTGCTGGGATTCCGACGGTCTGGGATGAAACCGTTCCGCTGGATTCCAAGGTCGGCGAACATATCGCGATTGCTCGGCGGAAAGGTGATACCTGGTATGTGGCAGCTTTGACAGGCTGGAATCCGAAAGATATCACGTTTGATCTTAGTTTTATGGGGAAAGGAAACTATGAAATCGAACTATTTAAAGACGGTATCAACGTTGATAAAGTCGCTGAAGATTATAAGCGCGAAAAAAATAAACTTAATATGAGCGAAAGTAACATTGTTAAAGCACATCTGGCCTCGGGTGGTGGCTTTATCATGAAACTTACGAAAATTTAAAGGCAGTAATGAAAGACCGTGAATGAGCGTTACAGGATCGGTCTTCTTTTACTGCCCTACCTATAATAAACACAATTAACCATTTAACTTACAATTCTATGATGAAAAGAAATCATAGGGAGACTTTCTTACCCAAAAGAGTCCCCAAGGGCGCATTGTTTGCCATGGCTTTTTCTGCCTCAATGAGCTATGGAAGCACTTATGCTTCAATGTCCAATGAGAATTTTCCTAAAACAGAAAATTTAAAGAATCTGATTGGGCTACAAAGTAGTAAGCTGTTCCAAAAAACACGGAAATTAACAGGAAAGGTAATCGGTCCGGATAAAAAACCGGTAGCAGGGGTAAGTGTCTGGATCAAAGAAACAACGCTCGGAACGACGACACAGGCAGACGGAACTTTTACGCTCGATATCCCGGCAGACCTGCCTTCTATTCTATTGGTTCGATATGTTGGTTTTAAGGATCAGGAAATCGTGGTTGAAGGGAACACCAATAATCTCAATATTGAATTGACCGAGAATGAAAGCGCATTGGACGAGGTTCAGGTAGTGGGATTTGGAACCCAACGTAAAGAAAGTGTAATCGGTGCTATCAGTACAATCAAACCAAGTAACTTAAAAATTCCCAACTCCTCTATTTCTACCAATTTAGCTGGCCAATTAGGTGGTATCGTCTCTATCCAGCGTAGTGGAAAACCGGGAAGTTCAGCAGAGTTCTGGATTCGTGGAATCTCGACCTTTGGTGCCAATAAAACTCCCTTGATTTTGGTCGACGGGGTAGAGCGTTCTTTGGATCTTCTGGACCCTGAAGAGATAGAGAGCTTTTCCCTGCTGAAGGATGCAACCGCCACCGCCCTATATGGTGTTAGAGGTGCCAATGGTGTCGTCATCATCAAAACCAAACGGGGAAAAGAAGGAAAGCCGCAGATAGCTATTAAAACGGAAATGGGTGTTTTGCAGCCAACTAAAGTTCCCGAAATGGCAAATTCTGTTGAATATGCTACTCTATACAATGAAGCTAAGGGATTTGAATATTACACACCGGAGGTTATACAGAAATATAGAGATGGCTCGGATCCAGACCTATATCCAAACGTCAATTGGTTGGATGAAGTTTTTAAATCTTACACTAAAAATCAGCGTGTGACGGCAAATGTGACCGGTGGTGGCGATATAGCCCGGTATTTTGTATCAACAGCGTATTATCATGAGGATGGTATTTTTGAATCTGGCAAAGATAGTTATAATGGTAATCCTACCTTTAAGCGTTATAACTTTAGATCAAACGTAGACATCAATCTTCATCCAAAAACCGTATTGGCCCTGACTTTAGGTGGGTATCTTGCACAGAGAAGATCCTCTGCCAAAGAATCAAATATTTGGGAAAAGGCATTTACGCTTACCCCGAACGCATTTCCGATACGCTATTCCAATGGTTATTGGGGCGGGAGTAAGGACGCATCTAATCCTTATTATGAAGTCATGCGTGCCGGGTATACCAATAATTGGCAGAGTACATTGAATGCGATGATGTCGCTCGACCAGAATCTGTCGTCCATAACCGAAGGATTGAAAGCGAATGTCAAATTCGCCTTCGATACAGATGCATGGCATAATAATAAATATACCCAGCAAGATGATATCTGGATGGCTGCCGGCAGAGATGAAAACGGTAATCTAATATTCAACTCGCCGGAAGTACGTAAAGGTGGTCCGTGGTTTGAAAACAGTTCTGGTGGTAGCAATGCTACTTATCTTGAAGGATCCATTAATTATGACCATCTTTTTGGTAAACATCGCGTAGGTGGACTCATCTTGTATAACCACCGTGTCAAAAGCAATACGGCAAGTAGCGCGATCAACTCATTGCCCTACAAAAATCAGGGACTTGCCGGCCGTGTGACCTATGATTATGATACAAGATACTTTATAGAGGGGAATTTTGGCTATAACGGATCCGAAAACTTTGCTTCAGGTCATCGTCTTGGCTTCTTCCCGTCAGTTGCTGTGGGTTGGTATATTTCCAACGAGAAGTTTTTCGAACCGTTAAAAAGCGTTGTCTCCAAATTGAAAGTCCGTTCATCCATAGGACAAGTTGGTAATGACCAAATTGGGGGCGATGTTCGTTTTATCTATTTGGGAACAGTAACCAATACAAGTGATTATATCTATGGGAATTACACAAAGACAAGCGGGGAGAGATCTAATGAGATTCCGAATCCAAATGTCGGTTGGGAGGTTTCTACAAAAAAGAATTTAGGGTTTGAACTTGGGTTATTTAACAAAATCGAGATCCAGGGAGATTGGTATCATGATGTTCGTGATCACATATTTGTTCGTAATAACAATATTCCAGCGTATGCCGGTTTGCAAACTGTTCCAATGGTAAATATCGGGAAAATGAAGAGCTGGGGTTTTGATTCCTCTATCGAATACAATGATAAGGTGGGTGAAGTATATTTGACAGGTCGGGGAACATTCACTTACGCTTCGAATCAGATCCTCAGAAACGGTGACGCAATCAATAAGTATCCTTACCTAAATACCGTTGGTCGAAAACTTTTTCAATATTTCGGTTATCAGTCGCTGGGTTTGTTTAATTCACAGGAAGAAATAGATCGTAGCCCAACTCAATTTAGTGAATCGCTGCACAGTGGGTTGCGTCCAGGGGATATAAAATACCAGGATATAAATGGAGACGGCGTGATCAATGATTTTGACAAGATTCCAATCGGAATGACCGATATTCCAGAAATAACCTACGGTTTTGGTGGTTCCATTGGTTGGAAAGGTATTGATTTCTCCATATTTTTCCAAGGAACTGCCAGTGTCACCGCACAAGAAGAAGGTTATAGCTTAAATGCCTTTACAAACCCTTATGCCTATCAGAATAATTTTAACAGAGATGTAGTGGAAAATCACTGGTCTGAAAATAATCCGAATCCCGATGCGCGCTATCCAAGATTGAGTTTTATTGATTATGCCAATAATAACAATACAAAAAGATCTTCTTTCTGGACCAGAGATGCATCGTTTATCCGTTTGCGGAATATTGAGGTAGGTTATACCCTACCAAAAACCTGGAGCAAACGTGTTCATCTTCAAAATCTCAGAATATATGCTTCGGGGGTAAACCTATTGACCTGGGCGCCCGATATGCGACTTTTTGATCCTGAACTGGGCACTACAGATGGACAAAAGTATCCACCTTCCAGAATATTTAATATCGGACTTAATATTGGCTTATAATTCAAATACCGAATCAGATGATAACTAAATATATTAAAAGAATGATTTTACTACTGACAGCGTCTTGTATGATGTGGTCATGTAATTCCTTTCTGGATACGACACCGGAGGATCTGCGTTCACCTGAACAGATTTTTTCGACCTACACGTCAACACAAAATGCGATGTTCGGTGTCTATTCATATATCCGAAAATATAATCCGATGGCGATGCCATCGACCGTTTCGACAAGCGATGTGGATGTTGTTTATACCAATGTCACTACGTTTGATATGGGTACGTGGACTGCTTCGGCTGCGCCTTATGACAAGTGGAATACGTTTTATCAGGCAATCAGGGAAGCAAACTACTTTTTGCAAAACCTGGACAAGTGCCCCGAGAGCGAGCTGGCTTCAGATATGCGTGAACAATGGCGTGCGGAAGTGCGTACGCTCCGTGCCTATTATTATGCGCAGCTCATGCGGATGTACGGCCCAGTTATTCTCTTAGGGGATGAGCTCCCTGATTTTACCGCAGTTGATATGCAGCGTCCGCGCAACAGCTGGGACGAATGTGTACAATGGGTAACGTCTGAATTTTCTGCCATGGCTAATAATAGTTACCTCCCTGTTGTACAAGAAGGAAACAATTATGCCCGTATGAGCCAAGCTATTGCCCTGGCCTACCGTGCCCGAATTTTGTTGCAGTCGGCAAGTGACCAATTCAATGGAAACCCAATGTATACCGGAATCAAAAACTCAGATGGAAAAGCATTGTTTCCAGCAACCAAGGATCCCAATAAATGGAAGTTGGCACGTGAAGCAGCGGAAGACGTCATCAAGCTTGGATACTACAATCTTGTTAAAGTCAATGGAACCAATGGAACAATTGATCCTTACGCTTCTTACAAAGCTGTTTTCACCACAGCGCAAAATAAAGAGATGATTTTCTCCTATCTGGAGGATGATGGATATGTCGATAAAAGGCTCGCCCCGAATAGCAATGGCGGCTGGGGCGGCGGTTATAATCCGACACAGGAAATGGTGGATCTGTATGCGATGAATAATGGAAGATATCCAATAAAGGGATACCTTGACGCAGATCGTAATTCACCGGACATTGACGCGCAAGCGGGCTATAGTGAGACTGGATTTACAAATTTTACCCATCCGATCGAAAAAGTACAGCGCAGTACTTTTAACATGTTTGTCAACCGGGAACCCCGATTTTATGTTTCGGTACTTTATGGCGGTATTTCCTGGTTTGTTGCCAACAAGTCTTCGGAGAAAATTTATCTCGAGATGTTCAAAAATGGTAACAATGGGCCTGATGCTTCCCATAACTACTTTTCTACCGGGTATAATATGGCAAAATTAGCTATGCCTGAATACGAGGCTAATCCCACTAAAAATATCAAGCGGGAGGTTCCTTACATGCGTTATGCTGAAATTCTTTTGAATTATGTCGAGGCAAGTATTGAAATGGGCGATCTTTCCAACACGAATTTATTTACATACTGGAATATGGTTAGGGAGCGTGCTGGCTTACCTAATATTGAACAGGCTTATCCAGAGGCAGCAGGAAATAAACAGAAGCTGATCGAATTGCTACGGAGAGAACGCCGGATAGAATTTGCTTTTGAGGGGATGAGTTTTTACGATACCCGCAGATGGCTGATTGCTGAACAGACCGAAAGAGGTGCTATTCACGGTATGAACGTTAAGGCAACCGGAACACGAGGATCAAATAGTTACCCTGCTGATTTTTTCAAACGTACTGTCCTTGAGAAGCGGATTTTTACGCCGAGTTATTACTTATATCCTATTCCGCAAAGTGATCTTAACAAGAACTTTGCTCTGGTTCAAAATTACAAATGGTAAAAGCGACAAAAATGAAAAAGTATTTTATATTATTTTTTACGGCCACATTATCTCTTACGGCATGCAAGGATACGAGGTTTGACGATATGATCCCCGATTCGATCTATTTACCGAAGAGTGATCTGCAAACAGGGACAATTACAGTCATGAATGAAGATGATTATATCCACAAGATCTGGATCCATAAGGCCGGCTACTTTCAGGGGAAATTTGATGGGAACTTATCATTGGATGCTATATATCTCAAAACATATAACGAGTCCCATAATACAGATTATGAAATGCTCAGTGAAAAGTATTTTACACTGGAAAAAGATTTTGAGATAGCGGCAGGTGTCAACGAGACCTCTGTACCATTAACACTAAAAATTGCCGGTATTGTTAAGGATCTGGGCTACGGAACATATTATGTTCCTTTACATGTAAACAGTAAGACAGAAGGCGGGACAGTTAGTGTGGAAAAATCCAATCTCATTTTAGCTATCACTTTAAAACAGCCCGTACTGAACATTGATAGCGAGAAAAAGGGTGCATTTTCACTTGATTTTTCGACGAACCCGCCGGCAACATACGAACTGGATCTGACAGCGAGGCTAGATGTCAAATCACCGACAGACCTAAATGTGTCATACAAGACAGATCTTAGCTTATTATCTGAAGGAGAGAAGGCGCTCGATACAAAATTCTATAACTTTAAGGCTGATCTAACTATTCCATCAGGAGAGCAGTTTATAGAAAACTTTCTGACCCTTGATGTCGCTAAAATGCCCCGGGGGAGTTGGGTAATTCCTGTTCGCCTGTCTTCTACAAATACGAAGGTGAAAGTTGATGAGTCAGCTTATATAAAAGTAACCATTTCCAAAGGCACACTCGATGATATCAAATGGACCGGTGAATATTTTCAACAAAATGAAATTATTATTCCTTCGCAGGTACTCAATGATAAAATGATCGCTATGGCAGAGGGGGTTGATGTTGAAGTATCATCAGATCAGTCCTGGGCTGCTGTGACTAAAAAGGCAGATGGCAATATTTATTTGAACGTGAATCAGGTCAATCCAGTCAACCATCGGGAACGCGTCGCCACTGTTACCGTTCTGGACAAAGAAACGAAACTGACCAAGACGATCAAGATCAGGCAATGTGCTCCCGGTTATGGAACATTGCTTAACAGGAATTTATGGAGTATCCCGGACTATAGTAGTAATGTGGCTGTAGTAAGCAGCCAGCTTGGACGATTATATGACGGTTCATGGCCAGCTAATTCCAGTGAAAATGCTAATTCATATGTTGAATTTAACAATAGAACAGATGGAACAACTCCTTTTGTATTAACATTTGATATGGGCGATGGCCACCGTTCTTACAACTCTATAGGGCTGATGCCACGGTTACAATGGACTCAACCCGCACCTAAAGTCGTTAAGATCGAGGTCAGCGATGATAAGAGCAGTTGGACGACTCTTGGTCCGAACGCGGGAACGACCGGAAAGTGGGATGCGTTTACCGAAGCCGAATTGAAAGGCAGTACAGGGGACTTTAACAATCACTACGAGGGGATTGTCCATTGGTTTGATCTGGGCGCGCAAACCAAGCGTTTTATCAGGATTTCCCTGTTTGAAGGTCATTATCAGTCTACTGGTAAAGTAGTCTGTTTGAATCAGGTTTTTGTAAGTCAACGTTAGCCTAATTGATGTATGTATATCCTCTTGTGCGACAATGTAGCGCAAGAGGTATACTTTATAATTCCGAAAATTAAAATGAATTAAGTAATGGTTACAATTAGAAAAAAAGCGATCCTATTTTCCGTAGGATTATTTACATTGTTCTCAATATATGGTTGTGGGAAATCATCGCCTATAGCATCGGATCCCAAACCTGATCCGGATCCTCCGGTTGTGACACCTTCAGATGAGTTAGAATTTAAGGTATTGGTATATGTAGACAAGCCTAGTATCGAGGGGCATTTGGGAGGGAGTGAACGTATCGTCAGTTCAAGGATGGCTGAACTTTTTCGCAAAGTGAGCAATTATTGGAATGAAAGTTCAAAAGGAAAATTAAAAAATAAATACCGCTACACTTTTGCCGACTTAAAGGTATATGAAGGATCATCGCAGAGTGCGGCGTTACGCAAAGAGATTTATAACGATCCGATTGATTTTAGCAAATATGATGTCACCGTATTTTTTGATGCCATACAGGATAATGGTGAGACTGGGAATGGCGGTGCTGCACATGGTGGAGGTAGTGACAACCGATCCGTGGTAACTGTGTTTGCAAATGCTACGGAGAAAAAGGATATTTTCAACGATAATACTTATCGTACACTTACGCATGAACTTGGCCATTATCGTGGGGTTACCGATCTCTATCAATATATTATAGCAACAAATGATAATCCGGTAAGCCAGCAGAAGTTTGATGCACCAGTTTGTATTATGAATGATGCCTCTTCGGCGGTATGGAGCGATTATGCTGCTGGGTGCATTAACCGTGCTGGTGCATCGAAGCAATTGGGAAAAGATTTTCCAGATTTCTTTGGGAGTATGTATCCTAAAAATATAGAGATTAATGTGACTGTAGCAGGGGCAGCAAAAAGAGGACTCGATGTGAAAGTTTATGGTTCCAGGGCTGGCGGCAGTGGCCGCAACAGGGATATTTATCCCACGCCATTTCTTTCTGGACAGACGGGCAGTGATGGAAAATATATTATGCGTGATACGAAAAAACTATTTATTCCTGATCGAAATCAATATCCAAATCTTCCACAAGATCTACCTTATGGGCGATGGTTTGGTTTTCTGGTAGAAGTATCATCAGGCAGCGCAAAAAAATACGTATGGTTACCGGAGTATGAAGTTCAGATGCCTTTCTTTGACGGGAAGGATACGTATACGGTTAATATAGCTTTTTAAACATTCATGGCTCGCTATGGTGCTGCGAGCCATATTAAATTTATGTGATGTATAGAAATATCTTATTATATCTTTTTTTAGTTTACTGTTTTTGTGTCAATAGTTCCATGGCCGCTCCAGTAAACAGCCGAGTTAAAAAAGATACAATTACTTATAGGGCGCAAGTTTGGGTGGAAAAGGAAGATCTGGCAAGATATGGCGGGGAAGAAACTTTTAAGAGGAACCTTCAAGAAATGTTCGCCCATACAACTTCTTTCTGGAATGAAAGCCCCAACTCGTTCGATTATTATTTTCGATTCGTCCCAACGGAAGTGAAAATTTTCGATAATATGGGGGATCAGGACAATTATGATAAAAACATAAAAGAAGCCTCGGGAATAATAGATACTGTGAAATTTGATTTTGTTGTGTTTTTTGCGCTGAATGCGAAGAGTAATGGGATGTGGTGTGGCAGTGGTAGAAGTAGGCAGGCTGTTGTCGCCTGCTTTAAAACTTTGGCAGAGCAGCAAAAGAATGGCGATATTTTTTCTAAAAGGCCACCTGAACATGGCGTCTATGGAGATCTTGGCCATGAATATGGACATTTTCGTGGTGCAACCGACCTGTATCAATATATTATAAAAGCAAAAGATAATTCTATAAATCATATTGATCTGACTCCGCCGCATAGTGTGATGCGCTATGCTCAGGATCATGTTTGGGATGAATATTGTTCGGCATTATTCAATTACACGGCTCATCAGAAACAATTGGAAAAAGACTTAAATAAAAAGATCTTTCCCGATATGCTTCGGGTCAAGGTTTTAGTCAAGGGAAAAAGCAAAAAGAATGTAAAGATTAATTTTTACGGCACGAGGGCTGGAGGTAAAAAGAATAATAGGGATGTTTATCCTAAGCCATTCCGTACATTTTCAACAGATAAGGCCGGCCAAGTGGAGATCAAGGATGTTTATAAATTATATCATCCCGATCGTGGCGATATCGGAATACCACCCAATGATGAATTCCCTTATGGATATTGGTTTAGTTTTATTGTTGAAGCCGAATATAAAGGGCAAAAGAAATATATTTGGATACCAGACTGGCAAACGCAGATAACCAAGCTAAAAGGTGGTAAAATACATGAAGCGACTATAGAATTTTAGATAGAAATAATATACATGCAATTAAATCAGTCAGATGAAATATACACCAATAATTTTCTTTGTGCTCTTTGCCAACAGTTTTTTTGCCTTTGGTCAAAAAAAGGAAGAACGATCAAGAATCGATCTCAGTGGTACCTGGCAATTTCAGTTTGAGGAACCATCGAAGTCGAAAACTAGCAATAATAAAGCTGCAGGGTTGTCGGAACAGATTACACTTCCTGGAACAACAGATACCAACAAAAAAGGAAAAGAGAATAACCTGACAACTGAAACCTCCCAGTTATCAAGGAATTATAAATATATGGGCAAAGCCTGGTACCGGAAATCTGTGACTATTCCGAAATCTTGGGATAAAAAGGTGGTCACAATGACTTTGGAGCGTACTAAGCCTACACAGGTATGGGTAGATGATAAATTAGTTGGCGGCAGCGATAATATCTCTACCGCACAGGTATATGATCTTTCAGCTTTTTTATCTCCCGGAGTACATGATATCACAATTATGGTAGACAACGGTCAGAGTGTTCCCAAGCAACTTCTTTCAAGCTCCCATGCCTATACGGAAGCTACACAGACGAACTGGAATGGGATTATTGGGGATTTGTTTTTAGAAGCCAAGGATCAGATCCATATTCAGTCTTTACATATCGCTCCTGATGCACTTCAGAAAAAGGCGGAGATCACAGTTGAAATATCGGATCCGGAGAAGTTAAGAAAAGGAATGCAGCTAGAGTTGCATGCGAAGGCTTGGAACACAAGACGTTCACATGAAGCTCCTTTACTTAAAATCGCTTTAGAAAAAGGAAAAGGAATTTACACTGTAATATATCATTTGGGAAAAGACGCCTTGTTATGGAGTGAATTTACACCCGTACTGTATGCAATGGAGGCAAAGATCAAAGGCCATGACAAACAAATTGAGAGTTTTGGGCTTCGGGATTTTAAAACTTCAGGTACCCAATTTGCTATCAATGGGCAGACTACTTTTTTAAGAGGAAAACACGATGCTTGCGTTTTTCCCCTCACCGGGCACGTCCCTATGGACTTGGCTTCTTGGCAGCGCTATTTCCGGATTTGTAAGGAATATGGAATCAATCATGTTCGATTTCATTCCTGGTGCCCACCTAAGGCGTGTTTTGAAGCAGCAGACATTGCAGGTATATATCTACAGCCCGAATTACCATTTTGGGGAGGCCTAAAGCGAAGCGAAGAATATTTAACTAGATTTTTAGCGAAAGAGGGCATCTCGATCCAAAAGGAATATGGTAACCACGCCTCATTTGTAATGTTTGCCTTAGGCAATGAGCTTTCTGGAGATCTCGATCTGATGCAGGAATTTGTCGAAAAATTCAGGAAAGTGGATAATCGACATGTGTATGCTCTAGGTTCAAATAACTTTTTGGGTTTTAAAGGGCAAGTACCGGGAGAAGACTATTTGGTTACCTGTAGAATTGGTGGTGGAAAAATGTACGAAACACATACTAGAGGATCTTTTTCATTTGCTGATGCGCCTGAAGGCGGCATTATAAATAATACCTATCCAAATTCCACGGTAGATTTTTCAGCGGCGATTTCTGCTATCACGGTTCCCGTGATCAGCCACGAAACGGGACAGTTTCAGGTTTATCCCAATTATACGGAGATCGGCAAATACACTGGCGTTCTTCGGGCAGATAATTTATCCATATTCCGTAAAAGACTGGAACAGGCGGGAATGGGAGATCAGGCAGCCGATTTTTTCAAAGCGTCTGGCCGTTGGGCGGCTTTGTTGTATAAAGCCGATATTGAAATGGATCTACGTACAAAAGATTTCGGTGGTTTTCAGCTTTTGGACATACAGGATTATCCTGGGCAAGGTTCGGCCTATGTCGGAATCCTTGATGCATTTATGGAGAGCAAAGGATTAATAAAGGCCGAAGAGTGGCGGGAATTCTGTAATGACGCAGTACCTTTATTCGTTGCAGAGAAATTCTGTTGGACTAATAAAGAAGGGCTTAATGGTATTTTAAAAATTGCAAATTATTCGAACATAGCACTCAAAAATCGGAATCTGATCTGGACGTTGAAAACGAAAAATGGTCAAAAGGTTGACAATGGACAGGTATTGATATCGAGCGATTCAAGGGGATTATTAGCATTGGGAAACATTAGGCCGAATGTTTCTGAACTCCAGAATGCAGTGGAGTTGACTTTAAGCTTATCGATCGAGGGAACCGAATATAAAAATAGCTATTCACTCTGGTTATATCCCGATAAAGACATTGTTTCCACTGAACAAAAAGGAATAAAAGTCCATAAAAAGCTGGACGAAAAGATGATGTCTGCATTGGAAAAAGGTCAACGTGTATTATGGTTTCCACAGAAGGAAGATTATCCCGGACATACTGTTGGAGGATTGTTCCAGACAGATTATTGGAATTACCGAATGTTTAAAGGTATATGTGATCGTATTGGTAAACCGGCATCGCCGGGAACTTTGGGAATTCTAGCCGATCCACAACATCCACTGTTTAAATCTTTTCCAACTGATGCGCATACCAATTGGCAGTGGTATCCAATCATTAAAAAGAGCTATCCGCTGATTATGGACCGTATGCCATCTGGCTATAAACCCATTGTTCAGGTGATCGATAATGTTGAACGTAACCACCGTTTAGGGCTTATTTTTGAATTTAAAGTTGGCGAAGGCAAGCTATTGGTTTGTATGTCCGACCTGGAAGCGTCGATGGATAAGCCAGAAACCCGCCAGCTATATAATAGCATAATCGAATATATGTCTTCTGAAGATTTTAAACCAGCAAATAAGATAAGCCAAAAATCGCTACAAGAACTATTTACAGCCGATATCACTTCAAAAGATATTAAAGAAGTGAAAAACATTTCGTATGAGGACTAGGTGAGAGATTGAGTTTTTGAACACGAATAGAAGTGTAATGACCAAAATGAAGTAATTCATTTTGGTCATTTATTTTAATAACAGTAGAAAATGTCAAGAATAAACTTTAAACACTCTGGAAAATCGGTATTTGTACGATTTTACTGTTTTTTGGGACTATTTTGTTAACAAAAATAAGCGTATGGGCTGATATTTGGTAGAAATTTCAATACCTAATTATAACACCATTTGCTTATGAAAAACACAGTTGGTTCCGCCTTGTGGCAGCAGATTGTATCGATCTGATGAATGATAGATCAACCAAACCACCTGTGGCAACGGGAAACGATGACCGTGTTTTATTTGGGAAAAAGGTTAAATCGGTTAGTGGAAGGACAAATCTAATGTTACGCTGGCGGGATGGAACAGTCCCAACACTAAAAAATTATAGATATCAGGGGACCGGGGACTATTATGACATTCAATGTGGGAGATTAATTTCGAAGATTGAATATTATATGAAATACGAATCAAAAAAAGAGTAACAATGCAAATTATATGAAACGGTAACTATATGAATAAAGAGAAGATAGTTCATATTTCCAATGTATACCTTTATACACCTTAATTTAAAAAAAAGATAATGAAAAAAATGATTTTTTTGTGCTGTATTTTATATTCTAATTTAATAGTCGCGCAAAATATTAAATCTAAAGAAAGAGAGAAAGAGCGTTTTGTTTCCGGTTTGATGAAAAAAATGACGCTCGAGGAGAAAGTCGGGCAACTATGGCAGGTTGCAGGAGGATTTGCGACTGGACCGAATGGGAGTAATATTGGGAGTTTAAAAGTCATTGCTCAGGGAAGAATTGGCTCAGTGCTTAATGTCAGTGGCGTAAAGAATATCCGCAAGTATCAAGAGGCTGCGATGCAATCGCGGTTAAAAATACCGCTAGTATTTGGTATGGATGTTATTCACGGCTTTCGCACAGGCTTTCCTATTCCCTTAGGTGAAGCGGCTAGCTTTGATCTGGATTTGATCCAAAAAGGAGCCCATTGGACAGGAACTGCCGCTGCTGCGGCGGGATTGAACTGGACATTTGCGCCTATGGTCGACATTAGTTGGGATGCCCGCTGGGGCCGTGTTTTGGAAGGAGCAGGTGAAGATCCGTTTTACGGTTCTCAGGTAGCTGTAGCACGTGTCAGGGGACTACAAGGCGATAACCTTTCAAATACAAACACTATTATGGCCTGTGTTAAACACTTTGCAGGTTATGGCGCTCCGATTGCAGGAAAAGATTATAATAGTGTTGATATGTCAATGGGTCATTTTGCAAACTTCTATATGCCTCCATATAAGGCAGCAGCAGAGGCTGGTGCTGCGACATTTATGAGTGCTTTCAATGATTTTAATAATATACCTTCCACCGCTAACCCCTTTTTGCTGAGAAACCTATTGAAAGAGAAATGGCATTTTAAAGGCTTTGTCGTTTCGGATTGGGGATCTGTTGGTGAGTTAATGAACCATCGTGTTGCAGCTGATAAAAAAGAAGCTGCCATCAAAGCTATTTCAGCGGGTCTGGATATGGAGATGGTTTCTAATTGCTATTTCGAAAATCTAGTGGATCTGGTAAAAGAGAAAAAGGTTTCAATAGAAGTTGTGGATGATGCCGTGCAAAGAATTCTATATAAGAAATTTGAGCTAGGGTTATTTGAAGATCCCTTTCGGTATTGCGATGAAAATCGTGAAAAAGAAACTGTGGAATCTGCAAGTTCACGTGACATCGCCCGATCAATATCTGAACGTTCCATCGTGCTGTTAAAAAAGAGTGACAATATACTTCCTTTTCAAAAAGATCTAAAAAGCATAGCATTGATCGGACCACTGGCCAAATCGAAAAAAGATATGTGCGGAGCTTGGTCTACTGCTAATGTTAATAACGTGATTACTTTGCATGAAGCCATGAAAAATAGGGGAGTACAGGTCAATTATGCTGAAGGTTATGATCTGGGAAATAATAAGATTGTGAACTACGATAGTACATTATTGGCGGTTGAGAAATCAGATGTCGTCGTTGTAGCTATAGGCGAAAGAGCAAGTGAGTCGGGAGAGATGCGTTCCAAAACAGATATTTCGATTGCTGCGCAGCAACAAGAGTTGGTTTCTAGATTAATAAAAACAGGAAAACCTGTTGTAGTTTTGCTTATGTGTGGACGTCCCGTTATATTCAATGAAGTGCGGGATCAAGCACCTAATATTTTATTGACATGGTGGCTGGGAAGCGAAGCTGGCCCAGCCATTTGTAATGTTCTGTGGGGTGATTATAACCCTTCGGGCAAACTTCCAATGACTTTTCCTCGAAATATGGGGCAAGTTCCCATAAACTACCAATATAAAAGCACTGGACGTCCCTATCCTGGTGATTGGGCGGCAAAATATATCGACTCCCCAGTTGAACCAGCTTATCCTTTTGGTTATGGACAAAGTTATACCTCTTTTAAATATTCAAATCTTAAATTGATATCGGACAATCTTGGTAAAGGTGTTCACGCCAAGGTATCAGTTGATGTAACAAACATAGGTCAATATGATGGAGAAGAAGTCGTCCAACTTTATATCCGGGATGAGGCTGCTTCAGTTACAAGACCGGTGAAAGAACTGAAAGGATTCCAAAAAATAAATTTGAAAAAGGGAATGACGCAAACCGTCATTTTTGATATAAGGGATGAGGAACTTGGTTTCTATGATAATAATATAAATTTTATTGTCGAAAAGGGAGATTTTACGATTATGGTTGGCGGAGATAGTGAAAATCTAGACAAGATGCTATTTAGTTTAAAATAATAGAAAATTGAGCTAAAATGAAGCGAAACAAATAAATTAAGAATCGAAGGAGTACGGTTTTTGTCAAGTTTTGAGCAATGAAACATTTATCAAATAGAAATAATTGGCTTTTAATATTGATAATAGAATGTTATGAAGAAGATTACCGTCAAAAAACGGATTGGCTATTAACAAATCTAGGTCAACAATATCTAAATACCTCTTTTTACAGTCAAATAGTTAAAACGACATGTAAAGAGATTCATTTAATCGAATAAAAATAGAGGGTGTCAAAAAAGTAAAAACAAACTCTCTGAGAATTGGATATTTGAAAAGTTCCTGAATAAGGTATACGTTAAAATATCAATAAAAAGGGGGCTATCCAACCTTTTTAAACAGCCTCTTTTGATGGAAAAAATTTCCAGTTCATACGGATTTAGTACAATCGTACAAATCTTTATAAGGATCGTTCAATTTAAAATTTTGACAATGTGATTGAGATTGTATTTTCAGTAGAAATATTGAAGTGGTAAATTGATAGTTTGTACAGAATTGTGATTTTTTTGTACGATTTTGTTAGTTGTGAGCTGTTAAAATGCGGATTATTGTATTTTAAGCCGTAAATTATAAAGGTAAAAAAAGAACAATTGTAGCTTTCCAATGGTGCAATTAATATCTGATTCATATAATTACATCCTAGTAGTTTGGGCTGTAGTTATATTTTAGATTTGAAATATAGACTGATGTTAAACTAAATATTGCTTAGTGTAGAGAATTTAAAAGATGAAGAATACGATGTTTAAATTGGGTGATGATGTAATGAAATATTTAAAGATTGTTTTTCTCTTTGGAATTCTAGTAAATATCTTTCTTCTTACCGATGTTTTAGCTCAGCCTAGGAGTCAAGTTAACAAGCGCAGTTATACAATGGATCAAGGTCTGTCGTCTAATAGGATATACAGCATTGTACAGGATTCGATAGGTTTTATCTGGATTGGAACCAACGATGGCCTTAATAGATTCGACGGAACGCGATTTAGAAGTTTTAGGTATGACAGCAAGTCCTCCAATTGTATTTCCAGTAACAGTGTAATGGATCTCCTTATTGCCGCTGATCAAAAACTATGGATTGCCCTGGACAACGGTGTTGATATCTATGATCCCTATTCGGATACTTTTAAAAAGTTTGTTTTGAAGACTGCTAAAGGGGAAGCAATCAACGGGCGTGTATTGACAATTATTCAGGATAAATCAGGAGATATCTGGATAGGTACATCCACAGACGGTTTATTTCGTTATTTATCAAAAAAGAAAAAACTTCTCAGATATACGCATAATAACTTAAATAATAATACTGTTCTTGAAGATCGTATTATCGCTCTGTGTGAAGATAGTGAACGAAATATCTGGATAGGAACCTATAGTCAAGGGTTAAGTCGATACTCAAAAAAGACCAATAGCTTTACTCATTTTAAGAAAACAGCATCACCGACAAGTATTTCTGATAATTCAATTCAAAAAATTTTTGAAGACAGTTATGGCTACTTGTGGATTGGTACTTTTCAGCAAGGAATTGATCGTTTTGATAAGTCTACTTCGACCTTTTTACATTTTCCTCCATCTGGACAGAATACACTATTATACCATATTCAGGGCATGCGCGAATACCAGCCTGGAAAACTTATCGTGAGTTCGGATAATGGCGTCGGTATATATGATAATATTGAAGGAAATCTCCAATATTCAAATTTAAATACTTCCGACTTTTCTTTTTCAAATAATAAGTTTGTTTATGACATATTTAAAGACCGTGAAGGAGGACTGTGGTTGGGATCCTACTTCGATGGGTTGGCCTATTTTCCGCCAGCTCAGAATAATTTTAAACATTATGAACTAAAAAATTCTCATGGTTTAGGAAAAGTTGTCAATAGTATTTTGGAATTGGATAACGGACAGTTTCTTGTCGGTACAGATGACAATGGAATTCATACTTTTGATTCAAAAACAGGAAAGATCGTACCGTTCCGTTCTGCAAGCGATATAAATGCCACCTATTATTGTATCCATGATTTATTGCAGGAAGGTGATAAGCTTTTTACCGCTACTTATGAACGAGGTCTGGAAGTTATTGATCTGAATACTAAAGCGGTAAAGTCTTATCTTCATGATCCAAATGATCCTAGTTCGATCCCCTCATCCCGTATATTCTCATTGTTCAAAAGTAGCAATGGGAGGATTTATATCGGTACTGGAAGCGGGGTATGTTATTATAATCGGGAACAGGATAATTTTGTGCGTTTAGAACCAAAATTCCTAGTTTTAGCTTTTGCAGAGGATGCTGAAAATAATATTTGGATTGCTACAAATAATAAGGGGCTATACAAATATAATGTAAAAGAGAAAACCTATAAGAAATACGAATATAATCCTGCAAATAAGTCAAGTTTAATACGGAATACATTGACATCATTAACATCGGATGCAAATGGAAATATATGGGTTGGATCAAACGGTTACGGACTTTGTAGATATGACAAGAAAAGTGATAGTTTTATTCGATTTGAACAGCTGAATCTTCCTAATCAGATTATATCGTCTATTGTACCGGATGGTAATATGTTTTGGGTGGCGACGAATAAGGGGTTAGTATCTATGGATAATAATGGAAAGAATATCAAATTATATACAAAATCAAATGGTTTATTTAATGAACAATTTACTCCTCAGGCTTTCTGTTTATCGAGTACAGGGAGGCTTATGTTTGGAACGGCTAATGGATTTTGTCAATTTTCCCCAAACAAACTCGTTGAAAATAAATATGTTCCGCCAGTCGTAATTACGAGTTTGTCCATAAATAATAAAGTGGTTTCACCACAATTACCTGGCAGTCCAATAAGTAAACCTATTGAGTTAACTAGCTCTTTAAATCTTAATTACAACCAGTCCACGATTTCAGTAGAATTTGCCTCCCTTAGTTATGTAGATCCTTCACAGACCATGTACAAATACAAATTGGAAGGATTTGATGAGGAGTGGCATGAGGTGAGCAGGGACGCAAATTCCATTACATTTACCAATCTTCCTGCCGGTAAGTATAAACTTTTACTGAAAAATACCAATAGTGACCATTTATGGTCAGATCATAGTCTTCAACTTGACATTAAAGTTAATCCTCATTTTCTAAAGTCAAAACCGGCAATCATCATATATTGTATTGTATTGATAGCGCTGATTATTTTCCTTATCAGATATCTGCTGAATAGGTCTGAAGAAAGACATCATGAACAGATTAAAAAAGTTGAATTAGATGCAGAGCGGCAGATTTATGATTCCAAGCTTGAGTTTTTTACAAATATAGCCCATGAGATTAGAACACCATTAAGTTTGATTATAGGCCCTATAGAATATATTTCAAAATCGAAGGAAATCAAAGATAATTATGGCGAATATCTTTCCATTGTCCAGCTCAATTACAGAAGACTCTATTCTTTAATTACCCAATTACTGGATTTTCGAAAGGTTGATACAGGCAATTACCGGCTTACTTATTCTTTTATCGATTTGACACAATTGATAGATGAAGTTCGATCAATGTTTAAAATCGCGGCGGTTCAAAGTAACATAAAATTTGAAACTTGTATGGCAAGCGACCATTTGCATTTATATTCAGATAAGGAAGCTTTAATTAAGATATTAAGTAATTTGATATCCAATGCACTGAAATTTGCACATGAAAATGTGACGTTATCTGCTTATGAGGAAAACGATTGGACTGTTATTTCAATCGAAGATGATGGAAGGGGGATTGGACATGCTGAGCGGGAAAACATTTTTAAGGCTTTTTATCAAGTGAGTGAGAACGGGAGTATGTTTAATAGTGGAATAGGAGTCGGTCTGCATTTAACAAAAAGCTTAATCGAAATGTTAGGGGGGGAGATTGCTGTTCTGGACAGAGAGGAGCAAAAACAGGGTACAAATTTTTTGGTGAAGATTCCAACCAGAAGAGAGCAATGGGATCAAAAACTCGATATAGCAATACCTTTAGATTTACAGTCTGTGGAACCCCAAGAGGTCATCAGGAATATTGAGGGATATTATGAAGCACATGACATGACCATTGTCAACGACAAGAAAACCGTGCTTGTTGTGGATGATAATATTGAAGTGCTTGAGTTTCTTAGCAAGATCTTGACAGAGGAGTATTTTGTAATTACTGCATTGAATGGATTAAGAGCGTTAGAGATACTCAAAGAGCAGACAGTCGATCTGATCGTTAGTGATATTATGATGGAAGATATGGATGGGCTTAAGCTATGCCGTCAGATCAAACGTGATATCGATATATCGCATATTCCTATTGTATTGCTTTCAGCCAAACATGATATTGAAACCAAATTAGAAGGATTGGAGATTGGTACCGATGCTTATGTAGAAAAGCCTTTTTCTCCTTTCCAGCTTAAAGCACAACTTAAGAATCTGCTTGAAAAGCGGGAGGAATTAAAGAAAAGGTATGCATCTACGCCAAATTTAGAAGCGAAGGTTACGACACATAATAAAATGGATGAAGAATTTATTGAGCGTTGTTTGGCTATTATCAATGAGAATCTTGATGACTCGGGGTTTTCAATAGAAAAACTAGCGTCAGAAATGGCTATGAGCCGTACCTCCTTATTTTCGAAAGTTAAGGCTATCACGGGAATGACGCCCAATGACTTTATTAAAGTGACAAGACTGAAGGAAGCATGTAAATTATTAAAAGAAGGTAAGTATCGTGTGACAGAGATCGGTTATCTCGTTGGATTTGGTTCACCTTCATATTTCACAAAATGTTTTTCGAAACAATTTGGCATGCTACCGACGGATTACGTTAAAATGTGATAGACTATTATTTCAGAAATTTATAAATTTTTCAACTCGGTGCCTCTAATAATTTCTTTAGATCTCGCTCAAAATGATGTGAAAATTTAAATAAAAGAAAAATCAGACTGCTTGAATTCTAACTTCCCTTTATTGCATTCCTTATTTGGATTTTTAATCTTATATTTATTAATGCCAAATTTTAATCATACATTTTGATGAAATAAGTAGATCGTAATTAAGTTACCTCTCCAAGCGCGTGTCAAGTCTGAGCTTACAGAGTCTACTAAGGATCAGAAGTGTTGACATTTGAACAAAGTAAAACCAAAATAGAGAATTGGGGTGTTGTTCTTGTTGAATGAGGTTTTATTAAAAGTATTAGTTTCTTAGAAAGCAGTTTCTAGCTAAAATTGAACTATGGATTTTTTTGAGGACTTTAAGCCAATTAGAAATAAATTGAGACAATTGTATTTTTATGCAGCACTCGATAAGATTTATCTGCACAAGGGTAGAGGAGAGTTGTTGCCCGAAATTGCAGAGTTTTTATACATCAATCTTATAATTTATTCCGATAGACAATTTGTCAATACAGAACATGAACCTGCTTGATATATAGGTTCTTAACAATTTTAGAGGACATTTGGCCACCATTCTCAAACAAACTGATAATAACTGAAGCAAAGTTACTCTATTTAAGAAATTTGACAAAGATTTTTAATTATGAATTATGAGTATGTTCAAACTTCTATTATTTTACTTTGAGTTATTGCTAAATGTGCCTTTTATTCATACCGCCTGTAGAAGAAAATGTTGGCTGAATGATTATGATGTGGCTAGTTACTCAGATTCTACACATATCAGAACTGTACTTTTAAAAATAGTACAAAATTCCAATTTTAAGCATATTCAAAATATTGCCACGATTCTGGCTTATGAAGAAGTGTAAGTACCCGCTAAATACTACGGAAGCCCAAAACCCTTTCTGTAGTATTCACTGTACGGACTATTTACGCAGCTGTATTATAATCAAAAATAGCTTTGGCATGGGCAAGATCAACTTTTCTTATATGCTCTTTTGGCGCTGATGTGTCGTAAGGGGTCTGGGTCAATGATTTTATGCAAATCAAAAACAATACAATGGTTATTATTAGAGTTTTCATAATGGTTAATATTTTAGTATTAGTAAAAACACAACTTTCTGAAAATTAATAGGTTGATAAGTTATTTTGTAAGATTTATTGTTCAATTTTAATAATAATTATTTGGAATTGTAGCCAAAATTTTCCTTAAATTTAGTAGTATAAAAATATTACCATGAAAAGACCTATTTTGCATGCATTACGATGCTGTGCACTTCTTAGTTTACTTTTTAGTTTTACCTCTTATGCTCAACATTCTAAGTCTTCAGTTTCAAAGCAGAATTCTGGGAATAGTAAGAAAATCCAAAATCAAGCGGATATATATGTTGCAGGGGCATGCTACAACGAAACTACAAAACGTAACACTGCTGTGTACTGGAAAAACGGGAGGCCAGTAGCGCTTACTGACGGACATGTTGACGCAGAAGCGACCTCAATAGCTGTGGTAGGTGATGATATATATGTATTGGGGAGTGTTGGTGGACAGGTCGTGTATTGGAAAAATGGGCAGGAGACAAGGTTTAGAAAAGATGAAGGAGATTCCAATGTCGCATATTCTATTGCAATTTTGAAAGGAGATGTATATGTTGCCGGATTCTATAGAGATTATAATGATAACAAAATGGTCTTCCACGATTTAGCGATGTACTGGAAAAACGGGCAGCCTGTAAAATTGCCTGCACCTATGAATTACATCCATAGCGCTGCAACTTACATAGCTAATGTAGATGATGATATATATATTATAGGGTATGGTTTGAAGCAGCTATACTGGAAGAACGGCCAACTAGTCGAGACAATCAATGAATTAAAAAATGTATCTGCCATTGCACAGTTGCAGGGCAATGTTTATGCCGTAGGTAAAACACGCGCTGGGCAAGCAGCATATTGGAATAATGGTCATACCGTAAGCCTATCGTCCATGGATGGCTTAGCTATGTGCATAGCTGTATCTGGCAGCGATGTATATGTAGCAGGGGTTGATGATAGCAATGGAAGTGGATACAAAGACGATGGTGATGTGGGTAAATGTTGGAAAAACGGACAATTACTTGCGGAGCTGAAAGGAACAGATTATTTTATCTATCGCCCTACTTCCATAGCTGTATCGGATAATGATGTATATATTGTTGGAGAGGCTCAAATTGGCTCTTCTGGTTATGGAGTGAGATTTTTGAAGAATGGTCAAATAATGTCATTAAGTCCTATTGAAGGAAGTTCAGGCTCTATAGCAAATTTCGTGACATCAAAAGAGAGAGGTGAGAGTAAAATAACAAAACAAAATAAAGTTAACCAAAAAAATGATAGTGCAGATGTGCCTCAAATTCTTGAACCTAAAAACTATGCCGTTTTAGAGCAATATCCTCGCAATACCAAAATCTCATGGACACCTATAGCTAGTGCAACAGAATATGAGGTAATTATTGAATACGGTTCCGGCCCTGGAAATAGTCATCTTAGTTTTAACGAGGGAACTAATTTTTATCCATATATAAGTGGTAAAACCAAGTCCAATGCCGTAACTTTTGATGGTGCCGGCGGACAAGTTCATCGGTATAAGATACAGGCAAGAAATAAGGATAAAATCATTTCAACAACGGATTGGTTTTTTTTAAGATATATACACTAAAATTAACAAAAATATATACATTTAAATTTGTAACGTGATCATCCTATTGGTGTTTCAGTCCCTTGAAGAGCAGTCAATTATATTGGAGAAATGTTCCTCATTAATCTGAATTGACAACGATAGAAATACTTTCATTTTTAATATTATTGGCGTTTTAGCGGAAAGAATATTTTTTGATTTTACCGACGACAATTAAATATCTCAATTTGAAAGGGAATCCTCTATTTGGTACAAGTGTAATATTTCTATTGTACTACGATATCCTTGATGATAGGAAGGTGTATACTTTATGTATCCGTAATTCTGTAATTCCTTAAAATATTTATGATAGGTCGGGGTCGTATTGATATGCGACATAGTCATTAGTTTACTTCTGCTTACCCGTATAATTGTACTTTCATTTTGACGGAATGCTAGGCGGGCAATTGCAAGTAGCAGACAGATATGCCAGACATTAAGACGTGAATCATGACACACATTATCAAGGTATATCAATCCTTTTTTTGCAACATCAGTTTTCATCGTCAAACATTTTAAGTAAATCAGTTTTATTGTAATAATATGAACCCATGACTTTTTTGTGCCGTATTTTCCGCTGATCCTTAAATTCTGCAAGGTGGCAGGGGATATGTCCATCATTTTTCTGATTGCTTTACTTCGTAACCAGTCAAAATCGTCTTTAATTAGCACTTGGTTATCTTGTAATAATTGTTGAAAATTCGATAATATTCTAATTCTGAACATTTCAAGATCTTGTTTTGATACTGCTTCCATAATGTAAACTTTGTATGGCTCAAAATTTTACATAAATTATGGAAGAGTGGGCGAGCGTTCTTTTAGTTTCCTATATTTTCTTCAAATGTCCGTCTAGTGACCTCGACAGGATTATCTTCGAACCAATTTCTTGCAGATATTGATCGAATTTTAAATTTTATAGTGGACTTCTTAAATTTATCTGCTCCGGCATTTTTGGATTTATTCAAACCTGGCTGGTAAAAATAATCTGAATAAGAAAAAAGACAAAAAGTCGTTTCAATTTTTCAGACGACTTTTTGGTCCTATCTTTTGTTCTTAAGCTGCTGAATCTTGCTTTCAGAAATTCGGTTAATTTGATTTTCGATCGCTGATCTGGTATATACATTTGGAGATCACCGAGTAGTCAATTTAAATTAAATCTAACGCTGTTTCATAAATGTCTAAAACTTATGTCAAATTAGCTCTCATTTAACTGTAGATATTCTATCACTTTTCCATCAGGCTGTTCAACAATAAATCGCATACCTGTACTTACTTTATTAACAGGGATAATAATTCTCTTAGCTTCATCCTTTAGTATTTTCCAATATTCTTCCAGGTTATCCACTACAAATATGGCATTGACAAGACGGGGAATTTCCAACGCTTTAGAATCGTCAATGGCGGTCAGAATGACAAATCGGTCAACTAAACTTAACTTATAACTATCGTGTGATGCAGACGACGAAACATTTTTACCGGTTATTTTTTTATAAAACTCCACGGCTTCATCAAATGATTCGGTAACTATAGGCAGCAGAACTGTTTTTATTTGCATAACTTTAATTTTTAAAATATGCATCAAAGCTATTCCGATCAATAGAATTGTGCAATAACTCATTTTTTTATTAGTAACAAATGACACACACCATAAAAGAATCTTCGACTAATCAAGCTAACAGAAAATTATTATCCGATAGATGCGGAGTAAATGATACGCTAGCTCTAATAGGAAAAAGGTGGATGATGACCGTTTTATATGAAATTTCATTGGGTAACAATCAATACTCCTCTTTAAAAAAAAGTGTCCCTGAGATTTCAGAGCATGTTTTAGCAGCCCGAGTAAAAACGCTATGCAAACAAAAATTGGTAATAAGACACGAAATACCTGATAGAATTCCCTTGCAGATAAAATATACAGTGACTGACTCAGGTAGAGAACTACTTTCGTTAATAAGTGATTTGTGTCAATGGACAAAAATTCTCAAATCGGTATAAGTTTTCAATAGCACTTTTACTTAGCAAAATCTCAGCTAAGACTGATGAAATCATTGCGCCATTTCACTTTTCTAAAATGAAACGACTAGTAAAACCGTTTGAAAAAAACAAAAAATGATGTTTAGAGTTTCCCAGGCCGAACAAGAACTAGACTATTGATTCCGCTGGTTATCTCCATACAAAATTAAATTATTCCCCAATTTTCCATATACCTGTGATGGGAAAGTCATATAACATGGATCTGTCACATTTGGAAAGAGACTTTACCAGTCGAAAAAACACAATAAAAAAAATAGAAAGGATTGGGAAATTGATGCAGGAGAAAATGATGGCCCCAAAGTTCAGGGGGGTATCTTGAAGGTAGGAATGGACAAATCGTTTTCATATCTGACCTGACGATGGAATGACTCAAATTGAATGCATTACAATCAGGTATAACTTTCGGTACCTTGCTTTATCAAAAAAGATATGCCTATGTCAATTTCAAAGAGGTGTAAAATTTTTATCAAGTCATATTTGAAGGTTACGGAAAGGTCTTTTATTAAATCCTGCTCAAAATAATGTGAAAAAAGTATGCTGACCGGCACCTTAGCATACTTTTTCACTGTTAGTTTCTTTCATAAGTTCAAGGTGTAAAGGATTTAAGATCGCACAACCTAAATCTATATGTTTGTTTCTATAAACGTATATAATCGACGGCGGGAAACAGTTAGAATCTAAAAATTAATTGTTTTTTTCTTCATAACTGTGTTGTCGATGATCAGGTCCCTTTTATAGGCTTCAAATGCTGCTCTGTCCCTGTGACCGGTAAGTGTCATTACCTGATTGTCATCAAAACCTGCTGTAATTAATGAAACTACACGTGTATGTTTCCATGAGTATAACGTATAATTATTGTCTAATTCAAGTTGCTCCTTAATCTTTTGGTACCTTCTTCTAAAATAATCTTCATATACTTGCTCAGGTGAGATTGTCTGGCCTTTTCCAAAAATAAAGTAATTCAGGTCGGCTTTGTCAATTCCCATTTCCAGGATAAGTTCGTGAAGTTCGTCACAGATAGGGACAAGCCGGTCTCCTGTTTTTCCATTTGGTCCTGGAACCTTGATCTGACGCGAGAGGAGGTCAATGTCCTGCACTTTTAGATGACGGATTTCCTTTGGACGCATGCAGGAATAAAAAATCCACCTTGAATAATTATAAATCTCGGGATCTTTTTGAAGTTCAGATTTTACTTTTTCCGCTACGATTGGTGAGTAATATTTATTTTTTTCTGCCCTGTCTTTCTTGATGATGAGGTCAGAGAGATCGATTTCGTATTTTATAGACCGGTTCTGTTTCCTTTCAAGTTTGGCAACTCTTGTGAAGAACTGGCTCATGAATTTCGCGTGATTGTTATAAGTCCTAGGAGTCCATTCTTCTTCAAAAAAATAGTAGTCCAGAAAATCCTGGATATGTCCATCGTGAAGTGCCGAGCAGGGGATATCGGGATTATCCATGGATTCCACATATTTTTTCAGGTTGTTCAGAAATGATACGTAAGTCCGGGTCGTATTTTCGCTCAATCCGCATTTTCGGCCATATTCAAGGAATTTTTCTGCGGCTAGGGGAACGGACCAGGACTTTTGCTTTTTGCGTTCGTTCTGGAGGCTTAAAATGCTTTCCTGTTCAGCGATCTGCTGGCAAAGGATCTCTTGTGGCAGGAAAGGGTTGAATCCGAAAGCCAGAGCGTAATCTATGTCTTCCCTGAGCTGCTGCGCGGCCAGTTCTTTTTCCTCAGGATCATGGATGTAGTTGATACCGTCCCTGACATAGAATTTTCTGAATTTTCCCGCCTGGCCGGGGATCTGGTATTCATAGACCACTCTCCAGTCTCCGTTTGTTGCCCTGACGATCCGCGCGTTCTTGAACTGTCTTGTCCTCATGAACCGCTTTCTGCTGGATTTTAAACTTGGTGCTGTTTTTGGTGCTGCCTTTGCGCCAGAAACAAAAAAAGCGCTTTCTGATTCCTCTGAAAGCGCTTTTGTCTGCGGAAGAGGCGGGATTCGAACCCGCGGTACCGTTTCCAGTACGACAGTTTAGCAAACTGTTCCTTTCGGCCACTCAGGCACCCTTCCGTGTTTTGACATTGCAAACATAAGGCAATTATTTGAATCTGCAAAGCCTAAATATCAAAAAAAATGCAAAAAAAATGTAACGTTGCAATAAGCGTTTGAATTTCAATTTGTTGTTTAGCAATTAAAATTACATTGTTTTTTTGCTTAAATCATAATCCACGCGAACATGGTAGATGCTTTTGAGCATAGCCTTGAAAATAACGGCCGATTCGGTGATATCTTTCAATGTAATGTTACTATTGTTGAACTGTCCGCGCATCAATTTGTGTTCAATTATTTTATCAACCAGATTATTGATGGACTCCTCCGAGGGTTCTTTTAACGCTCTGGATGCAGCTTCAACAGAGTCGGCCATCATCAGTACCGCTGTTTCTTTAGAGAAAGGGATTGGGCCGGGGTAGGTGAACAGAGATTCGTCCACGAGTTTGTCTGGATTGTTTTTAACAAATAAATTGTAAAAGTAGTCCACACGGGTGGTACCGTGATGTGTTCGGATAAAGTCAAGGATAACCTCGGGAAGCTGATGTTTCTTGGCGACATCAACACCTTTGATGACATGGGAGATGATGATCTGCGCACTTTGCTCCGGAGAGAGTTCGTCATGCGGATTTTTCTCTGTTTTTTGGTTCTCAATAAAAAATTGCGGATTGGTCAATTTACCAATGTCATGGTACAAGGCACCGGCACGGACCAACAGGGGATTACCCCCAATTTTATAAATTGCGGCCTCCGCCAGATTGGCTACCTGTAGGGAGTGCTGAAAAGTGCCCGGAGCTTTAAAGGAAAGTTCCCGCAATAATTTGGAATTACTATTGGTGAGTTCCATCAAGGTTAAATCGGAAACAATTCCAAAAAGTTTCTCGAAGGCATAGATCATCGGATAGGCAAGCAGCGTGATCATTACACTAACCAGGAAGGGAAGGAGGTCTGTCCAGTAAATGGTGTCAATAGAGCCATTTCTTGTGATCACTAATCCGATGTAAGCGACCCAATATGTACCTAAGATGATAGCCGAAGAAACAAACAATTGTTCACGTTTTACCAATGTCTTGATACTGTATATCGCGACGATGCCCGCCATAAATTGTAAAAAGACAAACTCGAAACTATTCGGTACAAATAGTCCCGCCAAAAGGACCATTAATAGGTGGATGTTCAGTGCGACCCTTGTGTCGAATAAGATGCGGATGATAATGGGTACCGCACAAAATGGAATATAGTACAGATTTGGTATTTTTATCTTGATAGCCCATGAAAGCACAGCAAGCATGCCGATGATGACGATCATGATAATCATCAATAACCTGTTGTTGAAATAGATGTCTTTACGGAAAAGAAACAGAAATACCATGAGTATGGAAAGCGCGAGGGATATAATGAGAAATTGCCCTAGGGTTACATAGTTTTGATTTCCACTTATTTTTCCTTCGTCTTCATATACCTTACGTAATGATTCTAGTTTTTGGTAGGTCTCATTGGATATAATCTTTTCTTTTTCAGCGATCAGTTCACCTTTTTGTACAACACCTCGGGTAGCGGATATATTGGCGATGGCATTTTGTTCCAGTGCTTCGGTCTGCTGGTCGTTATAAATATAGTTAATCGTGATATAGTTTTTTAACGTTTCCTCTAGCCAGCCTTTTTGCTTGATTTTAGTCAGCTTGGGCATTAATTCATCCATATAGCCATAGGAGCTTTCGATCGTATAGCAATCAGCTGTGTTTTTTTGTGAGGCAACTTTATCTTGTATTAACGTAAAATTGTAATGTTTTGAAGCCGGTGATTTTTCGTTGTTGCGGTTTTGAAACCGATTATTCAACGAGAGTATCCCTTTTCCATAAAGGTGGTTTAATATCGCATTTCCGGCACTGCGGTAATCGTTTATATTTTCGTGTGTCGTGTCGAGTTTGCTGCTCTGCCATTTTTCGGATAAATCGGTATTGAACTGATCAATTTGCTCTTTGCTTGTTGTTGTATTGGCGTTATAAATTGGCTGGATTGTATTCAATATACCTTTTTTGTCTGCATTAAGCTCCTCCTGCGTCTTGAGGATCGCAAAATTGTAGGGTGATATTAAATTTTCATGATTCCAGACTTTTCCTTTTTGGAACTCATAACGGAATCGTGGTTGTTTGGGAAGAAAAATACAGATCAGAACGATCGTGATCAATATTAGTCCAATTTTTCGGATGAGATTTTCTGACGTGTTTAATTCTCTTTTATATTTTATTTTTAATCTTCCCACAGTGAACGATGTTTTTTATATAAAGTTAATATACAAATGTAGTTATAATTTATTTTTTGTGGATTCTGCTGAGTGCTATTTGAATCATGTTAAATGTTAGGAATGCTGTGTTGAACGGAAAATACTTGTTATCTTTGCAAAAAAAACACAACATGTCAACAAAATCACATCTAATTGCACCATCCGTTCTTGCTGCAGACTTCGCAAAATTATACGATGATATCATCATGGTAAACAATAGTGAGGCTGATTGGTTTCATATCGATATTATGGACGGCGTATTTGTACCCAATATTTCATTTGGATTTCCCGTTATGCAAGCTATTGCGAAACACGCCACTAAACCATTGGATGTACATTTGATGATTGTTGATCCTGATCGTTATTTACAAGTCTGTAAGGATTCTGGAGCAGAAATAATTACCGTACATTACGAGGCTTGTACGCATCTGCACCGTACATTGGCAGCTATTAAAGAATTGGGGTGTAAAGCAGGGGTTGCATTGAACCCACATACTCCTGTAGCACTTTTGAAAGATGTTTTGGCAGATCTGGATCTTGTGTGCCTGATGTCTGTCAATCCTGGGTTTGGCGGACAGAAGTTTATTGCAAATACATATGCCAAAGTACAGGAGCTTCGTGCAATGGCTAAGGGTGTCAACGATGGATTACTGATCGAAATTGATGGGGGAGTTACTACCGCCAATGCTGCTCAACTGTTAAAAGCTGGCGCAGATGTATTGGTCGCAGGTTCTTTTGTGTTCAATGCCGCAGCGCCTATGGATACCATTAAATCGCTGAAAGATATAGATATAAATATAGAAAATATATAAAGATAGGAAGAGGTGATTTAGTAAAATAAATCACCTCTTTTTTTTAGATGGATAGGACGAAAAAAATAGTTTCAAAAAAAAATGGCTGGATTGCATAAGTTCTGTTTAGAACAATTCCAAATTGATTTAAATAAATGGAATGCATGCGTTTAAAGTTGGATTTTCACTATTTTTGTATTTAGTCATAATAGTTGATTTACGGTAAATGAATCAACTTGAAAATGCGAACTGAACGGGCATTTATAATTTAATGTAGGAAGGCTACACAGGTTATATATTCGCTTAATTATATTACAGACACGGTAGTGTAGGAAGATAAGAGTATATCTGCTGAACTACCCTTAAAATAGAAAGATTGATATCTATGAGTATTTACAACGATTACGTACAAGAGGTTGTAGAACGAGAAGGCCAAGGATTACATCCTAAGCCTATTGACGGAGCAGAATTACTAAGTGAAGTAATTGCTCAGATTAAAGATTTAAACAATGAAAATAGAGCAGAATCTTTAAGATTGTTTATCTATAATACCTTGCCGGGGACAACGCCTGCAGCTGGTGTTAAAGCGCAGTTCTTAAAAGAAATTATTCTGGGTGAATCAGTTGTTGCTGAGATCACACCTGATTTTGCTTTTGAGCTATTGTCTCATATGAAGGGTGGACCTTCTATCAACGTATTATTGGATCTTGCTTTAGGTGCTGATGCTGCGATCGCAAGTCAAGCTGCGGAAGTACTTAAAACACAGGTTTTCTTATATGATGCCGATACTGCTCGTTTGAAGGACGCTTATGAACAAGGCAATGCTATCGCAAAAGATATCTTGGAAAGCTACGCAAAGGCTGAATTTTTTACGAAACTTCCGGAAGTAACGGAGGAAATTCAGGTAGTTACTTTTATCGCAGGTGAAGGTGATATCTCTACAGATTTACTATCTCCTGGTAACCAGGCACACTCGCGTTCTGATCGTGAATTGCACGGTAAATGTATGATCACGCCAGAAGCACAACAACAAATCCAAGATCTACAGGCACAGCATCCAGGTAAAAGTGTGATGTTGATCGCCGAAAGAGGTACAATGGGTGTGGGATCCTCACGGATGTCAGGTGTAAATAATGTGGCCTTATGGACCGGTAAACAAGCTAGTCCTTATGTTCCTTTTGTAAACATCGCGCCCATTGTAGGTGGTACGAATGGCATTTCTCCAATTTTCTTGACGACAGTAGATGTTACAGGTGGTATCGGTATCGATCTTAAAAACTGGGTGAAGAAAGTCGATGAAAACGGAAACGTTGTTCGCAATGATAAAAATGAGCCTATTTTAGAGGAGGTTTATTCTGTTGCTACAGGTACTGTATTAACCATCAATACCAAGACAAAAAAATTATATAATGGTGAGCAGGAGCTAATTGATATTTCAAAGGCATTGACACCACAAAAAATGGAGTTTATCAAAGCGGGTGGTTCTTATGCTATCGTATTTGGTAAAAAAATCCAAACTTTCGCAGCACAAACTTTAGGTATCCAAGCACCTACAGTATTTGCTCCTTCAAAAGAAATTACCATTGAAGGTCAAGGCTTAACTGCTGTAGAGAAAATCTTCAACAAAAATGCGGTAGGTGTAACACCAGGCAAAGTATTGCATGCTGGTTCTGACGTGCGCGTGAAAGTGAATATTGTTGGATCTCAAGATACGACAGGTTTAATGACTGCTCAGGAGTTGGAGGCAATGGCTGCTACAGTAATTGCTCCTACGGTTGATGGTGCTTATCAATCAGGTTGTCATACAGCATCTGTTTGGGATAAGAAAGCGCAAGCGAACATTCCAAAATTGATGAAATTTATGAACGATTTTGGTTTGATCACAGCACGCGATCCAAAAGGCGTTTATCACTCCATGACAGACGTGATCCACAAAGTATTAAATGATATTACGATTGACGAATGGGCGATCATCATTGGTGGTGACTCCCATACACGTATGTCTAAAGGTGTTGCTTTTGGAGCTGACTCGGGTACTGTTGCATTGGCATTGGCTACGGGTGAAGCTTCGATGCCGATTCCGGAATCTGTAAAAGTTACTTTCAAGGGCAGCATGAAAGAACACATGGATTTCCGTGATGTTGTACATGCCACTCAGGCGCAGATGTTACAGCAATTCGCTGGGGAAAACGTTTTCCAAGGTAGAATTATTGAGGTTCATATCGGTACATTACTTGCCGATCAGGCCTTTACTTTTACGGACTGGACGGCGGAGATGAAAGCGAAAGCATCCATCTGTATTTCGCAGGATGATACATTAATTGAATCTTTAGAAATCGCTAAAAATCGTATCCAAATCATGATTGATAAGGGTATGGAAAATAAAAACAACGTTTTGCAAGGTTTGATCGATAAAGCGAACAAACGTATCGAAGAAATCAGATCTGGAGCGAAACCTGCGTTGACGCCAGATAACAATGCGAAATACTATGCTGAGGTTGTCGTTGATTTGGATCTTATTGAAGAGCCAATGATTGCGGATCCAGATGTAAATAACGCAGACGTTTCTAAGCGTTATACACATGACACCATTCGTGATCTTTCTTACTATGGTGGAAACAAAAAGGTGGATTTAGGTTTCGTAGGTTCATGTATGGTGCATAAGGACGATTTGAAAATCGTTTCGAAAATGTTGCGGAATATTGAACAGCAAAAAGGTGTTGTTACTTTTGAGGCACCATTGGTTGTTGCAGCTCCGACTTATAATATCATTGATGAGTTGAAAGCAGAAGGCGATTGGGAATTCTTGCAAAAATACTCTGGATTTGAGTTCAGTGATGCATTGCCAAAAAGCACTGCCCGTACAGAATACGAAAATATCATGTACCTAGAGCGTCCTGGTTGTAACCTTTGCATGGGTAACCAAGAGAAAGCTGCCAAAGGTGATACGGTGATGGCTACTTCAACACGGTTGTTTCAAGGCCGTGTAGTAGAAGACAGAGATGGTAAAAAAGGAGAATCCCTATTGGCATCTACACCTGTTGTTGTACTTTCAGCTATTTTAGGCCGTATTCCTAATATTGAAGAATACAAAGCTGCTGTCGAAGGCATTAACTTAACTAAATTTGCGCCTATTCCGACAAAGTAAAAAGCTATCAGGGTTTCAGTAACTTAATTAAATAACATAAATAAGAGAGATATGGCTTTTGATGTAGATATGATTAAAAAGGTGTATAGCCGTTATGATGAGCGCATTGCTGCGGCTCGTCAGGTGGTGAACAAACCTTTGACTTTATCTGAGAAAATTTTATATGCCCACCTTTGGGATAGTAATGCGACAGAAGATTATAAGCGCGGCGTTTCTTACGTTGATTTTGCCCCTGATCGTGTAGCGATGCAAGATGCAACTGCACAAATGGCTTTGTTGCAATTTATGCAGGCTGGACGTCCAAAGGTCGCGGTTCCTTCTACCGTTCACTGTGATCACTTGATCCAGGCGAAAGAAGGCGCAGATAAAGATTTAGCTCGTGCTAAAAACGAAAGTTCGGAAGTATTTAACTTCTTGAGCTCTGTTTCAAATAAATATGGTATAGGTTTCTGGAAACCAGGTGCAGGTATTATCCACCAAGTTGTACTGGAAAACTATGCATTCCCAGGTGGTATGATGATCGGTACGGATTCACATACTGTAAATGCCGGTGGTCTAGGTATGGTTGCAATTGGTGTAGGTGGTGCTGATGCCTGTGACGTGATGGCAGGTTTACCTTGGGAGCTAAAATTTCCAAAATTGATCGGTGTTAAATTAACCGGTAAATTGAGTGGTTGGGCTGCAGCAAAAGACGTTATCCTAAAAGTTGCGGGAATCTTGACTGTAAAAGGAGGAACTGGCGCAATCGTTGAATATTTTGGCGAAGGTGCAGAGTCTCTATCTTGTACAGGTAAAGGTACAATCTGTAATATGGGCGCTGAAATTGGTGCCACGACCTCAACATTTGGTTACGATGAGTCCATGGAGCGTTACCTTCGTGCGACAGGCCGTGCTGAAGTTGCGGATGCCGCCAATGCCATCAAACAACACTTGACAGCTGATGCTGAAGTCTATGCTAATCCTGAACAATATTTTGATCAATTGATCGAAATTAATCTTTCGGAACTCGAACCTTCATTAAATGGTCCATTCACGCCAGATTTGTATACGCCAGTTTCGCGCATGCGTGAAGAGGCTGATAAGAATGGCTGGCCTTTGAAAGTGGAGTGGGGATTGATCGGATCTTGTACAAACTCTTCGTATGAGGATTTGTCGCGTGCCGCTTCTATTGCCAAACAAGCTGTTGACAAAGGATTGATCACTAAAGCTGAATTTGGTATCAACCCGGGCTCTGAGCAGGTTCGTTTTACAGCGGATCGTGATGGTTTATTAAAAACATTCGAAGATCTTAACGCAACTATATTCACCAACGCTTGTGGTCCATGTATCGGTATGTGGGATCGTGTGGGTGCGGACAAGCAAGAGAAAAACACGATTGTTCACTCGTTCAACCGTAACTTTGCAAAACGTGCGGATGGTAATCCAAATACCTATGCATTTGTTGCTTCGCCAGAACTGGTTGCTGCAATTGCAATTTCCGGTGATTTGGGCTTTAATCCTGTTACGGATACACTAACGAACAATAAAGGTGAGCAAGTGAAGTTGGATCCTCCTGTGGGAGATGAATTACCAACAAAAGGATTTGCTGTTGATGATCCGGGATATCAGGCTCCTGCAGCGGATGGTAGTGCTATCGTTGTTGACGTAGCACCGACATCAGACCGTCTCCAATTGTTGGAACCTTTTGCAGCCTGGGAAGGTACAGACTTAAAAGGGTTGAAACTATTGATCAAAGCAAAAGGTAAATGTACGACGGATCATATTTCTATGGCTGGTCCTTGGTTGAAATACCGTGGTCACTTAGATAATATCTCAAATAATATGCTGATCGGTGCGGTTAACTTTTTCAATGAGAAAACCGATAACGTGAAGAATCAATTGACAGGTGAATATGGTCCTGTTCCGGCAACGCAACGTGACTATAAAGCACATAACATCGGATCAATTGTGGTAGGGGATGAGAACTATGGTGAAGGGTCTTCCCGTGAGCATGCCGCGATGGAACCACGTCATTTGGGTGTCCGCGCAGTATTGGTTAAATCTTTTGCTCGTATTCACGAGACGAACCTGAAAAAACAAGGTATGTTGGGTTTAACTTTCGCTAACAAAGACGACTATAACAAAATCCAAGAAAATGATACGATTGATATCCTTGGTTTGACGGAGTTCGCTCCTGGAAAACCATTGACTCTTGTGTTGCACCATGCGGATGGAACTCAAGAGGAGATCTTGGCAAACCACACCTACAATGCACAACAGATTGAATGGTTTAAAGCCGGTGGTGCTTTGAATATCATCCGTAAGAATCAAGTGAAATAAATTGATTCCATAAAAATTTAGTTAAAAGCTGCTTTCATCCGAAAGCAGCTTTTTTTATGCAAGTTCAAATGGTAAAACATTTCTGTGATCTTCGTCATATTTTACTAATTTCCACGCAATTTATTTGGTTATAAAATAGAATGAGGGTACTTTTGCCCAACGTTTTTAGCGCCGATATGAGAAAAATATTTTTGACAATTGGAGCACTTGCATTAAGTGTTTCGAGTTTATTTGCACAGGAAAATCCAGAAATAGGAAAAAGCATTTTTAAACCAAGGAATTTAAGGACAGAAAGTAATAAAGGGAAGTTTTTCTTTTTTTGGGGGTATAACTTTTCTTCTTACGCAAAATCCGATATACATTTTACAGGTCCAAATTATGATTTCATCCTCCACGATGTAAAAGCGGGTGACCGCCCGACGAAATTTGGGTCGACTTATTTTGACCCCGGTCGTTTGACTATTCCACAATTTAATCTGCACTTCGGTTATTATATCAAGGACAATTACTCCATTTCCTTAGGTTGGGATCATATGAAATATGTTGTGGATATTCCACAACAGGTCAAGATCACAGGTTATATTGGTGATGAAATCTCAAACCCTGGCATACCAACCGGCAATCGTGCAGGACAATATAATGGCGAAAAGATTACGGTGGATTCTGCGATGTTGACTTTTGAACATACGGATGGATACAATTTCGCCTCTGTAGGGTTGGAGCGATACGATGATATCATCAACAATCGTAAAGGTCAACAGGTACTCACGATGGAATCTGGTGTAGATGTAGGACTTTTGATACCACGATCTGATGTCCGCCTTTTTGGTGAGGGGGCTAATCACTTTTGGAATATTGCTGGATACGGTGCATCTGCAAAAGTTGGTTTACACTACCGTTTTTATAAAGGACTTTATTTGCAAGGAAACTTTAAAACAGGTTGGACTGATTTGTACAATATCCGCACAACGGGTAGAAGAGGCGTCGACAAAGCCACACAACAGATCTGGTTTTTTGAAAACTATTGGGCTTTGGGCTTTAGATTCTAACGATTTCAATCTATACTACCATAAGAAAGGGGATGTCAAAACATCCCCTTTCTTATGGTAGCTTCATCAGGAAACAGAATCATTTCATAAGCTAACTGATGTTTTCCTAAATATCACTTAATTTAAAGATATCTTTTACCCGGATTCCTTTTTCCGTATGTTGTAAGGTACAGCATTCATTAACCGGATCATGTTCAAAGAAGAGAATGTATTCATTTTCGACGATTTCATTCCAATAGTTGTTGCGCTCTTCCATGGTGACTAATGGCCTCACGTCATAGCCCATGACATATGGGATCGGAATATGACCGACAGAGGGCAACAGATCTGCCATATAGAGCACTGTCTTTCCCTTATATTGAATCTGTGGCAACATCATCGCTTCGGTATGGCCGTTGGCATAGCGAATGCTGATGTCCTTGCCAAATGGATCCTTGCTATCTTCAACGAATTTCAATCGGCCACTTTCTTGAATAGGAAGGATATTCTCTTTTAGAAACGATGCTTTCTCTCTCGGATTGGGGGCTGTAGCCCAGGCCCAATGGTCACTATTGCTCCAAAAGTCTGCATTTTTGAAAGCAGGAGATAATTTTTCCCCTTCACGGATAATGGCACCACCACAATGATCAAAATGCAAATGTGTCAGGATGACATCTGTAATATCGTTTCTGTCAAAGCCAATATTTTTAAGCGATTTATCTAATGTGGCATCACCGTGTAAATAGTAATAACTGAAGAATTTTTCGTTTTGTTTATCGCCAAGGCCTGTGTCCACCAGCATTAATTTATTACCTTCCTCTATGAGGAGTAAACGATTGCCCCATGTGCACATATTGTTGGAATCAGCCGGGTTTGTTTTGTTCCAGATACTTTTGGGAACCACTCCAAACATGGCACCGCCGTCCAATTTAAAGAAGCCTGTTTCTATCGCATGTAATTTCATCTTATTAATATTTGTAAAGCTTGGAACAATTTACGAAAAATATAAAATATATGGACGGTACATGAAGGGATTGTGCTAAAAAAATATGCTAAAAAGTTTAATTTATTTTACCTTCATAACTAATTGATAGTTAGATTGTTGTTTTTGTGTTTTTTATACAATAAGCCTGATTTTTAGATAATTAAGTTTTGTTTTTAGCGAAATTTGCCTTTAACTTTGGGCACATTTTAAAACAAACAAAAAATATGAAAAAGGGTAACATTGGAAACGCGCCTGATTTGAAATATTTGAAAATTGATTATACAGGAAATGTATTTTATCAATTACCTGTTTCAGAGTTGGTCGAACATGCTTTAGCGAATCAAGAGGGAAGACTGTCTGACACTGGAGCATTAGCCGCTGATACAGGAAAATTTACTGGAAGATCCCCCAAAGACCGTTTTTTGGTCGAGGACTCCTTGACTAAGGATGCAGTATGGTGGGGTGAAATCAACCAGCCGATGACCCCGGCCAATTTTGATGCATTATTTTCAAAGGTTGCTGCACATTTGAGTAACAGAACAATTTACGTCCGGGATTGTGCGGCAGGAGCGGACCCAGCATATCAATTATCTATTCGTGTTATCACAGAAACAGCTTATCAAAGTATTTTTGCTAACAATCTGTTTTTGAGATCTGTGGGTGATATTGATAGTCAACCGCAATGGTCAATATTAGCTGCGCCGACATTACTTATCGAGGATCCGCAACACTATGGCATTCGAAACGAGAATTTTGTAGCCATTGATTTTACGAAAAAAATGGTGCTGATTGCGGGGACTGGATATACTGGTGAAATCAAGAAAAGTATCTTTTCCATCTTGAATTTTATTTTGCCGCATGAACATAATGTATTATCGATGCACTGCTCGGCGAATACCTCCAAAGATGGTAAAACGGCCTTATTCTTCGGACTTTCCGGAACGGGTAAGACCACATTATCGGCTGATAAAAACAGGAAATTGATCGGTGATGACGAGCATGGTTGGAGCGAGAAGGGGATTTTCAACTTTGAAGGTGGTTGTTATGCAAAATGTGTAGGACTTACAGAGGAAAAAGAACCTGAGATTTACCATGCCATCCGTTTTGGCTCGTTGCTTGAGAATGTTGTCCTGGATGAGTTTGATCGACCAGACTATGACAATATCAGTAAAACCGAAAATACGCGGGTTTCCTATCCGATCGATTTCATGGAAAATGCTGAGATGACGGGAATAGGTAATGCTCCTGAAAATATTTTCTTTCTGACTGCCGATGCCTTTGGTGTATTGCCCCCGATTTCATTGTTAACGGTAGATCAGGCAGTCTATCATTTTGTGAGTGGGTATACCGCAAAAGTAGCCGGTACCGAAGTAGGGGTGAAGGAACCTACTGCAGCCTTCTCAACATGTTTTGGTCAAGCATTCTTACCTTTACACCCAGCGAAGTATGCTGCGTTACTACGGGCCAAACTGGAGCAAAATCCCAATATCAAAGTATGGTTGGTTAATACAGGTTGGATTGCAGGGCCTTATGGTATCGGACGTCGTATTAAACTGAACTATACACGGGCACTAATTCGTGCTGCAATGGATGGATCACTATTGGAGGCTCAATTTAATAAGCATGAGATTTTTGGATTGGATTATCCGACCAGCTGTGGCGAATATGTTCCCGAACAGATTCTAGACGCTAGGGGATTATGGAACAATAATGAAGCCTATGACGTGCAAGCCAAACGATTGGCAAAATTGTTTATTGGAAATTTTGAAAAATTTGATCATTCAATGCCAGCTTCGGTACAAATGGCTGGCCCTCGGATCGCTACGACAATACTCGTTTAAAAGTATAGCATTACTTAGCGAGTTATGAATTAACGAGTTATGCCTCCAAAAAGATACGGTCTTTTGGAGGCATTTTTTAAAGACGCATTTTAATTGTGTTTGTTCACAAAATCATCCAATTTCTCCTGTTCATTTCCGGCAATTGCATTGATAATTATCCGAAAAGCTGCTAAGCGGGCTTTCTTTTTATTGTCTTTGTCGATTTCAAACCAAGGCGACTTTTTGGTGGCAGTCGTTTTAAAGAGTTTTTCAATATAACCCGTATAAACATCCCATTTTTCCTGTGCCTGTTGATCCAAAACCCCAACCTTCCAGTGCTTTAGAATATCTTCTTGCCGCTCTTTCAATCGCTCCGCCTGCTCTTCTTTACTAATGCTCAGAAACAGCTTGATTAGGATGATACCATCATCAATCAATTGCTTTTCAAATTCCGGTACCTGTTGCATGAATAATTCATGCTGCTCCTTCGTACAAAAATCAAATACAGGCTCTACCACAGCACGGTTATAATAACTACGGTCGAAAATGACCATTTCACCGGCATTGGGTAGATGCTTGATATACCGTTGAAAGTACCACTGACCATTCTCCTCAACAGTTGGCTTGGGTAATGCCACAACACGTACCTTTTTGGGATTTAAATGCTCGGTCACCCGACCAATTGTACCTCCCTTTCCAGCGGCATCTCTTCCCTCGAATATAATGACAACACGTTTTCCTTTTTCAATAATATCATATTGTAATTTGAGCAAGGTAACCTGTAGATCATAGAGCTCTTTTTCATAGTCATAGACATCGTTAAATTTTTTGATTTCCAAAACCCCATGTTGCTCCAAATAGTCAAGGACATCTTTGTTTTGACGGATTTTTTCAAGCTCTTTTAAATCGTATTCTGCCATAATAGTTGGTTTTTCAAGTTCGTTCACCTAAAGTTACTTATTGAATTGTTAAAAAATGTCAAAATTGAAATAAATCAGACCAGCACATGTAATATTGATTGGGAAGCTAACGTTATAAGGAAAAGCAATGCAAAAGGATGCTTTGATTAAGAATTAGACTTTTCATAAATTTAGGTTAATAATTGGTTAGGTTAGCCCGGAGTTCTCAACTTCGGGCTTTTTGTTTTTATGCAGTAAAGTTTTTCGGGTATCCAATTGGCTCTCCAGTGAAAGACTTTAACTTGCATCTGACTACGAATATACCATAGGGTAGGGGCGTATATTGTTGAATCGTTTTCAGGTACCCAATTTGCTCTTCAGCAAACGTCTTCGACTCGCAGCTACTTATAATTATACAAGGGTGAAGATCATATATTGTTTTCGAATATCCGGCTTGACCTTCCAGCGAACAACTTTGGTTCGTGCGCTCTCCTAAAAGTATGAAGATAGGAGAGTTATTATTTAAATGTTAAAAAATGTTAAAGGAATGGTAATCATATAATTAATTGAAACAAGTGGCGTTTTAATTTCAAATACTTTTCATAAAATAGGTTAATATATGGCTAACGAAAGCTCAGAGTTCCCCACTCTGGGCTTTTTATCTTTTGATTAATCAGAAACGTCTAGTGGTGAAGGATAAATGACCCCTAAAAATTAAAAATATGAATTCACGCCTATTATACATTATCTGTTTATAGGTTATCCGTATACTGGATAATTTTCGAAGAGTGATTATAGACTTTCAGCTTTACGCCAACTTCCTACCCGGAGGGGTTTTTGATGGACACACTTCCTTTCTGACCTATGTTCAGGGAGTATTCTTTGCCTTTTTTCATGATGATTTCAATGGTATCAGTCGCTAACCCTATCGTATTGCTCGATTTATTGACGGCATCGACAGAAAACGTGCTCGCGTTCTCTGTTGAAATCTTTAAGAATTTATGTGCTGGGATCACTGCATTTACATACAATGTGTGTTTATCTTTTTTACCTAGGTTGTTTACCTGGCAAGACTGTAAGATTGCGCAGGTTAATAGCCCAGCTAATAATTTCACAATTTAATCGTTGATAATTGTCAGAAATTAGAAAATAAAGTTCATTTATCCTAATAATTTACTTATTCAGGTTACTTAAAAAGCCTCATTTGAAGGCAGGAACATTATCAGGCATAAAAAAGCCCTACAATTTTGCTTGTAGGGCTTTACTATTCTTTTACGTAAAATATAATGCTAAGCTACTTCTCTTAAATCTACCGCTACTACACGTGAGACGCCCTGTTCGACCATAGTCACACCATAGATAATATCTGTGCTTGCGATTGTTTTCTTATTGTGGGATACAACGATAAACTGTGAATTTTTGGAGAAATCACGAATGATATTGTTGAATTTATCAATATTGGTATCATCCAGTGGAGCATCGACCTCATCAAAAATACAGAAAGGTGCCGGCTTTGACAGATACAATGAAAATAACAATGCCGTTGAGGTCAAGGTTTTCTCACCACCCGATAGCTGGTTGATTGACAATGGGCGTTTTCCTTTTGGTTGAGCAATGATATCAATATCCGAATCCAATGGATTACTCGGATCAGTCAAAACCAGGTCACAGCTGTCTTCTTCATTGAATAATGAACGGAATACCTTAACAAAATTGTCCCGTACAGCATTAAAGGTAAACATAAACTGTACCTTAGCAGTATCATCTATTTCTTTGATTGTTGCCATTAATGAGCCTTTTGCTTCGATCAGATCTGCTTTTTCCTTATTGATAAAGTCATAACGCTCATTCATCTCATCAAAGGCCTCTTTAGCCATTAAATTGATCGTCCCAAACTCATCGAGCTGCTTTTTGAGCTTGCTGCATTTTGTCGCTAAACTGGATTGATCTTCTGCTATTTCCGGTACATCCTCACGTTCAATTAGATCTTTCAATTCGATATTAAATTCTACCGACAGACGTTCTTTGAGCGCATTGAGATCAATTTGTAAGGCAGTTTTCTTATCTTTAATCTCACCGACAAGAAAGTCACTCTGTTCTTTTGAGCGGCGTTGCTGAGTCAGTGAATCTTCCAGATTATTGATCTGTTGCTTGTCCGCATAATACGTTTCCTCTAACTCTTTTAGGCCCTCTTCCAATGAAATCTTCTGCTCATACATAGCAATAAGATCTGCATCTTCTTCGTCCTCAAATGGGATCGTAGTTCGCAATGCTTCCTGTACTTCAACGAGTTCAATACTATTTCGCTGGATACGGATTTCATGATCATCTTTTTGAGTCTCTCTGAATTCGAGATCCTTGCTAATATTAGCGACTTTATTCAGTTGTTGATGATAACTGATATTTTCCTGGTTATAGGCGATGGATTTTTCGTTTAATATCTCTGAAATTTCATGAAATTGATCTTGCAATTCGGAAAGTTCGGTTACACTTTGATCTTTTTCTATACGTAATTCCTGAAGCTGAGGTTCGGCAACCGTAAGATCGGACTCGATAGTCGCAATTTTTTCCTGGATATCTTTTTTCCGTATTTGCGAATTGTTGATGAAAGCTTGATATTGCTCCTGTTTGGTTTTTACCGTAATCAACTCATTGTTGAGTCTATTCAGTTGAAAACGTAGTTCATCAATAAGTTCTTTTTGTGAGTTGCTACGTAAGGCTTCCACACGTGCTGTTTCAGCCGTTATTTTGTCTTCAAGTTTAGCAATCTCCAGATTAAGCGCTTTAATTTCCTGAGAGAGAACCTCCAGGTTTTTCGCTCTACCGATACGTTTCCCTTCGAATAATCCAACAGATCCACCAGAAAGGCCCAAATGATGTTTGGCGTAGCGACCATTCTTCTGTAAGATAACCTGGCCTACTTCGGGAAGCTTCTGCTCCATTTCCTTTTCGCCTTCCTGCTTTAAAATATACACATGCTGAAGGAGTAAGGTACAAAGCGCTTTATATTTTTCATCCACAGTGATCACTTCCAACGCGGACATGAGATTATCGTGTGGAGGAACGGGCTTCTTGACAGCTGTATCTATAGCATCCAAAACAAAGAAATTGGCACGACCTTTTGCGGCGTCGCTCAATAACTGGATGGCCTGAACGGCATCTTGTTGTGTCTCGACAACATAATGATTCATGATCGGTTCCAGGTAGTTTTCAATCGCAACACGATAGTTTTCCTGGCAAAATAGTACATCGGAGAAGAGAGGTGGCTGTTTTTTCCAACCCGCATTTTTCTTCAAGAATCGAATGGAATCTGGGAACCCCTCTAAATTGTCAATAAGGGATTTTGTCAAATTATATTCGTTCTGTTTGGCATCGACCAATCTAAGGTCTTTCGCAAGTTGTGCTTTAAACTCCTCTAAATTTGTCTGGCATTGAAGGATCTGTGTTTGCAGTTCCTCCTCGAGTTGATTGGCCGAATCATACTGCAATTGCTGCGCTTCTATACGGCCTTCCAATTCCGCTACAGCACTGTTAAATTGCAGTAATTCTGCTTCTTTTGATTCTGTATCTACACTGTTTCGGACAGCTTCCTGAAGAAGGGCTTCTTTTTGGATATTAAAAACGGCGAGATCCTTCTCAAGTTTATAGATTTTAGCCTGTAGTTCAGCATTGCTTTTGTTGAAGATGTCCAATTTCCCCTTGGCAGATTGTTGTTGACCCCTCAGAGCATCTACCTCAGATTTATTGGATTCCAGGTTGTCTTTGAGTGAGTCAAGTTTATTTTGCTCATCAAATAGCTCCTCATTCAGTCTTTTAATGGTATAAAGGACGTGATTCAGTTGTTGCTTGTCGCTATTGACATCAAGGTTTAATCGATTTTCTTTATCCTGAAGATTTTTTACTTTCTCATTTTTGATCTTCTTTTCCGACTCATAGCCACGGATTTTGTTGACAAATTCCTGTGTAGCCTTTTGTTGTACAGAAAGGTTCTTCTCCTGCTCCAAATTTACCTGACGCAATGATTGAAGTTCAGTCTCCGCATTGAGAATCAATTGCTGGGAATTTGCGGCATCCTTTTGAACTTTAGACTCCTGCGTTTGAAGTCGATCAAGTTCAGTCGAGAAATCAGCAATTCTATAGTAAGCGAGGTCAATGCTACTTTGGCGATATTCCTGCTTGAGTAGGGTATATTTCTCTGCTTTTTTTGCTTGGTTTTCTAGCGATTTAAGATTTTTTGTGATCTCATACAGTAAATCGTCCACACGGCTGAGGTCAGCTTCAGTATCTTTTAATTTTGTTAGCGTCTGTTTTTTGCGCACCTTGTATTTTGAAATACCGGATGCTTCCTCAAAAAGATTTCTACGCGAATTGTCTTTATTGTTGATGATCTCATCGATCATTTTCAATTCGATGATGGAATAACTATCGGCACCGACCCCGGTATCCAAAAATAAATCTGTGATATCTTTTAAACGACATTTTACATCATTCAAACGATACTCACTATCCCCATTTCGGAATAGTTTACGTGTCACCGTAACAGTAGAGAATTCTGTTGGGAGGATATTATTGTTATTATTGAAGGTCAAGGAAACTTCCGCAAGATTAGCTGGTTTTCTGTTCTTTGTTCCGTTAAAAATAATATTTTCCATTTTATCAGAACGTAGCATCTTTGTACTTTGTTCACCAAGTACCCAGCGTATTGCGTCCACCACATTGGATTTCCCACATCCATTTGGCCCGACAATCGCGGTAACACCGTCATTGAAGTTGATCGTGATCTTGTCTCCGAAACTCTTAAATCCCTTTATTTCTAGTTTGGTTAACTGCATTTATACCAAAATTGTTTGTCGTTATAAGCTTGCGAAAATAGTAAATTAAAATAAAACTTTTTTCTTTCTTTACTCACATTTTCCTGTTTCAGGATCGCAAGAAGGCCCTTCTTCACCTCTTTGTTGTAATGGGGCGGATTGTCCTGCCAAACATTCTTTGATCGTATTGTGAAAAACTTCCATGGGTTGTGCGCCGGGAATCGCGTACTTCCGGTCAAAGACAAAGAATGGTACACCACGAAGACCGAGGTTGACACCTTCCTGAATGTCCTGACTGACATCGTAAGCATATTTATCGGAGTCTAAAAGTTCCTGTGCCGCTTGAACAGGGAGGCCTACTTGATTTGCTAGTTTAACAAGGGTTGCATTATCGTTGACATCTAAACCGTCTGTAAAATGAGCTTTGAACAATGATTTTTTCAAAGCAGTTCCTTTTTGATGGGCCTGCGCAAAATGAAGGAGACGATGTGCTTTTTTGGTATTTACGACAATTGCTTTATCAAAGTTCAATGTGATACCAAGTTCTTTGCCTTGTGCACTGAGCTGTGCCGTCATTGCCACGACATCATCCATGCTCATCCCTTTTGTACGCACAAGGTAATCGTAAGTTGGCATTCCCGGAGCGTCTTCGGGAAATTCTGGATTGAGCTGATAGGATTTCCAGGTAATCTCGGCTTGTACTTCCTGCTCAACTTCCTGTAGGGCCAACTCAAGCTTTGTCAAACCAATATAACAAAACGGACAAATGATGTCCGACCAAATTTCTATTTTCATATTTCTTATTTTACTCCGTATATTGTAATCAAAAATACATATAATAACGGTGATTATCGGATTACATTGTTGGGTCAATGTCAACATCATTATATTGCAGGTCTAAGTATATGTCAGAGAAAGATTTTTTGAATCGTAAAGTAACACTCGTCCTCGGGGGCGGGGGAGCGAGAGGATTGGTACATATCGGTATTATCCGTAAACTAGAGGAAATGGGGTTTGAGATCGATGAAATTGTGGGTTGTTCCATTGGCGCATTGGTCGGTGGAATTTATGCCCAGGGAAAGATGGATGTGCTGGAGGACTGGATGCATAATCTAACAAAGAAATCAGTTTTCAATATGATGGATTTCAGCTGGAAGGGTCTAGGAATGATGAAGGGGATTAAAGTCTTCAATGCCTTGAAATCGGTTATTCCCGATGCGAATATCGAAACGTTTCCTATTTTATTCAAGGCTGTTGCTACCGATCTGAATTATGAAGAAGAAGTCGTACTCGATTTTGGAAGTATGTATGATGCAATTCGGGCTTCTATCGCGATACCAGCTGTTTTTACAGCAATAGAGGAAGATACTCATGTTTATGTAGATGGGGGTGTGCTCAATCCATTACCCATCAACCATGTCACACGAAAAGAAAATTTAATTATAGCGGTCAATCTGGAGTCAAAACCAGATAAACAGTATTCTGTTATCAAAAAATTGGATACAAGAACCTCAAATTCTCTGGATATTCTACAAGCTTCCTATTATGTGATGCGTAGAAAAATGAGCCGTATGATTATTGATCTCTATCGGCCGGATGTCGTTGTAAATATCCCCTACAACATCTGTAATTTGTGGGACTACCACCGTGCAGAGTTTTTAGTTCAAAAAGGTAGGGAGTATATTGATAAAGCCCTTAAAAGTAAGACCAAAATAGAGTAGTGGACAGCGCAAGCTACTTTATTTTGGTCTTTCAGGTTTAGATCACCTTTAGTTGAACAAAGTGACCTTTGATCGTTGTCAAGAAATCAAGGATTAAAACAGATTGGGATAGTCACTGATAATTCCATCTACTTTCAGCGCCTTCAATTGCTCAATCTCTGTTTTACTATTTACCGTCCATGGAATTACCTTAACATTCGCTTTGTGGTATTGTTTGACAAATTCGCTGGTCACCAGCTTATAGTGCGGGCTGATGATGAAAGGTGTAAAACCTAATGCTGCGATTGTCTCCTGTGCATTTTTTGTATAGTTGGCATCAATAAGGTAAGAAACTTTTAATTGTGGGTAGGCTTTGTTTAGATACTTGACTGCTCGAATATCAAAGGATTGAATGATGGTGCGTGCTGCAATTTTTTTCTCTGTGATAACCTGTACCATTAAATCAACGAATTCTTCCACTCTGGGATGATAGATACCGTCTTTATCCTCTTTACTTTTCACCTCAATATTATAAAACATAGGCGCAGTTCTCTTTTGGAGGGCATAGGCCTCTGTACTATCGATGAGGTCGGCGAGTTTTGCAATACGTGTAATTTGTTTTTTCTGTTCGGGAAACTCCTTATAAAATTTGGAACCAATATCGTACTTGAACAGTTCTTTATAGTTCATAGCATATATTTTCAACGATTTATCTTTTTCGGGAATCTCAGTGCCATCTGGTTTTAACACAAATTTGGGATTGAGATAATCGTCGTGAAAAACAACGACCTTTCGGTCTTTTGTAATGTGACAATCCATTTCCAGAGTTGTTACTTGGGGCAGGTCAATTGCATTTTTCATTGCTGCAATGGATTCTTCGGGGTACACGCCACGTCCGCCACGATGCGCTTCTAAACTTAGTTTAGGGAAGCTGTTGGTTGTTTTTGCGGAATCTTTCATAACTGAACAAGACACAGATGATAATATCAGACCAAAAAAGGCTATTCTAAGAAGACTTCTTTTCATTATTATTATATTTAAACAAAATAAGGGTGAATGACCCCGCTATGAATAGGCGAATATACAGTGTTTTCGAAACAGAACAAACTGAAATGAACTATCGGAATTATTGAAGTGAAGAAAAATGAAGTTTTACAGGTTTGTTAAATATCATTCTTTACAAGAAGAAAGCCTTTCTGGGACGATTACAACAGGATTGAAAATAGAACAATACACTTATATGTCAAGGCGAAATCTATTTTTTTTGTCTTTTTTGCAAGAAATTATTGTCATTCCTTTTAGAATTCCCTTTATTTGCACAAATCTCAAATTAGATGGCGAAAAATTTATTGATAGTTGAGTCTCCAGCGAAAGCAAAAACGATAGAAGGATATTTAGGAAGTGATTTTTTGGTAAAGTCAAGTTATGGACATATCCGTGACCTGGTAAAAACCGATGATGCAATTAATACAGAGAATAATTTCGAACAGAAGTACGAAGTTCCCTCTGATAAAAAGGCAGTCGTAAGCGAGCTGAAAAAATTAGCTAAGGCAGCAGAAACTGTATGGCTCGCATCCGATGAGGACCGTGAGGGGGAAGCTATCTCTTGGCATTTATTTGAGACATTGGGACTGAAAGATGAAAGTACTAAACGTATTGTGTTTCATGAGATCACGAAACCGGCAATACTAAAAGCCATTGACAATCCCCGTAAAATAGATTATAATCTCGTTAACGCACAACAGGCGAGACGCGTATTAGATCGATTGGTGGGCTTTGAGTTGTCACCCGTTTTATGGAAAAAGGTGAAACCATCTTTATCCGCGGGTCGTGTACAATCTGTTGCCGTGAGATTGATCGTCGACAGGGAGCGTGAGATTAACAAGTTTGAACCTGAGGCGGCATTTAAGATAGTTGCTTTCTTTCATACAGGCAAAGTAAAAGATAGTTTTAAAGCTGAGCTTCCACAACGATTTGCGACAGAAGCTGAGGCTACTCAATTTTTGGAAGACTGTAAGGCGGCTTTGTTCTCCGTTAAAAATTTAGAGACAAAACCATCGAAACGTTCACCAGCGGCTCCATTTACAACTTCTACCTTGCAACAGGAGGCGAGTAGAAAGCTAGGATTCTCTGTGGCACGTACAATGCAAGTTGCCCAACGTTTATACGAGTCCGGACGTATCACCTATATGCGTACCGACTCTGTCAATTTGAGTGATACTGCAATAGACGCAGCTGAAAAAGAAATTAAATCGGCATATGGTAACCAATACCATAAAGTAAGAAGATATAAAACAAAAACTTCGGGCGCACAAGAAGCGCACGAGGCTATACGTCCTACTTATTTTTCTGAACATACAATTGAAGGCGATTCTGCTGAAAAGCGATTGTATGAACTGATCTGGAAGAGAGCAATTGCTTCCCAGATGAGTGAAGCTGAATTTGAGCGGACCCTAGCGAAAATTTCGATTTCCACGCGTTCAGAAGATCTAAACGCTTCCGGAGAGGTGATGAAATTTGACGGTTTTCTGAAAGTTTATATGGAATCTGTTGATGATGATCAGGAGACAACCCTTGATGAAGACAGTGATAATGCGATCCTTCCGCCGTTGACAGTTGGATTACAACTGACCTTAAAAAGTATGTCTGCAACGGAACGTTTTACAAGACCTCCGGCACGTTATACTGAGGCCGCATTGGTGAAGAAATTAGAGGAACTGGGTATCGGTAGACCTTCGACTTATGCACCAACAATTTCTACCATCCAAAATCGTGGCTATGTTGTGAAAGAAGAAAGAGAGGGAAGATCACGTGATTATCGTGTATTGACGCTTGAGAATACTGAATTGAAAGCTGTCACTAAGACGGAAATAACAGGAGCAGAAAAAGGGAAAATGTTCCCAACTGATATCGGTATTGTTGTGAATGATTTCCTTGTAGAGCATTTCAACGGTATTGTAGACTTCCACTTTACAGCGAATGTCGAGAAAGAGTTTGACGATATTGCACATGGACTGACCGAATGGACAAAGATGTTGCACGATTTCTATGGGCCGTTTCACTCTGAAGTAGAAGATACATTGGAGAATGCTGATCGCGCCAACAATGAGCGTGAGCTAGGTGTAGATCCAGTTTCAGGCAAGCCTGTCTCTGTACGTATTGGAAAATTTGGTCCCTTGGTTCAGATCGGTTCGCCTGATGACGAAGAAAAACCTCGATTTGCATCCCTACGCAAAGGGCAGATGATTGAAACAATCACCTTTGAGGATGCGATGGAGTTATTCAAATTGCCCAAAAAAGTTGGTGTATTTGAAGATAAGGAAATGACAGTTGCTATCGGTCGATTTGGGCCTTATATCCGTCATAACTCGGCTTTCTATTCCTTGCCAAAAGGAGTAGATCCTTTGGATGTAACCGAAGAGGAATGCATTCAGATCATTCAAGAAAAACGTCAGAAAGATATTGAAAAAGTGATCCGCGTATTCGATGAAAATCCGGATGCGCAAATTGAACAAGGCCGTTGGGGACCATTTATTCGTTTTGGCAAGCAGAATTTGAAAATTCCGAAAGGAACAGAAATTGAAAAGATCAGTTACGAAGATGTGTTGAAGTGGGCAGCAGCAGATGCTCCTAAGGGTAAAGCCGTTAAAACAAAAACTGCCGAAAAGAAAACAGTTGCTAAAAAAGCAACAGTAAAGAAAGCTCCAGCTAAGAAAACGACAAAGTCTAAATAGGGATGAAAGCAGATTTGCCAGAAAATATAGTAAAAGATATCATGATTGCTGTGGTTTTGGAGGGCGAGACCGTGGAGACTAAAAACTGGACCGTGTACGTTATTAACGATAAGAATATTGCGATACAGAATGTGCTTATCAGTTCAAAAGGGTATGGTGAAAAGGAAGGAAGACAGGTTACCACCACAACATTACGGCATTTCATCGGAAATATAGAGCCCAAATCCTTTGATCGGGTTGAAGCGATCGATGAGCAGGTGTTTGGTCTGACCAATGAATATTGGTTGAGCTTTTATATTGACAATATTATTTACGATAAAAAATATATCTTTTTACCAGAAAGCATCGTGGATGGTAACCTAACTAAGGTTCCCTTGGTCAATAAACCCGGTGTCATCATAGGAGGAAACGAATAATGAGTGGAAGACACAATTTTATTATCGCCATAGATGGCTTTTCCTCTTGTGGAAAAAGTACGCTTGCCAAAGCTTTAGCTAAAAAGCTGAAATTTGCCTTTATTGACAGCGGCGCGATGTATAGAGCAGTAACACTCTACTTTATTCGTCATAATATTGCTCTGGATGATCAAGATGCGATTGATAATGCATTAAATGATATCCATATTGATTTTATCCCAAATGCTGTCAAAACGGAGATTCACCTCAACGATGAAGATATTTCTGAAGAAATCCGTCAGATGTATATTTCTGATAAGGTCAGTGATGTAAGTGCAATTAAAGCGGTGCGAACCGCTATGGTGACACAGCAGCAAAAATTGGGTAGCCGGAGAAATATTATTATGGACGGCCGTGACATTGGTACTACCGTTTTCCCTGATGCGGATTTGAAGATCTTTATGACCGCAGATCCGAAAGTTAGGGCGGCCAGAAGATACCTGGAATTGACGGAGAAAGGGGAGGATGTCACACTCGAAGAGGTTGTTGAAAATCTTGCCAATCGGGATCGTATTGATAGTACCCGCGCTGAGAGTCCATTGCGACAAGCCGAAGATGCTATCGTATTGGATAACTCAAATTTGACTCCAGAGCAGCAGCTACATTTTGTTGAAGAGGAATATTTAAAAGTCAAAGCATCAAGAATCCAAGCATAAACGCGATATAACAAAAAATGCCGATTGAAAAATCGGCATTTTTTGTATTTTGAAGACAACTATTTTATACTATTGATTTGTTGTTGCTCCAATAACTTTTCTACATTGTTTTTCTCACCAAACTCTGCTGTCTGTTCTTGAAAAGATTCCAGAAGCGCTTTAATAGCGTCTGAATTATCCGCTGTACGTTGATAGATTTCGGGAATTGTCTTTTCAATATTCTTATCACCGAGTTCGATGTTATCAACTTCAATTTTGCCTATCTTTTCTAAAACAGCCTGTTGGCTATTTCTGACATCTTCTAATTCTCTCGCTATTTTTTCCATCAATTGGAATTTCTTCAATTTATCCATATGCAATATCTTTAGTTATACTGTAATAAGAACAATGTCGCTCGAAAGTTTGTTTTGTTTTTTTTAAAATTGGTAAGAAAACTGGCCTGGAGATATCATTGGGGCACAAAAAAAGCCAAACCCTTTTTGGGGCCGGCTTTGGTAACGTATAATCGTTGTTTTTTAATTCGTTCTTCCTGGATATACTTCTAGTGCTTTCTCCAAACAGGTCAATGCACTTTTAAGATCATTTTGATTCAGCACATAAGCAAGGCGAACCTCATTTGTTCCAGCACCTTCTGTGCTATAGAAGCCAGTTGCCGGAGCCATCATGACCGTTTCGTTATTGTAGGAAAACTCCTCCAATATCCATTGGCAGAATTTATCCGCGTTATCGATTGGTAACTTCGCAACCACATAAAAAGCACCTCCTGGATTAGGGGAATATACGCCGTCAATAGCATTTAACCCATTGACCAATGTATCTCTTCTGGCTGTATATTCTTTAGATACTGCTTCAAAGTAGCTATCCGGTGTATCAACAGCAGCTTCGCCGGCAATTTGTCCCTCCAAAGATGGACTTAAGCGCGCCTGCGCAAATTTCAATGCCGTCTGATATAATTCTTTGTTTTTGGTAATAATACACCCGATACGGGCACCACATGCTGAATAACGTTTTGAAACTGTATCAAAGATAACAACATTATTCTCGAGGCCTTCTAGGTGCATTGGAGATATAAACTCTCTACCATCATAGCAAAATTCGCGATAAGCCTCATCAGAGAACAGATAGAGATCATATTTCAGACAAAGCTCCCTTAATGCTTCTAGTTCTCCTCTCGAATAAAGATAGCCTGTCGGATTGTTGGGATTACAGATGCAGATTGCTTTGGTTTTCTCGGTAATTACTTTCTCAAATTCAGCAATAGAAGGTAGTGCAAATCCACTTTCAATGTAAGACATGATCGGTTTGATCACAATGTCCGATGAACAGGCAAAACCATTGTAGTTTGCATAAAACGGTTCCGGGATAATCACTTCCTCACCTTCATTTAAGCAGGCTTGCATGGTGATTGTGATTGCCTCTGAGCCACCATTGGTTACCAGGATGTCAGTAGGTTCAATATTGTAGTTTAGCTTATTATAATACTCGGCTAATTTTTTTCGGTAGGAGGCGGTACCTTCAGAAGGTGTATAAGCCCATACTTTGAAATCAATATTTTTCAAAGCATTAAGCATAATTTCAGGTGTTTGGATATCTGGTTGCCCGATATTTAAGTGGTATATTTTTTTACCTTCTTTTTTTGCTTGATCAGCATAAGGCGTCAGTTTTCTGATGGGTGACGCAGGCATATTTAGCCCTTTTTCTGATATTACTGGCATTATAGTTTTTTTAAAATTAGTTGTGCAAAGCTAACCAAAATAAAACGAAAAAAGCCACATCAGGATGTGGCTTTTTTCGTTTTATCTGTCGGATTTTTATTCCACAATCCCTTTAATATAAAGTGTCTTTACAGGTGTTTTCGTATTCGATTGTACCGTAAAACTTTTGGTAAATGGTGCCTTAGCCGCAGCGTTATACGTTACCTTGATTGTTCCTGTTTCTCCCGGTTTTATGGGGGTTTTAGTGAACTCGGCCACCGAACAGCCACAAGTAGGGACTACGTTCGAAATGATAATAGGCTCACTGCCTGTGTTTGAAAATTTAAAATTATACGATACAGGTGTTCCAGCCGGAATCTTGCCGAAATCATGTGTTTCTTTTTCAAATTTAAATTCCCCTTGTCCAGCTTGCATAGACGAAAAACCGATAAAGGAAATGATCACTGCTAAAATTGTTATATACTTTTTCATGCTTCTAAGATATTACTTTGTGATTAAACTAGTACAACTGATATGCCAAATGTAATATTTATTGTCAATTTATTACACATCTAACAACTTTATTACAGTTAGATTATACCCTCTTTAAGCAGATCCTGTATATGGATAACCCCATCGTAGTTCCCTTGATCTGATACCAATAACTGCGTGATGTTGTTTTCCCGCATGATATGGAGAGCATTCGCTGCAAGTTCATTTTTATCGATCACCTTTGGTGATTTGCCCATAATTTCTGCGGCATTGATCGCAGCAAGGTCAGTGTGTCTTTCGAGCATGCGACGGATATCCCCATCGGTGATAATACCCTGGATTTGTGTGCCGTTTAAGACTGCTACTGCTCCCAGTCTGAAATGTGTGATTGTGATGATGATATCTCTGACGTTGGCATCCAATTGCACGCTAGGTTTACCATTTTGATCGGATAAGTCAGCCACTTTTAAGTAGAGCTTTTTGCCCAGGGCACCACCAGGGTGGTACTTGGCAAAATCCTGGTCCGTAAAATCACGACATTCCTGTAGCGCGACAGCTAGTGCATCGCCCATGGCTAGTTGCGCTGTCGTGCTTGAGGTTGGTGCCAAATTATTTGGACAAGCTTCTTTCTCAACAGTGGTGTTCAGTATGTGGTCTGCATTTTTTGCCAAGTAGGACGCTGTGTTGCCAACCAAAGCCACCAAAGTATTTTTGGTTTGTTTTAGAAATGGGACCAAAACTTTAATTTCAGGTGTATTGCCGCTTTTGGATATGGCAATAATTAAATCATGCTGTTGGATAATACCCAGATCCCCATGGATGGCATCAGCTGCATGCATAAATATTGACGGTGTCCCTGTCGAATTTAATGTTGCAACAATCTTTTGCGCAATAATGGCACTTTTTCCGATACCTGTGACGATTACCCGTCCCTGAAGATGCAGGATTTTATTTATTACGGTAACAAAATCATCATCAATATATTGAGCCAGAGCAGCTACTGCTTTGGCTTCTTCTTGAATAGCTTGAATAGCTATATTTTTTATTTCGTAGTTGTTTTTCACAAAAAATACTCTTACTTTTATGTATTAGAATAGATTGCAAAAATAGATTATTTTTCAGGATTATTTCTTCATTTATCTATCTTATTTTTGCCCAAGGCGCAATGGAAATAGAAAAATCACTTTTCGACAATTTACAGGATTTTTTTGGTTTTGATACTTTTAAAGGAGATCAAGAGGCTATTATAACCAGCATTCTTCAAAAGAAGGATACGTTTGTTATTATGCCAACCGGGGGAGGGAAATCAATTTGTTATCAACTGCCAGCACTCATGAGTGAGGGAACCGCAATTGTAATTTCCCCGTTGATTGCTTTAATGAAAAATCAAGTAGATCAACTTCGCGCGTTCGGCGGCGAAGATAGTATCGCTCATTTTTTAAACTCCTCACTGAACAAGAGTGAAATCACCCGTGTAAAGGAAGATGTGCTTGCAGGAAAGACCAAGTTACTCTATGTAGCTCCAGAATCACTTGCTAAGCAAGATAATGTGGAGTTCCTGCATCAGATTACAGTGTCTTTTGTTGCCGTAGATGAAGCACATTGTATTTCAGAATGGGGACATGATTTTAGACCGGAATACCGTAAAATACGTCAAGTTATCAATGAGATAGGCGCTAATATTCCAATTATTGCGTTGACAGCAACAGCGACGCCAAAAGTGCAATCTGATATCCGTAAAAACTTACAGATGAATGATGCCGTGCTATTCAAATCATCATTCAATCGGAGCAATTTATACTATGAGGTACGTCCCAAAAAAGACGTGGTCAAAGAAATTGTGCGCTTTATCAAGACAAAACCAGGTAAAACTGGTATTGTCTATTGCTTGAGCAGAAAGAAAGTTGAAGAAATAAGCGAGGTGTTGAACCTGAACGGTATTCAAGCGCTGCCCTACCATGCAGGCCTTGATGCTAAAACAAGGGCTGATACGCAAGATAAATTTTTGATGGAGGATGTAGAAGTGATTGTCGCGACAATCGCGTTTGGTATGGGGATTGACAAACCGGATGTCCGTTATGTTATCCACCATGATATTCCGAAATCCATGGAAGGCTACTACCAGGAAACTGGGCGTGCTGGCCGTGATGGGGGCGATGGTTATTGTTTGGCTTTCTATTCGGAGAAAGATGTTGAAAAGCTGACAAAATTCATGAAAGACAAACCTGTGGCCGAACGCGAGATCGGTACACAGATACTGAAAGAAGTCATCGATTATTCCGAATCTGCAGTCTGTCGTCGTAAGCAGATTCTTCATTATTTTGGGGAAAACTTTGACGAACAGGGCTGTAGTAATATGTGCGATAATTGCCGTTCGGAAAAAGAATATTTTGAAGCCGAGGAATCCCTAAAAGATGTACTGGGCTTTATTAAAGAACAGGGTGAAAAATTTGACGATCACCATGTGATTAACGTGATGATCGGGCAGAACAATCAACCTGTATCTTCCTATAAACATGACGAGCACCGTCTATTTGGTTCAGGGAAGGAAAAAGGTACCATCTATTGGAAATCGCTGTTACGCCAAGCCGTATTGGACAACTTTGTTGAGAAAGATATTGATCACTATGGTTTGCTGAAATTAACGGATATTGGTCGGAATTATATAGACAATCCTTACCAGTTAAAATTTGTTTTAAACCGTCCTATCGAAAGTGCAGAAAGTACTGCTGGAGACGAGGCTGGTCATGGAACTGGAGCACTCGACACGACCTTGCTGGGTATGCTTAAAGATTTGCGTAAAAAGATCGCTAAGAGTAAGTCATTGCCACCATTTGTGATCTTCCAAGATCCTTCCTTAGAGGAAATGTGTACACATTATCCAGTTAATATCGACGAATTAAAACAGATTCAAGGGGTAGGGAATGGTAAGGCGATTAAATTTGGTGCTTCCTTTATTGCGCTGATCAAGGACTATGTGGAGGAAAATGAAATCGACAGGCCTGTAGATCTGGTCATCAAAAGTACAGCAAATAAATCTGCGCTGAAGGTGGCTATCATCCAAAATATTGACCGCAAGATTGCGCTGGATGATATTGCAGCAGCGAAGGGGATTACCTACGAGGAAATATTAAAGGAAATTGAAACGATCGTTAATGCCGGTACCAAGATAAATATCAATTATTTTATTGACGAAATTATTGATGAAGATCGTCAGGACGAAGTGTACGATTACTTTAAAACAGCTGAAACTGACTCGATCAACGACGCGCTTAAGGAATTAGGAGGTGACGATTATAGTTTTGAAGACCTTCAATTGATGCGTATCAAATTTTTATCGGAATTGGGTAATTAAAATTTTTATATAATTCATATGATCAACAAATACATTCCTGAAATAAAGAATGGAACTTCGCAGAATTTCTTTTTAATGGCAGGGCCATGTGCAATTGAGGGAGAAGAAATCGCTTTGCGGATTGCTGAAAAGATTGTTACTATTACAGATAAACTCAATATCCCTTATATTTTTAAAGGTTCATACCGTAAGGCCAACCGATCTCGTTTGGATTCTTTTATGGGTATAGGGGATGAAAAAGCGCTGAAAATTTTGGAAAAAGTAGGGAAGACCTTCGGCGTTCCTACGGTAACAGATATACATGAAAGCCATGAAGCGGAAATGGCCGCAGCTTATGTAGATGTTCTTCAAATTCCAGCATTTTTATGTAGACAAACGGATTTATTGGTCGCTGCAGCAAAAACTAATAAAGTCGTTAACGTAAAAAAAGGACAGTTTTTAAGTGCAGGATCCATGAAGTTTGCAGTAGATAAGATTGTCGAGTCTGGTAATGAAAAGGTATTTTTGACCGATCGTGGTAATACATTTGGCTACCAGGATCTGATCGTTGACTATCGAGGGATTCCCGAAATGCGTTCCTTTAATGTACCGACTGTGATGGATTGTACACATTCACTTCAGCAACCAAATCAGACTTCAGGAGTAACAGGTGGAAAGCCTGCACTGATCGAAACAATAGCCAAAGCGGCGATTGCTGTTGGGGCCGATGGTCTATTTATCGAAACCCATCCTGATCCTGCAAATGCAAAATCTGATGGCGCAAATATGTTGCACCTTGATCTGCTTGAAGGATTGATGGAAAAACTAGTACGTGTAAGACAAGCTATTTTATAGTATAATAAATAAATCGTAATAAAAAGGAGCCAATTAGGCTCCTTTTTTTAATCAATTCAAATTCAAACCTAAAGTATCGTATGTTTTCAAAAGTTTCTCTCATGGCACTGATGCTGTTCTCACTTTCGATTGTCAAAGGACAGCAAAATTATACCTGGTTTTCGCCCCTTGACGATAAACATGTAGAAGGCCGGCTCGACAATCAGAAGCTTACAGCCTTTGGTCGACTACCGGATGAGCTGGAAAAGCAGGTGCGCAAACCGGTTTGGGAACTGGGACAAAATTCTGCTGGACTCTATATCGATTTTCAGACATCAGCTTCGGAAATTACAGTTCAATATCAAGTTGCAGGTGGATTGAATATGCCCCATATGCCTACTACCGGTGTCAGTGGACTGGATCTTTATGGCTATGATACAACACATAAAGTTTGGAAATGGGCTTACGGTAGTTATGATTTTTCAGACACGATTTCTTATACCTGGAAGCATATAGGTAAGAATAATAACTTTAACTATCGTTTGTATCTTCCTTTGTATAACGCGGTTAAATGGTTGAGTATTGGTGTGCCTAATGATGCGAAGTTAACATATACACATACCGCTACCCTGAAACCTATTGTGGTCTATGGTACTTCTATAGGACAAGGGGCATGTACCAGCCGGCCAGGTCTTGTTTGGACAAGCCAGGTAGGTAGAGCTGTTAATAACGAGATTCTGAATTTATGTTTTTCAGGTAACGGTCGTCTTGAACAGCCTATCCTAAATGTAATGAATCAGGTGGACGCAGCATGCTATATTTTGGATTGTATTCCGAATCTTGCGATTACTAAATCACTCAGCGAAAAACAATTGGATTCGCTATTGGTCAATGCGGTTACATTTTTAAGAAAAGAACACCCGACAACACCGATCATATTGACACAGCATAGTTCTGGAAATATCAATACCGTATTTAACGAAGACAAAAATAAAGAATATCAGCAAAGTAGCCGGGTATTGAAAACAACCTACGAGAAATTACAGTCAAAAGGGGTTCGGCAGATTTTTATGCTATCGAGTGGGGAACTGGGGCTGGACTTAAACTCAACAGTAGATTATGCACACCCAAATGATCAGGGGATGGAACATATCGCAAATGCGTATATCAAGTTGTTAAAAAAGGTGCTGAAATAGAGCTATTATACTTTCTCACAAGCGCCTAGCTTTGAAAATTGGCTGGAGTTTTTTTGCCAATAAACTGAGCGTAGTGAGATCACTGACATGTTACGGAATCAATAAAAAGCAGACATTTTAATAAAAAAAGGGAAGTTTAAACTTCCCTTTTTTTATTTATTTCTTTTTCAATTTCATCGTCATTTTTGCTTTTTCACCACCTCCATAATTGAAAGTTTTGGCGTTACTTTCCTTCTTTTGGTGAAAAGCTCCACCACGGGAACTATCTTCTTGTTCCTCCTTGGTTGATTTTTTCTTTTTATCACTTGTAGGATTGTAAATCTGCAGATCCTCCGGAAGATCCAGTACATCCATTCGCTTACCCACAGCCTGTTCTATTTTTCTGACCATAGGGAGTTCCAGATCGGTCGTAAATGTCAATACCACGGAGTCCTCATTTTCGTCATTTTTGACTAAATGGTTTAAAAATTCCTCTTTTTCATTTGGCAATTCAAATTGAAAAATAAAAGGAATATTTGCGACATCAACTGCATTGGTATTTTCCCGGGCAATAATCAAAACACGAGTTTGCTCACTTTCTATAAAGTCTGCTGTTGTTTCAAAGCCAAAATCATCATAAAATAGTGGATTTAGAATAGCGATTTCCTCTTTCCCTTGTTGAAATAGGCTAGTAGCAAGCTTTTGTGCTGTAAGCTTTGAATTTACAAAAACAATCACTTTTTGAAAAACCTCTTTATCTTGTAGAAGGTAATTCAGTAGATTGATTTTTGTGGTGAAATTGGGAAGATGGTACAATAAAAGATCTAAAGTGTCAATGGTTTTATTCTCCAATTCATCCACTTCGATCAAAGCATAATCCTCATTTAAATGCTTGTCAATCATGTCATACAGCTTCTGATGTTCAACAGTGCTGAAGACCAGGTGTTGTACTTTACCACAACTTTCTGCTAATTCTCTTACAGGATTTTGCATGCCCTGTTTGATGATTTCTTCTGCATCATCTATAATTAATGTTTGGATACGGTTTAGATTGAGGGCTAATTTGAGATAGATTGCCCGTGCACGGTTCGGTGTTGCAACTACAATGTCCTTTCCAGCAACTAATTCTTCTATTTCTTCTTCCATACTTCCCCCTGCACGTAATCCAATAATACGAAGATCTCTATTTTTGCTTAGTTGGTAAAATTTTTCAACGATCTCGTCGATGCGTTCTTCATTGGGAGCCAAGATTAAAAACTTAGGTGCCTCATCATCCGTGAATTTTAATTTCATCAAGGTAAATAATACATAAGTTGTGGTCTTGCCCGCTCCTTCAGGAGCAATCGCAATAACATCCTGTCCGCCAAGAATTCTGGAAATACACCTACTCTGAACTTCCTTTGGAGCCAAATAACCGAGCTCGGTCATCGTAGCAGTCAATCTTTTGCTTAGTTTTAGTTTCTCTAACGACACGTATCCTTTAGTTTATGTAAGTTGCAAAAATACACATTTAGTTTTTAGATCAGCTAATGTGCACCCATTTTTGAAAAGACATTGATAATAATTACCCCAGCGACGATCAATATCATTCCGATCACTGCTGGAGTGTCAGGAATCTGTTTAAACAAAATCATGCCTATCAATGTAATGGCAACAATACCAACCCCCGACCAGATTGCATAGGATATTCCGACAGGAAGGTATTTCAATGTGATGCTCAGGAAATAAAAAGCGATAATGTAACCAATGATACAGATGGCGGTAGGTTTCCATAAGGTAAACCCCTCAGATTTCTTTAGGAAAGTCGTAGCGAAAATTTCTGCCGCAATAGCAAGAAACAAGTATAAATATTTTATCATTATCGAGTCTTTTCTGATCTAGTGAAGTACTGTATGCAAAGCTACACTTTTTGCTATTCACTTTGCCTCAATGGTATTGTATTTAGGAGATTGCAGCTATTGAGTTGGTACAAATACAGCGCTTGTACAGCGATCAGGGTAATTTTGACGGTAATTATAATTGTTTATAATGGTAAATTTATCTAAGTTTGACCAATCCACTAATGGGAATTAACAGACTTTATGAGGTATATTCGTTTTTTTTTAAAAACCTTTATTATATGCTTAGTTTTTCTATTCTCTTGCTGTCAGCTGTATGCCCAAGAACAGTTGCAGGAGCTACAGAAATCATACTACAATCTTCCATTGGGGAGTAAGGAACGGTTTCTGTTGACCGGAAAATATGCGCAGGCGCTATATTTCGCCAATGAGAAAGCATTGGCAAGTCAGTTGCTCAATGATAATATTCAATTGGCCAAAAATTACCCCGACAAACAATACTATGCCTATTTAAATTGCATCGCGGCAATGAATAGTTATAACGATCGCCTCTTTGAGAAATCGCGTTTTTACCTGGAACATGCAAAGTCTGTTCTTCCCATAATCAATGATAACGGTATCAAGGGATATATTCATTATTGTGATGGCTGGATTATGACAAGACAGAATAAGGAGGATCAGGCTGTTTCCCAGTTTCATAAAGCAATTTCTTTTTTGGAAAAAGCCCCCCAGACAGATGCGAATATAGCCCGTAAATTGGCGATATATAAAGAATTGACGGCTATTTATGCCAATCAGCGGAATTACGAATTTCAGGAGAAGTACACGAACCTTTTATTGGAGACAGCGAAAGCAGGTCAGAATACGAATAGTTTATTTGATGCCTATATGCAAGCTGGTTACCTATTTGAGGAGGAATATCGGTCAAACCGAACAGATCAGCAACTTTTGAAGAAAGCCGAAGAACATTATCTGGAAGCTTACCGAATAGCAAAAACTAATCAGAAAAATCTTATTAATCCGACAGATATGGCCTATGTCTCGGTGAATCTAGCTAATCTGTATCATGAATTTTATCCGGAGAATGGTAGTAAAAAGGCGATTTCATTTGCCCAACAGGCCTTGGAAATTGCACAGGAAACAGGACAATATGCCATCTCTGTTCCAGCCTATGGTGTATTGGCTGACGAGGCATTTAAAAGCGGCTATCGGGATCAGGGCAAAAAGTATCTGCAACAAGCGCTTTACAACCTGCAGCGAGAGCCACATTATGATTATCAGATGGGATTAAGTCTTTTTAGTAGACTGGCTGAAGTGAGTGTCGAAGAGGGAAAATACGAAGAGGCATTTCAATATCAAAAAAGTTATATTAATGTTTTCGAGGAGGCATTCAACTCGGATAAATTGGATAAAACCAAACAACTTGAAATAAAATATGAACGGGAACTGCAAAACCAAAAATTAATGCGTCTTCGTTTAGAGGGGGAGAAAAAGGGACAGCAGATCAAATTGATGAAAGCGCTTAATGACCGACAGAATCAATTGGTTGAAAATTTAAAATTAAACGAACTAAACCGTACCCAACAGTTGAAAGTACTTCAGCTTGAGCGTGACAAAAAGGAACAGGACTTGCAATTAAGCCGCTTGGAGAATGAACAACGATTACAGGAACTTGATGTTTCCAAGCAGGAGATTGCCTTTAAATCACGCATGAATTCAATTTATATCTGGTTATTTATTAGCTGTTTAATCGCTGTCATCTTATTGTTTTATGCCTACTGGCAACGTTCCAAGACACTAAAGCAAAAGGAACACATGCATGGACTTGAAATCGAAAAAAATAATCAGCAACATGCCATCAAAAATCTGACGGCGATGTTGGCAGGGGAAGAGAAGGAGCGGACACGTCTGGCTAGAGACCTGCACGATGGCTTAGGAGGATTACTGTCAAGTACGAAATTGGGCTTATCCTCAATTAGCGATGGGGACACCGAACAGCCTTCAGTTAAGAATGGTATTACGCGGAGTATCGAACTGCTGGATGATGCTGTGGATGAATTGCGTCGACTTGCACATAACCTGATGCCAGACCTAATTGTCAAATATGGTCTAGAGGAAGCCTTAAAGGATTATGCCGCACGGATGAGTCAACCGAATTGTCAGGTAGAAAGTGAATTTATCCAATTTGAATCAAAATTAAGTGTAGAACATCAGATTTCCTTATATAGAATAATCCAAGAACTGGTAAACAATGCATTGAAGCATGCCGCAGCAAGCAATATCTTCATACAACTTTCTGTATATAATGAACGTTTACATATTACTATTGAAGATGATGGCAAGGGATTTGATACCGAAAAGATAGATTTACAACATTCTGCAGGCATGCACAATATACAGTCAAGACTTTCTTTTCTACATGGCGACATGAAGGTTATATCCGCCATCGGCGAAGGAACTACCATAGAAATTGAAATGCCTGTTGTTTAATTAATAACTTAAGATGATAAAGATAGCGATTACAGACGATCACCCGCTGTTGTTGGAGGGATTAAAAAATATTATCAATTCCCACGAAGATTTTGAAGTTGTGGGTATGTATGCAAGTGCAGCAGAACTATTTAAAAACATTGTAGCAGATGCACCGCTTGTATTGTTATTGGATATCAATCTTCCCGATGCAAATGGAATAGATCTAGTCAAGGGGCTGAAAGAAGCCCATAAAGAGCTGAAAATAGTAGCCTTTAGTGTGCATAATGAATTGGCGGTTATCAATAGTATTTTGAATGAGGGGGCAGATGCTTATCTTCAAAAAAATGCCACCGGCAATGAAATCATTACCGCCATATCCGATGTTTTGGTGGGCAAGCGGTACATCTGTGAGAAAACCCAAGTTATACTCAATAAGAAAACAGATGCCGGACTGAAACAAGTTCCCAAGCTTACACGTCGTGAAAAGGAGATATTGACCTTTGTGGCCAAAGGACTGACGACCAATCAGATTGCCGAATCCCTGTTTATTAGTTCCCATACTGTGGAGAGCCATCGTAAAAACTTAATGGAAAAATTTCAGACGAAAAGTGTAACTGCGGCGGTCAAATCCGCTATAGAATATGGTTTGATACGTGAAGCTTAGTAGAAATCTGTGAATTACCTGAATTCAGGGATGAGAATAGCCTATTGCATTTGATACATTTGATGCTATAGATAAATAAGAGAAAGCATCAAATGTATATGGTTATATCAGCTAGTTTATTAGGTCGTCCGGGAAGAAAATTGCTTCCCTATTGTTTTGGCGTTATGTTGTCTTTGGGTTTTGGTTCGGTGCAAGCGCAGGGATTTGACACCAAAATACCTGATGGATCGAATACAGTAGTGGCTATTAATCTGGCTAAAGTCGTTGAATACGCAGAAGCTTCCACATTGAATAAGTTGCTGGATCGGATTGGTTTTTTTAAATATTTTGAAAAGAAGGGTATTGACCTGCAAAAGGATTTCCAGCAGACAGGAGTTGATTCGAAGGGAATGGCTATATACTACAGGAATGATAGGGATAGCTTGCTATACGGAGAGTTGATTGTCCCGATCAATGCTGTCAGCCGCTTTGAAAAGTTGTTGAATATGAAGGGGACTTCGCTTCCTGCCTTGAACGGCTATAGCCGATTTAGAACCGCGGATGGTCAATTGCTCGCTTGGAATGCAAAGGAGTTTAGAATTTTAAAAGGTGAGGTTGGTACGACCTATCTTGCCAACGATTCTACTGCCGCAATATATGGGATCGAAAATATAGATTATGCCGCCGCTGCAGTATCTGCCGCCACTGCGGCAGCAGATGAGGCCGAGGCAGCAGCTAATTGTGCTGATTCTGTACCAATGGATTCTACAACGATGGAATGGGATGCATTTGATTTTGATACATTAAAAGCTGAGGTAAAGCAAGAGGAGGGAGAATCTTTGGACGTCTATGCCAGTGTAACCGAGGCTGATACTAGTGCCTATGAAAATCATATCAACTATGATTCACTTGATACCGCTTTCGAGGAGGTGAATAGACGAAATGATTCTATTAAGAATATATTATTGGAAAAATGGTTACTGCGTGAGCAGGAGCAGTTATTGAACAGTAACTATCCAAATATAACTGCACAAGAGCAGGCGCATTTTCTGAAGAATGTGGATATTGCACGTGTATGGCTACCCAAAGTTGAAGGTCTCTATGACGGACTTCGTTCTGTACGTTCCATGGTAGATGCGTATTATCATACAAGCAGTTTCTCTTTGGAAAATGACTATAAGGACATGTTTTTTGACTTGACGCAACAGGGAAATAAAATTACGCTTAAAACCGGTGTAACCCTGGGCAAAGATTTAGTGAAACTGACTAAACAATTGTATGCAAGGAAGCCAAATCCGAAGTTTGCAAAGTATTTAACAGAGGAAACTTTAGGTTATTTTAATGTCAATGTGAATACCGAAGCTTACCTAAAGGAAATACCGGCATTTTTCACAAAAAACCTGAAAAAATATTTTGGAAAAGAGAATGAGGTACTTGAGCTGATGGCTCTTGGACTTGAAGTTGCACTGGATGAAAAAGCTGTTGCCAAAATAATGCCCGGGGACAATTTGGTCGTTGTCAATGGAATTACTAATCTGAAGGTCGACTATGTTGATTACGACTATGATGATAATTATGACTTAAAGGAAGTTAATAAGACAAAGGAGGAGAAGGTAGTATCTTTTATCTGGATGTTTACATCCGAAGATCAAAGGATTATCAAAAAGGCATTGGATGTCGCGGTATCAAAGTCTGATGCAAGCTTTGCGGGAGGGATCTATAAAATCAAACAAGGCAATGGCAAAGATTTTCCTTTATACCTGCTGTTCAATGAAGATCTAGTGATGATCAGTAACGATAGCCTACAGTTAAATAAAATTTTGCACAAGGATAACTATCCGACCAAGCCCAATAAATCTTTTGCTAAACTTATGAAAGTAAGTAAATTTTCTGCGGCTTTCCAAACAAAGAAAATACCAGCGCTGACAAAAGATCTAAATCTCGTATTGGGCAATAGCTGGCGATCTACATTAGCAGAATTGAATAATTATGGTAATTTTACCTTGAGTTCTAAAGGAATTGTGGGCGATAAACTGGAAACTGATTTGCAACTTGAACTGCCAGCAAACGCAAACAATGGCTTACAGTTTATGATCAACCAACTGCTTGATGGCATTGTGCCGGATGAACAACCTGAACTGGACAACCCAATTGATATAACTGACAATGATTAAAAAAGGAATAATTTGGACTTTAGGTATTATCGTAGGATTAGTGATAATAGGCTGTGGCATTTACATCATTCGACAACAGCAGTCGTATAAGTCTGTAGTCCATAAAAAGAGTAAGGCTTTATTGACGATTTCTCTGGATGATATCCTATTGAATCAATTTTTCGATAAATGGCAAACTGCACCGAAAGGAGGGCAGGACTTTGCTAAAAAATTGACTAAGCTAAAAGACAATGGAATAGATATCAAGGCCAATGTATTCCTTTTTTCTCTGGAAGACACGACAAATAACTTTTATGCTTTTTTTGATTTGAAAGATGAGAAGCAATTTCTGACATTCTTAAAAGAGGGGCTGGAAGTTGATTCCATTGAAAATAATGTCGCTCCGGGAGTAAATTATGCTTATCAGGATACAAATAAAATTGCATTTGTTTGGAAGGGTAACACCGTGTTGGTGGGACTGGGTTTTAATCTCGATAAAAAGAAGGATGAAATGATCCAGTTGATCCAGTCGGATACAGAGCGGGTATCTATTGAGAGTTTCATCAATCACCCGAGCGAACTAACCCGTAAATCATTGCGTTATAGTGCTATTTCTTCCAAAAATTTTATTGAATTTGACCTGAAAGGTAGCCGTATTGAGATCGCAGGTGAACTCCAATCTGATACTTGGAATTTTCCACAGGAATATCTCGTCCGGGAATTGGTAAACGAAAATTACATCAGCAAAGGCTGGATCAATTTTCCAAACGAACGATTAAAGACAGCTTTAAAAGACATGCTTGTTGATCTTCCGATTTCGGCAGACTCGATTATGGCCCATGCGAATGGGAATTACGTTGATATCGAAGTTTTAAAAAATCAGGTCGTACAGACAGATACCATTATTAATTATGCGGTGAATGACAATTTTGAAACAGTAGAGGAAAAAACAGCCTATGAAAGTAAAGTGCCAAATGTTCGGTTTGGAATTCGGGGGGATGAGAGCTTACCTAAATTTCTCCCCAATAAGTTGTTTTACCAGTGGTTTCAGAAAAATGATGGTCAATTTAGTATATTATCGACGGCTTCAACGATAGACAAGATGCAGGCAAAATATACGAAAACCAATAGTCTTTCACATGTCGCAATTCATCTTGTGGATTGGCCGAATGCTTTAAAAGTCACTCCGATTTTAATGTTGAAGGCGATCGCTTCGGATATGGATCTTACCTTAAAAGTCGCGGGCGCCAATCAGCTTGTTTTTCAGGGGACTATTTGGGATTATTCGCATGAATAATAGGGTTGCGCCACACTAGTATTCCGCTGTTTCTTTGTAAATCCAAAAACATTCTTTACCGGAAGGTGGTTTATTCTTATTGACAAAGATGATCAATATGGATATAAGGACTAAAAGTAGAAGTAAGATAAAGACCTACTGGCGAATTTTGAAGAGTTCAGTTGCCGGATTTTTGAATGAAGATTCAATGAAATATAGTGCTTCTTTATCTTACTATACTGTTTTTTCGATCGGCCCAATACTGGTTTTAATAATTGCGCTGGCAGGTATATTTTATGGTGAAGATGCCATCGAGGGGAAGGTCTTTATGGAACTGCGTGGCTTAGTAGGTTACAGTGCCGCCAAACAGATTCAGGAAGTTATTCAAAATCTCGAACTCTCGGGCAAATCCAACATGGCACTGCTAATTAGCAGCATAACTTTGATATTAGGAGCAACCAGTGTATTTGGAGATATCCAAAATTCAATCAATAAAATCTGGCATGTACGGGCCAAGCCGAAGAAGGGCTGGCTGAAATTGATTCAGGATCGCTTGTTGTCTTCTTCCTTAGTCATTGGTCTGGGATTTTTATTGGTTGTCACCTTGATTATCAATGGTGTAATCTTGGCCCTTACAGGACAATTGCAACGTTATTTTCCCGACATGACAGTGGTGCTGCTTGACGGAATCAACTTTGCGTTATCATTTGGTATTATATTCTTACTCTTTAGTATTATTTTTAAAGTACTTCCCGACGTCAATATTCAATGGCGGACAGTTCGTGCAGGGGCCCTATTTACAGCAGTTTTGTTTATTTTGGGTCGTTATCTGATCGGAATATATCTGGAACATTCAGCGACCCAGGACACCTATGGTGCTGCGGGATCATTTGTCTTGATTTTGCTTTGGGTGTATTATACTGCTGCTATCTTATATTTTGGAGCCATCTATACAAGAGAATATGCAACGGTGATGGGGATTCCGATCGAACCAGCTCAATTTGCCGTACATGTGGAGACTCAGGAAATCGAACGTGCTGGTGGTGAGATTCCTCCAGCTCCGTTGACACAGGAGGAGAAGCGGGTAGAGGCCGACCCAGTAGATGATCCCAAGACCTAGAACGCCCCCGCCTTTTCGGTATCTGTGGTATTATGTTCACGGTATAATTTTTCACCTATAGCACCTTTGTCACCCAAAGCACGTCCCTTAATAAGCCATGAACTGCCAAATAAAAAAAGTGCAATGGCCTCAAATACAAGTGTTGCATACCCAAAGAGCTTAAACGGAATCAAAGCGATACAAACGATTATACCATAGCCACAAAAACGGTAAATATTATTTTCATTCATGACACTAATCGGAATCTCTTTGTTTGGTTCTTGGCCAATAGTAAATACATTGATGGAAAGGAATGCAAACGTCAGAAAAAGTACAGCTGCAAACCCATAATGTAGTTCCTTTAAACCAACTGCAACCAGTGTGCATTGCGTGCAGCTGCTACCAATTGGATCTGTGGGTATAAAGGCAACTCCAATCGCCATAAATCCAGCAAGATTTGTGAGGATATTATCATTTTTCCAAATGACTTTATTTCCATTTCCTTTATAGCAGATTAGAAATAATCCAACGGCAGACAAAGTTCCGGTAAAAATTTCTCTCAGATTTGAAAAATAGTAATGACTGATGGATGGTTGAATGCTGGTGCCGAAAAACTTAAATAAGGACAGCAAAACCAAGATAATAGGTAGAAAGATGCCCAGATAACCGATCGCCCGCCGTAATCTTCGATATGCAAAAAGATTGTGATTCTGAATGTTTTTGATATGCATAAATACAATAAAGATTAGGTTAAAAAGTTTCTTATAGCGTTGCTCGTCCCGAATGGCCGAAAACAGGTTTATTACAACTGAACAGCTATTCTAAAAATTAAACCGCGCGTATTTTAGCTACGGGCTTATAACTTTCTGACTTCGTCATATAGTCTGTCCACATCTTTCTTTTGAAAGAGGGCGGTTCCTTCGGCCATAGTGGTTGCCGATCCGCAAGCTATTCCCATACGAAGCAGTTCTTCGGTTGTGCCTTCTCTGGTCAGAACGGATACCATACCTGCAACCATACTATCTCCAGCACCAACAGTACTACGTATTTTTACAAGTGGTGGAACCATCTGAATTTTTTCTGCTGCGGTATACAGCACGGCTCCCTGAGCTCCCAGAGATACGACAACAAGGACAGCTTGGCCCTGTGCAATTATTTGCTTGGCGGCATGATCCAGATCTGTGCTAGCCAGTTCCTCTTTTCCAACAAGAGCGGCCAATTCACCCGCATTTGGTTTCAGCAAATATACGCCTTCCTCCAAAGCAACTTTAAGCGCATCTCCGGAAGTATCTACGATCACTTTGCTTCCTTTTGCTTTATATTTATTGATAAGTAATCCAATAAAGTCCGCGGGAACATCATTTGGGAGGCTACCACTGATGACGACAAAATCAGGTATTGGATTTAATTGGTCAACAATAGCCAAAATGTTTTCCTTCTCTTCCGCTGTAAAGGCTTCACCCGGAAATCCAAATCGATATTGTTGATTGGTGGTCGTATCTATCACAATAAAGTTTTCCCTTGTTTCACTGCTGATATGGATTGGTGTAATATCGAGTTCTTCTTGTTTTAACAATCCCTCCAACATATTGCCCGTTTTTCCTCCAGAGGTAAAAAGTGCGTTTGAAGATATACCAAGTCGTTTGAGCGCACGGCTTACATTAATACCACCACCACCAGCTTCATACTTTGGGGGATTGCAGCGCAGTTTCTTTTCGGGAACAATGTTTTGAACACTTGTACTTTTGTCTACCGAAGGGTTTAATGTAATGGTTAATACAGTTTTTTTCATCATATTGCTTTCATTAAACTTAGGATTTTCCCTATGCTGAATATATGTTAACATATAAAAGATAACTCCTAGTAATGTAGTGGAATATCTTTCAAACAAATACAGTCCAATTCCTTTCGTTAATGCCATGACTTCTGAAATGGATTAAAGTAGGGTATGCTATATGAAGATAACCGTTATTTGTTAATTTACATTCAATTTTTTATAAAATTATTAGGCTGCTTTCAGGAAGCTCTTTGTTTACCTTTTGGTATTTTATGATTGATATATTCATCTTCTATCACGTGGATAATGGTTAGGCTGGATTTAATATGCAATAGCTTTGTCAATCTAGATTGAGCTAAAAAGATCACTATAATTTTTGATTTAAATGATATGACAACGAATAGATAGGGAAGTAAAGTAATAATAATCAGTAAGACTTTTTACAATATATTTTCTCTGGAAACGAGGGTTAGCAAATCAGTCGTATTACTCACATTAAATTTTTGCAGAAGGTACTTGCAATAAGTGTCTATCGTTGAGTTGCTTAAAAGCAATAGGTCTGCAATTTCAGCTATTTTTTTTCCTTGAACTAGGTAGCGCAATAGTTCTCGTTCACGTCTGGTTAGGGTAGGTAGGGGACTTGGATTGTCTAAAGATCTATTTAATAGATTATCTGCTTCAGGACTTAAGACAATCTCGCCACGCATCACTTTTTCAATCGCTTCCAAGATCTCGGTAGCCTCGGTATTTTTGAGAATAAAACCGGATCCTCCTTGTTGCAGCAGTTCAACAATTGTACTTCTTTCAAGTGCGCTGCTCATTCCCAATACACGAACCACAGGGAACTTTTCTTTAACCTCCTTACAGACATCAATTCCACGTCCATCACTGAGAAACATATCCACCAAAAGCAGATCCACAGGCTTGGCCCTGATAAAATCGTTAAATAGCATAATACTCGGAAAACCGATGACTGTTGCATTGGTGATATTTCTCCTGATAATTTCTTGGATACCATCCAATACCATTGGATGATCATCTAATATGGCTATAACGAATTCTCTATCGTACATAAATCTCAATATTTACGGAGGTTCCATTTCCTGGATCACTATCAATTGACAATGTCCCTTTAAGAAAGTCAACCCGATTCTGAATATTTTTGAGACCTATACCTGTTACGTTTGACATTTGTCCTGTGTCAAATCCCTTACCATTGTCATCTACGGTGATCAAGATAGCATCTTGTTCTTGGATAAGTTGTACCAGAATATTTTTTGCCTTACCGTGTTTGATTGCATTGGTCAATAATTCTTGTACAATGCGGTAGATATGAACAGTATTATTCATGGAATGATCTGACAAACCACTGGATTGAAATTCAATCTGTACCTCGGAGCTTATCAGATCTGTACATAGGTCATGTAGTGCTGTCTCAAGCCCATTTTTCAGTAGACTTTCCGGCATCATTCCTCTTGCGGTTCTTCTGAGCTCCCCAATGGCGGAGTGAAGTTGCTCATTTGCCTTTTGGACCATCAATTCTCTATCTGCAGTTGGATCTGAAAGCTTTAGTTTTATTCCACTTAATGTTCCACCGATACCATCGTGTAAATCACGCGCGATCCGTATACGTTCGCGATCTTCGCCTTCAAGTAGCGCCTGCGATATTTTAAGTTCTTGATCCCGGCCGATTTCCTCCAAACGTTTTCTATTATTCTTTTTATTTGTCCTTAGCACATAAAAAAGAAACAACATGACCAATAAGAAAGTAAGAGCGCCAATACCCAAAACTAAATTCAGCAAAACTTGATTTTTGCTTTTTAATACGACTTCACGTTGTTCATTTTCCAATAGGGCAATACGTTTTTCTTTTTCTGCGGTTTGATAGTTGATTTCTAGATTCTGTATCTCTACTTCCATGTTTTCGTATTTCGTGCTATCAGAAATAACTGAATATCGCTTTTGAAAGGTGTAAGCAGTTTTATAATCACCATTTCTGCTGGCCATAAGCGCGACATCCTGTGCATGACTGGCGGCGACCGATTTACGGTCATCCTCTTTTGCCATGTTATATAAAGTAAATGCAGCCTGCTGAGCTGTTTTATTGTCTCCAGCTAAATAGGCAACCTCATATTGTGAATTGTAGAAATCATAGTAATTGGTTCGGCTCTTCAAATTTTTCAGCGCTTTTTCCGCTTGTGCTAGCGCCGCCCTGGATTTTTTTAAATCCTTCTTTCTGACGTAATACCAGGTCAAATAAGCGTAATAACGACAGGAATATAGGGTGGAAGTCCCCACTTGATCTAAATACAACTTGACTTTATCAAGATAGGTTTTCATAAGCACCAGATCATTCTGCCCGTATGTAATTAAAGTGCCTATGAGATAAGTACCAATTTTATGCTCTGGATCAAAATTATTTTTATTTAGAAAATCGATCCCTTTTAGAATATAGAATGTGGCTTTTTCATAATCTTCCAATTCGTTAAAGGTGGCTGCAATGTTTTCCAAGGTTACATGATAAAGCCTATTATCCTTTATCTTTTCAAATATTGGTAGATTTTCAATTAAAAGTTCAACTGCTTTTTTGAGCTGACCAATCACATGGTAATTGGCTGCCAAATTATTTTTTGCATAGGCCACAACGCGCATTTCTTCAGCAGATGTTGCACTTTTTAGGATTTGGACAACCTGATTATTGTAATACTTTGCACTATCCATATGGATCAATATGGTGTGTAGATAACCCATGATCTGGTTGCCCTTTGCCCGATACAGTGGCACCTTTGTTTTTCGGGCAAGTGCAAGCGATATATACCCATACTTGAAGGCAGAAATGCTGTCGCCACGGATAAAATATTCTCGAGCGAGCTTGTTTGATAGTGATAGCTTAGCGGTGTCAGATTTTGCTGCCGTAAATTCATTTCTTAAACTATCTATAGCACTGGTATCCTGACCATATGTTGGGGATAGCAGCAGTATAGTTAAGATAAATTGGAAAAGCAGTTTCTTCATCTGAAGTGTTTTAATAGTGTGCTTTTCAGTGATTTAAAAAGACTGATTTAGCACATCAACAAACTTATTAAGTATTCTCAATTATTCCAATACATATAAATCGTGAAATTTATCCTCCTATTTATAGGAGGGTAAAGTAAACACATCATCAGTTTTGATATTGTATTGTTTACTAAATTTAATATTAAAATTTCAACTAAAATATTTCTAAAAAATATCCTCCGTTTTATACCAGAAGTTATGTTTGGAATCTTGATTACTGAGCCCTCGAAGATCTACGATTTTTTAACCATGTGCGAATGGGTTCATCATACCATTTTAAACTTATATAGGCTAATAATATACTGGAAATTAAGATGATCAGTGCATACGGCCAGGCCTGAGCGAATGTCATCCCTTGATGATTACTGATCCAGGCGACGTAAAAATAAACGATTGGGTAGTGGACGAGGTAGAGAGGGTAGGAGATATCGCCAAAGAATTTACAAACCCTGTACTCTCTTTGTGTCTGTATTGTTCCACTGGTTCCCAGGTAAACAATAAGTGGGAAAATAATGATTATGCAGATTGATTCGTAAACTCCATTCATCCAAAGATGTTTGGCGCCACCGATACGGGGCATATATAATACAATGGCGAGCAAGAGGCTACAGTACAAAAAGGCATACTTTATTTGAGAAGGTTTGCTTACCCTAGAAAGTAATAAACCGGCAAAGAATGGATACATGGTCCGGGTAAGTCCGATACGTAGTTGTTCCATATTGAGTGTCCAACCACCACTGACATCACCATTGGGGCTTGTAATGGCCAGATGGGCGAGAGCGACGGCCGAGATCAGCACCAAAATAGCGAGGGCGGTTTTTGATAGCTTTCGAATGCCGATTGCATAAAGGATATTGGCAATATATTCAAAGAATAGCGACCAACCCACACTATTAAGAGGATGCATTTCTTGCCAGCCACGAATATCTAAAGAGAGCGGAATGGGTAATATGGTATAACCAATAAGCATCACCAGCAACATTTTCCATAAGGGAACCGTATGAATAAGTGGCCAGATAGTCGAGTCCGTAAAGTAGAACCCAATAGCGCCAAGGGTCATCCCTAAGATGACCATCGGCTGAAGCCGCTCGATTCGGCGTTTAAAAAAGGTACCGAGACTCATCTTCTGCCAACGGTCATCATAGGCATAGCCAATGACAAATCCGGACAAGAGAAAGAAAAAGTCAACAGCGAGATAACCATGGTTGACTAGGATGTCCAGATGTCCGGTTCCTAAAGGTTCAGTGAGGTGGAAGGTGACAACGATGATGGCCGCGACACCACGCAATCCATCCAGGATAGGGTAATGGGATTTTGTAGAAAGACGACTTTGGTTCATTGCTTGTTGGATATGGATTTAAGTTCGATTATCTTCAGTAACTTGCTATTTTATGAAGTTGATGAAATTAGAAAAATAACCGATCAGAATCCCGCCAAATCATATCAAATTCCCGCTGATTAGTCTCATTTTCTTGTTTGACAAGTGTCCGATTTCGTTATTTCAGAAACCCTTTTAACAGTAAGAATACTCATCAGTTCAGATAAAGATCTTACCTCTTATAAGTATTGTTAGCTCAGTAAAAAAGTTGATAAGAAGACTTTATTATCTGACTAAGATTCTAATTATGTGTATTTACCGTAATAGACAATAATGATTCTTATGCAACGAATTGTAACTGATCGCTGGCAGATATAAGATTGTAATTAGACAGGAAATAAAATGTCCTATCTTTATTCATAAACAATTTGACCTTGTATAAAAGTTTAAATTTTGAAGAATGTATAAATTAGTTGTTTTATCCTTGTTTTTGATCGGCTGCACTGAAACAAAGAACAAGACCTCAAATTCGCCTGGAGTTATGAAAGATGTCGTAATAAAATCTATTGAAGTCATCAATACAGGAGGGCAACTAGGATTTCACTCCTGTATCTTTATCGATAAAGACTCCACGCACTATCGTCAAACAGTTGCGGCTAATCCGGCTAATAATTCAGAATATCATAAGAAAACAGTTTCTCAGGATTGGGAAGACCTGACAGCTAAAATCAATTTAGCAGAATTTCGGTCTTCGGAGGAAGGTAAAAGTGTTCAGCCCGTGGATGGTATTGATACCCAGGTTATTGTCGTAAGCGATGCCGGCACCATCTCAAAGATGAATGCTTATAATAATAAGATATGGAAGAGCATTGTTGAATATGTATATCACGACAAGAAATAGGGGTAATGTACTAAAGCGGTATTCGCGTCTATTTTGAACCTGGATTGCGAGATGATGCTAATGTTCAATCATTAAATAAATAATACGAGCACAATACTTATTATAAAATAAACGCAACAAATCAGGTAAGGATAAGCCTTAATATAAAAGTCCTTTCTGTTCGGTTTTTGCGGGAACTTGGCAAAAAAATCTTCAATATCGGATTTCATGTTCATATCAGGAGACAAAAAATATTTTGTGCCAGCTTGTGTTGTGATTCTTAACATAAACGCTTTTCTCGAATTATAGTTGTAAATATTATAGGTTGTGTTATCAGGCAAATGAACTTCATTTCCTTTTTCATCTTTCAAATAAAATTGATCTTCAGATTTTACGAATAAAATTTTTTGCATGGTACTTTTCATTACAACGATTAAAAAACCAAAAACTAAACTTAATATTACGATAATTAGCTGGGTTTGATTTACTGTATATTTAACATCTATAGCTTTAATGAATATGATTGAAATCGGAAATAAAATGAATATGGTAATTAGCGATGCCCCAAAAGTATATTTACCATGGAAGGCAGATAACGTTATTTCATTTTTCTTCATGTGCGAATGGGTTAAGCCCCTAAATTATACAAAAAATATATGCCTAGGTATAAAATAATCGGTTTTTGTGACATCCACAATTGTTTTGGTCTTGTAAAATAATGGTCCTTTCAATACACTATTGCTACCGCCGCTTTAATCTTTTTTTGTTAAATTTAATAGGTGAATAATTGGATCAATCCCATACGAACTGGTTGATGATTAGTTTAATATACTGATAAGTGGCAAATGAAAATATTGAAAGGCATAATATCAAGTAGACAAATAGTTGTCATGTCATTATTGGGGATTTGCCTAATTTCTTGTCGTGATAACAAACAACAAAATCAGGGTCAATTGGAGCAAAGACCGAAGGAAAATACTTCCAAATTCTCATCTACACCTTCACAGATACCTATTTGGTCGAATAATATTCCTGATGCTGGACTGGTAACCGGGACAGAAACCTACAATGATGGAATGGTAAAAAATGTTTCCAACCCGACGATAACGATTTATCCACCTAAAGTGAAAAATACTGGGGCGGCGGTGATTGTATTTCCAGGTGGGGGATATAATAAGCTCGCTATTAGCCTTGAAGGTTCAGAGATCTGTGAATGGTTAGCGTCAATAGGTGTAACAGGCATACTTTTGAAATATCGGGTTCCTGCCTCAGGTCCTCATTATGATAAAGATTGCGATTGTGAAAAAGATCCGGTCAAACCTCTTGCGCTACAAGACGCGCAACGGACAGTGGGATTGGTACGGTCCCGAGCAAAAGAATGGCATATAGACCCAAATAAAATTGGCGTCATGGGATTCTCTGCTGGAGGACATTTAGTTGCCGAAGTTAGTACGAATTATCGAAAACGTGCTTATGCCATAATGGATGAAATTGATCGGGTAAGTTGTAAACCAAATTTCGGAATTGTCATGTATCCTGGGCACATGACTTTTCACACGAGTCGGCTTTACGAACTTAACCGGACGCTTCCTGTTGATAGTCATACGCCGCCAATGTTTTTATTACAAGCTGGGAATGATAACATAGATTCAATACAACACTCATTAGTCTATTATATCGCCTTAAAAAAGGCTGGGGTTCCTACAGAATATCATATTTATGCCGAGGGTGGACATGCATTTGGATTGCGTGAATCGGCACAAAAAATTCCTGATTGGGAAAAATTGCCTATTGCCGATTGGGAAAAATTAGTGGAACGATGGTTACAGACAATAAAAATGACCACAAATACGATTCATTAATAATATTAGATAAGAATAATGATCTTTCGTTATTTTCCTATTCATCTATACCCTTTTTAAAAAATATGCTTTCTTAAAATGAACTTCAATAAAGAACTATTCTGGTTTCTTTCTGAAGAATGTCAAAAACAACAGATAAATGCTGACTATAACAACTGTACATACCAGAATCTCGAATAGGGGCAGATCCAATAATAGTAAATTTTTCATGTGATCAATCTTTTTACCATAAAGTGTAGAAACTTGAGCTGCCAAATAAGGAGCAATATCTCGAAGATAACATGAAATAACAGATTTAAATGATGCAGATCATTAGATAAGTTATTAAATTCTTAAATCGGTGATTTATAAAAAAAGCTAATCTTTTGATTAACTTTTTTTGCTCATGCCCTGTCGTATCTAAAAATTAGCAAGTCCATTTGCTCCTAGTGCCATGTAGAGGTTGATCCTTTCAATGCGCTGTTGGAGATGGAGATCGATATTATTCATTTCCCTTTTTACCAGATCTCTTTGCTTTTGAAGCAGGATGAAACTGTTGCTGCTGCCGACATTGATCTGTTTTCTTGTTAAATCTATATTTTTCTCCAACGAAGAAATTGCCTGTTGCTGGAAAACCTCTTGTTTTTCGATTGAACCTAAATTTGCTAAGGCAGATTCTACCTCGCTGAAAGCTAGTAGGACTGATTTTGCATACTCCTCAACAGCTTGTTTTTGTTGTGAGGTTTTTATTTCTACGTTCTTTTTTAATTTTCCGCCGTTAAAAATAGGGGTTGTTAAGCCACCACCGACTTTTATCAATGGATTGGAAAACAGATTGCTGATCCCCTCAACATTTGTTTCCGCTGCTCCAAATGCAGCACTGATGTTAATGGCAGGTAACCGCGCTGCTTTTGCTTCCTGAATTTCATAGAAACTGGATTCTATTTGAAATTGCTGGGCCATAATATCGGCTCTCTTTTCCAAAACATTTAGTGGAAAATTTGTTGGGATATCCTGTTGTAAAGCCGAAAATTTCGTATTTACTTTTATCAAACCCTCTGGATATTTTCCACACAACATTTCTAAACTTCTTCTTGATTGCGAATTGGCATTTTTAATTTTCTCAAGGTAAGAGCTCAGGAGAATAGACTCGCTTTCTATATTGGACAAATCGAGCGCGTTTGCCGTTCCAACTTTATTCTGAACAGTTAAAATCCTTTTTAAGTCTTCGGTTTTTGTAATATACTCACTGATTTTTTGTTCTTGGTACTGACCTGCAATATTCAGGTAATATGCCTTAGCAATTATCCCGGCAACGGACTGTTCCAGCATTTTTTGCTGAAACGTTGCCGAAAAGTATTGGCTTACACTCGCCATTTCCGCAGATTTGTTTTTTTCCCAGAGATCAAGTTCCCAGTTGGCTTTTAGTTGCAACTTTCCAGTGTGGCTTCCACTGACAAGGTTGTTACCTGTATTTGCTAATGCATTAACACTTGGATAAAGGCTGCTTCCGGCGATATCCATAGCTAATTCAACTTGATTCAGTTTTTCTTTGGAGATGATAATATCCGCATTATGGGCAAGCCCTTCTTTGATTAACGCTTCCAACTCCGGTGTGAGGAGTTCGTTCATCCACGCATAGGAAAAAGCGGGTTGGTTCTGACCTTGTTCCTGAATCCATTTATCAGATATTTCAACATTCGCCTTTATTGCGCTCGTGTTTTTTAATTCATCAATCTTCTCAATTGTTGCATTTTTGTAACCGATACAAGAAGTCAAGTTGAATAGTAGGAGAGCCCCTATACTGATTTTCTTTATCATATTAATGTAGTTTTGGAATTAAGTAATTGATTTTGCTGCTCACGCGCACCATTACTTTCCGGATAAGATGCAACGGTTTGATATGGTCGGAATAAATGACAGCCATTCCTCTTGCACCGACAGTTAGCGGTTGCTCGTTTTCGTCCAATACAAATTTCGCAATGAGCTTTCCATCCGTTTCGGGCACTTGTCGCGCTGTTTCAGGAATTCCTGAAGTTGTGGCATTACCACCAAGCATTCCACCGGCATTGTTCATGATACCCTGACTGGTTGCATCAACCACGTATTCCAATTTTGCTTTGACTACTTTCCCTGGGGCTGTCTTTAAAGCAAGTTCGACTTCATTACCATTTTTTACCGTTTCCAACTCATTTTGAGAGAAGAAGGCGATAATAGATTGTTGTTTTTGAATCAGCACAAAAGCTGATTTAAAAGGTGCCATCATCGCCCCTTCATTCAGCTGTACATTTGGAATTAGACCATCGGTAGGCGCTAAAACTACTGTTTGGGAAAGATTCCATTTTGCTTGATCCAATTTAGCCCTTAGTTCCGCAATAGACGCATTTTCGCCGTTATGAGTCGAATGATATTTGGCTTCCAACGACGATTTTTGTGCCTGAGCAGCACTAATTCGCGATTGCAGATCCTGCGAAGTAGCGACAGCTTGTTCCAGGTCAAATCTATTGGCTGCACCAGCCGCTACGAGTTCCTGGTATTGCTTTATTCTTTTATTGCTCAAATCAAGCTGAGATTGTAAACTCAGTATATTTTTGCGGGAAGCATCAATATCCGAAGTGTAGGAGGAAACGGTAGACTTCATATTGCTGAGCTGGGCTTCCAACGATTTTATCTCTTGCTCGTATGGTACTGGATCTATCGTGAATAGTGTATCTCCTTTTTTTACCTCCTGATTTGTTTTGATATATACTTTTTTGACTTTCCCTAAGGTTTGGGTTGTAATATCGACACTGCGGTTACCGACTTTTACATCCGATGTAATGGGACAAAAATAGTTGAGACTCAATATCAGGGCAATAGACCCAAAAATAGGTAATGAGTATACTACAACTTGCGTATTGAAATTCCAAGGGATTAGTTTTAGTTTTTTGATGATAAGCCAGCAAATACCGGCATATATTCCTATTAGTAATTCTAACATAATTTTTTTGTTCTAGATGATTCTGTATTTCTTATAGAATTTATTTCTTTTCCTCAATATGTAAGCTTTCTTTACCTGAAGAAGAGTCCGATTCTCCTAAATTTGGAACAGGCACTTTATCTTTTTTATAGTCATAATTTGCCCATATCAAGGCAACTGGCCAGAGAAGACCGCCGAATATCAATGAAAGTAAACACATACTTTTTATGGCACTTAGCTGTGGATGATTTTTCTTCTCCGCTATTTTTTCAGGATAAATATGTACTTTCCAAAAAAGAAAAATTCCAGCGATAGGTAAGATAAATATGATAAGCCATGATGCTACATCCGCGATCGTGTCTTCGGCACCGCCAGTAGCGGCATGTGAAACGCTGCACAATAGCAATAAGCAAATTGTTGCTAATAATTTTTGCATGATAAGATAAATTTGGTGATAAAAATCTCGGCAATATCAATTAAGATAGAGCCGAGCATCATGAAAACATGATTTAAAACGAGTCTTTAGTTCCATATTCTTCGCGAAGTACATTTCGCAAAAGATCAACATTTTCATGGTAAATTGTAGTTTGCTGCGGGCTTAAGACTTTGTCAAATGCTTTGTCCGTTTTCTTTAGCGCTCTATGCAGTTTACGTTGTGCATTTTTTTTACCCCAGTTATTATCCGCAGAAAAGTATGTGTCCAGGTCTTTTCTTACATTTTTTACTACTGCTTGATTGATCTCAAAAATTGGATCGAGCTGATCTTGGGTTAAATCCAACATTTTGGCCATGACAATAGTCCTGAAAGTAGCTGCTCTTATTATTTTGTTTTCTTTAAAGAGTTGGAATTGTACCGGTGAAAGAATTTCCTGTACAGCTAGGTTCCTTTGTTTTAGGATCTCTGTAAAACCTTCGATGTTCTCCGCAGTGCCTATTTGTTGAGCATTGCTATTTTGGCGTAAGTTTTCTACAGCATTGGCTGCCTGAAGGTTTATTTGATAAACCTGTTCGGCTTGCGTTGTTGTCATATTTAAAAATGACATTTCTTGGGTGATGTACAGGCCAACCTTTTCCGCTTCATGAGATTGGGCATGTACCACATTAATTTCCAAAAGTGCGAATAGGCTTAAGACACCTATTCTTACAATAAATTTGTTCATTTTGTTTTCGTTTTAAATCATACTATCTGTACAAATGGCTGTTTTACAGCTTTTTTGACGAAGCAAAATTAGAACGAATACAGGCTAAAAAAGTATTCTTAAGTTAGTTTTTTGGTGGCCGTTTTTTTTGTATACGGGCTGTTAATCTGGACAAAGAGTTTGGTGTAATGCCCAAGAAATTAGCGATATGCTTGCGGTTTGTATTTTTGGTGATGTACGAACGGTTTTCTAGGAAAACCTCATAGCGGGCACTTGGAGAATCACTGCATAGCTGCTCGGTACGGATGCGTAAGGTATCAATAATAATTTTTAAGGATTTGACATAGAACTGGAAAATCCCTTTATGTTGAAAGGCCAAATCTTCAAAGATTTCTTTCGGAAATAGCAGTAACTGTGTATCCACAACAGCTTCGATGGTGTATTTTGTTTCCCGTTGGTCAGCATAATACTCAGGGATACTGGCGATAAAGGCATGATCTGCTTCCGAGGAGAAGAAAACATTATTTTCGGTACCATCATCCGAATAGAAATACCAACGTAACAAGCCCGTTGTCAGTACAAAGACAGAATCAAATCGATCATCCGTTTCCACAAGTTTGGTCTTTTTGGACAAAAATAGTGGTTTGCATATTTTGGACAATTCAAGGCGTTCTTCATCATTCAGCTGTTGAAGGGATTCCAAATGTTTTAATATTTCCGACTGGCTTAACATGATGGTTAACGTATAAGTTCAAATGTAACAAAAATCGTTTTCATTTTATTAAAAAAATGGCTTATGCAATGCAAGGAAATTGTAACTCATATCTGTTTTATGCCCGATCCTTTTTACATTTCCAGTCGATCTTTCTTCCTTATTTTAAATTTGCTCTTCAATAAAATGCCAACAAACTCCAGCAATGTCAATAATGTTGACCTCTATACCATATGGTTGTTTTATTGGTTGTCCAATTTCCGGGATGCCAAACTTGTCTGAAAGTTTTTTTGGGGTTACCTCGCTCCAAAAGGTATTCATATTTTCAATCTTAACCGCTAGCATTAAATTTTGAGCGAATGTTTCATTATCATATTGTTGTAATATGAATTTACAATTTCCATTTTGGAAACCGATAAGATTGTCCTCTTCCCATGTTATTGAAAAACCAAGCTCTTGGAACAATAGCTTTGATTTTTGAAAATCCTTGCCAGAAGGGATAAAGGTTCAAGTGATAAAAAATCCATATGAAAATATTTATTCTGTTAAAAATGAGCCGTTTGGTGGTTTTTAATTTATAGAATAAAATGGATTTTATAAAATATGATCACTAGTTTTCGTGTTTTTTCTCAACTATTTCCGTGGTACTCTTATTGCTGGCTTCAAATAGATATAAACAGTGCAAATAAATATTCCATTAAAGCGAATCGTAAACTGGGACATTCGAATATTAAATTTTAATTATCTGTAATAAGAAATAACATACATTTAAGCTGAATTTGATTGTCGATGGGGGAGAAGGGAAGCCACTATGGATATTTTTGGTTTAGAAACTCAGTTAAAAAAACAATGAATATTCAAATAGAGACTACTCTTAGGGCATAATGAAAACGTTGAAATATAAACAAAAAGGCAATGAATAATTTTTTCATAAACGAGCTACAACGCCGAAGTTTGATAATTATCGGCATAATGTTGTCGGTAAGTGTAATACTTCCTATCATTTTTTTTATTATAACTATGATGGAAACATAATCTTACGGCAGAGCAGTTTTGGGTGAAGATCGTTATAATGCAAGGGTAATTGACAGTTATCTTTACGCCCTGGGATTTTTTTGCTGTTTGCTCTTGATGGTAATTCCAGCTATTCTTTTCATTAGAAGATATACTGATAATTATCGGCAGTTTATCATTACACTTTCTGAAAAAGACATGGAAAAGCTAATAAAGAACAACAACAAAGCTCCTTTTTACGAAAAATTCATGCCACCTTATGTTGTAAAACAAGGTATGGTTCGTTTTTTTACAAACCTGCAGCAAACGACCATTGCTTTTAAGGACATAACAAGTATTCATGTGTCACAAACACATTACAGAGGGTACAGTGCAACAGTAAAAATTCAAACAGCACAGGAAACATATCGTTTTCGTTTGAGCGGAAATGTTCTTAAAGTACTAAATTTAGTAGATGAAGCCCTGCAAAGCAATCCCCAGATAACAGTAAATAAAAATTGGAATGTAGTTTAAAATACTCCTGTATATAGATCTGTTGCAGTATCGCTCTACTACACAGTGAATTGTCTATTGACTAGATCGCGCAAAGGAAAGCGGGGGAGTTACTGTTAAGAAAAGCTAATCGTAAGATTAGCTTTTCTTATTTTGCGGCTATTGATACTGGGGTGAAACGTTTTTGTGCTGATTAAGGAGCTGTTTTACCTATTTTGTGCGTTAAGGGCCTTCTTAGCTTCTTCAAGCGTTACGGTTTTGCCCAATGCACCAAATTCATGTAGATCGCCGAATACCTCGATACGGATAGATTGATTGATACCACCGATGTGTAGTGGTTCAAAACCACTATCGGTAATAAGTTCCTCTATTTGTTTATTGCTGTTTGTGCTGTCCGAGGCATAGAAAAGGACCTTTCTATTAGGTTCAGTAAACGCTACTTCTGACAAAGAATTAGCTCCCAATGTACCGAATGCTTTTACAAAATGTGTTTCTTTTGGGATCAGATCCAACAAAACTTGACCAGCAGAAACATCTTTGTCAATAATTTTTTTGAAGCCTCCATTACCGTCAGGAGCAATGGGATTGGAAACATCAATAATTATTTTTCCTTTTAATTCTGATGCATATTGGCTTAAAAAATCCTTGATTTTGTCAAAGTAGATGGTCGGAATGATTACATTGGCATCTTCTATTGCTTTAGCTATTTCTTCGGCTGTCGCTAAAATTCCCAATTCAGAAGCAAAACTTTGCGCTTTACTGATCTCGCGGGATGAAATAATAACTGGATGGTTACCTTTTACAAGATTGGATGCAATTGCTCTACCAATATTTCCTAAACCGATAATGGCGACTTTTGTTTTTTGACTTGTTGTGTTCATTACTGTATGTTTTAAATGTTGTTTGCCTTTATTGACAGTACAAAGTTGTAATAAACAATTTAGCCAAGCTTATAAGATAAGTTAAGAAATATCCTTAATATAGGTTAAGGGTAAAGCTATTTTTTAAATCTATCATTCTTTATTTTACTCAGAAATTCGGGGGTTACGCCTAGATAAGAGGCAATTTGGGTATTTGGTAATCTATTGGCTAAATGCGGGTATTGGGTAATGAAACGATCATACCTATCGAGCGCGGTGGAGCTAAATGCCTGCAATAAGCGATTTTGAAGTTCGATATATTTATCTTCGATGATTACACGGAAGTTCCGGTCAAACTTTGGATGGTTGCTGTACAGGTACCACAGATCTCCTTTAGATATTTGTAATACGATAGACGGTTCGATTGCTTCTATGAACAATTTAGAAGGAAGTTCTTTGTGTAAGCTACCAATATCCGAGATCCAGTCATTTTCCGCTGCAAAAACAAGATTGTGTTCAATACCCTTATCATCAACACCATACATTTTAAAACAGCCACTTTGCACATAAGTAAAGTACTTACATACATCTCCTTCTTGCAACAAAAATTGCCTGCGTTTGATTTTCCTTTCCGTAACACGACTCATCAAAGCCTGTTTTTCCTCATCATTAAGAGGTAGATACTTGTCAAAATGGTTTATTATATTTTCCAAATGATGGTTGCTTCTTAAATTACTTCTAAATATACAAAAATGAAAATAATTGGATCGAGTTCCGTCAAACCTACTTTGCCTCCTGATACCCAATTTGACGACCATTCATGTACATTGAGGCAGCAAGGCTATATGGATTATGAGTCTGCGTCTCTTTGCCTGAGATAGAAGATGTTTTTTATGATTTGTCGGCATTCTTTTTGACATAGATCATCGTTATGAACCATCAAAAAATAGAAATTTGGTTAGCTTTTCAATAATGGAAAGTCTACAAAACTAAATTAATGATTATGGAAATAGGAATAGATAGTTTTATTGCCACTGGTGCATATGATGACGGGTTGCGTCCTGAGGAAAATATGATGGCTATGGAAGCTTTATTGTCAAAGATAGCGTTTGCGGATCAGGCCGGATTACATGTTTTTGGGCTGGGAGAGCATCATCGAAAAGAATTTTTGGATGAGTCTCCAGCAGTAATATTGGCGGCAGCGGCAGCAAGAACTCAGCATATTCGTCTAACGAGTGCGGTTACCGTACTAAGTGCGGCAGATCCTGTTAGGGTATTTCAGGAATATGCCACGTTGGATATTATTTCAAAAGGCCGGGCTGAGATTGTAGCTGGAAGAGGATCATTTATTGATTCATTTCCTTTATTTGGGTTCAATATCCAAGATTATGATGCACTTTTCGAAGAGAAGATTAAATTGCTTCTTGAAATCCGTGATAATGAAACTATAACCTGGAAGGGGAAATTCCGCCCAGAACTAAAACAACAGGCCATATATCCAAGGCCGGTGCAGGAACAGCTGCCCGTTTGGATAGGGGTAGGAGGAACTCCGCAATCTTTTATACGCGCTGGAGCACTGGGGCTTCCATTGATGGTGGCCGTTATTGGAGGTGAAACCCACCGTTTCCGTCCGCTGATAGACTTATATTATGAGGCCGGAGAAAAAGCTGGACATGCTAGGGCGAAGCTTAAAGTAGGACTACATTCACTAGGCTTTGTGGCGGATACAACAATTAAAGCAAAGAATATTTACTTTCCAGGGTACCAGGAAATGATGGGTAAGATCGGCAAGGAGAGAGGGTGGTCTACTCCTACACGAGAAATGTTTGAGGCCCAGGCCGAGCCCACCGGTGCTTATGTCATTGGTAATCCCGAAGAAGTTGCCGAAAAGATTTTACGACATAGTGAGGCATTGGGTGGTATATCAAGATTTACGTTTCAGATGGACAATCCAGGACTTAGCAAAGAAGATATATTCAAAGCCATTGAACTAATTGGGACAAAGGTAATTCCTATTGTCAATCAATCCTGATTATTTTTTGACAGCTCTAGAACGGATCCTGCTAATGGTTTCTTGCGTGATACCTAAATACGAAGCAATCATGCGTTGCGGAAATCGCTGCACAAATTCAGGATAGTTATCAAGAAGCATATTATATCTTTCTTCAGCTGTCATACTTATGGCGGCATTGATCCTTTTTTGGCTGGCAAAAGAATAATTTTCATCCAACTGCCGTATGAGTTCACTCATTATAGGAAGGGAGAATACTTCTTCTGCGGCTCTCTTTGTTAAGATAAGTAAATCCGTACCTTCACAAGCCTCAATATTAAAGGAAGAAGGAGTGAGTTTTGCAAAACTCTCACGATCGACTACCCACCAGCCTTCAATATAGAGGCTCATTATATGTTCAGAACCTTTGGTATCTGTACTGTATTTTTTCATGGAGCCTTTGACAAGAAATCCAATATGGTTACTTATATCACCTTCCTGTAAAAAGATCTGTCGTTTTCTGAGTTTATGTGGTACAAAATTATTTTTGAGAATGTTAATTTCATTTGCTGCCAAAGGTCTGGAGACCCGCGAATTGATATATTCGATTAAAGTGTTATACATTAGTTATTATTTTACCGAACCCAATGGTAAATATACTGAAAATATAAATCCTTCATAAGTCCCCTATGATGAAATTAGCTTAGCTAAAAGACCTTCTTTCGAATCCTGATGTTGTTAAACAAAAAAAGCTAATCTTTCGATTAGCTTTTCTTTTGTGATCCCGCTGGGATTCGAACCCAGGACCCATACATTAAAAGTGTATTGCTCTACCAGCTGAGCTACGGAATCGTACTTCTTTTTTGAACTACCGTTCCTTGTTTGAAGTGATGCAAAAGTAGGGCTTTAATCCTATTCCTGCAAATTTTTTTGGCTTAAAATCGTAGCTGTTTGCTTAAAAAGCTGATTTTAAGCCAAAAAAATTAATCATTTTCCAATTCCATAATTTCCTCGGCCAATTGCTCCCATTGCTCTTGGTACTGGGTTAATTGGGCCTTAGCTGAATTGTACGCGCGCGTAGTTTCCTGTAACTTGGTCGCATCCGAATATACAGCTTCGTCAGCCAGTTTCAATTCTAAATCTTTGGCCAATATTTCCTGTTCTTCGACTTTTTTCTCCAATGCAGCAAGCTCTTTATTCTTTTTGCTCAGTAATCGTGTCCGGTCTTCAGATGGCGTTTGTTTCTCTTTTTTAACCTTCGGCTCTTCTTTGACTTTTTTCTCCGGTTTTGCCTCTGTTTTTACAACACGCTTAGCTGCCCATTCTTCATATTCCTGATAGGTGCCCGGATATTCTTTGATCTCCTTGTCCTCGATATACCAAATTTTGTTGGCCACGTGATCCAAGAAATAACGGTCGTGGGATACAACAATACATGTTCCCTCGAATTGTTGTAGTGCCTGGATCAAAATATTGACCGATTGCATATCCAAGTGATTGGTAGGCTCATCGAGCGCTAGGAAGTTGGCGTCTGCAGTCAATGCCTTAGCAAGGGCTACACGGGATTTTTCACCCCCAGACAACACTTTGATTTTTTTGAAGGCATCGTCGCCCGTAAATAGGAAACAACCGAGTATCGAACGTAATTCAGTCTCTGTATGTTTTGGCGCAAACGCTTGTAGTTCAGCTAAGATCGAGTTCTCGAGATGGAGCGCCTCTAGCTGATGCTGTGCAAAGAACGTTTGCGACACATTGTGTCCATGTTCTGCTTTTCCCTCAAACTGATTATCTGTGCCAGCCACAATACGCAGTAGGGTAGACTTACCTTTTCCGTTTGCTCCGATCAAAGCAATCTTATCACCTTTTTCAATGATCGCAGAAGTGTTTTTTAATATCTCTAGGTTCGGATAGGATTTAGAAATATTGTCTAATGTCACCACATGACGGCCAGAAGGTTTTGAAAACTTAAAGCTAAAGTTGACCGTTGGATTATCGTCATCCACATCTTCAACTCTCTCCATTCGATCCAAAGCTTTAATCCGGGATTGTGCCATTTTCGCTTTGGATGCTTTAGCACGGAAACGCTCAATAAGTCGTTCTTCCTGTTTGATCTTAGCCTGCTGATTTTTGAACTGGTTGGCCTGTAGTTCGTTTCTCAATTCCTTTTCTTCCAGGTAGAAGCTGTAGTTACCTGCATAAAGTGTTAATTTTCCTTTACGCGACTCCACCGTCTTTTTGATGATGCGGTCCAGAAAGTACCTATCGTGTGATACAATGACGATTGCCCCATCAAATGCCTGTAGGTAATTCTCAAGCCACTTGATGGAAGGTAAGTCCATGTGGTTGGTCGGCTCATCCAATAATAGAATATCCGGTGTCTGCAACAAAATTTTTGCAAGCATTACACGCATACGCCAGCCCCCGGAGAATGTAGCCAGTGGCCTTTTTTGTTCTTCTTCCGAAAAACCTAGACCGGCAAGGATCTCGTGTGCTTTAAATTCAAGATTATAGCCATCCAGCGCTTCAAATTCAAGTTGTCTATCGCTTAGTCTATTGAGAATATCGTCCGAATAATCTGTTTCTAATTTCGCAAGTAAGTCTTCGATTTCGGCATGTAGTTGATTTTGACGTTCGAACGCTTCCATAGCGACGTATAGAATGCTCTTGTCCGAATGGTAAGATAATAAGTCCTGGTTTAGGTAACCGATCTTTAAATCTTTTGCCATGGAAATTGTTCCCGAAGTTGGGGCATATTGTCCAACGATCAAACGCAATAAGGTTGATTTTCCAGCCCCATTGGCGCCAATTAAACCTACTTTATCACCTGGTTTGATGTGCCAGTTTGCCTCATCATACAACGCACGGGATCCTATTTCAAATGTTAAATTATTTATTGATATCATTTCAAATGCAAAAGTACAAAAGTAATGAATATTTCTTCTTGTTTGACTAACTTTGCGATTATGTATAAATTAGTCAAACCTATATTCTTTACAATGAATCCGGAGATGGCTCACCACAAAGTGACCAGCGGATTGAATGTCTTCTCAAAAATTTGGGGTGCCAAGCAATTATTGAATGCTATTTTTACGGTAGAAGATCCTCGCTTGGAACGTGAGGTCTTTGGATTGAAATTTAAAAATCCAGTAGGCCTGGCAGCGGGCTTCGATAAAAATGCCGAATATATCTCCGACATGACTAATTTAGGTTTTGGTTTTATTGAAATCGGAACCGTTACACCAAAACCACAACCGGGGAATGATAAACCACGGATGTTTCGCCTTGTACCAGACGAAGCGCTGATCAACCGCATGGGGTTCAATAATCAGGGTGCGGATGTTGCTGCTACCCGATTGAAGAACCTAAAAGACCGAAAAGGGCTTCTGATCGGTGGTAACATTGGAAAAAATAAAGTGACACCAAACGAAGAAGCGGTAAACGACTATATTTATTGCTTCAATGCACTCTTTGATTATGTAGATTACTTTGTCGTCAATGTCAGTTCACCAAATACACCAGGCTTAAGGGATTTGCAGGAAAAGGAACCGTTAAAAAATATATTAAACACATTACAGGATCTGAATAAAGCAAAATCAGCTCCTAAGCCAATTCTGCTTAAGATTGCACCCGATTTAACTGATAGTCAACTGGATGATATCGTTGAGATCGTCATGGAGACACAGATTGCAGGAGTTATCGCTACCAATACCACGATTTCAAGAGAAGGCTTAAAGAGTCAACAGGATTTGACACAAGAGGCTGGAGGGGTCAGTGGACGCCCGTTGACCAAGCGTTCAACTGAAGTAATCCGCTATCTCAGCGAAAAATCCAATAAAGCATTTCCGATCATTGGTGTTGGTGGTATTCATTCAGCCAAAGATGCTATTGAAAAACTTGATGCCGGAGCTAGTCTTATTCAGGTATATACCGGATTTATCTATGAAGGGCCGGGGTTGATCGCAAATATCTGTAAAGGTATATTACAGACAGGACGATAATCAGAGACGATGGCTGTTGATTTTAATTTAAAAGATTTTTTGGATAAAAAGGTTGATGAATATAATCAACCTAATTTTATTCCCAATGATCCCATATCCATTCCACATCAATTTTCAAGCAAGAATGATATCGAGATTACGGGATTCCTAGCTGCTATAATGGCTTGGGGACAGCGTAAAACCATCATCAATAAGTGTAATGAATTGATCGCAAGAATGGACTGCGTGCCTTATGATTATATCATGAACCATAGCGATCAGGACCTCAAAAGTCTGCTTGGTTTTAAACATCGTACATTCAATGATACGGATATTCTTTATTTTGTTGCTTTTTTTCGGTATCACTATAGCCACTTTGCGTCTTTAGAAGATGCTTTTTTGGTAGGGCAGGAGACGGTAAAAGAGGTGGATTTGGAGCAGGCGCTGAATGCATTTAAAACCTATTTCTTTTCGCTGCCAGACTATCCGCACCGAACGCGTAAACATATCAGTAGTCCGGCCCAAAAATCTACTGTCAAGCGTATCAATATGTTTTTACGCTGGATGGTCCGAAAGGATAATAAAGGAGTAGATTTTGGAATTTGGAGCCGCTTGTCACCAAAAGACCTCATCTGTCCCTGTGATGTCCATGTTGAACGTGTAGCGCGAAAATTTGGACTGATTACCTTGGAAAAGGTCAACTGGAAGACCGCACAAGAGCTAACAGGCAATCTTCGTCTATTGGATCCCAATGATCCGGTAAAATATGATTTTGCACTTTTCGGCTTGGGAGTAGAACGGGAATTGTAAAGATATTACACGTATATTGTACTAATATACTAGTATCATCCCAGAAACAGGGTATACGGCCAACGAGTACTCTAAGTGACAAACGGTACACTTAGGATACTGATTACTCGAAATAATCATGTGTGGGATAGTAACTATTGATTGATATTAAACAAAGCGAAAAGTGCTTTTCTCGTACTTTATCTGTGCGCGGGCTATAGTGCTGATACGTCGCAAACAGGCCTGTAAAAGTTTTAAACAAAAAGCCCGTATTTTTAGGATACGGGCTTTCTTTATTTTCAGCTGGTTGGATTAAACAAGCTGGTCAATCTTAATCAGGAGGTCCACCAAACGATTGGAATAGCCAAATTCATTGTCATACCAACCCACAACTTTCACTAATCCACCCACAACCGAAGTCAATTGCGCATCGAAAACACAAGAATAGGGATTGTTTATTATATCAACAGACACGATTGGGTCTTCTGTATAAAACAACACCTGCTTTAATTCGTTTTCCGCTGCAGCTTTAAAAGCTTTGTTGATTTCTTCAACCGTTGTTTCTTTTTCTAACGTACAGGTAAAATCTGTTAACGAACCATTCAGCACAGGAACACGTATACCTGCTCCACCCAACTTATTCTGTAGATGTGGAAAGACATTGGTAATCGCTTTGGCGGCACCTGTAGTTGTCGGTATGATAGCCGAAGAGGCTGCACGTGCCCGTCGCAAATCTTTGTGTGGTGCATCATGTAGGTTTTGATCTCCTGTCATGGAGTGCACCGTAGTGATATATCCGTCTTTTATCCCCCAATTATCGTCTAATATTTTAACCAGTGGGGCGACGTTGTTTGTTGTACATGAGGCATTGGACAGGATTGAAGCCGAGAGATCGACAGCATTATCGTTGATACCCAATACGACTGTTGCAATATCCTTGTCTGTTGGCGGAGCTGAGATAATAACTTTTTTTGCACCTGCTGTTAGATGAAGCGTTGCTTTTTCACGGTTCGTAAAATGCCCCGTAGATTCAACAACAACATCAATATGTAAGGATTTCCAAGGTAGTAGGGCGGGATCTCTTTCATTGGTAACCAGAATGGAATGGCCATTCACGATAATATGATGTTCGTCGTGTGTGACCGTGCCAGAGAATGGTCCATGTACCGAATCATACTTGAATAAATGGGCCAAAGTCTTGGTATCAGCCAAATCATTGATGGCGACCACCTGCAATTGATCAAAAGCATCGCGAAGAAAAATATTACGTAAAGTGTTTCTTCCGATGCGTCCAAATCCGTTTATCGCTATGTTGAGCATTTCAGCTTATTTATGAAATTGGCTTATCGCCTCATTGATATTTTTCTCACCTTCCCAATGTGCTTTCAGTTTTCCGTCAGCACCATAGACATAATTTGCTGGGAACTGTGAAGGGACATGTATATTTTGGATAAAGGTTTGATCTTTGTCAATCAAGACTTCCACATTGGAAGATTTGGATAGCTTTGGTGCGAAGCTATCGAAGAATCCTAATACCAATGCTGGATCATTCATGGAAATATAAAAGATATTGACATCTTTTATGCGGTCAATATTTTTTTCGAGCTCAGTTGCTTCGTGCTGACAATGGCTACATCCCGGATCAAATAAGATGAAGACTGTATTCTTATCTTTAGCAAGATTCTCATTGCTGACACGTATGCCGGATCGAAGTTGGTAAAAAGTGAAATTAGGAAGAATTGCAGCCGGACCAGAAGATTGGGTAGGGGCAGTTTGCGCATGATCATGACCGGCGTGGTCGTTACCCGCATGGTCATGACTTTCAGCCGTATTTTCTGCGGTACTACTTTCCGTACCAGCTGTCTTTTGATTGCCCTTGTTGTTACATGAATAAAGCATGCCTGCCGTGAGCATAGCAGTTACTCCTAAGATTATTTTTTTGTTCATAGACTACCTTTGATTTTAAATCAGTTTTAGTGATTTCTTCTATTCTTTTTAGGCGCGCTAACAGAATGCATTTATACCGTTCAGCTTGAGCCGAAGATAGATCATTCCACAACGATGCCATTGAAGAATCAAAACTATAAAAAAAATGGGATTATGCAGTGTCCAAACTCAAGTTATGACAGTTTACTGGTTATCATCTTCGATGCTTCCCACTGCAATATGTCTCCTAATTTTATACTATTCCGTCGTATCGGTGGTGTTGCTGGGACTATTGGGTTCTATCAATGACGTAGATTGTATGATTTCCGGTGTACTTCGACCAAATTCGTTGCTATATACCTTGAGTAAGACTCCCACACAGGATAGAATAAGGGGACCAAATATCAATCCTAACATACCAAAGAGATTTAATCCCAATAATACCCCAAAAACGGTTATTAAGGGATGGACATCGCCAAGTTTTTTCAAAATTGTAAAGCGAAGAATATTATCAATACTTCCAATGATAATGATACCATAAAGTGCTAGCCCTATGGCGTTGCCGGATTGCCCATTTGCTAACAAAAATATGGCCGCAGGGAGATAGACTACCATCGTACCCAAGATAGGGATAATGGTAGAGACAGCAGTTAGAATGGCCAGAAAAATGGGACTTTCCAAACCGAAAAACCAATAACCTAGACCGGCAACTACACCTTGGCACATCGCGAGGATTGGAATACCAATGGCATTTGATTTGACCATCATGTCAAACTCTTGCCATAACTCTGCTTTACTTCCCGGAGAAAACGGAATGGCATTGTATATTGTCCGTTCCAATTGCTTGCTGCTGACCAACATAAAGTAAAGTACAAATAATGCGACTAAAACATTGACACCTACTTCGGCTACTGAATTCAGTATATTGGGGATAAACTTGGCCGCCCGTTGGAGTGCCCCCATCAATGCGGTGTCAGATAAATCAATATTGTTGAGATAAGGGCTATCTTTGAAATAGGTTTTAATGGAATCAAATTTTTCCATAATCTCCTCTTTATTATTAATTGCCTCAGTCACCTGTGGCACCATATAATTGATCAGTAAATAGAGCGGACCGACTAGGAATACAATTGTAAGTAGAATTAGTAAGAGACTCGCAAGAGATTTCTTCCATCTTCTCTCTTCTGTCAGTTTAAAGTTAATTTTCCGGAAGAGGACATATAGTGTTATAGCGCCCAAAAAGCCCGGAAGATAATAGAAAAGACTCGTAAATATCAAAATGCATATCAGCAAAATAATGATGATAAGCATAATCTGGTTAATGGAGTTGTTGTTTATCTGTTTGTATTTCATGTGTCTGGAATAAGTACCGCTTTAATTTCTATTTTACGTATGACAATATTTTTTTATAAATGTTTTATATTGTTAAATTAAACTTACTTTTTTAGAATTTCAATGATTTTTTTAATTTCTTTTTTAGAGCAGTAAAGCTAGAAAGTAGGTCCTTGACGATCACCAGAATGGATAGGAATGTCTATCTGGCCCGATGGTCTCTTTTTCTCTTGTATAAGGCTAGATTAATATTTTGGTTGCGAGAATAGTAATAGATTAAGCATAACAGCATAGACCAGATAGAGATCATAGCAGGGGTAGGGCTAGATATTTCCTCACTACCTGAGCCATACGGATTTTTACCAAAAACTAATTTTGGTTCTGCGGCATTAAAATCTCCTTTAAGATACGCATAATATCATATTGCTTGACAAAGAGCATAGATGAGGTTGTCCGATGTTCAGCGGATTGATTGTTGTTTTCTGCCGCTAAATGAATTGTCGATTTAGCTGTTTTATGAAAAAAAGGATGAGACCCTTTTCCTTTTCTGTTGTTTGAAAATAAGCCCATAATCTTTTGTTTTTTGGTTATAGCGACAGTTTTTTGGCTACTGTCGCTATAACTAATCTACAAAATTACTTTGGGATTTACAATTAATTAATGAAAATTTGACTGCCATGTTCTTCATCCTTTTCGATGGAAAGTGATATTGGTATCCGTTCTTTCAATTCTTCAACATGCGAGATAATACCGACGATTCGATTTTCTTTGTGCAGGTCAAGTAAGGTTTCGAAGACAATATTGACAGAAGCGATATCTTGGGTGCCAAAGCCTTCATCGATAAAAAAGAAATTTTTAGCGGCTTTGGTATTGGACTGTACACTTTCAGCTAGGGCCAGCGCAAGACTCAGGGATACCTGAAAAGCTTGACCACCAGAGAGTGTTTTTACACTCCGGCTTTTGCCTTCATTCAGATAATCAATGATTTCAAATTCATTGTTTTCATTAATCTGTAAACTTAACTGGTTTCGTGTCATTCGGTGAAAACGGATATTGGCATGATCACAGAGCTGCCGCAGATAGATTGATGAAACATACTGCACAAATCCCGCCCCCTTAAACAGGTTAAATAACTGTTTAAGATTGTCATTACGAAGGTTTGATTGTGCTTGTTGTTGCAGTAAGGTTTCCTTTTTTTCGTAGGCCGTCTCCAATTGATTCAACTCCTGCTCGCATTTAGCGACGTTCTCTGTCAGGATTTTAAGATGATGGGAGCTTTCTTCCAAAGCAGCTTCTTCCTTCATAAAGGCTGCCTCATCGTAGACTTTATCTGCTAACTTTTTGTCTAATTGCATGATCTGTGCTTTCAGTGTTTCAAATTGGATTTGAAACTGTTCCAGTTCCGCGCGTATTTTCTGTACAGGTAGATTCTCCGCTAATGTCTCTTTTACTTGATCTATCGTGTTGAATACAGAAGCCTGGAGGAGTTGTTCGATAGTCGTGTCAAGGTGTAGGATTTCAGACTTTATTTTGATAATCCGTTCTTGAATGGATTGAACTAGGCTATTTTGTGCAGCAAACTGACTGTTTAGCTTATTTAAGCGATCTGTCAAGGTATTATAATCCTGTTCTATACGAAGATTTTCCGCTTTTAGTGTATGAAATTCGTTTTCGACCGTAGCTTTCTCCCGGGATTGATAGTCTGTCCAGTTCAAGTGTTTTAAGTGGTCTATATTTTGATTGATCTGGGTTTGCTTTTGCGCTTCCTCAATTTCAAGACCACTTAATTTTACATTTGCTCTTTCCAGCTTGCTCTCTATATCTGCCAATGTGGTCTGATGGGTCGTTGCGATCTGTTCTGTTGCTATGATCTGGGCTTCGATGTTGGAAAGCTCTTGTTTTTTCTGTGTATAAATTGACTCATCGGTGCTGCTGTACGCTGCCCAGGTAAATTGGAGTAGGTGAGTGGCCTTCTGAGATTTGTTTGCCTGGATCTTGCTTGTGAGATCATTTTGTTGCACCTGTAGGGATTGTAGGCGGAGTAGGAGCTTTTCAATCTCAAATTTTTGATCACCCTTGGATTTTATGCGCGCATTGATTTCTGCTGTCGCCCGTTGGTTTTCTGTCAGCTCTTGTGTGATATCTATTCCTTCCGCGATAGCAGGGTGTTCCAGGGCTCCACATAAGGGGCAGGGGGAACCCGCACTTAGGTTTTCCGCGAATTGTGTGAGCTTTTGTTGCAACAGAAGGTGTGCTTTCTCGTCGTTCAATATGCTGAGTCGGGTTTCAAGTTCCAGCAATTCGGCTGTATAAGCTGAATCAAACCCGGCAGGGTCGAAGTTTTTACTTTGCAAATCACCTTGTAGATCGGTTATGGAAACTTTTAGCTCCAGGAGTTGATGGTTGAGTTCGCTCTCCTGTTGTTGGATAGCCTGCTGTTTGGTGTACCATTGTCCCAGCTCCATCAGCTCATTAGCCGACGGTTTCGATTGTTTTAGTCGAAGAAGTAGGGTTTCGGTTTCCTGAATGTTGTTTTTACATAGCACGTGTTGCTCCTTAGCTTTTTGGACGAAATCCCGACCTTTCTGCGCGCTTTCTTTTAAACCTTTTATTTCAGTTGAAAAATTGATCAGCTGTAGAATGAGTTCCAAATCCAATTCGCTTACCCGTCGTTCTGCTAGTCGCTCATATTGTGGTTTAACCTGTTGCAATTGCTGCGATACCTGTTGTGTAGTTTGTTGGATTTCGGCAGACTTCGCTCCCTCAAGCTGCAATCTGCTTTGTTCCTGGACATTTTCCTGATTCAATTTCTCCTGTGTCTGGAGGATGTGAAAAAAGCTTGTATGCGCTTCTTCAAAGCGTATCATACGTTGGCGCAAAGTTTCCTTTGCGGCTTGCTGATCAGTCAGCTGTTGAAATAGAGACTTCATTTTGCTCAATTCCAGAAAATCTTCTTTCACATTTTTCAATGCCTGAAATTTCTCCTGAAGTAGCTTGTTTGTATGCTGCGCCTTGCTGAAAGATTCTCGCTCTTCATTCAGCTTGTCACGTGTCGCGATGATACGCTCACTGCTGATCTCTTCGAACCCCATCAACTGACCATTGAGCTGATCCAGTTCGGATTGATTTTTTTTATAAAGGGCAGCAACTTTGTCTTGCAAATCGAAACGATGGAGCTGAAAGATTTCTTTCATCATATCGGTTCGTTCCTTTGCACCCAGCTCAATGAACTCCTTAAATTGCCCCTGGGGAATGATGATTGTTCTTTTGAAATTCTCGTAACTTAATCCAATGATCGATTGTGTGTTACTGCTTTCCAATGGAACCCATTGTTCATTGATATTTTCATATAATACAACCGTAGGAGATTTGACATCCTCAAAATTTTTGGAATTGCGTTTAAATTCCCTTGTTACTTTGAATGTGCGGTTTTCGAAGTTGATGAAATCCAATTCGATATAGGAACGGTTTGATTTCAGATTCATCATATTGTAAGTGCGTTTATCGCGCGCATTTAACCGTTCCGTTTCACCATATAAGGCATAGGTGATTGCTTCCAAAATAGATGACTTACCAGATCCAACAGCACCAAATATCCCAAAAAGACCGGCATCTGTCAATGCTGTGAAATCTATTGTCTGACGTTCTTGATAGGAATATATACCTTCTACAGTTAACTTTAAAGGGATCATGGGCTTAAGAATTTAGTATTTCGCGAAAAAGGTTGAGGATATCGTCATTGGGTGCCTGGTTGGCATTTTTGGATTTGAAATAATCCTGAAAAAGTGCAGATATATCTTGGGTCAGATTAATTTCTTTTGCATCAAGTGGGTTTTGTTTGTCGTGCTGCACAACCGGAATTAAATAGACGATACCCGGATGTGTCTGATAAATCAGTTTACGGTCTTCGGCTTTTAGGAAGGTTTCGGATTTGAGCGTTAATTCCACTAATGTTTCTGGATGCTCGGAGAGCCAAGTAATACAATGGTCGATATCGTCAAAGGATTTTCGGACTAAAGGTTTTCCTTGTCGGAGTGCAATGCGATCAAATGTGACATGTGCACCGGGTAGAGCATTGACAATGCTTATGTATTTGGTCTGGCCAGCTTCGGCGAAGCTATAGCAAAGGGGAGATGAGGCGTATACAACAGGTTTTTCCGGAGAGCCGATATTTTTGAATCCATGAATATGGCCGAGTGCCGTGTATTGAATCTGAGCCGGGATGGATTCTGAATAGATCAGATCAGCATTTCCAATTTTAATTGGCTTTTCCCCATCAGGCTCGTCGATTAATGGGGATCCAATTTTATTCATATAAAGGTGTGCTGTCAGTATATTGACACCCTTTTCGTCACAGTAGGTATCTGCTAATTTTTGCCAATTTTCGGCCAATGCTTTATTTAAACGAACTTCTTTGTCTTCACCAAGATATTGTTTAAGCCGAATTTCATTGGCATAGGCGGTATGGAGTATCCGGATCGGATAGTTATAGCCTTCCAGGCTCAACTCGATAAAACCATTGTCTGAACGTAGGACGGAAAAACCTTCGGCTGTAAATGGCGTTACAAGCGCATTTGGGTGACCGATGAGAATAATGCCAGATGCCCGGGCTAAAGGGTTTGGTGCATCAATCAAATTGGGTGAATCGTGGTTTCCAGCGATAGCGATAACAGGTCGGGTACCATTTTTTACCAATCGTTTGATCGTTTTGTAAAATAACTCGATAGCCTCTACACCGGGATTGAACGTATCAAAAAGATCTCCTGCGATAAGAACCAGGTCGACCTCTTGCTGGTCTGCGAGCTGAATAATCTCCTCCATGACCAAAAGTTGTTCGTCCATCCGAGAGAAGCTATCCAGTCGTTTCCCTAAATGCCAATCGGCAGTATGCAGTATTTTCATGATGAGCCCTTGTTTTTTTACGTAATAGTACAAACTAAGATAAATTTGGTCTGATATGCAATTATAATTGCATATCAGACCAAATTTGTAGGAACACAGGTTTGAAGAGCATAGTTTGATGCATTGAAAATGTTAAAAGTTGTTAAATGCGGCAGGTAAAAATAGTTTAATTGTATTTTTAGTCCTCCAAAATTAAGCTAAGTAATCGTAGATAAAATAAATTTATGCGTAAAATTTACCTGTCTTTGTGTGTTTTCTTTCTGTTTTTGATGAAGATAAATGCGCAGGAAATAGAAGCGATCAAAGGGGAAACAGCTTATCCTTTTCTATTGAAAGAAGCTGATGCCGATGATGAAACCTCGGAAAAACAACCTGTCTTTGTGTTTTTGCATGGTAGAAGTCTATCAGGTACGAATTTGGATCGGGTAAAACGTTACGGAGTACTGTATGCGATTAATAAAGGGCAGGAGGTGCCCGGAATTATCGTTGCTCCGCAATCCCGCGGTGGTTGGGATCCGGATAAAGTGATGGAGATCGTTGATTATGTTATCGCGCATTACAATGCTGATCCTGACCGTATTTACGTCTGCGGTATGAGTATGGGCGGTTATGGGACCATGGATGTTGCCGGAAAATATCCAGAGCGGATAGCTGCAGCAGTGGCGATTTGTGGTGGTGGATCGAGCCAATATGCTTCCAACCTGACGCAGGTTCCAATTTGGCTACATCATGGAACAGCTGATCGTGCAGTACCCATTTCAGAATCCAGAAAAATTATGAAAGCCATAAAAAAGGCGGACCCTGAAGCTGATGTGAGCTTAAATGTGATAAAAGGAGGGACACATGGTAGTGTAGAACGCTTATTTCACGATGATGCGATCTATGACTGGATGTTAAAATTTAAGAAAAAGCATAAATCCTAGGCTGTATGGTATAGCTATTTTATGTGTGGTCCTTTTGGTCCTTAAAAATATAATAAAAATGGGATGTCCAGTGAAGATCTGGACATCCCATTTTTATGAATTTTGTTTGTAACCCTTTCGAATCTAATTTTAAATAGCCAATTCTCGGGTTTCGTTTTTACATTTTAAATTTTCCTTAATTAACCTTCATCCGTGTTTTCAAGTCGTTGTTTTCGATTGAATTGCGCCATCAATACATTTGGTTGATGGATCAGGTGCGTTTTCGCAAGATAGTCGGGATTGTCCGCATAGATAAACAGGAGTGTTCCATCCTTTATTGTGTTGATGATCGGTCCGGCATATTCCCGGGGAACCGCAGGGCATCCGTAGCTTTTGCCTAACCTTCCCAAGCTTGATATAGTACCTGTGCTGCAGTAATCTGCGCCATGCATAACCACATATCGTGCTTTGGCATTGTCATTTATACCTTCTTCAAGGCCATCCAATACCAAGGAGTAGCCATTTTCACCGTTATAGGTGTTTTCGGTAACAAAAAATCCCAATGAGCTTTTTAATGACTCTTGCTGATTCGAAAAATTTGTAGCATAATTTTCACCACTATTTTTTCCGTGTGATACCAAGGTGTTAAAAAGCACTTTTTTGTGTTCCAGATCAAGTACAACAAGTCTTTTTTCCGTGGATGCCATGGAAAAGTCGATGACTGTCATAATATCTTTGTTGTGGATGGAAAGCTCTTTTCTACCTTCCATTGCTTGTCGAAATGCCTCGTATTTTAATACTGGGCCTAGATTCATTTCATCATATAAAGAATCAACGGCTGTCCGTTGACGTTCTACATTTATATGATGGGTGTTGGTTTGTTGATCTGTTGTTTTTAATTCTTCTTTTGATGACAATGCTGTATTAAGTGCCATTAAAAGAAACATAATCGTATTTCCCATTCTCCTCCCTTTTCTGTGTAGATGTTTACAAAAATAATTATTAAAGTTAATACATATTTGATTTACAGAATGTTAAATATTGTTAATCAATAACAATGACCAAGGAGGAAAGGTCTTTTGACCGTTTATAGACAAATTGAGCGTGAGATGACGCATTTCTGACACACATATGTGACTTAGGGGTTGTGCCCAAACTTTCACTGTATTCGATGATGCTACCGTTTGGATTATTGACCGGTACACCATGAATATAGGCTCCAGCGGTAAACCGGGTCGCATAGGGAGCAAATCCGCCATAGGTGCGTGTGCCATCTTCAAAATAGAACATTTTTGATTTGTGTTCCTGGACGACAAAAAGTCCGGTGGGTGTTTCTTGGGCATGCGGCGGTTTGTGTCGGCCACTGGTAACAGGGTTCATGCTACGCACGAGCCACTCTTTGCCCACTTTTTCCAATGTGCAGATGTTTTGGTTCTTGACATCAACAACATTAATAATGTTAAATTGTACACTATCGCTTATCAGTCGCAGATAGCGCTTGGGGACGGTATATTCCCCTTCAAATGATACACCGGCAATAGGTACCCGCGCTAAGGTGTCTGACCCCTTTAAACGGACCAACCATCCGTCGCGTCCGTAACGTACCGGTTTGTCTGTTGTTGGGTCATACAATGGTGCTGCCTGATAACGCTCGACATTGAAACTATCCGACACACGTTTGTAAGAATCCCGTTTGAAATCTTTAATTGTAGGTGCCTCACCTTTTTCATTTTGATAGTTTTGAAGGACGGCGTACAATGAGGGCGTCTGCTGAAAATTTTCAACATAGGCTAGACGTTCCTTTATTTTGTCCCATTGAAAGCTACGCGTGGTATCCCTATAGGGGTAGGTATCTTCAAGTGTGTATTTTTTGTAAAGCAGATCTTTTTTTATCATAATATCTGCTGCTGTCACTACTTTAGGCTTTTCTTCCTGTTTTTTAGCAGTGACAGTGTCTTGATGTCTAATTGGTTGCTCTTTTTCTGCTGTATTCTTCTTTTCCTGCTGGCAGCCCAACGATAGAAATAATAGGCTAAATACGAGACATGTTAATCCTTGATGCATATATGGATTATGTAAATTATTGTTTTGTTCTTTAAATATAAGAATAAAACACATTTTTTAAATGATTGACAAAAAGTTAGTTTTGTAATTTCAAGTAAAAAGTATGCATAGGATTGTAATTTGTTCGGCTATGATGCTGAACCCCGAAGGGGAGCTGTTGTTGGTTAGGAAAAAGGGATCAAAATATTTTCAATTGCCCGGCGGTAAGATTGCTGTGGGAGAAAGCGATTCGGAAGCCTTGGTTCGGGAACTCCGGGAAGAGTTGCAGTTTGATACAGAGCCTGCGACATTGCAGTTTATTGGTCGGCATGTGACGCAGGCGGTGAATGAGCGTGATACGCTGGTAGAAGGGTATATTTATTTGATCAAACTCGCTATGAAACTTGATTTTCAACCACAGGCCGAACTGGAGGAAGTAGAATGGATCAATAAGAGCAATTGGCAAGATTATCAGTTGGCACATCTGGCCGAAGAGTTCGTCATTCCAAAGTGGCTGTCAGGAGAGTTTTGATGTTGGATAGCATGATGTGAACAAATTAAGGCTTTGTTTGTTAATGTTTTATATGTAAACAATTAATAAACAAAGATTATGGAAAATCAGCTTTTAAAATCAGCGAAAGACTTTTTTGATGACGAGATTCTTACTCGAATCGGGCAAAGTTTAAACCAGGATAATGAACAGGTAAAACAGGGCTTAAATGTTGTTGTTCCCTCTTTGTTTTTGGGATTAAGCCAACAGACGGAAGGCGGTGGTGGGATTTCTACAATTCTAGAGCAGGCGAAACAGCGTTTTTCGAATTTTGACCTGAACCAACTTCTGGGCGGTCAGGAAGCTGGTTCAGGTGCCGAAGGGCAGCCAGGTGAATCTGGAAGTTCCGGAAACAGCAATATGCTGAATTCAATATTTGGTGGTGGTCTAGAGACCGTATTGGGTACAGTGGCAGGTTATCTGGGGTTCAGCGCTGAGTCGGTGCAGAAATTGATGGGTTTGTCCTTGCCAGCTATATTTTCAAGTTTGACTAATAGAGGTCAACAGTGGGATGCGAATACCATAAATAAAACTTTGCAGGATAATAAAACAGCTTTTGCTGCCGCTATTCCTGCAGGATTGGGTTTGGGTGCTTTTGGGAAATTATTTGATGGAGGTCATTTTTCTGCACCTGAAGAAGTCGTACCAGAACCTCCCGTGGAAGAACCCGTAAAACATATCGAAAACCATCCTGGAGCAACGGTTATAAATCCGGCCACGGAGCTGGAAGCACATAAGGAGCCGTTGGCATTGCCTAGAGCAGATGGAGCCAGAGCGGCGGCAGCATCGACCGTTTCATCTGGCGGAGGCTGGTGGAAGATTTTGGTTGCTTTGATCGTTATTGCATTGCTCTGGTTTTTGTTTGGAAAAGGCTGTAGTGGTAATAAAAATGTTGGTGTTACAGATAGCAGTGTCAATCAGGGGCAGGTGGACTCAGGAAATACAATGGGAAATGGTACGGCCAGTCAGATTGATCGTGAGCATTTGGATGTGATGTTGCCGAATGGAGGGAAGCTGGGGGCATTTAAAAGTGGTATAGAAGATCGGTTGGTACAATTTTTAAAATCCGACTATAAATCTTTGGGAGAAGATTCATTGAAAAATACTTGGTTTGATTTTGATAACCTGAATTTTGAAACCGGTACTGCGAAAGTATTACCTGAAAGCCAGGCTCAGCTCAGTAATCTGGCTGAGATTCTCAAAGCTTTCCCTGCTGCCAATGTGAAAATTGGTGGTTATACAGATAAAACCGGAAATGAAGAGTATAATAAAAAATTATCGTTGGATCGGGCAAATGCGGTGAAGGATTACCTGGACAAGGCGGGGCTGTCTAAACAGGTGACCGGAGCGGAGGGTTATGGCTCGCAATTTGCAAAATACCCTGCAGATGCACCAGAGACAGACCGGATTTTAGACCGACATGTTGCGGTTAGTGTAAGGTAATGGGGGGAGGTGAGATTCTAGACTTGAGATTCTAGATATGAGAGGAGAGATAAAAAAGCGGATCCAAAAGATCCGCTTTTTCTATTTGCAGAGATTGTATTTAATGGATATCTAATTGATTTCGCGAGGATATGAAATCATTCTTGCAAGCATTTATAGGTAAAAAAGAGTGTGGATAATACTTTATTTAGAAGCTATATACACATGCTAACAAAAATTGTCCGGCCGATTTTGTTGGGGATAGGTCATTCTTTATGAATTTTTCGGTATTGCTTTTGTCAAATCTAATTTCGGGAATGAATTTGAAGCCGTGGTAGTTGTATTCGGCTGTCAAGGTAGTTGCTAGCATATTTGAACTTGGGATGCCATTGCTTTCCTCTTTGTGCGTTTGGAAGAACTCCTCACGTAATCCTATTCCAAAATGCTCGGAGAGATGAACCCTTGGATAGAGTGCTATCCCAGTGTAACCACCTTCGGCTCTTCTCTTATAATGTGTGGCATTTACGCCGAGAAAGAATTTTGGTGTGAAATCATAATTTCCGACGAAATCTACGAGTGTGCCTGAGCTGTAGTTTTCTTTTCCACCCGCAGACGATCCTGTTAAGAAGTTGAGGTAAAAGCTTCCTTTATCGTTAGGTCTGTAAGTTAATTGTGAACCGACATGTGATACGCCGTTTATATCTTGGTATACATTCCAATCATTAAATATACCGACCATCAGCGCAAACTTGTCGGAGAAACTATAGGTTGCTTTCAGTCCGGCATCTTGAAAAGGGCCGGCACCAAATAAATAGGAGGTGGAGTAATGAAAATTGTAGGTGGGTGAAATGACTTCAAATCCGACAAATGTTCCCATAAATCCGGCGGTCAGATTGAGCTTGTCCGTTAGATTATAGCCTACATACAGATTTTGAATGTGGAAGCTGTTTTTGTCGTCTCCGGGTTGGCCGTCTCCATTTACGATAGATCGATATTGTCCGCGGGGTCCAAAAGATAGTTCTCCTACAAAAGATGCTTTCTTAAAATTCTTCTTTAAGGCTAGATCAACCATGCCAATGGAAACTGAATTATTGTCTTCAGTAAAGTAAGTGTTGATATTTGGTTTGTTTTGGAAGTCATATTTCCAGTAGGTATCTACTGATCCTGATATTTCTACTGATTTTTCCTTGTTTTCTTCTTGTGATTTTGATGTTTTGATGAAAATTATTGAAAAAATAATAAATGTTAAGATTTTTTTCATGTCTAAAAGGTTTTAAGTTTGATTTGTTTTGGGTTTTTTGGTTGGTTTTTAAATGATTTTTTATAGGTTTTTGTTGTTTTTGTCTTTGTTGATGTGAAATTATGTAAAAAATATTACAAAAAATAATATTTGATAGTAATTTTTCAATAAAAACACTTTATATTTGTCAAAACAATAAGTAAAAATGGGTTTTTGTTTTGTTTTTGTATTTTAAATAACAATTTATTGATGTATTAATAAAAACTAATCAGTTTAAACAAATGAAAAAAATTATTCCACTTTTAGTTCTGGTACTTTTGGGCGTATTGGGACTTGTATTTCCATCTATAGATTTGTCTGCACTCGACAAAGCGGAATTCGATACAGGGGATACAGCCTGGTTATTGACTTCCTCAGCGCTGGTGTTGATTATGACGCCCGGTCTGGCATTTTTTTACGGTGGAATGGTCAGTAAAAAGAATGTGATCTCAACGATGATGCAGAGTTTTATCTGTATGTGTCTGATGACAATCCTCTGGGTGATCGTCGGATTTAGTTTGGCCTTTGGCGAAGATATCGGTGGGATTATAGGTGATCCACGCACATTCTTTATGATGAAGGGGACCTTAGGAAATATCGCTTGGGGTGCATTGCCAACTATCCCATTGGTTTTATTCGCGATGTTTCAACTGAAATTTGCGATTATTACGCCGGCACTTATTACGGGTGCATTTGCCGAGCGTATCCGATTCAACTCTTATATGTTGTTTATTATCCTATTTGGTATCTTTATTTATATGCCATTGGCGCATGCGACCTGGCATCCGGAAGGGATTTTGGCGAAATTCGGTGTCCTTGATTTTGCCGGCGGTACGGTCGTGCACATGTCAGCAGGTTGGGCTGCGTTGGCGGCAGCGATTTATTTAAAAGGCCGTAAATTACAGACACACAATCCAGCCCGTATAAGCTATGTGATCCTGGGAACAGCCTTACTGTGGTTCGGTTGGTTTGGATTTAATGCCGGTTCGGCTGGCGGGGCTAATACAATAGCGGCTTATGCGTTTGCAACAACAACGACGGCTTCGGCGATGGCAGCGATGGCATGGATATTTGTCGATATTATCCGAGGTAAAAAACCATCAGCGATGGGTGCATGTATTGGTGCTGTCGTGGGCTTGGTTGCGATTACACCAGCAGCAGGCTTTGTCAGTATTCCACACGCCATGGTCATCGGGTTAGTCGCTGCATTGATCAGCAATCTGGTTGTCTATCTGAGAAGTAAAACAAGTATTGATGACACCTTGGATGTATTTCCTTGTCATGGTGTAGGTGGTATGGTAGGGATGGTGCTGACTGGCGTATTTGCTCACCATAATGTCAATCCTTTGGTCGTTGATAATGGCTTATTCTTTGGTGAAACGAAGTTGTTTTTTGTGCATACCGTTGCCTTGTTCGCAGTATCTTTCTTCGCCTTTGTGGGCTCGCTGGTTCTATTAAAAGTAACGGATCTAATTTCTCCTTTACGTGTGGAGGAAACAGATGAAGAACTTGGCCTGGACGTTTCTCAACACGCTGAGGCGCTTTAGGCCCTCTGACCGGAATAATTAATCATCCCAAACAATGCTTTTCCTTACAGCATTGTTTGGGATTTTTTTTGCACCTTTGCCAAAGGTTGAATAGGCTGGAATATTTGAGTTTATGCTATGAAAGATACTACAAAAGATACTTTACGTTCGGATTTTGAGAAAATGATGCGCTATTCCTTACAGAAAAATGGCGATTTTAGTTTTAATATATTTGGCGATTATGCCACGTCTGTTCTCAATTTCTATGTTGGAAGTTCCATTTTAGCAATAGCTGAAAAGCGTGATGCCGCGCTATTTCTTGCGAATCTATACAATGCTGGGATTAAAAATGCCATCGACCAGCAGGATCTTCAGGAGATTGCTGATGTTTTAGCACAGGATCCCACCCTCAATTATCAGGTACTGGCGCCGATTTTCGACTAATGTTTTGTCCAAACCAGATTACCGGTTTCATATCCACATTGTAATGCATAGGTTAGAAACTCGTTTCGGATCTTTTCTGGAATCGTTGTATCCCTGCCCAAAATCCACATATAATCGAGATTGTCTCCAAATATGAGTGCATATTTATAATCTGGAGTTATTTTTACAATGTTATAGCCATTGTAGAAGGGGCCGAAGAAGGAGACTTTCAATGCGCCTTCATGTGGACCATTGACAAATTTGGCTCTTCCGATGGATTGTTTCCATTGTTCTTTTTCCTCCGAATAGCCTTGGTTGTTTACCCGGATCGTTCCATTTTTATTTTTGCTGTATTCTGCTGAAACCTGACTCAGTCCTTTTTCCCAACGGAAATCGAGTCGAGCGATTTCAAACCATTTTCCAAGGTATTTATCTAAGTCAAAAGGGTCCACTACATCGGGGCGCGATATCACCGGCTTTAATGCATTGTATGCGACAGTTCCCAAAGCCACAGCGGCCAGCAGTAAGAGCGATTTTTTCTTGTCTATATTCATCTTTTGAATTTGTTTGTTGATAAAACAACAATTTTAATACCAATAAGGTTTAGGCATACTGAGCTATTTTCTTAATTTTGTGACTTAAAAATAGTATTTGTGTATTCTAGAGAAGAGGTAAAACAATTAAAACAGCTGTTCTGGACCAAGTTTGGGCAATTCATGTCCCTGCATGCATCTGCTGACGGTGAAAAAGTAAATTGGGTTAACTATAAAACAGGGGTCAAACAGCTGTATTTTAAAATGGATGCCGACAAGAAAGCTGCCAAAATTGCGATAACCTGGTCACATACTGATGCTGGAATCCGTGCGTTGATGGCAGAGCAATTTCTGCAGTACAAAAATCTGCTTCATGATATTTTGGGAGAAGAATGGGAATGGGATATGGATGGCTATGACGAATATGGCAAGCCGATTTGTCAGATCTACAAGACACTGGAAGGCCATAGTATTTTTAAGGAAATAGAGTGGGGGGAACTGATCACGTTCTTTAAACCACGGATGATTGCACTTGACGAGTTTTGGTCTTCCGCAAAATATGCGTTCGATATTTTTAAATAATTACAATTAAATAGATACAACAATGAAAAAAATGATTAAGGGTTTGCTGGCTGTGGCTTTGTGTTTTCAACTTTCATCGGTATTTGCCTGGGGAACCATTGGGCATCGTGTCGTCGCTGAGATCGCTGAGCGTCATTTGAACAAGAAAGCAAAAAAGAATATTGGAAAAATCATTGGACAGCAAAAGTTGGCATATTGGGCAAATTGGGGCGACTTTATCAAGTCGGATCCTAACCCAGAATTTAAGAAATTAGGTAATTCTCATTTTATAAATTTAAATTCAAATTTACCTTGGGCAGAGTTTCAACTGGGACTTGAAAATTCGGCTGATGAAAATTTATACAAAACAGCAATCCGTATCGAGCAATCTTTTGCAGATAAAAATATTTCGCTGGATCAACAGCAACAGAATCTTTATTTCTTGATCCATATCTTGGGGGATGCGCATCAACCTATGCATGTCAGCCGAGCAGAAGATCAGGGTGGAAATAAGATCGAAGTGAGCTGGTTTGGAAAAAAATCGAACATTCACCGCGTTTGGGACAGCGATTTGGTGGATAATGAGAAATATAGTTATACAGAGTACGCAACAGTATTGGATATCAATGGTAAAAAGGAAAACGAACAATTGGCCGCTGGTGAATTGTCCAATTGGTTGTATGAGTCAAATCAGCTTGCAGAAAAGATTTATGCTGATGTAGCCAACAATGCCAACCTGTCTTATTCCTACGTTTATCAAAATAAAGATACCATGGAGCAATGTTTACTCAAAGGTGGTCTGCGTCTGGCTAAGGTGCTGAACCGGATTTTTGGATAAGCACATTTAAAGCACAGTATATTGAAGTCGTATCATTGTTTATGGTACGACTTTTTTTTGCTCTGGTATTTCAGTTTTGCTGTATAGGATTTATATGATTTTCTATTTACTTTTAAACAAAGCATACTGCTTACTTGTTCCATACTTATCATAATCTTTCTCCATGACTATTCCACAGCTGTTTAAAAAAATTGTTCCCTTTGCCCGCCCTTATCGCAAGCTGATTGTTTATACTTTACTTTTGACCGTGGTAGGGTCATTTGCTGCTCAAATTAACGCATTTATTTTACGGTATACAGTAGATACCATTAATGCAATGATGGTGGCCAAGGAACCGTTGTCTAAGGGGCTGTATATTGTCGGGATCATCAGTGCGGTATTGTTGCTGAAGGAAATTATCTATGCGCTGGTGCAGTTTGGTCAAAAATTCTATGGGGAAAAACTTCGGATTTATATTGCACGTGATTTTTCACAGGCTATTGTGAGCCGCATTTTGACTTATAAACTTGCCTTTTATACTTCTGCAGATAATGAAAGTGGAAAGTTAGCCACACGTATAGATGCTGGAATCAGCTCACTTACACGTTTGGTGCAAAACTTCTTTATTGATATTTTGCCTTTATTTGCCAATGCTATCATCGCATTGGCTTGTATGTTCTATGCCAATGTATACGTAGGCCTGGTGGGTGTCGCAGTCATTCCATTATACCTTTACATTAGTCAGACCCAAGCCTCAAAACTGACAGGATTTAGGCGACAGATGCGTAATTACCGTGAATCTAAAAATAATCGAATTATCAGTCTTATTGAATCAATACTTGTGATCAAATCTTTTGTACGGGAGCCTGAAGAAGCAAAACGACATGAGAAGATTCAATTTGAGATGACCGAAAATCAAATGGAAACCCGAAAGACGAGTTTCTTTTACGATAGCATAAAGAATTTTGTGGAACAGATTGCAGTCGTTATCATTATTGTATTGACGGCCTATTTGGTGCTATCTGGACAAATTACAATTGGAGCCATTATGTTCCATATCATGCTGTTCAACAACGTCTCGGCACCGATTCGCCAATTGCATCGCATTTATGATGAGGTCAACGATGCCCTGATCTATTCGGAGTCTTTTTTTGAGATCCTGGAATCGGATGATCAGATTGAATCAAAAGGAACGTATCGGCCGGAGAAAATCCACGGTCATTTGGAATTGCGTCAGGTTTTCTTTGAGTATCCCAATGGGACACAGGCACTAAAAGATGTCAGCTTTGCTATTAAACCCAATGAAATTACAGCTTTAGTCGGACTAAGTGGTGCGGGGAAAAGTACAATTATCAACTTGTTGGATAAATTCTATGAACCGACAGGTGGGCAGATCTTATTGGATGGTGTAGATTTGGCAGATTATGATACTGCATTCCTCCGGCAGCATATCGGTATGGTGTTGCAGCGTAATCATATTTTTAAAGGGACAATATTTGAAAATATTGAATATGGCAAGATGGGGAGTTCACGGGAAGAAATCGTGGAAGCAGCTAAAAAAGCCTATATCCATCAACAGATTATGGAGTTGCCAAAAGGCTACGATTCTGATGCGCAATTGCTCTCTGGTGGACAGCAACAGCGTATTGCGATTGCACGGTTGTTTCTGAAAAATCCGCCTATTATTTTTCTGGATGAGCCCACAGCGAATCTGGATGCCATTGCTACGGAGCAGATTAAAAATAGCCTTGATGCGATCAAGAAAGATCGTACGGTAATTATTGTATCGCACAGCATCTCCCAGATTATTGATTCCAATGCAATTGTCGTGATGGAGAAAGGCCATGTTGTTGAGCAGGGGCAACATGAGGAACTTTATATACAGAAAGGAACCTACTACGAAATTTTTTCAGCTATGGCCAATAGTCTTAATTTAAGCAAGATCAGCAAGACCTTACAGGCTGATGAAAATTGATATCTTACGCTTTCGGACCTTAATTTGCACGACTATGGAGTATCATTCCAATGACAACGAGGGCAATTCCCACACAGGAATAACTATTTGGAAAGGCAGCTTGTAATAGTATTATTTCGCCCAATAGTGTAAAGATTACTTCCATGGCTTGCGTTGCTTCAATCGCCGCGAGGGCTTTGTGGTCGGTGCGGACCAGATCTGTTGCCGTAAAGAATAGGAGGGTGGCGATTATTCCAGAAAAAATGGCAACCATGAAGGTCTGCAGCAACTGACTCTCGGTTGGGAGCCCACTGTCCATATAGCCAAAGATGCTGAGCAGAATCCAAAAGGGCATGCTGCATAATGTCATGCCCAGTGTTCGTTGGAAGGCATCCAATTTATTTTCCGCTATTTGCATCATCTTGCGGTTTCCCAAAGGGTAGGCAATGGCCCCGATCAATACAGGGATGGTTCCCAATAACATGGACTTTATGGAGCTTGCACGTGCTTCTGAGATTTGCATGAGGACAATTCCCAAAAAAATAGTGATCGAGAACAGGAGTGAGGCTTTGGAAATTCCGCTTCGATTCTCTTTCTTTTCCAGTAAGGGCCCGATAAACATACCTGCGATAATGGTGAATTCAAAGGTACTGGCGACCAACCATGAGGGGCCAAAACTAGCACCAAAGGTAAGGGTGGCATAAAATACACCAAAACCTATTGTACTCCATAGCAACCACTGCGGTATGTTGGATTTGATGGCCTCAAAGAGAGGCGCTAAATTACCTCTAATGAATACGATAACAAACAAGATGGGAAGCATCCAGATGAAACGTAAGGATGCTGTCCATTGCCAGCTTCCACCCGAAACTGCCATAACGCGGTTTAAGACGAAGGTGCTGGCGAAAAATAATGCGGCAACTATTCCTAAAAAAAGTGCCGTATTTTTATTGTTTTTTATTGTAAATTGGAATGGCATAAATAAAAAGAATGTACTGTCAATTTAATACAGTGAAAGTAAGCAAATGCGCGTTTAATTGGAAATGAAACAAAAAGTAATTGATTTTTATGGCGATTTTCTCATTTAAAATTCCTTATTTTGCCTAATCAATAAAACAAGTAGTAAGAAAATTCATCAAGATGATTATACAACCAAGAACTAGAGGTTTTATTTGTTTAACCTCGCATCCACAAGGGGCTGCGCAAAACATTAAAAATCAAATTGAATACGTGAAATCGATGGGTGAGATCGCGAATGGTCCAAAGAAAGTGTTGGTGATCGGTGCTTCAACAGGATTTGGTATTGCATCCCGGATTTCTGCAGCGTTTGGTTCTGGAGCTGCTACAATCGGTGTATTTTTTGAAAAACCTGCGGCAGAAGGTAAGCCGGGTACCGCTGGTTGGTACAATTCTGCGGCTTTTGAAAAAGAAGCCCACGAAGCTGGATTATATGCCAAAAGTATCAATGGTGATGCTTTTTCGGACGATATCAAAAAACAGACCATTGAATTAATCAAAAAGGATCTGGGACAAGTAGATTTAGTGGTTTACAGTTTAGCATCTCCGCGTCGTACACACCCAAAAACAGGTGTTGCACACGCTTCTGTTTTAAAACCTATACAGGAACCTTTTACCGATAAAACGGTAGACTTCCATACGGGTGTTGTTTCGGATATTACGATTCAACCCGTAGAAAATAGTGAAGATATTGCCAATACAGTTGCCGTAATGGGTGGAGAAGACTGGAAATTTTGGATCGAAGATCTTAAAGCTGCAGGCCTTTTAGCTGAAGGCGCAAAGACAGTTGCTTATTCGTATATCGGCCCTGAATTGACTTATCCGATCTACCGCAATGGAACGATTGGCCGTGCGAAAGATGATTTGGAAGGTACTGTACCTGCAATCAACGCGATCTTAAGTGATCTTCACGGAGTAGCTTATGTTTCTGTAAACAAAGCTTTAGTGACACAGTCTAGTTCAGCGATCCCAGTTGTACCTTTGTACATTTCCTTATTATACAAGGTGATGAAAGAAAAAGGAATCCACGAAGGCACGATTGAACAAATGCAACGTTTATTTGCAGAGCGTCTTTATACTGCTGATGGCAAAGTATTGCTTGACGATAAAGGCAGAATCCGTGTTGACGACCTTGAGATGCGTGCAGATGTTCAGGCTGAAGTCGCCGCACTATGGGAGAAAGCGAATACAGAAAATTTGACTGAGATCTCCGATATCGAAGGTTACCGCAATGAGTTTTTTAACTTATTTGGTTTTAACTTTGATGGTATAGATTACAACGCTGATACCAATGAGGTTGTTGCTGTACCGAGCATTGAAAACTAATATAAGCTAACAATACGAGTAATATAAAAAAGGCTAACCGTCAGGTTAGCCTTTTTTCGTTTCTTCTATTTGTATATCCCCTGTAGTTTTTTGAGAATCTACCATGCACAGGTCGGGAGTGTCAGGCAAGCTTCGGTTTCCGATTATATAATAAATTGCCTACGACTGCAAAACCAATAGACACCATAACGGCACTAAAGGGGTAGATACCAGTCATGCCAACATTGTTGGCTACAAAACCGATCAAGGGACCTGTAATCCCCAGAGAAATATCAATAAATAATCCGTATGCAGCCAATGCCGAGCCCTGTTGGCTTTGATCGACCTTTTTGATCGCTTCCACCCCAAGGGCAGGAAAAACGAGTGAAAAGCCAAGGCCTGTTAATGCTGCTCCAACAAGTGTCCAAAGGGGATGGAGGGCGAGGGCAATAACCAATAAACCTAATGATTCTACAAAAAGACTGACCAAGGCGACTTTCAAACCTCCATATTGATCAATGACCTTATTGAACACAAGCCTTGTCAGGATAAAGAAAATACCAAAAACGGTCAAACAGGCAGCACCATTCTGCCAGTTAAAATGCTCATAATACAGTGTCATAAAGGTCGATATACTCCCAAAACCGAGACCGCCCAGGGCCAGACAGGTCCCAAATGGAGCGACAGTCAAAAGTACACGCTTGAAACTGACAGTGCTAGTCTTCTTGGCGATCACCCGAAAGGGAGTTTTTGATTTGCTATAAAGATAGCCCAAGATACCAATAGCAAAGGTCAGCAGTCCCAATGATTCATAATTGATATGGTCAACCATCAATACACCCAATGGTGCTCCGAGGGCAAGTGCGCCATAACTCGCAATACCATTAAAGGAGATGGCTTTGGCAGCATGTTCATCGCCTAGCTCCAATAGCGCCCAATTGATCGGACTGGCGCCGACCAGTCCCTCGCCAATGCCTGTGAATAACCTTGTGATCAGCAATAAACCAAGGCTTATGAAAGGCTGCGATTTGAATAAAAAGACGAATAGGAGTAAGATCCCCGAAAGCGCAAAAAAGAGCATACTGCGCAGGACCGATACCTTGGGGCCTTTGGTATCCACTATTTTTCCGGCATAACCCCGTAATAAAAAGGTCGCAATATATTGGACACTGATGACCAATCCGGCGATAATTGTATTAAACCCTAAAATTTGATGAATAAAAATGGGTAAGGTCGCAAGTGATAAGCCAATTGTGAAATAACCGAGAAAAGTTAAAGAAACATAGCCTAAAATCTTTTTATTGACCTCCCGAAGAGAAACTGTCATTTTAAAAAATTTTAGGCAAAAGTACGTGTTTAGGCTTGTTTTTAGAAATAAAATTAGTAGACGACTGTCTCCTTAATCTCACAATTTTTTTCAAGCCATTCCTGATCGAATTGTTTAGGTGATACTTTTTTGCCTTGATAGATATAGTAGATTTTTTCAGATTCTCCTTTTACTGGCGGTCCGGGAATCTTATTGACAATTTTTTCTTCGGGACAATCTTGAATTAAGGCATGTTGCGTGTTCTGACGAGTTTTACAAGAAGTGAATGCTACTAAGATGAGGAGATACGCTAATTTATTCATGAGTTTAGTTTTATTGTAGTGAATAACGAGACATTCTTCAGAAGTGCGACATGATTTTATACAATAAAATACAACTTTTTATAGGCAGGTTTGTTGTATATATAGATCGTTCTTAAATGGATCTGGAGTGTTATTTCCAGCAAATCTTTGAAAATAAAGGTAGTATCGAAGGATAATAATATATAACAACAAAGAAATAATCATGAGAAGAAAAGCAACAGCCCAATGGAATGGGAGTCTAAAAGAAGGTAAGGGAAATCTGACCACAGATAGTACGGTATTGGATCAGGCACAATATTCGTTTTCAACACGGTTTGAGAATGGTATTGGCACCAACCCGGAAGAGCTATTGGCCGCAGCCCATGCCGGATGTTTTACGATGCAGCTGAGCGCATTTTTAACAGAAGCTGGTTTTGTACCCGATGAACTCAAAACGGTATCAACCATTGTATTTGAAAATGGTGCAATCGTGCGTTCTGAGTTGGAACTGACCGCAAAAGTACCTTCCATTGACGATGCGGAATTTCAGGCGTTTGCTCAGAAAGCAAAGGATAATTGCCCAGTCAGCAAAGCATTTAGCTTTGAAAAAACGTTACATGCTGCCTTGGTATAGCAGTTTGGAATATAAAAATAAGTGTAGATCGGTGTAGATCTACGATATGAATGCAGTGACGTTTTAGGCTTCCCTAAAAATCGCTGCATTTTTTCTTTAAAAAGATAAAAAGCCGTTACTTTGACCCTTGGTCAGTATGTTGCGTTCCGCAATCGAGCAAATCTATCGCGAATACTGTGGCTGTATGTGCAGCGCTGATCACCACTTTAGCATTTAAACGATATTACTTTGGTACAGAGAAAGAAAAATAAGCTAAACGCGACAGCGTTATTGGAAAAGAATAGGGAGGAAGGAATCACATTTCTAAAAGAGAATGCTACGCAGGAAGGTGTAACAGTCTGTCCATCGGGTTTACAATATAAAATATTGACGGAAGGTGCCGGTAAAATTCCGGTGAAGACCTCAAAAGTAATCTGTCATTATAAGGGTGAGCTATTGGACGGAACGGTATTTGACAGCTCCTATAGGCATAAACGGCCAGAAACATTTTATATCAATGAACTTATCCGTGGTTGGCAGGAGGCCATGTGTATGATGCCTGTTGGATCAATCTGGCAAGTTTACCTTCCACCGCATTTAGCTTATGGAAAGGAAGAACTAATGCCCCGAAAAGGAGGGGAGTGCACTTTGGTATTTCAGATTGAACTGATCGCAATTTTATAATAGACTGATTGGAAATACTAATTTCCAAATAAAGGAGGCTAAGCTCAAACAAAAATAATAATTACGGTTCAAGCATAAAAAAATCCCCAACAAACGCTGGGGATTTTCTATTTATTTTGGAAAAATTTATTCTAATTCCTTGATTTTGGCATTGACTTCAGTAGTTTTAGCTTCATCTTGCATAAAAACATAGTAGTTCTTTAGATTTGTTAAAGCATCTACATTCTTTGGTTGCAAAGAAACAGCCTTCTCCAAGTAAGGTAATACAGGTTTCAATTCTGCTTTAATCTTGTCCACTTCTGTGTTATATTGCGCCTGTGTCAATTTTCTGTTGTTGTTAACAACATTTAGTTTTTCACGAATTTTATTCATCAACGTGATCGCTAAATTTGTATTGGCTTCAAAGAAGTTAGGATCGATTTCCAACGCTTTTTTGTATGCTGCAACTGCTGCCTCATCATTTTTTGCTGATGCTTGTGCGATACCTAAATAATAGTTTAAGCTTTTATTCGATGGATCTTTAGCCAATTGTGTCGTGATAGCATCAATTGTCTCTTTCTCGTGTCCTGTGATCAAATTCAATTCGATATTTTGCGTCATCGCTGCATTGTCATCCGGGTAAGCTTCAGCAGCTTTCTTCGCATATTCAAGAGCAGAAGTTGTGTCTTGCAATGATAAGTACAATTTCGGTAAATCAACCATAATTGTTTTATGTGAAGAGAAATCTTTTCTAGGGATCAATTCTTTGTAACGTTCGATCGCATTTTTATAATCCTTGTTGGACAATGCCGCTACACCACTGTAGTAAGTCACTAGCGTATCTCCAGGAAGGTACGTCAATGCTTTGGTGAACGAACTATAAGAATCGGCGTATTTTTGTGCCTGGTATTCTTCAGCACCAATATTGAAGTTGTATTGTCCAAGGATTTGCTCAGCTACAGTGATGTTTGCTTTGTTTGCTCCATCTGTATCCAATTGTTTTGCTTTGGCAATACCATCTTCTGCTAATTTTGCCAACTCAGTGGATTTATCTATAGTCGATAAGTTTGCGTTAACCAAAGCGTATACTGTCCAAGCTTCTGCATTATCTTTTGTTTTCTCGTTGATGACGGCAGCGTCAATAGCTTCTTTTGCTGATTTAAGATTTGGTAAGCCTAATTGTGCAGTACCAGCATCTTTTAATTCCTGAAATTTAGCAAGACCAGTTTTTGCCTTTTTTACGTTACCCGTTTGAGCGAAAGAAACTGATGTAGATACAGTACCTATTGCCGCTAATAATAATAGAGATTTTAAATTCATATCTATTTAACTGTTAATTGATTCAATAATAAATTCACCCTGTCTAATTGTAACGCATCATCGATAAGCGTATAATATTTTGCTAAGGCTTTTAAGGCATTAACATCGTAGGGTTTGATTTCGTTTGCTTTTAATAGATATTCGACCGTTAAATCCTGGATATCCTGGTTTGTCGGATCTTTTAATAGCGTTTCGAGATTAATTAAGCCCAATGCCAAATTAGATTCATAATTGTTTGGATCTAATCGTAACACATTATTATAGTATTCTTTTGCTTTTTTTAGATCATTCGCATTTTCGTAAGAATAACCGGCAATGTAATTTAATTCAACATTTTCAGGTTCCAAACGAATTGCATCAGCGATAACATTCAATATTGCATCGTACGAATTATTGGCCGAATACACATCTATTAATCTAAAAAGGATTTGCTTATTCTCTGGGAATATAGCATGTCCTTTCTCTAGAACGTTTAAGACATCCTGTTTAGTACCTCCTAAGCTATAAATTTGTGCCAATTCCAAAAAGTAGTTAGGCTTGGGATTTTCAGCTTTAATAAGCTCGTTATAGTAATTAATAGCATTCATATAATCTTTGTTTTTTCCGGCAAGTACGGCAAGATTATATTTGAGGTCGGTATTTTTAAAACCAAGGGAGTCTATTCGAAGGTAAGCCTTATATGCTTTATCAAATTTATCATCTTTTAGTGCGATACCGCCCTGATAGGAGATTGCGCCTGCAAGATTTTGACGAACATAGTCCATCTCTGCAGGAAAATTCCGACGCGCCTTTTTTGCATCCAACAATTTTAGCGATTTGATGGATATATCTATCGGGTCTAGTTTATACTGCTGTTTTCTAGTTGAATCTGCAACCGCCAATGAGCTATATACCAAAGCCCTTAAAAGGTTATTATTGACAGCAGACGTATCTTTTTTTGTTAGAAATGCGGCGTCAGCAAACTTTCTGGCATTTTCGAGATGTTTGAAGTCACCAGTTTTGGTATATAAAGCAAAACTGTTGCTGCCCTCTTTCAAATTTGATTGGGCAGCAACAGTTAAACTACTTGCAGATATTAACAATGATATCAGTAAGTTTTTCATGCAGTTTATTCTTCGTTTGAATCTATATTTTCTTCGGAAGCCGATCCTTCGTTATCTCCTTCTGTTGAATTTTCGATATCCCCAGATTCCTCGTCAGATTCTTCTTCACGATCTACTTTCGTAATGGAAGCAATCTCGTCGTTGTCTTTCAGATTAATGAGTCTCACACCCTGTGTTGCACGGCCCATCACACGTAATCCTTCTACAGCAATCCGGATAACGATACCAGACTTATTGATGATCATTAGGTCTTCAGCGTCTGTAACACCTTTTATCGCAACCAATTCACCTGTTTTATCGGTTACATTGATTGTTTTGACTCCCTTACCACCACGATTTGTGACACGGTAGTCTTCGATATCGGTACGTTTTCCGTAGCCTTTCTCCGAAACCACCAATACAGTTGTTTCTGAATCATTGACACTAATCATGCCAATCACCTCATCACTTTCGGCAGACAATGTAATACCGCGAACTCCTGTTGCTGTACGACCCATTGGACGAACGGTAGACTCATTAAAGCGGATTGCTCTTCCTGAGCGTAGTGCCATCACAATTTCGCTGCTTCCTGTGGTTAAACAAGCTTCGATTAATTGATCACCTTCGTTGATGTTGATCGCATTGATACCATTTGCTCTCGGACGGGAATAAGCTTCTAAAGACGTTTTCTTGATGGTACCTTTTTTAGTACACATGATAATGAAGTTGTTTTCCAAGTATTCTTGGTCTTTCAGGTTCTTCACTAAGATAAATGCCTTAATTTTCTCTTCCTTCGGTACATTGATGATGTTTTGAAGTGCACGGCCTCTCGATGTCCGGCTTCCTTCAGGAATCTCAAATGCACGTAACCAGAAACAGCGGCCTGCTTCGGTAAATAGGAGCATATAGTTGTGCGCTGAAGCTGTAATAATATGCTCTGTGAAATCCTCTTCACGTGTATTTGTTCCGATTGATCCACGACCACCACGACCTTGACGTTTATATTCTGATAATGGCGTGCGTTTTACATAGCTGTTGTGGGAGATGGTGATCACGATTTCTTCGTCATCAATAAAGTCTTCCATGCGCATGTCTTCCGCAGAGTGTACAATCTGAGATCTACGTTCGTCACCATATTTTTCTTTGATCTCAATCAACTCATCTTTGATGATCTTCATACGGAGTTCTTCGTCTGCCAATATAGATTTCAAATAATCAATTGTTTTCATCAATTCAGCATATTCTTCTTTGATCTTATCACGTTCCAGTCCTGTCAGACGACGCAAGGTCATATCCAGAATCGCACGTGCCTGAAGATCGGATAAACCAAATTTCTCCATTAATCCAAGACGCGCATCTTCAGGTGTATCGGAGTTACGGATTAATTTAATGACTTCATCCAAATGATCCAACGCGATCAGATATCCTTCTAAGATGTGAGCACGTTTTTCAGCCTCCGCCAATTCGTAACGTGTACGTCTGACGATGACATCGTGTCTATGTTCAACAAACTCACGAATCATATCTTTTAGATTCATCAGCACAGGTCTTCCTTTAACTAAGGCGATGTTATTGACTGAAAAAGAAGTTTGTAGGGCTGTGTATTTAAATAGATTGTTTAATACGACATTCGCATTAGCATCACGTTTAATATCATAAACGACACGCATACCTGTACGGTCAGATTCGTCACGGATAGCAGAAATACCTTCCAGTTTCTTCTCGTTAACCAGATCAGCAGTACGTTCAATCATATTGGCCTTATTCACCTGATAAGGGATTTCGGTCACAATAATTTGTTCTTTTCCAGATTTGGTTGTTTCAATTTCTGCTTTTGCACGCATGACGATACGGCCACGACCTGTATTACAAGCATCTTGAACACCAGCATAACCATAGATCAATGCCCCAGTTGGAAAATCAGGACCTTTAATATGCTGCATCAATTCAGGTACTTCAATATCGCGGTTATCGATGAAGGCAATGGTACCATCAATTACTTCAGACAGGTTATGTGGCGCCATATTCGTTGCCATACCTACAGCGATACCAGAAGCTCCATTAACCAAAAGGTTAGGGATACGGGTCGGTAATACGGTAGGTTCCTGTAGAGAGTCGTCAAAGTTATTTTGGAAATCAACAGTATCTTTGTTGATATCGGAAAGCATTTCTTCGGCAATCTTTTTTAATCTCGCCTCTGTATAACGCATTGCCGCAGGAGGGTCACCGTCAATGGAACCGTAGTTACCTTGACCGTCTACCAACGGATAGCGTAAACTCCAATCTTGAGCCATACGAACCATGGTGTCGTAAACGGAAGAATCACCGTGTGGGTGATATTTACCTAATACGTCACCAACGATACGGGCAGACTTTTTATAAGGCTTGCCACTGGTAACCCCTAAGTCCAACATACCATAAAGTACACGTCTGTGTACAGGCTTCATGCCGTCACGTGCATCAGGAAGAGCCCGGGATACAATGACAGACATGGAGTAGTCAATGTAAGCAGACTTCATCTGATCCTCGATATTGATTGGGATAATCCGGTCGTTTGCCGGAACAAGATTGTTGTCGTTTTCTGTTTCTTCAGCCATATGAATTTGGTTTCAATAAAACTAGTAAGCAAGCCTTTTTAATTGGCTTGCTACGCATGCGAAGTTACAAAAATTTAACCTCAAAAGCGAATGAATTGAAGCCTAATATACATAAAAAAGACAATCTTTTATGGATTGTCTTGGTACTGATGCCGTATTGTTTTTATTTCATTTTTTTAAAGCGTAGGCGGATCGAGTTGCCGATCACAATAAGATCGGAGAAGGCCATACTCAACGCTGCGAGCATGGGACCCAGAAACCCCACAGCTGCTAATGGAATCGCAATGATGTTATACGCAAATGCCCAAAAGAGGTTTTGTTTGATGGTCAGGAGGGTGTGATGCCCTATCTGTAGCAGCTTTTCAATTGATTTCAAATCATTGTTTAATAGGATTACTTTCGCAGATTGAATGGCCACATGTGTTGCGTCACCGAGAGAAATACCGACATCAGCTGCCGTAAGGGCAGGAGCATCGTTGATGCCATCACCAACCATCGCAGTAGGAGCAGCCTTTTTGAGCTCAGATAGGATCGCCAGTTTTTCGCTGGGCGATTTTTCCCAGTAGACGTCAGCTATGCCAAGCTTTTGTGCTGCCCGTTCACATTTACTCTGTCTGTCACCACTTAATAGAATAGGTCTGATCCCTTTATCTTTTAGATACTGAATAAGCTCTTTTGCATAGGGCTTGATCTGATCTTCCAAAACGATACCTGCAATGACAACTTCATTAATCGTCAGCGACAGGTCGTATCGATTGGAATAATCCTTCTTGCCGATTTTGGCATTACAGATGGAATAGCTGTTCCCATTCGTGTCCGTAGCAAATATTCCTTGTCCTTTAATTTCATTGACTTCCTTGAAAATAATACGATAGGACTTTATTTCCTTCAACTGCTTACGGATAGATTGGGCAATCGGATGACTGGAGTAGCTTTCCAGTTGTGCAATAATGGATTCGACCTGAGATTGCTCGATACCAAAGGTCTGAATGGCCTTGATGTTAAAATCGCCCGTTGTCAGTGTCCCTGTCTTATCAAAGACCATCTGTTTGAGTTCGGATAACTCTTCAATTGTGCTTCCACCCTTGATGAGGATACCTTGCTTGGCCGCCCGACCGAGACCTACCATCACTGCTGTTGGTGTAGCCAGGCCCATTGCACAGGGGCAAGACACAACAAGTGTCGCAATGGCATTCATCAAGGCTTGCTGCAAGGGCAACTGGGCAATAAAGTAAGCAATAAAAAAGGTGAAAAAGGCGATTGTGACAACAATAGGCACAAAATAGGCCGCTACTTTATCACCAAATTTTTGGATAGGTGGTTTTTTGCTCTGCGCGTCTTTTATCAATTGAATGATCTGATACAACACGCTTTTTGAACCTACTTTGGTTGCCGTGATTCTGATATTGCCGGCAGTCAGCAGTGTCCCGCCAATGACAGCTTCATATTTTGTTTTTTCAATGGGCATGCTCTCGCCCGTGATCATTGATTCGTCTATCCAGCCATGTCCATCCAGGATGTCACCATCTGCTGGAATCAGACTTCCCGTATTTACTTTGAGGATATCTCCGGATTTAATCTCTTTAGCGGTAATTTCAATCTCCTGATCGTCGAGGATTTTAATCGCCTTAATGTCTTGATATTTAACTAGATCTTTGATCGCAGATGTGGTTTTGGTAACAGCACGTTTTTCAAGTACATTCCCCATAAAAACCAAGGTAATGATGGTTGCACAGGTTTCGTAAAATTGATAATCGTGCCCCAGATTATAGTACGTACCAATAGCGCTATAGACAAATGCTGCAGTGGAACCCACAAAGATAAGCACATCCATGTTAGGCATTTTATTCCATAGCGAGCGTAGTGCACTATTGCCAAAGTAAAGACAGCCAACAAGATAGACAGGCGCACATAAAGCCAGTTGTATATAGGAGTCATGAAGCAAGGGGAGATCCACAAACATGTGACTCCAGAGTGGAATCGTAAAGAGCAGACAGATCAGAAATTTAAACTCAACTGATTTCCAGAAGCTTACTCTGGCATCTTTGTCCTTGATGACTTTGTACCCCAATGACTCGATGCCTTTAACAAGCTGTGGAACCTGATCCTGCGGAATATCGGAAAACTTTACTTCATCTGAAGCGAAATCAACGTAAATCTCCTTAGCGCCGTTGTCTTCTAGGTATTTATGGATTGAAATAGCACAATTTGTACAATGCATTCCGGTGACGTTGAGTTCAGTTTGCACGTTGGATTCCTTCATTTAATAGCATGTAATGTCTTTAGGCAAAGATAGGTATTTCCTGATAATGCTTTTTACGTAAAGTAAAATTGTTTAGCTATGCAACATTTTTAGTTCCGTCATGCCGCAAAAAAATCTTTGGTGACAGTGGAGAAAACGATAAATTTGTTTTTATTTGCAAATCATCAACGTTTAAAAATGACGAAATCTATTTCAATTTCTTTTATTGTACGGATCATACTACTTATTGCGCTGACGGCTTCATTTGTGCAGTTTGAAGCTTTTTATAAACAGAAAGATAGCATACGGGATATTGCATACGGACTGAATACTTTTCTGACGGCCAGCGTACTGATTTCGATCGGTCATTTTATTTTGGTCAAACTTTATAATAGTAGAAATGAACATCAGGTTGTGCGCGGTAATTTCGTGCTCGGCATCACACGGGTGGCGACCGTAGGAAATGTATTTTTTATTATTGTAAGTGTGATGATTGCTGTTGGTATCAATCCGAAGGATTTTATCACCAGTATGACGATCGTTGCCATGGCCATTGCCGTTATTTTTAGAGAATATATTACAAATATGATATCGGGTCTGATCATTATGTTTTCGGATCAGTTTTCTGTCGGTGATCGCATTAAAATCGGGGAGTATCAGGGCAAAATTGTTGATATTACCTTGGCCAATCTAGTTGTCCGGGACGAGGATGATGATGCTGTGATGATTCCGAATAACCTGGTATTTACCGCGACTTTGGTCAACAAGACCTCACAGAAATCCAATAAAATAGTTGTGAAATTCGAGTTGCCGGTTGATCATGCGGCAGCTGTGGAGGAGTTGGAGCAATATTTTAAGCCTTTATTTCAGAATAATCCCAATTTAGACCACGGACAGGGCTTCTCGGTGAAAATAGCTGACCTGGCCAAAGACTTTGTGAAATACAAAGTTGAAGTCAGCACCATATCTTCGAGCAATCGGATTCACCAACAGGTGCAGAGCAAGATCCTGAATGAAGTGCTTCAATTTAAGGGACGGCTCAGTTAGATCTTTCTGACCTTCACATTCTTGACAAAGTGGTGGCTGCCTTTCTCTAGGATAAGATCGGCACGGTAACGGGTCGGTAAGATATTCTTGATCAGATTGGGCTTGTTGATCTCATTCCAGATGTTCACGGCCATGGCATGACTCTCCTCAGGTGACATATCCGCATATTTATGGAAAAATGAAGCCGGATTCTGAAAGGCTGTCGCGCGCAAGGATTCAAACCTATTGGTATACCATTCGATGAGGTTTTTCTCACTGGCATGTACATAGATAGAATAATCGAAGAAGTCGGAAACGAATACACTATGGCCTTTACGTGGGCGTTGTGAGTTAACCTGTAATACGTTAATACCTTCGACAATCAGGATATCCGGTTGTTCAATGATTTGCTGTTGGTCGTCTGGCAGGACATCGTAAACCAAGTGGCTATAAACCGGAACAGTAATCTTAGGGGCTCCAGACTTGACGGCAGAGAGGAAATGGATCAACCGTTTGGCATCATAGCTTTCCGGAAATCCTTTGCGGTTGAGGATACCTTTTTCGATCAGCTGTTGATTGGGGTAGAGGAAGCCATCTGTTGTCACCAGATCTACTTTTGGTTTGGAAGGCAACATACTCAGTACCCGTTGCAATACTCTTGCTGTTGTACTTTTTCCTACCGCCACAGATCCGGCAATGCCGATAATATAGGGCAATTTGCTCTCTTCTTTACCGAAGAAGCGATTTGTCCGTTGATGAAGGCTTTGGAAACGGTCAATGTGGATTTCTAGCAAATGGCTCAAAGGAACGTAAACTTCTTCGATCTCCTGATTTGTCAATGGCTCATTGAGTGCATGTAGATTTTCAAGATCTTCAGAACTGAAGTTGTGCAATATTTTTCCATTTAGATTTTTCCAGTCTTCCCGTTTTATTGATCTAAAAGGAGAGTCTATTGCTATTTGTGGATCCAATTGCATCGGTTTGCTATTTTTATTGAACGTGTATGTATTCTTGATTCCTGCTTATTCTTTCAAAACTGAGCTTTCCGCTCGATTCAAAGGCCTATTAGAACCTTCGGCATCCTTTTGCCTCACTAGCATGGATTGTTATACGAAGATTTTTTGTGCGGACAAATATAAATAGTGTTGTCCGTTATCCCAAGAAACAATTACAAATGATTTGAAGTTATTACAATAGGATTAGTTAAGATTTTATGCACCGGACATTTTTCAGCGATCTTAAATAACCTCTTTTTTTGTTCGTCGTCCAAATCGCCTTTGAAGCTAATGTGACATTGTATATAGGTCGTCTGCTGCTGTTCACTGGTCTGGATTTCGTGTGAAAGACGGATCATAACTTCTTCTAGGGGCCAGTTTTTTCGATCAGCATACATTTTTACTGTGACAGCTTTACATGTGCCTAAAGAAGAAAGTAAAAGCGGTGTAGGGCTTATCCCTTGATCCTGACCCCCTAAATCTTCCGGTTCATCGACAATAATCTGGTGTTTGCCATATTGTACAGTTGTTGTATAGGGAGTTTCACCTATGGTGACAATAACTTCATTTTCCGTCATCTTGAATAAAATAGTTTTTTGTTAGTCAACGAGATCTTCCAATAATCCTTCGATAATTAAGCTTCCAGTAGCAGGATTTGTTGCCAATGGAACATTATAGAGGTCGCATACTCGCATTAACATCTGAATGTCGGGTTCATGCGCATGCTTGCCGAGCGGATCACGGAAGAAGATAATACCATCCACTTTACCTTCAGCGGCCAATGCAGCGATCTGTGCATCACCGCCCATAGGGCCACTTAATTTTAGCTCCACAGGTAATCCGGTTTGCCGCACATAGGAACCCGTTGTTCCCGTTGCGATGATATTAGCATGTTCCAACAAATCTTGGTGGTCTTTGACAAAGGCAACCATTTCTGGTTTCTTGCCATCATGGGCGATCAGTGCGATTGTTTTTTTCATTCGTCTCTAATTATTTATTCATTTGTCTATGCATTCAAATGCTTTGAAGCGATCCTTAACTGATTGAATACACATAGATCATTATTTATCTACTTTACTTGTCTCCCGGTTTAATTCATTTAAGTGTTTATTTGCTATTGTTTTTTCAACTAATAGCTGACAATAAACACTATTTGAAAAAGATATAAGAGATAATAATCGCCGCTACCACACCAGCCAATTCAGCCAAAAGAGCGCAAGGTAGGGCATGTCTTGTCCGTTTTATACCCACGGCACCAAAGTAGACTGCTAGTACATAAAATGTTGTCTCTGTAGAACCCTGGATCACACAGGCAACGCGGGCAGCAAAATCCATCGGACCTTTGGCATTCATCAGATCGACCATTAGTCCTCGGGCACCCGAGCCGCTAAGCGGTTTCATAAATGCAACAGGAAGAGCATCTACAAAAGACGTATCTAAACCACATAGAGCAATACCTTTGGATATCCCAGCAACCATATAATCCATCGTTCCGGAAGCTCTAAAGACAGCAATACCGACCAACATAGCTACCAGATAGGGGATAATCTTGACAGAAACTTCAAAACCTTCTTTGGCACCCTCAATAAAGGAATCGTAAACGTTGACTTTGCGGAACAGCGCCAATCCGATAAACGAAGTGAATAAACTAAACAAGATTACATTACCAAATACCTTGCTGAAGACTTCAATTTCAGATTGCTGTAAACCTGAAAAATAGTAAAGCAATCCACCGATAAATAAACACATGGCACCTAAATAGCCCAAAACTACCCGGTTGAATAGATTTATTTTCTGATAGATGGCTACAAGAATCAATGCGACCAAGGTGGAAAAGAATGTTGCAATCAAAATCGGAAGAAAGACATCCGAAGGATCTGGTGCACCTGCTTCCTTGCGGTAAGCCATAATCGAAATCGGCAATAAGGTCAGACTGGATGCATTGAGTACAATAAACATAATCTGTGCATTTGTTGCTGTGTCCTTATTGGGATTGAGTTCCTGAAGCTCCTTCATTGCTTTAAGTCCCAAAGGGGTAGCTGCATTATCCAAGCCAAGTGCATTGGCGGAAAAATTCATTAGGATAGATCCAAGAGCAGGGTGGTTTTTAGGGACTTCAGGAAATAATTTATGGAAGAAAGGACCTACGATTTTTGCGAAGATATTGATCATACCACCTTTTTCACCAATTTTCATGATCCCTAGAGCGAAACTCATCATTCCTATCAGTCCTAAGGAGATTTCGGCTCCGTTTTTAGCACTGTCAAAGATCGAGTTGACAATTTGTTGGAAAATTTCGGTGTCTCCGAAGAAGATAAGTTTTACTAGGGCTACGGCAAATGTGATTAAAAAAAATGCAACCCAAACGTAGTTTAATGCCATAATAGATTTAAATATGCGTAAAAGTAACCTTTTAGAATTTATCCATCAACTGGCTCCATGGATTTTTCTTCTTATTCTGATTCTTTTCTTTGATGAGGTGTTCGATGATATAATCCAGCGTATCCTCATGTTCGCTGATCAGCTTATCGGATAGGGATATGAGTTTCTGTATATTATTTGGTGAGGCAGCATCTAGGGAAGCATTGATACTGGACAGGTTTGCCGGTTCCAGGCGGATATAATTCTGCTGTTTGCCATTGTTCCTGAACAATTGCTTAATAAAAAATTCGGTACTTTCAGAAGAAGCACTTGTCATAATATCGACTAGGGCGGGGCCAATCTGGATCGCAAGTTTTTTCTTGAAGTGTTCGTAATTATATGCTGTCTTTGAAACGCCGGTACCCAAGGATACCATAAATACATCATTGATCTGTGTACTATTGAAAGCTTTTAGGACTTCCAGCAAACCACAGATCGAGGGGTTTTGCGCGAATACACCACCATCTATGAGCGGGTATCTGGTGTTTGATATCGAATATATTTCAGCAACAGGAAAGAAGGTCGGAGCCGCTGAGGTTGCCTTACATACGTCCTTTAGATAAAAATCGCGCGCTTCGCCATGTGTAATGGCTTTTTGCTGTCTGAAAAAATGATTTTTACGGAGCTCGATATTGTAAGCCGTGATAATACATGGCTTGATGAGATGACTTAGCCGTGCATTCTGAAAATATTTGTCCAGCACATTGGATAAGGCAACTGAGGAATACAATTCACTGACCAGACCAAATCCGCCCAGAAAACGTCGCCATTTTGAGGTGTGAAAGATTTCTGTCCCGTGATTGACAAATAGGTTTAGGGCGTCGCGTGCTGAAAACTTTGGGTGCGTGGGATTTCCCTCTTCCGGGAATAGTAGGATGCTTGTCAGAATCCCACCACTGCTTGTACCGGCAATAAAATCAAAATAGGAGGCGATACGTGCATTGGTATCCATTGTTTTTTTCTGTAATTTCTCCTCCAAAGCCACAAGTATCATAGCCGGAATAATTCCCCGAATACCACCGCCATCAAGGGCAAGTATGCTCTTCATACGCTAAAGCAATTTTTATTTCAAGATACGTAAATATAGAAAATGTTTGCAATTTAGTGTACCCTTTCTTGGGTAAGGATTTTATAAAAAAAGCGTATCCGATTTTTTCAGACACGCCTTTTATATGCTGTAGTCGGTTAGTTAAACCAAGCAAGTACATCCTCTTTGCTCGGCATCGCTATCTCTAGTTTTAGCTTTTTACGCATACCACCCAGATCATTGAAAACTTTATTCGGATTGGCTTCTTTTAATGCTTCAATGGTTGTAAAACCCATTTTTTGTAGAGCTGGTACCCATTCCGCTGGAATGCCTTGCTCTTCATAGTCTTTCACATCAGCAACTTTTGCTACTTTCTCTGGACGCATTTGTGGGAAGAACAATACTTCTTGAATAGAAGCATTATTTGTCAGGAACATAATCAGGCGATCCATACCTATTCCCAAACCAGAAGTAGGAGGCATACCATATTCTAATGAACGCAAGAAATCCTGGTCGATAAACATCGCTTCATCGTCACCTTTCTCTGAAAGACGTAATTGATCCTCAAAGCGTTCGCGTTGATCAATCGGGTCATTCAATTCCGAGTAAGCATTGGCAATCTCTTTTCCACAGACCATTAACTCGAAACGTTCTGTTAAATCCGGATTGTCTCTATGTTTCTTTGTCAATGGTGACATTTCTTTTGGATAATCCGTAATGAATGTTGGTTGGATATAGTTCCCTTCACATTTGGCACCGAAAATTTCGTCGATTAGCTTGCCTTTACCCATTGTTTCGTTGACGTCGATTCCCATGCCTTTCGCAGCAACACGAATTTCATCTTCGGTTTTGCCTGTGATATCAAATCCTGTAAATTCTTTGATGGAATCGGTCATGGAAATACGCTTATATGGCGCTCTGAAATCAATTTTATGCTCACCAAAAGTTGCTTCAGTGGTACCATTGACTGCCACAGCACAATATTCCAAAAGGCGTTCTGTAAAATCCATCATCCAATTGTAGTCTTTGTAGGCTACATAGATTTCCATTGCCGTAAATTCGGGATTATGGGTACGGTCCATTCCTTCGTTGCGGAAGTTCTTTGAAAACTCATACACACCGTCAAAACCACCCACGATCAATCTTTTTAGATAAAGTTCATTGGCGATACGAAGATATAAAGGAATATCCAGTGCATTATGGTGTGTGATAAATGGACGTGCAGTGGCACCACCGGGGATAGACTGCAAAACAGGTGTCTCCACTTCCATATAACCAGCATCATTAAAGAATTGACGCATGGCATTGAAAAGCTTGGTACGTTTTACAAATATTTCTTTATTGGCAGGGTTCACGATCAAGTCCACATAACGCATTCTGTAACGTTGCTCCGGATCCGTAAACGCATCGAAAGTTTTTCCTTCTGCAGATTTAACGATTGGAAGCGGGCGCAAAGATTTGGATAATACGGTAAGTTCTTCAACGTGTATTGCGATAGCTTCGGTTTGCGTTGTGAAAACATATCCTCTGACACCTACAATATCGCCAATATCCAATAGTTTCTTGAAAACGACATTATAGAGATCTTTATTTTCATCAGGACATACGTCATCACGCTTGATATAGGCCTGGATACGTCCGGTAGAATCTTGAATTTCAAAAAATGAAGCACTTCCCATAACACGACGGCTCATGATACGTCCGGCAATGGTAATGTTCTTATAATTCAATTTATCTCTATCGTAGTTTTCTAAAATATCGGCAGCGTGTGCGTTGACGACAAATTCATTTGCTGGAAAAGGCTCGATTCCCATATCCAACAACGATTGCATCGCCTGTCTTCTAAGTTGTTCCTGTTCGGATAATACAGTACTCATTCGGTCTGAATAATATTTAAAATGTGAAAATCATGCAAAAATAGCCATTTTTTTCAATTCTTTTTATTCATTTTTTTGAAAGCAGTGTAGCGAAATATAAACCGGAACCGTTAGGAGAATAAAAATAGTTAAATAGTGATATTAAGCGGGGACATTCGACTATTTGATTTTAAGTTTTATAATTTTATTTTCGTTATTTGAAGCTTAATATTAAAATAGTTTAAGTGGGAATTATTCAGTCATATTTTTATAACAAGAAGCTATCATCTTTACATGATGCCCTGGAGCGTTGCTTGCGAAATCGTGAGGACGGAAAGGCTTTCGTCTATAAAAAATATTATGGCTACCTCATGGCAATCATTATCCGCTATGTCAAACAGGATGTGGATGCCGAGGAACTTGTGAATGAGAGCTTTGTCCGGATCTTTCGAAAGTTGGAATCCTTTAATATGGATATCGATGCAGAGAACCTTGAAAAGTCATTTAGGGCCTGGATCGGTCGAATCGCGGCCAATATCTCTATTGATTTTTTGAGGGGTAAAAAACAAATGTATTCCGTGGAAGATATGGCTGAAGGGGATATGCACACACCGTCGGTTCAATTGGACAGCCGCTTAGAAGTGAATGAAATTCTGAGTCTGTTGGATCAGCTTCCCGAAATTCAAAAAACTATTTTTAATCTCTATGAAATAGAAGGGTATTCACATGATGAAATTGCCCAGATGCTAAATATACCGGATAGTACTTCGCGTACTTATCTGACAAGGGCAAAACAAAAACTGAGAAAATTATACTTGGACTATACAGGTGTAGTTCAAGAAATAAGATAAATATTGTTGTTACAATGGAAGGCAATAAGAAAAAAGAATTGATAGAAGAAATCATTGGGCAATTAAAAGACCATGAGCTACCATATCGTGAAGGCTCCTGGGAAAAGTTTGCATCAAAGCATGGGGTAGCAGCCCCGCCTTCTTCCGCCTGGAAATATTGGAGCGCGGCTGCCGCGGTACTTTTATGTTTTGGTGTGGGGTATTGGGGTTTGAAAAATAATTCTTCGGTAGCTCCGTCTTCTGCAGTTTTAACGCAAAATGATAAAAATAGCGAGGTTCTCGCGTATAATAAAGATTTAAAAGAATCTATTCAACGCTCATTGTCTGATGTTACTGCCGAGCAGGGGCTAAGTGCGCAAGAGCTATTGCGGGATAGACCGTTTACGTATTCGAAAGTGGAAAGCCAACCTGCCGATAACAGTCAGCAACAACAGTTTGTGCTATTTGGTGGAAAGGCAGTACGTGGAAATAATATCAGTGTATCAAATAATTTAGCCGCTTTGGGTGGGCAGGCCATGCAACTGCGAAATAGTACACTATCCGCACAGATCAATTTGGATGACCCTACAGTTACTGCTTCGACAGATATCACGACAGGGACTAAGGTTGCCACAGCAACACATTCAAATGTGATATCAACGAACTCAAATACAGCTGTTTCTTCTACACAGATCCAACGTGAGGCTGCACGTCTTGCGGCACTATATGCTGGACAACAGGGAAACCAGAAGAGTAGTGTGATGTTAAAAAGCAACAATGATCTCGATAGAAAATGGGAAATGGGCGCATTTGTGTCTCCAGCTTCCACTTCTGAAAGTATTACTCTTGGTGGAGGAGTTGCCCTGGCCTATAATGTTTCGAGTAAGGTCAGCATTCGTTCAGGTGCTTCTATCCAACACTATGGCGCTGTTTCGGGAAATACACCCATTACACCGGCGATGGCTTCCAATTCTTTTGAAATGAACGCACCAAGTTATCTTTCGCAACCCAATGGTTTGAGTAATGCTTTTGCAAAGGGTTTAGCCGATGCAAAAGATGCCAAAAGCAACGAACGTGTCTCCGGTAAAATTTTGACGGTGGATATTCCGGTTGATGTTCGCTATGCAATCACTAAGAATTTTTATACCTCTGTTGGGGTTTCTTATGTTGGTTTACTGGATCAGGAACGCGCGACCATTTACGAAACCAACAATACAGAATATAAGCAAAAATCCACCGAAAAGAATGTGGATGATAAAGGTGTAAATGGTTTTGTGAATTTCTCGGTCGGAAGAAAACAGAAAGTAGGAAAACTTTCCATTTCTGTGGAACCCTATTATAAAATACCGGTTGGTGGTTTAAGATCGTCTGATCTGAATTACAGTAATGGTGGTGTGAAAATTATCACTAGCTTTTAGTTTAGAAAGAAGCTATGCAAAAAGTAGACGCGAACCCCTTCCAGAATTGAACAGTCTGAAAGGAGGGAGCGCAGGAATAAAAGAAAAGCCCTCGATAGAAAATTCGGGGGCTTTTTGTAGCGTCTTTATTTGATCGATTATAGCTCGTCTACACGAACCCAGCCCATTCCGGCGGCTTTTGCACCTTCTACCCCCGGAACTCCATCTTCATAGACTAAACATTTTTCTGGAGCAATATTCAACTGTGAAGCAGCGAGTAAGAACGGTTGCGGCGAGGGTTTACCTTCTGCTGTATCACCGGCACACACCAATGTTTCCAGGTCATCCCATACACCTATGGTTGTCAGAGTCATCGACAAGGTTGTTCTTGTGCCTCCTGAGACAGCAGCAATATGTTTTTTACCCTTTTGATATTTTAAATGTTCAACAACATAATCTACCGGCTTTGTTTTAAAGACATATTCGTCCCGAAATATGGTGGACTTCAATGTTGAGAATTCTTGATAATTGAAATCTACGCCATAGCGTTTACTGATTTCCTCTGCAACAGCGACCGTAGGCCAGCCGGCCGTTTCGTCAATAAGAGTGACATCCAAAGTGACACCATATTGTTCGGCGGCAGCTTTATACGCTTGTTTATGGGCATCCATGTTGTCGGCCAAAGTACCGTCGACGTCAAATAGTAGGGCATCATAGGATTCGGCAAGAAGATTTAGCTGTTCAAATTTACGTTGTGATTCAGGTGACATATCTATTTAATAGTGTGTGGTAAAATTAAAAATTATAATTGGATGAGCCAAAAGAAAGACGCCTTTCCTTCGTCAGAAGGAAAGGCGTCTTATGGTATATAGTCCGTTCTTAGCGCATACTGCAAATTTTATTTGCTTAATGTGCACTTAAGTTCTTCGCTTTTTCTTCATCAAAATTAGCTTCTAATTCAGCCAATTTTTTCTTACCGTAAGCCATTCGTGTGATCACAACGAATAGAACCGGTACGATAAAAATTGCCAACAGTGTTGCCGCAGTCATACCACCGAATACCGTCCAACCGATTGTTTGGCGAGATATGGCACCAGCACCGTGTGATAACATCAATGGAATAATACCCAGGATGAATGCAAAAGAGGTCATGATAATCGGACGTAAACGCAATTTTACAGCGTCTAATGTCGCTTCATAGAGATTCATCCCGATATCAACCCGTTCTTTGGCAAATTCCACAATTAGGATCGCATTCTTGGCCGCAAGACCAATGATGGTTACCAGACCGATTTGTGCATAGATATTATTATCTAAAGACGGTATCAACGTTAAGGTCAAGATTGCTCCAAATACCCCTAAAGGAACCGATAGGAGGATAGAGAATGGAACAGACCAGCTTTCATACAACGCTGCCAACAGCAAGAATACAAATAAGATACATAAAGCAAAGATCTGAACGGTCTTCGATCCGGACTGCATCTCTTGTAATGAAAGACCTGAGAACTGATAGTCAAATCCTTCTGGTAATGTCTGCGCCGCAACTTCTTGCAAAGCTTTCAGCGCATCTCCAGAAGAATATCCTGGGGCAGAACTACCATTGATCTCGATACTTCTAAAAATATTGTAGTGGTTGATGATTGAAGGCATTGTTATTAGCTCATACTTCACCAAGGTACCCATCGGCACTGGATTGCCCATCGTATTGTTGACATACAGCTTGTTGATGTCTTCAATGTTCATCCGGTAGGGGATATCGGCTTGTGTAACGACACGGTAGCTACGGCCATATTTCGTAAAGTCATTGACATAGCTACTTCCTAAATAGGCCGATATTGTCGAATAGATACTTGAGATCGGTACGCCCATACGTTTTGCCTGTTCACGATTTACTTCCAATTTGTAGTTTGGCGAATTGGTGTTAAACATGGTATAGGCCATTCCAATTTCAGGACGTTGGTTGGCCGCCATAAGAAATTTACCTACAGTGGCTTCAAAATCTTTGATATTTACTGTTTGTAAATCTTGAATTTGTAGGGAGAAACCGCCGGAAGTACCCAAACCTGGGATTGCCGGTGGCGTTACTGCCAATACGCGAGCTTTCGTATAAGCCATGTATTTACCCATGATCATGCCAGCGATATCGTTTGCGGTACGTGTACGTGTTTCCCACGGTTTTAGGGAGACGAATAGCGTTGCACCATTTGATTTGAAGGCACGGTTCAAAATATTGATACCCGAGATGGCTGTAACGTATTTGATTTCAGGGAAGGTCTTGTGTAAATCGTCCTCGATCTCTTTTAATACTTCATTGGTACGGGCAGAAGATGAACCCTCAGGTAAAGTGACACCAGCGAAGAATGCACCACCGTCTTCAGAAGGAATAAATCCTGTTGGCTTGGTGGTAAACATATAACCTGTACCGATAAAGATACATAAAAGGATAATCAATACAAGCGGCGCCTTTTTGATGGCTTGTTTTACACCGCGTGAGTACTTGATCGTCACTTTCTCAAACCAAACGTTGAATTTGTAGAAGAACTTGTTCAATCCTTTTGCACCTTCGTGTACAGCTGTTGGTTTCAATAAAATTGAACATAGCGCAGGTGTCAGGGAGAGGGCAATAAATGCGGATAACATAACCGATACGGCAATGGTAATCGCAAATTGTTGATACAGTTTACCCACCATCCCCGGAATAAATCCTACTGGAACGAATACCGCGGCCAAGATCAAGGCAATCGCGATAACCGGCGCAGTAATATCACCCATTGCGCGACGGGTCGCTTCTTTTGCATCTAGTTTATAGTGGTCAATATAGTGCTGTACCGCTTCCACCACAACGATGGCGTCATCCACCACAATACCGATGGCCAGTACAAAGGCAAGCATCGTCAGGTTGTTGACTGAGAAACCAAACATCAGGAAGAAGATGAATGTACCAATAATCGACACTGGAATCGCTAGAACAGGGATTAATGTTGCTCTCCAGCTTTGTAAGAAGAAGAATACCACAAAGGTTACCAAAAGTAATGCTTCCACCAGGGTATGGATTACCGAAGAAATGGATGCATTTACTACAGAAACGGTCTCGTAACTGATGGTGTAATCAACGTCCGTTGGAAAGGATTGCTTTAATTTTTCCAGGGCAGCAACAATACCTTCTGCAGATTCAACGGCGTTTCCACCCGGTGTCTGGTTGATCATCATCGCAGATGAGGTCATTCCATTTACTTTGGAAGAAGTTCCATAACTAAATTGTCCCAGTTCTACGCGTGCGACATTCTTTAAAAGTACAATGGATCCATCTTTATTGGTCTTTACGACAATATTTTCAAAGTCCTCCGGATTAGAAAGGTCACTATCCGTAATAATAGGATATTCAAATACGGTCGAAGACTCTTGTGGGCGTGCTCCGACACTACCTCCCGGTATACGGGTATTTTGTTCGGCAATAGCTGCGGAAACATCTGCAGGTGTCATGCTTAGATTAGCCAATTTGTTGGCATCTAACCATACACGCATGGAGAAAGGTTGACCGAAGGCCGTTACATCACCGACACCTTTGACACGCAATAACGCATCTTTGACGTACAAGTTGTTGTAATTGGCCAGAAAATTTTCATCTCTGGTTCCTTTGGGTGATGTTAAAGCCACCAACATCAAGATATCGTTGTTGGCTTTACGGGTAGTGATCCCCAAACGTCTAACAGCTTCTGGAAGGGCAGGTTCTGCAATCCCGACGCGGTTTTGGACGTCTAGGGTTGCGATATCGATGTCGGTACCTACTTCAAATGTGACAGTAATTGTTGCTTGACCATTTGAAGTACTATTTGACGACATATAAATCATGCCAGGTGTACCATTGATCTGACTCTCGATCAGAGTTGTCACGGTCTGCTCAACCGTCTGTGCATCTGCGCCCGTATAGTTTGCTGTAACTGTTACGGTTGGAGGTGCAATAGAAGGGTACTGGCTAATTGGCAACGTAGATACAGCAATAACTCCGATGATTGAAATCAATATCGAAATAACGATTGCGGTAACTGGCCTCTTAATAAATACTTCTGAAATCATTCTATATCTTTTAGATTCTCTTTAAAAATTAATGCTGTTATTTTCCTTTCGGAGCGCCTTTTGCAGCTTGTTGGGCAGCAGTGGCAGCATCGACAACTTTAACACCATTTTGGACATTCATGGCTCCATCAACAACGATTTTCTCACCGTCTTTGACACCCTCTTTGATAACGATTTTATCACCGGCTTTAATACCCAATTTTACCTGACGGATTTCAGCTTTGCTGCTATCGTTAACGGCATATAAATTGAACACACCCAATTGCTCGAAGACTGCTTTGTAAGGGACAACGATTTCTTCAGTTGCCGATGTGGTGGATACATTCATGGTAATATTCATGCCCGCTCTTAACGCATTGGCATTGTTCGGGAATGTAGCCCGTATTTTAATTGTTCCTGTCGCTGGATCAACAGCACGGTCAATGGTCGTTATGCTTCCTTTACCTTCATAGGTACTTCCGTCCGGTAATAAAAGCGAAAGGTCCGAAGAAGCATGGCTGCTCTGCATTTGAGCAAACTTGCTGATATCTTTTTCGTTGACCTGAAACTCAATGGCAATCGGACTTGTTGAGGATAATGTATTCAATAGCGTAGTACCAGGATTGACCAAAGCACCTAAGCGTACCTGTGATATACCAATGGTTCCGGAGAATGGCGCACGAATCGTAGAACGGGACAGGTTTGTATTGGCTGTTACCAATGCAGCGCGTGCAGATTCTACCTGTGCTTGCGAAGAAGCAACATTTGAAACGGCATTATCATAAACCTGTTTAGCGATCGCATCTTTGTCCGCTAATGTTTGGTAACGCGCTAAATCTCTTTTTTGACGGTCAAGGTCTGTCTGTGCGATTTGAAGACTTGCTTTGGCCTGTTGTACCGCTGCATTATAACGTGTCCCGTCAATCTCATATAAGGCTTGACCTTTAGAGACCACGGCACCGTCTGAAACATATATTTTGGTAATATAACCGCTTACTTCTGCAAATAGGTCTGCTTCGTTCAACGGTTTGACTGTTGCTGGGTAACTTATGGTTCCCGTAACAGTCTCATGTGATGCTGCGCCAAAGGTAACAGGAACAACCTTCTCGGCTTGAGCCTGTGCTGCACCTTGCTTTTTTGCATCTTTATTTCCACAAGAGGTCCATACTAAAGCCGTCCCAAGGAAGAAAGCGAATAATAATTGTCTTTTATTCATGATTTGTATTAGTTTCCGTTTGAATTGATTAATTAGTTTGGATTGCCCCAACTGCTTTTTGAACATCCAATTTACTTGATAGCAATGCATAGAGCGCACTCAGATAATTGAATTGCGTTATTTTGAGATCATTTTCAGCCGTCATTAAATCCAGGTATTTTGTGATTCCCTCATCGTATTGCAATTTGATTGTTTCATAAACCTCTTTGGACAATTCTACATTCTCTTTTGCCGTTTTCCAATCATTTAGATTAGCATTGTATGTGGCTTTTGATAAGGCATACTCCGTATTGATACTGTTTTCCAGATTCTTGATATCCCAGTCAATACGTTCCTCCTGCAACCTGGATTTATTGACTTGTTTTTTTCGTTTGAATCCGTCGAAAATAGAAAAAGAGAGATTCAAACCTGCGACAGAACCCGGAAAATTGTCGTTATAGAGTTTACTGAATTTATCATTCCGATAATTGAATGCGTAGTTATAAAAGGCACTTATGCTAGGTAAATAGGTCCATTTAAAATATTGCGTGTTCAATTGTTGAATCTTTTTCGATGTTTCCAATTGTTGGAATTCGATCCGATTGGAAACACTCACAGCAGCTGTGGTATCCAATAAAATTTCGGATTCCATGTTACTGTTACTGAATGATAAAGTAAGATTTTGGCCTTTATCCAATGCTAGCAGCTGTTTCAGGTATTCATATTTATATTTTCGTAATTCGACATTACGTTTTTCGTCTGCGTTGGAATTGGCCAAAGCGATCTGCGCTCTTTTAAAATCCGTTTTGTCAACCACTCCAACATCATATTGCGATTTTGCGTCTTTCAGCTGCTTTTGGAGCCTAGCAATATTTTCGCGGACAATTTTAATCATTTCCTCTGTTGTTAGGATGTCATAATAAGCTTTGCTGACTTCCACAACCGCATTTATTTTTTTGCTTTCGGTGTTTTGCTTGTTGCCTAAGCGAACTAATGAGGCAGCCTTTTTTGCCTGTATCAATTCGGGATTCAACAATTGCTGATCGGCTTGTAGCGTCAATGCACTGGCATTATTCTGCCCCATTTTGATATTATTTCCACCGATATTGACCACAGGGACAATCACATTGTAGTTGTAGCTTCCTTTCAAACCTAATTGTGGGTACCAGCCCGAGAGGGAGATATCGATATCCTTTTCACCGATGGCTTCATCCAATTGTGCCTGTTTTACAGAAATTTGATTGCGTAGTGCATAATCTATCAGCTGCTGAAGCGTCGCATTTGGCGGCAAGTTTTCAGATTGCTGTTGTGCAAATCCTGTATTACTCAACAGCGACAGGGTCGCTAAGGAATAAACGATTTTATTAAACTTCATATATCTCATTAATTATTTTATTTCTATTGACAGCGCCATCCCAAATTATTTCCATCAGCTCCTTCATATTCTGTTCGGAGAAGTGAAGATCTTTGAATTTGATGCTATGTACTGTGGACAAAGCCACTCCGATATAACTAGCCACCAGTAGGTGAACATTTACTTGTTTTAAAATTTTTTTGTCAATGCCTTCTTGCAAAAAGTCGAGTACTTTGTTTTGGCCACCGACAGGTTCCTGTATCTCAGCTTTATTCTTCTCGTAATAAGGTGAGGAAAAAAACTGTTCAAAAAAACTGAAGATCCGTCCATTTTCTAAATAGAACTGAACAAAGTTGCGCCACACATGAAAAAAAGAAGCTTTATAATCAAAGTCTTCTTTTATCCCATCAAATATGTAATCGTTCAAGATTGACCGGCAATGTTTGAACAGCGCAAAGATCAAATCATCTTTAGAGGGAAAATAGTGGTAGATAGTTCCTATCGCTACATCGGATTCCTGTGCGATCTTACTCATTGGCGTCCCGTGGAAACCGTTTGTGTGTATCAGTTTAAGTGTGGCAGCAAAGACAGCTGCAATTTTTTCATTTGTCTGCATCAATCGAACGTTCATTCGGTTGCAAAATTAGTGATTAATTTGAATCCAAAATGTCAAATTATTGTTATAAATCAATAAAAGCTAAACAATTTGGATCAATACTACAATAAGGAAAAAAGATTTAAATTGTTTTGGCTTTGGATGATTATTTTTTAGTCGGCTGGATTTAACGTGGCTTTTTGGCATTAGGCCTCATAAAAAAAGGAACTTTATACAAGTTCCTTTTTTTATTGACAATTTTTTAATTGTTTTTCCACTTCATTTAAGGGAAATATTTCCTTGCCCTTATTGATCTTTGTATTGATATAGGTCAGTACATAAGCAATATCAACAGCGGAAAGATTTGAAGCTGGCATCGTGTTATTGAATTTCTTGCCTGCGACCTCAAGTTCCCCTGTTGCTCCATGTTTAACGATACAGGCAAGCTTCTGGTGATTTTTTTTCAAAAACTTGGTGTCTGTGAGCGGTGGGTAGAGGTTCCCCAATCCTTCTCCTTTTTCGCCATGGCAATTCTGACAATGTGTTATATACACTTTTTGACCATTTACCGTGTATTGTGCTGTCCTAATATCAATTTCGCTTTGACAGCCGATCAAAGCCGATAATAGGCATCCGATAATAAAGAAGGTCGTTAAGAGGGTCCGCATATTACTTTTTAGCTTCGTTCAATAGCTTTGGTAAGTCATCCATTAGTTTTTTTACCTGCTCATCATTAGTGCCGTCATAAGCGCCACGGATGCGTTTATCTTTGTCAATCAAGACAAGATAACCTTGGTGATCATAACCTCCGGGTACATTTTTATCCTCAGCCGTGTAAACCATATATTGGTTGGCTATACCATATATATCTGCCTTTGTACCTGAAACAAATTGCCAATGGTCATTGCTTACGCCTAATTTATTTGCGTAATCTTTCAATACGTAAGGTTGGTCATATTTAAAATCTATACTATGGGACAAAAAACGGACCGCATCATTGTCCTTATATTGTGTATAGATTTTGAGCAAATTACGGTTCATTGTCGGGCAGATACTTGGACAATGGGTAAAAAAGAAGTTTGCGATGTATACTTTTCCCTCGAAATCCTTCTCTGAGATCATCACACTATCCTGATTCAAAAACTTAAATGCCGGTATGGTATGATAAACCGTATCTATCACTTGTTTTCCATCAACTGTTTTTTCGACGGCTTCCCGTTCGCCATAAATTGGTAAGTTGGACTGGCTCGTGTTTTTGCAAGAAAATAAACCAAACAATAGGCCCGTAGCACAACAAAGTTTAATTATAGATTTCATCCGTTTGTATTCTTTTATTATCAATTTACCCTATTGGGCTTTTCTATCCTGCTGTAAGGAAGTAGTGAGCAGCGCGGCTCGCCTAGAAGTTCTTTAATTTATCTTGGCTCTCCTTGGAGACAGCATCAAATATTTTCTTCATGTCTGATACTTTTTGTAATTCGACTTCAAAATATTTGATATCGGTACTGTCGGGTTTATATGCTTTCATCCAGTCCATCATATGGTCTGTTGCACTCTCCAGATTGGCTTTCAATAAACCAAGTTCCTTTTTTGTTGCTGTGGTGTCTAAGTCCGCCTTAGCAGCTTTAAGTGTTTTTAGATTATTCAAGATAGAGTCTATTTTGACTGCATCGCGGTCAAAATGAGCGATCTGAGGCATGATTTCATCATGGATTTTGATTGTTGAATCTTGTAAAACCTTTACATTGTTTGTGCCAGTGGTTCCACATGCCGCTATTGCCAAGGATGCGATAGCCATGAAAGCGATTTTGTTCATGTTTCTATTTTTTTTGGTAATTGGACAAAGATATCAATTTCTTATTGCTCGACCTTTCGATTTCTATCCGGGAATGTAAAATTCAAGTCACGAATGTAGGTTTCACAATGTACTACAGCACATAATTCATCATTTTTATCTTTTATTTCCAGACTCAGGTTTTTGACAATCTTGCCTTTCGTGCGAATGGTTTGGGTGCATTCGTCCAATAGTTCGTCAGAAAGTTGAACAGAATAGCACACACTCGTTTTGCCGGGTTTTTTAAAATCAATCCGAGATGACTTGAGCCAAGCTACGGTTTTTTTAAAACCTGTTTTTTGAAGATACTGATCAATCAGGATCGGAAATATCGGGTCTGCAGCAGCGAAAATTGTTCCACCAAATAAGGTTTTATTGGTGTTGATATTAAACGGAGTCTTGTAAATTTTCACCTCGGCTCCTTTAAAGCCGGGACTAATTTTTTTTACCCAAATTCCCTGAAATAAAAAAGGAGGGTAAAAACGCAATAGCCATGTTAATGCACGCGGACTGTATCTCATGATACAAAAATAGAACAATGTACCGGATTATTTTTCGAAATCTTGGTTTTCTTATTTCACTATGGTATTTTTACGGCATCAAAGAACCTAAAATGTCAACATTAAAAGATAAACAGGCTGAAAGCAAGAAGGTATGGCTATTGGTGACGATCGCATCGTTGGGGTATTTTGTCGATATCTATGATCTCATTATTTTTTCTATTGTCCGCATTCAATCCTTTACAGATATCGGGGTGCCGACAGGACAGATGCGGGTAAAAGGCGAATTTGTTCTTAATATGCAAATGGGCGGTTTGTTGCTTGGAGGGATTATCTGGGGGATTATCGGTGATAAATACGGACGTTTAAAGGTGCTGTTTGGTTCTATTTTACTTTATTCTTTAGCGAATATTGCAAATGGTTTTGTAGGGGATGTGTGGCAGTATGGAATTATCCGGTTTATAGCGGGGATTGGATTGGCTGGGGAACTGGGAGCGGGGATCACCTTGGTTTCGGAAAGCATGCATAAGTCAAAGCGTGGTTATGGAACGATGCTAGTTGCCAGTGTTGGGGTATTGGGCGCTATTTTAGCCTACTTTGTTTCGGAGGAATTCAATTGGCGTACAGCTTATTTTGTTGGTGGCGGAATGGGCTTATTGTTGTTGCTATTGCGTGTTGGTTCTTTTGAGTCGGGGCTATTTAAGGAACAGGATAAAAAGGATGTTCCGAAAGGTGATTTCAGGATGCTTTTTACCGATAAAGGCCGATTGAAGCGCTATATCAATTGTCTCTGTATAGGTTTGCCAATCTGGTTTGTGGTGGGAGTGTTGGTCACGCAGGCTCCAGAAATAGGAAAAGCACTAGGAGCATCAGAGACCCTGAGCGCTGGTAAAGGGGTGATGTTTGCTTATATAGGAATTTCTATTGGCGACGTGTTAGCGGGTGTGTTTGCGCAGATTCTAAAATCTCGGAAAAAGGTGGTTTTTATTTGTCAGTTGATTATTATCGGTAGTTCGTTATGGTATCTTTTGAGTACTGGAATTACAGCCAATAAATTTTTAGTTTTGGCTTTTGTCATGGGGCTAGGAGTAGGGTATTGGGCCACATTTGTGACTATTTCGGCGGAGCAATTTGGGACCAACCTGCGGGCAACTGTGGCTACCACAGCACCTAATTTTGTCAGAGGTGCCTTGATACCATCAACAATGGTCTATGGACTTTTGGTGGATTCGTTTGGTATTGTCCCAGCGGCAATTACGATGGTCTTGGTACTTTCTGGTATTGCGATGTATTCACTGACACAACTCGAAGAAAGTTTTGATAAGGATCTGAACTATCTAGAGGAGTAAGCCTAGATAAAAGTAATAACAGCCTATTTTTTTCGGCCTGGACACTTCTTGCAACGTTTCCCTTCTTTGTATTTTTTACAGCATTTTTTGAAACAAACACAGGAAAAATCGGAAAAAGGATTCATTGCGGCACTTCTAAATTGAAATGGGCTTGCTTTGCCCTCGCCTTCACACTGTTCCACAAAGGATTCAATAACTTCGTTCATGAGACAAAGTTACAATTTGTTTAAAATAATTCTAAATAAAAATGTTGTTTTTACATTTTTTTGATTAGGTTCTCAATTACTTTCGGGAAATGCTGGTGTTCCAATTGCTGTCCTTTGAACTTAATAATATCCAGGGTATCACCCGCATCTACCTTAAATTTTGCTTGATAAATAATCTCGCCCTCATCAAAGTGCTCATTGGCAAAATGAATGGTAATGCCATGCTCTTCTTCTTTGTTGGCCAAAACAGCTTTATGTACATGGTCGCCATACATGCCCTTGCCACCATATTTAGGTAGGAGAGCAGGGTGGATATTAATGATCTGATTTGGATAGGCTTTTAAAAGATTGTTTGGAACAAGCCATAGGAAACCTGCCAAAACGATCAGATCAATATTCAAATTTTTAAGGATGTTAACGACATTGTCCGTGTTGTAAAATTCATTGCGATCAAATATATGGGCTGGAATTTCAAAATTGTCAGCGCGTTGAATAACATAAGCATCAGGGTTGTTGGACAGGATCAGCGCAACCTCAACTTCATCTGAGTATTTGAAATGTTCCATTATTTTTTGAGCATTGGACCCTGAACCTGAAGCAAAAATGGCAATTCGTTTTTTCACGATTAATGAGTGTTAATAGATTTGATCGATTTAAAAATTAGTCCAAACTTACGCATTTTTTGCAAAAAAACTAAAATATTGACGAATAGAACCGCATTTTTAGGTATTATTGATCAAAATTAATTGAATATTCATTTTCAGTTTAAAATTCTTTAACATGAAGTTACTTTGTTCCGTATTTTTTGCATGTGCATTTTTTCTTTTTCAACCCTTATTTGCGCAGGCTCCAAAAACAATTCCAGCATTTACGTTTGATGAGGTCTATGGGTCGGGCAAATTCAATTCGGACAAATTGCCCAGGACAGGTTATATCGTTTTGGACTTCTATGATCCGGGCTGTGGCCATTGTCAGAAAATGGGGGCGGGCATTGCACAGAATTTACAAAAGCTAAAAAACGTTAGTTTTTATTTTATCTCCATGAACGACAAACCTTATGTGGATGGATTTATTAATATGCATGCCAAAGCATTGAAAACTGCTCCCAATGTGAAATTTTTGTTTGATTCGGGAACACAGTTTATAGAAAAATTCAGCCCAAGTAATTATCCTTCTCTTTATGTTTATGATGCAAAAACGAGGACCTTAGTGCAGCATCTTGACGGGGAAGACGATGTGAAGAAATTGCTGAAAACAGTAGGAGTTTGGAATTAAATTATAGTTGGCTTATAGTAATATACTAGTTTATAGAATAAAAGCCCCACTTCATTAGCGGGGCTTTTATGATTATTCATCACTATAAGCTATCAATTATCAATCTTCCTGTTTATTGATAAAGACGAATTTTCCATCAAACACATCCAATCTGATAATCGAATCGCGACTGACTTTGCCCGATAAGATTTCTTTGGATAACTCATTCAGAATACGTTTCTGAATGACACGTTTCAATGGTCTAGCACCATAGATCGGATCGTATCCGAGTTGTGCCAACCAATCCATCGCTTCATCCGAGGCTGTTATAAAGATATTTTGTTCGGCCAGTTGTTTTTGGACATGCACAAATTGAAGTCGAACAATATCACCAATCTCATCTCTACTCAATGGTGTAAACATAATCACTTCATCAATACGGTTCAGGAATTCTGGACGGATCGACTGTTTGAGTAGGTCAAACACTTCAGTACGTGTTTTTGCAATGATCTCCTCTTTATTGTCATCATCCAAATGACTGAAATTCTCTTGGATAATATGTGATCCTGTATTAGAGGTCATTATAATGATTGTGTTCTTAAAGTTGACTGTACGGCCTTTATTGTCTGTTAGGTGACCATCATCCAATACCTGCAACAAGATGTTAAATACATCCGGATGTGCTTTTTCAATTTCATCCAATAATACGACCGAATAAGGATGTCTGCGTACGGCTTCTGTAAGCTGACCACCTTCATCATAACCAACATATCCAGGAGGCGCGCCAATCAAACGGGATACGGCATGCCTTTCCTGATATTCGGACATGTCGATACGCACCATAGATTGTTCATCATCGAATAGAAATTCAGCCAGGGCTTTTGCGAGTTCGGTTTTTCCGACCCCGGTTGTACCCAGGAAGATGAATGAACCTATTGGGCGTTTCGCATCATTCAGTCCTGCTCTTGAACGGCGGATTGCATCAGAGATCGCTTCAATGGCTTCATCTTGACCCGCAACCCGTTTGTGAAGTTCCTCTTCCAGGTTCAGCAGCTTTTCACGTTCAGACTGAATCATTTTGCTGACAGGTATTCCGGTCCATTTGGCAACGACATCAGCAATATCTTCTGAAGTTACCTCTTCCTTGAGCATACGCTTGCTTTCCTGTTTTTCAGCCAGTTCAGCTTTCAGTTTCTCCACTTTTTCCTGTGCTTCTTTGATCCGTCCGTAACGTAATTCAGCTACTTTACCATAATCACCTGAACGTTCGGCCTGTTCGGCTTCAAGTTTATAGTTTTCAATGTTTTCAATTTCTTGGTTCACATTGTCCACCAGGCTTTTTTCTTCCTGCCATGAAGCTCTCAGGGTGTCGCGTTCAGCAGATAAGTTGGCAATGCTTTCAGAAAGTTCCTGCACCTTTTTGTCGTCATTCTCACGTTTCAGCGCTTCGCGTTCGATTTCCAATTGCATGATACGGCGCTCCAGTTCGTCTACGGCCTCTGGTACAGAGTCCATCTCCAAACGTAATTTGGATGCCGCCTCGTCAATTAAGTCGATGGCTTTGTCCGGTAAAAAACGATCCGCGATATAACGTTGTGATAACTCCACGGCAGCAATAATAGACTCGTCGAGAATACGCACTTTATGGTGTGTTTCATAACGTTCTTTCAATCCCCGTAGGATGGAGATGGCGTCTTGCGTGTCTGGCTCTTCCACCATGACTTTTTGAAACCTACGCTCCAAAGCTTTGTCTTTTTCAAAGTATTTTTGATATTCGTTGAGCGTGGTTGCTCCAATTGCACGTAGCTCACCTCTGGCCAAGGCAGGTTTCAGGATGTTTGCGGCATCCATAGCGCCTTCACCACCACCAGCACCAACCAGGGTGTGGATCTCATCAATGAAAAGGACGATCTCACCATTGGAATCGGTTACTTCTTTGACAACAGCTTTCAAGCGTTCCTCAAATTCACCTTTATATTTAGCTCCGGCAACCAGGGCGCCCATATCCAAAGAAAATACAATTTTGGATTTTAGATTCTCTGGTGCGTCGCCTTTGATAATCCGATAGGCGATTCCTTCCGCAATAGCGGTCTTACCAACCCCGGGTTCGCCAACGAGTATGGGGTTGTTTTTGGTACGTCGTGAAAGAATCTGCATGACACGTCTGATTTCCTCGTCACGGCCAATGACCGGGTCTAATTTGCCGGATTCGGCATATTCATTTAGGTTACGGGCATATTTTCCAAGTGCGTTGTAAGTTGCTTCCGCATTTTGATCAGTCACGCGACTATTGCCCCGCAATTCTTTAATGGCCGTCTTAAGATCTTTTTCCGTCACCCCTTGTGATTTCAGTAGGGATGAGGTTTTGTCTGAAGTGGCCAATATACCCAGTAGTACATGTTCGACCGATACAAATTCATCGTTGAATTCTTTGAGATATCCTTGTGCTTTCTGTAAAGCGTTGTTTGCATCACTGCTCAGATAGATATTGCTTCCGCTTACTTTAGGGAAGCTCTCGATTTGCTTATCAAGCTCAGCGCCAAGGTAGGGGATGTTGACGTTCAATTTCTTTAATAGGTGACTGACAACATTTTCATCTACAGTAAGTAATGCTTTTAATATATGTGCTGTCTCGATGGCCTGTTGCTGATTTTCAGCAGCTATCTCCGACGCTTTTTGTATAGCCTCTTGGGCTTTGATTGTGTAATTGTTAAAGTTCATTCTGTATCGCTTAATTAAAGTTTTGTTGATATGTAGGGGTATAACAATTGAAGTGCCATTCGGGTTTTACGTGATAATTCGGAAAAAATGACATTGATATTTATTGATTCATGACAAATTTTCAGTATTAAAAAATAATGCTGTTGATTTTTAAATATTTGGCGTCAAAGCGGGTAAAAATTATAGCGAGGGACTTGCATTTTTGATTTAGGCTTTCGATATTTGCAGCATCTTAAAACGGAGGTCGTTTTAAGATTGAAAAGAAGTAAAAAGCCTCTTTAGCTCAGCTGGTAGAGCAACTGACTTGTAATCAGTAGGTCATTGGTTCGATTCCGATAAGAGGCTCTTTGAGCGATACTCATTAAAATTCATTTAAAAAGCCTCTTTAGCTCAGCTGGTAGAGCAACTGACTTGTAATCAGTAGGTCATTGGTTCGATTCCGATAAGAGGCTCTTTGAGCGATACTCATTAAAATTCATTTAAAAAGCCTCTTTAGCTCAGCTGGTAGAGCAACTGACTTGTAATCAGTAGGTCATTGGTTCGATTCCGATAAGAGGCTCAAAAAAATCCCCAAGAATTTCTTGGGGATTTTTTTGTTTTTAGTCTAAGCTTAGTTTGGCAGCTATCGCTATTTTCTTCGGTATATCGGTGTTGTCCATTTTTTGGTTGAACTGTTCTGCGCCTGCACCAATGGCATAAACGGGTGCATAAGCTGCTGAATGGTTGTTGGAAGCCCAAGCAATTGATCCCATACGGTTTAGTATGGCAATGCTTAAAGCCGCGATTTTGTCATCACTGGCGTACAAACTTTTTGCTGTTTCATTCTGATGGTCAACGAAACTGCGTTGGTAAGCTCCCTGTAGCGATTTATCGTCATCCGCATTGACTTTTACTTGGTTATACAGGCCTGTATGCGTAGAAAGCAGATTTTTTAAGTCATACCAAGTTGCATTTGCTTTGTTTTTGCGCAGGTGACCAATTTCATTTGAAAGCTCGGCATGCGATAATTTTTGATTAGCCAGTAATTTTGTCTTTAAAGTAGAGCTACCGTTGCCGATGCCCAATCCACCAGTCTCATGGTCAGCAGTGACCACAATAAGTGTTTCCTTGGGGTGTTTCTTGTAGAATTCATATACAAGTTCTGCCGCTGAATTAAAGTCTAATACTTCCTGGATGGTGGTAGCAGCATCATTTGCATGGCAGGCCCAGTCTATTTTTCCACCTTCAACCATCAAAAAGAATCCATTTTTATTGTTTTGTTCTAAAGATTGGATTGCAGCAGCGGTAATATCCGCTAGCTTGAGGTCAGATGGTTTTTGATCTATGGCATATTTTAGCGCATCTGTTGCAGTGCCGTCTGTATTCATAAGGATGATTTTGTCAGACTTGCGGGGATGTTGCGTATAGGCCTCTTTTCCCTTTAGAATTTTATATCCTGCTTTTTCAAATAAGGGGAAAAGGGAAGGAGCGGGTTGTTTATCAAAGGTTGTTTCGGGTTTTAGGAAATTGGATCCACCAAAGAAGTCAAAATTGGAGCTGATAATTTCTTTGCCAATTTCGTAATACATATCCCGGTCGGGCTGATGGGCGTAAAACGAAGCAGGTGTAGCATGGTCTATACTCACACTCGTGATGATACCGACTTTCTTTCCTTTTTCCTTAGCTGCATAAGCGATACTTTTGTGTGGTACTGTTCCGGTACTGTCCATTCCGATAACACCATTTTTCGTCTTTTTACCGACGGCAAGAGCTGTACCGCCAGCACCAGAATCGGTAACACCGTTGGATTGGGAGTGCGTGGAAGCAAAACCAACATGGGGAAACTGCGTAAAAACCAAAGGTACCGTACTGTTTTTTTGCTGCAGTTCGGCACGGTGTATTTCGGTCAGATTGACTTGATTGAGTCCCATTCCGTCACCGATGAGGAAAAAGATATATTTTGCTTCTTGGCTAAAAGCCGGAAATACATAAATAAAAGCAAAGAGAAAAAGGAATAAAAAGCGTTTTTTCATTAGTGTGATAAATAAAATAAATGACGGCAAATTAATAAGCCCGAATTAGCTTATTGTTAATTCATTGTTATGAATACTTTTTACGTTACCCTTGGTTCGTAGTGTCTGATAGCTGTTTGATATCTTCTACCGAGATGATATTGACGCGTTCTTTGTGAGTCTGGATAGCCTGTATCATCGCTTGGGCAACTGTGGCAACGGGTAGCGCTTCATAACTCTTAAAAAGGCCGATACGGTTAAAAGCGCGTAATGTCTTTATGCCGATCTTTTCACCTAAACGATCTGTATTGGGACGGATCAAGCCGCCGGGTTGTACAATAATAAGTTTACCAAAATCTAGCGCTTTCACATGTTGCTCCAGACTCCCTTTCATCCGATTGTAGAAAATCTTTGATTCAGCGTCTGCGTTGACCGCCGAAAGTAATACAAAGCAGGGGATTTCATTTTTCTTGGCCAGTGCTGCGAACTGTAGATTAAGGTCATGATCTACCTTCCATTGTGCTTCTTTACTACCTGCATCTTTGACTGTGGTACCCAGGCAGGAAAAAGCAATATCGCCGTGAATCTCCTGTTCAAACTCTTGGAGTTTACTGAAGTCTATAATGATCTGTTGTAATTTGGGTTGTTCATCAAAGCTCTTGCGACGTAAGAGGACGACGACTTCGGTGAAATCAGTAGACTTTAATAGTTCATGAACAAGTACTCTTCCAGTTGCACCGGAACCACCAATTAAAACTGCTCTCATGTTGTTGATTTTTTTTGTTTTACATCAAATGAACGACAGGCTATCTCTGTCAATCGGGACAGCAATACTGCTATGATAAGCAATAGTTTTACATCAGAATCTCTAATCTTTGTAATTTGGTTTTCCGGGTGTAAAACGTACGATGGATTGATCCAGTCTCAGGGCGTCGGCTACGGTGATCAGATCTTCTTCCACAATGAAGTTTTGATCGATAGCCGTTTTTATTGTCGTAAAATCTTCTTGATCGGCGTCCTGAAAATACAGTAGCGATTGGATGGTCGATACAGCTACGAGTTCGAGTAATTCATCTTCACCTTCATAGCCAACATAGAAAAAATCTGCCATAATTATACAATTTGGTTTTATACGAATATACTTTATTTAATCCTAAAATTACCTAATTCGAACTGAAAACTTGTCGCTGATATGTTGTTTTTTAATAAAGTATAGAATTTGAATTTTCTTATCCGGAGACTTATTTCCCTGACAAAAATGCCTTATATTTGAAGTAATCGTTTTAAATAAATATTAACAATAAGATCATATAAAGATGGATAAAGAGCAGATACAAAATTGGTTGGATAATGGGTATGATATACTGCACCATGGCAGGCCGGTTAAAGTTGAAGGCAATCTGTGGGATTATATAGATGGATTGGGAAGCTATGAAAATGTGTTTGTATTACGGGAACTTATTTATTGGACAGAGGAGGAGCTGGCAAATATCGGAAAACAATAACAAGGTCTTGAATCCAAGATTGCTGTCTGAGATCCGAGACCAGTTGAGCTTGCTATTGTTGTTAAAGGATAATATTGCGTTTAAATGCACATCCTAATTCGATAAGAGAATCTGTCTTTGCGATGCCCGGAATGTTGTCAATTTTTTCATAAAGCAACTGACGCATATGTTCATGGTTTTTGGCGATAATCTTTACGTATAAGGTGTAGTTTCCAGTGATGTAATAACATTCCGTAACTTCAGGAATCTTTTTCAGCTCGGCAATGATACGACTTGAATCATGATCTTTTTCCAGACTGAGCCCCGTAAAAGCCCCCCAATCATAACCTAATCTTTTTTCATCTAATACGGGTTTTATGCCTGTTAATATCCCTTGCTCCATGAGACGATTGATACGTTGATGGATCATGGTATTGGATACGCCTAATGCTGTTGCAATAGCCGAGTACGCCATTCGGCCATCCGCATCCAGATATTTTAAAATTTGAAGGTCAAATTCATCTATGCCGTTCATTGTTATGTAGGTTTAAAAGTTAATTTTAATATTTTAATGCTAATTTAGTGTTAAATTCTATTATTTTACCTTAAAAATAGTAAAAATTGTATATTTGTTATTATTTGAAATAAAATCCAAATTATGAGTATTGTATCTAAACAAGGAAACGGCGCGGCATTTATTGCCAAGGAAGAAAAATATGGAGCACACAACTATCACCCTTTACCGGTTGTGTTGGAACGGGCAGAAGGTGTGATGGTATGGGATGTTGATGGTAAGTCTTATTTTGATTTCCTGTCGGCATATTCAGCAGTCAATCAGGGGCATTGTCACCCACGTATTATTGCTGCGTTGACAGATCAAGCTCAGAAGTTGACTTTGACTTCACGTGCTTTCTATAACAATAAGCTGGGTGATTTTGAGGAAATGATCTGTAAGCTATTTGGTTTCGATAAAGCTTTGGTTATGAACTCGGGTGTTGAGGCTGTTGAAACAGCGATGAAGCTCTGTCGCAAATGGGCATATCAGGTCAAAGGTATTGCTCAAAATCAGGCTAAAATAGTTTTTGCCAAAGATAATTTTCATGGACGTACCATTTCGGTGATATCTGCTTCAAACGATACGACTGCAACCAACGATTTTGGTCCTTTCGTGGAGGGAGTTGCATTGGTGCCCTACAATGATATTGCGGCATTGGAAGCCTTGTTTAAACAGGATAAAAATATTGCCGGATTTATTGTTGAGCCGATTCAGGGTGAAGCAGGAATTGTGGTTCCGGATGCAGATTATTTGAAACGTGTACGCCAGTTGTGTACAACCTATAATGTACTCTTTATTGCGGATGAAATCCAGACAGGTATTGCAAGAACTGGAAGCATGTTGGCTTCTTATGCCATTGATGATGCGGACAGTGCGAGTAAACCGGACGTATTGATATTGGGAAAAGCGCTGTCTGGAGGTGTATTGCCAGTCTCAGCGGTATTGGCAGATGATGCGATTATGTTATGTATCAAACCGGGCGAGCATGGTTCTACCTACGGTGGTAATCCACTGGCCTGTGCGGTAGCGATGGAAGCGCTCCAGGTTGTACTGGATGAAGATCTGATCAACAATGCCCGTCAAATGGGGGATCTGTTTTTGGAGGGGTTACGAAAAATTGCGGCTAAATCGGATATGATTACCGAAGTCAGAGGCAAAGGACTATTGACAGCTATTGTGATCAATGCTAGCGAAGAGAGTGATCTAGCTTGGAATATTTGCCTGAAATTTAAGGAAAATGGTCTTTTGGCAAAACCTACCCATGGCAACAAGATCCGTTTGGCGCCGCCATTGGTCATTACGGAAAGTCAGATTGACAGCTGCCTGGAGATAATCGAACGATCGTTGACTAATGTGACTGCGCGATGAAGAAAATGATTGAATTGATCAAAAATAGATCGGATATTGGTGCGGGTACCCGAGGTTCTGACCTTGGTATAGATGCTATTGAGATTGCGGCGATCAACAAGGGAAGTCAGTATTTTATCAATTATCCCTTTGTGGATGTGCCTACACGAAATAGTTCCATTTACCAAAATGATAACCATCCTTTCGGTAAACATATCCAACAGATTTACGAACAATGTAAGCAGGTGGCCTCTACAGTGGAAGATAGTCTGTCGGCTGGTAATTTCCCCTTGGTATTTTCGGGTGACCATTCTTCGGCAATGGGGACAATCAGCGGTATCAAGTCGGCTTATCCCGATAAAAAATTGGGTGTGATTTGGGTAGATGCCCATGCAGATATTCATTCGCCTTATACGACACCTTCTGGCAACATGCATGGCATGCCCTTGGCAGCCATGTTGAATGAAGATAACCTGTCCTGTAAAATTAATGAAATTGATCAATCAACGCAGGAATTCTGGAATAAGCTGAAGCGTATTGCCGGTCCGGCAGAAAAGATACAACCAGCGAGTTTAATCTATTTTGGTGTCAGGGATACTGAGGAACCAGAAGATCTTTTGATTGCGCATTTGGGAATTAAAAATTACCGTGTCGAAGAAATTCGCCAACGAGGAATTGAAGACTGTGTGGCTGAAGCATTGATCCGTTTGCAGGACTGCGATATGATTTATATCTCTTTTGATGTGGATAGCATGGATAGCGAATTGATCTCAGACGGTACTGGGACGCCTGTTCCCAAGGGGTTTATGCCAAAGGAAATCGTCCTGATATTGGAAGAAATCATACGTTCCGAAAAAGTTGGCTGTCTGGAGATTGTCGAAGTAAACCCATTGTTGGACAATAAAGGGAATAAGATGGCGGAGGTCGCTTTTGATATTTTAGAACGCATAACACCGATGATCGAGCTTAAATCTGGTGATTGATAGCTAATATGATTTCATTTTATATTGCTTTTGGCTTAGGTCCGCTTCTCTGTAAGGATTAGTGATATTTAACTAAGATTGAGCAAAAGGTCATGTAGTGCGCCTGTATTAATATTTAATAAATCAATAAGTACTAAGGGGTATCCGATATGAAGATCGGATACCCCTTATTTTTTACTGTTTCTGAAGGTAGTCCCTTATAGGATCTTTTTCAATAGTTCAACCCTAAGTCGTTTGCTTTTATCTTGTTAGGTCGTTTTTTCGTGTATGACAGGGACTTCGGTGCAGGCAAGATGCGTCCAACAAGGCCTGTTGGAGGTTAATTGTTTGGTGTTTTATTGCCATTATACCAAAGAAACAGCAAAGAAACAGCAAAGAAATAGCAAGCCAGGTCCCTAGAAAGTACGAAGAAGTCTCGAAGAACTGGCCTAGAAATGGCAAAGAACAACCCACAAATAACCAAAGAAATAGCAATAAATAACCAAAGAAATAGCAATAAATAACCAAAGAAATAGCAATAAATAAGCAGAGAAAAGAGGCACTTTCGTATAAAATATCCTGCCCACAGGACTGCAGATATATATTAAGTTTAATCGGATTTAATATTCTCTTAACATGCTAACGCTTAAATTTACGCGGCGACTATTTACGGCAAAAATGAGAATTTCTTACAATATTATATTTTCGACCTTCTTTCTGGTACAGTTTTTTTTCTCACAGTTGACTACGGCACAAGCTGATTCATTTAAAGAGATTCGGGTATTAAGTCAAAATTATCCAGATTCGGCGATTACCTTAGTGAAAAAACGTTATGCGAAAGCCATAAACGACCGCGATCTACTGCTGCAGGGAAATTGCCTGCAGACAATAGGTTGGTTATGCGTGAATCAGGGGCATTATGCCCAGGCACAGGACTATTACTTTCAGGCAGACCGCATCTACACCCAGCTCAACGCGAAACAGGCACTGGGATCCAACTGGAGCGATATCGGTGAACTCAATATTTTCAACAAGCGCCATCAGTTGGCAAAGGAATACTTTAACAAGGCGCTACACGCATTCAAAAGCGAAAATGATCGAAATGGCGAGGCCTCTGTACTGGGAAATATGGGGCATCTTTTTGAAAAGGAGGGACATTATGATTCGGCCTTTGTCTATCAAAAACAGGCCTTGGCGATCTACCGTGAGCAGAGAAATCGTAACGGGGAAGCCAAGATTCATGAAAACTTGGGCAGTATCTATGAAGATCTTGGGAAATACGATAGTGCTTATTTGCATTTTGAAAAGGCGAGGAATTTATATCAGGAAACACAGGATAACTATGGAAGGATTGTGGTGATCAATAATATGGGTGATATCTTTCGAAAAACCAGTAAATATCCCGAAAGTATTCAGCTGACCCAACTCGCTTTTCGCCTAGCGGAGAATCTTGGAGATGTCTATCAGATGGCATCAACGACAAAAGATCTCAGTAAGACATATGCTTTAAGCGGACAAATGGACAGTGCTTATTTCTATGCAGAACGGAGCCGAAAACTCGTGCTGGAGCTTTATAGTGTGGATGGGGCGCGGCACACAGCATTTTTCCAGGCACTGTATGATATGAATCAAAAGGCGGAGGAAATAGAAAAACTACAGACAAACAAACGGATCAATTCGATCTTGTTGCTCGGTACGATTGTGGTATTGATCTTATTGAGTGTATTATCCTATGTTCTTTATAGCCGGCAGAAAATAAGGATCAAAACTCAGATCGCTGAATCACGGAAACAGGAAGCGGAGCGTGAACTGGCGGAAATAGCACTCAAAAATCAGCTGTTGGAAGATAAGCAGCTCAAGCAGGAGCTAACGCTGAAGGAAAAGGAACTCACATCCCATACGCTCAACCTCATCCGCAGCAACCAATTTCTGGAAGAACTTCGCGACGAATTGAAAGCGCTAGTCAAAGACGATCGACGGGATCAAAAGAAACCTATGCAACGGTTGGTACAACAGATCAATGAACATATTACGCAAGGCATCCATTGGAAAGAGTTTATGGGGACATTTGAACGCGTACATCATAGTTTCTTTGAAAAACTGATCAAGCTATTTCCTGATCTGACCGCAGCCGACATGCGCCTGATCGCATTGCTAAAAATCAATCTCAACAATACAGATATCGCGATCCTGTTGGGGATATCACAGGATAGTCTTCGTGTGGCCAGACATCGGTTAAGGAAAAAACTAAAATTGGAACAGGGTGAGGATCTCGCCGGGTATCTGCTTAGTATTTCATGATTTCTTAACATAGGAGTAACTGAAGGTTAATGGCGCTTATTTTTCTTGTAATTATCTTTATTTCAGTTGTTTATTTACTGTTGATTCCCTCTGGTTGATCCCCTGTTTCAGCTTGTTTCTTTCTTGTAACGCCAAAGATTTTGTGAATCTGTTGCAGGCTATCATATTTGCAGCAATAATCAGAGATTCATAATAATCTATTAAAAATGAAAAATGTTTTAACGGTATTGCTTGCCTCCAGTATTTCGATCAGCGCCGCTTATGCGACCAAGATCAAGGGGAAAGTCCTGGATGGACAAACGGGGGAAGCCATTGTCGGTGCTACCGTGTTCCTCGAACAAAGTGGTTTGTCAACCAAGACACAATTGGATGGTTCCTTTGAATTCAAAGGACTATCCGCAGGTACAGAGAAAGTCCATATTCGACATGTGGCCTATACTGAATTGATTAAAGAAATTGAGATTAAAAAAGAAAATACGCCTCATTTTACTTTTCAGCTTACCTCGAGTGAACAAACTTTAATGGAGGTAACTGTTAAAGGAAAGCGAAATGGCGGCGATGATGATCCAAGCGCTCGTCGACTAGAAAAGAATGCCTCACAGATCATGAACGTCGTATCAGCTCGGGCAATTGAGATATCTCCAGATATTACAGTGGCAAATGTTGTGCAACGTGTTTCGGGTGTTTCAATCGAACGAAATTCAAATGGTGAGGGGCAGTATGCTATTTTAAGAGGAATGGACAAACGTTATAATACGACATTGGTCAATGGCGTAAAAGTCCCCAGTCCTGACAACAAATACCGTTATGTGCCCTTGGATCTGTTCCCATCGGATATGTTGGAGCGATTGGAAATTTACAAATCCCTGACGCCAAATATGGAGGCTGATGCCATTGGTGGTGTCGTAAATATGGTTATGAAATCTGCTCCAAGTAAATTATTGTTTCAGGCCAACTTAGCTACAGGATATAGCCAACGGTATTTTAATGGGGATTTTGGAAGCTTTTCCACCAGCGGGGTTTCGTCAAAATCTCCTTATGAACTGCATGGAAAAAATTATAATGCTACTTCTGGTGATTTTGATAAGGGAACGTTGGATTATATGTATAAAAAACCATCACCAGATCTTATCGGTAATCTAACAATTGGTAATCGCTATTTAGATGATAAGTTGGGAGTCATACTAGGGGCAAGTTATCAAAATCTTCATCGTGGCAGTCGTTCTATTTTCTACAAATCGTCTGTCGTTGATATCAATCCCAATGCGGTCATTACTGAACAGAGTGACCGACAGTATGATGAACAGCAACAACGCTTGGGACTGCATAACAAAATTGATTATCGATTCAACCCAAACCATCGGCTGAGTTTTTATCAGATGTACGTGAATTTGAACAACCTCCAATTACGTGATGCGGTCAATACCATTTACAATGGACAGTACGATCCAAGTATCGGTAAGTCAGAACTGACCTATATGACCCGTAGCAGGAAGACACAACAACAGATCTACACTGGTAATCTCCAAGGCGAGCATCATTTTTTGGATAATCGTTTGAATTTTCGCTGGTCGGGTGTCTTATCTTCGGCGCGCAATGAGTTGCCGCAGAACACGACAATTAGCTTAGATGGAGTAGAAGAGAACTTCGAACGTAGACGGACTTCTCTCGTAAACAAGTCGCCAGTGACTTACCGTTGGGAGCGTAATACCGATGAGGATCGAGCCGGTTATTGGGACCTCGCTTATAAAGTTCCGATGGCAGAAAACAAACTGGAGATTTCCACTGGTGGTTTATATCGTGACAAACAACGGAGCAGCTTCTATAATAATTATAACCTTTCTCCGATCTCTGATGAGGCAAAATATAAATATGGGGTTGATTTTCAGAAATATACGGATCTCCAATTGACAGTCAGTAACGCTACTGGTGCTGTTGCTAATGCATTGACCTACGATGCTGATGAAAAAACGACGGCGGTTTACGGTATGTTCAACTATGAGAATGACAAGCTTCAAATGATCGGAGGTATACGTATGGAACATACGAATCAAGGGTATAAATTATTATTCCCTGCTGGAGAAAAGAGACCTAAGGGATCCCAGATTTATACAGAATGGTTGCCGAGTTTAACGATTAAATATCATTTGGACAAAAAGCAACAACTTCATGCAGCTTACTATCGGGCATTAAACCGCCCTGGTTTTTACGAAATTGTTCCATCTAGTGTTGTCAATGAGGAATTTATGGAACGAGGAAATCCAGATTTGAAACACGCGTTGGCCGATAATTTTGATTTACGTTACGAATTATTCCCAGAAGCGTCATCACAATTTCTTGTGGGTATGTTTTATAAAAAGATTAAAAACCCTATCGAGTACACTTTTCAGCCTGATGAGGTACGCAGGCAGGACGTATACTATACACCTGGAAATTTTGGAACTGCTAAAAACTTCGGCTTAGAGGTTGATTATATTAAGTATATCCAAAAATTTGGTGTTAAGGCAAATTATACTTACACGCATTCGCGTATCACGACTACTAAAATGACCCGTAAGACGAACGAAGTTACACAGGATCCTGATCCTATCTTTTTGGATCAAACTCGCCCTCTTTATGGGCAAGCAGCACATATAGCTAATTTATCCTTGTTATACAAAGATGCTAACAAAGGTTGGGAAGGACAATTGGCTGGATCTTATACCGGATCTCGGATCAATACCGTTTCCCAGTTTTTGAATAATGATTTATGGCAAAAGGGATTTATTCAACTTGATGCTTCTGTGGAAAAGAAATTCCGTGCAGGATGGGCAATTTTCGCCAAAGCCAATAATATATTAAATACACCTATGGAACTGTATGTGAAGGGGACAAATCCTGAGAATGATAAGATTAAGGAAAAGCTCGTACAGGGGGGTAATACGCTTATTCGGAAGGATTTATATGGCCAGAATTATATCCTAGGTCTACGCTATAATCTGAATAAATAGGTTTGTGAAGCATTTAGCATATTATAATTAAATAAATCGAGCACATGCTCATAATGAAATATACAGATGAAAAATAACATTATTTTATTGTTTACAGCTCTTTCAATCGCATTGTTAGCGGGCTGTGAAAAGGCAAATATTGACGTGGATACTTCTGATGCCAATGGTAGTGCTATTGGTGAAGTTTCCGGCGTTTGGAGTAAGGGGAGTATCCAGCATATTAAAGGTGATATTATTATTCCCGAAGGAAAAACATTGACCATTGAGGAGGGCGTGACGGTGTTAATGGACTCTGTTGGTAAAGCTGAAATCGTGGTGTTGGGAAATCTATATGCGCTAGGTACAGCTGAAAATCCGGTGAAATTTACCGTAGAAGATAAATACAAATCTAAAACCAATGAATTTGGAAAGCTTTGGGGTGGTATTTTAGCGGCACCTAGTTGTCAGGAGTTAGTTTTAGACCATACAATTATCGAATATGGGGGAGCAATTACTTCAGATGCTTCAATGTCTGTCAAAATGGGATTATATAAAAAGACAGCTGGTGAAGCGTTACCAGCATTATGGTTTTCCAATATTGATGGGAAACTGATTGTTCAAAATAGTACAATCAGTCATTTTCATGAAGATTGCACCTATATTGAAGGTGGTAAAATTATCTTCGCTAACAATCGCTTCTTCTCGAATGGCGTCACTGGAGGTGAAGCCATGAACTTTAAATCGGGTTGTCTCGCTGATGTCGCCTACAATTTGGTCTACAGCGTCAATACCAATGCCTTAAAGCTATCCAATTCAGGAGACAGAATACCACAGGCACATATCATCGTTTACAACAATACCATGCTGAATACGGGCTGGCGTCGGCCGACAGCAAAAGGTGGTTCGGTTTGGTTGGAGGCATCTGTTAAAGCGGAAGTTTACAATAATCTGTTCGCCAATACGCGATTTGGGGTTAAACGCGACCCCAAGAAGCCCGAAGATAAGCGCTCGGTATCAAGCAACAATTGGTATTATGGTTATGATCAATTGACGGTGGATCAATTTCAGGTCGGAAAGAATGATATCGTTGAAGGTACCAATGATGTCAGGGGCAAATTGGCAGGGGAGAACAACCCTAAATTTGTGAACTATCCATTAGAAACTCCCGGTGATAACTATGTATTTAATGCAGCCTGGGATTTCCACCTACAAGGAAATTCACCCGCTTTGAAAGCTGGTACGTTAGCATTCAAACCACATTTTATAGACGGATTGACACTATCAAATGGTTTATCCTACAGCTCTCCACAACCTGCAACTTATGTTGGTGCTTTTGGTGCCAAATTTTAATTAATTCAACATGAAAACAACTTTAAAAACAATACTGTTTTTTGGCTTGACAGCATCGACATTACTGCAAGTCTCCTGTAATAACCCAAAAACGAATACGCCCGCAACGGATTCCATTAAACCTGTTTTTGTTACTGATGCAGTACGTTATGATTCCGATGATCCTGCGATCTGGGTCAATAAAACCGATCCCAGCAAAAGTCTGGTCATCGCAACGGACAAAGATGCGGATGGCGCTTTATTTGTGTACGATTTACAAGGTAAAATTGTCAAAGATAAGGTAGTCTCAAATTTGAAACGCCCAAATAATGTGGATATCGCCTATGGTTTGATCATCGGAGGGAAATCTGTCGATATCGCTGTGACAACAGAACGTATGACACATAAACTACGCGTATTCTCACTGCCAGATATGAAACCAATCGATCAGGGTGGATTGGATATGTTTGTAGGGGAGACCGAACCTGATTTCAGGGATCTGATGGGAATAGCACTTTATACCTCACCGAAAGGGGAAATCTATGCCATTGTGGGAAGAAAAAATGGTCCCAAAGAGGGTTACTTGGGCCAATATCTCTTGACGGATAATGGTGCCGGTGCTGTGAAGGCCACCTTAGTCCGTAAGTTTGGTTCATTCAGTGGAAAGAAAGAAATTGAAGCTATCGCTATAGACAATGAACTGGGCTATATCTACTACTCGGATGAACAAGTGGGGGTGAAGCAGTATTATGCAGATCCTGCGAAGGGAAATCAACAGTTGGCTTTGTTTGCGACCGAAGGTTTCAAAGAAGACCATGAAGGTATTTCGATTTATAAATTGACGGATAGTACGGGCTATATTTTGGTGTCCGATCAGGGAGCTAACCGCTTTCAGGTTTTTAGCCGTGAGGGTACAAAGGCAAACCCATTTGAACATACTCATTTGAAAACGGTGCCTGTTATGGCTATGCAAAGTGATGGTTCGGATGTCGTTTCTTCCCGTCTAAACGATACATTTCAGCATGGTTTATTTGTTGCCATGAGTGATGATAAGACTTTTCACTATTACCGTTGGGAAGATATCGCGGGGCAGGAGCTAAAAAAGAAATAGTCTTTAGAGAAGACTGATAAAGTATGAAGCAACAGCTGTACAATTGACGTACAGTTGTTGCTCTTTTCGGTAATAATGTATTACTACTGTTGTTTTTTTTAAGATCCACGATCCCCGCACAGTGCAAGCAGAAGCGTAGCCTTTATCAATCCTGCTCGTACATTTTATACGCTACAGCTGATTCCTGCTGGTGATAGCGAATCAAGCTCTCAGAAAGAAATATGGTCTTCCTCGGTGCAAGCAAAGCATTAATCAATCCTGTTTAGAGGCTTTATGCGCTGTAGTTACAGGTAATTCCTGACAATGGATAGGGACCTTAAACCAGAATGTCGAACCTTCACCGAGTGTGCTGTCCACACCAATTTCTCCCTGATGTTTTTGGATAATTTCACGACAGATAAACAATCCGATGCCGAATCCAGAGGCGTAACTGTCTGTTGAATCATTCACCCGATAGAATTTATTAAAAATCTGCTTTTGGTGCTTGTCACTGATGCCTCTTCCTTGGTCGCTGACTTTTACACTGAAATAATCATCATCCACCAGGACATCCATGATAATGGTTGAATTGGTCGGAGCGTATTTAATGGCGTTATCGATGAAATTAATGATCACCTGTTCGATCTTATCACGATCAGCAACAATTTCCTGTCTGGAATGGGTTGCTCCGGTATAGTGAATAAGATGCTTGATGGGTTTTAGTGAATAGATGTTACGGATGTAATCTATCAGTGTGCAGATGCGAAATGTATTTTTGTGAAGCAATAATTTTCCCTCATTGAGCTGAGATACATTCAGGAAACCCTCGATTAATCCACGCATGCGTGTAGCCTGCTCATTTGACTGATGGAGATATTGTAGCCGTTTTTCCGAACTGAGTGTCTGCTCCCTTGCAAGTAACAGTTGTATATAGGCAATCAGCGAAGTCAAAGGAGTCTTCAATTCATGGCTTGCGATACTGATAAAGTCCAGTTTTTTTCTTTCCTCTTCTTTGTCGTTAGTGGTATCGAATATCGCACCGTATATGATTTGTCGGTTTGAATCAGCCGATAATTGCCCTCCACCAACAGATCGAAGCCATTTTATTTTGCCTGTTTTTTTATCTTCTATTTCACATTGACAGTCAAAGGGGGACTGCTTGGATACAACTTCCTGAAAGACACGACGTACGTTGTCTCGGTATTGCGGTAGGATCTGGGTGAAGAAATCCACTTCCTGTATTTCCCGATGGTGATCAAAGCCAAAAAGCTCGCGACATTGATCATTGAGTTCCATTTTCCTTGATTCCAGATCAATGGAAAAGATGCCAATTCCTGCAGCCTCCACGATCATTCTAAACTCTTGATCTTTCTTTGCGACTAGATTGTTGATCGCCTCCAGTTGTTCACGCTCTGCATGCTGTTGTGTAATATCCAGGGTGGTGCCAGCAAACCATTCCGGCTGTTGGTCCTGATCAAAATACATTTTTCCCTTGCAATGTAGCCAGCGTAATTTTTGATCCTCGGCACCAATGGTACGAAACTGTACATCATAAACACCCTTATTTTGATAACTCAATGATTTTTTAACTTCCCGATCTATTCTGTTTCTATCTTCGGGGTGTATATAGCGTAAAACCTCGCTATAAGGAACAGTCTCACCCTTGGCAAAGCCAAAGAGCTCACGTGTACGTTCATCCCAGTGTACAATGTAGCTCTTGCAGTTTAGATTCCAGGTTCCCATTTCGGCAGATTGTAGCGCAAAATGATAATGTTCTTCGCTTTCGATAATTTTTTTTAGTGCAACTTTTAGCTTTTGGTTTAAATTTTTGGATTCCCTGCCCGGTAATGGATATTTATTTAAACTGGTGACTGCATGAATGTTGCCTTCCAGACTGTATTTTGGAGTCAGTAGATCTTCAAGAAGTTTTTGCTCAATGCTATTCTTTTCATCCGACTGCTGTACGATCGAAATATGGTCGGGAATAATGTTTATTTCCTGGTAGATGCCATACACTTCTCCTGTTGCATTGAAAAGGGGCTGGTATTTCATGCTGCAGTTATAGCTATCGGATTGCCCTTCCAAATCAATCCTGATTGATATATTTTCCTCTAGTAGGCTTTTCTGGCTAAACCATACCTGTTTTAATTTGGAGACAGTAGCTAGGAGATCATCCTGTTGAATACGATCTTCCAGACGCTGTCCAAGGACAGTTTCATCACAATTCCATAGCTGGAGCATTCTTGCGCTGGCATAGGATATATGCAGCTCAGGGCTATCATAAATCGCGCAGGCCACCGATGCGGTTCTGAGTATGGTTAAAATATCTTTGTCGGAACGGATCATAAAGTTTCAAAAAAATAAAATGCTATTTAGTTTAAAACAAATATTGTTCCCTTTCCAGATCCTACTTATGCTTTCCTTAAAATTTAAACCGAACAGAGGCTTCTTGCTGAGAATTTTGTATCTTTATCAGTATGTACCGGTTTGGAAAGAAGGCAGGTGGGTAGCTGGAGGTACAAGAGGTTTCCTGATCTTTCCAAGGTAAAAAAATGCAACTAAACTCCATAGTAGCATACTATTCGGATGAAGAAGAAAGATAATTTTTATTAAATATTGCAAAAGATGAGTAAGGTTAAGATACTGTTGGTTGAAGATCATATGGTCGTACGTAATGGTATTAAATTGTTATTGGAGTCTCAGGAGGATTTTGTTGTCATTGGAGAGGCTTCGGATGGCAATGAGGCGCTACAACTCCTGAGCAACGAATTATTGCCCGATATTATCTTAACGGATATCAGTATGGATCATATGGATGGTATGGAGCTATTGCGTGTGATCAAAGCGAAGTATCCGTCCATTAAGGTTGTTATCCTCTCGATGTTGAATCAGATTCATTATGTTGTTGAAGGATTTGAGCATGGCCTTTCGGGCTATCTGCTTAAAAATGTGGATTATAACGAACTTCTTTTTGGACTCAACCATGTGGCTAATGGTGGTAAATATATAAGTGAAGAAATCAGTATGGCGCTGCTTGATCAGGTGATTTCTGGTGAAAATTACACGGATTTACCAAACCGTTCGCTACCAGACTTTGATATCAGTGAACGCGAACTGGAAGTACTGAAGTTGATCGCGGACGGTTTTACGAATATGGAGATTGCCGACAAAATCTTTTTGAGCAAACGCACAATAGAGGGCCATCGACAAAGTTTGATCGAAAAAATGAATGTGAAAAATACGGCAGAACTTGTTAAAGTTGCCTTTCAGTCTGGTATTCTCAAATAGTGCATTAAAATAATACAATCGATTCCTGCTTGACTAACTTTTGGTTTGCAACAGCTGTTGTGTTTTTCTCCTACTGTTGATGAAAAGTAAGACAGATCCGATAAGTATAAATGGGATACTCAGTAGCTGTCCCATATTAATGAACAATGAATTCTCAAAGTCTTTCTGATTGAGTTTTAGAAACTCATCTAAAAATCGAAAAGAGAACAACAGGATCAACAATAAAGCAAAGCAATTTCCAATGTTGTTTTTTAGGATTGGTTTTGTCCAGAGATAACGCAGTAACAGGAATAGTATGATACAAAACAACGCTTCATATAACTGAGCCGGATGTCGTGGTATTTGATCAATAGAAGTAAAGACAAAAGCCCAGGGCATGTTTGTTGGTGTACCGATCATCTCCGAATTCATTAGATTACCCAGGCGGATACACGCTCCTGCAATAGGGACCACCAATGCGATTCGATCTGCGACCCAAAGGAAGGGAAGTTTCTGCTTCTTCGCGAACAAGAAAATAGCGACCAAAATACCAATGCCACCACCATGACTAGCAAGACCTCCTTCCCATATAGCGAAGATCTTTAGCGGATTGTTGAAATAATACGAGGGATCATAAAATAAGACATGCCCCAAACGTGCGCCTATAATTGTGCCCAGGACAACATAGATACTAAGCTGATCTAAAAATTCGACAGCTCGGCCTTCCTTTTTAAACATTGTCCATAACAGTCTGTAGCATAGGGTAATTCCAAATAGCCAAAATATGCCGTACCAACGGACAGGGTGATTGATGATCGGTATGGTAAAGATGTCGCTATTGACATCCCAGGTGATGAAATTCAATATTAAGCTACTCGTCATTATGCCTTAAAATATTTAGTGTATGGTATTAGTATAAGATGATGGTTTTTTGTTACATTAAGTCATTAAAATAAGTTCAAAGTTGCGTTATTGGTTCGGAAACTAGGTCATTCAATACAAATATTGATGCTACCCGTACGATTGTTAAAATGCCTAATTTATCTTTTTTCGATCCTGTATATTTGTTTGTTAATAAGACCGCATGACGAGGTTTTTTATAAACAACCTGATTAAAGATGGTAGACCTACCTGTTTAGGATGAACCGTAAGAAGTATGTTTCTATGTATCTTTAATCCATTAAGAGTCATACTTAAATATCAGGAAAGTTAAATATTTTTGAACTCAGGTATATTGTTTTGTTGGGAATATTCCGATATTCGATTACTTATTAATGCAACCCTGTTGAGCGCTATACCTTAACGTTTAAAATATCGCACTCATCATAGCGGCATTGTTATTTTAAATCACTGAAGGACATAAGTATACCTTTGGAGAAGAACAAAAGTGAATTAATAGATATTCTGATGAAATTATATAGAACTGGAGCGTTTTACTGTCTTATCGTGATTTTACTGCTGATCCAGTTATTTTCTTGTCATCAGAATAAGCCCCAAGATGCGCAGAAGGTTACGGTCGTAGCCAACGACTCTCTTGACTTGAGCTATGAGAATGTGATGTTGAGCTATCTTTCGACACAGGATTTCAGGAGTGCAGCCCTTGTAAACAAGAAAAGAAATGAACTGCTTAAAGATGGCTATTTTGAGCATTCTTCTTACAGTTCGATTCTGTTGGCCTACGAATATTTATTGGATGACAATATTGATTCCGTCGAAATCGCTTTAAAAAATCTGGAAGGACAAAAATTATCTTCGGATTTGGCTGTTTTAAAGGATTATTTGGAAATCCGTGCTAATTTTAGTTTTCATGATGTAACCAGCGGAACGATGATGGAGCAGATTATTGATTCCAAAGAGTACGCTTTAGCACATGAAAGTGTGTTTACCTTTCTGTTCTATAATCTATTGGCTAATGCGGAATACCGACAGGCAAAATATCGAGAGGCTTTGAAAGATGTCGAGTCCTGGTATCATTATCATCCTAATAAATCCAACGCACATGTCTCTCAGGCCTATCAGGAAATGAAGTTTATGCAATATATTGCTTTGCATGATTATGAGAAACTAAAAGGTACCTTGGACAGTTGTAAACACTATGCAAATGCAACCAAGGACTCGGCCATCATCATGCGGATGTATGACTTACAGTCGCAATATTATTTTAGTATTAATAATAATCCCAAAGCAATAGAAGCGTCCAAGAAGTATTTCAATTATCTAGAAGCATCCAATACCCTCAATGCATATATTTTTGCAAATCTTGGTAAGAATTTCCTGAACAATAATCAAGTGGATTCGGCCATATTTTATTTTAATGCCGGTCTCCGATTTATTAAAAAACATAAGATTAAGCATAATAAAATGTTTTATTATAAAAATCTGCAATTAGCCTATGCGTCAAAAGGAGATTATGAACGAGCCTATTTTGCTTTGGATTCAACTTTTCAAGATTATCAACTGAGTACACAGCGGATCGAAGCTGAGAAAATCAACGATATCAATACAAAATACCAAACGGAGAAAAAGGATCAGGCGATTACGCTGTTAAGAACAACAAACACATTTAATCATAAGATACTGGTACAACAACGTTGGATATTTGTTATTCTATTTGCGCTGGTATTCAGTATCGCATTTTTTATCTATTTCAGAAACAAACAGAAATTACTGCAAAATATCAATCAACGTATTCTTGCGGAGAATAGGCAGCTTATTTTAGAACAAAAAACAAGGCAAAACCAATTAAATCCACATTTTATATACAATGCCATCGCCAACCTACAGGGATTGATCAGTAGCGAACAAAAGGCAAAGGCTAATCAATATCTGCTCTTATTATCACGTCAGATCCGTGATATTCTCGAATTGAATAGGGAAGAATATATTTCATTGGATCAGGAAATTAAATCATTAAATAATTATATACTTTTACAGCAGATGCGTTATCAGGATGTGTTTGGCTTTCAGATTGAGACCGAGGATCTGGATCTGGATGATGTTATGATTCCACCGATGATTATACAGCCATTTGTGGAAAACGCCATTGAGCATGCGTTTAAGAATTTACCTTATATGGGACAACTGGAGATTTCTTTCCGTACACATGAAAATCAACTGCATGTCAGCATCTGTGACAATGGATGGGGGATGCAGGTATCTAAGGAACAGGTTCCCCATAAGACGTCCTTATCGCAGATCATTACAAAAGAACGTCTGGAGCTTTTGTTTGTGGATGCTGAACCGGAAGCACGGATTGAAATAACACCAAACTATAGAGATGATCTGCGTGGTTATAAAGTCGAAATTTATATTCCGCTTGTTTTATATTTTAACTAAAAAATCAATATTATGAAAGTTTATATTCTTGAAGATGAGTATAATATATACTTGTATATAAAGTCACTTTTGGATAGCATCCCTTATGTTCAAATCGTTGGTTACAGCCCTTCCATTGCACAGGCTGAGCGGGAACTACTGGCAACCAACCCCGATTTAATTTTGGCTGACATTCAGCTGAAAGATGGTTCGAGCTTATCTTTTCTCTCTGAACTTAAATTGGATATCAATACGATTTTTATTACAGCATTCAATCAATATGCCATTGAAGCTCTTAATATCGGTGCCATTGCTTATCTGTTGAAACCGTTGGTGCCCGATCAATTTATAGAGGCGATTGAAAAATGCTATAAAAAGAATACCGAATATCGATTCAATAGCATGCAGTTAAATATGGCAGAGAGCTATCTGAAGGCGCCTAATAAACCCAAAAAAATTGCCTTGCGCACTTTTGAATATACACAGATTGTGAATATTGACGATGTGCTTTATTGCCATGGCGACAAGGGATATACCACATTTTATATCAAGGACAACAAGCCTATGATGGTTTCTAAAGTATTGAAACACTTCGAAACCATGTTGCCCGAAACAGAGTTTATCCGATGTCATCAATCTTATCTGATCAACGCAAACTATATTAAAAAATATTTTAAGGATGGTCAGTTGGAGATGGCAGATGGCAAAATGATTCCTGTAGCGACGAGAAAGAAGGATGTTATTCAGCAATTTCTGAATGATTTCTAATGGAAATGTAAGTTCTTTTGGAATCGAAAAGAAGGCTTATCCTTATTTATAAATTCTGAAAAGCTAAAAAACATAGCAAATTCGTTTTAATACTAAAATTATTAGTATTAAATTTGCTTAAACTTTAAGACGGAGGTGGCTATGTTATTAACAGAAAAAAAAGCTTTAATCGGCCAATTGAAAAAGGACCTGCTGGTATGGCAGGGAGTACCACAAAAATCGGCCGATGTACTTCCGATGGGCCTTGGTCCATTGGAGGAGGCTTTCCCCAATGGAATTTTCCCAAGAGGAGTGATTCACGAATTTGTTAGTTTTGATCGGGTAGGGGGAGCTGTTTCTTGTGGTTTTATCAGTGGATTGTTGGGCAAGCTGATGTGTAATGGTGGGATTTGCATTTGGATAAGTTGCTTTCATACACTATTTCCCACGGCCCTGAAATCGTTTGGTGTTGTTCCTGAAAATGTCATTTTCGTTCGTATGGGACGGGAAAAGGATGTTTTATGGGCGATGGAAGAGGCCCTAAAATGTGAAGGGATAACGGCTGTACTGGCGGAGATACATCATTTGGACTTTGTACAGTCGCGACGCTTGCAGTTGGCCGTGGAGAAAAGTGCAGTGACGGGATTTATCCTACAGCACAACCCAAAGTTACTGGGAGCAACTGCCTGTGCAGCACGATGGAAAATTAGCTCGCTGCCGAGTCAATTGGAAGGTGGATTGCCGGGAATTGGCTACCCAAGTTGGGATATAGCTTTGTTGAAAGTCCGGAACGGAAATCCGGGGCGATGGCAGATGACATGGACTGCCGGCGACTTTGTGCCTGTTGCTAAAACAAGGCAAGAGATTGAAGGTTGGGCACCATCTTATCATAACCAGGGATTGGCATGAAAAAGCGATTTGCCTCCTTGTGGTTTCGCCATCTAAAAACAGACTGGATGGCTGTTGGGCATCCCCAGCTCAGGGGAATACCTTTTGTATTGGCGATTTCTACCCATGGAAAGCTGATCGTCAGTGCCAGTAATCCTCTGGCTGAAGAGGAAGGTATATATCCAGGTTTGGCCATTGCCGATGCAAAGGCATTTTTCCCCTCCTTAAAAGTGATCAATGAACGTCCGGGATTAAAGGAAAAATTGCTCCATAGCATTGCACATTGGTGTATCAGGTATACACCTGTCGTAGCGATAGACCTGCCTGAAGGAATTATTTTGGATATCAGTGGTTGTTCCCACCTCTGGGGTGGAGAAGAATCTTATGTACAGCATATCGTTTCCAGGTTTAAGCAACATGGCTATGATGTGCAGATGTGTATTGCAGATACCGTCGGTGCTGCTTGGGCAATAGCCCGTTTCGGAAAGGAAAGCAGTATTTTAAAGGCAGATATGCACTTTGATGCCTTATTGACTTTGCCAGCCCAGGCACTTCGACTGGAAGCCGCTGTATTAGCACGATTGCAAAGCCTTGGCTTGAAAACAATTGGAAGTTTTTCGGCCATGCCACGTACAGCATTGCGCCGACGTTTCGGAAATCATTTGCTTCTCCGCTTGGATCAGGCTATTGGGCATGAAGATGAATTTATCATTTCCATAAAGCCAATCTTTCCCTATGAAGAACGTTTGCCCAGTCTGGAACCGATCCGTACAGCCGAAGGTATTGAGCTCGCCCTCCAGCAGCTTTTACATGCAATCTGTAAACGCCTGATCGGGGAAGGCAAAGGTGTACGGGAGGCTGTATTACAATGTCACCGTATTGACGGAAAAATCGAACAGATCAACATCGGAACCAATCGGGCGACAGCGCATGAACATCACTTGTTTCAGTTATTTGCCTTGAAAATCGCACAGATAGAACCTGCATTGGGTATTGAACTGTTTATCTTGGAGGTACCCAAGGTTGAAGAGGCCGATCCTGTGCAGGAGAATTTATGGGGCAATTGCATTGGACTTGATAATCCCATGGTGACCGAATTATTGGATCGTCTAAAAAGCAGAGATCCCAGCTGTGATATTTCCCGTTATTTGCCAGCAGCACATTATTGGCCTGAGCGCTCCATGAAAACTGCCAATTCAGTCCAGGAAGTAGCCACTGTTGACTGGCAAACTGAAAGACCCCGGCCCACGCGTTTGTTAAGCATACCAGAACCTATTTTGGTTACAGCACCTATTCCCGATTATCCACCATTGTTATTTCGCTATAAAGGGGAAGTCTATACCGTTAAAAAGGCGGATGGGCCGGAGCGCATTGAACGGGAATGGTGGATAGATAAAGGTGAACATCGCGATTATTATGCCGTTGAGGATGAGAAAGGCCAGCGATTTTGGCTTTATCGTTCAGGGCATTACGACGACAGTTTGCCCAATCAATGGTTTTTACATGGTTTTTTTGCATAATGATGGGTTATTGTGAATTACAGGTAACGAGCAATTTTAGTTTTCTGGAAGGAGCTTCCCATCCGGAAGAACTGATGGAACGTGCAGCACAATTGGGGTACCGCAAAATTGCGGTTACTGACCGGAATAGTTTTGCTGGTATTGTTCGCGCCCATAGTGCCGCGAAGAAGCACGGTATTACACTTATTCCAGCTTGTCGGCTGGACTTACAGGATGGTCCAAGTTTATTGGCGTATCCAACCGATAAAGAAGCTTATGGCCGGTTATCATCCTTATTGACCATAGGTAATCTGCGCGCTGAAAAAGGAAAATGTCATCTCTATCGATCGGATGTTTACCAGTATAGGGAAGGAATTCGATTTATTATCTGTCCACTCACTCGGTTAACGGCCAAATTTGAACTGGAAGCCGGTTTTCTCACTTCTGTAACGGAATATAAGCAGCAACTAGGCGTGGCCCTGTATTTGGGAGTCAAGCGGCTATACCGTGGTGATGATGCAAAGCTCTTGTTCCGTATGCAACAATTGGGCGAAAACCTTGCAATTCCCCTTGTTGCTTTGGGGGATGTCTATTATCATGTACCCGAAAGGCGGGAACTACAGGATGTTTTAACCTGCATCCGGGAGAAATGCACCATTCAGAATGCAGGATTTAAATTGTATCCCAATGCCGAACGGTATCTGAAACCTATAGCAGAGATGGAGCGCCTGTTTAGACCTTATCCTGAAGCCGTCTCACGGACAATGGAAATAGCAGCAGCATGCAGCTTCTCCTTAGATGATTTAAAATATGTTTATCCAGATGAACTGTCTTCTAATGGGCGTACCGCGCAGGAAGAATTGGTCTATTTGACATGGAAAGGAGCGAAAGATAGGTTTGGTGATCAGATCCCTGATGCTATCCGGGATACCATCCAGATGGAACTTGATTTTATCGAGCGTAAGGGCTATGCTTCTTATTTTCTGACCGTCTATGATTATGTGCGTTTTGCAAAAGAAAGGGGTATTTTATGTCAAGGACGTGGTTCGGCTGCCAATTCTACCATTTGTTACTGTCTGGGCATTACCTCAGTCAATCCTGCTGAATTCAGGTTGCTCTTTGCACGGTTTATGTCGGATGCGCGGGATGAACCACCTGATATCGATGTCGATTTTGAACATGAACGCCGCGAAGAGGTGATTCAGTACATCTATGAGAAATATGGTCGCAACCGCGCGGCTATTGTGGCGACGGTGACGCAGGTACGTGCTAAAGGGGCTGTACGTGATGTAGGGAAAGCAATGGGACTATCCATGGATACTGTCGGCCGTCTGGCCGGCGTGGTCAGCAGTCATTGGGACGATTATATTGATCTGGAGCGCTTGAAGGAACAAGGCTTTAATTCCGACGATCCGCATTTGCGTAAGGTACTCGAATTGACGCATCAGTATATTGGGTTTCCAAGGCAGCTGGGGCAACATACCGGTGGTTTTGTTATTACACAGGGTAATCTGCACGAGCTCTGTCCCTTGGTAAATGCCCGCATGGATAACCGAACCAACCTGGAGTGGAACAAAGATGATCTGGAGGCACTGGGTTTCCTCAAAGTAGATGTACTGGCATTGGGGATGCTGACCTGTATCCGGAAGGCTTTTGATCTTGCCAAAAGTCATTATGGGCTGGATCTGACGTTGGCCAAGATTGGTGAAGTTGAAGATCCAAAGGTATATGATATGATCTGTCATGCCGATACCCTGGGGGTATTTCAGATTGAGAGCCGGGCGCAGATGTCCATGTTGCCACGACTAAAGCCCAGGGAATTTTATGATCTGGTTATCGAGGTAGCTATTGTACGTCCGGGGCCGATACAGGGGGATATGGTGCATCCGTACCTGCGACGGCGAAATAAAGAAGAGGCTGTGGACTATCCTAAAGAAGAAATTAGGGCGATTTTGGAAAAAACACTGGGTGTTCCGCTGTTTCAGGAGCAGGCCATGGAGATTGCGATCGTTGCGGCCGGATTCACACCTGCCGAGGCAGATGAACTGCGCCGTAGTATGGCGACCTTTAAAGCAAAAGGGCAGGTGTCGGTGTTTAAGCAAAAGATGATAGACGGTATGGTGAAGAAAGATTATACCGTAGAGTTTGCTGAACGGGTTTTTCGGCAGCTGGAAGGATTCGGGAGTTACGGCTTTCCGGAAAGCCATGCGGCTTCTTTTGCGCTTTTGGTTTATGTTTCATCATGGATCAAATGCCATTATCCCGATATTTTTGCAGCATCCTTGCTCAATAGTCAGCCTATGGGATTCTATCAGCCTGCGCAGATCGTTATTGATGCGGAGCGACATGGGGTGAAAATTCTACCCATCGATATCAACCATTCCTTTTGGGATAATACCCTGGAAGGTAAAATGGGGCACCCGCATGCGCTGCGCTTGGGCTTACGTCAGATCAAGGGATTTTCGGAAGAAGAAGCACTATTGCTGACCTCGGCGCGCCAACATGGATATTCGGCGATCACAACGATGATGGAAGTTGGGCTGTCCCTGTCTGGACTGGAAAGGTTGGCTGAGGCGGATGCTTTCCGTTCACTGGGCATCGATCGCCGGAGGGCATTGTGGGAAATCACTGCTTTAGGAGATCGTCCCATTGGATTATTTGAAGGGAAACCTTCACCACAAAGCATAGAAGGGCAGATTGAGCTACCTTTGTTGCGCCCCAGCCAACATGTCGTAGCGGATTATGCAAGAACCGGGTTGTCCATCAAAGCGCATCCCGTAAGTTTCCTACGTGACAAATTGGATCTTCTGCATATTGTACCAACTGAAAAATTAAACCTGATCAAAAATAATATGCCCGTAAAGGTATGTGGATTGATTACAGTGCGGCAGCGGCCTGGAACATCCAAAGGCGTGCTATTTGTGACCATTGAAGATGATACTGGATTTGCAAACGTGGTTATCTGGAGTAAAGTATTCGAAAAATACCGAAAGGAGATCCTTCGAGCTAAATTGTTTATGGTTGCAGGAAAAGTACAGGTAGAGGGAGAGGTGATCCATATCATTGCTGAACGCTGTTTTGATATGTCGGGTTTATTAAAAAATCTGGCAGAAGAGGATGAGCAGGTGAATGATGTTTTTTATAAAGGAAGAAATTTTCATTGATCTTCCATTTATTAATCTCATTTTTGAATATCGTAAAGAACATAGCATAACAGGAATCAACTGAAAGAAGATACAACCAGATGAACAAAACTATTCTCGTCAACAAGATCGAAATTGATAAAGAAATAATTATAGATTTAATTAAACAAGGCAATTACGATGGCGCAATTAAACTAATCGCCAATCGCGCAAATGTAAAATTGAAAACGGCCCGCGATATTGTCCAAATGTTTGAGGAAGGTGATATTGATCTTTTCGATGGTAAAGACCTATTTTTAGTTGATTACGACGAAGTGTTTAATAGCCAAGCTATAAACAGAGGAGAACCTGAGCCATCTTCTTTTTTGGAAATAGAAAAAAGCAACCGCTCAGGGAGTAAAAAAGGCTTAATAATAGGCTTATCTGTACTTGTGATAGGTTTTGTTTTTTTACGTTATGTTGTTGGTTTTAACCATATCGGACATCATTTGTCTGAACTAGCTCAGGTATTTGGGAAAAATGATGGGGGCGCGGCTGCATTGGATGCTGATACAGCAGCGCGGGGATCTTCCTTAGAACCCGGTATCACCCGTGTAGCTGATGTGGAGGACTTTCGTCCTGTAGATACCAATCTTCTTGCTCCTGAATTCAAATCGGCTGAGATGGCAAAGATTAAAAATGCTCAATTTGATAAACTTACTCCTGCAAAGAAGTCTCCTACGGATGAAGATGCACAATTGGCATTAATCTACCTCACGAACAAGCGATTGACAGATGTTATTATTCAACAGAAGTTAAACATCAAAATTGGCCAATGTTATGAAAATCCCAAGAAAGAGGGAAACCAATACTGTGTAAGCTGCATGATATTACTCTATAACCGCGAGAAGAAAGATTGGCAGGAAGCACCCGATGGAGAGAATTTCCTGGACAACGCCTATGATTTCTATCTTCCTGAAGGTGGAGATACATGGGAAGCAAAGTCCCTCAGTATGCATATACCTTATGACTACCCATTATTCAAAAAATACGAAGGGAAAGATTAATTTAATACCTCACAATCATGATTCTGCTGGGCGGTGATACCATTGCCTTTCTTTTTCCCAATTGTTGGGAGGTAGGAAATACAACAGGCAACCAAGATGAGTAATAGCATTGATACTGTAGTCGCATAACCATAAGCAGCAGTAATATTATTCAGAAGGAAGAAGGTGTTTCCCTTTTCATGTAGGAAAAGTCCGACAACAAAAGCAATACCGAGGCAGATAGACAGCTGTTGTATCGTGAGGTAGATGGCGGATCCTACACCAATGAATTCCTTGTTGACATCTTTTAATGCGAGTGTCATCAAGGAGGGGAGTACACTACCACATCCAAGCCCATAAATGAAAAAGAGCAGATGAAGCTGATCAGTCGCGATAGTCTCTTTGTTGAGAACGAGCAGATGAAAGAACAGACCTATAACCATTGTGCCCAATCCGGCCAGTATCACTGCTTTCCCATAACGTTGAATCAACTTGTTGACCATAAGGCTTGCAACGACATACCCAATACCCTGGTAAACGAAAGCGACACCAGTCATGGTAGCTGTGTAGCTCTTGTGATTCTGTAGATAATTGGAATTAATAATAAAATAGGCATCCTGAACCATGTAATAGGCTAGTGCAGCTACCAACCCAAGGTTGAAGACCTTGCTGTGGAAGAGTGAGAAGTTAAAAAGCGCCTGTTGTCCGGTTTGGTATAGCCTCCTCTGCTTTTTCAGGAACAGCAATGTTAAGATAAGCGCGGTCCCCAACAGTAGGATACACCAGATCGGCCAATGCAGTTCAGGTCCCATGATCAAGGGGTATATCATGCCTATCATGAGTATAAATAAAGTCAGCATCGGTATAAATGAGATTGTGGATTTGGGGTTTGCCTGATCACTGGGGACATAACGATAGGCGGCAATGCAGGCAAGGATACCAATGGGAATATTAATTAAGAAAATAAGACGCCAGCTTTCCGGTATCCAGGATTGATCCGGAAGTAGGCCACCGAGCAGCTGACCAATGACAGAGGCAATACCTGCAATACTGCCATATATTCCCAATGCCATTGATCGTTTTGTCGCATCTTCAAAAAGTAAGGTAATTAATGCGATGCCCTGTGGCACCATCATACCTGAACTAATTCCCTGGAGCAGCCTGCCGAGTAATAAGAAATAGATATTGGTTGACAGTCCACATAAGATCGATGCAAAAGTAAAACCGGCCATACCCAGTAGGTATAATTTCTTTTTGCCAAAATAATCTCCGGCATTGCCTGTATTGATCAGCAGGCTAGCATACCCAATGATATATAGGATAATGATCCATTGTGTCGCACTATTACTCAGATTCAAGGCATGCTGTATGGTCGGTAAAGAAACATTGATAATGAATAGATCTATGACAAACAAAAAGATGCCAATGGATAGGATAGAAATATGAAGCAAATCTTTAATTTGGAAGTGCATATAGAAAGTTTTTGATAATTTTATAGTCAAAAGTAGTTTGGAAATTTTTTATGATCAAGTAGTTATAAATTATGTACTTGGTATGGTTTTATGAACTAATGGTCATTATGAGGTGATTATGAACGAAAAAAAAAGTGAGTTTTTTGGAAGTTGTTGCGATGTCAATGGTATTTTCAAGATTATAGGCGGAAAATGGAAGGTTTTACTGATCAAAGCCATCGCAAGAGAATGTCCTAAGCGGTTTGGTGAGCTGCGTAGGGAAATGGATGATATGGCACAGACAACATTGACGGTACAATTACGTGAACTGGAGCGCGATGGTATCCTGTGCCGACAGATTTATGCGGAATCACCACCACGGGTAGAATATAAACTCAGCGATTTAGGAAAAACATTATTACCGATTATTGAGCAGCTCGATGAATGGTGGTTAAGCTATAAAAGTGAGCGTGTATAGGAGGATTTGGAAATGCATCCTGGTAGTTGCCTACACAGTATGCATTTCTTCTTTTTTCGATGTTCCCAATAAAACAATAGTCAGGATAATACATGCAGTACCCATCCAGTCGGTATAGGCAAAAGGTGTGTTAAGCCATAATACCGCCAGTAATGCCGCTGATAAAGGTTCTGCGGAAGCGAGAAGGCTGGTTTTTTGACCGCCAATTAATTTCACTGCTGTGAGGTAGGCGTAAAAAGGGATGAGGGTTCCAAAAATAACGATAAACGAAGTATAGGTATAGGTCTGCATATCCCAAACACCTGCAACATCCCAGGGAGCTCTGACAAAACAAAATGCAATTCCACCGATGAGCATACCCCAGCCAATGACAACTGTTGATTTATACTTATTGAGGAGATGAACAGGTTGTAAGGTATAAAAGGCCAGTGTTACTGCTGAAACTAATCCAAAGAACAGTGCAATTCCAGAGATCGACAATGTTCCTATTTTACCATGGGTGACCAGCAAAAACGTACCTAATACGGCCAGTAAAATTGCCAGGCATGTTTTGCCATTGGGAAATTTCCGCTCTTTTAACGCAATATAGATCGCGATCATAACCGGACCAGTGTATTGCATCACCGTTGCTGTAGCAGCATTGGAATAGTTAATCGCAGCAAAATAGGAATATTGAACAGCAAGTACACCGACAATACTAAATAAGAGCAGGTCAATGGCATCTTTGCGGTTGCTCCAGATAGACCATAAGTCCCGGCGGTTATTTGCTCCTGCTAAAATTAGGAGGACAGCACCTGTTACCAACATTCTAATGGTAATCAGCCATTCGACATTTACGCCTCGTTGTTGAAAAAGAAATTGACCAAAAGTTCCGGAAACGCCCCAAAGTATGGCTGCGCTAACAGCCAATAAAAAGCCTTTCAAAACTTTATTGTTCTCTGTATTATTCATGTTAAAAATTAATGATCTTTGGATGTACTGCTATAAGATCACCTCATTGTCGGTCGTGCCCGTGGTCAATATTTCAGCAATACTTTTTAATGTGCGTTGAGAAATTTGGGTTAGTGCTTCCGTTGTGAAAAAGGCCTGATGTGCTGTAACTAAGACATTTGGAAAACTCATCAACAACTGAATGGTGTCATCTTCTATAATAACGGTGGAGAGATCTTTAAAAAATAGTTTCTCTTCCTGTTCATAAACATCAATTCCTAACAATCCTATTTTTCGCTCTTTCAATGCGCTAATGGCATCATTGGTATGAATAAGATTACCGCGACTCGTATTGATAATGGTAACCCCATCCTTCATTTTTGCTAGCGATTCTTTATTGATGAGGTAATGGTTGTCTGGTGTAAGGGGGCAATGCAAGGAGATGATATCGGAGTCCCTAAATAATTGATCAAGAGTTGTATACTGAACACCGGCTGCGATCAGATCCTGATCAGGATACAGATCATACGCGATGACCTCCGCTCCAAATCCGAGGGCAATTCGGATAAACGCTTTACCGATTTTCCCTGTTCCGATAACACCAATCTTCTTTTGATGGATATTGAAGCCCAATAAGCCGTTTAAGGCAAAGTTTTGCTCACGGACGCGATTATAGGCTTTATGTGTTTTTCGGTTGAGTGTCAGTAGCATAGCCATCGTGTGTTCAGCAACAGCTTCAGGAGAATATGCGGGTACACGACAGACTTGGATACCAAATTCTTTCGCCGCATCCAAATCTACATTATTGAAACCTGCACATCGCAAGGCGATTAATTTTACGCCTTTTTGAGCAAGGATTTCTATCACCTTGCGGTCCAACTTGTCATTGACAAAAACACAAACAACCTCTTCATTGTCAATTGCATTGACAATATGAGGTCCGAGATGGGTTTCATAAAAATTGAATTGAAAACCGTAGGTTTCGTTTTCCCGTTCAAAAAATATTTTATCGTATGGTTTGGTTGAAAAGAAAGCTATTTTCATAAAATTGTATTTCCTAAGTAAATATACAGTATTAATTTTTTATCCCGTTTAAAGTTTGTCGAATAAATGCGGTGGATGCTTGCAAAATGCCCAATAAAAGCGGTAAATTAGTTTAAAATCACAATCAAGTTACCCGATTTAACTTTTGGTGATAAAAACCACTTTATCATGAACTGGTCAACTCAAATTACACAGCTATTAGGCACAAAATATCCGATCGTACAGGCGCCTATGTTTGGTGTTACAACCCCCGAAATGGTCGCAGCAGCTTCGGGAATTGGCGCTTTAGGTACATTGGCCCTTGGAGATTTGTCCTACGAAAAATGCATGGATGCCATTGCTGCAACGAAAAAACTAACTACACAGCCTTTTGCAGTCAATATTTTTGTCAATAGCATGCCTGAGGTCTCAGAAAGTCTGAGATCCCACTATGACGAGGTGAGTTCCTTTGTAGCAGCATTAGCTCATCAGCATGGACTAGTGGTTGTGCTGCCAAAGTTTGAGGAAATTCATTTGACGGATTATCGAGAACAAGTAGCTGCCATTATAGCAAGCCAGTGCAAAATCGTCAGTTTTATTTTTGGCAATCTAGACGATGAGAGCATAGGTCTTTTAAAGGGAAATAAGATTGTCCTGATCGGTACCTGCACATCCGTTGAGGAGGCCCTGATATTGGAAAAGTCAGGTGTTGATATTATTTGTGTACAGGGGCTAGAGGCTGGTGGCCATCGCGGAAGCTTCAATGATATTGCTATTCCACAGATTGGCGGACTGGCATTGTTGTCGCAAGTACATGATCACGTGAATAAACCCTTGATCTATGCAGGCGGGATATACAATGCCAATACCTTACTTGCGGCGAGACAACTGGGAGCTGCTGGCTTTCAGGTCGGGAGTTTATTGCTTAAATCCAGGGAAAGTGCGCTGTTGGGTTTTGAAAAACAGCGTCTAAGTAAGGTGAAGGAATCAGATATTGTATTGACCAGGAGTTTTTCGGGACGATTTACTCGGGCGATTAAGAACACTTTTATTGAGACCTTGGACGGGAGCGATTATATTTTACCTTATCCCTATCAAAATAAATTGACGAATACGTTGAGACAGGCTGCTAAAGCCAATAAAAATATAGATTTTGTTGGTATTTGGCTAGGGCAATCTATTCATTTCTATCGGGATGATTCGACGGGGGATATACTCAAGGCACTGATCCAGGAAGTTGAAGCGCTGGTAGGTTGAAATGAAATAGCGAGGCAATATCGAATATAACTAGAAATATAGGATTGCTTTGATTTACGGAGGATGTAGATATTGTTCTACAATAATTTATTCGTTATTCTTGTTTTATATAAAAAATGATTAAATTAGAGTTAACTAAGTTATAAACAGATTCATATGGAAATTAAAACATCTTCAAAGTTTGTTGCCGAACTAATTGGAACATTTGGTTTGGTACTGTTTGGTTGTGGTGCGGCCGCTATTGCTGGAGCCAATACCATGGGGGGACTTTCAGGGCTAGGCCTCTTGGGTATTGCTGTAGCGTTTGGTCTTTCGGTAGTGGTTTTTGCCTACGCCATTGGAGGGATTTCGGGCTGTCATATTAACCCAGCGGTGACAGTAGGCGTGCTACTGGCCGGAAAAATGTCCGCTAAGGACGCGATTGTCTATATCATTGCGCAGTTTATCGGTGCACTTTTGGGTGCCTTTGTATTGCAACAGATTTTGAGCGGACAATTAGCCGGCTTTTCGGCAGGAGAGTGGGCTTACGGGTCCAATGGATGGGGGAAAGGTTATCAAAATGAATATGGTCAAACTTCAGCCTTCCTAATCGAAGCAGTTTTAACTTTTCTCTTTCTTTTCGTCATATTGGCTACAACCTCAAAGGTAGGTAATGGTACTATGGCAGGCTTAGCAATCGGATTTACATTGCTTTTGATCCACTTGGTGGCGATCCCAGTGACGGGTACTTCGGTTAATCCTGCACGTTCATTCGGACCTGCGATCCTTGCTGGAGGCAATGCATTATCGCAATTGTGGTTATTTATCGTCGCGCCATTAGTTGGTGCAGCTGCCGCAGCTGGTGTATGGAGAGCACTGGAACCTAAAGATTAATTTTTTGTTATAAAACTGAAGCGCGCAAGGATTCTATTATTTCCTTGCGCGCTTTTTTTGCTTATATAGAGTAGTTATCGCTCAGCAAATAATCGTCTTTTCCTTTAGGCTTCCTGCAAATCCCGAATAAAAGCTTCAACTTTTTCCTCATCAGTCGCCCAAGAGGTGATGAGTCGAATCGCGGTATGCTCAGCATCGATATTTTTCCAGTTATAGAATTGGTAATGCTGGCTCAATCGTTCAATGACCTTCTTTGGAAGAATAGGGAATAACTGATTTGTGGTGGATTCTGTTAGAAAAGTATAGCCCTTTTCACGAACTGCTGACGCAATACGCATGGCTAGGGCATTTGCCTGCCGAGCCAGATCGAAATAGAGCTCATCTTTAAATAGTTCTAGAAACTGAATTGAAAGAACACGCCCTTTGGCCAACATAGCACCTTTTTGTTTGATTGCATATTCAAAATCTATAGCCAATTCAGGTTTATTAAAGATAATGGCTTCTCCCAAAAGCGCTCCATTTTTGGTGCCACCGATATAAAAGACATCGGTATATTCGCTGATGGCAGCGAGTGTCAAATCACTATTTTCAGCGGTAAGTGCATGTCCCAACCTGGCACCATCGAGATACAGTAGCAAATGATGGGATTGACAGAATTGAAAGAGTGCCCTGAGTTCATCACGCGTGTAAATTGTGCCAATTTCTGTTGAATTGGAGATATAGACTATACGTGGTTTTACGACATGGGGAGCCAACGCATAGGCCTCCAGAACGTTGGCAATATCTTCAGACCTTAATTTCCCATCTGCTGTTTCGGTTGTGATAACTTTGTGCCCGGTGGCTTCGATTGCACCTGTTTCATTTGCTGCAATATGTCCCGTTTTTGCACTTATAACAGCCTCATGGACACGCAACAAGAACGATATGACCAATAAATTTGTTTGCGTTCCTCCAGATACGAAATAGATACCTGCATCTGGGTTGTTTAATTTTTCTTTTAAAATTGCTTTTGCCTGTTGTGCATATTCATCCTCTCCATATCCGGATTGCTGCACAAGATTGGTCTCAATAAGTTTATCTAAAATACGGGGGTGGGCCCCTTCCGAATAGTCGCTTTTAAAGTTGTACATAGTAAGTGTTTTAGCTCGGGTGTCTTTCTAATTAACCAATGGCTGTTGCAGTTTTTCCAATCTTTCATACCAAAACGATGAACAGAGAAAACTCAATTGCCGCTTGCATTTTCAAAAGTATAAATACGTTCTTACTTTTTCCTGCTTTTGAGCAAAAAAACATGTTCGGGATCATTGATTACTTCGTTTTTCGTTAAATCTGCAATGAAGCAATCCTAAAAAGTAAAACCGCTTGTCAAGCGATTATGACAAGCGGTTTTGTTTTAAAACGGGAATATCGAATGAACTTTTAATTTAGTAAATCATAGACACGTACATAGTCAACTTCAAATGTCACAGGGAATATGCTGTCATCGACGCCTTCCTTGCCTCCCCAGTTGCCACCCACTGCCAAATTGATGAGCCAATGGAAGTTTTGGTCAAAGGGCCATTCTTTAAAACTCTTGTGCTCATTGTCAACATGAAAGATTTCATGGTCATCCACAAAACCTTTGATGTAGGAGGGGGTCCAGTCAACCCGATAGTTGTGAAACTCATCGGAAACTCCTGTAACCTGTCTTTTACTTGTTTTTTGTGTATTTATACCATGATTGTAAGCTTTGGTATGCGTCGAAATATGAACGACATCTTGATCGTAGCCAACATGTTCGAGAATATCTATTTCACCTGAGTTGGGCCATCCTCCATATTTCCAATCGGTCGGAAGCATCCAGATAGCAGGCCAGGTGCCACGACCCTTAGGTAGTTTGGCTCGGGCCTCAAATCGGCCGTACGTGAAATCCCCTTTGTTTTTGCTGACCAATCGAGCTGAGGTATAGGATTTGCCGTCTTTACTTTCTCGCTTTGCCGTAATCTTCAGTAGGCCATCTTGCACCCTGGAATTTGCTAATGAAGCGTCCATATAGTATTGCAGTTCGTTGTTTCCCCAGCCATCATACAAAGATCCAGTATCATAGGACCATTTGCTGTTATCTGGTAACCCTGTATAATTGAATTCATCTGACCAGTTTGGTGTTGAAGAAAACTGATAAGTGACCGCATTGGATTTATGGGTATTCTTTGTCACATAGAATGGGATATTTGCTGTGGCTACATTGTTGTTACCATCACCCGAGTAGACAAATAGACGGTAGGCGCCCTCCTGTTCGGGGGCAGTTAGAAATCCTTTTTTATCCGAACTGTTTTTAATATAACCTGATAGGGCTTTAGGCCTTTCTTCACGGTCACCACCTTCTTTGAGGTCTGTACTCTCGTGCAGGAGCTCCCAGCGGGTCTGCAATTGATCGCCATCGGGATCCCGAACAAATACTTCAATCGGATATTTCTTACCTGATTCAAGATAGATAAAATCTTTTGCCTGCCTGTTGTCCAACAAAAAGGATTCCAGCTGCGGTGCCCGATTGTTAGGCCATTTGCCCGACCACAGATAGTGCATTACATCAACGACTTCATTTTCTTCGCCGGATTCAGTAAACAAACCATACCAGGTAGGGGTACGTTCTTGCTTCTGTCCCCATAGAAAGACATAGGAACCTAGACAGTTTTTGTCCTGACCGATGGATGCTTCGTATCTGCTTTTGTAAACAGTAGCTTTCTCGTGGCTAGTTTCTTCAATAGATGCGCCCCAAGGTGTTTGTAGGCCTTCCCAGTGCCCTGTAGGGCCCCATTCTGTTACGATGTAGGGTTTATCCCAACCTACTTTTTTTAATTCTTGCGGGACAGCTGCCAGACCCCCATATACCTGAATGGCAATCAGATCCAGTGCTGGACATTTTGCTTTGATATAATCAATCTCCTTTTGATTTATACCCGCAAGCATGGTTGTTACCAAGTGATTGGGATCTAATTCATAGATCATTTTTGCAATATCATTGACGGCATCCCAGACTTTGGGATTGCTGTAATGAAGGTTGAGCTCATTACCGATGCCCCAGGCCAATAAGGCTGGATGATCTTTGTATTTCAGGATAACTGTGCGAAGGTATTCTTTCTGTTTGGCAACTGCCGTTTGATCGTTATAATCGAAGCCATGTCGTTCTGTTTTCACATCCAGCCCTAAGGTGACCGTAAGCTCCAACTGCTGTGCTTTATTTAGGATTTCATCTGCGCCTTGTGGACTCCAAGTACGTATGGAGTTGCCTCCATACGCTTTTAATTGTTCCATATTGCTTGTTCCGCCCGCCCCCTTAATAAAATAAGGTTGTCCACCACGCATCAATGTAAATCCATTTTCGACTTTTGCGATTGTTGTTTTTATGACTTTCCCTTTTTGTCCCCATACAATAGGAACGAAGAGAAGGTTTAGCAATAATAATGTTATTAATCTTCCTGCTGTCTTCATTTATCTAAAGTTAGGATTTGCATCTATTTGGGTCTGAGGTATAGGGAGAAACTCGCTTACACCGGGAATGAATTTTGAACCAAAGACATCTTTTGCATGCCCCGTACGAACCAAGTCATTGAAACGTTCGCCCCACCATTCACAGGCAAATTCAGCCCGACGTTCGTCAAGGATCTGATTTAAGGTGACATTGGCAATTGGTGTTAGTTTTGCGCGTTCGCGAATCAGGCGAAAAGGTTCGTCCCCATTTTGTCCCTTTCTGACCTTTGCTTCCGCATTTAATAAAAGTACATCTGCATAACGTAATATACGAACATTATTATTCGCACCATATTCCATTCGACCTGCTGTCATCTGGGATTTCGGAAGATAGGCCTTGCCGTTGAAATATTTGACACCAAAAGGATTACCATAGACCACGTCTCCACTTGGTGTTGTCGCGGTTGTAGCCGGATTGCCATTGATTCCACAATATTGGATCGTCGTTTTTAAACGTTCGGTTTCACCTCTATTGGTAAGGAAATCAACAATATTTTGTGAAGGCGGAACCCATCCGGCACCGGAAATAGGACTCCCTTTCTGATCACCTGAAGGACCTTGCCATTTGAAGAAAGTCCCCCAGTCGACACCTGGTCGAACGATATCACCTGTGCCTAATCCAAAATCGGAATATTGTAGTTCAAAGATTGACTCATTAGCCAGCTTGCCAGGAATTTTAAAAAGCTCATAATAGTTAGGATATAAAGAAAACCGACCACTGGCTATAATTTTGTTGGTGGCATCAAGCACTTCATTCCAATGCGTGCTTCCATTGTCATTTCCAGCCAGATCTGCTGCTGCTTTTGCTTTTAACAGCAGGGCGGTGTATTTTGTCACAGCACCAATGTGTTTAGACTGGTTTGGACGTGCATCTTCAAGATCCTCCGAACAGGCATTCATTTCATCAATAATAAATTGTCGGACTTCCGCTGCGGTGCTTTTATTGATCGTAGCTAATCGGCCGATATTATCGCTATCAATTAGAATAGGTACATCGCCAAACAATCGTGAGGCCATGAGATGGGCATATGCTCTGAGAAAGCGAACTTCCGCTTTGTATTGTTTATTCAGCTTTAAATCTGCTGTATTGGAGGCTGGAATTTTAGCCGCAAAATTATCCAGTTCGATCAGTGCGTTGTTTGCTGCAATGACAAGGCTGTAATAGCTAATCCAAGACTGATTTAGGCCCCAATAGGATTGAATTGTAACATCATTCTGAAAATTTTTGATACCCATTAACTCGGGATTATCATTTGGGTTTGGTGCAGCTTGCTGATAGTCATCATCGCGCATACAGCGAATGGAGAGGTCAATCCAATGCACCAGATTATCATCCGAAGCCGAACGGTATACACCAGAAACCGGACCATACATCAAAGCGGTATTGCTATAATCTATTTCTTCGGAGCGCTGCTGGTTTTCTAAGGGTTTGTCCAAAAACTTACTACAGCTGGTTATGGTAAAAGAGAGGCCTAAGCAGCTTGCAATCAGAATATATTTTAAAGTTTTCATACAGTTTAAATTAAAAGGTTAACAGTTAGAACGATACTTTGACACCTAGACTATAAGACGAAGCAACTGGATAGACGTTGGCATCGAATCCCATTCCAGCTATTTCTGGCGTAAAACCATTGTATTTAGTGAATATAAAAGGGCGGTCCGCTGTCGCGAAAACACGTACAGGTATTTTATTCAGATCAAAATTATAGCCCAGCTGAATATTCTGTATCCGTAGATAGGCACCACTCTCGACAAAAAACGAGCTTGCTTGCAGATTCCATGGGGCTACAGATCCTTTTGCAGAAGGGTGGGTGTTGCTGCTACCTTCTCCGGTCCAGAGATTTTCGATGAAAGCGGCATCTGCATTCATCTGATTGTATTTTCGACGCATTGCACGATTAAGATTATGGATTTTGTTGCCCGCTACACCTTGAAAGGCGATGCTTAAATCAAATTTTTTGTAATCAAATGCTAGGTTAAATCCGTAGGCGATAGTTGGAAGATAGTTTCCAAGGTTGACGCGGTCTTTTTCATCAAGCTCACCATTGTTGTTCTGATCTTTGTATTGAAGATACCCCGGTAAAATCGGTGTATTTGGATTTTGTTGGTTATATCTTTTCGCAATGGGATCTGCATCAATCTGCGCTTGATTTTGGTAGACACCTGCAACTTCATAACCGTAATAGAAGTTGATGGGTTGATTGAGCTCAATTCTCGCTGGAAATTCTGCTGACCATTCGGGATAACCATTCATGATATTCTCCAGTCCACCGAGGTTCTTTACTCGATTTTTTAATGTGGTCAGGTTCCCGCCGATCGCATAGCCGAAGTCACCAACCTTGTCTTTCCATTGCAATCCAATCTCCCAGCCACTGTTCGTTACGCTGCCCCAATTGCCGTAGACACGATCCCAAGAAAAGGGGATAGGTCTGCTAAAAGCGAGATCGTTTGTTGTACGGTGATAGTAATCTACTGTACCTGTTAAGCGATTGTTCAACAAAGCGAAATCTAGACCACCATCCCATTCTTCAACAACTTCCCAACGGACCTGGGTGAAAAATCGGCCGACACGATATCCGGGTACACGTGTTCCATTTGTTGCACCTTCACTGCCGAATATTCCCGAATAGTTATTGCCCGAATACACTGTCGCGTATCCAGCATTGGGTTGAATACCGTCGTTCCCCAATTTACCCCAGCTTCCACGGAGCTTCAATTGATTGAAGAGTTTTTGGTTTTCCATAAACTTTTCGCGGGTCAATACCCAACCCAAACCTATCGAGGGGAAATAACCCCATTTTGTCTGATATTTTGAACTTCCATCAGCACGGAATGTTGCGGTCAATAGATACTTGTTGTCATAGTCATAGGTGCCTCTCGTGAAATAGGATATACCTGCATTTCTTGACCCTCTCTCACCGTAACCAGTAGCTGAACCAGTACCTTGGGCATCCACCCCCACATACCAAAATTCTTCGGACGCAGGTACATCATTGGCTTGAACCCAGGTCTCACGCCAGCGTTCTTCACGCGAAGACTGGCCTAGTAGAACAGACCAGTGATGTTTGTCGGCCTGATCTTTATAGGTTAAGAGGTTATCTAAGATATAATTGGTGTTACGTGCTTGCGCTGATCGTAAAAAAGAGCGGTCGTTGCGTTGGTCATTATCAATATAATAAACAGGATTATAGTTTATGTTGTGGGTGGATTGATACCGCTGGCTAAGCTGTGAGCGAAAAGTGATCTTATCTTTCCAAAGCTCTGCCTCTAAATAGATTGTTGGTAAAATCTGAAAACCTTTGGTTTGATTGGTATTGTAGAATGCCGTTGCAATCGGATTATTGTACCAAAATCCGGATTGCATGCCAATCGCAGTACTGGATCCAAATTTTTCAGGTTTGGCAAGTTCCAGTGAAGGGTCGTAGACTGGATAGAGTGGCGAAGCAAAATAGGCCTGTCTGAATGCGGCGTTGTTAGGTGAATAGGTTTTGAAATTATTGAAATGTGCACTAAAGCCTGCTTTTAACCAGTCTGTTACTTTAGCATCCACCTGCATTCGGATATTGTATTTTTGGTTCATATTGCTGGCATCCATAATCCCATCCTGTTTGACGTAATTAAGTCCCATCGCATAGGTTATTTTTTCACCTCCACCCATCATATCCAAGTTATGGTTTGTGATCAGAGCCTTGGAACGCAACAGTTCTTTGAACCAATCTGTATCCATCGCGGGATTGGTTTCGGTACCACCAAATTTCTGTACAGAACTCTTTACAAATGCGTCATTACCAATAGCCGTTGCATAGGCCGCATATTGCTGCGCATTGGCCATTTTTAAAACATTTGTTGGTGTCTGGAAGCCAGCGAAACCATTATATGTAATTTTGGACTTCATGTTTAAGCTTCCTTTTTTTGTCGTAACCAAAATAACGCCATTTGCTGCACGTACCCCATAAATTGCCGCGCCGGAAGCGTCCTTCAAAATAGAGATGTCGGCAATATCATTTGGATTCAGGAAATCAATATTGTCCATAAACATGCCATCCACAACATATAGGGGACTTTCATTATTAAAAGAGCCTACACCACGGACACGGACGGATGGCGTTGATCCCGGTGCGCCGGAACTGACGATCTGAACGCCGGTGACAGCACCCTGTAGGGCATCCATTGGATTGGCCACAGTCCGTTTGACCATTTCTCCCATATCTACTTTTCCAATAGGAGCTGTTAGGTCTCCTTTTCGTTGTGTACCATAGCCGACAACAACTACTTCGTCCAGATTGAAGTCACCTTTGGGTTGGAGCTGAATATTTAAGAGGTTCCCATTTATAGAAACGGTTTGTGTTTCATACCCCAAAGAGGAGATCACCAAATTGGTCGAATTTTGCGGAATTGAAAGACTAAAATCCCCGTTCTCGTTGCTGCTGGTACCGATCTTGGAATTGCCCTGCAAAAAGATGCTCGCGACAATAGGATTTCCCGCTTGGTTGGTGATCCTTCCACTGATGGTTTTGTTCTGTGCCATGACCGTATTTGTCAAGCAAGAGAACAGTGCAACACTGGCAATAATACTGATATTATTTCTCATGTGTAATGAATTAAAATTTAGGAATTGTTTATAATTATCAAGTATCAAAATTAGTCTTACAAATGGGATTGATGAATTTTAGAGATACTACAACACTACGTCATGTTGTGTTTTTCGGCTAAAATTCAATATATTTGGGCTACGTCAAGTTTACGTCAGCCAATTGAAGGGAATTATTATGAAGTGTTTTGTCATCCTATTTTTTATGCTACTTTCTGTTTTTTCAAATCGGCTGATAGGACAGGATTTGCTTGGCTTACCACTGGTGTACAATTATAGCAAATCGATATATCAGGGTGGGAGCCGAACTTGGGATATCAAACAGGATAGCCATGGGATTATGTATTTTGGCAATAGTGAAGGGTTATTGACATTTGATGGACGATATTGGAAAACATTCTCCTTGCCCAACCATACCAATATCCGCTCCATATGGATTGATGCTAATGATCGTATATATGTGGGTGGTCAAGGGGACTTTGGCTATTTTGAACGCTCTTCACAATCGGGATTGACCTACAGGTCATTGAAAGAGTTAATTCCTCCAAAATATCGAAACTTTGCGGATATCTGGAATACTGTTGGGTTAGGACAATCAGTTTTTTTTCGAGGAACTGATGTTATATTTGAATTAAAAGGGCAAAAAATCCAAGTACACCCTGCTGCTGTGGAATGGTATTTTATTGGACAATCGGGGGGAATATTATATGCACAGGACCGGAAGAATGGTTTGTTAGAATTCCGGGATAATAAATGGACTCCTTATATCACAGACTTACCCTTTAAAGATGTTAAGATTGCTACTATAATGCCTTTTGGCAAGGATCGTATATTATTATCTACTTTAAATAATGAAAATTATGCCTTGAAAGGCAGAAAAATGACGCGATTGAATAAGCAGGATAACGATGGTAGCTATACCCCATCCTTAGCACAGATCGACGAGTTAACATTTGTTGTGGGTAATGCAAAAGAAGGTTGTCACATACGTGATATGGCCGGAAATACAATACAACGGATCGGCGTCAAGGAAGGTTTGCAAAATAAGAACGTCACCACCGTTTTCGTTGATAAGCAAAAGAATATATGGATCGGTACTGATAATGTAATTTCGGTCATCAGTTATGGAAGCGCTATTCGTTACCTGAGACCAAATATGGACAATGATGTTACCGGATATTCCTCTGTTATCTTTGATAATACACTTTATCTTTCTTCATCCAATGGAGTATATTATGCCAATATAAAAAGTGATCTAATAGATCAAAGCCGTTCGCCGGCCGTGTTTTCACTGCTTCAGGGGAGTGATGCTGGAGAAGCCTGGCGCTTAGAACAACTCAATGGCCACGTGTTACTGGGGCACAATAAGGGTTTGTTTCAGATCACGGATCATTCCATCAAACCACTAACACAGGGTATAGGGACATGGAAATTGCTTCCATTAAATATGGTATATCCTATTGAAGAGAGTTTAGTTGGTACCTATCAGGGCTTGGAGCTATTGCATTTTCATAACGGTGTTTTCTCATCCAAAGGCCTGCTCAATGGACCATCTGATTCTTTTCGCTTTCTTGAACAGGATGAAAATGGAACAATATGGGCCTCACATCCCTACAGAGGAATATATCGAATAACACTGTCAAAAGATAAGAAGTCTTATCAGGCTGAGCTCTATACTCAAAAGAATGGACTACCCGCGGATTATCAAAATTATGTGTTTAGAATAAAAAATCAAGTGGTATTTGCAACGGAAAAAGGGCTTTATAATTATGATTATAATAGCAAGCGATTTGTGCCAAGCAAACAGTTTGCTGCTTTTAAGGATCTGACCATCCGCTATCTAAAGGATGACCAAGATGGAAATATCTGGTTTTGTACAAAGAAAACAGTTGGCCTTGGACAGTTTGAGGCCAAAAAGGGAACCTATCATTTGGTTAATTTTCCAGAAATAGAAGGCATGAGCACCTCCGGTTTTGAGCATATCTATAGTTTCGATAAAAATAATATCTATGTAGGCGCAGAAAAAGGAGTGCTTCATATCAATTATGACAAATACCTGAAACAAAGCTTTAAACTGGTCGCTATGCTCTCGCAAGTCATCGCAACAGGGAAGGGTGATAGTCTTATTTTTGCTGGTTTTTTTTCAAATATCTCAAAACTAAAAGAAGCGTCTGGAAAGGATAGTATCTTGCAGTTGCCTGCTGTTTTCAATTCTTTCCGATTTAGCTTCTCTTCACCAAGTTATGGCATACATCAACATCTTGAGTTTAGCTATAAATTGTCGGGGTATGATGAGAATTGGTCTTCTTGGACACAGCAGTCCGAAAAGTCGTATACCAACTTGCAGGACGGCCAGTATACGTTCTTAGTTAAGGTTCGGAACAACCTAAATCAAGAGTCCAATGTAGCGGAATACAGTTTTGTCGTTTTGCCACCTTGGTATAAAACCTTATGGGCAAAAATTGGCTATTTTCTACTCGCTACACTTGGTGTATTGGGTCTGATTCGTCTGCGAAAAATTGAACAGCACAAACAGCAGCTAAAACATGAAAAACAATTGGAGCAATTGCGTTACATCCATCAGCTGGAAATTGAAAAAAATGAAAAAGAAATTGTGAAGCTGAACAATGAGAAGTTGGCAGATGAGGTCATCACCAAAACAAAAGAATTGGCGAGTACTAGTATGCAGCTGCTGGAAAATTCGGGAGCATTGATCAAAGTAAGGGATGAATTGGCTAAGCTGGATACGGGTGACGATGAAGATTCCAATCTAAAGCGCATTAATAACCTATTAAAAGATATTGAAAAAAACAGCGCTAACTGGAATCAATTTGCCAGCCATTTTGATGAGCTTAACGATGGTTTTTTGAATAAGTTAAAGGAAAAACATCCGGGATTATCCCGCAATGATCTTAAAGTATGTGCTTATTTGAAACTTCATTTTACATCCAAACAAATTGCGCAATTACAGAATATTACCGTCAGAGGAGTTGAAATCCACCGCTATAGATTACGAAAAAAATTACAGGTCGAAACGGAGCTGTCATTAAATGATTATCTGAATACGATTTGAGAAAATTATACCTGTAAAATAAAACGCCGATAACTTACTTATATAAGGCTTAATCACTACATTCGTTAAGGACAACAAACGATCAAAATATGAAAAGATTCTTTTTTATTGTCAGTATATTATCGGCGTTTTGCATGGGCTATGCTTTTAACGCAGTGAAGAATGATACGATAGAACCTCCAATGAAAAGGGTGACAGGGATTGGTGGAATCTTTTTTAAGTGTAAAGACCCTAAAAAAATGCGGGCTTGGTATGCTACTCATCTCGGGCTGAATACAAATGAATATGGTGCAGTATTTGAATGGTACCAGGGAGCGGACAGTACCAAGAAAGGTTTTTCTCAATGGAGCCCTTTTAACGAGAAAACCAGCTATTTTCAACCATCCGAAAAAGATTTCATGATCAACTATCGTGTCGAAAACCTCGAATATTTAGTTGCTGAATTGAAAAAAGAAGGAGTAAATGTACTGGATGAAATAGAAATATTTGATTATGGAAAATTCGTTCATATCATGGATATTGAAGGGAATAAAATCGAACTATGGCAACCCAATGATGTGGTGTATGAAAATCTTGGAAAAAGTATGGGAGCGAAAACGACAAAGTAAAAAATACTCCCTAATAAGCGATTGGAATCTTTTCTATCTTGTCTTGGATCGGTGAAAAGATCGATCTAAGAGAAAAGCGATAGCAGATCCAGCGATGTAGGCTATTAGGTCAGACCAGAGAAAGCCTTGGCCAAATAGCAGTCGTAATAGCGGATGGCTTCTGAGGCTGATTAATAGTGGATGTTGTACCAACTGTAAAAACTCAATTGCAAAGCAAAATACCAGTGAACTTACAAAGCAAAAGTTGAGGGATCGCTGAAAAAAAATAAACCTACATAACCAGTAGATCATCACAGCATATAAACCATCGCCCACAGATAAAGGGATTCCTGTAATTTTCCGCGATAATAATCCGAAGACTATTGTTGCGCACATTAAAACCAGGTAGTAGACTCTCTTTAATGTTATCATCGTGATTATGCTTATCAAATAAAGTTGGTAGAGGTTAGTCTTTGTGGACAAACTGTTCCAATATTTTATTCAGTTCGATGATGTCATCTTTATCGCTCGGATATTGATTTATATTTCTGACACTGTGATTTTGATCATTGGTTAGGCCTAGTGCATTTTGCTGTACAAAACCGTTTGTCATAACTAACCCGTTTGTGATACAGCTTGCGATATATGAAGCATGATCTGCAAGAATTGGAATAATTTTCAAGTGTTTTGCTATCAATGATCTGGTTTCTTGTGCCTGTGCTGCCGGAATGCCGAGCATCGGTAGAAGTAACAAAAATACAAACGGATACTTCACAAAAGATTTCAATTCTTCTAAGGTCAGAAACCAGGCTTCAAAATGGCCGCCTAGATTACCGATATAGTTATCATTGAGAAAGAAAACGATTGCATTTGAACGGAATTGGATATAAATGGACAATTCCTCTGTCAGGTCTTCAGCGATATATCGAAGTACTTCATCATCTGTATTAGGAGGGAAGAAAAGTTGTTCCCAATTGGCTAAATCCTCCGCATCAATTTTTAGAACATCCAGTGCTTCATCAATATTTAATTCGTTTTCAGTATCATAACCACGGAACCAGCATAAATAATAATACCAAAAGATTACGTTTCTCTCAAGCTCCTTTATTGAAATGCGTTTATCCATATTATACCATTAGATTAATGGCTAAATATAAAAAGAAGTTTATAGAGAACGACGATACAGGGCAAAAAAGCTCTTAATAAAAGGAGACTAGTAGAGTATATTTGCTGAAGTGGATTTTCGTTGTGGCTGTTCTTTAACGATTTTTGACAGTTATTTTAATGACTATTTTATATTTTGGATCAATAATTTGATTTATGGCAAAAATATTATTTTCCCTGTGTGTTTTTTTTAGTTGCAACATGCTATTTGCTCAAATCCATATCGTTGATAGTTTGAGTGGTGAACCTGTGCCTTTAGTGAATATTTACGCTGAAGATGGAACATTATTAGGTGTTGCAAATGCGAAAGGGGAGTTCGCTATGGATTCGCTGAAGCAGCATGCAAATACAAAGATCATATTGCAGCATATTTCCTATAATAATTATCATGAATCGAGTTCGAAGCTGCGAAAAGAGAAGCTGATCAAATTGATTCCGCGTAGCATTAAAATAGATGAGATCGCTATCGAAGATAAGAGTCAGTATGATTATCTGATTTTGAAAGGGTATTTTAGAAATACTACTTTTTTCAATAAGCGTACACGTTATTTCTACGACGGAATTATTGAATATTATATTCCGTTGAAAAACAAAAATGGGAAAGTCTATCACCGTATTTTGGATTACCGGATTTTTGAGGATTCCATCGCTACTCAGAATTTTAGAGAGGTGATGGGCAATTTTTGGCAATGGAAGCCACATGTGATGCGCATAAAAGCGCAGTCTGTTGCCAATGATCTTCCGTCACAATTTGTTATGGTTCAGGATAAAGGGCGGAGAATCATTCGGACGGATAATCTGAATACCGGATATATCCAAAAAACAGCCCGTGGTGATGTACAGGTATATTTTGATATTATTCCACCCAATAGCCAAAAAGAAGTAAGCTTCTTTAAGGTCAAAGGGCAGCAATATACCGGCGTAACCATGGAAAATTATTCGCCGACAAATCTCGATCAACCTGAACAGGGTAAGTTGGTCAGCAGGGTGGTAATGAACGTCGGTGCTATCAAAAGAGGTAGTAAATCGGAATTTGTTCCTTTTGATTTTTTGAGTGAGTTTTATACGCAAGAACGTCGATTCATGACGAAAGAAGAATTCAAGAGTGTAAAGAAAGAGGTTACTTCAGGTCTTTGGCTCGCATTGAAAAGCCGTTATACAAGCAAATTTTGGTTGGACAATACTAAATTTGGCATCCCACCGATGAATCCTTTTATTGAGAAAAAATTCGGCAAGGAACTGCTGGAGCTAAAATAAATTTGAATGTTGTGCTGCTGTTAAAAACAGGATTATCTATTTCTAACAATAATAGTGTCGTTGTTATTATTATAATGCAAATGTGCTAGAAGATTCAGCTTTTTCAAGCTTTCTGACAAATCTTTTTGGATTTTTCGATATCGACCCTTAGTAATACTTAGTTCAAGCGCAGTAGAAAGCATTTTCACACGATTGCCACTTTCATCCAATGGATAGATAAAAAAATAACGCGCTCGACCTGCGTATTTTTTTGAAAAAACCTGTCGGGTATAGGTATCATAGGTCGGACCCACGACAAACTCATGATCTGTGTAGTAAAATGATTGGGGCTGTTGAAAGTTTTGGCGGAGTTCCAGCCGATCTGCATAGATGGTTAATTTGGTTCCAAATCTTTCGTAAAGGCAATAGCAAAAAGCAAGAAAAGAAAATAAAACCAAGCCCATAAGAACCAAGGAAAAATTTCGCTCGACAAAGATTAAATAGCAAATCCCCACCCAGCCAATGAGCGGGGCTATCATATAAAATGTCCATTGATTATTTGGATAGTATACCTTCACGTATTATTTTTATTCTATTTAAAATCTTTGTGTTATTTTGAATCAAGTCGAGAATGTTAATCTGTTTCAGTTTTAAAGCTTCCTTGTGTAAGACATGGTCTCAACCGGATTACCAAAGATCTTCTTGCTACCTTTTTGTTGGGTGAAGGATTTATGCTGTGCTATTTCAGTAGCAATCCCGTAAATGATTTGCATATCCTGTTGGGGGTGGATCGTTATGATTAACTGTCCTTGCTGATCGAAAAGCTGAAGCTGATTAACCAATGCATGGTTTATCTTCATGCTATAAATATCGCCTAGAGGGATGTACTGATCCGGTTTCTTCTTTTGTTTGATCAGGACATGTTGGTGATCGATATGTACCTCTATTTTGGGGTTAATTAGCTGCAGGATCACAACAAATGGACCAATAACAATGATTGCGACAAAGAAGCCCAGCACTTTGGCTGATCCAAAGTTATTGACAGCATCGGCCATGCCATTGATACCGCCATAGATAAGACTGAAAATAGCAAAAACTATAACCAAATAGCTGAATCCAAAGATTAAGCCCTTTTTAACATTGTGTGATTTAAACTGAAAAGTCTTCATAAGTCAAATTTACCCTGTTTATCTCTCTATTTAAATATTCATTAATTGGATAAATATAAATATCTTTATCCAATTAATGCTATATAAGCAAACAAGAAAGCAATCATTATTTTAAAAAGCGCTGAAACTTGGGGAATAGTATCCAAATCGAACGGAAAAATTTAGGTAAAAAGGGGAATTATGCCACATTGATTTTGTTTGGTCTTATTTTTTTATTAGGTTTTCTTTCCATCTTTTGGGATTGGAAATCAAGTATAGCGCCTGTTGCCTGTGTAATTATTACCTATTTTCTGAGCCGAAAAATAGACCTCATTGTGCATCTGAAATGGTTTTCCTTTGGTTTGATTTTTTTAGCCTTGCTCTTATCCTGGTTATTACAGTTATCCTTTTGGATGCTTATCCTTCAATTTCTGGCATTAAGTTGTATTCTCTTTGTGATAAGTCAGATAAAGACTGTTCGGGATGATCATACGGATATTATTTTTTCAATGAATGCGGATAATTTTTCCTGCCTTTACCCTGGGAGTAATGATTATAAGGGCTATGCCCTTAATCCGATGGGGTATAAGAAATACTTTAGAACAAAGGACATTGATAGCATTCAACAGGACGAGCGTGGGTTGCTCATTGTTGTAAAAGGAGAGATTTTGCGACCACGGGAGTTAACAGCATCTGAAATAACACAAATTTTAGCCTACTTCAATGTCGAGGAGTTTAACGTGGTCGAGGATATTCCTACTCGTGATATTCGTCAGGATGAGAACGAATTAGCATGGGTGAAAATTGTGGTCTTTGGTGTTCCAGTTTTGTTAGGTTCGCTGTCGGCTTACTTTTTAGGTGATAACGGAGGAAATACAGTCGTGACTATAATCAGTTTATTACTACCCTTCCTATTGATTCCGCTACTGCTGATACTTGTCAATAGATGGAAACGTCGGTCAGAAAAGAAGTAAGGTTTATTTTAAGAAGTTAGCATACCAGTGACCTGAGGATTTTATAATACGCTGCTGGTTTTGAAAATCAACATACACCAACCCAAATCGTGGCCGATATCCTTCCGCCCATTCAAAATTGTCTAAAAAAGTCCAGACGAAGTAGCCTTTCACATTTACACCTTCTTCTTTTGCCTGATAGACATGCTGTATGGCTTCTTGCAAATAGTTCAACCGTCTGGGATCATGTACCTGTCCATGCTCAATTTGATCCTTAAAAGCAGCTCCATTTTCGGTAACAAGGAGTGGCGGCATATTGGGGTAACTACTGAATTTTTTCAGCATTTGGTAGATGGAGCTAGGGTATACTTCCCAGTTCATTTCGGTCATTTCAACTTTACGCTCCTTGGCCGTCACGATCTTTGCCTGAAGATAGGGGACAAACATGGCATAGCGAATCATTTCACGTGTATAATTTTGAATACCGATAAAGTCCATATCAAACTTTAAATCGTTCTCATCACCCTGTTTGATGTATTTTTCAATTCGATTGAGAATTTTGATTTCCTGTGTAGGGTAACCCATGCCCAGTAATGGCTCGATGAACAATCTATTGAGTAATACATCCGCTTTTTTTGCCGCAATCACATCTTTTTCCCTTGAGGTGAATGGTTCTACATGGGAACAGGAAAAAGTCGTACCCACCTGGCTGTCCGGTTGTAATGATTTTATGATCCTAGCGCCATGTGCTTGTGCTAATGCAGCATGGTGAGCCGCCGCAAGAAAGTTGCCCAAACCTTTTCTTTCCGGAGCATGTACACCAAAGAAATATCCTGCAGCCGTAAATACGGTTGGCTCATTAAGCACCATCCAATTTTTGACACGATCTCCATAACGGGCAACACATGTGGATACAAATTCACCAAACCAATCTTTGACATCACGGTTGACCCAGCCACCTTTTTTTTCTAAAGCATGGGGGAGATCCCAGTGATATAGCGTAACCCAGGGTGTAATCCCCAGTTCCAGTGAGAGGTCGATCAGGCGATCATAGAAATCCATACCTGACTGATTGGGCTGCCCAATACCATTTGGCAGGATACGGCTCCAAGACAAGGAAAAACGATAATTAGGAATGTGCATACCTTGCATTAATGCGAGGTCTTGTGTATAGCGATTGTAGAAATCACAGGCGTGATCGCCATGTTGATTTTGAAATATACGGTTTCTTTTCTTTACAAAGATATCCCATATAGAAGGGCCTTTGCCATGTTGATCATGTGCCCCCTCGATTTGATAAGCGGCGGTAGATACTCCCCAAATAAAATCTTTGCCAAAGGCATCTTTGGTTAAATGCATTTATCGAAATATAGCTGTCAGATGTGTCATCCGACCTGAATATGAATTAATCTTTATGGAACCTTAGTGGTGAATAGAACGAACTGAACCGACCTAAAAAGATTCTAAATATAATCCGTTGGAAAAAAAAGTTGATCGTTTTCATAATTGATACATTAAAGTGTTAACTGCATTAATTATTCTATTATAAAGGAACGAAACTGATATTAACTGGATATGAATTATTTATTAAATATATGAAAAAATAACTATTTTATTTTGGTTGTTCTTAGACAGTGGAATTGTTTGATTTTTGATCTCGTATTTTCGGTAAATTATTATCTTTAAGATTACAATAAGGAAATGACATATTAAAAAAAGACCAACTAACAATCAAACTGTACCGTACCAACAAATGGATATGCTGCTGTGGATAGGATAATGATCGTTCTCGATTCTTCGTAATCACGGGGACTGGAGATAACAAAGTCTAATTTACCATCCCGATCGAGGTCGCCAATAAATTCGAGCGCCGTCGCTGTATCATGATAGGCAGTCTGGTCGATCAGTGTCCGCTGATATTGACCGTTGACAAAAAGCTTTAATGTATATCTTGCATTGGGTTTCTGATCCTCATCCCTATAGAATTCAATACCAGTAGCACGCAACTCATAACGGTCATTTTTATAGGTAAATTCAGCAGGTTTATTGGGGGGAATAATCTTATTGGGAATTGCTATACTGTCTACTGAACCATTCTGTATAGCGGATATGTTAAAAAACACCAACACATCATTTTGCGGATTTATGGTTTCTGTGGGTAAGCCCGAACAAGGTTCTTCTTTCTCATAAGTAATGGTATATTTCGCTGGTGCAACGTTATATTTTCCGTTTTTACGATGAAGTTCCAACCAGCCGTTGTTAATCACTTTGGATACGTTATTATCATCCCAGATGCGATAAGCAAAAGGTACTAAAACCTGACCAGCTATCACGGAGTCCGTCGGATTGATCATTGGTGCTGATGCAGCTGGAAGGGCTTTTTCAGCTTGTGATTGCTGAGGAGGAATTGTTGTATCCGCTGCTGCCTCTTGTTTTGTCGATGTTGAATTCATAGCCTTATTTTGGCATGCTGATAAGACTAGGACCAGAAAGAAAGAGATGCTCGTAAATTTTAAATAACCCATATGCTGTATTTTATCGTAAAGATAAATAAAAGAAGTAAAATACGCTTTCGGGATGCTAAATAGGCTACTATTTAATTTTTTCTTAAACGATTATGGAATCTATTTATTTGCTGCATCCTTTCAGAAAAAAAATGCTCATATTTAGTAGATATTTAGCGTGGTATTATATGAAAAGATACATTTGGTTATTGTTGACATGTCTCCCAATCTGGGGATTTTCGCAGGAGCTTAAGCCAGGCAAGGTGGAGACAAAGTGGAATGAGGTCGAAAGGCTCATTGCAATTAAAAACTTCACACAGACATTGCCCATATTGGCAGATATTAAAGCCGAAGCCCGACGCTCTGGAAACCAGGCGGAATGGGTGCGTGCATTTTTGGCGGAAGGGAAAGTGTTGGAAGTAAACCAATCTGAAGATTCCGCTTTTTTGCGTATCCAGAAACATTTCGAAGACAATATCCGGATTGCTGAAAAGCTGGATAAATTGGTTCTCCAAAACTTTTATGCACTTTATTTATTTTCAAATATCAACCGATATGCAAGTAAAAGCCAGAACAAATTTGTAGCTAAAGAAGCAAAAGGTAAAATTGGTATGATCGATTCCATTTTTCGTCTCTCAATTTCGGATGTAAGCAGTTTAAGTGCGGAACCTATAGCGCGCTGGAAGGGGCTGTTTGTCGAAACACGAAATATGAGCCTGAATCCCACTCTTTACCATTTTTTAGGTTATCAATATCTGGATTTTTTGAATACATTAAAAGCTACTAATGCGGCTGATAAGGATAAACTTAAAAAGCAATTGTTGGCAATCAGCACCAAGAATGATTATCCAGATGCAAGCAGCTATATCATGTCTTATGATTGGAAATGGAATAATATCGAAGAGCGGGAAGGAGGCTACCTGGAGCATATAAAAACCTATAAAAGTGACTACAACGCATTTTTACTTTATCGGTTGGCGGCAAGTTTCAACGATATTGGGAAAAAGACAAAGGCAATCACCTATCTTGAACAAGCGTTAAGAGAATATCCAAAATCGCCCTGGATTTCGAATGTGGATAATTTGACGAGGGAAATAAAAAAGGCTTTCATCAGCCTAAATTATAAAAGAACGGCTCCGACGGATGAATATGTTCCTTTCCAGGTTAACCACACGAATGTGGATACTTTATATATCAGGGTTTATAATACAAGTCCTACAGTTAAGGGCGCAAAAGATTTTACGGTAAAATATGATTCTGCAAGTTATCAGACTACAGTAAATGGGCCATTGGTCTACGAGGAGCAGGTGGTATTGAAAGCCTTTAAAGATTATACGACGCACAATACTATTTATAAAATTAATCCCCTTAAAGCTGGTGCCTACACGATTTTGATCGGTAATAATAAATCATTTCAAGATAATGGTCAGGATCGGGATGTAGCTGTTTCTCAGCTGATTGTTTCTGACGCATTTTTGTCTGGAAGTATAAATATAAAACCTCAAAATGAATTTGTCTATACGGGTTTGCTATTGAACCGGAAAACGGGCGCTCCCTACGCAAATGAAATGGTGGAACTTTATCAATTGAGAAATAAAGCCCTGCCTAAATTGATCACGCAATTAAAGACCAATGCTGCGGGCGAGTTCAATTACAAATCCACCTATTCTCCCAAAAATGCTGCCTATTTACATAATCACATGCTGTTGCTTCACGGGGAAAAAACGATGATTCCTTTGGATCAGCAACAAAATAATGTTTATTATGAAGATCGGATGACGTCTGTAGAGGAGAGCAATAAAAGAACAAATATGCGTGCGCTCAGCTTGATGGATAGAGCCATCTACCGTCCTGGGCAAAAAGTCTATTTTAAGACTATTCTTTACGATGATCATGTACAACAGGGCAAAGTCCTGGAAAAGCAAAATGTGAAAATCTATCTTCAGGATGCCAATCGTCAGAAGATTGACTCGATCAGTTTGACAACCAATTTATTTGGGTCTGTCCATTCGAGTTTCCAATTGCCATCAAAAGCATTGAATGGAAATTATAATCTATTGGTATTTCACGATTCTAAACAACTTGATCAGCAATATTTTCAGGTTGAAGAATATAAACGTCCAACATTTGAAGTAACTTTTGAGCCAAACAAGTTCACCTATACTTCGAAAGATACAGCGGTATTCATTGGCAAGGCGGAGAGTCTTTCAGGTGTTTCGCTAATTGGCGCAGCAGTGAAGTATAAAGTTTCGTTTTATAATGCCAAGGAAGGAAAGGATATCGTTTATAGTGATTCTACCACAACTGTTGATGCTCGGGGGAACTTTACGATACGGGTGCCATTGATGGATCGTCAGTTTTCCGGATTGAAAGATTATGTATTGGTATACCAGGCTGAGGTGATCAATCAGACAGGGGAGATGCAGATGGCTTCTGGAGGTTATACCTATTCATCCCGTCCATGGCAGCTCCAGATTCAGGTACCGAATCTGATGGAAGAAAAAAAATGGCGGGATGTTACCATTTTAAAGCAGAATCAAAATGGTTTCCCATTAAAATTCAGCGGAAAGGTCAACATTTATAAATTGGAACAGGCAAGCCTTCCGCTGACAGATGAATATCGGGGAAGTTTCGCAAGGGCAGAGTACCATTTGCTTTCAAAAGATCTTTATAGCAAGTATTTTCCGCTTTATTTCGATCCGGCTTCGCTCGAAAAAGAAGAGAAAAAAACGAAGATAGCCAGTTATGATTTTGATAACGCAGATACGAGCAAGATCATACTGGACTCATTACAGTTTGATTGGGGACGATATCAGATCGAAGCCATCAGTATACTTAAAGGGGATACGGTGCGCGCTATTAGCTACACTAGTCTATATCGGTCGAAAGATAAGAAACTAAGCGACCAGCAGTTTTTCTCCTACCAGTTGGATAAATTCAAATACAAAATTGGTGATCAGGTTACCATCAATATGCAGACGGATGTAAAAAATGCCAGGAAATTGCTACTGTTTCGTGAGCGAGGTTCGCAGAAATTAGAGACAAAGGTATTAAGTTGGAAAGATGGTCGTATTGCCTATCAATTTGTGCTGACTGAGCAGGATGTCGTAGGGCAACTGCAACTGAATGCATTATTTTTGGTGGATAATAAAATGACGCTATCCCATATTGTTATCCCTATTTCGCAACAAAATAAGGAACTAACAATTCAAACCAAGACATTTAGGGATAAAATAACACCCGGTCAAAAAGAAAAATGGAGTTTTACGGTAAAACAAGAGGATAAACCAATCGCGACCGAGGTATTGGCGACAATGTATGATGCATCTTTGGACGCATTCGCTAGCCACGCTTTAGGTTCTTTCCAATTTCGTTATCCGTATTATCCAAGATCAAATAACTACTATATTATAAACGCTTTTCAACAGCAGACCTATTCAGGGAACATTTTTACTTCGAATTTCTATGGGGTTTATACGGATAATCGGCGTGATGAAATTTACAACTATGATCTATTGTCAGCCCGCAGGGGCTTCTTTGGAAGCTCCTTGGAAAGGGATGTGACATACGAGGAGTTGATCGATGAACAAGCTTATCGTGCCGCGGCAACACTGTACTTTGGATCAAGGGAACCACGTCTTAGAAACGGTGGTACCCGGATTGTTCTTCGAGGTATGCCTGCGGCAGCAAAGCAGTCGGCGCCATTGCCTACTTCGGCGATTATGTATGAGCCTTTAGCTGTGGGGGATGCAGTAAACGCAGAATATATGGTGGTAAATGAGGAGGTCGCCCAGTCTGGGATGAGCGGTAGTGCGACAGCTAGCGGTGGGATGGACTTACCAGCAGATAAACAGCTACAACATATAAAAGCTCGGACTAATCTACAGGAAACTGCTTTCTTCTATCCCAATTTGTATACCGATGAAGCAGGGAATATCAGTTTTGAATTTGATAGTCCCGAAGCATTGACGAAATGGAAATTGCTGCTTTTCGCTCATGATCAGCATTTGGCATCGGCTAGCGGGACGTATTTTACACAAACCCAAAAGCAGTTGATGCTGCGTCCGAATATTCCACGCTATTTTAGAACGAATGACCAGCTAACGATCAAAGCACAAATTCAAAACCTGAGCAAAGAGCGTATTCAGGGGAATGCAAAAATAGAGCTTATCGACCCACGAAATAATCAAGTGGTTTCAACTGCTTTCCAGATCGATTCAGCGCTAAAAAACTTCAGTGTTGAGGCATCAAATAACAGCACGGTAGCATGGTCGTTAACAATTCCGGCAGAATATCCTACGATACAGATTCGTATCGTTGCAGCTGGAGGTGAGTTTTCGGATGGTGAGATTATTGAAATCCCCGTATTGCCAAATAAGATACTGATTGGTGATACAGAGAAGATCATCTTAAAAGCCGGTGAATCCAAAAATTTCACAGTAAAGGGAAGTACGAAGGACAATCTCATGGGGAGAATCCAGGTACAAAGCAATCCCATTTTAGAAATACTCTCCGCACTGGACTATCTGAAAAATTATCCTTACGAATGCAACGAACAGTTGAGTAGTAAGTGGTTTGGTCTCAAGATGGCCCAATATATTCAGTTGCATTATCCAGCAGTGACAGACTACTTCAAAAAATTGAATGTTGATACAAAAAAAGGCCGATTGGAGGAGAATAGTAGTTTAAATGAGTTCAAAATGGAAGAAATGCCTTGGTTGCGTGACATACAGGGTGATGCTGAACGATTGAAGAAAATTGCAGCGTTCTTTGGAACGGATATACAAGCCGAAATCAACGCTGTTGAACAAAAAATACGCAATAATCAATCCGCAGATGGTTCATTTTCATGGTTTGATGGAGGACAGGCTAATACTGAAATTAGTATCCGTATGCTTGAAATTATCGGTAAGGTACTCTATTTGGATAAAAGCTTGGTCAATAGTGATATCCGTACGATGGCTGCAAAACTCTCACACTATCTTGACCGGGATCCCGCTATATTTTCAGCCAAAGCCAGCGCTGATCTAGGGATAGACTATTTGTTTGCACGACGATATTGGACTGAATTTAATCCTATACCAAAGGATTCCCTCCAATTATTGCAGCGCAAATTGGTCAATTCTTCGTTAAGTAGCGCTGGTCGTAGCGCTGGATTGGCAGCGAAAACATGGATTGTGAGCCAGATCTTTGGCCAGGGCAAGCAGAGCATGGAGATCAAGAATAGACTTGATCAGGAGGCCGTGATCGATGTGCAGAAAGGAATGTATTGGAAAAGTAATGTAAACCAGTACAATAAGATCAGTTTGCAATCCTATCTTGTGGAAGCGTACAAAATAAACAATCCGGCTAAGCTAAATCAAGTCACTCAATGGATCTATTATAACAAACAGGTAAATCATTGGTATAGTACCTGGATGACTGTAGATGCAATATACGCACTGTTATTGGCTAACAATCCAAAAGACTTTGTTGTTGAAAATACGGTACAGATCTCGATTAACAACAAAAAGGCCGAATTAAGCAATACTGTTTTGGGAGAAGTCAGTAAGCAGTTCGATAAAGTCGATTTGCAGACTGATCTTGATATTCAAGTTCAAAATCATAACGAAAGAACGGTTTATGGAGCAGTTGTGCATCAGTATTTTGCTGATCTTGATCAGATAAAATCAAGTACAAATGCACTTTCCGTTCAGAAAGTATATCTAGTGGAACGAAAAGGGCAATGGGTAGAATCCAAGGAAGCTAAACTGGGGGAACGTATCAAAGTTAGGATTACGGTAATCAATGACGAGCCGATGCAATACATTCATCTGAAAGATAGCCGTCCAGCTGGTGTAGAACCGGTGTTTAGTCCTTCGGGATATCAATGGCGGAAGAACTACTACTTCAGCTCGAAAGATGCTTCAACAAATTATTTTATGGATCGCCTGTCTAAGGGAAGATCCATTTACGAGTATGAGGTTAAAGCGAATAACCTAGGGATTTTTAATTCAGGAATCACGACAATAGAATCTATGTATGATCCTGGGGTTAACGCCCGGAGTACGAATATAGTATTGAGCATCGTACCCTAAATATTCCAAAGAAAAATCTAAAACTTTGGCTACTCTTGGAAATTTCTGAGAGTAGCTTTTTTATCGATTAATATACCATGAGACAGGAAGTAGGGGGGCGGCTTTCTAATCTAAAAATAAGTGCGCTAAACAGCTTTTTTTTATCTTTTTTGTGGAAATTGGGTTTAAATTTATTGAATATAAATAAGTGCTAATAGCCTATTTTTGTTGTTTAAGAGTGCTGTGAGGAAATAATTGTACTCATTAGATAGTTTTTTTTTTATAGTAAATATTACAAGTGAATGGCGAAAGGTTTGTTGTCAGCCTGAATTTATAAGCTTGTTTTGAATTTTAAAAATATAGATTACTTTTGTTTAGAATTTGTCTAAATAAAATATTCAATAGAATTTAAAACCATTACAATTTTTATGAAAAGATCGATACTTTTTATCGTCTCAATCCTGCTGTTTTTCACAGCATTCGGCCAGAAAGCTGATCGTATATCCGGCAAAATCATGGTAGACCAGTCCGTAGTTGCCAAGGATGCCATTGTTCGGCTATTAAATACATCTTACCAGGGGCGGACAAACGCTGCTGGAGAATTTTATTTAGACCATGTTCCTCCAGGTGATTATATTCTACAAGTCAGTCTAAATGATATTGAGTTATTGCGGGAAAATATTCATGTTGACAACCAGACAACTGTCCTTCCAACGATTTACGGGACTAAAAACAATTACTATCTGGATGGGGTGACCGTATATGGTTACCGACGCAATAAATTCTTAGAACGCGATAGCTCAAAAGTTGCAAAGGTGCAGTTGGGCTATATGGAAAACCCACAGTCCTATTCCAATGTCAACAAAGAATTGATGAAAGAGCAGTTGACCACTGATTTGTCGGAGGCTGTTAAAAACGTTGTGGGGATGGTAAAAGTGCAAGGAAGTCCAGGCCGTGGGTCAGATGGTGCTATTTATTACAATCTGCGTGGATTCCCAACGAAAATAGGTTTGGTAGATGGCCTCCCTGCAAACACGAATGGTGAAATTGATCCTGCGGATGTGGAACGTATCGAGGTTATAAAAGGTCCTTCAGGTACTTTATATGGCGGAGCAGCGACCTCTTTCGGTGGATTGGTCAACCTCGTCACGAAGAAACCTAAGGATTACTACGGCGGCCAAGTATCTTATTTATTTGGTAGCTATAACTTAAATCGCCTTACAGCCGATGTATTCGGACCTATCACCAGCAACCGTAAGACGCTGTTTCGTTTAAATACAGCCTATCAGTACCAAAACGGTTTCCGTGATTCCGAATTTAGAAAATCATTTTTTGCTGCGCCAACGTTTAGCTATGAGGTCAATGATCGGTTAACGTTTAATCTGGGTGCGCAGATATATAATTACGAAGGAACCAATACCCCCATAATCTTTCTTACACGCAGACGCCAATTTATTGCAAAGAGACCTGCGGAACTTGGATTTGACTGGAATAGATCCTATTCAAACAATGATATTACGTTGAAAGCGCCATCCATCAATATCAAAGGTGAGGTAAATTATAAAATTTCAGATAATTGGACTTCACAGACGTTGATCTCCAGAAATTTCAGAAAAACAGAAGGTATGTACCAATACCAATTTATTCGAGGTGAGGAAAGTGACGCTTTACTCGAGAGAAATGTTCAATGGCAGAATACAGAGGGAAGCTCGACTAGTATACAACAAAATTTCAATGGAAGTTTCCAGATCGGAAATGTCAAAAACAAAATTTTGATCGGGCTAGATTACCTGAACCAGACCTTACGGAATAATAATTCATCCATTATCGTCTTCGACACGATCAACGCGCTGGATTTAGAAAAGGGCTATAAATCTATTTCCAATCAACTCGTTACCCAAAAGATACAGCTATCCACTAAACCGCTACTTCGGAATTACTCTTCAAGCAACATCTATGGCGCTTATATATCCGATGTACTGTCTCTGACAGATCGTTTAACGACTATCGTGAGCTTGCGCTTGGATCATTATAACAGCCGTGGTCAATTGAACTTAAATACAAATGTAAGAGAGGCTAACTTTAAGCAAACGGCGCTTTCACCCAAGTTTGGGGTCGTATATCAAGTTCTTAAAGATAAATTATCGGCCTATGGTAACTATATGAATAGCTTTAGCTATGTGCCTCCAGCTGATAATGAGTTAAGTCAATATCCTAATGAGATGAAGCCCCAGTTGGCCAATCAATGGGAAGCTGGGATCAAAACCAATTTCTGGAATAACCGTTTTAATTTTACGGCTTCTTATTACGATATTGTCGTGAATAATATGACCCGTATGGAGTCCATTGTCTATGAAGGTGATAAATATAATATAACTTTTCAGGATGGGGAACAACGCAGCAAAGGTGTTGAGCTGGAGCTGATTACCAATCCGATCAAAGGCTTGAATATTCTTACGGGCTATACCTATAATGATAGTCGGTATCAACGGGCGGATTCTACGGTAGAAGGGCGCCGTCCTGCTTCTGCAGGTCCTGCACAAGTTTTTAACTCCTGGGTCAGCTATGTGTTACAGACTCCAAGATTACAGGGACTGGGTTTTGGATTTGGTGTCAATCACGTTGGAAAGCAGGTTTCGGCTGATAATTCTACAACAGGAAAATTTGTATTCCCAGCTTATACCTTACTTAATGCTTCGATCTCTCTTGAACGTGATTTCTATCGTTTTGGTGTCAAGATGAACAACATCAGCAATGCACATTATTTTTCTGGACAAGGAGTGGTTGTCGCCCAAATGCCCAGGAATTTTGCTGCCGAGCTGAGTCTCAAATTCTAGCAAAATTGCAATAAAAAAATACTGAAAATACCATGTCCCCAAAAGTGTTCAACTTTTGGGGACATTTTATTATGCGCTGGACCGATTGTATTGTTTAGCGAGTGTGCTATTTTATTTCAAATTCGGTGTAGATTGTTCTTTTAAATTCGAGTACCTCAGGTGCTATTTTAAAACCTTCCCCGCCATAAGCTTTACTAAATGTTTCTAAAGCCATACCCGTTCTGTTACCGGTAGTTTCATTGGAAGCGCTGCCATCGTTTGACAGGAACAAGAGTTTACCAATTTTTACATCAGCTCTCGAAGCCAGCTTTTGGGCGGATTTTAGTGCGTCGTCATAGGCAATCAGGTCAGCTTCCCGTAGAATACTGTCGGCTTTGGAGTGGGCAAATGAAATGGAACCAATTCCGCTTATTTTTGTCTCGAGTAATTTTCCCGTTAATTCAGTGAATTTGGATAGATCATGTAGGACAAAATCAATAGTCTGCTGTGCTTGGTAGCCGACAAATTTAGTCGTATTTCCAATATATTGATAGTCTTTATTGGCTGATACACTGCTTGTCTTTATATCTTCCTTTTTATTTCCGTATTTTCCAAGTATAGCAATGACACTATCTACGGTATTTTGTGTTTCCCTTACAGCATCCACCATCCTCGGTTTTGTAAATGCCGTATTTATGGTGAGTGTAACTTGATCTGGCATTATCCTAATTTTTCCTTCACCGCTGACCCGTATCCGGTTTTGATTATCATTGGAGACAGACTGGCAGGATATCATCAATAGGAAACCACTACTGATAAATAGCGACAATAACTTTATTTTATTTCTCATATATCTATAATTATTAATCTGGATTTAGTTAGTACCTAGTCTAATATACTAAATTAATGGGAGAGCTGCTGTTGACCCAAAAAAATCAAATCGGAAATAGGTAAACAAAAAAGCAGGCACGATGAGCGCCTGCTTCACTATATAAAGGGTTGCTATTTTTAATAAATACTCTTCGAGTAGGTTTTAAGTTGCTTTTGTAAAGACCTGCGCGCCATATGGATACGTGTCTTTACAGTTCCTTCAGGTATTTGCAAGTGCTCCGCAATTTCATAATATTTGAACCCCTCCAAAAATAACGCAAAAGCATTGTAATAATCCTTTGGTAAATTATTGAGCGCATGCTGAATATCCGATGCTACAAAGTTGTTTTCGCCACGGTTACGGGTAATTTCATTGACATAACCGGTGCTTATATATTCGTTGCGGTAATTTTCCAGTCTCTTATTCCGTGTATACTGGTTAATATATGTATTCTTCATAATGATATATAACCAGGACATGAGCTTAGGATGCTTTATAAACTTTTCTATGGAAGACAATGATCTAACCATAGTTTCTTGTACCAAGTCTTCTCTTTCATCTGGATCACTTGTAAATTGAGCAGCCAAATATTTTAATGTAGGTCTCTTTTCCTTAAACAGTTGATCGATTGTTGTATTTTCCATATTATCAATTTTTAAGTGTCTATCAGTGCCAAGGTTACTACAATTAGGGTGCTAGAAAAAAAAGATAAAAGTCAATGTTTTTAAATTTAAAATCGCGTTGAGTAATTTTGTTTCTATTGTAAGCCATTGTAAATCAGTGTTTATTGCTATTTATTTCAATAGTTATACCGTCTGATTCGGGGAGAGAATTAAGGTGTTTTTTACTTTAACAACAAGTGTTTACCTTGTTTAAATCCATTCTTTATCCCGTATTACTACGTATTTATACGTAGTACTATAAACTATACAGCCATCTTTTAACGTTTTATCAGTTTTTAAAAACTGTTCGAGTTTGATAATGGTTATTAAACATAGGTACAAAAAAGCATAATACTATGGGGAACGAAGACGAAAATTTATATATAGATCAATCACAGCGAAACGAAGGGGGGCATGATCTAAATCAGATTTGGGGTGGGAACCAAGAAGAATTTTACAAATCCATTATCCGGAGTCAACAAGAAGATTTCGGGCGTATTGGGCGTTACTTTAGGGACGAGCTTGCTCAAGAAGTGTATGGTATGCGTATTTCGCTCCAGAATTTCACCAACAGACACGGTGATTTTGAAGAGCTACATTGTTTACGTGATTCATTGGCTTCTCTAGTAATTGAGTTGCGTAATAAAGCGACTTTGCTCTATAACCCAATTTTGAATGATCTTGGGATTTTCCATGCGATTGATGAAGTAGTGGCTTCCTATAAACAAAAGCTGAGTTTTACCATAGATATTATTCTCGATCCAAATTTAAAGGAACTTCAGCGTCATATTCAAGTTCGCCTTTTTAAGTTGCTTACGGCACTATTTGAATATTTGAAGGAGGAGATGCCTATTCAGGCAATTTCGATATCTGTGCAGCTCATCGATTTTGCAATCTTTATTAAGGTGTTACCTTATTTTAAAGAAGATAATTCATTACAGACACCCAAACGTGTGGATAGCCCATTGCGTTTAATAAAAATAACAGAGCTTTACAGTGCTCAAATTGTTAGTGACACCCTCGAAGAGGGTATAATTCTTAAATCAACTATTTAAAAAGACGATATGATAAAAATCCTATTGGTAGAAGACCATATGGTGGTGCGCAATGGTATTAAATTGCTTTTAGAATCCCAGGATAGTTTTGAAGTTGTTGGGGAGGCTTCCAATGGTAAGGAAGCGCTAGATTACCTGCAATCGAATCCAGATTCAGTTCCAGATATTATTTTGACGGATATCAGCATGGAGGAAATGGATGGTATAGCGCTTTTGCGGGTCTTATATAAGCAATATGGAAATATAAAAGTCGTCATCCTGTCGATGTTGAACCAGATTAATTATGTCATCGAAGGGTTTGAGTATGGCCTTATGGGATATTTGGTAAAAAACATTGGGTATAACGAATTACTTTTTGCGCTCAACCACATTGCAGCTGGTGGCCGATATATGAGTGAAGAGATCTCCATGTTGCTTTTGGAACATATACGTTCGGGGCAACGTTACGCGCAGCATCCGATAGGATCACGGGCAGATTTTGAAATTTCTGAACGTGAACTTGAAGTCTTGGGGCTTATCGCTGAAGGCTATACAAATATTGAAATTGCCGATAAGATCTTTTTGAGTAAGCGTACAGTGGAGGGCCATCGTCAAAATTTAATTGATAAAGCGGGTGTGAAAAATACAGCACATTTAGTGAAGTTTGCCTTCGAAAATGGGATATTGAATTAACCCTGATCATAAGAAAAAGATACAAATTGATCTTTCATTGATACGATAACACCTGTGATATAAAAATTATTTGTTCAATTTTAGTGTGAACTTAAATTGTATTCAGGTGAAACAGATGAAATTTTATGTATTGCTTTTTATTCTCAGTGCGATAGATTCGTTGAGCTACGCAACAGGGCATGGTATTTTTACGCAGTCTCCAACCGATTCTATGGCCAGGTCACTGATATTGGAAAATGCTATTTTTCAGGCGGATCCCACCATTTTCTACGATAACGGTTATTACTATCTATATGGTACCAATGGTGATGGCGATAAACAGTTAGGCTTTAAAGTATATCGGTCTAAAGACTTGAAACAATGGGAGGACCCCATTGGTGCAAAAGCTGGATTTGCATTGGTAAAAGAAGATGTATTTGGAACCAAAGGCTTTTGGGCACCTCAAGTCTGGTCGGAGCAAGGCAAATTTTACATGGCTTATACAGCTGATGAGCAAATTGCCATCGCTATCAGCGATTCTCCGATGGGCCCTTTTAAACAGGACATTGCCAGAACGCTTATTGATGGCGGAAAGCAGATTGATCCCTATGTTTTTAGGGACAGCGATGGTAAAAAATATTTGTTTCATGTGAGATTGGTGGAAGGAAACCGCATCTTCGTTGCGGAATTAAAAGATGACTATTCAGGAATCAAAAAAGAAACATTAAAAGAATGTTTGCATGCTGAAAAAGCTTGGGAGAATACTGCTGGTTCAACATGGTCAGTCAGTGAGGGACCTACTGTTGTAAAGCAAGGCAATCATTATTATATGTTTTATTCGGCCAATGATTTTAGAAATAAAGACTATGCCGTAGGTGTTGCGGTAGCGGACAATGTGTATGGTCCCTGGAAAAAAATTGAAACAAATCCTTTATTGAGCCAGCATACAAGTGGATTTTCCGGTACTGGCCATGGTGATTTATTCCAAAAAGGACAACAATGGTATTATATATGTCATACACATTATTCTGACACTCAAGTTGCTCCAAGACGTACAGCTATTGTACCTATTGATCTTGCTTCTGATAGACAAAGTGGTATTGCAATTCCCAAATTTGACAGTTCCAAGTTCAGGTTGCTTGAGCTTGTCAACAAATCTGACGAGCCTATTGATGTCGCTTTTGGTGACCCTTTTATTTTATATGATCCACCTACAGATCTATATTATCTATACGGAACGGGAGGCACAGAAAATGGGTTTATAGCATACAGTTCTAAAGATCTAAGGCATTGGAAGGAAGCTGGGAAAGTGTATGATGGCAAACAGGCCAAAGGATGGGGGATCAAGGACTTTTGGGCGCCAGAGGTGTACGCCATCAATAATAAATACTATATGTATTATAGTGCGCACTGGAAGGAAAACCCTGGAAATAAGCTGGAGAATTATCGTATTGGTGTTGCCGTAGCGGATAGTCCTTTGGGACCATTTATAGATTTGACAGGTAAACCATTATTTGACCCTGGATATCCTATTATTGATGCGAATGTCTTTCGGGATGTCGACAATAGAAATTATTTATTTTATTCGCGTTGCTGCTATGAACATCCCGTTGCCTCCGAAATTGCCGATTGGGCCAAGTCTAAATGGGGGTACAATGCTATTGAAGAAAGCTGGGTTTATGGTATCGAGCTTGACAGTAGCATGCAGAACGTGATTGGAAAGCCGGTACTTTTAATACGTCCTCCCGCGCGCATGAGTGATGCACAATCGGAATGGGAAAGTCGGTCGGTGTCTTCTGGCGAAATTAACAGAAGGTGGACAGAGGGATCCTTCTTAATCCACGCCAAAGGACAATATTATATGATGTATTCTGCAAATTATTTTGCGGGAGCAAATTATGCTGTTGGTTATGCTACCGCTAAATCTCCGTTGGGAAGCTATGAAAAATCACAAACGAATCCGATTATTGAAAAAAATACGGATAGAGGAGGGATCGTGTCAGGTACAGGACACAACAGCATCTTTAGAGACCGCGAAGGCAAACTTCGATGTGTCTACCATGGACGAACAACAAAAACCGGAGATAAACGGATGGTATTTATCCGTGACATCGATTTTAGCCAAAACAATCAGCTACGAGTTCTTACAGATTGACCTTAGCGGTTAATCTGTATTTTTTTTGGTTAACTGCTTTTTTCCTCTCCACCTGACTTTTTATCAGTTTGATGTGGCCTATCACTGCTGTCATTGTCTTCATCTTGATGATTGCACCTAAGTTCCCCTTTGGTAAGTGTATTCGTTTTTTCGAGGTCCTCTAACGTTTTCATGGCGGGAGTTGTATTTAAAGCGGGAATATGGCCTTCCGTAAAGAGACATTTACGATACCATCTATTGCTGAAATAATATAAAATAATCAAACCTTGTTTCACTATCGAATGCTGTAATGTCTTTTCCATTATTTTGATGATTGAATGCAATTGCTATATCATTTATAACTATAGCTTTTATTAAAGGAACAATTACAAAGGGCAATTGGTTTAAACTAATCCAATTCAAACGACTTTTGCATGACGAGGGTTCTATAGATGTTGGATCAACGAAACAGATTATGATGAAGGTACCTTATGTTTTAAATTGTATACTAGCTCTAGTAACACAACCATCGGAACAAACGGAAGCGTTAAATAACGGGAATTCAAATGAATGGTATGCCGAACCAGGTATTTGGCTTTTTATTCTCATTTTTATTTTTGTGATAACCCTGGTTGTTTACCGAAAATTAACTAAGAAGAACTAGTATTGATCTTTTTGGGCAGAACTCCAACACGTCAATCATCAGCAATATGATTAGCTCCGGAGCGGTTTCTAGCAGTCATATTCTCCGAAGCTACGTAAATCAATCATTGAGCATATGATCCGGAAAAGGTGCCACAATAGGGAAATATAAGTGGACTGTTGTTCCTAAACCAACGGTGGATTCGATCTCTATTGTACCTCCCAAACGTTCCATGACGCGTTTAACAAGCGATAGTCCGATCCCTGTACCTGGAATACCCGAGACGTTGTCAGCACGGGAAAACATTTCATAGATATGTGGTAGATGCTCCTCAGGGATGCCTATACCATTATCTTTGATGCAATAATAAGTCATATCGTCCTGATTTGTACTTTCAATTTTAATCGCAGGTTTGTCCGATTGAGCAGAATATTTGATCGCGTTAACAATAAGATTGGTAAAGATCTGGTAGACGGCACTCTTTTCGCCCCAAATCGGTAGTAATTGCCCAAAATATGACTGACAATCAGGTGTATTATAAAGGGTTTTGTTTTCCTGGAAAATACGCTGCAGTGTGTAAGCCATGGGAAGTGGTTCTTTGTCCAAAACGCTCGCACGGTGTTGACTCAATTGGACCATATTGTTGATGATGTCTTCGATATTGGAAACACTCCTGCTGAAATTTTGATACCATTTGTTAGTTTTTGAAAGATCAATATCGTCGGAATGCTGCTGTAGAAATTGTATACCCATTTTTAAGATTGACAAGGGGTTTTTCAGATCGTGCGATAGGGTATAAGTAAACATTTCTAATTCATTGTTCAGGCTCAACAGTTCTTCGTTGAGTAACTGTCTTTCTCTCAGTTTTCTAAATATAGATTCTTTGATAATCTGGTTCAATCGCAGCACGAAATTGATTTCAGCATCGTTCCATGGCTTTGCCACATCATAACGAACATCCTCCCAGACCTCCAAATAATCCGGCTTTCGACGGTGTTTTTGATCCTGCCGGATTTGCATGACACGACTTTGGCTTGCTTTTCTGAACCATACAAGGTAATAATCACTTTCTATGCCGACTTTGAGGTACATCAGACCCGCAAAATTCAATTTTTCTTTAAAATGATTCTGATGATTTAATGTAAAATTGTAATCCTTGAATAAAGCTTTATCACTATGCGTTTGCAGGAATTGAATGATTTCATAAAACAGTGTTTTATGTGGTGTATGCCCATGGTTAAATACATCACCCTGATTAAATATAGACAAACCGTCCGCATTGACCAATTGCATGAGGGTATCTATGTGCTGAACCAAAGCACAATTCACCATTTTATTCTCAGATAGGCTTTTTTTTAGTTCTACTTCTGCGCTATTAAGGAGCTCTGTTCTTTCAAGTAGATTCTGTTTAACATGGCTTTCATATTTGTTGGTAGCGGCTTGAATAGCAAAAGTACAAAGTTTCCGTTGTTGCAGATCTATCACTTTTTCTTCTGCGTGCTGCGCTACAACTAGCCCCCAAAATTCGTCATCTATACAAATACGGAAAAATAAGGCGCTCTGAACATTGATCTTTTCCAGAAAAAGACGATGGAGATGGGGAAGTGGGCAGAGCAAACTGGAAAGTGTATCAATGCTGTCTTCAACATAAACAAAATTCTGGTCATTTTTTTTAACATTGGGGATATAACGATACGAATAGTTACTATAATATTCCATTGCCTCTTTGGGCATGAAGTCTTTAGAAAATTCTTTCCCTCTAAAATAAGGTTTGCCATCAGAAGTATGTTCGGCAATCACTTCACTATATCCTGTTTCTTGAACCTGAAGAACAAAAACACGATCGTAATTCAATAATCTATTGATAGCCAAACAGACCCGATCCCAGTTGTTAGGTTGGATGGTGTCAAGTAAGAAGTTGAATTCGTTTATCTTTCTTGCGGATATATATTTTTTGTGTTGTTCCTCCCATTCAATATAAAAATGCCCCTGGTCTATTTTAAGTTTAAAATAGACACGTTCTTGGAATATTTTAATAGGTAGAATATGACGCGATTGTCCATGTTCTCGTAACTCGCTCAAGGCAGTCGCTATTTTTCGAATAGCATCACCAAAGGCTACAGCAAAACTTTCGAAAAAGTTAGTTCCCAATAGGGTGGAAGTAGGAAGGGCAGCTTTTTCAGCTGCAAACTCACTCAAAGCCACAATAGTAAATTGTTCATCCAAAACAACAAGACTACCAAAATGCTGAAGATTGATCGTATTTTGATTGTTAGATTGAAAAGCAGTATTCATACGTAACCCAAAAACTCCTTATGATATAGCTTAAATATACGAAAAAATTAACACAGTTTGAATGGTTATCTGTGGCAAATCGGATGTTTTTATTGGCTAGATTTCAATATTTAAAATTATTTTCTTTTAAATAAATCGTATTCTACCTGACAGTTCGCTCCTATATTTATTTTTGTTCGCTGCGGATATGGTTTGCAAGGCCTTTGACGAGCAATTTCCACTGCGGATAAGATGCACCTATTTTAGCAGCCATCCCAATAATTAAGTTTCTGATATTGTCTCCAAGGCTATGGTTTTCCACGTTGATAATCTCGTTTCGTCCCGCATACTGAATTAAAATGCTGTTGCGTCGTTGTTCTACGAGAAAGGTAGAGGAGGAGATCCCTTCAAAAAAGTGGGCGGTATCTTTATTTTCCGGATGTTGTGGGTCTGGGCAAGGTTTTAGGGTTAAGGCATATAGTTTATATTCGGACGTTGAATCCTGGATGATATTAACGACATTGACCCAGTCATATCCGGCACTGCTGGGAAGGCCGGGACCAGGGATATTCAGCCTAATATAGTCATGTAGCGCCAATGGTCGGTCAATAGGCAGTCCAACGCTGTTCGTTAATTGAAAAGTCGTCGCTGGAATTGTGGCTAGCTCATACCAGTGATTGACATGTGAGAGACTGGAACATGCGGAATCAAAGGCCAGGTCAGCCATTGTGGTACTCTCAAAATCAATGGATTCGAAGCAATCCAGTTTCTTTCCTTCTTTCTGTTCAGGAATAATATTTTTCATGCCTTTTTACTAAAGAACATTATTCAATTCAATTTGGTTTGATGCGAATAATTGTAAGTTATCTATGGGCAAGATCTTTTTCTGACAAGGGCAAATCTGCGAAGTGCCTATGGTAAACCATGGCGCGTTGGAATATGTTAAATGGAACTTTAGGAAACAGCAATCCAAACTTTTCCTCTCGTATTTGGTTATTAGTGCATTTGCTTGTCACTTATTATGGATTTAAAATCTAATGAACCTTTTTGGTTGATAAAAAATGGGCTTTTGGCGACTTATCCCTCCCTGCATCAGGACAAAACCTGCGATATTTTAATTGTTGGTGGCGGAATCACTGGCGCCCTCATTGCCCATCAATGTATGGCGATGGGGAAGAACTGTGTGCTTATTGATAAACGCGAGATCGCTAATGGAAGCTCAGCAGCAACAACGTCCATGTTGCAATATGAGATTGATACACCGCTCTATGAATTAAAGAAACTAATCGGTGAAGAGGGCGCTATTGCTAGTTATAAGGCCTGTAGCAAAGCAATAGATGACATTGGTTTACTTACACGGAAAATCAAATCTAAAGCCGGTTTTCGCGCAAAGGAATCCTTATATTATGCCGCACGTAAAAAGGATATTCCATGGCTAAAACAAGAATTTAATGCGCGGGAATCTGCAGGATTTGCCGTCAACTGGCTATCTGCGGACGAAATTCAAGCGCAATATGGGCTAGCGAATGCGTATGGTGGGATACTTTCCGAACAGGGCGCTAGTATGGATGCTTTTTGCTTTGCCCATGAACTATTGGTTTATAATGTAAAAGCGGGATTGGAGGTATTTGATAAGACGGAACTTGTCTCTGTTAAAAGGAGTGGGCAGAGCACTATGGTTACAGTATCTACAGGCGCAACGATCCGCACAAAAAAAATTATATATTGCACGGGCTATGAGACTGTTTCGGTTATTCCCGAGAAGTTTGTGGACTTGTTAAGTACCTTCGCGATTGTCTCCGAAGTGGATTCTACATTGTATCAGCAGTACAAGGACGTATTGATCTGGAACACTTCCGACCCTTACCTCTATATGCGAACGACCGATGATGGTCGATTTTTGATCGGGGGGGAGGATGAGGAGTTTCGCGATCCACAGAAGCGGGATGCCTTAATTGCCAAAAAGTCGGATAAGTTAGGAAAGTCTTTCCAGAAGATCTTCAATAGACCTTTTTTAACAGATTTTACCTGGGCTGGAACTTTTGGGGTAACCAAAGATGGCCTACCGTATATTGGTGAACATAAGGCGTTTAAAAACAGCTATTTTGTCTGTGGTTTTGGTGGCAATGGGATTACATTTTCAGTCACTGCAATGGAAATGGTGGCCTTTTGGTTAGAAAATAGAAAACACCCCCTGTCCGAATGGTTTAAGTTTGGACGATAGCGGATTAGCTATATTTTAACAGGAAACGAAACAGTTTGTTTTCTAGCTTGCTGAGCGTCAATTTTTCCTTGATGAATGGAAATCTTCCTTCCATAAATGTCATCTGTATAGCAGGATGGATATAATAATTTTCAGAAACTGTTTTGGTATTGCCCAGCTGCTTGGCGACTGTCTTTATCACCGCATTCAGCTGCTTTTTTCGTGTATTTAAATCTTCCCCTTGCTTTGTTTGGGATAAAAGGTTGAACGCTTCCCGGCTGGCGCCCCAGATACGGATATCTTTACAGCTGATCTGGCCGGGACAATGATCCCGTAGATAAGCATTGAATATGCGGCCACAAAATCTACTTTTACAAGATGTTTTATCAAGCTGAAAAAGCCTTTTCCCATTAAACTGGAGTAGTTCGCTAAGTAATTTCGCTTGCTGCTTGTCTTTCCAGGATTTTTCCTGAAAGACACCCTTTTTACCCTTATAGGCTAATATGATTGTATTGTCGGTTATTTTTACATGTCTTTTTTCGAGTGTACTGAGCCCATAAGACTTGTTTTCTAACGTATAGCGCTTGTTTCCAATCCGTACAAGTGTACTATCCATTATCTTAAAGGCAATTGCACATAGTTTTTCCATATCCCAGTCCTGATGTTTCAAATGTCGGGAGGTTATTTTTCTGAGATCTTGCAGATACTGTCCCATATAAAGAATATGCCTAAATTTCTCTGTTTGTTTTTGCTGCACAAATTTACGATGATAGATGTATTGTTTACGGTCCTTCTGGTCAAAACCATAAGCTTGTAGATCACTCCCCGCATTTTTTGAAATCCAAACAGCTTTCCAGTTTGGCGGAATAACCAAATGATTTATTCTGTCTAATACCTTGGTATCGGTAATCGCCTTACCTGAGTCATCAAAGTATTTAAAGCTTTGTTTAACTTTACGTCTTGTGTATCCTTTGGTATTTATTATCTTCATACAGGTAGTTTATGGAGCTTAATTATGCTGTATTTTAATACAAAGATCCTCATTTATTGAAATAATAAGGATCTTAGGTCTTCGGATAAAAGCAGGATTATTTAAGATGCATTATCCCGTAATGTTTTGATGTATTCATGTGCTTCAAGTTGTATTGCGAGCTGTTTTTCAATCAGAAGTAATAAATCGTGTGTAATTTCCCAATCTTGATTGTCAACAACATCTTTATAGGTCTTTTTAAAAGCATCTTCGCCTTGTTCACAACTTGATAATAAACTTTTTTCGTCGTTTCCTGAAACGACAGATTTGATATCCATCCATATCCTAAAGAGTTTGCCACTGACCATTGTACCCTCGGTAGCCGCCTGAGCTTGTTGCTCCAGATAAGGTTTGAGTTCCTCAATAAATAGCTCGGATTGACTCATATATTCGACAAAGATGTCATTTAAGCCTTCAATATGGAGTCGTGTTGCGATTTCAATTGCTTTTTTATACCCGGCAATACGATCATTATTGATTTGTATCAAGTCATTGATTAATGTACTATCATTGATTGTTATCGTTTCCATGTCGTATGATTTTTATGTGATTAAATTATTTCTCAATCTAAGAACTGATTCAGGAACTGTTCCGTTGAGAAAAAAAGAAGTACACGTATTTCTACCCTGTTAATTAATGGGTAAAATGCGGAGCTAAGATCTATCAGTCGGTTGGGGTATTGCACAGACAAAAAAAGAGATCAATTATTCAGTTAAAGTGATCTCTTTATTTGTATGTATTTTACTTTGTTTTATTTAAAGAAGCAGGTTTCTTTTCCTCTTCAATATTCTCCTTAGTTTGTTTTTTATTTGTTGCAGTGGTTGTAGCTGACAAAACGATTGTCTTATTATTTCCCTTTCCGATAGGACCACCACAAATAATCAGCAAAACCGACATATAGTGCTGATCGAATTTAATGATTTTAGGATTCATATGGCTATTTTTTTAGTGTACTGACAAATCTCTATAAAGGACTTATGCTATGTTAACAGCAAAAATGATATTTGGTTTTATTTAAGTTGATATACTTTTAGGTGCTTTTGTAATTTCTTGCGTGTCATATGTATTCTCGTCTTTATTGTTCCTTCTGGCATCCCAAAATATGAGGCAATTTCATGATATTTGTAACCTTCCAAGAATAACTGGAAGATTTGGTAATTTTCCTCCGAAAGGTTACACATCGCCTTTTCGATATCGTCTGATACGAACTTGTTTTCACCTTTATTCGATTCAGTTGTATTGTAAGCCTCGAGGCCAATGTAGGTTTCATGAATTTCGTTCGTTCGCTTTGCTTTGCGATACTGATTAATGTAAACATTCTTCATGATCACGTACAACCAGGACATTAATTTGGGATGCTTAATAAAGTCATCGATCGACTTCAATGCGCGAATAAGTGTTTCCTGAATCAAGTCCTCCTTTTCGTCAGGATCGGTAGTGAATTTTCCCGCGAAATGTTTTAATAAGCTTCTTTTTTCTTCGACCAGCAAGTTTAAATTGGAATTGTTCATGATATCTTTCGTTTATTTAAAATGATTGATTTTCTTGAAAGATTGGTGCAATTAGAGTGCTAGGTTTTGCTATAATTGAGCTGTTAATGTTTGTTTAAACAGCTAACTGCGGAAAATACGTATAGCCGCATTTTGATACTTTGTAGCTGAAACGCTACAATAGAGGCTAGTTTATTCGAAAAATAATGCCTTAATGACTGCCTGCCCAAACTTTTTTCTAGCAGGTCAATAGGGTATTTATTCCCTTAAAAAATGTCCTAATTACGGGGCTTGATAATGAAAATTTAATCAGGTAAACTGTCTGCATTTGTAGCCAATTTGAACAGTTTTTCATTTTTTATTGAACTAAAGATTCTTCAATAGGGTTATTTAATAAAGATTAGCAAACAAAAATAATTATATATGAAAAAATTAAAGAAATTAATACCTATGATTGCAATTGTACTATTAGGTAGCACAATCTTGTTTTCCTGTAAAAATTCCTCCAAAAATAATCAGGAGGGAAGCGGACAATCGGATAATATTGCCCCGAGTGATGCCGATGAAACAAGGTACAACTTGAGTGAGCAGCAAAAGATGAGTATGCAGAAGGATACGACCTTACTGGACTCCACACAAAAGGATAGTTCAACGGATGTTAAACATTAGACATGTTATCAGCGTCAATAGGAAACCGTTAATAAAAAACTCCCTTTACGAAGGGAGTTTTTTGATTAGTGGGTTTGTATCATCTTTGATCTGTTTTTCATGATTTTTAGTCATATCGTTTTATTTTTAATCTTTCATTATAAGCCTTTTTCCTCCACATCCTCCTCCTGGTCAGTATCGGGCGTATAGATATCCTCTTCTTCATGATCCGGTTTCTGCGGATGTTTGTCATGTTCTGGATCGATATGGTCCAGATCATCTCTGTCACGTTGCTCTTCCTCTGTAGGGTCGGGGCCGGTAGCACTTTCCGGATAATAGTTATCCGGTGTTACTTCTTTCAAGTCAGGAACCTTTGGAGCTTTGCGTACGGGTGTGCCGCTATCCGTACCTGGACTATTGCCGATAGGGTCTATTTCGTTTAGTAGTATAAAAGCATCTTCAAATGTCATCGGCGCACCACTACGAAATTGAATTGTTGTTCTCATCATTCCTTTTTACTAAATGAACAGCTGTCAGCATCGAATCGTTGTCTTTTTGTGCGATGGAGCTGCTATTGGATAGGATAAGATAGTTTCTGTACTAAAAATGAAATTAATAATAAATACAAAACTTTTCAACCATGTAACTTGTTATTAAACTAAAGTAATTTATTAAAAAAGATACTATGAGAAAATTTGCACTACTTTTATTGGTTACAGGCGGTATTTGTTTACAGGCAAACGCGCAAAAGATCGAAACTACACCACAGATGTCCTCCGATGTCGGTGTTGAGCCTATCCGTCAAGGCAACTGGATGGTCGGTGGATCAATCGGTAGTCTGGGTTATAGTTTCGAAGGAAAGTCGTTTAATGCCGCATTGCAACCGCGCGCAGGCTATTTTGTGTCAGACGGTTTAGCAATCGGTGCACAGGCTAACCTGGGTTTGCGAACACAGAAGGATGCGGACAACGAATGGACCTATGGTATAGCACCTTTTGTTCGATACTATTTTCCTCAAGGTGGCTCTTCCACAGGACGTTTTTTCGGTCAGGGTGACATCGGTATCTCTGGGAGCTCAGTTGGAAAAAGTGCTGCATTGGCATTAGGAGCAAATGTTGGTTATGCGCATTTTATTACCAGAACTGTAGCTTTGGAAGCAACTTTCGGTTACAATTATAGCAAGGCCAGCATTAATACCGGTACTGGAGCGAGTGGTTTGGGTGTAGGCGTTGGGTTCCAGATCTACTTGCCAGGTAAAAAATAAACCTTACTCCATGGGAGACCTTTAACATCAAGTTTCCATTCCGAAAGGTTTGGAAACTTTTTTTTTCAATCGACCATGTTAATCAGGGTATTCCCAATGCAATTAGGGAATCGGAAATGCTAGGTAGGGGCTTGTAATAATAGTATGACTCCTGCCATGACCCCATAGTCAGGCCAGGTAGTCGAACGATAAACGGACGTATAAATACGGTGGACTTAAAATTAAACACTTGTTCTGTTTTTAGTCGTTGAATTTTTGAAACATTTAACCTTTGACAACTGTTCTATCATTAGAAAACACAATAACAATGGTGAAAGCAAAAGATATCGGATTGATACTTAGAGATCGAATGGGAAAATGGTCTTCCTACAATATTCCATTGCTAAAGGAATGTCATTTAAAGGATAAGATCGTTAGAAGCAACGAACTTGAAGGCATATTTGTTATCGGGAATATTGCTACAGGTTTGTATATTTTTTCACTTTATAAAAACCGCTTCATTGATCTAATGGGTAAAAGTATCGGAATGGAAGAAATATGTGAACATTTCGATGAATATAAACAAACGTTGATATAAAAACTTTAATATAATATATAGTATATCAATTCATTTTTAAACTAAAAGGAAGTATTATGAGTAATTTAACATGGAAAGGACGTTGGAACGAGTTAAAAGGAAAAGTAAAGCAACAATATGCTGATTTGACCGATGATGATTTGTTATATGCAGAAGGTAAAGAAGATGAGTTGTTGGGTAAGTTGCAACAAAAAACTGGTAAGACAAAAGAAGAGGTGGAAGATTGGTTAGATAAAATGTAAGCATTCGATTAATTGTAAACTTACATATAAGAAGAGAATGCGGTCAACCTAGTTGACCGCATTTTTTGTGCTTTATAATGAAAAGATGGGCTTGTCCAATTTAATGGCGAGCCGATATACAGCGTTCATCAGTCCTACGTGGCTATACGCCTGTGGGAAATTGCCCCATTGGCTACCATTATCTTCCGTAACATCCTCACTGAATAAGCCCAAATGGTTACTGTAGGTCAACAGCTTTTCCAGTATTTCTTTTGCTTCTTCAACTCTTCCTACGCAGGCCAAAGCTTCCACATACCAGAATGCACAAACTAAAAAGGTAGATTTGGGTTTGCCAAAATCATCTTGGTGTTTGTAGCGGTAAAAGAGTCCATTTTCACCTTTCAGTTCTTTTTCAAGCATTTCGAGATGTTGCCAAGCCCGATCTGATTTGGGATCTAAGTAATCCATCACAATCAGTTGTAGTGTGCTGGCATCTAAATTTCGGCTGTTCAACGCATTTTGGTAAACTTTTCTTTCTTCGTCATAGCAAGCTTCAATATAGGTGGCTGCCTTTTCGAGCAAAACAGTGGCGCGCTGTTCCATATCTTGATAACCATTTTGGCGGGCGATAAGCAAAGCAGCCTTGCAGCCGACCCATTGAAAAAGGTTGGAATAACAATGGTGGTTGGCAAAATTTCTAAATTCCCAGATTCCGGCATCTTTCTCATCGATCGTTGCTTCGATTTTCTCCAAAATAAAGTTTACCCAGCCCAGTACATTTTTGTTCTCGTGGATTTTGAAACGTTGGTCTGTAAACAGTGGGAGGAGGGCTATCATTGCCTGTCCATAAACATCATTCTGGATATGTTCGAATGCTTGGTTGCCGATGCGCACGGGACCACTGTCCTGATATCCTTTTAGATCAGGTAGGATATGTTCCGTCAATTCAGAGGTTCCCAATATGCCATATAAGGGTTGAAGCCTGCCCGGGTTGTGATGAGTAATACCAGCGATATAGTTGGCAAAACTTTCCATTTCTTCAAACTGACCAATATGCGTCAATGCGGTCAATACATAATAGCTGTCACGGACCCAGCAATAGCGATAATCCCAGTTTCTTCCTGAGCCCGGAAATTCGGGTAGGCTGGTGGTCGATGCGGCAATAATAGCTCCTGTATCTTCATATTGGTGCAATTTGAGTACCAGGGCCGAACGAATCACTTCTTTTTGGTAGATATTGGGAATACTACATCTTTTAATCCAGCGCTGCCAGTAGCTCAATGTTTTGACAAAGAAGTCTTCACATGTGCTGGCAATCGCAGATTCGAAAGCTGCATCATAGGTCAATATAAGATATTTATTCTCGCTGATAATTGTCCAGCTGTCCTCTTGAAAAAAATGTGATATCGGTACATCTGTCGTCAGGCGAATGCGTTCACCGATATCAGCGCTACTATAGAGAATATGGTTGCTTCCCCGCGTGGCTTTTAACGCATTACGACCATAATTTCCCGTGGGCTGACATTGGATATTAACGCTGGGTGCACCGCGTAGCGGTTCTATTTTACGGATCAACATCAGCGGTTTAAAATATCGTCCAAATTGTTCGAATCGGGGTGCGAAATCTGTAATGCGATAGGCAAAAGATTCAGTATGGATTTCTGTACAGAGTATATTTGAATTTTTGATGTAATACTGTTTCGTTTCTACAATTTCTTCTTCGGGTTTTACGACGAAACAGCCCCCTTGGTTTTTATCTATTAGACCACCAAAAACGAAACTATCTTCAAATGATGGCCAACATAACCAAGAGATATTACTGTTAATGTCTACATGCGCTATATAGGAACAGTTGCCGATTATACCCGCTTGATACATATGTCTGTTTGCTGTCTTATTTTCCTTCATGATTTATAATAAGTTGATTTAAAAATTGAAGTACATCTTCCTGTTGATCCAAATAATATTTTGCTGCCGATTTATTGTTGCCAACTTTTATGCTAATAGTAGAGCGGGGTAGATATTTGAAAAGATCTTCATCGGTGACATCATCACCGATAGCCAATAGAAAATCGGCTTTAATATGCCCCGCGATTTCTAGGGCAGCTTTTCCTTTGTTGACTTCGGTATTCTTAACTTCAATTACGGCATTTCCATCAAGGAGCTGTAATCCATAGTCATTTAACATAGGATTTAAAATTTCCTTCAGTTCTGCGGCTTTGAGTTCTCCGAGTCCTTGTTCCACTTTACGGTAATGCCAGGCCAAGGAGTATGGTTTGGCTTCTATATAGGCACCGGGTGTCTGATCAGCCAACTTTTCCATCAGCTTTTTGACTTCTGGCATCCAGTGTAGTGCCAAGCCCTTTTTGTAGGCCCAGTTAAAGTTGGGAAAATTAGACCATATCCCATGTTCAGCGACCAAATAGTAGGAGCGCCCATCAAACCAGGTAGATAAGCTCTCCTGCGAACGCCCGCTGATGATGACCAACGTATTGAGCGGATCGGCGATAATACTATCCAGGAGATTGTACAAAAGAACCGTTGGGCTGGCTTTCTGGGCATGATTTTGAAATTTGACCAGTGTGCCGTCATAATCCAAAAAAAAGAGCCTGTTATGGCTTTGTCTGTACCGTTCAGCGATACTGTTAAAAACTTTATCTGAAATTCGCCTTGCCCATTCATCACGTTGTATGGCCTTTGTTTCTGCCATTCGATCTAGAAAAAGGCGAACCCAATGATGTACGTTGAACTTCTGTATAATCTGGCGATTAGCTTCTGTACGTTCGCGAATCTCTTCTGGTGGCATTCTAATCGCATGATAGATACTATCCGCAGTTTCAACTCGGTTGTATGGGTTGACAATAAGCGCATCTACGAGTTCCTTCGAAGCACCTGCAAATTCACTCAGAATCAATACACCATCAGAATTGGTCTTACAGGCGATATATTCCTTGCTAACGAGATTCATGCCATCTCTCGTCGAAGTAATCATACATATATCAGATGCAATATAGAGTCCTATAAGTTCTTCAAAAGGAAGGGATTTATAAAAATAGAGTACGGGAGTCCAACTCAGATTGCCATAAATTGAATTAATCTCGCTTACTTTTCGGTTTATTTCATCTTTCAGTTTTTTATATTGTGACACCTTATCTCTGGAAGGAACGATAAGCATATACAGTACGACTTTGGAATGCCATTCCGGATATTTTTCCAGGAAGGTCAGGAAAGCACGTAGTCTTTCCAATATGCCTTTGCTATAGTCAAGCCGGTCTACTGATATTATTATTTTTTGGTTTGGAAAATGACTGCGAAATTGGGTGGCGATTGCATTAACTTCGGGACGGGAACTCGTGCGGACAAACTTGTCGTAGTCTATTCCCATGGGGAATGATTCTACAAATATATGTCTATCGCTGTATTTGAGCTGATTGTGACCACAAGGTACATGCAATACTTTTTTACAGGCATTAAGAAAATTTTGGCTATCTGCAAAGGTGTGAAATCCAATAAGATCCGCGCCGAGTAAACCTTCAATAAGCTCTTTCCGTTGGGGAATATTCATAAATAGCTCCTCTGAAGGGAAGGGGATATGATGAAAATAGCCAATATTGAGTTCCTGATTTTCTTGACGTAATAATTGTGGCAGCAGCATGAGCTGATAATCCTGTACCCAGATAAAATCGGGAGAATGCTGTGCCGAAAGCGCAGCATCACAAAATTTTTTATTTACAGCAACATAAGTTGACCAGTATTCCCGATCAAAATGGATATAGCTCGGTTGATAGTGGCATATCGGCCATAGGACCTCATTGGAGTAACCTTCATAGAAATTGTGGATTTCTTCTTTTGATAAAAAAACGGGGAGCAGATTCATCGGCTTGAGCAGTGCGATGATTTTCTCTTTTTCACTGTCATCTTTGGGAACTATTCCAGGCCAGCCAACCCAGCAGATTTCAGTAGAGTCAAAGGCCGAATTTAGGCCAGTAGCCAAACCACCAGCACTAGGTTTGATGATAAGCTTGTCTTTTTTTCGTTCTATTTGTATCGGCAGTCTATTTGAAATTATTATTTTCTTTTTATTCTTCATAAAAATATTAGATCGATTTATTTGCAGTGTAGAAGAGTTATAATGAATATAACGATGGGTGCGTATCCATATAACTGAACAAACCCTAGCTCAAAATCGTTTTGATTAATTCAAATAAAGTCTATTGGTGATTTTTATCGGACTTAAATAGAAAATTTAGGTAATAGTTAGTTCCGCTTTACTTTTAGCTGTAAATAGAGTCGATAATTATTTCAAAAAAAGACCTGTAGTATTCGCTACAGGTCTTTTTATGGCGTGTTCAGTCTTATGAAACGCTCGGGATGTCTATTTTTTCCTTGACCAGTCGGTCTCTCATAAACTCATCCAGGATTGTCCCCAATCGCCCCGAAATTTCACCAAGGATACTTTCCCAATCTTTCACTGTACCATCGCAGTTATCTGAAACGATCTTGATACTGTGAAAAGGCAGGTTTTTGAGCAAGCAGAAATTTGCCAGCGCATAGGATTCCATATCAAAGGCCAAAGGGTTCAGGTGTTTGATATCTTGATAGAAGGCCGTATTGACATTGATAAAACGATCTGAAGTCAGCAGTGCCTCTTCGTAGTCAAATTTGTCAAGAGAAACCGATTCGATTACTCCTTGTCCTTTTAGGAAAAGTGTATTTTCTAAAAAGAATCCATCTGTATAAGCATCGCCCTGAGCATAGTAGCTCGGATACAATACATGCCCAATTGGGTATCTTGTGCATCCGACCGTGCCAACATTCAGTAGAACAGGGTTGATGCCCAGTGCTTTGATGTCTTCATAGAGCGTTGCCAACGACAAAAGCGCGTTTACTTTTCCAACACCTATTTCATAGATGAAGGTTGATTTATTTTCGGTAGTAAAAGATAATTCATTTTTATTTGCTACCAGAATGATTGTTTCAATCTCTTTGTTAAGAATCATTTAATTTTCTTCAATATAAGGGTATTCGAAAGCGAGCTCTCCAGCATTGATTAAATGCAAGAAATTGACACAGGCTTGTTTCGATGTAGTGAAATCCATGAATGTGTAGTTACCACAGCTGATCGGATTTTGAAAAGGTACTTCGTATCCTTCAGTCAAAATCGTTTCCAGCACTTCTTTCATCAATTCGGCTACAGCTTGGGGACTTCTGTCTGTACCCGCTAAGACCACATAAAATCCGGTGCAGCATCCCATTGGACCAACATAGATGACTTCATCACCCAAAATTGTTCTAATTTCTGTCGCAAAACAATGCTCCAATGTATGCATCACCTCCGGAGACAACATACGTTCCGGTGAATTCGGTCTGATCATGCGGATATCGTAAGTCGTATAGCTTTCAATAGCGCTACTATTGGTATTGGAAGCTTTAGCATATATCCCTTGTTTCAATTTGGTATGGTCTACCGTGAAACTATTTACTTTTGCTTTTTCTTTTGTATACATCTTATTCTGTACATAGCTATAAAGTCCAGGACTTTACAGGGGTTAAAAGTTGAATTTATAATTCCTACAAAGGTAGTAGATATTATTGAAAAAGATGGATGAAAAAACTATTTTAACACTTCATAATGTTCCACTGTCGGGAAGGGGTCATAATAGTGATGTAATAGTTTTTCCCATTCCTTAAATAATTGAGATTCTCTGAAACCTACTGTATGATCCTCTAAAGTTTCCCATTCGACCAATAGGATGTATTGGTTATCCTTTTCAAGGCATTTGCGGAGTGAATGTGTTATATACCCTTTGCTAGCGCTAATGTACTGGCAAGCAGTTTTATAATCACGTTCGAAATTAGACTGTTGTCCCTCGATAATTTGTAGTACGGCTACTTCTAAAATCATAATTTGTTTTTTTAAATATATAGTCAAGTAAATATATCAAATATTTCCACGATAAAAAAGGTCTAAGTGTCAGTAATGATAGCTTTCGGGCCCTGAGAAGCAATAATATCTAAAACGAAAGGTATCCCTGGGTTGCGATTTTCGGCATTCCATACCAAAGATAAGGTAGTTCGTTGTGCTAAGGTATCCAGTTCAAGAAAACGTACATCAACCTGATAACCATTTTTTAAAGACGCTGGTACAATGGCAACACCTAGTCCCTGTGCCACCATATTAAATATAGTTAATGCATTTACCGTCCGGAGTGTAACTTTTGGTGTAAACTGATGATCCTGAAAAATACTCATGACCAAATCATAATAGGAGTGACTGTAATTTTTGGAAAACAGAATAAAAGATTCGTTCTTCAATTGGTATAGATCAGGTTTCTCCTGTTTTAACAAGGGATGATTGTTTGGTAGTACCAGACTGAAATGTTCCGTATGGATAGGAAGGCTATGCAATCCTATCGGTGTTTCGGAAAGACGGACAAAACCGAAATCAAGTTCTTTTTTTTGAATAAGATCCAATTGTGTTTCATTGGCAAGTTCGTGTAGTGACAGTTCGATGTCGGGTTGCTTTTGTTTGAGGGTGAGTAACAACTGAGGTAATATTGTTTGTACTGCCGATCCGATAAAGCCCAACTTTAGGGTGCTGATCTTGCCGTTGGCCAAACTCTGGAGCTGCGTGTCAATCTGATCTAGATGCCTAAACAGTTCTTTCACCTCGTCAAAGAGATAACCTCCGGCCTCCGTTAAGGAGACATTTCTTTTATTGCGCTCAAACAGCGTTACATGATAGTTTTCCTCCAGTTGCTTGATCTGTCGACTCAGACCCGGCTGGGCAATGAAAAGCCGTTCAGCAGCTTTCCTGAAATGGAGCTCTTCGGCTAATACTTTAAAATAAAGAAGATGTCTAAGTTCTATTTGATAATTCATGGTTATCAATTGATGATAAAAATGGTATTTCTAATTATTAAATATAGCGGCTAAATTTGATAAAAGCTTTATAACAATGGAAAAATTTTTATACGGTAGTGGACATTTAACCAGTTCCATTGCCTTGGCAATAGCAAAAGGGGAGGTTAAAGGGGAGATCTCAGCAGAAGTGAAGGCAGCTATCGATCAGAGTGCAGCCTATGTACGCCAGATTGTCGAACGGGGACAGGTGGTTTATGGTATCAATACCGGCTTTGGTCCGCTTTGTACGACACTGATTGATGCAGATCAGACGCAGGTGCTGCAGGAGAATATCCTGAAGAGCCATGCTGTAGGGATGGGCGAGCCCATTGCAAATGATTTGGCCAAAGTGATGCTTATATTGAAAGTTCATGCATTGGCCAAGGGCTTTTCGGGTGTTCAGTACAGTACATTGGAACGTATAATATGGCATATCGAGCAGGATGTTATTCCTGTTGTACCCAAACAAGGTTCAGTTGGTGCTTCGGGGGACCTGGCACCATTGTCCCATCTTTTCCTACCCCTGATTGGGCTTGGCAAAGTGAATGTCAAGGGTGAGATTTATACAACGGCGGATATTTTAGCGCAACATGGTCTTAAGCCTGTTCAATTAGGTGCTAAGGAGGGATTGGCCTTGATCAATGGGACACAGTTTATGGCTGCTCATGGTGTGAAAGCTGTTAGCGAGTTCAACAGAGTACTTCAAAATGCGGATATTATTGCTGCGTTGATGATCGAAGGGCTGAATGGATCCATTAAACCTTTCTTTTCCGAATTACATCAACTGCGTCCACATGCTGGCAATCGCTATGTTGCTTCAAATATCCATTCCTTACTTTATGGGTCAGCTATTTTAGAAAGTCATAAAGATTGTTCGCGTGTTCAGGATCCGTATTCTTTACGTTGTATCCCACAGGTGCATGGCGCTTCACGTAATGCATGGCTTCACTTAAAGGACACGATCGAGGTTGAAATCAACTCGGTAACAGATAATCCTGTTATTATAAACGATGAATTAACGATCAGTGGCGGCAGTTTCCATGGACAGTCCATTGCTTTGCCTTTGGATTATGCGACACTTGCCGTATCGGAAATAGGTAATATATCAGATCGGAGGGTGTATTTATCCCTGGAGGGGCAAACCAATGGGGTGCCTAAGTTGTTGATGAAATCGACAGGACTTAATTCTGGTTTTATGATTCTCCAATATAGTACGGCTGCTATTGCAAGTGAGAATAAGGGTTTGTGTTTTCCAGCAAGTGCGGATAGTATCCCAACATCACTGGGACAAGAAGATCATGTGAGTATGGGTTCCATTTCGGGTAGAAAGTTACTACAGGTGATCGACAATGTGGATAAAATACTAAGTATTGAATTGTTATGCGCAGCACAGGCGAAGGATTATCATCACCCGCTGCGGTCTACTCCGGCATTGGAAGCGGTTCATGAACGCATACGGCAGTTTATTCCACATATTGAATCCGATCAGCCAATGGAAGCTTTGTTAACGAATGCATTGGAATTGGTCAAATCGGGTGAACTGATTACCCTACGTCAGCAGACTAATCCGCAGCAAGATGTTGAGACCGCGTTGGTAGAACGTTTTGATACATTTTAGATTGGCATATCATGGAAAAAGATTTAAAACTTATAGGTCCTTTCAGGCAATTATTGACAATGGATCATATTTCATTGAAAGGTGCTATAAAGGATAACGAATTACAGATCATTGATCATGCTGGCATTTTGATTGAAGGAGAAATCATTCAAGAGATAGCTGATTTTAACCTTTTATGTCAACAATGGCAGGAAAGAGCTGCCATTATTCATCTTGACGGTGATCAGGTTGCTTTACCAGGCTTCGTGGATTGCCATACCCACATTAGCTATGCAGGGCAGCGGGCAAATGATTTTGCGCTTCGTAACGCAGGTTCTTCCTATCTGGAAATTGCGGAATCCGGCGGGGGAATTTGGAGTACGGTATCCCAGACAAGAGCCAGTGCTGAAGATGAACTGGTACAACTGACTATCGATCGTTCCGGTTTTTTATTTCGGCAAGGTATTACAACTATCGAAGTTAAAAGTGGTTATGGTCTTCAGGTTGAAGAAGAACTTAAGATTTTGCGCGCTATTAAGAGGGCAAATGACCAAACTGCTGCGGATTTAATACCGACTTGTCTAGCAGCACATATGCTACCACGGGACTATAAGGGATCGGCAAAAGATTACCTTGATTTGATGGAGGCAGCTCTCTTCCCAGAATTGAAAGCACAGCAGTTGGCCAATCGGGTGGATGCTTTTATTGAAAAAACAGCATTTGACGCCGAAACGATCAGACCGTACTTGCAACGGGCCAAAGAAATGGGCTTCGATTTGACGGTTCATGCAGATCAGTTCAGCACCTCCGGAAGTCAAGTTGCAGTGGAATTAGGAGCACGATCCGCTGATCACCTTGAAGCGTCTACTGCAATCGAAATTGAGCTTTTGGCACAGTCTGATACTGTTGCTGTGGCATTGCCTGCGGCATCTATTGGTATCGGTTGTGCTTTCACACCTGCACGCAAACTGTTGGACGCTGGCGCAAGTTTAGCAATCGCAAGTGACTGGAATCCAGGTTCCGCACCGATTGGCCAATTGCTGACCAGTGCCTGTATATTGGCAACAATGGAAAAGCTCAGCAACGCGGAGGTTTTGTCAGCATTGACCTTCCGGGCAGCACATGCCTTGAATCTGCATGATCGCGGGAAACTGGCAAAGGGAATGCGAGCGGATTTTAGTTTATTTCAGACCAATAATTATCAAAATATCACTTATTATCAAGGAAGTATGCAGCCTTCGGCTGTCTGGAAAAATGGTAAGGAAGTGTTTTCAATTGAACGATGATGGACAATGTATTTAGTCGTGTAGTTGCAGAAGGTATCCCTTCGCAGCTACCCCCGAAGATAGCGCGTGATCTGACTGTAAGTCATGCACCACGACGCAAAGATATTCTTTCTAAAAAAGAGGAAAAGCTTGCGCTCAGAAATGCCCTGCGTTACTTCCCAAAATCATGGCATGCGGAATTGGCACGGGAGTTTCTGGCCGAATTAAAAGCGTACGGAAGGGTCTATATGTATCGCTTTAGGCCAAGTTATGAAATGTATGCACGTCCGATAGCAGCCTACCCGGCAAAAAGTAAACAAGCAGCGGCCATTATGCTGATGATTCAGAATAACTTGGATCCTGCTGTTGCCCAACATCCCCATGAGCTGATTACTTATGGTGGTAATGGTGCTGTATTTCAAAATTGGGCACAATATCGCCTGACAATGCATTATCTTTCCCAGATGACGGATGAACAGACGCTGCATATGTACAGTGGTCATCCAATGGGTTTATTTCCATCTTCGGAACATGCTCCCCGGGTTGTTGTCAGCAATGGTATGATGATTCCGAATTATTCGAAACCCGATGATTGGGAGCGGTACAATGCGCTTGGTGTCACCCAATATGGGCAGATGACTGCAGGTTCCTATATGTACATTGGCCCACAAGGTATTGTGCACGGAACAACAATTACGGTCATGAACGCCTTCCGTCGGCAGCTTCCAGTTGGAGAGTCTATCCAAGGAAAAGTGTTTTTGACCTCCGGCCTCGGGGGGATGAGTGGTGCACAGCCGAAAGCAGGCAATATTGCTGGCTGCATTACCGTCTGTGCTGAGGTCAATCCTACAGCCGCGAAAAAAAGACACGAGCAGGGTTGGGTAGATGTATTGGTGGAAGATATTGACCAATTGGTGGAGCAGGTTCGCATAGCGATGGATAAACAGCAGACGATATCCTTTGCTTATATTGGTAATATTGTGGAGGTCTGGGAGGCCTTTGACCGCGAGCATATTTATGTGACTGTTGGATCTGACCAGACATCGCTTCATAATCCTTGGTCTGGAGGTTATTATCCAATGGGCTTATCGTTTGATGAGTCCAATGTGTTGATGGCCACCGATCCGGATAGATTTAAGCAGCTTGTTCAGGCAACTTTAGTTCGTCATGTAGATGCCATTAATAATCATGTTGCCAAGGGTACATATTTCTTCGACTATGGCAATGCATTTCTGTTAGAAAGTAGTCGTGCCGGAGCGGCAATATTGGACTCAGAGGGGGACAAATTTATATATCCATCTTATGTTCAGGATATTTTAGGGCCCATGTGCTTTGACTATGGTTTTGGTCCGTTTCGTTGGGTATGTACCTCCGGAGAGACTACAGATCTGGAAAAGACAGATCAGCTTGCAATGGATGTACTGACATCGCTTCAGGCGATAGCGCCAAAGGAGATCCAACAGCAGATGTTGGATAACATCCAATGGATCAAGGAGGCCGGAAAGAATAAGTTGGTTGTAGGTTCACAAGCCCGTATCCTGTATGCAGATTCTAATGGCCGTATCGCTATTGCCAAAGCATTTAACGAAGCCGTTCGAAACGGAGAACTTGCTGGTCCAGTTGTATTGGGACGAGATCATCACGATGTCAGTGGAACGGATTCCCCTTATCGGGAGACGAGCAATATCTACGACGGAAGTCAGTTTACCGCGGATATGGCGATACATAATGTGATAGGTGATAGTTTTCGTGGTGCGACCTGGGTCTCCATTCACAATGGTGGCGGTGTTGGCTGGGGCGAAGTAATCAATGGTGGTTTCGGAATGTTGCTTGATGGTTCGGTAGCCGCAGATGGTAAACTGGAGAAAATGTTGTACTTTGATGTGAATAATGGTATCGCTAGGCGTGCTTGGGCGCGTAATAAAGAGGCAAATCAAGCCTTGGATAGTGCAATGGCAAGTAATCCAACGCTACAGGTTACCCGCGCACAACTGGTGGACGACCATATTATTGATGAATTGTTTAATGACAACGAATGAATCTTTTACTTAACCAGCGGGACTTATATATAAGGGGAGACCAGGCCGTCTGGAAAGGGCGAATCGACGGCGAACAAAGGGATTGGATGCGCTGGCATCAATTGATGGAATGTACAGACCTGTTGGTCGATCCCAATTTGAATCAGTCAGTGGTGTTCCTGGGGTTTTGCAGTGACGAAGGTGTCGCCCGCAACCAGGGACGGGTGGGTGCGAAGGATGGACCTGGTGCAATACGAAACGTACTTGCTAATCTCCCAGTTCATTTTTCATCTAAACTAACACTTAAAGATGCTGGTGATATTTTTCTTAAAGATTGCGATTTAGAGTCTGCTCAATTGGCGCTAGGTTATGCTGTGTCTTCAATTCTTAAAGCAGGTGGATTTCCTGTCGTATTGGGAGGTGGACACGAGGTGACTTATGGGCATTATCTCGGAATAAAAGATTTTGTGGCTGATGGTGGACATAAGGTCGGTATTATCAACCTGGATGCTCATTTGGATATGCGTGCGCTTGCTGGAGGGCAGGGGAATTCAGGAACAGGATTTTACCAGATTGAAGCGGACCGTGAAGGTATAGGCCAATCGTTTCATTATATGGCGATTGGTATACAGGAGATCAGCAATACAAATGGTCTTATCAACTATGCAAAGTCCAAGCATACGCAGATTATCGAACGAAGAGATCTGGTTCCAGGTAAGCTTAATGCTATTAAGGAGCAAATTGAAGTATTTGCCAGTCAGGTTGATTATATATACTTAACTGTCGACCTGGATGTTTTCGCGGCTCCTTATGCACCTGGTGTAAGTGCACTAGCCTTTAATGGCATTGTTCCGGATGATCTATTTTTCGATTTGTACAGCGCTATTATGGGGCTGCCTAATTTGAAATCCATGGATATCGCAGAGTTAAATCCATATTTTGATATCGATGCCCGTACAGCAAAACTAGCGGCAGATCTTATCTTTAAATTTCTAAATAGGTTTTAATCGATTGTATTTGGATAGGTCTTGGTGAAATAAGACTTGTCTAAATAATAAAAGCAGGTTAGATCTTTCTATGAAAGATCTAACCTGCTTTTATGTTTTTTCGTTGCACTAGAAAAGTACATCAGCCAACTCCGCTTCTTTGTCAAAGACTGACTTTGCAAAGGGACACAGGGGGAGGATTTTGAGATGTTCTTTTCGGGCAAAGGCTACGGCAGCCATCAATAGTTGTTTGCCTAATCCCTTGCCGGTATAGTTTTCGTTGACTTCGGTATGGTCAATGATAAACTTTGTTGGTCCAGCCCAGGTATATGTCATTTGTGCAGCTGATTTTCCTTGATCTACTACCTCAAAACTGCCATGTTTTTCGTCGTTTTTATGTACTACTTCCATTGATGATAATTTGATGTGTTATATAAAAGTATATCCAAAATAAACAAAATCTGGTCAACATTATCCTTGAATTGTTTATCCTATCGAATATTGCTGAAAATTGACCAAGTGATGTTAGGCTGATCGGGATTAATCAACGTTGTGCTAAGGGATGTCTGCTCTTTTTGCCAAATAAATGCTAAAATATATAGATATACTAAATATGTTAGTATATTTGTTTTAGGAATGACTATGAATCGGAGCAAAAAACAAGAGTTTGCCATTGTGGATATAGAAACCACAGGGGGTAATGCAAAATCCAGCCGGATTACTGAAATTGCAATCGTTATACACGACGGTAATCGCGTGCTGCATCGTTGGGAGACTTTGGTAAATCCAGGGGTTGAAATTCCGAATTCTATTTTTGCACTTACGGGTATCGACAATGACATGGTTGCGGATGCGCCATTATTTGAGGATGTTGCACCGGAAATTTATGCATTATTGAAAGATCGTGTTTTTGTTGCCCACAATGTTAATTTTGATTATTCCTTCATTCGTTTTCAGCTTCAGGAGGCCGGAATAGACTGGTCTTCCATTAAATTATGTACCGTACGCTATGCCCGTAAGATCAAACCGGGGCTTTTATCCTATAGTTTGGGACGTTTGTGTGATTACCTCGATATACCCATCGAAAATCGGCATCGGGCAGGTGGTGATGCCGATGCAACAGCGATTCTTTTCGCTTATCTTCGTGCGCTCGATACAACGCAGGTGTTTCAGGAAATGATCAAACATAAGGCGATCGATCAGCGGTTTCCGCCGCATTTAGATCGGAAGGAATTTGAGCAATTGCCAGATACCGCCGGTGTTTATTATTTTCATGATAGAAATGGGAAGGTGATCTATGTGGGGAAGGCGGTCAATATCAAGAAAAGGGTGTTATCCCACTTTACAGGTAACAATATTCAGGCGCAGCGACAAAATTTTTTAAAAGAGATCTATCACATTAGTTACGAGTCTTGTGGCACAGAACTGATGTCCCTGCTACTGGAATGTGCGGAGATTAAACGACTTTGGCCTAAATATAATCGGGCACTCAAACGGTATGAACCAAAATTTGGTTTGTTTTGCTATGAGGATCAAAATGGGTATCTCCATTTGGCAATAGGTAAAATGAATCGGATCCAAGACTGCATTCAATTATTTCAACGGGAATATGATGCCATTCAATTATTACAGTCCTTTATGAAAGAAGGAGAGATTAGCGCTCAGTTTTGTCATTTTGGCACTGCTAGTTTGGCAGCTAAATCCGTCAGTCGAGCTGATTTGCCTGACAAAGCACTGCATAATACACGTGTGGAGCGTTGTATTGATGAATGGTTAAAACAAAGGCCATCTTATGTATTTATAGATAAGGGGCGGAGTATAGAAGAAAAGAGCTGTATTGTCATTGAAAATGGCCGGTTTTATGGCATGGGCTATATTGATCTATATGGTCAATATGCTGATTTAGCAGATATCAGAACCCAGGTAAAAGTTTATCCAAGCAATCATTATATGATGGAGCTGGTCAGGCAAATGGCTGAACGCTATCCCAATAAGGTGCATTTTCTGACTCAAAATCCGGCTGGGCTTATAGCTGCTGAACCTGACACTGATTATGACAAAATTGCCACAGACAAGCTCTTCCAATAAGTTGATCTATTATTCGATAATATAGTCAGGCGATCCGGAAAGGGGAGATTCGTCATATCAATCTCAGCAATTTGTTAAAAAAATGTGAAATATAAAATCGACACTCTTTTTGGTCTAATAGTTGAAATATTCCTTGTGTAGAATAATAAAAAAAGACTTTTCATAATTTAGGTTAATAATTGGTTAGTTAAGACCTGGGGCTCCCAACCTCAGGTCTTCTTTTTTATATACAGAGACAGCGTCTGTCGTTGCTCCTATAGATGGAAAGTGCTTGCGAGATGAAATTAGACCTTGTTCTTTTTGTTAAAAAAGCACTTTTGGCTATTTTATCTTGTAACAGTAATGGTTTGTATATCAAATTATTGTGATTTGTCCCCCCTTTTGTCCCCCCTTGTTTTTTTCTCTATAGGGTTAATTTGACTTACTTTAGTACATGCATACTGTAATGGCGGAATTAGTAAACAAATATGGGGCGTTTTCTAAAAGTAGCTACGGTATATCTTATCCATATCTTTATATATAAAAAGGGCCTAGGCCCTTTTTTTTTGTCGTTCTGCTGGAGCTGTCTACTTTGTAGACAGTAGAAAATACCGAATTTTTTTCTTCAATAAACCTAGATTTTGATGTAGATATTCTTTTTTCGGAGGAATAAGGCTACTAAACAATTGAGGAAAACAAAGAACAGGGCGAATAATACTGATCCCAGTGCTTGGTTTGTCCAGTTTCCAAATATCGCATGATAGCTAAAATCCCAGAGGTTTTGTTTTGTATTTGGTATCAAAATAAGGGCACATAGGCTGGGAACAATTCCACTCAGACAATAGATGAAAAGTGTGTTCTTACCAAAGTCGTCAAACACACTGTATAGCGGACCTTTGATCTTTAGAAATTCAATCAGATAAATTAACAGACTCAGAAAAGCTAAGGCTATCCCGGTTGTGAATAGGCAATAACTGCTGGTCCAGATCTTTTTATTGATGGGGAAGGCAAAAGACCATAAATATCCGGCTACAATCAAGGCCAGTCCCCAGGCAAATAGCCTGATCAACTCTTTCTTTCCCGCTAATCTTTGAATAATATATTTTCCGGTAATATAACCAAAAACAGTTTGACTGATTGCAGCGGGTGCGCTCCAGATATCTTCGGGATCAAATGCTTTACCTTCACCATGATAAAGGTGAGATGCACCGAAAAGCTTGACGTCGAAAGCCGTTCCAAACCATCCTTCCAAGCTATAGGGATCATTGGGGTTGGCTATATAGCAGATTAACCAATAGAAAAGTAGCAGAAAGATACTCGTGATAACGGCTCCCTTGTCTTTGAGGTAATAGATTAATAGTGCACTGCAAAAATAGCATAAGGCAATACGTTGTAAAACACCAAAGTAGCGGTATTTTTCCATGGGCAGCCACTCCAGCTGATGCTGGCTATTCCATTCCACAAAAGGGAAAATATTTAATAAGAAGCCGATCAGAAATAATAATAGAAATCTTTTGCTGATTTTTTTTAGAAATACCGCAGATGGGATTTCTTCTATTTTTTTTAAAGAGAAAGCCATTGAATTTCCTACGGCGAACAGGAAAAAGGGGAAAATAAGATCTGTAAATGTACAGCCATGCCAAGCGGAATGTTCCAGCTGCGGATATACATGGTGGTAATTTCCTGGATTATTGACCAGTATCATGGCTGCAACGGTAAATCCACGAAATATGTCTAATGATTTAAAGCGGTTCATAAATTGATGTAAAAAAGGCCGCTTTAGTAAATTCAGTTCAACTAAAGCGGCCTCGGGTTGGTCACTAATAGCCTGGATTTTGAGTCAGGCTAGGGTTTGCCTGCATTTCCAATAATGGTATTGGTAGTAGGAGGCTATTTTGGTTAAAATTATATTTTATTGGAGTAGGGGCACTTACATTTCCTTCGTTACAGGTAAACTTGAGCTCGTTCAGCTTGTTCATAACGTCCACCGTAACACCATAGCGATTTAGATCATCCCAACGTTGTCCTTCGAAAGCAAGTTCCAATCGGCGCTCATTGAGTATAATAGATTTCAGCTGACTTGCGTTGCCTGTTGTGATGTCGGGCAGCCCAGCACGGTGACGGATGATGTTAAGGGTATTCATTGCTTCGTTTGAATTGCCTAAGGCATTTAAAGCTTCAGCCTTTAACAAAACAATATCTGCCAGACGGAGCAGGTAGAAATGGTCTCCACTCTGAAAACTATTGGCGTGTTTTTGCTTGACATTAAAGGGGATTTTGGTATTGCTATCAGCACAAGGGTTCCAAAACTCATCAGCCCAAGGGACAGAAAAGAACCAGATATTGGCATTTTTTCGTTTGGTGTCACCCGCTTTGTCATAAGCATCTACAAGATCTTTAGAAGGAGTGCCATATCTGCGCCATTCATTTTCATTGATCAGTCCATTCCCATCCAGATCGGGGAAAAAGAAGGCACCTCCCCAACAACTTAAATTGGGACTTCCGGCAACATATGGGATTTCTATAATTGACTCATTGTTGTAGTTGTGTGCGCCATCAAAGAGGTCAGCATAGTTTTGAAGCAGCTGATAGCCACCTTTTCCGTTAATTACTGCATTTGCATATTGGAGAACCTTGTTGTAATCCCGATCCGGGCGCTGTGCCCATATCTTGGTCAGGAGGGCATTTGCGGCACCTTTTGTTGCGCGAACTTTGTCGATGGAAGGTTGGCCAAATCCGTTTGGTAGATTGTTTACGGCAACTTGTAAATCCGAATCTATAAAGTCATAAACCTCTTCTACAGTTGATCTTTTGATACGGATGACTTCTGGGTCTGTGCTGTTCGAGTGTTTTTCCAGTGGAACACCACCATATAATTTGACCAGCTGGTAGTAATGGAAAGCTCTCAAAAAGGAGGCTTCCCCTAAAATTTGTTTACGCCGCTCTTCTGAAAAGGTGGGGTCAGTGACTTTTCCCACATTGTCAATGACAATATTACATTTTGAAATGGCTCCATATAATTCTTCCCAGTCCCTGCGTACCATATCATTGGTATTGGTGATGGTGTTGAAATCAATTTGCCCAAAGTCAATCTCGCCACCACCCGCAGCGTGTGCATTGTCAGAGCGGATATCAGTTTGTAAAATCATCTCCCATTGGTAGTAATTGGCATTACTTCCTGGTCTTGTGCCATTTCCGATGAATGAGTTGTAAGCGCCATTCATCGCTTTTTCGATATTATCACCTGTCAGGTAAGCATTTTCACTGGTTACGGTAGATGTTGGTTGTACATCCAAAAACTTCTTACAGGAAGTGAAGGATAGGGATGCCATTAAGGCTATTGTGAGCGACGTATATAGATTAGATCTCATGTTATTCAAATTAAATGGTTAAAAGGTTAAGTTTAAACCAACAATAAAGGTGCGTGCCTGTGGTGAAGTACCGAAATCAATACCCGGAGACATATTGGAGCTCACAGCTTCTTGATTGGTTGCACTGTACATACTGACCTCGGGATCCAAACCGGAGTACTTGGTAAAAGTCAATAGGTTTTCACCGGTCACATAGAAACGCAGCTTATTAATTTTCCATTTCTCCAGGACCTGTTTGGGTATGGTATAGCCGAGTGTTAGCGATTTTAATCGGAGGTAGGATCCCTTTTCAACAAATCGGGAAGAGATTTTGGTGTTGTAATTATCCTCCGTGGTGTTTAAATCGGGACGTGGCATCGTGCTGTTTTTATTTGTTGGACTCCAGCGGTTAAGGACTGCTGCACTTTGGTTTCGAGGCTCCCACATACCTTCTGTATAAATACGTGTTGCATTGAGGATGTCGTTACCCTGTACACCTTGCAAGAAAAAAGATAAATTAAAGTTCTTGTAACTGAAATCGTTTGTCATCCCGTAAGAAAATTTAGGTGTGGCATTACCAATAACAGCCATATCGCTCGTCTGAAGGCCTGCATCGGGATCAGCCATCTGATAGATCATATCGCCGGTTTCTGGATTGACACCCTTGGCTACGTAACCCCAGAAGGTACCTAAAGCAAGACCTTCTTTGGCGATGGTACTGTTTCCACGACCGTCGATATCACCATCGTAATAGGTGCCGCCATCAATATTCAGAACTTTGTTGCGATTGAGACCAAAGGTTAGGGTTGTATTCCATTTGAAGTCCTGGACAAAATTCCGGCTACTTAATTCAAATTCAAAACCTTTGTTCTGTAGATCGCCAAGGTTCCTGAGGACTTTGGCATATCCCGAACTATAAGGTACACGCGAATCAAGTAAAAGTCCTACTGTTTTCTTTGCGTAATAGTCTGCCGCAATAGTCAATCGGGAGTTTAGAAAGCTCGCATCAAGACCAATATCTGTCTGGTTAGTTGTTTCCCATTTCAAGCTGGGGTTGTCCAGCGTGATTGGTGTGTAGCCCGGTACAACCTGATCACCAATGACGTACGATCCTGTCACATCTATTAAGCCAAGATAGGCGAAGGCCGGTATCTGGCTGTTTCCGACTTTACCCCAGCTTGCTCTGATCTTTAAATCGTTGACTGTATTTTTCCAGGCTTCGAAGAAACCCTCATTTGATATGCGCCAGCCTGCTGAAAAGGAAGGGAAATAGCCCCAGCGGTTGTTGGGGCCAAATACCGAAGATGCATCTGCTCTTAAATTGGCCGTGAATAAATAGGTGCTATTATAATCATAACCGATTTTGGCGATACCAGAAACAGTCGTAATTACAGCATCCTTTGCAGTAGGCATCCTTGTAATCATCGATCCGCCATTAACGGTATGGATCGCTGGATTGGCGAAGTTCTGCGTACTTATACTTGAACCTGTTGTTTGTGTTTTGGTGGTAATATACCCCAATAAACCGGTGAAGTGATGTTTTTCATTGAATGTCTTATCATAGTTTAGGGTGTTTTCAGACATCCAATACTGATTATCCTGCTGGTCGAGCTGGGCCATTCCCTTATATTTCCGGCCTTCGGTAGTACGAAATGGATCGACAAAACTACGGTATTGGTTGTTGTATTTCTCGTAGCCAAATAAAGTTTTGAATTTTAGTTCAGGGAGGATATTCGCCTCAGCAAAGATATTTCCGGTAAATCTATTGTTGACATAAGAATGTTCATTTCCGGTAGCCAATGCAACAGGATTATCAAGATCTGTATAAAAAGGGTCTACGGTAAATGCACCCTTGTCACCGTAGATTCCAATCACTGGGGAACCTAAATAAGCATTCATAATAACACCATTCCGTGTATTTTCGGGAATATCCACATCATACCAGCGGTTATAAGACATGCTCGTTCCTACTTTGAATATCTTGTTGATCTGATGATCGAGATTGACTTTGAAATTGACTTTGTTAACTGTATTTGTAATCACGGTACCATTATCTTTCTGATACGATCCTGAGATGTAAAACCCGGTCTTTTCATCACCACCACGTACAGAGGCCTGATATTTTTGGCTATGCCCCATGCGGAACAATTGGTCTGGCCAATTGGTGTCGGCTGAATATTTGGACCAATCGGCTGTTTCTCCAACTTCGGTCATCAGATCTTTGTATTGCGCAGCATTTAATACCTTTGGTCTTTTCCAGATTGTTGAAAAACCCTGATAAGTTTCGAAATTTACTAATGTTTTGCCATTATTCCCCCGTTTGGTTGTAATGAGGACGACGCCATTGGCACCCGAAGAACCGTAGACAGCTGCGGATGCGGCATCTTTTAACACCGAGATGCTCTGTATATCTGAAGGGTTGAGTTCGGAGATATTTTCTGTAGGAACACCATCCAGAATATACAAGGGGTTGCTACCGGCCGTGATTGTCGACGTTCCGCGTACACGGATAGAGAAACCAGCCTGTGGCTGACCCGAGGATTTGACGATTTCTACTCCAGCCATTTTCCCTTCCATGGCACTAGCTAACTGGGTTACCGGTCTGTCTTCAATATCCTTTGTGTTCATGGTAGCAATCGCTCCAGTAATATCTTTCTTCTTCTGAGTTCCAAAACCTATCACAACGATCTGTTCCAATTGGTTATTTGCCGTTTTCAGTTGAACCGTCAAGGGGTTGCTGTTGCTGATCGTATTATTTACCGTTTCATAACCTACAGAACTAAAGCTTAGTTGTTGTGTCGGTGCGCCTTCTATACTAAACTCGCCTTTACTGTTGGTTTCGGCCTGACGGCCATTATCTATATTTCGGATGGTGACGCCCGCTAGCGGTTTTCCGTCCATATCAACAACTTTCCCTTTGATCAGCTGTTGGACAGTCTGATTATTTGCCTGGGCTATATCAATTTTCCTCTTTAATACGATGGTGTTGTTGACGATTTTGTACGAATACGATAGTTCTTTTAGGTTGTCATTCAAAATCTCTTCAATGGAGCCGTCCGTATGATGGATCAGAATCTTTTGATTGTCATTGATCTGAGAATTGTCGTAAAGAAATACGTAGGAACTTTGCCGTTCGATTTCTCGCGCAAACTTTGCTAATGTATATTCTTTGTCATGTAATTTAATTTTGGATTGACTCACCAAGGCGATAGCCTTGTTATTTACAGTCGCTAGGCACTGGATGGCCAGTAGGGCACCAAATAGTTTTGCCCGTTTATGCGCAAAATGATTCGTTGTAACTTTATACATAATTTAGTTGGTAAATGTGTTCTATATTTTTATACGTTAGAGTTCTACTTCAATTTTGTTGTTTTTTAATTGGCATTTAATATCTAGGAAGTTGAGTGTTTCAATCAATTGTTGCGCGGTGGAGTTGCGTTTTATTTTTCCGGTCAGTTCACGTTTTTCATTGGTTCCTTTGTAGATGATATCCACATTATACCAACGTTTTATAGCGGACAGGGCTTCCTTGACCGGTGTAGATTCGAAATAGAAGAAGCCATTTTTCCAGGCTATCGCTTCTTCAATGTTCACGTCCTGGACAAGTAAATTGTTATTCCTGCTGAGTGCAGCCTGTCCTGGTTTTAACATCTTGGATCGACCAGATTGTGTCACCTGTACTGAACCTTCGACAAGGGTGGTCCTGTTGTTCTCATTCGGATAAGACTGTACATTAAAATGCGTTCCGAAAACCCGGATGATCTGCTGGTCTGCATTGACGTAGAAAGGTTTTTTCTTGTCTGGTGTAATCTCAAAATAAGCTTCACCGGACAATGTTACCTCCCTGTTGTTGGATGCGAAAGTCTCGGGAAAGGTCAATTTAGAGCCAGCATTTAACCATACCTTACTGCCATCTGCAAGTATGATATTATATTCTGTACCAATCGGTGTTTCTATGGTATTTGTTCTATGACCAGGATTACTGTTACCGGCTGTAAACTGATATTGAACCGTACCTTCGGCAGTCGTCGTGATCTTTACCTTTGCATCTTGATGGAGAATATGCTGTTTATTGTCGGATAGATCTATTTTGGTTCCATCTGCTAAGGTTAATACAGCAGCTTTTGTCCCAGGATGAACCTCTTTTTGAACTGTAGCTATTTTCGTTACTTGCTCATAGCCCGTGTGCTGTACGAGATAAAGCGGAAGTCCAAATAGGAGTAACAATGCAGCAGCAATTCCAGCCAATTTGTACCATCTGGAAATCGGTTTGATTTTGGAGCTTTCTATTTGCTGTTTGATATTCGAAAATAAACGTTCCTTAAGCTCTTGCTCACTTGTTGCGATTTGCTCGGGAATAGGGAGGGGTTCTTCACTATTTTCTTTATACCATTGCAGTAAATACGTCTCTTCTTCTTCCGTACAGGTGCCTTGAAGCCATTTATAAGCTAATTGCTTAATTTCAAATTGATTGTTATCAACCATATTTAGGGGTTATTTTCTATATAGTTCCCGAAATATGGAGGTACCCTGACAGCCGGGTAGAAAAAATTATAAAGTAATCAGAAATCGCTGAATACCAGTGCGTATTTTTTTTAGGGCACGACTTAATTGGGTTTCAACTGTCTTCACGGAGATATCAAGTTCATCCGCAATTTGTTTGTAAGTCAGTCCTTGTTCACGGGATAGTTTGAAAACAAGCTGGCATTTCTCGGGTAAGGTTGAGACAACTTGTTCCAACCGGGCCCGCAATTCCTCAAATTGAAGCCAATCTTCGGTGGAGTTATCAAAATCCACCCAATCATTATCCTGCTGAAAGGCTTCTCGTTTATAACGCTGTGCCAGATATTTAAAGACCTTGTATTTCACAGCGACAGCGAGATAGGAGGAGACGTTGCTCTCTATATGCAATTGCTGTCTTCGGAGCCAAATAGAAGTGAAGATATTCTGAACGATTTCCTGTGCATCCTCCAGCGAATCTGTTTTTCGGGCAGCCTGATAGTAGAGCTTCTTCCAGTAGCGCTCATACAATGCTTCAAAAGCGATATTATCATCCTGTTGAATCAATAGAATCAACTCTTCATCCGAATGGCTCCCACTATCTTTCATCTGAGACAATAATCTGTTTTTCTTCGGTTATGTTATCTGACTATATAATTTGTGTTGTAAATGTAGTTACTAAATTAGGAATATTCCAATTTTTAAAATTAATATTGCCAGCCCAATTGTATAAGGTATTGTCTGTTTTGGCCTCTCGGACTATAGTTCGTTTTTCAGTAAATAAGCTAGACGTTGAGCTTGGTTAGAAGATCTGAAAGGATGAATAATCGTTGCGGTGGACGCTGCTCTTATATACAGCTGAATGCGCTTTATTGTGTTAGGTTTGGTTATCTAGTAGTTAAAATGGATAAAGGCGTCAATTTTTGTATTTTATCTGTTTTCAGTAGTCTAATACCTCGTTTAAAGCACTGTTAAAGTACATTTCGTTTTGTAACAAAATGGTACTTTATCTGTGCTTTATCTGTACTTAAGAGGTACTATATCCGTACTGGGGAAGTGAGACCGCTATATACCTGCATCGAACGAACTGATAGGTTGTGCTTTTTTTTAACTGATGTATTTGAAATATTTCTTTTTGTTTAAGGTTAAAATGCTATTTATTTATGCCTGACAAACACGAAGTGAAGTAGTCGTCAATGCGAAAAAAAAGCTTTAATGCTAGGATAGGCCTGATTTTCATTAGGATGGAAGGCTGCAGATAGATGGCGTGTGCATGAAAACACAAAAAGAGTATCCAAATTATTTAGATACTCTTTTTTGTGTTTTATTTAATGTTATAGCGATTAGAAGTTTGGTTTCAACAGATATTTATCATAGAAACGGAAGATATGATCTGCTGCTTCTTCAGCTGTATCAACGATGCGATAAAGTTTGAGATCTTCTTCACTGATATATTTGTTTGATAACATGGTATTTTGCACCCAGTCCATAAGGCCTTTCCAGTACTCCGAACCAACCAATACAATTGGGAAGCGGGCAATCTTACCTGTTTGAATCAAGGTAATCGCTTCAAAGAGTTCATCCATTGTTCCAAAGCCACCAGGCATAACGATATAACCTTGGGAGTATTTCATAAACATTACTTTTCGTACAAAAAAGTATTTGAACTCAAGTAGTTTATCCCGATCAATATATTTGTTGTGAAATTGTTCAAATGGAAGTTCAATATTCAAACCCACGGATTTTCCGCCAGACTCATAAGCACCTTTATTCGCAGCTTCCATAATCCCCGGGCCACCTCCAGATATAATACCATATCCACGTTCAGTTAGTAGCGCGGCGATATCTACAGCCATTTGGTAATATTTGTGTTCACGTGGTGTGCGTGCCGAACCAAATATGGATACACAGGGGCCAATTTTAGCCAATTTTTCAAACCCGTCCACAAATTCTGACATGACTTTAAAAATCTGCCATGAATCTTTAACCTTAATTTCCTGCCATGTTTTGTTCTCAAAAGCGCGGATAATTTTATCTTCTTTTGTAATGTCCATATATAACGTTATACATTTAATTTCTAAAACCCATTTTTTTTCAAAAAGGAATACAATATAGCTATTTTTTTAATACTAGCTACTTTTTGCGATTATTCTTACATTTGCATTATGAATTTTTCTTCTAAACTTCTTGAGAACGCGGTTGCGGAATTTGGTAAATTACCGGGTGTGGGACAAAAGACAGCCCTAAGGCTGGTCTTGCATTTATTGAAGCAATCCGATCCCGAGGTGGCCCGTTTTACGGCGTCCATCGACCGTTTGAAAGAAGATATTCAATATTGCCAGGAATGTTTTAATATTTCGGATCATGCGACCTGTGAAATATGTGGATCGTTTAAACGTGAAAAGAGCCTCATCTGCGTGGTGGAAGATACACGTGATGTTATGGCCATTGAAAACACAAATTCTTACCAAGGTGTTTATCATGTATTAGGGGGGCTGATTTCGCCAATGGACGGAATAGGTCCTGCTGACCTTAAAATTGAAGGACTACTCAACCGTATTCAACGAGGTGGTGTTGAGGAGGTTATTTTAGCGCTTTCAGCAACGATGGAAGGGGACACAACCATCTTTTATCTGTACCGGAAATTGCGCGAGTTCAATATCAAGATTACAACAATCGCGCGCGGTATCGCATTTGGAGGTGAATTGGAATATGTCGATGAGCTCACCTTGGGCCGGTCAATCGCAACCAGGGTACCTTACGAGCGTCATGTTGGCTAGTTGTATTTCAAATAGATCTGTTTGACTCCCTCATGGACTTTTCGGCCTTTCCGTATTTGTTGTTGCCTAACCTCATCCTTTAGGATCTGGCTATTTTCTTTTTTGTTTTTAAGAATGTTGAAGTAGGCAATCTTACCGATCGTTGTCTTTTCCAGTCCCAATAGGTTGCAGGAGTAATTTCCTAGGAGATAGTTGTTATAGTACAAATGTACCTCCCGCATTAATTTTCTGCCAAACTTGCTTGTCGGGTAAGCTGCATGTACGGGTTCTTCCATAAGGGCCCGGGCTAATGCAATGCTGTCCTGATCGCCTTCTTTTTGGGTCATGGTCCAATAGTATAGGGCTTTGATGGCTTCTTCCTCCGTGTCTGGAAGCAGATCCAATGGAATACCCAATAAGCTCCCGATATACTTCCAAAGGTGCATAATTCCATTTATTTCGCTTTCTAATAAAATGAATTTCATTTGTTTAAGCCCTATTAGATAAACTAATGAAAAACCTAAGTTTGTTGCCAGCATATCCCACGTATTTAAAGGGATACCCCATTTGTCAGTGTCCCAATCGCCATGTTTCAATATATTCAAGCGAGCGAAGGAATGGATACATCGCGTCAATAAAATGGCTTCAAAGCCAATACCACCTTTTCGTAATGCCTGGTCTGCGGTGATGTCGACCCAAAATGTTACCGTCTCGGTTAAGCGTTTGACAGCACCTTTTTTAAGTGCTCCAGTAAAAATCAAGGGTTTGTTGATCGCGCTGGATTCATAACCACCCATGAGACAATAATCACGTAGTACAATGAGTCCAGTCAATCCTGAGCGCTGACTGAGCGCAATTCCCTGTTGTAATTTCTGCCAATCGATCCATTGAGGCTCTATAGTCAAGGTGTTCATAAAATCCGAAATCAGTTTATCGTAAACGCTTTCGATAGCTTTGCCCTGCAGGTAATCCCGAATCAATTGTTGCCCTTTTGTAAAGCCAATTTTTAGATGTAAATGTTCAACCAGTCGGTCGCAGGCCTCATCGTATTGATATAACAATGGAATATATTGATCCGCATCAGCCAGATTTGGTTTATTGGGCAACTTATCTAGTAACTTAGCACCGATACCCTTGGTCCAATAATAGGAAAAGGAGGTTGTGTTAATTTTATAGCGCTCGGGTTTTTTCATTTTTGAATGGGATACCTAACTTGGAATCAACTGATTTGTTATCGATTTTAAATGGGGAAATTTATTGAATTGTCCATAGTGTATAACTTCCTGTTGTATAGATTTTTTTATCTTCTTTTGTAAAGTTAAAATCCATATAATCTGTCTGGCATGAAGAGGTGTCGCTACAGCAGAATTGTCGGGAAATTTTGAAATGAAGGCGAAAGGAACCCTTTAGCGTCATGCGATCAAAGACAATATTGCTGATGCTAAAATCTGTCAGTGTCGGAGCACCATCTTGATCATCGAGCTGACCAACAACATGATCATCAATGAGTCGCTGCTGTTCGGTGCCTAATAATTTTGAGAATTGTATTGGATCGTTTCGCAGCGATTCAAAGTTGCTGTCTTCTGTTATTGTTAATTGTATGCTGATGTCTGCCATGTCTTAATATACATTAAATGTTCTCCAGTTGGGGATGTACAAGTTATAGATCGCTTCTGACTCATTCTTGTTTTTTTTGGAGAATTTACAAAATGCTGCTAAAACAACCAGATTAATCTGTTCTTTATCAAAATCAATCAATCGGGATGAAAAATAGATTTCATTGCCCTTGATTTTATAATTCCTGGTAGATAGCTTGCCTATACGGATTGCTGAAATTGCGTAGTTGTCCAGCTGTTCTTCCCAATAAGTTATCCTTTTGATCAGTTCATTGTATAACAATTCCTGACTCCAGGGCTTGAGCAACTTGAGTGTATTTACAATCTTTCGTTGGTGAACGCAGATACTGCTTGATTTAAGTTCAATAACAGGTGCCGCTGAGGTATGAAAAACCTTAACCAGATAGGGTTTTGTAAATAAATGATAGGGATTTTCCAGGTAGGAATAGGACTGATCATGTCCGGAAGGTGTTGGCGGATGGAGTCTGATATATTGCTTGAGGGAGGCAATATCATAAAAAGGCGGTGCATACACACGAAAGGGGGAATCTGTCCCTTGAATTTGGATATAATCTTTGTCCCAACTGACTATTTCATAAAAATTGTGATCAATTTCAATCTGCATATTACGAAAGTGGTGTTTTATAAAACGAGTTCAAAGTAACTATATTTTTATATTAAACACAGGATTAAGAGAAAATTCATGCAGACTTGATATTTTCGACCACAGCCATAATATTTACAAATGTTGTGATAATATCTACAAAGCAAAAGGGGCTAAATAGCTTAGCTTTGAAAAAAATGATATTTTCATGAATGAACTCAATCAGCACAGCGAACAGTATACATTAGAAAATGTACGATTGGAAACAGGTTTTCTCTATCGTGAAGGGAAAATTGTTGGAACTGATACGGCACTCTTTACGGTAACAATAGCGGGCGGTAAGATAAAGGAAATTCGGCCGGGTCAGACTACAGTTGGCTCTGGTGGATTTGATGCGAAGGGAAAATTGGCATTACCCGCCTTTAGGGATATGCACATCCATTTGGATAAAACCCTTTATGGTCTACCTTGGAAGGCTGTATTTCCTAAAAATAGAACCGTGAAGGATATGATTGCCCGCGAGCAGGAAATTATTCCGGAACTGCTTAAAACCTCGGTGGAAAGGGCTGAAAAGCTAATCATGTTGCTACAGGGTTACGGAACTAATTTTGCAAGAACACATTTTAATGTCGATCCAACCTCTGGCAGCAAATCATTAGCAAATCTATTGCGGGCATTGGAACATGTGAAAGATTCCTTTGGCGCAGAATTGGTTGCTTTCCCACAACATGGCTTATATTATACGGACTCCGCTGGGCTGATGAAGGAAATTGCCGCTTGGGATAAGGTTGATTTTATAGGTGGTCTAGATCCCTATAGTATCGATGGAAGTATCGAAAAACCCTTGGACTTGACTGTTCAGTTAGCTTTGGACAACAAAAAGGGAATCGATATCCATCTGCATGAGGGGGGTGAATCTGGTGTCAAAACGATCCATTACTTAATAGATAAAGTACTTGAGAATCCCGCACTGCAGGGACGGACATTTATCAGTCATGCTTTTGCATTGGGCTATATGTCTCAAAAAGATCTTCAATATACAGCTGAACGCTTGGCTTCCGCCAAGGTCGGTATTGCGAGTTCAGTCCCGTTTCGCAATATGCTGATGCCACTGCCTCAACTGCGGAAAGCAGGAGTGGAGGTACTTACCGGAAATGATAATGTACAGGATCACTGGGGGACCTTTGGTAGTGGAAATATGTTGCAAAAAGCAAACCTTGCTGCGCAACTCTATGGTTATGAGACGGAATTTGATCTGTCCCGTTGCCTACACTATGCGACAAATGGAAAATTACCTTTGGACGATAGTGGTCAACAAGTATGGCCAAAGGTAGGAGATGAAGCGAGTTTCCTATTGGTGGATGCAAGCTGCTCTGCTGAAGCTGTATCACGTATCTCAGCTGTCGATGGCCTACTGCACAAAGGGAATATCGTCAAGTGGAGCAATTCGCCCCAAATTTAATCGGCCTACACGCCCCATTTATTGTTTTATTATATTGCCACTTTTTATCCGTTAGTGATAAAAAGTGGCTTTTTTTGAATTGTCTGTCAGCTCGGTATACTGGTCAGAAAGAACCTTACGTTGATTATTCTGGCTGTGCTGCGGAAAGCACGAAGATTTTATTGTACAAAGCTTGTCTTGCAATAATCTATTTTATAGTTGCTGTTTTCAAGAACCAGCTGAACCTCATTTTGCGTTTTTATATTGTTACCATAATCTATAAATACGCTGTACTTGTCTGTGCTTAGCTTCTTTATTTCGACGGTATTAATGGCCAGGGCATCATCATTACCTCGGCCGAATAACCACATTTCCTGCGTGTAGAGCGGGTAAATTTTTCCCCACTTCGCTTTGTATCGCGCTTCCGCCTCCGGTAATTCTGCGTCTGTTAGATTGGAGGGGCCATAGATTTCATTGGCATCTGCTAAGAACTCCATAAAACGTGTCGTGCACAGGGCTTCTTCCTTGTCCAGATAATAACAATACTTCCCTGATTTATCATCATTGCAGTGAAAAATTCGCTCCAGCCATACTTTGGCTGGATCAAGATCTGTTGTTGACTTTACCTGATCGATGGCTTTGGCAGTATCAGCGCTACTTTTTGTTGTTAGGCTGTCGCCAGCGGGCTTTACAGTATTATTTTTAGGCTTTGAACCCGTGCAACTTGTGGCGACAAAATAGATAGCCAGTATAACCAATAATGTTTTTGCTCTCATTTAGTAAATTCCAATTAATTATAACGGTGTAAAAATAGCACTTATATCAGAAAGCTTTCTCATGGAAATCAGTGATATTTATTGTTATCTAATGATCATCTAGGCAAATCTCTCGTCTAGTCACTGTTAATCTACGCAATATAAATGCGCAATTTGGGCTCTAATTTTTAATGCTAATGTTTGTTTTTAAATTTTTATAGGTCATTATCAGTGTGTTGTATAAGTTTTTGTTATTTTATTTGTGTTTTATTTTATTGCGCAAATGGTCTGCACGTTAACAGAGCGATCTTTGTAATGTCAGCAATGATAAACGTTCTTTGATGAAACTAGCAAAATGCTTTTAAGATATGTACTTCTTTTTAGGAGAAGTATAAAAAAACTCTCATTCTTTGATTTGCATCCTAGTCTCCTGTTTCTGTATAGCAGGATAGTATTGTTCCCGATGGGACTCAATATACTGATAAGAAGAAGAGCATGAGAGAATGTTGCCACCAGGGTTGAAGGTTCGAATCCTTCCCTCGAAAGAGGTAGCTCAAGGGTAGAGCACGGCAGTTCCGTTGTAGGTCGCAGGTTCGACTCCTGCTCCTGAGCAATCAGGATAGTTCAGCTTGGTTAGAACAACAACTCAATCGTGTGGGTTCGAATCCCACTTCCATTTTCGGATGGAATAGCATAAGGGTATTGCACAGAATTTAGGTTCTGGTTTTGAAAGTTATACCTTCTTTAAAAAGGTTATTTAAATAAAGCTTGCTATAGTCTGTCCGGCACTGAGGAGAACTTCGTTTTTCTTCATGGCAGTCGGTGTGGAGCCCGTGATCGGGAACATCTCATACAGAGACGATACAGGATGAGCGTTGTCGTGGATCGCTAAGGCGACCATTTCGAACGCTTCTACGGTAAAGCTCCGTATGGGCTCTTTTTGATCCCGCTCGGCATTGATGGGCAGCTCATAGCAAATTTTGTCATTGGAAAATAGTATAAACAATAAATATGATGAAAAGAGTACAAGTAAATGTCAATGAAATTGGATTGGTGGTTAAAAATAACCAAGTTATCCGTGTATTGGAAGCCGGTAAGTACTGGTTGGGTTTCGGTGAAAAACTGGAGGTATACAATAGGGCAAATTCGTTTCCGTCTATCCATAACATTGATGTGCTCTTACAGGTGGAGGGCTTTCGTGAACTGGTGGATATTGTCGAAGTGGCGGATACGGCAATTGCGCTGGTTTTCTTAAACAATAATTTTGAAAAGACCTTGGCAGCAGGTAGACATGTGTTCTGGAAAGGGTTGCAAGTGCGTAAATTTCAGCTGGAGGATATTTCGGAGATCGAAATACCAGTTTCTGTCAACCGTCAATTGTTTGAAAAGCAAACGTTGGCTTATTATATCCGTCAATACAAAGTTGAACCAAATGAAAAAGGATTACTTTTTGTTGATGGCGTGTTTACAGAAATTTTGGATCCAGGAATGTATTATTGGTGGAAGAACGCAAAGACTATTGCGGTGTCAAAAGCAGATATGCGTGTGTTAACTTTGGATGTGGTAGGTCAGGAGATTCTATCGCGGGACAAAGCGCAAATACGGATCAATTTCACGTTGCAATATCAAATCGTTGATATCGTCAAAGCGCTGTTGGATAATAAGGAATATGAGAAGCAATTGTATGCTGTGATGCAATTAAATCTCCGGACATATATCGGTCAGATGACGCTGGATGAACTGATGGACAAGAAGACAGAGATAAGCACTTATATTTTGCAAAATACGATGGAGTATATTGCTGGATTAGGCTTACGTCTATTAAGTTGCGGAGTCAAAGATATTATTCTGCCAGGGGATGTCCGTGATATCATGAACCAGGTGTTGATCGCTGAAAAGCGCGCTCAGGCAAATATTATTATGCGCCGTGAAGAAACTGCTTCGACTAGAAGTTTGCTGAATACGGCAAAACTTATGGAGGAGAATGCAATGTTGTTTAAATTGAAGGAAATGGAGTATGTGGAGAAAATTGCCGAAAGGATCAATAACATCTCTATTTCGGGAAATGGGCAGATTGTAGATCAATTAAAGCAGTTGTTTGTGAAGTAACAACAAAGGTAAGTTAATAAAATTGAGGATAAAAGAGGTGCGGGTAGCAATTGTAAAGAGGTATTGCTACCTGCTTGGGATTGGAAAGATCCCCCTTGTTAAAAAAGATGAAAATGGAAAATAAAAGAATTAATGGCAATGATCTGATTGCATTAGGATATAAAGAGAACCATACATTGGGTGCTGCGTTGAAAATCAACAGCAAGCGACATGGTTTTACGCGAGCAGAAATGTTAGCCAAATTTAAATCTGTGCTGGAAAATCCAACAGCGTATACTGAAGATACTATTTTCAGTGTGTTGGCAGAGGCCATATTAGGACAGGATGTTGTTGATGCCACATTAATTGCTTTGAATGAAGATCCTGTGGAGTATACGATTTATGGCGCGTCCGGAATAGAAGCAGGAGCTAAAGAACAGATGAAAGTAGCCATGAAGCTGCCGGTTACTGTTGCTGGCGCTTTGATGCCCGATGCCCATCAAGGGTACGGACTGCCGATCGGCGGTGTATTGGCCACTGATAATGCTGTAATTCCTTACGGAGTTGGCGTTGATATTGGTTGCCGAATGGCTTTGTCCATCTTTGATCTGCCAGCATCCTTATTGGATACAGATGCGGCGACATTAAAAGAGACTATTCTGAAACATACGCGATTTGGTGCCGGAAATGGCTATCTGAAGCATGAACGTGTGGATCATGCCGTCCTGGACAATAAATTGTTTGCAGAAAATGATCTGCTTAAATCCTTAAAAGATAAGGCATGGACACAGTTAGGTTCTTCCGGTGGAGGGAATCACTTTGTGGAATTTGGGATTGTGGAGTTTGTTGAAAAGGACGAGGTGCTGAACATTGAGAAAGGACTTTACCTGGGTTTGTTGACACATTCGGGATCCCGGGGTCTAGGCGCAACTGTGGCTGCTCATTACACCAAATTGGCGAAGACTTTATGTAAGTTACCCTATCAAGCTCAAAATCTGGCTTATCTGGATTTAAATACAATGGAAGGACAAGAATATTGGTTGGCAATGAATCTGGCTGGTGATTATGCTTCGGCCTGCCATGAAGTTATTCATGACAAGATCAAAGATGCTTTGGGGGCGGAGTTACTAGCCAAAATTGAAAACCATCATAATTTTGCATGGAAAGAGACCTGGAATGACCGGGAGGTTGTGGTACACCGAAAAGGAGCTACTCCTGCGGCAAAAGGCGTAATGGGAATTATCCCGGGTTCCATGGCTACTCCTGGATTTCTGGTGCGCGGAAAAGGGGAGATGGCTGCTATCCAATCGGCATCTCATGGTGCAGGACGATTGATGAGCCGTACACAAGCAATCAAGACGCTTTCCGCTGCTGAGTTGAAAGATATGCTTGCTGATCGGGGGATTACACTTTTGGGAGCCGGGATGGATGAAGCACCCATGGCCTACAAAGACATCCATACCGTCATGGCCTCGCAAGAGGAGTTGGTGGACGTCGTCGCAAAGTTCTCACCAAAAATTGTCCGTATGGCTGATGATGGTAGCCGCGAAGATTAGGGGTATTTTGAAGCTTTATTAAATTAAATAAAAGGATCAAATTCTTAATGAATTTTGATCCTTTTTCTTGTCTGTTAGTATTTTCAATTTGGAGACAGACCCCTTGAAGTCAATGCTGGCTGTTAGTTATGGGCGACTTCCTTGTAGGTATATACATTATAAGGATAGATCCTTTTGGAAAGTATTTTGGCGATGACACTTACCACTAATAAGGGTGCAAATAGTAGATAACCTGAAGGGACGATGCTGGCAATAATGAAAATCGCAGTAAATGGTGCATGGATGGCAGCAGAAAGCATCGCTGCGGCTCCAAATAGTGCAAAATTAATGACAATAAGATGGGTGCCCAGATAGTGATTGCACAGTTGCGCAAAAAATACACCTAAAAGTGCGCCTGTTACAATACTGGGGGCGAAGACACCTCCATCACCACTAGCCCCTAGGGTAAGTGCTGCTGCAAGCGGTTTTAATAGGACTAATAGCAGTAACGGAAGAAAGTAGAGCCAATTGATAGATCCATGTAAACTACTTTCCAGGATTTCTCCGAGACCGTGATAGCTGTCGCCATATAGGGCTGGCAAAAAGAAGATCAAGATTCCCACTGTAATGGCTCCCAAATTGACCCGGATAAAATTATTCTTTATTCCGGCAAAGAAAGATTTTGCATAGATCACAATTTTAGTGAAATACAAGGCTAATAGACCAGCGATTAGGCCTAGTAAGACGATAAAAGGGACGGCCTGCCATTGCCATTGCTTCGCTGCAAAGTTGAACAAAGGACTGTCATCCATATAGTGTACGAATAGCGAGGCGACCAACATGGAACTGATGCCACTGATCAATAGTGTTTTGTTGTATTTTCTGGCGATGACTTCAAAGGCAAATAACAAGCCACCAAGCGCACTGCCAAACAATAGTGTTACACCGGCAATAACGCCCGCGCAGATCAGTTCTGTTTTATAGGCCCAAGCAGGGTGAAGACGCTTATAGGCCTGGTTTCCTACAGTGGCTGTGGCTACTACAGTAGAAACTTCAATACCAGTTGATCCGCCAAAAATAACGGTCAAAAAGCCGTTGATATAGTGGGATGGTATTTTGAAAAAAGGCAAATGATCCTTTCGTGTTTCCAGCGTTGTGTAAATCTCCTTGATTCCTTTGTTTTTCCGGTTTTGAAAAGCATACTTTCGTAGAAAATATATCGCTGTAATTCCTACACTTGGTAATAGGATAAATAGTCTAGGATCCCAGTTTAAAACGCCTTCAGCTATTTTTTCCTGTACATATCCGGTAATATGTTTCAGGCTGTAAGCGAGCAGGCAACATAGCAGGCTTACGAAAACTGAACTTCCGATTAATTTTATGTAGCTGTATCGTACGATTTTCTTACGGTGGGCTGTGGTGTCCTGCATTTTAGTTTAATTAAATCGGCACAAAGGTAAAAGATATTTTGGCTAAAATAAATGCAAGAGAGGTCTGACATACGTTTTGTTACATTCACTAGAAAGTAAATAAAAGTTGTCAGGGCTTTAACAGGCTTGACTGTTTTTGCCCTGAATGATGTAACGAAATCTTTGGCTATTGGAGTGCAATGAAAATATCAACCTTTGCCTGCTCTGGGTTTTGTGCTTTCTCACCGTATATTTCAAAATCTGCTGAAAATGCTCTTGGAAGATCGGCTTCCCAGATGTTTAACCAGGCATCGTAAACAATACCTGCCGCCAGGTTTCCTTCAGCCTCAACATGGTGATACAGACTTTCTTCGATGCGTATGCCATCCATATCTTCCGGGAGATCATCAAGATGAGCAACCTTACAACCTAATAAAGTTGTGTAGGGCAAGGTGTGATCCCTTTCGTATTCTGTGTAAACACAATAGAGCTCATTGGATACTTTATTTGGAATCCGGTTCATGATATCATTTTCGAAAAACCGGGCCCATAGTTCACGAATATCTTTGGCGGCTTGATTGTTCTGATTGCTTGTACGTATAGCAATTCCAATAATATTGAAAGAAGGTATAGATCTATTTTCCATGCGTTTTATATTTTTCTCAAAAATAGATTTGACAGCTGACAACAGCTTGTCATTAGGGAATGCTGGAGTGAAAAAAATAGATTCTTCCCAATGGATCCCAAATCTTATGAATGGTAGTAAATCAATGTTCTTTTTTCCATATTTTTTCAGAAAAAGGTAGGTATTCGGATAATGCTGCTGAGCCGTACCAAGAATAGTATAAGGGTTCCAAAAGACCATTTTTAATTGCTGGATCTGTTTGAAGTATTTCTTTGGCCTGTTCAATTGTTGCAACCTTATTGAGGATAAAAAGACCTCGAAATCCACTGTCATTTTTTCCAAATGGGCCAGCTACAATCAACTGCCCATTCTTGACCAAACGGCCAATATTTTCCATATGTCCTTTAAAGCTTTCGCTGATCAGTTGTTTATCTGTGGTTTTATTTTGGCCAGTTTTTAACAGCACGAAAATATAACTTTTCATACCATAGTCGTCAGCGCCCAACTTGGCAGCTAAGTCGCGATCATAATTGGGGTTTTCACTCAGACTGTCATTTTTTATATTGTGGACATAAAAAGCATGTGCTTTTCCGGATTTCCCTTCAACTGAAATATGAATACGGTCTCCGGCAAGCTGTTTATAACGTATTCGGTTGGGAAAATCGTGGTGCTCATTGATAAACGAATAGGTGCTATCCTTAAAAGTCAATTCAAAGTCTATTTCTCTTCCATTATTTTGACCGATTACCAAAGCGGTGTAAATAACTTTGTCGCCGAGTTTTTTGATTTTCAGATACTCACTGACGATTTTTTGGTCATTTTTAATGCTGTAAGAAACACCCTTTAATTCACCGTCGCTCATGCGATCCCAGTGTTCATAGCGTTCTTTATCGGCTACTTTCCAGGTGCCCTGGAGAAACGCGGGAAAGGGGGCTTGCGCGAATACTGATCGCGAAAACAAGATGCAGATGAGGCTAAGCCATAAGATGATAGACTGTTTCATTTTTGATGTAATCTATTTTAAGTTAGCTTGTTATTCCTTTTTGGTTAAACGTATAATACTGCTCGAAAGCCACGCGCGGCATAGTAGGAGATAGCGCCATTGTGGTAGGTGAAAACATGATCATAACGGCGGTCACAGAATAGGGCGCCTCCGAGTTTACGGATATCGGACGGTGTCTGTATCCAGCTTGATGTTTTCAGGTCAAATTGCCCCAGCGTTTGTAACTGTCGATATTGTTCTTCCGTTAGCAATTCGACTCCCATCTGTTTAGCTGTTTCCATGGCACTGCCTACCGGTTTATTTTCCTTTCTGGAATCCAATGCGGACTGGTCGAAACACAAACTCCTTCTTCCTTTTGGGGTTTCCTCGGCACAGTCAACAAACAAATAAGCAGCATTAACGGGATCTATTCCGATAACATCAGGTTCGCCACCACTCTGCTCCATTTGATGTAGGCTCCAGATCTTGGTCGGGTTTTCTTCCAGTTTATGTTGTATCTGCTCCCATACAAGATCCTGATGTCTGTTCATATTCGTATCAAACCGCTGCTTCAGCACTTTGTATAATGCTGCCTGATCCGTAGCTGAAAGTGACTTTTTCATATTTGGTATAATTTGAATCTAAAATACACAATTAAAATAAATCTGTTTATAGTCGATTATTGTAATCCAATTAAATTACTTATTTGGGAATTGAATTAAATTTATATTTTTACGTTCAAATTTTTAATAAATATGGCTTCAGGAATATTTGCAATATTAGATGATATTGCGGCTTTAATGGATGATGTTGCAGTTGCTAGTAAGATAGCAACAAAAAAAACAGCTGGAATTTTGGGTGATGATTTGGCCGTGAATGCGGAGAAAGCTACCGGATTCTTAGCATCTAGGGAATTGCCCGTTCTGTGGGCCATTACAAAGGGATCTTTAGTGAATAAACTGATTATCGTTCCCATAGCTTTACTACTGAATGTCTTTTTTCCAATAGCCATCAAATATATCTTGATCTTGGGTGGATTTTATCTGGCCTTTGAAGGGGTTGAAAAGATTATTGAGTATTTGTTCCACCGTAAACATCAGACTGGTGAACCCAATGTTGAGGAGGTTATCGAAGAGAATAATACGGAGGCCGAAAAGTCAAAAATCAAGGCAGCTATTACGACTGATTTTATTCTTTCTGTGGAAATCGTGATTATTGCATTGGGAACGGTACTTGATAAAAGTCTGACCTTGCAAATCATTACTGTTTGTGTGGTTGCTTTACTTGCTACAGTTGGTGTTTATGGCATTGTAGCATTGATTGTCAGGATGGATGATGCTGGATATAAGTTGATTAAAAGTGCGAAGGAAAAAGGACCATTGGCCAGTTTAGGCAGATTGCTGGTTCGCGCTTTGCCTTTTATTATCAAATTATTGGCTGTGGTAGGTACGATTGCCTTGATTTTGGTTTCGGGTGGTATCTTTTCGCATTATATAGATTTTCTACACCATGCATTACCTAATTTTCCAGTTATGGCTAAGGAATTTTTGTTCGGCTTGGGCGGTGGTATTATCGCGGTGCTACTTTTTACAGTAGGTAAGAAAATTTTCGGCAAAAAGAAGACGGTAAGCGCGAATTAATAGCGTAAATAGATAAAAAAAATAGGGCTGGTAATCTTTACCAGCCATTATTTTTTGAATAGCCTGTTATGCTTTAGATTTCTTCGGCTACCGCTTCAGCAGCTGCATCCAATTCGACCTGTTCACCTTTTGTATTGATTAGAATGACGTCATCTGAGCCTTCTTTCGAGACGGATGCTACACCATCGCTAAATGCTGTTGCACCGCTGTAGATAAAAGGAATGGCAATTTTTCCCTGACCATTTAAATAGCCGTATTTGCCGTCTTTACTCGCAAGGAAAAGATTCGGTTCTTCGGTTATTGAAATAAAATCGTAAGCTGGAGCCAATGTTTTGTTTGTTTTAATATCAACGAGACTGTATTTGTCATTTTCGACACTAATAAAATGTGTGCCATTATTCTCGGAAATGAAACTATAGCTAGCCGGTACAATGATTTTCCCTGCTTGATTTAAAATGCCATATTTTTCATTTTGTTGAAAAACAGCGTAACCACCATTGATAAAGGAGATCATATCGTAATTTGCCGGAATAAGGACTTTACCTGCCTTGTCAAGTATCCCATATTTTTCTTTTAGACCGAATAGAAATTGTCCCGAATTATCATCATAGCTTAAATATTCGTATTGAAAGGGGATAACTGCTTTTCCTGCAAGGTTGATTGCACCATATTTCTCATTTTTAAACTGGACCACACTGATTTCACCTACAAATGGTGTAATGTAATGATATTGGGCAGGCACGATGATTTGTTGCGTATTATCTTGCAATCCCATAAGACCTGAGGTACTGTCTTCAAATAGGTAAAGGTTTTCGGCCATTTGATTGCTTTCCTCACCTTCTTGGCTTTCTTCGTAGATAGATTCCACTTGATCATAGTCTTCGGGAACAATAAAGTCATTGTCATTTAACTGACTGTTTGCGACACTTTGTGCGACAATATCTACACCAAGAGGTGTGGTTACCTGAAGTACAGCGCCTGGAATTTTTTTGAAGATATCAAAACCTTCCCAATAGATAACAGGTAGCTTCTCGCTATACCAGATGGACAAGTTGGTATTACCTTCGATATCTTCCATATTGGGGAGCTCAATCTGTGCCAATTTGCAAGGATAACCCGCAATGGTTTTAGTTTGACCGGGAACTAATTTTATGGAGAAGGAGGTTGCGTCCTCTTCGTGTACGGTGTATTTCGATAGGGAGGGATAAAGGATCGTTGATTTATCTTCATTCTTTTTCGCAAGAAAAATGGACTCTTGTCCCTCCGCCGAAGATATAACTTTTATCTTGTCGTTGCTGACATATGCTTCATAAAGGGAAACAGGGCCTTCTTGCTCCGTGCCGCCACTGTTGTTTGCGAATACAATAGCATAACTAATTTTAAATGCCTTATTGACCTGCGCGAAAGATACCGTACTGGCAGCCATTAATACGGCGAATGATAAGAATGTTTTTTTCATCTGTATAAATTTGCTTTTTTTGGTGAGGAAATTATCATGAGCTCATATGCGCAAGGTATATTCGCTATTGTAGGGGCATGATATTTTCATCTACCTAAAATTGATAGGCAAATATGATGATTTAGAATAGGCTCTTTTATCCCTGAAATCCGTTATTTCGTAATTTCCTGCTAAAGATTTCTTCTGGAGCCTGATGATATAAAATCTTATCAGTCGATCAGCAATTGATATTTGGCGAGCAAACCGGGTAATTGCTCTGATTCAAATTTGCTCTTTTTCATACGATTTGTTTCTGGATCCAGCTGGATATTCATGGAGGTACGAAAATCACAACCTTCCAGGTTGCATTGTTCAAATCGGGCACGCAGAAAGTCGCAATCTTTAAAGATTACCTGTTGAAGGTTCGCTTTTTCAAAATCGACATGCTGTAATGAACACTGTTCAAATTTGAATTTCTTCATATTTCGTTCAAAAAAAGAAGCATAGTCGAGCATGCTATTTTTCACTTCTATATGGAAAGAGAATGAACTGCATTCGTTGAATTGTATCCCCAACATCTTACAGTCCTGAAAAAGGATGTGATCCAATTGAGTACCCTTGAGCTTAATGTTGGATAAATTGCAGGATTTAAATTCACAATCTGTAAAGATCAGATCTACCAATGCGGCATTTTGGAAATCGCAATATTCAAACGTGCATTTATAAAATTCTTTAATTTGCTGCAATTCGCTATTGAAGCTTACTTTAGAAATCGTCTGTTCTACCAGTTCATCCATGATTTTTCTGCTGCGTAAATATTGGGATTGATTACCTGCGAAAATACATTTTTATCATGGATAATGAAAGGGGAGTTGATAAAAAATGGCTGACTTCAGGGAGGAAAAACAGGTGTTAAAGGGTGTAACTTTGGCGTAGTTGCATCGTTGTATATGCGGTGGCTGGAAATATCGTCTAATAGAACTCTGGTAGGTTTTTATATAGGTTGTGAAAGGGGCGCCGTCTAATGGCGCCCTTTTTCTATTTGTTCATTCATGCTTCTTCAGCAAGGTCAACACTAATTGTTTTTTAAATATTGTCTTAGTACATATTGTAAGATACCATCATTCTTGAAGTATTCTATTTCTATGGCTGAATCCAGTCTCGCTTTGACTTGAAATGTTGTTGTCTTCCCATTGTCGTGGACAGCTTTTACATCTAACAGTTTATGTGGTGTTAGCTCATTTGCTAAGCCAGTGATGGTATAGATTTCAGTGCCATCAAGTCCGAGTGTTTCAGCATTTTCTCCATTGATAAAAACGAGTGGAGCTACGCCCATACCGACAAGATTACTGCGATGTATGCGTTCAAAACTTTCGGCAATCACAGCCCGTACACCAAGGAGAAAAGTGCCTTTGGCTGCCCAGTCACGGGATGAGCCCGATCCATATTCTTTTCCCGCTAAGACAATCAAAGGCGTATCTGTTTTGCGATATTCCATTGCAGTATCGTATACTGTTTTTACTTCATTCGTCGGGAAATACCTACTAAAACCGCCTTCCTGGTCGGTAATTTTATTTTTAATCCGCACATTGGCGAAGGTGCCACGCATCATGACTTCATGATTACCGCGTCTGGAGCCATAGGAGTTGAAGTCTTCTTTATTGACCTGGTGAGACTTGAGGTATTTTCCAGCGGCGGTCTCTTCTTTAAAAGATCCGGCAGGAGAAATATGGTCCGTTGTGACTGAGTCTCCCAAATAAAGTAAGACTCTTGCATTCTGAATGTCCTGAATAGGTGCCGGAGCAGCCTGTAAGTTCTCAAAAAATGGGGATTCTTTGATATATGTCGATGTGTCATCCCACTGATAGTTCTGATCAAGATTGACTGCTAGATCCTGCCAATCCGTGGAACCGTCAAAGATAACGTCGTAGACCTCCTGGAAATCAGATTGTTTGACGCATTCGTTGACTGTTTTGGTAATTTCTTCGCGACTTGGCCAGATATCTTTCAAATAAACGGGTTGTCCATTCGGGTCATAATCAAGAGGGTCTTCCATCAAATTGATGTCCACGCGACCAACAAGGGCATAGGCAACAACCAGCATGGGAGACATCAGAAAATTCATTTTTACCTGTGGATGGACCCGTGCTTCAAAGTTTCTATTCCCTGACAATACTGAGGCGACAATCAACTCACCTTTCTCAACTGCTTCGGCAATTTGTGGTGGGAGTGGGCCTGAATTTCCGATACAGGAGGTACATCCGTAGCCTACAGTGTGGAATCTGAGCGCGTCAAGATCTGCATTGAGCCCCGATCGTTCAAGGTACTGTGTGACCACTTTTGAACCTGGCGCCAAGGAGGTCTTTACCCAGGATTTTGTCCGTAACCCACGTTCAATAGCATTTCTGGCCAATAGGCCAGCACCGATCATGACTGTTGGATTAGAGGTATTTGTACAGCTTGTAATTGCAGCAATAGCGATACTACCGTCACTAACAATATATTCCTTATGATTGTGTTTTATTCTTACCGCATGTATAGACTCTGAAATGACTTGATGTGGTGAATCATGTTCAACAGGTACTTTCCCAAAAGTAAATTCGGTACCCGATCCGCCATCTGCTAACCAGGCTGATTCCGAACGTTGTGGCATCGGGATGTATTGTCGATGGTGCTCACTATCGAGTAGTTGTGAAAACTTATTGTTTAAATCCTTGACCAAAATTTTGTCCTGTGGACGTTTGGGGCCTGAAACTGTGGGCTCGAGCGTGCTTAGATTAAATTCGACAACGGAGGAGTATAAGATCTGTTCTTTTCCTGTGCGCCAGAGTAGATTTTGTTTACAGTACTCTTCTACAATCTTGATTTCCTGCTCGGTTCTATTGGTGCTGTGCATGTATTCCAGTGTGCGGTCGTCTATCGGGAAATAGGTGACCGTACAGCCAAATTCAGGTGACATATTGGAGATGGTGGCCCGGTCTGTGACGGACAGTGTATCTAATCCGTCTCCAAAGACTTCAACAAATTTTCCGACAACACCTTTATCCCGTAGAATTTTCGTGATGGAAAGAACCATATCAGTCGCTGTACAGATATCGGGAATACGACCTGTGAGCTTAAGTCCGATCACCTCCGGACAGGTAAAGAAGATAGGTTGTCCTAACATCGCTGCTTCGGCTTCGATACCGCCAACACCCCAGCCCAGGACACCGATACCATTGACCATAGGGGTGTGGGAGTCAGTGCCAACTAAGGTGTCGGGAAATAACCAATTATCACGGGGAATAACACCTTTGGCAAGATATTCTAAATTTACCTGATGGCAGATTCCCATTCCCGGAGGGACAACAGTGAAATTTTTTAAGCCTTTTTGAGCCCATTTCAGAAGCTCGTACCGTTCACGGTTACGTTCATATTCCAATGCTACATTTTTGTCGTAAGAATATTCGGTGCCAAAATAATCTACCTGTACGGAGTGGTCAATAACCAGATCAACGGGGATCGCTGGGTTAATTTTTTGACCATCTTTGCCATGTCGAACAAATTCTGCTCGTAAAGAAGCCATATCTACCACTGCAGGGACACCGGTAAAGTCCTGCATGAGAATGCGTGCCGGTTTGAATGGAATATCTTTGTCGACCGGCTGAGGAGACCAATTGATTAATGTGCCGATATGCTCATCCGTGATACTAAATCCATCATGGTTACGTAAGACATTTTCCAGGAGAATCCGAATACTGAAGGGCAGATGTTCGATATCACCCTCCGGTAGATTTCTTAGGGAACTATACTGATAAACTTTTCCATAGATCTCAATTTTCTGGATTGATTTTTCCTTGCTCATATTGATTTACTTATTATATACTATATAATAATCATAGCCGCCAATTTGTTTGTAATAACTTTTAGACAAATCATTGCATTCAATTGATCGTTTTCCAAAAAATGGGATGGTGACTAATTAGCAATTTGTTTTTGTTAGCTTTAATTCCCAGCTGCTTAGTTTATTATGTTCTGATTTTGCAGTTTTTTCTTGTGTTCATAGACTGCATTGGATCAGTAGGATGTATTTAAACCATCAAGTTTGGTCAATTTGCTGACATGGATATTGAATTAAAATGCTAGATTAAATGTAATTTTATTGTAGTTTGTGTAGTGATGAACACAATCAATTTATACAATAAACGTTGATTGTGTGTGCTTCATGAAAGAAACAATATGAGAAGAAAAAACAGCGTTGGATCCATTACGATCAGCATCTTACTGCTATTACTATTTGCATACACATCGGGTTATGCGTATGGAAATGATCCGACAACGTCTGCTGGCTTGCGACTCAAAAATGACGAAGTTAGTTTTAAAGATAGTAAAGGCAAGGTGATTTCGTTGAATCAGCTCAAAGGTAAAGTTGTTTTGATCAATTTTTGGGCGATATGGTGTTCACCTTGTTTAGCAGAAATGCCCTCTTTGGACAAACTCTATAAAGACTTTCAAGGGAATAGCCGAATTGTGTTTTTATCGGTGGACGTAGACGGTAACCTGAAGTACTCAGAGAAGTTTTTTAAGAAAAGAAAATATAGTCTTCCGGTCTATCAGCTGAACTCCGCCTTACCAAAAGATCTTAGTACGACAAGTATTCCCACGACCATTATCATAGATAAAGCGGGCAAACTGGTCAATAAGCACGTTGGCGGGATGAATTTTGGCTCGGCGAAGTTTCAAAAAGCCCTAAGGCAATTAACCGAAGAGTGATCTGAAAGGGAAAAAAGCTATGTTTTGGTGCAAACTTAAATTTGCGGTTTCATTTAGTATTCTGCCATTTTCTTGTTAATTTTGCATGCTAATTGTATAAGGAGAAATTTATATATGCCAGTCAAACTTCCTAATAACCTTCCTGCGATAGAGCTTTTAAAAAAGGAAAATATCTTTGTTATGAGTGATCTAAGAGCAAACGAGCAGGATATTAGACCATTACGTGTTTTGGTCCTCAATCTGATGCCTCTTAAGATTACAACGGAGACCGATTTTATCCGCTTACTTTCCAATAATCCTTTGCAAGTTGAGATGGAGTTTCTTCGATTGGAAACCCACGTTTCAAAAAACACTCCTGAGGAACACTTGGAGATGTTTTATAAAAGCCTAAGTGAAGTGAAGGAAAACTTCTACGATGGTATGATCATCACAGGCGCTCCGGTTGAGATGGTCAGATTTGAGGAGGTGACCTATTGGAATGAAATTCAGACGATCTTTGACTGGGCAAGAACACATGTAACGTCAAGCTTGTATATCTGTTGGGCTTCACAGGCAGCCTTGTATCATTTTTATGATGTGGAGAAAAAACCGTTGGACGAAAAGCTTTTTGGTGTATTCAAACATACTGCTCTCGACAAAAGACATCCGTTATTTCGTGGATTTGATGATGAGTTTTTTATTCCTCATAGCCGGCATACAACTATGGAGAAAGACGATTTACTTGCTAAAAGCGGGGTAGAAATTCTTTCCGAATCTCCTGAGGCAGGTATTGCCATCGCATCTTCCCGCGGTGGTCGGGAATTTTATCTGACCGGCCATTCTGAATACGCACCATTTACTTTGGATGAAGAGTATAAAAGGGATTTAGAAAAAGGCCAGGCCATTCGCATGCCTGCAAACTACTATAGAGATGACAATCCAGAAAATCAACCTTTGGTGCGTTGGACGAGCCATGCTAACTTGTTATTTAACAATTGGCTCAACTATTTTGTGTACCAAGAAACGCCTTTTGATTTAAAAGATGTCGTTCATCTGGGGGAGATCAGACAAAAAGACTGAACACAAATTTTATCCTAAGCAAACAAAATAGGCTTGCGGAGCATTCTATCTATATAAAGTAGATCATATGAAAAGAATGTCTTTACTGTTTTGTTTGCTGTTTTCAATTATTATACTTCATGCGGAGGTGCCGATTGAGGAAAATCAAAAGCTCAAGGAGGCAAACGGCACGTTGTGGTATGCCAACCCCTGGATTTGGTTGGGTGGAGTGGCACTCTTCCTGGTGATTTTCTTTCTCCTGCTCCGTAAATCGACTCAAAACAAAAGACAGACATAGTGTAATATCTACTATTTCAGTTGTCTGCAAAACTATGTTTTGTGTTAGGAACAATAGCGAAACTTTTCTTAAGTTTGTGTAGATACATAACAAACTAAAATTTATATGAAGAGAAATATACTTTTGGCTGCTTTGTTGGCATGTGGTTCTTTGGCCGGCCATGCGCAAAATAATGCAATCAATGTAAATTACATGGATAAAAGTGTTCGTCCGCAGGATGATTTCTATAATTTTGTGAATGGTCAATGGATGAAAACGGTTAAAATTCCGTCGGATAAGGCACGTTGGGGCTCTTTTGATGAGTTGCGTGAAAATACAGACATCGCTACACTGAAAGTGTTACAGGAATCGTTATCGGGCCAGTTTACAAAAGGAACAGATAATCAGAAAATAGGTGATCTGTACCGGTCTTTTGTAGATACGAAGACGCGTGACAAATTGGGATTAGAACCTGTTCAGCCCTACTTGACAAAAATTAATGCGATAAAGAATTTTGATGATCTGTATAAATATCTGGTAGAAGTGGCTCCTATAGGAGGAAACCCTTTCTTTGGCGGATATGTTTATGCGCATCTCAAAAATTCTAATGTCAATACGGTTTATTTGGGTGGTGGAAGTCTAGGCTTAGGCCGTTCTTATTACCAAGTTAAGGATCAAAAGAATGAAGAGACGTTAAAGGATTATTCGGAATATATCTCTGCGCTTTACGCCAAATCGGGGCAACGCACAAGAGATCTAAAAGGTCCAAAAATTGTTGCATTTGAAAAAGAATTGGCTGCTAATCTAAAAACTGTCGAACAGTCGCGTGATGCAAATGGCCGCTATAATCCGGTGGCGGTTGCTGATTTGAAAAAGATGGTAAAAAACGTTGACATTGCTAAATATCTGAGCGACGTTGGATTCAAAGCTGATACCGTTATTGTGCCAGAACTAAAATACTATGAAAATTTAGATAAAATCTTCAATCCGGCGAACCTTCCGATTATTAAAGATATCTTGACATTTCACTTATTAAACACCGCTGCTTCGTATACAACTCAGGAATTAAATGATCTTTCTTTTGATTTTTGGGGTCGTAAGTTAAAAGGGCAGAAAGAACAACGTGCACTGGACAAACGAGGGGTAGAGTTTGTTAATTCTATCGCTGGGGAGCTTTTGGGTAAGTTATATGTGAAGGAGAATTTTCCACCAAAAGCCAAAGCGGATGCGGAGGAGCTGGTAAGTTATCTTGTAAAAGCATTCGGGCAACATATCAATGGTCTAACATGGATGTCCGCAGATACAAAAGTGAAGGCGCTCGAAAAGTTGTCGAAGTTTAAAGTGAAGATCGGTTATCCGGACAAATGGAAGGATTATAGCAAGCTTGATATTGGAACATCGCTTTACGCGAATGTTTTATCATCCAGCAAGTGGGCTTTTTATGAGAACCTTGCAAAACAAGGTAAGCCAGTTGATAAATCTGAATGGGGAATGACACCACAGACTGTCAATGCTTATTATAGTCCATTGTTTAACGAAATCGTATTTCCGGCAGCAATTCTTCAGCCTCCGTTTTATGATTACAAAGCCGATGCAGCGGTTAATTTTGGTGGCATCGGTGCAGTCATAGGACATGAGTTGTCTCATGGTTTTGATGATCAGGGTGCAAAATACGATGGTAATGGCAATTTGAACAACTGGTGGACTGATGGTGATAAGGCTAAATTTGAAGCCGCAGCGAATGCGTTGGTCAAACAATTTGAAGCTTATGAGCCCGTTCCGGGAGTTTTTGTAAATGGCCGTTTCACTTTAGGTGAGAATATTGGTGATTTGGGTGGTTCTTCGGTCGCTTTTGATGCACTACAGTTGTATTTAAAAGACAAAGGAAATCCTGGTTTAATCGATGGTTTTACACAGAATCAACGTTTCTTCCTTTCTTGGGCTACCATTTGGAGAACGAAGACAACGGATGAATTTGTTGTGAATCAGGTGAAGACGGACCCACATTCTCCTGCACAATATAGGGCATTCGCTCCGATCATCAATTTGGATGCATTCCATGCTGCCTGGGAAACGAAAGATGGCGATAAAATGTTTATCCCTACAGATAAGCGTATTAAGATCTGGTAAGAAAATCCATCGATCTTATTTAAATAATAAAAGGGACATTTCAAATGAAATGTCCCTTTTATTATTTAGCGCATCCATTTCAGCACAAGGTAAAAGCCGAGTCCTGTAAAGGACAGGGTCAGTGCTGTGGCCCACCACAATGTTGTAAAACCAAAGGAGTCAACAATAGAAGTTCCTAGCAATGGTGAAAAGATATTTGCGGCAGAGAAAGCTAGGGAGTTGAATCCCATATATGCTCCCTGAGTTTTGGGTGTAGAACGATTGACAGATACGGTCGCCATAAAGGGAAGTGTCAGCATTTCGCCAAGACCGAAGATAAAAAATGTGAAATATAACCAGCCTAGTCCACCCATGTAATTTAACATGGCGTAGGAGAGGGCGCATAAAACTGTACCAAACACCAATGTACTAATCAGTGAGAACCTCTTTTCGGCGACATGGACGACAAACATCTCCAATAGCACAATCACAAAACCACTCCAACCTAGGAGAAATCCGATCTGATGATCATCCAGGTGGTGTACTTCACGATAAAATATCGGTAATGTCGTAATTAGCTGGAAAAAGCAGAACGAGAAAATGCAGCAAAATATATTAAATAATACAAAGGGAATATCGGTATAAGGATTGCGACTTTGTTTTACGATTATATTGCTGTTTGCCAATGCTTCTTTTTTTGCTTTTACATCTGTTCTTTTTTGTCTTTTATTAAAGAAGATAAAGAAAATTACTGCAGCACACATCACTGCAAAGGAATTTCCATAGAATATCCAGTTAAACGAGATTGTAGCCAGAAAGCCTGCGGCGGCAGGACCGATTGAAAATCCTAGATTAATTGCTAAACGGTTGAGCGAAAACGCTCGGGTAATATTCTCGGGTTTAGCGTAACTCGCAACAGAAACAGAATTTGCAGGTCTAAATGCATCAAAAATTAGACTTAGTGTAAAGATCATGATAGACAGTGATTGAACCTCTTTAAATAAAGGAATCAATAAAAATAGTGGCGAAGCCAATACTAAACTACCGAATTGCACCTTAAAGCTACCAATCCGATCTGTCAACCATCCACCGATGTAGGAGCCGCAAACTGAGCCTATGCCATAGCTCATAAGCACAATACCAACTTGTTTGATATCAAAATGAAGGACCTGTGTCATATAGAGCCCTAGGAAGGGGATAACCATACTTCCCATTCTGTTGATCAACATAACAACTGCCAAGAGCCATGCGGCCTGTGAAAGGCCTTTGAAGGAATCCAAGTATATGGATATGATTTTTTTCATGCAAATAATTTGCTTTTTAAAAGCTTGTCATTTATTATGAGCGTTTCCATCTTTCCGGTATGGGCTGGTTTTGGCTCACAAAAACTTTAACGGATTCTGTCAAAAAAATGCCAAATTGATTTGGTCAATTTGGCATCTATTATAAATGGATAATATTATGCCAGTTGCGATTCTGCTATTGAGGGGTTGACCTGATAGGTACTTGCTATCATCTGCTTTTTGTCTGATCCCGGTTCCATAATAAAATCAATGCGACCAAGATTGATGCCTGCAAAACCAACTTGGTTGACCACTGTCTGTGTTCCTTTTAAATTTGTGACCAAGGTCGGTTCATTTAAAAAAGTATGGGTGTGTCCGCCAATGATCAAATCGATATCTGATGTTTTGGCTGCCAGAACCAGATCTGAAACTTTATCATTCTCATATTGATACCCAAGGTGTGAAAGACAGATAATAAGGTCACACTTATGTTTTTCTTTCAGGATTTTAACAACTTTGTTGGATATTTCAATCGGATCCAGATATTTCATCCCTTTGTAATTATTGGGATCTACCAAACCTTCGATATCAACCCCCAGTCCAAATACACCTACCTTGATACCGCCTTTATGAAATATCGTATAATCCTGGGTTTTCCCTTCAAGTACGGTACCTTTAAAATCATAGTTGGCCGTCAGAAATGGAAATTTGGCGTGATCTAGGTATTTCACGAGTCCATCCAGGCCATTATCGAACTCATGGTTACCAAATGTCCCGGCATCATATCGCAATTTGGTCATCAGGTCGAGCTCTAATTTACCGCCAAAGAGGTTGAAATACGGTGTTCCTTGAAACATGTCTCCTGCATCCAATAATAGTAGATTATTTTCCTCGCTACGGATCTTATTGATCAGTGTGCTACGACGAGCTACACCACCCAGTCCCTGATACTTACCACCGTCCATTGGAAAAGGCTCAATGCGACTATGCACATCATTGGTATGTAAAATGGTCAATTTGATCTTTTTACTTTTTGCTGCCGCCTGAAAAGGTAATGAACCCAAAGCAAGTGCTGCAGAAAATCCACCGGCTTGCTTGATAAAGGTTCTCCGATTAATTGATTTTAATTCTTCCATCTAATTCCGCATTTACTTGTTTACCTGCTTTTGTTAATTCACTTACATATTCTATCAAACCTTCACGCATCCGTTGGGGATAGTTGGTTCTAGCGATCGATTGTGTCAATAGGACGAGATTATCGCCACCATTGGCCAGATAATCATAGGTGACGAGTTTGTATGCTTTATTGTCATCTATTGCCTGTCCTTTGATTTTGATATCCTGTACCTTATTGCCTGTTATCGTTAAGGTCATGCCCGCAATAGGCTGGCCATGGGTTGTCGCGATATAGTCAGCAAGCTGGCGTATTTGGCTGCCTTTTAGCTCAATAATCGTCAATGTATTTTCAAAGGGCATTACTTCAAAGATATGTCCTACTGTGATATTTCCAGCTTTGAGATCATTGCGAATTCCTCCTTTTGTTGCAAAGGCCAGGTCTGCGGGATTGTGGGCGTAATGGTCACTCATCCACAACAAGGCTTCGCAAAAGAAATTACCCATTAATGTTTCAGGCGTCTTCTCTTTTGTCAACGCCTTATTGGCATGTCCGATAACGCGGTTCATTTCGGTTTCCATTTTTTGCTTGAATGGCTCATAGATGGAAACGACGGTAGGATCTGCTTGTACATCCTTGTTGATATGGTATTGTTTGAAGTCCTTTTGTGTAGGGTGGAGTTGCTTTGAACAACCTGTGACCATCAAAAGCGAAGCGACTCCAAAACTACCAATAAAGGCAATTTGCTTTGATATATTCATTATAGTTAGTTTAGCCAAATACTGGGGCAAAGTTAGCCAATTAAATATGAAGAAATCTTATTCCTGCTCGTCTAATTTTGCTAAAAAGATAAAAACAATAAAAGCTTAACATAGATCTACGTTAAGCTTTATCATATAATTAGAAAAATAACAACCTAGTGTACTAATTCTGCTTCGGGAAGATCATCTATAGTTGATTGACGATCATCATGCTTTGGCAAAGTATCCAATGTACCTCCTTGCAGGATCTTTTTGTTTTTATTTTTAGTTGACAATTTGGTGCGGTAAGCCTTCCAGTTCATCAGTAAAACAGAGAACAAAATAACTGCCAAACCTACAATCTGTAAGGAAGTCACGGCATGTGAAGTGAAAAAATGACTTAATATTAACGCAATGATCGGATTTACATAAGCGTATGTACTTACTTCCATCGCTGGGCGCACCTGTAAAAGCCAAATATAGGAGCTAAATGCAAGGATAGAACCAAATGTGATCAAATATGCTAAATTAAACCAATCGACAGGAGCGACACTACTTAATTCAAATGATGCGTACTCGCCTGTAAACAGCGCGGTGATATTAAAAAGAACACCTGCAGTGACCATCTGCCAGGCTGTTTTGACCATAACGTGCAGATCTTCTTTTTCTTGTGCTTCTGATTTTTTGAAGTATTTAGACGCTAATGAACCTACTGTCCAGGAGATGGAGCCCAATACCAAAATACATAGCGCGATGATTTTCAAATTTCCATTGGCATTGTCGTTGGAAGCCATGATCTGTTCTGCAAATAACATAACAACCCCAATGAACCCAAGCACAACACCGGCTACTGTGGTAACGCTGCTAAAATTCTCTTTCCATTTGGGTTTGTCAAGTAAAATAAACCAGATTGCAGCTGCAGCGGCGATAATCGCGGCTACCCCACCAGAAACATATTGTTCGGCCCAGATGACTCCGGCCATATCCACAAACAGAAGTAAGAAGCCTACAAAGGCAGCTTCCAATATGGAGCGTTTGTTAAACAGTTTATAACCTTTTATGGCACAATAACTCATCAGGATGGCGCTTGCGGTAACAAACCGAAACGAGCCTAATATAAATGGTGGAAAACTATGCAATGCTTTTTCTATAAAGAAAAAGGTAGAGCCCCATACCACATAAATAATAAAATAAGCAACCACAACCATTAAAGGGCTTGCAGCTTTTTTGTGTCCTTGCAACATAATTAAAACCTCCTTTCTGTTATTCAGGTATAACAACCTGTTGATCTTCTTTTACCGTTTGAAGTACAATTGTGGTACGAGTAGAAATTATTCCTTCTACTTTACCCAGTGTATTGCGCATTAAATCAACCAAACCTGTTGAATCTGCCGTTCTTACTTTGATAAGATAACCGTCATCTCCAGCAATGTCGTGTACTTCTTGTACCTCCGGGATTTCCGCGAGGGCGAGACCTACACGTTGTTCGCCAATGATATCATTGGATTTGATGAAAATAAATGATAAAAGTTTCTGATCAACAGCCGCTGGATTGATCTTGGCGCTGTATTTTAGGATCACGTCTTTCTGTTCAAGCTTCTTAACCCGCTCCAGTATTGCTGAAGGAGCCATACCTAATTCTCTAGCGATATCAGCATTGTTGATACGCCCGTTATCCTGCATTAAACGAAGAATTTTGTAATCTACCTGATCTAAATTATATTCTACTTTTGTCATTTCGACTGCAAAGGTAAAGAAAAAAGTAGAATATTCAAAATATTAGTATTAATTATGAATATTATTCTGAAAGAATAGTTGTTGTTGTGAATTTTATTCGATTTGCCTTTCTGCTGATTTTCTTTGTTTGCTTTAATTTGTTGGTTGAAAAGGAGTTGCAGGTGGTCTACAGTTTGTGATGGTCAACAATTATACCGATTTCTCAATTTAATAATAATATTCCGGGTGGATAGGATGACACCTAAGCCGATCAAACATCCCACGCAAACACAACCGAAACGGTCGAGGGCTGCAAAATATGAACGACTTTCCTGCTCATGTAGGTAGACAATAATTAAAGCCACCATAGATGTGCGGGCCACAGCCATAATATTCAGTGCCTTGCAGATGATGAGGGAGGCAAGCATCCCGATAATCATTGCATATAGCTGTGGAATCGGTACGAAGTATAAACTGAGACCGATGGCAGAGCCAATGAAATTGGATTTGGCACGGTCAATGGCAATTTTTTTGGACTCATTTTCCTGCGGGGATATCACTAGGATAATTGAAATAAGTGTCCAGGAAACAGAGTATTCCGGAAAGGACACAAATAGAATGTAGCCTAGTAAAAATCCTACTAGCACTCGTATCGAATATATAATAAAATCTGAATGTAATGTGTATCGAAGGATAAGATTACGCATATAACAGAGCGGATGTTAATTCATTAAACCGTGTTGCTGCTGCAAAAATACAAGCAATTCATGAAGATGCGAAATAAAATTCCGGTTTGTTGCATTTTGTGATTGCGTTTTTATGCGTTTTGTTAAAAGAAATTGTGTATTTCTTGCAATTCTTCCTTTTTCCAAAGGAGAAATTTGACTAAATTTGTTTTCTATATAAAAAAGCAAATTCAGTGAAAGATCAGAATCAGTTAGCCGTATTGGCAACTCAACTTAAAGGGGAGTTGTATTATTCAGATGAGGCATCGCATCAAACCATGTTACTTGCCTACTCAACAGATGCTTCGGTGTACCAGGAAAAACCGTTGGCGGTGGCCATTCCATCTGATATAAACGATATAAAGAATTTGATTGATTTTGCCCGAGCAAACCAAACAACCTTAATTCCCCGTACCGCTGGAACATCGTTGGCAGGACAGGTTGTCGGAAATGGTATCATTATGGATATATCCCGTCATTTTAACCGCATCCTGGAATTGAATGTGGAGGAGAAATGGGTGCGGGTACAACCCGGCGTGATTCGTGATGATCTGAATAGTTACCTGAAGCCTTTTGGGCTCATGTTTGGTCCGGAGACATCCACGGCAAGTCGGGCTATGGTTGGTGGTATGATTGGTAATAATTCCTCGGGTCTCCATTCCATTGTCTGGGGCGATACCCGTCATAATCTAATTGCAGCAAATGTACTTTTAGATGATAAATCAGAGGTGAGCTTTGCTTCGCTGGATGAGGCAAGTTATTTTAAAAAACTTTTACAGGCAGATCGTGAAGGGGATATCTACCGTCACATGAATGATTTGTTGACAGATCCTCAAAATTTGGCGGCGATTGAAACAGGCTACCCCAAGCGTTCGATTACCCGACGAAATACTGGATATGCCTTAGATATTTTGAGTGACCGTACGCAACCCTTTAATATGTGTAACCTTTTGGCGGGTTCGGAGGGAACTTTGGCGATTGTAACGGAGGCAAAGCTTCACTTGATGGATTTACCACCGCAGGAACTTGGACTATTATGTGTTCATTTTGCTGATATGGTTGAATGTATGCATGGAAATGTCATCGCGTTGAATCATCAGCCTGAGGCATCTGAGCTGGTCGATAAATATATCATGGATTTTACGGTCGGGCATCCGACTTATAAATACAATCGCTTTTTTATTGAGGGTGATCCTCAGGCACTGTTGATCGTAGAATTTAGAGGTCATACTGCTGCGGAGACCGAGGCCAAGGCGATGGCTTTAAAGGCAGAACTGATTGAGAAAGGGTTAGGATATGCCTATCCTTATATTATTGGAGTCGAGCAGACTAATCTTGTCTGGGATGTCCGAAAAGCTGGATTAGGGCTTATCCGTAATCTTCCTGGGGACAGCCAACCGGTCAATTTAATCGAAGACTGTGCGGTTTCTCCAGAGGATCTTCCGGCCTATGTCAGTGACATCCAGAAACTTTTGGTTGAAGAAGGGGTGCATGCATCTTACTATGCACATGCTGGAGCGGGTGAACTACATATCGAGCCTTTTGTCAATCTGAAAACAGAAGAAGGTAAGCGCACTTTCCGCTCCATATTGGAAAAAACAAGTGACCTTGTGTTAAAGTATAATGGATCGTTGAGTGGAGAGCATGGCGACGGGCGTTTGAGGGGAGAATTTATTGGTAAAGTACTCGGAGAAAAGGTTTATAAACTTCTGGAGGAAGTAAAGGTAATCTTCGACCCAATAGGAGTATTTAATGCAAATAAGATTGTCAACACTCCACCAATGGATGCCCATTTGCGTTATGACAATGACAAAAATAGGACGGATATAAAAACTTATTTTGATTTTTCCAAAGATGAATCCATTCTCCGTTTGGCTGAAAAATGTTCGGGCTCGGGTGATTGCCGGAAAACAGAAATTACCGGTGGGACGATGTGTCCATCTTTTATGGCGACACGGGATGAGAAGGATACAACGCGTGCACGAGCGAATATGTTGCGTCAATTTTTAACCAACTCCACGAAAAAAAATCGCTTTGACCATGAGGAAATCAAGGAAGTGATGGATCTGTGTTTAAGTTGCAAAGGCTGTAAAACGGAATGTCCGTCGAGTGTGGATGTTGCCAAGATGAAAGCAGAGTTTTTACAGCATTATTACGATGAACATGGGGCCGGCTTTAGGACCAAATTGATCGCGAATTTTACTGATTCCCAGAAACTGGGATCACTCGTTGCCCCAATCTATAATTTTGTTGTGAAGAATGACTTTTTATCCGGTTTGGTAAAGAAAACTGTAGGCTTTGCACCAAAACGCTCTCTTCCTACGGTGAATGGAACGACGTTGAGCCAATGGGCCAGGAAGCAAACGATAGTACCGCAAACTAAACGCAGGGTCTATCTATTCTCCGACGAGTTTACAGAATATAACGATGCTGAGATTGGTATTACAACTTACAAGCTACTAACGGCATTGGGCTATGAAGTGATTATTCCAAAACATGTACAAAGCGGACGGACATATCTCTCCAAAGGATTTGTCAAAGAAGCAAAAAAGATTGCCAATCAAAACATTAATTTCCTAAAAGGTCTGATTACCGACGAAACACCGTTGTTGGGTATTGAACCATCTGGCATCATTACATTTAGAGATGAATATTTAAGTCTGGTTGATGAAAATCTTCGTACTGATGCACAGTTGGTGGCTAAAAATGCACTTATGATTGACGAATTTCTATTGGCGGAAATCGAGGCGGGCCGTATTCATCAGGAGCAGTTTACAGCTGTGGAAAAGAAGATCAAGCTGCATGGACATTGCTATCAGAAAGCCTTTCATCTGGTAGGCATTACCCAGCAAGTCTTAGCGTTCCCGTCCAATTATTCCGTTGAAGTGATTCCGTCGGGCTGCTGTGGCATGGCAGGTTCGTTTGGTTACGAAGCCGAACACTATGATGTCTCAATGAAAGTAGCCGAACTGGTTTTATTGCCAGCTGTACGTAGCACAGATACGGCGACTCTAATTGCTGCTGCGGGTACTTCGTGCCGTCATCAGATCAAAGATGGTACCGGAAGAAAATCTTTTCACCCCGTTGAAATTTTATACGACGCTTTATTGAAATAAAATAAAAACATTGCGAATAGTTGTTTGTTATCAGTAATAGTAGTAATATTATAGGAACAATATTTCAATGATTACTGATAATAAACAATTCACCATGTACAAAATTCAATCTATAGCCCTTCTTACAACAGCTACGATGATGATGGCTGCTTGTGGAAATTCTAATCAGAAGAAAACTGATGGAAGTGATACTGCGACAGCGAATACCATTGAGCGGGTACGCATCGAACAACTGACGAATGGTACGCCAGGACCTGAAAAAAAGAACTTTTTTCTGCGTATTACCGACGAAGTTAAAACCGATTCAAGTCGCATTTATACAACGAAATCAATTTACAATAAGGATACAGTAGGTGCTAAAATTGAAGTCGTTGATTTTATCCCAGCAGGTATTATCGATGGTCAGCCAAGTGATGATGTAGGCTTTACGAAAGGAAAAATTAAAATTACTACCCTAGGAACGCAATCTGACAACTTAGTTAAAGCTTTAGGTGAATTATTTCAAATGCCAAGTACTGATGGGTTTACGAAAGAGGTTGTTCTGCCAAATGTATTTTCATCCAATAAAGTGAATGTAGATCTATCAAAGAAAACTGCCTATAGTTTCAAACTGTTTTTAGAGAATAAAAAGGCGGAACCTGCGGAATTGTTTTTTAATGTGGATACCTATAAACACTCGATTGAATTTTCCGAAAAAGATCCATCATTCCGTGCTGGATTTATATCGGCTTTGACTGGAAAGTAAATCTTTAACTATGGATAGATAGTAAGCAGCCGGCGTTGGCCGGTAATATATTGAAATAGCGAGAAGGCTGTATAATCACACGATTATACAGCCTTTTTTAATATTGATTCTTTTATTAGTCTGATTTTCTGGTTTTACATGCTGCTGATTTCCTTAGGCATGTATAGGATCTTGGTGTTGTAAATGATAAATCCCAATTCTCTGAAAATCTCGTTTAGCAAATAAGAAGAGTTATATTTGTGCTAATATATTTAGTTTTATTTATGAGGCATTCAGGAACGGCGGATTTGCCGCTACACTATGGAAAAGTACCAGCTTGGCTGTATGAACGGATGAGTTCACTGGGCAAATCCATTGTGGAGGTCATCCTGATGAATTATGGACAAGATGAGGTGCTCCGGAGATTGGCAGATCCATTTTGGTTTCAAAGCTTTGGCGCTGTACTCGGCATGGACTGGCACTCATCAGGTATTACAACATCGGTCATGGGCGCTTTAAAACGCGCGATCAATCCCTGCGCGGATGCATTCGGCCTTTATATATGTGGCGGTAAGGGTAAATTTTCTAAAGACACACCACAGGAGCTACTTTATTTGGCAGATAAAACCGGTTTGGACGGGAATAAATTGGTTCGAACAAGTAAGTTAGTGGCCAAGGTGGATAATACGGCTATACAAGATGGTTATCAGTTATACCTCCACAATTTTATTGTCAGCAAAGACGGTCATTGGGCTGTGGTACAACAGGGTATGCATAATCATGATGGAACTGCCCGCCGCTATCATTGGCATTCAGAGAAAGTTCGCTCTTTCATTGACGAACCTCATGCTGGTATTGAAGGACGTTCGCAGGGTCTTATTTTGAACTTGACAGCTTCTGCTGCAGCCCCTAACAGAACAGGTATTATGGCTATCGTTAACGAAGATTCTTCCCGTGCATTATTGGACTTTAAAAAATTGGTCATGCTTTCCCATCACGATGTACGTGCTGCAGATGTTGATCTCAAAAGGTTAGGAGCGATGTTATATGTGGCACGGGAAAATCAGCCTCAGGATTTTGAGGAGCTTTTGCTGTTAAAGGGGATGGGGCCGCGTACATTACAATCTTTGGCACTAGTCAGTGAGGTAATCCATGGTGCTCCGGCACGATTTAAAGACCCCGCGCGCTTTTCTTTTGCCCATGGTGGAAAGGATGGGCATCCTTTTCCTGTCCCTTTGAATATTTACGACCAAAGTATTCAAATCTTACAAAAGGGTATCGAAAGGTCAAAACTGGGGAATAGCGATAAATTAAAATCCATGCATAAACTCCATCAGATCATATTGGACGTTGAGCATAATTTCACACCCCAGTTTGATATTCAACAGGTCATAGCAGAAGAACGTAGAGACTCTTGGAAGTACAATGGTCGAACCGTATTTGGTCAGGCAGAAGCTCCAAAGGATGGTGACATAGGGCAACAGTTGTCACTTTTCTAAACATTATTGTTGGATTGTAATCATTTTGTTAAATTGTGTTAAACCTTATTGAAATTATTTATACGCTAGTATATTTGCCCTCAAATGAAAGTGGTTATTACAATTCTATGTTTTATAGGGTTCCTATTGATTAGGAGCGGTAATAGCCATGCTGTGCTTAACGAATCTGATCGCCCTACGGTCAGTTTTATGTATCAGCCCAATGATGCCAACCTGAAGGACAGGATTAATTCTCTAAGTGTCCACATCGATCCTCTAATAGCTGGAAACGTACATGATGAGAACCCCGTCATTGAAGAGTTTGACAGTGAGAATTTTCAGTTGACCAAAGACCTTGAAGCAGCTTCTAATTTTGTCGCTTTATTGTTCTGTGCGGTTGTACTTTTTATCTTTGTATTTCGTTTTGCAAAAAAGATTCCTTTTTGCAATTTTGTCGCTTATTTACACCCCCAAAGGTATATTCTTCAACAAAACTGGAGAATTTAATAGCCAATCTCCGAAATAGCCCAACTTTATTTTCGTTGTATTCCGAATAATTCAGACTTTCATTGATAGACTAATGATTCTGTGTTCTTTTTGTATTACAACAATCTAAGGCTTAGGTTATTTCAACTACCATATCAACAAACAATCAAACTTATTTTTAATTAGACGCTTACAAATGAAAAGAGTATTTATGCTCGTTAATTTGGCTATGGTATTATGCCAAATTGGGTGTACTTCCAAAAAGGAAGAGAAAGAAGAAAAGGAAAAATTCAATGTTACTTCTCCCGTACAGGTGGATACAACAATCCGTAAGGATTTTGTTTCTCAGATTAAATCCTTTCGTAATATCGAATTACGTGCACAGGAGAAAGGATACCTGGAGCAGATTTTTGTCGATGAGGGACAATTTGTACACAAAGGACAGCTTCTGTTTCGCATTATGCCCAAAATGTATGAAGCAGAGTTTAGAAAATCTATGGCGGAAGTGAATGTCGCCGAGATTGAAGTGCAGAACACCAAGAGCTTAGCCGATAAAAATGTCGTATCCCCCAACGAACTTGCGATGGCGAAAGCAAAACTGGAGCAAGCCAAGGCGGCTTCTGCAATTGCCAAACTGCACCTTTCCTTTACTGAAATAAGAGCACCATTTGATGGTACAATTGACCGTATCCCGCTAAAATTAGGAAGTTTGGTGGATGAGGGCGAGTTATTGACAAGCCTCTCCGACAATAGCCAGATGCTGGTATACTTCAATGTGTCGGAACCAGAGTACCTGAATTATCAGACAAACGTGAGTAAACGCGGAGATACCCATGTTGGATTATTGCTTGCCAATAACGAATTGCTTCCAGAACATGGTGTGGTTGAAACCATAGAGAGTGAATTTGACAGCGAAACCGGTAACATTGCCTTTAGGGCGAGATTTCCAAATCCCAATCGATTATTGAAACATGGTGAAAGTGGTAAAGTCGTTATGAATTTTCCATTGAAGCAGGCATTGATTATTCCACAAAAGGCAACCTACGAGTTACAGGACCGGAAATATGTTTATGTCGTGGATAAAGCAGGCAAGTTAAGAGCTCGTTATATCACAATTAGCAATTCCCTTCCTGATCTTTATGTGGTCAGCAGTGGACTTCAAAAAGATGATAAATTCCTATTGGACGGTATACAGAAAGTGAAAGAGGATGAAAAGATCAACTACAGCTTCGTTCAGCCTAAAGATGCCATTTCTAATTTGAAGTTAAAAACAGAATAAATCTCCATACTCTTAAATTACTATGTTTAGTCGTTTTATAAATAGACCTGTACTTTCGATTGTTATATCGCTGATCATTGTGTTTCTGGGGGTTCTTTCGATGGTACAACTTCCAGTAACTCAATTTCCATCCATATCGCCACCTAAAGTAAACATTACAGCAGAATACCCGGGTGCGAACGGGGAACTCATGATAAAATCTGTTATCATTCCACTTGAGCGCGCCATCAATGGGGTTCCGGGAATGAAATATATGGCTTCAGATGCCGGTAACGATGGTGAAGCCAGCATACAGGTGGTATTCAATCTAGGTACAGATCCAAATCAAGCTTCATTGAACGTACAGAACCGTGTGGCTTCTGTTGTTAATAAGCTTCCACCTATCGTTGTACGCGAGGGGGTAAAAATTACAAGGGAAGAATCCAATATGTTGATGTATATCAACCTATATAGCAAGGATAAAGACCTTGATGGAAACTTTATGTATAACTACGCCGATATGAATATCGTTTCAGAATTGAGACGTGTAGACGGTGTTGGGGTCGCGAATATTCTTGGAACACGGGAATTGGCGATGCGGATCTGGTTAAAACCTGATCGCATGACCGCCTATAAAATATCCGCTGAGGAGGTGATGAAAGCTCTGTCAGAGCAAAGTTTGGAAGCATCTCCGGGCAAAGCCGGTGAGTCTTCCGGGATTACTTCACAGTCTTTTGAATATGTCCTGAAATATCCGGGGCGTTTCACAACAACCGAAGGCTATGGTAATATCGTATTACGAACAAATGGAAACGGTGAAATGTTGCGCTTGCGCGATGTTGCCGATATTAAATTTGGATCCGCCATGTATGATATTTATTCTACATTGAATGGGAAGCCCTCTGCCGCTATTGTCCTGAAACAATCCTATGGTAGCAATGCTTCTCAGGTAATCCAGGATGTTAAAAATAAAATGAAGGAACTAAAGTCTTCTTTTCCGAAAGGACTGGATTACGAAATCAGTTATGATGTTTCTAAATTTTTGGATGCTTCAATGGAAAAAGTTATCCATACCTTAATTGAAGCCTTTATACTGGTGGCGATTGTTGTCTTTTTATTCCTTGGGGACTGGCGGTCTACCTTGATTCCAACCATTGCAGTACCGGTTTCCTTAGTGGGATCGTTCCTTTTTATGCAGTTTTTTGGTATCACAATCAACCTGATTACACTATTTGCCTTGGTATTGGCAATTGGTGTCGTTGTGGATGATGCCATTGTCGTCATCGAAGCCGTACATGCCAAGATGGAGGAACTGCATATTTCAGCCTATAAGGCAACGAAGAAAGCGATGCATGAAATCAGCGGTGCTATTATCGCTATTACATTTCTAATGGCGGCCGTATTTATTCCTGTTGCGTTTATGTCGGGGCCTGTCGGTATTTTTTATCGCCAGTTCTCCATCACGATGGCGACATCTATTATCCTTTCCGGTGTAGTTGCATTGACGTTGACACCAGCGTTGTGTGCGATTATGCTTAAGAACAATCATGGAAAACCTCGTAAGAAATCTATCGTGGACAAATTTTTGGATGCGTTCAATAGATTGTTTGATAAGATGTCCAACAAATATGTTTTCTTACTGAAAGGTATCGTTGATAAGCGTCTCTTTACTTTTGTGGTATTGATCGGATTCTGTATTGGCGCCTACTTTTTAAATAATTCCGTGCCAGCAGGCTTTATTCCAAACGAGGATCAGGGGATGATTTATGCCATTATCCAAACGCCACCGGGATCGACCTTAGAACGGACAAATCTGGCCGCTCAAACTTTGCAGAAGGAGGCGGAGGACATCGATGGTGTACAATCTGTTTCTTCATTGGCCGGTTATGAAATATTGACTGAGGGAACCGGTGCGAATACCGGAACCTGTCTGATCAATTTAAAAAGTTGGGAAGAGCGTAAGGAATCCTCGCAGGAAATTATCGAACAGCTGGAAAATGCAGCGAAAAATATCCCTGGGGCTTCCATCGAGTTTTTCCAGCCACCAGCAGTACCAGGATATGGTGCCGCAGGGGGATTTGAGTTGCGGCTTTTGGATAAAGCGGGCTCCGGTGACTATAAGAAAATGGAGACCGTAAGTAGGGATTTTGTCCGTGAATTGAATAAACAACCGGAGTTGTCCTCAGTTTTTACATTTTACAGTGCGAGTTTTCCGCAGTACATGCTCCATATCGACAATGATATGGCTCAATTAAAAGGGGTGACTATTGACAATGCACTGAATACGCTTTCTACATTGGTGGGGAGTAACTACGAAACCAATTTTATTAAGTATGACCGGCAATATAAGGTCATGGTACAGGCATTACCGCAGTATCGGGCTCTTCCTGAAGATATCTTGAAATTATATGTGAAAAACGATAAGGATGAGATGGTGCCTTTTTCGGCTTTTATGCATATGGAAAAGGTATATGGACTCTCCGAGATCACGCGGCACAATATGTACATGGCTTCTGAAATTTCAGGTTCTGCTGCTCCTGGATATAGTAGCGGTGAGGCTATTGAAGTGATCAATGCCGTCGCTGCGAAAACCTTACCACAGGGCTATGGTATTGATTGGGCTGGTATCTCCAAAGATCAGGTGGGTCGTGGTAATCAAGCCATCTATATCTTTTTGATCTGTTTAGGCTTTGTTTATCTTATTCTTTCAGCACAATACGAAAGCTTTATCATGCCATTTGCGGTTCTGTTATCATTGCCAATTGGTATTTTTGGAGCCTTTTTCCTGCTCAAAGTTTTGGGACTGGAAAACAACATCTATGCGCAGGTGGCCTTGGTCATGCTCATTGGATTATTGGGTAAGAACGCGGTTTTAATTGTTGAGTTTGCCACACAGCGACATGCGCAGGGACTCAGTATCATCGAAGCAGCTTTGGAAGGAGCTAAGGTGAGGTTTAGACCTATCTTAATGACATCATTTGCGTTTATTGCAGGTTTGATTCCATTGGTCATGGCTTCTGGGCCTGGAGCGATCGGCAACCGGACCATTGGTACTGCAGCGGCAGGAGGGATGTTGTTTGGAACTGTCTTTGGTATCCTTGTCATACCGGGGCTCTACTTTATTTTTGGAACAATCGCTTCCAAACGTAAACTTATCAAACATGAAGATGAAAATCCATTAACTGAAGAAATCGATAACAATGGCTAGTCAAACAAATAAATATTGGGTAGTAGGGGTTTTGCTGTCCGCAGCAATGACAGGCTGTAAGGTTCCTAAAGCGACTCAGATTCAGGAAAACAAGCAAGTGCCACAGCAATTTGCTGAAGCACTTGCACAGGACACAACGAATTCGGCCAATATGAAGTGGCGTGATTTTTTTAGTGATCCTAATTTAGTTGCTTTAATTGATACTGCATTAAAAAATAACCAGGAGCTGAATGTGACCTTGCAAGAATTGGCTATTGCCAAGAATGATATTTTACTGCGAAAAGGTGCATTGAAACCGAGTGTGGGTTTACGTGCCGGTGGCGGTGTGGAGAAGGTCGGGCGCTATACAAGCCAGGGAGCTGGGGATGCCAGCACGGAGATCGCACCAGGGAAGGAAATGCCCGATCCACTGAGTGATCTAAAGATAGGTGCCTATGCAAGCTGGGAAATCGACGTCTGGAAAAAACTAAAAGATTCTGAACAGGCGGCATTGAACAGGTATCTCGCTACGGTGGAAGGTAAAAACTTTGTTCTGAGCAGTCTTATCGCTGAGGTTGCGCGATCTTACTATGAATTGTTGGCTTTGGATAACCAGCTAACGATTATCAAACAGAATATCGAGTTGCAGGACAATGCACTGGAGGTCATAAAACTACAGAAGCAGGCGGCGCGCGTGACAGAACTTGCTGTTCAAAAATTCCAGGCAGAAGTGTTAAAAACCAAAGGAATGGAATTTGAGACACGCCAGCAGATTAAGGAAACTGAAAACCGAATTAATTTCCTTTTAGGACGTTTTCCACAGGAAATCAAACGTGATAAAAGTAGCTTCGTGGATATGGTACCTGCGAAAGTACAAACGGGGATACCGAGTCAACTCCTGAGCAATAGACCTGATATCCGTGAGGCTGAATATGAACTTGCTGCTGCAAAATTGGATGTACAGATTGCGCGGAAGGAATTCTATCCTTCCTTGGAAATATCGGCTGCGCTGGGTTTGCAAGCTTTTAAGCCATCCTATTTGTTTAAAATGCCCGAATCGATGTTGTACAACATAATAGGAGAGTTGGCAGCTCCGCTATTAAACAAAAATGGATTGAAAGCGGAGTTCAATACCGCAAATTCGAAGCAGATACAGGCAGTCTATAATTATGAGAAGGCAATTTTAAATGCCTATTTGGAAGTGTCTACCCAACTGTCTAATATCGAAAACCTTGGCAAGAGTTATGATTTCAAAACCAAGGAAGTTGAAGTGCTCAATAATTCTGTGACGGTATCAGACGATCTGTTTAAGTCGGCACGTGCTGATTATATGGAAGTGCTGATGACACAACGCGATGTATTGGATTCAAAACTTGAATTGATAGAAACTAAGAAGCAACAGCTTAATGCGGTTGTTAATATCTACAAAGATTTGGGAGGAGGCTGGAAATAAGTTGTTTGTTTGAATGGACCCTGCTAGGCGGGGTCCTCTTTTTTTGTATCAATGCGATGTAATTCGATAGGCTCTGCTTAAATTATTTCTTGTGAAAATCGAATTAATGCTTATTTTTAATGTATATTAATACATCTTATTTAACTGTTTTATGGAATCACAAGAGTATTTACTTGTTAACGATGAGGCTGAAAGGGGCGTTTTTTACAAAAAAACTTATCTTCATGTTGCCCTTTCTATTTTAGCATTTATCGTTTTAGAAACCCTATTGATAAAATTAGTTCCTTATGATTTTATTGTATGGATGGTCAGTGGGAAGTTTATTTGGTTGTTTCTCCTCGGATGTTTCTGGTTGGGAGCTTCATTGTCTTCTCGATGGACATTAGCGCAGAGTCGTCAGACCCAGTATCTTGGACTGGCATTTTACATTGTATTGGAAGCTATTATTTTCCTACCAATGATTTTTATTGCCGCTTCGATGACTGATGGTGCGGGCTTGCTTTACCAGGCAAGTATAATGACGCTGGCCTTGTTTACAGCACTTACAGCCGTTGCTTTTATGTCAAACAAGGATTTCTCTTTTCTGAAAAACATCCTTGTTATTGGTGGCTTCCTGGCATTGGGTGCCATTGTCGCGGGCGCATTATTTGGATTTCAATTGGGACTTTGGTTTTCTATCATCATGGTGTTGATTGCTTCAGGAAGCATTTTGTACCAAACGCAAAGTCTGAAATATAATTACGGCAATGAACAATATGTAGGGGCTGCATTACAGCTATTTTCCTCTATTATGTTGTTGTTTTGGTATATTTTACGTATTCTGATGAGTCGTCGTTAATTCAATTCGTTTTTTGAAGAAAAGGTATTTAAAGGTCATTTAATTATGCTTTAAATACCTTTTTTTATGATGTATGAAGCTATTTCAAGACATCTTTTAAGTTTTTGAGCCCTTGATCAAAATCCTTATCCATATTCATAAATAGGCTCATTAGATTCCAGGGGTAAGGTGACTTACCGGTAATGCCCCAGGTCACCGCTGTCTGGTTCGATGATATTTCCTTCAGCTTAAAATAACCTTTTGACGGTTCGCCGAATCCAAAGTCAAGTGATGTTTCGATCGTTTCTCCATCTACGATGCGCGTAATCGTTTGTGAACCTTTTCCAACTTTCTCGCCATCCCAGCTGTATTTAAATCCAACCTGACCATCGGTGCCCTGTTCGGATTTCTTCATCTGTGGATCGGAAAGTTGCCATACCCCAAAGTAATCTTGATTTCGAAGCATTTTCACATAGTTGAAGACCTCCTGTTTAGGTTTGTCAATGGTAATCTCACTTTTTGCATCAAAATCTTTAGGAACAAAAAGAGCCACAATTAAGGGAATGGCAATGAGAATAACCAAAACAATTAAAATTTTTTTAACGATTTTCATTTTTCTGCGTTTAATTGGTTTAATAAACTTTTTTCGGATTAAAGATAGCTGATTAATGTGATTTGTGGGATGGTAGATTTAAGATTTTATCGACTAGTTATTTTAAACGAAAACGGGGCCGTTCGCGCTAGACTGACCCCATTTTTATAAATTCATTTACATCCTATCGGGAGCGATTGAATTCGCATCCTACCGGGTATGTCTCTGGTTTACCTACTTTAATAATTCCAAATGTGTGCTTATACCAATTCTATTCCATGAATTGATTGTAATAATAGCGATAATGATCTGTGCAAGTTGTTTTTCGTCAAATAGTTTCTTCGCTTTTTGATAAGTTTCCTCCGTCAGGCCCTCTTGATGAATTAGGGTAATCTCCTCGGTCATCTCCAATAAAACCTGTTCTTCGGCATTAAATAATTCGGTCTCACGCCAGGCGTTCAGCAAGAATATACGCTGAGGAGTTTCACCATACTTTAATGCATCTTTGGTGTGCATGTCAAGGCAAAAAGCACATCCATTAATTTGGGATGCTCTTATTTTAATAAGCTCTTTCTGGATAGGGGTAAGAAATATATTAGCGAGGTAGGTTTCTAAACCCATCATTGCTTTATAAGCTGTTGCATCTACTTTTGCAATATTTAATCGTGCTGTCATTGTTTTATGTTTTGATACTACAAAGTTGCAGGAAAGATTGAATAATAAACTTAAACTGGTTTAAGAAAGCACATGTCAAATTAACATCTGTTAAATCTAACCAACGTATATAGTTACGGACGAACTTCTTATTCTGAAATAATCAGATAATAATTGTCAGGATCCCGGAGGATAAACTGATTTCTTAATGAATTTTCATTGTAGTGAATTTCTTTTTCGAACATGGCATCGAGTTTGGTCGCATTTTCAAACACTTCCTGGAGATTATCTACCCGAAAGAATAGGATTAGACCATTTCCGGCATTTTTAGGTTGGAGCATGGTCGGATGTGCGTGTTCACCCCATTTGTGAAGGCATAAAATCACATTGTTTTCAACTGTTAGAATTTCAAAAGTCTCGCCACCATGTTCGCTGGTACAACCTAGCAAATCCTGGTAAAAGGTTGAGCTTTTAGAAACACTTTCTACAGCGATTATTGTTTCTGTTTTCACCATTGGTTTATTTTTTGGTATTTTAATTTATTCCTAGGCCTGCATATAGCTATGCAGACTTAGGAATTAACAAGCAAAACAGGGATCCGGTTTTGCAAACGATTTAATTTAAGCTATTTGATCTGTTAATCAAATAGGCTCAGATGTTTGGCATTCACCAGATCTAGGATCATATGATAACCTGCAAGTGAGTTGCCGTGTTGGTCTAAAGCCGGACTGAAAGCGCCTATTCCCATATTACGGGGGACACTGACAGCGATTCCTCCGCCCACACCGGATTTACTCGGTAGCCCAACCGTACGGGCATATTCACCACTGAATTCGTACATGCCGGCAATCAGCATTTGTGACTGAATAAGCTGTGACAGATTAGGATCTTGAAATTGTTTGTTTCCATCATAACGGACACAGTGATTGGCAAAAAAATAGCCTATTTTGGCAAGATCTTCCACTGTGATTTCGATGGAACATTGTTTAAAGTAATTATTGAGCTTTTCTTCCCCTTCACCATCAATTAACCCATTATTTCGCATAATGTAGAACATACCGCGATTCCTATGACCAGTTTCTCTTTCTGAGTTATATACCGCATGGCTATAATCTATCTGTTCATTGTTTGTAATGAAACGTATCATCTTAAGGATTTTAGCAAAGGGTTCTTCAGCATTCCCTTTAATAAGGGCTGTGGTCAATATAGCACCTGCATTCATCATAGGATTAAGCGGTTTACCCATTGTTTCTAAATTGCCAAAGTGATTGAAAGGTTTGTCGGTTCCAAAATATCCCATTTTCTCAAAAACAGCTTTTTCACCATTCTCCTGTACCGCAATCATCAACGCAATTATTTTTGATATGCTTTGGATCGTAAATTTTTGATGTATATCTCCGGCACTTACCAGAGTACCATCGTTATTTACAACAGATAGTGCAATGGATTGTGCATTTGCTTTGCCCAGTTCTGGAATGTAATCTGCTACTTTTCCCAGTTTAAAGCGCTGACTATTCTTTTCAAGAATGCTATTTAATGTTGCTTGATCTATCTTTTTTGCATCCTTTACCGTTGCGGTACTTGTCGTCTGCTGCGCCTGGCACACATCTATTCGCCCTGTATAGCTTAGGACAAGTAAAGCTGTTATCAAACCAAAAGTTCTATTCATGTCTTCAATCTATTTATGAAAATCCAAAGATAGGAAAGTATCGATACTTTAGCTGTTCGAGGGTGCAGGATCAACATTCCAGCCCGAAAGTATGTCACCATAGAAAAAGAAGGTCACATAGAAGTTTTTGTTACTGACCTTATCCTTTACGAGATATTTTTTTGTGACATCGTACGCATCAACTTGCTTATACTTAGATAATACCACAGGATTTGCTGCCGGATTTTCCGCTTTTACCATGTCTTGAATTTTTTGGGTGATCAATTTCATGATGCCAGCTTTCTTAAAAGGGTCGTTTTCTACCTTATTGGTTGAAATACGAGGTAAGGTTCCATTGTTTTTTTCTTTTTTGGATTTAGCTGCTGTTGTGTAGGCTCTGAAGCGCTCTTTAATCTTTGGATCTTGGAGACTGTGTATGGTGAAAATAGAGATTCCTTGAGCACCATTATTTAAAGCCTCATCCATATCGACAAACATTTCATCATTGTTTTTAGCCATCAATCCACAGTACAAAGTGATATTCGCAGCTTTATCTCTGACATTTTCTAGCGTACAATCTTTTATAAAGCTTGGGTCCTCGGTGTAAAAGTTGCTGTATACCATAGGGAATACAACGTCCAGTTTCCATTTACCCCAATCTTGACGAACCATTCTCGAAGCCATTTTTGGTGTAGGAAAAGGCGAGGCTGCCATAGTCTTTCCATGGCTGTGGACAACTTCAGCAATCATATTAGCGATGTCAGTGATCTGGTCACAACGAAACTGTCTCCATTTTAGATCTTTTGAAGGATCTTTTTGTGCCCTGGGATCATAACCATATTGTTTTTTGAATTTTTCTATGGCAATGGGGTGATATCCATAATCCCATGCTGGGTATTCGCGATCTTGAACGATATTATACTTTGGCCACAAAGTGGTTGGTAATACAACATCTACATAGCGGTTGTAGTCTATTGATATACCATCGAGACCTTCAACCTCGCAATAAGACTGGATTTTCTGTTTAATATACTCTTTCACTCCTGGTACAACGGGTGATAAGAATTTGTAGTAGCCAACATACGCAGTGGTATCAGCCAGACTTTTTCCATTTCTATTGACACTAAACCAGTCTGGATGTTCTTTTAAGATCTTATCCCGATCATGCTCCAGGTTCATCGTCCATAGCCAGGCAATTACCTGTATCCCATATTTCTTTGCAATAGGAATGGCGACTCTATATTCATCAGGACTAGCTGCATTTAGCATGACCCCATCAATACCCAAGTAATTCATCTCACGGCAGATGGAATCAAAATTTGTAGTTGGATTATAATCCAGCCAAGTCCAAAACATTGCCGGCTTCTCCCGTTCCGCCGCCTCGGAAACAGGGACGAAAAACCCATAGATAATTAGTACGAGGCAAATACAGCATTTTCTGATTAATTGTTCTTTCATATGATTTATTGATTCTAAAATTTATCTATAATTTGTTCTTTGGATGTTTATTATTTGTTTCAATCTTGAAATTTTTACTAATTCAAAAATTGAAATCTGGGTATATTCAACCGTGAAAATACACAAAAACGCTGAATTTAATCAATTTGACCTCTCTTTGGAGGAAACTTTCTTTTAGTTACAAAATTTATTAGAAAATTAAAACTATTCACCCGTTTAGATGTTACTAGAGAAAGAATAAATTATAATATACATTATTGACATTGAAAAGTGCGCTGGGCTACTGGCGAATAGATAATTGTTTTAGATATGAGGAAACTTTACATTCCAATTTCTGTCTTATACTTATTGCTATACACGACTGTAAAAGGACAAGAACCGGGTCCAGTTGAGCCGATAAAAAGAGATTCTGTACAGCAAATCAAAGAAGAAATCACCTATCCCAAACTGCAGATAAAGGGGCTTTTTCAGGCGCGGTACCTTGTGAGCACAACTAAAGATGTTGACGTGAACGGGCTTCACCATAGTGATGGTTCTGGAACGGACAATAATTTTATGGTGAAGTATATGCGGGTGCAGATGCGTGCGCAGATCAGTAAGCGAACTGAAGTAGCAGTCCTTGCCAATTTAGCTGATTTTAAAAGTGACCCAAAAACAAAGGTACTTGAAAATGCGTATTTAAAATATACGTTTAGCCCTAAGTTGGCCATTACAGTTGGCCAGTTTCGACCTTGGTTTGGCATTGAGGAAACTTATCCAATAGATATTATTAAATCGTTGGATTGGTCAAATCAATATCTTGAATTTGGCAAATTGGGTTGGGCGAGTTTTCAGATTGGAATGGCAGCAACAGGGGAGGTCAATTTAGGAGATATGCCATTTAGTTATTCTTTTTCCGTGGTCAATGGAAATGGTAAAAACCAAGTCGTCGACAATGATAATGGAAAGCAATATTCAACACGCTTGGTATTTGGGCTTTCAAAAAAATATGGGGTCAATCTTGGGCTAAATGGCGGTGTGGGTGAGGTTATGAAAAAGCAAGTACACGCACTGGGGGTAGATCTGAGTGGAAACGTAGATTTTGGGAAACGTTGGAACCTGGATATGCAACTGGAAGCAAAACAGGCTATCAATCATAACTTATATTATGCGTTGGATGAGGGGGCGCGTACTTCAAAATTAAGTGACTACCTCGTTCGCGGTATCTATTTCCTGCCGAATTTAAGGTATGAAGTCAACTATTATAACCTCAGTGCATTTGAGCTTTCCTGTCGTTATGAGTATATCGACCCAAATTATAAGTTAAATGCAAATGCAAGGCAAACTTTTACGCCAATGTTTGGTCTGGAGTTTTTGAAAAATTACGGTGCCCGGATACAGCTTGGTCTTCAACTCGATCGCTATAAGAAGCAGACTCAGAATACCAATGAATACAATAAAAACTTATTTATCGTACAAGTACAAAGTAGATTCTAATCTTTTAAACCTCAATTATTATGAAGGAAATTAGTGTCAAAAATGTTGCCATCACTTTTATTGTTGCGCTCATTTTGTGGTTTATTCCAGTTCCTAAGGGCGTTAGTCCTGAAGCTTGGCATTTGTTTGCCATATTTGCTGCGACCATACTCGGGATCATTCTGAAGGCGGCGCCAATGGGTACCATGTGTATGATGGCGATTGGATTTACGGCGCTGACACAGGTTTTAGCTCCCGGAGATGCGGGTAAATCTATTACGAAAGCGTTGACCGGCTTTGGTGATAAGGTTATCTGGCTTATAGGGATATCGTTTTTTATCGCACGCGGGTTTATCAAAACGGGCTTAGGCAATCGTATTGCATTTCTTTTTATTCGAGTTTTTGGAAAAAGTTCACTTGGACTGGCCTATGGTCTAGGTTTGGCTGACGTGTGTCTGGCACCCGCGATACCTAGTAATACGGCCAGAGGTGGCGGTATCATTTACCCAATTATGAAATCTATGGCCATCAGTTTTGATTCTGTTCCAGACAAACCAGAGACGCATCGAAAGCTGGGATCCTATCTGACACTGAATAGCTACTACATGAATTTGATTGCTTCCTCCATGTTTTTAACCGGAACAGCGAGCAACCCGATGTGTCAAAAGTTTGCGGCTAATCTAGGGATTGATATTACGTGGATGTCTTGGGCCGTTGCAGGCTTTATTCCGGGCATCGTTGCTTTTTTTGTTGTTCCACTTGTACTTTATAAACTGTATCCACCTGAACTAAAAAAGACGGGTGATGCACCCAAAATGGCGGCGGAAAAATTAAAAGAGATGGGCCCCATATCCAGAAATGAGTGGTTGATGTTATTGGCATTTTTTATACTTCTGGCGCTTTGGATTTTTGGAGGTTCGCTGTCGATTGATGCAACTACAACTGCATTTATTGGATTGACTTTGCTTTTGCTGACTTCGGTGCTAACCTGGGAGGATGTAAAAGCAGAGAAGGGGGCTTGGGATACCATTGTTTGGTTTGCCGTTTTAGTTATGATGGCCAGTTCGCTGAATGAACTTGGATTTATAGGTTGGTTTAGTGATTTGATAAAGGTACAGATTGGCGGGCTGAGTTGGCAGATTGCATTCCCCGTAATTGTTTTGGTGTATTTCTTTAGCCATTACATCTTTGCGAGCGCCACAGCTCACGTTGCCGCAATGTATGCTGCATTATTGGGAGTGGGTGTATCATTAGGCATCCCGCCCATGTTGTTGGCCATGATGCTTGGGTTTCTGGGTTCCATATATGGCGTGTTAACACATTATGGTCATGGTCCAGCACCCGTATTCTTTGGTAGCGGTTATGTTGATCTTAAGTCCTGGTGGTTGCGGGGTCTGGAAATCGGGATCGTGCTGCTGATTATCTATATGGGTGTAGGTGGTTTATGGATGAAAGTTATTGGTTATTATTAAATAAAAGGCTTATGCTATCGACCTTATCAAAGAAAATACTTATGTGCTTAACGGGGTTATTTCTCGCTTTCTTTCTGCTTATCCATTTTCTGGGAAATTTGCAGCTATTTTTACCACAGGAGCAGGCACATTTACAGTTTAATGCCTATTCACACTTTCTCTCTGGAAATATCCTGATTAAAATTGTTTCTTATGTCCTTTACCTGAGTATTGTACTGCATGCTATTGATGGATTGGTCATCACTATTAAGAATAAAAAAACAGGTGGGGATTATCAGTCAGACCGGCGTGGACGTGCGAGCAAATGGTATTCCCGAAATATGGGAATTCTGGGCACGCTTATTCTGATATTTTTGGTCATCCACTTTCAGAATTTTTGGTACGTATATAAGTTTGGAGCTCCACCACTGGATGCAAAAGGAAATAAGGATCTCTATGTATTGGTTATTGCAGTGTTTCAACAATGGTGGTATGTGCTTATTTATGTTTTGTCCATGGTGGCCTTATGTTATCATCTTATCCATGGGATTCATAGTGCGGTGAGAACCCTCGGACTGTATCATCCAAAATTTGTCCATTGGTTTAAGGTAATTGGTACAACCTATTCCATTGTCATCAGCATAGGGTTTGCGTTAATGCCAATTTATATATTTTTTACTGTTAACTAAAGGCGAAGACATGACTTTAAACTCAAAAATACCAGCGGGACCTTTGGAGCAAAAGTGGACACGCTATAAAAAAACTGCAAAGCTTGTTAACCCCGCCAATCGCAAAAAATTAGATGTCATTGTTGTGGGGACAGGGCTGGCGGGAAGCTCAATAGCGGCATCTCTTGGCGAAATGGGCTATCAGGTCAAATCATTCTGTTTTCAGGACAGTCCCCGAAGAGCCCATTCTGTAGCAGCACAGGGGGGCGTCAATGCTGCTAAAAATTATAAGAATGATGGCGATAGTGTCTACCGTATGTTTGTGGATACTTTAAAAGGGGGCGATTTTCGCGCGCGTGAAGCTAACGTCTATCGAATGGCTGAATGTTCGTTGAATTTGATAGATCAAGCGGTGGCGCAAGGTGTTCCCTTTGGACGTGAATATGGGGGATATCTGAACAATCGCTCTTTTGGTGGGGTTCAGGTGAGCCGAACATTCTACGCAAGGGGACAGACCGGACAGCAGCTGCTATTGGGAGCTTATCAGGCCTTGATGCGGCAGGTCGGTAAAAAAACTGTTCAGCTCTTTTCCCGCCATGAGATGTTAGATGTTGTTGTCATCGATGGGAAAGTGCGTGGTATTATTGTTCGCAATTTAGATACTGGAGAGATTGAACGACATGCTGCACATGCTGTTATACTTGCAACGGGTGGATACGGCAAAATCTATTATCTATCTACCTTAGCAATGGGCTGTAACGGATCGGCAATTTGGCGGGCACATAAAAAAGGGGCATTGATGGCATCCCCAAGTTGGATTCAGGTTCATCCGACCTCTTTACCGCAATCAGGCGATTATCAATCCAAGCTGACGTTGATGTCAGAATCCTTACGTAATGATGGTCGCATTTGGGTTCCATTAAAACAGGATGAAAACAGAGCAGCCAATGACATCCCAGAAGAAGATCGAGATTATTACCTTGAACGTCGATACCCCGCATTCGGGAATCTTGCACCGCGGGATATATCCTCTAGAGCGGCCAAGGAGCGGATCGATGCTGGTTTTGGTATAGGCCCTTTAAAAAATGCCGTCTACCTTGACTTTGCAAAAGCAATCAAGGAACAGGGGAAGCAAAAAATTGAAGAGAAATATGGTAATCTCTTTGATATGTACCATAAAATAACGGGCTATGATGCGTATTCTGAACCGATGATGATATCACCTTCGGCCCATTTTTCGATGGGCGGACTTTGGGTTGATTACGAGCTGATGACAACTTTGCCAGGGCTATTTGCACTTGGTGAAGCTAATTTTGCCGATCATGGCGCTAATCGCTTAGGAGCAAATTCGTTGCTTCAAGCTTCAGTGGACGGTTATTTTATTGCGCCTTATACCATCGCCAATTATTTATCGAATGAAATTCACACCGGAAAGATTTCTACAGATCATGCGGAGTTTGAAAAGGCAGAGTTAGCGGTTAAAAAGCAAATTGATGAATTATTACAGATTAAGGGCAATAAAACTGTCGATTATTTTCACAAAACACTTGGGAAGCTGCTGTATGATTATTGTGGTCTAGCTAGAAATGAGCAGGGACTTAAATATGCAATAGCGGAAATCAAGAAGCTTAAGCAGGAATTTTATAGCAATGTTATGGTTAGTGGGCAACTAAATTCATTAAATACGGAATTAGAGAAAGCTGGACGTGTTGCAGACTATTTTGAAATCGGTGAATTGATGTGCTATGATGCATTGACCCGTGAAGAATCCTGTGGTGCACATTTTAGGGAGGAATACCAAACAGCGGATGGAGAAGCGCTGAGAAATGATGCTGAATTTCAATTTATCTCTGCCTGGGCCTGGAAAGGAGAAGGGGAAGAACCTGAATTGATCAAAGAACCTTTGACTTTCGAAGAAATACAACCTACTGTAAGAAGCTACAAATAAAATGAATAATTATGAATCTACATCTTAAAATCTGGCGACAAAAAGATAATCAAACAGCAGGAAAACTGGTGGCCTATGATCTTCAGGGGCTTAATCCACATATGTCTTTTCTTGAAATGTTGGATACCTTAAATGAAAAGCTCATTGTGAGCGGAGAGGATCCTGTTGAATTTGATCATGATTGTAGGGAAGGGATCTGTGGCCAATGCGGTGTAATGATTAACGGTATTGCGCATGGTCCGTTGAAACATACGACCACGTGTCAGTTGCATCTACGTTCGTTCAACGATAATGATATTATTGTGATAGAACCCTTCCGTTCATCAGCATTTCCGGTGAAAAAAGATCTTAAAGTGGATAGGTCCGCTTTTGACCGAATTATTTCACTGGGAGGCTTTGTATCTATCAATACTGGTCAGGCACCAGATGCCACAGTTATTCCCATTTCACATGAACTCGCCGAAGAAGCGTTTGATTCAGCTGCTTGTATCGGATGCGGTGCATGTGTTGCCACCTGTAAAAATGGGAGTGCAGCGCTATTTACTTCAGCAAAGATTACACATATGGCCTTACTGCCACAGGGAAAGGAGGAAAGAAATCATCGTGTACTCAGTATGGTCAAGCAAATGGATGCGGAATCTTTCGGACACTGTTCAAATACAGAAGCATGTGAGGTTGAATGTCCGCAAGGTATATCTGTCCTAAATATCGCCAGGATGAACTTTGAATATAATAGAGCCTTAATCTTTAAGAAGAAATAGCTCTTCTACTATTTCAAAATTTTGCGGTCATGTATTAGGCGATAATTAATGATATTAAACTGTTTAGACAAATATTTCTGTTGTTTTTGTAGCCGATTATCCCGGAAAATAGGGATTTATAAAATATTATACTTTTTAAGTAGGTTTTTGTAGTATTTTTGAAATGTAAAAAAAATCACTTAAGTTATTAGGATAGATATGAAGTGTAGAAGGTTATTGGTTGCATTGTTCACATGTGGTGTGATCTTAGGTAATGTGTCGTGCAAAGATTTCTCCAACAAGGTATTGGGTAGTGGCAAAGAGGGCAGTAGGGATACTTTAAACGAAAAGTTAACCCAAAAGGAAAAAGTACCTATTCTTTTGAATAAATGGGATTCTCTTCAAAAAAATCAGCTCCATTTTACAGTTGATAGCTTGCATCCTATCCCTGTAAAGCAACAAAAACGTAACCTGAAAGATTCGTTGCGAAGAGCTTTTGATGCACATCCAAAGCATATTTATTTGACATTTGATGATGGACCTTTGATCGGGAGTGCGGCGATAGATTCTTTGGCAAGAGAGAAAAATATAAAGGTAAGTGTGTTCTTAATCGGTAAGCATGCCAACATGAGCAAGGGGAGAAAGCGGGATCTTCAGAAATATGAAAGTAATCCTTTAATTGCTTGCTATAATCATAGCTACACGCATGCAAATAACCAATATTCACGATTCTATAATAATCCGGAAAAAGCTTTTGCAGATTTTGAAAAGAATGAAAAGGATCTTAATCTTCAGCATAAAATTGTTAGACTTCCGGGTAGAAATATCTGGATGTATGATGATATCCGCAAGATAGATTTAAAAAATGGCTCTACAACAGCTGATATGCTTCATAAAAATGGTTATCGTATTTTTGGTTGGGATGTGGAATGGCGTTTGAATAGTATTACAGGTAATGCGATAGTGAGCCAAGAAGCGACATTATCCCATATACGCAACTTTATGAACAATAAAAGTTCGATGGTCCCGAATAATGTGGTTTTTTTAATGCATGATGACATGTTTCAGACTAAAAAAGGGCAACAACAATTATCTTCGTTAATCGATGCACTTAAAAGCGATGGATACCAATTCGAGCTTATGCAAGATTACCCCATTAAATATTAAATAAAAAAAGGATTGGCTGTCATCTACAGCCAATCCTTTTTATGTTATTCCAAACTCTTTTGGATAGACAACCATTCCTTTAACTCCAACTAATGCACCCTGGTGGAGTTCGATAATCATGCAATTTTCATCTGGAACCTCAAATGGCATTTTAATACCATATTTGACCGTTTGTTCATAGCCAAATCTTGGGTAATAATCTGCATGCCCTAGTAGGATAATAGATCCGAAATCAAGTTGCTTTGCGATTTGATGGACTTCTACAATTAGTTTACCTCCGATGCCTTTTCCCTGAAATTCAGGTAATACTGCAATTGGGGCTAAAGCAAGGGAAGGATAGTTCTCTTGATTTTCTTCATTAACAATTTTAATCCTTGTCACTAAAATATAGCCAACTGGTTTACCATCGATCTCTGCAACTAGTGCAAGTTTGGGTATGAATCCAGTCGATTGACGGAGTTTTTCAACCAGAAACTGTTCCTGATGATCACTATATTCTTCCTGCTCAAATGCTTTCTGAACGAGTTCAAAAACGGCTTGATAATCACTTGGGATTTCCTGTCTAATGTGTATCTTCATGATTGAGGTAGATTTTTTTCGAAAGATATATTTCTACATTATTATTTCTATTGCTATCCGCAATTAACCAATAACAATGTTTCTTGTAAAAATACGTATTTCCATATAATTCTATAGCGATTATAATTAAAACTTGTCATGTGATTTTTTCAAAATATAACTGTTCTATTTTTAAGTAAAAGATCGAGCGTCTATGTATTTGGACGATATTTTTTTTAAACTACCAATTAGGGGGATATATAACTATAAATTGGTTATTGTACAGCTTCAACCAGATCGATTTTACCCGGTATTATCAAGCTGTGGTAATCCATATATTTTCTTTTAATAACTTGTAAATGAGATGTTTGTTTGTGTATATTTAAATAGTGTTAAAATAACACTTGCATTGTTTATTTATTTTTGTATTTTCATCTATTCGAAATTCAATTATAAACCGTCTTTGATAAGATCCTAAACCGAGCATCTTGTGGAAGCAAATAAATAACTAATAAACATACAATTTAAACCATTAAACAGTTTTTATGATTAATTGCCATTATTTCTCAAATCAATGGAAGAGAGCGTTTTGGACTGGATCACTGTGTTCTATCGTCGCACTGAGCCCCCAAACTGTAGATGCTGTAAGCCTTGTGTCTTACGGAAATCTCTTTCAACAAGAATTAAGTGTCACTGGTATCGTGCGAGATGAAACAGGAATGCCAATTTCTGGAGTAACCGTTTCGGTTAATGGAACTAATTTGGTGACAAAAACGGACAATGAGGGCCGCTACAAATTGGACAAAGTTCCGCCCAATAGTACGGTCAACTTTCGCATGGTTGGTAAACAGACTATGGATGAAGTGATCAATGGACGACGTGCCATAGATGTAACACTGCTAAATTCTCAATCCAGCTTGGATGAAGTCATTGTCGTTGGTTACGGTAAACAGCGGAAGGAAACAGTAACCGGTGCCGTTGCTACAGTTAAAGGGAGTGATCTTGCCCAATCACCGGCATTGAACATTTCCAATGCAATGACGGGAAGAATTCCTGGGGTTATTGCTACAAATGGTAGTGCGGAGCCCGGAAATGATGGATCTACGATCAAGATCCGTGGTACAAATACCTTAGGGAATAGTAGCCCATTAGTGGTTATTGACGGTGTGCCGGCGCGTGAAGGGGGAATCGAGCGACTTAACCCCCGCGATATTGAAAACATTTCTGTTCTAAAAGATGCTTCAGCAGCAATTTATGGTGCAAGGGCAGCGAATGGCGTTATCCTCGTGACAACACGTCGGGGGAAAACCGGTAAGCCACAGTTTTCTTATACCTTCAATCAAGGGTATTCTCAACCAACGGTAATTCCCAAATTGACAGACGCTACACAGTTTGCGGAAATTCGTAATGAGCTTGAAATCTATAACTTACCTGTGGATGAATGGTCAGCAGCATTAACCGCTATAAATGGTACAGGATCTTATACCAAAAAGGATGGAACAGTGCTGGGGGCACCTTTTAAACCTGACGATATTCAGAAATTTAAAGATGGTTCAGATCCTTGGGGCCACCCGAATACAGACTGGTATAAATCTACATTGAAAGATTGGTCTCCTCAACAACGTCATAATCTCCAGATTAATGGAGGAACAGAAGATGTTAAATATCTATTGTCATTGGGTTACCAAAATCAAGATGCTTATTACAAAAATTCTGCAACCGGTTACAAACAGTATGATTTACGTGTTAACCTTGACGCAAACATAAGTCAATACATCAAAACGCAGTTTGGTGTCTTGGGGAGACAGGAAAACCGTAACTTTCCGACAAAAAGTGCAGGAACTATTTTTCGCATGTTGATGCGCGGAAACCCTACGCAACCAGCGATATGGCCAAATGGAAAACCGGGTCCTGATATTGAGAATGGCGAAAATCCTGTCGTTATTACAACGAATGCCACCGGATATGATCGGGATAAGCGATATTACTTCCAAACAAATGGACAAGTGGATATCACAAATCCATGGGTAGAAGGGCTTAAACTAACATTAAATGCTTCTGTTGATAAGTACGTAAAAAACCAGAAGACCTGGGGTACTCCTTGGACATTGTATTCCTGGCCGGGTGCTTACGAGGCGGATGGTAAGACACCTTTATTGCAAGCTGGCCGACGTGGCCCAGCGGATCCAAACCTAAATCAAAGTAATGAAGATCAGCTCAATATTCTATTAGGGGGGATTTTAAGTTTTGACCGAAAATTTGGAGACCATCAAGTAAACGCTATTGCTGGGGTGAACAGAGAGACGACGGATAACGACAAGTTTAGTGCCTATAGGCGTTACTTCCTCTCAAATAGTATAGATTACCTATTTGCAGGTGGAGAACAAGAGAAAAATAACGACGGAACAGCTTGGAAAAGAGCGCGGTTAAATTATTTTGGCCGTTTTGGTTACAACTATAAAAGTAAATATATTGCGGAGTTTCTCTGGCGCTATGATGGCTCCTATATGTTCCCTGAAAGTGAACGTTTTGGATTTTTCCCTGGTGCAATGGCTGGTTGGGTAGTATCGGAAGAGAATTTCTGGAAGGAAAATATCCCAGTCATCAACTATTTTAAAATTCGTGCCTCTTATGGGCAAATGGGTAATGACAATATTTATTGGGAAGATAAACTGCAAGAATATCAATACTTTTCTACCTATTCATTTGGAACCTATGTTGTGGATGACAAGCTAGCCAAAACATTGTTTGAGAGCCGTGTACCAAATGAAATGGTTACCTGGGAGGTTGCCAATAATTATAATTTGGGCTTTGATTTCCAATTTTTGCAGGGTAAGTTAAATTTTGAATTTGATATCTTCAAAAATCGCCGGAATTCCATTCTATGGCGAAAAAATGCATCTGTTCCGCAAAGTACCGGTATGACTCTACCTGCTGAAAATATTGGTAAGGTGGATAATAAAGGCTGGGAATTTAATCTCGGTTATAAGGGCAAAGTCGGCGAACTTGGATATACAGTCGGAGTGAATGGAGGCTATGCGAAGAACAAAATTATTTTCTGGGATGAGGCCCCAGGTGCTCCTGCTTGGCAACAAAGTACAGGCAAGCCTATCAAAACTGATATCTATTATGTATATGACGGAGTATTTCGAGATATGGATGATATCGCTGCCAATAAACTTGATTATAGTGCCATTACCAAAACTTTACGTCCGGGTGATATGAAATACAAAGACCATAATGGCGACGGGAAAATCACACCGGATGATAAAGTAAGAAGAGACAAAAACAGTGACCCAACATTCCAGGGAGGATTTAATTTCAGTTTGAGCTATAAGGATTTTGATTTGTCTGTTTTGTTCCAAGGAGCAACAGGCGGAGAAATTCGTGTTGGTACAGATGAATCGGGTTCCATCGGTAATTTTCTGGAAGAATTCTACGATAAACGGTGGAGCATAACTAATCCGAGCAGTGAATACCCTCGACTAACGGATCGGAGTAACCAATATTACTCGTACAATAATACATATTGGATGCGGAGCACAGATTACCTACGCCTAAAAAATGTAGAATTGGGTTACAATCTTCCATCGATAATCTGCGATAAAATTGGTATTGGTTCATTGCGTGTGTATGCGAATGGTATGAATTTAGTCACTTGGAGTAAGCTAAAGATGTACGATCCAGAGGCTGTAAACGCACTGGGACAATATTATCCACAGGCGAGATTACTGAATGCAGGGGTGTTGTTATCGTTTTAAGTAGTATAAAATTATGAAAATAAAGAAAGGCTTGCTTTCCGTACTTATGGACCAATAGGTTTTGGGTACAACGAATAGCCTTTGGAAATTTATTCTCAGAAAAATAAATCAGATAAGAAAATGAAAAAAATAGTAAATATATCACTATCTATACTTGTATTATCGTCTGGACTTCAGTCCTGTAACGACGATTTCGTGAATACAAAGCCACTTAGTGAAGTTCCTAACGAACTGGTGTGGTCTGATCCAGGGCTGTCAGATGCTTTTGTGGTTGAAATATACAATGGTTTTGGTGTGGGCGGTTTCTACGAACAAGAGATGGCTTCTATGACAGATGAAGCACTATTCACTCACCCAAATCGAGGGATTAATACAGTAACTGAATCACGGTCTAATCCAGCTGATCAAGGTTATATCATGGATACCTACGAATATGGACGTATGTATGTACGTATTCGGGCAAGCAATATTGCTATTTCAAATTTGAGACAGGCAAAATTTGATCAAGTAAAAGCAAATAAAATATTAGGAGAGGCGTATTTCTTGCGTGGATATTATTATCAGCAACTCTTACGTTTCTATGGCGGTGTACCCGTAGATAATAAGATCTATACCTTAAATGATAAGGATTTTATGAAGCCCAGAAATAGCTATGCTGAATGTGTCGACGCGATCGTCAAAGATCTAGATAGTGCGGCGCTACTTTTAAAGGATATAACGCCAGCCAAAGGGAGGGCAAGTGAAACAGCGGCTTTGGCGCTAAAATCCCGAGTGTTGTTATATGCTGCGAGTGATCTTCATGATGCTAATAAAGCCGGTGCTAAATCCGCCCTCTTGAAAGCTTATACAAAACCGGAATATTTGATGTATACCAGCGGTAGCCAGACAGAGCGCTGGACAAAAGCCAAGGAAGCGGCAAAAGCTGTCTTGGATCGGGCCAGCTTTGCCTATAAACTGGATATGACCAAGCCAGTATCGGCAACAGAGGGAACTGCAAACTATATGGCCTTGTCGCTAGGGGGTGGAAGTAAAATGGCAGATGCTGCAGGAGCCAAAGACATCATTTTAGGCCGTTTTTTCATTAATGAAAAAGACGAACGCGGTGGATGGGTTGGACGTGATAATGGACCAAATGGTTATCACAACTGGGCGGGAAATACACCTATACAATTGCTTGTTGATGATTATGAGACGGATAAGGGGCAAAAATTTGATTGGTCAAATGCTGCCATGGCTGCGGCTCCCTATCAAAACCGTGATCCGAGATTGAAGGCAACAATTCTATACGATGGTTCCGACTGGAAACCAAGGACGGCCGATGTGACAAAAAGGGATCCCAGCAATCAGATCCAAACTGGTCAATATGAAATTGTTAATGCGCAAGGTAGTAAAGTCACGCATTTTGGTTTAGACACTAGAAAAAGTCCTGTTGAAGACTGGAATGGCTCAAGAACGGGTTATTATATGCGGAAGTTTGTTGATCCTGATCCTGCTCAGGAAGATCAAAATACAAGACAACGTATTCCTTGGCCGATGTTGCGTTATACCGAAGCTGTATTAAACTATGTGGAGGCCTGTATCGAATTAGGCGAAGAGGCGGAAGCAAGAACTTGGCTAAATAGAATTCGATTCAGAGCAGGAATGCCTGCAGTTGGAGTTGAAGAGACAGGAGCAGCACTCAAAAACCGCTACCGGAATGAGCGCCGAATAGAATTGGCTTATGAAGAGCATCGCTTTTTTGATGCAAGACGCTGGATGATCGCTGCAGAAACGATAGGACGTAAAGCCAACGTCATCAATATCACAGGAACGCTAAAAGACAATAAGACAGTGACATTGTATAAATATGATCCGAGCAATTATAATTACAAATATTTTGTAAGTAATATTGATCCTGGAATCGAAAATAGAAACTGGGATGATAAGATGTATTTTACTTCTTTACATCGCGATGAAATAAATAGAAATACCCAGCTTATTCAGAATCCGGGATATTAGATATCTTTAGAAACATCTCTCCGGTAATTATCGGAGAGATGTTTTTTTATCAGGCCTTTTTCTGACGTTCAATATTGGGTAATAAGCCCGTCGCAATACCGATCAATGGAAGATAGGCACAGATGTTAAAGACGTGTTCAATGGAAGTTTTATCCGCGAGCCATCCCAAAATGGCAGAACCAATTCCACCCATACCAAAGGCAAGTCCAAAGAAGAGTCCAGCGATCATGCCCACTTTTCCCGGAATCAATTCTGTAGCGTAAACCAATATGGCAGAGAAAGCAGAAGATATAATCAGTCCGATCAGAATAGACAGTATCATCGTTAATGTCAGCCCCACATGTGGCAAAAGTAATGTAAAGGGCGCCGCACCAAGTATTGAAACCCAAATAATGAGTTTACGGCCGTAGCGATCGCCTAATGGGCCACCGAGTATTGTTCCAACCGCTACGGATGCAAGAAAAACAAAAAGATAAATTTGTGATTCTTGTACAGTAATGCCAAACTTATCGATAAGATAAAATGTAAAATAGCTGGTCATAGATGCCATATAGAAATACTTTGAAAATATAAGAATCAACAGGATAACTAGAGCAAAGATGATTTTGGATCTGGAAAAACTCGATTTTACCTGTGTCGCACTAGGTGTGCTGACGGTAGCTTTTGGTTTAAGATGCAATTGGTACCAATTTCCGACATAGGTAAGAATTAAAATGGCTAGAATTGCCAATACACCAAAAACGCCGATGTATTGTTGGCCAAATGGGATAACAATCAGTGCCGCTAGGAGAGGACCTATTGCACCACCAGCATTTCCGCCAACCTGAAAAATTGATTGCGCCAATCCTTTTTTGCCACCAGAAGCTAAGTGCGCAACACGGGAGGCCTCAGGGTGAAAAATAGAAGATCCCATGCCAATGAGGCTCACTGAAAGCAAGATATAGATAAAACTGGAAGCAAAGGCAATACAAAGCAAACCGGCGAGGGAAAACAACATTCCGATAGCCAAGGATCTTGGCGTGGGATTCTTATCTGTGTAAAGTCCAACAAAAGGTTGCAGAATGGAAGCTGTCAGTTGAAATACTAGGGTGATAATGCCAATTTGCGTAAAGCTAAGAGCATAATTAGATTTTAACAGCGGATAAACAGCTGGAATAACTGATTGAATAAGATCATTCAATAGATGAGAAATACTAATTGCAAATAAAATAGGGTAGACCGTCTGGGAACTATTCCAAGAACCATCTGCTTTTAAAGATTCTGTTTTCATAAATGAATACATCAGGTCATCTGATGTTTTGTGACGTTATTTATTATTGTTTGGTTTTCGTGATTTTTAACTACAAAAGCTTTTAAAAATTATTTATGTTGGATAATTTGATTTGCGACGGCAACAGCTTGCTGAATGTTTTTATCTTTAATGGCTTCCATCAGGTCCTCATGTTGCTTTTGTGAGGCGATGAAGGGTGTTGTATCCTTATAGATTTCCATAAAAAATTTATTCACGTGAACCGATAAGGTATTGTATAACGCTGTTAGAATATTATTTCCACAAGATTCGGCGATTGCGCTATGAAAAGCGATATCTGCTTCTACACAAGCGATAAGATCTCCGCTAATGGCATATTTTGCTCTATTTTTAAGCGCAAGAGCCATATCTTTCAATCCTTTTGCGCTACGATTTATTGCGGCTTTTTCAATGATTTTCAATTCTAGAACGTGTCTAACCTCGAAAATATCGTTAAAATTACCTTTTTCAATTTTTGCATCAAGTGCATGGTGTCCGGTCACACTTTTGATAAATGTTCCCAAACCTTGTTGTACATTTAGATAACCAGATTGACTTAAATACTTTATTGCTTCCCGAATTGTAGATCTTCCAACAGCAAATTGTTTCATCAACTCGGGTTCAGTAGGGAGTTTTGAATCCACCGGAAAATTACCCAATTTGATTTTTTCTTCAATTGCGGCAGCGACTTCTTCAGCCAAGGATCTTCGTACGATGTGTTCATTTTTCATATAGTCATATCATCTGATGATTGCAAAGGTAAAATAAAATTCAGCTACAACACAAATAAATTTTCAATTTTATTATCGGGCCCATTGTGGGAGTTTTTCGGATACTTCAATATCTGCTGAAGCATATTGATATTGAAAAATAATTTCGGGCTCTATGTGGTTTTCCCGCACATCTACTCCTTTTAATGTATCGAAAATATCCAAATTGCGTTTCAGGAGTGGGAGTGCCCGAATGTATAAATCCTCAATATTTTCTAAACTGCGAGGTATTTGGCTACTCTTCCGATTTTGTGCCCGAGCCAGACAAATGTCGAGATTGTCTGTATAGAAAAATAATATTTCGATTCTATTATCAGGGTGGAAAGCTTTTATTTGTCTCAACAGGTCGAAATGTCTTTTCAATCCTAAATTGATTTCTATCGCAAAATCCTGATTAGCTAGAAGCTTATCCTGCAACATTTTTTCGAACCGTTTGTATCCATTCATTATTCCGAGCTCGCGATAACGCTGTACAGTGAGATCAGCATCAAGTATTTTAACACCTTCGGGTATAAAATATGGACCACAAGTGCTTTTTCCAATGTTTGGTGGCCCAGCAATTACGTAGATTGTTGCCATATTCAGATAAATCGAATTGTTCCATCCTGATACTCAGCAATCATTTGTCCGTTCTTATGATAGATCAAAGGTAATTGCTGTGAGAACAGATGACGGCGGATATTTTGTCCTAGGTCTTTTTTCCAAGCTATTTTTTCTTCGATTGCCATTATAAAAGGATCTTTTCGCATCCTTCCGATTGTGATCAGCTCTTCGTCTGGAATTATTTTTTTCATTTAGTATATAATTGATTGTTGTCAGGTCTGTGTGTTAAATATAAACAGATATTGTTAAATACTAAAATTATATTAACATAAAAGAGTTTAAAAGCCGATCTGAGCACTTCTAACAGCTATTAGATAAGGTCGTTAAATTGAGAAAACTAAATAGGGTCTTAATACGGTGGGAATATCGGGAGATGAGAAGCTTTTCCAGATGGAAACTGTTCTCCCAAAATATGTGGATATGTTTCATGGAATTTTATTTCAAAGCTTCCAGGTGGTACTACTAGCATGATTCTCCTCATTGGAGTATTTTTGCAAACTGTTGTTGTGTTCTTGGCTTAAGGTTGTCGGCAACTATCAAGGTACAATAAACTTGCCATTCTACGCCACATTTACTTTTCTTTTATTGGCTTCTTTTTGAAGTACGTAGCTGTGAAAGATAACTGAAATATGCGTAAAATTTGGGCTCGAACAAAGGCCCATCCTTTCCAATGTTGATATTAACAAAAAAAACAATAAAAATCATAACTAGTATTTTTAGATTACTGTTCTTTTTTTATTTCGTTGAATGATACTAGCTTATCTTATAGCGGTCTTGCAGATTCTATGGATTGATCTATTACAAACCGGTCTATTTTCCATCCATTTATTTGCTTTATCAAGGTCAACTGAACGTTTCGCCGTTCCTTTTTTCCTACTGAGAATTCTATTAACCAACTCTCCTCAGCAATTACTTTGTCTGAAGAATAAGTGTCTGTTCCTCCCATGGACTGCGCTGAAACCCATTTTGGAAGTGATTGATTATTTTCCCGCATTTGATCTGATAGATGATCTTTTGCTTTTTTAGGGTTTTCTCCTGTTAACGCGTGCATAAATTGAGATATTGTTTCTCTCGGACTTAGCCTGGATATAAAACCTTCTGGATTTGCTCCAGTTATAAATTTACAGATTATAGTGCCATTATCACTCGTTACTTTTATAAGATCGACTTCATATGTGATAGCGATAACTGCTTTTTTATCCTCTTCCTTTTTTAGGTATTCGCTCGTATGGATAATTTTTATTACTCTATTCTTTGAGTCAAATTCGTTGATCGTAAGGCGTCTTTCTTTAAAAATATTATTAATTGTTATTTTTTCTTCACGACTTAATACAAAGCCTTTTGCATTATATTTGATTTTTATGTCGCGCTGAACATCATAGCTACCGTATAGCGTATAGGATTCCGTCATTGTGTTGTCGGTATAGGTATAACTGTACTTCGGATTGTTCTGTTTATAGTTGTAGAATGTCTCATTTTCTATCGTATTCCAGTCTTTTCTATAGGAAAAAAAATTGTTTAGATCAGTCTTTTTGTACATCTGCCCGTCGATGATTTCTTCCATGAAATCTCTGCCTTTGAAATCTAGAAATTTATTGGTTTTTAATACGATGTAGGCGTCTGAGGAAAGTTTTTCATTAGGAGATAATGGATTAGGAGCCATCATACTTTGGCCCAAAACGGATTGAATAAGTAATAATAACGTGGACAAAAAAATATTTCTCATCTATTATGTAATATGATTGTATTGTGTCATTTTCCATAATATTGTATTGTGTCATTTTCCATAATAAAGATAAGGTATTCATAGAAAGACTACAATAATAAAACATTGTGCTGTATTTTACTGGCTTTTCTTCAATACAATTATTTGTTTTATAGTAAAATAGAGGTCACTATTGCAAATACGAGAATTGGTGTTTGAGTCAGCTAAATTTAATAATGTGTTTTTTAAAAAAGGTAAATGGAAACCAATTTAGAAGGAATTGATTAAGATAGTATACTACCCTTTGTGGCCTTCTATGAAAATACTTTATAATATGTCGTTACTCGTCAATTTGCGAGCTGAATTGTCATAGGACATAGATTTCAATAAGTTTTTTTTAAATTAGATCTTATAAATTGATCTCATGAAAAAACTTCCAATTTTATTCCTTCTACTAATTTCTAATACTCTCTATTCTCAAAATCTTACGCCGTACGAAAGAGGTAATGGCAATCAATCCACGACTTTTGAAGAAATGCGTGAATTCTATCGGGGATTGTCAAGGCAATTTCCAGCGATCAGTTATGAAACAAGAGGAGAGGACGATAATAAGGCTCCGATTGATGTAGTGATTTTCAACCCCTCAGAACAAACTTTGGAAGGATCGAGAAAAGACAAGTCAGTTTTGTTTATCAATAATGGGATTCATCCAGGTGAGCCAGATGGAATTGACGCAACCATGATACTCATGCGAGATTTGGCGACAGGAAGAATAAAAGCGCCTAAAAATGTAATTATTGCTGCCATAGCTAGCTATAATGTAAGTGGTATGCTAAACCGAAATGGTTTTTCTAGAGCGAATCAAAACGGACCAGAGGAGTATGGGTTTCGTGGGAACGCGAGAAATTACGATTTAAATAGGGATTTTATAAAAACAGATACCAGAAATTCGAGGAGTTTTCAGCAGATTTTTCAATGGATAAAACCGGATGTGTTTATTGACAATCATGTCAGTAATGGAGCAGATTATCAATATACGTTCACCTATATTTCCACCAATAAGGAGCGTTTAGGAAAGGAGTTAGGTGACTATTTTAATGGTCATATGCAACGAAAACTACTTATGGATCTGGAAAATGACGGTTTTATTTCCGTCCCTTATGTCAATATTCATAATGATGTTCCTGATGGTGGTTTTCCAGTTTTTATGGATTCGCCGCGATATGCAACAGGCTATACAAGTCTATTCAATGTAATTGGTACCGTCGTGGAAACACATATGTTGAAGCCTTATAAAGAACGGGTAAAGGCAACATATGATTATATGCTATATAACCTCAAATTTATTGATGAGAACCACAAAGTTATCCGACAAAAAAGAATAGAAAATCTCAAACAGTATCGTATAGGGAATAGGTATCCCATTATGTGGAAACTCGATTCTACAAAATATGAAAACATCGATTTTAAAGGTTTTGAGGCTAAATATAAGCCGAGTGAAGTTTCCTCAGAAAGTAGATTATGGTATGACCGAAATGCCAAATTTTCAAAACAAGTTAAATTGTATAACACCTATATCCCAACCAAAGAGATTACTATACCAATGTATTATGTAATTCCACAATCCGAATGGAAAATTATTGATTTACTGAAACTCAATCAGATCAAATTGAATCCAATACAAAAGGATTCTATTATTACTGTAGAACAATATAAGATCAAAGATTTTAAGACAACTTCAAGCCCCTATGAGGGGCATTATCTCCATTATGATACTCATGTATTCAAAGAATTGAAGAAAATTAAGTTCAGAGCTGGGGACTTCTTGGTCCCGCTAAATCAAGAAGGAGTAAAGTTTCTCTTGGAAACACTCGAACCAGAAGCGATTGATTCCTATTTCAACTGGAATTTCTTTGATGCTATTCTGGGCCAAAAAGAATACTATTCGGCCTATGTTTTTGAAGATACTGCTGCGAAACTTTTAAAAGAAGATAAAGATCTAAAATCTGCATTTGATAAAGAGAAAGCAAGCAATTCAAAATTTGCTGCTGACGGAAAAGCCCAGATAGATTGGGTATACAGACATTCGAACTACTATGAAAAGTCACACCTTCTTTATCCTATTTTTAGGATTATGCCTTAGGTACTTATAAATAGCAGAGATTCTGTTACAAATTTCCCTAATTGAGTTACACTGATTATTACAGTTCTTCAGAACTTTGTGTCTATAGGTAAAACAAAATAATATGCAAACAATATTAGGTTCCGTCGGCATTGGTGCAGCTAGCGGAAAATGATATCCTGTTTGACGAGGGATTAGCCTATGCTAGAAAATTAGATGAAGCAGGTGTCACAACCACTATTCAAACTTATAATGGGTTTATTCATGACTATGGATTATTGAATCCCTTGGATCATATCGAAGCAGTGAAGCTTTCAACAGAACAGGGCGCGCTAGCGCTCAAAAAGGCGCTATTTAGAAAATAGCAGCAAGTGAATTTTAGATTAAGGTATATATTTTATTCAGTGATGGCGTAAAAGTTATATTAGAATAAAGTATATACCTTTATTGTCTGGTAGCGTACTGTTTACATTCACATTTGAGAGATTAAAAAAATAATGAATTAGATGAAGTACATAGTAAAAGATATCATAAGTTTAACAGATAGGAAGAGACATTTTATTGAACGTCTTGTTGCAGATCTACGCACGATAGAACACATTGAGGCGATTGCATTGGGGGGATCACATGCGACAGGAAGAGCAAATGAAAACTCCGATATTGATATAGCCATTTATTATAACGAAAAGCAGCCCTTTTCAATCCAATACATCAGAGAATTTGTAAAAAAATAAAGTGAATGTTATTTTGACTTTGGATATAAAATCGTTGGAAAAAAATACAGCCGAATTGAAAAATCTATTTAATGAAGTAGTCCTTTTCACCAAGGGTTTATATCACCCAAAATTTGATTTTAAGAAGTAATACAGATCGGACCTATTTGAATATCACTGGAAATAAGAGGTTAATTATGTTGCTTTAGTATCTTCGGTATTTTTGGCTGCTGTTTGCACAACTTTGGTGATCCCGCTTTTGGCCGACGATTTAACTGCAGTTGTTTTAGGAGCCGATGATATTGTTTTTGTTGGTGCGGGCTTAGGCTGTTGTTTGGTTGAACTAGGGGTATTTTTGGCAGCTATTTGCACAACTTTGGTGGCCCTGCTTTTGGCTGGTGATTTAACTGCAGTTGTTTTAGGAGCCGGTGATGTTGCTTTTGTAGGCGTGACCTTAGGCTGTTGTTTGGTTGAACTAGGGGTATTTTTGGCTGCTGTTTGCACAACTTTGGTGAACCTGCTTGTGGCCGACGATTTAACTGCAGTTGTTTTAGGAGCCGGTGATGTTGCCTTTGTAGGCGTGACCTTCGGTTGTTGTTCGGCCGAACTAAGTGTATTTTTGGCTGCTGTTTGCACAACTTTGGTGAACCTACTTGTGGCCGACGATTTAACTGCAGTTGTTTTAGGAGCCGGTGATGTTGCCTTTGTAGGCGTGACCTTAGACAGTTGTTTGGTAGAACTAAGTGTATTTGTAACTGTTGCTTGAGCGACTTTAGGCTGTTGATTATCTACGCTGTTCGTTTTAGTAACTGGTTGAGCATCTTTAATTAGTGTTTTTTTAGCTGATGCTTTAAAAGTATTTTCTTTTATAGGAGTAGACTTACTCTCATCAACAAGAAGTTCTTTTTTTACAAGTTTTTCTTTTGCTGATTTAACACTTTTTTTCTTTAAATCCTTATTTTTAATACCTTCTGTCAATAATTTGGCGGTTTTTTCTATCCTGTTACGAAACTCTTTTTCGCTCAAATAAACACGCAAATACTCGATCGCACTGTGTAGATGAGTAATTACTTGATTTTTTAATTCTTTTTTAGGAGATTGAATGTTTGCAGATTTTGCCATAATTTATTGTTGTTTTGGGAGTTAACATAAATATAACATTAATTTAATCAAAAATACGATAAGTAACAATAAATTTTATTGAATGATAACAGATAAATATTGGAAGGCCTTTCTACCCATTTACCGTCTTGGAGGTTAGCTCGTTACAACATAATCGAAGGATCTCTTGCATTTTTTGATAAACTTATTTCGTCATCAAATCGTCGAAACTAGTCACTATTTTTTCAACAAGAAACTCGTATACTTTAAGTTTGACTAAACAATTTGAGATAAGCACATGCTCGTTTAAGATTTGAACAGATAAAATACATTATTATGCCAAAAAGATATTTTCTTGTTCCGTTAATAGGTTTATTCTTTATGGGTAAATCCATTTTTAGTGTTTACAGTAACAGATCGGAGTTGGGAGATCGCCATACCCCAGCAACGCAAGATTCAATAGTGACAGCAAAATTACAACGTATTTTAAATAGATAAGGGGAAATTGATAAGCCTGGATTCGTATTTATGGTAAAATATGATAGTAGCACCTGTTATCAAGGATCAATAGGAGTAGCCTCTAGGTACCCAGTTAAGAATTAGCATTGAGCGACGGAGCCAGTTTCATCTTACGCTGAAACTGGCAAATTTGATGATGTGAGATGGACGCATACCGTAGAATGACTTTACGCCAGGATCCTTTTAAGATAGATGCCTCAGAACGCTAACTTACTAACAAAATCTGAACTGACGAGCACGACTGATGTCTCCATTTGTCGCAAGGGGATATTCCAATATTCCCGCAGTAATTCTTCTTTTTCTATATGGCTAACTTGACGAAAGCCGTTTTTTACATAGAAATTAATTGCCCAATTGGCATTAGCCCAAGTGCCAATTAGGATTGGTTTATTGGTAAGTGCTGAAAGGTGTTTTAACAATTTGCCACCAATTCCATTGTTTCTGGCTGTCGTCCTCACATATGCATGGCGGATTAGGGTCACATCTGATTTGTGTTGAATCCCCATTACACCAAGTATAGTGTTATCTTGGTGATAGCACCAAAATTCAACCCCATCAGCAATTTGTTCCCGCAACTCGTGTTCATCCATATAAGGCTCTTTCCACCGGTCTTCAGGTATCTTACCCTTGTAAGCTGTAGATGCATCGTTAATAATCTCGTAGATCGTATCGAATTCTGAATTTAGACTCTTTCGTATCATATCCCTTAACATATAATTCATGAAATATTTTCTTTTGTTATTTTATAAATCAAAGTTATAAGACTGAGATCGCATAGTGCTTTACATATGTTGATAAAAATATTATTTTAACTGCTTACGAATTCTGCTAAGCTGAGTGGGGGTAATACCGAGATGGGAAGCGATATCCCGTAAGGGTACGTAGTTCTCTATAATAGAATGACATTTTAAAAATTTCTCATATCTAATTTGAGCTTCCTCCATGACGATGGATACTTCTCGTTCTTCTTTATCGATGACCCAATTCTTTTCAAGATAATTAATATAAAAGGATTTTAGGTCATCTGTTTGGAAAAGCAGTTCTCTGAACTTTTTATAGGAAAGACTCAATAATGAACAGTGGGTTATGGCTTGAAGGGTAAATTTTGAGGGACGATTTAGAATGCAGGAAACTGTCGATGCGACAAAGTCACCCCCAACAGCAATATTCTTGTTATAAATTTGTCCCTTTTCATCACTTATATATGCTCTTAAATAACCTGTGTGCAAAAAGCAAAACTCACGTCCAATGGAACCCTGTTGCACAAGTACTTGATTTCTTTCGAGGTTCACAACTGTTGCTATTTTTAAAAGATTCTCAAATGAAACTTGTGAAATTTTATGATATGAGTATATTTTTTCCTTAAAGAGTTGTTTCAAAGATTCTTCCATAGGGATAAAAATAGCAAATTTAAGACAGTAGTAATTGCTTCGGGTAAATTTTGTATTTGTTTTATAAAGTATCGATTGTGCTTTCTATTGTCGTTTATTTCTATAGCAATTCTTTAATTATTCTATGTTAGAATACACAAAAGCAACCTTTCCGTTGCCGGAGGTTGCTTAAGTTGCACCACAAAGCAGTTGATATGGTTTCAGCGTTTATTCACAGACCGATGGAGCAAGTTTTGTGTGCATTGTTCCTTCACTTTTTGTATTTTCTTTTGGAAAACTGACAAAACTCATAGCGAATGTTACAGCGAGTAACAGAATACTTACCCATAAAACATAATGAACTCCGTAATACGCGCTTATTACACCACCGAGAAATGCACCTAAGGATATGCCGATATTGAATGATGAAGTAAGTAAGCTATTCACAAATTCTAAGGCATGATGAGGAACAGACTGTGTTGTTCTGATATTTGAAACTAAAAAGCCCCCCGTATGAATCATTCCCCAAAGGGAAACGATAACGACCATTGGCGTAAAGATTCCACCAAGGTAGTAAGCTAAAACCTGTACTGTAATTAAAGAAGCCAAAAAAAGTCTTGCAGTCAATAACACATTTCTATTCAGGGCTAACCCCATAAGCCAGTTTCCTAAAGTTCCCATGCCACCAAAAAGAAGCAACATGATACTGATCTGAGCCCCATCCATTTTTGTAATTTGCTCAAGATAGGCAGTAAGATAAGTATAACTTGAGAACATTGCTGCTAATGTACAAATGGTAGAAATCAGATTGAGCCACAATTGTGGACTTTTTAGAACGGATATCTGATTCTGTGTAGACTTCGAGTTATCTGCTGGGATAGAAGGTATGAAGAGTAATAGACCGATAAAGGCAATCAAACTGATTGCGCTACTGAGGAAGAACGAAGCCTGCCAATTGTGGAAGAGATCTACAGCATATGTCGTTAATGGAATACCTAATACTGTAGCTAAGCTTAGCCCTAACATCACTGTAGAAACGCCTTTTGCGCCACTGTTTTTAAAGGCTATTGCAATAGAGATATTCCAGAATAGGGGATGTAAAATGGCTGGTAGTATACGGGCGACCATGAGTATCGAGAAATTTGAAGAAAATGCTGAGATTAAGTTTGAGAAAACGAATATGCTCATAACCAAACACAAAAGGAGTTTTCGATTTATTTTGGTCGTGAATGAAGTGATAAAAGGAGAGGAGACTGCGACAGTTATGGCAAAAGTACTAAGCAACCACCCCGCAGTATCTATTGATACCTGGAATTGCCGACTAATCGTTGGAAGGATGCCAACTATCCCAAATTCAGTGGTGATTATGCCAAAAGCGCCCAGAGCCAGGACGTAGATCGAATTTTTCATTGATGTCTAAAATTTATATATAGCAAATTTGAACAGAAAAATTCTAAAAAATCAGTATATTTTAATGATAAATAGGTATTTTTACATGATGAAACGCGAGAATATCGACCAATTGGTCAAAGTAGAGCATCATAAGGAGGTAAACTGTCCACTAAAAGACAATCAGTTCTCTTTTTTTCAAATCATATATGTGATTTGTGGAAAAGGATTCCTTAAGATAAATAACAATACAGCCTCATACAGCGAAGGCAGCCTGATCCTCCTTACACCAAATGATCAGCACTATTTGGAAATTGTCGAGAAAACGGAACTTTTGCTTATCAAGTTTAGCGAACGTTATGTTAAGGATTACAAATGGAACAGTATTAATTCTATGGAGTGCCTATTATACGGTGCTTCCTATTTGTCGGGGTGCATCTTACAGAATAAACCTGATGTTATTTTGGTTGATTCGATTGTATCGTCGCTTCTTCACAATATCAATCATCCAGACCTCTTCCATGAAGAGCTGACACTACACTATGTGAATGCTATTATTGTAATTGCTGCACGCAATATTTCAAAGATGAGAGTAGAGCATGTAGCCTCTAATACAGACAAGAGGGCCTTGGATATCATTAATTATATCCAAGGAAACATCCATGATCCAGCCCTGTTAAAGGTTTCTTCGATAGCACAAAAATTTGGTTTCTCTGAAAGCTATCTCGGTAGCTACTTTAAAAAGCAATGTGGTGAAACTATACAGCATTATATATTGAATTATAAAATGAGATTGATTGAGCATAGACTTCTTTTCAGCGATATGCGGGTTAACGAAATTGTTTCCGAATTTGGCTTTTCCGACGAAAGCCATCTCAATAAATTCTTTAAAAAGCGGCATATAATGAGCTTGACTGAATTCAGAAAGACAAAAGGACAAACAGAGTTGGAAGCTTAAATAAGACATCGGAACTATCTGTACCAAGAAATTCAGTAGCAAACGAATGATAGAAAGCTTGAAAAAATGATTAAAATTGACTCACAAAATATATAAATGGAAAATATTGAAACATCCAAATGGTTTTGGGCTATTGTAGAAAAGGCAGCACTTAGTAGGGAAAAGTTGAAAGAGATTCTTATTTCTTTTTCTAAAGAGGAAATAATTAGGTTTCAGGAAGAATTTGTGGACGCTTCTATTGAATTACAGTGTGAACCATTCACTGATTATATGGAAGAGTCAGAAGACGGGAGGGAAGATATTGCAAACTGGGTGGTGAGTAATGGTGAAAATTTCTATTTTGAAATTTTAGATAAGCCAGAGAAAATACCCCATAATGTTAGTGATTTTACGGAACAGATACTTTATGGGATAGCGGATGCAGTTTGTTTAGAAAAATATGGGGAGTCAACAGGTATTTATTAAATACTGTTTTTGATGAGTCTTAATGACAAAGAAATAGCTTATGAAATATCTTATAGTGAAGCATAATGATAGGTTAGCGTTGTAACAATGAATTTATGGACCAACTTTACTTGGATGTAGTTACATATATTCTAAAAGGGGGTTGGGAGAGTTTATTAATATTCAATTATTAAATAAACAACCCAAAAACGATACTTATAATAACATAAGCGAAACAGATTACGTAAGGGTATGCCCTAACATAAGTATCCTTTCGGTTCGTTTTTTTTTGAAACTTTGCAAAAAAAACCGCTATACTTGATTTCATATTTATATCCGGAGATAAACAATAGTGTGTACCGGTTTGGGTTGTAATTCTTAGCATAAAAGCCTTTTTCGAATTATAGTTGTAGATATTATAGGTTGTATTAGTCGGTAGATCAATTTCATTCCCACTACTATCTTTCATGTAAAATTTGTCTCCAGATTTCATAAAAGAAATTATCTGCATGGTACTTTTCATAACAATAATTAGAAGCCCAAAAACTACACTCAAGACTGCAATGATTAGCTGGGTTAGATTTACAGTATATTTAACACCAATTGCTTTAATGAATACTATCGAAAAAGGGAATAAAATAAATATGGTGATTAGTGATGCCCAAAAGGTATATTTACTATTGAAGATAGATAATGTTATCTCATTTTTATTCATGTATCGTTGAATTAAGTCGCTAAATTATCTCTGTTCTTAATCCACGTTTGTGAATGCCGTTGAGATTTTCCTTATACTTTTCTATATTGTTGCTGAAGTTAGTAAATAAGAGCGAACAGAGCAACAAACCGATGGGTTTATCGCAAGCAGATTATCTTTTAGTGCATTTACATATAACGATAGTCATATCATACAAACGAATCTTAAATGATGTACATCGAATATAAGATTGTGGTTCGTTATAGTGAAAAATAACGTAGTTTTAAATTGAATTTAGCGTTAATCACTGTGATTAATACTTTGAAAAAAGTCTTAGAAATAATTGAAACTACTTAACGGGGGTTTATATTTTGAATGTATACTTGGAAATATATGAAAAAAATTATATTTAGGTTTTCGCTGTTTAATCTTCTACTATGTGTTATATTATTTATCCTTTATAGAATTGTTATTAGTGGATTAGAGCCTACCGGTACAACTCTTTTTGATAGTTTTCTTAGTATTATGGATTTGTTTCTAAGTCTTGGGTTTTCAATGCTATATGTTGTTGCTATTTGTATTAGTACCTTGTTGTTTTTTCTAAATCAAATTGAAAAAATTAGGAACAGTTATTTTTTGTCCTTATTGACATTTTCCGGAATTCCGTTCTTGTGTGTTGTTTTTCTAGCTGTCGCTATTTTGGTTGATATTTACCAATATAGTGTAACGCTGATTCCATTAAAAATGCTGTTATACTTTTCAATAATCTATTTATTATGTACTGTTGTTGAATTTCTAGTGTTCAGAAAGAAACTTAGAAAAGTAATAGATAGTTGATTTGAAGTTGCTACATTTGACTGGACATTAAGTTAAGAGAATTTAATAACTTAACAGACTTATGTCAAGAGAAAGAAAAGTTTATACCAAAGAGTTCAAACTGATGAGCGTTGAACTGAGCAACACGCGTAGCGACCTTAGCGCGCTGGCTAGGGAACTGGATATTAGCCCAGCATTATTGTATAGGTGGCGAAAGGAACATTCTGTAAAACAAGGAAGTAGTTTCTCTGGGAATGGAAAAGTTATCTTGAGTGAGAGTGAACAGGAGTTAGCACGATTAAGAAAAGAACTTCGGGAGACACAGATGGAACGGGATATATTAAAGAAGGCTGTAAGCATCTTCTCCAAGAGCGACACCAAATATTCAGGTTCATAAGGGACAATAGGGAAATATTTTCAGTCGAGAAGATGTGTCAGGTGTTCAAGGTGAGCAGAGCGGGCTACTACAACTTTTTAAAGGGTATCCCTTCAAATAGAAGTATTGAAAACCAACAGATTACTATGGAAATCCAGGATGCATTTATAAGAAGTAAAAATACTTACGGCAGTCCGCGTATTACCAGAGAACTACACAAAAAGAATATTAAAATATCCAGAGTGAGGGTAGCCAAACTGATGAGAAAGGCCGGGTTAAGAAGTATTGTCAAGAAAAAATTTAAGGTGACCACAGACTCCACCCATAAGTTTTCGGTACCGGAGAATATATTGGACCGTGATTTTAAACCGGGAACACTTGGTGCAGTATGGGTATCAGACATCACTTACATCAAAACGCAGCAGGGATGGTTGTATCTGACAACTGTAATCGATCTGGGAGATCGAAAAGTAATTGGATGGGCTTTAAGTGAGACTATGAATGCGGTAGATACGGTGATTTCTGCTTTTAAAATGGCACAAAAAGCAAGGCCAATCACCCAGAAACTAATATTCCATTCCGATCGTGGCGTACAGTATGCCTGTCATGAGTTCAGCTCTATGGTGGAAAAAAATCCACTCATCATAAGAAGCATGAGTAGAAAGGGAAATTGCTGGGATAATGCTGTCGCTGAAAGTTTTTTCAAGACACTGAAAGCGGAATGTATATATCAGCATAAATTCGCTCACAGGAAGCAAGCTGCGCTTATTGTCTTTGAATATATTGAGACTTGGTACAACCGAAAAAGGCAACATTCTGCCTTAGGATACTTATCACCAGAGGAGTTTACTAGAAAAATAAATAAACAAAATATTGCAGCTTAACTAGGTGTCCATTTTATTGTTGCAATTCCAATTTGAATATAGGTGTGGAAAAGCTAATTATATACCTTCGCTTGAAAATAATAATAATCGCTATTGACAGGAAGTTGTCATTAGCGATTGTATACTATCAATGACTTACAGCTTATTAGGTCAAAACTTCGTCTATTATTCCAAATTCTTTTGCTTCAGCTGCTACCATCCAATGATCTCTGTCACTAATATCGTGAACTTTCTGATAGCTTTGGCCGCTATGTTTGGCTATAATATCACAAAGTTCTTTTTTTATTTTTAAAACTTGATTGGCAGTAATCTCAATGTCTGATGCCTGTCCTTGCACACCTCCTAACGGTTGGTGCAACATGACCCGTGCATGCGTCAGGGCGCTTCGTTTACCCTTAGCGCCACCACAAAGTAATATTGCACCAAAAGAGAGGGCCATGCCGGTACAGATTGTGGCAACATCCGGACTAATTAATTGCATGGTATCGTAAATGCCAAGTCCCGCATAAACTTCACCACCAGGAGAGTTAATATACATATGTATATCCTTTTTGGGGTCAACGGACTGAAGGAACAATAGTTGGGCTTGTACGATATTTGCAATATTGGATTCGACAGGAGCTCCCATAAATATAATACGGTCGATCATTAACCTGGAGAAAACATCCATCTGTGATACTCGCAACTCGCGTTCTTCGGTAATGTAAGGTGTCATTGCATGGGGGATACTGGAGCTTTCGATATGTGCAATGTAATTATCTACCCTTTCTTTTGGGACATAGCAGTGCCCGGCCGCAAATTTGCGGAACTCATTTTTGTCAATATTCATGATTTTGGAGATTTATGGTTTTCTAAATAGCCGCATTACTTTTTGGCTAAAACGTGTGTTTTTGGGTTGTGTAAACAGTGTTTGATGTATCGCTTCAATTTCACTTTTTAACTGCTTGCGACCATATCGTTGTATGGCCTCGTAAGCTTTTTGTTGCATGATAACTTTCTCTGCCAATTCCTCGTCCAGCAACAAATGGGCTTCGAAAAGCAATGTGTCACTAGGATGATTTGTCCCTAGGAGATGAGTTTCTATCTGTTGGGTTTCATTCCATGAAGTCGTCATAAACTAAGGATTTTTCTTTAACAGTTTCTCTCACTTTCTCTAAGCATTTGTATTTTTGAACAGTAGCACTCCGGGTTCCTGAATACCCGAATTCATCTGCGATCTCTTGAAGTGACATCTGGTCATAGTAAAAGCTTTTTAATAAATCCATACATTTGCGTCCTGCAGTTTCCAAGAAGCGAAGCAGTCGCTTACTTGAAGGAAACTCATCGTTCGCTAATGGGATTTCAATATGATCTAAGGGTAGGTTCAGGCTCGTTTGATAATAACGTTTCAGCCAGAGGTTTTTGGCTGTACCGACCAAATACCCAATATCATTCGTCAGTACCGTTGGAGTCCGTGTAGTCTTTTCATAATATACCACCAAGGCGTCTTGAAATACATCCTTGGCTTCATCAAAGTTTCCCCCCATACGACTGACATATTTAGCGACTGCTGGAAATGCACTTTTATACAGATCCATTATAAGTGTCTGCCGCCTCAATACTCGATTTGAATTACTAATACTGTGCATATTATAATTACCTTTTATAACTGGAATTGCAACAATAAAATGGACACCTAGTTAAGCTGCAATATTTTGTTTATTTATTTTTCTAGTAAACTCCTCTGGTGATAAGTATCCTAAGGCAGAATGTTGCCTTTTTCGGTTGTACCAAGTCTCAATATATTCAAAGACAATAAGCGCAGCTTGCTTCCTGTGAGCGAATTTATGCTGATATATACATTCCGCTTTCAGTGTCTTGAAAAAACTTTCAGCGACAGCATTATCCCAGCAATTTCCCTTTCTACTCATGCTTCTTATGATGAGTGGATTTTTTTCCACCATAGAGCTGAACTCATGACAGGCATACTGTACGCCACGATCGGAATGGAATATTAGTTTCTGGGTGATTGGCCTTGCTTTTTGTGCCATTTTAAAAGCAGAAATCACCGTATCTACCGCATTCATAGTCTCACTTAAAGCCCATCCAATTACTTTTCGATCTCCCAGATCGATTACAGTTGTCAGATACAACCATCCCTGCTGCGTTTTGATGTAAGTGATGTCTGATACCCATACTGCACCAAGTGTTCCCGGTTTAAAATCACGGTCCAATATATTCTCCGGTACCGAAAACTTATGGGTGGAGTCTGTGGTCACCTTAAATTTTTTCTTGACAATACTTCTTAACCCGGCCTTTCTCATCAGTTTGGCTACCCTCACTCTGGATATTTTAATATTCTTTTTGTGTAGTTCTCTGGTAATACGCGGACTGCCGTAAGTATTTTTACTTCTTATAAATGCATCCTGGATTTCCATAGTAATCTGTTGGTTTTCAATACTTCTATTTGAAGGGATACCCTTTAAAAAGTTGTAGTAGCCCGCTCTGCTCACCTTGAACACCTGACACATCTTCTCGACTGAAAATATTTCCCTATTGTCCCTTATGAACCTGAATATTTGGTGTCGCTCTTGGAGAAGATGCTTACAGCCTTCTTTAATATATCCCGTTCCATCTGTGTCTCCCGAAGTTCTTTTCTTAATCGTGCTAACTCCTGTTCACTCTCACTCAAGATAACTTTTCCATTCCCAGAGAAACTACTTCCTTGTTTTACAGAATGTTCCTTTCGCCACCTATACAATAATGCTGGGCTAATATCCAGTTCCCTAGCCAGCGCGCTAAGGTCGCTACGCGTGTTGCTCAGTTCAACGCTCATCAGTTTGAACTCTTTGGTATAAACTTTTCTTTCTCTTGACATAAGTCTGTTAAGTTATTAAATTCTCTTAACTTAATGTCCAGTCAAATGTAGCAACTTCAAGCCTATAAAAATTTTCTGTAGTATCTATAGATCCAGTCAAGTCTGTAAGATCTATCTGGCAATATAATATATGCTTAAAGATGGTTATATTTAAGTTATATAAACCGTGCAATGGTGATAGCCGAAAAAAGAAAGCCCATAAGAAAGGTGAGGATGCGATTAGTGCTTCTGTGTATTATTTTAAGTCTATGTGGATGTGCTTCGTTGAAGCAGACGAGACAAGATAGCATGCATGAAATTTCTGAATTACAGTCTTTCGATGGAACTTATGAGAATCTAACAAGTGATCATGAGGGGAGCGAATTTTCGTCTCTATGGAATCAGCTGATCCTGAAAAATGAGATTGATATGTTGGATTTCAAGAACGCGAAAATAAGACTCAAGGCAATTGGAAGGAGCCAAATCAAAGCGACTTGGTTGGATAACGGTCTCGAAAAGAAAAGCATTGTGCTAAAAGGAAAGTTAAAAGGCAATTATTTCGTATCTCAGCATAAGCGCACCATCATACCTATCCCGCTAATATATGGAATGATCCAGAATAACCAATTCCAACTCTGGTTGGATCAAAATAGTCAGCTGCGTGTGGATAGGCTGCAGAATAGGTGGGGCTGGATATTTGTTTTCCTAGCGGGAACAGATAATACGTCTAACTACGAATACATAAAGGTGAAGGAATAGGTAGGCAATCTAGTTTTGGTGAAGCTTATTTACTATTAATTGATGCCATCGAAATTTGTGAAAGAGAGTAGATCAGATGATAAATTTATAATTGGGTTTTGCGAATAGATGCCATATTTGCGTGAGTGATGGCGAATGAGTAGATTAGTATAAAAATCAATTCGATATGAAAGCCCTATTAACCTGTATTTTTTGCTCATTGATTTCTCTTTCGCTATTTGCCCAAGTACAAAAAAATAAAAATGATCACTTTGCAGCTATTGATTCGGTGTTAGACCAGGTTTTAAGCGATCATCATGTAGCTGGTTTTGCAGTCGCGGTGGTGAAAGGGAATAAGGTCATTTATAGTAAAGGATTTGGCTATCGTGATATCGTCAATAAGAAACCTGTCACACCCAATACGCTTTTTGCCATAGGTTCCAGCTCCAAAGCTTTTACAGCTTCATTGTTAGGTTTGTTGAGGCAGGATGGTAAACTGACGTTTGAGGATAAGGCTGTAACACTACTTCCTAAGTTGAAGTTCTATAGTGATGAGATGGATAATCAGATCATTCTTCGGGACCTCATGGCGCATAGGACGGGTTTGTCAAGGTATGATTTATCCTGGTTTCTATTTAATAGCGATAACAAAGATAGTCTGATAACACGTGTTAAGTATATGAAACCTAGTTCGCCTGTACGGATGAAATGGTATTATAATAACTTTATGTATTTGGCACAAGGAATGATTGTTGAACGATTAAGTGGTAAAACTTGGGAGAAAAATATACAGGAAAGGTTTTTCAACCCTTTAGAGATGATGCGTTCCAATACGGATATCCAGACATTTCAAAGAGATAGTAACGCTTCGTTACCCTATACTGTCTCTAAAGATAATATGATTAAACAGATTGATTATTACAATATTAATGGGATGGGACCAGCTGGAAGTATGAACAGTAGTGTTAATGACATGGCCAACTGGCTAAAGATTTGGCTCAATGGCGGTCGTTTCAATGGGAAAGTTATACTGCCAATAGATTATATTAGTGAGGCTGCAAGTTCTCAAATGGTTATGGACGCAGCATTACCGGACAAACACAAAGACATTTTCCTCTCCAATTATGGTTTAGGCTGGATGATTGGTTCCTACAGAGGGCATTATCAAGTAGAACACGGTGGTAATATAAATGGTTTCTCTGCAAATGTTGCATTTTTTCCAACTGATTCTCTGGGAATAGTGGTATTGACTAATCAAAATGTTTCTAAGGTTCCCACTATCGTAAGGAATTCTATTGCGGATAGGCTACTTTAATTAGAACCAATTGATTGGAATGGTGAAAAAAAGGCCGAAATTGAAGCTTCACGTCTAGTTAAAAAAGAAGAAGGAAAGATTCCTGTCCCATCAACGACACCTTCTCATAAGCTGAAAGATTATACGGGCTCCTTCGAGAATCCTGCTTATGGAATCATTAAAATACATCTTAAAGATAATAACTTATACACTCTGCTTGGTTATGAAAACGTTATTCTCAAACATAGGCATTATGATGTTTTTGATCCAAGATTGGTAGATAAAAATGGGGTTGCGGATACGGAGCCAAGCAATCTTCTATTTAACTTTTTTAGCGATGTGGCTGGTCAGATTCAAGGTATAGGAATTTTGCTGGACGGTAGTGAAAAACCGGTTATGTTTGATCGCAAGGCGACGCCTGTTGGCGTAATGAAGTAAGAGTTGATGTAAATAAATTTAATAAGTACGATCAATTAACCCATGAATCATTGTGTCTATAATAAAGCGAATTATAGATGAACGCTATCAAATATAAATTGATAAGCCCACCTTAACAAGAAATAGGGTAGATTTAAGTGGAATTTAGTTTTCGATCACGAATAAAATGAAGGAGTATAATAGTAGATTGAAGACTAAAATTAATAAAAATGGAAATACACACCTTTTCATAAAAGTTAGAAAATGCTAATAGATATAATCAAAGATGCTAAGATAAAATTGCTTAAAAATGATCTCGGACATTTGCCCTTGATGAATAGGGCTCATATCGCTGAAAACCTGCGTGATCCTATAAAGATTAATCAGGTTTTCCTAGCCTGCTGTAAACTTGTCTATTCGACTTTCGAAATAAATGATGTTCCGCTTTGTCCAATATCTTGAACAAAGCGGAACATCATTTATATGGAAAGGAAAACTTTGATTTTAGAATACTTTATGACAAAAATAAAAACTATTTAGAGGCAGTTAATTTAATAATTAGTGAATTGTCAATTTCAAAGGATATAATATAAAAAAAATGGATGTAGATATTGAAAAGCAAAATCAGAAATGCGTCCGGTACCAATGGTAATAATCGAAAAATTGACCGTGTACAAGCAAGAACTCAAAGACAGCAAAATGACCCTATGTTGGAACAGATTTTGCTCGATTATACAGACGAAATGATACTATTTTTTATGAACCTTTGCACATGGCAAAACCAATAAATATACATAATATATCCGTTGTAGCGATTTCTCGAGTGTATATTGCCACAATTTCTAGCTGTACCATGTTTATGGTGTTGCTTCTCTTTACCACTACGTGTTTCGCAACCTCGAAGAGGTATCTACAAGATACCGTTCGAGGAGGTTCGGAACTGCAGGTCTTTGATACCATCGTGACCAAGTGCGTCTATCAAGATGCATATGGAAAAAACACATTGCACGTAAAAGTCACGAATCCCTGCAATGATGATTCGTCTAGATTTGATGGAGTACTCACCCAGATCGAAGCGCGTGTGAAAAACAAAAAAGGTTCTACATCGGTGGTCTATGCATATCCCTATTCTCAAATGTCATTAATCTACTTCGTAAAGGAAGAAATACATATCCAGAACCTTGGTGGGCGAAAGGCGGCTATCATTCCTTTTTATTACTGTGGGGGATACGAGAGCTATGATATGAAAGTATCCTATATTGTCATTTATAGAAACAAGGACTATATCTTCCATCTAGACTATTATTGTGGAGAAGGAAAGGACTGTAAACCTGTCCAAAGCTTAAAAGTTACGCTGAGTGGTCTTCCAAAGGACATTCGGAGCTATTTGACCGGATACTTGACAAAAAAACATAAGTCCAGATCCAGCTTCCACCAGGAATAAACCCTAAATATTACTATACCAACGTGACAGATATTTCTTGTCCATTTTTATGGTGGATATCATGTTTTAAATACAAGTTGTGTTAAGAAATTATGAAATCTGCTACTTTGCTCATATAAAAGGAATATCGATAATTACAAGAATAGATTTACAAATATTAAATTGTAGCAGACGAATATTAGTATTCGCACTAATTTGAGAAACCAGATATTGATATTTGTGTTGTATGTATGGGGTCCGTCCGAAGTCATTCTTCTTTCGAAGAAAATTACCATTTCATGGTTCCCTTTTTATATTAGCTATATATGTATAAAATTAATATCATTTGTTTTACCATTTTATTTTCCCTTTTTTCTAGCTACAGTAATGCTCAGATAGAGAATAAGGCAATAGACACAGATGTACCTTCGAGCGATAAGGGATTAGTGTTCTCCAAAGGAAATAAAATTAACCTTATAGTTTTACCCTTTGGATATTCAGATATTTCAAAACAAGAGAGCATTGACGCCATTCTGTCTACCATACAGAATGAAAAGAAATTGAAAGAACTTCATGCGTTAAATTTTGAAAAAGTAATCAAAAAAGATCTGATGTTACTTCCCGAAGAATATGATGTTTTTCTGCCATTTAGTGAGAATGTAAATGAGAAATATGATAGTGTTAAAATTGCATCTAATTTTCTGGGTTATGGAGCGCATTCATTGTACTTTGTAGCTGTATATAATACTGTCCGTTATGCCGAGCCGTTTATTGAACAAGTGTACTTAATTTCAACGAAGGACAGTAAGCTTATTGATATGAAAAGAATATATCTTCATCATGAGGGGGAAATGGGATTTGCACACTATACCTTATTTACCATCGCTGAAAATTATATAATTTCCATACAAGATTATGAATTTAGCGAAGGTCCCCTAATATTAAGACCTTTACGTAAATACCAGATTCTTCCTTCTGGGAAATTTTCTAGATATTATGATAATAATGGCTTCTATAAAAATGATGAGGAGCAAGGGATGGTGAAAAACCATAAGAAAGAAGGCAAATGGATAGAGTTTAAATCAAATTTTCATATTGATTTACAACGGTATTCAGAATTTACCGATCCTTATACTTACTTGGAAGCGGAGTATAAAAATGGTTCTCCCGTTGGAACATGGAAGTTTTATAAATTACTGCAAAAATACAATGAAGAAACAGGAAGACCCATAGTAAATACTAGGAAAAAAGGACAGTTAATTTATACCGAAATATATAACGAAGGAATATTGGAAAAACGGGAGTTTCGGTTCTAAGAAACCAATTTAACAGATTGGTCTTTCATTTAGGGTTCATTACCAGCTCCTACTGTATCTATTTCGGCCATGCTAAAATATGAGAAACCTTCCAAAATGTATCAATGATCATAGATGTCAGCTTATTTAAGTTAATCCTTGAAATCTGCTGTGCTAAGCATTTTAATTTCGTAATTTTAGGAGATGAATATTAAAATCCACTTAAACTTTCTATAAATTGAAATATGCGTTATTAACATGAGCGAAATTCTAAGAGATCAGTTTCAGAAGATTATTGCTATCCAGCCTGAAGAATTTGATTACATATTAGGTCACTTTATATATAAAAAATTTAAAAAACATCAGTTTTTAGTACAAGATGGCCAACATGTTACTTTCGATTATTTTTTGCTTTCAGGTTGCGTGAAATCTTACTATAGTGATGAAAATGGAAAGATGCATATTTTACTTTTTGCATTAAAAGATTGGTGGATTACCGATTATGAAGCCTATTACTACCAGAAAAATGCGATTGTCAATATTGATTGCTTAGAAGATACCGAAGTACTGTGCCTGAGTAATGATAATAGAGAAAAACTATGTCGTGAGTTCCATCAGATCGAACATTTCTTTCGAAAGAAAACCAATCGTAGGAATGTTGCCTTGCAGAATCGGGTCCTTTCTTTGTTGAGTAGTAGTGCAAAACAGCGTTATGAAAAATTTCTATTAGAGTATCCATCGCTTGTACAGAAACTACCAAAGCACATTTTAGCATCTTATCTTGGCGTTAGCCGGGAAACCCTTAGCCGACTTTATTCCACAAAATAATTTTGATCTATATCACATTTTTTTTGTGCGGTAGATCCTTTTATAGTAGTATAAATAGCGTGAATTTTACATTGTAAAATATTAAAAATGTAAACAATGTGGAATGACACAAAACTTACTCGGTTACTAGGCATTGATTTGCCTATTGTTCAAGGACCTTTCGGGGGAAAAATATCATCTACGGATCTCGCTGCTATCGTGTCCAACAGTGGAGGGTTAGGATCTTATGGTTGTCAACCTTTTTATGCAAATGAAATTATTGCAATTTCAGAAGAAATTAGGGAAAAGACCAACAAGCCTTTCAATCTCAATCTTTGGGTAAAAAGTCAGGATGATAATATTGGGGATTTTAATGAACTTACCCTTCGGGAGGTAACTCAACTATTTCAACCCTATTTTAATGAAGCAGGAATAGAGCCACCCCCGTTTCCACTCCATGATAGTCCGTCTTTTGAGAATCAAATTGAAGCTATTTTCGCAATAAGACCAGCAGTATTTAGTTTCGTTTATGGCATACCCACAGTAGATATTTTAGAAAAATGCCGCCAATTGAATATCAAAACTGTAGGGGCAGCTACCACATTGGATGAAGCTATTGCCATTGAAAATTCGGGAATTGATGCCGTAGTCGCTACAGGCTTTGATGCCGGTGGGCATCGAGTCTCATTTCTAAATAAAGCTGAGGAAAGTCTCATAGGTACATTTTCCTTGATCCCTCAGATCGCCGATCATGTCAGGATTCCAGTTATAGCTGCAGGTGGTATCGCTGATTATCGAGGCGTAAGAGCCGCTTTTTCACTGGGTGCAGATGCTGTCCAGATTGGGACAGCATTTTTGGCTACCCAAGAATCAGGTGCAAGTCAAACCTATCGGCAGAAATTATTCTCAGTTGAGGCACGATATACCACGCTAACCAAAATATTTACCGGAAGATTATCGCGAGCAATCAAAAATAGATTGACAGAAGAATTGAAGGATTATCAGGAACAATTGGCTCCGTACCCTTTTCAGGGCAAGATTGTGGGAAAACTTGGTGCATATCCCGCAAATACAGAGTCTGATCCCGAACTGAAATCATTTTGGTCAGGGCAGGCCGCATCAATTTTAAAGTTCCATCGGGCCAAAGATTTAATTGAGAATATCATTACTGAAATGGCAACATTCGAATAAAAAAGTAAATTATCCGAAATTATCGCATAGCCTTAGTTATACCAATCATGACTCCAAAGTCTCCATCATTTTATACCCAGTTTTTCTCAGGAAGATAGGCTCTGGAAACAAAACCATCTAGGTATAGTGCATTTTTGCATCCTGATTCCTTAAAAAATCGTGCAAGATTATAAAAACTGATCTCTTCTTTGGGCAGGACAAAGAGGAGATCCCCATTTCCCAAAATGCCTACACCATTCCCTATATTCAGATTTTTAGAATCTTTTTGAAAAATGGGATTTATTTCTCCGTTCATGAGTAGCATCGGTCCAGATTGAGTAGCATACCTGATTTCCGTGCTCTGTCTGAATTTTTGAGTTTTAACAATTACTGTCTGATTATTTCTCGTCAGGTAGAATATTCCATTTCGAGGAAGGTAGGAGTTTCCGTTGCCTTTTAATGTATCAATTGATTTTAGCATTTTAAAATTATCGATATAAAGACCCTTCGGGGAATTGTCGGGCTCAAACATTCCACCATTCATGGCAAACAATAATGTTTCGTTCCTAGCTTCAACTTCTTTCTTCAGCCGAGCAATACTTCTTAGAATGGTATGATCATTATTTTTCCAATACAATTTTACATTTCCTTTATCAGGGCTTACTTGATAAATTACAAACTGATCTTCATTTTTTATTTTTTCTTTACAGGATAACATGAAGAGGAGAAGGAGTGAGAGGATAAAACTGGTTATAATTTTCATGTGCTTTGCTCGGAACATTCTATTGACTGAATTAAGATACGAAAGATTATATAACAAAATATTGCCAAAAATAGTGCTTTCTATAAGGATTTGAAGGAGAGGTGCTTACTGTTTATGTCAATAGAATCTATTAGATATCAGAACTTTTAAAACAGCTTTTCATATTGATAAAGTTCCACCAATTGAAATATAGGTTGTTGCATTCATTAATAATAATGTTCCAGACTATGAAGTAGAAGAAAGTAAGGCAGAGTTTCAATATCCTGCCTTTTTTCTTTAAGTCTTTATTAATCACATTCCCTATGATCGAGGACCACAGATGTTTTGTATAAATTGAAATAATTCCATCCCACTAATACTATCGTAACGACATAATAGAATTGAGTGAGCTAGATGAGTTTCCTTATACGATGAGCTCTAACAATTAGAAAGTTGAGAGCCTATTTTAGTATATACATCTCTGATTTTAGAAAGCCATATTTCAACGATCTCAGGAGTGGCACGATCGGCTTTATCAAAAAAGAAATGCTCTTTGACCTGAAATCCACAATAGGTGTAGATACCTTTATCGGATGTCAGTAGTAATGCCTTATCCATACCGATAGTGCTATACTCTTCATTGGATTTTCCATGCGTATTGAGAATTATCGCTTGTTTTCCAGTTAATAGCCCTTTTTGTATACCCTGATCATAACGATAGGCAAATCCATAACTAAATACCCTGTCAATGTATCCTTTCATAATCGCCGGCATACCGGTCCACCAGATTGGGTAGATAAAGGTGAGTATATCTGCCCAAGAAATATATTCCTGCTCTTTTTTAATAAGTTCATTGACAATGCCTTTTCGTTGACCTGTCATATCTTCCAGAGACAGCACAGGGTCAAATCCGAGCGTGTAAAGATCTCTGACGATTACATCCTGTTTTTGTTGTTCTAGAATTTTTTCAATAGCTTGTTTAAACTGACCATTCAGACTTTCCTGATTTGGATGGGCATAAGTAATAAGATGTTTCATAGCGTTACTTTATTTGATTGAACAGTACAAATTTAAAATAGGGCAAATCAGGAAAATTGTAAGAAAACGAAAATAGCTATTTGCCGGTAGCTTGACAGATATCCTGCTGGAACTTTAGGTAGTTCTTAGGCGAAAGATTAATAAAATGTTTAAAGTCGTGAATAAGCTGGCTTTGATCATAATAGCCGCATTTATCGATAATTTCAAACCAGTTTACCTTTTCATTGGAAAAATCTATCTGTTGAATCAATTCAATCGCTTTAAAGAAACGATTATAACGGATGATCTCCTTGGCGCTGAAACCAAAATGCTTTTTATGAATCAATTGAATGTTTCTTTCACTTTGCCGTACTTTTTCTGCAATAGACTTGATTGGATTTATTGTATCTGATTTGAAACTAGCTAATAGATTAGACGTTACATTTTGAAAGTTGAGATAAGGCTGGCAGAAATTGAGAATATGAGCCACCTTTTCCTGTACACCATCTATACTATTCAATTGTGCCCATAGACTAGTAAAACAATTTTCTTCCATTGCTTCATCGGGATGAATCGGCAAATGATTAGATAAAAATGCTTTGCCAAAAAAACGGTAGAATGAATCATCTTTGAAATTGAGAACCAATATGTTGGAGTTTGGAGGGATACCGTATTCAAATGCGGACTTAATAGGTCCCAAAACAATACATTTTCCAACTTTGATTTTCGTTTTTTGCTTGGAAATCAAAAATGCAGGCTCTCCGAAATTAAAAACCATGATGGTTTGGAAAGATGGTAAAAGTGTTTTGGTTATTGTTGTTTCAGTTCTATTTTCCGCAAAATAAAAATGTGAGAATACTGTTTCAAACTCTTGAGGAGAGGGAATTCTGTAATAATAATATGTTAGTTTACTGGATTTCATTTTTAAGCTTACAATTTACGAAAAAACATTCATAAGCTAGATATAAGATCATTTCTATCTTACAGTCTTTCACATTTACAATACTAAAACATAGCTTTTTATAGCGAGTAACTGTTTCTTTTCCATACTTTTGACTTATAGAAATTAATAGTTCAAGTTTATGAAATCGACAACTACAATAATAGCATATGTTTTTGTAATCATGTTGTTGATTTCTTGTACAAGAAATCAATCTAGAAGCACCTCAAACGAGGATGATACTAATTTAGCTAAAATTGATTCTACAGCGATCGACGGTCGAATACCTAAGCCTAAGTCTATCAGGAAACAGGTTGTGCAAAAATATATAGATACATTGCATATTCCGTCAAAATATGTAATAGTGATTCCGTTGGAAATTAATAAGAAAAAGATAGATATCCGATTGTTACTCGCAAGATCCGAAGATTTGTTACGAGGGAAAAATTATACCATTGCTGAAATAGAAGCGGGTACAAATATCTTTTTACCGAAGTCTGCTTACAGATGTATTGAAGGAACTATTGAACTTCAGCATTGGCAAACTATAAATAGCGATTCATATTATTATACCTATGGTTATTATAAGGATAAAGAATTTAAAGAAAATGAGTTTGTAAGTAGAAAAAGAATGACTTTTCGTAAAGGAGATTATAATTTTATAACAATAATAGATATGGATAATGATGGATATGAAGACCTTCTTATTCTGGATCTAGCAAGCTCCAGGAGAGATAATGATATTTACCAATTTTACAAGTGGTCTGAAAAAGAAAGTAAATTTATATTTATCCCAGATTTTTTTGATAAAGCGGCTTTCTATGGATGGGACAAAACAGGAAAATATCTAATAACGGGTGTAAGTGACAGCAGAGAAAGAAAACTCTATAAAAATAAAATCGTTCGGGGCAAACTTAAGACCATTGATCAATGTATAGAATATGCTGTATCAGATAAACAATGTTGGTAAATATATATGTCATTCACCTTTAGTCTGTGCTGATAATATTGGGCGAAGCTATGCTGCCCAAATCGACAACAAAATTATCAGCATATGTTCTTCACAGAAATTCAGTGAAATGGCTCGGTAATGATATCCACCCAACTTTGAACGAGGAGGAACTCTTTGCATTTATAGAAAAGGAGTTTTTAAATAGAGAATTGAGTTTAATCATTGAATAGATCTGAAAATAGAATAAGCATGCAAAAACTGTTTACACTACTGTTGATAACAGTATTTATTTTCTTGGGTTGCGACAGCAAAACGGAAAAGAAAACGACAAAAATACCGCTAATAACAAAAAGCATTAGAGATGATGGCGCTCTTATAGAAAAAGACAAAGAAATTTTCAATTATGATCTAGACTTATTGGCACAGCTTCCTCTAAGGGATCTTCCGATAATAGACAGTACTACTTTCGACAATGTTGAAAAATATGGAGTATATGACACTGGTTTTCTGAAACGCATAAAGTTTGATCCTGGATGTAACGATGCAACAGATTTCAGGTTAAAATACAAAATACCTTTCTCTGAAAATTTTACTTCCATTGTGGTTAGCTATCAGTGCGGTGAGCACGAGCTCTTCACAACATTGATTACAGTAGATAAAAAATACAAAATCATCGATAAACTTCAAATTTCTTATGACGAAATAGCAGAATCTGCATTTGGTAAAAGGAGCCAAATTGAAAAAGATAAAATAGTCATAACGAGCTCAAATTGGATGAATGAAGAGCCCATTTTTGAAACAGAAACATATGCTTTACTAAAAAATGGCAAGTTTAAAAAAATGTAACTGCAATATACGAATATGATAATAGTATTTTACAAGAAAGCATACAAGGATGATTTGGATGTTTTTAAAAGATTATAAAATTGGAACAATATTACCCTGGGGAGGAAGAATGGGCAATATTTTCCACGCTGTATAGGTCTATGCCCCAGCTAGCGGGATTAATGGAATTGAAAAATAAATTTCTTGACGAGTCTTTAGCCTATCTTATAGTAGGATTTCTGATCTGATGGACAACACAGACCTGGGTACTACACTCAGGAAAAACACTCCGTATAGTATAGTAGCGGAGAAACCATTGAGATTATCAGTCGCTGTAATCAGCATATCCTCTACGCCCCGGGATTTCAGGTCTGTCAGGATTCCCATCCAAAAACTGGCACTTTCATTTTTGCCCAGCCACATACCCAGAACTTCTTTATAGCTATCCCTGTTCAGGCCCACAGCAAGATAAATGGTCTTATTGACCACTTTGGAGTTCTCCCTGACCTTAAAAACAATGCCATCCATCCAGACAATCAGATATACGTTGTCCAGCGGGCGGTTTTGTCAGGCGATCACATCATCCACGACACGGTCGGTAATCCGGGAAATCGTCAATTCAGAAAGGTCAAATCCATACACATCCCGCATCATATTTTCTATATCCGAAACACTCATGCCTTTGGCATACAGCGAAACGATCACGTTCTCCACTCCGTCAATCATGTTCTTGCGTTTGGGAACGATGATGGGATTGAATGTGCCATCGCGATCCCGGGGAACCTGAATTTCCAGATCTCCCTGATCGCCACGGACCTTTTTGCTCGTATATCCGTTGCGTGAATTACCCTGACCACTGTGCTCATGCTTTTCATAGCCAAGGTGGCCGTCCATTTCTCCTTCAAGCATTTGCGATACTGCACGTGCCTGTAACTCGCGGAAAAACGATTGCAGCTCCAAGCCGTCCTTAAAACTCTTTAAGAACTCCTTGTCGTTTAATAGTGAATCCTTGTCAATCATACTCTTATAAAGTTAAGTAAATAAAAAATGCGAAGTCCTTTCCAACTCCGCATTTTTATAACTTACACACTTTATGAGACAATGTCCTTCGCTACTCTCCTTTCAATTTATTGGATTCATATGGCAATCCAATATTCTGTAAACCTTTATAGTATCATCTTCTGATATATATCTTTTTGCGTCTTCCAAAGAGTCAAATTCTATATACATATCGTAGTCATCTTTTGAAAATAATTGAAACTCAATTGTGTAAGTGCCTTTTTCTATTCGAAGGGCGTCTGTCTCTTTTTTATTAGCAGCGATAAGTAATTGCGTATTAGCTTCCAGTAGTTCAAAATTACCTTCTAATACAGAAGAATACCTTTTTAGTAGGTTTGCAATTTCCGTCAGATAAAATGTGTTAAGCTCCTGGCCATATTTATGGTATTGAGAGAATTCATTTTCAAAACATTTTGTATCAGAATTTTCCTCTATAGTGTCATATATTTCATCTAATCTTTTATTGTACCTTTTTATATTTTCGTTTTCAAGCTCTAGATTATCAATGTAATAGTTGTTTATTTTTGCCCAAATTGGGGTAGATACAATTGCTTCAAACCAAATATCAATCATTATATCATCTTTATGAGCCTCATAATGCATTTCATAAGCAATTTGGCGTTCTTCAAAATCCGAGAAACCATATTTTTTTGCAAGAAGGAAAAAATAAGTTTGATGCTTTCAATAATATCTGTGTAAAAATTAGTTTCTTCCATGGGTTTATATTTCTTACTAAACTAGGATATAATCACGATATACTTTTAGATTTCTTACAGGACTTATGATTGGCAATATGCAAACGGTTAATGAGAGAAAAATAGTGAATTATCGGATCAACTACTGCTTCAATCGAATGAAGTTTCATTCTCTTAAAGCCATATTTGACGACCTCAGCGATAGCTTCAGTGACATAACTCCGTCCCTGGAAGTTTGGAAGTAACATATAGCCAATTTCTGTCCTATAATGCTCAGGTTTAATATGATAATAACCTATAGTTCCAATCATTTTAGGATCATCTTTTAATGTGATTATCCAGTTAATCATTTCATTTGCAGCAATTTTTTCATCTGTCAATTTGAGAAACTCTATCAATTTAATCCCATTGCCTGCAATGGTTTTGAAGTTAATAAACCAGATTGATAAAGGAAAAAATATCTAACTCCTTAAATAAAATTCCCTATATGAACTCAAACAATTAAAGACCAACCGTATCAAAAAATAAGTTATGGGAACTAGCAATTGCGTTGAAAAAATGTGACTTTGCACTAACAGGATTTGTATTCAAATTTTGCATTCAAATAAAGTGGTGATGTATCATACAAATAAAGTAAATTAGTAAAGATATAATCAGGAAGATTTTTAATCATTGAATAATAATAAAATACAAACAACGCTTGGCGCACCAGCAAAATTTAATGAAAAGAAAATGCATAATCATAGGAGTTTCATTACGGATTGATAGGTAGTGTAGTTTTCTTGACGGGATATAAGGTGAACTCGAAAAGCAGGTCAAAACAAACAAGATGAATAGAATTAATAAAAATTTTTACCGTTATCTTATATCTATTTTAATTACAGTCCCAATGAGCGTATTCTCTCAAAATGTTGAAAATAAAAACAATTATACTTATCAGGTTAGAGAAGAAAAGGGGGACTTAAATCACGATGGTAAAATGGACAAAATAACTGTGAAAATGGATACTGTTGATGAAACAAGGCCGTTGAGGTTACAAGTTTTCCTGTCTCAGCCTAATGGAAAGCTAACTTTGGCTGTATCGTCCGATAAAATCATCGAACCGCAATTTCCTACTGAAAACCATGGCAAATTTAATGGCTTTCAAATTCCGAATTTCTTTATAGAAAAAGGAGTTTTAAAAATGTGGAGTGAAATTAAGGGAGGAAACATTACTTACCACTTCAAATATAACAAGGGCAATTTTGAATTGATTTATGTTGATAAACTCACAAGCGACACAACTAAGGGCTATATTGACGAAAACACCATATTCACAGAAACAAAATTTAACCTGATTACGGGGATTCGAATCGAATCCGATGAAAAATTAGGTTCAGCCGAAGTACCGAAAGTAAGAAAAAAAAGAGTTTTGATACGACCTTTACCCAGAATACAGGATTTTAAGTTTTCTGATAAAGACCGATATTAATTATTGTCGATTGAATATTGCATTTGGAAATCATTGTACAGTCAATCTGAACAAAATTGAAAAAAGAAGTAACAAAGATAAAATAAAAGGAATTGCTGCTAGAATGACAATATAAAGGTGTAAATTCGTGTATCACCAATAATAAATTTAAGGATATGATATATTTAGGAATTCTAATCTTTTTCGGACTTATTACCTTATTTGCTTCCTTTTATACTGTAAAACAAGAATCTGCAGCTGTGGTAGAAAGGTTAGGTAAATTTTTGAAAGTAAGCCACGCCGGTTTGCATTTAAAAATTCCGTTTTTTGATCAAATCTCCAAACGCCTGAATCTTAGAATAAAGCAATTGGATGTCATTATCGACACCAAAACGTTGGATAATGTTTTCGTAAAGATGAAAGTTTCTGTTCAGTATCAGGTGATCAGAGAGAATGTAAGAGACGCTTATTATCGTCTAGAAAATCCTGAGAATCAGATTACGTCTTATGTTTTTGATGTTGTGCGTGCTGAAGTTCCAAAAACAAAATTAGATGACGTTTTTGTAAGAAAAGATGATATTGCCATTGCCGTAAAAAGTGAATTGCAGGAAGCGATGCAAAGTTATGGTTACGATATTATCAAAGCTTTAGTGACAGATATCGATCCTGATGAACAGGTAAAACACGCCATGAACAGAATCAACGCTGCCGAACGTGAAAAGACTGCTGCAGAATATGAATCCGAAGCGCAAAGAATCCGAATTGTTGCTGTTGCAAAAGCTGAAGCAGAATCTAAAAAGCTTCAAGGACAAGGTATTGCAGACCAGAGAAGGGAGATTGCAAGAGGACTGGAAGAATCTGTGAAAATGCTCAATGCGGCTAATATCAACGCTCAGGAAGCCTCTGCTTTAATTGTGGTTACTCAACATTATGACACGCTGAATGCTATTGGAGCCAATAGCAGAAGCAATTTGGTTTTACTTCCGAACTCGCCGACGGCTGCAAGCTCCATGCTAAATGATTTGGTTGTCTCCATGGCAGCAACACAAAAAATAGACGAATATAATAAAAATCAATCACCTGAACTTCCAAAAAATAGAGGTCAGCAGGAATAGAAACTTAAAAGAACTGTATCTGTTTGTTGCATCCTTTCGTTATGATTAATTGATGGGAGTGTAACACGAACTGTGTCATAGGATTAAATTTTAAAAATCTCTTTCCAGTATGAGCCTATCCCCAAATCTAATATAAAGTTGGGATATGGTCAAGCCCCAGTTATGCATTTGCATCGTCCTTTTTTTTGCGATATCCTTTATGATCAGATACATCAATTTCATTAGTGCCTATTCAGAGCTGAAAGCTCCTTTAGATTATTCATTAGAGTTTATTCTTAAGGCATTCATGAGCTCGCTTCGCTCGGTTTAATGATTTTTCGTATCTGACGATGCATTCCCTCGATCGAATTTGTCGTGTATATAATTTTGCGAACCTGTTCCTCGTACTGAAAGAAAGTGGAAAGATTGGTCCAGTTATCCAACCAGGATTTGGCGGCAAGTGGATATTTCTTACTCCATTTTTCCTCGAAAGACAGCAGGTTTTCATAGCCCATTTCTATGGAAAAATAGTGTATATATTTAATTTTTCCTGATCAATTCTAATTTACGCGATTTTTCCCAAAAACCATTTTCATCGAGAATTTTTAAATAGCTGTTCGCTGGTTCGTTAGCATGATAATATTTATCCAGTTGATCGGTTAATGCTGTGAGAAAGTCAAAAAAAACTGAAAAGTCTTCCTTTGAGTTGTAAAAACTGCCACCATATTCAAAGTCGGACTTGTTGGTTCGTAACTAGAGTGGAGTCCCTATCAAATTTAAATAAATTGTGCAAGTCTGTAGAAGATATTGATGAAGAAAGATTCAAAATTGATATGAAGTCTTTATTAGATTAATTACAATTTATTTACGCAGAGATGCAGATCCTGTTACTTATCGACGTTCAGTTACATAACAATATTTATTCCCCTTTTTTATGCAATTAACAATGCAAGATATGTATATAAAAATCTATCTCTATAAAACTTTTCCCTGTAAGGACTTGTTCTCTATATAGTTACCAAATGGTAAAAGGAGTAGGGCGTTAATTTACAGACAAGAAGGGCTGATGAAATCAGAAGATGTTTAAACCAATTTAGCGAGGGATTGGTACTGTAGCTTAAAAAAACAAAACATATGAGGGCAATCTGGAATGGAGCAATAGGTTTTGGGTTGGTGAATATACCGATCAAACTATACTCGGCTAGTGAATCGAGTACTTTGGATTTGGATATGCTGGACAAAAAAGATTTCAGCAATATCAAATACAAAAGGGTAAATGAAAATACCAATAAAGAAGTAGCCTGGGAAAATATAGTAAAAGGCTACAAAATAGAAGACAAATATATTGTACTGGAGGATGCCGATTTTGAGGCTGTAAGCCCTGAAAAATCTAAAATCTTAAGTATTATTCAGTTTGTAAAGGAAGATGAAGTGGACCCTGCACTTTTCGAAACACCTTATTTTCTGGAGCCTCAAAAAAATGGCGAAGCGGCCTATAGACTATTACTGGAAGCACTACAGAAAACCAAAATGGCAGGAATAGGTTCATTCATTCTAAGAGAAAGGGAGATCCTGTGTATGATTCGCCCTTACGAAAATAAAGTTCTGATGGTGAACAGAATGCGGTATCCTGAAGAAATGAGAAATTATAGTGAGTTGAAAATTCCATCAGGAAAAGCGCCAAAACCCGAAGAACTGAAAATGGCAGAAACCTTAATTAAATCATTAGCCGAGACTTTTGATCCTTCAAAGTACAGAGACACCTACAATGAGGATCTGCTGAAAATTATAAAACAGAAAGCAAAGGGTAAAAACGTAAAACCTAAGGAAACCAAAGAACCCGCAGGAAAAGCGACGGATCTTATGGCAATGCTGAAAGCAAGTCTCGAGTCTGGAAAAAGAAAAGTAGGGTAGATTAAAAGACTGATCATTAATCCTTGTAGAAACTCTAATTTATTCATGATGCCATTAGAAGAATATCATAAAAAGAGAGATTTTAAGACAACTTCCGAACCGGAAGGCAAACAGAACGAAAGTACCACAAAATTAAAATTTGTGGTTCAACGTCATGCCGCAACACGTCTGCATTACGATTTCCGGTTGGAAATGGAAGGAGTTCTTAAAAGCTGGGCCGTTCCAAAAGGTCCTTCCCTTAATCCATCAGACAAGAGATTGGCAATGATGGTGGAAGATCATCCCTATGAATATAGAAGATTTGAAGGAAGTATTCCCCAAGGAAATTACGGTGCCGGAGAAGTTGAAATTTGGGATGAAGGAACTTATGAACCATTAGAAAAAATAACTGGAAAAACTGACGATCTGATCATGCGTGCTGAATTGCATAAACAATCTTTAAAAGTTATTTTACATGGTAAGAAGCTGAAAGGTGAGTTCGCGCTGGTAAAAATAAAAAACACCGCAGAAGAGAATGCATGGCTGCTCATTAAGCATAAAGACAAGTATTCTGTTTCCGAAGATTATGATGCCGAAGAGCATATTTCAAAAAATTCTAAAGTCACAGCTTATCTTCAGAAGAAGACCAGCAAAAAAAAAAATGAAACTGCCGAAAGTCTGAAGCATTATAAAAATTATGCGCAGTCACTTTCCCAGGAAAAGAAATTACCCGGTTTCATCAGACCCATGTTATGTAAAACAAGCGATATACCTTTCGATGACAAAGACTGGGCTTTTGAAATAAAATGGGATGGATACAGGGCTATAGCGGATCTGCGAAATGAAGTTATTCAGTTATATTCCAGAAACGGACTAGATTTTTCAATATCCTTTAAAAAAATTGCTGATTCACTCAAAATTCAAAAACATGAGATGGTACTCGATGGTGAAATCGTTGCCTATGATGATAAAGGAAAGCCCAATTTCCAATGGTTGCAGCGGATTGGGGAACAAAACATAGATTTGGTGCTAATATATCAGGTTTTCGATCTGTTATCGTTGAACGGGCATTCGACTGAAAATCTTTCTTATTTGCAACGGAAAGAATTATTAAAAGAAGCCTTAGCAGAAAACGAAATTATCCAGTATCACGACCATATCCTTGAAAAGGGGAAAGATTTTTTTCAAGCTGCTGAAGATATGGGGTTGGAGGGTATTATTGCTAAAAAACTGGACAGTACATATAAAGAGAATACCAGAAGTTCGGAGTGGCTGAAAATAAAAATTCATAAAAGCGACGAAGCGGTGATCTGCGGATTTACGGAACCTAAGGGGGCTAGAAAGCAATTTGGATCACTTATTTTAGGAAAGTATTTGGAGGATGAGCTGGTTTTTTGTGGACATAGCGGAACTGGATTTACGGATAAACTCCTCCGAGAGTTATACCAGAAAATGCAACAACTGAGGGTGAAAGAATCGGCATTTAAAGTAACACCCAAGACTAATTCCAGAGCAACCTGGCTTAGACCTGAGATGGTCGCCGAGATCAAGTTTACCGAGCTTACAAAGGATCATATTTACCGGCATCCTGTTTTTTTAAGATTAAGAGAAGACATTGATCCACTAGAGGTTAAATTTACGACAGACGTACCTGATAAAAAAACTAAAATGGAATCTAAAATACCGAGAAAAGCCCCTGAAAAAGATCAAGTGAAGAAGATTGGCAAGCAGCAGGTGCTCCTTACCAATCAGAAAAAGCTATATTTTCCCGAAGATAGAGTTAGCAAGGGAGATATTGTTGATTATTATCAGCGTATTTCTAAGTTTATTCTGCCCCATCTTAGAAACCGTCCCCAGTCACTCAATCGTTTTCCGAATGGCATTGGAGGATTAAGTTTTTATCAGAAAGATGCGGATGAACATACACCTAATTGGGTGACATTAGAGAAAGTATATTCTGAAACTAATGATAAATACCTCGATTATATTATTTGTAATGATAAAGAAACATTGGCATACCTCAACAATTTAGGGTGTATTGAGCTTAATGTGTGGACCAGCCGTGTACAAAAAGCTGAATTTCCCGATTATCTAGTACTCGATCTTGACCCCTCCGAAAAAAATACATTTGAGGACGTCATAGAAGTGGCTCTAGTTGTGAAAGAAGTGTTGGATAGAATAGGTATTGTAGGATATCCAAAAACTTCAGGAAGCTCCGGTATTCATGTCTATATACCTATGGGAGGGAAATATACCTATGACCAGGTGAAGGGTTTTGGACATATACTCATGCAATTGGTTCAGGAGAAACTTCCTGAGCTTACCACATTAGAAAGAAGCCTTCAAAAAAGGGACAAAAAGAAAATCTATCTGGATTATCTACAGAATAGAAGAGCGCAGACCTTGGCGAGTGTGTACAGTATACGCCCAAAACCCGGTGCACCTGTTTCTGCTCCTTTAGAATGGGCTGAAGTTAAAAAAGGTCTTCGCCCAACTGATTTCAATATCTTCAATATGGCCGAACGTTTAAAAGACAAAGGAGACTTGTTCAAACCTGTATTAGCAAAAGGCATAGACCTTTTAAAAGCACTATCCAAATTTGAAAATCAATCATATTTGTAGATTTCATTGATAATTCCAAATATCGAATTTTTTATAATGCTACAACTAAAAGTGAAAAAAGTGAAGTTTATAATTTAATAAAATCTACTTTTCTATAAAATGTAAAAGTGAGCATAATTTTAGGCATTCTTTTTTACAACCTCGATCATATGATCAATATCAAAAGGCTTTTCAATAAAGTCATCAGCTTTACATTCCTTAGCAGTTCTAGGAAGATCATTGGATGTGGAGGTTAATACAGCAGATAATTCTTCGGTTTCAGGATCATTTTTTAATTCTTCAATCACTTTCGATCCTTTTTTATTTCCCTTGATATTGTCATCAACTATAACAAGGTCAGGATCAATATCGTCAATCCTGTCAATTGGCTCAGTTGTCAATGACGCAACAGTATCGAAACCCTCGTCTTCCAAAATTTCATCCATTACATTCAGAATGTCTTTGTCATCCTGAATAAGTACAATTTTCTTTTTCATTGTGCTCTAATTTCGAGACAAATATATGAAAATGAAAGGTTAAAATTTTAAAAGAAATTTGTATAAAAAAGAAACTAGGATCCATTCATAATTATGCCTTTTTTCGCAAAATTCAAACGTTTCTAACATAGCATTTGTTTTAAATATGCAATTGCTGCACAAATATTTTTTCACCACGTACAATTAGTCAAATATTTGATTTATCGCATTTTGATTTGCTGTAAGATATATTGTTGTTATTTCATTCTTACACTCATATAGAAGCATTATTTCTTATATATTTTTTGTACGAATTGATAATATATTTTTTCCCATACTAGTATAAACAAGAACAGAATTGGATATGAAAAAAGAAAAGAATCTAAAAACGGCTGAGATTGATCAGCGTTTAGTGGATAATTCTCAACAGATTATGACCACTAACGATGGTGTGCCTATTTCTGACAACAACAATACCTTAAAGGCCGGGGAGAGGGGACCATCATTGCAGCAGGATCATATTTATTTTGACAAGCTGATGCATTTTGACCGCGAACGTATACCAGAACGTGTCGTTCATGCGCGTGGATCAGGAGCCCATGGTATTTTCGAAGCCACTGCTGACCTATCCCAATATACAACCGCCGCATTTTTAAAAAAAGGAACAGTAACACCTCTTTTTACAAGATTTTCGACTGTAGCGGGTTTCAAAGGTTCTACCGACCTTGCTAGAGATGTACGAGGTTTCTCTGTTAAATTCTATACCGAAGAAGGTAATTACGATCTCGTGGGGAATAATATTCCAGTTTTTTTTATTCAGGATGCGATGAACTTTCCAGATCTCGTCCACGCTGTAAAGCCAGAACCGAACAGCGAAATGCCACAGGCAGCATCCGCACATGACACCTTTTGGGATTTTATCTCGCTGATGCCCGAATCTGCGCACATGATTATGTGGACTATGTCAGATCGTGCGATACCCAGAAGTTTAAGGATGATGGAAGGTTTTGGCGTACATACATTTAAATTTGTGAATGCCCAAGGAAAAGGCACATTCGTTAAATTTCATTGGAAACCAAGATTAGGTGTACATTCAGTCGCATGGAACGAAGCCCAAAAGATTTCAGGATTTGATGCCGATTTTCATCGAAGGGATCTCTATGAAGCTATTGACAAAGGAGATTTTCCGCAATGGGATCTCGGAGTTCAATTGATTCCTGAAACAGATGAATTGAAATACTCGTTTGACATTCTTGATGCGACCAAGATTATTCCTGAGGAGCTTGTGCCAGTTCAGATTATAGGAACGATGACACTAAATCGCAACCCAGAGAATTTTTTTGCAGAGACCGAACAAGCCGCTTTCGACCCGGGCAGGTTGGTGCCAGGTATAGATGTTTCGGATGATCCGCTTTTACAAGGACGGATATTTTCATACATGGATACCCAAAATTATCGATTAGGTGGGCCAAATTTCCATGAACTTCCTATCAATCGTCCAGTGACTGGTAAACATAATAACCAAAAAGATGGTTTTGCCCGGGCTGAAATCCCTAAAGGTGCTGTGAGTTATTTCCCTAACAGTAAGGCTGTGGGGTGCCCTTATCACGCAATGCTTAATGATGGGGTAGGATTTGAATCCCACAAGCAACCTATTGATGGTTCAAAAGTTAGGGCTCGCTCAGATTCCTTTGCCGATCACTTTACACAAGCAAAACTATTTTTTAATTCACAGAGTCCAGAAGAACAGGACCACATGGTCAATGCCCTGAGTTTTGAGCTTTCGAAAGTGAACGATGTCAATATACGAAAGCGAGAACTGGCTATTTTGAATCAGATAGACCAAAAATTAGCAGAAAATGTTGGTAGAAATCTCGGGCTGACCCCGCCAGAAGAACTTGATCCATTAACCCTCAAATTTGCACGGCAAAACCATCCCAAATATCCTCTAAAACCCGTCAAACCAGAAGTTGAAAAGTCTGCTGCTTTGAGCATGAAGGTAAGAGAAGGAGAGGGTACAATCAAGACCAGAAAGGTTGCTTTCCTTGTTGATAATGGAGCTAGTAAATCCTCTATAGATAAAATGAAAACAGCACTTGAGAGGGAAGGGGCGCAAGCCGTGCTGATTGCATCTCATGTAGGAAAGATCCGGTTCAAGGAAGGAACAGAAGAAGATATCCAGCATTCATATCTTACTGAAGCGTCAGTTTGTTACGATGCATTCTTCACACCAGCAGGTGAATCGGTAAAAACTCTTGCACAAAATGCCGATTACCTCCATTTTATCAATGAAGGTTACCGACACTGTAAGATCTTGGCATTTGCACAAGGTGCTGAAGAGTTAGCTGAAAGATCATTTATTAAAAAAGACAAAGGTGTTATTTTCGAAAGCAAGGATAATCTAACAACGGATTTTATAGCGATTATGAGAGGCCATCGTGTATGGGAGAGAGAAAAATCAAGAAAAGTACCTTCCTAAAGTAAAAACAAATAGCCCTTCGGAAGAAGGACTATTTGTTTCTAATACATTATGGAATTCGCATGTTGTTTGTCGTTATTTGAAAGAATTAGTATGAAAAAAGTAGCAATTAAAAAAAATCGACCTTTGCAAAAGCAAAAGCGACCGGGATTAGAAATAAATATGACACCAGTTCCTGATACTTCTCCATTAAAGTATCCTAAAGAAGGAAAATTAAAAAATAAGGTAGCGTTAATTACCGGAGGAGATAGCGGCATAGGGAAAGCTGTAGCTTTGTTATTTGCGAAGGAGGGAGCTGATATCGTTGTAGCCTATCTTAGTGAAACAAAAGATGCAAAACAAACTCAAAAAGATGTTGAATCCTTCTCTAGAAAATGCACACTGATTAAAGGTGATTTGGGAAAAGAAAATCACTGTAAAAAAGTAATTAAAATTACGATAAAAACTCATAAGAAAGTTGATATTATCGTTAATAATGCTGGCCTTCATTGGGAAACAGAATCCATTGAAAAAATTACGACCGAACAGCTATTAAAGACTTTTCAGAATAATTTCTTTTCCTATTTCTGGATTACGAAGTATGCCATACCCTATCTTAAGAAGGGGGCAAGTATAATTAACACATCCTCGGTGACTGCTTATCGAGGCAGTCCAAAGTTGATAGATTATTCTGCAACAAAAGGGGCAATAATTTCTTTCACTCGAAGTTTGTCAGCAAATCTTATAGCTAAAGGAATTAGGGTAAACGCTGTTGCCCCAGGTCCGATATGGACTCCATTAATAGCATCTTCATTTGACCCCAAAAAGAACTCCGAATTCGGAAGTGACTCTCCAATGAGAAGGGCAGGAATGCCAAATGAAATAGCACCAAGCTTTCTATTTCTAGCTAGCAAAGATTCACATTTTATGAGCGGTCAAGTTTTGCACCCTAATGGTGGAGAAATCGTAAACGGTTAGATAGGCTTATAACAATCGTCGTCAAAATACTTGCCAACATCCACACAGGAAAAAATGTAAGTGATTTTAAAAAATCTGATAAACTAGTCGTTCAAAATCCACATATCAATGTAAGTAGGGATAATACCCAGAGGCATAGTGAGGATCGAAAAATGTCATTTTATCCCCTACGAAGTAACAGAGGGGGATACTAATAGACTTGGAGCAATTCCAAACTGCTTTTTAAAGGCAAAGGAAAAATGAGATAGGTTTTCAAATCCTACCTCATAACAAACTTCCTGGGGCTTCTTTTTCTTTTCGGTCAACTGATAATAGGCTAGTTCCAAACGCTTCTGTGTTAACCATCGTTGTGGAGTCATGGTGAAAGCCTTTTTGAAATCACGTTTAAATGTTGTTAGACTTCTGCCTGTCAGATAACCAAACTTTTCAAGTGGAAGATTGAACATAAAATTCTTTTCCATATAATTGGCAAGGTCAATTTTTCCTGGCTCCTCAAAATTAGCTAGAACAAGATCGATCTCCTTGTCTAGGGTTCTAAGAATGCTTATGGCTTCTGTAATTTTAATAGATGCAATATCTGCAGGTATATCCTTCATCTCAAAATAAGGGATGAGTGACGCAAGACAGCTTTCCAGTAACGGATGATTATTGAAGCAAAAGATTCTCGATGATTTTTGCGGTTGGTGTTTTATATTTTTGGCTGCATAATAATTTTTTAATATCTCCCGTGATAAATGCATGACTACCGTTTTATGCGGTTCATCATTCTTAGGATAGTTGATAATAGTGGCCAATTGATTTCTGGGAATCAGAAATATATCACCTTTTCCAAAGATATAGGAGGCGTCAGCTTGCACAATCTTGGTTTCACCTGAAAGAAACCATACCAGCATATGTTGGTCAAACATTATGTCCGACTTGAAAAATTTGTCTTCATAACTGGAGAGCTTTATGTCTTCGGTGATATAGCGGGCTTGGTATTCCATGATTTTGTTTTTTTTAAAAAGTAAATCAATACTATAAAGATAAAAATAACATCATTTATTTTGTTCAAAAAGATGCTTCTGGATTAAATCTGATACCTGTCATTTCCTCAGTAAGTTTCCATAATTTTTTTGCAAGGCTTTCATCCAATGAGTATGGGTTTACACCTTTTTGATATCCACTATCTGATGATAATTCAGCAATATCTCCATCTTCACAATATATACCACCAATATGATTTAATAGTGAGTTCGTTGCACACCATACTGTTGTAGCAGCACCTTGTGGGACAGTCTTTAGTGATGCTGCTATTTCGGGTAACATATTGCCATCAGCATCTACAAATCCCATTTTTTGAAACAGCTCCAATGGAGCTTCCCTGCCTAGCTCTGTCCCAGCAATAGAGCCTGGGTGAACGGCATAAGTTCTGACATGAGAAGATTGTCCTCGTACATCAAGTTCCATTGAAAAAAGATTGACAGCCGTCTTGGATTGTCCGTATCCCTGCAATGTTTCATATTCTTTATGCAAAAAGTTAGGATCATCAAAATCAAAGGGTGCAAAATGATGACCGTGAGAAGAAATATTAACCACTCGTGCGCCATTGGCTTTCTTTAGTGAAGGCCATAATCTGGAAGTAAGCTGGAATAATGCCAAGTAATTGGTGGCAAGCTGTGATTCTATACCCCGCTCATCTCTACGCAGAGGTACCCACATAATACCGGCATTATTGATCAGTAAATGTAAAGGTCTTCCCGAAGCAATAAAATTTTCAGCGAAGGTATCAATCGATGTTGGTGACATTAAATCCATTGCGGTAATTTCAACGTTGGCTATTCCTTCCAGATTCTTCTCTGCTTTTTTAAAATCTCGTGCGGGTACGATTACTGTAGCTCCTGCTGTTGAGAGAATTTTAGTTGTTTCCAGTCCAATCCCGGTATTTCCACCAGTGACAATTGCTATTTTCCCAGTAAGATCGATGTTTTCGATTACTTCATTCGATGTTGATTTTGCATTGAAGCCTGAAACTATAGGATGTTGTTGAGCTCCCTGATAATTATTTTTTTCCATTTTGAATACATCTAATTATTATTAATGAGACAAAATTAGGAAGCTTCCATATTTCTTATTTTGTTCAAAAGGCCTATTTAACTTTGTTCAAAAGAGCGAATGGTTTTTCGCATTCTACGCTATATTCCATTCTGATGCCTTAAGTTTGGTTAAGCAAACTTATTAGAAGAGCACTTCCATTCCTTTTGATATTAACCATAAAATTAAGAAAATATTATTAAGCTCCTTCATCCGATAGTAAATCAAAGCGCGCAAAATAAGTACTTGCAGTTTCTCCCAAAAATTTGAAACCTATACTAGACTTCTAGGGTTTTTGTTGGTCTGCAATTTTTGGCAAATCATTTTAAACAAAGATATTTTAATGCTTGTTGAACAAGTTCTTTGTAATTGGTGCCAATCGGAATCATTTGTTTTCCAATTTCGATATCATTCGTGGTAAAAGCTGTGATTTTATTTGTATTAATGAGGAAAGATCGGTGAATACGAAGAAAATTGAATTGCTTTAATTCTTGTTCAATTACGGTGATTTTATATTTAGTTGTCACAATTCGTTGGCTACTGTGGATAGTAATATAATCTTTGTTGCTTTCAATATAAAGAATATTAGCAATCTCCAGCCTATGGAATTTTCCACCTGACCTGATTGTGATCGCTTGGTCTTTTGCCTCAGGCATCATGTTTTGGGACTGAATTTTTCGGTTTCTAAGATAACGGTCTATTGCTTTAAAAAAACGCTCAAAAGTAATAGGTTTTAATAGATAATCTACAACATCCAGATCATATCCCTCTATGGCATATTCTCTAAAAGCAGTTGTAATAATAACAGCCGGGGGATGCTTCAGTGTTTTTAAAAAATCTATTCCATTTAACTGTGGCATCTTAATATCTAAAAACATGAGGTCAATTGCCTCATGTCGTATAATTTCCAGGGCCTTTAGAGCATTAGTAGAAGTTGCTGCCACTTCGAATATCTCCATTCTTTTTAGATGAGTTTGGAGCAATTGAATTGCTAACGGTTCATCATCAACTAAAAGACATCGTACTTTTATTTTTGAATCGATTATCATCAATAGTTAAATTGAATATGTTGAGTAAAGTTACAAATCTGCCTTCTGAAATATATGTTGTAAATTCATGATTTTTTGGATAAACTAATGCTAATTGTTTGCGTAAATTGCTCATACCTATTTTTTCAGTGTATACCTGCTCTTTTTGATCAACATATGTATTCTCCACTTTAAAATGTAGAGCGCCTTCCCGCACTATTAGATCAATAGCGATGCGCGGTTCGCCTATATCTTCTCCCGCACCATGTTTGAATGCATTCTCTATGATTGATAATAGGATGAGCGGGACGATTTGTACATCTTGGTCGATAACATGATTAAAATGTACGTTTAGACGCTTGTCATATCTAATTTTTTCCAATGCAATGTAATTCTCGAGCAGATTAATCTCTGTAGACATCGGAACAAAATTGCTATTGCAGCGATAAAGTATGTGATCTAAGATTTCCGCCAATCCCGCGATTGACGAAGAAGTGATTGGCGAGTTGATCAACGAAAGACTATAGATATTATTTAAGGTATTAAATAGAAAATGTGGATTTAATTGCGCTTTTAAAGCATTTAATTCAGCTTCTGCCTTTTCCTTTTCTAACTGTAATGTACGTTGTCTTATCAGATATTGGTCTTTCGATAGTTTGATAAAGCCGAAAATCCATGCCAATGAAAAGTTTTGAAGGAAATAATCTGTTATGAGTTTTCTGAGATCGGTAATAATTTCCAATATCGACTCCTGGCTGTATGGAGGCTTACGTATCAAGGGTTCAAGCATATAGACAACCATGATCCGTGAAGTAGCACTAAGTAGATAACCGCCTATTGTAAAATAAAGAATAACAATCAAATAATTTTCTCCTTTTTGAAACTTGGGGATGATAAAATAAGCTACAAAATAAGAAGCCATCATGTAAAAAGAGACGTAAAATGAGTTTTGGATCAGCATATCACGGATACTCATATCCGTTTGATATTGAGGAACGATGAAAACTACCAACCAGAATAATACGTGGCTAGAAACCCGATAAATAGTACTATAGCGAATAGCTTTTTCTACAATTGACATGTTAGTATCAAAGATAACGTTTCTATAAAAGAAAGGTATCAGTAAAAGACGAATACCGCAAATAGCCCTATAAATGGAGTTATTCTGTCGACAAAATCCATTTGCCTTCAATAGTGTGTTTTAATCTGCTTTATTCGACTTATCTATCGTCAAACCATCTTTCCTAACTGAGAATCCCGCATTTTCGTAGCAAATTCAATGTTATGAAGACAATAAAAGCGATATTAATTATTTTACTGGTAAGTCTTTTTACTGATCGCGGTCTAGGGCAGGAAATTCAGAAAGTCATTGTTAAAGGAAGTGTGCACAGTCGGCAAACACAATTACCATTGGATGGTGCCAGCATTACCTTACGAGCTATATCAGGAGTACAAGGGCTAACGACTACGATGGCCTCAGCAAATGGAGAATTTAAAGTTTCTGTTGAGAAAGGCTACTACGATATCATAATAAGTTTTGTTTCGTTCCAGGCATTATTGCTTCCTAGGCAACAAATAGATAGCAATAAGGACCTCGGTACAGTAATGTTGCAGGCTAAAACCCAATTGCTGGAAGGTGCTGAGGTTACCGGAATGATGCCAGGATTGTCACTCGAGCTGGATAAGAAGGTATTTTATGTAGGATCAGATCTGTCAGCTAAAGGAGGTACGGCCAATGATGTTTTAAACAATGTGCCCTCTGTCAACGTTGACGGTAAGGGAAATATTAGCATTCGTGGAGAATCGGGTGTCCGTATACTGGTCAATGGAAAGCCTTCGGTTATCTCCGCCAATAATGGATTAGAGCAGCTGTCGGCTAGCTCTATTGAGAAAATAGAGGTGATTAATAATCCGTCAGCGAAATATGAAGCCCAAGGAACTGCGGGAATAATCAATATTGTACTGAAAAAAAATATGTTAACCGGTCTAAACGGAAGTGTTCAGACCACTTGGACTAGTCCTACAAATCATAATGGAAATATTAATTTGAGTTATAAAACGGATAAGGTTAATCTTTTTGGCGATGTTGGCTTCCGTTACCGCGATTTAACTGTCAGAAGCGAATTGAAACGAATTTCGTTGGGCGAAGGTAAACAACGCTTTTTGAAGCAGGAAACCAGTACGGATTGGGGGGGCAGAGGTCATAATTTTTACATTGGGGGCGACTATTATATCGATAGTCTAAATACATTGACTGCTAGTTTTTATCATAGTACGCTACTCGTTGATAATAGAATAGACAACCAATATGATTATTTCAGTTCAGGGGGCAAGCTGGATAGTACTACCCAGCGCTTTGAGCAATATAACGAGCCTAAAAAATATAATCAGCTTGAGGTTAGTTATGTCAAGACATTTGAGAAAAAAGACAAAAACTGGACGACAAGCATGCGTTATGATTTTTGGCATGATAATGAAAATCAATACATTAGCCAGTCGTCTGTTTTTCCGATGCCAGTTGCGACAGACAATTTAGTCACTCAAAACATAGAAAGTAGCAATGATATCTTTATCCAGAGTGATTATATTAACACTATTGGTAGTAGGGGCAAACTCGAAGTAGGTGGTCGTGTCGATCTCCGTGCAATTAGAAGTGATTATTGGGCTACTGCCAATGGTGTATTGTTGGAAGAATATGATAACAAGCTTAATTATAATGAACGTCTTATTGCAGCCTATTTTCAATGGAACAATACTATGAAACGATGGAGTTATCAATTCGGTTTAAGGACAGAGCTATCATTGATTGAAATAGCAGATCGAAAAGGGGACTTTAACAAGGATAGGCGTTATATTGATATTTTTCCAACTATCCATTTGGGCTATAAAATCCAGGATAATTCCGATTTGCAACTTAGCTATAGCAGAAGGATTGACCGTCCGGAATTTCCACAATTGAATCCCTTTGGTGGTCTTTCTGACCTACGTAATCTTACTATTGGTAATGCGGATCTCGATCCAGCTTATACAAATGCAATAGAATTTATGCTAATGCAGAAGCTTTCACAATTTACGATCAACCCTACAATTTATTACAAATATACGAATAGCTTTTTTCAATATTTCGTGCAGGAGACTGCTGTGGACTATTTTCTTCGTTCACCTATTAATATGGATTATGAGAAGCGTTACGGATTAGAATTGAATAGTTTATATAGTCCGTTGCCAAATTGGCGAATAGCTCTAAATTTTAACTATTATGGTTTTAATCAACAAGGCGAATTTAGCGGTGAACGCTATTTTGTGAAAGGCAATCGATGGACTGCTCAGTTAAATTCCAGGCTCAGATTGCCCACAAGACTAGTGATAGAATCTGTATTTACTTATACTAGCAATTTTAAGGAAGTACAGTCCCTTAACAGCCCTGTATACAAATTTAACATCGCTATCAGCAAAGATATTTTTAACGAAAAAATGACTGTGAGCATGGCTTTCAATAATGTATTTGACTCCCTTGTTGAAAAGCAGACGCTCAACGGATCGACTTATCGTTTGGAGTCAAAGAATTATGGTGTTGGCCGGATTGTCAATGCTACAGCGACCTATCGTTTCAATAGGAAAAAGGAGCAAAAGGACCGTCTCCCAACTTAGAATTAAATGCGTTTTTACCGTAGTTTTCGAATCTGGGAGACAATTCCATTGTAGACCCTCAGAATTAAAAGCTTGGTTTAAGCCTCACATGTAATGGTAATTATGTCTTTAGAAAAAAAGCACACATGAAAACAATACTTCGCATTGATAGCAGCCTTCGGATAAAAGGTTCCTATTCTCGGACGATGGGTGATTATTTTGTAGAATTATGGAAAATAAAACACTCAAACGGAAAGATCATCGAAAGGGACATAAATCTGCAAATGATTCCCCACCTTACTCAGGACACTGTAAACGGTTTTTTTGATAGCGCTGTATCTTCCGAAATTCTTGCTTTATCGGATCAATTGATCGAAGAGCTATATAGCAATGATGAGCTGCTTATTACCTGTCCGATGTATAATTATGGCATTCCATCATCTTTAAAGGCTTATTTTGACCTCATCGTCCGTACAGAAAAGACTTTTACAAATGACAGTAACGGAATAAGAGGTTTGCTGACCGATAAAAAGGCATATATCATTTCTGCAATGGGCATGACTCAGCCCGCAGCAGAAGAAAAGAATCTCATTGAAATACAGATAACGCGTATCCTAAATCAACTCGGAATAGTAGACATCAATTATTTTCCAGTTGATGGTACCATAAATCCAGAACAGGCAATTATGAAATTAGAACAGCAAAGAAAACGAATTTATCAAAATTTCACTCATGCGGCTTTGAATAGCCAAATTCATAATCCTGGCTATTTATAGGATAGTCCTATTCATTGCCTATAATCAATAATTTTCACCTAAAGAATTGTACAATCAAAATACAGTCTATTTTGACCTTTAATAACTAATATATAACAATATGAAAAAATCACTTATTTGTATTTTACTTGCCAGCTCCACGACACTATTTTCCTGTGGAAGCAAAGATGATGATCCTGTTCCAGAGCCGCCTGCAACTGAATCTAGTTGGAAACTCGGTGCCTATTCTTATAATAGAGGAGCCTCCTCTCAAAGTAATACCGGTGGTTTGGCAGGAATGACTGTGACAACATCCGGGGATGGGGGTAATCATGGCGCCTATTCTGGTAGCGCATTAACTATTATTTTTCGATCTTCTTTAGGAGCAGGGAAATATACATTAACGACCAGTAGTGTAATGTCGGCTAATCCTAATGTACGTTATATGGCGCTCACTTGCGTCGTAGGAACTGCAGTTACAAGCGGTGCAGTTAATTATGCAGCAACTACTACCTCGGGTGGAACGGCAGATGTTACTATAGATACCAATGGCAAATACCATGTTAATATTACGACACCTGTTACACTAGTAAAAACACTGGTAACTGGTGGCGGAATTCCAGGGGCACCAAACACCTATAATTTAACAGTGAAAAACGCCTATTAAAAAGCAGATTTGATAGCTCACAATTCGTGAGATCATATTTCGTCTCAATGTTTTTAGTATCAAACAATTAGCGCCAAATAAATCCGTTCCCCAGAACGGATTTATTTGGTACTTCTTCCATCAAGATCATAAATTGGATGTTTTCGTGTTCTCAGTCATATTGCCGAATTTTAAGTACATGGCTTAAATTGCACAATAAAACCACTTTTAAAAAAGTGGTTTTATTGGATACAAAACCCCTGATAATACCGAAAATCTCTATTTTTGACGCGTGGGGTTTTGAGACAGGAGGCCAAAATCGTTTTTCAAGGACAATCCATGTTGTTACCAATAAGTGATACCCATTAGGCTGCACCGCGAATCACACGTAATAGCACCACGATAATTGCGATTACCAACAGCGCGTGGATTATATTTCCTGTCGCATAACCTCCAAAAAAACTAATTGCCCAGATGATAACTAAAATAACGGCAATGATGTATAATAAATTTCCCATAATGTTAATATGTTTTTTACTGATAACAATATTCGTTTGGATAATGTTTTATAATAAATCAATCAATCGAACTTTTCATACTTGACTACTATTCACATGTCAAGAAGGATTTGTCAAACGCACAAACATACAAAGAACAAGTCTCGCCATTGGCGAGACCTGTTCTTTAGGCTTCCTGCTTTAAATCAAACGTATGGTAATTCTTATAGTGTACCAAGGATCGTACAGGTGTAATCAATTCAGATAGCAGTCCAAGATATATTTTCGCGATCATTTCCCAAGTCGTCTGTTCTCCATAACTACGAGCCTTGAAACGATGCCAAGCAAGTAAACGTTTAGATCTATATAATAATTTGATATGATCGCTCATGCTTTGGACATCATCAAAGGGTGTAAGAATGCCACGGTCATCTGTCAATAGGTCTGCAGCATGCCAATAAGGAGTAGAAATGACGGCGGCACCAGCTCCTACCGCAAAAGATAATGTTCCACTGCTAATCTGTTGCTCATGTTGATAGGGAGATAAATAAATATCACAGGCTGTTAAGTATTCTTTTAGTTGGTCATCGCTGATGAATTCATCAATAAAAATAATCTTATCCTGCAATTGCAACTGAGTTACTAAACTTTGTAATTCAAAGCGATAGGATTCACCCTCATGCGCCAAGACATTCGGATGAGTCTTGCCCACAATTAGATATTTGAAATTCGGCAGATTGAGTTCAGCCAATGACCGGATCGCATATTCTAGGCCTTTACTTCGTCCAATTAGACCAAAAGTCATCATCACAAAGTTATCTTGTAAGCCCAATCTGTATTTTGCCAAGCCTTGGTTGTAATCAAATTGAGGTACACCGTGGGCTATTACGTGGATTTTCTGGCGGTCGATTGTTGGAAAGAGATCTTTTAATAATTCACTACCTTTCGGCGATAGCGAAACTACCGCTTGAGATTTGGTAAGTAACAATTCCATGATTTCCTTTTGACGTAAGGACGATGATTTCAATATAGTATGGAATATCGTTAACAAAGGAATTTTTAAATGATTAGCCAGCTGATTGATAAATATTCCATCAGCTCCGCCGAATATCCCATATTCGTGTTGGATAATACAATAATCGTATTCCTCATTGATGATACGTACAGCCTGGATATAACTGTCAAGTCGCTCTTTGTCGATAACAAAGCGAACGGCAGGATCAAACTCTTCGGAGCCGGATTTGGACACTGCGATCACCTCAATGGAGACTGTCTGATCCAATGCCATTCCTTTGCTAAGGTCTTTCGTGAAAGTAGCTAACCCGCATTCCTGGGGTGGATAGGTACTTATAATAACGATTCTTTTCATACACTTAGTCCTCTTTTGTGCTGTCGTTCTCGTTATTTACTGGAATACCCAAAATAGCCATTAATAGTAAATAATATCCCTTTTCTAGGCCGATTTTCTTTGCTTTTTGATCTATATTTTCCATATGACATTTTATAATTAAGGTGTTATGTTGTTTCGTTTTATGCATCAAAAGCTGTACCCATAAGCGGATATTTATTGCAGATCCGTAGTTTACAAAGGCGTATTCCGTAAAGTGATACAGCTCTTACCGGACAAACACTGCTTGACCAGGTATTTTTCCCCCGCAAAAGAAAATTTATGCCAACACCTCAAATTGACTGCCCCAACGCATAGGAAAATGTATTATGTATTTTACCAACCAACACTTTGCATCATAATGATAAAATTCGATAGTAAATTGAAACAGAAATGCTGCTTAAATTTTTGATTTTAATGTACTTTTCAAAAACTACTGTAAAACTTTAAATTATACCTCATAATATTTAAGAAAACATCGAATAACCAATAAAGATTTGAAACAGGCAATTTAATCGTTAATTGCTAGCGCACAACATTTTGCGAAGCTTGATGAGCCAATAAAGACTGGTCTTGGCGATAAAGACAAGGAAAAATCATTGATAATCAATTAAAATCAAAATAAACCAAAAATGAAAAGAAGAACGTTCTTACAGACATTAAATTTGGGCATTGCATCCGCAACATTCTATCATGGTGCAGGAAATGCCATGTCATTAACAGCTATCTTGGACAGTAATGTTCGGGAAAAGGAACTCTCGTATCACCGAATACAGGAAATAAAATATTCGAACGTTCAGATGAAATATCCCCGCCTCGTGGGGAAAAATGCCCGACTAGATCTGCATGGCTATGGCCCTAATGTGGAAATCTGTGTTATCAAAACAGACAAAGGTGCTATGGGCTGGGCTTCTTTACGAGGATCCAGAAAAGATGCAGAGCAGATGGAAAAGGAACTCCTCGGTAAAAAAGTATCTGAACTTTTTGCTTCCAATATTGGAATTTTGAATGACAGGCACATCGCTTTTGATATTGCCCTTCACGATCTTGCGGGAGTAATCTTGCAGAAACCAGTTTATGAACTACTTGGTCGCAAGACGCCATATACCACTGACTATTATAGTGGAATGATTTATTTCGACGATTTGGAACCATTGGAAAAGCCTGGAGGTATAGACCGGATTCTGGAGGAGTGCCGATATGATTATGAAGTTGGCTATAGACAATTTAAGCTTAAGATCGGGCGGGGCCATAAATGGATGCCTTTCAAAGAAGGGCTCCAGCGAGATATTGATGTAACCAATGCAGTGGCCCAAGCCTTCCCTGATTGTGGCATTTTAGTGGATGGGAACAATGGTTTTACAATAGATCAATTCATCCAATATCTAAAAGGTATTCCATCGGTCAGCTTATTCTGGATAGAAGAACCCTTTCATGAAACCGTTGTTGACTATCAAAAACTGAGAAATTACATAAAAACTGCGGGGATAAACACTTTGTTGGCGGATGGTGAAGCAGATCCCAATCCAGCGCTGCTTAAGGAGCTCTTTGAAAAGAAACTATTGGACGTACACCTTACAGATATCGAGGGCCTGGGCTTCACGAGCTGGAGAAGATTGATGCCGCAATTGAAGAAAATGGGTGCGCAGGCTTCCCCGCATGCATGGGGCTCTCTGCTTAAGTCCTACTATACGGCACATCTAGCAGGAGGGCTTGGTAATACGGTCACCATAGAGGGGGTAACGAGCACGTCCGACGACGTTGATCTTTCCGGCTACAAGATCCAGGATGGCAAACTGATCCCACCATCCACAGCAGGTTTTGGAATGCCTCTTCTAAAGAAAATATGATAAATGATCACAATTCCCTTCTCCGCCCCATATTACTTATGAGGCGGATTTTTAATCCCAGTACCCAAAGTCTAAAAGCGAAGTATGGGAAGACCATTAATGAAAAGAGTTGGTCGTTGTATCGATATAGTCCAATATAGTTAGTAAACGATTATTCTTTTAGTGATTAATTTTTGTATATATTAGGGAATAATTTGTAGTTTTAGTGTATTGAAATTCAAAGTTATGAAAGCGTTCCTGAATTTTACAGCGATCTTTTTTAGTATTATCACTACAACAATCTACTGTCAGGATTTAAAGGTAACTAACGAGATCACATTATTCCTTAAGGATAGTCTCAATCTATCTAACTTGAATTACCCAAAATCAGTCATCCGATTCTAAGCCACAAACAATTGTGAAAATCTTTGGGTTCAAAACCCTAAACTATTGGCAGCTAAATTGTTGGCATTCGATAGTTCAAAGGATAAAATTCCGGTGTTGGAAGACGCAGTGAAAACGTATGGTAAAATGGATTTTGTTTTGAAGCAGCCTGTACCCATCATCATCACTTATCTGACTATGTCGATAAAAGATGAGAAACCAACTATGTACGACGATATATATCAACTCGACAAATCTCCAGAAGATAAATTGAATGAAAAAATGCCAAATACGATTGCATTTTGATAGATAAAATAATCTTTCAATCCTAAGCCCTAAATGAGACACAAAACAATCACGCGGATAGTCTCCTTGATTTATTTGATCTTTTGTTGGCTGATTAGTCACGGATAATTGTAAAGTTATAGCGGATAGTAAATACAACTTAACGAATTATAAATCATCCCTAGATATCGAGAAAACCGTAAGTATATTTATATAAAATTATGTCGACACTTATCATGTAGTAGTAGTTCATGGTATGAATTGGGAAAAACACTGCCATTGGACTAGGTAGCTACATTATAATGATTTCTTTTGCTCTTCAATAGCAAGATTTGAATAATGATATTGAAACACAATACACAGATAAATGAAAAAAGTACTATTTCTACTCGCTATTTTACACTTATTTTTTTCTTGTAATGGACAATATAAGGAGCAAAAGAACTTTTTTGAGAACGGTCAGGTTAAGGAAATATATTATTTAGATGAAAATGGCCAATTGACTGGCGAAGCAAAAATATATTTTGACAATGGAAAGTTGTCGACGGTCAACAAATATAAAGGTGGAAAGAAAATTGGTGAAAGCAAGTGGTATTGGAAAAATGGAAAACTAAGAGGTAGTGTATCATTCGGTGAAAATGAAAAGATGTCCGGAGAATGGAAAGAATACCATGAAAATGGACAATTGGGAAACAGTGGAAATTATGAAAATGGCGAAAAAACAGGCGCTTGGAAGTATTATTATGAAAATGGTCAACTATCGGCTTTAGGAGATATGAAAAATGGGAGTTATATAGATCAATGGAAATTGTATTACCAAGACGGAACGACAAGAGGATTAGAGCAATATGACGAATACGGACGTCCAGCGAGCGAATGGAAAGAATACTACGAGAATGGACAATTGGAAAGCATTGGTAGATATGATGATGGAATGAAAATTGGCGCTTGGAATTATTATTATCAAAATGGACAATTGGAACATGTAGAAATCTATAATCAATACAAAAGATATAACGGCGAATGGAAATTTTATAATGAACAAGGCAGTCTGGTAAAAACAGAAATCTATTTAGATGGAAAGGAAACTGGAGATTGGAAATTTTACGACGAAAAAGGAAATTTAATTAAAACAGAGAAACACTAGGGGACTCCATCTCAAGACAAAAATAGAGCACTTACAAAATGGCATTAAATGAAAAAAAAGTAATAGTATTTACATCAATGTTTTTATTGTGGACTGTTGCTTTTGGACAAGGAACACAAAAAACTAATCCTCTGATAAAATCAGAAGAAATAACCTATCACGGAATAGATAGAAGGCATATTAACAGAGTGGATCGGAAAGGTCTCGATGAATATAGAGAATACAATGCAGATGGTACCGTTTCAAAAATATATATAGTAGAATTTGACAAAAATAAGGGTAAAAATAGCTACAATTTAAATGAAAGATATGTTTATGAAAAAGGAAAACTCAACAAAATAGAAGAAATTGGCACAAATACAGCTGAAAAATGCCAAGAGGTTTTGTTTTCCTATAATGAAAAAATGCAATTGGTAAAAAAGATTGAAAACCAATTCCAAGCCAATAAGCTAGTGATGAATCAGTTGAGTGCATACACCGATTATTGTTATAATGTAAATGAAGAAATAGAAAAACGTTATGAATATGATGAAACAAAACAAGAATTTCTGTTAACTTCTATCATTACTAAAATATATGACCTTCATAAAAATATGATTCAGGAAAAAACAGAGAATTTTGATGGTAATATATCAGGGATAGTTAATATAAAGTATGATAATTTCAATAAGCCCATAGCGTTGGAGTCTTCTTATTTTAAAGAAACAAAAAGTTATAAATACAATTCGCACGGTGATTTAGAAGAAGAAAAAACCGAGTCTGAAAAACGTTCTACAATTGAACTATCAAACTATTCTTATATATATGATAATTATGGAAACTGGATTGAACAAAAGGAAATTATTAAAAGAAATCCTAAAGACGAATTTGAAGGTGGACTTCTAATAAAAAGAAAAATTGAATATTATTAATAAAACTACGACTAAAAAGGATTTATCTTATTGTTTTAATGGTTTAGATGATTGCTTTGCTTTTACAATAACTAATTGATAGATGTTCACCAGATCAGAACAAGTATACGTTACGTAACTGAGAAAGATAAAAGCTCGTAATGGAGCCTAAAATCTGTATATAAAGCCGCAAATGAAGAAAAATGGGGCAAGAAATATCCTCTTGCTGCCAAATCCTGGATGGATAACTGGACCAATATTTCCACTTTCTTTGGGTACGAGGATTAGGTTCGTAAGATTATATACACCACAAATCCGATCGAGGGAATTCACCGTCAGATATGAAAAATCATTAAACCGAGCGAAGCGAGCTCATGAATGCCTTAAGAATAAACTCTAATGAATAATCTAAAGGAGCTTTCAGCTCCGAACAACATTAATAAAATTGATGTATTTGATCATAAAGTATATCTCTGAAAAGTGGACGACGCCGGTGCACAACTGGGGCTTGACCATATCCCAACTTAACATTAAATTTTGGGATAGGCTCAAACTTGATAGAGGCTTTTAGATTTAGGGTAATTATCCAATGACACAGTTTGAGTTGCACTCCCTATTTTATAAATCCTGGCTGTTGTCGAATCATATTACGGATATATACTGCCTTTTCGGTGTATGTTTCAATGGCTTTAGCTGAGATAGTAATTTTATCAATGACAGCACACTTTTCGGTTATAGATTTCTCCTCTATTTGAAATTGTTCCATTTTTTGTTGGTTTTTATTTTGACCCAAAGTTTTTACCGCCATAAGGATTGACCTGATAAGGACTATGGCTTTTAATGTTTTTTTCATATGTACTTAGCTTATTGTTTCCATTTCACTTTTCCATTATTGTCAAACATTTCGATAGAGGGGTTACCTAGACTATCAACCTTTAAAATAATTCTCGGTACTTCATTATTATCTTTCATTACCAAAGATGCATTCCCGTTTTCCGTTAGCAGGTTGATACGGTTGATATTATGTCCTGGCTTACCGGATAGATCTTTATCGTTAATCAATAGACCAGCCCTGAAATAATTGTCATGTTTATTATCCTGTGCCAAGATACCGATGGCATCGGCATTCTGATAATCAAATGCTAGTGCGTTCAGATTAGTCTCCTCATTATCAGTAATCGCCAAACCACCTCTTTCGTCGCCGTTTTTATCAAAGAAAATAAGACCTGCGGGAGAGTAAGCTCTTTTGTACGTCTTCCCTTTGATAATGGGCTGCGGAATGTTATCTGTGTTTGCAATAACTACACGATTTTTTCCAGATCTGTCCTTGATATCTATTCTTTCTGTGGTTAAGCTGCGCTCGTTGTTTAAAAAAAAGTAGGCTACACAAGCCATTAGTACGATATTGGAAAGAATAAGTGCGGTTAAAAATATCTTTATTGTTTTAGAAATTGTTTGCATAATTTAATATCAGTTTTTAATTGTTATTTACTTATATTCAGTGGATTAATTAGTCTTACTTTATGTTCTATCCCAGATTAATACCTTATAACCACACTTTATTTTTGCTTTTTATAAAGCAAAAATAAAGTGTGGTTTCGAGGATACTCTTTACATAGGTTGAGTGCAAGGATTTTTTTATCTTTTATTTCCATCTCGGTATGCAAGTCAATACAATCATTTTCCTTAATACGTACTACAATGAATCAAAAATGAGATATGGACATTCCAATTTTGCCTGACCTACTATTTACAGCAAAATTAAAGCGTAATTTTAAGCCCACACTTTCCATAGGTTGGGCACAATGATATTTTTATTTGGTCAGTTCTTTACGTATTCTGCTCAACTGTGTCGGGGTAATGCTGAGGTGCGAAGCAATATATTGTAGCGGAATTCTGCTGTCTATTCCCGGATGTGCTTTCAGCAATTTTAGATACCTTGCAGTGGCACTTTCGGTAAGTAAGGAAATTTCTCTTTCTTCATTAATGACTATCCATTTTTTTTCCAGATAGGCAATGTACAGGTTCTTTAACTCATCATTTTGATTAATAGCTGCTCTTGTTTGACGATAGGGCATACATACCACTGTGGTGTTTTCAATAGCTTGCAATGTAAATTCATTGGCTGTTTTTATGATTGCCGAAAATCTGGTGCTCGCAAAATCCCTCTCCAAATAAATCCATTTATTCCAGATAGCTCCTTTTTCATCTATAAAATAAGAGTTTAATGCACCTTTACAAACAAAGAAAATGTCATTGGCGACACGGCCTTCCTTTAATAAAACTTCATTTTTTTTAAATTGCTGAATGTGCACAGTTTCGGCCAACAAATTAAATGCCTTATCCGAAATAGGATACACGTTCACTACAGCTTCTTTAAAGTCTGCGAGATATTTTTCTGTTTCCGTCATTTGTTGTGGCGGGGTTATGTGATGATATTACTTTCAAATAAATATAACGTATCTTTTAAATAGTTGAAATTGTTTTTTCTTCTTGGGTAAATAAACCAGAATCTTTGATTCTGTGATTAGAAAAATGAAACTACCCACTATAATCAGTTAAGTATTGTGTTATCTCTGATAGTGCGTTCAGTTCGCTCAGCCGAATTTCTTCGTTTTCGTTTCTCCATGCTCACTTGTAACAAATTACGTTCTGGTTTTGGTACTTGAAGCGCAGTTTCATATTCGTCTCCGCGCTGAAGAGAAGTATGTTTCAACGTAGTCAAATGTCAAATGCTGTATATAATGAGACAAGGTTATTGAATTGTCATTTGCACGCCCCTTGTACATAAGTTTTTCACGATTTTCTCAACTTGCCACTTATACTTTTTCCGAAATAATCGTGTGATTATGATCAAAGCACCTATCATATTGGGATCCAAAGGCTAAATACCACTTTTTCATCAATGCATTTGACATGGATATCTCCTTTATGTGCGGTGATTATCTGTTTGGAGATATAAAGGCCCAATTCCAGCCCGCCTTCATTCTGATTTTTCCTTCCAACAAAAGGTTTAAATAGGTTATTTAATATAGAATCTGCTATCTTACTTCCATCATTTTCTATTTGGAAGATAAATTTCCCGCCTTCAATGGAAGAGTTTATAACGATTGTATTTTCTGCAGATCCATGGCGAAATGAATTTCCTATAAGATTTGAAAACACCTGTGCCATACGTTCATGATCACATTTGACAGGAAGTTTTGCTCCAAGATGTGTGAGTACCTTTCTTTCGAGCGAACTTGTGTGGATCTCACGCAGAGCCTGAAGGATCACCTGATCTAATTCGACTACATTTTTGTTCAGATGAATACCAGTACCTAGCTTACTGCGTGCAAAGTCCAGTATGTTATCTATTAAGCCTTTCATTCTGTACGAAGAATCGTATATAAGCTTGGCTGTCTGTTTATGTTTCGCATTTTCGAGTTTGTCGGCGAGATACTGCGACAAGGTAATGACAGCACTTAATGGATTTTTCAGGTCGTGCCCCAAAACTGATAATAGGGTATCCCTGCGTTCAGAGTATTGCAATTCCTCACCCAGCAGTGCTTCTGTATTTTTGATTTTTGCAATTGAACCCAAATGAAAACTTATCAGTTCAGATAGAAGTTCAAATAGTGGCGCTATCCGCTCTGTATCGATATGTACTGGTTTATAATCTATCGTACAGAGCGTTCCAAAGAACAATCCATCCTTGTCGACTATCGGGAATGCGATATAACTTTTAAAACCTTTTGCATGCAATTTGCTTTTCCAATCTTCATTTTCACAATGATCGATATCCGGAATAATGATAGGCGCATGTTTACCATGTGCTTCATCTCCTAAGGTATAATGTAATTCCAGCTGCTGGCCCACAGAGACCCCGACCCCCAGCGAATCACGCACAGCACATGCTATCCATTGATGGCCATTGTGAGAGGTCACCAACCCTAGATCCATGCCTGTATACAAACATATTGTGTTCAATATATTCTTTACTGCAGGGATATCTTCGATCCGCATAAGCAGATGGGTGATTGAATCATTATTTTCTTTCATAACTATTGTGTTTAGTAAAAAAGAAATCAACCTTCAAGACTAAAGGTATATGAATTTTTAACGGCTAACTAGCTAAATACAAATTGTATGTAGAATAAAATATTGGAATTCCTGTTAGAATCTTGTGTTAGCGGACCTTTTGTTTAAATATAAGTAATATTTTATCAGTTTTTCTAATTTTATCACATACGAAAGAATTGAGAATCCTAATTGTGGACATTTTAGATTTTCATTTAGAGAGACCTCGAGTTTCAATACATAAGAGGCGTGTTTATACGTCTTCGTCGGAATATACACGTGAAATAGCGGCGATTGCCTTGTTAGTAGAACCAAAGCTGTTCGATTGATGTTCAATTTCAGAAAGCTCTAGAACAGTAAACTTACTAAACATGGCAACAACAACTAAAAGTAACACAAGTGAAAAGTCTGAAAATGGAACGATGACCAAGCAATCCACTGACAACACAAAAAAACGCGTAGCATCGGATGCTGCAAAAGATTTGGCAGAGCTTTTTGAAGACGGCCTCAAAGACATTTATTGGGCAGAAAAGGCATTGACAAAAGCATTGCCCAAAATGGAAAAAAACGCTACCGCCAATAAGCTAAAAAAAGCAATTTCCAAACACCTTTTGGAGACTGAAAATCATGTGAAACGCTTGGAACAGTGTTTTGAGAGTTTAGAGTTAAAACCCAAAGCAGAGCGATGCGCAGCGATGGCCGGACTGATCGAAGAGGGCGAACACATTATCGAGGAAACCGAAGAAGGAACGGTTAGAGATGCAGGTATTATCGCCGCTGCCCAAAAAGTTGAGCACTACGAAATTGCCACTTATGGCACACTCGCCGCATTTGCTAAGGTGTTGAAATACAATGAGGCACTGGACCTTCTGCTTGAAACTCTTGCAGAAGAAAAAAAATGTGATACAGATTTAACTGCTTTGGCTGATACTAACCTCAATACGCAAGCGAAATAAAAGAGATTAAAAAAGACGGAGAGGCGAGCAAAGTTCTGAGCAGCTCCGACAGAAAGACAAAAAATGGATGGATCTTACGTCTGTAAGATCCCTTTTTTATAAATGATGATCTCTGAAAAGTTATCTCCGATCGATAGTAATAGAAAAAAATCAAGATGAAAAAGAAAATTGTGGTGTGTGATGATGATAAAGAAATACTAAATGTATTTTCTATGGTGCTAGAGGATCAAGATACGATCGTCGTAACTGTAGCAAACAGTTTAGTCCTGATGGAAGTGTTGGATAGCATACATGCTGATATACTTTTTTTGGATATACATATGGCTGCACGGAATGGGGATTTGATACTGCGTGATCTCAGGAGTTCATCTAAACATAATAAGTTGCCGGTGATCATGATTTCAGGTCATATCGATGGACGAAGTATTTCAATAGCATGCGGAGCGGACGGTTTTTTAGCAAAACCTTTTGATCTTACTGACCTGGAAAGCTACATACGAAGATTTGTTTATGACAATGAATCTTAATACCGCGTTTGGTTTTAAGCTATAATTTCCATCTCTACTTTTGAATCTTTTCACTTCGACTGTTCTTATGAGCCAAATAAATTATTAAATATTCCCAGGATATTATTTTTTATAAGAGCCTGTTTAAATTTTGATCAGTAAATAATGCTATGGCCGATTCTTTCGAAGGGAATTGCAGTGCCAAACATTTTCTCATAGTATTCCCAAATAAAGTATTGGATTAAAGGGCAGTGAGAAATGCTGTAAAACCGAATATTATTCCCGTTATATTGGCTCTTGCAACCGGCCAGTCTTTTTTGGGTTTCCTGAGCAGTCCGTATGTGACTCAGAATGTGCAATTGATTACAGCAACCATTGGCTGTATCCAGTCACCTTTGTCACCCTTAAGATTATTGGCCACGGTAACCGTTGCTATCCATCCTAAAGTCGTATAAAATCGGTTATTCATAATGAATATACTAAATTAGGCATAAATTTTTTAACTCCTGGCTTCTATATATGGTCGATGTAAAGAGGAGAATAGTCCATTTAATCAATCTAATTTGGATAATGCCAAAGCGGGAATACTACTTTATAGCCCGTTTATAATTAATTAAGTGTTACTTATAAATGGGTAGATTCAGCCTTTCTTTTGTTGTTTTCTCTTTTTTTTTCGTAAAGAGCTTTGAAACCTTTTTAGCTATTTTGCTAGAAGCAATTCTTATGACAGTATTGAATAGTCCGATACCGAATTTGGTTTTTGGATGCGCGATCCAAGGCACACCAGGAGGGAGGTTTTGAATTTCTTCAACATAAGGCCGCAATAATTTTTCATAAGCAGTAAAAGCTTCTTTATGATCGTTATGCCTAGACAGTTCTCCAGCCAAAATATAAGCGCCAATAATCGAGAGACTTGTGCCCATTCCGGTCATAGGGGTGGGGCAATAAGCTGCATCTCCCACCATGGCGCATCGTCCGCTGGTCCATCTAGGCGCTTTTACTTGGCTAATTCCGTCCAGGTACACATCTTTGCTTTCTTCTAATGCAGCAAGCATCCGGGAAGCCTGCCACCCAGCATCTGCAAACTTTTGTCTGAGAATTTCTTTTTGCTCAGCTAAATTGAGCTTTTCATATCCATTATCTGATGACAGAAAGGAAAAAGATGCTCTGGTCGTGCCCTCATTGTCCGGTCTTGTGTTAATAACCCTTGATTCTGGAGCATTGTACCAATAAGCCCATTTTGTATCCGATTCAATACGTGGAATGGTCAGATATGAGCAATATACACCAATATATTTTACGACAGGTTCATTTCCGAATATTAAAGTGCGGGTTGTGGAACGGATACCATCTGCTGCAATGACGAGATCAAAGGAACGTTGGAGGCTATTTTTAAAGGTGACGGTAACTTTATCTTCTTGATCCTCTAGGTCTATGATCTGATCACCGAAAACATACTTCACACTATCCTTTGTTGCGTCATAAAGGATTTTTGCCAGATCGCCACGCAGGATTTCAAGTTCAGCTGTTCCGAAGTCTGAATTTCCCTTTGGAAAAGATCCTATGATTTGATTGTTTTTATTAACAAAACAAACGCCCAGTTCCCCGGTATTGGCCTGGCGGATCTTATCTTCTAATCCCATTAGCTGAACTACCTGCTGTGCTTCTTTCCGGACATCTATATTTTGACCTCCCAACCTTAATTCATCTGCACGTTCGATAACCGTCACATCAAAACCAAATCGGTGTAGCCAGAATGCCAGGGTGGGGCCAGCTATACTGGCACCAGAAACGAGAATTGTTCTTTTCTTCATTTTCAATTTTAAGTCGCATGTACCTGTAATGAATTCATATCATTCAGGAAATTCAATATCTCAAAATTCATCCAATTTTTTATAGTATTTTCCAAAATTTGGAAAAATTTTATTGCATGTACCATAAACACGAGATATCACCGCTCTTGGTTTGCAAAAAAAAGACTCCTTAAGTTTTGATATTAGCCTCAGGTATCAAAATTCTCTGGCTCCCCGTTAGTCTATTCAAACCAAATATGCCATAGCCCATTATAAACTTTAAAAACTTATATTGACATCATCAGCTCTATAATAAAATTAAAGGCGAACAGTATCTTAAGAATGGAAGACGTACCAAAAAAATGCGAAATACCTTTGGATTTTATTTTTACTTTGAGAATCTGATGATAGAGATAAGTGTAACCCCTTTTTATTTTATTTTTCATCAATATGTAGGGTTTTGAGTATATATCTCAAACGAGATGTTTGAGAGTTTTGTATTTCAAAAACAAATAAAATATACTAAAAAGTATATTTTATTTGTTTTTGAAATATACTTTTTAGTATATTTGCAAAGTAGAAAATAAGAAAATGTTAACAAAGGCAGAAAAAACGAAGTTATTTATCCTGGAAACAGCAAGCCCTCTTTACAATGAGAAGGGAATTTCTGGTGTAAGCATAGATGAGGTTTTGGAAGCGACCAAATTAACAAAAGGGTGTATTTATGGACATTTTAACGGAAAAGATGATCTATCTGAACAGGTTGTAGACTTTTCATTAAAAAAAATGTCACAAAAGCTGGCTGATATTGTTTCCCAGGGCAAAACTGCAAAAGAAAAGATTTTTTTGTATCTCGATTTTCATAAGAACCCCCTAGATACCTATATTTCCGGCGGTTGCCCGATTTTTAATACTGCTGTTGAAGCAGATGATCATTTTCCTTCCATTAAAAAGAAAGTTGCGACAGTTCTGAAAACAGGCTTGCAGGGTATTTCAACTATTTTAAAGGATGGCATCGCTAATGCAGAGTTTTCAAAAGAACTTAATGCCGAAGTTTTCGCTTTTAAAATATTGTCAGCAGTGGAAGGAGGAATTGTCATTAGCAGAACAATGGATTCTAAAAAAATAATGATCGAACTTATAAAAGACCTTAAGAAGGAATTAGAGCGGTATACACTGTAATTTTTTTTGATATAAAATATACTAAAAAGTATATTTTTAAGGATTTTATAAATCAATTCAAAATAAGATATGAGTAACAAATTATTTGAAAGCTACGAGCTTAGTGGAAAGAAACTCAATAACAGAATGGTAATGGCTCCTATGACAAGAGCTCGTTCTGCTAGTCAGGGCAATGTTGCAACAGAACTGACAGCAACCTATTATGCACAGCGTGCGACAGCCGGACTTATTATTACCGAAGGTACGTTTATCAGTGAAGAAGGAATCGGGTTTATTAACGTTCCGGGTATTTACACGGATGAACAAATAGCAGGTTGGAAGCTGGTGACCAAGGCTGTTCACGCAAAAGGAGGTAATATTTTTGCACAGCTATGGCATACTGGAGCATATTCACATCCCGATTTGCATGAAGGCAGATTACCTATGGCTCCTTCAGACTTTAATCCTGAGCAGAAAGCTTTTACAGCTGCAGGTTTTAAGCCTACAATTTCCCCACAGCCAATGACGGTTGAAGATATCAAGCGGACTGTCGAAGATTTCAAAAAGGGGGCTATCAATGCGATCGAGGCAGGTTTTGATGGAGTAGAGCTACATGGAGCAAATGGCTATCTTTTACAACAATTCTTTAGCAAAAACTCTAATTATAGAATCGATGAATATGGAGGATCACCGGAAAATCGCGCTAGAATTCTTTTTGAAACACTTGAGGCAATCAAAGAAGCTGTTGATCTAAAAAAAGTAGGTGTTCGACTCAATCCATCGCTAAACGGAATCATGGGGATTGCTGTAGATGACGAAACAATTGCAACTTACGACTATATCGTTAACCGATTAAATGATTACGATTTAGCTTATATCCATCTAATAGAACCTTTTACAGATGTCAGTGGTAATGACAACGCCATTCAGGAGGTGGCAAAACATTTCCGAAAGATTTATAACGGGACCATCATTATCAACCGTGCTTTTAATAAAGAGACAGCGACGCAGGTTTTAGAAGATAACTATGCAGACTTGGTTTCTTTTGGAGTTCCTTTTATCGCAAACCCTGATCTTGTGGAACGTTTTAAAACTGGGGCGGCTCTTAACGCTCCAGACCAGGAAACATTCTATACACCCGGAGAAAAGGGCTATATAGATTATCCTTTTCTTAGCAACAACTGATTACATAAAAAAATATCATTAACTAAATTCAATCAAAATGAAAACAACAGGAAATACAATATTCATCAGTGGCGGAAGCGCCGGAATAGGATTGGCAATTGCTAAAAAATTAAATGCTGCCGGAAATAAAATCATTATCAATGGACGTAATGAAGAACGTCTTCAAAGTGCTTTAGCAGAACTAAGAGATGCGGTAGCAATTAAGGGGGATTTATCCATGGAAGCAGACAGGATCCGTATTGCAGAAGACCTGAAAACGAATCATGCAGATGTTAATATTATCATCAACAATGCAGGAGCCGCTTTTGGATATCTACTGAGTGAAACAACTAATGCACACGAAAAAGCATTGATTGAAATGAATACCAACTATTTTGCAATTATCCATTTTACAGAATTAATGATTCCACACTTACTGGAAAAAGAAGAGTCTGCAGTGGTGAATGTATCGTCCATAGCAGTATATGGAAGTCATAAATTCTTACCGACTTATGGAGCTACGAAAGCAGCTTTACATAGCTATACAACCGCTTTGAGACAAACTTATGAAGAACAGAAAAATCTCCAGATCTTTGAAGTTTACCCACCGCTTGTAAATACCGAATTTTCAGCTGAAATAGGGGGGGCAGCAGGAATTCAACCTAGCGAAGTGGCGGATGAACTATTGATTGGATTAGAAACTAATCTATTTGATATTCCGGTTGGAGAAACCAAGATTTATGCAACCGCGATCGGTGAGGCAATGTCGAAATTAGCGCATGCATAAATACTAATGCTATGGATCATTTGAATTTAAATATGGAAGGTGATCGGTATATTTAGATTCTGAAGTTATGAACTTAAAAAATAATATAATACTAAACCCTATAAATTGGTTAATAAAAAAGAGCATTGTCAATCTATCCAATAAAAAAACTTATGAAAGCATTTGTAGTTCGAAACTATGGTAAGAAAGAGGAGTTATCATTCCGTGAAGTTAGTAAACCCACGCTCGGCGAGAACGAGGTCATGATTGAGATCTATGCGGCAGGCCTCAATCAGTTGGATACTAAAATTCTGTCAGGTGAATTCAAAATGATCTTACCCTATAAAACACCATTTATTCTGGGACATGATTTGGCGGGTATTGTAATCGAAACAGGTTCAAAGGTTACAACGTTTAAAATGGGAGATGAGGTTTACGCCCGTCCTTCCGATCGTCACATCGGAACCTTTGCCGAATACTTAGCTGTTGACGAAAATGATTTGGCCTTAAAACCAAAAAATCTTTCCATGAACGAAGCAGCTGGTGTTCCGCTCGTGGCTTTGACCGCTTGGCAAGCTTTAGTAGAAATAGGGAAGTTAAAGAAAGGACAAAAAGTTTTTATACAGGCTGGCTCCGGAGGAGTTGGAACTTTTGCCATTCAGTTGGCAAAATATTTAGGTGCCACTGTTGCCACTACAGCTGGAAAAACAAGTTTCCCAATGCTTCAGGAGTTAGGAGCAGATGTTTTAATTGACTATAAAACACAGGATTTTGAAACAATGTTGAAGAACTACGATTTGGTATTAAATAGCCAAGACAACAAGACGTTGAAGAAGTCTCTAAATGTAGTAAGAAAAGGAGGTAAGGTAATTTCTATCTCAGGTCCTCCAACACCAACATTTGCACAGGAAATTGGCGCTTCATGGATCATTGCTTCAGTATTATCACTTCTTAGTTTCGGAGTGAGGAAAAAAGCAAAAAGACGAGGTATTGATTATGAGTTCCTGTTCATGAAATCAAGTGGAAAACAGCTTGCACAAATCACGAAGCTTATTGAAGATGGAACAATTAAAATTGTTGTAGATAAGGTTTATCCATTTTCGCAAACGAATGAGGCTCTGAACCACGTGGCAAGTGGAAGAGCAAAGGGAAAGATTGTGGTAAAAATAAAATAGCAAGACTTATCACATTTTCACTTCACTGATTTTGCGTAATATCTATATGCCATTTAAATGGAAGAGCTATTAGATTTACGCCCAATTTATCCCCTGACAAATAGTTTTTTCTTTATCTCGAACGAGAAGATTTACAAAGTCATGGACAAATTTTAACTATTTTTGTATATGAAAATTTCTGATGGAATATTGTCCGAAACATTTCAAGACAATGTTGTAAAAACAGATAGAAAAGCAAGTGACGCAGATGCCTTTAATATAGTTGACCTTAGTACAGCAAATACCATTTTGTTTCCTTTTGAGTATAGTCGTAAAATATTTTACACTGCTACTTTACTTCAGGGTAATTATAATCTTGAATTTGAGGACCGGAACATTGAGATCTCTGGGAACTCTTTACTTTTCACGACTACCAAAATACCTTTTGGGATACACGCTATGGATGATGATTATAAAGGATTTAGCTGCATATTTAAAGAAGAATTCATCACCAAAGCGAACAGTGGATATCGTTTGCTCGAATTTCCAATCTATAAACCTGGAAGGCAGAATATCTATTCCCTCACTGATGCGCAGACAAAAAACATTATCACTATTTACACTAAAATAGATAACGAATCAAAAGCTGACAGCGACTTTAAAGTCAATCTTTTACGCAACTATCTGCTGGAAATCATTTTCAATGCTCAAAAGCTCGAAGCGGCCAACTTATTTGTAAAAACAAATAATACGGCTGAGGTTATCGCTTGCTCCTTTATCAGATTGTTAGAATCACAATTTCCGATAGAATCACCACAAGACATTATAAAATTAAAAACCTCAAAGGATTTTGCGGATGGATTGGCTCTGCATCCGAATTACCTCAATAGACAGGTGAAATTATCCAAGGGTAGGACCGTAAGTGATATTATCGCAGCACGACTTGTACAAGAAGCAAAAATTCTATTAAAGTTAACCAATTGGCAAATTGCAGAAATTTCATCCGCACTCGGTTTCGAAGAACCATCTCATTTCAATCTGTTTTTTAAAAAACATGCGAACACTTCTCCTACGGGATACCGGAAATTGAAATAAGGAATAGTTGTGTGCTTTAAACCAGTCTAGTAAGTTTGATTTTAGTAAGGATTGGTTTTAATTACGCTAGCTCCGATTATACCTTTCGTTCTACCTTTACATAGTAATTTAAAAGATTTTATATGACAAAGATAGCATTAGTAACAGGAGCCAATAAAGGGATTGGTTTTGAAACAGCCAAACAGCTAGCACAACAGAACATCAAGGTTTTATTAGGGGCAAGGAATGAAAATGACGGTAAAAGGGCAGAAGAGAAACTTCGAGGTCATTCGCTAGATGTGACCTATATGAAACTAGATATCAGTCATTCGGCTGATATAGAAAATGTTAGGAATCTTATTGAAAATGATTATGGAACATTAGATATTCTGGTCAACAATGCCGCTGTATTTTTGGACAGCTCGTGGTTTGGAAACAACATTGAAACTGTTCCGATGCAGATCCTTCGGGATACTTTTGACATCAATTATTTTGGTACAGTGGAGCTGACTCAGGCATTATTACCGTTGATTAAAAAAAGCAAGGCTGGGCGTATCGTCAACATCAGCAGTGTTTCTGGGTCTTTCGCTGCCCATTTGGATGAATCCCATTGGCTTTTTGATCTAAAGCCTTACGCATATAGTGCTTCAAAAACAGCTCTTAACCAGTTTACAGTTTTTTTAGCCGATGCACTTCGTGAGACAAATATAAAAGTTAACGCAGCGAATCCGGGATGGGTACAGACTTCCATCGGTTCAGAGCAGGCTCCACTTACGCCTCAAGAAGGTGCTAGAACAGGTGTTTCATTAGCTCTGCTAGATGACGATGGACCTACAGGCACATTTTCCCAAGACGGTGAACTTTTACCCTGGTAATTTTTATTATATAAAGAAATGGAGATTTGTCATAGCGATTTAAGCCCTATTAATAAAAAATGACTACTATTTAGTAGTCATTTTTTATTAATTATGTTAGAAATTACAAAGCAACTGTTGACTTACTAACTTGTACATTACCGGAGTTACAGTCCTAGAAAGAATGTATCTTTCCGAAGATAACTCCTTGACAGATATAACTTGGATCAGCAATTTTTTACTAGACATCCATCAAAGCCACAATAAAGGGGAGAAACACACAAATTCCATAACTCTTTGCCTATGATAGGTTTCAATGGTTTTAAAGTGTCCATTATTTTGTAAGAACTCTTTTGTTTCAAGGATTTCAATGGTTTTTCTTAGCGTTTCGTCGACCGATTAAAGCTTCCACCGGGGTACTATTATAAATTGTCGGGTGAGGTCGAGTCGGAAGGCGATGTCCTGGGAGGCAACTTCTTTTCGGTCATATTATTAAGTGGCTTCCTTTTTATAGGCGTGCTCCTTTTACAGTTTAAGAATTTCAAGGGGATTATTATCCATTATTCCGTTAGGTATATTGGGTGGTGCAATAGCGCTGCTTTTAACCGGCAATCCCATGTCTTTGGTTTCTATCATCGGTTTTATCGGCCCGTCAGGAATACAGGTTAAGAATTCGCTCCTCCTCGTGGATTTTACAAACTAGCTTAGGGTTGAGGGCCACTCCTTGGATTAAGCTATTCATATAGCGGGCGAGACACGGTTTTTACCTGTTGTCTTACATCTATTACCGCTATCTGTGGATTGATACCTATTGCATTAATCCCAATCCGCTTATTGCCCCCTTGGCGATTGTACTTATTGGCGGGCTTATAAGTTCAACAATCCTATCAAGGATTGTAACACCAGTAATGTACAGGCTCATCCCACCACAGATCGAAGAAAAAATAACGAAAAGTAATGAATACACTTTTCAATGGCAATATAGGAAGCCAGTCCCTTATATAGTTCCTATGGGGCCAAATGTAAAGGCTAATATAGACAGCTAAAAATGTTTAACAAAAAACCGATTTTCCCCTATAGGAAATTACCGACCTAAAAAATATGAATACAAAAAAAACTGATTTTAATACAATTAAGGGCATAATTTAAAAGAATTTTGTATCATATTAAAAATAAATTATGATCAACAAAAAGTATGGTTTATTAAAAGTGCCGAAAAATTTGGATGGATAGATCTGGTATTGATAAAATAAACTATTTGACTAAACTTATTTTGGATTAATGTGAAAAATAATGATAGAAGAAGGTATCCTATTGAAATCAGGGATAAAGTAATATATGCAATTGTCAATGGTGACTTGTGGCTTGAGGAAGCAAATGCTTAAATTTAAAATTCCAGATAGATGATTGGTAGTGAGTTGTTTAATGGTGTGTGTGCGAAATAAATTGAAGTAAATTCAACCAATGCGCTATCTTATATCATTATTTGTTGTACCATTGTGAGGAGAGTATTTATAGTTATGAAATCACAAAATTAGTCCGTTGACCGAAAATGAATCGCATACCTGAATATCAGCCAGATAATTTCAAGGCAATTATCAATGTGGAGCGTCCAAATACAAGGAAGATTTTTAATGATTTTTTTATCGAACCGCTTTCTGTGTTAGATGAAAAAACAATTATGCCATCCTTACCACATCGCAAGACAGTAAATGATTTTGTTTTCATCAGTAAAGGTAAATTAGATAAAATGGTATGCTCGGATATTTCTACACTTACATCCGGTACCTGCATGATTTTGCCTGCGTATAAAATCAGAACCCTCCTATATAGCTCGAAGGATATAGAAGGTTATTATTGTCACTTTTCGGATGATTTTATTACTGAAGGAAGTGGGTTGAAAAGAGTACAGGAAATTTATCATTTGTCGGAATTATTGAATACCCATTCATTCGAATTAGACGATGGACATTCTAAGAGAATCGAAATACTTTTAAAACATTCAATGAATTTATATGGATCGGATGACAATCAATATTTGTTAAAATTGTATCTAAATACCTTCATAGGGGAGCTTGTCCATTTTATAAAAACATTACCTATTCCTATCTTTTCACCAAGAGAAACCATTACACAGCGGTTCCGAAAGCTAATTACGTCACATATTCAAGATACCCACGTCATACAAGTGTATGCGGAGCTATTGCATGTGTCTCCCAATCACCTAAATAAATGCGTAAAAATTACAACCGGTAAAACGGCTTCTGAACTAATAAATGAAGCACTGTTAATGGAAGCAAAGGCATTATTATCACTGCCCCAATATGCAATCTCTGAAGTAGCCTACTCACTGGGATTTGAAGATATTTCATATTTTTCCCGTTTTTTTAGAAAGCATGCACATTATACTCCTTCGGAATATCGTAATATGATTGGTTTGTCCTGATTAATGATTTATCTGTTCTAATATTTCATAGTTCACATACTGAACTTTGTATTGTCAATATTTAAGAACAGATAAAATCATGAAAAGTCCACTTTTAATCGTATGTGTATTACTTCTTTCAAATTACCTCAAGGCCCAAGAACATCCCGTTCCGGAATTTAAAAATCCACCAGTTGTTGTTGAGGTTTTGGTAGGGAATAATGGCTATGCATCCCAAATGACCGTTAATAAGGCGTTTCGGTCATTCCCAAAATTGGGTATATTCAGTGTAACCAATTTTTCTTCGCGCTGGAACGAAACTAATTCCAAAGATATGATGAATCAAATCCATCTCACATATCATTTTGCGAAGGGCTTCAGTGTGTTGGCAGGCACCCATTACACACCCAGTTCGGGAGTACGCCCCAATACCGCACTAATGTACTCATATTCTTCTAAGCAGTTTTTAGTTACATTGATGCCAAGGATTGATTTAGCTAATAATAGCAATTGGGAAGGTTTTGCCTTAGTTGAATACAAGCCACAACTAAATGAGTTTTGGAATCTATACACCCGGGCTCAGGGACTATATTGTGCCACCATCAACAGTGGAGATCATGCTCGGAGCTATCTCATGCTACGGGTGGGGATTAGCTCTAAAGAATTTCGATTTGGCTTAGGAGCCAACTGGGATGCATATGGTCCTACAAGAAATACTAAAGCAAATTATGGTGTCTTTGTAGCAGCAAATGTCTTTAATTAGTTATCCTTCTCTCTATTGCAATCAAATTAATTGAAAAAGTCAATGAAAATAATCACTCCAATAAAAAACAGCAATAATAAATATATCGTTAAAATTATGAACAATTTATTTTTTAGAACACAGAATACATTAACAGGATTTATTTTAAGATTGACCTTAGGTATTATTTTTTTTCCGCACGGCATGCAAAAAACAGTAGGGTGGTTTGGCGGAGCAGGCTTCAGCCAGATGATGAAAATTTTTACAGAACAGATGCATCTTCCGACAATTGTAGCATTCTTGGTCATTATGACTGAATGTGTTGGTGCTATATGTTTAATCTTTGGTTTTGCGACTAGGTTTTGGGCTATAGCTTATATCGGTCTGATGCTGGGAATTATGTTTACGACCCATTTACAATATGGATTTTTTATGAATTGGATGGGAACACAGCAGGGGGAAGGTTGTCAGTTTGATTTAATGGCTATCGGAATTGCTTTAGCTTTGGTAGTTGAAGGCGGGGGCAAATATGCGATTGACGGATATATTATTCGGGTAAAAAGATAGGCTATTTTGCTCTCGAGGCCATGCTAATGCCGGTTATAGCCACAAAATTGTACTGATAGTTGCATATCCATTTTGGATGTTGAAAAATGGGGTACTTATAGTAAGGCTGAACGATCTACTGTTTTTCTAAGTGTTTTGTCTCGACAGAAATAGAAAAAAGTTATTTATATATTTAGTACCGAAATCAGAGTACAACCAGAATGAAACAATTCCCAAAAGAAAAAATTCTAGAGAATAATAAACTACTGTTTGCAAGATGGAAAACCAATACAGTGTCTACTAAACAATATATTCTGATGCAAGAAAACGCGTTCGTTTTCGTTATTAAAGGGAAAAAAATAATTTTCCGAGATAAGGAGATATTGGAAGTGAACAACAGACAACTTTTGATAGTAAAGAAAGGGATTCATAATATGACCGAGTATCTTGCTGAGGATGGTGTTTTTGAAGCGATTGTTATTTACTTTAACGATACATTTATAAAAAAAATGAAACTATTTGATGATGTAAGTATAGATACCAATCAACCTAACATCAAAGCATTAAATCAGCAGATACTCGTTCTCAATAAAAATAAAACCATTGAGAGCTTTGTTGTTCAATATGTAGTTTATATTCAAGAAAATGAAAACAACCAAACCATTCTTACTTTAAAAGTGAATGAGCTTATTTATCTCCTTTTAAGTACATATCCATATACTAGACAATTTTTCAGTACTATTATTTATGAAAGAAACGATTTGGAAGACATGGTAGAAAAATTGTACAAAGAGAATTATACGATTGATCAACTTGCAAAGTTTTCAAATCGAAGCCTATCCACATTTAAAAGGGATTTTAACAGGATATTTCAAAGCTCTCCTGCGAAATGGATTGTCTCCCGTAAGCTTTCAGATGCCTGTGTTCTATTATTAAATACAAATAAGAGTATATCTGAAATTGCATTTGAAAGCGGATTCGAGTCGTTATCCCTATTTGATAAATCTTTTAGGAGACATTTCAAAATTACGCCATCATTCTTTCGAGAACAACCTGTGAACCAAAACGACAAAACTTAGAGCCTTTAGAACAACCCCTTCTTCTTTCTTCCAGCTAATTTTGATGTAAAATAATTCAAAAGCAGTGAAGTAAACAATTCTATTCTCTGAGAACTAGCAACAATGTTTCTCCAGATGGAACAAAAAGTCAAGATTATGTACACTTATCAGACAGAAAAAGTAAATTATAAAAGTGAAGGAGTAAAAATTTCAGCGTTACAGTATACTCCCTTAAGAGAAGGAAAATGCCCTGTTATTATTATGGCTCATGGCTTTGGTCTTACTAAAGAAGCTTATATAGACAAATTCGCTGAGAAATTTGCCGAAAATGGCTTTATTGTTATCCTTTTTGATTACCGAAATTTGGGAGAAAGTGGGGGATTACCACGACAAGAAGTCAATCCTTATATGCAAATAGAAGATTATAAAAACAGCATTACTTATGCCTATACCTTAAATAAAGTTGATAATGAAAAAATAGGGATTTGGGGAACGAGTTTCTCTGGTGGGCACGTTATTGTGACGGCCGCAACAGATAGAAGAGTTAAATGTGTCGTATCACAAGTTCCTACTGTCAGTGGTTTTAAATCTGGATTAAGAAGAATGCCTGCCGAGAATTTGGCTATCTATTGGGAGATCGTTGAGAAAGATAGACTTGACCGCTTTAATGGAAAGGAGCCATTAATGAGAGCACTCGTAGGTGATACGGAACAAAACCCCCTCTATCCAATGCTCGAGGCAAAAGAATATTATATGGGAGCGTTTAAATTTTCAAAGACATTTCGTAACGAGGTAACTCTTCGAGCCACAGAGTATAGCCGTATGTATGAGCCTGATATCTATGTGTCGCGTATTAGTCCTACACCGATTATGTATATTGTAGCGCTGAATGATAATGTTACACCGACCGACCTTTGTTTAAAGGCATACGAAAAAACTTTAGAGCCAAAAGCATTGGAAATAATTCCGGGCGGACATTTTTCTCCATACATTGAACATTTCCAAATTGCATGTAAGGCAGCTGTTGATTGGTTTTTGAAATATTTAAATTAAAATATGGTTTTAGACTAATTGAGATTGAAAAGGTTTTTTAACAAAAAGCAGTGTTATCTATATTGTTATATTAACGCCTTTAATAGATTTCGAATTGACGAAATCGTCCTATTTCTTTTTTCTGCAGGATAAAGAAAAAAAAATAATTTGGAATTCTTTTTCAAATTATTAGACTATGCTTTTAAGATACCCTAGAAATATTTTAAACACCCAGCTGATACGTTAGTTAAGTGTTGTTTAGGTAGGTTTTAAGCGAAGAGATTTTAAAAATTTAAAAGAGAATATGAATTATTTAGTAATAGAAAATAATAATGAGGAGGAGTTGACCTATGACATTATAAGTTTTTTCTGGGACAATAGCATTAAAATTTCGATACAGAAGGAGTATACAAATAATGATAATAGCATTTGTGCGGATTGCATTATTTTTTTGGATAACAAAAGCTTTTCCAGGGAGAATATAGTCAAGACAAAATTGTTTATACACTTTTGTAATGATGGTGTTTACTCCAATGCAATTCCTTTTCCGCACAGGATATATAAATATAATTGCTTGAATCGGAATGCTATTTCTGCTTTTTTTTCATGGTGCAAAAGCTTGAATCTTTTTGAAAAATAAGTGGTAAATCCTTAAAAACGCAATTATTATTGCTAGTTATAGTTCTGTTCTTAAAGTGTGATTTGTTAGCGCCTGAAGGTTGTTATCTCCCTCAAAGTACACTTTTATTTACCCAACTCGCGCATCCAGTTATTAAAATCCTCATCGGAAGGTATCTCAAATTTTTTACGCAATCTATTTTTACGGATCTGTACGGCGCAAATGGTCTCGTAGGTATATTCTGCAATATTTTTTGTTGAGAAGTTCAGGAAAGCCATCGCGCAGAACTCTAATTCGGTGGTTCTAATCTTCGTATCCAAATTTTTCAGGGATTGTAATTGGGACATTGATGAATGCCAGCGATGTTATCTTATCTGAATTATATTACCTCAGGTTCATTTTCATTTCTTCTTCGAAGCTTTTGCAGCTGGGTTATAATCAAGACAGATTTTTATCCAATATTCAAAATCATCATGGTATTGAAAACCGATAGGTTCTACATAACAATAGCCTTTTAGTTGCTTTCCTTTCATTATCATTGGTAAGAAACCTTGTTTTTCCGAAACCTCATCTTCCAGTTCAGCGTTATAGCGGCACATCAGATTGTCATGGCTGATATTGATACACATTTTCCCATTCACAAGAAAAGATAGCCCGCTAAACATTTTCTTTTCCTCAATTTCGATATTTTCTTCGATTGCAAGTCTTTCACGGACGCGGTTGACAAGTTCATTGTTATAAGCCATCACTTCAGTTTTTCTGTTATTTAAAATTACTTAAAAACTAGCATTGTCACACGGCTTTTTCTTAACATAATTTGAAGAATTATAATAAGATCAGTTTGTCGTTCACAGACCATTTTCCAGCCTTATAAAAATATGGGTAAATAAAAATATGTCAAATGTGGGGTTCATATTTGGCGAGAAATAAGAGGTGAAAACTGTTAGTTAGACTGCGGTTGGATGGGACGGATAAATTAAGTAGATTTAATTTCTATAAACAACTTCTTATATGAAATTTCCATTGTTGTTATTGCTATTGATCGGATTTTATTCAGTCACATTTGCACAAAAAGAAAAAAAGCACTTGGCCTTGGTTCGCCTAGATGGAAAATGTGGATTTATTGATGCTTTTGGTCGTGAGGTAATTCCTCCTGTTTATGACGATGCCGGTTCTTGGGGCAATAACCTTGTGCCCGTAAATATAGGTAAGTATGTACCTGATGCCGATCCAGTGGTGTTGGTTGCGCCATCGAACGTAAATCCAAAAGATTCTGTCAAGCATAATGAGCAATACAAAACCGTTGATATAAAAAAAGAAGGAAAGGGCAAATGGGGCTATTGCGATACATCTGGGGCATTGGCTATTCCTGTTCAGTTTACGAATACCACTTTTTTTAGTGAAGGAATTGCAGGCGTTGAGATAAATGGAAAATGGGGCTTTATCAATACGAGCGGGAAAATAGTGGTACAGCCCGTGTACGATAAGATAGGACATTTTTCACAAGGACTGGCAGTAGTAGCTAAAAATGATTTGTATGGCTATATCAATTTAAAAGGCGAAGAAGTAATTAAACTTCAATACGTAAATGCAAAAGCCTTTGAAAATGGATTTGCGCAGGTGTGGGAGAAATATACTTCCAAAAAGTATAATAAAAATAGTATTGGCAGGATTATCAACCTGAAGGGAGAAATAGTTACAGATGCCAAATATGATATAGATGATACTTTTTCGAATGGCTTGTTCAGCTTTTGGCTGCCAGAAGGAGAGTTGCTCCTAGGGCTAATGAACACCAAGGGACAAATGATCACGCCGCCAATTTATAAAGAGATTTCACGCTTTAACAACGGCTTAGCCAGGGTTATGATTTATAAGGAAGATAAGGATTTCAAGGAGTTTTATCCCAACTATGGCTATATCAATACAAAAGGAAAAGAGGTGGTGGAGGTAGGGCTGGCCAAAGCGACCGAATTTTATGAGGGTATGGCGGTAGTAGCCAGGTTTGACAATAAAGACGATGGAGAACTGGACCACGCTTTAATTAATACCAAGGGAGAATTAGTACTGGGTTACAATTGGAAACAGCTCGTACTTTTAGACAGTAAGCATCTTATGGCTATTAGCATTAAAAATCCAAATGAAACCCTACTTATTACTCCCCAAGGAAAAAAGATTTTATCCTTTGAAAAAGAGGATAAGGGGCTTGCCGACTTGGGAAATGGTTTGTTTGCCCTGATGAATGCTGAAGGCGAACCATTGGGACTTGTCGGTTTAAACAAACAATTACCTTTTAATGCTAGCCAGAACAAAGGCCGAAAATACATGTCGTACCAATTTGGTTTAATCCAGTTTCGTCCTCTCAGTAATAGTAATGAAAACGTATCTCATTTCAAAATAGGGCTTATCAATCTAAAAGGAAACATTGTGGTTAAGCCTAAATACGACGAAATATCAAGTTTTGAGCCAACAGACAATTCATTGTAAGGTTAATAGCTTTGAACTTTCAGCGAATATTATTTGCATCAAATTAACTAATGCCTTAATTAGTCGGCATAAAATGAATTTTCAAAAAAGTGTTGATTTTAAAAGAGTTAAATGTAAAAATTTAAGAACATATCAAACTAGTAGTAATTAAATGGATAAGAGTATGATAAATATTAAGTTATATCTTTTTATTATGGGTTATGTGCTTTTTTTCGCTCACAGCATTTGCAACGCTCAGAATAAGAAAAACCACAAGATAGATGTTCAAAGTATCGAAGGCAATTGGTTCGATAAAAAAAATAAAAGGCATCTATCGATCCATCATGAACGGGGACAGGATCATTTTACCATCAACGACTGGCAGGACAATGGTCAGGGCAAGGAACCAATGATTGACGCCTATAAAGCCTGGCCGAGAGGGAATAAATTGATCATGTTGCAAAGTAATACAGATCTGCGAGCCCCCTATGCGGAGATCCTGCCTTCCGGGAAGTTTATTCTGTACCGTACAAAAAAGATGAATGATGCAAAGGGCCCTTTTATAGATAGCGTTTGGTTTTCTAGGTATAAATAGCTCAAACTTGATAGAGGCTTTTAGATTTAGGGTAAATATCCAATGACACAGTTTGAGTTACACTCCCTAAGAGATAGACCGGAAATTATTGCTGCCATGAGTTGCATATCAAAATACGAAGATCTAAAATTCTTTTTTGTATTTTGTTATTGCATAACCGTCAAATCTTATTAGTTCTAACTCTTCTTTTCCTTTTGGCACATTGTAATAAAAATTATAAAATTGAATAACCTTACCTCTAGGTGAATTCTTGGTTGTAAATTTCGAAGTTATCGCAGGTTGTTTGATAATTTCCAAATTCTTTTTAACAAGAGTTGCCATTTTCCCGTTTCCATAAATTTTGACTTCACAACTATCTTTTGGTAACAATGAGAAAGTATTTGATAAAAGCGCTTTTCTTTCGTCTAACATCCATTCTTTTTTCATTCCTCGTAATTGTGCTACTTCAAATTCAGCATTTTGGATAATTTCCAAAACATTTCTACTGTTTTTATTGTTTAAATCTTCCGTAAGTTTGGCAAGAGCATTATAAAGTTTATCAAATAGTTCTGTTGAATTCTTCAATTGAACCGAATTATTTAAGGAAGGTAGTTCGACAGGAATTTTAGCATTAAAATTTATTATTTTCAGAAAGTAGCCATTCTGAATGTTTTCTTGCGTAATATCTTCATCAGATAACTCAAAATTTACTAGAATATTTTCTTCAGGAAAATCGGACTCGTTCGAAATAATTGATATTCCTTTAGCTGACCGGATCAAGAGTATTTTTAAAATTGGTTTCCCTTGCTTTTTGTAATTTGCCAAGTCGATTAGAATTTTTAATTCTTGTTCTCCACTTTTGTTAATCCCAATGTCAATGAAATTTGGAATTGTATTTCCAAAGAATTCAAGACCTCTAAAAACCGGATAATCATTTATTGATATTTCTGTCGGATAATAAAAAGTTTGTTGAATACCATAGTTACTTTTCTCCGCATTGTATTTTAGTTTATCCAAAAGTTCTGTCTTATTTTCCTGGCCTTTACAAGAAATAAAAGTCAATAAAACTATTATAAATAAATAATATTTTTTCACAAGTCAATTTTTTAGATAACGTTTTGAGTATTGCCGAAGGTGGAGATTTCGAAACCGAACCTTTCAACTAAAATACAAATTTCTGACGGAGTACAAAATGCGGATTATAAACAGCCCCAATAGACAGTTTCGTCTCATATATCTTAACCGAATTTGGAATTTAAAATGATAGAAACTGTTTTGGCTTAGCAATTTCTCATTTTGGCTACCTTCCACGAAAACAGTTTTCAGAACTTTGTTTCATCATTAAATTTAAAGAAATGAAGAAAGTATTTATTACAGGAGCGAACAAAAGTATTGGTTACGAGACTGCTCGCCAATTGATACAGCAAGGGTGTTATGTTTATTTGGGAACCCGTAATTTGAAGAACGGACAGCAATCCGTTGAAAAGTTGAAATCAGAGGGGCTGCGTAATGTTGAACCTATCCAGATCGACATCACGGACCAGGCATCGGTAGACGCGGCGCGAAAAGAAATTGGCGGAAAAACAGAAATATTAGATGTTCTTATTAATAATGCAGGAATAAGTGGCGGGATGCCACAGAAACCGGCGTCTGTAGATCTTAACGTTTTGTACGAAGTCTTTAATGTCAACCTCTATGGAGCTGTAAGAACTACAAAGGCATTTATCGATCTGTTGAAAAATTCTTCGCAACCACGTATTGTCAATGTAACCTCCGGTATGGCATCCATGACGCTTTGTGGCAACCCTGATTTTCAATACCGCGATTATGTGGGCGGTATTTATGGACCATCAAAAGCAGCACTCAATATGTACACTATTGCACTTGCACTTGAATTGCGCGACACAGCGTTTAAGGTGAATGCTATTGACCCGGGCTTTACAGCAACAGACTTTAACAACCACCGTGGTTCGGGTAGTGTTGAGGTAGCAGGTAAACGTATTTTAAAATACGCTATGATCGGGACGGATGGACCGACAGGGAAATTTATATCCGAAGAGATCAACCCCGAAACCGGTATTGTTGCTTTTTAGACATAAAAAAACTGTTAAATTTACGACATGGAAAAGGAAGAAGGCCTACCTCGCAAATTCAAATCTTTGTCAGACTTTCATCGGACGTTGGGGCAGGTGATGCCCTTTCATCCGATGGTGAGCCTCATCGATATCGGTGTTAATCATATTGATCCGGATGAATCCTTTAGCTCGTTTATGACAGATTTCTATCAGATCATATATAAGCCGGATATGCAAGGGAAGGCAAGATATGGGCAAAATTACTATGACTTTGCCGAAGGAGGATTGATATTTTCAGCTCCGCATCAGATATTCGAAGCCCCACCACGTAGTACTAAATCAGGTTACGTTTTATCGATTCATCCGGATTTTTTATTATCCTATCCGCTGGCAAAGAAAATAAAACAACATGGATTCTTTTCCTATGCCACTAATGAGGCACTTCATCTATCTGAATATGAAAAGCAAACGATCATGTCAATCTTTAAAATAATTGATGATGAATTAAAGAGTAGGATGGATGAGTTGAGTCATGAGGTAATTATTTCCCAGCTTGATTTGTTGCTGAATTACTGCAACCGTTTCTACAAAAGGCAGTTTATCACGAGAAAAGTAGTAAATAATGACCTTTTAGTTAGAATGGAGGACTTTTTGGATAATCATTTCAATAGTATGGAACTATTGGGCAGGGCACTGCCAACCGTACACGATCTTGCTGAACATCTGAATACATCCCCAAGTTATTTGAGCGATATGCTTCGCTCATTGACCGGGCAAAATGCGCAACAGCACATACATAATAAACTGATTGATAAAGCTAAGGAAAAGCTGTCGACGACTGAAAATTCAATTAGTGAAATCGCATACCAGTTAGGTTTCGAACATCCACAATCATTCAGTAAATTATTTAAAGCAAAAATGAATGTTTCACCTTCAGCATTCAGGCAGTCTTTTAACTGATAATTTTTGGTGGATAACTATTTTTGAACTTTCTCCACATATTGGTCCGTGCAAAGATTTATTACATATTTCAGATGTTTATGGTTCTGCCACTAGATTCGGATACAGATTATGGCGAGTTTCTTATAATGGACAATATATACTTGCTATCACTAAAGACAATGATATTTAATCCTTTGTAAAAAAGAGAGCTGATTAATTTAAGAGGGTAGGCGTCGTCCTGGAAAAACTTTACAGTGTCATAAGCATTGACAATAAGCAATTAAGTCCTATCGTCCAGCATAGTGAGATTGTAGTAGATATTGAGAACGTAAGTTTACCTGAAAATATTATTCCCTTTCTAAAAGAGATATTGGATGATTTGTTGCAAATGAATTGGAAGTAGATGCTATGGGGTAGCATATTTTTTAAAAAGATCACTGATAACCGTGATTTTTTAGTTCCATTTTTCTTTTTAATATTGACCATCCGACAAGCGGAATTTAAGAGCATGAAAATCTCCGATCAACAAATAGTGTTTATAAATACTCATTTCAATGAAGGCGTTCCGGAAAATGAGGTGGACGAGTCAAAATTCAGGGAATTAAATTTATACTTTCCGAAATTAAGTCCTTGACAGATATAACTTGAATCAGCAATTTTCACGATTTGGTTGATCTGGAGCTTAGCCTTTGTCCGCATGTAGAAAATATTGTCACAAGAGTTTCAGAAGTGACCACACTGAGATACCTTTATATCTTTCGAAGTGGCGAGATCCAGTCCTTGCAAAACTTGGCAAAGCTTACAGAGTTAGAAGAATTGACCATCGAAGATAAAGTTAAATTACTGAACAAAGACATTTCGTAACTGGATAAAAAGACAAATCTGGGATATAGCATCGAAATTGGAAGTTTTGCAACAACAAGCGACTAGGGTTAGTTCGGAGCCATGGATGATCGAAAATTTTCAGCTCTATTTTGGACCCATAGTAATAACTTTATAACAAATGAACCACAAATATCTACTAACATTACTTTTTCTCACAGCAAGCCAATTAGCTAATGCACAGTTTGCAAAAATCATTGACAAAGACGGCTATGTAAATGTGAGGAAACAAGCCACAGTTAATAGCGCAATTGTTTCTAAAATCGCTGCTGATGAAATTGTCTATGCCTTTCCCGATCAAAAACTCGGCGATTGGGTAAGTCTTGATTACACCAACAGTCAAAACAAAAGTGTTACCGGATATGTACACAATACAAGAATTAAATTTATTGAATCTTATAAGCATATCCCAAATATATCTTTTGATGAAAGCAAGGCAACATTTAGATCAAATGATGTCACTGTGGAAATGAGGTCCGACAAGTTCGATTACGAAAAAAATAAAAGTTACTTTTTATCGACTAAATATGAAGGCTATACCATTGTAGACAAGTTTAAAGGGCAGAAGCTATGGGGAATAGATGGCGGGATCCCGTCAAGCCACTACATATCCATAAAAGCAAAAATAAAGGGTAGGACTGTCCTAGTTCCCGAAAAGGAAATTGAGAACCTCTTTAATATCAACAATGAATTTGCAGCATGTTACTATGATGATTTAAATGATATTTTATATATCACTTCTGTTAATAGTGATGGAGCCGGTGGATATGCAGCTTTATTTACGATTGAAAAAGGTAAATATAAAGCACGAGTCGTGACAATGCCTTTTTAGGTGATGAAAAACGCATTCAACTATTTTTGAAAGACATTTTTGGTCCATTGTTTCAGTCTTCTTTAGTTAGATGCAATTGAAGAAAACCGTTTTTAAGTTTCTGACCTTCGTACTTGAACTTTGAACTTAACTCCTCATTGTTTGCTAAAATTGCTCCAGCTCCAGTGATTATGGGGCTGACGTTAAAATAAATATCTGTAACTAAATCTTTGTCTAAAAAGGCGTTGAAAGTACCTGCTCCGCCTCCAACGGCTATTTCCCGTACTCCTTTTGCAGACATATATGCAATGGCCTCTTCAGGACTTGCTACAATCTTGTAGCCATCAGCCGTATAAGATTTATCGGCCAATATGATGATTTCTATTCCATTAAAATGTTCTTTTACTTGATCTGGAAAATTTAGAAAATTTTCAAATGTTTTCAATCCTATCACTACATTTCCAACCTGTCTTACAGATTGTACGTAAAATTCCATTGCTTCCGGTGGCAGCTTATGATACGGGGTATCGGATATCAAAATTCTTCCATTAGCCGAAATGTTTGCGATTACTGTTACTTTCATAATGACTTTTTTTAAATTTCTGTTCAACAAAACTATTGGATATTCAATATATATTTACTATTCATTACCTTTAGGAAAGTAACTATCTTATGAGCAATAAAAAACGTGATATTGATAAAGAAACTATATTGGCATTAAAAGATGGCATTGAATTGCTCAGTGGTAAATGGAAATTTTGTATCCTGCACAATTTACAAAAACACGGCACAATGCGGTTTAAAGATCTGCAAGAGATGGCTCAGGGAATATCCCCGAAAGTACTATCCAAAGAACTTCAGGAATTAGAAGATAATTTGCTGATTAGTAGAACGGTTAATAACACCAGACCTGTGACCGTCTCTTATGCGCTTACCACATATGCCATAGAAACGGAGGAAGTTGTCAATGCTTTAATTAAATTTGGCCTAATGCATAGAGATAAAATTAAAGCAAAATGAGGTTTCTATTTTAAACAGCTGCAGGAGCTAGGTTACATTGATCCAGTGATGACAACTCCTCACTGTTAGATGCTTACATTTAGAGAATTCTTATAGTTGGTTTCATAGAAAAATGGAAGACGGATTACGTTGGGATTAAGTCTTGAAGTCTGAGAAGGATAATTCCCAGATATTTACGGTTTTGTGATTTTACAATTTCAGTTAAGAGCGCCATTAATTTCGTTGATAAAAAATTTGATAGATACTGTTATACGGGTATCGGCTATTAGAAAAGAATCGGAGGTGAGAATGTATGCCAATTACAGGTGGAATTTTTGACAATCATTAAACCTATCATATTATATAATAAAGAAGATTTTCGCTGTTTTGGGTGGAACACTTCTTCTCGTTTCTTTACTCTAACTTTTCCCTTATTACGCTACCTCTTATGACTAAAACTGCATTCTACACTATCGTTTCAACCACAAAAAACTGGCAGATCTCAACGAATAATAAAACGCATCCAACGAATTGTAATTCCAGCAAAGATCTCGGCATTTTATTTTTAAATTTAATCAAACAGGATATTACAAATACGAATTTCAATACGGCATAAAACAATCAAATGGAAAATTTGCACTTGTTACCGAAGGAAATTATAAAAATGAGAACCATCAATTAGGAGAAAAGGTAAAAATAAAAACGTATAAATGCATCAGATTTTGAGGCCCAATCTCCAAATTTGTATATGTTAATACCTTTACTTTTAGTGTTTGATTTTTTTTAAGAGTGTATTTTGTTTTCAGATAACTTCTTAATATTAACAATAGCTGTAATTTATAGGCCATATGAATAAGGACTATGTAAATCAGACTTTAGCGCTAAAAACTAAATTTTCAAACAAAAACTTTGTGAATTGGGATTTCACAAACACAAACTTCAATAGTGCCATATTTGAAAATACCAATTTTGATGGCTGTTTGTTTAAAGCCTCAATTTTAGCAGGTTCGCGCATTTTTTATGATTCCAATTTCAAAAATTGCATTTTCAAAAAGATTAATTTATCTGAGACTACCTTTGGTAGCCACAAAGGAGTTTATACAGATTGTATTTTTGAAGACTGTGAGTACAAATATAGAGCCTTTAATTTTACACAGTTTGTCAACTGTAAATTTATAAAAACGAAATTTACAACTGTCAATTTCAATGGCAGTCAATTTCGTAGTTGCATTTTTGATGGTAAATTCAAGGATGTTACCTTTAATGGGCTCTATGATACTAATCGTGATTCAAAAGCATGTTTGCAACATTGCGATTTCTCTAGTTCTATTTTTGGAGATTTCGTAAGTTTCGACAATTGTGATCTATCAACCTGTACAGCACCAAAAGACACAACATTTGATAAAATTTTATATCAGGTGGATGCGTCAAATCCCAAACTATTGAGCACTGGAAGTCCTGATCGTTTGACAATTACTGATATCTAATCAATTTGGTACCATTTCAAAAGCCGGTATGGCAATAGAGATAAGGAGCTTATTCGATCTCCATCCCAGCCAAAAGTATAAGTACATTGGAAGGAACAAAACAATAAGTTGAAAATGCTAAGTGCGTCAAAGAATTTACTTCATATGTTGTTTAAAGTAAATAAAATGATAGGCAATAGAACTGTTCCAATAAGCCGTATTATGATCACCGGGCCGACTGATGAATGTCGCAGGAATACCAATACTATCCACCAGCTGCTTTAATTCCATGCTGGCAGGGTATAAAATATCCTCGCTGCCACAATCAAAGATAAAGTTCCGTTTAAAGTTGGGCCTTTTACTGATGATCTCCAATATGCTGTAGTCATTCCAGTTTATATAATTGTTTTCTGCCCCACCCAGTAGTTTTTTTGTGTCATCTACCAATCTGTTATTTTTCCAAAAATGTTGACTGACCTTTTGAAAAATGTTAAAATCTATTTTTAGTGCACCACTGCTGCAACCAGCGGTATTAAAATAGTCGTCATGCAGTACAAAAAGTCTTAATGCGCCATACCCACCCATGCTCAATCCACTGATAAAGATATTGTCTCTGTCAACATTATAAGCCTGATGTATTGTGGGGCTGAGTTCCTTGAAGAAAAAGTCATCATATTGCATTTCATTTCCCAATGGACTATTAAGGTAAAAAGATGTATAACCATCTGGAGTGACAACAATAAAACCATATTGATCAGCCATCTGCTGAAGATCGACAGTATGGTTCCATTGCTTGTAATTTTCGCTATAGCCATGCAATAAATAAACTATGGGATACTTCGTATTCTTATTATAAGTTTTCGGCTTAAAAACGAGGACAGTATCCTGTTTCTGAAGATATTTTGATTGAATGACAAACTGTTCCTGAGCACTAAGGCCCCACGAGTATAGAAGTGTGATAACTGTAATAAGATATTTCATGTTGTTTGGATTTCTTAACTTTGTACTACAAATATCAACTGATATTTTACTGCAGTCAATGACTAACAAAATTGTTAGGTTTTAATTCAACAGTTATGCGTAAAAGTAATTCGACCAACGCCATTAATGAGAAGTTCCTTTTTCAGGTCTGTGAGCTAAATTCTGCGATCGCTATGATCAGTGGACGGTGGAAATCCCAGATTGTTTATTCAATTAGTCAGGGGAACAATAGGTTCCATTTGCTACAGAAGGAACTACCCAATATTTCTGAGCAGGTTTTAGCTAGGCAGCTAAAAGAATTAGAAACACATGCTATTTTGCTAAAAGCAGATATTCAAGGTACTGTACCACCGGGGGTGGCCTATATTTTAACCAGCAAAGGTTTGGATCTTATACCCATATTGGAAAGTTTATGTGGTTGGGGTAAGGCATATGCAGAGGGAAAGGAAATAGCTACATTGTTATAAAATATAGAGTCAGTATAAATGGTCAGGTCTGGATGCGGCATAATTTTAAAGCAGATTACAATCGTGATCCTGATCAGAATCCAAGTGTTGGAGATCTAATCGGTAACTATTATCAGTTTGGTCGGTCGGCTGTAGCACCTAATTTGGTGGGGAGAATATCAAAGTTAACGAATTTAGCTTATTGCAAACAGCAACTTGGGAGTAGATTTTTTTATTTTGGTAAAAAAACAACGCAAACGTTTGCGTATTATTTAAATTTGAAAATGATAATATTTATAGATATTTTGTTCCTACAAATATAACACTTGTTTGATTTTGAGAGTGGGACATCTGTTTATATGTACTTAATTAACAATGGATTGATATCGATTAATAAATTAAAAGGCGATTAGGTGTGAGCAATACAGTTGGGGAGCAAAAATTATGGACGGAATTCAAAGGAGGAAGCTATGACGCATTTTCCGAAATCTACCATTTATTTGCGACCGATATCATAACCTACGGATTTAAAATCCATCATGATGAGGATCTTATACGTGACGTGATGCACGATTTGTTTGTTGAACTTTGGATTACACGGGAGCGTTTGGCTAATGTGGGATCCGTTAAGTTCTACCTCTTTAAGTCTTTTCGTTACAAGTTATTAGCTACATTAAAGAAGAATGAAAATCGAATCATTAAATATGAATTTAATGAAGAATTAGTTGATCAGGACATACTGGAACTTATCAATGATAAAGAGAATAAACTGAATAAATTAGAAGATACTCTTCATCAATTGGCCCCGAGACAACGGGAGGTCATTTATCTCTATTTTTATCTCTCTTACTCTATAACAGAAATATCTACTTTATTGAATGTAAATTACCAGTCGGTTTCAAATCTACTGCAACGCGCACTCATACGTCTACGTAGTCTACTCCATATTTTACTAAGTCTGTCAGGCTTTTTCGTATCCCGTTTGCACATATAAAGCAAGCGATCCCGACAATCTATATACTTCCTTTTTTGTAAATGTATTTTTTTTAACGTCTACGTCTAAAATGTTCATTATTGAGTTTTTTGCTTAAAAAACTTATGAATGAGGATGCCGGCATAAAAAAATAAAAAAAAAGTGGAAATAGGTGAGTATAAAATGATACGATTATACACTATAGTATATAGACCAACGAATTTATGCTTAAATATTAAGAATGGAAGTAGAAGATTACCTGAAAGACAACCAATTTATTAAATGGGTAAATGAATCGAATGAAGATCGAAGCAACTATTGGTCTGAATGGCTAGCTAATAATCCACAAGACGAGGACAATATGCTACGTGCGAAGGCTATAGTTGAAAGCCTAAATAAGTTTTATCAACCAACCAATCAGATTATTGATTTGAAGGATCAGATCTGGCAGCAGATCGAATCTACAGTGTCATCTCAATCCTATCATCCCAAGAGAATCATTTCGAGTCTTTGGTATAAATGGACTGCTGCAATAGTTTTTTTTATACTGTTTTATGGGAGTCTACTTTATATAAACAATAGAGATCGTAAATCAATTAATCTAGAATCGGAGAGTGGCTATAATGTTTACGTCAACAAGGGCAAGATCTCCAAAATTATTTTTCTACCTGACGGTACAAAAGCAAGCTTAGAACCAGGAGCAGTACTAAAACGCAAAACATTATTTAATGATAAAATAAGGAAAGTATCCGTTATTGGCCGCATATTTTTTGATGTGGCTAAAGATAGTACAAGAAGGTTTGTTGTTGAAACGCCGTTTTTTAATGTAAAAGTAGTAGGGACTAGTTTTTGGGTATTGGCAGACAAGCATACAGAGAAACAACAAGTGGCGGTAAAGAGTGGAAAGGTGGAGGTTGGTAGTATTCAAGAAATTGAAAGTAAGCCATATACGTTACTGCCTTCAGAAAGATTGACACTTAATTCCAGCACCGGGCGATTTGTAAAAGACAAATTTCAAAACGAATCTACCTATACTACACCACAAATGGCCAATGATATACTGGTATTCAGGAATGTATCACTTAGTTACGTATTAGATAGTCTTTCCAGTATGTATGATATCAAAATTCGATTTGATAGGGATCAATTAAATCAGTGTAAAGCAACCTTACCATTACCAAAAGGTTCTATCTATGATAAATTATTTATTATTTCCAGAACAACTGGGTTGCGCTACCAAATAGAAGAACAGACAATTGTTGTAGACGGCACTTGTAGTGGGAGTAGAGAAGAAATAAAATAATAATCAAATATATAAGCCTATGTAAAATTTCAAACTACTTACGAAATAAGACGACGATGCGGGAACATCGTCGTCCGAAAAAAGATCTATACACATTCAAGGCATGTGTACAGGCTTTCTATTGTATTTACTTCAACCACTAATTTATGAACAAAAAGATAAATAACCAATTACAAAGACTATTTATGAGACTATCTTTTGTAAATGCATTTTTAGTTAGTGCACTCATTGCCCAAGGAGCAACAAACACGCTTCTTGGCCAGGAGGTATTGAACAAAAAAGTAAACTTTACGGCACGGCAAGAAAGTCTATCTGTTATCTTAAGACGGATTGAATCCCTTGGAGGGGTGAAATTTAGCTACCTGTCATCTATAGTAGATAACCAATCAAAAACTTCTGTCGATGTCAAAGACCAAAGTTTGCAGGAACTTTTAGATGAACTATTGAAGCCACTTGATCTCAAGTACGAGATCTTCGGGAATCAGATTATCCTTAATAGGCTGGTCACAAATACAAATGCAATCTATTCTTTACAATTAATTCAAGGGGTTATCTTCAATGAAAAGGGTGAGCCAATAGCCGGAGCAACAGTTTCAGATAAAAAGAATCCTAAAACGGCCACTTCTACTTCTACTGATGGTAGCTTTACATTGAACGTTGAAATGGGAGCTACATTGATTGTTTCGGCTATCGGGTACGAACAACAAACTGTTGTGGTAGACCGATCAACTATGCAGGTCCGCCTTAAGGTTTCAGATAATGCCTTAGAAGAAGTTGTGGTGGTAGGTTATGGATCTCAAAAGAAATCTACTGTGACGGGATCAATTTCCAGCGTTTCAGGAGATGCTTTGAGGCAGATCCCGACCGCCAATATCACCAATGCCATAGCAGGCAATATCCCTGGAGTCATATCCACTACACCAAATGGCACTCCGGGTTCTGGGTCAAATCTTCAGATTCGCGGTATCACCACCCTTAATGACAATTCACCATTAGTTGTTGTAGATGGTGTGGTACGTTATGATGGATTTGGCAACATTGACTCTGACGAAATAGAGAGTATTACTGTACTTAAAGATGCGTCAGCAGCAAGTGTGTATGGTGCTAGAGCAGCAAATGGGGTTTTTCTGATCACCACCAAAAGAGGTAAAATGGGGAAACCTGTCATTACATATTCTGGCATGATCGGTAAACAGCAACCTACCAATTATCCCAAATTAATGTCAGCCTATCAATTTGCATCTTTAAGGAACAAGGCTTTGAAAAATATGAGTTATGATCCCGATAATCCAAATCACGCAGGGCTATTTTACTCCGAAGATCAGCTCACTGACTTTCAGTCACGCGGAGATAAAAATGTTTGGTATGATGCTACATTCAAAAAAAATAGCATGCAACATGATCAAAATGTTTCAGTCAATGGCGGCACAGAAGTAATCAAGTATTTTGCGTCAGTTGGTATTTTTGATCAGGATGGTATGTATGATAATATCAATTTTAAACGCTATAATTTCCGAAGTAATACCGATGCACGAATAAACAAAAATTTGGTGGTAAAACTGGGCTTTGAAGGTCGCCAGGAAAATAGCAATAATCCCGGATTTGATGCAGGATCTATTTTTGCGGCAGTCTTAAGACAAAATCCTACATATTCTATCCTCAATTCGGATGGTTCATATTTTAATACCACAGGAGAACATCCTGTAGCAATGTATGAGTCAACAGGATATAATCGTAATGTATGGAATGTATTTCAGGGTTCACTATCTTTTGAGCATAAGCTGTCTTTTATAACAGAAGGTTTGAGTCTAAACGGACTATATTCTATTTATAAAGACCGTCTATTCAATAAAACTTTCTTTACCCCTTATACAATGTACGATGTTAATGCTTCTGGTCAGGTGACGGGGACTAAGCTCGTTGGAAATCAAACTTCCCTTAATCAAAGGTACCAGGAAAGCGACCAACAGTTTTATAACCTTTCTGTCAACTATGACCACAACTTTGGCAAACATGAAGTTAGGGGAGTTTTGGTTTATGAAGAGTATAACTCTAAAGGGAATACATTTTTCGCTTACAGGCAGCAGTTTCTTTCCAACATCAAAGATGAACTATTTGCATCTGGGAATGAAAATCAGAACTTAGGTGGAAACGGAATAATTACGGATGCACGTCGCAGTGTGATCGGTCGGGTCAATTACAATTTTGCTGATCGTTATTTACTGGAAGGAGTATTCCGTTCAGACGGTTCTTATCGTTTCCCCATAAGAAGCCGCTGGGGATTTTTTCCAGCCATTTCTGCGGGTTGGGTAATGTCAGAGGAACCGTTTTTCAAGGATAGCCCAATAAATAATGTAGTGTCTTATCTTAAGTTTTTTGGTTCAACAGGTTTGACCGGAAACGATCGTGTGCAAGCGTTTCAATTTCTGGATAATTATAGTATTGTTTCGGCTTCTGGTCCAATTTTAGATGGCAGCTCTACACCGAGATTAAATTATGGAGTCTATCCAAATGCAACGATAACCTGGGAAAAACAGCAGAGTACCAATTTTGGGATTAATGCAGTGTTACTGAATTCAAAAATCAATTTAAATTTTGAATATTTTATTCGGAATACCAAAGACATCCTAATGGCTAGGGCCCTGTCTGTACCTTCTACATTTGGAAGAGATTTGCCCACTGAAAACTATGGTAAAATGAGCAATCGTGGCTGGGAAGCATCGCTTGGATATCGTGAGAAAATAGGTGCTGTCAATGCGAACTTTAATTTTAACATTAGCCATGTTGTAAATAAAGTAACGAAAATCGATGATCCAGTCACAGCTTTGGATTATCAGCGTCAATTAGGACGAGTTTATGGATTTAGATCGGGCTACGAGACCGATGGTATTTTCCGGACTCAAGAAGAGGCCGATGCATGGTTTGGAGGTCAACAATTTGGACAAAAGTCTTTAGCCGGGGATCTCAGATATGTTGACATCAATGGCAATGGACAAATTGATATCCAGGATCAAAAAGTGATTTCCAACTACAACAATACACCCCGGATGATGTTCGGGTTGTCGAGTACCTTAAGCTGGAAGCAGTTTGATCTTAACTTTTTGGTTCAAGGCGCCGCACAGCGTAATCTGATGATTCAGGGAACAGGCCGTGTGTTGTATGCTGGAGGAGGAGCCTCAGGCAACTTTGCCTATTTGGAAGACTCATGGACACCTGATAATATAAATGCTGAATATCCCATAGCTTGGACGGATGCAAGATCGATCAATAATAGAAATTCTACTTTTTGGCTTAAAGATGCAGGGTATGTCCGACTTAAAAGTGCTAGCCTTGGCTATACACTAGATAATACCTGGTTACACAAAAATGGCATTAGCAAAATAAGAGTCTATTTGTCCGGTTTCAACCTCCTGACCTGGAGTCAGATCAAACAATTTGACCCAGAGGTATCAGCGGGCAACGGACTATATTATCCGCAACAACAGAATTTTAATTTCGGTATTAACCTTACACTTTAAAAAATGGGACTATTTCAATCTAAAATATTCAAGTTTATTTTTGTGGTATGGACGATATTTTTGTTCCATTCCTGCAAGAGCGGTATGTTAGACCCCGCCAATCCAGGTGCTATCACTTCAGACGATGTTTGGAAAGATACCAAGTTAATCGAAGCTTATGTGGCTGGAATGTACCAAGATGTCCCTGGCTGGGATTATAATCTCTATAATAACATTACGGATGAAGCGCGCAGTAATTATCCTGGGCAAGCTCCAAACAACGTTTTGGTAGGCGAGTGGGATGAAACAAATTGTCCTATGGATAATTGGGCGGGTAGTTATCAACGCATCCGTCGAATCAATGAATTATTAGCACGTATCGATGGAAGTCCAGTACCCGCAGATCGCAAAAGTAGCATCAAGGGTGAAGCCTATTTTTTGCGAGCGTTGCATTATTTTGGACTAGCCAAGCGTTATGGTGGAGTTCCGATTATTAGCCAAGCGCAGACGTTATCCGAGGATTTGCTGGTAAAAAGAAATTCCATTAAAGAAACATTTGATTTTATTGTTGACGATCTTGAAAACGCCTATGCCATGTTGCCTACAGATGTCTCACCAAGCAAAGCTTCAAAATGGGCTGCAAAAGGGTTACAAGCGCGCGCCTTATTATTTGCGGCTAGTCCGTTGTTCAATACAACCAACGATCCTACCTTATGGTCAAAGTCAGCAGCGGCAAGCAAACTTATTATCGAAAGTGGGAAGTTTACATTACATCAAAATTTAAAGACACTTTGGCAGGTCGTCAATAAGGAGTCCCTGTTTGAGGTTCAGTACAAGATGCCGGAAAAATATCATGGTTTGGATGCTTTGGTCAAACCACTGCGACTTGCAAATAATGATGCAGGCCAATGTTCACCAACACAGGAACTTGTCGACGCATTCCCAATGGCAAATGGAAAGCGAATCACTGAAGCTGGTTCCGGCTATAACGCCCAAAATCCCTATGTTGGAAGAGATCAACGGTTTTATGCAGCTATCGCATACAATGGTAGTAAAATGAAAGGGACAACTTCAGGTCCGCCACTAAAGGAAATTACCTTAGAAACGTTTAAAGGAGGACAAGATTTCGATGCAAATCCAGCAACAAAAATTTATAATACCATCACGGGATACTATAGGATTAAATCAGTTAATCAGGAAAACACCCTCTATTCCTATGGTTATGGAAGCACGCAGCCCTGGATAGAGCTTCGATACGCAGAGGTCCTATTAAACTATGCCGAGGCGCAGAATGAGGCGCTTTCAAATCCCGATGCCTCCGTATATATAGCAATCAATACGATACGCAATCGTGCAGGCATCAGCTCCAATATTCCGCAGGGTAGCCTGACGAAAGAGCAAATGCGCGAACTGATTCGCAATGAGCGTTATGTAGAGCTTTGTTTTGAGGAAAAGCGATACTTTGACCTGAGACGTTGGAAAGTTGCTACTTCAGTATTACATGGAAAGAAAGGTACAGGTGTTTTTATTACTAAGAACGCGGACGGTACCTTTACCTTCCAATATTTAGCTATCGATCCCAATCCGATCGTATTTACGGAGAAAATGTATTTCATTCCGATTCCTTTTTCTGAAACCAGTAAAAATGCAAATCTGCTGCCCAATAATCCCGGTTGGCAATAAACTAATTCTGTAGGGAGCTTTTGTTCATCCCCCAGATGCAAAGCAAATGGGGGATAACATTAGCGTAAAAAAAATAACCTTTTTATAAATAGCGACATCGGGAGCTGTTCTGATAATTAATATAAGCCATGCATTGGTTATTCCTGTTCAATTTTCGAATACCACTTTTTTTAGTGAAGGCATTGCGGGCGTTGAAATAAATGATAAATGGGGCTTTATCAATACCAGCAGGAAAATAGTGGTACAGCCAGTGTACGATAAGATAGGACATTTTTTACAGGGACTGGCGGTAGTGGCTTAAAATGACCTTTATGGCTATATCAATTTAAAAGTCGAAGAAGTGATTAAGCTTCAATACGTAAATGCAAAAGCCTTTAAAAATGGGTTTGCGCAGGTGTGGGAGAAATATACTTTCAAAAAGTATACTAAAAATAACATTGGCAGGATCATCAATCTGAAAGGAGAAATAGTTACAGATGCCAAATATGATATAGATGATACTTTTTCGAATGGCTTGTTCAGCTTTTGGCTGCCAGAAGGAGAGTTGCTCCTTGGACTAATGAATACCAAGGGCCAAATGATCACACCGCCAATTCATAAAGAGATTTCAAGCTTTAACAATGGCTGTTATCAGGAGTTTTACCAGAATAACAGTTTGAGGGAGGGTGTATGACTGTGCTTTATCTATTTTTCAATCCACTGCGGTTAACAACGGCCCAGAATTGGCGGAAGGATTTTATGAGTATCTGAAATCCCATAAATCTTTGTGCAAAAAATAGGTATTAATTACTAGAGCGTAATTATTTCATTTTTCATATCATGATAAAGAAGGATTTTCCATTGTTCTTCTTTTGCTCTTTTCTTCCAAATGATTCGTTCTTCCATCGCTTTTTTGCCATCATAATCAGTTTTAAATGCTATTTGATAGTTCAAATATCCCATTTGAGGAAGATTGTCTGCACCATAAAAAGCTGTCTCTCCGTTTTCCTTAATCCAGAAAACCTGATGATAAGGAGTATGTCCGCCGGTAACTTCGAAATCACATTCTGAAGTAATACTTCCTTTATCAGAATCCATCCAGACAATATTGGCATGCTCAACCATGAACTTCAAAACATCCAGATCAAAGGAAGGACTCCCATCTTTTGAAAGCGCAAAATCATATTCACGCTTTTGTATATAAACCTCAGCATTTGGGAAATTAAGCGACCAATCATTTTCTGCGCTATTCACCAGTCCGCTAATGTGGTCTTTGTGCAAATGAGAAAGCATGACTAGCTTTACATCTTCTGGTTGAAAACCTGCTTTTATTATGTTATTATGAATTTTTGGAATTCCGTTTTCCATCCAGCCTAATCCTGCATCTAACAATACTAGATTACCAGATGTTTCAATAAGGAAAGGCTGCACCGCCATTTTTAAGTTTTTACCGTTATCTGTATCCTCCAGATAAGTGAAATTTTTGTTCTTATCAACACTGAAATCACCGTCTTTTAAAGGATATATATTCATTTTTGTTATTATTTAATTTCAGTTATTCTACTGATGGATAAAACATAGGATAACAAAACTACGCATCCCAAAAGTAAAATATGGAAAATTCTCATTTTATCACATTACTTACGGCTTCCCGTTTAGATATAGACGAATTTTAATGGTCTGCGTACTAAATCTTATCCTCCACAATTATTCTTCGATGTTCTCTACCCCAGTTTATCATTTCCGAAATAATATTCCCGAAAGTCCTGCAATATTCAGTGGGTTCATATTCAATTAAAACAGGAATTTCGGGATAAACAGTACGTTTAACCAACTTGTTTAACTCCATGTCTTTCAGTTCTTTTGAAAGCATTCTAGTGGTAATGCCAGGGATACTTCTTTCAATTTCGCGAAAACGTCGGTTGCCATTGCAAAGCGAATTAATGACAGGAATTCTCCATTTTCCTCCGATGAAATAAAGGGTATCCTGCAAAGCTCTAAGTTCTTCTGTCTGATCTCTTTCCATATTGCAAAGTTAAATGATATAATTGATGATACTGATATACGCTGTGATACTGGTAACAAAAGTATATCATTCCCTTATAACTTTGTAAAAAAATTAAAGAAATGAAAAAGTTGAATAACAAATTAGCCATCGTAACAGGTGGAAACAGCGGAATAGGGTATGCCACCGCAAAAGAGTTAATCGCCGAAGGAGCAAGAGTAATTATCACCGGCAGGCGAAAAGAAGCCATTGAAAAGGCTGCTGAAGAGTTAGGAGCTATTTCTTTTGTGGCGGATCAGGGAAAATTGGATGACATTGATAATTTCAAAACCGAAGTTGAAAAGCAATTCGGAAAAGTTGACATCCTGTTTATTAATGCAGGAATCACCGGAACCTTAGGTTCGATTGAGACTATGAGTAACGAAAATTTTGACAAGGTCATGGGTATTAATTTCAGAGGAGCTTATTTTACCTTAAGCAAATTTATCCCCCTGTTGAACGATGGTGCTTCAGTAGTGTTTCTTTCCTCCAACGTCGCGACGACTTCTAAACCAAATAGTTCGATTTACCAGGCAAGCAAAGCAGCGTTGAATTCCATTGCAAAAACCGCTGCTGCAGAATTGGCACCAAGGAAAATCAGAGTAAATTTAGTAAGTCCGGGGCCTACAAAAACGGAAATTATGACCAAAGCGGGATTGGATGAAAAAACATTAGAAGGTCTTGATGAATGGTTAATCAGCGAAATCCCTTTACAAAAAATGGGAACTGCGGAAGATGTTGCCAAAGCTGTTATTTACCTGTCAGATAACAATGTGGCAAGCTTCATGACCGGAACGGAAATCCTTATCGACGGCGGCATGGTTTTATAATTCGGGCTTTATTTTTTGGAATATGAATGCTGGAAGCCTGAAAAACTTCCAGCATCTTGGTAAGTGTATAACTTTTCATCGTCAAATATGTTGTCCATAAGATATCGGTTAAGTATGAATAGCCTTTGTTTCAAATCTCATATATGTAATTTTATAGAGATCTGAAAATTGGAGAAGAGCTAGATCTTGCCTCCCTTGGAGAAAGTCCTAGCAAATGATGATGTTCTAATGGAATATCATGATAATACACAGCTTACTCATCCTACGATTATTTATTTTTCTGCAAGGGGTAGAACTATGTTAAAATCGTCTCTCTTTTGATGTAGTCAAATGCGAAACTGTTCATATAGTCAGAAGAGCTTACTAAATTGCCGTTTACGCCAACTGCTGAAGACAGACAATTTAATCAACTCCTTTTGTACGCATGGGGAGGCAATAAATCGCTGTTGAAGCTGTGATAAATAGATCAGTTCGATCTTTGCCACCAAAACAAACATTCGATGTCCATGGTTCTTTTACCTCAATATGTCCTATCAGTACGCCTATCGGACTATAGATAGAAACACCTTTCCCCGTAAGGTAAATATTTCCCTGATTGTCTAATGTCATCCCATCTGAACCTTGGTCGATGACCGCCTTCTGCCCGCTAAGCTTACCGCTAGATTCAATGGTATAACTGTAAGTTTTATTTCGCACCCTATCCGCTATATATAGGTATTTTCCATCAGGCGATCCTACAATGCCATTAGGCTTAGCTACATCATCAGCCACTACAATTGGCTTTTTACCTTTTCCCGGAGGGAGGTAATAAACTTTCTGCCCTTCTATCTCTGGTTTTTTTCTAGTCCAGTAGTCACGCTGATAATAGGGATCTGTAAAATAGATACCTCCTTTCTTATCTGCCCAAAGATCATTTGGACCATTCAGTTTCCTGCCATCTACATCTGACAGCAGGACCGTAACTTTGCCATCATTGCTTATCGACCAAATTTCGTTTTTTTCGTCTGCGCAGGCAAGTAGCTGACCGCGATTGTTAAAGTACAGTCCATTTGCACGGCCGGCTGAATCTTTAAAAAGAGAAAGATGACCTTCCGTGTTGTATTTCCAGATTTTGTTATTGGGCTGGTCAGTAAAATAGATATTCCCATCCTTGTCCACTGCCGGTCCTTCTGTAAAGGCAAACTGCCGAGATATCAATTTCAGGCTGTCCTGATTAAACAATTGCGCCCTTACATCTAAGCCCCTTAATGAGAAGAGTAATATTAGCAAGAATGCCGGATAGTACTTACTGGAATTAATTAAATGTAGCATAGTAAAAGTAATTAACTAAATTATTGTTTTTCCAAAAAAATTCAAGGAATGGTATTTAAGTATGGATAGTCTCTATTTCAAGCCTAATATATATAATTTTATAAAGACCTGAAAATATTACCTCTAGCCGTCTTCATTAATTGATGCATATCGCTATTCTGAGTTTGATTTCCGCCGCATACCGCTGATGCCGACACAGAGATTGATGAACTACCTGGTAGTTTTGTTGATGAACTGCCAGTCTTATGTGTTATGATAGATCTGGCTACAATAAAGTCACTTTTGGCTACATTTTTTAGACCCTCAAGCCTGAACTTTGCTTTATAAATAAAATTCAACATGAAAGTATTTGTTACAGGCGCTACAGGTTTCGTCGGAACAGCTGTAGTACAGGAATTATTGAGTGCCGGTTATCAGGTTTTGGGACTGGCAAGATCGGAAGAATCAGTAAAGAAATTAATTGAGGCAGGAGCAGAGGCCCACCGCGGCGATCTGACAGATTTTGAAAGCTTAAAGTCAGGAGCCAGACTTTCTGACGCTGTTATCCATCTGGGATTTGTACACGATTTTGGGCGTTTTCAGGAAATGTGCATTTTAGATGGTGAGGTGATCGGAGTTATCGGTGATGCGCTGAGCGGAACTGAAAAACCCTTTCTGATCACTTCTGGCACTGCGCTGTTTTCAAAAGATGGAATTACTACCGAGAAAGATTGCCGTGTTAATCACCCGCATCCAAGGATTGCTACCGAAAATGCAGCAGACGAACAGGTTGCCAGAGGCATCAATGTTGCCGTTATCAGATTATCACCTTCCGTGCACGGTGATGGCGATAAAATAGGTTTTGTTCCATTGTTCATAAAAATAGCAAGGGAAAAAGGTATTTCAGCCATCATCAATGATGGAAATAACCACTGGCCAGCTGTTCACCGTTTGGATGCTGCAAGGCTTTACCGTTTGGCTTTGGAAAAACCATTTGAAAAAGGAACCAGATATCATGCTGTAGCCGAAGAGGGGATTCAGCTCAAAAAGGTGGCTGCTGAGATTGCCGAACGTCTCAATATACCTTTAGCTTCCTTAACCTCTCAGGACGCCGAACAGCACTTTTCCTGGTTTACACATTTTGCAAAGCTGGATAATCAAAGCTCTGGTGCGCAGACAAAGAAAGCTTTGGACTGGAACCCGATTCATCCAACTTTACTGGAAGATTTAAAAGGTCCGTATTATTTTTCTGAGCATCAATAATTTGTATTTTTGTATTTATACGTTTAATCCGTAACATCATGTCCTATAGCAAACCGTTAAGATTAAAGACTATTTCCGAGTTCCATAAGCTACGAGGATTGCCGACGCCAAAGCATCCGCTGATCAGCGTGATCAATTTTGAAGATATGACCGAGCATACCAAGGTCGGAAAACAGAGCCTGCTGTTCGATTTTTATATGATTTCGGTAAAACGTGATATGGACCACAAGTACGGGTACGGGCAGAAGGATTATGATTTTGATGAAGGTGTGATGTTTTGTATGGCACCGCACCAGGTTTTAAGTGTAATACGTGAAGAACAGGGCAAAAATCCCTCCGGATGGATGCTGATGATCCATCCGGATTTTCTCTGGAATACCCCGCTGTCCAAATCGATTAAAAAATATGAGTTCTTTGATTATTCGGTGAATGAAGCCCTGTTTCTATCTGAGGACGAGGAACTGAAAATGCAGCAGATTATCGAAAACATCAAGCAGGAATATCAGAACAATATAGATCAGTTCAGCCAGGACATTATTGTCTCGCAATTGGAGACACTGCTAAATTATTCGCAACGATTTTATCAACGCCAGTTTATAACACGCAAGAAAGCTAGTCATCAGTTTTTGGAAACGCTGGAGATCTTTCTTAATGAATATTTTGAAGGAGAATATATCCTACGGAATGGGTTGCCGACGGTACAGCTGCTGTCAGAAAAGCTAAATATGTCAACCCAATATATGCGGGGTTTGCTCAAATCGCTGACAGGGCAAACCACGCAACAGATCATCCACGAGAAGGTAATCGAAAAAGCCAAAGAGAGGCTTTCTACAACGGAACTTACCATAAGTGTGATCGCTTACGAGCTAGGCTTTGAACACTCTCAATCATTCAACAAACTATTTAAGGCCAAAACCAATATTTCCCCTATGGAATTTCGTAAATCCTTTAATTGAAAAATTGGCGGACTGAATATCTCACGAACAAATGGATAATAGGATTTTTATCATTTGCGGTAGTACTAGAACTTGCATTTATGGATATGATCAAGTCCATCTCAAAGATGTTTGGGACTTTTTACCATGGACGGCCCTTACAAACATTTTTAACGCGCGGCAATTCGTTACATGGGATCGTGCTAAGGTAGATGCGCCTTTCTTCATAATGTCTTTTGGAGAGGATTACAATTATGCCATATATGAGAACAAAGAATGGTGAAATCGGTGGATGAATCTATTTTTTATGAAATGGCAAGGTGATTTTGCGTATCAGCCAAAGACTGCCGAAGTAAAAGTTTTTAAAGGAAAGTAGGGAAAGATTATATGCTCAACAAAACCTATTCTAAAAATGAAAAAAACGACGTAAGGCAAATCGACTAAAGTAGGCAAGTTTATTTATCTTGACTGGCGGACTGACTATGTTAAGGCTAATCAACTGTTGAACAGTTATTTTAAGGATTACGACCTATTATTTCCAATGCAGCAAGAACAACTGATGGAAACTATTTACGGAGAACAAGGCATCAAAAACGGCTATTTTGATGGACTTGCGCTGGAATACGTCTATGAAGCTTGTGTGGAATTGAATAAACTGGGCTGTGATATTATTTTACCAGGCATTACAGAGCTTTAATATTTCCCGGGTTACTACTCAATCTTAAGAGTAGAAAGGCACGTAACTCCATGGTGAAGTTAAAACTATAGATGATTTCACCATGGAAGAAGTTTAAAATTGTAAACACTGATTTCCTAATTTCAATTGAGGACTTTTGTTAGATCTACCAATTCAAAGCTTTTATCAACCTCAAAAAATGTTCTAAACATTGCAGCATGCCCGGTCCCAACCAAAATAAAGATGGTTTTGGTGCCAGGTTTTATTTGATTTTGAATATTGGCGTACATGATTAAATTTCTTTTATACCAGTCGGTAACGAGTCTAGCACCAAAATAATCCTGCCCGATCATAATTTTGTTTGCGAATGAAAAATAAAAGCCAATATTGTTGTCCAATTTCGATTTTTCATTCATGCATAAAAAAATTTGAGTCAAATTCTTTCCTTCCAAACAGTTATCCGATAATGATAATTTTAGTTCATCAAATTCTTTTTTTAGGGTAGGATTGGAATTAATCTCTTTCATCAAAATATCGAATCTCATTTCTATCAGGCTATCAATGGGATATAATTCCTGATGTTTCAATTTTTTTGCCAATCGAAATCCCAGTTGGGCCGTTTCACCTTCCTTAAAAAATCTTTTCATCCTTTTGTTTTTTATTGTATCGGTGAACTCGTGATATTGATTCTTTAAATATGTCTGGTAATTTGCATCCAATTGTTTCTTTTCATTAAAATTGCTTTCAACAAATATCTGGTCAGGTTTATAATCAGATGAATAAATTTTTTCCACTATATTATCCAAATCCTGCTGATTTTCTTTAGATAATATATTTCTATCCTGTGTTTTAATGATATCGTTTCCGGGATTATTGAAATGATAGGTTCCCAATAAAATAACTTTTATTTTCTGCTGAGCGGAGACAGAAAAAAATTGAAAAAGGACCAAGAAAATGATTGTGAAAATTTTAGTGAAATTAGAATTTCGCATAATTAGTGTTATAAATTAAATAATTCACGAATTTAATAAATAAGAATTGATAACACAAAGCCTTTAATCTACATAGTAAACCCAGTGATATACCTGGATCGCAAAGGCGTTTTTTTAAGGAGATGCCCAGCAATGTTGTTTAGTAATCGCCATTGACATAACGAATAATCACCTACCTGCTACGAATACCAAATGATCAACCACGGATAATTAATCATTATATGATTAATTATTGTTGTTTTTACTTTTACTGTCGTAGAATAAAGGCATGCTTCAAAATCATGCGATGGTTTAACACAAATAAATAACAAAACAATGAAAAAAATAATGATGAGTCTGGTAGCCCTTGTGATACTATCATCCGCTGCCTCGGCTAAGACAACGGAAAATGCGTCCCACAAAAATGCTACGGTAAAAACAAGTACTTATCGCCTTCCCAAAACAAACACTATTGCGAAGGTTACCGAAGAGGCAACTGAAATGAAGAACGGACTTACACGCTGTCGCTTTGTATTGACCTTATTAAGTTATGATGATCTTAGTGTGGTAGGCACAATTGTTTCAGAGACCTATACAAATGGCAGTTGTGGAGATTTTTTCAGGGCCTGTAGGGCAAATGCCGGTGTTTAATTCCAGTCGACACCTGTCCACCTTGTGATTGTGGCGGCTCTTTAGAAGTTAAATAAAGTGCGTATTGAAGCGGGGAGGATACACTCCCCAATTTTCCCAAACTAAATAGCGTGCATAAATATTATGTTATCTCCACACTTGGATTAGAGAAATTTTGGAAAAATCCTAAATTTGACCTTTATAATATTCATAGAGAGCGAATTTCTGGATAAAGCAAATGAATTAGCTGCCTAGAAATCAAATTCAAAAAATCCTATACAAATTATCTTTAAAGACGACGAGACAGATATAATTTACAACTTATAAAAAATCTCCCAAAGTTTGATAGTAATTTTATGACAGACAAAAACTTACAAAAATTAAGACAACAAATAGTTGATGAAACAGATGGGGGTAAATTTTCCAAACTGGCAGAAAAATTATTGAAAAAATATTCATCAACTGACAGAGAATATGTTTTGAATATCTTAACAGATTACGCAAGGAATGGACAAATTTTGCATTGGCGAAATTTTCTACTGACTGATATTATAGAACTTGTAAACGAAGATGAAGCTAACTACGCTGACTTTTTCGAATGGTGCATCACTCAGTCTGAATTAACGTATTGGGGCATTGACGGACTATTAAAAACCAGCGGCAAAAAATCACTTCCGGCGCTAATCGAAATTCTAAAAAACGAAAGTTTTAATACTTCAATCCGTGCAAAAGCAATTAAAAGTATCTCATTATTTAGTAAACAACCTTTTGACCGAGAACTACCTAAAGATCCAGGACATTGGAAAGTAGCAGATTTAAGAATAGAAGAAATAGAAATCTGGCAGAAAAACGGCTTTCAAGACGGTGGTGGCTATCCTAAACCGAAAACGCATATTTCGCTAGAAAACACAAAAACAGAACTTGAAAAAATTGCTTCAAAACTTAACAAAAAACTCGAAGCACAAAGAGCTAAAAACCTAGACTTATCAAACCCGACAAACTGGCTCGTTATTGCAGGCGAAACCGACATTTTAAACATAGAGAAAAAATGGAAATTACCGGAAAATTATTTGTTGTTCCTTAAACACTTCTCGCCTTTAAACGTATTTATTGACAACGAAAAATACTTTCAAGGTTTACATTTGTATGGAGCTTCTGACCTGATAAATAGACAGGAAGGCTATTCATTTAATTCGGTAACTAACAAGTCAATTGAGGATTGGCCAAATAATTTTGTTGTAATTGCAGATGCAGGAGCTGACCCGTATTGCATAGACATTAATGAAATAACAGAAAATGATGCACCAATTTATACAAGTATACACGGGAGTGGTGAGTGGGAATTTGAATTATATGCAGACAACTTCCTAACCTTTTTAAAAGAAATTGCGGAAAAATAATATTGACACTATGGATACAACAGAATTCGACCATTTACCTGATGAACTTAAGGAAAAAATTATAAAATCCAGACAGGCTTTTCTTCAAGCACGAGAAATCAGCGATAAGATTTCGGGCTCATTTCATATTTGTAATCTGAGTGTTTCTGCTACAGCAGACCATGCGATTTCAATAAGTGGCATCACTGACAATGAGGACGAAAAAATTGCTGTCCAAAATTTTGTATTACAAATGGAAAATGTTTCAAGTGTCTTCAATGGAATTGAAGTTCACTCAAATCCTACAGCGCTAAGCTTGGTTGCCAATGGAAAGGAGTTTATCGTTACTAAGTTGGCAGAATTGAAAACTGTGGTTGCACAGTTTAATGAAACCACATTTGTTGAATATACCCTTAGCGGACATGATGAAACTACAATTATATTATTGAGAAATTCAACTCATTCATTTGCAATATATCTCCGATTCAATGGCGATGCAGGTTGCACTACGCATAATCCAAAAGGGACAACTATTGAAATGAAAGACTTTATGTTGACAACTGGACAAAGGGATGAGTACCCTACGGCATTGCTTGTTGATAATAAAGATGGTTTAGAAATACTGCAATTTTACTTATTAGCAGGAGGAATGTATCCCGGGATTGAATGGCGAGAAGAATAATTATTATGGAAATAGATCTTGCATCAGGTTTGCTGATCGACAGCTTGAACTGGCTGATAACAAATTCAGGACATTAGTTGATATTGTAAAGGTTTTGAGCTATATACTCAAGAATGAATATCAAACGATAGGGCAGGCATAGACCTTTTTTCGGATTATAACTTTATTTTATATCTAAGTGGTGTATTCCCAATAATGATCTGTATCGTCATTACAGAGAAAACCTTCAAACAAATTGCTTGCGATAAGCTGGTCTATTTTATTTTGATCAGTTGCAATTAAAAAGAAGAAGCTATCCCACTCAATGGTAAACAGAGCTTCTTTATCAGCCGAGTATAGGTAATAATCTTTACCGCCAATCTCATCGCAGAATTCATATTCGGTTAATTGATCAAGATCCACAGTTGTGGTATTTTCATAAAACTCGTCCGTTATCATGATCTGATTCTTTCCCATGAGTTTGAAAGCTTTATGGATAGTTATCTTTGAAAGCATACCAAACGACCCTTCAGTCGGGTGGTAGATACTTTCGCTGTCTGTATAATTGTTAAGCTGCTCCATGAGCTCCGGTCTAGTAAAATTTCGGTTTAGCGCACCTATTGAAGTCCTTAGAGCTGTATTAAGTTCCGCATAGCACGTCAGGGTTGAGCCATTCACGATATTTTTCCAAGGTATTGCTTTAGCTCCCCTAAAAATTTCTTCATCGGCAGGATATCGTTCATTGTCGTAACTATAGATATCCCTATTCGCCTCGGGAAGGTTTTTTAAAAAATCAATTTTCTTCAACGCTTCTTCATGAGATAGTAGCTTAGACTTTTTTAGATTAGTTTTATCAGTTTCCTCTCTGTCAAGTTGAAAGAAGGGGAGCAATGCGATGAAAACGGCGTCATAATGGTCTTTGAAATGCTCTTTTATTGCCCCTTGGTAGGGGTATAACTTTTCATCGTCAAATATGTTTCCCATAAGATATTGATTAAATATGAATAGCCTTTATTTCAAATCCAATATATGTAATTTCGGAGAGATCTGAAAATTGGAAATAGGCGTCACAACTTCGAACGAAATATGCGCAGAAGAATTACGAACAATTCAATGATGAGAAGTGATGTCGTGTGGATACAGTTGTCAATTTATAGGATATAGATCGTAAAAAATAAGAGGAGTTCACTTGGCATTGTCACAAATGATTATTACGATTATAGATATCCACGAAATTTCAGAATATAATACTCATCTATTTCAATGTATTGAAAGGATCTTTATAAGTCACACAGTTAATCCTCTACGTAATTTGGTATGGTCCATTTTGCCATATGCCAATTTACCTGATATGGATATGGTTCATAAAATGAATCATCTTCCGTTATCGTAAATCCCTGTTCAAAATTTGTTTTGGCTTCTCTCATTATCGTTTCTGCATTGACGATATCTTTTTTTTGTAATAGACATAGTCCCTTGTAATATTTGGCGTCAGAAAAATTGGAATAGTCAGCCATAGATTTGTCAAAATATAAAATAGCCTTGTCATAATCCCTTAATTCATATTGGATGATTCCCATATAAAATAATTCCAAAAAGTGGATCCAATTCTCTCCGCGCTCTTTTATAGTTTTTTCGAAGTCTCTTTCCAAAATTTGCTCCGCTTTAGCAAAATCGTTCTGTTGCAAGCGACACAGTGAAATGTAAAACTGATAAGAATGATCGTTTTGATAACCGTACCCAAACTCTTTTTCGGCCGTTTCCATATCCACAATAGCGCTTTTATAGTCTTTTTGAAAGATACATTTTAAATAACCTCTTCTTCCAAGATAGCTTTCACGGTCATAGATAACGGCTTTATTATAGCATTGTAATGCCAGATCATATTTCTTCATTTTCCAATAAGGAAGAGCCTTACTTTGCCATAATATAGCAATTGTCGAATCCTTTTGAATTCCTTTGTTAATATTATCTTCCCATCCCTGTAAGGTATAATGATATCTGTAAGCACCGTTCTTTAGATATTTTTCTATAGTGATTTCCTGTTTGGTCTGACTGCAACCAGATGAAAACACGAGTAAAGATAGGAGCAAGGAAAGTAATTTCATTTTTTTATTTATTGAATATAGGACGCTTACTAATATAGTATGTAAATTTTGGTATTGAAATACAATTGATTACAGAGTTTATAAAATCTTAAGTAACATTGCTTTGTATTATTGGTGAGATCTTTTTCTGGTTATTTCAATATAAATTTTTGGGGATAATTGTCAATTTTTTCAACTTTAAAATATTCGTCAAATTCTTCCATTTGTTTGGTTTCATAAAAGTCGATTATTTTTCCAAAAAACATCTCAAGTGTCGGTGCAATTACATTTCGGTCGTTGTCGGCGTGCCAAAATTCTATTAATTGTCCTTTTTGTTCAGTGAAAATTCCTTTCAAGTCGAAGCAAATACTGTCGCCACCTCCATTTTGAAAAATTGGTATCCAGTTTTCGTTCCACCAATTTTCGATTTCGAAATCAAACCCAATCATTGGTGTAAGTTCGGAAGCGTCATAAAGTGCTTGATGCAAAGGAATAAAACAAGAATTGTTTACAAAAGGTTCATAACAGTTCGGTTGTTGTCCGTTCTTCCATTTGTATAGTATTCGTAAATCCTTTGGTATTTTAATCTTATAATATTCTTCTAATTTGTTTAATTGAGAATTGTCCAAAGGCTCATTAAGCTGTCGATAAAATTCAGGTCTTAATGTCGATAAATAGTTGTCTAATTTTTGAATTATTTCGTCCATTCGTGTAGTCTGTATTTCAGTTCTGTAGCATTACTTGCTAACTTAATTTATATGCGAAATAAACTTTCGTATATATACCATTTTAAGATGTGTTGGCGAACTTTATTCCAATTTTTCAAATGTAAAAATATTGGGCATTGCAAAACAAGCAGTTTACAATTCGCTGGGTTTGGTTTAAAATTCGTTAAAAAATATTTGATTTGTGTAATCTCACCCTAGCTACCGTGAGATTACATACTGACGGGAACATATAACCTTAAAAAACTGTTCAGCGATATTAACATAAACGGGAATGAGATGATCAGTAACCATAGGAAGAATGATGATCGTTAATGTAATACAAAGCAATGTGGGAAAAAAACAAAAGAGAAAAGCAGGGGGAGGGGCTACTGTTATTAAAATGAAATTGATAGGTCTTCATTTCTGTCCAACAAGTTTGTTAAAATATGATTTCAATCAATAAGGAAATCATATTATCTCTTTGGAAAAAGTGAATATAAAGAACTTAGTCATGCAAAAGACAATTTCAAAAGCCAGCAAAAATACAAATAGCCCATAAATTGTATAACTTTATTTTATCAAAATTGGTAACTGTTCAAAAATCTGCACATTAAATAAAACATTTCATTTTACCAGCTTATGGAGAAAAAGATAGTTTCAGCAATTGGAAAACTAGGATTTGTTGTATTTCTTGTTATATTTCCGCACTTTGTACCATTACCTTTTTATTCTTATGCTCTTGTTTGTTTTGGAGCAATTTTCCTGATGCTAAGAAAAGAAGGAAAGACCTTTAGGGATATTGGGCTTATAAAGGGAAAATTTACTTCAAGAGCAATTATCTTAGGAGTTTTTACAGGATTAACCTGGGTTGCTTTTATGCAATTCGTATATATTCCAAGTATTAAATACTTTTTTGAAGTTTCAGATTATACGGAATATAATTTTATCAAAAGCAATATGACTATGCTGATAATGACGGTATTCGCAGCTATCGTTATTGGCGGATTTTATGAAGAGATCGTATTTCGTGGCTATATACAAAGCGTGTTTGAGAAGAGGATTTTTAAAGGTTTCAATCCTTTAATCAGTATGCTTTTAACAAGTTTACTTTTTGGTATTTACCATGTGCAGCAAGACATCTTCGCAGTTATAGCGGCATTTATGGGAGGGATGTATTGGGCTATTTTATCTAAGAAGTTTGGCAACCTTTGGATTCCTATAATTTCCCATGCGTTATTTGACACTGTTACACTTATCCTTATTTATAAAGGTGCATTTGGAGCTATCACGTATTGATCTATTCGTGTTAAAGAGCTATCATGACCACGTAGATTTAAAACTGTAATTCGGAATAATGTAATCAAAAAAAATAAAACAGGCTCATACGATAATTACGGAAATTGGATTGAACAAAAACAAATGATTAAAAGAAATCTTAAGGACGAATTTGAAGGTGGACTTTTAATAAAAAGAAAAATCGAATATTATGAATAAGCATGTCCGAAATTGATTGTAATCTTTCTAGTTATTAGTTAGACACATGAAACCCAATTATTGATTTCCCCTAATATTTATTCTGCTAATTATTTTAGTTTTTTGATTTATTGTTGTATATTTGACTGATAACCAGTTGATAAAAATTATGGCAAGATCAAAAAAACACCTTGGTAAGTATGTAGATCCGCGTACCGATTTCGGTTGGAAATTTTACTTCGGTAGAGAGGAGAACAAAGTCTTACTAATTGAATTTCTCAATAGCTTGTTTCAGGGAGAGAAGATAATTTCAGATCTGAGATACAAGCCTGTAGAGCATGATGGCGATTATGAAGAAATGCGTCGCGTTGTATTTGATTTACATTGTATGAGCAGCGATGGCGAGGTTTTCATCATCGAGATGCAGCAGCTCTTCCAGGAGTTTTTTAAAGATCGCGCCGTGTATTATACCTCGCGTCTCATCAATAAGCAATTAGCGCGAGGAAAGAAGGGCAGTGATTATTACCTGCCGGAAGTTTACTTTATCGGTATTCTGGAGTTTAACATGGATGGAAATGGAAGTTCTGGTGTATCCCGTGTCACAGAGCGTCCTTATTTTTATGATGTCGCGCTTTGTGACAAATTGACCAAAGAAATATTTTATGATAAATTGGGGTACAAGATGATTTCGCTTCCATTGTTCAATAAACAGCCAGAGCAACTAAAGACAGTTATGGATCAGTGGTTGTACTTACTTAAACACTTGAGTACCATGGATAGATTGCCAACATTTTTGGATAAAAGAATATTTGGTCTTATCTTTGAGATAGGAGAGATAGGTAAATTAACGGAGGAGGAACTAATGTCATACGAGGCAAGTTTAAAACATAAGCGTGATGCTGAGAGCGTATTCAATTCGGCCAAGAAATCCGGAGAAGCTTTAGGTCACGCTAAAGGTCTAGCGGAAGGAGAGCGTAAAAAAGCTCTTGAGACTGCTAGAGCATTTAAGGAAATGGGGCTGCCTATAGCTGATATTGCTAGGGGCACAGGACTTTCTGTCGAAGAGGTCGAAAAGCTCTAGTACATCAGGGCCGGCATGTCTATAAATGAAATCTATCTTGCAGTAGGTTGGAGTCATAACATGCATACCAAACTTTTTCGTTTAAGTTTTCCATTTCTTTAGTGTTTTCTGACCTCTTTCAGATGCCAGTGCAATTCCTCAGGAACTAAATCAAAGGCAAAGTGAGAGATCTCAAAATCTTTTGAGAATAGCTCCTTATTATTATGCCAAACTGTTATTTGATCCCAATAAGCCAAGAAGAAATCTCCTTCCTGAATAAACATTTATCGTCGTTTGGTAGATCTTGCCCGAAAGCTCCGTCTTCGGCAAGCTGTAAACCGTTAATCGATTAGTAAAGTAAATTAGAAAAGTTCAATCGTAACTGTCGGAAAAATGTGTACTTACACAAATTCTTCATTTGTTTTGGAAAACATAACTACAGTATCAATGTGATAAGTATTATATTTATTTGATTTCATTGACGAATGGGTTGTTGAGGACAATGAAGAAGGTGTGTTTGAGTTTGCTGTTACCCATAAACTATTTGATTTTCTGTTGCGTGGTGATAAAATAGATGAGGTACATGAGCTTATTGACGAAAGTCTCGATCATATTATTGGAGAATACCTAACGGGAGTAAGATTTCTGAACACGGGTGAAGATTTAAAGAGCATTTTAGCCTAGGCCATATTAGACACTTGCTATCCTAATTTTAGGAATATTCGTAAATTTGAGGATTATCAACAAACACTTGGAAATCCACTAGCGAATGGAAATTATATTATTTACGAAGAAAAATAAAAACAATGTAAATGATGCTATTGAGGGTGAAAAATCATACAAAAAACTAACTTCTGAAGAATGGCATCAATTTGTTCAAAATTACAATTATGATAGCGGGAATGAACCTTTTGAATGGCTAATCAAACAAAAAATATGCGACAAAGGAACTGCACTTTGTCTTTACTGGCATTTACAGCCTGATTTTTATTGTAACTTTTGGATTTTCTTAGTCAATTTTCGATTTTCCCACTACCATCGGTCTGTCTGTTCCTTTATTAATAAATGAAAACACATTGCCTTTTTTAGCCAGAATTGGCCATGTACGGTTTTCACCTTCATAATTTCTTCTTAAATTATCATACCTAGGCTCTAAAATTATCTTTCCATCATTATCTGCAAGGCCAGATTTGTCTTTTAACGTGATCTCCATTAGCTCAGGTGAAAAGTTATCGATCATATCATACATAGGCTCAAGTATAATTTTGCCTTGACGATTCAGCACACCATATTTTCCTTTCTCTTTTATCAGCATGAGATCCGGATGGTCATTAATCACTTCCAGACGGTCAAATCGAGGATTAACAACCACATTTCCTTTCGTATCAATCAATCCATAAAGCATTTCATCTCCTTTATTACTCACTACCCACGCTAGGTTGTCATAAAATTCACCAACATAGGCAAAGTCATTAAAGCGAACCTGCTTTCCATTCTCATCAATAAATAGATTTTCTCCCTTAATATTGATCTTGAAAAGTTCGCTTTGAAAAGGTTTGGCATCCTCTTTTCTATTTTCCGGTACATTAAAACTGCTGTAGTAGCCATTTCTGTTCCATTCTGGACGTTCAAACACTTTTTCACCTTTCATATTAAAAATGACATATTGGGATCCTTGTTCTGCCAGCAGGAGCTTATCGCTGAGCATCTTTAGGAGATAAATATCTTGAGTATAGGGTATCAGCACTTGTCCATCACTATTGTATACTGCCGATTCTTTGGTATAGCTCTTTCCCTCCACTTTCCTCCTAATTTCAAAAATTCGTGCATTTAACCACGTGATTTCTACATCGCCTACTGGAACAATAAACTGTTTCTTTAAACTGTTGTAGATCCCCAGTCGTTTATCATCATAAACAGGCAAGATAAAAGGACTGTCGTTAAGATCGCCATAGGTGTAGCTTCGATTGATATAGATATCAGACTGTAGGCGATATTTTGGCGGTAATATTTCTTTACCCAGGTTATCGTAAATTCCATAGAGATTCCCATTTACAGCATAAAAATAAGTTTCGCCATGCTGATTTACGATGGTAATTTCCGTAAAATTTGTAGGAAAAATAGGTTTTGCGTTTTCCCAATCGAAAATTCCTACTTTACCCTTGTCTTTTACACGCAGATAATAAGGCATCGCATCCAGTTTGGCTTCGGCGGCTATCCTTTCAAGGTATTCTTTTGAAGCATTTGCAACAGCAGGGATGAGTGATACACGGTCACCATAAAAAACTGTCTGTCCCGCTGAGTTTTTGAACTGGATCTCGTCATACTGGGGATACAATAGCAATTTGCCGCTTTCATCAATTAGCCCCATTCTTCCCGCCTTTTCTACAACAGCATGACCCCTTACAAAATCATTTATTCTATCATACAATGGAGGGGTGACTTCTTTTCCGGCAGCATCAATCAGCCCTTGCAACCCATGTTCATCAATCTTAAGAAAGTCACTACCTCTCACCGGAATTAATGATTTGTAAACTGCAGGAAGCACTACAGTCCCCTGCGAATCAATCAGACCATAGGCCTTATTTTGAAAAAATGCTGTATACTTTTTGGTTTTAAGTAAGATGTTGCTCAAGTCTTCATACGTTGGAGGAACAACTACTTTACCGCTTATATTTGCTATTCCTTGTTTTCCATTAAGATGAATTTGAAGCATATCCTCAAACAGATAGTTCTTGTCCACTTCATCATAGATAGGCGGCTGGATAATTTCACCATCCGCTGCGCGCAGCCATCCCCATTTATTGTTTTCTTTAAAACCAATGATATCTTTATTGATGATCTCCAGCGCCTGGAAGCGTGGTTTGGAAATTACTTTTCCCTCTAGATCGATAAGCCCATGCATTCCCTTTTTTTTTGTTTGTGCAAACTGGTAATTGTAATGGATGCCCGGATACCATTGCCCGTCATAATGGCTGTGTAAAGTCACCTCATCGTACTCAAAGTTGCTTAGTAATTTTCCATTTTTGTGGATCACTGCGTATGCACTGTCTTTCACTACAGAAAGCAAATCACCTGAATGATCTTTGACATCATCAACCAACAATCCAGTAACTGAATGACAGAAGTAAATTTTACCTTCTTTTTCCACTTTTACAAAAGGAGTACGATAATCACCAAAGCCGATAGCATCAAAGATAACAGGGGTCTGGGCTCTTGCTGAACCGGCAGTGAAAAGTATGAGGAATAATAATAAAAGTTTGTTGATCATCGTTTTTATTCGTCTATTAAATTATTTTTAAAGGCAATTTCGGCTCCTGTATGTTCGATATCAATTGTTTTAGATGAGATTCGCTGTCCATAAAAACAGCGGATATTTTATGTTTTCCAGCAGATGAACCGTTCGGAAAGAAAGGTCTGTAGGAGTATTCATCCACATCTTTATGCTCACTCTTATCATGAAAAATAAAGATCGACAGTAACTGTAACCTCATCGTTCACGTCCCAAGTATAAAATCTTGATTGTACACGTTTACTCAGATTAGCGACGCAATTTTTTGTATGCCATAAAGAACGTTGTCTGCCAAAACTACGCTTATCCTGTTTACAAAAACATCCCTGAATACAGGGAAATTTTTAATTTTACAGATTGCAGAAAAACCATCCCTCAATTATACATTTAGCGAATCGAAAAACAAACCTAGCGAAATATAAATGCTTTTGGAGTGATACAGTAGAAATACTTTAAATTGAAATGAAAACAAACAATTGTGACCTGCCTCCAAAAAGCAGGACTTTTAAAAATAGAGACTTGTCGGACATCTTGTAACGTAAGCGAACTGAAATCTGACAATATCGAATTCTTTAGGTCGACCAGAGGATATTGGGCATGTAAGGTATGTCATCCACTTGAAATGTTGAGCGAGACGCCTTCCTATATCAAAAAGATACAGGCTCTTGTTGATACCGGCTAACATGTCATTGCCCCAAATTAACGCGGTTATGGTAATCCTGTCCGACCGAAATAATGGATTATGACATTGAACATTTGACCGGTGACCTTATTGCACTACTTGATCATTTTGGTTACAAGGATGCCACCTTTGTCGGCCACAACTGGGATACAAATATTGTTTGGAGTTTAGCATTATTGCATCCTGAACGGGTTAATAAAATAATAAACTTGGCTTTACCTTAATGGACGACAACGAACTTTCAATGTTCATTTCTGCCTTCGAATCATCAGGGTTTACAGGAAGTATAAATTGCAAAACAAAATGGATCATGGGCAATTTTAGACGAGATAGAAGAACTGATAATTCCAAATGATTTAAAAATGGAATTTGAAAAATATCAAGGTTCAAAGGACTATTTTCTAAGTTTGAGCAAATCGACCAAAAAAATGATATTAAACTGAGGTGTACTCGTCAAAAAGCAAGAAACACGACAAAAAGTATTGACGAAATTGTACAATGTGCAGATCAAAAGCTTAAACCTAAACATTTACGATAGAAAAGACACTTCCGGTTACTGCATATTCCGGAGCATTTCGACCCCTTGGTTATTTTGGTTTATTAGGGATAAGGTTTTTAAGAGTTATTCCAATGGCCGGTAAATTAAGGTGCATGTCGCTGATGACGATATTGATTGAGCCGCTTTTGGATGAGAAGGTAGATTTAACCTATCTTTTAAAAATGATCATTATCCATGACCTTGTTGAAGCAGAAGCGGGAGACGTCTCCGTATTGGATCACATCCGCAATCCGGAGATCAGAAAGATCAAACAACGAAATGAAGAACTGGCCATTCTCAAGATCAGTCAAATGCTGGCAACAAGTAGCTGACAAGAAATCTAAGATCTTTTCTATGAATTTGATGAAAAAAACCATTAAGCTCTTTAAGCACTGTCTGTATTTAATTTTATTAAATTCACCAAACAGATATTTAAGACGGAAACAATTTCTTGCGAATTTTTCAGGCGATCCCGAAAGTGAGTAGGATGATTAGGGCCTTAATCATGTGTGATATTATTCAAATAAATATATGTGTTAATAATATTTGTTTACTAAAAATATTAGTTTTTATATTTTAATTACTTATATTTGTATTGTTAACCAATTTAAAAACAATATATTATGAGTGAATTGAAACAATCGAAATATATCGATATCACGACAGATTATGGCTTTAAAAAAGTTTTCGGATCAGATACCAATAAAGATCTTCTCATCGCTTTCTTAAACGAACTTTTTATAGGTCGCAAGGTTATTGCTGATTTATATTATAACAAAAATGAGCATGTTGGCGATACGGAGGATATCGGTTCCGTTATTTTTGATCTGACCTGTACCGCAGACAATGGAGAACGGTTTATTATTGAAGTGCAGCGCACAGCACAGGTTAATTTGAAAAAGCGCATGCTTTACTACAGTAGTAAATTGATTGCGGACCAGGCACCTAAAGGAAACCGAAGGGCTTGGAATTATGCAATTAGTGAAGTCTATATCATTGTATTAATGGATGGATTTAGGATGCCTGATGTGGGTGAGGAGAAGTATTTTTTGCACGATATTTGTCTATGTTATCGGGATCACGGTAAAATATTTTACGATGATCTGGGCTTTATATTATATTGAATTCGTTAACTTTGTTAAAGCTGAGGCAGAGTTAGATAACGATTTAGATCGTTGGCTTTATATACTCAAAAATATGTCCTCGCTGAAGGGACTTTCAAAATATTTGCGGAAACCGGTATTTGAAAAGTTATTTAAATTAGCAGAGTATAGCAAACTAAAACCAGAGGAACGAGAGATGTACAACGCAAGTTTAAGGAATAAATGGGATGCCGAGAGTATCCGAAGTAGTCAGGAAGAGCTATTGAAACGAGCGCGCGAAAAAGCAATGGCTGAAGGAAAAGTAGAGGGAAAAGCAGAGGTAATAAAAAACCTGTTGTCTTTGAATAAGTTTTCGATTTCGGATATTGCCGAACTGGCGAACGTCACTGAAGAGTTTGTAAAGCAGATCGAGGTAGAGGAGAAGGAGACTAAAGGAAAATAAAGCATATTACAATATAGGATTTTATGGCCGCTAGGATACTGTCCAAGCGGCCTTTTCTTTTTTTGTGAACAATTTAGAATTTACCCGTTGTTAAATTTAAAAATCATTACCGTATCCCGTGGCCAAGCAATCACTTTCTACCAATGGAAGCAAATCTATGGCGTTATGGGTGCACAATTGATAGCTCATCTACATTTTTTAACAGCTCGCACAATCATTATTTAGGATCATGGTTATACTCTTCATCGGTCACCGGTTTAAGCCAGACTGTTTCCCCTTTTTCCCTGCCTGTAATTGCAATCTGTACAAAAACTGAATCGGCACTTGCGCCATGCCAATGCGGGACGTCTACGGGGCATTTTACAACTTCACCTTTGCGAACGACAACCTTGGCTTTTCCTTCTTCCTGATAGTAGCCCACACCATCCAAAGCCAGGATGATCTGTCCCGCTGGATGGGAATGCCATTTGGTCCTCGCACCCGGTTCAAAGGTTACACTTCCGACCGCGTTCTGATTAACGCTATCCGCTGTTACAAGATTATTTAAATATGCTGTTCCCGTAAAGTTGTCGTTTGTAATCTTTACACCTTTGGCAAAAATTGGGTCGTTTGTTTTATCCTGTTCAGTCTTTTCCTGTTTAATCTGTTGACCACAAGAGATGGTCACTATACCCGTTACCCATAATATCACTATTTTTTTTAAATTCATGATTTTAGTTTTTTAATTAAAGTTTATCAATATGAAACCCAATTTTAGGGAAATCTCAAAGGGATAAGAAAACCAACGGCCTTTCTTTTGTACACCATACAGATAAAGCAATATACTGCTTACTTTTTAGCTGCTAATACCTTGGCCAATATTTTTTGCACATCCATTGCTTCTTTTTTACCTACTGATACCTCAATAATGGATACAAACTGCTGCAGTTTTTCCTCGGATAAACCAACATTTAAACAAATCGTCAAATGAGATTTCAGCATCGGCTCCACACCGCCTATGCTGGCTAGTACAGATACTGTTACAAGTTCCCTTTCTGCGTATGAGAGCACATCCCGTTCAAAAATATCGGCAAATAGATGTTCTTTTAGAAATACTTCGATAGTTGGGGCAAAAGCGGCATAACCAGTTTTAGGCTCTCTTTCCGGTACACCCGTTAGCTTTTCCAATATAGCTTTTCCACGATCGTATTTTGTCTTGTCGTTTCGAATAGGGGATGCCTCTGCACCTGTCCTGTCATTTATGCCTTTAGACCTTCTTTCCTCGAGTACTTCCATTAGGGTCTGCAATCCTCGTATACTTCGTGGAAAACCAGCGTAAGCATAAAGATGTATGATTCCCTCTTTAATCTGATTGGTTGTCAATCCATGATCAAGCCCTTTGTTGAGTGCATCTTTTAGTTTTGTCAGTTCACCGCTGGCCGTGGTAGCAGCAATATTTACAAGTCCCTTTTCTTTGTTACTTAAAGAATCGCTTTTGGCCGGCTGGCCTGCGTATAGCATGGAGGCTTGGCAGAATAATGTCAGTATTAATAGTATTATAAACTTTTGTCTCTTCATTATTATTTAATGTCTTTAGTAACCTTTTTTGTGATCATTATTCTGGTTGTTGGCTATCTATTTCCTGGAGTAAGCAGTTTAGTGAATGATAGTGACCCTAAATTCCAGGAGCCATTTTGTTTGACATACACTTCCGTAACCATAAAAGGATTAGTCACCTCGTTGCCACCCACTACAGCCAATAGGTCGATTCTATTGAGCAGGATAGCCGTATTGTCTATGATATTGACAGATACTTCGTGGATATCAGCCTTTTTATACCAAATGCCGCCACTCTTTATCACCTCGAGTTCCCGCTGTTTCCCCCAGGATCCGCCCATGTGGACAAACATGGATTTTTCATGAAATAGGCTGGCCAAGGAATCGACATTTTTCTCGGCCATCCATTGCCATTTGTCTTTCGAAAGTTTGATGACTTCCTGATCTGTAGCCGATTGGGCAAATGAGATTTGGATTCCGGATAGGGCCAAGCATACGCTGAGCAATAAATTTCTCATAATAAAAGTATATTGTGTTTGTTATTGAAGATTTTTACCGTAAAAATCAACCAGTTTATTTACCGCTTTTGCAACGTGTTCTTTTTTCCAATACGTTTCGATGTGCGTTGCACCATCAATTAAAAACAGCTCTTTATTTTTCGCATTTTTTGCCTTCGGAAAAGCCTCATCCGTCATATACTTGGTGTCTGCTTTGCTTCCCGCCATCATCAATAGAGGCTGGTCGATTAGTTCGATACCATCAGTCGCATCCCAGGTCATTAGGTCCATCAGGCTGCTGGTGGTATATAAAAACGTTGAATTTAGATGCGCGTGGGTTCTGTAATAGTACTCAAACCCTTCACGATAGAGGTCTGTAGGCGTTTTAGCGATTTCCTCGTCGGTTATGCTAGCAACACCAGAATATTTGATCTCTCCACCAGCTGCTTCCTGTGCGCGCGCATCCGATGCTTGTTTGAGCCTTTGCTCAATGGTATTAAGCTGCGAATTCTGAAATCCATTACGTCTCACTTCACCTGAATTAAACATACTTAATGTGGCAATGGCTTTAAGGCGTTTATCTGATTGTGCCGCTTTGAGGGTATAACCACCGCCACCACAGATCCCAAGTGTACCCAGACGGGCAGGGTCGACACCGGCATAGCCTGCTATATAGTCTGCCATCCCATGGATATCTTCTGTCCTGAACTGTGGTTTATCCGTATGTCTGGGCTCTCCGCCACTGGCTCCCTGATAAGAAGCGTCAGCAGCAATGGTTATGTAACCTGCCTCGGCAAGCCGTTGCGCGTACAGTCCGGCAGTTTGCTCCTTGATCCCGCCGTTGGGATGTGCGACGATGACGGCCGGATATTTTTTTGAAGCGTCATAGCCCGCTGGCGTATATACATTTGCAGCGATATCTATTCCATTTAATTTATAGGTTACAGGATGTATATTTACTTTTCCTTTGATATTTTCAGTAATAGCATCCCCGTAGACCAGTCCAAATGGATTTTTTGATTTGTCCTGCGCCTCGGAAATCATGCCTGTTGCCATGAACATGGCTACAATGATATATTTGATATGTTCCATTTCTTAATAATTTTAAATCTTTTATTTTGCTAGGCCGATTTTCACAAGCCAATGCTGAATTTCCTTTTCAACCGATTTTTCTTTATCACCTTCCATCACGAAAAGGATGCCATCACGTTCCACACCGCCTTTGGTTGAATATCCCTCAAGGACTTTACTGTCCGGGCAGAGCTGCTGGACGGTGTCAAAAGTACTGCCTATACCATAACCAGCATTTGTATTGAATGGGATGACAGTTTTTCCCGCTAGATTATAGTCGTTCAGGAAGCTTTTTATTGGTGGTGGCAGCTGCATTCCCCAGGTCGGAAAACCGATGAATACCACATCGTAGGTATCCATGCTATCGATTTTTGTTTTAAGAGGGGGCAGGTAGCCTGTTCTATTTTCCTGGGCGACCTGATCCACGGTAGTTTGATAATGTGCTGGATACGGTTTATCCAATTCAATTCCCACTAAGCTGCCACCCACTTTCCTGTGGATAATCTCAGCAAGAACTTTGGTATTTTTTGTCCTCGACAGGTAGACGATCAATATCTTTTTGTCCTGCAATGAATCTACTTTCTCTACCAGAGAAGTATCCTTTTGTGCTCCTGATTCTTCTGCCCGTGAGCAAGAAGTCACCGAGAGAAATATGCCGATAATAAATCCGTATAGTACTTTAGTTTTCATTTGTATCCTTCTGATTTACAAAAAGTTCTCTATAGTTTCCTACTTTATTGGTATACAGATTACGGATAATGCTACCAATGTTACTTATCCAGCTTTTTTTGTTTCAGCCAACTCGATAGTTCATCGGCAATCTGCACGTTGTTAAGGTCAGAAAACGGAAAGTGTGTATTTCCCAGGATTCCTTTTTCAGGCAGATGGACTATGGTCACATCCCCGCCATGTTTATTGACAGTGGCAGCCCACAACCGGGCCATTTCAAGTCCCGAGCGCCAATGGTCACTGTTCCATACGGTAGTCGGTTCTTTGGCGATGTTATCACCGTAGTAGACCACGATCGGTATACCTGTCAGCTTTTTGAAATCTTCGGGGGAGATAGCGGTACCTTTGAGCTCACCAAACAGTCCTGCGGATTTGATGGGTTGAGGTAGTTCTCCCTCGGGGAATACAAAGCCACTATACGGTTCGTAGGCTACAATAGCTTTGACTTTATTATTTTTTATAGCGGTCATCCATCCGGGTCCACCGCCCTGCGAATGGGTGACCAAAATACCATCACCGATTTTGTCAAATAAACTGGAAACAGCGTCCGATACCACATTGGCATCAAAAGCTCCGGTATTAGGCGTCATCTGCCGGTAAAACTGCTCCAGTGAGGCAGCATCTTTAGGAAATTGGACATTTGGAAAGTAATCCGGGTAATTTCCTAAACGGAACTGTGTGAACCAGAACTGTTCATCGGCAACAGGCTTGATCGTTGCTTCGACCATGCTTTTTCCCGCTTCTCCGCGTCGGGGCTGATCGAGCAGGTACACGCCGAAATCACGGCGCAGGAAAATGTTCTGAAAACCCTCTCGTCCATCCGGCGTAGTTTCCCATGTCTTTTTGGACTGCCCGGCACCATGTAGGAAAACCAGCGGGTATTTTTTAGCCTTTACAGGAATCTGGTAGAATGCATAGGCATGATCTCCATGATAGGTCTGACCCTGCGGCTTCAATGCATCGTTGACATTGAAATTACCAGGTTCTGCTCTGCTCAGGCCACCGATAGCAAAACTTCCCTGTGTTGCTATCTGTAACGGTTTTTGTTTTGTTTGGCCATGCAGCGATGTTATTGCCGTTAAAAGGCATGTGATGGCAATAATGTATTTTGAAAAATTCTTTATCATTTCAGTTTGTTTATTTTCCGACTCTGTTTTGTAAATCTGCGGGATAACGGGCTCCCTGAATCGTTATCTGGGAAGCCGCATCTTCTATTTGCTGAATATCTTCACGCGATAATTTCAAGGTTACAGCACCGATATTCTCTTTCAGACGGTGCAGTTTGGTAGTTCCTGGAATAGGGGCTATCCAGGATTTCTGAGCAAGCAGCCAACCCAATGCAACTTGTGCTGGCGTAGCGTCCTTTTGCAACGCGATAGATTTTACAAACTCAACTAGGGCCTGATTTGCCTTTCTGTTTTCCGCTGAAAATCGGGGTACAATATTTCTAAAATCTGTTGGGTCAAATGTGGTTGTCGAATCAATCGCTCCCGTGAGAAAACCTTTACCCAGTGGACTGAACGGAACAAAGCCTATTCCCAGCTCTTCAAGCAGCGGTAAGATATCTTTTTCGGGTTCACGGTAAAACAGAGAGTATTCACTCTGCAATGCCGCCAGGGGGAGCTCGGCATGAGCACGGCGTATTGTTTCAGTTCCCGCCTCTGATAGTCCCCAATGTTTTACTTTGCCTTCCCTGATCAGATCAGCGACTGTCCCTGCAACCTCCTCAGTAGGAATATTAGGATCAGTGCGGTGCTGATAAAGTAGGTCAATCCGATCCGTACGAAGTCGTTTTAATGATTCTTCAACTGCGATCCTGATTCTTGCCGGACTGCTATCCAGACCTTTTTTTGAATCTCCTTCCTCAAAACCAAATTTAGTCGCGATCACTACATTGTCTCTGAGTGGTTCCAATGCCTCACCCAGCAGCGTTTCATTTGCAAAGGGGCCGTAACATTCAGCCGTATCAAAAAAAGTAATTCCCGATTCAAAAGCCGAGCGGATCAACTGAATGGCATCTTTATGATCGGTAGCTGCGCCATAGCCAAAACTCAGACCCATGCAGCCCAATCCAAGTGCGGACACTTCAAGTCCGCTATTTCCTAGTTTTCTTTTTTCCATTTTAGTGTCAGTTCTAAATTTTAGATATCTAGTTTCCTTTCACTCAGCGATCTGACCATCTCAGGATCCCTGTGATCAAAAAATAGACTTTCTCCACCGTCTAAGGATTTTATGGCATCCATATCCTTCTCCGTCAGTTCAAAATCAAATATTTGAAAGTTCTCGGCTATTCTCTCCTTACGGACAGATTTGGGGATAGCGACAATGTCACGTTGTGCAAGCCATCTGAGGATTACCTGCGCAACAGATTTATTGTATTTCATTCCTATTGAGGTAAGGAGCCCATTATTGAATATATTGTTTTTCCCCTCCGCAAAAGGGCCCCAGGATTGAGTCTGGATATTATTCTCTTTCAGGAAAGCTTGATTTTCAATTTGCTGATGGAAAGGATGAGTTTCTATCTGGTTTACTGCAGGCGTAAAACCGCTGTTTGCAATAAGATCCATCATGCGGTCCGGATGAAAATTTGCCACCCCAATAGCTTTCACTTTTCCTTCGTGGTAAAGTTCTTGCATAGCCCTCCAAGATCCGAAGATATCGCCGTAAGGCTGATGGATCAGATAAAGATCGAGATAGTCAAGCTGTAGCCTTTCGAGGGATTTTTTGAAAGCAGCTTTCGTTTGTTCATATCCAGTATCCTGTACCCACAGTTTAGTTGTTATAAATAACTCCTCACGCTGCACACCACAGTTTTTTATTGCTTTGCCCACCGCTTCTTCATTTAAATAAGAGGCAGCGGTATCAATTAGACGATATCCGGTTTCGACGGCGTCAATGATCGCACGTTCGCATTCTTGGGTATCTTTTATCTGAAAAACTCCAAATCCGAGGATAGGCATTTCAATTCCGTTGTTTAATTTCACTTTATACATAATGTAAAGAGTTTATGTATTATACAATTCACTGTTAACAAAGTTCGGGTTTGCGGTCTAAGGTTTTGGTATATGCATTACGGATAGTTCTACCAATATTACTGATTCTACAAATTATTGGATTCCAGTTTTGTAAATTTGTTTTACCAGTAATGAAAGAAATGGAAGAGATCATCAATTTTAAGAGTATCACAGCATACAATAACTTCAACAACAATGAGACCTTACATCCATTGATCAGTGTTGTCGATCTGAGCAAGGCAGACACTCGCAAGCTCTCCAAGCTCAGGTATGAGTTCTATACCGTGTTTTTTAAAGAGATAAAATGTGGCGATCTGCGGTATGGTCTTAAAAACTATGACTATGAAGAGGGGACATTGATCTTTTTGGCACCCGGTCAGGTCATAGGGGAGAACGGTACCGAATTCTACCAGCCACAGGGAACAGCTTTGGTATTTCATCCAGAGTTGTTGTATGGCACTTCTCTGGCTAAGGAAATTGGCAACTATACTTTCTTTTCGTATTCAGCCAGTGAGGCATTGCATCTTTCTGAGCAGGAGAGGAAGATTATTATGGACTGTCTCAACAAAATAAAGCATGAGCTGGCACATAGTATCGACAAGCATACAAAAAAACTGATTGTCTCCAATATCGAACTCTTTTTGGATTATTGCCAGCGGTTTTATGATCGCCAGTTTATTACACGTGAAAATGTCAATAAGGGCATCCTAGAGAAATTCGATGAAAACCTGAATGCCTATTTCCAATCAGACGAACCACAGCAAAGCGGTTTGCCGACTGTAGCCTATTTTGCTGAGCAGTTATTTCTATCCGCTAACTATTTTGGAGACCTTGTCAAGAAAGAAACTGGCAAGACTGCACAGGAGTATATTCAGAACAAGTTAATCGACATTGCCAAGGAAAAGATTTTTGAGGGCCACAAAACTATAAATGAAATCGCCTTTGAACTCGGGTTCAAATATCCCCAGCATTTTAGTCGGTTATTCAAAAACAGGGTAGGGTTTACCCCAAATGAATATAGAAATCGAAGTCTAAACTAATTATGCTTTAAGCTTAAAGAGCACGGTACCTCTATGCAAATTGGAATCCTCTTTTCCTTACACTTTTTCATGCCAGTAGACATTTCACCTGGCGTCCGCTAAACTATTTCCCCTTAGCGCAGAGATGGGCTACTAAAAACAATCTTACCCACTTTGGGGATGAGCCCATTTAATGCCTACCAATGGTGAGGGCGTCAATCTGGCCCTATTGGACGTCTTGGATCTATGCGAATGCCTGGCCAACGGAGATCATACCACCCTCAAAGAGGCTATTTCAGCTTATGAAGATATCATGTTTGAAAGGGCTCCGCCTCTTTGCCGGGAAACAGTTGATGGGATAGAAGATTTTGCTTCACCAACTTATGAATCTGTACAAGAATTAGTCAACATGCTAAATTGAAATTACTACATTTGACTGGACATTAAGTTAAGAGAATTTATCAAAGGTATTTACTAATTCGTATATAGGTGGACCTAGGTCGCTTGATCGATGGAGAAACATGATATCTTATTTTAAAATAGTAACAGGTTTATTAATAGCTTTATGGATAAAGATGGTATTCAGGTTGAAGGTGGATGGAGTATTGATGCAAATCTATTTATGGATGGCTTAGGTAGTTTTAAGGAGTCATTTCTTGAAAACACATTGGTATTTAGCGCGGTCAATCATATAAATGGCCAAACGATCTCCATGACCTACGAGGATGCTGCAGTGGGATTTGCGTTGCTCCATGGTAGTTTGACACGTAAATCCGGTCAATGGATCCAGGATGAGAACACTATCTATAAAACTTTACTGAAAGGGTTTGAGATCGAAAAATTCTATACGGTTTTATCGAATTATCTAAATCCTGGGAGAAAGAACCTGTTACCGCTCAAGATATCGAGCTGGACAGTTATTCATAATAATTTGAGTGATATCTTACCTATTTCCAATGAATTACTGTTTTCAGCCGTGCGGGGTAAATTTTTTATAGATGTAAGCTTTCAAAAAAATATTGGCACTTATGCTATTTTTATGGGAATTGCGAAATCGGCCTATAATCATATTGATTATCATCTTTCTAAACCAGCAATAGAATGCATTGAACTAAATTTAAAAGACATGGATAAACTTAAAGACTTAATTAATAGTGTATTGGTGAAAAGGGAAGATTTTTTTTATCAGATCCTCCGTTCAGGATAACACTAGCTATAGCCGAAACTGCGGTCGGTTCGCCAACAAAACGATATACCTGCTGTAAGTTTGCGTTGAAATAGTCAGCTACATTCCCTAATTGATCTCCACTGTTTATTATCCTTTTTAAGAATAGATGCGGTTGAGATAAAAGATTCAAATAAACGCTTCATCTCACTGGCTATACTACGATACCCTAAAATGCTGTTTCGTCAGATACTTGCTTTTTCAAACAACATCAGGTAGGAATCATCAGTCTCACCAATAATCTTGAAACCAACATTTGAATATAGATTTTTAGCTTTATTGGTCTTTAGGACACTCAATGTTATCGTTTTTTCTGATTCAATAGCTTCTTCTATCAAATCATTTAATATTCTCCTACCGATTCCTTTGCCCTGATAGGAGGTAGCTATCTGAATTTGTATCAGCTCGATATTATCCGCTTGCCTCACTATTTTTAATAGCCCTATAGCATATTTATCTATCTCAATTATTAAGGCCTGTTCAAATTGACAGTTAATTCTTTGCAGATGAGCTTCGTCTGAGACCGGTAAAGAGCTAGCTATTAAATACGCATTCATCGTCTGTATCCTGAGATCCAACAGAAACTCTAGGTCACTTTTTAATGCAGGTCTGTATTTGATATTCGATATCATGTGTTCGCAAATTTAAAAATATAAGCCGGAAACTATCATACTCGTGGGTCGGCAAATCATCTTACACTATTTTGATTAGTTTAAATGAAGAAATTTTACACGTGATTTAAGTGGACGTCTCTTGATTCCTCCAATTTCTTTTGAGAATGTGTCGCACATTCTCAACATTTTTAAATTTCTCTAAATAGTATGCCAATAGGAGTAACTCATCGTCGTTGGCGTTCCCTGTGAATCCAGCTATTTGGATTGCGTTGCTATAGTTCAACATTGATTTTTAAGCGGTGTCAAAAGAGGTTATCATTCTGCCAAACAGTTGTTTGATCCCAGTAAGCCAAGAAGAAATCTCCTTCCTGAATAAATTCTATCCAACCATCTACTATAATTGAAGCTTGCTTGTCGGTCAAATTTAATACCCGAATAATATAGGCCTTAGGTTTTTTCCCTGTGGAATATCGATTTGATACTTTTTTGACAAAACAACTACCTGTTTTTATACGTATTTGGCGTCTGTCCCGTGCAGCGTTTAAAATACCTGCAGAATAATGATGCATCAGCAAAATCAAGTTCATCGCTGATTTGCTTAATGGATAGCGACGTGTTATTTAGATATTCCTTTGCTTTATTAATTATAGCAAATTCAATCCATGATTTAACAGATTTACCTGTCTTTTTCTTGATCAATGTACTTAGATGTTGCGGTGTTATATGTAGGTGGTCAGCATAAAAGGAAACATTACGTTGTATATGACCATGTTTATTTAGCAAGCTATAGAATGTATCTGTTATATCATTTACTCCGTTTTTTTGCAGGTTATTCTTATCCGATAGTGTGGGGTACGCCTGTGCTACGGCAGTAATTAAAGAAAAAACCAAGTATTGTATCATTTGCTCTAACAGAATTGTTTTTGGAAGCATATAATGTTTTTGAAGCAGCTGAACTATATCTTCAATCAATAATCGATCTTTTTCACTGGGTTGGATGACAGGCATATTCAACACTTCAGTATTGTTTATGAATTCTGGCAGGATAGTAAATTTATCAATAAAATCATAGGTCATCACAAATAGGACAGCCACAAAATCCGTACTCCAGTCCATTGGTTCAATGGGCATCTCAGGCAATATGATGAGTGTTTTGTTCTGATCGACAGTACAAAGTTCGTTATTGACCTTCAAAACTGCCGTACCTTTTTTACAAAATAAAAGGATTAGTCCTTCAAATTTCTGTGCTGATCTTAAATAGGAATGTATTTGCAGCGGAAAAGTGTCTATAATTATCAGTCCATCCATTTTATTTGGATAGTTAACATTATATGCGGCGTGAAGATCGGATATCTTTAATAAATCCACTGTTTTTTCTTGTAAAAATACAAAACGGCATTACTAAAGTTAGGTGAATATCTAAAATTGAACATAAACACCTTAAAACGGAATATGTTTTCCTTGCCATCATCGTCTACATTTGCTGGCAAATCAATACATGCAGTAGTAACTTTCACAATGAATGACCAAAGACAAGCATTCCAGCAGCAAAATAGGACACGTATAGCTATTTCCCTGTTTTTTTTCTCCCATGGACTGATACTTTCTTCCTGGGCTAGCAGGATACCCGTTATTAAAACTAATTTAGGTATTTCGGACGCTGAACTAGGTACGCTTTTATTGCTTATGCCCGTCGGACAGGTCAGCACAATGCCTTTATCCGCCAGATTAATTAACCATTTCGGAAGCAAAAATGCTGTCAAATACAGCTTCTTGCTATACCCGCTTATACTCGTTATCATTGGTACGGCGACAAGCTATACACAGCTTGCCATCGCGCTATATTTCTTTGGGGTAGTAGGCAATCTGTCTAATATCGCCGTGAATACCCAAGGAGTCGAGTTAGAGAATATTTTGAAAAAACCTATGATGTCCTCTTTTCATGGCACTTGGAGCATATCTGGTTTTATTGGCGCATTGATAGGGTTGCTGTTATTGAATTTTAATCAAACACCATTGATTCATTTCAGTGTGATTTTCCTCCTGGTTGTATCAATATGGATATTCAATACCAACTTCCTGCTACATGTGGTACCTGTAAAAGGAGTTCGTAAAGACAGAAGATCTATTTTCAGATATCTTGACAAAACCTTGATTCGATTAGGCTTGATAGGATTCTTGAGTATGGCAATCGAAGGCGCCATGTTTGATTGGAGCGGAGTTTACTTTCAGGATATTGTTAGGGCTCCCGAGCAACTGATCATTCTAGGTTATACTTCTTTTGTACTCATGATGGCCACAGGGCGTTTTCTCGGCGATTGGCTGATCACCAAACTGGGTAGGAAACGTTTGATTCAGCTATGCGGGATATTGATGAGTACAGGACTAATTATTTCAGTTTTCTATCCTACAGTAGTACTATGCACAATCGCCTTTATGGTCATTGGTTTAGGGAGTTCCTGCAGTGTGCCTACTGTGTATGGTGTAGCAGGCAAGCATAAGGCCGTCAGTGCTGGGAATTCATTGACGCTGATTTCAACAATAGCATTCCTTGGATTTTTAATGGGACCACCCATGATAGGCTTTATCTCCGATTTATTTGACCTCAGGTATTCTTATCTGTTGTTGTCGGTTTTCGGTATTGTTATGATTTTTATGGCTGGTAGAATGGACATATTGGATAAGGAGAAAGCGCCCATAGAATGAATGATAAGTAACCCCAATCGCTTAGATGCCAAAGAACGTCCACGAATTTTTCACCATGTGATGTAAGAGAATATTCTACACAAGACGATTGTTTATTAGATTAATTTCTAAATGCTGTCAAAGTTATTCCTGTTTGCCTTTTGAAGTAGCGAGCCAAATATGATGTATCCTCGAAATAAAGTCGATCAGCAATTTGTTTGATTGACAGCTCGGTTGTCCTTAAAAGTACTTTAATTTCTAGTATAACTTGCCTGTCAATCAAATCCTTTGGTGAATCATTTAAAAAGTCTTTAGTGATCTGAGAAAGATAATAGGGAGTAATGCTCAGTTTATTTGCATAGAATGCGACATTTCTCTGCTCCGTACTATGCTGGCTGATAAGCTCCCAAAACTTCCAACATAGCAATTCCTTTCGACTGTATTGATGTTCTATATTAATTTCTGTCAGTGAAACGCTTTCGGCTATTTTGAGAAAGAAATTTTGTAGACTATTCCGCAACATAATATGCTGATGTGTTGTGCATGTATTTTTGATGTGTTTTATTTGCGTTATCCATCCATGTAATAGGGCGACTTCCGGACCATGAGGTCTGCAAAGTGGGGATTGATGTAGAAACAAGAATAGTTGATTAGGTAAATCAAAAGCTACTTCTGCAGCCAAACTCCGATCTACAAGACAGTAGAATGCTCTGAAATCAGCGGACACCCGTTGCACCACTGTAATATTATCCTCAGCCAGGACCAATACATCATTAGTCTTTAGCAGATAATTCTTAAAATTAACGCTAACTACCGAAGAGCCTTCCAAACATACAATTAAGGAAGTATAGCCGAGCCGTAGGGGATATCCCAGACTTTGGCAAAAATTACTTTCTCCTAGTGCTAGTTTGTCTTTTCCCAAGGAAATATCCGGTGTGTAATTCATTATGGTACTTTTTATTTTTACCATAAATTTAGACTATTTATGGTAAGTAAGTGCGATTTGTTTTCAAAAGTACCCATTTTACCAAAATTTTGGCTATAACCTTATTCTATAAAGACAGTAATTTTGCTACGTACATTTAAAAATAGAATGATATGATTTTAGAGACAGAAAGATTGATTTTGCGTCCATTCAGCGATGCTGATGCAGCAGACTTATTCAAGTATGCTAAGGACGAGAGAGTAGGGCCAATTGCTGGCTGGCCTCCCCACAAGAGTGTTGAAGAAAGTAGTGAAGTAATCAAAAACATATTTTCGCAAGAGGGAGTATTTGCAATCACACTTAAAGATGACGACATTGCTATTGGGATGATTAGTTTGATTTTAGGAGAGAAAAGTAACTTTCCAATTACCGAGTCGGAAGGCGAAATTTCATATTGGCTAGGTGTTCCATTTTGGGGTAAAGGTATAATGCCTGAAGCAATCGGCGAAGTGGTACGCTATGGCTTCGAAGATTTGAGATTAGTAAATATCTGGTCCGGCTATTATGAAGGCAACGCCAAGTCAAAGATCGCACAGGAGAAGTGTGGTTTCCATCATCATCATGTGGAAGAAGCTACCGCAAATGAGTTAATGAATGACATACGTACAGAACATATCAGCCGCATGACACGTGATGAATGGACAATGACTGTCTATGGCAAGGTCTCATTCTAGTCACAAGCATCTCTATAGGGATGCTTGTGATACATTTATGTATAGGAATAAATAATTCCCTGGAGGTCAAGGTACAAATAGCTATAAAACATCAAATCTTTATGAAGTTAAATAGAATAGAGCGTTGGGAGAGAAAGCTGAATAGATACAAAAAAATAAAAAATTGCTAACATACAATGGATACAAATAGAAAAGTTTATTCCGGATTAGAGGAGATGGCGCCATATTTCCTTAGTTTCAACAAGCTATATCATATCTGTCTAGATGGAGATTATATGCCATGGTATGAAATGGGATACTGGGACAATACTTTTATACCATTTTTTATAGTTCAGGATAATACGGTAATTGCAAATGTTTCTTTATCTCCTATGGTAATGATTTTACAAGGGCAGTCCCATAAAGTTCTACAGATTAGTGCAGTGATGACACATCCTGCTTTTAGAGGTCAGGGACTATCGCGTTATCTGATGAATCATGTAATGAGCCAATTCCGTGGGCAATATGAATTCATATACCTATTTGCTAATGCAGAGGTGTTAGATTTTTACCCAAAGTTTGGTTTTGTTAGGTTAGATGAAAGTAGTTTCAAGCTTAACGATTTAACAGATTTTGAACCCGCAAGTTACGATTGGAGAAAACTTTCTATTCAAATTAGCGATGATAAAAATCTCCTGGAGCGACTTGCTAAAGACCATAGACTTCTGTCAAATACCCTGTCGTTTGAACCGAATCCTTGTTTAGCGACCTATCATTTTGTATTGCAGTTTGAAGATTCTTTGTATTATTCAGAAAAAAGAGACTGCTTAGTGTTGATGGAATTTGAAGAAGGTGACCTCAATATCTATGATATTTTTTCAAGTAGGCCATATAAATTAGAAGAGTTAATTCCTACTTTAGTTAAAACAGATACGAAAGAGATCAATTTCTTTTTTGTTCCGGATACAGATTTTGGTGGAAAACTTGAGGTCGAAAAATATCCTTTCGATGATGATGCTCTTTACATATATCCTGAACACAAAAAGGATCTATTTATGGAGAACTTTGTCTTTCCAATAACTTCTCATTATTAAATATAACATTCTAAGCGTTAGTCATTATGAAGGCGACCATTATTGGTCATCACAGCAAAAGTTGACAACAAGTAATTATTGCCTACCGATCAGGTCAGCGTATGTTCTCCAATGAGGAGATCAATCTCATACAGGAAAAGATCATAGCAGTTCTTTCTGATAAATTTGAGATAATCTTATGGTAATTACATCATAGGTTCTGCAAACTAATCGTCCGTAGAACCTATTGCTAAAGAGCCAACATCGGTCAAATTGAATTATTGACTACAAACCGAAAGATAAGATTTTTTTGCTCAAGAAGCTATTTTGATGCAGTTTCACGGGAATAAAATTCGGTGCGGAATTTGGCCGCTAAAGAATCTGAATAAAATATAGAGATATAAAATATGAACATTAGAAAAGCAGTCCAGGCAGATCTGCCAAAGATAAAAACCCTTTATTTCCAGCTCTTTGAACAGATGGCACATCATGAACCCGATTATATGCAGACAGCACATCAGGACGAAAGTTTTTTGCAAAGAGTCATTGCCGGAGAAGATCAGTTTACAGTCTTTGTATATGGGGCAGATGATGAGGTAAAAGGAATTGCAATTACACAATTACAGGAGAGCCCGCCTTACAATTGTTTCGTACCCTTGAAATGTACGTATTTAATAGACATTGTTGTTGATACGGATATGCGTGGAATGGGAATTGGTAAAACATTGATTGATCGCGTTAAAACGTGGGCAAAGGAAAGCGAAGCGGACTATGTGGAGTTGAGTGTCTTGTCTAAAAACGCTTCCGCTGCGGCACTGTATCTGCACGAGGGTTTTGAGCCGTACAGTTTATCTATGCGATTGAAAATTGAATAACTGATCAATCTAGCGGCCCTTAAAGTAATTTGACGAAGAACCATGTCAGCTAAAAGAAACGAAAAGCGATGACAAAAATGAGAAATGTTGTTATACGTTTAAATAAGATCAATAGCTTTAAGCGGGACTTAGTTTCTTAAAATCAATTAATCACAGTCCGTAAGATCATGATCTATAACAGCCTCCGGGATAGAGCCGTGTAAAAAATTATCTCTTAACCATTCTCCATATTGAAATTCTCTGTATAATGGAAAGTGTAAGTCAGTTAATTTAGTTTGATTTATCACTGTGAACTCCAAATATCTTTTGTTCTCTTTATTATCTATAGCACCTGATAATAGGAGTAGGTTCTGAATAAGGGTCTTTTTAATATCAAAATTCAAAGGTTCATTGACTACCACAAAAATATCTAAATCGCTTTTATGTTTTAGTCCTCCATCTACATAAGATCCGTAGAGGTAGAGTCCTTGAAGTGAGTCACCTAAGCTCTTTATTAAAAAGTTAGAAGTCTGCGTAATTTGTAGTGAAAGATTATGGTTAGTCATTTTTTCCAACGATTAGTTTTTTGATAAATTGATCTTCGTTGTGATAGTCAAATTGCTCAAAAGGGTAAGCAGCTAACTGTTTAAAGTGCTTTTCCCAATTTAAGGGGCTAAAACTAGCGAGCCAGCTTATATATTTTCTACTATCCCGAGTATAGCATCCTAAGTCCAATCCTACTTTATCTAATAAGGATTTGCAATAAGATATGTCGAGGGTAAAAGGAGTTGAAACAGACCATGGTGTAAAACCTACTAAAGCATCTTCTATGATAGCAGAATCAGTGGATATAAATTTAGTTATAGAATTTAATTGTACAATAATATATTCTCCAATCTCTTTTGCACTGAGAATAGTTCTATCTGCCACATTTACTATTTGAAAATCCATATTATCTATGCTTGCCCATATAACTTTAGCTATATTTTGTGTTAAAGTAATATGGAAAGTACTTTCTCCATTATATTTTAATGGAATGTAAGGTCTTTTATCAAGAATTCTTTTAATAAACCACCATTCTCTAGGGTGCTGAGAACAAATCCCATATACAGCACAAGGCCTTAAAATAGTTACAGGTTTATGGCTATGTTTTAAAAAGCACTGTTCCATATATACTTCCCAATTACGCTGTATGAAAAAGTTAGTTATAGCATATTGAAGTTGCTACATTTGACTGGACATTAAGTTAAGAGAATTTAATAACTTAACAGACTTATGTCAAGAGAAAGAAAAGTTTATACCAAAGAGTTCAAACTGATGAGCGTTGAACTGAGCAACACGCGTAGCGACCTTAGCGCGCTGGCCAGGGAACTGGATATTAGCCCAGCATTATTGTATAGGTGGCGAAAGGAACATTCTGTAAAACAAGGAAGTAGTTTCTCTGGGAATGGAAAAGTTATCTTGAGTGAGAGTGAACAGGAGTTAGCACGATTAAGAAAAGAACTTCGGGAGACACAGATGGAACGGGATATATTAAAGAAGGCTGTAAGCATCTTCTCCAAGAGCGACACCAAATATTCAGGTTCATAAGGGACAATAGGGAAATATTTTCAGTCGAGAAGATGTGTCAGGTGTTCAAGGTGAGCAGAGCGGGCTACTACAACTTTTTAAAGGGTATCCCTTCAAATAGAAGTATTGAAAACCAACAGATTACTATGGAAATCCAGGATGCATTTATAAGAAGTAAAAATACTTACGGCAGTCCGCGTATTACCAGAGAACTACACAAAAAGAATATTAAAATATCCAGAGTGAGGGTAGCCAAACTGATGAGAAAGGCCGGGTTAAGAAGTATTGTCAAGAAAAAATTTAAGGTGACCACAGACTCCACCCATAAGTTTTCGGTACCGGAGAATATATTGGACCGTGATTTTAAACCGGGAACACTTGGTGCAGTATGGGTATCAGACATCACTTACATCAAAACGCAGCAGGGATGGTTGTATCTGACAACTGTAATCGATCTGGGAGATCGAAAAGTAATTGGATGGGCTTTAAGTGAGACTATGAATGCGGTAGATACGGTGATTTCTGCTTTTAAAATGGCACAAAAAGCAAGGCCAATCACCCAGAAACTAATATTCCATTCCGATCGTGGCGTACAGTATGCCTGTCATGAGTTCAGCTCTATGGTGGAAAAAAATCCACTCATCATAAGAAGCATGAGTAGAAAGGGAAATTGCTGGGATAATGCTGTCGCTGAAAGTTTTTTCAAGACACTGAAAGCGGAATGTATATATCAGCATAAATTCGCTCACAGGAAGCAAGCTGCGCTTATTGTCTTTGAATATATTGAGACTTGGTACAACCGAAAAAGGCAACATTCTGCCTTAGGATACTTATCACCAGAGGAGTTTACTAGAAAAATAAATAAACAAAATATTGCAGCTTAACTAGGTGTCCATTTTATTGTTGCAATTCCATATCCTATTTGGCCTGTACCTCCGATAAGCATTATTTTATTACTCAACTGTTTTCAAATTTTTAAAAGTATAGTCTAGTTAAAATAGCTAAATTATGATAGAATAGAAAAAACTACAGGCGTTCAATGACTGTAGTTTTGGACAATTAATAGATTATTGCATTTGTTGTTAGCTATCTTAATTTGATAGCAAATGTATTATTGAGACATGTTCTAATTGATTTTTGTATTTCATTAATCTCTTCATTGAGTAAGGTTCTCTCATTTGATCTATAAGCTATTCTATAGGCTAAAGAGGTTTTATCTGCTATAGTGTATTTATCTATCAACGTGACACTCTCGATCAGATCATTTCCTTTATTTCTTATTATCTCACAAAGGTTATTATACTCTATCCAATTCTCATCTTTATTATGGGTGTAATTATTTACCCAGAAGGAGATATCTTTATATACTGGAGGGAATTTAGAATATTCTTTAAATTCAACTAATCCATTTTTAAATTGAGAGATAAAACGCTCATCTTCACTCCAGAAATAACGAATATCGGGGATGTTACAGAATGACATAACTAAGCGATCAAGACCTAACCCGAAAGCCCAACCTGTAGCTTGGATATTACAGTTCTTTAAAATATCACGATGTATAACCCCTGCACCTAGAACTTCCATCCATTCCCCATTTTGTAAAACTTCTAGCTGTAGAGAAGGTTCAGTAAAAGGAAAGTAATCATCTAAAAATCTGTATTCTTTTCCAGGATATAAGAACCGTATTAGTCCCTTTAATGTCTTTTTCAAATCCTCTAAAGCATCAACTCCGTGAGGTATCACTTTGACTACTTCCATTTGATGAAACACCGGGTAGTGCGTTTTATCAATCGTATCTTTTCTATATACATCCCCTGTGACGATGAATTTTTCATAGCCTTGTGTCAATAATAGATTCTGATGAGAAGAAGTTTGTGTCCTAAGTACAAAATCTTCGTTGATATAATATGTATCATTTTTAGAACGTGCGGGATGATTAATAGGAACTAATAATTTGTCAAAATTATCTTGTATAGATACAACTTCTTCAAGGTTGTCAAACACTGTAAAATCGCTGAAAAAAGATTGTATTTTTTTCTTTAGTAAATAAATAGGATGCGATTGATTATTGTGAAGTTTCTTAGCTCTTTTCTCATTAATACTGTTTGAAATGTTGTTCATATATTTTAAAAATTATGGTTTAAATACAATAATTCTGTGTTTAATATTGCGAGATACAAAATTAGGTACAATCGAAGAATTATAGTGTTCCATGATTTGGTAATTATGTTCAATTATTTAGATTTATCCGTTAAAATTAAATGATAACACCTTTATATGTTCTTTTATTTTGATATTTGTGCATGGCTTTATTTTTGAATTTACATCAGTTATATGAACTACATCAATTAGATCCTTCTTTAAAAGGAGAAGGGATTTTTATTGTAGATCATACTGATATACCGACCAATCAATATGCGTATAGCAGGCATCAATTTGAGGGTTTATTACTTGGCTTTGTATTAAAAGGAACAATGAGAACACAGGTTCATTTTTCTGAGTATGATGTTAATGAAGGTGATGTTATTCTCGCATTGCCACACTTGATGATTGATGTGAAAGCAGAAAGTGAAGATATTGAGATAATTACTATAGGATTGTCTATTGACTTTATTAGTTCGATACCTTATTTATGGGAATTTGTTAATAGTGATAAGGTGCGTTTAAATCCATTAATTCATTTTCATTCAGAAAAACAAGATTTACAGAGAGATTTCATTTTATATCTTCAGAGATTTTACCATTCTAATTCAAGTGATAAGAAAAATGAAATATTAAGACATCATATTTTAGCTTTGATCAATATGGTAGTTGAGGCACATATCGAAGAACAAAGCCAGGAGTACTTATTGAGGGATCGAAGTACAACAATTATAGATGAATTTTATAAACTTGTATCGAAACATGCTTTGGATCATAGAGATTTAGGTTTTTATGCTAAAAAACTAAATTTAACAGCTCCTTATTTAACAACACTTATAAGTGAAAAAACAGGGAAATCTGCTTTGAAGTGGATAGATCACGTTGTTATTTTACATGCTAAATCACTTTTAAAAACAACAGATCTATCTGTAAAGGAGATCAGTAATCGTTTGAATTTTAATGATCCAAGTTTATTTTGTAGATATTTTAAAAAGCATACTCTTTTGTCTCCCAACGGTTTTAGACAACTAGTATAAAATTTATTTTGACATAGGATGTTCGTGCAGCTATTTGTGCTTTTGATAAAAGATAGATAGTACTAAGAGCGCTAAGTTATGTATATGTTTAAAAACAGAGGTTATCAATATTTTTAGAAAAGTTTCTGTTTTTTGTGTTCAATAAAATAAGTGCATAATAGCAAAAAGATATACCTTCTGTAAGTTTGCAGTTGAATTGGTTGACATGCATTCATTGATCTTTTCGAAATCAATATGAATTAAGAGCTGAAGTTGCTACATTTGACTGGACATTAAGTTAAGAGAATTTAATAACTTAACAGACTTATGTCAAGAGAAAGAAAAGTTTATACCAAAGAGTTCAAACTGATGAGCGTTGAACTGAGCAACACGCGTAGCGACCTTAGCGCGCTGGCCAGGGAACTGGATATTAACCCAGCATTATTGTATAGGTGGCGAAAGGAACATTCTGTAAAACAAGGAAGTAGTTTCTCTGGGAATGGAAAAGTTATCTTGAGTGAGAGTGAACAGGAGTTAGCACGATTAAGAAAAGAACTTCGGGAGACACAGATGGAACGGGATATATTAAAGAAGGCTGTAAGCATCTTCTCCAAGAGCGACACCAAATATTCAGGTTCATAAGGGACAATAGGGAAATATTTTCAGTCGAGAAGATGTGTCAGGTGTTCAAGGTGAGCAGAGCGGGCTACTACAACTTTTTAAAGGGTATCCCTTCAAATAGAAGTATTGAAAACCAACAGATTACTATGGAAATCCAGGATGCATTTATAAGAAGTAAAAATACTTACGGCAGTCCGCGTATTACCAGAGAACTACACAAAAAGAATATTAAAATATCCAGAGTGAGGGTAGCCAAACTGATGAGAAAGGCCGGGTTAAGAAGTATTGTCAAGAAAAAATTTAAGGTGACCACAGACTCCACCCATAAGTTTTCGGTACCGGAGAATATATTGGACCGTGATTTTAAACCGGGAACACTTGGTGCAGTATGGGTATCAGACATCACTTACATCAAAACGCAGCAGGGATGGTTGTATCTGACAACTGTAATCGATCTGGGAGATCGAAAAGTAATTGGATGGGCTTTAAGTGAGACTATGAATGCGGTAGATACGGTGATTTCTGCTTTTAAAATGGCACAAAAAGCAAGGCCAATCACCCAGAAACTAATATTCCATTCCGATCGTGGCGTACAGTATGCCTGTCATGAGTTCAGCTCTATGGTGGAAAAAAATCCACTCATCATAAGAAGCATGAGTAGAAAGGGAAATTGCTGGGATAATGCTGTCGCTGAAAGTTTTTTCAAGACACTGAAAGCGGAATGTATATATCAGCATAAATTCGCTCACAGGAAGCAAGCTGCGCTTATTGTCTTTGAATATATTGAGACTTGGTACAACCGAAAAAGGCAACATTCTGCCTTAGGATACTTATCACCAGAGGAGTTTACTAGAAAAATAAATAAACAAAATATTGCAGCTTAACTAGGTGTCCATTTTATTGTTGCAATTCCAAGCTTCATTTTGGAAAAACCAAGAACCATTGATATCTTTTGACGAATTACCTATATTTAAGAACTAGACACAACCGAATTGAAGCTGTAATCGTTTTTCTACGAATTACAGATACTTAGTATCGCAGATGCTGGAAGCAGAAATGAATGGCCACCTGTATATTTGATATGGATTCAACCAAACCAAAATCAGCAGCAATTGGTACTTAGAAACTAATGGAAGATAAATATAATTTGTTAAAAGAACATATAGAGAAAGTCGTTACACTTACTGAAGATGAATTTGCATTTGTAAAAGAATGTTTCATTCACAAGCAGTATAAAAAATCCGAATGTATTTTTAGAGAGGGCGATAGCGTAAACTATATCTACTTTGTATTGTCCGGTCTTCTCAAATTTTATTATACGGACGATAATGCTAAGCAACATATTGTTTCATTTGCAATGGAGGATTGGTGGGAAACAGATGTTTCGGCCTTTTATACAAGTGGAAAAGCTTCATTTACTTTGGAATGTCTTGAGGACACAGCGTTACTTTGTCTATCGCTGGAAAATTTTGAATGTTTGTGCGACAGTCTTCAAAAGATGGAGCGCTTTTTCCTCCGTAAATCAATTGCCGGCCATATCGGTTCACAGCAACGGATCTTGTCATTTTTAACCTTGGGAGCAAAAGAAAGATATGAGCAGTTGATAAAAAGAAATCCAACTTTGGTACAACGAATTCCAAAATTGTTGCTTGCTTCTTACCTAGGCGTATCCAGGGAGACATTAAGCCGTCTGTTCTCTTGATTGATTTATTTAATTGTGATGTTTGTCACACGGGTGAATGTAAAAATATCTTGAGCTTTGTCTCATAATAATCTTACAGCGATGGAAAAGAAAGTAATCAATCCTTGGAACTGGCAGGATGCCAGAAATTATGTGCAGGCAGTTGAAGTTAAACATGTAGATTCAACTTTATATGTATCGGGACAGTGTGCCATTAGTGAAGATGGAATATCGAGTAATGCCGGTATGAGAACGCAGATTTTTCATACTATTGAAAATCTTGAAAAAGTAATTCAATCAAGTGGATATGAAGCTCGAAATCTCGTTCGTTTGAATATCTACACGACCGACTCTACAGCATTATTTGAAAACTTTGATGTGATTCAAAATTGGCTCACTAAAAATAAAGTAAAACAAACAAGTACAGTTTTGGAAGTCAAGACATTGTTTGAAACTTTAAAGGTAGAATTAGAAGCAACTCTGGTTAAATAACTTCAGATATAAAAAAATGGCAATAGTTCTCTATTTGCCATTTTTTTATATCTGAATTACGGTAATTTATTGGTCAGTTATTTGAATGATGATTTAGTTCATATATATCATTGAAGTATTATTATTCATTATGCACATATTTGAAACCATAGAGATTATCAGTCGCTGTAATCAGCATATTCTCTACGCCCCGGGATTTCAGGTCTGTCAGGATTCCCATCCAAAAACTGGCACTTTCATTCTTGCCCAGCCACATACCCAGAACTTCTTTATAGCCATTCCTGTTCATGCCTACAGCAAGATAAATTGTTTTATTGACCACTTTGGAGTTTTCCCTGATCTTAAAAACAATTCCATCCAGACAATCAGATATACGTTGTCCAGAGGGTCTATTTTAGGAGTTTCCGTATAGCTTTCTCTACTAAGTATTTCGCTTCCAATTTTTTACTATTAGCGATAGGTATATATGATAAATGCCAAAAGCAACAAATGAAAGACCTATATAGCTAATAATACCAACTCTTCCTATAATAGGATGGGATAATACGGTCAATGACAATAAAGTGGTTATGATACCAGTATATAAGATCAATCTCCATCTAAGTCCTTTTTGAGATCGCATATCTATCGCGCTACCAATCGCCAAAAAGCTTCTGACAAGCATCCAAAACCCGATCACATAAGGTATGAGCAACATGGTGACCGATGGATAGAGAGCCAAATATGAGCCTACAAACAGATCAATCCCTCCAAACGCTAGATTCCATTTCCAGGTAAGGACCCTTTTACGGAACATTAGCGAAAATACCATTTCGAGTACACCTGCGGCCAATATGCTAAAACCAAAGGCTACGCTCAAGTTTAGGTATGATTCGGTGGGTGAAGCAAGCGTCCAAACACCTACAAAGGTCAATACAATACCCACAAGCAGCAACGTAAACCATTGGAAATTGTGCTCGCTCATAGTTCTTTTTGTTGTTAATGCTTTCATGATATGACATCTTTTAATGTTAACTATTCAAACCTAACATATTTCTATTTCGAATCGAATGATTCTTATTGGTATAGATTGTGACACTGGTCATCGCCCTATGAAGGTACATCACAACCAACTTAACCATCACTGTCATCTAACAAAACAATCGCGGTTCGTTCTTCATTAATCTTATTCTACCCATGTAAGCACGCATACGATCCAGAAAAAGTTTGTAACACTCTCCGATCCATAAAACCGATGAAGAAAGTACGATGAGTGCAGTAAACTCGACCAGAGTCATTGGCGTGAAACCAAAGATGTGCTGAAATAAGGGCAATTCAATAATCGCAATTTGTATTGCCCAAGACGCGGCCAATGCGAGATTTACGTAATGATTTGTGAAATAACCAATTTCAAATATTGGTTTTTTTAATGACCGCATATTCAGGAGGTTAAAGAGTTGCGTAGAAGCCATGGTGATAAAGACAGCGGTTCGTGCCTTTTCCAGCCCCAGCCCGATAAACCACAAATAGACTCCCATACACAGTATTGCCATTGTTCCGCTCATGATCAGGATAAAGGGGAATATTTCTTTGTTTAAAATATTCTCTTTCTTATTTATTGGTCTCGCCGACAATTCATCACCATGTCCTCTTTCGGTGGCCAATGCAATATCTCCCACACCATCCGTTACCAGATTTAGCCAGAGTATCTGTATGGCGGTAAGTGGTATTGGGTATCCCATCGCAATAAGGACAATCAGTGTCGTAACCTCTGCAAAATTGGTAGTTACCAAAAAGAAGCTGGTCTGCCGCGCATTTGCAAATACGATGCGCCCTTCTTCCACAGCATTGACAATTGTGGCAAAATTATCGTCAGCCAGCACTACTTTGGCCGCTTCACGGGCAACATCGGTTCCCATAATTCCCATAGCAATACCGACATTGGCTTTCTTGAGGGCTGGAGCGTCATTCACACCATCACCCGTCATGGCCACAAGTTGCCCCATTGCCTGCAACCGTTCGGCTATACGCAGTTTCATACCCGGAGTAAGACGGGCAAAAACACGCACAGTGTTTATCGCGTCGTCAAACTCCCGATCGTCCAATAGCAGCAATTGCTGTTCGGTAAGTGCTCCTAATTGGCCTGTATTATTCCCCTCAATAATCCCAGTAGCTATCGCAATAGCATTAGCCGTGTTGATGTGGTCTCCTGTAGCCATGATAACCCGTATGCCTGCCTTCTTGCATTTCTCCACTGCCTCTTTTACCTCTGGGCGAGGAGGGTCAATCATACCGACAAAACCTACGAAAACCAAATCGTTGATGTCGTTTTCATCAATTTTAATAATACCATCAAGTATTGGCTTATAAGCTAGTCCGATCACACGCAAAGCTTTTCCAGACCATTCGTCAATTTGCTTTCGCAAAACCGACGCATACGTTTCTTCCATTTGAATAACCCCTTGGGGGCTTAGCACCTGGCAAGCCTGTTCCAATATATGCTCTGGAGCGCCAACTACAAACAATTGCAAACCTGCTTCGACTTTGCAAAGTGTAGCTCTAGATTTGCGCTTGGAATCAAAGGGGAGGTCATCCAACTTCTCGATAACACCAGGTTGGAGGGAGGGTAGTAGATCGGCATTTTGCACCATGACTAGAAGTGCCCCTTCTGTAGGATCCCCCATCAGCTCATAGCCCTCTTTATTCACATTGTACTTGATGGTCGCATTATTAGAACAAGCAGCAATTTGCAGTAATTTATTTAATATGGGATAGTCCCCTGGATCCACTATGGCTTGGTGCTGTCTAAAGTACCTGGTTGGCAACCACCCTTTATCCGATACCTCAAACTCTACTTCATTAAAGAGCTTAATCCGGCTTACCATCATTCTATTTTGCGTCAGTGTGCCCGTTTTGTCAGTAATAATCGTAGTAACTGAGCCTAGCGTCTCCACAGAGTTAAGATCGCGGATGATTGCATTACGTCTGGACATCCGCTTTGAGCCAATGGCCATGACAATCGATAGCACGGCGGGTAACCCTTCCGGAATAACAGATACTAATGCGGCAATGGAAACCAGCAATAACTCCTGCATCTCGAAATTCCCGGAAAAATACGCTGTGGTAAAAAGCAAAGCTGTACTAACGATAGCCAAAACCGCCATTTGCTTCGCTAAATAATCAGCTTTGCGTTGAAAATTAGACCGTTCAGGTTTGATCTCTGCAAGTGTCTTGGCGATGTCGCCGATTGCCGTTTGGAGTCCCGTAGTACAAACCACAGCCTCTGCGTATCCTGCCACCACGAATGTGCCCTTCCACAACATGTTTTTCCGATCAGCTAGTGGAGTCTGCCCGGGCAATGCCATGTCCTGTTTACTGATGGATAGCGACTCGCCTGTGAGGGAGGCTTCAATGGTACGTAAACTCCGACATAGAATAATACGGGCATCGGCAGGTATCTGTTCCCCTTCTTCCAAGATGATAACGTCTCCCGGCAACAGTTCGCGTGAACGAATCAAACGGATTTCACCTCCGCGGCGCACGCGAGCTTGCTGCACAAGCATTTTATTCAATGAGGATATGGCTCTTTCGGCCCGTATTTCCTGAGTAAATCCTATTGTAGCATTAATCAACACAACAGCCAGAATAACATATACATCAACGACGTGATGCATGATATAGGAGATAACCGCTGCCAATAAGAGTACCACCACCAACAAGTTACGGAATTGCTTGATCAATATCCTCCACAGTGGTTTACGCTCTACCTCTGGTAACTCATTCCATCCATACCGTTTCCGTCTCTCCTGTAGATTCCCTTCATCCAATCCTACAGGAGAACTTTCAAGTTTTTGCAATGCCTCGATAACAGTAAATTTGTGAAATTCATTCATTGGGTGTGGTTGTACTTATTTTTTAATAATTATTGTGCTGTCATACCCCCATCGATGACCTGTGTTGTCCCAGTAATGAATTGACTGTCGTTACAGGCAAGAAACAACGCTAATTTTGCGATTTCAATAGGCTCTGCATAGCGTCCAAAAGGAATAGAAGCCTCAAATGCTTTTTTGACTTCCTCGCCGTGGCCTGTGGAAGCACCTTCTTCTATAGAACGCATCATCCGATTGTTAACTGGAGAAGGATGAATTGTATTTACTCTTATTTTGCGCGGAGCCGCTTCAATGGCTGTAGCTCTCATAATTCCAACAACAGCATGTTTGCTGGTGACATAGGCACTTAAGTTAGCAAATCCCAATATACCAGCAACAGACGAGGTCATGATGATGCTTGCTCCATCTTTCATTTTGGGCAATACATATTTATTGCCCAACCATACACCCTTTACATTTACAGACATTACTCTATCGAAAATATTTTCGGGATAATCTTCAATGGATTTTACGATGCCCTCAATTCCAGCGTTGTTAAAAAAGACATCAATCTCTCCAAACACTTTTACTGTTTGATTGATATAAGCTTTAACTTGAGCCGTTATGGAAACATCTGCTACGAAATATTTTACATCTTCACTATCCAGTTCAAGCACCGTTGTTTTTAAAGCATCCTCATTAAGATCGACCAGCATAACATAAGCCCCTTGTTCCAAAAACAATTTAGCTGTTGTTTTACCAATGCTTCCAGAGCCGCCGGTTATTATAGCTACCTGTTTATCTAACTTTTTCATTTTTTTATCTTAATTGTAAACTTTTATATTAACGATCAGATTCGCTTAAACATTAAAATTGCGTATATCGCTCTAGTATAATGTTTCCAAGAGAAACTAGATAGTTATTGCGTATAATTTCGCTATTTCTGACATGTTAACATTAAGAATCTAAAGTCTTCTTATTCTTCTAAACTAGAATAATTGTCAACAATAAGATTATTTTTGACATGCCAGATACCTGGTGTTTTCCATGCGATATCTCCAGCTTCTTCTTTCTGATACCACGAATTGGCAGTACCGTCCAATGTAACAGTTGTGCCCGATACCGAAACTTTGATATCGCTGTCATCAATAGTACTTCTGCCTAGGGCCTGTTCAATATCTTTTTTCTCTATGGCATTATGGATATCTGATTTGACCTCTATATTGTTTGTCACGCCTTTCACGCCAGTTAGATGGCTTGTTGCTATTTGGGCCCCTTTACGCTGGTAATCCCAAGGCAACTCACCTTCCAATGTAACCCAACCGTCTTCAACTTTGACGGTGACTTTGTCCTTCGGTACCGACCAATTATCTTTTAAGGCACTGAGCACTTCATTTGCCACTTCCTCATCTGTCTTTGACCATGTATTCGGAAATCTCACATCAATATTTTCTACAAGGGCTTTTACTCCAATAACTTTCTTTGCTGCATTTTCAGCTTCCAGCTTTTTTGAGTAATTATCTACAACTCCTGTTAGGGAAACAACACCATTTTTTGCTGTAACACCGATTTCCGCTGCGTGCAATAAAGGTTCCCATTGTATTGCCTTCTGTACGTCTTTTTGCAATTCTTCATTCGTCTTCATGTGTACTGTTTTTTAAGAACAATATTATTATTGATCCAGTATAAAGTTCTTGTTTTCAATGTAATGTATGTTGTATAACGAGGGTTTTCTTTTGTATAATTGGTAGCAATTTTTTCGACATATACAAGCCTAGCCTGCTGTTCAAGATCAGCTCAGATCGAAGATATGAGCGACAAAGCATAGTGAAAGACACAACACATTGGCGCGGCAATCTCCACAACTTTTGACGGAGCATCAGTATCACTTAGTGTCGAAACAATAGGAGACGCGTTAATGGTACAGCACTACGTAGCTGTAGTGCGTAGTATTTCCCAACATCAGTACACCACAAAATGGCGATATAACTGTTGGTATTAAACTGATTATTTCCTGTGATGAACATACACGATACCAGTATCATCAGTCCGGCGAATCCTTGTCAGAATACGGATAGTAACTTTTTGTTTTTCTTGTCCCTGATGTCGCAAAAAACTTTCTGTAGGTTTCCCGGTTTCCGGCATTCCGAGTGGAGACAAACTTTCCACATTACAGTATCTAAATCACTTTGCGATGCAGCATTTAATGGTATAGGGAGGCCTTGGTAAATTACGCTTTTTGCAAGCCAAGATACTTTTTCAGCTAGAGAAGCTCAAATTTATAAGATCGAAAACGATAGTCTTCTAATCACAAAGATGGAGCAGATGATTTCGACATTGCGGAGCTCATTTAATAGTTTTTTTGTAAAAACTCGAAAGATTTATCAATCTTCTTTCAAGCTAAAATTCTAGACTTACATCTCAGTAGTTTGAAAATCTGACTACAACAATTACCAATTGAACTACTTTTTACAGAGCAGCAATAGAGAATTTTGTACTTGAAAATTAATTCAGTTAGATTTCTAGAAAAACAACTAGATAAATAAAAATGAACAGCAATGCAAAGTATTAAAGGAAAAGTAATTGCCATTACAGGAGCCAGTAGCGGAATAGGTAAAGCCATTGCGCTGGAGTTAGCAAAAAAAGGTGCAAAGGTTGTTTTGGGCGCAAGACGAACAAAACAATTGCAACAACTGGTAGAAGAAATCAAAAATACAGGTGGTGAAGCCATTTTTGCTCAAATTGACGTAAAGTATAAAGCTGATTTGGTTCGGTTGATCAATACAGCAGTTGATAAATTCGGAACATTAGATGTCATCATAAACAACGCGGGTGTCAGTCAATTAAGCCGTATTGACGAGTTAGATACAGATGGTTGGGAAGAAATGATAGACATTAATCTGAAGGGTGTCTTGTACGGAATGGCAGCTGCAATTCCCGTTTTCAAACAACAAAGATCGGGACATATCATCAATATTATATCAACATCAGGAATAAAGATTGTTCCAATGCAGGGTGTTTATGCAGGTACAAAAAATGCGGTAAGAACTATCGCAGAAGCATTTAGGCAAGAATCAGATGGAACGATAAGGATTACTGGCATTTCGCCAGGTGTTGTAAAAACTGACTTTGCTGATAGTATAAAGAATCAGGAAATGAAAACGATTATCACGCGGAATATGGAAAATTTGGCCATTAGCCCCAATGCCATTGCCAAAGCGGTTAGCTATGCTATTGGTCAACCCAAAAATGTGGAAGTTGGTGATATTGTGATTCGTCCGTCGAAACAAAATTGATTAAATTCGTAAACGAAATGCAGCAACAACCTAACATCCATCAAATTAAAAGTATATCGCAATTGATGCGGTTATTGGAACTTCCTGCGCCCTTACATCCGTTGATCGCATTGGTAGATTACTGTAAGATGCCGATGGAATCTTTTCTCAAAGGGCAAAAATTGAGCCTTGATTTTTATAAAATTTCGTTTAAACCTGCATTTACAGGAAACATCAAATACGGCCAGGGGTACTACGATTTTGAAGAAGGCGGATTGGCATTTTTGAAACCGAAACAAATCGTTTTCTCACCAGAAGAAACTGAAAGCTATGAAGGGTTCGCTTTGTATTTTCATCCGGACTTTATCCGAAATTACTCACTAGGGAAGAGAATTCATCAATATGGATTTTTCTCTTACAATGTTTCTGAGGCGCTGTTTTTATCGGCAAAGGAAAAAGCTATTGTAGCCAATTTATTTTCTACAATAGCACATGAATTATCAAATAACATTGACGGTTTCAGTCAGGATGTTTTAGTATCACAATTAGAGTTACTTTTGAATTACAGCAACCGTTTCTACAACCGGCAGTTTATTACAAGAAGGACCGTCAATCATGAGATCATAACGTCGTTGGATAAACTTTTAAATGATTATTTTGAAGATGGGAGTAGTTTAAAGGAGGGTTTACCGTCAGTGAAATACATCAGTTCGGAACTAAAGCTTTCACAACGGTACCTCAGCGATATGTTACGCTCATTCACAGGGCTAAGCACACAACAATATGTTCAGAATGTAGTCGTGGAAAAAGCAAAAGAAAAATTATCAACAACAAATCTGTCCGTTTCAGAAATTGCCTATGAATTAGGTTTTGAGCATTCACAGTCCTTCAATAAACTTTTCAAAGCAAAAACAGATTTTTCTCCGTTGGAATTTCGACAATTATTTAATTAAATGGGGACAACTGTATCATAAAATGTATACGTTATAGCAATGCGGAGTTCGAAAGGACTTTACATTTTTTATCTACTTGATTTTATAAGAGTATGATTGATAAGGAGTCACTATTTAAACACTGACCCCAAATAGATAGCCTACTAATGCAGAAAGAACCATTGCAATTGTTCCCCATACGGTAATTCGGATGATTGCTCTGATGATGCTCGACCCACCGGTCTTTGCGGCCGCCACCCCTAAGATGATCAAGAAGAATATCGTAAATCCATAGAGCCAATATTCCATTCCTTTCACCGGAGCAAAAAGAATGACCAATAAAGGCAAAATTCCTCCCACAGTAAATGAGGCTCCTGATGCAAGTGCGGCCTGTATGGGATTTGCCTGGCTTATTTCATTTATACCAAGTTCATCGCGAATATGAGTAGCAAGTGCATCCTTCTCTGTAAGTTCAATAGCTACCTGCATGGCAGTCTCTTTTTTTAATCCGCGACGCTCATATATCTGGGTTAGAATTTGTAACTCTTGGTCAGGCATTTCCTCTAATTCCTTTTTTTCACGCTTGATATCGGCCATTTCGGTATCTGTCTGTGAGCTTACCGATACATATTCACCAGCCGCCATGGATAAGGCTCCAGCAACCAGGCCAGCTACTGTAGCCAATACGATAGGTTCCCTTGAGATGCTGGCCGCGGCTACCCCGATAGCTAAACTGGAAATTGAGATAATACCATCATTCGCACCAAGCACAGCGGCTCTGAGCCAATTACTACGGTGGATGTAATGATTATCAAGATAGTTATCGATCGTTATCATAATTCTTATTTTATTATATTGACTTAAAAAAAAGTGATGTATATGGCACCGCAGCAAGTTACAAGAATGTACTTCAATCTATCTGTATCAACTTCTGAATTTCTTTAGCTGTTGATTAGCTTATATTAAAAACACGAAATAAATTCTGCTCAGCTATCCTTTTATGCCATGTAAATGAAATTGTATTATCGATATTGACCTCTCCCCAAAAAACTGGATTATCCATTATTTTGTAGTATTTTGTAAAAACTCTTTTGTTTCAAGAATTTCAATGGTTTTTCTTAGCGTTTCGGTTAATGACTTCAATTGTGCAATCTGGTCATTCTTAGTTTCCAACTGTTCAATAAGATAACTAATCTGCGGGGGCAGGCCGTTTACCTGATTTTCAAACAGATTACTTATCACTCTATTATTCAGGTAATAAATGAAAAGATTATGCTGAAGTAGTTCTGATAGTTTGATAAGTTTTTCGACGTCTATGGAGCTGCTGTCATAGATTTTCTCCAATTCCTCCTCGCTAACATCAATATACGTCGCCACGTCCTTTAGATTAAAGTCGCCTGCGTTTACCAGTTCCCTTATTACGTTGCCTAAGTGGTGCGTCCTACTATTATTGTATTTATCCATTCTGCTACTTTCCATGTATGTAATATTTATTGATTCATGAATAATAAAAGTCAAGTGGGGGAAGTAAAGATATACTTTTACCCAGCGTAAAGAATTCATCAATACTAAAGACTTTCAAATCCAAAAGTCCATCCTGCATCATCATCTCCTAATAATTAGCATATGACCTTCATAGCTAGGAGTTGCACCTTTTACATTCATTTTAAAAAATCTTCTTCTACCAGAGCGTTATTTAAAAATACACCTGTATTATTGCCCGTTGATACAGCATATGATACAGCACGTAGCGGATTAGTGTTGTCTCCACAAGCAAATATATTATCCACTGTTGTTTTCTGAAATGCATCTACTTTGATAAGTCCCTGTTCTGTCAATTCACAGCCCAATAATTCGGGGATTTTACAATGTTGTTCAAATGGAGGTCTAGCATAGATGACATCTAATTTAAAAATTGAATTGTCTGAAAAAGTTATTTCTTCAACTACGCCGTCTTTATGTTTCAACGAGGCTATCTTCTTCTCAACTATTGAAATATTGTGTCTTTTGATTTCATCGGTCTGCTCTTGTGTCAGCTCCGATTTTCCATTGGTAAATATCGTTAAATCCTTTGTCCAGTTATTAATAAGTCGGGACAAGTGAAATGCACCATATCCATTTGCCAAAATCCCTGTTTTTTGATTTTTTACTTCATATCCATGACAATAAGGACAATGAAGTACTGTGATTCCCCAGCATTCAGAAAAACCCTTAATGTTTAGCATTTTATCTTTTAAACCTGTTGCAAAAACAAGTTTTCTAGCTGAAAATATTTTACCTGATTGAGTTGATAGTTCAAAGCCCTTATCAGTTTTCGTTACACTAACAGCAAGGTCAGTCAATAATTTTACAGTGTCGTATTTTAACACTTGATCTTTTGCCTTTTCCCCAATAACGCTTGGTTTTTCTCCGTCTTGCGTCAGAAAGTTATGTGAATGAGGTGTTTGTCGGTTACAGGGCAAACCGCTATCAATAATTAAAACATTTCTTAATGCTCGTCCCAGAGCCATCGCTGCCGAAAGTCCTGCATAGCTACCGCCAATTATGATTACGTCAAAATTTTTGTTATCTGTCATTTCATTAAAATTTAAAAATGATGTTAATGGAAGAGGTAAAGCTAAAATGGATAAAGCAAGTCCTCCTTGTTTAATTAATTCTCGTCTTGATATTTTTTTCTGTTTATCCTTTATTTCCAACGGTCTGCTTAGGCCGTTGGTTTCAGGCGTCCCATCGCTTATCTGATCTTCGCAAAGATTAGCTATGATCTCCCTATTATTTTCTGGTCTGTCCGTCTCCATACTTGTAATATTTATTGGTTGCTAAATGTTCAAAACCAATTCATCTATTGTTTATTTGTATTAAACAGTGTTCAAATATAATAAAAATCTATTTGTTTTAACAAAATAGATAGATTAAATTTTTAAACAGCTCAGGCTGTAATACACAACTTTAAACTAAATAAACAACTGAATTACTTCAATATATGGCATTTTCCAGCAGATATCATATTGAAGTGTAAAAAAAAATTGGATAATTGAACAGTGTTTAATAGATTTGCATCATAAAATTAATTTCAACATTTAAGAAATGAAAAAAGCATTAATAACTGGAGCAAGCGGAGGCATAGGTTTGGAAATTGCCAGACGTCTTTCCCAACAGCATTACCAATTGACCCTAGTGGCAAGAAATGAACAGAAATTGAAATCTGTTCAGGAGCAACTTGGGAGGGAAGCACATCAGATTCTTGTAGCAGACCTTACCATAAAAGAGGATATCGAGAAAGTCAGTAAGCACCTTACTGAAAATAGTTATGATCTTCTTGTTAATAACGCAGGAAATGGTTCTTATGGAAGGTTTACAGAGATACCTATTGGAGAACAGTTAAATACCATGACATTGAATATGGAGGCATTGGTATCCTTGTCTTATGCATTTTTAAGCAAAGCAGTATCAGGAAATGCGCTGATCAATATTGGGTCACTACTGGCTCATTCATCTTTTCCTGGTGGAGCCGTGTATGCGGGAACAAAAAGCTTTGTTGCCAACTTTTCGGAGTCACTCTGGTATGAATATAAAAATAAAGGTATCTTTGTATCAGGCTTTAACCCCGGTGCTGCCGATTCTGATTTCCATTCGAACTCGGGCAGTGATACAAGTGCATTTCCAAGTTTTGTCGTATCGAGTGTTTCTGAAGTTGCCGACGAATTTATGAAGGCATTGGCAACAAGAAGAAAGCCAAGAGTAATACAAGGATTTAAAAACCGAATGATGCTATTTGGGTTTAAGTTTCTCAACAGGAAATCAACGATTAATATAATGGGTAAAATTAGTCCGGGGCTTAAGGCTTAAATTTTAAAGCCAAATAAAAATTAAAATGAGTATAGCAGAAAGAAAACAGGAAGAAAAACAGGAAATGCACCAGCGTATCTTAAATGCGGCACGCAAAATATTTCTTGAAAAAGGATATGAAAAGACCAGTATGCGCAATATTGCCAATGAGATCAATTATAGTCCTGGCAGTCTCTATTTTCATTTTAAGGATAAAACCGAAATTTTTCAGGAGCTTCAAAAAGAAGGATTCACTTTGCTTCTAAACCAGTTGAAAGTGCTGAACAGCGTAGCAGATCCATTTGAACGACTTAAGGCATCGGGACGTGTGTTTATTCAATTTGCGCAGGAAAATAAGGATTACTACAACCTCATGTTCATGGTTGAGGAGACCGTAAAAGATCCTACCGAAACTAGGTTCACAATTGCACAGGAAGCCATAAATCATATGTGTTCTATGATCCGCGATTGCCAACAACAAGGTAAATTCATAGAGATGGATACAGACTATTTTACATTTATGGTGCTTTCCGCAATGCATGGAATTTGTGCCTTGTTTTGCAAGGACCGTACAACAAGTTTTATAAACAAAACAAATGAAGAGTTGATGGAAAACGGCTACGCATGTTTTGTTGCTTTGCTCGAAAAGAGCTAGGCACTTTTTTTTATTATTTTATTGAACAGTGTTTAAATTTATTACAGTGATTAAATTATATCAAAAACCTAAATTATTATGGTCGATTTTGTTGACCATGGTGTTGATCACTGCCCATCAGAGCAGGGCACAGGATAGGCTTGACCTATACATAAAAGAAGGTCTGGAATCAAACCAGAGTATAAAACAGCAAAATTTTATGCTGGAGAAAAATGTTTATGCGCTCTCGGAGGCGAAAAGTATGTTTCTACCAAATATTGCCTTTTCAACAACCTATACCAAAGCCGATGGCGGACGGACAATCGATATTCCTGTGGGCGATATGATGAACGGTGTGTACAGTACACTAAATCAGTTAACAGGAAGCAATTCGTTTCCGCAATTGCAAAACCAGCAGGTATTGATAAACCCCGATAATTTCTATGATGCAAAATTTCGCATCACCCAACCAATTCTGAATGCCGAGCTCAATTATAACAAAAAGATTAAGACAAAGCAGATCGGCCTCCAAAAAGCGGAAGTGCTACTTTATAAAAGAGAATTGGTAAAAGAAATTAAAGTAGCCTATTATAATTATCTGAAAGCGACCAATGCCGTAAAGATCTACCAATCTTATCTAGCATTGGTGCGTGAAGGGGAGAGAGTGAACAGGAAGCTATTGGATAATGGTAAGATTAACCGGACAGCCTTGGTCCGAAGCCAAAATGAGGTTTCCAAAATCGAGGCTTCGATCGTGACTGCTATAAAGACGCAAGAATCGGCCAGGTATTATTTTAATTTCCTTCTTAATCGCCCACAGACAGAAAGTATTTTAATAGACGAAATAACCGCCTTGCCGGACCAGACCGCTCTAATAGGTGAAGATATCGGTAATCGCGAGGAGCTTTCCAAACTTAAAATCGCCAAGGGTATCAATGAAGACCTGACGGGACTTGCAAAATCATACCTCGTTCCAAAGGTGGGAGCCAGTTTGGACCTGGGTTCGCAGGCATTTGACTGGAAATTCAATAATAAGAGCCGCTATTACCTTCTGGGCGTTTCTTTAGAGTGGAACCTTTTCGGATTTGGGAGAAACAGCAGCCGTATCAAACAGACCCTTGCCGAGCAGCAGGCGATTTTATCCCAGACCGACTATGTGCAACAACAGCTTCTTACAGAGCTTAAAGTGCGTCAGGCCAGTATGGAAAGTGCTGTTGCTGAATTTCGGGCAGCCCAGAGCCAGTTAAAGACAAGCCAGACCTATTACAATGATATATCAAAACTATATAAGGAGGGAATGGCAATTTATATTGAAGTGCTTGACGCCCAGAATCAATGGGTAGATGCCCAGCTGCAGGCCAACATCGCGCTATTCGATACATGGATAGCATTTACTGCCATTGAACGCGCCAACGCTAGTTTTAACATACAATAATTTTAAAAATGAAAAGGATACAATTTACAGTAATTGCGGCAGCCCTAATGCTGTCGTCGTGCAAAGAGCACCCCAAAAATACAAATCCGCTTGGCGAACCAGATATCATTGCCGTAAAGGTATCCCCTGTGTCGTCCTTCCGTGTTCCTACCTCGGTACAGGTAACCGGGTTGGTCAGTACAGAAGACCAGGCAAACTATTCTTTTAAAATAGGCGGTGTCATCAGCCGTATATTGGTCAGTGAAGGAGACTTTTTCCGCAAAGGACAATTATTGGCAACGTTGAATACGACCGAAATTTCAGCCGGGCTTTCCCAGTCAAGCCTAGGTGTGGATAAAGCCCAACGCGACTATGACCGTGCAATGAACCTTTACAAAGACAGTGTCTTTACGTTGGAACAGCTGCAAAATACAAGAACTGCACTTGATGTTGCCAGAAAAGGAAAAGAAGCCGTGGCGTTCAACGAGCGCTATGCAAAGATCTATGCCACCTCGGACGGCTTTGTCTCAAAGAAGGTTGCAAATGAAGGAGAGGTGATTGGGGGCGGGATGCCGGTGCTACTTACTAATACCATACAGCAGAATGCCAGCTATCTTCTGAAAGCAGGCGTAACAGACCGTGAATGGTCAAGTATAAAAGCAGGACAGGCTGCAAAAGTTACATTGGATGGTTTCCCTGATCAGCTATTCGAGGCGACGGTATACAGAAAGCTGCAATCGGCAGACCGGGAAATAGGCTCTTTTCAGATAGAACTAAAATTGAAACTCCATAACGTTGCTCCTCCCGTAGGCATGTTTGGGAAGGCCGATATTGAGATAGATCAGGTGGAGAATGCAATCGTGATCCCCTATAATGCATTGGTCGAAGCGGACGGAAAAAAAGGATACGTATTCACTACTGTCGGCGCAGACAAGGTAAAAAAGATTCCTGTAAACATCATGAAGTTTGAAACGGATAAAGTGTATTTAAGTGACAAAATGGACGGGATAAACCAAATTGTCATTTCCAACAGCGCCTACCTGAATGAGCAATCAGTAGTCAAAATTATCAAGTAAACCCACATCATAATGAAAATAACAAATTTTGCTGTTAAGAACTATCAGTTCACACTGATCATGTTCGTTCTTTTCGCTGTAGTGGGGTTGCTCACGCTGTTTACTATGCCGAGATCGGAGGATCCGACAACGCATCCGCCGCAATATGTGATCACGGTCATTTACCCGGGAACCAGTCCAAAAGACATGGAAGAACAGGTGGTAAAACCGATTGAAAATAAAATATACGGGCTTGAAAATATAGAAAAGATACTTACTTCTGTTGAAGACGGTGTTGCCGTAATACAGCCTAAATTCAAATATGGCGTCGATGTCGACAATAAATACCAAGAGATATCTACCGAAATAAATGCGCTAAAGAACAGTGAACTCCCAAAAGACATCTATCTGATCAAAACGGAAAAAGTAGCATCCTCCGATGTAAAGATCATCCAAGTGGCTTTGGTTTCCAATGCTGCATCAGCTAAAGAACTTAGGGACAAAGCCGATCTGCTTAAAACAGCGCTGGAAAAGATTACCGACCTTAAGGAAGTTAAGTATACCGGAGTTCCTGAGCAGGAGATACGCATAGACATGCAGCTGGATAAACTAGCCCAGCTAAGGATACCCTTAAATCTTGTTGTCGGGAGCTTGCAAAGCGAAGCTGCCGATATCCCTGGGGGAAGCGTCAACCTCGATACCAAAGTTTTCAACGTGAAGACCAGCGGCAAATTCAAGAATGTCGAAGACGTCGCCAATACAGTTATATATAACGCCAACGGGAAGATTATTTATTTAAAAGATGTCGCCGAAGTTAGCTATAAGGATGGTACCATCAACCATATTACCCGCCTTAACGGTCACCGCTGTGTGCTCGTGACAGCCGCCATGAAAGACAATGTCAATATTAGCAAGGTCAAGGAAGAGTATATGCCAGTGTTGGAAGCATTCCAGAAAGGACTTCCGGAAAATATAAAAATGATCAAAAATTTTGACCAGGCGGACATGGTTGCCCAACGTTTGGGACATCTGGGATTTGATTTTGCGCTGGCGATCGTGCTGGTCGTTATCACGTTGTTGCCACTGGGATTCAGGGCGTCATTGATTGTTATGATCTCCATTCCGTTATCACTCGCCTTGGGTTTGATAGCGATGAACATGCTGGGCTATTCACTCAACCAATTAAGTATTGTTGGCCTGGTGGTGGCATTGGGGCTGCTGGTAGACGACAGTATTGTTGTTGTCGAAAATATAGAAAGATGGTTAAGAGAGGGGTATTCCATTAAGGATGCCGTGTTAAAAGGGACAAGGCAGATAGGTAATGCAGTTGTAGGATGTACGGCTACTTTGGTCATAGCGTTCCTGCCGCTTGCTTTTTTACCTGATGCGGCAGGCGAATTTCTCCGAAGCTTGCCGATGGCGGTAATGACAAGCGTATTGGCATCCATGCTGGTTGCGCTTACCTTGGTTCCATTTCTTGGCAGCCGTATATTAAAACCCCATGCACATAGCGGCGGTAATTACTTCCTGCAGAAGCTACAGCAGTTTTTGAGCTATTCATACCGCAGTATCATGCCAATCGCACTCAAATGGCCAAAAGTAACCATAGGGATCTCAATCGCGCTGAGTGTTTTTGCGTTCGCCCTCTTTCCATTGGCAGGCTTCAAGCTTTTTCCAACATCAGAAAAGCCAATGTTCCTGATCAATATCAAGCTGCCATTGCAGGCAAACATCCCTGAAAGCGACCGCGTCACCAAACTCGTGGAGCAGGAACTGAAGAACCATAAGGAAATCGTGTATTATACCTCCAATGTCGGCAAAGGTAATCCGCAGATTTACTACAATGTACACCAGCAGGACATTAAGCCCGATTTTGGACAAATATTTGTTCAATTGGGCGACGATACCGGCCCAAAAGTTAAACAGGAACTGATTAAGACTCTTAGAAAAAAATTCATTGATTTTCCCCATGCAAGAATTGAGGTAAAGGATTTTGAACAGGGCACACCGATTGAGGCGAACATTGTGGTCAGAGTTTTCGGGGATAATCAGGACACTTTGCGATCCCTATCTTTTAAGGTAGAGGAAATTTTAAGGAAGCACCCCGGTACCTTCTTTGTGAACAACGAGCTAAATTCGTACAAATCAGATGTCAAGGTTTCGATAGACAAGGAAAAAGCGCGCACCCTTGGTGTATTGACCAGTGATGTAGACATGGTTATCCGCATGGCAGTAGCCGGCGTAAATGTTGGTGACTACATCGACGACCGCGGCGATTCAAGGAATGTGATCATTACCCTACCACGAGAAAAGTTTTCAGATCTCAATGTGCTCAAAGGACTTTATGTCAACAATATCCAGGGAACACCGATACAGGTTGACCAAATTGCTACAATAGGTTTTGAAACATCTCCGACGGCAATCAACCATTTTAACAAATCGAGGTTTGCCAAAGTGACATCATTGACTAAAGACCACGTGTATGCCAATGATATTTTAAAGGACATCGTTCCACAGCTTGACAGATTAAAGCTTCCGCCGGGGTATTATTATAAATTGTCGGGTGAGGCCGAGTCCGAAGGCGATGCCCTGGGAGGCAACTTTCTTTCGGTCATATTATTAAGTGGCTTCCTTTTTATAGGCGTGCTCCTTTTACAGTTTAAGAATTTCAAGGGGATTATTATCGTATTATCCATTATCCCGTTGGGTATATTGGGCGGTGCGATAGCGTTGCTTTTAACCGGCAATCCGATGTCTTTGGTTTCTATCATCGGTTTTATCGGGTTGTCGGGAATACAGGTCAAGAATTCGTTGCTCCTCGTGGATTTTACAAACCAGCTTAGGGTTGAGGGCCACTCCTTGGATGAAGCTATCCATATAGCGGGCGAGACACGGTTTTTACCTGTTGTGCTTACATCTATTACCGCTATCTGCGGATTGATACCTATTGCATTAAATCCCAATCCGCTTATTGCTCCTTTGGCAATTGTACTTATTGGCGGGCTTATAAGTTCAACAATCCTATCAAGGATTGTAACACCCGTAATGTACAGGCTCATCCCACCACAGATCGAAATTGAAGAAGATACAGAAGATAACGATAAGTAATAAATACACTTTTCAAAGGTAATACAGGAAGCCAGTCCCTTATATAGTTTATATGGGCCTGGCCAAATGTATTGGTTAATATAGACCGATATACATATTTAATAAAAAACTATCATAGGCATTTGCCGCTTTTGAATGAGAAGGTGGATTTAGCCCGTCTGTTAAAAATGATCATTATCCATGACCTTGTTGAAGCAGAAGCTGGAGACGTTTCCGTATTGGATCAGATCCGCAATCCAGAGATCAGAAAGATCAAACAGCAAAATGAAGAACAAGCCATTCTCAAGATCAGACAGATGCTAGCAAAAAGTAACAGACAAGAGATCTATGATCTTTTCTATGAATTTGAAGATAAGAAAACTTTTGAGGCCAAGGCCGCCAATGCCATTGACAAATTAGAGGTACAGCTTCAGCACAATCATGCTGATATCTCTACCTGGGAAGAGGTTGAATATGATTTATCTTTTGTAATTGGCAAACAAGTCCAATTTGACCAGACCTTTGTCCTGTTAAAGGATTTAATCGAGCAGCAGGCTTCGCAGAAATTGGAAGAGGCCGGCTTGAATGTCTCGGAGATTCGTGAGCGCGCGATCTCGACTTTTAGCTAGGGGAGGAACCTACCTCTCATAGCTGGGCTAGAGATAAGTAGGTGGGGTTATTGTTGATATCAATATGCTTATACGGTTTTCCTTAAGCAACAAACTTTATAAACCACTAGCCTAGCCTTACAAAGTGTGTAATAATCTAGCTAGTTAATATTGACAAACATATTAATTCAAAACAAATAATGTATATTAGGCTTGGGTATTAACCTTGCCCGATTGAAAGTAGAATACCATGCTATTAACCACAGCCAATCCTATCGAAGGAAGGGAGATTTCCAAATATAATGATCGTAAGAACAAGTTGAGGAACTTATGAACATGAAAACACTAAAATGAAAAATAGGATGTCAAATCATAGAAAATTATTCTTCATTGGGATAACATTATGTCTTTCGTCAATTCTAATCTTTGTATTTGGTGCTGGAATGTTTGTTTCGAGAGGTGATTATAGCAAATTCATTATAAAATTATCAGAATTTTGCTTCATATTTTGGATACCATTGTTAGCAATTGGAATTATACTTATATTAATTTCAATTATCCTAAGTGGATTTCAATCTTCCAAAACAAAGAAACCGTAAAAAACAAATTTAAACTTCTGATAACAAGGTTTTGGAAAATGCTAGGATAATATGGTTTCGGTTATTTAATAGGGGAGCTGATACTTATTGCACGAAATTTTTTAAATCGAAGGCTCCGTCCACAACGATATAAGGCCTGTATCAAATATAACTATTTGGAACTATTAATCCACTTATGCTTTTTCGATGCTACAAATTTTATCTTCATTACAGCCAAATCCATTACATAAATGATAAAATTAAAAGTACTGATGTTTTTCACTTCCTGATAATATCAATAGCGTTATTAAGTATGTTATCTACTCCCTTGGTCACTTCCTCTTCGGTAAGTGGAACATAGACGTCAGGTTTAATTCCGATACCTTGGGTTTCTCCATGATCTGGGTAAAGTATTCGAATTCCAGTGTACCATAAGCTAAACGTAGGGCTCCCTATTAATGGGATTTTCACAACGTTACCATCTGCCCCCATCGAATTCCGTCCTATTATTGTGATATCATCTGCTCTCTGAGCAGCTCTCAATGCCATAGCTAGAAATTCTGGATTACTTCTTGATGCCTCCGAAATCAACGCCACGATCTTTCTGTTGGGACGGTGATTGCTCCCATCCGTTGTGGTGATATCAGACTCAATTAGACGTTGAGGATAATGAGAGAGCTTTTGCGTTTTTGCGATGACCACATTAGATGGGAGCAACGATTGTACGTCAAATTTACCGTTTGGATAATTTCGTAGATCCAATATTATTTTTTCACTTTGACTAATCAATGCATTGACAGCGGCTGATGTGTCAATATGTGCTGGATTCAGATATGTAACACTATCATCGATATTGTAAATTCCATGATGTTCAATAGACTTTTGAAGGGTTGTATTGTTGTCTTTAAGTTTACTAAAGAGTCGAGAAAGACTGATATCTCCTTTTATCTTGATGTTTTTTTCGATTTTATCCGTGGCATAGACGATATCGATGGAGTCCGATATGGGGACAAAACTCAATAGTCTTTGACTATTGACAAGGTACTCATGTACTTCTGGCCTGGGGCTCCCTATATAGTACGATATCTTTTTGTATAAATCGTTTACCGGTACTCCATTTATTTTACGTATGGGGCTTCCTACTTCTATCCCAGTTTTCTTTGAGAAAGAGCTATCAATAGTTGTCACAATAAAATCTTGTTTGAATTTTTTAATATGCATGGGTAGGCCTATCGCGAAGTTCCCATATATACTGTGCACAAATTCTATTGGCAATGTTGGTATCGCACTATGCCCATCTTTAATAGATGCATTCAATGCTAGCAGACAGTTGTTGTATTCCAACGTCTTCGTTGCCCTGACAAATTGTGGTATCAGTTCTTCTAAAATGGATCCGCTATCAAATTGCCCCGACAGCGTATACTTGTACGGATACAGATACTTTATTACATTACAGTATCTGAATAGGTTTACAAGGCGTTCGTATACATTGGGTAATACATTTTTGTGCAATGTTTTCTCTCTGAGCTTTGTATAGACGAGATTATCAGATCGGTCTATATATTTGTTCTTAAAAGCAGGAGGATTGTCCACTATAGCTTGTAACCTTTCTTTTTGTACGGAAGTAAGCAATGAAGCCTTCTTGATCCACGAGTTGTCAAGATTGTCCCATATAAGACTGTCTGATTTTAGAGCCGTGGAATCCCGGTTGGTTTCCGAAGAAGCATAACTCAACAAGATATCTATACTCTGCTTAGGTGTTTCTATATCATCAAATATATTGTACAGTCGATCAAATAGGATCTCATCCCAATCGATATCTTTGTCTGAAATTGATGGGTCATTATATTTAATAGCACCCCAGGTTTGGGCCAACTCTGCCAAGTTAGATACCATCTCTCTGTCTTTCACCTTTGCTAAAAATTTATCTTCCCATTTTTCTAATGTTTTTCCTTGCTGTATCTCTGCATTGACTTCGATCTTTGAAAAACTAAAGTTTCCAGCAGCAGTAAAATAGACTGCTATGGAATCGGTCTCCAAATCAAATGGGATGTATATCTTCGTAGAAATTTTATTAGGCGGTATGGAGCTGTAATAGTAAAGCGAATTATAACTTTTATTCCCTCCAATAACAGCAATATTAAATCGTACTGGGGTTACAGACAGAGGACGCACTTTTTTTAACATTATATCCAGCGTCAGTTGGCCTTTGTCTACTTTTCTCAATTTGTAATATTTCGAATACATGACGCTATCCTGTATATTTCCATTGTTTAAGACTAGACTGCGTTTTTTAGGGATTACCTGATGTTTTATACCAGTTACCCAATTTGAAGAATATACAATTTCTTGAGCAAAATTTATCGTATACATAAATATAAACACGAATGCAAGTGCTAATCTCATACATGGTTCTTTTTAAATAAATAATATTTTTCAGTTATATAAAATATGGCAAGTTCTTCGAACCTCTGATTCTGATTGAAAAGCCTATTTATATTCTGTAAATGATCTCTTACTCATTAGAAGTTTGAACTTTCGCCCTACAACCATTATATCCGGTGAATGCAGTCAGAAGCATAAAGAATGGTATTGTATTCATCCTATTTAATTTCTTTGCGTTTTATTGATATTTGCCTCGTACTTACAAAACCGGTTGTTAATCTTTACCATCCATTGGGAATTATATCTTTTGGGATTTCTCCCTTTTCACTGATGTAACCAAAAAAGTCCTCAATCTTTTTGGGGGCAGGTTGAAATATGGTTATCAAAGTACCAGGATTATTTTCAATGGGATTGGTAACGGTATGTAAAGTACCTCTTGGAATAAAAGCAGTATCACCCGACTTTAATGAAAAGTCCTCCCCATCTATATGTACAATAAATTCGCCTGACACAATGTAAATTATTTCATCTTCGTATGTGTGGATATGTGGTGGGGGACCACCTTTACGCTCAAATACTTTTGGCGTGGAAGTTTGGATGAACAATGCCTCGTTAGTATCTGCCGAAGACAGCTTACAACGCAGAAAGGCATTTTCAGGCTTCGTCTGTATACCGTGATAACGACTCTCATCTTCCCGAACTACAAAACCATTTTTATATGATTTGCCGATATTTTTTTTGCTTCGAAGCTTCAAAACGTGAGCTGAGGAAAGTAAAGGAATTCCCAGCAATATTGTCGAGATAAATTTTTGTCTTTTCATAATATGATAGATTTATATGGTTCATTTGTGGATTATTTTTTATTAAATAAAGTAAAATAAATGAACTATCAAAAAAAAATATACAGATGTGATACATATACATCTGTTTGAAAATGAACATCGCGAATACCATTTATTGGATATTCCTTCATTCAGCATGAATTTCGACGATTATGAATAACTTAGGTATTTGATTGTAACCTAATATTCCATTCATTTTTTATAATTTGGTGTCCTACTATAGAATTGTAAATTAGATATGGATTTTGAGATTTTATATGATAGAGCTATGAGTTTTTGGCCAGGCGAGATATTTATCGAAGATGGTCAATTCATCGAGAATGGCGTGCTTTTCAAGAATTTATCATTTGTATGGGGTACTGTCGAACAGAAGACCAATGATCTAGATGAATGGATGTCACTCATGACTTGAGTGTTGTTTGCCGAATTCCATAGCCAGGCAATTTTAAACTACAAGAATCGCATAGGGTATGTTGATAAATATTATATTAATAAGGATAGTGTTAAGAAAAGATTGTTGGAAAATTTGAAAGCTCCAGATTACCTAGATATGTATGAAGAATTCATTCGTGATAACAAAGTCTGATATAACCCGGTTGGAAAACTGAGCCAATTTTACAATGTACTCTATTGTTTTCGAACAGGAAGTATCTTTTTCATCCAGGTCATTACCTTCAAAAGCTATCAGAATTGAAATCAATGAAATTATGTTCTCTTAGCAATACTTCCAATTCATTGTCTACACAAATATCATCTGCAACGGTTTTAGCATTTAAAGGGCTTACATAATATTTCATTGTCATAAGATTAAAAAACTCATCTGCTCACATGCGGATGTTCTTTTTTTTATTAAAAGATTGAATAGTTTAGTCGGTAACCTGGAAAAATCCTGTAGCAACTTTTATGAATTCCTGTAATTTTTTAGGAACAGCAAGCTCATCTGCTCCGGACATACTTAAACTTTCATCCGCTTTTTTCCTCCTTTTTAAAATTAGTAATTCATCACCGAATTTTCTCTTTTTAAATACCCCAGTTTTTTGGGGGGAGGTCAATAATATCACTATTAAAGTTTAAAGTGTTACACTTTTGTTCAATAATTGATCAGTTGGTGTCAATTTTTCGCTAGGATTCCTATCTTAACCTAACAATTAACCACTTATAGATCAACTATGAAATTATTTATTTTGCCATTTATATGGCTATGTTTTGTCGCATGCAACAAAATAACACCTTCAAAAGAAGAAGCTGCGTTGTTGAAATCAGAAAACCACAGCACGCTCGCCTGTATTCCACAATAAATAATCATTTCCATCTCATAAAAAATAAATTTCGTCTATCTTGAAGTCAAGAATAACAACTCATTTTAAAGGCCATCTCTTAACTTTGTATGGGATTTGGCTAACTAACTGCTTAATTTACAAAAGAGGTTTTAAATAGACAAAATATATAACTCCGTAGCTATAATTTTCATGACTATTTTGTATCTTGAAACAACATGATTAATCTAGTTATAAGGAAAGTATTGAACGATTATGTCGCTTTCATAGATGACTTCAGATATCAGTTCTCTCCAAATATGGATGAATTTGAACAAAGGAGCAACCGGAATCGTTCGGGACATATTGGTGGATTCAATTACCAGTTTCATGGTGCGGGCTGCCGTTTAGGGAAAGACGGTCCCGTAGTAAAACCCCATCTTTTTATTCAGCGCTATGATAAATAGACTGCATAATACAGGCGTTCAACTATTGAGAGGAACGCCTGTATTGTGTAAATGGTTAACGCTTTTTTAATCTCTTGGCCTCTTCTGAAATTTTAGCGAAAGATTTATCCCTTTTACGTTTTTCATACTCCGAGGTAGAAAAATACCAGGATTCTTTCCGCAGCTTGAGGTAACTATTGTATATCTCAAGTTCCAAAAGACCGTTGTTTACAGCTTCTACAACAGCACAGCCAGGCTCATTAACATGTTTACAATTTTCAAAACGACAGGATGCTGCAAAATCAGCAAGCTCGAATATATCTGATAATGTTTCAGAATTGTCTGAGGCTAAACCAAATTCTCTAACACCGGGCGTATCTATTAAAACACCACTATCCTTCATCAATATCATTTCTCTTCGAGTCGAGGTATGTCTTCCTTTACCTGATGATTTGCTTATCTCAGATGTGGAAAATATTGTCAGTTCACACAGTGCATTGATCAAAGAACTTTTTCCAACTCCAGATGACCCCACAAATACAATCGATTCTCCCTGCTTGATAAATTTTCGCACTGGAAGTATTGATTCAGGAGAAAGAATGCTTGTGAAAAGTATTGGCATTTGACGTTCTATATGTTTCAGCGATTCCTCTACTTTATGGCGATTGAACTCCAAATCCGATTTAGTGAGGATCAATATCGGATGAATGTTTTCTTCCACGATTTGAACCATAAATCGTTCCATTCGGCGAACGCTGAAATTGGCATCAAGACTTTGTACAATAAATGCCTTGTCAACATGGGATGCTATAGCTTGCCTGTCAGTCTGCGAACCACTCTTCCTTCGGTATAACGTATGGTTGCGTGGTAAAACATCAACGATTATTCCTTTGTTATCTTCAAAAGGTTGAAAAATAATCCAGTCACCGGTACACGGAAGTTCAAACGATGACCGGCCATAAAGCATATTACCTGCCAGTTCGCACAACAGCCGACCACTCTCGGCAATGACCTCATAATTGGTTTTGTTCACCGCAGCAACACGACCATGAAAAAGATGTTTATATTGCGAAGTTTGTTTGAGTTGCAACAGCGTATCGTTCCAACCATATAACGATAAGTTATTCACTTCTTATTAATTTAAAATGATGAAATAAAATTGCTTAATTCTCTGTCATCCGAATGGCTTGTTCCATGCCAATCGTCTTTGGTAATACGTAAACTACCAAACCGATGATTTAGAAACAAGACACCCGGAATTAGGCAATCATTCCAATCGTCAAACTATAATATGTGAATAGTTGTCTTTGCATAAGATACAAAGATATAAAAAATCTAATTTAATATGTTAATCAGTTATTTGATACCAAGTTGCTCTGGATTTCTCTAAGAATAGGATAGGTGCTTTAGGGAAGGGACTATGTGCTGTTTGCATTTTTGGAGGTTACCTTACATTAACGTCTGACTTTACTTGGCGCCATGCCAAACTTTTTCTTGAAAGCCTTACTGAAGTGCTGTAAGGAACAGTATCCCAATTCAAACGCTATTTCAGTGGCTTGCTTTTTGCCCTCCAATAGGTCATTTTTTGCCAGATCCAAACGTAGGTCAGCTAAATAGGAGAAAGCAGTTTGATTAAATATTTCCTTAAACCCGCGTTTTAGTTTGTATTCGTTCACCCCAGCTATTCTTGCCAGTTCTATTAAGGTTGGGGGTGATCCGATATTTTTAACCAGATAGTCACGGGCGTATACAATTCGCTCTTTATCATAATCATGTTTTATGTATATTGATTTTGAAGATTGCAGATTATTTAAAGACTCTGCTTGCAAAACAAGTAGCTCAATAGTTTTCGAAAGAAGAAACAGTCTCTTTAATCCACCGGAATAATCACAACTCAAAATCGAATGGATACAGGTTTGTATTGGCAGGTCAATATTTAGACTAGAACTTGAAAAAGCAACCGGAGTTCCCGAAACTATTTTATCAGCAAACTGCTTTAGGGATTCGTTTCCATCTTTTGATACTGTTAAAAAAGATTTTTTTTGAAATTGTATCATAAATGATTTCATCTGCAAACCATCAAATTTCATTTTACCATTAGCCTTGGTACCATAGAATAAATTGTGCTGATTACCATTTAATTCAAAGGTATTGCTCATTCCGTCCTGTATTATTGAAGTTCTTCCTTGCAAATTAAAATGCATGGTTACCAGCTCTGAATCTCCTTTCCAATCCAATTCGGTCGGTTTATCAAGATCAGTTTCGGAATATAAGATCTTAATACCGTCAAAAAGCCATTGTTTAGCAGTTAGTTGTCCAAAAGGAATATTCGTTTTAAAAGTATTTTCTTTAAAACCATGATCACCAAGATCATTTTCATCAAAGGCTATTTTAAAAGCCTTTTTTTCATTTTTCAATTCAAATCCCATTTACGCCCTAATTTACCAGTTTAACTCCTTTTTTTGCCAGCGTATTTTTTGATAGCGCGGTACTTTTGCCAAGTGCGGTAATGTAAGAAATAAATTTAAGAAGTTTAGACAAATGAGAAACACATACCAATACCCGAAAGCTACTCAATGGCTATTTTATTCAATCTGTGCTTACTTTATTATGAATGGAGCCCAGTTATGGGAAACTGCTATAATGGTTCCTGCATGGACAGCAGCCCCACCTTCTTCATTCATCTTTTTTCAAAATCCTTACGGATTGGATTTTAAAATGTTTTGGATAATAATCCATGGAATTCATGAAACGGTATTTATTACAGCGTTTATTTTTAACTGGAGGATAAAGAATCGTAGAAAATTAATGTTACCGCTTCTTGTTGCGCATATTGCAGTTCGGATATGGACATTAACCTATTTCGCGCCTCTTATCACGGAATTCCAGCAATTACCATATAGTGATACCCTTGATATAAACTTACAGGAAAAAGCAGCTCAATGGCGCAATTTAAATTATGTGCGCGTGGCCATTTTTTTTGCATTAAACTTCCTACTGATATTCGGATTAAAAATAAGAGAGGAAAACAATGGATAAAAAAGTACTCGTTATCGGTGCTGGCGTAGCTGGGCCCATACTAGCTTTACAACTAAAGAAAATAGGTTTTGATGTTGAAATATTTGAAGCGAGATCAGAAGACAATGCCAAAGAGGGAGTCTTTTTGGGCCTTACACCCAATGGTTTGAATGTATTGAAAGAATTTATTGATTTAAAACTGCTCAAGAAAGATTATACCCCGGGATCAATGAAGTTTTTCAATTCTAAAGGAAAGCAAATAGCAAAACTCGATACGGCCTATCAGAAACAACAATACGGTGTAGAAACAATTCAGATCAAAAGAGCAAACCTCAATAAATACGTTCGGTTAGCTGCTAAGGCAGCCGGGATAAAAATATGGTACGACAAAAAAATTGTCAGATATCATGAGGCTAATGAACAGGTAACTGCATATTTTGCTGATGGAACAATGGTTACTGGATATATTATGTTGGCCTGTGACGGAATGTTTTCCGAGGTTAGAAATCAATTATTTTCGAATGCTTCTGTCATTAGGTATACGAAAGTCATTTCTACCGGTGGTTATGCAAATCTTCCCGAACTTTCCGAACCGTTGGATTGCATACGAATGAACTTTGGTGAAAGGGGATTTTTTACTTATTCAGTTTCCGACAAAGGTGAAGTTTGGTGGTTTAATAACTATTTTAGGGAACAGGAACCGAAGCCAAAAGAAGTAGAAAAAACATTAAATACCGAAATTCAGGACTATTTGGCAAACATTCATCAGCATGACGATCCGTTATTTTCCAAAATAATCAAAAATAGCCATCAAATTATTGCATATCCTATTTATGACGTGCCCAAGCTTTTGCATTGGTATAAAGGCAGGGTTTGTCTTATTGGAGATGCGGCACATGGTATCTCTCCACATATTGGGCAGGGAGCATCATTGGCATTGGAAGACACGATTGTAATTGCTGAATTATTAAAATTAAACAAAGACTATGCACAAGCCTTTCAGCTTTTTCAGGCCGAACGTCAGTCCAGAGTAGAGAGAGTAATAAGAAGTGCAAGGAAAGTAGGGAATACCAAAACAAAAAACTATCCAATAACAGCTTGGTTTCGTGATCGTTTAATCGGTTTTTTTATTAAAAAACAAATTAAACAGCTTGACTGGATATATGGTTGGACCTTTTCACGTAAGAATAGGAGCTTTTGATTTTTTCATCGCTTTTCCTACCTTTTAAAATTAGTAATTCAAGTCCGAATTCTCAACTTTTAAATGCTCCAGTTTTTAGGGGAGAGGTCAAGTTTTACTTGGCTAATCAGCTCAAAAAAACTAAAGCAGCAATTGGCATTTTCCATAAAATCTATTTTCTAATTTGGTGAATTGTGTATATTTGAGAGTTATACGCAGTAATAACAAGACACCGTGACAGTAGTAGAAAAATATAAAACTGAACTCAACTTAGTCCGACAGAACCCAAAACTCTTGGACAATTATCGCTTTGACAAAGACGCCATAGATTCAAAACACTTTGACCGATTAAGACTAAATATTGCAATTTACAATGACCTTAGGCAGACGGACTATGAAATTTTAAAATATCTTTTTGCAGAAGAAAAGGAATGGCGAAAATATGGAAAAGACGGTGACATTGATAATTTATATTTCTGTGCTTTCATTCTGACACTTTTCAATTCACCCGAAATCGTTTGGTTGTTTCTTGAAGCTAAAAATATTGATTTTGACAGCGGAATTGGATTTGATGGAGAATATTTGGTTTCGGCAGGAGTTAAAGAAACCTACCAATATTTAAAAACAGCGGACAACCCAAAGAAAACTGAACTGTTAAAGTATATTGGAGAAGCGGAAGAAAGTTGTATTTATTCGCAGGTAGACATTGACGATTGGAAAGAAAATAAAAATTCCTATTTCAGAAATTTCAAATTGCCAATTCAAGACGAACTGTATTTTCTCTATTCGACAAATGAAAGAGAACAATTTTTGACGAAATTACCTGAATGGATCAATCAAGAAAGAGCTTGGACTAATGAAGAACTAGGTTTATATAGGACATACGCCAAATATGCTGACGACAAGCTTTCAGAGATTGAAGCTTTCAAATTGACACTCAAAAAAAATGATAAAGATTTTCTAACCGACATCTACAATCGACAATTGGCAGAGTTATATGTTGAGACTGGTGAAAATAATAAAGCTCTTGAAATCCTTGAGAGCGTAATAAAAGGAACAGATAACGGCAATATTGTAAGAGCTTGTATTGAACAACTTTGCCGAATGATTATTAGCACAAACAGTTCATCAGACGAGACAGCTAAGAAATCATATCATATTATAAAAGTTCAAAATAAAAAGTACAGCAACTTTTCTCCGATGGTGGATGGTTTAATTAAAGACGTGACAGAAATAATGAAAGAGGAAAAAATTATTGCACATAACAGCATCTTGCCAAAAGCGAGGCAGACGTGGTGGCAGAAACTTTTTGGATCTGAATAAATATTTATACACTGACGCAGTTTACATTACATTTAATATCTTGCAACATTCCGCCACAGAGCAATATCAAAGTCGGTCAATAGCTGCCAATGTTGTCATCGGCACCAATATTTTTAGTGATATAGGAGCGGGCTATGCAAATTCCTTTATATCTCGCACCAATAGCCATGAGGCGAGGATGTAGGAAATGTTTAAGCGATCACAATTATTTGAATGGAAATTTGGTAAGTTTAGAGCTAATACAACATTAAAATATACACCAGTTATTTCTTTTTAAAGTGCCAAAGCAGTTCGTTTGACTATGGTTGGAAGGGACAGATAAATTAAGTAGATTTAATTTCTATAAAACTTCTTATATGAAATTTCCATTTTTTTATTATTATTTATCGGATTTTATACGGAACAAAAGAGCTTATGAAAGAAATCCAAAAACATTACAATATGCACACTGTAGTCATTGCACTATTTTCAGTGGTATTTCTTTTTTTGTGTATCTCTTGCACTTCCATATCGCCTAAGTATTTAGCACAAACTGCTGCGGCACATAGGGTTTCGAAGGTAGAATTGAAGGAGACATACATCTTTGATAATTATCCCAAGAAGATAATAGGCCATAATCATGGCAGTCAGGAGAAGAGTGCAGCCTATAATGAATATTGTCTATGGAACTATATAGAACCAAATTACTATAAAACTGATAGTCTGCACTATCTTTACAAAACCTCATTGGAGCTCACCAAAAAAAATAAAGTCCATTTCAAACTAATTGATACCTTAGGAAATGTCGTGCGTGAAAGAACGAGGAAAATTAAGCCCGAACCGCAAAATTTTGTTTCTTTCAGAAATACAGACCTTGACATCTATGTATTGTTCAATAGATTCTTTACCAAAACTATTTGCTTTGCACTAGATAATCATGGTGATTTAGTCGTGCCGAGTGAGTCGACAGCAGGCGGTTTTCTTATTCTCTTTCCGCTCGCCGGCGCTCTTAACCATGATACATATACTTATTGTCGTGTGGATACAGTTGCCAATTGAAAGATATAGATCGGAAAGAGATAATTTTAGCGGATTTGTTTGCGTCATTGAACTATTTTTGAAAGACATTTGTGGTCTGTTGTTATTCAGTCTTCTTTAGTTAGATATAATTGAAGAAAACCGTTTTTAAGCTTCTGTCCTTTGTACTTGAACTTTGAACTTAACGTGATTCTCCGCGTCTACCAATGACTGCCGAAGTAAAAGTTTTTAAATGAAACCTAAGGAAAGTTTATATGGTAACGCAGTAAGTAGTCACACCACGCCCCGCTGTTGCTAGGCAAACCTTTTTTTCGTCGTGATGAATTGTATGTTCATCGAAAAACAGTATCGTTCATGCGTCGAATTTAGTAGATTAGTCGTGCTATTTAACCGATAGATATCAAAATAGACTAACGTATTATATATTACTATGATGAGTGATCAAATTAAGCTACAACAATTGGCTGCGATAATGGATGTGCTGCAGCTGGCTGAGAAACTAAAGTTCGAACTACGGCATAGCTGGTTGTCCAATGGGCGACAGGAGAGTGTTGCCGAGCATACCTGGCGTATGTCGCTGATGGCTATATTGATTGAGCCGCTTTTGGATCAGAAGGTAGATTTAGCCCGTCTGTTAAAAATGATCATTATTCATGATCTTGTTGAAGCCGAAGCGGGAGACGTGTCCGTATTAGATCAGATCCGCAATCCGGAGATCAGAAAGATCAAACAGCAAAATGGAGAACAGGCCATCCTCAAGATCAGGCAAATGCTGGCCACAAGTAACGGACAAGAGATCTATGATCTTTTCTATGAATTTGAAGAGAAGAAAACCTTTGAAGCCAAGGTCGCCAATGCCATTGACAAGTTAGAGGTACAGCTACAGCACAATCATGCCGATATTTCTACCTGGGAAGAAGTTGAGTATGATCTTTCTTTTGTAATGGGCAAACATGTCCAATTTGACAAGACCTTTGTCCTGTTAAAGGATTTAATCGGGCAGCAGGCCTCGCAGAAATTGGAAGAGGCCGGGTTGAATGTTTCGGAGATTCGTGAGCGCGCAATCTCGACTTTTAGATAGGGGAGGTTCTACTGGCGGAGAAGTATTTTTCACTTCTAATTACAGCTATGTAGTAATTAACATAAATGCAATTGATTCTGACGGTAAACAAATTATTTTTAGATTATGGTATGGTTGTGACGAAGATAAAAATATTTAGATCTCAGGTATAGAGGGATGGAAAAATATATATACAGCTCAAACAAAGTTGCTTGATCAAAAATAAGGGCAAGTACGTATTTCTCTTAGGCCCAGCTTTTGCTAGATACATAAGAAAAGAAGTAGAACTCTCAATCTGTCAATACTCTGTTCAATAGTCGACATCTAGTTGTTTTATGATATTCTAAGCAAAGGTCGCGCTAATCGGATCTTTTCATTATCGTTCACTAATAGACTTACCCAATAGATTAGAAATATTAGGCATATTTTCTAAAAGCCAGCATGGTTGTTCCGATAGGGGGAGAAACTCCCTTATGTTTCCATTTAGGATAAATATAAGATCTCTGTGTTCCATTTCCGATGTATCAATTATCTTTAAGCTATCAAAGATAAGGAAGCGTCTGTCTACTTGGTGTAAGTTCCCAAAATAGTTATCTCTCAAAGTCAGGGGATCAACATTGTGACCACCTTCTTTTGCCCTTATAAGTACACGGTCGGATGAGATATCAACATTATCCAGACCGAAGAAAACCATATGTAAATAATATCCAGCATCCTTAAATCTCTGCAAAGGCTCCCAACTGTTATCCTGAGAAAAATGACCTTCATAAGCGAAGTCAATACTATTGGAAATAGCATTATTTACTAACGATTCGAAAGTAGAATCGACAAAATCTGACGCTTGTGAATTCAATTCTCTTTGAACTCGGATACCAGACCTCCATAATTCCGACCTTTTTTGGAGGTAGAGTTTGTCACCATCGAAAACATTTTGTAAATGCGGAGGAAAATATATTGGGCCAATTGTAGACTTTCCTGCACCGTTAGATCCAGTGATGACGAATAACTCAGGCATTATATGAGATTAAATCGACGTCTAAGATTTATAGCTTCTGATTTATCCAGAACTTCCAGCGTTTCAAAATCGTTGCCTTGAGAAGATTGTTTTACGAGATGAATATTGCCATTTGGATATTCAATGTAACATAACTTTTCTTCCATTCCTTTAACGTTGATCATAAACGGTAAACCGTTTTCCAATCTCTTTAATCTTAGCGCTCTTACTGCTACAGTACCGCTCTTTACCTGTTCGCGTAGCGATATTACAGTCATACTTAAAAAATAGTTGATATACCAAAGATAAAAAAATGTTTTAAGGTATTATCTATGAATTTTTAACATAATCATTTCTTTAGTATTTTCTGACTTATTTTAGATGCCACCGCAATTCCTCAGGAACTAAATCAAAGGCAATGCTAGAGATCCCAAAATCTTTTGAGAATAGCTCCTTATTATTATGACAAACTGTTATTTGATCCCAATAAGCCAGGAAGAAATCTCCTTCCTGAATAAAGTCCATCCAACCATCTGCTTTAATTGATGCTTGTTTGTCGATCAATATAATACCTGAATAATTTTCCAGACTACCATCCAGAAACATTCCATTATGTCCCTCGATACAGGATTTCGACCAGTCGAAATCAAATTTGATGCTCATGCCCAATAAACTATTTAGTTCATCAACAAGTTGGATTTGCACCAGTTCCCTTAACTTTGGTCCCATAGTACATGAAAATCCATATTTATCCCAATTACTTTCCATAGATCCCGGATTTACTCTTTGTTCAATGCTCTTTTTGATCTAAACATAACATAGCCAATCAATGGAAATACGCCGGAAAGAATAACATAAATGCATTGAGCTTGGAAACCGTAGTTGAGATTTTAAAAAAAAGGTATTTTCTCAATAAGATCACCGATTAAAATTTCATAGCATATATAATAAGCTTCTAAGATAATCCACACGATTGTAATTGCGATATTTTTATTAAACTGATAATTTCCCATGATGAGTACACACGATATAAGTATGATCAACCCAATCAATGCTGGTCCCCAACATTTTAGCCGGCTATTCAAAAATAGGTTAGGGTATACTCCTAATGCTATATAGAAATATCTAGTCCTATAATAGTTATAAACTTTCATTTTTGTTTTATAAAAGCAAGACAACGAAAAAGCATTTGTCAAAATAACTTTGTTTTATATATTTGCATAATCAGTTATGTAATTAGTTATTGTTAAATTATACAAGATACAAAATATATCAATTCATCGCAGAATATGAACAGCATATTAGGGTAGATATTCCAAAATAGGTGCTATCACTGGCGAAGTAGTAAAAACGTTACGAGATTGATTATTTGCAAATTTGATATTTATGCAGTTAAAGACGATGAAAAAAATTGGTTTGTACATCGCACATTACCTTGAATAAAAACTGAAAAAAGATTATACAGATATTACTCGGTAAAGTCATTTATTACTGAGAAGGTATTACAGAAAGAACCAAAAGAATAGAAATATTATGTCAGTCCATACAGAAGATAAAAAGAAAGTTACTACGCTTCAGTTAAAAAAGATGAAGCAAAGCGGAGAAAAGATAAGCATATTGACTGCCTATGATTATACAACGGCAAGAATAATTGATGGTGCAGGTATAGACGTGGTACTTGTGGGCGATAGTGCTTCAAACACAATGGTGGGCAATCCAACAACGCTGGCCATCACACTTGACCAGATGATATATTACGCAAAATCGGTGGTAAACGGAACAAAAAGAGCATTGGTTATTGTCGATATGCCTTTCGGAACGGTATCGGGCAATCCCCTAAAATCCCTTGAAACTGCTATCCGTATGATGCAGGAAACAGGAGCAGACGCCATTAAGGTAGAGGGTGGAGCAGAAATAAAAGAAGATGTAAAAAAGATAATTGACGCTGGTATTCCTGTAATGGTACATTTAGGCTTAATGCCTCAGTCCATTAACAAATACGGAACCTATGCCATTCGTGGAAAGGATGAGAAAGAAGCGAAAAAACTTATTGAAGACTGTCTTTTAATGGAAGAACTGGGAGCATTTGGCATATTACTTGAAAAAATACCTGCAAAACTGGCGACCGAAATTTCAGAAAGATTAACTATTCCTACAATCGGTATTGGTGCAGGTTCGGGAACAGACGGACAGGTATTGGTCATTCAGGATGCCATGGGTATGAATAAGGATTTTTCACCCAAATTTCTAAGACGTTATGCAGACCTACAAACGATAATGACAGAAGCGACACATCATTACATCGCAGATGTAAAAGCAAGGAATTTCCCGAACGAAGATGAAAGTTATTAACCGTAAGACGAATAAATAAATGGAAATCTTCAACAAAACAGGAAAAATGGCATTGGGTAGCCGGCTACGTTTACTTACGGCAAAAGTAACCGAAGATGCAGCCAGAATTTACGAGCTTTACGATGTGGATTTTTCGCCAAAATGGTTTCCCGTGTTTTTCGTTCTTTATGATGAGGGAGCAAAAACCATCACCGAAATAGCCGAACAAATCGGACATTCCCAACCGTCCGTCACAAAAATTGTAAAAGAGATGGCAAAAGCTGGATTGGTTAAGGATAATCTCAAATCCAATGACAAACGTAGAAATGTAGTTGGGCTTACGGAAAAAGGAGCCACAGTCGCCGAAAAAATGATAAAGGTACAATGTGCTGATATTGACATCGCTATCGACGGTATCATTACGGAAGCCACGCACAACCTTTGGGAAGCGATTGAAGAATGGGAGTTTTTGTTGGAACAAAAATCAATTTTCAAACGGGTAAAGGAACAAAAAAAAATGCGAGAAAGTAAGAATATAAAGGTTATTGAATATGCCCCAAAATATCGATCCGCTTTCAGATCGCTCAACGAAGAATGGATTTCCAGCTACTTTGAGATGGAAGAAGCGGACTATAAAGCACTGAACAATCCCGAAGAATATATTTTGGACAAAGGTGGAAAAATATTTGTGGCTTTATACAATGACGAACCGCTTGGAGTTTGTGCCTTAATCAAAATAGACGATCCCGAATATGATTTTGAAATAGCAAAAATGGCTGTATCACCCAAAGCACAGGGCAAAAATATGGGGTGGTTATTGGGACAGACGGTTATTAATTCCGCTAAGGAAAACGGAGCTTCGAAATTATACCTTGAAAGTAACACCATACTAAAAGCCGCTATCAATCTGTATTACAAACTGGGTTTCCAGAAAATAGTAGGACACCCCACACCTTACAAACGCTGCAACATTCAAATGGAACTAAACTTAGACAACAACTAAACAACAGATATGAAAAACGTAGTAAAAAAAGAAAACGCCGTAGCAAGACAGTTCTTAGAAGTTGATTTCGTAGTGCTTTCCATCGGTAAAGATACAATGGGGCAGGTTCAGTTAGCCCGACAGGAATTGAAAGTGTAAAAGACGTAAAATATATTTTTAGAATTGTGGATGGGGAAGATTTGAAAAAAAATGCATTAAAGTATGGATTTGAATTGATTGGCTCACAAGAAAACATATTACCGAACGGGAAATCCTTTTTTACCTATGAATTTGTCAGGTAAATAAATGTATCAGACATCTGATATGGCTCTGCAATTCATAAACAAAAAGAAATGTACAACTTATGATATACGAAAGAGTAAAACAGAGTTTTGATAAGCAAGGTTTGATGAAAACCTTAAATGCTCAACTGGGAGAAGTCGAAAAAGGGCGGGTAAAAATCACTTGCGAATTTTCTGAAGCACTGACACAACAACACGGCTTTTTTCACGCAGGAGTAGCCACGAGTATTGTAGATAGTGCCTGCGGTTATGCAGCACTGACGATGATGCCCGAAAATACCGAAGTATTGAGCGTTGAGTTCAAAATCAATTTTATGAAACCCGCCAAAACAGACAAGCTCATTGCCATTGGTAAGGTGTTACAGGCAGGCAGGACACTGACCGTTTGTGAGGGTTATGTTTACGACAGCAACGAAGAAAAACTAATCGCAAAAATGACGGCAACGATGATTGCCATACAACAGTAACAATCCGTTATTATGATACAAATCATTGGTTATACTACCCTGTCACTCAATCTCATTTCAATGTCAATGAAAAAGGCCTCTATTTAAGAGTATTGGGGTTGGTTGCAAATGCCATTTATGTGGTGTATGGTGTTATGCTCGATGCTCCACCAATTTTTATCGGCTGTAAGATTGGCGTATTACTACATTCTTATAGGATATATAAAACGAAGAACGAAAAAACAGCGGAAAAAAGCTGAAATAGCAGAAATGCAAACAACTTTCTACATACCGTACAAAACTAATAATCTTACTATGAAAGAAGCAATAGCTATAATTTATCAGACAGAAACACCACCCAAACGAAACGGAATTATTAAACCGATGAAACCAGGCGGATATTCCGACAGCGGAGCAGATATTGCCTATTCACTCCAACAACAAAACATCCGTGTCATAACGCCCGTTGAAAACCCAAAAATTGAAAACGACTTGGATTGGGTATTTCCCGACACAATTGCAGGAATACAATCTGCCATTGGTAAAGGAGCAAACATTATCTGGCTCAATACAGTTTTGTACAAAGGACACCCCATTGAAGATTTCATCAAAAATGGCATTTCGGTCGTAGGGCAAATTCCCGAGAATGTTGATTTGTATGATGATAAATGGATAACAAACGACTTGTTAAAAGCAAGCGGCTTGCCCATACCAAAATCTGTAATAATAACACACGAAAACGTAGACAGTTATCAACTGGGCTTCCCTTTTCCAGTGGTGACAAAGCCTATTCGTGGCAGGGGCAGTCAGGGAGTTTCTGTCGTAAACCACAAGGAGGAACTAACAGCCCTACTCAAACAAATGTTTGGTTCCAAAAGCTATGGCGAAGCGTTGTACGTAGAAGAGTTTTTATCAGGACAGGAAATTACCATTACCGTAATGCCAAGGGGAAAATATATCTTCAATGGGATTACAGAAGCAAAAAACGATTATTGGGCTTTACCACCTATAAAGCGTTTCAACCATCACAACGGTATTGCCCCCTATAACGGAACGGTAGCTGTTATCAACAACAGCAAGGTTCTTACCGATGAAGAATTACGTCAAACAGCCATCATACAACTTTGCCGACAATGTGAGCAGGCAGCTAAATTAGTTAATGCCAAAGCACCCATTCGTATTGATTGTAGAGCCAATGCAGACGGTAAATATTTTCTGTTTGACCTTAATATGAAACCCAATATGACAGGTGCTTCCCGTCCGCACCGCCAAGACCAGGACAGTCTGACCGCATTGGCAGCCCGAAAAATTGGGTGGAGCTTTGACGATTTGATACTAAATATGCTTCATCAGCATTGGAAAGAATAACAGAACAATCAAATTTCATTATCTGAAAAACTGTGCCATTGAAGTGTCAGATAAGGTAAACGGTTTTAATTCGCAGGTCAGACGTCTTCCTTAGCTTTGGGCGTGATAGATAACTGTATCTTCGCTCAATGGGAGCCAGTTCCTTTTTTAGTTCGCTTAATCGGCTTTCTTTAGACAATGTACCGTTTATCACTTCCTGAAATACGACAGGTCTTTTTGTGGTGTACCCATACTATAATTTTGTTTAGAATTTACTTGAATCCTAAACTTAAAGGCTTGATTAATAACGCATTGTTGAAAAGGAAAGATTTTTTTATCAGATCCTCCGTTCAGGATAACACTAGCTATAGCCGAAACTGCGGTCGGTTCGCCAACAAAACGATATACCTGCTGTAAGTTTGCAGTTGAAATAGTCAGTTACATTCTCTAATTGACCTCCACTGTTTATTATCCTTTTTAAGAATTTTATGAATAGATGCGGTTGAGATAGAAGACTCAAATAAATGCTTCATCTCACTGGCTATACTACGATACCCTAAAATGCTATTTCGTCAGATACTCGCTTTTTCAAACAACATCAGGTAGGAGTCATCAGTCTCGCCAACAATCTTGAAACCCACGCTTAAATATAGATTCTTTGCCTGATTGGTTTTTAAGACACTCAATGTGATCGATTTCTTTGATTCAATAGCTTCCTTTATCAAATCATTCAATATTCTCGTACCGATTCCGTTGCCTTGGTAGGAGGGTGCCACCTGAATTTGTATCAGTTCTATGTTATTTGCTTGTCTGTGAACCTTTAATAAACCTATGGCACATTTATTTATCTCAATTATTGTGGCGTGTCCAAATTGATATTCAATCCTTTGTAAATGCGCCTCATCAGATACTGGTAAATCGCTAGCTATTAAATGCGGATTCATCGTCTGCATTCTGAGGTCCAACAAAAACTTGAGATCACTTTTTAATGCAGGTCTGTATTTTATTTCCAATGTCATCTATTCTAAAAACAAAAAAAGCAGAAAAACTATCGCAACTGTTTGTCCTCTTTTATCGAATGAACATCCATGAAATATTCTCCGAATAGCAAAATCAAATATAATAAATGAATTATATAATAAGGCCTCATAATATAACCAAAATGATAATAAGCAATCCTACCATTGGAGCTCACATGATTTCGGTTACTTAACAAGGGAGCTGATACTTATTGTATGAATTTTTTTAAATCGAAGGCTCCGTCCATAACGATATAAAATTTAATCAGAAATTAGTGGCGGTCAGATAGCCCGACGATCGTAATGTTTCCAAGATGTGGTTTGCCTCAGCTTGATCCATATCATTTGCAAATTTTATGGTTTTAAAACCATATTCAAATCGAATAGTGCCTCTGTTTCTGAACACTCCTAAATCATTCCTTCGGCCCCAAAAATTAAATTCAAAATGTTCTTCCTCAATATGAAATCTCTTCGCTTCCTGTAGATCATATATCTTCTGCCTGAAGAGTATATCGTTTTGTCTTGCAATAGTAATTTGTTCGCGATCTATTGTGATGATTTCTTTTCCAATTAAATACCACATCAACGTTTTCATTACAAATAAGCCACCTGCTATCCAAAAGATCAACCAAACTATAATAAATATTCCCTCGAAGCTTAATCCTCCCGTGTTATCGTAAAAGTCTCCGAGTGTCGGTCCAAAAGAAACAATTGATAGTATCCAACCGACCAGCCATAAACTAAAAATAATGATAATAGGTAAATGCTTCTTTGCCGGGACGATAATGGAATATCCCGTTGGAGTTTCGTAATGGGTTGCAATACCGCTATACGGCCTTTCCATAGTCAATTTGTTTTATAAGTTGTATCAATTCAAATGGTCTAATTTTCCGATGGCTAATATGCAATAAAAAAACGAATTAACGTATTGACTTTAAAAAATTAGTTCCTGATATCTCGGTTGGAAGGCGCTTCGTGACATACGTTAAAAGTACTGGTTCAAACTTCTATTGTACGCATAACACTTATTTACATTCATTCCCTGATGGAAGAGTAGTAGATTCGAATATGTATCATATCGATGCATGGTCTAACTTTATAAAATATATTCATGATAAATGGATTCCAGAAAATGCGGAAAAATACCTTAATGTCAGGGGTCCATTAGCGTTAGATTATTTAACTCTGCTATTGGCCATACCAGTAAAGATAACCCGATTATAGTTGCCATTGAAAGCCAGAATTTAGGGAAAGGCAAGATTATATTTGTATTTAATATTAGAGTGTTTGTCTATTTCTTCGGATTTAAAATTATCAGCACGAATTGTAAATAGTATTTCCGTATTATGGTAAAATTGGTTCTTATTGTACTCAATTATCAAAATTTATTAATTATTTTTTTATGAAAAGTATTGGCACAATTCGCTTTTCACTATTCGCACTATTTGGTTGCGTAGCTGTTCATGCGCAAAAAATCAAGGTAGAAAATAAAACAAAGTCCAGTTCCTTAGTGAGTTATGATGAAGAACCGTTTTCCTATGAATTTTTGGAGTACAACCTCGAGATCAATCCGAACAACACAAAAATCAATCTGGCGATGGAAGGTAAAGAGCTGATAGGCGCTATCATTGGTACCGCAATATGTCCGGGATCGTTACAACAGTAGGGGGCCTATTAGGAGGCATAATACGTGGTATTGCAGGAAGTAATACTGGTTCTGCATTGGTAGGCTGGATATTTCAGTATAAAATTGTTTTTTAAATTTTAAAAATATTAATATGCGATTATTTAATAATTTGTTTGGATCTTCTTCAAAAAGAAAAGAACAGGAAACTAAAGTGAGAGCACAATTCAAAGATGCAAAATATTTTCAACAGGAAGCGGATAGATGTAATCGTTTTATTGAAGCAGATAAAAAAAACGATATTGAGTATTTTAAGCAACATGGTAGATTAACTGCTTTTCATTATTTAAGTGCTGCTAGTATTAGAAATCAAAAAATAGAAACTTTATATTCTATTGGGGCAAACATACAAGAATTACTCGCAATATTTCAAGAATCCACAGAAAATTTTTCGTTAGGTTGGTCGGAAGAATATCAGGACTATACCCTTCTTTTGCAAATGGTTAGTTTCGCTTTGTTACTTGAAGTTGAAAAAGACGAAATGAATAAAATTAAAGATTTTATCAATATAGCAGATGGTAGTGCAATAGAAGAGATATGGAAGCCGGATTCATTGATTTTCTTTTTATTAAACGAAAAGGACAAGAAAAGAGATGGAGATAAACCTTACGAATTATTATATAATATAACCCAACTTCCAAAAGAAAAAGCAGAGGAGGCTATAAAAGAATATTTGGATAAATGGTACGAAATGCACAAAAATGAACCGTGGTATAATACCCATTTAAGAGACAAAGGCTATAGCGGATATTGGGCTTGGGAAGTTGGGGCGGTAGTAAAAAAAATGAGGTTGGATGATAGTAGTTTCAAAGACCATCCTTTCTATCCTTATGATATGGTACATTGGTGAATATTCCGACAAAAGTACACCAGATTTAGTGACCAATAACCCGAGCTATTTTACAACTGGATTGTATTAACTTTTCAAACTTAATGATTTTTTTTCTTTCTTAAAGACTTCCCCTGTAGCGAGAGTCTGTGTGCGGAAGCTGTCAATCTGTCCATTATCGCATCCGCAAGTGTTGGCTCATCAATAAAGTTGTACCATGCTTCAATCGGTAGCTGAGAAGTTATGACAACAGAGCTATCTCCATATCTTTCTTCCAATATATCCAGCAATGCAAGCCGAGTGTCGACGTCTATAGATTTTAACCCGAAGTCATCCAGTATCAGTAACTTTTGGTTTGCGATACCCTTTATCCATTTCAGATAAGTACCATCAAGCCTGGTCTGTACAACGGTATCCATAAAGCGGTTCATGCTGAAGTATAGCGTTTTAAAGCCCAGCGCACAGGCCAAGAAGTTACTGCGTTATGTGTCTCTGTAACCAACCTTTTAAATAGTTTAAAATTTTGGTGTCATCTGCCGGCTTCGTTAATTTGGCGATTTGGATAGTTTCACATATATTTGAGTTGTCGTGGAGGTAAAATAATACATAGAAATGGCAGCTACCAAACAAGATACATTTAATGAATTTCATAAAACGGCTTACAGATTATTGAAACTGCTGCTTTCACTATCCGAGGAGCAATTAAACTTCCAACCCACACACGGTTGGTCAGCTGGACAATTAGGAGATCATTTGTATAAATCCTATCAATTTGTTGAAATTTTGAATGGAAAAACAACTGTTACAGAACGACCAATCGACCAAAAACTAGATCCAATTAATGCCCTATTCGCAGATGATTCAATTAAAATGAATGCACCGAAAGCAATATTACCTTCCAACGAAAAAATAGATAAAAATGATTTGATAAAGTCTTTGGAAAATCGGGTTAAACAAATAAAAGAGACTATCGAAGCAAGCGATCTGTCTCTGACTTGCATTGCCTTTTCAATTCCGGCATATGGTGAATTCACGAGATATGAATGGATTTGGTTTAATATTTACCACACGCAAAGACATTGTCGTCAGTTAGAAAATATAATAGTGTCCAACAACTTATTTACCAAGTAACTTAAAAATACACGTTATACATTATCATCCGTATTTTTCCTGATAAATGCTAATAATGAAATCTTATGAAATGGTTATATAGAAAAGAATTAAAAGATAGGGGTTCATTAGCGAAAGTGGAAGCATACTTCGGTATTAAATTTCCGTCAGATTTTCGAGAAGTGGTACTGGAACATAATGCCGCAACACCGACTCCTAATACAATTGACACCTCACGACAAACAGGTAAAGCATTTGGTGAGCTTATAGATTTTAATTTGGACGCACGAGAAAATATCATCTCCTTATATAACCAATTAGAAAATAAGATTCCAGCAAAGATATATCCCATTACGATGGATCCCGGAGGAAACTTTTTGTGTTATGATTTCAGAATAGACATAGCCAATCCGCAAATCGTGAGATGGGATCACGAACAGAAATTTACTATTGAACATCAGGAGTTAGTCATCACGGATCATGAGCATGAACCCGATTATTACCATTTAGATTTTGTTGCAGACAGTTTTACAGCATTACTTAAAATTTTGTATGGCGATGAAAATGATGAGTCCACTAGTTGGGCAAAATTCCATGAAGACGACAAATTAAAGCAATTTACAGGCGAAGATTTAATTCAGATCAATAGGATAAGGGCCTTACAAGGTTTACCTCCAATAAAACACTAAGATTTTATTCTTATCGACACTGAAATCACCGTCTTTTAGAGGATATATTTTCATTTTTACTATTATATTAATTTCACTTATTCTTTTGATTGATAACATGTAAGATAAAAAAACATGCATCCAACAGCAAAATACTATGTTGTATATTGATGCAAGATGATTAATCTAATATAAGGGAGATTGAATGATTATGTCGCTTTCATTAATGACTTCAAATATCAGTTTTCTCCAAATATGGATGAATTTGAACAGAAGAGCAGTCGAAATCGTTCTGGACAAATTGGTGGATTCAATTATCAGTTTCATGGTGCGGGCTGCCGTCTAGAGAAAGACGGTGTTATATGGAATAGGTAAATTGGAGGAGTCGGAATTACAAGAGGTGCTACATACACTGGTTGAAGATGGCACTCTGGTCAAATTGGTATTGGGCGGCCTGGTATGGGAGATATATTAGATTTAACGCAAACAGCGCGCAGAGGCAATCCGTGCTGATGCTATTAGAGGGCTTAGTGTGGATATCTAAGAGTTTTCAGGACCTCCCTCAATCTTTAATAATGGCATCTATCTTAAAGGCTTTCTGTCCTCTGTCCAGCATAACGGAATTAATTCTATTTGCGAAAAAGTCCTTAATTAATTCCCCGTCACTTATATTCATGCTACCATTCCCGTTTTTGTCGAGGTATTCAATAATATTTAAAGTACCAATAACTTCAAAATTGTCTCGAAACTTCATAAAGTCTTTTCGGAAAATTAAAAATCCGTAAGAACCTAAAAAGTATGGCCGAGTCTCAGGATGAATTGACCACATCTTTTTAAGTTCATCATCAGAATATTTGAAGCAGTCACACTTTCTATTTCCTATTCCAAAGAATTCGATATTATTAATGTTTGAAGTCGTAGGCTTGTCGAAACTGTCGTAGGTCAATGCCGCGAAAGTAAAATATTGCGGGCTTTTGTCCTTGCGCGTACTTGTACAAAGCAACACTTTAAATTTATTGTCAGCGGCTTTGAATGTTAACAAGTCTCCTTGATTAATATCTGTTATTTTTAGCAATAGGATGTTTAATCTATAATTTTAAAGTTCAGTTTGTTATTTCCTGTTAAATGGATTAGTTCTTCATTCGTTATAGTTCCATCAATTTTGTTTGGTAGCACAATGCCAACCGGATGTCCGAAATTTAGGTATTCAGTGCTGTACATATTTCCTTTCGAATCAATCAATCGTTCTGATTCAGACCATTCATACCCAATGAAATCAACTTGGTTCACCAATTCTTCAATCGCTTCCAACTCAATTATATCTTTGGGATATTTTAAATCAATTATTATTGAAGGAAACACGGGCGGATCAAATTTGTCAGTGCTTTTCCAGTTTTTCAAATATTTGGAAATTATTTGCTCAAGTTTGTTGAAATCGCGTCTGTCATATATACTCCACATATCGTTAAACAACTCTCTATCTATGTCCTTTATGGGTTGAATGGAGTTTAAATGTAATTCTACGTCTCTCAAACCCCTTATTGGATATTTAAAAACATCAAAGGGGATCTTCTTTGTAATTGAATTATTTATATCGTCAATTTCTACCCACCAATAATCAATACGTTTAAGTTTTTTTAATCTCTTATATTCGGCTAGTTTGCCCATAAATAAATAGTAAAACCAATTCCTCTTAATTTGTGAATTAGAATCTAGCAAGGAATTACTAGAGGATATTTGTAATGTTTGTATCATTCCATTGTTGCTGACAATATTTGCTCAAACTTTGTATTTCTTCAATTTTAATGATCAGCACCAGAATAGATCCACATCGGCTCCGTTTGACCTGCTCGTTCAAAACCATTCTTTTTATAAAAGTCTATAGCCTTTCCATCGGCGGTGAGCATCTGCATATGAAAATCCTTATAAATCTCTTGCATTTTATCCATAATCAAACGACCAACCCCTTTGCCTTGATAGGAGGGTAGCACTAGTAGATGCGGATAATAAACCACGAGATACCCATCGGAAATGGCATTCCCTAGGCCTATTAATGTTGCACTATCCCAGGCAGTAACCAAAGAATGCGAATTGACGAGGGCTTTCATCAGTAGTTCTGGTTTTTCGGCTGCACTCCATTTATTAGCTTGGTAAAGTTGCAGAATGTCATTTGCGTTCAAATCTCGATTAACACTAAGCTTTATGTTCATATTATTCTGTAGTTTTCGTTCGTATATTTAAGTAATGGTTTTTAGTATGACCAATAGCCATTAAAAACACTTTTGAAAAGCAGTTTAAAACGAAATTTTTAATATTTCCTTTTTTCTTCAGTATCAATCCTAAGATGGCTAATCCTACGCCCAAACCACAAAGCCTGTATCCGTTAATTCTCCTCAGCTTTCTTCATAACGTAAATAATGCCAGAAGTGCCGCCCGATCCATTATAGTTATCAGTTAAATCGAATGAATTTACTAATTCATATCCAATCTTCGACATATAGTTCAGTATGGCAGCATAGGATTTTTTATTGGTCAATATTTCTGACAGCTTTTCACCTTCGGCGATCTGCTCATCTGAATCTCCTAAGTCAACTTTAACCTTTAGTTTTTTTGAAAGGAATTTTCCTTCAACCCGTATATACGCATAAGAATAAGTGTTTTGTATTTTAGCTAGAGAGTTGATAGGATAATGTGCTGAACTACGATTTAGACAACAGACGGTAAGAAAAGTGATTAAAAGTAATTTATACATAACCGATTTTATTATAATGCTAATTTATGACATATTCGTAGTACAAATCTTATTCCTTCATAAAAAAGAATAGAAGTTCGAATTTTAGTAAGTTTTTGGATAAAATGAACAAAAATATCTCAAATAACAGCATGATAAGCGTAACCGTCCACTTCGATCAATGATTTCATTGTATAGACCTATGGCACATTTATTCATCTCAATTATTTTGGCCTGTTCAAATTGGTATTCAATCCTTTGTAAATGTGCCTCATCAGAGACTGGTAAGGAGCTGGCAATTAAATGGGGATTCATCGTCTGTATCCTGAGGGTCAACAGAAACTTGAGGTCACTTTTTAATGCGGGTCTGTATTTAATTTCCAATCTCATATTTTAGCAGGTATCTCAGATCCCATTCCTTTTTGTTATGCCCAGCATCAATTCCGCCACCGATAGTATTTATAATATCCCTGACAGAACGGTCATGATAATTGATTAAATCCAGCGAAGCGCCTTTTGAAACAAGAAGATTTATTATTTTGATCATATTCTCCTGACCGCGGTAATTCATAACAGCTATCCATAAAGGTGTATTCCCATTTATTTCACGGATATCAATTTCTGCACCGCTATCAATTAAGTGGCTTACAATTCGATAGTTCATTTTAGAAACGGCTACGTGCAGAGCTGCAAGTTCACCGCCACGTTTATTCCGCTTATGATTTACATCTATGCCACAGTGTAAAAGAAAATCTATCAGATCTTCCGGTTGATACCTTTTGTCATATCCGGAACCCGCATATGCTATAAGCAGACTGTTCTGATCATACGCATCGGTTTTGCAGAAATCAACACCTTCTGACCTTGCTTTTTCTAATGTATCAATGTCATTTTCGTAGATAAGTTTAAATAATTCTGTAAATTCCATCTTTAAGTCGTTTAATGGTTTTCCTCCCTTTTAAAATTAGTAATTCAAGTCCGAATTCTCTATTTTTAAAATGCTCCAGTTTTTTGGAGAGAGGTCACTATACTTTCTACAACCTCCGTTTAGTCAACGGCCTCACTCCAACTTAATGAAGGGACATTTGACTTCTTTGTATAAAAGACAAGTCAAACAGATTGTCTGGACAGATGGTTTTTTTCTAACCATTGTCTCCAATCTGTTTGACTTTGCGGATAATATGTATCTATCTCCTTATTATGCATTTTGTTTTGCTAACCATTTTAAAATTGAACGGTTTGTTTCCTCCGGGTTTTCCTGTTGAATCCAGTGACCACAATCCAGAATGACAATATCCAGATTGGGAACGATATTTTTAAGATTTTCAGACTTTGGAATCGTATCCTGTTCTCCATATATCATTAGCGTCGGCTGATGAATGATCGGCTTTATATTCGCCATAAGGTGCCAGTTTCGATCAAGGTTTCTGTACCAATTTATAGCTCCGGTAAACCCCGATAATTCAAAGGCCGAAACAAATACAGATAGTTCGCTGTCTTCCATTAGGGGCTTCCCAATTGGTTCTACTGCTCTTGCGAGATTGATCATTAGCATTCCGGGAGCAGGTGGAGCGGGAGGTATATCTTTGCGGAATATGTTACGCAGGAACCGGAATACATTTTCATCCATTATAGCATCTGCAATTCCGATCTGCTTATTGAAATGAACAAAATAGAAGTCTTCTCCAAATACGGTTTCCATAAATTCAATCCATGGTTGTTCTCCGCGCTCCTGATAAGGCAGCGCTAAGTTTATTATTTTATTTACCCGTTCGGGATACAATAGAGCCAGATTCCACACAACATTAGCACCCCAGTCATGCCCCACAAAGGTGGCATCCTTGTATCCGTAATGATCAAGTAGCGCGATAAGGTCAGCAGTTAAGTGCTTTATATCATATTCAGTTAGTTCGCTTGGGCAAGATGAGTTACCGTAGCCACGTTGATTTGGGACAATGACGTGATAACCTGCAGCGACCAGAACTGGTATCTGATAACGCCAGGAAAATGCATGTTCCGGAAAACCGTGACAGAGAATAATCGGTTTCCCCGAATTTTGTCTTCCGGCTTCAAATACCTCTAATACTACATTATTAACTGAAATTAGTGTAGGCTTTGGAAATTCGATCTGATCGGATGCTGCACCGGATGATATGTCGCTCATGTTTTTATTGTTTAATAAAATTGTCATGAGGCAAATTTAAATCTGGTTTGTGACAGCAGAATGTCAAGAGTCAAAACTGACCTCTTTCCAAAAAACTGGCCTACCGCAACGAATAATAAAGCACATCAGGCGAATTGTAATTATAGGGAACACCTAAGCATTAAATCTTTAAATTTATTCAAAAATCTATCCATGAAAAACAAATGGTATAAGCAAAATGATGATGAGTATATCGTAAAGAAGCACAGTTCAATTACGATAATTGGCCTACTGATTTTCGCGGCAAAAAAAAAATAAATAACCAATTACGATGAAATTTAGCAGAATATTTTTATTTATAAATCTTATACTTCTATCTGTAAGCTGTACGGGACAGAATAAAAGCACAAAATCAGAAAAGGATATCTATGCTATCGGAACCGAAATAAAGCACTTCGATAAAGAACCGCATTATGGCGCAAATATAGTAACAAGTAATTGCTCGTTCGAAATTCTTATCAACGATGTTCCCGTTATCAAATACAAGGATAATTCAGGAGGTGGTTTATCGGGTTCGTACTTCCCTTTGAATTGGGACATCACACAAAAAGGCCCGCAAAAAATCACCATTCGTCTCTCTCCCGGATTTAATCAAAATGCAAAGTCAATGCATCCATCATTGATGAGAAACTCTGGGGTTCAGATCAAAATCGAAAAATCCTTCATAGATACAGATGGCAGTTGGGGGGATGAGGAAGAAGTGACTACCTACACCACTCCACAAAAAATAGTGGAAGGTAAAGAAGTTTCAACATTTGACGGAAAGAATTTTTTTGAAGAAAGTTTTACTTTTGACGCCGAAGTTCCCTACAAAATAAACATTTTAGATAATGCCGAAGTTCTTTTTACAAAGAATAAAGACCAGTTACAAGCATTAGAAAAGCAAGTTGTTGCAAAGTACAATGAGATAAGATGTATATATATGAAAGGTACGAAAGACGATTTGGCGAATGCTGTTTATGAAAAAGAAAAAAGACTTGCACAGCAACAGTATCTTTCTTCCGAAGAAATAAAAAACAACTGGGACAAAGAATATCAATTCCGAACAGATGAGGATTTAGAGTTTTTTGATCTGAAACCCATTGAAAAATACAAAATGACTTTCTATGCTAACGGACAACTGGTGTGTTTAGAGAAAATTAACAATGAAAAATCAGCATTATGGGGAGGCTTTAAGCGAAAAGATAAAGAAGTTGGTACTACAACTTACATTCCGCTATATCTGTACCGCCCAAAAAATAGCAAGGAGCTTCAAGTTTATTAAGATCGGCATCCAGCAAGTAATTAAACTGATATAGAAAATATGATGCGGGATGTGTATGGATTTGACCTTTCTAAATCGACGATTTCCCGGATTACCGACCGTGTGGCGGGTGATGTGATCGCCTGGCAAAACCGTCCGCTGGACAGCGTATATCTGATTGTCTGGATGGATGGCATTGTTTTTAAGGTCAGGGAGAACTCCAAAGTGGTCAATAAGACCATTTATCTTGCCGTGGGCCTGAACAGGGATGGCTATAAAGAAGTTCTGGGCATGTGGCTGGGCAAGAATGAAAGTGCCAGTTTTTGGATGGGAATCCTGACAGACCTGAAATCCCGGGGCGTAGAGGATATGCTGATTACAGCGACCGATAATCTCCATGGTTTCTCCGCTACTATACGGAGTGTTTTTCCTGAGTGTAGTACCCAGGTCTGTGTTGTCCATCAGATCAGAAATGCGTGCAGATATGTTGTATAGGAAGGATAAAAAGGCGTTTACAGCGGATATGAAGCCTATCTATGATGCCCCCAATAAACAGGCTGCACAAGCCGCGCTGGCAGATTTTGCCGGTAGATGGGAATCCAAATATCCCTATGCCGTAAGATCATGGAGGGAGAACTGGGATGAACTGACCGTCTTTTACGACTTTCCACTTGAGATCCGAAGAATTATCTACACGACCAATATCATCGAAAACATGAATGGGAAGATCCGTAAATACACAAAGAATAAACTGTCATTCCCCAGTGATGATGCCGTACTAAAATCTGTATATTTGGCTTTGAGAGAAATCTCTAAAAAGTGAACTATGCCTATTCATAATTGGGGCATTATCCTAAATCAGTTCTTAACTTTATTTGAAAAAAGAGTCCAGTTATAAGGAACATAACTGAACTCCGTATTTTCTATTTACACACTTAGTGGGACAGTCCCTGTTATCGCCATTTCTAATGCCTTTAAGCAACCAATCGCCTCTAAAGTTGGATGTAAGGAATAGCCGACGATCATTCTCAAGTAAGCATCTGTGATCAGGCTAAGGTAACTAAACCCATGTAAAGTCCGAATATATGTGATATCGCTTACCCACAGCTGCTCGGGGCCAGTTATAATTAGTTTTATGAGGTTTGGATACCTTCTAAAAACATGGTTGGAATCTGTTGTACGCGCGATACGCTTGCGACGTCTGATCAACAGGCCATGAAACCGAAGTAAATCAAATTGGTCCCTCCCTATTTTAATGCCATGTTCAACTAACTTTGGTTCCAGCACGTACATTAGTTTTCTTGTCCCCAACATTGGCATCTGTGTCCGTATTTCTTTAATCAGCGTCAGCACCACCATATTAGCAATAGTAGCTTTTTCAGCATGTCGGATAGCGTCATAATAAGCTTGTCTCGTTACGCCAAACAGTGCACAGAGATCTCCTAGACTTACATAGGGATAGCTCTGCCTCATTCTTTTGACTGTTTGGCACCATGCTTTTTTCTTATTTTGATCTTAAGTTCTTCTTCGCTAACCTGGATTAAAGTTTCTAATCCATTTATTTTTAGGTTGGCCTTTTCCAAGGTCTTCTGCAATTCTAAAACTTGTTTGGATAGTAGCTTTATCTTTGAGCTTTCATTTGGTTCCTTCATCGGCTTTGCAATCAATCCATTAGGTGCCAAAGGAAGTAAAGAAAATTGGGTTATCCAACTGTCAATGGTCCTCCGATTAATCTTATAAGTCCTTTCTACAGTACGTTGACTGAGCCGACCGCTTTCAACTTCTTGCACGAGCCTCTTTTTTAACTCTTCTGGATAAGACCTTCCAACTCTTTGGAACGGCTTGGAATTATCCACATTACTCTTTTTTGTCATATACTTTACAATTTAGTGTAAAGCTATTTCAGGACAAGACACTTTTTTAATAAAGATATTTATGCAGTTCATTCGTATTATTGAGTTTGGATTATTGTAAATAAAATCCAGATTATAGCAACTAAATGAGCTAGCCGTACCTTATCTTATTTAATATCTTTAACCTTTCGTGTTAATGTTATGAGATTAAATATTTTCTCAGTCTTTGAAGGTGATAATGACCCTTATAATGTTAATATAAGAGCCACTTAAGTTATACTTTGAGCGAATAGCTGAAAGCATTGAAGTTAGTCTTATGTGGCTATAGATGATCCTATTAGCATGAAAGCTATAGTTTGGAAACTAGTTTATATTTTTTGAATATGCTATATAGGTCAAGCCTTATAAAAAGTTATATGGATAAATACAGTAGATCAAAGAAACAGGAAAGCAATAGCCTCTTTGCAAATGGGGATATGGACACGATCCGAAAAATTCTGGAACGGTTATGTTTTCAAACAGATATGGAGACTGCGATCATACATCGAAAAAGTGATGAAAATCAGTTCTTTTGGTGTAGGTACGATGCCAAATATCAAAAGCTGACTTTTGATTCAGATCGATATTATTACGATGTATGTAGTAAAATTCGGGATGACCTCAATCCAATCGTTATTCAGGATGTTCACTATTGCGAGAATGGAGCATGGAAAATTTTTTTGTTGCAGAATGGGATAGGAAGTTTTATATCGTTTCCACTTTTGGATAAAGATGGCATACTGCTTGGGAAGCTCTTTTTTTTAAGTTCAACTTCAAGCTTTTTCGATAAAAAAATATTTACTCAGATGATGGCGATTTATTGCGATATTATCGTTATAAATTTTGCCTCGATTTCTAATATTCAGAAGGTTAGGGAGCGCTTGGATATCGAATTGGAATATTCCAAAAACAGAGATATCATTTTGATGTCACTGGCCCATGACCTTCAAAATCCACTTAGTTCTGTTCTCATATTGTCACAATTTTTAAAATATAAGGCATCCAGTTATAAATTAAATGAAATAGCGGGTAAGATAGTCGATGCTTCTTTAAGAATGAAAAATATGATAGGTGACATACTCGATTTCAATAAGATGAAACTGGGGAGTGCTGCTGTATTGAATTACGAATATGTTCGTGTTGAAAAATTAATAGATGAGATTATCAGTGAGTTCAGCTCAGATAACTCGCAGAATTTAATTAAAAATATTAAAAATGTAACCCCAATCGTATGTGACAAGAGCAAGATAGGTAGGGCATTTTCCAATTTAATTGGTAATTCCTATAAGTATGGGAAGAAAGGGGGAAGCATTGAGATTTCTTCATTTCTAGACAATAATAACTATGTTTTTACCATTGAGAATGAGGTGTATCCGATATCACCTAATGACTTAGCCGAACTTTTCCAGCCATTTGTCAGAAAATCAAAGGGGAACGGGTTAGGACTTGGGTTGTTTATAACCAAACAGATCGCTGAAATACATGGCGGAGGTGTGGCAGTCTCAAGCAATAATGGTAAAATTATGTTCACGTTGTCAATTCCATGTACACTTTAGATTTAGTTATTGAATTCTGTTATATGGAAAGGAGTGTAGCGTGCCGTTCAGTATTTTTAAGCCCAACAAGCATATGCATTATTGAATATTTCGAGATCCAACTCATTGATTTAACCTGTTGATTTTTAATTAAAAATGGTTAATTATATTTGAATATTTTAGGAAAAAGATATATTTGTTATACATTCATTTTAAATTTAGATTATGGGAAAATTTGTTATTAAAACTGCCAAAGACGGGCAGTATTATTTTAATTTGAAAGCGGATAATGGTCAGACCATTCTTTCCAGCGAAATGTATACGACTAAAGGAGCGTGTATAATTGGTATTGATTCGGTAAAAACAAATGCTCCAAATGATGGACGTTATGAGAAGAAAACTTCATCAAATGGCAAGTACTTTTTTAATCTGAAAGCGAGCAATGGCCAGGTAATCGGCAGTAGCGAGATGTACGAATCAACCGCAAGCAGGGATAATGGTATTAATTCAGTTAAAAACAATGCCCCAAATGCATCTGTGGCTGAGGAGTAAAAAACGTAATTGAGGATTAAATATTAACAAACGATATTAGATCATAAATAAAGCCTGCTCAATAGCAGGCTTTATTATGTTTGTCGAAATTATCAGTTCATTAATCATATTTTTTTTGTTCAAAAGCTGAAGGCATAATTTCGATATGATGTTTTTCTGACTCTTTTATCAATAGCGGTAAAAGTATACTGCTTCCCGGAATAATTACTAAGGGAACGACGATACCTATAATTTTTAATGAATCAACCAATTGGGTTCTCAGCAATAGATCGTCTTCAGGAGTTATTGCATCACCACTGATATATTTATGTATTACGACAATTGCGGACTTGTCCCCCTTGTATTCATTTTTTAGATCAGTCAAAAAAATATGAAGGTGCTGTTCAATTTCTTCTTTTATTTCTAACATTGGAATATTTTTAAAAAGTTTGTTGTTTGTAAATGGAAATTCTTCATTGGAACTTTGTGAAAAAATAATAGGAGCTAAGATTGCTCTATATCAAGATCCAAGGTTTTATAAACCGCTGTTAATTCATTTTTAAGCTGCTTTTTCTCATTTTCGATTTTTTCTAAACGGAGGAGCAAATGACTGATCGCTTCAATTCCTTCCATATTTATTTTCAAATCGAAATAGAGACGAATATATTTTTCAAGTGCAGTCAATTGTTTGTAATCCAAATAATGATTTTTTTGAAAGAAAGTAAGTTTTATCAAGCCACGTTCATTCAATTCCTGGATAAAGGAGGTTTCGATATTATAGTGAAAACTACATTTTTCAATTGATACTTTCTTAAATTTTAATTTTGACATCGTATTCATTTTTTAGCGTTCTTTTGAAAGTTGTTCAAATAGTTCTTTTTCCTTTGCTGTAAGCTTTGTCGGAATTTGGATTTGCCAAGTAATATAGAGGTCTCCGAAAGCATCTGTTTTTTTGTATAAAGGGAAACCTTTTCCTTTCAGCCGGACCTTCGTATTGTTCTGAGTTTCAGGAGCAATTTTTAGTTTAATGTTACCAGATAGGGTAGATATCATTTCATCACCTCCTAATATCGCTTTGTAAAGATTTAGGGGCATATTAATGTACAGATCATTTCCCTTACGGATGTATGCTGTGTTATTAACAATTTCAAAGGTAATATATAGGTCACCAGCGGGACCTCCGTTAGCTCCTGGAGAACCGTAACCTGCTAGCCTAATTTCCTGGCCATTATCGATTCCTCCAGGAATGGTAATACGTATATTTTTTCCATTGATCGAAAAAGTTTGTTTATGGGTAGTATATGCTTCGGAAAGATTTACCTGTAAGTTTGCGCGAATATCCTGTCCTTTGAATTTCGTTTGATTGGAATTACCCGTCCGTTGTCCACCGAACATTGAAGAAAAGAAGTCAGAGAAGTCACCATCGTCCGAACCTCCATATGAGTAATAGCTATCGTTTCCTTGAAATGGATTACCGCCATTTCTTGCAGATCCAGCATTTGCGTAGTTACCCGTGTTTTTTTGCTGTCTTTTGGCTTGTTCAAATTGATCGGCATGTTTCCAGTCCTTACCATATTTATCATATTTCTTTCTTTTTTCTGGATCGCTCAGAACCTCATTCGCCTCATTGATTTGCTGAAATAAGGTTGCGGCTTCAGGATTGTTTGGATTTAAGTCAGGATGGTGCTTTCGCGCGAGTTTTCGATATGCTTTTTTTATTTCATCGTTCGAGGCATTTTTGGAAATGCCCAAAATTTTATAATAGTCTATATAATCCATTTATAATATTATTGATAAATTTTACTCTATTTAATTTCAATTCTTGTCGATATAATTGCGAATTTCCTTGTAATTTCTATTTATTTAATTCAGTAGGCTTGTGCATACTGAGATTTATTCTTTCGATTCAAATTTTGATTGTTTTGACTTCAAATTTAGTATACCCTAGCTTTTATCCTATGGTTTACTTGGTGAATAGATAATCTGAAATATTATTTTCACGAATTGTGATAGTAAAAGCATCTTGCCTTAAAGGTCATATTATTTAATATTGTATTACAATTATTTAATGTAATTGAAGTGTTTGTTTGAATATTCAACAAATGCAAGGTTGTAAATTGTAGAATGGAACTTAAGAAATGTGTGATTTGGAATGTTATTACCATTATTGCAGTTTTCTTTTACATATGCTACTCCGCCCGGGACACCATTTGATGGGAGTTTTATCACCGCTGGGATGGAATACATTCAACCTAGATTAAAATCATGGTAAATTATTTCACTTAAAAATTAATAATTATGGGAAAAATAATTGGTATAGATTTAGGTACTACCAATAGCTGTGTTGCAGTAATGGAAGGACATGAACCTACAGTAATTGCTAATGATGAAGGGCATCGCACGACACCATCTGTTGTGGCATTTCTAAAAGATGGGGAACGCCGGGTGGGAGATCCAGCAAAGCGACAAGCTATTACTAATCCTCAGAATACGATTTCCTCCGTAAAACGTTTCATGGGACGTAAGTTTGATGAGGTTCAGGGGGAAATTTCACATGTTAGCTATAAGGTTGTGCGTGGTAATAATGATACTGTTCGGATAGATATTGAGGGACGTCAATACACACCACAGGAAATTTCTGCTATACTTCTTCAAAAAATAAAAAAAATAGCTGAAGATTATATTGGGCAATCAGTCACTGAAGCTGTAATTACAGTACCCGCTTATTTTAACGATGCGCAACGTCAGGCAACGAAAGAGGCCGGGGAAATCGCGGGACTAAAAGTAAGCCGTATTGTGAATGAGCCGACGGCAGCTGCACTTGCTTATGGTTTGGATAAGAGTGATAAAGCGCATAAAATCGCTGTTTTCGACCTTGGTGGGGGAACTTTCGATATTTCATTGTTGGAATTGGGCGATGGTGTATTTGAGGTAAAATCAACCAATGGTGACACACATCTGGGGGGAGATGATTTTGACAGGCTTGTGGTAGATTGGTTAGCGGATGAGTTTAAGAAAGATGAAAACATTGATCTGCGTAAAGACCCGATGGCGCTACAACGTCTAAAAGAAGCGGTAGAGAAAGCCAAAATAGAATTATCTGCATCGAGTTCTACAGAAATCAATCTACCTTATGTCACTGCAGTTGATGGGGTACCGAAACATTTGGTGAAAAAGCTAACGCGGGCAAAATTTGAGTCAATAACGGAATCACTATTTGAACGTTGTCTAAAACCTTGTGAGACCGCTTTGAAAGATGCAGGATTAACGCCCAAGGATATAGATGAGGTTATCCTTGTTGGTGGAAGTACCCGTATTCCAAAGGTTCAGGAGATTGTAGAAAAGTTCTTTGGAAAAAAGCCTAATAAAGGAGTCAATCCTGATGAGGTGGTTGCGATTGGAGCGGCTATTCAAGGTGCTATATTAAGTGGAGATGTTAAGGGTGTTGTCCTTTTGGATGTAACACCACTTGCCTTGGGAATCGAAACCATGGGTGGAGTAGCAACAACGCTTATTCCTGCGAATACGACTATTCCAGCTAAGAAATCTGAAGTATTTTCGACGGCCTCTGACAACCAACCCGGTGTACAGGTGCATGTTTTACAGGGAGACCGTTCTATGGCAAAAGACAATAAGAGTTTGGGAATCTTCAATTTGGATGGTTTACCGCCTGCGCCTAGAGGTATACCGCAGATTGAAGTAACATTTGATATAGATGCGAATGGTATTTTGAATGTGAGTGCTAAAGATAAGGGTACGGGTAAAGAGCAGACCATCAGGATAGAAGCAGGGAGTGGTTTGAGTAAAGAAGAGGTCGAAAAAATGAAAGCTGATGCCAAAGCTAATGAGGTTGCAGACAAAGCCGCAAAGGAAAAAGTAGAAGCCCTCAATCATGCTGATGGGCTTTTGTTTCAGTCGGAAAAGCAATTACGGGAATATGGAGATAAGATTTCCGATGAAAACAAAAAGGCAATTGAAGGAGCAATTTCAGCGTTAAAATATGCACAGGATGAAGGGGATATTGCTGGAATAGAAAAAGCCTCTGCTGATCTTAGCATGGCGTGGAATAGCGCTAGCGAAGATATGTACGGTAAAGGATCGCAACAAACCTCTGCAGGAGCTGAGGTACAGAACAGTTCTGACGACGATGTTACAGATGTACCATACGAAGAGGTATAGGGACGATCAATTATTTATTTTAAATAACCTTCATCATCGGTTTTAGATCCCAGGGTGAAGGTTATTCCAAAATAGCAAATCAGCAAATAATAACCAACTTTTAAAAATATTAGAATGGCAAACTTGAAATCAAACAAAGAGGGAACTTCTTTATTTCTAGGCGATTTAATTTCATTTCGGAATGCATTGAAATTAATTCATTGGTCGATTACCGGTAAAGGAAGTTACGAGGCGCATATATCACTGGATCAGGCTATAGAATCCCTGATTGAAGCAACAGACAGGCTTGTTGAGACCTCTTTTGCACTGGAGGGTAATCTGGAAATTACCATACCTAAAACAGAAAGGCCAAAAGATTACGTATTATATATTGAAAACTTTTATAAAGACGTAGAGCTCAGAAGAAAAAAGTTATTTCCCGAATCTTTTTCGCAATCAATTGTCGATGATATTCAGGAGAGCGTACAACAGTTGTTGTTTAGGTTGAAAAGATTAGAATAAATTTTAGAAACCTACTCAAGATCATATAATTTGATAGGTGATATGGATATATTGATTACACAAAAATAAAGGAAATACTATGATACTAGATACAAATTTACTCAAGACCCTTGAGGAAGTATTGGAGGAAATACATCCTTCCTTGTTTAAGCGATTAACTACAGGGATTGCTAAGGAAGAAATTGATAAAATAGCATCTGCGAATCGAGTTGATTTTTGTGAAGAGGTCTATGATCTATTTACATGGAAAAATGGCGTTAGTCATATGGGTATATCATCAGTTGAGCAATTGCTTATTTTTCCTGATGGTATTCCGTTCAGTATAATGGAAGCTGTGGGGGTGTATAATTCGCATGCGATCACTAAACAGCTGTTTGAACCGGATTATTTCCCATTGTTTTCAGATGGAAATGAAAATATTTTACTTATAAATCTGGATGAAGATAACGCTGCTTATAAAACGATATGTTTGTATTCCCCGTCGTTGCTGGGAACCGGAACGCCGATCCCAATATATGATTCATTGGTGAATCTGATAACCACGGTTATTGCCTGTTATCAAAAGAAAGCCTTCTGGCTGGTTAATGACTGCCTAGAAGTTGATAGCGATGCGCACTATAGCATAGCTTCAAACCTAAATCCGAATAGTCAGTATTGGCAATACATGTAAAATTTCCGCTGAGTAGTCATCATTTTTTTTTGATAAACAATTAAATGAAACCGGTGGCTTAATATTCAATATTTTCTTTGCGGGGAATTGGAAACCTCGCAAAATAGGGGGAGGTTATTGCGTATTTATTAGACAAAGAGCTACGTCATGTAGCTCTTTGCAATTTTAGGAAGTGTTTGCCAACTGGGCGTTTAAATATATCTTACAAAAAAGGTATATCTAAAAATATCTTATAAAACACTGAATTTTACGGATTTTGATAACTAAAGTAAAAATTTAGATAACAATTTAGGCTACCACTCAATAAGGTTATATTGATAGTTTTGGCGATAAATAGCTTGCAAAGATTTATTATGAATCTGAGCGGGCAACAATATGGAGCTAGAGCTAGAAATTGGATAATCAAAAAATTAATGTCATATATCAAGAGGTAATTTACGCTAAGGAGTTTAGTTGCTTTTCGGATAGCTCTTTGGCAATTGTTATCATTGATATTTGCAGTCATGGTGAATGTATTGCGGAGAATAAAATTTATGCACTGACTTCAAAACAGTTATTTATCTATTATCCATCCAGGGAATATAAGTGGAATTTGCCAGCAGGGGCGTCTGGTCGTACCTTGATTCTAGATGATTCAGTTCTTTGGGGATTTTCTAAGCTGAAACAGAACTTTTCCTTTCTTCATCATTGCGAAACAATACTACTTAACGATGAAATATATCATAAATTAAGTGCGGATTTTAATGCGATCCGGAGCGAAATCACCTCGGAAGTAATATTTCCGGAGATTATTGATGCCCGGGCGAGGTTAATGGCGTTAATGATAAATCTATTTTTGAAGGAGAAGTACGGCCTTTCGGGACAATCCGTTCAAAATGATATAGGCTTTCGTTTTCTCACACTTGTAGAGCAGAATTACAAAATGGAGAAGCGGGTAGCATTTTATGCAGGAAAATTATGTATTACTCCCAATTATTTGGGTACGATCTGCAGAAAACAATATCAGGTATCACCATTGGATGTTATTTACCAAAAAATTATTTCAGAAGCCAAAAAATTATTAGGCCGCTCAACTTATACGATTAAGGAGATATCTTTTGAGCTGGGCTTCAAATCTTTTTCCCATTTTACGTTTTTTTTTAGGAGATATACGGGCATGACGCCTGGAGCATTTCGATCAAACCTATGATTATAAATTGGAAGCCCTATACCTTCCCGTAATCCATTTTAATAATTCTTCTTCATACATCTTCACTACCCTAATTTTTAGGGAATTCAGGTTGCTTTTGCTGACAAGATAATTTCTATGAAGCAGGATATGAGCGTCTTCGTATGAGATACCAGAAGCATGATGTACACTCAAATATTAAGTTATTTCGGATTTTTATAACTAATATCATGATTTCCAAAACATAAAACACTAACAGTCAAGGTGTTTATATTGGTAGCTTTGCCCTTGTTATAAATGACAAATAATTAAATAATTTAAAAAAAGATTATGGAAAAAGAAATCAAAAAAAGATTGAAGTATGTCTCGCCCCGACTTACAACAGAGCTTGTAGAATTGGAGCAAGGAATTGCTGCTGGATCTGCAAACATCAACACTGGTAAGACTGATGATGTGCCCAATGAAAGAGAATTTAATTCTGGATGGTCTAACGGTAAAGACTTTGACATTTAATAATAAAATTAAAAAAATGATAAAATATCACAATAAATTGAATCGTTCAATTATGTTGGGCATGGTCTCTTTGGTAGCACTGTCATGTTCATCGCAAAAAGATAATATTAATGTTCCATCTGGAGAGCACAAGATAGCTATCAGAGCTGTACATTTTTTAGATGGTGAAAATACGATCACTGTAAATTCTGCAGGAGAGGGGGGAGTTTCTGATAAGTTGTTGGCTAGTGCAAGGGCAGCTGGGAATAGTCAAATATCAACGGCATTGAATGCTAAAGTCGAGGCTCAACTTCCTATTCAATCGTCTCATGAATTTGATTATATGGTTGATATGCAGACAAATGCAGTCAGTCAGGATGGTTCAGCTGGTCAATCGAAGGCATCGACAAAAAGTGCACCAACAAAGCGTGCGGCAGATGTCGCCATGAATGGAAACAAAAAATTCCGTTTGATCTTTATTAAGGATGGAAGTTCAACGCCTATATACAATGGTGTTTTAACTCCTGGACAAGATCCAGAGCTGGAAGTTGCTGCAAACCAAAAATATAAATGGTACGCGATTTCGATCAATGATACGAACACGGCTCCCGATATTGATGCTTCGGGCAAGATTTCCAGTACGGATTTAGCAAACAAAGATTTTATGTTTGCTTCCGGTGAAATCACAACACAGGAGGATCAAAACTATTTGGATATTCTTTTCTTAAGACAGATGTCCGCTATTGATGTTACTGTTAACACCCGAGGTATTTTTGGCAAAATAACAGGCAATTCTACATTTTCTGTTGGGTCAGGTTCGGGTTCTACTTTTACCAATATTATCCAGACTGGTGACTTTAATATTTATGATGCTAGTTTTTCTAACTTCAAGGATGCTGATCCCGTTAAAGGTTCAGAGATGACTGTTGTTGATAGCCGCTGGGGAGATGCTGAAAAGGTTGCCCGTTTTTATACAGCAAATACATCTACTACTGTTGCGGCGAATAACCTGAAGGTAAAATTAAATGCATTGAGCATCACGCTTGATGACAATACTTCAAGAAACTTCTCGTCAAATACAATTGTGCCGATCAGCCACAGTTCTTCTTTATCATTGACAAAAGGTACATTATCGAAAACCAATGTAAGATTGATTGAGTCGGGTGTAAATGTGAAAGGTCTTTTGTGGGCTAGGACAAACTTGATCTATGATGCAAATAAGCTTTATGGTTCTAGTTATACTCAAGGTAAATCAGATGCTTATCGTTTCAGACCAAATAACCAGTATGCATATGCTAATGTCAATACTGAATTCTGGAATTTCGGAACTGCTACACCTAAAGGGACAGATTATCAGACTGTTGATGAGTGTAGACGTGTTTATCCAGAAGGAACTTGGAGATTGCCACAGGAGCTAAATAGTCCACACGAGATCACAGAATTATCGCAGAATGGAAATCGCTCGACATCTACTACACGGGTGTCTGATGGATATAGACACAGCATGACATGGCAAACGTCACAACCGGCAAACTCGGCATACCCTGATAATCAGTTGGTACTTTCCTATTATGGTATTCGTGACGCTAATGGAAATGTGCAACAACAACCTTCGGGAAGTGCTTCAGGCACGGGTATCTTATTGTATAGAAGTAATAGATATACAAGCAATAATACAAGCTCGTCACTCTATGCTGAAATAAACAATGGATCCTTTGGAAACACTTCGGTACAGGAGGTTGCATATAACAGAGGAGTTACGATCCGCTGTGTACGGAATGTTGTCAATAACTAAATCTTTGTAACTTTTAACAGCTAATCCCCTATTTCCATATTCTGATCATGGTGTAGGGGATTTTTCATGTTCAATGGAACCCAAAATTCCTACTGGACTTTTAATTTTATTGCTATTAGCAAGAATTATAATTTTTTTGTGTCCGTTAGGCTCGTGGAGCTGAAATTGGTAGGGAATTAACCCATCTAATTTGTGAAATATATAATAGAAAACACAATATATATAACATAAAAGATTAACTATCAATATTATATATTGATAGCTTTGTCTTGCATACTTACAAATACTTATATGAAAAAGCTCCTAAACTATATTTTTTTACTTGACGTTGCGCATATTCAAAGATTAATTCCCATCCTTCAAAAACTATCCGGCAGATTTTACCATCATTTGGAGAAATCTATTTTGAAGTCACATATTATAAATATAATGGTGCAATGTTTAACTAAACAGTATTTATATCAAGTTATCAAGTAATTAATGAAAGATAAACAAATAACGAAAGATCTTGATTGGGAATCCAGTGTTAAGGATGATATTACATATCTCCCGCTTTTGGGAGCAAGTGAAAACTCCAATTTTTGGGCACCGGATTCTTATGTGTTTCTTTTTTTTGAAGAATGTCGCGGATGGCATTCAATAGATTTAGTGGAATACGAAGATAAAGACAACCAAGTACACATATCATTCCCCGGTCAGATCCATTCGTGGAAAACAGAGGCAGAAAGCAAAGGGCATAAGCTAATTCTTTCCAAAAATTTCGTGGAAACGCGATTAATTAAATCGGTCTTTACCACTTTGTACCTTAATAATTGTCCTGTTATAGATATGCCTAAGGATATCGCAGAGAAAGTCTTTTTTGAATTGACAATGATTGGTCAGGATATAGGAAAAGTAACTCACCATATTGTTAGTTTACGCGTGCAGCTGGTTTTAACCTTGATCGGTGATCTTATTGAGAATGAACTGGACAACGATATTCATTCGGGAGATCGCGCATCGTGGATTGTATCGAAATTTTTGAAGTTATTGGAAATCCATTTCCGGGAGGAGAAAACGGTCGCATTTTATGCGAAGTCATTAGGTATTGCGCCAGATTATCTTTCTGTTTTAGTGAGAAGGAAGCTCAATAAAACGCCGAAAGATTTAATTACAAAAAGAGTGTCGTTAGAAGGACAGCGTCTATTATTAGGCTCAGCTTTGAGTATAAAGGAGATAAGTTATACACTTGGCTTTCCAACCTTGGGTGCATTTTCAACTTTCATGAAGATCAATAGTGGCATGTCTCCAAAGATGCTTAGAGAGGAATTATATGAATCGACTTCTAGCTACCAGTAAAGATTAGTAGAATTCGTAAGTGACCATACTCAAGATAAACCCCATTTGCTATTTTGATAAACGGGGTTTATCTTATAAAAATCGATTTATTTAGAATTTTTAATGGCAGTTACATCGTTTCGGATTTCCTGGGCAATTGTTTTGGTTTGCTGAAGAGCGTTGCCTTAGCCTAGTTGTTGCGGATTTATTCCCTTTTTCATAGAAGGCTAAGGCTTCAGTTTCTGCATCTTTAATTAGATCTTTGAGTTATTTGAATTTTCCATTTTGATATTAATTTTAAGTGAATGCATTTCTTAGCTTGGGATTGATAGAAATAAGATTCTTTTGCCTATTAAATAGCTTTTTGGGACGATAACTAACCAAATAAACCCATACGCTTCTATATTTCAAAAAGCGTACAGGTTAACCAAAAAACATATATAAAAAAAGAACGATGTTAGTAGCTTGATTGGACAGTCGGCACACTAAACGAAAGCTCAGTGCCTGATATATTTCTGCTCGAGTTCCTTTTGGGATATCACTGCACTAATTTTCTTTTTGGAGTGAGTAGAAGTTCGGGTATGTCCTTTTCTAATCGGAAAAAATAGATATATAACCACAACATAGAATGGAATCCATATCATAAATAATTTGATTAATAGTGCTGTTGTCATCTGTCCAAATTTTAAAGTTGTTAAAATTTCTAATCTTAAATAGTTAAATTTCTATTCAACAGCTCCGTGGCAATCAATTGAATTATGATAAAGAGAATTGGTTTCACATCTCCAGAACTAGGTTTAGAGGAGATTATGGTTGAACCTATAGCTACCCCTTGTGCATTTCACATATTCCACAGAAATATTTGGAGGAATATATGCCAATTTCTCATTTATAATCTTTTAACATTGATCCTAACAGATTTTTTGAATGTTGTTTATGGTATAAAATTATAATATAGATATCTTGATTGTTAATACTTTATGTTTTGTTAATCATGATTTTTATTACTTAAATCCGATATTTAGAGCCAGTATAGCATATTTTTAAATATCAATGTGCAGAATAGGGGTTGTGGGGTTAATTTTACTAAGGACTGTGGTCATTAAGGAAGCTGATCTAAACAGTCAAGAAGAAATAAGTTTAGGCTATTGTTTCTTCTTGACTATTTATGCTTTCGACATCTTTTAGGAATAAGAGCAATGCATTTTTTTATGCAGAGAAACTATCGAGCATGTCGATTGAAGGGGCGAAAAAGAGCGTTCCGGTTACAGTGGTACTAAAATCCAGTATACGGTCATAATTTCCAGGTGGATTACCGACAAACATATTGGTAAGCATTTTTTCTACAGTTGTGAAAGTGCTGGCATAGCAGATAAAGTAAGTTCCCATTTCATTCGAGGTAACACTTCCAAAGGGCATATTGTCCCGTACTATTTTTAAATCGTCACCGATGTTTGCGAGTGCACTATGCGAATTAGCGGGTTTTGTCTGGTCATCCATCTCAATATCCTGTTCTTTGGATCTTCCGATGACGTTTTCTTGCTCCTTTATGGAAAGTTCTTTCCAAGCATCGAGATTATGGATATATTTCTGAACGAATAAGTAGCTGCCCCCTCGATATGAAGGATCTACTTCATCAATGAGCGCAAAATATTCTCGGTCCTGGCCGTGAGGATTTTCAGTTCCGTCGACAAAGCCTAAAATCGAGCGGCTATCCCAATATCTGAAACCCTGAACCTCGACATGACATTGCGCAATATCTTTCATAAGATCGGAAATTATATTGGCCACATCATAGGCGTAACTTTTTTCATCTGCACGGATATGAAAATGGAGATCACCAGGTGTACTTACCGCGGTATGTTTTATTCCTCTGATCTCTTCAAATTTTTTTAATTCTTTTGGTAATGGTTTTGGGAGCTCCAATTTTATCCAGGCCTCGTATCCGATCCCCATCACGCAACTTGCTCTTGAATTTGGAAAGCGGTCCAATGCTGAATTGTTTAAATTGATCACCAAAGCACAAACACGTTGGAAAACAGCTTGTATTTTTGATGGAGTGATGTTTTCTTTAAAGTTCCAAACAAGAAAAAAGGTATTGTTATTTGGATAATCAGTGACATTCTGAGATCTCATATGTGTATATGAGGGATTTTTTGTTGCCATAATTTTTATTGTTATCAATTGTAAATATTCATTTTTTTAAAGGAATGAATCCAATGCTAATTCGACCTCTTTTACAGATTATTGTATTGATTTTTCTATTAAGGTTTTTAATAATATGCTATTGATTAGGTGTATAGTTAAAATATGCATTTATATTTTATATACTGTCTGGTATATCCCATATTGAGGTAAAATTGATCGCAATTAGATCACAGCAAAAATTCAGCATATCACTTGAGATAGATTTATCCCTGAACATTGGGTTCGTATTTATAAAAAATAAATATCCAAGCTCGCCACCATCTTTGTCTGTGAAAGGATATGAAATATAGCTCCTTATATTATTGTGAAGCAGCAAATTCTTCCAGCCTAAATTTTCGCAGGATTCTGCATCTTCAATGACAATTGGATCACGTTCATATTGGATATTATTGCAGATATTATAATCCTCGTCTGATCCGATTGTAAGTTTATGAACTAATGCATCGTATCGATACCAGAAGGATAGCTTTTCATTTATTTTTCTATGAATGATCAATGTTTCCATATGTGTGTGTAGACATAGCTTCTCCAGTATCTTTTTACAGGTATTCATATATTTGGAGAAAAGGGGTGAAGCATCCGGCTGTTCACTCCATTTGTGGTTTTTATCCATTCGTTTTTATTTAGTTTCCTAACTCCGGGTATAGCCGAACATTCCTCTTATTTATATATTTTATATCTATATATCTCATAGGCAGCTTCTCTATGTAAAACATGTAAATAAATTCAGTCTCTGTTAGCCAAATATGAAAGAAATTATATGACCGTTGCGGTGTTTTCCAAATTTAGCTGTAGTTTTTCGTTTTGCTTTTTAGATACACAATATGTGTTATTTTTTTCACGAATCATTATACAGTCTTTTAAATTGGCACGTCAGGTTGACTATTTAAAATGACTAATATTGTAAATAAATTATCCAGCAAGATTTGGGACATTTTGAATTGGTAAATTTATGTACAAATAGATGCACATGAAACTTAACATATTAGCTTTTGGAATTACAAAAGATATTTTGGGCGCAGCAGAAAAAGAAATTGTCGTAATGGAAGGAATTTCTGTTGGACAATTGAGTCATATATTGGAAACAGATTTTCCTCAATTAAAGCAATTAAAATCTTTTTTTATTGCCGTCAATGAGGAGTATGCCGAAGGCGATCGCATCATTGAAAGCAGCGATGAGATTGCTTTGATACCACCAGTAAGTGGAGGATAGCGATATGATTGATATTAGAATTACAGCGGATAAATTGGATATAACGGATTGTCTAGCTCTTACAGAGGATCCGAGAAGCGGAGGAAATGCTATTTTTATTGGCAATGTTCGGGATATGACAAACGGGGAACGTGTTCTGCGTTTAGAATTTGAATGTTATAAACCGATGGCGATTAACGAAATAAGAAAAATAGCGGAAGCTGCTATCGCGCAGTTTTCTGTAAGGAATGTAGTCGTTCATCATCGTATAGGAATTTTGTATCCGACTGACGTTGCCGTGATTATTGTGGTTAATGCAGGTCACCGCGATAAAGTTTTTGATGCATGTCGATATATTATTGATACCACTAAACAACGTGTTCCCATCTGGAAGAAGGAGATCTTTGAAAATGGTGCTGAATGGGTTGCCGCGCATCCCTAATTATGGATGCATAATTTCGTATATTTAATATGAGGGTTTATTTTTAGTTAACTAGCGTTATTGTGAAATGAAAGCGGATTTACAGGAAAATAAATCGGTCAGGAAGATCGAGATTGTTAAAATGAAGGGCCTGAGTAGTTTTTCTTATTTGGATGATATTGCCATTGAAGAACCGCTTGAAATTAGATTATTATATGATCTGGGAGGAGAGATGGTGCTTAAGAATGTGTCTGTTACGATGCGTACCCCGGGTAATGATAGTGAACTAGCCGCAGGTTTTCTTTTTACTGAGGGTATTATCTCGAGTAATCATCAGATCAAGGCTATCGGTCATTCGGAGGTATTATGTTCTAGAAATAGTGAAAATATTGTGACGGTTGAGCTGATGGAAAATTTTATACCTCAACTGATGAAAGCGGATAGAAACTTTTATACGACTTCCAGCTGTGGAGTTTGCGGAAAAGGGTCTATTGAATCAATACGGACTGTGAGCATATTTGATCTGCAGATGCGGGAAGAACGGGGGATATCCGTTCATGTTCTCTATCAATTATCAGAGAAGTTGCAGACTTTTCAGAATAATTTCAGTGCTACCGGTGGAATTCATGCTTCCGGTATTTTTGATTTGGATGGAAATCTGCTTGCCCTTCGGGAAGATGTTGGCAGACACAATGCCTTGGATAAACTCATTGGTCATGCTTTGCTTACCAACAAACTGCCGTTGGAGAATAGTATTCTTCTATTAAGTGGTAGAGCAAGTTTTGAGCTTATTCAGAAAGCAGCTATGGCTGGTATTTCTATTGTGGCAGCAATAGGTGCACCCTCGAGTCTGGCAATAGATTTAGCCAAAGAATTTGATATTACTTTGCTAGGATTTCTCCGTGATCATCGGTTTAATATTTATCATAAGGGAAACAATCTTAAAATCGAGAAAGAATGATAAGTTCAGTGCAGTTTACATTCATTGCCAGGGATAATTTTTATTAGGTTATAAAAATTGAGTATGTGTGTTTATCGGTGATAGAAAATGCGGCATTGTAAATGTGCTTTAAAAAAAGTAAAAATGAAAATAAGAATTAAAGATAATTCGGTAAGATATCGCCTGACACAGTCTGAAGTAGCTGAGTTAGGCAAAAATGGTGTTGTATCGAGTGTTACATCATTTATCGGAAGACCATTTATTTACAAGATAGAACAAATAGATGGTCGGGAGCTAACTGCAAGTTTTGTCGAGGATAGCGTTGTGCTAGGAGTTCCCAAACATATGGTCGAAGAGCTGGCAACAACGGAAATAGTGGGTTTTAATGGGCAGGCTGGAGAAGTGAAACTTTTGATCGAAAAGGATTTTGTATGTATTGATAACACGGTTGAGGATCAAAGTGATAATTATCCAAATCCAAATCTTAATTGCTAATCATTTAAATATCAAATAAATATCGTAGGTTATGGAAGAATTTGATAAAAAAGGAGTAGAGAAAGAATTGAAAAAGGAACCTAACGCGGAGAATCCCTATAGATTACTTGATCTAAAGCTCACACATGTTGAAAAATCTGCTGCAGGTATTCCGGCAGTAATGGCGGCTTTCAGTGATTTATTTGAGGAGAAGGCAGCTATCCGAGGGATGCGGGCGTTGTTCAAAATGAACCAAAAAGGAGGTTTTGACTGTCCAAGTTGTGCGTGGCCTGATCCTGATGATGAACGTTCCGTACTAGGAGAATACTGTGAAAATGGAGCTAAGGCGCTTGCGGAGGAAGCGACTAGTAAGCGGGTTACACCAGAGTTTTTCAAACAAAATAGTGTGTTTGATCTCGCTAAACTTGACGATTATCAGATTGGTAAGATGGGAAGGCTTACCGACCCGATGTATTTGCCTCAGGGAGCGACCCATTACCAGCCAATAAGTTGGGATAATGCTTTTAAGAAAATAGCTGAGCATCTCAATGCGCTTGAATCGCCGGATGAAGCTGCGTTTTATACTTCCGGAAGAACGAGTAATGAAGCGTCATTTGTGTATCAGTTATTCGCTAAAGAGTTTGGAACCAATAATATGCCTGACTGTTCAAATATGTGTCACGAGACCTCGGGTTCAGCCTTGCGTCCTACGATAGGTATCGGCAAGGGGACGGTAACGTTGGAAGATTTTTACAATGCAGAGGTTATCGTCATTATTGGGCAGAATCCGGGGACCAATGCACCGCGTATGATGAGCGCCTTGGCAAAAGGAAGGCAAAACGGGGCAAAGATCATTGCGATCAATCCTCTGCCAGAAGCTGGACTAATGGGTTTTATTAATCCGCAGAGTGTCGGTGCGATTCTACATGGGGGAACACAGCTGGCGGATCTCTATCTACCGGTAAAGATCAATGGTGATATGGCATTATTGAAAGCCCTGGAACTTCTATTGATCGAGTTTGAGAAGAAAAGCTCAGGTACAGTATTCGATGCACCATTCATTCAGGAAAAAACGGTAGGATATGAAGATTTTCTAAAGCAGTTTGATAACTATAATCTGGCTGAGCTGGCTTCGCTTTCAGGTGTATCCAAGGAGGCATTGTATGAGGCCGCTGCCACCTTAGCTTTTAAAAAGCGTATTATTTTCTGTTGGGGAATGGGACTGACACAGCAGCCCAATGGCGTGGACATGATCCGTGAGATTCTAAATATACTTTTACTAAAGGGGAGCATAGGAATCCCGGGCGCAGGAGTCTGTCCGGTCCGTGGACATAGTAATGTTCAGGGAAATAGGACAATGATGATTGATGAGAAACCTACGGATGAGCAATTGGATCGCCTTGAAAACTTCTATGGATTTAAGATGCCGCGAAAACATGGTTATGATGTTGTTCGGGCCATCAAGGCCATTCACGAAGAAAAAGTCAAGGTGATGTTCTGTATGGGTGGTAATTTTCTGTCAGCAACACCAGATACGACCTATACTGCACATGCCTTACGCAAACTTAATCTATTGGTATCAGTCTCTACCAAATTAAATCGTGGGCATCTCGTCCATGGCAAAGAGGCATTGATTTTACCTACATATGGTCGAAGTGATAAAGATATTGTAAATGGAGAGGTACAGATTGTCAGCACTGAGAATTCAATGGGTGTTGTTCAGGACTCCAAGGGTATGCTGGATCCAGTTTCTAGGAATCTGATCAATGAGACCCAGATTGTCTGCCGGATGGCTATGGCTACATTAGGCGAGCGGGCGGTAGTGGACTGGCAACGTTATCATGATAGTTACGATGCAGTTCGGGATGATATTGAGCAATGTATTCCGGGTTTTGAGGATTATAATGTCCGAGTACGCCAGAAAGGTGGTTTTTATCTTCCGAATGCGGCACGTGATAAGCAATATTTTGCCAAAGATCTTGGTGGCCGTGCACCCTTTACACTGACCGATATACCTGACAATACGCTTGCAATGGATGAATATATGATGGCCACTACACGTACCCATGATCAGTTCAATACTACAATTTATGGATTGGACGATCGTTATCGTGGGATTAAAAATGAGCGCAGGGTAATTTTTATGAATCAGGCGGATATCGATAAGGGAGGATTTAAGGCCGGTGAACGTGTGGACCTGTTTAATTATGATGATGGTATCGAACGTGTGGCTCCGCTATTTATTATTGTCTCCTATCAGATTCCCGAAAAGAACACGGTCACTTATTTTCCGGAGACGAATGTGCTGGTTTCAGTTAACAATGTTGTAAAGGAAAGTAATATGCCAGCCTCAAAGTATGTTAAAATAAAAATTAAAAAACACGATCCTGAGGTTTACAAAAAGGTGGATAAGATGCTTTATCAGGGCGCAATACAACGCCCTTAGTGATTAGCGAGATGTAATAACGAATAAAAAATAGTATATATTATATTGAGGATAGACGAGAGTTATGATTATACGGAAAAAGGAAAATTGGTTTAAAATGCTTTTTGTTTGGCATGGTTCTGTGCTACCAGCATTATTGCCCCGCTTGATCTTACTTTTCATATTGTCTGTTGGAGTCGCTTATCTTCATGGCATGATCTTCTCTTTTAAAGTACCTCTTAATCCAGCACCACTTACGTTGTTCGGTTTTGTACTGGCGTTATTTTTGGGCTTTCGCAATAATGCCAGTTATGATAGATTTTGGGAAGGACGTAAACTATGGGGCAGTTTATTGAATATTTCAAGATCGTTAATCCGGCAGGCACTTACATTAAGGAACAGTTCTGCGAATGAACCTGGGACGTTACACGAGTTTATTCAATTGTTGAGTGCTTTTATATTTGCACTCAAACATCAGTTAAGAGGAAGTGATCCTTATGATGATCTTAGGCAACGGCTGGATGCTGCTACCCTGAAAATTATTATTGAATCAAAGTATAAACCTGTTATTTTGATGCGAATGATGGGTGAATGGTTGCAACGTGAGAAAGATATGGGTAGGATAGACTCCATTCAGCAGGCGAGATTTGATGAAAATCTAGATAAGCTTGCGGACGTGGTTGGGGGCTGTGAAAGGATTGTTTCAACACCAATTCCATACAGTTACCGTGTCCTATTACATCGGACAGTATATATTTATTGTTCACTTCTACCTTTTGGGTTGGTTGATACTTTAGGCTGGTTTATGCCCCTTATCGTTGTTTTTGTTGCTTATACCTTTGTTGCATTTGAAGCAATTGCCGATGAGATTGAAGAGCCGTTCGGGACAGAAGCCAATGATTTAGCATTAAATAGCATGAGTCATATGATTGATGAGACTATTTACGAAATGGTGGGCGAGAAGACTAATTTTGGCCAAAAGACAATTCATAATATCATAGATTGATCCCGATAAAAGGATGATAAGAATAGATAACATTTAATGATGGATGTGACTAATACCGCCCTTCAATGAATAAATCTCTTTTGAAGGGAATGCTTCTTTGATTTTCTTTGCTGCTTCCATACTACGTTGACCCGACAGGCAATAGATGACAATGGGAAGTGCTGATTTACCGAGAACAGGGAGCAGATCATGAAGTTGATTCAAAGGGATATTCTTTCCACCGATATTAAATTTTTTGTGTTCCTCGGCTGAGCGAACATCAATTATTTCAAGGTTATGTACAGTTTGTTTTAATTGTTCTAAAGTCATCAGCGGTATTGTCTGGGGGAGGGAAGTGATGGTTGCATGCATTGTTTTGCGCAGTTTAATTGTTTGGGTTCTACCACTAACCACATTTATTGTCCATAATTTATTTACCAGCATATCAGCAGATCCGGTTAGGTATTTAATTGCTTCATTGGCCTGCATACAGCCTACGATTCCCGCTAATGGTGGGATTACTCCACCTTCACTGCAATTGGGTATTTGTGAGGGTTCCACCTCTGGAAAAACATCACGGTAATTGCTTGAATATGTACCATCATTTTGCAATACATTCCATATACTTACCTGTCCCTCATATTGATGGATCGCACCATAGATCAGCGGTTTGCCCGCGATCACACAAGCGTCATTTAACAGATATTTTGTATCGAAATTATCCGTTCCTTCAATGATCAGATCAAATTCTGCTATCAGCTCCATTACATTGGATGCAGAGACCCGCATTCGATATGGAATTAAATCAATGGTAGGGTTCTGTTGTTTTAATTTTTGTGTTGCTACATCAACTTTATACAATCCCAGATCTTGGGGAGCATATAAAATCTGACGGTGGAGGTTGCTCAACGAGACTGTATCATCGTCGGCAATACCTATTGTTCCTATTCCTGCGGCGGCAAGATACTGTGCAGTAGGGCAGCCAAGCCCCCCCATTCCTACGAGAAGAACTTTGGCCTTGTTCAGGAGTTTCTGAGACGGAACACCGAAGTCCGGTAATGCGATCTGACATTGGTAACGTTCGAATTGATCTTCCATAACTAGTATTTTTTTATGCGTAGAATCTGGCTTGCTTTCTTTGCCTCTTCTGGTGTATTCACATTCATTAAAACATCTGGATCATGTGGATCCAGAATCAGGATGTCACTATTGATCAATACCTTTCGGGGGCAAGTCACGTCATCACCTAAAAAATTAAGTAAAATGGGGTAACTTTTTGGTTCCCAAATAGTAATTAATGGTTCAGGAAGACCATCGTAAGGACTTCTATAGGTTGTTGCAATTTTTTCAGGATCGCGGCAGTTGATTAAAATTTCCAATGTTTTTGTATCGAGCAGAGGGAGGTCACAGGCTACAATCAGCCATGCGGAATTTCTATTGAAACGAAGTGCTGATAGAATACCGCCAAGGGGGCCGAGGTTGAGGAAAGTATCGGGGAGTGGGTGATAGCCAATATCCAAATTGTTTAATTGCTCCTGTCTGCATGAGATAAAGACTTCATCGCAGTAAGTAGTTAAAAGATCAGCCGCATAGTAGCGCTGCTCTTTTCCATACCATTTTAAGAGATCCTTTGGGCGCCCCATCCGGGTACTTTTTCCTCCAGCAAGTACTAGCCCATTGAGCTTTGGTAGTTTTGAGTTATCTTTTGAAATCATTTTTTCCACCAGATTTTTCGATTAATCTAATTTCCTTAATGGTGATATTATGGCTTAATGCCTTACACATATCATAAATTGTTAGCGCAGCAATAGATGCTCCTGTTAATGCCTCCATTTCTATTCCGGTTTTCGCCTCCACCTGGGCAGTGCAGTAAATTTCGATTTCATTATTATCGTTGAGGTCAATATCTATCTGACAATTTTCAAGACCGATCGGATGGCAGAGCGGGATGAGGTTACCTGTATTTTTTGCGGCCATAATACCTGCTACAATTGCCGTTTGGAAAACGGATCCTTTCCCCGTCTTAAAGTCCTCCGATGCCAGTTTCTTTAAAATTTCAACGGGCAATATTACAGTAGCTTTTGCTACAGCTTTTCGGTGGGTAATCTGCTTGGCAGATACATTCACCATTTTTGGCTGTAATTTTTTATTGAGGTGTGAAAAATCATTCATATCTTCTTAATCATTATATTTCCATATTTTATACACTTCTCCTTGTCTGAAGATATCCTTTTCCAAAGGTAACTCTATAAATGCGTCTGTATCAGCAAGGTGAGAAAAATCTCCGGATCCATTTGTATTCACAGGGGCCGCAGTGCATTTTCCCTGCTCTGAGATACCTAATTTTACTTGAGCAAAGTACTGTAAAGCAGGAGGGAAGCTGATATTTTGCTGTAAGATAGCATATTGAAATAAGCTCTCTGATATTTTTAGGGATTTTTTCAACCAGGGAATAAAGTATCTATTCAGGCACATAAATGCAGATACCGGATTTCCGGGGAAAGCAAAGACAAGTTGCTGATTTTGGCTTTTCCCGAACCAGAAAGGCATGCCGGGCTTTTGCTTTATTTTGTGGAAGAGCCTTTCAATCCCCAGATCTTTGCAAGCTTGCGGTAGATAGTCAAATCTGCCCATCGATACTCCGCCGGTTATGAGCAAGACGTCGTATTTCTCTAAGCAGGCTGAAAGCGTACGTTTTATTGCTGCAATGTCATCATTAATGTGGAGCAAATCTGCCTGAATTTTATATTTATTCAGTGCAGATGCTATAGTAATCCCATTTGAACGCCTCAATTGATAGGAGTTTGGTTCGATATCTGGGCTTACCATTTCGTCACCTGTGGAAATGATAATAACTTTTGGAGTTTTGCGAACCGATAAGGTCGTTTTTCCTACAGAGGCTGCTATGCCGACAATAGCCGGAGTAATCACATGATCTGCTTGTACGAGTATTTGTCCTTTTAGCTTGTCTTTACCTTTTAGATGGATATTTTGCCCTCTTTTTATAGCTATATGCTGAGGAATAGTCGCCATTCCATTCACAATTGCTATGTCTTCATAGCGGATGACTGTATCTAAAGAATTTTCTATCACAGCCCCTGTCATTATTTCCACACATTCGTTATCAGAAGTAAGAGTTATAGCTGCTGTTCCAGCAGGCTGGACGGCTTTAATACTAAAGGTAGTGATTCCTCTTTCGTATGCATTATATCGTATGGCAATACCATCTACAGTCGATCTGTCAAAAGGAGGTAAATCCCTATCTGCACATATGTCTTCAGCAAGAACTCTGCCGGTCGCTGTTTCATAAGAAACAACTTCAATTCCATAATCCAGTAAATGGGTAAGAATGATATCTTCGGCTTGCTGTACGGTAATCATTTCCATTTTATCCTCCTATTGTCGCCATAGATTGCATATTGGCCGTTACGGACTGATTTAATTCCTGTGCTACCCATCCATCATTGGTTTATCTTGAATAGCGTCAAGAATACTATTTTTGAGCTCATCATCATTTTTTCCACTGCGCATTTGGTCTTTTAGATTGATGCCACTCTCCGAATACAGGCAGGTTCTTAATACACCGGCAGGCGTTATGCGAATCCTGTTACAGTCACCACAGAAAGAGCGCGTATATGCCGCTATAATCCCCACGCTCCCCTGAAATCCGGGAATCTGATAATTGTACGATGTTGAACTTTTGGGATCGATAGTTTTGTTAATAGTTGGGAAATGTGCTTTGATATGATCTAGTATCTGCCTATGATCCCATTTGATGGATATTTTTTTATTGCTCCCATTAAAAGGCATTTCTTCTATAAAGCGTATATCGATGGGATTTTTTTCGGCCAGTTGTATCAATGGGATGATATCTGTTATATTACGGCCTTCCATTACGACTGTATTGATCTTCACTTTGATGTCATGCTTCAAGAGAGCATCCAAAGTACGGATTACTTTATCAAAACTATTTCTACGTGTGATTTCCAAGAATCTGTCCTTGTCCATTGTATCTAGGCTAAGATTGACTGACTTTATTCCCAACGCTTTTAACTGTGGAATATAGGGATAGGTTAGTAAACCATTCGTTGTTAGACTAAGATCCTGTATACCTTCTAATCCCGCAATGTTGGCGATTAGGCCCATGCAGTTTTTTCTGACAAATGGTTCACCACCGGTGATTCTAATTTTATTTACACCCAGTTCTGTAAAAACTTTGCTTATTCTGTACAGTTCTTCATCTGTCAGGAGATCTTTTTGTTTGATCCAGTCGAGACCTTGCTCAGGCATACAATAGGTGCAACGGAGGTTACAGCGGTCTACTATTGCAAGCCGTAAATAATTAATTCTTCTTCCTAATTTGTCTGTGATCATGAACACTATCCTAATTCTACAACCTATGTTCTATCAAATATACTGATTGTTTTTCTAGCAGTTTATTGGTCTTTCTATTATTGGTGAGTAATGATAGTGTTATCACAATTGATGATAGCTTTTGGGTTAATAATTCTGAATAATACTCCTTAAATTAAAAATTGGGAGTTTTTAAAAGATAATGGGAAGTATTTTTTAATTTAGTGTTCTGCAATAATAATCACATTGATGAAGGCGAAGAAAGGTGCTACAAGTTCCGAAAAAAAAGATAATCGAAAAATCAAGGTCATATATCAGGATGAGGTCAGCTCAGATGAACTCAACCGTTTCCCAGAAAACTCATTTACCATTATTATTTTAGACAAATGTGATCATGGCGAATGTATAACAAACCATAATATCTATCGTTTGAATTCAAAACAGCTGTTCATTCATCTGCCGGACCGCATCTATCAATGGAGCTTACCAAAAGGAGTATCAGGACGAAGATTGATCGTTGATGATGCTATTCTACAAACTTTCTCACCAACGTTAAAGCATACTTTTTCCATGAGCAGCCCGCATGAAATGATAGAGCCCAACGATGAGACCTATCAGAAATTAAGTGCTGAGTTCCATGCAATACGAAAAGAAATAGATTCCGAAATTATATTTCCGGAGCTTATCGATGCCCGAGTCAGACTGCTGGCGCTCATGATAAATCTCTGGGTTGAAGAAGTGAATGGAGAAGCAGGATTGAATTACCATAATAATATCGGTTTCCGGTTTCACTCCCTGGTGGATAAATACTTTAAAACCCAAAAGCGGGTATCTTTTTACGCAGGACAACTATGTATCACGCCCAACTATCTTGGGGTTATAAGTAGAAAACAATATAAATTATCACCGTTAGAATTTATTTATGAACGAGTTGTTTTAGAGGCTAAGAAGCTACTGCACAGTTCCGATTATACCATTAAGGAGATATCTTTTGAGCTGGGCTTTCAATATGTTTCTCATTTTTCATTCTTTTTTAGAACGCAGACAGGCATGACCCCGAAAGAGTACAGGGCTATTATGGACAAAAGTTAATTAGAGGGCTTGGGGTTGAAGAGAACAAAGATACCCTAAAAGAGTATCTTTGTCTTGTGCTTGGTCGTTGGCAGAACAGCGTTTAATGCTCTGTACCTACTCGGTGTAACACCAGTTATATTCTTTACGTATTTTGTGAAAGTACTCGGCTTGTTAAAGCCAAAGCTATAGCATAATTCTTTTAGTGGCTTGTCCGTAGTTGTAAGTTCCTTTTTTATTTCTATTTCGAGAAACTTATGTATAATTTTTGATGGTGATAATCCAAAGTAATTTTCAATGATATCATTTAACTTTCTTGGAGAAATATTGAGTTGGTCTGTATAGAATTTAATGGATTTATGCTGAATATAATACTGTTCTACTAAATTAATGAACGACCATATTATCTGGTCGTTCGCCTGAACTGGTGCTCTATGCTGGAGGTATTTTTCAATGGTCATAGGGTTTCTTTGTTAAAATTTATATCGTCTCTAAATAAGGATTTTTGCTTTGTTATGTTAACTGAATAAGTTTAGGATGTTCGCATCATTTGATTAAGTTAATATTGTAGGCTAGTGCTCTGAATCTTGTAGGGGCCATACCTGTATACAGGGTGAATATCCGATTAAATGCACTGGCGCTACTGAAAAGATATTTTTTTGCTAGCATGTTTATTGAAGTTTCTGTGGTTGCTAAATCCTTCTTGATTGCTATGAGGAGGCGTATTTTTATGAGTTCAGTTGCGCTAAACCCAAAATAACTTTTGATCAACTTGTTTAATTTGTTGGAAGTTGTATCTAATTGTACGGCATAGAATTCGATTGTTTTTCGAGTTGCAAAATGATCTTCGAGTAACTCGAAAAAATGTCCAACCGTGAGATGCGCTTCTTTTCTGATATGTTCAGAATGTAGTTCGTCCTCAAGGATCTTTATTTTATTTTTTTTTATGCTTTGATCTTCTATTGCCTTTGACATAAGGAGATAATTACTAAATCCATTTAAAAAATCTACTTCCGATTCAACCTATATAATTCAACCTATATAATTAATGAAGTAGGATTAGAAGATTCATTTATCAGTTGTTAAAGTTAGGTAAGTTGCTGAAAAATAGTGTTTTCAAAATCTTTATATTATTTATAAAAATCAGATATTATTAAGAAATTTTGGATTGAAAATTCAAAATTTCCTTGTCTTAAGATACTTTACATTGAAAGTTGTACCGATATTTTTAGATCAAGGCATCCCGATTATTAAATTAAATGACTGGCGATTGTCAGGGACGAAGTCAGATTTCTATTTTGTAGTGGTTAGCACTAAAAATAATCTGATAGTTAGGTTGATATCGGAAAACTAAAATTAAAGTACTGATTTTCATAACTTATTTGCTTTACGGCAGTCAATTCATCAAGCTATCTTAGTGTTATATAACCAAGTTAGACTAAAGATAGAAAGGAGGCTTTTATGAGCGGATAATCCCAATGGCATGACCTAATTACTAACCAAGTAGCAGCATACCTAGTTGTGCTCATTTCAGTTTTATAAGAACAATAAATATAATTTTAAAAACCTTATGATCAGAATAAAAAACAAGCATAATTGTTTATATGCAATTATGGCCTTTTCCTCTATTGTACTTTTTGGAGGATGTAAAAAGACCGCACTAAATAATGAAGATTTAGCATCCAGTAATATCCGCAAAGCTGCCGCAGCCGCTGATACAGGTGTTACAGCTACAGTGGATTGGAATCAGACGTTTCAAAAAATAGATGGGTTTGGCGCATTTGGTGGGCGTATCGTTCCATTCTTTGAATCTGCCAAGAGAGATAGCATTTTAGATTACCTATGGGGAAATAGTGGACTTAAATTAAATATATTGCGTGGTAAGGTTCTTCATACTTATCCTTTTGATCAACAGAGTAGGGTCGTAAGCATTAAACCATCCAATGTTTCAATCGACGTAGATAGGAATAGCGCGGCTTATCAGAATCTATCAGCGGATGAAAAAGAACAGCTTGGTCAGGTATGGATATTGAAAAAAGCCAAAGAGCGTTTCCAGGTTCCATTCATATTGGCAAGTACTTGGACTCCGCCATTGTCAATGAAGACAGATCCAAGTAGTATTTCCGGAAAGTGGTTCAATGGTCTTAATTTCAGCACTTCGTCCACTAATTTTGCCCGTTATCTGGCAGGATTTGTTAAATCGTTTAAAAATGAAGGAATTGTTATCAATGCGATATCGCCTGCGAACGAACCTGAAAATGTTTTTTCGGATTGGGATGCATCCTATTGGACATCTAAGAATTTAGGTGAATTTATAAGTAATAACCTAAGACCTGCATTGAATGAGGCAGGGCTTCAGACCACAAAAATAATATCATCCGAAAATGCTGCTTGGGGCACCGCGAATAGTTTCTTATCTGGTATGGATAAAAGTAATGTGGATATTCTTGCTGGCCATGGTTATGTTGAGATTAGTGAGATTATCAGTGGAAAGAGGGGCTTTAACCAGAGTCCATCAAAATGGACTTTTGGCACAGGTGGAAAGCCGATGTGGGTGACAGAGGCTTCCGATGATGGTGGTAACTATGACAGTGGAATCGAGGGGGGATTGAAATTAGCGGCAAATATGCATAAATTATTGGCCGAGTGTGATGCCAGTGCTTATGTATTTTGGCTCGGTATGCTTGCTATTCAAAACAATGAGTCCCTAATTTGCACACGTCCGAATGGTTCTCTGGAATTCCCAAAAACCTACGACGTAATGGGACACTATTCCCGGTTTGTCAAAGCGGGCTACCAACGTATCAACGTTGCAGTCCAAAATGGAGGCGGTCTTTTACTTTCGGCCTATAAGGATCCTCAAACGGGAAAATTTGTGATGATCATAACCAATAGTGGAACATCTGCTGTTCAGTTGAACATAAACTTAACTGGTTTCTCCAGTGGACCGTTGAATAATTTTCAGACAACTGCGACAAGTTCTGGACACTGGGGAAATGTGGGGGCTATTAACCCAATATCCGCTGGAGCTTATTCGATCTCCATCCCAGCCAAAAGTATAAGTACATTAGAAGGAACAAAACAATAAATTGAAAATGTTAAGGGGGTGTTATTCCCCCTTAATTTCCACAATAGATCAAGATTATGCCTATTTCCCGGATAGCATTGAAGATCAGTCAAGGAATTTATGACTAAGTACGTCCACTTTTTGACCGATTAGATTAAACTGCCTAAATCATAAATATTGTTTGTAAACATTAGAAGTTGGTTCAGGGAAGCGCTTCACTTGCTTTATATCGGATTTTAAGAAGTATTATAAAGGTTTTAATAACTTATAGTATTGACATTTGCTGATATATGTTAATAATTTTAATCCAAGAAAAATTTACTAAAAATAGAACTTAATTAATTCATGGAGATTATGGAAAATCACAGAAAAAAAATGAAGTATGTATCACCTCAACTTAACGTGGAAGAAGTTGAAATGGAACAAGGTATCGCTGCCGGATCGGCCGCCGTTAAGCCTGGTAGCAGTTCAAATGAGGTAAAGAGTCAATGGGATACTGGCTCTGATAGTAACAGCAATGTAGAATGGTAAAAATTAATTTGGAATTTAAAGTTAAGAATATGTATGAAATAAAAAGTAAATCTCGTTCCTATACATCACCTATTTGTCTATTTCTGTTGTTGAGTGTTTTTTCCTGTAAGAGGGAGGCAAATAATTCCGTTGCAAATGGGAAGGCAAAAGTTACTGTAACAGTAACAAATTCTGAATTTAATAATTCAGAAAACATCGGAACAAAAAATGCATCAGTCCATTCTCAAAGGGCTGCAGTAACTGCTCAACGAAGGATCGTCCCACTTGATGCGGACTTTTCATTGAACGTTGAACTTTCTCCTGCGTATGGAGACCAAAATGAGAAAACAGAATCAGTTTTGCGGGCTTCAAATATTAAAAGAGCAGCAGCTGTTCAAGAGGATGTCGCGTCAGGTGTAAAGTATAAAGTTGTGGTATTTGATAAATCAGGAGGGTATGTGACTGACAGGGACTATGTTCGTGGTCAAGAATCCAATGGTGAGGAATTGACATTGAATGGTGGTCAGTATACCTTCATTGCCTATTCTATCAATAGTACGGCGGAGAATCCTGCACTGACATTTAACGACCAAAGTAAGACACTTGATCATACATCCATTTCTGGCCTAAAGGGTAATGCCGATTTTATGTATTATCGCACAGATCTGAAAGTTTCGAGTGAAAATGATAATTATTTGAGTATTATTTTCAATCATAAATTTAGCCAGATCGCAACCGTTATTGATGCGACTTCAACAGGTAAGAATATTGAGGCAATTGAAGCTTCATTTGATTCACATTATCCAAATGCGGATATTAGTTTGTCAGATGCAGGAATTACTCGTTTGGGAACCAAAGGAAATACCGCGCTTTCTTTTGCTGGAGTCAATACAGGGAAAGTTTCTGCCACGACTATTTTAAACGGTGACGCAACTGATGGATCACTTAAGATTTCAAAATTAACGATCGGAGGAACAACACGGACCGACATCCCAGCGATAACGAACTTGACGATTACACCTGGTGTAAAATACAACCTAAATCTTACTGTAACTAGAACTGACGGTAATTTACTTCATGCAGGATTGTTTTCTGTCAGGATAAATGGTCAGATCTGGATGCGTCATAATCTTAAAGCAGATTACAATCTTGACCCTGATCAGAATCCAAGTGTTAGAGATCTAATCGGTAACTATTATCAATTTGGTCGATCGGCCGTAGCTGCCACCTCTAGTACTGGAAATGGAGCTATTTCCGGATGGAATACCAGTAGCGCACCGGATGGATCTTGGAACAGTGGGACGGAAAGCAATCCCGTGAAAACATCAAACGATCCTTGTCCCAGCGGTTTCCGATTACCGACTAGAAAGGAATATGAGGAATTAATTAAAAATACGACTGCAAGTAATATCGGTACATGGACGAATAGCAGCACTGCAAATACAATCGGTGCCGCAAAAGTTTTTACCAGCAAAACAAATCCGAATGTGAAACTAACTTTCCCCGCCATTGGATATCGTACTGCTAAAGATGGGCAGCTTACTTGGAGAGGGGGAAGTGGTGATTATTGGACCTCATCTGTAAGTGGCAGCAATTTGACACGTTTTTCTTTTGTACAGAATACAGTAGAAATACGGACTTCTAATTACAATCAGCCTAATAATTTAGGTAAAACTTCCGGCTTTACAATTCGTTGTATTTCGGAACAGAAATAAGAATCTTTCATATATACTTTAATTGTTTTACAGTTCCACCTGTGCACTTTGTTTCAGACAAAGCTGCACAGGTTTTTTATGATAGAGATATTCTATAAAAAAAGCCAGCTGCATTAGGACAGCTGGCTAAGAGAAATGTACCAGATAATTTGTGAAACACCATTTATGAAAATTACCTTGCCAAAAATACTATAACCGCATTAGATCGCAGTTATCTAAATCTTTAAAATAGTTATGAATTTCAGCTATTTCATTATTTGGTTTCCAGATTGAGATTTTTGTTTACAAAAGAGCCGCAGCCGTTTTTATAGGAAGGTGTAAAGGGGAAGCGCTATACAAGATAATTGATAATATACAATAAAAAGGCAGACTACTCGAGATAGTCTGCCTGAAAAATAATAACAATAATTTGGGGGATTATTGTCTAAACTAAACGATTGATTTGATAATCGCTAAGTTATGTATATATTCAAAAACAGAGGTTATCAATATTTTTAGAAAAGTTTCTGTTTTTTGTGTTCAATAAAATAAGTGCTTAATAGCAAAAAGATATACCTTCTGTAAGTTTGCAGTTGAATTGGTTGACATGCATTCATTGATCTTTTCGAAATCAATATGAATTACGAGCTTCATTTTGGAAAAACCAAGAACCATTGATATCTTTTGACGGATTACCTATATTTAAGAACTAGACGCAACCGAATTGGAGCTGTAATCGTTTTTCTGCGAATTACAGATACTTAGTATCGCAGTTGCTGGAAGTAGAAATGAATGGCCACTTGTATATTTGATATGGATTCAACCAAACCAAAATCAGCAACAATTGGTACTTAGAAACTAATGGAAGATAAATATAATTTGTTAAAAGAACATATAGAGAAAGTCGTTACACTTACTGAAGATGAATTTGCATTTGTAAAAGAATGTTTCATTCACAAGCAGTATAAAAAATCCGAATGTATTTTTAGAGAGGGCGATAGCGTAAACTATATCTACTTTGTATTGTCCGGTCTTCTCAAATTTTATTATACGGACGATAATGCTAAGCAACATATTGTTTCATTTGCAATGGAGGATTGGTGGGAAACAGATGTTTCGGCCTTTTATACAAGTGGAAAAGCTTCATTTACTTTGGAATGTCTTGAGGACACAGCGTTACTTTGTCTATCGCTGGAAAATTTTGAATGTTTGTGCAACAGTCTTCAAAAGATGGAACGCTTTTTCCTCCGTAAATCAATTGCCGGCCATATCGGTTCACAGCAACGGATCTTGTCATTTTTAACCTTGGGAGCAAAAGAAAGATATGAGCAGTTGATAAAAAGAAATCCAGCTTTGGTACAACGAATTCCAAAATTGTTGCTTGCTTCTTACCTAGGCGTATCCAGGGAGACATTAAGCCGTCTGTTCTCTTGATTGATTTATTTAATTGTGATGTTTGTCACACGGGTGAATGTAAAAATATCTTGAGCTTTGTCTCATAATAATCTTACAGCGATGGAAAAGAAAGTAATCAATCCTTGGAACTGGCAGGATGCCAGAAATTATGTGCAGGCAGTTGAAGTTAAACATGTAGATTCAACTTTATATGTATCGGGACAGTGTGCCATTAGTGAAGATGGAATATCGAGTAATGCCGGTATGAGAACGCAGATTTTTCATACTATTGAAAATCTTGAAAAAGTAATTCAATCAAGTGGATATGAAGCTCGAAATCTCGTTCGTTTGAATATCTACACGACCGACTCTACAGCATTATTTGAAAACTTTGATGTGATTCAAAACTGGCTCACTAAAAATAAAGTAAAACAAACAAGTACAGTTTTGGAAGTCAAGACATTGTTTGAAACTTTAAAGGTAGAACTAGAAGCAACTCTGGTTAAATAATTTCAGATATAAAAAAATGGCAATAGCTCTCTATTTGCCATTTTTTTTATATCTGAATAACGGCACTTTATTGGCCATTTATTTTAATGATGGTTTAGTTCATATATATCATTGAAGTATTATTGATACTTCAGCAAGTTTGCCCATAAATAGTAAAACCAATTCCTCTTAATTTGTGAATTAGAATCTAGTAAAGAATTACTAGAAGATATTTGCAATGTTTGTATCATTCCATTATTGCTGACAATATTTGCGCGAACTTTGTATTTCTTCAATTTAATGATCACCACCAGAATAGATCCACATCGGTTCCGTTTGTCCCGCTCTTTCAAAACCGTTCTTTTTATAGAAGTGGATAGCCTTTCCATCAGCCGTGAGCATCTGCATATGAAAATCCTTATAAATCTCTTGCATTTTATCCATAATCAAACGACCAACCCCTTTGCCTTGATAGGAGGGTAGCACTAGTAAATGCGGATAATATACCACAAGATACCCATCTGAAATGGCATTCCCTAGGCCTACTAATGTTGCACCATCCCAGGCAGTAACCAGAGAATGCGAATTTAAGAGGGCTTTCATTAGTAATTCTGGTTTTTCGGCTGCACTCCATTTATTAGCTTGGTAAAGTTGCAGAATGTCATTTGCGTTCAAATCTCGATTAACACTAAGCTTTATGTTCATATTATTCGGTAGTTTTCGTTAGTATATTTAATTGTCAGCAAAATTCTTGCAGTAATTACATCTACAGTTATCACTTCCTCCAAATGGAGTTTTTTCATAAGTCGCTTTGGTTATTTCATAATCGACGATTAATTCCCAGTTTTTAAAGTTTATTTTTTTCATTTTTTTTCTCAATCAAAACCACTATTTGTTTTTATGATAATTTCTAGTCTTTTATTCTTCAGTTTTCTTCATATTGTACGATACAGCTTTTTTACCAATCCTGTAGCGTGTTATTATCTACTGCCTAATAGCAGTTATCTCCTCCAACCTCCTGACCAACCTTTCCCGCTCACCACTACCCGTAGTCGAAAAGCGGAGTAGGGGAAGATCATACTTTTCCAGGATAGCGTCTTTCATCGCATCACGTTCGGTTTGTCGCCCTGCCTGAGCATGATAAGCATAGCCATCCACCTCGATGGCCAGCACCGGATTTTTCCCGAGCTTGTTGTAGATCAGAAAATCCAGATGCGTCAGATGATGGCGCGCATATTTCTCTTCCTCAGGTGACAACAGTGAATAATCATGGATCAGACTTCTTAACGGAAAATGTAGCAGCACATCATATTTTGAAAACCTATCATCAGATAATACAGAATGCACCAGTGTATACATCAGATTTTCACTGTCAAATACCGATTTGATACGTTTTTGGGACAAAATTCTACGCCTTTTTTCCTCATAGCCCTTGTACAGATAGTCAAATATAGAATGTAACTTACTCTGTATGATTGTAAAATTATTGTATTCGATGTAACGGATTAGATCCGCAATATTACTTTCATTTTCAGACTTGTTGCCATGAACCAATAAGATCAACTGATCTTTGGCGCGGGAGATTGCGACATTCAGTCGGTTAGGATTATCTGTAAATTCGGAGATCTCATTATCGACTGTCGAAAGGATAATCACATCATTTTCCCTACCCTGAAACTTATCTACCGTATCTGCCATTATTTCAGTTCCCGCAAATGTATTCTGCAATGCATTTGTCTGGTTGCGATAAGGTGTCACAATACCCAGGTCAGCCGAAGCCAGCTGCTGCTGTGGAATAATCTCCTGTAGGATGACATCAATTTGCCGTTGGTTCATTCGCGCACGTGCATGATTACCAGCCACTGTCCGGTAGACCAAGAGCGGTTCGCGCTCGGTAGTTGGTTCGGAGAGAATGATAAGCTGATCGTTGTAGAATTTACGGTTGCAGAATTCAATAATCTTGGGATGACAGCGATAATGTTCTTTCAGCAGTGTTTTGTGTACATCAGGAAACAGCTGTGTGATAGAAGCTAGCAAACTATTTTTAGCATAACGATACGGTTCCGCTAACTTGAACGCTTGGAAGATTGCATCCGTCTTTTGAGCCATTGTCGCATCCACTACATTCGGAAGCTGTTTGAGATCACCGACAATGACAGCACGTTTGGCACAGGAAAGGGCCAGTGCTCCTGTTGCCAGATCTACCTGCGAAGATTCATCAATAATCACATAGTCATAGACCGTATGCTCAGCTAGGCATCTCCGCAGTGAATAGGTAGTACTCATAATGACGGGGTAGTCTTCGATGAAACTTGTAGACTTAGCGCGCAGATCAGCCTCCTGATAAATTGGGCGCTTTGTGTGCTGATATCTTCTATGCAGCTCGTTTTTAAACAGACGCATCGAAATCGTACTATATTCCCTCATTTTTGCATCGAAGGCAAAGTTGTGCAATGCTTTTTCCAGGCTTTTTATACGATACGCTAATTCTGCGATCTTAGTTCGGTAATAAGCCGATTGAGCAATCCTGATCATGTCCCAATGTGATAAGGTATAAAAGCCCTTATCTTTGATTTGGTACCTAAAGCGATAGACCAGTTTCTTCCACCAATTAAACTGTTTGCCAGTGCGTTCCTGATCTGTGATCGAATTCCAGAGCGCTAGTAGCCGATCCGATGAGAGGCTACCGTTCATTTTGAAGTCTACAGACGTTTGTAATGTATGCAAGAAATGCCGCTGTTCTGTTTTAATGTTTTCGAGCAAAAGTTTCAGCGTCGCCAGTTCATTCTTCTGAGCCAGTTTTTCAGTAAGCTGTATCAGGAGTTCGCTATTTTTCTGCTTGACTTGAGTGAGTTGCTTGTCCGTTAGCTGAAACTTCGATAGATCAGGGATGTCCGATTGCGACTCTATAAATTCTTTTTTATTTTGACTATTACCCAGTAAAGCTGCGACAAAGGAGAGGCCATTCTTTTCCAGCTTTTCATAGACGTTTTTAGTTGCTGAATTATTACTCGAAACTACTGCTACACTCTGTCCATTTATAACCGCGTTGGCAATAATATTAAGAATGGTTTGCGTTTTTCCGGTACCTGGAGGGCCTTCGATAAGGCTCAGGGGATTAGCAAAAGCATTGTTTACACCATCTTTTTGACTGAGGTTAAATCCAAAAGGATAGATTTCAATAGGAGAGGAAGAGGCAAAATCTTCCGGATGTGTTTCATTCAGATAGTTGGCTAGGATTGCGTATTCAGGGATAAATGATATCCTCTCATAGCTATCTGCAAGGATGTTTTTTCCCTCTTCAGATTTAAGTCCAACAGTATCTGCAATCTCTTTGAGGTAATTGAATGTGGTCTCCGTTTTTTTACTTTGCAAAGCAGACTTGATAATCTGAACTCTATCCCTGTTGTAAGTATATTTTTTATTACTGCTTTTAAATGCTACAATACATTTCTCGCCCATAAAAGAATAGGACTGGATATCATTTGTGTTGTCCTTTCCATCAATGTAGATGGCTTCTTTTCCAAGTAATGCTGTTTCTTTATTGTACATTAAAAATATGATCTAGGGTCACCTAATTATTGCCATGATAGTTATTTTAAAATAATCTCTACTTTGGAGAATGTGTTCACAATTTCTTTCTGGAAATAAATCAATAATTCATCAAATATAGTATGTAATAAAGAATCTTCCATGCTCAGCAATACCTCACTCATTTGACATAAAGAATAAGAAGTATATTGGGCCGGATCCAAAAGTCCACAATCATTTGGCCCTGTTAGAAAGTGATAGAATTCCTCTTCTCTTAGGCTAAGTTTATCTTTAATACCAGAGACACCGGCATGGACACTTTCGTTGGCCCACGAATAAATTATTCTCAAATTCTCTACCCCAACATACTTTTCAAGTTCTCTAAAATTCCTCCTTCCTTTCGGAAGATCTTTCATTGTCCATCCATAACTCTCACAAAAATCTTTTCCATACTTTACAATAACTTCATCTCTTTGTATGGAAAGTTCCATCCACTCCTCATCTTCTAATTTTTCCAGATCCAATATATCTTCGCATGCCTTATATTCTTTTGATTTTTTATATTTTTCAATGATTTCATAGTCATTATACATGTGTATAACGTCGTAATCTGAATCATATAGATATAAAAATGTCACTGATAACTCATGGAGTGTTCTCCATCTAGCATGAGCCCCATCGGCATAACCATTCTTTATTAAGACCAAAATTTCATTAGCCACTTGGCAAGCTCTTACATGTATGGCAATTAATGTATCTAGTTTAATCTGATCATTAAATGTATCAAACAGTTTATAGTATTTCTCGTAACACATAGAACTTATTTGTGCATTAAGTTCCATAAAACCCTCGAATACTTTTATTCCTTCTTCATAATTATTTGATATCTTTTGGCATATCTCTTTTTCCCTTCGTTTCAAGTCACTGTTGTTGCTAATGCAAGCTTCGAAAATAGTTTCTAGAACGCCACTAGCAATGTTTTTAGTTATTCCAACCAATTTCTCTTTAATCAATTCATTAAATTCCTTCTCATTACATTCGTATCTATCTTTTAATTCGTCAATATATCTTTGGATAGTCTTTTCAATGTAAAATGGTTGTTCCATATATCAAATAGTAGGTTATAATTTTTCGGATTTTATTTAAAATATATTTAGTCTAATTGACCATTAGATTTCAGAAGTTTGGCCAGTTCTTCGTTTTCAATAACTTCAATATTCCACCCCAGCTTGCTTCTCATCCTTTTTATATAATTCATTAGATTTTGTGAACATCTCTTGGCACTAATAAATACAACAATACAATTGTCAAAGTGAAGAAACGGTCTAAAGATCTGATAGGAAATTGTCTCGGGAACACTTTTGCCGTTTATTTCAATCCCAGATTTAAATGGCATACATAAATAATATCTACTTCCATTAAGTTTAATTGGGATCTCCATATCAGAAATTTCGGAGACGCCATGTGGTTTCTTTGATTCTCTTGCTAAGATATGAGGATCCACGCCAATTATTGTATTAGCAACTTTTTCTCTCAATAAATCATCTTTCAGTAATAGTACTTGTTCCAATTCATTTTGTGATAATTTAAGATAAGCACTGCTTGTATAATTTCTGAATATTGAATTTATATGATTGGAGAATTCCACAGTGTTCTTTTGCATCGATTTTAATGAAAAATCGAGCTCATCTTTAAACCCTCTTGCAGAAATATATTGAGCTAAGCATTTTGTAAATAAAAACGTTTTTAATCCACATTTTTCGTTTGAGATTTCATCTCGGATTGCTTTATATTTATGTTCAAAAACTCGCACGAAAGCATCTTTATCGAAAAAAAATATAGAACTCAATATTCTTAGAATGTTCTCAGTTTTATAATCGTCAAAGAAATGATTTGGGATTTCAATTTTAGAAAAGTTTTTGTTTGTAGCTTTTTCTGACAAATAAAACTGATAATCCTTAAATAATCTTAATTGAGTATTTTGCATTAAGAGTTGTTCGACAGTGATATTAGAATGAAATTTTATCTGCCATGATAACACCTCACTTAGTAAATCGCCGACTTGAGCTTTATAGCATTTATGTCCACTTAGTAAATAAAGAGACAAGCTTTGACTTAGGTTATATAATACGTATAGTGATGGTAAGAATAATTCTTGTCTATTCTCCTTGAGTATTAGTTTAAGGCTCCAGAGTACACGAGGCATTCTTTCTAGGTAATAATCATCAGTTGAACCGCCAATATCTGTGATACCATTCCTGTATCCTTCAAAAACCGATATTGCAGTAGCCGTATTTACATTGATTTGAAAGAATGAAGATTGCTGGTCATTTATATCTCCATTTTTAATTTTCTCATAGGAATAATAATACGCCGAATAATAAAATAACTTCTCATAGACTACTTCTAAACCCAATCTAAATGTTTTTTGTAAAATTACTTTATTATGTGAAGCATACTCGCAATTATCTAATATCGAGGTTATCACTGAAAGAGCCTCATTTATTAGTCTTTGATCCTGAACAGAAGTTGGTTTAGTACCACTCTCATGATTAAAATATTTATTAACTAAAAAATCCTGTATTTCTGCAGTTTTTTCAATTAAATCTTCTCTCACATCCATATATTAATATTCCGCTTTTGATAAATTCTTTCCATAATGATGAGTTAGACAATTTAAATTTCTCAAATTCCCAACAAGTGAAACAAATAGGGTCTATTTTTTTGCTGCTTTTTTGCACAAGTAACTTTCTTTTATGGAGAGATATCCCTTTAAAAGAATCGGAAACCATTACTAGATCTATATCTTTTCCTGATATAGTATTACCAAAAATATAAAGACTCATAATTTCGAACTCATTGAAAATATCAGCAAATTCCTCTATAATTTTAGTAATTGAATGATTAATTAATCGTTCAATCATGATAGAGTTTTTTTTGAAATTGGCTATTCATTATATAAAATTATAGTTTTATTTTGGATATTTTATTCTTTTGTTCTCGCTGGATTGCTCTCTTGTTTTGTTTTACCTCTTCATTGCAGGCATTGGCCAATTATATTCCAATCCTTCTGATGATATCGCTTTAAGTATTTTCTGGTCTACTTTATATTTCTTTTGAATCTCAGCTTTGAACTTTTTTGCTAACTGATGTTGATAAGTATCATTCTTCTCCGCATTACTAAAGCTCGTCAATGGATACTTTCTTTCGGCCTCTTGCATCGACTTGTCCTCTGCCTGGATAATCTCCTTAAATATCTCTTTTCGAATTTCAAGTGTAAGTGATTTACGATAAGATGGTGCATTTTGAGGCGAAGGAATTTTAAAATGCTGTGCAGCTACGGTAGGTTCACCATCGTTTTTAGCCTTTGAAAGCCTTGCAACCCATTGTCCCATACCACTTTTACTGTGCTCTTCCGTTTGAAATAGAAATAGACTGACTGCATTCGGGCTTGCATCACTATTCTTTATGGAATCATAAAGATGGAGTAGGAGCTGTTTATTGTTTTCATCGTTTAATCCATCGTCACCCTTTAATATGATGTCGGCTCTATATAAGGTTTTTGTTGGTGTCGTAGAAATGGTTGGCGGTGATACCATGTATCCGCTTAGTTTAGTTGGCGCCGCAATACTTGTTTCATCATTGGTTGTGTCTGTCAACTCAGTAGACTCAGTTGTTTCTGAATTTAGACAGCTAGCAAACAGTATTGTTGCACTCAGTGATATGAATAAAAATCTTTTCATTATAGTATTTTATTAAGTATATACCGTGGTTAAATTTTATGAGTTGCTATGGCTCCCTATACTCTAAGCTATCTAGAGTTTAAATGGATTGTTTAATAAGGGTGTTTTCCACCAAGCCATCTCATAAGTCCGTCTCCGCCAAATAGAAAAAATACAATTAAACCACCTATGATGATAAACAATAGCATACATCCAATGGTATTGCCTTCCAGTTTGCTTCTTTCATCGTCTGTCATATTTGCCACCCGACGGTAATGATCTTCCCTTAATTTGCGACGACCATATTTCGTGTTTGGATTGTAAGGTTTTCTTTGTGCCATATTCAAAGAATTATTCTTGAAATTCCTTTATTGAGTTAGAGCCGTCGGTGAAATGCTGGGTGATCAGTAGTTTATTTCCGACTTCCTTATAGGATAGCTTCTCATCCATTGGATGCTCCCGCCACCGTCCATCTGCTACGCCCCATATTATCTGGTCCTGACTAAATTTTATTTTGCAATGATACTGTTGTGAATCTTTGAAATAAGACACAATATAAATTCCCCCTTCATTTTTTACAGTTAAATTATCGTGGTGCTGAAACATCAAGGTTGCAATCGCATATTTAGCTATTTCATCATAAGTATAATTTCTTGGCATATAGTCCAGAACGGGCTCTGTAGTCGGTTGACTGTTTTCAATAACCTCTTCGGGAGTTTCCTTCAATGCTGGTTGACGTGACGGCGAAGTGCATGCTGTAAAAATTACTGTTGCTAAAATAAAATATGCTTTCATGTTTTTGATATCGTTATTAATAATATAAGGCACTGTTAAATGTATGTCATTCTATAAAGACAATACGAAGATCCTTTTTCAAAACTATTTAGCACTACGGTTTCCCGTAACCAGCCTTTCTTCCAAACCAATACCTTAGCCTTACGAAGTGTGTAATAATCTAGATAGTTAATATTGACAAACATATTAATTCAAAATAAATAATTATATTCGGCTTGGGTATTAACCATGCCCGATTGAAAAGTAGCATGCCATGATAGTAACCACGACCAATTCCATCGAAGGGAGGGAGATTTCACGATATAATGATCCAATAGCAGCCAATGTAGTTATCGGCACCAATATCTTTAGCGATATAGGAGCGATTCTTTGGAGTCCTTTAGAGTCTCCCAAAGGTATTCCCATCTTAACATCTATAAATTTAAAATTCTGATAAAATTTGATATTAATTGTAATACAAAATGAATATTAGCCAAAAAGAGCGGATATTGAAGGGTATAGAAGATATCCTTTCTTTCAACTTTGATAAATTGATTTCTGATAACAATAAAACTGACAATATTGAGGATATCTTCTTTAGAAATTATAAAGCTAGCGAATTTAAAGCATTATACGATAGGACGTTCAATCAATTAAAAATTGAATTGGAACAAGGTCTAGGACTATTTCTTCCGAATGTAATAAATACTGGAAGTGAGTATGGAACAATTGATATCAATAATGAGATAACTAATTTTTTTGCTTATTTACAAGTATTTCCTCATAAAGATGCCGCTGCCGAGGTTTTAAATAAAATAATTTATTATGAAATATTCCATGGATTTTGGGATAAGTCATCTATTAAATTTCATAATCTAAGAGGAGTTGATTTAGCTGGAGCAGAAACTAGGGTTGAACTACTGTCCAAAATATTAGAGGAGCGTGTTGCTGAACTTAAAAATTTAAAGGACGAAAGTAGTGAAGAATTTGAGAAAATAACTAAACTGATCGAAGATTTTACTTCTAAAGCAGATAATATTCAGGAATTGCATAAAGATCTATCAATAAAAGGGAATGAAATAAATCTTCTATTGGGCAAATCAAATGAATCTATGCAAAGTATTGAGGCAATACAAAAAGAGTCAAATAATGAGCTAAAAGAAATTAAAAAATCTAACGAACATTATGATGAAGAATACCAAATTAAGCTTGAAGAATTTGATAATATAAATGCTAAAATTCTAAAACTGGAAACAGATAATAAGAATTTAAACGATGAAATCAAAGAAAGTCATGAAAATATTAAATCTCAAGAAGAAACTATTATTAAACTAATTGGTTTGGCCGCCGATGGTAGCCTAGGCTATAAATTTGATGATCGAAATAAACAATTATCAAATAATGCGAGAAATTGGATAATTGGAACTGTTATTTCTGTTGTTTCTACGATAATATGGGTCTATCTTGTATTTACAGTTTTACCTTCGGATATTGGAATTAAGTGGATTGATTTACTAATCAATGCAGTAAAAACATCGCCTGGTTGGTTTTTAGTAGCATTCTGTGTAAACCAATACAAAAAGGAACGAAATTATCAAGAACAGTATGCATTTAAATCAGCGGTCGCGATGACCTTGACTTCTTATACAAATATGTTATCTGACGAAACGCCAGATAATATGAGTGTTAAAGACAGTCTTTTAATTCAGGCAGTATCTGGTATTTACCGAGAACCATCTTTGGAGAAAGAAGAAGTCAATGTTCCAGAGAAAGCGATGGAAAAAGCTAAGGAATTATTGCAATCCACAGCAGACTTAATAAAAAGTGTAAAGTAAAATCCCTACGATTATTTTTATGTCAGAACATTCGTTTTATGATCTAACCAAAGATTTTATCGTACCTATTATAGGTTCCGTTTTTGGGGTTTTAGGTGCTTTTTTTGTCTTGAAACATCAGTTGAAAAAGCAAGCACAAGCAGAAGAAGAAAAGTCCAATAGCCAATCTCGTTCAGTAAGAAGAATATATCAAAGCAATATTCAATCTTTAATTGTGGAATTGGATAAAATTCATTCTGCTATTGAAAGGGAATATGAAAAAATCAGTGATGAGAATTTTGATTTTAACCCCTCAGTACTGAGCTTTAGACCACAGTCCTTAAAATTACTTCTAAAACTTGATTACGAAAATCATTTTGTATCACATTTGGTCGCAGGATTTGATAGTACAGAACATTTCAATTTGTCTTACAAGTCATTGATAAGATTAGATCTATTAGTTGACAAAGTAAACAGCGATGTAGAAAACTATCACCACGAATTTTCTCAAGTTTTGCAGGGGAACCACCTGCTTATAAATAGTATTTTACAGCGTAAATCTGCTATTTATATAGATATAAAGAAAATTATAAGAGAACAGTATCAATCTTTAAAAGAGGGAGAAAAGAAAACTGCCACTTTTCAGCAGACAATTTTTAAAAAATCTTTAAACTCGAAGTTTTTGCAAAATCCACAATTGGATTCTGAGTATACAGAAAGTTTTGTAGAAGAATGCAATTCGGCGCTGAACAAACTAATGAAATTGTCGGTTAAAGCTAATCAATTGGAGGAAACCTTTTTCACGTTTCTAGGGGAGTATGATAACTTAAGGGGGAATTTGGACTGATAAATAAATAAGAATTTTGTTTTCTAAATTATGAGATTTGGTATACCAATCAAAAATAAAGGCATATAATTCGAAACCCTGATAATACATTATTGAGTGTTATAATAGTTTAAATTATGTTTAAAAAAAACGAAATTGTAAAATTCGAGGGAATCGAATATAAACTCAAGGAACGAAAGGGAAGTGGTGGTTCTGGTACTGTTTGGACAGCAGAATCCAACGGGAATAGTTTTGCAATCAAGTATATCAATTCAGAAATTTCTGATAAAATAGCTCGCTTTAAAAATGAGATATCGTTCTGCAAGAATACGGTTCATAAAAACGTTGTAAAAGTAGTCTCACAGGGGGAATATAAAGAGAAGTTATGTTATGTAATGCCTCATTATTCAAAAACACTTAGAGATGTAATTGATACGGAAAGTGATTTCGACAAGTTAATTAAGTATATTTTAAAACTTTGCAACGCAGTAAAATTTATCCATAATAAAGGAGTGCTGCATAGAGATATTAAACCAGAAAACATCCTTATTGAGGGCAACGAACTGGTATTGGCTGACTTTGGTATAGCACATTTTAAAGATCAACATCATACAAAAAAAAGTGACTTGCTAGCGAACCGTAATTATATGGCTCCTGAGCAAAAATTGAAAAACAACGCTAAAAATATTGATAAAGCAGCTGACATTTATGCTTTAGGTCTAATTTTAAACGAATGTTTTACAAAGCAAAATCCCGCTGGCTCACGCTTTAAGTTAATAGCAGATATTTATCCTCTTTTTTTTGAAATAGATACTCTTGTAGAGAATATGATGCGCCAAAGACCGGAGGACAGGTATAATATAGAGACAGTTCAGGCACAATTAAAATTTCTTTACAAAAAAATAAAGCATGAAATTGATGAAGTAGAATTTTATCTTAAGGAAGAGATGGCACCTAAGACCATTAGCAAATCTTTACTAAATCAAATCGTAAAAAGAGCCAGCGAAGATATTTTATTTGGGAAATATGTACTGCATAAAAAAAACAATCAACAGTTAAGATCTTATAATCACAATTGGCATATGAAGATAACATATTCTGTTGACGATCTTTTATTCAACCTATATGTTCAGGAGCAGATTTTCGCATTGTGTAAAGGAAAGTTTGAATATGAAAGTAATATTTATCGCGCAGACAATTGGTACGCGTCTCTAGACCTCAAAAATAACTCTAATCATAAATTACTTTATAGCCGGATGGCTGAATTTTTAAAAGAATACAGTCTAAATGAGTATGGCTGGTCATTATTAGATTTATCAGGTAAAATTTTAAAATACTTCGCTTCTTGTTCTGATTATCATTGTCGAGAAATTTTAAACGATATTGAGGGAGAAATTAAGAGAGCAGAATACAGACTTAGGAATGCTCCTATTTTGTACATTGTATGTGCTTTAAAGTATGGAATACATGAAAACCTAGAGATTTTTTTAAATGGTTTCAATGGTTTGGCGGGGAAGTTTGAACTTAATTTCGAAGAGCATATTTTTATTCACTGGGAGCATACGCAACATTATAAATCTAATGATGACGGCGATGGCCTATTGGATAAATTCTTTTTGAAGAATAAAGAGAACATACATATCATTCTTTCAGAATTTCAGAAGCAGTGGAACATAAATTATTATAAGTTAGATAAAGATTATTACTCAATAAATTTCAAAACAACTCTTCAATATGAGAAATTTAGGAAGTATGTTCTGGAACTATCCAAACCTCATTATATTTTCGAGGGAGATGTTTTAGATATAATAAAAAACCCTATTTACTTTGGGAATATGGTAGAATTAAGAATAAGCAGTGTATTCGAGATAACAAATACAATAGCTCAGATTGTTGGTTTAAAAGAAGTTTATGCTTAATCAATATCAGATTTTAATCTTTTCCGTGTTTATAGGGATTAAAAAGATAATTTAATATGTTGAAAGAAAAGTTAAAATAAACTTTTCTTTTATGTATAAAGAATAAGAAAAATGGAGTTAGAAAAATTTATAAGAGATTTGAAAAAAGATTGGGTTAAAGTTGTCGAGGAAAGTCAACGGATCCAATATATCGAGATTAGTGGGGCTTTTACCTTTTGGAACCAAAATAGGAGAACTTCTCCCTATACAACACTTTATGGTGATGAACTAGCTGAAAAACTTGACAAAATCATAAGAATAGAAATTCGGCAAGAAGGTGAATATTATCCTGTTTGGACAAGGGAAGATGGGATAATAGATTTAAATGAAAAGTTTGTAAAATTAAACGGGCGATATTACACCATCCCATTTCTCGAAAACTTAATAAATAAAATCGATGAGTTCAAGAGATTAAATATTTAGATTTAAAGGTAGCAAGTGACATTCATTTTTAATAGAAAATGAATTATGATTCAAACATTATTAATAAAAAGCGGTTAATCAGAGCCAAGAGTTATATTTATGGAAAACCAAGAACGAGTAAGGATTTCATTTTTTGCCAAAAGAGGATATCATGACTTAAAGAAATATAGTATTTGCTTAAAAGAGTATCACAAAAATATTGATATGGAGATTGGACTCGAAACAAATACACCAATATTTTTAGATGCTAATGTGCTCCTAAGATATTATGAGATTTCACTCGTAGCGAGAAAAAAACTCTTAACTTTTATTAAAAGCAAAACTCAGCGAATTGTGTTGACCTATCAGGTTCAACAGGAATTTCTCAAAAATAGGGAAGAGGTAATTGATAATTTTTTTAAAGATGTCACCGCTAAAATACCAGGAAATTTCACGTCTGAGGTTTTGAATAAAATACATAATTTTTTAAATCAGAACAAAGTCATTCTTAAAGATTATCCAGATTTTGAAAGCGATATTTCAAATGCTAAAGATAACTTGGAGAAAGCTAAAGGATCTATTGATGGCAAAATAAAGACTGTAAGCAACGACTATAAAAAACTAAAATTTGAAGATCCTTTTCTTGACATAATTAATAAGTGTATAATTCTGGACGGATTAGACCAAGAGTATTTAAAATCAGTTAAGTCTGAATTTGATAACTTGAAAAAGGATACCAAAGATGTTAGTCCCGAATCTATATCAAAAAATAGAAAGATAATTTTTCCAGGATTGGGGGATATTAAGAAAAAACCTGAAAACCCTTATGGAGATTTTATTATCATTCATGAGATTATGAAATATATGGTTGATAATAATACTAATGCGATCTTTTTAACTTTTGATGCTACGAAAAAGGATTGGATGTCTGCTTCAAAAGAACCTTATTTACACTATATTGAGAATGTTTATTATAACACAGGAAAGATAATAAATATTTTGGATGCAGATCGCACGTTAGAAGGTGTACTTGAGGTTGATCTTGATTCTTTAATTGAATCTGAGCTTGAGATCGACGCAAGTCGATTAACATTACCTCTGCTTACTCAATATTGTAGTAAGCATAAAGTATTGAGGAACTTTAAAAGCTCCAGTTTTTTAGAGCAGCATGTTGAAGAGTTAGTTGCAGCTGGATTCGAGACAGTAGAAGACCTTGATCAGGCACTTAATGAAGTCGATGAAAAATACCTCTTATTTTTACTTAAACAGAGTAGTATTACTAAATTGGGTGCGCTGCGGTTTAGCTTAATACCTTACAATAAAAGCTATCAAAAGGTTTATCTTAGACTTCAAAAGAAATGGATCAAAACCTCGAGTAAATACGATTCGAAATATATAGAATGGCTAGTTTCTTAATGCAATCAATAGGAATTTTCGAAAATGTAATGTAAACTTTGGCAATGAAATAACTAAATATAGGTATTAGGTCTTCTAATGTATTCTTTGATGGACGGCAAGGATGGGACGAGACTGTAAACGGAGCTATATCAATGGAATAATTCAATAGGATTACTTAAATTCAATTATTCAAACGATTTTGGTTTTTCGTGAATGTTATTTTTAAAAGAACTTATCATAAAGCTTTAAAGACAGGAATTAATATTAAATTTCATAACTTAAACAAGATAAAAAGATACGCTATGTTAGAGCCAGATACGGCCTCAATGAACCTAATTGATATAATCGAGAGCGGAAAACCTAGTTATAAAATTGTCACAACTATAACAGGTCTTGCCGTTGCCTGCTCTTTTCGGATACTTGAAAATGGGAATTATTATTTAGATATGACTATTAATCCTGACGAGCACGAAAAAGGAATTGATCTAGACTATTTTTTTCGTAGACCTTTCGGTTTAGTCACACAGGATGGGATGCGTATATTTGTTAACAATCATAAGGTTGTAAGCGGATCTATGGGATTGGACACTAGCGCCCCTTTCAAATGTAACATCGAAATAAAATCTTTCAAAGGAGATGCTGACGATTCTTTATGGAAGAATTCTCGCCAAAGAGCATACATCAAATATGATACTAAATCATTTAATGCTTTGAGCTCGGGGCTTATATTCGATTATACTACAGCATCCGAGGATAAAGGTTTCTATAATGCGGTACCTTTAAAAATTGAAGAAACCGAACTGCTATTTTACCATGAGCAGCTTGGAGATGGTGTTGGTGTTTTTATTATTTGGCCAAAAAAAATGATTGATTTCGATGTTTTTCAACCTATAGTCAGCGCGATCCTCACAGCATATGGTCTTTTGAATGGGTTCTATATGTTAGATTCGATCTATTACATTACGGTAAAAGAGCTTTCAAATACAAGTAAAACCTCCGTTTATTACGAAAATTGTAAGGCCGCTATTCTATCGGGTAGCCCTATACTCGATTCCGGAAATTACCCAGATGTGCCGGAAAAGGAACGAAAAATGACTTCAACTCAATTTAATAAGTTGGTAAATATGTTTTATAAAGATGGTGATTACCAGCGTTCTGGCTACTTGCTTATTGAAGCAGGGTCGTTAAACGATACAGCGAAGGCTTCTATGGGAGCGGTGGCACTAGAAACAATTACCCAAAAAATAGGTGATAAAAAAACTGAGGGTAAAATTATATCAGATTCTTCATTAATATCAGGAATCAAGCATAAACTCAAAAAGGTATTGAAGGAATATAATGAAACTCTTACCAAAGAACAATATCAACTATTGAAAACCAAAATTGACTTGATGAATAGTATGCCTAACAAAAACAAACTGACTTCTCCTTTTGATCAATTGGGAATATCGCTTTCTGAAGAAGAGCTAGAATGCATTAAAAGCCGTAATTTCTTTCTGCATGGCAACCTTCCAAAGAACGAAAATTCTGATTTAACTGATCAGGAGTTGCTTAGCGTTATGGCTAATCGGCTTGTTATGCTCAGTGCAATGTTGTTATTAAAATCTGCAGGTTATGATGGATATGTCATTGACCGTGGTATTACAGAAGTTATCAAATGGAGAATGATCATGCAAGGTATGAAAGTTCAGAGCGGTAATAGTCTAAGACACATTGCGAACCCCGACCATTTAATACAAAAAAATCAGTAATCGATATTCGGAAATATGGCATTTTATTTGGGAATTGTTAACGGAAATATATACCAAAAATTTCTACCAATCCTTATTGACCAAATGCTTATTAATAGCCTGACCAATAATTTGTCGCTTTTTTCTGAGCTGGCGAGAAAAGGAGTCTGTGCCAAATTGTTTCCGACAACGCCTTATGTATGAAAGATAATTCGATTGTTGTTTAACTTCTATGTCACGATGATCAAACATAAAATCTCCACGGTCATTAATAATTAACGAATAGCGTCTACGGAATACTTGCTTATTCTCCGTTTTATTTGCATGCTTTAGAGGGGAATTGTAAAGCTTCTTAACTTGATTAAGATATACGGCTCTTGGAATAGTAGGGTTGTGGGCCGAAAGTTTCACAGCTCGTCGAGATCGCCTTTTGATAATCTCAATTACCCTTCGATAGTATTTTGCAATGTTGGTTGATTTTATCAGTGTATTATATCCACGAAACTCGAAGCCCAGATAATTTAAAGGACAATCAATAATTTGTTTGTCTTCTGCTAAAATTTTAATAGATGTAATTCGTTCATCTCCGTTTTTATTATAGACAATTTTCTTGAACAGAAAACGTTCGGTTTTTTCCTTACTTATTTTAACATGATATTTAAGAATGAGTTCATTAACATACTCATCAATGAATTTCATTTGATCTGGTTTACATAATATCAGGATATCATCAGAATAGCGCCGATAGTGCGCTCCAAACTTCCTACATATTTCATTAATAATATTACGATCAAACTCTATTAAGTAAAGATTCGCTAGTATAGCACTGACGGGTAGGCCTTGTGGAATACCGATCATTTGCTTCTTACCATTTATATCTTTATCACCACGGAATGGATTTTTATATATTGAGAGTTTACCTTCTTTTATTGTTTTCCTAAATTGTTCATTAGACTCGAAAAAACACTTAAATCCTTTCGAGCGCCTTATCTTAGCAAGATTAGATTCGTCGAAGTGTCGTTTACCATTTTTTTTAAGGTCATTATACAATACATAGCTAAAGTTCGTACAGGATTTAAATACGTTATAATGATCGGGTGGTAATTCATCTCGATCCAATGCATAAGCCCATATCTTATATAATGTGTCGTGATGTAAAGTTGAGAAGAAACTCTTCAAATCGATAGCAAGTACAGATACTTCACTATCAGTTTCAACCCGTCTATTTATCTCTGAAAAAACATCATGGGCAAAATGGATATTACTTTTACCTTTTTGATCTTCCTTACTGACAGGGATAGTACGATACGCCAAAACAGCTTTATCTAATTCCTCATCTTCTTTCAGTTTAGCTTCATAGCATTCACCAAGTACATGTGCATAATAACTATATATTAAAGCATCGAAGTGACTAGCATAATGTAGGGGGCGTTTTTTTATTGTTTTATCAGATCCTTTACCATCAATACGATTATGGCTGTGCGCTTTGAATTTACCTTCTTTAATATGATGTTTTTTTGGATCACCCTTTTTGTATTTTCTGTCAGAAAGAATCCGATGTATTAAAGGAAAAAAAGCATATTTAGCTATGTAGGTGGGAGAGGTGATTTTACGATAGTAATCTAACCAATTACTCTCCATACTTAATGATGGAGTTATATGCATATAACCTTTGCTTTGAAGCCAATCTGGTTTTCTTTTCATAATCTAAAATAGGCTTCGCAATGGGCTATCAATAATGTATTCATGTTTACATACCACCATCAATGGTGCGGATCAGGACCCAATAACTGAGTCATTGTAATTGCGATAAATGTGACATATTTATATTAAATTTGTTGAAGATGATAATAACAATCATATCCACTCTCCTTCAAGCAGAGCTGTTAGGAGGAATAATAAATAGTCTGATTGATGTTACAGCTGATGCTCTATTCTTTGCGAAAGAGACCAGTTATTGTAAACCACCACCTACTTTTATAAAAAAATAGTAAAGCTATAAAGCTCTATAATCCTACCTAATTGTAAACTACGTTTTATCCCATTGCAAAGCTCAGCTAAATTAGTAAATTGCGCAGATAATTAACCTTTTTTTTTAGTAATAATTAATAATCTGTATTATGGAAAGTCAAATTGTGTCTACTAAATCTTATCTGTCTGATATCAAACCTGCTGTTGAGAAAAAGTTTGAGATGGGGGATATAGTATCTTTAAGGAGCCATCCCTTTCAAAGCAAGTATTTTTTGCCAAAGATTGGAGCTTATGCGAAATTTACACCTCCTTTGATGATAATAATTGAGGTGTTAAAAAAGACATCTCATGATCCACTAACTGGGGCAAAAGATCCAAATCAATATAAGTGTCTCTTTTACTCCACTCGTGAGGGTAAGTTTGAAAAATTATGGTTTAAAGCTAACGAGGTAAAACATATTGAAACACTACCGCAACAAGAATACAGCGCTAATGTATTTAATTTTAATAAGTGGAAAAAAGAATTCGTTGGAAAGGAGGTAATTCTAAGAACTGTCGATTTAGAGCTTGGCAAACAGAAGATATTTCAAGATACTATAGGGTACAAAACCAAAATGAATGTAAATAATTTGTTAGACTTTCTTCCTCCAATTGCCACAATAATTGATGTTAAATATGAAGAAGATGGTACTAAACATAGTGAAAAAGACGGCAAAGAGTTAGCGAAAAAATCTACATTATTTGCAAAGATTAAGTGGCTGAATAATGAATCTGGGAAATTTAGCGAAGATACAATACCACTGGATTCTTTAAAAATGGTTGAGTTTAATAATGAGCCTATATACTATTCTCATAAAAAATACTATTATCATTGTTTAAAAGATAAAAAGGGGATGGAGGGGAATCCAAATTTATTTCTTAAAGCTATTCCTCTTTATCTTGACTCCGTAACGTTTAAGCATTATTATTATGTTTTTGACATAATAAATGGTTTTACAAACAAGCGGTCAAGTTACTCCCACAAGTTTCCAGTACAATCATTTGTCGATTTTAATACTATAATTGAGGATGGAAATATTGTTGAAAATATTGCAGACTTTTTTGATATAAAAAATGCTGAAAGCCTAAAGAATATATGGGCGAAAATATGGTATACAGATCGTAATGGTAATGACACAGAGAGAATTGTAAACATACAGGAGCTTTCTTCTGATACCGATAAGTTAACAGGTGAAATTTCAGTTCCTTCCTTGAAATGTAATTGTTTACTTAGGGATGGTGCAATTCGAAATTTTGTTATTAAGAGAATTCAAAGGTGTATAATTCTACCGAATAAGTTTGAAGGGATTTTTTGCGAGCGTATTTAAAATTAAAATTCTGGAGTAAATTGCCTTTTCTGAAATTTACTCCAGTATATTAGGATGTATTGAAGAAAGTTCTAAAGCATTCGAAGAGTAGAACAATGGTTACTTGATTCATTCTGATTGTCGGTTTCGCTTTGTACTCTGCCCGAGAAAGATTTCTCGATGTAATGATCCAATAGCAGCCAACGTTGTTATCATTTTCACTTTTAGTAATATGTAAACTTCAAGGAAGTAACTGACGTGCAGTTATAGGGTGTAAGTATCCCATTTTTTCGGTAGCTGAGATTGGACTTTTCTAATTGACTGTCAGTTAAATAAGTGAAGCGATGTGTGTAAATACCTTATTTGAAAAAAGAGTTCAGTTATAAGGAACATAACTGAACTCTGTATTTTTTATTTACCCAATTGGTGGTGAACTCTAATCACTCCTATTAGAAATATCCCAATCTGTCAAATGCCATTTTGCCAATTCCCAATTATCGTCAGGATCGATTCGATAGTCAAACTGTCTAGGGGAGGAGTTAGCTGTAATAATTTCTTGCAGAAAGCCGTTTGAGACTTCAGGATCGTAGACTCTCCAAATTAATTCTCGAGTCTTATTCCAGGTTATTCTTGCAAGAAATAAGGCATTAGGCCTTTCCTTATCTTTTCCTTTTATTTCATTATCTAAATAATCGCCATAGTTGTCAATTACTTCAACTTCACTTTTTGAAGGCATTCCATTTTCTATTAAATCGTCTAGATCTATCATAATTGATAAATGCCACGCGAAAACTATTTTTGGTTCAAATTCCTTTAATGCAGTGTTGACCACGGCTACTCCCGGTAAATCATCTTGTTCAAAATTAAGCAAGGAATATAAATCATTGGGTATTATTACTTTAAAATCTGCCATATATTTCACAATCTTAACCTTCTCTCAGTGATCACTACCTTTATATATAGATCCACATAGGCTCGGTCTGCCCTGCACGAGAGAATCTCATTTCTTTGTAGAATTCTGTCGCATCAACAGTTAGCATCTGCATATGAAAATCCTTATAAATCTCTTGCATTTTATCCATAATCAAGGGTCTAATACCTTGCCTTGATAGGAGGGGATAAGACATTCAATCTATCATATTTTTTCATAGTGCAAAACCTGCGGAAAAGGATCATAATAGTCGTGTAGTAGGGTTTTCCATTTCTGGTATTGCGGCGACTGTCGGAATCCAACTTCATGTGCTTCGACAGAAACCCATTGCACCAATAAAATGTATTGGTTGTCTACCTCTATACATTTCTTTAAGGAGTGTTTTATATATCCGTCGATGGATGAAATATATTGGCTAGCTATTTGAAAATCATTTTCAAACTTTTCCGCTCTACCAAGTTTTACATTTAAAATAGCTACTTCTAAAACCATCGTGTTTTCATTTTTTGAAAATTAGGATTAGCAATGTAAATCAATATAAAAATCAATCTTTTACCAATTAAGGAAAGATACATCCTTAATTATGGCCATGACATATAATATTATCAACGTACAAAAGAACATATGTCCCATAAAGAACATTGTCCGTTTTTTCCTTGGCTCTTCTTTGGCTTGTAATACAAACCCATTGGAGCCAATATTAACGGAATTAATACAGGTAATAGTGTTATTGCCGATATCAATATTAAATAATTCTGCCGTAAAGACGACAAAAGCATAACGAGTAGAATTAAGATTAATGATGCAATAGTATAGAATCTAAATATTCTTACAGATTTATTTAAATAATTAGGTTGTTCTATCGTAGACATATAATTATTTACTTTTTCCTCCTGTTATTTGCTTCTCTATTGTATTCTTTTATCTGTTCCAATTTGACTAAATATTCCTCCTCAGTGTTGATTCGTAAATCTGGAAATCTAAGATTACACAAAGTGCCCAATTCCTCGCCAAAAGTTAGTTCTAGCTTTGTGATTTCCTCAATTTTAATACTTTCGTCCTCCTGCGAGATTAAATAATCAATTCTACTCGATTTTAGCTTCGAATTTTCAACAACCTCCTTCTTTGGAAGAATTTCAAATTGGTACCTATCTTTCAATATGATTCCCAATCCTGTGAGTTTGGGTGCATATTCAATTTTTTTTATTCCGTCGAAATAATTGAAACCAAAAACTTCATCAATGAAAGAGCTATGTTGCCTTTTTAATAAAAGCTTTAATAATAAAAATTCTTTGCAATTGAAATTTGGATGTTTTAAGTTTTTCATATCAGAGAGTTTAGGCACCTCGATATTTGTCCACGAACTAATTTCTGATAATTGATAGCTTGAATTTATTATAATGTTTGACAAGTTTTGTTTCCAACTCATATTTTACACTTATTATATTTTTATTTTGATATTACGACAAGTGTTTATTATCTTTGTAGTAATTAATAGCGATAAAGTAGGGTATAGCCCTAACTTAACGATGTTACTCATGAACGAAAACGACCAAAAATTCCACATGAGCAATCGTGAGTTCGCCATTTCTATTAGATTTTCATATCTTAGTGGTATAGTCTAATAGGGCGAACTTCATGTCGGTCTTTTGTGGAAAATAATCTTTGGATTATTGGCGCTTGGTCGTGCCACGTTCAAAAGCATTGAAGTTCGCCCTATTGTTTTTAGAGCAAATTAACTTCTTCAATGATTGGTTGACATCGTTCCACATAAACCAAAAATGATTATGAGAACGAAACGAACAAACACCATCCATTACCCGCATTCGATCAGCGATCGCTTGGTGAGGTATTCCCGCAAATCACATTTAAAGAACATTTTTCGTGCGCCTGAATAGACACACTGTAGAAAAAAACAGGTTGTAAAGAGCAATAAAAAGGAGAGGGTTTGACTTTCCTTACAATGAAAAGGTACTGAACCTTGTTCAGCTTAATTTCCCTCTTTATATCCCTGTCACCGACCTATACATTTAGATGATTGCATAAAAGGTAATAATGGCCAATGAAATGAGCTTGTTTTAATCTTGCACTTTAAAATTAAGCAAAGTTTTATTGAATCCAAACTTTTTACCGTTACTTTTTATTGTAATACAATGGTATGCTATAGGTCGGTTCTTCTTTAATTCCGGTAGGAAGCGTCATAATTATTCCTAATCAATGCCTTATAACCGTTTTGACGGCGCTTTTCGGATAAGCTAATTCTTTATTGTTGGATCAGCATTAGCCATAGCTATGGCCTTTGCACAACACATTTTTAACATGCAAAAATTTTGCAACGGGGAGCGTATTGCCTATTTGTTGGGAGCTGTCAGTAAACAGACTTTTAATATTTTAAATGATTTTATTTGCCTTTCAAAGGCATTAAAGAATACAACAATGCTTTTGACATGCATTGCTGTATTTCATATGTTTAGTTTATCGGCTCAGACGCCCCGCAAGGACAGCGGGGCTAATGGGCCTAATAGACATGAGTTAACAGGACGTATTGAATCTGAAGTTGATAATAGTCCTCTACAAGGGGTATCCATACGTATAGATACTGAAAATTTACAGATCAAGAGTGCCAAAGATGGTTCTTTCCAACTGCTTGTCAAGAATTCAATAGGCAAGATCAAATTTACATATGTCGGCTTCAAAAGCCAAGAAGTCAACTATACCGCTGGAACACATCTTGTGGTCAGATTGATACCCGAAGATAACAAACTCGATGAGGTAGAAATCGTCTCCACGGGCTACCAAAAGATCCCTAAAGATAGGGCGACGGGTAGTTTTGAGTTTGTGGATAACAAGCTGTTCAATCGCAAAGTATCAACTGATTTCGTTAGCAGATTGGAGGATGTGGTGCCCGGCTTTACTTCCAATAAAACCGGAAATAGCCGAGGTAGCTACTTAAATGTAAACGTTAGGGGGCTGAGTACACTCTTTTCGGAGAAGTTTCCCTTGATAGTTATCGACGGTGTACCTTATGATGTATCCAATCCAGGTCTCGGTCCGGGGATTTTTAACAACATTAATCCCAATGATATTGAGAATGTCACTGTATTAAAAGATGCGGCAGCGGCATCTATATGGGGCGCACAGTCGGGAAATGGTGTCATAGTGATTACGACCAAAAGAGGTAAGTTTAATGAGCAGACCAAGCTCTCGTTTAACTCGAATATCAGTATAAAAGCTAAGCCAGATCTGTATTATTATCCACAGATGAGTAGCCCGGATTATATCGACGCACAGCAGTATATCTTCGATCAGGGAAAATATAACAGCTGGTTTAAAAACAAATTCAGAAATCCACAGCCCGCATTATGGCTAATGTATGCTAAAAAGAACGGCACACTATCCGAAGCTGATTTTAACGAGCAGATCGGGCTTATGAAAGCAACTGATGTACGAGACGATTTCTTGAAATATATCTACCGGCAGGCTGTCAATCAGCAATATAACATTCAGTTGCAGACGGGGAGCGATAAAGTGAATACGCTTTTTTCTGTAGGCTATGACAAGAACCTGAATGATGTGGTTACGTCTTCTTTTAAGCGAATGAACTTGAAATCTAATACACAGATCAAACCGGTCAAGAATATGATCCTCGATGTTGGTCTAGCGTATACAGACTCCAAAAACGAGAATTCGTATTTTCCTGTAGCTTATAACCGCATGGCTAAAGGTGTTAAGAATTATCCCTATATGCGTCTAGCGAATGCAAATGGCAATCCATTAGCAGTAGATATTAGTGGGTTAAATCCCGCATTCAGGGATACGGTAGCCGGAGGGAGACTATTGGATTGGTCTTATATCCCCCTCAATCAATTGAATGATTCTAAGGAAACTCAAAAAATACGGGAATTTTTTACGAACATAAACGCAAGGTATTCTTTTGATTTTGGATTGAAATTGAATCTGTTATATGCATACCAAAGCACGATGAATCCTACTGAGGTATGGAAAGGTATCGGGACATACGAACAGCGGGATGAGATCAATTCATTTGCGAGTTGGAATGACAACGCGGTTACTTGGAATATGCCGGTAGGGGATTTTTTTGGAATAGTAAATTGGGATAGCTACAATCATCAGAGTAGGGCGACTGCAGACTACAGTAAAAAATGGAATGAAAAACATGAAATTTCGCTGTTTGCCGGTATGGAAGTACGCAAAAATGAACAGAAGGTAACCTCCAGCCAATACCGTGGTTATGATCCAGAGACAGGGGCATTTAAATCTGTGCCATATGGTATTCAGGTACCTATGTTGAACGGTGCATTCGGCACCTCTGCGATAACAGATGTAAATGTATTTAAGCGATTCCGCAATAACTTTGTGTCTTACTTTGCCAATGGTGCCTATACCTATTCAAACCGCTATTTGGTAAGCGCCAGTTTTCGTAAAGATGCATCAAATCTGTTTGGAGTCAAAAGCAATGATCGGGGACAACCCTTCTGGTCAGTTGGTGGGGCTTGGGTCTTGTCAAACGAACCATTTTTGGCCAACAGTGCCGTTAACTTCTTAAAGCTTCGTGCCACCTATGGCTATAATGGTAATGTGAATAACGGCGTATCGGCTTATCCAATCATGTCAATACAAAGTGAAGCACATTACATCACCAATCAAAACTATGGTATGATCATGACTCCGCCTAATCCCGGATTGCGGTGGGAAAGGATTGGGATCACGAACGTGGGACTTGATTTTTCACTCCGAAATAATAGTTTATCCGGTAGTATAGAGTATTATGTAAAAAACGCAACGGACCTGATTGCTCCAGATCGTATTGACCCGAGTACAGGCTTCTCTACCTTGATGGTCAATAGTGGAAATATCCGTACCAAAGGCTGGGATATTTCACTCAATAGTTTACCGGTACAAGGCAAGGACTGGACATGGTCAAGTAATCTTGTATTCTCCTACGCACGCACAAAAGTGCTTAAATCTTATGTGCAAAATGAAAATGGAAAGGATTTTATCAGTTCAGCACAGTCTGGTACTATGACACCCATTGAGGGAATGGATCTATATAGCCAGCTTGGCTATAAATGGGCAGGCTTGGACCCGCAAACAGGTGAACCTCGAGTGTATATCAATGGCGAAATCTCCAAAGACTATTCCGCTATATTGGGCTTGAACGTTAGCGAACTCGAAAACTATGGATCTACAGTACCGCTATATACGGGTGGATGGCGGAATAGTATCCGTTATAAGACTGTGGAGCTGTCATGGAATATTTCTTATCAGCTGGGGCATAAGTTTCTGAGAAATTCCTTTGACAATAGCCTTTTCTTAAATAGCGATATCGGACATAAGGACTATGCGTTGCGCTGGCAAAAACCGGGAGATGAACTATATACTGATGTGCCAGCATTTAAATATCCGGCGGATCTGGGGAGTCAGGTCTATATGCGCTCGTCGGCTTTATTGGAAAATGGAGGACAGATCAAACTGCGCGATATTCAATTGTCCGTTAGCCTGTCTTCGCTATCTCGTTTTAAAGTACAGAACTTTAAAATCTATGGATATATGCAAAATGTAGCAACTATATGGCGGGCTAATAAACTCGGGATTGACACCGAGTATGGCTTTAATATTCCTGATCCAATGATGTCCGCCCTCGGCCTAAGTTTTAATTTTTAATCAGATCATTATGAAAACATTATATTTCTCAATTGGCATATTCGCTCTGGTGATATTATCTGCCTGCAACAAATTTTTGGAAGAAAAGCCTGATATCAAAATGGTAATCCCCAAAAGTTTAGATGATGCGGAGCTGTTGCTCAATGATTATAGCACCATGAATATTGGGTACCCTGCAATTGGCGAGTGGGGCACAGACGAATACTATGTCTCAGCAGAAACCTTTGATGGGATGATGACCGTGGATCAACGCAACGCGTATATTTGGAAAGATGAGCCTTACTTTGATGTAACACAATGGCAGGGTTCTTTTAAGACTGTTTTTAACGCCAATCAGGTACTCGAAATTATAAACAAGGTGGAAGGGACGGCATCCAATGAGAAAGCAAGACATCTAAGCGGAATCGCTCACTTTTTTAGAGCATTTGCTTTCCAGCAGCTGGCAGAGGTGTTTGCTCCGCCATACGATGGTGCAACCGCTTCTACGGAAATGGGAATTCCGATGCGCCTTGATCCCGGTATTGATAAACCATCTGAGCGTGCAAGCTTGAAGCAGTCGTATGAGCAGATTATTACGGATTATAAATTGGCCGTGGCTCTATTGCCGCCAAAAGAGTCCATACCCGGACGTCCCTCACGTGCAGCAGCTTATGCCGGATTAGCTAGAGCTTATCTATATATGGCAGAATATGAAAAAGCATATCTCTATGCTGACTCGAGTTTGAAGTTACATGCTGAGTTATTGGATTTCAACAATCTTAATGTGACCGCCGAATTACCCTTTGAACGATTTAATACGGAAGTCTTATTCTCTGCAATTAGTAATAACGCAGGGCCGATGAGTTTAAACAATGGTTTGATAGATTCTAATTTATATGATAGCTATAACGATAACGACCTGCGAAAGCTGCTATTTTTTAGGAGCAACAGCTACCCCAAAGATTCATATAGTTTCAAGGGAAATTATGATCAGTCCATAGCAACTCTTTTTGTGGGGCTGACTACAAGTGAGGTTTATCTTATCAAAGCAGAGTGTGCTGTTCGTATCGGGAAGGTTAGTGAAGCCTTGGATGCCCTAAATTCATTACTAAAAAACAGATTCAATAAAAATCGGTTTACAGCAGTGACTGAAACGGATGCCAATGTACTGCTGTCTAATATACTGCTGGAACGTCAGAAAGAACTATTATTTCGGGGACGACGTTGGTCTGATCTGAAACGGTTAAACCTAGATCCTAGATTTCGGAAAACTATACAAAGGAATATCCAAGGGCAAACGTATAGCTTATCACCTGACAGTAGAAAATATGCCTTTCGATTACCGGAGCCTGCCGTTGTCATTGGGAATATCCCTCAAAACATTCGTTAACCAATTATCAAATAAAAACATGAATCATTTAAAACAACTATTCATCTCATTCATCTTATTGATCCTGACAATTACTGCATTTGCACAGGTCAATAATAATATAACATCAGGCGAGGCTTTAAAAATCGGGGATACCTTTATATCGCCAAGCGCTATTCAGTTAATGCGTGGACCGGTAAAAACGTTAGATCTTCAAAAGTTAACAAGCAAAGTAGTGATATTGGATTTCTTTGATACCTATTGTGGTACTTGTATACAGTCTATGCCCAAATTGCAAAAGCTACAGGATAAGCTGAAAGATAAAGTTCAGATCATCAGTGTAACTTGGCAGGACAAAGCAACTCTCGATAAGTTCTTCGCTGCGAACAGTTATCTTAAAGAAAACAAGGTCAATCTGCCAGTTATTTTTGCTGATGTTTATTTACAGCAACGGTTTCCGCACCAAAGCGTTCCACATGTTGTATTCCTTTATAAGGAACAGGTTAAAGCAATAACAAGTAATAAGTTAATAACCGAGGAGAGCATAATTGAACTCTATGAAAAAGGGACGATCGATTTACCCCTAAAGGATGACTTTGGTAAAGGTGATCTAATGGAAAAAAACACAAACAACAACGACAAGGGGGCGGTCAAGTTTGGTGTCTGGATATCTGGCTATCAAAATGGTGTCCCTTTTGAGTCCTTGCGTATAAAAAAAGATAGTCTTACAAATACGATCAATACCTCTTTTTACAATGCCTCGATTAGTAACGCTATTAAATTCATTTGGGCTAAAATAAGTCCGGCTGGATATGTACCCCGTCCCGAAAGACTTGTATTAAAGGTTAAGAACCCTGATCATTATCAAGATATCGCGGGAAAAGGAGAACGATGGTCGTTGGAGCACGCGCTATCCTATGAGCGAAAAGATAAAATTTTGAGGGCAGATTCCACCCAAGCACGATTGGTATTGAATGACCTACATAGTTTTTTAGGCATACGATCGTATAGAACAATGAAGAAAATCCCTTGTCTCATATTACAGCCCGGTCCATTACAGTCCGGATCAAAAGAAACAATTGCAGATGGTATGGTATATGAAAATAGTGCAGTCTTGGCGGTTATGACAGATCTAGGCGGAAAATTCCCACCTATTTTAGACCGAGTAAATAGCAAAGAAAAAATAAAGATTACACCCTATGAAACCTTAGCGGAGTTCAATTCACAGCTGGCAGCGTACGGCATTGAAGCTGTACTGGGCGAGGAGGAGATGGAGGTATTAGTCATCGAAGAAATCGAGTAACCTGTAAATAGTATAGGGTATGAAAATTCATACCCTATTACTAAGTGTAGCAAACGCTGATGTTGTAAAATATTCCTATCGCGATTTTAATCGCACATTCGTACCGTTTACCTGATTCTGCAATGAATTAATGATTTCATTTTTCAATGCATCAGTGATAACTGGTGAACCTGCAGAATTTGCTGCTTGAAGAGCACACATCTGTTCTGTAGGGGTAGCACATGATGGTGGAGTATCTCCGACCAACGTATAGTGCGAAGGTTGTGATGGGTCTGAACCCGTAAAGCTGAACCAACTCATGATTTATAAGTATTAATTATTTAAATAAAATAGCTATGAATATTCTATCTATTCATATCGGTTATAATTGATCATCTTGTGCGTAACAGGATGGCCACATAAAAGCTTCTGTGAAACAGAGGCTTTTATCACTAAAGTGGTCTTCTTTCCCTCACCCATGAAGGGAAATACTGCAAACTTGCGTCGGTATCTTTTAATAGCTGTGCCAATGGTCTTCATGATCTTATTTTTCTTCTTCGTATGATAGCTTTCTACTTTGTAACATAGTTGTCCGTTTGTCTATTACAAAGGAGCGGATACTTTACAGCCTAAAATCGGGCATGTGGGTAGTATTTTACTTTTTTTGTGATTTCATTTTCTATTTCGATAGATAGTCTTGGGATCTATATATAAAAATTGGCTCAGCAATTTATTATTCAGACTATGCCATAGTGCAGGCATTAGTTCTTTGAGCTTCGCCGACCTGTCACGCGCTTCCTGCGCCATAATTAGTCCCTTTTTATTGAAAAAATCTGATTTCCGCTGCCGCATGATACTGACAAAGTGATGCATGCTCGGATACTGATCTTGCAGCTCCTGCAAGACCGTCAGCGGGATACAGGCAATGGTACTTTTTTTGAGAAATTGAATATTCAGATCCTGGCTGTTAAAACTGTACTCATGCTTGGTGCCGGTAAAGTAATGCCCTTCGGTCGCGATCCAGTGGAGATAGGGCTTTTTGAGTTTCATCTCATAAGCACCCACTTTGCCATCAAGCACATAGCACCAGTAGGGACGACTTTCATCCTCCCGGCAATAGATCTGCCCACGCTTTCCCTGGCGTAGTTTGGTATGCGTTATGAGTTCGTCGCGACAGGGATCATCTGCATTGAAATAGGTATTTAAATGTTTGGTAAAACGTTTCACAGTTAATATATTGTAAATGAACAGTTCATAAAAAACAAAAACGCCATGAGAGAGATATGGCCCATGGCGTTTTTGTTGAATTATTTTAGATAGCCTATAGAAGCGTGTAGTAAATCCGGACGATTAAATGCCCTTCCAAACGGCGACTAAAGATCTCATTCGCTTCAGATCCGACGGGGATTTCCGGTGTATCTGACTGGATCTTGTTTGACTCATATTCCGTCACCTTGACCGAATCCCGGGAAAGTGTACTGGTGCTTTTTTCATTGGTCTGCTTATCCAAAGTGATGTCTGCCTGATTGTTAATGGCAAAAGCAATCTGTTGTGCAAGATTGTTTTTGAAGTCGGCGGACAGGGATATGATATAATCAACCTGGCTCTCCGAAAGTTCAAAACGGGACATAAGCCAGCTGCGTAAGCACAGCAGGATCAGCTTTTGTTCCATCGTCTGAAATTCGATGGTCGAGTTGTACAAGTCCCGGAGCCATCGCTTGACTCCTGTGTCATCAAGTGTGTATTTATTCATACTGTTTAGTTTATCGGTGATCGCTAGTCCCAAAGGATATAGCAAGCATGCCAATGCTACACCTAGCCGACTAGTATTCACCTTGTTAAAAATTTAAATTAGTTTTATAATTCGATCGAAAAGCGAATCTAAAACCAAATCACTAAAAAGCGAAGGAAACAAAGGCCGAGATCGGCGAAAACGAAATTCGTTTCGTCGAAACAAGTATAAAATACGCATTAGGGCTGCTTAAACGCATTTGCGAACTCTACGAAGGAATAAATTAAATCTATGATAGCATGTAAAGGAAACGTTACCTTAAGTAATCATACATATTATTAACTTAGAGGTTAATCTTATTTTCAGCCTATTATGATAGCACTTAAATCTTTCTTTCGGTCGTGGTATGGGAACATGTGGATTATATTATTATTTGCAGGTATTTCATCTTGTTTCATCACTTTTTATACTACTGAAGAATCAACATTTTCGAGTATAACCATGGAAAATCATGGTTTGATATTTCTTTTTAGTTGGGTATTAATGCTATTGGCAATAGTCCCTGTTGCATTTGTCGTATACAGACTTGACTCGAATAAATACCTTGAACCGTATGAGCTCGTACGCTATCTGATCCAATTTGCGCTACTCGTTTTAGTTTTGGGAGCCGTGGCTTTAAGAATTGTTTACAAGGTTTATTTAGTGGTATTTGGGCAAGATCTACAAAAAGGCGATTATTTTGAGCGGGATTTTGTCGTAGTCATGTTCTGCTTTATAATGGTTCAGTTCTATTATGCCTTTCGAAAGGAAAGAAAGATTAATAACTATAGTAAAAAACGTGTAAAAGTAATACAAAAATGGCTTTTGCAGAAAGATGAGCAGATAAGAGCAGAGGAAAAAAAGAGCAATGAGCTTCGGATGCATTATGAGCATGAATTGAATGAACTAAGAAATCGGAAGCAAAGACTGCGTGCCAATCACGATCGTTTGAGCAGTGACGAAAACAGATTGAAGGCTTGTCTCAAAGAGGCCACCCAACAGATTGAGGTAATGATAGGGGCTGTCAATGAATGCGTAAGAATACCACAGATAGCGTATTTCCATCTCAAGGAAGGCTCTGCCAAATCCAAATTGGTCGATGTACGTTTACTGGATGGCCGTGAAGGTACGGTGGATATAGACTCGCTGGCAAAAATTGAAAAACTATGGCCTAATTTATTTTTCCGTGCCGGTCGGGGGCTTTTGATACAACAGCTGGCCATAAAAGACCAATATAGGGTGGGCAGTGATTATATTGTGGAGCTATTTGGTATAGATCAGGAGCAGCTGAAGGTACCAGCCGAGGCTTACGATAGGCTGCTGAAAATAAGGGAAGAATGGATAATTGTGGATCCAAGATAGGATAAGATCCAAGGGGCGGAGGGCCGCCCCCTGGTTGGCTTTAAGCACTTAAAGCCGTTCAATAACTTCCGCTAGGGGTAAATCATAATATGCTGCAAATTCCTGTACGGTTAGCTGTTGATGCCTGGCCTTTCCATAAGCATCTTTTGCCTGCTGGTATTTGCGCTGTGCCTGTCTGGGGCTAAGGTCGAGTACGGAGGCGACATCCTTTGCACTGATACACAGTCGATATTTTTTAGTCATAAGAAATCGGGCTGTGGTATTGACTATGGGCATAGCAAGCGCATGCCGCAGACAATACCTAATGGTACCATGATCTTCCTGTCAGCTGGATACCTCTCTGTCCATATTCGTCAATGTCGGTTATAGACAGCCCTTAAGAAAAAAATTAATAATCTAGAATTAACGAATCAATCGAATTTTTGTTTTAAATAATTGTATTATAATGATTTGATGTATGTTATCTGATCTATTACATAGGGTTATAAACCGCCATTAACGGCACATAGATTCTTCCGATGTCCAGGCACGCGACCCCCGCCAAATGGATACGGTTCATTCACATTTTACATACTGCTACGCTACTGATTGCTGTAGCTCTTTGGTAGCTTTTTAGTAGCTCTCCAGTACCTTTTTGGTAGGGCATTGGTACCTTTTCAGTACACTCCCAGTACACTCACCGTACCTTTGCACTTCCTTTTGATGGACATATTGTGCCATATTCTGCCATTCCGAGCCTAATGCTGTCTATTTAAGCCATGTTGGCCATATGCGGCCATTTTGGACAGGGATCAGTTTGGTCCTCGACATCTTTGTGTTGTCATTAAAAACTCAATATCATGGCAAAACAAGAAAGTTTAATCAAGTTTAGAGGCAAGGTCGGGGACCTTTCCTTTAGCAAACACCGCAGTCGCGGTTACGAAGTCCGAATGAAGGGTGGTGTGGACAAGGCACGGATCCAGACGGATCCCAATTTTCAGCGGACACGTGAAAACATGGCCGAATTTGGTACTGCTGCGGGCACAGCCAAACTCCTACGTATCCAGCTGAACAATCTGCTGCGCACATTTGCAGACAATACCATGCGCAACAGGCTGACCTCACTGATCCACAGGATCCAAAAGTCGGATTCGTCCAATGCACGTGGCGAGCGCATCTTTCTGGAGGAAAATAGCGCCATGCTCAAAGGCTTTGAGTTCAACCAGGCCAGCAACCTAAAAATGCTGCTGGGCGAAAAACTGGATACAACCTATGACCGTACTGCCGGCGAAGTCACACTGACCATTCCAGAATTCAATCCGCAGAATGATGTCATGTTGCTGCCGGGGGCTACGCATATGCTATTCACCCTGGCTGCCGCAGAGCTAAGTACCGAGGATGTTCCGCCACGTCCAGTCATGGTAAGGTCGGGATATATTCCGCTGATCGGTGTACATGCCGAGCAAACCCTCCAGGCGCCATTGGTGGTAGATGCTGCAAAGGTCGTGTACATCATTGTCGGTATTTCGATGTACCAGGAAGTTAACGACGAATTCTATCCACTCAAGAACAATCCCTATAACGCGATGACCATCGTCGAGGTCGATATTCCATAGTATAGCCATGAGCAACAGGCATACCCTCAAGCTCCTACGGAAATATGGGGCTGAGGGAACAAATGGAACGATCACGTACAACGGTGAGCATATCTGCCATACCATCGAATTGCCTGACCGTAATAACATCAAGCGGATCAGCTGCATCCCGATCGGTCAGTACAAACTGGAGAAAATCCGTTACCAGCGGCATGGCGAGCAGATCGGTATCCCGCATGTGTTAAACCGTGAGGGTATCCTGATACACGCGGCTAATAATGCCAAGAACGAATTGCTTGGCTGCATCGCGCCGGTCACCAGTCTGACCGGTGAGGGACAGGGTATCGGAAGTGGGAAGGCCCTGGCCAAGCTGAAAGCGCTGGTGTATTGCCTGTGGGATATGGGTGATGAAGTGTATTTGAGTATTCGATAAATAGAAGGCTTGTGGCGTTAAACGACATGATGGTGGTCATTCGCTATATTCCTTGGTGCAATTTGTTTATTGCCCAATGGCTAAATGAATTCAAACTCACTATGTTCAGACAAGAATTCATTCTTAACGCCATTTGACTTCATCAATTTGCAATCGGAATATCTTGCTTCTGACCGCTCATCATGTCTATTTCGCGTAACAAAATGAAAAAGATCTTTAACAAAATAGGACAGGTGCTGCAGCTGGTGCTGGCGGCGCCTGTTAAACTACCGGGTAAGGTGGGGAATGTATTGAAGTATGTGGCTATTGGATTGGGCATACTGGAGACGGTATTGGACGAGGAGGAGTCGCCGCCGGATGTATTGGACAGTTCCCCAAAAATAGATAAGGTGGAAAGGAGCGAAGCCGATGAAGCTGAATGATATCCGTATTTCTGCATTGGGAGGTACGCTTTGTTCGGTATGGGCAAGCTTCTCCTTTGGTGATATAGCACAGACTGTATTGACCGCTGTATTGGGTACGCTGGTCAGTTTTGCGACAAGCAGGTTACTGGGACGGTGGGGCAACCGAAGGCAACAGTAGAAGTTGATAAAGGGCATGGCATCCGTGTGTGTTACCGATTTTAAAATCCTGCAATATTGGATAACAATATTTTAGGATGTAGTTTGGGTCAAGCGTTGTATATGCTTGGCCCAAAATTTTGTCTGCTTTAATGATATCGGCATAAAGATAATGTACGGAGGTATATGGGCATAGTGCACCACATGGCTTCTTTACTCAGCTGAGCCCTCAAAATACATTGACAATTGAAAGCAAATTATTCCTGAACATTAAATAAATTTTGTTTTATCGATTTATTCTTTCTAATTTTATGTAGGACATAACAACTTTATACATATAAAGAATAACCAATAAATCAAATGATATACCTGATTATAAGCCTTAAAACGAAATGGATATCGAGTTGCTTTGGAATAAATTTGGGTTAGGTCATCGTTTGTAGAGCGTTTAAGGGAAGCGCTCATCTGTATAAGTTTTTTACACTTATTAAAACATAAATTATGATTTGGACAAGCAAAAAAGCAAGCTTATTTGTGGGCGCCCAAATTATCCTTGTATCATCTCTGTATGCGCAGCAGCGTATCGAAGGGACGGTACGGGATCAACAGGGAAAACCTTTACAATCCATTACGGTGATAGGCCTCCGCTCGGGCAGCCAGACACAGACGGACGCCAACGGAAAATTCTGGCTGGATGTACAGCAGCTGCCGGATACGCTGCAGTTCCGTTCGGTAGGCTATCAGCCATTGGACAGGCTGGTTTCCTCGACGGCTCCGCTGATAGTAGAACTCACTGCCACAAACCGGAGTCTGGACGAGGTCGTCGTCGTTGGCTATGGCACCCAGTCGCGCCGCACGCTGACCACAGCCATCAGCAAAGTGGATGGCAAGGCGCTGGAAAATGTTCCCGTCAGCACCGTCGGTGAGGGACTAAAAGGGAAAGTAGCTGGTGCCCGGGTGTATCAGTCAAACAATAGTCCCGGAGCGGATCCGGTCTTTCGGATCCGCGGTGGATCATCCATCAATAAAACCAACGATCCCTTGGTCCTGGTAGATGGTGTCGAACGTTCCTTTTCAGGGGTCAATCCCAATGATGTGGAGTCCATTGAGGTGCTGAAAGATGCGGCATCAACAGCGATCTACGGTTCCCGCGCATCAAATGGGGTGGTCTTGATCACGACAAAAAAGGGAAAAGCGGCTGAACAGGCAACCATTACATTTGATGCTACCTATGCCTTTCAGCAACCGGAATCTAAACTAAATATGATGAGCGCCCGTGATTATATCCAGATCGTGCGGCCTGCCGTGGCCTTGAGCCCCAATCCCAATTATAATTCCAGCTCTGGCTACTCCGCTAGCTCGGGCAATGATGCGAATTCGATCTATTCAACGCGCTACCTTCAGGCCGGAGAGGCGATGCCTGCTGGTTATGAGGGTATGCCGGATCCCTTGGATCCAAGCAAAACGCTGATCTTCCAGGACAACAACTACCAGGACCTGCTCTTCCGGAATGTGGGCTGGCAGAATTATTACGTCGGTGTCAACGGGGGGAGCCAGCTTGTCCGTTATGCTGCGAGTGCAGGCTATACGGACGATGCGGGTGTAGCATTGGGTACAGGGTACAACCGCTTCTCTGCACGGGGAAAGGGGGATGTCAGCATTTCGAAAAAACTCTCGATCAATACGGCCTTTGATTATTCCCTGACCAATTCGCAGGAGTTTGACAATCAGACCAACGTGATTGCTAGGGGTCTGGCCACACCGGCAACGCAAAAGATGTACTTCGACAATGGCCGCCCAACACCGGGCTATAATGCCACCTCACCAAATCCGCTCTGGTGGGATTATACCCGGGATTATGGTACCAAAGACCGGCGTTTATCGCTGATTGGTGGCCTGGACTATGCCATTATCGATGGGCTTAAAGCACAGGTGCAGCTATCCAACTATTCCCATCTCTCCAACTACCATTATTTCGAAAAAGCGCATGAATTTTCGGGATTGCGGACGACCAGGGCGAGTCAATCCCAGCTGGACCGTACCAAAGTGGATGCCTTACTGAAATACGATGCCAACTGGAATACAGACCATACCTTATCCTTGCTTGGCGGCTACTCTTATCAACAGACGGATTTTAATTCATTTAACGCGACCGTCAATGGTGCGAGTTCGGACAAGGTACCCACACTGTCGGCAGGACCGAATAAAACGGGTGCCGAAGAGGATATCTGGCAACAGGTTTTGATCGGCTATTTCGGCCGTGCCAATTATGCCTACAAACAAAAGTACTTATTGATGGGAACCTTCCGGTACGACGGTTCCTCGCTCTTTGCCAAGGAAAACCGTTGGGGATTTTTTCCGGGTGTTTCGGCAGGCTGGGTCGTGACACAGGAACCTTTTATGCGCGATCAGCAGACGGTGAACTACCTAAAATTCCGTACCAGTTATGGCCAGACGGGAAATAATTCCATCGGGCTTTATGATGCGCTGGGAAAATATAGCACCGATATCCGGTACGACGGTGCAGCAGGGATATATGCCGCAACCATGCCCAACCGCGATCTGACCTGGGAGACCTCAACGCAGTTTGACTTTGGCTTTGACCTTGCCCTGTTCAACAACCGGATCAATATCCAGGCGGACTATTTCAACAAGATCACCAAAAACCTGCTTTTTAGCGTACAGCTGCCCAATACCTCGGGTTTTTCAACGGTGCAGACCAATGTGGGTAAGGTGCGCTTCCGGGGTTTTGATCTTGAAATCGGCAGTGAGAATATGCGTTCCGGCAAATTTCGCTGGGACAGCAAGCTGACCTTAAGTTTTGTTAAAAATAGGGTACAGCAGCTTCCTGACAATGGCCGCGATAAAAACCGTATCGGCGGGATCCAGCTGGCGGACGGCACAGCCTTTGGCGGTACCGCTGAGGGTGAATCGCTGTACCGCTATTTCGGGTATAAGGTGGACCATATTCTGCAGACTCCCGAAGAGGCTGCTGCCGCCCGTTACGATGAGTCGGCACGTGGCTGGAGCCCAACGGACAAGAAGAACATCAAAGGGCGCAAACTCGCCGGTGACTACGAATGGCAGGACCGCGACGGCGATGGGGTCATCAGCAGCAAGGATCAATATGAACTGGGGGTCAGCGTACCGCATACCACGGGCGGACTGGCCAATAACTTTAGCTATGGCTCGTTCGGACTTAATATTTTTGTGGATTGGGCACTGGGTCATTCCATCAATCATACGGCTTATATGCGCTATTTCATGAATACCTTTGCCAACAACTACACCCTGGTAGATGAGGTCAACCAGACCTGGAAAAATCCAGGCGATCAGTCGAAATATGCCCGCTTTACCGCCAATGACCCTGATACCGGGAACAGCAATTTCTCCCGAACTTCAGACGTATTCAATTACAAAGGGGACTACCTCTGTCTACGGGAGGTATCTTTCCTGTATCAGCTGCCCGATACCTGGAGCAAACGCATCGGGATCCGCTCCATGCAGCTTTCGGTTTCCGGTCAGAACCTCTTTTATTTTTCCGCGCTGCGGGGAACGGGTATCTCACCGGAACTCGGCGCCGGAACAACCTATGGTAACGATTATTATAACTATCCGGCCATCCGTAAAATCGCGATCGGTGCCAAGTTAACCTTATAAAAGAAACGAAAATGAAGACAAAAAGAATTTTATACGGATCAATATTATTCCTGGGCCTGTTATCCGGAACCGCTTGTTCGGATAAACTAGATGCCGATCTGAAAGCTGCCATCAATGCCAACTCCATGTGGAAGGATGAGAGCGATGCCCAGGCGGCCGTAACAGGTGCCTACGTACGTATGCGCAGTACCTTTGCCACGGCTTATATCTTCTGGGGTGAATACCGCACAGGCTATTGGGGCGCCGGACTTGAAACCAATGCGACCTACAGCACGGCATTCTTAAATCAGCTGAACAGTACACATGCCCATGCAAACTGGAATAATTTATATACCACGATCAACGACTGCAACCTGATCTTGAAACATCTGCCGGAAATCAGTTTTTCCACGGTGGAAAAAAAGAATGAATACCTCGCGCAGGCCTATTTTATCCGTGCATTCTGTTATTATTGGATCGCCCGCATCTGGGGCGACGCACCGGTGCTGACCGCCGGTTTTGAATCACCCAATCAGGAGGACCTCTATCCATCACGTCAGCCTGTGCAGGCAGTTTTCCAATTGGTCAAAGAGGATCTCGATCGGGCGGAGGAACTGATGCCGGCTACGGCCACAAAAGCACAGTATGGTAATCTGGATGCGATCCGTTTACTCAAAACAGACTATTACCTCTGGATGGCCAAACGGCAGAATGGTGGGGCAGCGGCATTGAATATGGCGAAACAATCTGTGGATAAGGTATTAACGGGAAAGCACACCCTGATGCAGAAATTCCCGGATATCTTTGCTACGGAATTGAATCCCGAAGTGATCTTTTGCTGGCGCCTGACACAGGATGAATTTACGGGTGGCTATCCCGCGGATTTCCTGGTGCCTATCCAATATGTTTCGCCTGGGCTGGTTGAAAATCCCATTAAAGTGGGCTCACATCAGCAGTGGATATTTCTGACGAACAGTTACAAGGCTTTTTTGACGGAAAATACGGCCGACACCCGCGCAAAGGTCAGTTTTGATACGGCTTTCGACAAAGGTAAAAACCTGACCTTCCAATGGATCAATAAATATGCTGGGAAATGGGAGAATGCCACCCGCATTTTTGATGCAGACCTGATTGTCTACCGGTATGCGGATGCCGTTCTGTTCAGTGCCGAAATCGAAAATGCACTGGGGAACGGGCAGACTGCCATCCAACAGTTGAACAAGATCGCAAAACGGGCGTATGGAACGGATAATTTTTATGCAGCCGGACTTCCGACCAATGACATCAATACTGCCATACTCAGTGAACGGAAACGGGAATTCGTGGCCGAAGGTAAACTCTGGTGGGACCTGATCCGTCTCGGCGTGGTGTTTAATGAAGTCGAGAGCCTAAAAAACCAACAGTCTAAAACAAACATCCTGTTATGGCCGGTTCACGATAGCTCAATCAACACGAATCCCAATATTAAACAGACCGAGGGCTACAATTAGGGCGCTTGGATTGCTATTCTTTTTTTGTTAATTTGTAGAACATAATAAATGATTTATTTGCTTATAATATGATCAATGACCTTACCCCAATAGCGACCAGTACCCGCGCTGATATAGTCGAAATACGCATAAGAGAATATCTTTCCAGCAAGAAATTAAAAGCAGGGGATACCCTCCCAACAGAACTGGAGCTCGCGGAGGCGCTCGATGTGAGCCGCAATGTACTGCGGGAAGCCCTGAGCCGCCTGCGCATGCTGGGCCTGATCGAAACCAAAAAGAAACGCGGCATGGTGCTGTCCGCACCGGATATCCTGGGCTCGTTTGAACGGGTACTGAATCCGCAGCTGATGGACGAAAATACAATGAAGGATATTTTTGAACTGCGCCTGCTCCTTGAACTGGGGATGGCTGACCTGCTGTACCTGCGCAAGACGGATAAAGATATCGCCGAACTGGAACGCATTGTGAAAAAGGACAAAAATGCCGATGCTGAAGAGTTCAGAATCAGCCAGGAAATTGCATTTCACGGTAAGCTGTATGAAATTACTGGCAATACTACCCTGAAACGTTTCCAGACGATGCTGATGCCGATCTTTGGTTTTGTGTTGAACAAAAGCCACCATAGCATCAAATCGGAGGTCTCTCACAGCGATCTGGTGCAGATACTCAAAACCGGCGACCGCGATGCTTTTTCAAAGGCCATGCAGGAACATTTGCGTCCGCACCTAGAATTTCTTGGGGAACGCTAGCCGCTTCCCAATATTTTTTATATACTATAATGTAGTACATAAGTACCTAAAATATGATAATGATAACCAAAATACACTACAGCTTGCTCGCCCTTTTCAGTTTACTGACAGCGACTTCTGTAGCCCAGGTAAAGATTGCCGAACGGCATTATACCTTGCCTGTATTGGCAGATCAACCAATAAATATCCTCAAACGGCTGGAATTTGTGGCAGACAAACAGCAACGTGTCGATGCGGAGCTTAGGATCAGGGTCGATGCACTGGGGGCGGAGCAGATCGATAGCCTGAGCTGCTGGTTTGCCGGCACGGACTCGACAATTATTGAAAACGGAAAGCCCGGCGCAAAGCAGCTGCTGATAGCACAGAAATGGAAAGGAAAAACAGGGAAAATAAAGGTTCCGCTAACCCTGGAGAAGGGCGTCAACTACCTTTGGGTGACGGCCAAAGTACGTCCTTTTAAACAATTAAACCGAACTTTTCAAGTGGCCATAAATGGAGTTTCACTCGCGGGCTTAGCATCTCAATCGCAGCTTTCGGGCAAGTTCGACCGCTACAGGCCCGCCGTTGCCGTACACCGGCAAGGCGCTGAGGGAGTCCATACCAGCCGTATCCCGGGCATAATTACGGCCAAAGACGGCAGTCTGGTCGCGGTATACGATGCCCGCAGGGAGCTGGGCCGGGACCTGCAAGGCGACATCGATATCGGCGTATCGCGCAGCCTAGATGGTGGCCGCAGCTGGCTGCCGATGGAGACCGCGATCGATATGGGCACATTCGGCGGCCTGCCGCAGAAATTCAATGGCGTCTCCGATCCCAATATCTTGCTCAACGAGCGAACCGGGACGATCTATGTTGCAGGGCTATGGATGCATGGTGTACTCGACGAAACGGGTACCTGGTATCCCGGGATCAAAGATGGCCGCGAAATCCACAATCATCAATGGAAAAATAAGGGATCGCAACCGGGATTTGAGGTCAAACAGACCTCGCAATTTCTACTGGTAAAAAGCGAAGACAATGGGCTAACCTGGTCCAAACCGCTCAATCTTACCCATCTCAAAAAGGCGGAATGGTGGCTCTGGGCACCTGCACCCGGACATGGCATCAGCCTGCAGGATGGCACATTGCTGATGCCAAGCCAGGGACGTGATGAGACGGGCAAGGCGTTTTCCAATATCACCTACAGCAAAGACGGTGGCCAAACCTGGAAAACATCCAATCCGGCACTGGCAGAATCCACAACGGAATGCATGGCGGTGCAGCTGGATAATGGGGAGATCATGTTAAATATGCGGTCAAACTATAATGCCACCCACAAAGGCGATGACAATGGCCGCGCCATTGCCGTAACGAAGGACCTGGGCGAGACCTGGACCGAACACCCCAGTTCGCACAAAGCGCTGATTGAACCGACCTGCATGGCCAGTATCCACAGGCATGTCTATCAGTCCGGAAAGGACAGCAGATCTCTGCTGGTATTCTGCAATCCCGATTCAAAATTTGTCCGTTCACATATTACCTTAAAAACCAGTAAGGATAATGGCGACTCCTGGCAGCCCAAGGTTTTGCTTGACGAAGGCAAGGGTCGGGGTTATTCCTGCATCACTTCCGTGGACGAGCATACGCTTGGCGTGCTCTATGAAAGCAGCCAGGCAGATCTGATCTTTCAGCAGATACCACTAAAAGAATTGTTATAACCTCAACTATTGCAAAAAATAATGAAAAAAAAACATAAAATAAAAGGCTTGATCGCCGCGGCATTTGCCAACTATGATCCTACCGGAAATATTGACCTGGACGCTATTCCGGCCATGACGGAGCACCTTGTCAGCCAGGGGCTGCGGGGAATATTTATCTGCGGGACCAATGGTGAGGGACCGAGCCTTTCGACGGCCGAACGCATGGCAGTTGCCGAACGTTATATCAAGGCCATTGACGGCCGGATCCTTTCTTTTGTCCATGTGGGGCATAGCTCCATTGCCGAAGCCAAGCGCCTGGCAGCGCATGCCGAAAGCATCGGTGCGGATTATATTTCAGCAGTCTCGGCCTTCTATTTCAAGCCTTCATCCGTAGAAAACCTGGTCGATGCCATGGCCGCCATTGCGGCCGCGGCCCCCCATACGCCATTCTACTATTACCATATTCCGGCTGTCACGGGGCTACAGATCGATATGCTCCGCTTTCTTGCCTTGGCGGAAGAGAAAATTCCGACCTTTCAGGGAATCAAATATACGGCGGCGACCTTGCACGAATACCAGGCCTGCCTACAATACAAGGAGGGCAAATACGATATCCTGTTTGGCTACGATGAACTGCTGTTGCCGGCACTGGCGGTGGGAGCCACTGGCGCCATTGGCAGTACCTACAATTACGCTGCCCCCCTGTATCTGGAGGTAATCCGCCGGTTTGAGGCCGGTGCCCACGAAGCGGCACGCAACCTGCATTTTGAAGCCGTGGAGATGGTGCAGCTGCTGGTAAAATATGGGCCTATCCCGGTGCAGCGCGCTATTATGAAAAAAATCGGATTAGATCTGGGGCAGCCGCGGCTACCATTGACGCTGTTGGATGAAGTCAATGAACAGCTGCTGCTGGCCGAGTTGGAACAGTCGAAATTCTTGGATCATGTGGCTTTGTATCAGTAAACACTGGCTATTTTTTGTGTTATTTATGGGATATCTGAACGGAAACGCACAATCCATAAACCGGGAGCTCGACTGGGATACGGCAGGACATGTGCCTGATCCAATGGGCTATGCCGGTGCCTACGTCGGCGCTGCAGAGGGCAAAGTCTATGTGATGGGCGGAGCTAATTTTCCTTCGGGCATTCCACCCTGGAAGGGTGGCCAGAAGGTCTGGTCGGACCGGATTTTTGTGATCGAGGAAGACGGATCCTCACATGCAGCTTCGTTTCGCTTACCCCGGGCGATGGGCTACGGCGCCTATGCGTCGTATCAGGACCACTTATATATTGCTGGTGGCAGCGATCAGTCGGGACACCTCCACGAGGTTTATTACCTGGAGGTCTCAGCCAATATGGGCACATTTGTACGGCTGCCGGATCTTCCGGCGAAGATCGCCAACTGTGCCTCGGTCCGGATCCAAAATTATTGGTATATCCTGGGTGGCATCAATAGCCCCGATGCCTTGACGGCAAACAATAACTGCTGGCGGCTGGACCTGGATCATCCCGAAAAAGGCTGGACGGTAATGACTGCCATCCCCGGTCCAGGCCGCATGCTTGCCGTGGCCGGAAATGCCGATGAGGAGCTGATTGTGCTGTCGGGTGTAACACTGATCAATGGCAAACGGAAGTATCTGAAAGACACCTATTTGCTGACGGCAGATGGAACTTGGCAGCAGCTACCGGCCCTTAGTCATGCTGTCGCCGCGGCACCCAGTCCCGCCGCCTTTGACGTCAAATTGGGACAGCTCCTAATTTTCGGCGGTGATGACGGCACATTGGCTGCGGCAAGCCCTGTGGGGCATCCCGGCTTCTCGGACCGGATCCTGGCATACCATATCCGGCAGCGCACATGGGCGGATGCCGGTCAGCTTCCTTTCTGCAACAACAGCGGTCGAGCGGAGAGTCTGGAAGCAGCGGTATTGCCCCCGGTGACGACCGGTCTGGTGCAACTGGACAATAAAATCGTTATTCCGATGGGTGAGGTGCGACCCGGTGTGCGGACCAACCGGATATTAACGGCCCGTTTTAAACCTTAATGTACTAAAGTAGCTCGTTTAATACGTTAGTAGCGTATCACGCTTAAGAATGTACTAGCGTATCGCGGTTAACAAAACTTGAATAAACCCAAAATAATGATAAACACGACATCAAAACGTTATGCTTGGCTGATCGTCATCTTGCTGTGGGTGGTCGCCTTTTTAAACTATTTTGACCGCCTGCTGATGACTTCGATGCGGGATCCGATTCTCAGTGAATTTAAGTTGAACGATGCGCAGTTTGGCTTGCTCACCGCCGTCTTTTTATGGTGTTATGGCATTGTGAGTCCCTTTGGCGGCTATATGGCTGATCGCTACTCCCGCAAGAAAGTGATTCTTTTCTCGGTATTCGTCTGGTCTGCGGTTACGCTTTGGACAGGTTATGCGCGTTCCTTTCCCGAGTTGTTACTGACAAGGGTGTTGATGGGTGTCAGTGAGGCTTGCTATATTCCTGCCGCCCTGGCACTGATCAGCGATTACCATAGCGGCCGTACACGTTCCCTGGCTACGGGGCTGCATATGTGCGGATTGTATACTGGAATGGCCATGGGCGGTCTGGGCGGATATATCGCCGAATATTGGGGCTGGCGCCAGGGATTTCACGTCTTCGGCCTTTTTGGTGTTGTGTACGCACTGCTACTGGTTTATACTTTGCGCGACCGGACTGTTCCCACCGCTCCGAACGAACCGCTACCGGAGCAGGTCGGGAAGGTGCAGCTCAAAGCCATCCTGCATAGCTTATTTCGCCTGCCTTCCTTTTATGTCATTATGGTCTATTTTGCGGTGCTGGGCATGGCAAACTGGTTGATCAACGGCTGGCTGCCTACATTCCTGAAGGAGCAGTTCAGTCTGGATCTCGGCGAAGCGGGTATTTCGGCCACAGGTTATATGCAGATTGGATCTTTTGCCGGGGTAATTATAGGTGGACTACTGGCGGATCGCTGGCAACGCCGAAATAAACGGGCCCGGCTTTATGTCATTGTCCTCGGTTTTGTGATTGGCGCGCCATTTCTGTTTTTTATGGCCTGGACTAATGTTTTTGCCTGGGCAATCCTCGCCATGCTTATTTTTGGACTGGCGCGTGGTTTCAATGATGCCAACCTGATGCCGCTCTTGCGGCAGGTGGCCGACAGCCGCTACAGCGCCACGGCCTATGGCTTCCTGAATTTTTTGAGCACCATTGTCGGCGGACTGATGGTGTATGTCGGGGGTGCCCTGAAAGATGCCAATGTAAGCCTGGCAATAACCTATCAGGTCGTAGCAATCGGGCTGCTGCTGGCTGCGCTGGCACTGCTGTTGGTGAAAGTTAAAAATGATACGATACAATAAGATCCAGCAAAAAGACCTATCCCAAGGAAAACAAAAATAAACAGGTCTTGGCCAGCAATAGCGACGGACTAATTGCGCCAGGCTGGCGCATAAACAAAAAAGAAGATGAAAAAGAAAGTAGGATTTATAATCGCCTGTTGCCTAATACTATGCCAGGCATATGCGCAAAATTTACGGCTGCCGGCATTCTTCTCGGATCATATGGTGCTACAACGGCAGTCTATGGTGAATATCTGGGGTTGGGCCAAAGCCGGACAGCAGGTCAAACTGATTTCATCCTGGTCCAAAGATACCCTATCAGTGGTGGTCAGCGGTGACGCGACATGGCGCACGCAGCTGGAAACCCCGAAAGCGGGTGGGCCGCACAGCATTAAACTGGTCACTCCGCAGCAGGAGCTGGAACTTAAGGATATCATGATCGGCGAAGTCTGGCTTTGTTCGGGCCAGTCCAACATGCAATGGTCCGGCGCCAATAAGCTGCAGGAGATCCTGGATATCCTCCCAGGCAGCAGCAATCCGAATATCCGCTTGTTACAGGTCAGTAATATCGCTGCCCAAACCCCGCAGTACAATATCTTTGACAGCTGGCAAACATCACGACCGGAGACCGTCAGGGACTTTTCGGCAATCGGCTATTTCTTTGCGGAAAAACTATCGCGCGAACTCGATGTCCCGGTGGGGATCATCAATGCCAGCTGGGGTGGCACAGCCGCAGAATTCTGGACACCAAAGGAGAAGATCTTAGCTAACGAGCAACTCACGCATTATGCGGCACTACAGAAGCTGGCGCCCCGCAAACCCCATCAGCCGGGGGTACTCTGGAACGGTATGCTGGCGCCATTTGCGGGCTATACGATAGCCGGTTCCCTCTGGTATCAGGGCGAGGATAACACGATAGCCTATGGGGGATATGATCAACTGATTCAGACCATGGTGGGTGCCTGGCGGGAGGCCTGGGGCTACCAGTTTCCATTTTATTTCGTGCAGATTGCCCCCTTTGTTTACACGCAATATAAAAAGCCTAATGCGGCATTGCTCCGTGAACAGCAGGCAAGGACCGCCCGAAAACTGCCGCGGTCGGGGATGGTGGTCACCACTGATCTTGTCGATGACCTAAAGAATATCCATCCGACAAGAAAAAAAGCAGTAGCCTCGCGGCTCGCGGATCTGGCACTGGCCGAGGTCTATGCACGGCCCCTGGTGGATTATAAATCACCGACCTTGCAGGACTATACAATCGAAGGTGACAAGATTATCCTTTCCTTTGCCGGCCTGGACGGCAAGCTGCTTGTCCGTGGAAAAGAAATCACTGATCTGTACATTGCCGGCGAGGACCGTAAATTTTATCCCGCCAAGCATACAGTAAAGGGATCGCGGTTGTTGGTCTTTGCCGATCAGGTAAAGGCACCGACGGCGGTACGTTTTGGTTTTACCAACACCGCTACACCCAATCTTTTCAATAGCAAAGGTTTACCGGTATCACCGTTCCGTACCGATGACTGGCCTGATTTTGAATAAGGAAAATTCATTTTTCCTACTTATTAGACCAAAATTTACTCCCCCCCGAAAATCGCTAGAAGCTGATCGAAGACAGGCTATTTTGCTAAACGATACGATCAATACGCCCCCACCTGATATAAATCATTCTTGCCGGTAGACGAGGTCTTTGCTGAGACAGTGTTCTTCCCAAGGTATTTCTATCAGCCGGCTATGCGCGTTTTGTGGAATGATACGCTTTGGTGTCGGCAGGTAAAGATGGTTTTTATTTCCACTTGCCAGGGTATCGCGTAGGTCGGGGATCTTTTTGAGGTTGCGCTGCAAGGCCGCAAAAAATGCTTTTGCGGATTTGTCAGCTTGCTTCATGATCTGCCGCAGGTGGATGATTTCTCTTGTCTGATCAGTTTCATAGCCGCCGCTTCCTGCGATTGTATATTCGGCCACAGGCGAATCGTAGAAGAGACCAGAGCTTGTTATATCCTCCTGATCTGAAAAGGGATAAGTCGATAGGAAAAATCCATAATAATCCGATGATGAAAAGCTTTCCAGAAATGCCGACTGATTTTCCTTGCTATATTTCACATAATTACGCTTGCCTGAATCGCGGTTTATCGTTTCAATATAGGCGTGTGCATGATGTTTTTCCATCGTTTCGCCGCAATACCGAAAAAACAGTTGTGCAGGTATTGCAATCCAAAAGTATTGGCCCATTTTCTTTCTTGTATTTAATTTACGTATATGGCTTGGCGTTCTTATCGTAAAGCTTCTATCCAGCCACATCCTTTTTCAGCTTGGCAAATGCGCGTACAGGAAATGTCCCCACACCTTTAAACTTCGGTGGAGCGGCCGTAAACGTAAAGTTGTCATCAGGCAGTAGGTCCAGATGGCACAAATGCTCGACAATCAGAATTTCTGATCCCAGAAGAGCGGAATGCACCGGACGTGATCGTCCACTGGTATCATCGATATTGTGTGAATCAATGCCCACCAGTTTAACACCACATTCCACAAGGTATGTCGCTGCCGCTGCGGTCAGGTAAGGATGGTTTTGATAATAGGCTTCGGTATTCCAATGGCTATCCCATCCGGTATGGATCAGTAGCGCACGGTTTCTGATCTCCCTGTTTTTGAGCTGCTCATCGGTAATGGCCAGTCCATTGCGGTAGGGAACCCTGATGACAACGGCGTCCAGATCCACAAAAGCCTTTAAGTCCATTTCGGCGGTATCCTTGCCATGTTCATAGCGGTGAAAAGGGCAGTCAATATAGGTACCGGTATTACTGACCATCTCTATTTTGCCGATCTGAAATTCGGTACCTTCATCGTAATAGCTCCTGGAGTCGGCTCTGGATAGGTAATCGCAGATAATCGGGGCGGGCAGCCCTTTGTAGGTGACAAGGCCATTTTCGATCGTATGGCTGAGGTCAATAAGCTGTTCCGTTGCGGTTTCTGCCGGCGCAACTTTACGCTTATGGGCTTCTTCAAATATTTCCTTATTGAGGATATTTACTTTTCCGGCCATCAGCAGCCGGAGATCCTGAATAATATAGTCGGCGAGCTCCGTGTCGCTAATCGTATCGCCGTTGATATCCAAGCGGAAATCTTCGCCCTTGAGGCTGCCACCATTGGTAAAGTATACTTCAAAATCAAATTTTACGCGTTTATCCATGTTGGTCTGTATGCAAGTTGATAAAAATAAACGGAAATGTTAAGATAACGAAGTTAATGAAATTACGGTTTATTTTTAACAGGAGTGTACCAAAATATTTTGGTCTCCATTTGTACCTCAAGATGCAGGATGGATTGGATTCGGATTATGAACATAAATATGATCCTGCTGAGAAATCTCGTGTTTGATCTGCTGCACTACACCAATTAAAACTTCATTATTGAACAGATCTTGAGGAATAATTGACGAGATCCCGTAAAATATCTAACGAGTAGTATGCCAATTAAAGTCGCTTCATTAAAATAAAGACGAAACATTACTATGTATCGGCTATCAGTTCTCTTCAAAATTCGAGGTACTGCTGATTTTGATCATGCTATAGAAGCATTTTCCAATGATTTTCTTTGGCAAGTTTCAGCCATCGAATACGTATGGCTATCGAGGCATTTGGTTTTGAAGGAATATCACCAAAATTCGTTATCGATCCCAATGGTAAAGAATTCATTTCGTACCTGTTAGCTGAAAAAAATCTTTTTTTTTATAATAGGATGATGAATTTACTGAATATTATATCGGCTAGTATTAATATTTCTATAAATTTTATTGTTTTTCACCTGTTACATTGATAATTGTTTTGTTAAAGTTTAATATTGTTGAAAATATTATTGCCAAGTATTATGAAGTTTATATTCCCTAAATTATTTATTTATGAATAGAAAAATGAAAACAGTAGCTTTCCTATCGCTACTGTTTATAACGACCGGTATTCAGGCGCAAGTCGGAAAATATCAGTGGAAAGAGACCTCTGAGGGGGGCTATACCTATAAATACGTGACCAACGACCCGGTTCAAACCCGATTTTACAAATTGAAAAACGGATTGACCGTTATTTTAAGCCCAAATAACAAGCAGCCTCGCATACAGGCTTATATTGCAACCAAAGCTGGTAGCAAGACGGATCCAAAAGATCATACTGGACTCGCACATTACCTGGAGCATATGCTTTTTAAGGGTACCGACAAGTTTGGTAGTTTGGACTGGTCCAAAGAAAAACCGCTGCTGGACGAGGTTGACAATCTTTATGAAAAATACAACCATAGTACAGATGCTAATGAACGCACTGCGATCTATAAAGAAATCGACCGTGTATCGGGGGAGGCATCAAAATATGCTATTCCGAATGAATATGATAAACTGATGAGCAGTATGGGCTCCAAGGGTACGAATGCCTTTACCTCATTTGAGCAAACGGTCTACGTAGAAGATATCCCCAGCAATGTGATCGATAAATACCTGACAGTACAAGCGGAGCGATTCCGAAATCCCATCCTCCGTTTATTCCATACAGAGCTTGAATCAGTCTACGAAGAAAAAAACATAAGTTTAGATAACGATAATAGAAAATCTACCGAAGCTATTTTTGCGGCCATGTTTCCCAATAATAACTACGGCAAGCAAACCGTTTTGGGCTCTGTGGAGCACCTTAAAAATCCATCGCTCAAAGCAATCCGTGAATATTACAACACCTATTATGTTCCGAATAATATGGGCGTGATTATGTCGGGTGATTTTAATCCTACCGACGTGATTAAGCGTATAGACAAGGCATTTTCAGGCATGAAATCCAAACCCGTGCCAGCATATACCTTTGAGCAAGAGCAGCCCATCACAACTCCAATTTCAAGGACTGTCAAAGGCCCTGCTTCAGAATATGTCTTAATGGGTTTTCGTTTCCCGGGGGCAGCACATCCAGATGCGCAGATCCTCAATTTAATGGCCAATGTGCTTACCAATGGATCTGCCGGTTTGATCGATCTGGACCTTGTTAAGTCTCAGAAATTATTGGGAGCAGGTGCATTTCCTTATATTCTAAAAGATTATTCGATGCTTATTCTTCAAGGTAATCCAGGCACAGGTCAGAGCCTTGAAGATGTCAAAAAACTGTTGTTGGCTGAATTGGAGAAATTGAAAAAAGGAGATTTCTCTGCGGACTTGTTGACATCTATCATCAATAATGAAAAAAAATCACAGATCAAACTCTTCGAAAACTACACCAGTACCGCCGAACAGCTTATGTCTGGCTTTAATTCGGAGTTGGATTGGGCAAAAGAGTTGGCTTATACAGACCGCTTGTCTAAAATTACGAAAGAAGATATTGTTCGCTTTGCTAATAAATATATTTCTGACGTCAATTATGTGACTGTCTTCAAGGAAAAAGGGCAGGATACCAATGTAGATAAAGTAGTCAAGCCAGCCATTACGCCTATTACGGTCAATCGAAATGTAGAGTCTGCATTTTTAAAACAGATTAATGCAATGCCGGAGCAGAATATCAGTCCTAAATGGATAGATTTTGATCAGGAGATTTCCAAATCAAAGCTGAAGGATCTGGATGTATTGGCTGTTCAAAACAAAGATAACGAACTATTTGCCCTGACTTATCATTATGACTTTGGTAGCTGGGACAACAAGTTACTGGGCTTGGCTGTCGGATACCTGGAATTTTTGGGTACCAAGAATAGGAGCAGTGAAGAGTTTAGCAAAGCATTCTATAAGCTGGCGTCAGACTTTTCAGTTTCTTCTGGCAATGAGGAAAGCAGTGTTTCTATTTCCGGTTTGGGTAGTAATTTTAAGGAGTCGGTCGGTCTGCTGCAAGATCTGATGCATAACTGTGTAGCAGATGAGCGTGCATTTACCGCATTCATTGACCGTGTTAAAAAATCCCGGGCCAATGCCAAGGAAAATAAAGCTTCTATCATGGAGGGGCTAAAAGCATATGCACGTTATGGTGCCAAAAACCCGTTTAATTACACCTATACCGATCAAGAGTTGGATGGATTGAAAGCTTCAGACCTGGTCGCGGTATTGCATAAGTTAGCAAATGCGAAACACCGTATTCTCTATTATGGGCCGGAGCATGTGAATGAATTGGTAAAAAATCTGACACCGCTAAAAAATAATAACACGGCCTATGCAACAATAGAAAAGGGTGTAAAATTTGTAGAAAAGCCGACCGATGAGAGCAAAGTCTTTTTTGCACAGTATGGTATGAAGCAGGTTGAAGTATTCTGGATCAGAAATTCAGGATTATTTGATAAAAACCAACTGCCGACGGTTACATTTTTCAATGGATACTTTGGAGGCGGGATGGGCAGTATTGTATTCCAGACGCTTCGGGAATCTAAAGCATTGGCCTACACGACTTATGCCTACTATGCACAACCACAAAAGAAAGAAAACCATGGCATGGTCGGTGCTTATATCGGCACGCAATCGGATAAGTTTAAAGATGCTGTAGGCGGTATGAATGAGCTTTTGAATGAATTACCAGAATCAGCTGTAGGCTTGGAATCGGTGCGTACAAATTTATTAAAATCATTGGCTAGTGAACGTATTACGGGGACCGGTATCCTTTCGAGCTATATGGCGGCACAACGCCGTGGACTTACCGAAGATTCAAGAAAAATGATCTTTGAAAAGATTCCTCAATTGACATACAGTGATCTTAAACAATTTCACAGCGATAATATCAGCCGCAAGCCCTACAGCTATTGCATTGTAGGCGAGGAGAAGGACCTGAATCAGGACAATATTACAGCACTTGGTAAAATCACTAAGCTTAGCTTAAATGAAATCTTTGGATACTAATCCAAACGGAGGAGATAGTTTTAATAGTTTATAGTTTTAAAAGGGACCGCGTTGGCATACGTCGGTCCCTTTTTTTTATAAGTAAAGCACCGCTGTGGTGCTTCGCTTTGTATTTATCGTACTCAGGTCAAAGAGCCGAGTCCCTTTTATGCAACTCCCTTTTTGCCTAAGTCAACAAAATAGCGGTCTTCATTATTGTGACTTTTGGGAGCTACTGCTAAAAGTTTAAGCATCCCTGTCTCTTCATTAACTAATTGATGTATAACCAATGGGTGAATTGTAAATGCGTCGCCAGGCTTTAGTGTTTGAGTTGTTACATTTTCAAAAACATTGGTCTCTTCTTTAAATAAAGCAGTTTCGATGGACCCTTCTCCCGAAAGGATAAAGTACATTTCAATCCCTGCCTTATGATAATGCGCTGGCAATTTTTGATTTTTGCTTAATTCAATGATAAATAGGGACATGGTATCTTCGCCTATTAAGTGCGCTACCTTTTGCATCATTAAGGCATCTTTTGCGACCTTTCCGAGGATTTCAAATCCGTTTACAATTTCGATCATTTCTATATATGGTTAAAGGCCTGTAATTCTCCATTTCCGAAAGACCAATTTTCTTTCTCATTTTCAATCATCGAAATGATAATCTCTTGTGGATTTATTCCTGTCGAAGCTTCAATATTTTCGGAAATTCTTTTGTATAAGCGTTGTTTCTGCGCAACTGTTCGTCCCACAGCAGCAATAATTTGTATGAAAATTATGGCTGTTGTATGCTTTATAGCCAGGTACTCTTTTGGAAACTGGAGCTGTGTATCTGGTAGTTTCTCAATAATATGAAAATAGTCGTCTTTAGGAATATTAAATTCCTGTATCAGTGCGTGATGGATAGCCTGCGAAATATGGTTCGTTGTTTCGAGCTCGTAGCTTTCCGATAAAGTTATTCTTACTAATGGCATTGTAGATTATTTAATGTTACAATGCAAAATTCCGTAGGATAATTTACTTTCTATCTTGATGTATGTCAAGACTTTTTAGCCTTGACAAGGTTTCTGGACGAATTTTAAGATAGGACGCTATTAAATGCTGGGGGAAATCTTGTTCGATATTTTTCCGATAAGCAATGAGTTCTAAATAGCGTTCTTTCGCTTTGAGTTTGACCAGGGAGGTTTCTTTAAAGCATTTATTAATAAACAATTGATCTGAAATACGCTTAAATAGGACAGCCCACTCTTGTTCTTTCATCAATGTATTATACATTTCTTTATCCAAGGCGTAGACGATCGCATCTGAATAGGCTTTTATATATGCTGGCGATAGAATATCCCCAAGGAAACTCCGATAAGAAGTAATAATGCTGTTTTGCGTATATAACTCATTAACGATGAAATTGAGGTCTGCGTCTTCAAAATAGGAATAGAACGTACCACTTTCAACGATGCCAATATAATTGCATACTTCGTTTTCTTTCACAAAGAAATCACCTTTTTTAAAGGATAATTTCTTCCCAACACGCTTAATCAAATCAATATTTATATCTGTGAGCATCCTATCAAACAATATTTAAAGATTTACATTTTTAGCTTTTTATAGAAAAACCCGTTTAATTAAGGTGAAATCTATAATTCACCGTTCTAAGGTACGAAATAGTAATAGCAAAGATCGACAACTGTCGCTGACGAAGTTTATAACCCTGTTAAATTTGAATACGCTAATCTGTTTTACTTTGTTTTTTTTAACGGAAAGGTTTACCTAAATTAATAATCTGTTTAAACACTTGTTATATACTTGTGCACGGTTGAAAAGCACAGACAAGTCAAAATTGAAAGACGGACAGACAGACAGACAGACAGATCAGGGTAAGTCGCTGACAATTCCCGTGATTTAAGTAAAATGGCCAACTCCGGCAATCCATACCAAATTCAATTAGGGGTAAGATATAGTTTTTAAGCAATAACAGAACATGAACAGTTCAAGAAGAGATTTTATTAAAAAGTCGGCGCTCCTTTCGGGAAGTGCCGCTTTGGTAGGTTTGCTACCATCGACAATCCAAAGAGCATTGGCAATCAATCCCGCATCGGGCAGTACATTCTATGATGCCGAACATATCGTTTTCCTGATGCAGGAAAATCGTTCATTTGATCATCTATACGGTTGTTTGAAAGGCGTACGTGGTTTTAACGATCCCCGTACGATCATACAGCCCAATGGAAATAGTGTATGGGCTCAGTCTAACGCCGAAGGGAAGACCTTTATACCGTTTCGGCTCAATGTAAAGGACTCAAAGGCCCCGTGGATGGGTTCCACCCCACATGGCTGGGCTGATCAGACCGATGCTCGAAATGGTGGGAAATATGACCGCTGGCTGAATGTCAAAAAGCCCTACAACAAAGCATATACCGATGTACCCCTGACGCTGGGTTATTGTGACCGCTCTGATTTCCCGTTTTACTATTCTTTGGCCGATGCATTTACCGTCTGTGATCAGCATTTTTGTTCGAGCATTACGGGAACACATCCCAATAGATGGTATTGGATGACAGGCACGGTGCGCGAGCAAAATAATCCCAGGGCGAAAGCACATCTCTGGAATATCAGCGATTACAACAAGCCTACGCTCGACTGGAAGACATTTCCGGAACGATTGGAAGAACACGGTATCGGCTGGCGGATTTATCAAAATGAGCTCACGATAGGATCGGGCATCAGTGGTGAGGAAAGCAATTGGCTTGGGAATTTTGGTACCAATGTGATGGAATACTTCAAAGCATACAATGTGCGGTTGCATCCCGGCAATGTGGCTAATCTCCAGCAGCGAAAAAAAGCTGTACAACAGGAGATTGATCGTATCGGACCAGATCCTGTAAGTCAATCCGACAAGCAGAGATTGGTGGCAGCACAAAAGGTGATGCGCATGATTGACGAAAGTATCGGTATTTACACCAAAGAAGCCTATGATAAATTACCGCGTCATGAAAAGTCACTCAATGACAGAGCCTTTACGACTAATCATAACGACGCAGATTATCATGCTTTAACGACGATATCGTATCAGGATGGAGACATAGACCGGCAGTTGCAGGTGCCAAAAGGGGATGTGCTCCATCAGTTCCGTCAGGATGTGGAAAATAACAAACTGCCGACGGTCTCCTGGTTAATGACGCCGGCAAATTTTTCGGATCATCCCGGAAGACCTTGGTTTGGCTCCTGGTATGTCAATGAAGTTATGGAGATCTTGCTCAAAAATCCGGAGGTATGGAAAAAGACCATCTTCATTCTTACTTATGATGAGAACGATGGATTTTTTGACCATGTACCGCCCTATGCGACACCCAATCCTTATAGCGAAGGGGCTGGTAAAGTCTCTTCCAATATCGACGGAAAGATGGAATGGGTGACTAAAGATCAACAGACCAATCCATCTGCCATGGAAGACCGTATCCGGGAGAGTTCCATTGGGCTGGGTTATCGTGTCCCATTGGTTATAGCATCGCCGTGGACTAGGGGCGGATTTGTGAATTCAGAATTGTTTGACCACACTTCATCGCTTCGCTTTTTGGAGAACTTTTTGGCGAAGAAATTTGGAAAAAGCATTCGCGAAGAAAATATTACTCAATGGCGCCGCAGCATCTGTGGTGACCTTACATCCATCTTTAGACCTTTTCAGGCGGATCAGACAGAGACAGTGAAGGCGCTCGAAAAGGATGCTTTTATGGTAGATGTCCATAAATCCCAATTTAAAGATATTCCTAAAAATTATCGTCCCCTGCGTGAATCGGAAATCGCTCAGGTGAATACCGCACCACAACAATTTTCACTCTTTCCTGAGCAGGAAAAAGGGATTAAACCTTCATGTCCGATACCGTATGAATTGTATTTAGATGGACATTACGATGTAAACAGTAAAGAATACCAACTTACCTTTACAGCAGGAAATAAGGTCCACAATGCCAAATCCAATGGTTCACCATTTTTGGTCTATGCCGCCGCGCCTTATGATCAGGAGACATTACGCACTTGGGAATATGCAGTTTCTGCCGGAGATTCCCTACGTGATAACTGGCATTTAAGCTCGTTTAAGGATGGCCATTATCATCTAAAAGGATATGCGCCAAATGGGTTCTATCGAGAATTTCGTGGTAGCGACAGGCATCCGGAGGTCTCGGTCAAGTGTGTATATGAACAGGCGAAAAATAAGGATCAATTGACAGGAAATCTAGTTGCTAAATTGAATAACCGGAGTGCTGCCGCTAAAAAAATGCTGCTCAAAGACCTGGGGTATCAGCAACAGTTAGGGCCAGTGACTTTAGCTCCGGGCGAAGAAAAGTCGATTGTGATCGATCTTCAATCAAGTTTTGGCTGGTATGACCTGCAGCTTGAGGCGGAGGGATATCCGACTTGGTCAGAGCGTTTTGCTGGCCATGTGGAGACCGGAAAGATCTCTAAGACGGACCCTTTAATGGGTGGCCTTTATACCGTATAGGCTGTATAATCATCTCCACAAATGATTGATGTGGAGATGATTATTTTATAATGTTGAAGGATATGTTTAAGTTGCGAAAGAGAGGTCAATTAAACAATTGTCTGAACGCTAACGGCGAAACATTGGTCTTTTTCTTAAACAGTTTGTTGAATGATTGTGGATGTTCAAAACCGAGCTTGTAGGCAATTTCTGCCACTGAGAGACTTGTGGCCGTGAGTTTTTCCTTGGCTTCTTCAATCAACTTGTCGTGGATGTGCTGTTGTGTGTTTTTACCGGTCACTGACCGTAGTAAATCGCTTAGATAACGTGCTGAAACGTGGAGGTTTTCTGCTAAATACTCTACCGTCGGAAGCCCTTGTTTTAAAGTTTCTTCGCTATCGAAATACGCATCCAGCAATTTTTCCAATTGTGTCAGCAGCGCATTGTTAACAGCTTTTCGTGTGATGAACTGACGCTCGTAAAACCGGTTGCTGTATTGCAATAGCATATCAATTTGTGACAAAATAATTCCTTGGGTATGTTTGTCGATATGTTGGTATTCTTTTTCGATTTTAAGGAAAATTTCTACAATGTCTTTTTCTTCCCGTTCGGACAGATGTAATGCTTCATTAAGCGCATACGAAAAGAAGTTATAATTTTTTATTGCGGTTGCAAGGGGGTGCGTATACAAAAAATCAGGATGAAACATAAGCATGTAACCTTTTCCGCATTCGATATTCATTTTTCTGATTTCAGCAATCGTTAACGATTGAATCTGTTTGGGCGCAATAAAGTTCATGGTTCCTTTGTCGAAATCGTAATATTGTTGTCCGTACTTTATTTTTGCGGTAACATCTTTTTTGAGGGAAATGCTATAGAAATTGACGCAGAACTGTTCCCAAATGCTGCTTTCATCAGGTTTTATTCCAGCGACATCAATTACACTGATGAGCGGATGTAATGGGGCGGGCAACGACAATTGCTTATGAAATTCGGATATGGAGTTGATACTATGCATCCTGTTTTTGTTTTACAAATTTACAAAAAACAACTGCCCGCAAAGACAGTTGCCGATTTAAAAATTAGGCCTCAAATTGTTTTGCGATTTCTTGCCTGAACGCTTCTTTTCCGATTGTCAAACGTCTATCATATAGCGCATTTGCATCTTCGCCTGCCAAATAGCGTATTTGATCTTTATTGTCCGTTGCGGCTTCGTGCACCACCTGCGCAATTTGCTCTGCCGTGGAAGCATTTTGCATCATCAGATCCATTTGTTCAAACAGTTTGTTTTCGATGTCTTCATAGTCGGAAGATCGATTCATATCCAATGAACGACCTGCAAAATCTGTCGCAATTCCTCCCGGAGCAACGGTTTTGATCGCTATCCCAAATTTTTTCAATTCAAAGGACATACTTTCGCTCCAGCCCTCCAAAGCGAATTTTGTCGCATGATACATCGAATGTAGCGGGAATCCCATAAAACCACCAATTGATGTGGTCGAGATAAATAAGCCACTTTGCTGTGCTCTAAAATGTGGAATGAATGCTTGTGTAACGCGCAATACGCCCAACAGATTGGTGTTGATTTGACGAAGTATTTTTTCGTCGCTCAAGGTTTCAAACGCGCCCATCAATCCATAACCTGCATTATTGAAAACGACATCAATTTTGGCCAAAGAGATTGCTTTTTCAACAGTTTCTTTGATCTGTGCAGGATCGGTTACATCTAATTTTAATAGCGTAACGTTTTCGATTTCACTAAGCTCGGTTTCATTTTCGGGATTTCGCATTGTTGCGATAACATCCCAACCCGCTTGTTGAAATAGTTTGGCAGTTGCTTTTCCCAACCCGGAAGAAGCTCCTGTAATGAAAATTGTCTTTCTCATAGTGTTATTATCTGATTCAATAACACAAAAGTCTAAAGAAGGCAGAGGTTATCTGTTGCCAAATTGAGCTTGATTGTAGCCAAAATGACGGACACTATTTTTATTCAATAGTCGTTAAGTGGTAATTGCCTGATGTGCGCTTTATCAGAAAAACCGCAGATGTCCACGAATGATAATTTAGTTCCTGCGAATTGTAATTTGTTTAATTTTCTATTGGTTTTGCAGCTAAATTTGATCTGTAACTAAACGTTGAATCATGAGTAGAATTGTCCATTTATTATTCTTTTTAGCTCTGGTCAATATCTGTTCCGCACAAACATGGATTGATATTGACCTGGAAGAAACGGAATATGTTGATGCTACTGACAAAACCTGTATAAAGAAAACTGGCGAGCCGTTAAACGGTAGATATGCGATAAAATTTAACCGTTACCAAACCAACTACGAGTCATTTATAGATGGTCTTAAAAATGGCGAGGCCAAAGTTTTTAGAAATAGGAAGTTGGCAGAAAAAGGTTTATATAAAAACAACCTAAAAGAAGGCGAATGGATTTACTATACCGAGGATGGGGCCATCCGCAAACGGATTTTTTTTAAAAATGGTAAAATAAAACCTATTAGCGATCTCCGGTTTTTCCCGGATTAGTTTTCGGGAAACCAGCTTGGTAAATAGCGCAAAAATGACATAATTTTTTCCTTGTAAATGGCTGTATTCAATTTAAAATAAAAAGCGCCTTTCTTGGAATTTTCTTTGTCCTTTTCTTCCAATTTGATAATGAGATCGGAGGAAAGCAGCTTGCGGCTAAAATTGCGTTTATCAAATTCGATATTATATACTCCCTCGTATAAGGCTGCAATCTGGGGAATGGTAAATTTCTCTGGCAATAATTCAAACAGAATAGGATAGAGCGCTGCTTTCATCCGCAGTCGCTGCTGTGCCGAAGCAATCATCTGGTCGTGATCAAATATTAAAGTCGGATAGTTTTGCAATGGAAACCATTGTGCCTCATATTCCTCGCTTAAAATATGTGTGTATTTTTGCGTATCTATCAGCGCAAAATAACAGATACTGACAACCCGGCTATTGGGCTCACGTTTTGGATCACCAAAGACACTGCATTGCTCCATGTATACATTTTCAAGTCCCGTCAGTTTATTTAATACCCTGCTGGCAGCTAGTTCAGGACTTTCGTCCGGTTGAACAAAACCTCCCATCAAACTCCATTTGTTCCGCTCCGGCTCAAAATCGCGTTTTATCAATAATACCTGCAGGGATTCGCCATTAAATCCAAATATAATACAGTCTACCGCTAAAAGGATTGCTGAGTCTTCTCTATAATATTCCATTATCTATTGTTTTGTCTCTCTTTTGACTTGATCTATTTTTTTTGATAAACCTAAATAGCTGAACAAATGTACGGTACAATGCGCTCTGCCGTTTTAGACATCTGTAATTACCCTATACCTATCACCCTTGGATTTATCTTATTTCGATGAGATGAAGATAGTTCAATTTTTTAAATATGAAAATTTTCTTTCATATTTAAAAAAATAAATGTTAATTTGACACTAATTATTTTTAGGCCAATTATCCAGCTGGACAAACACCAAAAAGTAAGCTTTAAATCGAATTATAGATTATAAACCAAATTCAGTTAAAATGAGTAAATCATATGTCATCGGGGTGGATTACGGGAGCGATTCTGTTCGTTCAGTCTTGGTTGATGCAAGTTGTGGGGCGGAGATTTCGTCTTCCGTATTTTATTATCCGCGTTGGAAAAGGGGTGAGTTTTGCGATGCTGCGCTCAGCCAGTTTAGACAGCACCCCCTGGATTACATCGAGGGCCTGGAAGCTACTGTAAAAGATTGTTTACAAAAATCCGGGATACAAAATATGGGGGAGCTGGTGAAAGCAATTTCGGTGGACACTACGGGTTCCACACCGGTTGCTGTGAATGAAGCGGGTGTGCCGCTGGCATTACTGCCGGAGTTCAAGGACAATCCCAATGCTATGTTCATCCTCTGGAAAGATCATACCGCGGTCAAGGAGGCCAAAGAGATCAATCGGTACAACCAAGGCTACGCTGTTGATTACCTGAAATACGTAGGGGGCGTTTATTCTTCGGAGTGGTTCTGGGCCAAATTGCTCCATATCGTTAGAGTAGATATGCAGGTGCGCCAAGCAACATTTAGCTGGGTGGAACACTGTGATTATATTCCTTTTTTGCTTACTGGTGGCAAACAGGCTAGCGCGATCAAGCGAAGCGTTTGCGCTGCTGGGCACAAGTCGCTATGGGCTGCTGAGTTTGGTGGCCTGCCCCCCAATGAATTCTTCGCCGGTATTGACCCCTTGTTGGGCGGCTTTGTTGATCGCTTGTTTTCCGAAACCTATACTTCGGATAGGCCGGCGGGTCACCTTTCCCCAGAATGGGCAGAGCGTTTAGGTCTTTCTACCTCCGTTGTCGTTGGTGTGGGTGCATTCGATTGCCACATGGGTGCCGTAGGTGGGCAGATTGAACCTTATTATCTGAGCAAAGTCATGGGAACATCCACCTGCGATATGCTGGTTGCTCCAAAAGAAGATGTAGAGGGTGTATTGGTAAAGGGTATCTGTGGTCAGGTGGACGGTTCCATTATCCCCGGAATGATAGGCATGGAGGCTGGCCAGTCTGCTTTTGGAGATGCCTATGCCTGGTTAAAGCAGTTGCTCTTATGGCCAACATACAATCTGATACCTGAACTGGAGGGGCTTAGCGATACGATGCGTGAAAACATGCTGGCGACACTGGAGGAAAAATTGTTGTTGCGATTAAGTGAAAAGGCGAACAAATTGCCGCTAACTGCGGATTCGGAAGTGGCGGTGGACTGGCTCAATGGCCGTAGGACTCCGGATGCGGATCAGTCGCTCAAAGCGGCAATCATGGGATTGCAGCTCGGTACCGATGCTCCGGCGATCTTCAGGGCGATTGCCGAGGCGACCTGCTTTGGCGCCAAAGCGATCGTGGAGCGCTTTGTGGATCAGGGGATCCCCATAAAGGGTCTGATCGGGCTTGGTGGCGTCGCCAAAAAATCGCCTTTTATCATGCAGATGATGGCCAATGTAATGAATATGCCGATTCGTATCCATAAAAGCGAGCAGACCTGTGCACTTGGTGCGGCCATGTTTGCGGCCACCGCTGCTGGATTATATGATCGGGTAGAGGATGCCATGAAAGCTATGGGGCAGGGCTTTGAATGCACATACGAACCGCAGGAAAATTGGGTGCCCCGCTATGCCGAACGTTATGAAAAATACAAAGCCCTCGGTGCTTTTGTAGAAAGTAGTGTATCACTGCCTGTTACTGTTTAACCACAAAATGAGTAGTATGTATAATTCAATTAAAGAAGAGGCTTATCGCTGCAATATGCAGCTGCCGCAGTTGGGACTCGTGCTTTTTACATTCGGCAATGTGAGTGTTGTCGACCGTCAGCAGGGTGTTTTTGCGATTAAACCCAGTGGTGTGCCCTACGAAGAATTGTCTCCCGATCTGATGGTGGTGGTGGACTTTGACGGTAGGGTAATCGAAGGCGAGCTTAGGCCTTCCTCGGATACAAAGACACATGCGGTACTGTATAAACATTGGCCGGATATCGGCGGCATCACCCATACCCATTCTACATATGCCACTGCTTGGGCGCAAAGCCAAAGGGATATACCCATTTTCGGAACGACGCATGCCGACCACCTAACATCGGATATTCCCTGCGCGCCGCCGATGGATGATGAGATGATCGCTGGCAACTATGAGCATGAGACGGGCTTTCAGATCATCAATCACTTCAATCAGCAGCAACTGGATTATAGGGAGGTGGAAATGATCCTTGTCGGAAATCATGCACCATTTGCCTGGGGTAAGGATGGAATGAAGTCGGTCTACAACAGCGCCGTATTGGAACAGGTGGCCAAAATGGCCTGGCTGACCGAGCAGATTAACCCCAATGCTGGACGGTTGAAGCCGGCTTTGATCAAAAAACATTACGAGCGCAAGCACGGTACAAATGCCTACTATGGCCAGTAGCCTGCTGCTTGACAAAATCTATAACGAAACTAATATTGAAAAATGAATATCAATTTAAAAGAACTCGAGGTCTGGTTTGTCGTTGGCAGCCAGGATCTATACGGTGAAGAAACATTGAAACAGGTCGCAGCACATGCGGAAGAAATTGCACATTATCTGAATGCCCAGACCCTGATTCCAGTAACGGTGAAGTATAAACCGATCGTAAAAAATACGGATGAAATCTATGCGACGCTAACGGCTGCAAATAGCACCGCAAATTGTATCGGTATCATCACCTGGATGCATACATTTTCCCCGGCGAAAATGTGGATACGGGGTTTAAAGGCATTGCAAAAGCCGTTGCTACATCTCCATACACAGTACAACCGCGACATTCCATGGAGTGGCATTGATATGGATTTTATGAATTTAAATCAGAGTGCACATGGTGACCGTGAATTTGGACATATCGTCAGCCGCCTCAAAATAGGACGGAAAGTCGTCACAGGGCATTGGCAGGATACCGAAGTGCTCCAGCGGATCAATGTCTGGTGCCGGGCGGCAGCGGGTTGGCATGATTGGCAGGGAGCCAAATTTGCACGCTTCGGAGATAATATGCGCTACGTCGCGGTGACGGATGGCGACAAGGTTGAAGCCGAAACACAATTTGGTTTTTCGGTCAATACCTATGCCGTCGGCGATCTGGTCGAGGTTATCAACGCCAGCACGGCCGATGAAATCAATGCTTTGCTGGCGGAGTATGAGGCCAATTATGAACTGGCGGATAATGTGAAGGCGGGTGCTGAATTCCATGATAATCTGGTCGAAGCGGCTAAGATTGAGGTGGGGCTGCGGAAGTTTTTGAAACAGGGAAACTTTAAGGGCTTTACGGATACGTTTGAGGATCTGCACGGGATGGTTCAGCTGCCGGGACTGGCGGTACAGCGCCTGATGGCTGAAGGTTACGGTTTTGCAGGTGAAGGGGACTGGAAGACGCCGGCATTGGTCAGGGCATGTAAGGTGATGGGAGCGGGTTTGGCTGGAACCACCGCCTTTATGGAGGATTACACCTATCATTTTGACCCGCAGGATGCCATGGTGTTGGGATCGCACATGCTGGAGGTAGACCCTGCACTGGCTGTCGGAAAACCACGTATTGAGGTTCACCCATTGGGGATCGGTGGCAAAGCAGATCCTGCACGGCTGGTTTTCAATGGCCAATCTGGCGATGCATTGAATGCCTCGCTTGTGGATATGGGAACACATTTCCGTTTGATCGTCAATAAGGTATTGGGTGTTGAGGTGCAGGCCGAACTGCCAAATCTTCCCGTTGCACGTGTGCTGTGGAAGCCTCTTCCGGATATGAAGACGGGCTGCAGTGCCTGGATCCTTGCCGGTGGAGCGCATCATACGGCTTATAGCTTATGCTTAACACCGGAATACCTGCAAGATTTTGCCCGGATGGCCGGAATAGAGTATGTACTGATCGACGAGGATACCACGGTGGCCAAACTCGAAAATCAATTGAAATGGAATGACCTGTATTATTTACTTGGTAAATAATACAGACTAGTGACCTTCGGGTAGCTGAATGCTATCCGAAGGTCGCTTAGCAATACAACCAATTAGGGAAAATATGGAAAAATTTGCAATGGTAGACTACGTTATCTTCGTGGTTTACTTCTTCATTGTGGCGGGATATGGGTATTATATCTATCGTCAAAAAAACAATAGCTTAAGCAGTAGCAAGGATTATTTTTTGGCCGAAGGTTCATTGACCTGGTGGGCAATCGGTTCCTCCTTGATTGCATCGAATATTTCAGCGGAACAGTTTATTGGTATGAGTGGTAATGGATTTGAAGTGGGCATTGCTGTGGCGGCCTATGAATTGATCGCTGCAGTCGCACTCATCATTGTGGCGGTGTGGTTTATACCAGTGTATCTGAAAAACAAGATATTCACGATGCCTCAATTTTTAAATAATCGCTACAACGAGACGACCAGCTTGATCATGGCTATTTTCTGGCTGTTTTTATATGTATTTGTCAATCTCACATCGATTTTATATCTGGGTGCCATAGCAATTTCGAGCATGGCCGGTGGTGGGGACAGTTTCCATACCATCACCGTTGCCCTCGCCGTATTTGCTGTCATCATTACGCTTGGCGGAATGCGTGTTATTGGCTTTACCGATGTCATCCAGGTGGTGGTATTGATTGTCGGTGGTATCGCGACGACTTATGTCGCGCTGACCCTGGTGAGCGAGCATTTTGGATTGGGTAAGGATGTGCTTGCTGGATTTAATAAGCTGATGGAAGACGCTCCGGATCATTTTAACCTGTTTGTGGACAAACCGGGAGCCGGGGCCAGTCAGGAGGAAATCAATAAGTATCTGATGCTGCCGGGAGTAGGAATGTACTTGGCAGGGATATGGATCGTCAACCTCAATTACTGGGGCTGCAATCAGTATATCACGCAACGGGCCTTGGGTGCCGATCTAAAGACCGCGCGCACGGGAATCCTTTTCGCGGGTTTTCTCAAGCTGTTCATGCCCATCATTGTGATGCTCCCAGGGATTGCCGCTTATGTCCTCTATAAAAATGGGGCCTTGCAGCAGGAGATGGCTCCCGGCGGTGTATTCCATGCAGATAATGCGTATTCAGCGATATTGGGCTACCTGCCCAATGGAATGAAGGGGCTTGCCCTGGCCGCCCTTACAGCAGCCATTGTAGCTGGATTGGCGGGAAAGGCAAACAGCATCGCAACGATCTTTACCCTCGACATCTATAAGAAATACATCCGCAAGGATGCCAGCGAAACAAAGATGGTGTGGGTGGGCAAAATCACGATCGTTGTTTCGATTTTACTTTCGGTATTATTTACCTGGAATGACAGCCTGGGAATAGGGGGCGCCGGTGGATTTACATTTATCCAAAAGTACACGGGATTTATCAGTCCCGGCGTTTTCGCGATGTTTTTACTGGGGATGTTCTGGAAAAGAACGACTGGTGCAGCGGCGATCACCGGCCTGATCTTGGGTTTCGCCCTGTCGGTATTTTTTAATGAGTTCGCAACGAAGGTATTTGGTCCCGAAACATGGATCTATACGGCTTACCCAAATAAAGCGGGCATTTATGAGATCCCTTTCCAGATCTGTATGGGACTGGCATTTGCCTTTACCATGTTGGCCATGATCGGCGTCAGTTTATTCGGCCCGAAAATCAATCCAAAAGCATTTGCCTTGGATCGGTCAATGTTTAAAGTGGAGCCATCGGTACTTGCGCTGATCGTGGTAACGCTACTGATGGTAACCGCAATTTATGTTCGTTTTTGGTAGGATAAGGTATACTGTTGAATAATTAACCCATTTATACATCTTCTCCTGGGTTGACGAGGAGAAAATCCATCGGAAAGATGGAATAAAGACCTGAATAATTGATGAAAGATAAAATGATTATTGGCTTGCTAGCCTGCGCTTTATTAACCTACGGGTGCCAATCCAATACAACAAAAAATAATCCGCAGCATGCTGGGCTAGATACCGCCGCAAGCCCTGCTTTTGATAGCCGGATAGATGGAAAGGATGTCCGTTTATTCCTCTTGAAAAACAATAAACTAGCCCTGACGCTAACAAATTATGGCGCACGTTTGGTTAGTCTTAGCGTTCCCGAAAAGAATGGAGAAATGACTGACGTGATTTTGGGTTACGATTCGGCGAAAGAATATAAGGACAACGCGGATAATTTTTACGGCGCGATAGTCGGGCGTTATGGTAACCGTATCGGTAAAGCTACTTTTACACTGAACGGTACGTCTTATTCGCTGGAAAAAAATGATGGTGAGCAATCTCTTCACGGTGGCACCAATGGGGTATACAACAAAGTGTGGGATGTGGTCAGCAATACCGATACTTCAATTACCTTAGCGTATACATCTCCAGATCAGGAGGCTGGATATCCAGGGACGGTCAAGATGCAAGTCACTTATACACTGGAAGAAAACGGTGGTCTGGACATCGCCTATCAGGCAACGACGGATAAAGAAACTGTTTTAAATCTGACCAATCACGCTTATTTTAACCTCAATGGTGCCGGTGATCCTTCTATATTGGATCATGAGCTGCAGATTGATGCTAAAGCGATCACTGAAGTGGACAACACGCTGATTCCAACAGGAAAAAGCTTGCCTGTGTCAGGTACGGCATTTGATTTTACAAAACCACGGCTCGTGGGTGCCCATATTGAAGATGAGAACGCGCAGCTGAAGATCGGAAAGGGCTATGACCATAATTTTGAGCTCGATAAGAAAACGGGCTTTGAGAAAGTTGCCAGTGTGTACGCTCCTAAAACGGGTATTCAAATGGAGATTTTCACGACCGAACCGGGGCTTCAGTTCTACAGCGGCAATTTTATGGCGGCGGATGATCCGAAGGGAAAAGCTGGAAAAAGCTATCCTTTCCGCTCGGCTTTCTGCCTCGAAACGCAGCATTTTCCGGATGCGCCAAACCACCCCAATTTCGCATCAACGGTATTAAAACCCGGCGAAAAGTATAGTTCGAAAACAGCATATCGTTTTACGGTGAAATAATATTCTCTTTATGATGAAACTAAATTTAAAACTAGGAATTGCTTTTATGCTGATCAGTGGAGTGATCCATGGGCAGAGTAGCATGAAGCTGGAACGTTCGGCGCAGGAATTCACGATCAGCAGACATATTTACGGCCATTTTGCCGAACACCTGGGACGCTGTATTTACGATGGATTTTATGTGGGGGAAAAGAATGATTCGATTCCGCATGCCAATGGCGTACGGACGGATGTCATCCAGGCCCTCAAGAACCTGAATATCCCCAACTTGCGTTGGCCCGGTGGCTGTTTTGCGGATACGTACCATTGGAAAGATGGAATCGGTCCTAAGGCGCAGCGTCCTACCATGGTGAATAATTGGTGGGGTGGCGTGACCGAGGACAATTCATTTGGCACCCATGATTTTCTGAACATGTGCGAGCTGCTCGGGGCTGAACCGTATCTGGCCGGAAATGTGGGCAGCGGCGAGGTGCAGGAGCTTGCCGACTGGGTGCAATATGTAAATTTTGCTGGCAAAAGTCCCATGTCGGACTGGCGGCGCAAGAATGGGCGCCAAGAACCCTGGAAGGTGAAATTCTGGGGGGTAGGAAATGAATCATGGGGCTGCGGTGGTAATATGACCGTGGATTACTATACGGATATCTACCGCAAGTATGCCACCTTTATGTCGGACTGGACCAATGGCGGCGGTTTGTACCGAATTGCCTCGGGTGCAAACAGTGCGGATTATAACTGGACGGAAACGCTCCTTAAAAATATTCCCGGTAGCTTGATGAAAGGGATGGGGCTGCATCATTATGCGGTGATCAATTGGGACAAAAAAGGTTCAGCAACAGATTTTTCGGAAGCGGAATATTTTAAAACCATGAAGTCCGCCTGGTTTATGAATGAACTGGTCGAGAAGAATATGGCCATCATGGACAAATATGATCCCAAAGGAAATATTGATCTGATCGTGGATGAATGGGGTGGCTGGTATGAAGTCGAACCGGGGACAAATCCGGGCTTTCTGTATCAACAAAATACCATGCGCGATGCCATGATTGCAGGAATGACCCTCAATATTTTCAATAATCACGCCCGACGTGTGAAAATGGCAAACCTCGCTCAAGCGGTCAATGTATTGCAGGCTGTGATCTTGACAGAAGGTAAAAGCATGGTGCTGACACCGACTTATCATGTCATGGAGATGTATAAGGTGCATCAGGATGCGAAATTGATCCCGATTACATTGCAATCGACAGATTTTGAATTTAACGACGAGAAAATTCCGGCGGTATCTGCGTCGGCATCACAGGATGCACAAGGGCGCGTACATATTTCCCTCGTGAATATTGATCCTAAAAAAGCAAACCGGATTCGTGTGGACCTGGGCGAACTAAAAGCTTCGAAAGTCACCGGAAGAATCTTGCACGCAGACAAGCTGCAGGATTACAACTCATTCAAGGTGCCAACAAAAATTGTACCCACGGCCTATAACAAGGCGAAGGTTCAAAATGGGCTTGTAGATATAGAGATCCCGGCATTTTCCGTGATTGTATTGGAGCTTAATTAAAATTGCAATGAATCAAATGAAACGGATGAAAAAAAAGATTTCAATGTTGCTCTTGGTAACGGGCCTGGCGGCTTCGGCAAGCGCACAGTTGCCGGTTGAATTGAATATACAACTGGATAAACCCAACGGCAAGATATCACCGCATATGTGGGGTGTGTTTTTTGAAGATATCAACCTGGGGGCGGATGGTGGGATCTATGCCGAGCTGGTCAAAAATAGATCCTTTGAATTTGACAACCCCTGGATGGGCTGGATAAAACTGGAACATGCTTCTACTGAGGGGGCTTACCTCTTGCTTAATGATCAGCAACGCAAAGGCAATAAGCGGTATATAAGATTAACGAATAGTGCTGCCAGCAAGCTGGGTTTACAAAATGAAGGCTTTCGGGGCATGGGCATCAAGGCGGGTGCTACGTATGAATTCAGTCTGCAGCATAGAAGCAATAGCTCCACCATGAATATCCATGTGGCATTGCTGGACGAAGGCGACCAGCTGATCGCTGAAGCGCAAAGGCCCTTGCATGCGACAGCAGCATGGACCGAGACTGCACTGAGACTGCAGGCTACGGCCACGACGGGTAAAGCAAAACTGAAGATATGGTTTACGGGTGAGGGGACGGTAGATGTCGATATGCTATCGCTATTTCCACTCGATACCTGGAAGGGGCGGCCGAAGGGACTGCGTAAAGATATGGTACAGATGCTAGCGGATATGAAGCCTGGGTTTATCCGCTTCCCCGGCGGCTGTATTGTCGAGGGAAGGGATCTGGCCAACAGGTTCCAGTGGAAAAAAACCGTGGGTCCAATTGATGAACGCGAATTGATCATCAATCGCTGGAACACGGAATTTAGCCACCGTTTGACGCCGGACTATTTTCAGACATTTGGACTTGGATTTTATGAGTATTTCTTATTGGCTGAAGATATTGGTGCGGCCCCGGTTCCGATTCTCAATTGCGGCATGGCCTGTCAGTTCAACAGTGGCGAACTGGTGCCGATGGACCAACTCGACGAATATGTACAGGATGCGCTGGATCTGATTGAATTTGCAAATGGATCAACAGCGACCAAATGGGGTAAACTACGTGCGGATATGGGCCATCCCCAACCGTTTAAGCTCAAGATGATCGGTGTAGGCAACGAAAACTGGGGTCCTCAATATATTGAACGGCTAGCAGTCTTCAAGAAAGCGTTAAATGCAAAGCATCCCGAAATCGCGATTATAGCAAGTTCAGGGACGGATCCTGAAGGTGAGCGTTTTGAATTTCTTGACGACAAGCTGCGGGCGATGAATATTGACATCATCGATGAACATTACTACCGACCACCATCCTGGTTCCTGTCCAGTGCCAGCCGTTATGACAATTATGATCGCAAGGGTGCTAAGATTTTCGCAGGTGAATATGCCTCACATACCACAAGACCCAATGGTCCCGGAAAAAGCACCTGGGAGGCTGCGCTTTCCGAAGCGGCATTTATGACTGGCCTTGAACGCAACGGCGATGTTGTTGAGATGGCATCTTATGCGCCCTTATTCGGACATGTGGATGGCTGGCAATGGTCACCGGATTTGATCTGGGTGGATAATCTTCAGGTTTACGGAACACCTAGCTATCAGGTGCAGAAATTATATTCTACGCATAAAGGTTCGGATATTATTTCGGTCAATAGGGATGGCCAGCCGGTTGCCGGAAGGGATAGTTTGTACGCTTCTGCGGTATACGACCAAAATACAAAGGAACTGCTGATCAAAATAATCAATTACAATAGCAAGCCGATGCCTTTGCGTTTTGCCATTGCGACCGACAGAAAATTTGCACAGGTTGCCCAGAAAATCAGCCTCGCCAGCAAGGATCTGAATGTCAGCAACAGCATAGAGGAGCCACTGAATATACAGCCAAAGCAAACAGATATTAGGTTTAAGGGCAAGACACTTACAGATAGTCTCGCTCCATATTCATTTACCCTGATTAAACTTCAAACCAAATAGTAGCTAGTTTATAAACCCATGAAAGATATTGTTACTCTGCTTATTCCCTTGCTGGTGGCTGCGACAATAACAGCCACCGCGCAAACTGCTACGACTGAATCCTTGCCTGTCGGGAAAAAACTGGAACCGGGGGAGAGGTATCACTTTGTGGCGCAGGGAAACCCCATCATCAAGCATCATTATACCGCTGATCCCGCGGCGCTGGTCAAAGGTGATACACTGTGGCTTTTTGCAGGGCATGACTTGGCGGGTGGGCAGAAAGGCTATAAGATGAAAGATTGGTTGGTATACTCAACTACGGATATGAAAAATTGGGTTGAATACCCTGTACCCATGAAAATTTCGGATTTCGCCTGGGCCAAAAGTGGCGATGCTTTTGCTGGGCATGCCGTGGAGCGTAACGGTAAATATTACTGGTACATCAGTACCAATTGGTCGGGCATCGGCGTTGCTATGGCCGACCGGCCTGAAGGACCTTACCGGGATGCACTGGGGAAACCGCTCCTGACCAACAAGGATTGTTTTGCCTCCACCCATGCCTGGGCCTGCATTGATCCCGCAGTACATATAGACAATGACGGGCAGGCCTGGATATTCTGGGGCAATCGCGAATGTTATTATGCCAAACTGAAAGATAATATGCTGGAAATTGACGGAGAGGTCAAACAGCTTAAGTTCGATGGCTTAGAATTTACCGAAGCGCCTTGGCTGCATCAATATCAAGGTAAATACTACCTGAGTTATGCAACGGGATTCCCCGAGAAAATTGCTTATGCCATGGCTGACCATATCGCAGGACCATATACCTACAAAGGCCTGTTAAACGAGATTGCCGGAAATAGCAATACGAACCACCAGGCCATTGTCAACTTTAAGGATCAATGGTATTTTATCTACCATAATGGGGGCATCAATACGGATGGAGGGAGCTATAGCCGATCGATCTGTATTGACACCCTGGAATATCGTGCCGATGGTACCATAAAACGGATCAATATGACAAGCGAAGGACCTTTTAATGAAATGGATTGATGATGTGTATGAAATATAAGATGTATTTATTGACCGTAAAAAAACGAATCGCTCTTGGCGCATTGTTAATGCTACTGTTTTCAGGCTTGCGTGCACAAGAACTACGGGTAGCCGGACCGGACGGAAAATTGGAGGTCAACTTATCGTTAGTGGAGGGCAAGCTTTATTATCGCGTGAACCTGGCAGGGCAGGAGATGTTAGAACGATCGCCTTTGGGCTTGCGGGGCGACAAGGTGGATCTTGCCAGTAATCTGCATTTGCTGGCCTCGGACAGCCGGGCAATTGACCAAACCTATGAGGAACCTAAAATCAAACGTAGGCTAGTACATTATCAGGCAAATGAACTGCTGTGTACATTGGAGAATAACTTAAAACAGCGGCTTGTAGTGATTTTTAGGGTCAGCAATAATGATATTGCATTCCGCTATGGTATTCCGCAGGAGGGTGAGCCTGCAAATTTTCGGGTCGAGGAAGAAATGAGCGGCTTTAAATTTCCCGCTTCAACCACCACCTTTCTGACCGCGCAGGCTACACCGATGATCGGCTGGAAGAAAACAAAACCGAGCTATGAAGAAGCTTATGTACCGGATCAGGCGATGGGCGTACCTTCGCAATATGGCGTTGGTTACACTTTTCCGGCGCTGTTTCATGTCGGTTCCCGGGGTTGGGTACTACTTTCGGAAACTGGATCGAATGGCAGTTACTGTGGCACCAAGCTCAGCGAAGGCACAAAATCGGGTTTTTATAAAATTGCCTTTCCCGAGCAAGGTGAAAATAATGGCATTGGCGACCGGGGGCCAACGCTGGTGCTACCGGGCTTTACACCATGGCGCACAATCACTGTGGGCAATACGTTAAAACCTATTGTGGAAACCACGGTTCCTTTTGATGTGGTCGAACCACAGTACGCCGCAAGTAAGCCTTATACCTTTGGACGCGCCACCTGGAGCTGGCTGGAGTGGCAGGACGGAAGTATCAATTTCGAAGATCAGAAGAAATTTATCGACCTTTCCGCTGCTTTGGGTTACGAATTTGTCCTGGTGGACAATTGGTGGGACAAGCAGATCGGGCACCATAAAATCGAAGAGCTTGTGGCCTATGGCCAAAAGAAAGCGGTGGGGCTCTGCCTTTGGTACAACTCCAACGGGTATTGGAACGACGCACCACAGACGCCTAAAAATCGGATGAATACGGCCATCGCGCGTAAAAAGGAAATGGCCTGGATGCAGTCCATTGGAATCAAGGGAATAAAAGTCGATTTTTTTGGTGGTGACAAACAGCAAACATTGCAGCTGTATGAAGATATTCTTGCTGATGCAAATGAGTATGGGCTGACCGTGATCTTCCATGGATGTACCTTGCCCCGTGGTTGGGAACGCATGTATCCTAACTTCGTGGGAAGTGAAGCGGTATTGGCCTCTGAGAACCTCATCTTTACACAGGATGCCAACGATAACGAAGCTTTCAATGCGACTTTGCACCCCTTTATACGCAATGCTGTAGGGGCAATGGATTTTGGCCCTGTGCTGCTCAACAAACGGCATAATCGTGAAAACAATGGCGGGACAATCCGTAAGACTACGGAAACATTTCAGCTGGCAACGGCGGTGTTGTTCCAGACTCCGGTACAAAATTTTGGGTTGACACCCAACAATCTACTGGATATGCCCACGCATGTCATAGACTTTATGAAGCAGGTTCCCACTGTTTGGGATGAGACGCGGTTTGTGGATGGTTATCCCGGAAAATATGTGGTGCTGGCGAGACGCAAAAAAGAGCAGTGGTATATCGCTGCAGTGAATGCCGAAGGGAAGGAAAAGACTATTGAGGTGGCTCTGCCGATGCTTTCTGAAAAAGTTGTGCAATACATCGGGGATAATAAGTCGCGCGGGTCGGAGCAGAAAACGATACGCCTAAGTCGCGAGAAAACAGTCAGATTGACCTTACAATCGGGCGGTGGGGCCTTATTGTACGGAAAATAGTTTTTTATTTCTCTTTTTTTTGCCTTTTTTTGTTGTCCCATGAAGAAATTGTTGATAGTTCTCATCTTAATATGGCAATGCCTAACAGTATCTGGACAAGTGAATCGGACTCATTTTTTTTCGCTGCCCGAAGGTCTGACAAACCAGCAGGTGCTGGATATTGTACATGACGACGAGGGCTTCATGTGGGTTGCGACAGAACTTGGATTAAACCGATTTGCTGGCAAGTCATTCAAGCCTTACTATGCTTCTAAAAAGAAAGATGGGCACACCGTCAATAGCAACGAGATCAATACGCTGCTCCATGACAATAAGAAGCTGTATATCGGCACACGCGCTGATGGTCTGAATGTCCTTGATTTAACGACAAATAAATTCAGCTATTATGTGCACGATCCGGCTGATCCAAAATCCATTGCTACAAATGATATTACGGATATGATCCGTGCCGGGGATGGCGGTCTATGGCTAGCGACTTATCATCAGGGGATTCAGCATTTCGATCCGGTCAGAAAAGAATTTCAACACTTCAATAGAAGCAACTTACCGGGTTTACCGGAAAACAGTATATGGTCCTTGGCCGAAGACCGGAAAGGAATGCTCTATGTGGGCCATGTCAAAGAAGGAATGACGATCTTGGATCCGGTACGCCGATCTTTAAAACATTTGACTTACCAAAATTCCGGAGCTGAATTGCCTGATAACGAGGTTAAAGTTTTGTTTTGTGATCAATATGAGAATATTTGGATCGGCACCCGGAAAGGGCTTGCCGTCTACCATACCTCGAGTGGTCAGCTAAAGCATATATCTTTGTCTGCGTCGTCAAAAAATGGAAATGAACCCTTTATTTATGCAATTAAAGAATTTGGGGGCAAGCTTTGGATAGGAGCAGAATCGTCTCAGCTTTTTGTAATACAACCGGACTATGGATATGACAAAAGGGTCGAAGGAGTCAGGCAAATACAGCTTTTTGACCTGGGAAAGGGAAATAATTCAATGGTCCAGCATATTACACCGGACAAATTTGGGAATGTCTGGCTCGCGCTATATGGCGGTGGTGTGGGGGTGATCAGCCATATCAAACCTTTTTTTAATGTTTTCCCGACAAAAGCTTTATTGGCGGATCAGCTAGCAACAGTGAGCAATATTATTGTCCGAAGTGCAGACGCAGTCTGGTTGACGACCGAAGGCTCCGGAATCGTAGAGATGGGCAAAAATGGCAGATTACTCAAATGGATGACACAAAAGAACGGCAGTCCTGATGATTTTATATTGGCTGCATTTAAGGATCATAACCAGCATGTCTGGTTAGGTTTACGAAAAGGCGGTGTTGCAGTTTGCTATGCCGGATCCACAACATGGCATACGATAGATCTTGGAGAGCCAGTGTCGGAGGTTCGCGCGATTTATGAAGATCGCCGTGGTGCCATCTGGATTGCTGCATACCAAGGCCTGTTTATCTATGACCCGCAAAATCATAGTGTACAAAAATTACTGATCAACGATCCGATGCTGGGAGACTATGCTCCTCGAGCGCTTGTCGAGGACGGGCAGGATAATATGTGGGTAGGAACCTATGGACAGGGGCTCTATGTGTATAATGGTAATCGACAGCTGATTCGGAAAATGGATAGCGGCAATGGATTGCGCAATAATACCGTCAATCATTTGCTATGTGATAAAAATAATAATATCTGGATTGCGACAAATCAGGGAATAGCTTTGCAGGAAGCGCAACGAGGAATTGGTGAATTAACAATTTTAATGCCTCCGGGAGACGATGCCTGGCTGTTTGTCAATGGCCTTTCGGAAGATCAAAATGGGCATATCTGGTGTTCGACCAAGTCGGGAATGCTACGCTTTTTACCCAAGGAAAAACGCTTTTTGCAATACGATCAGTCATTCGGCCTGCCACTGGGAGGTTTTATAAATGGAAGTGTAGGGCGGGATCTGGCAGGACGCCTGTATTTCGGGATGCAAGACGGCATATGTTATTTTGATCCGAATGAAATCCCCTCTAAACTACCAAAATCTCCGATTCGGCTGAGCCGATTTATTGTTTTCCGCTCCGGCGAATCGAATGCACAGGAAGACAAATATCTTACATCATCCGATGAGATCAGGCTTGATCATAACGAGAATAGCTTTCGTATTGAGCTTGCGGTCATGGACTATGCGCTAGATGGATTGGTCGAGTTTGGATATCGGCTTCAGGGGCTTAATAACGACTGGATTTTTCTGGGCAACGAAACTAATCTTGATTTTCGGAATGTCCCCTATGGAGATCATGAACTGTTGATTCGCACACGCATGAAAAATGGGCAATGGTCTCAGTCCTTTAAACGTTTACTGATTAAGATCAAACCACCTTTTTATCTGAGTCTGCCCGCAAAGGTTACTTATTTTCTGATCTTTTTGCTGGTCATTTATACCCTTATTTTCTTTTACGTCAAAAGAATAAAGGCCGAGTCCGAACTGAGACTCAAAGAGCGACAGCACCTTCAGGATGAACAGTTGCATAGCGAGCGCATGAATTTCTATACCCATATCACGCATGAACTGCGCACGCCGTTAACACTCATATTAGGGCCTCTCGACGATTTGTCTCACGATGAGCAATTATCTCCCAGAAACAAGGGATTAGTCCATACGATTCAAAAAAGTGCCAATAGGCTTTTTACATTGGTTAACCAGCTTCTGGAGTTCAGGAAGGTCGAATCGCAGTTTAAACCGCTTGTACTTGAAGCGGGGACCTTGAGTGATATGCTTACCGATATCGTGGATAAGTATCGAACCTTAAATAACAAACCAAACGTTGAGATATGTGCAAATTTGCCCGAAACAGATTACCGTACTTTATTTGATGCAGAGATCATACAGTTGATTGTAGATAATTTGCTTTCTAACGCCTATAAATATACCGATTCGGGCCATATTAGGCTGGGTCTTAAGTACGAACAATCAAATTTAACCCATTGGGCAGTATTATCCATTGAAGACACGGGGCGCGGGATTCCGGCGGACCAAATGGATCGAATTTTCGATAAGTTCTATCAGATTCCCGGCAGGGGAATCCACGGAACGGGCATAGGTCTGGCCCTGGTCAAAGAATTGACGGCTATCCATCACGGTAAGATCGAGATTAAAAGCATGGAAGGAGCGGGAACGACGGTATCAGTCCGGTTTTTAGCAAACAAAGTCGGCGTTGATAACCCAAAAATAGTGGAATTGATCGCGGAATCTGATCATATAGCTATGGACCTAAGTCGCCCATTGATCCTTTTGGTTGAAGATGATCCTGATTTACGCGCCTATCTGGGAGATACCTTATGCTCAAATTACGAAGTTTTGCTTGCTGAAAATGGAGCAGTTGGATTGGAAATTGCACAAAATAGGATACCCGATCTTCTAATAAGCGACATTATGATGCCCGATATGGATGGTTTTATGCTGGCTGAAAAATTGAAGGCTGAGCGTTCGACAAGCCATATACCATTAATCCTGTTGACGGCGAAAGATACGGATCTGGACAGGCAGCGGGGGTATGACCTCGGAGTAGATTCGTATCTCACAAAACCGATCGGTACAGCCTTATTGCTCAAACGTATTGATAACCTGTTGCGCAAACAGAAGGTCATGAACAATGCTATTTTACAGAAAATCAAATTGGATCAGCCAACGGATTTTGTAGAAGACCGGCAGACCGAAAAAGATGAGTTATGGCGTGAAAATGCATTTGTTCAGGATTTTGTGGCAATCGTAGAACAGCATATGCAAGATGAGGTATTAGATGCCACTACCCTGGCAGAAAAGATGAATATGAGCCAATCAACCTTATATCGTAAACTAAAAGGTATTACTGGGAAGAATATCAATCAACTGGTGCGTAAAATACGGATACATAAAGCCGCTGAGCTGTTACGTTCGGGAGCATACAATGTGACCGAAGTTTCTTTTATGGTCGGAATCAATAGCGCTATTTACTTTCGGCAATGCTTTAAAGAAGAGTTCGGACAGCTACCTTCGGAATATCAAAAGTCCGGAGCGAAGAGCTAAGGGGCGCATCATCTTACCTTCTTTCTGATGTTAATTACTGGACAAATATCTTGTGGGACCTTCGCGATATAAGCGATCGTGACCAGGGCTACCAGATGAGGTCATGAAACGAAAAACACACTGATTCTTGTTAAAAAGCCGCTTTTTGACCGAAAACTATATGGTATTTGACGGATTTGTATACGGTCTGAAGCTTTAAAATCCCCTAAGTTTGACAGTATAATCAATTATAAATCTCGCAGGAAGTAGCAATGCATCTGATGTAACCTATGTAAACCATCGCTTATCATCTTCACTGTCTATTCTCGCCAGATTGTATTATTTACTGTTTAATTCGTATAGAAATTTATGAACAACCTAAAAATTGTTTCTTTGTATACGGTGTTGAGCGTTGCGCCAACATTGTTATACGCCCAGGGGAAAATTTCGGGACAGGTCCTGAATAAGGCCAACGAGCCTATCGCAGGTGCGACTGTGATTATGGAAGGCGGGGCTAAGGGGACTTCAACAGACAAATCGGGGAAATTTGAACTGAATGCCGCTAAAGGCGTGCTTGTTGTCTCCTACATTGGTTACAAGACCTACAGAGTCCCCTTGAACGAAACTACAAATCTGACAATTCGGCTTGAAAAAGATGACCGTGTGCTAGAAGATGTTGTGGTGGTGGGGTATGGTACACAAAGAAAAGCGACGTTAACGGGCTCTATTTCTGAAGTGAAAGGGAAAGATATCGTGAAAAGTCCGCAGCCTAATTTATCCAATTCGCTCGCCGGACGTTTTTCTGGCGTGGTAATCAACAACCGGAGCGGTGAGCCCGGTTATGACGGTTCATCCATTACGGTGCGTGGACAGGCAACTACAGGAAGTAATGATGTATTGATTGTCGTAGATGGTGTACCCGGACAAATAGGCGGCCTGGAGCGTCTGGATCCAAACGATATTGAAAGTATTTCGGTTCTGAAAGATGCTTCAGCGGCAATTTATGGTAACAGGGCAGCAAATGGGGTTATTTTAGTCACGACCAAACGTGGAAAAAGCGGTAAACCTTCGATCACGTATAGCGGAAATCTCGGTGTCAGTTCACCGACACGGTTGCCTAAAATGGCTGATGCCGCTACTTATGCCATTTTAAGGAACGAAATTGCTTATGGAAATAGTTCTTCCGGAGGAATGAACCAGATTTATTCAGCAGAACAGATTCAAAAATTTAGAGACGGATCTGATCCACTGCTATACCCTAATACCGATTGGGCAGATGTCACCTTGAAAAAAGCGGCAATACAAAGTCAGCATAATCTGTCTGTCGCTGGTGGGACCGAGGATGTGCGATATTTTATGTCTCTGGGTTCGGTCTATCAGGATGGCTTATACCAAAAGGGGGTAACAAAATATAAGCAGTATAATTTCAGAACAAATCTTGAAGCCAATGTAACTGATCGCTTTAAGGTCGGACTCTCTCTCTCGGGAAGACAGGAAGACCGTAAATTCCCCATCGCATCTGCCGGAGATATTTTTCGCTCCATGTATAGAGCGTATCCTACGGTAAGCGCATATTATCCAAATGGCTTACCGACGCGGGGCATTGAAGGATCCAATCCCGCCTTAATGGTCACGGATATCGGTGGGACCGTGAATAATCCCAAACAGGTTTTCAATGGCATACTCAAAGCAAGCTATCAGCTTCCTTGGGTAGAAGGGCTATCCGTAGATGGTTTTCTTTCGGTGGACAAATCCGCAAATTTTAGCAAAAACTTCAGTGTGCCCTACGTGTTAAATGCTTATGACCAGGCAAAAAATACGTACGAAGAATCTATTGTCGGCGGAAATAACAATAAGGCTACATTGACCGAATCGCATACCAATGAATCCTTGATCACAAGCAATATAAAACTGAATTTTGAACGTACCTTTGGTGCTCACGCAATCAATGCTTTTGTGGGATATGAGCAAAGTAAAAGGCATTTGGAATATTTTGACGCGCAGCGTTTTAATTATCTCTCCAACCAGCTGCCTGAATTATCACAAGGTGGATCCGCTGCTACAGATTATCTTAATTCAGGTTATAGTTCTAATTATACGAGACAGAGTATCATTAGCCGGATAGCTTATAATTATAATGAAAAATACCTGTTTGAAGGACAGCTCAGGGCAGATGGTTCTTCCATTTTCCCCTCAGGCAAGCGATGGGGATATTTCCCTTCCATATCCGCCGGGTGGCGTATCAGCAAAGAAGACTGGTTTGCAGACAAGATCGGATTTTTAGATGATCTAAAACTTCGCGCCTCTTATGGTACCCTTGGTAACGATAATGTCGACGGATTCCAATTCTACGATAATTATACGTTGGTAGGAAATGGTCTGGTCGCGCTTCTAAATGATAAAAGCCAGATAGAACCCAATGTTAAATTGGCAAAATTAGCAAATCCGGCGATTACTTGGGAGGTGTCCAAGAAGCTAGATGTAGGATTAAATGCACAATTTCTCAAGAATTTTACGATAGAGGCCATTTATTTCAAACAAAAGAGATCGGATATTCTGACGGAAAGGAATGCGTCGATTCCGGCAACTTCAGGTATTGTCAATCCATACAAAGAAAACAGCTCCAAACCGCTGGTCCCTTCGGAGAATATTGGTAAGGTGAATAGCGAAGGATTTGAAGGAACTTTGTCGTATCAAAAACCGGGCGATTTCAGCTGGGGAGTATCCGGTAATTTTACCTTTGCCAAAAGTAAAATTATCTTCATTGATGAGGCCAGCGGTACGTTGGATTATCAGCGCCAGACATCGAGACCGCTGGGAACCTATCTGCTCTATAACGCCATTGGATTAAACCGGACCGAAGCGGATCTCGCTGGGGTTCCACAGGCACCCGGAGCACAGGTCGGGGATTTGATTTATCAGGACTATAACCAAGATGGTAAGATAACGGCAGATGATATGATACGGACAAAATATGGTAATATTCCCCAGATTACGTATGGCTTTAATCTGAATGCCGCTTATAAAAATGTAGATATTTCCATTCTTTTTGCTGGGCAGGCTAAAGTAAGTCAGCACGTGCTTCCGGAATCCGGAACAGTAGGAAACTTCTATAGTACCTGGGCCGACAATCGATTTAATGAAGTCAATAATCCGAACGGAAACTATCCGAAAGTACCTGAACGCGCCTCTTCGGCTGTGAGCGGTGGCTTGTATAATAGCACCTTTTGGTTGAATAATGCTTCCTTTTTACGTTTAAAAAATGTCGAGATAGGGTATACATTGCCAAATGAGGTCTTATCGAGATTGAAACTGGGAGGACTTCGGTTTTATGTGAACGGATTTAACCTATTAACCATCACAAAAGTGAAGGATTATGATCCGGAAGGGAATAGCGGTAGCGGTCAATTCTATCCGCAGCAACGTATTATTAATGTAGGTGCAAATTTAAAATTCTAAAAAGGAACTTAAGCAATGAAATTTATAACTAAGTATATTGTGCCTTTGGGCTTGGGACTGACAGTCTTCTCCGCCTGCAACAAAAATCTATTGGATGTTACGGCGACAGACAGAATATCGACAGAAGCAATTGAGACAGATACAGCTGTATTGGAAGCTTTTATTATCAACAGATACATCGGTGAAAAAATTATATCAAGTGAGGCCGACGGGACTAATCCGGGGTTTGGACGTGGATTTGAATACGCCCTTTGGTCTTCACTGTCTGATGAATCCATGTATACCAATGATGATAATACTTGGCTCATTATCCGGGGGCAGTTATCGCCTGAAAATTTAGGCGCCGCCGGATCACTTTGGGCCCGTAGCTACCGCAGTATCCGTGAATGTAATTATGCAAAAAAAGTACTGACTGCTATTCAGATGAGTTCTTCACATAAACGGCATCTTGAAGGTGAGCTACAGTTTATCAGGGCATTTCGGTATCACGATCTCATTCGGAACTTTGGCCGGGTTGTCTTGATGGGCGATACCGTGTATGGTTTGAAAGATGACTTAAGTACTGCAAGCCTTTTTGAGCGGAAGTCTATTCAGGAAGGAATGGATTATGTGATAAGAGAATTGGACGAAGCAATTGAAAAACTGCCGCTGGATAACAATGACAACAGCTGGGTTACCGGCCGGGCTACCAAGGCTGCCGCAATGGCATTAAAATCAAGACTACTGCTGTATGCAGCGAGCCCTCTCTATAACGTGGGTACCTGGGCTGCCGCGGCTCAGGCAGCACAAGAGGTGATTTCGCTAAATAAATACAGCCTGTATACGGGCGGATACCAGTCCCTATTTTTGACTGACCGGAATCCGGAAACTATCTTTGCCCGTTATTATACCAAAAATGCTAATCATGTGCATTTAGAGATTGCAAACGGACCGAACGGCTATGGGGGTTGGGGTGGAAATACGCCTTACCAGAATCTGGTGGACGCTTATCAGATGAAAAATGGTCTAGCTCCCTTGAATGAGGATGGAACTGTAAACACTGCTTCAGGATACGATCCCAATAATCCCTATGTCAATCGTGATCCACGCTTTGATGCAACAATCCTACATAATGGTTCGATGTACAGAGGACGCGCGGTTGAAACATTTATACCGGGTGGACAGGATAGCAGGGAGGGCAGGGATAACTGGAACACATCGAAAACCGGTTATTATCTGCGCAAGTTTATGAATGATGCCTATCCGTTGGAAAATCCTTGGGGAAATGCGGGATTTCAACCGTGGAATTATTTTCGTTATGCGGAGATCCTGTTAAATTTTGCGGAGGCGGCTAATGAAGCCTATGGTCCGGATATGCTACCCGCAGGTAGTAGTCTTACAGCTAGACAGGCATTAAATTTAGTTCGGACAAGACCTTCTGTAGAGATGCCTGAAATCCCTGTTGGGCAATCGAAAGATGAATTTAGAAAACTGTTGCGCTACGAACGCCGGATAGAGCTGGCCTTCGAAGAACACCGTTTTTATGACGTAAGAAGATGGAAAATCGCCAACATAACAGAGAATATGCCAGCCTCCGGAATAACGGTGACAAAAGGAAATAATGGGCTTACCTATACGCGAAAAGAAGCATTATCGGGCCGCCGGTTTGAAGAGAAACATTATTGGCTCCCGATACCGCGCGCAGAGATTTTGTCCTCGAACGGACAACTGGAACAAAATCCCGGTTATTAATGTTAGTTAATCAAAAAAAGACTTACTCGATGCGCTGGGACCCTTTTCGGAACCAGCGCATCTTTGTCAGATCAAGCAACCTTTACTAAATTATTTTATACATGCGATTTACGGTTATAGCATTTTTATTGATGAATATTGTGGCATCGGCATACGCGCAGGAATATAGGCAGGGGCCGACCGAAAAGGATTTTGCCGGTTATTTATTTGCTTATTTTAAGGGCAATGCTGTGGCAGATGAAGCTGTCTGTTTTGCCATTAGCACCGATGGTTATACCTACCGTGCGTTGAACGGTAATCGTCCTGTACTGGATTCGAAGACCATCAGTAAAACCGGAGGTGTCAGGGATCCGCATATTCTCCGTGCTGAGGATGGAAAGACATTCTATATGGTACTGACCGATATGACCTCCTCCAAGGGCTGGGATTCCAATCGCGGTATGGTCCTGCTAAAATCGCAGGATCTGCTGCACTGGTCGCATCAGGCCATCGATTTCCAGCAGCGATTCACTGGGCAGGACGATCTGAAGCGTGTATGGGCGCCACAGACCATTTTTGATTCGGCGGCAGGAAAATATATGGTCTATTGGTCCATGCAGCATGGAAACGGTCCCGACATCATCTATTATGCCTATGCGAATAAAGATTTTACCGATTTTGAAACGGAACCAAAAGTGCTCTTCGTACCTAAAAACGGTAAATCCTGTATTGATGGCGATATTATCGAAAAGAATGGCCTGTTTTACCTCTTCTACAAAACGGAAGGTCACGGCAATGGAATCAAACTTGCCATGACCGATTCCCTGACGTCGGGAAAATGGATCGAACAGCCTGGGTATAAGCAGCAAACAAAGGATGCCGTGGAAGGATCAAGTGTTTTCAAGCGAAATCAGTCGGACCAATATATCCTGATGTATGATGTGTATGGTAAAGGAAAATACCAATTCTGTGTTTCCGATGATCTCGATCGTTTTAAAGTGATCGACCAAGAGATTGATATGGATTTTCATCCCCGTCATGGAACCATCATACCCCTTTCCAGAGATGAGCTGACCCAGTTGACGTCTCATTGGGGCAAACCCAAGGATATACCGCTTGCGCTGAAAAAGAACCCAATTCTGGACGGCTTTTATGCAGATCCCGATATTCTTTACGCCAACAAAACCAAAAGATATTATATCTATCCAACAAGTGATGGATTTGATGGCTGGGGCGGCCACTATTTTAAGACCTTTTCTTCGGCCGATCTTATCCATTGGAAGGATGAGGGTGTCATCCTAGATCTTAAAAAAGAGGTTGCCTGGGGACCACGACATGCATGGGCACCAACGATCACCGAGAAAAAAGTCAAAGGCGACTATAAATATTACTACTATTTTACGGCGGCGCAGAAAATCGGTGTCGCCGTAGCGGACCAGCCAACGGGACCATTCAAGGACTCGGGCACACCGTTGATCGATTTCAAACCTCCCGGCGTAACTGGCGGGCAGGAGATCGATCCGGCGGTGTTCAATGACCCCAAGTCAGGTAAAAGTTATTTGTATTGGGGGAACGGTTACCTTGCCGTTGCCGAACTAAATAAGGATATGGTCTCCATCAAAAAGAATACAATGAAGGTATTGACGCCTGACAAAACATTTCGTGAAGGGGTATATGTGATCTTTCGCAATGGAATATACTATTTTCTCTGGTCAGAAGATGATACCCGCAGCGAGAATTACCGGGTTCGCTATGGGACATCAACCTCTCCCTATGGTCCGATCCGGGTGCCCGAGAACAATCTGATCTTGCAAAAAGATCCGGCGAAAGGAATCTATGGTACTGGTCATAACTCGGTCTTGCAGGTGCCCGGAACTGACGAATGGTATATTGTCTATCATCGGTTTAATTATCCAAATGGGATCAGGATGGGGGATGCAGCAGGTTTCCATCGGGAAGTATGCATGGATCGGCTTTATTTCGATGCAAATGGCCAGATCGTACCTGTCATTCCAACCCATTAATATCAATCAGATCAACCTAAACGACTACATAACATGAGCATAATAATAAAAAATATAGCGATCCTTGCTGCATCAGTTTTAATCGGGCTGAGCTCCGTTTACGCCCAGCCGGGTTTTGGTGTCGCTCAGCGGATCAACGCAGACTGGCAGTTCCAGTTAGAAACCGCAGGAGCAGCACAAAGCGCAACAGCAATAAACGAGCAGTCCTGGAAATCGGTTAGGCTACCCCATGACTGGGGCGTGAAGCAGCCCTTGAGTCCAAGCCTGGCCAGCGCCACCGGATATTTACCCGGCGGTATAGGCTGGTACCGAAAACAACTGTCCATACCTGCTGAAGACCAAGGAAAGAAGATCTTTCTTTATTTTGAAGGTGTTTACAACCGCAGTGAAGTTTTTGTCAACGGAAAATCTGTCGGTAAGCGCCCCAATGGCTACGTATCATTTTCTTATGACATCAGCCCGTATATTGAATTCGGAAAGGAAAATACCATTGCGGTCAAGGTCGACCATAACAAAAGTGCGGATTCGCGCTGGTACACTGGATCTGGCATCTATCGGGATGTTTGGGTCGTCAAGGCCGATCAGGTGCATCTGGATCAATGGGGGGTATATGCCTATCCGGAACTTAAGGGTGGGAAAGGAGTACTCCATACTGAAATTACGGTGGTCAACAGTTCGTCATTGCGTAGCCCAGTTACCGTGCAGCAGGAGCTCATCGATGCCGAAGGCAGGCTCATTGAGAAAAAATCCGGGCAGCTTACTATCGCTGCTGCAGATAAAGCACGCTTAGACCTGAAATTGACAGCATCAAATCCAAAGCTGTGGAGCTTAACGCAGCCTATACAATATACATTGCGGACGACGCTTTGGCAAAAAGGTAAACAGATAGATCAGTCTGAAGTAAAGACCGGTTTTAGGACCTTTACCTTTGATCCGGATAAAGGCTTTGCCTTAAACAACCAATGGATGAAAGTGAAAGGTGTCTGCTTGCATCACGATGCCGGTGTCCTCGGTGCCGAGGTCTATACCGAAGTGTGGAAGCGTCGCTTACTCACGCTAAAGTCACTGGGTGTTAACGCCGTGCGTACGAGCCACAACCCACAGGCGACCTCACTTTATAATTTATGTGATGAGCTTGGTCTGTTGGTCATGGATGAAGCATTTGATGAATGGGAATTTCCGAAACGAAAGTGGCTACAGGGCTGGAACGTCGGCGTACCTGGTTTTGAAGGAGCGTACGATTTTTTTGAAGAGTGGGGGGAGCGGGATTTGGCCGATATGGTCCAAAGGGACCGGAATCACCTGTCGATATTTGCCTGGAGCATAGGCAATGAAGTAGATTATCCCAATGATCCCTATTCCCATCCGATTTTAAATGGCGAGAAAAAAGAAGGTGGTTTTACCCAGGCCTCTTATGGGGGTTATAAAAAAGATGCACCGGACGCCATGCGTTTGGGCGATATTGCCAAACGCCTCGTGACTGTGGTAAAAAAATACGATCGCAGCAGGGCGGTAACGGCAGGGCTAGCAGGTGTAGCCATGTCCAATGAAACGGCCTACCCCGGAGCGCTTGATATTGCGGGGTACAATTATACGGAGAGCCGATATCAGGAAGACCACCAGCGTTACCCGACGCGTGTCATATTTGGTAGTGAAAATCGGCATGATCTTCCAGCGTGGCTGGCTGTACGCGACAATGCGCATATATTTGGACAGTTCCTGTGGACGGGGATCGACTATCTGGGCGAATCGGGCCGTTGGCCTTCGCGTGGTTTTTATTCGGGCTTACTTGATTTTGCTGGCTTTATCAAACCCAGGGGATATTTTCGCCAATCTCTGTGGGCAGAAAAACCCATGGCTTATCTGGGAACCTATCCATTGGCAGGAGCGACCACGAGGACGGATGTGTGGTCAGCTTCGGAAACTGAGCAGCAACAACGAAAAAACGAAAAACCCTCGATGGATGCCTGGCCAATCTGGAATTATCAGGACGATCAGCTGATCCGGGTGGTCTGCTATACCAATAGTGCTGCAGCCCGGCTAACACTGAATGGGCAGACCGTGGGTGAAGAGAAAAAATACGATGCAAAAACAGGAATTATCTTTTGGGATATCCCTTATGCCACTGGTAGGCTGGAAGTGATCGGGCTGGACAGCAATGGAAAAGAAGTTGTCCGCCATGCGATTCAATCCAGCCAGCGGCCGGCATCCATTCAGGCGGTACTTGTTGGGGATCCGTCGATTAAAGCGGACGGTCTGCTGCAGCTAATGGTGCAGCTTGTCGATGAAAAGGGCATTCCCGTGGTTCTTTCGGAAGATGAAATTACCTGCGATATTACTGGAAATGCACGTTTATTGGGTATGGAGGCCGGAAATAATGCCGATATGGGTGATTATACGGATAATAAACAGCGGGTCCATCAAGGCAAAATGATCGTTTATGTACAATCAACGGGCAAATCGGGGGACCAGATTACCATTCGGCTGACCTCACCCTGGCTGAAAGCCGCCACGGTATCCTATAGCGTTAACTGATGGGCCTATTCATCCGAGCGGAGTGTCCGTATTTCTAAAATTTTATGACTGGGGGACGTTGATGTCCCCTTGATTTTTACCTCTATTGTCGACATAGCAGTACTTCCTTTGGGAAGCTTTATGCGCGAGGTTTTAACAACAGCACTGCTATCAGTGCTCTTTAGGGTTTCAACAAGGATTCCATTGATCCAGATTTCGCTGGTCCGCAGCGCAGTATCTGTCATATACTTCAGGTATAGTGCACTAGCATCTGTATTTTTTAGCTGGTAACTGAACCAGCCGCTGGTTTCACGCCAACGCGTATCGTCAGTGCTCCCGGCCTTGCTACTTTCTTCCCGAAAGAAATGATCCGATTCCGGCTGTTGTTCACCCGCAATCACCTTGTCCACCGTGATTGCAGTGAGGGCAAGGCTTTCGCGTTCATCCCTTTCAATTTTATCCTGCAGCTGTTGAAGTTGGCTGGCAGTTGTTTGTGGCCAATACAGGATATACCTACTATCATGAAGACCATAGAAAGGTTCAAGTTCCATGTTTACCGTGTCTTTGCCCTGACGAAGTCCTGTGAGTGTAAAATGCAATGGTCTGTCGGAGATAGGGTGAATAAGTGTCGGGATCGCTTTAGAATCAGTGACAAGGATAGGGATATCGCGCAAAGGGATCTGTTTTCCGGATGCGATATGACCCATCCGGCTATCGTCGGCCTTTAGTCCTTTGAGATCACTTGTTCCCGAACGTGCAGCGAGCACAACAGGCCCATAGGATATGCTGTAATAGTTGCTTTGGTCAGGCAACTGTTCAGTCTGGATTTCCATCGGTAATTCCATACGCAGGCGATCGCCGGGCTTCCAGACTCGTTTTATGATGACATGTGTTTCCGTGGACTCCGTAACGGGATAAGGCTTTCCATTTATTGAAATTTTGGGATTATCTTTCAACCATTTAGGTCTGCGCAGATAAAGTGTAAATTCATGTTTTCTTTTGGAATTAATGATCAGCGAGGTATACGCTTCCTTTGGAAAGTTGTTGTCCTGAATAATCTCGATGTCCTTTTCTTTCCAATGCAATTGGGAGGGAACAAAGAGATTGACGTACAAGTCATCCTGTTTATGCGCATAAATCATTTCGCCATACTTGGCATGGTTTTCCATGCCCGACCCAACACAGCACCACATACTCGTCTGCGGTTGCGAATAGACGCGATAATGTCCAGGACGGATCTGCGTAAAGTATACAAGCCCCCCATGTTCGGGATGCTGGCTCGACAAAATATGATTGTATAATGCCCTTTCGTAAAAATCAATGTACTTGGCCTGTGGTTCTGTACGGTACAGCATTTTTGTGAGCCGCAGCATATTGTAGGTATTACAGGTTTCGGGCCCTTCGATGCTCTGAACCATCTTTGAGAAATCGTTTGTTGGATTAAAATGTTCACTGACGCTATTTCCGCCGATGGCAATGGATCTATGTAATACCACATTATCCCAGAAGTAGCGTACGGCGCCAGTCCATTCCACATCCTTGGAGAGTTCCCCAATCCGGGCGAAACCCAGGACTTTTGGGATCTGCGTATTGGCGTGTAGCCCCGTTAATTTATCTTGATGTTTTGTTAAGGGAACTAGGATAGACTGATGGGAGAATTTACGCGCAAGCTCCAGGTATTTGGGGTTTTGGGTAATTGCGGCAACATCGGCAAAACTTTCATTGAGTCCACCGTGTTCACTGCGCAACATGTCCTGCACCTGTGCATCAGACAATTGAGAAACCAATTTGCAAGCCCAATCAGTCATCTCAATAAGCATATTTTTAGCGCTTTTATCAGCAGTTAGCAAGTAGACGTCCCGTAATCCGGCATAGGTTTTATGAATATTGTAAAGCGGGACCCACTTTCCGTTCAGGCTAAACGTACTCGATTGGATATTTCCGGCATGAATTTCTTCCCAAATGCGTTTACCACCGGGGACACCGCCGATATAGCCATTTCCATTTGCCTGCTGACAGCGCTGCAGGTTTACAATCATATAATCAAGCCGTTCTTTGATACGTAAATCTCCAGTGGAGGAATACATATTGGCAAGCGCGGAAAGATAATGACCACCAATATGACCGTCCAAACCCGTATTTTCCCAGTTGGTATATGACTCTTTAACGACTGCTAATCCCGCTTCCCTTAAGAATGGAGCGAGGAGACGATCGGGATCCATATCCAATAAATACTGCAAATCAAGCTGTTGGGCATGATAAAAGGGACTTGGTAACAATCGGACATCCTGTAGATCGAAATAATTGAGCTCTTTGGATGTCTGTGCAAATAAAGAGGAACAAAAGAACAATGCAAGGATCGTGTGGGAAAAACGGCTGTTTAATTTCATTTTAAAATCAGGGTATCTAATCAGCTGCCTAATAATGTTATTCAGCGATTTGGTTATTGGTTATGATGTGCTAATGTACTGGTATTCCAAAGATATAAATTACGAAATTATTTTTAAGTGTTTTTTTTACATTTATTATTTTCCTATTTTTCAGGTCAAATACAGCCTTTTAATTTGTGGCAAAAATTATTGGTGAATATGACCCTGCATCTATTGATGCGTTATTGATTATGTCTCCTGTGGATCAAATTAGGCGGAGGGACTAACTTGCATTGAAGAAACCCGGGATTAATCTGTTATTTACTGGTTTTAGACATTTTTACCCTTCTTTTAATTATTTGTTGCAAGGTCATTTTTTTTGAAACCTATAGCTTTGCTTAATAACCAATTGGCGAATAGCTAGCTCATTCTTATGAATGATCGGATAAAGGGAATAATGAATTTTTAGCGATGCATCTTGTATATTTTAGCGCCTACAGTCAGCATGCTAGTAATAACCAATTCGTGTAAATAAATAACCAAGTACTCGCCTCTAGGGGCAAAAAGACATTTATCTTAAATAAGATTATGAACAGAAATTATGTGTCTTCTTTCTTTTGTTTTCCTAAAGAAAGGAATAGGAAAGTGAAGTGGTTGTTAATGGCTTCCATGTTAATGTCCATTGGACAACTGTCCGCTCAAGAAAAGGTGATCCATGGAAAGATCGTAAGTGATCAAGGGAAACCCATAATCGGGGCATCGATCAAAGTGAAGGACAAAACTCTCAGTACATCAACAAATGAGAAAGGCGAATTTGTACTCAAGCTCAATCCAGGCGAAATCATTATTGTATCCAATGTAGGGTATAATCATGTTGAATATGTAATCGGTAATTCTTCGGAAATCAATATCCCGCTTGTGGCCTCAGAAATCGCGGTAGATGAGGTTGTGGTGGTGGGATACGGTAAGCAGAAGAAGGTCGATCTGACGTCTTCTATTGCTGTTGTTGATACCAAAGATCTTGTAAAAGTACCCGGAGGAACAATTGCCACCCTTCAGAGTGCTGTGCCCGGGGTGCAGGTAACCAATGGTGCTATCCGCATCCGTGGCGTTGGATCCATTAATGGAACTGATCCGCTCTATGTGGTGGATGGTATGATCGGTGGGGCAATGCCCGACGAAAATAATATCGCTAGCATTCAGGTGTTGAAAGATGCTGCATCAAGTGCTATTTATGGTGCCCGGGGTGCCAATGGTGTTATTTTGGTCACCACAAAACGCGGTAAAGCCGGGGATGTGAAGCTCGATTACAATGCTTTCGCCGGCATCAAAAATATTTCCCATAATGTACCCCTGCTGAACGGACAGCAACTGGCCGAATTGATTAATGAGGAAATGTACAATAAAGATCCTTCGCGCAAAGACTATCTGGCCGCGCTGTCTAAACCGTCAGCCATTGGGCAAGGGTATAATATGATGGATGAACTGTTACAAACGGGCAATTATCAAAGGCATAATCTCTCGGTCTCCGGTGGTTCTCAAAATGCCAATTTTCGGCTGAGCGGTATTTATGCAACAGATAAATCCATTATTATTCAGGATAAGAACAAGCATTATGGAGCCCAATTTATCTCTGATTTTACCAAAGGAAAACTTAAGATAGGCGAAACACTTTCCTTAGGCTATACCCGCCGCAACTGGAGCGACAAAAATATCATCGATGCGCAAAAGTGGTCCTCCACATTACCGTTATATGATGCCAACAGCAGCACTGGCTTTGCTGGTGCCGGCAACGGAACTGATGTGCAGAGTGCTTTGGCAAATGCGTACCTCAACAAAAATGTCAATGACAATTTTTCGGTAAACGGCAATGCCTGGGCTACCTATGAGATCATAAAAGGGCTGGTTTATAAATTTAATATGGGGGTAGATCTTAGCCGCGTACGGAATGAAGGCTATATAGGTAACTACTCTGTTGGTCAATATCAGAACCATAGTCCTGATGAACTCAATATTTCTAGCAGTCAGAATAACCGCTGGCTATTTGAAAATACGCTGACTTATGAAAATAATTTTGGTAAACATGCGATTTCGGCTTTGGCAGGGATCACTTCCGAAGAATCCAGGTACAATGCTGTCAATGCCGGTGCCCGTGGTTTGCCAAGTCCAGATGTTTTGATACTCAATTCGGCTTCCTTAGCGAGTTCCCGTCTTGTGGGATCAGGCGTGGGACAGTCGGCTATGTATTCCATGCTGGGCCGTGTCAACTATAATTATGACAATCGTTATCTCTTGACATTTAACATGCGGCGAGATGGATCGGCCAACTTCAGTAATCAATACCGCTATGGAAATTTTCCTTCGGTATCGGCAGGATGGCGGATCAGTCAGGAATCATTTATGAAAGCATTTCCTGCAATCAGCGAATTGAAGCTCCGTGGTAGTTATGGACTTCTAGGTAATTCGGATATCGCACAATATCAATATCAACGGACGGTTAGTTTCGACCATGTCTGGTATTATCTAAACAATGTGATGGTCACAGGTGCCCTGCCGCAGACACCCTCCAATCCGAATGTAAAATGGGAAAGTCAATACTCAACTGATCTTGGTATCGATCTGGAACTCTTTGATCATAAATTGGCTCTGACTGTCGATTACTATAATAAAAAGACTGAGGACATGCTGATCAATGTACCCATTTCGTTCACCGCCGGGTATGTCAACAACTTTCCCGTGCTGAATGCCGGAAGCATACGCAATCGGGGCTGGGATATCTTGGCATCGTATAAAGATAGACTAGGCAATTTTAGCTATCATATCGGTGCCAATATTTCTTTTGTGAAAAACCGCGTCCTGAGCCTGGGTAACAATAATGAAATTCTATGGGGAAGTATTTCGCCTGGGGGAGAAAATGTCACAAGGACAGCCGTTGGCCGTTCGATAGGGGAATTTTGGGGCTATACAACCAACGGTCTATACACCAGTCAGACGCAATTGGATGCCGATAAAGCTTTTGCACCCCATGCAGCACTGGGCGATGTGCGATTCAACGACCGAAATGGAGACAAGGTCTTAAATGATCAGGATAAGGACTTTTTGGGAAGCCCAATACCTGATTTTAGCTACGGTTTCAATGCTGATGTCAACTACAACAGTGCTATTGGGATCTTTGATCTGTCGATGATGTGGCAGGGAAGCAAAGGAAACGACATCTACAACAATAGCCGCTATTGGGGCGAGGGAATGTACCATTACTACAATAATTTTGCCTCAACGCTGGATCGCTACCGCGCAGAAGAACTTGTCTTCAAAAATCCGGTATCCGGTGAAACGACCGTCTATCCAAAAAATACAGATACCAATATTCCACGTGCTGTACTCGGCGATCCCAATCAGAATTTAAGGGCGTCCAATAGGTTTGTGGAGGATGGTTCTTATCTGCGACTCAAAGTCGTCAACATTGGCTACAGCTTTTCTAGCCCGAGGCTTGAACGCTGGAAGATCGACCGATTGCGGTTTTATGTCGGTGCAAAAAATCTGCTGACCTTTACCAAGTACTCGGGTTATGATCCAGAAGTGGGGTCGGGAGATACCCGCTCCAATCTGAGCCGCGGAATCGATGGGCAGACACCATGGGGACTGAGCTTCCCGAATTCAAGAGAGTATTTTATGGGTATTCAATTTACATTCTAACCACTTTATCTACATCATGAATAGACACTATATAAAACTCGCAGCTGCTGCTTTGTTGATACAGTTTTCGAGCTGCAAACCGAATCTGGATCTCTCCAACCCGCAGGAATTGTCGACAGACACCTATTATAAGACAGCAGATCAATTGGAAAACTCGGTCATACCTGCCTATCAGGCCCTGATCGGCCGTACGCAGGGGGGATATGCACGTAGTTTGTATTTTGAGCTTTTAGCTCCTGGTGATGATTACAATCATACCTTCAAATGGGAACCCATGTATCAGGATAGCTACAATACCCCTGCAAGCGATGGGATGACAGCCCAGACCTGGAGAGATTTTTGGAACGGGGTGTTTGCGGCTAATTTAGCCATCGACCGTATTCAGAAGTTTGAGGGCGAAATAGACCAGAATAGAAAGAATAGACTGTTGGGGGAAGCGCATTTTCTGAGAGCGCTGAACTATTTGCACCTGGGAATGCTGTTTGGAGAAACCATTCCGCTAATGAATAAACCTGTTGAAACAAATGATGATTATTATCCAGGTAACGCACCGACGGGTGCAGTATATGCGCTGATCGTGGATGATTTTAAGAAAGCATCAGAATTGTTGCCAACGCGCACAGCACTTTATGCCGACAGTAAAATGATCGGTAGGGCAACCAAAGGTGCTGCTCAGGCTTATCTGGCGAAAACTTACCTTTATAAACCCATCCTAGCAAAAGGACAAACCGCGGATTTTGCAAATGCCGAGATCCAATTGAAAAGCGTTGTTGAGAGCAAAGAGTATCAATTGATGTCTTCTTACAGAGATAATTTTTTGGAAACGAAAGAGAATAATCAGGAGTCTGTTTTTGAGATACAACTTTATAATGGGCCAGGTTGGCTAGGGGACGATATATCGAGTTCATGGCGCTGGCAGGAAATCGGAATGTTTGACGGAACAGGTGGTGCCTGGTGGAATCTGGCTCCCAATAAAATGGCTCATGATGAATTTGAAGATGGAGACCCCCGTAAATATATGACGTTATGGTGCGAGAATGGCGCAAAGTTTACACAACTGGATGGTAAGGTCACCAACTATACAGACTGGATGAAAAACCTGGCGACCAATAAAGATTACTTTGGTACCCGGAAATATTGTCCGGATGTTCAGATAGCGGACTTTGATAATGGCAACAATGATCGTATTTTTCGCTATAGTGATGTGTTGCTGCTGTATGCAGAGTGTCTCAACGAACGTGGCGACATAGCAGGAGCAAAGCAATACATCAACCTGGTACGTAAACGCGCCAATAATATCGTTCCCGATGAGCAGCCACACCTGTGGTACCAAAAATCCAATGGGACGATCCCCGACGTAGACGGATTGATCGCGCAGGGTTTAGTAAAAAATGGTATTCCTTTAAATACGATCAAAAATATTATCGTGCATGAGCGATTTGTTGAATTTTTGGGTGAATATCAACGGTATTTTGACCTGTTGCGATGGGGGATGGCCAATCCAACCTGGCTGGAACCCTTAAAAAAAGGAGGCTGGTCTGCCAAAGCGATGTACTATCCTTTTCCGCAGTCCGAATTGGACAATAATAAAAATTTGAAAGGTAATGACATGAACAATTGATCTGGAGAATATATGTTTTATTTATTCGTATGTACTTTCTTTCCTGGTTCAATACAATTACTTTTGGTATTCAAAAAGATAACAAATTATAAACCGAATCTCTTTGTCGGACACGTCTGGTGTGAGGCATTTTGATCAAAAAATCATCGTAAAATGGACAGAAGAACAGCTATTAAGTTTCTCGGTGCAACTATTCCGACCTTTTTCCTTGGTAAATTTAGCGCTGCACATGCTTATCTGGGGAAAGCTCCTTTTCATCCCGACTGGCGCTCACTTGAAAACTATCAGGTACCTGATTGGTTCAGGGATGCCAAATTTGGTATATGGGCACATTGGGGGCCGCAGTGCCAACCCGAAAGGGGCGACTGGTACGCACGCGGCATGTATCAGGAAGGATCTGATCAATACCGCTATCATCTCGAAAAATATGGCCATCCTTCCGTTTTTGGTTTCAAAGATGTGATCCATCAATGGAAAGCTGAAAATTGGAACCCCGAGGAGCTGATGGAGCTCTATAAAAGCGCGGGCGCCCAGTATTTTATGGCCCTGGCCAACCATCACGATAATCTGGACCTTTATCGCAGCAGCCACCATACATGGAACAGTGTCAATGTTGGTCCAAAAAAAGATATTGTTGGCGGCTGGGAGCGTGCCGCTAAAAAAAGAGGCCTTAAATTTGGTGTGAGTGTTCACGCAGCACATGCCTGGACCTGGTATGAGACAGCGCAACGAAGTGACCAACAAGGGAAGTTTGCTGGAATCCCTTATGATGGCAAACTGAAACGCAAGGATGGGGCAGGAAAATGGTGGGCGGATTACGATCCACAGGAACTCTACGCGCAGGATCATGAGCCTAGTTTGGATAGCAAAGACGACAGCACGGTTCATCGGCAGTGGCATTGGGATGTCGCCTCTGGTGTGAACGTACCTAACAAAGCGTACTGTGAAAATTTTAAAGCACGTACCCTGGAACTGATGGACAACTACAAACCTGACATGGTTTACTTTGACGATACTGTGCTGCCACTTTATCCAATAAGTAATGTTGGACTGGAGATCGCTGCCGATTTTTATAATAAGAGCATGCATGCCAATAAGGGTAAGGTCAATGTGGTGATCAATGGCAAAATTTTGAACGAACAACAACGAAAATGCCTGGTATGGGATATCGAACGGGGTCAAAGCAATACAATTGAACCACAGCCTTGGCAGACCTGTACTTGCATTGGTTCCTGGCATTATGACCGCCGGATTTATGATAATAATCAATATAAATCCGCCAAAACCGTCATTCATATGTTGATTGATGTGGTCAGTAAAAATGGTAATTTATTATTAAGCGTACCCTTGCGCGGCGATGGTTCTATCGACGATAAAGCAAAGGAAGTGGTACAGGGAATAGGAAACTGGATGGATGTACATAAAGAAGCCATCATTGGAACGAGGCCATGGCTTATCTTTGGCGAAGGACCCGCGCAGGAGGAGGCTCCTTCATTGAGTGTACAGGGCTTCAACGAAGGAAAGGGAAAGGCTTTTACCAGCGATGATGTCCGTTTTACGACAAAGGGAAATGTCTTGTATGCCTTTATTATGGGGATGCCGACCGAAAAGCAAATTAAAATTAGGTCATTGGGCCGTTCGGCACCCAATTCCCGGACAATTAACTCTATTAGCCTACTTGGAAGCGCTGATAAAATAGGATTCAGACAGCTTGATAACATGCTGGAAGTCACTTTGCCGGATCATTTTATTCAAAACAACATAGCTACTGTTTTAGAAATCGCCTAGCGACCTGTAAGTTGCTATGTTGTTGCTTGATTGAACATAATTTTAACTGCGCCTGACAGCCTACAGCGTTCATGCTTTATTTTTTCTGTAGCAATCTAAGCATGCTTGCAGCATAATTTTTGCCTAGCTGTCGGTACCCCGCAGGGCTGAAATGCAGTCCGTCGCCAATACCTTCACAGCCTGTGGAGGAGATGATATGGGCAGTCGGGATCGTAGCGGGCAGTGTCTGGATGATTGTATTCATGCTCGCACATTTACCTCCGGCTTCGGCCGATAGGAGTTCGCCGGCAAGTAGCGGAACATCTTTGGCTTTCAGGTGCAAATCGTGCAAGAGATTTTCATAGACTTTTTTTACTTTATTAGGCCATTGCCGATCACCGGTGTTGGACTCGCCCTGGTGAAGTAAAATACCTTTGATAACACCTTGCTGCTGTGCCATCCTGGCTAGCGCGACCAGTCTCTCATAGGGATTGTTGTCATAAGCAGCAAGCATGGATTTCATCCACTCCGGTGCCCTGGTGACATAGTTTGCCGTACTATCCTGATCAAATAACTGAATATGGCAACCGCCTACCGAAACGTTGATGACACCGATCTCGATATTCTGAGGAAGGTTTTCCAAAAGCGTTCTGCCAAAATAATCTGCAGGTGTAAGTCCGGTGTGGCAACGCGTGAGTGGCGCACGGGCGGGAGACCACTTGCCATACTGCCGCCCTAACTCGGGGCAATCTACTGCCGACAGTACACGGAATCGCTTGAGGGCAATGGTATCCTGTGGTTCGAATTGGCCATGTCCCTCCATATTGGATTGACCAAAACAAAGATAAATATGGAAGTTCTTGTCTTGGGCAAAGGTGGCTGTACCCGAAAAAATGCATGCCATGAAGATCAATAGCAGAACTTTAAATTGTGTTTGCAGCATCGTGAAGCTTTTCATTTTATTAAAATTAAAGTATTTCGCGATAAGTAATACTTACCGCGAAAAAGGTGTAAGGGATGATAATTAGTTCATAGCGATAAATTTGAACTTAAACAACTGACAGGATGTGCCATAATAATCCCAAAGCTGTAAGTTCGAATTGCCGTCCATGGTACAGTTGGGCACATCCCAACCACGTGTGGCATCTACCTTTGAGGTAATTTTGTAATAGCCATTGGCTACAGCCGTTACCTTCCAGGCCTGAGCATCATTGCCATAATTCTGCCAGAGCCGGATAGCAGTTCCGAGCGCATTGCTGTTACTCGCCAGATCAATGCATCGATTGCTCACACTTGCTTTGGAAACAAAGCGCCAGTACCCGTTGCCCGCATCGATGGCTACCCAGCGCTGTGCATTTGCGCCATTTCTAGTCCAGGGTCTGAGTACTGCGCCGTTGGAATCTTCCCCTGATTTTAAATCAAGGACTTTGTTGGCATCGGTCTGAAATTCAATCTCGTAAATGCCATTATTGACCAGACTAGTGACAGTGCAGTTAGACATAGGATAATTGGAGGCGGCATATTGCTGAAACCACTGTTTAGCAGGAGCAGCGCAAGCCTCCCAATCGTTGTTATAGGCTGTGCCAGCATTGGGATCTCCTTTGTGAAGCAGATTGTCCGGAGCGAGAAGGTTCCAGCTCACATTGCCGGATTGATCGACGATATATTTTAGATTGGCACCAAAACCGTTTCCGCCCGCTGTACCAGTGGTTCCGGTACCGAAGGTACCGTATCCCTGCGGGGCCCAATCGGTCTCGGTAATGGCTATCGGCGCAATGTCAGCAATAGGCTTAACATTGGTATTCCAGGCATTTTGAAAGGCTTGATAGGTATTGACACCACCCCAATATCCCGGATAGATATGTACGGCGTAGCCGATGTTGCCGCCGGTAATCTGATTAGTGACATAGCCCTGATAATGGGACTGCCAACCGGTACCTGGTATCCAGCAGACATTATTGGCACCGTTGTTACGGATGATATTGACCAATGGCTGAAAGAAATTTTTTAGCGCAGCAAAATGCTCATTGCCCGTCATCCCCCAGCTACCATTTGTTCCGAGGATTTCAACCGGTTCGTTAGCCAATTCAAACATCACGTTGTCTGCATTTTTCAATGCGGGGTGCTGTGAAAGGAAGGTCCATACGGTTTTGAGATAAGTATGATAGGCATCATTGACAGCAATACGGTGCGGACATACACCCGGAGGACGCAAGATAACATACATACCCCGGCTGCGGGCATGATTGATCAAGGGAATAATGACCTGGTCGGTGTAGGTAACCAGGCGATTGTAGTTGAACCTTGAAATATCGTCTTCGGGAATGGGAGCTCCCGGATCATTGGTCCAATAAGGATCAATGTGCAGCCGAATATAATTCAGGTACCAGCCATCAGCCGCACTGCTCAGCTTGTCCATGACTGCTTTGTTGTAATTGAGTGCTCCCTGCACATTGTAGTTGTCCCAGGTGCAGTAGCCCGAGTTGGCGCCATACTGACAGCCATTGAACCAAGGGCTTGGCGTAATAGCTACCCCATGCAAGACAACGTTATTGTCGCAGGGATCTTTGAGATACTTTCCGCCTACATGTAGGGTCGGGGTTGGCCGTGGCCAGCTTGTAACAGCTTGGGCGGAAACATTGGATTTAAGACTTCTTTCGGATTCGCTGGTTAGCGTTTTTTCTTCCAGCCGCGAACAGCTGGAAAAAATAGCTAATAAAAAGACCAGCAATAACCACATGTTGTTTGTTCTCATAATTTAAATATTAAAGGGTGATTAATGATCTTAATTTTTAGTCAACAATGCCTCAGCAACAGCCTGATAGGCTGGCTTTCGAACAAATCCTTCGGTCCATAAACCGATGGGCTCCCCGCGTCTCCAGAATGAACTTTCCTGGTCTGGACTGTCCAATGGGCTCCAGATAGTAATACCGTACTGTTTATCCTTGGGAATAATTTCAAGGTATTTCGCAACGACAAATTTGTACAAGTCAGCTTGTTTCTGATACATTTCAGCTGTGGCATTGCTGGTCTTTATGCCGTTTCCAAGACCAATATCGAGCTCAGACACTTTGATCAGCTTGCCAGTGGCGGCCAATAGATTGAACATAGTGACGATATTGTCTTTGCTGGTATTGATATCGATGTGCATCTGGGTGCCGATACCATCAACTTTGGCCCCTTTGCTTTCGATGTAGTTAACATAGGCAATCAGCCCTTTACATTTGTTGCCACTGCCTTCTAAGCCGTAGTCATTGATGAATAGGAGATCATTGGCATTGCCATATTTGCGGGCAAACTGGAGGGCTTTCACGGCATAATCTTTACCTAAGTAATCCTGCCAGTAGAATTCGTCATCGGCCAGGTCGGTTTTTCCGATGCCGGTCTTTAATGCATATTGGTCCGGCCAGTCGGCCATCGGTTCGTTGACCACATCCCAGGCTTTGATGTAGCCTTTGGTTTTCTCAAGCATGCCAGCAATAAATGTCTCCATCGCTTTCGAGAGTATGGCTTCTTTCTCGGCAGGTGTTTTCTCGATCGTACTGCCCCCAGGGCTGCCATAACCTTCACCATTGGCGGACTGTGCTCTTGAGGAATTGTTTCCCCAGCCAAACCAGCCGTCAATATTGCTTTCAAAATCACTGTTGGCAATAAGGCTTGCCGAACTACCTGTTTTTGTCAGCACGACCTTGTCGATGAAAATGGTACCATCATATTGGCCAAAATTGATGATAAAACGATTCCGCGCAGCAGTTACGGTAACTTTGAGTTCGTATTCTTTGTAGCTTGTTGTTAATGCTAATGACCCCATATTGTCACCAGTATAATTGGAGGTGCTCTGCAGATCGATACCCATGTTGCCCGCTTTACTGCCCCGGGCCACAATCTTCAATATATATTCTTTCCCTACTTCCGTCGGGCTAATATCTATGGCTGTCTGTGCTTCCCAGGCATTGACAACTGAAGGGTTGCTCATTTTTAACGCGTGACCGGCGAGGGCTGCCCCCCCCGAACCGGGTATCACCACAGGGGCGATTAACTTATTCAGGTAAGTGGCATTCTGCCCCGAATGCCAGCACAGCGTGTGGCCATACAGTGCCATATTATTTTCCTGTGCGGCTGTGATAAGTTGCTCTACGCGCGCCAGATTAAGGCTTCCGTCGGCCTGTACAATGGAGCTATGCTTCATTTCATAGCCCATGACCATCTCTTCAAAATTACGGTTGACCAGACGGTACAACACCCCTTTGTTAAAATAGTCGTTCATATTGAGCGCCACACCAAGCTTAAAACCTGGGTTTGCCTGTTTGTCCAAATAACTTTTCAGGGGATTGTAGGCGTCTATATCTTCCTGCGCCAGCACTTTCTCCGGTTTTTCGACGGCATATTCCAGGGATTGATATTTGGAACAGGAACTCCAGACGGTGCCGAGAGAAAGTAGGATGACGATAGTTTTATTGATTTTTTTCATCGTTGTTCTTTATTGAATTGAGACTACTTTTTGATGGGCGTAAAAGTTTCCATTTTGACGGATCTGTCCCGCATTACGAGGGTATCCTTGCTTGTGACGCTCATTTGTGCCATATCGATCGTATAGGATAGATAAAGTGCATCTCTGTCTGTATTGCCCCAGCTGTTTTTTTCGCCCCGTTTGACAAACTTTCCAGTTCCTGTAGCGGATATGCCCGCACTTGCCGAGCTAATGCTGCAATTGTTGTCGTCATCAAAAGATAGGTTCAGATTGACATTGATATTGACATCTCCAGCTCCCTTAAAAGATAGCGGCAAGATCGATTTCTTAAGTGCGGCCGTACTGATGTTTTTGACTTCATCTTTTTCGACATAAGCCTGATGTCTGACAACATTTTTTGTCAAGCTGCTATTGGCTCCTTTGCCAACGATCTGATCGGTGCCGCGGCGAAGGTAATTGCCATGCCAGGGATTGATATATTTAAGGGCATAGAAGGTAAAATCTTTCGGTGCGGCATCCCAGTCGGATGCAATTGCCCTATTGGCGGTCTGTAAGGAAGTTTTACCAGAGAGGATAGAATCGGCATTGACAACCTTTGTCATCCGGAGCGGTAAAACGTAATAGGTTTCCAACGACTTGGGATCGGCAAAAAATGCGTCGGTCAGTTGCACCTCTACGCCGCCCGTGAGACTACCACTCGGAATGCTAATCTGGTTGCTGGCAAGCTGATAATAATTGTCAGGCAATGCGGTAACTGCCTGGCCATTTGGGTAGCTGAGTCCACGCGTGAGACTGTTGTCCACAACGAAGTCGATACGAATGTCTTTCTTATTGTTATACACGCCACCCGTGGTTGCCATGACTTTGACCTTATGTTGATTGTCAAGGCTGTTGTCAAAGATGTCTTCGCCCAGAGTCACTGTTCTGACGGGTGTCTGATAAGCGAAGTATACCGATTGAAATTCGAAGTCCGGGAACTCCCAGTCATTATTTTTGCAGGACGCCAGGCTTACTAAAGCCATCGCGTACAGGATATTGATCTTTTTCATCGTGTGCATGTTAAGTTTAATTCCAGCCTATATTTTGTGCAAGATTGCTGTATTTGAGTACTTCGCTGTAGGGGATAGGACCGTAATTCATATAGGTTTCATAAAGTCTATTCTCTACAGGTATTTCGGTATAATTGTTATTGGTGATACTAATTCCCTTTGCGGCGACATTGATATCCATTTTCCAACGGCGGAGATCCCAAAACCGGAACCCTTCAAAACAAAGCTCCAGTCGGCGTTCGTTTCGGATCAGCTGCCGCATTTGATCTTTATTGTTTTTTACCTGCTCTAGGTAAGGATCGCCATTGTTGGCGCCTACACCTGCACGTCTGCGAATAGCTTTGATGATATCGTAGGCCGAGAACGTAAAGATGCCCATACCCGTAGGCCCCCAAGCTTCATTAGCCGCTTCGGCATAGGCCAGATACATTTCCGTCATGCGTATACGTGCATTGAAATGCATTTGCTGGGTAGAAGATGAAGGGTTGAGATTGACGTCCTGACGCAGGAGCTTTTTCAGGTAATAACCCGTCCGTGTGGATGTTTCGACTTTATTCAAGCCGTCATTTGTCGGACTATTGGCTGTCGTATTGATCGCTATATTGCTGACACCTGCTGTTGCACCATTGACAATGATATAGGTCTTCAATCGGGGATCCCGTTTATCGTAGGGATTGGCTTTATTGTAGGCCGAATTGGCATCGGCAATGGGATAACCATTCTCCATGGGGAAGGCATCGACCAGATTCTGCGTTGGGTTGAGCCGCCCTCTGCCGAATAAGGTGGGCGGAAAATGGTCTTGCTCCATGCTATTGCTATTTCCTTTGTCTGTACGCCAAAGAATTTCGGCCGGATTGGATCCGGAGGTTAAACCGTCGACCACTTCTTTATTGTACCAGGTAAATCCTTTGGGATCGATGCCACTGGCACCACCTTTGGCCTGGATGACCTCTCCTGCATAGGTAGCGGCTTGCTCCCAGGTCGTTTTACTGCCTTCACTATAGGCCGGACTTGCTGCTAATAACGCTGCTCTGGCACGAATAGCCTGGGCGATGCGTTTGGTCATCCGTAATTTGAATGTGGAGCCAAATACACGATTGTAATCATTAGCGTTTATGGATCCTGTATATTTGACCGGAACCTGGCTATCGTTACTGATATTTTCATAATCCATCGGCAATAAATCCTCTGCTTTTTTGACATCATCGTACAACTGTTGCATACAAGCTTCAAATGGAGCTCGAGGTTGATTGAAATCCGAATTGACGGTCTCGGGAGTCAAATGAATCGGTACGCCCAGTATTTCTCCTGTGCTTGACTTGCCGGCATGCGCCTGTAGGAGATGGAACATAAACAGCGCACGAAGGCCATAGGCTTCACCCTTCATCCGGTCGTTGAACAGGACGCTGACTTTTGGCTCCATAGCCCATTCGACCTGATCCGTTAAGGACAGAAAGTTGTTCAGATATTGTATGGCTGCATAACTGTTGCGCCATTGGTCAAAAGGGTTGTTTATACTTGTCCACTGGCCAGTTGCCGTTTTTAGAAAACTATTATTTTTATCGTTGCTCACCGCATTGTCGGTCGCGACGTCATCAAAGCTGTAGCTATTGCTGGGAATACGGTTGTACCCATTTAAAAGCAGTCCCTGGGCGTATAAAGGACGGCTATTGGCCGTTTCAATTTCAAGGTTATTCTCTAGAGCCGGCTCGAACATATCTTCGCAGGAAGAAAATAGCAGGCTGCTCAGGATAGCTATGGTTAATATTTTTTTCATCATTCTCATTTTAACTATTCATGATTAAAATAGAGCCTTTAGCCCGACGTTGAAGAATCGGGTTTGCGGCGCTTGTCCAATATTCAGTTGCATTGTTTCTTTTTCTTTTGCAATCATCAACAGATTGGATCCATTGGCATAGATTCCCAGTTCATGGATAAATTTGGAATTGAGTATACGTTTGGGAAAATCGTAGGAAAGCTGCACTTTGGACAGGTTGATGCGATCGGTCTTATATAGCCAAAAGTCTGAGCTTCGAAAGTTGTTATCACTATTGAAGGTGGTAAGGCGCGGATACGTTGCGGTTTCCTTGGTGGACTCTGTCCAGCGGTCACGGACGACCACCGAATATTTATCTTCCGCATCTACCCAAAAGTAAGAACTATTTTTCATGGCCTTGGCACCGAACTGGCCTGTAGCGGCAGCAAATAAGGTGAAGTTGTTCCATTTGACCGTAAGGTTGAGTCCAAGTGTAAGTGGCGATCCGGACCATCCACCTTTGCCCAGATAAACTTCATCGCGCGTATCAATCGTGCCGTCCCCATTTTGATCTTTATACTTCATATCACCGGGGTTTACTTCACCAAATGAAGAGAAGGCCGAATTGTCAATATCGGACTGGTTCATATAAAAACCATCGTGCTGTAAACCCCATAGTGCATCTAGCGGTTTTTCTGCTCTATTTTGATAACTAAACTGATAGAGTTCATCCCTTTTTACTGCCTTTGTCGTATAATACATCCCGTTGAAGCCCAGTGATACAAAAGTTTGGTTTATCTGTTTGTTCAGATTGATGCCAAAGTCGATACCCCGGCGTTCGTCACTGTTGTAATTGATGTAGGGGAGATCCGAGTAAACAGGCCAACCTGTCATAAAATACATTGGATATTGCGTTTCCGCTTGTACCAAACCGCCACTCATACGATTAAAAAAGTAAGAGGTATTGAAGGTGATCAGGTTATTGTAAAGTCCACCTTCAAGGTTGATGTTAAATTCCTTGCGTTTTGGAAATTTCATGTTTGGGTTGTCACCCCTCCGTCGGTCAAAAGAGTGTACTAATGCACCATCCGCCCAGCTATACCAAGCCCCGTTGTTGTAGGTATAATAGCCCTGATAAAGGAAATAATCGCTGATGTCCAGGTCGGTGTTTAAGATACCTGCCGAAGCGGATAACCTTAACTCATTGACAACGCTGCTATTGGCGAGAAAATTTTCTTCTGACAGGCGCCAGGCAAGGGCCAGTGTAGGGGAGAGGGCTCGCCTGTTTCCCTGCGGTAACTTCGCCGAATGGCTATAAGCGCTACTAAAGTCAACATAATATTTACCTGAATAGTTGTAACCTAGCTGTAGACCTAGGTTGGCGTTGCTGACTTTATGGTAGCTGCCGGAGGCAGCTACCTGAAACGCATTGGCCAATAGGATTGCCGAAACATGGTGGTTGCTACCATAGGTACGGTTAAAGTTTAGGGATCCATTAAGCCCGATGGTCTGCCGATAGGTGCTGCCGCTAATATTTTGGATGCCCGATATGCGGTCATCGCCATATTTTGTGAGGCCACTGATCTGATCTTTTCCGTCATAGTTGTTCCATGAAGCTTGATACACCGCATAATTGTTGTTGTAAGACTGATTGTAATTTGACTGATAGTCCACGGCGAGGTTGGTTTTGAACACCAGGCCTTCCAGGATATTTTTTAAGTCGAAATTCAAACCTGTATTAAACTGAAACTGCCGGTTGAGATAGCGGTTGGTGCCGCCTGCATAGACATTTGCAAAGGCATTAGTCTGGTCGAGCTGACTTCCCCCCAGGAGGTATTTGCCATCGATGAGAAAATTACTATTATTGACATACACCATCGAGTTGAGGTCGCCTTCCTCGATCATATCGATCGGGATGAGGGGAGAAAAGCGGTGTGGCCGTATGTTGGCCGCTGCCTCCCAATAGTTCGCATTCACCCCCTTTGAAACATAGAAACTGGCAGCAGCATCTACATTTAATGAGATGATGTCGCTGACTTTGACATCTATATTACCACGCATGTTAAATCTATTTGCACCACCATTTTTTTTCGCCTGCCCAAAGTTGAGCATGGATCCTTCTGACCAAAATCCAAAGTTGGTATAGTACTGCGCGCGCTGATTGCCGCCCGAAATTTCGGCAGTCGCATCGTAGCGGTTATAGTGATCTTTGATATAGTCCGATGAATAATAATCGACATTGGGGTAGCGAAAGGGATTTGTCCCGGCTGCATGCTGATAGATGGTTTCGGCACTGTAGAGTGGTGTTAGTCCATCATTTTGGCGGGCTTCATTATACAATGTCATATATTCTGCTGAGCCCAGGTATTTTGGATAACTGATCGCCGCATTGAGACCGGCATTAGCCCTGATTTTTATTTTCTGAGCACCGGCTTTTCCGCGTTTAGTCGTGATACTGATGACACCTTTGGCAGCTCTGCTACCATAAAGTGCGATGGCATTGACTCCTTTCAATACACTGATCTGCTCGATCTCTGTCGGCATAACATTATTAGCGTCGCGTGGAAATCCATCCACTAGGACCAAATAACCGCTCATCCCCCAGATATTACCGTTCGTGCCCCCGATATTGCTGTTGTAGCCTGGAATAAAGGCATCGAGATTTTCTAGACTGTAGGTGCTGTAGCTCTTGTCGAGCAATTGGGGGATATTGATAGCCTGGACATTTCCCATGAGGTCATTTTTCTGAACTTTACGGAAAGCGACTTGTACAAGCGCCGTACTGTCTATGCCGATACTGTCCTGAAGACCAGTTTTCGAAAATGTTGAAAGTGTATTTTTATATTGTCCAATGGTTGGATCAAGAGATTCTTTGGCCATCCCATCAAAGGCGGCTATCCAGCTTAATCCAAGACATAACGCTATTCTTAATTTTTTGTACTTCATTTTTTGAATGATTAAATGAAAAACTTGTTACCAGCCTGGGTTCTGATAGAACTCGGGATACATATTGACATCTCTGACCTTTAGTGGCAACCAGTAATGTTTACTCGTAAATTTGCGTTCCAAAATGATATTCTCCTGGATATTGACAACGCGATTTTGAGATGGATCTTGATTGTTAAATGTTCCTGCTCGATCAAACGAAACCGCTTTCTTTAAAGTGTAAGGCGATTCGGTCAACAACAACCAGCGACGCAGATCATTAAAGCGGTGCCCTTCGAAGGAAAGTTCCACAGCGCGTTCGCGACGTAGCTCGGGGAGCAGGGAGGCCGCGGAGCCGAGAAACTTGCTATCTACATGGCCCACGCCAGCGCGATCGCGCACGACATTGATTGCCTCAACAGCCGTTTTACCGTAATTGTCTGCTTTACCCGTGGCCGAATTGGAAGCCATTAGGACAGATTCGGCATACATCAGATAGACATCTGCAAGGCGCATATAAGGGACGTAAATATGAAGATTGGTACCATAGCTATAGGCTTGATCATATTTATTGGATGTTAAAGGGATAAATTTGCGTAAGACATAGCCGGTCTGACTGCCCGTGCGGGTATCCCGATAGCTTCCGCCTGTGTACAGATTGGCGTTGCGGTTTTTTTCTTCTGATGCCGACATATTTCCCTGAACGACTTTTGCACCGTCAAAAATAATGTCCTTGTAAAAGCGTGGATCCCGATCTTTCCAGGGATATTCGGCATTGTATCCAGACTCCGCATCGGACTGGGTAATGTCCTTGATCGGTAGGCCACTTTTCATGCCATAGTAGTCGACATAATTTGCGGTTGGATTAAACTTAAGGTCACCATCTCCAACCTCCAGTGGGATATATTGCTTGCTCGTTCCCCAGTTAGATACCCATGCATCAATATAAGGGCCTCTAAAAATAGCTTCTGTGCTGCCTGGCATAGCCCAGTTTTGCCCCGTTGTATAAAAGTTTAAATGGATGTTGGCCATGGGTACCAGCGCATAATTTGTCTGGCCGCTCTCAACAAGGGATAGCAATTCGCCAAAGGCTTGGGCAGCTTTTTTACAATAATCAGCCTGATAGGTTTTACTCCCGGTAGACTGAAAATTCATCAGTGGACTTCCAGCCCAAAGGTAGTTTTTGCCGAGATAGGCCAGCGCCATGATCTTATTGATGCGCAACTGGTTTTTGCCCAGTGTACGCTTTCCAGCGGTTGTATTGTCCCAGTCGATCGGTAAGAGGTCGGCCGCTTCTCTAAAATCGGCCGCGGCAAGATCCGCACAAGCCTGATAGCTAAGTCGTGGTAACCGAAGCTTTTCGTCGCTTGGAAGTACATAGTTTATATACGGCATACCGCCAAAATATTCCATCAGTCGGTGGTGAAACCAACCTCGGAAAAATAACAATTGACCCTTGATCAGGTTCTTTTCTTCTTGCGTAGCTTCGTTCAGTTTGTCGATATTTTCTAAGCCAAGGCTTATTTTCCGAAGGCCAAACCAGGCGGCGCTCCATAGATCGCGGAAGGCACGGTTGGCGAATACATCGTCGTTTCTGGTGGTAAAATCTCCCTGATCCATCCAACCAGCACCCCAGCCATCAGATTCCCTTTGCCAACCCCAAAAATTGCCTTGGTCTATTTTGTTTACGAAATGAAAATTGTTTGCTGTGGAGGTTATTTCATCTTCCCCCCAATTCCAGGAGTTGGTCCAGTAGTTGTTGCTGAAATTGACTACGCAATTGTAAAGTTCCTCAGTATAACCCTGGAAGTTTATAAAGTTTTTAAATGCTTCTTTGGACGATACATTGGACTGTTCCTCTTTATCGAGATATTTATTGCAGGAGAGTAATGATGTAGACGACCAGAGCACACCAGTTATAAAGATTACCTTGAAATATTTTTTCATCTGTCTAATTGCTTTAAAAAGTAATGTTTGCACCTAGATTAAACCGTTTTACAGTAGGATAAGCTCCTTGAGATGCCCAACCTGTACCGGCGTAATTGGATTCTCGGTCATCGGGCATTTTCGACCAGAAGACCAGGTTGTTACCATTTACGAATAGGCGAAGGTTTTGAAGCCCCAAGCGCTTGATCATACTGGATTCCCGGTTAAAATTGTAGGCAATTTCAGCTGTCTTCAATCGGATGTATGAGCCATCAAACATATACCTGTTGCCAGGGGTGTAACTGCTCGATTGAGATAGCCATCGTGGGAGTGGCACATCGGCATTAATATTGTCCTTTGACCAATAAGAACCTTCATCGTAGGCCAGATTAAGCTGTCCCGAGAAACTATTGAAGACAACCTGACGAGTGACATTATTGACGGCATACCATTGTGTCATTACACTGAAATTATTCCAGTCAAACCCAATCGTACAATTGTATGTGTTTTGTGGAACAGAGGGAAAGGCATATGGAATATTGTCCTTGGCATCAATAATACCATCACCGTTATAATCCAGGATGTGATAATTGCCAGGGAGCTTAGCAAGGTCATTGCTTTCGTGTATGGTGCTGCCATAAAGTTCATCCCAGGTATTGTAATACCCGGAGCTAACATAGGAATAGGTTTGACTCACCTGCTTATTGTCCGGTTTCTGATATTCCGGAAGCAATTCTGGAGCATCAGCATTGATGACTTTGTCCTTGGCATGGGTAAAATTAATATCTGCCCATATTCGCCAATTGGGGTTAAGTTGCTTATTGAATTTCAGTTCGACTTCATAACCTTTATTTTCTACCTCTCCGAGGTTGGCCGTTGGGGCCTCAACGCCGAAATAGGAGGGAATAGACCTTCCGCCACCCGTGATAAGTACATTCGTCCTATGATCTTTGAAGAAGTCTACCTTTCCAGAAATCTGTCCGTTGAACAGTCCAAAGTCCACCCCGAAGTTTAACTTCTTAACTTTTTCCCAGCGGATATTTGGGTTTCCAAGCACATTTTCTTTATACCAGATGTATGGACTGGTATTTCCATCGGAGTAAGAAAACCGACCGTCGACACCCATTCCTGAAGTACCACCGTAAGCCCATTGCGTTAAATAAAGAAATTGTCCACCACCACTATCGTCGCCAATATCCCCATAAGAGCCACGCAGCTTTAATGTGTTCAAAAAGGATAAAGGTTTCATAAACTCTTCTTCCGAAACTAACCAGCCGATACCACCTGAATTAAAAAAGGCAAATCTGTTTTCAGGAGCGAATTTCTCCGATCCTGTATATGCGCCATTATACTCGAGCATATATTTGTTTTTATAATTGTAGGTGGTACGGAACACCCAGTCTTCCCGATAGGATGGAACGGTGCTCCCTCTTCCGTATTGATTGCGGTTAACTAAACCCATAGCTGAAATATTGTGGTTTTTAGCCAAGGTAGTTGCATAATTTAATTGCAACTGATAAAATAATCTCCTGTACGTGAGTGCGTTGTTTACGGTTCCTCCTTCTATCGTCCAGTCAATACCTTCGGCAAAATCAAATCTATTGGTTCCATCAAAAGGTATTTGATAGGTTGGAAGTCCGGTTTTGGGATCTATCCACTTGCTTTGGGTGCTATTATTGGCATCATTGATACCACGCCTGCCCTCTACAAATGTATTATCCAAAGAGATTGTTCCGCGGAGATTAAGACCTTTTGTTAGAAATTTGAGGTCCTGTTCGAGCGTAAAATCTGTTGTGATACGACTTGTCGTAATATACTCGGTTCCGCTTATAGCCAATACACGGGCAGAGTTTATGCCGGCATTTGGGTTTGGCGCATTGAACCCCCAGGTACCATCTGAATAACGTGGATAGATAACATCCGGTGCGACGGTGTAAGCTGCAATCCAATAGGAATAATCGTTTCCACCACCAAATGGGCTTTTTCGGACACCACGTGAACCTGCAAGATTTGTTGAAAACTTGGTTGTTGGCGTAAGTTGGAAATCTAGATTCGAACGCACATTAAGACGATTAAATCCGTAGCCGGCTTTATAACCCCGTGCGTTTTCAAACTGGCGAAATAGATCACCTTCATACAGATAATCCGCGTTGGCAAAGTATTTGACAAATGGGGTCCCCCCAGCAATATTAACACTGCTATTTTGCGAAAATGCTTGGCTTCTAAAGAGTTCTTTTGCCCAGTCGGTATTTACATAACGCTCACGTTCGGTTTGATCGGCCGGGAAACGGTATTTATTGATAATATCCTGCGGTGAATAATCGGCCCAACTTGCAGGGTTGATACCCAATTCATACTCAATCACTTTATTACGTAGCATCAATGCATCGTACGAATCCATTTTACCCGGTAGTTGTGAAACAGTTTTAACGATATTGTTGACGGTACCACGTATGAGCATTTGCCCTTCTTTACCGCGTTTGGTAGTGATCAAGATAACCCCATTTGCTCCTCTGACACCATAAACAGCGGTAGCCGATGCGTCTTTGAGTACTGAAATCGTTTCGATAGAACTGATGTCAACTGCTGATAAAGGTCGCTCGACACCATCGACCATCACCAGCGGATCTGTGTTGTTCCAGGTACTGCGGCCCCGAATGACAATACGCGGGTCTTCCTCGCCGGGCATTCCCGTACTTGCGGTAGTGATCACGCCCGGTACATTGCCCGTTAAGGCTGCACCTACACTGGATACGCCTCCGGCGCGCTCCAGGATTTTTCCCGAAGTTTGGGCAATAGCACCCACAACTGTTTCTTTCTTTTGCCGACCGTATCCTACAACGATGGTTTCTTCTATTTCAAGAGTTCTATCAGTCAATTGGACTTCTATCGTAGTTTTCTGAGCAATATCAACCTCGGCCTGATTATAGCCTAGTTTGGAAATGGTCAGTAGATTTTTATCGGCAGGGACCTGAAGTGTAAAGGTACCCTCATCATCACTGGAAGTTGCCAAAGACGTGCCTTTTAATTTTATTGAGGCACCGCTTACGCGCTTATGGTTGCCGTCAACAATAACACCCTTTATTTGTCTTTTAGCCTGGGCAAGTAATGTTGACTGTCCAACAAAAATAAAGAGCAACAGTAAATAGAATGGTCTAGCTATACCCCATAGCTTCTTCCAATGCCTTACAAGAGTGATACTAAATGTAGTCATCATAGCATTTGTGGATTGATAAATAGGTTTAAAAATTCGTTGGTTAATTTGTTTGTAATTGGTTGGTATGGTAGCACCACAGGTTATTTTTGATCATAATGGATCATAGATTATGGATCATCCAATGTTGTCATATGCTTTAAATAATAATTGGTTAATGTTTTACTTTGAAAATTTAGCAACCGGTTGCATTTTCGGCTGTTGACTATCCTGCTTGGAATACCATTTCAAAGCGGTTTATAATTGTACATCAAAACTAGCTAATGAAAAATTGGGGGGATAGCAAGAATGTTTAAATGAAGGATAAGAATGTCAAATATGTTCGATTATGGGTACAAATCGTTCTTGAGACTCGTTGGATCAGGATTAATTTAATAAATTAGTGACAGTACACGACGTTATTTTTTATAGCGAAGATGACACCTAAATATATGACACGAACTTTACTGCTATTATGCTTAGCATTGCTAACATTTTTTTCCTATGGGCAGAATCAGCCTGCTACATTTCAACGGTATTCGTCGAAAGATGGACTTTCCTCCAATACCATCTATAGCATTTATCGCGATGGTGATGGTTTTCTCTGGTTGGGAACAGAAGATGGACTTAATCGCTTTGACGGCCGCCATTACAATGTCTATCGTTATGACGCAGACAAAGAAAACAGTTTGATGGCTAATCATATTTCGGCGCTCTGTGAAGATAAAAAAGGTCGGATTTGGATTGGCACAAATGGTGGTGGCTTGAGTTATTACGATCGTGAGGCTGACCGCATTCGTTCGTATAATCTCACTCCAGACGGTAAATGGCTTAGTACAGCTATAAATGCAATTGATAAAGATGCAGATGGAAATATTTGGATCGCCTCCTATGGGGCATTATCTATTTTAGATGTTAACGACCTCCAAAAAAAATCTGATCCAAAATATAAATATGTTATCCAGACCTTTGCAGGAAAAGTGACCAGTTGCGTCTTTCGGGATAGACAAAATAATATGTGGGTTTCATCGGAAAATGCTGTTTTTCGAATTTCAAAGGATCTAAAAACGGTAAAGCGTTTTGAGGTTCTTTCTGAACAAGAAGGTTACGGAAATGGAATTGAAATGACCTCCATCATAGAAGATGATAAAGGCCGCATCTGGATAGGTTCGATGCTCGGACTTAAATACCTCAATCCGGGCGAGCTCCACTTCAATAAGTTTATTGCACAGCAGGGCAAAGGAAATCTGAGCAGCCCACGTATATATACCATGTGTTATAGTGAAAAGCAGGGATTATGGATCGGGACAGATAACGGGCTCGATGTGCTTAATACAAAAGATCTTACAATCCGTACCTTTAGGCCTGATCCAAGCAATGTGCATAGCTTATCACATAAATCTATCCGATCTATATTCGCTGATAACAGTGGCATTTATTGGATAGGTACATTTCAAGGGGGCTTGAATAAGTACGATACCAACTTAAGCCAATTTAGGTTAAAGAGTTTAGACTTCTTGGAGGGAATGACCGGTGATCCTGCTATGATAACCTCATTTGCTGCTTATCAAAACAAGATTTTTCTGGGTGTTGATGGTGGAGGTGTTTGGCAATACGATAGGAAAACAGATGGAATCTCATCGGTGAAACTATCCGCTAGCCTGCCTTCGGATCTTACTGTATTGGCTTTGGAAAGAAAACTCGATCAACTTTGGATCGGTACCTATCAACAGGGGGTACTTTGTTATGATCTTATGACTGGAAGTTTAAAGCGATATACGGCTGGCACAAAGGAGATTAATTTAAATAATAATGATGTTTTTTGCCTAAAAAGTGATTTTGAAGGAAATGTTTGGGTAGGGACCAACGGTGGTGGCATCAATGTCATTCAAAAAGGCACCGGCATTGTAAAGAAATATAGAAGGGATGATGGCGGAGTAGATGGAGTCCAGCTGCCCGGCAATTTTATACGTGCCCTGGAAGAGGACCAAAGTCACCATATGTGGATAGGTACTTATGGGGCAGGGCTTGTCATGTATAATCCCCTGACCAAGCGAACAACAACTTTTGATAAAGCACATAATAAACTGCCTAGCAATTACATACTGGCAGTGCATAGCGACAAAAATGGAAACCTGTGGGTGGGGACCAATGGCAATGGCGTAGGGATACTCCGAAAAGGAAAAACACAATTTGAAACCCTTTCTGAAAAAGATGGCCTAGCGAATGGTGCGATACAGAGTATCGTCGAAGACGATAAAGGACGGATGTGGTTTTCAACGAATAAAGGGTTAAGCTGTTATGCTCCATCGGAAAACAAATTTAAAAACTACTCAAATGCGGTGGGATTACAGGAGGGCGCTTTTATGCTCGGTGCATCCCTAAAGACCGCCGACGGGGAAATATACTTTGGTGGACAAAAGGGTTTTAATCATTTTTATCCGGCGCACCTAAAGACAAATAGCAATCCTGCTAAAGTGGCTCTGACTGACCTAAAAATTGACAATGTCAGCATTCAACCCGCAGATAAAGGACCAATACAACAGTCGTTGTTGACCGCAGATCGTATTCAGTTAAAGTATAAACAAAATTTTTCAATTTCTTTTGCGGCATTAAATCTTACCGTGCCCGAGGATAATCAATATGAGTATCGGCTGGTTGGCTTTGATAAAAACTGGATTCGGAATGGGAAAGAAAATAATGCTTATTATACCAATCTGGATCCCGGAGATTATATCTTCCAGGTGCGTGCCAGCAATAATGACGGAATTTGGAACAAGGAAATCAAATCCATTGCCATACACGTTGCCCCACCATTCTGGCGTACAGTTTATGCCTATATTTTTTATGTGCTTGCAATAGCGGGAACACTGTGGTGGATGCGGCATCGCGGAATACAAAAATTAAAACAAAAATTTGCCATCGAACAGGAGCGTATAGAGGCAAAACAACTTATTGAACAGCAGAGAAGAGATGCCGAAACCAAACATCAGCTTGATGCGATGAAAATAAAGTTTTTAACAAATTTAAGCCATGAATTCCGTACGCCAATTTCATTGATCATGGGGCCTATTGATGCCTTGGTTTCCAAAAATAAGGATAGTAAACTGGGGGATCAGCTTGCGCTCATCAGAAGAAATGCGCGAAGATTGTTAAATCTCGTAAATCAGCTGCTTGATTTCAGAAAAATGGAGTACCACGAGCTGAAACTGCAGGATGAAGATGGCGAATTGGTATCTTTTGTGCAGGAAACGTATCGATCATTTCAGGATATGGCACTGCAAAAGGGGATAGATTACTCTTTTTTGCCTTGCCAAGAGAAGGTATATTGCCGTTTCGACCGCAATAAAGTCGAACGCATTCTATTTAATCTAATCTATAACGCCTTTAAATTCACAAAGAAGGGCGGTGATATCGCAGTAAGTATATCATCAGTAAACATGGCGGACCAAAAAATACATGTCTATCTGGAGGTACGGGACACAGGAATCGGAATTCCTCAGCAGTTGCACGAATCTATATTTGAGAGTTTTTTTCAATATGACAATGATGGCAAGGTTGCTAGCCAGGGTTCGGGCATTGGTCTATCGATCGCGCAGTCATTTGTACAAATGTACAATGGAAAGATCGCGGTGGACAGCCAGCCAGCAAAAGGCAGTGTGTTCACATTTGATCTATGGTTAGATCCTGCAGAGCAGGATCATGAAATCCCATTCGAACAGGAGATCATTACTTCAGCCGAGCCCATTGAAGTGAGACAGAATCCACTTGTGCTGATTATCGAAGATGATGAAGATTTCAGGTATTATCTCAAAGAATCCTTAAGTGAATACTATCAGATCATTGAGGCTACTAATGGGAAAGACGGTTGGCAAAAGGCCCTTTTTCATCACCCTGACCTTGTCGTAAGCGATGTACAAATGCCTTATCTCAACGGAATGGAATTTTCACAGAAATTGGCGCAGGACAAGCGCACAAAACATATCCCTGTCGTATTATTGACCGCTTCACAGGTAGATAATGGACTTGTCTGCGGATTGGAATCCGGTGCGGTAGGTTACCTTACAAAACCTTTTGATATGCAAGTTCTTGTTGCAAAGGTCAATAGTTTGCTCCAGTTAAATCAAGCATTTAAAGAAGTTTATAGTAAGCAGGTGTCAATTGTAGCTCCCGAATTGACCGTCGTCTCCGAAAAGGATAAGTTTTTGCAAAAAGTATTGAACTACGTCCACGATAATATCGATAACCCACAATTGTCGGTTGAGGCACTGAGTAGCCACACCTCAATGAGTAGAGCGTCTTTGTACAATAAACTACTGGAACTTACAGGAATGTCACCTGTAGATTTTATCCGCTCAGTAAAACTGGAGAAGGCCGCGAGCTTGCTGGAGAAAAGTGATAAGTCCATTTCTGAAATTGCCTACGAAACGGGATTCGCAAATCCGAACTATTTTACCAAGGTCTTCAAAGCAAAATATCAGATGACGCCAAGTGAATATATTCATTCGCAAAAATGTACTTCGATATAACAGCCATATAATTGCTGTATAAATAGCTGTTTTAGGTGCTATTTTTCGGAAGGGTAATTTGTTTTATACATTTTTACCCTTCTTTTTTTTATTTGTTGCAATCCTCACTTATGGAAAACGATAGTTTTGTCTTATAACCAATCACCAGAGAACTGGTGACTATTCAACTAATCAATTTAAAAAATGAAATTTTTTATCGATACAGCAAGTCTCAGTGAGATTCGTATAGCTCAAAATTTAGGGATATTGGATGGTGTGACCACCAACCCTTCACTGATGGCTAAAGAGGGAATCACAGGGACAGAAAATATCCACGCTCATTACCGCGCAATCTGTAGCATCGTCGAAGGCGATGTCAGTGCAGAAGTGATTTCGACCGATTATAACTCCATGATTGAAGAAGGTTTGCTATTGGCGGCCTTAGATCAAAAAATCGTTGTTAAGGTCCCGATGACTGAGGATGGTATTAAAGCGATCAAATATTTTAATACCCATCAGATTAAAACGAACTGTACTTTGATCTTTTCTGCCGGGCAGGCACTTTTGGCTGCCAAGGCTGGCGCCACATATGTATCGCCATTTGTTGGAAGGCTTGATGATATATCTGTCGATGGTTTGGCCTTGATTCGTGAAATACGTACGATCTATGATAATTATGATTTTCCGACGCAGATTTTAGCAGCTTCGGTTCGTCATAGTGCCCATATCTTAGGCTGTGCTAAAATTGGCGCAGATGTAATGACCGGGCCTTTACAGGCTATATATGCATTATTGAAACATCCCTTGACCGATAGTGGACTGGCGCAATTTTTAGCGGATCATAAACGTGTGGCTACACAAATTAATAAATGAGATGGTGATGATTAAAAATAGTGTACACAATTTAGAGGCGATCGTTGCGCAAGTGCGGCGGGATATCGTCCGTATGGTTCATGGTTGTCAATCTGGGCATCCCGGTGGATCGCTGGGTTGTACCGAATTATTGGTCTGCCTGTATTTCGAATTGATGCAGCGAAATGAACAATTTGATTTAAATGGGTCCGGAGAAGATCTGTTTTTCCTTTCCAACGGGCATATATCGCCCGTGTTTTACAGTGTACTGGCGCGCGCAGGATATTTTCCCATTGATGAACTTGCAACATTCAGAAAACTCAATTCGCGTTTGCAGGGCCACCCAACGACCCACGAAGGTTTACCGGGTATCCGTATTGCTTCGGGATCATTGGGACAGGGGCTTTCCGTATCGATCGGAGCTGCTCAAGCCAAAAAATTGAACAACGATAACCGATTGGTATATGTGCTTATGGGGGACGGCGAATTACAAGAGGGCCAGATCTGGGAAGCAGCCATGTATGCAGCTCACAATAGAATAGACAACTTGATTGCGATAGTGGATTATAACGGCGCTCAGATTGATGGGGCTACTAACGATGTGCTCTCACTGGGCGACTTACCGGGCAAATGGATAGCATTTGGTTGGAAGGTTATTGAAGTTAGGCGCGGCAACGACATCAGCTCGGTCATCGCCGGTTTGAGAAAAGCTCAGGATGCTACCAAAAGACGATTTCCGGTCATGGTATTGTTGCACACCGAAATGGGTAATGGTGTCGACTTTATGATGGGCTCGCACAAATGGCATGGGATAGCGCCAAATGATGCACAATTGGCATCGGCGTTGAATCAGAATACCGAGACATTGGGAGACTATATCGCTTAAGAAATCATAAATTTTCCAAATTGATTAAAATGAAAAAATATACCTATACAGAATCAAAAGATACACGTTCCGGTTTTGGTGCAGGGCTGGTAGAAGCTGCAAAACAAGACGAAAATGTGGTTGCGCTTTGCGCAGATCTAATTGGTTCCCTCAAGATGAATGATTTTATCAATGCCTATCCAGAACGGTTTTTTCAGATCGGTATTGCCGAAGCTAATATGATGGGGATCGCAGCTGGGCTAACCATCGGTGGCAAAATCCCTTTTACGGGTACATTTGCTAACTTTTCGACGGGAAGGGTTTACGATCAGATTCGGCAATCAATTGCCTATTCGGATAAAAATGTGAAGATCGCAGCCTCTCACGCCGGACTTACTTTGGGTGAAGATGGCGCGACCCACCAGATCCTCGAAGATATTGGATTGATGAAGATGCTTCCTGGCATGACAGTGATCAATCCCTGCGACTATAACCAGACTAAGGCAGCAACAGTTGCAGCAGCCAGACATAAAGGGCCTGTTTACTTGCGCTTTGGGCGTCCGATTGTCCCTGTTTTTACAGATGAAAATCAAGAGTTTGAGATCGGAAAAGCGATTATGATCAACCCCGGGACTGCGGTTACCATCATTGCAACAGGACACTTAGTATGGGAGGCAATCCTGGCGGGTGAGGAATTGGAGAAACTGGGAATCGACGCCGAAATCATCAATATACATACGATCAAACCCCTGGACAACCAGGCTATACTAGTCTCGATCGCAAAAACAGGTTGCGTGGTGACAGCCGAAGAACATAACCGTATTGGTGGCCTAGGTGACAGTGTCGCGCAACTCTTGTCCGTGCAGATGCCTGCACCTCAGGAATATATTGCTGTAGATGATAGTTTCGGCGAATCGGGAACACCACAAGAGCTTATGGACAAATACAGGCTAAATGCCGATGCCATCGTAGCCGCGGTACTTCGGGTACTCAAAAGAAAACTAATCAAGTCGTAAAATAAAGTGGTTTAACACTAATTTTGATTACTATTTAACTAATTATAAATGAGAAAGATTATTTGCACAGCATTATGGGTTTTTTCGTTTAGCCTTTTATCGCAGGCACAACAGGCTGCACCCAAGGGATTTGATGTCGAACAGAAACTTATGTCGACCGGAAAAATAGATTCTATTATTTATCCGTCCAAAACAGTTGGCGTATCTCGAAAAGCATTGATATATACTCCGCCTGGATATGATATCCAAAAGAGATATCCTGTATTGTACCTCCTGCATGGAATCGGAGGCGATGAAAGGGAATGGTTGCGACACGGAAATCCGCAAGTTATTTTGGATAACCTGTATGGCGAAGGAAAAATAGAACCAATGGTGGTAGTTATGCCTAATGGTCGAGCCATGAAAGATGACCGATCTGGCGGAAACGTCATGGCACAGGAACGGGTGGTTGCATTCTCAACTTTTGAAAAGGATTTGATTGACGACCTGATTCCATTTATTGAACAACAATTTTCAGTTGTCCGTGACCGTGAGCACCGCGCAATTTTTGGTCTATCTATGGGCGGTGGTCAGGCGCTGAATTTTGGTCTGGGACATATTGATACATTTGCTTGGGTAGGTGGATTTTCTTCTGCCCCCAACACCAAGATGCCACAAGAGCTATTACCCGTTCCCAAGGAAGCGAAAGGCAAGCTAAAATTGTTGTGGATATCCTGCGGGGATCAAGACGGCTTACTGCATATTAGCAAAAGGACACACGAGTATCTTTTGGCTCATGAGGTGCCCCACATGTACTATTTGGAACCTGGAGGACATGATTTCAACGTTTGGAAGAATGATCTTTATCAAATTGCTCAATTGCTATTTAAGGTGGTTAAATAGACTTATAAAACACTCAACTATAATGAATTAACCAAGTGTTGGGATAGCCGAGATTTAAATAGCGAACTTCATTTAATAAGTAATTTGAGAACTGGATCAGAACGGCAAATGAAAAATGCTATTGTAAAATATATACACGTATTGGCGTTTCCTTAACTGGATACACCGCCAATGAAACCTCTTTTTGTATTGATAATCAATAAACTAACAATGAGAATATTCGTACTCGTTTTCTCTTTTTTTGCCGTGTTTACTAGTGCTTCGGCGCAACAGGCGAAAAACCCGATCATTTTTGCTGATGTGCCTGATCTATCAATGATACGTGTCGGCGATACCTATTACATGAGTAGTACGACTATGCATATGAACCCCGGACTTCCGATTATGAAATCCAAAGATCTAGTCAATTGGGCATTGATCAACTATGCGTACAACAGCTTGGGAAATACCGAAGAACTGAACCTGTGGCAGCAAAAAAACGCCTATGGACACGGTTCATGGGCGAGCAGTTTACGTTTCCATGATGGTAAATATTACGTCAGCACATTTTCTGCTAACACAGGAAAAACGCATATCTACACAACGAGAGATCTGGAAAATGGTCCCTGGGAAGCAACGGAATTTAAGCCAATGCTACACGATCATAGCTTATTTTTTGAAAATGGGAAAGCATACATGCTATGGGGTGGAGGGCGTATACATTTGGCCGAACTACTGCCAGACCTTTCGGGTATGAAACCAGGAACGGAACGGATTTTGATCGAAGATGCTTCTTTGCCAAGTTTACCTAAAGAAGGAAGGATGGGGCTGCCTGCAGAAGGTTCACAACTGTTCAGGATAAATGGTATGTATTATCTTTTTAATATTTCCTGGCCGGTGAATGGGATGCGTACCGTGATCGTGCATCGTGCTGCTCGACTTGAAGGACCTTATGAAGGTAAGGTGGTCCTCCAGGATCAGGGGGTAGCACAAGGCGGCTTGATCGATATGCCGAACGGGCAATGGTATGCCTACCTTTTTCAGGACCACGGCGCAGTTGGCAGAATCCCATATTTGGTACCTGTCAGCTGGGAAGATGGGTGGCCCGTCTTGGGTGTTCAAGGGAAAGTACCAGCTTTATTAGCTCTACCGGCTAATAAAGCGCTCATGCCGGGTATTGTCAATTCGGATGATTTTAATAGAAACAAAAATCAACCAGCTTTGCCTTTGGTCTGGCAATGGAATCATAATCCTGACCCCGATCTGTGGTCAGTAACTGAACGAAAAGGCTTTTTGCGCTTAAAAACCGGAGCGATTACAAACGACTTCTTACAAGCCAAAAATACACTGACACAACGAACGATTGGGCCTACCTGTAGCGCTTCTGTTGCTATAGATGTGTCGCAGATGAAAGATGGTGATTTCGCAGGCTTGTCTCTGTTGCAAAAGAATTATGGTCTCCTGGGCGTTCGAATGGAAGGAAACAAAAAATCACTGATTATGGTCAATGCGATGACGGGAGTTCCGGAAGAAGTCGCCAGGATCAACCTGCAAGATCGAAATATATTTCTAAAAGCGAGTTGCGATTTTGCCAATAAAAGAGACATCGCAGATTTTTTTTACAGTACTGATGGACGACATTGGACTGCAATAGGTAACCCGTTGAAAATGAGCTACACCATACCGCATTTTATGGGGTATCGATTTGGGCTTTTTAACTACGCCAGTAAAGCGGCTGGAGGATTTGTTGATATTGATTATTTCCACATTACTACAGAGTAAGACGATATGAGAAGACAATTTTTTACGGTGTTAATTTTTGGATTTTTGGTGATGTTGTTAGTGACGATTAATGTACTAAGGGCCCAGAATCCGATCATACAAACTGCCTATACTGCAGATCCCGCACCTCTAGTTTATAATAATCGCCTGTACCTCTACACGACACAGGACGAAGAAGAATCGACCTGGTTTAATATGAACAATTGGCGTGTATATTCAACGGATGATATGGTCAACTGGACGGATCATGGTGCAATTTTGTCCTATACTGATTTTGAATGGGCCAAAGGCGATGCCTGGGCTGCGCAATGTGTGGAGAGAAATGGCAAATTTTATTTATATGTGCCTGTTATTTCCAAATTGAATAATCGGGGAGCAATTGGCGTGGCCGTAGCAGACAGCCCATTGGGACCGTTCTATGATCCTTTGGGAAAACCACTTGTGCAAAGTGAGTGGGGAGATATTGATCCGACCATATTTGTTGATGACGACGGGCAGGCCCATATGTACTGGGGGAATCCACAATTGAAATATGTAAAACTTAACGCGGACATGATCTCGTATCAGGGTGATATTGTAGATGTTCCGATGACAGCGGCATCCTTTGGCAAACGCGAAGGAGATGCCAAACGACCGTCCAACTATGAGGAGGGCCCCTGGTTGTACAGAAGGAATAGTCTCTATTATCTTTTTTGGCCCGGAGGTCCTCTACCTGAATTTATTGGTTATTCGACCAGTAAAAATGCAGCAGGTCCATGGAAATATGGAGGAGTGGTGATGCCAGCCGAAGGGCGAGCTTTTACCAACCATCCCGGTGTGATCGACTTTAGGGGAAAAAGTTATTTCTTTTACCACAATGGAGCTTTGCCTGGAGGAAGTGGTTTCACGCGCTCGGTCGCTGTACAGGAATTAAAGTTTAATCCCGATGGTAGTATTCGGCCAATGAAAATGGCTACAGGGATTACGGAGGCACTTAAAACTGTGAATCCCTATAGTCTAATGCAGGCCGAAACAATATCCTGGTCCGCACATGTTAAATCGTTTCAAAATAGTAAAGTGGGGGTTTTTATCAAAGCGCTCAAAAATGGAGCATATACCAGCATAAAGAATGTTGATTTTGGCAAAAATGGAGCAATGAATTTCTTTGCTCGGGTAGGGACAACACACAACGGCGGTGTCAGTATGGAGGTGAGGTCAACAGCTGTCGATGGTCCTCTTTTAGCTACGATAGAGGTTCCAATGACGGGAGGCGATGACCGATGGACTACGGTTGATACTCAGCTTTCTAGTAGGGTAACGGGAATACACGACATCTATTTTGTTTTTAAAGGTAAAGCTCCGACTAATATCCTATTTTTTGATTGCTGGAAGTTCGGGGAAATAAAGTAAAATTAAATGACTGATCAAACTGGAGCTTTATTTTTTGCCTCAAACTATTTGCGCTATGTGCTGCTGACTGTTGTGTTGTCGCTGGCACTGCAGCCAAGTTTTGGTAAAATACGCCTTCCTGCATTTGTGGGCGATAAAATGATACTGCAGCGAGATATTGAACTCAACATTTGGGGATGGGCTGCAAGAGGTGAAAAGGTGACCATTCGTTTTCGTGATGTATATTATTATACGGAGGCCGGAAGTGATGGTAGATGGAAACTGACTATTCCGCCGCAGCACTATGGCGGTCCATATGTCATGGAGATCAACGAACTGGTCATCCGCGATGTTTTGATCGGCGATGTATGGCTCTGCTCAGGTCAGTCTAATATGGAAACACCGATCCAACGGCTCGTTGAGCGATTCCCAGAAATCAACGTTTCCAATAATCATATGATACGTTATTTTAAGGTTCCGATGCAAAACAGTGCATTTGACGTCAAGGATGCTATTCCTTCAGATGCAAGATGGCACTCGGCCATAGCCTCAGATGTAATGAATTGGACGGCATTGGCGTATTTCTATGCACAGGAAGCTTATCAGCATACAGGTGTCCCAGTCGGGATGCTCGTTTCCAGTCTAGGTGGGTCGACAATAGAAAGTTGGATTGACCAGCAGCATTTAATAGATTTTCCTGACTTATTGATTGACCGGACGGCGGTGGATAGCCTCAAAATGGTTGAAAAAGACCGAGGAGCCGACTTATGGACAAGAGAAAACTTTGATGATACAAACTGGTCTATCGTGCAGGTTCCCGAATACTGGGCTAAACCTAGTATATCCAACAGGGGTGTTGTTTATTACCGTAAGCATTTTATGCTGCCAGCAGCCAAGAATGGCAGGTATGCAAAGTTGTACTTGGGTACTTTAATTGATAGTGATTCAGTCTATGTTAACGGCCATTTCGTAGGGACTACCGCTTATCGCTATCCACCACGGATTTACGATGTACCAGCAGGGATTCTCCATGAGGGAAACAATATGATAACGATCAGATTGCGGACAACTGGTGTAGATGGCGGCTTTACGCCAGATAAACCGTATAAGTTGCAGGTTGATGATACGATTATTGATCTCGCCGGGGATTGGCGTTGGAAAGTGGGACTTGACCAAGATGCGATAGACAGGTATAAAGATCGGCTGAGGGATGTTGGCCAGGTTGGTTCAGGTCTTTACAATGGTATGATTAACCCATTGAAAGGCTATCGTGTTAAAGGTGTCATCTGGTATCAAGGTGAAGCAAATACAGCAGATCCAAAGCCTTATCAAAGGTATCTAGCCCTACTGATCGATAGTTGGCGTGAGCTTTTCCAGCAACCTAAACTTCCCTTTTTGCTTGTGCAACTTCCTAATTTTATGGCGAAAGATGCTGTCCCGAAAGAATCAAGTTGGGCGTTGGTTAGGGAAGCTCAGTTTCAGATCAGTAAAGAAATACCTATGACGGCACTAGCAGTGACTTATGATATTGGCGAGTGGAACGATATCCACCCTCTAAATAAGAAAGACCTAGCGAAACGACTATTCTTGGCCGCACGCAAGCTAATTTATGGCGAGCATATCGTCGCAGCTGGACCTCAATATAAAGCGATGCATATAAATGGCGATGAGATTACGGTTTCCTTTGATCAGATCGGAAAAGGACTGGCCATTGCTCATGGGACATCACTGCAACATTTCGCGATAGCTGGAGAGGACCGAAAATTCTTTTGGGCGGATGCTGTCATAAAGGGGAGAGAAATCATTGTGAGCCATCCTAAAATTAAACATCCCAAAGCGGTGCGCTATGCTTGGGGCGATAATCCTGCAGATGCAAATCTGATAAATAAAGAAGGTTTTTTGGCGACACCATTTCGTACCGACAATTGGTAGAATAACGCATATTTAATCACTATAAATCAATTCGAACAAGTAAGGATCAGTATATAATTCATCAATTTAAGTAACTAATTTATTCAATTTTATGAAGGGACTAAATATTGTCTTAAAAAAAAGGACAATGGCATTGGTATTGTCCATCACAGGAATCTTGTCGACGACAACAGTCATAGGGCAAAAGCAACAAAATGTGCTGAAAGATTTAAGTAAAGGTTTTGTACATCAATCTATTGGTAATCCTTATCTGCCACTTTGGGAACATCTTCCAGATGGCGAGCCCCGGGTTTTTGAAGATCCGGATCAGCCCGGGAAATACCGCGCCTATATCATTGGTTCACACGACTTGCGTTTTACAAGTTATTGTGGACCTGACATCAGAATGTGGTCAGCGCCTATTGAGGATTTGACGAGCTGGCGTGATGAGGGAGCTATTTTTACCTATCCAATGGATGGAAAATGGGATGTCATGTATGCACCGGATCTTGTGGAGGTCAAACGAAAAGATGGAAAGAAAGAATATTATTTGTTTCCACACAGCAGGGGAGAACATCGTGAAGCCATGGTCGTTAAGGGAGATAGACCCAACGGCCCATTTAAACCGGTGAATCTGACCGCGGATGGCCAACGTACCTTGCCTGGAAGTATCTTGGGATTTGATCCGGCAGTCTACATTGAATACGTTACCGATCCGAAAGATCCCGATTTCGACATTGGATTCAGAGCTTATGGCTTTTGGGGATTTCAACGATCCATGGCCGCCCAGTTAGACCAAAAAACAATGTATTCGCTTAGACCGGGAACGGAGGTTATCAACTACCTGCTACCTGCGAGTGCGCGATATGGAGAGTTGCGTGATCCCAAAGGGACCACTTACCCCAGTATTTTTGCTGACGAAGATCTGGGGACCTTTAATTTCTTCGAAGCTTCATCAATTCGTAAGGTGGGAAATAAATTTGTCACGGTATACAGTGGCTATTCTGGACCCGAATATGGCGTCAACAGCTCCAACTCAACCTTACGTTATGCAGTCGCCGATTCACCACTGGGACCATGGAAAAGTGGTGGCGTTTTGGTCGACTCCCGAGCTCCGGTAGTGAACAGGGATGGTTCAGGCATTGAAACCAGCAATGCAGGTCACAATACCCATGGTAGTATTGAGTTGATCAATGGACAATGGTATGTATTTTATCATAGACCACCACGGGGTTTTGGATTTGCAAGACAGGCGGTGGTGGAGCCCATCAAAGTGCAATGGGACGAAAAAAGTGTGAAAGAGGGTGGGATGGTTTCTATTCGTGCATTTAACCCCTTCCAAGAGAGTCCGACCATCAAAGATAAAAAAGGGAAGGAATATAAAGGTGCGGAGGTTACATCTGAAGGATTCCATTTTTATGGACTAGATCCCTACAGGTACTATTCTGCAGGATATGCCTGTTATCTTTCAGATATCAGCTTACAGCAGGATTCCTGGGATGTCTGGGACAATCATATGCCAGTGACCAATGTGAAAAATGGAAATATTGTCGGCTTTAAATATTTTGGATTCGGCGGGCTTGGTCAGGACAAATTTGGATTGAAAGCTTTTAATGGTACGAAAGCGGGAAATCAGACTGCTTTTGATCTATTTATTTCCCCACAAACACAGGCTGCGTTTAAGGTCAATGTGTGGCTGGATGGGCCTTGGGAAAATGATGTCTGGAAAGGGAAAAAGATTGCCCAGATCGTAATTCCGGCTAATGCTAAATCTGAGGTGACACACTTTACAGTTGATGTTTCGAAATATGTTGACCATTTGGGGGGCAAGCATGCGCTATATCTGGTGGCCGAAGGGGAAGAGGGTAAACCTCTCTTCGATTTTATCGGATTGGGGTTTAGTTCAAAAAACCAAAAAATTGTACGTCCAATATCGCCGAAGGTCGATATTACCGTAAATGGTAAAAAACTTGCATTACCCTCTATTCCGATCAGATCCACAGATGAGAATGGTATCATTGGTTACAATACCTATGAGGTCATTTCTCCCTTTGAAATAAAAGGTAAAAAAATCCCTGTTGTAAAAGCATTCGCGACTAATCCTGAGGTGAAGATTACGGTCAGGCAGGCGAGTTCGTTGACAGGTCATGCCCAAGTTGATTGTGTTTACAAGGGACAGACGAAAAGCTATCTGGTCAAATATGTTACGAACTGAATAGATCAAAGGTAGGTGCGGCTTGAAATACTGTGTAAAAAGAGGGAATCTATTACAGATTCCCTCTTTTTTTACCACTAGTAGGCACCTACGTAGTCCTCATCTTTCTTCGGTTATTTCTGGTATAATACGCCTTTTTAAACATTTTTATTGGAATATAAAACATTTGTATCGGGTGCCGACAGCATAGTTCTTGTAGTTTTACCACAGTAATTCAATATTAGAATAACCAATTTTATATGGACCAAATTATAACAGAGGCAAAGCCTGTCAAAGGCTTTTATAAGCTCTCAATGAAGCAACGGGTAGGATTTGGCGCTGGCGATCTGGCACAGAATCTTATCTATCAGACTGTTTCAATGTATCTATTGATTTTCTACACCAATGTGTACGGAATTTCAGCTGCTTCAGCGGGGGTCATGTTTCTGATTGTCCGGATCGTTGATGTGATTTGGGATCCCATTGTTGGTGCATTTGTTGATAAAAGCAATCCCCGTCTGGGTAAGTATAGGTCATATCTGGTTTTGGGCGGAATTCCGCTTACAGGTTTTGCGGTGCTGTGTTTCTGGAATGGATACTCCGGCTCATTGACCTACGCTTATATCACCTATGTTGGGCTATCTATTTTATACACATTGATTAATGTTCCGTATGGTGCTTTGAATGCTTCCCTAACCAGAGATACCGACGAAGTGACAAAGTTGACTTCCACGCGCATGTTTATGGCCAATATTGGGGGGCTCGCCGTTGGTTATGGTGTACCTATTGTCGTCAAATATTTCTCTCCTGATGGAAAGATTAACTCGAAGGATTCAGCCGGTGCCTGGTTTACGACAATGCTTATTTATGCTTTGGTTGGTTTAGTCCTTTTATTTTTTTGCTTTTCACAAACAAAAGAGCGTGTTATTATGGATGAAAAAGAAACGGAAAATGTCCAAGTGTCTGATCTCTGGAATGAATTTAAATATAATCGACCATTGCGCATTCTTGCATTTTTCTTTATTACTGCATTTGCCATGATGGCCATCGGAAATTCGGCGGGATCCTATTATATGATCTACAATGTCAATGCCCCTGATATGCTTCCATATTTCATGGCTTTGGGATCGTTACCTGCATTTATATTCATGCCGCTTGTACCTGCTATTAAACGCGCGATCGGAAAAAAGCAAATGTTCTATGTTTTCTTAGGGATAGCTATCCTGGGCATGATTATGTTATATATTATTTCAACAAACGAGACACTTAAAGGAAATACTTGGCTGGTATTGAGTGCGCAATTTATCAAATCCACAGGTGTGATCGTCGCGACAGGATATATGTGGGCTCTTGTCCCCGAGGTGATATCCTATGGTGAATATAAAACCGGTAAACGTATATCCGGAATTGTCAATGCATTAACAGGTATTTTTTACAAAGCCGGTATGGCCCTGGGCGGAATTGTTCCGGGCCTGGTGCTGGCATATGTTGCATTTGATAAAGATAATGTAACGACACAATCGGCTATGGCCGAAAAGGGGATCCTATGGCTAGTGGCTGTTATTCCCGCGATACTTTTATTGTTAGCCATGTACGTCATTTCCAAATATGAATTGGATGATGCCACCATAGATAAAATCAATCGCGATATCGAATTCAAAGCTAATTATTAATCAAAAATAAACCACGAATATGCTAAAGACTATTGTTTTGGCCGTAACAGCCCTATTGGGATCTCATGCTGTTCCCGCAATTACACAACACATGAATCAAGTGCCTGATTCACTGACCTTGAAAGAGGCATTTGAAAATAGATTTTTTATAGGTACTGCCCTCAATCTTGATCAGATATGGGAAAGGGACACTCAGGCTGTAGCAGTTGTCAAAAAGCAATTCAACTCCATTGTCGCCGAAAACTGCATGAAAAGCATGTTTCTGCAGCCTGAGGAGGGACAATTTTACTTTAACGACGCGGATCGTTTTGTAGCATTCGGCGAACAAAATAAGATGCAGATTATAGGTCATACATTAATCTGGCATTCGCAGACACCAGCTTGGTTTTTTGTAGATAAAAAAGGAAAAGATGTCTCCCGGGCGGTATTGATTGAACGCATGCGTAAACATATACAAACAGTTGTGTCCCGGTATAAAGGGCGCGTGTTCGGCTGGGATGTTGTGAACGAAGCCATACTGGATAATGGTGAATGGCGTGAAAGCAAATTCTATAAAATTATTGGACCTGAATTTATACAATTGGCTTTTCAATTTGCCCATGAGGCCGACCCTAATGCCGAACTGTATTATAATGATTACTCAACGGCCATTCCCGAAAAGCGAAAAGGAATTATGACGATGGTACAACAGGTGAAGGCTGTCGGTGGAAAGGTAAGTGGGATCGGTATGCAAGAGCATAACGCATTGGACAATCCATCATTGGGAGAAGTTGAAAAAACCATTCTCGGATTTGCAAGCCTGGGTGCGAAGGTGATGGTTACCGAAATGGATATTTCGGTACTTCCACATGTGCGTCCCAATATGGGAGCGGAAATTGGCGAGCGCTATGCTTATAGTAAGGAGACTAATCCTTATGAAAAAGGCCTGCCGGCAGGTAAAATGGCTGAGCTTAGTAGACGATATATTGACTTTTTTAATCTTTATCTCAAGCATCAGGATAAGATATCGCGCGTGACCCTGTGGGGAGTTGGTGATGGAGATTCATGGAAAAACGGCTGGCCTATTCCCGGACGCACGGATTATCCTCTTTTATTTGACCGTCATTATCATCCCAAACCATTTGTAAAAGATATTATAGCATTGACTCAAAAAAAAAAGTGATAAAGAAAATGAATAAAAGTAAGTATTTGTATCCAAGTGATTACATGGCTGATCCATCAGCGCATGTTTTTGAAAACAAGATCTATATCTATCCGTCTCATGACCGCGAGAGTGGTATTCCCGAAAATGATAACGGGGATCATTTCGATATGCAAGATTACCATGTATTTTCACTGAGTGATGTGCAGGGCGAAGTATTAGACCATGGGAAAGTATTGGATGTAAAAGATATTCCCTGGGCCGGTCGACAGCTTTGGGATTCGGATGTTACCGAGAAAGATGGCAGGTACTATATGTATTTTTCCATGAAAGACAAAAATGACATTTTTAGACTAGGTGTCGCTTTAGCGGACAAACCTTATGGTCCATTTGTACCCCAGAATAATCCGATAAAAGGGAGTTACAGTATCGACCCCTGTGCGTTTAAAGATAAGGATGGATGCTATTACCTCTATTTTGGTGGTATATGGGGCGGACAATTGCAGTTTTATCGAAATAATAAAATTGTTGCACCCAACGAATTACCGAAGGCGGATGAACCGGCATTAACTCCAAAGGTTGTTAAGATGTCTGCAGATATGCTTGAATTTTCTGAGCAACCCCGTGATCTGGTTATCTTAGATAAAAATGGCGTAGCCTTAAGACAGGGGGATACCGATAAACGATTTTTTGAAGCATCATGGATGCATAAATACCAGGGTAAGTATTATTTTTCATATTCGACCGGTGATAGCCATTTGATTTGTTATGCAATAGGGGACAACCCATATGGACCATTCACCTATCAAGGTGTTATTTTATCACCGGTTGTTGGCTGGACGACTCATCACAGTATCTTAGAATTTCAGGGCAAATGGTACCTTTTTTATCATGATTCCGTCCCATCGGGAGGGAAAACTTGGCTAAGGAGTATGAAAGTCATCGAAATTGAATATGACGAAAACGGACACATCAAGCCTATAAACGGTTTATCTTCTTAAATAATAATTCTGATAGTTCGCTAATGACTTATATCATGCGTTTAAACTTTTTCCTGTTCATAGTCTTATATTGCTTTCCACAAGGGGTAAGATCGGAAGATGGTAGTCAACTATGGCTGCGATTTTCCAGACAGGAGAGAGCCGGTCACACTATAAATATCATGGGCATAGAGTCAACTGATGCAACAATAGCGTTGGCCAAAGAGGAGCTTTTGAATTATTGGAACGGGGTCGATGTGACACTTCAACTTGATCGCAAACACAAACGGCTAAAAGATGGCTACCAGATTAGTCAAGACCATAAAGGAATCTATGTGGTTGCCGGCCAGTCAATAGGCTTGTTATATGGTGTTTATCATTTGTTGCGGCTTCAGGAGACAGGGAGGCAACTACCTTATTTGCCAATCATAGAAATACCTTCTTATGATATTCGTATGCTAAACCATTGGGACAATTTGGATGGTACCATAGAACGTGGGTATGCCGGTCATTCGTTGTGGAAATGGCAGGAGCTACCGCAAAAGCTTTCTCCCAGATACGAAGAATATGCGCGTGCGAATGCATCTATTGGTATAAATTCCACTGTCTTGAATAACGTAAATGCCGCTCCTCAATTATTGGAAGCGAACTATCTCATTAAAGTGAAGGCTCTAGCTGATCTTTTTCGCAAATATGGCATCAAGGTGTATTTATCGGTTAATTTTTCTTCTCCCCAAATTTTAGGTGGTCTACCGAGTTCAGATCCCTTAAATGAAGATGTTCAGCACTGGTGGAGATCAAAAGCAAAACAAATTTATAGATTAATTCCAGATTTCGGCGGTTTTTTGGTCAAGGCAAATTCTGAAGGTCAGCCGGGACCGCAAGATTACGGACGCACACATGCTGATGGAGCCAATATGCTCGCCGACGCACTTAGCCCACATGGCGGTATCGTATTTTGGCGAGCCTTTGTTTATCAGCCAACCAAAGATGACCGGGCAAAGCAGGCTTTTCAGGAGTTTGTACCCTTAGATGGAACGTTTAAAAAAAATGTTATTCTCCAGGTAAAAAATGGACCGATAGATTTTCAGCCACGAGAACCATTCAATCCGTTATTCGGTGCCATGCACAAGACAGCGAAGATGCTTGAATTTCAGTTGACACAGGAATATTTAGGCTTTTCCAATCATTTGGTGTATTTGGCTCCCTTATTTAAAGAGGTATTGGATGACGAAACCTTTGCCCATGGCGTGGGCTCTACGGTGGCTGAAATGACGGGTAAAAACCGACCTTCGGGTTCCAAAACAGCTATTGCAGCTGTGGCGAATATCGGTCAGGATACTAACTGGACAGGGCACCATTTTGCGCAGGCCAATTGGTATGCCTTTGGACGATTGGCCTGGGGCAACAGTCTTTCGGCCGAACAGATCGCCGATGAATGGATACAAATGACTTTTACGCGAGACAGGGAATTTATTAATCCTGTTAAAAAGATGATGTTGGAATCACGCGAGGCTGCTGTAGACTATATGATGCCCATGGGATTACATCACCTGTTTGCCTTTGATCATCATTATGGACCCGAACCTTGGGGAAATATTCCCGGCGGCCGTCCAGATTGGATGCCTTGGTATTACCATAACGCAGACAGGCTGGGACTGGGCTTTGATCGGACTATTGAGGGAAGTAATGCCATATCCCAATATAATTTACCATTGCGCAATATATATAACAATAAATCGACCTGTCCCGAAAATCTTCTTCTGTGGTTTCATCATGTTTCTTGGAATTACAAAATGAAGAACGGTAATACACTTTGGAGAGAACTATGTTACCGTTATGATCATGGTGTCCAAAAAGTGCGTGAATTTCAGAAAGTTTGGGATTGTATGGAAAAATATATAGATCAATCTCGTTTTCATGCGGTACAATCCAAACTTAGAATACAGGCCCGGGATGCAATTTGGTGGAAAGATGCCTGCTTACAATACTTCCAACTGTTTTCGGGTCAGCCTATTCCTTATGAATTAGAGCGGCCAGTTCATGATTTAGAAGAATTAAAAAGAATCAAGCTGCCTATGGGGCATCATAATTAGGTGACCCATAAATTGCGCTAGTTTTCAGTTTCGTTGCCAAATACGGCAGATTAATTTTCTTTAAGCCAAAATTTGCTCCCTGCAGTGAACGAATCATGTTCCTATTTGCAAGAAATCGTTTATGCCGAGGCAATGGCTAATTATACGAAGCGATTCAAAAGCTTCCACCAAAGGCACGAGAAATTATTCAGTTGACCTATTTGGAGGGGAATAGCAACCAGGAAGTTGCCTACCTTTTCATAGTTGCGATAGTTAATCCATTTAGATACATAAACTCTCGTAGATTCAAATGGGTTTTCTGTTTGAATAACTTGGAAAAATTTTGGGAAAGTTTTGAAAATGGGTGGGAGATGATTTTAAACCAATCCGATTAAAAAAAGGTGATTTTTTAAATCGTACCGATGCTATCAAGCCAAAGCTGCTGCAATGCATAGCAACACAAGATCTGGCATCGTACCCGGGCATCACACAACGATCGCCCGATCCGTTCCGATGGCTTTTCCAATCAAATTGATCTGCGGTCCGATCAAACGGATCTCACAGCCAATTATATGTGCGATTACTACCAATTATATAAAAATTAGTTGATATTATACAACTTATATTGATTTATAAATCAGAACTTTGCAGGGTATTAACTATATCACTTCGAATGTTTGTCCGTCCGAAGATTAATGCAGAGATACGGATGGGTGGATATCGAAATTTTAAACAAAAAAATTAGATATCATGAAAGCGTTGTATATTTTCCTATTTATCTCTCTCGCTATTCTCTCCACTGCGATCTACGCGCAGGATGGAAAAATAGGTACAGAAATCTCAACAGCGTTAAAGGATAATATATATCTTTCCAGGCTGAATTATCCAAAATCAGTCATCAGGTTCTATACGGACAATTATTCAGGATACCATTGGACAGATAGTCGACAAAGGCATGATCAATCGGAAATAGCGCTCGCTATGCTGGCACAGGCCAATCATTATGGACTGTCGCTCTCCGATTATCATTTAGAAAACCTCTCATTTGAAAAATTAAAACAATGGCGGGATTTTCCTTCCGAAAAGAATCAAAAGGAAAGAAGCATGTTTGATATACTGCTGACAGATGGCCTTATTACCTTTATTAATGACCTTCACTTTGGGAAATATAATCCATTATACCATAAGTCGCATATTGATACCAGTAGGATCAATGGATTTTGTGCGGATGAGATATTGTCTACAGCAAGACTGCAGACGGATTTTCGGGGAGCAATACGCAATGCCCAGCCAAAGATCAAAGCTTATACTGATCTTCAGGCTTATCTGGATAGTTCCTACACAGATAATAATATGATGACTTCTCAAGCTGAAATGGGTAAGATCATCATTAATATGGAACGCCTGAGATGGATCAGCATGCAAAGTGAAAACTATATTATGGTAAATATCCCTTCATATACGCTGGAATTTCATCAAGGGGACGAGATGTCCGACTTTAAGGTTGTGGTAGGAAAGCCAACATCAAAAACACCTGTTTTGGAAAGTGAAATCAATTATTTTTCAACAGCACCCGACTGGCGTGTTCCGCAAAGTATTTTCCGTAAAGAAATGCTGCCCGAAATTTTGAAAGATAGGAGCTACCTAGCTGATCATAATTACTCGATCTATGACGGATCGGGCAATAAAGTCATCGTGAATGCATCAAAATTGAGACAGATCAATAACAATCCTTATAACTATAGTGTAAGGCAATCCTCAGGTCAGGACAACGCATTGGGTGCCGTCGTATTTAGATTTCAAAATCCCTATGGCGTATACCTTCATGATACTGCTCAGAAACAGTTTTTTGATCGCGAGAAAAGGGCGCTCAGTCATGGCTGTGTACGTGTGGAAAATGCGGATCGCCTTGCCGCTATGCTATTATCATATGATGGTTCAGAATACAAAATTTCAGCGCTGGAAAACGCAGTACTGTCTTACGAAAAGAAAGATTTTGTGCTGAGCCAGCCCGTGCCGATTATAATAACTTACTTGACCTGCCTTATAAAAAACGGAAAGCCTACTTTGTACACTGATATTTACCAATTTGACAAATCACTGGAAAACAAATTTAATCAAAATAAATAATGACATCAGGACAGCATAGTATCGCCGCTCATGTTAGATGTGTTTAAAATAAAATGTTTACTGCTTAGCGAAAAGTGATAAGGATCATTGTAAAGAATAGCGGTGATCATGATGTAAAAATTATTATAGATCTAACTTTAGGGTATCAAACCATTAAATAAATTCATTATGAAAACCACAGAAACCCCTGATCAACTAGTTCAATCTTCACTTGTATCGCAGATAGAAGATTTTTGGAGTAAAGACGAACTTACCGGTGCTCTGAAAAAAAAGGAACCAACCATAAATATCATTGAAAAAAATGGGGTTTATAAACTCAGAGTTTTAGCTCCAGGATTTAAAAAGAGAGATTTTAGGGTGGCCGTCGAAGATCGGTCACTGATCATTAGTGCAGAGCACAGTGTTGAAAAGAAAGAAGAAAATGAAAATTATGTAAGGAAAGAATTCTCCGCCAATTCATTCTCCCGTAGCTTCCACTTACCAGATAATGTTACCCTGGACAACATAAAAGCCACTTACAAAGATGGGCTGCTAAACATCACCATTAATAAAACTAATCCAGAGGAACAAGAGGTAAAAGACATCAAAGTACGATAAATATAACTTCGTGGCATTCATAACGCTCTGGCGAGCATTTAAGAGTTTTCTTTTAAAAAAATACATTGCCGGATAAGCATGAGTTTCATTAAAAAGATGAAAATGGAAACTATTTTTATAAAATCTCTCGGAGGGGCCGGAACAGTGACCGGATCAAAGCATTTATTAAAAACTCCCGAACTCAACATATTAGTCGATTGTGGCTTATTTCAAGGAATTAAATCCTTACGTGAACAAAATTGGGAATCCTTAAATATTCCGATAGGAGAAATTGACCTGGTCATTCTTACCCATGCCCATCTGGATCATTGCGGTTATCTCCCTCTACTCGTGAAAAATGGATTTAGAGGTAAGATCTATATGACTGAGCCTACCGCGGAACTGACAAAATTGATCTTGCTTGATAGCGCGAAGTTACAGGAAGAGGATGCGAAAAAGGCTAATCAGCATCATTATACCAAACATCATCCTGCAAAGCCTTTATACACTAAAGTGGATACCGAACGCGCTTTCGAGCATTTTTATACTGTTCAGGAAAATACCGATATTAAACTAAGCGATCACATTCAATGTCAGTTTAAGCCTTGCGGCCATATCATTGGCGCCTGCTCGGTGGCAATTACATGCTTTGACAAAACGATCGTCTTCTCAGGTGATATTGGACGAAACCATAGCGAAATTCTACCTATCCGTGATTTTTTTACCGAAGCGGATTTCTTGGTCATGGAGTCTACTTATGGTGACAGATTGCACGACAAGACAGACGTGTATGATAGTCTGGAACATTGGATCAACCTTACGGTTAAAAATCACGGAAACATTATTATTCCAAGTTTTGCAGTTGGTAGGGCACAAGAACTTATCTATATGCTCTTTCGCTTAAAGGAACAGAACAAAATCCCGCACAATCTACCGATAATCCTGGATAGTCCTATGGCTGCTACTGCCACAGCTATCATGGTTGATTATGCCGAATATACCAATGTTGATAAAAGAGAATGGCTGAAAATTGTTGAAAGTATTGAAATTAACAGAGATTATATTAATACAGTGGAGATCATTCAGGATAAAACGAGTAAAATCATTATTGCAGGTAGTGGTATGATCACAGGGGGACGGGTGCTTGAATACTTGAAACATGATATAGGAGACAGTCGGAACACAGTATTGATTGTAGGGTTTCAGGCAGAAGGTACGCGCGGCAGGGCTTTGTTAAATGGAGCTCACGAGTTGAAGATTCATGGCAGCTACTACCCCGTAAAAGCAAATATCGTAGAATTGACAGGATTATCAGCGCACGCTGACCAGTATGAATTAGTGGAATGGATCAGAAAATATAAAACTCCTCCCCAACAGATCATGCTGGTACATGGCGAATCATGTGCATTGGAAGCATTACGCGTAAAGATCCAAACAGAACTAGAAATACCCGTTAAAATTTTAGTCAAAGATGAGCAATTTGCACTCACATAATTTACCAGATTCACGTTATGACTAGCTAACATCCAATTTATAAAAGTAAAATTTTGGAGAACATATTCTGTAAAATAGTGTTTCTTATACAGTCAGTAAATAACCGTTTCTCTATTAAGCAATTTCTTTATGACATATAATATCCCCAGTCATCTTAAAGGTCTGAGTCAGGAAGAAGTAAATCGTGCCAGGGCAAAATATGGGTTTAACCAGTTGGCGGCAGGCCATAAAAGTACCGGGCTGGAATTGCTTTTGGGAGTTTTAAAGGAGCCCATGCTGATCTTACTGATCGTTATTTCACTGATCTATGTGATTGTGGGCGACTATGCTGAAGCAGCTTTTATGTTGGTAGCGATTGTGGCGGTCACTGCGATCTCATTCTATCAGGACAACCGTAGCAAGAAAGCGTTGGAAGAGCTTGAAAAACTCAATGAACCCCTGAGTGTGGTCATCCGAGATGCACAGGTGGTCAAGATTCCTACACGGGAAATTGTTGTAGGCGACCTTTGTATCACAGAAGAAGGGCGCATGATAAATGCAGATGGAATTATAGTGCACAGCAACGATTTTTCGGTGAATGAATCGTCCCTCACAGGAGAGAGTTTCTCCGTGTTCAAGGATAGTACGACAACCGATAATTTCGTTTATAGCGGCACAATAACAGTGTCGGGACTTGCTGTTTTTCAAGTACAAAAGATAGGCAAAGAGACGCGCGTCGGCAAAATTGGCGAATCCATACGAACGATAAAAGAAGAGATCTCGCCTTTGCAGGTCCACATCCAAAAATTTGTCAAGGCAATGGCAATCGTTGGACTCGCTATTTTCCTGCTGGTCTGCCTCTTTAGTTATCTGGATACGCACAATATCGTAGAGAGCCTGCTCAATGGGCTGACATTGGCGATGTCTGTACTACCCGAGGAGATTCCTGTCGCATTTACAACATTTATGGCACTGGGGGCATGGAAACTCATGCGCGAGGGTATTATCATCAAAAGGAGCAGTATTGTAGAGACCTTGGGGAGTACCACAGTAATCTGTACCGACAAAACAGGTACCATTACGGCCAACATCATGCAATTAAAAAACCTGTATGATTATCATTCAGATACGGTGTATGCTGAAGGTGAATTTGAGCATGAAGCACTTCATGAGCTTATTGACTATGCAATGTGGAGCAGCGAGCCCGTGCCTTTTGATCCCATGGAGATCACCTTGCATAAAATATACGAAAAAACGCAAAAAAATGATTTAAGAAGGAATTATCAACTGTTTCATGAATATCCGCTGGAAGGCAGGCCGCCCATGATGACCCACCTTTTTGAAAATAGTGAGCATGAGCGGATCATTGCGGCCAAGGGGGCACCCGAGGCGATACTCAGTGTTTCCCAGCTCTCCGAAGCCGATCGAGGCAGGATAAGAGAGGTGATTAACACTTTTGCTCAGCAAGGTTATCGAATTCTGGGTGTTGCCAAAGCAAATTTTGAAGGAAATGACTTCCCTGCAAAACAGCAGGATTTTAAGTTTGAGTTTTTAGGACTCACGGTATTCTATGATCCGCCCAAAGAGGGGATAAGGGAGGTTTTTCAGCAAATCTATGCTGCGGGGATCAAGGTAAAGGTCATTACGGGCGATAACGCCGAAACAACAAAGGCAATTGCATTGCAAGCAGGAATTGTCAATGACACGCCGGCTGCAAATGGTAGCGAAATCGTTGGGAATACCGAAGATGATATCATAAAGCTAGCTGAGCGGACAACACTATTTACCAGAATGTTTCCCGACGCCAAACTTGCGGTCGTCAATGCGCTGAAAAAGAGTGGTGAAGTTGTGGCCATGCTCGGAGACGGTGTAAATGACGGTCCAGCATTGAAAGCAGCACATATCGGTGTCGCTATGGGAAATAAGGGAACCGAAATCGCCAAATCAGCGGCGGCATTGGTCATTACAAATGATGATTTGCAGAAACTTATTGTTGGCATCGCTGCCGGTCGCCGGATCTATACCAATATCAAAAAGGCTGTGCAGTATATTATTTCCATTCATATTCCCATTATTCTGACGGTATCCTTACCCTTGTTTTTGGGATGGATCTATCCACAGATATTTACACCCGTCCATGTGATCTTTCTGGAACTTGTCATGGGGCCTACCTGTTCTATTGTTTACGAGAATGAACCTATCGAAAGAAATACGATGAAACAACCTCCGAGAGCAATGGGGAAGACCTTTTTGAGTATCAGTGAATTGGGGATAAGCATTATCCAAGGGATAGTGATCACACTTGGAGTCTTATTTAGCTATCAGTTTACTGCCCAGCATGGCGGGAGCGAAGAAAAAACAAGGGCGATGGTTTTCTGTACCTTGATCTTTGCGAATATATTGTTGAGCTATGCCAACCGTTCTTTCTATTATAGCATAGTCGAAAGCTTTAAGAACCGTAATTTTTTACTGGTAGGTATCTCTTGTGTAGTGCTTATCCTGCTATTTGTCATAGTGTACTGTAGGCCGGTTGCTGCTTTCTTTGAGGTAACAGCCCTGAGTGGATCTGAATTGGCTATAGCGCTGGCTGTCGCAAGTGTATCTGTACTGTGGTTTGAAATTTACAAGCTCATGAGGAGGGCGTAGACCATATCAGACTGACATTATTTAGCCTATCGAAAAAAGTAAGGGAAGAGGGTGCAAAATGTTGGTGGTCGATTGTCCAATAATTATTTAAAAACAAATTGTTAGGCAAACATGTTTAATATATAGCTACGTTGTTTTTGTGATAGATAATTTAGCCCATTTATTATTTGTCCTATTGGACCATCTGACATGAAATTAATCATCCAAAATATGGTGAGCCGCCGTTGCAAAATGATGGTAAAATCTGAACTCGATAAACTGGGGATAGCCTATACATCTATCGAATTAGGCGAAGTCAGATTAGCACAGCCTATTTCTGAGCATATTAAACTAAAACTCCAGGAAGCCTTGCATCAATCGGGACTGGAACTGCTCTACGATAAGAGAGCCGAATTGATCGAAAAGATAATCAGTATTATTGTCGAAATGATCCATTATTCAAAAGAAATTCCTGAGGTTAATTTTTCGACTTTATTAAGTGACAGACTAAAAAAAAACTATCATTACCTGGCCGAGATATTTTCCAAAACAAAAGGGGTCACAATCGAACATTTTATCATACAGCATAAAGTAGAGAAAATCAAGGAATTGATCCTTTACGGCGAATTGAACCTCACAGAAATTTCGTATTTACTGCATTATTCAAGTGTATCACATCTCTCCAAGCAGTTTAAACAGGTCACTGGACTGACACCCACATTTTTTAAAAAGCTGCCATTAAGAAAGCGAACAAATCTCGAAGACCTCTAATACCCATAAGACTACCTACCAATTATACAACAATCCATGCGAATTGTATAACGTAATCCGTTTTATAAATCAGATCTTTATTAGGAAGGGACAATCCGGTTGCTTCGTAAATTTTAAGCTGATGAAAACAGATGCAGAATTGCAGAGTGATGTCGAGCGGGCAATCCAATGGGAGCCCCAGTTGCATTTGGCGGAAATCGCTGTTACGGTTGATGGGGGAGTTGTTTCTCTCGCTGGTTATGTGGACAGTTATGCAAAAAAGCTGGAAGCTGAAAATGCCGCAAAGAGAGTGCATGGGGTGCGGGCACTGGTTGAAAATATTGAAGTTCAATTTCCAAGTAACTGGGCAAAGACCGATGCTGAAATTGCAAATGAGGTTTTGGATACTTTGCGTGCTGCCTGGTTAGTTCCGATAGACAAAATCGGGATAAAAATTGAAAATGGATGGGTTACATTGGACGGTGACCTGCAATGGAATTATCAACGTGAAGCAGCCAGAAATGCTGTAAATTACCTAATTGGTATCAAAGGTGTAACCAATAATATAAAGGTTAAATCGGATACGAGTAATGTAATTGAGAAAAAAGATATTGAAGACGCCCTAAAAAGAAGCGCTATTGATGATAGCAATCTCCTTGTGATGGTATCGGGCAGTATAGTTACCTTAAGTGGAAAAGTCAATTCCTGGTATCAAAAAGAAGAGGCAGAACGGATCGCATGGAACACGCCCGGTATATGGGAAGTTAATAACGAGCTTTCCATTGATTATGAATATGCCTTTAGTTAATAAGAGAGATTGTTTATATAATAATCCAACAGACAAGAGCCACCATATATAAATAATAATAAAAACAACTATACTTAGGAGCATTCTCAAACGAAATGCTTTTAAGTATTTTTATTTAACAGTGATTACTTTAACTTTCATGTTGTCCACTGGCGTTTTCAATTGCTTTACTAAAATGCGAGACTCATCCTATTTCTTGTCTACGATTATTTCTAACCGTTAAAGTCCAGATTTCTAATGGTATCATGTTCTTTTTGTCATTAGAACTGCTTACTGGACGGAGGACGAAAGTTTTTGAATTTATAGAATCCTTTGTAATAGTAAGTCTTACAGTTAAAAGAGCATGATTATGTCAAACGATAATTATATGTTTTTTGGGATGCACCTTATTTGGTGGGTGGTCTGGTTATGTTTCATCTTTTGGATCTTCTTTATCCCTTATGATATCCCGGGGGAGAGAAAAAAGAAAGATTCTCCGTTGAACCTTTTAAAAAAGCGATTGGCTTCCGGGCAGATCAGCATTAACGAATATCGGGAGGCAAAGAAAATGCTTGAGGGCTAATGATAAAGGAGATGAAAAATGTTGTTCCACCCATCGTTGCCGATACAGCTTCGGCAAAGAAAAAAATAGCTGTAATCGTAGCACACCCGGACGATGAAACCCTCTGGGCCGGGGGAACCATCCTTGGTCACTTGGATTGGCAGGTATATGTGATCAGCGTGTGTCGAGGCGATGATCCTGATCGGGCCTCAAAATTCAATGCGGCACTTAGGGTGCTACGCGCAGAAGGAGCAATGGGCTGTCTGGACGATGGGGTCCGACAGATACCATTGAGCGCATCCGAAATTCAACATACCATTCTCGCACTGTTGCCACCTATAGTATATGATCTGGTGATCACCCATAATCCTTCGGGCGAATATACTTATCATCGAAGGCATGTAGAAGTCAGCGAAGCTGTCATAAAACTCTGGAAAAAGCGCAAAATAAAATGTAAGGAACTGTGGACATTTGCCTATCATGATGGAAATCGTCAGTTTTATCCACGACCAAATAAAACCGCCCCAATAAAAAATCAGCTCGACCTCGCAACTTATGATATCAAGTATGAGATCATGAATAGGGTCTACGGTTATCCAAAAGAGGGCTGGGAGGTGATTACAACGCCGAGCACAGAGGCGTTTTGGTCGTTTACAGATACGGGCAAGGCCATGGCTTGGCTATCCAAGGGAGGAGTGCTGGCATGAGAGTCTTATTATTATATGATTATCCACCCTCACCGGGTGGCTTGTCCACGCAGGGGGATCTACTCTATAGGGGCTTGCTCGACATCGGTGTTGATGTCCATGCGGCACATTGGCAGTCTGATCAGGAGAAAGAATGGTATTATGACTGGTTCAGACCCGATGTCGTTGTCGGTATCGGTTATTGGGGACATGTACCGGCCATAGTTGTGCATCCACAACTTTTTGGACAACGAGCTGTACCTTGGCTTGTCGCCGACGGATACATCGCCAATTACAGAGATACTCTCAACCAGTTGCCACTTATCTTGGTCACCTCCAATTGGGTAAAGCAAATGTATGTGAGAGATGGTATCGCAGAGGATAAGATCGAGGTGCTCCCCGTAGGTTGTCATACGGATTCCTTCGTTCCTCATCCAAGCAACGACCCCAAGATCCTTGCGGTACGGCAACAACTTGGGGTGTCTCCAGATGAGATTATGATTCTGACCGTTGGTGGGGATGCGGCTTCAAAAGGATCAAATGAAGTCATGGAGGCACTAGCCTTAATCGACAAAGATGTGCCTCCATGGAAGTATGTATGCAAAGTATGGCCACAACCCCGCACTTCTTTTCAAAATCAATATGATCACGATCTCGCCGAAAGGCTGGACATCAGTAAAAAAGTAATCTATGCCACCAATACCATATCACGGGATTTTATGCCTTATCTGCTCGGCGCTTGCGATATCTATGCTGCACCTTCCAGACTGGAAGGCTTTGGGATGCCTCAGGTAGAGGCTGGTGCATGTGGTAAGCCGGTGATTGGTATCCGGGCTATGGGCATGCTCGATACACTCGTGCATGGTGAGACTGCCTTATTGGCGGGAGTGGCCAAGGAGATTGTCGTCGACAAAGTCACTTTGGGTGCTGAATCCGGTTATGAAGATAATCACGTGATCCAATTTGATGTGCCTCGTACAGTGGACTATAGAGCAGATGTCAATGATATAGCAGATTGCTTGCTGGCCTTGATGCGAGATACTTCGCTCCGTACGGCAATGGGCGCAGCAGGACGGAAAAGGGTCGAAGAGCGGTTTGACTACAGGGAGGTAGCCCGGCGCTTTGTTAAAATAATAGAACAATATTTCTAGTTCAACTAAATTAAAGAGCAGATGCTTACAGAAAACCAACTTGAGGCGATAGATGCCGCAAAGATAGCGGCTGAAGGCGTATTGTTAAATAATAGCAATGGGCCATTTCATCATCTCCCGCGTACTGCCGCCTGGGGATATCCGGAGCCCTACAGCCGCGATCTTTTATTCTCTATCCTCGGTATTGCTAGTACGCATAACATACAGCTTTATGACAGCATCAAGAGTGTTTTGGAAGTCTTAGCCGTCACCCAGACCGTACATGGCCATATCCCATCCATCGTGTGCGACCCTAATAATTTGGGTGCCAGCGATACAACACCACTGTTTCTGATGGCGGTGGGGATATATCGTAAAATGACCGGAAATGCTAATTTTCTTGAGCAGGCTGTTAACAAATCGCTAAATTGGATGAGGTATCAGAGCCCCACGGATGACGGAATGGTCGCCCAACAGCCTACCAGCGACTGGCGTGATGAGCAATGGGTACTGGGATATGGACTCTATGTTAACGCCATATATCACAGTGCGCTCCAGCTATTAGGCAATCAGGAGCGGGCAGATAAGCTCGCCAAAGGAGTGAATATCCTGTTTGTAGGACAATATCCGTATTATGCCTTATGGACATTTAAACTATACCATAGCGACAGGTTTGATCTGTTAGGTAATAGCCTTGCCATAATTGGTGGAATAGCATCTGCGAAAAAAGCAGATACAATCATAGACTGGATCGAATCCTCCTGTGAACTCATGCGGAAGGACGGGATTTTGGCGGTGGACCTTCCGCCCAATTTTTTTCCATTTATTTATCCCGAAGATCGCGAATGGCATGAACGGTACAGGCAGTTTAATCAGCCCGGTGATTATCATAACGGCGGTATATGGCCATTTATTTGTGGGTTTTATATCGCAGCCCTCGTGAAAGCTCAGCGATTTGACCTCGCTGAGGCAAAGCTTGTGGTCCTCACCGCACTTGTCACGAAGGCGGTAAATCATCGTTTGGAATATGGGTTTAATGAATGGCTCAAAAGCCAGGAAGGAACACCTTATGGGCAGGACTGGCAGACCTGGAGCGCGGCCTTATATTTATATGCTGCACAATGCGTTCAGACCCGGACCGTGCCATTCCTGTAGCATTGAGAGGTGTCAATTAGACTGATATCAAAGATCTTATGCCTTGGACGATTGTCATTTGCGACACTATTTAGTATCGAAAAAGAAGGTGCCCATTTCGACACCTTCCCGCATAGTTTGTGATTTTTGGCGAAGTTTTCTTATTTTTTAAAATGTAAAAATGCCGTTAAAGCCTACCTTATTTGATTGACAATAAGGCATGATGAGTATCTTCTTGCCCATGTTATTTCCTAACAATTTTGACATTGCGGGAAAAGACCAGTAGGCAACTTCAGTTGACAATATCCCTATTCCTGCGCCAGCGACCACGTCGCCGACCCAATGTTTATCATTGAACGTACGATAGGTACCCGTGAATATTGCAAAAGGATAGCCAAGCAAACTTAACCAGAGATTATTGCCACGATATTCGCGAAACATGAAATGCGCTGTAGCGAAGGCGGTGGCGGTATGACCGGACGGAAACGACAGGTTATTGGAACCATCGGGTCGCTGCTCTTTGACCAGGTGTTTGGTAGGTGTCACAATGGCTGTTGAAATCAGCAGTGAGGTTGCCAAAATTATGCTTCGATCTTTAAAGCCATGTTTACCCTCTACACCGAAGGCATTTAATCCATAGACTAATGCTCCGGGAATAAACTGCGTATAATTATCAGCTTTAATACGTGAAGGACTATGTTCGCCAATTTCAAAACGTGTGGAATTATTCAGTTCTTTTAATCGGTCATTGGTGAGGCTAAGAACACCATATCCAATACCTATCGCTGGAATAATCAGCTTTTTGTAACTAACCTGATAAATTTCATCCACAGAATCTTCCTGGATAAAGTTGTTCCTAAATAGCGTATCTCGATTCGGATTATCGGAACTTCCAAAAGCTAAATTCACGAAAAGTGAAAATATTGGTACAATTACGGTTGCTATTTTCATCTACTTAAATTTAATATTCAATGATACAATATCGGAGGTCATTCCAATTACTCTTCATCTTCTGCTGTATTTTTGAGCTGCATCAAAAGGGTGTAGGCATTTTTGCTCACGATTTGCTTGCCCCGGAAATCCTGAAAGTTCAATACCCTAACCAGGCCTTTTTGAGGTTCCTCTATGGATATACCTGTCATCCGGTAATTCCTATTTCCTTCTGAGACAAATACAAAACTTTTGCCTTCAAAGTCCACGATACTTTCTTCAGGGAGGGAATGCCCAAATGTCGCAGTCGTTTGAACCTCGGCATTCATATACAGCCCGGGAATTAGATCCGGATCATATCTATCCAGATGACAGTGAACATCGGCCATACCATTTGGATCAATATCCTTACTGATCAGATGGATCTTTCCATTGTATTTTTTATTGGGGTTGGTATTGGAGTAGGCCAATAGCGGCTGCCCGGGAAGCATCCGCTCAAGGTCTTTTTCGTAGACCTTGAGGTTAAGATGAATGTCATTCGGATTGATCAGTTCGAAGAGTATATCCGACGGGTTTACATATTTTCCGATATTGACATTGACTTTGCTCACATAGCCATCTATACTGCTGTATACAGGTGCACTTTTACGAATATTGCCAGCAGCAATTGTACCAGGTGGGATATTAACGAGCTCAAGCTGTCTGGCAAGTGCATTCATAATGATTTGCTGGCTGTTCATCTCAGCTCGGGCCTGTTGCATTACCTTATCACTACTCGCTTGGTTATGGTTAAGCTCTTTTTGGCGTATGTAGTCGAGCTCGGCAAAGTGTAGTCTTGATTGTGCAGCAAGATAATCCTGTTGGAGCTGTACAAACTGTGGATTTTCTACGATTGCAATTACTTCGCCTTTGGACACCTTCATTCCTGGAAGTAATTGTGTACGCTTGAGATATCCGCCTAGGGGGATACTTACAGACACCATATTCTGCGGTGGGACATCTATTTTGCCATTCAGTTTTAGGAAGCTTACAACAGCTTGGTCCGAAAGTGCCACTGTTTCGATTTGAACATTCCGGCGCTGGGCATCCGTTAAGGAAACGAGATTTTCGTCCTTTGGATTATTGGCCGTCATTGGTTTGTTTTCCTTATTTCCACGACAGGAAATACTGACACAGAGCATGACTCCAATTGCCAGTAGATAAACCATATATTGAGATAAAAGATTTTTCGTTTTCATTTTTATTGATTTAGCATGATGTAATGAAGCTGAATGGCACTTTCGTTGAGCTGCCACAACGCATCTGCATAGTTGCTTTTTAGCGAGATTGCCTGATTGACTAAGGTGACAAGTTCGAGGTAGTTGATGGCACCGTTGGAAAATTGTTTCTGCGCCATTTCAAAGATCGTATCTGCATTTTTGAGTTCGGATGTCTCATATTGGTCGATAATATCGAAGCTGCTCTTGTAGCGCTGCGAAAACTCTTGTTTTCGTCTCTCGAGTGCAAACTCTGCATTTTGATATTCATCTTCTGCTATTGCTTCGGCCAGGCGCGATGCCTCTACCCGGGCCTTTTGTCCTTTGGAAAATACGGGTATAGCAAGGCCTACCTGCACTGAATGGAATCTTGGGTTTGCATCGTATGTTCTGTTATCCGGACCTACACCCTTAAAACTGTTCAGATTATAGCCTAATTGCAGTTGGGGGAGGAGCTTGGATTTTTCAACTGCTGTAGCCTGGTCGGCGACTATTTTCCCATGTTTCAATACCTTGAGCAAAGGATGATTTTCTATCGAGGGTGGGTTGAAAGCTACTTTCCCAGTTGAGGCTGGAGTATACATGAGGTCGGTATTCAGAAGCCATTGAAACTGGGATTGAAGCACCTTTATCTCAGCATCTACCTGTCTCAATTGGATTACAATGGCGGTATTTTGATTTGTGGCTGTAGCGCTTTCCAGTGCATCACTTTCGCCCGCTTTCTGTCGAAGAATAGTTTTATCAAGAAAGCTGCTATATAGTGACAGTGCTTCGTTCAATAGCTCCTTTTTTTGTTGCCAATACAGTATATTGTAATAGGTAAGACTGACGGCTTTTTTCAGTTCAAACTCTTTGAGCGCTACATTCAGCTGGCTCTTTTTCCACTCTTCGGTATACCGGGCGCGTAGCTTACGGTAGACAGCCGGAAAAGCAAAACGTTGTACCACGCTGAGCTTAGCGTCCTGGTAGGCACTATTGATCTGACCGTAATCCAAGCCGATCTCTGTCTGTGGAATATCTGCTGTGGATGTACCGATTAGTGCTTTGGCGTAGGCAGCTCGCAATTTTTCACTTTTTAAACTACGGTTGTTTTGCAGGGCGAGGACAATGGATTGATCCAACGTGACAACAGTCTGTGCATTTGAGTTTTCAATGCTTAACAAGGCAATGACAAATAATATTGGAGCAATAACCTTCGGTTTTAGCTTAGTACCTCTAAATCCCTTTTCTATCACTACATAGAGCAGCGGAAGTACGAACAGCGTTAATAACGTAGCGATGAGCAGACCGCCGATGACCACTGTCGCCAATGGACGTTGTACTTCTGCTCCTGCACCATCGCTCAATGCCATCGGTATAAATCCCAAAGAAGCCACTGATGCAGTCATCAAAACGGGGCGTAAACGATTTTCGCCTCCGTCCACCACTATGCGTACAATATTATGTATGCCACTTTTTTGAAGTCTATTGAATTCCGATATCAGTACAATGCCATTCAGGACAGCAACTCCAAATAGCGCAATAAATCCAACTCCGGCACTGATACTAAAAGGCATTCCGCGTAGTGCCAACAGAAAGACTCCACCAATAATGGAAAGTGGAATAGCACTGTAAATAAGCAAACTTTCCTTAACTGATTTAAAAGCAAGGAATAATAGGATAAAGATCAGTGCCAATGCGATAGGAACAGCAATAAGTAAGCGCTGTTTGGCATTGTTGAGGTTTTCAAAAGAGCCCCCATATTTGATGGAATAGCCTGCCGGCAGTTTGATCTCTTGATCGATCTTAGCTTGCAGGTCGTGTACAATACTCTGCACATCTCGATCTTTGATGTTAAACCCCACTACAATCCTACGTTGCGCGTTTTCGCGTTGGATCTGATTAGGTCCCTGAACGATCGCTACACTAGCCAACTGCGAGAGTGGAATCTGATTGCCAGCAGGCGTAGGGATCAGGAGATTGCGGACATCGGTCATATTCTTCCTGTCACTGGTGTCCATACGCACCACCATATCAAAGCGTTTTTCATCTTCAAAAACCAAACCTGTAGGCTGTCCTGCGAAGGCTGTATTGATCGTCTTGTTGACTTCAGCGATGGAAAGATGATGTTGTGCGATCATGGGACGATTGTATTGTATCACGACTTGTGGAAGTCCGGCAATAGGCTCAATATAGAGATTTTGAGTACCTTGAACCGTTTCTATAATTTTGCCTATCTTCTGGGCATGTAGCGCCAGTGAATCCAGATTGTCACCAAATATTTTGAGGACGACATCTTGGCGGGCACCTGTCATCAGTTCATTGAACCGCATTTGTACGGGGTACTGAAAACCGGCCGTAATACCGGGAACATCCGTCAATGCTTTGCCCATTTTTTTGGCGAGTTCAGGAAATGTATGGGCCGAGGTCCATTCTTTCTTGTCCTTTAGGATAACCATCATATCTGAGGCTTCCATGGGCATGGGGTCAGTCGGAACCTCACCGCTACCTATTTTAGTCACTACTTTTTCTACCTCTGGAAAACGGCTTTTTAAAATATGGGCGGCCTTCTGGGTACTTTCAATCGTTGTCGTTAGATTACTCCCGGGAAGGACACGTGTATCTACCGCAAAATCTCCTTCCTCCAGTGACGGAATAAATTCGCCTCCCAAACGGCTAAGAATGATGATAGCCAGAATGAAAAATGAAATGACAACTGCAAAAATAACTCTTGGAAACCGAAGTACTTTGAGCAGTACATGAACATAGATCTTTTCCAGCCTTTTCATCAGCCTGTCCGAAAGGGAAGGCTTGCTACTTCTGGCCCGTAGTAATATTGCGCTCATCATCGGAATATAGGTGAGAGATAGGAGGAACGCGCCCAATAAAGCAAACGCGACCGTTTCGGCCATGGGTTTGAACATCTTACCTTCGATTCCCTCCAGCGTCAGGATCGGAAGGTACACGACCAGAATGATGATCTGTCCAAATACTGCACTGTTCATCATCCGGCCGGCAGATACTGTGACCATATTATCCATTTCTGCAGCCGACACTCTGAGTAGGCTTTTAAATCGCTGCTGTTGCAGGAGCTGATGCATCACTGATTCGACTATGATTACCGCTCCGTCAATGATCAACCCAAAATCCAGTGCTCCCAGACTCATCAGGTTGCCACTGACACCAAACAGGTTCATCATGCAGATGGCAAAGAGCATGGCCAAAGGAATGACGGAAGCGACGAGCAGTCCAGCCCGTATATTGCCCAGAAATAGCACGAGCACAAAAACGACAATTAGCGCGCCTTCCAAAAGATTTGTCTGCACGGTATTGATGGCATTGTTGACCATCTTGGTGCGGTCAAGAAATGGCTCTATGATGACTCCTTTGGGCAGTGTTTTTCGAATTTCTTCCACTTTGGCTTTTACATCAGCAATGACCTGGCTGCTATTGGCCCCTTTGAGCATCATCACGATCGCACCGGCAACTTCACCATTGTCGTTATAGGTCATTGCGCCGTATCGCGTTGCATAGCCAGTCTTTACCTCAGCAATGTCGCGGATAAAAATAGGGAGGTCGTTTTGTTTACTTGTGATGGCAATATTTTGGATATCCGCTATGGTGCCGACAAGTCCTTCGCTCCGAATGTAGAGGACTGTCGGTCCCTTTTCAATGTACGCACCACCAGTATTCTGATTATTGGTATTAAGTGCATCAAAGACATCGTTAATTGTAACCCCATAGGCATTTAGCCGGTCAGGATTTACCGCAATCTCATATTGTTTGAGTTTTCCTCCGAAACTACTGACCTCAGCAACTCCCTTGACACCGAGTAGTTGCCGTCTGACAATCCAGTCCTGGATGGTACGCAGCGCTGTCACATTATATTTCCGTTCGTACCCCTGTTGGGGGCGAACGACGTATTGGTAGATTTCGCCGAGACCCGTAGAAATAGGCCCTAGCTGAGGTTGGCCTATGCCCTGTGGAATTTCCTGCTGTACCTGTTGGAGCCGTTCGGCGACCTGCTGCCGGGCCCAATAGATATCAATATTATCTTCGAATACAATGGTTACAAGGGATAGCCCAAATCTGGAAAAACTCCGGATTTCCTGTAATCCAGCAATATTGCTGTTGGCCTGTTCAATCGGGAAGGTAACCAGCCGTTCGATATCTGTCGCTCCAAAAGAGGGCGCAATGGTAATGACCTGCACTTGATTGTTGGTAATATCGGGAACGGCATCAATAGGCAATTTAGTCACCTGGTAAGCACCGACACCGATTAAGGCCAAAATCAATAATGCAACGATGAGTTTGTTCTTGACAGAAAACTCAATGATTTTCGTAAGCATAATAAATAGATTCTGTTAAATCGTAAATCCTTGATGAAGATAAATGCCTATACAACGATGGAGCAGGGGCGATCAACCAATAAAGGGAATTGCGCTCTTACCGATAACAAAACGTCGTATAGCGGATTCTTCATCCGAAATAATAAGAAGAGGGTCTGATTAACAGAATTTTGGCGGCTGCCATATTGAATTGAGGAATGTATCATCTACAAACTGATCATTCCGGACTGGTGTATTATCAATTTCTTCAGGTAGGGACCTGTTTTCAATTTCGATCTTGACAATTGGCGGGCACACAAAAACAACACTATAAGATGTTGTGTGCATCATAAAGGGAAGTCGTTGGTCTTCGTCATAATCATCATCATGTGGATGGTTCTGCAGATGATCACCATTGTAGTGCACTTTTAAAAAATCAACTACAGACAGCGCTGGGTTCTTCTCCTTATGCTCAAAATAATGCTCTATCAGCAGCGGAAATCTCAGCAGTTGCGAAATTTCAGTTGCGGACGCGATATAAATCGTCAAAAAGCATATAGCAAGCAATCTTTTCATCCTAAACAAAGTTATTAAAAATAATAATTCATTGTATCGGTACTGTCTGAAGTTTTTTGTTTTTCCTTCGCAAGAGAAAGCTACATCATGAAAGTCATATTTGTATGTCGACTCTTTCATCATGTTGCTGTTAGGTTTGGTCAGTAGTTTTTTCCTCTTCCAAACGAACAGATCTGTAGTCTGCTCTATAGTCGACAGCGTTTCGTTTCTGCTGGTGGCAAAAAAATATAGCTATTTTATTAGAACTATTTAGATTAACCTATTGTCTATCTTATGAAATCTCAAAGTGAGATGATATAAACTATATTTTATCAATCATTGCAGTGGCACTAAAAAATCAAAGATGAGCAAAAAAATAATTATTTGCGATGATGAGGCCCTAATCTTAGATGTATTAGCTCTAGCCTTGACAAATGATAAAACCGATGTTATCGCAACAACAAAAAATATGGAAATAATGCCCCTTATAGATGCCGTTAGGCCTGATCTGTTGCTTACGGATCTCCAGATGCCAAAGGTTTCTGGTGATACGATCGTACGGGAAATTCGCAATTCGGAAAAATTCAGCCAGTTGCCCGTGATCATAATGTCGGCAAGCTCATTGGGTGAACAGGCAGCCAGGGACTGTGGAGCAGATGGGTTCTTGGCAAAGCCTTTTGATCTGGATGATCTATATTTTTTGGTAGACAAACTGTTGCGGGCGTGAAAAATAGTCAATTTAAAGCGGGAATGGTCAACTGCGTTCCCGCTTTAAATTGACTATTTTTTTGCAGCATTGTTCCAGAATGCATCTTCGTCTTCAATTTTCTCCGAAAACAACCAGACTTCTTTGATCTTGCCTTCTTCGATACGCAATAGGTCTACACCTTTCATGGCAAGTTGTTGATCTTTCCCGGTTGCTTTGAAATGGATTGAAGCTGTGACAAGGTTGGCATTGCTACTCAGGTAATCAATTGCATCAATGGCAAATTTACCGTTGCTCCATTTCATAAAATTGCCTAAATGGGCAAATACTGCCTCTTTTCCGCTATAGGTTCCGGATTGGATCCCATCGCCAGGCTGATGCCAGAGGATATCATCTGCAAATAAGCTTCCTACTGTAGCAAAGTCTCCATTGGCTACGGCATCAAAATAGGATTGAACAATCATTACATTTTTTGACATATCATCTTAATTTTAAACTGTATTAATATTGTACAAATGTCTAATTTAGCATTCTTATACACAAGTACCTACCTATAAGTAGGGTACTTACCTCAGATTAAGAATAGCTGACTGTCAATTAGATAAAATGAATATAAATATTTCTGACGAGAACTGTCCACTACGAAAAACGCTTGAAATCATAGGTGGAAAATGGACCATGCTGATAATTTTCCAGATCAATGAACGCACTGTCCGCTATGGCGAACTGAAACGCTGCATCGTAGGGATCAGTGAAAAAATGCTGATCAGTCAACTTAAGTTTTTATGCGATAAGGGATTCGTTCATAAAAAATCCTATGCTGAAATACCTCCAAAAGTGGAATATATGCTGACAGATATCGGAAAAGAACTGCTTCCAGTGATCAATCAAATCATACAATTTGGTATCAATCATAAGTTTTAATACTAATTGTTACCTTAGTCCGTTAGAAGATTGTCTTGCACACGAAATCCAACGCGAATGGCTTTAAGACCGATCAGTCCTTGTAGATCCTCGACCTCAAATTTTTCGATATCGTCATTTAATAAGCCTTTGTGCTGCAGTAAATTGATATAGCCTAAGTATTCGGTCTCTTCATGTCCATAGGAATAGACAATGACCAGTTTGCCTTTTTGGGTGATACGCTCTGTAGAGCCTTTGATCTTCGCCTTGTCAATACGTTTTTTAGCGATTTCATAACGTACATTGTAGGAGCCATCGATATCAAACTGCTTTTCATCCATCTTGAAACGGATGGAAATCGGCGTTGCAAAGACCAGAATCAGGGAGGTCACCTCCAACTGGTGGGGTAGTTCGGGTTGGAGTACCCTAAACTGGCTTTCCATTTCACACATGACCTGCAATTGCCATAAACGTAAATTTTTGAGGTAATAGAGCTCAAAAATTTTGTCCGGTGCGATGGAAGCGCCAATAAACATGTTGTGCTCAATACCGTCGGTCTTATAACGCTCGTAATAATGCGGGAAGTATTCCTGGGCCTCTAGTTGCTTTTCGTCAAGGATAGTCACCAACTTCTTATTGATCAGCGTGATCGAGTTGTCGTAATCCTGCCGTGCCTCATAAAGTCCGCCAATAGCCTGATTTATCCGGTCGAAATAGGTATCGATTGCCTTGACAATGGAACTATTTTTATTGTTTTTCCGAAAGTTGTCCAGAATGGGATGTACGTCGAGATTAAAATGATCCAGAATAACCTGTTCGGTATCGTTTGATAAGGATTTGTCAAGTGTCTCGAGGTTTCGCTCCAGATCAAAGATTTTCTGCTCAAACAGCGGTAATTTGTATTCCTGATTGATAGCGGTAAACAGCGTGATCAATTCAGTCGCCTGATGAATCAGATCCTGCTTAATCGCCTGATTTCTGGATTCTGAAGAGCCCTGTACATCAATCTGGCCATAGAGTGGATAAACATGTTCAAAAACGATTTCCTGTAGCGTATAATCCTTTCCAAAAGCTTTATCGTTTAGGTAATGGATCGCCTCTTCCTGAAAGCGCCATTTGACACTGGGATGAATTGAGGTATATTCTTTTTGGATAATCGCCTCAATCTGATTTTCCGTTTCAGAAAATGCCTTGGATACTTTGTCTTTGATAAAAGGTAAGACAACATCGAGCTTATTCGCATTGACCGAATTCAGTGCGCGCACCCTGGATGAGGACATTTCCAATATGCCAAGCACTTTGTTGTCCTGTATCAGGGGGGCAAAGATAAAGCTCTTCACATGCTGCTGTTTCAGTTTGTTGATAAAAAACGCTTTTTTTGGATCCGTCGTAGGTAATTTATCAATGTCTGGAACAACCAGAAGTTCTTCTTTGCTTAGCAGGCTTTCCAATGTTTCATTACAGAGCATTTCCTCACATTCGGCTATAGTGGAATCGTAGAGGAGATGGCTGTACAGCTGTTTTTCGACAATTCTCAAATTAAACTCCTCCCTGACTTTTTCAAAGGAGGTCAATCCGATCCGCAGATCGTCTATTTTGTAAATAGATCTGAAAATACCCTGAATTTCTTCCATCTGGACCGTCTTGTCTTCGAGCAATAAGTTACTTTTGAAGCTTGACACAGCATTCTCCGTCGTCGCATCAAAAAGGGTCATAATGGAAAATCCTTTCAGTATCCAGCTCTGCTCAGGAAATTTAGATTTCCAGAGGGCGATATCCGAAAAATTGTCAATCAGCTGAATGATGTCTTCTTCGGAAAGTTTCACTGCGCGATCTGTAGGAATAATATCCATAAAATCTGCATTGAACAGCACCCTGTAATGATGCATAATGTTATTTTTATCTGGAATATCCAGGAATATCGGCGTATCCATCGCATCAACTTTAACACCATAGTACTGGCTGATGATCATACAGCAATTTAGAATATAATAGGTATCCGGCGAGATATCGCGGTAGCTAAAATCATAATGATCGCCGGCATCATGAAGGATCTTGTCTAAACGTTCGCTATGATTGAAGGTATATAAATAGAACGGAATTGTAATGGCCTTGATTTCATTTTTCGTCAGTGATCTTGGAAATAGATCCGCCAAAAGTACTTTGATAATAGGCTCATAGGGATGTAAATCCGCTTTATTTTCGATACCGTCGACAAGTGCCGGATATTTTTCGATTTCTTTGAGCAAAGATTTAGCATAAGTAGCCTGGAATTCAACTTCGGACAATGCCGTTTCCTCAAAAGATTTGATAATCTTATGAAAAGCAATCAGGGTCTTAAAAGGACTGGAATCAAAGGTGAAGTTAAACTGCATAGCGCTTGTTTCTGAAAAAATTAGCTAATTATTGGATACACACAAAAGTATAAAATAATCAGGGATTGAATAGCAAAATCTTAAGTAAACGTATCGTTCTCAATATATGATTGCTTATTTATTGCATTTCGTTATTAAAAAAGGTAAATTGGACTTATTCCTTATATAATAAGGTAGTACAATAAAATAGTAGGTGAAAGCAGCATAATGTTTAGGCATCGAGATAAGGGGCGAAATTATATCCATAATGTGCAATTAGCTGCATTATTGTCCATAGTAGCCGGAATAGTGAATATCGTGGGAGTACTTTCCTTTAAAACATTGACAACAAATGTAACTGGCCACTTTGCTTTTTTTTCGGAGGAGCTTTATCGAAATAATTACCTGTTTGCCCTGCTGAGCATACTTTACGTCATTTCCTTTCTATTAGGTGCATTTTTAGCCAATACGACGATGGAACTTACATCCAGGGGAACGGCGCATTTTTCGTATAGTATACCCATCGGCATTGAAATTATTTTACTTGCATTCGTATCACTTTTTAATATCCCCAGTTCCAACACCTCTGTTTGGCTATCCTGTACGCTTTTGCTTGCTATGGGATTGCAAAATGCGCTGGTAACCAAAATATCAGGGTCGGTTGTTCGCACGACGCATTTAACGGGATTGTTTACAGACTTAGGAATTGAGTTGTCCCAAACGATTTTCTATAAGAAAGTAAATGAACGAAAGCGTTTAAAAAGAGGTATCCTGCTCAAGATCATCATCATTGCTGGTTTTTTCCTAGGCGGTATAATGGGGGCATTTATATATGGCTGGTTTGAGAGGAAGACACTTTTATTGCCTGTGATCATATTACTGGTTGCACTTTTTTATGACCGCTTACTACTCGGATTTTACAGGCTCAGGCGGAGGCAGCAAGATCATTCGGATAGATCAACGAGAAACTTTTAGCAGTTAAAAAGATCGCAACAAGCTGAACTATTTTGTGATGCCCGATGTTCTCCATGTAATCTGTAAGCAAATTTGCAGGGCATAGAGAAATTAACACATAAAACAATGAATGTATTTAATAAAAATATGCTGGGTGGCTTGATCGGAGCGGTAATCCTCAATGTAATCCATAGCGTTGCAAAAAGATTTGACACAGAAGCGCCGGCAATTGATGAAGTCGGCGAGGAAGCGATGAAAAAGACGGTAAGTGCTGCAGGATTTGAACCGCCAAAGGGAAATGCCCTGGTGGCTGCTACCTTTGGTGCTGATATCGCCTCAAACGCAATGTTGTATACCATGATCGGATATGGCGGCGACAAACATATCATTCTCAGAGGAGCCTTGCTCGGTACAGTGGTGGGCCTGGCAACATTGACAATCCCGGAGCAGGCTGGACTAGATACCCAGCCGATAAAAAAGACCGAACGGACAAAAATAATGACCGTATCCTGGTATGTCATCGGTGGAATGGCCGCCGGGCTGGCCATAAAAGCGATGCGAAGACATCATTAATATCTCGATATAGTATCAAAGCTCCTTTTCTGGCACAATGTATCTGTGCAGAAAAAGGAGCTTTAATTATTGCCTATTCCTAATGGAGCTTTATCATAAAATGCCGTTCAGCTTACCTGGACATCGCATGAATAACACCTATATGCGACCTGAAAGCAGCCCAGAATGTTTTAAATTCGTTATATTGTAATTTATACTCCTCGCATGTTTGTTTCACAATGCGATTAAGCGCCGGATAGTGTACATGGCTAATTTTTGGAAATAAGTGATGCTCAACCTGAAAATTAAGGCCTCCAAGCAACCAGGTCAATACTTTGCTCTTGGTAGCAAAGTTAGCAGTTGACTGGATCTGATGAATCATCCATTCTTCATCCACCCGTGAGGCTTCTATGGTCTTGAATTCCGTTCCCGAAACGACATGGGCCAATTGGAATACAGTTGCTAAGCTCATTCCACACACCACACCGGCGATCAATAGGCCAATTAGCGTAGGTAGCCAGCCGACAAATAGAACGGGAACAACCACAAATAGCGTAAAATGGATCAGCTTACTTACCCAAAAAATAACACGTTCTCTGACAGGAAAATGAAACTGCTCCTTATCATTGCCCATACGACCACGGAAGTATTTTTCATAATCCTGATAAAAGATCCAGGCGAGATAGGAGATACCGTATAACAGCGGAAAGTAAAAGCGCTGATAGCGGTGATGTTTTTTTAATTTTTGATCATGGTGTATACGCATGAATTTGACCTCGATATCATGATCCTCACCGTCGATATTGGTATAGGTATGATGGGCAATATTGTGTTTGAGTTTCCAGAAATAAATGTTGCCTCCCAAGAGATTGAGCGAATAGGACAGTACGGTATTCAGTCGTTTATTGTCCGAAAACGAATTGTGGCCTGCATCATGCATAATATTGAAGCCTATCGCAGCAAGATTGGCTCCGAAAATGACGCATAATAAGATAGCAATGCTCCAATGAAGCGGAACGAATACCAAAAGAATATAGAGCAGGATAAAGGTGGTCAATAGAATGGAAGCTTTCAAATAAATTCTTCGATTACCGGTTTTTTGTTTTGATGAATTTATAAAATAGTGATTGATTTTTTGCTTTAAAGCTTTAGAAAACAATGTATTTACATTGTCGAATTTAACAGACTGGGACATGTGATTTTTTACGCGGGAAATATGCTTGTACTTAATTTCCAATCTTTAGTGATTGGCTACGGTGAAGTTACAAAATATAATTGATCATCAATGTATAAATAAAGTTAAATTTCATCACAACTGAAAAAATCGAAATACTCGTTTTATTTGTGTACATTTATAGAACCTCCCTACGTGCAGCACCTTGTTAAAGATACAAGACGATCGTATGCAAGGACTTCACATAAATAATCAACAATGATTTCAACGACGAAAAGAGGAATTGCGTTCCTATCAACTTTTCCCCCTCGCGCCTGCGGTATTGCCACCTACACAACAGATTTGATGAAAGCCATTTCAAGTAAATTTGAGGATTCATATGACCTTATTCCGATACCAATCGTAGAGACTCGGGATCAGGCTAATTATGATCAGGCTCCACTAGGTATACTGGAGATCGGGGATCCGGTTTCATTTGATACTTTATTTGAAAATATTCAACACTACAAAAATATCGATATAGTGTGCATTGAACATGAATTCGGTTTATTCGCTGGTCAGGAGGCCAGGTTCAGATCGCTTGTTTCAGCACTTTACGCAACGCAGATCACGATTGTAGTTACTTTTCATACGGTACTACCATCACCAGACAGTGCCCTACGCGACCAAGTATCCGCCATTGCGGAATATTGTTCACAGATCGTCGTCATGACTCAAAATTCTGCGGATATTCTTATTAACGCTTATAAAATCGCTCCGAATAAAATCACAGTGATCGCACATGGGACGCATTTGGCTCCCGCAACAAATAAACAGGCAACACTAGAGCGATATAATCTACTGGGCAAGAAAGTGCTGAGCACCTTTGGTCTACTAGGGCCCAGCAAAAGTATTGAAACAACATTATATGCACTTCCCGCTATTATTAAACAAAATCCAAATGTGCTATTTCTTATTTTAGGACAGACACACCCCACCTTGTTGCAATGGGAAGGGGAGACCTACAGAAATCAACTACAGGAAATAATAAATCAACAGGGAATAGCTGATCATGTCAGGTTTGTGAATGAATTTCTTTCGATAGAGTCACTATTAGCCTATCTATCCATCACCGATGTATATCTCTTCACATCAAAAGATCCCCTCCAAGCGGTGAGCGGTACATTTTCTTATGCCTTGAGTTCGGGCTGTCCTATCGTTTCGACACCGATTCCCCATGTCAGGGAGGTTCTGAAAGCAGATATGGGCACGATGATCGATTTTGGAGCATCGGATCAACTCGCTGACGCCGTTAATCAAATTTTGGACGATACACCGAGACTAGAGAAAATCCGCCATGTGAATCTTCAAAAAATGGTCAAAACCTCCTGGCAAAATGTAGCCATAGCCCATGTCAATCTATTTGAACTCCTTATTGACGAAAAAAGGGATATGCTGTATTCTATTCCCCCGCTCAATCTAGACCATATGTTTCGGATGTCAACGGAAAGAGCATTTGTTCAATTTGCAGATATCAGTATGCCTGACCTAACCAGTGGCTATGCATTGGATGACAATGCGCGGGCCCTTATTGCGATGTTACATCATTATAAATTATACGAATCTCAGGAGGACCTTGGCTTGATCAAGAAGTACCTGGACTTTATAGCTTATTGTATGCAGGATGATGGTACCTTTTTGAACTATGTAGATATTGATGGTAATTTTACCCTGCAAAACGAGCAGGAGAATCTCGAGGATGCCAATGGACGTGCTGTGTGGGCATTGGGAGAGGTGGTTGGATTAGCCAATCTGTTACCCGAGCGAATAGTCAAACCTGCTATTGAACTTTTGGAGCGAGCTTCTAAGCATGCGCTAGTTTATTATTCAACACGATCAATGGCCTTTACGATAAAGGGCTTAAGTTTTATGAAAGGCAATAATTATAAAGCGATCATAGAAGTTTTAGCCGACCGCTTGGTAGCCATGTTTGAGTATGAAAGTACCGCCGATTGGCAATGGTACGAATCCTACATGACCTATGGCAATAGCGTGATTCCGGAGGCATTGTTGGCTGCCTACGAGTCAGCTGGTGATAAGAGATATCGTGACATTGCTTATCAATCCTTTGATTTTCTATTGAGCAGAATTATTGTTGATGACGAAATCCATGTTATTTCCAATAAAGGCTGGGCACAACGCGATCAGCCGAGAGCTCAACCCAAAGGAGGGGAACAGCCCATCGATGTTGCCTATACCATTATTGCGCTGGATAGGTTTTATAGACATACAAAAGATGAAAACTATAAAAATACGATACGGACAGCATTCGAATGGTTCCTGGGGCGCAATCATATCCAGCAAATTGTTTATAATCCGGTGACGGGTGGTTGTTTTGATGGCCTAGAAGAGCGTACTGTAAATATTAACCAGGGTGCAGAATCGACCATAAGTTATTTATTGGCGAGGCTGAAGATGGAAGCTTATTTACCAGAAACTGTAAGTTGATGTACTGATTTTAAACGATATCGTAATAAGTTTCATTACCAGAATGGCCGCTCTGATTTTACAGAACGGCCATTTTTGTTGTGCTATACGATAAATATCGTATTAATAAGCACCGATATAACGATGTCCTGTACCGTTCAATAACTTGGCACCTTTCGTCAATTTGCCAGTTTTCCAGTTGTAAACAAATACATTTCCGGCTTCGCTGATAGGTGTCAATGGAACATACACGTTGTCGCCTACCTGAGCAATACTTTGCTGTTGATCAAAGTTTAATTTAGACTCATATTCTGTGGCAATTTTAGTTGCTGTTTTCGCATTGAGGTCTATTAGCGCCAAATAACCACCTTTTTTATCAATGTCATATAGGACAAAAGCTTTACCTTGACCTAGGTATTTCCAGGCTTTTATTCCAGCAAGACCACTAACGCCTAGTGCTTTTGACAGATCGAATACATAGCTGTTGTCATAATCATTAGTATTTTTGTCAATACGCAAGATATGTGGATAGCTCGTTGTATTTGCGCCAGTGGATTGATAAACATGGCCATCTTCAGCAATATACTGGGTCATGGTACGGTAACCATTATTACCATATTTACTTTGTGTAGACCAGATTAATTTCGGATTTTTAAACGAAGGATAGTCAACAACCAAGGTTACAGTACCAGCAATGTTGGCGGCATCACTTGGCCAAGAAACTACACCTGTTTCCTGATTCTGACTAGGAGTTCCCTTCGGATTCACTTTCGAAATATTACAGCCTATATAGACTTTATTCTTTGCCTGGTTGATGATCGGTACATCAATACGGCCGATCGAATAACCTTGAGCCAATTGCTCATCGGTAAATGGAATAGTAAATGAAGCTGTATTTAAAATACTTGGATTATCAAGATTGATAGATGCTACAGTGGCTGTAGACTTGATATTGCCAAAAGTTACTGCTGGAAATGTACCTGTAAAAGATGTCTGTGTTGTTGCACTTACACCGATACCTATCCCTTCAGCTGATTTCACCCAACGTGGTGAGGTGCCTAAAATAACAGCTGCATTCACTTCATTGCCACTTTTCACATATTTTTCCGCACCATTTACTGCATATTTCTGGAAAATGCCACCGTCAGTTCCCGTATATTGGATATCATATAAAAATTTTCCATCTGCGGATGCCTGTATACGTGAGGTTCTTGGTGAATCAAATTTCAAGCCTTTGCCATTAAAAACATCAAGCTCAAAAGCAGGGTCAATAGCTTGATCAGGTGAAATAGCATAGGCCATTGTACCGCCATTACCGTCACCATCGTTTGTCAATTTTAGTGCAGCTGTCAATGTAATCCATCTGTTGTCAGTAGGTTTTTCCTCTGGAGGTACTACCGCGCCGGGATTCCCACTATCTTTACTACAGCTACCTAAGGTTACCGACGCAGCCAATGCACCGAATAGAACAGTTTTTAATAGATTTTTTTTCATATCACTTTTGTTTTTTATAAGAATTTGCTAATCGTGTAATTAAGTTTGATGTAGAATGCTCTTCCGGGTTTCTGGACACCAAAGTTGTCATACAACGCCGTATTAAATATATTTTTTGTGTCAAAACTTGCCACTAGTTTTCCGGAGGGAAAGCGATAGCTAAGCCCTAGATCATGCACAAACTGACTAGGGGTGAGGCTCCCTTCAGAAGGATGCCATGCGATATCGTAATGCCCAACGTAGCCCATATTATAATACAGGTTCATGATAGCTCGCTTTTGAAAGACATTGTCCAAACGATACTGCGCATTTGCGTTCACTGTAAAATAAGGTTCGTTTGGAATCTGTAGATTGTACCGGTCATCTGCACGTCCGGCTTTGTCGAATTGTCGCTTGTAAAGGGCATTGAATTTGGAAAAATTGACCATGACATTAAGCTTGTTGTCAAAAACATAGATCAACTCAGCTTCCACACCTCTGGATTGCGTGCGACCAAGATTGACAAAAGCGGATGCCTGAATATCCAGATCGGAGTCCGTTACAATACTATCAACTGTATGACGGGTGATCTTGTCGTAGCCGTTTCGCCAGAAGGCACTGCCATAGAACGAAAATCGATGTTGGTCAAATATTATATTTGCCAGTCGGAAACCCAGATTATAATTTATATTTTTCTCGGGCGTAAGATTGAGGTTGGGCAATATATTGGTTTCGAGATTCCCAAACATCTGTTCTTCTGAGGGCATGATTTTACCATTTTCCATCGAAGTAATCAAAAACAAATTCGGCAAGATATTATATGAAATCGTTGCCCCGTATCCAAAGTTGTCGCTAAAGGTCTTTTTTGTTTCTGGATTGAGGGTATATGATCCGTCGGCGTTATACGTCGGATTTGGATTGGTCTGACGGGTACTATTGGCTGTATATTTGACCAGGATATTGGTTTTCAGTTTATTATTGAAGGTCTGTGCTTCATAATTTGCCGATAGAATATTCTTAGTAACGCCTGTTAATATCAGTAGATCCTTATTGACTGGCCTTAGGAGATTAGTATCGTCGCGGTCTGTTTTTTCCAGCTTGTGGTTGAATGATACCCGATGGCCTGGTAATATCATATAACCCAAATTTGAACGAACATTTGTTATTTTGCGATCTACCTGTGTAATCGTCGGCAATCCCTGTTGTGCCCCGTTGGGTGATTTCATCGTAATCGGGGGAAGACCATTTTCGATCATATAATCCGTGTGCAGCACCACCGGATTTCCGTCCCAATTGTATAATGTTGTTACCGTATCCTGAACATAGGTGCTGCGTTTGCTACGTACAGCATTGACATTCAAGGTCAGTCCATCCACAAAAAGATTACGTTTGCTATAGTTTAAGCTGAATACATCCGCATTATACTCTGAAAATCGACCAACATAGGGCCGATTTGTCGTTGTTCCGTGGGGTATTTCCTTATAGGTGTCAGAAATATTATAGCCCAAGAAAAACTGATCTGCCCATTTCACATCTGTAAAACCAAATTCAAAACGTCCACCTGCAGACCGGTAGGTATCGTTAAATCTTTTGGCCCTGAAATCCCGAGCCAGTATCCCATTTCTGTCAGTATATTTTGAGAATTTCCCCCACATTTCATAGCTATTGTCTGTGTAGGTATAAAAGCCGGAACCTCTAAATGAAAGTCCGGTTTTTTTATCTCGTAGGGTGAGGCTTGCATCAGCATTGAAGGTATTAAAAGAGCCATAAGAAGTCGCAACGGTCGCATTGTTATGAGCAACATCTTTTTTCATGACCACATTAATTGCTCCGCCCACATAGTCGCCCGTCAAATGGGAGGGAAGCACCCCTTTGTATACTTCGATGCGCTCAATCATGGCGGGCGGAATATTATTGAGGTTAAACGAAGATCCATAGGTAGAGACCTCTATGCCATCCAAAAATATACCTATCGTGCTACCCGACATACCATTGAGATTATATTCAATTTGGGATCCAATGCCACCATTTTGGCGGACACGCACACCGACGGTCCGGTCGAGGAGCTCATTGGTGGTCAGGTTGCGCAGTGCGGCTTCTTTTGTTTCGACGACAGCTACAGCGAAGCCACCGATCTCCATTTCTTTCTTGGCCGAATTACGCTCTACCTTAACCTCTTCAAGGTCATTTTTGCTTCTCATTTCCACACGGATGTTGACATGTTGGCTTTTTTGATAAGCGCGAAAGGAGATTTCTTTCGCATATAGCTCTAGTGAGGAAATGAACAGCACATGATCACCGTAAGGTACATTCGTTAATTGGTAATGCCCTTGAGCGTCAGTCATTGTCGCGAGTTGACTATTCTTAAGCTGAATAGTAACGTGGGAGACGCCTTTTCCCTCGTTATCACGAACAATACCGGAAATGCGGGCCACCTGAGCATATACAAAATAGAACGAACAGGTAAGGGCAAGAGTTAATATATATTTTATTTGTTCCATTGAAACGATAACAGTATTTTTGACAATTATTTGTATTTAATCTAAATAAGGCGACGCAAAAGTAAAAAGTATTATACGCAAGAAAGTAACGTATTCCGAAAACAAGATGACGCAGAAAGAAATTTATCAAGATAGGGGTGATCTGGCAGAAGAGCCAATGGTGATAGATCGACAATTAAATGGCTTACGGATGATCGCAGCTGAAAACTGTGCAGATTATGAAGTGAGCTTGAAAACAGAAGTTTATGCATTGGTTGTCAATCTTGCTGATCAGGTAGCGATCCATTACAACGGTTTAAAGGGGACATTACAGAGGAACCAGAATGTATTTATTAAGTTAAACGATGCCACTTTAGCTATTGCTGGCAATGAGAAAAGCACTTATTTTATATTGGCTTTTGACCATGCATATATACGTGAAGTTGGTCTGGAAGGGAGCTTTTCGCATGAGCTACTATTCAAGGATGGGCAAAATTACTTTTTGATAGACCATTTTCCAGCTATTGTCGGCAAGCTGATGGATTTAAAACAAACGAGCCTCAAAAATGTACTTATGCGCGTCTATTTGCGGGCAAAAGTCAGCATGATCCTCTGTCTATTATTAGATTCGACACAAAATAATATAAAATCTACCCGATCAAAAGTTCCGGCTGATCAACAGGAGAAAGTGCTTTTGGTCAAAGAAATGATTGAAAACAATCTGGATCAGAATTACACCATTGCAGCCCTTTCAAAGGAGGTGGGGACTAACGAGCAATACCTGAAGCTGAACTTCAAAAAGTATGTTGGTCAAACTATTTTTGGTTATATGACGGCCTGTAAGATGAATAAGGCTAAAATCTTGCTAAAGACAACTGATTTAAAAATCAGCCAGATATCCCAACAGGTGGGTTACAAGCACCCAACGCATTTTGCGGGGGCCTTTAAGCGGTTTTTCGGTTATATCCCCAATATGATCCGTTGTATGGGTTTCTATTTAGCAGATAGTTTAGAACTGTTTATTCTTGGCGAGGAATTATTGCTACCATTCTGATAGCAATGCAATTAAAACAGATTGTTTTCAAATCGGCAGCTAATAAAAGCGAATGATAAATTTCCAGCAACGTATGCAACACAAAAAAGATATTCCGGTCAGGACACTGCCCAAAGAATTTGGTCATGGTATTGCTCTTGCAAGAGTTTCACCCGAATCTTTTTGGGAAGATGAAGAAATCATGCAGGCACATCGGCACGATTATCATTTCTTTGTTTTACAGAAAAGTGGCGTTACTGTTATGGAAATAGATTTTCAGCAATACCGCACAGATAAACCGACCATATACTATCAATCGCCGGATCAAGTGCATAGGGCGGTACAGGTAGAGCATATAGAAATGTTTATGCTAATCATTAGCAATGAAAATATTGCAGCCGAATATCTTACTATTCTGCAGAGCATCTCGCCCCTAAAACCTTTGGCGATTGACTTAGAAGATCTTGCAATTATTGAAAAGACTTATAATTTGTGCATTGAACTCTACGACCGAACGAACGACAAATTGCATTTTTCTGTATTGAAGGACAGCGTAAATGCTTTGATTGCTTTACAGCTATCCGTGTATCTAAAATATAGTAAAACTGCCGAGTCACAATCGCGGTTTGAACGGATTAATAAAGCCTTTTTCTTATTATTGAAACAAAACTTTCAGACCTTGAAACGTCCGGCGGCGTATGCTGCCCAATTCAATATTTCGGTTTCCTATCTCAATGAGTCGGTGAAAAATGTAACTGGATTTTCTGTTTCGCATCATATACAGCAACGCGTAATTTTGGAGGCCAAACGATTGCTATATCACTCTGACAAATCGGTTAAGGAGATCGCTTTTGAATTGGGCTATGAAGATTATCCTTATTTTTCTCGCTTGTTTACCAAGATATGTGGCATGAGTGCCAAAGCGTTTCGTAGCAAAAACCACGATTAGTCCAATCAATACAACTCTTTATTCTTTTTTATGCTGAAGCCGGAGGCTTTCTTTGTGTTCAATCAAAACATAAGATTATGCCAAGTGCTCCAAAATGGGTTTTTGATACCCTGAATCTATTCGTATCACAAATTCCCGAGGTACAAGTAAGTCAAACTGAATATTTGTCAACAACCGTCAAACGAATTAGTTTACAGGGGGATTTTGAAAAACTGCAGTTTTCCGTCGGTGCTTTTTTTGACATACGTATTTCTAACACCGATGTCAGAAGATATACCATTGCTGAAATAAACAGCGAAAAAGACAGCCTGCAATTAATTGCACATATCCATGGTAATGGCTGTGGTAGCGACTTTATGAATCATCTGGAAGTGGGTGATCGCCTGGTACTCAACAAACCTCGAACAGAACAAAAGTACTACGATAAAGCAGCAGAGAAAATCGTGTTCTTTGGCGATGAAACCTCACTGGCATTGGCCTGCTCTTTTTTACCTGTTATGGAGGAACAAAAGAAGGAACACCTGTTTCTTTTCGAATTGGAAGCAGAGAACCATGCTATCCCGGAGCTACTCGGACTGGAAAACAGCATTGTATTTCCAAAATCGACTTTGTTTTGTGATCCAGATCAGATTAAAGATTTACCCATTTTCAAAAATGAATATTGGTCTGACGCTTATTTTGTTCTTACGGGAAATGTAAACTCCGTGCAAAACTTTCGGAAAGTGATACGAACACAAACGCATATGCGCGTTAAACATCAGGGCTTTTGGTTGCAGGGGAAAAAAGGGCTATAAATTAAAACTGAAAGGTGTATAGATATTACTCGCTGTATTTATTTTGGGACAGAGGATTGAATCTTCTTGAAAGATGAGTAACGTTATGGGTGTTAAAAACTAAAGGTATATGGTGATTTTAAGATAAACCACCATATATCCTTTAGGACTGAACTGATAATATGGTATTAAAGTGCAGCTTTGATAGCTGCCAAACAATCGGATTGATATTTCATGATATTATCTTTGTCTGCAGCAGATATCTTTCCATCTGCAACATCTTTTTCGATTTCATTTTTAATATCCAACAGCGATTTTTCTTTATCCACTGCTTTCTCATGCGAGTCAGCATTGATACGATCTACCCATGTTTTACCTAATTTTGTATAAAGCTCTTTGGCTTTATCATTGGATAGCGTTGGAGCGGGTACTGACGCAATTGCTGCATTGGCGGCAGCTTTATTTGAATAAACGACAGCTTCGGCATCTTTCGTAGCAGCATCTTCGGATGTATTCATCGCCTCTTCATTTGCATCAGCAGCTTTTTCCTCAGCGTGTTCCATACTATCAGTGGCTTTTTCCTGTGGTGTCTGATTATTACATGAAACTAAGATGGCTACTGTCGCCAGAGATGCTAAAAATGTTTTGTTTAAAATCATATTATTATTTGTTTAGTGAAACTAATTAAATAACACTTGCTTTTTAGAATTCGTTTGTTTTAATTTACTTTTTAGGCTTTCACAAGCTGTTTTTTTCGCTATCGCCATAAAATGAAATTATTTCAAACAGTTTATACCTGGACATTGTTGAATATATATAGAACGCTTGTCCGATCATGAAGAATTTTTAAAAGCTAGGCACCTTTCCAACCTAGCTTTTCTTAATTTAAAGACTAGCGTTGACAAAGAATCTATAATAAAATAAACGATTTAAAAGGTAGTTGAAATTTTAAACAATCGTGTGTTTAGTCTTTCACAAGTATTTTTTAATATATTAGCCTAAATATAATTAGTTGATGAGGGGTGTGGGATTTCCTATTATTAGCAGATTTAATTACTAAAAATTAATACTATGCGGCAGTTGGAATGTCACGAAGAAGAGATTCACCTATGTGGTAAGATCCAATTTTTTGGTTTCCTATTTATTTTTGATGACAGCGGATGTATCGCTGCAAGTGAAAACCTTATTGAGATTCTAGCTATCCCGATGAAGGAGATTTTGGGTTTACCGATGGATCGGACACTCTCCTTGTTGTCATCAGAGGTAGAATGGGATCTCAAGGAGATTGAGAAACAGATCAATGGAGAAATATTTGTCCGTTTTGTGGAGCGGATCCGTATCAAGGATGTCGATTATTATCTGAGTATCTATCGATATGACAGGAAAACATATCTTGAAATTGAAATCTGCAATGAAAATCAATTAAAAGCTACCCGCTTATTCTATTATGCCAAATATCTAGAAGAACAACATGGAAATGCCTGGCAGTCGTTAACGGTATTGATCCGACAGATCATTGGTTTTGACCGTGTCATGGTCTATTGTTTCCAAGAAGACAATAGTGGACAGGTAATTGCCGAATCTTTGGCTGAGGATATGGGATCACTCATGGGGTACCGCTATCCCGAATTTGATATTCCTGCCCAGGCACGGGCACTGTACACCAAATTTCTGGCACGACATGTAGCCGATATTGATGCGCCTGCGATATCCGTGCAGGGACGCGAGGCTACTGAGCTAGATTTGACACGCTGTAGCCTAAGAGCGTTGTCTCCTGTACATTTGCAATATCTACGAAATGCTGGTGTACATGCCAGCGCGAGTTTTTCTATTGTTATCGAGGGTAAACTTTGGGGACTGGTGGCTTGCCAGAATCGTAAACCACTAAATGTGGATCTTGCCCAACGTCATTTATGTGCATTTTTGACACAATACGCTATAAATTATTACCTTTCGGAGCATCAAAAAGAGAACCTTGTTGCACAGACAATCATGGGCGTGATGGAGCGCGACATGAAGTCCGAGTTGCTGGTCAATAATGATATCGCAGTCGTGCTTGAGCGCTTTGCACCACAGATCATGGACATCGCAGGAGCCGATGGAATTATGATCAAACATGACCGTGGCTCCAGTACTTGGGGTGAGGTGCCAGCGGAACAATTTCAAAAACAAATTGATCATCATTTGGCGCAACAGGAAGCCAATGATCTTTTTTTTACATCCGCTTTTGTGTATGATCTAGTTGAAGATATACAATCCAAAATATTCCCTGGGATTATTCGAATAAATATCCTCCCTAGTAATAAATGGTATATGTATCTCTTCCGAAAAGAACATGTGTACGAAGATGTCTGGGCAGGTAAACCAGAGAAAATATACCACTATGATCCAGAACGAAAAGTAGAATTTCCATCACCGCGAACTTCTTTTGAAGCATGGCGTGAAATCATGAAGGGCAAATCCATCAAATGGAAGCAGTCCGAGCTGTCTTTTGTGGAAAAAGTCGCCCATATAACGCAACAAGCTATTGCGCAAAGAGGGGGTGAGATAGCCCAGCTCAATAAGGAACTTATGCGTTCAAATAATGCATTGGATACTTTCGGCTACACCTTAACCCACGATCTCAAAAATCCACTGTCATCCATCAGGCTTGCTGCACAGATGATGTTAGTGAAGGACGATCTGCCCAAAGATATGTTACGCAAAATGGCAACCAATATTATGGATGCAACAACTTTGATGACCGAAATGATGGATAAGGTCTACCAATTGGCACAATCCAATTATGTATCCTTCAGAACAGAACTGATAGACCCTCGGTTAAAAATTCTAAATATCTTGGAAAGCTGTAAACAACAATTTGACGTTCCCGACCTAGAGTTTGTTTTAGGGCAGACTTTAGCGATTCAGGGAGAGAGGACACTGCTCTACCAATTGTTCTTAAACTTGATCGGAAATGCCATAAAATATAGCAGTAAGAAAGATCAGCCGAAGGTTGAGGTATATAGTGAAAAACAAGGTAATTCAGTTCATTATTATATCAAAGACAACGGTATAGGCATGGATATTCAAGATCAGGCCTATATTTTCGAAATTTTTAAACGTTTACCCAATTCCCAAGGCTTTGAAGGATCAGGGATAGGTCTTTCTATCGTCAAGCGTATCGCCGATCGCCTCTCGGCCAAAGTCACCGTCGAAAGTGAACTGGATGTAGGTACAACGTTCTGCGTTAAATTCAAAGGATAATAACAGTATCTCACTCAAAACGAATATGCCACATACTTGTTCTTGAATTATGATTGATTTGGAGAAGATTTTCGCCGATGGCATAGATGCATCATTTCTTGTTGAAATAGGCCTCCGTTCGGCCATCATGTTTTTGCTTATCTTAACGATACTACGCCTGTCTGGAAGAAGAGGTGTAAGGCAGTTAACACTTTTTGAGGTAGCAATCATAATAGGCTTAGGATCTGCGGCCGGGGATCCAATGTTCCAGGAGGATATCCCGATTTTTCATGCCGTTGTTGTTTTTATCTGCGTGATCGCAATTTATAAAGCTATCACTTGGATCGCATCAAAGTCGGAAACGGTGGCTCAGTTGCTAGAGGGCAAAGTGTTGCCAGTTGTTAAAGATGGTGTATTTGACATCAAACATGAGAATGACAATACTTTTTCACGTATGGAGTTCTTTTCCGAACTACGAAATCTGAATATCGAGCACCTTGGTCAAGTTAGGGAAGGGGTATTGGAGGTTGATGGCACCCTTAGTGTACTTTTTTATACCGATGAAGATACCAAATATGGGCTACCAATTTTTCCTTCGTCCTACAGGTCTGTTGATATTTCTGTAAATGATGGACCATTTGCATGCATGTATTGCGGAAATGTCTTATCTCATGTAAGTACTGATTCCCCGCAATGCCCGCGATGCAAACGGACGAAATGGGCTCAGGCGATAAATAGCAAACGAGTTTAGAGAATCTGGTCAGATAATCGATGACATAAGTTCTAAGCCTATGCCCATACTACAGCTATCCAAAGTGCTCATAAACTCAAATCGGAGTGGTAAATGTCCAACTCCGATTTAAATATGATTTGAATGAGCTTGTGTTAGCCTTCCACAGGAATTTCAGCGATATCATAATACACTTTTAATCCTCTTTCTTTCGCCAGCCGCACATCTTCATCTGCACCTTTGGATGCTCCTTGTATACGTAATACAGCATCACATTTTTCCAGCATCCGATGTGCGACAGGGTATTGAATTTCTTCCCATTGCTGATCACCGACCTTAGTTGATCCAGCTAATTTTATCAGTGGAAGGGCCATCCATTCGCCAATAAAAGGGATATGACCTTTTCGAAAGATGTCCAGCGCAAAAGATTCGAGCTTGTCTAGATTCCGCTTCATCAAAATCGGATCATCGTTGGTGCCACCACGATAAGGGCCTGCAATTAAAATAAGCATAGTTTTACGTTTGTTAGTTGATGCTAAATAACGGCCTTATCAGATAGAAAAAAATAAACTAGTTTAAGGTTTCCAACTTTTTTCGCTTGATCATACTTAAAAATTCAGCCGTAATACCCAAATACGAAGCGATCTGCTTTTGCTTTACCTTATTTGCGACCTCAGGATATTTTTTCACAAATATATCATAGCGCTCTTCCGCTGTCATCGATAGATTTTGCACCACACGCAATTGTTCCCGGATATATGCATTTTGCATCAAAATCCTAAAAAAACGTTCAAATTGCGGTACCGTCTGATACAACTTTTCTAAATCATTTTTCTTCAATTGGTAAATCGTACTCTCTTCAATAGCCTCTATGGTCAACATGGCGGGAAGTGTATTTATAAAGCAATACATATCCGTCACCCACCAATCCTTTATAGCAAACATGATCGTGGATTCTCTCCCCGATACATCCAAATAAAATGCCCGCAATGCACCGCAATCAACAAAATAGATCGAATCGCACAATTGCCCTTGTGTCAGGAGCTTGTTTTTTCGTGGTATTTTCTTTTTCTTGAGCAGGGATAAAAACAACGAACACTCGCTTTCCGTAAGCGTGATGTGTCTATTGATATTTTCTAAAAGTGACCGGTCTTCCATAAATGCTCAATCTACAAATTTCTTTGGATTCCGGCGGTTAATTTTTCATCTTCAGCCCAGTCGTTGTATGGCAAGGTCCAGACTATCTTCTTTATCCAGCTTTAGCTTTTGTTTGATCCGATAGCGTGCCATCAGAATACTTTTGGGGTCTACCGCAAGCCGATTGGCAATTTCTTTGTTGGAAAGCCCCATCAGGATATAAGAGCAATGCTTTAGATCCAGGCGGGTGAGCTTGTTATCAGCCAGTTGTTGCAGCCGATTAAAAAAATCAGGATGTATATCGACTATACTGCTCTTGATATGCTCAACATCTTCATCCATCCGCAGGTCTTCCTTGAGGATGCGCTCCATCTGTTTTTTGAGCATGTCATATTCTGGATGGTCAGCCAATTTATCGCGCATCGTCTGGAGAAGCTCATTTTTTTGCTCTACCTGCAGATTGCCGGCCAGCAATTCTTTTTGGAGCCTGTCTTGCCTTTCCTGCAACAGTTCCTGTTCTGCTTTAAGCCGCGCAGCTTCTTCTGCCTGCAACTTTTCCTGTTGAATAGATGATTTCAGCCTAAAGTGGTAGGAGCGGAAAAGAAAAATAAGTGCAAGAGCACCAGCGATAATGAGTCCGATGTAAATAACATTGAGCTTTTTGTTAAAAGCTGCCCGCTCTTGCAGCCGTTCCAGTTCTTTATCCTTCTTCTCGGCCTCGTATTGGACTTCAAGCCGCTGAGCAATGGCCATTTTTCCAGCGTCATAGACTTGGCTTTCATACTGCATATACCGCTTGAAGTAAGCCAAAGCTTTAACAGGATCGCTCGCTTTTTCGGCTACTGAAGCCAAGCCCTTTAGCATCGAAGCTCTGACTTGTAAGCTGCTGCCAACATGGCTTTCTACTTCGCTGAGTCCCAGTAAAAAAAGTTTTTCTGCCGCCCCATAGTTGCCTTCTGCCAGCTCATACTCGCTCAATATCCCATAACTATTGGCAATGATCTCCTCGTGACCAGACTTTCGACCAATGATCAGAGCCAGGTTGATGTATTTATCAACACTATCTTTATACTGTTTCGGAAAGAATTCCCAATAAATATTGGCCAGATTTAGGGCAGCAGCACCGCTGTTGATATGATTGATAATCCTGCCGGATTGTGCCTTGGACAGCTGGAGCAGTTGTTGGTTATAGAAAATCGAGGAATCCAGTAATTGCCTTTTCGATGGTTCTAGTCTAAAATCCTTCAGGAAAGAGGAACCAACAGCCAGATAAGCATTACAGATCATATCCGGGTCACCCGAGCGGTACGCCGATTGAAGGCTTAATTGGGTATATGTCTTTAATTTTCCGGTGTCTTTGAGGTCTCCATAAATACTTGCTAAGTAATGATATACCAAGCTCCGATAAGCATCCGCAGGTTGTCCTTCCAAGACCTTAAGTGCCTTAAACAAACTGGCGGTGGACCTGTCCGGCTGATTAACGATATATTCCAACCAGCCCTTTCTTAACCATACATAGCCATTGACAACCTTATCTGTAGATGTTGCGCTATAGATCAATGCGCTATCGATATTCCGTTGTGCGAGTACCAGACTGTCCCGTTGTACATTCAGATAGGTCAATGTAGCTAATGCAAAAGCAGCGTATTGACCATCGGAAAGTCCGCGGCTTAACCGCAAGGCTTCATTTGCCGAAGCTAAAGCGGCAGGCAGATCAGTTTCATAAAGGGTTCTGCCAAGCTGCGCGAGTGCCACGGCTCTTTTTTCAGTGGCTAGATCCGGCTGACGAAGAACAGTCCGCAGTGAATCCTCAATACGCGATTGCGCACCTGCCGGCTTTAGTGCGGTGAAAAACACAAGTAAGATCAGGCTGAGGCTTATAGAGATCTTCATAACAGTTCGCGGTATGGAATAGTAATTTTCAAAATTCTTTGTTTATAAAAATACAACATAATCCATAATATGCAGCTCATCCCCAGGGTCTACAGGGGTGATAAATAGATCAAACAGCGCTGTAGAGGTTTTATAGAGCTATTCTTTTTCACTTGTAGATACTTTGTAGAGGCCATATCCTTTGAGAATATAGGCATTCGATAGCACCTTTGTATAAAAAGAACTTCATTTTAAATTTTATCTTATGGACAACAAAACCACTGCAATCGTATCCTATATCACCATCATTGGCTGGCTGATCGCTTATTTCTCTTATAAAAATCGAACAGAAAAAGATGCCTACGTAAGCTATCATCTGGAGCAAAGCCTGGGTGTATTTATTTTTAGTATCGTTATTTCGGTCATCACCGGAATCTTGGTCACCGTCATACCGACCTTATCGGGTATCTTTTCTTTACTCACGCTTGTTCCCCTGATTCTTTTGGTCTTGGGTATTATCAATGCATCGAATGAAGTCATGAAACCGGTACCGCTAATCGGAAGTTTTTTTGAGAAAAGATTCAGTTTTCTACACTAAGTTTTAATATAAAAATGTCATGAAAAATATCCTTGTATTCCTGCTTTCCATGGTAACCGCCTGCAGCGTTTACGGACAAAGTACCGAAAAGCCTTATATAGAAGTAAGAGGTATGGCAAAAATTGAACGAACCGTTAAGTCCTATATCCTAGACATCATGATTACCGAAGAGCTTGCCTATGCCGAAGAGAAAAAGCCTTTTGAAGAAGTAAAGAAAGCTTTTTTTGAAAAGGTTAAAACAACGGATCCTGGCGATATCATCAAGTTGAGTAACCTGATGGTGGATAAAAGCGGTACGCAATCCATTACCGCCCGGAGGGTGAACTATCTGCCCGTGAAAGATTTTTCAAAGGTGATCGCAGCTGCTTTTGCCGACGGAAAAGCACGTGCAGAAAAAATGGCTACCGCCATCGGTAAAAAACTGGGACCATTACAAGCTGTAGTCGATTATTCCACCACAAATGATGAGGTGGAAGACACAGCCTATTACCAGCCCAAGGACGACAGGTACTATTACCTCTCTTTAAAATATCATGTGGAATAGATAGAAAACAAATTATAGACCGATGAAAAAGACAATTTTTAATCTTTTCGTTTTGCTCCTCACCTTCAGTATGATGGGCTGTAAAAAAGATCAAATATCCGATAAACCTATATCGGAAAGGATATTGGGGAAATGGACCTTTGTCTCGCAGGTTACAGAAACGCTTGAACCTCCAAATCCCCCCAAGGTAAAAACAAAGCCAGGAGAAATGGGGGACTATATTGATTTCCGTCAGGATGGGACAATATCTTATGTCATCAATAGTTCCAATGAAAGACAGGATGATTATAAGCTGAATGGAGCTGAAATCGATATTGATGGTGGCACCTATACGATCATAGAGCTGACCGAGACAAGTTTCATTATGCGCAGTATTGAAAAAGAGGACGACATAACATATACAACCACAATTACGTTAAGAAAATAGCAAGTAGATGAAAATCAATAAATTTTTAGTAACTATATTCCTTATAATTGCCGTCCTTGCACTAGGTACCGCCTGTAAAAAAGACAGTCCAGATCAGGAGGGAGGCAACGAGGAAGATAAAATCGTTCAGGTCATGCGGCAGAAAATTCTGGGACGTTGGAACTTGGTGGAATTTATAGAGGAAACAAAAACAGGGAATGAGCCACCTGAAGTCATTAACAACGATCCTAAAAATATTTACTTCGATTTTTCCGCTAATGGTCTTGTAAAAACAAACGCCGAGGGTGAGGATGAGTTTCCCTACGAAGTGAAAGCAAATAATAAACTCCTGTTATGGGAGAACGAACAAACGATTGTTGAACTAACGGCTAACAAGCTGACTTTTAGAAATACCGCAAGTTCGGAAGGTATCACTTACATGCAAACTTATTTTTTAACGCGGTAGGGAAATGTTTGAAACAACAGATATGCAAGAATTTATTCAGAATCAACCGGGCGAAAAGGACGCCCGCCCCAAGTATAATCCGCAGGATGGTAATGCCACTGTTTCGGGATGGGCAGCTTTTGTACTCGCTGCTGTGGTCGTCGTGATTACCTATGCTGTGCTGGACAGGCTACGGGAAATAAACAAGGTACAATCCTGGATGTACTATAGCGGCATTGTGCTTGCATTAGCTTTGGGGGCTTTACTCGGTAGTTTTTTAGTTCGGAAAATGACCCGTAAACGAATAAAGGAGCAAAAGCGGTATTACCAACTGTATGGTGCCGACTGGCTCCCGCAGGAGAAACGGGAAGCGCTACAATTGGATGCGCCCGATGGTTATCAGCATGGGGAGTGGATCGAAACCCTGGAATACTGGCCCTGTGAAGCCAGGGGGGCGGCAGTGAAGGATTTCAGGACATTTATTGTGACCAGCAAAGAAGAACGGCTGGCGGGCAATGACCAAAGTTGGGGTGTACTGTCGGCACAGTCCTATCATGAAACCATTGACCGGCTTTTTAACGGCATGCACAGTCAGCTTTTTGCCGCCGATAAGGCATTGATGCCAGTAGAGGCCAGACAAAATATGCAGCGCAGGATAGCGGCCCTCACGCAATTGCCCGAGGCTTATGTCGAGAGCTGTTGGGAACGAAAGGATAACAGACCACCACAATTGCTCTGGGGATTTGACCTAAACCGGGTCATTGAATTATCCCGGACCTCATTTATGGCCGGATTGATCAGCGAAGAAACGGCTTGGAACAATATATTAAGAACATCAGGTTATGCCCATACGTTATTTGACAGCCTGGACGATTTCTATACGAATTTCAGATTGGGCCATGCCTATTGGTGCAACGATTTTAGACTGACCAATGAAAAGCTGAAAGCGCATAAATCTTACAACGAAAGCTGCGACTGGCCAATAAAGAAAATTAGCTGGCGTAAAAATGAGGAGCCTCTGCCCGAAGTTATCCAAAATGCCTGTGAAGAATTTGTCGCCTTTGAAACACGAAAAGATCAGCATAAGGAGATCAAGGGCTTTCAGCAGGATAATAATGAGCGTTAGAACATATTGATAGTTGATCCAAACATGAGAGAAAAAACTGACAATAGTCATTGGGAATTGTTGCCCGCTGTGGGATTAGGAAAAGTGACATTTCGGATGAGCAGACTACAGGTCGCTGCCTTTGATGAATTTTTAGGCAAAGTTACCTCAGAACATAATCCCGCAGACATGAAAGATCATGTCTTGGATACGTACAACTTACTAAAAGACTTTATTACCGAAGCCGAGTTGAAAACTGTCATGGAAGCGTTAGAAGCAACAAATGCGAATGACCAGCGGGGTATTGTCTTGATGCAACATCGAATGACAACCGGATTGACATTGGAATATGAAAACGAACAATTGACCGAAATCTTTGCTGATAATAGGGCAGGGCAACTTCATTTTAAACAGATCCCGATCTTTTCCAGCAGCCCACTAAATTTGGTCAAGAAAATGGCGGAAGATCTAAATGAAAACCCAATCGTTCAGGATGATGAACTTGTATTTCCTAAAAACCATATATACCTATATTCGTTTTTGAGAAAAGATCTGACTGAAGGGAATCCTCAGAACAGAACCATGATGTGGCGAATAAAACCACGGATTTTAGGAACAGATTTATCAAACTATACAGTTTTGGAAATCATATGAAAATACGATACTACTTCTGCCTGTTGTTTTTTCTTTTCCTCTCCTGCGAAGGAACACAAACCGCCCGGAACAATATCGCGACCGGAAAAGGTGGAGACAGCAGCTTAAAATGGATAGATTATCGGCAGGGTGAGCTGCCTCCGGAGGGATATTACCGCGCATTGGACAGTACCATCAAAAAATGGGGTATCCGGTATGAACGCATTGAAGGTGGCTGCGAAATTATACCGGGCGAAAAGCAAAGGTATGAACAGCATAATGAAAAATATTTTGAGATGCTGGAAAAACAGTTTGGTCGGTACTGGCGGCAACGTTTTGATCAAGAAGTAAGACAGATCAACCAACAACCAACTTAAAGCCTTTGCCGCGGATATTGACAATCTTAATCGCGGGATCCCCTTCCAAAAACTTACGCAGTTTACTGATAAAAACATCCATGCTCCGGCTATTGAAATAACTATCATCACCCCAAACATAGTCTAGCGCTACCTTGCGGTCGAGTACAGCATCCCGATGATCAACTAATAGTTTCAGTAATTGAGCTTCTTTATAAGATAGTATCTGCTGTTTATTGCCTATACTAAGCTGTAGATTCCTGAAGCTAAAATGAAATTTGCCAATGACATATTCTTCCTTCAGGCTGCTAGGAGATTGTTTAAAGGAAGAGCACCTATTGAGGAGCGCATGCATGCGAATAATCAATTCTTCCATGCTGAATGGCTTTTTGATATAATCGTTGGCACCAACCTCAAAGCCTGTGGCCAGATCCTGAATTGTCGACTTTGCCGTCAAAAATATAATCGGAACTTCGCTGGCTAGTCCACGTACTTCTTGCGCCAAGGTAAATCCATCCTTGTAGGGCATCATCACATCAAAGATACAGATGTCAGGCCGTGCAACACAGAAGGAGGAAAACGCTTTGAGACCATCCACAGCCCAAACGACTTCAAAATCTCGGAGTTCTAAGGCTTCCTTGATCAGCTTGCCCATCATGGGTTCATCTTCGGCCAATAATACTTTTATTTTACTCATAAGGATGATAACAAACGAATTAAGATTTAACTGGAATATAAAGGACAAATGTCGTTCCCTTGTCTAATTGACTCTCCACCTGAATGGTACCGTCATGGAGCTCCACGATTTTTTTTACATAGGACAAGCCTAAGCCAAAACCTTTCGTTGCATGGACATTGCCCATGGGTACCCGAAAGAATTGATCGAATACACGGTCGAGGTAATCCCTTGGAATCCCCATGCCGTTGTCACTAAATGATAACCGGAAGCACTGTTTATCCAGGCTGACAAGGAGCTGAATAACAGGCGCCTGCCGGCTATATTTAAGGCTATTATCGAGCAGATTATAGAGAATGTTTTCCAAATGGGTCTTATCCACCTCTACAGCCGGAAAATCATCTGCGATTGTTATTGTCAACTTTCCTTTCGCTTCATCAAGTTTGGGCTTTGTCTGACGCTGAAAATCATGCAGCATCTGGCTGAGATCGGTGGACTCTTTTTCCAAAATATATGGATTATCCTGTGCTAGCCGAAGTACGGTCTCAATCATGGTCGATACACGCTTGAGTTCGGCACCGCAGATATTGAGATATTCATCCAATTTTTCAGGGTTATTCTTTATCCCAAATTTGCTCATCAACTCTACCGCGAGACTTGCTGTGGCGATAGGTGTTTTGAACTCGTGAGTCATATTTGAGATAAAATCATTCTTAATCTCGGTCATTTGCTTCTCGCGATTGAAGGAATTAATAAGGGCAAGCGCAGTATAAAATAGCATTCCCAAGATAAGTATAGAAACGAAAAGTAGCCATTTCATGCCATCTAAGCTTGTGAACAGATCCGGTTCTACGCTAATCACTGCACTGTAGGTGGGGCTGATGGTACTTCTCAACAAGAGGTAGTGAGCGACGGAATCCAATGATTGCTTTGCGCTATCTGCAAGAGTAGCAAAGGACACTTTAAATTGATTCTTCAATTGTAATTCCTCAAAATTGGTGCCTATCAATGAGTCCAGCAATAAGCCAATAGCAAGCGTATCCACGTCTTTTTGTGTGGATTCGGTATCGTTTGCATAAACCCTGACGGCCGAGCCACTAAACTGCCGAGCAACGATAGACTTTGATGGCTTCTCCGGCTTTTTTGCCAATGCTGTATCAGCCAATGCGGTACCTATTCCTTTATTGCCCTTTGAAGAAAGTTGAACGAAAGTGTCTTTGAGGCTACGCGGGGTGACTTTTACATGCTTAGGGAGTTTGCCCGTATGATTTGCCCTTAAGATCGAATCGACCAGCTTTTTCTCGACATCCTTGCCAGTTTCTGCGATATCCATCCGAAATTCATGGGTCGTCTTTTTTGAGGCGTTTGTACAAGTATCACAGCTTTTCTTCGTCGTTGAATCCTTTGTAATCTGCCGATGAATCTGAACGCCTTTCAATTCATTATTGGAGACCTGGTCAAGTATCCCCCCCATGGCACGCAGAATGGACGATTGTTCCTTGGAGAGGGAGCTATCAATACCGAAGTATGTTTTGAGACGAACGACATCTATGGCATCTTTGATGGCTCCTTGTATCATGATCTTCTCCTTTTGCTGATTGATACGAAAGGCATTGGACAGCCAAAACACCTGCATGACAATAACAGCTATCGTGCTAGCGATTAGTAAGGCAATGATAACGCGTGTTTTCCTGTGTGTAGTCATAATAAAATTCTCAGCTACAATGCTAGCTAAAATCTACGAAAAAGAGGGATCTGCTAACAGTTCATAACATTACTTAACAGTAGTTAACAATTCCGTTTCCGGTTAACAGTATTTAACAAAGCAATTGGAATGGAAGCTCGACTTGCATTCTACTTTTGATCCACTGACAATATAAAAGTAATAAAAATGAACACAACAAAGTTTTCGCTGACCGCTATTATCGGTCTTTTTCTCTTTGTCCAAGGGCTATTTGCTCAAGACAATCAAGTGAATATGTTTATTAAGTATGATTTTGAACATATCGCTGACAGCACAAAAAAGGAGGCTCCTATTACACGTTCCATGTACCTATATATCGGTAACGGAAACGCCTTCTATTCAATGGCGCCCATGGAAAAAAATAAAGAACAGGGGGCACTTCATATCAGTATGGATGCTATTGACCAGTCTGATGGATTGGTCAATCTGTACACACCTTTCGGAACGGGGGAGAGCCCTTGCCTAGTGACGATGCTCGGTCAATTGTATAAAGTGTACCCCAACAAGAACTATAAAATAGATTGGGCCATCACCGAAGAAAAGCGGGATATCGGAGGATATGGATGTATCAAAGCGATAGGGCAATTTGGTGGTCGTACCTATGAAGCCTGGTTTACCGAAGAAATCCCATTCCCGGTAGGCCCCTGGAAGCTAAATGGCTTGCCGGGTGCCATCCTTGAAGCCAAAGATTTGACCAATGAAGTTCGCTTTCGTTATGCTGGATTGGATAAGGTCGCAGACAAGATGCCCCTGATGGAGATCGACAAACTACCCGAACTTCCCTATGAAAAGTACCGCAAGGCGATGGAAAACAGTAAAGCGGACAAGCTGGGAGCGATGATGGCTCAATTACCTGCTGGTGCTACCGTAAAGTTCAAGACGCAGGACGGGCGGGAAATCTCGCAGGAACAAGCCGAGGCGTTGATGAAAGAAAGCGAGAAAAATAAACAAAAATTTCAGTTGAACAATCCTGTTGAACGTACGATCAAATAACGATTCTGATGAAAGAAATCTTTTGTAGCCTATGCTTGACCATGGTGTCCACGCTTACTTTTGCGCAGGAGAAAATTGAGGGTATTATCAGTAGCAACAAACAGGCAATACCCTATGCGACTATCGTCATTGGCTACGCCAACAGCAGCCTCCATACCGTCAGAAGCAATAGTACGGGACAGTATGTATTTAACCTGACAAAAGAAGAAATGTCCAAAGTTCAATGGATCGAGGTCAGCCATATTTCGTATGAGAAAGTCCGTAAGGACTATAAAGGCCAAAGTCCGAGAGTGGACTTTGAACTCGTTAAAAAGTCCATTCAGCTGGCAGATGTTACCGTCAAGAGTAAACCTCTGGCGGTACGGCGCGCCGGTGATACCACCCGGTATGCGGTCAACAACTTTGTTTCTGCAGAAGACAGGAACATCGGCGATGTACTGCGCCGCATGCCCGGTATAGAGGTTGACGACAACGGCGTCATCAAGCACAATGGCAAAACCGTCAGCCGGATGTACGTCGATGGGGACAATATCTTTCAGAATGGCTATGGCGTTGGCACTAGAACAATACAACCCAAAGCGGTCAAAGACGTTGAACTTGTGCAAAATCATGAACATAAAAAAGTCAAACAGGGGGTAAGCAACTCCGAAGATGTCGCATTAAATCTTGTTCTTAACGAAGATGCTAAAATGATCTGGTCAGGTGAAGCTACTGTTGGTATTGCCGCACCAATCGATGGCTTTATCAATGGGAATGCCATGAGCTTCAAAAAGAAGTACAAAACCCTCAATACACTGCAATATAATTCAATTGGTGAGCGCATTAACAATGATGTGGAATCCATCAACTCATTCAACCTGACCGAACCGATTGCAGCGGCAACGCCCTCAGTACCGACAAACAAATATTACAACAATAGATCTGTCGCCTTTAACACCAATCAATTTTATAAATGGTCCGAGGCATGGAGCTCTAGTGTGAATGGCAACCTGTGGGCCGACCGGGAGCAGCTCAGTAGCGATGGTACACAAAGATATCTTTTGGCCGATGGCAGTCAGGTCACTTATAATAATTATTATAATACGACAAAAAAACCACTTTATGGGCGTGGCAGCTTCACCTTGGAAGGCAACGATAATCGGTATTATTTGAAAAATATAATCGATTTTAAAGCCGAAAACCAAAACCATCACACCTGGTTACTCGATGATGGGGCACGCTATGACCAATGGGGGCGGGATCAGCTGAATTTTATATCCGAATCCATGGAGTATACGCCCAAATTAAAAAACAAGGATCTGATCACTTTTAATCTGGATCTGGCGAAAAAATGGCATAAAGATCGCTTGGAGGTATTTCCCGGTGTAATGGCGAATTATTTAAATGAAAATCAGCCCTATGATGCTGTTCGGCAAACTGTCTCTTTACCACAGACCAATGGTAATATACAAGTGGCCTATACACGTAATAATACACGCTTAAAACGTACTTATTTTGCCCGTTTGAATTACCTCAATAAAGAACTGAACTCGGCATTAGACTTGGTCAAAGATGGGGCTGTATTTGATAACAAAAGGTTTCCCGACAACAATCTGCGCTGGCAACAACAGCAAATGTCCGCTGGTGTGAAACTGGATTGGAAAAATAAAGACTTTATCCTTTCTGGCGCGTTTCCCTTGACCTGGAACGCATGGGATATTACAGATCGCCATGCGGGGTCAACCACAGAGACGAAGAAACTACTGTTTACGCCTTCCGTTTCCCTACAGGCTTATCTACCAAATCGAGATTATTTCCTATTGTCCCTACGTTTTAATCAGGAAAATTCGGATCTCGACCAGCTCTATCCGTACCCGATTCTGAGTAATTTCAGGGAAATAAAAAGTTTCGCTGCACCACTGTATTTCACATCAAATCAAGCGTATACATTACGTTATGCTATCGAACGACCAATCAGCTTATTTTACCTGAATGTAACAGCATCACATCTGCGGACACAAAATGATTATTTAGTCGGTCAGGATGTGACACAGCACGGCATTATCAGTAAGTTGATGCCCTATGACAATCGGACGAGCAGTAATGCGCTGACATTGGGTATGTCTAAATCCTTATTGAAAGAGGGGATTTATCTGGGGTTGAATGCAAGTGCGAATCAAAACAAATACAATCAATTTTTGAATGGTCAATTTGCTGCAGCCACTGGCACGACAATAACCGTCAGCCCAAGGCTTGAATATAAGGGCATCTCCCACACCACATTATCCTATCAGTATACCTATAGCGATTTTCGAAATCGACTAAAAAGTGAAGCGGAGCGGAGTTCCAACCAATATACATCGAATACACATAGCTTAGGAATGCTTTATGTTGTTGGCACTTACCTCTTTGTGAAGGGAACCTGGAGTTATGGCAGTTATCAAAGTAGCGGGCTTGATCCCATCGCCAATGGCTTTCTAGACGCATCTATCCGCTATAAACCTCTTAAAAGTAAACATAGCCTGGAACTCAACATCAATAATATCCTTAATAAAAAAATATATTCCAGTTACAGTTTGACTCCGAACCTGGAAAACCGCCAAACCATTCCATTACGTGGTTTCCAGTCGGTATTAAAATATAGTTTTCTTTTCTAATACGTATGAGGAAGCGTCTCCCGCTGCACTGTTTAAAAAGCGTAGTAATACAAAAAGGGCTGACTTACATTTTTTGCAAGTCAGCCTTTTGCTATTAAACTAAGCGAGATCGCCAAAAGCGGAAATTGCCAGATTAGCTATAAGTTATTTTTTAGGGATTAACCAATGAGATCAATTGTCGTGTAACTGGATAGTTGGTTGGGACAATCTGATTTTGTCCGTAAGGAACGCCATCGCGATCTATCGCATAACTAAATACCCTGGCTTTTTTCTCCTGTGTTGGATTCCAGTTATCTTGGTGGGTTCTATTCCAGAAAAAGAGCGCTATGGTACACGGATTTATTCCCTATATTGCAAAAGAAAATAATCGGCAGGAAATGCATACAAAGTTTATTGAACTAATTACACAACAAGTCACACTTTCAAGTCTGGAAAAGGATATGTGCCAACATCATCTGGAACCGGTAAAGTTTCCTAAAAACCATATCATCGAGGAGGAGGGGAAGGTGCCCGCCTATCTGTATTTCGTTGTATCGGGCTTTGTCCGCTTGTTTCATTATAACGATAAGGGGGATGAGGTAACAACCCATATCAACTGTCCACCGGGATTTATCACTTCTTTTGTAAACTTCAACAATCAAACCCGATCGGATGAAAATTTGGAGTGCATCACAGACTGTGAACTACTTCGAATCGACAAAAGGAATCTTGATCTTTTAATTGAACAATCACCTGCATTTAAAGATTTCAGTATCTATGTGTTTCAACAGTCGCTATCCTACAATGAGAAACGAGCGAAGGAACTGGCGACACTTACAGCTGAAAAACGTTATCTGAAACTGATAGCCGAGCAACCGGAATTGCTCCACAACGTACCGATGCAATATATTGCCTCTTTTCTGGGCATGAACCCCAAAAGTTTGAGCCGCATCCGTAAACGGATCATTAGGTAACATTTGTGAAGTGGTTTTAAATCGCCAGGGCAGAACTTTGCTGAAACATTTAAAATCTACACACATGTCAACTAAAAATTTAGTATTGGTGTCCGGAGCGAACGGGCATTTAGGTAATAACCTTGTCAGATTATTGATAGGAAAGGGCTTTCAAGTACGCGCATCGGTGCGGAATATCAGTCGCAGCGACAGTCTAAAAGGGCTGAATTGCGAAGTCGTTCAGGCAGACATCATGGATAAAGCCGCATTTAAAAATGTGTTACAGGGTGTCGAAACTTTCTATGCTGTGGGTGCCGCTTTTAAACTATGGGCCAAAGATCCACAAAAAGAGATCTACGAAGTGAATATGCAGGGGACGCGGAATACCATTGAAGCTGCCGCTGAAGCAGGTGTAAAAAAAATCGTTTATGTAAGCTCCATAGCTGCACTGGACTATACGTACACGCCCACCAAAGAATCCAACGGTTACAATCCGGATCGCAGGGATGCCTATTACAATTCGAAGAATGACGGGGAAAGGCTAGCGTTCAAATTGGCAAAGGAATTGGGTGTCGAATTGGTCTCCGTAATGCCCAGTGCCATGATCGGCGGTGAAGCTACTCTTCCCCTGAATGTTTCCTATGATATCTTAAGATTGATATTAACCAAACAGATTCCCGTCGACACCAATATTGCACTCAATTGGGTGGATGTCAAAGACGTCGCCGAAGGCTGTTACCTCGCCGCCACGAAAGGGAAATCGGGGGATCGTTACATACTAGCAAATGAAAAGTGTCTGCGCATCACTGATACGACCAAAATAGCGCAACAACTATACCCTGGGCTTAATCTACGTATTCCAGCCTCTGTTCCCAAGTTTATGCTCTATGGAATTGCGGGATTGATGCAGTTGTCAGCGAAGCTAAAAGGAAAGCCACCCATAATCACGACAAAAGATATTGCGATGTTCTCAGGACTTCAACAGGATTTCGATATTTCTAAGGCAAAAACGGAACTAGGATTTAACCCCAAAAGCAGCGTACAGGCAGTCACCGAAGCCCTGGCATATCTGATGGAACACAAAACTCTGCTTTAGCGCCATGCTGAGCAAAAGATGCATCATAGATCGATTTTATATGGCGTCTGAGATTATATCTTTGGCTCGAGGGTTCTTGACCAGCCATCAGAAGATTAGTGCTGCAATAGTTAATTTTTAATTTGAAGATTAAATAAGCGTTATGTATTTAATTTTATTTGATTATTTCTCAAAGAAGCTATTGTTTCAATAAATATAATTTTTTAGCTTTGGCTTAGTGTAACAGGAGTGTTACATTTATGGTTGTTAGTTTTTCATGTGGCCACGTTGTAAGCTGACTTAAATTATGATTGATTAAAAAATTAGAACGTATGGAATTAAGAAAAAAAATCCTATTTGGATTGATCATTTCCGCTTCGGCTACGCTCGTAGCTTGCAACAAAAACGCAGACAGTACAGAAGCCCCACAAGATTCTGAAGAACTGAAAGTTGTTTCAAAAGCCGACATACCAGCCGGCTTTAAAGATGCACATGTCTGTAAAGACGTCTATTTGCCTGGGGGTACAGATCCTAGAGGCGCGGTGATCAGTGCAAAAAAATGGACTAATGGCAGTGTCATCACCGTACGCTTGTACGGTGGATCGACCAAAGTACGCCAAAAAGTAATGCAATACGCCAACGAATGGTCCCAATACGCCAATATTACCTTTCGCTTTGTTACCAGTGGTAAAGCACAGTTAAGAGTTACCTTCACCGATGGTGCTGGATCTTACTCGTATATCGGTACCGACGCATTGCGCATTGCTTCTAATCAGGAAACTATGAATTTTGGCTGGTTTGATGATAACACACCAGATTCCGAATTTAGCCGGACAGTCATCCACGAATTTGGCCATGCCCTGGGTATGATCCACGAACATCAGCATCCTTTGGCGGCCATTCCATGGGATAAAGACAAGGTATATACCTATTATGCCGGATATCCAAATTATTGGAGTAAAAGTGATGTCGATAATAATCTGTTTGCAAAATATGACACGACTCAGACGCAATATAGCAGCTATGATCCGAGTTCAATCATGCATTATTCTGTCAGCAGCGCATTAACGACCAATGGTTTTAGTGTTGGCAACAATACGGTACTGTCCGCAACGGACAAGTCCTTTATTGGGCAGGTCTATCCTAAAAATTAATTATTAAGCTGATCTTTTCATACACTCCGGTATATCGGGGTGTATGATCTTTCTGGTGTATGAAAAAATATCTTGCTCTCTTCTGTTCGAGCTTGTTTGCTCTTGCTGCTCCTGCGCAGGAAAAAAAGTCTAAATTCACGATAATACCTGTTATAGGTTGGAATCAGGAAAAATTGGACTGGAATATTGCGGGTGATGAAAATGGACAAAATCCAAATATATTATCCGAACTCAAATGGCGGAAACTCAGGGGGCCTGAAATAGGAATTTCCTCAACTATAGCGTTATCCTCGGCTTTACAGGCCGAAGTTGCCTTTCGCCATTTTTGGATCAGCCAAGGTACCGTCAATGATGCTGATTATGCAAGCGATAATAGAGCTGTAAAAACTGCAGACTATGATTTCAAGGCCAATCGGGGTCATTCAAGCAATATCCGGGTTGAAATTTTTTACACGATCCGGACAACCGAAAAGTTGGCATTTGCAGCACATACCGGTTATTTTGGTCGCTATCAAACGTTATATATGCTGGATGGCGCACAACCACTTGTGGAGAGTAAGGAACTGAAAAGTACTTATAAACCCCGATGGCATGGTCTCATTTTGGGATTAAAGACTGATTATCATACTGATCACTGGAGTCTGCTGCTCGATGTCAGCGGCATCTATTTCCCCCGTTATTCCGCAAATGCCAATTGGAACCTGCAGGAGGATTTTAACCATCCCATTAGCTTTACCCATAAAGCAAAAGGTATGGGCTGGGAAGTGAACTTCCGGTTGGAGCGTCAAGTTACCAAATCAATTTTCCCATTTGTACAGATCGGTTATACAGGCCTGAGTACCAGAACAGGTACAGACCAACTGTTTAAGTCTGATGGTACCAGCACGATAAGTCAGCTGAATGCTGTTCATTCTTCGAGCCTTCGGTTGGGATTGGGTGTCCACATGAAGTTTTAGTTTAGAAAATATAGACCATACATGTCCGTATATTATTTTTGATAAAAAGAGGTTTGGTATTTGTTGTATTTGCTCAATTTTTGTATCATTGAGCATATCATAACCAATGCAGCAGCTTAACTCATTTTTACACTTTACACTATCCATATTCCTGTTTATTCTACTGGGCCAACCAGAAGCATTTAGCCAGGATAATACCTATGCATTCAAGACCTTAACATCCGATCAGGGGCTTATTCATAACCACGTGAATTGTGCGCTACGAGATAAGTATAATTACCTTTGGTTTGGTACCGAATCTGGCTTAAGTCGTTTTGACGGCCAGCAGTTTACCAATTTTCGGTATTCGGCCGGTAAAGGTAGCGGGTTGAGTGCCAATGTTATTTCAGGAATCTTCGATGGTCCTGAAGGCAATATCTGGATCAGGACCAGTAGCCAAATGAATATCTATAATCAGCGGTCTGGCAAGATCATCCAAGAGCTTGATTCCGTATTGACAAATCTGCGCTTGCCTGTAAAAGATGTCTATACGATCCGTGCATTAGATGAACACAACTTTGTGCTCTTGTACAGTGACCGTACGCTGCTACTCTATGATAGCCAAAAGAAATCTTATCGAACTGTTCCCCAATTGAGCAAGGATAGTAGAATTACTGATGTAATTGAAGGGCGGGGGCAGGCGATCTGGTTAATCTATGAAAATGGCTTGTTGGGCCTTGTCGATACAAAGTCATTGAAAAGCAGGCAAACAATCCAGCTGCCTATTGGTATTAAAAGTGTAAATTTTAATTTATTCGCCGATAACGAGGGAGACCTTTGGATTTACTCAAAGGATATTCCAATTGGTGTCTATAATCTTGAAGTGAAAAGCTGGTCGACTAGACACCTGGAAAGGGAGTTGTCTAATCCCTTTGTCGGGAATGTCACTCAGGATGACGCTGGTCTTATCTGGCTAGGGACCGATCATGGTGGCATTAATGTGTACAATAAGAAAAATCAGCGTATAGAGATTATCGATCATGATGGCTATGACTTGCGCAGTCTTCCTTACAACAGTATCACTTGTCTGTACAAAGATCACTCGGGGATTATCTGGGCTGGTACCTATAAGGGTGGCATCAGTTATTATCATCCCAACCTGTTGTTGTTTCCCTTAGTAAAAAACCATTCCGGCTTGCCCAAATCGCTTCCATATGATGATGTCAATAAGTTTGTCGAAGACAAAAAGGGCAACCTCTGGATCGGCACCAATGGTGGCGGACTGTTGTATTACGACAGTACAAAAAAGACCTTTACACAGTATCTCCATGATCCTGGCGATCCAAATAGTTTAAGCAGCAATGTGATTGTTTCACTACTTTTGGATGCGGAGGGCTTATTATGGATCGGGACTTATAGGGGAGGAATGTGCCGTTTTGATGGTAAAAATTTTAAGGTTTTCCATCGGGATGCTGGTCCAGGAAAACTAAACGATGATAGTGTATGGGAAATCTACACAGATAGCTTTAATCGTTTCTGGGTAGGTACACTCAGCACCGGACTATATCAATTTGATAAGAAAACAGAACACTTTTCCAAGACCTACAATACCGGAGGTGAAACTATTAAAAATAGTTATATCTCCGTAATCTTTGAGGATTCGAAAAAAAGACTGTGGATCGGTACCGCGACTGGGTTAGTGGTATTGAACCCTGATGGGAAGGTTAAAAATATCACGAGCAGCAGTTCGCCAATCAAGCTCCTGAACGATCTGATCTATGATGTGAAGGAGGATAAAAAAGGACGCATCTGGGTGGCTACACAAGAGGGACTGCACATAATCGCAGGCGACAAAATAAGCTATCTGACCGAGCAAGATGGACTCGGCGATGATGCAATCCTGGCTTTATTGACCGATTACCAAGGTAATATTTGGGCTTCCAGCAATAAAGGTTTATCCAAGATTGTGGAAACGGGGTCGCCAGAGAAATTTATTATCCGCAATTTTACACAAGAATTAGGCCTGCAGGGCAATGTTTTCAATGAGAATGCGGCCTTAACATTACGGGATGGTCGATTAGTTTTTGGCGGACCAAAGGGTTTTAATTTTATTGATCCTGCAAAAATTAGGGCGGAGCATACACTGGTATTACCAGTGCTCTCCAATCTATATCTTTTCAACAAACAAATTGCCGTAGGCGAGGAATTCTCTGGTCGTGTGATTTACGATCAATCTCTTCAAAACCTAAAAGAACTGAATTTGTCCTATAACCTTAACGCTCTTTCCGTCGAACTATCAACTTTCGATTACCTGCAGCAACATATGGGTTTCTATCAATATCAACTGCTGGGACTAAGTGATGAATGGTTTGACTTTGAACCGGGGACAATGCGGGCCAGTTTTACCAATCTGGACTCCCGAAAGTATCGTTTATACATCAGGCAGGCCATCGGTTCCAATAATTGGTCCGAACGGGTGCTGCTGCTGACGATTGATATCCAGCCGCCTTTTTGGCGCTCAAACTGGGCTTTTGTGCTTTATGCTACAGTAGTATTAACCCTTCTTTGGGCATTTTATTATTGGACAAAGCTACGGGTTAAGACACGTAACCAACTTTATTTGGCGAAAGAGCAGGCCTTGCAGGCTAAAGAACTGGATGCCATGAAAACGCGTTTCTTTACCAATATCAGCCATGAATTCCGTACACCAATCAGTTTGATTCTGACACCGGCTCAGCAATTGCTGGACGAAGAACAGGATGCCAGCAAAAAGACTGATCTTACCCTCATAAAGAAAAATGCAGATCGTCTGCTTAAATTGGTGAATCAGCTGCTGGACTTCCGAAAGCTAGAAAAAAGTGAACTGGAGCGGAATGAGGAGTACGGTGATCTAATGGAATTTATACGCCAACAACTCAGTTCATTCGTTGGACTGGCGCAACTTAATCAGATCCGTTTTCAGGTACATATTGCACCAGAGGGACAAGCCGGATGGTTTGACAAGCATAAGCTGGAAAGCATTCTCCATAATCTGGTCTCCAACGCGATCAAATTTAGCCCAACGGCTGGTGAGGTCGTCTGTAGAGTAGAGCTGACAGCTGGTGAAAAAGGACAAGTACTTCATATTGAAATTCAGAATTCAGGTGCACCAATTCCCGAATCACTGCAGTCCCGTGTTTTTGAACGCTATTTTCAGCTAGAAGTGCCCAATGGGAAATTAAACCAGGGAACAGGCATTGGCCTGTCTATCGTGAAAGATTATATCGAATTTCTTGGTGGTAACATCGAGCTAACAAGTAATCCAGAATGGACAACATTCACAGTGAATTTACCTATACAACATAGTGAGATGATTATTGAGCCGCAGAAAAACGGCCACTCAGATAAACCCTGTATTCTGGTGGTCGAGGATGATGTTGATTTCTTGCTTTACTTAGAGCGCACGCTGCAGACGGACTATATCATATTTACCTCGGCTACTGTAGCCGAAGCGAAAGCATGCCTGTTGAAGCAAAAGGTCGATCTGGTGGTGACCGACTTGAACTTACCCGTTGAAAGTGGGCTGGATCTCTGCGTTCATATCAAAAAACAGGCAAAGCTGACGTATATTCCGGTCCTTATTGTAACAGCGGTGGTCAACCAGCAGCTCGCCGTCGAAGCACTACAGGCAGGTGCAAGTGATTACATCAACAAACCTTTCCATATCGGTTTACTGCGTTCCAAAATCGCGCAGATCCTCAGCCAACAACAAAACCTGGTAAAACGATATAAAAAACAGATTCAGGTGAATCTGTCACAGCCGGAGATCGAATCCGCGGATGAGCAGTTTATACGGGCACTGGTCAGGGAAATCGAGCAGGACCTCAGCGACTCCACGCTCTCAGTGGAACTACTGGCAAAACGCCTGCACATCACCCGAGTTGGACTCTATAAAAAAGTACTCGCCATTACCGGCTATTCGCCCATGGAATATATCCGGCATATCAGGCTGAAACGGGCCATGCATCTCGTCCAGAATTCCAAATTATCCATGGCAGAAATTGCTTATGAAGTGGGATTTGGCAATCCAAAGCAATTCAGCAAATATTTTAAATCCGCCTTTGGCAACCTACCTTCTTTTTACCGTAAGAAGCTTTAAGTCATTTAATTAGCTATCAACCCATCTAATCACTGCCTGCTGCATGTTAACAAATTACACCCTAAAAGTTAACAAATCATAGCCTTAAGACAACCGGTTGCACCATATCTTTGATTTGTTCTTTCGTTTGGGAAGGACATCAATAACCAAGGGAATACAGTAACCAATAAATCTTATTTTAATGCGCAACATAACGTATGCTTTAAACGGTTTGATGCTCTTTGCAATCGTGCATCAGGGATTCGCACAAACTCACAAAGCTCAGCTTGAAAAAATGGCCACTGGCATAAGGGTCAGTTTCAAAAACTCCGAAACATCAATAGACCAGGACATCTATCTGGACGCCATCACGGATAAGATCGTACGGGTAACGGTAGTTCCTAGCGGAGCTGTCTTACCGAAACTGCAGAGCTTGGTCATCGTAGACTCATTGCATCGGCAGCTGAAATCACTGACCATAGGATCAAACGATTCTACTGCCACGATACTGACAGCCGATCTGCGGGCTATGGTTTCATTGCAGACTGGTAAGGTGGAGTTTTATGACTTAAAGGGCCGTCCCATTCTGAAAGAGGCAAAGCGAAATTCCAGTTCCTTTACTGCCAGTAGCCACAATGGGGATGCTTTTTATCACCTCAACCAGGACTTTATTGTCAGTCCTGAAGAGGGTATATATGGTCTTGGGCAGCATCAGAACGCTGTCATGAACTACAACCGTGGAAAACAGGTCACCCTCCTGCAGTATAATACTGAAATCGGAATTCCATTTTTGCTTTCAACCAACAACTATGGCTTGCTCTGGCATAACTATTCCATCACCAAAGCGGGTGATGTACGTCCTTTATTGCCGCTGAATGCATTGAAACTTTCATCTAAGGAGGGGCAAGAGGGCTGGCTGACGGCGACCTACATGAATCGAAATAACGATAAGGTATACCTTTCACGACCGGAGTCGATCATTGATTATGGTTATTTAACGGATCAGCACAAGTTTCCCAAAGATGTGAAGCTTGCGGATAGTAAGGTCGTTTATGAGGGTACCTTGGCTTCACCCTATACGGGCAAGCACGTGCTGCACTTCAAATACTCGGGCTATATGAAGGTGTGGATCGATGGCGATCTTGTCGCTGACCGCTGGCGGCAGTCCTGGAATGCCGGTACTTTTGAGCTTGAAAAGATCCTGGAAAAAGACCAGGCGCACCAGATACGGATGGAGTGGATCCCGGATGGGAGTGAGTCATACTTTACCTTAAATTGGCAGAGCCCAATTCCTGCAGTGCGGCAGAACCTCTTTTCCTTCAATTCCGAAGCCGGGGATGCAATTGATTATTATTTTGTCCATGGCACATCCATGGACGATGTGATCGGTGGTTATCGGCATTTGTCTGGCAAAGCGCCGATTATGCCGATCTGGAGTTTTGGTTTTTGGCAGAGCCGCGAGCGTTATAAAACGCAAGCTGAAATCGAGCAGACAGCCGCGGAATTTCGCAAGCGGAAGATTCCGATTGACAACATTGTGCAGGACTGGTCTTATTGGTCAGAAAATGACTGGGGAAGCCAACAATTTGATCCTAATCGCTTTCCTGATCCGAAGGCGATGGTGAAGAAATTGCATGATCAAAATTTGAAGATCATGATCTCCGCCTGGCCAAAGATCAATGAAGAATCCACTGTATACGCCGAGTTTAAAACCAACAAGTGGATTTACCCACGGAATATTTACGATGGTCGCAAAGATTGGATCGGCAAGGGCTATACCTCAACATTTTATGACCCCTTTAACCAGGGCGCAAGGGATGCCTTCTGGAAGCTATTGGACAACAACTTGTTTAAAATAGGCATCGATGCCTGGTGGATGGACGCCAGTGAACCGGATATTCATTCGAATATTGATCTAGATGAACGTAAAGCAGTTTTCCAACCCAGCATCGGCTCTTCAGTGCGCTACTATAATGCCTTCCCACTGCAAAATGCAAAAGGTATTTACGAAGGCCAGCGGGCAACAGATCCAAATAAACGAGTTTTTATCCTGACGCGTTCATTTTTTGCCGGTCAGCAGCGCTATGCGGCGGCGGCCTGGAGCGGGGACATCGCATCCCGATGGCATGATATGAAAGACCAGATTGCTGGCGGAATAAATTTCTCCATGTCGGGTACACCGTATTGGACAATGGATGCTGGCGGATTCCTGGTCGAAAACAGGTTCCATAAACCTAATACGCCGGATCTGGAAGAATGGCGCGAGCTCAATAGCCGCTGGTACCAGTATGGTACATTCTTACCACTATTCCGCGCGCATGGCCAATTCCCTTACCGTGAGCCTTATCACATTGCACCCGAGGAACACCCGGCTTATAAGAGTATGCTCTATTCAATCAATTTGCGCTATAAATTGCTGTCCTATAACTACAGTCTGGCAGCAAAGACCTTTTTCGAGGATTATTCCATGATCCGAGGGTTGGCCATGGATTTTCCGATGGATAAAGCAGGATTTGATCCTAATGACCAGTATCTCTGGGGACCTGCATTATTAATCAACCCGGTTACCGAGAAAGGTGCAACAAGCCGGAAAGTACATTTTCCAATGGGTGCCGACTGGTACGATCTATACGATGGCAAAAAAGTAAGCGGTGGCCTGGACCTGCTGGTCAATGCACCCTATGATCGTATTCCCGTGTATGCAAAAGCTGGTGCCATCGTTCCGATAGGTCAGCAGCTGCAATACACAACGGAGAAAAAGCAAGCTGTCCTGGATCTATATGTCTATGCCGGAGCCGATGGTCAGTTTTCACTCTACGAAGATGAAGGCAATAATTATAATTACGAAAAGGGAAAATACAGTCGCATTGATATCCGCTATGATCACAGCACAAGCACCTTATCATTGGCTGATCGCACAGGTGATTTTGAGGGTATGTTGCGCGACAGAAAATTCAATATCATTTTTGTCAATGACAAAAATACTGTGGGTATCGACAGCAGCACAAGAAAGTCAACGGCAGTCGCTTATAACGGAAAAGCCTTACAGGTGAAATTAAAATAATGTAAAAACCAATTTATAAATCAAATCATATGATAAGCAAACAATTGTTGAGCAGGGGCGTGGCCGTGGTGGTCATGACCGGCATGACCTCGCTGGTCTGGGCACAGTCCTTTACAGGATCGGTTGTTTCCGCTGATTCAGGCTTGCCGATCGGGGGAGCAAGTATTAAAATAAAGAATCAGCAGATCTCAACAAGCACGGATGAGTCGGGTAAGTTCTCATTGCAGGCCGCAAAAGGAAACGTGCTAACGATATCTTACGTGGGCTATAAAACGCAGGAGATTACTGTTACTGGAGTGAACAGCGTCATCCGCCTGCAACCCATCACTTCGGATCTGGAAGAAGTGGTGGTCATCGGTTACGGTGTGCAGAAGAAAAAGCTCAATACTGGTGCAAACTTGAAAGTCGAAGGCGAGGAATTGCAAAAAAGAAATCAGCTGAACCCCTTACAGTCACTTCAAGGGCAAGCACCGGGTGTTTCAATTACATCCACTTCCGGTCAGCCCGGAGCGGATATGAAAGTGGTCGTCCGTGGATTGGGAACGATTGGTAATTCAGGACCGCTATACGTCATTGATGGTGTGCCGGGCGGCGATATTTCGGTATTGAACGCAGCAGATATCCAATCTATCGATGTGCTCAAAGACGCCGCCTCGGCAGCAATATACGGTTCGCAGGCTGCCAATGGGGTCGTGTTGGTAACCACCAAGATGGGGGCCGCCGGTAAAAGCCAGCTGTCCTTTGACGGCTATACCGGTATCCAGAATGTATCACGTAAGGCGAAATTACTGGATGCCCATCAGTATAAAACAATTATGAATGAGCAATCCCTCAATTCGGGGGCTTCGACAATCAATTTTGATGGCATGCAAGGACTGGCCAACACCAGCTGGCTGGATTATATGTTCAAGGACAATGCGAAAATGGACAATTATAATGTAGCTCTGACCGGTGGTACCGAAAAATCCACCTATGCGCTGTCGATGAACTACATCAGTCAGGAGGGGATCGTCGGTGGTAAAGACGTATCCAATTATCAGCGTTATGGTTTCCGGACAAATTCGGAACATAAACTGTTTGACAATTTTGTCAAAATCGGGCAGCACCTCAATTTCAATTACATTAAAAACCGGGGCATCGGTGTGGGCAACCAATACAATAATACTTTACGGGGTGCTTTCACCACTTCACCGCTGTCACCGGTCTATTCGGACAACGGACTGTATGGCAGCCCCTTCAATGATACCTCCAACTCACCGTGGTACAATGGAGATAGCAATCCGTATGGTGTGATGATGACCAATTCGAATAACAGCAACGATGGGCAGAAGTTACTCGCGGATGTCTTTGCAGAGATCGAACCGATCAAGGGACTGAAAATACGCTCCTTATTGGGCTTTAACTATTATGCATCGGAATACCGGAGCTTTACGCCCTTGTACCGTTTTTCCATTTACACCTACAATCAGGACCATACCACCACTTCCCAGAATATGAGCAAGGGGCATACATTGACCTGGACAAATACCGCTTCCTATGATTTTGATATCCAAACGGATCACCGCTTTTCGGCCATGATCGGAATGGAGTCGCTACGATATCAGGGAACGTACCTTTCGGGCTCAAACTGGAACCTGCTTTCGCAGTTCAACGATTTTGCACATGCCTATCTGGACAACACGACCGGACAGGCGCATCTGGATGAGAAAGGAAATGTGGTGGAGACCCGCACCGTATCGGGAAAACCGGAAAACGTCACACGTCGGGTTTCGTATTTCGGCCGCTTGGGCTACAACTACAAAGAAAAGTACCTGCTGAATGCTACCTTGCGTGCCGATGCTTCATCCAAATTTTCACGCGCCAACCGCTGGGGGTATTTCCCATCAGTATCAGCGGGCTGGGTGGTCTCTTCGGAAGATTTCTTTCAGGAGAACCTGGAGGGAATAAACTTTTTTAAACTCCGGGCATCCTGGGGGCAGGTGGGCAATCAGGACATTGCTGATTTCCAGTACGCCGCACCAATCAGCACCTCAACGGGAATCACCTCGTCCAATCCCGGAGCCCATTATGTGTTCGGCACCAGCAACAACAATATCTCTGGCGCCTATCCGAGTCGCCTGTCCAATCCCAACTTAACCTGGGAAACCTCCGAACAGACAAATATCGGATTTGATGCCAAGCTTGTACAAAACCGGCTGGACTTAGCGGCCGACTTTTATGTCAAAAAGACCAAAGACTGGCTGGTGACGGCGCCGGTGCTAGCGACTACAGGAACGCTGCCACCCTTTATCAATGGTGGCGATGTGAAAAATACCGGAGTCGAACTCGGACTCAATTGGTCGGATAAGGTAAACGAATTCAAGTACCGTTTTGGTGTCAATGGGGCATATAACAAAAATAAAGTTGGTCAGATCCCAACCGAAGACGGTATTATCCATGGTCAAACAGCGATGTTATACGACAATTCAGAGGAATTTTACCGCGCGGCAAATGGCCTGCCTATTGGTTATTTCTGGGGCTATAAGAGCGATGGTCTTTTCCAGAACCAGACCGAAATTGATGCCTGGAAAAATGCCGGAAAGGGCATTCTTCAAGCGGACGTCAAACCCGGTGATGTAAAATATGTGGATCAGAATAGTGACGGGATCATCAATGCCGCGGACAAGACCAATCTAGGGGTAGGTATGCCTAATTTTACCTATGGATTTAACATTGGACTAGATTACAAAGGATTTGATTTCTCGGTCAATGCTTACGGTTCTTTGGGCAATAAGATCGTGCAGTCTTACCGAAATCATACCAATAAACAGGCGAACTATACCTCCCGGATCCTAGACCGTTGGACGGGCGAAGGTACTTCCAATTCCATCCCGCGCGTGACTGAAACAAATGTCAACTGGCAGTTTTCGGACTTATACATTCAGGATGGCGATTTCCTACGGATCAGCAATGTAACCCTGGGTTATGACCTTTCAAAACTGATCGGGTGGAAATACGCCAATCAGATCCGTTTCTATCTGCAGGGCCAGAATCTCTTCACTTTTACCAAATACGACGGCATGGATCCGGAAATCGGTTATGGTACGGACGGTTGGGTATCGGGCATTGACCTGGGCTATTACCCTAGACCACGGACTGTATTATTTGGTTTAAATGTTAAATTCTAAAATTGAGAAATCATGAAAAAAATAAACTATATCTCATATCCCATGTTGTTGGGATCCCTTTTATTGGGTTCCTGTTCGTCCAGTTTCCTGGATGTTGAACCTATGACAAGTGTTCTAGAGAGCAATTTTTATAAAACAATAGCAGATGCCGAAATGGCTTTGATCGGTTGTTATGACGGCTACCAACGGACCACCTCTAACGGTAGCCAAGCTTTTTATATCACCTCCGAAGTTGCCTCGGACAACTGTTTTGGAGGTACCGGGACAACAGATGGTCGCGCTTTTCAGGCAATAGACCGTTTTGATATTGGACAGTCCCAATCGGACAACAATATTTTCGATGGCACCTGGTCGGATTACTATTCAGGTATTTTTAGATGTAATACGCTGCTGGGAAAATTGGATGGCACAGATTTCTCGGGGAATACAACGGTACGCGCACGGATCGAAGGTGAAACACGGTTCCTGCGGGCGCTCCTGTACTTCGATCTCGTTCGCCTCTTCGAAAATATACCATTGCTTACCAGTCCGACAAGCGATAATATCCCGCAGTCGGATCCCAAGGAAATCTATAAGCTGATTGTTTCGGACCTTAAATTTGCCGCAAGTAGCATCCCAGCGAATGCTTATCCAAAATCGGCCGCTGCAACCAACGACGGCCGGGCAACGCCTTTTGCTGCAAAAGCACTACTGGCAAGGGTTTATCTATTTTATTCAGGCTATTATGCCGCTGAAGATATCGGCATCTCCAAAGCCGAAGCGCTAGCGGGATTGGAAGAGATAATCAAAAGCGGCCAATTTGCTCTGGTCGCTGATTTTAAAAATCTATGGCCAGCAGCGAGTTATATTCCTAACGCCGCGGACAATACATTGGATATTTCCAAATATGCGGGCAAAGGAAATTCGGAAGTGGTATTTGCACAGAAATTTAACAATACATCAGATTACGAAGGTCATATAGATGGCAACCGCTGGGTCGTTTTCCTGGGCTTGAGAGGTAAGAATTGGTCGCCTTATGGCCAGGGATGGGGAGCATGTACCGTGAGCAAAAGTTTCTTCCATACCTTTGATAACAATGACACCAGAAAGACAGCTTCAATCATAGACATCAGCGGCGAGAAAATCCCTGATTTTGATCTGAAAGACCAGCGTGAATACACAGGATACGCCATCAAAAAATATGCACCAACAGCATTGCCGGATGGCACCACAAATACCGGTGGCGATAAGGATATGCAGTTGTCACAGGATCAGGATTACTTTGTAATCCGTTATGCGGACGTTTTGCTAATGGCAGCTGAATTGGGCTCATCTAATGCGCAGCAGTATTTTGACCAGGTGCGCAAACGGGCCTATAAAACGAATTTCGTAGCATTGCCCGTCTCAAAAAGTAATATCCTGAAAGAGCGGAATTTTGAATTTGCCTTTGAAGGTATCCGCTACTGGGATGTGCTGCGCCTGGGGCTTAATAATGCTGCCGCTATACTGGAAACATCCGAAGACGTACTTAGCGGATCGGCGCCCGATAAGGTCATTGTGACAAAAAATAAATTTTTGACCACACGGGGATTTATGCAGATCCCGAATAAGCAAATCACCCTTTCAAACGGTGTACTGAAACAGAACGCCGGATGGAATTAATAAAAAGTACCGATCAATGATCGCTTGGTTTAACGATATAAATCTATACAAATGAAAAAGATAATAAGCTATGCCATTGGCCTCTTTGCGCTGATGACCACGGTTGGGGCTTGTTCTCCGGAAAAATATGCATTGGGGGAGGTCGACATCAGTCCAGCACAGCTGGCCGAAGGAAAATCCTATACCGTGGAGCACGACGCCAATAATCCGAATATTGTTTATTTAACAAGTTTAATGGATCCCAAATACACGCCTTTATGGGAACACCCGCAGGGTCGCAGCCAGAATAAAAAGGTCACGTTGAAGATGCCTTTTCCGGGGGAATATAGCATCAGGTTTGGTATTGAAACCCGTGGTGGTATGGTCTATGGCGAGCCTGTAACGTTCAAGATTGACGAGATGTACGCCGAATTTATCAGTGACGAGACCTGGACTTTATTGAGCGGCGGCGCGGGAAAAGAAAAAACCTGGTACCTGGATTTGGACGCAAAGGGAGTCTCCCGTTATTTTAAAGCACCCATGTATTTTTATGGCACTGGCGACTGGTGGGGAACGATAAACAAGACCGGCGAACCATTGAACAACGACAGCTGGAGCTGGGAGCCAGATTGGAAAGGCAATAGCTGGTTGATGCCGGCGGGCGATTATGGCAGCATGACCTTCGACCTCAAAGGTGGCGCAAATGTAAATGTAAATCATGCCATGCTGGGTAAAGTGCAGAAGGGGGTGTTTAATATCGACACGGAGAAGAAAACCATGCGCTTGACCGGGGCGTCGCCGTTGCATGGCAAGCCGCAGGATGGGATCGTGGTCGATTGGGGTGACGTACGTATTATGTCACTGACGCAGAACACGATGCAACTGGCTGTATTAAGGGATCCTGTACTTTCGAATGACGGAGCGGCCATGCTGACCTTCAATTTTATTAGTAAGGAGTATAAAGAAATTTTAGGCCAAGCGGTATCGGATTCCCAAGCAAGATAGGAGGCAGCACATGAATAGGAATAAATTAACTTTTTTGCATAGGATATGCATGGCCTTGGCTAACTATTGCTGCCTGCTGCTATTCTTGACGGTACCGAGCTATGCGCAGACAGGATTTAAAAATCCGGTTATCCGTGGATTTAACCCAGATCCGAGTATCTGTCGCGTGGGCGATGACTATTACCTCGTGACCTCCTCCTTCGAGTATTTCCCAGGGCTTCCGATCTATCATAGTAAGGACCTAGTCAACTGGAAGCAGGTGGGGCACTGCCTGAACCGGGCGTCGCAGCTGAATCTCAAAGGGGTGAGTTCGTCCGGCGGGCTATTCGCACCATCAATACGCTATCACGATGGTCTATTCTATGTGATCTGTACCAATGTATCAGATAAGGGTAACTTTTATTGTACAACAAAAAATCCGGCTGGTCTCTGGAGCGATCCAATCTGGGTGGATATCAAAAGCATAGATCCGGACATCTTCTGGGATGAGGATGGTAAAAGCTATTTTGTGACTCAGGGGGACGAAGGTATCCGTGTGACCGCCATTGACTTGAGTACCGGCAAATTGACCTCAGCGGAAAAAGTAGTCTGGGCTGGTACAGGGGGGCGATTCCCCGAAGCACCCCATATCTACAAAAAAGACGGTTACTATTACCTACTATTGGGCGAAGGCGGCACAGAATATGCCCACAGCGCTAGTATTGGGCGGAGTCGCTCTATCTGGGGACCTTACGAATCCTGTCCACTCAACCCGATTCTATCCCATTCCAACCGTTTGGGACAGGGAAATCCCATTCAAGGGGTGGGTCATGCAGACCTGGTCCAGGCCGTTGATGGCTCCTGGTGGACTGTATTCTTGGGATTCCGTGTGACACAACAGTATAGCTATTACCATATACTGGGACGCGAGACATTCTTGGCACCGGTAAGCTGGCCCAAAGATGGCTGGCCACAAATCAACGGCAACGGAAAGGTCCAATTAGATATGGCTGTAAAAACCCCTCCAGCTGTGTCGGTGGCAGCCCCCGCACAGCGCGATGATTTCACTGCTGCACAATTGGGCTTGCCATGGCAATATCTGCGAAATCCCGACTCATCAAAGTACTCTTTGACCGAACGCCGCGGAAGCCTCTGCCTGTATACAAGTCCGATTTCATTAAACGAAACGGAATCGCCCTCCTTTATCGGTCGTAGACAGACCGAACACGACTTTCAGGCCGGCGTAAAACTTGAACTTGTCGCAAACGCCGATCGGGAAGAAGCTGGTATAACACTGTATCAGAACAATTCACACCATTACGACTTCTTTCTCAGCCGCAAGGGAGGAACCTATATGCTGCAGCTGCGTGCAAAGGTAGGTTCCCTGCATTATATCGCGGCTGAAAAGGAAGTTGCGGGCAGCAAGGTAGAATTGCGTATCAGCGGAACGCCGTTGACGTACGCCTTTGCTTTTAAAGATGCAAAATCCAGTGGCTACAGCAAGTTGGCCAGCTTGGATACCCGTTATTTGAGTACCGAAGTAGCGGGCGGTTTTACGGGGGTAATGATCGGTCTGTATGCTAGCTCCAACGGGCAGACGACCAAAGCGAAAGTATTTTTTGACTGGTTTGATTATCAGCTATCTTCTTAACTTATGGAGCCATATAATTGCTATAATATTCTGCTGAAACTACTTTTATATAACAGGTATGGCCGACTACTGACTACAGTGGCAATTTGGCTGTTAATGACAGTACCCCTGATCGGACAATCCCGGCAGGAAACTATTTTTAATACCGGCTGGTGGTTTAAACTTGACAGCATCGGGCAACATAATCATATACGGGACGGTAATAACTGGCGTCTGCTTGATCTACCGCACGACTGGAGCATCGAGATGCCTTTCCGAGCACACAGCCCCGCAGGTAGTGGGGCAGCTTATCTGGACGGTGGGGTCGGATGGTACCAAAAATCGTTTAAGCTGAGCAAGTCGGATAAAGCCCAACGGGTATTTATCAACTTCGAAGGTGTGTATGAGAACAGCGAAGTCTGGATCAATGGGCATCCGCTTGGGAAACGGCCAAACGGCTATATCGGATTTGAATATGAACTTTCGCCGTATTTACGTTGGGATGGCAAGGAAAATCTGCTTTCAGTCAAAGTGGACAACCATAAGCAGCCCAACTCTCGGTTCTATTCGGGCTCGGGGATCTATCGCGATGTGCGGTTGGTGATCCGTAATCCGGTCAGTATAGCCACAAACAGCACATTTGTTCAAGCTAGACAGCTCAGTGAAAAACGTGCTGTTGTCAGCCTGTCACTTGATATAGAACAAATCCCTCAGCAGACCAGAACACTTTCCCTGCGGACACAGCTGGTATCGCCCAAAGGTGTAGTAGTCGCCACTGAACAACATGTACTCGGCAAACGCGGACCAGGTGTCTATCCTTTCCAGCAGGAAATCATATTGGATAACCCGCTTTTGTGGGGAATAGAGACACCCCATCAGTATACTGCCCAAGTGCAGCTTCTGGCGGACGACCAAGTCCTGGATGAGCAGGACACCAAATTTGGCTTGCGCAATTTTAGCTTTGACCAGCAGCAGGGATTTATCCTGAACGGCAAGCGCCTCAAAATCCGCGGTGTCTGCCTGCATAGTGATCTTGGTGCCCTGGGAATGGCTTTTAACCGATCTGCAGCGTTACGGCAGCTGCGGATATTGAAAACAATGGGCGTCAACGGTATACGTACTTCCCATAATCCCGCAGCGCCGGCATTTTTGGATCTCTGTGACAGTTTGGGCTTTATTGTGATGAGTGAAACTTTTGATGTCTGGAAAGGGCATAAGAATCCCTTTGATTACCATTTGTATTGGGATCAATGGTTTCACCGGGATTTTGCCGACCAAGTTAAACGCGACCGGAACCATCCCTCGCTGTTTATCTGGTGCCTGGGCAATGAAGCACAGGAACAGTGGCATTCCAAAGCGGATGGTGCAGCGATTCCCAAGGCTTTAGCAGCAATTGTCGACAGCCTTGATGGTACCCGCCCGACAACCATTGCCAACAATGAAATGTCAAAAGAAAATCCTGTATTAATGAGTTCCGCCGTGGATATTATGGGCTACAATTATAACCATCAGAAATGGGCCAGTTTTACGACAGATCATCCAGGAAAGAAGTTTATCGTAACTGAAAGCACATCCGCACTGGAAAGCCGGGGCCAATATGATCTCGTACCTTACGATTCCATCCGAATGTGGCCTGAGCGATGGGATATCCCTTTCAACGGTGGCAATGGGGATAAAGCCATCTCAGCATACGACAACGTCTATACCCCCTGGGGATCGAGCCATCAGACTAGTCTACGCTTAATGGAACAGTATGATCATATTGCTGGAATGTACGTGTGGACAGGATTTGATTACCTTGGCGAACCAACGCCTTATACCTGGCCTGCACGGAGTTCGTATTTCGGGATCGTGGATTTAGCAGGGTTCCCGAAAGATGTCTATTACCTGTACCAAAGCGTCTGGACCGACAAGCCTGTCCTGCATGTGTTGCCACATTGGAACTGGAAACAGGGGGATAAGATTGATGTGGTGGTTTATTATAATCAGGCAGACCGTGTGGAACTATACCTAAACGGAAAAAAAATCCGTGAACAGTCCAGAGATACCAGCCGTTATGACCTTGTTTTTAAGGCGGTTGATTTTGAAGCTGGTGCACTTGAAGTGATTTCCTATCGGGGTCGCCAAAAGGTATTGAGCAAAATTGTCCGTACGGCAGGAAAGCCTTATCGGATAGAATTGTCAACCGAAAAATCCACACCTAATATGGTGGGCAATGAACTAACTTACGTACATGCCTATGTGCTGGACGAGCAGGGTACCATCGTGCCAGATTCAGCACATGATATTAGGTTTTTCCTTGAAGGAGAAGACGCAAGGATCGTGGCTACCGACAATGGCAATACAACTGATCTCAGGAGTTTTCAGTCGGCCTCACGGCAGGCATTTCATGGAAAAGCACTGGCCATCATCGCTATTAAAAATAAGGGAAAAATTGTTATTGTAAGAGCTGAAAGTAAAGGGCTTGTATCAGGGGAATTACAAATTGAAACAAAGTAGCAAAGCATCTAATTGGAGTATTAATTCTGCAAAAGAATGCGGGTTCAAATCATCACTAAGGTCATAAAGGAGATAGTGGACAATCAAAACCAGCGAGGATTTATCCATGCTTATTTTTTGCGTTCAGCTGTATGTATGTGAGGGTATCCAACGAGCGACCTTCGATACAATGTATAATCTAAGAAGGGCGGTATAGTTTATACTGCCCTTCTCGATTTTTATCACATAATGATCTCTTGTCGTTTTTCAGGCTATGGCAGTGTCGTAAGATCTATTGTAGGCGCAGCATTCCCATTGGTTACGGTAAACATAGTACCCGGGCTGACCACTGTATTGAAAAAACCACCATTTTTAAGGAAGAAACTATTTCCATTGCTGCCGCCCATGGCGTCGATGCGTTGGTTGCTGGAATAGGTTCCATCCACTGTAAATTTGGCCTGAACCACCGGCATCCATGTGCCCGAAGCTGTCCGTACCCATTGATTTTTATAATCTGCTGAGCGTCCAAGGTAACCGTTATCTGCATTAAAGTTTTCAAGGAAGCTATGGAAGTTGGTCAGATAAGTGGATATCTTGGGTCTTTTCCAGCTCGCAACCAGTACCCAGTTGTTGACCGAAGGGTCATTGAACCAAGCGGTAAAATCGGTGGCACCATTCCCATCAGGTTCTCCTTTAAGCAAGAATTTGTAGCTCTTGCCGCTTGTCCAACTATATTTCATATAACTCTGTCCACCAGAACCCTCGCCACCAAACTCGCCGGTCGTGGTGTTAGCTCCTTTGCGGTTGAGTGTAATGCGATCTTCAACAGGTATTTCAGCTGGATTGTCCGTGCTATAAGGGCTCCATACCGAAAACAGTACACGGCGCTCCGTAGCCGAATTGACCTGCATACCAAAATACCCTTGACCGAATCCATTGGCCATAAAGTATGACCCAATTTTATCTTCGCCAGTAGGGACATTGATCTCACTATAATAATAGGAGACCTGCTGGCTGGTCGGTACGGTGTACCCTAAGTGACAGGAAGGCCCTCGTCTTGACCAATAGTAGGTATTGTCGATATTATTGTCACTGTAGATCGCAGTACCTGTTGTCGCTGATCCGCTCAAAATAAGATGGGAAACATCGGCAAAGTAACCACCGGTTTTGGAAACTCCCTGCAGATCCATTTTAACATAACCACCAGCATTGACTGTATAGTTACCCACGGTATAATCCTTTACCGTGCCGCCCTTGAGGCTCAGTTGCTTGCTCACACCGTTGATGGTCAACTTGACCACGCTGCTGTCGCCATTGGGCAATACTTTGGCACGGATTTTCACACTTAATGTTCCTCCTTGTGGCAATTTAGCATAGGTACTCACAATGCTATTGGCATTGGTCCAGTTGGCTAAGCCGTTGCTATTGATGACTTCTGCTGCGCCGGAGGGTGCTGCAGTAACGAAGGCATTGCCACCTAGCGGAACTTCATAGCCGTTGGGACCTGGGGTGGCCGCCCGCAAGGACAGTTTTTCCTCTGCCTCTGATTTAACAATAGTTTTTTGACAGGAAACAAAACAGATCAGTGCCGCACCGAGCAATGCCGCAAATTTAATTTTTCTCATAATTTATCTTTAATTGTTTACTATTAATTTATCAAAAAACTTACATGCTACGAAAAGAAATTAAACGCAATCGATTGTGCTATTTAATTCTGTAACAAGTTCTGCACTTTTGCGGCAATTTACAACGGCTTGACATTTGAACCGATTCTTGAACCACCAATTTTTGTATATTGCATTAACCGCTTATTACCCCAAATTTGAACAGATATAATTACACTTTAGTACAAACACAGCTCTTAGAAATGGAACTAAAAATCAGACAAGCACAGGAGAATGAAATCGATGTATTACTAGAATTTGAACAGGGCATTGTTGCAGCCGAGCGCCCCTATGACGAAACCTTAAAGGATGGAAAATTTCATTATTATGATCTGCTGGAATTAATAAAATCAACGGAAGCAGAGGTACTGGTTGCTGCAACCGGCGATCAGATCGTCGGATCGGGCTATGCCAAAATAGTCGACGCCAAACCTTATCAAAAGTATGCGAAATATGTCCATTTGGGATTTATGTATGTCAGGCCTGAATATCGTGGTCAGGGTATTAATAAATTGATTCTGGAGGCATTAACAAGCTGGGCAAAGGAACGAAAGATTTCTGAAGTCAGGCTTCAGGTTTATGATCAGAATGAAAGTGCAAAAAAAGCATATAGCAAAGCAGGGTTTAAGCCCAATTTATTGGAAATGAGAATAGAGATTTAGTTTTTTAAACAATGAAAGGCTCAACATTAAAAGCTATCTGGAGCGAATAGCGCTGTCGGAAGCTGTTTCTGGAGATCTGGAAACTTTGAAAAAGCTTACGCAGGCGCATCCAAAGCATATTCCTTTGAAAATATAGATTTATTTACGGGCATTGTCCAAGCAATAGATACAGCGGATATTTTCCATAAGCTGGTCACTATCCGTAATAATGATGGCGACAAGAAAAGTAGTCAAATTACGATCGAAGAAGAGCTGCAGTCTGTTTTGATAAACTACTTTAAGCTAGATACAACATCTCCCTTATTAACAACACTCTATACCAAGCTTAATGCAATTCAAAGTAGCTTTCAGGTTACACAGTAGGGGATTTGCGCAAAGGTTAAGCACGCAGCAGGGACAACCGTGTTGTCTCTGCTGCGTGTAGAATAATGGATAGCTTATCATTATTTTTCTTGCACCTCTATTTAGATTTATTCAAAATAATGATATCTTTGGGCCGTTATTATTTTGAATTTATTCGGTACCATAATCATCTATCAGACCGCTACAAGAAATGAAAGTTAATCCATCTAAGCTCACAGTCGCGTTATTATCTTGTTCTTTTTCGTTATACCCATTAGTCTCCGCAGGGTCAGCAATTAGCAGCATAATCCCTTTATACAATTCGGTTCTCAATACACAACAAAAGGGTTCGATCTCAGGTCGGGTGGTCAATGCACAAGGTATTCCTTTGTCAAATGTGCATGTTCAGCTACATGGGGCAAAGAGCACCAAGTCTGACAACGATGGTTATTTCAGATTAGCCGATATTGATTATGGTAGATACCATTTGACATTAAGCTCCGTGGGGTTTGGCAAGCTATCTCAAGATATTGAATTGCGCGAAGGGAAACTTGATTTAGAGCCCATTATATTGACCGCTGAACAACAGAGTTTGGATGAGGTTGTGGTGACAGCAAGTCGATTAGCGGAACATATTGATGAGGTACCCTCATCGATCACCTATATCGGTGGTAAGGCGCTCGATCAGCAACGACAGATCAACGATAACCTACCATCCATCTTGATGCAGAAGGTGCCCAGCATTTCACCCAGTGAAGAAAGCCAAAATAACTTTATAGCAAAAATTCGTGGGCGCAATTTTTTGGTATTGATTGACGGTATTCCACAGTCTACTCCTTTACGCAACGGTGGGCGCGACTTGCGGACGATCGATGCCAGTGCAATCGATCACATCGAGGTTATTAATGGTGCTACTGCGATGTATGGTAACGGAGCCGCGGGAGGTGTGATAAACTACATTACCAAAAAACCGCAGAAAGGTAAAAAACTGAGTTCGTCAACCTATCTCAATAATTCATTGAATCTGGTAAAGCCGAGCGAAACTTATGCGTACAACATCGCTCAGGTATTTTCAGGACAGTTAGACAAATGGGATTATGTTATTCAGGGTAAAGCTGGGCGTACCGGTGTGATTCGGAACTCCGATGGGGCTGTTGCCAGTCCATTCTATGGACTGGGTGAGTCAGACTCTTATAATGTCCTCGCCAAAATTGGATATCAAATAGCTCCTGACCATCATGTTGAATTTATGGGTAATTATTATCGTAGTTTACAGGACAGTAAATATGTCGGTACTAAGGGCGATTTCGGCAAATCTCCTGCTATTGGCATCCCTTCTGATACCATCATTAACGGTGGCACCCCTTATAATAAAGCATTTCATTTAAAGTACGATGGTCAATATGGAAAGACGGCAGCAAATTTGAGCTTGTACTATGAGGATATGAATACGGTCTTTGAAACTTACAACCAAAATTATTCTGACCACAAAGGAGCAAGGTTAAATTTTAATACACCTTTTCAGCTGGGTGCATCGACCAGCATGTCTCTGATCTACGGAGCCGATTTTCTGAAGGATCATACCGTACAGAAAACCATGAAAGATGATCTGGTCACACCAGATATGAATATGAACAATATCGCGTTTTACTTGCAGAGTAAATTGAACATCGGTGCTGATTGGATTCTAAAAGGCGGGGTGCGCTATGAAAATATCCGGTTTAAGGTGGGTGATCTGACCAAAAATGGCAAACTAACTGCTGGCGAAAATAATAATTCAGATGCCTTTGTATTTAATATCGCTACGCGGTACAATAAGTATAGTTACGCGCAACCTTTTGCTTCCTTTTCACAAGGATATTCTATCGGCGATGTCGGACTTATTCTGCGCAATGGTGTGCCATTGAGCCAAATTGATCCTAAGCCTGTTGTGGTCAATAATTTCGAATTGGGTGTAAATGGCAAGATGGATATATGGGACTACCAGGTGACAGGGTATTATAGTACGTCTAAGAAAGGGACCACTTTCGCGGAGACTTCTACGCCGGGCAATTACGAACTGAGCCAAGTACCACAACGCATTTATGGTATTGAGTTTGTCGGAAACGTAAAACCCGTTCGATGGTTATCATTGGGTACTGTGCTTGGCTATATGGATGGACGTCAAGATCTGAAAAATGAAGGCAGCTACAAAGATAAATTAGACAACTCCATTATTTCTCCGTTCAAGATTAATCTAAATGCCGATTTCAAGTTAACGGATCAATGGAATGTGTATTTGCAATACCTTCATTTGGGTGGGCGGGACGTATTTCCTACCTCAGAATATAATTATGGAAAATACCCGATTTCCGGTTATAATCTTGTTGATTTCCAAACGCGATACAAATATCAGAAATTTACCTTTTTATTCTCCATCAACAATTTATTCAATGCCGATTATTATCCCATCCATGCCGAAGTACGTGGTGCAACCAATGAGGGTCGCTATTACATCAAGGGAACTGGCACTATGGCAAATTTAGGGGTACAGCTTGACCTCTAGGTCTACGCTTTTTTCTGGGAGTTGTCTTTTTACTGCTCTTGTTGAGCCATATCCACAGACCGGTTATGGGGAGGCTGGCCGCTAGGCAAACCGCTAAAAACACGACAATTTTTGAAGGAAGGCCGAATACGGAACCAACGTGAATGGGCTTGACCATCTTTCGCATTTGCTCGGCCAAAGGCAACTTGTTCATGGGTTTGTTTTTAATGAGCTTACCAGATCTACTGTCGAAATAAGCCTGATTGATCTGCAACAGTGCGCCAGCAAATGATTCTTTTGTCAATGAAAAAGCTAGATTTCCTTGATCCGGAAATGTCATTAGTATATTTCCAGGATTAGGATAAAGGTTGTTAATCTGCTGATACATTGCCTCAAGCGGCGAAAAGCCATCAGGAATTTCCAATGTTGGATTTTTTACTTTTTCTTTTATCGTCTTGACACCTGCACCAAATAGTCTAAAAAACTGCTTATTGTACCAGTCAAAGCTCCAGGTTAAACCTGTTAGGGTAAAAATTAGGAGGAACAATGCCGCATAGAATCCTCCCACAGCGTGAAAATCCCATACTTTTCTTTTGGTAGAAGCTGACATGTTAATTTTAAAACGTTGCTTGAGCAGGAGTTTATTTTTGGGCCACCATAGATAAATCCCGCTTATCGCAAGAAATAGGGTCGCAATGGCAGAAATCCCCGTAATGGTAGCTCCAATTTTGTCGATCAAAAGAAAGCGATGGATGTCCAATACTTTTTGAAAAAAACGCTCCGCCTGTGCTCCTTTAGACAAGACCTCACCCGTATAAGGGTTGATATAGGCATACCAATATTTTTCTTTTTTTGAGCCATATTGAACCCGATAACTCCTTGAGGGATCAGCGAAGATTTCTATACGAAAAAGCCTTTTATTCGGAAAAATATTTCTTGCCTCTGATACAACCGCATCAAGAGGTAGACGTTTTTCTAGGACAACAACCCGCTGTTCTTTAGGCCATAGCAAAGGCGTCAGTTCCTTCTCAAAACTCAGGAGCATACCTGTAACACAAACGGTCAAAAAAATGAGACCAAAAAGCAATCCGATATAGAGATGTAGTTGTTGAAATACCTTTTTTAGACTGTTTTTTTTGGTCGTCTTATTTGCCATTGCTTTCGATAAAGTATGATAATGGGACAAAAGTACAGTATTATTAGTAATAATTCTAAACAAGAGAGATGAATTCGCATAAATATCAGGCTAGCGTTATCTATATTATTTATCTATCGTCCAGCAACCGAATGCTGAAACACAGTATAGTAGATGTAGGTATGGAGAAAATGGTAGTAGAAACCATGATATAAGTGTTAGCGATTCAAGGGTGCGGGAACGACATGGGAAAACGTTTCTTTGCAATTGTTCAACGAATCGTAATTTTCTGTTCACGGATTTTAAACAGGAGGTTATGGATATTGTCGAATCGCTTATTTTTATTTCGAAAATTTATATAGATGAAAATAATTTGGATATGCATTCAATGGTTAGTGGTTGCCACCTTCATCGTCGTGTTCGTTTTTGTATTCAACAGTTACCGCTATCTGCTCTATGCCTTGATATGTTCTTCCGTGCTCTATTTTCCATTGACAAAAATAATTGCCAGCAAATTAAGCAATCCAGATGGTAGCAAGAGGGTTCGATATGATGTCAACGGAAAACGTGTAACAATGCAAATGAGCAAGTTTACCACCTTTGTCGTTTTATTGGTCGGTGTTTATGTTGTACTGGTTTCCGTCTTTTCCGTAAGTCCGCATTTGGAGCGGAAAGAGTTTATAGTCACGCATCCGAACTGGATCGCGGTAACACCTTCCATCCGAAACCTTGCCTGTAACATTCAACGCGGGAAGACAAAATACGCGTATCTCGATTTGGAATACCAGTTTACTGCCGGCAAACATTCGTATTCAAAAAAAATGGATAAGGTAGAAAAGTTGTATTCCTTTTTTCCAATTATCGGTCAGCGACGTTTTGAAGAAATGCGGATTGAATTGTTAGACAGAGCAACCAAAAAAAATGTAGCTAAAGAATACTTATTGTTTTATAATCCTAACGATCCAGAACAGCAAAAGTTTTTTCTAGCTAACGATAATTTCTATCCGCAGGGATCATGGCTGTACAATATATTGTTTGTGTATTGCATCCTATTTTTAGTCATTGTAATTATAGCCTTTTTGTTTAAAATAAGACCATAATAGTAGCATGAAAAATCAAATTATGTAGGTATGAAAAAATGCTTAATATTGCTTGCAATTTTTCCTTTTATTAGCTGTAATGGACAAAATAGGCCCCATACAAATGAGTTTGTAAACAGTTCAGATCTGAACGGGAAAGTGTGGCATGTCGGTAAAAGCCGTGTAATGAATAAACGTGGCGGGATTATCTTTTCCGATGATGTCTATTTACATTTTTTGGACAAAGACAGTATTCAAATGACATACTCCCGGTATTCTCCAAGCATTGGTCTTAGTACCATGAGGACAAATGGAATTTACCGAGTTGGCAGAAAAAACGAAGTTTCTATTGTTTTCTCTGAACGAAAGGACGCTTTTGGACGTAGTCGAGTTTCAATAGGTGGAAAAGAAGTACAGTTTTCACTATATGCAATGTGTTCTGTCAGAAATTCCAATGAGTCAGCATTCGATATTACCTCATTACAGCAAATTAAAACGTATCATTTTAAAATCGGCAAATATGTGACGAATGGTGATTTTATGGCGGAGCTTACCTTGTTGGACGACAAACAGGCAGTCTATCCTTTCGGAACTTACACGTTTGACAATAATAAAACGGCAAAGCAAGAATAATCAGGGCGACATTGCCTTTTTGTTTTTTCGGGCTTCTTTCAACATCCAATGGACTATATTGATCATTAAAAAAGCGTTTTCCTGACGGGGAAACGCTACCAAAACTAATGAAATGATCAAGATAAACCTAGCAGCAAAGCTAATTGAGCTTTCGTATTTTTCTGGTCAATAAAAGAGATCTGGTATCCGCAATGGACCTCCGAAGGAGATTCGTTAGAATTTCGTAAATTACTGATTTGAGGGACAGCTTAAAAGGAGCTAAGGAACACTCGATTAATTGATAAGGGGAGGAAAAAAAAAAGTGCAACAGATATCTGTTACACTTTCTTAGAAGATGCGCCATGCAACTTCGAGATTGAGTATTCTACTTAATTAAGCGATACGTACATTAGTTGCGTTAACGCCTTTTTTTCCGTTTTCCAAATCAAATGTTACGCTATCATTTTCGCGTACTTCATTGATTAGACCGGTAACATGTACGAAAATGTCTTCACCACCATCAGCTGGTGTAATAAAACCGAAACCTTTTGTCTGATTAAAGAATTTTACTGTTCCTTCTTGCATTGTATTATATATTAGTATTAAATTATTCATTATTAAACCCATCGAAAAGATACTGCTATCCCTGCAATGATAAATCCATTTGTTCGCAAGAAATGATGTTTTGTATTTTAATGGGCTTGGGTTTATGCAAGTTCAAAAAAGGTACTTCACCTATTATTTTGACAACAAAATTAGCTTCTGGAAATGCAAAAACTGAGCGGAAAGGGATACCTGACGATTTCAGAAAAGCAAAGGCGGAGCCTGATTATGTTACAAGTATAGGTATAAAATATTGATATATAATAGGTTTTACTTTTTTATTTTTAGAATAAATTCAATTATAGCCTTTACAAAGCATTAAAGCCCTTTTATGCGATAATTTTTCTTGTTCAAGAAAATACACTATTCGACTTATTTATCTTGCTTTAAATGGGATCTGAATCTTGATCAAAATATCGTTATTTTCCTACTGCAAATGCATATCGCCATCCATGAGCTCCAAACGATTATAGATATACGGCGGAATAACAAGTTCCTGCCGTGGCATACCGATACCGGAGTAGATACCGATGCTGAATTGTTGTAACGGCTTGCAAGCTAAATAAATCAGGTGAGAAGCTTTGGATGTGAATACTTACATTTGTATATTATTGGATTTCTTTACTGTTACTCAATTTTGGCATGTTACATTTATAGCTGTATAACAGGAGAAATTAAAAAAACAAGGGATTACATGGACTATAGCAATTCAAATTTTATCTACCTCGATTATAACGCAACAACCCCCATTGACGAACGTGTACTGCATGAAATGCTTCCATTTTTCGGGATCAATTACGCCAATCCTAGTAGTGCACATCTGTTTGGTATGACCGTACAGGATACCATCGAACAGGCAACTGAGGAAATAGCAAGCGCATTGGGTACGCAGACAAAAAATATCATCTATACTTCGGGTGCTACTGAAGCAATCAATCTGGCGATCCGGGGACTACAATTTTCTCCGCGGAAACATATCATCAGTATTGCCGTCGAGCATAAAGCTGTATTGGAAACTTGCGCTTTTATGGAGCGGATGGGATTTGAGATCTCTTATCTTACTGTAGATGAATTGGGGATGCCTGATCTAACTTTGCTGGCGGAAACCATCCGCGAAGATACCGTACTGGTCTGCTGTATGCTAGCGAATAACGAAACGGGTGTTATACTTCCAGTAAAGGAAATCACCGAAATTGTCCATCAGCACAATGCATTGGTCTTATGTGATGCAACCCAGGCAGTCGGCAAAATGCCTGTTAACCTCCAGGAGCTAGCTGTTGATTTATTGGCATTTTCGGCACATAAATTTTATGGTCCAAAGGGAATCGGAGGGCTTTATATTGCCGATCATGCAAAAAAAGAGCTACTGCCGCTAATACAGGGTGGTGGGCAGCAACAGGGATGGCGTGGTGGTACAGTCAACACGACGGGGATTATCGGAATGGCTGCAGCCCTACGCATTGCCCTAAGTGAATTGGAGCAGGAGCAGCAGCGAATAGGTACGTTAAGAGATCTGCTAGAGACCGAACTACTGTCTATCGATGGGGCATTCCGAAATGGTAGTCCTATCAATAGACTTTATAATACGACAAATATTTGTTTTCCCGGTGTGCTTTCCGAACAACTTATCATGCGGCTAGGGACAATCTCTGTGTCCAGTGGTTCGGCTTGTACAGCGGTAACTTCACGTCCCTCACATGTGCTCAAAGCGATGGGGCTCCCAGATCTCGACGCACTGTCTTCTATTCGCTTTAGCCTAGGCCGACTAAGCCATGAAGCGGAAATCTACCAAACGATCGAAAGGGTTAAACAGCTCGTTCAAAAACTGAGAAATACGGACTAATGTCCTGTATTTTCCCGGACCTGAAAAACATGGAGAACCTGCGGAAATAACGCTGCAATGCTCTCGCGTACACCGTTGGGCGATCCAGGCAGTGTGAGTATCAACATACGGTCGGCAAAGCCCGAAATGCCTCTGGAGAGCATGGCCGTCTTGACACGTTGTTGTCCATACTGTCGTGCCGTCTCCATAATACCGGGTATATGCCTGGTTATATAAGGGGCCACGGTATCGGGCGTAATATCGCGATCGGAGAGACCTGTCCCGCCCGTAAAAACCAGGAGGTCTATTCCTGTTTGCTGATAGTGTTCCACACGCTCTCGTATTGCAGCAGACTCATCAGCAACCACTGCATAGGCGATATCACGTAAACCTTGTTGTTCAAGAAGTTCAAAAAGGAGCTTCCCCGAAACATCTTGCTTGTGGCCCTTAGCAACCGAATCGCTACAGACTACGACTGCGGCTTTGAGCTGTCCAACCCAGGGAAGGGATTCATTACTCTTACCACCACGTTTCTCCAGCAAGCGGATACCGCCGATTTCCACTTGTTTGTCCACAGGTTTTAGCATATCATAGATGACCAAGGCGGCGACCGAAGCACCGTGCATGGCCTCGACTTCCACACCAGTTTTATAAATCGTATGTACCTCGACCTCAATACTAATCTGTAATCCTGCTAAGGAATAGCGAATGGCGGCATACTCGACTGGTAAAGGATGGCAGTCTGGAATCATATCGCCCGTTTTTTTTATGGCGAGTAGCGCTGAAGCACGTGCAAATTCAAATATATCACCTTTAGGAATCTGCCTTTGCTCGATCAGCCTGATGGTATTTTCGGATGAAACATTTACCGTAGCCTCTGCAATAGCCTTCCGTAGGGTGGCACTTTTATGTGTAATATCGACCATGTTATGTGTTAGTTTTCCATTGATGGGTATCGTCTTCAAATATTTCTTTGCCCCAGATGGGCATTTCTTTTTTAATACGTTCTACAAGCTCCCCACAGGCATCCATAGCTGCCTGCCGATGTGCTGAAGAAGTAAAAACAAAAAAGCAGATTTCACCGACCTGAACGAGCCCCTCACTGTGATAGACATGCATACAGGTCAAGGAGTATTTGTCGAAAACTGCTTCATGGATCTCCGCCATTTTTGCCAAGGCCAGTTCCCGGTTGATGCTGTAGTCAATAGACCGAACAGTCTTTCCTTCCACCTGATCGGCCCGGATCTGTCCCAGAAAGATACTATGGGCACCTATTTCGGATTTACTGCCATGCATTACAATAGTTGATGCAATCTGTTCAGGAGCAATGGGCCCCTGAATAAATATATCCTTTTTTTGTTTAGTCATTTAAATAGTTTTTTAAGGCCATCATGCCACCATCCACATGAAAAATCTGTTGGTTGCTGTTTACCTGCTCATGGAAATACTGTGCCGCCGTCAAACTTCGTTTGCCACTCTGACAGATAAAGATAACGCGTGCGCTATTGATTTGTTCCAACTGCACTGGCAATGTGGCGAGCGGAATGGAAAGATGGGGCACAGGAAGCCGTGGCAATTCGTCGATCTCCCGTACGTCGACAAGCAACATATCTGTAGCATGCCAATGCGTAATAAGTTCCGCAGCAGTGATGACCTGTATCTGTCCAATTGCCGAAGCACAAGAATTGATATAATCGAAATCTTTTAATGCCTCCAATGTTTGGGGATAGCTGCTGCTTTCGGGGGTCGCGGGAGGCACATCAAAAGTAAAAGTACTATGATCGAGTAAATTGACAGTCATCAACTTATTCATCAAAACAACACCAATACCAGTCAATAATTTGATGGCTTCTGTTGCTTGTAAGATTCCCATCATACCGGGTAGCACACCCAGAACACCGGCTGCATTGCAGTCTGGTGCTTCTAATGGACTTGGAGGTTGTGGGAATAAATGCCGGTAGCTTGTCTTAATACCCTGATCATCGGCTACATTGAATACAGCGAGCTGACCTTCATATTGATAGATAGCGCCAAAAATCAATGGTTTATCGAGGAGATGGCAGGCATCGCACAATAAGTAACGCGCCGCGAAATTATCTGTGCAATCCAAGATGACATCGTATGACTGAAGCAGTTCAGCAGCATTTGTAGACTTCAGTTGCTCCACCCAATACGTAATTTCGATATCAGGGTTCTGCAGCCGCAGTTTACGGGCAGCGACCTCAGCTTTGGCCTGACCAATATCAGCAGTATCGTATAACACCTGCCGATGCAGATTGCTCAGGTCAATCCGGTCATCATCTATAATACCGATGTGACCGACTCCGGCAGCGGTGAGGTATTGTAGGACCGGGCAGCCCAGTCCTCCAGCACCTACGACAAGCAGGCGTGCTGCCTGTAATTTTTGTTGGCCCACTTCACCAAAACCCTGTAGTACATAATGCCTTGCATAACGCTCATTCCGCATATTTATCCTCCTGAATAGGGTGGCATCAAAGCCACGACGTCATTTTCCTGCAATACGACAGGTTTATTGATAATTGTATTATTGACAGCAATCAGCAGTTTACGATGGCTAAGTGCTGTATGCTGACTTGATAATACCGTCAGTAGCTCTTCGGTATCAGCTGCTGTGGTATAAAATTCCTTCTCCAGAATGTCTGTCAAAGCTCCAAATGTCTTTACCTGTACTTTCATTGCCCGATACGTCTAATGTGTATATTACATAAGCCTTTTACATAGCGTCTGCCCGTGGCAAGGTCTGCGGTCGAAAGCAGCGCAAAAGGATCTTTTTCTTTACCATTGCTGGCCTGTTCAATATTGGTTACCAGTAAGGCCTGGTTACCAATTGCCGTATTGAACAACTCGTTCCATGAAAATACAACCTTATAGCCATCAGTGGCCTCACAGACCAGGTAGTATTCACTGAGTACCTTTGGTAATTCGGCTCCAAAAGGAATATCCTTCAGCAGATCTTTGAGCAGACCTCCCTGGATATTTTTAAGCGTAGAACGATAAGCCCCAGTATGGTTATAAATCCGGAGACTATCCACCGTATGTCCGGGAAGTTGCTTGATCTGATCCAGGCTCATGCTGGCCTGTTGCTTTCCCAAAACGGTAACAACGATACCTGAAGGTTGTTGCGCATACAGTACAATACACAAAAAGGATAAAATGAGGGTTGCAAACGTTATTTTCATACCATGAATTAAGCTGTTGTAAACAATAATTTATAGGCTGCCACCAAAAGCACGGTAGCGAGCACATATTTTAATACATCTTGATTTAATTTTTTTGACCCTAGATATGCGCCCAATAAGCCTCCAATGAATGCCACAGCGACATAAGTCCACATATGCGCATTGAATGAGATACCCTGTGTGAGCATACCACCAAGTCCCGACAATGAATTTACAAAAATAAATGCAGCACTGATTGCTGCAGTCTGTTTTTGGTCGGTCCACTTGAGCAGGATCAAAAAGGGAGATAGAATAATCCCGCCACCAATGCCGATCATACCGGATAATAAGCCGACAACAGCACCGATTGCCAGTGCACCAAGGTTGTTGTAAGGTTTTAATTCATCTACGGCCGGACTTCGAAAAAAGAAAAACCGAACGATCGGAAAGAGCAGCAGCAGGCCCAGTAAACGTTTGTAGAGATGATCCTCCAAGGTGATCATTCCACCAATGAAAGCCATAGGCACAGAAGCAACAGCCACCATCAGAAACAGATTACGTTTAAAATAATGACCTCTGTAATATTGTATAAAAGAGGTCAGCGACACAAAAAGGTTAAGTACCAGCGCTGTAGGTTTCATCTCCTGTGGTGCAATACCATACAGGGCCATTAGGGCCAGATAACCGCTGGCACCGCCGTGCCCAACAGCAGCATAAAGGAAAGCGAGAATAAACAGAAAAAAATAGAAGAGCTCAAAATGCATGGTTCCCTAGGTTAAAAGATGGATAAAAACTTCGTCGCCTGCGACGCAGCCATCCGAATCCTCCTCCAGGATCAACAGACAGTTGGCCTGAGCATAGGATTGTAGCCGATAAGACTCTTGTGCATGCAGAGGTTCGACGGCATGCCCATCATAGTGCGCCTTGAGGAAATGGGTCAAGCCGGGTTTTTTGCTATAAGTGCGGGTGGTATGTGTCTTGATGCAACGGTTGCGTTCGGGCAGCTGCATGATACGCTCCAATGCCGCTGCAACATAGAGATAAAAGCAGGTCAAGGCGGAGGAGGGATTACCCGGTAAGCCAAAAACCAGTTTCTGCTCACGTGTACCAAAAAACAAAGGTTTACCCGGTTTTTGACGGATACGATGAAAATGTTGTTTAACACCACAGCCTTTGGCGACATCCACCACATAATCGTAATCACCAACGCTGACGCCGCCGACCAAAAGGACAACATCAGCCTTTTCCAACGCCCCCTCAAGCGCTGAATGGAGTAGGTTTTTGTCGTCGCGCACATGGCTGCTTTCCACCTTGTATATGCCCAACTGCCGTAAAGCAGCTTTGAGCTGATGGGAGTTGGATTCATAGACCTCACCATAACAGAGCGCTGTACCCGAGGATCTAAGTTCATCCCCGGTGAGAATAATATGTACAAGGGGAGCGGCATAAACCATCACTTCGATACAGCCGATATTGGCGAGATAACCAATGGCAGCTGGGGTCATGGTCGTACCCGGGAGCATAGCGATACTGCCGGCTTCCACTTCGGATCCTGCGGGACGGACATTGTCTCCTAATGTTAGGGCGTCGTCCTGTATAAGAATTGTATTTGTTTCAGTTAGCCTTACTTTCTCCTGCATCACCACCGTATCAGCCCCTAAGGGCAGTGGTGCACCGGTATAGATGCGCATAGTCTGGCCGCTATGGAGTGTCCTTGTCGTAGTCGTACCTGCAGGGATCTTATCCACAACGGGAAGTTCCAGCGCCATGTCCGCAAAGCGGAGGGCATAGCCATCCATCGAAGACTGTGCAAATCCAGGAATAGCTTGTGCAGCAATTACCGTTTGTGATAGGATGTAACCCAATGCATCTGGAAGGGCGAGCCGTTCTTCCCGTGGAGGAGGCAGGTAATGATGAATGATATCTCTAGCCTGTTGGACACCAATAAACTGATGGGGGAGGCGGAAGTAATCTTCTTGGGTATCCACATCATATTTTGCTGCTTCATAAGGAAATATGATCCGATCATCGGGATGCTGTTCTGCAAGTTTCTTTGCTCCCTGCCGACCTTCGAGCTGCATGAGGTTATCAAAGTATTTTTTATCAAAAAGAACCGGTGCCCCCCATGTTCCGGAAAAACCTGTTGCGACAATACCCTTACCGCTGCTATCGGCAAGTTGAATTAGCTGTTGGAAGACATGTTGATCCACAAAAGGCTGATCACATAAACTAATAATACACCGGTCAACCTGTGGCTGATTTTTTAAAAGATCTTTTAATCCAACAATGATAGAAGTGGATAAGCCTGCCATCCAATGTGGATTGATCGCAACACTGACCTTACTATTTTGCAGTGCTGCATGAATCGGATCGGGATAAGCGCCGATAACAACACTTACGCTGACATCCGGAACGGTCATGGCAGCTCTACTGATACGCTTCAACAAAGGTTCACCTTCAAACTCAAGCAATTGTTTGGGAAGACCAAGCCGCGAAGAATTGCCCGCCGCCAATATAATTATACCTGTTTGCTTTGTCATCCACCAATCGTTATCATACTCCGATTTTTCAGAAAATCGGTGTCTATCTGTTCAAAATTTGTCATTAACTGTCCACCAAGTTCCTTGGACTTGGACCGTATATTTTCCTGGATCAAAGGCAACACTTCGCCACCAGCCCGCAAAGTTGTCAACAGATCTGTTTCGCCTTGGGAAAACAGACAGTTTTTAAGTTTACCATCCGCTGTGAGCCGTATCCGATTGCATCCCGCACAGAAGGGTGCTGTCATGGTGCTAATCAGCGCAATACGTCCTACATGATCGGCAATCGCAAATGCTCTAGCTGTATCGTGAGGGCCCGCGGGAATGGGGTCGGTAGGATAGACCTTATGAATTTGATGGAGGATATCAGCCTGTGTATACACTTGGTTGCTGGTCCATTTGTTTCCGCTGAACGGCATAAATTCGATAAAACGGATCTCTATAGGATTATTTTTGGTTAAGGCGACAAAATCGAGAATTTCATCATCGTTGACACCTTTCATGACAACCATATTGATCTTGGTGCAGATTCCATGCTGCAGGAGCAGATCAATATTGGCGCGCACACGGTCAAAGTAATCTCTCCGGGTGATCTGAAAAAAACGTTCGGATCGTAAGGTATCCAGACTGATATTGATGCTTTTGAAATTCGCCGCCACAAGCTGGGGCAACATATCGTCAATCCGGATCCCATTACTGGTCATATGAAGTTCAACTGGAAGCTGGGATAAACGCTCAATAATAGCCGGAGCATCCTTCCGCACCAACGGTTCGCCCCCTGTTAGACGGATCTTGCTGATGCCCTGATCCACAAATAATTTGGCGAGTAGTTCGATCTCGTCGACCTGCATCAGCTGACCATGGGGTGTAAAATTATATTCTTCCTCCGGCATACAATAAAAGCAGCGCAGATTGCAGTTATCGGTAAGCGATATCCGTAGATAGTTGTGTATGCGTCCAAATGTATCCTTGAGCATGGTATTTAACGTATTAGTGGATTTTCGGCATGTATTTTTGTTGCAAGAAACTTAAGAGAGCCACCTGATCGACCGCTTAAAACAGCCTTGATCTCAGCGATAACAGCAATTGCAATTTCGTCTGATGTTTCGGCTCCGATATCAAGACCGACAGGGCCATAAACAATCTTTTGCTGTACTGCGCTGAGTTCGATTCCAACTTGCTCCAGATCATCAAACATGCGGAGCAATTTGGTTTTCGGCCCCAACGAACCGATGTAGCTGGTCGGTGTGTGGATCAGCTCTTTAAGTAGTGTGAGGTCATAGTGATAATTATGCGTCATTAGTACAAAAACGGTCCAGGGATCTATACTTATTTTTTTTATGACCTCGTCTGCCGGGCCAATAATAACGCGGTCGGCTTTCGAAAATCGCCCCGTCGTGGCATGACTGGCCCGTCCATCCAGCACGGTAATTTCCCACCCCAATAATTTAGCCGTTTCCACAACAGGTTGTGTATCATTGCCCGCACCGGCAACGACCAGGTGTGTGGCAGGAGCGAGGTATTCAATAAGCACTTCCTTATTTTTTCCGGCTTCCTCAAAGGAAGCCAGCACAGACTGCCGTTTTGTTTTGGCTAGCCTGATGTGCTCCTTCAGTTCCGGCGATTGCGTATCTTCATGCGGTATTTCATCTGTTAACCCGACAACAAGCAGCCGGGTTCCGCCTTGTTCTACTTGTCGGTCAATTGAAAACTGGGTAATCAATAGGGCTTCTTGTCGCTGTTGCAATAAGCTTTCCAGCCATATAATTGGATGATCGGCCTGCTGTAGATCAATATATTCGAAAAGAATATGGACAATACCGTTACATCCAAGCTGCAATCCGATTGCTGAACCTTCTTCTGTATTGGTATCGTAACTGACAAGCCTATTTTTTCGCTGATGAATGGCCAACAGTGCTTTTTTTAACGCATCACCCTCCAAGCAGCCACCACTAATAGCACCAGTCATCTGGCCATCTTCAGTCACCAACATACGGGCGCCCGGCCTACGATATGAGGATCCCTCCACCTTGACGACCGTGGCAAGTACCATAGCGTTATCTTCGGAAGCGGCTACACGCGCAGCTAAAACAATGTCTTTGATCTCTTTCATGCAATTATGGGCAAGACGGTTTGAACGTGGATATAATGATTAAATTGAACAGCTTTCTTATTACAATTCCGTTGATCAAATTTAACGATTTACACGGTAAAAAACACGAAAACTGTAATAATGGTAAAAACATCTGTAAAATGTATAATTATTTGATTAATTTAAATAAGATTTTGCAGTAGTGAATAGGTTGAAAGCGAATACATAAGTAAAAACTTATCGTATACAACGACAAGAAATAAAACCATTAAACCGATTAAATAAAAACTTGTAAGGACAAGAAAAAAATAACGATTATGGCAAAATATTCAATTCTCGTAAACGGTAACAAGCACGATATAGATGTGTTGGACGATATGCCTTTGCTCTGGGTGCTCCGTGATATCATAGGTCTAAAGGGGACCAAATTTGGCTGTGGCAAAGCCCTTTGCGGTGCCTGTACCGTGCACCTCAATGATACAGCAATCCGATCCTGTTCATTTCCTATTTCTGCCATAGGCGATGGCAAGGTGACAACTATCGAAGGACTGTCTGAAGAGGGCGACCATCCGGTACAAGAGGCCTGGGAAAAACATATAGTCCCCCAATGTGGCTACTGTCAAACGGGACAGATTATGAATGCTGCGGCATTATTGAAAAAAAATGCAAAACCCTCGGAACAGGAGATTGAGCAGGCCATGCAGGGCAATCTCTGTCGCTGTGGCACCTATAACAGAATCAAAGCAGCCATCATGGATGCGGCCGGCACTCCGGTCACAACCGGCTAAACCTTCACCAAAAAAGTAGAGATCGCATGAAAATATTAGCTCCTTTTCAAGAAAGAAAGTCCGAAAGGGTAGACTCGGAGATTTTTAGTGTTTCCCGGAGAGACTTTTTAAAAGCCAGTGGGCTGTTAACCGGAGGATTGGTACTCGGGGTCAGCTTTTTCAGCTGTGACGATAAAGGCAAAAAGGTGGCCACTGTGGCACCTCATGTTTTTTTGAGCATTGCCTCGGATGGCAAAGTAACCATTGTCGCACACCGTTCGGAGATGGGACAGGGAATCCGCACCTCACTACCACTTATCGTCGCCGATGAACTCGGGGCAGACTGGAGTAAGGTAGAAATTGTACAAGCCGAGGGGGATGAAAAGAAATATGGAAACCAGAACACCGATGGTTCATTTTCAGTACGCATGTTTTATAAACCCATGCGGGAGGCCGGTGCCATCGCACGGTTGCTGCTGTTACAGGCCGCAGCCAAAGAATGGCAGGTGGGCATCGCTGAATTAGACACCAAAAATGGACAGGTCATCCAACGTGGATCGAGTAAGAAGAAGGATTTTGGCGATCTTGTACAAACTGCGCTATCCTTGCCTATTCCAAAAGTAAATGAAATCAAACTAAAAGATAGGCAGTATTTTAATATGATAGGCAAGGAAACGCCCATCATTGACCTGCACAATATCGTCACAGGTAAGGCCGTTTTTGGGATTGACGCGATTGTCGATGGGATGAAAATCGCGGTGATCAAACGCTGTCCTGTTGTTGGCGGTACCGTAAAATCTGTCAACGATAGTAAAGCGTTGACCGTCCCCGGTGTCATAAAAGTGATTACGATCAAAGGTGCTGGCTTACCGGCAACCTTATCCAGACCACTCAGTGGGGTAGCGGTGATCGCCGAGAATACCTGGGCGGCGATCAAGGCTCGAGATCTGTTGGAAGTCCAATGGGAACTCGGGCCCAATGCAGGCTACGACTCCGCCAAACAGATCGAAGAACTCAAACAGGTGGTCGCGCAAGAAGGTACAATACGTCGCAAACGGGGTGATTTCAATGCTGCCAAGGCCAATGCTAAAAAAGTGATTGAACACACCTATATCGCGCCATACCTGGCGCACGCTACCATAGAACCACCCTGTGCCCTGGCCATTGTAAAAAATGGGAGTTGTGAAATATGGGCTTGTACCCAAAACCCACAGGGCGCACGTGATGCTGTAGCCAAGGAGTTGGGGATTGCTGTGGAAAAAGTAAAAATGAATGTAACGTTGCTGGGCGGCGGATTCGGCCGGAAGTCGAAACCCGATTTTATTCTGGAAGCGGCTATCCTAGCCAAAGAGTCGGGTCTCCCGATCAAGGTGCAGTGGACGAGAGAAGATGATATCCGTCATGATTACTACCATGCGATGAGTGTGCAACGTATTGTAGCAACCATCGACAGCCAAAATAAATTAAGCGGCTGGGCCCACCATATCGCCAATCCGTCTATCTCTGCGACCGAAGATCAAGCTGTGGTACAACCCAGTGATGGGGAACTGATGCTGGGAGCTTCGGATTTCCCCTACAATGTTCCGGCCATCAATATTGCCACACATGATGCCAAAGCACACCTTCGAATCGGCTGGCTGAGATCAGTACGCAATATCCCGCAGGTATTTGCAGCTGCAACCATGCTCGATGAAATCGCCGAAGCCCGGGGTATAGACCCCGTTGCCAATGCATTGGAACTGCTTGGAGAAGACCGTCATATTACTTTTGAACAGGAACTGATCAAAACGACTTATCCCAACTATGGGGAAAAGATCGCCGACTACCCTTGGGATACAGGGCGGATGAAAAAGGTGATCGAACGGGTCGCCAAGGAATCGAGCTGGGGTAAAACAATGCCCGCGGGAAGTGCACTGGGTTTTGCAGCACACAAAAGCTTTCTAACCTATGTCGCCTGTGTGGTGGAGGTGCGAGTGGATCAAGACAAAAAAATCAGCATCCCCAATGTATATTATGCCGTCGATTGTGGTCTTGCTGTCAATGTAGAGCGGATCAAATCACAATTTGAAGGTGGAGCACAATTTTCAGCCAGTCTGGCACTCAAAAGTACAATCACTGTAAAAGATGGCCAAGTAGAACAGGGTAACTTTGACGGTTATCAGATCATTCGGATGCCTGATTCGCCTAAGCAAATCCATGTCCATATTCTAGACAGTGACGCCAAACCGACTGGTGTGGGTGAGCCACCGGTACCACCGTTTACACCAGCGCTCTGCAATGCCATTTATGCCGTGACTGGAAAACGGATCTATACATTGCCGATTGATCTGACAGTTTGATGCACGTGTGCTTATCCTACGAAATCATAAAATAAGCAATGCTGCATGACAAAATAAACCATAAAAAGGAAGCCGTTGATAGTAGGCTTCCTTTGCTTATACAGAAGTTTTAAAATACCGCACTTTAAGCTCGTTGAACCCGTTTTATGAAATCCAAGGCATTACAACATCACACATCAATAAAACACATTGACCTCGTTAAAGTAACTAATCGTTCGCAGGAATGGATAACGGATTGCATTTCGGTTGAGGAACCTTTGGAAATTCAGATACGAACAACAGTTGACGGGAGTGCAGCCAATAAAAACATCTCCGTCACCATGCGTACTCCGGGCAATGATGCTGAGCTCGCAACTGGATTTCTCTTTACTGAAGGCCTTATTTCTGAAGCCAGTCAGATCAAATCGGTGGATCATGTAGATGTGCTATGTACAAGAAATAGCCATAATATTATTGTTGTTGAACTAAGCAATGGGGTTGCACCAGAAACAACCGCCCTGGATAGGAATTTTTACACGACCTCCAGTTGTGGCGTCTGCGGAAAAGGTTCGATCGCAGCAATTAAAACCGTTAGCATTTTTAGAGACCTTGTTCCCGAATGTCGCGTTTTGAGCTGCGATATGCTCTATGCTTTACCTGATCGACTTCACGCTGCGCAGGGTAATTTCTCAGCAACCGGTGGTATACACGCCGCGGGGCTATTTGATCTCCAAGGACAGCTTATCGCGCTACGCGAGGATGTAGGCCGCCATAATGCACTCGATAAGCTCATTGGCCACGCACTAATGGCTGATTTATTACCACTACAGCGACAATTACTACTGCTGAGTGGCCGCGCTAGTTTTGAGCTTGTGCAGAAAGCTGCTATGGCAGGCATCTCCATCATTGCAGCAATCGGTGCCCCTTCAAGCCTGGCGATAGAATTGGCCAAAGAATTTGACATTACCTTATTGGGCTTTTTGCGAGATCACAGATTCAATATTTATCACCTTGGAAACAATATTGAGATTGAAGGGTTAATCGTATGAAGGGTTGGTAATATAAGGCTAATATTGTTTGAGCCTATGTATATTTACAAAGAATGATAATATCGGACAGTAAATTGATAAATAGATAAAAGATGAAAATAAGGATCAAGGATAATACGGTTAGACTACGATTGACCATGTCTGAAATTAATCGGTTAGGTACCGAAGGTGAAGTATTTGGTCGCACTGAATTTATCCAACAACCTCTAAATTACAGCATTGTACAGACAGATACAGAAGCACTCGTCGCCTCTTTTGTTGATCATAAAATTACTATTGGCCTATCTGCTGTCATGATCAAGGAATTGGTCCAGACGGATCGGATAGGCTTCGAGGGACAATCGGGAAAGGTGAAATTGCTTGTTGAAAAAGATTTTGCCTGTATTGACAATACTGTGGAGGATCAGAGTGACAATTTTCCGAATCCGAATCTCAAATGCTGACCTCCTAATAAAAAATATTAGGTATGCCAAATAGCCAATCATCATGGAAGATAACAACAAAAAGCAAAAACTGGAACAAGAAATTAAGGCTGAGCCACAGGCGGAAAATCCCTATAAGCTCCTCGACATCAAGTTGACACCCGTGGAAAAATCAGCAGCGGGTATCCCGGCAGTATTAGCAGCCTTTGCAGATCTTATTGAAGAAAAGACACTCGTTCGAGGAACCAAAGCGCTATTCAAAATGAATCAGGTTGGGGGATTTGACTGCCCTAGCTGCGCCTGGCCTGATCCAGACGATGAGCGTTCCCCTGTAGGTGAATACTGCGAAAACGGCGCAAAAGCCCTAGCAGAAGAAGCAACCACAAAAAGGGTGACTCCGGAGTTCTTTAAAAATAATTCGATCTATGATCTTTCGCAACTCAGCGACTATGAGATTGGCAAAATGGGGCGCCTGACAGATCCGATGTATCTAGCCCCCGGCGGAACGCATTATGAACCAATCAGCTGGGAGGCTGCTTTTCAAAAAATTGCAGCACAACTTCATACATTGACATCCCCGCATGAAGCCGCTTTTTATACCTCAGGCCGTACTAGCAATGAGGCTTCTTTTCTCTATCAGTTATTTGCCAAAGAATTTGGTACCAATAATATGCCCGATTGTTCCAACATGTGCCATGAAACTTCGGGTTCGGCATTGCGTCCTACAATAGGCATAGGAAAGGGAACTGTCACACTTGCTGACTTTTATGAAAGTGAATTGATTGTTATCATTGGCCATAATCCAGGTACTAACGCCCCACGTATGATGAGTGCGCTAGAAAAGGCAAAAAAAAATGGCACCAAAATTATTGCCATTAACCCTTTGCCGGAAGCAGGTTTGATTGGATTCCATAACCCACAACAGATCAATGGAATCATCGGTAAGGGCGTAAGTTTGGCTGATCTCTACTTACCTGTGAAGATCAATGGTGATATGGCTCTCTTAAAAGCACTGGAGCTTATTATACTGGACCTGGAGCATAAAAACCCAGGGAAAGTACTTCATACCGACTTTATCAAAAGTAAAACAACGGGTTATGAAACCTTTCGAGAACAATTTGATACTTCCAGATACGATCTTGAACACCTAAGCCAACAGAGTGGAGTTGCTCTAGCTGATATCCAGCAAGCTGCTGAAATGATGGCCTTTAAGGACAAAATTATTTTCTGCTGGGGGATGGGTTTGACGCAGCAACCCAATGGCGTGGACATGATCCGCGAGATCCTGAATATCTTGCTGCTAAAAGGGAGCATCGGTATTAAAGGGGGTGGTGTCTGTCCAGTCCGTGGCCACAGTAATGTACAAGGCAACCGTACCATGCTTATTGACGAGAAACCTACGAATGAACAGTTGGACAGGTTGCAGCGGTATTTTGGATTTGAACCACCACGCGAACATGGCTACGACGTGGTGCGTGCCATTAAAGCCATGCATGCTGAAAAGATTAAATTTCTGTTCTGTATGGGTGGAAATTTTCTGTCAGCGACGCCTGACACAACATTTACAGCGCATGCATTGCGCAAGCTTAACCTATTGGTCTGCGTGTCTACAAAATTAAACCGTGGCCATCTGATTCATGGCAAAGAAGCACTGATTTTGCCTACTTATGGTCGTAGTGACAAGGATATTGTCAATGGGGAGGTACAGATCGTCAGTACCGAGAATTCCATGGGCGTGGTACAGTCCTCGAAAGGTGTGCTGGATGCAGTATCTAAAAATCTGATCAATGAAACACAGATTGTATGCCGTATGGCGATGGCTACATTGGGCAATCGGTCTGTGGTCGACTGGCAGCGTTATCACGATAGTTATGATGCGGTGCGTGATGCAATTGAAAACTGTATCCCCGGTTTTGAAAACTATAATGTCAGGGTACGGCAGAAAGACGGCTTCTATTTACCCAATGAAGCTCGGGATTCGCAGTTTTTTGCACAGCAACTTGGTGGTTTAGCCCCCTTTACACGAACCGAAATACCTGAAAACCACCTGGAGGAAGACGAATATATGATGGCGACAACACGTACGCATGATCAATTTAATACCACCATCTATGGACTGGACGATCGCTATCGGGGTATCAAAAATGAGCGGCGTGTGATTTTTATGAACCAAAAGGATATAGCCAAAGCAGGTTTTAAAGCTGGAGACAAAGTGGATCTCTATAACTATGATGATGGGATAGAACGCGTAGCACCTTTATTTTTGATTGTATCCTATGCAATTCCTGAAAAGAATACAGTCACCTATTTCCCCGAAACAAATGTGCTGGTATCGGTCAACAATGTGGTAAAGGAAAGCAATATGCCGGCTTCCAAATATGTGAAGATCAAGATCAAAAAACATGATTCTGAGGTGTATAAAAAAGTGGATGAAATGCTTTACCGCGGTGCGCTTCAAAGGCCCTGAGGTTTGTCCGCAATAATCGCTTTCACCCTGCTGACCTCGGCAACGGTATTAACGTTGATAAGCATTCTAGCATCAGCAGAATCAATCAGCGCGACCTGCTGCTGGATCAATACCTGGCGTGGGGATAGTCTATTTTGAGCGATCTGTTGTTTGAGGATAGGGTAGCTGCTCGGCTCCCAAATAGCAAATAAGGGTTCGGGGAGCATATCTTGTGGATTGGTGAATGCTGTCGCAATTTTTAGTGGATCGCGGTGTTGGATCAAATAAGCGATAGCTGCGCTGTCTATTAGTGGTAAATCACAAGCAAGAACGAGCCAAGCCTGCTCAGGCAGCAGATCCAATGCCGTTAGTATACCACCTATAGGGCCAATATTCGGGTAGTTATCGGGCAGCAGCTTATAGCTTTGCTCCAATTCAAGACTATCTGCCATCTCTCTAGCTTGTTCCACACGACAGGAAATATAAACAGTTTCACAGTAAGGCTGCAGCAGATCGAGCAGATAATAGCGTTGTTCCTTACCATGCCATTGGATCTTTTCTTTCGGGCTTCCCATACGCTGACTTCTGCCGCCTATAAGTACAAGGCCATTTAATTTAGGGGATATAGTATCATTGGAAACCATTGGTATTGCTATCTGTCAATCAATTTTATTGAAGTTACGTAATTTAGTTTGATCAGGAAAATATCACTTTCCTATCCCACGGATAGTATATTGACCGCTAACCCCAATTACGGAATTTGTTACCAATATTACCTATTTCAGTAATAATTTATCCTACATATTAGTCAAATACCTATTTTTATATATGGATTCCCTCGTGGGGGTAACTAAGAATAAACAATTATGAACAGCATACGAATCAATAAAAAGAAATATACGGTAGACGTAGATAGCGAAATGCCTTTATTGTGGTTCCTAAGAGATCATGTGGGATTGACAGGTACAAAATATGGTTGCGGAGTTGCACAATGTGGTGCCTGTGTCGTTCACCTCGATGGGGAAGCTGTACGTTCTTGTGTGACTAAGATGAAACGTGCAATAGGTAAAGAAGTCATCACTATTGAAGGCTTGTCAGAACATGGTGACCACCCGTTGCAACTTGCATGGAAAGATGTTGATGTACCACAATGTGGTTATTGCCATGCCGGACAGATTATGTCTGCCGCCGTACTGCTACGCGAACGTCCAGATCCTACAGACCAAGATATCGACGATGCAATGACCGGAAATATCTGTCGTTGCGGGACTTATTCACGTATTCGTAAAGCTATTCATCATGCTGCGGAACTCCAGAAACAAAAAGGCTAAAGAATAAGCATATCCATGGAACTATATAAAGAAAAAAAACAGCTAATAAAGCTCAGATTCACTGTAACACTGATTGTTATAGCACTGTTTTTAATTGGAATCGTCTCAGCTTTCTCGGATGAAACCAACTATACTACACATGAAGAAATATATGCCACTGTGAAAAAAGATAGTGTCAAATCTGTCAACGCCTTTAAAAAAGTATACGCGGTTTTACAGAGTCCCCGTTGCATGAATTGCCATCCCAGCGGTGATATCCCGTTGCAAGGCGATGATAACAGGCTCCATGCCATGTTTCCTAAACGTGGTACTGATGGTAAGGGCATATTAGCGATGAAATGTACAAACTGTCATCAGACCGAAAATACAGCGGGTTTAAAAACACCCCCAGGAAATCCGGAATGGCATCTACCATCAGCTACAATGAAAATGGTGTTCCAAGGACGTAGTGCACATGAACTTGCAAAGCAATTGGTGGATCCGAAACAAAATGGGAACAAAGATCTCAAAGCATTGATTGCACATGCCGATGATGGTCTGGTCAAGTGGGGTTGGAACCCCGGCGAGGGCAGGACATTGCCGCCTATAAGTCATGCCAAATTTAAAGAGGCATGGATCACCTGGTTGACTACTGGTGCTTATGCACCAAAGCAACAAGGGTTGGATGGATCAAATTTGAAAAATGAACGATGAAAGTAGAGAAAACAACAATAGATAGGAGATCTTTTTTGAAGGCCGCTTTGTTGGCTGGAGGTGGAATGATTTTGCAGTTTAGCTGGCCTGGGGCGATTACGGCAGCTGCTGAAAACAGTCCGGCCGAATCGGAACACTTTACATTAAACAGTTATATTAAGATCCATCCGGATGGGAAAGTGACACTTTTTAATCCCAATCCAGAGTTTGGGCAAAACGTCAAAACTTCGTTGCCGATGATTTTGGCAGAAGAATTAGACGTCAGTTGGGACCTTGTGCAGGTTGAACAAGCGGACTTTTTCCCGGAACGCTTTGAACGTCAGTTTACTGGAGGCAGCCAATCCATCCGTAGAGCATGGCCCGTGTTGCGTACTGCTGGAGCTACCGCACGACAAATGCTGATCCTTGCTGCCGCACAACACTGGGCTGTTTCAGCTGATGAAATAACGACTGATGCGGGCACCCTGTATCATAAAAAAAGCAACCGCAAGCTGTCCTATGGCGAACTTGCTTCTGCGGCTGCCCTGATACCGCTGCCAAAAAATGTGAAACTTAAAGCGATTGCCGATTTCAAAATTATTGGTTCATCCAAACACAATGTTGAAATCGACAATATTGTGACCGGGAAACCATTATTTACAAGCGATTATAAAAAAGAGGGGATGCTAATCGCTATGATTGTCCATCCTTCAAGTTTCGGCAGAGAAATTACAACCATAGATGATAAAGCCGTTCGTCAAATGCCGGGAATAAAAGATGTATTTATCATGGAGCCTTTGCTCAAGGATTATAAGAAAAACGGATTCGATGTATTTACTTATGAGCATGTCGCTGTCATCGTTGGAAACACTACTTGGGAGGTAATGCAGGCGAAGAAAAAATTGATCTTGCAACTGAGCGGCCCGACAGGCAATGCGCAAAATGGAAAACCTGATTTTTTGGAAAGCACAGCGCGACATTATGCAGATATGGACCATTATTCCACAGGACCAGCGGAGGTGAAACGTCGAGATGGTAATCCTGAGTCGGCTTTTAAAAACGCTGCACGCATTATTGAACGTACCTATACAGCGCCTTTCCTAGTACACAATACGATGGAACCGGTAAGCTGTTTTGCTGATGTTGGGGCAGATCATGCTGAATTATATGCCCCCATACAAGCACCCGAATTTATTACCACAACCTTGTCTGCTCGACTGGGCTTACCAAAAGAGAAAATAAAAATTAATCTAGCCCGAATGGGTGGTGGTTTTGGATTACGGGCCTACGGACACCATGTGGTCGAGGCCGCAGTTATTTCCCAAAAGATTAAAGCTCCGGTCAAGTTGATGTATACACGCGAGGATGAGGCGACCTATGGCATTTACCGGCCAAGTTACAGCGCGACCTATAGGGCTGCGTTAGATGAAAACAATCAATTAATTGGTTTTCATATCAAAGCGGGTGGTATCCCCGAAACTCCACTGCACGAAAATAGATTTCCAGCTGGAGCGATAGACAATTACCTTGCTGAAGCCTGGGCGATACCTTCAGCGATTACAATAGGAGCTTTTCGCGCACCACGATCCAACTTTATCGCCAGTGCTGAACAGTCATTTTTGGATGAACTGGCCTTTGAAATGAAGAAGGACCCCTTAGATTTCAGGTTGGAATTGCTCAAACGGGCAAAAGAAAAACCTGTCGGACAGCGCAATGACTATGATGCTGACCGCTATGCAGGCGTAATCCAATTGTTAAAGGACAAAACAGCAATCTTAGCAAGGCCAGCTGGAACTGGAAGAGGGATGGCGGCTTATTATTGCCATAATACCTATGCTGCTGCAATGGTAGATATAGGCATGAAGAATAATGAACCCTATGTCAAACAAGCCCTTGCCACCCTAGACTGTGGTATTGTCATTAATAAAGACGCTGCCGTTAATATGGCTGAGGGCGCACTCATTGATGGGATAGGTAACGCTTTATATGGCGAACAACTATTTATGGATGGGGTACCATTGAAAAGTAATTTCAATACCTATCGGATGATCCGCATGAATGAGGCTCCAGAAAAAATCGAAGTACATTTTGTGGAAAACCAGGATAACCCAACGGGTATGGGGGAACCCCTGTTTCCACCGACATTTGCCGCTGTAGCAAATGCCTTATTTGACCATACGGGAAAAAGATATTACAAACAGCCTTTTGTAAAACAATATTTGGATGGGAACAGAAATTCTGTAATTTAATTGAATTACAGAATTTTACAATTTCGGAAGATTTAGTTTTTTGTGATTCAAATTTCAGGAAAATGCTCTTGGGCTATTGGCTACAGTATTCCTAGTATTGATGATTTTTAGTTGATTCTCTATTTTTCCAATCTCAGTTTTAAAGGTTTAAAGAATAGATAAACTACACCGATGCCTATTGCCATTGCCACAACATAGCCTATAAATGCGATCGTTTCCGCCTGTTGCTCATTTTTGGAAAGTGTACTTTTATCATTCCGAACGAACCAATAAACCAAGGCAAAAGTAAGTGTGGATGCAATGATTATAGAAAGCAGATCTCATGACGGGAGCTGTTTTGTAATAGCAGATGAGCCAACAAAAATGAGCAATGTAAGTAGGTAAAAAATGATCACCTTCAAATAGTTAGATACTTTTTTCATTTTTTAGGCTCTTTTACATAAAGTTAGTTGATGATTGGCAGAAATCGTTGAGCTACCTTCAATTATCCCCAGGATCGTTGATAAAAATTATCCTGGGGATAGATTGTTAACTATTTTTATGACCTTGCATCCATTATTTATTCAGCTTTGTCGTAAGAAAATTGAATACCTGCAGTTCCGCCAGTTTCTATAAAAAGATTCATAAAGCCATGGGCAGTATCCGCTCTCGCCCAATCTCGTTGTAATTCACAGAAAAGTTGTGCAACACTAACCGGCTGACCTCCGGCTTGTTCAATTCTGCGCAATGCGGCATCATGTGCTACTATAGAAGTACCCCCGACAGCATCAACGACTGGATAAACTTCAAATCCTTCTTGTAGTGCATCCAAAGAAGGGAAAGAAAGGCAGGCTTCAGTCCATAAGGCAGTCATAATGAGTTTAGACCGTTTTGTTTCTTTAACAGCCTTTAAAAATTCTACATCTTCCCAAGCATTTATTGTTGTTCGATCATAGGAAGGTATTCCTTTAAGCTCCTTCCGTAATTGGGGAATTGTTTCAAAGTTCAAACCAGTTTTCACATTGACAGTAGAAAGGATGATAGGAAGATTATAGAGCTTTGCCATCTTGGCCAACCCAACAATATTGTTGATAAGGAGTTGCCTATCCATAGAGGCAATCGAATTAACCTGTACTGGCTGATAATCAATAATGACTAGAACCGCATTTTCTGGAGTGATCAAATGATCCTTCTTTTGATCACGAATTGGAAAACTTGTCATAACGTTGTTTTTTTATTTTTTTGATAATCTCAATAGGCCACATTAGCAACCTATTTTTCTCACTGATAAAATTAGATAAGGCCACTCTTTTAAAGAATAATCTAGATTAAGTAGTAAACTTAATGCACATTAAGTTTTTAAGAATGGTGATAAAAAATTCTTTACAACTAATTTTATATACAGCGACAACTTCCAAAAAACAACCATAACCAACTGAATATAACACAAATTACATCTATTATTGTTTCATGACTGGTATCTTTTATGCGTCTATTTAAAACAATTATCAAACAGACAGACTTGTCTGTTTGATAATTGTTTTCTATTTTTGTTTTACAAAATTTTAAAGAAATGGATAACCCAAGAGAGAGAGTTTTAAATACAGCCTCCTTATTATTCCATCAACAGGGATATAACAGCACAGGGATAAATCAGATCATAAGTGAGGCAAAGGTTGCCAAAGCTAGTTTTTATCAGCATTTTAAATCCAAAGATGATCTTTGCATCGCTTTTTTGACCTCCAGACATACCTTTTGGTTTTCGGAGCTCAGCGCATATACACCGGACTCAGTCAGCCATAAACAATCCATATTGGCTGCATTTGATTTTATTATTCATATGAATAATAAAGAGAATTTTAGAGGTTGTAGTTTCCTAAATATTCTTTCTGAGCTCTCAAAAAATCAAAGTGCAATTCTTTCTGTCATACAGTCTCACAAAAATGATCTGAGGAATTTTTTCACACAAATACTAGGTGAGGGCTTATTGGCTACGCATATCTATCTATTGTTTGAAAGCGCTATTATTGAAAGTCAGCTTTTTAGATCAAATGAACTTGTTCTGAAATCAAAAGAAATTGTTAATCATATTATTTAAAATTTATGGAACAGAAACATCCATTGCCACCTTTTACATTGGAAACGGCAAAACAAAAGATCCAGATGGCTGAAGATGCATGGAACTCCCAGAACCCTGAACGGGTGTCCATGGCTTATACAATAGACAGCGAATGGCGAAATCGGCATCTATTTATCAATGGGAGGGAAGAGATTGTCCAGTTTCTAACGACAAAATGGACGAATGAACTTGATTATAAATTGAAAAAAGAGTATTGGTCTCATACCGAAAATAGAATTGCTGTCCGATTTGAGTATGAATACAGAAACAAAGATGGAAGATGGTTTAGAGCCTATGGAAATGAGAACTGGGAGTTTGATGAAAATGGTCTGATGAGAAAACGGTACGCGAGTATTAATGATTTAGAAATAGCAGAGGGGGATCGGTATTTGTAAAAGTGTTATTGCTTTTTGAAAACGGAAACTACCATCTTCTTATATAAGTAAGGCCCAACATATAATATCGGGCTTTACTTGCGCTTGATTATACAAATCATTTTTATTTGCCAATCAAGATCTTCGATCGTTGCATCTGGTGCGTTTGATTTTACAGATTCAATACCGTTTTCCATTCCACTCGCACTTTCATACATTTCGCTTGTTCCGATAACTTGGCCGTTGGTCGCTTTCAGGTTGAAATAATGTTTTCCATTCGTTGAAATCTTTCTTTCGAACTTATCGTTATCCTGCGCATTCCGTTTTACAGATTCAATACCATTTAAACAGTTCGCCTTTGTTTTATACCCTTCACTGTCCAAAATAACCTGACCATTTCCAGCTTTTAAATTAAACTGGAATTCGCCATCTTTTCTTGTTTTCACTACAAATTTTCCCATTTTTTCTATTATAAATTTTTATGTGATAAATGCGATTTACGCTACTAATAAAGATAACGTATTAAATTGTTTTTATTGTGAAACAACGATTAAATTATTTGCATTAAAATAGTAAGATATCAAAACAGTAGACAAAAGCTTACATTATAAAATCAAAAAAATGTGTATGTGTACTTTATCAAATTTTTCTTAAAATAAAGAAGGGGAGTTTCTACAAAACAAAAAAGAGCAACTTTTTACAGTTACTCTTTATTTTGCGGAAAGGGAGGGATTCGAACCCTCGATACAGTCATCCCGTATACAGTCTTTCCAGGACTGCTCATTCGACCACTCTGACACCTTTCCGTGTTTCAGTGCACAAATGTAGTAATTTTTTACTTTATTGCAATACCGCTCATGTTTTTTATAGCTTGATTTTTTCTATACTACTGAACTTAAGCCTATTGTTTTTATTTTTTTTTGAATAAAACATATTTCTTATTTTTCAGAATGACAAATAGCTATTTTGATATAAAAAAGATGGTTTTAGAAGTTTCCATCGCACGGACAAATGATCGGATCGCGATGATTGAATCTGCTCTGGAAACCGCTAGAGATTCCAGTAATGACGATACAAAAAGTAGCGCTGGTGACAAATATGAAACTTCCCGCGAGATGATCCAACAAGATATAAATCGCTACCAGGGACAACTTCTGGAAGCGAATAAAGACCTGTTACAACTGACCAATATTGCGACAACAATAGCAGACGCGACAGACTTTGTCAAACTAGGCAGCCTTGTCAAGACAAATGTAGGGCTCTACTTTATTGCAACTAGTATCGGTGCATTAAAAATAGGCGATATGAATGTCTTTGCAATTTCACCGGTATCACCTATAGGTCAGCTGCTTCTGAGTAAAAAAATAGGAGATAGCTTTCTATTTAACAAACTAAATCAGATAATTACAGGAGTCTATTAATCACCAAAATACAGGAAAGCTAAACAATATCTCAATCTAACTGTTTTTACTATGAACGAAAATAAAACGATGCGATGAAATTAAACAGCTTACTTTTGATATTTTCATTAGGTGTTTTACCTTTTGTTCACTCATGCCGGTCACCAGAATCCGATGATAAGTTAAAGTCTAAAATTGAAGAAGCTTTAGCAGATAACCAAGGCATAGCAGTGGATGTAGAAGCGGGTAATGTCACCTTGAACGGACAATTAGGATCAGATTCATTGAAACAGGTTATTGAAGAGAAAACAAAATTGGCCGGTGGTGAAAGTATCAAATCTATCCATAACAATATTATGGTCAATCTTCCGGAACCGGAAGACGCACGCGAAAAATATCATGAAATAGTTGAGGGGGTGGTGGATTCGACTTTAACCAGAGATGTCAATCGGGTTTTAAAGGATTTTCCGACGATTACAGCTCAAGTAAAGGAGGGAACAATTATAGTCACTGGAAATATTGAAAAATCACAATTGGATTCGTTAAAGAAAAGATTGGAACATATTAAACCAAAAGGTCTTGATATGAAAGGAATAACGAGTCGATAGCTCACTCGTATCCATAACAAAATAAGAGCTACAAACCTATAGGCGAGTAGCTCTTACAATTTATGCATATGTTTATTTAGCACTAATTTAGGTATTTTCCATCAAATCCCGAATAGCCACTGAAGCAATCGCACCTCCAAAAGCTGCCGGTAGATAGGACATTGTTCCATAAGCTGATTTCTTGAAATTACTTCCATCGGTATACAGCAAGGATTTTTTGTCTGGCAATTCAGTTGAGAAGGCAACTTTAACACCGTCACGGATACCATGTTTACGCAATTTTTTGCGGATGTGCTGGGCTAGCTTGCAGTTATAGGATTTACTAATATCGGCAATCTCAATTTTAGTTGGATCAACTTTACCGCCCGCACCCATTGAACTTACAAATGGCATTTTTGCATCGAGTGCCAGTCTGATGAAGAATAGCTTTGGCGTGATACTATCGATGGCTTCCACACAATAGTCAGGCTTCATGTCCAATAATGCTGGTATTTTTTCAGGGATAATAAAGTCCTGGATCACGGTCAACTCTAATTCTGGATTGATAGCTAAAAGACGCTGTCTCATGATTTCAGCCTTCGCTTCACCGTGGTTCGTTGCAAGAGCTGGGAGTTGTCTATTTCTGTTAGATGGGTCTACTGTATCACCATCTATAATGGTCATTTTACCAACCCCTGCACGACATATAAATTCGGCCGCAAAGGAACCTACACCACCCAGGCCCAGAACCATTACATGTGAATCCGCTAATTTTTCCAAAGCTGTCCTACCGACCAATGCCTCAGTGCGTGACAGCCAACTTAAATCTTTCATTTTTTTAATACAATCTTATAATTATGATATAATGCCTGCTTTAACATCTCTACTGGAATAGATCGGACTTGAGCGACATATTGATATAGGCTAGCAATTTCCGTTGCTATATCGGTATCTGTTTCCAAAAATAGATGTGCAAGGGGAATATTTTTCACGACTTGATCCTGGCTGCCATCCAAACAATGGACACCGATTGAAAGGAAGTACCCTTTATCAATGAGCTGTTTGGCTAAGGTCCAATTCTTGCGATAACCATGAAAGATAACCGGAAGTTGAAATTTTTCTTTTACCAAAGAAGCCTGAATCTCCTGAAAAGCACGAACACAGTGAATAATCAGCGGTTTCTGAAAAAACATAGCCAATAGAATCTGCTGGTCAAAAACCTGTTGCTGTTTCTCGAAGGGTACGTCACTATTTTTGTCCAGACCGCATTCACCTAATGCTACAACATTCGCGTTTTGTATCATTGTCCGCATCAATTCCAATGCTTTTTCCGTATTGTTGTTGATATACCATGGATGTAAACCAATCGAGCAGTCTCCTTTAATAATAGATTCACTATGGTTCAATGCTATACTTACAACAGATAGTGTAGAACCGTCCTGTATAGCATTAGGCCGATGTGTATGTATATCGATATAGGGGATCTGCGTTGTCAACAGCACAAAGTTCGAAAAAATAGTTGAAGCAAAAAATATTCTCTACAAAATTAGTATAGTTTTATTATTTCAAACTAGTATTCAATGCATGTAAGATTGCAGAAGCCTTTAAAAGACACTCCTGATATTCTTGTTCTGCTAATGCTTGGTTGGTAACCGCCCCGCCTGTATGAAAAGAGAGGTAATGTTCCTGCTGATTGTAAAGGAGAGAGCGGATCACGACATTAAAATCAAATTCGTCATGTAAGGTATCAAAATAGCCTATGGAACCCGCATATACACCTCTTTTGGAATCTTCAATCTGATCGCAAATGCGCATAGCAGCAATCTTGGGAGCCCCTGTCATGGAACCCGCAGGAAATGTATGTCTAAATACGTCCATATTGGGCACCTTTGGATCTTGAGTACAAGTGATGGTAGATATCATCTGATGTACCTGTTTAAAAGATTGGATTTCAAACAAACGTGTGGCTTCAACTGTTCCGGGGAGGGCACTTCGTGTCAAATCATTTCGGACTAAATCCACGATCATTACATTTTCGGCAATCTCCTTCTGCGATTGGAGCATACGACTGATAATCTCTTGATCCTCGTACGCTGTAGCACCCCTTTTAGCAGTGCCTTTAATGGGCTGAGAAATCAGTTTACCTTGTCTTTTCGCCAAAAAACGTTCTGGAGAAGCACTCATGATATAATGATGGCCAACTTTAAAAAAGTTGCTGAATGGAGTAGGTGATACAGTATTCAATTTTAGATAAACCTCAATCGGGTTAATATGTGCATTTTCGGCGAAGAACTCCTGACAGAGATTTACTTCGTAAATATCGCCACGCTGAATATGTTGTTGTACCTTATCAAAGGCAACAAGGTATTCTCCTTTCGTCCATCTTGAGTGTATCTTTATCTCTAGGTTGGCATCTATCTGTGGAATTGCTGTGTCGCAGATGGACTGATACACCGCAACTGGATCATCGGCTTGGATGTGAACCTGATTAGCGGCCCATCTGACCGTTATGGTTGGAACAAAAAAATAGGCAGCTGGAAATCCGAGCTTATCAATGGCACTAGTATGCAAATCTTCGATCTCATTCTTAAGATCATAGGATAGAAATCCCGGAATAAATTCGCATTGATGTTTGACTAGGAATTGCTGTAATTGATCCAATACATCATCATCTGCACAAAATGAATGCAAGGCCTTCACCGCCAATACACTCTCAAATCTTCCCCATTCGTCAGGCGCGCCATTGCTATTAAAGAAAGAAATTTCATCAAATTGCCCCGACCAATGCAGGGCTTTCTGATGAAATTTATCTTTAGAATCGAGAAGATCAAAACTTTCGATCCTCATATTTTACTTTGATAAAGCCAGTGTTTGTTTACGATCTGGACCTACCGACAAAATCGTGATAGGAACTTCGAGTGCTTTCTCCAAATAAGAAATATAGTTGTTTAACGCCTCAGGAATCTCGCCTTCCGATGTAATACCAGTCAAATCTTGTTTCCAACCTTGAATTTCCTCCAAGATCGGTTCTGCTTGATGGGTAATAATCTCGTATGGCATGTAGTCAATTACCTCACCATTATATTTATAATGTGTACAAGCATAAATCTTGTCGAAAGTATCCAATACATCGGCCTTCATCATGATTAAATCAGTCACACCATTCAGCATAATCGCATATTTCAGCGCAGGAATATCAATCCAACCTGTACGACGAGCACGTCCTGTTGTAGCACCAAACTCATGACCCAATTGACGTAGTTTTTCACCAGTCTCGTCATGAAGTTCAGTAGGGAAGGGGCCTCCACCTACGCGGGTCGCATAAGCTTTGAAAATACCGTATACCTTACCAATTTTATTGGGAGCAATACCAAGACCAGTACAAGCTCCTGCGGTAGTTGTATTTGATGAAGTAACAAATGGATAAGAACCGAAATCCACATCTAAAAGGGTACCTTGAGCTCCCTCAGCCAATACACGTTTGCCTTCTTTCAGATATTGATTAACTAAATGCTCTGAATCAACATGAGGAATGGTTTTAATAAATTCGATAGCATCCAGGAACGCTTGTTCTTTTTCACTGAAATCAGGAATATCACCATAGTGTGAAAGAATATTTAAATGCTTTTCTTTCAGCTTTTGGTAACGCTCTTGAAAATCTGGAAGTGTCGTATCACCTACGCGTAAGCCGTTTCTACCAGTCTTATCCATGTACGTCGGGCCGATACCTTTTAAGGTAGATCCAATCTTGCCTGCGCCCATTTTCGATTCTGAAGCGGCATCCAATAATTGGTGTGTTGGCAAAATAAGGTGTGCTTTGCGCGCTAGCACCAAATTGCCTTTACCCACCGGATCAAAACCAGCTGTCTTAAGGTTATCTAATTCTCTTTTTAGGATAATCGGATCAATAACGACACCATTACCAATAAGATTTAGTGTACCTTCATTGAAGATACCAGATGGAATTGTGTTGAGCACGAATTTTTTGTTATCAAATTCCAACGTGTGTCCGGCGTTAGGGCCGCCTTGGAAACGAGCGATTAAATCGTATTTTGGACAAAATACGTCTACGATTTTACCTTTACCCTCGTCACCCCATTGTAAGCCCAAAAGCACATCAACTTGCATAGCTTTTAAAGTATAGTAATTAAAATGTTATTAATAAAAATAGACTCATTAAAAAAATAAAAATGTTCAGGAATTTTTCTCCTGAACATTCCTGAACAAATGTACTATTATATTTAACAAAAATATAAGATTAATTTGAAATAGCTTCTTGAGCTACGGTTTCTTCTTTTTTATTTTTTTCCTGACAATCTTGACATACACCATATAAATTTAAAGAATGGTGTTTGATGTCAAACTTCAATAGATCCCCCATAAGGCTCTGGATCTGGTTGATACGAGGGTCACAAAATTCTACAACCTTATTACATTCAATACAAATCACGTGGTCGTGTTGTTTGAAACCGTAAGACTTTTCGAATTGAGCCATATTACGGCCAAATTGGTGTTTGGTGACTAAATCACAAGACACTAATAATTCGAGGGTATTATAAACTGTAGCACGGCTGACACGGTATTTTTTGTTCTTCATATGGATATACAAAGACTCTACATCAAAGTGATCAGTACGTGAATAGATCTCTTCCAAGATAGCATAACGCTCTGGAGTTTTTCTTAGATTTTTATTTTCTAAGTATGCTTCAAAGATTTTTTTTACAGTTGCAAAATTTTCAGCTTGATTCATAGTAAAAATATTCTTGTACAAATTTACCAATTTAGATTGACATTTGATAGTATTTCTAAATTGTGATATTCATTTGATTAATTTTCAGATTCATAACGATTTACTCCTGTGATCCCTCTTACTTGTTTGAGGTTTTTCATCAAGCTCTCCAATTGCTGCGTATCATTGACGTATACCATAATATTCCCATCAAAAATACCATCATTACTCGATATGGATAAGGAGCGAATATTAACGGCAAACTCTTGGGAAATGACAGTTGTGAGTTTGTTGACCAATCCGACATCATCGATCCCCACAATATGCAACCCTGTGAGAAATGCAGAGTCCTTGGTAGAAGCCCATCGCGCCTTCAAAATACGGTACCCATAATTTGCCATCAATTTGGATGCATTAGGGCAACTGGTACGATGGATCTTGATGCCATCATTGACCGTCAGGAAACCGAAAATATCATCTCCCGGAATCGGATTGCAACAAGGAGCCAGCGTATAGTCAACTTTTTGCATATCATCTCCGATAAGAATAGTATCAAACTCTTTCTTATTGATCTTTTCGACTAAACCACCTATATGGCTATTGAACTGATTTCCAGAAGAAGAACCTGCATTGATTTCAACCGCTTTCTCATGTGCGACATACTCGCGCAATTGCTTGATATCAACGATGCCTTTCGCTACATTATAAAAAAGGTCCTGAGAGCTTGGATATTTCAAATAATTAGCAATCTTGTTGATATTATCGGTATTGTAGGTCACCTTTAAAGACTTCAATTTGCGCTCTAGAATCTCCTTACCATCCTCTGCGACTCTTCGTTTTTCTTCTTTAAGAGAGGATCTAATTTTAGATTTTGCTTTTGCCGTAACGACAAAATTGAGCCAATCTTCTTTTGGAGACTGTTTGCTGGAGGTTATAATCTCCACTTGATCACCATTTTGCAAAACATGGCTAAGTGGAACCAATTTATGGTTCACTTTAGCTCCAATACAGCTGGCACCTATATCGGAGTGGATCTCAAAGGCAAAATCCAATGCTGTTGCATTGTTAGGCAATTGGATTAAGGTGCCTTTTGGCGTGAAGATAAAAATCTCATCGGAAAACAGATTCATCTTAAAATCATCCACAAAATCCATGGCATTCTGATCAGGACTGCTCAGTACATCGCGTACCTTTTTGATCCATTGATCCAGGCCTGAATCGGAATTAGACTCTTTATATTTCCAGTGGGCCGCAAATCCTTTCTCTGCAATTTCATTCATCCGTTTGGTCCGAATCTGAACCTCCACCCATTGGCCTTTGGGACCCATCACTGTGGTATGTAAAGATTCATAACCATTCCCTTTGGGGGAGGAGATCCAATCGCGTAAACGGTCTGGATTAGGGCGGTATAAATCCGTAACAATGGAATATACTTTCCAACATTCGGTTTTTTCCTTTTCGTCTACCGCATCGATAACGATACGAATGGCAAATAAATCATATACTTCCTCAAATGGAATTGACTTTTTGCGCATCTTGTTCCAGATCGAATGGATGGATTTAGGCCTTCCAAACACAGATGCTATAATGCCTTGTTCTTCTAGAATTTCCTTAATAGGGTCGATAAAATCACCAATGAATCTCTCGCGCTCGGCCTTCTTCTCATTCAGTTTTCGAGCAATAAATTTGTAGGTATCCGGATCGGTGAACTTCATGGACAAGTCCTCCAATTCTGATTTAATTGCATATAGACCCAAGCGATGAGCTAAAGGGGCATAGAGATAACTGGTCTCCGAAGCAATCTTCAGCTGTTTGTCTCTTGCCATAAACTCCATCGTCCGCATATTATGCAGCCTATCCGCCAATTTGATAAGAATAACACGCACGTCATCTGCAAGGGTGAGCAGCATTTTACGGAAGTTTTCGGCCTGCATTGAACTATTAGGATCAAATATTCCGGAAATTTTAGTTAATCCGTCGATAATGCGACGGACTTTTTTTCCAAACATTTCCTCAATTTCGTCCAAGGTCACATTGGTATCCTCAACAACATCATGGAGCAAAGCGCATACAATGGAGGTCGTACCTAAGCCTATTTCCTCAGCAGCAATTTGCGCTACAGCAATAGGATGATAAATATAAGGTTCTCCTGATTTGCGGCGCATTTCCTTATGACTATCCAATGCCAAATCAAAAGCTTTACGAATCTCTTGCTTATCCCCACGCTGCAAAGTAGGCTTGCAGGCACGCAATAACGCACGGTAACGTTTTCTTATCTCTTTGTTTTCTACCTCTATATCAATCACATAATCTTTCATAAACGTTGCAGGTAAATGATGTTTTTTTGAGTATTTTTGTTTAATTTAGTTAATGTATTTCGAATACGATTATCAAGCTAACTTATTTTGTAATAAATTTACCAAAATATAATAGCATTGACAAATTAAAAGAGTTATATAGTCATTCAGATGAAGACAATAGTAGGTGGTTTGCTTTTTCTTCTTGGGACTTTGTCAGGTGTGACACAGGCTCAATCTCTTGTTCTTCCATTGTATGGTGAAGGGGCGCAAGAGACTGTGACTGATTATATGAAAACAACATTACCTTCGGGCGAAATTCTACCTTGGTTTCCCATCCCAGAGGTTGTTATTGTCAGAAAACGAGTATGGTCAAGCGAGGAAGCAAGACGGGAATATCTACGTTTTAGACGAAATGTACTGAAGGTACTCCCTTATGCGATCTATGCACAAAAAAGATACGACCAGCTAGATCGGGATCTAGCCCTGACATCTGAAAAAAAGGAGCATGAAGCGCTGGTGGAACGGTGTGAAAATGACGTAAAACAAATGTTTAATAGGGAAATTAAAAACATGACCATTTCCCAGGGTAAAATTCTTATAAAACTGATCGATCGCTATACAGGACACACAAGCTACGAAATGGTAAAAGAAATGAAAGGTGGAATTTCCGCGTTCTTTTATCAAGGTGTTGCCAAAATTTTTGGACATAATCTAAAATCAGCGTATGATCCAAAGGAGGACTTCGAAATCGAAAATATTATCCGGGAATTTGAAAGATCAAGACCTAAACCAGTCATGTAGACTTCAGTATGCAAATTGCTAGGAGACTTGAAAAAAGTATCCGGATCCTCATGTAAATACCTAAATTAAGATAATATGAAAACGATTTATGACTTTGATGCCTTGCAATTCAATGGAACCATGAAATCTCTGGGGGATTTTGAAGGAAAGGTTTTGTTGATTGTCAATACAGCGAGTCAGTGTCTGTTCACAAAACAATTTAAATCGCTTGAAAAGCTCTACCAAAAGTATAAAGAAAAAGGGTTTGAGATACTGGCATTTCCGTCCAATAACTTCCGAAATCAAGAACCCTTGACAGGCAGTACATTGGAAACATTTTGTCGAATAAACCAACAAGTCAGTTTTCCGGTCTTTAAGCGCAGCCATGTCATTGGCACCTATACGACGCCATTGTATAATTTTCTTTCAAATAAGACAGAAAACGGTCATATAAATAGCAAACCTTCCTGGAACTTTCACAAGTACCTGATCAACAAGCAGGGAGAAGTTGTGGATTTCTATTACCCCACTACTTCGCCATTGTCAGGTAAAATTTGTCGTAATATCGAACGACTTTTAGCGGAGTAAACAACAAACTTTCTACCTTTGACCTCAGCTTCATAACAGTAAAACTTATATATGTTGGCTATCTTCAAAATAAGCTAGCAATATAAAAGAATTAACTGCAGAATCATTTTTAACCGATTTTGGTGAAATTGGAGGCTGTAAACAAAAAATAAGATATCAATATGCTAAAACTAGATTTATTAGTCATTGCTGTGCATCCCGATGACGCAGAATTAGGGGCAGGCGGAGTAATGGCAAAATATGTTGCTGAAGGAAAAAAAGTAGGAATTGTAGACCTGACACAGGGCGAACTAGGTACACGCGGTACAGCGGAGACCAGAGCGCAAGAGGCGAAAGATGCCGCAACGATCCTGGGATTGGCTGCTCGCGAAAATCTCGGTCTCAGAGATGGCTTTTTCGAAAATGCTATCGAAGAAAAAATGGCTATTATAAGTGCAATAAGGAAATACCAGCCTGAAATTGTTATCACCAATGCGATTACCGACCGCCACCCTGATCATGGCAGGGCAGGGCAGCTTGTGAATGAAGCCTGTTTCCTTTCGGGTTTAAGAAAAGTGGAAACAAGAGATGAAAATAATCATATACAGGAAGCTTTTCGGCCACGTTTGGTATTACAGTTTGTACAGGACTATTATATCAAACCTGATGTGGTTATTGATATTACGGACTACTATACTATCAAGGAGAAGTCAATCCTAGCATACAAAACACAATTCTATACCGGTGAAAACACCAATCCAGACGAGCCACAAACCTATATCTCCAATCCGGATTTTATGGAATCTACTGCTGCTAGAGCGAGAGAATTTGGCCGTTATATCCAGGCAAAATATGCTGAAGGATTTACTTCTAAAAAGATATTAGGTGTTGATGATCTATTCGACCTGAGATAAAGAAGCTGTAATAAAAATAAAGAAGTGAAAAGCCGAGGATTCTATGGACACCATAAAATCTTCGGCTTTTTTATAAATGATAGGTAGTTTATCAGGAGATAAAACCTTTTACATATTGTTTTGTGATCTCATGTTGCGGGCTTAACAACACTTGCTCAGTGGGGCCAAATTCAAGGATTTCACCCCCATAAACGAAAAGAATATAGTCGGACACCCTTCTAGCTTGTCGTAAGATATGTGTCACCAGAACAATGGTATAATCCTGCTTCAGCTCGATTAATAATTCTTCAATTTTTGCTGTAGATAGTGGATCCAATGCAGAAGTCGATTCATCACCAAGTATAATTTCAGGTTCAACAGCAAGACCCCTAGCTAAACAAAGCCGCTGTTGCTGTCCAATCGAAAGACCACTTGCAGACTGCCCCAAACGATCCTTGACCTCATCCCATAAGGCCACATTTCGCAATTGTGTCTCGACAATCTTATCCAGTTCTTTTTTATTCTTGGTGCCATGTATACGCGGGCCATAAGCGACATTATCGTAGATGGACATCGGTAAGGGATAAGGTTTCTGGGATAAAAGCCCCATCTTCTTACGGATATGTGTCACTTCAGCATCCTTACCATAAATATCCTCACCGTTCACAAGCACAGACCCAGTTATTTCAACACCTTTTGTGTCGTCTACAAGTCGATTAAGTGTTTTCAACAAGGTGGTCTTACCACAACCCGAAGGTCCTATGATAGAAGTTACACTATTGTTGGGTAAGGCAAGATTAATATTTTTTAAGATATGTCGTCCGTCGATATACACATTAAGATCCTTAATCTGTATATGGGGATCAGTTAATGGGCTGTTTAACGACGATTCTTTTGTTTCGATTGAAGGATATGTGTGCATACTACGATAATTAAAATAATGATTGTTAAAACCAGGGCTGAAGCGTAAGCTCGCCCCTGTACCTCAGGAATTGGACTGCTTAACTGAAAAAATATAGCCAAGGGAAGTGTTGCTGCAGGTTCGTCAATATATTTAGGCAGATTATCACTGAAGCCTGTTGTCAATAGCACACCAGCAACATCACCAATAGCCCTTCCAAACGCCAACAGAATAGCCGTCAATAATCCAGCGCGAATGCTCCGCAACATAACCTTAGCGAGCTCCCAACGTGTTGTACCAAGGGAAAGCGTGACATTTTTCAAATCTTCAGGAATCGTTTTGATTAATTCGTCTACTGTACGTACCACAATAGGGATCGTCAATAATGTGACCGTAATGATACCACCCAATAGCGAAGCTCTAATACCAAAATAGACCATGATACCAAAGCCGACAGCACCATAAACAATGGATGGAACACCATAAAGTACATCGAACAAAAGCTTTGAAAACTGTGTTACTCTGGAATTTGTCCCTAAATAAATATTAAGATAAAGAGATATTGGGATGCCAATAAAAGCGGAAAGGGCGGTCGCTACACCTGCCAGATAGAGCGAACCTAATATGGCGTTTAAGATTCCGCCTTCTTTACCTATGTAAAACCCACCTTTGGGCAATTGGCTGACCATCTCCCAATTGAGATAGGGAAGCCCCTTATAGAGGATCGTACCTACAATAAAAAACAGGGAAGCAGTTACTGTAATTCCGGACAGATGCATGAAACCCTTCGCGATTTTTTCGCTCAATAACCTTCTTTTGGTATTATCCATCTAAACCTCCTTCGAGACGTCTCAAGATCAGACGTGATATTAAATTGAAAACAAATATGATCACAAATAGCAATAATGCTGAAAACATCAATGCAGACTCATAAAGTGGGATGGACATCATCTCACCAAAATTGTTGGCAATTAAAGCTGGGATGGGGTAACCGGCATCAAAGATGGACGTAGGAACCTTGGGTACATTACCACAAACCATTAATACAGCAATCGTTTCTCCAAACGCACGAGAGGTCGATAAGACAATTGCCGCAATAATACCGGGCTTTGCTTTTTTGAGAATAACATGTTTTATGGTATCCCATTTTGTTGCTCCTAAAGACAAAGAGGCTGCTTTTAATTCATACGGAATCGTTTGGAGCACCTCAACCATAATTGAAATCATGATCGGAAATATCATGACTGCCAATACTATCCCTCCGGCTAACACCGAATAACCAGATGTCACCACGCCAAAAATTGGAGCAATATAAAGCTGGATCAATGGTACAATAAATAACACGCCCCAAACACCATATAGCACTGGAGGAATGGCAGCCAAAACATTGACAAGCGGGAGCATCATATTTTTCAATGCATCTGAAGCATATTCAGTCAGATAAACAGATGTTAATATACACAGTGGTATGGCAATGGCAAGGGATATCAATGTGACAGCAAGTGTGCCGGCGATAAAAGGCAAAAATCCGAATGAGCCTTTCATAGGTGCCCATACTTTGTCTGTCAACAGCTGAAATACATTACTATATTCAAATAGTGGAATGGATTTTACGGTTAAACCGACCGCAATAATAAGGACAACTGAAAGCGAAATCAGCAGCAACAATAATGTGGACCGTTTTACTAAAGTATCTTTAACTAGACGTGTATTTAGCATGCTATAACTTTTTTAGTTCTTCATTAATCAGTGTTTCACTCAATGGTACATAACCATTTTCCAGTAATTGTGATTGCGCCTGTTTCTGCAGTACAAATGAGATAAATTCCTTCAAAAGCAAGGACTCAGTTTTATTTCGTGTGACAAATGTCAGATCACGCGAAGGAGGGGCAGGGTATCTTCCCGCCGCAACTGCTCCTGTCAAGTCCGACAGGGAGCCATAGAATTGTTCATCTGCTTCAATCTGTCCATTTTTATTTAAATCTAATGGCAATACATCAATATGATCAAACACTTTATTTGTCTTTAAATTATATACATAATTAATGTTGTTGAAGCCAATGCCAAACTTATCATCTTTAATAGCTTGGGCGATGCCAGGGTCCCCGAAGATGCCAACACCTTGCAGATCCTCCTGTTTGTGTCCAAAAAATTTGGCCCATGTTTCTGCCGCTCCAGCGGCATCCGAACGCACGTAGACATTAATCGGATCCGAAGTAAATTGCGGATCAACTTGATTCCATGTTTTCAATTTTTGATTAACAAAAATATCCGAAAGCTCCTCCCGTGTTAAGCCCCGTTTCAGTAATGCTTTATAATTTGGATTGCCAGGATTCAATGTACATATTACAGCGTCTTTGGCAACGACAGTAGGAACTGCACCTTTTTTGATTTCTTGTGCATGAAGATCCCGTGATACTAGGCCAATGTCTACCATACCAGTTAACACATCGGCTATTCCTTTTCCCGCTCCGCCTGCAGAAATATTAAAACGAACATGAGGGTGAATTTTTTTAAAGTCTTCACTCCAGATTACCGCCAAAGGGTAGAGGGCAAAGGCTCCAGATAATGAAATATTACCTTCAAACCCACGCTCTTTGCTATATCCATTCTTTATTTTTGGCGCGCATGACGAGATCTTAGATACAACTATAAAGCTAAAAACGAGGGCTATAAAACATCTTTTTATCATTACACCTATTAGTCTACAGGTTTAGTATATTAAATTTTATACGGCAAATATATATTAATTTGGTAGATATTATAGAATATTAAAAAAATATTTTTACATTTGACTCGAGAAAAGAATACTAAATCAATAGATTTTATTTGTTTTATGCAAAGCTTCCGTACAGAATTAGAAAATCCAGTCGTGGAAAAGGAGATTATTGAACTTGAAAAAAAGATTCGGTTATTTCACGAAGGTAAGATCGCTGATGAGAAATTTAGATCATTGCGTCTAGCCAGGGGAGTATATGGACAGAGACAACCAGGGGTTCAAATGGTTCGTATCAAACTTCCATTTGGAAAAGTTACTTTTAAACAATTGATCAAAATCGCGGCAATATCTGATGAATATGCAAGTCGCAACCTGCATCTGACCACACGTCAAGATATTCAGATTCATTACGTAAGTCTGGACAGAACTCCAGAACTTTGGTCAAAATTGGCAGAGGACGATATTACCTTAAGGGAGGCCTGTGGTAATACCGTTCGTAATGTAACGGCTTCGCCAACTTCGGGCATTGATCCAAAAGAACCTTTTGATGTCTCGTCGTATGCACAGGCGACATTTGAATATTTTCTACGTAATCCGGTCTGTGCGGAGATGGGCAGAAAATTCAAGATGTCTTTTTCTGCAAGTGAAGAGGATACCGCTTTTTCCTATATTCATGACTTGGGTTTTATTCCAAAATTGAAGTATGTTGATGGTGTGGAAGTACGTGGTTTCAAAGTCTTGCTAGGAGGTGGACTGGGATCACAGCCATTTTTAGCATCGCTAACAAATGAATTTCTACCAGAAGACGAACTTATTCCTTATATCGAGGCTGCCTTAAGGGTGTTCGACCGATATGGTGAACGCAATAACCGTAACAAGGCCCGCTTTAAATATCTTATTCAAAAACTTGGCCTGGAAGAGGTATTGAATCTAATCGAAGCAGAAAAGATTGCTACAAAAGTAAAGACTTTCGCTATTGATCGAACCAAAATTGAACAACCGCTGCCACCTGATGACAGCAAAATTACTGTACTTGATCTGGATAGCGACTTAAACTATCAGGTATGGAAGAATACGAATACATTTGAACAAAAGCAAGCAGGCTATTATGGTGTCTATGTACGTGTTTCTACTGGAGATATCGGCACGGATAAAGCGCGATCCTTGGTCGCTGGATTAAAAGATCTCGTTGCGGATGATATCCGGATAACACAAAACCAAAGTTTACTATTGAAGTATGCAACTGAGAAATCGCTACCTCATATTTACCAATTGCTCAAATCACTTGATCTTGCACAGGTAGGTTTTGACAGTACTGCAGATGTGACAACATGTCCCGGAACGGATACTTGTAATCTTGGCATCTCAAATAGTACCGAAATGGCGCGGGTCATTGAATCGTATATCGCCGAATTCCACCAAGATTTTATTTTCAACAGAGATTTGAAAATTAAGATATCCGGTTGTATGAATTCCTGTGGTCAACATGGACTGGCACATATTGGCTTTCATGGCAGCTCAGTTAAAGCAGAGGGCAAGGTAGTTCCCGCTGCCCAGGTTATGCTTGGTGGTGGTACGATCGGCGATGGCGAAGGCCGGGTTGCCGAACGAATTATCAAAGTACCAACCAAGCGCGTATTGCATGTGGTGGAATTCGTACTGAACGATTACAAAAAGAATGCTGAAGAAACTGAAAACTTTCATACGTATTACGACAGACAGGGTAAAAATTATTTTTACAATCTATTAAAACCATTGTCGGATCTGACCACACTTGCGGAAGATGAGTTTGTGGATTGGGGCCATGAGGGGACTTTCCAAACAGCAATAGGTGTGGGTGAGTGTGCCGGAGTGGTGATCGATCTCGTGGCAACATTGATTTATGAGGCGGAGGAAAAACTGCAATGGGCAAACGAGACGTTCCAGGAAGCAAAATTCGCAGACGCTATCTATCATGCATACAATGCCTTTGTTCAGGCAGCAAAAGCCTTGTTGTTAGATAAAGGTATTAGCGCAAGCACGCAAAATACAGTGATCAATGAATTCCAGACACATTTTGTGGAGTCTGGGGAATATAACTTTGATCAGTCATTTCCGGAGCTTGTCTTACAAATCAGTAAAAATGAACCTACTGAGGGCTTTGCAACAGGTTATCTGCAAGAAGCCACAAAGTTTATCAATGAGGTTTATCAACGTAAAAATTTAACGCCTGTATTGGCTTAGGAGGGAACGGAATGTCGATAGAAGCAAAAGTAACTTTGGTAGGTGCGGGGCCAGGAGATCCAGAATTGATTAGCCTAAAAGGGATCAAAGCAATCCAGAAAGCGGATGTTATTTTGTATGACGCGCTTGTCAATGATGAATTATTGGATTATGCGAAAGCAGATTGTATAAAAATTTATGTCGGGAAACGTGCTGAACAGCTTTCAATCTCGCAAGATGAAATCAATCGTTTATTGGTTGACTATGCCTTGAATTATGGGCATGTGGTGCGTTTGAAAGGTGGAGATCCCTTTGTCTTTGGACGTGGAGGTGAGGAGATCGATCATGTGGCACAATATGGCATTGAAACAGCCGTTGTACCTGGTATTTCCTCCGCTATTGGCCTAACAGGGCTACAGCAGATTCCTTTGACTTATAGAGGGATTAGCGAAAGCTTTTGGGTGATAACAGGGTCAAAATCTGATGGCAGTTTATCTAGCGACCTATACTTGGCGGCAGAATCCAATGCGACTGTGATCGTCCTGATGGGCTATGGAAAATTAGCTGAAATTGTAGCCATCTACCGGGATAAAAATCTTCATCATCTACCAATCGCTTTGATTCAGAATGGATCATTGCCCAATGAAAAAGTTGTATTGGGAACAATAGACAATATATTAGATGAATCTACCGAAAAGAGAATCGGTGTACCAGCTATTATCATCATAGGTGAAGTTGTCGCGAAACACAGATCGTTTCAACAGATTAAAGAAAAAGCACTTGCATTATAAATAAGTATGAATCATTTATTTCCCATATTCGTTAAACTTGATCAGATCCAGACCTTATTGGTCGGAGGTGGAAAAGTTGCATTGGAAAAATTCCAGGCATTGATAACAAGTGATGAGAGATTGAAACTAACTGTTGTCGCAAGGGAAATTGTTCCAGAATTTGAAATATTACTCAGGAATTACCCTCACACTCAACTTCACATCCGTCCTTTTGAGACGAGTGACATTGAGCACAAGCACCTTGTGATTGCTGCGACGAACAATATGGAACTGAATGATGAACTTCGTGAGTTAACATCACTTCACAATATACTTTTCAACGCAGCGGATAAACCAGATCTATGCGACTTTTATTTGGGATCTATTGTTACTAAGGGCGATCTAAAAGTCGCGATTTCCACAAACGGCAAATCACCAACAATTGCAAAAAGGGTGAAGGAATTGCTCAACGATCTATTACCAGCCGAAATCGACGAAACGCTTTCATTGATGAGCGAATATCGTGAACAGCTGAAAGGAGACTTTGAATTTAAGGTAAAGAAGCTGAACGAACATACCAAAAATATATTACGTCATGAGCGTTAAGGAAATTAAAGAAATTATCGGCGATAAAAAAGGAACGGAGATGCTGCAAGCAATTGCAACGCTATATCCTTCAGAAGTTGTTTTTTCGACTTCTTTTGGGATAGAAGATCAGATTATCACCGAATGGATTGGCAAAAACAATATTGGTATCGAGATTTTCACTTTAGATACGGGGCGATTATTCAAAGAGACATACTCTTTGTGGAGTCGCACATTAGAACGTTATCAACTGAATATCAAAACATACACACCGGATACGACATTGTTGGAAGATTTTATCAGTAAAAAGGGACCTAATTCTTTCTATGAATCTGTTGAAAACCGTAAAGAATGTTGTCGGATCAGGAAGATTGAACCGTTGCAGCGTGCTATCAAAGGAAAAAAAATCTGGATTACCGGCATTCGGTCTGAACAATCGGTCAATAGACATGATATGGACTTTGTAGAATATGACGAAGTAAATGATATCATAAAAATCCATCCGCTGTTTGACTGGACCTTTGAACAGGTAAAAATGTATTGTAAAGAACAGTATATTCCCTATAATGTCTTACATGACAAAGGTTTTCCGAGCATTGGTTGTCAACCATGTACAAGAGCTATTCAGGAAGGAGAAGATTTTCGGGCCGGAAGATGGTGGTGGGAAGATCAGAGTAAAAAAGAATGTGGTTTACATGCTGTTAAAGCTTAATTATAAAAAGCGTAAACCCGAATTCATTAAATCAAATTTTATTATTTCAAAGAATGGACTATTTAGATCATTTAGAAGCGGAAGCAATATATATATTAAGAGAAGTTGCTGGACAGTTTGAAAAACCAGCATTATTATTCTCGGGCGGAAAAGATTCCATTACATTGGTTCATCTAGCAAAAAAAGCTTTTAGACCGGGTAAATTTCCTTTTCCACTGGTTCATATTGATACTGGGCACAATTTCCCAGAAACTATTGCTTTCCGTGACAGTCTTATTGAAGAGATCGGAGAAAAACTTATTGTTGGCTATGTCCAAGACAGTATAGATCAGGGCAAAGTTGTTGAGCAAACAGGTAAAAACGCAAGTCGTAATGCACTTCAGACTGTTACCTTACTCGATACGATCTCGAAGCACGGTTTCGATGCATGTATCGGAGGAGCACGTAGGGATGAGGAAAAAGCACGTGCAAAAGAACGTATTTTCTCCGTTCGCGATGAGTTTGGACAATGGGATCCAAAAAGACAAAGACCTGAGTTGTGGAGTATTTTCAACGGTAAGATAAACAAAGGCGAGAATGTACGGGTATTCCCGATATCAAACTGGACTGAGCTCGATGTCTGGAATTATATCAAACGCGAACAAATTGCATTGCCATCCATTTATTTTAGCCATGAACGGGAGGTAATTACCCGTAACGGACAATTAATGGCGGCTGCACCATTTTTGAATATTGATGAGGAGGATGTTGTTGAAACTAAATCTGTTCGTTTCAGGACGGTGGGTGATATGACCTGTACTGCGGCAGTAGATTCTACAGCAACTGCTTTAGATGATATCATCGCGGAAATCAAGGCATCAACAGTCAGTGAACGTGGGGCTCGGATGGATGACAAAGTATCCGAGGCAGCAATGGAAGAACGCAAAAAACAGGGATATTTTTAATTTCTCAAATCTAATACTTGATATTGACAACAATGAATATATTGAAATTTATAACAGCTGGTTCGGTAGACGATGGTAAAAGCACCCTAATCGGTCGATTGCTATACGATACCAATTCTATTTTGGATGACCAATTGGAAGCGATACAGCGTGCCAACCGAAAAAATGATGATGGAACAGTAGATTTAGCGATATTAACGGATGGACTAAAGGCAGAACGCGAACAAGGGATAACCATCGATGTTGCTTACAAATATTTTCAGACCGATCATCGAAAATATATTATCGCTGATGCTCCAGGCCATATTCAATACACGCGAAACATGGTTACCGGCGCATCTAATTCTGAGCTGATCATCATCTTGGTAGATGCACGAAAGGGGGTTATTGAACAAACGAAAAGGCATTCGTTTATTGCTAAATTACTGGCAATGAAACAAGTATTGGTGTGTGTCAATAAAATGGATATGGTAGATTATAGTGCTACTGTTTTTGAACAAATCAAAAATGATTACCAGCAATTGGCTGCCAATCTAGGACTTCAGGATGTTGATTTTATCCCTGTATCCGCATTAAAAGGAGACAATATTGTTCATAAATCTGATCGTATGCTATGGTATTCAGGAGAATCGCTATTGGATTACCTGGAGAATGTTGAAATCCACGAAAATCAAGCGGCGAATTGGAGATTCCCTGTGCAATGGGTTGTAAGGCCACAAACAGATGATCTCCATGACTATAGGGGATATGCCGGCAGAGTGTTAGGAGAGGGGCTTACTGTAGGCGATCAGGTGATTATTTATCCTTCTGAAACATACAGTACTGTAAAGACTATAGAATTTAACGGCCTACAACTTGACCGTGCAGAAAATGGACAGTCAGTTATCCTTCATTTAACAGACGATGTGGACATTAGCCGTGGCGACACGATTGCAAATGTTGAAAAACAGCCAAAATTTGAGCGTAATATACAGGCAAATGTATGTTGGTTTGACAATAAGCCCCTGGATACCGAACAGATCTACTTGCTTCAGAGCCACAGTAAATTGACAAAAATTAAGATTGTCGATGTGCTTTACAAATTTGACATCAACACTCAGGAAAAAGTTTTCGACGAAACAATCAAGCTCAATGATATTGGTCGCATTGCAATCAAATCTGCTGAAAATCTTGTATTTGATTTACAGGCAGAAAATTCTGCAAATTCTCAAGCCATTGTCATTGATCCACGGACTAACTTAACAGTTGGCGCTTTGATGATTCAGGCTATTGATTAACATTTTTTAATCTGTAAATACTCAACCTAAATATTTATTGAGGAATCCAAGCATTTTGCTTGGATTCCTTTTTTATTTTATTATTAAAATGTGTAAGTCTTATTTGCAAATCATTGTAGGAAAGCTTATTTTATAGTAACCTCAAAATTGAAATAACTATATCAAATAATTCTTTTAAAAGCCTCAGCCCTCATTAGTACATATAATTATTATAATTTATATTATGTTAAATAGTAATTTGTAAACCCTCCCTTTTACCCAACGATTTGTTCTATTTTGTAATAAAATCGTATTGCTACATTCTTATAACGAAGATTCTATTCTCATTGCACCATAGCCAATTTTAATTCCGCTTAAAATTAGATCGTATAATTTATTGAGACTTCATGCTGGCCTTATAAATTTTTAAATTTATAAGGCTTAGAATTACACAAATCATTACGTTTAGTCTGTTCTAATTATAAAAACGAAAATGATTCTTTTTTTTAACTAAAGTGTCGAATAAAATACGTAGATGATTTGATTTCAGCTACAATTCTATATTATCAAGCTAAATAGATATATTTTATTAAATTCGAAATTTCATTATAACAACGTAAAATTTATAAAAAATTAACAAAAATTGGATTTTTATTAAAAAATACATAAATTAGTGCCAGCCAAAGGGAAATTTTACTAATTAAAACATGTCAAAAAATTTTAACGAGTTCATTGCGAGCGTTGAGAAACGCAATCCAAATGAACCAGAATTCTTACAAGCAGTAAAAGAAGTTACAGAGGATTTATTTCCTTATATCACCAACAATCATCCTGAGTTTTTCGACCAAAAAATTCTTGAACGCCTGACCGAGCCTGAACGTATTATTTCTTTTCGTGTAACTTGGTTAGATGACAATCATCAGGTACAGGTAAACCGTGGATACCGTGTACAAATGAATAGTTCTATAGGTCCATATAAAGGCGGACTTCGCTTCGCTCCTTCTGTGAATCAGAGCATCTTGAAATTCCTTGCTTTTGAACAAGTTTTCAAAAACAGTTTAACGGGCCTACCGATCGGTGGTGGTAAAGGCGGTTCCGATTTTGACCCAAAAGGTAAATCAGATAATGAAATCATGCGTTTTTGCCAAAGCTTTATGACGGAATTATATCGTCATATAGGTGCAGATACAGATGTTCCTGCCGGAGATATCGGTGTTGGTGGACGTGAAATTGGCTTTCTATTCGGACAATTTAAGCGTCTTCAAAACAATTTTACAGGAGTCCTAACAGGCAAAGGTGAATTATGGGGCGGCTCCTATATTCGTCCAGAAGCTACAGGATATGGTCTACTATACTTCGTAGACTGTATATTTAAACATAAAGGACAATCTTTACAAGGAAAAGTGGCAACGGTTTCAGGTGCCGGTAATGTTGCATTTTATGCAGTTGAAAAAGCAATGCAGTTAGGTGCAAAAGTAATTACGGTCTCCAATAGCCTAGGCACATTGTATGATCCAGATGGCTTTGACACAGAGAAAATGGCTTTTGGAGCAACTTTGGGGCGGAATTTAGACCAATACCCTACTCGTTATCCAAATGCACAGTTTTTACCAGGACAAAAACCTTGGCAATTTAAATGTGATATTGCATTACCATGTGCGACACAAAATGAATTGGATCAATCCGATGCAAAAACACTTGTGGCAAACGGCTGCATCTGTGTTGCTGAAGGCGCTAATATGCCTTCCACTGCTGAAGCAATTAAGGTTTTCTTAGATTCTAAAATTAGTTTTGCACCAGGGAAAGCTGCAAATGCGGGCGGGGTTGCCGTAAGTGGCCTGGAAATGTCCCAAAACTCGATCCGTACACAATGGGGTACTGAGGAAGTTGATAGCCGTCTGAAAACAATTATGGAAAGCATTCATGAGACTTGTTTGAAATATGGCAAAGAAAGTGATTTTGTTAACTACTTAAAAGGTGCCAATATTGGCGGCTTTATTAAAGTGGCTAATGCCATGAAAGCTCAGGGAGTTGTATAATCAGCCTTTTTCTAATCATATCATAATCCTGAACGCTCAAATGTATTTCATTTGGGCGTTTTTTTATACTTTTATGGTAATTTTTAAAACAAGAGATTTACATGAGATTAATAGCGGAACTCCCCCATCCTGATTGCAAGATTTCCATCTTTGGAATGAACCAGAAATTCATCATCAAATTTGAACAAGGAAATCTGGAGCAATCCTATAAAATTGCAGAGGTTGACATCATAGGCGGCGTAAATGGTGTTTTTGAATTGCTTGATGAGGAATTTCTTAAAAGTGTAATAGACCAGTTCTCGTTAATGCGTCAATCTTTTAACGGTGCTTACAGTAGATACGAATAGCGACAATATGTTAAACTATCTTTATTTTGCGGCATTTTGGGCTTGCCAAATTGTCTCCTCTATCCTATTTAAACTGGGCGGTATTCACCCCAAGTACAAATGGGCGGCGTTGATTGTTGGGAATATTATTTTGCTTTCGGCAAGTTGGTTTCTCATTCAATTATTTAAGAATGTCTCTCAACCTATTGTTATAGCCTTATGTTCAGGAGGGACTTTTCTAACGGTTCAATTGGCAATGGCATTTTATTTTAAAAGTCCACTAAGCTGGCAGCAAGTTCTCGGTATGTTTATCATCATTGTAGGTATGGTGATGATCACCTTTGGTGGCAAAGATCAAGCGATCTAAAAAGGTAAAAAAGAACTCGCATCTTACACCTGCGAGTTCTTTTTATTGCTATAAATAAGCGTAAGTTATTCCGTCTCCACCGCGGTCTTGATGTTCATCTTCAAACCGGCTGACATGGCTGTATTTACGCAAGTAATCTCGAATGAATTTTCGTAAAATGCCGTCTCCTTTACCGTGGATAATTTTTAAAGATGGGTAGCCTACCATAACAGCCCTGTCCAGTACTTTCTCCAATTCATTCAACGCATCTTCGGTGCGCATCCCTCTGAGGTCAAGTTCAGGATTAAAATCTGCCACAGTACCCGCAGACAATGATTTAGATAAGCTTTTTGCTGATTTCTTGTTTTCACGTCCTTCGAGCTTAATGACATTCTTTCGCTTCTGTACTGTTCTCAATTCTCCCATAGCAAGAATCAAATTATTTTTTGCTATCTCTACAACCCGTGCTTCAGCACCATTATCAATAATTTGAACCCAGTCGCCTATACTTAGTTCCGAGGATTCCATTACTTTTTCCTTAATGACATGCTTTACTGTTTGCTCTTTCGGCAAAACAGCTTTCAAAGCTTGATCCAGATTACTGCGCAATTCACGGGTTTTCTCCTTATCAGCTTTCGCTGATTTGATCTGTGCAACCGTATTTTCGATTAATTTATTGGAGTTTCTGATGATTTCCTGAGCCTCCTCTTTGGCTTTTTTCAGGATAACCCGCTTATTTTCTTCAAGATACTCTTGCAATTCCAAGTACTCCGATTTAAGAGATTCAAGTTCTTTCTCTCTTTTATTGATGGCAACTTTTGTATCAAACACCTCTTTCTTCTCACGTTCAAGATCGATCAACAAGGTATCTACCTTTTTCTGTTGTACACCGATTTTCCCTTTGGCGGCTTCTAGAATATCCTTTCCTAGCCCTATTTTCTGTGCAATTTCGAAGGCATAGGAGCTTCCAGGTTTACCGATCTGGAGAATGTACATTGGACGCATCTCGCGGTTATCGAACAACATGGAAGCATTCTCCAGACCCGTTGTATTGCTCGCAAATACCTTTAAGTTTGAGTAATGGGTTGTTACAACGCCTCTAATCTGCTTTTTGTTCAACGATTCCAATACGGCTTCGGCAATAGGTCCACCAAATAGAGGGTCTGTTCCGGTACCGAATTCATCAATGAGTACCAAGGTGCGTCCATTGGCGAATTCCGTAAAATACTTCATTTTCGACAAGTGTGCACTGTACGTACTGAGGTCACTCTCTATAGATTGATCGTCACCAATATCAGCAAATATTTGCTTGAATACACCTACTTTCGTAGTCGGCTCAGCCGGGATCAATAGACCTGATTGCACCATAATCTGTAGCAAGCCCACCGTCTTCATACAGACTGACTTACCACCGGCATTTGGTCCGGAGACAACAATAACACGTTGTAACTGGTCGATTTGTATATTCAAAGGAACTACAGTTCCTTTATGGTGTTCGTTAAGTATGAGCAATGGGTGACGGGCATTGATGAGATTGATCTCCGCTTCTTTGGACAGTTCAGGCATTTCGGCCTCAATATCCAAGGCAAACAATGCTTTGGCTCTAACAAAATCAACCTTGGTCAACAAACCATGATAGGATAACAATAAAGGGAGATGCGGACGCACTTTATCTGTGAGTTCCACAAGAATTCGGATGACCTCCCTCCTGCGCTCAAATTCAAGATCTCTAATTTTATTGTTCAGCTGAAATACTTCTTCTGGCTCAATATAAGCCGTTTGTCCTGTCGCCGACTCGTCATGAATCAATCCTTTAAGCTTCCTTTTATTTTCAGCCAAGATCGGAATACATAGACGTCCATCGCGTACAGTCAAATTGCCATCCGCCGTCCATCCGCTGTCCTGGGCATTTTTGAAGATACTATTTATACGTTTGAGCGCATCTTGTTCTGCCCGTTGTATTTGTTGAGTGATTTCGAGCAATAAGCGTGACGCATTATTTTTGAGTTTTCCTCGCTCGTCAATCACTATTTCAATATCACGGATGATTCCCTTCTCGATAGGTAAATGCTCAAATAGCACTTCCAAATTCGGATAAAGGCCTTCTCTTTCGTTAAAATAGCGAATGATGGCATAAACAGTTTTCAAGGATAACAGGACACGAAAAAACTCTTCTTCAAGTAGAAAGGCGCCTTCCACCCTCGCTTTTTCAATAATGGATTTTAAAGGAAAAAAATTCTCGACTGGAAATGCCCCGTCGTTGACAAGAAGATCTTTGAATTCGCTTGTCTGTCTCAAAAAGCGATCTATCTGATCATAGCGAGTTTGTGGTTGAATTTTTTCGACCAGTTCACGACCCGATTCACTCAGGCATTTTTGTTTTATTTTATCTTTTATCTCGGAAAAGCCGAGCTTATCTATCGCATTTAATGGATATACCATAAAATTATATTCTTTGATGGTTAAAGTTTTGATACAGGCTTTAATGCCTGTGGTGGAGTAAGAATAGGTTTTTCAAGCCTTTGCTCCATGTGTTTTGGTAACGTTGTGTCCTTTGCCGAAACGCCAGGTGTTGTCGCTGGGGACACAGGATTTCCAGAGGAAGTAGGCGGCGGTGATCCAGCTGGGGTTATTGAACTACCTATAGATAGCTGGTTCATTAAATAGCTGTCCAAACTAACACCTGTTTTCTGTTGGAAATTTTTGTTAAACAACGAAGAAGCTTCTTTAAAACTGAATTTCTCCTTATTTGGTTTGTAGTGGATAAGTGCAGCAATACGTTCTTGATACTGTTGCTGTTGTCGCATCACACGACTCGTACTATCCTGAATCCTTGCATTGACAATCGAATCCCTCGTTCGGATAGAATCTTGCTTTTTACGTTCGATATCCGTATAAAACTTATTCTCCTTCGTCAAGTTATCTTCCACTTTCTTGTAAATGGCTGACATAACCTCAGCATCTTTGCCGTAATAGTCCAGATTCTTTTTAAAGGAAACGGAATCCAGTCCGTATTTATCAAACGTCACCTGATACAAAGGCACCATCACTTTGCGTGCACTATCAATGGGCAAAATATTGAGATATGAATCTGTCAATTGGATTTCTGTCAAAGCATTTACAAATTTGCTTTGTGAAATAATATCCTTCTCCTCTGGTTTAACACAGGAACCAAATAAAAAAATCACCGCAAGTAGATTCAGTATTAATCGTAGCATTTCGTAGTTTTGTACAAATTTACAAAAAGCACCGACATTTGGCACTTTTTACATCATCAAACTATATCGGAAATGAGTATTGCGAGTAATTTAGAAGCTTTAAGATTGGAAACTGAAGTAAAGGGCGTTCAGCTTGTAGCAGTTTCAAAGACAAAGTCCAATTCAGAAATCATGGAAGCCTATGAGGCTGGACAACGTATTTTTGGCGAAAATCATGTTCAAGAATTAATTGAGAAAGCAGAACTCTTACCCAAAGATATTCAATGGCATATGATTGGACATCTACAGACAAATAAGGTGAAATATATTGCTCCATTTGTTAGCCTAATTGCTTCTGTTGATTCCTTAAAACTACTAAAGGAAATTAATAAACATGCGTTAAAAGCGAATCGTACCATCGATTGTTTATTGCAAGTATATATTGCTGACGAGGATACCAAGTTCGGTTTGGATCATGCCGAATTGATCGAGCTGCTTCGTGATGAAGAATTCCTGGAACTAAAAAATATCCGAATTTGTGGCCTGATGGGAATTGCATCCAATACAGACAATGAAAAAGTGATCAAAGCAGAGTTCTACGAATTAAAAATGTTATTTGATGGAGTTAAAGCCAGCTTCTACCGTAAAGACGACTATTTTAAGATCCTTTCTATGGGGATGTCTTCGGACTATAAATTAGCAATTGAAGAGGGATCTACCATGGTCCGTATTGGAAGTACAATCTTTGGTAAAAGAGTAATTAAACATTATAAAAACAATGACTAAACCAATTATACGCGCAGCAATTAAATCGGATTGCCCACAAATGCTTGAGCTAATCAAAGAATTGGCTATCTATGAGAAAGCACCGGATGAGGTGACCGTTTCTCTTTCGGAGTTTGAAGAAGCTGGATTTGGACATAACCCTATTTGGGGTGCGTTTGTAGCGGAAGTTGGCGAAGAAATTGTTGGAATTTCATTATATTACGTCAGATACTCCACCTGGAAAGGAAGAAGACTTTACTTGGAAGATTTAATCGTCACCGAAAAAATGCGTGGACTGGGAATGGGTAAACAACTCTTTGACCGAACACTGGCCTACGGCAAAGAATGCGGTTATCATGGCATGGTATGGCAAGTTTTGGACTGGAACGAGTCTGCTATAAAATTCTACGAGCGGTATAAAGCTGATTTTGATTCGGAGTGGATTAATGTATCAATCACATATTAAATTAGAGGGGAAGCAATCAATTCAATGCGGTTTTATCTTTTTTTGAAAATTTTATTTATAGGCAGTTTTTTGTATTCATGTCAAAACAAAAGTGCCGCACCTTCTCTTGCTCAAACTGGAGATACACTCTCATATCATAAAAAAATGGTTGATGAGCATAGTAATTATTTTCTAAAAGGAGATGATCAGCTGGATACCACATACTTTCGGGCAAGCTATCCGGTATTCGATGAAGTAAAAATCAATGATCTTGTTTCATCTATTGTTCATCTCGAAGGAGATACAAGCATGGAAGAAGCCGCCCATCGTTTTATCAGTGCTTACAATGAATATGTGGATGATAACAACGGCAAATCTACTGCGACCTGGAATCGAGATCTTCAGGTAGATGTAGTTGCTAACACACCGGTCTATCTTGCTATACGAACGAAACAGGAAGAATATACTGGTGGAGCTCATGGCGACCATGTAACATTATATTCAAACTTTGATAGGCAGTCTAATCGTTCTATCACAATTGACGATATTATTCGTAAAGAAGATAAAGGTAGATTTACAACAATAGTCGAACAATGCTTTCGTAAACAAGAAGGATTAAATAAGGATGATTCCTTAAATGGTAAGTATTTTTTTGAAGAGGGCAAGTTTTCACTCGCAGATAATTTTACGTTTGAAAAAAACGAATTATTATTCTACTATAATATCTATGAAATTAAATCCTATGCGGAAGGTAGTACAGAATTACGCATCCCTTACACCGCTATCAAAGATCTAATGTCAGAAAAAGGATTACATTATATCAATAGTATCAATTAGCAATCAACTAAACTCAATAAAATAAATGCAGGTTTTTAAATTTGGAGGTGCATCAGTAAAAGATGCGGAAAGTGTCAGAAATTCAGCAAAGATTATTTCGAAATACAAAGGTGAAGCTTTGTTGGTCGTTATCTCTGCCATGGGTAAGACGACAAACCTTCTGGAGAAATTGACCAGAGAATATTATAACAATACAGGGTTGCAGCTTCAAACCCTTGAAGATGCCAAAGCATTCCATTTTCAAATTCTTCAGGACCTATTTCCTGATGGTGAACACCCAATATTCGATGAAATTGCCAATTGTTTCGTCGAGATCGAATGGATTTTGGAAGAGGATCCGCAAGATTCTTATGACTATCTCTTTGACCAAATTGTATCCATGGGTGAATTGATATCGACTAAAATTGTCGCTGCCTATGTTGCCTTTATTGGAGAGAAAGTAAAATGGTTAGATGCCCGTGATTATATTCTAACTGATAACACCTATCGAGAGGCTGCAGTTGACTGGAACAAAACAGAGGAAAAAATCCGTGCTGAACTTCCATCCATATTAGACGAATACATTGTCATTACACAAGGTTTTCTAGGATCTACATCTGAGAACTTTACAACAACATTGGGTCGTGAAGGATCTGATTATTCCGCAGCGATATTTGCGTCTTGTTTAAATGCCGAAAATGTAACAATCTGGAAAGACGTCCCAGGTGTACTCAATGCTGATCCTAAATGGTTTGAAAAAACTGAATTGATCCCTGAACTATCTTATACGGATGCGATCGAACTTACCTATTATGGTGCGACCGTAATTCACCCAAAAACGATCAAACCACTGCAGAATAAGAAAATTGCCTTAAATGTGCGTTCTTTTGTTGATCCGGAGTCTCCCGGAACGATAATTCGAAGTACAAATCAGACATTACCGGTTCCTTCGTTTATATTTAAAGTAAATCAGATTTTTATTTCCATTTCGCCTCGGGATTTTTCTTTTATCGTGGAAGATAACCTCAGAGATATCTTTAATCTATTCCATGAACATCGCATCAAAATAAATATGATGCACAACACAGCAATCAATTTCACAGTCTCAGTGGATGACACGGGAAAGAATCTGGTGGATTTAATTAACGATCTTGAGCAACGATTTAAAGTTACTTATGAGTCTGGTCTTGAATTAATCACGATCCGTTATTATAACCAGGAAACTATCGACCGTGTTTTGGTTGATAAAGAGGTGATCAGTGAATTAAAGGATAGATATACGTGCCAGCTTCTTGTTAAGAAAATATAAATGAATAGATCGATTCTTCAAAAGGAGGTACAGCTGTTTTTAGAAAAAAACCTGAGCGAGTCTCCTACTAAAATAGCTTTAAAGAAATCTCCTTTTGAAGGAATATCGTCTTCTGAATTAGCTGCACAACTCGATGGTAAGCAGCGTACACGGATTAAAATACCTTTGTGGGCAGGGACTCCAGAAGTCTATTTTCCTGCTAAACTAAATCTAGAACAATGTTCATCAGAAAAAACGGCATTATTCAAAAGTTCGCTTATTAAGGAAGGTACAAATTTAGTTGATGCGACAAGCGGTTTTGGTGTCGACAGCTTTTATTTTTCAAGGCGGGCAAAGCAAGTGATTTCATGCGAACTCAATCCTGATCTTGCACAAATTTCTTCATATAATGCCAGGATATTGTCTGCTGCAAATATCGAGGTTATTGCCACAAATGGTGTAGATTACATACTTAATAATCCACAGGCGCACTTTGATTATATCTATCTGGACCCTTCGCGTAGAGTTCAAAATAAGAAAGTATTTTTACTGGACGAATGTGAACCCAATCTGGTTGCACTGCAATACGATTTTTTCGAACGATCAGATGTCATTATCAGCAAGCTTGCGCCATTATTGGATATCTCCTCAGCATTGAGCATGTTAGTCCATGTAAAGGATGTTTATGTCGTTTCTTTGCAAAATGATTGTAAAGAGCTTATTTTTATTCAAGAGAAAGGATACATAGGCGAGCCGGTCATTCACGCTGTCCGACTTTTTAAAGAGGAACAACAGATCATCTCTTTTACTTATAAGGAGGAACGGGCTACCCTTGTCGATTATAGTGCCCCCTTATCCTATCTTTATGAGCCCGATGTTGCCCTGACCAAAGCTGGTGCGTTTAGAACAATAGCCAATCGTTTCGGGTTAAAAAAACTACACAAAAGCACACATTTATATACATCGGATCAGAAAACCCCTGATTTTCCGGGTAAAATATTTATGATAAAACAGGTTGAATCTTTCACAGAATTCAAGAAAAAGAAAAGTCTTTTAATTGCTGATATTATCGCCAAAAATTTTCCATTAAAAACGGAGGAGATAAAAAAGAAGTTTAAGATTAAAGATACCGGAGACACCTTTAGCTTCTTCACAACACTATTGAATGATCAGCTTATTGTCATACATACACAGCGAATCCTAGAATAGACAATTTCATTACAATTGTCCTATTTCTTCTCCGTAATTTTAATGTATGGATAAAATCGTATTATCAGCATTAGATTTAGCTCCTGTCAAAAAGGGAGAAAATGCAGCTAGTGCTATCGCTCGCAGCGTAAAAGTTGCCCAACATATCGAAAAACTAGATTTTAAAAGAATCTGGGTAGCTGAACACCATAATATGGAGTATATCGCAAGTTCGGCAACCTCACTGCTTATACAACATATTGCTTCACATACTGACCGGATCAGAGTAGGTTCGGGTGGTATCATGTTGCCTAATCATGCTCCACTAGTGATTGCCGAACAATTTGGCACATTGGAAACGTTATTTCCCGGTCGAATTGATCTTGGCTTAGGTCGCGCACCAGGTACTGATCAATTAACTGCAATGGCCTTGCGAAGAAATAATCTAAATACTGCCTTTCAGTTTCCACAGGAGGTCAAAGATCTTCAGCGTTATTTTAGTACCGATAACTATGATGCAAAGGTGCGAGCATTCCCTGGCGAAGGACTGGACATCCCCCTTTATATTCTAGGATCTAGTACGGACAGTGCTTATTTAGCGGCCAGTTTAGGGCTTCCCTACGCCTTTGCGACGCATTTTGCACCGGCTCAGTTTGCCTCAGCAAGTATGATCTATCATCAAAACTTTGTACCATCGGAGGTATTGGATAAACCTTATTTTATTTCTTGTGTCAATGTTATTGCTGCAGACAGTACAGAAGAGGCTGAGTGTTTATCAACCAGCTTCTATAATTTATTTGCCGGCATAGTAACGAATACAAGGAGACCCTTATCGCCTCCAACGGAAGAGGTGATTTATAAAGGCATTCCGGCCATCGAACAAGCTGTACACAGCATGGCTTCCTGTGCTTTTGTGGGAGATAAAGATAAAATCGCCCCAGAGATAGAGAAATTTGTCAAAGATCATAAAGTCGATGAAATTATGGCGACCTCCTATATCTTTGACGATGAAAAATGCCTGAAATCATTTTCCTTACTTAAGGAAGCACTCTCCTAACAAAGCTAAGGGTTTATATATTGTGAATTTTTATATATTTAAATAAAAATTCACAATAATATGAACAGCTATTCTGCTTTTACCTTACTGTTTGGACTATTATTCATCCAAGCTTGCCACAGTCCCACAACGAAAAAAGATGATACCCCAATAGATTCGGTTGCCACGAAAGATAGCTCATCTTTGACGTCGAAAGACAGCACAGGCGTGTCAATTTCGGCAGCGGCCGATAGTTCAAAGGGACAGATTTTTTTGGTTCGCAGTTATCGCATCTGGGAAAAAGAGGATCCAACCGCTGTATTGAATAAGGATTGGTTTGATCTTTATGAGCGCGAGGGGAAATATTATCTGGAGAAAGTGAGTTATGAAATTAAGGATAGCTATGATGAATGTGCTCAGGTTCCGTCAAAAAGTGTCGAGTCCAAAAGAAACTCACTTTTATTTCTGAATATAAAGGGATTAAAACCGGGGGCTGTGGAAAATATAAAGATCAACCATTCGGAAATCTGGCCCAAAGAATCCGTAGAATATAACTTTAGAAAACAACAGATTATTCTGAAAGGATTTGGAGACATCAAATCCACTGAAGTGCAGACCGATGAAAAGGGACATGAAAAACTATTTCACGAAGTCGCACATTACAAGCTTAATGCAACCTTTGGGGGAGCTAAAGAAATAACTTTATTTCAAAAAGACCAATATGATCATGTATTTATGTCTACACAGTTTGTTGGTGATATAGATCGTGATGGACAGCTGGATTTTATCTTTTCCAATCCAAGTCACTATGAGGAAGAAACTACATTACTATTTCTTTCCAATGGCGGAAAACCTTTGATTTTCGAGGCGAGTGAACAGTTCGATTGTTAATTTATGGTCATGGAAAACATAAAGACAGTCCTGCATCAAATGAAGTCCATTCATCGGGCTCTAATCGCAATTTGTGTTTTTATACTTGTGTACATCTTCTCCCCAATTAAATCCCTACCCTTGCTAAGTTTGGTTTTATGTTGGTTTGGCTTTTGTATTTCCTATATATTGGTCTCCTGGTATACGTTTTACACCATGCCAGTGACCACAATCGCTAAGAAAGCACAACAGGAAGACGGTAGCCGACTTTTTGTATCCCTATTTATAATAGTAGTTACGGTTAGCTGTTTTATTTCTGTACTGATGATCATTATATCGACTAAGGATAAACAGCTTGGTGATTCATTTATTATCGTCATCTGTATGCTAGCCATACTGGCGTCCTGGTGTCTGGTTCATACCATCTACACATTCCATTATGCACGTTTATATTATGAAAATGGTTCCAAGGGCAGTGGATTGGAGTTCCCAGGGGACGACAAACCGGACTATTTGGATTTTGCGTATTTTTCCTTTGTCATGGGCTGTACATTTCAAGTGTCTGATGTGGGTATTTCATCGAAAAAGATAAGACGGGTTGCGTTGTTTCACGGTCTCCTCTCCTTTGCACTTAACACATTCGTGGTGGCATTGACTATCAATATCATTTCCGGTTTGATAAATTGAGTTTTTAATCTAAAAACCGTATTTTAGTGCAAAATTTACACATATGAAGTTGTTCAAACCATTAGTCGCGCTCATTTTATGTCTTATCACTTTTTTTTCGTGTAAGAAGAATGAAAATACGGATGGTGAAGGATCTGCTGGAGTTACAGGGAGTTATGTCGGTAGGGTTCAATTTCAGGGTAACTCATTGTCTGTTGATCGATCCAATAGATTGATCCGTATTCTACCTGATGGAGGTGACAAATCGTTTAAAATTGAATTCTTTACAGGGGTGCCAAATATTACAGGGGTTCGCTTTACACCGGTTAACGACAGTACCTGGATCTCGAGCGATACAACAGGACTAAGAAATGTGACCATAGAGGGCAAATTACTTAAAATAAACTACCAACTAAATAGCCAAAGCTGGATTGTAGAAGACGGGATTCGTAAATAATAATGAATCTAAATTGTCATAATAACTTCATTTTTCATTGCTAAAGTATTTTCTTATCGCTATATTTAGTCAAGCATAAGGAAAAGAGAAATGAAACACATCAAAAAAATTGGAGCAATTGCTTCTGTATTTGCTATAGCCATCGCCTTGAGTGCATTTAACTTCCAACAGGAAAAACCTCAGGAAGAACCTAAACCAACTAATTTAAAGGTCTTACCAAAGAATATCTCGCATGATGAGTTGATCTCAACAATGAAAGAGTTTAATGTCGCATTAGGTGTAAAATGTGGCTTCTGTCATGCTCCTTCAAAAGAGGATCCTAAAAAGCTGGATTTTGCGAGTGATGAGAACCATAAAAAGGAAATTGGCCGAGCAATGATCAAGATGACTCAAAAGATTAACAAAAAATATTTTAATCGTAGCTGGGATAGCTCACCGGCCAAAGCAATTTCTTGTAAAACTTGTCATGGCGGCAAAGAAGAACCAGAAATGGTCATAGCGAAAAACTAATCAAACTATATATTTATGTAACACCATAAGGTTTCTCTTATGGTGTTTTTTATTGCCTATTCTTTACTTATTTGTTGCTGTTTCTTCGCATATTTATTGGCGTTTGTTTGGTTATTCTTTGTCGTTTCTACGCTGGTTCTTCGAGACTTCTTCGGACTTTCTAGGGACTTTCCTTAGGTTTCGTTTGTTATTTCTTCACTGTTTCTTTGATATAATGGTAATAAAATAGGCTTCAAACGGCAGAGAAATAGTGAGGCAAGCCTTATGTTGTCCCAAGCCTAGTGATAAGAATCTCCGAATAGATAGCAATAAAGTAAACTTCCAGATTTTACAAAACTCTCCCCTTTTAGAGATACAAAATTCTATCTTTATCGGGTAATGAAACGATAGAATGATCGCCTCAAGAATCCGATATGATCCATACTGCCCATGATAAACAAAAAAGGCTTTTCAAATTGAAAAGCCTTTTTTTGTACCCGGAGCCGGAGTCGAACCGGCACGGTTTCCCACTGGTGTTTGAGACCAGCGCGTCTACCAATTCCGCCATCCGGGCATATCCGTTTGGGATGATGCAAAAGTAAGGAAAGTTTTTATTTTTCCAAACTATCTCCTACTTCTTTTCCTAAACTACCTGAAAATGAATTAGAAATTTTTTATAAAACGATTTACAATGCCTCTCCAAAGGCTTAACTGGCATTTTTTTCTTAATTTTAAGCTGGAAATATTAGGCAAATCATGGAAAAGGTAAAGTTAGGAAATAGTGAAATTGAATTTAAACCGATCGTTTTTGGCGGAAATGTATTTGGTTGGACTGTCGATGAGCAACAGTCATTCGCTCTTTTGGATGCATTTGTCGATATGGGCTTTAGTTTTATAGACACCTCTAACAACTACTCCCATTGGGTGCCCGGTCATACAGGATCAGAGTCCGAATCCATTATTGGTAAATGGGTCAGTAAACGGGATGTGCGGGATAAAATTCAGATTGCAACGAAAGTGGGCGGACGTCGGCTCGGCAATGACAAACCCAATTTGAAAAAAGAACATATTATAAAGTCTGTTGACGAATCACTCATGAGATTACAAATAGACACAATAGATCTTTATCAGTCCCATCACGATGACCTTTCAACAGCCATAGATGAGACGCTTGAGGCTTACCAGCAATTGGTCCATGCCGGTAAAGTAAAATGGATTGGAGCGTCTAATTTAAGCCCTGAGCGGCTAAAGGAATCATTAGTTGTCGCAGAGAAGCATAATCTCCCTGCCTATATTGCTATCCAGCCCGAATATAATTTGTACGACCGTTCAAAATATGAGAAAGATTATGAGCAACTCGCGCTCGAAAATCATTTGGGCGTAATCACCTATTACTCTCTTGCAAGCGGATTTCTCTCAGGAAAGTATAGGTCGATAGATGACATTAAAGATGCAAAACGATCTGACGCCTTAAAAGGCCGATTTGATAACCGCGGACTTCGTATTCTGGACGCTTTAGCTCAAGTAGCACACAATCACCAAGTCGCTATGTCGACCATTGCACTCGCTTGGATTCTTCATCGACCTTCGGTCACCGCTCCTATTGTAAGTGCCACCTCCTTGCAACAACTTGAGGAACTAACTAGCGCAACCAAAATAAATTTGTCAACAGAAGAAATGTCCCTATTAAATACAGCGAGCGCATATGAAGAAAATTGATTTTGAAATAACAACAAATTATTGATACAGAGGCTTTTAAAATAAAATTAAATGCTAATCAGAATATTATTTGGCAAGTATCCTTAAAAAAGACTTTACACCCGACCTTATAGCAAACATACACTTTACATACAACAACATAAAAAACTGTATTTCAATGCACAAAATATCCCAACAAAATAATATTTTGTTGGGATATTTTGTATTTCGCACGGGCAAATTGAGCGATTAGCGCTTTGGTGATCTCTTCTCGTTCAATAAGGTTAAAACCTCCACAGGCACCATCTCGCTAACATCTCCCCCGTTAAACCAGACATCTCGCACAATAGTTGACGATATATGGGCCTTCCCAGATCTACTCATCAAAAAATAACTTTCGACTGCGGAGTTTAGCAATAAGTTATTTTGAGCGATCGCATTTTCGAATTCAAAATCTCCCGTATTTCGTAAACCTCGCAATATAAACTTCGCACCAACGTTCCGACAGAAATCTACGGTCAAACCACTATACTTCACAGCTTCAATCGCCTCTGTACCTCGAAAAACATCCTGTATAGCATTGACTCGTTCGTCATGGTCTAACATACCCTTTTTGTTCGCATTATAACCTACGGCAATAATGATCTTATCAAATAATGGCAACGCCCTTTCAACAAGATCCTGATGGGCTAGGGTAAAAGGATCAAATGAGCCTGGAAAAACAGCAATTTTCATATTATAAGGGATTTGCGTAGAATGAAAAAGATGAATAACCGTATTTTCTGGTTTCTATGAAATTCGGATGCTCCTCCATTTGTCTTGTTGAAGGATGTTCGACAATAAGAAGCCCCTTATTATTCAATAGATTGTTATCAAAAACCAATTTTGGTAATTGGGGCAGTTTTGGAATATCGTAAGGCGGATCTGCAAAAATTAAATCATAGGTATTTTTGCAGCTATTAATAAATTTAAAAACATCTGCTTTCCTGGCATTGATCTGTTCCAGCTTCATTTTTTTAGCTGTGTCCGTAATATACTGTATACATTTAAAATGTAAATCGACAGAATCAACATGCTCCACCCCCCGGGATGCTAACTCAAAGCTAATATTTCCGGTTCCTGCAAAAAGATCAAGGCAATTTAGACCATCAAATTCCAAACGATTCTTCAGAATATTAAACAAGGCTTCTTTAGCGATATCTGTGGTTGGCCTAACCGGCAAATTGCTTGGTGGATTCAGCCTTAAGCCACCAATTTTACCTCCTATTATTCGCATAGTATTGAATCAAATAATATGTTGTATGGTGTTAAGTTACTATTCATCTCCTGATCCGCCAAGACTACCTTTGTTTTTAAATCCAATACTTCGATATCTCCGGCATAGGCCGCTATGCGCTTATAAAAGGATTCGTTGGGTACCTCACCAGAAAGGAGAACTTTATCAATAGAATCGCCCAAGCCAAATTGTGTTAATATGTTCAATATGTAATAACTAACATCATCGAGATTATGAATTTCAAAGCTGTTGTAAAGTTGAAAAACACCATTCTTGAACAAATAAAAGTCTACAATGTTATCAGCTACAAAGTGTAAGCCCAATACACTACCCCGAATAGATATACGCTCTTGTGCACGATCCAACACAACGGCAAATTCAGGAAGAATAACAGCATCTGGAAACAACCTGCGCCAGCGATTCAAAAGAAGCTTATCAAATTGATATAAAGCTACCAAACCAAGATTATCTAAATAATAAATAAATGTATTTTCAAGATCAGATGTACCCAAAAATTGCAGATATTGCGCAATATTATCCTGCTGAAAAACCTCCTTTGGTATAAATGTAAAGCTTTGATGTGGGATCACAATCCGGACGAATCGAAAGGGCAGACTCATTATTCTTGTTGCATCTAAAATTGGCTCCTCCGAGGAATATTCGATCAATATAGGTGCTACTGACTTCTTATCAACTACCGCTAATACATCTTTCTGGAAGCCAGCTTTTACCAAAAGATTATACTCGGGTAAGTAATGAATGTTAAATTGTTTTGAAATATAATTCATTCGCTGAATTGTAAAAATAAAAACTTGTTAAAGCAAAAATAGCTTTTTCTAGAGGATAAGACAAACCTTTTAAATAACTTTGGGAGTGTTCATCAAAAATCTGCTCATACAACAATTTCCTTGGCAACCAACCGCACAGCAGTTGGAAGCATTCGAGCTATTGGAAGAGTTTCTGCTTGCTTTTGACAGGCAGTCTTGTTTTGTCCTCAAAGGCTATGCCGGCACCGGTAAAACAACATTAATTGCAGCATTGGTCAAAGTATTGCCTGCATTGAAAAAAAAAGCAGTGCTCCTAGCGCCAACTGGTAGAGCGGCTAAAGTGATGAGTTATTATTCCGGACGAAAGGCACTGACCATCCACAAGAAGATTTATCGAAAAAAATCCGCCATTTCCTTTCAACTAGACTTCACTTTAGCGGAGAATTTGCACGAAGATACTTTATTTATCATAGATGAAGCCTCTATGATTTCCAATGAAGCTGTAAATGTATTTTCAAAAAGTCTTTTAAATGACCTCTTCCGCTATGTACAATCTGGCAAGAATTGCAGCCTCTTGTTTGTTGGTGATACCGCTCAATTGCCGCCGGTTGGTTTATTGGACAGTCCAGCATTGAACCCCGGCTATCTTGAAAATGAATTTCACCTCTGTGTCTATCCCTATGAGCTAACTACGGTAGTACGGCAGTCCCAAGATTCGGGCATATTGTACAATGCGACCAAAATACGAAATGAGATCATATCGGCTGAGGAAGGACAACATGACTTCCCTTTTCCAAAATTTATAACAAAAGGTTTTAAAGATCTTTACAGAATGACAGGTGAACGGTTAATTGAAGGAATAAACTATGCCTATGATAAATATGGCGTAGAAAACACCATGATCATATGCCGTTCGAACCGTTCAGCAAACCTATATAATCAGAACATCCGCAACAGGATTCTTTTTAGAGACGAAGAACTAACAGGTGGGGACTATATCATGGTTGTGAAGAACAACTACTTCTGGCTACAGGAAAACAACATGGGCGATGGTTTTATCGCAAATGGTGATATGGCCAAAGTCCGGAAGGTGAGCAATATCCACGAGCAACATGGCTATAGATTTGCCGACGTTACACTGGAATTTATGGATATTGATGAAATCGAACCGATCACTTGTCGCGTTATTTTAGATAGTCTCTATACAGAAGGTCCCAACCTTTCCTATGAAAGTCAGAAGAACCTGTACGAAGAGATCGGTATGGATTATGCAGATATATTAGACAGGAAAGATCGGCTTGAAGCTATTAAAAAGGACCCCTATTACAATGCCCTGCAAATTAAATTTGCATTTGCGATCACCTGTCACAAAGCCCAGGGGGGACAATGGCCTATTGTATTTGTCGATCAGGGTTATATTAACGATGAAATGCTCGATCTTGAGTTTCTTCGCTGGTTATATACTGGTGTTACCCGGGCCACGCAGGAACTTTTTTTGGTAAATTTTAATGAAAACTTCTATCCATCATAGTATTATTACACGAATCATTCGTATGACTGTACAATAATGAATATTTTAGTGGCCAAAACCAAGATTACACAATTATCTATATTTATTTAATGCATAAGTTCTATTTTATTTTTGCAGCCAGTCTATTACCCTATTTCGGCTCTGGACAGCAGATTCAAGAACCTCCGGTAAAAGCGAATTATCAGTTGGCCGCCAAATTTTCCCCAGAGAAATTAAAAAAAATGATTTTCTCTACAAGCATCAAACCAAACTGGATCAACTTTTCGGATCGTTTCTGGTATGATTACGCAAGTCCACAAGGCAAAAACTGGTATATAGTCAATCCAGCGCTTAAAAAGAAAGAAACCCTTTTTGACAGTGAGAGCGTAGCCGCTCAAATAACCAAGATTGTTAAAAACCCTGTTGATGCACAGCACCTGGAATTACAAGGGCTAAGATTCACAAAAGATGAAAAAAAGATTAGATTTCAGATCCAGAGTACCAAAGACACGGTGAAGTCTAAAGATGAGATCGAAAAACTTAAAAACAAATCAGACACAACAAAGAAAAAGCTTTTTTATCTAGAATATGATTTTGCGTCAAAGACAGTAACTGAAATCAGCGATTCTACCAAGGTTAAAGCACCGCTAGCTTGGGCAAGTTTTTCACCCGACACCAATACCGTCTACTTCGCCAAAGACTTTAATCTCTATTGGATGGACAAAGCCAACTATCTCAAAGCAGTCAAAAATGAGAAAGATAGCACCATTGTCGAACATCAGATTACAAAAGACGGTGTACAATACTATGCTTGGGGTGGTGATGAATATAGCACTACCACAGGTGACGAAAAGGATAAAGATAGTGAAACGAAACGTAAACGTGTATGGATAAGCTGGTCACCAGACGGTCGCTATTTTACCCTGACAAGAAAAGATAACAGATCATTAAAACCTTTGTGGGTGATCAATAATGTCGGCTCTGCTCGCCCTACCCTGGAAACTTATAAATACCAAATGCCAGGTGAGGTTGACTCGACCGAAACTGAATTCTATATCTTTGAAGCGGCAACAAAGGCACCGCGCAGGATAAATATCGCAGCTTTTAAAAACCAAACTATCTCCAACTGGACCAAAACGCCAGACAGAAATTCATACAAAGAGGATTATTACATTAACTACTGGCTAGGTAATAATGAAGAGTTCTATATCTCCCGTTCCAGCCGTGATTTAAAAAGAATAGACTTGTTGAAGGTGAATGTGAATGGAGCGGTCAATCCTATTATTCAGGAACGTTCAAATGTATATCTTGATGTTCAAAAACCACTCCTGACCGAAAATGGAAAGCGTTTGGTTCATTGGTCCGAAAGAGATGGATGGGGACATTACTACCACTACGATACCAACGGTAAACTGATTAACCAAATTACCAAGGGAAGTTTTCATTGTGAGGAAATTACGGGAATAGATCCGACAACTCAGACTTTGTTTTTTACAGCATCCGGTCGTGAGAAGAATGAAGATCCTTATTACCTTCATCATTATAGTGTCAATCTCAACGGCAATGGAATTAAACTGCTGAACGCAGGAAACTTTGATCATCAAATTGAGATGAGCGAATCCTCCAAGTATTTTGTCAACAACTCCTCAAGAGTAAATACTACACCAGAATCTGTATTATTGAATAGCAATGGACAGAAGGTCATGACACTTGAAAAGGCAGATCTGTCGTTACTATTTGCTGCAGGTTATAAATTCCCTGAACCGTTTAAAGTAAAAGCTGGCGACGGCACCACAGATCTCTATGGTGTCATGTACAAACCTTTTGATTTTGATAGTACAAGAACCTATCCTATTGTAGAATATGTCTATCCAGGCCCACAAACAGAAGCTGTCAATAAATCTTTTGGACGGAGCATGGATCGGATAGATCGGTTGGCCCAATTTGGTTTTATTGTTGTCACTGTAGGAAATCGAGGCGGACATCCATCCCGTTCACAATGGTACCATACCTATGGCTATGGCAATCTTCGTGATTATGGATTGGAAGACAAAAAGGTGACAGCGGAGCAACTTGCTGACCGTTATAAATTTATTGACGTCAATCGTGTAGGTATCACAGGGCACTCTGGCGGTGGATTTATGTCAACTGCAGCAATGCTTGTTTACCCAGACTTCTTTAAAGTAGCAGTATCGGGAGCCGGCAACCATGAAAATCAAATCTACAACCGCTGGTGGAGCGAACGCCACCATGGTGTGACAGAAAAGGTGTCGGCAAAAGGTGATACGACTTTTTCATACCAGATCAACAAGAATACCGAATTAGCCAAGAATCTAAAAGGAAGACTATTGATTGCCACGGGTGATATAGACAACAATGTTCACCCAGCAAATTCGATAAGAATGGTCGATGCATTGATCAAAGCAAACAAACGATTCGATTTCCTACTCTTACCAGGACAAAGGCATGGATTTGGTGATATGACGGAATATTTCTTCTGGAAAATGGGCGATTATTTCAGCCAATATCTCTTGGGTGATTCCAAAATGAATGAAGTCGATATGACCGAAATGAATAGAGAAAAACCTCAAAAGTAATAGGTTTTATGACCTACATCGAAAAAATAAAGTTTTTATCCGTTACCTTAAGATCGTTTGAGGTAACGGATTTTTCTTTGAATATGCTTGGCGATATTAGCCTTCGGGACTTGCTTGACATTTCGCTGGAGAAAGATAAAACAGTTTCTTTCCGGGCTGCCTGGGTATTTGAAACCATCGTATTAAAGGACACGGCCTTACTTCAAGGATTGTTACCACAATTTTTTGATAATTTGAAAAAGCAAAAAAATTGGAGCTGTCTTAGGAGTTATAGCAAAATTTTGATGTATTTGACCTCAAAAAATAATAAACGCTATGATCTTGATGAAAAGACCGAAGAAGAACTTATTGAACAGGCTTTTCAATGGATGATTGAACAACAATGCCCTGTAGCTGTTTTGGTCAATTGTTTGGATATATTAAATAATCTGAGCAAGAAACATACTTGGATAAAAGAGGAGCTTTTTGCTCAGATAGATCATTTTCAAAAAATGAAACCTAGTCCGGCATTATTGAGCCGAACGAAGCGGATCCTCCGACGCAATTAAAAAAAGCGCCCTCCTAAATCATTAGAAATCAAAACAATGTATTTCCTTTTGGATTATGTGCCCGGCCAAGATGTCTATAGGCAGCTTCAGTACATTCACGCCCCCTCGAGGTACGCATAATATAACCTTCCTGAATCAAAAAGGGTTCATACACCTCTTCAATTGTCCCCTCGTCTTCCCCTACAGCGGTAGCAACAGTTTTAAGTCCTACTGGCCCGCCTTTGAATTTGTCAATAATTGTAGTCAAGATTTTGTTATCCATCTCGTCCAAGCCATTTTCATCCACGTTCAGCGCTTGCAGCGCATATTTTGCAATTTCTTGATCGATACTTCCATTTCCCTTTATCTGAGCAAAATCTCGCGTACGACGCAATAAAGCATTTGCTATCCGTGGGGTCCCTCTACTCCTACGTGCTATTTCGTAGGCACCCTCATCAGAAATAGGTGTATTCAGAATATGTGCAGAACGAAGTACGATTGTTGTCAATAGTTTTGCATCATAATATTGAAGCCGTGAATTGATCCCAAAACGTGCACGCAGCGGAGCCGTTAACAATCCTGATCGCGTCGTCGCGCCAATTAGTGTAAAGGGATTCAATGAGATCTGCACAGAACGGGCGTTAGGGCCTGTTTCCAGCATGATATCGATCTTAAAATCCTCCATAGCTGAATAGAGATACTCTTCCACCAAAGGGCTTAAACGATGGATTTCATCAATAAACAACACATCACCCTCCTCCAGATTTGTCAGTAAGCCTGCAAGGTCCCCTGGTTTGTCCAATACTGGGCCTGAGGTAATTTTAATACCCACCCCCATTTCATTCGCAATAATATGCGAAAGTGTTGTTTTGCCTAGTCCCGGAGGGCCATGTAACAAGACGTGATCCAAAGCTTCTCCTCTCAATCGTGCAGCTTTCACAAAAATATTTAGATTCTCCAATATTTTTGCCTGCCCAGTAAAATCTTCAAATGCTTGAGGTCGCAACGCCCGTTCGATGTCACGATCTGTATTGTTCAAACGTTCCGGATTTGGATCTAAATTTTCGTTCATTGACCAAGATTATTAATGTCTCTTATAGCTTTTTCCGATACTCCCCAGTTTCAACTGGATCACACCAAAAAAAGCCTCCTTAAAGATACTCGTACTCATTTTAGATGTGCCTTCGGTTCTATCCGTAAATATAATAGGTACCTCCACAACATTAAAACCATATTGTATGGCCGTAAATTTCATCTCAATTTGGAAAGCATATCCTACAAATTTAATCTTGTCCAAAGGAATAGTCTTCAACACCTCCCGTGTAAAACAGACAAAACCGGCCGTAGCATCCTGAATTCTAATTCCAGTGATAAAACGGACATATACAGACGCAAAGTACGACATCAAGACCCGGCTCATAGGCCAGTTGACAACATTTACACCTTTAATATACCGGGAACCGATACTCATATCAGCGCCATCCACACAGGCTTGTCTCAGACGGACCAAATCCTCCGGATTATGACTAAAATCAGCATCCATTTCAAAGATATATTGATAATGTTCTCTGGCAAGCCCCCATTTAAACCCATGAATATAAGCGGTCCCCAAGCCCAGCTTCCCTTTCCGTTCTTCTATAAATAAGCGGTCAGCAAACTCGTTCAATTGTAAATTTTTTACGATATCTGCTGTGCCATCAGGCGACCCGTCATCCACAATCAGGATATCAAATGCATGCGATAAGGAAAAAACTTTACGAATAATCTTTTCAATATTTTCCTTCTCATTATATGTTGGAATAATTACTAAACTCTCCGCCACTTTTCTTTTATTTAAGACCCGTAAAGGTAATAATTTAAGCCAAATTCTATACTAGGAATTTCGATGAAATCTTCACAAATGGAATATTTTGTATAATAACTAAAAAAAGAAAAGCCCGCTACTATGGGAGTAACGAGCTTTCATTAACCAATTATAAACTTAAATTATGAGACTGCAAATATGATGAATATTGCTTACATATGCAAATTTTTATGCGTTTTCATGCAACATTTTCAATACAATATCCTATTTTTTATCAAAACATCTTCATAATGTGCAGAATGCTGCAATTTATCGATCTACTTCCCCCAAAACAATGTCAATCGACCCAAGTATAGCAATGAGATCAGCAATCAACACCCCTTTTCCCAATTCGGAAATAACAGAAAGATTATTGAAACTTGGCCCCCTCGATTTTACCCGCAATGGAATATCGGATTTCTCTTTCGTCACAAAATAAAAACCGAGCTCGCCTTTCGGATTTTCCGCCCGCACATAGTAATCTTGCGCTTTCAAATTCACCTTTTTGGGCACGAGTGCACGTGGATCAAAATCAGCTGTACGCTTAAAATCTTTCTGAAGCCGCTCAAGGCACTGCTCAACGATACGAACAGATTCATGCACCTCATCTACCCTAACTTTATAGCGATCCCAGCAATCTCCGATACTCCCCATAGTTCCCTTCCCTACAGGAATCTCAAAATCTATTTCTGGATAGACGGAGTATCCATCAATTCGCCTCAAATCCCATTTTATACCAGATGCGCGCAACATAGGACCCGAAACACCATAATTGATTGCAACATCCGCTGGTAGGACACCTATATTCGCTGTCCTAGATATAAATATCTGATTCTGGGTTAATATCTCATCCAATTCAATCAATTTGGGTTTAAAGTAGTTGATGAATTCTGCGCAACGCGCTTCAAAACCAACAGGCAAATCATAGAAAAGACCACCGACCCAGATGTAATTATATAACATACGCGAACCGGATGCCCATTCCAACATATTCATAATATGTTCACGATCTCTAAAACACCATAGAAAAGGAGTTGTAGCACCAATATCGATGCCGTAGGTACCAATAGCAATTAGATGTGATGCAATTCGATTGAGTTCGCAGACCAATACCCGAATATATTCTATTCTTTTGGGGATTTTACTATCCAGCCCCAACATACGTTCCACCCCCATCACAAATGCATGGCTATTATTCATGGATGCCAAGTAATCTAGACGATCGGTAAACGGAATTGTCTTCCCATAGTTTAAAGATTCCGCATGTTTATCAAAACATCGGTGCAAGTACCCCAAATGCGGAACGACTTCCTTGACAATTTCCCCATCCGTAATCAATTGCAAACGCAATACACCATGTGTTGAAGGGTGCTGCGGCCCCATATTCAAGACCATCTCTTGCGTGGAAATTTCCGTGAGATGTCTTTCATAACGATCTAACGCTTCTTTATATTTTGGATTCGCCATACAGATCAATTAATGTTAATGCCATGATATTTTTCAGCCTCCTGATAATCCTTTCGTAGCGGATAACCCTCCCAATCATCCGGCAGGAGTATTCTTCTTAGGTCCGGATGTCCTGAAAAATAAATTCCCATCAGATCAAAAGCCTCCCTTTCATGCCAATCTGCTGTACGCCAAATGGAAGTAACGGACGGGATTTCTGGCAGCTCATCCAACGAGCGATTGCCCTCCAGTTCCACTTTCAATACGACTGTATGTTGATAAGGCAATGAACTCAGATGATAGACGATCGTAAAGTGATCTTCGTAATCTACAGCAGTTATATTGCTCAAAAAATCAAAATATAGACCCTCGGTATCCCTAAGAAAAGAACAAACAGGAACTAGATCTTCAACATGGATAAACAAAGCGGCTTGTAAGCCAGTCACCTCCTCTTTCAGGATTACTGAATCTCCTAATGTGGAAACTAGTTTTAATTTAATTTCGTCAAATGTCATATTATGGAGCTAGACGCGTGATTTTCCAAGAATCCGAAACCTTTTTATAGACGATCCGATCATGAAGACGGCTAGCACGTCCCTGCCAAAATTCAAAATAGATTGGTTTTAGAATATAACCACCCCAATGCGCTGGACGAGGTATGATCTCATCACCCGTATATTGTTTCTGAAGCTCTTCTACTCTACTCTCCAAAAAATTTCGGTTAGGAATCTCTCGGCTTTGGGGTGATGCCAAGGCACCTATGCGACTACCCTTAGGACGCGATTGAAAATATTCATCCGAATCTGATTCATTAACTAGCTCGATAATACCCTCAATACGGATTTGCCGTTGTAGCTCAGGCCAGAAAAATAAAAGCGCAGCATGCGGATTGTCTTTCATGTCTTCCCCTTTTCGGCTCTCATAATTTGTAAAGAATACCAACCCTCCTTCTGAAATATCTTTTAATAAAACAATCCTTGAGGAAGGCAAATGCTGTGACGAGACAGTGGACAACACCATCGCATTGGGCTCAATCACCTCACTATGAGTAGCCTCATCAAACCACTTTTTAAACTGATGGATGGGATCATGATCCACATCCGATTCAGATAGGTTACCCAATACGTAATCTTGTCTGATCGCTGCAATATCTTTATGTTGAATGGACATAGAAACCTATTTTTATATTCCTACAAACTTACTAAAATCATTGCTTTTTCTCTATAAACTTAGTAGAAATTGCCAAAAACGTTTTTTTGGCACAAATCTCGCATGAGTTAAACAAAAAAGGATTAATTTCGACATATACTTAATTTTGCGTCCTATGTTTAATGAATTAGACCCACAAAAAGGAAGCTTGCTGATTTCAGAGCCATTCATGTTAGACCCTCGATTCCTAAGGTCTGTTATCCTATTATGTGATCATAACCAAGAAGGTAGCTTAGGTTTTGTATTGAATAATAAAACGAATGTCCATATTGGTCAATTATTGGAATCAATAGCGCAATGTCATTTCCCGATCTATATAGGCGGACCTGTGGCACAGGAGAGCCTATTTTTTGTACATAGTCGGTTTGATCTTCTATTAAGTGGTGAAGAGGTTGCTCCAAACCTCTATTTTGGCGGCGACGACGAGAAACTTATTGACGCGATTCAACAGGATCAGCTTAAATCTGATGAAATTAAGTTTTTCATCGGCTATTCAGGTTGGTCAAGTGGACAGTTGGATAAGGAAATAAACGAAAACAGCTGGGCTGTTCAAAATAAATACCATCATCAGATTATTTTTGAGGGTAATGGTGAATTGCTTTGGAAGGATGCTATTATCGGACTAGGTCCAAAATATGTGCATGTCGCCAACTTCCCACAGAGCCCCGAATTAAATTAATATTATTCGCAGATCTAAATCTTCTACAGGATTATCGATCGACCGATTCAAACATTTGCTTGCTTCCATCCCGAGCCTCTATATTTTTTGTCTAAACTATCCTGACATAGGTTCAAATACGATTACTAGGGTACATTGAACGATTATGACAAAATGAATGAATTTCTGCCATCCTGTCCTACAATCGCTATTTGGAACACAGATTGTGCATTAATCACCAAAATCATAAAATTAAATAGCAACATACAAATTATGAATCCAGAAAAAGGTAGTATTTCAATCCACACGGAGAACATATTTCCCGTAATCAAAAAATTCTTATACTCAGATAATGAAATTTTCTTGCGCGAGCTGGTATCTAATGCAGTTGATGCTTCCCAAAAGATTAAACGTTTAGCATCTTTGGGGCAATACAATGGCGAAACAGGTGAGTTAATCGTAGATGTGAAGTTTGATGAGGCGGCCAAAACCATTACGATTTCAGACAATGGTATTGGTATGACTGCCGAAGAAATCAAAAAATATATTAATCAAATCGCGTTTTCGGGAGCAACGGAATTCATGGAGAAATTCAAGGAAGCTAACGATGCAAATGAGATTATTGGTCGCTTTGGATTAGGATTCTATTCTGCATTTATGGTGGCAGACACCGTAGAAATTCAATCATTATCCTACCAAGATGGGGTCGAACCAGCGCATTGGACATGTGACGGTAGTACTTCCTACGAAATTTCAACAGGGACTAGAACAACACGTGGTACAGACATCATTTTGCATATCAATGACGAGTCCACAGAGTTTTTGAGTCAAGCTCGTCTACAGGACATCTTGGACAAATATGCAAAGTTCCTTCCTATCCCAATTCGTTTTGGCACGAAGACAAGCTCTGAGCCAGATGGAGAAGATGAGGAAGGTAAACCAAAATATAAATCTGTAGAAGTTGACAATATCATCAACAATACAAATCCAGCCTGGACAAAGTCTCCTTCAGAGTTAAAAGACGAAGATTATTTAGCTTTCTATCGCGAACTATATCCTTATTCGATGGATGAGCCATTGTTTTGGATCCACCTTAACGTAGATTATCCATTTAACCTGACCGGTATTCTTTACTTCCCTAAAGTGAAAAACGAGCTGGAAATCCAACGCAACAAAATCAAGCTTTACTCTAGGCAGGTATTTATTACCGATGAAGTAAAGGATATTGTACCGGAATTCCTAATGTTACTTCATGGGGTAATTGATTCACCAGATATTCCATTGAATGTCTCACGCTCTTTCTTACAGGCAGATAGCAATGTTAAGAAGATCAATAGCTATATTACAAAAAAAGTTGCGGATAAATTAAATGAAATATTCAAAACTGACCGTAAAGGTTTTGAAGAAAAATGGACAGATATTGGCTTGTTTATCAAGTACGGCATGCTAAGCGATGAAAAGTTCGCGGAAAAAGCGAGTGATTTCTGCTTGGTAAAAAACACGAACAACGCGAGCTTTACAATCAAAGAATACTATGAAAAGGTAAAAGATATTCAAGTCGATAAAGATGGTAATATTGTTTACCTATATACACATGATGCTGCTCAGCAAGATGGTTTTATCCAAACAGCGTTAAACAAAGGCTACGATGTTTTGGTACTTGATGGCCCACTTGACACACATTTCACCTCCTATTTGGAACAAAAAGGAGGCGAAAAGGTACAGCTTAAACGTGTAGACGCAGATGTGATCGACAAGCTTATTCAAAAAGATGAGAAGATCGAACTCTCATTATCTGAGGAGGAATCTAAAAAAGCTTTGGAAGTTTTCGAAAAAGCGATTTCGCGTCAGGATATGAAAGTTGAGGTAGATGCCCTTCGTGAAGGCGACTTACCCGTATCCGTTACTATAGATGAGTTTATGCGTCGTATGAAAGATATGGCCAAAACTGGCGGTGGTGGTATGAACTTTTATGGTTCATTGCCGGATAATTACAAAGTAACGGTTAACGGCAATCACCCGTTGATCAAAAGAATTTTATCTTCTTCTGACGAAGAAAGTGCGAAATTGGCGAAACAAGCCTTTGATCTAGCACTCTTGTCAAGAGGCCTGTTATCCGGTGCAGATCTAACATCTTTTGTAAAAAGAAGTGTTGAGATGATCTAATAGGAACAACAACCGTATAGAAAAGCGATCGCCCTCGTCGGGTGATCGCTTTTTTTATGCTTTTTGATTCAATTACCGAACAAAAATAGGCCCCTTTTTAAATAAAAATCTCAAATCACGTCCTAAGGGCTATTACAATCGTTTTTTATTAAAATTTAATAAACTAACCTTCACCTAGTTGGCTTTAATACCGGTTTTTTTTCATTCAAATATTTGGAGGGAATAGGGTTTAATCGTACTTTTGTATCATCAAAATCACGGTAGGTATAGCTCAGTTGGTTAGAGCACTAGATTGTGGTTCTAGGGGTCGTCGGTTCGAGCCCGATTACTTACCCGAAAAGGGCAAATCAAAACAAATTGGTTTGCCCTTTTTCCATTTTGTACCGGCTATATTTTTACTCAACAACACGACAATTTACTTCCCCTATCTATAACTTGCAACATGAAACACTTTTCTACACGCCCACTGCTTTGACATCTTTCCTGATCCAACGATAATATCGTCCTCTAGGGCCATTCCCACGCAGTTCGAGCCAACCAAGAGCATGCAGCAATTTAATTGTAGAGTACAAAGTTGCCCAACTGATATGTTGTATTGTTCGTAACTCAACATAGAGGTCGTCAATATTGTCAATAATAACTTTGCGCCACAAATGCTTGATAATATGTAGGCGTTGAGGTGTTAATTTGTGTCCTTTACTTGTTAATGAGCTGATTAAAACTTCCATATCTCTTATACAATAAATAGTAAAGTCCGATGACCTGGTTTCGCTCCCATATCTTGCCATCCAACTCTATATTATATATTGCATAAGTTTTAAAATACCGAAGGTAAAAAACTATACTCACAGTGAATAAAACACAATCAACTAATAATCAGTTAAATAAAATTCACTAAACTATTGCACATAGCTCATTATTTCTTCAAGAATTATCTTGTCTTTGATCATATCAAGTGATACTACATTAAGTTACTCTTAAGAATGAAAGCAACTGGATATATTTACTCGAGTAAGAAATGTACTTCTTTATATCCCCTAAATTCGGCGTATTTCGCTGGCCTATTGTTATCACAGATTTGTAATGAACAATGATGGTATATAGGTATCGATAGGCAAGATCCAGATAAAGTGGACGGCAAATGTGATTTTCCCAAAGAAAAATCAATCCAAATATGTGAGGATCGATCTAAAATAAGACAAGATATACTTATATTTATATCCAGACCCTACTTCGGTCCAACGGTTCATAGAAGTAATTACAAAAAGAATATTCAACAGCAAATAACCTTGCTTCAACAAGATCATATAAAAATGAAAAAGACCAAGATCAATACCGGAATTTTAAGCTTTGGTATGTCGGGTCGCGTCTTCCACGCACCTTTCATCCATATCAACCCACATTTTAACCTAGTTGCCGTTGTCGAACGGTCTCAGAAAATAGCACATGAACTTTATCCCGAAATAAAAAGCTATGATACCGTAGATCAATTATTGGCGGACGATACAATAACACTGGTGATCGTAAACACGCCAAATCATACACACTTTGAGTTCGCGACAGAGGCGCTAAAAGCAGGAAAACATGTCCTGATCGAAAAACCAGCCGTGGAAAATATAACACAGTTCAACAAACTTTCCGAAGTCAGCAAAAAAAGTGGGAAGCGGATTTTCTTTTATCAAAACAGACGTTATGACAGCCATTTTCTCGATGTAAAGAAAGTTATTGAAAGCGGCAATCTTGGTAAATTGACCGAAGTATCTTTCCGCTTCGACCGCTATAAAATGGAATTAGGTCAAAAATATTTCAAGGAAAATAACCAATATATTTCGAGTGGTCTCACCTATGATCTGGGGCCTCATATTATAGATCAGGCTATTTCGCTTTTCGGAAAACCATCGAAATTTAGCAAAACAACTTCAATTAATCGGCCCGACTCGCAGGTAGCAGACTACTTCCATTATCATTTACGCTACTCCAATGAACTTAATGTATTTCTAACGGGGAGCCTTGCTGTGGCCGATCCCTTGCCCGCTTTTGTGGTACATGGTACCAAAGGAAGCTTCATAAAAGCGATGGCTGATGTGCAAGAACAGCAACTGATTGATGGCATGCTTCCCAATAACCCAACCTATGGTGTCGAACCGAATGGCAGTGAGGGTAAACTGGTAACTGTCGACAACACAAATCAAAAGCATATTTCTTATCCGCTTCCACATAAAGGAGATTATAATCTATTATTCAACGCCATCTATGAGAATCTTGTCAATGAGGTCGAATATCCAATTACAATGGACCATATCAGATGGCAAATTGAAATGTTATCTGCCGATAATAACCTCTAGCATATAACATTAATAAGATAACCGTAAATACGCTAGCACAAAAAGCAGAAGCTTTTAAAACAAAAAACCATCCCAATTAAATTGGGATGGTCCTCTCCTGTTTATATTGCCAATATCAATTTTTATGCATTAAAAACTAATCGTTTAGCAAAGTCTTTCACAAATGGATTTTGCATTGAAATCGATTTTAAAATAACTCAAATTTGAATCCCAGTTGATATTGTTCAATATCCGCAGTCCAATTGTCAATAATATCATTTGTTCTATTAAATTTTCGATATCGAAAATAAACCTTACCCAATTCTGCACCTAAACTGTATCCTGTTCTCGGCTTACTACGAAATGCGTTCTCTCCGTTGTTTAGTTTGTAACGGTCATCATTGAGCAAAAAATTAAAATCCAGTCCCCCCATAATCGCAATTGTACGGGTAAAATTTACCTTTAGATACAACGGCACACTCATATATTCCAATTTTCTGGTTCCGGCTCCTATCCCATATTCACTTTCTGCAGTCTGATCATTGTTACGAATCCGCATTAAGTTATAGACCGGTTCGGCTTGTAACGCTATGTTTTTGTTAAAATGATAGCTAAGATCCCCTCCGATCTGGAAACCGATTCTTTTACCGGAACGAAAAGCCGAACCATTTGAACCAGATAGATTCCCGCCGGCCCTAAGTCCCACTCCAAATTGCGCTAACGCTTTATGTGTACACAACATTCCAAAAATTACTGTTACGGCAAATACTATTTTCATTCTTTTGTTGACTAGCATACAATGTTATTTACGATATAAGCTTCTCACAACAATCCATCCAACATAACTGCATGTATATTTAACAAAGCACCCTCATCGTGAATAGGAGGAGAAAACTTACAGACAATCTATGTCCAGAGAAATAAATTGTTATTTAGAATAAAGCTAAAGGAAAAATAAATACAAATTGACAAAATTATACGAACATCGCTATTTGATATACGAACAGGCTAATTCTTGCCAAACATAGCCATTTAGTCTATATATGTACTCGGTTCGATGTGGATCATAACATGACCGAGGTCGGGTATATGTTCGATCAGATAGTCTTTGAGCTCATGAGACAGTGCATGACCTTCTTTCACCGTGATCTCACTATCCACAATAGCATGTAGGTCGACGTGAAATTTTGTACCCGACTTTCGAACATAGCATTTCTCCGTCGCTTTTATACCCGCTACCTCCAAAGCATATTTTCTGATTTCCTCGATCACCTCCTCGTAAACATTTTCATCCATGATTTCACCAAGAGCAGGTCTAAAAATATGGTAACAATTATACAAAATAAATCCCGCTGCAAATAACGCAGCATAATCATCCGCATTCTCATATCCCTTTCCTAACACTAAAGCGATAGATATACCAATAAAAGCCGCCACCGAAGTAATTGCATCACTTCGATGATGCCATGCGTCCGCTTTTAGCGAAGAACTATTGGTCTCTCGGCTCTTTTTCATCACAATTCTGTAAGAACTTTCTTTCCAGATAATGATTCCTCCGAGAACGAATAATGTCCAGGGCTTCGGCAGTTCATGGGGTGTCCCAATATTTTCTATACTTTCATATGCAATGATCGTAGCTGATACAATGAGAAAGCCTACAACGATAAACGTAATAAGTGGTTCTACCCTTCCGTGGCCATAGGGATGATTTTCATCAGCAGGCCGCTGGGCATATTTTAATCCAAGAAGAACTAGAAAGGAAGAAAAAATATCTGTGGTGGATTCAATCGCATCTGCTATAAGTGCATATGAATTTCCAAAAAAACCTGCAAACCATTTCAGCAAAGCCAACATTGTATTTCCGATAATACTGAAATAGGTAGTTTTTATCGCTGTTTGCTCTTTAGTTTGGGACATATCATTGTTGCTGTGATGTATTACGAAGGTAATATTTTATAGTCAACTGTAAAGAAAGTATATGATTCAATGTTGTGACATACTATCAAAAGTTTTCAATAATTTTAATACAAAATTATTGTGGCTTAAAATTTTTACCAGCAATGTCTGAGATTGTAAACGAATACACGAAGTTTGGACCTCTATTTTTGGTCGATGAAGAACACTATCCTGAATTTTGTAGTTATCTCAAATCGACAACCTATAAAAAGTCCGATTTCTTTTTGAAAGAAGGCGAAAAATGTCAATACTTAGGTTTTTTAAAAACCGGTTTTATGCGAACGTTTTATATAAATGATAACGGAGAAGATGTAACGTTCAATTTCCATTTTGACAATTACTTTTTTACCGATTACGAAAGTATCCTTTGTAATACGAAGTCGCGTATGAATATTAAAGCGGTATCTGATGCCAAGGTATTACTTCTACACAAAGATGACCTTCAAAAACTCTATCAAAAGGATGTTTACTGGCAAGAATTTGGGCGAAAGATGACCGAGGTCATTTACCTCGGGGCTAAAAAGAGAATCGAAGAGTTGTTATATTACTCACCAGAAATACGGTATAATAATCTACTCGCCGAGAATGCACAAATTTTTCAGCTCGTAGCCCAAAAACATATAGCCAGCTATCTCGGCGTTAAACCACCTTCGCTAAGTAGAATCCGTCGACGAATTTTAAAACGTTAACTTAAGTTAATATGTTTAATAGCAACTTAAACATATATTTGTTCTATAAACTTCAACGAATATGGGAAATCAAAATGTAACAATTATTTTAGTCCATGGAGCCTGGGGAGACGGGTCTCATTGGAGACACGTTATCACGAATCTTCATGCGGAAGGGTATACGGTACGAAGCGTACAAAATCCATTGACATCTGCCGAAGACGATATCCAAAAGACCAAAGATTTGATCGACCTACAAGCGGGTAAAGTTATTCTGGTTGGTCACTCTTATGGTGGAGCGGTAATATCCGCCGCTGGACATCATGAAAAAGTTGCAGGCTTAGTATATATCGCTGCCTTTGCTCCGGACAAGGGCGAAAGTTTGGGCGGTATTTTCGGCCGTAGAGAACCACCGTCTGGTGCGGCCAACCTTGTTCCTGATGAAAAAGGATTTCTATGGATAAAATACGATAAATTCCACGAAAGTTTCGCTCAAGATTTAGATGAAAAAGATGCGATCGCAATGTCCTTGGCACAGAAACCAACACATGGAAGTATTTTTTCGGCAGAGGCGGGAGAGCCAGCTTGGAAAACAAAACCCAGCTGGTATCAGGTATCAGACAATGATCATATGATACCGCCAGTGACTCAACAAGAAATGGCGGAACGAATTAATGCTCGTAAAATTATTCATTTGGAGGCCAGCCACGCTTCACTAGCTACCCATCCAAACGAAATTACAGCATTGATCAAAGAGGCGGTTGAAGCAGTATCTTAGCGCAAAAATCATAAAAAGAGCTAAATAGGTGTTAAACCTACTTAGCTCTTTTTAGTCCTTGCAACTTTCCTTATGTTCTAGTGATGCTAATTTGCCTTTGTCAGCTCTACTAAAGCCTTTGCAATCTCTGGAGCTGCATAATCTCTGCTCCCCTCCAAACGTTCTACAATTTGTCCATTTTTGTCCAAAATCACCGTTGTAGGAATGGATCCACCCAAAAATTCTGGTGGAATTTCTCCCGTTGCGGTATATAGTGGTAAATCATACTTGTTCTCCTCCATAAACGCCGCCGATTGCTCAATATCATTGTCGACATCAACCATTAGGAATACTATATTTTTGTTGTCTTTGAATCCCTGTCTTAAGGTATTAATGGACGGCATTTCATGTATACACGGTGGACACCAGGTAGCCCAGAAATTGATAAAGACAACCTTCCCTTTTAAATCACTTAGTTTAACAACATTACCGGCTTTATCTTTGAAGGAAACGTCGGTCATTTTTGGCTCTTCAACTTCTTTAACAGCTTGAGCTTGCTCTTTTTCTGCTTTGGGTTTGTTACCATCTGCCGAGTTTCCACAGGCAGTCAAAACACTTGCAGCAATAATAAAAAGTCCAAAACCTGTTATAATCCTATTAAATTTTATATTCATTATTATATATGTAAATTACTAAATTTTAATTATCTATACACTAACACAAAAAAACCGCCAACTGTTTATTTGTTCCTTATCTTAATGGTTCTCACCGTATAAAAACAGATGAATATCAAGACTATCTCCTAGTGAAGACAGAACTGATTGAAAAAGAATTCTAAATGCGTAATGTTCGATATTGGAGAAAAATGGGTAAAGTATGCACAATCTTCTGGCGACCGTTTCGACTAGCCGACAGTTGCAGATGCTCCTTTATGCTAAAAGGATAAGACGACCTAAGGATTTGCACATCATTTGGTAAAAGAAGAGTTTCCTGTACAAAGCTTAGTCGGACATTTCCATTATCTACCGACTCACTACAGCGCTCAAATCCGTTATCAAGGGGTATGGCCCGATCCGCTATTCTCCCCTGTTCCGTATTCATTGGTGTCCCTATGAGACTTTTGATTCCATTTTTTATTGGGCAGGATGTGAGCAATACAAGAATAAACATTACCAAAATAGTAATGTATTGTCCATAGCTTCTGAGAATATTAGATTTAATGCTGCCCATTAATGGCTAAAATAAGCTTATTTGCGCTAGCACACAAGTAGCTTAAGCTATTTTTATTTATTTTTAAAGGCTATTGCTTTTCTTCAACAGGCAGTCTATATAACTAGACCTCTTCATAAAAAGATTGGGCTAGCGATAAAAAAACACCCAATTCAGCCATACTTGTTGTTGCTCATATCAGTCGGTTAGTATAGGCAAGACAATAGTCACTTTCAAGTGTTGAGAGGACCCTATGGCCTTGTAACAACTTAAGTCAAAAAATAAAAGTCGTCCCGGATAAAGGACGACTTTTTCTTAATTCCCGCATTCAATTTATGCAGAATGTGACGTTGCAATGAACCCTCTCTTTTTGACAATTTCTATAACCTCTTCTTCAGAGATACCGTTCGATTTTACTGTAAGAATTTTATCACTGTTTGATGTATCGACGCTCCATTCACAGATCCCTGCTGCATTGTCTAAATCGGCACTTACTTTGGATACACAGCCACCACAGTTGAGGTTTGTTTTGAATTGAATATTTTTGCTTTCCATGTTATTTAATTTTAAAGTTATTATTTACTATTACTATCTATTTTTTCCATTTTAAACGCAAGCTGTTGCTCACGACACTAACACTGCTTAAGGCCATTGCTGCTCCAGCGAGCATGGGATTCAAAAGAAAACCATTGATTGGGAAGAGTATACCTGCAGCAACTGGAATACCGATCACATTATAAATAAAAGCCCAAAACAGATTTTGCTTGATGGTGGCCACCGTCTGTTTCGACAAGCGGATTGCCTGTGGTATTTTACTCAAATCCGAGGAAATGATTGTCATTTTTGCCACATCCATAGCAATATCACTTCCTTTACCCATCGCTATACTGACATCCGCAGTTGCCAATGCTGTACTGTCGTTAATACCGTCACCGACCATCGCCACTACCTTTCCGCGTTGTTGGAGCGCTCTTACGAAGTCAGCTTTATCTTGCGGCATCACTTCTGCTTTATAATGCTTAATGCCTGTCTGTTCTGCAATAGCTTTGGCAGTCGATTCATTATCGCCTGTAAGCATATAAAGCTCAATACCCATTGCCTGCATCTCTTGAATGGCCAATACCGAGGTTTCCTTAATCTTATCAGCAATAGCGATCACTGCTAACGCATGGGTACTGTTGGCAAACCAGATAACAGTTTTCGACTCCTCACTCCATTGTTCTGCCTGATCCTGCAATTGCTCTGAGATAGCGATGCCATTTTCAACCAATAGTTTCCTGTTACCAACATAGTAAGTCTCCAGACCATGATTGGCTTTCGCTCCTTTCCCAGTAATACTGTCAAATGCCGATATTGACGTTCCTATTACACCTTCAAGATGGTTAACTACCGCTTCCGCAAGGGGGTGTTCAGATTGCTTTTCTATACTTAATAGTATTGCATTTGTCGTATCATCGCTGTTCAACCATTGGATACCTGTTACCTGCGGTCTGCCCTCGGTAATTGTTCCAGTCTTATCCAAGACAATTGCATTGACACGTTTGGCAAGCTCTAAGCTCTCTGCGTCTTTGATCAGAATACCTTGCTCTGCCCCTTTGCCAACACCTACCATAATTGCTGTGGGCGTAGCTAAGCCAAGCGCACAGGGACAGGCTATAACTAATACTGTTACAGCAGCCAGCAGCCCTTGTACCACACCATTTTCACCGCCCAGAATAAACCACAATACGAAGGTAAATAAGGCAATACCAATCACCACTGGAACAAATATTCCGGCAATCTTATCGACCATCTTTTGCACTGGAGCCTTGCTACCCTGGGCGTCTTGAACCATTTTAATGATCTGCGCCAACATCGTCTCCTTACCTACTTTGACCGCTTTGAATTGAAAGCTACCTTTCTGGTTAATCGTACCAGCAAAAACCTTTTCGTTTTCTTTTTTGAACACCGGAACCGGTTCACCACTCAACATGCTTTCATCAACATAGGAATCGCCCACAGTGACCATACCATCCACAGCAATCTTTTCACCAGGTTTTACCAAGATAATATCACCTGCTTTTACGGCTTCTATTGCAACTTGTATTTCGGATCCGTCAGATTGTATGACCATGACTGTTTTGGGCTGTAATCCCATTAATTTTTTTATAGCCGAAGAAGTATTACCTTTCGCTTTTTCTTCCAATAATTTCCCAAGCAAGATAAAGGCAATAACCACCGCTGCAGCTTCGAAGTACACATGCGCATGCAGCCCCCGCTGATGCCAGAAATTGGCAAATAACATATTGAAAACACTAAAAATATAGGCGATCCCAGTGCTTAATGCAACCAGGGTATCCATATTTGCTGAACGATGCTTTGCTTGTTTCCATGCATTAATGAAAAAGTCTTTACCCAACCAGAGTACAACAGGTGTTGCAAAGAACCACATGATTGGATTTGCATATGGAATATCCATGAAAAACATACCGATCACCACCACGGGAAGTGATAGGATAATTGCCCATATCGTTTTGCTTTTGAGTGTCCGGAATTTTTCAGCATGGATAGATTCCAACGTTTCTTGTTGCGTAGATTCGTCTTCCACCAATAGATCATAACCGCCTGCTTGTACAGCTTTTTGAATTTTAGCGGCATCAGTGATATTCGGAAGATATTCAACAGTCAAGTTTCCTGTAGCAAAATTTACAGAAGCATTCACTACACCAGATTCATATTTTACCATACTTTCTGCACTCCCTGCACAGGAAGCACAAGTCATTCCTAACACGGGAAATGTTTTGACTACTGTCGACACGCCATAGCCAAGATCCTTAACAGCTTTCACAGCATTAGCTACAACCTCATTATTTTTGACAGTAATAGCCGCCCTACGATTGTTCAGTTCAACTTTGTGGCTCTCTATCCCCTTTACCAAGGCCAACTCTTTTTCAACAATTAATGCGCAATGTTCACTTTCTACATCCTCCAAAGGAATATAAATTGTTTCGTTATAATTATTTGTAGCCATATCTGTATGTATTAATCTTACATTACAAATTTGGCCACAAACCTGGAGTAAATCATTACAGAATTACGGAATTGATTTGTAATATTATGGCTTCTTTTCTATCCTACAATTCCTAAATATAAGATTAAACTTTTAATCTGATCTAAGAGTAGACCCCGTTTATTTATCCTAAGTCATTTTTAAATGCTGCCTTAAATATATAGCAGTTATTGATATCTTATCTTCCAACAGGTTAGCCACTGTTCCTTCAAAGAGCAGCTCACCACCATATTTGCCAGCTCCTGGACCAATATCTATCACCCAGTCCGCCTGAGCAATGATGTCAAGATTATGTTCGATCACAATAACAGTATTCCTATTTTTCACAAGTTCATCTATAAAGTTCAATAGTTTTTGTGTATCAGATGGATGTAATCCCGTACTTGGCTCATCGAGGACTATTATACCATTCCTTTGGTTGAGTTCCCTTGTAAGCTTCAGGCGCTGTCGTTCACCACCTGAAAAGCTATCTAGTCGCTGTCCTAAGCTGAGATAACCTAGGCCAAGGTTGGATAACATGTTAAAAGCATCATGAAAGGACTCATCGGGAAAGAATGCAGCTGCCTCCGTGACAGTCATATTCATAACATCGACTATATTTTTACCCTTATAATGATAATCTAGTACCTGTGCTGTGAATCCTGAACCACCACATAGCTCGCAAGGTTGTTCAATATCATCCATAAAAGCCAGATCAATTTTCTCAACGCCCAATCCGTTGCAATTTTCACATGCCCCTAAACTATTTCTGCTGAATAATTTATCAGAGACTTTATTTGCTTTTGAAAAAAGCTTCCTGATCAAATCTGATAAATTAAGATACGTGAGCAGATTTGAACGTACACTGGCCGCAAATAGTGCCTGATCAACTACTTTAATCTCTGGATAAAACATTGGCAATATTTTGTTGATCAGCGTACTCTTACCTGAACCGGCGACACCTGTGACAACAGAAAGCACCTGTTTGGGTATTCTTACATGGATATTTTTCAAATTATGCAAGCTCGCATTCTTTATTTCCAGATAACCTTGGGCCTTTCTTGGTGTCTGATTGAAATCGAAACATCGGCCAAAGTAAGATCCTGTTTTTCCTTTTGAATATTGCAGTCCTTCAAATTTGCCTTCGTAGACGATTTCACCACCTGATTTTCCGGATCCCGGCCCCATATCGACAACCCAATCTGCAATTCTAATTAAATCTGGATCGTGTTCTACAATAATTACAGTATTGCCCTTCGCTTTGATCTGTTGAATAATTGTTCCGATATTTTGCAAATCTTTAGGATGGAGACCAATACTCGGTTCATCAAAAATATAGAGCAAATCAGTTAAACTATTACCGAGATTACGCACCATCTTGATGCGTTGAGATTCTCCACCAGATAAGGTATCTGTACGTCTATCCAACGTGAGGTATTGAAGGCCGATATTGACTATATCATGTAATTTCTTGCTCAGTTCATTTAATAATACATGATAAGTTTTAGAGCTTATGGTAGCTATGAAATCAAGTAGTTCGTCCACCGAGAGTGATGCACAATCCGCTATACTTTTCCCCGATATTTTACACGATAGCACCTTTCTATTTAGCCTTGTGCCGTTACATACAGGGCATTTTTTTGTGATTATAACATTTTTGAGAGCCTCTTTACGAGTTATATTCTCCTTCGAATCTTTTTTTAAGAATGCCTTTTCGATACGAGGAATTAAGCCCTCGTATTTCACAGTCTTTCCCCATTGTTTGTCAGGGAATCTGGGTTTATGTTCCGTCGCATTCAAAAGCATATCCCATTCTGATTTGCTATAATTTTTTAATTTCTTGTCATTGTCAAAATATCCAGATAAAGTATATCGAGTTAAGCGCCATCCCCCGGGCTGAAATGTCGGAAATGCGATTGCACCTTCATTCAAAGATTTTTCCATATCCAAAAGTCGTGTAATGTCAAGGGTCTGTACAAAACCAAGTCCTTCACATTCACGACACATACCCAATGGGTTGTTAAATGAAAATACGTTGGAATATCCCACAAACGGAGTACCCATTCTAGAAAAAAGCAATCGCAATGAACTATAGATATCTGTAGCTGTACCTACTGTGGAACGGGCATTCCCACCTAGCCTTTTTTGATTGATAATAATAGGTACATTTAAGTGTTCAATCTTATCTACTTCTGGAACCCCGATGTGCTGCAAACGATTTCTGATAAAACTCGTCTGAGTCTCGTTAAACTGCCGCTGTGCTTCTGCTCCGATCGTTTCAAATACCAAAGACGATTTTCCTGAACCGGATACACCCGTGAAAACAGTGATCTCTCTTTTGGGGATGTTGAGCGAAATACTCTTCAGATTGTTTTGCTTTGCATTTACAATGACGATATAATCCATTTTAATTATCTTTGGGATTGATTAACTTAGTTAAACATAATACTTAACAAAGTTAACTAAACTATTGTTTTATGAATAAGAGCGAAATTGATTTTTATCAGGTCTTTACAGATCTACAGTGTTTTATATTAGCCAATATGAACCGAGGAAATATACATGGGGTAACCGCCACACATTACAATATAATGGAATATATTTATAGAGGTCATCAGGTTACTGGTAAGCAGATCGCTGAAGCCTTTCAGATCAGTCAGGCTGCTATTTCTAAGCAGCTTAAATTTTTGACCGAAAATAGGCTGATCAAGCAACAACAATCTACAATAGATCGTAGATTTTTTGATCTGACCCTGACTGATGAAGGTCGATATATCATTGATAATTCGGAAAACTTTAGGGAAAGTATTGCAAAAAAAGCCTCACGCTCTTTGGCAAAGGATGAATTAAAAACACTTACTTTACTTCTTCATAAGCTTATGCAACAGGTAAAAGATTAATACGATGATTTAGTGCTGCCTCTCGTTAATTTAAATACCGTAAGTAATTCACAACCAGTCACTATTGCAAAGGATCATGGTCTTTACTATTGCAACCCAATGAGATACAACGACGGTTACAGCTACTAGAGCTAAAGTTCGAATTCAAAGTACGAAATAATATGCTATACCGAATACCTGAAAAACTTATCAGCAACAGGATGTTTATTTGTGATTCAACATATTTAGCTATTGACAAGCAGTTGTCAGTTCTATCATCTAATTTTGTCTCTAATTAACAACTTGGCACGATGAAACTTCGGTCAAGTTGTGGCCACATCTTGTTTTAAATATATATTTGAATTATATAAAATATTTATGAGTCTTATCAAAGATATCTATTCGCTTAATTTCTATCAACTAATTGCAGATCAGTTTAGTCAGGTAAATCCCGATTTCAATAAAGAGCAATTTATTACGAGAATCTTTAGCGCTGATTTCAACAATATGGAATGGAAGCAAAGGACCAAACATACAACACAAACCTTGCATGAATTTATGCCATCCAATTTTCCCGAGGCAATCGCCTTAATCACTCAAGTTGTTGAGAATCTAATTGCGGCAGGGTATCCTGGTGGACTTGAATATATTATATTCCCTGACTACATCGAAACTTATGGTGTTGAGCATTTTGAAACCGCCGTGCAATCCCTTGAAATAATTACACAGTTCATCACTTGTGAATTTGCTGTTCGCCCTTTTATTATCAAGTATAAAGAACGGATGATCAGTGTAATGGAACAATGGGCACGAAGCCCGAATGCACAAGTTCGCCGTTTGGCAAGCGAAGGTATTCGTCCACGACTACCATGGGCTATGGCTATCCCCTTTCTGAAGAAAGATCCAAGCCCTATTTTGTCTATTTTGGATTTACTAAAAAATGATGTATCAGAAACTGTAAGAAGAAGTGTCGCTAACAATTTAAACGATATCTCTAAAGATAACCCCGATATTTTGCTGGCCATTGCGAAAAATTGGAAAGGGATCAGTAAAGATACAGACGGAATCATTAAACACGGCTGCCGCACATTACTTAAACAAGGGCATCCCGAGATTTTACACTACTATGGTTTGGACGGAACAGATTTTGAGGTTTCCGATCTACGCATTGAAACACCATATGTAAAAATTGGTGAATATGTCTTTTTTTCATTTCAGATCGAAAATACACATGCGCAATCAAAACCACTCCGCTTGGAGTATGGATTATATTATCAAAAATCAAATGGTTTAATGTCCCGTAAAGTATTTAAGATTAGCGAGAAGATCTATTTATCAGCTGAAAAAAATCGGATTGAGCGCAGACAATCATTTAAGGTAATAACCACCAGAAAATTCTATATTGGTAAACATAAGATTTCCATTATTGTCAATGGCAGGGAAACATCGGAAATGGAATTTGACTTGATTTGATAATTTTCAAATAACATTTGCGCTGGTTGATTCGGGCTCCAGATCTCAACCTAAAACAAAGTGGGCAGTATGATGTTTTTATCCATAGGTCTCTATTTGAGATGGTATTGATATAAACGTTCCACCGCAAACAACGCTATTATGAAGAAGCTACTTTTGGTTCTATTGCTATTACTGATTGTGATTTTTGTTGGTTTATTGATCAACACATTGCTCTTCCCTTTTGCCAAGACAAAAAAATACGATGCACAAGCATTCCAGCCTATAAGCAATGATAGCATCTTATCCCGATTAGCTGGGGGAATTAAGATACCGTCTGTTTCCAATGGTGACCCAAATTTATTCGCATACGCCCCATTTGATACTTTTAAGCAGTATATCGCAGCAAGTTATCCCCTTATCCACCAGCAATTGGAGATCTATACAGTCCATTCCTATGGTTTAGTTTTTAAACTTAAGGGTAGCAATAGCAATTTATTACCACTCCTATTTTTGTCCCATTATGATGTTGTTCCTCCAGGTTCAGCTGAAATTAAAAACAAGTCCGAACATGTTTTCCGTCCTTCAGACAAACCACTCCCCCCAGTTACCACAATAGCAGAAGATTGGGATTATGCCCCTTTTTCTGGTGCTGTAGCAGATGGTCGGATTTATGGGCGCGGAACATTGGATATGAAAGGGATGCTCTTTTCATTACTTGAAGCCATGCAGAAAATACTGTTGGATAAGGAAAGGCCTCAGCGTGATATCTATTTTGCATTTGGCTTTGATGAGGAAGTTGGTGGCGAACTTGGGGCAAGCAAAATAGCAACGGATTTCAAACGCAAGGGGCTACGATTTGAAGCTGTTTACGATGAAGGAGGACTCATTCTGGAGAAAGGATCTGTTAATGGAATAAATTCAGATGTAGCACTAATTGGCTGTGCTGAAAAGGGGTTCCTGTCTTTAAAGATCAAAGTTAAAGGTCTAGGTGGACATTCATCTATGCCGCCGTCTGAAACTGCCATTGGCAAAGCCGCGGTGATCATGCAACGACTCGAAGAACAGCAGATGAAACCGATGATCAGTCCACTTATTCAGCGTTTTTTTCAGCAGATAGGTGGTTCAATGCCTTTTGTTTCGCGCCTTGCGATAGCAAATAGATGGTTGATGGAACCTATCCTACTTGCCCAGTTAACTAAAAATCATTCTACCAACGCCTTGGTACGCACCACGACAGCGCTGACGATGATGAAAGGCAGCGATGCCCCCAATGTACTGTCACCAGAAGTCGAATTTGTTGTCAATTTTAGACTATTGCCTGAAAATACAATTCAGGAAGTTCAAGCACACGTTAAGAAAGCGACAGCCGGTTTTGATGTCGAAATAGAACAGGTTGATAATGCCCGGGAGGCCTCCAGTGTATCTTCTATTGATACGAAAGCGTATCAGATGATGGAAGCCTCCATTCGAAAGTTATACCCTGACCTTATTGTCACACCATACCTGACCGTTGGTGGTACAGATGCCATCAAATACCAAGAGCTCAGCAAGAATATTTACCGATTTATGCCAATCAAAATCAATCATTCCGAACAGCAAAGCATGCACAGTACCAATGAATATATCAGTATCGAAAACTATATGAAAATGATTGCGTATTTCTATTATATCATGCGAAATTATGACGAGCAAATACCATCATCTAAATAATGGATATCCAGTGTAGCACCATGGTTTTCTGAATTTTATGCAATCGATTGCTATTAATTTCTACTTTTAAACGTAAAAAAATCACGTATGTTTGTAAGAACCACCGATTAAGCAAAAGAACCAAAATTAAAATCAGTGGTCTAATCAGTTCGTTTTCGAGACATAAGCCTAATGGCATCTATTTCGAAAAGCTTAACAACTAATTAGGAATATAACCAATAGATGCCCTATGGCATGCAAAATCTAAAATAATCCAGAATGAAAATTAAAATTTTAGTATTCTCCCTTTTACTTGTCCTCTTACATGGTGTGAGCCTTGGCCAACAAAAGAATGCTCCATTGAAAATAGGTTTAATTGCAGACCCACAATATGCTGATCAGAACACCAAAGGGAGTCGATTTTACCGCAATTCACTTTCGAAATTAAATTCAGCAACGACAGCAATAAATGCAGCTGGCGTGGATTTTACGGTTATGGTAGGAGATTTAGTCGATGTGGGGACAAAAGATTTGGCTCCGGCCTTGCAGCATCTGTACAAACTCAATACACCAGTTTACAATTTACTGGGCAACCATGATTATGTCGATGTGAAAGACGGTGCCACACTCTACAAGGCCTATCGCATGCCCGCCCCTTACTATATCATAGAAAAAGGTAATTGGTTATTTATTCTCCTTAACACCAATGAACTCAGCGAATACGCAACATCAGAAGCTTCAGCTGAGCGCGCTGCTTGGCAAGCATTAAATAACCAGCTGAAACTCAAGGAACGGAAAAATACACAGCTATGGAATGGTGGCATCAGCACACAACAACTTGCATGGATGGAAAAACAGCTAAAAAAAGCAGAAAAAGATGCTAAGAGTGTGATCATCTTCACCCATCATCCCTTATTTCCAGAAAACGGACTTGAAACACTCAATAACAGGGATATATTGGCCATAATAGAAAAATACCCTGGTGTGAAAGCAGTTATCTCGGGACATCATCATCCTGGTAACTTTGCTAACTATAAAGGGATTCCCATGATTACACTTGAGGGAATGATCGAAACCAACAATGAAAATGCTTATGGGGTTTTGGAACTATCCCCCCACCGAATAGACCTGAACGGTCAGGGTCGTATGACCTCCAGAGAATTTGATTTTTAATAGCAGAATCACCCCAATATTGGGTGATTTGTTACTTAAGCGTTAGCGTACTGTTAAATTAGATTTGATTCAAATTGCAATTAGATGCCTGTAAAGAGATTGAAAGCAAAGTTTTAAAATTATCTTTAAAGTGCTAAATATAATGCGCAACGGATATGGAAAAAATAAGGACTTTTCAGCAATATGAGCTAAATAAAATCAGGAAAAATGTCAAAGATAGCGGACTGCAATTCGAAAAGTTTGGGAGATCTTCAAATATAATGGATTATTCTGATAGAGAAATCAACGAGATGATCCTGGGCATCTATAAAGATAGTAAGCATCTATTGGTCGATGGAGATTATTTTATTGATGTTTCGACAGTGCAGAAAGCAACGTGCATTTTAACTGATATATCCTATTCGCGAAGGATAAAACTGGATAAAACCTCCGCAATCAAATTGAAAAATATAAGAAATTTTTATATTCAGGATTATTTCCTGGAAACAAGTGAACAGTTTTCCAATTCCTCTAAACACAAAATAACTGGCTACCTAAAAAAAATAGGTGGTATCAGTCTCGGCAAGGGAAGGTATAATCATGCTTATTCTATTCCAAACGATTTCAAAACTTTCTATAAAGGTATTCCGATAGACCTTTTTTACCCAATTCAACATTACATCAATGGTCTATTTTTTGGAGACGATTACCACGTCTCAACTTTCGAAGTAGTCAGCAACTTAACTATTGTAGACGAATAAGCTCCCCAATTTCCCATAACATGGCTATCTGTCTCAATCATCAGTAATTGGTTAATGCCCAAATTATTTTCTATCAAAAGTTAACAGTCCCCTGCTTTTTCGTAAATTCAGTGAATAGAAATATAAAGCACGATATGAGAAAAGTAATAGCGGCGATTAATATGAGCCTAGACGGCTTTTGCGATCATACTTTAATGCTTCCTGATGATGAAATTCATCAACATTATACCGACTTATTACGAGAGTCTGATACAATATTATATGGCAGGATAACCTATCAGCTCATGGAATATTGGCGGGCCTTCCTAACAACCTCTAGTGGTAATAAATCCTCAGACGAATTTGCGCATGTCATGAACACTATACCGAAAGTCGTCTTTTCACGAACCCTAAAAAATCTGGATTGGGATAGTGCAAGACTGGCAAAGCGAACTATCGTTGACGAGATTCTGGCGCTTAAACAACTACCGGGCAAAGATATTTTGATAGGTAGTCCTAGTCTAATTGTTGCATTGACAAAAAGCGACCTTATAGACGAATATCAAATTTGTATTCACCCCATTATCGCTGGAAATGGTTTGCCTTTATTCAACAACATAAACAGAAAAATACAGCTGACATACCTAAAGACTAAAACCTTTGCTGGTGGTGCCACAATTCTATATTACAGGCCTACTCCCCAATAAACAATCGCATACTCCGCCTTTTGTAAACGATTCCCACCATTGGTCTGGATGCTATTTAAAGATGTCCATATTTTCATCATAAATAGGACTCTGTATATTTAAAAAGTTTAGAACACTGTGAAATACATGGTTCTGGGTCAATATTTTATTGGGTTTTAGCTCTTTCGCTGGATCAGAAACCCAAACGATAAAAGGAATATCATATTGCTCCTTAGGAGCGATACTCATTGGCAGTCCATGCATATATAAATTGTTTTCACCTAAAGATTCACCATGATCAGAAACAAAAAGCATCGCACTTTGGTACTGCTTCAATTCTTTTAAATCTTCTATCAAGCGATTTAGGATATAGTCGGTATATACAATAGTATTGTCATAAGCGTTGACAAGTTCCTCCTTAGAACATTTTCCCAACTCTACACTATTACAAACAGGTTTAAACATTTCGAATTGAGCAGGATATTTTTTACTATAAGTAGGCCCATGGCTTGTACTTGTGTGTAGTACAATAAATATTTTATCCTTTTTACTGGCTAATATCTGCTCTTTTAATCCTGCTAAAAGAACCTCATCATAGCTACAGCCCTCGCCTTGACAATTCGATGTTAATTGTTCTGCTTTTTTGTAATCCTTGATGTGAACCGGAGGTTCGCCCCAGTTGGAAGTTCTCCAGACAACATCTACATCATTCCTGAACAGATAGTTTGGTAATATCTCATATAAATCCCCGCTATTTTTATGTTCCAAAATACATTTTACACCTGCGGTTGTATAAGTGGAACAGGAAGTAGCTTCAAAATGATGTAGATTCGGGATCTTGGATAGTAAGGGATTTGTATTTTTCTTGTAACCATACAACGAAAAATTCTGACTTCTAGCAGATTCACCTATTACCAAAATAACAACGGACTTTTTGTTATCCATTATTTTGGCATCAGGAAGTAAGATTTCCTTTTTATTTTCCTGCTGCTGATGAATATAAAAACGTGTGAAATTTACCGTATAAGACCAAGGCATCGCTAACCCGCCTAACGTTTTTGAATTTTTATCGATCCATAACCAATTACTCGCATTCGCAAAAATCAGAACAATAATAAACAATAGGCTGAGCGCAGAAGTAACAAGAAAACGCTTTAATTTCACATTTTCTATTTTCACTTTTGCAATGTAGATACTCGGTAGGATACCCAATAGAACGACATATAAAATCAGTTTAATAGAGAAAAAACTACTCGACTCTGCGTAATTGGTATTGAGGATATTCCCCACCATCGTTTCGTCTATGATAACACTATAGGTATTGATAAAATAAACCGCGATGGAATTGCCAATGAAAAAGAAAATCAGCAAAACTTTGCCAACAAGGCGTGACAGAAAAAATATTAAATAGAGTACAAAAGCGTTTAAAACCAGCATTAAAATCACTAAGCTTAGGATCAGAACAATGCCATTCAGACTTTTAAAATCAATATTTTTAAAAACAAATGAGAAAAAAGGGATATGGAAAAATATAAAATTAAGAATACTTATTAATAACACGAAATGGGTTATCTTTATGTTATTTTTTAGCTTAAACATTATAGTTTTATAAAGTGAAATATCTATGTTAACCAACGAAAAGCAAGAAAAACATCCAATTTCCGTCAACTATTCCGATGATTAATACCGTGCCGAAAATAAGAAATAATAAAATAAAAAACGGATAATTTTTCCTAATATTAATCGATTTCAAATCTCACATTTCAGCGATAAAAAATAGCGTTTGTTGCGCAATCCGGCTAAAATCACCTTCTTTTAGTACGTATTATTCATTTCACGAAACTGTTTTTTGCTAGAGGAATTGCGGTTGCACCAACCGCATAAGATCAGATGTTCAAGTACATCTGTCAAATACCTTGATTAATAAGAAATAAAAAGGGAGTAGATTGCGTATTTTTCGAAAGTTCCTAGTTACGCTTGGTGGAATTTAAACATTTTTCACAAAACCAATAAAACCAATCGATTGTAGATTTCAAACTACAGTTTCGAGGATCAAGATAGAGGTTATGATAATGGGCATGACTTTTGTCAAATTAAATTTATAAGTAATAAATAAAAAAAGATCATGAGAAGAACTCCCTATACTACAACTGTCATCGTTTTATTGATACTATGTGTGGTCGTATTGATGACAACTTGCGCAAGAATTGTATAAATGTTGGTGCAAATTCGGATCAGGCAAACAATTCAATAAAAGACCAGGTGCATAAAGCTCCTAGTCCTTTACTCATTTGTGTCTGAAAAATAGCTAACAGCCTATACTTACACCATTCGAGATTACAGCATTTTTCTTTACAACAACGATGCCATCACAGATTGCATGTGTCTTGAAATCGCCATCTTCCAGATGTAGCCCTCCTTTTATTCTGACATCATTGCCTATCCTGCAGTTTTTATCCAAAATAGCATTTTCTATATAACAACGTTCCCCAACACCAACAGGTGGCGGTTTTTGGGTATTCCCCATTTCAATGACTTCCTCAAGTTGTTCGTAATGATCTGATCCCATCATATAAGTCGATTTAATTACTGTCCCCTCACCAATACGGGAACGTATTCCGATCACAGAGCGTTCGAGCTTATCTGCATTGAGGATACAGCCATCAGCAATGACTGTATTATTAAGTGTTGTTCCAGAAACCTTAGATGGAGGTAGCATACGCGCTCGCGTAAATACAGTTTCATCAAACAAATTGAAATCAGGAACATCTGCAGTCAATCCAATATTGGCATCAAAAAATGATTTTATCGTTCCAATATCTGTCCAATAACCATCAAACTGGTAGCTGAGCACCTTGTACTTGTTAATGGCATCTGGTAATATTTCCTTCCCAAAGTCCATACCCGGATTGGCAAGCAGTAAATTGAGCAAAACACCTTTTGAAAAAACATAAATACCCATCGATGCCAGATAATTCCGCCCGCATTTCGCCATCCCGCCGGAGACTTCTGAAGACCAATTCAACACCTCCTCTTTATTGGGTTTTTCGGTGAACGCGGTAATTACATTTACCTCATTGGCTTTGAGAATACCAAACCCGGTAGCATCGGCTACATTCACAGGAATGGTTGCAATTGTGATGTGCCCGCCATTCTGTACATGAAAGTCGACTAAAGCAGAATAATCCATTTGATAGAGTTGGTCGCCCGATAAGACCAATACGTATTCGTAGTCAACATTCAATAGGTGCTTGTGGGTACGTCTCACGGCATCAGCTGTTCCCTGAAACCATCGATCTCCCTCGTTCGTTTGTTCAGCAGCCAAAATATCAACAAAGCCTTTACTGAAAATGCTGAAATTATAAGCGTTTTTGATGTGCGTATTTAAAGAAGCTGAATTGAACTGTGTTAAAACGAATATCTTGTTATATCCAGAATTTAAACAATTCGAAATGGGAATATCGACCAATCGATATTTCCCAGCAATGGGAACAGCCGGCTTAGAACGCTGTTGTGTCAATGGATAAAGTCGAGACCCTCTACCCCCTCCCAAAATAAGGGAAACTACTTTGTGTGCCATACCTCAAATTAAATAATTGGTTTACAAATCTAATTAACTATCGAACGCATCCATTGAAGGATCTATATGACAATCCGCTTGATCATATTTACCTATATTAGGTCAAGAACAGGATATTTTTCTTTTGTTTAATTTGATGCAATTGGTTATTACTACTTAGCTTATCGCTCCTCTTTAGAACAAGCTACGATGACTAAATATAATAAAATTAATCTTCGGAACAAAAAATATTATCCAATCTTGTCCATGAATATGCCTAAAATTTGATTTGCAAAATAAGTCTGACCTTCCGAACAGCATCAGCTCAACACCTTCCGAAAATTATGAAATAGATTTTTTTAGCGTGATAACCGTAATCTCTGGCCATACACCTATCCTGCCCTTGAGTCCATGATAGCCAAAGCCGCGGTTGACATACAAGTATTTGCCTTGTTTTTGATATAATCCAGCCCATTGTTCATAGAAATATTGTATCGGGCTCCATTTAAATCCGAACAACTCTATACCAAATTGCATCCCATGCGTATGCCCGGCCAATGTCAGATGCACATGTTTTTCGTGATCTAAAGTGACATGATCCCAATGAGAAGGATCATGTGACATCAATATGTTAAAAGAGTCCGAAGAGAGACCGGATGTTGCTTTACTTAAGTCTCCATATTGATGAAAACCACCCTTTCCCCAGTTTTCCACCCCGATCAACGCAATGCTAGCATCCCCTTTTCGAATTGATATAGATTCATTCATCAACAGCTGAAATCCCATCTCCCCATGAATTTCTTTCAACCTAATAAGATTAGATGCTTTCAATTCAACACTATCCCATTGTGTATAATCTCCATAATCATGATTTCCGAGTACAGAATATTTACCAAACGGAGCTTTTAGCGAAGTGAAATCTGAGATCCAGGATTCCATTTCAACGGCTCTATTATTGACGAGGTCACCTGTAAACAGGAGAAGATCACCATCCTGGGCATTCGCTAGTGCGATGCCTTTTCGGACTCCATTAACATCCGATAAGCTTCCAGAATGAATATCCGAAATCTGTGTGATTTTAAATCCATCAAATGCATCTGGCAGATCCGGAAAACTTAAGACTTCCTCCCTTACCCGATATAGATGTCGCCCTCTGGTGAGGCCAAAAATAATAATTAAAACAATCAGTAAAGCCAGTACAAGCACAAATTCGCTTAGATAAATACTTCGTGGAGGAAATCCCTGTAATAGTCGTACCAAGTCCTCCGCCAATAGGATCGGAAAGGCTGGCAATTTTGGAATAAATACGATCAAAAAAGAAGTAACCAGATCTCCTGCCAGTCGCTGAATATCTTTGCCCTGTTGCCGAAGAAAAATCAGGGTAAACACTCCGATAAGCAACAATACATCTAGATACCAATAAATTTTGTATAAAAATGGAGTATGAATAACGGTCGTGAATGCCTGAAAGAAATAAGCATCACCAATTACAAACAGCATTAATATGAGCAATAACCTCTTTGCCATGTTTCAAATCGTTTAATCTAAACAGGCGAATGATATGCCAAAAAATGATGATGACGAATTGAACGATTCTTTAAATAGAATATTGATATCTGTATGACAATGTCTGTCATAATCAGTTGAATTTCTTTGCCATAATTGACAGAGTGGCATAGCGCAATACTGCCCCCTTATCAAGCTTCGGTCGGATGTTTTTCGTTCTCTCCATAAGCCCAAGAGAGAATTGTTTTAACCGCATTGCGAATTCTGTCTAAACCATCAGCGTTAAGCTCAATCTCACAAAAAGTACTTTCTGTATTTATAGAATGTAATACCAGATAATAGATTCCAGCAGTCAGAATACTACTAATAGCCCGCAAATCGACATTTTTACCCTCCATTTCCTTATCGGCAAAGGCGAAAAACAAAGCACTCATCTTTTCCCGTTCTCTTGTGATCTGAGACATAATCTCAGATTTTTCACTGATCTGCCAAAGAACCGCTTTTTGCATTTCGGTATTCTCCAGAAAGCTATCCATTTGGTTTAGTAATAATGATTCGAGAAAGCCCTTTGAGCCCTCGGTTGGAGCAGTACCAAAATATTCAACAGCACCCAGCGTAGCAGACACCCAGTAGTCTTTACTTCTGATGTATGTTTCAACCAAATTGTCAACGGAGCCGAAATAAAGTGAAATGAGCTTCCTATCAACACCTGCAATTTTAGAAATATTAGCAATTGTTAAGCCCGTGTACCCCTTATCTCTAAGAACCTGACCAACAGACAAAATAAGTTTGTTCATGGTACGTTCTTTATCATTCTTTTCTCCTTTATAAGTTTTACGCATCTGTTATTGATATGGTATTGATCTGAACCGCTAAAATTAAGCATTCAGATCAATATAATAAATAATTAAATATTATAAGATTAATTTATCTTGATTTTTTTAGGCTTACAACCTTACTGATGTCCTCCAGTGTATTTAATACCTTGTCCAAATGCTCCTTTGTATGAGTAGCCATCAGACTTGTGCGGATACGGGCATCTTTTTTTGCCACGCCAGGATAGACAATACAATTTGCATAAACACCTTTTTGTAATAACATGCGCGATACCTGAGCAGTTCTAATTGGATCACCGATCTTTATTGGAATAATTGGAGATGCCGACATACCAATATCTACACCAAGAGACAACAGCCCTTCTTTAAAATAAGCCACATTGTCACTGAGTCTTGTTCGCCAATAAGGCTCTTCGTCAATTAAATCAATGGCTTTCAATAAACCGAAACTTGCGGGGGTCGATGTAGAGGAAAATACCTGCTGTCTGGATTGATAACGAAGGTAATTAATGATTTCTGGCGTTGAAACTATAAAACCTCCTATATGACCAAACGCTTTACTCAAAGTACCAGCAATAATATCTACTTTATCCAAAAGATTATAGGCTTCAATGGTTCCCCTACCTTTATCCCCCATTACACCTATTCCATGCGCATCATCCACCATTAAATAGGCACCATACTTTCTGGTTAATGTATAAATTTCATCCATCGTGGCTAAATCACCATTTTGGGAATATACACCGTCGATGATCACCAACTTAGTTCTGAACTTACTCTCCGCGTCAGCCAACGCACGTTCAAGATGAATCATACTGTTATGTGGAAATCGCTTGACATTTGTATTCAATAAGCCCTCATAAACACTTGCATGTACTTCCATATCAACAATAGCACAGTCCTCCTGTTTCAACAAGCTCAATAAAGTAGAACTATTTGCGGTATATCCAGTTGTAAAAACGATACTCGAACCGTCCGGACGATTGAAAAATTTACAAATCTTCTCTTCCAATGCGACATGGTATTCATGATGCCCTCCTATTAACGGTGATGCTCCTGCCCCTGTGCCATATTTTTCTATCCCAGCTATTGCTGCAGCTTTCACTTTCGGATGTTGGGAAAAATTAAGGTAATCGTTTGACACAAGACTTATGCACTCTGTTGGTTTCTCTAAAAATGGTGAATTTACTATAGCGGTCGGCCCACAGCCTTGTGTTATAAATCTAAAGTTAAGATGCTGATTTTCTTTCATATAATTGATGTAGGAACTAAAATACTTTGCAGTATCCATCATATCAAAACCAGCAATATTCTCAAATTCTTTGAAGCTTGCTGTTGCAAAATCAATGTGTTCGTTAATTTCCATAGATATTTTTTTAGGTATTCATAATAATACCATAAATATAAAGTAAAAAATAGATCACCCATCTGCTCAGAGAGTCATTTGCTGGAAATTTTTGATGATATACTTAGGACATACCGGAACACACCGATCTATGAAAATCGAATTTTAACACAAACAGCCTAGGGCGGGCTGAAGTTCTCAATAAAGAAATAAAACTTAGATCATAGCATTAATTTAAGAAAAGCTATTTTAAACAACAGTGGTAGCCCCTACAGCTACCACTGTTAAATTATACACCTACCTACAGTATACATATCATATGTACATTTTTATATGGAAATACTCCCCTATAAAAGCTTACTCAGATCGCGCATTCAAGCTGAATAAGTAGAAAATGTTTTAACGATATACAAATATAGAAAAATAAAATTTCCCTTGTATGTTAAAATTAAAAAAAATATAAAAATACTTATACAGTCCTTGAGAGACAAGTTTTACACAAAACGAATATACATGTTTGACCATTGTAACTATAGTTATTATATTTTTTCATTCCTATAAGAAAATAACATAGCCAACCTATATTCGAACAATAAATTTTCTCAAAACAAGGAATATTATAAATTATTGTTATAAATTTGAATAGTGAAAAGGGCTAGAACAACCATTTGTTACTTTATGCTATATTTTCATGTGAATTAGCAAATGGATTAATCATTAATACCGTATAGTGTATTGAAAGAAAAATGGCCACTAATCTATTGATTTGTAGCCATTTATGATAGGTATACTGTAGGGTGCTGCGTAATAATTCTGTAAATCTAAGAAAAATACTGCAAAACATTTCTTTTTCGTGAAAAAAAATGTTTAAAACACAGATGAAATTAGTAATAATACAGATAATAATTTCCTTAAAAACTTTTGACAACTCCATAGGAATACCTATTTTGCTCCCATCTTATTTCTTGAATTATTGTGACAGTACACCTAAAAAATAACATATGAAATTTCATTCCACCAACTACTTTGACACATTTATTGAAGTAGCTGAAGATACACAAGTATCCAAAGGAACAGTCCCTCCTATAAGAAATAGAAAGACAATAGCGGAAATACAATATGAACTGATCACACAATTTCCATATAGATACACTTCCGATGAACTTCTTTTTCAGATTTATGCTGATCGCAACGCACTTAATGAAGCAGACTATCAAGAGGCAAAGAATATATTCTTTTCAAAAGGGCAAGCTTGCCTACGTGCATCTCCACTTACAAAAATCTATGGGTTTGGAATCCATAGTAATCACGATGGCAAAATAGCAGGCTATGGAATGGAAACCAAAGAGTACCGAAATTTTATAAATGACGCGACCACAAAGAAAGTGAAGGCGATGAAATCAAACAAATAGCGGATCACCCCTACAAAGTGGACGATCATCTTAATTGTTATTGCATCATATAGTCTTCCTATTGGTTTAGGAAGATGATCAATATCTTATTGGGCAATCTTTGCTTTGTCTTTCGAAGTAAATGCTTTTATAATGACTGGTGCCGTTGCTATCAAAACGATAACGATAATAACAAGCTCCAGATTCTCCTTCACCCATACATTCTCACCTAACAAATAACCAAGTGTAACTAGACTCCCTGACCAGACAACCGCACCAATCACATTGTACAACACAAATTTTCTGAACTCCATCCCAACAATACCAGCGACAATTGGAGCAAAAGTCCGAACAATAGGAAGAAACCTTGCAAGCACAATAGCACCTCCGCCCCTTTTTTCGTAAAACTCCTGTGCTTTAAAGATATAGCTCTTTTTGAAAAACCAGCTATCCTCCATGCTCATGATTCTTTTCCCAAAGATCTTCCCACACCAATATCCAACAAAGTTACCCAGAATTGCAGCCAACGATACAAGCACAATCCAATATAGTAAGGTAGGCACCTGTTCCGAAGGCGAAATGCTCATATTGGAAACAATCATTCCTGCAATGAAAAGAATAGGATCTCCAGGAAGGAAAAAGCCAATGAGTATACCTGTCTCAGCAAAAATAATAAACAACAGAAGATACAAACCTCCATGGGAAACAATCCAGTCTGGATTTGTGAGGTTATTTAGAAATTCAAAAAAAACATCCATCAAATAAGTCGAATAATATCTAAAACAAAAATAATCGGCCGCTCTTCCACCGATGACCTGACGCGTTCATTCTGTCACCTGTATCAAAATAAGATACAATTGAAAAAATAAATTTTTAAAGCATCCAGCACTCAGTTAAACCTGCTTACAGCCCGAATATCTTATAGCCATGTGATCTCTAATTAAAGGCGCAAGATAGAAAATCGCTTGCAATTGTAGGCAATTTTTCATACTTATTTTTGGAACAAAATGTCATGTTTTGTAAAAGCCCAATTTACAGGGATATTTTGGATAGGAAGATAGCGATCTTACGGAGTCGGTAGATCCGCGAAGATCCTCTTCAGCATATTTTGTAATTCCTCAGCCCTTAGATTACGGGCGATTATTTTACCCTTCGGATCGAGCAGAAAACTGGCAGGAATAGCATTAATTCCATAAATTTTTGCTGCATAACTGTCCCAGCCCCCTAGATCCGAAACCTGAGCCCATAATAGGCTATCTCCTTTTATTGCATCGATCCAGGCAGCTTTCCGTGCCGCATCGTCCAGGGAGATTCCCAGTATATCAAATCCTTTGTCATGATATTTTTGATAAGCTTTTACAAGGTTCGGATTTTCTGCACGACAAGGACCACACCAACTCGCCCAAAAATCCAAGAGTAAATACTTTCCCGAAAAATCCGAAATTTTGATGGTTTTCCCCTCCGGGTTTTTGAGCGTTAGGTCTGGCGCCTGCTGCCCGACTTTGGTCTTGGACTGGGCTTCCAGTTGCAACGGAATCACCTTGCCCAGAGGACTTTCTTTTAGCCTACTCGAAAGACCTTCAAACGCTGACTTGGCCGATGCATAAAATTTCTCCTGACCTGCGACAAAACTTAAACCAATTACACTGAGGTATGAATCGGGATGGCTTCTAGCAAAATCCAGGTAGACACTGTAATTTTCATCCATAAGATTCATTTCCCGTGCGAGAAACTGGGCAAATATGACAGAATCTTTCTGTTGTTCTAGTGGAAGTTTGGAAAATTCTTTATTTAATGCGTCGAATTTATTGTCAACAGTTTTTTTCATCTCTAGAAGCTCTGCATTTTCCGTATTGAGTTTGGATCCATTCATTACAATATTTTTTAGTGAATCCTTCGCATTCATCCCGATTTGAGCAGCTTCCAGATAAAAGCGGAAGTAATCCAGCTTCTCACTGGGCTGTAGCTTGTTCACATAGGGGTTTTTATGGAGATAAAGCGCAGAATAAACCGGATACGCGAGCTGCCCCTTAAACGTAAAGCGTCCCCCTTTCGTTTCTGTGGAATCAACAAACGAGACACCATCACTGTTATAAACCAGAAAAAGCCTACTGCTATCTTTCAACTGATCTACTTTGCCTGTAATGAAGTAATTATTCTGAGCAAAGGTCAAAATAGGAAATAGTAAAAACATCGATAAACACAGTAAAGAAGTTCTCATCAAGTTTTCCTTTAAGTCTATTAATCAAACGATTACTAAAAATAATAAATTTATTTCGATCAAACGAATATTTAAATATCTTGAGATATCCGTATATTTGAAAATAACTTTTTCACGACGACAATCAAGTGCTCAACCTGTTTCATATCACCCCCAATTGGAACAGCTATATGCGAATCTTTTAAGCCATACAATGCCGGATCTTTTATCTTCAGAAACATTTCGCATTTACTCTTTCCAAGGTAGCGTTTAAAATTAATTTCCTGAATATCATTGATAAAGACAAACTGATAATCACTCATGTATATCCCGTTAGGAGCCAACTTAATGGTTGTTTTCTCTGTAAATGGAATCAGTAGAAATTTCCCTCCAAGAAATAAGACGAAAACACCGAAGATTGATTTCTCGTAAAACATACCAATTCCCGAAAAGCAAATAATTGATCCAAAAATCATCATCGCTAATATACTTGAACTTACAGTATATGTCTCTTTGTAATTTATTGTGGCTTTACTCAAGGACCGCTGATGAACAGCTTTGTACTTTTGTACAAACTCCACTTTTTTGGCATCTTTTTTCCATTCCAGAAAATAATATAAATTGATCAGGGCCAAGCCAAAAGCACAAAAGCCTAGTCCTGTCGATTTCATATCGAATGGATAATACAACAAAAGATTGGTTGCAATATACAATACATTGTAACCAATGACCCTATAAACTTTTTTACTATCCATTCAGTGTTTTTCAATTATCCGCAAAGATAATCATTTCAGCTTATCATTCGTCCCTTAAACAATCCACAGGATTAGCCAATGAAGCACGTATGGATTGATTATTTTTACCGATAGATCCGACGATATGAAGACGGTCTGTTTTTGGATACCCCCTATCAAAATGAAGCTAAGAATCTACCCATAATGTAATCAGCATCGCCGCAGCCTGGCCGATGATGTTGATTGCTGTAAATCCCTTCGTTCTTATCAGACTGCGGAAGGCTATCTTGACATAATTGCTCATCAGGTTAAATCCATAATCAATCTGCCCGACAATCCAAACAAACAACTGATAAACAAGATATTAAATAATTTTAAAATCATATTATATGTCCTTTTGCAGACAATTATTGTTCGTTTGTGGGTGAACTTAACTTACCGGACAGCAATAAAATTAATGCTTCAACCCACCTTTATATACTTAACTTACGTATATTTAATACCGCAACTAAGTAATTCGAGATGTCAACTCCGCTAATACAATTATGGTTATATAACGATTGGGCGAATAACCTGCTCATCGAGAAAATGAAACAGGAAGCCGAAAAAACTCCTTCAGTTTGTTTACAATTATTCAGTCATATAATGAATGCACAGCTGATATGGTTATATCGACTGAATGGAGAAAAACCTCCCGTAGGTGTTTGGGATGAGCATAGTTTATTAACATGTGAACACTACCATCAACTGGCTTCTTCGGGATTTAAGGAAAAGGTCTACGTTGATGCTGCTGAGATCGCTACAATCATATCCTATACCAATACAAAGCATGAACAGTTCCAGAATTCGTTTGGAGACATCCTGTTACATGTATTTAATCATGGCACTTATCACAGAGCGCAGATAGCCTCAGAAATGAGGAGAAATGGACTTGATCCGATCAACACAGATTATATTTCGTTTGTTCGAATATAGTATTGGTATCATAAGTAGAAATTAATAAAAGCGCTATTTCATAGAATGAGTTTCAAACATTACTTTAAGGCCAGTTTAACATGGTTTCATCAGGAACAGTCTACATCCTTACCAAAGGTATATAATAAGAGCCATCGGATTTCCATCCAGGGCAAGGCAGATTTACAGGTCTCAGCGGCAAAAGCTTTCAAGGGTGACCCAACATTATATAACCCCGAAGATCTTTTACTGAGTAGCCTTGTTTCCTGCCATATGATGTCTTATCTATATGTATGTTCCAAAAATAACATCGAGGTGATTTCGTACACGGACAATGCCGAGGCGGTATTAGAAACCAGCCCTGATGCAAGTGGCAGATTTGTGCAGGTTGATCTGTTTCCAGAAGTCATTATTTCAGATCCTGATAAAATAGTATTGGCGACATCACTACATCACGAAGCAAATCAACTTTGCTTTATAGCCAATTCCTGTAACTTCCCGGTACGACATCATGCTGTTTGCCACGCTATTTAAGTGCTGAATATAGGTACAATCCAACTTATTTTTCCCAGTAGATTTGAAACCTACAATATGCACAGTGGCATTATCGACCAACTTTCTCAATTAGTCCAATAGTTTACCACAAATTAACCTTTTAAAATTTAGGTGAATTTTTTCAGGAATTTTCTATTTTTAGGCCATGATTGACAACTCCAAGAAAAAGGCCGCCATAGGCTTTATATTTATCACTTTACTTATCGATATCACAGGATGGGGTATTATCATTCCAGTGGTTCCAAAATTGATTGAAGAACTGATCCACAGCGACATCAGTGAAGCTGCAAAGTACGGTGGCTGGCTGGGTTTCGCTTATGCTTTTACACAGTTTATATTCTCTCCTGTAGTAGGTAATCTGAGTGACAAATATGGACGAAGACCGATTATTTTGATTTCTTTATTCGGCTTTGCAGTAGACTACATTTTTCTCGCCCTCGCCCCTTCGATAGGTTGGCTATTTTTGGGACGGGTTATTGCAGGATTGACTGGAGCAAGTTTCACAACCGCCAGTGCTTATATCGCGGATATTTCTACCGATGAGGATCGGGCCAAAAACTTTGGATTAATTGGTGCTGCCTTCGGATTGGGTTTTATTATTGGCCCCGTCATCGGAGGATTGCTTGGCCATTACGGTGCACGAGTTCCTTTTTACGCTGCCGCAGGTTTATGTCTATTGAATTTTCTGTATGGGTATTTTATTCTGCCCGAAAGTTTAGACAAAGATAAGCGACGGGCTTTTGACTGGAAGCGCGCAAATCCCATCGGATCCTTTCGATTTTTGGGAAAACACCCCGAGATTTCAGGTTTGATCGTCGCATTGATCCTGATCTATATTGCGGGCCATGCCGTACAGAGTAACTGGAATTTCTTTACCATGTACAAATTTAACTGGACCGAAAGGATGGTTGGTATCTCACTTGGGGTCATCGGTTTATTGATCGGTCTGGTACAAGGCGTCTTAATACGTTGGACCACACCAAAACTCGGTGAGCAAAAAAGCATTTATTATGGACTGATATTTTATGCGATAGGACTCTTATTGTTTGCATTTGCCAATCAAGGTTGGATGATGTTTGTCTTTCTTATCCCTTATTGCCTAGGTGGAATATGTGGTCCTGCACTGCAATCTGTCATTACTAAAAATGTCCCATCGAATGAACAGGGAGAACTTCAGGGAGCGTTAACCAGTTTAATGAGTGCAACATCGATTATAGGCCCTCCAATGATGACCAATCTGTTTTACTTTTTTACACATGATAATGCGCCATTCAAATTCTCCGGAGCGCCTTTTTTCCTCGCGTTTATTCTAATGACAATCAGTGTGATTATCGTATATTCAGCCTTCAGACGAAAGAATAAAGAACAGCTTGAAAATTAAATTCCGAAGACAATACTATCTAACAAAGGCCAGCCCATCAAAAGATGAGCTGGCCTTTGCTTTTATCAGATATCAATCTGATACATCTGAAGATTAAAATACAACTGTCTACTTTTTTATAATGCCAAATCTTTTATTTCTAAAATCAATAACAATCGTTTTATCCATAAAGAAGATATTGCCGATAATCCCATCAATATTATCTTGTTTAAAGGAGAAGAAATCATCTTCAGTATACCAAAATTCCTTCAAACCAAATGTGTTATCTCCGATCTGGACTGCCGTATTTATCTCAACAGATTTTACAATAAGAGGATTATTAAAATTTCGAATATTCAGTTCATCTTTAGCTTTTGCATTTGTGATTAAACGATCGAAATTCTGTCTGTAGCTTACGATCGGAAATATACTTGAACCACTGTCATATAAAAAATTATACGTTTTACCATCGATCTTCACGGGGATTATTGCTTTATTATTGACGATGTTCATTGGTACGAATGCCGTCTTTCGGTCCATATCCTTATCCACTTCGTTAACAACAGTAATGCTTTGCTTTGGGAAATCAACAATTAGGCATTTCCCCTGAAAGACATCTGCTCCAACTGTTCCACAAGATTCCCCTTGACTATGATTCAATAGACCATAGAGCTTATGATTCTTTATCGGATAGTCACCAATATTAAAACTTTGGTCATCAATGGTAAAAATAGTATGCCCTCCCGCATCAGAAGTAGGATCTATCTTTTTCGATTTAATAAATGCCGCGTCAGAGAAGCATTGATCATAAATTAATGTCGCATTAGCCCCCAGGTCAAACTGAAAAGCATAAGTCTTATTTTCTATAGTGACCGGTACGCTCATCGCAATTTTGTCGATCAGTCTCTCACCAATAGAATCCTTTTCCCATTTAAAATTGATTTTCTGTGCTTGCGATTGTGCACAATAGGCGATCAATATCGCGGATAGTACTATTTTAATGTTCATATGTTGTTATTCAATGACACGATAATCGGAATCTTTACCGAACCAGGTTATTATTGTATTTGACGGCTATTTTAATAATTAAAGCAAATTCAACTAATCTGCCAATATTATTACTTACTGAATCACAACAACTTAAAATAACACCTTCTTTTAGATGTCCATTAATGAACGTTTGACTGTCCAATAATGAACATTATATGCCGTATCAGGTAAAACGACCCTAATAAAAGCATCCGAGAACATTCCATCCTTTTGCTAAAAATGAACGCAACACAAAAAACTACAATTTCGATTTCAAGCGACTGAGTGTCTCCTGCGAAATATTTAAATAAGATGCGACCATTTTATTCGACATTCTACGGACGATCATCGGATTTTCTGTCAACAATTGCCGATATTTTTCCAGCGCATCCTGCATAAGGAAAGACATTAAACGTCTGGTATTGGTAACATAGGCTATTTCCAGATAAATCCGATAAAATTTCTCCCATTGTGGAACAACATCCAACAGATGGTAAAAATCTTTATGACTGATCGCATAGATTTCAGATTCTTCTACAGCCTGTATAAACTCCTCGGATTCTTCCGAGGTAATAAAGCTGACAAGGGCGGTCGCAAATTGGTTTTCAAAAGCAAAATAACGTATCGCTTCCTGTCCATTTTCATTAATAAAAAAGATCCGTAGACACCCCTTGACAACAAAAAATGAACGCTGGCTAATCTCTCCATTCGCCAGCAATAGTTCATTTTTCTTTAATTTGATAGGTTTGAAAAAACCGAGTATAGTACTAAGTTCTTCATCTGTTACAGTTATCTTACTTGTTATATATGATATCAATAGATCATTCATGCATCTTTTCTAAGTCACTAAACAGCAAAGTTAGCAAAATTGCAAGGACAAATCTATTGTAATGATCAAGCTTTAGGGTTTTATCTCATCCGAATGCTCTCCTTCTTTGGCACCGATTTTCCAATACGAACAGGCATACATCTCTTTTGTATTCCAGCACTTTTCGACAAGAAAATAATGGCGCAACGTTTTAATGATATCATATTCTGCTGCTAGATAGATATATCTGGCCAAACCATTGTCATCAAATTCAAATGCTTTTACGCGCTCTGCGAGTACACTTCCCTGTTCGGGATGTGGGTTATGGATCCATTCCAGATCTACATCGGCAATCGTAGAAAGCACAAGTTCATCTTCTTTTGTCGCAACTTCTATAAAGGCCTTTACTTTCACTCCTAAGGGAAGCTGTTCCAAAATAGCCGCAATGACAGGTAAAGCGGTCGCATCACCAGCAATTAAATAATGTGCGGCATCCGGAACCAAGGTTCTCATACTTTCTTTCATACAGATCTCCAAACGGTCCCCAACCTCAGCATTTATCGCCCACGCTGATGCCAGGCCATTATCTCCGTGCTGGACAAAATCAATAGAAAGTTCCTTTGCAACAAGATCTATTTGACGATTTGTATAGGTTCTTACTTGTGGCTTTTCATCATCCGATGTTGAAATAAACAGTTTATTATTGGAACCGGATCGAACACCCGAAAGCCAGACAAGTTGTTCTTCGTTAATCTCAAAAACTACCCGAATCAGATGTGGAGTTAGGTATTTTTTGTCTTTCACAGTAAATACCGAACGTATTTTTTTTGAATTTTTCTCGTTCATAAACAATATAATTTGTGATCATAACTAATCAACTTTCTGCTTAATTCGATTGGCGATAAGCGATAATATCTGCTATTGACAAGACAGTAAGCTCCTCCTTTAATGCGAATGCCACAATCTGCCGCAAACGTGACATGCTACCATCCGCATTCATAAGTTCACATAATACCGACAACGGCTGTAAACCTGCCAAACGCATCAGGTCGATACTACCCTCAGTATGTCCGTTTCTACCCAGTACGCCATCGGCATGAGCTCTTAACGGAAAAATATGCCCCGGGCGCACCAGGTCTTCAGGGCTGGCGCCAATCGCAGAGGCTGCTTTTATAGTCGCAAGCCTATCCGCAGCCGAAAGCCCAGTTGTAGCACCCAATCTTGCATCGATAGAAACCGTAAACGGCGTTTGAAATGGACTTGAATTGTCATTGACCATATAAGGTAATTCCAGTTCATCTGCTTTTTCATGCGTCAGACATAGACAGATTACACCACTGCAATAGCGGATCATCTGCACCATATCCCCATGGTTCATTTTTTCAGCCGAAAAAATAAGATCACCTTCGTTCTCCCGATCTTCATTGTCAATGAGTAAAATACCTCTTCCCTTACGGAGTTCTGTCAGCGCACGTTCAACTCTTTCATGTGCATTACTACCAAATACTTCCAATAGATTCTCCATCATTTTTAATTTAATCAATATGTTATATGGCATCCTATATCACAGGATGGCATTATGTACAACCGCTACCCCATCATGTTATAAAAACACTTTATCAAGGCTTACACCCTGATAAAGTGCATTGAACAAGTAAAGCGCTAAAAAAGGACATTACTTGTTCAGTGGTTTCATAGTCTGAGGACAAAGATCAGCAGCTGCTTTTCCCTAAACATTGACTTAAGTCAAAAAAAGATATTTAATTATACGAGTAGCGATTCTCCAATTTAGATCCTCGAAGTAAATTATTGAGGTTGTTGCTGGGTAACACAGTGAATCATTCCGCCATTAGCGTATAGATTTCGAACATCAATACCGATGACGACTCTTCCTGGTACGCAGTTTCCACATTATTTTGCGTTAGCGGAAGTTTAACAATCTGGTAAGAGATATCCGCACTATTTTTTGCTGCATATAGTTTGTTAATATCCTGTTGTGCCCTCAAAAAGAGAATATAATGATGTATAGATTGATATTCTACTGCTATTCCAGCAATAAAATCCTGGAAAATGCTCGCCTTTTCACTCTGTGCATCACTAGGCGAATGTGCAAATTGTTTTTTGAAATATTTGGAAAAAGGTTTTAAGCTATCAAAGCCAACCGCGTAAGCGATCGTGCTAATAGATTCATTTGTATAAATCAGTTTTTTATACGCGTTTTCAAGTTTTAATCGTTTTTGAAAGGCCCCAATCGATTCATTGAACATCCCTTTAATATGCGTTATGTATTTTGGTAGGAATAATTTGACAGCTACTCCAGTCTTTCAATGGAAAGGTCTTCATCGTAATGTTCTTCAATGTATCTAATGATCTGTTGAATCCTTGCTAAACTCATCCTGTAATGGTAACGCTACCTATTCGGTTTTTCTAAGTTAGCAAACTTCTTTCATTTAAGAACAATCAGTTCTCTTATGTATATTCGCATAGAGAAAAACAATCTGTTATGAATAAGATACTCCAATTTTTTGATTTACATCCAGGAGAGGAACGAAAAGAAGCCGTTCTTGACAATGTGATCAACAATATTTCATTCCGCGGTGCCAATGCATGGATTTTGGCCTGTGCGATTGTTATTGCCTCTGTCGGCCTCAATGTAAATTCAACCGCGGTAATCATTGGTGCTATGCTTATTTCCCCGTTGATGGGACCGATCGTGGGAGCTGGTTTTGCGCTGGGTACATTTGATTTTCAACTCTTAAAGAAATCGATCAAGAATTTACTGATCGCAACATTGATCAGTCTGATTGTATCATACTGCTATTTTCTCCTGAGCCCATTTAAAGAAGCGCAATCGGAATTGCTCGCGCGTACCTCGCCCAATATCTATGATGTACTTATTGCACTTTTTGGCGGATTGGTCGGGGTTATCGCCATAACCAGGGTAGATAAAGGGAATCCAATACCAGGCGTGGCCATTGCGACAGCGCTGATGCCTCCGCTCTGTACCGCAGGCTATGGACTGGCCATTGGAAATCTAAGTTATTTTGCTGGGGCTTTATTCCTCTACATCATCAATTGTGTATTTATATGTATAGCGACATTTACGATCGTAAAATACCTCAGATATCCCAAGAAACATTATGTTGATCCAAAAAGGGAAAAAAGAATAAGTCAGAGCATCACACTGATTATTCTTGCCTTAGTAATACCAAGCTTATACTTCGCCTATAATCTACTACAAGAGAAGAAATACACGAATAAGGTTAAACAATTTGTTCAGCAACAATTTAGTGATAAAGGTTACACGGTCGTCTACGAAAAATTGCTCACTAAACCGAAACGTTTAGAATTAGCCTTTTTAGCGAAGAAATTTAGTGACCGAGAAATCGCGGCTTTGAAAAAATCCATGGAATCATTTGGTATCGCGCAAACTGATCTGATCATTCGACAGGATAGCCTCGATTTAAAAACAACTATTCTTAGTGAAATCGACAAACGAAGTGCTGCTGTAAATGATAAAGATTTAACCATACGGGCGCTCAACAATGAACTTGCGAAATATCAGGTAGCAAGCCCACAATTAGATAAAGATCTAGCAGTACTTTTTCCAGAACTACAATCCTATAGCATAGGACAACAACAGTATTATGCAAAAAAAGATAGTTTAGCGAATGTCGTTGCCTTTATCTATGCGTCAAAAAATCCTTTAGCTGAAGTACAACAATTAAAATTACGTCTTTGGTTAAAAAACCGTTTTCCAAAAGACAGCCTCCAGATCATAGACAGGAAGGTCAAATAAGCTATGTACTATTCGATTTTCAAGTATGAACAGTTGGCCGAAATACCGACTGCCTGTGGAACGATCTTGCATTTACTAGTTCTGTTGTCCATTTCTGGCTCTATTTGCACATGTCTGTCAGACAAAAAAATCGTCCTGGATAACCCGTCTTCTGCTAGAAATAACAGTCCCAATTATTGCGGTATAATTGGGACTGCTCTTGCATCGGCGCCTAGTTAAATATTTCCAGCGCTTTCTTAAAGAAGTCAATGCTCATACGGTGAGCGAAAACTGCCCCAAAATCTGTATCTAGATGAAGCGCTTTTGCCTTACTGATTGAATTCAGGGTACGGAAATCCTTTTCCTGTTTCGCACAAAAATTTGAGGCTCCTAAAGAACAATGCCCAATCATAGCTACAGGAAGCAAATTCTCCACTATAATTATCCCAACCGTCATGATGGAATAAAAGTGTACAGCCTTGCTGATGTGGTATTAATTCAAATGTCAGTGTTGTGCCTATCCATTCCTCAAACCCCTCTTTACATTGCCATGCGACAAGTGCATAGGGATGTAACACAAGAACTTCCATCTTTTTGAAATAATCCGGGCCAAAGCCAAACCGCAAGATGCTACCTACCGCGGGTGCAGCAATGGTATCGGGTGTCCACCAGCCTGCCAACCCTTCTTGAGTCGTGATTGCCCAGTATACTTTTTCAATTGGGGTTTTAATCAGCAATCTATGATAGATGCTTTTACCCTTTTGTTTCGCCAATAATTGTTCTTTAACTTCCGCCAGGGACAGCACGCTCTCTTTGAGCGTAGCAAGTCCCTGCCCTGTTAGAATCAATTGCTTCAGACTTTCATGGATATAATATGTCCAGGCTGCCTGACAAACATCATAACATTCCATATCAGGTACAAGCCCCTGATGAGTAAATTTTAATTGTGTCTTACCGTCGAGATCAATAATATCAAATATCACATAGCTCTCCACCCATTCCTGTTTATCGGTCGTAAATTTGAAATGGTTCTCCAACACCTGCCATACAACTTTGACATTGTGCTGTATTTCAACTATCTTTATCTTACACTGATGTATATCCTGGTAGTGATAAGAAAATACATCATGTAGTGCTTCTGTCCCCCCTTCAATGTTCTCTGACCACCAGCCACGAACATTGATAATCGCATCAAATACCTGTTGCGGTTTCGCTTCAACGATTATGTCGGTTGTAAAATCCAGTTTTTTCATCATCTATTTTTTGTTAGCATTTATTTTTCAATTACTTAAATATCAAACCTGCCCTATATAAACCAAAGATATCGACATTTTAAATCTAAAACAGGGTGCCAAATAGACATTGTGAACGGTTGATTTGGACAACACATTTTCTTATATTTGAGTAATAGATCATCAATCAGATTATTCAATGTTAAACAAGAAAGATGAAACACCTAACAATTTTGGTCCCCGAAGTTCAGACTGGCCCCAATACATTGTCATGCATTGTTGGTACCTATCATATCTTTACCGAAGCCAATAGGTACTACCATCAACGTCATGATAAGACAATGTTTAAAATTGAACTGGTCGGTCTTTCAAAACAGTCCGTTTTCTTGAATGGCTTACTTGCTGTGATGCCGCAGAAAGAAATTACCGACATCATCAAGACCGACTTGATCGTAATTCCTGCCGTCGCCCCGAACTTTACAGCATTAGATACCAAAAACACCCCATTTCTTGACTGGATACGTAATCAATATACCCATGGTGCCAATGTGGCCAGCATGTGTACTGGAGCCTATATACTCGCCTCTACGGGTCTGTTGGAAAACAAAAACTGCTCAATCCATTGGAGTGCTGAAACAAATTTTAAGCAATTATTTCCCGGTGTCACCATGAAGACTGACAGCATTATAACAGATGAAGAAGGTATTTGCACCAACGGTGGTGGATATTCATTTTTACACTTGCTCATTTATCTGGTTGAAAAGTACTATGATCGGCCAACAGCAATCTATTGTTCCAAGATATTCCAGATTGACCTTGACCGGCAACAACAATCTGATTTCGTTATCTTTAATGGTCAAAAAAGGCATGGGGATGAAATGATCATCAAAGCTCAGGAGTATATTGAGCATAATTTCGCTGAGAAGATTTCCATTCAACAACTTTCAGAACGATTTACCGTAGGCCGACGGAACTTCGACCGGCGATTTATAAAAGCGACCGGTAATACACCGATTGAATATCTACAACGTGTCAAAATCGAATCTGCAAAAAAAGAACTGGAAATCTCTGGAAAAACAGTGAACGAAGTCATGTATGAAGTAGGCTATTCCGATTCAAAAGCCTTTAGGGAAATATTTCGCAAAGTTACGGGCCTCTCTCCTTTGGCCTATCGTAACAAATACAATAAATCTGCAATGAAATAATGATTTTTGTTCTACATTCTTGGCAACACAAGTTTATTTTGTCGGTATTTTAAGCGAAACACAGGCCTGTCCCCGAAAAAATTCCGCGATGATTAGCCCCTTGTTTTTTAACATTTGTAAAATGTTAAAAAGATATCATTACTGATCTTTGTATAAAAGAATAAAATATGAATTGGGTAATTTTAATCATCGCCGGACTCTTTGAGGTAGGATACACTTACAGTCTGGGAAAAACAAAAGAGGTATCAGGCAATGCCATCTATACCTGGTACGGTATCTTCGTATTATGTCTCATCGTCAGTATGGTGTTATTGATCAAATCCGTACAAGGGCTTCCCTTAGGAACCGCCTATGCAATATGGACGGGTATTGGGGCTGTCGGCACAGTCATTATAGGAATCCTTGTATTTAAAGATCCCGTAAGCTTCTGGCGTCTATTCTTTATCGGTACGCTAATCGCCTCTATTCTTGGATTAAAGTTTGTAACTGGCCATTAGAACAATAGGGATCTACATCTCCTGCATTCGGATCATTATACATTCCTGTCATTCATTGCCGGCATATGAATCTCTTTTACACAACTTGCTTTTGATGTCGAGATAATAAATCTTAACGCCTGAATGACATCCGATAATGGAATAAGATCGTCATTTATTTCATGAGTGTTCGTTTCCAGATTATTCTCATCATCATGCGCTGTTGCCAGATAACCAAGGTTCAATATAGATACTGCAATCTGATCAGGTCGAAGTTGTTCTCTCAATGCATGAACCACACCCCGCAGTGCAAATTTTGTTGCTGAAAACGCAACTTCCCTTCCATTGTGGTTGTCAAGCCCCCATGTAGAACCGATCAATATAATTTTGGCATTTTCGGCCTGCTTCAAATTATCCAATGCTGATTGAATATTTAAAATACATGAAGTGACATTGGTATTGATCAGGCTGCTAATCTCCGCTACCGGAGAAGACGCAAAATCATAGTCGTCGCTAAAAGCGTTATTCTCCCAAATACCGACATTATAGATAAAATAGTCAATTTTCGTATTTTTTATCCTGTCTTTGATTGCGTTAACAGCCTCCACAGGGTTGGATAGGTCAGACGGCACCCAACACACATTAGCGTTGTCCTCCAAATAATCGGGTTTACTTCTGGACACTCCAAATACAACATCAGACGGATCTGGAAGATGCAGTGTGATTGCCCTTCCCAATCCTTTACTAATGCCGAAAATAAGATATGTTTTCTTTTCCATTGTATTACAAATATAAGGTAAGCCCCCCTTTTCTATGGAATATTCCGAACTATTTTAAATTATTTTCGATCGCATGAAGGCAGAAAATAGCTAAAAAAAACAACAAATTGATATTTCCAGTGTTCTATGCTTATGGAAAGACATTATAACAAAGGAAACACGATTTCTAGTGGTCATAGTACCCACAAAGGTAAGGCTGCAAGAAAGTATATTGTCAGTGAAATTATTCTCAATGGCGAGCTTGTTGGTGTGGGCATTTATTATGATGGAACCGACGAACTTCGGGCCGCTGTTGTGGTAAATGATCAGGGACAGGGGGTCGAAATCCGCAATCTCCATGATGAGCACTATCCAGAAGCACAATCAGATGATGACCTTGCGGAACTCTGGCCGCTGTATGAAAAACTCGTGGCAAAATAAATGTCAGCTCTTTTCAATTCAGCAACCTTTGAAAAATATATAAAATCTATACCCATATATGGATAAATTTAAATATTTAAATTTTAACGTATTTAATATTTATACGATTATATTTATATATTACACATTTAAACTGATTAACATACTATACTTTTAGCTTTCCGGAACGGAGTCCGTGTCTTATCCATTATTTGACGTAAGTTCGGATCTGATTTGAGACAGGATATGGCCTTCTTCGCCCCTCAGTCGATATGAGATCATAATGAGTGCATCGTCATACCGCTATGATACCGTGTTTAACTCGGACTCACCACGGACTCATGTCGGATTCATAGCGGACACATGCCGAAGCAGTTAAGACGAAAGCTATACGCAGGCTCGACTAAATCCTATAAGATACCCGAATCATTGGGCTTGCTATTTTACAAGAAATTAGTGTTTAAAAAGTTTATTAAAATGATCTTACAGCATTTATTCCAAACCTATTATGTCCTATATAGGGTATAAATGCTGTTTGTCCTTCTCGTTGTTTTCCCCCTCGAAACAGACCTGTCATCTTTGGGTACAGCCAATAGGTGAGCTCAGTGGAGGCGATGCCTATTCCCGCGCCTGCAACGATATCGCTCACCCAGTGTCTATTATTGATCACTCGATATATACCAGTAAATGACGCAAAAGGATATCCTGCAAGACCGAGCCATATATTTTTATCATGATATTCTTTATACATAAAATGGGCTGTCGCAAATGCGGTCGCCGCATGGCCTGAAGGAAAGGATTTCTTATTGGATCCATCGGGGCGCTCTTCAGCTATAAACTGTTTGGCAGGAAACACAATCGCCCCTGAAATCAGCTGCGAAGTAAGATAAATAAGCGTGCGGTCCTTAAAATCGTGAAGCCCTTCAATATTAAATGCATTGAGACCGTACACCATCACCGCAGGGAAATACTGGGTATAATTGTCTATTGTTGTCCTTGCAGGATTCTTATGTAATACTTCATTCCGGGTCTGTAAGTCCCATTTCTTCATCTTGGGGATGGCAAAGCTGCTCGCACCATAGGCTATGAACGCTGTTGGAACGATAAACTTCCGCAACTGGAAATCGTGGTTATCAATAGCGGAAAATTGCATTCCTCTACTTGTTTTAAGTGCAAGACTATCCTGAGCGCGCAACAATAAAGGGAACAATAGTAATACAAACCATAGGATAAATAGGGTCGTTATAAATTGGACTATATTCATGTCATGGAGAATTTAAAAATTAGACAATAGAAGACCTACCCTTCCAATATTTCAACTTGAAGGGTAAGCACATCCTAACTAAAAATTGATTTAGAACTTCATTTTCTGGATCCGGATCGCGTTCAGTATCGCGATAAGAGAAACACCAACATCCGCAAACACGGCTTCCCACATCGTAGCCAATCCTCCGGCGCCAAGGATCAAAACCACTCCTTTGACTACAAATGCCAATCCTATATTTTGGTAAACCACTTTTTTGGTCTGTTTACCAATATTAATTGCCATTGGTATCTTAGATGGTTTGTCATCTTGTATGACTACATCAGCAGTTTCGATGGTTGCATCACTGCCCAGTCCCCCCATAGCTATACCAACATCACTCAAGGCCACTACGGGGGCATCATTGACGCCATCACCAACGAAAGCCACACTTCCACCAATAGCCTTTATCTCCTTGACTTTATTTACCTTATCTTCCGGAAGAAGATCTCCATAGGCTTTATCAATACCTAATTCCTTCGCTACATAAGTGACGACCGTACTCTTATCGCCACTTAGCATGGTCGCTTTCACTCCAAGTTTGTGCAAGAGTTGTATGGTCTGTGCGGAATCTTCTTTGATACTATCTGCAATGGTAATATATCCAACGAAGCGATTATCCAATGCAATGGCTATTGTGGTATAAACGATTGTATTGGGATCGATGGTATAGCTGATATTAAACTTGTCCAAAAGCTTAAAGTTACCAACCAAAAACACCTTGCCGTCCACACTACCCTTCAGTCCATGCCCCGGTATTTCTTCGACATCAGTCAAATTTACAGATTCATCAACCTCACCCGCATATTCCCTGATTGCTGTAGCTACCGGATGACTGCTATGACTTTCGATTTTATTGACCAATTTGAGGATTGTCGCTTCATCAAAATCTGGTTCTAAACGAACTTCCTGCACTTTGAAAACCCCTTCAGTCATCGTACCGGTTTTATCCATGACAACATTCTGTATCGCTGCCATCGCATCCAGAAAATTACTTCCCTTGAACAGGATACCGTTTCTACTCGCAGCACCTATGCCACCAAAATAGCCCAATGGAATCGAGATCACCAAGGCACATGGACAGGAAATCACGAGAAATACAAGCGCTCGATAAAGCCAATCGCTAAATACATATTGTCCGACAAAAAAGTAAGGCAGCAGACAAATCGCTATCGCCAAAAGTACCACAATCGGCGTATAGATTTTCGCAAATTTCCGGATAAAGAGCTCCGTAGGGGCCTTCTGCGAGGTCGCATTTTGTACAAGTTCAAGGATTTTGCTCAACTTACTGTCTTGGTATGCTGTTGTCACCTTTACCAGACTCACAGTATTCATGTTGATCATTCCGGCCAGCACAACTTCACCTTTGGTCTTTGTGTCAGGTTTACTTTCTCCCGTCAACGCCGCCGTATTGAAGGAAGCTGTATCGGAGATAAGTTCCCCATCCAAGCCCAACTTCTCCCCGGGCTTCAGCTGGATAACATCACCAATTGCTGCAGCCTCAGCTTTGATCACCCGGCTACTGTTTGCTTCAACAATGGTCACCTCATCCGGGCGCTGATCCAGGAGCACCTTAATATTGCTCTTGGCACGGCTGACAGCCAATGTCTGAAACACTTCCCCTACCGCATAAAAAAGCATGACAGCAACACCCTCTGGGTATTCTTTGATTGCAAAAGCACCAATGGTGGCGATGCTCATAAGTAAGAATTCAGAGAAAATCTCTCCTTTTCCAATACTCTTCAATGCATCTTTAATCACGGGGAATCCAACCGGAATGTAAGCCAGTACATACCAAATGATCCGGATCCAGCCCTTAAACCATTCCTGTGGTACCCAATTGTCCATTGCAATGGCCCCAATCAGCAGGACAAATGAAATTATTGCTGGCAGAAAGAGCTTCAATGTACTGCCTTCCGCTACTGAATGATCATGACCGTCATCATCACTGTGACTATGTGCCTGATCCTGGGCAGGCGCGCCCTGTATTAAACGTTGGGCGCCTGCCTGATTATATATTTTTTCTGTCTGTGTACAACAAAGTTGTTTACCTTGTCCATCATAAATATGTTTGTGTTCCATACCTTATCATGATTACTTCGTTAACAAATGCTACTACTTAATGTTCATGCCCACCTGTATTGCTCATCTTGGCATTGATAAAAAATGCTCCTTTCACAACGATTCTGGTTTGCGCAGGAATTTCCTGTACTGGTGTAATGGCTGTATATCCCAATGCTGAGACGCCTTTTTGAATCTCAATTTTCTCAAAATTCACATTCTTATCCTGTTCAGTTGCATGTTTAGCAGCTTCCAATTCATTTTTATGTTCATGCTTGCCCTCACCCTCATCATGCGCATGTCCATGATCATCGTGTCCTTCTTCATGCTCTTCCGCCTGCTTGCTTGTTTCTACGAAAATGTAGAACTTACCATCCGCTTCCACAATTGCGTCATTCGGAACCGCCGGAGTGGTCACATTATTGATCCCGATCATCCCTGTAATATTCATACCGTCTATCAGACCAACCTTGCTACCGATCACAGTACTATGAACAGCAATTGTTTTACTATCATTTTCAAAAGACGATCCTATCGTAAATACTTTAGCCGAATAAGTTTTATCAGGGTTGTTTGTCAATTGAAAATTAATAATCTGTCCAATTTTGATCATAGGAAGGTCTTTTTCAAAAACCTGAAGATCAAGGTGCAATAGACTATTATCTATAATCTCAATAACCGGTGATGAAACATCCACATAGCTACCTATCTTGGCAAAGACATTACTCACAGTACCATTAATCGGACTTGTCACCACGAGTGAAGCCCGCAAATTGGAAAGGCTCACACTGTTGGGATTGATGCCCATCAGTTGAATCTGCTGTTGCAACGATGCCTTTCTGGCTCGAAGGCTATTGAAATCCGCCGTTGCAGACTGCAAATTCTTTCTTGCTCCAGCGTTGCCCTCATTGAGTTCTTGCTGTCTTGCCATCTCCTGTTCTGCAAGCGTAATTTTGCTCGCCAGAGCGACATATTCTTCCTGAAGCTGAATAAATTGTGGATTCGTAATGGTTGCAATAACCTGGCCTTTTCGCACGATGTCACCTAGTTGCACATTTAAAGTCTTAATTACGCCACCATACAAGGTTGTCGCATTGGCTTTGTTGTTATTGGGAACACTGAGAAGACCATTGGCTTTGATTGTCGCTGTCAGCTCCTTTTCCGCTATAGTTCCAAAAGCAATACCTACAGCCTTTATCTGTTGTTCACTCAATGCCGCTACCGTCACGGGCCCTTCCTCATGGCTTTCTTCGGCAGCACCTTTCCCTTCCTCCTTCTTGGCATCGCCAGCACCTTTTGAATCTGATCCGCAGCTATATAAAACTGTTGTAATCGTTAGTGCAAAAAATATTTTTATGATAACTCTCATTGTTGACTTATTTATTATTGAAGTAATTGTATTGGATTGCTGATTGATTATATTGATTGAGCACGTCTAAATAGTTCTGTCTGATCCCGATCGCCTGACTTAAGAACTGGCTCATCTCTGCAAAACTTATTTCACCGGTTCTGTAACCGAGGCTCGCGGCTTTGATGATGGCGTCAGCTTGCTTGAGGCCTGCGGATTCATAGAACTGCAACAGCGCAGTATTTTTCTCAATATCAGCCAATGCATTCACCTTATTCGTCTGAAAAACTTGTGTATCATATTCCAGCTGTCTTTGTTGCGCCTCCATTTCCGCGTTTGCAGCTTTTATCTTGCTTTTATAAGCACCCAGGCCAAATACAGGAAATGATGCCGATACCGAGAATCCCGTAAAAGGATCTTTTGCGCCCCAAAGGCGCTGTGAAAAGAATCTGCCCGAAAATTCAGGCTTATTTGTATTTTTCTGTACCGCAATATTGGAGGAGGCAATATTGACATTCTGTTGTTGCAAAGCTAAAACAGGATGTGAGGCATCAACCGATGGATTTTGTACATCCGCGTCCATTTTTATCTTTTCCAGCGCTTGCTCTACAGGTAATATCCATTCATTGCGGTTGAGGAGCATCATCAATTGCTGCTGCTGAACCAGCATATTCTTCTTGTTTTGAACCAATTGCGCTTGCAACTCCCGTAATTTCGCCTCCGCCGCAATTTTATCCAATGCTGCGACATCTCCGGTTTTGAAACGTAATTCGGTCGCCTTAAACATTGCCGAGTAGATACTGTCCAACTCCACATAGAGCTTCTGTCTATCTTGAAGATACCAGAGCTGATAGTATGCTGTGCGCACATCTTTCTTAATATTGGCATTGAGTACTTCGGTATTTAGATTGGCATATTTTAGCTGCTGCTTAAAATATTCCTTACGCGCCGAATAGAGTCCCGGCCATGCGATGCTTTGCGTGATACCGATTTTCATGATCCCTGTCTTATCGCTGGGTCGGTAATCTTCATTCTCCACAAAAACACCCGTCTTTGGGATTTCATTCGCAGACTTAACATTATAAGTTGCTCCAGTTATTTCGGCCTCATTGACCTGAAACTGGCGATTGCTCTTCAATGCCATACCGATTGCGTTATCAATCCCGATCCGTTCCTGTGAAAAGGCCTTAAATCCAATGGTAGAAAATAGGAAAACCAATACCGTTGCAATGGTCTTACCCACATTTCCTTTTTTCATATTCAGTTTTGAGTTAAAAATAATATACAGCAAAGGCAGTACAAACAATGTTAAGAAGGTTGCTGTCACCAGTCCGCCAATAACAACCGTCGCCAGCGGTTTCTGAACTTCCGCTCCTGCACTCGTACTAATTGCCATAGGCAAAAAGCCCAGCGAAGCTACAGTAGCTGTCATCAGTACGGGGCGCAACCTTGTCAATGTTCCCTCCTTCACGCGCTGAAAAATATCATCCATACCTTCCTTCTTCAGTTGGTTGAAAGTCCCGATCAGTACAATACCGTTTAGTACAGCAACACCAAACAAAGCGATAAAACCGATTCCGGCACTGATGCTGAAAGGCATACCGCGGAGCATCAGGGCAAAAACACCTCCAATTGCACTCATTGGAATGGCTGTAAAGATCAGCGCAGCTTGCTTAAAGGAATGGAATGTGAAATACAATAGCATAAAAATCAGTAAGAGGGAAACAGGCACTGCGATCATCAGACGAGCGCTTGCTTTCTGTAAGTTTTCAAACTGCCCTCCATACGTGAAATAATAACCAGCAGGTAATTTCACTTTGGTCGACAACTGCTGTTGGATATCTTTGACCACACTCTCCACATCCCTTCCCGAGACGTTGAAGCCAATGACGATCCGACGCTTTCCGGCTTCTCTACTAATCTGCGCGGGGCCAAGTTTATAATCAATGGCTGCTACCTGCGACAGTGGAATCTGAATACCTGTATCCGTTGGAATCATCAGATTGCGTACATCGTCTATGCTATTGCGGTGTGTCGTATCCAAACGAACAACTAAATCAAAACGACGTTCATTTTCATAGATCTGTCCAGTACTGCGACCAGCGAAAGCCGTACTTACCACATCATTGACATCTTGAATCGTTAGACCGTAATTGGCAATACGTGTACGATCATATACGATATTGATCTGTGGCAGCCCCGACACGCGCTCCACCTGTGGAGAAGTAGCCCCTTTAACGGACTGAATCTGTGCCGCCACGATATTCGCATAAGATGCCAGAGAGTCGATATTTTCACCGAAAATCTTCACGGCCACATCCTGACGGATCCCGGTCATCAGCTCATTGAATCGCATCTGTATCGGCTGGTTCTTTTCAAAGAAAACACCTGGGATAACTTCCAGTTTTTCAAGGATGGCTGCACCGAGTTCATTATAACTTCGGCCGGACTTCCATTCCTTCTGGGGTTTCAGTACCACCATCAAATCGGTCGCTTCCGGTGGCATCGGATCCGTCGGTACTTCAGCGGCTCCGGTTTTACCAACCACCATTTTTACTTCTTCAAACTCTTTAATGATACGCGAAGCCTGCATGGAAGTTTCTATACTTTGCGACAGAGAGCTTCCCTGTGGTAATATACAGTGAAAAGCATAATCCCCTTCCTGCAACTGCGGAATAAACTCTCCGCCCATACTTTTAAAGAAGAAAACAGATATGGCGAAGAAAGCGATAGTCAAGCTGACGATAATATATTTGAAACGGATAGCTTTCTGCAATAAAGGCGCATAGATACGCTGAAGTTTTTCGATAAAACGGTCACTGAACGTTTTCTTGTCATGATGTTTTTTAGGTAAAAACAGGGCACACATCATTGGAATGTATGTCAGCGAAAGGATCAATGCGCCAAAGATCGCAAAACCTACGGTCTGTGCCATCGGGCGGAACATCTTGCCTTCCACCCCGACCAATGTCAAGATAGGAATATAGACAATCAGAATGATGATCTCACCAAATGCCGCACTGGTTCGGATTTTTGAAGCAGATTCAAACACCTCATGATCCATTTCCGATTGTGACAGCTTTTCAGTAGACTTGCGCAGGCCAAGATGGTGAAGCGTTGCTTCCACGATAATTACCGCGCCATCGACAATAAGACCAAAGTCTATCGCACCTAGACTCATTAAATTGGCACTCACACCAAAAACATTCATCAATCCCAAAGCAAAGAGCAGGGATAATGGGATGGCTGAGGCAACGATAAGCCCCGCCCGGAGGTTTCCCAAAAATAGCACCAATACAAATATAACGATCAGCGCGCCCTCGATTAAGTTCTTCTCAACAGTACCTATTGCACGACCAACAAGATCCGTACGGTCCAGGTAGGGCTCGATCACCACATCATTGGGTAAGGATTTCTGGATCGTAGGGAGCTTCTCTTTTACACGCTTGACCACTTCATTGCTATTCTCACCCTTCAGCATCATCACTACACCGCCCACGGCATCCACTTCTCCATTATATGTCAGAGCACCGTACCTGACCGCATGTCCAAAACGCACATCGGCCACATCTTTGACATAAATAGGTACGGCACCCGTTTTTTTGATCGCGATATTTTTCACATCTTCCAGCGACGTAGCCAGTCCAATGCCACGAATGAAGTATGCGTTCGGTTTTTTGTCGATATAAGCACCACCGGTATTCTGATTGTTTTTCTCCAATGCGGTGAAAATTTCCGGAATGGTGATATTCATCGCCTTAAGACGATTAGGGTCAACAGCGACCTCATATTGTTTCAATTCACCACCAAAGCTATTGACCTCAGCAATACCGGGTGTCCCGTAAAGCTGGCGCGCAACGATCCAGTCCTGCATGGTCCGTAGATCCTTTGCATTATACTTGCTTTCGCTGCCTTTTTTGGGGTGAATGATATATTGATAGACCTCTCCCAAACCCGTACTAACGGGAGCTAGTTCGGGTTTACCAATACCTTGTGGAATTTGGTCCACAGCTTCTTTTAGGCGCTCGCTGATAAGCTGCCGCGCAAAGTAGATATCGACATTATCGTCAAAAACGACGGTAATCACTGAGAGTCCAAAACGGGAAATACTTCTTATTTCTTCGATCTTCGGTACCGTAGCGATACTCTGTTCGATCGGAAAAGTAACCAGCTGCTCCACTTCCTGACCCGCCAAGGTCGGACAGGAGGTAAAAATCTGTACTTGATTATTGGTAATATCCGGAACGGCGTCTATGGGCAGCTTTGTAGCACTCCAACCGCCCCAAATAATAAGTAACAAGGTCATTAAACCAATAATGATCTTATTCTTGATGCTAAATTTAATTATACTATCTAACACAATATGCTTGATTAATGCTTAAATAATAGATATATAGAATATCTTATTTCCCTGTAACATCAAAAGTTACAGCTACACACCGATGGCTAACATTAATTAGAAAAGCAAAATTCCTTAATAATGTTTGCGTACAGCTATAAAAAGTAATAATTAAGCATCTACCTTAGGCGGCTGCCAGATAGTTCCGAAGTAGCTAGATAAAATAGGTGTATTGAGAACCGGCATCCGATTATCAAAATAAATTGAAATCTGGATACCTTCAATTTTTGGTAACTGATATTCGAAGACTGTAATATTTCCGCTACAACAGTTGCAATAACAGAAAATAGAACAGGCATCGGTGGTATCTTCACTATGATTATGAGGTTCATTGAATTGTGTTTCCATGGCTGTCACCTCGCTGCGAATGTTCGCGTCACTGCATGGGACAAAGGAAAGTCCCAAGATATAGGTGATCAATATGAAAACAATTACCCTCATTGTTATACAAATTTAGAAAAATATTTCAAAAATTTATTCTTTTATAATAACATCGCTTTACTGGCGAGCTAAATTAATCAAGTTTGCAATAGGCTTCAGCCCCTATCACACTAAACCAATCGCCAGCAATCTTCTGTATAAAGACCAACTATTAAAGTCCTAAAACATTCCACTGCATACTGCGCTGTCCCACTAACGCTGTATTCCAAGCTTACGCTTAGTCCAAATTGACGTACACAGGCAGCATTCCTTAATAACGAATACCGTATTTACCCAGTCATATAAATAATTTACACGAAAACTGTGCCATAATAGCAGACATCCTATCATCATAGTCCTTCCCTTCAGATTATCCCACACAAACCTAATATTAATCAAAGAGAAAATATTAACCCAATAGAATTATAAATAAAAAAGTAGATAACCACTGCCAAAACACTTAAAATCAACGTTTAAACACTAATGTCGGTTTGTAGAACTTTCACTACAAGAAAAATTACTTAATGAAAATCATAATGATTAAACAGAAAGCTATCTATATAATTGCACCTGTAAATTTTGACAAGGTGAAAAAAAATAAAAATGATAATACGCTTAAATAGTAACCCAATAAATAAAAAGTAAAAAATCACACAAGTACAAATCAATCAAAAACACTAAGAAACAAGTAAAATTAAAATGTCTACTTACATGAAAACGAAAAATTACCACAACCTTAAAAATGTATTGATGCTGGGATGTATTATGCTGGTTGCTTCAAGTATTTACTCTTGTAAAAAGAGTGGCGAAACCAGCCCCTTAACCGAGGAAACCGTGGTTAAGATCAATCTTCAGGGGGTTGAGGCCTATGGTGAGAACGAAGGTAACGCTGTCGGTCAAAAGCAAGGGTCCACAAAAGCATCTACCGCAAGCAGTGCTTCCGAAGTACAGGAGATGACAGTTCCTTTTGGCAATAGTTCTTCCATTGATGTTGTATTGACAAATAGCTCAGCTACCGCAGTCAATAAAGGATTGGTGGCCTCATCGGGTGCCAAAGCAACAACGACAACTCAGGTAACTGAGAAAAAACTGGACAAAGATGTTAAATATAAAGTAGTTGTCTATGATAGCCAAGGGAATTACGTGACTGAAAAGACCTATAGCTATGGTGGAGAAGCTGTTGCAGAGGGGATTGTTCTTGATGCTGGAAAAACCTATACTTTTGTTGCTTACTCAACAAATAGCACAAGTACAGTACCTAATATTAGCAATCAAAGTACTTTATCCTCAGCAAGCCTCAATAATATCAGTGGCGACCTGATGTATTTCGCGAACACACTGAAAGTAAACAAAGGTGTTAACAACCTAAATGTTGTGTTGAAACACCGCTTCAGTCAGATTATCACAACTTTGACAATGGATGCCAACATGACCGGGGCCATCACCAAACTTGAAAATGCAGTGTTTAAACCAAGTCATACATCGGCCAACTTAAAACTTTCGGATGAAGCGCTTACATACAACGGATTAAACGACGCAGGTGTACAAGCACAATTTCCGGCTTTAGGTATTGGCCTACGTACAGTTGTCAGCACTCCTTCCCTATTGATCCACCCAGCAACAAGTACTGGAACGCTTAAACTTGGAAGCCTGACCATTGATGGTGAAACCAAATCAAATGTTACCATTCCAAATGTAAAGATCAATCCCGGACAGAAATATGATCTGAAGCTTAATTTCAAAACCTGTACACAAGATGTGACCAGTAATGGATTAAACTGGAGCTATCCAGCGGTGGTCGTTAACGGTAAAACCGGAATCCGTATTGATGGAGTATTTTATCCAAGCGGAACCACGATCTCCAGAAGCTTCACCGCTCCTGCAGCAGATTATGGATTTGTGTTTGATATCACCGAACTGGACAATGCTTTCAATATGGAAATTAATGGCGTGAAACTGGCAAAAAATGAAATCCAGTTTGAAGTTGGCGCATCTTCAGCACAAAATATCCAATTCCTGGATGGAAGTAAATATGCAGGAAATAATGTAGAAACAAATAGTAGAATTGCTCAAATCTATAATATGCAAGGGACCGCAGCCAACCCATTGATCAAACTCGTGATCAGCAGAACAGGTAAAGTGACTATGTTCGGCAGCAAAGTCAATGGTGGACCTTTATATGAACTTGTATTGAACAATGGTAACTCCTTCAATACCTTCCCTTGGGGAAGCACACAGAGCAACACTGTAAAAGTAACTCAGCTTGTTGATGGTCGTACGATCATTAAAGGTGTAGGTGCAGGAAAGAAGAAAATACCTTGTAGCTAAGAACTTATAGCTAAAAAAATAAGAACAGATTTATCAAATATAATACAATAAATAAAAGACTATGAAAAAGAAAATAGCCTATATCGCACCGGAGGTTAAGGCGTACCGGATCGAACTCGAGCAAGGTATCGCAGCCGGTTCAGCAACTGCTAGACCCGAAGACTCCAACGGACAAGTCAACGAACAATGGGGTCTTGGCGACAATGACAGCAGAACAATAGACTGGTAACAAGCCACACAGAATCTGTATGCATAAAGCCGTATTACGCACAGCAATAGTTGTGTTTAATACGGCTTTTCTAATGCTATTATGATTGTATTACGATAATATCTTCTGTAAACGTTTTGGGAACTCATCAATTTTCGAAATGCTTAGCTGTTTCATCACCTGAAATAAATGTGCTTTGAACATACTGATGGTATGTTCACCACCGGCATTTCCCAGTGCACCTACGCCATACATAAATGGTCGCCCCATGAAGTTAAATTCAGATCCCACAGCATGTGCACGGGCAAGGTCTACTCCAGAACGGATACCACCATCCAACATAATCTTGATTTTGCTTTTATAGTCTGGGTTGGCTGCCAGATGAATCAATGAATTAATGGATGATTCACTGGCGTCAAGCTGTCTTCCGCCATGATTAGAAACGATAACGCCATCTACGCCCAATGCAATAGCAGCCTGCATATCCTCATCTGTCGCAATCCCTTTTAATACCAAAGGTCCCTTCCATAAATCCCGAATAGCTTTGATCTTTTCAACATCTACTTTACCCGTAAACGTTCTGTTCATAAATTGCCCCAGTTGCGCTAGATCCAGGCCTTTTTCCATATAAGGCTTTAAGGTTGCAAAAGATGGAATACCATGTTTAAGTGTTTCAATTCCCCAGGTAGGACAAGCAAACGTCTGTAGGATATTGGCGATGTTCATCTTTGGCGGCATGGACAATCCACTTTTAATCTCTTTGTACCGTAGTCCAAAAGCAGGAACATCAACAAGCACAACAAGCACAGGACATTCTACCTCTTTCAGACGTCGCAGGATATCATCGCGCAACTTATTTTCCGTAGGATGATAAAGCTGAAACCAGGCTTTACCTTGTGACACCTCAGCAATACGTTCAATACTACTTGTCGATACAGTACTCAATATATAAGGGATATCATTTTCTGCAGCGGCTTTCGCCAGAATTTCTGGCGCATTGGGCCACATCAAGCCCTGTAAACCAATCGGCGAAACACCAAATGGTGCACTATAGTGGCGACCAAAAAGTTCTACGGACATATCAATTTCCCCGCTCGTCTGAAGATACTGCGGCTTTAATAGAATATTGTCAAAATCATTTTCATTTCTGGCAAGATTCAGTTCTTCATTGCAACCACCTATTAAATAGTCAAACGCAAATTTTGGAATTCTTTTCTTTGCCTGTCTTCTCAAGTCTTCAACAGCGGGAAATCGGGTATTGTATGTAAACTTTTGGCTCATGATTGATGTATTAAATATTGGCAGTGATTTATCTGCGCGCCAAATATACTATATAATTTGAAATTAGTTCGCTATTTAGCGATAATCTCCTAGCTATTCCGTCGGTAGCCAAGCTCGGCACCACCACTCACAGGCAGGTTCACCCCGGTAATAAACCGGGCACTGTCGGACAGCAAAAACATGCAGGTATCTGCGATTACATCCCCTTCCGGGCAATAGCCCAAGAGGTGGATATCTTTTAGAAAACCAAATATCTGTTCCGGCTCCGGTTGCTCCAAAGCCCATTGCTGAAGCATAGGCGTCATCACCGCCGCGGGCATGACAGAATTAACCCTGATCCCCAATGCTGCGTAATCTATCGCCATTGATTTGGTCAGGGCATTGACAGCACCTTTTGTTGCGGCATAAGCGGCATGATTTTCCTGGCCAATTTCCGCCACGAGGCTGCTTGTATTTAATATACACCCTCTTGAGGCTTTCAGATGAGAAAAGCCATATCGTGTTGTCAACAAAATACTTTTCACATTGACATCGAACAATCTGGCCCATTCCTGTCCCGTGGTGTCATGCAACGGTTTGGATGGACTCGCAAGACCAGCATTGTTGTGAATGGCATCTAATCGCCCAAAGGTTGCGACTGTTTGGTCTATCGCTGCCTTCACATCCTCCTCCTGGGAGAAATCGGCACAGATACCCAGATGTGGAGTACCTAATAATTCGCCAGTAGCAGCGACAGAGGCCTGATCAAGGCCGATAAAAGCAACTTGAGCCCCAGCCTTTGCATAGGCCTGCGCACATGCCAGACCGATTCCAGCAGTACCACCACTGATTAATATCACTTTATCCTTCAATCTATTCACGATAAATCTATAAAAGCTTATTCAATTAATTCTAAGATCTAAAATACGACAAGTAACTTCTTACCTGAAAATTATGTATAAAATTGTGACAATAGCCAACAATAGTCCCGATAAAACGCGGTAATTCCCTATTCCTTTCCATGCGGCCCCACGAAGTGGCTCCAATGGACTCTTCCAATAGAGCTGCTCGCTTTCCGCGCTGTGCTGTACCGGATACCGGTACGATAAGATAATCTGAATGATCATACAGGTCAAGAAAAGGTAGAATGCCATCATCATAAATGGAGTTTGCCCGATCCAGGAATCTGGCAGGACCTTATTCAGAATAAAGACCCCCATACCAAAAAAAGATCCGATCCACAGCGTCAGTTTGGCCGATACCGCCGACGCTTTCCGCCAGAACACCCCCAAAAGGAATACACAGGTAATGGGAGGCGCAATATGGGCGATCACATCGTTGATTCCGTTAAAAATACTTTCATACCTGTCCAGTAATGGCAGTAGAGCTAGCGAAAAAGCCATCGCGATCACAGCGGATATTTTCCCGATACGGATAAGCTGTTTATCCGTGGCCTGTGGCTTCCGTTGCTTAAAAATGTCATAGCTGACCATCGTAGAGATCGAATTAAGGGCGCCAGAAATCTGACTCATTAACCCGGACAACAAAGCTGCCACAAGGATCCCAATCAAGCCAGAAGGCAACAGCTGCGTGATCATCAGCGTATATATTCCTTTGGAATTCACATGGCCTGCTGCGTCTAAGCCCAGGCTACTTAGATCAAGATGCCCACTCTTAAAGAGAGTGTAAGCGAATAACCCGGGAAGTACAAAAATAAATACGGGCAAAATTTTCAGAAAACCACAGAACAGCGCACCCACACGACCATGGTTCTCATCCTTCGCCCCCAGTACGCGCTGGACAATCGTCTGATCCGCACACCAATACCAGATCCCCAGAATGGGATAACCAAAGAACACCGCATACCAGGGCATGCCACTGCTGTCATCAGCACCGCGGAGCATGGACAAGCGGTCGAGTCCACCCTCAGCAATCAGGACATCTTTCATCGGTATCCACCCACCCATGCGATTGAAGGCCGCAAAACTGATGATAAATGCGCCAGCTAATAATACAATGGTCTGAATGGATTCTGTCACAACCACCGCACGCAGTCCGCCAAGGATAGTATACATTCCGGTAATAATACATATTACTGTAATACTCAAATACATATTGATCCCAAAAAGGGTCTTTAGTACAATACCTCCGGCCAACATGGAAAAGGCAATATGAATCACTATGGCAGATATAATGGAAATAAACGTCAGCCAATCTCTACTGGAACGGTCATACCTTCTTTCCAAAAAATCTGGGAGCGTTGCCACACCAGATTTGAGGTAGAAGGGTACAAAAAACAAAGCCAATAAGATCAAAGTAAATGCGGCCATCCATTCAAAGTTTCCATTAAGTAAACCCGTATCAAATCCACTTTGCGCAAGACTCACCAAGTGTACAGTCGATATATTTGTCGCAAAAAGCGCCAATCCGATTGCTGGCCACCGCAAGCTTTTGCCTGCAAGAAAATAACCTTCGGCCGTTCCTGTATTTCTCTTACCGCCGATACCTGCGCGAATACCGACAATCAGGATCAATGCAATATAGGCTACTGCGATACCCAAATCTATATTTCCTAACATAAGCTAATTTTTAGATTAAGTCACAACTACTTCCAGCTTCCATCGGCGTCCGATAAACACCATTTTCGATGACTACAGGATGTACGAAGTGAGATTTGAGATGTGGAATATGTTCAAGAAACAGGGCTTCATGGCCAAGACTAATGTGATTAAACAACACAAGATGCTGGTGCAATTGTCCCATATCCCCTACATGTGGTACAACAGGGATACCGTATTTGCGACAGAGCAAACTGACCACAATAAATTCGCTCACACCGCCAACACGGACCGCATCTACCTGTACAAAACCTGCAGCCCCTAACTGGAGGTAGTTTTTGAATAAAATCCGGTTAGGCACATGTTCCCCCATAGCGACCTTTATCGGTGCAATGGCATCAGTCAGTATTTTATGCGCAACGATATCATCTGGATGTGTCGGCTCTTCCACCCAAAACGGATTCATTGCCTTGAGTTCATGACATATCGCCAGCGCCTGCGGTAATGTCCATTGTTGATTAGCATCCAACATGACTGTCGCTTGATCACCAGCTACCTCCCGAACAATATGGGCCCGTCTGATGTCACGGAGCGGATCCGCGCTACCCACTTTCAGTTTCATGGCCGTAAAGCCGTTTGCAATAGCCCGTTTACAGTTTTCTCTGACCTGGTCGTCTGAATAGTTAAACCAGCCAACAGAGGTATCGTAACCCGTATATCCCTTTTCAATAATGTTCATTCGTTCCTGACGGCTCTGTCTATTTTCAGCAATCAGCGCAATGGCTTCTTCCTTTGTCAGCTCATCCTCCAGATAGGAAAGATCCAGGGTGTTGACAATTTCCTCTGGCGTTAGATCGATCAATAATTTCCAGAGCGGAACAGCTCGCGTTTTCGCCCATAAGTCAAAACATGCATTTGTCACCGATGCCAGCGCTAGGTGTACAATACCTTTGTGCGGTCCTAGCCAACGAAACTGCTGTTCATTGCTCAGTGTATTGAAGATTGCGCCAAAGTTCGCCATCAGCTCTTCGATGGGTATTCCCTTGATCCGCTCCGCATAAAATGCTGCCGCCTGACAGACCAGTTCATTTCCCGCTCCTATGGTGAATGCCAAGCCAGTGCCCACACGTCCTTTATCGTCTAACAAACGGGTAACGGCATAAGAATATACAGGATCTTTATGTATAGCATCGCTACCTGCTCCAGTATTTAAGGGAAATCGGCGATCCTGGATATCGTACGTTGTAATCATACTAATACTAATTTTTATAATCTATGGATAGGTGTATTTCTGCTTTATAATTTTAATTTTTCTTTCAATTGGAGAAGCAACGCCACATCTGTCTCTTTGATACGTCCTTCCCTATTGGGTCCAACATTCAGGATCAGTATATTATCCTGTGCTGTTGCTGTACGGTAGATATCTTCCAGTTCTGCAAGTGTCTTGTATTTTTTGTCTGTTGTATTATAAAACCAGCGCTCGCCGAGTACAACTGTTGTCTCGAAAGGCATATAGTAGATATTTCCCTGTGCTGTAAAGAGTTTAGGATCGGGTGTACCTGGCAAATATGGATCACCTAAACGGAAGTCACTTGGGAAATAACGTATCGGGAATAAATTCTGTTGATCCTTAGGCTGCACAACGTGTTTATCTGCATTTTCGGGACTACCAATGGTCCAATTGATACCCACCTGACACTGAGGAGCCTTACTTTTGACCAGCGTATAGATTTCCTGTGCGGGCCATCTGTAATTCTCCTTTTCCCAGCCGCCATCCAACCAAAGTTCAACGATGTCTGTATACTTCTTGGTCATATCAAGCAGCTCCGTTAATTGACTGAGCATATAGGTATTATAAGCTCTATCCGCTTTTCTGTCATTTACATTGCCATTCTGTTTCCTGTCCCACAAGGAATAATAAAGTCCCAGACGGATGCCCTGCTTACGGCATTCCTTTGCCAGCGCCGCCACAACATTCGTCTTGTTAGCTGAATTTGCCACATCGTAATCAGTATATTTACTATCCCATAAGCAAAAACCATCGTGATGCTTGCTGACCAATATGATATATTTCATTCCGGCAGCTTTCGCCGTAGATACCCATTGTTTTGCGTCAATGGTTGTTGGGGTATAAGAACTGGTGGGTTTTGACCCGTCCGTCCACTCCTGATCGTGAAAGGTATTTATACCAAAATGGATAAACATTCCATACTTGCGATCGATCTGCTCCTGTTGGTATCGATTGGGTTTATCGAATGCTGTGGGTATAACAACTTTCGTTTGGGCGATTACCTTAGCTGCCAATAAGCATAAGGTTAAACTAAAAAACACCTGCTTTTTCATCTGTATAAATTTGTTTATTCATTAGTCAATTTTCTCTTTAAAGCATTCATGCTGCCTTCGGCGGTTTCAATTGTGATGAAGCTATCAGATTTATCCACTTTTTAGAGTAGCTGAATAAATCATAATGGTTTCATCATTTTTTTGTTTTAGGTTATTATTCGGATTTTCTATTTCAGTTAGTTGGTATGAAATACCTCTTCCATATCCGACCAGACCGCTCCTTTGGCACGGGCATCCGGGAGTGGCAGCTGGCAAGGATCCGTTTCCTTCCACCAACGTTGCGTTTCGGGATCAGCAGCCATCCGCTGCATATCGGCATTAAAATCCGCTCCGGTATACTCAAAATAGCTGAATAGATAATGTTGCCCATCCACCTCTTTCAAAAAAATAGAATAGTTCTGGATATGGCATTCCTTGATTTTCCGCAGCACCGTCGGCCACGCATCCGCATGTAGTTTTTTGTAATATTCCAATTTTTCAGCTTTTACTCCTGTAATGGAAGCATAGCGTTTGACAGATTCAATTTCTCTACCCCGTCCACAGCAAACCATTAAAATCGAGATTGCACAAACGAGCATAAAGGGTACAAACGGAACTAATTTTCTTAATATCATATTTAGGTATTCTTGTTATCAATATTCCTTTTTACATCATGCTAAACTACTACTCTTAGGACAATAAAACTGTACCTAGATTGCTCAATACTGACACTATATTAACGATATTTTGACTATAATTTCGTATTTATGACAAAATAAGCTATATTTAACCTCCATTAAACAACATGATAACCAGTAAATGAAACCCATCTTCACAAAAATATTGGAGGGATCCGAGATAGCGACATTTGCAACAAAAGAAGTCTGTCAGCCGTTTTTTTCCACCGAATTCCATTTTCACAGTGCCTGCCAGATGACTTATATTGTCCAAAGTGAGGGTAAACGTATTATAGGTGACAGTATCGACAGTTTTTCGACCGATGAATTGACTTTTGTGGGGCCGGACCTACCCCATGTTTGGCACAATGACAACTCGAATCAGGATTCGACAGATCTATCGCGCTCAATGGCACTTTATGTCGAGCCTAAATTACTCTTAGAGGTATTGGGGCAGTTTTTTAAAACACATAAAATAGAGGCTTTTCTGACTGCCTCCAAGCGGGGACTTCTATTTCGGGGAGAAACAAAGCAGCAGCTAAAACACAAATTGGAACAAATAGTTCATCTTGACTATGGTTTTAGAAAAACAATATTGCTGTTTGAAATCATCGAATTGTTGATTACAACCGATGAATATGCGTATCTTTCCAGTCCAGGTTACACGCACAATTACAGTTCGGTAGATAATGAGAAAATCGACCGTATCTTTAAGTTTGTGTTCAACAACTTTACAAAAGAGATTCCGCTGGATCAGGTTGCGACCCTAGCGAATATGTCCAAACATTCGTTCTGTCGTTATTTTAAGTCCCGTACACAAAAGACCTTTGTTCAGTTTGTCAATGAAGTACGCATCAGTGAATCATGCCGACTGATTACTGAAAATAAATTACAGATCACCAACATAGCCTTTGCCTGTGGTTTCAATAGCCTTTCGAATTTTAATAAAATTTTTAAATCCATCAAAGGTATTACCCCAAGTAGGTACAGATCACATATACAGCATTAAAACAAACCTTTCTGAGATCAAGAAAAAATCAACATGAGCTTAACCCATCTACTCAAAAGTAAGGTTGATCTTCGAAAAGCCCAGTCCCTGCAACAATGGTTTGAACACAGTCGTTGCATTTGCTTTGGTTTGTTGCAGGATATCGGATTTCTTCACATCATCTGCTACAGCTTTTTCAGCAGTTTTGTAAGCTTCATCAACCAATTCCGCCTCCCGGAGGAAAGCCATTTTGGTATCATATACCTTTGATGCTTCGTGGTCAATCTTAATATAACAAATCTCCGGAGCGGGCAATTTAATGGAAACAGAGTCCCCTACCACCTTAATATCCTCCGGTGTCAGTTTTGTTAAATTCACACAACCAACAGCATCAGCTTTGACAATTAGCAATACGCTTGCCGTAGGCAAGAACGTATTGATATTTTTATGTTCAACAACATCGCTGTAGCGATATTTCACCAATTCCAATTTACCCATAGCTTCAATGCGATCAACAAGAAGCTGATGCTTGCTCTCTACCCGTGGTCCGCTATTATATTTTTGATAGACAAACCAGGCTCCTACTGCCAAAATGGCTACAACGATTAAAAATTTTAAAAATTTTCCCATAAATAGTATAATACAAATAATAGACCAAGGTCCAATTATGGCCATTTGAACCGAAATTGTTACGCGAATATTATCTTTTGTCGCCTTTCAATATGCTCCGATAAAAATATACCATTTGATAGACAATTGTTTAATCAAAAAGTTTAAAAAACATTTGGAAGATATGGGCTATAATACTACTTTTGTGACATCAAAATCACGGTAGGTATAGCTCAGTTGGTTAGAGCACTAGATTGTGGTTCTAGGGGTCGTGGGTTCGAGCCCCATTACTTACCCAAAAAAGGCAGATCAATAAAATGATTTGCCTTTTTATTTCCAATATCCTCTATTCTAAAAGACTATCTGAACAATGAGGATAATGTCAGCTGACAGCGACATCAAATCGTCTAATCCCTCAATAAGGTAATATCCTGAGCCGGTGCAGTTAAACTAAGGTTAGCAATTTCTGTATAAACAGATTCATCAACTTTGAAGCCCCATTTTCTAAAGAAATCTGAGAGATCCTTTTGTGTAATCTGACAGGCTGAAAGCATAAAGTAACGCATCTTTTCGGCATCAGTAGAAATGGTTGGTCGATTTTCACGTGTAGATCTACTCAAATTAATATAGAGGTTATCGCCAAATGCCAACCATAATTGATGGAACATAATCATTTTTAGGTCATTATCACCCGCATTAAAATCACGGTCTGCTATATTCTTTTGAAAGTACGTATCTAATTTTGGCCAGGAATTATTTGCGATAATACGGCTCACAGGAATACCAAATCCTCTTTCGCTGGCCAATGAGTAGACATTCACTGTTGTTTCGGTAAGATTGCCCCAAGTCCAAGCCTTTTGCTGATAAGTATGCCCCACTTCATGCCAGATTCCCCAGCCGTTTGTATTGGAGAGGTATTTAGGTTGCAGCATTCTATACGATAATGATTCTGTAAAATAAATAGAAATACCAGCGGCCATATACCCCCCAGCAGAAGAATCTCTAACAGTAATTAGATGTTTGTTATAAGGGATTGCATGTACGCCGCTTGCCCCACTCAAGCCACTAATATAATTTGAAAAGCCGATGATAGAGTCCAGTCGATCGACAATTAACTGCTGATCTTCGTTCCGATATAGAAGAGCCTCATCCATATTGGCGACCATAATCGTACGGTCAGAAGAGAACATGACATCCGGCGCTATATTTTTAAGCGAGTCCAAAGTCAACAACCATTGTGCATGCGTTGTTTTCCCTTTTTGGAAATACGGAACAGGAATGAAGCCATCTCCAAAGGTCAATTCAATTTCTCCGGGGGTACTGTAATTGTTGGTGGTATAAATCACATACACTAAACCTCCATACTGATCGGCTGTGAAGGTCTGCGTTCCCGCCTGAAGATTAAAATACTGTCTAACTGGTCGAATATTATCTCGAAAAGGCGTACCAATTGCCAGACGGGCAACAGTGGTACCGGCATTGATTTTTACGTTCAGCGTAATTGTGCTATTGGGAGCGACATAAAATCCTGTAGCCTGCATATCGTTGTGATTTGCTCTGAATTGTAGTCGATCCACCTCTGTAGAAGCCGATGGTGTAATTTTGAAAATCTGCACGCTGTCTGCAACAGCCAGTTCCAGGGTTTGTGGATCAGCAGGAACAGGAATCAAACCACCGTCCCTTTTGCAGGATGAAAATGCAGCAATAAAGCAGAATGCAATAACATAAAAGATGTTCTTTCTCATTGGTTTTTAAATTAAGTTTATGAATTGTATTAATTATTTTATTCGCAAGAACCCCATCCCGGATTTTTATATCCGTTACCTATTTTCATCGTATCTTTAAATTTCTATATCAAGAAATTTAGCGGTTTAAAATCAGTAACAATATAGGCGGAAAAGCTTTAAGAAATTTCATCAAACGATTGCGTAATTACCGAAAACGTTATAGTGTATAATAAACACTATAGTTTTGAAACACTTGAATCACAATAGTTAACAACAAATCATTTCAATCACTACAAATTAACTTTAAAACACTTTAAAGAAATTTTAACGTGTTTAGATTAAAAACAATGTCTTACCGCTGATTAATCTTTATCCAGCTCATCTTGTTAAATTGTTACCATATAGTTGTCGGGGAGTTTACTGGCTCAGCAAGCTGGTCATCCTTTTTTATTTTTCCATCGAGATAAAATAAATCCTTGTAAAACAACGTTTCCATGAATAAAAAAGAATTTCCCAAATTGTATAATAACATTGGATGATATCATCTATTCCGATATATTTGGCATTTTATTTTACGACATCAACTATGAATCTGCACTACTTGACGACATTGGTTATTGGATTATTAGCAATTACCGGACTAAAGGCACAGAAATCATCCAATTTAATTAAATTGAATCTACTGCCTCTCTCAGTTGGTAACCTTGCATTTGAATATGAAAAAACCATTCAGGAGCATATATCACTGAACGGAACGCTTAGCTTACGTTCCAAATCTGGCCTTCCATTCCGGTCGATATGGGAATCCGGTGTCGATGATACTTATAATATTCTTGGCGAGGCAAAACTTGCGGCTTTTTCGTTTACACCAGAGTTGCGATTTTACCTCCGAAATAAAGAAGCGTTTAAAGGATTTTATATCGCACCCTTTATCAAGTATTCCAACTACCACCTCTCCACCATACTTTCGGTCGATCAGTCAGACTATCAAAAAGAGGTTCCTATTTCAGGCTCTTTGAATGCTCTTACTGTCGGAGTGGCGATCGGTAGCCAATGGCGCCTCGGTGATGCGATCTATTTAGACTGGCGGATTATCGGTCCAAATTATGGATTCAACAAAGGTACATTTGAGGGGAAAATGCAGCTTAGCGCAGAGGAACAACGGGAGGTTCGAAAACAATTGGACAATTTTGACATCGATGTACTAGATCTGAAAAAAGAAGTCAGCGCCGAAGGTGTCACCATAACAACCAAAGGACCCTTTGCGGGGCTCCGCACCGCATTGTCACTGGGATACAGGTTTTAAGCAATGCCATCCGAAAAATAATTCCGGCTAATTCATAGGGATAAAAACAGGTTCCTTGAACCGAACAAGCTTATCACTAGAACACAAAATATTACCATGCCTGTATCGGTTGATTACGAACTGACTGAATTAGGAAAAAGCCTTCATCAATTTATTGATACCATGGGTGCATGGGAATCAGGTACAGAGAGCAGATCCTAAAGTAACCAGCCTGTAGTTACCCCGATTGGAATCAATAGTAGCCAAGTCGCCAAACAACTATTTTTTGTCCGTGTTCAAATTTACAAATCCCCGATGGCACATACTTAGTAAAATCTACTTCGCTGCTGGCCAGTTGCGCTCTCCTTCGAGAAGCTTGGCCTTTTGATAACATAAAATGGGAAATAAAATCCCTGGATATAGCAACAAAAACGGCAGGTCCTTAAACGATCTGCCGTTGGAGCGTCTGAAGGATTTCAGCTAAATCTCCTCCAATTTGGTAAGCATCTTAAATTACAGTTTGTAGGAAACTGTTGCCACAAAATTTCTTTTTTGTTGTGGATTAACAGACCAATAACCAATATAGTATTGTTTATTGTTGATATTGTTCATATTAAAGTTTACGCGGAATTTATGAAAAGAATAAAAGATACTTCCGTTTAAAAGCGCATAACTCGGAAGTTCAAATACACCCGTCACACTATTGTCTACTACCTTATATTTTCCACCATAGTTACCTCCGATTCCAAAACCGAGATTTCGCAACTTCCCATGCTGAATCTGATAACTTCCCCAAAGATTTGCCAAAGTACCCGGGCCTTGTCCTCCGGGAGCTCGTCCTTTTTCATTATAGAAGTCATTTCCATTCCCGGCAATTATCTGGATATCATTATAGCTAAAGCCAGCTTTTACCGAAACTCCCTGGTAAGGCAATGCTTCAATATCAAAATCAAAACCCTTGCTTTCTACCTTCCCCCCTTGTATAGATCCGGTTGGTGTACTGTATACTCTATTTGCAACTGTAATGTCGTATAATGCTAATGTGGTCCATAGTCTATCTTTGATCAAATTTGCTTTGGCGCCAAATTCCCATTGGTTAGCCCGCTCGGGCTTAAATGACTGTACACCTGTTTTTACATTATTGTCGTCATAGGTTATGCTCGGTGCGACATTATAGAAAGCATTCATATAATTAGCAAATATCGAGACTCTATCTTTTACGATCTCGTAGACAATTCCAAATTTTGGAGAAAGTGCCCATTGGCTATAATTATCATCTTTATTGGAAACATCGCCTTTTGAGTCAAAATAATCTGCCCGCAGGCTCACCATAACGGAGAGTTTATCTGTAAGATCCACTAGATCGGAACCATATACACTAAATGAGCTATTTTTGATATGGGAAGAACCTCCGGCTTGTGTCCCTGCAAGCAACTTGTCAATGGCATCCTTGGTCAGTGGAACGGGATCTAATACTGTTGAGTTTTCATCCAATGGTCCTTTTATTTCACCCTGTGGGCTTACCCTACGCCCTAGTCCCCAGCCGGATCCATTTTCCTTTACATTCCTTGAAAAATAGTCAACACCAACCAAAAGCCTGTTTCTTAAGCCAGCCAATTTAAAATCACCGTTGAAATTTTGCTGCAGATCATAGGTTCTGGTCTTTTGATTTTCATTGTGAAAATATTGGTCAAAAAAATTGCCCTGGTTACCCCATATATAAGTGTATATTCCATTCGACTTCACCTTTCCAAATGAAACCACGGTCTGCGAATTCCATTTTTCATTGATTTTATAGAGTACTTCGCCCTGTATATTCGTCCGCGGATTTTTGATGGTCAGTTCATTGCTTGTAAAGGAAAGCTTGGGATCAAGGTTTAGTTCGTCTATAGTTTTAAATGTAAGCGGTGCTACCCTATCCGAATGGAAAAAAACCGGAGCAACAGCCCTTTTCATGTCAAGCAATTCGGTCATCAGATTAACTGTAAACCTGTCATTTACTTTATAGGTCAACGATGGTGCAAAATAAAAGGATTTTTTAAATCCCGCATCCTGAAAACTGTATTCATGATGATAGGCTGAATTGATCCTGAGTGCCAGGGTTTTACCTTTATTCAGTATGCCATTGAGATCAACTGTCGCCCGATGCAACTTATTGCTACCATAGTTGTAGGAAACTTCACCTCCATTTTCAAAATACGGTCTTTTCATAATCGTATTGATTACACCACCATACCCATAAAAACTGGCGCCGAATAATGTACCGGAGGGTCCTTTCAAGACTTGAATCTCCTCTATTCCGGCCGGATCTAGGATACCGCTTGATAAGCCGGGAAGCCCGTTAACAAGATTACTTTGTGCTTCAAAACCCCGCAAGGAAAAATATGCACCTCCATCTCCTGCTCGACCTGTGGATTCCCATGTGCGGCTGAGCCCCGAGACATTTCGGATCAGGGCATCATCAAAATTTGTGATTGCCTGTTGTTTTAATAACTCATGCGAAACGGTACTATACACCTGCGGATTCTCTATATTGCTCAAGGGCATCTTGGCTACAGCGCTGATCGTTCGGTTGACTTTGAAAGCAGATACCAGTACCTCCTGCAGTTGAGCGTAGTTCTCGTTTAAAGCGAAATCCAAGATGACAGGTTTATTATTTTCAACAGTTACTTCCTTTTCAATCGAATTTAGCCCTGTGAAACTGGCGACAATCTGGTAACTTCCAGGTTTCAATCGGTCAAATTTGTAGTTCCCACTTCTATCTGTCCGCGTCTGCCGATTAATTCCTTTAATGGTCAAATTGACGGACTCTGCCGAATTACCATCAATTGTAGTTATTTTACCAAAGATACTCGCTGTCTGCGCATTGGCGACTCCTGTGAGCGAAAGCATCGCTACTGCAATAGGTATAGATCTGATTCCCATAAAAAAAATTATGGAGCCGAATATAGCACATCCAATTGTATAAATGAAATTAATTAGACTAATTATAAATAACTAAACATCCTATTGCTGACTGATAGGTTAAATAATAGCAAGCGAATGATCCCTGAGTGATCAAAAAAATGGTAAATCGATTCTAATGACTTTCAATAAATACGATACATTTCCAAAATAATTATCCTAAAAAATATAAATTGCTGATTAGCCTTTTGTAACGGTTATCTCTCTTTTGACAGATCTACCTTTTTGATCAACATGAAATCGCAGATCAATCGCTTATTACAAATACCATTTATGGTTAGAGTATAATCGTCCATATGTCCACGCTTTTACTTAGTGCCGCATTTTCTTATAATTCATCTGCTATGGAATAGTCAAGGTGAGCTTGTCGTGGGGAAGTAAGCAGAACTGCATAAAAATAGGGGTGCCCGATTTTTTGGACACCCCCAGTAAAATAAGTGACAAATAATTTTTACTGTGTAACGGCACGCATTAGAACTTATAGGCTAGGTTCAACCTAAATCCCTGCGGATTGACTGCCCGCCATCCATAGTGCGTATATCTCCAGGCTCCGCAGTGAGCATATTGGTCTTTGTCAAATGGTAAGCTGTCAAATTGGTCATCAATTTATTCTGAAACCAGGTTTTCTTCAGGCAAATCTCTTTGTTTCGCCCGTAGGATGGATCTGCAGTCCCTCCATCCAGCAACAATCCCACTTGCTCCTGAAATGTTTCATCATACAACTCATAGAGTCAACAGCCAATCCTCGTTAAAGTTATGGTTGATTATCCCATAGATATTGTGTTCCCAGGACTTGGTCGGATTCATAATCGGATCGCTAAATGAAAAGTTCTTTTTCACCTCCTTAAAACCGTCTATGCCATAGGCGTACTTTGAAAATCCACCTTCAAAATTATATTAAGAGAGAATATATTCGAATATTACGTTCGTATTTTCGCTGGCATTATACTTAAAGGATGGGTTCAAAACAAACTGTTCGTGACCGACATTTTGCTGAAAATTTCCCTTCTTGGTTCCCATGACATTAAACCGTCCTAAAAACTTACCGTCACTGCTCAACCGCTGGTCCATATCAACCGCAGCGCGCAATAGATTGTAACTACCCAAGGTCATTTGTGCTGTTCTTTAATCTACTTAATCTTCTTCCAAATAAATATTGTGGACGACAAACTTAACATTCTTACTGAATAATAGCATATCATCGACATCCTCCGAACCTATCGCATAAAGTGTATCGAGTTCTCCCCCATCCAAAAGCTCCGAATCAGGGATTAGCTCAAAAAAGGTAATCCCTTCGATGGTAAACAATTCTTCCACTTTAATATAGGACACATCTTGACTTTTCCAGATAGATAGAATCTCTTTGGAAAATAATTGATAGGCATTTGCTTGCATTGACATGTGTGCAAATTAACAAAAAATTACCTCATTACACTTTTATTATAGGGTTTCTAATATCTTACTTACTTTTTCGTTTTTAGGATTGATTTCCATCAACTTTTTGTAGTTCTGCTTTGCTTTGTCTTTTTGGCCCGCTTTCAGATAAGCTTCGGCCAGGCTATCATATACATTTTCGCTCTTGGGGTATAAAATCGTATTGACTCTGAAAATATCGATCGCTTGGGTCAATTTCTTTTGAGAAAGGAGCTCATAACCTGTGCCATTCAGAAAATCTTCTGAAAGCAGCCTATGTTCGCTATCCTCTTCTTTTGCACGTTGATAGGCTTTTACGCCCTGTTCAAAATGACCTCCTAAAATCAGCTCCAACGGAATGACATCGCCTTCGTTAAGCTTTGGATTTCTGGCATGGATTGTTTTATCACGCAAAACCTGAACAAGCTCCTCCTTACCTGTAGCTTTATCTTTTACAAAAGCCATTTTAAAATCCCAGTCATGCATCGCGAATGTGTCTACCCCCACTTTAATCAGTTCGACAGGCGTGTCCAGATTTTGTATAGCCATCAGTTTATTATTTTCTTTATAGACTTTGATTAATCCATATTTATCAGCACGATAACGTCCGATATAGGAACTGAGCTCTTGTGAGGTTACTGGTAAAATTTTATTAGCTGGAGCAATGTAGTTGGGCCACTTATAGGTTAAAGCGACAGCGCGAACGAGTTCGTTAATAAATAGAGGTTTGTTGGTATTTGTCAATACGACAACCCCGTCTCCACTAGTCTTGCTTCCAATAAAATAGGAACTAAAACCTTCATTCCAACCACCATGACAAAAGTACACCGCTCCAGCATAGTTTTCAATAAATAGCCCTAGACCGATAAAGGATTCAATGAAAGGGCTGGTAAATTCTTCTGCTGTCTTTTTGGAAATAACTGTATTGCTTTTGCCAGCCAATGTATGTTGAATATCGATAACAAACTTTGCATAATCCTCGGCTGTAGACCACAATCCTGCTGCAGCCTGCTCTGGATAAACATGGTATCTCCCTTCAACAGGCTTTCCATTTGCAGAGTAGGCTGTGGCTGCAAACGCTGCTTGTCCAGTTGGAAGTGGTTGTGCGAATGTGCTATTCTTCATCCCCAATGGTAGCAGTACTTTCTCATTCATAATGCTCGTGTAATCTTTCCCTTCGATATCCATAAGCATCTGTTGCATCACAGTATATCCTCCTCCTGAATAGCGAAAATTTGCCCCTGGAAGCTTATCTACAAAGACCGCAGGAGTGTTGGCGGGTTTCCCTCCATTCAATACGGCTACTGCCCCGGGAATCGGATCTGTTACTTTATATCCTGGAAATCCACTTACTGTAAAACCAGCAGTATGGCTAACGATATTTTTAAGTGTGATTTTTTTCGTTTTGGTCCATTCATTATCTGGAACTTTCCACGAAGTTAGAAATGAATTCACATCCTTATCTATAGCTAATTTGCCAAGCTCTACCTCCTTTAGCGCAGCGTAAGCACTGACCGGTTTGCTCATAGAAGCAACCTGAAACAATGTCTTGGCGGTCACTGCAGCCTTGGATTCGAGATCTACAACACCGTAGGTTTTACTCCAGATAACTTTTGAATCTCTGATAACAGCAATACTCACACCGGGAATATTATAAAACTTCATACGTGAGGCAATATCCCAAGACTGCTCCCCCTCAAAACGGACAGGTGGTATCAACCCTGATTCAACACCGGAAATTTCTTTTTGGAGCTGACTTTCGGTTTGCGCACAAGCTGTTGAGACCGTTAGGCCGAAAATTAGGGCAATAGGTAAAGATTTTATGATCTTCATAAGATGTTAAGTTTTAGATTCCGAATAATATAATTCATGTCCCTTTTTTCGGTTTTTGTTGCAAAAAAGCTGATGATTTCCGCTTCATCTTTTACACAATTTTCTCGATTAACTTCTTTATCAACTCACTTGCCAAAACAGTATACTACTGTTAAACAACACACTACGACATATTGACGGTCAGATATTGATCATAATCGGACACCGTATGTTCAGAATCGAACGATAAGACAAGGATCCGTGACCCCATCCGCCAATATTAAATATCATCATGCTTTGTTTTATTTAACCCAATCATTTCTGCGACCAACAACTCCAATACTGGTCTCTGAGCAATCAGGTTAAAGCTCCAGATATCATCTGTAATAAATATATAATGACCGGATAAACTATAGATATAATCTCCACCTTCTATTCCTGTTGACCAGTTTTCCTTTTTTAGATCAGGAAAAGTTCTTAGTACCTGCCAACAATATTCCCTTATTTCATTTTCACTCCAAGTAGTGCCCAAGTTATCGATCAAGCTCTCAGCTGTACTAAGCCCATACATTTCTAACATTTCCGCAACGGTATTTCCCATGATTGACCGATTATCCTAAGAGTCTGTAAGCATACTGGAACGTTCGATGTTCCGCTTTTCTCCCACTAAAATAGTTAAAATAATTATCCCCTATCGTTTTGTCGTTTTTCCCCCTTTAAATTGTCGGATATTCAACCTAAACTCAATATTGAAAAAGAATAAATTTGTTTATAATATTTTAACAATCAAATAAATATGAAAACAAAAATGACATTAGGGCTAATAATAACACTAGTTTTTGCGTTATTTATATCCTGTCAACAACAGAAAAACGATCGAACGGGCTCTCCAGCGAATACATCGATTGTTAACAAACCATCAGAAACCGGTTATGCTGATGTCAATGGATTAAAAATGTATTATGAAGTTTATGGTGAAGGTAAGCCTCTAATATTACTCCACGGATCCTATATGACGATTCCATTGAACTGGTCTCAGGCCATCCCAATGTTTAAGGGGCGAAAAGTAATTGTCGCGGAAATGCAGGGGCACGGACGTACCAGAGATATTGCTCGAAAAATCAGTTATGAGGGTATGGCCGATGATGTATCCGGATTATTGAGACATCTTCAAATAGATAGTACCGACATATTGGGCTACAGCATGGGTGGCGGCGTAGCTTTTCAGTTGGCCATACGGCATCCCGAACAGGTGCGGAGGTTAATCGTACTGTCTGGCAGTTATGCACATGATGGATGGTGGCCTGATGTAGAAGCCTCTTATCGATCGATAACAGCGGATATATTTAAAGGTTCGCCCATCGAGAAACAATACGACAGTCTTGGCAACGATCCAAAACATTTTCCCGAATTTGTAAAGAAAGTGATCAGCATCGACCTGGAACCTTACGACTGGTCCAAAGACGCGAAAAAAATAAAAGCCCCCCTTTTTATGGCTATTGGTGATGCCGATGGCATACAATATGAACATGCATTAGCATTATTTCGCGCCTTGGGCGGTGGGAAAATGGGTGATATACATGGATTACCTAAATCTCGTCTGGCCATTCTACCCGGAACAACACATATCGGTATGATGTACCGCATGGATTGGTTAGTTCCGATGATTGATGACTTCTTGAATTCTGATCTAAATACTACACCACCAACATTTTAGTGTTTTCTGAAAGATCAGCTTCATTTTTACACCAACGTAATAAAGAGTCATCTCATTGGGCTTGACTCTTTATTACTGAATGGAAGGATGATTTATGCTTTTGGAGATGGTATGCCTTGGAGAATACCTACAGGTTTTGTTCTTTTATCAAATTTCTGTGTCCTATTAATTCAAAGTTGTTCTCAATGCCAAAGGTTTCTAACATTTTTTTTGAGCATCATGCTGAGCAAAGCTGTGCAGCTTTTAGCTCAATTTAAATTTTAAACGGGCTATACATGTTTTTAAAATTTTAATATATATTTATGTATCTAAAACGAATACATGTTAGAAAATTTCGCATTCTATCTCTTTCTGGTCCTGTTGATTACCATGCTCATTATGCTGGCAAAAAAAATTCAGGTTGCATATCCTGTTTTGCTTGTGTTGGCAGGACTTTTAATAAGTTTTATTCCAGGGGTACCACCGATAAAAGTGGAGCCTGAATTAATATTTATTATTTTTTTACCACCATTATTGTATGAAGCCGCTTGGTCAACTTCCTGGAAGGAACTCTGGCGATGGCGCAGGATTATCTTCAGCTTTGCTTTCGTCGTTGTCTTTTTCACTGCATTATCGGTTGCGGTTTTCGCGAACTATTTTATCCCAGGATTCTCTTTAGCCTTGGGATTTTTATTGGGCGGAATAGTTTCTCCCCCTGACGCGGTAAGCGCAGGTGCAATTTTAAAATTTGTAAAAGTACCGAAAAGACTTGCATCAATTCTTGAAGGCGAAAGTTTGCTGAATGACGCTTCTTCGCTGATCATTTTCCGTTTTGCGATGATTGCCGCTGCAACAGGCCAATTTGTATGGTATGAGGCAGCAGGAAGCTTTGTCTGGATGTGCGTCGGTGGTGTAGGTATCGGAATCACACTTGCGTATATTTTCTTGAAAATGCACAAAATCCTACCAACGGATCCAAATACAGATATATTGCTGACTTTCATTGCGCCATTCTCCATGTATCTGGCGGCAGAGGAGCTTCATGCCTCCGGAGTGCTAGCAGTGGTAAGCGGTGGATTGTTTCTCTCCTATCGCAGTCACGATTTTTTGAGTAGTGCATCCAGAATACGCACAGTAACAGTCTGGGAAAGTTTTTGCTTTTTGCTCAACGGAATTGTTTTTATGCTCATCGGCTTGGATTTGCCCGAAATTGTGAACGGTTTAGGGGATACTGATATTTACACCGCAATTGGTTATGGAGTTGCGGTTACAGCGGTGCTCGTTATTGTGCGGATTCTGGCGGGCTATGCGGCAGTAATTACTACTTTAGTGATGAGAAATTTCATCACTGTGGCAGACGCACAGTCCCCAGGCTGGAAAACACCCATGATCATTGGCTGGACCGGAATGCGGGGGGTAGTTTCCCTGGCTGCAGCACTTTCAATTCCCTTAACTTTAGAGAATGGGGCACCTTTTCCACAAAGAAATCTGATCCTTTTTATCACATTTGTCGCTATTCTATTAACATTGCTTGTACAGGGGCTTACGCTTCCCTTTTTATTAAAGAAATTCCCGCCAGTAGATCGAGATTTTGTGCGGACAGAAAAGGAAATCGATTACGAAATCCAAAACAAACTTGCCCAAGTAGCTGTAGAGAAAATTCGTAAAGATTACGCTGACAAAGTAGACAGCTTTCCGACATTGAAAGATCAGTTGCAGAAATATGAAAACCAATTGACCAGTTCGGAAATCATCATTAACTACGCTGAATACAGAAAAATCTATATCGACATCCTAGAAACTCAAAGAATGTGGTTGATCAATAAGAATCGTGAAGAGCTTTTATTAGACGAAGAAATCATTAGAAAACACCTTCGCATACTCGATCTTCAGGAAGAAAGAATGAATATGAAAAGCTAATCTTGCTTTTGAACATCAATTAGTAGGATTGATGTTCAAAAGATGATTAAATCATTACGATTAGACATAAAAATTGGCTTGACAAAAGATGCGACTTATTTGTACTACCCTATATGCGGATCAACTGCCAAATAATTACAGTTTTTTCTCGTTCGGCAATAGACATAACATTCCCCAAACAACTATTAAGAAGAGGATACATACCATGAGTCCGGACTGTAAAGCAAACAGATAGTTCCCAAGATAGCCCCCTGTGTTCAATACGGTATAAAAAACGCCTCCAATAACGCTGATTCCCAAAGCCGACGCTGTTTGCTGAAATGTTGAAAATACTCCTGAAGCAGCACCTGCATCTTTTTCATGGATATTGTTTAAAACGACATTCAAGAGAAAAGGTAATACAAAGCCATTTCCAAGACCATAGAGGGCTAAAAAAAACATTGATAGGAACGGCTTGTCTTGTTCTGTAAAAAAGAAAATCTGCATTAAAAACGAAAGCAATATGATCGCTAATCCCAATTGTAGAACCGTCTTGCCAAACTTTGGCAGTAACATGGAAGCAATTCGAGAAGACAACATAAAGAAAATCGCATGGGGGATAAAATATAACCCACATGTTAATGCCGTTACCCCCAATCCACTTTGTAAATAAACAGCTATTATCAATAAATATGCGGTATGGAGCATAAAGTGAAACAATACAGCAAATAAGCCAATGCTAAAATCCTTTATTTTAAACAGTGAAATATCAATCAGCGGATACTGTTTATTTAATCGTTTCTTTTGCTGAATAAAAACAAACAAGGTCAAAAATAACAGCGACAGGATAAACAACACATAAAACCACCAAGGAAAGTTATTTTCCCTTCCCTCTGTCAATGCATAGATCAGACAGGCTAGTCCGATTGTTAGCACAAAAGCGCCTAGATAATCAAATCTACCCTGAGCAGTTTTCGGTGTTTCGATCAAGTAACGATGGATAGCCAAAAGCGAAAGGATCCCAACAGGAAGATTAATAAAAAATATTAAACGCCAACCTTCAACGAAAAAATATATTTCGGCCAGATACCCCCCCAATACCTGTCCGATAATCGCAGCAATACTCAAAGTTATACCATACCATCCAATGGCAACTGCCCTCTCTTTTGTATCTGTGAACAGCAATTGAATCAAAGAAATAGATTGGGTAACCATAAAAGCAGAACTTACACCTTGAAAAAACCGGGCAATATTTAGCTGTGCTGCTGTCTGACTTAGTCCACAGATGCAGGAGGTTAATGTAAAGGCCAACATCCCCCAAAAGAAAACTTTCTTTTTGCCCAGAAAATCTCCCGCTCGCCCACCAATGATCAAAAAACATGCACTACCCAATAAATAGGATGCGATAACAAGCTGTATTTCACCATCAGATGCGTGCAGGCTACTTTTGATTGTTGGTATGGCAATATTGATGATAAATATATCAATCACATACAATAAGGGTGCTGTAAGCACAATAAGGAGTGCATACCACTTATTAATAGTCGTACTCATGGGAATAGAATTAATGTTTATAAATTAGGAAATACAGGAATTCGTGCGATCAGCACAATTGCTTTTCTAGCTCCAGCAACCATTTTTTTCGCCAGATACCACCACCGTAACCGCTTAGACCTCCATCGGCAGCGATCACTCTGTGGCAGGGTACCAAAATGGAAATCCTATTCATTCCGTTGGCATTGGCGACAGCACGTAACGCTTCCGGTTTTCCGATATGAAGCGCCTGCTGTTTATAAGATCTTGTTTGTCCGTATGGAATTTCTCTCAACGCCTGCCATACAGAATTTTGAAATTCCGAACCTGGTGTAAATAGTGGCACTGTAAATTCTTTTAGTCTACCCTCGAAATAAGCTTGAAGCTCCCTTTCTAGCAAGGGAAAATGGGGATTATCGCCTTGGACAATTGTTCCATTGAGTGCTTTCGCAAGATTTTTGAACTCTGTTTCGAGCATTTTTCGATCTGTAAACTCAAGTAGACATACACCTTGTGGTACAGCGCAAGCATACATAGTGCCTAACGGGGTCTCAATTCGCTTTAAATCAATCATACTTTGCGCTTTACTATTCTTCGGAGAGACTCCAAAAATATGCTTAAAGGAATCGCCAAAACCACTAAGTGACTCAAATCCGGAGTTAAAAGCGACATCTGTCACGGAAGCGCCCTTTTGGATTTTTTTAAATGCCGAATTTATTCTAAACATCCGCTGATAGGCATGAAAGGTTATGCCATGATTTTTCATAAACCAGCGTCGCAATTGGTTCGGCTCGATGTGGCGTTGACGTAGATCGTAGTCCTTGAACTTTATGCTCGGATCGGCTGATAGTTCGGCTATAATCTGTTTGATGTAGGCGGGTGTTTCACTTAACATCTCAAGTGGATGGCATACCTTGCATGCACGATATCCACGCAGGATACATTCTTTGGTCGATTTGAAAAATTCGATGTTCTCAGGTTTGGGTTTCCTTGCAGTACAGGAAGGTCGACAAAAAATTCCCGTTGTCTTTACAGCAGTAAAAAATATACCCTCATAATTGATATCTTTATCAATGATAGCCTGATACATTTGTTCGAAACTTAATTCCATAATGCGATTATTTATGATGATAGAACAAATCTATAGCGAATACATTCTTTCTACAACCGAAAATTTGACAAGTATTTTTTTTATTTACGAAGGATTGTAGGATATCTTATTTTTTGCTATTCGTTGTTAATAGCAAAACCATTATCAATTTCACTATCTCTATTGAACTTTTACCATATCTATTCTGTTACATCATACAAAGTAAATAGATATTTTCACCTGTTAGGCATTCTTTTAAAATTCATTACTGTTCATTTAATATCCGTAACGCCAGTCATGGTATTCCTACTCTTGAGATTTATGGTCTATTTGTCAACAACACCTGATGTAAATCGTATTATCCATTTGCCAGATATTGATTTTATAAGCTATCGATCAAATGCCATCCGAGCAGAAGGCCGATAATCAGAAAACAAGCAGACATCAATGCAATCGTATACGAGCCATAGGTAAAGTTTTCCGCCTCTATCTGTTTGGTCACTTTTCTATATTTTATATAAGCTAATACGACAGTAATTGAACCTATAATAACAATTGAAACACCAACAATTCCTGAATATTCATGTTCAATATCCATCGTTTTTTTTGAGCTGAGCATGAGTGTTACCTGTTGTATAAATAAGGAAAATTTGACGACAACGAAACCAAAACCCATAATCCCCAAACTCGTCGTTATCCAAGCTAAGAATGTACGTTCATTAGCCAAATGGTCATTGATCTTTTTTGAATTGTTCTTTTCTATCATATATTTTATAACAAATCTATTTAAAGCATCATATGATGCTTATGAGTAAATCCCGTAAGTAAACCATCACCCGACTGATATTGTTTAGATTGGACCTCGAAATAAATAGTCCGTGCAGACATTTTCTTGAAACTGGGTATAGAAAAAGGCTATTATTTATTAATGATGGCTACTTAGGATATCCGATGGTCAGGACCAGATGCCGTATGAAAAAACTGATTGTAATGGCCCTGATGGCAAATGCATAAAGTATCGTACTCATGTGTACAGATGATGTTGATGTTAAAAAAGCCGTTACTTCCAAAACAAGAGTGAAACATAACATAGCATAAAAAAAATGCGCTATGTGTAATTAACCAAGAAATAGCAGGAAGTTTAGCAGTAAAGTCTAATCGAATGGTAAAGAATATACCGATCAGGAATTCTATTGGATAAGTAAAGCCAAATAAAACACTCAGATCGTATTGATCAAAACAATTAAAAAGTAGCACAAATCATGAATATATTTCAATTGATTTCGATTTGTGCTACACAAAAAAACTAGACGGTGATTTTAAACTGTTTGTCCGTCGCCAATATGACAATACTCAGCACACACATGATTAGCGAATTATAGAAATGATGGTATTCCTGATGAGCCATATGTGCTGTCAACGCCCCTACGGCAAACGGAAACAGAAGCAAGACACCGATATTCTTAAACTCGGGTTTGTATAAACCGATCAGCAGGAGTATAACACCGAACAGCTCTCCTATTCCAATGCCCAACGTCCATATTTTATTAAAGCCTAATGAATCCATGCTCTGCATCATGGACTGTTTCTGAAAGACTTTAAACAATGAAGCGTACCCAAATACGTATAGGTAATAGGCATAACTCAACCAATGAACAATAGATTTTATAGTTTCCATTTTTATATTTTATTTGATGAGCTACAAATTTCTTTATTAAATTGCATGAATAACAGTACGTACCAAATTGTATGATACCAACAAAAAAGTAAGTATGAACAACAGAAAAGAGAATTCCACCAATACAATCAATGAAACTTATTGGAAAGATCATTGTGGTATTGCATTTACCTTATCTACTATTGGTGGAAGATGGAAAATAAATATCCTGTCTTATCTCCTCCATGAGGAAAGACTACGTTATGGTGAGTTGCGAAAAAGGTTGGTTGGCATTTCAGAGCGCATGCTCATTGCTAAATTGAAAGAGCTGGAGCAGGACGGGCTGATTAATCGAATTGTCTATCAGCAGGTACCACCTAAAGTTGAATATGAACTGACCGATCTTGGTCGCTCACTGGAAAAAATCTTGGTCCTCATGGATGAATGGGGTGAGAAAAACATGTAAAATACAATCCTAATATTAATAAAAATAGGAGGATTGTATTTTCTGGCTGTTGTCCGAAGATCGATTGTACAGCTTCTATTATTTTTTTTGACGATTAATTTTTAGAAAGCGCATAAAGGGCAAAAGTACCCAGCCAATGCGATCCCATATAATCATCTTTGGAAGTGATATTAGGTAATGAATATTTTAAATGTTTATTGGCCAAACCATGCAAATGCTTCAATTCAGGGAGTGCCTTAGCGATACCATTCAGACAGGTAGCCCGGCTAAAATTCAAGCCATCCAAATGAACCAGATGTCCATCCGTACGATCTTTTACGATACCAGGTTCCAAATTAAAATCCGGATTAAAAATTTCGGGAAGAAAATCTTTCAACCATTTTCGATATTGGTCCTCGCCTAAAACTACACTCATGCAGAGCGCTTCCTCAAGACAGGGTGAAAGGAAATCGCTTCCACTGGGTTCAAAAGAGATATTACAGTTTTTATCAAGATCATATAGCCTCACAGCGTTTGTCGTCAAAGATTTTTCGAAGGCGGCATTGTTTGTCCCCCGTGCATAGTCCAATGCCAATGAAAGACCAAAAGCTGAATTATCGTGATAGCCTGTCCGGATCGGATAGACCAATTTCGGTAAATATTCCTGATAAGCTTTCATAACATGCTTTGCCATTGGATCCAGAATTTTTGCCCAACGTTCTGCATCCGGATCTTTCCAGGTCAATAATTCTTTTTGCAACTGTAAGAGCCATGCCCAACCGTAGGTCCGCTCAAAGTTCTTATTATTTTTATCCTGGAAGAAAGTTAGTTCTACTGCTGCATTTTCGGCTGTGATATTGTAATTAAGCTGCTTCCGTATAGCTCCAGATTTATCCAAATCCGGAAATTGCTTCAAAATGCGTACGATGGACCAATAGCCGTGAACAGATGAATGCCAGTCAAAACAGCCATAAAAAATGGGATGCAAAGTCCGTGGTCCCTTCAAATCCTGATCACTTCCAAGCACCTGTCCCAATTTGTTGGGATATTCAACTTCAATACAGTGCAAGGGCAATGTAAGGAGATGTTTTGCCTGTGCGCTATCCAGTTGTATCGGCGCATTGTTTGTACTTGTGTTTACTTTTACCTCCGAGTTGTTGTGGCAGGCAACCGCCAAAACAGAACCACAGAACAATCCTATTATTCTTTTCATCTTAAAAAATTTATTCCATTTAACTCACAACCATGGTGGGTTTATAATTCATTGTTATATTAACCTTTATCCAAGGCTTCCTGAAGTAGCTGTGTTACTAAATTTGGTACTGCCACCGTCGCTGCCTGTTCAAAACATTTCACACGGCCCAATGCTGTACTATTCGGAATCTGTTTGTCTATTAAAAATGATCGGCAATGGCTCGGTGCAAATTCTCGAAGTCCCGCGGCAGGATAAACTTGTAACGAAGTTCCGATAATAATCAGGATGTCTGCCTCAGCAACGTGCAACATCGCCCGTTCAATCTCTGGGACAGCCTCACCAAACCAGACAATATTTGGTCGCAGTTGACTACCTTTTTCGCAGAGTTCGCCCATTTTTATCTCGTCCCCCTCAATTGGATAAACCAACCGATCATCAAGGGATGACTTGGATTGATCCAAACGGCCATGTAAATGGATAATCTTTGTGGAACCAGCCCGCTCATGCAATAGGTCTACATTTTGTGTAATGATCGTAACCTGGTAAGCTGACTCTAATTGACGTAAGGCCACATGTGCAGCATTTGGCTGTGCGGCCAATGCTGCTTTCCGTCTAAGGTTGTAGAATTCCTGCACCAGTACTGGATTTTTGTTCCAGCCTTCGATTGAGGCGACAGCCATCACGTCATGCCCTTCCCATAGCCCATTCGCATCCCTAAAAGTAGGTATACCACTTTCGGCAGAAATACCTGCTCCAGTTAATACAACGATATTTTTCTTTTCCATTTGGCTTTTTAGTCCTTTAAAAATAAGAAAATCTCCCGATTTTGATAGATTCAGACATACTTTCTTTTGAAAATGAACAACCTGTCTTATTCCTTTATCAACCTAGTAGCATAATCATCTGGAAGCTCCAACCGAATCGAATCCTTGCTAGCGGCCGCCTTTCGGTTCATTTCATCAAAAGACCGCTGGTAATAGACAAATGCTTTGTTGGGTATATGTAGATTCTTGGCTTGTTTTACAGCAAATTGGTATCTGTTATCCACAAGTTTGACATGTTTGTAAATCCGATAAGTTACAACCTGAATCTGTACCTTATCAAATGCAGTGATTGTCTTCAAATCGGCTGGCTCATGAAAATATTTTTCATCGAAATACATAAATTCATCGGATTCCGCCAATTTCTCCAGGTTTAATTTTCCATTGATTACTTCATTGCACAGAGAATCCGCCCGTTGTCGTTCCATTTTATTTCCATCTCCGGCACCGCAGGAAACTAAGAGCATAACCGTTGACAAAGACAACAGAAAAATATACGATAGACTCATCTGCCTAAGTTAGTATAAAAAATGCTTCTCTCCATAAGATAAACATCAAATATTACCATTCATCTAGAACTAAAAAGCCCAAGATAGGATTATCTTGGGCTCGATATAATTTAATAAAAGGAAGTTACAGATTATTTTCAATTGCGCCTACCTTTTCGCGGTGCAATGCTAAAGGCGAATCCAACAATACCGCAATCACTGTCATATTTTTATCCAAACGCTCTTTTGGTGCCTGGATATAAACTATCCCCGGAATACTGCTCCAATAGAGCTTATTGAAAATCTCATGGTTGATCATAGAACCTTCACCTACGACTCGAATACGTGCAATACCATTCTTTATTCCTTTAAGTGCAATAGGTCCTGTTGGAGTTCCTTCCACAAAAAGATACAGGGTCTGACGATCCTTGGAAAGTGCACTTAAGCCTTCATAATGTCCCTCTGGCAAGCCTTTTCCGGTTTCGTAAAGTGCTTCAGCATGCTTTTTAACCCAATCCAACACGATTGGATTTGTCAGGTGCCCCGTAGCCAACTTAGTCTCCATACCGTCTAATGTCAAACCGGAATGATCGAAGATATTCTTTCCAACATGCAGTGTTGACGCAATTTGATTTAACGCAGTACCAGTATGTTTGTTGTTTAAAACATTTTCCAGGCTTACCTCTTTTCCATGTGGAGCCTGCCATTGAACCTTATCCTTGAATTTCAACGCCAAAACGGTAACATCTTGATCGAAGTTAACTTTCGTTAGATCCAATTGGATTGCTGCATCGGCAGTAGTTGCTGTCACCTTTGAGGCGGCATCCCCCACAACTGAAAGCTCTGGAAGAGCTGTATTCAGCAAACCCTTTAGTTGTAATTGCGGTTTTTGCTCATATACATAGAGATAAAGTGTTTTCCCATCTTTTGACAAAGCGGACTTTCCTTGATAATTCTCAAATGGAATACCTGCTCTTGTACCATAAATAGCCGTTGCGTGTTTATTTGTCCATCTTCCCAGCTGCTTCAAAATATTCATTTGCTCTTCAGGAATGCTTCCATCGGCTTTTGGACCGATATCCAACAACAGATTTCCGCCCATCGAGATACAATCAACCAAGGTGCGGATAATCATGTTGGGTGATTTGTATTTCTTGTCAAATGGTTGATAGCCCCAGGAGTCGTTCATGGTGTAGCAGAGTTCCCAAAACTTAGTTTCCGGACGGGTTACAGGAATACCTTGTTCAGGCGTTTCGTAATCACCGTGATGGTTCAACCGCGAATTAATAATGATATTCGGATTATGTTTACGCAACAGCGCCAGAGTTTCCTTTGCTTTCCACTCCTCGGCACTATGTTCCCAGTCCCCATCAAACCAGATCAGTTCGGGTTTATATTGCTGTGATAACTCACTGAGTTGTTTCTGATAATATTCTACATAATGGTTCCAACGGTTGGGTTCTTTGGCCAGTTCATAACGCTTTCTTGCGCGAGTAAACACATCATAATAGGGATGGCTCCAATCTGGCAATGAATAATATAAACCTGTATGCAGGCCCTCTTGCTGTATAGCTTGTACAAATGGTGTAATAACATCTTGTTTTGCAGCAGCATCTTTCATTGTTGTAATAGCCTTATCCGCTTTGGTATTCCATAAGGAAATCCCATCGTGATGTTTTGTCGTGATAACCGTATACTTTGCCCCAGCTTGTTTGATCAATTTAGCCCATTCCTTTGGCTTATAATTTTTGGCTGTAAATCCATCAAGCTGCTTGATATAATTATCGTGGTTAATATAATTATTGAAGAATGACCACGACTCTGAGATACCATCAACGGAGTAAATACCCCAATGAATAAAAATCCCCAGTTTGGCATCCTCAAACCATTCCATTTTTTGTGCTGGTACATTGTTCTGGGCGGTGACGTTTAGACAGGTCGACGCCAAAAGAACAAAAAGAGAAACCTTTTGAAACTTCATAAAGCTAAATTATCAATTACATAACGAGTTTAAGCCGGCAAAATACATATAAATCGTCAGAATCCTATTGTGTAAGCGATAAATTACAGCGAAGAAGCCTTTGCTAAACCGTATAACTCCCCAATATTAGTGACAGAGTACCAAGCTGTAGAGGCAAGGGGTGCAATTATAATTGTATTTCAACGCAAATTTATCTAAGTTTGAAGGGTATGATCGAATTATATACAGACGGGGCATCAAGCGGAAATCCGGGACCGGGTGGTTATGGAACCATTTTGAGGACCATTTATACAGGCGACAACGAAGCATTTAAAGGGAAACTCATCGAAAAGGAATTTTCAGGAGGGTATCGAAAAACGACAAACAACCGCATGGAGTTGATGGCTGTTATTGTGGGGCTGGAAGCATTAAAAAATTTAAACCAAACAGTTACCGTATATTCCGATTCCAAATATGTCATTGATGCGATTGATAAAAAATGGGTTTATGGATGGATCCAAAAAGGATTTGCTGGTAAAAAGAATAAGGACTTATGGATACGTTTAATGAACGTTTATAAACTACACAAGGTCAAACTGGTATGGGTCAAGGGGCATGCTGGTCATCCTTTGAACGAACGCTGCGACCGCCTGGCTGTTGCTGCTTCCAAAGATAAGACTACCTGGAAGATTGATACAGTATTTGAAGTCGAAGAAAACAAATAGTGAATACAACTGTTCCAAATGTCAATTTTGTAAAACTGAACCAAATTAGAATTGAATATCGTATGTTCAATTATTATAGCAGAGCAGCAAATCCAAGGGATTTGCTGCTCTTTTGTTTGGCCTAGACTTCTTCGAATCAATTTACATTCCCCTCGCATATATCAGTAGCTCAATTTTATCAATGCTTCTCCCTCCTAAAAGCGAAACGCTGGTGTAGCGATTTCTTGGGTTTTACTCGCTCTAAACTCCTTCATACTGACAGGCTCCTTGCTCTCCAATTCGGCGAAATCCACCACCCCATTATCCCTTGCCCAGCGAAAATAAGCTGTTGATAAACGTGATACAACTTCGTGATTTTGGCTCGCTATATCTTTTCGTTCTGTAGGGTCTTGTTCCAGATCGTATAATTCCCATTTATAGGAGGGCCAGGTTGATACCAATTTCCACTTTCCGATCCGTACGGCACGATTTCCTGCCCGTTCCCAAAACAGACCTTCTTCCCGTTTGACCGTATCCTCCTGCTGTAACAGTACGGGAACTAGGCTTTTCCCTGGAAGCTTATTCGCCTGATGTCCTTGATATTCTTTTGGATACGCAGCTCCAGCCAATTCATAGAAGGTCGGCGCCAAATCTATGATATGTCCAGTACCCTTTTTAATACCCTGTGCGATCTTGCCCGGAAACCAAGCTATAAACGGCGCATTGATACCACCTTCATAGGTATAATCTTTAAAGGCCTTGAATGGTGTATTTGATGCATAGGACCAGTTTTTACTTTGTGATTCGAATGAACCCACGGTACCAACCGGACCGCTATTTAATCGAGCACCATGAAACCAACGAACAAGATCCTCTGCAGGTGCTCCATTATCAGACAGAAACACTATTAAGGTATTGTCCAATTGTCCGTTGTCTTTCAGTTTTTGCAATAGTTTGCCTACAGTTTGATCCAAACGGTCGACCATCGCAGCGAATACCTCCATTTTCTTGGCCCATAGCTGTCTTTGATCAAAAGATAAACGCTCCCAATCATAAATATCCCCATCAGCAACAGAGAGCGTACTCCCATTTTCAACAATACCCAATTGTTTCTGACGCTCAAAACGCTCACGACGGATACTTTCCCATCCTTTATCATAGCGTCCCTTGTACTTGGCAATATCCTTTGGCAGGGCAACTAAAGGCCAGTGTGGGGCAGTATGTGCCAAATACAAAAAGAAAGGTTTATCTTGACCTTTGATCTGATCCAAAAAGCCTTCAGCTGCCCGATTGATCAGCTCTGTGGAAAAGGAACTTTCCAAGGGATAACCCGCGGAATCTGTTGTTTTATTGAAAGTTGGAGCGCCCGAATCAGCATTCTTTTCCTCTCTCGGGAAAACTAAGTCGAAACCGCGATCCCAAGGTAGACTCTTACCTTTACCAGATACATGCCATTTGCCTGATGTCGCTGTGATGTAGCCATTGGAGCGAAGGACCTCAGCGATAGTCAACGACTCCGCATTGATATAACCCTGATAAGCCGGTAGGCCCAGATCATTTGAAAAATACCCCACCCCTGCTTTGTGTTGATACTGCCCCGTAATCAGTGATGCACGCGTAGGTGCACATATGGAGTTATTGTAAAACTGTTTCAGGCGTATCCCTTCATTCGCCAAACGGTCGAGATTGGGGGTTTCAATCTCTGAGCCGTAGGCACCCAAATCTGAATACCCAAGGTCATCCGCGAGAATCAAGATAATATTTGGCTTTTTACTTTGTGCCAGAACAGTACTTGCCCATCCCAAAATAAGGGCTATATATAATGTTATCTTTTTCATGCTTATAAATTTGTTTTTTAATCGTGATGAAGCTATCGGATTTATTCATCGAGTGTATGTTTTAAGCGGTATTCATGAACTCGCTTTGCTCGGTTATTCATTTCCCAGTGCGATTGAATAAATCATGATGGTTTCATCTATTTAAATTATGTGTCCATCAACTAGTTACTTTCTGAACTTAGCGAAATTGACCAGTTGGTTTCAGCAGTCTATAATCTACTACACCATTCTCTTTTGCCCAGACTGTATAACGAGCCTCGAGGTCTTTAACGATCTCAGGGTATTGATCGGCGAGATCTCTATTTTCCCCGCGGTCTTCGTCGATATTATAAAGTTGCGGCTTATTTCCCTCCTTAAATAAGGAGACAAGTTTCCATTTACCATATCGAACAGCCTTGTTTCCGGCCCGTTCCCAAAACAGGGGGGCTTGGCGGTCAACCTGGTTTTTGTCTGTACGCAGTAGTTGCCGTAGACTTATACCTGGTAGTGGATTGGTGGTCAAGTCTCCTTCTTTCGATGGATATTTCGCTTGTGCAAAATCATACAATGTAGGCGCAATATCAATCAGATGTCCTGTTCCCCGCTTCACAACATTGGCTTTAACTTCTTTGGGATACCAGACAATAAATGGTGAACCAATGCCGCCCTCGTAAGGATTGTCCTTATAGCTTCGCAAGGGTGAATTGCCTGTTTGAGACCAACTGCTATTTTGTACATCATAGGAGCCGGGCAAACCAACGGTTTCGGTATTTCGGGATGTATAAATGCGATTACGCTCACCACCTTGGGCGCCGTTGTCGGATAAAAAGATGATAATGGTGTTCCTATCTTTTTTTAGTTCTTTTAATGTCTGCCGAACCTTTCCGATGCTTTGATCCACACGATCGATCATTGCGGCAAACACTTGTTGCCGACGTTGCCAATATTGTTGTTCATCATAAGTAAGCTTGTTCCATTCCTGCACACTTGAATCCTTTGCAGCGATCATCTGACCTTTAGGAAAAACACCTTTTTGAAGTGCATTTTCGTAGCGTTTCACACGCAGGCTGTCCCAACCTTGTTGGTATACACCATTATATTTTTGGGTTTCCTCTTCCGGAGCCTGCAAAGGCCAATGTGGTGCATTAAAGGCGAGATATAAGAAAAATGGTTTTTTATCCTGTGCTTGCTCGCGTAGAAAACCGATTGCCTGATCAGTGATTTCGTCTGTTAGATACCGATTTTTAGGTAAATAGAAGGCTTTGTTATTTCGATACAAGGGTACGGTGGGATTTTCGGGATCATTGATTTCATAAAAATTGGAGGCTCCACCCACAAAATTAAAGGAGCGTTCAAACCCACGTTGTGCAGGCCATTGATCATTATCATCGCCGACATGCCATTTTCCGGAAATAATAGTCGAATAACCAGCTCCTCGCAGTATTTCGGCCAATGTCCGCGATTCCTGATTTAGAAATCCCTGATAGGCGGGCAAACCGAGATTAACGTTAAAATAGCCCATACCGGCACGATGGGCATATTGCCCAGTCAACAATGTTGCGCGTGTTGGGGCACAGATTGAATTGTTATAAAACTCCTGAAAACGCGTGCCTTGTTGTGCCAATTCCGTTAAATTTGGTGTATGGAAATCTGTTCCACCATAAGGCTCGATATCTGAAAAACCCAAATCGTCGACCAGAATCAAGACAATATTTGGCCGTTTATCCTGTGCTATACTTCTATTCAGGAAGCAACTTAGAACGGTCAATAAAAGAATAAATACTGTTTTCATAATTTAACTCGTTTTGTTGAACTTATATCTTTATTATTTCGTCAACCAATCCGGATGTTGGACCAGTTTTGGGTTTAAATTCAGCTCTCGCTGCGGAGTTGGAAAATGAAGGTGTCTTGCTGCTGCGTTTGTTTTCCCCGCTGTTTTGAGTTTTGTGATGTAATAGTTTGCTCCCCGACGTACGAGGTCAAACCAGCGCTGGTACTCATACACAAGCTCCTTGCGCCGTTCTTCAAATACAAGCTCCCGAAAACTATCTTTATTCTCCTTATCCAGTACGTTCTCCACCCCTGCCCGCGTACGCACTGCGTTGATTGCATCTCTTGCTTCCTTCGTAGGACCATTTAACTCATTTTCCGCCTCAGCAAAAATGAGTAAGACCTCAGCATAACGAATGATGGGTGTATTCTTAGCAGACTGTGACTGGTTACCGACCACGGTCTCATCATAATACTTATTGAATTGTGGCTTAGCCAATGCATAGTATTTCCCGTCAGTAGGTGATGTCATGCCAATTGTAAATGTAATGGGGAGACGTTTATCGGTTGCTACAAAGCTTTTGTAAAGCCCTCCTTCGGCATGTAGAGCGTCGGCATAATCACCATTGATACCTGGTATATCGGCTGGTGCCGAACGACTGGCCAATGAATTGCCCTGATAGCCGCTGTTTCCTTTAAACTGTGCCGAGAAAATATGTTCAACACCATTTTTTTTCTCTATATCAAAGACATCAGCGAAGCTCGGAAAAAGTGCATAACCCTCTTTATCAATCACCTCCTTAGCAAGCAGTTTGGCATCTGTCCAATCCGCTCGGGTTAGATATACCTTAGCCAAAAGACTTCTGGCTGCTCCGGATGTAGCACGCCCCTTATCTGCATCGGTATAATTCTTATAATTTGGTAGACCGGAGGCCGCTTTCAGATCATTTATGATCTGTGCATACACATCATCTTCAGAGGCCTTTGTCACATACAACTCTTGTGTGGATAAGGTTTCAATAGGACGTACCACAAGTGGAACTGGACCAAACCAGCGTACCAGGTTGAAGTAGTGCAGTGCACGGAGAAATTTTGCCTCATTGATCAAACGCTGCTGTACCGTTGCATCAATCTGATTTTGTGTCATCGCTTCGATATGGACAATGTTTAGGTTTGATGCATTAATTGCATCGTAACTCTGTTTCCAGAGTTGCTCCATTCGATCATTTGAGGCATCATGGGTCAGATTACTTAGGGCACGTACATGGGCATTTCGTGCTCTGGGTCCAGCTTCATAATCATCTGTAGCCATCTCTACTCCAATCTGGAAAAGGCTGTTGTAAAGGGACTGCCCTGTCTCATACAATTTGCGGTAAGTACCTGTTACTGCGGCAACGGCTTGCCCCTGATCGAGGTAAAACTGCTCCGAAACTAATGCGCTTTCGGGGTTTTCTGTCAATTTTGAGCAGGATATTCCTGTCAGCAAAATCAATACTACGGTAAGATTGAAATATATTTTTTTCATTGGTATCTGTAAAACTTAAAAGGTTAAGGAAACACCTAAGGAAACGGATTTGGCAGCTGGGTAAATGCCGGCATCCGTCCCAATCTGAACATTGCTGCCCGAAGTTACCTCCGGATCAAATCCCTTATAACTCGTCCAGGTCAATAGATTTTGCGCCGCCAGATACAGATTCAGATTTGTAATGTGCGCATTTTTTGACCATTCTTTTGGAAAGCTATAGCCAAGTTGTAAGGACTTCAATCGTGCGAATGAACCACTTTCAACAAATTGATCCGAAAATATAGGAGCGGGATCTAGTTTCGCTCTAGGATACAGTTGACTTGGATTACCCGCAGTCCAGCGGTCAAGCGCATCGATGGATGCATTCTGTTGTCCCGTAAACATCTCAAGATTTTGACGGTTGATATTCAGTAGATCGTTACCAACTGTTCCCTGAATCAAGAAAGAGAGATCAAACCCCTTGTAGGAAAAAGTATTGCTGATACCGAATATAAAATCAGGCTGCGCATTACCAATTAGCGTACGGTCGTTGGCTGTTGTAAATTGACCGTCTCCATTGATATCCTTATATAAGCGATCCCCTGCCTTTGGATTTGCATTTCCCGTCAATGCACCTTTACTACTTTCCTCACCCAACTGTAGAATACCGTCGGTAACGGTACCATAAAAAGTACCCAGGGGCTCGCCGACTTTAATAATATAGTTTCCTGAGATATAGGATACCGCACCTTCACCGATAGTTAGTATTTTATTGCGGTTAAACGAAATATTCAGGTCGGTATTCCAGCTCAGATTACCTTGTAAATTTTTTGATTTCAAACCAAACTCCACGCCTTTATTGGAAACTGAACCAAAGTTTTGCAATGAGGTGGCATAACCCGAAGTCCAGGGGATCTCCACATTTAGTAATAGATCCTTTGTCTTTTTGTAATAATAATCAATCGTAAACTGTAGTCTATTGTTCAGGACAGCAAGGTCAAAACCAGCGTCATATTGAAAGGTCGTCTCCCAGCCCAGGTTTTTATTGGGTATCCGTTGCGAGGCAAAGCCTGTGGCCAGGTTATTTCCAAAGAGGTAATTTAAACTATACAGGGTTGAAAGTGACTGATATTGACCGATCTCCTGATTTCCTGTGGTACCGAAACTGGTGCGTATCTTAAAATCACTGACGCCGGGAAAAGTTTGCTTAAAAAAAGGCTCATTCGCTACACGCCAGGAGAATGCCAATGAGGGGAAATTACCCCATTTATTGTCGGCACCAAATCTGGAACTTCCATCGCGACGTATGCTCGCTGATGCATAGTATTTATTGGCATAATTATAATTAACCCGCACCAGGTACGAATGTAGCACCCAATTGTAGGTATCCGAAGAAGGGCGTATAATGGTGGAACCACTTTGTAGGCTATTGAAAAGCAAATCGTCTGTAACAAAATTCTGTGCTCCAGCCCTAAATACTTCATTTTTATTTTCCTGCTGTGTAAAACCAAGCAAAGCATTAAAATTATGCTGTCCGATAGCGCCGGTATAGGTTAAGGTATTTTCATTCAACCAGGATGTTCCATCTAAATTTCCTAGACTTGCCTCTCCTTTGGATCCGCTCCCTTCATAGATGTAGGATGGTAGATAGAATTTATCATCGCGGTTGTTGAGATCAACCCCAAAAAGCACTTTAGCTTGTAGCCCCTCTAATATACGATACTGCGCAAAGGTAGTACCCAGAATGCGTAAACTATTTGATGTATTTGTGGTTTCTTTCAATGTCGCAATGGGGTTTGCAAAAATATTTTCAAATGGATTGCGTAACGTATACCCACCATTTGGCTCGTAGATTGTTGCTGTGGGTGGCATAATGAGCAAGGCATTGACAATACCTGTTGGGGCAATCTGTGCATTGGTTTTATTGATAGATACATTGGCTCCTACCTGCAAACGGTCAAAAGGATTTGCATTGATATTGGAACGGAACCCCAAGCGTTTGAAATCTGTATTTGCGATAACACCCTGTTGATCAAAATAATTGGCACCGAGAAAATACTGTACTTTTTCAGCACCGCCAGACAGTGCAAGTTGATGATTTTGTATGTTACCTGTCCGAAAAGCTTCTTTTTGCCAATTTGTTCCTTCGCCCAATTGATCTATCTCTGCCTGTTTACGATATTGGTATGGACCTAAGCTGGGATTAGCATCATATAAAGCTTCGTTGCGAAGGATGGCAAAATCATGGGCATTCAAGACATCAATGTTCTTGAGAACACGCTGTACGCCTATACTTCCGTCATAGTTCAATTGTACATGGCCGGCCTTACCTTTTTTAGTTGTGACCAAGATAACGCCATTTGCCCCACGAGATCCATATATTGCTGTTGCAGCCGCATCCTTTAGGACCTCAATGCTTTCTATATCTGCCGGATTTATGCTGGCCAGCGGATTGACGGGGGTGCCGCTTCCCACACCAGTGCTTTCTGTCTGGTTGTAGACTGGAAATCCATCGATGACATACAGTGGTTCATTTCCCCCTTGTATGGAAGCCCCACCCCGAATGCGGATGCTCACCCCTCCGCCGGGTTGTCCCGAAGTTTGTGTAACCTGAACACCGGAGACACCTCCTTTCAAGGTCTGATCTAGCGAAGAAACAGGCTGCCGGAGCAGATTTTCTGGCAAAGATGCCACAGCTCCCGTCAGATCACGGCGCTTTTGAGTTCCGTATCCCACCACGACCACCTCCTCCAGATCTTCGGATGAAGGGACCAACTCAATAATTGCCGGTGATGTGTTGACGATTATTCTTTTCTTCTGGTAGCCAACAAAAGTTAAGATTAATGTAAAAGGCAGTTTTTGCCCGGTTACGAATTGGAATTTCCCTTTCTGATCTGTTTTTACGTTATGTGTAACAGCCTCCAACTGTATGGTCACCCCCTCGATGGGTTCTTTGGTCGTTGCGTCAATAACTGTACCTATTAGGGACGCGTTGATAATCGGTTGAGGTTGCTGTGCTTTCGCAGATACGAATGTATAGAGAAAAAGCACGACTAAAATAGCATACGAAAGTACGCTGAAATTTTTCATTGTCAGTTCTATTTAATGTGAATATGCAAACAAGTGCCAACGCCATTTGGTACTCTTGTTTTTTTTAAACTCGAATTGCTTGTTTAATGGTTTATAAACAAGAAAGATGGTTGTGCTTAACTACACATTCGCATTCGACAAATGAAGAGGAAGAGATTAAAAGTTGGGATAGGTTTTAGGTTGCCTTTTAGCGGCTTTAGATAGTCGTTTTTCATACTTGTTCAAAATTTGTAGTCTAGATTTTATATTCGTTGCCAACGCCAATTGTTAACGACAATACAAATATATAAATAGTTTTCAAAAAGACTACTAAATAAGTAGTCTTTTTGAAAACTATTTATGATCTTCTTATAAAAGGCTCTTTATTGTGTGAGAAGGATCAATTAGCGGGGTATTAGTGACAGTTCTTCCCTAAAAAAAATTATTTATTCTCGTAAGATAAATCTATCAATAGGATTATTGTAGAGGATAATGGTCTAAAACAACATAAGCCCGATATCGAATCGGGCTTATGTTTATAATTTTTTTGCGATTTCATCCTCGCTAGAGTTGATATCCCAAAGGTATCCACGATTTGGAGGATCTTATTCTCCGTTTTCTTTTGCAGCAAGATATCTTTCTGCTTCAAGTGCAGCCATACAACCAGTACCAGCCGCAGTAATCGCTTGGCGGAATATATTATCCTGTACATCTCCACAGGCAAACACTCCTGGTATATTGGTTGCAGTACTATCTGGCTTGGTAATCAGATAGCCTGTTTCATCCATTTCCAATACGCCAGTAAACAACTCCGTATTGGGTTTATGACCGATTGCAACGAAGAAACCTGTTACTTCAAGATCTTTCTCAGATTGATCTTTATTATTAATTACACGGATTCCTGTCACCACTTGACCATCCCCTAAAACCTCTTTAGCCTCGGAGTTGTAATGTACTTCAATATTCGGTGTGTTCATGACGCGGTGCACCATTGCTTTAGATGCGCGGAACTCATCACGGCGCACCAACATGTGAACTTTCGAACACAATTTTGCGAGATAAGTCGCCTCTTCTGCAGCTGTATCGCCAGCACCTACGATGGCAACTTCTTGATTTTTAAAGAAGAAACCGTCACAGACAGCACAAGCTGACACACCAAAACCGTTATATTTTTGTTCAGATTCTAAGCCCAACCACTTCGCTGTTGCTCCTGTAGCAATAATCACGGTGTCGGCAGTAACCTGAACTGTTCCATCGATTTCTACGCGGTGTACATCACCTGTGAAGTCTACCTTTGTCACATAACCAAAGCGTACGGATGTTCCAAAGCGTTCAGCTTGTTCCCGTAAGTCTTCCATCATAACTGGACCGGTAATCCCTTTTGGATATCCCGGAAAATTGTCCACTTCTGTGGTTTGTGTCAACTGCCCCCCCGGTACAATACCTGTATATACCACTGGTTTCATATCCGCACGGGCAGCATAAATTGCTGCAGTATATCCCGCCGGTCCTGAACCAATAATCAGACATTGTACATGCTCCACTTCTTGTTTGAATTCCATAATCCTTTTTCTAAGCTATTAATAAAGTTATTTTTTAAATTTATCTTGCAATCCTTTCAACATATCCAAAGAGATATTTTGAGGTTTCTCCTCTTTTTGCTGATTGAATTCCTTTTTAGCAGTTTTTTTATCTTCTACTGAATGCGTCGGAGTTGCTTTCGCTTTTTGCTCGCTTTTTTCTTTCTTATATCTGATCCAGATATTTTCCAGTACTTTTTTGGTATATAAAGGAAAATCACCGTTCTGCATCCACGCATAATAGCTGGGCTCCTGTTCAAAGACTTCTACAATTGGTTTTCCTTTGTGTTTACCAAAATTAATGGTCTCTAATCCATCTTCGTTGTATACGATGCGGCCTGCGAAATCTACGGGTTTACTTAAATTTGTAAAATCGTGCAATGCAGCAACATCATTGACAACAGGATAAGATACAACGCCATGACGATCTTCAAATGCTGATCCTTCGTATTTTGTCAACTGTGCTTTTAAGACTTCATACGTAGCACGCACATCCGCTTCAGCAGTATGTGCATTTTCAAGATTTTCATTACAATAGAACTTATACGCTGCCTTTAAAGTACGCTGTTCCATTTGATGGAAGATGTTCTGTACATCAACAAAGGCACGCCCTTCCAACGAAAAATCCACGCCTGCACGTAAAAATTCTTCCATAAGCATAGGTACATCAAACTTATTTGAATTGTATCCTGCCAAATCCGCATCGCCAATAAATGCCGCTAATTCTACCGCAATGGCTTTAAATGTTGGTGCATCTTTGATATCTTCATCACGAATACCATGAAAGAACGTTGATTCTGCAGGAATCGGTCTTTCTGGATTAATTTTCTTCGTATATACAGTTTCTTCACCACTGGGCACCACTTTCAAAAATGATACTTCTACAATACGATCTGTCGCGACATTAACTCCTGTCGTCTCCAAATCGAAAAATACCAATGGCCTCTTTAATTTTAATTCCATGCTGGATAGTATGCTTTTTTTACAAAAACCAAAAATACAAAGTTGAATTTGATTTTTGTAGTCTGTGAAATTTAATTTACAACCGCTTGATGAATCGGTTCCAACTGATTGAATTTACCTACGACAACCTTAATCATTTGGTTAAAATCGAAATATTTATTTGCGATATCACGAACTTTCTCGGGTGTCATGTTTTTGACCTGTTCCATGTAATAAGAATAATACGTTAAGCTCATATCGTTCAACAAGACATTTTTGAATTTATCCGCGTGAGAAAAGATACTCTCCAAAGAACCCAACATCGATCCCTCCATATAGGTTTTCACCAACTCGACTTCTTCGTCCATGGCTAATGTGGTCTTCAACAGGTTGATTTCTTTCTCGATCTCTGTTAACGTTGCATTTGTTACATCTACACCAACTTCCGTAGCAATTGTTAAAAAGCCGGTATGTTTTAAGGTCGCAACCGCCGAACCAATACTGTAGGTATATCCTTTTTCCTCACGGATATTTCGCATCAATCGCGAACCGAAAAATCCACCCAATAATGTATTTACAAATTGTAGCGCAGGGTAATCGGGATGGGTTCTCGAAATGGTTTGATTCCCCAGACGAATAGCTGATTGTAGTGCATTTTCTTTTTCTTCATAAGCTATACCACCGGCATCTTGAATAAATACAGGATTATTTGCCGTAGTGACTGCTGTATCGTCGGGCCATTCGAATCCAAAAATCTGCTCCAACTCTTTCATCAAATTATCAGAAACATTTCCCGACACAACCAATGTACAATTGCTCGGTACAATCTCTTTCTGATACAATGCAATCAATTGATCACGATTAATCGCATCATAATCATCTAGTTTTGGCGTACGACCATAACGGTTGCTTTCACCAAAAACCAAGTTGTAAAACTTACGTCGTGCCAAATAATCATTTTTTTGAATGGATACCTGAAATTTTTGCTTGTTGTTACGTAGATAGGTATCAAGTTCCTCCTGTGGAATAGATGCTTCTGTCAGTATATCTTTGACAAGCGGTAGCAAAACCTGACTATGTCTGTTCAATGTATACAAAGACAAGGAGGTTACATCAAAGGAGTATTCAGGGACGAGAAATGCACCATAAAAATCTACTTTGTCTGCAATCTCGGCACTTGACATGCTCATTGTACCTTCTTTTAACAATGCACTTAATGCACTATTCAGTAGCGGATTTTCATTTTGTACATCGAGGTATTTATTTTCAAAAATCCATTCAATGCGGACAAGTTCTTGTTCAGGAGAATGAAATACATACACTGGCAATCCGTTTGCGAACTGCTTTTTGACAGGTTCTTTCAAACTTATATGACCGATTTCACGGAATTCAGGTGCTTTTGTTCTATCCAACATGTCGTATCTCCTCCTCTTGTGCTTTATACATTAATACTGATGCGTTTTCGGGATTAAAAATAGCTTGTGCTTGTGCTTGTACTTCTTGGGCCGTAACAGCCAAATATTTCGACACTTCGGTATTGATACCATCGGCATCACCAAGCAACTCATGAAAGGCCAAATTCATTGCCTTATCCAAGATTGATAATTCAGCAAATACATTGGTTGACTCGATTTTATTTTTAACTTTTTCCAGCTCGATATTAGACACCAATTCTTTTTTCAACAGATCGAGTTCTCCCCATACTGCACATTCGGCTTCTTCCAACGATATTCCTTCGGAAGGCTTACCTTCGATAACAAACAGGTTATTATCAATACTACCCATCACATAAGCATTTAATTCACTAAAGAGCCGCTCTTCTTTTACTAGTCTACGGTATAGTCTTGATGAAGATCCTCTGGAAAGAATATCCGAGAGTAGGTCCATCGCAAAGTAACCATCTTCCAGTCGTGCCGGTCCGTGAAAAGCCATGTAAAGTGCATCTAGTGGTACTGGAGCAAAAGCCGTTTCCCTTCTTAGTTCCTTTTGTATCGGTTCTTGCGGTAGCTGACGGTTATATTTTTGACCGGGATCAATATCGCCGAACCATTTCTGAACCAAGGATTTAACTTCTTCATAATGAACATCACCCGAGACAACCATAATTGCACTCTGTGGATTGTAATGCAATTTGAAGAAGGCCTTGACATCCTCCATGGTCGCATCTTCGATATGTTTTAGCTCTTTGCCGATGGTGGCCCAACGATATGGATGCACTTTATACGCTAAAGGACGCAATTTGAGCCAAGCATCCCCATAAGGCTGATTGAGATAACGTTGTTTAAATTCTTCACTTACTACATTCCGCTGTACTTCAAGGCTCTGTGGAGAGAATGCTAAGCTTAACATACGATCCGATTCTAACCAAAGGGCTGTTTCCAGATTGGAAGAGGGTAAAGTAATATAGTAATTGGTAATATCATTGCTGGTAAAAGCATTATTCTCACCACCTACTTTTTGTAATTCTGTATCAAAACTAGGGATATTGACGCTACCGCCAAACATCAAGTGTTCAAATAAATGAGCAAAACCGGTTTGCTCCGGAGATTCGTCCCTTGCACCTACATCGTACAATATATTTACACAGGCCATTGCTGTGTTATGATCCTCATGTACCAACACACGTAGGCCGTTTTCTAAAGTAAATTTTTGGTATGAAACCATCTAGTTCTTTTTCGATTTTATGAAATCCAGTTAATACCTTTTCGCAACAAGGATAAGGTCTTGGCTTCTTCGGAGCCTTCTTCAGGGTGATGATCGTATACCCAATTGGCTTGAGATGGTAGACTCATCAGTATGGACTCGATACGGCCATTTGTTTCCAGTCCAAATTTAGTACCAGAATCCCAGACCAAATTAAACTCAACGTAGCGTCCCCGACGGATCAATTGCCAATTTTTCTGCGTATCGTTATATACTTTATTTCTGTTTTTTTCAACCAGCGCAGTATAGGTCGGTGCAAAGCTACGACCTAAGTCACAGGAAAATGCCAAGATATCTTCCATAGCCATACCTGTTTTCGCTGTATTTAATTTATCGTAGAAAACCCCTCCTATTCCACGGGTTTCTTGTCTATGACGAATAAAGAAATAGTCATCGGCCCATTTTTTAAATTCATCATAAAAAGTCGGATTATGTTTATCACAGACCGTTTTCAATTGTTGATGGAAAAACTGCGCATCATCTTCATTCACGTAATGTGGTGTCAGATCAATCCCTCCTCCAAACCAACGCATCTGTTCATTCAATTCGAAATATCGGATGTTCATATGAATGATCGGTACCCACGGATTATTGGGATGAATGACAATCGAAACTCCTGTGGCGAAAAAATCGTCTTCATCGACGCCAAACGCTTTTTTTATTGTCTCGGGTAGTTTGCCATGCACAGCGGAAAAGTTAACTCCACCTTTTTCCAATATATTGCCGTTTTGAATAATCCGTGTTCGGCCACCACCACCACCTTCTCTTTCCCATAGTTCCTCCTCAAAGCGGGCCGAACCGTCCAAGCGTTCCAAAGCCTGGCATATTTCATCTTGAATTTCTTTATAAGCTAAAGCTATCGCTTCTTTTGTAATCATCTACTCTATCGCTAGTTTATGTTAATTTTTCGCTCAGGGCTTGAATAATTTTAGATGCAGGCTGATGTTGATATAAAATTGAATATACGGCATCACAAATAGGTAATTCGACAGCATATTTTTCGGCATATTCCTGAATACAAGCAGAAGCATAATAACCTTCGGCCACCATATTCATTTCAAGTTGAGCCGATTGCACGCTATACCCTTTACCGATCATATTACCAAATGTTCTATTGCGGCTAAACTGCGAATATGCTGTAACCAACAGGTCTCCCAAATAAGCTGAGGTATTGACATCTCGGGATGTATCGCCATCTACTTTAGCAACAAACCGACGCATCTCGCGGATAGCATTGGAAACCAAAACTGCCTGAAAGTTATCGCCATAGCCCAACCCATGGCATATACCCCCGGCAAGGGCATAAATATTCTTTAATACCGCTCCAAATTCAATTCCTAAAATATCTTCCGACAAGATCGTTTTAATGACTCTGGAAGACAAAAACGAAGCAACCAGGGCTGCACTATCCAAATTTTTGCATCCAAATGTCAGGTAGGAAAGCTTGCCTAATGCGACTTCTTCTGCATGACAAGGTCCTCCGACCACACAGATCCGTTCGATATCGACCGCGTAATGCTGTTCCAAAAATTCGCCGATAATCAGGTTATCCTTAGGAATAATCCCTTTGATGGCTGACACGACTATTTTATCTTTAAAATCCTCCTTTGTGACTCCTCTCAATGCATCTTTTAAATAGGCTGCTGGCGTATTTAAAATAACAATATCTGAATTAACAACAACATTTTTGGCATTGGTATCGATGGTTGTAATACTCAAATCAACAGAAACACCACTCAAATAGGTCGGGTTGTGTTTGAATTGTTGAATATACTCTGCATCCTCCTCTTTTCTAATCCACCAAAAAATATGTTTGTCTTGGTCATTTTCGCATAGCATCTTGATCATGGCCGTCGCCCAGCTTCCGCTACCAATTATACCAATCTTTTTCCCCTGCATGTTTTTAATTTGTTTTCGAAAGCAAATATACTTATTTACTGCTTAGATATGCGATTGCATCAAGAGATATGATACTTTAGTTACTTTTAAAACCGAGAAAACTTTGCCAAAATCCTTTCTCAATACCCACATAATAGGTGTTTTCTTCCTCTTTAACGGGGTAAATATGGATAAAGTCATGTTGGGCAGGATTACCCTTGCCTGTTACAAGATCAAATTCATGGCGATGGAAGGGACAGATCACTTTACCCCGTTCACACCAACCATTTTTGAGCGGAGCGCCCGCATGGGGACATTTCCTGGAGAAGGCATGCAATTGATCTTCAAACCAAGTAAGACAAATGGTCTTTCCGCCAAAATTATGCTCTGTTATCCCCTTGTCCTTTAGAAATTGGGCGTTATCAATTTTGTACCATCGAAGCATTCCACAAGATAGTTAAAAATTACAGTGAATTTTCTATCTTTGTGGAATTTCAAAAATTTGCACTATATATGGCTTTACAATGCGGTATCGTAGGTTTACCAAACGTTGGTAAATCAACATTATTTAACTGTCTGTCGAATGCGAAAGCACAGGCAGCAAACTTTCCATTTTGTACAATTGAACCAAATGTTGGGGTAATTACCGTACCGGATGCCCGTCTAAATAAATTAGCTGAGTTAGTCAATCCACAACGTATCGTTCCAAATACCATTGAAATCGTCGATATCGCCGGATTGGTAAAAGGAGCATCAAAAGGTGAAGGATTAGGTAACCAGTTTTTAGGAAATATCCGCACAACAAATGCGATCATCCACGTTTTGAGATGTTTCGATGATGGTAATGTTATCCACGTGGATGGTTCAGTAGATCCAATCCGAGATAAAGAAATCATCGATACAGAATTGCAACTTAAGGATTTGGATACTGTGGTAAAGCGTATCCAAAAAGTTGAGAAAATGGCAAAAACCGGTGGTGATAAAGATGCTAAGAAAACCTTTGACATCCTATCTGTCGTTAAAGAACATTTGGAGGCAGGCAAGTCAGCACGTACAGCACCTATTGAAGCCGAAGATTTTGAATTTATCCAAGACTTAGCCTTGTTAACCGCAAAGCAAGTACTTTACGTATGTAATGTGGATGAAGGCTCTGTCAATACGGGTAACGCTTATGTGGATCGTGTAAAAGAAGCCGTGAAAGATGAAAAAGCTGAAGTATTGGTTATATCTGCACAAATTGAGTCTGAAATCGCTCAATTGGAGAGTTACGAAGAGCGTAAGATGTTTTTGGATGACCTCGGATTAGAAGAATCTGGTGTCCATAAGTTGATCAGAGCAGCATATTCCTTATTAAATTTAGCGACCTACTTTACAGCAGGCGTTCAAGAAGTACGTGCCTGGACAATTGAGACTGGTTTCACAGCGCCTCAGGCAGCTGGTGTCATTCATACAGATTTTGAGAAAGGATTTATCCGTGCTGAAGTGATCAAATATGATGACTTTGTTAGTCTAGGCTCTGAAAGTGCTGTAAAGGAAGCCGGCAAATTAGCTGTAGAAGGAAAAACTTATATTGTGCAAGATGGTGACATTATGCACTTCCGTTTTAATGTATAAATAGCTGATTAAACAGCAGGATTTTAAAAAATAAGCGGCTGAAAAGATAATTTTCGGCCGCTTATTTTTGCACTATATTTTAACCCACAAATTTCCAGTATATTCGCTCTATATTTACTACAGCCCCAGTTATTCAACGTTGAGTCCACCTATCTATAGACGAGTCATTGCACCAACATGATGATGACATCTTACTAACAAGAAAAAGTGTGTACCTTACAATCTTCAAATAAAATATCGGTAAGCCGCTACAAAAGCTGGTTTATTTATTAGCAGAATACAGTTATTCCCTATGTTATTTAACAAAATAACGGTGTTCTATTACCTCAACTTTTTTAACATCTTTATCTTCCAGCAATTTTTTGACATCACAATGTCCTGTTACACCACGATAAATTAACGTCCCACCAAGGGTCAATCCTGAAAGCCCAGTCAGTGGAGATTTAAATATCTTTTTTACGCCCAAACCCAAAATAAAGCCACCCGCAATCACAGACAGCACGCGTTCGGAAGCACCGATATTCTCCTCAATGCAATCATCTTTTATCTTAGCCTTAATCTTGTCAAATGCAAATAGCAATAGGTTACTCATAATTATCTATATTTAAGTATTGTTTCTTTATGTAAACAAATTATGATCCAAAAAAGTTTAGAAATAGAATAATAGTTTTTATATGATTTCTCGGATCACATCCCTTATATTCGTATTTATCAAATTAAATATCCATGCAAGTCAAAAAATATTCTGGAGAATTAGTACCCTTTAATGGAGACGCCTTACGGCATTCTCTTTCCCGTTCGGGAGCAAATAGCGATCAGGTAAACGAAGTATATAATAGTGTTGTCGGTGAAATATACGATGGGATTTCAACCAGGGAGTTATATCAGTTGGCTTTCGATACACTGAAAACCGTTCGAAACTCATTTGCCGCACGATACAGCCTAAAAAAAGCCTTACGTGATCTTGGACCTGAGGGTTTTTATTTTGAAAAATACATCTCACATTTGCTTCGTTCAATCGGTTATGAAAGCACCACTGGGCAGACGGTACAAGGTCATGCTGTTTCCCATGAATTGGATGTTGTCGCTTATAAAGACGGTAAGTTGATGACAGCGGAGTGTAAGTTTAGAAATGACATTGACGCCAAGATCTCCGTTACCACACCAATGTACTACCTATCGAGGTTCAAAGATATCAGTGGAATTGATTATGATTTTTTTGGCAAAAAATTACAGTTTCAGGAAGGCTGGCTCATCACTAATGCCTACTTTACATCAGATTCGATCGATTTTGCAACTTATTACGGCATCAACTTGCTTTCTTGGGATTATCCAAAAGAGAATAGTATCAAAAGAAGAGTCGATAAAGCAGTCTTTTATCCGGTCACCTGTTTAACCACCCTTTCGGACCTGGAAGAACAGCAGCTCTTAAAAAATCAGTTGATCTTGGTAAAAGATCTTGTAAACAATCCGGATAAACTGGATATTCTTGGACTTAACAAGGAAAGAAAAGAGAAGGTCCTCAAAGAAGCTAGTGAGCTATTAGATTACAAAGTAGAAGAAGAATATTAATATTATCAGTCTAAAAAAGCAATAGGCATACATTTAGACCTAAATATAGCCTATTGCTTTTTACAAACTTTAATTATCTGTCTAACGCAACGGGATAGTAAACCTTACCATATTTGGAAAACTCACTTAAATCCATCTTTTCCCAAAAAATGGCATAGATTGCAGCGCCAGAGCCTGACATAGAGGAGTATATTGCCCCTTTATGATACAAAGCATCTTTAATTTCTTTGAGCAAGGGATAACGCTCGAAAATAGATTCTTCAAAATCATTTCGAATATGGAATTTCCATTCCTGAATAGGCAATCGGATCGCCTCTTCCAGATTAACATCTGAGGGCATCGGTTTCACTCCACTGTAAGCTTCGACTGTAGAGACATGGATATCAGGCATGATAACCGCGATATGGTATTCATTCAGATCAAGCGGTATCTCCTTAAAATCTGTCCCTATCCCAGTTGCAAACACGGGTGTATTTGCAATAAAGAATGGGCAGTCTGCCCCCAATTTTGCGGCATATCTCGTTAACTGTGGACTTGTCAAATTTAGTTTAAACAGCTCATTAAGTCCTTTCAATACAAACGATGCATCCGCAGATCCGCCGCCCAATCCAGCTCCAATTGGAATTTGTTTGATTAGATCAATTCTGACAGCAGGAATGTCAAATTCCTTTTTTAACAATGCATGCGCCTTTAAACAGAGATTATCTGCAAATTCGCCGGGTATGTGGTACCCCTGTATTGTCAGCGTAGAATCTTGTGCATCTGTCTCCAGTATCTCTATAATATCATAGATTGGTAAGGGATAGAAAATGCTATTCAATTCATGATAGCCATCCGTTCGCCTGGCAACCACCTGCAGTCCAATATTTATTTTAGCATTTGCAAAGAGTATCATATGATATCGTCTAAATCAACACTTAAATTCTACATTAATAGCTCACCAACGAGGAGATCGTATCACTAAATCGAGACAATCTGCCTTTTGCTTTGAGAAAATCCAATGAAATGATAAAACTATAGGCTGCAATCACTCCGCCCAATTTTTCAATAAGTTTGCTTGCTGCGACGACAGTCCCGCCCGTTGCCAACAGATCATCATGGATCAAAATACGGCTACCTTTTTCGAATGCATCTTCATGAATTTCTATCGTTGCCTGACCATATTCTAGCGCATAAGACTCAGAAATCGTTTTAAATGGTAATTTTCCTTGCTTACGAATTGGAATAAAGGGCAATCCTAATCTGTTGGCAAGTAAAAATCCAAAAAGAAATCCACGGCTTTCAATACCTGCAATAGCATCAATTTCTATTCCTTGAAGTTGGTCAATAATCGCGTCGATCATTTCATTGCAAAGTTCAGCATCTTTCAACAAGGGGGTAATATCTTTGAATACAATACCCGGTTTTGGAAAATCCACAATATCCCGGATTTCCAGTTTCAATTTATCTTGAATCATTCTCAAATATTAAATACGGCGCGATTTTAGCAATAGCAAGATCTGAAAGTGTACCTATCTTGGTAAAATCTTCTATATTAGCATAATTGCCATGTTGATCTCGATAATTAACTATTAATTTCGCATCCTTTGGGCTAAGATACGGATGTTTGCCCAATGAATTGGCATCAATCTGGTTAATATTGATTTTTTTGATTCCCTCTAAATTAGACACCGTAATATAGTCCTTAATGAGTTCATATGTTTCCGAAGTGACACCATAAACTTCTTTTAGCTGCTCTATCCGATAGAAACCGCCAAGCACCTCTTTATATTTCAAAATGCGTTTAGAAAGAATTGTACCGATCCCTTTGAGGCTCATCAAGGCTATTGTGTCACAGGTATTAAGATCTATAAGTTCGGCATGATTGGTTTCAAATTTATCGTAAAGCAAGGGGGCTTTAGCTACCGTACTTGGACCTGTTGTCTCCACTTTAATGCGGATAAAGGGTTCTAGTTTTTTGTATAATTTTGCATTGATGGAATACATTTTCCTAACATCATTTTTATCTTTAAACCGGCCACCTTTTTTCTCGTAGTTCTTGATCACAGCAATTTGCTTATCCGAGAGGCCAAGCTCGCGCCATGCTTCTACAGATAAATTATTGGGATCAAAATAAAATAGCTTAGTATCTACAACGTTATTTTCTATACCGGGATCCGGACCTGAACGTGCTACCCTCTTTTCCAAATGAACATCGGCTACCTTAAATTTCTTATTTGGATAATCTTCGACATCAGTTGAATCATGAAATGACTGCTCAAAAACCCTTGCTTGATGGGCAATCGGGTCATTTTTATCTTCTCTACTAACAAGGGAATATATAATACTAAAGACGATGATTATCACCAATATAACAAAGAACCCATTTTGCTCTGTTTTGTTAAATTTAAAATAAGTCAATAGCCTTTTCATAAGCTGTTAGGGATTGGGTTGCATAAATTTAATAAATTAGAAGGAAAATAAAAAGAGAGGTATTAAAAAATACCTCTCTTTTGTTATAAATATTGTACCGATATAATTTTATAACACCGATTTATCTACTTTTTCCACTTTACTACCATCCTTTAGCGTTTTAGAGATAGCATCAAATGGTCGAGAAACGACTTGATCTCCTTTTTTCAATCCGGATAGAATAATAATGTTTTTATCATCTTGAATTCCAGTTTTGATCGGAACTTGTTTTACTGTCTGATCTTTTAAAACAAATACATATTCTTGTATTTTCTTATTTGTATTCGTAGAATCTTTATCATCCGATCTTACAGTAACCGATTGGATAGGTACAACCAGGCCTTTATCATGTTTTGTAAAAATCTGTACAGTAGCGGATAATCCAGGCTTGAACGGCGAAGCGACATTTTCTTTGATCAGATCCTGATAAGATTCCGCGCTAATACGCACCTTTACATTAAAATTGGTGACTTGGTCTGTCGATGAGGTTGCCGCTGTTGTCGTTGCGATATTTTTGGATGAGCTTGCAATTTCGGTAACAATACCTTTAAATTTTCTATCTTGAAAAGCATCTACTTCAATTTCAGCTTGATTTCCTACTCTGACGTTGTTGATATCATTTTCATTGACATCAACATTTACTTCCATCGAAGACATATTGGCGATGCGCATAATTTCAGTACCTGCCATTTGCGCTGTTCCCACCACACGTTCTCCCTGTTCGATAGACAATAAAGAGATAATACCATCCGTCGGAGCATAAATGGTTGTTCTGTTCAGATTATCCTGAGCTTCTTTTACAGAAGCTTGTGATTGATCGATCCCATATCTACTTGATTTTACAGTCTCTCTTTGGGCCTGTATCGCTGCGAGGGTCGAAAAGTACTCAGAAGAACTCTTATCCATTTCAGCTGCGGAAATAACCCGTTTTTCAAAAAGCTCCTGGTTTCTCTTGTAAGTTGCAGCTACATTTTTGAAATTTTCTTCCTGTTGTTTTAGTTGTTGTTGTGCAGCCGCTAGATTGGCACGTTGCGAATTCATCGCTGCTACAGAGCGATCATAGCCAGACTGTAAGATATCGGGTTTAATCCGACAGAGTACTTGTCCTTTTTTTACAAAGTCACCTTCTTTGATATTTAGTTCAACAACCTCACCCGAAACTTCCGAGCTCAACTTAACTTCTATTTCCGGTTGTATTTTTCCACTGGCAGACACCAATTCATCTACATCCGTTTCCTTCACAACGTCTACAGCGACTTTAGTAATCTCTCCTTTTCCAAACCAACCGGCCTGAAAGCCGATAAAAACAAAAATTGCCAGGAGCGCTACGACTATTAATAGAATCTTTACTACACTACGTTTTTTCTTTGCCATTGTTTTTGCTAATCAAATAGGTTAATTGTTGTCGAATTGAATTGGATTTCCTAAGTAATAATCAATAATCTTAGATCTGAATATTACGTTATATCTTGCTTGAATCAGATCAAATTCCGCTTTGTTCCGTTCGGTTTGCGCCGTAAATAATTCCAGGGAATTTGCCATGCCGATATCGTATCGTTCTTTGGTTGCTTTGTAAGCCGTTTCAGCACTTTCGAATGCTGTCGTTGCTGAAGTATATTTTTGTTTGGCGGCATTAACGTCCAAAACAGCTTGGCTAACGGCCTTATTTAAATTGTTCTTTGCCAGTTGCTCAGCAGCCTCCGCCTGTTTTAAACCAATCTTAGCTTTCGCGACGTTAACCTTATTCTGATTCTTAGAAAAAATTGGAACAGCAAGTGACAAACCTGTAAAAAATGATTTGTTGTCCGATATTTGTTGGCTAAAAGGTACACGATATATCGTTGTAATATCTAATGGGTCAGTTTGTCGAGTTGTCGCTGAAGAATAATTTGTACCATAGCTTACGCTCAAATTGAGTGTTGGATAATATCCCCCTTTGGCAATATCGATTTGCTTTAATGCGGCATCCTTATCCAAAGCAGATTTATGAATATCCGGTTGTCTTGTTAATGCTTTCTGATATACATCCATCGCATTTTTATCTACTGCGTTTAGCAAAACAGATTCCAAACTTGGGCGTTCTAAAGAAATTACTGTTTCGGAAGGCATTTCCATCAATTGTTTCAAAGTTAATAAGGACATCTCGTACGAATTCTTCAAATTTACTTTGTTCAATTCATTCGTAGCGACCTGATTTTTTGATTTTGCAAGATCAGCAATGGTCTTATTCCCAACAGAAAACTGAATAGAGTCTAATGAAAATTGTTGTTTCGATAAGGCAATCTGATCTTCACTTGCTACCATCAATTCATGATTGGTGATGGCTTCTAAATAGTTCACAAGGACATTTAAAACAAGATCATTTTTCACTTTATCCACCTGTGTAGCTGCTGATTCCAGCTGTAATTTATTTGCCTTTATTTGATTGACTTGTTGGAAACCTTGAAATATATTCACGCTAGACCCTACCGATCCAGCGGTAGTTCTAGTCCATGCATTGTTGACAATTTGTGCCGAGGTCAAATCGAAGGCAAAGCCGTAACGGAAATTTTGATCAACGGAAGCTCTTAAATCAGGTAATAAATTACTCTTTGATTGAAATAGGTCCTGAGCAGCGAGATCTTTGCTCAATTCGGCTTGCTTAATTTGCACATTACGTTCCAAAGTCATGCGTATAGCTTCGGCTACCCCAACTACCTGTTGAGCTTGGATTAGGTTGTTCGTTCCAAGAAAAAAACCAGTAAATATTACTGCAGAATAATAAAATCTTTTCATGTTCATATGTAGAACCATACAATTTTTATAGATTTGAACTTCATTTATCGGTTATGTATTTTGTCAAATCCCCTTTTTTCCTTCGTTGGTTTTACCCCAGATCGATCTGGCACATGCCGAGGACGGAAAAAAAAGTCTATCTCACTTTTGATGATGGTCCAATTCCTGAAATTACACCTTTTATACTCGATATCCTAAAAAAATATCAGGTCAAGGCAACATTTTTTTGTGTTGGTGAAAATATTAAAAAAAATCCACATTTGTTCCAAAGAATTTTACAAGAAGGACATCAAGTGGGTAATCACACTTACAATCACCTCAAAGGCTGGGATACAAATGACGAGGTCTATATCGATAATGTAACTCAATGTCAAGAGCTAACACAAACCGATCTCTTTCGTCCACCTTATGCAAAAGCAACAAAATCACAGCTTAAAAAGTTATACAAAAATTATCGTGTGATAATGTGGGATATCATGTCCGGTGACTTTGATCAGAGCCTAAGTCCTGAAAAATGCCTTGAAAACGTACTTACCAACATACAAAATGGTTCGATCATCATCTTCCATGACAATATCAAAGCCATTCCCCGAGTTGAATATGCTTTACCTAAAACGATTGAATTTCTCCTAGCAAATCAATATCAAATAGCAAGACTAGAATAAGTATTAGGGCCTAGTTCTTGATAAAACCACTTCAGATTCGTAATATTTCCCCACACTCACACTAAAATATCCCAAAACATTGTTGGAAAGATTTGAAATCGGATTGGAAGGCGATGCTGCTCCAGGATTAATCATCTGGAAGCTATTCCAATAGTTATATGCGCCAAGATCAATGCATTGACGCAAAACCCGTACCCTATCTCCTATCTTGAGATCTCTATCGCGGTCGACAATATCATGTTGTACTTGCAGACCATTATTATATTTATCACTGAACACATCGATAAAGCGCAGCTCTCCCCCATTCACAGACATCTTATATTTATAATAATTTCCTTTTTCCGGAGGATCGTTAAAGACCAGTGTGGGATAATAGATGGTATCTGTAAATATGATCCGTTCGGAAAGCCCTATCGAATCCACGTCTACATAGGATGGCACTGTCGAAGTTCCTTCAATTTCTTTTCCATCAGCGGTTTTGACGTACAGTCGATAACTGGACTTTTCCTGTAGCCGCAATGTCTTGTTGGTATAAACACCATCGGCTCCGGGCAAAAAGGTATACATGCGATTATTCTGCAGATTTCTTACGTAAACTTCTGCATCTGTTATCGGAGCCAACATTGATTCTTTTAAACTGACGACTTTTTGAATACTGATCTCATGTTGTTGGTCCGACACCATTAGATCAGCCGTGATCACCAGCTGTCCCGTGTTTTCAGGTAATTTCAAATCAATTTTATCTTCACAACCAATCAAAGTTATCCAGGCTATGGCGATCAATCCTACTATCTTTCTCATGTTGTGTTAAAATTTAAAGTTCCAAGTAATGGAGGGTATGGTTCCAAACAATGCTATCCTATAGATCTCAGTCACATTGGATTGTCCTTCTTTCTCTCTAAAATCAATCAAATAAGCATTTTTTCGATTATATGCGTTATAAATTCCGAAAGATAAACTGGAATAAGTGTTTTTTGTACGCTTGATATCATACGTTGCGGCAAGGTCCAAGCGGTGATAGGCCGGCATACGTTGGCCATTCCGCTTATCATAATAGAAGATCGTTCTATCGTCAACAAAGTACTTTCCTGCGGGCATTGTTACAGCATCACCTGTATAATATACAAAGTTTGCACTTAGATTCCATCTCGGATTCAATTGATACTGCGCTACTACAGCAATATTATGAATCTTATCCTGGCGCGCATTAAACCACTGTCCATCATTGATCTGATCAAATTGTCTTTCACTTTTGGATAATGTATAACTTATCCATCCACTAAGCCTTCCCAATCGTTTCTTTATAAACCACTCAATGCCGTATGCTCTTCCTTTTCCAAATAGCAGTTCACCATCTAAAAGTTCATTGGCCTGTAGATCCGCTCCATTCCTATAGTCGATCTGATTTTTAAGGTCTCTATAGTAGCCTTCTACAGAAAATTCATACCTGTTGGATGCAAAGTTGCGAAAATAGCCCAGGGAATACTGTGTTGACAATTGCGGTTTTATCGTATTATTGCTTAATACATACTGATCTGTGGGTAAGCTGCTAGTTGTATTACTCAACTGATGTAGATACTGCACATTTTTATTATAAGAAGCCTTTAATGTTGTCAATTCATTCAAGGCATAGTTCAGAGAGAGACGTGGCTCCAGGTAAACATATTTTTTACCCATTTCTCCATTTCCCACATAGGTTGAATCAACAGCTTCTCCAGCATTATCATAGGTATAGAACATACCCGGTCCTAAAGCGGCATAAGCCGTCGCCCTAACACCATAGTTCAATTTAAATTTATCATTTATCGCCCAATCATCCGAAATGTAAGCGGCAATGTCCAGCCCCTTGCGCTTTTGAATATGCAGTGAATTTACTTTGGAATCCTCACCAGCTTCGATACTTGCTGGACGAATCTCCTGTAAAGCCGCCTGTAGACCAAACTTTAAATTATGACTGTCCGAGAGGCTATATTGAAAATCCTGTTTAAAGTTATAATTGAAGATATCCGAACGAATCTTGAAATTATTGTCGTCTTCAATCTTCACCTGATAATTAAATTTACTGAATATTAAGGTAGTATTACTAAATAAGCGATTGTTCCAGACATGATTCCAGCGCATCGTTCCGGTTGCGTTTCCCCAATTGAAGTCAAATAAATCATGGTATGCCATGGCATCTTTACCGAAATATCCCGATAAATAAAGGGTATTCTTATCGTTAATCCTATAATTCAGCTTGGCATTAAGATCATAGAAGAATAATGCGCTTTTCTTGATATTCTCATCACTTGAAAGCTTCAGGAATAAATCGGCATAGGTACGTCTACCGGATATCATAAATGAACTCTTTCCTTTTTGTATAGGCCCTTCGACCTTCAGTCGTGACGCTATTAATCCCAATCCCCCTTCAACATTAAAATGCTGGTTATTTCCATCCAAGGTTGTTATTTCCATGACCGAAGAGATCTTCCCTCCATACTGAGCGGGTACACCACCTTTATAAAAGTTGACATCTTTGATGGCATCGGAATTAAAGGTTGAAAAGAAACCAAAAAGGTGAGAGCTATTGTAAACTGGGGCTTCATCCAACAAAATCAGATTTTGGTCTCCACCACCTCCACGAACATAAAAATTGCTACTTCCTTCACCTCCACTTGTCACACCTGGAAACAATTGAATTGTCTTTAAAATATCTTTCTCTCCAAATAATACAGGAACTTTCTCAATCTCCCTCGGGCTAAATTGTGTCAAACCGGGAGTCAAATCTTTGATCGATTTTCTTTTATTTCCAGTGACAACCACCTCAGCCAATTGATTTTCCTCGGGTACCAATTGCACAATGTAAGTAGAGTCTTTTCCTATTTGGACGGGTAGAACCTTTGTTCTATATCCCATTGAGGAAACTTCCAAGAAGGCCTCCTCTCCACGAAGAGATAAACTAAAAAATCCATATTTATTAGAAGCCGTCGATTTTTTTTCCGTGTCATTACGGACCAAAGCGCCAATAATATTTTCACCACTGATACTATCTCTGATAAATCCCGATAGAGATTTAGATTGTTGGCCGTAGGATTGCTGTGCGCAAAACAAAATAGAAGAAAAATAAAAAACAACCTTTATAGGTTTAAGCATAACAGATTGAAATCAAAAATTTATTGAAAATAATAAAAAAGCCTTACAATTTGCAAGGCTTAATAATAAGTTTATAATTTGTTAGTCAAGATCTTCTGCAAACAAAAATAGCATTTTATTCATTTAAGCCAAATATTTATCTATTTTTCTTTCTATTTTTTTTCTGGCTGATTGAAAAATTCATTAAAAAAGGCCATTTGATAGACAATAGAGCGTGACCAATAGGTCCAATTATGCCCACCCTCACTTGTAACAAAGGTATGGTTGATGTTGTGATACATGAGTTTGTCATGCAGTGCGACATTGACAGGGTAGAAAAAATCCTCTTTACCACAATCAATCATTAAACGAAGTTTATTATTCAGCAATTTCGGAATCATATTGATCACCACTCGGTCATCCCAAATCTGCGGTGCATCTGCATAATTACCGATACGATCCTTAATTTCCCAATTTAAAGGGAACGGTCTAAAATCAACACCTCCTGCCGTACTACCGGCTGCCCCATAGAGATCTTGATGTTTGATCGCAAGAGACAAAGCGCCATGCCCTCCCATACTCAGGCCAGTAATTGCTCTACCTTTTCGGTCCTTGACTGTCACATAGTGCTGATCTATATAATCAACCAGTTCTTTGGAAACAAATGTTTCATATTGATAATTCCGATCATTTGCAATATCCCAATACCAACTTCCAAATCCTCCATCCGGGCAAACCACCATATATCCATATTGATCTGCCAACGAAGCTACAGTGGTATTTTTAACCCAATTACTATAATTACCTGAATATCCGTGAAGTAAATAGAGAACAGGATATTTCGTATTCACCGAATAACCTTTAGGTAGAATAACCACTGTTTTAATCTCTTTTGCCATGCTACGACTCGGAATATTCAAGGTATCCACCCTCGCAGCCTTACTACCCGCTACAAAGCAAAATAGCGCGAGTGTTAAAAGTAAAAATTGTTTTAAATTCATGATGTTAGCAATTGGATATATATTCATTCAATCTATTCAGGCCCATATCAATAAGCTTTTTTACTGAATTGGATCTGTTATTTATCGGTTGATTTAGACACTTTTTCAAAATAATAAAGATAGGATTTTAAACCAAATGGACGTTCACTAATTGTATAAAAACCAGTACCCTTATTGTCAAAAGTAATTGCTTCCCCTTGGGGCTCTACTGCATAAGGTACTTCGATTGGTTTCCGTTGTAGCGCCCCTGACCAAGATTCACCCGAGTTTCTCTTCCAATAAAAGATATGGGTAATATTCTTGATAAGCATCTCTCTTCCTGTTGGATCGATAGCAGAAGCTGTAGCAAAAGTAAAAGGAAGTTCAGCGACTTTAGTTAATGTAAAATACTGTTGCCGGACACTCTTAAAAACAGCAGCACTGTATACTGTGGAATGAAATTCACGTTTGGAAACGATATACAACATATTATCACGGGGATCGACCATAATGGATTCCGCATCTAAACGTTTTTGCCCCGGAAATTTGACAAATATGGTTTTAATATCTTTTTTGGATATGACTAGCGAATCATCGGCTGAAGGCTCAGGAAATACATACAAGCTTGCCCAAGTTCGCTTCCCAAGGTTATTGCCGATATCAGCCAAAATCAAGTAATTTTTACCGTCGATTTTTACGCGATCGATATCTTCACAATCAATCACATCTACACCTTCGAGCCTAAATCTTTTGAGTAGATTGGCCTGACGATCGATCAGATAGATGTTTGCACCATCACCACTATCATTATGAACCCAAAAACACCCCTCCTCTTGAGCCGCCATAATTCCAGACACTTCTTTTAGCTGTGTATCTGTCAATTCACCTAAGGAGATTTGTGTTTTAAAATAATCCTTGTTATTTTGGGCATATATCCGTAGGCCGGACAAAAAAAGTACAATCATCAAGAGTACTTTTGTTCGTGCAATATTCATGTTTAAAGATACGTTTTTATTGATATTTAATGCCCATTATGAAGAAATCCCTTAAATCCAGCTTATTTTTAATTCCGTTATTTTTATTCCAATATACTTTACAGGCACAGAGCAGTTCCTTTCGGATAAAAGTAAAATCTGGACTTGACAATACGCCCCCTTACCTTGTAAAGTATTACAATAGTAAGGATTGGGAGAATTTTTATACGGAAATCCAACAGTTTAATTACAATGCAGGTTTTGAGTACAATATTCGTGTAAAAAAGACAAAAACAGCACAAGCATCAATCTATACACTGGAGGAAATTATTAGCAAATTACCAGTTGAACATTCTGACATCGCCATTTGGGATATCGGTGAGAATTATGTCAATGATCCAGTCTCCGGAAAATTGACCTGTCTACAAATAAAATCCAACAAAAAAAACAAATGGGAATATATTTCGGTACCCATTCTCGGTTTTGATTACCAGGAACACTATCGTTATCGCATCAAAGTAAAGCAAACGAAAGCAAAAGATACAGACAGCATACGCTATGAATTGCTTAATATTATTTCCAAAGATAAAGTCACTGAGCTCCCCAGTATTGCCGCATTCCTAGCCAGATTTAAGTGGAATTTACTTCAATTAAATGGCAAAGATGTAACAAGCAATAGGGCCAATATTGGTTTCGATGCAAAAAATGGAACGATCGCCGGATCGACGGGGTGTAATAATTTTTGGGGAAATTTTAGCATTAAAGACAATCTGATAAGCTTTCCGCACTTGGCAAGCACCATGAAGTCTTGTAATGGCCCCAATATTGAAAATGATTTCTTCGCAGTTGTTGAGCAAAAGCAGATTCAATTTGATATCGCCGAGCAGACGCTGAACTTATATATCGACGGAAGGTTAGTCATGATCTTCGGCTTAGAGCGTGAATAAAAAAACACCCGAAGTCTGGGGGACTTCGGGTATCTTAGCCATATTATTAACCTATTTTATGAAAAGTATTTATGCCATTTGGAAATGACATAAACAAATATGTGAAATAAAGCGGAAAGAATCGAAAGCATCGCCTCTTTTTAACATAATTTTAACATTTTGAAAATATTGAGAAAAATCAGCATAAAAATGATTTTTTTTTGAATACCCCAACAAGCAAGATGTGGTATCTTAAGCATTTAAAGCATAACGATGATCAGAACATTTTTTACGACAACATCTTTATTATTGGCGACCACACTCCTTGCACAAAAGAATCCCGTCATTCGTGGAAACTATGCCGATCCGGAGGGTATCATCTATGGGGACAAATATTGGGTTTTTCCCACTTATTCCGCACCTTACGAAGAACAGGTATTTTTTGATGCATTTTCCTCTTCAGATCTAACTAGTTGGACAAAACATCCTCGCGTACTTCAGAACAATCAGGTAACATGGGCAAAAAAAGCGATGTGGGCTCCGGCTGTCCTTGAAAATAAGGGCAAATATTATCTATTCTTTAGCGCAAACGATGTCCATCAGGGGGAAATCGGCGGAATTGGTGTGGCAGTAGCAGACAAACCTGAAGGGCCTTATATAGATTTGCTAGGAAAGCCATTGATTAATGATATTATCAATGGTGCGCAGCCTATAGATCAGTTTGTATTTAAAGATAAGGATGGAACGTTCTACATGTACTATGGTGGCTGGAAGCATTGTAATATGGTCAAACTCAAATCTGATTTTACAGGCTTGCTTCCATTCGATGACGGCACCTATTACAAGGAAATTACACCAAAGGATTATGTGGAAGGGCCATTTATGTTTATTAAAAATGGTAAATATTACTTCATGTGGTCCGAAGGTGGTTGGACCGGTCCAGATTATAAAGTGGCTTATGCAATTGCCGACTCCCCGTTTGGACCATTTGAACGTATCGGAACAATTCTCGAACGCGATCCAAAGGTTGCTGTCGGTGCTGGACATCATTCCGTTATCAAAGTACCCAATAAAGACAAATATTTCATCGTCTATCACCGTAGACCATTAGGTAAGGAAGGAGCCAATGAGCGTGTCACCTGTATCGATGAGATGAAATTTGACAAAAATGGTCACATTCTACCTGTCGAAATGACCTTTAAAGGTGTCAAACATTCATTAAAATAGATCATTCCTCCCAATATAGTAAGAGCATATAAACAACCAAACCTAAACAGAAGAGCCCCGATCAATGATCGGGGCTCTCATTATTTAATTAAGACAATTGCGATTAGATACCTGCTATTGCATTATTTAATGTCTCGGAAGGACGCATAGCTTTTGTAGCTAATTCGTCATTAGGGAAGTAATAACCACCGATGTTTTGTGCCTGACCTTGTGCTCCGATCAATTCTTCATTGATTTTAGCTTCGTTATCTGTCAAGACTTTTGCAACACCAGCAAATCGATTTGCTAAATCTGCATCTTTCGTTTGAGCAGCTAAAGCCTGAGCCCAATATAATGTTAAATAAAAATGAGATCCACGGTTATCAATCTGACCCACTCTACGTGCCGGAGATTTGTCATTTGCCAAGAATTTCTCTGTTGCTTCGTCTAACGTCTCTGCTAAAACTAATGCTTTAGCATTATTTTGCGTTTGCGACAAGTGCTCCAAAGAAGCACCCAGTGCCAAAAATTCGCCTAATGAATCCCAACGTAGGTAACCTTCCTGAAGAAATTGCTCTACGTGTTTTGGAGCCGAACCACCAGCACCAGTTTCAAACAAACCACCTCCATTCATCAATGGTACAATAGACAACATTTTCGCTGAAGTACCGACTTCCAAAATAGGGAATAAATCTGTCAGATAATCACGTAATACGTTACCGGTTACAGAGATCGTATCTTCGCCTTTACGGATACGCTCCAAAGAGAATTTAGTAGCTTCTATTGGCGATAGGATTCTAATATCCAAACCTGTTGTATCAAAATCAGGCAAGTATTTCTCTACTTTCTTGATGATCTCTCTATCGTGAGCACGATCTTTATCTAACCAGAATATCGCTGGCGTACCAGACAAACGCGCACGGTTTACTGCTAATTTTACCCAATCTTGGATAGGTGCATCTTTTGTTTGACACATACGGAAGATATCACCTTCATCGACCTTTTGCTCCATGTATACATTACCTTCGGCATCTACGACACGGATCACACCATCACCAGTAGCTTGGAAAGTTTTGTCGTGTGAACCATATTCTTCAGCTTTCTGAGCCATCAAACCAACATTTGGAACAGAACCCATTGTTTTAGGATCCAAAGCGCCATTTGCTTTACAGTCTTCTATTGTAGCCTCATAAACACCTGCGTAAGAACGGTCAGGAACCATGGCGAGCGTATCTTCTTCTTGGCCTTCCTTATTCCACATTTTACCACCGATACGGATCATTGCAGGCATAGAAGCATCAATAATCACATCAGACGGAACATGGAAATTTGTAATACCTTTATCTGAGTTAACCATCGCTAAAGCAGGGCCTTGCGCGATCGCAGCATCGATAGCAGCTTTCACTTCCGCTTCCTTTGCGTGACCTGCAATTTTAGCATATACTTCACCTAAACCGTTGTTTTTGTTGACCCCCAGTTCTTTGAACAAGTCGCCATACGCTGCAAACACATCTGCAAAGTACGTTTCAACCACTGCTCCAAAGATAATTGGATCTGAAACTTTCATCATTGTTGCTTTCAAATGCGCAGATAACAATACACCAGCAGCTTTCGCTTCAGCGATCGCATCAACAACAAAACCTTTCAATGCATTCAAGCTTAAGGTCGAAGTATCAATTACTTCACCGGCTTTTAACGGCGAAAGACCTTTTAATTCAGTAACAGCTCCTTGCGCATCCACAAATTCAATTTTGAATTGACCTGCGTTTTCTACTGTTACAGATTGTTCTGAACCATAGAAATCACCAGATGTCATTGAAGCTACCTTAGTTTTTGAATCTTTTGCCCAAGCGCCCATCTTATGTGGATTTGCTTTAGCATAATTCTTCACAGCCTTAGGTGCACGACGATCAGAGTTACCTTCACGTAATACCGGGTTTACAGCTGATCCCAACACTTTTGCATATTTAGCTTTGATGGATTTTTCTTCCTCAGTAGCTGCTTCATCTGGGTAGTTTGGAATAGCATAACCTGCTTTTTGTAATTCGGTAATAGCACCCTTCAACTGTGGAATAGAAGCTGAAATATTTGGCAACTTAATAATGTTTGCCTCTGGAGTTGTTGCCATCTGCCCCAACTCTGCCAATGCATCGGCAATTTTTTGATCTTCTTTTAAAAATTCTGGAAAGCTTGCAAGAACACGACCTGCTAAAGAGATATCTCTCAATTCAACATCGATATCAGCTGTAGCTGTAATCGCTTGTACAATAGGCAAAAACGAGTAAGTCGCCAACAAAGGTGCTTCGTCTGTTTTTGTCCAAACAATTTTTGATTTGTTTGACATAGTAATCTATTAGAAATATGTTTAATTTTTAATGCTATGTGAAATCAGTGAAAAATCTAAATTTCTCAAAATTTCGCCTAAAGATAAGAATTAATGCTATAAACCATGCGTTAATCTGACCTTTTTGACAATAAAATTGTGAAAATAAATATATTTTGGCAATACAGAATAAGTTTGCCGCTGTCGGTTTAAAATGCAGCCCTCTTGACATTTCAGTGACGAGATAATACGATTGAAACCCTAATTTAGTCAAACAAAAAAATACAATTAAGCATGAAATCATTCAAATTGAACAATGGAATTGATATTCCAGCAATTGGATTTGGAACCTGGCAAATTCCTGAAGGAGAAGACGCATACCAAGCTGTTAAGGAAGCTCTGGTTGCAGGATATACACATATTGACACTGCGGCAATTTATGGTAATGAGAAAAGTGTCGGCAGAGCGATCAAGGACAGTGGAATAGCCCGTAATACTTTATTTATAACAACCAAACTTTGGAATACTGAACGCGGTTATGATAAGGCAATCGCTGCATTCGAAAAATCCCTTACAGACTTGGGATTGGAGTATTTAGACCTCTATTTGATACACTGGCCTGCCAACGAAACTCAATTTGAGGATTGGGCAGTGATTAATGCCGGTACCTGGAAAGCCCTGGAGTATTTATACCAACAAGGAAAAGTGAAAGCTATCGGGGTTAGCAATTTCCCAAAAGAATATCTCGCCAAATTATTGGAAACAGCAGCAATCATCCCAGCTATCAATCAAATCGAATTCCACCCCGGTTATCTTCAACAGGAAACTGTTGACCTTTGCAAATCAAATGATATTTTAGTACAGGCATGGTCTCCACTGGGATCAGGAAGAATATTGCAGGACGAGACCCTGATCGCTTTGGCTGAGCAGAAGTCTACCAGCGTCGGACAGATCTGTATTAAATTTGCGCTCTCGCAGGGGATCTTACCACTACCAAAATCCACCAATCCGGCAAATATTAAACGGAACTTGGATATTGATAGCTTCGATCTTACGGAGGAGGATATCAAGACAATTCGGACATTACCAGCAATGGGTTTCTCTGGATCGGATCCTAAAAAAGTAGCATTCTAAATCATCGATAGTCTTTCAAATCACATAGAAAGCGTCCTCCAAGCGAATATGCTTGGAGGACTCTTCTTTTTTATCTTTTCTCCACCTCACACTTTTTGATTTTGAATTGCGACAGCAAGTTCGCCTACTACATCCTGCCTGTCCGTCAATAAATTGACGCCTCCCAATTATTAATGTTGCTAGTTTCATTCTTTTTAGCTTCGAGTCTATGATTTACAAATTCCAAAAAAACAAGAAATATGAGCGTATCCGAAACAAAAGTTTAACGTAACTGTTAACAATCATATATTATTAAATACGACGAGGCCTGCCCACAGCGTAATGTTTCCATATACAACAAAACGTTTGCTGATACGAAGTAGCATATGATTGAAAAAAGTATTTGAACCAATTGGCGAATTGACAATAATAATCTATAATATAAACATTTACGTTCATAAAATTGAAGCGGGATTGAAGTATGCAAATACTGAAGTCAATATTGTATAGGCATCTTACATTATTTTGAAAGAGACTGGAAAGATTTAAAATTTAACAACACTATTATGGCAAATTCATTTTTAAAAACAATCAGATCCTCCATTAAACATTGGTATATTCCGCTTATCATTGGAATTCTTTTGATTTTATTGGGTTTCTATACGATATCCACGCCGGTCGCATCCTTTCTCGCATTGAGTATGTTGTTTTCCTGGTCATTCATTGTTTCGGGGATACTAGAAATTATTTTTGCCTTACAAAACAAAAATGAGGTTGACGGTTGGGGCTGGTACCTTACCGGTGGTATCCTTTACACCTTATTTGGAATTTTATTGATGACCAACCCCCTGTTATCTGCGGGAACTTTGGCTTTTATTGTCGGATTTTATGCTTTGTTTAGGTCTTTTCAATTGTTGTCCTTCTCCTTTGATCTCAAAAACTATGGTAGTAAATCTTGGGGCTGGATTACATTATTTGCGTTATTAGGGATTGTTTTTAGTTTTATTTTACTTTGGAACCCACTTTTTGCCGGGTTATCTCTGGTAATATGGACCGGGATGGCAATTAGTACAGTCGGCTTTGCCGCCTGTGTATTTGCTTTTCAGTTGAAAAGCCTGAAAAATATCCCCGAAAAACTGCCTAACGAATGGAAAGAACGTTACGAGAAATTAAAAGAAGAGTTTGAACAACACAACAAATAAAGGAAAGTATATAAAAATTAGCTTCCTTCTATGAGAATAAAACCATCTTTAAAGATGGTTTTATTCTTTGATCTCCACAATACTGAAAGGCACTTTTTCTAAAGGGAAGTCCTGTTGATCTGTTTTCACCTGACTTATCTTCAAGATTACATCAAGACCTTGATATATTTCGCCAAAGACTGTAAAATCATGATCAAGTCTAGGTTGCCCACCGTGCGCTAAATATTCCTTACGCTGTTTTTTACTATATTTTATACCCTTTTTTATTTCCAGACTATCGAGATCAGCGGCACTGATCTTCTTTCCAACAACAAAATAGATTTGATTTAAGAAAGATGCCTTTTCAGAATTACCATCACGTCCCGCCCCCAATGCGCCCATTTTGTGAAAAGCACGCGGGTCGAACTCAGCCGCCAAACGTGGTTTACGGTGCTGGGGGTCTACCGCTTCTCTCCTTTCAATATCTATATCGTGCTCGCCACCCTGCACCACGAAATTTTCAATAATGCGATTAAACAATGCACCTTGATAAACAGTATCCTTTATCGACCTTAAAATCAAATCCCGATGATTTGGCGTAAAATCATAAAGTAACACCTTAAATTCTCCAAATGTGGTTTTAAATAACAACCGTTTTGACTGTGCATTACTGCTACTCATCCAAATGAACAACAGGCCTATAATCAGTGTGATTTTCTTCATATTTTTTTATAGAATAAGCTTATTCAAAATTTCGTATAAAAATACACTAAATTTCAATTCGAGGAAATCCGTTTATTATTATATTTGGATTATAACAATTCAAATTTATGCAGTATATTCCACACCCTGATCGCTACCAACAGATGATATACAATCGTTGTGGTAAATCCGGTCTTCAGTTACCAGCTATTTCTTTAGGTCTATGGCACAACTTTGGAAACGACACGGCCCATCAAACCAAAGTTGATATCTGCACGACAGCCTTTGACCTTGGAATCACGCATTTTGATCTCGCCAATAATTATGGCCCGCCTCCAGGAAGTGCAGAAATTGCATTCGGGCAAATTCTTAAACAACAGTTTGCTGACCACCGGGATGAATTGATTATTTCGTCGAAAGCAGGATACCACATGTGGGATGGCCCCTATGGCGAATGGGGCAGCAGAAAATATATTATTTCGAGTTGTGATCAATCTTTAAAACGTCTAGGTACAGATTATGTTGACATTTTCTATTCACATCGCTTTGACCCAAATACACCATTAGAAGAAACCGTGATGGCGTTGGATCAACTTGTACGAAGTGGAAAAGCCCTTTATATTGGTATTTCGTCTTATAATTCGCAACGCACCAAAGAGGCTTACGCAATATTGAAATCCTTGGGAACACCGTTTATTATTCATCAGCCCAGCTATTCTATGTTAAACAGATGGGTTGAGACAGATGGGCTATTGGACACACTGGATGAAATCGGTATTGGCTCTATTGTTTTTTCGCCACTCGCCCAGGGCATGCTAACGGACAAATATTTACATCATATTCCAGAGGATAGCAGGGCATCACAGTCAAAATCATTGCAGACCAAGTTCTTAAGTGAGGAAAACAGACATAATATACAGGCACTTCATACTATTGCACAACGTAGGGGGCAGTCTTTGGCCCAAATGGCCATCGCTTGGGTCTTTCGCAAACAGCAAGTGACTTCGGCACTGATCGGCGCATCCAAGCCACAACAGGTCATTGATTGTGTGGGATCGCTCAAAAATCTATCATTTAGTCCAGAGGAAATCCGGGAAATTGATCTGTATGCAAAAGATGGACATATCAATATATGGGCTCAATCTGCGGAGATTAATAAGGGCTAAATCAAAGTATAAATTACTTCATTAACATAAAAGTGTATTGATTGCCTTCCGATAATCAATACACTTTTTGCATATAATTTCATTATATCAACACACATTGATTTAATGCATGATCTTCAAAATTTTTTCAAATGTATTCACATTCCTGCTGGTGAACTTATCTTTCAGACTTTTCTTACCCAAAACTTTTCCGAATGTTGAATCCAATGTATTTCCTTTGGGGATCTGCCAGTAAAACAGTCCATTGATCACTTCCGCTTTTTCATTATCGGCTTTGGCACTTTTATTAAATTCATCCATGAGTACTTCTTCTATCCCATGTAAACCTACAAAACCATAAATATGAAAATCAGGATGTTTTTCAAAGGGAATGCTACTCCAAAATAAATTCGTTTCTTCCTGCGACTTAATGAAAAGAAAGGCTTCATAGGAAAAGTAACTGGACATCGCTGCTTCCAGAACTATTTTAAGTTCTTTCGCAGACCTATCCGAAGAAAAAACAATATTTCCGGAAGCCAACACTGAACTCACATGATCCATCCCAACATCTTTAAATACCTGGCATACATCGACCATCTTCATGTTGGTTCCCTTTACATTTACCCCTCGTAGAAAAGCGCAGTATTTCATCTTTTATCGATTTATTAAACTTCATCCATCGGATTCCAAAATATCTTTTTAAAATCCTTGATCCTGAGATTATTTATTCCAACACCTTCGTTCTCCAGTTTAGACTGAAACTCTGGAACCGACAGTACTCCGCCACTTGAAATCACTCGATGCGCAGGCACATCTTTGGGACACCCCCCCATTGCTTTTCCAACATGGCGGGAATGATTTGGATACCCCAGCGCTTTAGCAATTGCGCCATAAGTTGAGACTCGCCCTTTTGGAATTAGTCTCGCCAATTCATACACCTGCTGTTTGAATGTTTCATCCATATTGTATCCATTAGATTTTTAATTCAACTTACCATTACCCCTTACAGATCATTCAGATCAGTAATGATAAGCCAAAATCAATATATATCAAATTTGACTAAAGATACAAAAAAACAGATGCTTAACGATAGGATGACTACACTTAAATCGTGGATAAATTACCTTCAGGCTACATAGTTTCGCTAAAAACAGTGTAATTTTTAATAAAGGGGACAAATTGAAAAGGAGAACGATCCCTGTTCAGATCCTAGGTTGGGTCAAGATGCATGTAGCATGGCTGCAAATTGCTAATAAGTAAAAAAGGTCCTTAATAAGGATATTAAGGACCTTTTTACAGTTTCGTACGCCAATCAGGATTCGAACCTGAGACCGTCGGTTTAGAAAACCGATGCTCTATCCAGCTGAGCTATTGGCGCGTCGTTTTCGGTAATGCAAAAGTAGACATTTGTTCAACAATTCCAAAATATCATTTGCTTTTTTTTGCGGTTTTTCAATAACTGATTGCTTTTCAACAAGATTATTTTATTGATCTAGGTCAAACAAAAATTTAAAAGCTGCTGTTACCTTTGTGTTATTAAACAAATAAGAAAACACAAAAATTATGGCACAAGGAAAATGGGAATTAGACGCTGCACATAGCGAGATAGAATTCAAAGTAAAACACATGATGATCACAAACGTTAAAGGAAACTTTGACAGTTTTCAAATAGATCTCGATACAGACAATGATACTTTTGATAATGCACTTGCAAAGGTAACTATCAATACCGCGTCAATCAATACACGAAATGAACAACGGGATGGACACTTAAAAAGTGCTGATTTTTTTGACGTAGAAAAATACCCAGTGATAACATTTGAAGCAACAAGCTTAGCGAATGAACAAATCAAAGGAAATCTGACTATCCGGGACGTGACTCGACCTGTTGTTTTTGAAGTGGAATTTGCAGGTATTCAGAAAGACCCTTGGGGAAATACCAAAGCTGGATTTATCGTAGAAGGAAAGATCAAACGCTCAGAATTTGGACTTAATTGGAATGCGGCTTTGGAAACAGGCGGCGTGATGGTGAGTGATGACGTAAAATTTAGTGCTGATATCCAGTTTATAAAAGCAAAATAAGAAGTATTTCTAAAATAAAATTTGGCAGGAGAGCAAAAATTCGTACTTTTGTCGCGGAGAGTTGGCAGAGTGGTCGAATGCGGCGGTCTTGAAAACCGTTAACTGTCACAGGTTCGGGGGTTCGAATCCCTCACTCTCCGCCACCAAAAATAAAGCCCGACGATAGTCGGGTTTTGTCGTTTATAGACTTTTGCAAACAATGTTTGATCAAAAGTATTAAACGACAAAAAAATGAACCTAGTGAATTACAACGGATACCGACGGGGGATTCAACATCATAGCTCATTGAATAAGCCTACAAAAATCTGTAGGCTATAAGTCGTTTGTCAATAGGATATATTAATAGTATGATCTTTGTTAGATATGTTTATTAACAATATCTTCCAGATCTTCCAGATCAAAGGGTTTGGATAGGAAATCATCTGCCCCTGCACGAGCAGCTAATGATTCAATATCGTTATTGGCAGACACATAAATAACCGGAATATGTTTAAACCGGTCATCAGCCTTCAGCAGGCGGGTTGCCTCTACTCCCCCAATATTTGGGATCCAATTATCCATCAAAATAAGATTAGGTTCTGTTGTTTCTACCTTTTGAATAATATCGTGTGAAGTCTCGGAAACTTCAACATGAAACCCCAAATCTGTCAGCACGACTGTTATGACCTCCAAAATAATCGTATCATCTTCAAATATCAGTACAGTTTTTCTTTTACTCATATAGCTTAATTTATGTCTTTTATAGGGGTCTACTATGGTTTGAATGTCGTACCATTTTTAAATAGAACCCTATTATAACGAATAAAGTTTTTTCCAAATTTTTTGATCACCCACTGCGGTGAAATTCTGTTGTATACTGGAGAACCTTATGGTTTCCTTACTGCCCAATGCAAGATATCCCAAATTTTCCAGACTTACATCAAATAGCTTAAAAACGCGGTCTTGTAAATCCTTGTTGAAATAAATCAACACGTTCCGGCACAGTATCAATTGAAAGCTGTTAAACGAGGTGTCTGACACCAAGTTATGGGTTGATAGGATCATTTTTTGTTTCAGCTCCGGATCAAATTTCGCCCATTCATAATTTGCCGTATAATAATTAGAAAAGTCTTGCTTTCCACCGGATTCAATATAGTTTTCTGAAAACGACTTAATCTGGCTTAACGGATATATTCCATTACGCGCTATTTCTAACACCCGCGGATTAATATCCGTTGCATAGATCAATGATTTATGATGCAGATTGGCCTCCTTCAATAAAATTGCCAGCGAATAAGCCTCCTCTCCACTTGAGCATCCAGCGATCCAAATCCGAATCAGCGGATAGGTTCCCAGTTGCGGCAAAATCTCCTCACGCAATTGCCGGAAAAACAAGGGATCCCTAAACATCTCCGTCAAATTCACCGTAATCTCCTCCACAAAATGCTGCAGAAACTCCGGGTCGTCTTTCAATGCGAATCGGAGCTCGGCAAAACTCGCAAATCGGTCATTCGTCATAATCCGGTTGATCCTTCTTTTGATTGATGCGCGACTATACTGCATAAAATCGTAGCCATAGCGCCGATAGATATCTTCCAATAAAATATCGATCTCCTCATCTTTAATTATATTATGACCTAACATCGCTATATCAATCGTTCTATTTCTGTCAACAGCAAATCAACATCAATCGGTTTTGAAACATAAGCCTTCGCCCCCGATGCCAGACATTTCTCCCGATCCCCAGGCATTGCCTGGGCAGTTACAGCTATAATGGGAAGATCTTTAATGACCGTGGAAGCCTTAATCAAACGAATCGCTTCATAGCCATCAATCTCAGGCATCATCATATCCATTAGCACCAATGAAATATCATTTCCCTCTTCCAAAAGTTGAATTGCATCCTTTGCTAAAGTACAACTGACAACCTGGTATCCTCTCGCTCTCAAGGTCAAACCGAGCGCAAAAATATTCCGGTTGTCATCGTCTACAATTAATATCACTTTATTTTGATTCATTAAACCGCCTTAATTAATTTTCATATAACCATACACGCAGTAACGACAATAGCTGGTCTATATCCACAGGTTTCGATATATAGTCCGAAGCTCCGGCCTGTATACACTTTTCGCGATCGCCAATCATTGATTTTGCGGTGACTGCGATAATCGGCAATGCCGCAAATTGAGGTGTTTGCCTGATATTCCTGATTGTTTCATACCCATCCATTTCGGGCATCATCATATCCATCAGCACAATATCAATCGCTTCACCCGAGCGCAATACGTCCAGCGCCTCCTTGCCATCCATTGCTGGAATAACTTGTACCTGAAATTTCTCCAACGCTTTTGTCATCGAGAATATATTGCGAACGTCATCATCGGCCACCAGCACTTTTTTTCCTTTCAGCACATCCGTTAATGCGCCAAGTCCGTTGTTTTTTCGTCGCACATCATCCGAGCTGTTTATCTCAATCAAATGCAGAAATAAGCCGACCTCATCCAAAATCCGTTGATAAGAATGTGCAGTCTTAACAACTACCGAATCTGCATATTTTTTAATCTTCAGCTCTTCTGACTTCGACAGATTTTTACCCGTAAATATGATAATCGGTAAATTTTCAAGTCCCTCATGCTGTTTGATAGCCTCCAGGGTATTATAACCCATTTCATCGGGAACACCCATATCCAAAATTACGCAGTCTACCTCAGCAGTCCCCAACGCTGTGATGCTATCTTCAACATTATCTTTTACTTCAAGTGAAATATTAAAACTACTTAAAAAATAAGCCAATGCGCTAGCATGTTTAGGATTCTCTTCGACAATCAGCACCTTCTTAGGAGACCTACTCAAAGCAGATTCGATTTTCTGAAAAACAGATGTCATTTGCTCCAAAGCGACGGGTTTATTGATAAAATCAATTGCACCTTTTAACAGACTCTCCTTTTTCACTTCAAGTGAAGACATGATATGTACCGGAATATGTCTTGTGGTCTTATCCCCTTTTAACTCATCCATTACTGCCCAGCCATCCATGATTGGCAGCTGAATATCTAATAGAACCGCTTGTGGGTGATATTTCTTGGCCGCTGGCAGTGCATGATCCCCGCGTACAACAACAACACCCTTGTAGTGCTGACTATGCGTGTATTTCAATAATGCTTTCGCAAAATTGATATCATCTTCGACAATCAGAATAACCTTATCGCCTTCAACAATGCTATCCCGATCATCAGGCAACTCCTCTGGAATACGTATTGTGGCAGGATTATACACATCGTCCGCCACAAGCTCGCGCACCTCCTCTATTTCAGAATGGATCTCTTCTACAAGCAATTCTTCTTTCGTACGCAGCTCCCCGGGCTCTACCGGATGATTCGGAATAACAAATAAGAACGTGCTTCCCTTTCCTTCCTCACTCTCAAGCCTGATTTCACCGCCCAGCAAGCGTGCAATCTCTCTACTGATAGACAAACCTAGTCCTGTCCCTCCAAATTTTCGTCTTGTCGAACCATCCGCCTGTTGGAAAGCCTCGAAAATTATCTTCTGTTTTTCCAGCGGAATCCCTATACCCGAATCGATCACGGCAAAAACAAGCTTATCCTTATCGGTACTATCCTCGTAAATATCCAGTCTCACCTCACCGGCTGCTGTAAATTTAACCGCATTTGAAATTAGATTCCGTAGCACCTGATCAATTCTAAGCCGGTCGCCCTGAAAATTTTTATTGACCCCGGGATCAATATTGATTGTGAAAGTCAGGCCCTTCTCATTGACAATCGGAAGAAATAAATTATTCAGATCTGCCGAGATATCATTTAAATTCAGTGTCGCATACTCCAATGTCATTTTACCCGACTCAATTTTTGAAAGATCCAATATCTCGTCGATCAAGGTTAAAAGGCTCGTTCCCGAGCTTTGGATCACTTTAGCGGATTCGATCTGGTCAGCGCTAAGATTGTGTTCATTATTCTCAGATAGCAAACGCGAAAGTAGCAGGATGGAGTTTAACGGTGTACGCAGCTCATGGGACATATTTGCCAAAAACTCAGACTTATATTTGGTACTTAAAGCGAGTTCTTCCGCTTTCTGCTGAATTTCCAGGTTACGTTCGGCAATCAATAGATTTTTGTCTTCCAACAGTTTTGAACGTTCTTCCAGTTCTTGGTTTGATTGCATCAATTCCTCATGCTGCACCTTCAGCTCCTCCTCGGAAGACTGCAGACGCAAGGTCTGCGCCTCCAATTCCGTATTCAGATTCTCCAGCTCCGCATGCTGGGTCAACAATTCTTCAGATTGTACTTGAGTTTCTTCCAAAAGTGACTGAATTTTAGCCCGGCCCCTCGCCGAAGCGATAGCGATACCAAGTTGTCTGGCACATTCCGTCAGAAATGTTGATTCAATTTCCGCAAACGACTGATGGTGCCCGATCTCCAGCACACCCAATACCTGATCAGCCAATACAATAGGTACAAAAATAAGGTGCTGTACATTGACCTTTCCACTGGCAAAACTCACGATATAGTCTTCCGTGTTTATATTATTTATAATTTTCGTTTCCCGATCAACAAAGACCTGTCCGACATAACCTTCATTTGGGAGAAAATATTGCTGTGCTTTTGGGTCCAATCCGTAAGCGCCAGATAGTTCAAGTTTTTCCTCATTAAAAACATAAATCGCTCCGGTAATAGCCCCTATATAATTGACCAATCCCCTTACCGAATCTGTGGTAAGTATCCGTTCGGTTTTGTTACCGACCAATCCGGTATAAAGATCGGCATATCCCATGTGCAGCCAGTCGTTATCTTTAAGCTGATCGAATGATTTCTTTAAGGCTTTTGACATCCGGTTAACGGATTTTGCTATCGCACCAAGGTCGTCTTCCTCAATATCCTCCGCTTTGACATCATAATCCCCTAGCGCAATACGATTAGTGATCTTTTGAACCATATTTAATCTGCGGGCAATCCCTTCATCCTTCTCACGGAGCGACTTTTCCAGTGCTAAGCGTTTAAGAAAGTCTGCCCTTAACCGAAAATAAAAGTATGCCGTAATCACCAGTGATAGCAATGCACTGATCACAATAAATAAGGTCGTTATAAACGAAGAATTATCTAAATTGATAGATTTCTGATCGATACCATCATCTTCGAAATGAATAATATCCTTAATGATGCTACGGCACTTGTCCATGGCGGATTTGCTCTCGTCCAGCTGCGCCAGACTAACAGTCCCACCGTTCCTTTTGACATTCACCGACTCCTTTAATACGGCTAACCTTTGCTGGGCCGCTGTAAATAAACTATCTACGCGAACATTTTGCTCAGGATCTGCTTTCGTAAGCTCCTTTATTTCCTTCAACTCACCCGGTAGGCTCGCTAAAGCCTGGTTGAATGGTTCCAGGTAATTCTCCTTCCCCGTGAGCAGATACCCCCTGTTTCCCGTTTCTGCCCCTTGCAGAGAGTTAAGGATAATATTTGATAAACTGATTATTTTTCGGGTAACGGCCAGCTCCTGACGGTGTTTATTCTGTTCTTTAATCCCCAGATACGATGCTATAGAACTCACCAACAGGGCAAGTAGTGAAAAACCAATTCCTATAGATAAGTTATTAAGTGTTTTATTTGGCATCTGTAGGCAGATTTAATGGTAATGTAAAATAAAATGTGGCCCCTTTACCGACAGAACTTTCGACGGCAATGGTACCTTGATGGCTACGGATAATTTCCGAACAAATATAAAGCCCTATTCCCAGTCCCTGGAAATCAAAGGAAGTTTCTTCTACACGGTAAAACTTGTCAAAAACATCAGACAGTTTGTTTTCAGGTATACCGATTCCAAAATCAATCACACTGACTTTTACGACATCCGTCATTACACTGCAATCGACGATCACCTTCTCTGTCCCGGCGGCATACTTATAAGCATTTGTTAAAAAGTTAACAAGAACCTGCTCCAGGCGTATCTCATCACCATAGACCATTAGTCCCGAGATATCCCCCTGTCTATACAATTCCATATTACTCTGATCATGGGTCTGAACAATGGAATCAATGGCATTTTGTACCATTCGTTCAAGCGAGAATACCTTTTTATTGATCCCTAGTTTACCATTGTCGATTTTCGACAGATCGAGCAAATCCGTGATCAAACTGTTGAGCTTTTCGACCTGATCCTGAACCCGGCCAACATACTTGGCCTCTGGGCAGCTTTTGTCGAGACTTAACTTGCGGTCAAGTAGCTGCATATAAGCTTTGATGCTTGTTAGCGGTGTTTTCAGTTCATGGCTCGCAATACTCAAAAACTCATCCTTCTCCTTCTCCGCTTTCTTTTGGACGTCGATGTCAGTAAATGTCCCCACCCAATTATTTTCGCCATTCTCTAAAATGGGCCACACCCTTAATAATTGATATGTATAACCGGATTCATCCTGCTTTTTAACCCGTACCTCCATTTCCAAAGGTTTACCGGACTCAAGACTTTCCTGCAATTCAGCCATGATCGACCGGTCTTCAGGATGCGTCTGCGGGAATGTGTTCTCACTGTCCGAAAACTGGAACCAACGGCCATTGACAAAGCCAATATTACCAAGATGGTCACAGGTAAAAGCAATTTGTGGTAAAGATTCCAGTAAGGTATGTAAATAGTCAACTTTTGAACGAAGTTCCGATTGCGCCTGCTTCCGTCTTTCCACTTCCATTTCCAAAGTCTGCTGGATATCCTTGAGGGCCTGAGTCTGCTCATACAGCCGATAGAATGTTTTGACTTTGAGCATCAGGATATCCGGATCGACAGGTTTGGTGACGTAATCCAGCCCTCCTGAATCATAACCCTTTGTAATAAAACGTTTATCGGTATTGACAGCAGACAAAAATATAATCGGTGTCTCCTTAGTCTTACTGAATCCTGCAATGTTCTCAGCAACTTCAAAACCATCCATATCGGGCATCTGCACATCCAATATGATTAAAGCATAATTATATTTTAAAATCTTCTTTAAAGCCTCTTCACCGGAATGGGCAGTATCGACTTTGAAATTTTTGGATTCCAATAACTTTTGTAACGAATAAATATTATCTGGGTTGTCATCGACTATCAATATCATAGAGCGCTTAAACTAAGAATCAAAGTAAACAAATGTAAAAAAATTAACCGGATCCATTCTTCAGGTAAAAAATTTCCTTACCCCCGCAATTTAATCACTAGGATCGACTTTCACTAAAAAATAAACAAAACTTTAACTTATCCCTGCCTGTTTGAATACATAACATGCTACAAATAGAAGTCATGTTGTCAAAAACAAGGATTCGATATGATTCAATTCACATCAAAAGGCATTTATTGTATTCCCGGCAAATTTTACCTGGACCCATGGCAACCGGTTGATCTTGCTATCATTACACATGGCCATGCAGACCATGCGCGCCCGGGCATGAACAAGTATCTTTGTCACCATTTTACCGTTGGTATATTGAAAAGTCGTATTGGGTCCGATATTCGGATTGAAGGCTTAGCTTACAACCAGACGATCCAGATCAACGGTGTAAAAATTTCTTTACATCCTGCAGGGCATATCATTGGCTCAGCACAGATACGATTGGAATACAAAGGTAAAGTGACGGTCTTTACCGGAGATTACAAGATCCAGGATGATGGGCTGTCTACCCCATTTGAACCCGTAAAATGTCATGAGCTAATTACCGAAAGTACTTTTGGTCTGCCGCTCTATCGCTGGGAAAGTGTCGAAATCCAAAATCAACGATTAAATGCATGGATCACACACAATCAGGGATACAAAAAGACATCCGTATTTATTGGCTACTCATTGGGCAAGTCCCAAAGGATATTAAATGCGGTAAAGGATATGGGCCAAATATATGTGCATAATAGTATCGCTAAATTAAATATGGCCTATAGCGATGCCGGTATAAAATTACCATCCTATCAAATTATCGACCCGATGACGGATATGAAACAGCTCGACGGCAAGATCGTATTGCTACCACCGGCATTACTTGATACGCAACTGCTCCAAAAGATACCACATGTTGCCTATGCGATCTGCTCCGGCTGGATGCAAATCCGTGGTGCACGAAGATGGCGCAGCGCAGATGCAGGTTTCGCTATCAGCGATCATGCGGACTGGAATGGATTGCTGCAGGCAGTAAAGGAAAGTGAGGCTGAAAAAGTGTATGTCACGCATGGACAGACAGCCTCATTCAGCAAATATCTAAATGAAATAGGTATTGAAGCCGAGGAAGTAAATACGAATTACGGAGAAGAATTAAGCGTATGATAGAATTTGCGACATTGATCAATGCGCTGGACAGCAGCAATAAAGCCAGTTTAAAAAAAGAAGCGATTATCCGCTTTTTAACCTTTGCACCTGAGAAAGATAAACGCTGGTTTCTCGCTTTAATGACCGGCAAAAGGCCAAGGCGTGCGATTTCCGCCAAAGAACTTAAAACTTGGGTAATGGAAATTACCGGTATTCCAGAATGGTTGTTTATCGAATGCTACGCTGCTGTCGGTGACCTCTCCGAAACCTTAGCTTTATTACTGCCCCCCGCATCTGAAAAAATAGACAAAAGTCTCAGCGAATGGATGGAAGAAATCCTACAGTTGGCAAATGCTTCAATGGAAGAAAAAAAAGCTTTTGTGCTCACTTCCTGGAACAAGCTCAACACCATTGAGCGTTTTATTTTCAACAAATTGTTGGGTGGCAGCTTTCGCTTAGGAATATCGTCCAAAGGGCTGATAAATACCATTGCGACACATCTCCAGATCGAACCAAGTATTGTTACCCACAGTATTATGGGCGAGTGGAATCCTCATGAATACGCATTTGACAAACTCGTTCGTGGCGAATATAGCGATACCAGCCTCTCAAAACCATATCCCTTTTGTCTGGCCTACCCTGTTGAAAAAGAAGTGGAAGAACTCGGTCTGATTGCGGAATGGCAATGCGAATACAAATGGGACGGTATACGCGGACAGCTGATAAAACGAAGCGACGAAATCTTTATCTGGTCAAGAGGCGAGGAACTTGTCACTGTACAGTTCCCAGAGATCACCGATGCGCTCAAACAATGGAAAGGGAGCTTTGTCTTGGATGGTGAAATCCTCGCCGCGAAAGAAGGTCAGATATTGAATTTTAATGAACTACAAAAAAGGATCAATCGCAAGGTAATTTCCAAGACTTTACGTGAAGAAGTCCCTATTGTTGCATACCTTTATGATTTATTGGAGCTGGATGGTAAAGACCTCCGATCTGAGCCGCTGCAAGAAAGGCGTAAATTATTGGAACAGTTGTGCCAAGGTCAAGTTGGTCCCACAATCCAATTGTCTCCACTTATTCATGGTGAAAATTGGTCCGACCTACGGAAATTACAAGCGGCCTCACGTGCGCTGAACAGTGAAGGCATTATGCTTAAAAAGAAAGACTCCATCTATTATGTTGGCCGAAAAAAAGGTGGCTGGTGGAAATGGAAAGTCAATCCCATGACCATTGATGCCGTGTTGATATATGCACAAAAGGGCAGCGGTCGCAGAAGTGCACATTATACAGACTATACCTTTGCGGTTAAAGATGGTGATCACTTAGTAAGCATTGCAAAAGCATATTCAGGACTCACAGATAAAGAGATACTAGAGGTCAGTCGCTATATTCGGCAGAATGCCGTGGAGAAATTCGGACCCGTAAGAACTGTTAAACCCGAACTTGTATTTGAAATTGCCTTCGAAGGAATAGGCTACAGCAAACGCCACAAATCGGGGGTCGCCCTGCGCTTCCCACGCATTTTGCGTTGGCGCAGGGACAAAAAAGCAGCGGATATAGATACATTGGAAAATATTAAAAAACTAATACCATAAGTTGAGTCAGAAGATAATACACAGTGAAGGATTCAAGGTCGTCAATCGTTATTTTGAATCCTTGGGCAATACCCCTTTTGGCTTTCAGGTTAAAACCTGGGACCGGTACATGCTGGGATACAGTGGAATGGTCATTGCCCCGACAGGATTTGGCAAGACATTTTCGGTGTTTATGGCGGTCTTGATCGATTACATGAATCATCCCGAACGCTACCAAAAAGGACTAAAATTACTATGGATCACGCCTTTGCGCTCCCTGGCAAAGGATTTAGCGAGAGCAATGCAGACCGCTATAGACGATATCGGATTGGATTGGATTGTACAGGTACGGAATGGGGACACTGATCCAAAGATCAGAGCGCAACAAACCAAAGCAATGCCCGATATCCTTTTGGTGACTCCAGAAAGCCTTCATCTCCTGCTCGCTCAAAAACAACGTGACAAATATTTCAAAAATATCCGCTGTATTACTATAGATGAATGGCACGAACTTATTGGAAATAAACGTGGTGTCATGGTAGAACTGGCATTATCATACTTAAAATATAAATATAAGGATCTCCAGATCTGGGGTATCACCGCCACCATAGGCAATCTGGATCAAGCAATGGATGTACTGTTGCCGGCAGCAAAAAAGAGCGTGCAGATTATCGCAAAGGAGAAAAAGAAAATTGCGATCAGATCCATCTATCCCGACAAAGTGGAGCTCCTTCCCTGGGCCGGGCATCTTGGAGGCAATCTCGTAAATCAGGTTGTCCCCATTATACTGGAAAGTAAGAGTACGATCCTTTTCACCAATACCCGTAGCCAAAGTGAACTTTGGTATCAGCTATTACTACAAGCGCATCCCGATTTTGCGGGACAGATTGCGCTACATCACAGTTCAGTAGATGCTCACATACGCGAATGGATCGAAGAAAATCTGAGCAGTGGAAAGCTAAAAGCAGTGGTATCTACTTCATCACTTGATTTGGGCGTGGATTTTAAGCCTGTGGACACCGTGATTCAAATCGGATCAAGCAAAGGTGTCGCCAGATTTATGCAACGCGCCGGAAGAAGTGGCCACAGCCCTTTTGAAACATCCATTATCTATTTCGTTCCGACACATTCCCTGGAACTCGTCGAAGTTGCCGCTTTAAAGGAAGCTGTCAAAACTCAAACGATAGAAAACCGCGACCCCATGGTCCAGAGTTTCGATGTGTTAGTGCAATTTATGGTCACGATCGCGCTCGGGGGCGGTTTCCAATCGACAGAACTCCATCAGATCGTTGCCCGGACCCATGCGTTCCACTATATGGAAGATGAGGAATGGCAATGGTGTATGTATTTTATCACCGCAGGTGGCAAAATCGGCAAACGTTATGAAGAATTTCACAAAGTAGTACAGGACAATGATGGCAACTGGATAATAAAAAATAGACGCATCGCCCTGCTCCATCGGCTGAATATCGGCGCTATTGTTGGTGATGCGATGATGCGCGTAAAGTTCCTCTCGGGCGGATATATCGGTATGATTGAGGAATATTTTATCAGCAAATTGAAGAAAGGCGAACGATTTAACCTTGCTGGCCGGATTCTCGAACTTGTTATGGTCAAGGATATGACTGTATTTGTCAAAAATTCATCTGGTAAGGCCATCACTCCGAGTTGGCTGGGAGGTAGATTACCGCTTTCCTCCAACCTGAGCCATTTTCTACGTAAAAAACTTGCAGAAGCAATAAGCCCCGACAACACTGAAAAAGAATTGCGCTTCCTGGCGCCGTTGATCCAGAAGCAGCAAAGCCTTTCGGCTGTCCCCAATGAATCAGAATTTCTTGTCGAACACATCAAGACCAGAGAGGGACACCATCTGTTTTTCTATCCGCTGGAAGGGCGATTGATCCACGAAGTCATGGCTGCTCTCGTCGCTTACCGCATCAGCAAACGCTATCCCATTAGTTTTTCCATGGCCATGAATGACTATGGCTTCGAACTTTATTCCGATAAAGAAATTAAATTGGATCAAGCGCAATTAACCGAGGTACTGAGCCGGGAGAATCTTATGCAGGACGTGATCAGTAGCATCAATTCCGCTGAAATGGCGAGCCGCAAATTCCGCGATATTGCTGTAATTTCCGGATTGGTGATACAAAACTATCCCGGAACCCAACAAAACAACAAATCCTTGCAAGCTTCCTCGGGTATTATATTTCGTGTTTTAATGGATCATGATCCGGACAATCTATTGTTAAAGCAAGCTTTCACCGAAGTGTTCAACCAACAACTCGAGGAATACCGTCTGATAAAAGCATTTGAGAGAATAAACAATAGCCAAATCATCTATACCTTTGCAGAGGAATATACACCGTTAAGTTTCCCGATCAAAGTGGACAGTTTACGTCAGTCCCTTTCTAGTGAAGCGTTGATCGAGCGGATTCAACGCATGGAGCATGCAAATAAATCAAAACGTGGGCGAAGAAAATGAATATACAGGAACAGCACATTACATTCAATAAACAAACCCTTATCCTTAACAATCAACGTACTATCTTTTGGCCGAAGCAGAATACCCTCATTCTATCCGACCTTCACCTTGGTAAAGCCGCACATTTCCGTAAACATGGAATTCCTATCCCTTCAGATACATCTAGCCTCGACCTCCAAAGACTAGCTTCTTTAATTGATCACTACCAGGCGGGTAATATTTTGGTTGTCGGCGACCTTATTCATGCAGGAGTCAATCAGGAAGTACTTTTACTGGCAGCGTTTAAACAAAAATATGCTGATCTCAATTTTCATCTCGTCCTGGGTAACCATGATAGAAAGGTGGAGAAATTAGCTAAGCAGATTGATTTGATCTATCACAACGACAAATTCGAGCTGGAGCAGATCTCCTTTATACATGAACCGATCATAGCTCCTTCGGCTTTCACCATCAGTGGACATATTCATCCGGGCGTCAGTATTAAGCTTCCCCCCAATAAACATCTCCGTCTGCCCTGCTTCTGGGTCTCCGCACAGCAGATTATTCTACCGGCATTTAGCAAGTTTACGGGATTGGATAGCCGAAAAATGCCGCCGGAGTACGATTGCTATGCTTTGCACGATGAAATAATCCTGCCGCTAAAGAATAGCTAATTACATTTTAAGCTCGCCGGGGGAAATTCCATAGTATTTTTTAAACGCACTGCTAAAGTTATTCTGATGACCATATCCGGTCAGCAAAGCAACTTCATAAACTGTCATCTTATCATCCAATAAATAACTTTTGGCTTTTTCCATGCGGATTCGAGTGAGATAATCGTGGATTGTAACCGAAAAATATTCTTTAAAATCCTTTCGCAGCTTACTTTCACTTGTCAATACCTCTGCCGCGAGTTCTTTTTGTGTCGGTGGATTGGCAATACGCTGTTCGAGAATCTGCCGGGCCAGCTCCAGGCGTTGCACATCTTCGTCATGGAACAACGAAACGGCCTGATCATTTTTCTCGTTATACTGCTCAAATTGGTACATTAGCAATTCAACAATGCGAGACTCAGTATGCAGCCGACGTATCTCACCTTTCTTCTTGGATTCGATGAGTTCGGCTATGGTGTGCTGCATCTCATAGGTCGCCATCAGATCTTCTTCTGAAAACGATGTATATTCCCCTTTTTCAATTTCATGTACAAATTGCTGGTGCAATAATGAATCCCGCTTAATAAGGTTCAGGTAATACTCCTTGGATATCACAGCAATAAAATACGTATACTCAATACCGGGCTCCACTTGATGAACCGATTTAACAGAAGGTATATACCGGATATTATGCCTGCTCATCCCATAGGGCAATTTACTGTCCACCGGTTTAAAGAATATAAATTGACTGGTAATGGTCTCCCCTTCGATTTCGGTCAATATCTGAACAGGTCGATCAAATTGCATTTTCGAATGCAATATAAACAAACCCGAGGTAGAAAGCTGAAAATTCTCCATGTGAACGGGCTCCGTATGGATCGTGATTTTATTTTCAACTAAAGGCTTATCAGGCACATATCCGTCTGGAATTTCTTCTTCAAAAAGCCAATCCGCCAACTCAACTATTTTACTTTTCACCAACATGATTACAATCCAAATAAGCCTGATACAGTTAAAATTAACGAATTAGGGTGGTAAATAAAAATTATTTATAATCTATCTAAATAAATCCCTATTAGACAGAAGCAACGTGAAGATTGTCAGGTCTACTCCAGGTCAATCTCCATCTCCTTCAATTGAACATAAGGCTTCAATGTTCGTGGATTCATAATCACATTGGATTCAACCGAAAAAATCGTGTAGATTTCCTTCTGTGCCAAAACCTCCACTGGTGTACCATGAAAGAGTTTACGTCCATGTTTGAGCATTAGGATTCGGTCGGCATACATCGCTGCAAAATTAACATCATGGACAATCAAAATAACCATAAATCCTTTACGGGCCAATGCACGTGCAATCGCCAGCACCTTTTGCTGATAATGCAGATCTAAAGCCGAAATAGGTTCGTCAAGTAACAGGAGCGCATCGGGATTATCCCAGATCTGTGCTAAAACACGCGCGAGATGAACACGTTGTTGCTCCCCCCCTGAAAGGCTCAAAAAATCCCGGTCAGCGAATGCCGTGACACCACAGAGCTCCATCGTTTCGGACACCACCTGATGATCACGCACTGTGGGCGTATTTTTATAATGCGGATACCTCCCCATTAATACAATCTCTTCCACCTTAAAACTCAATGTAATCTGTTGCTGCTGGCTCATAAGGGCCCTGCATTTGGACAATGTCGCTGCATCGTACGCAGACAACAATTTGCCATTGAAATGAATCTGTCCAGAATCAGGCTTCTTTTCACCACACAGGAGCCCCATCAAGGTAGACTTTCCGGCCCCATTAGCTCCAAGGACAGCTAAAATCTCACCTTTACGAACCTGAAAGGTGATGTCTTTCAGTAGTTTTCGGCCTTTCACCTCATAGTTGATTTTTTCTACACGCAACATAAAAAATAGTATTTAAACATCCGAAAGAAGACTATTTATCCTTGATTAAAATATACAAAAATACAGGCGTCCCCAACAGGGCCGTAATCACACCGATAGGCAATTCTATGGGTGCTACCAATACCCTGGCGATAACGTCCGCCAGCGTCAGCACCAAAGCACCTAAGAGCAGCGAGCCCGGAAGTACAAAACGATGATCTGGCCCTCCCATCAGACGTATAGTATGCGGGACAATAAGTCCTACAAAACCAATAATTCCCGAGACAGCTACCGAGGCACCGACAGCCAAAGTCGATAAGATGACCACCCACCTTTTTACACGATCAGTACGCATCCCCAATAAATCAGCCTGGAGTTCACCCAGGGCAAATGCATTCAAAGACTTTCCAAAAAACGGAAGAATAAGCAGAGAGATACATATAAAAGGACCTATAGCCAATAAATTGTCCCAGGTTGCACCCCCTAGACTGCCCAGCATCCAAAACGTAATGGTGCGGAGCTGTTGCTCTGTAGACATGTAAGTCATCAAACCTGTAAGCGCGCCCGCAAATGCATTGATGGCGATACCTGCCAACAGCATCGTTGTCACATTGGGGCGGCCATTTTTACTGGCAATGCGATACACTAAAAATGCAGTTAGTCCGGCACCGACAAAAGCACCAAAAGCCAAAATATAATAACCCAGCCACGCTGACAGCGAGGTCAGCAGGAACGTTTCAAATGCGATAATCAGTACAGCGAACAAGGAGGCGCCAGAAGAAATACCGATTAACCCGGGCTCTGCGAGCGGATTTCGAAAAATTCCCTGAATGGCGGCGCCCGAGATACCCAGAGCGGCTCCGACCAAAAGCCCCAGTAATAAACGTGGCATACGGATCTCAAATAAAACGTCGGCATGCATGCTGTCTTGATTAGAAATTGCAGACAAATGCAGCTTCTGCATGAGCATGGATAAAATATCCCCCGGAGGTATATGATAGGCTCCCAGACCTAATGCAATAATACACGTAATAAACAATATCAGGCTCAAAGCCAGCAATATTAACTTTTGTTTCTTTTGCACCTGATCTATTTTGAATCCATTACTTTTCCAAATCCACGGTGCAGTTCCAAGATCGCATCAGGCAGCCGATTACTAAAGTTGACTAGTAAGGAGGCATTCATCACCAGTATACGTTCATTTTTACCGGCATTCGTGATGCGCATCCCCGGCAATTTAAGAATAGCTTCTTTTCCACCTAAGCTACTCGCACCAAAATCAAACAGTAATATAATATCTGGATTGGCCTGCACCAATGCCTCCGTCGTATACGGCTTAAAATCCGAAAATTCCTGTACGGCATTCTTTCCACCGGCTAAATTGATCATGGCATCCAGGCTGCTACCCTTTCCTGCCACACTCATTGTCCCTGTTCCGCGCGCATACAAAAACAATACTTTCGGAACTGCTTTACCTTTATTTTCTTTTTTCACCAATGCTAGTGTATGATCCAAACTTATTTTTGTATGTGATACCAAAGATTTCCCTAAGGATGGCTCTCCGATAGCATCCGCCACTTCCTGGATATAGCGTAAAGCGCCAGTAGCAGAATAATTCGGTTTGACCGAAATAAACTTTACACCGGCGGCACGGATCTGCTGAATGACCGCATTGGCCACATCCCCCTCATTTGCTAGTACAAGCGTAGGTTTAAAAGACAATACCCCTTCAGCCGAAACAGAACGGTTTTTACTCACCCGCGGCAATGCTGCTGCAGCTTTTGGGGAGATGCTGGTCACATCTGTTGCGATCATGCGATCGCCTAAACCAAGCCCATAAATTGTTTCCGTCAGCGAACTGTTCAATGTAATAATCCGTTGCTGCGCGTTTGCCCATCCGCCGATATGCAACAAACAACATAGCATAATTAAGTAAATTCTACGCATCTCTTTCTTTAACTCCTTTAAAACTGTACAGAATTTTGATTCCAATTTTTCGGCACAGCACTGTTATTTGACTACAAAACAAATCAATAATCAGTCTAAATACAAATTATTTTCAATCCATATAAATAAACTCAAACAACAACAAAAACAATATATACAGCTGTAAAACAGACTAATACACTGAAAAATCAACCCCCTTACCAATAATAAAAATCGAAATAAATAGAATTTATGACAATTTGCATATAGAAAAATCCAATAGTATTCCCGTTTTTTGCAACATTATTTAGAATGATTAAAAATAAAAATAGTGTTTAAAAACCTCTCTTCTATTCGAATAAATACGATAATCACCTTATGTGCCTGCCAAATTTATGTTGTGCAAGCCCAGGAAAAATGGAAGATTTCTGGAACTTTAAAAAACGAGTCGAACAAGGCAATAGCCAGTGCGACCGTCTATTTGTATCCGGATAAATACGCTTTTAAGACCGATACAGCCGGGAGATTTCAATTTAATAAACTTTATACGGGCCGTTATGAACTTGTCGCGCAAGCATTAGGCTATAAGGAGCTGCGTCAATTTGTAGATTTGACGGATAAAAACCAGCAACTCACAATCACTTTACAAACAGATAACCGTCAGATCGACGAGGTTGAGGTCAACCGCAAATTGGAAGCTGTTGATAACTTGATCAAAGCTGAAAATGCAGCTATGCCGGTCAAGGTCATTACCAAGAGAGAGATTGAATTGATGGGGAGTCGGAGGTTAGACGAAGTGCTGAAAGAGCAGACCGGTATTGCCATTGTGAACGATATTGCAGGTGGCTCCAGAGCTGTAGGTGTGCAAATTCAGGGGTTTAGCAGCAACTATGTCATGGTCTTGGTCGACGGGCAGCCTATGCTTGGCCGTAATAGCGGTAATTTTGACCTTTCACGTATTTCAGTGACCAATATCGAACGCATTGAGATCATTAAGGGAGCATCGTCCTGTTTATACGGCAGCGATGCACTTGGCGGTGCTATCAATATCATTACACGTCATGGCGCCCTAACCCCCCAAGCACATGCTTCGCTACTCTACGGCACATTAAATACGGTCGATGCAACAATAGAGGGCGAAACACCATTTTCCAATCAGCGCGGCAGCGCTGTTGTCTCCGGCAACTATTACCGGACGGATGGTTTCAATACCGACAAACAATACCTCAACTCGAAAAGTACAACCTTCCCCCCCTATACCAACTATAGCTTTCAGGGACGGGTACGCTACCGCACCAGTAAACTTGGAACACTGGGCATCACGGGTCGATTTGCAGCGCGTGAATCCGAAATGATCAATGCCTGGTCGGAGGATAGAACGCTACAGGATAAACAAAAAGATCAGGACATTAATCTATCGGCCAGCTACGACCACAATTTTGATTCGAGCCTGCGTAGCATGACACGATATTACTTTTCCAGATTCCATTCTCAGATTGCGGCACAGTGGCTGCAACAAGGGGTTTTGGCCAGCGCTGAAGAATTTGGCCAAAATGTACATCGCATCGAACAACAATTTGCCTACAGTCCGGTGCAACAACTTAAGTTCACCGGTGGAATAGGTGGCAGTGTAGAGCAAATGGACAATCAGGACCTGGATGCCAAACGCTCATTGAACAGCGCATTTGTCTATCTTCAGACGGAATGGAAACCTATTGACCGTTTGCTGACGACATTAGGCTTGCGCTATGATCAAACCAACGTCTATAACGGGCATTTGAGTCCAAGCTTGGGTTTGCAATACCATATCAGTCCAACCTTATTGGTCAAAGGCGGCCTTGGTGCAGGATTCAAAGCACCAGACTACAAGATGCGCTATCAGGTCTTCTTCAACCCAGCCGCCAACTATCTAGTTGTGGGAAGCGAACGGGTAGCCGACGTTATTGCCGCCATGGACCAGGCGGGCGAATTGAGTTATAAGAACAGCTATATGCTGAATTTAGTCGCCGGCAACCTAAAGGCCGAGACTAGCCTGTCCAACAATATCGGACTAACCTGGAATCCTTCAAAGAAATTTCAGGCAGATTTCTCCCTTTTCTATCACCGCATCAACAATCAGATCAATACCGTCAGCGTAGGTAACGGTACCAGTATCGCACAGATCTACAGTTACCGTAATTTACCGAAAGCGATGAACAAAGGTTTTGAAGTCTCCATGACCTATCAGGCGACCAAAGATCTACAATTGTCCATGGGTTATCAATACCTTATTGCCAAAGATCTCAGTGTGTTGGATAGCATTGCAGCTGGCAATTACCCCTATAACCAAATCAATGATGCAGCAACCGACCTCTATCGGCAAAGTAAAAAATCAGACTATTGGGGAATTGAGGACCGTTCGCGCCATATGTTCAATTTCAAAGCCCAATACGAATATAAACCTTGGGGAGTAAACGTCAATGCCCGCATCAATTTCCGTGGAAAAACACCCTTTCAGGAGAATAACGGCAATCAATTCATTGACAAATATGACATCTTTATCCCCTACCATACACTTGTGAATATGACGGTCGAAAAAAGTCTAATGAACCGAAGATTAACCTTTCGTCTGATCGGCGACAACCTATTCAATTTCACCAGCCGCTACCTTTTGGGCCAGCCGGGCAGGGTAATTATGGGCGGAGTCAGTTATCGATGGATGAAGGGTTAGAGATTGGATATTAAAGCTAAAGAGAAGTACACAAAATAGTAGATAAAACAATGAGAACAATTAACATCATTATAGCGGAATGCAGCATCTGGCTTTCATTTCATAAGATTGGACGTTGTATTTTTTCAGGTTTTCTGGCACTTATGCTCCTTTCCTGCGGGAAGGACAAAGACTATACGATTGGACTAGAAGATGGCAAGAGTGTGGTCATTAAAGATCTGGCAGGTGACACAGACGCCGCGATGGGTGATGGTGTCGAGGGTAAAGAAAAACGGCCATTCTACACATTCCTCTTTCGCTTTAAAGATCAAAAACAAATCTGGATCAAGACAAAGGCCGATTCAGCTCAGTGGTTAAAGACAGAAGACTGGGATATTGCCTTTACGGGCCCCTACAATTCTGAAGTCTTTGTCAATAATGCTGTTGATGAATTCAATCCGGGGTATCAGGGAGAAGCCAACAATACAGCTGTCATGCTATTAAAGCAATCTTACCAAAGCCTTACGGTCGCCCCTTCGGATGAAGAATTCAATAAAAGCGGAACCGGTAAAATTGGCTGGGCATCCAATTCCGAATCGCTCGGCTGGTTTCAGTACAGCCTGAGTACGCATATCATGCAGGCTCTCCCAAACCGTACTTATGCCATTCGCCTACCTGATGGCAAATATGCCAAATTGCAATTGATCAATGCCTATAAGGGAAATCCCTCAGCAGTGACCAATATGAACTGGCCCGCCCCCTACTACACTTTTAAATATTACGTGCAGGAAGATGGCAGTAAAAACTTGAATACAAATACATTATAATAAGGAAAAATTACACAATTAAATTAAAGATGAACAAATTATTTACAACATCGGCACTTTTATGTGCATTGAGTTTAGGTTTTACTTCCTGTAGCAAGGATGATGATAATACGATCGTTACTGAGCAGGAATATCAAGCAAAAGTTACAGTAAAAGATGGGGAAACGGTCAACCTCGCTAATATATCCAGAACCTCCAATTCACAGGGTACCATCAATCGTAAAGGCAACGTCTATTCCCTACGTAATTTCAAACAATTTACGGTTGGTGATGACAATAAAGCCACAACAACAGCAGCCACAACATATTATCTTGACTTCAAAGAAAATGATGGGGCATCAAGTAATAATTTTATGGTTTATGTCAATGCTAAGGGTTCTAATGTGGATCTCGCGACCAACAGTTTGAAGGGCTATACATTATCATATATTGATAAAGCATTTGATGAAGTTAAAGCCACTGATCAGTTCGTTGCTGCTAAAAATAATTTGTTAGGACTACAGTCTGCCTATGCACCAAATGTAATTGGTTGGGCTAATTATACCGGCGCACCAAATCACCAAGTATTGGCGGTCGCGAACCGAACAATTATTGTATTGAAAGATAACAAACCGTTTTTCAAAATAAGAATGAACAGCGTGTATGAAAATGAAACAATGAATCATGAGGTAGCACCAAATAATTATTTCTTCTACTCCATCGATTACCAAGAATTGCAATAAAAAACTATAGGGATAAAATCCCTATAGTTTTTTATTGCAATTCGGTTAAAACCGAAAACCATACATAAAATATCATTTTTCATACACAAGTAATAGGGTAAACTCTTTACCTTTACCATTATTTAGAATGATTTTAAATAAAAACAAAGATAACAGATGAACATATCAAGACAGCTCACGAGAACAAAGTATATTGTATTGCTCTGCATTGGTCTGGCAATCCATACTGCTTGCAGCAAATCAGATCCAACAGTAGAACCTATTGTCGAGCCGCCGAAAGAAGAAGAAAGCAATACCGGGCTTTACAATAAATTGATTAAAGTACGCGATTTCGCTGGTACAGATAAAAACGATGGCCAAAATGCTGCACCGACTGTGTATTATAGCTTGGAGACCAATAAAGGCGTACCGGAAACAAATCGTCAAACTCGAAACTGGGACATTGCCTTTAGCAATATCTTTAATAGCCATGTCTCTGGAAATAACGGATCAAACAGCAGCAATTTCGGTTATGGCAATAATGCCACCGGTGGCATCCTGATCGTTGAAAAAGATTTTGACGAAGTAACAGAAGTACCGGCTGATTCTGAGTTTAAACTTATTGGCGATGCGATAGGAATGGATCAAAATGGTGACGAAGGAAACGGTGTCGGCTGGTTATTGTATGACTTTTATGGTCGTTTGGTTCGTGAACATGCTGTTCAGAACGAGCATGTGGCTTACGCACTTGGCAAGGGTTTAACCCTTCTCAATGGTAAAGTCATCAAACCACGAACCTTGATCGTTCGCACGGCAAAGGGTAATTACGCGAAGATTAGACCAGTTTCTATGTACAAAGGTCTGTATAGCCCTGCGGAGTGGCTTAAAGATTCACCACACGTATTTATCTCCTTTGATTATGTCATTGTGCCTAAAGGCAGTAAGACATTCGAGATAAAACCCTAAATAGTACAATTCTTATTCAAAAAAAACCGGATATACGGTCGAGGTACATCCGGTAACAAATTGACTAATTAACATATATTTATTAACTAGCCCACTGTAGAAGTGGCAAAATTACGAAAAAGAAATGAAAATCAAATTCACAACTTTATCCGTTGCCTTAGGTCTTGCCGCGATTGGCATGACAGTATCATGTAGCAAAGACAATTCACTTGCACCAAATGTAGAGCAACAATCACTCAGCAAACGCGCTGTTACGCCTTCAACAACTATCGGAGGCACAGTAAACTTTACCGCAACCGGTACAAAAGGGTACTTAAAAACGATTGCAACTGGCACCTATGGTGCACGCAACTTCCATCAAGGCACAGTGCCTGATTTGGTGGATACGACACAATGGAAAAATCCAGCAAGCACTTATTACTACAACTTGATTACCAATGATGGTGGTACATCCACTAGCTACGATTTTCAATTTAGTGGTACAGCAAATGCAAGCTTGACCGTAAATACGGCTAAATATAACCTGTATTATGTAAATACAGCATTTGAATCAGTGACAGCAAGTACTTCAGGAACGCTCATTTCAACTGGAGTAGCTGGCTCTAACAGTCTAAATGGAACAGGAAATCCAAGCAGTACTGGCTGGTACATCTATAACCTAAGCAATCACATTATGAGCAGCTACGGGCCTAGAACTTACATTCTAGAAAACAAAACAACCGGTGATTTGTGGAAAGTACGTTTGAATAGTGTATATAAAGATGAAACACCAAATGCAAGTTATGCAGCAACAAACTTTCCATTTATGAGTTTCGATTATAAGAAACTGTAATAAGTGTAAAACCCCTTATTTTTTGATAAGAATTGTAAATTTTAAATCCGGTACCAGCTCTGCTGGTACTGGATTCTTTCCAAACCAAGATGAAAAATCAGTTATTAACCACACAAAAATTTAAAATCGCCACAGTCGTTTTACTAAGCGGCCTATTGACCAGCTCCTGTACGAAAACCGAAACTCAACCTTATGAACAGGAAAGTGCGGCTCGAATCAGCAGTTTTAAGATCGTTAATACCAGCAAAGAAGTTATCGGCGCCATTAACAACGATGATAAAACGATCACGGTCACACTGCCCGAAGGACTTTATATGACCAGTCTGGAGCCTGAAATAAAAGTCGCCACAGGCGCTACGCTAAAGCAAGGTTCGGATACACTGATCACCAATATGATGGACTATTTCGTCAAAGGTCGTACCATTCAATACCCCGTTACAGCCACAGATGGCAGTAACGCGACCTATTCATTGATTGTCAAAAGTAACCAACCAGTACTCAATGTACAAGAGGTTAGTTCCGATCCAAATACTCCTGTTGTATATGATCAGACATACGGTTATGTCTTTAATTTTATTGATGTCAATACTGTTCAACCGAACTATCCATTCCTCGGAATTTATGAAACTGACTTAACGATAGCTCGTGCAAGTCTAGTGGACAAGAGTGGCAAGGAATATCATTTTACACAATTGACTGCAGGTATCCCTCCGAATGTTGGCAATGCCTACATACAATTACCATTAAATTCCATTGAGGGACGTATAACGGGTAGTGGCAGTTCGCTAAAATATAACAAGGTACCAGCGGCAGGTGATTACTATGTCAAATTACGCTACTACTGTCGTGAGGTAACTTTAAAGAATCCTATTCGAATTATATACAATAACTAATTATACATATTATCCTATTCATGAATTGCATCTGCTTTTCATCTATGGAAATACCATTTGACAATAGAAAGTCCCCATAACTATGAAAAAAATAAACACATTATATCGCATTCCTGCCCTGTTGCTGACGATGGGAATCACCGTGTTTTCAGCTTGCAAGAAGGAGTATGAAATCGCTCCGACCCCCTATACCGAAATCACTGCATTCAAAATTCCTTACAATGGAGGCAAGGATACTATTGTCGCTGCGGTGGATGGCGAAAATATTTATGTTTCCTGGCCTGGCTCTACTGAATGGCCTATTCCTGAGACAGTCGCTCCGATTATCAACATTTCAAAAAATGCAAGCATTAGCCCGGCCTCGGGAACTGCAATTGCGCTCAAAGACGGCGCTCAATATCAAGTAAAGGCTCAGGACGGCACCATCAAGACCTATACGGTCAAACTATCGAATGGGGCATTATTACCTTCTTTTCAAGACGAAGACACACAGATTACTGCCCTTGTTGGCCAAAGCAACTTTTCTATTCCAATGCGTAACCTTGCCCTGGATGGCAGCGACAGTCTATACCTCGTCAATGATCAAAACAAAGGTTATAAACTTATGCTGAATAAAGTTGAAAACGGACTTATTATTTTCTATTTGGATCAGCAAGATGGCTCGGGAATTCCTTCAGGTGATTATTACGCGCAGGTGATGAACAAATTTGGTATTGCTGTTAAAAGCAGTAAAAAGTTCGTAAGCGTTGCAGCCAATCAGTCACTTCCTTATGTCTATTTTAACCATGCAAAAGAATGGCAGGTCAAAAGAGGTGAAATTATAAATCTTCCTGCAAGACATTTGAACAAAACGTCAGATATTAGAGTTGTAAATTTAAATTACACCGAAGATGGTTTCCCCAACAGTTTATCCTTGAACTTTCTCGGTATTTCAGATGATTTAAAATCCATTAAAGTGCAGATACCCGAAGATGCTCCAATAGGCATTTCTTCAGATTTAAACAATGGTATTAGCATACGGGTCCGTCTTGATCGTTTTATTACACAAGTCACTCCCTATTATAATTATCCAATCAAAATTGTAGAATAAAAATCCTGTCGTTTTTCATAGATGATAAATCAGAAAACAGCATAAAAAATCGAAAATAAATACGAATCTTTGTATAGAATCGTTATAAATAAAAGAAAGAACATGTTAAGTCAACATATCAAAGAGCAGACGCACGCTGCTCACCAAAACGTAGAAGGAACGATCGTGCGCCAATTGAAAAATATTCGTTCTGAAGCAGATTATGCCGAGGTATTAAAAGGCTTCTATGCTTATTTCCGTGCAGTGGAAGATAGCATCGCTCCTTTTGTTACATCCGAAGTATTACCGGATCTGGCGGAACGCCGCAACTCTTCTTACATCAAAAGTGATATTGAAGCCTTAGGAGGTGACATTGAGAATCTTCCGGAAGCAACGGCTCCAGTAGTAACAAATGTACAGGAAGCCCTTGCATCATTATATGTATTGGAAGGATCGATCATGGGTGGCCCCTACATCGTACAGATGCTGAATAAATATGGGGTCAATAAGGGTACCTCTTTCTTTGAGGGTTACGGTGACAATAGCCGTGACATGTGGGCTGGATTTACAGCTGTATTGAACAAATATGCTGCGGATCCTGCAACTTATGACCGTTCGGTAGAAATTGCAAACCAAACTTTTTATAACTTTGGTGAAGTATTCACGCCTATTGCCAGTGCAAACTAAATAGGCCGAATATTGTTTAACCTTTCAAATGGAGCAAAAAGACAATAGAAAAGACAATAAATCAAAATGGTTGAAGCGTGCCGGCATGGGGGCATTTATCTTCTTCCTGGCAAAGGGACTTGTTTGGCTAGCAGTATTTTTTTTCGCAGCAAAGTCCTGTAGCTGGTCTATTTAAATAAAAATAAAGAAGCAGTCAATCAAATTTGTTAACGAACAATTTTTGAGACTGCTTCTATTTGTTTACATCGTTTTTCTGATTATTTTTTCGGATCAACAATAAATTCAGTTGTATCCACTACAGCATCTGGTATGCTGCTTATAATACCCTTAGTATAACTGAAAAGCGGCTAGAATCGAAGCTGGATTAAAATCTATTTTATTGAGTACATTCGACCGGCGGCTATCTTTTTCCAGATACAGCATGGTAAATCCAACAAATATAGAGGTACCTACAAAGTCACCACATTTGACAGTCAAGGTCTTTTCTGATATCGCTTGCTCTCTATATTTAATATCGTATTCCCACTCCACATCATTTATTTCTATAGGCCCAAGCTCATCGAAATCGAATGACAACGCTTTAAATTTAAATACTACCGCATTGCATTTTTCAGGAAGTACCAGTGCTCTTTTGATATCAAACTGCGGAAATGATATTTTAAGATCCTTCCTCTTGTTCAGCGAGATTACCGGATCAATAAAAAGATAATCCTGCATATGACAATTTTCATTGAACTGAAAATTTACCAAGCGATCCAATACGCAGTTACTCAGCGTACGGTTTCCCTTTTCACAATCAAGATTTGTCTTTATTGCACGATAGATCTGCCTATTTAAGCGATTGCCCATCTGCCCATCATGGAGATCCTGGTGGACTTCCCCAAAACACATCCGAATCAATGCACCCGCGCGGCTTACCTTGCCAAAATCTTTACCTGCTCTTTTGGTATCATCCGTCTGTTTGACGCGATATGGTCTGCTTTGCAGGTAGTTTTTGTTGCCAACTTTTCTATTCACCAGGGGGCCAACCAGGCCTCTGATAAATCCATTATCATTTATTCCCATACCTAAAGATACGACGGTAAAAACCTGATGTCAAGCATCTTATTTATTTTTAATAAATTTCAAATTTGAGTAAAATGACAATTATAAATATTGCAATTTTCAAGGGACCTTGTTGTAAATAGCTTATGGGCAAGTTCGCCCCATGCTCGCCCTGCTCCCGACTTGTAAAAAATGTACACGTACCGTGAAAGCACCATGAAAGGTGGACTCAAGGTGGACTCACTGTGCACTGAACCTACCTACAGGACGAACTTGGTAATAACTTGTTCTTAACTTGGTCCCCATCGAGTCCATATACCAGCCGAAGTTTGACAATAGACATCCCCAAGTCCTACTTCACTCTATTCTTACCTTAATTTCCTGCCGTTACTATCTAATAGCTGCATCGCTACTCTATTGTGTTTATCCTCGGGGTAAAAAAGCTTCTAGAATATCCTATACTCAAATTGTGAGTCTCTTTTATTTCTCTTATTTCACAATTTTTAATTAAAATAGGTTTCGAATAAATAACGTCCAATTTTTTTAAGCCAATACAGTTGGACAACCTAAAGAAGTCAACCTACCTCAGGCCAATTTAGCAATGGTGGCATTTCAAAGTAAAGAATAAGAGTGGCAACGCATCAATTTTTCATTTTTTTCTGCAATTCCCTCAACTTCTCATAATTATCTTTTTCTATGGTATGAGGTGCAATAGCCTTAATCAGTGTCAACGTCTGGTCACCGGAGTGGTAACCATAGATATGATTTTTGTCCCGAAAAAAATAGTTATATTCAATCACCACTGGTATCTGCCCCTTGCCACCATCACAACCTTCAATGACATCCACTGTAGAACCGAGCAATTCCATGCTTTCGCGGTTAGCTATATTCATTATTTCTCTATCTTCTATCAGCAATTTATCGTCATAGGCGTAGGCTAGTTTCAGATCATTTAAAGCGGACTGATGTGCTATTGTTCTTTTCTTCGCCAAGGTATTATCGTCAAATACCAATTGCCTACCATCATCAAAGAAATTGGGAATTCCTTTTTGATAGGAATAGACCCCATTGACAAACTTGCTGTCTTTACTGAGCCAAGTCACAGGCTCTAATGTTCCCGCTCCATCTTGGTCTTTATAAAAAGCTATGCCATCAAAATAGAATCCAAAGGTGGTAATCTCCAATAAGCTTGGCTGTGCAACAGCGGTCAGGTTCATTGGTGGCTGATCATTGATCAAATCCCAACCATTATAATATATCTTACCTTCTTTGTCAATAAGTTCATGCTGTTTATTCAGCCATTGTGCTTTTACTGGATACAAGTAAGCAGTTGTACCGTCTTGTAGATCCAGACCCGCAGAAATATAGCACCAGATATTTCCATCATTAAAATCAACAAACGAATTCAGCCAGTTTTGCGCCACCTCTTTAATTGTAAACGGCCGTTTCAGATCAAGAATCAGAAGCGATTCGGTAATATCTATTTGATCAAAAATACTGACATCATAAATGTAGGCCGTATTCCCATCCGTAAGCAAATATTTATCCTCATTATTTTCTAGTCTGAGGCATTGTATGGTCGCGGCGTTCAACCCCGATATTATTTCAGCTGTTAATTGTGTCCCCTCATAACAATAGACATGTTTATCGTCCTTGAGCAGGTATCTACGGTTTTGGAATTGAGCGAGTACAATAGGTTTGTCAGGAAACAATTTGGTTGCTGTCTTGGTTATTTTTTTTGCGTATGGATCAAAGGAAAAAGAAAACCATTTTCCATGCATATAAAGTAGATCTGCGTCAAATGTACTTTTCACATCTTTTCTATCTGCAATTTTTACAGGTGTTACACGATCGACATCATAGAATTCTGCAGCGAGTAGATAATATGCCTGATGATCAGCAAGAAGCATATTGTGTCTATTTCGATCAACAATTTTAATATCATTGCCTACCTGCAGGATAGGAATCTGTTGTTGATCTGCCATACTAATCCCGTTCGGATCCATTATAGTAATCTGCAACTGAGGTATTCCTTTTACAGTAACAATTTTATAATTTTTCTTTGTATGGTAATGATAGCATTCGCTAGCCCACAGGCCAACCTGAGCGAACAGCAAGAATAACATGACTACAAATACTTTTTTCATTTCCTAAAGCTATTATTTATCAAAATTACTGCCCAGCATTGGCTAATCACGCTATCCATTATTGGCGATACCTTTGATGGTAATCTGCGATCAAATTTTTAAGTTCATTGAAATCAACAGACAATTGATCAGCTGTCACGACTAGTCCATTGCTGATAACAAATTGTTGTAACTGCGATGAAAGATTTTTAATATGATCTTCTGGATTCCGCAATTTCAAAGAGACAAATGGAGCACGATGGGCAATTCCCTCCGATACAGACTGCACTGCATTCCATTTTATTAAGCCAATCGCTTTCCCCAGATGCGTTCCCTTAAAATGGATACCATCCGCATTCAAAATAAGGCCTGTTCGGTCTTTATCAAACATGCTCTTTGTACCGGAAATTAAACCATAACAACCAAGGCAGCCCATCATTAACATCAATGTACCAAAGGTTATATTTATTCTTTGAGCAACAAAGAAAATGTAATAAGCAAAGGCCAACGTTGCGACAGTAAACACAACACCGAACACGACTAATTTCAGGCGCTTTTTGCTGTCAAATTCTATAATAGTCTCATTCATATATCTGTTTTTTCAACTTGTTTACAGGTCACGATCTCCCTATTGAGCTTTTCACTAATTCCATTGAGCGTACCAACTTTGATCTATTTGAAGAAAAACGGTTCATCTTATATCGGCTTTATGGCCAATTTATTGACCAATTAATGAAGCATCCGAACCAGCAAACCAAATAAACAGAATAATCAACCATTGAATAGCGATGCAGATCCAAAAAGGTCTATTGTCAGCCTCAGTCAGCATTTCCAATACAGCAATAAATTTGGACTTCACAATATCATAAAAGTTGTTATTATTGTCGAGATCTAAGCTGTCAAAGCTTATCTTGTTTAGGCCAAATACCACAATACGCTTGATCCATGGATTCTCAATCCTTGTGTTTTTCACTTCATTGATCAACTTGAGTTTCGCAAAAGTATAATCGCCCGCATTCTGAATAAGATCAGGCTGATTGGACTGAAAAACAAGTAATACCCTGTCCAAAGCAGGAATAATTAAATCATCTTGCCGCTCTTCTACAACCTTACTGGCTACAGTCGAGAAAACATATTTATTGCTAAATAAGAAGAGTAAGATCGGCAACAAGATCAACCCGATCAACCACAGGAACTTTCCAACGGTCTTTATTGACCCGGTCATTGAAAAGAAGGCGCCATCTGCATTGCTCCTGAGCAGTAGATATCCGACGATGAGGTACAATATTGTTGACAGAATAGCTAACAAATAGCACTTAAATAAGGTTTTTGTCCCCAGAATAGTTAATTTTTTAATATAGGATAAATGCGTATTCATAAAGTTGTCATATAATTTATAGTACTAAATTAAAACTATTACCCTCAAATTTATAAGCCAACTCCAATTCGTCTAGAACCATTTTAAATTCGCTACAATTTCGCGTCTATTCGCATTTGGGTAAAATAGAATAAGGTCCAAATTCATTAAGAACTTGAACCTTATACATTCATTAGACTGAGGTTCCAAAGTTTTATCGGGTCTTATATGCCAATATTTGCTTTTTGGATAGTCGCTCCGTTAGTACTTCGACACTATTAACTCCTTTTTTTCTCAAGATCGGTAATTGTGGTCCACAAAACACCAGCTTCTCCCCTGAAACTAGCCGAACCCTGTGGTTTGTTGTCTGGCGTGTACCACTCATAAAAACCTTTATTTTTAAGTACACGATCTAACATTGGTTCAAGTGCCTCACAGGCTTCATCAATAAGACCATAACGGATCAGTTGTGAGATCATACGTCCACCAAACCAGGTCCAGTCACCGCCATTCTGGTAGGAATATGGTCCCATACCACCGTTTTTAAAGAAGCCCTGTGGATATACAGGATAAATTGTCAATCCTATGGTTGCCGCATTTGCTTTCTTGACATTGTCCTGCATCTTTCTATACGCCACTTTTACCTCAGCCTTACTGAGCAATCCCGCTTCTATCGCCACAGCTGTTCCGCCGTGATAGTATATTTCGGACTCATTGAATGAATCTGGAAAAGGTGAACCGTTCAGATAAATATGTGGTATAAATTTCTCCTTCTTTTTATCCCAAAGGTGCTTACGGACATTCTTCGCAATCTTGTCTTTAATATCCTTCCAATGTTTCTGTTCAGCCTTGCTCAGGTCGGCAATCTCCAGAAAATCATTAATGGCAATGATAAACATCGCATTATCATAGATATCAAGTGTCAGGTGGGAGTTTTCATCTAAAACGACCCCCCAGTCGTGTTCCGGTTGGACATCACCCCAATCGACAGTTGTCGCTCCCCATAGCAATCCATATTTTTCATTATACCTTTTGGTCAATAGAAAATCCATTGCCCGCTCAAGCCCCTTCTGTACAGAAACTCCACCAATCTTATTATTCAAAATACTTTTATCTCCAGTACTTCTGACATATTTTGCCACTGCTTGAATCAATGAAGTTTCCTGATCAGTCTCAACCGTATTCTTATGTCCGGCATACTCCGGCGCTAACGCGGAATGATAATAATTGTAAGGAACGGCGCCTTTCTTTACAGGTACATAGCCATCTAGAATACCGCCATCAGGTTGTTGAAACTGAAAAAAAGTAAGCAAATGCTTTTTTATTAACTCTTTATCATTAACTGTACTGGCAACGGTGACAAAAGTATTCAGGTCTCTTATCCAGACTTCACCATAGCCATCACCAGCGGTGAAACCTTTTTTAACCAATTGCTCCGCCATTGTTTTTACAACATCCGCTTTGGGTTTAATTTCAACTCTTCCTGAGTTTGTCACAGCTTTCCCATCCTGTCCATAACTGCTCTTACTCCCGGTAAAAGCACAGAGACCCACTAGCACTAACATTTTTACATTCATTTGCATCTGATAATTATAATTGATTTAAACTTTTTATTTATTCCTGTCTTTGGTATATACATTCAGTTCGCCTATTGTGGCAAAGTTAGCCTTGCCCCATGTTTCCAGCACCTTGATGCGGATGTACCTCACCTTGGGTAAACCCTCTGACAAAACAAAGTCCTCGCCTGCCTTCGCAAAGGCAATATCAGCATCATTTTTTTCTATGCCAGGCAAGCCTGATGGCTTGCGCGATTCGCAGCTTGCCAACTTTGTCCAGTTGTCCCAACTACCGTCAGGCGCAGGTTTGTCGCTGCCCCAGATTTCAAATTTCCGCATATTTTCCTGCGCATAAATCCTGTCTGCAGCCTGCCAGATCTTGAATTTACTTGGTGAAGCCAAAACTCCAGTATCAAATGTAAACCATTGCGGCATCCGGTTAATTGTCGCAAAACCGTTGTCGTAATTGCCATCCCACATATTAGGCATCACCCATCCATGATTGGTAGTAGCATCCGTAGGAAGCACATATTCCTTAAACTTAGACTTATCAAGCTCGCGTTCAAATCCGGGAACCACAAGTTCGACATAAGCTACTGAAAAAGTATCCACAGCATTTGAATCTGGTTTAAATAGTGTCCTATATCTAAAATTTGTATTTGCGTCAAAATCTGTTAAAGTTGTATCAACTTTATTTGACAGAAACATCTTGGTTCGCATAGTACCGTCTTTGTGCTTGTACAGCAGCTCAACACCGATATCATCAAGATTAGGACTCGCCCAGGAGAAATTAAGGATATTTTCGCCGGCACCATATTTAAGTGCTTTTAACCTTCTATTTCCCAAAGAACTACTATAGCTCTCACCATAAACAGTCCCCGACACATTCAATGCGACGGAAGAGCGATTTTTATCATCATACGTATGCATGACAAAATTATAAACACCCTCATCCAGATTATTGATCATTAAATTTAAGGCATCTTTCTTAGGTCCCCGTATTATTGTTTGTACAAGAGAATCCTTACCCTCATTCCAGGAGACCTTAATTTTGGATACTAATGGATCATCTGAAAGTATAGTAGAGAGCAATATCCTTCTATTTCCAGGATGCACAATGACCTTATCCACCCTACTGGCATAGATCAGTTCCCCATCTCCAAAAAATTTCTTGTACTCATCTCCTTTTCTGCAGGATGAAAAAGCAGCTATACCTAGGAGAAAAGCCAAGCATTCAACAATATATTTAAATTTCATTTTGTTCTGCTTAATATTATAAACTCTGTTAATTATCTTGGATCACCCCAAGCTTCCAGTTCATTGAAATTGACATAAGTGCCATTACTCCAATTTTTCAGTGTTTTGAACCTGATATAACGTACTTTGGGTGCCTCTTTGGGAATGGGAACTGATTCTCCAGCCTCCGCAGCGGCCTTATCGGCCTGCGAAAGTTGTCCTTCTGGTAATCCCGAGGGTTTCACTGCGGTGTATTTTGTCAGCAATACCCAATTCGTAAAACTTCCATCCGCTGAAGGATCATTTGAACCCCATATCTCTATCTCGCGTGGATTATGCAGACCATAATAGAATGCCTGCCTCATAAAGTAAACCAAACGGCTCAACTTTGCGGTGACACCCAGATCAACCGTAAACCATTGTGGCATCTTTGCATTATTATCCGAATGATAGAACGTACCATCCCCTACATTTCCATCAAAAAGTCCCGCCATTGTCCCGCCATAGTCTAATCCTGCGTCTGTTGGTAACCTAAGGCCTTTCATTTTCGTCCGATCCAGCTTAGTTTCAAAATATGGGGTTAAGTTGAGGTACAATGTATCCGAACGATTGCCCCATCTATCACGTACGAAAACACCAAATCTAGCCTCCTCAGCCTTCAGGTTTCTTGTCGGAAAGACGCTCTTTTTTAAGTTGGTATAATGGGTATTGACAGGTACAAACTGCCCCAATGAATCATTGGTCAGTACAACAATGGCCATATTGGCAGCAGTCACATTTTCATAACTGATGTTGATACCTCCAAAATCTGGCGTTACTTTGATTGTCTCTTTGACTAACTTCATTGGTGGTTCCTTGGGATTTACTGTAACGTCAACTATTGCCGAGGCGTTTTCCCCTTTATCTACAGCAGTTAAGCTTACAACATAAGCCTTCGTATCGCCGAATCCTTCTACCAGTACTGTGTTTTTGTGTTTACTGATCTTTGTCTCCCGAACCTCACCATTTGGCGCAGTATAAGCTGCCTTGACATAAAGCAGATCTGGATCTTTGGGAATCTCGTAAGTAATTTCTGCTGCACCATTTAAATTTTTCACGTTTACATTGTTGACCGGACCTGGGGCTATTCCATCATTCTGAATAGGACCTATTTCATCTTGTTTGCAGGCATACATAGACAGCAATAACACCCCGAACAAGAACTTATATATCATCTGTTTCATTATCCTTATTATTTGAATTGAATATCAATTTTTTATTTTTTACCAACCTGTATTTTGGACCAAATTGGGATTGATCTGAAGCGCATAATCATTGATAGGCCACAAATAATCGCGTGGAGCAATAAATCCCTGATTGAACAAAAACACTCTTGTGTTATACTCCTCTATTGTTTCTTGTGTAATATTCCAGCCATAAACGGGTTCATTGAGCAGTTTTGAGGCTGTTTTCCATCGTCTTAGGTCCCAAAAACGACTCGCTTCAAAAGCCATCTCAATACCACGTTCACGATGAATAATCTCCCGCAGCCCAGTTACAGTTGTGTATTTATCTGGTCGTTTGGAATATGCCATCCACGATTCTTCTATGGACTTAAGTCCCGCTCTCTCGCGGATCTGGTTGAGATAGGGCAATGCTGCTTTCGAATTTCCGCTTTCGTTTAATGCCTCAGCATAGAGCAGATAAAGATCTGCCAGACGCATAATAGGCCAAGGGTACGATTCCACGGTAGTTGAAGTTTCTGTTGCCACCAGATTCCAGTTGACAAGCTTTTTTGTATAATAACCTGTGATGGAATACATACGGGGCTGTTTTTTACCACTATGTTCACCCGATTTGCTCTTGATCTCATATTCTTTATTTGACATCAGCCATTTAGAACCGTCAAATGCAATATCAGCGTAAAATCGTGGTTCGCGGCCAAAATGTAAAGCAACGGTCTGGTAGCCCTCTTGCATACCCTTGTCCTGGGCTGTTACAGTTTTTAGTTCATATCGGTTTGCATAATCCCAATTCTTGTCTTCCTCTATGGGAACACCATTTTTGGTGTAGAACAATTCCGCCATTTTCAGTGTAGGTGCATATTTACCTTTGAGCTCCCTGCTAATATTATTGGGATCTAGCTGGGGGCAAGCAAAAAGCTGTATCCAATAGGTGGGTGACCCATCGGAGGTTGCCCCCCAGATCAGCTCCTTGTTCCATTTTTCGCAGACTGCATTGCGAATGTTCATTTCAATCTGCGTATCTTCATTCACCGTTCCTGCCTTCGGAACAAAACGATATAAAGCAACATCCGATTCCAATGCCATATCGATGGCTTTTTTACAAGCCTCAGCCGCTCTTACCCATTTCTTTTCATCATAGACTGGATTAAATAATGCTTTTCCATCCTTGTTTTTTAGATTAATATAATCTGTATTTCCATTAAACAGTGGACTTGCTGCAGTAACCAGCAACCTTGCCTTGATAGACAGTGCCGCGACCTTGGTCACACGACCAAGCTCAGTAAAGCGATTATTTATTTTAGCAGGTAGACCGACATTGACATTTCCGAAAGATGCCTCATCAATTAAATTTGAAATATAATTGACAACAGAATCGACTGGCTGGCGATATGTTTTTACTTCTTCTGGTGTCGCGGTAGTGGAGAAATTCTTATCAAGAATCGGAATAGGACCATACATCCTAAACAGATACCAATGAAAATAGGCTTTCAAGAATTTCACTTCAGCTACCCAACGATCCTTTACATAGGGCTCTAGGTCAACTACTTTATCCACATTTTCCAGGAAAATATTACAATTGCGTATTCCTGTCCATAGCGAGCGGCTATCATACCCATCCCAATAATTCATCTTTGGGTTAACTTTAGTCTGTAATCCCCTTGCAATTTCATAGGAATCCAATGAAAAGAAATCAAGCGTCATCGGCCAATAGGTCCAGGTTTCATCGCCGCCATTAAAACCCGGATTCATGTCTGGGTTTCCCTCCCGTGGTAGATAAGAATAACAGGTAAATAAATATTTCTCGGCTTCAATACGATTTGCGAAGACATGATCTATGGTCGCGACATTATCAGGCACGACATCCAGGAAGCTTTTTTTACAACCTGAGATCATTAAGACAATGATAAATAGGCAACATTTCCCAATATTTCTGCGTACAAAATTAGACTGTTTCATGATTAGTTTAATTGAACGTTTACTCCTATATTAAATACTTTTTGAAGCGGATAACCCAGACCATTTCCTCCTTGCTCCGGATCCCACATTTTGAAGGCACTAACCAAAAAGAGATTGCTTCCGTTGGCATAGATTCGCATACCTCCTAAGCCAAATTTTTTCGCGATTTTTTCATGTAGATTGTATCCAATTTCCACTGTTTTCAAGCGAAGGAAAGATCCATTGCGCATCCACCAATTAGAAGGCTTGTTGTTGTTTTCGTTCCCGGTCGCGCTGAGGCGTGGCCAAAACGCATATAAGTTATTGTTGTCCTCCGACCAATGATCTTTGGCGATTACGTCCAAGAGTCCACTTTGCATTCCGCCACTAAGTATAAATGGTGAAATTGCTTCAGGATTTATAAATAAGGAAGATCTTCCCGACCCTTGAAAAAAAGCACTGATATCGAAATTTTTGTAGCCTAAAGAAAAACCAAAACCATAGGTAATCTCTGGTGTAACCGGATGCCCCAAGCCATTAACCATATCTAGATTAGTTATTTCACCATCACCGTTCAAGTCGCGGTATTTGATATCTCCGCCTCTCACCTCGCCAAAGTTTTGCCTCGGCGAACTTTTAACATCCTCATCATCAACAAATAATCGTTCGGCAATAAAACCATAATTCTGCGCCAACGAATGCCCAACGCGTGATAGATAGTACATGTTTTCCTGATAATCGGGTTCCTCATTGACCAGTAATTTACTGGTCGCATAGGTAAATGTACCCCGCGCCTGTAGCCAGGCACTTCCAAAAGTTTTATGATAATCCATCGATACGTCTACGCCCTTACCCTCTGCCTTTCCCACGTTTGCACTAATTTTAGGTTCTAAACCAACTGTCGTCGGGATATAAACTCTTTCCATCAGGATATTGCTCCGACGTTGCTTATACACTTCTACCACAACATTTAATGAATTTAATATACTTAAGTCCAGCCCAATGTTGGTTGTATTTCCCTTTTCCCAAGTAATGTCGTCATTAGCATACCTTGAGACAGATACTCCAGGTCTTGAATAGCCATAATCTTCACCAAAAAAAGCGCCTCTCGCAGCATTATTTAGATTGACATCTGAAAGGTAGAAAAATCGGTCTTCGGGTTTTCCTATCTGATCATTTCCCGCAAAACCATATGTTGCCCGCAATTTCATTCTTGTAATTATAGGGGCAATTGGCCTAAAGAAAGCTTCATTACTCAGGTTCCATCCCACGCCAATGGATGGAAAGAAACCAAAGCGTTGCTTTTTAGCAAAACGCTCCGAACCGTTATAACCAAAATTGGCTTCGAGCAGATAACGGTTATCGTAATCATAGGTAAATCTTCCGGACAGCCCCTGATTTCTAAATGGCAAAGAAGCCTGAAGGTTTCCTGCATTACCGTTCAGGTAATTTCTCATAATCGTAATCAACAGACCACTGATATTATGCTTTTCATTAAACGTGCGATTATAATTAACTGCTGCTTCAGCATACGTATTTGTATTTACAATTTTAACACCCTCACTATAATTTAGGTATTCAGTAGCTGTTTTCTCATTCAGTAATGACAAATTATACCCCTTTTCATTGGCATTTGTTGGATTGGCCTGATAAAAAAATGGGCTGTACTGACGGGTCAAATTAAAATGAGAATAACGTTGCGTGTAAGCCATCAATCGACCAGTCAGGCCTTTTGTCAGGAAGTTGAAGTCCTGTTTGATCTCCAGCTGTACATTTAAGGTAGAAGTATTATACTCCTGGAAACCAGACACCATAGAAGCGTATGGGTTATTATAAAACTTTCCTTCTGCCAGAGCAGCATTGCCAAATAAAGGATGATTTACCCGAGGCATATCCGAAGCGGGAAAGAATGCTGGAAACAATACCGGATTGGAAGTTAAGGTGCTCCTAAAAATTGAACCGCCCCCGCCTATCGGACCAGTATAATCATCAAAGCTCCCGGATGTCTTGACCGCTCCTTCGGTTGTAGGTGTTAATTTCACGTTTACATTGGAACGAATTTCATAACTTTTAAGGTCAATATTATTATTGAAGTTATTTTGTTTATTTGTTTTTAATATGCCGTTATCTTGGTTAACCGTTCCTGAAATATAATATTGAGCAGCCTTCCCCCCGCCATTCATATTAAAATTGAATCGTTGATTCATGGTGTAGTCTTTAATCATTAAGCCTATCCAATCGTTATTGGGATATAACAGGGGGTTATTACCCGCAATAGTATGATCAATCTTATTTTGCGAATAGGGTAGCTCACCGATTGGATTTCTGGTGAGTACAGCTTCATTCGCTAACTTCATATAAGTTATATTATCCGCCAGCTTAAAATTCTGTGTATTGGTAGAGATTGAATTTTCCAGTCTAAAGTTAAATTTGGTCTTTCCATCGGAGCCCGTCTTTGTCGTAACCAGTACGACACCATTTGCGCCCCTTGCGCCATATAATGAAGATGCTGCTGCGTCCTTTAGTACAGAAAACCCTGCGACATCATCCGGTTGGAGCCTAGCCAAGGCAGTTGGCGTAGATTCCATACCATCAATCAAAATAAGTGGATCTACCTTTCCACTACCAAAAGATGTGATACCACGGATAAAAAACTGCGCATTATCCGCGCCGGGCTCACCACTACGTTGGTATGCAATTACACCGGATAACCTTCCTGCTAACATGGTGGTCAGATTGCTCGTTGGCCCTTTGAGTTCTTTTGGATTGATCGTCGTAATCGAACTGACCATACTCTCCTTTTTCTGATGCCCATAGGCCACAACAACAACCTCCCCCAATTCACTTTGATTGTCTTTTAAGGTAACATCAATCTGATTGCGTCCCTTGATTTCCTCTTCGGTTCCCATAAACCCTACAAAGGAAAAAATAAGAGTGCCTTTAGCCTCCGGTACTTTAATCGTGTAACTCCCGATGGAGTCAGTCGTCGCTCCAGTCTTGCTATTTTTCAATAATACACTTACACCAGACAAGCCTTTACCGGCTTGATCTTTCACTTTCCCCTTAATTGTAAAACTGCCTGACTGAGCATTGCATAATTGCGCATAAATCCCCATCAAAAATAGACAGAGGAGAGCACGCACCCTAAAGTAAGAAATGATACTTTGGCTCATAATTTTGGTTAGTTTAACTTGGTTTGTATGAAAATAATTTCAATTTGTATACACATAGTTACATATTAAAATTTTAATTTCAAATCTTTTCTTATTTTTTTAAGAAAAAAATTAAAGCAAGCGGTTGCATTGTATTTGCTAGATAAATAGGCTAATAACCGCATTTTTGCTGATTACTATCTCCCTCAGAACAAATAGTTTTATCCAACAATAATTATTATTAGCACTTTTGGACACCTATAAATAAACATATTGTACATACATATAAGCAAATGTCCATATGTAAGAAAAAAGCCCCCTCCTTTTACACCTCCTAAGGTGATATAGTCTATACATATTTAGTCACCCGCTTTCGCTAAGTTTAAAACGAGATTCAAAAAAAATATATAAAAAACACTTGTGTAGTTAAACGGCAACATATATATTTGTAGCCAAATAACTTCATAATGAATTTAAGACGAGATGTTTTTCAAGCTATTGCCGATCCAACCAGAAGAGCTATACTTCTTCTTCTGGCTTCACAAGCTATGACTGCAGGAGCTATCGCTGCAAACTTTAATACCGCAAGACCAACAGTCTCTAAGCACCTGCAGATTCTAAGCGAATGTGAGCTACTGAAATCCGAGCAAAATGGCCGTGAAATTTACTATCAGCTCAATCCATCAAAATTGAAAGAAATAGCTGATTTTATTGAACCTTTCCGCGACATGTGGGATGTGCGATTTAACAAATTGGAAGAAATTATGAAAAATTATAAAGACAAATAAGATGGAAAAGAAAACAAAAATCCATGCCGAAGAGGGTAAACAGGAGATTTTGATCACCAGAGAATTTCACTTACCGCTAACACTGTTATTCAAAGCATATGAACAACCTGAAATCTTTGAACAATGGATGGGAACCAAGGTTTTAAAATGGGAAAATAAAAAGCATGGTTCTTATGCCTTCGAAACTTCCCACGACAACCATGTTGTATTTAAAGCGAACGGAACAATACACGAATTTATTCCCAATGAGAAAATCACAAGAACATTCGAAATGGAAGACAGCCCCTTTCCGGTACAATTGGAATATCTGAGCTTCGAAAAACTAACCGACAATAGCAGCAAACTTCTCATGCACATTGTATTTCAATCTGTCGGATTCCGCGATCAGCTTCTTCAGATGCCCTTTGCTCAAGGCATCAATATCGCACATAACAGGCTTCAGGAAATCGCAATCAAATTTACCTAATCTTCGATTATATAAACCACAATAGAATATGAACCTAAAAGCACAACATTTCTTCGAGAATTCAAAAAAATGGAACGAAGAATTCAATTTATTACGGGAAATTGTCGTAGAAAACCAATCGCTCGTAGAGGATTACAAATGGATGCACCCCTGTTATACCTTTGAAGGGAAAAATGTTGTCTTGATCCACGGATTTAAAGATTACTGTGCCTTATTATTTCACAAAGGCGCCCTACTAAAAGACAAAAAACAGCTATTAATTCAACAGACTGAAAACGTCCAGTCAGGCAGACAACTCAGATTTACACATATCGAACAAATTGCAAACCTAAGGGAGACCATCGTAAATTATATCCAGGAGGCTGTGGCGATTGAAAAGTCTGGTGCAAAAGTCAACATGCGAAAAACGGAAGACTACCCCGTTCCCGAAGAATTCGCGAAAGCCTTAAATGAGGATAAGGAATTCCAAAATGCATTTCTATCCCTAACTCCTGGTCGTCAAAAAGGATATCTATTTTATTTCAATCAGGCAAAACAGGCAAAAACTCGTGAAGCAAGGATTGAAAAATATTATCAGCATATTTTGGAGGGAAAAGGTATAGATGACTAAAAGAACGGGAAAAGCTGGAGTCAATGCAGAATCGATGCGGACTTTTGGCGATAGCAGTATGAATATGGCTGGAATTTGGTAGCTTTGTTATGCAACGCTGAACGGAACCTAAACCAGTATCTGTACTGTCGGTGCATTTCGCGGAATTACATAGCACACACAAGGAGAATATACATGAATAAAAAACTATTTTTGTTTATCTGTAGCTTACTACCATTTATAACACAAGCCCAGCAGAAAATCGACAACAAAACTCGCCCAAACATTATCTTTATTTTAACTGACGACTTCACTGCGCAAGCTTGGGGTGTTTATGGTGGAATTTTAAAAGATATTGTAAAGAATCCAAACATTGATAGTCTTGCCAAACAGGGTGCGATACTCAACAACGCATTCTGTACAAATTCCATCTGCACACCTAGCCGAGCAGCCATTCTTACAGGGCAATACAGTAATAAAAACCAAGTTTATACCCTAGATGATGCACTGGATCCAAACAGAGCGAATATCGCCAAAGACCTACAGCATGCTGGCTATCAAACGGCTGTTTTCGGGAAATGGCATCTTAAAAAGAAACCTTCAGGATTTGATGATTTTAAGGTATTGCCAGGACATGGAGTTTATCATAATCCAACATACCTTTCCAAAGATAATTGGAATGACAATGAAGAGGCTGGCACGCCATACAAAGGTTATGTAGATGATATTACAACACAGCTGAGCCTTGACTGGTTGTCCCAGCGCAATCCTGACAAACCATTCTTTTTGATGTGTCATTACAAAGCAACCCATGAACCTTTTGACTTCGCAGACAGATTCAAGGACTTGTATCAGGGTATTGAATTCCCCTATCCTGCAACTTTTCTGGATTCCGGCGCAACGACAACCGGACGGACCTTTGAAGGCCAGCCGCTCGAAGAGCTCGGCAACCGTTACGAACAAGCGTCCACAGGCCCCTTCTGGACTTCCTACCCCGATCTTCCCTTCTCTACCAAAGGCATGAGTGCACTCGACGCCCGCAAAAAAATCTATCAAAAACTCATGAAGGATTATTTGCGTTGTGTCGCAGGTGTAGATGATAATCTTGGAAAAATTATGCGTTATCTGAAAACAGCCAAAATTGACGAAAACACGGTGATCATCCTTGCGTCCGACCAAGGGTATTTTCTGGGGGAACATAATTTTATGGACAAACGTCTGATGTATGAAGAATCGCTACGCATGCCCTTTGTGATCCGCTACCCAAGGGAAATTAGGGCAGGTAGTATAATTGATGATATGATCCTTAATATTGACTTTGCAGCGCTATTTGCAGACTATGCCGGCATAAAAAAACCTGCGTATATACAGGGAGAGAGTTTTCGCAAAAACCTAGCGGGCCACAAACCAAACAATTGGCGTAAATCTATGTATTACCGATATTGGCAACATGCTCCTATACGCCCGGCTCATCTTGGTGTGCGTGACGAACGCTACAAACTCATCTATTTTTATGGACAACCATTGGAAATGACAGGCAGTGATAAAAAAACTACAGCGCCAGCTTGGGAATTTTATGACCTACAAAAAGATCCTATGGAAACACATAATGCGATCAATGACAAGCGATACGTAAAAGACATTAGTCGATTAAAAAAGAAACTCATTAAACTTAAAACCCAAGCTGGAGACAGCGATGTAAACCGTCCTTCTTTCCAGCAGCAATTAATCAATGAAAATTTAGTAAAAAAATAACAAGATCATGAACTAACACTGTTCGTTGTTTTTCTATTGATTACTTAATAATCGACTATGGGAGTAGTCAATAAAAAAGTGCGGTGCCATAAAGATAGATGGCGCCGCACTTTTTAATATTATAGATACCATAAACAAGTATCCTCATAGGTAGTCAAACTAGTTTTGATGCTGAAGCTGTGGGTATTTTTGATACAACCTATCCAGGAAAAAACGTCCCATCAGCTGAAGTTTCGACTGTGTTTCAAACATACCAGAACCGGGAGATATAATTCCATCAGGCATCCGTTGCACAGCGCCATAATAGATAATATCCAGGCTATTTCCATTGACATCAAGATGCATTTTTTTAGGTTTTAATCCCATAATGGATCCCATACGGGTAACCTTTTCTGAATTGCTGATTTGAGCAGGACGTGCGTTCAATAGCGTTTCATGGTCAAAAACCAAATGATCTTTGGCTTCACCATCATCAAAAAAGACGTAATGCAGTTCATTGTTGCTAAGCACAAGATAGGAGGCATTGTCACGTTCGCTATACCTCGCTTTTACCCCTACTGCGGCCCAAGCTACAGTTTTAGCTGCCGTCGCTGCCGCTGAAGCCACCTTATCACCGACTGTTGCAATGTAGGCACATTGTGTAAATGCATCGATTGGAGCTCCGTTCATTTGTTTGGTTAATTCTCGAAACTCCTGAAGCAACAGCTCATCTTTGACACCTGGAGCTAAAGCAATCCCAGCATCTCCTTCATACTTCCGAGCTGTCTCTTTTTGCTTTTTCATCATCATGAGAGAGATAAAAACACAGACAACTACGATCACAGCAAAAATACCGATGTATAAAATCATATTAATTATAATTTAGAAAATGGTTAATAATTCAACAATAAATTTAGCGTCAAAAAAGAGGATAATGATTTCCAGTATCCTCTTGTCGCACATGTTAATACGAATAACAAAAATTTTGCCAAACTACAGTATCCGATCCGGATAATGTATATTATTCAAAGCAGTCTGATGCATATCTACCCAAATATCATTGTATGGCTGTTGTAACAACCAATTTGGGGAACTACGCATGTCCGCGTCTTGATCGTTGTTGTAAATAGAAGGAAACTCTGACTCCTTCGCACGGAGCAACACCACTATTGTTCCTTTCATATGTAGTGGAAGATCTCCCAAAACGAGATTATAAAACCCTTCTTCGACCAGCCCCGGACTAAATCGTTCGAGGCTATCGTAACTCCTTTCCAGTTTACCAATAAGCTTTTCCAGTTCCTGTGGATAATGCCGTTCGACATAAGACTCAAAAAGCCCTGTACCTTTATTATAAAATCCCCCTTTCATTAAGTTGAGCGCCTCATTGCGGTATACCTGCAACAGACGATCCCCATTTAGATCGGTATAGCCTCCATCCAAAGGCTTGCCATCGCGACGCAAAGCCCATATCCTAAGTTCTTTGAGTCTTTCCGATTCAGTAAAACTATTTCCTTCCATAACTTAATTATATTAATAGCTACTATTTTAGGATAGTCTTATTGCTAATGTTCTCTTTCTTTTAGTTCAAGCTGAAGTAGAATATCTCGCTTCTTTCCTTCAATCAACGATAAATTACCTGCCACAAAAACACCTTTTTCTCCTGAATTGCGGCTTATTCCATATACAGTAGACTCATCATCTGGATCTGACGCCCCTTCATAACGAAATAGGTAATCAATCCTAAACTGGTCTGCATGGGCCAATAAATCATCAAATTCGATGTTGTAATCTATTTTATATCCCAAGCCGCTTAACTTTTCCAATGCCACACTAGCTGACGAGTACCCGTGCATTCTTTCCATAACTGATTCTTCTTAAGTTGATCTAAATAATCCTTTTTATTATAAAACGACCATTTGGCCCCTTTTGTTTTCCTCAATTTCAAATAGTTTATTCAAAATCATATTTCTATTTTTGTAAGACGAAAACTCAAAATCATATGGCAAATCTAGCAGCTCCGGCTTATCAGCACACCCCTCAACTAGCATTCCAACGTTTACTCGATGTCTTGTATACCTTAAGGCTTGAATGCCCTTGGGACAAGAAACAAACCATGGAATCTTTGCGTCACCTGACGATAGAAGAGCTATATGAGTTGACAGATGCTATCCTAGAACAGGATTATCCAGAAATAAAAAAGGAACTTGGTGATGTTCTGATGCATCTCCTATTCTACGCCCGTATTGCGGAAGAAGAAGGACATTTTAATATTGTTGATGTACTAAATGCAATCTGTGACAAGCTAATTACCCGCCATCCCCATATCTATGCTGGCGCAAATGCGCATACTGAAGATCAAGTGAAATCCAACTGGGAAGCTATCAAGCTTCAAGAGGGCAATAAATCCGTCCTTGCAGGTGTTCCAAAAGGACTACCGGCTCTGGTCAAAGCCTACCGTATTCAAGATAAAGTAAGAGGTGTTGGTTTTGACTGGGAAGACAAAAGACAAGTATGGGAAAAAGTTGAGGAAGAGCTTGCTGAATTTAAAACTGAATTCAATATTGAAACCTCCGAAGCCATTGACCGTGAAAAAGCAGAGGCTGAATTTGGGGACCTATTATTCTCGCTCATAAATTATGCAAGGCATATTGGTATCAATCCAGAAAATGCCCTGGAACGTACCAATAAGAAATTCATCAACAGGTTTACCTATTTGGAGCAAAAAGCTGCGGAAAACAAGCAACAATTACAGGATATGAGCCTCGAAGAAATGGATGTTTATTGGAATGAAGCAAAAAAACTAAAAAAATAACGACAATCCATTAAAAGGCATACGACTCACGGAATTTAATTCTACTTTGTCAAATTTATCCGTAAATTCGCAGGAATATGGAAACAGTTGTTAGTGGTATCAGAAGTACCGGAAAATTACATTTAGGAAATTACTATGGCGCATTGAGCAATTTTGTGAAAATGCAAAATGAATATAATTGCTTTTTTTTTATTGCGGATCTGCATTCTTTGACGACACACCCTACACCACATGGTCTTCAGGGAACTGTACGTCAAGTTATCGTTGAATATTTAGCTGCGGGTATAGACCCCGAAAAATCAACTATTTACGTACAGTCTGACGTCCCTGAAGTTGCAGAGCTTTACCTATACATGAATATGAACGCCTACTTAGGCGAACTTGAGCGAGCAACAGCATTTAAAGATAAAGTACGCAGCAACCCCGACAATGTCAATGCTGGCTTGCTAACCTACCCTGTCTTAATGGCTTGTGACATTCTGATCCACCACGGAACTAAAGTTCCTGTTGGAAAAGACCAAGAACAACATCTGGAAATGACACGTACATTTGGCAATCGCTTTAATCGTCTATATAATGTAGATTATTTTAAAGAAGCTTTTGCTTTCTCCTACTCGGACAAATTGGTTAAAATACCTGGATTGGCAGGTCAAGGTAAAATGGGTAAATCCAATGGTGAGGCTGATTGCATCTATCTTTCGGATTCTGCTGATGCCATTCGTAAAAAAGTAATGCGTGCCGTTTCTGATTCAGGTCCAACTGAAATGAACCAACCGAAACCCGAAGCGATCCAAAACCTATTCGATCTAATGAAAGTGGTTTCGACATCCGATACATTACAGCACTTTGACGAACTTTACAATAAATGTGAGATCCGTTATGGAGATTTCAAAAAGCAGTTGGCAGAAGATATGGTATTGGCTACAAATGATGTACGTCTTCGTATTGAAGATATATCGAACGATGATGATTATATTGCTAAAGTTGCAAAATTGGGAGCCGAGAAAGCCAGTGAATCTGCACGCAAGACACTGAAAGAAGTTCGTGAGATTATTGGTATCAAGAGATTTTATTAAACAAGGAAAGAGAATATGCATATTGCTATCGTAGGAAATATAGGTGCTGGAAAAACGACGCTAACAGAATTATTAGCGAGTCATTTCAAATTTGAACCTCAATTTGAGGCCGTGGACAATAATCCCTATCTAGAAGATTTCTATTCAGACATGAAACGTTGGGCTTTCAACCTTCAGATCTTCTTCTTAAATAGCCGTTTTAGGCATATTGTAAAGCTTCAGGAGACGGACATTAATATGATTCAGGATCGTACAATCTATGAAGATGCCTATATCTTTGCCGAAAACTTATATGATATGGGCTTAATGAGTGCTCGTGACTTTGAAAACTATAGCAACATATTCCAAAGCATTATCCACTACATTAAACCTCCTGATCTATTGATCTACTTAAAAGCTTCTGTTCCCACTTTGGTTAACAATATCCAAAAAAGAGGACGTGATTATGAATCCGCCATCCGATTAGACTATTTGTCCAAATTGAATGATAAATATGATAAATGGATCAACAATTATAAAGAAGGTAAAGTAATGATCTTAGATAAAGATAATCTTGATTTTACGACTAATCCAGAGGATCTTGGTGGAATCATACAAAAGATAGAAGCCGAATTATTCGGATTATTTGAATAATAATAGACAACAGATAGATAAAAGCCTGTAAATTTATGATTTTACAGGCTTTTTATTAAATAGAAATTCACAAAGTATCATGAAATTTTTAGGCATTATTCCTGCTCGATATGCTTCAAGCAGATTTCCGGGCAAACCTTTGGTTGATATTGAAGGCCAAACCATGATCCGACGCGTATACGAGCAGGTAAAGAAATCAAAAAAATTGACCGAAGTAATTGTCGCTACCGATGACCAACGTATAGCGGCGGAAGTGCTCTCTTTTGGGGGTAATGTGGCCATGACATCCGATACACATCAGTCCGGTACAGACCGTTGTGCCGAAGTCATTGCCAATGATCGGGAATATGATGTCGTGATCAACATACAGGGCGATGAACCTTTTATCAATCCTGATCAAATAGATCTTTTGGCAACTTGTTTTGAAAATCCGCAAACAAAAATTGCAACCTTAGTAAAAGAAATCGGGACTCCAGAGGAATTATTCAATCAGAATATTCCAAAAGTTGTCCGAAACACATTTGGGGAAGCCATTTATTTCAGCAGGCAAACGATTCCTTTTTTAAGAGGAGTTGATCAGGAACAATGGCTTAAGAAACAAACATTCTACAAACATATTGGTATTTATGCCTATCAAGTAGATACTTTAAGAGCTTTGACACAATTGCCCGTATCTATACTTGAGGAAGCTGAAGCGCTCGAACAGTTGCGTTGGATAGAAAATGGCTACGCAATCCAAACTGCAGTTACCACGCATGAAACTGTAGCAGTCGATACGAAAGAAGATCTCAATAAAATTTTAAAACTATTTTTTAATAAATAGACACTTACCGGTGTTCGGTGTAATATAAAGACCGAACACCGTCCAGTAATTTCTTCTTGTCTAATTTATCCAATTGCTTAATCCGTTGTGTTGTCGATAGCAATTCATCCAACTGCAATTTAGTGCTCACACCTACTACAGCTGTTGCTACTGCGGGATTGGATAGCACATAGGATAGCGCTTCAGTCGCCCTACCTTCTCCTGATTTTTTTGCCATGTTATCCAGATTCCGAAGTATATGTGCGACCTCTCCAGAACTATATTGAAGATATGGTTCCACAGGCTTATTCACCAAGAGTCCTTTTGCCAAAGCTCCTCGCGCCAACATATTGGCACCATTGCTAGCCAATAACCCATCGATCTCCTCTTCTGGTCTCCTATCCAAAAGACTGTATTGTATCATCACCGACGAAATAGAAGATTTTGATAGAAATTCCTTAATGACATTTGGGCGAATAGACGACAGCCCGTAAGCACGGATCTTTCCCTGTTTCTTCAGCAATTCAAAAGCTTCAATGATTTCGTCGATCGGATCATCAATTGTACCACCGTGCAATTGATAAAGATCAATATAATCTGTTTTCAATCGTGATAACGATCCTTCAATAGTTCTAATGATATAATCTTTAGATGCTTTCCAGTCCCAGCCCGAACCGTCAGCACGCCAGAGATTACCGACTTTACTCGCCAAAACAATTTGCTTGCGAAAAGCCTGTACGCTCTCACCAACAACGGTCTCATTTTGACCTTTGTCATAGAGATCAGCAGTATCAAAAAATGTGATTCCCTTATCGAAAGCCTTCTGGATAATATCTTTGGATTGTTTGGGTTGATTGCTTTTCAATGACATACAACCCAAACCAATTTCCGAAACCATTAGACCACTTTCGCCTAGTTTACGTTGTTTCATTCGTATTAAAATCGAGCAATTCTACTTCAAACACCAAAGTGCTATGCGCTGGAATATCATTGCCTTTCGCCTGCCCACCATAGGCAAGTCTGCTTGGTATAAAAAACTTATATTTAGCCCCCTTCGACATTAATGGAATACCGATCTGCCAACCTTTGATCACTTGTCCCAACGATAGTTTTAATGGTTCATTTCGATCATACGAACTATCAAATTGTTTACCGTTTAATAAGGTTCCTTTATAATGCACAGTAACTTCATCATTCACAGTAGGCTTCGCTCCTTCTGTCTGAGTCAAAACAAGATACTGAATTCCCTCAGCCGTCGTTTTCATTCCCGTTATTTTCGCATTTTCAGCGAAGAATTTATCTTCTTGCGCGCGACTTATAGCCTCTTTCTCAGCGCGTATATCCATAATGGCTTTTTGGATGACTTCTCTTGTTTGTCCATCTTCCAATAAGGTTTTCTCATTTTTCAAGGTAGCAGCAATCGCTTTTGCGATAACATCAGCTTTTAAATATTCTACTTCGGTTGATTTCAATGATTTTCCAATATCCATACCAAATGCATAGGATACAGAATCCGCTTTGGTCACCAAAAGATTGGTTGAACTTGTTTTTGTTGTCACTGTTTTTTTCTTGACCGTACTGGTCTTTTTTTTCTGCTGAGCAAATCCTGTTACGGTTGTCAGAGACAATAGGGCTAATGTGATGTATTTCATGTTTTACTTAGCGGTGCTTTTGCACAATTTCATTGATAATTTCTTGCGTTATATTAGGGTAATCAACTTCAACCCTTGATTTACTGTTGAGCCAAGCCTCAATGGCCAGCATATTTTTCTGTTTTAAACTCGAAATCACTGGTACGCCCATTTCTTCCAATGATGCTGCATTTAGATGCTGCTCATATTGATTTTTCATCGGGACGACCAATAGTTTCTTTTTCAAATATAACGCTTCTGCGGGGGTTTCAAAACCCGCGCCGCATAAAACTCCGGAGGAAGAAGCCATACTTTCAATAAAAGCTTGATTATTGATTGGTTTGATCGTCACATTCTTCATCTCAAAGGGTCGGGAATTGTGCTTGCTGAATACATCCCATTTCACGTCCGGAAACTTCATTAAGTGTTTCAACAGATGCGCATCATCATAGGCGGGCAAATAAACGGTGTAATGTCCTTGGTCAGTAACAGTCAAATCACGGACGGCATTACGGATAACCGGAGGAAAAATATTCTTGGTGTATCTTTTAAAATGGAAGCCATATGAATGTGTCGCAGGAGCATAATTTTTCATAATAAACTTCCCCAACATATCACTTTCTTCCGGTTTAGGACTTGCAGGATCCAGAGCCCCTATCTGATGACTTAATCCAATGCATTCTAGATCCTTGGAGTGACAGGCCCATGCTGAAATAGGCTCAAAATCATTGATAACCAAATCATAACCTTCGATTGGCAGACTTTTGATCTCGTTGGTAAATTTACGAATGGTTGAACTCATAAAAGTTTTCCATAAGTCTACGCCTCCCGATTTTCCGAAAATAAAGCTTAAACCATGAAAACGATACTTTACTTCAAAAGGTAAGGAGAGATCTGCCTGAATTCCACTGACCAAAACATCCACTTCTCCCAAAGCTTTCAAACAGGGAACAATGTCCATGGCACGACTCAGGTGCCCATTGCCAGTCCCTTGTACGGCGTACAATATCTTCATAACGACTGTATTTGTGTCGGCAAATTAATGAATTTTAACGACTATCAATATTATTTTATTGTTTAGTCATATTAAGAAAAGATAAATTAATATAATGAATTTATATAGTTAATACCATTTTTCTTCATTTTTATGTATCTTTAGGATTAACAATTATTTAATAACCAATTTACTATGAAAAAGTCTCCTCTCCTTTGGACACTTTCCATTGTTGTACTGTTTACATTTAATTCATGGGGATTTTTTGCGCATAAAAAAATCAACCATTACGCGGTTTTTGCACTCCCCGCAAAGTTGGCCAAATTTTACAAGACCAATATTGACCTTATTACAGAGAAAGCTGTAGATCCAGATAAGCGTTGTTTTATCGACAGTACTGAGGGACCACGACACTTTATTGACATTGAAGATTACCGTGCAGATAGACAGATAGATTCAATACCCATACATTGGTCACAAGCAAAGGATAAATTCCAAGAACGACAACTACTTAAAAACGGTATTATCCCCTGGCAAATTAACTTTACCTATCTAAAGCTTGTGAAAGCCTTTCAATCAAAGGATTATGATAAAATCGTCAAACATTCAGCAGATTTAGGTCATTATATCGCCGATGCCCATGTCCCCTTACATACGACCAAAAATTATAATGGCCAATTAACTGGTCAGATCGGCATTCATGCTTTTTGGGAGAGCCGACTACCCGAAATGTTCGCCGGCAAGTATAACCTACTTGTTGGAAAAGCCATTTATATCGTAGATCCTTTAAGCGAAGCCTGGAATATTGTTCGTGAAAGCAATCAACTCGTCGATTCTGTACTCAGTATTGAATCGCTTCTCAACAAACAGTTTAAAGCTTCTCAAAAAAACTCATTTATAGAACGGAACAATCAATTGTTATGGACTTATTCCGATAGTTATGCTAAAGCCTATCATCATGCATTGAACGGAATGGTGGAACGGAGAATGCGTAAAACAATTCTTCGGGTAGCCTCATACTGGTACTCGGCCTGGCTTGAGTCTGGTCAACCCGACCTTTCTAGCGCCTCCAAAATCAAATTTGAAAATAAGCAGGATAGCATCACTACAAACGGTAAAAAGCCTATTGGCCGCGAGGAATGGACGTAAGTAGACCGCAGGTAACCGACCGGACTACACACAATATTAGTACCGGACTATTTACTTTCTTAATCAACTGAACTAGTTTTGCGGCATAAAACCTATGAACTGCCCTATAGTGATTTTGCAAAAAGGTAAAATACTATACTGGCGCAAATCAACAACAGGTAACAAGGATATATCGAATCTCTTTACGAACTACCAAGTTTATGGTTATATAGGGTAATTAAATGAAATCATGTTGAATAAAAAAATAGCGTTAACAAAGCTCGCCATCGTCTTAACTGTAGGTGCAACCTATGCACAAATGAGGGATACGACAGCATTGAATGAAGTCATTATTAATCAGAACAGGCTCCAGATCCCCTTCTCAAAGCAGAGCAAAAATATACAGATACTGACACAAGAAGACATCCAACGACTACCCAATCGTTCGATAAACGAACTGCTAACAAATATACCTGGTGTAGATGTACGTCAAAGAGGACCATTTGGTTCACAGGCTGATGTAAGTATAGATGGTGGCTCATTTGAACAAACTGCTATCCTATTAAATGGTGTTAAAATTACAGATCCACAGACTGCGCACCACAATATGAACCTCCCCGTACCGGTAGAATCTATAGAGCGTATCGAAATTATCAGAGGACCAGCCTCCCGTATCTTCGGCATCAATGCGCTCACAGGTGCGATCAATATCGTTACAAAAAAAATCGAATCCAATCAGATCAGTGCACAAGTATATGGTGGATCGTCATTTAAAGACAATGAACAGGCGAGCTCTGGTAAATATTACGGCAAGGGAGCCCAATTAGGTGCGCAGTTCAACAGTGGACTTACCAGTCACGGCTTGTATTTTGGACATGAAGATTCCAACGGTCAGCGTTATAATACAGGCTCCAATAATAACAAATTGTATTACGACGGAACTTATCAGCCCAATGAGACTAATCAAATAAAAGCAAACTTTGGCTATATCGACAATCAGTTTGGAGCGAATGGATATTATGCTGCCCCAACGGACAAAGAGGCCTATGAACAAGTTAAAACAGCATTCGCATCCCTACAGTCGAAACATCAATTGAGCAAGGACTTCTCTATTAGCCCTCGACTCAGTAACCGATATAATGAAGATGAATATTGGTATTTGGGAAGGCAAACCAGCAAAGGTAGATCAAAACATTATAGCAATGTTTTTGGGGCCGAAGTAAATGCCGCATTAGAACAGCATTACGGAACTTTTGGTTTGGGACTAGAGAGCCGATTCGAGCGAATCAATAGTACTGCTATCAGCTCCCATAACCGCGAAAACTACGGCGGTTATCTGGAGTTCAAAACTGAAGCGATTGCCAAACTAATGGTCAATGCGGGAGCCTACGTAAATTATAATTCAAAATTTGGCTGGCAGGTATTTCCGGGGCTCGACCTAGGCTATAGTATAACAGAACGCTGGAAATTCGTCCTGAGTGCAGGATCTGCCCAACGTATCCCGTCATTTACAGACCTCTATACCAATCAAACTGCCAATATTGGAAATCCAGATCTAACATCAGAGAATGCCTATCAGATTGAAGGTGGTATCAAATATCTATCCAACCATATCGTTGCTCAGGTTAGCTATTTTCACCGAAATATAAATGATTTTATAGACTGGCAAAAAACCGATGGTGCTGTTGCCGAAGGAACTGTCATTCCATGGAAACCCTCCAATATTGGAAAAAATATTGTTGATGGACTCAATGGATCTTTTCGTTATCAGCTCAATGATCCAATGGCTACCACACGATTTTACACGACAATAAGTTATAACTATCTAAATCCAAAGATCAAAGTTGAAAATGGCATCCGCTCCAAATATGCCATTGAAAATTTAAGACAGCAGGTTATTCTCAATTTTACGGTGAATCATAAAAACTGGATGCTGACAACAGCAAATCGTTTCAACGAACGTATCAGTTACAAAAATTATTTTATTGCAGATCTAAGAGCTTCGTATCAGCTTATCGGCCTCAATATTTTTGCTGATATTCAGAACATTTTTGACAAGAGCTATATTGAAGCGGCGGCTGTACCGATGCCAGGAAGATGGTTTAGTCTAGGTGCAAAATACAAATTCAGGTACTAAAAACTTAAAATCAGCACAATGGGATACCCTTGCTTAAAAATGCATGCTGTCTCTTATAGCTAAAAATACCCCATAAATGATTATCACTTATGGGGTATTAGACGTTTTTTGAATCTTTAGCATTAAAGCACTCAGACTTTTGGATTATACTAACTTTAGGCTAATTACACTATTTTTTCGGAAGTACCGATAAAATTCCGCCAATCAAGTGTTTTTGGAACGCAGGTTCATCATAAGATTCTTCTGTATGCCCCAGTCCTGTATAAAAAACCTTTCCTCCATCATAATTTTGGCTCCAGGAAATCGGATGATGATCGCCCATTTTCCCGCCATTATAACTCTTCTCATCCAAATTCATCAACACATGTAGACCTTCTTTAACATCTTTAAAATTGTACCATTCATCCTTATGCCACCATACAGGATCAAGATGTTTGGTAGCGATATGTTTTCTATCAACAATAGCTATTTTAGCATTCTGTACAGCAGGATGTGACGTAAAATAGGCCCCAACCAAACCGTTGTACCATGGCCAGTCAAATTCGGTATCCGTTGCGGCATGGATCCCCACAAAACCTTTGCCCGATTGAATATAACGGACAAACGCCTCTTGCTGTGTCTCATCCAAAATATTGCCAGTAGTACTTAAAAAGATAATGGCATCATACTTTTTCAAGTCTTGGTCCGTAAACAGAGCCGCATCTTCGGAATGATCAGAGGCAATCTTTTCCTTGTCCAACAATTGTTTCAGTACTTGAGCACCTTTTTCAATACTACTATGTCTAAACCCTTGGGTTTTACTAAAAATCAGCACTCTTTTTTGTGCAATGGCGGTCATGGTCACCGCAAAAAAGAAAAACAGAAAAATGGAGAATTTATTCATGATATAGTTGGTTATTATTAAAATTTAGTTTAGGTTTTTTATAAGCTAAGGTCGCAACTTTCTGCAGTACGTTTAACACTTAGATCATAATAGAAAAAGCTATGTACTCTCCCCGTACACAGCTTTTTCCAAAATTTTATCCTGCGGTTAGCTCACGGTAGAAATCAAGACTTTCAATAATATCATCCTCAGAAACGAAAATATCATACTGACAACTACCTATTTTATCAAGGAGCGCAAAGCCGATCTGATTGGATAGATTTTTCTTATCATTTCGCATCAGATCCAATAGGGTTGTATCAATAGCCGAACTGAACGTATAATCGTCAAAGTATCGTCTGAAAGTAGCAATTAGGTCGTTTAATTCATCTAACGAAAGTCCATTCAATTTATGAGAAAGATAACCTTCACAGATCATTCCAACAGCAATAGCTTCCCCATGTAATAAAGAGTTGCGATCATTCAACAACGAATATCCCTCAATGGCATGACCGATTGTATGTCCGAAATTTAGGATCTTACGAAGCCCTTTTTCTTTGGGGTCTTCTAGCACTACCTTATTCTTTATGGAAACCGAATGCTTCACCAACGCATTATCTACCTGCGTTATATCAAGCATTTTAACACGTTCGTAATACGCATGGTCAAAGATCAGTCCGTGTTTAATAACTTCAGCAAATCCGGATATCAATTGCCTTCTATCCAATGTTTTTAAGAATTGACTCGAAATAAACACGGCATGTGGTTGGGCAAACGTTCCGATTATATTTTTCACGCTTCCCATATCTATTCCAGTCTTCCCTCCGACAGAAGCATCTACCTGCGAAAGTAAGGTTGTCGGAATCTGAATAAAATCCATCCCCCTCTTAAACGTAGATGCTGCAAAACCGCCCATATCAGTGACAACACCACCACCGAGATTGATCAGCAACGAATGTCGGTCAGCTCCAAAATCAAGCATATTTTGCCACACTCCAATGCAGAAATCTATATTTTTATTCTCTTCCCCCGGATCTACCTCTATGACGTCATAGTTGGATAAATTAGGTAGGGCTTGTTGAAACAATGGCAAACAATTGTCTAAGGTATTGGTGTCTACCAAAACTATAATTTTTGAATAATTCCGTTCCGCTAAAAACGTCTCCAAAGAGGCCAACGTATCATCAAAATATACTTGATAGCCCAAACTTTCTATGACTTCCATTCTATGATTCTTTAAGGTTTAAGTTTTCTATTTACCAATATTGTTTAATATTACACCAATTTTACTTCCATCCCATCAAATTCAACAACATCACCAGGCTTTAATTTCAGTCTTTTCCGATAATCAACCTGGCCATTATACTTAACATACCCTTCAGCGACAACCCACTGAGCCATAGCGCCATGCTCTACCCAATTTAAAGCTTTAAGTAACTGAATAAGCTGTATATATTCTCCTTCGATTTTAAATTCTTGCATTTCACAAAAATAGTGGTTTAACCGAGGAATACAAGAATAATCATCGTTTTAATGCTTACTAAATTGCTACATTTGCCTTATTGCAAATAAAGATTATGATTGAGAATTCTGAGCCCAGAACATTGTCCTTTGATAATACAGAGATCGCTTTTAAAAGTAAAAGCGATAAGGATTTAGAAAGAGCGTATTGGTTATTCAAAATAATAGCGAATAACTTTTTAACGAAAGTAGGTCCATCAATGACCAACTTTGCGCTGAACATTGGATTGCCGATCCAGGGTATAATCCGTAGTACAATCTTCAAACATTTTTGTGGAGGAGAAACCATTGAAGGCTGCGAAACCGCCATCAATGATTTGGGCGAAAATGGCGTTGGAACTATATTGGACTATTCAGTTGAAGGCGAAGAGACTGAAAGTGCTTTTGATGCCTGTTGCGAAGAAGTACTACGTACTGTATCCGCTGCTAGCAAAAACAAGTATATTCCGTTTTCAGTTTTTAAACCAACGGGATTAGGTCGTTTTGAATTGTTCGAGAAGGTTAATGCGAAAGAAACATTAACAGAATCCGAACAAGCAGAATATCAACGCATGTTGGATCGCACAGACCGGATCTGTAAAGCTTGTCATGAAGCGGGCGTAAAGGTATTGGTTGACGCTGAACACTCTTGGATCCAGGATGCTATTGATGACATTGCGCGTGAGATGATGGAAAAATACAATATGGAAAAACCTATTGTTTATAATACCTACCAACTTTACCGTAGTGACAAATTAGCTTCTTTAAAGGCTGATTTTGAATATGCCAAGATCAGAGGCTTTCACATGGGAGCAAAAATTGTACGTGGCGCCTATATGGAGATCGAACGTGCACGTGCTACACAAATGGGCTATGCTGATCCGATCCAACCAAGTAAAGCTGCATCTGATACAGATTACAACGAAGCTATTGAGTTTATATTGGACCACTTGGACAATTTCGGACTGATGGCTGGTACACACAATGAAGACAGCAGTATGTTACTGGCCGAGGAAATAGACAAACGTGGTATCGACAGATCGACAGATCGGATCTATTTTGCTCAACTATTGGGAATGTCAGACAATTTGAGCTTTAATCTGGCTGCACATGGCTATAATGTTGCTAAATATATGCCTTATGGACCGGTTAAGGCTGTGATGCCTTACCTATTCAGAAGAGCACAAGAAAACACCTCCGTTGCCGGAGCAACTGGTCGGGAGCTCGGGCTGTTGATCAAGGAAAAACAAAGAAGAAAAGCTAGTCGTCAATAACGACTAGCTTTTTCTTTTTCAGCGTGTATCCACCTATTAGATTTCTACGATCCAATACCACATCTTTATCTCCTATAAGAGCAGCGATTAATTCGTGACTCCCCTTTCCCGCTCTACTTTCCTCATCTATTATAAATAGAGATAATGTTTCATAAAAACAGTGTTCCTATTTCAGCTTCTCGACATTGGAATAAGCTAATTACAAATTGATTCCAAATTATTGAAACAATTATTTATGTTTGCAAACTTTTCCCTTAAAATAAAGTTCATAGGGAAATGATGTTCCCCCGGAACAAAAAGTATATATATTTGAAATGGAAGAAAAACTTAGATTATTTGATCTTGCACGTCACCAGGTCAGCAAATATCCCGATCTTAACATGTTTGCTCACAAACTGGATGGCAAGTGGAGCTATATCAAAACGGCTGATTTTCTTGAAAAAGTGGACAGTCTGTCCAAAGGACTAATTGAACTCGGTGTCAAGCCCAACGAAAAGGTTGGTCTTATCGCAGGCAGTAGTATGGAATGGCACATGATAGATTTTGCTATTCAACAAATTGGCGCAGTGGTTGTAGCCATCTATCCCAATATTACTGACGCCGATTACCAATATATTTTTAATGATGCCGAAATCAGAGTCTGCATCGTTAGTAATAAGAGTCTATATGACCGCCTGATGAACCTAACGGAGTCCATTTATACATTAAAATATATCTTCTGTATTTCGGAACAGGAATCCACAAGAAGTTGGAATGAACTCAATGATTTAGGAGTAAACTGTCCAGAAGATAAACTGATTCAGTTACGTGATCAAATCAAACCCGAAGATCTGGCCACATTAATTTATACCTCCGGTACAACGGGTAAGCCGAAAGGCGTTATGCTCTCCCATAATAACATTTTTTCGAATGTGCTTGGAGCCGCAGAAATCACGCCCTGCAAGGCTTATGATCGAGGACTAACTTTTCTTCCCCCCTGTCATGCTTATGAGCGGATGGTACTCTATACCTACATGTACCTGGGCTTTACCATACATATTGCAGAGTCTTTTGATAAAATTGGTGATAACCTAAAAGAGGTAAAGCCACATATCATGACCGTGGTTCCCCGCATCCTCGAGAAGGTTTATGAGAAAATCATGAAAACAGGTCATGAGCTTACCGGATTCAAAAGAAAAGTATTTGATTGGGCCATTAATATCGCTGAAGAATATGACCCTAATCCCATCAAGAGAAGTTTTGCTTATAATATGAAGCTTAAACTTGCCAAACAGCTTGTACTCAACAAATGGTACCAAGCCTTGGGTGGCGAGCTGTTAACCGTTGCTTCAGGCTCTGCCTCGCTGCATAACAGACTGACGCGAGCTTTCTTGGCTGCCGGAATTCCATTATATGAAGGATATGGTATGACTGAGGCATCACCTTTAATCTCGGTTAACCATTACATTAAAGGAATACGCATAGGCACTGTTGGGCTCCCAGTTCGGTTCGTAGAAATCAAACTTGCTGAGGATGGCGAGATCTTGGTCAAAGGGCCTAATGTGATGATGGGCTATTACAAAAATAAAACCGAGACTGACAAAACGATTATAGATGGCTGGTTGCATACAGGCGACATCGGCAAATGGGAAGATGAGAAATTCCTAAAAATTATAGATCGCAAGAAAGAGATGTTCAAAATTTCAGGTGGCAAGTACGTTATCCCGCAACCTATAGAGACCAAACTTGTGGAATCTAAATTTATAGAACAAGCCATGGTGATTGGTGACGGGATGAAATTTGCTTCAGCATTTATTGTACCCAATTATTCCCACCTATTGGATTGGGCAAAAAACGATGCTCCAGAACTCGCAGATATGACTAAAGAGGACTTCTTGACTAATCCTGCAATTATCAAAAAGGTAAATCAGGAAGTACGTCGCGCCAATCAGCACTTTGGCAATTGGGAGCAAATCAAAAAGCCTATTATTTTAAGGGATGAATTCACTATTGAAAATGGAGAACTGACACCGACCTTGAAAATGAAGCGTAAAGTTATTCTCGAACATCATCAGGAAGAATTTAATAATCTATATCAAATGGAGATCGATTAACCGATATCACTCCTATTTTAATGTATCTTCGCACTTATTTATAAAAAGTATCACATGAAATTATTAAAGGATAGAATCCTTAATGACGGCAAAAGCCTCGCTGGAGGCATACTCAAAGTAGATAACTTTATCAATCATCAGATGGATCCCGTATTGATGAAATCTATTGCAGTAGAATTTATACGTCGTTTTGCAGATCTACCCATCAACAAGATCATAACAATTGAAGCGAGTGGTATTGCACCAGCGATCATGTTGGGCTACCTCTTAGAACTCCCCGTTGTTTTTGTTAAAAAGGCAAAACCTAAGACTATGGGTGATATGTATGTTAGTGAAGTACATTCTTTTACAAAAAATCGAACCTACGATATCTGTGTGAGCAAGGAATTTCTCTCCACGGATGACAAAGTGCTCTTTATCGATGACTTTCTTGCCAATGGAAATGCAGCATTCGGTATGCTGGATCTCATCCAACAGTCTGGCGCAGCATTATTGGGTATGGGCTTTATTATTGAAAAATCCTTTCAGGAAGGTGGCGAAAGATTACGGAAATTATCCGATATCAGAATAGAATCTTTAGCACGCATAAAATCTTTGGAAGTGGATAAAGTCAGCTTCGAAGAAGATTAACAACACAAACAAAAAGCCTCATTTCAATAAAGAACGAGGCTTTTTAAGTTTAAACAACAAGATAAATTATATTTTTAATCCCAACGATAGTCGTTATAAAAATCTTCTGGGTGTCTGCTGATCGGCACATCCTTCACCACACGTATGTTGGCTGCCCCTAAGTTAACGTTTAACATGAAAGAAGGTACATTAGCCGAAAAACTCCAACGTCCGTTTCTCATATAAACATATCCGTTGCGATAAGGGTCATAAAATGTTTTATAGTCCCTAAAATAAACGTGATGTCTATTATCATATCGATGTGCTCTCGCCCATGCTGGCGGGCCATGCCTATATTCCTTACGATAATACTTGGCTACCTTTTTATGATATTTCCGGTCTTCCTTATCTCTTTTTTCCCAGTATTTCTGTTCTTCACGATCTCTCTTTTCCTCATATTTCCGATGCTCTTTCTCATGCTTCCATTCGCGGTCATTTCCACGATGCTGAGCCGACGATTCTTTTGGAGTTATTAAAGCAAGTCCTCCTATTGCTAATGCGAAGTATATTATCTTTCTCATAACCAGACAATTTAAATTTATAAATCAAGTACAATACCGCCTACTTTTTCACCTTTTTATAAGCGTTTCTATTGGTATGACATTCGTGTCTAAACAAAGGTTTAATTCCTCATCGAAAATTTAATTTGTTGGGATATTTAGGCACTTTCATTCCAGCCAATTTAACGTATCTTTGCAGCATGTCCAATACAGGTTATATTACTGAAGATACAATTGTCGCATTGGCGACATCGGCTGGTGCCAATGGTGCGATTGCTGTGATTCGCGTTTCAGGTCAACAGGCCATTAAAATCACCAATGACATTTTCAAGGGTAAAGATCTGCTCCAACAAGCTTCCCATACCATTCATTTTGGAACCATTCGCGATGGTGAAGAGATTATAGATGAAGTACTCGTATCCCTTTTTGTCGCTCCAAACTCTTACACAAAAGAAAATTCGGTAGAGATCTCTACACACAATTCCAAATATATTATTGAGCGTATTATTAATTTGCTCATCAAAAAAGGAGCTCGGGCTGCCCGTGCTGGTGAATTTACGCTTCGTGCTTTCCTCAATGGTGGAATGGATCTTTCACAAGCCGAAGCTGTAGCCGATTTAATTGCCTCCAATTCGGCAGCATCCCATCAAATTGCCATGCAGCAGATGCGGGGTGGATTTTCCAATCAACTTAGATCCCTCCGTGAGGACTTGATCCACTTTGCCTCTCTTATTGAACTAGAATTGGATTTTTCAGAGGAAGACGTAGAATTTGCGAATAGAGATCAGCTCAAAACCCTAATCAATAAAATAAAAGTAATTGTTCAAAAACTGGTTCAGTCTTTTGAACAAGGTAATGTGTTAAAGAATGGTGTTCCTGTAGTCATTGCAGGGAAACCAAATGTAGGTAAATCAACCCTATTGAATGCTTTCTTAAACGAGGAACGTGCCATTGTCTCGGACATCGCCGGGACTACACGTGATACCATTGAAGATGAAATTAATATCCATGGTGTAACCTTCCGGTTTATAGATACAGCGGGTATTCGTGAGACTGCAGATATCATTGAAGCGAAGGGAGTTGAGCGTACACGCGAAAAAATGAAACAGGCTAGATTGATTATCTATCTTTTTGATCCAATGCAAGATAAAATAGATGAAGTTCAATCGCAGTTGCTAGAAATTGAAAATCTTCAAATTCCATTTTTGACCATCATCAATAAATCTGATTTATTATCTGACAAACAAAAAGCTGAATATGAACCGCTTACTCCGCTTTATATTTCAGCGAAAGAGCAGATAGGCGTAGAAGAATTGAAGGATGAACTGATCAACAAAGTACAGCTGGGAAATTTAAATACAGACGACGTCATGGTAACTAACATCCGACATGTAGAAGCCTTGCAAAAGACATCAGATTCTCTGGAGCGCGTATTATTTGGTATTGATAATCCTGTAACTTCGGATTTCTTAGCGATGGATATCCGTCAGGCCTTGTATCATCTTGGAGAAATCACAGGTAGTGTATCTACAGATGATTTACTGGATAATATCTTTTCCAAATTCTGTATCGGAAAATAAATAGGTAAAACAGAACAAACTAAAACAAATCAATAATCAAATCCCTTTACAATGGGAGCTATTCGTATCGTCGAGCTGGTTTTATTAAAGAAACCGCCCGAAAGTTTTACAGAAGTTAAACCACTATTCTTACTGAGGTAAATAAGTTGTCAAAGCTATCATACCTGGATAGTCCCAAAAAGTAAAAACCTTCTATAAGTCGGTTCTCTATTTGAGCGTTTATGTTGTACTGTGTTCTCATTAAAGTTATTCCCAAGCAATTGATTTCTTAATCTTCATAATGCATCGTTTTTGTGTTTACCTAATCAAACCACGTTCTTGGGATAAGTGCATTATAAGTCTCTGGCTGGTCAAAAGATCCTCTCCATTCCTCAACTAAATGTATATTCGAATCCTCCCCCAATAGTTTCTATCATCTCTTTCCTATTTACTACTATAAAATTAGCTTGATGGAACTAACGAGAAAAATGATTCTTAAAATTTTAAAATCACATCACTATTCTCCATTTGTATATTCACCTTCTACATAACCACCGTTAACATAACGGGAAGTATCATGCGTGTGCCAGGCATAAATCCCTGATATCATTATCCCAAGATCCTGAATGTAATCTGACACCATATTATCCCAACCGTCAAAAGGAGGCAAATGATTCTGTAATAATAAAAATTCGTTTAAATAATCATTATGAAGTTCAAGAGCTTTCATGTAAGCCTCCTGAATTGATATTCCGTATTCCTGTTTTAACACTTTTACTAGATTTAAAGTATCACCCTCCCTGTGAAGCTCTTTCGGCAAGGAAATAATATCATTATGGATGGCGATTATTAAACAGCAAAGTGTTCGATAACGTTTAATATAAAGATGATCAAAGATTTCATCAGGAAGCTGACGATAATCTTTTTGCATTGCCACATAATCACAGTATGGCAAAACACCGCTTGTGCCTTCTCTGTTAAGCAGGTAAACTGCAAGCGGAGGGATTGAGTTGGTTCTGTAATATATTTTTTCTTCCGCAAAACCTTTAATAGTATCCCTCACTGAATTTATAAACCTCTTGTATAAATGCTCCGGAAATTCAACCTTAAGAGCATCTTGTCTCAGCACCCAGAATAACCGTAGTATTCCATTTTCTTTTGGCTCATTCGGATCAGCACCTGTTAATAATGCATAAGCACTATTCATTATACTATGCATTTTATCATGCGGACATCTATCAAAATAGTCATCCATCATTGCCCCATTTGCCGTATAATTCGCAAGAGGCAGCAATTCATCAATAGATCGTAAAAAAGGGCAACCACGTGCAGCAATATCACATAAATGATGCTTTTTATGTTTTTCACGGGCTTCTTTGCTATGAATGATATATTCTGTATCAATCCAATTATAATACTCCTGACGTAGCTGCTCGAAATCCGGATGAATAAAATTAGGAAAAGGATATGTAGGTTTAGGCAATTGCAATAAGCCTGCATAAAACTCTTCGTCGGTTAAGGATGTTTTCATAATAATTTTATATGTTTTTGGTTAGATTAAAATAAAAATAATCCCACATTGTTCAAATTATTAATTAAAAAAATATTCTAAAAAAATAGAACATTTAAAATTCTTTCATCGAAATCCAATTTGAAAACTAATAAAATTAAGAACATGAAAATAAGATCAAAATAAACTACTCCTACAGCTTATCCCATCAAAGAAGCGACAATCCTCTAAATAATGACCGCCCCTCTAATCTGTTCCGGTCGACTACGATTAAATCAATTGAATCAGCTTATAAACATTAATAATATATGCATAAATCCTTTAAAATATCTTCCAAATCTTGGAAATAAAACATAAATAGAGTTGTCTATTAGCCAACTTTATCACTTCTAAATTTAAGAATAATACTGAGGTAAAACGCAATAATCAAAGGTTTCGAACCAAGTAGCATTGCCATTATTTACTATTTTCTATCAAATTAACAATCTCTTTTAATGGTAGTTGCAATAAAAAAATAAATATCATTGAGTATTCATAAATTTTTTTAAATTTGTTATGAATGAACATTCAGTTAGGAGAATTATGGGAGGAGAGAAAGTAGATAAAAAAACTCAGATTGTAAAAACAGCATTACGGTTATTTTCAGAACAGGGTCTGCAACAGACATCAATGGCACAACTTTCAAAAGAGTCAGGAGTTGCAGTAGGAACAATGTATTTACATTTTAAAAGTAAGGATGAATTGGTTGAAGGATTATTTCTGCATATTCAAGAATCGTTTGGTAAAGCGGTTAATCTTTCTGAAGTAGAAATGAAAGCTTCTTACAAGGATCGTTTTTTTATTTTAGGCAGAAAAGTACATCATTATTATGTAGACAATCCTACGCATTTTTTTGTTGTGAATACCCTCAATTATTCACCATATATATCAAAAGAAATTACAGAATTGGGAAGAACCTATTATCAGCAGTCTGTAGACCTGATGACTGAGGGACTTGAGAACGGATCATTTCAACCTATTAATATTGTATTATTAATCCGGTTTATTTATAATGCCGTAATTGCACTGGTTCAGGTACAGCTCAAGGATAATATTGAAGTTACAGAACATATGATAGACCAAAATATTGAAAGAATATGGAAAGCTATTTCGTAAAAAAAATTTAATATAAAAACTGAATGAATATTCATTTAAAAGTGGATATCATTAATAACTAATGATTTAAAAAAAATTAATTACAATGACAGCACAAGAAGCTTTTAATCAATTAGACCCTAAGAAATGGGCAGAAACTTCAGTAGTGGAAAAACTTCATTTACTGGAAGAAGTACAGAATAACCTGAAAAAGTATGCAGACGATTTGGGCACCTCAGACCAAAAAATGAAAAACACCATCTTGGGTGAAGACATTTACACGCATGCTGAATCGGTATTTGCAACGGCAGTTCCTTTGGCAGGAAACGTTTCGGCCTGCATACAGCTTTACGAATCCATCGCGAAGGGTGAAATGCCAAAACCTTTGAATATTACCAAAGTAAATGACGACACCTATGATGTACACGTATTCCCAATGGATGCCAAGGATAAAGTACTCAGCGGAACACAAAGCGGACATTTACGTGTAAAAGGAACTCCGAAGCAGGTAAATCCTTTAGAAAAGCCAGCCGGAGTAACAGCCATTTTGGGTGCCGGAAATTACAGTTCATCACTTGAAATGGTAAAAGCGCTTTTTTACGATAACAAAGCTGTCATCCACAAACCGCATCATCTAAACGAAGAAACCGATGCTATTTGGGAAAAGATTTTCCAGCCTATTATCGAGTTTGGAGCCTTACGCTTTGTTTCAGCAGACCAGGGACGGGAACTTACAACAATTGATGGTTTAGCGGCCATCTATTTCACAGGGGGAACAGGAACGGCCAAAGCAATTATGGGCAATACCAATACCCCTATGGTAGCTGAGTGTGGTGGCAATAACCCCTGCATTATTGTTCCCGGCGACAGACCCTGGACGAAAAAAGAAATGGAACATCAGGCCAATCAGATTGCTACGGTTGCCAAGCTCAATGGCGGTGCTGTATGCGGACGCCCGCAAACACTGGTGACTTCCAGACATTGGGAGCAGAGAAATGAATTTTTAAATGCTCTGAGAAAAGCTCTTTCTGAAGATACTCCGGCTGCCGGAGCCTATTATCCTGGCACAGACAAAGCAGAGGAAGGTTTCAAAAAAGCCTATCCGAATGCAGAAATCTTAAAACCTGAAAACGGCAGATTCAAACATGCCAATTTTATGCTTATTACAGGTTGTGAAGAGGACAGCTATGCCACACAAAACGAAGCATTCTGCCAAATTATGAATGAAGTTGCATTAGACGTACCAGCCAATGCCAAAGATTTTTTACCAAAAGCTACTGCATTTTGCAATGATAAATTATTGGGCTCATTGGGATGTATGCTTCTGATAGATGAAGACACAAAAAAGGCCCACCAAAAAGAATTAGACACAGCCGTTAACAATTTGAAATACGGAGGAATAGCCGTAAATACTATTCCTGTATTTGTATTTTTAAGCCCATATCTGACTTGGGGCGGAAATGAGCAAGGTAAAGAAATGGTATCCGGTTCCGGCAATTTCGGAAATCTGTTGGGATTTGAGAACATTGAAAAATCAATTGTTTACGACGAATTTGTATCTCCAGGACATATGCTCCGTACCAATCAAAAGGCTTTTGACCATCTTGCTAAAAACATGGCGAGCTACTCTATGCATCCCACTTGGACGAACTTGGCAAAAATGGCCGGAACAGCCGTAATTGATGGTTTAAGAAAAAAAGATTTTTAAATTTTTATTAATACAATGATGAGAAAGACAATATTTATCACAGGATGCAGTAGCGGCATAGGACGTATAACTGCCAAATATTTCCAACAAAAAGGGTGGAATGTGGCAGCCACTGTCCGCTCTAATCCGGAACAAGATAAGGAGCTTAACAGCTTAGATAATGTGCAGGTCATAGCACTGGATGTTACAAAAGAAGATACCATACAATCTGCAGTACAACAAGCCGTTGAGCGGTTCGGAAAAATTGATGTGCTCCTCAACAATGCAGGATATGGTTCTTATGGTATCCTGGAGGCTACACCTGAACAGGCAATGCGGATACAGTTTGATGTCAATGTAATCGGTACCTTACTTGTGACCAAAAACATAATCCCGATCATGAGAAAACAGCAGGAAGGAATTATTATAAATATTTCTTCCATGGGTGGTAAAATTACCTTGCCTCTTGGCACCTTGTACCATGGTTCAAAATTTGCCGTGGAAGGACTCAGTGAAGCGCTATCATTTGAACTTGAACCTATTGGAATCCAGGTAAAATTAATTGAACCAGGAATGATCAATACGAATTTTGAGGATACCGTTATGAAGAACCTCAATATAGACCCATCACAGACTGAATATGCTCCATTTCTGGAAAAAGTAATGATTGCAATACAACAAGCCGGAAGTGGAGCTTCAGAGGCAATTGTTGTGGCCGAAAAAATCTATGAAGCCGCTACCGACAACAAAAAACAAATGCGCTACATCGCAGGGGTAGATGCTGAAGAAATTATAGCAGCCCGTAAACAATTGGATGATGACAGTTACTTATCCCTTATCAAACAAAACTGGGGTTTATAATATGGAATTTTTGCAGGAACTCAGTATATGGACAAAAGGTGATGCGCTGCAAGGCAAAATAATGGTAGGCATAGGACTTATTTTAGTGCTGTGCCTGATATTTGGATTCAAATATGAAAATCCTTTATTAAAGGGGATGTTCATTCCTATTTGCCTGCTAACAGCGGCTTCTCTGGGGTATGGAAGTTTTCTTACCTATTCCAGAGCAAAACACCTCAATACGGTGACAGAACAATACCGGCATAACCCAAAAGAAACAGTAAAAATGGCCTTAGGTAAAGCTCAATCCGACCATAAAATTTACATTATTCTAAAAATTGTTTGGAGTGCTTTGCTCATTCTTTCTGTACTTATTTTTTTATTTACTGTAAAAGAATATTACAAAGGGCTTATTCTCGGATTATTCTGTTTATTCGTTGGATTTTTATTGATAGAGACATTTTTACACAGCCGATTAACCCATTGTTTTGAAAATGTTTCACGACTTGATAAGGTGAATTGAGAACTCTGGTATTGGCAAATAGCGTATGATAACGATTTCAAAAAATTTTCCAAAAGAATTAAAAATTCTATTTAACGCAAGATATTAAAAAAATAGCACAAGATTTTTAGGGGAAATATTCGATACATCTTAACAAATATTTCGTCATTTTGGTATTTATTTGTCCCTAAAATTTTTGATACAAATTTTAAGGTACAGTTGAGAAGGTGAATTATTTATTTTTCTATTATAATTGGTTTGTTTTCAGAATATTTGTAACTTCGTTATAGTTATTAATAGTTGGAAAAAATTAAAACTCTATTTACCCCTCGTGGTGAATTAAACTACTGACAGTCAAGATTATTCACTTTTTGTATCGGAAAATAAATACAATAAAAAGAACAAGATAAAACAAACCAAACATTTGATTTCTTAAAATATTACAACATCCCGTATTTTGTAAGAATTCTTCAGTGTTTGGTTTGCTTTTTTATAAATCCCCTCACCTGTCCCTCATACTAGACAACATTTCCAAGAAAAAGTGTATAACTTAGTGGTCTATCAAATTGCCCAATCTTAAAATTCTTGATATTAGATATCATAAAGGTTTAGAAGGCCTTAACTACACCCAACGGATAGAATTTGAATCCCTCACTAAGCCGCCGCATTATTTATCCAATTCGCTGATCGCCTGTTTTACATATTCATCATTGAGATCCTCCTCAGTAATCCGATCGCTCCAGGACAAATAGCCATCTTTATCTTTGGCAAAACAACCGGACACCGTACTTTTGACTTTAAACGTTTTATAGTCTACATGATCTAAAATGCCATGGCGATTTTCATAGATATGCCTTTTATCCTTGGCATAACAATCGCCAAGCGCCACAAAAGTTGCATGATCAGCTTCTTCAAAAGTAGAAAAGCTTCCACCGTAAGCCATTGCATAATAGCGATAAATATGTTTTTTATCTTTGTAAAATGCACTGTTTAGCTTTTGAAACGTACTGGTATCAATAATCGTATTCAAGGGTTCTTCTGTATTAAAGCCCATTCGTGTAAGATAACTATCAACAAAAATGATACCTTCATTTCCAACAGGAACCATTTCCTTCAATCCGATATCTCCATTTTTATTAATCCATAGATCGTCTTTCAGCAGTCTCCATTCTAAGCTCCTATTTGTGCTATCAAGAGCTTGTGCAAGCATTTTGTCCCGCTGCCTCTCCATCTCATTAGGGCACCTAATTTTCTGGATTCCAGCAAAGGACAATAGCCCACCAAGTTTCTGCAGTTCCTTTTCTTGAATAATATTTGTATCTATCTGATAGATTCCCATGCGAAATCGGTATAGATTATCCTCACCGCAACTGTTGGAATATGGTATCGGCTTCAAAAATGAAATAAGGCAAAAAATACATGCCAATAGTATTACCACCACAAATATAAATTTCAATAATTTCATATTAGGAAGTCTTTTGAAAAGAATAGGGCTTCCGGCGTATCAATACCACGAAAACAATCAATATCAATTGAAATACAATTATCAAAAGAGCTAATATTTGTGTTTGAAAAGCCCGCCCCGAAATCTGTCTTTCATTGGCGCGTCTCAGATCTATCTGATTTTTGATAATTTGTTTTTCGCAGGAATCAATATCGCTCCGTTGATCCACCCGCCACTTTTGCTCACTTGCAAACTGATCATTCTTATTGGACGGAATATCCAAAGAGTTCATCAGACTTAGGATGAGCCAACCGCAGGTTAGGATAGTAATTGCAGCCAAAACAATGACGATGCTTTTCTTTATTCTAAAACCGCATCCCCCCTTATTTCGACACATACTAACATTGCTTTCATTGTTCATAATCATTAAGATATTAGAATACATATTTTCGGTTATACTGCCTCTTCTGAATTGACTATTTTATAAGCGGCTTCCATAACCCCATCCAATGAGCTATTTTCAAATAGATATTTTTTCTTTTTCATCTTAAATGTCTTAGTTTTGGCAGGCATGTCTTCCTTTGTTGTATCCGTTATTTCCTCCGTCAATTCTCCTTTTACCACATCATAGTAGAGCGATTGCCAAGAGCCAGCACCCACATTATAAGTCTCTACATAAGTCAACATCAGATCATCCCCAAAATATTTAAAATGCCCCCAAATATTACCCTGCACACCAGCAAGTCCATAAAAATTAAGGTGAAGCTCACCATTTACGATATTAATATCCTCTGTTCCATATATTTTTGATCCATCCTTATTAAATTCAACCGGCATGAGGAGGTTCGAAATTTTGTGCAGACGGTAGGATTTGTCTTTATTCTGAAGCAGTACCAAGATTGATCTGATCGCCATTTTATCTGTTTTATCTCTTCGAACCATCACAATATCAGATAGACTATCCCCATTTAAGTCTCCAGTTGTTTCATATTGAATCTCAAAAACAGTAGGATCGACTATAAAATCCAAAGCCTTTTTCCCTGTCGACGGGAATGTAAATGCTGGATCTTCCTCTGATTCAACATAGTCGGGATTGGTTAATATCAAATTTCTAGGTTTGCTGATTTCCACAAACTTTTCCTTTTCCAGATCAATACGCCATATCCGATTAATTTGAGTAATCAACTCACTATCACTATTATAAAACGCTACGATATAGCTTTCTTCCCGGTCACCTTCTATTGCCAATTGGAACTTACCATAGCAGATCGCCGGATAGTTTGCCCTCACATCCAGCTCATCTACAATCAAAAACACAGATTGACCATTCACATCATGGCGTAGAAATCGTTCTATCACAAATTTGCACTGTCCGTGCTGGCAATGATCGATGACAGCGGAATACTGCGCTAGTGCATACTTATCCTTCGATACTTTTTTGGATAACATTACTCCCAAGCATTCGTGCATCTTTGACACCACAGTATCGTTGGTTGTTCTACCAATAAAAGAACGAATTGGGACACCTGTCTTTTTTATGGTACCAACTTGCATAATAGCTTCCTCCATTGCTGGAACGACCTTTTCTTTGACATGATCTTGTACTTTATAATTACAGGATTGCAATAAAGTACCAACCGCTAAAATCAATATGAAGACTTTTTTCATAGCACTCATTTTTTACTGGAATCTTTAATTCGAAACTCACCCCTGGATATCAAATTCCGCCAAAGAAATAGGAGAATTAATACAACAGAAAGCCCAACGATAGTCATAGTTGACACATCAAACATAACCTGACCAAAGGCCTTACTATCGCCAAAACATTGCACTGAATCACCCCAAATATTAGTTCCCATTGCACCTTCTTTATCACAATTGATACAGGCTAGGTATTCAGGTACAATAAGGCCAAGATAAAGCAGAATAAACAGGATATAGATCCCTCCTACAATAACCTGAGCGACTTTGAGGATGTTGACTCCTACCTTATCCTTTATTGCTCCTGTTCCCATAACTTTTCAATATCTTCGGCCGTTAATACCCGTTTAAAAGTCAATGTTCTTCTTTCAGGTGGAATTGCAATTACACGTTTAAAATATTGACCGCCACTATAAAAGTAGTTGGCCTTTCCCGCTAAAACCTCCATCGAAATAGTCGCATCATCTAGGATAACTAGCTTCAATTTGACAGTCTTGTTTTCCGCGCTGAACCCATTATTGCGAGGTTTAAGTTTCAAACAATAATCTGCTTGTATTCCAAAACTAGCCGCAGGTGTTTGTGTATTCTCTCCGATCTGATAGCAGATTGTATCATTCGATACAGTAAGTGTTCTTCTGATGATTTTCTTTTCAAAGGTTAGCATCTTCTCTCTTCCATTTCCAATGGTATCTGATGAAATAATATCAGCTAATTCATACACTCCATTCCTTAAATAAGTCTGGGCAAACGTCGCATTCGTTTCCATTGTCACAAAAATCAATATGCAAAACATCCACTTCATACCAGATTAATTTTACACCAATATACAGTTGATTTTTGTCGTGTATTAGATTATTTTAAATTTGTTAGGAGATATTTATTATTCGCTATGACCGCATCATTATCCGTATAATCTCATTGTGGCAATTTTCTTCTAAAGACCAAACTGATCAACCAACCAGAAAGTGATCCAATAAGCAGATAAATAAGTGTTTTGATTAAAAAGAAAGGCCATGAAATAATTGCTAACCCAAACTGATCGCCAATTGGAGCCGTATCGGAATAACTAACCATGGCATCCCAAAAAGAAAACAAAATACCAGCTATTCCACCAATAATAATAAAAATAAGTCTCATTCAAGGATGCTTAAAAAATCATCTTTTCTTTGAAATAAATCGAATCTGTTTAATCGAAAAATAGATCAGCCAGATAGAAAAACCTATAAAGCCAACCGTCTGAAAAGCAAATTGTATGGGTTTGGTAGCCCACCTAATCGTTGTATAGCCACCTCCTGTTCTACCGAATCTCAACTTATATTCGCCTTTTGCTGTTCCGCCAATAGTCATACTGATGATCATGCCCGCTAGCGCCAGCATAAATATGACCATACCTATCTGTAATAGATAATATGCCGTGTTAAAAAGCTTTTTAATAAAATTTTCCCACTAATCCTTCGTACCTATAAGTGTAAGAGCAAAATACAACAACAACAAAATTATGCCGGCAACTAAACTGACAATTCCAATGCACAGTATGACGACAAATATTTCCGTTATACCCATTATCTGATATTATTTAACACTTTCTACCCTATTATCCGAAATAACACAAATTGCTGTTCCAATCTATTAATTTCCAAAGAAAGATCTTTAGCAAGAAAAGGCTCAATCTCCTGAATAATAAATGAACAACTGCCGAATCAAAGATATCGAGTTATTTTCGGTCAACATTAAACGAATCTTAAGTCAATCTCAACGAATCGTAATTATTTTCATCAAAAAATTATAACGAGGCAGAGACAATCATCAGCATAGCATTATTCCTATTAACTTCCATTTCACCTTATGCGCAACGGACTCCTGCATCATTAAGATAGAAAAATCAGCTCAATTTTCTCAAAGCCTACAAACTTACACCATATTATCCTGCAACATAATACAAGCTTATACGACATACAACTACGGAGTAGACATACAACGGTGATAGAAATATAAAAAATGCGAACTCAACGAAACCTCCACTTGATCATGCTAACCGATTCTATAGCAGGATCAATTTTGATCACATTCACAACCCTGTTACTGTCTATATCGACAACCAAGATCATGGCGCAACAGGTTCAGAAAAACGATTTTATATTATCTGGAAAAATAGTTACTGCAGAAATTGCCCCGTTGGAAATTAACCTCTTCGATACAGAGGCTAAGCTGATCAAGACCGAATTTCCCAATCAACAGGGTGAGTTCCGATTTAATGCCCTCAGCAAAGGAGCCTATTACTTCAAAATTCGCCAGGGTCAATCAGACCTCTACAATTCGGAGGTCATTCAAGTGACGGACCATGACATAGCTCTACCTGAAATTCGGATAAACGAACAACGACTGGAGACCGTCGTCGTCAACAAATCACGCCCTTTTATTGAACGACATGATGGTAAAATGATCTTAAATGTGGAAAGCAGCCTTCAAAATACGGGTGGATCTGCGCTAGAAATACTGGGAAAAGCACCTGGTGTTACAATAGATGGGAATGACAACGTTATTCTGCGGGGAAAAAACAATATTTTGATACAGATTGATGGGAAAAACTCACCACTTACCGGCGATGAACTAGCCAATTACCTCCGCGGCCTCCCCGCATCTGCGATTGACAAAATTGAACTCATTACCAACCCATCTGCAAAATATGACGCAGCCGGAACTGCCATTATCAATATAAAACTAAAAAAAGGAACAAATAAGGGAACCAACGGAAGCTTTTCTACAGCATTAGGTGCAGGTAGATACGTTAAAAATAACAACAGTTTTAATATCAACCATCGCAATAATAAGCTCAATCTCTTTGCCAATTATAATTTTGCTTATCGCGAAGCATTTAACGAGCTTATGATCGATCGAAAGTTTTACACGGAAGGCAATTTAGAGAAAACATACCTACAGGACAATTTCTTTAAATTCAATACCCGCAACCATAATGGTAAAATCGGCTTCGATTATAATCTAACTGACAAAAACGTGTTGGGTGCATCTGTCAGCTTCACAAGTAATATCTTTAAACCACGTGGGAATAGCAAAACGGCTATCCTAGCCCCCAACGATCAACCACTCAGTCATACCGCCACGTTAAGTCAAACGAACAATACCTTGAGAAATATCTCTGTTAATCTCAACCATAAATACAGCATGGATACTCTTGGTTCTGAACTTAGCACGGATATAGATTTCATTCGCTATGTCAATACATCAAACCAAGGTTTTGATACCAAAACCAGCAACAACGATGGTGAACCTATAGGTATACCCTATATCTTAAGAGGAAAAACTGATGGTGGTTTGAATATTTATGCGCTAAAAAGCGACTGGATTAAGATCTTCCCTAAAAACCTCAAACTGGAAACTGGCGTTAAAACGAGTTACGTTAAATCAGATAACGATATTGAATTTTACGATCATAGTACATCGCCGGCAGTACGGGACACCAATAAATCTAATCATTACATCTACCAGGAGCACATCTACGCAGCCTATGGTAATGTGTCAAAAAAATGGAATAAGCTGAAAACCGTATTAGGTCTACGTGTTGAAAAAACCGATGTTACAGGAACACAGCTAACCACTGCACAAATTAATAAAAGGCAATACACTCAGCTATTTCCAAGTGCCATTTTTTCCTATGATTTCACAACAGACCATAATCTCGAAGTCAATCTCAGCCGTCGCATCAACCGTCCCAATTATCAACAACTCAACCCCTTTAAATACTATATTAATGCGACAACATATCGCGTTGGCAACCCCGATCTAAATGCACAAACATCGCAAAATTACGAACTCACCTATAGTTTCAAAAGTAGATATATAGCCACCCTGAGTTATAGCAAAATAAGCAACAATATTACGACTGTCATAAAACCCGTAATCGAAAATGGAGAAAACATCACCGTTCAGACAGAAGAGAACCTGAAATCAGCTTCCTATTACTCCCTCAATCTCATTCTACCGATCAAGCCGACCAATTGGTGGGATATAAACAACAGCGCGAACTTTTATTACGGTTCATATACAGGAAACGTTTCAGGGACACAGATCAATAATATTGGTAATTTCACCTTCGATATGAATAGCATCCATACGCTTAAATTGGGTAAAAATTTCGTTGCCGAATTAGCGGCCAATTATAAAGCTACCGAGGTATACGCCTTCGCCCATATTGACCCTTATTGGTATCTCAATATCGGGTTGCAAAAGAAATTTAAGGACAAAAACACTCTGAAGCTCGCCGTAAGTGATATATTCAACAGCAATACTATAAAGGGGGTGACCGTCTACAATGATTACAAAGAAAATTTTAAGACTAGAAGAGAGCCCCGAGTTGTGATGTTGTCCTATAGCTATAATTTTGGATCCACCAAAACAGGACAGTCACGTAAAACAGGTGCCGCCGAAGATCTCAAACAAAGGGCCGAATAGCTTTACTCAAAAATTTGGATCCACACACTCCTGAGTAAAGCTATTTATCTTTCAGAAGTGGCCGTGGATCAAAGACAACCTTTATTTTCAGGATCAGCTCATTTTCTACTTGATACCAGCCTGCACTAAAGATCTCCATTCCACCCATATCAATGTTATAGAAGATAGCCACATGATTACCATTTGTCATTACTTCTTTAATATTGTATTTAAACTTCATTTTCTTCATATCCGCAATATAATGATCCGCAGTATGCCTACTCCCAAGCACACCCTCGAAGACCATGTCACTATCCAATAATTCATATGCAGCCGTAAAATCTTCTTTATTCAGGCTTTCGAGAAAACTGAGCACAATGTATTTTGCTGATTTCATTTCTTCCTTTTTTTATGGTTATTGATACTATTCCCTATTAGGCCATTGCTATTATGAATACCTAAATAAAAATTCATAACATTTGGCTCCAAGACCAGTTAATTAAAAGAACAACTAAATTGCCCAAGCGTTTGATAATTTTTTACTTTTTCATCTCCTTCGATCACATATACCATTAGATTTTGGTCAAAACAAAGATTCCCTCTCTCAAAGCAGCCCTTATCTAACTTTACTAGCTGCATCAAAAAATAACTTTACAGGGTCAAAAATTTATTTAAATTTGTTTCTAACAAGAGAGTTATATAACTCTTTTTTATAAATCCTAACACAATTGAACCATGCCAGAGAATAAAGTTTTATCCCAATTGACCAGCGAGGAGTTAAACAAAAAGAAAAAACAGTCCATTGGAGTTATGATATCTTTTGGCATTGTTATGTTTATAGCTATCGTGGTTTTAGTCTACCTCTCATTTAAAACAAAAAAATATGCTCTTTCAGGTATTGCAGCTTCCTTATTTTGTGTATTTATACCGATCTATGTGAATAATATACAGATCAACCAAGAAATCAAATCCCGCCAATCCAAGAAGGAATAAATTGCAATTTTGTAGCCGTATGGATCGCTGTAACGACTATAGAAACTAAGCACATAATTGGGTTGGAGCAATATGCTCCACTATTGCTCATAGAATGAGCAGGCTCTTAACAGTGAGAATCATTCTTCTCAACTAAAAGCGATTCACCCCAGTCATTTAATTTCCAGAACACCTCCACCAGACTTTTACCTAGTGGTGTCAGGGGTATATTCCACCCGGGGTGGCAGCTCTTTAAAGACCTCTTTGCGAAGTATTCCGTCGTGCTCCAGCCCCTTAAGCTGTTGATTCAATACACGCCGGTCTATCTTAACGCGGTCAGAAACCTCAATAGAGGCGGCAGATAACGCCAGATATCAAATCATTTTTAATTTTTCATGCAAGGAAATACGTACATTTGGTATACATCAATTCACGGATTAGATCATGCAGATACTCCCACCAAAAGAATTATTGCCTTACATCAAACACTACCTCTTTTTGGAAAGCGCTGCCGATTCGCAAAAAACGCTACGCTTATTCTCGGATGGAAATACAGGAATCGTATTCCTTTTGAATCAGGGCCTTTTATCCATCAACCAAAGCGATCATCTCCCCCAGTCATTTTTGTACGGTCAGATCAGTCATTTTAAAGATCTCTGTCTTATCGAACGGATTTCCTTTATTATTGTTGTATTCCAACCTGATGGCCTCTACAAATTGCTGGGTGTACCGGCACATGAGCTAAAAGATCAAATCATTGGCTTACAGGATATCTTTGGACAGTCCGCAGAACGGCTTTATGATCAGCTCATGTACCGCAGCCATCCAACAGCCAAATTAAATGCATTAAATACCTTCTTTTATACACTCGCCATTCAAAACAAATCGCTAGGTCAAACCTCATTTTCCAATGTATTAAAATATATTACCGACCATAACGGACTCCTCTCTGTTGAAGAACTACTCAAACACAGCGGCCATACTGAGCGACACATGGAACGGATATTTGCCGAACAGGTCGGTATGAGTCCAAAAAAATTCGTAAGCATTGTCCAGCTCCATTTCTTTTTGAAGTTGCTTCGCAATAAACCTGATGATACCACACTGACGACGATCTCCTACGAAAGTGGGTATTTTGATCAATCTCATCTCATCAGGACATTTAAAAAATATACCGGTTTTACACCATCCATATACTTGAACAATACAAGCAGACTGGCAATCAATTTTATGGAGTTTCAAGCCTTGCCCGATCGTTTGTCGGGTTTGTACAATTTATCTTAACCACTTACAAGTAGATTTGTCAATAGATCAATGAAAGAAATATGGACAAATTAAAAATTGCTACAGCACAATTTGAGCATAAAAGTGCGGATAAAGCCTATAATCTGGCAATCATCGAGACCCTTGCGCAACAGGCCGCAACACAAGGTGCTGACGTGATTGCCTTTCACGAATGCTCCATTACAGGTTATACCTTTGCAAGAAATTTAGATAAACAGCAGATGCTCAATATTGCCGAACTCGTTCCGAAAGGTAAGAGCACCCAGAAGTTGATCGAGATAGCCGCCAAATACAATATCACCATTCTTGCTGGTTTCTTTGAAAAAGATGAAAATGACAATTTATATAAGCCTTATATCTGCGTCGACAAAGATGGCTTAATTGCCAAACATCGCAAATTACATCCCTTCATAAATCCTTACCTGAGCGCAGGTCAAGATTATACGATATTTGAGATCAAAGGATGGAAATGTGGTATTTTGATCTGCTATGATAATAATGTCATTGAAAACGTACGAGCGACAAAATTATTGGGAGCTGATATTATCTTTATGCCACATGTGACCATGTGCACACCTTCATCTAGACCCGGAGCGGGCTTTGTAGATCCTCAGCTCTGGCATAATCGTGAAAATGACCCAACCTCCTTGCGTTTGGAGTTTGATGGAATGAAAGGACGGAGCTGGCTAATGAAATGGTTGCCTGCTAGGGCCTATGACAATGCGGTCTATACTGTATTTTCAAACCCTATCGGAATGGATGACGATCAGTTAAAAAACGGTTGTTCAATGGTCTTAGACCCTTTCGGGGATATTCTCGCTGAATGCCGTACATTTGACGATAGCTTTGTCATAGCTACAATAACACCCGAAAAACTGATACAGGCTGGTGGACATCGCTATATCAGCGCGCGAAGACCAGAGCTCTACCGCAACATTATTGGTCAACAACATGAATCAGATCAAAAAGTAGTCTGGTTACATGCAGAAAATAGCTAGTCTCTATCAATCCTACAACTGATTTAAGGCTGTTCAACCGAAGTCTTAAATCAGTTGTATCATGATCATCCATCAGAGGTACCCCAGCCATCTATCAATTAAAGTATTGCGAAGATTTTTTTCGCTAAACATCACACTACAAAACCTTATTTATGTTAATTTAGCGGATTAATATTCACTAGCAGATTAAATAAAACTATGAACTATATCCGAAGATATTGGAACATACTCACTAATATTGGTACCCGTCCGGATATGTCCTATATCGACCTCAAAAGGATACAGATGGTCAACTTGATTGCCATACTTTGCTTATTACCAACGCTTTGCTTTTTTATCCTTAATATCATCGACAAACGTTACTTGCTGTCGACGATCAACCTATCCAATACCATCTGTTCTATTTCGGTACTCTTTCTACAATACGATGGTAAACATAACTTTGCGAAAGCGATGTTATTAATCAGCAATTTCATTTTTTTTCTTTTGGGAGCGATATTGTTTAAAAATGGAGGCGAATATTTTCTATTATGCACCCTTATTGCTTCGATGTTGCTCTATGACGACCGTCGTGTCCATATTTTTTTCTGTCTTGCTACCTCTTTCGCCATTGCATTGCTCTATTTCCTTCCGACAATTGTTCCTGTTGTCCAACGTGTTCCCAGGCTGAGACTGATCTTCAACATTAGCAATGCACTTGCTTTTATTGTAATCGCTGTAAACTCCTTCCTCCAGATTATTTACAACAATATGGAGAAGATTGAAGACCAGCGGAGAAAACTGGAATCCATGAATCGCGATAAGGAAAAAATATTTTCCATCATCGCTCATGATATCAAAAGTCCATTTGCTAGTTTGGAAGCATTGGTGTTGATGCTTCGCGACCAAATACTTAACAATACCGTATCTAGAGAATATATACAACAACTTTATCAACAGATTGTGCATCAAAACCAGGCACTGGACGACTTTCTGCAATGGGGAAGTAGTAGCATGCGTGGGATTACCAGCCCAGCTGTTTTAGTGCTGATCGAACCATTGATTCGCGAAATCATGACATTATTTGCTGATCAGATACAGGTAAAACAACTCAAGATAGAAATTGATATCACCGAAGGAACACATATCTTCGCCAATAAGGATCACACGTCCATCATACTACGCAACCTTATTAGTAATGCCATCAAATTTAGCTACGTGGCTGGAAAGATAAGCATCTATTGCAGTAGGAATGAGATCCATACCAACATTCATATCCAAGATGAGGGGATTGGAATTAATCCCTCCAAATCGGCCTCACTGTTTAATGTAATCCAGCATAAATCATTCGGTACGGAAGATGAACCCGGGTCGGGCTTAGGGCTCGTATTATGCAAAGATCTGATCGAGCGAAATAAAGGTATAGTCGATATTCAGAGTATTCCCAATAAAGGTTCAATTTTCACCGTTGGCTTACCATCATACCCCACAAGAAACCAGGCCTCCAAAAAAGAAGCACAGACCTGTTGCTAAAAACCTGTCCGTGCTTCTTATGCCGTGCAATGTCCCCTGTATTCCTTTAGCACTGTATTCAATCCACAGCAATGCAATTAACTTTTCTCTCCTAAAAGCTAAAAGTCACTAACAGGGCTTTATGATCTGTAGGCCATATTCCTTTTGGAAGCAAAAATTCATCTTCGCTATCTTTTTCCTGCTTTTTAGCATATTTCACCGTTTCCACAGGACCCACAATCCTCGCCTTCACCACTTTTAATGGTTGCTTACTGCGATAATAGACATAGTCTATCCTATCCCGATCATCAGCTGTAGGTGCCCAGGCCAGCTTATCAATAGGGACATCCTTATTGAACGCCGGATAGGTAAACCCGGGATGACTTACCGGATTGGGATACTGCACACGAAAACTATCCTTAAACCCCGCTTTGTTTAATAGAACCGAACAGTCCCAAGGCACCACGGCACCCCGATGGTCAAACAAATCCTTTGTCGCTACAGTCCAGTCCAAATGTGAAGGCTCATTAAAATCGCCCGCAATAATAAAAGATTGGGATTGCTTCTCCCCGTCCACATCGTGTATAATATCACGTATCGCTTCATCCCTTTTACTTTTACGATTGGCTTCTACAATTGCAGACACCTCAGTAATCGGGTTCTCCAATTTCTTCCAGGTTACTCCATCATACCCCCTAGGTAGGTAACAGGCATAATTGGTATAATCCAGGTGTAAAGAATAAAAGACGAAATCGCGGTTGCCAACTTTGATCTTACTTTTCAACACACCTCCCATCTCGCTATCTTTACCATACAGTGCGTGTTGGTCCGCCACTGGAAATTTGGAGATCAATCCAACATCCAGCTTTTCATCACTTGACTTACCAAAATAGCTTGCCCCTTTGGATTTTAATTCTGCTAATATCCGCTGGATATAATCTGTTCCTTTGTAATTACGTACCTCACTAAAAAGCACGATATCAGCATTCTTGTCTATGATTTCATCCGCAATAGCCGGAAATCCATTGGGTACAACCGTCCCCTCCTGCCAGATATTGATCTGCAGCACTTTTAACTCGGTTTTCCCCTTGGCGGCTATGATCTGTCCTATACTGAGTAGCAGTAGCAACATTATAAATCTTCCTATTTTCATCTATATGGTATATGGTAACACATCAGTTTATAAAACCTGCCCTAGTGAACTAAGGCAAGTCCAATCTTCAAATATCCAAAGACTTTGGCACAACTCCTATTTTATTTTTGTAACAACCATATGATTTTGTCTACATTGTCTACACCACCCCATTGAAGTTGTACCGCCACAATTGTCTTAGGCGCTATTGAAATACCAGATCTATCGATAAAAAAAACTGAACGGCTTGTTGTAAAGAGAACCTTATTCAAAAAAAATCCCCTGAGCTTTTAGACTCAGGGGAAATTCATGATTTAATCTATAAACCGACATTTATATTCAGCAATCATTTTTAGCAGAAAGTAGTACAGTGGTTTTCTATCAATGACTATTCAAGTGTACCGAATTTACCAGCCTGGAAGTCCTCGAAAGCCTGATAGATTTCCTCTTGTGTGTTCATTACAAAAGGGCCATAGCTTACAATAGGTTCGTCAATAGGTTCTCCACTCATAAACAGTAAGACAGCTTGCTCATTGGCCTTGATCACGATTTCTTCACCATCGTTTTCAAACAGCACAAAACTATGTTCTTTGGCCAACTGTCCATTGACCTCTGCTTCTCCATTGACAACCAGAATGGCGGAATTGTGATATTTGGGAACAGTAAATGCTGTCTGATGACCCTTTTCTAATTTAATATCAAAGAGATTGACTGCAGTATAAGTTTCGGCTGGTCCTTTTGTATCCTGAAATATACCAGCTATGATATTAACAATACCGCCATCTTCAGGCAACTGTACTTTGCCCATCTGATCTGCAGTAATGCCCTGGTAATGCGCTTCCGTAGACTTATCCTTTGCAGGTAGATTAACCCAAAGCTGCACCATTTCAAAAGGACCACCAGCTCTGGAGAAATTCTCCTCGTGATACTCTTTGTGCAATATTCCTGCTCCAGCTGTCATCCATTGAACATCCCCGGGATTGATCACCCCGCTGTTACCCGAACTGTCATGATGCGCCACACTTCCTTTATAGGCTATAGTCACGGTTTCAAAACCTTTATGCGGATGAACATCTACCCCACGAATATGATCTGATGGACCAAAATCAAATTCCGCATTGAAATCCAATAAGAGGAAAGGACTCATCCGTCTTTTGGTAATCCCGTTACCGGGAACCATATTGTACACACGGAATCCGTCACCTACCATACCTGGCTGTGCAGGTCGAGGGAAGATTTTTTCAATTGATTTTTTCATTTTTAATACTCCTATCTTTTGAATCCATACATCATCGAATACACTCCGCTTGCTTGCTTGCTTGCTTGCTTGCTTGCTTGCTTGCTTGCTTGCTTGCTGTTCGATTTTGTATATCCAAATTTACGCCAACAAAGCAGTATAAACCAATAACCTAGTTTAAGCTAAAAAGTTAATGTAGGTTAAGAATCTATCACCGTCTCTTGTGCCGCGGGTTTTTTGAAAAGTAGCCACAACAAGATAAAAAAAATCAGGTATGCAATATTAAATCCCGCAGCGAGCAACCAGCCCTTCAGTACAGACGAGGGTAGGAATCTCAAGGGCAACTGATAGATGGTGATAAAAACAGGACTGATAAAGGCTGCCCAGCGGGCAATTGTGTCTTCCGCATAAAAACCAGTATCGAAAACAGTAGCCAACCTACCATCAACACCACAATAGCCGTCCCCCAAGCAATATACAGTACCTTCGTAAAGCCCGAGGCTGTCTCCAACAGATATTGATGAGCTACCGGATCGGTATGGTATATTGCTTTGTATATTTCACCCGTATAATAAAAGTCCGCATGACCGAGGGGCATCAGCATAACACTGACTATCAACACAAAATAAGTTCCCCAGGCATACCACCTGGATTTGTCCTGAAAATACTGATAGGCTAACCATACGCCCGGCAGGAACAAAGTAGCCGTCATCGAGGCAATCAGTGCACCAAACATGAGGCGTGCGCTCGACCCTTTCAGCATGAGTACCGCAATACCCACGTCCACCTGATCCGCATAAGTCTCCGAAAAAAGTGGATATTCCGAAGGATCTACATCAAAACCCGCGACAAACATATCTCCAATAATCCAACATACCGCCGCCAGTATGCTAGCAACAAATGACCATTTAATTTTTGTAGTGTAAAGCATATCAAGAATTATTCTAAATAACATAAATATGTTGCAAAGGTATCGTTAAGGAAGCTAGACAGAATCCGTCTAAAGGAGGAATTTGTCCGTAGAACGGATTTTTTGAATAGATACTGCGGAAATAGCAAACCTCGACTTAGAAAGCTACATAGCCCAAAAGCGAAATAGGACATTTACCAATGGAGAGTTTCCGCTCAACCCCACATCCACAGATCAAGCGCAGATTACTTTTAGTCAGTATCATCGGGTTGCACAACCAGTCAGTCTGCCTTTACATACCGAGAACACCAACCATCACTATAACTTAACCAAAAACAAGACAATGACCTATGAATAAATTAATTATAATACATAAAAACCGTATTTTCCCACATTAGATTGATTACTAAACAGCTGGAACACATTCAATATCCGATGCACAGCTGATATTATTTTATACTACATCTGATATCGAAGGCTCTTTTTGACCATTTCGATAAAACTGATACTGTCCTCCTCTGATAGTCAAAATATCGCCTGTACACAACTTTTCTCCGTAATCAACCTGATCCAAGGAATAGACCTAATAGTTCCGCTACGACCTTAATACCTCCTTTTACACCATCAATACTGCGTCCATTGTCTGGTAGCTTCGTGCACCACAACAATGCATCCAAGCTTAGTCGAAATTCATTTTCTCCTACCGATTGGCCTCTCCCCATGACAGCCTATCTCTGCTTAAAACATATCGGATTACTCCAAAAACAACCATAACCAATGGTTATAAGCACCTGTTTTTAGCACTATACTTTTAATTTATATAACCAATATAACATATTAAACTACAAACAATAACAATACAAATAAAACATCTGCAGACACTAAATTTATCACGACTAATCCGCTATGGATATCCGACCCCACAGGAATCTATATTACCGATTTCATCGAGCTCAAAATAGTATTTTATCAAAGCAGTGGCTTCTGTCATTGTCACCTCTGTGACGGCAAACTTGATCAAATTTTCATCTATCAGTATTTCCACTTTGATCTCCTTACTACCCACTACTTCAGCCCTATCTAAGGGTTTCAATTGTAAATAGGAATTTCCGAATTCTTGGTTGTAATATTTTAAATTCGCCATCAGGATATTGCAGCACAATACAGATAACTCTTTCACAACTAAACGCAACTACAATTACAACTGAAATAACTAATAATCAATATATTAAAATAAACTACATAAACATAAAATTAACCTATATTTATCTATCAGATCAGTAAAATTATGTGAATCAGAAATAGCTAAAAAGTTATTTCATTGTCCACCACCTAAAAAGAATTACGCCTAAATATACAGCGATCATAGACCAGGCACAGTGGCAAATTGAGATCCCGTACATCTTTTTTATCATTCGTTATATGCAAGTTATTATCCGTCTAAGCGATTAGGCTTATTAGCAAAAAGAAAAACTACCCTCGCATCAATCCTTTTGCTGCCATACTAAAAGACTTCCTTAAAAATGATGATCACTTTAACCTGATCGAGCTAAAAAATGTTTTATAATCTTTGTTAACCTTTTTCTGGTACCAAAACAATGCAATCAGATTTAACCAAAAGCGAACAATAACGATGCGCTTTTTTAATATATTAAATATAGTTGTCACTTATCCACCTGTCAACTGTGCGATAGCCGCTTCCAAAACGGCATCATTTTCCCTAAACCTTCTCCATCCAGCAATTGTTCCTTTATAAAAAAGAGAACTAAAACTGATAATCATGGATGATATTTTGATAAAAGATCATATTCAACAATTAAAGGATGTCGAAACAGCTGATCTCTGGATCGACGAAAATTTTGAAAAGAAGCTATCTCAGGTGGATGGCACGACAGCTTTTGAACGTCCTATCCCCGCAATGCATAGCATAGCAGAGTTAGTATCACATTTAATCGAGTGGCGCCGGGAAGTTTTAAGCCGCCTAAAAGGAAATCAAAGAGGACTCGATATGAGCGATGCCGCAAACTGGTGAAGCAATGATGAGTTAAGAAAACGTGGTTGGGAGAATCTAATGCAGGATCTTCATATAACACAGCAAAATATTATTTCTTTTCTGGAAGGAAAAGATGACTCTTTCCTTCATACTGCTTACCCACATGCTGACACCTCCTTTCCGCACGATTATAAGTATTTGTTAACGGGTTTAATTCACCATGATATGTACCACCTCGGGCAGATGGGTATTACGATTAAGTTCCTGAAAATTCAGCATTTGGATGTGTAACACATCCATTCTCAATAGCTCTAAAAGAACACAATATTTAGACAGTACACCAAGTGATTGACGTCCTTATTTTTTCATTACTGTATTCGGCCACTTTCACTTTCTAGCGCTGACTTTCGACTACGTTGTTCCTTTGCCGCCCCACTGCTAAATCTATAGCCAAAACTCAGACGCACCTGTCTTGACTCATAGTAGCCGTAGCTTGATGATTGCAAACCGGGTAAATTCTGCGTGTATTTAATCTGGTTACCTTTATAAACATCGGTTACGGCCAGCCTAAGTGTCGCCTTATCCTTCAATAAACTCTTTTGGAATGCAATATCTAGTTGACTTATCGGTCTACTGATCGTATTTGCACCACTCAGCCGCTTGGAGTTGTAGACCATTGAAATCTCGCACCGCATCTTATTCGGCAGCTTAAAAGATTGTAGCAGACTAACACGTCCCGCGGTCTGCTTTAAATTGAGATTTTGGTACTGGTCAAATGAAACATCATTGTGGATATAATACATCAACCCATTAAAGGTAATATCCCACCAAGGTTTCGGTGTTAGCGTCTGAGTCAAGGATAGCGACCAATGCTTTTGCGTACCCACATTTTTGCTGATCATCATTATTTTATCAGCTTCCAATGTATCCGTTATCTTGGCATTCAATTGATCCGTATACGCATAATTTAAGCCGACAACCGTCGAACTTTTCAGGGAATAAAGTAAGGAAAACCGCTGGGTCAGTGAGGGGGTCAAAAACGGGTTTCCTTTCCAGAAAGACAGTTCATCGAGCATATAAACAAAAGGATTCAGATCCTGATACGCTGGTCTTTCAATACGCTTGGCGTATGAAAGTGAAATTGTCTGTTTATTGGCCAGTTGCCTCGTGATAGATAAAAAGGGGAAAAGATTGGTAAAATTTCTATTGATATGGTCATCCAGATCCTTTCCTTGCTCCCGATAAAATAAAATACCTTTGGAATTCGCATTTTCTAGCCGTAGCCCAGCTTGGAGAGACCATTCTCCGATAGTTCTTTTATAGTCAAGATATACGCTGGCTATGCGTTCGTCAAAATGAAAATCATTGGAACGTCTATTATCGAGACTATCACTTACGGGGCTGACATGATAAAACCGGGAATTGTTTTTAGAGCCTACAGCCGAATATTTGGCACCTGCTTCCAATTTTCCGTCCCACAGTTTCGTAGCATAGTCAACCTTTAGCCCTTTTAGATCAATATCGATATTATTCAGCGTGCGGTACAGATTTTCGTCAACGACATTTCCCTGGTTGTCCCGATAGGTATTCGATTGTAGGTTTTTATTCCATTTATCAAAAAGACCGTAGTCCAAATCCACATTTAGACTACGACCAAGTGTATCTTCATATTTGTAGTTCAGATTAAAGTTGTAGCGCTTGGTACTCTGACCATAGTAATCGTTGATTGCATCAAGAGATTCTTCAAATACAACTGAAGGAAGTGTTGCAATAGCCGTAGCTGTATTCGTCAGTCCACCACCGAAGATAAAATTACCATTTGCCAAAAAACCTATTGTATTTTTATCGTTCAGAAAGTAGTCTACCCCCACCTGAGCACCCATTTTCTGGCGCTTGTCCACATCGACCGTATGGCTGTCATAAGATTTGCCGTTTTGCTTACGATCAGTCCCATAGAGGTAATTGTAATGGCCCAATGTATGGTTATAATTCCCAAATACATTGAGTTTATTCACCCGGTAATTGAAGGTCATATTCTGCAATTGCTTCGGGCTTACACCATAAGCAAAAGCACTTGTTATACTTCCGTTCAACCCCTTCAACTGATTTTTCTTCGTTTTGATATTAATAATACCAGCAGCACCGCTCGCATCATATTTAGCAGAAGGACTATTGACAATTTCGATGGATCGGAGATTATTCGATGACATCGACTTCAATAGATCGTTGAGCTCCTTTCCCGAAAGAAAAGTTTGTCTCCCATCCAACAAGATCTGCACTCCGCTTTTACCGTTGAGCGTAATGTCGACTTCATTTTCTACCTGTACCCCAGGAGCTCTTTTCAATGCGTCAAAAGCCGAAATATCCTGTGCTCCGATACTATTTTCCACCTGATAGACAATGGTGCCACCATCAACCGTCAGCACCGCTCTTTTACCTTCGACCGTCACCGCTTCCAATTTATTTTCCTGTCGGTAGAGTTTTACGGTACCCAGATTGCCATTAGCAAGGTCAAATAGGGCGCTCCTATGATCTAGGTAGCCAAGGTGTTTTACCGCTATAAAATATTTACCCGGGATTTTACCCCGAAGCTGAAAAATTCCCAGATTATCAGTGTTTGTACTGGATACCAATACCCCACTGCTGCTGTACAACCCTACTGTAGCCAAGGCAACAGGTGACATCTCGGGGTCAACCACAGTACCTTTGACCAGGTTACTATCATTCTGCCCATAGAGTATTCCACTCCATAAGAAGACAGTTGCAATCAATACGAGTTTTATAAAATCAAATAGGATCATTGGCTACCCTTAATCGTACGTAATGATACAGATAAAAAAGCAAAATATGCAATAAAACGCAAAAATATAAAAAAAATCCCCAAACTTGCATAGAAACGCATAACTCAATTAACGGATATACAAAATCGGACGGACGATCAGGGTAGCCTAAATTGGTCAAACTACTGGGAATAAGACATCATTCTGCTTTAATCGCTATATCTATACCTTTGTTTGTGTCAAATTTTAAATCATCAATATGCTCTCCAGCAGAAATAATAATTTCATCTTTAAAACGATCTACCTTTATTCTTTCTATTGAGTTGGCTTCATCAATCATTGTTACTTCCCTTTTTCCTAAAAATTTCAGACCGTTTTCAGTATAAAAATAAACATAGAACAAGTGACCACACTCTAAAAATGAATCGAGTATAATTACCTTATCAGTGTTATTTTTATAGACATAAATCTGAAAACCTAAGTCTCCCAAATCTATGTCATTGCTGTCAATATAGCCGATCTGATCAATGGAAAAATTTCTTTTTTTTCAGCGAATGCAATTGATATCTGCTCTTTTTCATTAACACAGACTGTGGCATTATATTCGTCGCCATCACAATTGAGCAGAAACTGTTTAAATTCAACCTCAGTATTGCTTACACTGTCTAAATGGGTATTTTTTACAACTTTCTCCTTGGTTGCAAAACGGTTTTCCTGACAGGAGATCAAAATCAAGAAAAATAAGAATACTGTTAGCTTGAATAGGTTTTTCATATGCTCACGTTTTCCAATCATCAAAGAGATTATTTATCCGAACTTAATAGCAGAAGTTGAATTCGATCAACTTGCAGTGGTCTGTCCGCCATTTTACCCATTTGGAAATAGGTTTATAATCCTCGATATAATCACAAGCTGGCTTCGGAACCGATCTGATTAATATAGAATCATCCTTTATCTCCAGTATCTGGTACAAGTATTTTCGTTCTGCTATACTGATGTTCTGAACAGCTGCTGTTAATGTCACAAATGCGGACTTGATGTAGTCATTCCAGCTCAAAAAACTATACTGGAGGTCTTTTTTCAGAATAAGTTTTCTTTCCCTATTGATATAAACAGTTAAATGAGTACTGTCCTGATCAGGAGATTGCGCGTCAAATTCAAAAATCCGCAATTCATTATGGGGTATAATCTGACGGGCAATTACAGTTTCCGGAAGATTAATTTCATAATCTGTAAACTCTCCGTCTGCACCCCTAACTATACTTGGAACTATACGTCCGTAGATCGTTTTGTCCAGATTTAAGATGTCGATCGGCTGATCGATGGACAAATGGACAACACCACTTCCACGCATGGTATTTTCTGTAAAGAAAGAGATCCCCTTATATGCTGTAATATTCAGATGTGAGCTATCCCCCTCTGGGCATTTAGCCCCTACCACCGGCTCAAGCTCTTTGTTTTTTTGCGAATGTTCATTCACCGCTTTTGATACAGCTGCAGTTTGAGAGCCATTATTACATGAAGCCATGGTTATTCCGATTACTATGCTATATAATGGGATGAAAACATTGAGTAGTCCTTCTATTTTTCTTTTCATTTTTATCGTGTAGGTCTATCTGATCATAAAAATAGATATACCGCAAATAGCAAAAGGAGTTGTTTTAATATCCGCTTGAGAAGACTTATGATTCGCTAACCGCAGCTAAATTCTCCCATTTGCATACTTACGTACGGCATGAAGGAGTGTCCCATTGGTTCCGGACCAGACTGCATTCCTAATAAACGGCTTCTTTCGAAACAGTTCATTCCTTAAAACTTAAGGTACATTAAGTCTTAGGCTTAATCTGCTTCATTTTCCACTAAAAATACCGTGCCTACCTTTAACCAAAGATTTATTACACAAATTAAAATTTTAAAATCATGGCACTTACAACAAGAATCAATGCAGATGATGTTGCATTTTTACTGATCGACCACCAAAGTGGTCTATTTCAAACAGTCAAAGACATCGAGGTACCCACCTTGCGGAGCAATGTTGTGGCATTATCCCAAATTGCCGCAATAGAAAATATTCCGGTCATCACTACTGCTTCAGAACCCAAAGGCCCCAATGGACCATTAATGCCTGAAATCCATGAGCATGCGCCGCATGCTGTATATGTTGGCCGTACTGGCGAGGTTAATGCCTGGGATACTCCGGCTTTCGTTCAGGCTGTAAAAAATACTGGTAAGAAAAAATTAGTGATCGCAGGAGTATTGACGAGTGTCTGTGTTGCCTTTCCTGCTATTTCAGCGATCACCGAAGGTTATGAGGTATTTGCAGTCATTGATGCCTCTGGCGATATGAGTGCGCTCTCGACACAGGTAACCCTAGCAAGATTACAATTAGCAGGAGTTATTCCAATCACAACCACTGCTGTCATCAGTGAGGTATTAAAAAGCTGGCAACACAAGGATGCGGCGAAGTACGCTAAAGCACTGTCCATGGTCATGCCAAATTACCAGGCCCTGATCGAAAGCTACTACAAAGCACAGGAAGTTGCCCTTGAGAATAAGTAATAATCGCGCATTAGACTGTCGTAAAAAATTACGGCAGTCTAAATAAAAAAAGACTAATCTCACGACTAGTCTTCCTATGAAACAACAAATTTAAGTGCTTATGTCGTCTCGAAGATAAGTCTTATTTAGAATGATTACAAATAATAGCGCATTTATTTATTCAATTCGTTGAGATTATCGAAATTGTTTTGGTTTCATTTGGCTAGCAGCCTGTTCCGCAATCTCCGCGATCCGTTTGTTTCGGGTTTCGGGACGTTTCGCTAAAGCAATCCATTGCAGCAACATTTTTTTTGCTGATTTGCTCAAACCGGCAAAGAATGCTTCAGCCTCGGGATAGCTCTTCAATGCACTGTCCAGATCTTCTGGAATAAACAGTTCCTCTACGCTATCAAGAACAGACCACGAGCCGTTTTCCTGAGCCACCCGGATTACTTCCAGTCCTGCTTGAGTCATCTGTCCACTGGCTATAAGCTTCTCAATTTTTTCTTTATTGACCCTGGACCAGGTTCCCCTGGGCTTACGTCTGCTGAATAACTGCTTAAAAGAGCCTTTCTGAATTGTTTTTCTTGTACTATCAATCCAACCGAAACATAATGCTTCATCGACCAGTTCACTCCAGGCTACAGCCGGCTGCCCCGAATTCTTTGTATTACAGATAATCCACACGGATTTCTCAACAAGATGGTTATCCACTAACCACTGCCGCCATTCCGCCTGCGTATGAATACTGATGGACTGCACTTCCTTTACCTGTTGTATCTTATTCATTTTTGGTTTATTTATTATTTCCAGATCTTGACGGATTATCCACCCCAATAAATTTCTACAGGGCGCAGCATTTTACTGCATTCTCAGCACACAACTTGCTTATTACTGGTATATAAAATTAATAAAACAAAAGACAACTGCTTGTCAGTACGGAATATTTCTACAGGATTACTTCGGAGATGAATCGCTTGTGACTGGAGTTTGATCAATTTAAGTACAGCGAAACAAACGGATAAAACCTCATTATTTGTAGCCAAATTAATATTATATTTAATAAACCGACTATTGATGATTTTCCAGAGAAATAACAACATACTATCTAAAACTGCAATAGAATCATGAAAAATATTAAAATTGAGATCAAATGGGCTATTTTTTTCACGCTGATGACTTTAGCGTGGATGCTCTTAGAAAAAATATGCGGGCTCCATGGCAAGTATATTGACTATCACCTTTATCTGACCAATCTTTTTGCTATCCCAGCAATCCTATTTATGGTACTGGCATTGAGAGATAAGAAGAAAAATTTCTACCACGGTAATATAAGCTATATCCAAGGATTAATTTCGGGCTTAGTGCTTTCTGTTGTTATCGCTTTATTAAGTCCGCTGACACAATGGATTATTTCTTATGTCATCACGCCAGAGTATTTCCCCAACGTCATCAAGCGATCGGTCGAAATAGGCTATTATAAAACAACAGCCGAAGCGGAGGCAAATTTCAATTATAGCAATTATGCCATTAATTCTACTATTTTTGCTTTCATTTTCGGTGCAGTCACAACGGCGATCGCGATGATTTTTATTCGTACAAAAAGGTGATCCATACGATGGGTAACAAGATGCTGACGAATTATCTGTTTTAATATTTTTAATTTCGAAAGATTGGACTATGGTCAATAAAGGTTTTGGTTTAGCTTTAACTGGAATTCCGACAGAATTTGGAGATCTGGTAGCATTGGACAATTTTACGTTTCCAAATGGAAGAAGCTTTTCCACATCTTATAAAGAATTTGTATTAACATACGGATATGGATTAGCGTTGGGAGAATTCCATATTTATCTACCCATGGGCGAGTATGGTGATTCTTTATTTGTGCGAACAGCTGCAATCAAAAACACCTACATTGCCGATGTTGAGCTTGGGGATATCTGGTTTGACATCGCACCTGACGGATCTCCCGAATTATTAAAACGATTGTTCCCCTTTGCTTGCAGCGACAATGGCTATTATCTTTTTTGGGATTGTGACTCCGCATCAGCTCATGAATTCGATATCTATCTAACAGACTTTAGAGGGTTAGGATTTCGAAAAGTTGGCCGGTCATTGTATGAACTCGTCGATAATCTAACTGGTCATCACAAGGCGTTTCTACCTTTTTCCAGTGATCCTCTACCCAGGACTTTTAAATGTCTGATTAAAGTTGAATAACAAAAACCTTTAAGGAAGTATCCATTTCCAATACTATTTACCTTACTCTTTGCTGCTTTTCTATAAAGTCAAGCAGATCATTTTTATTACCCAGGAAAGTAAAGTTTCCTGTCAGTGTGGAATAATTTCTTTTGTCCGAACAATTTCCGTAGGCTGCCTTGGCGACTTTCAGCTTTTCATCATCCCATTGAAAACGTTTCATGATTTCATTAATCTGTTCAACACGGAGTGTTGTTTCAGAAAAGATTGGGTTAATTATTTTGAATTTCGCATCGTCAAAAGGTTCCCTGTTCATGAGACTGAATAAACGATCCAATTCTGCCCTAGTTATCGGTGTAATGGAATTTATCGGTGGGATACCCATATCCGGATTATCGTCCAGATGAATAGGTCTGCCCGGTGCACCGTAAGCATAAGCCACTCCATTGCCTAAGGACGACATGTCTATTGGAATTTGAGCAAATAGATTAATAAGCTGGCCACGGGTCCGTGTATTGCGCTGACTTCCGACTTTAAAGATCATCTCCACAAAATCACCATTTTCATTGCGTACAGTAATCTGTCTCCGCTCCATTTCCCTCTGCCCCCTTCCGCTTATCAGGGCGCTAATCGCATACAACTGATCCGAAAGTCCATCGATCGTCACCTGCAATTCCGGCCGATCGTTATAGGCTACCCCATTTAAGGAAAGAATAAAGGGTTGACTTTCGGAGACAACTGTAATTCTTCCCATATTAGAAGAACGATACTGCGCATGTAGATTAATTCCGATCAACTGAACCAGAAAAAAAAAGAGGATATATTTCAACATAAAATACAGATTATTTAATACTATGACTCTTTCGTTTGCACAAAGATTAATTCACCCTACAATTTTTTAATAATTTTATTTAATCCATCATACCGCAGCATCATGTAGCCCACTAGCAGCACTATTTTACAGTTATTATCCCTACTTTTTACTATATTTCTTTATTATATTAGTAAGTACAGTTTCTGTAAGTTCGTGGTCTTCCAAAGTCGGAAATCCTTCCCAACGGACAATACCATCAGGGTCTAGCAAAATGCAATGTGGTATCCCCTGTACTTCAAGTTCTTTTTTTAGCTTGCCTTTAGTATCTATGGCACTGTAATAGTCAATTTTAATTTCCTTGGCATTTTGAACTACTGTAGCTGCTTCGTCTGAAACACCAATTATCGCGAGCTTGTCCCCATACTTTTTATGCCACTCATTCAATTCCGGAATGACCCTGCGGCAAGGTCCGCACCATGTCGCCCAGAAATCAATGAGTACAAATTTGCCCTTTGTCTCCGGCGCATCAGACAGCCACTGCTCTACTTCCAACTTTGGCGCCTTCTTATTCAAAATTGATTTTGCCCATAATTTTTTATTATTGTTGCTTTCCTGTCCATGAGCAATGGTACATAACAAACAAAGGGACATAAAGGCAATAGCTTTAATTCGTGTTTTTACATTCATAAAACTGGTTTTTTAATTTTTTCGTTCTTATTCAAGCAACTAATTCACAAACCTCTGCATTTATCTAGCCGTTTTAGAGCTCACTTATACAGATGATCCTATTCAGCAATATCCGAAAATAAACTATTTTTTTTAATCATCCTAAAAATGGCCGAATCTGTCCATTCTTTGTCATTGTAGCCATATCACCTTCTTCGTACATTTGTACCATACAGCGCAAACGATGGAAAACACAGCGAAACAAACAGAAATAAAAACAATTGCACTTTTGATCTTGCCAGGGGTTCAGTTATTGGATGTTGCCGGTCCCTGTGATGTATTTATGTCTGCCAACCACTTTTTGCCAGATGATAGTGCACTGAAGTATGAAGTGGAGCTGATATCCAGTACCTCAGATAAGATCGTATATTCAAGTGCTGGAATTCCCCTTACCTGCGGGCATTCCATTGATGATGATGATTTTCCGATAGATACGCTACTCGTTGCCGGTACCGAACTTAGCGTGCTGGATGAAGTCAACACTGGCCTTTACAGCTACCTGCAACGTCGGGCCACAAGTGTAAGACGTATCGGATCAGTCTGTGTCGGGGCATTTGTTTTGGCCAAAGCGGGATTATTAAGAGGTAAACAGGTCACGACCCATTGGAAATATGCTGCTATCCTGCAAAAGGACTATCCCGAGCTTGAAGTCAATGTCAATCCATTTTTTATCCGTGATGAGGGCATCTATACCTCAGGTGGAGTAACCTCAGGAATAGATCTCGCCTTGGCACTATTGGAAGAAGATTTTGGAAAACCTTTAGCTTCTGAAGTAGCCAAACATCTTGTGCTATATTTGAAACGTCCAGGTGTACAGACCCAATTTGGAGACCTGGTTGGCGACTATGACCTGTTATCGCCCTTCACCAAGGCAATCAGGGATTTGCTCAAAGATAAGCTTGGCCAAGCGGTCAGTATAGACTATATGGCGGAATCGGTCCATATGAGTGTCCGTAATTTCTCACGGGTATTTCTCAAAGAATCGGGTATGACACCCGGTAAGTTTCTGGAGAAAATGCGATTGGATCAGGCCAAAAACATGTTGGAATATACCGATATGAGCCCAGCTATGATTGCTCAAAAATGCGGATTTGGAAATGTGGTCTCCCTTCGGCGCCTATTTCTGAAATATCTCTCCATTTCTCCTGTTCAATTCCGGAAGACCTGCAAAGGTAGCGAGTAATCCATTTCGTCTTATTAAAATCACAAAAAATGCTGGTATTCAATCACCGGCAGGGAAAACTATGTCCCAATTTAAAGAACAACAACTTGTATATCATGATGAATTCAAACCAAAACAGCAAAAGCATGAATGTCGCATTTTTAATTTATGATCAGGTCGAAGCACTTGATCTCAATGGCCCACTGGATGTATTTATCAAGGCCAATGTTATCGCTCCCGGAAGTTATCATTGTTATACCGTCGGGAAGACCAGAGAAACCGTGCAAATGGAAGCAGCGACCATGGCAATCATCCCAACGCACAGCATAAAAACCGCTCCCCTTCCGGATATGATTGTTATTCCGGGAGCCAATCCCGATTGCGTCATGGAATACCTACAGGATAATGATTTTCAGCAAACATTAATGAAGTGGGTAAAAGATCACTATGACCGGGGCACGATTATTTTTACAGTTTGTACCGGAAGCATGCTGCTATCCAAAACCGGTATTCTGGATCATTATGAAATTACGACCCACGCCATGCTGCTGGATGCTTTAGAACAGCACAACCCGAAAAGTATCGTCAAACGTGCTGTTCGATTTGTCGATCAAAAACGCTTGATCACCACAGCTGGAATAACTGCGGGAATAGATGCTGCACTTTATCTGGTAGAGCGGCATTATGGTAAAGAATTGGCCGAAAACATTATTGAAATATTTGAATACCAGCAGAATACTTCGGACAGTAAATAAGAGGATAATGTTGAAGAAATAGAACAATGAGGGCAGTATACCTTTTTATATGCTGCCCATCACACAAAGTTCGGTGAGCGTAGGTACAGCTTTGCCCCCCTCATCTTCGAGTGTAATTGCAAAGGCTTGTGCTTTAGGAATATCAAGCATTTTGTTGGCCATCGCTTCTTTGCCATTCAATGGAAATACGCCAGCACTTACAGGCTGACCATCGACCATGGCCCACAATTGATACTGCTTGCCTTTTGGCGCAGCCGGCATCTGTTCAAGACTAAGGTATACTGCTTTTGAAGTCTGATCCCAAAATACGAGTGCGTGTAGATCAGGTTTATTTTCAACACCTTTTAGTGCAATAGTTTTCACCGCCGGATTTTGCACCAGGCTCCATTTATCCTGTAAAACAACCAATGTGGAGTTTTGCATATCTAGCGTGGCATTTGCCTGGACTAGCATCTCCTTATTCTCCTTCTGCTGTTGGTAGAAAAATAAATTTGCACCGATACTGAGTGCAAGTAATACACTTGCCGCTACCGCCCAGCCGTAATACTTACGTAGTGCGAGTGATTTAATTTCTTCTTCAGAGCCCGATATTGGGGATTGAAGAGCAGTATCGTCGGACAGTGCTTGTTCTGCTGGCAAATCAGCTATCTGGTCATCCTTAGCGACCAGGTTTTCAGCTTCAAGTCTATTCCAAATATCGTCTTTTAAGGCAACAGGCATTTGTATCGCTTGGATATCGGCCAATCCCTCGAGCGCTTTTTCGGCCTCGGCAATGGCTTGTTCCACTTCGACATTATTTTTTCGAATACAGTTCAGGATGCTTACTTCCTCTTCAGATGCGAGCCCTAAAACGTATGATTCAATAATCCCTGATGATATGTATGCTGCAATATCCAAAATTAACGAAAGTCCTTTAATAATTGTTTTAACTGTAAAAATGCAGCTTTGGTCCGTGTTTTTACGGTACCCAAAGGAACATCGAGCTGTTCAGCAATTTCCTGTTGCGTATATCCTTCATAGTAAGCCATCTCGATCAATATACGACATTCAGGCTTTAATTTATCCAAAATATTTTTGAATCCAATAAAATCTGCTTTTGCGCTCTGTTCGCTCTGGCTTTGATCTTGTTCTTCTTCTGTATTTACGATATTTGAGAGCGGTTGGTTTTTCAATTCGTTCACCACGCCCTTAGATTTTCGGTAATCCAATGCCGTGTTGCGCGCAATATTGATCATCCATGTATATAATCTGCCTTTCTCGGCGTCAAAAAGATCGACGTGTTTCCAAATTTTAACAAATACATCTTGAATCACCTCCTCGGCATGTTCAGAGGATGCTACGATACGACACACCACCCCATAGAGCGCATCCATATAGTTATCATATAGATAGCTAAAGGCTTGCTGGTTCTTTTTTTTCAGTAAAAGAATCAAGGTTTCTTCAGGAAGGTTATGTAATGGACTCAAATTTTACGTTTATAACGAATTAAAGATGTAGATAAAAAAAATAAAAAACAACGCAAGAGCTAAAAATCACGTAATAATACTTAAATCTCAATAAAAAACGTAAAAATACCTAGTGGCGATCAAGTTCCCAGTCAAGAAGTCAAACCTATTTAGATAAAATCATAAATCCCATTTTTCCAGCCCAATATTTTGGAAGAGTCCACATTTAGCCAGTTCTTGAGTAGCGTAGCATACACTTTTCTGAAATCCTCCGAATAAATCAAATCTCCCTCGTTTAGATGCTCAAGATCCGGCAAAGCATTGCGCAGTCCCTTGTGTTTTAAACCACCTGAGATAAAAAAAAGCTGATTAGCCGTTCCATGGTCTGTACCATTACTGGCATTTTGTGCTACCCTACGGCCAAATTCCGAAAAAGTCATCAGCATCACATGCTGAAAAAGCCCATTTTTCTTAAGATCACCAACAAATGCTTCTACCGCATCATTAATGGTCCGAAATAAACCCTCCTGTCGTTGTCGCTGGTTAATATGCGTATCAAAACTGCCGATCTGTAGATAGTAAACCTGTGTATTGATATCCGATTTGATCAGTGAGGCGATTGTCCTGAAATCCTTTCCCAATACCGAATCGGGATAAGCAGCTACCGTAGACTTCGCTTTGCTCTTCTCAAAGATATAGTCCGCATTGTTGATTGTCTCGCCCAATGTCTGATAGAGATAACCCACTGTTTCATCCTCATGTTGATGGTCTTCATAAAGCGACTTAAAATATTCTTCACGACTGGTTTGATAGAGTTTTTTAGGATCCTTAAAGGCAAAAGCCTTTTTCTGCTTTCCTTTGAGGGCGAGACTTAGCATATCATTGACTTCCAGCGCTTGGGTAGGATGTGTGCAGTCGTAGCAGGCTTCATCAAGATACCGTCCCAACCAGCCGGTCTCCAGATACTCATCGCTCCGGCTCGCACTCTGCCAAATATCCATGCTCCGGAAATGCGACTTATCCGGATTGGGGTAGCCGACGTTATTGAGCACGGCCAGTTCTCCATTATCAAATAGCTCTTTAAAGAAGCCTAGAGCCGGGTTAATACCTGCTTCATCCGTGAGCGGAAGTGCATTCTCGACGGCAATGGTCCGCCGCTCACGAAAATAGATATCATTGCGTCGGGGAATGATTGTATTAAGTCCATCATTTCCACCGCTCAATTGTAAAATAACCAAGACTTTCTGCTCTCTTTCCAAGGCATTTGGCAAAGTCATTGCCTTCAAAAAATTGGGCAGTAACATAGATGCTGTTGCTAGGGATCCTACTTTAAGAAATTCGCGTCTTTTGATGATCATGGTCGTATTTTTTAGCTTAGCTAACAGAGCTGATACTCGGGAATACTCATCGTTTCAATAATGGACATCCTGGTGTTTCCAGCAGCGTATTTTTCCAGTATACGCTGTTTAAAGGACGGTTTCTTTTGCAATAAGAGCTCTGTCGGCTCCCTTCCAGCAAATGCAGCTTCGATCTGTTGCCAAGCGATCGACATGTTCGGATTTTTGAAGGCTTTGGCCAGCTTCCGATTTTGCCTTAAGCCCATGTCCAGGTCGTCATCCTCCCGCGGATTGAGATCAAGTGGTCGGAGTCCGCTCCATATCTGGGGTATCTGCATCCGGAGCAAAAGGGTCGAACTGTCGATCCAAGCCTTTCCCGAGGGCCATCCAGCTACATTGGGGGGATATAATAGCATCTGTCCCAATAATTTTTGATACACAATCAGGTTTTCAGGCTTTTCGACCTTCATGGGGAGCATCCGCATAATACCCACCATAAGTTCTATCGGTGATTTTATTTTGCTACCAATATTTTTGGTTTCGTAAAACCAAGCGGAGGTAAATATGCTGTCAAGCAGCCGCTTTATGTCATACCCAGATTCATAGAATTCCTTACCCAGGCTATTTACGATTTCGTTATCTACTTGTTCATTGACCAGAAAACGATATAATTTGTCTGTAATAAATCTTGCGGTTGCCGGTTGTTCCAAAATAATATCCAGGACAGCATTTCCATCAAAATTTCCTGTTTTCCCCAAAAATGTTTTCGGACCTGGGTCATGAAACTTTTTCCTTTCTATAAATCTGGCATCCTTATCATAGGACCAGCCCGTAAATGCGCGTGCGGCCTCCCGCACATCCGCTTCAGTATAATGACTGCGTCCCATCGTGAAAAGTTCCATGACCTCCCTTGCAAAATTCTCATTCGGATGCCCTTTTTTATTCTGCTGGTTGTTGAGGAAACTGAGCATAGCCGGGGCTTTGGAAACGGCAAACAAGAGATCGCGAAAATTTCCGAGCGCATTTTTTCTAATTTCATTGAGTATGTGTACGCTGAATTTTGAATTGACTACCCGGCAGGCAAAATGTCCATGCCAGAAAAAAGCCATTTTCTCCCGCAGTTGGTCCTCGGAATGAACCATAGCTGTCAGAAAATTGAGGTTAATTTCAATATTGCGCTGCCGGTTACGCTGTTGTATCTGTTTTTTCTCCGCAGCTTTCAGTTTTGAAAGAGTTACATAATCAAAATTCACCTCATCTCTGTTAAAGTTGATCGGTTCAAATTCCCGTACAGCGGAATACACTTGCCAAACATCAGCGTTAGACTGCTGTTCGAAGGCGGCGATCTGCTGGAGGCTGATTCCAAATCCGGCACGATTCGCCAAATGCTTATTTTTAATAAATTCAGAAACCATCATATTCCCGTTTACAACTAATTAACAACTTTATTTACAAATATTTATAGCGCGAAACAAAGATTTAACAAACATTAAGGTATATTAACAAACCATCCCTCCACCAGTTATTTTCTAGATTTCTTCCTTCTGGATCAGTGGCGAGTTAAGTCTCCTAACTAAGTTTGTATTGGCAATAAAGTCATCACTTAATGATTCAATAAATATGAAAAAATCAACTTTTTATCACGCTGGCTGCCCTGTATGTGTCAGCGCAGAGCAAGACATTATTGGTCTTATCGGCGAATCCAACGTAGAAATTGTCAATATCGGTGAAGACAGATCCCGCATTGGCGAAGCTGAAAAATTAGGCGTCCAGTCAGTACCCGCACTGATTACCCCGGATGGCAATGTTTTACATATCAACTTCGGTGCATCCCTTAAAGATGTAAAAGGCTAAATTCCAGAGCTGCAAGTGGCCAATGGCTGACAGAAACAGATACTACACTTATTCTTTTGCTGGAATCTTCCCGCAGCTTCATTGTGTAATCTATGTTCTGATGGATCACCTTGGCCGCTAATGCCGCTTTGGTCAAATGGCACCTCCTCCAGAGATTCTATTCCACCGTAAACCAGCGGTAGCTCTCGGCCGGTATGGTAATGGTCATTGTCGTTCTAGCCAGATGATCTAAAGATGCTGTCTTTACGGTCTTGTCATCAAAGGTTATTTTCGCACTTCCCCCTAAGCCCGTGTAGTAAAGAGGGATCTCAATGGTCCGTGTGATTGCAGTTTTCAACGGGTTAAATAGCATACCCAATCCCTTACGCCCTTTCTCAGCTGCATTCACATGCAAAAAGCCATCCCAATCGCGGCCATCCGCACGGCGCAGATGGATCAGGTCAGCATTGAGGATCGTGCGGTATTTTTTATACCATTGGATGACATCAATCACTGTCTGCTTGGTCTGCTCCGTATCATAGAGACGGGGACCGCGGTAGCAGGCCTGCACACCAGCACCATAATATTGCATCATCAGCTGTTTATAATCCTCCTGATGCTCATGCAGCGGTTCCAATACCGCCTCTATTCCACCACCCTGATAAGCAGTTAAGGGTACAAATCCCCAGCCCATGGACGAGTTCTGTTCCCAGAGTGCATCAAAGATATTTTGCCTGTTGAGGATGCGCTGATTTTCACGGGGCAGTGAAAAGTTCACTTCCCGATACCCGATCCCTGTCTTGTTGGAACCATCCAAAAAGTACCAGTCCGGTGAATTGATATATACGCCGCGGGCATTCAGCCAATGATAGAGCTGCTTTTGCATATTAAATTGCACCCATTGGCTATCTTCAAGTCCATGATGACCGGGGTGGCTTGTTGAAGCACACTGATCACCCGGAAAAGGGCCATCATTTTCCCAGATATCAAATCCTGTTTTTTCAAAAAATGTTTTGATCCGTTGGGCATAACCTATCCCCCAGTTTGAGCCAAAACAAGGTGCATTCCCGAAAAAAGTACCACCTGTCTTTCCCGTCTTCGGGTTGATAATATCATCCGCTTCGCTGATCTTGCGCGAACTAAATAAAGAGTAGGCTCCTATTTTAATATTTTTGCGGTGCGCATAGTCTGCCAGCTTTTTCAACGCTACAAGGTTTGCGGCTGTTGTATCCTCCATATTTACATGGCTGCCAAAGCTAAGGATGAGAGCTTCGTATCCTGTGGCGGCACACTGGTCAATGGCAGTGTAGACCTGCTCGTCCTTTTTGCTTACCAGGTGCATAAAGATCGGATTGGCGGTGGTCCATGGCGCAATGGTCCTATACATCTTTCGAATGGCCAGTCCACGGCGCTCCCGATCATAACTATCCATCAGCAGTTCCCAGGAGCGGATCGAGCTAAAGCTGTCCTTTGCGGCGAGCTTGACACCTACCCCCACCGTCGGATACACCTCCATGATCGCCGGCGTTTTCAAGTCGTAATTCACCTGTGAGGTATAGGCAGAATCCGCTTTCCAGTGTAAAGACTGATCACTTAGGTGATAACGCATGGCATTATTAAACGCAAAATTACTTTCGACGTAAAGGCCATGCTGTTTTTTCATATCCTCGACCGAACCCACCACAGCACTTTCTTCTTCGACCAGCGCCAGCTTTTCATTAATCACCTGATTGATCTGCACCGTCTGATTACCGCCGTTCTGAATGGTTACCCATTTACTGATCAGCGGGATCCCATCGTAGATGGCATAATGCACTTTCACTTCGATTCCGGATAATGCTGCGGCGGCCGGAGCAGCATAGGTAAAGGTCAGGACCTTCCCTTTTCCGGCGGCCTTATGTGTAGACCACCACTTGTCCCCATTCCAGGGCAGCAGTGGATCCAGTTCACTGACCTCATGTTTGACATAACTAAAATCTTCAGGTTTTGCCGTAAATATGGGCATCCATTCCGGTCGCAGATAAGCGCGTTCCTTCTGCCCATGCACCCCACCGACATTATACCACTTGCCGTTGAGCTGCAATAGAGCCTCAGGCTGTACGGCACGAATCAGCTGCTGTCCTGTAGTTAAGTTGGTAAAATCATAGCAGAAAGCATTTGGCTTGATCCAAAAGGAGCGGCGCACGAGCCCATTGTCCAAGACAATATTCTGGCCATCGACCGCAATTTGGGATTGGTACGGTGCGGCGCCACTGATCAGCCAGTCCTGCGGTTTATTCTCCTTTTTCTGTGCGAATCCATTTTCCGCGGCTATTAACGCTAATGCAACTAAAAGTAACTTAAATCTCATGTTCTTTATTTAGGTGATTGGTGTTTCCTTTTGTTTATAAAACAGTTCAGTACCTGAAATATAGGAGATTTAATCAAATTGGAGAAAACTTAAAGTCGTGCAATCGATTGTTTAAAATTTTATAGGATATGGCTCTGCCACTGCTTAAGAGTGAAAATAAAACAGAATGACTCCCTGCCATTCCCAAATAGGATAAAATATTGGCGAGATGGCACACAATTAAAAGCGATGGTATCAGGAGATAGTCTGCAAATTCCATTCGAATTTAAGAAGCTTTAAACAATTTCGATGAAAAATATATTCCTGATCATTACCTTGCTGGTCATCACTGTTCAGCTCAAAGCACAATCGACGCAGCAATTAAAAAAACAACTACAAGAAATTATCGCTCAGAAAAATGCGACAGTCGGAATGATGAACTGCTTGAAAATACATGAAGCCCCATTCGGGACGATTATCCCAATGGGAATATCTACCTAACCCTGGATCAACTCTTACGGTATACGGTATCCCACAGTGATTATAATGCCTGCGACATCTTATTAAATCTTCTTGGCGGTACCCTTCGTTCAATGTGCCGGATCGCACCGATATAGGTCAGGCCGGAACCCGCCTATTCCAAGTAAAGTCTTGATCTTACAATACGTCTACTATCCTTAATATAGGTTTCCAAAACTAATTTTGAATGATGCAATGTGTATTTAAAAGTCCTCTTCTTTCCATTGAGATTTACATGAATGGAGTCTTTCGTTACAATGTAAGTACCATCTCCATCACCTGATTTAAATGAACCATCCGGCAGGAATTGGACCGTTTCATTTTTAATGGAATCAAGCCTGTCCCTGGATCCTTCCTGTTTTGTATAATCAAAATTAAGATGGGATATTTCCTCGGCAACGAGTTTCCACCTTTTGTGAATTGCGTTGTGTTGCTTTGTAAATGATAGCAAAACAATACTGGATAACGTAATTAAATAACCATATAATTTCATAGTAACAAAGATAACATTTCTAGCTATAGCCAATTTTGTTCGCGGCAGTTTAGTTTAAAGCGAAGCTTATCGTTTTGGTATGAGCAGGATTTGAAAGAATCCGACATCTGACTGGATAGGTCCTGCCTACCTGTCAGGATATAAATATCGAACCTGCGTTTGGCTCGACGCTGCCAATAATGTTAAATAAGAAAATCACAAGCACCCACATTATTTTTTTATTCTCTTTGAGCGCTGCATTGGCCACAGGAAAATTTTTCTGCGAAGAGACAAACCCTGCAACAGGTGAGATTCCTTGGTAACCCACTATTCACCGTACAAAATTGCAGTCAAAAGATAACAGGTTGAAATTGTCCGATTCCGTACGAAAAACTTTTGGAATCGGACATCTTCACATCCACTACAATCAAAAACAATCTGACTATAAGGAGTTCTTATATTTGGCGAACGAATTAACTTTTGATGTAAAAACCAAACCTTTTGCTAAAAAACCGTATCAGGCAGAATATCAGTTTATTTCACATAGTTCCAGCTGAAGTCTTTTCCATTCACATCCACTTCAAGATGGCCTGGTACAGTCCCCTCGAAACTTCCGCTCCACCAATTTCCTGACACTGCTCCTGCTGTTATAAACTGAACACCTTTGACTTTAATTTCTTCATACAAATGCATATGGCCCTGCAGCACCAGCTTGAGGCTATGCTCTTTAAAAAGGTCAAATATCTGCTTCTGATTGATAAAGGTATCCGCGGCGGTATAACGGCCCTCCAACACCGGATAGTAGACCGATAAAAAGGGGACATGAGAAATAATCACCAGCGGCTGATCTTTTGCTGTATTCTTCAGGACATCCTGCAACCAAGCCAACTGTTTTTCACCAACGACGTAATGGTTATCCTTGGTTTCGACACTATTTAATACGATAAATTTCCAACCTTTATGATCAAAGCTGTAATAGGTCTGACCAAAAGTCTTTTCAAAGAGCTCAAAGTCATTTTTGCCATTCCGCAGATCCCGCGGTAATCTGTCGTGATTGCCGATTGCCATGTGGTAAGGCTTTTTTACACGGTCAAAAAGGCTTTTCAACTGCTTGAGCCGTTGCTCACCACCCGATAGATCAGCGGGTTTTAAATTGTCAATATCGACATTATCGCCGCCGCTCAGGATCAGCTCGACCTTTGGCGACAAGGACTTTAAGCGTTGGTCCACCTGACCAAGTGTCGAATCGCTATGGACATGCATATCGGTTAAAAATGCAAACTTAAATTCCTGTGCATGTACCGTTTCGAAGCTCAAGAATGCTACGAAAAGGAAATATAAAGTACGTGTTATTGAACTGTTCATTACCATCCAAATATTTGTTTAAGATTATCATTTAAAAGGATCTCCCCTTGTGGTATAGGGCGATAATAGAATTTAGGCACCTCAAAAGTCCCTGTATTTTCGATGGTTTCAACGGTACCGCTATTTCCATCCGAAAGGAAGACACCTACATCTTGCCCAAAACGTCCTACACGATAATATTGCAATTCCCTTCCAAGGCTATTTTTCTCTTTGACAGCTGGAATAGTTCCGGAGGATGCCAGCAACACGATATCTGGAATACCATCACCTGTCATATCATGCTGTCCCAATCCAGCGAAGTAGATACCCTCCCGTTTATTTTTCAATAACTCACCGACATTCCAACGCATCAGATCAGTGAAACGGAATCCCTCGAAAGCAAGTTCGACCCGACGTTCCCGTCTGATTTCCAAGACCAGATTACGCTGGCTGCTTTCGACATTGGCGTAGCGCGTTGCCATAACGGGATCTATAGCCACATTGAGGGCCATATCCGGCATTCCTGCACGTTTGCGTAACAGATTGATGCTACGGTCCAGATCAGCCTGTGTCAGCTGTCCCAGCTCGGCTTTCGCTTCGGCAAAATTCAATAAGACTTCGGCATAACGGTACAAGGGAATATCCAGGTTGTTGCGCGCTTCCAGGCTTAATATATTTTGAAATCCCTTGATCTGATGGTAGCCCGAAAAGTTTTTCGCCAGCTGTTGCACATATAGACCCGCACCCTGTGCATAGGTATGCGAGTAGATCAGTTCCCATCCTGGGTAGGCATAGGTCTGCGCCAGACGGGGATCACGGTTTTGGAATTCCTTGACAAAGGTATTCTTGTCATATCCAGCTTGCGCAGAATAAAATGACCCATCTTTCATTAAATAAGCCTGAACCAGATCACGTAACGGATAATATTCATAATTGCCGAACATCCCAGGCCAAGAATCCGCATTCAGTACATTGTTGGCATAAAAGCGGCCAAGTACCACCTCTTTGTTGTTTTCCAGGTTTTCACTAAAGAATAATGTTCCATAATCCTGACTGGGTTTACCGGTAGTGTAAATGGAAAAACTACCTTCACGCATAATCTGATCACTCAGTTCATGTGCTTTGGTCAAAAAGGTATTGGCAGAGGTTTTCAGTTCAAGTTCATTATGGTATTTGCGATATGTTCCTTCATATAACGCAAAGCGGCTATACTCCTGCAAGACAACCCATTTGTTGACCTTTCCTAATTTGATTAGAGGTTGTACATTTTGTGCTGCAAATTCAAAGTCTTCCATAATTTTCTGGACGATGGTAGCCCGAGGGTCACGTTTGGCAAACAGATAATCTGTATCACCGACCTCCAAAGCTTTTTCTACCCAGGGCACATCCGAAAAACGCTGCACTTTCTCAGCGTAAAACCGTGCCCTAAAATACCGTCCTAATCCCTCATAGTGCGCCTTTTCGCTGGCACTGATGCTCGCCTTTCCCATATGCTGCAGGAAGAAATTTATTTTGCGGAGCTGTTTCCATTCCCAGCCGCCAGCGATTGTCGCCGCGGAGGCATTTCCAGCCATAATGGTTTTGATCTCCGTATTGCCCGTCGTGCTTGCATTGTCGGTGGTAGCATCTGCCTGATAGATGCCCAATCCTGAAAAATCATACAAACCGTTGATATACAAGTCTAAATCGGTCGCTGTATTAAAGAAATTTTCATTGTTGATCGCAGTCTCGGGAACACGATCCAAATAGCTGTCGTTACAACTTCCAAGTAGGAAAAGTCCCGAACATACAAAGGCTAATTTTATATATTTATGTATCATGATAAGCAATTAAAATGTGACTTGAACACCAGCAGAAAAACTCCGTTGGAATGGATATGTCAGCCCGTTGCCCACGCGTTCAGGCTTCTCTCCAGGATTGGTATAGGTATTTTCGTTTAACGTCTCCGGATCAAAATAGCGTTTCACAGCCGACCATTCGAGGATATTTTCACCACTCAGATAGACGCGGAGGTTACTGATCTTGGCGCGGGAAGTAATTGATTTGGGCAAGGTATACCCGATGGTCAGGTTTTTCAAACGCAGATAAGCCGCATTTAATAGATAATTGGTCTGGGGAATGGCCAATCCCTGTGCCTGATCAATGCGGGTACCTAAATTACGGTCGGCAAGCCAAGATTGTAAGATGGGATAGGCTGCATCGAGATTTTGATCCGCAAGTCCCAGATTTAGGTAAGCTTGTGAATGGCGGGCACGTTCGGCCTCTGAGTCTCCCTCTGGACGATAAAAATCCAACAAATGTCCATAGAAGTTTCCATAAGGCTGTTGGTAAGTGCCCCAATACAGGTAATCCAAGGGGTAATAATCGCGTTTACCGACTCCCTGAAAGAATGCGCGTAGGTCAAAACCTTTCCAATCTGCAGAAAGGTCAATACCAAACTGATAACGCGGAGTGGAGTTGCCGATAATTTTAAGATCTTTGGTATCCCCCAGTGTATATCCCTTTTCAATCTTACCGTTACCATCTTGGTCTATATAAGTAGGCCAGCCCGGTACGATGGACAATGCCCCCCAAGGGATGATGGAAGTCTGGTCCAACTTGGCGATTTCGGCCACATCTTTGAAAAGACCATTGCTTTGCAAACCCCAAATCTCCCCCATTTGCATGCCTTCATAATATTGTAATATGCTCTTATTGGGGTTGTCAAAACGTGTAATTTTGGATTGTGAATCCGAAAGCAACAATTTGGCATTAAAGTGCAATGGGGCATTAGCCAATTCGAAATGATCCTGAAAATTCACAGTCAATTCCCAGCCATTTGTCTTTAGATCGGCCGCATTCTCTTTTGGTTCATCCGCACCTAATATATTGGGGAGATCCCTACCCAGGGTCAACATACCCAGGGTACGTCTGGAATAATAATCAAAACTGGCCGACAGTTTATTTTTGAGAACAGCGACATCCAGGCCAACGTTCACCGTATTGACCTTCTCCCAGGTATAATTAGGGGAGACCAACGAAGGCACATCAATAAAGATACCGCGTTCACTTCCAAACAAGTAATCCGAATCCTTTTTTTCCATCGAAGGGAGATAGCCATAGTTAGCGACAGACTGATTCCCCAGTTGACCATAGGAAGCTCTCAACTTCAATAAATCCAGGCCTGAAATGGAAGACATAAAATTTTCACGATCTAAACGCCAGGCAACGGATCCCGAAGGGAAAAAGCCAAAACGTTTGTTCTTGGGAAAACGCGAAGAACCATCGTAGCGTCCATTGAATTCGACGATATACTTATCGTCATAGGTGTAGTTCAACCGATAGAACGCACCGCGCAGGGCATAGGTATCAATAGCTTCGCCCATTTTCATCGTTCCGGTCGCAAATTGAATCGTCGGAAAGGATTCCGAAATCAAACCTGCACGTTCGGCAGTGATGACTTCATACCGATAATCTTCCTGGTTGAATCCCAGTACCGCATTGACCTGATGCTTGTTAAAAGACTGCAGATAGGTACCATATATATTGTATACGTTATAATAGGAAAACCCAGCTTCACGATAAGCCCCCGTCGTTCCCTCTTTGCGGATGTCATCCGGTCCGTAACCGATCTGATACTGCTTGGTGTACCAATTTCGGTTCAACGAGTTACGCTGAAAGGTATAATCGGCATTTACTTTGAATTTATTTCCAAAAAAGCGAAGTTCAGTATTAAAGGTCGATTGCACATCCAGATGTTTCCGATCACTCTTTCCACCGTCAACCATCCGTGCTGCAATAACACCTGCCGAAGAGTTGGCCCAGGTGCCATCCGGATTCTTATCAAAAGAAGTTGGAAAAATATTATAAATATCCGCTAGACTCATCTGCGAAGGGGCCAGCCGACGTATACTTCCGATGACCGTGTTGTTGCCGAATGAAATAAAATCAGAAAGTCTATAGTTCACTTTCGACCGTAAGTTGTAACGGTCAAAATAGTCCGCCGTCAGTTTAACGGGCGAATTCTGCCGATTGTAGCTCCCGCTGATATAGTACTGTACTTTTTCATTTGAGCCCGAGATAGACAAGTCATGCGTATTGGTCGCGTTCCAGTCCGACAAGAAATAACGCGTCCAATCCCGGTTGCCCATATATTCCCAGGCTTTTGGATCAGATGGGTTGATGCGCACACCGGCGATCGAGGGGTTATCCGAGCGTTCTTTGGCATATTGATAAAATTGATCCGAATAATTGACATTGTCCCAAGGGGTATTATCCGTAGAAGTTTCCAATAACCTTGAAAACACATAGGGATCTGTTATTTTATCGGGCATTACGGTGGGGGTATTCCATGTAAAGTTATTGGAATAGCTCACCTTTACATCACCTTTTCCTATTTTGGTCGTGATGATCAGGACACCGAAAGACGCGCGGGCCCCATAGATTGCCGCAGCGGAAGCATCTTTGATGACTGTAAATGATTCAATATCCTGTGGTGCAATCCGGATTAATTCGGCTGCCGAAATAGGTACGTTGTCAACCAGAATCAAGGGATCTCCCCCATTGATTGAGGTTATACCACGGATATTGATTTTGGGTGCTACCCCCGGTTCGCCCGAATTGAATTGGATGTTCAAGTTGGGCGAGATTCCCTGGAGCCCCTGTGCCGCATTTGAAATTGGGCGACTGGCAAGTACCTCGCCACTGATTTGGTCCACAGCCCCCGATAGATTGGTCTTTTTCTGTGTACCATAGCCCACGACGACAACTTCGTCTATCTGATTTGCGTCGCTCAACTGAAAGACTACACTCGAGCGCTTTCCCGCAGTGACGATGAACTGGCATTCTTCTTTGCCTTGCAGCCCCGTATAGCTAACTGCGATACAGTAATTGCTGTCTACAGGCAGATCGTTGAACATTGCCTTTCCCTGCTGATCAGCCTGACCCGAACGTTTGAAGTTACTCAGTTTGTTCTTCACCGTGACGGTTGCATTGGCCAAGCCTTTCGACTTTTCGTCCTGCACGATGACAACAAGCTCTCCCTGCTGTTGCGCAAAGCCCTTGTGACCAAAAGCAATTGCCAAAAGCAATAATAAAGCCCCTTTGGCTGGGCTTGTCTTTGTTAAAGATAGTTGCATATTTTTCATTAATAATGGTACATAGTTTTCCCAGGCTCCCCTATTTCGGGGTGCTTATCATTGAATTTTTATTGATTTTTATTGATTTTTATTGATTTTTATTGATTTTTATTGACTGTTCTTTACGATCGTATAGGTATTTGTTTCGGAATTAAACTTGAGTTCCAGATCATTTGCAAGGCAGATGGTCTGTAGAATTTGCGCAACATCATTTTCGTGTGTATAGGTACCATATAATGATAATCCAGACACTTCATCTGCAGTAAAGACAATGGTTGTCTGGTAGAACGACGCAATGGCGGGCAACACTTCCGTGAGGGGTCTGTGTTGAAATACCAATGCGATCGGAACCGCCATTTCCACTGGTTTTTCAGCTGCCGAAAGCTGTTCTTTTTTCAGGTCTACAGGCCTTTCCTTCCAGGTTTGCCCTGGCGTCAAATATGCGAGCAGCCTTTCTTTCCCATCTTTGCCACGTTCTTTAATGGAAACTCTTCCTGTGATCAGGCGCACCCTGGGTTTGGCATTTTTCGTATCCTGTGTAACCCAGAATGAGGTTCCCAATGCCGTCGTCAGAATATTGCTTGCCAGAACGGTAAATGGGCGGGTTTTATCATGCGCCACTTCAAAAAAAGCCTTTCCCTGCAATTGAATCGCACGCTGCTCCTTTGGGAAAGGTTGCGGCCAGCTCATTGTAGAATTTGCTAAAAGACGCACTTTACTACCATCTTCCAATAAAATCATACTATCCTGCACTACCGTACATGTCTTCTTTATGGACTTAGGCAAACTTTTCGCGACACTAACGGAGCCCTTTTGCTCTGATTCTCCAGTGGAGTTCCCTTCCAGCAGAAACCATGAAAACGAAAAACAAAAAAGAACAAACGCCGCAATTTTACACAGAAACAGCCAAGAGGGATGCTGAATTTTCACAGTCGCCTCAGTGGACAATAGGCGTGCATCAATCTTTTCTTTCATCTGACGACTTGCCCCTTCCAGCTCGAAGCTATCCCCTTTAGTCACATCAAGCTCCTGCAGCCATTTTGTTAAATGCTCACGCTCGAGATCGGTTAGCTGTCCTGATGAATACTTCTGAATTAATTTTTCCAGTTCTCTTTTTCTTTCTTGCATACATCCTATAGTTGCTACAATAGGCCGATCGTACCATCCCAAACGTATTAAGTTTATGTAAAGTTTATTTTAAAAAAACAGGTGCATTTTACGCGAACTTTTTTCTCCAAAAAAGATGTACTATTTTTGCTAAAAGAAGAGTAGAAAAGATAATGACAAAAAAACCGTTGGATTCAGCTGCCGCTGTTGCATGTGCTGGCGCACAAGATTCAAGGCTTTACTCAATTGGTTTTTTACGGTCTGAAGCGAAATGCCCAATTGTTCCGCAATCTCGTGGTTACTGAGGCTACGTTGATATTTCAGGTTAAAAACGATCCGCATCCGGTCGGGCATCTCCACCACAGACTGTTCGATCGCAACCAATACATCTGTATAGTTTTCTTCATAGCCATCAATCGGAAAAACATCTTGTAAACCATCCTGTATCATTAAGCTATATTGCTCAATATGTTTCTCCTGTACACCTTTCTTTCTGAAATACTGGAAAAGCTTATGGTATAGGGCTGAAACAAGATAGGCTCGCAATGTGCTATGGATATCGATCATGTACCGTCTTTGCCAGAGGTCCACAAAGAGATCCTGAACAAGATCCATGGCCAGGTCCACATCGTCCAGCTTCCTCACTGCAATTTGGAGAAGAGCGCTCCAATGATGCGCATAAATCTCATCAAAAGCACTGTAATCTGCATCTTTTAGACGTTGTAACAGTACGGCGTCTATGGTTTTCACAAGCATACTTTTTAGATCCAATAATTCTTCGTCTGCCGTAAAGATCAGGGTTTAATACAAATACAGCATTAAGGCCAGGTAAAGAATATATTAACAACAGATTTTGTTTATTACTCAACCGTATCGTTGGCACTGACCTTGTACAGTGCTTGTGGGACCTGTAGTCCTTTTCCCCAGGCGTAGATCTACGCGTGCAGCTAAAATCCGCCCGAATTCTTTTTCTTCTTTCGCATAGTTTACTGGTTTTTGGCCAGCCATCAGATGCGAACTTTCCAACATATAATTTACTGTGGCCTTTTCATCATCCCAATTTACATGTGTTGCTTTGAGCTGAAAGTCGATCACCTTCTTATCCATTTCAGGAACTTTGGGATCAGGTGTATCCCATGGAATAGTAGACGTTAGTTACTATTTTACGAGACTGCTATTCATTACAATCTGTCTTATATTTTTTTCAAAAAAGTAAACGATATCCGTATTTCTATCATAAGTGTTTTCCAAGATGATTAAATTCAGTTTTTTAGCGGGTACATAAATCTTAAGACTTACAAAGCCTAATCCCCTTCCCCCGTGTCCAATATATTTTATTGGTTCTTCCTCATTAATGTTCACTCCATATCCGTATTTCGATTTTTTTTCACTAAAGGTAAAATCAGGATCAATGTTTGTCGAATTTACCATAGCAACATAAGATTTTGTTTTCAGTATTTTGCCATTATGAAGTTTTGTATCCCAAAGGTTTAAATCAGTCACATTGGAGATAATGCCTCCGGTCGGTATGAAATTTGACCAGGATTCATTGGTAAAATTCAAGGTTTTAAAATCTACGAAACTAATGGAGTCTTTTGATCGCACATATCCATTGATAAGCCCCTGGTTGCTTTTGCCTATTTCATAGCAGTAAGTATTTTTCATTTTTAACTCCTTAAATAAACTATTTGCTACGTCTACATATTTTCTTCCAGTAGTGCTTTCAATCAATCGGCCCAATAATCCATAAGCAGGATTGCTATAGTAAAAACCTGTGCCCGGTTTAAACGCCAATGGCTTGTCGAGACTCACAATACCTGCTGACATATTCAGTAACTGATGTACCGTAACTGTATCGGCCCACTGTTGTTTTAGGTCAGTCAGATAGGTTCCGATTGGTTTGTCTAAACTTATATTACCCTTTTCAACCTCTTTTAAAATTAAAACTGCTGTGATTTGTTTGCTATTCGACTGAATTCTGAAATTGTCTTCTAAGCTTATTGGCACCTTGCGCTCCATATTGGAATATCCAAATGCTTTCGCGTATTTTGTATTTCCATTTTCTGTAATCAGAATAACGCCATTAAAAGTTCGTGGGTTTGCAGTTTGAATTAAACTGTCAATTTTGGAAGAATAGTCGTCTATTCGTTGACCATAAACACTAGAACTAAGAAATAGTGTCGCGAAAAAAAAGGCCAAAAAATTAATTGTTAGTTTCATCGTTTTTTTATTTATTTAGGATAGGCTATATTATTGTCTCTATGGTTTTTTTTACAAAACTAATTTACACACAGTTTCGAAAGTCCAGCTTTACATGTGTGTTCTGTATTTTGAAATACTATACTGCGCAATATATTACATGAAACAATTGGAAGCAGACTGATGTAGTCGGCCAATAATCGTTTGGGGTATTCAATCGCATTGGCAGCCTGTGCTGCAATATTGGTGGTATTGATGCTAACAATTCTTAAAATACGCTTTTGTTTATTGTCAGGCCCTATTCCTTTGATAGGATCTTCTAATTCCCCTATCGTAGATTGTCCCTCGCTCGTATAACATCGATCTACGTGTATCTCCAAAGCAAATCTAAGCATGACGGAATCCCAGTTGTCCTGTTCGTCCAATGTATCGGGGATTTCCTGCTGATCGACAACAATTTGTGCGGATAGGGAAAACTGTTCGGATAATCTCCCGAACACAAAAACAAAAAGACATAAAGCGAGCGTTTTCATAAACTGTCATTATATTACAGCAACAAATATAAATCGAACAGCATGTGGTTGTATCGGTGATTCAACACATAGAGCAATACTTTTAACAGGCTGTATAATTCATGCCACAGGATGATCTGTTGACTCAAATTACCTTTTTGCTGAATAAGTAATACTGTTTATTGAAATACCGCCAATATTAGCTCGGATCTCTTTTGAGATCGGTCTGATATCACTATTTTTAGACACTTATATCTACAGATCAGATATGTTCAACAGAAATATTTTTTTTTGGTACCAACTATCGGGATGGTTCATTGTTTATATACTATTCATGCTATATACCTATCTACGCATAGGTGATGCAGTTTATGCTGTGGCAATCGCTACCGTAGCTTTCCTTTGCTTTGCGACCATTGTGTACACTTACACCTTATTTTTATACCCTAAATTGTACAATGCAAATAAAGTATCGTTTTCCATCACATTGCTGCTCACTTTTGCGCTGGTATCATTCAGCAGAATATTGGTAGAAACGCACTTTGTTGCTCGACTTTTTAGTGGTAATTCTTTTTTTAACAGCAGTACGGCTCATATTTCTTATGTCCTGGTGACCAATTTCATTTCTCTGGTGCTGGCGGTCTTACTCAAACATGTTTCTATGTCCTTCATCATCATGAAAAAACAGAAAGAGATGGAAAGAAAACAGCTGATCACTGAAATGAAATTGTTGAAAGCCCAATTGCAGCCACACTTCCTCTTTAATTCACTGAATAATATTTATTATGAAACCTACAGGGAAAGTCCAAAAGCAGCGTTGCTCATCGAGAAACTTTCACAGATTATGCGTTTCTTTTTAGAAATCAACATGAAGGAGAAAATCCCAATAGAAACAGAGATTTTGTTTATAAAGAACATCATCGATCTGGAACAGGTACGTTGCTATAATCCGATCGCTATTGAAATAAATAGTAATGAAGAGGCTGGAATATTTGTACCACCCATGCTGATGGTTCCTCTAGTTGAAAATGCGCTCAAACATGGCATAGACAAAACAAGCCCTGATAACTATATATTTATTGAAATACAGATAACAGCACAGCACATTTCTTTTCTTATCAGAAACAGACTTCATCCTGATCCCTATAAAGTTAATCAATCAGGAACAGGGCTAAAAAATCTGGAAGAAAGATTGACGCTGTTTTATGCAGATAATTATAAATTATATAGCTCCCAGAAAGGGAGCGAGTTTATCGCAACCTTAATGATCCCGAAAACATGAAAATAAAATGCGTAATAGTAGATGATGAGCCTAATGCAGCCAAGCTTTTGGAAGATTATGTCAGCCGGATTCCATTTCTGGAACTTTGTGGTGTTTATTTTGAAAGTGAAAAAGCGCTCCTAAATATCGGTCACAACAATATTGATCTTATTTTTCTGGACATTAATCTACCGGGACTCAATGGACTGGAACTGGCAAGTATGCTCCCTCCGAATACTAAAATTATTTTTACCACTGCTTACTCTGAATATGCGGTTGATAGCTATGAAAAAAATGCGGTTGATTATCTCTTAAAACCCATCTCATTCAACAGGTTTCTTTCAGCCATTACAAAAGTGAAGGATCAGTTTGCACAGCCGGATTCCAGTGTTCCCACGCTTCAATCCGAAGATCAACAGGATTCATTTTTTATAAAAATAGGCTATGAAACAGTGAAAATCAATTTTCGTGATCTGAAGTATATTGAAGGTTCCAGAGAATATGTATTCTTGCACACCATCCAGGGAAAGCAGATGTGCTATAAAAGAATGAAGGAACTTGCCGAACGCCTGCCGGAGTCCTTTGTAAGAGTGCATCATTCTTTTATTGTCAACATCAATCATATCAGCAAAATCGATGCACTACACATCTTTATCCAGGAAGACAAGATCCCTATCGGGACAACTTACAAGGATATTTTTGCTGGTATTATTAAAAATAGATCCATTTAGTATAACAACAGTACCTTGTTTGCTGTGAAAACGGAAATGGAAACTGTCAATAAACAGGGGCTGGAACTATTGAAAAAAGCATCCGAAGAATAGAAACAATTTGTTTAAGTATATAGCCGAGGAAGTCCCGCGGCTATTTTACTCATATACTGATGTTTTACTTTTCCATCTTTAAGATACATTTCTTCATAGTCAGAGGGAGTGATCACCTTGGTTGCCGCAAACGGTCGGCCTTGCCTGCAAATGGGCACCCTTAACCAATGGGCTCGGCATGCACCCAATAATGAAAAATATCGCTCTCTTCACGCTTTCGGTACAACAAGGCAATATTGGATTTCTTTGTTTTCCATATTTTCAGCACTTTGTCTTTCGCTACGGATGATTTAAAGAGTTGTTTAAACTGTTGGTTTAAAACGGCTTCGTCACCTTCAAAAGCTGCTTTGCCATATAACTGCGTGATATAGGTTGAAAGCGTCTCCCTTTCCTTATCAGCCAAGTCAGGATTCGGTTTCCTAAAATCTGTAGAATCAAAACTTACCGTCAGACCCGAGAATAGTACATCATCCTTTTTTCTATTTAGAATCTGAAATTCATAGCCCAAGGTGCCATTGCTTGTGTAACCTGTATTTTGGTCTAAATTTTTAACCTGATCCCAACTGACATTCAAAAAATCAGCAGATGCGGAAATATGCATCTTCGTCGAATCCGTAATCACCTGCTTATTATCTTTATAACCTGATAAAACAGTTGTGTATGTCCCTGGCAGATAAAAATTATGTCCCCATTCTGTTGTGAAAGAATAACCACCTGCCTGTTGACGCAAAAGATTAAACTTTTGAGATGTTCCTTCAATTTTCCAGATAAGCGAGTCCAATTCGCTATACATCAGGGGTAACACAAATGACTCATTTGGTCCTTTATAGGTGCTGTCCTTTAAGGTGAAGACCACCATATCATAAATGCCTGCATTTTTAGTGTCTGCGATAAGATGCAATGGCAGCGGTTTTACTGTCTCATCTTTGGGTTCTTTATCCTTATCATCTTGATCCAACTGTTCGTATTTATCTGAACAGCTAAGGACAAGTAAAGTCGAAAAAGCAAAAACACTTAAATATTTTAACATAGAAATATAAATTATACAGCAATTAACTGGATGGCAAGACGCGACAAACTTACAAAATATTTCATTAATTAAATAATAAAAAAGCACTGGTTAAACAATAAAAAATCTATTTCCACAGAATACTTGAATACACCGAGTATCAGCAAGAAAAGATCAGACAGTCACCCAAGCTTAGCGGCAATTATGCGCTTTCAGTCGCCGATAAAAATGCCGCGTTAAATCCTCTAATTGCAATAAGATTAAGAATAGCGGCCTCATCACGTTTTAAGGTGCGCACCGTTATCGTACATAGTTTATCCTGCAAGTCTGCCGAAATATATTTCAGATCAGCAATATGCCGACTGAGATAAGTTATTAGATCAGCACGTTTGGCCAGCACCTGGGCCGAAACAGCGAAGGTAAGTAAGTAATATTTCATTTTTTTCATGTCATTTTTTTTGTCCATGACGAAATCCATACCTCCACACTGATTTTCCCGATCAGCTTAGGCGATATGCCCGTTATTTAGCGTAACAAATATAAAAATTTTTGACCATAATACAACAATAGTCAAAAGTAAAGAATAAAAAAATACTGTGCTCCAGATACCACAGACCAAATGAATATTAATAATTTATTAATATTCGTAAAACGCTTAGGTATAATTAGCTCCTTACATTTGGTCTTTGCTTAACTATCATGGCTAATTGTGAATATACAGCGCTTAAGGATCAGGAACTGCTCGATTTGGTCCAATTGAAAGACAATAAAGCTGCTTTTTCCGAACTCTATAACCGCTATTGGGAACCCTTAATCAATCTTGCAGGGAAAAGGACGCTCTCCCTTGCTATGGCTGAGGAAATCGTTCAGGATGTTTTTGTCAATTTTTATTTACGGCGGAAGGAAATCCAAGTCAGCCATTCCCTTTCGGCTTACTTAAAAACAGCGATTAAATTTCAGGTCTTTAAAACCTATCGGGCGCAAAAGATCCAGGCTAAATATATCCAAACAGTATCCTACAGCGGGCATACCGCTCCTATTCAACCCGACAATATCCTGGAGGCTAAGCAAATCCATGCCGAGATTTTTCAGATCACCGAAAAAATGCCCGCCACCTGCAAAGAGGTTTTTCTATTGAGCCGTTTCGAAAAACGTTCTAATCAGGATATTGCCAACGAGTTGAACATTTCTGTAGCCATGGTCCGTAAACACATTACGAAATCCATGAATATCATGCGCAGCGAAATCAAAGAACATCAAATGGATATTTTCTATCTGGTGCTGCTGTTGTATATGCACAAAAATTAAGTAAAATCATTTTTTTTGAAATTCCTGTTCCCGCTTTTGAATACTTAGGGTACTAGTTAGTATAAAGCAAAGGAAATGGACGATCAAAATCAACAGATACTAGATATACTCGCTAAATACGAAGCAGGAACAATAACGGAAGATGAGCTGCTGCTACTTGAAGATTGGTACGCTTCATTTGAAGCCAATTCAGATCTCATCGATAATTTAAGCTCCGAAGAACGTGCAGTCAGAAAAAAACAACTGCAGGAAAAGATCTTCGATCAGATTAGTACCGAGACATCCTCAACAGCAGAAATGCCCAAAAAGCGATTTTCCCTAAACCTGGGCAATAGGCTTTGGCAGGCAGCCGCCTCCCTAGTTCTCCTTTGTACAGTCTCATTTTACATCTTCCAGAAGCAGTCTGACAAGCTGCCCATCAGCGCAGAAGAGCAAAACAGCACCATCAATCCCGGAACGGATCAAGCGACCTTAATACTCGGTAATGGTGAAAAGATCCTGCTGGATGACTCCAAAAACGGAGAGCTCAGCGCCGAAGGCAACATTCATATCAACAAACTGAAACCGGGCAATCTAGTTTATACGGCCAGCAAAAAGGTCATCAAGGTGCTTTCCAATACACTTTCTACCCCGCGGGGCGGCAGATACCAGTTGACCTTAGCTGATGGTACCCAAGTCTGGCTGAATGCACAATCTTCGATCACTTACCCTTCAGCCTTCCAGGGCTCATCGCGTGAAGTGACGATCACGGGCGAAGTGTACTTTGAGGTAGCGCACAACGCCAAGATGCCCTTCCGTGTTCGGTCAGAAAATCAACTGATCGAAGTACTGGGAACACACTTTAACGTCAATACCTACAACGCCAAATCTAGCGCCAAAACAACCCTCTTAAGCGGTTCCATCGCCCTGACCAATACCCATCAGCACATCATCCTCAAGCCTGGTGAACAAGGCATTGTAGCCGGCCGGTCCATGTCCGTAAAAAATGTGGACCCGGCTGAAGTAATCGCCTGGAAAGAGGGTTACTTTGACTTTACGGATGCTGATATCGGTAGCGTTATCGACGAACTGGGCCGTTGGTATAATGTCGACATCCGCTATAATGGCACCGCAACACATGAAACCTTTACGGGAAGAATACCGCGGTCCTGGCCTTTTGAAAAAGTATTGAATCTATTAAAAACGTTTAAAAGCATTCAGGTAGAGATGCAAGGAAGGAGGCTTATTGTAGAAACAAAATAACACACACAACCTAATGCCAAATTCCAAAAAAAGCCAATAGTGGTCGTAACACTACTGGCCGATAGCCGGAATAGGCAAATGAATTTCTCGATCCGATTTAACACATATTTCAGCTTAACAAATGTATAAAAAAAATACAAAAATACTATTGAAAATGAAGCTAACCACCTTCATGACACTTTTTGGCATGCTACAGATCAGCTTTGGGGCGATTGGACAAAACATCAGTCTCTCCGAGAAGAAAAGCTCCCTGGCCAAAGTATTCAAAAAAATAAGTACGCAGACAGGTTATGGATTTTTAGTAGAAGGCAGCCTTCTTAAAATGTCCAGACCGGTCACGATAGAAACCCGCAACACCGATATAAATAGTGTACTGGCAGAAATTTTCAAAAATCAACCGCTGACCTTTGTGCTGAAAGACCAATCCGTGATCGTTTCGGCAAAAACAACAGCAGCTATCCCCGTTTCATTATCCCGGAACACAGACAAAATCGGGACGCAACAACAGGGGAACATCAGCGGAAGAATTACAAATGAAAATGGTGAAGCGCTCGTAGATGCAAGTATCACTGTGCTCCAAACCCGTCAATCATTAAAGAGTAAAGCCGATGGAAGCTATACGTTGAACCTCCCAGCCGGAACCTATACGATTGAGGTCAGCTACATTTCCCATCAGACAAAAAGGATCACCGACATCGTTGTCCATGCCGGGAAGCAGACCAACCTAAGCATCGTTTTAAAGGATGTGGTCAAAAGCCTAGAGCAGGTTGTTGTCACGGGAAGTTATAAACAGGAAAGTATTGCTTCCCTATATACCAAACAAAAAAATGCAGCGACAATCTCCAACGGAATCAGTCGCGAGCAAATAGCCGTTTTACCGGACAAAAACGTTGGTGAGACCTTAAAACGCATCTCTGGTGTCAGTACCAATGACAACCGCCGGGTCGTTATCCGGGGTATTGCCGAACGGTATAACCTAGCCATGATGGATGGAGCTACCCTCCCGAGTACCGACGTGCAGGTAAGGGACTTCGAATTTGATATTGTACCGAGCAACCTGATCGACAATGTCGTTATCCACAAGACTTCATCGCCAGATCTGAGCTTTGGTTTTGGTGGTGGACTGGTCAAGATCAATACCCTGGCCATTCCAGTCAAAAACTTCACCTCCTTTTCGGTAGGAAGCAAGTATATCAATGGGTCAACGGGCAAAGATTTCATGGGCTATGGCCGCGGCAGCTGGGACTACCTGGCATTTGACGATGGCACACGGGGCAATTTTCCAAGGGATTTAACCGTATTCAACGGTATCAATTATGACCCTGCCAACCCTTACAAACCGGTGCCTGAAGGAGTGACGCCTTTTACACCCGAAATGATCGCTGCACAAAACAAACGCATCGGCGGATTAGAACGTTTGGGTACACGAAAATATACCGCGCTACCCGGACAAAACTATCAGTTCAGCCTGGGGCGGAGTTACAATACGATGAAAGGTATCTTTGGATTTGTAGGCTCGCTCAGCTATCGAAATGAACAATCTATTGATAACATTTCAAATTTTGAACGCGGCAACTGGCAAAAAGTCGAGGGGACAACCTACGATATAAGCACTGGAAAAGAAATCCATCCGACGACCTCGATGCAGTACAACTTTAATTCGAGCTTAAGCGGATTGATCAACCTGGGCTGGAACAGCAAAAATCACAAAATAACCTCCCGCAACTTTTATTCCCGCATGTTCAACAACCAGTTTTCAGTGATCCAGGGCTGGGGAAATGATATTGGCCACGATTCGAGGCCTGCCATCCGGGAGTATGACCGCCCCAAATTCATCAATATGCTTCAGAACAGGCTGGATGGGGAGCATCGCTTTGGCGATTTTAAGCTAGAATGGAATATTGCCCGCAATCGTCTGAACAACCTCGAGAAAGATGCTACCGAAGCCTGGCTCGCCCCGATCGGTACATTAAATGATACCATTTACAATATTATCCCTTCACACTATGCCAATGCCGGTGACGGGACATTTACACGCTCCGAATACCATTATACGGAGACCAACAAAATTGCCGAGGGCGCATTGAGCTACCAGACGAACTGGTTCGGGCAAAAGCAAACCCTGAAAGCCGGCTATCAATTTATGGATCGGCATGGGCTATTCGAATGGGTCTCCCTGCCGATCGTTTCGGTCGGTGCAAACACCTTTGCCCCTGTAAATACCTGGTCGAAATACCTGGAGTTTCAGGACCCTTTGCATGGGATGTTCTATTATCCCGCTGCATTCTCCATCAGTGCCTATGAAGGGAAAAATATCAATCAGGCTGTCTATGGAATGATGGACAACAGGTTCAATTCCTGGATTCGACTGACCTGGGGATTACGTGCCGAATACTTCAAGTATAAAAGTTTGCAAAACGGCGATAATGACCTGCAGATGGATGCACGCACCATTGCCATGCGTAAGCAACGCTTTGTCGATCCAGCTACCGGAAAACTGGTGGGCATGACAGCAGATCCCGAAACCGAAGAGAAAACCTGGCGTTACCTTCCATCGGCGAGCTTGACATTGACGCCATTACAGGATTTCAATATCCGGATGGCCTATTCGCAGTCGGTGGTCCGTCCCGCGTTGATTGAAAACTCCAGAATGGTGCGACAGGATCCGGCACTGGGTGGTGCTTACCGCAGAAATGAAGGCGTCCTGTCTACCGTAATTAACAACTATGATATGCGCCTGGAATGGTATCCTTCCATTGCGGAAGTCATTTCAATTGGATTTTTCTATAAATATTTCCAGAACCCAATCGAGTTGTACCAGCAGATGATGGATTCCTCGCACCGCATCTATGTAACGACCAATAACTCGGAATGGGCCAAAGTAAAGGGACTGGAGTTTGATATCCGCAAAAACTTAGGATTTATGCTTCCGGGCTCCCTGTTGGAGAATTTTAACTTTAGTGGAAACGTCACACTTCAACGCTCAGAAGTACAATCGGCCGAGTTCAGGTCCAAAGGCATAGGCACCGATAAATATGGAAATACCTTTGAATACCGGGAAAAACAATTCCTGAAAAGTAAGCGCCCGCTCTATGGACAGATACCTGTAGTCTATAATGCGGCATTACAATATGCCGGAGACCGCTTAGGTGCTAACGTAGCCTTCAATCATATGGGGTACAAAACCTTTATGACTGCCATGAGCGAAGACCTTATCGAATACGAGCGCCCTCGGAATCAGCTAGATGCACAGCTGAGCTACAAATTATTGAAAAATAAAAATCTGGATGTCAAACTCAACCTGAGCAATCTATTGAACAGTCCATTCCGTTTTTATGTGAACAGACCCGAAACGTTCAAAGTGCAAGATCGATGGAAAGGCTTGTCAAACTCCGAGTGGCCGACACAAGAGTGGGATGAGATCTACGAATGGAAGTTTGGATTTTCTCAAAAATATGAGGAAGGTTACTACGAGACCTCTGCCGATGGAACCAAAAAGACACGCGTAGGTGATAAAGAAACCTTCAACCGGAAAGTGGGCAGTTCCTTTAGCCTATCCATCGGATATACATTTTAAATAAACCGCTATGAAACCAAAAATAATTTTAACAGCTACGGCGATCTCCTTTTTTCTGCTCTTCACCCTCCTGTCATGCAATAAAGGCGGAGACGATCTACTGTATCATTCCAATGTACATATGATCAATTTAAGTGGATACAATAACAGCAATGAGGAACTTATTCTTCAATTGGATACATTTAGTGCGACAGTGACTCCGGCCTTTAGCAAAATCGCTTTCGGGGCGAACTATAATTTCAATGACCCTAGCAAGCAGCACTTAAAATTTACCATGAAGTCCAAAGCGACCGATAAAATTTTACTGGAAAGAGACATCAGGGCCAACGATACGGCGGTCTCGACAAACCTCAATATTATCTATATGGACGGAAAAGTGGCTGATTTCCCAACGCTTCCGGCGCCAGTGGAAGGCAAGGTCCAATTAATCTATATGTTCCAGTCCAATATTTTAAACTACCGAGAACCCGTGGATATTGTATTTGGGAAATACTATTTTACGCCCAAAGTGTTTGAAGAAGTCATTCGGATCAAAAACTTAAAACCCAATGAATTCTCCAAACCCATAACTTTTGACCCTTTTCCGTTAGGAATACAGGATTACAAGGGGGAAAAAACGTCGGTATTATTTCGGGCCTATATTTATAAAGCCGGGACCGACATCCCCTATACGGAAGGGTCTTCATTTGAATTTAGCCAGCTTACCTCGGGTGCACCCGTTCCCTCACCCACAAAAGCAATCTCCAAGCTGTTTATCATCAACGAAGCTCCGCTTAATAATATTATAAGGTTTAATAAGGTTTTAGAATTATAATTTATGAAAAATTTATTGACAAAGACATTTTTCCAACCTATTACGGTACTGCTGATCAGCATTTCCTTCTTTTTCAGCGCCTGCAACAAAGACACTGTTGAGGTAGAACGGGCGATGCATATTCTGATCAATGGTTATAATGGCGGTGAGCACCCTTTAGTGATCGCGATTGATACCACCGTATTTGATCATAAAAATGGTGATTTTATCATCCAACCCCAGAGCAATATCCATTTTGCTACTGCTTATAGCTACAAAGTACCCAAAAAGAGATTTGTTACTTTAACCGACACGGTGACAAAGAAAGTGGTCTATAGTGCTGAATTGCCTGAAAACACCATCAAAGTAAATTTCAACTACCTCTATTTTGATGGAAAAGTACAGGAGGTGACCCCTCCCGCTGCGGATCCCAATGTCAATAAATTAGGCTTTTACATTTATGATAAAAGCATTGATTTTCCAATTGATATTTCGCTACAAAAGGTCAATGCAACTTCGGGCGATGTCCGTAAAGAGTACATTGCAAAAAATGTGCTTCCCGGAAGATGGGTCTATGTCGATTATCTGCCACTCAAGGATTTTGACAAAAATGTAGATCTAATGAGTGCTACAGTCCATTTCACAAAGGCCAATACAGATGAATGGGCTTTTGACGGCGATGAAACAAAAAGTAAGTTGCCCGCCGGTGGATTCTTTTTCCCAAAATTGAACGACAAGGGAAAAGTTCAGCCCTATTTTATTGCGCCCAAAGTGCCCAATCAAATATTCAGCCGGCTTTTCTTCTATTTGGATTAATCGGATCCACAGGTAATCATTGGCGATAACGCACATCTAGGCTAAACGCGCGTTATCGCCAATTTTTATTTTAACTTCAAAATAGCAATACCGCTTCTACCGACAAGCTTAGTTCTCCACAAGGGCATAGCATCACCATCACTTCGTTGTATACTCCCTTAAAAACGGTATACGCCAGGCTGCAATTCAAAGACCCGATAATTCTCTTCTACCGCAAGCGGTCGGATCTTTTTTTCATCCGGCAGCAGCTGTATATGATCTTCCTTTGGAACCTTTAGGATGGCTACCGTATTGGGCGGAACAACTGTCTCCAGCTGCAGCTTGCCCGCATCCCTTTGCCAGTGAATCTTGATCAAACCACTCGGAGCCCTAAAGGCTGTCTTCACCCAGCTGATAGGCACATCCTGGCTTCTCGGCACCTGTATGACAAATGAGCGATACCCCGGGCTCAATGGTTTTATCCCGGCAAGCCCATCGATATACCATGCGCCAGGATATAAAAATGAACTATGGAGGAGCGAATGTCCCTGAAGATCTTTTTCCCACATTTCCCATATTGTTGTGGCTCCATTAGCCTTCATATATCCCCAGCTGGGGTAGGTTTCCTGTTTCAGCATGCTATAGAGCAGATCATGACGACCGACAGACCGCAAGTACTTGAACAGTAATGCTCCGCCAGTGATACCAGCATGGATATGCCCCTGATGTTTGACCAAGATATCCTGTGCCAATTGTGCAATAATTTTTTCCCTGTCCTCCGCTTTGGCAACTTCTGACAACAGCGCTAGCGCCTGATTGGCCATGGAGCCATCAGCATACAACTGCGTTTGTGTATTGTAAAATAAGCTATTAATGGCATACGTTGCTAGCTCCGCCTGTTTTTGCCATACCTGCGCCTGCTCCTTTTCGCCGATCGCCAAAGCAATCCGGACCGCTGCCCGCAGGTTGTATAACCTATATAGATTATTGAAACAAATGTTTTCAGCTTTGTTGTTATTCATCCCCTCCGCGGTCGCATTTGGCCACAGCCAATCCCCCAAAAAGTCCCAGGTACCACCATAGGGTTGGAGGATATGATCATGGACATGGGTATCTATGTACGCGATCCAGGTCTTGATCAGATTGAAATTGTTTTTTAATATACTCAGGTCACCATAGTGCTGATAATGGTTCCAAGGGAGAATAACGACAATCCCGCCCCAGGCCGGACCACCACCACCCCAATACGTAGGGGCTGTATGCGGCAGTATACCATTATTGAATATACGGCCACTCGTTTCATTCTTTCGGGCCCAGGATGGATCGTTCATATCGCCCACCATAGACTCTGTGCCCTGCACATCGCGCCAGTCCTGCATCCATTTTTCATAGAATGCCGCCATATTGAAATTGGCCATTCCTGTTTCTGAGGTCGCATGAGCATCGCCCCCATAGCCCATACGTTCGCGTTGTGGGCAATCGACGATCATTCCCCCCAGGGAAAGATTGCTGTAGGTCCATAAGATACGCTCATAGATCCAGTTCTGTAAACTGTCAGAACAGCTAAATTCAGTCACTGGCGCAAATCCGGTGCGGATGGCCCAACCTTTTATGGCAGTGAGGGCCGGCTTTTCCTTTGCCCCCCGAATTGTAATCCATCTCCCCGAACTATAGTTGAACCTGTTTCTGAACGTACCCCGCCCTGTCGGCCCCAGGATATAGGCACTCCGATTTTTAAAGGTCATCTCCTCCTGCGATCGTTCGGAATAGAGGAAATCAATCCGCTTACCTGGACTGCCTTTTACTTCAATCTCAGTCCAGCCCGCAAAATTAACGCCCATATCAACCCGATAATCACCATTTGGCAGGGATGCTATAGCTACTGGACGGATTTCTTTAAAAAGAACATTATCTTCCACAGCCTGCGCAGACAAAACAAGTTTAGGCTGAAATTCCTGCGCCTGCTGCCAGGATTTATCCGAAAATTCCGACGAATTCCAATTGGGAATATCCTTGTTCGCGTCGAACAATTCGCCACCAAAATTATTCGGAGACCAATTGCCTAAGAGCTTGTTGGGACTTGGATGTGTTTTCCAGCTTTTATCCGTTGAGATCAGCGCGAATTGTTTTCCACCTGTATCATAAAGCTGAGCCTGTGCACGAAGAATGGGGCTTCGGGGTTTATCGGCTGTTGCATAAGGTGCATAGATGGACCAGCCTGTACCCAGCCAAAATGCGATTGTATTCTGCCCCCGGCGCAGATACGGTGCAATGTCATACGTGACATAACGGGCCCGTTTGCTATGGTCTGTTACTGCGGGTGTTAATATCGAGTTTCCAATTTTTTTCCCATTGACATAGAGTTCGTGAAATCCGACCGAAGCAACATAGATCCGGGCATCCGCAACGGTCTCCTTTAGTGTGATCGTTTTCCGGAACCAGGGATCATCCAGGTTACAGTCTTTCGCCCTCGGGTCATAGGTATCCCCTGTTCCAATCCAGCTGGAAGTCCAGTCCTTTTCGTCAAATAGTCCGCTTGTCCATTTTGCGATCGGGCTATAAGCGGATATCCGACCCCGTTCATCCTGAACAGCAACACACCAGAAATAGACCCGGTCTGAAGTCAGCGGTTTACCCTGATACCGGATATGTTGCGTATCGGATGATTGCATCCAACCCGAATCCCAGCTTTCCCCTTTTTGGCGGACTAATGCAGCAGAGTCTGTACCGACGAGAATCCGGTAAGCGCGTTGCCTTTGTCCATACGCATTGTTATTGGTTGCCTGCGGCAGCCAACCCAGCCGAGGTTGCCTTTGATCTACGCCCAGCGGGTTTGTCCGGTATTCACAGGTCAATTGATCGGGAAAAATGGATGCGCCGGATTTTTCAGCGGCCCAACTTGGTTGACCATAGAAAAAACATAAAAAAATGCAATAAAATAGGTTTAGTAGGTGTCTGTTCATTCCCTTATTTTTTTCGATTACTGATGAATAAGCCAACGACCCGATCACACTACAAGATCCCTTAGGGATACAATTTTCCCGAAAATTTCCGTACAACAGGGATTAGGCTTTGCTAAATTTACACAACTCATTGATTTAATGAGGCATGACATCCCTATTTTTTATTCTTCCACCGGTCGAAATTTTCACAAATACCATTGCCTTCCCACTTGTCCGCATTGATTAAAAGTGTAACTTAAAGCCTCGTTCGAATACCAATAAAAAAATTCATCGGACGACCTTTAACCATGAAGAAGGTTAAAAAAAACAGCTGTATAACAAATGATCCTAAAAATCTATCAACCTGAGAGCCCCCTATTGAAGCGCTATATTGCGTGTTTTTATATCCTAGAGAAAACTGCAAGCGAGAAGCCTGTTACCTATTTTACCTTTCCCAGTATTTATACCATCGTGACCATCAGCGAACAGACCAGTACGTTCGTCACAGCCGACAAGATCATTACAACACATTGCCCCACAGCCCCCATAGAGACCAACCTTGTCTGCGACTTTAATCAACCCGTCCTGATCAGCTACGAGGGAAAAATAAATGAAATCACCACCTACTTCAAGCCGCTGGGGCTAAGTGCTTTTATCGCGCATGACCTGCGGCACTACAACAGCGGAACTTTTCCCGATTTTAATCCCCACGCCGATTATAAAGAGGTCATGGCCACCATTCTCTCCATCGCAGATCATCAGGAGCGCATCCAGGCCCTGGAAGCCTATTGGCTCTCAAAACTCCGCCCTTTTGAAGATCTGCTGCTAGAAAATATGCTCCGCGAAATGCTCGATACCAACAACCTGAATCAGTCCATGACGACATTGTCGCGCAAAATCGGGCGATCACGGACAACGATCAACAAACATTTTGATCAGCATATCTGCAAGAGTCCATCGCAATTCAAAAAAATAGTCCGGTTCCGGGCAGCTATTCAAAACCAGCAGGACGATAAAAACAACATAGGCCGATCCTATCATGTCGATTATTTTGATCAGTCGCACATGATCCGGGATTTTAAAAAATTGACCGGTTTTACACCAAAAGTGTTCTTTTCCAAAATAGCAGCCCTGGAGCGGGATGAGATCAAATGGATTTTTATTTAAGGGGTTTACAAAAATACAATGACCGCGTTTTTTTTAATGGTAACATTGCTGTATAATTAATTGATGCAACAGTCCATGAAGTTTATTCTATTCATTATCCTCTGTCCGATGCTGGTTTTTGGACAGCAGAACACATCGGCAAAACTAGCCGACTATATGCAGGCACAGGTTGCCATTAATCATTTTAGCGGAACAGTGCTTGTGTCAAAAGATGCTGTCCCACTACTCAAAAAAGCCTATGGGCTGGCCGATTATGAGTGGTCTATTCCCAATACCGTCGATACCAAATTTCAGCTGGCCTCAGTCACCAAACAATTTACTGCGACAGCGATCCTGCAATTAGTTGACCGGGGTCAATTATCCCTTGATGATAAACTCAGCAGATTTTTTCCAGATTATCCCAAAGCCGACAGTGTCAGCATCCATCAGCTATTGTCCCATTCCTCCGGGCTGGCCATGGGTTTCAAAGAAATCGCTGTATCCAGCATCAGCAATGATTCCGCCTATGCGGCCATCAAGCAGATTCCTTATGTATTTTCACCCGGCAGCCAAAGTGCTTATAGCAACATCGGTTATTACCTATTGGCGAAGATCATTGAAAAAGTTTCAGGTGAACCTTATGCTACTTTTTTAAAGAAAAATATCTTTGAAAAAGCAGGCATGAACAATACAGGCGTCAGCAACAATGACTCCATCGTATCCAAAATGGCAAAGGTCTATTGCCATAGCGAACATGGCCTGATACGCAATCCCTATATCAACTGGCAGATCAATGTTGGCCATGATGGCGTTTACTCGACCGTCGAAGATCTGGCACGATGGGACAGCCTGCTTTATGGAACCGCTATTTTATCTGCCGAGATGAAGAAAAAAATGTTTACGGCCCATAACGCCGAAAACTGGGGCTATGGCTTTATCATCAATCCCTTTTACAACCATGGGCATCAGCTGATCGCACACGATGGTGGTTTTTTCGGCACAATGAGTTCCTTTAACCGCTATACCGATGACAAACTTTTTGTCACGGTCCTTTCCAATAACGAATCACTCTCCCATATGATTGCTTATGGACTTTCAGCAATTGCATTGGGAAAAGAAGTCGAGCTCCCGTACCGACATCATCGTGCAGCGATAGACTCTACCTTGTATAAGCGCTATGTGGGCCAGTATGGTCAGGTTCAGATCCTCCATAGGAATGGGAAGCTTTATTACAATGATACCGAAACAGAACTTATCCCCGAGTCTGACACAAAATTTTTCAGATCCGAGGATAACGACAGGACCATTGAATTTGTAAAGGACAAAATGGGCACTTACAATACGATTATTTTAACAAAAGCCGGCGTGAAAGAAATACTCAAAAGAAACACGCAAGAGAATAAAAAACATCCCGCCAAATAATGTAAAGCCCCCAAAACGTTAGACACTTTTGGAGGGAAGTAGCCTAAAAGTTTACTTTTTTGAGAATCCAGCCATGATGTTTTTTGTTTTTAAGCTTTGATATTTCACGGTTTCCGGTGCGTCCGAGTTTAGCAACTGTGCACAGGCCTCCCCGATCGCAGTCCGCTGATAAGACAGTGGGAACCAGCTCAGTGCTTCAAGCGCCGTGACGCGAATATCCGGCGAATTGCCCTTGTCCGAGGCTGTCGCGATCAATATTGGCACCATCCGATGGTAACGGTACAGCCGCATGGTACGGATCTCATTCATTCGCTCCTTCTCCTTCTCGTCCTTGTTTAAAATCTTTTTCTCCAATGCCTGGGTCGCCCGCTCACCGGAAGCGACAATCTGGTCAAGTTTTTCCGCCAGAAGTTTACCGTTGCTCAGGTTCGGGTTGAGGCGAATCTGCCGGTCGATCTCCTGTCTGACCAGCATAGGATCCATATAACTCAGCGAAGTTCGCAAGCGGTATCCCACGCGCTCCGAATGCGGATCACTGACATACAGCTGGATCATGTCCTTCACAAAATCGTTGCCGCCAAACTCCGCCAGGTCATACACCGCCGAACGGCGGATAAACTCATACGAATCCGATTTTGCGGCATGCAATACCTCAAAATAATCCGGATTTTCCAGTTGCCGCAACTGGATAAACGCCTGGGTACGTACTGTTTCAAAGGCCGACTCAAAGTAATATTGTTTTAACAAAGAGCTCAGTTCCTTTTCGGGCAGTAGACGCGAGAGGTAAACCAGGGCAAGCGCCTGCAGGTCTGCATCATTTTCTTTCAGCAACGTTTTCCAGTAGCTGACACGCCCGTCACATGCACCGATAGCCGTATTGATTTTCAACCGCTGCTCGGCATCTCCTTCGAAATGATAGGTTGGATCCCCCAGGATATGCGTCTCCAGATAGGCCATATGTTTCATCCAGTTGCCCACCCGTACACCATGCTGCAACAGGCCCATCAGTTCGCCGGGCCACAGATCCTGCAGCACACCTACAGAATTGGCTACCGCCGCAACATTGTCATTGTCAGAAAAAGGGTAATAACCCGCCAGATAATTGGGCAGGTGAAAGGAGCCCGTCAGACAGGAGTTCAGATAAACCAGCGGTGCTTTGATATGTGTATCTTTTACATCGTGGATCTGCATATCCATATCGTCATTAAAGAGAGAATCCGCAGCGATGCTTTTGGGATCAAAGGCATCCAGCATCCACTTTTCATTTACGCCAAGGGATTCCATAAAGGATTTTTTTACCGCTTCCACATCGCGGCCATCTTCTTTTGCCGACCGCAGTTTGGAACGGAGATACCGGGCCACGTTATCCATCGACGGTTGCGGATTGGATGCCAGCGGATAGCCGTTGAGCAGCTGCAGCGTCGCGGTACCATGTCCGGTCATGTAGGCGAAATCCAGTCCCTCCCGCTTCAGTTCATTCAAGAGGTTGAACTTAATAAAATTGTCGGAGCGGAAATTGATAAACTTGACCGAGTTTCCCGGGCGGAACAGATGCGGCATCTGTGTCCGCAGCGCCAGGGCATCACCGATTGTCGAATTGACCGAATTCGAATTGTAGCCATGGCCCGTGGAAAGGACCATATCATTTAGCGCCCTGGTCTGCCCTTTCTGCCGGACCACTTTTTTCAGGTAGGCCTTTATTTTGGCAATCGGATCCTCGCCATTTTCCACCGGCGGTTTAATGCGGGCCGAGTAGATATCTAGCTGTATATATTGCGGCGAATTGGCACGCAGGGAATAATAGAAATAATTGCTGCATGTCTTGGCCGTATCCTGACGGATAAAATCAAACTGCAGGTCAAAGTCATCGTAGTAGCGGTCAGAAGGCACCGAAGACTTATCCCAACGGATGTTTTGCGACATCTTGAAGGCCGAGGTCAAAAACTGTGCATCGCGCAGCATCGGAATCGGGATATCACCGATCAGCACCGTCCCCTCTAGGGGTTGCTGTTTTCCATGGAGGTCCTGCAATATGGTCCGGATCTCTTCCGGTTTGCTCCAGCGGCCTGAAATAATATAAGTACCCAAGCCATCTTTTTCTACCGCCGCCCGATAAGCGTCGATCTCCGGCTTTGCCTGATCGTAAGTATGCTGGTCGACGACAATGGCAAAAGTCGTCGGAGTTTTCACTGTCGGCTGCTGTATGCTTTGCGCATGCAGCCCGTCCGCTGCCAATACGCTCAAGGCGAGGGTTAAACCCGTCAATGTGAAATGCTTCATAGTAAGATGTATTAAAGTACGCATAAAGACGCATACAAATGTACATATCTTTATTTAAAACGATTAAAAATAAATTATTTAATCTAAAAAAAGGCGATTAAACCCCTTATTAATTTGATTTAACTCAAATAATATTTTAAATTTCACTTATTTATAATAAATCTAAATACATATATTTGCAACATAATGCCATCAACAAGCAAAAACAATTAATCATTAACAGCATTAATCGAATACCTATGAAACACCTTATCCTCGCCCTGGCGCTCAGCTGGGGTAGCCTGTCCGTATTCGGGCAACAAGCCCAACGCAGTCCGCTCGCAAAAGATCTACAGATAAAAATCGCCTTACAGGCCGCTCCGGCCGACCAGCGTGAAGGCGCCAAAGTACTTGGTTACAATGAAAAAGGAGAATTTGTCACCCTACAGGAAGGCACAGCTTCCAACAATCTGATCTGCCTCGCCCCCGACTATAAATTATCCGTACTTTATGCCTATGCCTACCCCAAAAGCCTGGATCCTTTTATGGCTCGAGGCCGAGAATTAATCGCGGAAGGCAAACGCAAGCAGCGCGATGAAATCCGGGAAGCGGAGCACAAAGCCGGCAAATTAACCATTCCGCAAGGTCCGACCATCCTCTACGGTTACTGGGGACCATTGGCCAAATTGGACAATAGCAGCGGAGAAATTGAAGGCGCACAGCGGCGTTATGTGATCTATGTCCCCTATGCCAAGGCCGCAGATATCGGCCTATCCAGCAAACCCGGCGTACCAGGTATTCCCTGGTTAATGGACGAAGGATCGTACAAAGCACATATCATGATTAACCCCGAAAATATGGGACATAGCCATGGGAAATAACGACACAGCCCTGATACGGCAACGCTCCGTTCTGTTCTTTGCCCTGCTAACCTTATCCACCGCGCCCCTGGCCGTTAGCGCCATCACGCTCCCGGCATCCACCGAACGTGCTTTGCAGGAGCTAGAGGTCCGCGGTGTCATTACTGAAAAAGCAAGCGGCAAAGCAGTCAAGGGAGCGACTGTACAGATCCGGGAACTGGGCCTGTACTCCAAGACCGATGACAAGGGATACTTTAGCTTTCCGCGCATGCCAACGGGACATTACACCCTTGTTGTCAGCTATTTAGGCATGCGAAGCATTGAACAATCCGTGACTACCGGCAAGCAGCCCATTGCCCTTGCAATGGAAGAGAATTCAATCGCGCTAGCGGATGTGGTCGTTGTCGCCCAGGAAAACCGAAAGGAAGGTGCCACCTCGACCATCATCAACCGAAAAGCCATTGAACATATGCAGGCAACCAGCCTCGGGGAAGTGCTGCAATTGCTTCCGGGTGCAATTACCATCAATCCAGATTTTACCAATGTAAACAAGGCCGGTATCCGAAATGTAGGGAATACCGACCGCAGCAACCGATCGTCCGATTATATGAGTTCGCTCGGGACATCCCTGATTATCAATGGCGCCCCGATATCCAACAATGCCAATTTGCAGTCCCTAGGCTCCGCCGGCATCATCACGGGCACCTCGGGATCCAGTGGTTCAAGCGGTGCTTTCTCCACTTCACAGGGACTAGGTGCAGATATGCGGCAATATACCGCCGACAATATCGAATCCGTCGAAGTCATCCGCGGCATTGCCGGTGTTGAATACGGAGACATGACCTCCGGTGCCATTCTTGTGCAGACCAAAGCCGGTAAGGAAGAGCTGCAGGTAAAAGGGCGTATCAACCCCAAACTGACCCAGTTCTGGGCCGGACAGGGTTTTGACCTGGGCCGCAACCGCGGTACCCTATTCGTTGATCTGGACTACACCCGCGCCCGGGACAAGGAGATCTCGGCTTACTCCGCCTACAACCGGCTGACCGGATCGGCGCAGTATACCAAAACATTTGGTCAGGACAAGCCCCTCTATACCAATACCTATTTTTCCTTTGGCAGCAACCTGGACAATGTCAAAGTTGATCCCGATGCCAATGCGGTACCCCAGCGCAACAAGTCGCAGGAATACAGCTACCGCTTTGCCACTAACGGAAAATGGAAGCTCAACAAAGCGCTGGCCCGCCAGTTAAATTATACCCTGTCGTTAAACTACGCACTCCAAAAATCCTACCTCGAGAATTCCGGAACTTCGGGTATCTCTGCCGTTGGAAACTCCTACAGCGATGGTACATTTGAAGTCCCCTATTTACCTGCAAGCTATACCAATAAAGCCTGGGTAGAAGGACAGCCAATCAATCTATTTGCCAAGCTATCGGATGAGTTTTACGCCAAGACCGGTCTTTTCAGCCACCGTCTGCTTGTCGGTGCAGACTACCGCATGGATGTCAATACCGGTGCCGGGAAGACGTTCGATCCGAACTTCCCCTACCGTACCCGGGACATGAACGGTTATCGCGCCCGGGCCTATCGGGATGTACCGGCATTAAATCAGCTTGGCGCATACGCCGAGGACCGCATGACCGCCCGCTTTGGCGAGCGCGAATTGTCCATTCAAGCAGGTCTGCGAATGGATCAGCTGCAGCCCTTCCGCAGCGACAACAAAGCCGCACTGTCCCCACGGATCAATGTGAGCTATGACCTCCTGCCCTCGTTCAGCCTGCGTGCCGGCTATGGTATCGCCAGCAAGGCGCCGACACTGAACCTGCTCTATCCCGAAAATGCCTATTTCGACGTGTTCAGTTTAAATTACTACAAACAGGACCCCAATGAGGCACTTGCGCTGATGAGCACACGCGTCTACGAAACAGGAAATAAACAACTTAAACTGGCCAAGTCGCACAAAAAGGAAATCGGCATCGATTGGAAAATCGGGAAAACCCAGCGCCTCAGCATTACTGGGTACCATGATAAAATCGACAATGCCTACGATTACATGACCACGCTGAACAACCTGCACTATGCGCTTATCCCGACCTATACCGTACAGCAGGAAGTACCGGGCGGTAAACCGATTCTGAGCGACGATGTGACCAATACCCCGTATGTATTTAGCTATGCCACCCCGACCAATGGCCGGCAGATCATCAATAAGGGAGCCGAGTTTGACCTGGACATGGGGCGTTTTGACGCCATCCGTACCTCCTTTCAGCTGACAGGCGCCTACCAGTCCACCAAGTCAACGACTACGACACCCTATATCCTCGCGCAGGAGGTACCCAACAAGCCCATGACCCGTATCGGGGTATTTGCACCCCGTGGCACAGATGCCGAGCGCTTTGTGACCACCTTACGGGCGATACACCATATTCCCGAACTGCGGTTTATCCTGACCCTGACCGCGCAGACCATCTGGATCGACAAAGAACGCAATGTAGACTTTTCGAGCCTGCCCATAGGTTACATCCCCTTGGGTGCGGACCAGCCGATGGCCATTACCTATTTTTCAGAAGCCGAACGCCAGCAGATTACCGCCGTAGACCGGGATATCTACCTGAGCCTGAATGAGGGCACCTTCCGGACTGAAAGCTGGAAACCCCTCTGGTTGTTCAATATGAAACTTACAAAGGAATTCGCCAGGAATATGGGCTTCTCGTTCTACACCAATAATTTCATCAACAATAGACCATTGGTAAAGAGTACACGCTACCCCGAGCAGTTCACAAAACGGAATATAGATATCTTTTTTGGGACCGAACTGTCTATTAAATTCTAATAAAATGAAGAAAATTAGCTGTTATATCTACCTGATCGCGTTACTGGCTCTATTGAGCGGCTGCCGCAAAGATTTCGCGCCGGTAAATACACTTTCCTATACCCTCACCCTGCGTTATCCGGGCACCTATAAGGAGCTCTTTGCCCAGGGGGCAGCGGTGACACTTAAGAATACATTTACAGGACAAACCACTCAATTTACCAGCAATGGCAAGGGCGAGGTTGACCTACATGATATCCTACCCGGCATCTATACTGTCACGGCCAGCCGGGAGATCACCGAAACCGAGAGCCTGACCATTATCGGACGTGAAGGCAAGGCCTTTCTGAATGCCACCGTTGCCTCCCTACGTATCCAGGAGTCCGGAAAAACACAAATCCAGCTGAGCGGCGGTGCCGTCGGTGGATTTGTGATCAAAGAGTTTTACTATACCGGCAGCAGGACACCCAACAATGCCTCCTATCTGTATGACGGTTTTGTCGAGATCTACAACAACTCGACCGACACCCTCTATGCCGGCGGCCTCTCTTTCGGAGCCACGAAAGCAGGATCATCCGTTGCCACGAAATTCATCGAGGATCAACAAAACATATACCTGGCCTCCCTTTGGACCATTCCGGGTAGCGCCGGTGTGCACCATCCCGTGCCACCGGGCAAATCCCTAGTTATCGCTGTCGACGGCATCAATCACAAAACAGATCCCAATGGCAATCCGAATGCACCAACGGACCTGGGCGCAGGAATAGCAGATTTCGAAACCTATTTCAATCCACCGGGAAATACCAACGACACCGACTCGCCCGATGTACCCAATGTGACACTGATCCACAGCTCTTCGCTAACCCTATTCGACTGGCTGCCCGGCGTCAATGGGTCCGGACTCGTCATCCTTTCACCCGATGATTATACCGGCTATGAAACCGTTACCGAGCCCGGAGCGACAGCTTCCACACGCTATGTAAAAGTACCGGTTGACAAGGTGATCGACGGCATAGACTGTGTCGCCAACAGTACCATCACACTGGACAAGAAACGCCTGCCGGGCAATATTGACGCCGGAGTAGCCTTTGTGGGCGGTGGTGCCGGCACAGGAAAATCGGTGGTCCGAAAAGTAAGGGAAGAGATCAATGGCGTTAAAGTGCTGATGGATACCAACAATTCATCCGCCGACTTTAGCATCAACGATACCCCCAGTCCTAAAAGTTATTCCAAATAAGCAGGAGCATCATGAATATAAAATATATTTTTTCCCTGGCATTTGCGGCCAGCTTCGTGCAGCTGCATGCCCAGGAAAATACAACCCTCAGCTACGCCAAAGAAAAAGAGCGCCTGCTGAAACTCCATACCAGCGCCTTTCTGGCGGAGCTCAATCTACCGGCTGTGGGCAACACGGAATTAGGCTACTTCTACGAAGGCGGAGATTTTAGGCATCCCTTTACTGGCAAATCAAAACAGGGCCTGCAGTTCTCCGCTGAAAAATTCCAGCGGGCCGGAGACTGGACCCTTTACGGAAGCTTTGATTTTAAAACCCTGAAAGAGAAGCAACTTGCCTACAGCAGCCTGATCAATCCCTTTACGGACAATCCCTACCAGATCGTCGATTCGCTGAAGGGCGACTGGAACAAGCAGTTTTACAATATGGGCCTGAAAATCGCGAGCCCAAGTTTTGCCAGCGGTAAAATGCGGGCCGGTTTTGACCTCGGCTATCAGGTCGCTATCGGCGCAAGGCAAATGGACCCGCGCTCCCTGGATACGGAAAATAAAATCCGGCTGGCGCCAAATATTACCTACAAAATCAGCCCGCGCCATCAGCTCGGCCTGGCGGCGATTTATCAGCACGACAAAAATGATCTGAAAATAACGCGCGCAAATGAAAATCAGCAGTACAACCTGTACAAGCGATTGGGTCTCGGGGAATATATGAGCGCCGCACCAGTCCTGATGACCAGTGACGCGTACCGCACGTATATCACAAACGCCTATGGCACAGAACTGAGTTACCGCTATGAAGCCGGTTCACTGCGCTGGTTGCTGTCGGGAGGCTACCTGCGCCACGACGAAAAGGTCAGCGATGGAGTTACCTACCCCATGCAAGCAGGTAGGCATCGTTCCGATCAGTACAGCCTGTCCTCAGCCCTAGACCTCAAACGTGGGGTCTACAATCATCATTTCGATCTGAACCTGTTGTACCGGGACATTTCCAATACCGAATACCAGCAGTTGCAACGTAGCGAAGATCGCAGCTACGAGACCATCTTTGAAGGCACACTGAATACAGCGGTCCGCAGTCAGGCCTCCTTGGCCTATCTTTTGGCCAAAGAAACAAGCTCCTACCGTTCCGACTGGTTTGCCAAGGCTTCACTGAGTTATTCAGGTTGGGACAACCGCTATGCCCTACCGCAGAGCAAGGAAATTATCGATCGCATGGATATTGGCCTCCGTTTTAACAAAGCCGTATCACGCTGGGTCATTGACCTGGCCTCCAACTACAATTTCGCGGTAAAAAATGAGTGGAACTATACCGATAAAAGCTATTCGAGCAATTTTGTCGCCAACAGCATTGCGCTGCCCATCTACCAGTATCTGGTACAAGACCGGGTGACCAATGCCTTAAGTATCCAATACCGGCTTGCCAACCTCGGAAAGAACAACAATCAGCTCTATCTCAAGGGATCCGGCAGTGTGGAGACGGCCCTTTCCAGCCCTTTGGGGACCATTGAAAAAGGGCAGTCGCGCTATACCGCCAGTTTAACATTGGGTTTATTGACGTTTTAGTCCCTTAGAAAATGGCGGAACCCATGAGAGGGATTCCGCCATTTTTATATTTCGAGTACTGGCCCTTGCTTTAACCTTTCGCACGATTACAAAATCGCCCGACAGAAAAAAACCGTAAACACATAGTTTCGGAGGACAACTTCGTAAGTCCGCGTCGAAGGAAATGCCATCATCGCCTTAAATACCATTCCTAATCGGTAATTATCCACTTAAGCGCCTTTCTGAGCCGGTAATCATCGCCTTAAATACCATTCTGAACCCGTAATTAGCAACGTTAAGGGCCTTCCATTACAAAACAATAATCAGAAGCTAAAATATGTTATTATCTCCTAACACTTAAAAATAAGACCCTATCTACTCCTTTCCTTCCAGCAGCGCATTGACGCACCACATATAGGCCGCTTGACCGTGGTAATCGCCGCTGTGGCGGGGACGATCATAATAATACTGTTTATCATTCTTTTTATTGGTGCCCACGCAGATCTCTGACACCGCGCCTTGATCGTCCACATAGTTGACCAGCGCCAGCCAGGCACGACGGGCCACAGGACCATACTGTTTTGCATCGAGCCAACCCTGTTTTACACCCGAAATGATTGCATAGGTAAACATAGCCGACCCGGATGTTTCGGCCCAGCAGTCGGCCTCGTCGATCAGCTGATTCCACATCCCACTTTTGCGCTGCTGTTGCTTCAGACTCTTCATCATCGTACGGTAGCCCTTCAATATACGGGGTCGGTCCGCGTGATCCTGTGGGAGCATATGCAGTAACTCGGTCATGCCAGCTGCCATCCATCCGTTACCACGGCCCCAGTAATAAGGCACATCTGGTGCATGATAAAACAACCCGTTGGGGCGCTGTAATTCATCCAGATAAAACACCATTTCTTTGGCTGCGCGATCGAGATATTTCGATTCACCGGTCGCTTTAAACGCGGCAGTTTGTACGATCGTAATCATGTACATATCGTCAATCCAGAGGCGGGTCTGCCAGGAGTATCCTTTTTGTGCCCAGTCCTTTTCGGCCTGACTGGCATTTTGTGGCAACTCCCATTGCGTATCGGCGTAGGGCAAGCCAAGGTCCAGGTAGCTTCTATCTTTGGTCAGCTGATAAAGCCGCAACGGAAGACTCCCGAACATATTTAAGTCGACGTGATTTTTAATGGGCAGCAGCTGCTGCTCGCTTGCCGTTAATTTCGAGAAGCGGTCTTTCATGGCCTGCATCAACTCCTCATCACCGGTTAAGTGTGCATAGTTAATAGCACCCGTCCAATAAAACGTCTCCGGATAACTGATCCATTTCCCTGCGTGCAACATATGCTTGCCTGCAATGAAACGATGTGCAATGCGGTGTCCTACTTCCTTGGGGTCCGCAGCAGCCGGAAAATTTGCCAGATCGGCCTGTGCCATTAGATAGTGAACAGGAAGCACCAATAAAAACAAAAGGATTTTCTTTATCATACCAAATCATTTTATGTTTTAAATTACTGTGTTTAAAAAAATCCTGCACCGATCTCAAGAGAGCGGATCGGTTCAGGAGCATCGACAGGACTAGTCTGCTGTTGCTTCATCCGCAACGGCATCCTCCCATTTATCCCATACCGGAGTAGCGGGATTATAACCGTCGTAACCATAATTTTGCTTTAACTGGCCTTTAATGTTGGAAGTAATCGCCACATTTGGAATCGGCCAGTACATATTCTTTTTGTCCATGGTATACTTGATATCACTTAGACCCGTTGCATTGACATGAATGATTCCTTTATTATATAAGCTATAATGCACGATACGCTGATACCAGTAGCTTCCACCGATCGCATCGGTACCACTCTGTTTGTCGAAATTGTCCAGATTGTATACATTTCCCCATTCATCAGGTCTACCACTGCGTGCCAGGCAGAGCGATACCCTTTTTAGTTCCACATTGCGCCATTCCTCCCAGTAGAGTTCGCGGGCCCTTTCGTTCATGATATCCCCAATGCTCACTGTTCCCTGATACAGTTCGGTACATTTTGCGCGCTGGCGCACGGCGTTTAGGTCGTCTTTGATCGTTCCATCGGCTGGGTTGATATAATATTTAGCTTCGGCGCGCAAGAGGTAAGCCTCGGCCAGGCGATACAGGTACCAGTCGGCAACACTACCATTGGTGGCCCCGCGTGAACCGTCCGAACCACTGATATTAGCCTCACTAACGGGATCATCCAGGAAAAATTTATAGTGTGGCACATCATACCAGCGGCGGATGGAGTCGCTACAAAGGAGTTTACCCGTTTCGGGATCTTTCAGCGTGACCGGCTTCCCAAAATCCTTTGAAGCCTTATTGTTTACCTTGTAGTCTTCCATCCGCAGCCAGTTTCCCACTTTGGCGCTGTGGCGCAGATCACCTTCATCTTGCTTACCGTTTACAGCCCATACCCCCTTCGATTGGAAAGATGTTGGCCGGAAAGTCGCGATACCGCGGCCAAAAGCGCGCATATAGTCATATTTTGCATTATAATCCCCACTGTTGCGTTTGATGTTCAACAAAGCCTGTTTACCATCCGTTGTCTGTATACGGGTGTCAAACACAAAGGGATATAAGATCCGCATGGTCAGCATTTTCACAAAAGACTCCGCATCGGCACCCCTGTTGGGCATCCCCATGATCACCTCGCGGTTGGCCGGAATCAATTTGTTTTCAGGACGGTGCATATCCCAGATGACGTTACGCGTGATGGGCCAGGTCTGCGCCTCGCCCCCATCATTGAACGTTCCGAAGCTTTCGGTCATCAGCGCATAACCCGATTGATCAATCAGAATATCAGTCTGTTCCTTGGCTTTCTGATACGCTCCCAGGGCCAGATAACATTTGGCCAGCAACATCCGGCAGGCACCTTTGTTGATCATGCCGATCAGGCTCATATTTTTCTGGTCGGGCACCCATTGTACGGCAAATTCTAGGTCTTTGGTAATCATCTGCAGAATGGCGTCACGTTTGGTGCTCCGGTAATTTTGTTTGGGCACATCGATAATGGTCGTGACCAAAGGGACATCGCCGTATTCAAAGACCAAGGCCATATACCGGAATGCACGGTGAAAATATGCCCGCCCTTTGTAGGCATTTTTATCCTGTTCGCTCAAGGTCTGCACCTGATCCACATATTTGATAATGGTGTTGGCATAACTGATGCCTTTATAAGTTTCCTCCCACAGGTACCACATACTATTGGAGCGGTCTAGGTTCTGTAGGCTGGAGTTGTCGCTTGTCGGGGTGAGCATATTGGCCACATCCGCCATCATGCTGCGTTTGTCTGTATTGCTGGCCACCATCAGTTCGGAGAAGATGTATTCCGTACCGAGGGTCAGCATCTCATTATGATCCGTGGCCCAATACCCCTTGAGGTGGCGGTCACAGATAGCCATGGCCGACAGCAGGCCAGACTCGGTATTAAAGGTCTCATTGGGCAGATAGATAGACAGTGGGTCAGGCTGTAGAAATTCTTTCGAACAGCTACTTATGGCCAGCGCAGCAGCAAGTAGGATGACGATCCCCCTGTTACGGGATCTGGATTTATTTATTGTCAAGTTCATAGCGATCAAATTAATCAGGTTATAAAGATAAATTCACACCGAAGGTAAACACCCGTGAAGCCCAGGAACCCGTCTCCGGATCACCATACTCCCATTCTTTGGTCCAGGTGGCCACATTGCGCACGGTACCATACAGCTTCACCCGGTTCAAGTGATATTTGGATGTAAATGCCGTTGGCAGCGTATAGCCTACAGAAATATTGTCGAGGCGGATGAAAGAACGGTCGTAAAGCCGCTGTGCACCCTCGGCCCCGATGGGTCCTTTGGCCTCAATACGGCCATAGCGATCTGTGGGGTTATCTGGCGTCCAGTATTCCTTCGCTGGCAGGTTAGCCAGTCCATAAGCCATCCGTCCGCCATCATCGTCGTTGTTCAGGTAATTGCCCGACAGGCTTTTGTGCCCCATATACGAATAGATATTAAACGAAAAGCTAAGGTCTTTCCATAAAGTCAGTTCATTACGCATCGACCAGCGGAAACGCGGATCGGTCTGTCCCAAAAAGACCTTGTCGTTATTGTTGTACACCGGTTTTGTACCATTGGCATTGACCACATCATCTGCTGTATACACATTGGCCACTTTGGGGTCACCGGGTGCCTGCCCATATTTGGCCGCGTCGGCAGCTTCATTGGCCTGCCATATGCCTGTCACACGATAGTCCCATATCGTCCCGATGGGCTGACCGATAAACCAGCCATTCGAAATCTCGTCCATTTCCTTGCTGCCGACCACGTTCCCATTGGCATCCAGCACGTCTTCGTAATTCTTATACAGATGCACAATCTGGTTCTTATTATACGAGAAACTGAAGGTGGTGGACCATTGCAGCGTTTCCTTTTTGAGGTTGACAGTATTTAAAGTCAGTTCAATTCCCTTGTTGTCCACTTGCCCCAAGTTGGTGGTGATGCGGCTAAATCCTGTAAAATTGGGCAGCTTTTGCTCCATGATCATATCGTGGGTCTGCATCAGGTAGTATTCCAGTGTACCCGAAATCCGGTTCTTTAAGAAGCCGAAGTCGAGGCCAAAATTCCATGCGGTGGTCTTTTCCCATTGCAGATTGGGATTGGCCAGGCGGTCTACCATCAGGTACCGATACTGGAGGAGTTCGCCGGCCGAATTGAGGTAACCATGCATTTTGCCGCTGCCTGAATACAGGTTGGCAAGTGCCAGGTTGGGATCAGCAAGCTGTCGATTGCCATTTTTACCGTATGAAACACGCAATTTCCCATAATCCATCACATCGGTCCATTTAAAGAACTTCTCTTTGGTAAAGTTCCAGGCCAGGGCCAACGAAGGAAAGGTCGCATACGGATTGGAGGTACCAAAGGCCGAGTAGCCATCCCGCCGGATGGAAGCCGTAAGCATATAGCGATCGTCGTAAGAATAGAATAAACGGGCCAATAAGGCATCCGCTGTCTGGTGCGTGTCGTAGCTATCGAAGCTGCTGTTTTCCTTCGAGCCATTTTCGGTATTGTGAAAGCCCAGTGCATCCGAAGGTAAGATATTACGGGCCTCAATGCGGTCTCTCCAGGATTGCTGCTCCTCGGCTTCCTGCACCAAAGTCAGCATCAGTCGATGCTTGTCCGCAAAGGTCTGTTCCCAACTGATGGTATTGTTGAGCGACCAGTCGAAGCGTTTGGTCTGCTCGCGGTTTGCCCCACGATCGGCGGGATTAGATCCGGGGAGCTCGGCCGACATAAAATAGCGGTCGTGGAAATACTGCAGGCGCGGCGACGCGTTGAAGGAATAGGTTATGTTAAAAGGCAGTTTAATTTTCGCATTGAAAATGGAATTAAATACCGTATACCCTTTGTCCAGCTCGAGATATTTCTTCTGAAAATCATAGTTATAACCGCGCTGGCTGAACTGCTCGCTGAGTGGATATTGCAGGGGGTTGCCGTTGGCATCGGCATAATCGGCGTAAGGGCTATTGCGCAGTGTCTGATCCATATCGATATCGATGTTTCCGTCGGAGCGGTCCTGAAAATTCACATTCGCGCCCAATTCCAGCCAGTTGGTTACATGTGCATTGATTTTCATATTGGCGCGGGCAGCCTTGTATGTATCGCTGACGACGGTACCCTCATTTTTGAGGTACCCCATGGATAGGTAATAGTTGACCCTATCGCTGGCACCACTGACACTGGCGTTATAATCCTGGTTGAAACCCGTGCGAAAAGTATGGTCGGCCCAATCTACCGTTTTTCCGTCCAGAAAGTTCTGCAGTGCATTTCCCTGCAGGCCCAATCGGCGGCCCCAGATACTCTGGTCAGATTCGCCATTCTGATTGGTCGACTGCGCGCGCCAGGCATCGAGCGATAAGGATGAGGGCAATTGGCCGGGATTGAGGTAAAAGCCATAGGGCACGGTGAGGTTTCCGTTGTCGTCACGCGTTTGATAGGCCCCATAGATCCCCGTCGTCGGATCGATGCCATAGGTATTCTTGGTATACCAGTCTTCCCGATGCTGCATATAAGCTTCCGGACTGAATCTTTTGCGGTATTCGCTCAGTTGGGTAGCGCCCGCATTCATGGTCATATTGATGGTCGGCTTGCCCTGTTTGCCCTTTTTGGTACTGATGATAATGACACCACTTGCAGCCTTGGACCCGTAGATAGCCGCCGCAGAGGCATCCTTTAAGATGTCGATCTGCTCGATATCATCCGGGTTGATTTCAGAAAGCTCACCATAGAAAATCATCCCGTCAAGTACCAGCAGCGGATTATTGTGCCCGCTGTTGCTATCGTAAACCGAACGCTTACCACGCACCTCAATGGAGCCACCGCCTTTTGCGGAGGCATCATAGCCGATATTCATCCCTGCCGAACCACGGAGGATATCCTGTACGGTTTTGGGGTTTTCATTGGCAATGCGATCCGGATGGATCTGCAATACCGAGCCCGTCAGATCCTTTTTGCGCATGGTGCCATAGCCCACCACGACCACTTCATCCAGCTCGCCGGTGGCGGATGTTAACTGCACATTGTAGACCTTGGCCGGCGTCAGGTCAATTTCCTGGCTCTTGTAGCCCAGCAGCTTGAATACCAGTTTTTTTGCATCCAGGGGTACCGAAATAGCATAGGTACCATCAGCTTTTGACGCGGCACTGATGTTACTGCCGGGTACATTGACCGTCACTGCTGCTAGCGGCTGGTCATTGCTATCAGATATCTTACCGGTAATTTCGCGGTTTTGTACCTCAAGGCTAACCATTGAATCGGAGGGCACATTGGCTTTTAACGACATTGCAGGAGCAGCCAGCGAGACTAGACAGAGCAGGCAGGAACAGGGCATCCATTTGCCAGTTCCAAAGCGACAAAAGCGATTTTGTTTTAGTTTACAATTGTTTCCCATAAAGAAATATTCACTTTAGGTGATTTATAAATTTTATAATTGGCTCCCTCGTGTTAAGGGATTTTAACTGTAAAAGTGAAGAATAGCCCTTAGAAAAACAGGACTCGATCGTATCAAAAAAGTGCTATTTTGTCTCAATAACACGATTTTCAATATAAAAAATCAATATGAGTAGGTGGTTGGGTATGAAATTGTACCAGAAACTTCCAAAAAACAGAGCAGACAAAATTTAACTACAACGTTTTCGTAATTTAACTACAACGTTTTCGTATTTTTTATATTACAGAAATATACAGCGCTAAGGGAGCAATCTGTGGGATCAAATGAGACGCTCTCGAAGCAGGCGTTTAGTCAATTGCAAAATGTTGAGCCTATCTTTCAGATAAACATTGGTCATCATATTGGGATTACGCAATAATTCACTTGTTTAATGAATCAAAGCAGGATGTACCTTAATCTTCTATGCGTATAGCTACACAATAAACTTTCTGATGCTCATCATATAACCTAGATGCAGCCCTTCATGAAAATTATTCCATTCGAAGGCATCGTATATCGAAGTGAGATGAAAGCCCGTCCCCGTAGTACGTTCATGGTAGGTCACAAATTTGTTGTTGTTAAAATCACTGATCGTCGGTTCTATCTGTTCAAGGAGCAATCTTTTCAGCAAGTCGGCTTCCTGTTGCGCTACAGGTGCAGTAGGCTTTGTTCCGGACTGGTAGTTTAAAAAGACTTCCTCGGGAATGTGTCCTGCAACATCAGATCCAATATAAATCAATTTATGCTGTGTGGCAATGATATGCCCGATATTCCATATGAGGTTGTTGCTGAAGCCGTCGGGAATGCGATTGAGCTGTTCCAATGAATAATTTTCGAAGAACTTGAGGTAGGCCTTTCTGCTCGTTTTCCAGGCACTAAAGAGTGATTCCATGAGATATAAATAGGGTTAACAAGAGTGATCCTTATAGCTTTCCGCTTACCACATTCAGTTGGCAATAGTCATTGCCTGTGATTTTCCATTTTAGCCCCCAGTGGTGCAGATCAAGGATAATCTTCAGCAGTTCTTTACCTTTTGCTGTTGGGCTATAACGAATCTGAGGAGGTATGGTATTTTCAATATCTTCGGTAACGACAAGCGCTTCTTCTTTCAGCTCCTTTAAACGTTTGCTCAGGACCTGATCTGAAAGTGTTGGAAACATTTTTTTTAAGGTACTGAATTGCGATACGTCCTCTGCAATACAATATAAAATCTGCATTTTCCAACGCAGTGCTATTTGTAGCAATACTTCGTTCACATCGCATGCCTGTGCCAACGTCTGCAGATTTTCCGTATTGGTCGATTGTTCTTTTCGGGGTGTTGCCATTTTAAATATCAATTTACAGCCACTCACTTCAGGATGAGTTATTGTGTGGACAAAAGCTTGCCTATACCTTTGTCAGGTATTAAAAAACAGTATAAAATTATAAAAAAATGAAACAACTGAGAACTTTATTTCTGCTGCTCCTGCTATTAGGCGGTATCCTATCCGGCTACGCACAAAACCAAGGTCATCGCCCGACCTATGTGCTGGTGCATGGCGCCTGGCATGGCGGCTGGTGCTGGCAAGACGTCGCACAAAGGCTAACTGATGCACACTACAAGGTCTACGCTCCTACGCTGACCGGACTGGGCGAGCGTAAACATCTGATCGAGCCGTCGGTCAATATTGACACCCATATCCAGGACATTGTCAACCTGATCGAGATGGAAGATCTGCATGATGTGTATCTCGTGGGGCACAGCTATGCCGGTGCCGTGATTGCCGGAGTTGCCGATCGCATTCCGTCACGATTGCACAAATTGATTTTTCTAGACGCTATGATTATTGAAGATGGCCAGAGCCCCATTTCGTTGCAACCCAAGGCTGTGCAAGAAGTTCAGCTCAAAAACATTCAGCGCAAAGAAAATTTCGCTCCTTTTGATGTTGCTTTGTTTGGTGTTACAGCACCCAGCATGGTCGCCTGGGTCAAGGATAGGCTCAGCCCACAACCCTTTGGTACATTCGCCCAGCGGCTGCACCTAAAAAATCCATATGGCAATGGATTACCCTTGGTCTATATCGCATGCACGGATCCACAACTTCCCATTATGAAGGAGATGAGTGAAAAGGTGCGAAGCGACCACAAGCTCAACTGGCAGTATCGGGAGATCGCTACGGGGCACGATGCCATGCTCACGGAGCCGAAAAAATTGGCCGACATGCTTATGGAGCTCGTGGATTGAATTTTGGTTGATTGCCGAGAAAATAGACTTGGCAATCAACCAAACTAAGCAACCGCTGCTAAAGCCTTTTGGGCTTCAATATAAAGGCTGGATGCTCGATCATCATCGTAAAGCATAAGAATCAGTGCCGATAACGTTCAAAGAATTCATAAGTGCGCAACAGCTGATCGAGTCGTTGGCCTACATCTCCGGAGCGTGTGATCTCATGATCTGCGTGCGGGTGTCGGACGTATTCCGTATCGCGTCCCAAATATTTGAGCTGCTTGTACAGAAAATCACTCTGCACAGGGCCTGTACGATTGTCCTGCTCGCCATGGAAAATAAGTAAAGGAGTTTTTATCTTCTCGGCATAAGTTGTGGGCGATTGCGCCAAAAGGGTATCCCGCATCCCCTTTTCCCACGGAAAACCATCAAAATAGCGTTTCAACATGGGCCACACATTGGCGCTACCAAAAAATACATAGAGATCATACACCCCACGCTGACTGGATGCAGCACGGAACCGGCTCTCATGCGCCAATATCCAGGTGGTTAGATATGCACCATAAGATCCGCCAGTGATAAAAAGCTGCGTGCTATCGACAATACCGGTCGCAAGCGACAGATCCACAGCCTTAAGGACATCACGTGATGGTCCAGGTCCCCAGTCTTTAAAATTAGCTTTTAAAAACCTTTCCCCATAGCCGCTCGAACCGCGGGGATTCGAAAACAAAACCGCATAGCCACGTGCACGAAAGTACTGGTACTCGTGCCACATACTGGCATCCGCAGGACCGAACATCGAAGCTGGCCCACCATGAATCTCTACTAAGAGCGGATAACGTTTGTCCGTCTGGTAATCTGCAGGCTTCAAGAGCCAATAGTCGACCTCCAGCCCCTTTTCATTTCGAAAACTGTTTTTCTGTGCAATACCAATATTTTTTTCCGATAGCCATCCCGAATTGACCGCACTAATGACAGCACTATTTTTAAAATTGGCGTCCGCACGGTACAGTTCTGATGGATTTGCAAAAGTGGTTTTTGTGTAGAAAGCTTTCTGACCATTTACCCAATAGTCACCGATCCCCTCTTCCACCGAACTCAAGGTGCGTATATTGCCGGTTTTTATATCCGCGCGATTTATGGTACGTCCGCCTCTATCCGACGCAATAAAATAGACTGATTTTTCATCTGCTGAAAACTGTATATTACTTAGGCTACGGTCTACAGCTAGGCTATTACCTTTCCAGTTTTGGGTATCATAGATAAACAATTCACCGACTGTCAATGAATTCTGCAGGCCTCGATTCACGGCAACCCATTTTCCTGATGCCGATACTGCAGCCACCTGAAAGCGATGTATGCTATCCCCCAAAATTACTTTCCTTTTTTTATTAGTCAGGTCAAATAAGATCAGATCAGTCGATGCTACGCGGTCCGGATGAAGACCATTTTCGGTCTCTACGCTTAAAAGCACTTTGTTGTTTCCTAAAAATTCCGCTCCTGTATGGCTTCGAAAGCCCTGGGTTAAAGGGGCAGGCTGTGTTTTGGCGGCGAGATCCAAGATGTACCAATGTGTAAAGCGGATTTCGCCCGTCGTTGAATTTTCTGTCTGAAACTGCAATTTGTTGGCCACTTTGGCGATACCCTGCTGCTCATCACGTTTGAGATAAGCAATTATTTCCGCTAGTCCGCCGTCACGATCTTCTTGTGCAGGTTCAGCTAATAAGGATACATTATGGCTATCCGCTGGTTTTTCCGTCGACCATGGTGGCACATGGCCAGCAGGATTGAAATCTTTACTTTTTACCAGCTCGCCAAGTGTAAAGCTACTTGATAAAAGTACCTTCGAACCGTCTGGACTGAATCGTACAGTACCCAGCCCCTGCTCGAGCTTGGTTAGCTGTTGAGGCTCTTGACCATCTGATGGAAATAAAAAAAGCTGCGAACGTTTGTTACTTCCCTTGCCAACAGCCCATCTGCGTCCATCCGTACTGTACAAGATTTGTGTAAATTGCGGGTCCACCTTTAGCGGATCGGCCTTTGCTGCCGATGCAGTTCTGTTTACATACCAGAGCGTTTCATAGCGAAAACCGGCATGCTTGGTCGTATCGGCAACAATCCCGCGCACGGCATAAGCCAGTTCACTTCCGTCCGGTTTCACCTGTAGGTCAACGATATTTTTTATTCGAACCAGATCACTCGCCACGATCAAACTATCCGTAGCCGATGCCCCGGCAAAAGCTGGAGAAATACTCCCCAGCAGCAGACAAATTAGGTGGTGCTTCCAGCGTTTGTATTGACTAGCTTTCATTGAGTTTTTCGATTAATTTTTGTGCAGAAATACGGGCTTTGCGCTGTATAAAATCAGCGTCGGTGTTGTCGCCAATTTCATAGACCAATGCTTCGGCATTATACGTTTTATACAAATAGCTATACGCCGTGAAGGTCGATCCACCCAAATACAGGGGCTTTACCAGCGGTTCATACCCTGGAATAGCTTCTTTGACTGCGGCTATCCAGGTGGGAATAAAACCTGGAAACCGACTTGGCAAGGCAGGATCCACCGTGTAGTAAATATCGCTTCCCGTAGAATGAAAATCGATGGCAAAATAAAGGTCGCGGCCCTGCTGCTCGATTTCCCGTTTAAAATAATCGCGCAGCGCCACAGTCTCGGGCTGGTTAAATTTGGCCCAGTCACGGTTGAGGTCAACGCCATTGGCATTGGCACGCCAATGCCCTAGATCCACTCCGTCGGGATTAACGATGGGGATCAGGTAAATACTATATTTCTCACGAAACCGCTTTGCATCGTCGCTGTTGCCCAAGAGGTATTCGACAAAGCTGGCATATGCATAATGCCCTGTAATCTCAGGTGGATGCTGTCTCCCGAGGACCACAATCGCCTTTTTACTTTGCGGATTGCCCGCCACATATACGTTAATTGGCTTGCCAAGGGCCGTTTTACCCACTTCCTGTTTTTGTATTTGAACAGCAGGATTTACCTGTTCAATCCAGCTATATACGGCTTTGGAGGGAATATTTGCCTGTGCCGAGATCCATGTTCTCTTACTGGAGATCGGCAGGTCAAAAGAAGCACCGTTGAGCTTATTCCAGTTCGTTCCGTCTGTGCTCACTTTCGGGTCGTAGCGATGACGCACGCCAGAAGGATAGTCAAGCTGGATTTTTATCGTCGTATCGCGGGTGGACCAGACCTGAAAACCATACCAGGGACTCGGATTGATCGGCGTGCGTTCCGGCGCTACCTGCAGGTGGTACACGCCTTCACTGGATTTTGTGAGGCCATTCAGTCGGGCACCATCATAGTCATTGCTAAAAAAGACCCGTTGATCCACTGTGAAAGTGCCGCGTTCCTGTTTGACGATAGCTTGGGATTTGGTCGATTCATAGCTAATCGGATTCTGCCCTTTAAAATCCTTTTTCAGTCCGCCGATCTCGGTTTTCCCTTGATTAAACAAACTGTCCAACACCTTGCCCAGTTCTTCGCCACGGACATTCTTGGCAATGATTGTCCCCTTATCGTCCACCAAAAAATTGGCGGGAATTGCACGGACAGCATAGGTAGTGGCAATTTCGCTATTCCAGTATTTTAATTCGGAGACATGCTGCCAGGTCAGGTGATCGTCGGCAATACCTTTGAGCCAAGCTTCTTTTTTCTTGTCCAGTGAAATGGCATAAATTTCAAAGCCCTGGGATTTATATTTTTGATAATTGGCCACAATATTCGGATTCTCCTTTCGGCAGGGAGGACACCATGAAGCCCAAAAATCAATCAATGTATATTTCCCCAAATGATCGTAGAGAGCCTGCGGGTTTCCATCAGGGTCATTGGCGACAATGGCCGGGGCTTTCTTGCCTACGGCTACCTGCCGCGTCACGGCGATGATTTTGCGGAGATCCTGTATATAACGCGATTGCTGCTGAGGCCCAGAGAGCAGGGCGATATGCGCTTCCAGTTCTTCCGGAGACAATCGATAGGACCATTCCCTATAAAGCAGGTAGCTAGAAACGATATTATCCGGATATTTTTGGATGAAAGATCGTATATCGGGTTTGCGCTGCGCCCGATATTCTTCAAAGAGTTCCTGGCTTTTTGACCCAGATAAGGATACCGACTGTCTGTTGTCATCTTTTGCATCGATCGTCACTTTATTATCCCCTACATCCAGAAAAACATAGCTCGGAACCACATCCCGCTCTGTAGAAATGCCATACAGGTCCGGCAGCGGAAGTTGCTTCCGGAAAGCAAAGGAGCCCTTTTTCACCTGAGCAGAATCAATCACCGTAAATATTTTGTTTTCAAAACGTTGCAGATACACAACAGTAGCATCGCCATTCTTGACCGTTCCTTTGAGTGACAGGGTCTGTTGTTGTGCCTGTAAGGATCCTGCACTGGCCAGCAGTAAAGGAATAAGGAGTTTACTTGTCTTATTCATGTTTGACTAGTTTAGTTAAAAAGTTTATTGGCCGCCAATTCGGTATTCGGCGCTGGAAAAATATAGTTCTGGGCTGTTGTAGGTACCGAAGGTGTCTGTATATTGGCATCACCTTTTGCGGGCAGCTCTTTCAATTGACGGAGCAAATCATGTCCCCGCAAACCCTCACCGAGCAATTCAATTCGTCGTTCTTTGGCAATAGCTTCCAAGATGGCCGTTTTGCTTGCCAGAGCGGCCACAGGAAATTCAAAACTCGCATCAGATCGTTGGTGTACAGCCTTTAAGAGTGTCCCTGCGATCGTTAGCTGTTCCGCCTGCGCAGCAGCTTCTGCATAATTTAACAAGACCTCAGCATAGCGAATAACCGGAATATAGTCTACGTAGGGCGAAGCCTTAGCATACTTTTTCAGGTACTGTTTGTCACCATTTGCCTGAAGGAGGCTGCGCCGTTTGTCCGCCTGACGCCACTGCGTGTCGTTTAGAATACCATTTGGATTAAGATAATATTCTTTATTGACCAGATAGACATAACCTATCGCAGACTGCCCCGAAAGTGCATCTGTGGTACTCGCCGGCATACTTAAAATGGATTCCGGCGTGGTATAATTGCCACCAAAAATCGTCGTAATATCTGTCTGTAACTCATTCGCAACGCCTTGCTGCGCCTTAAATGGTGCAATTTGCTGCGGGACGATCTTTTTTGCTTCCTCCAGTACCTTTGCATAATTATTGATCGTCAGGTAAACCCTGGTTTTGAATGCCCGGGCTGTATTTTTATGTGCCCGCGTTGTATTGAGCAGTGCTGTTGAATAGTTTTCTGGCAAATCCTTTTCAGCCTCATCGAGATCGCTCAAGATCTGCTTGTACACCTGTGCAACCGTACTGCGGGCCAGATCATTGTTGTTTCCGTCGACCTCGGCCTGCAGGCGTAATGGTAGTCCCGGCGAGGCCCCCTGATCTTTGTTGTAGGGTTGCGCAAATACCGTTACCAAGCTAAAATAAGCTACTGCACGCAGGAACTTTGCTTCTGCAATATAAGCTTTGGAAAGTTCAGTCCCGATCACTTCAGTCCCGGGACTAAGGGCAGCAATCAGAATATTTGCACCGTTAATCGTGGTATAAGCCGCAGACCAGAGGTTGTTGATATCATTGGATCCCGAACTGTAGGAATTGTTCCAGCTTTCATAGGCTGTATAGCTATTGGCCGTAACATTAATAAAATCCTCGCCACGGACATCCTGGTAAAGGAGATAACGCCCGCCATACAAACTGGCTCCTTTTAAACTTTTATAAATGCCATTGACGACCCCCTCGATCCGAGCAGGCGTATCAAAGACGTTTTTATCTGATATAGATGTAGTCGGCACAGGAAACAATCCGTCATCCCTTTTGCAGGAGTTTAGGGTAGATACCAGTAATAATGTGCTGACTAAGTAGAGATTTCTTTTTGTGTTAATTTTCATGTTTTCAGATTTTTAGAATGAGACATTTAAACCAGCTGTCCAGGTACGTCCCTGTCCGATCGAGTTCTTTTCCACACCGATGGAGGTATTAGAATTTCCGTTGGAAGAAGACTCAGGATCTGTACCCGAATATCCCGTGATCAAGAAAAGATTCGACGCCTGACCATAGATCCGGATAGTAGAAAGTCCGATCTTATTAAACAGGTTACCACGGAATGTGTAGCCCAGCGTTAACTGTTGCAAACGTAGGAAATCAGCTTTCTCGGCATTTTGATCGATGGAAAATCCAGCAGAACCGTTTGAGATCACATCGTTATAGACCAGTCGAGGTATGTCAGTCTGCTGCCCTGCCGTAGTCCATCGATTGAGCACTTCGACCGAATTGTTGTAAAAACGCTGATCCAGTAGCGTACCTCTTGTACCGTTCATGACTTTATTACCACCTGCAAAGGTGAAATTGACCGCAGCATCAAAAGCTTTATAGCGGAATGAATTATTAAAGCCGCCGTAATAAGTTGGCAGTGCCGTCCCCAAGACCTGATAGTCGGCTACCGTGATCGGATTAGCAATGCGGCCGTCCAAATAGGTCCAATTGCTCTGTCCTGAAGCTACCGCAGCACTATATTGCACACGCTCGCCATTTTTATTGATAAATATCCGCTGCCCATTTTCAGGATTTACACCATCAGTGACTGCACCGTACAGGCTACCCACCGCGTACCCCACACGTGTAATGTTGTTGGCTTCAGTGGTGGTGTGCGTATAGCCAATGATATCAGCATTGCCGGCAGACAGCGATGTGACTTTATTTTTTACATGCGTAAAATTAAGCGATGAGTTCCAGGTAAAATCCCTTTTTTTGACGATATCACCACTGATAGCAAATTCGATCCCGCGGTTATACATGCTGCCGACATTTTTAAGGATACTGTTACCTGGAATACCTTTTGATGGCGACTGTGGTACATCCAGAATAAGTCCATTCACATTGTTTCTAAAGTAATCGACATCCACATGCAGGCGCTTATGCGCTAAGTCCAAGCTCAGCCCCAAATTGGTCTGTTCGGAAGTCTCCCAGCCCAGATCCGGATCACCCGCCTGCGACATGCTCCAGGTAGGCACTGTTCCATAGAGCGATGAGCTATAGAGGTTGAGCGATTCATAAGCCGAAAGATTTCCATTGCCGACCTTACCCCAGCTCCCCCGGAAACGCAAGTCGCCCAGTAGGTTTGCCAAGCTGCTATTCTTATAGAAATCCTCTTCAAAAATAGACCAGCCCAGCGACACGCCACCAAAATCACCGTACTTGCTGTTTGCTCCCAAAGCCGAATTACCATCCCTTCTAAAATTGGCCGTCAGGAAATAGCGCTTGTTGTAGTTGTAAGTGGCACGGACAAAGGTAGAGCGGTAGAAACGCTCCGTAACACTCCCGCCAGCCCCGGATAGTGTTGTCCAATTGCCCTGAAAGTTTTCAAAAAACGGATCAGAGGCGTTGTTTTGCGATGCATTCCAGCTATCGTTGTCGTATTTTTGGATATCGTACCCCACTAACAGCGTCAGGGCATGCTTTTCGGCAAACACCTGATCATAGCTTAGGCTGTTGGTAAAATTCCAGTTGTTGCGCAGACTGCTCACATTGGTGACCGATCCACCATTTGTATAGCCCGATGAGCCCAGATTGGGGCTCAAATACGTTTTGGTAGTGGACAGGTTACGGTCTACCGCATAGGTCGTGGTGAATTTTAAGTTTTTCAACAAATTGAGCGAGGCATGCAGGTTTCCCAAGATATGATCATTCCCAGTCGTGTATTTGCTGTAGGCAAATAATGCTTCAGGATTGTAAAGTGTGTTCGTAAACAAGTTGGCTCCGGACCCTAATAAACCCGTGCTGCTTAAATTGTAGCTACCGTCATCTTTATATGCTGAAACATTTGGCGGCAATACCAGCGCCAATCGAGCGCCACCGATCAACAGCAGCTGGCTGCTGGGCAGTGAACCCGAATTTTTGGCGTCGTTGAAGGTATTGTTGTAAGTCAGGTTACTACCAAGCGAGAACCAATCGTTAACTTTATGCTCTATATTAAACCGCAGGCCCTTCCGGTCGAAGCTGTTTTTTGCAAAAAAGCCTTCCTGGTCCGAGTAATTTCCCGAAAAATAATACTGTGTATTTGCGTTGGCTCCGCTTACGGCGAGGCTATGGTTGTGGCTATAGCCGGTGTTATAGACATGATCGTACCAATTCGTTTCAACCAGCTTACCATTGGCATCATACTGCGGGAAGAAAAGCGCACTAGCCACCTTATCGTTGGTAGCGTTTCCTGACAAGATCTTGTTGTTCAATACAGCTTCATTTTTGATATCGATATACTGATTGGCATTCAGCAGCTTAGGCAAACGTGTCGCGGATACCGCAGAGCCCCAGACATCGTAGGTGACTTTTGCGCGGCCTTGTTTACCTTTTTTGGTCGTTACGATCAGTACACCGCCTGCTGCCCTCGAACCATAGATTGAAGTAGAAGCCGCATCTTTCAATACATCAATAGATTCGATATCCGAGGGATTGATATCCGCCAGCGGATTATTGGCCACATTAGATGTACCAATATTACCCGTATTGACGGGAATACCATCGATGACAATCAAAGGATACGAACTGAGGGATATCGAATTCAGGCCCCGCACCCGTATAACAGGTGGATTATTGAGCAATCCATTCGGCAAAGATATACTTACCCCCGAGGCTTTTCCCGCCAGGGCCTGGTCAAAACTTTGTACAGGGATATCTTTGATTGCTTCTGCGGATATTGTTGATGCTGCACCCGTAAAGTCTTTTCGTTTTTGGGTTCCATAGCCCACGACGACGACTTCTTCCAGCGTACGGTCCTCACGCACCAAGCGTACAGTATCCCCCGGCTCTTCAATAAGGGCGATTTGCTCCTTATAGCCGACGGATGAGACGACGACACGTGCCGGTAGCTTTTGTCCGGTGACAAAAGCAAAATTGCCCTTTCGGTCTGTGGTCACAGCATGCGTAACACCATAAAGCTTGACCGTAGCACCTTCAATAGGCTGGCCATTTTCGGCATCAATCACCTGCCCCCGGAAGGATGCATTTATAATCGTTTTTGGAGTTTCCTGTGCGTAAGTTACCAATGGCTGTTCTGCCAGGCCTGCCAATAACAGGTACGCCGAATAGTGTAGTATTCTTCTCTTATTCATAGGTAGAATCGTTTAGTTTAAAAAATAGATGTACTGGCCATAAACATGTTTATAGCAAAAGGATAGTGAGCAATACCCGAATTATTGCCCTATTTATCACAAGAATTGGAGAATTTTACTAGCTACACATTCGAGGCGCAGAGAACGCCCTATAAGCTTTTGGAAAAGATGGTGTACTTACTGTGAAAAGATGGTTTAGATAATGCTGTTTCATTTTTACTTTGTTTAGATAGTGATTAAATCGTCGCCAACGCCAATTGAAACTACGATTAAACAAATGTAAGCATTAAAATAAAATAATGTATACTAAAATAGTAGATTTTTTTTATTGATCGTTGTGATCGTTCTTACAAAGGGGACCAAAAGCCGTCGATTTGTTTTTTGTTGAACTTTTTGTAAGGAATTTTGTTCAATTCTTAAAAAGAAAGCATGAAAGCACAAATCGGACTGATTATCACGGCAGTTGCTGGAGCAGCATTGCTTGTATACAGACGCTGGAAACAAGGAACTGTACAAGAATCAACAGAAAAAACAGATGGCAAACAGACGGGCAATCTAACGAACCCACCTTCTTGGTACCGCCCGCTTAAAATGCCTGAAATCGACACGATTGATATTGTGTCATTGCAATATGTGCCCGTATTGGTATCGCCTAACAGAAATGATGCGGCGCAAGGGATCAACAAAAATATTTCGTATTACCATAAAGGCAATAGGCATCAATAAGGTAGTAACAAAAAACCTTATTGAAACCTCAGGATCATGAATAGCTACCACGACAATAGCTCATTGCGCTAATTTTTCATTCCTTTGCTTGCCCGCAGCCAGGTCAAACAAAGGAATGAAAAAACAACGCATTATTGTTCCAATTCTTTTAAGTATTCGATCATGGCATCGAGGCTTTGCAATAGCTTTTCACCTTCAAACCCCACCTTTCGAAAACGAATGTTTCCTTTTTTGTCCAGGATTAACGTTGTCGGAATTGACGTTATTTCCAGCCTGCTACTGAGCTTTTTATCTTGGTTGTAATAAAATGGAAAGTCAAATTGGGGATTGGCCTGTGCCCATTTGTAGGCGTCGTCCCAGCTATTTCCACTGCCCGAATTGAGTACAACGAATTTCACTTGCGGGTCGTCCGCATATTTTTTGTACACCTGATGCAAATAGGGAAAAGAGGCAATGCAGGGCTTACACCAGGTAGCCCAGAAATCAATGATGACAATCTTGTCCATGAGTTCCGCTTTCAGCAAAGGTTTCTTGTCCATATCAACTAGGCTGATGTCTTCTGGAAATGGTGTATTGCCGATGATTTTCTGAAACTCCTGGTAATACCCCTGTTTCCATTGCTTGTCAAGCTTGCTAAAATAAGCTTGCCGTTCAGCAGCATTGCTCATCCCTGTTTTAACGAGCGCGCTGTCGAGAAGCTGCCGGATCGCTGGGTCAAAAGGAGCATGCCGATAGGCTGCCTCCAATACGGGTATAGCACTGGTCGGATCATTCCACTGTTGATACTGCACGGCCACTGCGCGGAGCAATGCCGCCGATTGAAGTGTAGGGATGCTTTTGGCAAACCATTCTCGGGCAGCTTCGGGCTGATTTAGCTGAGCGGTTATCAGTCCCTGATTGGCCATAATTTCAGCTTTTATCGCCCTGAGCTTATCGGCCTTGGCCGGATCATGGGCAACGAGATAACCCGTTTCCGGGAAATAGCGTATTAGACTCACGGGATAGGCCGCAACACTATCAAGTAGATATAAATTGAGTTTGGATGCATCTTGCAGCATTAGCTTATGATCCAATAGCAGCTGCACATACTCATTGTAGGTGCGCCATTTATAGGGATCTTGTTCCCAACTGGTAATCAGGGGCAGATATTTCCGGGCCTGTACGCTGTCGCCGTGCCGCACATAGTAGTTAAAAAGATATTCGTAAGCGCTGCCATAGGCCGTCTCATTATCGGCCGTTTTGAGCGAAAGAAGCTCCCCTATCTTCGCGACCACGGTGGCGGAATCCTGCTCGCGGAACAATTTATTGAGCCGATAAGATATCCCGATCTTCTTGTTGGGAAACTCGTTGATCACGACCTGACGGATCGAATCCACTTTTTGGTTCTGACCGAGTATCAGATAGCCCATGGTCACCTTGTTGAGGTTACCTTCAAAGAGTGGATTGCTTCGGAATTTCTGTTCCACCACGGCCAAACCCTTTTTCAACAGCCGCGCCTGCTGGGCCGGACTACTGGTTTTCATCTGTAGCACAATCAGACGGAGCTGCGCCTCATAGTTGTCGGGATATAAGCTCAACTCTTTTTTGAGGTAATATTCCTGTGTCGCAACGATATGATCCGAGGTTTTATCCTGAACCGGTACGCTGTAGGATTTTCCCAGGTAATTACCAGCAATCAGTTTCCCCTGCTTATAGACGTAGATCTCATATTGACTGCTATCGCTTGCCTGCTGTACAAATTTTTTGTCTTTGTCGGCGATCGTAAAGCAGGAAAAGTTGGCATAGGCAGGCAATTTAAACCGTACACGCCACAGTCCGCCTTCTCGCTGCATGGGCATCCGGCTCGGGAATTCATAAAAATTCGAATAGTTGAAATCCACGAAAAATGGCCCTGCACGATGAGCAGCAGCAGATTTACCCGGATCAAAGCTGATGGTCACGGTATCACCGGCCGCTGCTTTTTCTGGCAAAATGCTGACTTGTGCCTGCAACAGCAGGCTTGCCTGGAGCAGGCAAAGCAGCAACGCGTATTTGAATAGCTTAATCATTCTGTTGGAGGTTAGCATTTGTGATTAAAATAGCACTGGCGATCGGTATTTTGGTATCGCTTTCACTAAAGTCTGTTTTGACCTTTGAAAGTACAGGCAGGGCCCTGTTCGTGCGGACCAGGTCAAACCAGCGGTGGCCCCATTCACCGAGCAGTTCCAGCTGGCGTTCTTTTTCAAGCGCCAGGGCGATGCCCGCCTTGTCCATCGTTTGTGGCAGCGCGGCAAGGCCTGCACGCTCACGGATCAGATTGATATCCTGTAGTGCCGCCTGCAACTTATTTTGGTTCAGCCGCGCTTCGGCACGGATCAGATACTGCTCGGCAAGACGCAGCACGGTATTGTATTCGGTAACAGGTGTGCCCGTACGCAGCTTGTACTTATAGGGCATATAAAGCGTCTTATTACTTACAACATAAGGCTTTAACCACATTGTTTTACGTAAGTCATTATCTTCATAGGCCGCTACCGTGGTATCATACACCTGATAGTAACTCCGTGCCGTAGCTACTGCCGGAACGATACTGAAACCTTCCCAGGTGTTGACCCCGGCAGTAGAAAGATTAACTGTCTGCAGCTGCCAGATCGCCTCTTTGCTCGTTTTCAAAAAAACGGTATTTAGATCACGCGACAGTTCATACCGATTATCAGCGATGACTTTGTCGGCCATCTCTTCGGCATTAGCCCAGTCTGCGTGATACAGATATACCCGGGCCAATAGCGCGTCAACCGCTTTTCTATTTGGGCGGGTACGCTCATTGCCCTGATAGGCATCAGCAATATCGGCAGCAGCTTTCTTCAGATCATCCACCATGAACGCATAGAGCTCCTCCCGGGAGGCCGGACCTTTTCGGTTGTTGGCCTCCAGATCTTTGGTATCCGTGATCAGGGGTACTTTATTGAAGAGGTTGCTCAGGTAAAAGTAATTGAACACCCGCGTAAAACGGGCTTCAGCCGATAGCTGTGCCTTTACCGTGCTGCTGAGTGCCGAAGCTTCCACGCCCTCGATAATCTTATTGCTGTGATTGATATAGCTATAAGGTTGCGACCAGAGCCGATCGAGATACGAGGTCGCCGGACTTAGTTTATTGTATTTGTACTCATCGTAGGTTGTAAAGGCTGAGTTGTAATCGTCGGCCAGACTGGACAGCACAATGGTCATCAGTCCACTGGCAAACTGGTTGTTGTAGTTGTTCATACTGGTATAGAGTCCGCCCAGGGTTGCTGTGGCCGTCTTTTCGTCACTGAAGGCCGACTCTGCCGCCACTTCTGTCTTGGGTGGGTCCACTGCCAGAAATTTATTGCAGGATATGTTCATCAGTGGTGCTGCAAAAAGGCTGTAGATGATATATTTGTTCATGGGATAAGTCTTTAGTCGTTTTATGATCATTAAAAAGTGAGCTGAACCGCAAAAGTATAGGTACGCATCGATGGCGTGGCGCTGCTCCGTACCGAACCAAAAGGATTGACATCCGAGAGATACGTGCGGTCAAAACCCGGCATCTCCGGATCCATCCCCCTAAAGCTTGTCCAGGTAAAGAGATTCTGCGCATTGAATTGTACCAGCGCCCGGCTGATATTGATCTTCTGGGTCCATTTGGAAATATCGTAACTGAGCGATACATTTTTCAAGCGGATGAATGAAGCGTCGTCCCATACAGCTGATGAATAGCGGTAGTAATTACGATAAGCTATGTTGGCTTCGTTGGCGCTATTGGCGGTAGCGCGTGGCACATCCGTCACATCTCCAGGCTGCTGCCAACGGTCTAATACATATTCATCCAGATTGGCCAAAGCGCCAATGGTCGTCGCCAGTGGGCCATACCCAATGGATGGTCCCTCCTGTTTGACAAACTGAAAGAGGAATCCAAGGCTCACATTGCCATAACTTAGATTATTGCCGATACCACCATAATACTTGGGCAGCAGTGATCCCAAAGTCACATAGTCATTGAAATCACTGATCTTCCCATCGCCATCCACATCCCGGAATTGAGCGACCCCAGTTTGCGGATCCACTCCGGTAAACTGAAATCCACGGACGATACGTGTGGACTCGCCAATGACGTATCGCCTCGCATCACTGCTATTTGCAAGTCCAGGATATTCGAGCAGGGTATTGGATGGAAAAGTAATATTGAAATTGGTTTTCCAGCTGAACTTTTCCTTTTGGATATTAACACTGCTCAGCTCAAACTCCAAGCCCTTATTTTCGATCAGTGCCGGGGTATTACCAAAATAGGAATTATAGCCCGTCTGCGGCGCGAGCACGATATTGATCAACTGATTATCCGATCTATTGTTGTAATAATTGGCTGTGAGGAAAATACGGTCCCTGAGAAAACCAAGGTCGAGGCCCAGTTCTTTCTTTTTAATTTCTTCCCATCCAAAATTGGGATTAAATACCCGTGCCGGATAAAGCCCGGTGATGCCCTGGTAGGCAAAGCCCGTTCCCCAGGTATCTAGGTACTGGTAATCTCCGATCTGGTCATTGCCCGTCACCCCCCAGCTGGCACGCAGCTTTCCGAAGCTAAGGATAGACTGATCCTTTAAAAATTCTTCGCTGCTGAATACCCAGGCGGCACCTATCGACCCAAAATTACCGTACTTATTGTTGGGGCCAAAGCGGGACGAGCCATCCCTTCGGTAGCTAACATTCACAAGGTACCTGTCGGCATACGCATAATTGATACGGCCAAATGCAGACTGGTAGCGGTAATCTGCATACTGATTGTTGCGGATCGTAATGACACCTGCGGCAGCCATGTTGCCTAGCTGGGAATCACTTGGGTAGCTGCTGCCATCCAAGTATTTACCTTCGCTGATCCGCTGCTGCCAGGTACCGCCCAAAAGGAACTTAAATTCATGTTTACCAAACGTTTTGCTGTAATTCAATTGTGGCTCAACGATGTAGGACTGATAATCCGAGTTCCCGTAAGAGGCCGTTGACCCTGTACTGGTCAATGGATTAAATCCGGCATTGGGCAGCAGGCGTGTCTGGTCCATGCTTTTGAGATTATACCCTACATTGATTTTAGCAACCAATTCGGGCAAGATCGCGTATTCAGCTGAAAAGTTGGCCAGCAGGGATTTTGATTTAGAAACACTCGACCGCTCCATGTAGGCGGCGGGATTCTGCAAGGTCTGCTGAAACCAATAATAGTCGCCCTTTTCGTCGTATATGGGATAATTGGGCGCCAGGTTATAAAACTGCGCAATATCCGTCGACACTGTATTGTTACGGTCCAGATTGAGGTTGAAACTGCTGTTGAGTTTAAATCGCTGATCTTTGGACTGCGTAGACAGATTCAACAGCGCACCTCCACGCTGATAATTTTGATTACCGGGCAATGGATCACCCTGGCGATTGAAATTGGCACTGGCCAGGTATTGGGTATATTCGTTTCCACCCGAAAACGACAGCTGATACGTTGAGAAAGGAGCACTTGCACCATAAAACTCTTTTTGCCAGTCGCTGTAAGCAGACTGATCCCAGGTCAGTAGATCCGGCGCATTATCTGCCGTCGCGGTCCAATTATCGTTTTTAAATCCTTCCTTACGGATTTCCAGATATTGCTCGGTATTGAGCATCTTCAGATTCCGAATGGCTTTACCAGAGCCAATATTGGCATTAAAATCTATTTTAAGCCCGCTTTTATTTCCTTTTTTCGTGGTTATCAGGATCACTCCATTCCCTCCTCGGGAGCCATAAATGGCTGTTGCATCGGCATCCTTAAGCACATCAATCCGTTCAATATCCTTTGGATTGATCAGGCTTAGTGGGCTTTGATTCCCATTGGCCGAGGCAAACTGATTCATGTTTTCGTCCGAAAATGGAATACCATCGATAATATAAAGGGGACTGCTGCCATTGCTCAGTGAATTAACACCACGCAGTTGCACCTGAAAAGAGCTACCCGGCAGCCCCGAATTGGATGCGATATTGAGCCCGGCCACGCGGCCCTGCAATGCCGCTAAGGGGTCTAATACCGGCTGTGTCTCTATTTCCTTGCTGGTCACGCTGGATACGGATCCCGTATTTTTGCGTATCGATGATGTACCATAACCGATAACGACCACTTCATCCAGATTACCCGGGTCTATATCAAGACTTATTTCAATGCTGCCGTTGCCCGCAAGCTTCACTTCCTTGCTGCGATAGCCAACATAACTCAGGAGCAGTATATCATCCTGCAGCAGCCCATTTAAACTAAAACGGCCGCTGGCATCGGTCACTGTACTGACTACCTTATTTTTAACACGGACACTGACCCCTTCAAGCGCTACACCGGCAGCATTGCTGACCCGACCACTGATCGTAGCCTGCTGGGCTTTGCCAGCTGCTTTCCCCTGGAGCACGATGGTGTTTTTTACAATTTGGTAGCGGATGCCTTTTCCCGAGAATGCCTGTTTAAGTAGTTCCGGGATATTGGCATTGGTCAAATTGACATCGACACGCAGATCGGGGCTAATTTCATTGGGATCATACACAAAGCGATAATCGCTACGCTGCTCGATGGCTTTGACGAGCTGTTTAAATTGAACATGTTCGGATGGCTTGTCTCCCTGCTGGCTAAAGGCATAGCCATTGACATGCATCAGCATAAATAGCAGTGTTTTTACGGACTGTTTCATAGGGTATTTAGATTGAAAATTCGTTTGTTTCTTCTTTGGTTAGGGAACAAGTAAGAGTCTATCCTTGTCTATTTTATAATTTATACCGGCGAACCGTAATATCTTCAGCACCTCCTCAAAGGACTCTTTTTTGCTGATTTTTCCGCTAAGGACTTTATTTTTATAAACAGGTGACAGGCTATAGGTGAAATTGTACCAACGGGCAAGATCAGCCAAAATCTCAGGAAGCGGTGTCTGGTCAAATTCAAAGTAACCGTCTTTCCAGTTGGCAGCATCCTGCTGTTTGTTTTCTTGCTGAAGCTGGAAGTCCCCATTCAGCACATTCAGCTTGATGATCTGTCCAGGTAGCAGAATCTCCTGCAGGCTAGCATTGCTGACACTTATTTTTCCTTCGTCGAGCTGCGTGGTCAAGAGCTGACTATCATTTGGATACAACTTGACGTTGAAAGCTGTCCCCAGAGCTTCAATACTTGTGTTGCCGACATGAACAATAAAGGGCTTCGCTTTATTTTTTGCAACTTTAAAGTAGGCTTCACCCGTCAATAATACCGAGCGCTCCTGTACGTTGTATCCCGGCCCGATTTCCAGCTTGCTGTCTGCATTTAACCATACGAGGGTACCATCCGGAAGTTCCATCTTGAATTCTTGCCCCTTTTTGGTCTTGATTGCCACTTGATCCCCCTTGCGCTGCTCCATCAATGCCGGGCTGAACTGCTTCTTTTCGTCCAGGCGGACCACTTCGTTTCCGATCAAAAGATCGGCCTGGAATTGACCGACACTAAAAGGCAGTGGCTGTGGAGATCGCTGGCGTCCAGAAAAGAAGTACATCGCTGCTCCAGCCATCAAAAAGAATACAATACTGGCTGCGACCTTCAGATAGGCTCTCCTATGGCGATTGGCTCGCAATTCGGGACCAAAAATATGTTGTTGGAAATAGCGATCTTCGGCAGCCAGATCAAGTTCCGGGATATCTTTTGCGTTATTTGTCCTACTAAGTTGGTTGTACCAACTCTCGACAAACGCAATTTCCTCGGCGCTGCACATCCCCTGCTGATACTTCTGCAGTAATTGTTTCGATAATCGTTGTTTCATAGATTCTATCCTGTTTACAGTTTAGAAGACAGGATATCGCCCACTTAGTGGTAGAAAAAAATGAAAATAGTTCGTATTTTTTTTCTTAGGACTGTCAACGCATTGTATATCTGCTTTTTTACAGTCTGCTCAGAGATTTCGAGTTCCTCGGCGATCTCCCGATAACTCCGTTGCTCGAAACGGCTTTTTTTGAAGATCAAAGCCATTTTGCGCGGCAGCTTTTCAATCGCTTGATCAATCTGCTCGGCTAATTCTTTCTCCCGCAACAACTCGTCGGGCATCATTTCAAATGCTGGGGCAGCATGCTCCAGGTAATGTTCATATTTACGTCCCACATCCTGGCTTGCGATGCGATTGATCACCAAATTACGGGCCGAACGAAAAAGATAAGCCTGATAAGAATGCTCGATTTCCAGCCGCTCCATACGGTCCCAGAGATTTGCAAAAATTTCCTGTACAATATCACGGGCCTCGTCCCGATCGTTTAACATCCGGAAAACATGTACATACAACTTCACCCAATTTTCTTCGTAAAGCTGGGTAAACAGTTGTCTGACATGTGTTACATTCATCCTGGTAGTTTAGTTATTGTTGATCACTCAAAATTAGGCTTTATTTTTAGGAAAGTCAATTTATGATGGATTTCTACTAAAACCAGTAGAATAATGCATATACAGATTGCCTTTAGTTACATTTAATTTATTTTGCGATCTGCTTCACGATGGATAGACCGATCGCTGAACCTGCTAATTTTAGGCCCGGATCCATTAAAGAAGCTATATTTTCGTTCAATTGTAAGGATGTTGACAAGGCCATCAACTAAACTACGCAAACCCTATTTCCTTTTTTTTTCGTATATTATCTCAATATGAAAATAGTAGACATCACAAAAGACACTTTAATCAGTGCTCAGAAAGAAGGATTTACAGTATTAATCACCAAATTTAATTCAGATCCGTTAAACCCAACCTGGATTGTCGATAAGGTTGAAAACGACAAAATAGAATCTAGCAAAAAAATACTGGGCGAAAACTACCAGCTATGCTATTCCATTAAAGAAGCGATTACGACGATCGATAGCCGCCCCTTTATCGGAAAATTACAACTGAGCCATTAATATCGTTTGATCAATTTATAATTCAATACGCAATCGCAAGAATGTGTTGTTTCACTAACCCGTTAGACGGATGCATCACAACTGGATGACGCTAAAATACACGCGCGAGGAAAGGCAGCCAGAGGAGGCTGCCTTTTCCGTATATATGCTTTTTTTATCCCTACCAACACTTAATTAAGCAATTCGGTCGGCTTATTTAAGTCATCTTAAACAAGCCGGCTATGGTTTCTTATTCCCGGTCTTTTTATTTCAGCGTCTTATGCGCCTACTTGTCGGAAAGCTAGGGCAGATTTCGAGAAAATGTAATATGCATGACGCGCCAACGGTGTCGAGCTGAATTTAAAATCCCTAACTTTGCCTTTCTTTTTAAACAACAGCAATTTTTGATGGAACGACTACAGCTTAAACAACAGCTCAAAAAAATAGAAGATGAGAAACTATCTTTTCGGGTATTTGATCTGGATGCTGAGCATATACATGCCTATACAGCGCCACATCAAAAAGATCACTTTTGCATTTTAGTGGTCCAGAGCGGCGACTTAAAACTACAGATCGAAGACCGGCAATATATTCTGAACAGCAGCCGGATTTCGGTTATCTTCCCCAACCAGGTCCACGCCATTCAGGCTATTTCAGAGCAGGTGGCCGGCAAAATCATCTTATTTGAAGAGGTATTATTCTGTTCGGATATCCTCAAAAACGAGTTAAGTCCCTATAATATCAATCTTTCGACGCAACTGAACAACACCGTCCTGTCCGCGGCAGAGTTTGCCGAAAGTATACATACGATCCAGCTGATCAAAAATATCTATGAACATCCGAGTTTGGTCCGCAAGGAAGAAGCACGCTTTTACATCAAGATCTTTTTACTCAAACTCATTGAATCGGTACACGGTCAGCATCCCGTTCTGGGGAATAAGACCGCAGACCAGCATCTGTATATCGAGTTCAAAAAATTACTGCATGAAAATTACAAAGAACAGCGATCGGTGCAGTATTATGCCGATCAGCTTTATATCACCCCCAAAAGGCTAAATGCCATCACCAAAAAACACTGCGGCGATACCGCGATCAATACCATTCACAATCGGATCCTGACCGAGATCAAACGCCAGCTGATGTTTGCGGACATTACCCACAAAGAAATTGCCTTTGATCTGGGCTTCAACTCGCCGGCAGCACTCAACAAATTTGTGAAAGCAAAACTCAATGAAACCCCCACGCAGCTTCAGAACGAGTTGGCTCAAATGTATAACACGTAGGCCTGTTTGTGTAATAACTGAGCCTTATGGCCGCCCTATCTTTGAGGCATAAAATTTAAAGATAGAAAAATGAGCAAATTATTTATTGCAGGGGAAGTATTCCACGGTGCGGGAAGTCTTGAAGAACTGAAAAATATAAAAGGTAAAAAAGCCTTTATCGTGACCGGAGGAAATTCGATGCGCAAGAGCGGAACATTGGATAGGTCAATTGCATTTTTACAGGAAGCAGGTCTTGAAACGTTTGTTTTTGACGGTGTAGAGGAAGATCCGTCATCAGCTACAAGTTTCCGCGGCGCAGAAGCGATGCTTGCGTTTCAACCGGACTGGATCGTTGGCCTTGGGGGTTGCTCGGCGATTGATGCTGCCAAAATGATGTGGGTATTCTACGAACATCCGGATGCAGATTTCGATGCATTGGTCAAACCCTTTACGGTACCCAGCCTGAGAAACAAAGCAAAATTTATCGCTATCCCATCCACCAGTGGTACAGGTACCGAAACAACTGGTTTGGCGGTCATCACTGACCGGGAAAAAGGCGTCAAATACCCTATTGTTTCTTACGAACTGACACCCGATATCGCTATTGTAGACGGCGAAGTATGTGCTTCCATGCCAGCGCATATCACTGCAAATACCGGTCTGGATGCGTTGACCCACTGTGTGGAGGCCTATGTATCGAATATTGATGACAACTACGCAGATGTACTGGCCAAAGGCGGTCTAGAAATCGTTTTCAATAATTTAAGAGAAGCGGTCAACAACCCGACTAACATCCAGGTCCGCCAAAATATGCACGACGCATCTTTTATGGCAGGATTAGCATTTAACAATGCCTGGTTAGGTATTGTTCATTCGCTATCACATCAGGTAGGCGCTTTGTATGGTATTCCCCATGGCGCTGCCAATGCGATCTTCTTACCAAATGTCATCCGTTACAATGCCAAAGTATCTACGCGTTTTCCTGATTTAGCGAAAGTGATCGGCAAAGAAACCGCTGAGGAACTGGCGCAGGCCATTGAAACGCTACGTGCTGAGGTCAACAATATTTCTTCCATCAAAGAATTTGGTATTTCCAAAGCAGATTGGGAGAAAAACATCGATTACATCACAAACAACGCGTTGCTAGATCCATGTACGGGATTTAACCCACGGGTTCCGGTATTGGAAGATCTCAAAGCCATCTATAACGCTTGTTACGAAGGTGTTGTTTTTAACGGTTAACGCATGCTGAGTTGATGAGCTGAGCGCACTACAACATAGTGCGCTTAGCTCATATATCCAGGAGCTACCGCCCCTGGCTGAGCTAGGGCTATTCCACCGGGTACAACCTTGAAATTGAACTGATTTTTTTCTTTTTGCCTATTCTTTCGCTATTGCGAATGATTGCCTGATTTATCGAGTTCACTTTCGTCATGTCGAACTTTTCCACCCGGCGATCATAGGTCACCAACCCGTTGATTTCATGCTCCACATCTGAAGTTTGTGTAAAGATCGCGCAGCTTAAACCGCTGTACAACATACGCTGTTCGATCTCATTGAGCAGGTAAACGTAGGTATCCGAGAGTATATCTTTATTGATCAGTATCTCATAAGCGTTATTTGCCACAGGCCACATGTGGTCGCGCACAAAAAGACCTTTTCCTCCGAATTCGCCCAAAGATGCAGCCCGATTTTCGTCCGGCTGTGGAAACGCTTTATCTTCCATCTTTCCGTAGTGATGCTTATCCACAAAGTCGCCATTACCCGGGTCCCCTTGCGCAGGCCGATATCCGGGCGCGTAATTATACCCCGAATTGCCGTTTACTAAGCGCGTAGGATCATATTCTTTTGTCCATTTGGTTATATCTGCCACTTCAAACGCCCCCCAGTTTTCATTGAAAGGCACCCATGTGACGATTGATGGCACACTCAGCAGCTGATCCATCATTTGCTTCAGTTCGGTCCTAAACTGTTTACGTACCGCTACTGAATCCGTATCGTCCGGATACCACAAGTTGGGCATGTCCTGCCAGACCATCAGCCCAAGCCGGTCACAGTGATAGTACCAGCGCATGGGCTCCACTTTGATATGTTTACGGATGACGTTAAATCCAGCCTTTTTCGCCAGTTCAATATCGTACAGCAAAGCCGCTTCGGTCGGTGCCGTAAAAATGCCATCGGGCCAATATCCTTGATCAAGCACGCCGATCTGAAATTGAAACTTACCATTTAATAAGGTCCTATTGATGCCGTCCACCTTACCGACACCGATGGAGCGCATAGCGAAGTACGAGTCTACCTGATCCACTGTACGCCCCTCTTTATCTTTAAGTTCTACCTTCAGCTGATAGAGAAATGGATCTTCGGGACTCCATAGGTGCGGATTGCTTATATCGAGATAAAATGCTTTGTGATCCATTCCTGTCGCTGTCGCCAGCTGCTTTTTATCCGCATGTGCGGTGGCAACCACTGTGAGGTCTTTGCCTTCGGTGAGCGCCGTTAGCTGCAAGCGGTTATTTTTCAGGTCAGGGATCAGTTTCAGCTGGGTGATGTATTTTTGCTGTACAGGTTCTATCCAGACTGTTTGCCAGATGCCGGAGCTAAACGTATAATCACCTTTATCGCCATTCTTTCCAGATGCTGTTTTACCATCATTTGCGTCATAAGCTCCTACGACAAGACTATTGTCGCCCGCCTTTAGAAAATCCGAAATATCCAGGCTAAAAGCATGGTATCCACCTATATGGTCACCTACCTTTTTACCGTTAACAAAGATCACCGCATACTGATCCACCGCACCGAAATGCAATAAAATACGTTTACCTTTCCATGCTGATGGAATGGTAAGAGCGCGTCTGTACCAGAGAAATTTCTCCCCGCTCCGGGCAATTCCCGATAGTTCCGACTCGGGAGCAAAAGGCACACGGATGGATTCGGTTTTTGCCGGAAATTTCGGTGGAGCGCCAGCTTGACGCGGATCTTGCAGCGCACTGCCGCCCATATAATCCCATCGTCCATTGAGATTTTGCCATTCGCTACGCTGCATTTGCGGACGCGGATATTCCGGCAGCGGTGTCTCGGCTTTTAATGCCTCGGCCGTCCAGGGGGTGGGCAGTGTAAAATCATCAAGGGATTGCGCTTTTGCCACTTCGAGTGTTAAGTACGCCATGATCAGGATCATCAGTCGACATTTCATTCCGTTCATCATTTCAATTTAGGTATAAGCAAAGATTAGTTGATAACCCAAATATAAGAAAACAAGGGACTAAATCGAATTATTAGATCAATTAGCGTCCTAATTGGCCAAGACTAAGGGCCAGGGCGCGGAACTGATCCGCGCCCGCCCACAGTCCTTAAAGCTACTTATTCCCAGCCTTTTTATTCCAGCGTCCCAAGAGCCTGCTTGTTGCAAAGCTCACGATGGTACCCAGCGCAGCAGTCAGCACTGTCTGCAGCACATCGCCCAAGGAAAAGCTAGCCCAAATGGAGCAGATGGTACCGCCAATCGCAGAGATACGCATATTATTGAGTTTCATCGGCCTCACTCCTTTCCTCCATAGCGCTATCGCTTGGATCAGCATTGCCATCCGGCTGATCTATCCCTTGGGGTGGTGGCTTATCCTCCTCGATGACTGTTTCCAGTATACCCAGCCCCAGCGCAATATATTTTACGATATTCGCCGCCTTACTCGGCAGCTTGACCGGCGCCAGCAGGACCACCTGCAGCACCTGTCCGATTTTGTTTAAGATCTTTTTCATAATTATTACTTTTTAGAGATTGGATAACGGTCTATCGCTATATTCCTTGGTGCAATTGCTTTTGCCCAACGGCTAAATGAATTCAAACTCACTTCGTTCAAACAAGAATTCATTTTTAACGCCTTTGGACTTTATCAATTTGCAGTCGGAATATGAGGCTTTGACCGTTATCCAATCCTTCTCCCTTTTATTCGAACAATATAGGAGGACAAAGAATTCAAAGCCTAGCATTCCAATTCCATCCCCCCACAACCCGCTTTGATAAATAGGAAGGGCCCGGAATAGCATGGCTTTAACACGAATTGAGTACAAAGAATTTAAAGCCTAGCATTCCGATTGCCAATCGCTGACGCAATATGACGGTAGCATAAATCACTGTCTGAGCACAGCGAGTTTGATTTATGCCGTCATCTTGCTAAGAAGATGGCACAAAGGGATGCAGCGCAAAATTCATGTCCTCCCAATTGTTATCGAATATTCAAATACACCTCATCCCCCATATCCCACAAGCTATACACCAGCACCTTTAGCTTAGCCAGGGCTTTACCACTATAGTCGCCCATACCCTCACCTGTTAAGGTCGTTACCGGTGCAATACAGCCATGCAATTCCTTCAGCGCATTGTTAGCTGCATGGATCAGTATCGCTTCGCGTCCCAGCACATTGGGGATACCGATCTGCTCCCCATGCTTTGGATAGCGCCGTTTTTCCAGCCGGTACCGACCTACCGGAATACAGCTGATCCTGGGGCGGTTGTTATGATCTGGCAATTCGATGGTATGGCAGATATGCTCACCCCGATAGCTGATTGTTCCATTAGTTCCCTGTGCTCCATACTTTCGTAGGAGCAGCAGGGTGTGTTGGACAGCCATGTTAGCTAATGGTCAGTTCGCCCAGGTGGAAACTCGGTGAGGTTTTTACGCCATCCCGGTGGCCTGTAAAGACCCAGCCTTCGAGCACATCACCCGCATAGCTGGCCGGCAGCGTGAAACTCAGATTTGCAGCCGCCCTGGTCGAAGACTCCAGAATACTGAAGAAATTCTTGTTCTTGTTGTACATCAACAGGATGACCGAATCATCAGCAAAAGAGTTGTATTTGTTGAGTTCCGGTGCCCAGGTCAGCGCGACCTCTTGCGGAAAAGGCTCTGACCATTCGGGCGCCATCAGATTGGACAATGAGCCTTTGGCAATCACGATCTTTGAATAATCGATTTCCAGCGTAGGGTACGTACCCGTCACGCCGCCATTGTTCATCAGATATTGCAGCGCCTTGTTATAGCCTGTTGCTTTCCCCTGCAGCTTATCCGAGTAGCCCAAGTTGAGCAGATCCATGATCGGCGACAGAAAGGCTACCGCCATCGCAAATTTAGCCCGCTGAGCGATCTGTCCTTCACTTGCTTTTTTGTTTGTGATCTTGGAGAGTGAGCGTACATAATCCACTCCTCGCCAACTACTTCCTATTACACTACCTACTTTCCCAGAGTAAGCTCCGTGTATACCTTTTAAGAATCTTGCCATGATTATACATGTTTGATTTATAAATAATTACGACTGGCATGCACAGTCTTTGTTTTGCTAGCAAGAGCTAAATTAGGAGTACTTTTGGCCTTAAACGAAGAAGTACAGGGATTGATTTTAAATGATTGGAAGGACTGTCATTGCCTGTCAGATTTGAACAATATATTGAGCGCTGGATAACAGATTGGTGTAGCCCTTCAGGGAATTTGGCATTGTGAAAGACCTGGAAGTTATCATCCCCCACGAGGTCGGTTGCCCGGCTACTATTGGGTAATTATTGGCTGCCCTTCGGACCATGTTCGACTCGGGGTGCGGACAGGTTCGGCTCCGCCTCGGCTGCTGTTCGAGTACTGTTCGGGTGCCGTTCGGGTACTGTTCGGCTGGAAGTCGAAGCCGAGCCGAAGCGCTCTCGAAGCCCAGTCGAAGGAGACCCGAGCATGGGCCGAAGCAGTCCCGAAGCGGAGCCAAACGAGAGCCGAAGCGCTGTCGAAAGCAAGCCGAATATCAGCAAAGCTCTACCGGTAAATCCAGCACATCACCCGGTGATTAAAAAATAAAAATATATTTTATAAACCAACATTAGCAAAGGCCCTATACTAAAAAGGGGAGCCGCTCGGCTCCCCTTTTGAATGAACTAAATCCGTCCCTTCCGCCTACTCTCCTCGAGCTGCTCGTGCAAGTCTGAGAGGTAGTAATAATGTCGTTTGCCGAGCTTCCTCGGCCTGAGTTTTCCCTCGCGGACCAGCCGGTAATACTTTGATTCAGAAATACCCAATTTATCGAGTACATGTGTGATATCAAGCATATGTTCCAATTCGGCAGATGCGTCCACCGTTTCTGTGGGAACTTTATTCATCTCCTCTGTTATATACTTCAATATCGCTTGCAGCAAAGAAGATATGACCTCCAACAGGTCACATATGCGATTCATTAAATTTAACATAACCATGCAATTAGACATGCTGGTCGCCGAAACGAGCCGCTTCACACAATTGGCATTGTACAGGGGCTCCATCACCACAGCGTTAAACAATACTTCCATTTTAAGCCAGATTAAACTCTTCCTCCAATTTCGTTTCATCCAGCGATTTTAATATTCCCCAAAAATCTTTTAAGTTTTTGCTGAGGTCACGGGAGGGCGTGATCAACATTTTGAGTTTGTCCTCCGGCAACCATCGTTCCAGTTTTTCCTTTATCTCAGCATTGAGTTCCAACTTATTAGGCCGGTTTACAGGCACCCGAAAGTACAACATATTGACATACACCCGCGCCCGTATTTTTACCAACCAGGGATTTTCCTGCAGCTCTTTGGTGGTCACATCTATTCGGCAGAATTTGCCATCATGCATATACACATCCGCCGTACGCTGTTCTTTATAGATGATCACAGCGTGCAGACATTTTATCGTCGTAGAGTCTAATAGCTCTTCAATCTCCCATTTGCGCAGCAGGTAGACCATCAATGCAGGTCTATCCCGATCCCGCTTCCATAAATCCAGGAGTGTATCCTGTGATGCCGTCTCATTTTGATGCGAAAAGTCTACCGCTGTTTGAGCGATATCCTCCAATGGTGGCTCCATTAAGCTTTCATCCAGCTGAACTACAGTATTTTGACTTTCATCTGCTGCCTGATGCTCCCCAGATTGTACCCCCGCCGTCAATAACAGTACTTCAGTAGGACGAGCCACAGGCTCTGGGATAGGCTTATGAATTTTAATCTGGCCAAAGAGCGGAAATTGCAGCAATGCCCAACCCGGAAACCAGTGGATAAACAGTATATAGTCGACCACTATCGGAAAGAAAAACCAAAAGTCTGTGGTCAGGTAAGCATAAGAAAACAAGATCAATCCCGGCTTATGGGGCAGTAAAACTTCAAGTATAAGCCCATGAATGGCCAGGACAATGCATAACGAGTACAGCACATAGATGCTAAAATTCAGCTTAGCATTCCCTGTAAATCTTCGACGGATTACCAAAGCTGTATGTATATATTTAATCAGAATAGCATACAACAACAGCAATAAAATAGTACCAATCCATACTGATATAAAGCGCTTATTTGCCATACGTTCAGCCGCGTTAAGCCCTGCAGAGCCTAGGTTTATCCACAGTGAAAAAATGGCACAACAGAAAATATAAACCAGATAAAAGAATATTTCGCTCCTTTGCCCAGCAGTATTATTTAATAAATACGAAAATACCCCTTTACTTTTCTTTAATTTTTCAGGCCACATAATTGTTGGATAATCTTTAGGTAATTGGCTTCAAAACAAATAAACAGGTGTTTTAAGGAGTATTATCGCACCAAACTACCATACATCATCCTCTTATCAGGATCACCCCTGCAAAAAACACTTATCTCAAATTTACAAAATTTCCTTTAATTACCAATTTATTTCGGCCTGAAACATTCCGTCAAAATTTACGGAATCCTGTCATATCTGATCCAAGCGCTTGCTTTTCGCAGTTTTTGCCATTTTATTTGTGGTTTTACTCAAACAGAAAAATATGAAAAGAACATTTAACACGGCAGGTGTATTCGACCTGCAAGAAGAAGTATTGACGACCATTTTTGACGACCGTCTTGCCATCATCAATTTTGTGATGAGCGATTTTGTGGGTTTTATACTGGCCTACTTTGATCTTAGCCCCAGCCAGATCCAATACCTGAATAATATGTCCACCGCACTCAAAACAGCACTTAGCATCGGTATCGCCGATAGCTGGATTAACAATCTGGCTGTCGATTTCCAAAAAGAAAGCAGTATGGCCGATGAGGAGGAAGATACACCCAAGGACATCATCCTTTCACGATACAATTCATCCAGTACCCCACCTGTCGCTAGCAGCTTGCTGCCGACCGGTTATTTTTCTATCCGCATTGTTTATCGGAATTCAGCATATCGCTAATCCATGTTTCTCCGAAACAAACGTGGAAATTCCCCAAAATCAACAGCTATATGCAGACCCAATCATTCAAGTTGATAGAAGCAGAAATGGATTTTGTGAGCAAGAGTACGCTCACAAAATCCTTTATTCAACGGCTACCAGGTAGCCGGACAAGACTGCTTTGCAATAACCAGATCAGTATTTATGAAGAATATTTAAAAACAGGCAATCTAGAGAGTTACAGTTACGTCATCGAGACCAGCGCCTCTACTCACATCAGTTTTGAGATCCTCAGCCCACAGACTCACCTACTTTATCACCTGGATGGGCGCCAGCCCGTGCATTATCACCAGCCCCAGATTCAGGAAGAGTTTCTCTTCCGTCCTTTTCACGGTGCATTTTTCTATGCACCCATTACGATTATTACCTTACATTTTGAGCCCGGCAAGTATCATATCCAAGGGTTTACATTACCCCTGGAACTGCTCGACCTGAATGGATTGTCAGGTTTTGATTATCTGGATGAAGTTGTGGCCGCCAATAGGCAGCAGCATCCGCAATATCGGGTAAGCCTTGATTTTGAGGCCATGGAGCATACTCGACGTATCCTGGGCGAGCTAAGCGCAGAACTGCTTAAAAAGCCCCTGATCCCGAAATTATGTATCCTAAAAAAAATTCAGGAGCTGCTTTATTTGAGCAAGGACAAAATGCTCAAAGCAAAGGGCTTATTGCGCCACCCTGATCTCATCGTACGTCTGGCACGGGAGCTGATAAGCAGTCGGATCGCCGAAACTGACGGACCGGTATTGATCATCCACATTGCCGAAAGCTTATTTATCGAATCTCAATATTTAAATTGTCTTCACAAGGAGCGCTATGGCGTACCGATAACGCATTACAGTAATCAGGAACGATTGAAAAAAGCCAAACATTGCCTGGAGCAGCATCTATCGATCAAAATAACCACCAGCCTATGTGGCTTTAGTGATCAGTCCAGCTTCTGTAATTTCTTTAAGCGGCATACCGGCCTGACACCGAGTGAATACATCAGATCCCTATTGCCACCTAAAGCCGAAGATTAATTATGGGTTTGACCAAATCAAAGTCTGTATTCAATCAAAAAACAGGACATTTTTGCCTCTATCTTAGGATCAATGAAATATATACCCCTAGGACTGGGTGAATTTATAAACAGAAAAGTATGATCAAGCAAGAGCATATACAGCGTACAGAACGAATCAGGATGCATTCTTTAAACGAGAAACCATTTGCTGCGGATTTGAGAACCCCGTATTGGCAGTGGCCATCACAATTGTTGCACTTGAAGTATTCTGGTCCTGCAAAGATGAACCTCCTGCGGTCAACGACCTGCTGCTGTGCCGGCCCTGTACGTGACCGGCATGGACGCAGGTTTACGACGTTCCCGCGTGGCGGTAAGCGATCAACTACTCATAAACGACTGGCATAGTGAGGCGTTTCGGCCAGCCCGGCAGAATCTGTGAGACCGGATATGAAAGCATTTCTATCTGATTAAATAACAAGATTTGACTAATTAAAATTTTGCAACATGGCATTATTCCAATTGAACAATCAAAGTGCGCCATCGAATCCTTCAAGCTATTCATTAGCTTCAGGAACACCTTCGTGTGTAGGCGACCAAAACATTTGTACGATCGAAGCTGCAAATGACGGTTCAGGAAGACCAGTACTGGATAGCGCAATTTTAAGTGAAATGGTTACTGCATTGAATACACATTCAAATACAGCAAAAGTTTCCTTAAAAGACGCTTAATCCCTACCTCTACTGACCCGATTTAGCGAAGGCTGGAATTAAAAACTCCAGCCTTTTGTTATATTAGTTATCATCAATGACCAGACAGTCAATTTTGCGCGCCGTTTCTCCAACCGTTAGACCGTTTGCTTCCATGGCTTTTTTCAAACTCGCTAGATCACTTATTTCATATGACGAGACTGCTTTAGTACTTAACGGAATACCTTCTATAATCAGGGGTGGCAGATGCGGATTAGTAACTTCCACAAAAGTCAACCAATTTCCGATCTCCATATCCCCCGCTGATAAGGCATCGCTTTTCTGCTTACTTGGTCTAATAACCCAAACTTTAACATCCCGAGGTTCATAGGTAACACGAATGTTTAGTCTGTTAGTCAGTTCTTTTAACAATGCTCTATGCCTCTGGGAAGCATCCATCTCAAAAGGCCATTCCGAAGAAAAACAAAAAGCATTTTTTTGTGACCAAAAGGATTTAGGGATACTATCAACATTCACAAATCTATCCCGATTACGAACGTTCAATATAATCCGCTCCTTTTTCATCAAGGGCAACTTCCTTTCCAAACCAATCGTATAGAGTACGGCAGGAATAGCATCTACATTGGTCATATGATAGGCTATCTTTTGCGAAGTGCTGTCGATCCGATATTTAAGCGGGTAGCCGATTTTGTAGGGGCCAAACATTGAACTGTAGCTATCCTCCTCCTGTGAATTATCATCCATAGCGGCATCAATTGCAAAGTCATCTTTAATAGGCCATTTGGATAGATCTTTTTTGGTCAATACTTTGTCGATATTATCCATAGTCACCATGTCTTTACCCGTAATCGCTACTACAGTATCCTGATAAATCCAGGCAACGTGAGGAACGCCTTTATGCGGAAACGATTCACTAAACCACTTATCTTCAATCACAATAGGTAGCTTATTCGCTTTCACAAAGTCGTTCTTACCGAAAAACTTAGCCACAACGGCCTTCGTTTCGGGCGTGACCATCAACACCTGAACCCGATCTTTAAATTTTACTTGAAGATCATTCATAAATGGAAATGACGCTATACATGAGGTACAGGAAGTGGTAAAAAAATCCAGCAGCACCAGCTTAGATCCAAACTTTTTAACCGGCAACTCTTCCTTGCCATCCAATAGCTTATAATTTTTTTGCCATTTTATAGGATTTCGTATAGACAGTTTTTGTCCCTGTGCCATGGACACTATATTGTTTAAAAGCATGCAACTGATGCAGATATATTTTATAAAATTTTTCATTTTTTTATGTTTGTTTTTTAGAAGTGACTAAAAAATTCGATTTATTATCTTGGATTTTGCTGAATAGTACTAGCTTGGTTAACGACCCTTATCGGAATAAGAAAGGCAAAGCGGAGATCACCCTTGGCTAATTCAAAGGTTTGATCGCCTAGTTTTCTGCTTAATTTCACTGCATATTCCGTTTCGGTACTGAGACGTTTGATATCCATCCATCGGGTATTTCTCAAGATGAGGGATTTGCGCCGTTCATTCAAAATCACCTGCTTGGCTTTCACAGGCCCCTCGTTCTTGATATCTACATAGCTATTCGACATCCAGCGCTTACGCAACAGGGTATTGAGGGCCTGCAGTCCCAAGTCAGACTGATCGGTCCTTACATAGGCCTCAGCGAGAATCAGGTATACCTCATCCATCGTCAGCCCGCAAAAGGAAAATGAATTTTGGGCGCCATCAAACTTTCCTTTAAATACGGCTTTACCCTGTCCGTCCATCGAAAAATAGATCTTCTTTCGAAGGTCATTATCCTCGTATGAACTGTACAACAAAGTGTCAACGAAGCATATACTGGGCGTCAACGTCACGTTGGCACCAGTAACCGCATGGAACAAAACCTCTTTATTGAACAACTCAAAAGGTGTCAGTGAAGAGCTATTCAGCTGATTATAATCTATCAGTTCATTGTTGATAGCCAAGCATTCTTTGGCAGCATTCAATGCCAAAGGCCAGTCCTGCATGATCAATGTCACCCGCGCCAAAAGCGCGTAGGCGGCGGCTTTGGACGGCAGCGTCTTGACTGTCGGTTGCGCCGGAAGAAGATCTATAGCCTGCAGCAATAGATTTTTGATTTCGACATACGAGCTTTCGAGACTTGCCCGATAGGATATTTCGTCCACATTGGGCGAATTGCGCAATACAATACCCAGCAAAGACGGTGCTGTATCCTTGTTGTATGGAAGTGTAAAGGCATCTGCAATTTGCTGATAAGCAAAAGCTTTGAAAAATAGCGCCTGCCCTTTGATCAGATCATACTTAGCGGAGTTATCATTCCGATTCAATCCCGACAAGATGTCAATCACCTGATTGGCTATCGCCACCACTTTATAGCTAGCCTGCCAGTTTATATAGTTGACATCGAGCTGCGCGTCCCAGATATAGATATTCCTTTCGGCTACATTTGTAAACGCTTCAAAACTGGCCTTTTCAAGGTAATAGTTATCAGCCGCAGCTTCGGGAATTGCAGCATAGGCTGAATTCATGGCGGAGCGGTCATTCAATAATGATTCAGCATCTTCCAAGCTTGAGGGTACCCTCATTTTAGCATCGGGCTTTAGATCCAAAAATTTGGAGCAGGATACAAACAGTATCGCTATCATTATAGGAGCAAATATTTTTAATTTCATCGTTATCGTTTTAAAATCCAACATTAAGACCAAAGGAGGCTGAGAAAGGCAGTGGGATAGCATCCCGATACTCTGGATCTATTCCATGTTTATTGGCCCGCCAGAGGATAGTATTCATATTCTTCAAAAAAGCGGATACAGAAAGTGACCGGATACCCTTCCATTTGCCCAGGTCATAGGACACAAAAATATCCTGTAACCTGATGTGGTCACCTTTGACGACCAGTGCATCTGACTTCTGAAAGAAGCCATCCCTAAAGGAATCCATCGGATATTTAAGCGACGGAATGTCTGTCGTTAACTCATCACCTGGATTCTGCCATCTCAGCGCATAGTCCGGATGCCCCATACGTGAGTCCGCGGCATTGATCTGCGAAAATGTGCTCCTAAAAAATTTGAAGCCAAAGCGCCCCTGTATATTCAAGCGCATGGAAAACTTGCCCACCACGAATTCGTTGGCGATATTGCCGTAGTATGTCGGTCTCCCCGGGCCCAGGTCCACCAGGTTCTCTGTACCACCATATAAGATTGACATATAGTCTTTTGACAGCTCACCATTTAAGTAACCCTGCGGATCACCCGTATTCGGATCTAGCCCAGCAAAAGGAAAGGCTAATACAGCAGCTTCATCATGTCCTTCCAGTAGATATGAACCAGCGGAACCCGAATTATATACATACGAATCTGCAGTAGGCAATTTGTAAGGGTATCTGACCACCTTTGTCCTATTTTTACTCAACAATATCGTCGATAGCCAAGAGAAACTGTTGTTCCTGATATTTACAGTATTCAAGGTCAATTCATAACCCTTTGAACGAAACTGTCCCCCATTCTTTATCATACTTTCATATCCGGTCGTGGGATCGAGCTGCATATTTGCCAGTAGGTCTTTTACATTCCTGACATACCACTCAAATGATCCGGAGAGTCTGTTATTAAATGCACCGAAATCTACTGCGAGATTTATGGTCTGGGTACGCTCCCATCTGAGCGAAGGATTGGCGGGCGTAGCAATATTGGCATACCTTAAACCCGTAAGTAGATCATTACCTCGATATTCAATGATCGGCAACGCAGCATAGCTACCATTGACCCTACCTGAAAAACCGTATGTCGCCCTAAGCTTGAGCAGATCTATGTTGTCATGTTTTAAAAATGATTCTTTGGACACAATCCAAGCCGTTCCAGCAGACCAAAGCGGTTGCCATTTTTCGTTAGCTTTTACCCCAAGCAAATTCGATGCATCCTGCCTGACACTACCGTTCAGGATATACCTTTCTTTAAACGTATAATTGGCATTTGCAAAGGCAGATAAATACCTATTGGTAAGTTGCTCAAAAATAATCCCATCCTGAATACGCGATCCACCAGTTTTCCGATTTAATGTCGGAAATAAGGAAACAAAATCCATGGGTGCGTATGACAGCGTATTCTGATCATAGCCATAGATAAGCCGATCATCCAATTGATAATCCTTTTGCCTTATTTCTACACCTGCTAGCACATCCAATTTACTTTGAATACTGTTTAAATCAGCGCTATAATCCACCTGTATTCTACCTGTATGGGCGCTAGAATACCGACTTCCTTTGGAAAGAACTCCTCCAAGCGGAACTGGCGTCTTGAGCACCATTTTGTCGTTGTACTGTGTAAACAGATTGATCCGATTACGTGCACTGAAGGTCCCTTGCCCCACCCAATCGTCTACTGCTGACGATACAGTCTGGTATGCATAAATCCCTTGAATATTTAGTTTGGGCAGAATTTTGTAGGATACATTCAGATTTATCATCAGATCGCCAGTTCTATATTTATTAAAATTATCTGCCCTTTCTTTTAGCGGGTTGTAGCTCCAGTCCAACAGCTTACCATTACCAGCAGTATCGCGGTATATCTTGCGATATGGTACTGCATCAGAGGTAATGAAATTACCACGATCATCTGCCAATCTGAGATATGGCCATTCCAATCCAATGGTCGAGTTTTGGTACGATACCTCTTGATTCATACTGTAGTCCCTTGCCTTCACATGGGTATAATTGATATCTGTATTCAGACTTAAATTCTTGACCGGATTGGACTTAACGGAAACGCGGAGAGTCTTACGGTCATTTTCTGAATAATATTTAGAATTTTTATTATCATCCAGACCGGCAGACACATTATAGGCTATTCTAGCGTTACCACCGGATAAGTTAAGTGAATACTGGTGCATTATGGATGGCCTGTACACATATTTATAATAATCGTCCCTGATATCGTACGTACGGTATTCATCTATCAATCTATTTCCATCCGCTACGGTCACCTCACCTTTCTTCATTTTATTCAGCATTTCGACAACAGGCGTCAGCGTAGGGAAGCTCGTCTTATTATTTAGTTTGCTATTAAAATAGCCGTTGTTGAATAGATAAGTCTCGTAATCTATAAAATCGGTACTTTTCATAAAAGGAAGCGCATATATATCTGGCCGCTCCTGAATAGTTAGGTTGCTGGTCAGAGTAAGCCTAAAAGGGCTATTATAGTTTCCCTTTTTAGACGTCAGGACAATAACACCACCACCGCCATTAGTACCCCAGATGGATGTCGCAACTGCATCTTTCAGCACAGATACAGACTCAATATCATTGGGATTAATATCTCTTAGATCACCTTCAAACAATACATTGTCCAAGACAATGGTTCTGGATGTTGCACCCACCATTGCCGTTCGACCTCTATTTTCAAAATTAAATTGAGGTAAATCCGCATATTGATTCTGATCACTCCACTGATAGTCTTTTTCAAAGCGCGTGCTCACACTCGCATTTTCTAACCGATCCAAAATGGAAGTACCCATGCGTTTATTCAAAAGCTTGTTGTCAATAAGCTCAAATGAACCCGCAGCTCGCTCTTTTGGTATTTTTTGGAAACCAGTATTCACCACCTCCACCTCTTCCAATTGATTCTCTAGCGGTATCAATTTTACAGTCAATGATACTCCGGCTGTATACGGTAGTTCTAAGCGCTTGAATCCCATGTGGGAGAAAGAAACTATACCTCTGCGACTGGAGACTGGAACTATAAAAGACCCATCATTTTTAGAAGAGGCTCTCCCCTTTTCACCTTCGATCCGGATAGACACCCCCTGAATAGGTTTCCCGTCTACAGATGACACGACGGAACCGCTGATAAAAAACAACCCATCCGCCCCGCTGTCCTTGCGGGGCGTCTGAGCCGATAAACTAAACATAGAACTTAGAAGGATGATTATTACAAAAAATATAATCTGTATTGTTGGAATGTCAACTACCTTATCCAATAAGGTAGCCAACGATTTTGATTGTTTCGTCATCTGCTTATTGTTAAGATCAGTCTACCATTCTACCAAAGAATTCATGGATCCGCTTGGTGATCTCCAGTTCATCCAGGCTACTCTGCGTGGTTACAGCACCGGATATATCCAGCTGACTGATGTCAATATGGTCCGTATGCACATGAAAGTATGCAATCAATAACCGCATCAGATCAACGGCAAATATCTGCTTATGGCAGAGCTGCACGATGTTGCCGCTTTTCTTATATGCAGGTGCGTGTTTCAATATGGTATTGATCGTATTCTGGATGGTATTGATATCGTATTTTTCCCAGAAATCGACGATCTTATCTAAGGGATTATATCCCTGATCGTGTACTTGGTATATGGCTAGCTCGAGGGCTAGCACATTTGAATATTTTTGATTCATTTTTAAGGTTCAATAAAGATGACTTCAACCCTGCTCTATTTAGTAAAAAAGAGCATAGCTTCCCCATTTGCAAATTTTTTGCATCAAAAAAGGGTTGTCATTAGCAGAATTTTTTAAACACTGCAGATACAACAAATAAAAAATTAACAGATCCGCAAAGCGCCCAAAAATTGGTTACAAGTCATCTATAGGGGTTGTTATGGCGCTTCCTTTCGAAAAAAATAAAAACCCGATCCAATTAGTATAGAATAACAATACATTATTATAGTTTTTAATTTTGTTGTTTAAAAATAAAACCCTACTTTTAAGGTGTTAGAAGTCTCGAAAGAGCAATTTTATTAATTATACAAAATTAAAGGGTGTAGTGTATCGAATACAGATCGGGAAAACCTAGTCTAAGGGCCTTGCTAGTTAATACCTGTTCGGCACCAACTATTATGCGGATGCCGCTATCCCCTATTTTGGTTTTATATTTTTAACCGATTATTCTGGCCCTGGAATAATCTTACTTATTAGAATTGAATAGGAAAACCGAATGCTAACCTCCTTGAGGTGAGTGCAGTGTTTTTGGCGGTCTTTGAATCGTTTTGTCATAATCCTTTTGGTTATAAAAACGATGAAACCCAACAGCTATAGGAAGGTCGAATTGGTTAAAAAACCAATAGGTCGAACCCAATGCTTTGAACGCGGTACCGCTAAGACCATCCACAACCGAAGTTATGGTTCCCCAAAGGCTTACATGGGCTCGCCCTATTGGATAAGTATCATCAACAAAGATAACAAAATCCAATAGACGACGAACTCACGATCGACTCATAGGGAAAATTAGCGGTTCTCGTTTATGAGTGACATCGTAAGAAATGAGTTATCCCATTTCAATAGTCGCTTTAAATATTAATCAAATATACAAAACATGATTATAAAAGTCAAGAAATTTCTAAAAAGAATATTATGAAAATAAATCGCATTGCTGAGGTGTTGATTGAAAAGGGAAAGAAAAACAGTGATTTGATAAATCTATTTGGTGTTAACGAAGCAACTGTGTCCCGATGGGTTAATAATAAACAACAACCTGACGTATTAAAATTTTATAAGATAGCCGAATATCTAAGAGTGGATATAAGGGAGCTCTTCTACCCAACAACTTGGGAATAATAATAAATAACCTTAAAACTAAACGTGCTAAGTTAAAGTAACTCATGGCAACTAGACCTATAATTTTTGGAGAGATCCCAAATATACCCGAGGGACATTGGTTTGAAGGCAGAAAAGAAATGATGCCTTCCAGTTTTCATCGTAATTGGGGAGCAGGAATCGATGGGAATGGCACCACGGGTACAGCAGCAATTGTTTTATCTGGAGGATATGAAGATGATGAAGATAATGGAGAAGAAATCATCTATACTGGTGCAGGAGGTAATGATCAAAACACTGGAAAACAGATCGAAGACCAATCATGGTATAACCGAGGTAATGCTGGTCTACGAAAAAGTCAGGATGAAGGTCTTCCTGTACGCGTTATTCGTGGTTCTACACACAAATCCCCTTATTCTCCGAAGAAAGGATATACATATGGCGGATTGTATAGTGTTGTCGATGCATGGGAAGAAGTTGGAAAAAGTGGGTTTAAAATATGTCGATTTAAACTTCTCTATATAGGCGACAATGATCTCAAAAAGACTGCTGAAAAGATCGAATTAAAGATATCCAACGAGGCAACAAAGCGTAAAACAGGATCAATCGTTAGAATAATTCGCGATACAAAGATGGCTCATGACATTAAAAAACTTTATGATTTTAAATGTCAAGTCTGCCAGTTTGGAGTTCCTACCAAAACGGGACATTACGCCGAAGGAGCACATATCAAACCCCTGGGGACACCGCATAATGGTCATGATAGTTCAGATAATTTGCTTTGTCTTTGCCCAAATCACCACGTTATGTTCGATAAAGGAAGTTTTTCCATTAAAGATGATCTTGAATTGATGGGTGAAGTTTCTGGTAAGTTGTTCTTACATCCTTCACATAAACTAAATAACAAGAATCTTAAATATCATAGAGAATCACATGGTTATCATTAAAGTTGTTTGTGGGATTATTTTCAAAGATGATCTCGTCCTGATTTGTCGACGGAAGCCAGAGAAGTCGCTAGGTGGCTATTGGGAGTTTCCGGGAGGTAAGGTTGAGGAATCTGAGTCTTATGAGCAATCTCTAACTCGCGAGTTAATTGAAGAACTTAATTTGAAAGTGAATATCAAACAGCACTTTTTTAATACTGTTCATCATTATGATAAAAGTAGTATTGAATTGATTTCTTTCATATGTGAAACTGAAAATATAGCAACAGAGTCCACAGATCATGATCAACTTGAATGGGTAAAGGTCAGCGATCTATTAAACTGGAAACTTGCTCCTGCTGATATTCCAATTGCAAAAAGCTTGATAGAAATGTACTCCAAAATAAAATAGCAGTGGCAACGCAATTTCAGATAAACGATCCAAGCCTTGAATCCCAATGGCGCGCCATTATTTTGTTTGGTAAAAACTCAGCTACCTATAAGTTTGCATTTGCAAAGGCAATGATTGAGCTATTGCGTTCTGGCAAATCGTCGTTGTCTTTAGAAGATTTAGCAGCGCCCTTCTCGAGGAATGTTGTTGAGCATCTTCGGAAGAGTGATAAGCAAGGAAATTCTTCTTCTAGCAAATTTCTAAATACTTGTCGTGATTTTGTGGCTGGTAGGATTTCTGAAGATCAGTTGATCCAAGCGACGGTCAAACTCGGTTTTGTAAATGTTGTTGACGCCTTTCAAAATGTAAATGGAGACATTATCAAAGATCCTTTTTATCAAAAAAGCTATGGAGATGGCAAGAAAGAGATCATTCTCACAGACAATATATTTAAATTAAGGGAAGCTCTTCAATTTATCAATTTCGAGCAGGAAGTTGACGCCAGATGGAACCTGGTCGAAACGGCTTGGAATCTACAGCTAAATCCTAACCTATTAGAAGTAAAGCACGATTCTTTAAAACAGGAATTGTTTGTCGATTCATACATGCGAAGGATTAATATTACTTCTGTAAGAGATGCATTAAACGGTTACCAAAAAGGGAAATGCTTCTATTCCTATCAAGATATTTTTGTAAACAAAGGATCAAAGAATATTTGTGAAGTGGATCACTTCCTCCCCCATCTCAACAAGCGAGCACATACAGCAGAGGAAGCAAATATTAACGGCGTTTGGAACCTCGTATTGGCAGATCCAAAGATCAATAGCGATAAAAGTGCAAGGGTTCCGCATCGACGCTACTTGGAAAGGTTATATAACCGCAACGAGTTCTATATTGAAAGTAAGCATCCGCTGGCCGAAACAATTATTAATCAAACAGGGAAAAATAAGGAAAAAAGACGTATCTTTCTGCAAACGCAGTATAACCTAGCACTCTCCCACTCTATCCATGAATGGGAGCCGTGGATCGAACTGCCAGGAAATTTTTAGCCATGAGTAGCATTAAAAACTTTTTAGAATTACCAACTGATAAACAGATCGGAGAAACGCAACATTTCTTCCTAATCCGTGATGGATTTCCAGTAAGTCCAGGTCATACCTTAATTATAAGCAAGGAACTTCGCACTGATTATTTTGAACTTAGCCCAAATGAGAAAGCTGATCTGGATAACGCGATTGGTCTAGCTAGATCACTAGTAGAATCTGAGTTCACACCTGACGGTTATAACATTGGCATGAACTGCGGCGAATCTGCCGGTCAAACGGTCTTCCATTTTCATTGCCACTTGATTCCGCGCTATGCTGGCGACATGGAAAATCCGAGAGGTGGTGTGCGGCATGTTATACCGAGTAAAGGAAGTTATTAATTAGTGCGCATGCGATGGCTATATATTTTTGAGCATTGGGGAGCCACGATATTGATAGCTCCCATCATCCTTTCAATTGGGTACGAACGATTCCAATTTCATCTACCGTTGTAAAGTAAGAACCGTATAAGGCAAATACCCTCCAACACAGTTTTCGCTATAGTCTTGTTACACCATTTATTACTAACTATGACGCTCTCCTTGATTCGTCTTTATCACAATATTTTATGAAACAAGTTTTCATAATAATAAACTTTACCGTATCTTAATGCCGGAAAGTTCCCAATAGCAATGCCATATAAAGATTAAAAAATGAATAAAGAAGATATATTACACAGCTATTCAATAAGTTTAGTATCTCAAGGAGAACACAAATTCTATACTCTGACTGTCCCATCCGAAATTTTAGCAAAAACTTGTTTTATTTCTTCAAGAGAAGATGATCCAAAAGAAGGGTTTCAAAGATTATTAGATGAGAAAAGGGCGCAACAAATAGCAGATTATATTGACAATGGACTTGGTACAATTCCTACAGCAATAGTATTATCCGCTCAGCCAGAAGCTCAACTAGAAATAACTGGAAAAGGTAAAACAATGAGATTTAAAGAACATCCCAAAGCATTTTTAATACTTGATGGACAACATCGTGTGTATGGATTTAATTTAGCCAAAACATCAGTTAGAATCCCAGTTGTAATTTATAATAATTTATCCAGACGAGATGAATCAAGAATATTCATTGACATTAATACTAAGCAAAAACCAGTACCTAACGAATTACTTTTTGACATTAAAAATCTTGCTGAATATGAGAACAATAATGAAGCATTCCTAAGGGAAATCTTTGATTTATTTCATGAAAGCTCAAATAGTATTTTATTGGGTTTAACAAGTCCTGCTGATAAGTCAAGGTTAAAGTTATCTCGAGTGGCATTTAACTCAGCTATGTCCTTGGTAACAAAATATTTTGGAGATAAAGAATCACAGGAAGTTTATGAGATATGTAATAGCTACCTTGTTGCAATGTACAATGGCCTTCGGAAATTAGGTTTAGAAAGATCTATTACAAATTCAACAGTATTTAAATCTATAATTTCTATTTTCCCACATGTAGCTCAAAGAACTAAAGATAAGTACTCAAATTATTTGACAGAAAGTTTTTCTGAAATTCTTTCACCCCTATTCGTTAAACTTAAACCTACGAAAATTTCTAAACCCGGGGGATCTTATAAAGATTTATCTAATTATCTTTTAGATTGTTTGAAAACAGACTTTACGTTGTAATATGACATTTGATGATGTATTCAGACAATATTGGGCTTTTGGTTTGAACAATATAACAATCAATAATTCGGTGACTTTCAATGAATGGATTAAATCTAAAAATGATTATCAAATAAATTCACAAGTATTAAAAGATGAATTTATTATTTCTTGTTATAATCGACAGGCATTTTTGCAACCATTATCTAAAGATTGTAATAGATTTGCCACAGCATGTTTAGAAAGTATAATCAAAATAGATGATCTACAAATCCTTCCTAAAAATATAAGTTGGCTATTAATCAAACAATACTATTCTGCATATTATGCTGCTCATTTAATTTTAAGATTTCTTGGTTATTCATTGTCCCAATTTGATTCAGAATCAATTAAATCAATAAAGCAAGTCGCAGATCTATTTTCAAATTTAAATGGTATAAGTATTGAATCTGGTTACTATTTAATAGACTTTGGCAAGAATTCTTTTGATATAAATTGTAAAAAAATTGACGTTAAGAAAGATGGAGGTTCGCATGTTGCTTTATGGAAATTATTCGGCGAAAAAATTAGAAATATTTCTGTAGATATTCTTACAAAAGTTAGTAATCCAGAAGTCCAACCATTAACTAATCAATTAGATAAGTTATTGCAAAACTTATCTTATGTTGGATCATCCGATTATAGTTGGCTATCAAGAATAAGAAATGATTTAAATTACAAGCATATTCATGGAGCTTGGCATCCTTATGATACAACAATTAGCTGTTCCTCTGATATTCTAAAGAATTTACAATCTTGGAAGAACGATCCTTTAACTATTGAATTATCAAACCTAATAGGAAAGGAATTGCTTAGATTTTCTAATACGTGTATGTTCATTATTAGTCTAGCCCACACCATATGTCAAGATATGACTAAAAGATGTGGCAATGGCAAGTCATTTCTGAATATTGGTTATTCAAAAATTTACAATATCAACGTATCTGGCCTATGAACTACAATAGGGGATTGGAAAAATCGGCAAGGCCAAAAACGATCACCAATTGGAAAGATCTGGCATGGCAATGGATATTTGAATAAGTATACCATCTGATTCCGATCTTGTACGACACTACGTAAGTTCTTTCAGTTTTATTTGAAAATACTCAGTTACCTTCTCCTTGATTAAATTGTTGAATATTTTTTCGATTGCAGATTCTGAAAGCTCTTCATGGCTGGCTGACCAGCCAGATGAAATAATTCTAAAATCAACACTGTCAATTTCAATAGTTCCAACTTTCATTTCTAAACGACCGCCCCAGGTCAGAGGGGAATTAACCCCATTTAAATAGGTTTTGATTAACGGGGAGAAAGGTCCCAATGCCTTCAAATAAAAGTGTTCAATTGTAGGGCCATCGCCAAATCCCTTTCCACCATTAAAATCAATATTTATGACATGCAGATCAAAGTTGTCGAAATACTTAATCTGGCCCTTTAAAAAAGGTAAATACAAAGAGACGTATTCATCAATTAGTGCCGGCATGAAATTGTAAATGTTATGTACCTTGGCCTGGAACTCTTCTGGGCTGATAAAATTCCATATATAATTTAACCCTGCTACTCTTTTACTATAATTATTTGGAGGATACAACCTTTTTATTACATTTTGATTTATAGATCTATACATTTTTATCGATGTATTTAAATAATCTTCATCAATATCAAACCTTTTTATGTCTACATTATTTTTCTTTTTAACGCCCTTTCTGTACTTCAAAATTGCTCTTAATAGACCATTTCTCCCCGTATCCCTTTCCACTAAATCATGTAATTGAATATAAGAAAATTCAACTTCTTGGTTATCGTCTACGCCATATACCTCATCAAGCCATAGCGGGTATAATAGATTCAATCTTTCCAAGATAGTTGAGAGATTATACTTATTTTGCATCCGTTGATTAAGAATAAAATACACCTTATCAATTTGAGCAATTAAAAATTCTGTCGCAAGCGGAAAAGAAACTAACTTAACGATTGGCTCTGATACTACCTCAATAATATCGTTACTAACTTGGTCCCAGGCATACCTGATAGGATTGTCTTTTATTGGGTTTTCAACATATTGGTTATGCCAGGATATTGCTTTCGGAGTACTGAGAATTTCTTCTTCAGAGATTTCTCTTATTAAAAGATCGTTTTCACCATAACGGATAGGATAAAGGAGATAGTTTATACTTTTATCCAGAAATGAGGAATATCCTATTCCAATTTTCCAAAATTCAGCGTAATAAAGTTCTTTAAGAATTGGAAATTTGTCCATTACAAGATTATTATAGGTATCTATAAATGACTGTAATTGTGAAAAATCCTGAGGTGGCAAATTATGTACTGGTTTAGGAAATGATTTCAGATAATCATATTTTTCCTGTAATGCTTTATGCTTAGTTTCCAATAAAGGAAAGTAAACCAATCTTCGTAAATGCTCAGCAACAATTAATTTCCATTCCTTTATATACTTTCTTGCTTTGAGACTAATAACTTGTGTTAGTGGAAATTTTAACGATACCGTATCCCCCTTAATTTTTAAGCTGTTTAGAAAATTCCTGTCAATATTTAACCAAAAAGCTTTACTAAATTTTTTATTCACTACGATTAGCATAACTGGTAAAGGAGCGCTTTCACAATAAGAAAGAAACTCTTTTGGACATTGGAATTTTGGATTACCAATTAAATTGTCAGGAAGCGTCTTTATTTGTACCTCTACTTTGCCGATTGGTTGTTCACGCTCATTTACAATTGTAATATACCCGTCAATATTGGGAAACTTATCCAAGTAATTAAATTCAGGTTTAAGGAACGTAGTATCAAGTAAATAACCTAGTGTAAAAACAGAATTCATTTCTTCAGGGTTTTTTGGAGGAAAACTGGCCGGATTTGCATCTATTATCTTTTCCATAAAAATCAAAGTTGATAAATCAGTCATTTAGTAACTGAAACTAATATAGTTATAAATTTAAATGACCACCATAAAATTTTAAAATCGTTTTCAAACAAAATGTTGTGTTTCCAAAGATGCAATATATATTTGCACTCAAAAGCCAAAGAATTAGCCAAAACGTTCATTTAAGTTCAAACTATATGGTGATCATCGATGGTGGACATCGAAAAATTTAACTTAATAAAACTTTGATTATCAGCTATAAAAATAATTTGAGATATGATCCAAGAGGGGTCACTAAAACGTTACTGAAAAGCACATATTAGCGTGCTTTTATTACTTAAAAACTTCATAATAAGCGCTTTCCCAAATAATAAGTCTAAAGAAATTCAAAATAATTAAACCTTTATGGTTAACCCTTTGGGTTACCATTAAAGGTACCTAAATTAGGTAACTGATTTTTTTAAAGCTTGTGTGCCATGAGTTTTAAGAATTCAAGTGTCGTTCCGGCAAGAGCAGAAATGTATTTGATCACTTAAAATACGTGAAGGATGAAAAACTTTCCCTGTATTCAATATCTAGATTATACCAACGGGATATCTGTCGCATGACCTTCTGATAGCTGCGTTGGCATTCACGGAGGCAAAACCGCTTTCATCTAGGGAAATCTTCATAGTAAGTATAGGTACGGCTAATATCCCGCTGTAAGTAGATGAGATAGCCTATTGCTACCGTAAATACGAATGCAATTATTTGTGGGGCATCCGGGCGGTGGATTTCTTACGATTTCCTTGGATGAGGTACAGTAGCAATTACCGGAGGTAAATTCTTTCGGGCTACCGACAAAGGTCACGTTACAGTCTCAAACCTGTACATTTTGCGTGATGGATTGTCGTCCTTTTTTCTGTAGTATTTTATCTAAAACTTCCTGAAGCTTCTTAAGAAGAGTTGTACTATTATTTTTGGGATTTTTTCCAGCCACCTTCTTGTCAACTTTCTTTTTTAGGTCTTCAAATATATCCAATTCATAACATTTCAGACTAAATAGACTATCTAAAAATCCAAAGTAGAGCATATTAACGAAATCCAATTTGTCTTTATTTGTTAAATTCAAGAAAGTTGAATAGAGAAAATTCCCTGAGAAACCTTCAAGTGAAAAATGTCCCGTATGCTGGTAATGATAGGCGAGGAACTGCTGAAAAAATGCTGTAAAATCGGTAGAAAAGAGTTGTTTTAAATCAGTAATCTTGCCATCAAATTCAAGTTTTTTTGCGTCTTCGTTTATCTTTAAAATGGTTGCGATAAGCTTTTGTTGGAACTTACTAAGTGGATAATTGGGATCTGGGGAATAATGCTTCGCTAATAAAGGGTGATGCTTATGTTCACTTCTCTTATCTTGGATCACTTTAATGAATTGGTTAGTTATACCTCGCTCGCTCAGATTAAGTAAGTTGTCATCCCTAAATAATGCATATAAAACTGTGGGATATTCTGTGATAAGAAACTTACCTTGAAGGGCATACTTTTTGAGATCCTGTAATAATGTTTTGAATTCCTCATCAGGGATTTTTAAATAATCATGTTCAAGTATTTTATTATACACGGAATATTGAATGGGGATCTCACCCTCCACAACATGATGGTTTTTCCTCAGTTCCGACCTTAGTAGTTCGATATCAACGATACATCCCCCAGTTACTACCTCATAGATGGATTTATAAAAGTGATACTTATTATCATTTTTGATATAGTTGTCAATAAAATTCATCAGGTATGAGTCTTTTTGGCTTTCTTTCCCTAAAATTTGGGCAAAAATTACTATATCATGATTCTCAAGATCTTTTTTGTCATTATAGCTGACATTGCCCTTTCTAAATTCAATACAAATACCTATTGTAAATTTTAATAAATCTAGAAATATGGTTTCTTTTATTTTTTCAAGTGCCTTACTCTTAAAACCTTTAGTTGTTATAATATGGTAGATTTGGCCAAAAACCGATATAGCATTTTTAAGCGTTCGATAGTTGACATTTGATTGGCCATCTTTCGTGAAAATATCATTAAAGATAGTATTGTGTTCTTTAAGAAAGAGTTTAAACCCATCAGTAGTGTCATAACTTTTGACAAAGTTTTCGAAAACCTGCTGAAATCCCTGCTCAAAATGCAGGGTGTAACCAATGGTTTTTTCTTTGATCTCTTTAAATTTCTCCTCGTTTATCTTTTCCTCATTTGCGATTAAAATAACTTTATTGTTATCATGTTCAACAAGCGAGTTTACAAAACCTAATAATTGGTCAACTGTGAACTCTTCGTTTCTTCTCTCCAGATCGTCAAGACACAGAAGGAAATTATCATATTTAAAGTTTTCTTTTGCCTTTTTATTGATCTCTTTTGCAGCTTTTTCGAAGTTTTCGAAGAGTCTATCGACAAAACCTTCCTTAGTGATCAGCTTACTTATATCTGATGATTTAATAATAAAATTAAACAATGACAATGCGTTGCTCGCATGCTTATTCTCTAATATGGGATATAGTTTCAACCATATCCGGTCCTTGATGTCGTCAATTGATTTTGCTCCGTACAAGGAAATAAGCAATGGTCGATACCTTTTTGTTGCTCCGGACTCTATCGTCTTTATATCTTTTGCTAATTCAAAAAAAGTATTTTTTATGTAATGCGTTTTTCCTGATCCCCACTCCCCCCTTAACAATATCGCATGATTTGTTTCTGTTTGGAGATAATTTAATAATACATTTTCAATTCGGTTCGTCATACTAGCTTTTTTTTCTTTTAGTAGATTATTTTAGGCCCTAAATAAAACACTTCATATAAATTTAAAGTTGGTCCGGATTAGGATAAGTCTCATGGTTCGGACCTATTATTTTAATCTGTCCATCAAAGCAAATTTGTAAAATCAATATTGGTTATCCAGTTTGCTACGACATTTCCCGGTATTGATTTTAAAATTCCACTTATACTCTTTCCAATCGATTTAACAATACTGGCATCCGGTTTTTCTTTATTAAGATTGAATTCAAGAAACTCTGTTTCCATCTTTAAATTTGAAGCTTCTGTAGGACTCAAATGCTTTTTAAATTCCACAAATCCTGCTCTTATCTCCTCGACGAGCTTCATATATTGCTCTATGTCATTTCTTTTGATAGTAATTTGTTGATGGGAGTTTGTGGTGGCATGCTGAAACTGAAAAGTCGAATTATTTCCAACCGTGACATGAATTGCTGGAATCGATGCCCCCTCTTTTTCTTGCTGTTTCTGTGTTAACATTGCATTCTTTTTAGTAATCCATTCCATCATTAAACCGGCATATTCGTTTCGTTTATAGCGTTCTAGACTGGGATAAATAACATATCGCATATGTTTTATGAAAGTATCTTCTTCTACTTCTTGCCTATTTAAATAATGGTTATAATGGTAATCTAAGAAATCCAAAAATCTATATACAGGAGTAATTTTAAGTATCTTTTCGATAAACCTTGAATCATAATCTTCGAGAGTGGTCGCAGTCTGGATCGCTTCACCTCCATACCTGTTGCCATTGCCATCAGAGACGCCAACGTTAAAACCTCGAAAAGTGGTCGCACCCATAGGACGTAGATCAAATTCATGCCGTTTGTCTGCGTCCTCAAATGTGGTGTAAAAAGAATTTATTGTATCCATTATTTAAAGATTATTTCAGATTTAATTTTATCCTCATTGCTATTGAGAAACGTAGCAGACGCAAATTTATTCCCATGAATAAAAATAATATATTTCTTCGTCTGAACATTCCTCATTTAGGATCAATATCTATTGTATTTCTTAAAGCTGAGAAATTCATCATAAAATTAAATAAAATTATATTATATAACGTAATCATGTAACATGATAATATTATTTACCTACTAGACAGACATTTAAATAACATAATCATACAAAATATTTGAATTTTGTATTTTAAGGTTTCACATGCTATTTGGAATTTTATTCTTTAAACTATTATTTTATATGAAACTTGAGCAGGTAAATTCAGTACTAACAGAACTGAATGCATATTAATCCCAATTACGAATTTGCAAAACTAAATAATTCCAATAGGGCCTCCCTTTACCACCACAATGATTAAATTTAAAGCTGCTGTTACAAAACTTTTTCCAATATAATAACCAATAATTTAACTACGCATATAGGTTGCATTTGACCTAGTATCTTTGTTTTATAAATTAGATCAGATGGAATACGGTTCATTTTTAAGATTAGATAATACGGCTAGTGCTAAGGAAGCATTGGCTGAAATCAAAGATATATGTGATGAAAATTTTAGTTCAAAGATTGCAGGTAAACTATTGATTGGCGAAATCCTTGGACTTTTTCATGAAGCTTTGGAAACCGATGACAAAGGTTTTCTAGAAAAAATATTCTTTGAAAACCAAAAATACCTACGTCTTACTTATGACCATCAGGATTTTATTTTCCATCAATGGGATGATATTAAATCCAAGATGGATCAAATGAACCGTTTTATGCAAATGCAACTTGTAAATCTTTATCGCAATATAATATCTGACCTTTTTGACCCATATCTCTCGATTATCATTGCTGCCATTAGGTTTAAGGAAGGAACTTTTTCTTCTTTTAACCAGGCAAACCTATCCGCTAGTGAATTTCAGAAAGTACAATTCGCATCTTCCAGATTGAAAGGAACAAGCATGTTCAGCGGATATGTACCGATCATTAGAAATGCCATATCTCACTCAGGTACACATAGTATTGTTTATCAGGCTGATCATATTGTATTCAGGAAAATCCAACGAACAACAGTACCTGTAATAACAGACATCCTTAAATTGACCAATCAGGAACTCATTGATCGCATCGCCTCCTTAATAGACTTTATAACCGCTGTTTATGCTTCAATTAATATTTTTGGAGTTGACGTTCAACCCATAATCACAAACGATCAGACACTCTCCTCCCTTTATATTCATCAGGTCGCAGACAAAAATTCGGTTAAATTTCTACGCGATAAAAAGGATCAGGAAATTTTAGAGAAATGGAATGACCCAAAACTAACTGGCAAACAAAAAGAAGAATTCTTTGCTGAAAAGTTCACGAAAAATTGCAATTTTAATAAAATGCCTGCAATTAGCATCGAACTCTTAAAAAAAGACAAAATACTGCTCATAAATGTCCCTCATAAACTGGTAGGTACAAAAAATCTTAAGATCATCAATCGAGCAGTTGCATTGGTGAAATATGCTTTACTCGCAGAACCACTTTTCAATTTCGAATATGATTCATTTTTGGTAGCCGAAAGTCCTATTGAAGGAAGTGATTCCTTTCAGATATGGTTAAAGGGTGAAGACTTGAAAAATTACGACCTCCATGAAATCGGATTATATGAATTGATCGACAAAGCAAGCTTTTATAGAAACAAAGAAGATTTTCCATTAACGGTAGATTTTTCTGAAGTGGAAAAAGAAGAATTATACTCTTTTGAACCGCGCAAAAAAAGAACATAAGAGCCTTAAATATACAATTTCGGAAACGTCCTTTACCATTAACCTTCGTTAAATGCTGACCGTTTTTTGATCAGATTAACACATTTACAAACAACGACAGCAGATCGAGGTCTTCTTTAAGCACTCAAACAACACTCAAAAGTATCGACATTTGCGGGCAAATGTAAAAATTGAGGTGATGATTGTAATGGTTACTTAAATAAGAAGCCTTTCCGCTTCTGAAAGTCTATCGAAGTGTGAGTGACAAAAATGCTTCCTCCTGATTTCCTCAGGAAGGAGCTAAAAGAATTTTTTGTCTAGATTTATCTAATCAAAGGTAATACAAAATTTTCATTTTTGTTTTTTGGGAGGAGGGGGCGGTGGATTTCTAGAAGGTTTTAATTGTCCCTTTTCTACGTATGTTAATTTACCATTATCACTATTATTTCCCTTGTCTGGCTTAATTGATTTATTCATATTTACTTATTTTTAGGTGATTTAATCGGTGGAGGGGGAGGATTTCTGGATGTTGGTATTTGTCCTCCTAACGGAACAGCTCCGGTAGGCTCCCTAATGATCTTAATTGTTTTCGATACTTGTTTCTTGCTCATTACTATATTGATAAAAGTGTTTGTCCATGTGTATTTGTGTTCTTTCCTCAGCAATCTTATTAAGTCTTTTATTCTCTTTAATCAACACTGAATTATCGAGTTCTTGTAAAGATATATTTAATTGCCGAAGAGAAAAATATCTCTCAAAAGCTTGATCGTAATTGATTCTTTGATCTTCAAACTCGCACCATAATAAATCTAAATTTTCATAAAGGGTTACATACTTAATTCTGTATTCACTTAACTTATTTATCACATCATCTTTAATTAACAAATTTGGCAAAGCTTTATCTGCTAATTGCACTATTATGATTATTAAACACGCTATAAATGCACTATTCTTAAGTATCTCAAACTGATTCTGAACTGTAGTCAGAATAGCACCTAAAATCGAAATCGTCGCTATAGTAACATCGTATATAGTTTTATTATTTTTTTTTGAAGCCATGTATAATGATAAGAATTCTTCCGATTTCCTACTGTCATATAGATCTTCCCAAATTCTATTTCTTAAGCCGATTTTATTAGATATATTTTCCATTTTATTAGCTTCACATCGTTTATGACATGAATGAGGTTACATTTAGCTAGTCGTCTCGAAAATTCTATCGAACGACTCAATATACGAATTATTTGTAGCCTTTCGGCAGTTAAAAAGTAAATAATTTTAAGCAATATCCATAAACCGAATCATCTAGTTTTTCAGATAAATCGGTTACATTAAGATTTTCCCTAATATCACGCTTTGTTCGTAGAGCTACAAAGTAGAAAATCATTTCTATAAAATCAAACGGTCAGGATCGGCAGAACCTGATTTCTAAAGCTGGATAACGACGTTTCATATTCTTTACAGCCAAGTCTCGATCCCCAAACTTACTCCCATCCCATTACCAATAAACGGGATACAGCTTTTCCTTAGGATCGATGAGCACCCGCCAAGCTTCAAACTGTGCACCAATAGTTTCCCTAAATATTTCGATATGTTCTTTGAATTCAGCCATCACAATTTAGTCTATTCAAACTTACATAAAAACGGCTAATTATGTAGATGTAATTAACAGTAGAACTTGAAAATTCTTTCAATCAAGGATCTTGACCCGTATGATTCTTATAGCTGCGCTCTGAAAATCTATAGTTAATTCAGCAGACCGTATTCTACAGAAAACGTATAATATTATATTGTAGGCAACTCTATTGTGAGATAATCATTACCTTTAAATCATATGCTGCAAGTAACCTGCGCGATAATAGAACACGCCAATAAAATACTGATCTGCCAACGATCTGCTTCGATGAAACTTCAGTTGAAATGGGAATTTCCGGGAGGAAAGATCGAAACCGGAGAATCGAAAGAAGACTGCCTACTCAGAGAGATCAAGGAGGAGATCGATATTGATATCACCATACGCAAAGCGCTCACGATGGCAGAGCATCACTATGCTGACTTTTCGCTGCAGCTCTATCCTTTTGTATGCAGCCTAGGAGCTGGTGAAGTAAAGGCGCTGGAACATGCGCAAGCGATATGGGTAGATGCCGATCAACTGCGGGACTACGACTGGGCAGAAGCTGACCTGCCTATTGTAAACGAGTATATCGCTTACGCTACATCAATTAAATAATAGCAGCTATCTGAGTACATAGAAGCCCTAAAACAAAAAAAACCTCCCTCCTAACCGGAAGAGGGAAGCAATTTGGCAGTTTTGTTGGTTTAACTAACCGCAAACCAGCGAATGGTTTCTTCAATACATAAAGATAAGCACGTTATCCGGAATAGCTATTGATCATTTCATATAAAACGTTGTTCAAAACACTAAAACTTTAATCATCATCCAGACTCAAATTTAGCGAATAAACAGAGGTCATTATGTTGCTAAAATCCCCACTGTTCTTAATTTGGTCTTTAAATCCCGAAGCTCAGACAGTATGGATTGGATTTCCATCTGGGTATATGCGGAAGATGGATTACCTGCGTTATCAGGAGAAATTGCGGCTTGGCTTACAACTCCTTTTGTGGTAGATGAAGCATTGGGAACCGCAGATCTAAAAGTAAATCTATCCCAGATCATAAGTGTATTCGTATCAGTATTAAACCAGTCATAGGAACGCAGTGATCCCTGATCCAATAAAGGCATATTTGCTGTTCCACCTATATTCTGAAAATCATTGAGCATATAATTTTTTAGTTTTTTAAGATGATTGCCCATGTAACTGGTCTTTTGATTGAGTGAACTTAAAATACTTTATTTCGTGTAGAATAGAGTAAAGCTTTTTTATTGGCAATCTACATCATTAACCGCATTTCGAAATAAAAATGCGTAATACTTATATTTCAGTAGAAGCTATTTCCTTAAGCGGAGATACCACCATCGATGGTAAAACTGCTTCCAGTAATATATCCTGCTTCATCTCCCACCAAGAAATTAACTAGCGCTGCGATCTCCTCTGGCTGTGCAAAACGCTTTAAAGGTATCGCGTTCATATAATGTTGTCGGACAGCCTCGTCTGCTTTTTGTAGCATATCTGTATCTGTCGCTCCGGGCTCTACGCTATTGACCGTAATTTGTCGAGGTGCTAAGTCCCAAGCCAATCCTCTCGTATATGCAGAAATAGCAGCTTTGGTCGCAACATAATCTGATAAACCTGGCCCTCCGATCCGGATACCGCCAACGGAGGCTATATTTACAATACGCCCGCCATCTGGCATATACTTTTGCGCAGTACGCACGGCTTCGGTCACCGAACGGATATTTACATCGATTTGGCGATCGTATTCGTGCGATCTTTCGTCAGACGTTTCGATAGTACCTCCCACCGATAAAGCAGCATTGTTCACCAGTATATCTATCTTCTGAAATAGAATTACAGCATCTTCAATTGCTTTGCCAACTGCCCCCTTCCGTGAACCATCTGCTTTGATTGCGAATGCTTTGCCACCATTTTGATTTATCTCATCTACAATCTGCTGCGCTACCTGATCAGAATTTAGGTAGGTAAAAGCAACTGTAGCACCTTCTTTTGCTAGACGCTCCACGATGGCACGTCCCATACCACGTGTTCCACCGGTAACGAACGCTACTTTTTCATTTAATTTTGACATCTTATTTGAATTTAATTTTTTACTCCAATTTTATTAAACGGATATATCTGGGCAGTAAAATGGCCCTTAGGAAATGTCCAGCTTTAGCCTTTTTAATTTGACCTCACGAATTTTCCATTGCCCGTCAACGTATTCATAATGGTTGTAATAGAAGCCAAATCCGTGAAATTTCTTAAATGGACTTTCTTTGTCTGCATCAAAATAGATCCGATCTTCCATGGCCACTATAGCCTTAGCCTGTGTCTCTCCGATCAGCTGTATCTCCGCATGATGAATTTGATGAATGGAAACTGCTTCCTCAATTGTTTTACATGCTTCAATGAATTGATCACTGCTATGAAATTCATATAAGATAGATCCATCAACCGCATAAAAAGTTAATGTTGGCTGCTGTGAAAATAATCCCTTTAGCTGATCCCAATTTTTCTGGTCGACAAATCGGCAGTATTTGGCTTGTAAATCTTTAATTGCGTCTACAGCCAGTATATAGTTTATATTCGTTATATCTTTCATATCCGAAATTCCTGTGTTTAGAGAACCCTGATAATCACTTTTCCTGTGGTATGATTGCTTTCTATCGCCGAATGCGCCAATGGGATTTCATCGAGTCCAAATCGCTTGGATATGTGAGGCACTAATTTTTGTTCTTCCAACAATCGGGCAAGTGCTTTCATATCTTGTCCATTTGATACTACGTTATTGTAAAATGCATTAATATTGCGCTGAACAGCCAAATCTGCCCACTTACTGTCTACGATATGATCCCAGAGGCTAAGCAAGGTTGCACCATCCTTAAGCGCCTGCATAGATTTAGCAATATGCTCATCACGTAGTCCTTCGATGACATAATCAACCGGAGACAGGATGTCAAGAAAATTGGTAGTCTGATAATCTATAAACTCATCGGCTCCCAATCCCAAGACGAACTCTCTTTTAGCGCCTGATGCCAATGCGATAACATAAGCCCCAAAATATTTAGCGAGCTGAACTGCGAAATGGCCTACACCGCCGCCGGCTGCTGTTATAAATACCCGGTCACCAGGCTTGATCCTGAACTTATTCAACGGCTGCCACACCGTTAATGCAGCCATTGGTACTGCGGCGGCTTCTTCATAGCTGATATTCGCTGGCTTGAGCGCGATATCATTGATACTTGCCACCACGTACTCGGCGTAGCCTTTGGCATGTCCTGGTGTCGTATAGGTCGGAAAATTCAACAAACCAAATACCGCATCACCTACTTTGAAATGTGCTGTATCCGCTCCTATCTCCACGATCTCCCCAGAGATATCCCATCCAAGGATCTTCGGTGATTCTCCATTGAAAATATAATCCAATCGACTATCCCGCCTAGCATACACATCAGTCGGATTAATGCCGATGGCATGAACTTTTATAAGAACCTCTCCATTTCCGGGATGTGGTATAGGGAGATCTGCCATCATCAATTGCTCTGTGCCTCCCTGGGATTTTAAAATAACTGCTTTCATTGTGCAATCAAAATTTATTTATAGCACAAAGTTACTATGCTCATTACTGGAATATGGAGTTACTATCACCGATGATACCCACTGGCTACAAACCCACCTTAAACACTTTGATCAATAGGGGCACAAATTGCTTAAATGAACTAAAAAACTTAATTTAGTACAACAGATATTAGGTTACATATAATGGCTGAAAGTGCAAAAACTAAAATAGATAAAGATGATGTACAGGCGTTACAGGATACCATCTATGTGATTGGTGGTAAATGGAAGCTACCGATCATCTATTCAATTTGTTGTGGCAACAAGCGATTTACTGATATTGAGCGCAGTATTCCGGGTATCACAACAAGAATGCTTTCCCGAAATCTGAAAGAGCTCGAGGATAATATGCTGATTACCCGAAAAGTAGACCCTGACTTCACGACTATCATTGAATATGAGTTTACCGAACACGCCAAAGCCTATGGAAACTTGATATTGCAAATGATTGATTGGGGTAAACAACATAAACAACTCATCATTAAAGAGAACAGGTTGCAAAAACAAAAAACACCAATTTTCTAAATAAAAATCTGCAGATCCTATGCTTCCAAAGGAAGAAATTTATTCGAACATAGAATTGTTGATGAATATAATTGATGACGCATTGAAAAAAGCAAAATCACTTGTGGCAAAATAAAACTGGAGTTATAATAGATTAAGTACAAACTCCTTCCCTATTTCATGATGAAAAAAAAACGCTATAGAAATTTAGCCATGAGCAGTATAAAAAACTTTTTAGAACTACCAACCGACAGACAAATCGGAGAAACACAACATTTCTTCTTGATCCGAGATGGCTTTCCAGTTAGCCCTGGTCATACATTAATTATTAGCAAAGCGCTTCGTGAGGATTATTTCAAGCTCACTAATGATGAAAAAGCTGACTTAGATAATGCGATCGGCCTAGCCCGATCCTTGGTAGAATCTGAGTTCACCCCCGATGGCTACAACATCGGCATGAACTGCGGTGAATCTACCGGACAAACGGTGTTCCATTTTCATTGCCACTTGATTCCTCGTTATATTGGAGACATGGAAAATCCTAGAGGTGGTGTGCGGCATGTGATACCGAGTAAGGGTAGTTACTAGATGAGGTGGTCATATATATTTTTGCACTGGGGATGTACTATACTGCTAGCTGCATTCTTACTTCCGACATTTGGACTGTTTGACGACGATGTAATTTATAAAGACCTTTGGCTTTTTCCTTATATATTCATCGGTAGTACAATTCTTTCACTACCAACTTTACTCGCTTATATAGTAGTATTTTTTCTATTGGATCGTTACAAAGTCAATATAAAATGGGTAAAACCGATTTTGATTTCACTAACAGTAATTGGAATTTGCATAACATGCTTTCTGTTGTCGAATACTTGGAACCTAAGATTTGTGTTGATGTATTCCGCTATCGCAGTTGCCTGTGGACTGGTATTTAAGGTTGAAAAGAAATGATATGTTCTTCATCTGTTTGTGCAAGCAGGTTTACCATATCTATTCTGAATTTTTCTTTATCAAAGTCTTTTACCTTTCTGGGTAAACGATCCAAACTGGATAGAGATTCCAAAATTTTATCTTTAATGATTTCCAAACTATAAAGATCAGTCCCTGATACAAAATCTTCATACTCATCAGGCTCAATTACAATATTATCTATGAATAGTCTGTACATATGGTGTTGCTCGCCTATAAATCTATTCTTAGTTGTTCTATCAGAAACATATAACGGCTTCTTCTTCTCGAAGAAATGTCCAAATCCTTCTGGAGCCAATACGCTGGTAAAACCTAGCGTATAGTTTAGAAGATCAGCGCCATAATCCCTGTCTTTAAAAAATGCCTTCATATAAGTAGAAAGGTTCGTTAGGATATGGCTCTTACCTCCTGCCCTAGTGTCCATTGTTAAAGCGATACTAAAATTCATATTTGGTTTTGATTGACTTGTAATAAAATATTGCCACAATGACTAATGTTCGCTTACAACGAATGTCCTATTTCAGGAAGTTATAGACTAGTTTTTTTAACCAACCTTTTTTCGATAAGTTTTCATTTTCCATTTGTGTTAATAGCTCTTTGACTAATTTCTTTCTTTTAACATCTTCCTCTTTTTCATTTAAGTGATTTTTAAGTTCTTCTAAACTGTTATTAAATTGTTGATATTGATATATTGGCCCCAATCGTCCCCTTATGAATTGGTATTGAAGGCAGCTTACTCCTATCAAGAAAAGTAAAGATAGCCCCAAATACTTTATATTTTGTTCCATTGTTAGTCTGGGACAATCAACTTTACCTCCTAAATATTCTATAAGAAGCGGTCCCAAAAACACTCCTATAATTGCAGACAAAACAACAATAAATGACGACAAAACAATTATCGCAGTTTGTTTCCATAACTCTATTCGTTGATGACAATAAAAGATGAGCCGATCAATGATAAAAGTGTTTACTTCATCGTTGTTCTTCTTAAGATATTCTTCTAAAAGATTCGATAAATTTTTCGAATCGTCTGATAGAATTACTGCCGATGCATTTTTATTGAACTTCGATCGTACCCTAAAAGAGTGACATACGAACAGTATAATAGAAAGAACTACTCCCATTATAGAAAGTAAAGCTGAACAACATTGAGCAATGCCGAGTAGCCTTTCCCAGGGTACATAAACGGATAACATAAGACATATGGCCAATATAAAAACAATAGTGTTCATAGTCATTTGCCTCGTAAAATTTCCGTTTCCGGAGATTCCAACATAAGTGTAGTTGTTGAAATAGTAATTTTTAAATTGTTCGAATAAATTTTCGTAGCTCATTTTGTTAAAGTGTTCAGATTTTGTAGAGGTAATATTCCTACAGTTTACGAATTATTGTTTTATTCTAAAATCAGAAACATTTTTTATTTTTTCTAATAAAAATATCCACTTGGGGCATGATAGCCATCTAGAATAAATTTGCCATTGGCAATTCATTGTACTTCGCTAATAATGGCAGAATCATGGCAGCTATTTTGAAAATAGTCATAATCGAGCTTTTATACGGTTTTGAAAAGATAGTTCGAATATGTGTAGAGATCACCACCTAAGGACATTCCATTAATATGAGGCTTTCCAACAGCTACTGTAAAGGATGATTCGCAAATGAGGTATACTTACAAAAAATACATATATTCACTTCTTAATTAAGTTCAAACACATAAATAATTTAATCATTCTTTTTATGGATGAAAACGAAGAATATGATGAGCTAGATGCTTATATCGAAACCTTGGTTAATGAGGAATATAATAACCTAATAAATGGTGATATTGGATTGACCACATGTCAGCTTTTTAAACATGACTCAGCAAAAGGAGTTACTCCTTTTGCATCTGGAGTTTTCTATGAATTTGGAGGTGACTATTATTTATTAACGGCATCTCATGTTATTGAGGATTGGTCTGACACAAATAAATTGTTTGTGAAATACGGAGATAGCTATGTATCAATAGCAGGAAAAGCTTGCGGTACTGAAATGGATAAAGAGAACAAAATTGATAGTGCCTATATAAAACTAAAACCAGAGCTGGTTCCTCATCTATTGCAATATTACAGATTTTTGCCTCATGAAAGATGTCTATTTGATGCCAAGGAATTAGAAGAAGCAAATTACTGCGTTTTTGGTTATCCAACGATTAATAAAAGAAAGGAACCCGATGAAATTAAGACTTTTGGCTCCGCTTACTTCTTAAAACCTTCACAAGACAAAGTCTTCGATTACTATACATTCGATTTTTTAACCCACTATGTTCTTGAATTTATTGGAAAAGCTGTCAATATAAAAACTGGTCAACTTGAGAAAATTAAGACAGAACATTATGGGCTAAGTGGCTGTGGTTTATGGTATATTACCATTGAACTCGATGAAGAAAATGAAAAGCTTACTTCACACGCTTTCCTAATTGGCATAATGAGCGAATTCAGACGGGGAAAATACGACTGCCTTATAGCAAATAGAATCGAGCTGCTCTTAGCTATGATTGAAAAGAACGAAAACCCTTGATAGACTTACCTGTTTTGAAAATAAATAATTGATAAACATTAAATAGCCTTCAGTTCCTTTTCTAATCTATTCTTAACTTTACCATCATCTATTTTGCTTATTAAGCGAGAAGTTATATTTTTGATATTTTCAAAATCACTAATCATTAATGATGGAACTTGTGAGTTGTGAACCATTTCATTTCTCAATTTTCTAAAAGATATTATTTGTTGATAATCTTCCTCAGATATAATTTTATCGGCTAAAAGAATATCAAATTTACTTCCTAAAAACTTAAACCTTTTATTTTCACTCTTCTCTTCAGTGTCTGTTAAATAATTAGCACTTTCATCCAACAAAGCCCAACATTTTATAAACCTTTCAAAGATATTAGAGTTGGACTGGGATAGATTCAAATTTGAAATAAAATCCTTGAACTTCTTATTTCCTAGTAAGCTTTGATCATTTAATAAGATATCGAATAACTGATCAGAAATTGTTTCTTTATCTTCGAGATTTATTAGATTTAGATATTCATTTAAAATCTTTGTATCAATTTTTTCATGATTTTTTAGAAAATTATAGATAAATATTGGATTCCCGTATTTAACATTTTCATTGTTTTTAAACCTGTTTACAATGTAATTTGTTAGTTCATATTTATCATCTATTACAGATGTTTTCTCGGTTCTTAAAGCCATTGCTGATTGCAATCTTTCTAATGCTATTTCTCCTGCTAAAACCAAACCATTAATCTCATCCAATATTGCAAGTTCTTCTTTTGAAAGCTCACCTGAATAAGGCTTATAAACAAGATCATGTTCAACTTCTGACCATGCGTGCATCAATACGGATGCAACTTGTATTTCTGCTAAGGTATTTTGATATCTTTTGGTAAGTGAATGTTCTTTTAATTGAACACGATAATGTGTTGCCCAATATCCAGAAAATCGTTTTGTATATTTGGGGGTATAATTATTATCTGGAAAGTCCTTTTTTAGCTTTACATCAAATATCTCATTAATTATTTCATCCAAAAGTTCCCTCTCAGAAGGAAAATATAAGGAAACTCTAATTCCTGCAAGATCTACAATATCCTGATAAATTTCAGAGACGTTTTTATAATTTTTCTTCTCATTCCTTTTCATTAACTTATCATAAAGTCTCTCAGGTTTTTTAGCACGAAACGAGACAATAGCTTTAATACCTCTATTGAACAGTTGATCCTCAATCTTATTACATATGATTTGAGCTAACTTCTGATAATAGTCGTATTCTTTGTTGTATTGTTCTATAAACTCTTTTATTAATTTCATAAAATTAGGAAATAAGATTACCAAAAATCTTTACGTAAAATACTTATAGCCATATTATAAACAATATAAATTCCCAAGTAACAGTTAAATTTTTATAATTCACTAATATATTAAAAAAGCTATTAATATATATAGCTGATTTTAATATATTAATTAAAACTCTACTTCAATTTATCAATATAAAAACATTCATAAACATTACTTTTCCTATCATAATCTTTATATCTATAAAATTTGCTGGATCCGTCAACAGTGATTTTAATTTGCCATTTCTCATTACCAAAAAAGAAAAATGGCCTCACTAAATAGTTGCCAGAATCATGCTTTTCTATTTTCGATACCCATTTAGGTTTTTCATAGTCTTTTGGACACTCATTATCCCAGATTTCAATCTTGTTTTTAATTGATTCATTAGCTTCATTCCAGAACTCAACAGTAGATATTTCTCCAAATTCTAAAGACATATATACTTTATTATCTTCTTTAGCACCTGCTGGAAGATAGTTAAATCCTATTTTCTTCCATATGTATTTGGTTTCTTGTGGGGAACAATATAAATACAATGCTTTAAATTCTGAGTTTTTATGTTTTTTGACAAGTTTTTCTACTATAAATTTTGCAACCCCTTTTCTGAAGAATTTTGGATGAGTTTCCGCCATTGATATAAATATACTAACAGTATCATAGTTAAAAGCAATATAGCCAATGATTTCATTTTCATGATATGCGACAACTAGAGTATTATTCTTTAGGCAATTATTGATTACGCTATGAGTATGGGCTGGAAATTCCGTCCATGTGATGATCTCTTCATAATCACTCAAAGTAGCGTTAAAATTTATCTTCCACGGTGATATTTTCATAAAATTCAATTAGCTTCTTTACCAAAGTTTCATATACCTGAAGATCTGTTGCATCAATTTTCAAGTCCAGTCTTTTTTTACATGAATTATATCTATCTTCAAAGCTACTGCCACTAAGATGTCCATGTAATTGTCTAAGGTCATTTAGAACAAAAAGTGGAGAAATCATTTTATCTGCACCTTTTAATGAAAAAACTTTTTCTACAGTTATTTGAAGAAGTTTAAGACTACCGAACTTTCGACCATCTTTTTTTAGCTCATCCTCAGACATACCAGCCTTTATCAATAACTCCCTTAGAGATTGTTCTTGTAAATTTTCGACTAGATATTTATTAAGGCTAAGAAAAGCGCTAAATACCTGTTCGCGTTCCTCCATAATTGGAGGTTTATAATATTCAGCTAATTGATCAATATCAATCTTTGTTATCTCTGATCCGAATTTTTCAACTATCTGTTGATTAAATTTATTCTTTAAAGAGAACAATCTCATTTCGTTATCCGATGCTTGAAATGCATCGCTTGGTGAAAAAGGATTTTGGCTTAAATAGAATTTTGATAAGATCTCATGATCTGAAGGAATACTAGATGCCTGAAATCTTTTCAAATGGGGCTTCATACTTTCTTCAGAAAAGTCATCATCTAGATCTCCAAGCCACTTAAATAAATGCCCATTCCTATTGATTCCAAAGCCCCAACTGAACATAGGTTCTTCACCCTTATATATATTGCATGATGAAAATGAAGTGAATTTCACTGTATAATCTGGATGCCCATTATAATAAAGTAGTAAATCTTTATCAAAAAATACTGGTGTGAGGTATCCATCATCTTCTTCTCGGCTCAATCCTGGAATTATATAATAATCGACAGGATCATATTGAAAGTCTAAATGATCATATTCTTCGAACTTTGCATCAGAATCGAGCTTAGGTAGTACTGTTTTTAATGGAATATCATACTCTCCTTCTTCGATTTTTGAAAAATTATCATTACTAAATTTTTCAAAAATATCAATAGGTATTATACTTTGATTAGTTTCACATTCTTCACAAATAAAGAAAGGTATTTTAAACCAAAATTTTTTAGTCTGCTCAGCATTCTCGAAACTTGTCTCATCAAATTTAATAAAACGATAGTTATTACATTTAGGACATTTCAATGGATGTATCATTTTCATTTTAGGTATTAATTTGATAAAAGAGATAGGATTTGGCACTAAAAATTAATATATAAAAAAAGCATTTACAAAATTGCTAAACTTATAAACGATATTCTTACTTCGAAACAAAATAACAAATTAATTGAACTCATCCATAAAGTCCCTTCTTTGCTCATCCAAAATGTCCTGTTTCTTCCACTTTATTTTTTGCTCAAAGAAATCTATATGTTCAGAATAATCCAAAAGATTTGGTAGTGAATTTACCATTTTTAGGATATCCTGATAAAATTCAATTTTTTTCTGAATCATTGGAACTCGACTTCCCGAATAAAACTCGGTTCGCCCGAACATTACCTTATTTAGCACATTAATATCCTTATTTGTAAGAAGAAACTCTTTAAAAAAATCAATAAACCAAGTTCTAAAATTATTATAAACAATCTCGATAAGTATCAATACAAACCTTTCATTACCACTATGTTTATTTACTAAGGTCATAATCAATATTTTAGCTTTTTCTATCATTACCTCATCTGATTTTTTTCGACTAAACAAAGAAAGAATATCTTTCTCTACTATATAGTTGAATTTTTCCTTCTCTAAAGCTGTTAAAATTATATCTTCAATTAGTTTAGCATAATCATCACATTGCCATAGTACATAAGTATTAATTTTTTCAAGCCTTATTTTAGCAGAATGCCCTAATCCTATCCTTCCATTTTTTAAATTATCATTAATGAAATTTTTATCAATATCGAGTATCGCTTTTAATTCTATTCCGTTATAATCAAAATTTGGATATATTTCATACTGGGCCCAAAACGCCTCTTTAAAAATTTGCTGATTTCCAGTAAAATACAAAGAATAATCACTGCAAAAATTAATACCAAATGCGTGCCTTGTTTTCCGTTTTTTAATTAATATTAGACTTGTCAAAAAGGTTATAAAATTGTGGTTTTTTAATTCGGGAATGGTTGTTTTAAACTCTTCAAAAACAGCTTCATACTTCATATAATCTGACATTCTATGAATGTGAATATATTCTTTCGAGGATTGAAAGATCTCCAAAAGGCGTATAAAAAATATATTTCCAACCTGTTCTCTTGGTAATACCGTTAATACCTGAAATTCCCAATGAATCTTCTCGTGAAAATCATGTTCATTTAATACTTCCATAAACTCACGTCCTGTCATAACATCTTCTAGTAAAGCGACATTTATAATTGTTGTGCGTAACGGGAAAGCTGCTTTTCCACTAAAGAATAATCTCAAAGCACTCTTGAAGTCAGCTTTATTCTTCCTAGCTATTGAAGCATAAATATTAGTAACAGCAAATTCTACATGCCAAGTGTTTTCTTCTTTCTGTTGTCTGTAAAAAGAACTAATATTCAAAAGAAATTTTTCTAAAGCTGCCCAATCATTGGCTTTTACGAAATCATCAAACTCTTTTCTTTTTTCTTTTTCTGATTCCTCGATCGATTTATCTTCCCTATATTCCCAATCCGGTTTTAAAAATTTGGAAAGTTTTCTAATGTCCGATTCAATAAATTCATTCCAATCTTCAGGATAATCTATCCCTGTCTCAGTCACATGTTTAGCTAGAACACATACAAATTTGCAATGTGAATATTGGGTATTATCTAATTTATCAGAAATAAGCTTTCGATAAATTGGCAATTCTTCGGAAAAAATGCTTTTATCTATATCTCCTCCAGGATAAATGATTTTATTTAATACTTTCTCCACCTGCTCATTTTCCAAATCAAATAAATTATAAAATTGCTTGAGGATTCTTTCTCTTAGTCTCATCAATTCCTCTGACTTATAAAGATCAAAATTATAAATATTGAATCCACGACCTTTACCCGAACGAAACTCATCATAGTGCCATCCCAGTAAAACTTCTGATAATTTTAGAAATATCCCATTTGCAAATATATTTTCGATCTCAATCAGGTTTTCCTCTAACAAAATATCCAACAATATACTTTGTCTTAGATAACCATTTTCTAAATCTTCGATTTTATATTTAAAGCCTTCGTGAATGAATTTCAAAATTTCAGGTAACCGACTAGGTTCTTTGTTTAACAGAACTAATGTCAGTTCAAGGGAAGGCTTTAGTAATTCATTCGGATGATTCCAGAAGTCTTTTAATAAATCAAAATGCTTTGTAGCATAAGTATGATCATTATGGACAAAGTCAAAATTCAGCTTTTCTGGCTTTTGCTCATGGTTTAGATTTCCTATCCATTTTTTCAGATATAATAGACAATTTCTACCCTTGTAAAACCAAAACAGCTCATAGAAAGCATAAAATTGGTCATCAGATTCTAACGATTCCAATACCTCGTCTAAATGAGGAACTACTAGCTCTTTTATATGATAATAATCAAAAGTATTATTTACATCGATTAGTGTTGAACGAATTCTATTTGAGAACTTTTTTAGGAATGCTTCAATCCATTTTGCATAATTAATAAGCGCAGATTTATCATCAATAAAACATTTATAAAAAGAATAAGTCCCTAATACTTGATCTGAAACCTTGACAATTTCATTGGAGTAAACATCAAGAATCTCATTATTATGAAGTTCCATAATAGAGGTCCATAAGTCATTCCATTCAATATTGAAACATTTTAATACATTTTCTAATTCTTCGTTTTTTTTATCCAAAACACCAAAGAAAGAAACAATAGCCAACGATTGAAGTATTATTGGGCTTTTGAAAATAGCGATGTCATCTGAGATTTTTTTGAAATATTTTTCATAAAGTAGTACAGGACTATCTAAATAATTAGTTTCTGCATCAGGCGTTACAGAATATGTTGCCATTAAAGCTAGTCTAGCATTTCCTTTAGATAATTCTACTATCTTTCGTTTTATATCATTATTATATTTCAGATCTGGTAAAGCAGAAGTAATAATTTTCTCAATTTCTTCGTCTTTAAATTCTGGAATATTCAGTTCCTTATAAAAATGATTGTTTAGCAGGTGAACTACCTCTTTTTTTACATAATCCCTAGAAGTTATTATTACTTTAACTGTAAATGATTGTATCTCTGTAACTTTACTTAATAAATAATTGAGATTATTTATGGATTTATTTGCATCATCAAATAAAACAATATGATGTTTGTTTGGCAAGAAAAGATGTTGATAATCGTCCCATAAGGATACTCCGGAACTTTGGATAACAATCGGAACAAAATTTTCATTTGATAGTTCTTCTAAAATTTTAACAGCTAATTTGGATTTTCCAACACCTGCTCCTCCTGACAATAGTAGAATATCGAATTTTCTCAAAATTTCAATTCCACCCTCAAGCACATTTTCCCTACCTATAAACTCGTTTGTAAGAGATGGTTGTAATCCCTTTTCTGTTTTCAGAAGAAACTGTTCAAGTGTATAGATGTCCCCTTTAACAATATCAATATTAAGATACTCACTTGCAAGCTTTGGAACTTCAAATAAATCATAAGACAAACTCTGAATTGTAATCAGTTTAAATGTTGTATTGGAATTATATCCTTTTACTCTGGCATTTAACTTTTCGTATTCGTCCGACGAAACTTTTTCGTTACAGGCCAATACTACTTCTGCTATTTTTCCATTACTAATTTTTGTCTTCTCTTCTTGAAAACAATGGTCTATATCCTTTGAAAGTTTATCGAAAAATGATTTAGAATTCCCGACTCTTTCTTGAGTTGTACATTCTACAAAAATATACTTATCATCATTGACAAAATATGAATCTGGTGATCCCTTGCTTGTCTTCTCCTTTCCAACTGTGGCTCCAGGAGCACTGATAAAATTATAGCCTTGAAGGAATAAAAGATGATTTATTAATGTTTGGAAACTTGCTTGGTTTATTGTTCTTAATGCAATTTCTATTTGTGTTATTGTATTCATAAATCTATTAAAACAGAAGACAGTAAAGTTATTTATTCCAAAATTTTAATTCAATTAACATGAGAGCTAATAGAAACAGACTCATTGTTAAAGAAGGAAACTAATAGTATTCTTCCATAAAATCATTTCTTTGCTCCTCTTTAATTTCCTCTTTTTTATATTCTATAAGCTTTTCGAAATAAATTATGTGTTCTGCATAATTTAAAATATTTGGAAGTGATTTTATCATATCTAAAATTTCTTGAAAAAAATCTATTTTTTGTTGAATTAAAGGGACTTTACTACCTGACCAGCTCTCAGTTCTATCAAAATTAATGTCTTTTACAATTTTTATGTTTTTATTAATAGTAAGAAATTCTCGAAAAAATTCAGGAAACCAGTCTTCTTGAACATTATAAACAACTTCAATAAGCATCAAAACAAGCTCTTCATTATTTGCATGCTTTTCAACTAATTTTAAAACCAAAGACTTAACAATTTTCGTCCAGCCAAAATTTGTTTCATTGAATTTAAAGATTGAATGGACATCATCTTCAATAATAAATGTAAATTCACCTTTGTTTAATACAGTCAAAAACAAATCTTCAATTATATCTTCATACTCCTCATAGGTCCAAAGAATACTCATATTTATATCCTCCAATCTAATTTCAGCATTAAAGCCTACCCCTATTTTCCCATTTTTTATACAGTCATTTAAAAAATATTTATCATTATCTAAGATTGCTTTTAACTCTTTTCCTTCATAATCCAATCTAGGGTTTATTTTGGTGATCGTCAAATACGCTTCTTTTAATAAGTGTGGGAAGGACTTAAAATAAGGTGAACACTGTGAGCAAAAATCAAAACCAAAATCCATAATCGACTTTTGGTTTTTATGTAAAACAATACTTGTTAAAAAAGTAATAATATTATGCTTTTGTAAGTTAGGCTTACCTTGTTTATGCTTATCAAATGTGCGATCATACTTTAAATAATCGATCATTTCTTGCACATATGTTTGATCATCTATTTTTTCGAAATTCTTAATAAGTCGATTTAAGATTGATTTGTTTATTTGCCTTTCCGGCACCATTGAGAGTATTACCGATTCCCAATAATTTTTCCCTTTAAAATTATAATCGTCAATCAATTCTAAAAGTTCATCACAAGTCAAAATTTCATAGTTATACGCAGCAAAAATAACTCTAGTGTTGATGTTAAAGGAAACTCTACCACTGAAAAATAATCTTAAGGAATTTACAAATTGTAGTTTATCCTTTCTAGCAATGGATAAAAAAATATCTGAAACAGAAGATTCAATCTCCCATCTCAATCGAGCTTCTTGAATAAAAAAAGCGTCCACGTTTAAGAAAAAATCTTCAAGGGTTGTCCAATCTTTACTTTTGACAAACTCATCAAATTCCTTTTGTTTTACTATTTGAGCTTCCTTAAATGATTTTCCTTTTCTAAATTCTCTTTCAAAGTTTAACAACTTTGAAATTTTAATTACATCAGATTCTATAAAAAGGTTCCAATTGCCAGGCACAGCTACCCCTTTTTCAGATAATTTCTTAGCTAGTGCTATTACAAAATCACAATGCGTATATTTTTTGACATCTAATTTCTCCGAAATAATTTTTTGATAACTCGGTAGTTCTTCAACATAGGTTTCATTATCAATTATGGCACCAGGACGAATTATTTTATTTAATATTTTGTCAAAATGTTCGCTATTTGAGTCAAAAAGAATATAAAATCGATCAAATATTCTTTTTCTTAAGCTCATTAAGGCATCTGATTTATAAAGATCAAAATTAAGCATAGTGAAAGCTTTTCCTTTTGATGGTCCAAATTCAGTAAAATGCCAACCCAGTAAAATTTCAGTTATTTCTAAAAATATTGTGTTCAGATATTTCTTTATGAATTCTGTATGGTTTTCCTCAAATAATACATCGAATAGAATACTCTGACGGATGTATCCATTTTCAAGATCTTCATATTTATATTTAAATCCTTCAATCAAACATTTTGAAATTTCTTGATTTCTCTCAGGTTGCTTTTCCAATAATATAAATGTCAGTTCTAAAGCTGGTCTAAGCAACTCTGTCGGATGATACCAGAACTGTTTTAAGAGCTCGAAATACTGAGAAGAAGCTTGGTTTCCATTGAAAACCGGCTCATGGTTATCTAATTGAGCTTTCTCTTCTTGATTTAAGTTTTCGATACATCTTTTCAAATACATTAAACAGTCTAATCCCTTGTAAAACCAAAATAGTTTATAAAAAGTATAAAGATCTTCCTCCGATTCAGTTCTCTTTAAAACAGCATTTAAATGAGGCATTACTAAATCTCTAATATGACTGTAAGAAAATGTATTATTTACATCAATCAGTGAAATTCTTAACCTATGTGAATGCTTTTCAGTAAATGTATAAATCCAATCAGTATAGCTAATAATTGATGACTTCACGTCTAAAAAACATTTATAGAACACATATGTTGCTAATACTTGGTCCGAGACTTTTGCAACTTCATTGGAATATACATTTAAGATCTCATTTGCATGGAAATGCATTATGGCTGTCCATAGCTCATTCCAATCTATTTTGAAACTTGCTTCTAAAACTATTTTAAGTTCTTCATTTTTTCGATCAATAACACCAAAAAATGAAACGATTGCTATCGCTTTAAGACCTATTGGTTCATTGAAAATGCCTAATTCTTGAGAAATTTTTTTAAAATATTTCTCATATAATAGCACAGGATTATTCAGATAGTTTGTTTCTGAATTAGGTGTAATTGAATATGTTGCCATTAAAGCCAGCCTAGCATTCCCTTTTGACAAATCCACAATTTTTCGCTTTATTAGCCCACGATTCCTAAAGTTCCTTAGTTCTGGAAGAACTATTTTCCCTATAATATCATCTGACAATTCTGAGAGGTTTTGTTCTTCAAAAGCATAATTTTCTAAAGCATTTGATACTTCGTTTTTTACATAATCTCTAGAGGTAATAACTATTTTAACTTCATAAGATATTGTGTCATCTAATCTGCTAAGCAAATATTTCAAATTGTTAATTGATTTATTTGCATCATCAAATAGAATTATATATCTTTTATTTGGAAGAAACAGATGTTTATAATCATCCCACAAAGAGACACCAGAACTTTGTATAACTATTGGTTGGTAGCCATCTTGAGACATTTCTTGTAAAATTCTTACCGCTAATTTTGATTTTCCTACTCCTTGCCCCCCTGTTAGTAAAAGAATGTTAACCCGACCAAATGCATCCAGACATTTGTTTAACTCTTCTTCCCTCCCAATAAAATCATTTATAAGTGATGGTTGTATTCCCTTTGTAGTCTTGAGTAGAAAATCATCTAGCTTATAGATATCTCCTTTTACAATTTCAATATTTAAATATTCTGTAACTAACTTCGGAATCTCAAATAAATGAATAGGTAAATTTTGTATATTCAGTATTTCAAAATCAGTTTCAAAATTATAAGATTTGACCTTCTCACTTAAAATTCTGTGCTCGTCAACATCTATTTTTTCGTTACAGGCTAATACAACTTTTTGAATGTTTTCTTTTTTGATTGTAGTAATTGACTCGTTAAAACAATGTTCAACATCCTTGGACAGTTTTTCAAGGAATGATTTTGCTTTTCCAATTTTCTCTTTGGTTGTACATTCAACAAATAAATATTTTCCATTATTACAAAAAAATGAGTCTGGTGTCCCCTTACTTGTTTTTTCTTTACCAACCACAGCTCCAGGTGCGCTAATAAATTCATTACCTTGAAGGTATAACAAATGATTAATTAAACGCTGGAATGTCGCTTGATCAATAGATTTTAGAGCATTTTCAATTTGGGATATAGTATTCATAAAGATTTCTTAATTAAAGAAGAGCGAAATTATTATCAGTTGGAATAGTTGCTGAAAATTATTCTAACTGATTTTTTCTAATATTAGAAATAACCCAATTCCCATAATATCGAATAAAGTTCAAAAGCTCTTCAGGAATAAATGAGGCTATAACTATCTCAGTACGATTGTCATAATCTTTAAAATGAATTCTATTTATTAAAAAATCATCACCTTCAGATTCGAAGCTTAAACTGAAATGAGCTATGCAATGTCGTAGTTTTATAACAAGTGACCTAAGGTCTTGGTATTCATCATGAATTATAGATTCTTTAATACCCATATTTTCTAATAATTCCCTTGTAAGCCTGCTGTTTGGCAAGAATCCAATCGTTCGTTCTTTGGGTAAGACAATAACGCCTAAAAGACAATTTATTAGCAATGTGTGATTATACTGTTCTGCAAAAGAGTATTTATGCAATTGAGATTCATATTGCGAAATTAAATGCAAAGTCCTCTCAATAAATTCAGTTTCTAAGTTTTTATAATTTCCCATAAAAGTAATTGTCATGGCTAATGCATTCGAAATTACAAAAAGAAAAACAAATTTAATTGAGGTAATAACATTATTGAAAGCTTTCTTTTTCCTATATAAACAAAAATTAGAAATGGATTAACTAAGAAAATTAGTTATATTTGTTCTAATAAAAATGAATTAAGTTGCTCTTTGTCTTATTGTTAAAGGTTATAATATTTAGTTTTTTGAAGCTGTAAATAAAATGGAAATTCTATGGCAGAATCGTGGCAGCTATTCTAAAAAACACTTAAAATTAAGGTTTATAGTGAAGTGAGAGGGTTAGTTCGAATCCCTCCCTACTCAACGCTTAATGGACTTCGAAGCGATTGTTCAATACGATACCTTTGTCGATCAGTTCGACCAAAGTCAAAAGCAAGATAGGCTTATGCGGTGCCACTCCATATCTGATACCACCCCTTTTTAAATGGATAAAAGCGTGGTCAGGATCGGCAGAACCTTATTTCTAAAGCTGGATAACGGCGTTTCATATTTTGTACAGCCAAGTCTCTATCCCAAAACTTACCTTCATCCCATTTCCAATAAACGGGATACAGCTTTTCCTTGGGGTCGATGAGCACCCGCCAGGCTTCAAACCGTGTACCACTAGTTTCCCTAAATATTTCGATATGTTCTTTGAATTCAGCCATCACAATTTGGTCTATTCAAACTTACATAAAAACAGCTAATTATGTAGATGTAATTAATAATAGAAACGGGAAAATTCTTTCGATCAAGGATCTTGACTTGTATGATTCCGATAACTACATTCTGAAAATCTATAGTTAATTCAGCAGACCATATCCTACGGAAAACCTGCATTTAATCTATTATAAGCGATTCAATTGTGAGATAATCATTACCTTTAAATCACTATGCTGCAAGTAACCTGTGCGATAGAACACGCCAATAAAATACTGATCTGCCAACGATCAGCGTCGATGAAACTGCCATTGAAATGGGAATTCCCGGGAGGAAAGATCGAAACCGGAGAATCGAAAGGAGACTGCCTACTCAGAGAAATCAGAGAGGAGATCAATATTGATATCACCATACGCAAAGCGCTCACAATGGTCGAGCACTATGCTGACTTTTCGCTGCGGCTCTACCCTTTTGTATGCAGCCTACAATCTGGAGAAGTAAAAGCGCTGGAGCATGCCTAGACAATATGGGTAGCGATAGATCAACTGCTTGATTACGACTGGGCAGAAGCTGACCTGTCTATTGTAAACGAGTATATCGTTTACGCTACATCAATCAAATAATAGCAGCTATCTGAGTACATAGAAGCCCTAAAACAAAAAGAGCCTCCCTCCTAACCGGAAGAGGGAAGCAATTTGGCTAATCTGTTGGTCGAACTAACCGTAAACCGACGTGTGGTTCTTCAATACCTAAAGATAGGTATGTTACCTTAAATAACTATTGATCATTTCATAGAAAAAGTTGATCAAACCCTAACTATAAAAAAGATCTGTCCCTTACCTTACTATATTATTCATTTAATTTACCTTAAACACCTACATTGTTGAAGATTTTCATACGATCCTGTATTAAACCATTCTGTATGGTAATTTTATTGCCAACGGCATCCTCAAAATCATTATCCGCTATAATATACTTGGGATTTCGAGTGGGCAAGTTAGACTCAACGATTACTGAATTAGTCATTAGCTTAGGGCTCCTAATATCTCTAGTGGTACAGCCTATTATTTTAACCGCATCAGTAGCATTATTAAAATAGAAAGCCGACACACCCGGATTTGTAATCTTCAAACCATTAATAAGTACCTCTTTACAATCTGTAAAACCTGCTCCATAATTACCAATATTGGAGATATAACCTCCCTGTACATGAATGTCATTGCATAGCGTAAACTGCATTCCGCGAGAGGTATTGATCTTATCAATCTTTAAATTGTTGACTGTAATTCGATTGGAATAAGTCGCCAAAACTCCGGTACTCTGACTATTGCCAATATAAATATCGGATAAAGTGATACCATCGTGTGAACAGAAAGCTTCTCCCTGCACCCTTAATCCCTCACCATTGACAGCTGCCTGAATCTTATTGATGCTGATATTCCGCAACACTAAATTCCGGCATTTCAACAGCTCCTGAGACTGTCCCTGCCCCTCCGGTTGAAATTGGTTATCCAAATAAGTATATAATAGTCCTTCGGAAGATACTCTGTAAATATCACCTTTATTTAAACCTGTAAGTGAAGCCAAATCGACATAATTGTTTACAGTTCCCTTAAATCCGAACCAGTCGCCGCTGACACGGATGCCTACGCTATTGCATTCTTCGATCTTGACCGTGTCAATGGTACAGTTCTTTGTCCCTCTTACCCGAATTCCGCCAACATCGCTGTTAGTGAGCCCGCATTTATCTACATAAACATTCTGGACAGTAATTGACTCTACATCTCCTATTGAAGCTGAATTCCGGATCAATGAAATCACACTTCGGCCGACATTTGACGCATAGACTGTGTCGACTACTCCGTTTTTGACTCCCCGGGAGTTATTGGATGACTCCACATTGATCACCATATAGCCGCAATTCTTTGATTTGATATTCCTAACGGTCCAGTTTTCCATTTCAAATAATCCTAGATCGGACTGTCCAATGTTTTCAAATTCGATATCGTCGATCATCACATGATCACATCCGCCATGCCAGAAGGTGATACCGTAGCCTCCGCTAAAACTGGGTGATAAAGTTTTTGCATTTTTTATTCTCAACCTTTTGTATATGGCATTTGAAACAGCGTTTCTATTGTCAATACCACTGGATCGTTTGGCCGTTAAATTTGGAGCATTGGCGTCGAGTTCGACATCTGTGAGCTCAAAATTCCCGTTCAAATTAAGAAACATGTAATTTTCAAAGGCTCCGGAATCGGTCGCCGTGGATGGATTTAAAGTGATTTTAGTAGCATTTCGGCCCAGACCTTTAATCCGCGAGTTAGCAATTGGCGTGTAAGATCTATCAATTAAAAATGATCCTTTGGGAATAATTGTATAAGAGCCGGTATTGGCTGTAATTCGAAGTGCTTTTGTGAGATAGGAATTGATCACCTGCCCTTCCTGCAGGCCAAAATACAAAAGATTGATATCAGCTATATAGTTATGAAAAAGTTTGATCCCACCGACTGCAATTACGCTCCCATTATCTTCTGGTCCAGGATCAGGATCTTTAAGCGGATCAACGTAGTGATAAATAATCGGTGCTGGTGTATCCCCTTTTTTGTAATAGCCTAGTAGCTGTACGCCTGCATAGATTGGGTTGCTGCCTTGCAATCCAGCAATTTCACCTGGCAGTAGATTTTTCATATCCACCATCGTTTTTTTAATAAGAAATTGATTTGCCATATTTTTTTGATTTAAATGTTATAAGCAAATCTATCGCTCTTGAGGTGGCTATCTGAGGAAAACAAGCTGTATGTAAGCGGTATGTGGGAGATACCGAAAAGTCTATGAAACTATACATTTTATGCTGTGCCTTATTAACAGAAAAATGCGGTATCTTGTAGAATACCGCATTACATTTTATATGTTTGCGAACTTACTAGGTTGCCAAGACGCCCGCTGTACGCAGCTTCGACTTCAAATCTCTAAGTTCAGTTAGGATACTCTCTACTTCTGATTGTATATAGGTAGCACTTGGTAACGTAGCTGAATTTGCTGACGGGATTGCCTGTAACATCCCTATAATTCCAAAAGGAATCCAATTGCTACCAATATATTTCCAACCAAGGGGTTGGCCGATGGTGTTTGTGCTATTATAAACCTCATCTCCTTGTTCAGCACTGATACTCGGTATCGTAACAGAATACCGTATTAAATCCTTATTCTTAAACCCACTAACAAAGCCGTTGGTAGTTATCGTACCAAATTGTTCAACGATTTCCCATTTGTTTCTACCAACACTTCTAACCCTTATTCGGTCACTATTCGTTCTGAGCACCAAGGATGTTGCTGTATTATTTACATTGTTACCTAATCTATCACCTGCTTTTACACGTATTTGGGACACAACAGCATTGGGATTTTCAAACTCATATTCCAGACCTACACTATTATTTGCCAATGGTAGTGTAAACACGTTGTTAACATTCGATGATAAAACAATGCCGTTGAAGGATCCCGATATAATATCCAAGTCTGAGGAAAAACTTTTGTATTTCTTTACAGCATATTCATTCTTAAACCCATTGGTCTTACTTATTACGATCTCACCATTGCTAACGGATTTCTGCCCATAGGTATTTATATTTTTTATGTAGAAATTATCAATACTTTGAGTGGTACCACAATATAACCATATCGGTACGAGCATCCATTTGGTAGTCCTGTTATCAACAATGGTAATATTTTCGATGCTAACTTCCCCATGCCCCAATTGTAACGATTGAGCCGGGTCTATGTAGGCAACTACAGCACATTGGCTCTCATTCGTACTCACAATATGATCTTGATTACAATTCTCTATATAGATATCTCTTAAAGTAACTTTTGGAGATCCCTCAAACCAACGTGCAAAATCAATGGAACGTTCCTTTGAATTTAATATAGTTACACCTTGAATAAATATTGCGCCATAAATTTTTTCAGATGGTCGCATTCCCATTGTTGCCAACGGCGGGTTGGCAAAGCGGATCGCACCACTTGTACCATCATCTACTGAAGTATAATTTGTTACTTTAACATTATAAGATGGGTTTATGTATTTCACATCGGTAAAAAATCCGGGAACAAGCTGCAAACCCCCTTTTTCATTATTCTTAGTCGTTACATTTGCTAAAGTAACATTTATCTTATCAGTGCCTTTTGCATTTGGCTCAATATCGATACCATACCCCGGTGCTGTAAACGATGTTCTCCCTGTATTGACATATGCGCCACCATCAACCAACCCTTCCTCCCAACTCACGATACTCAACCCCTGCCGACGGTTATCATCTGCGATACAATTAAATAGTCCTCCTCCTTTTGTACCCTTACTATCGGAACCTATGTAGTAACCATCACCCCAACATTTAGAAACATAACCTTCATATACATTGATATTTTCAGAATCTACGATATAAATACCATATCCATCCTCCCCCTCAATATTAAGATGCTCTCCTACGTCACCTATTATTTTGGGAGCATAAATAGAAACGTTGGAGACATTCACACAGTTTATGAAAGTATAAGCAATTGCCGCTGTTGGTACCATTTTCAAAGTAGCTTGGTTAATAAATGTTAATGTACTGTTGGTACGCAATTTAATTCCACCATTGAATTTGGAAGTTGGATAATTAACATCTACTGGATTTATTAAACAATCTTTTGAAATAATTACTGATTTATATCTATCAACAACCTTTTGAATAATTTGGGTTACATCACCTGCTTTGTATGCGCCAAAATAACCTACATCTACTTTTTCCGGAAACTTGTGTATTAATTTTATTCCGCTTAAGGCAATGATGCTGCCTCCGTCATCGGGCCCGGGATCAGGAGTAAGTGGAGCTAGATAATAAATAATCGGGGCTGGGGTATCCCCCTTTTCGTAATAACCCAATAACTGTACTCCCTCATAAGTTCCGTCCTGTAATGCAGTAATTTCAGCAGCTGATAAGCCTTGCATAGCAGTCATTGTCTCTTTAATTAAAAATTGATTTGCCATATTTTTTTGTTTTTATGTGTACAGCAAAAGTATGGCTACTGCGATGGCGATCCGAGGAAAACAAGCTGTATGTAAGCGGTAGGTGGGAGATACCGAAAGTTATAAGATCTGCCCTTCTTTGCGAGGCTTTTTATGTAAAAAAAATGCGGCATAAAAAAATGCCGCATCACTTAACTTCTTTCGAAAATAACAGATCATTAACTTGCTAGCATTCCTGCTGTTCGCATTTTGTCTTTTAGATCTCGAAGTTCCGTCAGAATAGCTTGCATTTCGGCTTGTGAATATAGAGCAGATGGCTCTGTGGCTGTATTAGCAGAAGCAACGGCTTGGTTGATCAGCCCCTTAATTGTAGATGATGCATTGGGTACTGATGTCAAATACTGTTTCCACGCTCCACCTTGATTATATTCTATACCATTTGTGTCACTCATTCTAAAACTATATGCACTACCTACATTATTTGATATATAGACAGCATTTTCAGCCCCTAAAGTAGCTTGGCCAATAAATCTATTTGTCCCTAAAAAGTAAAAGCGATTTGCGTAAAAAGATCCTGCATTGCTAAATCCAAAGATCTTGGTTGAATTGTTATTTGCATAGACCTCTAATTCACCACTTGTCTTCAGTCTAAACAGCTTTCTTACATTCGCGCGTTCATTCTCCCAGCCAATAACGGCTTCCGTGCCAGTTGTACTATTGTTATCACTATCTGCTATAACCTTAAATGTGTCGGCTACTTCTAAGGTGTAATTTCGCGCAGCCCACATCCCCAAACCGATCCGTGGCCGTCCGGTACCACTCGACGTTATCGTCATCGCATTATACTGATTTAAATAAGAAGTTACATTAGCCGAAATATCCGCACCTGTATTATTAGATAAGATACTTATCGAGGTTGCAACATTTGCTCCTCCCAATTTATTATAGATCGCTACCTTCACTCCATACGCATATTTATAGTATTGACTATCTGGGATCAAGGGTGAAGCTGCTATTTTTCTTGCAACTTCAACCATAGAATCTGTCGTAAGGACGGGGATGTTATAGGTAACGCCTTCGATAACTACCGGGAATAGTGTCGATGTGGGGTTTGTGGAAACAATAATAGCAGTATGCTCCCTCGGAAATATTCTAACAGCTTGTCCAGAGATAACCTTATAATTAAAATAGGAATCATAAGGGGCAGCCAGTATTTTATTTCTAATAATTGCCTCTGTGTCCGTAGATTTAATATCTACTGTGTAATCCTTACCGTTCAACCTAAAGATCAAGGAACCATCACTTGTCGCCCCTGAAATAACTAATATATTAGCTATTCCCTTATAGTTTAAATCGTGAATCTGCTTACCAAAGATATTATGATGCTCTTGCCAAGTGGAGAATCCATTTTGACGAATTACAATAGAAGCATCCCGCTTTGTGCCAGACTCCGGAATTTCAGGGATAATATAGTCATGATTATCGAGTGTCAATCCAGTGTGGTAGCCGCTAGAAACCTCCAACTCATTGACGGGTGTACCATTAGCATGAATATTATTATAAAATAGTTTTTCTTCGTAGGAATTTCCGTAATGCCGGATTGAAATATTATGCGGGATGCTATACCGGGAATATTGAAATCTAAAATATTTAGGAAAATTAATCCTTTCAACATTAGCATCTATAGCATAGTTTATAATCTTTTGGGCTATAACGATGTTCGAAGATCCACCGGAGGGTTGCATTCCAAAATATTCTCCATTAACAACTCCTACAAATTTATGCAGTAATTTAATTCCACCTGTTTCAATGATACTTCCCCCATCTTCGGGTCCCGGATCTGGATCGGTTAATGGATTAACATAGGAATAAATAATCGGTGCTGGGGTATCCCCTTTTTCATAATAGCCTAATAGCTGAACTCCCTCATAAGTTCCGTTTTGTAAAGCTGTAATTTCAGCAGCAGATAAGCCTTGCATAGCTGCCATTGTTTCTTTAACTAAAAATTGATTTGCCATTTTCTTTTGTTTTTATGTGTATAGCAAAATTATGGTTGCTGGGGAGGCTATCGGAGGAAAAGAAGGGTTAAGTAAGCGGTATATGAGAGATACCGAAAAGTCTATTTCATTCTTTTAAAGCTTGTGCGGACACTCCAAATAAAAAAGCTTCCCTCTTTTAAAAGAAGGAAGCTAACTAACCAATCAGCAAAAGATCAGATTGCAAGTATTCCTGCAATTCGCAGTTTAGTTTTTAGATCTCTTAATTCAGTCAATATAGCTTGAACTTCCGACGGGGTATAAGTATTACTGGGAGCTGCTGCTATATCCGGCGAAGCGGCAGATTGCTTACCATCGACCCAAATAGAGCCATTCCACCATACTGGTCTATTCAATGTGGTATCAAAATACTCTTGCCCTACAAGTGAAGTAATTGGTCGTTGTAATGTCGTTCCTCTAGCATTATAAGAGTCCGTTTGATTGAATACATTGTAAACCCTCGTATTAGGCTGGCCACCTAAAAGTTCTACGCTATAAGGTGTACCATTGCCCACAATTTCTGAAATGGTATTGCCGCTACTCCCTGAACCCAAGCTGACAACCGGATAGTCACCCGTACCTCTAGAAAATACATTACATATCTTACTATTAATAATTCGATTGGTTTTGACAACTGGGTTATCTAAAGCAGTTTGTGTCATATTAAAAATATCTGATAAAAAAATCCCAGTTTTTGCGAAATTACTTTCTAGCGTATTGATATAAATACCGGACTCCGACTCCAATTTAATATTTGTTATATGCAAAAAGCTACCTTCGAAAATAATAGCCGCTCTTAACGGAGGAGTAAGATGAGCTGCATATTTATAGGTTACATTTTGAACCTTTACTCTATCCCGATTAAAATTGACAAGCTCTTTTCTTTCATTTTTACTTAAATCTGAGCCAACAATATCTGGATTGAAGTAACTTGTTGAAATACCTCGAATATCAATGGTGATATTTGTAGCCTCTGGAGTAAACGTCGAAGAGCCACTGCTGGTAAAAACTGGAACGGTGTCTCTGTTTGATGAGTTATCACCTAAATCCAGGATATGGTTGAATTTTCTCCAGGTTATATTTGCGGAATTACCAAGCGGATTGGTAGAACCTAAAAAATTAGGATTATCAATTGTAATATGTAAACCATCGATATTAAACATTCCGCCATCAACTCTAACATCACAATTTTTAGTTCTGAAGTTCTTTATGAATACTTCATTTTCTTGCCAACCAAAGGCGGCATTAAGTGCTTGAACTGAATTTCGGGCAGGATCTGCTTCTATATAGATGTTCTCCATTACGATATTTCTTGCAATCTTAGCATAGCCGTTATTTGACAAAATGCCTCTTCTAAATAGATTTTTAACAACAATATCTTTTATTAATATGTTACGGATTTCGCTACCCTCCGATTGGAAAGAAGGGTTAATCTCATAAAAAACTTCACAACCATCCACGATTACGTCTTCCAATACGATATCTCCCCCATCATCACTCTGAAAAGCTATCTGCAGGTTCGTCCCATTACCATAGTATCTAACTCCCGTCACACTGGTGCCTTTGTTAATTTTAATAAGCGAAATCATCTGGTATTGGAGACTGTCAACTTCAACGGATATGTTATTAATTTTCACGTTCCCCATGTAACTTACTTTGATGGCTCTTTTTCCGACATTCTTAAAATAGCAATTATCTATATTTACATCGCAGTTTTGGGCTTTACCACCGCCATAAAACCTGATTCCATCAGCATCATTATAAGAAGTGTATGCACTTTGGGATAATCCGTTATCTAACTTGGTTATGATGTCGGAAAATTTACAATTTGAAATATTTCCCGTTACAAAATCAGTTTGATCTTTAGCATTGGGATGAGCCGCATCAACCCTAGGATCACTGATATAGATACCACCACAAAATCCTTTTAAACTTCCCGCATTAGGACCTGTATTATCATTTTTAATATTGGAGAATAGACACTGATCAATAAGAAAATTACTCACTCCATAAGGACTGATCATTATACCATATTGCTGATCACTACTTGTGCCAGCTTTTATACCCAAAGCACTTTTAAAAACACAGTCAATAATCCGTGGATTTTTAATATTGTCGGTTAAATGGACAAAGCAGTCCTTCAATTGTTTCTCCTTGGCGTCAAATGTTACGCCTTGAATAGAGAAATCATCAGCCTCAACGCTTATAAATTTAGCGTTATGATCTCCGGTAAATTCAAATATCACATCATCTCCTGTAATTTTTGTCCCTAATTTTAATACGTTGAGTGTGGAAGAAATGGTATATCTACCACTAAATTTAAAGGTTGTATTTTGGGCTTGTGCTATTAAAAGGCTCTTAATTTCATCTGTGTAATCGTCGGTCTCGTTTCCTATAATTCCAAAATAAGAAACATGAATAAATTTCTTGAAATCATGAATTAACTTAATACCTCCCGTTTCAACTACACTTCCATCATCCTTTGGTCCAGGATCTGGATCTGTCAATGGATTAACATAGTAGTAAATAATCGGCGCTGGGGTATCTCCTTTTTTGTGATAACCTAATAGTTGAACGCCGTCATACGTTCCGGCTTGTAGCGCTGTAATTTCAGCAGCAGATAATGCTTTCATATCCGCCATCGTCTCTTTAATTAAAAATTGATTTGCCATATTCTTTTGTTTTTATGTGTATAGCAAAAGTATGGCTGCTATGGAGGCTATCCGAGGAAAACAAGAGGTATGTAAGCGGTATCGGGGCGATACCGAAAAGTAGGAAACACTGACCATTTTTGATAGTATGATTTTAAAAAACAAATGCGGTATCTTTTAGAATACCGCATTTGTTAACTTGTATTTTTGTTATATAGTAAAAAACACCTAACTGGCTAATATACCTGCATTTCTGAGTTTTGTTTTTAGGTCTCTCAATTCCGTTAAGATTGCCTGCACCTCTGATTGGGTATAAGTGACACCAGGATCTGCTGCGGCGTTATCAGTAGCAACAGCTTGACTCATTGGAACGAACGGTAACCATCCTGTATTACTAGAGCCATTATCTTTTATAAAAATACTATCTGACGAAGAAGTAGCTGAATTGTTGATGTAAAGACTTCCAACCTTCGCTGTAATTACCCCTTCAGGAGATCCATTTCCTCCCATAACTTCACTGCCATTACTAGCACCTAAAACTAAGGCCCCTTTGAAATAGGACTTGCGTTGACTTTCAGAATATATGTTCCAGTTTCCGGCTGGAACCGTCCCACTCTGTGCATCGATCATTATGTTGGCATTTGCAACTCCTCCGATATTAGACTCTACAATATAATTTGACGCGAATTTCTGAACGCTAGCCGAAGTGCCTTTTACTGCAACACCCGTATAATTGGAGACCAATAGTGGATAGGACTCATTATTGTCTGAAACAACTGATTGCACAAAATGATTCACATTTCGGACCGAATCAGCCTTAGTGAATGAAGCGATATTCTCAACGGCAGTTTTTACAGTGTCTGGTAGAAATCCGACGATTGACAAGAGTTTTCCGGGCTGGACAGTATTGCCATTAAGCGCAAATAGACCGTCCTTACTTACAAAAGCATTTTTCAGATCTCGGACCAGTACACCAGTATTAACTCGCTTGATCTGCCATGGTCCTTCGCTACTCAGATTTGATAGATCTACAATACCACCATTTAAAGGAATATTTACGGCATATCCTGTGTTTGCTTCTCCAGATCTTGCATAACCGGAGATAGTAATATTATGTGATTGGTTTACGATGATACCGTGAACTTCTCCATTAATTATTGACAAAAGGGAGGTCACATTTAACGCAACTCCTCTACAGGCGGATAGAAAAATATTTCCTGATTTATTCTCTTCACAACCACAACAATAAAGGGAGTGTCCGAGGCCTTCTTGAAGGTGATACCCATAGCCTACATTGGAATCTGACGCACACCCCACCAGAGAAATATAGGCGCCTTTGATGATTCTAACTCCATCTCCACCATTTATACTGGTATAGCAATTGTATAAGGTCAATGAAGTGCTACTCGCTGAGTTATTTCCGATTGTCATCGGTATATAGATACCGTGTCTAATGCATTTTGATACAAATACATTCTTGATGGATGAACCTACAAGGGCTACTGCTGTAATACCATCGTAAGTACCCTCTATATATACGTTATCAACCATAAGCTTCATGCTATATACAGTGGTCGAACCATAATCAAGCATAATAGCCGCTCCATTTGTGGCAGTAACAGTTTTGTCCTGCCATATGGATAAATCGCTAATTTTAATCTCATCTTGTATGTACCGTCCCTCATCGCTGTACTTTATTACGGAGTCTGGAGTGAAAGATAAAAGTTGCGTAGACTCCATGGACGCTCCTTTTATATTTAATCCTCGTTTAAGCATAATGGTGCTCGAAACCTTATAGCGACCTCTTGGAATCTGAATATTAAAACCATTAGCGAATCCTTTTGGGCTTATTACCCCCGAGTCCTCGCTATTTATGGGAGCGTAATCAATCGTGCTCTGAATAGCTGAGGTATCATCGTGTGTGCCGTCACCCTTGGCACCGAAATATCTGACATTGAGTTCATCTATAAATTCATGTTCTAGTTTAATACCTCCGGTTTCAATAATACTCCCGCCATCGTCGTCATCTAGTGTAGTGCTCAAAAAATAAACAATAGGCGCTGGGGTATCTCCCTTCTCATAATAGCCCAGCAGCTGTACTCCTGTAAAACATCCACTTTGTAATGCCGTAATTTCACAAACAGAAAGGCTCCGCATATCTGCCATTGTGTTCTTAATTAAAAATTGACTTGTCATATTCTTTTGTTTTTATGTATAAAGCAAAAGTATGGTTGCGAACTTGCCTATCTGAGGAAAAGAAGTAGTATGTAAGCGGTATGTGGGAGATACCGAAAAGTGTGACGGTTTTGTTATCCAAATAGGGGCTGATAACACAACATGCACTTAAATAGTGCAAAACCTTACAGCGATCAAAAAAGGACTATCAAGCCAGTACAACTATTCGCCTAAGCACTCTATTATATTTGGAATACGGAGACACTTATCTAAATTTGATTTGTAAATAAAAACCTGTAAATTCAATGGGAATTAACCTCTTTCCATTATGCAAAGCAACAATTGGTTCAACCTGTTTAAATACATCCGGCGAAAAAGAATATTTTTGTTAATTACGCTATTAACTATTTTTCATAATACAAGCTTTGCGCAAAAAGATCCGCAGCTCAGGGAAGCACTGTCTATTATGACAAAAGCATCTATTTCCGGAGATATCGAAGGTATTTTAAGTCAAACATCACCCCGCATAATTGAAAGCATGGGCGGGATAGATCAGGCAACAAAACTGACCAAAGAACTCTATTCTTCTCTTATAAAATACGGTGTTAAAATTGATTCCATGATCAATTATGTCGATATGGATGTCTCAAAAATTGATGGGATAGCGTATTGCTTTATTCCTCAAGTATTGGTAATGTCTATGCCTGAAAAAGGCAAAATGGCAATCACTTCAGCTTACTTATTAGCGTTAAAAGAGGACGAAACCAAAAAATGGACTTTTATTAATTTCAATAAAATGGATCAGGAAAACATCAATTTGTTTCTTCCTGAATTTAATGGCAAGATTTCTCTTCCTCCGGGTCTGGAAAAAAAAACATTAGTCGTGCAGAAAGAAGAAGTAGCTAATACTGTCGATCATCTAATGAAACTTATAGATGAATCTGTCAAAAAACACGACTAGTTTTGAGTCATTTGATCTTCAGGGCGCCGCACATAAGCATTACCAAACTGCAACCCAATAAATTATATCTTTCTCCAATTTATTGACAGCAACACCATAAGTAATACCATGTTTCCAATTAAATGGCATTGATGCATTTTCGCCAAGAATTTCATTTTTAAACTGTCTTTCCTTATTGTCAGTATGGATAATATAAAATTCATAATTAGGATCAGCATATATCCCTTTTTTATAACTGATAAAATTTGGAACAGGAGCATCGCCTTGTAAATTAGCGCTGTCAATCTTCGGAAATTCACTAAAGCCTTCTATGATCTTTTCATTTCTATTGATGATTAAAAGATTTTTATCGCTCCCGCTATAATACTTAGTATCTTTCAACCTATTAAGTAATTTACTGATATCTTTTTCACTTACGTTGTGTTCAACCAGGTATAGATTGAGATTATTATTTTCGATCCCTTCATTATAAATGATATCCACCTCACTTCCTAATCGCTGAGGGAAATGATCTGTAGATTCCTTCGGAAAATTCATCTTATGCTCAGCCAAAATCTGAGTGCTCTTGAAATCAATATAATTCCTTCCATCGCAAGAACAGAAGAATAAAAATACAATAAGGCAGTTCCATATTCTCAGCATAATTAATAATGATTTGAGGACTTTGCTAAATCAAAAAATGCATCGTATTTTGTGCTTTCCCCTCAGCAATTACATGGTATCAATATACAATATATTTACCTTAACTTTAGTATGAATACATCATGCAGTATTCAGGTAGAATACTGCATGATTATTTTTACCTCAATTAGTCGAAACTCGATTGCCAAAGCACCCGTATTCCTCAACTTTGTGGTTAGATCCAATATCCTTGCGAATATTCCATATCTCTAGCGGCTCAACATCGTTAACTTGATTGTTGACCACTCGCTCGATCGGACTGTAACTTCGTATTGAGCTGAGCCTTCAACTCGTTGATCAGATCGACTGCCTGATTGTATTTGGATTTCAGGTCATTCACCAGGGCTACGGAAGTAGCTAAATCAGCAGCATCATTAAGAACTGATTTTGTACTATTGCTCGCGCCTACATTGGCTACCGCAGTAGATTGTGAGACAATGCCTTTAACTGCCGTGGTGGCGAGATTATTGTCGTGAATAAGCCTACGTAAGGGCGACCAATCCGTTATCGCTCCGGTACCAAAAAGCTTTTTGGTAAAATATAGTTCATCCAGGGTATTGGCTTTTGAAAATATCCGAAAGGAACTTATGGAATTAGTATCATTGAAATTCCCTGTTCTGTCCACTCCCAATGCAACCCCCTGAATCGGCCAGAATGATGCTGTATCTTTAACAATAATCGGAGAAAATCCTCCTACTGGGTCAATGCTGTTGATTGGCGTAAGGATATCGTTTTTTTCCTTTACCTTATATGAATCGGCAGCGACTGTCCCATCGATTTCGATGTTTTGTTTTATAAATTCATGTGTATCATAATTCTCAACATTAACAAAGGATGTACGCTTCCCTAAATCAAAAATTCCTTTTGCGCCATTTATAAATCGGTTGTAGACGGAATTCTTGATTTCAATATATCGCGCTCCATCTTGTATTTCAATCCGCCCTATCATTGCTCCCTGGACTGAAATCTGCTTAGCTGTACTGCCTATACGCAGGATATTTCCAAAGTAACAATTGGTATAGGTGCTATAGCTGGAACTATCGGAAACATCGACAGGATTGGCCTCCAGTCCGACACCGATAAAGGTATTTACCTTACAATCCTTACCAACAACGATACCATATACGCTATTGGCTTCTGAACTACCGCCAATGAAGGTATTTTCATCGGCGTGGGACATCAACACACCAATGCTCAAACCTTCAAAATAGTTTTGATAAAACGTGTTGTTAGTGCTGTTACCCGCAGTGATACTACCACGCTGTCCCAATCCGATAAATATTCCCGTATAGGGAACACTTGTCATTGGCGTGAGATACTTGTTACATCCACAGCCCAAAAACTGTGTCAGCTGTACGGACGCGAGGTACCAACCATATCCATCACTGCTACTCTTGCCATCACCTACCCACACATTGGAGAACTTACTCCGTGCAATGCCTCTGAGGTATAAGGTAATGGTGGTGTTGGCATTTCCGGAGAAAACGATATCGCTGATGGTGATATTGTTGATAAACTGGGTCGTTTCGGTACCACCTTTAAATGCATCAATCTCAAAAGCATTGTCTGCAGATCCTGTAAACTTTAATATAGTACCTTTTCCCTGCCCTCTGAGTTTAGCCCCTTCGAAAACAAAGTTTATCGGCTGACTATAGGCGATCGTTCCGATGGGCAAAACCCCTTCTAGCGTTTTGTTTTCCTTTAGATAGTCAAAAAACACAGCCAATCTCGCTGCATTATCAGTAAGTGAGGCACTGACACCGAAATAAAGTGCATTGACATCTTCGATAAATTGATGTTCCAGTTTAACGCCTCCGGTTTCAACAATACTCCCGCCATTGTCTACCAGTAAAGTTGTACTCAGTGAGTAAATAATGGGTGCTGGGGTATCTCCTTTCTCATAATACCCTAATAGTTGCACTCCTGCACAGCATCCGCTCTGTAATGCCAAGATTTCACAAGCAGATAAGCCTCGCATATCCGCCATCTTGTCTTTAATTAAAAATTGATTTGCCATATTTTTTTGTTTTTATGTATATAGCAAAAGTATGGCTGCTATGGAGGCTATCCGAGGAAAACAAGCGGTATGTAAGCGGTATTAGGGAGATACCGAAAAGTCTATTTGTTTCTTGTTATTCATGGTAGTAAAAGACGAAGTCCTAAAACAAAGAAGCTTCCCTCTACCAGTTAGAGGAAAGCTTTTTGACATCATTTCCTAGAAAAAGTTGATCAAATCCTGACTATAAAAAAGATCTGTCCCTTATCTTACTATCTTACCCATTTAATTTACCTTAAACACCTACATTGTTGGAGATTTTCATACGATCTTGTAGTACGCCGTTCTGTATCGTTATTTTATTGCCAACGGCATCCTCAAAATCTGCATAGCATAAACTGCATTCCGCGAGAGGTATTGATCTTATCAATCTTTAAATTGTTAACTGTAATTCGATTGGAATAAGTCGCCAAAACTCCGGTACTCTGACTATTGCCAAGCTAATAATAAAGATGCCTGTTTATAGAACAGGCATCCGTACAGGATAGTGACCCTAATTTTTGAAAGAGCACAATATCTATTTCTTTTGCCATTGCTTAAAATAGCTTATTATATTTTGATCATTTGAAGATAAATCATGGCTAACTTTGCAAAAAATTTGGACCTTGCTCTGCTCATTTTTATATTTTGATAGAATTTCCAACGACATACATGTCCCTTTGAATTTAAGGTCTAAATCTTCGCTTATTGGATGAATGTTTATCTTATTAAACATCAACTGATCCATCGTGATACGGTATTCCGTTTCCACACCATCCTTATTCTTTAGAAGTCTAAGTAATTTTCTAGTCTGTCCTTCCACCACTGTGTCTCCGGAAAGCTTAAAATCTGCTATAAAAGGTGCAATAGGACTTATGTTTCTTTCAAATAAAAAGCCGTTCTTTTTATCTGATCTAGGAATTTCTTTAATAAAATTGTGCTTTGCGTCAAAAGTGTAAGCTTTATTGGTATTCACCGAGGATACAAAGTAGCCGGCAAGTGAATCTGATGAAAACGAATTTTCTGTATCGATCTCTTTTTTCTGGTCATGATAAACATTCATCTTTATATGATTTTGCTTGATCAAATATGGTTCTATAATAATAGTGTCAAATCCCCAAAGAAATGTATTAAATGGGGATAGATTATTTACCCGCATCGTTACAGTCAACTTATAGTCAGCAACTTGCCCCGAAACACCTTTAGTCTGAGAACTTTGGCATGCAAGAGCAAAAATCGTAGTCACCGTCAATGTTAGGCAAATGAAAAAGTTATTAATAAAATACATGTTTAATACTCTTTAGCCGTTATCACACAATAATTTCCAGTAGTCCATGACCAGCCCATTGAAACACTTCCTAATACTCTAACAATACAATTGCGAGTTTCATAAGTCAAATTATCGGCAGTTGGATAAATATCGACCAGATTTTCACTCCAAGAAACAGGCAGGGGAATAAACCCTGTTCCTTTTATGTATGATCCCAAATGTGCAATTGCATGAATATATGTTTTGCTCCATGTACCATATTTTCTTAGCGTTATCGTTTCTTCTGAAAAAACATTCCAGAGACCTGCCCGATTGGTTAGAACTGTCCATTTGACGTTAGCGTCATAGCTGGGTGTCATAGAGGAAAGACCATCCAGCATAGCGGAAGCGTCATAGGCATCGAATTTTTTCCAATCTTCAGCACTAGGTTCTGCCTTTTTGCTTGAGAATGCTTTTTTTGGGATAATGTTATCAGGAAGATAAGCATTTATAGTATCCTGCTTTTTATCTAATCCAAATGAGTAATATAATATCTTGGAGCCTGTTTCTTTATTTTTCTGTTCAAAAAATTTTTGTACTGCCAAATTATCATCATTTATTCCAGCTGTTTTTTTGAAAGCTTCGTATTCATTTAGCTGTTTCTCTTTTGTAGGGGTAAAATCGCTCTTGTTACAACTCAAGACAAGAGTTGTTAACACCAGAATTAGTAGTTTTTTCATATAATTTATTGTTTTTGGGAAGTAATTTGATATTTAATTATTTAGTAAAATTTATTTGCTGATAAAATTAAATCGGCCAAATGCAGCCATATTTGTATCCGTTCGACCTCCTTTTATCTTTTTAAGTAGGATAAGTATGTAAATACTACCAACCAATGGTAAGAATATGATAGCCAACACATACGAGAGGAAATTGAATGGTCGTAGTTTACGCCTATTCGAAATCAATAAAAACAGAGAAATTAATTTCAGTAAAAACTCCAACAAAAATAGAAGTTGCCATAAGAGTAGTCCTAATAACATAAATCAGTTTAAAAATGTAATTGATAATAGTTTTATATTAAGGTAAACGGTTATATCACTAAGTTGTCCCTAAAATTATTATATTATTTTTCTGCGTTCGAAAAATGCGTTATCCTTCAAACACAATCACAAATTCAATAAGAAAAACAAAAGAAAAAAGACGTATCTTTCTTTAGTGGAAATACAACCTAGTACTCTCCTATTCCATTCATGAATGGGAACCCTGGATTGAATTGCCAGGAATTTTTAAAAAAAAAGCCATGAGATCCATCGGCTATGTCGGTGCAAGTGTCCTCATATTATGCTATACCCAATGAACAAAATAGTAAACGTTATTAAAGGAGATATCACTAAGATCGAAGTCGATGCAATCGTAAACGCTGCAAATAGCTCCTTACTTGGTGGTGGCGGTGTAGATGGTGCCATTCACCGAGCAGGCGGGCCAGCTATTCTGGAAGAATGCCGAATGATAGTAGCTAGACAAGGGGGCTGCAAAACTGGTGAAGCGGTTATCACCACAGCTGGCAATCTAGACGCTAAATATGTCATCCACACGGTCGGCCCAGTTTGGAATGGCGGCCAAAAGAATGAAGAGAACCTCCTAGCAAACTGTTACTTCAACTCTCTTAGACAGGCTGTGGATAATGGCTGTACAACAATTGCTTTTCCGAATATCAGTACAGGTATATACAGGTTCCCTAAGGAATTGGCTGCCCAAATATCGATGAACGCGATAAATCAGTTTCTTGAATCAAATACAACAATCAAACGAATTATAATAGTTTGTTTTGATGATGAAAATTTCCAGCTATTACAACGATTATCTTGCCAATAAACCTATGCTTTTACCGTCAAAATGAAAGCATCTTATCATGAGTAACGGTATTCGCCCCAGGAACCACCTCTTTGATTTTTGAATTAGTTTTAAGTGATAAAAAAAGTGACACCGTCTTAGATTCTAAAAATTGCTTCCCTCTAACCGGCTGAGGGAAGCAATTTGGTTACTTTGTCGGTTTTACTAGCTGCGATATGGAATCTGCAGAAAAATAGTTAAATTGGATGTGATCATTTTAATTAAACAATGAAAACGGCGGCATTTTTTTACGTTTTATCGGCTGGCGAACAGCAGAACTTTCCCACTGAAGAATTCAGCAATGAGGATACGCTAAACTATTTACTGGACCATCAATTTTTATTACAGATTGACTGGAAGGGTGAAGCCTATTTAAATGAAATAGGCAGTTTCTTACAGCACCGGGCAATTGCTTTTAACCCAGAAGCTACATTCGATTTTACAGCTGCTTATAAGATGGCAAATGATCAGGCGGCTACACCCGGAGATTTCGTTCCTTCTCTTCTGAAAGCATCAAATCATGAACTTAAAAACAAGGGTTTGGAAATAGTGCAACTTGATTTAGGTAACGATAGCTATTACGTAGCTGTCATGGAAAAGAGCAACAGCAAGCAGATCAAAAAAGCAAGCGATAAGTTTTGGCAGTTCAAACCCTGGGGAAGCCAAACCGGAGAGGTTCTTTATACTGTATGCTGTAGCTGCGGAAGTATGAATGTGTGGCAGTTGAAAATGGGCGAGTCACTTACCGATGACACTTGTCAGGAATGTGGTACCATAATTTTCGATAGCGAAGGTAATTCAATTTTCAAGGTTAGTAAAGATTATATTTAACACTTACAAAAAAGGTCGAGCCCTTCAAACTCGACCTTTCAATTAAAACTAATCCTTACCCACATTTCTCTTAATCTTCCCAATGAACTAAATCATAAGGATAATATTGCAGTTCTTTACAACTACCATCATCCAGGCTTAATATTTTAACCAAAGTCCCGCTTTCAAAGCTCCAATATCCTGTGTAAATGTTCTAAATTAGCCTCCTTTACTATTAATTTAGTAAGCATGGTTCGCGTTTAATAAAGAAAACTAGCTTGTTCTTTAATAGGTTTTAAATTTTGTCTGTCAAGTTGATATTTGTCCCCAACAATTTTGTAACTCATATTGAAAAGTTGACTTTTTTTAACACCCTTTAAAAAGCGCTGGATTTCAAGTCTCGAATTCTTTGCATCATTAGAAATGATGAAAACCAAGTCAATATCAGTTTCACTTTCCTTCAATTGAGCCTGGATGCTGTCAATCGAAATCTCTTTGTTTTCAAAATTATAAAAGTTTGTATCTACGCCATTGTTAGACATTGTCATTGCAAAGGGATATAGGTTTTCGCTTTGATTTAGTGTAAATTCTGCGTGGTCAAGCGAAAACTGTAAAGACATAAATTGATCCATATCGTTGACCGATGATCTCTGCGTTGTCCGTCTTTTCTGATTTTTTTTGATCAAATAAAAGAAAACGAGGACAACTACGAGTATACTTATTATTGTTAAGATTTCACGCATGGGATTTTGTCAGTTTAATGGGTTTCCAAATTTACAGTTAATGTTTTGGGCCTTCCTTAGGCTGGCGATTTTAGTCAAAAGCTGATATACTTTGGTATTTATTTAATTAAAATTTTCTTACAGCTAAAATACAAATAAGCTTAGCATTAAAGTCCGCCATTCACAATTCGTAGGGGTTTATTTATTATTCGTTTTATTTTTCTGACTTTTTCATCTTAAATAGTATCGACTACAAATTCATTATTAGCTGCATTAACGCTTGTGGAGTATTATTCGACAGCTACAATAGTTACCGGAATATTGTTGAAAACTGAAAAGGTATGACTAACTTGATCGTTACTTTAAAAAGAGCAACTCATAGATACTAACCAGTTCCATCCTTTGTCGGATAGTTGGAACATTAATAATTCTTTTCAACGTTTTAATTACTTATGGAGATGTTTATTTGCTCTATCGATACAATTTTTGCAAGGGTTGTTATTGGTATGCGATGGAATATGAATCTATACTTTATTTCCGAATTTCTATCGGCGCAATTGGTGTATTGTTAGGGTTTCTATTGATAAGTCTAAAAATTAGACATTGGCTCATTGTTTTGATTATCTATGCTCTAATTTTTAAAGCTCTATTTGAGGCGGAAAAGATTATTTATAACATAGAGACCAGCCGCCAGCAGTGATCGTGACGAATTGAAACGAGGGCTGCTGGCGGCTGATTTGTTAATATACTTGTGATCTTCGAAAAACCGGAAAGATCCAGAAAGATTAAGCTTGTTGACCACTAGCTCTAAAAACTAAATGTCAAAGTATTCTTTACTAAATTCACGAATGCTACATGTGCTTAAAATTTCATTTTGCAAAAAATGTTCAGCAGTCTGTTCTATATTGTTTTGATAAGGTCGAAGGATCTCTTAAAAATAGGTTGTCCGGGTTCCAATACCTTCATTACTTTGAGAAACGAATATCTTCATTGTCTTTGATGGCACCTTTCATTTTCTGGACAATAGCAAGCTACGATGTGTCGGATTTTATCGAAGAGACCGCAAAGGGAAAATTTATTCCCCAGGGTATGGTAAAAAAACGCGGAAATACTCCACCAAAAATCATACTGTATAGACGGAGAACCAAATAGTTGAGCCTTTCAACAAAGTAATCTGGGCTTTTTAACAAACCTTCAAAGACGGCAGCGAAGTAATTTTGTGTCAATAATAACGATGCTCTTGAGCTAAGTTTAAAAGACAACAAAATGAAAATAATCAACCAGCATTACGTCGATGGTCAATTTCGGCCTTCGACAGGCACCGAGAAGATGGATATCATTAATCCTTCGGATGAAAGCCTCATCGGCCATGTCGTATTGGGCAATAAGCAGGATATGGAGGCTGCAATAGTTGCTGCATCAGCAGCTTTACCTTCTTTTTCACAAACAAGCAGAGCACAGCGCATGGATTACCTACAGCAATTACATGATGCCCTGATGGAGTGCCTCGACGATCTACAAGAAGTAACCACTACAGAGTATGGTGCAACGGTACAACGGTCCCGCTGGTCAAACCAGTATGCCGCAGAGACTTTCCTCTACTTCAAGGAAATCCTTAAGGATTTTTCTTTCGAACGCCGCATAGGTCAGTCAGCAGTCACTATGGTGCCTATTGGCGTAACGGGGATCATGACGGCCTGGAATGCCAATTCGGGTTCCATATGTGTAAAACTCGCGGCGGCAATTGCTGCTGGCTGTACCGTAGTAATCAAACCCAGTGAAATGAGTGCGATTCAATCGCAGGTTCTGGCAGAATGCTTCGACCGGGCAGGACTTCCAGCCGGCGTAATCAATATGGTGCATGGACGCGGAGATATTTTGGGAACGGTATTGTCTACCCACCCTGCTGTGGCCAAAATTCTGTTCACAGGTTCTACAGTGGTTGGGAAGATCATTGCCCGTAATGCAGTGGACACGATGAAGCGCGTCACGCTGGAACTAAGCGGTAAATCACCCAATATCATTCTTGATGATGCAGATCTCAAAACTGCAATACCAATGGCGGTAAATGCGGCCTTCATGAATAGTGGTCAGGCCTGTATTGCTGGCACACGACTGCTGGTGCCGGAAGCTGTCCTGCCAGAGGTTAAAGCTGTCTTGCTGAGAACCATGGCTACACAAAAAGTTGGTGATCCAAGAGATGAGCAGACGGTCATTGGGCCGATGGCCAGTCAGAAACAGTTTGACCGGATACAGCATTTCATCAGGCGGGGTATCGACGAGGGCGCGGAACTTTTAGTTGGTGGTCTGGGTAAGCCGGATGGATTACAGAACGGATTTTACGTCAAACCCACTATATTTACAGGTGTAAGTAATGAAATGGCGATTGCGCAGGAAGAAATTTTCGGGCCTGTATTATCCGTTATTACCTACAAAACAGAGGAAGAAGCTGTTGCCATTGCCAACGATACCATATATGGACTGCATGCCTATGTAAGCAGTTCAGACATGGCGCGGGCGCAGCGAGTGGCTGCACAGATCAATGCGGGCAGAGTAGCGATCAACACGATCTATCACGATGCGCTGGCACCATTCGGCGGATTTAAACAATCGGGCTTGGGCAGAGAAGGCGGCTTATATGGCCTCGAAGAACAATTAGAACCAAAAGTAATCATAAGCTAATCGCTATGGAATGCAAAAATGATATTTCCGAAAAAGCTAAAGATGCCGCTACAGGCCCCAAAATAGTGCTAAATACGTATTCCGGCAATACGATCGAAGGCGAAGCTTTTGTAGCAGATCATATCTTCAGTTATATTCTACAGGGGAAACAGGATGTCTGGCTCGCTGATCAAAAGCATTCCTATCGGGAAGGTGACTTCCGCTTTTTTCGACGCAACCAGCTGACCAAATACGTGAAAAGCACCACCAATGGAAGTTTCAAGTCTATAGCAGTGCATATCGATCAGTGCACTTTAAAGGAAATGAGCGAGCAGTACGGACTGAAAGCCGATAGCATAATTAATCCTCATGCCGCACTTCTTATCCAGCCAGGTGCATTGCTGAAAGGTTTTGTAGATTCCTTGGTTCCTTATCTGCAACAACAAATGGATGACCGCATTGTGGCGCTAAAAGCCAGAGAGCTTGTTTTACTACTTATTCAGCATAATCCGGCATTTAAAAATGTGTTGTTTGATTTTAATGAACCGGGAAAGATCGACCTCGAAGCTTTTATGAACAGCCATTACCGCTACAATGTACCAATGAAACGTTTTGCTTTTCTTACGGGACGCAGCCTTTCGGGTTTTAAGCGCGATTTTGAAAAGCAGTTTCATACCAGCCCGGGCAGATGGTTGTTGCAGAAGCGTCTGGATACAGCCCGCTTCTTGATTGAACAGCAAAAAGAGAAACCTTCCGATGTATACTTGGATCTGGGTTTTGAGGATCTCTCCCACTTTTCCTTCGCATACAAAAAGGAATTTGGTTATGCGCCAAATAAAAAACATTTATAACATAAAAATCAATTAAAATGGACATAAAATTAAAGGGTAAACGTGCCCTGGTAACCGGATCTAGTTCCGGATTGGGCGAAGCCATTGCTAAAATGCTCGCAAGTGAAGGCGCCATGGTAATAATACATGGACGTAACCTTAAACGTGCTGAAGATGTAGCTGCGGAGATTAACGCTTCCGGCGGATCTGCGGCAATAGCGATCGGAGACCTTGCGACAGATGAAGGCGCAGATGCAGTAGCAGCAGCAGCACTCTCATCCGGACCGGTGGATATACTGGTTAATAATGCCGGAATTACTTCGCACAAATCATGGGGCGAAGCAAGTACCGAAGACTGGTTAGCGTTATACAATACCAATGTGGTTTCATATGTACGTATGATACAGCGCATCGTTCCACAGATGAAGGAGCGAGGTTGGGGCAGGTTAATACATATTGGTGGAGGATTGGCCATACAGCCCATAAAGGAACAGCCACATTATAATGCTACCCTTGCCGCACGACATAATATGTCTGTATCGCTCGCAAGGCAACTTAAGGAGACGGGTATCACTTCTAATATCGTATCTCCTGGAGCCATCATCAATCCAATGGTAGAACAATGGCTCGAGCAGGCAGCGCCTAAATTTGGCTGGGGAACGGATATGGAGGAGATTAAGTACAAAGCAGTTCAGGAGCTTATCCCTAATGATACCGGAAGGTTTGGTGCACCTGAAGAAATTGCGGGTGCCGTTGTCTACCTCTGTAGTCGTTTTGCTGACTATATCAGCGGTTCTGTACTACGGGTCGACGGAGGTACAATCCGTTGTTTATAAAATCAGACCGACAAAGTGAAACAGCGGTTTATTTACTGCTGTTTTCTATTTTTGAAACTTTTTGCTTTCATAATAAAGCTTCTGCGCTGTAGACCAATATGACATCTCCCCCAACTTTCAATGGAAGATGAGCTAATCAATAAAGTTATAAGCTAATGCTATTATTATTTATATTATTCAGAACATGACCTACGATAGCGTCATCTTTTTCGCGGATTAAAATAACCAACTCGACAGCTATTATGTCCACTTGAACCGATTGTTTCTTTCTATCGCCTTTGGCCTGGTCTACATTTGTCTCAACAAAAAGAAATCAGAACAAAAATTTAAAACAAGAAACAATGAAAACAAAACTTACAACGGTTCTTTTAGCAGCAGCATGCTCTCTAAGTATACCTACCATTTCCAGTGCTCAAAATAACAAAACAACCAGTACTGTTTCAAAAACAGACACTAGTATCCGGCCATTTAAGATCAACATTCCACAGTCAAAGCTTGACGAGCTCAAACGACGTATCGCGGAAACTCGTTTTCCCGATAAAGAAACTGTGAATGATGAATCTCAAGGCATTCAATTAGCACAGTTGAAGGAACTGGTAACGTATTGGGGAAAAGGATATGACTGGCGAAAGCTAGAAAAAAAATTAAATGCTCTTCCGCAATACATAACAAAAATTGATGGTTTGGATATCCAATTCATTCATGTTCGCTCAAAAGAATCCAATGCACTTCCGGTAGTCCTTACCCACGGTTGGCCAGGGTCACCACTAGAATTCATAGATGCCATTGGCCCGCTGACTGACCCTGTAAAATATGGTGGAAAAGCGGAAGATGCGTTCGATGTGATTATCCCTGCAATTCCGGGATATGGCTTTTCGGAAATCCCCAAAGAAATAGGCTGGAATCCAGACCGTGTAGCCAAAGCTTGGGATGTATTGGTAAAACGCCTTGGCTACACAAAATATGTTTCGGAAGGCGGTGATCATGGTTCAGTGATCTCCGATGCGCTGGCACGACAGGCTCCAGCCGGGCTTCTTGGAATACACCTTACGATGCCCGCAACAATTCCCGCTGAATTAGTAAAACCGATTAACGCTGGTGACCCTACTCCTATTGGACTTTCAGAAGACGAAGCTAAAGCATATAATTCTCTAAGTACATTCTTTGGAAGAAATGCAGCTTATGGTGGAATGATGGTGACAAGACCACAGACAACAGGTTATCTTCTGTCTGATTCTCCGAGTGCACTTGCAGCATTCTTGTACGAAAAAATTGCAGAATGGACAGAAAGTGACCTACAACCAGAAAAAGTCATCCATAGAGATGCAATCCTGGATGATATTACACTTTATTGGTTGACGAATACTGGGGCTTCCTCTTCACGTTTCTATTGGGAAAATAATAACAATAACTTCAGTTCAGATCATCAAAAAACAAAGACTATAAAAGTTCCTGTGGCTATTTCCGTATTCCCACATGAAATCTACCAGGCACCTGAAAGCTGGTCAAAAGCCGCTTATCCCACGATGTATTATTATCATAAAGCGAAAAAAGGAGGGCACTTTGCTGCATGGGAGCAACCTCAGATTTTTACGGAAGAGCTTAGGGCTGCATTCAAATCACTTAGATAATATGGTTTAAGGTTTCAACAAATTGGAAAAGGGCGGTCATTTCGCTGTTTGGGAGCAAGCGGAACGCTTTACAATAAAAATGAGAAATGCTTTCAGATCATTAAGATCAAATCTGCCTAACAAAACAACTTTTTTAACAATTTAAAAGAACAAGAAAATGAACAAGCTAGCAATTTTAATGTTCGCAGTCCTTATGATATTCTGCGGTTATTCCAAAGGCCAGACCTCCAATGGTCAGGTAACATGGGAATGTATACTCAAAAGAAAATCCCCTGAAGAAGGTGAAATTTCCATGAAAGCAAAAATACCCCAAGGATGGCATATGTATGCACTGGGTAATAGCTTCAAAAGCCCCATAAAAATGAACTTTAAATTCCTGCCTGATAAATCTTATGAACTGGTAGGGAAAGTGAGCCAACCCACACCACTCCGAAAGTTTGAAAAAGTATTGGGTATTCCTGTAACCTATTTCGAGAACGATGTTGAGTTTAGTCAAAGAATCAAAATAAAAGGAAAGAACGGTACGATCAGGGGGACAATTCAGTTTATGCAATGCAGTGATGAAATCTGTATCCCACCCCAAGACTTCGGTTTCGCCCTCAAAATCTTTAGTTTATAGTTGACAAACCAACATCCTTAATTCATCTTTTCATCAATAAAATAAAAATAAACAGCATGAAATCTATTAAAGAGATATTATACGTCTTAAGTCTACCTTTGATCATCACACTGATTATGGCTTTCAAAGGATTTGCAGATGACCAGAAATTGGAAAATATCAAAGCAAAAAACTCGGGTAAAAGTTTCGCCGTCGTCGAACTATTCACTTCCGAGGGTTGCTGGAGCTGTCCTCCGGCAGACGAACTGATCGCTAGGCTCGAAAAGGATAACGAAAACAAGAAACTTTTTATTCTGGCTTACCACGTAGATTATTGGGATCATCAGGGATGGAAAGACCGTTTCAGCAAAGCTAAGTTCACCGAAAGACAGAAACAATATGCAACGTGGATGAACCTAGGTACGTTATACACGCCTCAGATGGTAATCAATGGTAAGACAGAAACAGTGGGCTCCGAATCCACTAAAGTATTGCGCAGCATTCAGTCGGCAATGCTGGATACCCATTCGGAAAACCTGGTTGTAAAAATGGAACAATCCAAAGGTAAATCTATTCAGATCAGCTACACTTCAACATCAGCATCGAAAAACTCTACAATCATCATGGCACTAGTTCAAAAGAAAGCCTCCTCGCAGGTCTCAGCAGGTGAAAACGCTGGAAAAGCGCTATCGCATGTACAAATTGTCCGGGACTTGCAAAGCCGTACACTTCAAGCCAATGACAGCTTCTCATTCAAACTTCCAGATACCAAAGAAGATTGGGAAATTATCGCTTTTGAACAGAACCAAAATTCTGGAGAAATCATTGATGCGACCAGCTTAAACTTATAAGGATACACTGTCCAGCTCAACACCAAAAATTCTTTATTCAACTTTCAATATGTCCGGTTCAACGCCTTTGATCTTTTCGGCTGGCATTGTTTACTATAATTTTATCAAAACAAAAGAGAAATATCATGAAGCACGTAAAACAAATAAGAATATTACCCATTGTCATACTCTGTATCTTAGCAGGTTTTATAGCCTTACAGTTTTTCAATGCGCCGATCGAACAAAGACCGGTAACCGGTCCTATGAAAAATGTACCTAAAGAGGTAACTCAGGTTTTAGAACGTTCCTGCTATGACTGTCATTCAAATGCACAACATCTCACTTTCTTAGATAAACTCGCTCCAATTTCCTGGATCGTCAACAAAGATATCAGGAGAGCCCGTGAAGTAATGAATTTTTCGGAATGGGACAAATTATCCGAAGCTGAGCAAAAGGGGAAATTCTACGCAATATTCAATATGGTTCGTGCCGAGAAGATGCCTCTTCCCTCCTATGCCATGACACATCCAGGAGCTAAACTCTCACCAAATGAGATCGAGACCATAAAGCAGTTTGCTTTGTCTCTTTCAAAAAAAGACAGTTTTATTCCTGCACATACAACAATAAGCCCTGTGAAAGCTGGTCCTAAAGTAGAACATTTGACTACCGCCATACAATCTGGAGTTCCAGTTTCTCCCAATGGGATCAGCTACAATGCCGAATTCAAAAATTGGAAAGTGATCGGCATGAGCACACTCATTGACAACAGCATACGGGTAATCTACGGTAATGACATCGCTGTAAAAGCGATTCAGGAGGAAAATTTTCATCCATGGCCTGATGGAAGCGCAGTAGCAAAGGCAGTTTTCAAACAGACAAAAAAAGCAAATGGTGAAATTGTACCGGGTGACTTTGTGAACATGCAATACATGGTCAAAGACGGGAAAGAATATACAGAAACTGAAGGCTGGGGATTTGCAAAATTCAATGGACAGGAATTGAAACCAACAGGAAAAACTGCATTGTTCGCACAGCAGTCATGTATCAGTTGCCACAGGCAGCTAGCAGAATCGACAGGCTATCTTTTCAATGTACCACCAAAAGTAAATTCCAGGAAATTAATTGAACAATATTTAAAAACCGCTCAAAATGAAAAAAGTCTTATACATACTTCTATTCAGTAGTTTAATTTTTGGCTCATGTGCCAAGAATCCTGAAAAAGAAACTGGAAAAATCCGCTTTATGTTTGATTCGGGAAGTCTGAAGTTTATTTCATCTTCTTTTAATCAAACCCTACAGACCATGTCTGCGCTGTATGGCAATCAAAAGGGAATTTCAGCACTGGAAACCAAAAAAGGAATTATAGGAGTAGAGCTTAAGCTCGTGACCTATAAGATGCAAGATGACCCAAATTATTTTGGAAGTAAGGTCAATGGTGAGTTGTTAAGTGTCGAGACCGTTAAAAGCAATCAAATGGGAAATCTCGACTACGGAATCGAATTCGGAAAGGTTTCTTCGGATGAATCCAGCAAGCAGCGCATCAGTTCGATCCTTGATTATCAGCCCCTAAAATTACCTCAGTAATTCTCCAACGCTTAAAAATTTAAATCCATTTAAATATTGACACAATGAATATGCAACTAAATACAATGACAAAGATGCTCACATTTTTCATCATCATGATGATGGGAGCAGGAATCTCCAAACTGAATGCACAAACGTCGGTTAATGAAAAGAAGAGCGAAACAGAAGATATGATAAATTTCCAGCAGACTAAAACTGTCCAAGCGGGGCTCCTAAACGTAGGATATGCTGAAATAGGCCCAAGAAACGGTAAGCCGGTAATCCTTCTTCATGGATGGCCATACGATATCCACAGCTTTGAACAGTCCTCCGCTATCCTCGCCAAAAAGGGATACCGTGTACTGGTACCTTACCTGCGGGGGTACGGAACCACAACATTTCTTTCTGCCAAAACTATGCGAAACGGGCAACAGTCTGCGGTCGCACTTGATATCATCAAATTTATGGATGCACTGAAAATTAAAAAGGCGGTCATCGGTGGGTTCGACTGGGGAGCCAGAACCGCGGATATTATCGCAGCATTGTGGCCTGAACGTTGTTCGGCGTTGGTCGCTGTAAGTGGATATCTTATTGGTAGCCCCAAAGCGAACGAAACCCCGCTTCCACCAAATGCCGAATTTTTATGGTGGTATCAATATTATTTCTCCACTGAAAGGGGCTATAAAGGCTACAAAGCAAATACACAGGAATTCAATAAACTGATCTGGAAAACAGCTTCACCAAAATGGAACTTTGATGACCAGACCTATAAACGTTCCTCAAAGTCATTCGAGAACCCGGATCATACGGATATTGTCATCCATAATTACCGTTGGCGGTTGGGATTGGCCAAAGGCGAAAAACAATACGACGACCTGGAAGACAGACTGGCAAAAGCTCCAGATATTACAGTTCCCACAGTGACCCTTGAAGGAGATGCAAATGGGGCAGCCTTTCCGCCGCCAGCAAGCTATGCATCAAAATATAAAGGTAAGTATAAGCATCATACTTTAAATGGTGGTGTTGGCCATAACCTACCTCAGGAAGCACCGGAGGCTTTCGCCGACGCGATCATTGAAGCCGACATAATGGCACAGTAAACAACGATTATTCATCATAACAGTATAAAATAATTTTAATAACACGCTCAAAAGACAAAAAAATTGATCATGCAACATTCAACTTATACAAAAATTTATCTTGGCGGACGGATCTTTATGTCATTATGGTTTGGCGCTAGTAGTTTCTTTGAGCTGACAAGAAGTCCGGTGGTCTGGGATATTACACTACAACTTGGATATCCGGCACATTTCATTTATATACTAGGTATATTTAAAATTGTAGGAAGTATCATTTTCCTTATTCCAAATCGTTTCAATAGGATTAAGGAATGGATTTTTGCAGGGATGTTTTTTGACATCACTTTCGCTTTCTTCTCAAAGATTGTAGTGCTTGGCTTACCTTCGGCAATCGATGCGATAATCGCCTTTATAGTCCTGGCCCTTACGTACTACGCGTTCAACAAAATCCACTTTATTGATTACACTGAGAATTTGTCTCAAGATTAAAAAATGATTTTTTATGAGTTTTGATTTAAATAACCCATAAAAAACATAACTTCAAACAGAAAATAACCTTCACTAAAATGTTTAAACCCAAAAAGCAAATACCTTTTGAAATTTCAGGTCGTCTGATATGGATTAGTTCGATTTCATTGGGAATATTAACCTCAATCCCTAAAATTGTAGACCATCACTTTGTTGTGGCCGAGGGTATAGCCGATTTTGCTGTAACATCCGGTTTTGCCTTATTAATCTGGTATTATAATATCTATTCGATACCTGCTTATACAAAGAAAACAGGCAGTAAAAAAGTACTGTCAGGTCAGCTGTTTAGGGGATTGGGAGTGGGTTTAATACTGATGTTTTTCCTTTCTTCTATTCAATACTACATTCTATCTCACCTAAATTTCGGCCCCCAAATATTAATGTACGAGGTAAGAGGGATATTGATCAACCTAACGTTTTATATGTTTATCCATATATTATACCAGACTTATCTTAATCAACAATTCGTACGCGAACTGGAACGTTCGATGGCTGCAAATCTTGAAGCACAATATGAACTTTTAAAACAACAGGTAAATCCCCATTTTCTTTTTAATAGTCTCAACACCCTAAAATATATGGTAGAGAGCCATGATGAGCAATCTTCGGAATTTATCTTAAAACTTGCTGACTTCTATAGATTTACTCTTGGAAGTCTAAAGCTTAAAGTCCTAACATTAAAAGAAGAACTGGCCATTATGGAATCGTACGTATATCTATTGAAAGCCCGTTTTGAAGAAGGCCTTTTTGTGACACAAAATCTTGGAATTGATAGCTATGACACTTACATCCCTCCTTTTACACTGCAGCTATTAGTAGAAAACTGCATCAAACATAATATTGTTTCGTTGGAGAAACCGCTTTACATTGCGATCTATCAGGAAGAAGATTATTTGGTCATTGAGAATAACCTGCAGGAAAGGAAAATTCCTGAACCTTCCACCGGAATGGGACTCAAAAATATCAATCAACGGTACCTCCATCTCACCCAAAAAAATATTATCATTACGGCAACAGACGAAAAATTCACCATAAAACTTCCCATATTATATGAACATCCTAATAATTGAAGACGAAATTAAAGCTGCACGTTCACTTGAAAATCTGATATTACATTTGCAGCCAGGTTCTCGGATTCTGGCAAAGATCCAAAGTGTCGAAGGTGCTATAGACTATTTGTCCAATAACCCATCGCCAGAGCTTATTTTTATGGATATCCAGCTTTCCGATGGTATTAGCTTTGACATCTTTAAAGCTGTTAAAATCGTATGTCCAGTAATTTTTTGCACAGCTTTCGGTGAATACGCGATGGAAGCTATTAAAGAAAACGGGATTGATTATCTGCTCAAACCATTCTCGGAAGATGATCTAAAAAATGCCTTTGAGAAAGTGCATAATTTTAAAAATATTTTCCAGAAAACCTCTGCCAATGATCTTGTAGATATAATCAGTCGGATCAACGATCAAGAAAGCAAGAAAACGAGTTTCCTGGTTTTTAAAAATAATAAATACCTTACAGTCAAAACGGATGATATCGCCTATATTTATATCAACTATACCTCCCCTTCCCTTGTAACCTTTAAAGGCGAACAATATGATGTTAACCAATCTTTGGATCATTTGGGAAGCATCCTTTCCGATAAACAGTTTTTTAGACTCAACAGACAGTATCTCATCAATTTTTCTGCCGTAAAGGAAGTTGAGCATTATTTTGGAAGAAAACTCTTTGTAAAACTGACCGTTCCAACAGAAGAAAAACTTTTGATCGGCAAAGATAAAACCGCCATGTTCCTGAATTGGCTAGAAGAACGTTAGGCTAAAACAACCATTTTATATAAATCATAAAACCAGATAATACCAAGTAACTTAAGAAATATGTACAAAAGATCCGGCACGGAGATTACAGGAGCGAGCCACGCCGTATTCATTTCCCACCCGCAGGAAGTCGCTAATGTGATTATAGCAGCCTCCAGATAAGCTGTGTTTTATCCCTGATCCATATAGTTTAATTTTATCCGTTTTGAAATAATTTTAGGTAATTATTTCAGTAAGAATGCCCGGTAGTTTTATCAGGCATTTGTGCATTAATGTTTTTTTCAATAGATAGCACATAATAACCACGAGCAATTTACCTCTACAATGACCGTCAACAGAAAGCCATTCATATTTATAAGTGTAGTTATGTTGAAAGCAGCACAAATGGTAAGATCAAATCTGATAGACCTAAAATCTCGTCCTTCCCTCTCTATAATAACAATTTATTATGCAAACCTAGTTGATCTATTTCACTGATTTAGCCTATTAATTGATCGTCATAATAGTCGCGTTAAACTTCTCACCGACAATTTCCATTAGGCATTAAAATGTCTTCTAGAAATTTGAAGATCTACACGACATTATAAATAGATTAGCTCAAGGAACTCAAAATAGTAAAGTCATTACAAAATGATGTTTGCTTGTAATTCGAAAAGATACTTTACATTTTATTCCAGTTCAACCTTAGCCTGTTCTCTACTTTAAAAATTATATTCCCTGGTACTATATAAAATAAAAATGGGCAGATCACTACTACAGTTGATCTGCCCCAGAATTAAAAGTCAAAGCTGCTATTGTTCCCAATTAGATTGCTCACTACTTGTTTGTAAAGTCCCTTTTTATTCATTCAATAAGAACTTCAGCGTTTTCCATCGATCCAAAATGTCCAACATTGTTAATGTGTTATGGCATAAACCGCAATAAACTGCTGGGCTAATTACTCCATTTTCAACATTGCCTACCCTATTTTTGGTTGTCGCAAAGGGACAATCGTTCCGATAGTCTCTAGACACATCGAGAAGCTTTTTGTTGTTTAGTATGTTATTGTGCTAAAAATTCAAGTGCTTTTATTAAGAATGCTTCATGATTCTGATAAAAAGCCGCATGTCCAGAATCTGAAAACTCAATTAGTAAAGCGTTCTCTAAAGTTTGTTTCATATTATAGGCATTTTGAACAGAAATTGGAAGATCCTTATCGCCATGAATGATTAGAACAGGTTTTTTAATGGTTTTAATTTCCTCAAGCGCATTTGCATCAGGTTGCGCCCATGCTAGTACCGCAGTAAATTGAGCAGTTGAAGTAGCATCACTTAGTGCCGGATCTCGATCAACAGCACGTAGATGTACACGGGCAAACGACGCTTTTCCTGCCGCAATGCTTGCTTGTGAATCAGTAAATCCGAATTTTAAGTAGGATTCTTCTGCGGTAAGTCCAGCAGTTCCTGCAACAATATTTGGAAGATTTGCAAGACCGATTGCTCCTTTAGGTCCACTATCAACCAAAATAATCTTATTAACTATTGCTGGATCTGTTAACACAATTCTTTGGGCGACAAATCCTCCCATTGAGAATCCCATGATATTTACGGTTCCAAGGTTCATTGCTTTGATAAAATCAATAGCGTCATTAGCCATTGCTTGGACTGAATTAGGAGTTGTCCCTTTGGATGAAGCCACTCCCTTGTTATCAAAAATGATTATTTTATATTGTTTTGCGAGTCCATTGGTCACCGCGGGATCCCAATCGTCCATAGAACCACCAGTTCCTGGCAATAACACTAGAGGTATCCCTCCTTCCTTACCCCAGCTGCGATAAGCAAACTCTACTCCTTTCACGCTGATAAAGTTAGTTTTTGCATTGTTATGATTTGCCAGCGACGACTCCTGTTCAGTCGGAAACTCGTTGTCATCACTACATGAAATTGTTACAGCGGAAAAAAGGGATACACATAATGCGCCTGTGATTGTAAATTTTCTAATTGTTTTCATTATTATCTTTTTAAGAATGATTATAAAGCAAACTTAAATCAATCACACAAGCTAAATAAGGACATTATAGTTAAACCGGACCAATTAGCACTCGGATCGGACATTCCAGATGTTAAAGAGATATTGGAGCCGCTAACACTATGTTTGTAAGCAGCATCATGGTAGTTAATTTAAAATAACTGAAAATGTAGCATTATGCTAATTTTATAAGTGTGGTTCGAGATTGCCTAGAGATCACATTACCATATACCTGATCACAGAACCACAATATTGAAAGCTCCAGTCATCCTTTCAATTTATGGAGGGTTTGAGAACCAAGAAGTATTCAATCAAGAGATTCTTGTTCATAGGCTACACCCAAGGAAAATGCTGATATAAGAGTCAAAAAGAGTATTTTTTTCATTTCTTCGCATGCATATTGCGTACCCCAAAAGTACAATTGAAAATAAAGGCATTCGGACGAAAAGACAATTAAATTCCAGCTTCTTTATCAGTAAAAATCTGGACTCCTGCTTTCCTTTCAATTAACTGTAGCGGATATAGTTCAGGATTATATACACCATTAAGAACTTCATTCAAAGCGTTTTTCTTGGATTTACCAAATGTAACAATCAGAATATTTTCAGCTTTATTGATGATAGGTTCAGTCAACGTAATTCTGAACATTTCCTGTGGCTTTAAATAGTAGGCATCAACCCATTTTTCTTTTTCTTGTAAAATCTTTTCACCTGGAAAAAGAGAAGCTGTGTGCCCATCATCACCCATTCCTAAAAGGATGAAATCAAAAATACCGTCAGCTCCCAAAACATTTCTGATTTGAGCTTCGTATTCTTTAGCATAATTTTCAGGCTCAATTCCGTCTTTATACATGGGGAAAATCTGATTTTCATTGACTGGAACTTTATTCAAAAGTACTTCCAAAGTCATCTTAAAATTACTTTTCTCATCTTCAAGAGGAACCCATCTTTCATCTACCCAAAAAAAATAGATTTTGTCCCAAATTATTTTATCTGCATATTCGGGAGTAGCTAATAAACTAAAGATGGCTTTCGGTGAAGAGCCTCCACTCAACGCAACCACAAATTTATCATGCCTCTGGATTGCTTGTTTCGAAAGCTCAACAAATGTATCAGCTGTTTTTTTATATAAAGCATCCAGATTATTAAATATTGTAATATTCATTTTCTTTTAATTAGATTTTAAACCCACTGATGTCCCTGCCGCTCTACCAGTGCATCACTGTCATCAGGTCCCCAGTTTCCCGAAGCATAATTTGGGAAAGATGGGTCTTTGGTTTTTTCCCAGGTTTCCTGAATCGTTTTTATCACATCCCAAGCTTCTTCGACCTGATCAGAGCGCATAAACAGTGTAAGGTCTCCCACAAGTGCTTCCAATAAAAGAGTTTCATAAGCTTCGGGAGTATCGGTCTGACAGGCAAAATTATCGAAAATCATTTCCACAGGTTTAAGCTCTAAAGACAAGCCTGGCTTTTTAGACATAAACTGCAATCTGATGTCCATTTGTGGCTGAATATTAATAACCAATCGGTTAGCAGACAGAAGCGAAGTGCTTTCTGAAAACGTAGAATTTGGAAGTGGCTTAAACTGAATCGTTATATAAGAATGCTTTTCTTTCATCTTCTTCCCGGTACGAACATAAAAAGGAACATCCTCCCATCTTTCATTATCCAGATAAAACTTAATAGCGACAAATGTTTCCGTATTGGAATCAGGAGCAATTCCCTCTTCCTGGCGATAGCCATTTACTTTTAGTCCATTTACTTTGCCTCGTCCGTACTGTCCTCTTACCGCATAATGATCTACTTTTTCGGGAGAAATCCTACGGATGGATTTTAAAACATCAACTTTACGATCCCTGATCTCACCTGATTCGAGTGAGGCCGGAGGTTCCATAGCAACCATGCAAAGAATTTGCAAAAGATGGTTCTGAATCATATCGCGCAAAGCTCCTGTCTGCTCATAAAAACTGGCTCTTGTTTCCACTCCTACTTCTTCGGCAACTGTAATCTGCACCGATTCTATATGTCTGTGGTTCCAAAGTGGTTCAAAAATTGAATTTCCGAACCTGAACGCCAAAATATTCTGAACTGTTTCTTTACCTAAATAATGATCGATACGATAAATCTGTTCTTCCTGGAAAGTTTGTGAAAGAAGATTATTCAGCTCAATGGCAGATTCTTTATTGTGACCAAAAGGTTTTTCGATAATAATTCGATCTGTTGCAGGATCAGATGCTATTGACGTATTTTTAAGATGATTTGAAATTACCGATACAAAGTTTGGTGCAATGGACAAATAGAAAAGTCTGTTTCCTCTCATTCCGTACACCTTATCAAAATTTTCCAGTTTCTGATATAAATTCTGATAAGAGCTTTCTTCATCAAGCTGATGCTGAAAATAGCTGATGTGAGCCTGAAAGCCAGCCCAATCTTCCTTGATTACAGTCTTCCTGGAAAAACTCTCCAGATTTTCTTTAATATAAGCGCTGAATTTTTCATCCGTATTTTCGGCTCTTCCTAAAGCTAAAATATTAAAACCTTTTGGCATTCTGCCATCGATATATAAATTGTAAAATGCAGGAAAAAGCTTTCTTTTTGCCAAATCCCCTGTTGCACCAAAAATAACGATCGTTGTTGGATGCAGGACTGTATTGTCACTCATTGTTAGGATTTAGTTATTTAGGTTTTGCCATGAAGTATGAAAGACTCCTTCTCTGTCAGTTCTTTGGTAAGTGTGCGCACCAAAATAATCACGCTGAGCCTGAAGCAAGTTTACAGGCAAAGATGCTGTGGTGTAAGCTTCGAAATACCCTAGAGCCGACTGAATTCCTAAGCTTGGAATTCCGTTTGATACAGCAAAAGCAGCTGTTTTTCTTAATGACGAAATTTTATCTTTTACAATTTCTGAAATTTCCTGATCCAATAAAATATTAGATAAGTTCTCGTATTTTGAATAAGCCAGATAAAATTTTTCCAATAGAACAGAACGGATGATACATCCACCCCTCCAGATTTTAACAACATCTTTTAACGGAATTTCAAACTGATATTCTTCAGAAGCTTTTACCAATAATGCCAAACCTTGAGCATAACTGATTAAAGTAGATAAATACAAAGCATCCCCCACCTCTTTGATGAACAATTCTGTATTTTCAGGAGTTTTTACTTCTTCTTTAGCATATAATTGAGATGCTTTCACTCGCTCATCTTTGTAAGCGGATAAAATTCTTGATGTTACTGCAATATCGATGGTTGGAATAGACACACCAATTTCCATAGCCTGCTCGGAGGTCCATTTTCCGGTTCCTTTTGCTCCTGCTTTATCTAAAATCTTGTCGACAAGAAAACCGTCTGTTACATCATCTTTTTGCTGGAAAATATCTCTTGTTATTTCAATAAGAAAAGAATTCATCTCGCCTTCATTCCATCTTTTGAAAACTTCATATAATTGTTCATTGGTGAGATTAACTCCTTTTCTCAGTAAATCGTATGCTTCACTGATTAACTGCATGATGGCATATTCAATTCCGTTGTGAACCATTTTAACATAATTCCCTGCAGCTCCTTTCCCCATATAAGCGGTGCAAGGTTCTCCGTTTACTTTTGCCGAAATAACTTCCAGCATGGGCTTCACCAAATTGAAAACTTCCAAATCTCCACCCGGCATAATACTCGGTCCTCTTCTTGCGCCCTGCTCTCCTCCAGAAACTCCCATTCCCATAAAATGAAGGTTTTTAGAAGCCAAATCAGCTATACGTCTCTCGGTATCTTTGAAATAAGAATTTCCCGCATCAATTACAATATCTTTTGGACTCAGAAGCGGTGTTATGCTTTCAAGAACAGCATCAACTGGTTTGCCTGCAGGAACCATCAAAATAATTTTTCGCGGACTGTCTAAACTTAGCACAAATTCCTCTAGAGAAACAGATCCAACAACCTTTGTACCTGAAGCCACTCCTTTACGAAGTTCTATTACCTTTTCTTCATCTAAATCGAATCCTACGGCAGAAAAACCATTATCGGCAATATTGTAAAGCAGATTTCTTCCCATTACACCCAGACCAATGACTCCGTAATTATACTTTTCCATTCTTACTTAAAGTTTATGTTATAAATCAAATTTACTGAAATGCATGCCAGTAAAAAAATTATCTAAAATTTTCTTTCAATTGTTACACTAGTTATCATCAACTGGAAAATGTCATTAACTTAGAAGACTCGAGTCTTAATTTCTCGAATTCCAATGGATGTACTTGTCCTTCGTCTTCTAATATTTTATTTAGTAGCAGTAATTTCTGACACAAATAAATTAATTGGTCTTCTTCCAGAAAAATACCTAAAGTATTGTTGTTCTCAAATTCTATCTCAACTGATTTGTCAGGCGGAATGATCTTGTTTATATAATTTTTGAGTTCATAAATTTCATCCTCCTTTTCCTCAAAGTTTTCTTTAAGTTCCGATATGGAATAATCTTTATCAAAGCTGCCAAAAGCGGCAATCATTATACCCATAAAACCTACAAAAAGGACAAACCCAATCCCACCTAAAATTAAAAGTATTTTTAAAAAAATCTTCATAGTCTGTTGTATATTGTTTTGATAAGGTCGAAGCCCTCTCTCAAATTTATGCAATTCTCGATATATGCTGTTTAATCCAGTAGCAATTCCAGTTTCTACCATAGATTACGGAGATTAGCTAGCGATTATAACTAATATAATTAAAATCACCTTAACCGCAACTGATGGCACAACTTTTGAGCTCAAAAAATGAAGCTGACGTTATTAATAAGCCATAAGTTCTACTAAATTTTAAATGCACAAAAAATTGAAGCAATAAAAATATGAAAACATTGCCAAAGATATTATCGATTAATTTGTTGCTTTTTTTATGTTGCAGCATTGCTTATGCACAGAAAGCTCCTCAATGGGTTCTTCCCACTACGCCTTTTAATGAAGCAGAGACAGCAAGATTGATGGAAAGAGGAAGCGCTACCATAGAAGGCACCGCTACACTTAAGAAAAAAGGGAAAGATAATTTTGGGGTTAAAGGAAGCCAGATCCTACTATTCCCAGTAACACCCTATTTCACCGAGTTTCTGGAGTTAAAGAAAAAATTTAATAGTCGTAAAAAGCAGGCTACAATGAGCCCTGTTGCATTTACGTATCGGATAGAAGGCAGATTTTTGGATGATAAAGGTACTTTTCAGTTTACCAACCTGAAACCTGGGAAATATTATATCATTAGTTGGATTGCATTTGCCAGGCAAAAAACCGTTGCCGTGCAAACAGGAACGAGCACCTCTTATAATGTTTACGGATATGCTTTAGGATCTTCGCCAATTTATGAGGATCATCATTACGACGTTTTTATTGAGAATGAAGTAAGTGGATTTGTTGAAGTCAAAGAAGCTGGCGCAGTTGTAAATGTAACGGTGAGTAATTAAAAATCAGGGAAAATCATGAAAAAACATTGGTATTTATACATTATCATCGTTGGGATGTCGGTATCTTTCACTAGTCTAGCTCAAACTATAAAAATACCCGATCCGAATTTCAAAAAGCAATTGGTTACTGCGGGTATTGATCTTAATGGAGATCAAGAAATCCAGCTATCTGAAGCACAGAAAGTAACGAGGCTAAGTCTTGATAAAGCAGATATTAGTTCGTTGGTTGGCATTAAAAATTTCACTAACTTAAAAGAGCTGAGCTTTTGGAACAATCAGGTAAAAGTATTGGACTTAGAAGGCATGAAAAATCTGGAAGAGATATTTGGATACGATAACCAGATCCAAAGCATCAACCTTAGGGGGCTGACAAACCTCCGGACTTTACACATTCACCAGAATAAAATTAGCACCATAGATTTAACAGGACTGCAAAAGCTTGAAGAGATAAAAATGCTACAGAATGCAGTCAGCAAAGTGAACATTTCTGATCTTCCAAATCTTGTACATATCGAGTTTCAGAAAAACATACTCATAGAGTTTAATGTAACCGGATGCCCTGCAGTAAAGCTGATCAGATTAGACGAGAATCAATTGTCGAAATTGGATTTTAGTAAATTTACTAATCTTGAAGAACTGTCTCTGAGGGATAATCCGTTAGTTGATCTTAATGTGTATGGATTAAGAGAACTTAAACAGTTAGATTGCTCTTACACCCACCTATCAAATGTTAATATGAGCGGAACTGTGAGTTTAGAAAAAATGGAGTGGTAATAGCTTTTAGTTTTAGGAAGGAGTCATTAAAATATATAAGTATCATTTGAGGCTTACTGTCAGTTGTCATAATATCAAATACATCAATTCGGAAGTTCACATTACCTAATTTACTGGATGGAACGTTTCGGTTGTTCTAATGAATTACTTTCAAAGAAATTCAAATATTCCCTTTCGCCAGTTTCCCAAACTTTAAAGAGTACTTCCATTTACTATGGTTTTTTATAAAATCACATCAAAAGCCAGTCATTTTGACCTTAAGTCTAAATTTAAGCTTGCCTGAAAATTAGAACGGTTTCTTAATCGCTATACATTCTATTTCTATGCCTGCATTCATGGGTAATGCAACTACTTCTATGGTACTCCTAGCAGGGAAACGATTGTTAAAATAAGTACTGTATATTTTATTAACATTCTCGAATTGCTTTATGTCCGTCATAAAAATCGTAGTCTTGGTTATATGTTGTAAATCTGAATTATTGTTTTCAAGAATGGTCTTTAAATTTTTAAAGATCTGAACCGTTTGTTCTTCAATTCCGTGCTTAAGGGTATTTGTTTTTGGATCCACCCCTATCTGACCCGATACAAATATCAGATTGCCGTAGCTCGTGGAATGGTTATAAGGGCCAATTGGTTTTGGTAAGTCAGCATAGCTGATAATTGTGATGTCTTTTTTTAGGCTACAAGAAATCATTAAAAATACCGGTAGAAATAATAAGAGCTTATTCATGAATTAAATTTATAAAAGAGAGGTTAGCTTTATCAACTAACCTCTTTTAGTTTGCATCTATTTTTGAATGAAATTAGATAGTTCAGTGTTGAATTTTTCCGGTTCTTCGATAAAAAGCGCATGACCACTTTTTTCGAATGGAATTAAGGTTGAATTTTTGAGCAAAGTTCTCATCTGCTCGGCAAGGTCGTAGGAACAGATTTTATCAAGCTTTCCATGGAGGATTAATGTCGGGACTGTTATTTTTTTCAGGTCCTCACGCAGGTCAGTATCCCTTAAAGTCTTTAGTCCTTCCCCCATTGCATAAGGGGAAGCCTGAGCCTGTATACTTCCCAGCCAAGCAGCATGGCCAGCAGATACACTGTTCTCATTGGCAGGGAATATTTTACCAAATGTTGCAAATAGCTCCGGACGATTGGTATTGTTAAGGGTGATCAAGCCATTGACATCCTCTTTGGTCCATAGACCATAATTAAAGTCAGCACGTTTCGTCCAGATTGGCGCCGCTGCGCCAAAAAGTGCCATTTTAGCAATATGGGCAGCATTGTATTTCGCAACATAATGGACGACGGTAGCACCCCCCATGGAGAAACCGCCTATTGTTGCATTTTCAATTTTCAACTTATCGAGTACCACTTTAATATCATCCGCGAAAACATCGTAATTATATTTTCCCGCCGGCTTATCAGATAGTCCAAAGCCCCTCAGGGTAATGCCGATCACGCGATAACCTTTCTGTAGGAAATCAGCATATTGATATTCGTACATGGCATCACTCAACGGCCAGCCGTGAATTAAAACAAGGGGCTGGCCCTCTCCGAGATCCGTTACATGTAACCGGACATTTTTCTCTACCTCTATGTATTCTTCCCGACCCAATGATGCGGGGGCTCTTTTGGTCTGTGCAAATACTGTACTGGACAATAAGGCTGCAAACAGTGTAAATGCGAAAACTAACTTTTTCATGATTGCTGATTTTGCTTGTTCGTTGTTATTATTATAATGTATGGTACAAAGGTGGCCTAATTCCACGCCTATTGCAATGGACCGTTTCCCCCTTGGATTGCACTTTTTGCGCTTTATGCCTAGGCTTTGATAAATGCCAGAATATCTTCGTTGATTACATCGGCATTGATGGTCGGCATACCATGTGAAAAACCGGGATAAATAATAAGCTTGCCTTTTTTGAGAAGTTCTGCAGCTTTCACAGCGGTTGTGCGATAAGGGACGATTTGGTCATCATCACCATGTAGGACAAGCACAGGCATTTCCACATTTTTAAGATCTTCTGTAAAATCCGTTTCCGAAAATACCCGGACGCAGTCGTAATGCGCTTTTATACCGCCCATCATACCCTGTCTCCACCAATTGTCCTGTATCCCTTTTTTTACGATCGCCTGCGCTCTATTATAACCGTAGAAAGGGATCGTTAGATCCTGATAAAACTGCTGTCTGTTGTGCAATGTATTGTGACGGATATCATCAAATACGGCTAAAGGAACTCCTTCTGGATTATTTTCATCCGCAATCATATAAGGAGTAACCGCGCTTATCAAGACTACTTTTGAAACTCGGCCTTGACCATATTTTGCGGCATAGCGTATAGCTTCACCGCCGCCGGTCGAATGCCCAACGTGTATGGCATTTTTTAGATCGAGAAAAGCAACCAACTCAGCCACATCAGCAGCATAAGTATCCATGTCGTTGCCTTGGTAAGTTTGCGTCGATCTACCGTGACCTCTTCGGTCATGGGCAATTACCCGGTAGCCTTTTCCCAAAAAAAACATCATCTGTGCATCCCAGTCATCAGATGATAATGGCCATCCATGGTGGAAGAAAATAGGTTGTCCTGTTCCTAAGTCCTTGAAATAAATTTCTGTTCCGTCTTTTACTGTAAATTTGTTCATGTCTTTGTTATTTAATTGTTATTTTGATAAGACAAAGTTGGCGCAATTTCGGCCCCCATACAATGGATGGTTTTCTCCTTGCATTGCACTTTTTTCTCTTCTTGTTAGACAGCCGTTTTTTTTTTGCGCGCATCGCTTCCGAAGAGCCTTTACGGACAATCCCAAAACGAAAAAAGCACAATCTGGCGATTGTGCTTTTCGGTGCTTGAGTGCTATTTCATTTGAACTGTTTTCTAAACGTAATCGGTGAAATCCCCGTATTCTTTATAAAAAACCGGATAAAATAAGCATCGTCCTCATAGTTGAGGCTGTAGGCGATCTCTTTTACGGTCATTGTTGTATGGGCCAAAAGGCGTTTGCTTTCCAGAATGATCCGGTTTTTAATAATTTCATTTGGAGTTTCCCTACTGACCAATCCGATCTTTTTACTCAAATTTTTAGGGGTAATAAAGAGCAGATCTGCATAGTCTGCAACTGTATGCCGTGTTTTATAATGCTGTTCGACCAGCTTGCTGAATTTTCTTAAGAACTGTACGTCGGCCTGTTGATCTCCACTGGCGAGCTGATGCTGCTTTTTCCAGATGCGTGTTGATTTAAGGATAATCATCTTTAAGAGTATCCTTAACATCTCTTCCGTGCTCGAATCTTCCTGCTCCATTTCAACCTGAATATCCCGTATGATCTTTTGAATCTCAGCAGACTGCTCTTCGTTTAGATTAATAAAAGGGATTTCGAAGACGTTATTGTACAAAATACCGTCACAAGCCACTTCCTGATCATGAATTTCGACACAGTAAAAATCTTTGTTAAAGTGCATCAGTTGCCCACCGATGGTCTCGCAGGGCTTTAAGACTACATTGGGATTAATAAATAACAGCGAATCAGTTTTCATTTCAATTTCCTGAAAATCAACTTGAATAATCGCATTTTCAGGAATAAAAAGAATCTTGATATGTCCGTCTATTTCAGTTAACGTATGCTCTTGTAAAGACGATTTGCTAAATTCTAAGTTACCAAATTGTTTGAATGAAAATTCCCGGATCATTTTAAACGTTTATTTGACAAAGTTGATATAATTTTAAAAGGAGAGAAAGGTATCAGATCACAAAATTTTTGTGATTCAAATCACTAATTTACGGATGTTGTAATCTACTTAAAGTTTCTCGTGATATGCCAAGGTATGACGCAAGTAAGGTCTTCGGGATCCTTTGCAATAATCGAGGGCAGAGCTCAAAAAGTCGATTATAACGATCTTGTGGATTTCTATTTAGCAGAAGTAATATCCGTTGTTGAAGCGCAACGTATCCAAGATTTGACTTTTTTCTAAAAAAATTGGCCATTGTATGCGAATGGTTACAGAGGTTTTCTTTGTTTTGCTTGGAAATAACAAGTAGCTCCGAATCTTCTATGCAATCAATAACAATGGTTGCTGGGGTCTGAAAATGATATGCTCGATAATCCGAAATCCACCAATCTTCCATTGCGAATTGCAAAATTTGCATTTTTCCATGTTCATCAATATGGTACGCTTTTAACAAACCTTTAACCACCCAATAATCATTCTGAACCTCACTTTCTTCCTGTATCAAAAACTGATGTTTCCTAAGCTTTTTAACAGTAAACATTGATGAGACATAGGTAAATTCTTCATCGGTAAGAGCCGTTATTTGTTCAATATGTTTCCTTAAATTTTCCATTGTATGATGCATGCAAAGGACAAATTTATTTAAAATTTCAAGACATTCATTTTTATTCATGTTAAACCGGTAAAAATGGGTAATCTCAATTCAGGACAGTTAAAGATTACCTATTTTAAACCAATTATTACATAATAAATTTTTTCACCTCGCTTTAGAAAATCTTTTTTACCGAAGAAAGCAAAGTGAATACCGTTTATTGAATCATTTTTTGAACACAAGCAGGGGCTTGTCTTTCTTAACAATATAAGTTGCTAGTTCTGATGCATTACTTTTTCCAATATTCTTGGCCGAATGGTACTTTCCTGCTGGAATAAAAAGTACCTCACCAGCCTTCAGAATAACAGGTTTATCGCCTTCCAACTGGTATTCAAAAGTACCTTCAAGTACATAGATAACTTCTTCCCCCGGATGGGAATGCATTCCTACAGCTGTGCCTGGTTCTAAGTCTATCCGTGCTTGGATTGTTTCGTATCCTGCAACTTCCAGAGTGTGTTTTTGAAGGTCTGTGCGCTTGACGCCAGATTGCTGCGCATATGCTCCAGTCGATACCAATGTTGTCAATAATCCGAATGCTAAAATTAAATTTTTCATAATGTTTAATATTAAATTGTAATGCTTATTTATTTGATATTACAAAGGTGTTGTAATTATAGGTGCATTGCAATGGATGGGTTTCTCTTTGAACTGCACTTTTTCCCAAAAATTAAGAAAGACAGCAAATCAACGTTGGATAAAATTTCATTCGGCAGGATTGGCACGATGTAGTTGTTTATTTCAATATCTCCAGCTTTGTATAATAATAAAAAAACAGGCAGAAAAAGTATTTGATTATAATTTATTCATATTTATATTTTCTCAATTTGGGCTCAAGATTTACTTCAGCAAAATTCTTTTTGGATACTTTTACTGAAGTAAATCTTGATGTGGATGTAATCTATAAAGTTTAAAAAGAAATCAGTCAATTTTCACAATTGATTATTACCCGCAAAAGACTCTTTCCCTCATAAGTTCCGTTCTCTAATGCTGTAATTTCAGCAGCCGAAATGCATCGCATAGCCGCCATTGTCTCTTTAATTAAAAAGAGATTTGCCATATTCTTTTGTTTTTATGTGTATAGCAAAAATATGTTGGTGGCGATGGCTATCTGAGTAAAACTAGGTGAATGTAAGCGGTATCTGGGAGATACCGAAAAGTCCTTAAGGGCTCTTTTTCAGATTAGAAATCGTTCTAAAAAAAATAGAATTGTATCCTGGATAGTTGATACAGCTGCTTGGTAACGGTATGGAATTGCAACAATAAAATGGACACCTAGTTAAGCTGCAATATTTTGTTTATTTATTTTTCTAGTAAACTCCTCTGGTGATAAGTATCCTAAGGCAGAATGTTGCCTTTTTCGGTTGTACCAAGTCTCAATATATTCAAAGACAATAAGCGCAGCTTGCTTCCTGTGAGCGAATTTATGCTGATATATACATTCCGCTTTCAGTGTCTTGAAAAAACTTTCAGCGACAGCATTATCCCAGCAATTTCCCTTTCTACTCATGCTTCTTATGATGAGTGGATTTTTTTCCACCATAGAGCTGAACTCATGACAGGCATACTGTACGCCACGATCGGAATGGAATATTAGTTTCTGGGTGATTGGCCTTGCTTTTTGTGCCATTTTAAAAGCAGAAATCACCGTATCTACCGCATTCATAGTCTCACTTAAAGCCCATCCAATTACTTTTCGATCTCCCAGATCGATTACAGTTGTCAGATACAACCATCCCTGCTGCGTTTTGATGTAAGTGATGTCTGATACCCATACTGCACCAAGTGTTCCCGGTTTAAAATCACGGTCCAATATATTCTCCGGTACCGAAAACTTATGGGTGGAGTCTGTGGTCACCTTAAATTTTTTCTTGACAATACTTCTTAACCCGGCCTTTCTCATCAGTTTGGCTACCCTCACTCTGGATATTTTAATATTCTTTTTGTGTAGTTCTCTGGTAATACGCGGACTGCCGTAAGTATTTTTACTTCTTATAAATGCATCCTGGATTTCCATAGTAATCTGTTGGTTTTCAATACTTCTATTTGAAGGGATACCCTTTAAAAAGTTGTAGTAGCCCGCTCTGCTCACCTTGAACACCTGACACATCTTCTCGACTGAAAATATTTCCCTATTGTCCCTTATGAACCTGAATATTTGGTGTCGCTCTTGGAGAAGATGCTTACAGCCTTCTTTAATATATCCCGTTCCATCTGTGTCTCCCGAAGTTCTTTTCTTAATCGTGCTAACTCCTGTTCACTCTCACTCAAGATAACTTTTCCATTCCCAGAGAAACTACTTCCTTGTTTTACAGAATGTTCCTTTCGCCACCTATACAATAATGCTGGGCTAATATCCAGTTCCCTGGCCAGCGCGCTAAGGTCGCTACGCGTGTTGCTCAGTTCAACGCTCATCAGTTTGAACTCTTTGGTATAAACTTTTCTTTCTCTTGACATAAGTCTGTTAAGTTATTAAATTCTCTTAACTTAATGTCCAGTCAAATGTAGCAACTTCAGTACTTACCATCAGGATAGTTTGGATAAGTGGAGTTTTTAAATAAAATAAATATAATTGTTTAAGAGCCGTATCTTTAATAAAGAAAGCATTCTCCTTTCTTTATATTTGGTGTAAATCAATAATATGACTAATGAATTATTTGAATTTGAAATTTTAAAAGCTAGCAGAACTAGGCTATTACAATTAATAGAAACAGTTGATAACAAAATATTATTTAAAATTCCAGAAAACTTTAACAATAATATAGTTTGGCAAATTGGTCACTGCATCACATCTCAGCAGCGGCATATGTATATGCGTAGTGGATTACCAATGCATATATCACAGGAATTTATGGAAATGTTCAAAATTGGGACTTCCCCACATACTTGGAAAAGTATTTGGAATTGCAACAATAAAATGGACACCTAGTTAAGCTGCAATATTTTGTTTATTTATTTTTCTAGTAAACTCCTCTGGTGATAAGTATCCTAAGGCAGAATGTTGCCTTTTTCGGTTGTACCAAGTCTCAATATATTCAAAGACAATAAGCGCAGCTTGCTTCCTGTGAGCGAATTTATGCTGATATATACATTCCGCTTTCAGTGTCTTGAAAAAACTTTCAGCGACAGCATTATCCCAGCAATTTCCCTTTCTACTCATGCTTCTTATGATGAGTGGATTTTTTTCCACCATAGAGCTGAACTCATGACAGGCATACTGTACGCCACGATCGGAATGGAATATTAGTTTCTGGGTGATTGGCCTTGCTTTTTGTGCCATTTTAAAAGCAGAAATCACCGTATCTACCGCATTCATAGTCTCACTTAAAGCCCATCCAATTACTTTTCGATCTCCCAGATCGATTACAGTTGTCAGATACAACCATCCCTGCTGCGTTTTGATGTAAGTGATGTCTGATACCCATACTGCACCAAGTGTTCCCGGTTTAAAATCACGGTCCAATATATTCTCCGGTACCGAAAACTTATGGGTGGAGTCTGTGGTCACCTTAAATTTTTTCTTGACAATACTTCTTAACCCGGCCTTTCTCATCAGTTTGGCTACCCTCACTCTGGATATTTTAATATTCTTTTTGTGTAGTTCTCTGGTAATACGCGGACTGCCGTAAGTATTTTTACTTCTTATAAATGCATCCTGGATTTCCATAGTAATCTGTTGGTTTTCAATACTTCTATTTGAAGGGATACCCTTTAAAAAGTTGTAGTAGCCCGCTCTGCTCACCTTGAACACCTGACACATCTTCTCGACTGAAAATATTTCCCTATTGTCCCTTATGAACCTGAATATTTGGTGTCGCTCTTGGAGAAGATGCTTACAGCCTTCTTTAATATATCCCGTTCCATCTGTGTCTCCCGAAGTTCTTTTCTTAATCGTGCTAACTCCTGTTCACTCTCACTCAAGATAACTTTTCCATTCCCAGAGAAACTACTTCCTTGTTTTACAGAATGTTCCTTTCGCCACCTATACAATAATGCTGGGCTAATATCCAGTTCCCTGGCCAGCGCGCTAAGGTCGCTACGCGTGTTGCTCAGTTCAACGCTCATCAGTTTGAACTCTTTGGTATAAACTTTTCTTTCTCTTGACATAAGTCTGTTAAGTTATTAAATTCTCTTAACTTAATGTCCAGTCAAATGTAGCAACTTCAATTCCAGACATTGATGAAATAAAACATTTATTACTTTATACAGTAAATCAACTGGGTAAAGATCTAGAATCGGGTATATTTGTTAAATACCAACCCTTTAGCTTACCGATTGGCATCTTTATAAATAATCACATTCAAGCACTTCAAGCTGCTAACTTTCACGAAGCCGAGCACAGTGGAATAATATTAAACTACTTAAAACTTCTTATTAAATAAGATATATTTATGCAATATATCTTATTTAATAAGAAGTTATCTGAAAACAAAATATATTCGTACAAAAAGAGCAAACACCAAAAGTAAAGGTATCAACAAATAAAAATTTGGAGATTGGGCCTCAAAATCTGATTCATTTTTGTACGTTTTTATTTTTACCTTTTCTCCCAATTGATGGTTTTTATTTTTATAATTTCCTTCTGTAACAATAGCAAATTTTCCATTTGATTGTCTTATACCGTATTGAAATTCGTATTTGTAATATCCTTGGTGAATACTATCTATTCTTACAATTTCACCATTTGACGATGCTCCAAAATAATTAATTAAATATGATTTTTGGGTAAGAAAAAGGATAATTCCTACAAAAAAAACAATGGCAACCGATAAAACAGAAATCGCTGCACAACCATTGGAAGGGTGAGATTTTAACATATTTATTTTTAGAAGTAAAATAGTTTAAAGATAATATGGTTTTACTGAGTTTTGATAAACAACAACTTCTAAGAATCACTATCTTTTGGTATATCAAAACATAATATCATCAATATATCACTTAAACATAGACAAATTCAGTCATTTTCATTTCGTTTTTGATCATTACCATAAATGATAAGGGTATGAGCATACCATCAAGCCTCAAAGCAATCAATCGTAAACATCCCTAGGCTCGCCCTGGATTTATAGTAAAACAGGATTTAAGAATTTATAACGTCCTCATCTAAACGACCAGCTATAATCGCTTTTTTTCAATCGACCTATGTTTAATAATTTTCTAGCTCACCTCTTAAATAAATATAAAATTACCTTCTTTTAGGATTATCCTTTTCCAAACAAAGCTTTTTTAAGAGCTAGTGCTCCTTGCTCTGAAGAAAACTTCACTGCTTCAATATGATCTAATGGATTTAATAGACCATAATCATGAATAAATCCATTATAAGTCTCGATGGTTGTCGGAACTCCAGCTTCATCCAGCTTTCTTGCGTACGCTAAACCTTCGTCAAAAAGGATATCATTTTCAGCCAGCTGAACTAATGCAGGTGGAAGTCCTTGAAGTTTTTCCAATGGTGCATTGAACGGGGTTGCATAATATTGTTTGCGTTTTTCAGTATCAGGAAGATAATTGTCCCACATCCATTTCATTAGTGGGGCTGTCAGGAACCTTTCTTCTGCATATTTTTGCCACGAGTCACGCGTAAAATCGGCGTCAGTGACAGGCCATAGAAGCAACTGGAATTTTATTTCTGGTCCCCTTTTATCTTTTGCCATCAGGCAAAGGACTGCCGTCATATTTCCCCCCACGCTGTTTCCGGCAGCAGCCATATTTTTACCATCAACACCAATTTCAGCACCATTCTCTGCCACCCATTTAGTGGCTGAATATATCTGATTTATAGCTACCGGATATTGTGCTTCCGGAGAAGGGGTATAATCGGTAAAAACTGCTGCTGCACCACTGTGAACAACAAGATCTCTTACCAATCTTCTATGTGTTGGATAGTCACCCAATACCCATCCTCCCCCGTGAGTAAACATGAATACTGGAAGGTTTTCGGAAGAGGCATTAGCGGGTTTTACAATATGGATATTGACCGTAATTCCATCCTGTGTAATTTCCCTTTCATCTTCTATTATACCGCTATAATCCACTTCAACAGAATTTTGTGCATCAACCAAAACTTGTCTGGCTTGCTGGGGAGTCAATGTTTCCAATGGTTTTCCGCCACTATTATTCAAACCCTTCAGAAATTCGCGAATCCCCGAAAGGATCTGAGGATCGTTTTCAGCTTTAATGTTGTTTGCCATAATTGAAATTTTAATGATTACTATATGAGTAATAACCTTATTCAGGTCATCAAAGTTTATATTTTTTCAAGTTGCTCAACAACTACATTTGCCATTTCCTTTGAACTGAAAGGGTTTTGACCCGTTATCAAATGACCATCAATAACAACATTGGAGGTCATTGGTATAAAAGCCTTTTTGAGATCTGCTCCCCGTTCTTTAATGGCGGCTTCAAGGTTGAACGGAACTTCACGTTTTCTTCTGGCAATAGTTTCTTCAAACCAATCAAATCCGGTCATTGATTTTCCTTTGATCATATGCTCACCATTGCTAAGACTTACATTTAATAATCCACCAACCCCATGACAGATTGCGGCGACCAGTTTCCCATTTTCGTATTGTTGGCTGATGATTTTTTTAATATTTTCGTCATCTGGAAAATCATACATCGTAGCATGCCCGCCGGCAAGATATACACAATCAAAAGATTCATTAATTACTTCATAAAGGCTTTTTGAATGGTTCAGCTCCTCCATGAATAATGGATCTTCATAATAATTTTTCGAAATCTTGTCAAGAACCAATGGCTTCAGGCTTTCAGGATCAATGGGAACAAGACCTCCCTTTGGACTTGCTATCGTTATGTTCCAATTTCTATCCTTGGCTTTATGATAGATATGCGTCAGCTCACTGAGCCATAGTCCAGTTGGCAGACCACTTGCATACTTATCGACATTGGTAACAATTAATAAAAGCTTTTTCATGGATCACTTATTTGATTACAACAAAATTCGCACTATCGGACGATTTAACAGTAGCTTAATTACGGGAATTAGTAACCGAATCTCTGTATTTCAACTTTCATTTTTAAATCATCCTCATTAATTTAATGATGATCTGAATTCCAGTGGAGAAAATGATGTTCGGCTTTTAAAGAGGCGGTGAAATGATTGCGGATGTTCAAATCCAAGCTGATAGGCAATTTCAGAAACCGACGTTGAAGTAGTAGAGAGTAATTCTTTTGCTTTTTCGATCAACCGGTTCTGGATATGCTGTTGCGTGGTTTGCCCTGTCTGCGCTCTTAACATATCACTCAAATAATTTGCACTCAGGTGCAGTTGCTCAGCAATGAAGTGAACTGAGGGTATACCGTTAATGGTTAACTTATCATTTTTGAAATAATCATCCAATAATAGCTCCAACTTGGAAAGAAGGTCACTATTCACTTTCTTTCTAGTCAAAAACTGGCGGTTGTAATAACGGTCACAATATTTTAACAGAAGATCAAGGTTAGAGACAAGTAGATCTTGTGTAAAGGAATCCATGTTGATATCAATTTCCTGTTCAACATTCCTTATGATATCAAAAATGGTTTTCTCTTCCTTTTCAGAAAGATGCAAAGCTTCATAGGCTGTATAGGAAAAATAACCATATTCTTTAATGTCGGATGCCAATTTATATCCATGCAGGAAATCCGGATGTAATACCAAAACGAACCCTCTTACTTTATTAAGCAGTATATCATCAAACTGTAGGACCTGATGCGGGGCAATAAAAGACATAATACCTTTATCAAAATCATAATATTGCTGGCCATATCTACATTTTCCTCCGGCACAGTCTTTCTTTAAAGCAATGACATAAAAGTCGGTTGTAATAGCTCCTAGAATGGTTTCTGGTTCCAGTTTGACATCGTCAAAATTAAACACACTGATCAGCGGGTTAGCGGGTTCCTTTAACCCCAAAAATTGATGAAGTGTACTTATGGATGATACTTTTTCCGGAGTTTTCATATGCTGATTTTCAGATTTGTAATGACTAATTTACTTAATTATTTTGTCTACTGAAAGCTATTCATCTTTAATGATACTGATTCCCTGCTTATATGATGTGATCTGAAAATCCGGAAATTTCTTTCTGAATTTTGAATCATCAAATATGTTATCGTGCTCATACCTCGGAAGAAGCTCCAGTAATTCCTTTACGCTTTTGTTGAAAAGTGAGCCTATTTTAAACATCAATTTTGGAACAGCAGAGCATTTCAGATCTCTGCTGTAAATTCCGGAAGCCATTCGGATAAACTCTTTGTAGGTGGGATGGCTTTTATCTACCGGGAGATGCCAGGTCTGGCCGAACGCATCAGGAGTATTCCCGATCAAAGCAGTGGCTCGGCTCGCATCAGGAGTCCATATCAGGCTTCTTTTTTTGTTTATGCTCAATGGAACTTTCAGCTTTTTACCTTCTTTGATATTATTAAAAATCAAGGTATTGGTAATACTCTGCGTTTTGCCCGGGCCGTAAAATTCTGGGGCACGACAGATCACGGCTTCAAGTTCACCTGACTCCATTTCCTTCAACAGCATTTCGGCCATCTCTCTTCTGACTCTTCCTTTTCTTCCCACAGGTGCAAAAGCTGTTTTTTCTGTCAATACGCGATCATCCTGGGGATACATATACGTGTTGTCAAAGAATACGAGTTTTGTATGGTTAATCTTACAGGCGTCAATCACGTTACGAAGGATAAGCGGAAACTGTTTTTCCCAAAGGTCTGAACTGATCGGAAGGCCTAATGTAAAATAGGCAATTTCACTGCCTTTTACGGCCTCGATTGCTTTCTCACGAATCGATAGATCCGCAGAAAAGACTTCGTCTGTGTCATTCACTTTTTTCGCGTTCCTACTGACAATCCGTATCGATGAAGTAAAATTTCTTTTGAGTTCTCTTGCGAGCTCTTCGCCAATCTGACCGTTAGCCCCTAATATCGTTTGCATATCTTTTGCAGTTTTAAATTACGACACAAATTTCAGAAGATCTATAAAGACCTGAGTAGCTCAATTCAGGTAAGTTGTAACATAATCTCTGTTACATCACCTTCTTCAGCCAGTGCATTTTTTTATCTGTGTAAGGCGGATATTTCCAGTCTGGCTCTCCCCAGTTTGTTTTTTCGATCACTGATTTCTGATGGGAGAAGGTAAAAAAGCCGAACTCGCCATGATAATTTCCAATTCCAGAGTTCCCAACACCTCCGAACGGGAGATAGTCACTGGTAATGTGCATCAGTGAATCGTTGATACATCCGCCACCGAAAGAAACCAATTTCAAAAGCTTATCTTTTTCTTCTTCATTATTACTAAACAAATAAGCAGCCAATGGTTTTTCACCTTCGATTATTTTATTGAGAACTTCATCATAATTATTGTAAGTCATGACTGGTAAAACTGGCCCAAATATTTCCTCCTGCATTACCGGATCTTCCCAAGTTACATTATCCATGATAGTAGGTTCGATGTAAAGAGAATCTGCATTATACTTCCCTCCATATATCACTTTTGACTCATCTACAAGGCCAAGGACTCGGTCAAAATTCCGTTTATTGATGATGCTTGTATAATGCTCGGCACCATCAGAATAATTGGTTTCCAGAAGTTTCTCTGTCATCAATTGCAGGAGTTTGGGTTTTACGGATTCTTCCACCAACAGATAGTCTGGCGCAATACAGGTCTGCCCGCCATTCAGGAATTTTCCCCAGACCAGCCTTTTTGCCGCGACTTCAAGGTCTGCACTTTTAGTCACTATTGCGGGTGATTTTCCTCCAAGCTCCAATGTAACTGGAACCAGATTTTTTGCAGCAGCCTCGTATACGATCTTCCCAACTTTCGGACTCCCGGTAAAAAATATTTTATCAAATCGAAATTTCAATAGTTCTGTTGTTTCCGGAATGCCTCCCTGCACGACATAGAGATAGTTTGATGGAAAATTAATGTTAATAAGATCTGCTAACAGATGCATCGTATTTTCGGGAAGTTCACTGGGTTTGATGATACAGGTATTTCCAGCGGCAATGGCACTAACCATAGGGCTCAATGTCAATTGATAAGGGTAATTCCATGCGCCAATGATTAGTGTAACTCCCAGGGAATCGTAATGGATATAACTCTTTCCGGGTTGTAAACTCAAGGCAGTTTTGACTTTTTTAGGTTTACTCAGCTTCTCCAGATTTTTAAGGAAAAAATTTATTTCATTATACACCAGATTGAGTTCTGTAAGAAAAGTATCAAATTTTCCTTTGCGAAAATCTTTATAGATTGCTTCATAAAGCTGATCTTCATTTGCTTTCAAAAGATTTTTCAGCTTTACCAGCGTATCCTTACGAAAAGCTATATCTTTTGTTTGGTGCGAATTGAAAAACTCTTTTTGTGACTGAAATATTTTAGCAAAATCCATTATTTTAATCCTTTAATATTAAATCTGTTATTTCTTTGTGTTACTAGTTGGTTCGGGAGTGAACAATGCCGCCTGAAACTCCGGCTGATAATCGTATCTCATCAGTTTTCCAAAATCCAAGGATTTAATGAATTTTGATAAAGGCCCCTCAGTAAGGTCAAGTTTCACGTCTTCTTTCTTTTTACTGGTTGCTTTTTTAAGTGCCCGTACATCTGTATAGCCGTGAGTTAATCTTCCGTTTTTATCCAAATTGATAAAATTAGAACGAACTATCTCAGGTTCTGTATTTTCTATATCTAATTTTTTTCCTCCTATCGAGAAATCCGGCTTACCTGATTCGTCGTAAAAAGTAAAGTTCATAGAATCTCCTTTGTCACTATAATCCATTGGGATCAGCCATTTCGGTAAGTTATATCCAACTACTCCTCGTACTCTGGCAAGCTCTGTATCTACGGGAAGCTTTAAAACGTAGCCCCAGAGGCTTTTGTTTTTTACTTCTCTGAGCAAAGAGAATACACCCCAGTTTCCTGCATCTGGTTTGGTCGTAACAATGGAAATCGACAGCTCGTTATATGAATCATTATCACAATAATGATACGCATAAGCTGTTATGGCAATAAGCCCTCGTCCCGGTGTGATGGAAATTGGTTTTACAATATCACGGACTTCGGCCGGAATAAGTTTTTTCAAGGTCTTCATATCAGCTGTATAGATTGCTGTAATACTGCTGTTACTGTAATAGAAATTGGGAGAATAAGTTATAAATCCAACGTCCTTTTTCTCTTTTTCGATAGTCTTGAACCAGCTAAGATCAATATCCGGTCTTTCTTTTTCGATGACAGACAATGGCGGATTTGAACGGAACCGATCATAAAGGCCATCCTTTAACACAGGAACTTGATGTCCTGCGAGATCGATAATTGTCTGTTCGGGTTGGATAGTGTCCATCATGGTTTGATTTTTTTGGTTTGCAAATAGAGTATTTGAATCAAAAGATTTTTGATATGCAGCAGCAAAACTGCCTGCTATTACTTGTGAGTACATACTTAAAAGTCCTGCGGTTGTCAATATTTTAATAATATTCATACTTTTTTATTTTCTATGACAAAGTTCAGAACTGTGAAGACAACAAGAGTAGCTGGATTAAGGGAAGTAGTAACAGAATCTCTGTTTTTGGAAAAAGCTACCCAATAGGGAAGATTAGGAAATAAAGGAAAAATAAAGAATGATACTCTGGGACATCTCTTTGTTAACTAAATTTAAATTGACAAAGAATCAACTCCAATCTATTAATTACCAAATGTAATAAGGGATTACTTAAAATAAAATTTATAAACTATAGACTAGCACTTCTTTATTAACTCTCTTAGCAGTAACCAGGGCTTTATCGAATACAACTGATAGATTTTCACCATCGCTGGTATAAAAATAATTGTCCAGGCTGGTTATTGTTCCAGCGATATTATCACCCCATGGCGGCCGTTTTGACAGATTTTCAATATCCCAGATTACCATAGAAGGAGCATATTCTTGCAATTCGGCAAAAATCTTTTTTATTTCTTCGCTCGCCAGATCTACTTTCTCTGGAGATAAACTTCTATAGTATAATTCTTCCATAATGAAGGGGAAACGACTCCCCCATTTATTGTTCTCAAGGTTGTAAGCAACTGTTGAAAAGAATGAATGTAGAATATTGCCATTACCTATTTTATAAAAGATTGGGCCTACTTTTAATCCTACCATATTTTAAATTTAATAATATTTTTTCAAAGAGAAACGATGACATTATTTTCGAATTCTCTTTTCAACCGTATTGTTTGCACTCTCGGTCAGATCAGCAAATTTAGTTGCGATTTCATACTCTTTATCATATGCTACCGATAGATTGTCAAATTTGTTTTAATAATAGCAACAATTACTGGGATCTCTTTGACAACTTTAGTAATAGACTCCAACCTGCCAAAGGGTCTTGTGATATTTTTTTCGCTAGTATCTGTAGTCATGGGTTTACTTTTAAAAATTGAATTTGTGGATGATTGGCCTTGCTTTTTGTACCATTGTAGGGAATCCTCAGCGGAACATAATTTCAAAAACAGATAAACTAACTACAAGGTAATATTTATAATAAAAAAAATTATTTAAACCCCTATTTTTCTCGTATTATTGCATTAATGAATATTTGCAGCAAATAATTACACCTCTCTTTCAATCATTATGGACAACCCCTTAAAAAGTAAATTTAAAATTTCACCAACTGCTAGCTTAGTACTTTGTTTAGCAAGCGAAATTTACCAAGATGGAAAAACATGCCAGGCATATTTAGAAAATATTGAAACTTCAGAAGGGGAACTGCTTTTAAAGAGCTTTAAACAAATTTTCGAACACTCCGAGTCAATCGCTGTACTGAGAAAAAGATATATCCGTAATCTTTTCGATTACTACGCTAATCAATTCACACAATTCCAGGTCTGTATTTTAGGAGCAGGTCTTGACCCAATTTCACTCTATCTACTAGAGCAATACGACCATCAAATTGAAACAATCTTTGAAGTTGATATTGAATTTATGGATGAAAAACGGGCTCTCTATACAGAATTGATCGGTGATCAGGATAAAGTGAAGCTGATCACTCATGATGCTACCGATATTGCCCCCTTGTTGGATGAATTAAAAAGATTGGGCCATCATTCGTCAAGTCCCACTATATTCCTACTGGAAGGTTTTGTCTATTACATCAGCCGGGATAAGTTCAGTACACTGCTTGAAAAATTAGCCGCTGCTGATGGAAAGAAAGTGGTCATACTAGACTACGTTTTACCATTTGAAACCATTCATGAAAGCAATCGAGAGAAATCCCGCCTCATGCTCCGTTCCCTGGAACAGGGCTTAGGCTGGCCAATCATGGTCTATCACAAATTTGATATAACTGGATTAATCCAATTTTTTAAAGGAGATATAATAACATCTGATTCGACACAGTCGATGGAGAAAAAATTATATGGAGAAAACGAAATTTACGTCCATCCAGCTAGTGGCTTTATGGAAATGATAAGTTTCCAGTTTTCATAAAAATCCTGAATTTGAGAAATTCAGCTGGTATACTAGTTTTTAGGGGGCGGATTATCCCTGTCAATGAAAATAAAATCAATATTGAGCAACTTTAAAGTAAAGAGGCGGTCTCAAATTCACTGTGGCAGCTTGTTTTTCCTAAATGAATTTACAGTGTTGTGTGTATGAATTATATTTCGTTATGATACTTTCTGGCATTACAAAATTTTAATAAGGAACATTTCCTTTTCTTAATCTCAAAACAACATGTTGAATTTGAGGTAAGAAGAGTAAAATAATGATGACGAAAATCAAACCTGTTAACATCAAATCATAATAATCTCTAGTAGCACGAGCCAATATTTGATGGCCTACCATCTGATTAAAATAGCCTAAGGATCCTGTTTTTGATGTATAAATATCACTACCTCCATTTATGTATTGGTTTTGAATATCCAGTAATGTGACAGGCAATTGAGGGTTCGTTTCGGTGAGTGATTCCCGAACCTTTTCCCTTACTGATGATTTTGCAAATAATTGAAGTTCGTTATTAAGTGCCAGACTAGCTGTAAACCCAGTGAACCTAGCTAATATCCCTACAAGCGAAGCATTTAAAGCTATTTTAGACGGTGCTGATGATGCGGTAAATGAAACAATCGGAACAAACAATACACCTGTTGCCACACCATAAATAAACATAGGTAGAAGGAAATCGATTGTTTCGCCCTGTACAGACACAAATAGTATCATATAGGCATAATATACGGCCATCAACCCAAAACCAACAATAATCATCCTGATCAGGTTATAACCCATCAATACAAATCGAGACGTAATAAACATACTCAGTGTAGTTCCAAAAATTACAGCGGCCCATACCGGAATGGTACTCAGTGGATGGTTTCCTAAAATTGCTTCAAGATAACCATAGGTTAGCCCTGTACTCCCTTTAAAGATATAAAAGGTAAAAAGAAGCAAAAGCCCTATAACAAAATTCTTTGCCTCAAAGATCTGTAAATTGATTAATGGTCGTTTAAGTTTTAATTCTCTGATAATAAAAAGAGAAAGAATGATTAGGTTAACTAAACTTAGGGTAATGATCAGTGAACTATCATACCATCCCAATTGTCGTCCGTACACAAGGATGTATCCTAATATCAAGATAAAAGACACATAAAATAAATAGCCTATCCAATCCACCTGATAAAGTGGTATCTTTTTGGTAAACCGGGCTTTACTGTTCATCGTAAGTAACACAACACACGTCAGTATGATGATTATGATAATAAATCCGTAGAATAACCAGTTGAAATCAAAGAAATGAATGACTACACTGGTATAGATAGAGTAAAATGGCACAGCTATTTGTATACTGCCATAAAGAAGACTATAAGCAATCACACGGGCACGTACAGACTGTAACCGTGGAAAAATAAGCTGTAACACTATTCCTGACATCAACGCACAGGTAATACCTTGCAAAAACTGGCAGAAAATAAATAATGTCCAATCTTTGAAATAAAAACAAACTACAGAACATATTGCATTTACTGCAAGTGCTAGCAGTAGATATTCCCTTGGTGCAAAATATTTTACGATTCTAAAATCCAGTGCCAGGAAAGCAACGGTAGAACCATAGACAACGACCATACCATACTGTACATCGGTAGGTTGTATTCCGTAAAAGCCCATCGCTGCAACCGGACTTCCATAAAAAGCAAAACTAAACAGACAGGTCATCAGAATAACAAATATGACGGATCTTGCCATCCATTCAGATACCCAGGATTTGAAAATTGGTATTTTATGTGCTTGCATGATTAATCTTTTAAAACGTAAACATTCGCATTCATTCCGGCAGAAAGCTTAGTTAATTTTTCGGGCGTATCGGTAAGTTCAATCCGAACAGGAATACGTTGGATGATTTTCACAAAATTACCTGTAGCATTATCTGGTGGAAGTAGCGAATAACGGGAACCTGTGGTTGGCGAAAGGGACTCGATTGTACCCGTAAATTTTTCATTCGGAAAAGCATCGACTTCAATAGATACTGCTTGCCCGATTTTGAATTTACCAATCTGTGTTTCCTTAAAATTTGCCATTACCCATTTTTCCTCGGTTTTGTTCAGCAAGAATGCCAATGTCTGTCCGGGTTGTATCAATTGTCCTGCCTGAATGGTCTTTTTACCGATTTGTCCATCAAAAGGTGCAGTGATAATGGTATATTTAATGTCCAATTCCTGTCTTTCAAGAAGTGCTTCTTTGATCTTTATTTCTGCCTGTATGGCATTGCGCTCTACCCTGAAATTATTTAGTCTGGATTCAGCGACTTGTAAAGAAGCTTTTGTCTGGTCATAATCTGATTGTGTGATGGATAAAGAAGCACTGATGTTGTCAAATTTTTGTTGTGTGGTAGATCCGTCAGCCAGTAGATTTTTATATCGGTCAAATTCTTTTTGCTGCTGGTTCAATCTCGCTTTAGCACCTGCCAATTGGGCCTTTATGACTTCAATGCTTTTAATCTGCGTTTTTTCGCTGGCAGCCAAAATCGGTAATTTGGCCTGTGAGCTCATGAGTTCTGCCGACACAGCATCTTTTTTCAACGCGTACTCATCCAATTCAATCACCACAAGCGTATCGCCTCTTTTAACCTGCTGATTGTCCTTATAATATATTTTACGGATATAACCACCTACTTTTGCATTTATTGGGGAAAGATAGGCATCGATCTGAGCGTCATTGGTCTGTTCATAGCGATATCCTTTTAAGAAATAGGTAGCTCCCCAAATAATGATTCCTACGAATAATGTGATACCAAACCATTTAGTCAGGCTTACAACAATTTTATCTGTTTTATTTTTGTTCATGATATTTATATTAAAGAATTCCGATAATTGCCAATAGCCTGATATGCGTGAGTTTTACGTTTGTTTGTGCTGTTGTCAGATTAAATTTAGCTTCCAATAAAGCATTTTCGGCTTCCAGAAGATCGGTCAGAAGAGATTCCTGGTTTAAGTAGCTACTTCTGATAACACGAACAGTTTCGGAGGTTTTAATGATATTTTGCTTCGCTGCTTCCACGCTCTCTAAAGCCTGTCGTTGCTGTAAATAAGCTTCTTTTACCTGAAGATAGATTTCATCTTTTTTAATGTTCGCTTTTTCTTTTGCCTGATTACTGACCACTTCGGCATGAGCGATGGAATGTTTGCTTTTGTATAGGTTATCGATAGAAAACTGGACTTTAATCCCTGTCTGACCAAATCCCCATAAATCATTCGAATACGGATAGAATGAAATCTGCGGATACGTGTAATTGTAATGTGAATACAAGGAGACTTTGGGCAATCGTGTCGCTTTTATCTGCTTGATGTTCAGCTCACTCAATTTAATATCGCTATGGACTATCTTGTACTCTGGCGATTTGTTGAAAGCGATATCTACATAATCGTAGTAGCTACCTTCTTCTGTGATAGCTTTTAATTCAATTGTATCTTGGTGTTTTATTACCAGCTCAGCATCATTTTCGCGCCCCATCAGAATATTGAGCCGTTGTTTGGCGATTTCAATCCTCTTCGCAACATCAGAAAGGCTGAGCTCCAGTTGCGATAATTTTACGGAGGTTCTCAGTACATCACTCTTTAGTACAGTGCCGTTTTTATGCAGGCTTTCTACGAGTGCCAGTTGTTTTTTTTCTGCTTCAATTTCTGCATCAAGAAAATCATGGAAATGCAGAAACTTGTACAAATCAAAATATGCAACTGCAACATTGTATTTTACGCTGTGCTTTTGCAGATCAACTTCATAGTGTGTGCGTATCTCTTCTTCCTTTTTCATGACGATGTTTCTTTTGTCTTTACCACCATTATAAAGATTGAAGTCCAAGTTGTAGCCCACTCCATAACCGTAACCTTTTACAGGCACATCCTGTGGAGAAGAGAATAGTCCATTGTCATAGATCAGGAATTTGGAATTGAGTTTTACATCTGCACCAACCGAAAGTTCCGGCAACAAACGGTCTTTTGCCTCTAATATTTCTAAATTACTTTGCTGAAGACTGAAGTCAGATAGTTTCAGTTGACAGTTATTTGTTTCGGCAACTTTCCAAATTTCTTCCAAGTTTAATATGTGCGCATTAGCTGTATGCTGGGCATAGAGAGATTGTGCAAATAGGGCTAACAATAAGCCCAAAATCGGGGCCATTTTATATTGTTTCATCCGTTTTCTTTATATATTTCTTTCTTCTTGCTAGCCATGGTTTTACTATCTTTTTCAATTCATCAAAGGCAAAGGTTAAATCTACCATTGGCATAAAAGCATAGTTATACCCATAAGCAAACCAGAAGATGTTAGCGCTATCAATTTCTTCATGTGAATGATATGATTTATTATCAGATTTTTTGGCTTGTGTTTCAAGTTCTAAATCTTTGTCAGGTTTTATGATGTTATGTTTCATAATGACTTTACTATTATTTACACGGCAAAATTATCCATCATAGCAAGGCATTACTTTATATAATTAGCCTAATATTTGTTAAATTTGGCCATATGGAAATTCTTAGCCAATTAATAAATACTGTTGATCAAAATCCTGATTCAATCCTGGTGATGCGACAGCAGATGGAACAGCGTTTGCCTGCTCATCAGCACAATAAGGCTCAGTTGTTATTGGTTTATGGTGGGATTGCTTATTTGCAGACAGACGAAAAGGATTTCTACATTCCGTCTAATCATTATATCTGGATACCAAAAAATTATCGGCACAACCTGATGTTCAACACGCAGGATCTATATATTATCAATATCTATTTTCCAGAAGAAAGAGCTGGTAATTTTCATAATGAATTGGGCATTTATCCGGTGAGTAAGCTTTTGGCTGAAATGCTCTCATTTAGTGAGAAGTGGCAAGGTGACTATTACAAAGGTTCATGGGAATTTGAATTTTTAAGCACGCTTAAAGGCGTATTATCAAAAGAAAATCTCAAAAAATTTTCCATACAACTTCCTACAACAGACGATCAAAGGCTCAATGCCATAATCGACAGTTTTAGAAATAGGTTAAATGAAAATCTAAGCTTAGATATTATTGCTCAACAATCGGGAATGAGTGTGCGTAGTTTGACCCGGTTATTCCAAACCAAACTGCACATTACATTTGTTCAGTACTTAAAAATGCTACGGATTATTAAGGCTATGGAATTAATCAACGATACGGATTTGAATATGACCGAGATTGCGTACGAGATTGGCTATTCAAATATATCTGCTTTTAGCAATAACTTTTATCTGCTGACCAACATGAGACCTACGGAATTTAAAATGAAATAAGAGCTGCAGCTTTAAATTTAAGTTGGAATGGAAAACAGATGAAAAATAAAAATTTACACACTTTTCAATGTGCGGATGATTACAGTTCGCAATTTTTCTTCATATTTATCTCCCCACATTCCTAAAGCACCAATTATAGGAATTAAAGACTGACCAAATTCGGTCAACTTGTACTCTACTTTGGGAGGAACTACAGGATAAACCGTTCTCGAAATAAGTTCATGTTCTTCAAGTTCTTTAAGTTGAATATTGAGCACTCGTCGAGATGCGTCTGGTATTTTGCGCTGAAGTGCGCTCGGACGTAAGTGGCCTTCGTTGATGAACCAAAGCAATCGCATTTTCCATTTACCATATAAGACCTCACCAATAAGGTCTAGTCCACATGTAAGATTAGGCATAGTTTTTCTCTCATACATAAAGCAAAGTTATATCACTGCCCGCATATGTACAATAGGGGAATAATTTATCCCTATTTGAATCGTAACTCCGTACTTGTGAGATCCTATGATACTCCGCAAATTTGTACAACGGAATAGATATTTTCGCCAATAGCGGATTGAATAGACAAAAAAATAAGAAAAGATGAGTAACAATTTAGATTATCAGAACGAGCTTATTGATAAGGTGGCAGTGGTAACAGGTGGTACGAAAGGCGCTGGAAAAGCTATAGCCGAACGTTTAAAATACGCTGGCGCAAAGGTGATCATTACAGCAAGAAATCCACCGGAAGAACTGGATAATAACGTGCATTTTATAGCAGCGGATCTGAGCAAAGCTGGCAGCGCAGAAACTGTTTATAGGGATGCAATAAGCAAATTCGGCCGAGTGGATATTCTGGTGAATAATCTCGGTGGTTCTGACACTCCTGGCGGTGGCTTTGCAGTATTGAAGGATAGTGACTGGGAAGAATCAATACAAATGAATCTCCTGGCACCAGTACGCCTCGACAAAGCTTTTTTACCACAGATGATAGAAAATAAAAGCGGGGTCATCATACACATCGCCTCGATCCAGGGTAAACTTCCACTCCATGATTCAACACTCCCCTACGCGGCTGCAAAAGCAGGTTTGATCAATTACAGCAAGGGGCTTTCCAAAGAAGTGTCCGCAAAAGGAATCCGTGTACTTACAGTTTCTCCGGGTTGGATCATGACTGAAGCGTCAGGTAGAATGATGGAAAGAATCGCCGCAAGCTCCGGAATATCAGTTGAAGAAGCCAAGCAGAGTGTAATGGAGGCTCTTGGAGGGATTCCTTACGGCAGACCAGCCTTTCCGGAGGAAGTTGCTGAATTGGTAGGGTTTCTGGTTTCGCCCAGAGCTGGCTATTTGACTGGAACTGAATTTGTCATTGATGGCGGAACACTTCCAACAATCTAACGGACTATTTATTTCAGCCTATATAATTTTTAAACAATAAAAAAATAAAAGCAATGGATTTACCAAAAGTCATAACAACATTAATAAAAGCACAGGATAACTTTGATAGCCTAGATTACTCAAATTGTTTTGCTCATACAGCAAAAGTCTATGATGAAGGGCACGCACACATCGGCAGGACAGAAATAAAAGATTGGATAGAAGAGGCTAATAATAAATACAAAACGATCATTAAACCTCTCCAATATGACGGAAACGTAGATCAAGCGGTATTAACAGCGGAGATCTCAGGAACCTTTCCCGGAAGTCCAATCCTATTAAAGTACTATTTTGAATTCGAAGACGGGCTTATCAGATCACTTCGTATTACATCATGATTATTAAAGTAAAGTTAATGAACGATCAACCACCATAAAATTGAAAAGAATGAAATCTGTACTGTCTTAAATAAATTTTAGCGTATAGAAAATTAGTCTTCATTTTTCAACAAGGAAGATTTGTGTAATTTCTAAAAAAATAATCTTGTCTTTTTGATTAATATAGAAGGAATTGTACTTTCTCATCCGGTGGTTTACCTGAAATAAAAGGGTCATCTGCCATTGTTTGGCATCCAGCCACTCCGGTATATCTCTCCGTATAACTCAGCAATTACATAGTATCAAGATACAGTATTGAAGTTGCTACATTTGACTGGACATTAAGTTAAGAGAATTTAATAACTTAACAGACTTATGTCAAGAGAAAGAAAAGTTTATACCAAAGAGTTCAAACTGATGAGCGTTGAACTGAGCAACACGCGTAGCGACCTTAGCGCGCTGGCCAGGGAACTGGATATTAGCCCAGCATTATTGTATAGGTGGCGAAAGGAACATTCTGTAAAACAAGGAAGTAGTTTCTCTGGGAATGGAAAAGTTATCTTGAGTGAGAGTGAACAGGAGTTAGCACGATTAAGAAAAGAACTTCGGGAGACACAGATGGAACGGGATATATTAAAGAAGGCTGTAAGCATCTTCTCCAAGAGCGACACCAAATATTCAGGTTCATAAGGGACAATAGGGAAATATTTTCAGTCGAGAAGATGTGTCAGGTGTTCAAGGTGAGCAGAGCGGGCTACTACAACTTTTTAAAGGGTATCCCTTCAAATAGAAGTATTGAAAACCAACAGATTACTATGGAAATCCAGGATGCATTTATAAGAAGTAAAAATACTTACGGCAGTCCGCGTATTACCAGAGAACTACACAAAAAGAATATTAAAATATCCAGAGTGAGGGTAGCCAAACTGATGAGAAAGGCCGGGTTAAGAAGTATTGTCAAGAAAAAATTTAAGGTGACCACAGACTCCACCCATAAGTTTTCGGTACCGGAGAATATATTGGACCGTGATTTTAAACCGGGAACACTTGGTGCAGTATGGGTATCAGACATCACTTACATCAAAACGCAGCAGGGATGGTTGTATCTGACAACTGTAATCGATCTGGGAGATCGAAAAGTAATTGGATGGGCTTTAAGTGAGACTATGAATGCGGTAGATACGGTGATTTCTGCTTTTAAAATGGCACAAAAAGCAAGGCCAATCACCCAGAAACTAATATTCCATTCCGATCGTGGCGTACAGTATGCCTGTCATGAGTTCAGCTCTATGGTGGAAAAAAATCCACTCATCATAAGAAGCATGAGTAGAAAGGGAAATTGCTGGGATAATGCTGTCGCTGAAAGTTTTTTCAAGACACTGAAAGCGGAATGTATATATCAGCATAAATTCGCTCACAGGAAGCAAGCTGCGCTTATTGTCTTTGAATATATTGAGACTTGGTACAACCGAAAAAGGCAACATTCTGCCTTAGGATACTTATCACCAGAGGAGTTTACTAGAAAAATAAATAAACAAAATATTGCAGCTTAACTAGGTGTCCATTTTATTGTTGCAATTCCAGTATTGCCAAACACTACTAATAGATATTGTCCGCTTCAAGTGAAATCAATAATTCGCCATATTCCTTCAGTACCTGAATTACAGGTAATGCATAGCGGGAACGGTCTGTTAATATATATTCTACCCGCGGAGGTTTTTCGCGAAATACTGTCCGGCTGATCATCTTTTTTTGTTCCAACTCCAACGAAGTTGACATTAAAACTCGCTGCATTTAGCCACAAATTGCTCAAACTTCCGATTTTTATTGATCATGATCGGACCATGACCGAAACAGATAATGGCAGGATTCAGTTTTGTAAGCTTCTGCAGCGATTTGATGTTGCGCTGCTGATCTGTGGTGAATAGATTTGGCGGAAGCTGTAGACCTGTCGCAGTTGTTAGCAGGTTCATATTTGTCGCCACATCTCCAATGATAAGTACACCATCTCGCTCACGGAATAATGAGATATGACCTGCCGAATGTCCGGGTGTCTCTATGACCTGAAAGTTTCCAATCTTATCGTTCTCAACAATTGTTCTTTGGACTTGATGTCCCTGCCCCGCCCAATACTTTTGTTGAAGTTTTGCTATCCAATGTTGTGGCCTTGGATAATCCTTGGTTACCATACCCGTTTCGGTCCTAAAAACTTCGGCGGGATTACAGAGCAAAGGTATCGCGAACTCTTTGCATAGCTGATCGCTACAGCCCTGGTGATCCGCATGCGCATGCGTAAGAACATGTTGGTAAACAGGTATTTCCTTGAGGGCTTTCTTTACAGTGGTATACGAACTCCGTATTCCGGAGTCTATCAATACACCTTCGATAATATAGCAGTTAATACTGTTTCGTGGCATCAGCGAAATCTGAACCACCTCGGGAGCAATGTGACGTAACATATTTTTTTGTGCAAATCTACATCGCTGGTCAGGAACGAATAAGGACATTTGTCCTATAATTCCTTGGGTCTATACAATTGTCCCTTGGCCCGGGTAAGCGACCGTTGCGTGACGCCTAGGTACGATGCCAGATCTTGTGTCGCTATACGACGGACGAGCATCGGTTCGTTCATCAAGACATGACGGTATTTATCCACAGCCGACTTATTATTATAATTAAGCAGGTAAAGCTCCTTTTGGTTATACTCCCACTCCATCACCGATTTTATAATACCGTTCCAGGTGGTAACCTGACCAAGCAGATGTAGATAGTCTGGATAGCTTATTCCATAGATTATGCTATCTTCTATCGCCCTGATGCTCCTTCTGGATTTTTCCTGCGCCACAAATTCCGGAAACGAGGTGGCAAATTCATTTTCAAACTTAAAGCAGGTTATATTTTCTTTTCCTTCATTGTCGATAGCATAAGCCTTTACGGCGCCATGAACAATAAATCCAATATAACGGCAAGTATCACCCTCTCGAATAAAAAAATCACCTTTCTTCAAGCTGATCGGCTTGAAGAAATTCGAGGAAAAGTTAATTTCCGCGGCTGAGAGTGCCCCTGTTAAGGACAAGTAATTTTTAAATATATCAGTCATTGGGCAATTTTTTCTTTCTTTTAATTTCATCTTGAATGTCCGTCTGGCGCTCGTTCGCAAAGATATCGGAATTTCGGTTTTGCCGGATTCTTATATTCATCATTCCAGTCCTGGAATCCGTTCTTTACCCAACCTGATTTCGTATAGAATTCTTTTGCTCCTGTATTTGGGGCCGTTCCAAGCCAAACAAATTCTTTTCCCGTGGAAAAATACCAGTCGAGCATTATTTTCTGTAACCTGCGTCCGATTTCCTTCCCTTCAGATTCTGGGGTCAGAAATAACGCCCATATATTATTTTCCTTTAAATCTGCAATTGCAAATCCTACAATTTGGTTATCTATTTCGCACCCCCAGCCTTTCCCTCTTTCAAATAAAAACTCTTCACAATCTTTATCACTAACAAGGGCCGGATCGGATATCTGGATTTGTGCTATATCTTCAATTTTTGCTTCTCTAAATACCATGGTTAAATAAGGCTAACATTCAATTTTTACCCGATTACATCCTGAAATTGAATGTTAGCCGATTTGGTCTGATGGCTGAAAAAAATTATTCTATCTCTGTTTTATTAATCAATAACTTTTGAAATTCCTTTCCTATAACGGGATTTAATGATATGTTGAAAGTTTAGCTTCATGTGCCCCAGGTCGATCTCATTATCGTCAATATATTTCGTGTCAAATGTAAAAGCTGATATCTTCATCTTATTCGGACTTATTTCATAAATAACCTCGTTGGAAAAATAGAGATGATCTAAAGGAACAAGTGAATTGTCTTCAGTCAATGCAAAGTCTAAAACCCATCTACCTAACAATTTATCGCTTTGCGCAAACAATGGATAAACGAATAGCAGTAAGACTAAAAAAACAAATATGGTCTTCATGTAAATAGTATATGGCCTATGGCGTAATAAATTTACATAATGATATCGAAACAGACAACGATAAAATTGAACGCTATCACAGAACAATAAAAAATGTAGTTAATCTTGATAGATTTTATTATGCCAAGAAACACATAGTAGCCTCAAAAAAGTTTGTGGATAGGTATAATAACAACCGATATCACGAATCACTGAATAATCTCACGCGTTCGGATGTTTATTACGGTCGCGGGAATTTGATATTGAAGAAAAAGAAGAGAAATAAAAAAACAAATACTTTTTCAACAGAAAGACTGAATATTTAAATCAAAAATTAATAGATTTATAAAGGAAAATACGCTCTAGCAATTTGTCTGCTTTCTTTTTAAGACTTACAAAACATTCTCATAGTAAAATATGTTTAAAAATTTATTTAAGAAAAAATTGTCACCATCGGAACAGTATTTAAATCATCTAAATAAAATCTTTAAGAAAGAACCTCTTTTGTTTAAAGAAGATAGTTTAGATAAAAGCCTTCCTGGTGTTACAACAATTGTTTACGAAAATATTCCTGAAAAGGGAATGATAACATCATTTACCTATGGGCTTTCTTTAGGAAATCATCCCGATTGGAAAAATGGCAGACCCGAACTCACTTTAACGGTTAGATCAGATAATTTTTCTTGGGGAAGAGTTGTGGGCTATTTAGCTAATCAGTTACGAGATAAATGCCCTTTTTCTTATGGCGATCCTATTGATTTTCAAGAAAAAATCTCTGATGATTCTGAAATGGACGGATTTTTAGTATTTGCTCCTTCAATTTTTAATAATAAAAGTGACTATAACAATCTTGATATTGGTGCCAAATACAAAATTTATATAAAAGGAATTTACCCAATATATTCATCAGAGATTGAAGTAATGCCAAAATTGGGATTTGAAAGATTTTGGAAACATCCGAATTTTGATTTGTATAACATAAATAGAAACAAAATTACCGAATAAAAATACTTACAGCTGACAAGATGGAGATTTCAAAAACCGTTGATCAGTTAGCATAAAAAAGCTGTAGACTCTACAGCTTTTCTGCTTTTAGTTTCACTATTTCATCACCCGAAAAAATCAGTGTGTTTTATATCCCCTTGTTGAACATAGTCAACAATTTGTCAAGCCCACTTTCAGTGTGTAATATTTCAGTGTTTACTAAAGTATCTTTTGTTACTGCTGCTGCTCTTGCCTGCATTTGTTTTTCGTAATCTGAAATTGCAGTCTGAATGTCTGGAAAATTGTCACTTGTCAAATTTTCTGCCAATTCAAAAGCGTCTTGCATGGCTTGATTTACCCCCTCGCCTGCGTATGGTGGCATACGATGAGCCGCATCGCCAAGCATTGTCAAGTTTGGTAATGTTGTCCAAGTTTGATCTAATGGAAAATGATATTGCGGACGTGGCATACACCAAATTTCATTACTTGCAAAAAGCTCTTGCCATTGGTCACTCCATGACGAGAACGCGACTTTAAACCAATCAAAAACTTGTTCTTTGTTGTTGAAGTCAATGCCGCTTTCCTGCACCCAATTTTCGGAAACTTTACAACCGGTATAAAACGATAAACTGCCCTCTCCTTTTGTACTTAAGATAATTGATTGTTCGTTTCCAAGAGCAAAAACTTTTCCCCCTTTTGTGATTTCCCAAAGTTTCGGCGCGTTTTTTTCGGCGTTGTAAATATTACCTTCAACAATCGTAACGCCAGAATAAATTGGCTTAATGTCGGTAATGTGAGAACGGATTTTTGAGTTTCCACCATCAGCTGCAACGACAATGTCAGCGTAAAAAGATTTTCCGTTTTTGAAATGCAAAAGCCAGCCATTCTCCTGTTTTTCCATTGAAATGAACTGACTATCCCAAATAATAGTATCTTCATGCAATGAGTTTATTAAAATATCGCGCAAAGGGGCACGATCAATTTCAGGACGATCTTCCTGATAATCATGTTGAATCTCGTGGTCATCCATTTTGATAATGGCTTGGTCGTCTAACACTCTTAAGCGTCCCGCGTCTGGTCGAAAGCTGGCCTTAAATTCGTTCATCAAATTTGCTCTACGAAGAGCTTCCAAACCACTTTCTTCGTGTAGGTCTAGTGTTGCTCCCTGTTGGCGAACTTCTTTGTTTATATCACGTTCATATACTGTTACATTTGCTCCTTTTAATTGTAAGAGTTTGGCTAACGTGAGTCCGCCAGGACCGCCGCCAACGACTGCGATTTTCTTGCCTTGTAATTTCATATCCAGTACAATTTATTTTTTGACTGAACAAAATTACTTTGACTCGAGCGTTGAAAATTGTATAAAACGCTCATTTTGGTTCTTCAACAATTCTTTTGGTGAAACACCAGAAAGTTTCTTGACTTCTTTAATGAAATGGGATTGGTCGGCAAAGTTTTGTTGTGGAAACAATTTGCCTTCTTTGATGTGTTGAAAGGAAGCACGGAAGCGGATAATATTACAATATGCTTTTGCTGTAAGTCCGAATTGCTGATTGAAATAACGATTGATCTGTTGCCTACTCCAAAACGATTTTTCTGAAAGTTCTTTGATTGTAGTCACTCCATTTGATGAATAAATGAGTTCAAACAGTTTTCGTTTCCTGTTGTCTATTTCACTTGGCAAAAGTGACTGTATTTTTTTTGTCGCTTTCTCGCAGAATAAATCAAAGTCATTCAGGTCGTCCGCACTAAAGTTCCAAAAATTAGGTGGCAAGATTGTTCCCTTGTCCACTAAGTTGGCGATGTTGGTTTGAAAAATATATTTTATTGCAAGCGGTTTAAAACTTATGGCATAAGTTTGTCGTAAAGGCGTAATGGTCGCTTGGCCTGGTTGCGTTTCGATTCCCAAAAGCGTAATGTGGAAAGGCTCTGTTGCAGATTGCGTAAAAAACAGATCAACTCTTCCGTCTGGCAATACTACAACCTCTTTATCAAGGTCTGATTGGTTTTGTAAAAGCCAAAAACTTTCAACAAAGTCCGCAAGCGATTTGTCAGGTTTTATTACTTTATATTTTAATTCACTTTCCATTATTTCAGTCAGTTCTTACGTAATAGCATTTCCCGTGAAATTTGCTACGGCACATACAGTAAAGAGGCCTCAAACCTGCAACCAAAAATATTATCCATATAATCAGTGACAAAAATATAACCTTACTTTTTATTTCACGAGTATAAATTTAAAAAATCTTAGCGAAAAACATCCTGGAGATCTATTCCAAGGTACTATGCTCCTGCCGCTACCCCATCCATACAATAAACGAGAGCGATTTTGGATTTGGTTCCACCCCTGCTATCAAGTAAGCCAAGAGGTAGCTTACCTAAATGATATGTACAAGTATCTGGATAATGAATGGTTTGACGATGGTGTCATGGAATCCGGTGACTATAAGTACTATCTTGCGATGCCAAAGATCAGATCAAGGACGAAATTATAACAAGTTATTTTAATAAATTTTCCTACTGCATTAACCGCTCGCAAAATGCGATAATTAAATAAAATTATATCCTTTAATCACCAGTGATAGAATTGAAATGATTAATTTTAGTCAATGAGATACAATGAATTGTAAACCACTAAAAATAGAGTATGAAAAAAATGTTTTTTGCTTCTGTTATGGCCTTATCTATTCTCTCCTGCAGAGAAAATAAATCTGATAATTCCCCTGTAGACAACGTAGTAGATAATGCGGGCTCGTCAACTTCCGATTCCTTTAAAAGTAGTTATCGGAGCGATGAGGTGACTGTAAACCGTATCTATTTTGAATTGATTAAAAACGATAAAAATCTGACGGCGCTCAATACCAAAATAGTAGACACCTTCGAGGAAACCGAAAAAACTTTGGCCGTCTATAAAAATATACTTAATACCTCTACCTCTTATTATCAGGATGCTCATCTTCAGACAAAATCTATCACAGATTCATTAGTCAGGCAACAGGTAGAAAAGGAAATTACGGCCAGTTCTGACCAGTACGATCTTAAAGTAAAAAATATAAAGGAACGGATGGATCTGATCAACAAAAATAGTGAGACCTTGACAAGCCTCTATACCGCTTTTAAAATCAGAAAGACGCTACCTGAAATTGAAAAATACCAAAATGCACATCCTTTTCAAAAAGATAGTCTGGATCATTTCATTCATAAACAGAACAGCCTTCTGGAGGAATTAAAAAATTTAAAATAATATATTCATGATTTATACAACGAAATGGCTGACAGATAAAACACGTGTTGAAGAACTTGTAGATTTTTTTATCGCCCACAAAGCAGTTCTTATAGAAAATAAACAATCGGTGCTGAGGTATCCCCTTTTTGATAATAACCTAACAGTACTGGAATATTGTTAAAAATTGAAAAGGTATGACTAACTTGATCGTTACTTTAATAGAGAGCAACTCATAAGATACTAACCAGTTGCATCCTTTGTCGGATAGTTGGGACATTAATAATTCTTTCCAACATTTTAATTACTTATGGAGATGCTTATTTGCTCTATCGATACAATTTTTGCAAGGGGTGTTATTGGTATGCGATGGAATATGAATCTATACTTTATTTCCGAATTGCTATCGGCGCAATTGGTATATTGTTAGGGACTGCATTGATAGGTGTAAAAATTAGACATTGGCTTATTGTTTTGATTATCTATGCACTAATTTTTAAAGGTCAATTTGAAGCAGAAAAGATTATTTACAACATAGAGACCAGCCGTCAGCAGTGATCGTGAAGAATTGAAATGAAGGCTGCTCTCACATAATTTGAAGTAGTCAAGACTTAATCTGACAGTTGCAATAAATTAACAGCTGAAAAATAGATTAGAGTTTTGACTACACAAGAGAAAATCGTCAAGAATAAATTGGGTGTTTTAGAACTTGCTCAACACTTAGGAAACGTATCAAGATCCTCTAAAGTAATGGGTTATTCCAGAGATCGCTTTTACAGATTCAAAGAATTGTATGATCAAGTCAGATGTCCAATATACTGCTCCATAGATATTCTAAACATTCGATATGGATTATATAATTTTCAATACACCACTATCTGCTCTTAAGCTAGACCCGTTAGTTGCAATAGAGAGTGGACTTGAAAGATAAACAGCTAAATTTGCAATTTCAACCGGATCGATAAATCGCTGGAGTAAAATATGTGAATTGGATTGAGTAATGATTGCATTTTTCATTGACTCAACTTCTAGATGATTTGAAGATGCAATTTGTTCCACGGTCCGGGCAACTCCATCGGAATAGGTTGGACCACCCAAAATCGTATTTACAGTTACTTCAGTTCCTTTGGTTAACTTGGATAATCCGTTGCTCAAAGCGCTCATTGCCGCTTTTGACATTCCGTAATGGATCATATTTTCTGGTACATTCACACCTGATTCGCTGCTGATAAAAATAATTCTTCCAAAATTTTTCTCTATCATTCTTGGAAGTAATTTCTTGGACAGACGCATTCCGCTCATAACATTTACCTCAAAATAATCGTACCAGTCCTTGTCAGCTGTTGTATAAAAGTCAGCAATCCCGAATATTCCCACATTGTTGACCAAAATATCAATGTCCGTCAGCACTAAAAGTAATTTTTCTACTTCATCGACCTTAGAAAAATCCGCCACAATTGCATCGATATTACTGTTAGGAAATTGCTTTTTTAAGTCTCCTAGTGCCTGTTGTGTTTTAGCCTCACTCCTACCATTGATGACAACAGAAGCCCCTTCCTGTAAAAGTTTCTCTGCGACAGCAAAGCCAATACCCTGGGTAGAACCACTGATAAATGCACGTTTTCCTTTTAATTGTAAATCCATTTTATTTTTGTAATGATCGTTAAACAAATATGTAAAAAAAATTATCTTAGTATTTCAAGTTGTAGATTGATTTGCTCTTTAAGTATTTTCGGATCAGGATATAGCCTTCTTAATGAATTGATGCCACACCAAACCGTAACCAGGTATTTTGCCAACACATCTGCAGGCACAGTTGTTTTGAGAATTTTATTATCCTTTTCTCTCTCAATTGCGTACCTGTACAAAGCTTCAGTTTCTTTCAGTATTTCTGCCGCTTCCTTTTCAAGCTCCTCGTCTGTACAACTCATTTCTACAATCGTATTAGCAATGATGCAACCTTTTTGATGGGCGATCTTATCTGCATGTGCAAGATTTAAAAAAAAGTCCTTAATCAAGGTAATTGGTGTATCGCTTTTTTCCAATATAGCTTTAAAAGCCATAAAATCCGCTCTCCTTTGTTGCAGTGCTTTTTTGAACAACTCTTTCTTACCACCTTTGAAATTATTATACAAGCTTCCTGCACCTGCTCCAGTTGCATTGCTCAAGTCCGTCAATGAAGTAGCAAAATACCCTTTTTTCCAAAATACTTGCTGAGCATTTAGAATAATTTCCTCGTTTTGGTATATGTTGGGTCTCCCTTTCACTTTTATTAATGTAATGAACGTTACAAAAATATATAAAAAAATCTATTCTACAAAATTGATCAGTTAAAGGACTGACGAAAAGCCACTGGAGTCTGATTGGTCACCTTTTTAAATAATTTGCTAAACGACTGGGAATATTCAAACCCTAATTGAATGGCAATCTCACCAACCGTCATTCTTGAAGTAGCCAGAAGTTCCTTCGCTTTTTCAATCAAATGTTGTTGAATATATTGTTGTGCGTTCATACCAATTGAATTTCTTAGTAAATCACTTAAATAATTTGGTGAAATGTTAAGTTGAGAGGCGATCGATTGTACAGTCGGCAATCCACTACTTAATCCAGATTCCGAATGGAAATAATTATTTAAGATTTTTTCAATATCGGCTAGCAGATCATTATTAATGGCCTTTCTGCTAAGAAATTGACGGTTATAAAATCGATTCGAATAGTTTAGCAGTAAGTCAAGATGTGAAACGATCACATCTTGACTATAATTATCAATATTGTCTTTTAGTTCTTCCTGCATTTGTTTCAAAAGTGAAGAAATGATCTTTTCTTCCTTTGCTGAAAGGTGTAAAGCTTCAGCGATTTGATAATCAAAAAAACCATAATCACTGATATTTATACCCAATGCATAGGGACGTATAAGTTCGGATTTAAAAACGAGCATATACCCGGTAACAGGATTGTCGCTAACTGCTTTCACCGAAAATACTTGGCCCGGTTTAGTAAACGTCATCATGCCTTCATTAAAATCGTAATCTCTTTGTCCATATTTCAACGTTCCATTGCTTCCCTTTTTTATAGTGATGCAATAAAAATCGTTGGCAAAATACTTCCATACGTCACTATGTTTATAACTAAGGATTTCAAAATCAATCACACTGATTAAAGGATGATCCGGTTTTGCAAGTGCAAAAAGTTGATGCAATTCCGAAATGGATTTGATGATATACGGTACGGAAAATCTCTTCTTCATATTTGTAAATTTACAAATAATTTAAAAATCTGTCGAGAGCGATATCTGTTTCCAATCATCTAATTCTTTAGCTTCATTTGATCTGTGAAGTAATATTGATTCATAGCTATCTGTACCTAGTGGCAAATGTAATGGAGGTTCATCATGCATCGTCAAATCGCGCAAAACTTTTGCTAACTTTGTAGGGTCACCAGGTTGATTGCCATCAAATCCTTTTAGTACCGCAACATGTTTAGCAACATGATATTCAGGAATATGATTGCTAGCTACAGCTAATGTACTATCACTCATGAAATTTGTTCTAAACATTCCTGGCGCAATTACTGTAACATGAATTCCAAATTTCCTTACTTCTTGTGCCAATGCTTCCGAAAGACCTATCACAGCAAATTTAGAAGCGTTATAACTTCCGGTATTGGCATATCCAATATACCCCATATTGGATGAAATATTAATAATGTGCCCAGATTGTTGCCCACGCAAATAAGGCATCGCGTTTCGGATAATATTAACCATTCCGAAAACATTTACATCCATCGTTTTTCGAAATTCGAGGTCACTGATTTCCTCTAAACTTCCAACCAGAAAATACCCTGCATTATTTAATATAACATCTATATGTCCGAATTTCCTAATTCCCTTTTCAATTGCTGATTTTACTTCAGTTTCATTGGTAATATCTACTTGTAATGGTAGAAAAAATTCTGTTTCTAAACTGATATTCTTAATCTGTTCTTCTAAACTGCGTGAAGTTGCAATAACGCTGTCACCATTTGCTAAAATTGTTTTTGCAACCTCTAAACCTATACCTTTGGACGCACCCGAAATAAACCATACTTTCTTTTTGCTCATAAATAATTCTTTTTTTATGGTACAAAGTTCATCAAGTGTTTTTTTTTGTATGTGTTCAAATCAAGGATTTTTGTGTTCGAACAAAGTTCTTACATAGCCCTACTTTTATTTTTTAAATGAAATACTTTAAAATTAAACTTTCAGTTGGTTTAAAATACATTGACAAGTATTCCTTTAATTATGATATTTTTTATTAAAACTATCATTTTCTTGAAACAATTCTTATTTCGAGAAAATGAATCATGCTACTTTGTCTTACTCGTATCAACGGGCCATTCATCAGTCCTGAACGGCGCCATGGGTAATCCTTTTTTGCTAAAAATATTACCGATCCCAGTATTGCTAAATTGATATCGAACAGCGACCGGATTTTTTACTTCCTTATTTGAAACGATCATCTGTTTACCCTTGATTTCCACGGTGGCGGGATAAAATATCTTGTCCGCGCCAGCAATAAAAGTTTCATTAAGTTTCTTTCCTTTTACCATTAACCCCTCATCGGCATTATAAAAATCAAGTACAACTTGATTTCCCCGCACATCAAAAGACTTAATCATTGGACTTTTATAACTCCCTATGTTTAAACCATATGTTTCAGCAAGAGCATAATTTGCAAGACGTAAACCCACATCTTTCTTATTGGAAGGATGAATGTTTAACGTATCAGTTACCAAATCTGAGACGACGACCATTCCAGTTTTTTCTGTGCTCAGATTCTTAGCTTGAGCTTCTCTGAGCAATGCTCCTACATTATAGTTGCGATACCTATTGGGGGCAATCTGTACATAATAAAACGGAAAGTTTTTGTTCCAGGCTCTACGCCATGAACCTATCATGATATCCATTAATTGCGTATAACTTGAAGCTGTCTCAACGTTGCTCTCCCCTTGATACCAGATGACACCCGCCACATTAAAATTAATCAAAGGTGCAATCATCGCATTATAAGCGTACCCCGGAGCAATAGGCCACCCAGATGAGGGCTTCTTTTTCTCTGCCGCATCTTTTAAAATTGTGTTGCTCTCAATGAGTTCGCCGGGGATCCAAACTTCTGCTGGTGTGCCACCCCAATTACTGCTGATCAATCCAATGGGTACATTCAGCTCTCTGTTTAGTACCTTCCCGAAATAATAGGCAACTGCACTGAAATTTTTCAACGTGTTGCTGTCGCAGACCATCCAGTTTCCCTCATTATTATCTTGAGGGGCTTTCGAGGTTGCTTTAGCAACTTGAAAAAGTTTGATATTAAATTTGTCGAGCCGTGAAAATTCATCCTTGATAGAGGTAATACCATTGTAATAGTTCCATTCCATATTGGACTGTCCACTACAGACCCAAACTTCACCGATAAATACATTTTCGAGGACAATTTTATTTTCAGCTTCAAATACAATCGTATAGGGTCCCCCAGCTTTCGGAGTTTGAACCGGAATTTGCCAATTGGCATTTCCATCTACTGTTACCTCAACGGTCTTATTGTTCCAAGAGGTCGTAATTTTTATCTTCTCTCGCGGTTTGCCCCAGCCCCACAACGCTGTGGTCGACTGTTGCTGTAACACCATATTGCTCGCCAGGATACTTGGCAAACGGACGTCCGCACGTGATGAAAACACAAAAAAACACAACACCAGAAAGAAAAGAAGTTTGTTCATATTGATTGAATTTATAATTTAAGTTACCCGTAAATATCTCACAAAATTTTGATATTATTAAGGGGCAAGCGAAACCCTGACCTATGTACACGACTATGTCTTAACAATGTATAAACAAATATGCGTAGAAAGAAGCTCATCGACCAACAAAGTACATTTGGCATGAACATCTTACCCAAATCATGAGGTAAGTATCCTACATTTCCCAGGATATACGACTAACAAACTCATTTAAAAATCCTAGTGATGACATTGTATTTGCGCTATTATAAATCAGTCGGGACTATACATTTTTATTACAGGACATTCAATTTGGACAGATATTTGATTTGATTTAAGATCAACATACCTACGATATAAAATAATTTACGTAATATTGATCCCGAAAAATAGACCTCAATTATCTATCGCGCGACACAAATTAATATCGTAGAATAGGCTTTAAAATACCACATGGAATCATTGACCAAAGTCCACATTCAACAATTATTTGAACAGTACTATGTTGCTCTTGTGGAGTTTTCGTGGCGGATCGTCCAATGCAACGAAACGGCAAACGATATCGTGCAGGATGTATTTGTTAAATTACTTGACAAGCCCTATTCCTTGAGCTCGCACAGTGCAGCAAAAAAAAGTTACCTCTTCACCACTGTAAAAAATGCCTCTTTAAATTATCTCCGAGACCTGAAAGTATCTGAGAAATATATACAGCATACAGATTTCCATGAGCAGGACGATAAAATATTTTTAGATGCATTGATTTATGCAGAAATTGTTAGCCATTTGGAAAAAGCAATTGAGCGGTTACCCGAGGGTTGTCAACAGATCTGTAAGCTCGCTTATCTGGACGAAAAATCCAATAAGGAGATTGCTGAACATTTTAACGTTTCTATTAATACGGTCAAAACACAGAAACGCCGAGCATTGCTCCTGTTGCGCAAACAGCTCAATCCATTCTATAGAAGTATTAAAAATATTTTTTTATTATTTTTTTAAAATTCTTTTCACCTTTTCTTCTCCCCTCCGTGTCTTACTGTAGACTAGGCAAAAGTGAATACTTCTGTTTTACTTAAATAAACCGGAAAAATTGGAACTAAATATTTTTTTTAATTTCTTTTCACCCATTTTAACACAATCCGTGTCTTTGTATAAACAAAGTATCGAGGTTAGAATGTATGGATCAAAACAAAATTAGTACCTAAGTCCAAAAATAAATAGAATTATGGATTCGAAATATTTCAGAGCTGCAGAATTAGTTTCTCTCTATATACGAAAGGAAATATCCGATCAGGAACTTCAAGAATTGGAGCAGCTAACCATTGACTTTCCTCAGCTCAACAGCTGGATTGAAGACCAAGGATTGGATATGGAGGAAATCAACAAAAGACTTCTGTATCACCAAAGCATCAACAAGCAGGAAATCTGGCGAACTATTATCGGAAGATCTCAACAAAACAATAAAATAAAAATAAGTTGGAGACAGATCGCAGCAATGGCAGCCGCATTAATCCTAACATTATCCGTTGCATTTTACTTTTACCAACAAAGAATATTAAAAACAGATCAACAGAACGCACAAGTCAATACAATGATAACGCCCGGAAGCAAAAAAGCAACCTTGACGTTATCTGATGGGAGTAAAGTAGAATTAGGCACCAATTTATCAGATCGAATCTCTGATGGGAGCACTTCTCTTGAGATCCATCAAAATGGGCTGGACTATTCGAACAATAAGGCTCAAAAACCTACCATACACAAGCTTACGATACCAACGGGTGCAACCTATAACATTGAGTTGGCGGATGGTACCAAAGTTTGGCTTAATGCCCAATCCGAGCTTGAATTTCCATCTGTCTTCAGTGGCGAGGATCGGATCGTAAAAGTAACGGGAGAAGCATATTTCGAAGTTGCAAAAGATGCCAAGCATCCATTTAAGGTCAATGTCAATGGTACTGAGGTGCAAGCATTAGGAACAGCATTTAACATTAATACCCACCTGGGCAGCAACAAAATAAAGACGATATTGACCGAAGGCCGTATCAAAGTCACTGATGGCCGACAAAATAGGATCATAACCGCTGGACATGAAACAATCAGCGGCCAGGGAGAGATCGAAGTCAATAAAGCTGATATTGAGGAAGCGCTGTCATGGAAAGAAGGCTATTTTTATTTTAACAGCAAAGATTTAAAAGAAATCCTTGGCGAGATCTCCAGATGGTATGCCATAGATATTGATATACAGCGCAAACTGACCAATGAGCACTATAATGGTGGCATAAAACGAAGCGCTTCTATAGAGACTGTCTGTAAAACACTCAACGACCTAACTGGATTTCAGTTTACCGTGTCCCAAAGAAAACTCATTATAAAATAACCAATGAAAAACCAAAGTTATAAACCTAACATTTACTTAAAAAACCAATGAGTACATCTCCTAGACTAGATCTTACTTAGAAAAGTATAGGTCTGACCTTCGTCACTTGATAGGAAGCTTTATCAAGTTAAATTTTAACCAAAACACTAATTTATAAACCAGTCAAATGATATGGAAAGCAATTCTCATGTCCCATTTTTAAACCCATGCCCGAAATTCGGCAAGCCGAATAAACCATGGACAAGAGGCCTTATAGCCTCTGTACTCGTCAGTACCTTCTCCATGCTATCGGCAAATGGGATGGCTCAAACCTTAAATCTGGAGCTAAAAAACGCTCCTTTAACCAAAGCATTTTCTGAAGTACAGAAAGCTACCGGTTATAGATTTATCTACAGTGAATCTATATTAAAACATGCGCCCGCAGTTAATCTATCTGTCAAAAATGCTTCTTTAACAAACACCATGGATAAGCTAATGGAAAATCAGTCCCTGAGCTATGCCATTCACGATGGAACAATTGTGATCAAAGCTTTGCCGCCCAAAAAAACGGCAACGGAGAATAAAGTTCCTATAACAACGGAAAAAAAATCTCCAAAAGGTCAAACCTCCGGTACAGTTACAGACGAGGAAAATAAACCAATTGCCCGCGTTTCGGTCCAGGTAAAAGCAAATTCTCTCTTTGGAACAGTAACTGATGAAAACGGCTATTTTAGCCTGACGAATCTACCCGAAAAAGCCGTGCTCGTTTTCTCTTCAATTGGTTACAAAACTGTTGAGATCAATACTGCTTCGCTTACTACATACGAGTTGATCCAGCTCAAAGTAGAACTGAAAAAAGACAATGGTGCATTGGATGAAGTAGTTGTTGTCGCCCATGGTGTACAAAAGAAAATTAGCGTTGTTGCTGCGATGAGTACAGTCGACCCCAAGGAACTCATCACTCCCGGCCGCTCCCTGACCAATCAACTCGCTGGCCGTGTAGCGGGAATGTCTTTCAACCAGACTTCGGGACAACCCGGCAAGGACGGAGCCAATTTTATTATTCGTGGCATAAACTCCGTGAAGGGAAGTTCTGACCCATTAATCTTGATCGATGGATTAAAAAGATCGATTGATGATGTAGACCCCAATGATATTGCAAGCTTTTCTATTCTTAAGGATGCCTCTGCAACAGCAGTGTATGGATTGGAAGGAGCTAACGGTATCATTGTGATCACGACCAAAACGGGAAAGCTCTCTGAAAAACCCAGCGTCAATATGTCGATATCTTCCTCAGTCAACAATGCGACCTTTAAACCGCATTGGATCGACGCTGTAAAATATGCGCAAATGCGAAACGAAGCATTTGCAGTACGTGGGAAAGACAAGCCATATTCTGATGAGATCATCAAAAAATTTGGAGATAATGACATGGACTTTTACCCGAATGTCGATTGGTACAATGCACTATATAAACCTAATAATTTATCGCATAAAGGAAATTTCAATATCGGTGGCGGCGGCAATGTAGTGACTTACTATATGTCTGGAGGTTATTACATAGAGGACGGAATGTTTAAGGGAAATCTCCAATCGTACAATTCAAATGCGAAATATAACCAGTTCAATTTTAGGTCTAATTTAAAAGCTGATATCAGTCCGACAACGACATTGGGACTCGGATTTGACGGGCGCTACAATACAACGACAGAACCCGGACAGGGGACGGATAAAATCCTTGATATCATCAATGAGATCAATCCGACCCTCTTCCCTACCCAATACTCCAACGGAACCGCTCCAGAAGAACCAGCCGGTGTAAAAAATCCTTTTTCGATGCTCAATAAAACTGGTTTTACCCGCGGCTACTCCAATGTGATGAATACCAACCTCAATATTACACAAAAACTTGATTTCCTATTAAAAGGGTTATTTTTTAACGGTATTGCCTCTTTTTCGAAAATCAATAATTATACACATCAATATATTAAGGATTATCAAAAACACCGTCCTGATTTTGCGAACAGTTACAACGGTACGGGCCGCGATAAAGATGGAAATCTGGTCACACTCAATACCACCCCTGATCTAGATGACAAAATGCGATTTGAACCAACAACACCTACAGGACACCGTGTTGTTGAAATACAGGGAAGTGCCAATTATGCCCGCGATTTTGGAAAGGATTTCACGACAACAGCTTTTGTACTGTACAAACAACGTGAGTATATGGATGATGTCCCTAATGATAACAATGGGAATTCCCTTTTGGTTAATGCTTTACCGACAAGGGAGCAATCTATTGCGGGACGATTTACGGCTGGTTTTAAAAACCGCTATTTTGCAGATATTAACTTCGGTGCTTCGGGGTCACAAATGTTCACGCCTGACAAGCGCTGGTCCTCGTTTCCCTCTATTGGTTTAGGCTGGATCCTATCGGAAGAAAAATTTTGGGAAGGAATGAAAAAAACGGTCAATCAATTGAAATTTCGTGGTTCTTATGGTGTAGTGGGGGCTCCAGGGGATGCCAGACGCTTCGGTTATATGGCGACAACGGGTTCTCTTGATGGCTATACTTTCGGTTTTGGGGGTACGGCATATAGTGGTACAAATATTCCCGGAGTGGGAGAAAGTCGCTTGGAACAGCTTGGTCTTACCTGGGAACAAAATAAGAAGATGAACCTCGGTATAGAACTTGGCCTGTTCAATCAATTTAAAATGATACTGGATATTTTTAGAAATACACGTGAAGGCCAGTTAATTGACCTGAACAAACTTCCGGCAACACTGGGTTTGAGTTCTGTACCAAAAGCTAACCTTGGAAAGATGTACTCCAGGGGGTTCGACCTAGATATGTCGTACAGTAAAAATTTCGGCAATTTCCGAATCAATTATATTCGTGGAATCCTGACCTACAATATAAATACGATTGTAGAAAATGGGCAACTTGATCCCAAAATGCCTTACCAAAGTGGTATCGGACTGGACTGGGGGCGTGACCTGAATTATATCTCTTTGGGTCTATTCAAAGATCAAGCTGATATCGATAATAGCCCTGTGCAAACCTGGAATAAGGTCATGCCTGGCGACATCAAGTACAAGGATATTAATGGGGATGGTCTCATCACGCCAGAAGACCGTATTTGGTTAGCGAGTACAGACCCCAAATGGACCTATTCCCTCGCCCTGGATTTCAACTATAAAAATTGGACCTTCTCCACCCGTGTGATCGGAAAATCGGATGTATTCCGTACCCTTAATGGTGGACGTATCCCGTTCAATGCCTCAGGAAGCCGTGGTGCGATCTATGAAGTTGCTTATAACGATCACTGGATACCTGAATCTTACTCGGGTACTAAGACAACGGAAAATCCAAATGCTGCCTATCCACGTCTGGGCGTTGGTTCGGAAAACAGCAATAATGCACAGCAGTCCACCTTCTGGGAACGTGAGGCTTCTTATTTGCGCCTGGCGGATGCCGAATTAGGGTATACCTGGATGCCAAAAAATAGCAAACTTCCGTTCCAGAATATCTATTTCTATGGACGTGGTGACAATTTGGCAACGTTCTCAAAATTCAAGGACTGGAATCCCGAACAGAAATCCTCGTATGCTTACCCATTAAAACGCACATATTCTCTTGGTATGAATGTCAGATTTAAACTGTAAATCAGCATAACATTTTAACAATAGATCATCAAAAGAAGTGAATCTACGAGACACTACAAACACAATATGATTAAATAAAACTACTCCAATGAAAATACTCAACATCAAAAACATAGGCTTAGCGTTTGCATTATTGACTATCGTAAATATGCAGTCCTGTAAATACCTGGATGCGGAGGAATATCTGCATGAGGTCGACAATCTTAACGATATCTGGACCTCCCGTAAAAATATTCGTGAAGCCTGGGCTGCCTGTTACGGCCATCTTCCCAATTTTACTGATATGCATCAATCTTGGCCATTCAGTGGGGCCGGCGATGAAGGCCACGCAGGCCTGGATACGTATATGGCCATGCAACTATCACAGGGTAAGTACAATTCAGACAATATGCCATGGGAACTGAGCTATTGGTCAAAATTATATCGCGCGATACGGGCTTGCAATCAATTTTTGGAAAACTCCCCACAGGCTAATGATAAATTGATTAAAGAGGGCGAGCTTGAAAGCTATCAAACGGATGTGCGCTTTTTGCGCGCTTATTATTATTCATTGATTTTGGAAATATATGGTCCCTTTGTTATCGTTGATAAAACGGTAGATTACGCGAATGAGGCCAACTACCCAACAAAACGGGCTACGCTGGAGGAATGTGTCAATTTCTTAACCAACGAATTAAACTTGACCATTCAAAAACTACCAAGCCAGGCACAGATATTGACCTCTGATCTAGGTAGACCGTCCAAAGCTACGGCCATGGCAACAAAAGCACGTATACTACTATGGGCGGCAAGTCCGCTAGTCAACGGTAACACAGAGTACAATAGTTTTGTTAATCCTGAGGGGCAACCTTTCTTTGGCAAAGGATACGATGAAAATCGCTGGAAAAAAGCCGCCGATGCCTACAAAGCAATTATCGACTTAAATCAATATCAATTGTTCACTTTGCCAGCCAACAAAAACTACAAAACTGTGCCCTTAGGTGACTTTCCGGGTAATACTATAGCTTGGCCAAATGGACCTGCCGGTATTGACCCTTATAGATCCTTCAAGGCCCTATTTAGCGGTGGTGATGACTATTGGAACACGGAAGTGATCTGGCAGGTAAATAGACAAAGTCAAACCTATAACCTAACGGCATTGGGATGGCCTCGAGGTCACAAAGCTTCCAATTCACTCAATAGTTCGCGTATAGCCGCCACGCAAAAAATTGTTGATGGCTTTTTTATGAATAACGGCGCAACCATCGAAGAAGAGAACCAGAAGCTCTATAAGGATTTTTCGACTTCATCCGCCGCCGATGGGTATTATATCTTGGGCGATGGTAGTTCGCTCAATTCGCCGATCCATACCAACTTTTTCAACGGAAATCGATTCCCTGCCGTACCAAACCGTGTACTGAACCGTGAACCACGCTTTTATGCTACGATCGGCTTTCACGGCCGCGGATATAAACAAGATGATAAGGTAGATCCATTTTATTATGTCGATTATAGACCCGAAACCGCCGATGGTTATTTTGAGACCGATCGCCCCTCATTACGTACCGGTTATGCCGTTGTCAAATACATCAATGACGATGATATGCGCATAGAAGGAACTTATGAAAAACAATACCCGGTATTCCGATTAGCGGAAGTTTATCTCTCTTATGCTGAAGCGCTCAATGAAAGCCAACCCGGACATCCGGATATCCTAAAATATCTCAATTTGGTGCGCTATCGGGCAGGGCTTCCAGGATATAACCAAGGATCTAAAGAAGAAATCCGAAATAAGATCAAACATGAACGCCTGGTGGAAATGGCGTTCGAAGGAAAGCGCTATTTTGATATCCGACGCTGGAAGGATGCTGAAAATGTCCAACGCGACAACTGGGGCAATCCCAAAGGATCAGGGGGGCCGGTGTACGGAATGAATTACAAAAAAGCAGATATTACTTTTTATGACCGTACCATTATAGATGGTTATTCCTTCAAGAAAAAGGACTATTTCTTCCCCTTACCGTACAACGATGTCGCCAACCATTGGGGTAAGCTCATCCAAAATCCGGGATGGTAACCATATATTGTATTATTGATTCTTATATAACATAATGATGAAATCTAATTATATAAAATACTTTTCGCTGCTTGCCATCTGCCTTTTTTGGGCAGCTTGTGGTAAATTGGATTATGAAAACAAGGAGTTTTATAAGCAGGAATTATATATCGTAAATGCTGAATCGACATCTGCGTCAGAGCGTTCCATCACAGCAATACAGGCTTATACATTCGTGGATACGCTCAAGATCCTTAACGACAACTATGATGTAGAACTTATCGAAGACCTCCGGGACGGATTCTTTGAGGTGAAGTTTAAAATCGGAATCGGTGGCTCACTCACGGCCGACAAAGATATTTCCGTCAACGTTGCCTTCGACCAAGAAACGCTCACCGACTTTAACATTGAAAACAATACAGCATATTATATTCCTGAATCTTCATTGTATAAAACAAACACACCCTATGACCCAGTAACAAAAACCTTTACAGTAACCATTAAAAAAGGTACAGCATCCAGCGCGCTTATTTTTGCGATACCGATCAAACGTACAGACAGTAAGGCCTATGCCAATTTTGCATTTCCGGTAAGAATAGTTGAAAGCAATAGCATGCCCCAGAATCGTTTTTACGATAACTTTCTGATTGCTAACCTCATTGTGGACGCCCAAAGGGTAGTCAATTGGTCCGGTTTTCCCATCCCAAAACTCCCAGAAGGAAGATACCATTCCGCACGATTGCAGGCTAACGCCGCAGAAAATAGTGTAAACGGTGTACATTATAACTATAAATACATTACACGGTTGAGTAACGATCCAAACGATAAAGGTCAATTTATGATCTGGGGAACCGGGTTATGGAGTTTTGAGGTATTTGGACTACATGGAAACGGTTGGATGTACAATAAATTATTTTTAAATGATGAGGCCTACGGTACTTACACGTTGGAGCCTATCGCAATCGGAGATAGTAGATTTCCTCAGGGCACCTTTGCATATGCCACAACACAGGGAACTAGCACTGACAACACCTATGATCCGAAAACCAAAACCTTGGTATTGCATTACAAAAATGTAATAGGTCAAGATTATACGGATGTGCTAACTTACATTGATGATAAATTGGACATCCGCGATGCTAATACATCATCTGGTCCTCGCAATTGGCAGTATGTAAGACAACAAGGCTATAAAAATTGGCTACCTATCGATGCAAAATAAAACAATTATATCTCATCAATTATGAATAGAAGATCCTTTTTAAAAAGTTCTAGTTTACTAAGTACAGCATTACTACTTGCCCAGTTCCCAAGCTGGGCAAGCAGCATCTTTGCTTGGGATCAGCCCCTGCATAATATTACTGCCGATAAGAGAATCAATCCCAAGTGGATTGAACAGCTCTATAAGCGGGGTCAGAAAACCCGTTATTACAAGAGCAAAAACGAATTACAATACATCGGAATGCCCGTCGGAGGACTTCACGCGGGAACGGTCTATGCCGGTGGCGATGGACGTCTCTGGCTCTGGCAGATCTATAATGAGACCTATGAAGGAATCAAGGAAGGTATAGAACCAAAGCTTGTACAATGGTATAATGGTCGCGAGTACGTCAATATCAGGCCTCGTGACGGTGCGGCATATATTGAGCCTGCAATAGCCGATAATTTAAGGGTACTGGAACAAGGCTTTTCTGTAACCATATCGGGAAATGGAAATGTCCAGACACGCGAATTACGTAAAGAACACTGGGATGAGGTCATTTTTGAATCGGCATACCCCAGCTGCAAAATCATCTATTTGGCAGAGGATTCACCCCTCGACATCGAATTACATATCTATTCGCCATTTATTCCATTAGATGCGGAGAACTCATCGTTGCCAATGACTACGATGCATCTGAAAGCAAAAAATAAGACCAAACACAAAGTTCAAGTGGCCTTTTGTGCCTGGCTGGAAAACGGAGTGCACAAACCTCGCAAAGAATTTAAAGGGGTTACAAAGCTTGCACAGGTAGTATCCATCGAAAATGTACAAAGTATACTTTATTCCTGTGAGGGTGTTCCCCAAGCCGAAAAACTGGCGGGAGACTATGGTACCATGGCACTTTACTGTGATGCCGTTGACGCTACCGCAAATGCTATGGTAGACTCCTGGCCCTTCGATCCGGCGCAAAAGAAATTTGGCAAAGAGTCAGCATCTGTGCCATTCGACCAGCTCCAAATCGGGAACATAATAGTCCAACGTGAGATCTCTCCGCAAAGCACCGATGCTGTATCCTATGCCATCAGTTGGCATTTCAACAATCCCCACCCTCTGTTGCGTGAAAAGATCAAAGATGCACAACAAGGCTATTGGTATGGCACCAAGTTTTCAGATGCTAGTGATGTTTTAAAATATTATCACCAACATAGAGACGATCTAAACAAATTTACATTAACTTGGGTCGAGACTTGGTACAATTCGACACTCCCCCACTGGTTTCTGGACCGTACACTGGTTAATATCGGCACCCTGGCTACTGCAAATACCTATCGTTTTGCCAGTGGTCGCTTTTGGGCTTGGGAAGGTGTTGGTGCCTGTGCAGGTACCTGTACCCATGTATGGCAATATGGACAAACAATGAGTCGCCTCTTTCCTGAACTTGAACGAAATCTTCGCGAAACTACGGATCTAGGTGTTGGCTTCGTCCCTGAAAGCGGGGCTATCATATTCCGCGCAGAATATGAGACTCGCCCTGCTATTGATGGTCAAGCTGGGGTGATACTCCGTTTTTACAGGGAACACCAAATGTCGGAAGACAACGGTTTTCTGGCTCATAACTGGCAAAAACTCAAAAAAGCTGTTCAATTCATCATCGATCAGGACAGAAATGGTGATGGTATGACCGACACTCCGATGGAAAATACACTTGATGCAGTCTGGGAAGGTGAGATTGCCTGGATCGTAGGTTTATGTCTTGCAGCAGTTAAAGCTGCCGAACTGATGGCAATTGAAATGAATGATCAGGTATTCCAAAAAACATGTGCACAATACGTCAGTAAAGGAATGACAGCAATGGATACAGAATTATTTAATGGAGAATACTATATCCATCGGCCAAACAAGGAATTTGGTCGGAAAAAACTGGGTTCCTATAACACTTGCCATATCGATCAGGTATATGGCCAGGCCTGGACATTTCAGGTCAATCTGCCCCGGATAAATAGCGTTGAGAAAACACGCTCGGCCTTAAAGGCATTATGGAACTATAATTTCACCATGGATGTAGGACCTTATATCCGAACGCACCTTAATGGCAGACCCTATGCCTTATCCGGTGAAGGTGGTATGGTCATGAATACGAATCCGAACAATGAAACTGCAGCTTATGGCGAAGATATTACATGGCAACTTGGTTACTTTCACGAATGCATGAGCGGGTTTGAACATCAGGTTGCTGCTCATATGATGGCTGAGGGAATGGTGGAGGAAAGTCTGATCTTGACTCGTTGCATCCATGAGCGATACGATGCCGCAAAACGCAATCCTTATAATGAGATCGAATGTAGTGATCACTACGCGCGAGCAATGGCTAGCTACGGTACTTTTATAAATGCTTGCGGATACCAATATCATGGTCCTAAAAAACATCTTGGTTTTGCCCCACGAATGCAACATGCGGACTTCAAAGCCGCTTTTACTGCAGCAACCGGCTGGGGAACTTATCAGCAAACCCAGCGGTCTTCCTTTGAAGCTATGATATCCCTGACATATGGATCGCTGGGTTTACGGACTTTGAGTATTGGTCACCTTTCCAAACCGCCGCGCCAAACAAAAAATCTTAAGATAAGATTAAATGGTAAAGCTGTACAAGTATCGGAGACAGAAGTCATCCAACAACAGCTAAAATTAATTTTCACGAATGAATTGACACTTCAGACGGGAGACAAACTAAACATCACTTGGTCATGAAAAAGATAACAACCTATTTGCTTGGATTTTTCTGCTTTGGCCTCCTTATTGGCAGTTGCCAAGCGCCATTATCTCAGTCGACTGAGAAAACTGTGGTAAAAGATAGTAGCTGGCAAAATCAAATGGAAGCAACATTACCTCTATTGGGTCACCGCAACTGGATATTGATCGTAGACAAAGCCTATCCAGCACCGAGTAGCGCCAATGTCACTATCATCAATACTGCACAGGATCTATCAGAAGTAGTACAACAAATGGATAGCCTATTGAAAACACAGGACCATATCCGACCGATTGTCTATCAGGATGAAGAACTTGCTAATATCGACGAACAACTTGTCCCCGGAGTGGATACCTTTAAAAAGAAAATTGGTACCATTTTCGGTTCAGATATCCATGTCATCCCCCACGCGTCTGTTTTCAAAAAAATAGATGACGCATCCAAACTGTTTAACATTGTCATTCTCAAAACAGCGTCCGTATTGCCTTATACTTCCTTGTTCATTGAGCTTGACTGCAAATATTGGGACGCAGACAAAGAACAGGAACTACGTCACCGCATACTAAAGAACAGAAACAAAAAATAAGTATTAACTACGAAAATTAACAAATTGAATTTCATGTTGGCATTGGTCATCACACTCTTATTCTGGCGACCAGCTGCTGCACAGGAGATCAACAAAAGTATAAATAGGTTTTTAATCAATATCATATTAAACGGTCAATAATGTATTAGCTCTGTTATAATAAATCAAGCATTTTGATACTTGTGAGAAGCTCGATAATAATTGCAAATACTTTTATTAAAATATTCTTTAGCGTATCTTTCAACTTGATAAAATATGGGGTTGAACAATAATATGTTTATGAGGTATCATATTATTGAGATGATCAATTGGAGCTTTTTACTGAAACAAGAAGGCTATGGCGGGCAATGGAATTTTATTGATTTGCCATATCCTTTTGTTTTGATGTGTATAGCAAAAGAATGGTGCTACGGAAACTATCGGAGGACAACAAGTTATATGTAAGCGGTACGTGGGAGATACCGAACAGTCTGATATTTGCAATAAGCAAAGGATTTCACATGGATTTATAAATGTCCACTTTTTTCGAGTAGTCTTTTCCTAAAAGTTGTGGGACTTACACCATACTCTTGATGGAACATCTTGTTGAGGTGGCTGGTATCCGTAAATCCGAAGTCTAGCGCGATTTCGCTAATTCGTCTGTTTGTATGTATCAGTGCTGCTTCAATCATTTGGAGCCTGTAATGGCGGATATACTTTTGCAGGCTTTCTCCCGTCTCCTTTTTAAAATACTCCCCCACATAGTTTGGCGACAAATGAAAATAGGAAGCTAGCTCTTCAATCTTTAGTGCCCCTGGCCGTTTGATATTTTGGTGTACATATCCAAGCATTGACAATGGATGAGATGGTTGATAAGGATATGCCGTTTGAACGGATGCAATATTTCGTGCAGCGATGGAAATGACGGTGTTCAGCAACTGTTGGATAACTTCCTGATGATGGGGGCCTCCATTTTGCTGTTCCCTTAACAGAGCCTCGGTCAAAGCTCTTACCATTGGCTTATCAGTAACAGTTTTAAGAATACAGCCAGGCAAATGATCATAATTGTAAAAGATGTATTCAAGCTTCTGGACCCATTCTCTATGCTGAGTTTTTAAGTAACTTTCATTAAATCTAATAAAGCAGAAACTCGTTGTTATGGCTATACGAAAGGAGTGCGAATCCTGTGGAAAAATTAAAAAAAGCTTATCGCTATCATAAGGAAGCTCATGCTCATTGATAATCTGAACACCACTTCCTTCCAAAATAAAAACCATTTCGAAATAGGTATTTTTATGAGGAACGGCAGTATGCTCATTTAATGTGAGCAGCTCGATTTCAAATGGCCTATGCAATGTTTTTAACCTCATCCTGTTTTTTTACCGATAATACCTCCAAATATACCGATTTCAGACAGTAGATTGATGCAATTTTGAATCATCAAATAATAATTAAAATAAGATAATGGATAAAACAGTTTTCTTACTCCTTCGGCTGGGCATTGCCATCAGTTTGTTTGGACACGGTCTTGTACGGCTACCTAAATTAAATGCTTTCAGCCAATGGATGATCGCCAGTTTTGAAAAATCCTTTTTGCCAAAAGTTATGGTACTACCCTTCAGCTATGTACTACCTGTGGCAGAATTCACGGTGGGCCTGTTTCTATTGATTGGTTTGTTTACAAAACCTGCACTAATCATGGGAGCGGGAGTATTGCTTATCCTGCTTTTTGGTACAGCCATGATTGAGAACTGGGAAGCGATTCCCTCTCAGTTACTGCACCTTGCTTTTTTTGCCCTGCTGCTACAATTTATTCAGAGCAACTCTTGGGCCTTAGATAAACTTTTCAATCTTTAATCCATGACCACAAGACGCACATTTATTAAACAAACCGGAGCGCTTGGTACGTTGAGTGTATTGCCTTTTGCAAATAGTTCGAGTAATCTCCAAGACAGATCTCCAGTAAAATATAATTCCAAATGGTCAGACGGCTCCAGATTGATCGTCTCCATATCCATGCAGTTTGAATCTGGCGGACAGCCCGACAATGCAGAAAGCCCCTTCCCACAGAATATGGAAAAGGGCTTTAAAGATCTTCCTGCCGAAACTTGGTATCAATATGGCTATAAGGAAGGTATTCCCAGAATGCTTGATAACTGGGACAGGCTTGGAATCAAAGTTACATCACATATGGTCGGTTCTGCCGTACTCAACAACTCGCAACTGGCAAAAGAAATTGTCGAAAGAGGTCACGAAGCGGCAGCACATGGAATGAACTGGAGTAAACAATATAATCTTCCTTATGAGGAAGAAAAGAAATTCATACAGGATGGCGTAGAAGCGATTATGCAGTCAACTGGATTTCGTCCCGTTGGTTATAACGCCAACTGGTTGCGACGTGGCGAGAATACACTAAATATTCTACAGGATTTGGGTTTCAAATATCATATTGACGATCTGAGCAGGGATGAACCTTTTATTATCAAAGTAAAAAACAAGGACTTTGCGGTAATACCTTATACACTTCGCTGCAACGATATCCAATTGATTGCTGGTGAACATTACTCAACCGATCAATTTGCACGGCAGGTTAAAATGGAATTTGATCAACTTTATCAAGAAGCTGAAACCAAGCGCAGACAACTGTCGATCAGTTTTCATGACAGAATTGGCGGAACGCCGCAAATGGTGAATGCCACCGAACAGATTATCCGTTACATGCAACAGCACAAGGGTGTAAGCTTTAAACGGAAAGATGAAATTGCAGACCTGATCTTGAAAGACGAAACTGCGATAAGGGAACATTAGCTTCTCAAATAAATAATAAAAAGCGCCACTTGGTTTAAAGCGGCGCTTTTTGTCCGTTGAGTTGTAATAGTCACGACATGACCAAAAAGCTTTAAACCGCCGACTCCTTCCATTTTTTGAAAGGCATTTCGAATTTGACTTCACCTTTACCATGAGTTCCGATTTCCCTCCACCCGGCTTTTCGGTAAAAACGTTCTGCTCTCGTACCGGGTGCGGTTCCCAGCCATACTGTATGTTCTGTTTGGTTAAAGTACCAGTCCAGCATAATATCGTGCAGTTGTTTCCCTATTCCCCGTTTCTCATATTCCGGATGTACAAATAACGCCCAAATATTATGTTCAGCCAGATCCACTATTGCAAAACCAACAATATTATTGTTAATTTCAAACACCCATCCTTTGCCTCTTTTTATTATAAAATCTTGACAGTCCTGATCAGTTACCAGACCTGGATCCGATAATGGATTTTCCTTTACAGCATTCCTTACTATTTGCATCTGTGGAATATCCGACACTCTTGCTTCTCTTAAATTCATCTATTGATTTTTATAGGTTATAAGACACAATGTACACAATTATTGGAATTTCTCATTTAGAAATTTTTCGGATCTAAAACGACTTTTGAACTCCCCCTCTCTTTTGGTAATATACAATTGGTCTAGATTTGATATTAATTGCATTGTCCGGAGTTGTATATGGATCAGGTCTACTACAAATTGAATAAATATCTCCACAACAACGTGCGCATACTTTTATCGTTGTGTACCATTATCGTACGATTCAAAAGTTCTAATGTCCGTTTTCGGACATCTAATAGGAGAAAACAAAGGAAATATGCTTTAAACCGGCCTTTTGACGTTGGCATTATAGTTGACCTCGGATAAAATATGTTTGAAGGATTCTTTATAATAGTTCGACAAGCTGTTAAAACTTACTTTATTTATGCTGTTGAGCTTCCTCAAAATAGTCTTACCTGTTTTCTCCCACAATGAGATCTACATAATATTGAATATAAATAAAACTCTATTTACTATTGCCTACAGCCTAGTTGGTTCGCCGAACTAGAATTTATCATACTCATGTGCATTTACAGCCATATAGGTATTCAATGCAAATATACAATCACTTACTGAAAGCTAAATATGAATCCATTACATCAGGTTATCGTTAAAACACTCTATTTTTCGGGCACACTGTCCATCGCAGAACTCAGCAAAAATATAGGAAAAAGCATACCTAATACAACCAATAGTATCCAGTATCTTCTTGAAAAAAAAATCATCACTTGTGAAGGCCTCGCGCCATCAACTGGCGGACGTAGAGCGACTAGTTATTCGTTGAACGGAAAGAATCTACCTTTTATATTGGCTATTACCATTGATCAATATAGCTTCACTATTACTTTATTGGATCTTTCAAACAACATCGTAAAAAATTCCTCACAGGAAACAATAAATCTACAGCTAGACAGCAATCTACATGTAAGAATTTTGGAACGAATTGATCATTATTTAGCGGATCAATTAGCTGCAAAAATACTAATTGTGGGAATTACTATGCCAGGTTTCGTTAATTCGGCTAAAGGTATAAATACATCCTATTGCGAACAACATCCTCTTTTTAATATAAGAGATATAATTCAGCAGCATCTGAAACGCCCTGCATATATCGAAAATGATTCTGCAGCTATCGCCATTGCGGAGCATAATTTTGGCAAAGCCAAGGATACTGAAAATGCATTGGTTATCAATCTCAATTGGGGAGTTGGCATGGGCATGATTTTAAAAAATGAACTATTTAGAGGTAGTGTTGGATTCGCTGGCGAGTTTAGTCATATTCCGCTGTCAGATCAAAATAAACTATGTTCCTGCGGCAAGAAGGGATGCCTCGAAGTTGAAGCATCTCTTCTTGCCGCGGTCGAGTGTGCCAGTTTAAAACTTGATGCTGGAGAGGTGTCAATACTCAGCGAACTATACCAACGGGAACGAAAAATCACATTAGATCAATTGATGGAAGCAGCTATAGGTGGTGATCAACTAGCGATTAATTCCTTTTCTAGGATAGGTTATATGCTTGGAAAAGGTATTGCTACGCTAATACATATTGTCAATCCAGAAAAAGTGATTATTAGTGGAACTGGTGCAAGAATCGGGCAGATACTGCTTCCGCAGATTCAGGCCGCTGTCGTCGAATTCAGCATCAATCGCCTGTCAAAACATACGAGTATTGAAATATCATCCTTACTCAATGTGCAGCTGATGGGAACGGCTTCTATAGCAATATTAGCATTAAATGGAGAGACGTTAAATATTAATTAATATTTAGTACTTATGTAGATTTCGGATAAATCTTTGTAACATCCCCATCTGCAGAGTGATTGAAAAGGCAAAAGCCTCACCAAGTATATCGTCTTTGATCGCTGGAAACCTTTTAATTAATTCTTTCACAAATTCAGCTGATGAAATCATAAAACTTCAATTATTATTGAAACAATAAACACCCCACTAAGGTTAATAGTACGGTTATCAACAGTAGTACATGACTAATATTGACAGCTCTGTTGGTTTCCCTATTTATTAACTTCCATACAGATTGAGCAGGTATACTAAATATATACTTGAGTTTTATAATCGATGTGATTATGATCGTTGTTACCTTATTTTAAATGTTGTCACGACAAAACCATGATCAGAAGGGTATAAAATTTCTTTACCATTCAGTTTTATGGTCTCATTAAAAAATGCTTGATAAGACTCAGATTTTATCGCTTTTAACATTGGACTCTTGTAAAATATATAATCGATCCGATGGTTATCATTTTCACCTTTCGTATGCCATGTAATACCTGGATGTGTGATGGGATTTGAGTTCAAGGTTCTATAAGTATCCATCAATCCAATATCTGCCAATACTTTTGTTGAATACCAGGGGACCACCAGATTATTATGCATTTTCTTCGTATTCTTGCCCCAATCCAAATGAGAAGGGGTATTTAGATCTCCACCAAGAATCATTGGTATTGAATCCGCTTGTGCAGCATACTTTTTTAAACAGGGTAATACCTTTTGTATCATTTCGTATTTAGCACCCGATCTTTCCCAAACAAGAAGCTCTTCGGCTGTTTTACCCAACTTTTCGGGTTCGTTTTCCCATGGTAAATAATGAAACCAGTTCGAGAAAAATCGGATCTTTTGGTTTTGGATGATAATTTCTCTTCCGCCCAGATAAAAAGGAAATTCAGTATCAATCCGTTCCCCAAAAGGATATCTTGATATAATTGACAGATTAACTTTCTTATCATTTAAGGCTGTTCCTTCAGGAGCAATTAAATGAAAATTGTAGCCTAAGGAATCGGCTATTTCTTTACCAGAACCGTAAGTTTCTACCATCAATATGACATCCGGATTTATTTCTCTTATAATCTGTACCGCATGTGCTTTGCCGTTCTCGCTATCATTGGCTCCGTGCAAGATATTCCATGCCATCACCTTAAAGGTTTCAGGTTGCTTTTGAGCTTCGCCGTTAAAACAAATAAATGCGAATATTAAAAAGAGAATAGTGAACTTCATTGTCTGTTTTTATTAATTTAAAAATTTTAGAAGATTCATAAATGAATTTCAGAGCCAAGATTAATCAAAAAAATAAATATGTACAAACATTTAAAATTCGACAAAAGCAGCTCTTTATAACCAAAGCTGAATAACCAAAGCTGATGTTAGCGAAAATAAAAATGTGAACGGCTTTCTATGTACAGATAGAATTATTTAATATTATCTGCAAATATCTTTTATGCCAATTCCATCTCTAGGGTTTATTCCCTTTCAAAGACGCGTCAAATTATGGTTTTAGATTGTTTTTTGCCAATTTTTGACGAAAAAGAATTGACAAATGTAATTGACTTTTTTTTATTTATAATCAGCATGTTACGAAATACCACAGTTGCGAATAGCTGCAGCTATAACGATGGACAGTTTAATAATCAGTAAAAACTACGAAGTGACTTTAGCAAAGGGAATTTATTGACCAATGTCAATCTTTTTTATCGGAAAATAGAAGAACTTAGACATACATTAAATAGAAAAAAATATAAATAGAATTAAAAGGAATGTTATGAAAAAGATTGCTATTAATGGATTTGGCCGCATCGGACGTGCCGCTTTAAAAATAATAACTGAAACTGCCGACCTTGAGGTTGTCGGAATCAATGATCTGATGAGTATAGAAAACGCTGCCTACCTGCTTAAATATGACAGTAATTATGGTAAATATGAAAAAGATATACGTATCGAGGGAGATACACTTGTAGTCGACGGAAAGGCTGTTAAATATACAAGCATAAGAGAAATTGAAAAATTACCCTGGAAAGATATTCAAGCTGATATCATCATCGAAAGTACGGGTATTTTCACGAACAAAGCCGATGCTGAAAAACATTTGACGTCCGGAGCAAAATTTGTAGTCATCTCGGGTCCTACCAAAGATACGCCTACTGTTGTCCATGGGGTAAATACCGAAGATGGAAAGGTTTCTGTTTTTTCATGCGCAAGCTGCACGACCAACAATATCAGCCCGATCATCGAAATATTAGGAAGAAAGATAGGAATCAAAAAAGCAATTCTAAATACCACACACGGTTATACTGCTTCACAGGCACTTGTAGATGCTCCTTCAAAAAAAGAACCGCGTATGGGAAGGGCTGCAGGAATTAACCTTGCTCCTGCTGCTACCGGTGCTGCGATAGCGACTACAAAAGCACTTCCGCAATACGCCGGAAAGTTTGACGGCATAGCAGTTCGGGTACCTGTTCCGGTGGGATCCATATCCGATATTACTTTTATTGCCGAAAGGCTCACAACGATCGAAGAGATAAATCAAATTTTGATCGATGAATCTAAAACTGATCGCTATAAAAAGGTGCTAACGGTAACAGATGAACCCCTTGTATCTACAGATATCATCAAAAGTCCGTTTGCAGCGACAGTTGATCTGGAAATGACAAGAGTTGTCGATGGCGATCTTGTGAAAGTAATGGCCTGGTATGATAATGAATGGGGATTTACCAATCAAATGATTAGACAAATACAAGCTATTTAAAGCAATCGCAATGAAAAGCTGAACATAAAAGACCTTTCAATAATTTGGAAGGTCTTATCTTTTATATTTAGGTATTTTGAGTTAGCCCTCTCTCAAATTTACGCAATTCTCGAGATAGTGTCTAATCCCTTTAGATAATTTCACCCGAATTTATTTTGCCGATAATCTTGTTGTCGGTATCCCGCACCGCTTCTGACACTGGCTCTCCATTCATTTCGACAATCGAAATAGTTATGGGTTTACTGACAAGCATTTGTCTCTAAATTTACCATTGAAAGACTCTCTAAGATATCAAGGCAGCTACTTGAGGAAGATACCCTTAATGGCAGATTAACCTATATAATTGATTATCAGATACTTTTAACATGTTAAATTTTTTCAAAAAAAGTCTTTTTTATTGCGTAACTTTTTCTTTACATTTATGTAGGCAATACTAAAGTTGATTCGGCTTGTCGGCGTTTGCATCTTCATCTACTTGGGTCAAACACAATTTTTAACCAATTTTTAATTACATGATTATGAGTAAAATCTTGTCTTTTTTACTTCTATGGCTAGTGATCATCCCATTAGCCCATGGTCAACAACGGACGCTAAAAGGAAGCCTTGTTGACCTCGCCACTAATGCACCTTTGGGAGGTGCAACGGTCCGCCTCGAATCTACCAACGTCGGAACCTCTACCGACGATCAGGGGAAATTCACGTTAAATGTACCTCAGGGTGCAGTCAAGCTGCTGGTGACACTCGTTGGTTATGAAGATGCAAGGCGTACCATAACGGCACAAGAAAACGACATCAGCATCAAGATGACGAGCAAATCGTCTTCCCTGGAGACGGTCGTGGTCACAGCTTTAGGTATTCAGCGGAAGGCCAAAAGTCTAACCTACTCGACGCAGGTCGTAAAAGGTGACGAACTGACCAAAGTAAAGGATGTCAATCCCATGAATAACCTGACAGGTAAAGTCTCGGGCGTGCAGATCAACCGCAGTTCGTCGGGTATGGGTGGATCCGTGAATATTGTGCTACGTGGATTTAAATCAAACCGCAACAACCAGCCTTTGTATGTCATTGATGGTCTCCCGATCACAAATACAAACGGTAGTGGCAACGATGGCGCCTTCGGTGGAGCTACCGATCGTGGTGATATCCTGAGTACCTTGAATGCTGATGACATCGCGAGCATCAATGTTCTGAAAGGTGCATCAGCCTCTGCATTATACGGCAGCCAGGGTGCCAATGGTGCAATTATGATCACCACAAAAAAAGGAGCTGAGGGAAACTTGAAAATTGATCTCTCCAGCGGTTTCACGGCTGACAAAGCTTTTTACCTGCCCAAATTGCAATACCGCTATGGACAGACCACACCTTCGAGCGAGGAAAGCTGGGGTGAGAAAGGTAATTTCGCTGATCCTGTAAAAGATTTCTACAATACCGGAACAACTTTTATCAATACCTTAGCCCTGAGTGGCGGAACCAATCGCATACAGAGCTATTTTTCGTATGCCAATACAAGCAACAAGGGAATTCTGCCAACCAACACGTTTAAGCAGCATAGCGCCACCTTTCGAAATTCGATGAACTTCTTTGACGATAAACTCTTCTTTGATGGAAGTCTGATGTATTCGCGTCAGAATATCCATAACCGCCCTTCCTCAGGTTTGTACTTCAGCCCGATAGCGGGTTTATACTTGTTTCCTAGAGGACAGGATTTTGATAAATATAAAAATTTCGAATATTTCTCCGAAAGCCGCAACTTCTATTTGCAGGACTGGTGGAATATCAATGCCGACGCTAAACTTACCGGAACGCATCATCAGCAAAATCCTTATTGGGTGCTCAATCGCATTCCTACGGATCAAAAAAGGGATAATATTATCGGACAGGCTCAATTCCGTTATGTCTTGACAGATTGGCTGTCTGTAAGTGCCCGCGGAACCTTGAACAAGCGTTGGGATCATTGGGAACGCCGGATATATGCGGGAACACAGGGCGTACTGTCGGGCCTGCCTATCGATGGTAAGCTTGGCGACAATGGCCGTTATAATATCGATCGAAGCGAAAGTACAGCCTTATATGGCGATCTATTATTAACCGGTAATAAACAATGGGCCGAACAGCTTGATTTAAATTTTACAGCAGGTACCTCAATCAATGACTTACGTTCAAATGGCACTGTTTTAGACCTGGCTCGACTCGCCATAGCCAATAAGTTTCTGATGAGCAATATCTATCGTGATGCCCCTATGCAGTCAGCGACTGAAACCATATCACGTCGACAGATCCAGTCTTTATTTGCTTCGGCCAATTTGGGCTACCGCGAAAAAGTTTACCTTGATTTAACGGCTAGAAATGACTGGGCTTCTACCCTAGCTAATACACCCAAGGAACATAAGGGCTATTTTTATTGGTCGGCAGGTGTATCAACAGTCCTGAATGAATTATTCAAATTGCCAAGCTTCATTACCTACAGTAAGCTCCGTCTATCTTTTGCCCAAGTTGGGAACGATGTTGCCGCCTATAGTACAATCCCTGTAAACACCTTAAATACGGGCATTCTGACCCCAAATGTATCGGGGCCCTACATGGGAATACCATTGAAACCCGAAATCAGTAAAAGTATCGAATTAGGTTATGAAGGCCGTTTTTGGAAAGATCGTATCAATCTGGATATCGCACTTTACAAAACCAATACCAGAGATCAATATTTTGAGTATCAGGGACCCGTGGGCGTTGTTAACACGACCGTATTTTTGAATGCAGGAAATGTTGAGAATAAAGGTATTGAAGCGGCTCTGGGTGTAACTGCAATAAAAAAAGAGCATTTTAACTGGAACACGGGATTTAATTTTACTGCCAACCGCAACAAGATTCTAAAATTAGCGCCTAACCTGGGAAATACTTACCCCATGGGCGGAAATTTTAATGTCCTTCGTCTTGGCGGTTCCTTTGGTGATTTCTGGGCTCCTATGTTCAAGCGCGATCAAAACGGGATAATTATCGTTGATGACAATGGCCGGCCACAGATCGCTCCTGCGGGATATATCGGCAATAATACACCCAAAGCCATTGTGGGATGGACCAACAATGTTACTTACAAAGATTTTGGTCTGAGCTTTACGATAGACGGCCGGTTCGGCGGAAAAGTAATTAGTATCACCGACGGCTACCTCAATTCCTTTGGTGTAAGCGAAGAAAGCGCGGCAGCAAGGGATCGCGGCGGTGTTGACATTGCAGCTGTTAAAATGGACGGCACAGCTTGGGAAGGCCTTCTTCCGGCACAGGCTTACTACAGTGCAGTAGGCAACCGTGATGGTATCATCGAAGGTCAGCTTTACAGCGCCACAAATATTCGGATGCGTGAAATTGCTTTAAGCTACAAGCTTCCTATTAAATGGCAAGGCATCAAGCAGGCCTCCATATCACTGACAGGACGGAACTTATTTTTCTTTCGTAACGATGCCCCTTATGATCCTGAACTCAATACAACTACGGGTGTCGGAGGCCAGGGCTACGATAGCTTTGCCCTTCCAACGACCCGCAGTTATGGTTTAAATCTCAAGGTATCCTTTTAATAACGTAGATCATGGACAATACAATCAAATTTTTCCCTTATAGCAGATTCATCTGCATCTTGCTCGCTACCTGCTTGCTAACGGGCTGTACCAAAAACTTCACTGAATTAAACACGAATCCTGCAGGTGTAACGGACGAAGAGGCAAATGCTGACTATGCACTAGTCGCCTCATTTTTGGCCCAGGCACAACGTGATATTATTCCCGAAAACGTCGGTGAATATCAGTTGGCCAATAACCTCTGCAGTGACACCTATGCGGGATACCTTACTCCCCCAACTCCCTTCGTCGGAAACGCGAATAACGTTACCTATAGCCTAGTACCAGGCTGGTATCAGGCTATTTTTGTAGATCGCTACATCAAAGCCATGAATCCGCTTTTCCGTGTGGAACGCGACACCCGTCAAGATAAACGGCTTCAGGATATCTTCGCTTTTGCCAAACTTCTGAAAGTATCGGCTATGCATCGCACTAGTGACAAAGTTGGCCCCATTATTTACAGCAAATATAATATGCCCAATGAAAATGGACAGATCGATTACGATTCGCAGGAAAATGCATACAAAAACTTCTTTTTGGACCTGGATACGGCGACAACGATCTTAAAAGATATCCAGAATAATCCAAAATCCGCAGCAATGGCCAAGTCTGATATGGCTTATACAGCGGATAATTATAAGCGTTGGCTACGCTATGCAAATACGCTGCGTCTACGACTGGCGATACGTATCGTTGCCATAGCACCCAATATTGCAAAAACGGAGGGTGAAAAAGCACTCAATCCTGCCAATGGTGGACTACTTGAGGTAAACGCCGACAACTGCATTATCGGGCTCAGTACGGATCACCCCTTAAATACCATCACTGGTGCATGGGGTGATACACGCATGAGTGCGCCCGTAGAATCCATACTCGGTGGTTATGATGATCCACGCATGGCAAAATTATTTGACCTTGCAGCGGATCCCCTGGTAGCTGGGCAGTATAAAGGCATACGCTCAGGTATAAATATAGATGGCAAAAGCCGTTATGAAAACTATTCGAAGCTCCGAGCTTTTCCGAATCAGATGCAATTAATGATCGCCGCTGAAAGCTGGTTTTTGAAAGCAGAAGCTGCGCTGCGCGGCTGGTCCAATGCAGGAACAGCAAAGACCAACTACGAAACCGGTATAGACCGTTCCTTCGAAATGTATGGACTAAGCAGCCAGGTTACGGCTTATAAGAATAATAGCACGAGCAAACCCAAAGCGTATGTTGACCCAAAAGCTATTAAAGCTGGTGAAAATAACGTAGCTATTGGCTCTCCTTATTTGAGCACGATGACTATCCGCTGGGAGGACGGAGACTCGAATGACAGGAAACTTGAGCGCATCATAACACAAAAATGGATCGCCATGTTTCCGGATGGTGATGAAGCCTGGGCAGAATACCGTCGTACAGGTTATCCCATTTTATTTCCTAACATTGTAAATTTCAGCGGGAACACCATACCTACAATTCCAGGCATCCGCCGCATGCCTTATCCGCAACGTGAGTATGATAGTAATAATCAGTCTGTCACAGCTGCTTTACAGCTATTGAACGGCCCCGATAACGGTGGTACACGACTGTGGTGGGATGTGGCGAACAAGCATTTTTAGAAAAACTTTTTCATTCATTTTTTAACATAATGGCCGGTTGATTGCCGGCTATTATGTTAAAAATTCAAGATTATTCTAAGATCTTGAACAGGGAGTTTATCCCTAAGAATTTCAGATTTGTTAAGGCGAGGGTTTATCTCCAGCGGATAATGCCCATTATCACTTTCGTTATCAGTTTGACAGCATGGCAAAACACATCTACTTTTGTCAGAATCACTTATCACCGCGGAATTTATCTGGAAAATATTTAAACAGAATATTGCCGCTTAACTCTGTTAATAACTTCTCTTTTAGAATATACAAGACCTTTCCATAATTTGGAAGATCTTATCTTTTATAATTAATATCTTTGAGGTATGAATATCGAAAACATCGGACAACCTTTCCTCAAAAAATTTCCCGGAGATTTTTCCAATAATCCTATGCAGAGAAGCACGCCAAAAGTTTTATTTGCCACGATTAAACCTGCCGGCTTTGACCAGCCTCAATTAATTACTTTTAACGAGGCTCTTTCTGAGGAAATAGGGCTGGGAAAATTTGAAGAAAAAGATCTTAATTTTCTGGTGGGATCTCAGCTTCCTGACAATATTCAGACCTACGCGACAGCTTACGCTGGACATCAATTTGGTAACTGGGCAGGACAGCTAGGAGATGGAAGAGCTATTCTCGCAGGAGAAATTACCAATGCAGCGGGTAAGAAAACAGAGATCCAATGGAAAGGAGCTGGTGCAACTCCTTATTCAAGACGTGCAGACGGAAGAGCTGTATTGCGATCTTCTGTACGCGAATACATGATGAGTGAAGCCATGTATCACTTAGGTGTACCCACTACCAGAGCCTTGAGTCTGGCCTTTACAGGAGAAGATGTTATTCGGGATATCATGTATAACGGTAATCCACAGCACGAAAAAGGGGCCGTAGTGATAAGAACGGCCGAAAGCTTCCTCCGTTTTGGGCATTTTGAACTGATGTTTGCCCAGGGTGAACACAAGTTATTGCAGGATCTGCTTGATTTTACGATTGAAAATTACTTTCCTGAAATTGTTTCATCCGATCTTCAGAAATATAAAGATTTTTTTGAAAAAGTATGTACCCGCACGGCAGACTTAATGGTAGAATGGTTCAGAGTAGGTTTTGTTCATGGCGTAATGAACACAGACAATATGTCTATCTTAGGTTTAACGATTGACTATGGTCCCTATTCCATGGTAGATGAATATAATTTAAATTTCACTCCGAATACAACGGATCTTCCGGGAAGAAGATATGCATTTGGAAAGCAGGGACAGATTGCACACTGGAACCTCTGGAAACTTGCAAATGTCCTTCAGCCGATAATCAATGATGAAAAATTCCTGGAAAGCACGCTAAATAATTTTGGTACTTTTTTTTGGGAATCCCATGACAAAATGCTTTGCAAAAAATTCGGATTTGACGGGCTCAGAAAAGAGGATGAAGACTTTTTCACCAACTGGCAGGGCTTAATGCAAGAGTTGGAATTTGATCATACTCTATTCTTCCATCAATTAGAAAAAATAACTCCAGATACGGATCTAATGGAACATTTCAGCCCGATAGCTTATACTATTTTAAATGAAGAAAGGCTCGGAAAACTTACAGACTTCATTCAACAGTACCAATCCCGTCTACATTCAAATACAATTTCAAAGGAAGAATCCCTGGAATTAATGAAAACGACAAATCCTAAATTTATACTGAGAAACTACCTGCTTTACCAGTGTATTGAAGAAATTAGTAATGGGAAAACAGAGATGCTACTCAAACTAACTCAGGCTTTAGAAAATCCATACCAAGAACTATTTCCGGAATTTTCTGTAAAGCGCCCATCCAGCTATGATGACACCGCAGGATGCTCTACACTTTCATGTAGCTCGTAACAGCAATAACCTATTTTTGCTTCACAAGCATTGGGACAAAACAGTCAGTGAGAGATTTTGGCATAGATATAGTACTGAAATAGAAACAAGTAATCGCATAATGAATAAGCTATACATTATCCTCGTTCTTCTTATTCTCCAAGGCTGTACGATGCATAAAAGTAGCATGACACCTGTACAAAAGCATAAACACAAGATCTACGATGATGAGTCAGTGCAACAAGACTATGTTTCTATTTTAAAAACAATTTTGTCTGATGATTCGGCTGCTATCAAGCTGAAACGTGAGGGAGAGCAAACTGCGTTCATCCATCAAAAGTTTAAGAGAGATTCTATCTCTTCTTTGCATGACAGGAATTATGTTTTTTACAATGTCGATCCACAGAAACTGATGAAAATGCTAGGTAATCAACCCAAAGACTCTCTGGATATGCTTGATCAGATGAGCGACAGAAAGGAAGTCATCCCAATTCCAGCCGCTATTGAAGCCGCGTATGCTGTAGATGACGCCAATAAATACAGGATGAACCGTAATCAAAGCATTTATTATCTTCATCTCCCTATTATGGCGTATAACAGGAAAAGAGCGTATGTTCCGGTTGACTATATATGCGGTAGTTTATGCGGAAATGGTAATGCGTTTTTGCTTGAAAAAGTGAACGGTCAATGGGTAATTATACGACGTTTCTTTAATCTCTGGATTGCTTAAACAAAGGATACAACCGTAACATCAAGATTTTTTCAAACGCTCGTTTTCTCTCCTTATGCTCTTCCACAAGTCTTATTTAATCCACTTTTACAGTTTCCCAATTTATGGCAAGCGCCAAACTGATTTGTTTATCCTAAGCTGTCGGCTGCTGCCTTTTTTATTCTAAATTATAAAAGCACTGACTTCCTATCGCACCGCCACCATATTCTAGCACAAGCCTATCATGTACCTTAATGTACATGCAACCGTCGTCGTAACGCATTTTTAAGCTATCGGGAATTGGTTTGTCAAAAACATTGAAAGAATACATTCCCATTCCACTTCTTTGAAAACTTATTCTACACGGCTCTCCACTCGCAATTCCGATACAATTTGCTTGATCTAATTTCTCTTTAAGAGTTTTTAAAGTTTCTGTTGTCCAACCAAGTTTTTGTAATAAGGTGTCTGCTTTACCTGAATTAATTTTTACATCCCAATTATTTTCGAAATTGCCTTCCACCTCTACATGAAAAATACCTACAGTATTATTGTTCTCAAATTCTATATGAACAAATTTTTCAGGTGGGACTATTTTGTTTATATAATTTTTGACTTCATAAATCTCAGCCTTTTTTTCTTCAAAGTTTTCTTTTAGTTCCGTTACCGAATAATCTTTATCAAAACCACCAAAAGTGGCAATAGCTATACAGAAAAAAACTACAAAAATTGCAAAAATTACACCCCCTATCCCACATAAAATCAAAAATGCTTTTAGAATACCATTCATTTGTCTGTTGTATATTGTTTTGATAAGGTTATGGCCCTTTCTCAAATTTATGCAATTCTCGAAATATGGTGTTTAATCTCTTTAGATAATTTCATCCGTATTTATTTTTCAGAGAATCTTGTTGTTGGTGTCCCGCACTTCTTCAATCTGGATATTTTTTTAATAAAATAAAGAAATAACTAACTTTGGGGATGCATACAATTGATTTCAATCTGTGGTTAATGACTTTTTGGCCAATTATTGGTCTTGTTTTAAGTATATTTTTCCTCTACTTGATTTATAGAGCTATCGTTTGGCTGATCAGGAAGTGTATAAGAGAAGAGCTAGCTAAAACAGAAAAAAACACTCAAAAATCTTGATATAAGCAAATTGAAATAGTGTCAGTCGCAAAAGCTTTTTGATAGTATTTGATTTTAATTGACTGCATTAAAATAAGATTTGGTACAAACCCACACTAGGAGAAAAAAAGTACTGTTTGCCTTTTAATTTTACGGTTTTGGGCATTGTCATATCATCGCACTTAAAGCGTTGTTTTTTCAGTTCATAATATGCTAAATAATCCGGACTGGGCAGTTTGCCATTGCGCCAACCAATCAAAACATCGTCATCGAATTTAGGAATTTCAGTTTTTGCCATATCAAGTTCGCTTTTAAAAAGATCTGTTTGTCTAACGACCAAGGTCTGGTTGATCACTTGAAATACATCGCAGCGCTCTGTGTTCACGATCGTGTAGGGACAAGGTTTGAGCCCATACGGTTTCAGCATTTCTACCTCGTATTTATTTAAAGCGTTCATCTGCAAGCTGTCGTTCAGATCTTTCAATTCTTCTGATTTTTTGCGCAGGCTATCTGCAATAACCACCGTTTTAAAATCTTCTTGTTTTCCATAATCTGGATAGAAAAACTTCTTGCCGTTGAAATATAGATTTCCTTGTTTATCGATGTAAAATGGCTTTTCCCAATCGTAAATCTTTTCAAAAAGCATATTTTTATCTACATCAATAATCTTTACGGGCGAGTTACTGTTGTCGGGCTTTAAAAGTATTCTATCGTCGTTTAAAAAAACTAGCCTACTTAAGCCAGTCATATCAGTAACTTTTCTGAACTTGCTTTCATCTTTTAGCAACTCAATCAGTTGAGGCACATCTGGGTGTTTATCTTTTTTAGGGATAGGATTACAACCTAAAAACATAAGTGATGCGAAGAAAAGAAGGTATCTCATAAGCTATTCTTTCGTATAATTTGATTTTCCATTTACATCAACCGGTTCACCTAGATACTTTGGTTTTCTGCCCCTTATAATATCCAAAACGGCTTTGGTGACGGATAGTTTTTCCCGAAATGCATAGTATTTATAACCTGGATAAACACCCCTATCTGCACTATAGCCGAATGATTTTATGCCCAATTTATCGCCTAGATAAATACATCTGTTCAGGTGGTATTTCTGAGATACCAAGATTGCTGTATCAACATGAAAAATATGTTTTGCACGGTACATAGTCGAGTAGCTATCAAACCCAGCATAGTCAATGAAAATTTTTGTGGTATCGACACCGTTTTTCTGACAATATAACTTCATTACCGTGAGCTCATCGTATTCATCTCTTCCGTTATCTCCCGACAGCAATATTTTATCCACTTTATTATTTTTGTACAGTGAAATCCCAGCATCCAACCGATCTTTTAAATACCTACTGGGTTGATCTCCGTTTATACCAGCGCCAAAAATGATGACTACCTTCGTTTTTGGCACATCTTTAAGTTTGGTGAAAATCAGCTTTTCGGTTTGGGTTGTTACGTTACTGTTGGTTAACAAAACGAAAGCTAGAGCTATTAGACCTAGGATGATAACCGGTAAAAGGAACTTTTTAATCTTTTTCATGCGTTTGATTTTGCAACAATTTATAAAAATCGGTTTCTTTGCCTCTTCGGCAAAACTGCTCACAAAGCTATTTAATAAACATTCCATTAAGCAACATCTTATCATTAAAATTTAAGGTCACTTTATAGGGTGAAGTTTTAATTTCGATATAATTGACGAAATCAACCGGGTGATAGGCTATTTTCAGCTTTTTTAACAACTTTAGCACTTCTTCAAATTTTAAACCTGGTTTTAGGCCATTGTCAAATGTGATATCCACCTTTCTAAAGTCGTTGATGGCGTAGCCATTAATGAAGTTTTCCTTTGGATTATCGGGATTGCTTTTGCTTGCAGCAAAATAAAAATAGAAATCGTGATAGTTATTCTGATAATAGATTTCGTTCGTTTTTCCGGTAGTACCATCAAGTTCTATTATTCGTTCAAAACGTTTGTTTGTGGCTGATTTTAAAAAGTCTTCTTCCGTTGTTCTACCCACAATCACTCCATTAATGTTCCAATCCTTCTCAATTTTTATCGTAGGTTTCTCTTTCACATCTTCTGGCTTAGTCGCATTTTTCATCAAGTCTGCCATGTATTTTTCATTATTGCATCCGCCAAAATCAATTAAACCATTCATAATATCCCAGTAGCAAGTTTTAGACAGATCGGTATTGTTCAGTAGGATTAACCTGCTGTAGTCTGGAGCATAAAAAATAAATTTATTTTGGGTCTTTATATTCCAGTACAAACCGTTGTCGGTATTTGGATTTTTAGTACCCTTACCATATTTAGTCTCTAGTTTCTTTAAGATATTGGTCTGTATTTCTGGCGTTTTCAACTCAATTCTTACACCATAGATTTTACGCTTTGCATCGTAATTTTTTAAAGCTTCATTTAACTCTTTGGTATTTTTAGCTTGCTTGATGTCGATATGTCCGCCACCAAGGCGTGTAATGCTATCTGTTTTCAGTTTCTCCGATTCGATTTGAAAAATAATCCGCTGGCCTTCCAAATTAATTCCATCGAAACTATATCTCTTCGATTTCTCAACTTCCAACAACAAACTAAAAGGATACTCAACAGTTTCTACACCAATCAATAATGCGTCATCAAAGCTGCTGATTTTTTCAATCGGCTCGTTTAAGTTCAATGTCGCTAAATCTATTTTTTCATGACTTTTGCAAGAAAAAATTAAAGGTAAAATGGCTAGTAATAATAGTTTCTTCATGTATGATTATTCTAAAATGAAATATACTAATTGACAATGTCAGCTTTATTTTATACTCAAATTTAACTGTAAAACCTATAGGAAATTAAACGAATTATAATTCGCTGGAGACAAATTATCATCCGTAGGTATTTGCGGTTTTTTCGAAATTATCACACCTCGAAAAATATGTAGCTATTTTTTGCTGTAATGCTTTCCATCTGAGTTGATGTCTAGAATGAAGTGTAATCAAAACAAAAGTTTTTGACCTTTCCAACCTGTATTGCGAAGAAATTGCTCCCATGTAAAGCTTTGAGGATTTACCTGTCTACTCCATTCCAGATCACGTTCCTTACCGTAATACCCATACTCAATAACGTAACTTGCCATACCCAAAATCTCCCTCACCAAATCATCATTTGCCTCAAATTCTGGAAAGTGTTTAAGCATGTCCTCTTTTGTATGTGCCGAGGCATACTCAGCCTTTTTGCCTGTAACTTTTGTGAAAGTTTCCACTATTTCCCCAGGGGAGATCATATCTCCTACGACTGGAAGGGACTTACCTGAGTATTCAACAGGATTGGAAAATATTTCCAGAACTGCTGCTCCGGTAGCTGTAAGCGGATCAACAAATGGCGCCCGAAAATCTTTGGGTAAATAAATCGGGAACACAAGGCTGTCTCCTTTTACTTGCGGCGTATAAAATTCAAGCAGATTTGTGAAAAAGAAAGCCATGTAAATAAACGAGCTTGTCACGGGCAGCGTTCGGATATATTCTTCGACCCTGGCCTTGTCTGTAAAATGAGGGGCAAACAATTTTCCGCCTGATATTTTATCCACGTTTTCCAAACTGCTGAAAATAACATGCTGTACACCAGCTTCCACGGCAGCATCCGCCAACTCTTTCCCTAATTCAAATTCGTGGGTAGCTGGCGGGGCAATGTTTGGCGTCATCAAGAAAACGCCATAAGAACCCTTAAATACTTCTATAAAAGCCTTTTTATAGCCAAGATCAAGAGGCAGATTCAGCAGTTCAACTCCCTGCTCTGCCAGCTTAATCGCTTCTGCTGAATTGACCCTGCGGGTAATGCCTCGTACCCGATAAAGTCCACTTTCCACAAGTGAACGAGCGGCGCTCAAGCCTTGTTTGCCCAGCACACCAACGACGGTGATTATTGGTCGATCATCGTACTCCAAAGCGTCTTGTTTTTTTAATTTTGATATCATTGTTCATTATTTTAATTAACTATAATTTTTATAGTTGCAAAACTAATTTTAGCAAAGTAGATTTGCAATAACTATCAAAATAGATAGCTGCAAAAAAAAACAAAATGAAAATTGAATGTACCAGTGATTATGTAAAACTGAATGAGAAGAGCTACCCTTGTACGGTGAGTTTGACAATGGATTTAGTGGGAGGAAAATGGAAAGCGGTTATTCTGTATCATTTAAAGGACGAGGCCAAGAGGTATAGTGAACTTCGTAAAGAAATGCCATCCGTTACAGAAATGACATTGAGCTTGCAGTTGAAACAACTGGAAAAAGATGGGTTAGTGTCCAGGGAAGTATATGGTAAAAAACCTCCTATCAAAGTCATCTATAAATTAACCGATTTTGGTCAATCATTTGTTCCGGTTTTGGAGGCTATTACAGAGTGGGGTAATAAAGCTGTCAGTGAAAAAGGCGAGTTTGTGCAGGCAAAAATATAGCATCCTGTTTCTGTAGGATGATCTTGGACAAGATCATCACTATTTTCATTTCATATCGTAGGCAGTCTGGCAGACAGGAGGTTGGTTTTGAAAAGCAAAAATCAAAAACAACTTCATCATAGAAATATTCATCATAAGCTGACAGTTTAATTTTATTGATTTAAAAATGTTTCTGTCCGAATATTTTGTTTATGCATTTTTCCCCAATCCGAAAGTGCTATAATAACGTTTTTTAGGGTTCTGCTGTAATCTGTGGAAATATACTCTACAACCACTGGCGTTTGCTCAGCATGCACAACTCTTTTGACAAAACCGTTTAATTCAAGGTCTTTCAGTTCATTTGAAAGCACTCGCGCGGAGATCCCCTTAATATTTCTTTGAAGCTCATTAAATCTGATATTCCCGTTTTCCTGCAGAACAATAATAATCTTTAATTTCCATTTTCCACCGATAACATAAATTGCATCTTCAACAGAGGAAAGATTTTCGGAACATTTTGTAGCTGTAATGGGCTCCTCTAAATGAATTGTATTTTCCATGAGATTCGACTTTAAACTAACCTAAAGGTTACTACTAACCTTTTGATTACTACTAACTTTTAATAAGCTAATATACATAATTTTGTTAAAGAAATTTTAACAAAGAAAAATGAAAAACATACTTCACATTATTTCAAGTCCAAGAGCGGAGGTATCTGCAAGTAGAAAATTAGGAATTGCTGTTATTCAAAAAATTCAGGAAAAGTATTCCGATAGCATTGTAAAAGAACGCGATCTTACAAAAAGTAAAGTTCCACTTTTAGAGGAGGTGCATATAAATACGTTTTTTACACCCGCTGAAAATCATTCTGAAGAACAGCAATCAATCAGCAAATATTCGGAAGATTTAATTTCGGAATTAAAGGAAGCTGACATTATTGTCATTGATTCTCCAATGTACAATTTTTCGGTTCCCGCGACTCTGAGAGCTTACTTCGATTTTACTTCAAGGGCAGGATATACTTTCAAATATGATGAAAATGGGCCAAAGGGCTTGTTAAACGACAAGAAGCTTTACATCGCTTTTACCTCTGGAAATATCTATTCGGAAGGCCCTTACCAAATATACGACTCCAATATTCCTTACATCAAAAATATCTTTGGCTTTTACGGTGTTTCTGACATCAGTGTTTTCCGCGCAGAAGGTCTTTCAATTCCCGGAATAATGGAGACATCACTCGAAAGAGCAATCAATAACATTACCATTGATTAATATAAGATCTGATCAGAAATTAATCCTTGTCATTCAAATTTTGACAAGGATTTTTATCTGGCAGAGCAATCAGCGGTTAACAAGAAAATCGCAAATGTATTAAATACAGTTTCTCTCCTGCCGTATAAATGCTAGGATGGGAAGCAATATAGTGCTGTCGTACACGCTTTAAGATTTTATATATTCGAATTAACTAAGCTATTTTACTCACTCCTCGGATCGGGTTTTAAAGGCATCTTCGCACAGCGGATAACTTCAATGGATGGACATCCATATTCGACAATGACCTTGCCCTCGATCAGATAGATCCCCGCTCCTCTTAGGGGATATTTTACGAGTGTTTGTGGGAAATGTACGGTATCAAAGAAATGCCCTTCAGTGTCCAGGAAGGTTCCGAATTTCATCTGGTCGCCACGCTTGGTCTTCACAAATTTCTCACAGACAAAATCGCCGACAACGCGTACAATTTTACCCTTGTGAAAATGGAGTTCCTTGGATGGCATATCACCACGGTAATCGCTTTTGGCAAGGTCAAAGAGCGTCCCTGTCACACAAAAACCAATGAGCTCCATCTCATCGTAATAGTCCTCCAGGATATCTTCTTCCAAAGGAGGAAGAATCGGTTTGCGGCTCTCGGTCTCAAACAGGGCCATACCTACCCCAGCGGGCTTGTGTCTGCTCATCAACAGGTGGGCCTCCCACAGCAATTCCTTCTTCCCTAGCCCCGTAAACCGCAAAGCTCCTACACGGATCAAAATAATAACCTGTTCGAGCCCAACCTGCGTCCTTTTGACAAAGTCCTCCATACTCTGATACATACTATTTCGCTCACGTTCGGCTATAATCCGATGGGCTAATTTCTCTTCCAGATGCTGCAGACAATCAAAACCGAGATAGATATCCTTACCCTTGATCGAGGTATTGAAAATCGACTGATTGACACAGGGCAGGCAAATGGTACCACCAGATACGCGCGCTTCATTGACATAGACCTTACGATTGTAAAAACCACCATAATTGTTCAGTACAGCAACCATAAACTCCAATGGGTAATAGGTCTTGAGAAACAGACTCTGGTAGCTCTCTACCGCATAGGATGCAGAGTGTGCCTTGTTAAACGAGTATCCGGCAAAGCTTTCCATCTGCCGCCAGATCTCCCAGCTGATTTTTTCATCATAGCCTTTGGTTTTGCAGTTGGAAAAGAACTTGTCCTCGATCTCAAGTAGATGGTCTTTGTTGCGATATTTGCCCGACATCATACGTCGCAGCACATCGGAGTCGGCCATATCAAGCCCACCATAGGCATTGGCGATTTTCATTACATCCTCCTGATACACCATAACCCCGTAAGTCTCTTCAAGCTGTTCCTTGAATACAGGGTGTGGATAGACTACTGTGCTGGGATCGTGATGGCGACGGATGTATTCACCCATCATGCCTGAACTGGCGACACCAGGGCGGATAATGGATGAGGCTGCCACCAGGGTCAGGTAATCGTCACAGCGCAGCTTGGTCAGTAGCTGTCGCATGGCCGGGCTTTCGACGTAGAAGCAGCCAATGGTATTGGCTGATTTGAGCTGTGCGGCAATATTGTCGTCCTCGAAAAAGCGCTTTGGATTGTCGGTGTCAATGACAACGCCCAGGTTCTCCCGAACAATGGTGCAGCAATCTTTGATATGGCCGATACCGCGCTGGGAAAGGATATCAAATTTTTCAAAACCGATATCTTCGGCAACATACATATCAAACTGCATGGTGGGTAGTCCTTTGGGTGGATTGTCCATGGCAGAATAACATGTCAGCGGCTCCTCGGAAATCAGTACCCCACTGGCATGAATGGTTCGTTGATTGGGAAAATCGGCCATGCGGTTATACACGCTCAAAATAGTATTCGTGACTTCATTTTTATTGAGCATATGCTCCGGCTCGTGCACCAGTCGGTCGATCTCTGTTTTGGGCAGACCGTATACCTTACCGAGTTCACGTAAGATACTACGCGACCGAAATGTACTCATGGCACCCATCAATGCTGTATGACCGGTCTGATAACTGTTAAAAATATACGCATACATTTCGTCCCGCTCATTCCAGCTAAAGTCGACATCAAAATCGGGTGGACTCTTCCGCTTCGGATTGAGGAAACGCTCAAAAGGAAGGTTGAGGGCTATGGGATCAACATCCGTAATCCCGAGGCAATAGGCCACGGCAGAATTTGCTCCTGATCCACGGCCTACGTAATGAAAACTACGACTACGCGCATGGCGACAGATATCATCGGTAATAAGGAAATAACTCGAGAAACGCAGGTTTTCAATGATTTCAAGTTCGCGCTGGATACGATCGGCAGCAAAGCTATCATTTCGGCCATAACGTCTGATAAATCCCTCCATGCAGTACTTATGCAATAGCTGCTTATCGTTGTAGCGATTGTCGGTAAAGGTCGCTTTATTCTTGACACTAGTAAAATCAAAACTGAAGGAACATTGTCCTAGTATACGGTTGGTATTGGTCAGCAGTTGTGGTAACTCGGAAAATAGTTGCATCAGCTTGACCTTAGCAACAAAGACTTCATCTTCGGCAGCGACCTGCTCCCTTTCCAATTGGGATATCAACAGATTGTTGTCAATAGCTCGTAGTTGCCGATGCAGGGTATAATCAGCTCGGCGGAAACTAACGGGTGCGAAGATCACACAGCGGTCAAGCAGCTTCCGCTCCAGCAGTTGCGCGCGGGTGCGCTCACTTGGGCGGATACCAATGTATTCAAAGTCCCGCAATTGAAATGTATTGATCCGGCTAAAGGGATAGATCACAAAGACCTGTTCAAACTCGGGTGCACACTCGGGTGTGGCACGGTTTTCCATATTGAGCTTGGTCCGATATTCGTTGATCTCCCGAAATCCCTGTTCGTTCTTGGCGATGGCGATGAAACAAAGCTGATCACCATCACGGAATTCCATGCCTGCAAGGAGATTGAGTCCAGCCTCACGCCCCATTTTAATAAAATCCAGCGATCCCGAACTGTTGTTGATATCGGTCAAAACTGCAGTATCATAACCACCTGCCAGCATCCCCGAAATAAGATCCTGTAGACTCAGTGTGCCAAATCGTAGGCTAAAGTAACTATGTAGATTTAAGAGCATACTCCCCTCCTTTCTCAGGTAACGGTGCACAGATACCTTTCATCAGAAATTCGGCACCATAACGTTTTCGGATCTTGTCCATAGCCTGCATCAGGTTGACTTCGTCGGCACTATCATCAAAAAGATGGGTCTGATAGGAACCGTAGATCAGTCCTGAGAACTTGATCCCGATAAGCCGTATCAGCATCCTGCGGCTATACAGTTTCTTAAAAAGGGAGAGCACAACTTCCGTTAACTTTCGATCGGAGTTGGTATAACCGACCTGCAGCTGCTGGGTATGGGTATCGAAATTGCTATAGCGGATCTTAAGGGTGACACAACTCGTCAGCTTCTGATCTTTCCGCAGATCGAAGGCCAGTGTATCGACCATGCTGATCAAGGTGCGGCGAAGTACATCCATATCGATGGTATCCTGCTGAAAGGTGTTTTCCTTGGACATGGACTTTTGTTCACGAAAAGGTACGACCAATGAATCGTCCAGACCATTGGCTTTACGCCAGATGTTGATCCCATTCTCGCCGAGGACTTTCTGCATCGTGAATACTTCCATCTGCTGTAAGGTTCCGATCTTGGAGATCCCCATATTACGCAGCAGGGTAAAAGATTTATCCCCGACCATGGGGATCTTGCGGATGGACAGTGGAGCTAGAAATCCTTTTTCGGTACCGCCTTGAACTTGCTTTTCGCCACAGGGCTTGGCTGTCCCCGTCGCGATCTTGGAAACGGTCTTGTTGACGGATAATCCGAAGCTGATGGGCAATCCTGTTTCTTTGATAATCCGCTGGCGAAGCTCTTGTGTCCATTTCCAACAGCCAAAAAAGCGATCCATTCCCGAGACATCAAGATAATGCTCATCTATACTTGCTTTTTCAACAATGGGTGTCTCCTCTTCGATAATCTGCGTCACGATACTGGAATACTGACTGTACATATCATGATCCCCCCGCACCACAATCGCTTCGGGACACATACGCATGGCTAGCCGCATCGGCATAGCGGAATGTACGCCAAACTTACGGGCCTCATAGGAACAGGATGCAACTACCCCACGGTCACTGCTCCCCCCTATGAGCACAGGTACTCCAATAAGCTTGCTATTCTGCAAACGCTCGACAGATACAAAGAATGTATCTAGATCACAATGTACTATACTCCTTTCCATGTTTTTCAATTCGCTATCCAGCCATTCCGCACGACTTTTATTTTCGGTAGTTGCCGCACTCAAAAATACTAATATTATTAGCAAAAAATCAACACAAGAGATTGATATAACATATATCACACTCAGGATCAATCAGATAATTTGTATACTATAGGGGTTTAAATAAGATTTGTACGGTTGGTTTTTACGAAAAAAATAATCGGTATCGTAATTTTTAGATCATCAATCTCTTAAATTCTTACTAAATTGTAAAAAAGATACAAACCACACCACAGTTTTAACTAAACACCTCATTTTTAATAGACCAGAATAAACGATCAAATACAATGAATTTGAAAGAAACGCTATATAGAGCACTAAATTCCAAAACACTTCAAGGAATTTTAACAGCCAGCATTTTCACATTCCTAGTCATTGGCTTCTTGTCTTCATTGATGCCCAAAGATGCAGATATAAGAGTAATGGAGCATATTAAGTTATTAAGTGAGAGATAGTCTATGTTTTCTTTTGTAGTGAAAAGAGCTAGTTTTTTAAAGGATATCCCTTTAGTCGCCATTATATTTGATAGTCTGATGAGATTTTGGATGTTTTTTACCAAACCCGAATTACTGGATTGGATCGATGAACTGGAAGAAGATGTGGCGCGGATGCCCGAAACTACGATTGGAATACATAAATATGGTGGGACTCAGTTTAATTATAAGGGAAGAGAGTTTGCACATGTACACAGTAATGGCTTATTGGACATCTTATTAAATAAAGAGCTAAAACAATCCCTGATGCTTGAAAGAAAAATTAAGGATCATCATGTACTTAAAAATTCAGGATGGATAAGTTTTCACCTTCACAATAAACAGACATAGGCTATGCATGTTACCTCTTGAACATGGCTTACGACCGTGTTAAACAAAAGTAGAATTTTGTATATCATCTAAAGTAATTGAAATAGGTTATAAAGTAGGGAAAACAACCCTCCAATCATAAAAAAATACAATATTTTCTTAATGGCCTATAACTGTCTTGAGAGGAATATTTAAGCATTATTCCCAAGAAAACCAGGCAGATCGCTGCAATATAACTTAACATAATTCATTATTAATTTGAACAAAACCTAATCTAATATTCATAGTTAATCACATTTCTAGTCTTGAAAACGAGATAGTCGTCCAATGCCTGATTTCCAGAAATGTGGATATATGGATTTTCGTTTGAATTGTTTTAGAGCTGGCAGCATGTTTTTAAGGATAAATTGTTATTTTAGTTATGGTATATAAAAAGCTAATCAAGAACCTATACAAGTAAGCCTCTATAGCGAGCAAAAACAAAACTAGATCAACAAACTTATTATGATTTATGGCTCAAATGAACCTATCAATTGAAATATTAAATTATGGACTCCAACTATCCATGGAATTTGGAAAAAATTGGTTAAAACCTATAAATGAAAGGCTGGAAATTAAATTTCCTAATCTAAATAAGCAACAACAGGAAGAATGCAATCTGATCTGCAAGAGGGTACATCAAATTGCACATAACTACGTGGCCGAGAATCCCATTCGCTCCGATTCAGGAGTTGAATTCGTAGCGTTCTACCAATTCAAACAATTTATACTCGCAAAATATAGCTGGCTTTCGACTGCAAATTTACAGCGTCTTTACAGTCAAAGTTGTTATTACGCCAGTAAATAAAAATTTAATCAATAGCGTTCCCCAGTTATCCTGAGATCTGAAAGAACGAAGAGACAATAATCCGTGGATTCACCTTTTTTTCGTTTTTTTTTAAATACTCTTTATCTGCGATATAAATAGGTTTTCGAATTTCACAAAATAGGATCGATTGATCTTTATTCGTAAGCTTAGTTACTTTTATTATTTCTATTTCCTTGTCGCTTTCTACCCTAGCAATTATCTCCTCTAACTCTTCTTTTGTATACTAGAAATAAGCATATAAATCTTCATTTCCAGGGCGTTTAAAAATAGATTTCGGCAGCCTTATCCCAAACTACCATGAATCTATGAATTTTCTTCAACATTTCACATCACGACTTTGACCTTAGTTTTGCAATTAGACTCCATATATGAATTAATTTGCATCCAGCAGGGACGATCACATACACCGGTGATGAAAATTCTTACTTTTACAACATCTTTTAATCCACTGAAAATGTTTATATTAGCAACAGCAGAATCATTAGCTTAATACCGAAATAAACCAATTGTTAAGAAAATGGAACTTAAATTGCCTTACATCGACCCTGCAGATTTTGCAGCTACATTGACCAACAACTACAGCTTTGGGAATAATTGTGCATGGAACTCGATAAACCTTATGTTTCCAGAAAATGTTGGAGAGGGTGCCCTACAGTTGTATATCCGCAACGATATCCATTATTTTAGAGGGAAATGGAAATTTAAGGAAGAATCTATGTTTATCTCAAAGGATCAAGTGGGCAAAAAAGGATTAATAGATTTTCGCGTCAACAAAAGCGGGCAAATACATTCCGCTTCAATTGAAGGTGACAAAAGATTTGAATGGGAAATCACTGAAGTGGATGGTTTCCGTTTTTTTATTCCTGAAAAATACCTCAATCTCCATAATGGCCGATTTCCAGATCATTTTGAAAAATACTGTTACAATAATAACATCATCAACCTACAGAAGCAAATATTAACGTTGAGTCCGGATGATATTCCCAGCGCAATGTTGTTAGAAAGCAAAATGCTGGAATTCATTTATTACTGGATCGATTATCTGCGTACCAAAGAAATAGATCTCCACTTTGACGATATATCCAATCGGCATCTTTCAGCGATAAATAATGCTCATGAGATTGTACAGAATCATATCAACAAAACGCTCTCAATCAAACTGCTTAGTAGAAAAGTCGGGTTAAACGAATATGATCTTAAGAAAAATTTCAAGAAAATATATGGTTTACCGATTCATCAATACCATATCAAACTACGTCTTGAACAAGCCCGTGAACTTATTAGAACCACAGACCTACCTATTGCAACAATCAGCCAAATAATAGGTTATAGTAATAGAGGGCATTTCTCTGGCTTGTATCAACGTTTTTTCGGCACCTCCCCATTACAAGATAGGCTAAATTCAGCGCATTAAAATACTCCCATTTCGTATCAAAGCATTTCCGTTTCGATACAATACAATTTACTATGTTAACATAACTTTATAACACATTAGGAGACTCCTTTTAGAGTACTTAAAACTAACCAGTTATAAATGTATGTTTAATCTATCTTTAATTCTTGAAGATTCTGCAAGACGCTATGCAAACCATGTTGCTATCTCCGATGGCAAAATAGAAATGAGTTACACGCAATTGAATCAACAGGTAAACCGTCTAGCCAATGCATTAAAAAATATCGGATTAATCTCTGGCGACAAAATCGCGATGTCCGTACCAAATATCATCGATTTTCCAGTGATCTATTATGCTGTACTTAAACTGGGCGCTATTGTTGTTCCACTAAATATTTTATTGAAAAAGGATGAGATCCTATATCACTTGGATGACAGCAATGCAAAAGTATATTTCTGTTACTCGAACGAAGAAACTTTACCTATCGCCGATCAATGTTTTTATGCGTTCAACAAGGCATCTCAATGCACACATTTCATTACACTAGATCAAAATATCCAATTTGTTGACGAACGGATCATGCATTACAACAATTTTATAAAAAGCCATTCCAACGAGTTTACGAGTGCACAGACTGGAGCAGATAACACTGCTGTTTTAGTCTATACATCCGGGACGACTGGCCTCCCAAAAGGTGCAGAACTTACTCATTTCAATCTGTTCTGCAATGCTCAGCTCGTTGCGGATCTCTTTGAAACAAGTAATCGTGACGTACAATTACTGGTATTGCCCCTATTTCACATCTTTGGAATGACAACACTGATGAATGCCGGGATCTATAGGGGCGCAAAACATGTTCTGGTACCTCGATTTGATCCGCAGACTATTATGGAAATCATTGTACAACAAAACATCACAGTTTTTGCTGGTGTTCCTACCATGTATTGGGCGCTACTCAACTTCCACCATCAACAGCTTAGGGACGAAGATATCAGTAACAGTTTACGACTCTGCGTCTCTGGAGGGGCATCCCTAGCGGTCAAAGTATTACAAGATTTTCAGGATCGGTTCAATGTTCAAGTGATTGAAGGGTATGGAATGAGTGAAGGCTCTCCGGTCGTCACTTTTAATGATATCCGTTTAGGCTTCAAGCCAGGATCTATTGGACTCCCGGTATGGGGCGTAGATGTGAAAATTATAGATCAGGATGGCAATACCCTACCGAACTATGAGACCGGGGAACTGGTTTTCAGGGGACATAATGTTATGAAAGGTTATTATAATAAACATACCGCAACAGAAGAAGCCATTGAGAATGGTTGGATGCATTCGGGTGATGTAGCTTATCGGGATGACGAAGGTTTCTACTTTATTGTGGATCGGACAAAAGATATGATCATTCGTGGAGGTATGAATGTCTACTCAAGAGAGATAGAAGAAATTATGATGAAACATCCAGCAATTTCTCTAGTTGCTGTTATAGGTATCCCCGATGAAAAACTTGGGGAGGAAATAAAAGCAGTTGTAGTTCTAAAAGAGCAGGAGGAAATCTCCGAAGATGAGCTGATCTGTTGGACAAAAGATCGTTTGGCGAAATATAAATATCCCCGTGTGATCCACTTTGCCAATGCATTGCCTATATCCGCAACCGGTAAAATTCTCAAAAAAGAACTGCGGGCTGCCGACAATGAAAAATTAAATAAATAACTGACTAAAATATTGTAACAATGAAAAGAAATCTGCTATTACTGATCAGTTTGTTAACCTTATTTGGATGCAAAAGCAGCAAACCTATACAACAGCTCCCTCAACAACAAGAAAGCCGGCTAATGGATGTTGCTTATGGCAAGCACGAACGCCAGATCATGGATGTATTCCTTCCAGCTAAAAGGAATAAAAATACACCTTTTGTCCTGCTGATCCATGGCGGAGCATGGACAATGGCTGGTAAAGAATATATACGAGACTATCAGGATACTTTATTTCAACATGGTATTGCCGTTGTTAGTATCAATCATAGATATGCAGATCATGCGGCTATTCATTATCAACAAATGTTAGCTGATATAGATCAAGCCCTGGATTATTGTATAGCCCATTCCTCGGAGTGGAACACGCGTAAAGATGGTTTTACAATGACCGGGGTCAGCTCTGGCGCCCATTTGGCGCTCTTGTATGGCTATACATCGTCCAAGCGGATTAAAACCATTGTTGAATTTTGTGGTCCTGTCAATTTAACTGATACCACGACACTTGCTTATTCAGAAAAAGTCGGGCTAAAAGATGTCATTGTAAAAATGACAGGGCATATTTATGAATCAGGTCAACCATTGGACATTAGCTTTTACAAGTCTAGTCCCATAAAACACATCAAAGATATCCCTGTGCTGATAGTACATGGTACAGCAGATCCAGTCGTCGACTTCTCACAGTCCCAACAGCTCAACGATTCGCTTTCCAATAGGAAAATTGTGCATGAGCTTGTCCGTATAGAAGGCGCTGGTCATGATTTGAATATGACGGATAAGAACGCTCGAAAACGCGTATACGGAGCAGCAATACAATGGATACAACAGTATGGTCACTAAATATATATATATGAAAAAGATTATTTTTATCACATGTTTGGTCTTTGTTCATCTCTTGGGGATTCGGGCACAAGATAAGTACACAGTCCGCCCGCTTACTCCTCAAGAAGTAAGTCAGAGACTTCTCCCCAAATACGCTCCATTGGCATTGATGCCCCTCACACAGTTGGACTATGAAAATATCAAGTCCGTAAGGGAGAAAGAAAAGCAATCCACTATACCGCTATTAACCAATGCAGATAGTGTGGAGATAACATATCGCAATGTCCCCGGTTTGAAGGCGGGTGATCCTGAAATTCCAGTTCGGATCTACAAACCCAAATACAGTGCTACTGCCCCAATCTTCTTATGGTTTCATGGTGGTGGATTTGTCTATGGAAATCTGAACGGAGACCATAAGCATTGTGCAAATATGGCAATACGGGGAAAGGTTGTCGTTATTTCGGTAGATTATCGACTCGCACCTGAACATCCTTACCCAGCCGCAGTTCACGATGCGTATGCTGTTTTTCTATGGAGTATTAAGAATGCGAAAAATTTTCAGGGGGATACAACACAAATAGGTTTGGGTGGCGGTAGCGCCGGAGCTGGAGTTGCTGGCAGCATGACTTTATTAAATCGCGAACGAAAGGGACCAAAAATCGCCCTTCAGGCTTTATTTTTTCCTCCTGCAGATATAGATACAAACCACGTTTCTGTACGTGAGCTCTGGCAAATACCAGGCGTGAAAGGAGCCGATATACCCTACCTATTGAAACTGTACATAGGCAAAGATTATGCCTCCAAGATCCCTAAGAATGTATTGCCAGGAATGACCGATAATTTCAGCCAGTTACCCCCTACATATATCGCAACCTGTGGTGTCGATCCTCTACGTGATGGTGGATTGGATTTAGGTGTTAAACTGATCAAAGCCGGTATTCCAGTAGAACTGCATAATTTTCCCGGTTATCCACATGGTTTATTACCTGATAGGGTATTTCCGGAATTATACAGTTTTATGTATGAATACTTCTATAAACCTATAAAATAATTTTCAAAAATTACTTTGCTCAGAAAAAGATGAAAATAGCTATTTATTTAATTTATGCCTTGCTGCCCTTGCTATCTTTTGCGCAAGTACCTGGCAAAGAAGGTAATCTTGAAAAAACAATCCATGGATTTTCCCAAGAGCGCCTCCAACGTATTGATCTGTTATTACAACAGTACGTCGACAGTAGTTGGATAAAAGGTGCAGCTGCTCTATTGATTCATCATGGAAACACCGTTTATCATAAAGCTTTTGGAGTAGATCGGATAAAACCTAAAAAGAGTTTGGACAAGGATGCGATCTTCCGGATCGCTTCACAGACAAAGGCGATTACAAGCACCGCCGTTATGATGCTCTATGAAGAAGGTAAATTTTTATTAGATGATCCAATCTCACGCTATCTCCCCTCCTTTGCTAAACCTCGTGTATTAGATAAGTTTAATGAAAAGGACAGTACATTTACTACTGTACCCGCCAAGCGCGAGATTACAATTCGCGACCTGCTTACACACACTTCTGGTTTAGATTACGCCCAAATTGGATCGCCACAGATGCAAGCAATCTATGCCAAAGCAGGTATCATCGCCGGATTTTCAAAAACTCCCCTACTACTTGAACCAATGATTAACAAATTGGGGACCTTGCCTATTATCCACCAACCTGGCGAAAAATTTACTTATAGTCTGGGTATAGATGTATTGGGAAGGTTAGTTGAGGTCACTTCCGGAAAAACACTCGATCAATTTTTCAAAACTCGAATTTTTGAACCATTAGGAATGGAGGATACCTATTTTGACTTACCCACAGAAAAGCAACATCGACTGGTCCAAGTTTACACAGAAGATAAGCAAACTGGAACAGTCATGCCATGGGCTGACAATACTTTTCCGAATGTCTCTATTGACTATCCAATTAATCACAATGGACTCTACGCTGGTGGGGCCGGCCTTGTATCAACATTAAAAGACTATGCCCTATTCCTTCAGATGCTATTAAACAAAGGTATCTATAATGGTCATCGTTTACTATCACGACATACGATAGAAATAATGACCAAAAATCAGATCGGATATCTTTCTTTGGGGGACGATAAATTTGGACTTGGTTTTCAGATCACTTCAAGTGAAGGCAATGCGAGATTGGGTCTATCAGAAGGAAGCATCTCTTGGGGTGGATTCTTCGGAACGACTTTTTGGGCGGACCCGCGAGAAAAAATAATTGCACTACTATTTATACAACAGTGGCCACTAAGGCACAACGAACTCGGCGACAAATTCAAGGTGTCAGTTTACCAAGCACTGTTATAATGTCGATATCACCAATTATAACCGCTATGAAAACACAATCAATAAATTACAAAAATTATCTTCTCATCTTATTTTTGACCTGCGCCTTTACGTTCTGTTTTGGACAGTCAAATATCCTCTCAGGGAAAATAGAAGATACTGGTGGACAAGCGATACAGGGGGCTACCATCAAAGTTAAAAACAGCAATTTGGGAACTGTGAGTGATCATCTGGGGGCATTCCAGATAGCAGGGGTAACGAGTAGGTCTGTTATACTACAAGTTTCCTCCATCGGTTATCTCAACAAAGAGCAACAGGCAAGTCCTGGGCAAAATACAACAGTGATACTTACATCCGAAAACAACAAGATGGATGAAGTGTTTGTGACGGGAACTTTTGACAAACGCAAGCGTATGGACGCGTCCGTTGCGATCAGTACACTAGATGCCGGACAAATAGAACGGGTAGTCCCATTGAGTGCTGCCGATCTCTTGAAAAATGTACCTGGGGTGTTTGTTAATTCGTCACTAGGCGAAATACGCAATAGCGTGGCCAGCAGAGGCATCACCGTTGGGACACAAGATGGTAGTTTTGGTTACGAATATGTTTCCATGCAAGAAGATGGTTTACCGGTAACCAACACGACATATTTCAATTATGGTCCTGATTTTTTCCTCCGTCCTGATGCAACCTTATATCGATTGGAAGCTGTACGTGGGGGAACTGCATCTATTACCGCAGCCAATGCCCCTGGAGGCGTTTTTAATTACGTATCCAAAACTGGAACGGATCGTTTCGAGGGTGAACTGAGAACAAAATATGGTCTGGTCGGGATCGATGGACGGAGCTATGCCCGTGTTGATCTGAATATTGGTGGGCCATTGAAAAATAACTGGTTTTATAATATTGGTGGTTTCTACAGATATGATGAAAGCGGCAGATATCCTGGATATCCCATGAATAATGGCGGTCAGGTCAAGGCGAATGTAGTCAAGAAACTGAAAAGAGGTACGCTTAAGTTTTTCGCGAAATACTTGAACGACAGAAATGGTTATGTCCAGTTTATTCCGACAAAAGATTTCGACAAACCAAGACCGGCCCAAGGTTTTGACATTAACGCTACGGTGTTGATGCCAGCAGTTGATTATACCTCGCAGGATTTTAGATATGGTGGTTCTATTTCTTTTAACCCAAAGAATCTAGTCAAAAGTAAATATCGTTCAGGTGGTGTCAATTGGGAACAACAATTGGGTGCGGGCTGGACTCTTAATAATGCGGCACGTTATTCAAGCAATGATATTCTCTATAACACACCCGGTGCTGTCACAGCAATGAGTACAACGGACATGACGACCTATTTTTTAATGACCGGACAACAGGGTTTGGGAATCGGTTCCTATTCTTTCAAGAATGCCAAAACAGGAGCCGAACTTATGCAGGTTACTTCAACGCTAGGTTCAAATGGATTACCAGTCTACACGGTTAACAAGAATGAACTTCCTGGACAGGACCTTCTGCTCAATTCCGTATTTATGACCACTTTTGGTGCTTATAAAAATAACGTCAAGGAATTTGTTGATCAGTTTTCTTTTCAAAAGGTTACAGATAAGATGAATTTTACACTGGGGGGTTATTATGGCTATTCAAATGTAAGACGTTATTCAGGTATAGATGGTATTGCGCTTAGCACAATTGAAAATAGGCCCCAGCTGATCTCCCTCGAGTTTACTGGCGCGACACTCGCCGGCACGACGGGCTTACATCAAATAAGTAACAGTGATGGCATCGCGCAAGCGTATGGCGACAATGGTGCCTCGCTGACATTCAATGCTAAACAAAACCAGGCGGCCTTATTTTTTGGCCATACCTGGTATATAAATCCACAGTTGACGTTTGACTGGGGTCTCCGTTATGAAAATGTAAATATCAAAGGATATAACGAACGTATCTATATGAAAACTGGACTACAGGGAGGTACAGATGGAAACCCCAAGACGTTTTACGACAACAATACTGTTGACAAAATAACAAGGGTAGATTATGATAAGACTCTTCATACGGTTTCTTTTTCCGGTGCATTAAACTATACCTTCAGTACCAATATTGCCCTCTATGGGCGTTATTCTCAAGGTAAAAAAGCACCAGACCTAGATGTTTACTTCGCTACCAATAGACCTGAAACAATTGGACTGCTACACCCCCAAGAACGTACGACTAGACAAATAGAAGTTGGATTAAAAGCTAAAACAAAAACGCTCAACATCTTTGTCACACCATTCTATAGTATTCTTAGTGGTGTACCCAACGGGCAATTTTTGCAAGCCAGCGGCGGCGGATTTTATACACCTGAGATGTTATACGGAAAATATAGAACAATGGGTGTGGAAATTGAAGCTGACTGGAAGATCGACAAGCACTTTAACATACGTAGTATAGCTACTCTTCAACGTTCTAAAATAGTTAATCTCGAGTCATGGGTAGCCAATAATCCTGGACCTGAAGATGATACTAAGATTTCCTACTCAGGCAACGAAACAGATAATAATGCTCGCGCTATTTTCAATCTCACGCCCACCTATCTTAATGGAAAATTCTATACTTTTATCACCTGGTCCTACCTTGGAAAAAGGCAAGCTAATGTGGTCAACACATTCACCTTGCCCGCCTTTTCTCAATTTGACCTTGGAGCGGGTTATGACCTCAGCAAAAGCGTAAAACTAAGTCTCAATATCAATAACTTATTAAATACATATGGTGTAATGAGCTGGGTAAGACCAGGAGGTATATTGGAAACATTGGAAGGCAATAATAGCTTTACCAAAGAGCAATATACGCTCGCAGTCCAAAAACAGTCACCCTATGCGACAGTGTCCATTCCACCACGTGCATCCTTTCTAACAGCCACTTTTCGCTTTTAGTCCCCTAGTATCATTGTTTACTAGAGTTTTAAAAGTTTCAAATAAAAATGGTACCGCTTCAATATTGAAACGGTACTATTTTATTCTTTATTTTTATTGTTTCTGAGCATCTACGCTTCACTTTCTTCCATTGATAGGATTTGAACGAGCGGGGTTGCCATGAGGCAACTTCACATAATAGGACGTATGGTAACCATTACCTGGTCTAAAAAAATCGGTGGATATAATCTGGGCTCCGCTATTAAAAGCCGCATCTGCCCTCGTATAGTCATTGATCTTTGCTTCGTAGGTTTCGATATCTGAACGGCTACGAACAATATAACCTTGTTTTACAAGATTTTGAATTTCATTTTGACGAACTAGCGCATTGTCCAACAGGATAAAAGATGCAAAACTATCATTGGGTTCCGATTGTACAAACATGATACGTTTTTCAAGATTGGGTCTGTCTTTAACATAAGCAGATTCCAGATTCATTCCAGCAGTGGCCGGAAGTAACAAGAAAACAAATTTTCCACGGGATGTTTTAATAGTCGGCCAGTTGCCCGAACGCACCGCCTCACGTAAGGTGGTATACTTTCCACGTACATCATCTGGGGTAATAAGCTTATCTTTTCCCAATATTTCGACAACTTCGGCATCCAACTGATCGAATGCCTTTTCATCAAAAGGGAGAACCTCAGCGCTATTTGGAAAGATTGGTATGCTTTTGTCCTTTGCTTCGACCATAATAAAGATCGGAAGATGTCCGGGATGTCTGTCGGACCAATTTCTTAACGCTTTCAAGCCGCCTCGGAAAGTAGCATAATGCGATCGAAAATCAAAATCTGCAATATGGAGCATCTTGAAACCTGGCTTTTCCAAATCTTCCTTTTGATAGGGCGCCAGATCCGAAACACCCATGCTACTTAATACTTCGTACCCAGCGGGCTTATTGAAACGATGTCCTGTAGGGTCATAATAGACATCCATTTCTAAACTCCGAATACCACTGTCGAGCTGTACATCAAAAGATGGGTGATCATATTTCAAGCCTTCGCTCATCGTCATCGGATTTGGATGAAACTCCTTAAATGACGCAAGCTTGTCCGCGGGGATTAATGTGGTCATCTTTTCCATCATTTTTGCAAAAATAGGGTCAGCATAGGCGGCAAGACGTGGATCCACAGACCTAGCATAACTATTATGCGTACCAAGCACCTGAATCTGATTGATCTTTAATGCATTAAGCTGTGGAAGCTCGGATTGCTGAGCATGAATAACTCCAGTACCTAGTACCAGGGTGGACAACGTTGTTAGGATAATCTGTTTGAATTCCATATTTGTTATATTTTAAAAAAGTTTTGCACTGATCCCCACTTGACCACGGACAGAATACCATTCGGCTTGTTCGGCACGATCGTATACACCATGATAGTAGCGCACCGGGGCTCCAGTAATGTTATTTAACTCGGCGAATAATCTGAATTTCGAGTTGATACTATAGGAAGAAGAAAAGTCTACCGAAAAATTGCTTGAATACCAACGGTAATGCTCAGGTCCTGCGACCTGACGAATGGCATCAAGATATTTACCTTTATAATTGCCGGCAATACGTGCCATAAACTTGCTATTCTCATAGATCAAGGAGACATTGAACAAGTGTTTTGCCTGCTTAGGAATCACGCTTTCATCTTCTATCAATTTTCCTTTGTCAAAGCGCGGAACTTTCGCTTTTGAGTCTGTATAGGTATAGTTGGCATCTACTCCAAATCCTTTCCATATTCCTGGCAGCTCTGTAAATCGCTTGGATATACCTGCTTCAAAACCTAACAGCCAGGCATTTTGAAGATTCTCGGGCTCATTTACATTGAATAAAACACCATCAATATCTTGTGTAGATTGATTGGAATAGATCAGGTTGGAAAGTTTTTTGTAAAATGCACCTGCCGAAAACATACCTATGCCGCCAAAGTAATGTTCGGCCATGACATCAAAATTGCTAGCGAAAGTGGGTTTCAAGTTTGGATTACCACGGGTGATGACACGGTTGATATCGTCCTGTGTCGTACCGGGATTGAGGCTACCAAAATCGGGACGGGTGAAACTTCGCGTGAATGCCAGCCGAATAATATCATTCTTCGTCGCATTGATCTTTACATGCAACATTGGCAGAAAAGCATTATAGCTATTGTCCTGATTGATTGCTTCTACTTTAGTCGATTTGTCTGCAAGCGTGGATACTTTGTTGCCTGAAAAAGTAACTTTGTTGTACTCGTTTCGTATTCCTCCTATAATGGTGAGCTGCTCTGTCAATTTAAATTCAGCAGAACCATAAATTGCATATACATTTTCCTTTCCACTGTAGTAGTTGGCGGCACCTGATGCGTTGCTAGCTGAATCGACGCGGAATGGGTACAACTTGTTTTCGGCAATACCCTCCGGTGATGCAAGTTGCCTCACTGATGCCATAGCTACCTGATCAATAAGCACATTGTTGTAAGGCGATCCTATTTCGGTCAAAAAACCACCCCGATAGGGATAGGGTTCAGTACCTAGGCTGGCTAATGTTGGAGCAGCTCCAGAGATACCGGCTACATAAATACTATAGGGGTTTTCTACCTGCTTATCCTTGTGGATAAACTTTCCACCAAATTTAACGATCAACGAATTGCTAGGTGTATATTTCAAGTTTACTCCAACACGCTTGTTGCGTTCTTGATTTTTGCTCCTGATATTGACAACTTGCGTTAATTTCATGGCTTCTGCGCTAATCGCTGTAGTGGAAGCAAGATGAGGTAGGATATGGTCAATATAGTCCCCTGTTCCATCTGGCGAATCCATCGCGAGGTATTTCTTTCCATCTGGAGCCAAGCCATCATAATCAACCTTTTGGGAAAAGGTTGCCATTGGATAGTAATCGGGGTCCTTAAATTTAAAAGCGGACTTATCCATGCTCAGTGCCCAATCCAATCCAAATCGTTCTGAAAAACTCGACTGCCCGCTAAGCTCTCCAGAGTAAAGGCTTGTATGGTAATCTGCGGCTCTGGTTGTTATGGTCGCTGTTTTGGTATTAAAATAGAAATAATTCTCACGGACACGCTGAGCGTCCATATATTCGCTATAGAGTCCCTTAGCCATGATTTTGTGCCTTTCATTGAATGCATATTCAAGTCCACCATTAAATCCCAGTGTACGCCGGCGTGCAATATAATCCCGCAATTGTAGATCTGTGATGGAAAAAGCCTGCGTAGCATTACTGTTCGAAAAATCATAGTTTAGGTTATATCGGTCCTGGGCAGCTGTTCGGTCCCAGATTACTGCCGAAAGGATATAACCCAATTTTCCCTGCGCAACACGGTCGCCAAAGAGGATTGAACTGTTGTATGATCCGCGCTGAGATTGTCCATTATAGCCGCCAGCCGCATTGATATGGAGTGTACGTTTTAAGGGAGCTGCTTTGGTAATAAAATTAATCGACCCTCCGATAGCATCTCCCTCCATATCCGGAGTGATTGCTTTTGATAGCTGCACATATTGAATCATCTCTGAGGGGAAAATATCCATCTGAATCCGTCGATCTGCATAGTCAAGACTAGCGGAAGGAAGCCGGTTCCCATTTAACAAAGACGCACTCCACTGTATGGGTGTGCCACGTACGGAAACATATCGCCCCTCCCCTTGATCTCGTTCAATGGAAACCCCTTGAATGCGTTGTACCGCTTCGGCAGCATTGCGATCGGGTAATTTACCAATAGCATCCGCCGCCAATACTTCCATAATAGCATTTGCCGTTTTTTTGATGTTTAATGCCTTGAGCTGAGAACCAGCTGAAGAACCGACGACGACAACCTCGCCCAGGCTATTATTGGATGGTTGCAATTTGATTATTCCCAAATGAACTCCCTCGCCTGAAACAAGTGTATCTAACACAAATGCTTGATAACCGGTGTAGAAAACAGCAAGTCGAACAGGTCCCTTTTCTTTTAAAATCAATGTAAACTTACCATCGAGATTGGTTTGTGTAGTCAACTTCCCCACTTGTATTGTAGCACCGGGCAATACCTCGTCGGTCATTGAAGTGACAGTCCCTGTAATTTGTTGCGCCTGTAAAAAGAATGGCATCAACGAAATCAAAAAGAGTAATGTTCTTTTCATATCATGTAATCAATTTTTGTTATTTGCTACGAAATTGATATTTCATGAGATGCCTGTCGTCTTTCTCGATAAAGAAGTACGACCAATTAGCATCAAACACCACAAAGCACTCATTTAATGTAATTTACAAACATTAACTTTGCATTAAGATTAGGTTACCGATAAATTGATACGCTGATCGCGACGTAGAACACCGCTTTTAGGATTAATTAATACCCGCTTTTCCAGCCCGATGGACAAGAATATTCACTTAGGTATTCACTAGGTTATAATGTGGTTTTGCTTTGAGATAGGCCGAAGGTGTGCAGCCCTGAACCTTTTTGAAATATTGATTAAACGAGGATTTGGAATGGAATCCAGCCTGAAATGCCATCGCAAGTATATTGATGGTCTCTCCTTTGCTTTTGTACAGATCCATTAATGTAATAACCTCCTTAATTCGATACTCATTAACATACTGATAAAAGGACTTTTCCTGGTACTGATTTAACGTTTCGGAAAGATGGTGACGTGATACATCGGCCTTTGTAGCAAGAATATCTAATGTGAGACTTGGATCTAAGAAGACTTTATGCTGGGACATCAGATTTTCTACCTTCGCCAAAATACCTACATAGTCTATACCGGCATTCCTTTCATTTTCCTCAGCAGATGGGTATCGGGATTTCCCCATCGAGCTGTCCAACCGATTTTCATGCTGATGGTCAAGAATATGCGGCTTTACTTGCTCCTGCTGATATAAATGAACATATAGGAAGGAGCTTACTTTGACATAAATAATAGATATGCAGATAACCGCCAATATAGAATAAATAATCAGACGGAGCCACAGATGGATAAGATTAAAATAGACGGATATATCAGATAGTCGAGTCCAGATGCTGATGATTAAAAATGCGAGCCCAACAAACAGGAACAGGGAAGCGGCCAGTCTAACCATACGTTTTTCAAGTTTCCAAAATGTCGGTATCGTATGTGTCTTAGCCAAAATTTTTAACGGGTACACGATATATAATATCGTATATGCATAACCAGATATTGAATTGTACAGTTTGATGAATGGTGGTAATTCGCCAGAATGGTTGATCACATAGGCAGCAATCCAAAAGTAACCAATAGATGCACCTATCGATGGAAACATCGCCAAAAGAATATCGATGGACTTTCCCTTATGTTCGAGAAAACGTATATAACACCATAACAAACCGGGATATGCCAATGCGATAAATGTATTGAATTGCTGATGGATTTTTGAATTGGGCCAAAAGACGTTCAATGCAAAACTGATTGCCAGATGCAAAAAAATGGAGGCTAATAAATAAGAAAGGATATTATCATGCTGTCCATTATTTTTTTTGTCCTTCAATAAAATTCCCAAAGCCATTAAGGCTTGGGTTGCCCCTACGATAATAATATAATTCACGTTCTTAATCTAATCAAGCTGCTCTGCAAAGTTAATAATCAGGTATTATCAAATTGTTAAATGTACTTTCAGCAAGTTCTCTTTGCCATTTCCTATTATGTGATTCCTTTTCAGCTTCTTATTTATCAGAATTAAGCTGTAACTTAAACGCTTATAACGTTTACAAAAGCTCAAGTTCAACATGACATTTCTCCGTAGATATCTTTCTTTTATCGCCTGCACAGCTACCCTACTATTTTCCATGAATGGATTTGCTCAAGAGAGGACTAAAACAGACAGCACAGTAATGGCGCTTCAATTCGTTGACAGATTACTTCCTGAGGGTGACTATGTCGCAGAGGTGTTGGGCACCCCTCCTCTGAATACCGCCGAGTCAGAAATTCTCAAAAAAATGAAACTTGCCATTCAACAGAACCAAGATTGGTTTCTAAAAACAATGAGTGAATTAAAACCTGGGGAACTTATGCCCTATCACAAAAATTTGGGCATTAGCGAACAGGAGTACGCGGTATTTATACAAGTTTCACAATCGGTAAAAATAGATAAAATAGGGATTGTAAAGCTTAAGATCATTCACAAAGACAACAGCATCTATTTCGTGCCCGAAGACTTTCCACATTATTTAAAAGAGCTCGCAATTCATCTTAAGGACTATACGATCGTGATCGACAGTATACCCTTGAAATACAAAAGTCAACGCATCATGGACAGCAAAAATACAACGTTAGTTGCGGGACCATGGAAGGGATACTCTTGGGATTTTGAAGAAATTAGGAAAGAGGGAAAACTAATTGCAGACCCCGATAAGATGGATCCATCAGAAATTAATACGCTCGATATAAAATCGGTAAAACTGACTATCGGTAAGCTCGACCATAACGACCAATGTTTTCTTTATCTAAAAAGTAATATTGTCAATAAAGGTCATGTTCTCGCAAAACAGGATATAGCACTCTTATTAAAAATAGAATAAGCTAAATCTCGCTTGCTAGCTTATTCATGCATCAAGCGGAAGAAATTCGCCTTCATCAATAAATGGAATAAATGATCTATTAACAACTGGTTCATTCCCCGATTTGATAGCCTGCTTCTTTTCTATACTAGAAAGAAGCAGCATTGTAATAAAAGGCCACTTAGTGTTTCTTCTAAGTGGCCTTTTAGCCCCCCTTATAAACAACTAACCATCAATTAGTTTTGCAAACTTGGGTTATTATTCAGTTCATTTAGAGGTATAGGAAATAAAAAATATTTGCTATTTGGAGATAAGCTGGATCCATCCGGAAACTTGAGAATATAATGTCCCATCACAGCTACTGTCTTTCCAGCATCATCCACAAAGGTCTCATTAGCCTCACGACGTACAGGCGCCGTCTGCGTCCGAAGAATATCGTAAAGACGGAAACCTTCACCCCATAGTTCTTTACGGCGCTCCAATAAAACTTCCTGTACCGCCTTTGCCTTATCGAAATTTGCGACATCAAGATCTTGCAAAGTCCGTTTACGTCTTAATTCGTTTAGGAGGTCTATAGCACCTTTTACATCGCCCAGGCGAGCTCTACTCTCGGCTTCGATAAGCAGTTGTTCTGATGATCGCATTAAAACGATATGTCCATCGCGGTTGGGGTGTTTATTTCTAAACTTACGGTAACGATAGGAGCGATAAATCGCCTCAGCAGGTTGCTTGGCAATCTCAAAAAGCGATTTACGCACATCAGCAGCTGTAAATAAGCTGATAAAATTGGGGTCAGGAATAATGCTATTATAACCAAAATATAGATTTACACCTTTGGCATCTGTTGCGTAAGGAGTTGTCTCAATATAGGCTAAGAAAGAAGCTCCACCCAAATTTTGGGTCGCGGTCTGTGGGTGTCCCCAGATCCACTCCGGATTGCTGACATCGTTAAATCCTTCCTTGTACTGCTCTGCCGTCATAATTGGATAACCGACACGTGCTCTTGCTGCATAATCACGTGCTTGCGCCCAATTTTCCTGTGTCAAATATGTTCTAGCCAGTAGACCATAAATGACATTGAGGTCTAGTCTGTTCTTCACTTTCCGCTTGAAACCCGCCAATAATTTTTCGGCTTCTTTTAAATCGGAAATAACCTGCTCATAAACCTCCTTTACTGTAGCCAGTGGTTTGGGAACCGTCGTTGGTGTCGTTGGTTCGGTATAAATCGGTATTGCCTTGACATTTGGGTCTTTCACATAGGTAAACTGGTACTGACGTACGAGATTGAGATAATTCAATCCCCTCAAGGCATAGGCTTGCCCCTTGAGGTGTTTTAAACTTTCTTTACTGTTATCGTCAATTTTCACATTGGCTATCAGATTATTGGCATGGTCAATAGATTTATATTGCAAGGTCCAAAAGAAAAGCGCCCGACGGGTGGTGTTGTCAAAAGGATCTTTATAGGGATATGAGTCCCGAAAACCATAGCGGCCATCCCGTGCTATAGCGTCCTCTCCCATCACTTCATGTGTGAGGAATATGGTCGGGAGCCCAGGATTGTCTTGAGAGGTGCTATTTTCCATCAAAAAGCGGATTGATCCGTTGATAAAGGCATCAATATTATTCTCAGAAGAAAATACCTCAGGAGTCGTAATCTGGGTTGCAGGAGCAGTCTCAAAGAAACTGTCTCGACAGGATGAGAGTACCAATAAAGGAAAAATGATGGTGATATATTTTAATTTCATAATAAATCAAATAGGAATGTTAAAAGGAAACATTGAGGACGAGAGCGTATGACTTCTGTGCCGGGTAGCGATAGTAGGTAACTCCACCTACTGTTTGCTCTGGGTCCAGGCCCTGAGTTCCATAGAACGTCAATAAGTTTTCACCTACAAAACGTATCCGGACATCGGAAAGAGACCATTTTGACACAAGATTACGCGGAATAGTATAGCTTAAGCTCAAATTCTTTAGGCGTCCATAGCTTGCACTCCGTAGAAAACGTGTGGAAGGAATACTATTCCAGGAATCGGTCACGTAAGACAATCGGGGGAAATCGGTATCTCTATTTTCGGGTGTCCATCTATTGAGGGCTTCCTTGGACCAACTTCGCCCCGGTGCTGAACCCACATGCATAATCATGGGTTGATCACCATCAAAGATTTTTCCGCCTAGACTATAGGAAAACAAGAAAGACAAATCTATTCCTTTGTAACTAAAGCTGTTACTAATACCACCATAAAGATCTGGCAATGAACTTCCTTCAAAATAAAATGATGCTTCATTTTGATTCGTTGTCGTCGTGCGCCCAGTTATATTTCCTGTCGCATCTTTTACATCCTTATACCAGGTTGCCTTGCCAGTCTCTGGATCTACTCCCGCCCATTCCTTGATATAAAAATCATAGATGGAACCACCTTCAACCATTTTTTTCGTGTTACCATACTGCCCAATGGATCCAGTGAGAATTTCTTTTTGTGGTAGTTTGGTGATTTTATTTTTATAGTGCCCCACATTTGCTGTAATAGACCATCTGAAATCTTTGTTTCGAATAGGTACCCCTGTAATCTGCCCATCAATTCCACGGTTGCTCAATGAGCCAATATTGGCATCGATCCCGCTATAACCTGTAGACGGTGAAAGTGGCTTTTGGAAAAGCAGGTCTTTTGACTTCCGGTCATAGACATCAATCTGTGCTACCAACCGATTATTGAATAAAGCGATATCAGCACCGATATTGAGATTAAGATTTGTTTCCCATTTCAAATCTGGTGTAGGTAAATCAGACGGTAAAAGCCCCAGATTGTCCAAACTGTTATAAATGGAATAGAATCCGCCATAGGCATAGTTACCAACTTTATCATTTCCCTGGGCTCCATAACTCGCCCGTAAATTCAGGTTGTTGATCGTACTGATTTCTTTCAGGAAGGATTCTTTTTTCACGTTCCAAGCCGCACCGACGGACCAGAAATTACCCCAACGCGATTGCTTACTGAAGCGGGATGAACCGTCTCTACGGTAGCTCGTAGAAAAATGGTAGCGGTCCAGATAATCATAATTTACCTGTCCCAACCAGCTTGCGAGCTTATAATCGGAAGAAGTCCCGTTAATGTCCCTGCGGATGGCTCCGTTTTACCAAGCACCTGGAAGCCCGTGCGGTTACCTGATAGTGAAGAAGCTCCTTCCACATAGATTTCGGGACCAACCAGAGCACTAATGCTATGCTTATTACCAAATGTAGCCGCATAGTTCAGAAAGCTATTGACCGTATAGTTGAGTGTACGGCTCGAACTTCGGCTTGCGGATCCCGCTCCATCTGTAAGGACACCCGTACTATAGTACGAATGCGAATAGGTATGTGAACTCGTGTTTCGGTAGTCGATATTGGCCGAGGTCTTCAAGAATAAATTGTCCGCAAATGATATTTTGATATTGGTCCCCAACAAAACTGATTCATTGTTGGTACCGGAAATTGCATTTTCAGCGCTGCCTAAAATATTTGAACCACTCGCAGCTGTTGTTGGGCGCCATAACCCATAGTCCCAGATCTTATTGCCCTGTTCATCCAGCACATAGCTCCCATCAGGATTGCGCTGATAGACGGGATACAGATCGGACACTAAACGCTGAAAGTTAGCGAAGTTGCCGGTATTGCTATCGCTCTGCGTAGGCGCACGTTGAAAGCCTGATGACAAGGCAACATTCCCGCCAACTTCAAACCAGTTGTTCACCTTAGATTGTATATTTGTTCGGAAATTATACCGCTTGAAATCAGCCGTGCGAATCCAGCCTTGTTCATTGAGGTAACCGGCAGAAAGATAATAACGAGTACTTGCGCCGCCACCACTCAAACTAAGGTCATATTGCTGGCGTATCCCCCTTCGGGCAATTGCTTCTCCCCAGTTATCGTTCCAGAGTGATGTTGCTCCTGCAACCAGCTTTCCATCGAGCCCCACAGGCTTTGGATAGTTAGCCCCAAAGATGTTTACTTTAAGCGCACCATCGACCAAATAATCTGTAGCGTACTGGGCAGCATCGCCGGCGGATTTCCCTTGATCGAGCTGCGTATTGCGGATTGCTTCCCATTGCAATTCATAATATTCCTGCTGGGATAGGTATTCATAATCTTTCACTGCCCTCCCTGTATAACCGTAATTCGCCGAAAAGTTAACGGCAGTCTTACTGTTCAGCTCACCGGATTTTGTTGTGATCACGATGACGCCATTTGCACCACGTGAACCGTATAGTGCGCTTGCTGTCGCATCTTTTAAGACCGAAATAGAAAGGATATCTTTTGGATTGAGGCTATTGGGATTGGCCCCCGGGGCACCATCTACGACATAAAGCGGTGCTGTTGAAGCGTTTACAGAGCCTACACCCCTGACAAATAATTCAGCATCACTTCCAGGCTGACCTGCTGCGGCAATGGACTGTAGCCCGGGTACCGTCCCCTGCAATGCTTTCCCAATCGTCGTAATCTGTAGATTATCCAATTCTTTGCCACTTACCGTCGCTACGGATCCTGTGTAACTTGATTTTTTTGCAGTAGTATAACCTACGACGACGGTCTCCTCAAGTGTATGATCCACAGGCTCAAGTTCAATAACCACTGGAGAATGATCTATGACCAAGGTCTGACTTGTATACCCCACAAAGGATATTGTAACTGTAAAGGGCAATTTCTGTCCGGTTACAAATTGAAATCTCCCAAATTTATCGGTACTTACATGATGGGTTACATCCTTTAGACTTAAGGTTGCACCAGCAAGAGGCTTTCCGGTAGCAGCGTCCTGTACAACACCACTGAGTACAGCATTTATAATAGATTTTGTTTGCTCCTGTGCGAAGGAAGGTGCCACGGCCCCACTGCCAGCTAATGAAAGAAGCAAATAAAACAAGCTTGATTTTCTCATTGTTTTTCTGTTTGATGTTTTTGTTTGTTCTTTACTCGCCGTAGATTTCCTTTAATTTCTGCAATAACGCATCGCCTTTAATGTTACGGGCCACGATAATACCATGCTCGTCGATAAGTAGGTTACTCGGGATAAAACGGACACCATACAGAGCTGCAGCTTCTGTATCCCAGAACGAAAGATCAGAAACCTGAGTCCAATCCAATCCATCGTCCTTAATGGCTTTTAGCCAATCTGCTTTTTTCTTATCCAGTGATACGCCAAATACGCTAAATCCATGGTTTCTATATTTCTGGAAAGCTGCAACAATATTGGGATTTTCCCGACGGCAAGGACCACACCAGGCTGCCCAAAAATCAAGCAGCACATATCCTTTACCAAGATGCTCACTGAATCGTATTTTATTTCCATCGGGACCAGTAGACACAAAATCTAAGGCTTTATTACCCGGCAATACGGCACGCTGTTTTAAGATTAAATCTTTCAAGATGCGTACATATTGTGTTTGTTGCAATGAGGCATCCAGCAACTTTATATGCTCTTCGAGCTCATCCGGAGACAGATTATAGGAATAGTTGCGGAACAATGCATACGCAGCGACAATAGATTTGGGATCTGCTTCAATAAACTGCTTGGCAGTATACTTACGTTGCTCTTTATTTGCGCGCTCAAAATAAGCTTGAGCTTTTGATCCTCTCACGGTAGCATGATCGCCATTTTCTCCAGACTGGATGAGCACTTCAATTGGAGCATCCTCCAAGAAAAGTTGGACGGGATAACCTTCTTCATTCAACTTCAGACCATAGAGTTCGGGTAACTGCACTTGAGTCCCGAAACTAAATCGACCGTTGTGGACTGAGGCTGAATCAATCGTCTTAAATACTTTATTATCGTATTGTTGAAGATATATTTTACCTTCTTTCAATCCTTCTATTTTTCCAGTTAAACGTAGCGCTGCAACTTTTTGGGCCGATGCCTGTGTGGCAAGAAACAGCATCGAAACAGTAAATAATGTCAGTTTATTTTTCATCTATTTAAATTATTTAGGAGTGTTTATTTTCACTGGTATAAATGAAATCACTATGCCCAGTTTGCTTTTTCTAATAAAACTGCCTGATATATTCATTTTCCGGTAGGATTATTCATGGATATTTTGCTTTTCAGCTATATTTATGAACTCCTCACTCTCCATTGAATAAATCATAGTTTTATCCTATTTTATTGGTTGTTAGTTTGTAATCGTTTATCTTCTTATCCCAGACTGAAGAACCTGTCCGAGCAAGACCGCATTAAAAAAGCTGCGTGCATTGCCAAAGGAAATACCTCTGAATAAGGGATCGTCAACAAAATATACAATACGTCCATTCCCACTATTTTCTACGATAATGCTGGCTGTACCTGTGATGTTCTTTTGGTTTTCGGCTGATGCGTATCCATTTAATAAGGGAGACTTGCTATAAATTGCAACATTATTATAGGCCTGGTCACCTAGCTCAACAAAAAGAGTGTGGTTGCGGTAAACAGGCTTTGTTTTCTGGGTGTAACCATAACCGATGGGATGGGTTCTGTCAATTTCAGTGTTAAAATAGGTTCCACCAATACGTTTTGTTCCTTCCCTACCTTGGGCGGAAGCATAATCAAAACGTTCCTTTGTTTTCGTTGGTTTTTCCTCTTTCGGCACTACACTATCGCTCCTTCCGTCAAGAAATTGAAAAGAAGCAATCTTTTGTCCGGCAAGCCATTGTCCAGTACGTCCAAAAGCAATTAATGTTCCCCCATTTTTTACCCAAGCACGGATACGCTCAATAGCAGCCGAACTCAATCCAGTGTACTCGCCGCTAGCCAATACAAGTACTTGATATTCCTCGAGGTTTACACGACTAAATTGATCAAGATTTAACCGTAAGATCGGCTGTTCCAATTGGCGCTCAAATGTATACCACACTTCTCCGGCCTCATAAGCGCTAATCCCATTTCCGGTTAAAAGCAATGCATTTTGAGGTGCGAGGCCTTTAAATCCACTACTTCCGAGATCTATTCCCTTTCCGCTGTATCCCGTGGAAGCGGATGCAATCGTTATATTTCCTCTTTTATTCAATTTCTGCAAGAGATCAAATAATTCATCTGCTGAGATGGGCTGACCTTGTATGGGAATCAGCAAACTTCCATAATCAAACCCTATTGTCCTGCCCTGATCCGACAGTTCAAAGGGACTGCTAGCGGACTTCACAAGGATGCCGCGCTGTAGCAATTGGGATAACAACCAAGCTGCTCCCTCCTGCCGCCAATCTACGAGATAGGCATAATTGCTCCTTGTCAGGGCAATAGCTTGCGGATTGATAGCAGAACTTTGATCGCTCTCTCCGTTGTCCACTCCTTGTTTTAGACTAGCATAAGAGAAGCCATAGAGGTAAGCAATGGAATTGCCCGAGCCATCATAAAAAACGCTGTCCACATATGTTTTGGTTTCGTCAAAGATGACTTTGACCAGCCGATAGTTTGCCTGCGCTGTCGGAATAATGATGGAAGTTCCTTTCTCAAAATCTTTACCATCTACCTTACGGTCACGATTGTTCGTTAGGTAGCGGATTTGATGCCTGGCAAGAAGTTCCTTGAAATGTGCGGCTGTGTTATTATTGTATTTTAGATCCACCAAGTAACCTTTAACTGGGTCTTTTTGAGCCAATTCGAACGCCGACAGAAAGAATCTCAGTTGATTTTCCAAAAGCGTCTTACGATGATCAATAGACGCTTTAATGCTCACCAAGGCTATTCTGAAGTGGTTTCGAATAGCAAAGGGGTAAGTTAGATCACCATTGCTTGTTTTCTGAAAGAGGCCCCGTGGACTTGCTTGCTCAAAAAGAATTCCCAAGCTTCCGGCATGATCAGGATAGGTAGATCCATAAGTTGGATTGATATTGTCAAATTGTTCTTTGGTGAAATAAAAAGATCCTATTTCATCCAATGCCTTCGCATAGTAAGTAGCAAATTTCTGATTTAGCTGATATGTACTTTTAGGGACTAAGGGAGATTCTTGAGCATCGGTCTTTGTAGGTTCGAAGAAGAAGGAAGATGCTGCTCCCATCTCATGGAAGTCGCCTTGAAAATGGGGCAGCCAATGTTGAAAGTAGCTGACACGCGCCTTACTTTCGGGATTTACCTGATTGATCCAATCGCGGTTTAAGTCAAACCAATAGTGGTTTGTTCGGCCTCCGGGCCAAACTTCGTTGTGCTCTCTATCCAGAGGGCTTCCGTTTGGTGGAAATGCTGCATTAGCATTGACCCAATTGACATAACGATCATAACCATCTGGATTACGGACTGGATCTATAAAAAATATTCCCTTTGCAAGTGAGATCGCAACAGCTGGGTCTTCGGCAGCTGCTAGGTAATAAGCGGTTAAAATAGATGCTTCGGCAGCTGAGGTTTCGTTACCGTGCACACTAAAACCTAAAAATACCAATGCGGGCTGTGCTTCATTAGATACGATCCGGTTCTCTTTTGCTTTGTTAATCGTTTCGATATGCTGTTGACGAATTTGTTCACTATTGCGTATGTTGTCGGGTGAAGAAGCTTTCAGCACGACCAGCGGTCTCCCTTCCCAGGTACGACCAATCGTATCTATCTTTATCCGGCCGGAACGTTGCTCAAGTATCTTAAAATAATCAACAATCTGGTCATAACGGGTATGACTATGACCGATTTGATGATTGAAAAATTGACTTGGAGTGGGGATGTTTGCCACAAAACGGCTTCCTGCAGGAAAATAATAATCTTTCTCCAAGTTTTGCCCAGTGGATTCATTTTGAAACACTTTGGGTACTAAGCCCTCCTGGGCGGAAGCAAAAAGAATACTGCTGCACAGGAAAAAAAGCAATAGCGAGCACTGGAAAAATACTTCGTATTTTTTCATAGGGATGAATTAGTTTAATAAGTGAATACTGACAAGTAGGATGATGCTACTTGTGGCATGATTGATAATAAGAGAAATACTATCCCCTACTATCCATTAAAAAAGTCTAGAAAAAAAAATTAAGCGCAATAGCGCATTCGAAATGGAGTAAGGTTAAATCGAATGTTTTTCATGTTGTGAATGACGGAAAAGGTTGATCTTTGTGGTTTCATTTGAACTTTGTTTTTGTTAGGTTGTATCGCTGCCAACGCCAATTGATAAACGATTTGATCACAAATATAAAACATCTTACCGATAAATACTACTAAATAAGTAGTCTTTTTTTGCTTTTATCAGGAATCACGATTTTGTGACAAGGATATCATTTCCCAATACACCTAAGACGCCGGACCAAGGATAGCTATAAACTTTTCGGGGTATTTGCATTTATCCGAAGCAATGGTAGTAATTTCCTTTAGATTATTATTCGTTATTGTAGGATTTCGACAGAGGTGAGTTTATCTTCATTGTGAAAGCGCCCCAAGTGTGAGGTAGGTTGCCCAGATACTGGCAGCTAGAGCGAACAAGAGACTGTACCAGAGAATATCTATTGGCCTTCTGATCTTTATAAAAAAAACTATGACAAACATCAATGGGCAAACTGTGATAAAAATAAATATAATTGTCGCTAAAGTCTCGAAAATATCTTGACTATAATTCATAAGCAATAACATAATCCCGACATAAAACAGCCAGACGACGAACGGAGAAATAAAGCATAACAGCAACCTCCACAGTAATTTGAGCTTAAAATGATCCGGGATGGTCCTGCGATAATTTCTATATAATAAATAACATATACCCGCCAGACACAGGGCCAGAATTACCAACTGCAAATAGATATTAAAAATGGTGTCAGAACGGGTGTTGATATTTGAAGAGGATTGGAGTTTATCATGATTATAGTGTTTGATATTGATTGTTTCTCCATTAACAAATGTCTTGATGACCTTATCGGCATTGATCGTGTCCCTGATTATCCAGGTTGAGTCTTCTAATCCCATCTTGTAAAACCCTTCAATGATAGTCTTACCTCCTTTTGTCCTGATGAACCGTCCATCAAGTCGCCCACCATTAAATCTTAAAGAATCACTCCCCTCCTCCGTATTGACTGTAAGCAAGGTTATTTTTCCGGGCGAAACAAGGCTAGCACTATCTGCTAAACGATGTAAAATGGCAAGATCAAGAGTTTTGACCGATTGATTCTTATTGTAATCATCGTTCCGCTCAGGCCTACTGGTAGCTAGATAATTTATTTTGACAACAAGTAAGGAATCGCTTTTATGAAATTCCAATTCATCATCGAAATTAAGATGTTGGATTGTCGGATCTTTTAACAGTACATACTGCGGTTGATCAAAAGATTGGATATATCTTTGTTGGCTGGTAGCACAGAAAGAAAAAATTGCGACAGCTGCGCTAAAATATGTGCTCAATCGCGTTATTAAGACTGGATTGACGGACTGTTGTGCCCTCCTTTTTGTGTAGAACCACGCCAACAATATCATGGGTAATGCGATCAGATCCGAAAGATCCACGGTTCTTCCAATACCAAAGTAGGGCTTCATAAATTGTATGATAACCGAGGAATATTCACTCTTCCAAAAAACAAATAAGACTGCTGTGGATATAAAAACCGTTAATTTTTGTTTAGGGAAGATAGCGGACCAGAAAATAGGGAAAATAAAAAGTCCACTGAAATCAGATAGTTTTCCGGTAAACGTATTATGGAATACCGCTTTCAGAAAAAAATCATTGATAATTAATAGAATAAGAAAAAAAATAAAAAGCGGCGAAACAAGATGCTTTAAGCGTTCAGACATATTTTAGTGTTTACGTTTTTTATTAATACCGCTTTATGCTATTTGGTAACATACACACCGCAGCAGTTGCGAAGACCATTTTCACAATAATTATTGGGATATTGTTTAAGATTGGGAAAGTCTGATTTTCGAAAAATAGCAGAAAAAACAGAATGGTTAATTCAACCATTAACATCCCATCGGAGTTTTAATAATGATTAATTTGGATACTTTTTGCCCATTGTCCTTCCGCTTACCTACGATTCGTAAGAAATATCGACTTATACTTATGGCACAAGGATATTCACGTGGAGAATTTGTTTTTTCCAAAAGTTTAAACCAATCCTCTCCACACTGTTCTTTGACTTTTTGCTTCAACTCGTCCATCGAGACTGCGGGAAAGGTATTATAATCTTGTTCGGTATATTTATCGCCTACAAATTGTCCATTTGAATTTTGTTTTAACGAAATCCAGTCAGAATTAAAATGTTTCCAGTCAATGAGGTCACAGTGAGGACCTTCATTCATAATGGTTACACTCGTTTCATAGCGTTGCTCTATGTTCAAACCGATAAGTTGCTCGCTCGAAATGGAGATGGTACGTCCTTCAATGGTTTCTCCAACCTCAGCTTCGATCTCAACAGTATCTTTTTGAATCCGTTCCATTTTTTCTGCATCAAAAATGGTCATGCCATTAACGGCTATTTCAAGTTCATTGAATTTCACTTTTGTAGTTGCATTAGATTCATTGGTGGTATGTACAGCGGATAGGTCCATGCTATCGCTCCCTCGCAGCTGCATATTCCTATTTTCAGTCAGTAGAACTCCTGCAGTATCTTTCTTTTCGTCACCAGTGAGAACTGCATGTTGTGGATCAGTTCGATTTTTGTGTTCTCTTTCGTTTCTGCAGCTTAGAGCCGTTAGCGCGAGTATAGTAAGCGTAATATTTTTCCACATGATAAAGTCGTTTTAAAATCCAGAACGTCCACAATGAATGGTACTTTACTTGATATTTATCTTATTGTTTAACTCAGCAGTGTAATAAGTAAACTGCTTGCTTCTCTCATTGCCGACCTTTTTAAGTGTATAAGCTTTTACAATTATGGTATTCTGATCGATCCATCTAATATTTTCCACTGCCCAGTTTTCGGTTTGAAAACTACTGTTTTCGGAAAGACGAATCCGAAATGGAATTCCTTTTCGCAGGTCAAGAATTCCTATAAAACAGCTATTAGGTGCGTACACCTCATTGTAGTAATATGCCAGAAACCGTCCGTCAGGGGATGGAATAGGAATTTCAACAGCACCATCACCTACCGAAGCAATCCTATGTTGGCAACCCTCAATGCTATCCAACAAAACCAAATCGCTAAAGCCCAAACTTTCGGCAACAGAATGGCTTATCAAAATATGCATTTTCAGCTGTGGAAAATAGCCGTTATACTCCCAACCCCGGAATCCATCTCCTTGGCCGGCTGAAGAATCATACTTTTTAAATTTTAACTTACCTTTTCCTGTTGGAATCACGAAATTTTTCTTTTCAATTGCAGGTACAATATTAGCAATGATATTGGCGCTGAATGCCTTTTCATAGTTTTCTGCTGCCGCGGTCTTGAAATTTATTTTTGGCAAGCTGTCGTACCGATCTCCATAGCCGACGGTCAGATTTTTATCGGACTGCCCGTAAACAAGGCTTATGGAAAAAAGAACAATAAAAATCAATTTCATATTTATTTCTCGATTATGTGTATCAATAAAAGTTTTCTTGATACTATTTGACAAGCAGATTTATAACTTCCTAAAAGAATTAAAAACCAATTTGATATAAAGATAACTTACATAACAACAAAAGTTAAAGGCTATTTAATATTTGTTTATAGCTATTTATGATTCGCAGATTCATAAGCTTTTTTTGCTTCACGGTGGCATGAGTCATTGTATTAGCAAATTTGAGGGCAATCTAGTATATATTAGGCTTCTATTTACCCGTCTAACAATTATCAAAAAATAGTCCTACATGTGCTGTGTATTGCTTTGTACAGGTAGAAAATTCAAAGGAGAAAATAGGAGCTCTTTTTGCCATTAAAATTTAATGAATTTATACTATCTTTAATATTCAAATATTTAAATTTTATGAAGGCACATACGTACGAAACACAATCGACAATTACTCCTGAAAAAGCATTAGACTTCTTAAAAGAAGGCAATCAACGCTTTGTCAATAATCTAAAAGCAAACCGGGATCTGCTCGAACAAGTAAATGCTACTCGTGAGGGTCAATGGCCATTTGCTGTGGTGTTAAGCTGTATCGATAGCCGCACTTCTGCTGAACTTATATTTGATCAAGGTTTGGGTGATATTTTCAGTATCAGAATTGCAGGAAATTTTGTCAATCAAGATATTCTAGGCTCTATGGAATTTGGCTGTAATGTTGCTGGATCTAAACTGGTTGTCGTTTTAGGCCATACCAAATGTGGTGCTTTGAAAGGTGGATTGGATGCTGCACAAATCGAAAAAATGGGAATGGACAACTTGAACCATTTAGTTAATCATTTTGATCCTATTATCAATGAAGTGATTGATGAGAATGAAGAGCGTTCATCAAAAAATAGTGTATTGCTGGAGAAACTCAACCAACAGAATATCAAACACGCAATTAAAGATATTCGCAGACAAAGTTCAACACTTCGTAAACTTGAAGAAGAAGGAAAGATCAAGATTGTTGGTGCCAATTATGATGTTGAAACAGGAAGTGTAAATTGGTTATAAGCTTATTTCAAACAATGTGATTACTCTTTTGAGGATCAAAATTTGACGGCTTATTCAAAGAACTGTACAGCATAACACGAAGACATGGGTATGCAATACATATAAAAAGGCCATTTGGAAAGTATCCAAATGGCCTTAAATTACCTTGTATTCCTACTATTTATTTCAGATAATTTTCAATATCAACAAGCTGGTATTTGGGGCTTCTCTGCATGAATTCATCCAAAAAAGCGCTATGGGTAGCTCCCATTATTATAAAAATTCGATCATTGTTATTGACTGGTATCTGGTTTAAATTGGAGAATATCCGCAGATTTCGTCTATAAAATTTGCTCGCTTCATCTGCCCCTTCGAAATTGCCTTTTGTACTGTTGTGAGTTAATATATCAGCATTTAGATTTATAAATTTTTGGAAAGTCGCTTTGCGATTAAATAGCTTCAATTTTTCTGACACAGAAAGGTTTTCCGCGGCCGTAAATTCTTTAAGAATATTGGCGTTGTATTTTTTTGAGGTTATACTGTCTACCTGATTTTCCAATTCATTCCCTATATTATAGTTATAAGCTGCGGTCTGCTGCTCGTCGATACCATATATTTTGTTTACGCCAGTCATTTTACCAATTTCGTAAGCAATTAAGGCGATCTCCCCTCGATATTTTGGTGTATAATCTTTAATTTCCTTAAAACTCCTGTAGTCTGCGTTCAATTCCTCATTTTTGGCTGGAAGTACTTCCACACAAATTATTGTCGGTTTGAATTCTGCCAGCATCTTTGCTATTTTATAAGCCTCATTCTTATTTTTGTCATCCTTTTCATTAAATTTCACTTTATGTGCATCAGGTGTGTATGTCATGTGAAAAGTCGCAAAATTTAAGACTTCAATTTTTTGCGCATAAACTTTTCTAAAAAGAATTCCACAAAGCAATATGAGGATGATTTTTAAATTGATCCCTTTTGCTCTGCTAGATCTTTGAATCAACTGTACTGTGTTTTTCAGGCTTTTCATGTGTTAGTTTGTTCTTATTGATTCAAAAATATCACAGTTTGCTCGAATACAGGCTACACTTGGGTGTAGTTTTATAGGTGGGCCTAGACGGAATAGCTTAGCTCATTCCTTATGGCTAATGAAAGCTTCCAGAACAGCTTTAATATGCAAAAAGACAAATTATGAAAAAATTAATACCTTTGAGCACTATGCTCCAAGTAACCTGTGCGATTATACAACACGCTAATAAAATAATGATATGCCAACGCTCAGCGTCGATGAAGCTACCATTGAAATGGGAATTTCCGGGTGGGAAGATCGAAGCCGAAGAGTCAAAAGAAGACTGCCTACGCAGGGAGATCAAAGAGGAACTCAATATTGATATTACTATACATAAAGCGCTCACGGTGATAGAGCACCATTACGCCGAATTCTCGCTACAGCTCTATCCATTTGTATGCAGTCTGCATTCGGGTGAAGTGGATACACTGGAACATGCGCAAGCGATATGGGTAGATGCCGCTGAGCTAAAGCATTACGACTGGGCAGAAGCAGATCTGCCTATTGTGGATGAGTATTTAAACGGACAACAAGATAATAACAAACATATGGTACATTCTTTTCTGATGGTTGGCCAATCTAATATGGCTGGAAGAGGATTTTTAAATCAGGTTCCCCTACTTTTTGATGAAAGAATAAAAATGCTCCGCAACGGATGTTGGCAAACGATGTGGGAGCCTATCAATTGCGACCGTCCAACGTCTGGAATCAGTCTTGCATCAAGCTTCGCCGCTGGCTGGCTGGAGAAGAATCCAGATCGTGAGATCGGACTTATTCCATGTGCTGATGGCGGAAGTAGTCTGGATGACTGGCGCACCGATGGTCCACTCTTCAAAAATGCTATTTTTCAGGCCAAACTAGCCATGGAAAACAGTTCCTTGGATGGCATACTCTGGCATCAGGGTGAAAATGACAGTTTAATGGGACGTTCAAAGCAATATGCTGAAAAATTGAAAAATATAGTCGATGCATTCCGAAATGCCTTGGAAGCGGCCGACATTCCTTTTATTTCGGGTGGCCTTGGCGACTTTTTACCATTGGGGCGCTACGGACAATACTTTCCTGAATCCCGCGAGGTGAATGAAGCTTTATTAGGTTTTACCGAAAATAGTGACAATTGTTATTTTGTGAGTGCTAGCAAGCTAAATTCCAATCCGGATGGATTGCATTTTGATGCGCCATCCCTGCGAAAATTTGGGCTGAGATATTTTCAGGCATTTCATCGGCAGACCAATATACTTGGTGCGCTGGACAATGAGGAAGAAACAGTCCAAAGATTAGAACAACGACCATTGACAGCAGCAGAAAAGAAAACGGTGCTGGAAATTAGGTATGCCTCAGGGCTGCTCTCGCAGCATGAATATGAGAAACAATCGCAACATTTAGAACGGTGATTTTGAGCAGAGGTTAGCCTATCTCAGGGCTCCATCCTCACAGTAATCTTCAATCGCTGGAGAAACATGGACTAATTATAGTTGCAGCATCTATTGTATTCCATGATTTCCTTCCAATTAGCGTGTCTTAGTATTGCTGCAATTTTATTATTCTTTCCCAGAGGCTCAAAAATGACACTTTGCCCCCGTCGATTCCTTATCTTAGGTTATATATTCCCACAGAATACAGTTCTCTGTTTTCAATTCAAGGCCCTTCATTCTGGTTGTTTCGCCCTTATTAAAATCGAACGCATTGATATAACGGACCTCTGATTTTACATTTAGCTTTTTAGTCCAGATTTGATCAAGACCTTCTGTCGTCATAAACGTTTGATGTACCTTAGAAATCGTACCTTTCGACCAGCAACTCTTTAAACTTAGGAGTTTATTTTTTTAATCTAGAACTATAGCTGAATCAAAGAAAATTGAATAATTTTAGATGGTAAACAAAAGACCTAGGGACGATAAAAAATTATGGAAATAGAACAATATATCAGTACGCTTTCGCAAACCGAACAACAAGCGATTAGTCAATTCCGAAAAGTAATATTAGAAAATGACAAAGCTGTTTCTGAAAGTTTTGGAAAATTCATGTCTAATCCCAATGCGATCAGTTATAATGAACAGGGTGTTTTCAAATATGGACTTACAGTTGCTAAAAACTATATTTCATTCCACTCGTTGGTGATGTATTCCAAGCCACAACTCATGGATGAGCTAAAATCAAAATTGCCCAAAGCCAAATTCCAAAAAGGCTGTATTAATTTTAAATCGTTGGATGAATTTCCGGAATCAATTTTGGTAGACCATATGCAGATATCCTCCAAAATAGATTTCAGTCCAGTAATAAACCGTTACCTGAAAAAGAAGTAAAACACATGCGAATTTATAGATTGACCAAAACTGGGGGATGTGCTCAGTTTATCCTTTTATTTGATATATGATCTGAATGGGAAAAGAAGCGTATTGCCTATCCCTATTTGCCAACAAAAATGCATCAAATTTATCTTGGAGTAAACTATGATAAGGTCGACAGGTAAGTATGCGGCCAGCAGCCGAGAGAAATCAGGGACTAAATATTCTGCAAATTTCACTATCAATGGATTTATCTTCGTTTGGAAAAACAGTCAAGGCTTATCTTTATTCCCTGCTATATATCCTACAAAGGATAAACACATAAAACAAAAAAGCTTCCCTCGAACTAACAGAGGGAAGTTTTTATCCGATTGTTATAGATTGTTTCTCAGATATCCTTGAAAGTTATCTTGAAACTGCAGGCCATTGCCTAACCTATATTTACTTAATTTGCTATTTAGCGCTAGCCCCCAAAGTACAAATTCGGTCAGGAAGTAACGATCCTCTGTCTTGGTCTCTGGCTGATATTGTTGTATCAGCGTTTGGATAGGTGTCATTTGATCTAATAAGCTCTCATAATCCGCATCAGAGAGTTCATCGGACAGCTCAATACCTTCCGATTCCGAAAACCAACGAACGATATCATCATAGGGATAACGCTCGTTTTCCTTTTCCAGCTTCTCAATTTTGGGGAACAAGATCGGAAAGATACTTTTTACGGCATTTTCGATCAACTGCAACGCCACAGTAGCAGCCCCCTCCTGTTCACCTTCGTAAACCAGCTCCACCTTACCGGTTATAGCCGGTACGATACCCATAAAATCGCTCAAGCGCACCGCAGTCGCTTTTGTTTTATTTCTAAGCATGCGCAATTCAGCTGTACTTAACAGATTTTGAAATGCTGTAATGCTCATCCGCGCGCTGACACCACTTTTTTCATCAACATATTCGCTATTTCGGGCTTCAAAACTGATCTGCTCAATTAATTCACGAGCCAGCTCGGGAACATATATTCGCTCCTTCTGCGCAGCTTCCAAATTGGCCTCTTGGGCAGTAATTGCCTTTGCCACCTCAACAGATGCGGGGTAGTGTGTTAGTATCTGGGATCCTATCCGATCCTTCAACGGTGTCACAATACTTCCCCTATTGGTATAATCCTCTGGGTTTGCAGTGAACACAAACTGTACATCTAATGGTAGACGTAACTTAAATCCACGAATTTGAATATCTCCCTCCTGCAAGATATTAAAAAGGGCCACCTGAATCCTGGCTTGAAGATCGGGCAGCTCATTAATCACAAATATCGAACGGTTTGCCCGTGGAATCATGCCAAAATGAATCACACGATCGTCCGCATAACTCAACCGCAGATTAGCGGCTTTGATAGGATCTACATCACCGATTAAATCTGCTACGGTCACATCAGGAGTGGCAAGTTTCTCAGCAAAACGGTCGCTTCGATGAAGCCAACTTATCGGGGTGTCATCCCCGTTTTCCTTCAATAATTCCTGCGCGTAGCGCGATATAGGATTAAACGGGTCATCATTGATCTCCGAACCTTGTACCACAGGTACATATTCATCCAGCAGATTAATCATAAGCCTAGCCAGGCGTGTCTTTGCCTGACCACGAAGACCTAGAAAATTAATATTATGCTTGGAGAGAATGGCTCTTTCAAGTTCGGGAATAACTGTGTCCTCATAACCATGTACGCCGGTGAAAACGTTTTCGCCTTTGCTTATTTTTGTAATCAGATTCTGGCGCAATTCTTCTCTTATCGTCTTAGGTTTGTAACCTGATGTTTTCAATGCGCCAAATGTTGTAATCTTCGTATAATCCATATATTCCTAATGATGAGGCGCAAACGTTGCGCAAGATGATATCCTATTATCGATAAACGATGTGTTTATCGTATTCTTTTTTTGCGATTTTCTTCGTAATCTTCAAAAATCATTCCGCCCAAATCTCCAAGTCCTGTGTAGTATGCTTTGCCTTGGTTTGAAGCTGTAAATTCGTTGACAAATTGCTGCAGATAAGGATCTGAAGTGATCATAAAGGTGGTAATGGGTATCCCCAGCTTTCGGGCTTGTGCTGCCATGCTATAGCACTTGCTGGTAATAAAAGGATCCAAACCCATTGGATTCTTATAGTAAGTGCCATCCGGCATATTTAAACAACTCGGCTTTCCGTCAGTAATCATAAAGATCTGCTTATTGGCATGCCGTTTTCGTCTGAGTATATCCATCGCCAACTGAAGGCCAGCGACAGTATTGGTATGAAAAGGTCCTACTTGCAGATAAGGCAGATCTTTGATCGCTATCGGCCAGGCGTCGTTACCGAAGACAATGATGTCAAGGGAGTCTTTGGGATAACGTGTGATGATGAGCTCTGATAAGGCCATAGCCACTTTCTTCGCGGGTGTGATCCGGTCTTCCCCGTATAGAATCATACTATGGCTGATGTCAATCATCAACACCGTACTCATTTGCGATTTAAACTGCGTATCCTCTACAACCAGATCATTTTCTGATAAGCTAAACTCTCCTATCCCGTGATTGATCTGTGCATTTTTCAAGCTCTCGGTCAATACGATTTTCTCTAGGCTGTCTCCAAACTGAAAGCTTCTAAAATCGCCCATATTTTCATCGCTCCGCCCCTGATGATTGGTTTTATGGTTACCTGACGATCCTTTTCGCATCTTTCCGAAAATCTGATCTAACGCATTCTGTCGCAAAGCTTTTTCCAGCTTGGAGGTAAGATCTACACCGCCATCACCACCAAAGCCCAATTTTTCTCGGATATATCCTTTGTTCTTGAGATCCGCAATGAAATCGTCGATCGTATATTCTGGAGTGGTCAATTTGAACTCTCTATCCAATTGACGCAGCCAATCAATAGCTTCATCAAAATCACCGGCAGTATGTGTAATCAGTTCTTTGAAAATATTAAATAATTTATCAAAAGGTGTCTGAAACGGCTCGGCATATTGTGTGAAGAGAAAGCCCCTATTTCGTTTCGTGCTGTCCATGCATTTGTTATATTAAGAATGAAGAAGCTATTTATCTATAGACATCGGAATCGCTTCATAGGATAAATTTACGAAATAATAATTCTTATAAAGAGCCGTATATTCAAAATTTCGCCCCGATTATGCCAATCACAACAACGGGTTAATGCTCATCTTTTTCACTAATTCATTGACTTGTTCCTGATGTTTTTCCCGCACATTGTCAATTGCCAAGGTGCCCCCTAGTATTAGCATTTCCTTGTGCTGAAAGCGTTTCCCTAACCTGTCCTCAAGCATAACTTTCTCCATGCTTTGGGCAATGCCGATTTCCTCTAAAAAGTTATTGGGATGACCTGCAGTACAGATGACTATTCCATATTTGACTATTTTCATTTTAGGCAAGTCTGGCTTTTGTCCATAGGCATAGCCAACCGAATATACCCGGTCAAACCAACCTTTCATCATTGCCGGACAATCGCTCCACCAGACCGGATAGAGAAAGATAATACAGTCAGCATTTTCAATTTTTTGCTGCTCTTCAATCACATCCCTAGGAACTGGCAGCGCTGTATCCGCATTCCCTTCTCTTTGGTATTCCGTTGCGGTCATAATACCCTGAAAATTATTTGCATATAAATCAGAAACTTCAACATTCCATTTTTGGGCTGCCAATATATTCTTCAGATGGGTGAATATCTCAAAAGTATAGGATTTCTCGCTCGGATGACTGTAAACAATTAAAATATTCATAATGATACGATTAGAATTACATTTTCTTTTGCGAATCTTGTCGAAACTTCGAATCGCTTTGTTTAATCAAAACGAGATTGGCAACGGAACACTCATAACAACCTACTATTCAAAGCAAAGGTCAAGGCCTCATTCATATTGCTTACGCCCAATTTTTCAAATAATTTTCGCCGATGAAATTTCACCGTATCTATTGAAATGAAGATCTTCTCGGAAGTTTCGTGGATAGTAAGTCCGCGATGATAATAACGTAATATTTCGATTTCACGTTCTGTGAGATTAATTTTTCTACGGGCGATCCATTTACCGGTCAATAGGTCAAGCTCCCACAATAAATCAGAATGAAGTTTTTCTATGGTTACATTTCCTGAAGATACATTTGAAGATAGAGATACGATACACATGGCCTTCCATATCTTTCCCTTCTCGGTTAGAAAAAACGGTGTTAACTTGTGATTGATCAAAATATATTTCTTATTTGCATCTTGTATTTGAAAATCATAGGATATAACGTGAAGCTTCCGCTCCTCCAATGGAATATTTTCATAGAAATTAAAGCCAGCATTGTTGATCTGAATGAGCATCTGAAAATCCGTCGCGGGGACATATTTTTGATAAAATCCGTATCCCATCTCAACAACCTGTTTTGAACTTAAACCTGCCAGAAACAACGGATTATCTGAAACAAATTCAAATGCTTTCAATTGATAATCTATCACATAGATACTTTGGTAAGTAATACGTGCGAAAGCTTTAACTATTTCTATATAATCTTTGGTCTGTTCTAAATCTTTTGCTGAAAGACTATCCACCGTATTTTTGGGTGAAAATAAATCGTTAACATCCATGTTCAAACTCTATACTTCAAAAATAAATAAAACTACACTCAGGTGTAGCTTTTATTATGATAATCTGTAATATTTTTGAGCAAAATAGAAATCAATAGGCAGCCAAAAATCTATTGACTACGTGGACAACAATTATCCCTAATCGGAGAGCTTTGGCGAACAACAAACCGAAACATATCATTACAGCCTTAATTACCTTAAAAATGACAAATTGCAAAAACTGTGAAACTAATATCATCTCCAATTTTTGTCCAAATTGTGGCCAGCCTGCGGTCCTAAAAAGGATAGATGCGCACTATATCGCCCATGAGATCGAACACGTCCTTCACTTCGAACGTGGCATTTTATATACTATTCGAGAACTAGTCACCACTCCGGGAAAAAATATACGGAATTACATTTCCGAAAATCGAAGTCGCTTGGTCAAACCTATTATTTTTATTATTGTCACATCACTGATCTACTCGATTGTAAGCCATTATTTTCATATCGAAGACAAATATATTAGTTACTATAATTCCCGACACTCCACTACAGGCACTATATTTATCTGGATCCAAACTCATTATGGTTATGCTAATATTATGATAGGGATATTTATTGCATTTTGGGCTAAACTATTTTTTAGAAAATATGGTTTCAATCTCTTTGAAATTATCATCCTGTTGTGTTTTACTTTGGGAATGACTATGTTAATATATTGTGTTTTTGCAATAATAGAAGGTATTACCCATATACATCTCATGATGTATGCTAGTAAAATTGCATTCATATACTGTGCTTGGGCAATGGGACAGTTTTTCGATCCCCCTAAAATAGCTAGCTATTTAAAAGCATTAGTCGCCCATATTTTAGGATTTATAATGTTTATAATAACGGTTTTTATTATTGGTTCGACGATAGATCTTATCTTTCATTGACAATAATAGTTTTCGGATCTATTTATAAAAGGGATAAATCACCTCCGTCTTATAACTTAATTTTTATCAACTGAATTAATAAATGTTACAAAACAATTATTAAAATCCATTTATCAATCGATTGACTAAACAATATTGGATAAAAAATATAATTTTTTTTCTAGATAATAAGCTCAATGGTTTATATTCATTATTATACAATATAAACCATTATGAGAAAACTTTTAAATTTATTGATTGCCACCTTGGCTCTGGGTGTAGCGTCGTGTAATAAGACGCTCATCCCAACGGATGAAAACAGTGAAAATCTAAAACTAAAAGCATCCAGCGCGACGATTACGAATGAATGGCGCCAAAATCCGTACAAACTCAATGTCATTTACTTCGTGCCTAATGATGTCGATTCAATCCCTAACTTTAGAAAACGAATCAGTAGAATCCTTCTTGATGCACAGGAAATGTTTGCCTCGAATATGAACCGCGAAGGTTTTGGGCGCAAATCCTTCGGATTGGATCTGACAAATGACACCCTGATCAATATCCATTACATTGCCGGAAAATTTGGTAAGTCAACTTACCCCTATTCAGGTGGTAGCGGTGCTGTAAAGTCCGAAGTAGATGCCTATTTTGCACAGAACCCCACGTTCAAAAAAAGTGAGCATAACCTGATTATTATTCCTACTTATAATACCGATCCGGCCAATCCAGGGGGCCCGCCATTCTATGGTACTGGCACGACCTGTTATGCATTGGATTACATTAATCTGGATGCCAAAAACCTCGGGATAGGTGGAGATATTGGCTGGAAAGCGACAGTCTGGATAGGTGGAATGATTCATGAACTTGGCCATGGCTTAAATGCTAGCCATAACCGGATGAACAAGACATTGGCTCCGACTTTAGGTACTGCATTGATGGGGTCTGGTAATTCAACTTATGGAATCTCCACCACTTCATTGACAGCTACCACTGCAGCAACCTTTAATAACAGTCAAGTGTTTAGCACTGTGACAAGAAATGACTGGTATGGTGCTGCATCTGCGGAGATCACTTCATTATCCTCAAGCTACAGCAACGACAAAATCATTATTTCCGGAAAATTTACCACAACCAAACCTGTAAATGATATCGTCGTTTGGCATGATAGGGAACCTTTTGGTGGCAATAATGATTATGATGCCGTACAATGGGCGACAAAAATCATTGGCCAAGATAGCTTCAGATTCGAGTGCCCGCTGGCAGATTTTTATGATTTAAATGGAAATTATGAAATGCGTATCGGCTTTATGCATGTCAATGGAAGCCGCTCAACATTAGGTTATGCTTACAACTTTGTCAATAATGTTCCTGATCTCAGCAAAGTTGTCACTCATAAACTATTGCCAACAACAGGCTGGTCAATCTTAGGCAGTGACAGCAACGAATCTGGTGCTCCCGCAAGCAATGTGTTAGATATGAACAGAAGTACAATCTGGCATACACCATGGTCTTCAGCCCAAACACCACAACCTCACTTCTTCTCTGTGAATATGGGTGCTCTACGGTCGGTAAAAGGACTTGCATTTCGAAACCGCGATAATCTGAATGGAGCGATGAAAGATATTAATATTTATACCAGCACTAATGGTACAAGTTGGACCTTAATTAAATCAGCCCAGCTGAGCAAAGTTTCTGGTTCCTGGATCAATGTTAATCTTGATTCAACAATTAGCACGCGCTATCTTAAAATAGAGTCTGTGAATTCCTGGGGTGATTTTTTCTATTCACACCTTGCGGACTTTGGAGTCTTCTCTAATTAGTCTTCAATTCGCTTAAACTTATAGAGGGGTGTCCACAATGGTCGGACACTCCTATTTTTTTATTTCGCAACCCTCTCCACTACACTCCCGTTTCAAATATTCAATTCCTGGAGCACATTTTTGATTTTTGAACTGCTCCTTTTATTTATTCTAATATATTGGTATCGACCGCTAATATATATCTATGTAATTTAAAAATTAAGGGTAAACAGATCATTAATACGAGAGCAAAAAAACAGGACAATATCCCTTATAATAAAACGGCTAAAATTCCATTGGAAAGTGATAGAAACAAGGATAACGGACTATAGATATAGGTATCCCGCGATGCAAATACGGACTGTCTATACTTCTTAAATATACCAACATATTTCAGATCACCTATAAATCGCAAAAAGAAAATGCCGCTAATCACATACATACCGTAAAGCACATAGTTATTCTCGAAAGGAACCTTTACCACCCCAATGGCAGAGAGGTTTATTAATGCAAAAAATAATAATCCAATGGCGACAAGTAAAGTCCCCTGCCAACCAGGATTAAATAACCTTCTTCCATTCAAGTCCGTAGGTATGGTAGCACTAATCCCCCACTGACCTCCGAATACCCAAAACAGATGAAGTAATGCAAGCAAAATAAAGATATTGGCAATTACTATTGATAATATAAATTCCATTCGATAAATATTAAAATATTCTTTAGAATAGTTCCGTCTTTGAATACATACTGACCAAACATACAACAAGGGTATCAGCTAGCTCCTGTCCTATTATTGCATGAATTGATATGATGTATTGATAATGAGTGCCATTTTCCCATAGGCTAATTTGAATTCTTCCAATAGGTGGCTGTTATCTTTAGATAAGTATCCGCTTTGTAGACGTTGTATGACCAGTCCCCGTTCGTTATCTATTAATGTGTATGTTTTTCCGTTTTGCTCAACATTGAGCTGAATGAAAAGATCATCGTCAGAGTTGATAGGCTTGCTAAAACTAGATAAGGTAGTTGATCGCAGAATATCAAATTTTAACGCTGTAGCACCTGACTTAACACCTCTGATCACCTTGGATTTAAAAAGCGGAGCTTTGCCCAGCGTAAGTTCACCCTTGTTTCTGTATATTGAAACAAAAACGTCAACGGGCTCCTTCGAATTTAAGTTCCAATTAAGATATGGACTACTAAAAGAAAGGAGGTTAATACCAATAGAATCAATTTGTCTTTTATTGACAATCTCAACAAGCTTTGAGACAGAGTCTAAAGGTTTAGCTATATCTCTATATGCTACACTAGCATAAGTGTATTGTATAAGTTTATATTTCCCTAACTCATAAAGTTCTAATTGCAGGTCTTCCATGTTAGAGGTTTTGACTACTTTATTATCCTTGGTATCAATTACTTTCCACGATAAAACGACATCCTTGGTCAAGTCGCGACCTTTGCCCCATGTCCAGTGCGCATTGTTTTTGAAGGTTGCCCCACCATAGGCAATAAGCGGATTGTCGATATTCATAATAGATCCAGACACGGGTAAAACGATCAAAGAGTCGCCAAACTCTTTACCCTGTGGATTCACGTAAGAAAAGCCAGCCTTTAGCATATTCTGATCCTTATCACCCAAATTATTTTCGTCTTTTTTACAGCTAAAAGCAAAAACCGACAAGATAACAATGAAAATAAAACGCATATTAGTGTAATTATTTTTTCTGTAAATATAAATTTTATAATTTATATTTACAGAAAAAATAATAAAAATTTAAAACACGGTATTTCTTTTAAAATATACATCATGCCTTAAAAGTATTTTTTACACCATCATAAACCGTAGCTATAACGACTATTCAATATGCTTTGAAACTATTTAAATAGCTAATTTATGATCTCTTTTGCAAGCGCCTAGAGAAAAAGTAATGGGTAAAGATTGGATAGCATTACAAATGTGCCTTCTCAATAGGGCCTAATGTTAAATTAGCTACATCTTGAAGACATTAAACTTATGACCATCAGGGTCAGCAAAGACAAATCCATAATAGTTATTACCGAAACTGGTCGGTTTGGATACAATCGTTCCCCCAGCACTTTCAACTTCATTGGCCCATTGATCTGCTTGTTCTTTGCTTTCTGCGGAAATCGTGAATATGATCTCATTGCTTATCTGAGAATCGCCAAAATTGACATCTTTTACATTCGATTCCAGTATATTTTTCAGAAAAAAATGAATTATAAAATCATTTTCCCCAAAAAAGAAGCTGACCAGGTCATTAGAAGTATGGGGATTATTGGGTTTAAATCCCAGTACTTCATAAAATTTCTGTGTGCGTTCCAGATTAGCAACCGCCAAATTGGCCCATATCATTTTAGGTTTCATATTATCTCATTTTTGTACAGCATAAAGTTAATGGGTTTCAACAGATTAAAGATTGTCATGGGACAAGTTTTTCCTTATTCCTCTTGCTTTGTCAAACAAATATGCCTTTATATTTTCGCAAAAAAATTAAAGGTATGTTGAGCGATGAGCGCTGGATTGATAATTGATGTGTCATTAAGTCGATCTTCATACAATTCGATTTTTATCAATTTAATATCATTCGGTATTTTATACGTTTCATCTTTTGTATAATTGTAACCGCGTACATCTGCATTTTCCTTGCCAGGAATTTTCTTGATTTCAACAAAGTAGCGCAGTGTAATGGTATTACCATATTGTTCGCCTTTTTCGAAACGAATTTTTCTGACCCGACTCATCGAATGTCCACTGGAATGAATAATTCCTTGTATACGAAATTCTAGCGTTTCAGCAGTTTTGGAAAGCATAAAAATCTGGGGTGCGAGCCGCTCTGTTATTTCGTTACGGCTTGTAAAAGTATATGTTGTACCAGTTTCGGAATTCTCTTTTGCCACTCGTTTTGGTACGGTTTGAATAGCAGAAATCTGCAATTTCTGTGTATTGATTTTACAGGCAGCAAATGCTACAAAGGAAATTAAAACCAGAATCTGTTTCATCGCACTATTTTAATCATATTAGATATCAAAAGTAACTAAAGTTATCAAACTAAAACATCCCTGAAAATGATGTTTTTTTTTAACTAAAGTTGATTTTTAGACTTGGATTAAGCCAGAGCCAACCCATGACATGCACCTGCTGCTGAGATCCTTACGGTCCACCTGGATTTGAGCTTGCACCGATAAGAGTGAATACAGTATGCACAGGAACATTCAGAACAAATCCCCTAAGGTATCTAACTGAACTGGAAAAGAGGAAAATCCGCGCAGGTTTCAAAACTGGTGAAATAATTGTAGCCGATGTTGGAAGTTTCTTGGGATAAATACAAAACTTTTTTTGTTACAATTTTAGGGCAAACAAGATAAAAACAACAGCCGAATCATCCCACTAAAGCAAAAAAACAACGCTTAAAAATGTTCATTTCAATTATTTATTGACAAAAACAGCTCTGGTATCGCTTTGTATGAATTAAGCACATTGTTCCCAATATTTTTGTATAATAGCTATATTTTTAAAAAATAGCTAGGTAATGTTATCCATCGAATATTATTTTAAAACATATTTTCTACAGCTCTGTACGTTTGCCTTTCCATGGGTCAACTCGGAGGAAATAGCCAAGGATATTGTACAAGATGCTTTTATTGTCCTAATGGATAGACCAGAGCTGTTGGAGAAAGGAGAACGGGTTATCAAAAGTTTTCTCTACACCTCCGTAAAAAATATGGCAATGAACACCAAACGACGGGATATGGTATTTGATAAGATACGCAATTCCATCACCGTAGAAGAATCCGACAATCATAATATCCTGGACGATCTTATCAATTCCGAACTGATTGGCGCATTACACCGCGAACTTGACCAATTACCTGAAGGCTGTCAACGAATCTGCCGTTTAATCTACTTGGATGGCATGAAATATGACGAGGTAGCACAGGAATTGGATGTGTCCGTCAACACCGTAAAAACCCAACGCATGCGTGCAATAAACCTTTTGAAAACCAAATTCCTAAATTTAATTTTAAACTTCCTTTTGTTTTAAAGATTATTCCTTTTTATTTTTTTTTATCCCGAGTCACCCTTTTTGATTCCTCAAGTTATTTAGTTATTGAATTATGATAGAAACCGATAAAATAGTATTGGCTGAATTGGCTTCATTACTCCTGAAAGATGGACAATTATCTACTGCACAGGAAAATGAGCTAAAACGTTTGTTGGAAAAATATCCCCAGGCGAAGGATAGTTTACGACACCGTCTTGCGAATACGGATATCCAAGTTCCATTTGATTTACGCAGCACCGATCTAGATCAGGAGTGGGAAATTTTAAAAACCAAATATAATGAAAGAAAAATTGCTCCAAATTATCGTAGGTGGAATGGAAAATGGAAAACTACTATCGGAGTAGCTGCTGCACTATTATTACTCTTTACTTTTGTTTGGATCTGGAAATCCTATCTAAAACCTATCAATTATCTTATCCCAGATAAGGTCTATGGACAGAAAAATGATGTCCTTCCAGGGGAAAACGGTGCTATCCTGAAGATTAAAGGAAAAGAAGACATTAACTTAATGAATAAACAAGTTGATCAAAGCCTTTCTCAAGGTATCGAATTAAAAGATGGAAAATTACTATACTCACAGCTCAAAACCGAAGAGTCTAACCCGATACACACCTTAATTGTGCCCAAGAGATCTACTATAGCGATAACGCTAAGTGATGGTACACGTGTATGGGTGAATTCGGAATCAGAACTGATTTATAAAGCAAATTTCACTGAAAATGAACGGAAGGTAACATTAAAAGGTGAAGCTTATTTTGAAGTTGCCAAGGACACAAAACGACCATTCATCATAGAGGCTAATGACCTTAGTATTCAAGCTATAGGAACAGCTTTTGATATCAATTCCTATAAGCCCAACGCCAAAGTACTATTAACAGAAGGACGCCTAAAAGTCAATGGACAAGAAAAAGAGATTTTTATAGATGCTGGAAATGGAGTAAAAATGGTTAACAGTCAATTGGTAGCCTTTCCTATACCAGATATGGAAGAAGCAACGGCATGGAAAGACGGCTATTTCTATTTCGATAATAAAAATATGCAGCAGATTCTCGATGAATTAAGCAGATGGTATGGTATCAACATTGAATCCAACGTTTCATTAGACAAAAGGCGTTACAAAGGAGGTATAAAAAGAGATGTGACCCTTGCAGAGGTCTGTAATCTACTGAAAGACCTGACCGGCTATCAGTTAACAATCGACAAAGAAAAATTAATCGTTAACAAACTGACTGACAAAAATAAATAAACTATCTAACTAAGAAAAGGAGGACTTATAATATGTAAGAAGATAAATACCTAAATATTGTATGAAAAAGAATGCAGAAGTACTCCAATACTCCTGCATCTAACTGAATTAACAACTGATCATAAACTATTAATTCTCTACCAAATTATGAATAATTTATTTTATTCAAAAGGAATTCTTTGTCCTATAGACAAAGGAAAAATTTTGAACAATCTAATCAAAATGAAACTGACAGGAATATTATTAGCAACATCCATGATGGGTGCCTATGCTTCAAGCTCTGCTCAGATTACACTGCACGCCAAAAATGCAAAGATTGAAACGGTCCTCAAAAATATCACCAAGCAGACAGGAGTACGTTTCATCTTTATGGAGGGCTTACTGAATAATGAAAAAGCAAATCTTGAAATAACAGATGCAACCCTGAATAAAACACTTGATCAGCTCTTTAAAAATAGCGCATTCTATTACATGGTACATCGTGGTACTGTCGTCATAAAACGGAAACAGGAAAATGTACCTGATGATCAATCAAGTAGCGAAATGCTGTATCAGCAACGAACTATTAAAGGGAAAATACATGACACAAAAGGAAATCTATTAAATGCAGTCAGCATTTTGCTCAAAGGGACAAACATTGGAACCTCAACAAATGCTAGAGGTGAATTTCAACTTTCTCTCCCAAATGGGAATAGAGGTACGTTGATCTTCAGCGCGGTGGGTTTTAAGCAACTTGAACTTCCCATCAACAACAAAACTGAGCTCAATATCGTCATGGACAACGACGAAATTGGGCTTGAAGAGGTGGTGGTCGTTGGATTTTCAGAGGTCGATAAAAAGCACCTCGCCTCCTCCGTATCCCAAATGGATATGGAAAAAGTAAAAAACCGTCCAATCTATAAAATGCAGGATGCCTTTTCGGGAACAATTGCTGGTGTTACAATGATGCGAGGGAATAGCCTTCCTGGCAGTGTACCTGGCACCATTTCTATTCGTGGTATCAGTACATTACAAAATGCCGATCCTCTAGTCATCGTAGATGGAATGGAACAGAGTATCCACGATATCGATCCTAACCAAGTGAAAAGTATTACGGTACTTAAAGATGCGGCTTCAGCATCTATGTATGGCTCCCGCGGTGCCAATGGCGTTATCATCATCGAAACGGAGCGTGGACAAACTGGCCAATTCAAGGTTTTTACAAATAACTGGTATGCAATAAACAAACCGATAGATCTTCCAGAATTTGTTGGCGCAGTTGATTTTATGAAATTGCGAAATGAAACACTGATCCAACAAGGGCAACCAGCGATCTATTCTGATGAAACAATTGAACAATATGCGAGTGGAAAAATAAAAGGAGTTAACTGGCTGGATGAAATAATGGAACGCACCTCTACAGCAATCAACAACAACGCTAGTATTTCTGGTGGTGGAGGTGTAGGTACTTTTAACCTGATGTTGGGTCATATTAAGGAAAATGGCCTTAACAATATTGAAGGGACGCAAAAATTCTCGGCCAGATTCAACACAAATATCAATATTGCAGATAAATTTGTTTTGATGGCCGATTTTTACGCGCATCGTTTACAAGTCAATAGGCTGATGGCAAATGATGATGGTCACGGGCTCTATCAACAAGCCTGGCGCCTAAACCCAACACAACAGATCTACTATGATGTAGACAGGCCTGAACCATTCATTCTGCATAACAACATTAATCCGATAGCTTCGATTAAACATGGTGGTACCAAAAACTATATGCATGACCGTAGTACGATCAATCTCCGACCTAAATACAATATTAACAGTAACCTAAATATCGAAGGAAATGTATCATACATGATCAATAAATCTGCCGACAAACAAAAGCGATTAACCTATAAATTCTTTGATGAAAAAGGGGCGCCAATCAGCATATGGGGTAACGATGTGAATGCCTCACAGGGAGTAAGCGAGAGCCAACTGACTGCGCGAGCATTGGTAAATTACAATAAAGAACTACGTCAGGACAAAGACAAAATCTATCTCACCGCAGGTTCTGAGATCATGAGCTATACCTTCACCGATTTTAGAGAAATTAGCAAGGCTTCTTTTTTTGGTAAATTAAACTATTCATTTGATAACCGTTATATATTTGAATTAACAGGTCGTTCGGATGGAAGCAGTAAATTTGCACCGGGTCATCGCTGGGGATTCTTTCCATCAGGGGCCTTTGCATGGAACCTGCATAATGAACGCTTTTTCAAACCTATTCTCGAATCCGAGGCGATCAACAATATTAAAATCCGTGCCTCATACGGTTTAATTGGTAATGAAAATGTAGCCCCGTATCTGTGGCAGGAATCTGTCAATACTTGGGGATGGACAATGCGCGTTCCTAATTCTAATTTTTCATGGGAGAAACAAAAACAATGGAATCTTGGTCTCGATATGAATGCCTTCAAAAATAGACTTTCTTTAACAGCCGAGGTATACCATAAGAATTCGTATGATTTAATCTATGATCAATTTGCTGTTCCGCCCCTAACAGGCTCATACACCTTAGTCTCAGCAGTAAATATTGGTGCGGTAGAGAATAATGGCTGGGAAGTTTCGATAAACTGGTCTGACAAGAAAGATGATTTCTCCTATAAAGTCGGTGCGATGCTATTCAATAATCGCAATCGCATACTCAAGGCTGGCTATAATGAAAATGACCGCTTGATTTTCAAAGGCAATAATGATCAGATATGGTATAAAGGGATCCCAATCAATAATTATTATGGCTTTCAATCAAATGGCTACTTTCAGAATCAACAAGAAATTGATGAAACAGCAGCAAAAATGCCCAATTCTAGACCTGGTGATATCCGTTATGTCGATCAAAACCAGGATGGTCTCATTAACGACAATGACCGCGTTTATCTGGCGGATCCTCTTCCCTATTACAATTACGCTATCAATATTGACCTGCATTATAAACGCTGGGATTTTTCTGCGTTAGGTCAAGGTGTGGGTAAGAGAACTGGTAGGCTAGCTGGTCAGGAAGCCTATCCAGTTTATGTAGATGGAAACAGCAATGATCTAGGGGCGCCACGTGTTGAATATGTTGCCGACCATTGGAGTCCGGAAAATCCAAATAGCCGTTTCCCACGTTTATGGACAGGCTCTACGCCGAACACACTTTTGAGTAATGTATGGCTCAGCAATGCGGCCTATTTCCGTGTTAAATCACTTCAACTTGGATACACTTTTCCATCCATTGGTAAAAGTGTCAAAAACCTGCGGCTTTATGTAAACGCCCAGGATGTATTCACCTTGACAAAGTGGGAAGGACTAGACCCTGAGCGGATCGGTAGTGGTAATGGAAATTACCCGCGGATGGCAACATACAGTTTTGGATTAAGTGCGAGCATTTTTTAATATCATAACAATGAAAAAGAAAATTATTACCCTGATAATAGCATTGGCGACACTTAGTAGCTGCGAAAAATTTCTTGATAAACGAGATCCAACAGCAACTTCCTTTGATGAGTTTTTTAACACAGAGGAGGATCTACGTCGTGTGGTCTATAGCAGTTATTTGGATGCTTTTATGGGCCCTGGTGAACGTCGTCTCCTTTTTTATATGACCGAAGGTCGTTCGGACAATGCTTATGCCCGCATTGAGACAGATCACCATATGATCATTGCCAACGGCAATATGACCAGCAACTCTGCTTTAGCTGTTTATTACTGGAATTTACACAATCAGCATATAGGACGTATTAACACCTATTTGGCAAATGTTGATGTACCCTATGTCGAAAATGAATCTACGCGGCAAAGGTATAAAGCAATTCTTGAAGGTTTGCGCATCTGGCATTACTTCAGGATCACAGAATTTTGGGGTAATGTCCCTTTTGTGCTTACTCCTGTTAAACTGGAAGAGGCAACACCAGCTGTTACCCCTAAAGCCGAAATCCTCGACAAACTCTTTGAAATGAGTGAAGATGTCGCCAATAGACTTCCGGAAAATGAAGGTACTACAAATGCATATATGTTCAATAAATATTCCTTTAAAACATTGGTTATGCGCTATGCGCTCTATAATGGAAGGTACGAACTGGCGGCGAGGCTTGCTAAGGAAATAATGGATAGTGGAAAATATCAACTGCACCCTCAATACGCCAATCTATTTAATTATCAAGCAGATAAAACCAACAAAGAGTTTATTATCAAGTTCGATATGGAGAGTCATAACAACTCAGCAACGGCGTCATTTCAACATCTGGCACCACAATATCGAACCGGAAATGGACAATCTTATGTCGTTCCTCTAAAAGCACTCGTGGATAGTTATTGGACTTTACAGGGGCGACCAATCGATAACTGTCCATTACACAGCAAACAAGCCTATGAGCTTAATCCAAAATTAAACCGCGATCCGCGGTATGAAGCTAGTGTATTTGGTCATGGCGATCTCTTCAATAATGAAAAAATAGATATCTATGATTCCAAAAGTGCTTTTTACTACCAAAACTTACGCAGTAGTAGATCGGGATACTGGTTTAAGAAATTTGTGGACCAAGCCGATGCGTTCCGTACTGGTGGAAATATGCATTTTTCTTTAGCCCGCTATGCCGAAGTCCTTTTAACCTATGCCGAAGCCAAGATTATGTTGAATGAAATAGATGAACTGGCTAAAAGTTGTATCAACCAAATTCGCAAAAGAGCCGGACTTGATATGAGCATTGCGGATGTAAATTTAGTTGCAAAATCACAGCAGGAATGGATAGCGCTAATCCGCAACGAAAGAAGAATCGAATTTGCTGGCGAGGGATTACGCTATAGCGATATCTTGCGATGGAAAACAGCAGAAACGGTACTTAATCAAGCAGCTCTCGGTCACATGCGTTTGAATGGTACTGGACAGTCTGAGGTACTCAAAATTGAGGATCGAAAATTCTTAAAACACCAATACCTATGGCCATTTCACGAAAGTAGTTTTCAGGTAGAACCTAACTTGGTGCAAAATCCGGGTTATTAGTCAAATACAGAAAAAGTGATTTTCCAGTTGGAAAGTTACTTTTTCTGTATCTATCTAGTGCTGCCATGTTATACTAGGATAAAATGCACCAGCACATAATTGTCGCAAAAAAAATTAATCAAAAGCCTCCAAAACCTCAACTATTTCCTTAATACTTTTATTCATTTATTCATGCAAATATTAACACGTCGGTAAAAAACAGTTTTTTTCACAATTTAAAATAGCTTTTTACAGCATTATGTTTGCTACAATTTACGACTTTTTCGAAGATATCACCCCACTTATTTTTAGTAGGGTATTGCCCTCAATAGACACAATTCTTCGAGGCCGGATTGAACTGACCTACGATCTCTAGCGCAACCTAAATTGAACTCCACCAATGTGTACCATTTTGTTTTGTCGTTCAAGTTCTTCAAAAAGATTTAACATGTCGGCAAATGGATTGTCAAAATATTTTATTAGATGTTTTACATTGTCGGTCGTCTGTAAAAAGTTATAGAAGAAGTACGGATCGAGGTTACCAACACTTTCCTTGTCTCCAAGTGAAACTTCAAGCACTTGATTGGTTATTAAATTCTTAAACAGACAATGTTCGCCATGAACGTCAAACCACCAATGATCTGTCAAGTTCTCCTCCCCATTTAATATATCTGCATCCGCTATTTCATAGTAATTTCCAGCCTCTATTTCGACTTTCGCAGGCTGATCTGTTTCTGCAATCAACTTATCAATAAGAATATGTGCCAAGGTCTTATAGTGCCTCATAGCTTCTAATATTTCCTTGTGGATTTTATTGTCTATTACCATAAAAATTAGCTTGATTTATCCCCGTCTAGAATCATACTTCTATTAAAAATCCCTGGCTGCGTCAAACCAATTGTTGGCTAGCTCCTGCTCTATTATTACTGGTGAGGCTTCTATTAATTGCTGAATGGCAACACCAGTATCTTCCCTCTCCGCAGTTTCAATACTCGGCAGTTTGTTAACTGTTTCGATCAATTCTACAAGCGCTTGTTTAACCTCATTTTCTGTTTTACATTTAGCGATTTTCTGTAAAGCAATTTTATAAGCTTTGGTAGCAATTTTAGCGTTTTTGCTTTCCCAGTTTGTAAAGGGAATTCCATATTCTGTCGTAAACCAAACCGAACTCCGCAGTTTGGAGACTGAACAATATTCCAGTTCTTTCCCTGACTTAACGAGCTCCTTTAATTCGGTTTTTAATCTTTTCCCTGTAATCTCATCAATATTCCAGCCTATAAATGATCTCAGGTTGTCCCAGGCATTTAATGGTGGAAAGTTTTTCAAGCTGGGGGCATAACGTATCGCTAGACTTTCCAACTTTTTAATTTCCTTAAGGCTAGCCACATTACTAAGATTTCCTGTAAGGTTTAACCCTTGCAAATTGGGAAACTGCAATAAGCATTCGCAATCGAGCGGCTGTCCCAACGGTTCGACAACAATATCGAGCCAAGTAATTTTTTCTAGAGCTTTAAAAGAAGGTAATCGATAAGGCAATACCGTTTTGTCCCTCGTCAGATTGGGAGAAAAGCGAATGTGGGGAAGGGCATTTTTCGATAAAATTTCAAAATTTTCTAGATCTCCTGACAGGTTAAGCGATTTCAAACCAAAGGAGTTACTTTCCTCTCCTGCAGGCAAAGTTATTGTTACAGGAATTTTATTCGAACGAACCGACAAGTTTCCGATCTGCGTTGCATTTAAGTCGATAGATGTCGGATTAGATGGTTGCCAAAAGAAATCCTCAATAGCTCTATTTTTTGACCATTCCAAGAAGCAGATGTCGTTGCCGTAATAATAAAAAAATCTTGGCCAATGGCTACCAGCGGGTGTTGTATATGTATCAAAGGCGTTCCAGTTGATGGCTAAATCTTTTTCGACAAGAACATCAAATTTTTTCTTGTCCATACCAGCTTCACCAATAGAAAAACTACCTTGTCCAGCCTCAATTTTTACGGTGTGACTATTCGTACTTGTCAACGAAAGATGGATCGGATTTTCTCTATTCATATTGTAGGGGTTAATAGCATTTTTTATTGAATGTTATCGTTCAGTGAAAGCATTTTTTGAGTTTAAAATTTCGGACATCGTTTTCTGCGATCCTGTTGCTGACATTTCGCCACTTATTATGCCAAGCGTCTGATACAGCTTTTGACTAAATTACAAAAAAACTATGTTATTCTATTTTACAGCGTAAGATTATTATCCCTGAATATCTGCCTTGTTCCCTATTAGATAAACTATAAAGCAAATACTCAGTATCGGATCAATCAGTAGTTGGTATGAAAGCGGTCTCTATAAACTTTATCAAAGTTGGACATGGTTACTTATACTTTCCCATGTTCCATAGTTTTTCAACAATCTCTTTTTGATTATATTCAAAATAATTGCCCTGTTTATCTTTTTGTCTTTGAAAAAGACTGCGGTTAAAAGTTGTAAAATTTAACTTTAGAAAATCAATGAAATAATCATCAAGATGATAATGAAACTGCGCTTTCAAACTTTTATCTTCCTCATCCTGCATAACAAAAGTCTTTTGTCGTCCCACAATTTCTGCCAGTTCATCCTTTGTGATATGTTGAATAATTTTCGGAGCGGGAAGTGATATCCTGAATGCCAAAACTTCAGCGCCTTCTTCCTCCCACCGTTCCCAAAGATTAAATTGAGACATATCTTTACCCGTCAATTCATGAAGCGTATTTTCAAGCTTCTGATATTCGGTATTATCTTCATCCCCGTTCTCTTCACAATAGTCAGAATATGCCAGAATGAGTTTTAACACTTCCGGATAGCGTTTTTCCACTGTTTGAAAATCAGGTTCAATTTCTTTTCTTAATTCCATTATTCAAATATAACGTCAAAAGTATTGCCATCTTGTTGTACGACCTCCTCAACTCCTTGGCTTATAACCAAACAATGCAGGATCTTGTCTTTTAATCAAGATATACGAGGTTGCCAAACAAAAATAGAATAATAATTTATACCGACTATATTTTACCTTGTTATCGGTAATGAAAAACCGATTCAGTTTTAAATGGTTAAAAAATCAGTAAATTCACCATATGATAACGCTTGATCAGCGCATAAATATCATAAGATGCACTCCATACAGGAAAGTGACAATGAGTAAGTAAGTGTCATACACCTGTTAACTATTGGAAAACAATTATGAAACTATCATCGACAGCAGAAAATATTATCACGCAAATTAGCGACAAGAAGACCAAACTTGGTGACTTGCGTAAAATTGCTAACGTTATAAAAAAAGACCACGAACTAGCCATGGAACTATGGTCTACAACACACTATCTTGCCCGACAATTGGCGATCTTGCTGATGGACAAGAAATTACTTTTTAAAGAAATTATTGACAGGTTGGTCAGTGATATCGAACAACATCAGCAAGACGAAAAACTGCAGCTAATTGATTGGCTTATGGCGAATCAACTTACCAAGGACAAACGGACAATTGTATTAATGGAAAGTTGGGAAAACAGTACATCTCCCCTTCAAAGACGTACTTTTTGGTACCATCAAGCCCGATTGCGATGGGCGGGACAAACGCCGCCGCCCAATAGCGAGGAATTGCTTTCTAAGATTGAAACCCGAATTGAAAATGAAGTATCTGAAGTCCAGTGGGCGATGAATTTTACTGCCGCTCAAATCGGTATTTTTCAGGAAACTTTCCGAAAAAGATGTATAAATATCGGAGAGCAAACAGGACTTTATAAAAACGAAATGGTGGCTAAAAATTGTACTCCAAACTATTTACCAAAGTTCATCGCCATTCAGGTTGCAAAACTTAATAAATAAAATCACCGGATTTCTTGTAAAGTTGTCCGGTGATATATCCTGGTGGCCAAAAATTGAGATCGCACGGCGGCAAATCTCATTTCGAGATATTAGTAATAACTTAGAAAGAACACCCAATTAACAAACTAACAAAGCAATGAAATCGGATATCAATATATCATCAGCGGAAATATGGGCCAAACAGTTATCTGTTTGGGTAATATGCCTGTTCCTTACTACGATGATTTTCCCCTCCATCTGTAATGGTCAGGATAAAAAATCGTGGACGAAAGAAGAATGGAATACTTTGCTGACCGAACAATTATTTCCAGGTAAAAAGATCGAAAATTTAGCTTTCAATTTTGATACCCCGTTTGAAGAGAAATACATTCTGATAAAGGATAGTATTGTTCTGAATGGACTATTATTTAAAGCCAAAATGCCCAAAGGTCTGATCTTCTATTTACATGGAAGCAATGGGGCCCTAGACACCTGGGGTAAAATTGCTCCTATATACGCAGCGAATGGTTATGATATCTTTATGCTTGACTATCGTGGGTATGGCAAAAGCCAAGGTAAAGTTACCGATGAAAGTATGCTGTATAATGATGTTCAAATTGTCTACAACAAACTAAAGACAATCTATTCTGAACATAACATTATCGTATTGGGCCAATCAATGGGTAGTGCCCTAGTCTCTAATATTGCAGCCAACAACCAGCCTAACCTGCTGATCTTACAGGCCCCATATTACAATATAGCAGACTGGGTAAAAGATGTCGCTCCTGAATTAGACACCACGAATATTCCCTTCAGTTTTGATAATGCATCCCATTTGAAGAAGGTAAAATGTCCGATTATTATTTTCCACGGCAGCAGTGATAAGGCTGTCTACTATGGTTCCTCTACGAAACTTTTCAAACTGTTAAAAAGCTCAGATCGTTTCATCACATTAAACAATGAAGGGCATAATGACTTCTCGAAAAACAAAGTTTATCTGAAATGGATTAGCAAGATATTAAAATCAAACCAACTTGCTAAATAAATGACGATAATGCCATTATTGGCTAAAAATATTGACCGTTGCGAAAGGAATATGACAATTGACACCGAATTGCCAATTACTCTTCCTACCTTTGTTTCCAAATTAAACACATATGCCAAAAGAAACAAAAGCGGGACTTTATCAGGGAACCATAGAAAAAGATACCAATGGAAATTACTTTTGTGGCCCTTATCTATTGGATTATCAAACTGTAGAAGCTTATTTTAAATTGGGTGATCGGGTCAGCTTAAAAAGTATCATCAAAAATACCAGCCGTATGAGTATGGAAACTTATCCACAAAAATCAATTAAGTTTTCATATGCTACTGAAAATCATGACAATGATTAAGATGAACTAAATCGTTCAATACAGAGCCCATACTGAATACACTTCACCTGTTTTCATCCCCCCTTTAAAACGGGAGGTATGAAAACAGATGGATAGAGATGAAAATTCTGTTCATACGGATCTTCCTTTTAGAAATTATGATTTTCCTCTATCCCCCAACTAACATCTAAAATTCATTTTCCGTAAAGTATCAGCCCTGCAACATAGGGGTAAACGAAATTGATGATCAACTTTTAGAGACAATAAAATCCTGATAAACAACTTCGTACCCCTACTGTTAGGTATAAAACAGATAATATTGTTTATGCCTCATTTTATTATAGAATGTTCACAATGTATTCTTCAAATAATAACTGATGAACTCATGGCCGCCGTATACGATACAGCAGACGCTACAGGAATTTTTGCTAACAATGACATAAAGGTTAGAATTCAGTCTTTCCACTATTATAAACTTGGAAGCAATAAGACTAATTTCTCAAAAACAATCACTGCCCGACTGAAGAAATTGCTTCCTTCGACTTTTTTCCTTTCAGTCAGCATCAGCGAATTTGAAGCAGCAACCTATTGCAACAGCTCGTTAATAAATCTTCGGAATACGAATCATGATCGCCATTTTGAATTATAGGATCTCCTCCGCTAATTTTCGACTAAAATGATCCATCTCATTTACGTTTGAGATATGGATCACCATAATCGCGAATCATTCTTCCTATCTTAGATTATATTCAAAAAAGGAGATAACATGACGAATACAATGAAAGCCGCACGTTGGTATGCTGCAAAAGATATCAGAGTAGAATCAACAGAAATCCCTGAGCCGAGGACTGGTCAAGTTAAAATAGCTGTTCATTTCGCAGGAATCTGTGGATCTGATCTACATGAATATGTACACGGTCCCCAATTAATCCCAGTAGATCGACCTTATCCACTAAATGGGCATCAAGGAACCACTACATTGGGGCATGAGTTTTCAGGAATAATAGATGCGATTGGCGAAGGCGTCCATCATTTAAAAGTAGGTGACCGTGTGGTCGTAGAACCGATTTTTAAGAACTTTGATAGTCCTTTTATCGCAAATGGCGCATATAATTTATCTGAACCTTTGGGATTTGTAGGTCTATCCAGCAATGGTGGATTTGCGCCGTATGTTGTCGTCGAAGACTATATGGTACACAAAATACCAGATAGCATGTCGTTCGAAAAGGGGGCATTGGTGGAACCTGCTGCTGTAGCAGTTTATGCAGTGCTGCAAAGTGGACTTAAAATCGGAGAGACTGTATTAGTTTCTGGCGCTGGTCCGATAGGTTTACTATGTCTTCAGGCTGCACTTGCCGCAGGTGCAACAACAGTTATTGTGACTGATATCGCAGACAAGCGTTTGGAGAAGGCTAAAGCCATCGGTGCTACCCATATCATCAATGCAAAAGAAGAAGGTATACTACAAAAAATTAAGTCCATCACGGAGCTTGGAGTGGATGTATTTCTAGATTGCGCTGGTGTACAAGACTCCTATACAACTGGAATTGATAGTTTAAAAAATGGTGGAACGGCTGTTTTAGTTGCACTTTTTGGCAAACCTGTAACTACCAATGCACTGGATCAGGTGCTGCGGGAAATCACAATTAAAGGTATTATCGCCTATCGTAATATCTTTCCACAGGTTATCGCGCTTATCGATAGTGGACGTATGCCCGTAGAAAAACTTGTGACACGCAAAATAAGCTTAGACAATATCGTTTCAGAAGGATTTGAAGCTCTGGTTAATGATCCCACTGAAGTCAAAATCTTAATTGATATACAGAAAAATTAACGCCGTCAGGATACAGACAATAATAAGCGATGTATCGAAAAAATAATATGACAGCTATAAATAATGGCCGCTTGGGTGTCCCAAGCGGCCATATTTATTCGGTTTGCCAAATCTTTTGTAAATGACTTACATTTTATTTCGCATTATTGGTCAACGGGAAGATAGCACTCTCCACATGCGCTTTCTCAATCAAGCGTTGCAATTCCTGTACTTTTTTCGGATTGCTATTCGCGACATTGTTCTGTTCTTTTGGATCTTGTTTGAGGTTGTACAGTTCCTTAGTCGGAGTACCAGTAATTACTTTCTGCAAAATGAGTTTCCAGTCACCTTTTCGTAAGGCTTGACGTCCACCATCTTCATGGAATTCCCAATAAAGATAATTATGTTGCTTTTGTTGTTTGTTGCGTCCCAATAAAGTAGGAACAAAAGAAATCCCATCTGTATATCTGGGTTTATCCGCCTTAGCAAGTTCTACCATCGTCGGCATAATATCCCAAAATGCACCCAGATAGTTTGATGTCTTTCCTTCAGCTATTTTTCCCGGCCAATAGGCAATGAACGGAGTCCTGACGCCTCCTTCATACAAATCGCGCTTATTTCCACGCAAACCTCCAGAACTATTGAAAAAATTAGGATCTGCTCCCCCTTCTTTATGTGAACCGTTGTCACTTGTAAATATGATTACGGTATTGTCAAGCAATTTGTTTTGACGTAGTTTTTCTACGATCTGACCTACATAAGCATCCATACGACTTACCATGCTGGCATACATTGCATGCGGTTTCTCTACACCAGCATAACCCGGAACTGTTGCCTTTGGTCCGTAATCATTTCCTTTATGTGGTTTTTCATCAAATGAATTGGCATATCGCTGGTAATATTCATCTTCTGGACCAGAAAGTTCGGCATGGGGAAGTACGGTAGGTACAAAGAGAAAGAAAGGTTTGTCTTTATTCGCATCAATAAAGGCAAGAGTTTTCTCTTGGATCAATGCTGGTGCATATTGACCTTTGGCCAATAATCCATTACCATCAAGCTCAATTCGCTCTTTATTATGCCAAAGGTGAGTAGGATAATAACGGTGGGATTGACGTTGGCAATTGTAACCATAAAACTCGTAAAATCCTTTCTGATCCGGTGCCCCAGAAGTATTAACCATCCCTAAACCCCATTTTCCGAAAGCACCTGTCGCATAGCCCGCCTTCTGCAACAACATAGCGATTGTCTGTACCGAGTCTGCCAACGGTTGTTGTCCCTCTGGTTCGATTTCTTTATTTCCTCTTACATAGGTATGTCCAGTATGTTGTCCTGTCATTAGAGAAGAACGCGAAGGCGCACAGACAGAGGTACCAGCATAAAAGTTCTCAAACTTCATTCCCTTATTGGCTAGTGAATCTATATGCTTGGTTTCAATCTTTTTCTGACCGTATACACCAAGGTCTCCATAACCGAGGTCATCCGCCATAATAAAAACAATATTGGGTCTTGTCTCCCTATTTTGAGCAAATGCGGTTCCTGAGATAGCCAATAAGAAAACAGCTGCAGCTACCTTCTTATTATTAATAGATTTTAGTAGGTTCATGTATATCCAAAGTTAAGTAAATAAAAAGAATTAGAACACATGAAACCGCCTATCACACTGAGAATCTCGTGTCCTAATTCTTTTCAAAACGATGAACGTCTCTTTCTTTAGCATTTTCCAGCTGAATGCTCGGTTAGAAATATTCACCATTTATATCCGTAGCTTTGGAGTCCTGCTATTTTTGTGTTACCATGATATAATAATAAAAGCAGGGGGACAACCAAGTGGACTAAATTTCTATCGCAAAGCTTCCGAGACTGCATAACTGTCTTCCAACAGTGTATATTCGATAATTTTATGGTTGTGTATCCTCAAGTGAATAAAGAATACAGAACTGACCAACCTTCCTGTTTCCAACATCTTGGAGGTAAAATTCCCTTTTATAATAGCCTGATCTTCGTTGGTCAATACTGTCTGTATTGCAGCCGTTAAAGGCTCTACAGCTGACCACAGTAACTTAAAAAGTTGTTCCACCTCCGGTTTCGACCTTCTCGATCCCAGCCATTTTATCTTTACTGTATTGCCCGGAATTTCCAGGTAAAACTCTTCAGCAAAAAGATCAACCAGGTTTTTCAGTTCTCGCCGCTGCAAGCAAGCTAGGAAGATATCCACAAAAGCATTAATATTTTCCATCTCAAATAGTGTTTAGATTTCTGTTCTGCAAATAAGCCATTATTCCAACCCATGCGGCAACAGCGAGGATCATAACAGAACCTATAATACTGATTGTATAAAACAAGGTAGTGACAGTAATAACGCTAGCGATAACCCATATGATATCGAGCGTAATGATAAATTTGGTCCAACTTTTCGGGATAATTTTTTTCATAGCCGTTGCCAGTACAAATACAGAAAACACGATCAGGAAACCTCCCATCAAGGTAAACAGGCTACTGTGTGGTGTTTTAAATAGTTGTGTAAATAAAGAAGGCATGGTCGCTAATAAGATTCCGGTCATTCCTGAGCTGATCGCATTGGTCAGCAATACATTTTTAAGTGTCATAATTTCTATCTTTTTGTTACTCAAAAGTACAGGAGTACGAATGGCATTAGATTATCTATAAGCGACAGGGTATTGACATTATGCGACAATCAGATACAAACTGTAAAAACATATCATTAGATTTACAATATGAATTATAGACAGACCATGTTGCAAGCCTTAATTGCCTTTTGCGGTGAGCGTGGGCTAGATGATGCTAAAATTACTGCATTATCAGGGTTTTCGATTGCCCAATTAATGAACGGCTCCAGGTTTGATATCTCCAATCAACAGGTGGAAAATCTGTGGAAGAACATTGTTCTGTTTTCCAAAGATGAGCTGATAGGCTTGCATTTTGGAGCCACAATGCAGTTAGCGGCTCTGAATATTGTCGGACAAATTATCCAAACGAGCAGCACCGTGAAAGATGCTCTTCTACAAATACGATCGATGATGCACGTAGTCACGGATCTTTACACAATGGAAATAGAACTGGGGCATAAAACATGTGTCATCCAATACCATAAAAATGCAGGTTTTGACCATTTCCAGATGACCCAAAGACAATTCGGAGACTTCCTGATAGCGCTTACAATTTATGAATTGAAAGGGCTGTTGCTTAAAAAGCTGAAACCCACGAAGGTTGGTCTACCAAGCTTTCAGAAAGATCGCTACATGGACTATGAGACAATTTTAAAATGTCCAATAGTAAAAGCAGAATATTATACGGTAGAATTTCCCAGAGAATATCTGGACTTTCAGATCATTACAGCCAACTATGAGGTGCAAACTTTGCTCATTAACCAAATGAACAAATTGCAAAATCCAAACGAGTTAACGGGCGATCTTTCCAAAAGAATATTTAACTACCTCCTAGCGAACTCTTACCTTTACTCACTCTCGATAGAAGCGGTAGCAGGAAATTTCAATGTCAGTGTAAGGACTTTACAGCGTAAACTCAAAGATGAGGGAGCATCTTATGTACAAATTGTTGAAGAGGTGCGTAAGTCACTGGCTGTCCATTACATGCAAAACAGTAGTTCTTCCGTAAAAGAAATTTCAACCATTTTGGGCTATGCTGAGTCAAGTGCCTTCGTTCGGGCATTTAAAAAATGGACAGGCAAAACACCTACAGAATATCGAACAGCTGGTCTCTAGATTTTTATGGCATTATCATCGTTGGGATTATTCCCGCTAAAATAGTTTGCTTTTATTTTTATAGTTTGGTTTTCAAAAATCATTGGCTTAAAATTTACTTCTTTTTTATGATGATATCCCCATCATTCAAGACAATTGGCTTATTGTCCATGTTCACTTCAATCCAATGATCAGGATTATCAGATTCACAATCATTTATAATTCGGTATTCAGAATACCCTGTATTGGCATTAGGCAATTCAAAAATAGTTTCAATTGTTTTCTTGTTGATCCGATGCTTTTCAAAAACAGTTAACAAGTAGAGAGCATCCATCAGTTCATTTCGAAGCTGTAAATTTGATGTTTTACTTACCTGTTGATCTATTAATTCGTTTAATCTATCAATCTCCTTTGCAAGGAAGTCTTTTGCTGTCATAGTTTATTATTCGGGATATTAAATGCATTACATAATATGTTTCCATTTATTGAATTGGGATACATCAAAATACCACATAATCTTGTTGAGATTTAAAGTACTGAGCAACGCAGTGTCGTATTTTATGCCAACAAGTTAAATATCACCCCATTCTATTTATCACAAATAATCAAAGATTTCTTGAATGACTCCCCAAAAGGATTGATAGATAGACAAGTTACATTAGAAATAAAGGCTCTCCTACGCAGCACAGATTTATCCATTAAAGAGATTGCCTACCGCCTCAATTTTGAAGACAGTTCGTATTTGACACGTTATTTTAAGAAACAAACAGGTATGACATTAACGCAATACAGAAATTAATTTATGGGAACGCTTGATCATTCCCATACCTCCCATTCTCCACGCTGGAAATCATACTTTGCGTATTCCCCACTGTCAGTAAATTCTGAAGCGACCATTCCTACTTCAAAAATTGAGTTTTCATTCCAGCTTGCTGTAAAGTAGAGGGTATGTCCTGTTAATAAGGCTGTGCCAAAATCGCCATCGGAATGGCTAAAATGTAGACCATGATCATCCTCTCCTGTGACCTTGTATTTGTAGCTTAAAAGTCGCTCTTTAAGCTCTTGAAACTGTTGTCCAGTAAAAGGAACTAGGTTTTCCTCTTTTTCGAAAAAATCCGCATCATGAGCATTTTCCTCCCTTACTTTTGTTTCAATCCTGTATAGTGAAATATCGTAACTCATCTGTTTTGAAATGTTTTTATTATTCTTTTTTAGTTGGCATATTTTGACAAATGCTGACCGAGTCTTGTGGTACTCTATAAGATCCCTTGTAACGGCTTAAACCACAAAATACCATTACTCAATTTTAATCATAGCCTTTACAGCAACCTAAATATGCACTTTTAATTAGCTTTATAAATATAGTAAGTAATGATCCTGAATACCAGATACATTTATGATTTGGGTATTAAGACTTAATATCCGTCCAAAATAATTGATTATTTGCAGCATTATTAATTTCAAATTAAGCTTCTTGAATAGACCACGCATATCGATTGTGGAGATCTATCGCAACTTGAGGCAAGCTTCGATCAGTCGATGAGGTTGCGCCCTGAAGTGGCACAAACATCAGCGATAGAGTTCTTCCCGTAATTCCACCAAAAGCTTTGTCAGGATAGCCTGATCCGGTGCAGCTGGAAGCATGCTGGATAAAGAAAGATCCTGTATCTCTTTAAAAAGCCGTTGGGAGCGCAAAAAAAGTTCCTCATAACTGTATATTCCACTTTTAATGAGCAGGAGCTCCTCCCTATTTGGCCGATGTACATGCAATTCACCATTGAACAAGATCTCTTTTGCCTGTTCCAACGATTTTGTACAGATCGATAGCTGCCATTACACGATTAATATCCGCCTCGATTGGGTAAATTTATATAGGAGGTTACTTCCCGAAATCGCAGGAACAGGCAGCTTACTTTGTTTATCTGAAGCCCGAAGATCTCAAAGTGCGGGGTCCATCATTATGAATTTGATATGCATTTCCAGCATACATTCCGAAAACAATGAGCAAGTTCCCTTTTATTTAAATTGTATAGGGATATCTTAAATAATTTTGGTAAATTAAGCAAAAGAAGGCTCGGTCAGGAAAATGTCTACATTGAAATTTATAAGTCACTGGGCATAGCAACCAATTGCTGCTTTCTAAAAAGAACAATACAGAAACCAACTCAATAATTGAGAAACGGAGGGAAATTAATGAATATAAAAATTATTGGGTCAGGTAGCTATCTTCCGGACAATAAAATCAATAACGCGAATTTTGAAGATCGTATTTTTTTGGATGAGGCTGGTGAGCCTATCAAATACCCTGAATCCATTATAGGTAAGTTTAAAGATATTACTGGCATTGAGGAACGTCGTTATGCAAATAATGATCAGGTTGCTTCTGATCTAGCGTCTATTGCCGCAGAGCGGGCAATCGCTAACGCTGACATCGATCAAGAGACACTTGATTATATTATTGTCGCACATAACTATGGCGATGTACCCTACGGAAAAGTTCAATCCGATACTGTTCCCAGTCTGGCAACACGAGTCAAGAAAAAATTAGGTATACGAAATCCACATTGTATCGCCTATGATCTTTTATTCGGATGCCCAGGCTGGAATGAAGGCGTGATACAAGCTAATGCATTTATCAAATCGGGCATGGCTAAACGCTGTATGGTTATCGGTACCGAGACACTTTCCCGTGTCGTAGATCCATACGATCGTGATTCAATGATCTATGCTGATGGTGCAGGCGCAGTTATCGTAGAAGCTACAACAGAAGAGGCAGGATTACTGTCTTTTGAAAGTGCAACTTATGCATTTGATGAGGCCGACTATCTTTATTTTGGAGGTTCCTTTAACAGCCAACATGAAGAAGGCACCCGTTACATTAAGATGAAGGGACGAAAGATATATGAATTCGCTCTGAGTAAGGTTCCTTTAGCCATGCAAGTCTGTATAGAGAAAGCTAATCTCGACATTAATGCCATAAAAAAGATATTAATTCATCAGGCCAATGAGAAAATGGATGAGGCTATTATTTCGCGATTCTATGGATTATATCATATGCAGCCGCCCAAGGATATTATGCCGATGTCTATTCATAAATTTGGGAACAGCAGTGTTGCAACTATTCCAACACTCTATGATTTAATTAGGCAGGGAAAAATTGAAGGGCATTCATTCAATAAAAATGACATCATCTTATTTGCCTCTGTAGGTGCAGGAATGAATATAAATGCATTTACCTATAGACTTTAGCAATTCGTCAACATGTCTGGTCAATTTACTTTCAATGGGCGAAAACAAAACAAGCTCAATCTCATGAAAGAAGGCCTGTTTAACAATTAAGAGTATTTTAAATTTTATACTAAAAGAGCGAGCAAAAGCGTGGTCTAATACTCCACTCTTTATACTCGCTCCAAATTAATAATCTACCATTATTAAGTCAAGCTATCTTCTACAATTGCTTATTTCTTTTTTTTACGAAAGACATTCTCTGTTAGATCTTTTGAAATCGAGTCTTTTTCTTTTTGATATGACGACTGTGTTTTCTCTTTCGTACTTTTTTCCTTTTTTTGATCTTTACTCATGACTTATAATATTTACATTGTGAGGGTGTGTCCCATAACCATGGGTACATGAATTGTGGGGATTAAACTTGAGTGTGGTTGGTTCTAAACAGAAAATTTCACGATGATACAATTGGAGAAATTTAAAGATAAAACGAGAAGCTTTTATCATGTTTGGTTTGTCGAATGGGGTTATATGAATAACAAACCTTATTCCTAAAGATACAAATAATAACTGATATCCCATCAGTCCCAAAGGTTTATTAACATTAGCATAGCTATATCAGCTTATCTACTATCCAGGAGATCGCAAGGCATCCAAAAGTGTTGTGAGGCTTATCGCTTAGAGAACTTATCTATGTTTATTTTATTACCTTCCTATGAACAGTAATAATGGTATTTATTTCAGTAATTCATATAACTTCATATACCAGCGTATTTCGCAATTTTGAAAAAGATATAATTTCAATAAGATCCTGAAGAAAAGAATACGTTAAACTTTAGGTAATATCTTGAGGGGAAGCATTCACTCGGAAGAAACGGGTTAATTGTGTCGATCCCCGGGATTGATTACAAGACTGGAAAATAAATTAATATAGATAAAAATGGCATTATTAAATAAAATGGCAACAATAGTAGTAACCCTCGCAATATTCTCATCAGCCAATACCCAAAATAAGCAAAAACCAATGGTTATTGAAGAACAAGGCAGTTTTGCGATTGGCGGAACAAAGAAAATGGAAGAAGGCAGTTCGATCTCAGTAATGGCCTAGCTGCTCAGGGACAAACATTTCATGCAGACCATGCATATGTCTATTACCAGATACCCAGACTATTTTCCAAATGTACAGTTCCCACGAGATACTGCATCGTTGGAACAATTTTATCGACAGATGACATCCAATACAGGACCATTTGACAGTAATGTCATCGCTGAAGCACTCTCTACATTGTTTGATAAAATAGGTACTGGTATATTGGTAACACATTCACAAAGTGGCGGCCCGGGATGGTCTACGGCAATTAAAAACAGCCGAGTTAAAGCCATTGTCGCCTTTGAACCATATAGCAGCTTCATGTTTCCGAAAGGCGAACTGCCACAACCAATCCAATCCACAGGACTTTTTGGTGAGCTCAAAGGTGTTGAAATTCCATTAGCAGATTTCGAAAAACTCACCAAAATTCCCATCGTGATTTACTACGGAGATAATATTGCCAAACAGCTCACCAAAGTCTGGAATATGGACCACTGGAGTTCGGGACTAGAAATCGCCAGAATATGGGCGGCAACAATCAATAAATATGAGGTGACGCCACTGTCGTCCATCTTCCCGAGGTCGGTATTCATGGAAATACACACGTCCCTTTTTCTGACCTGAATAATATTGAAGTCGCCAACCAACTATCGAAATGGCTGAAAGAAAAAAGGTTGAGCTTTTAGGTATCTTATTATAAACATTAATTTATGATTTATTGACCAATAACATATCCATTATCTTAAAATACACTTGTCGAATATCGAAATGATCTGTATTGCTAAGTATAACAACGCCTAGTTTCTTTTCGGGAATCAACGAGAGCATACTCCTATAGCCAATATCTCCTCCCTCATGGACATAATTTACATAGCCTCTATAGGGATAAATAAACCAGCATAGTCCCACTGATAATCCCTGAGCCGGATCAACAGTAATGGTAGGGTTTGTCATTACCTTTAAAGTAGATGGTGTGATAATTTGTCTATTTTTATATCTTCCTTCATACATATTCGCGATTGCCCAATGTGATAGCTCTAATACATTTGAAGTTAATGTGGAACTAGGTGCATGTTTCCGAGTATAGGGATATACCCTACTTATAGCCTGTGAGCTGCCTGTATAGGGCAAGGTCATCCAATGATCGTCAGCGAAATAGGTGTTACGATACATAGAATAGTTTTGTCTGCTTTCATCTTACGCGTTTTATTATTAAGACAAAGTCAAGATTATTTACCCTCGTCGTCAAATCAATTAAATTTCGGATTCGACCAACGGCATAGGCTAGCAAAACTATAGGGTAATTTTTCTAAGAGTCAAAATACTTGCCCTAGGACAAGTATTTCAAAGGGAATTTCTTGTAGTTTTATATCATAAATCTGCATTTCTATGCCTGTTGTTTTTTCCGTTTCCACTTTAGCATGCCTCATTTTATTTGGACTCGCTTCCCCCAATAAAATGGTAGTGATTCCTATTGCAATATGGGCATTTGCACTCTCAGCGGTGTCATCCCTTAATATTTTTCTGATTTTCCCACCTACTTTTGTACTTGTCTTGGTGAGCGCGCTCTTATTGAGTATAAGTTACTATAGATTATCAAAAAATTTAAGTTTGAACGCTTATTATCTGCTTGGTATCCATATCATCAGACTCCCTATTGAATTCATTATTTTTCACCTTTTTAAGCATAAAATGCTGCCTATAGAAATGACATTTTTGGGTTGGAACTATGATCTATTTTTCGGCATTACTGCTGTTCTATTTTTAATCCTTAGTAGCTTCAATCCAAAAATACTAACATCTGTATTTTTCAAAGCCTGGAATATTTTGGGCATCTGTTCACTGCTGATTGTCGTGGTCATTGGTATATTGTCATCGCCATTACCTTTACAGTCAATGGCATTTGATCAACCTAATATTGCTGTACTACAGTTTCCTTATGTCTTGCTTCCAACAATCATAGTCCCTATTGTTATATTATCACACTTTCACCTGCTGGGAAACAGCGCTATTGCTGAACACCAAGAATAAACTAATGCTAATAACATAGCCTGAAATCAGCATTTTATCGCTTTTGTTGCAAATTGAACACGGTACCTGCAGGGTCGGTAATCCAATGCATATTTTCCGGAAGTTCCTCAATTTCGTCACAGGTTTCCACCCCACTTGACAATAGATAATCGGTCGCTTCAGCAACATTCGGAACAGTAAGCTGCAACCAAGTTTCGGAATGGGTGTAGTTATCCACACAATCCAGCCAAATAATATTGTGCCCAAACTTCACCTCATGTGTCCTGGAGACCGTTGGGTTATCGATCGGCTTCTCCTCGACATCCAATTTCAGAATATCTTTGTAAAAAGCTACCGTCTTTTCATATTTATTTTTGGGAATTTTTATGGCAATATTAATCCCAGCTTCAAATTTTGTGTTCATATTTACTATTTTTAACAAGAATACAAGATAAATAAATTATTTAGTCAAGACGCTTGCCCTATGGCAAGATTTGGTTCAGACAAACAAACTTTTATATGATCCCACAGCTATACACTTTCTTAAAAATCATCTTTATATTTCTTCTTTTTGATATGTTAATATATTTAAGGTTACGCAGACTGGCAGTATGGAAATCACAACCATTAACCGCAAATGTAATCTGGTGGTTATTGAGTATTTTCTCTTATGCCTGCATATTCCTGAATTTATTTTTCGAGTGGAACAATTTTATCGCTGCTTGTTTCATGTTCTTCCCCATTTCATTGCTACTTGCAAAGACAATCCTTCTTTTCTCCATCGGCGTAGATATATTTTTGATATTTTTTAGAAATATTGGCAGACGACTAACAAACAATAACACAATACCAGATGCAAATAAAAAAACCATTGGAAGATCTGATTTCATTATCAAAAGTGGTCTTTTGTTGAGTAGTATCCCTTTAGTCGCTTTAACCCGTGGTTTTATATCCAATCTCTATGATTACCAAATCAAACAGGTCAATTTGATTTTACCCGATCTTCCAAAATCGTTCGAGGGCAAGACCATCGCTCAGATTTCTGACATACACGCTGGCAGTCTTTATAATTTAAATGCTGTAAAAAAGGGTATAAGCCTATTGCTTTCACAAAAGCCAGATATCATTTTCTTCACAGGAGATCTGGTGAATGACTTTGCCGATGAGATGGATGACCACCTTTCCATATTTGATAAATTAACGGCCCCCTTGGGTGTCTTTTCTATTTTGGGAAATCACGACTATGGGGACTATCATTTTAATAGGTTCCATTTCAACAATGAGCGTAAGTTGACCAAACAGCAGAACCTGAGCAATGTAAAAGATATCCATCGCAAACTTGGCTGGCAGCTCCTGTTAAACGAGTCGAAGGAGATTGCCGTAAATAATGAAAAAATCACGCTTGTAGGTGTAGAGAACTGGGGGGCGAACAACCCGCACAATTATGGCGATCTCGATCTGGCCATGTCCAAGGTTGATCCTTCTTCACCTATCAACTTCCTCCTTTCACATGACCCGTCACATTGGAGGGCTGAGGTATTACCAAAATATCCGATGATCGATGTCACCTTTAGTGGACACACACATGGTGGTCAATTCGGCTTTAGCAATCCAGATTATCAATGGAGCCCAATTAAATATGCCTATCGTGAATGGGCCGGTCTGTATCAGGAAAAACATCAATCACTTTATGTGAATGTAGGTTTCGGCTACCTGGATTACCCCAGTCGAGTGGGAATATTACCTGAGATCACGATATTCCATTTAAAAAGTAAGGTTTAATACTATGTCATGGACTACAATATTAAACCTTACGGAAATAAACAGACGTTTTTTCAAAAAACGGCTTAAAACCTTGAAATTAGGGAATCAATTCCCTACAAACGATCTTTAGACAAAAAATCTATGGTCGCAGATGGTATGCTTTGGGCTGAACAAAAGCGCGGATTCCTTGCGCAGACAGGGTTGATCCCAGCCCTGAGTTTTTCCGTCCAGACCAAGGGACGTTGGGACTTACCCGATCACAGCAATTCCAATACACTGTTCCCGTGTTCATTTTTTCCAGTATTGCCATGGCCCTATCCTGATCAGCTGAAAATACCGCTGCAGTCAGGCCATACGTGGTATCCTGCATTAGATGGATCGCCTCATCATCTGAAGCCACCTTTTGGATGCCGATCAACGGGCCGAAACTCTCCTCCTTCATCAATTCCATGTCGTGATTGCAATACTCAAAAACTGTAGGTGCATAGTAATAACCTGTATCTTCCAGTGTATGCCCCCCCAAGCGCAAGGTTGCTCCCTTTGCAAGCGCATCTTTTACTTGGGTATCAAGCACAGTCAGCTGAGCGGCTCTGGTTAGTGGCCCGATAAATACATCTTGCTTCATCGGATCTCCAATGGTATAAGAGGCTACCTCTTCAACAAAAGCTTCAACAAACTGATCGTATATCTTGTCCGAGACATAAATCCGCTCAACAGCACAACAGCTTTGTCCATTATTGTAAAATGCACCTTCTGCGGCAAGAATTGCGGCCTTCTTAATATCCACGATATCATCGGCAACATACAGCGGATCCTTCCCTCCTAGTTCCAATTGGACGGGAACTAATTTATGCGCTACTGTGGTCGCAATATGGAGACCAGTCTTATATGACCCTGTAAAAAAATAGCCATCCAGAGGTAGCTCCAATAATTGCTGACCAATCTCGGCATTTCCGACAACACATTTGAATACATCTTGGGGAATACCCGCTTGATACAGATATTTCTCAAACTGTATACCTGTACCAGTAGCAAACTCCGATGGCTTATAAAGCACGGCATTGCCAGCTACAAGTGCATACAGAAATACATTAAAACCAACATTATAAGGGAAATTCCATGCGGAAATATTGGCGATCAGCCCCAGTGGTTCATACACAATCTTTTCGTGGGTTGCCCCAGTTGTTGTAATGAGTTCCTCAGAAAGCCATTTACCCGCATTTGTCCGAAGATGTTCGATACGGTTTTGTGCCCCTACAATTTCGTTTAGCGACTGGGTAATAGGTTTTCCCGTTTCCTTCGTCAGTATTTCGGCAAGTTCTTGTTTATTAGCCAGAATTAACTGCCCAAACGCAATTATGCAGTCTAAACGTTGTTGTAATGGCACTTTTGCCCAAGAAAGTTGTCCTTTTTTTAAAAGAGCGACCGCTGTATCTAATTCGGATGCTGTGATGACAGGGATCACAGCATCTACCTCCCCTGTAGCGGGGTTTCTAATTTCTATGTTGTTTTGCATGTTCTAGAAAAACATTAAAAATCAATTCTTCATCCAACAGTTCTCCGGCTTGCGTAGCAGAAAACTCCGGATGCCATTGTACACCCATCACTTTACCTGGAGCTGCTTTGGTATATCCAAATGCCTCGATAAAACCATCATCCGAATGAGCGTATACTTCCAAATCTTGTCCAAGCTGTTTGACCGCCTGATGATGTACGGTGTTTACCTTAGGATTAGAGATATGCCCATACAAATCCCCAAGTAAGGTTCCAGGCACAAAGTTTATGGGGTGATTAATCGTATCATATAATTCCGCTGACCGATGGACTCCCGCTCCAGGCACCTGTGAAGGAATATCCTGATAAAGTGACCCCCCAAAATAGACATTCATCAATTGGAATCCCCGGCAGATACCCAATATGGGTTTATCCTTCCTGATCGCATAATCCAATATCTTTAGTTCATACTGATCCCGGTAAGCGTCTCCTCTCCATTTTCCTATGGGATCCTCACCATATTGCTCCGGCGAGATATCGCTGCCCCCTTGGAGGATGATACCATCCATCTGATCAATAATATCCGTCAACAGCTCCCCCTCTAAATCGGGAAGCAGCACCGGAAGTACGCCTTTTTTCCCTATCCAACGGGCCATATCATTTTCCATATAGCTCAGTGATTTAGGACCAAAGACTGTACGTTCCTTGTCAGGATAAAAGAAGCAGGCGCTTATACCAATTTTGATCATACTATTTTTATTAGAATGCTGTTTCATAAATAGCAAGAAAGTCTTCTGTTGTCACCGGCTTCGGATTTGAAGGATGACAGAAATCCGCGTATGCAAGTTCCGACAATGGTGCAAGATGTTGCTTTTGCACACCGATGGATGATAAATGGGTAGGTAAATCCAGGCGTGTATTCAGTTCAAATAAATAATCCACGACTTTATCGCCAGCGTTATTGCCAATACCGAGCGCTACTGCCATTTTATCAAAACGATCTTCGAATCCCGCATAATTAAATTGCATACCGTAAGGTAGATTAATGGCATTCGCAAGTCCATGATGAGTGTCTAACAACGAGGAAAGAGGATGTGCCAGACTATGGACAATACCCAGCCCCTTTTGAAAGGCCACTGCCCCCATGAGTGAGGCCAAAAGCATCTTCGAACGAGACTGTAAATCAGATTCCTTGGTTGCCTTTTCAATAGCTGTTGCCACCATCGCCATTCCCTCTAACGCTATACCATCACACATCGGATGATATCCTTTTGCTAAATAAGCTTCCATATTGTGTGTGAGGGCATCCATTCCTGTAGCCGCTGTGACGAATGCCGGAAGATCCATCGTGAGGAGCGGATCCGCAAAGACTATTTTCGCCATCAACCTAGGGCTGAACAAAATACGTTTCTTTTTGGTTTCGTCTTCGGAAATAATAGCACTACGACCAACCTCACTTCCAGTACCTGCTGTAGTGGGTACAGTGATTAGATGTGGGATCTCATTGGTTACATAAATATCTCCACCGATAAGATCGTCGTAGTCAAAGAGATCACGATGATGATGTGCACGCAGTGCTATTGCCCGCGCAACATCAAGTGCAGCTCCGCCTCCAACACCGATGATGGAATCCCTATTGTTCCCCCGATAGACATCCCCACCTTGCAGCACATCGGATTTAACCGGATTTTTGTGCAAATCATGAAACACAATCACGTCTATCCCTCTGCCCGTCAATTTACGCTGGATTTCCTTAAAAAAAGGAAGTTCGGCAATAGTTGGATCCGTTACCAATAAAGGGCGGTTAAGACCATTGCGCGATAGGTAATCCGGTAATTCATTGATCGCTCCTGCACCGAAACGAATCGGTGTCGGAAAATTAAAACCATAAATTTTATCTGTATCCATCTTGCAGTTAAATAATTTCAAAATATCTTTTTGTTTCCCAATCTGTTACTTGTTCTGAAAACTGCCGCCATTCCCATAACCTGGATTTACAGAAGTGGTCAACAAACTTTTCACCGAATAATTCTGATGCTATTTCAGACTGCGCCATCCGGTTCGTAGCCTCATAGAGATTTCTTGGTAAAACGCCATGTTGCAAATCTTTATAACCATTACCCACAGTATACGGATTGTCCAAGGATAGTTTATGCTTGATACCGTAAAGTCCACTCGCTAGGCAGGCCGCTATGGCGAGGTATGGATTAACATCCGAACCAACCACCCGATGTTCAATACGTGTAGCCTTTGGTCCACCATCGATTACCCGCAGGGCCGTAGTCCTATTGTCTATCCCCCAGGTTAAAGTCGTGGGAGCCCAAGCGCCCTCCGTGAGTCTTTTATAGCTGTTAACAGTTGGTGCAAATAAGGGTAAAATATCCCGCAGACAATACAGTTGTCCAGCAAGAAATTGCTTCATCAGTTCACTCATGCCTAACTGATCGTCGGCATCATAAAATAGATTTTTTTCTTTTTTTAGGTCCCAGAGGCTCTGATGTACGTGACCGCTACAGCCCGGTAGTTCTTTCGTCTGCTTGGCCATAAAGCTAGCGACAATACCATGTTTTTTACCGATCTCCTTTACTGCTGACTTAAAGAGTGTAGCCCGATCTGCAGCTTCAAGCGCATTACTGCATTGAATCGCCGCCTCCATTACGCCAGGTCCAGTCTCAGTATGCAAACCTTCCAAGGGAATACCAAACTGTTCGAGCATCGCAAGAAGATCACGAAAGAACCCATAATTATCAGACATCCGCAAGATGGAATAACCGAACATTCCTGAGGTAATCGGTGTCATTTCTTTAAAGCTGTTCTGTGATGCATTGATATCTCCTTTAATAAAATTGAACCATTCAAATTCCTGTGCAAAAATAGGTTTGTAGCCAGCCTGTTCAGACTGTGCTATGATATTTTTTAACAGCGCCCTCGGGCACACATTTTGATCTGTAGCATGTGACGATTCAAAGTCAGCCAGAAAAAATGGAACATCCTCCTGCCAGGGTATCTTTCGGAAGGTATTCCCATCTATACGGGCAGGAAAATCTCCATAACCGGTATGCCAGCCTGTAATTTCCACATTGTCATAAACTTGGTCATTGACATCCCATCCAAACACGACGGAACAAAAGCCGAATTCATTGTCCAATGAAGAGATAAACTTATCACGGTGCATAAATTTGCCTCGCAATACGCCATCAATATCTGCTACGGCGACTTTGACGTGCGTACTCGTACTTGCCTTTAATTTGGAAATAATTTCTTTTTTGTCGATCATGATTTGATGGTTTTATCCTTGTCAAGGAAGATTAAGAAATAGAGATATGATAAGATGACAAGCCCAAAGAATAGTAAGGCTGTCAATGGGTTGTAGTAAATCATAGCAACCAGGCAGATCAGGGCGATGATCAGCGCAAGCATAGGAAATAAAGGATACAGAGGAACTTTAAATGGGCGCTCCAATGCGGGTTCTTTCTTGCGTAAGGCGAAAAAAGACCACATGGATATAATATAGAGACTGATTGCCCCAAAACAGGCAATGGTAATGATCCCAGCCGTTTTCCCCGTCAGTAGCGCGACTATACCAACAGCCATATTGACCAATAGCGCATTAGCTGGTGTTTTAAAGCGTGAATGAACTTTTCCTAAGATAGATGGTGCATATCCTACTCGCCCAAATTCAAAAGTGGCACGTCCCCCGGCCAAAATAATACCATGGAACGACGCAATAAGACCCAACAACCCTACCCCAATTAGTAATTTGTATAGAATATGGGAGCTATCAATGACGTTGGCAATAGCAAGAGGTAAAGGAGAATCCGAGGCCTCGGTACTTCCCGGTGGATAGACAACTGCTTCCCAACCAGCGACACCAACCGCTGATAAAAATGTAATGATACACAACACGACCAAAGTAACGATAGCTGACCCAAAACCGATCAATACATTTTTCTGCGGATTGATGGTTTCCTCAGCCACATTGGCGACCCCTTCAATGGCTAGAAAAAACCAGATGGCAAATGGAATGGATGCAAAAATGCCTGAATACCCATTGGGAAGTGCATTTTGTTGAAGATTAGAAAATTCAAATGCTGGCAGCGTCACACCGGCGAATATCAATAATTCAATAACCGCAAGGACTGTCACAACCAATTCAAACGAAGCAGCGAGTTTCACACCTAAAATATTCATTGCTGTAAAAATCAGATAGGCTCCGATCGCAAAAGTAAGATAGCCTACCCCAGGATGAAGCAAATGAAGGTAAGCACCTATCGCCGCTGCAATGGCCGGCGGTGCAAAAACGAATTCTATATTTTGAGCAATCCCTGCAACAAACCCCAATTGTTTTCCCAGGCCCCTATTGGCATATTCAAAAGCCCCTCCAGCTTTCGGTATGGCACAAGCCATTTCTGTATAACTGAAGGTAAAGGTGAGGTACATAATTATGACGAATATAGTCGCAATGGCTAAGCCTAAGGTCCCTCCTTCTGCGAGACCAAGGTTCCATCCGAAATACATTCCTGAAATTACATACCCTACCCCCAATCCCCACAACATGACGGGGCCAAGGACTTTCTTTAATTGGGGATCACTCATAATTCTTTTTCTAGGTTGGTAACTGATATTAAGTAATATGAATTTACTACTTTAAATTAAATTATAGTGTTAAATACCTACAATTAAACTTATTTTAGTAAAATTATATTGAAATATTATTATTTTTAGATTTACTATTCCAACGACAGGCTTATACCTCTTTGTTTTTAGATTTAAATTACTACAACAATGAAATTAGATGAAAAAGATCTTATGATCTTGGACCTTTTGCAACAGGATGCCAACATGAGTAACAAGGAAATTTCCGATCGAGTCAACTTATCCATGACTCCTGTATACGAACGGATTAAGAAGTTGACGGCTACAGCTGTGCTCAAACAAAAGGTATATTTGCTGGATCGAAGAAAACTGGACCTGAACCTGATGGTTCTTGTATCGATCAGTATGGAAAAGCATTCAAACGAAAGTGCTTTGCTATTTATGGAAGAAATACAGAAATTTCCGGAAGTGGTCGAATGCTTCCATGTGACAGGAGCTTTTGATTATCAGCTCAAGGTTATGGTCAGAGATGTCGACCATTATCATGAATTTAACTTCAACAAGCTTGCAACGATTAAAGGAATCAGACATATGGAAAGCTATTTTGTCATGAAAGAAATTGTCAACGCGACACGACTTCCACTTTTCCTTTAACGATCTTCATCTGGCAAACTAAAATGTGATTGCAAATTTTCAGGCGGAGATCTGCGTTTATTTTAAGCGTTCTCCAGACCCTGCTGCTTTAGTTTTCCACTCCTTGTACTTTTCCCGCATACAATGACTACATGGTCTATATCCATGGCTGACGGCATCAGCCTCATCCCGAAAGAAAACACGATGTTCGACTTTCATCCGTTTACCCGTGGCACAGTTTAGACGACCGTAAATCTTAGCCTTTTTATATCCGCCCAAGGTAATTTCACCCTTTCGAATGAAGGAACTTAAGGACTTGGTTCTTTCAGCCGCTGTCCCTACCAAATCCATATGTCTGATCATATTTCGTTTTTAATTTTTTGTTCTATTGTATACATACCTATAATTTAAATGGGCTATTTTTTACCTGCAAGAATCTCCTATCCTAGCTAAGACCATCATGGAATATAATCCCAAGGCCATGCCGGTGACCCTTGTGCAATGGACTAACACCATGCTTCATATGGACCCGATAATAGCCTTTGGAGCCTTTCGCTGCGCGAAAATTAGTCGTAAAGATGATCATATCGCCGCGCTTGGGTTTTAAGACATTAACCTTAGACTGCGCCCTTGGTATCTGTTCCGTGATAACAAACTCACCACCGGTATAATCCTGATCCACCTGATCCAACAGCAATACGATTTGTATGGGAAAGTAAATTTCACCGTATAGATCCTGGTGTAGCGTATTAAATCCGCCTGTATTATACTTTAAAATAAGGACGGTAGGTTCCACCTGTTCATGCCGCTGACAAAGTTCTCGCATGGCAGCATGCGAAGCCGGAAATCTTCGGTTCAGATTAAGCTCCTCCATCCATTGATTGGCGACTGGAGCAATCAATGCGTATACTTTTTCCCTTATTGTCGTAATCAGCTCGGGCAAGGGATATTGAAAGTATTTATATTCCCCCAAACCAAAGCGATAACGCTCCATGACAATAGTTTTTCGATACCTATTGTCAGCACCGTAAGCTGCAACCAGTTCATCACATTCGACTTGATTTAATAGATCAGGTACAATCACAAAGCCCTTATCATGTAATTCCCTGGTGATGACTGTCCAATCCCTGGCCAGCAATCTAGATACTATATTTTCCATGACGATAATTTTCAACAGCTCAAAATTAGACCTATCAATCAAGGTAAAAAATCCGAAACCTGCTGTTTTTCCTTTTTTGGCGATATATCATCAATCTTGACACAATGCGCAACAAATTATCATTTTTATCGAGCACCATTTTTTGCTAAAACGATCGAAAAGAGCCGTTTAAACAAAACAACGAGCAGTTTCAGTATAAAAACTAAAAAAAGAATAGGCTTTAAAGATACGAGCCAGAAAATCAGAAATAAATACAGATCGACAGAATAGCAGATTTTCGACCGCAGACAAACAGGCTAGAGAAAGCTTTTTGAGAAAAAGCGATTAAAAAAATAAAAGTGAATCCTTTTAGAAATGAATATTTAGAAAGAGACTTTAAGGAGACAAAAACAAAATTAAAGAATAAAACATAGGTTAAATGGAAAGAGCCCGGTGGAATACCGAGCTCTAGTACAAAAAACTTAATTTTGTTAATCCGTCTAACTGTTGAGGTTCACTTCAATAGTGGACGATTCCTATTTTTTCATGTTGTTGACACTATTTATTTAATGAAGCCATATCAATGACAAACCGGTATTTTACATCACTGTCCAATACACGTTGGTAAGCCTCGTTCACATAATCGATGTCAATCAATTCGGTTTCTGGAAGGATATTATGTTCAGCACAAAAATCAAGCATATCCTGTGTTTCCTGTATACCACCAATACTTGAAGCCGTCAAAATTTTATTTCCTCCCATAATCGAGCGTCCGTTAATTTCCATTGGCGCTGCTGGGATACCAACACAGATGTATACACCTTTGGTTTTTAGCAATGCCAAATAGAGATTATAATCATGAGGCGCCGATACGGTGTCTATGATAAAATCAAAATAGGCTGAAAACTCCTTCAACTCCGAAGACTCATGCGTATTTAAAAACTTCTGGGCACCTAACAGCACCGCATCTGCTTTTTTACGGGGCGAATGGCTTATCATCGTAACTTCAGCTCCCATGGCGACAGCGATCTTCACTGCCATGTGGCCTAAACCACCTAACCCTAGCACGCCAACTTTATGCCCCTTGCTGATATTCCATCGTTTCAAGGGCGAGTAAGTGGTGATCCCCGCACAAAGTAAAGGAGCTACCTTTTTGATATCAAGCGATTCCGGCACATGCAAGACAAAGTCTGCATCAGCCACAATATTATCGCTATACCCACCATAGGTGCAAGAGTGGTCGTGCATCACATCGGTGCTATTATAAGTCCACACCGTTTTCTTCTCCGAACAAAACTGTTGCTGATCCGATTTACAATTATCGCACTCACCACAGGATGCCACCATACAACCAACACCGGCTAGGTCACCTTTTTTAAACTTGGTCACCGCACTGCCTACCGCACTGATGCGACCAACGATCTCATGCCCCGGAACAATTGGATATTGTGTCCCACCCCACTCATCATGCACCTGGTGAATATCTGAATGGCAAATACCACTATACAAGATATCGATTAGCACATCATTTGAACCAAGTTCTCTTCTTTCAAATTCCCAATATTCAAGCGGGGAATTGCCATCCTTCGCCGCGTAACCTTTCGATTTAATCATTCTTTTGTTTTTTATAAAATACCAATTGGATCCAAATTATCAATAAATAAGATCCATTTACCACGTTGTGCGAAGTTAATGGGGATTTGCCCGAAAAAAAGAATCTTTCAGACATTATTGACATTGAACAAACAATGAAAATCGCAAAATGTTCTTGGTCAACCGCTCTGAACAGTCAATTTGATCCCTTTCAAATTTTAATCCCTTTCAAAATCAATCTCATAACCCCTGATCATCTTCATGAGCTTTCTTTAGAAGCACCAATCTAGCATTATCTACACATTGGACAGGTAATATGCCTCTTGCATTTAATTGATTATTTCTCCATTACCCTTCGCCACACGTTCACGGAACCGCTGAAGTTCTTCGGGGCTCGGTCTGACCCAGTCGCTTACTTCACCGATGATTTTCAATGCCATTGTGGAACGATAAGAACGCGTCGGGTTACCTGGGAATTTTTTATCTGTTAGATTTGGATCATTTTCATAGCTTCCCATTGGTTCAATAATATAAACACGTTCGCGACCATCGCCTTTTGCCAAAGCCGCCGCGAGTCCGGCTCCGTTAACTAATGCGGTGAAATAAATATGGTTCATGGTAAGTTCAGATTGATAGTTGGAATTACCTCCCGCTGTCAATAGCGCACCCACTGGTAAATCAGCTCTTGTACCATGATAAAAAGGACCGGTATCTGATGGTTTTTCCCCCAAGACTGCAGCCAGATCAGCATATCCATGAGTCTTATCACTATCCCCCATCGCTTCATAGCATTTAGCCAGGTTCAAATAAAGATTTGGCAAAGCACTCTTAACCGTATCATCATTTAGTTTTAATGCATGGCTCAAGGCCGCCTCCAACCATGTCAATCTGTCGGAAATAGCCTCTTGATTCCTGGCGATATAATAAGCTGCAAGAAAGTGCTCGTGATCGTCTGTGGCTTCGTTCCAAGCTTGCATAAATAAGTTAAGGGCTTCTTCAGTATGCTTGGCTTCTTCCATGCTCATACCCTGAATACAAAGTTTAACAACGTTGTTGAAAGGTGAAAATTCCATATGCGTATCTTTTTTTACATCGCCGAATGTACCCTTGGCACAGGGAGATTTAAAATCCACATGCACCGGTATCTGCAGGATTAAAGTTCTACATATTTTTATACATTTCCGTATGTTGTTCGTAAATCCTATTGCATCGACCTTCGTACAATTCGTAATTATTCCTAAAAACAACAGATTGACCTAAAGGTTTTACCCCCTTATATTGTCGCAATTGCACCTCATCCGTGCTTCTAAACTTCGCTAAATTTGAATTGATAATCAAACACTTGAAACAATGAGAAAGATCAGAATTTTCGAACACATCTCCCTTGATGGCATCATCGAACACGATGGAGATTACGCCTATGGCGCATGGACAACTGCCTATAGAAGTCCCGCAGGAGCGGAAATGCTCTTTCAGGCATATGGCTCAGACTTCGACCTTCTTTTAGGTCGTCAGACTTATGATATCTTTAGTGGCTTCTGGCCCAATGCGGGAGATTTCCCTATGGCCAATGCCATAAATGCTGCAACAAAATATGTCGCAACACACCGTCCCGACAGTCTAACCTGGGGGCCAGTAAAAAATTTGGAAGAAGACATTCTCGCCGCGATTCATGCCCTCAAGTCAATGGATGGTCCCGATCTGATTGTTGTAGGTAGCTCTACACTGACCTCGCTATTACTTGAGCAGGGTCTCGTCGACGAAGTGGTACTCATTACCTACCCAGTTTTGCTGGGACATGGCAAGCGCCTACTCTCAGATAAGGTGTACGCCCAGGAACTTGTCTTCCTCGACTCAAAGATAACCCCGACTGGCATATTCATCAATAGCTATAAATATATTGGACCGCTTAAAAGATAATATTCCTACAATGGATAAGCTCCCCTCCTAGCCAACTTTATACGGGTTAGGAGCTAATATTTCCTAGTTTTACGCGATAAATCATGTCATAAAAATCTACCCATTTTTTTCAGGAATGGTTACAATCATTGATTTAAAACTATCGTTTATATAATCATTACCTTACTCATTTGAATATGCCTACTTTCTTGTATATTTGATTTTAAACAAATCATCTCTATGAAAAGAACCTTATTATTCATTGCTATTATTTGCAGTACTTCCTTTGCTTTTGCGCAAAAAACAACCTATAAAGTCAGTACACAATCATCAATAATCAAATGGGATGCGAAGAAAGTCGTCGGTGGTCATGTTGGTACCATTGCCTTGAAAGACGGAACGATCCAAACAGATAAAGGTAAAATTACCGGTGGTGGATTTACCATTGATATGAATTCGATGGCATGTACTGATGCGCCAAAACTAACTGGCCATCTTAAAAATGAAGATTTCTTTGATGTACCGAAGTATCCAACAGCAAAATTCATTATCAGCAAAGTGGATAACAGCAAGGCTACTCCAGTAATCACAGGGAATCTTACCATTAAAAACAAAACGAAAACGATATCTTTTCCCGCAAAGGTAACCAGCACCACTGACGGACTTTCGGCCGAAGCATTAGGTGTAAAGGTAAATCGATTGGAATTTGATATCCAATATCGTTCGGCCAGCTTTTTCTCTGACCTCGGGAATCGGGCGATTGAGGACGAATTTACATTGGACATTCAGATCAAAGCCGCAAAATAGCTATGATAACAAACAATGATGTAGCAAAAAAACTGCGACATCATTGTTTGTCTAAAGCAGCTCGATCCCCTGAGCGATATATTTACGCATCTGAGGGCTCGTTGATTCATGTTCTGTCACAATGATATCAAGCTTTTTAGTTTTATCAATGATAAAGCTTGACTCCGTATCAAATTTATCGGAAGTACACAATCCAACGATGCGAACACTCTGTTTCATCATTGCACGTTTCGTTTCAGCATCTTCCTGATAATTACAGGACAAATTTTCAGGAGTAATTGAACAAACGCCCAAAAAGTATAAATCAGCTTTAAAATTGGCAATGCTTTCCAACGTAGTATTGCCAAAAGTGGTAAAGGCGGACTTATAAAGTCGGCCTCCCAAAAATATGATATCGATCAAAGGATGGTCTTCGATCACACTCGCGACAGGAAAACTATTCGTAATGATAGTGACTTTAAGATCCTTTGGTAAAATTTTAGTCAGCTCCAGGATAGATGTACCCCCATCGAAAAAAAGTACCTGATCATCTTTTATTAATGATAAAGCTTTTTGTGCAATAATCTTTTTCTGTTCCAACCCTGCTTTCTCGCGATCACGATAATGATATTTTTTTTGCACAATGCTGTGAGCTCCCCCCCGTACTGCGCGGAGAAGATCCCGATCATTCAATTCCTTGATATCTCTCCGTATGGTATCTTCGGATACCGAAAGCTTTTTGCTCAAGGTTTGAAATGAAACCGAGCCCTCCCTATTGGTGATATCTAAAATGGTTTGCAGACGATCGTACTTTAGCATAGGAACAAATATATAGATTTACCAGAATAAAATGAATTGCAAAAATTTGCTATAATTGCAATATTTTGCAATTATATAATTACATTTGTGCAATAATAAAGATAAAACTTATGATAAAAAAGACAATTTCCATTGATATGGACGGTGTACTTGCAGACATCCAACGGCACTATCTTTCACATTATTTTGAAGAAACGGGTATACGGATAAATGAAAACGATATCGTAGGGCTGAAAGAAGCGGATTGTTTACCTGATCAGACGGCAGTCTTACGGTATTTGCATACACCAGGTTTTTTCCGCAGTATTCCTGTTGCACAAGATGCACAAGACGTGGTGAAGGAATTACAAAACTATTATGAGATTTTTGTTGTATCTGCCGCAATGGAATTTCCCAATAGTCTTTTAGAGAAACGGGAATGGCTACAGGAATATTTTCCATTTATCTCGTGGAAGAACATCGTATTCTGTGGGAATAAAGGTATTATCGACACCGATTTTCTTATTGACGATCATCTAAAGAATCTAGACAGTTTTTCTGGAAAAGGGCTTATGTTTAATACATTTCACAATGTCAATGAGCACCGATTTGAACGGTTGAAGAACTGGACTGATGCCCATCGTTTTTTTGTTGCTGACCTGCAAAATAAAACGTTCAACTGAGTATTTATAGCTGGCCAATCACAAGAGGTAATTGCCCAGCTATAGTTTGCAAGAATTTATTTTCTAGCCTGGAATTTCCAATAAGTCCAATAAGACACGGAAAGTGAAAGCATAAGAAAAGCAACGACGATAAGCGAGACTGAAATTCCATAAAATTGGGCAACTCCACCCAACAAGGCGGGGCCCAACAACTGTCCCGAGTGACCCAATGTTGACATAACCGGAATACTTGCTGATGCTCCCACTCCTTTTAAATTTCCGGCATGACTAAATAAAATCGGAACAATATTAGCGGCACCAAAGCCCAATAGGATAAATCCGGCTAATGCACCCCAATAAGAAGGTGATAAAACAGCTACCAGCAAACCGAATACCGCTAAGAGTCCCCCTCCGACCACAACAACCCGATGATCTAACCGGACAACAAGTACATCGCCAAAAAGTCGCATTGTTGCCATGGCGATGGAAAAGGCAGCATACCCTATCCCCGCAATTTCAAGCGGTGCATTTTTTTCCTCATGCAAAAATACCGCACTCCAATCCAACATTGAACCTTCGGAGAGATAAGCACAGAAACAGAGCATGCCCAGAAATAAAACATGCAAATTGAACCAACCAGCCCATTTGGACTGACCTGCAGCCATTTTCTTGTCATCATGATGACTATTAATGCGTATTTCATCATCATGCGCATACAACCTACGATACATGACGAACATAATTACAACGATCAGTAAGGAGATCAACAACATGGCATAGGTAGCCTGAAACCCTAACTTTATCAACAGTCCTAATCCGAGCGACCCCGTTAATCCTCCCACACTAAAGATACCGTGCAGACCGGATAAGATCGGCCGATCAAAGAGTTTCTGGATAAGGATTGAGTGCGCATTTGCGGAAACTTCTATTCCTCCCATACACATACCAAAAAAGAATAGTGTAATCCCCATTGTTATGATCGAATTAGCAATTAACAACATCGGCAGTATCAATGCGAGCGTGATACCCGAAAGAAAGATAATTTTTCTTGTTCCAAATTTATTCAGAAGGATGGTCGAAAATGGCATAATAAAAAGAGCTCCGCCGCCGATAAGAAGCATCAAAAGTCCCAATACACCATCATCTATTCCAAGCCGTTGCTTAACATAAGGAACGACAGGTGCCCAACTGGCGAGTCCCAACCCACACACAAAAAAGATAAACCTGACAGCATTTCTCGCTGTATCCGGACGAATGGGTAATGATTTAATTTCCATATAATTTGAGATAAACTAAAATAGTATAGCGATAGACTTGTCTAGGCTTAGTCGTACAAAACTATCAATAATAAATCAAAATAGAAGCATATTATTGCATAATATTGCAAAAAATGCAAATTAAAGCAATAAAACAACCAGTCCTATTAAATAATACTGTCATTAGTAATCGTTTACAATTTTTATTTCAAGGACTAATATCTCCATACATTTTTTGGCGCATTAATCTTCAATCTCTATTTTTGCTATAATTGTGATTTATACCTAAATTGCTATTAGAAAGTGAATTCTTTCCAACAAAAAGGCTTGCGTCATCCGGTATGGGCAAAACGTTTATTTTACCACATGAACTATAAAACGATAGGCTATTTTCTTTTATCAACACTAATTATAGGGTCACTCTATACAAATGGTTGGTTTAATATATCTTATACATTCCGACAGCTTATAGGGATTATATTCATCATAGCTTACTTTGCAGGAACGGTCTTCTTCATTCGTGCACCTATTTTGAGAGATAAACAATTAAAAAGACATCTCTTAATAAGATTGGGTATCTTAATACTAATTGGCCTTATTATCATTATTTCTCAATGGTATATGCATAAAGAAAATGATCGCTTGGGTGCTGGCTATTTATTTTATTTCGAAATGCTCGGTTTTGGAATTCCGCTCCTCATTTATACAGTAATAGAATCAATTTGGCTATTAGCGAAGAAGAAATATGCAGCGCTGTGCATCAATCTGCTCTTGGCGATGGGAATTTATTGTATTATTATCTTTAGCGGACTCTTCGGTTTTTAAATTGGCTGTCGTTTTCCGCAAGGCAGATCCTAATATTTTAAGATCACTAGAAAATAAACTTGTTCCGACACCTTTGCGAAGCCAACGGCCGTAAGTCGTCCTTCTTTAGAGATGAACGGGATTATTCTCCATAAATAAACTAAAAATATGCAAACTCGAGCAGAAAAATTACAGCAGATTATGGATTGGGCAAAAAACAATACGGATATTCGGGCAGTTCTCCTAACGAGCTCCTTAGTAAATCCACTGGCACCAGTTGATGAATTAAGTGATTTAGACATCGAACTTGTATTTGATGACAATACCACGTATGTCGCCGATAAGAATTGGCTAAATAACTTTGGCACTCCTATCGCCATGATTGAAGAGGATGAAAGCCACTTTGATAGCAAACATGCCATGAAAATGGTTTTATATACAGATCACATAAAAGTTGATTTTAAGTTATATAGTAAGCCTAATTTTTTGGAAGAGGTGCGTCAAAGCCCGTTATGTGAAGATTGGGATATTGGTTATCAAGTACTCCTTGACAAAGAGGGCATAACGAAAGCGATCCAAAAACCCTCCTATCGGGTGTCAATCATAAAAAAACCTACCGAGCAAAAATTCACACAGCTACTCAATGATTTTTGGTGGGACTGTACTTATGTCGCCAAGTGTCTCGTAAGAGAGGATATTTTTTATGCAAAATTTATGTCCGAAAACAATATACGTACCGATTATCTGGTACCGCTGATTGAGTGGTATATCGCTAGCCAGCATGATTGGAATATCACAACCAATAAACATGGACGCCTATTTAAAAAATACCTGACCGAGCAAACCTGGGGAAAAATAATGCGGACTTTTTCAGCCGGTGATAGCAATGAAAATTGGACGGCGCTATTCGCAATGGCCGATCTTGTCGCAGAAATTGGCAGGGAACTAGCGAATAAATTGGGCTATACATACCCTATAAAACTCGAACAGGATATCAGGATATATCTCAATGCCATAAAGACGAAATGAATTTGATTAATTTTTTAATATCTTTAATTATTGTATTTTCCAGAACTTAAATTTGATCACTATGATGATAAAAACACTAACATTGAATATGTTCTTCCTGCTATTGACCATGAGCGTTTTCTCGCAAAACCATGCAGGAATAAAATCGCTCCTAAACAAGGATTCAGAATTTATTTTCCCACAGACAGTGCAAAAGATCGAAGCAGCTTTAAATGCGAAAACGGTCTACTATGAAGATGCCAATGAAGAAAAATATGCCAAATGGTTGACCAATTCCGGTCTGGAACTCTATACCAGTCTTGGAAAAAATAATACCATCAATGAAATCTTTTTTGATGTCCCAGAAGATCAAGTGCTTGTTGTCGAGGGCTTGCCTTTTAATCTTGTGATGAACAAAACCACGCTTAAGGAAAGTGCAGCTAAATTCAGTAAATATGCAGCCAAAACGCAAAAAATGGAGGAAGGAAGTACCTTTCCAGGTGGTTCAAAACTTACCTTTAAAAAGGGAAAACATTATGCTACTTTAATTTTTGACAGTAAAAATCTACTGAGATTTTTAGGCCTCACCACTGAACTTATTGGACCTGGCGTAAATTAAATAAGTAACTGGGAGACTTTGATTCTTATCAAAGTCTATACCGGAGAGAGATGGCCCGCCAGATATGATTTGCAAGATCCTGATCCAATTCATGCTGTTGAAAAGACCATCTCTCTTTGTTCTTAACCAAAGTCTGCAATAGACCATCTAACAGAATATCCAATTCTGTTTCTTCTTTTGTCGGACACTTTTTCAACAATTGAATCTGAAAATCTCTTTCCTGATATGTAATGCGGAAAATCTGTCCTTTATATGCTGTATTTAACTGTCCAATCGTATCTTCCATGGCATCTAACTCAAATTTAGTCTAATCTCTCAAACCGTATGGTCAGCCTATCTATAGCTCTTAACCACATTGGAGCATCCATACACCTCTCCTAAATATCCAAAATAGGCTTACGAATAAGTGTTCACATGCTAAATAAGTATGTAAATATAAAAATAAAAAACAGTATTATACTAATTATTTTAGTAGAAAATAATCTAATTTTTTAACCCCGATTATTCGACATCTTCGCTTCTATATATCCATTACAGTATCCAATCCGCGCTTCAAGCCCTCAAAGGTCGACAATTTATTTACAGCCATCAAAATCCCTTTTATGTACGGTTCTGCGCCATTGCCTGCATCGTGACGAAGGATTAACGTTTCGTCCTTTTCACCAAATATCGCCTCGACACCAAGAATATGTCCCGGTAAACGCACAGAATGCACCTGTATACCATTTATGCTTGATCATAGTTCCTTTTTTTGATCGTCCAACGCTCAGATGTTATTTCTTTATGGCCACTATCGCATAGACCATTGGAATTTTGTCCTCAAGTAGTTCAATCCGATATTTATTCTTTTCAAATTCAATCGTCCCGTTAAAGCAATTATAGGGGGAATAATCAAATTCATCAAGTTGTGCGATTTGGAGTCCATTTTTTATCAGACTATTGACCACTTCACTTATACCATGATTCCACATGACATATTCCTGTGTAATAGCCGCATTTTTATCCGCATAGGTTCCGGTTTCCGTTTCAATAATAGCACCTGAATTAAAATATCGATAACCTATTTTTTCAAAATTATCATCAAACATCCAAACGACAGGATGGAACTCAACAAACACAAATCTCCCATTGGGCTTCAAAAATCTGGAAATAACCTTTGCCCATTTATCTAAATCAGGCAACCAGCCGATTGTACCATAACTCGTAAAAACATAGTCAAATTGCTGATCCAAATGATTCGGCAGATCGTATAGATCACAACAGATAAAACGAACATCGGCATTTGTCTGTTCAGCAATTTTCCGTGCACTTTCAATAGCCTTATCGGACAAGTCGACCCCAGTTACTTCAGCACCGAGCCGGCTCAGTGAAATTGTGTCTTGACCAAAATGACATTGCAAATGTAATATTGTTTTCCCCTGAATATCATCGAGCAGATCTAGCTCAATCTCATTCAAAGAACTTCTCCCCTGAAGAAAACCCGGGAGATCATAAAATTCCGACTTGAGATGTGAATCCGTTCTACTATTCCAGGACGCTCTGTTTATATCCAAATAATGCTGTTCTTTATTCATAGCTTAAATCTACCTTTTTTATCCGTATTATTTATATCATTAACCCATGCTTAAAGAAGAATTAATGTTCTTAACAGCTGTAATACTTCATTGTTTTAAGAAGGTCAGATTAATATTAGAATGCAGATAACGTCCTAACCTATTATTTTCTGTTAATTTGAGTCTGTTGTCCGCAAGCACAAATGTCAGTCCTGTAAAATCGTAATAACTCCAATAAGCTCTTGTAAAAAAGTGGAATGAACGAAAAGGAATATGATCAAAGTCAAAATAATAACTGTGCGCTGTATTCATGCTGTCTATGATTAAAAGCTTATTGCTTTTAGGTTTTTCAATAATTAAATATTGGTACAATGGAATCTGGTCGTTTTCCGTTTTTATCCAACCAAAGTCTCCATCTGTTACACAGGCTTTCACCGCCAATTTTTCAACTCTTCCATTCGCTAATTCAAATGCCCGATAATATTGTGGTTCGGTAATATTGTCAACATATATTTTCACGCTATTGCTATCAAGTTCCTCATTGGTTTGATATAAGGGGAGAAATTCCGTACTCGTAGACCAATCTGTTTTAACATCGATCTGCGATGGCATCTGAGAGAAAAAAGTCAGGGTATCATTTTTAATTACAAAGGACCCTCTAGATTGATTCTCATAGCCCACATCCTCCCCCGCTTTCAGGGGAAGGTTTGTTTCCTTATAAAAATAACTATGATCCCTGAAGTTCAGCACCAATTCATTGGTAGAATCGCTTTTATATGTTATGATTTCAGCATGATGATCAACCAGATGAGATGTGTCGCCGCCTGTTTTCTGGCCATTATTCCCACAAGATTGCGATGCAAATAGTACAAGCAGCAGTATTTTATAATTTTCCAGTGCTAACATGACGTTCAAATTTTAAAATATAACATGATTCATTTATGATCCTTTTGCCTCAAAAACCCATGAAAATCAACTATTTCGCCTTTTCAATTTTTATATCAGATGGCCCATCTCCATAGTATGTAGGTTTCTGTTCGACCATCTTTGGATTGCCATTTTCGTCTTTTTCCAATTTTTTAATACCCGTTCTTGGTGGACGTTTGGTATCCAGATCCATCTCGAAAGAAATGGTAATTTTATCATTTATCCCAAGACTGTTTCCTTCATTATCAAAAACCTGCAAATCATCCGCTGTAAACTTATCAGGAATATACATTCCGTTTTTATTGTCCTTGTAGCCCAAATCTATACTACCGATATAATCTCCTTTTCCCTTTGGTTCAGAAAACAACGAAACAGCAATTTCCATATCGCTTCGGACTGTTACGTCACTGTTAAGGTAAGGGTACCCTGTCAAGCTAAAGCGCTTGCCGGCATTATCCTTGTTTTGATCTAGTTTTTCAAACTGATCCGCATTAATTGGAGTTGCCGGTTGATCCTTTCCACCACCACAACTTGATATCGCAAAAGTTGCAGCCGTTAGCAGAGTCATCACTGTCATTTTCATTGTTTTCATATTATTATCATTAAAAGTAATACCTTAATTAAACCATTCTGTTGTTGTAGCAGTATCCTGAGATAACAAACCCAACAATCAAATATAGAATAAGCAGGCACCACTTTTAGACCGGTCTAATATTCGCCTGAACCCAATGAATATCCGTCTATCAATTACAAGGTTCCGGAGCTAGACTCGCACAGGAATTGATCTAATTTAAGCGTTTTCACCCCTTACAATTTGTTCATTACTACTTTTATCCGTTTTTATGAAATCCTTATTTTATCAATACTGCAAATAATAATATAGTTGCGTACCTAATGAATAAGCTAATCCTAGCAATATCATGACTGGTAAAACATATAATAAGGAATAATATTTGGCAATAAAATCAAAAGATCCCTTACTGCTCCTTACCCCCTCTTTTTCAAAATAGTTTTCCAGATCTTGCTTTGCCGAAACTGGAAGATAGTGAATATACTGCTGGCCTGTTTTTAAGGTTATTCGCAAGACAAAGTACAACCTTAACGAATCAAATATGCGAAAGAATTCAATATCTTGAATAGCGATGTTTTTCCCGTTCAAAATGATTTGGTTATCCTCAAAAATTATAACATCTGCGCTCGATTTTATTTTCGACACAAATAATGAATACGGGAAACCTATGACTAAGACTGCATTCCATAAGGGATGAATATTGCGAATTAATAGTGTGCTAGCGAACATGAGCGCGAAAGAAATCAAAGCGGCATATAAGCTATACAAAAGTATTCGATCAAAGTTAAAGGCTTCAGCTTGGAGTGGCTGCTTCATATACAATTATCTTTTCTGGATTAACAGCAGGCTATTTTTCAAATTGACCCTTATCAAAAGCCGAACAGGTCTTATTTTATCTGACTGCTGGGATAAAGCTAGCGCTCTACTGCCACAATAATAGATTTATTTACAATTCGCTATCGTCCTTTTACAATATGTCTGTTTTCATGATTTTAAGGGTTCAGTATCAGCCTACAATCTGCTCTCTCAAATTTTCAACCAAATGGTTGTTTTCAATACCCCATTTATCAATGATTGCTATAACTGGCAATAAGCTAATCCCCAAGTCAGTCAGGCTATACTCGACTTTCAGCGGAAGTCCTTGATAAATTTTCTTCACGATAATACCAGCTTGTTCCAATTCATGAAGTTGCATATTGATTACTCTTGGGCTCGCATCATGAATAGCACGATGCAATTCACTGGGACGTTTTATACCTTTGTTGATACCATCCAATATACAGGCTTTCCATTTTCCACCAAGTATTTTCATTGTGACGACTATGCCACAGTCAAGATCTTCGGGAATCTTTCTACTATACATAATTTCATAATTTTCATTAAAACTACTGAATTTTGCAATTCCATAGGGAATAATTTTTCCCTGGGTGAATCCTTTTTCCCTTATTGCCAGCGTACCGGCTTGTCCTCATATTTGTTGTATAAAAATAAATGAGGAAACACATGGAAACATTGAAAAATCAAATCAGTATTATCGGCCTAGGTCCAATGGGTATAAAAATAGCGCAGCTCTATCTACAAAAAGGTTTTCAGGTCACTGTATTCAATCGAACCACAGCTAAAGCAGATCAACTGGTAAAAGAAGGTGCTCGATTAGCGAAAAACATTAGCGAGGCCATTGAGGCGAGTCCAACGAGTATTGTTATCGTTCATAACTATGCGGTAGCGAATAATCTTTTTTCATCAATCGAAACGGGGAATGCATTAGCCGGCAAACTCATTGTGCAATTGACTACAGGTACATCGCAGGAAGCACGTTTAAGCGAAACCTGGTTTAACGGTAAAACAGCCGGTTACCTTGATGGAGCGATACAGGTGGCGCCAGAACAGATGGCACAGCCCGATACAACAATATTGTTTTCGGGCAATAGTGGAAAATATCTTGAAATCGAAGATACATTGAAAATTCTGGGTGGAAATCTAAAATATTTAGGGGAAAATATTGGTGCTGCGGCAGCCATGGATACAGCTACACTCTCCTATATCTATGGTGCAGCAGCAGGTTTTCTACATGGCGCTTTAATTGCCGAATCGGAAAATTTTGACGTCAGGGAATATGGCAATATCATCGCAGAAATTGCTCCGGGAATGGGCGAATTTTTAAAGCATGAGGGTGCAGTGATCAGTAGCGGAGTTTTTAAGCTTTCCCAAAGTCCACTTGCCATCTCTGTAGAGGCAACAGAAAGAATCCTTGCAACAGCAAAATTAAGTGGAATAAATAGTGAATTTCCCCAATTTGCAGCAAATTGGCTCAAAAGAGCAAAAGATGCGGGCTATGAACAGGAAGAATTTGCTGCTGTGATTAAGACATTGCGGACACCGCGATAACCAGAAGCCCGACCACCTAAAAGTGGCTCAACACAAAAACTTTATGATCGGATAGCTTGATGAAACCAAATCTGGAGATAAAGCTATCTGATTACAACTAAAATTTACGACCAACCGCTTAAAGAATATAATAGAATTCCTCGGCAGGTGCCGTTGGCTTCGGAGTAGGTTCGCCAATAGCCTCCAACAGATTCATCTCAATGGTCTGGCAGATCGTTGTCATCGGCGTGTCCATGGGTTTATTTTCAAAAGGATCTTGCATTAAAATGGCAGTACGTTCGATAATAATAAAAATAATGGGAATTCCGATCGTCAGCATCATTTTGACCAAGATAACATCATCATTCAGACTAAAGGGTAATAAGAGCGCAAATAGATAAATCAGAAAATGGATCAGCTTACCATAGGACACCGGAAAAACCGTATTTTTTATCCGCTCACATCGACCCATTGAATCCGAAAACCGCGTTAGAATCTCGTCTGCAGCAACCTGCCGAAATTCAGTAATCAACCCCTCCTGGGCCAATAAACGCAAATGCTTTCCATGCGCATTTAAAATTCCGTAAACAGCATTGGTGTCCTTGATTTGATAATTTTCCAAATAGTCACTTACCCGTTTTGAATACGGCTCCTTGCGCAGCGATTCGCTCAAGGTATAATTCCATATAATCTGTCTTTCAACAAACATTTTTAGATGGATGTCCTGATCTTTACTGATAAAAGTCTGCAAAAGACGAATTAAGCTACGGGAATCATTGACAATTCCGCCCCAAACGATACGGGCTTCCCACCATCTATCGTAAGATTGCGCAGTTCGAAAAGCCAACAAAAGCGATATGGCTGTACCAACGATGGCTATTAACGATAAGGGAATTTCCAATGTAAGAAAGTCTTTGTGTTTTGCCAGTAGGCCCACCAGACAGCCAAAAAATACAATTCGAACCAGATCAGTCTGAATGGTTTTTAAGAAGTATGAGACAGAGATCCTCCTATTAAGTAACATATAACAATCATTCTTTAGTTGAAATAATACATCATATAAATCCGAAAGCTGTTTTTTTGTTTTAAAAGACTAAAAACAAAATGTTAAAAACCTACAATAAAGCGAATTATTTTTTATCATCTCTATTGAGATTATTACGAATCTTATGGACAGATTTTCAGGTAAAAAACAAAAATAATGCCGTATTACACAAGATTTCCTTAAATTGTGTCCGCTTGATTTAACAGGTATATAATACGATGGATATATTGGATTTGGATAAAGAATATTGGGACAATCGCTATAAAAACAGGGAGACCGGATGGGATATCGGTTATGCCTCACCGGCATTAATCGAATATGCGGAAACGGTGATTCCCAAAGAGGCTTCTATTTTGATCCCTGGCTGTGGAAATGCATACGAAGCGAAAGCGCTACTTGACAAAGGGTTTAAAAATATCACTTTACTTGATATCGCACCAACTTTAGTCAATCAGGTTCAAAAAGAGTTTGGCGAAACTACACCGATCCGGATTATCTGCGAAGATTTTTTTGAACATGGCGAAAAATACGATTATATTCTCGAGCAGACTTTTTTCTGTGCATTAGATCCGATTTTACGTAAAAAATACAGTAACAAAATGGCCGATCTACTCCATCCACATGGTATCCTTGCAGGTTTAATGTTTAACAGAACATTTGAATCAGCAGGCCCACCTTTTGGCGGAAACAAAACGGAATATCAACGACTGTTTCAGGTAGCCTTTGATATTTTAAAAATGGAAGACTGTTTTAACAGCATACCTCAACGACAAGGTAGTGAGCTTTTCATTGCATTAAGGAAGAAATAGCTTATTTACCAGGCATCACCTGATAAGTCGGATCCTCCATAATATTAACGATAGCGATTCCCTCGGCATTTTTGAGTAAAGAGCGACAATCCTCACTGAGGTGCCAAAGCTCTATCTTCTTCCGTTGTGCGGCATAACGCTCCGTGATTTTATTTAACGCATCCACAGCAGACATGTCCACCACCCTACTTTCCTTAAAATCCAAAATGACGCGATCGGGATCCTCAGAGATATCAAATTTATCCAAAAAATTGGCGGTAGATCCGAAAAAAAGGGGACCATATATTTCATAATGCTTTATGCCATCTTGGTCGAGGTATTTTCTGGCCCGTATCCGTTTTGCATTATCCCAGGCAAAAACCAATGCAGACACGACGACTCCAACAAGTACAGCTAAGGCCAAATTGTGCAATAACACTGTTATTCCAGCAACAAGAATACCAACGAAAATATCTGATTTCGGAAATTTATTGATGATCCGGAAACTTACCCATTGAAAAGTTCCGATCGCAACCATCATCATCACTCCGACAAGAGCCGCCATTGGGATCTGCTCAATAAAGGGAGCACCGACCAGGATAATCACTAGGATTGTTATGGCACCGATAAAAGCAGATAGTCGGGTCCGTGCACCGGCATTCAGATTCACCAGCGTCTGGGCCACCATGGCACATCCTCCCATTCCACCAAAAAATCCGTTAACCGTATTTGCTATCCCCTGCGCCATGGACTCACGATTTGCGTCCCCCTTGCTAGCTGTAATTTCATCGACCATATTAAGGGTTAAAAGAGACTCAACAAGTCCCACAGCAGCCATCACCAGGGAATATGGAAAGATCAATTGCAATGTCTCCCAATTCCAGGGAACATTGGGCAGATGAAAATGTGGTAGTGATCCGCTGACTGAAGCGATGTCCACGACCTTCTTGGTTTCGATACCCAGCAGGGAAACAAGACCAAAAACGACTAAAATAGCGATTAACGAAGCAGGAATTGCTTTTGTCAGCCGGGGAAAACCGATCACAATCAACATCGTTAACAATGTAAGTCCCCCCATAATATATAGTGTCGCCCCCGACATCCATGCTGTACCTGTTCCACTGCTCACTTTAAATTGGACAACTTGTGCCATGAAAATAATAATGGCCAATCCGTTCAAGAAACCATACATAACGGGCTGCGGAATCAGCCGAACAAATTTACCCCATTTAAAAAGACCGACCAAAAATTGCAATAGACCTGCCAGGACCACAGCGGCGAAAAGATAATCGATACCATGACTTGCAGCAAGCGCCATCAGAACAACAATAGTCGCACCGGCGCCACCAGATACCATCCCTGGTCTTCCTCCCAAAACAGCTGTCACAAGCCCCATTAAAAAGGCCGCATACAGCCCCGTCAGAGGAGGTAAGCCCGCTAATATTGCAAATGAAAGTGATTCCGGTATCATGGTCATGGCAACCGTCAAACCAGCAAATAGCTCGTTCTTAAAATTGATGGATCGCACATTAAAAAATTCAAAGGTATTGTTCATATCAAAATCAGTTGAACAGTTATAAAGCCCTGCAAAGGTAACAATCCGTACCGCAAATCAGCAAGCTATGCGCTGCTAAAACACAAAGAAATCACAATCCTAAAAACACTTTTAACAACTATTTGTTATTCATTACAAGTTTTATTGCAAAACAGTATATTAGCCCTTATGAAACAGCATTCAGGTACATATCGTTCTATTTTATTTTTATTTATAAATCTATTTACCCCTCTTTTTGGAACCTTGGTATTTGCTAATTCCACAGCTAGCGGATCCAATTATACAAGTCAGTTTGTCGTACCATTTTCAATCTTAAATCCCTCATTGCTAACAGATAGTACGCAGCTAAAATCATCAACAGACAGCATAATTCCTATCGGCCCCTCGAAAAAAATGACGGATAGCATCACCGTATCCATGCAACAGACGAAATGGATTTCCGATCGGATCAATGCCAAATTACCCGATAGTATCGTAAATTATCAAAAGAAAAACTTTCTACGGGCTGGAATCGAATGGTTTTCTATTCAGGCCATACCTGCTTCAGTCAATTATTTCATACGGAAAGATCCTGTCTCCCATATTTCCTTCAAAAATTTCTTCAGTCATTTGAAGTTTTCCGCTTGGACCTGGGATGACAATCTCTTTGCTACAAATCAGATCGCCCACCCTTACCATGGTCAGTTCTATTTCAATTCATTCCGATCCAACAATTTTAGTTTCCTACAGTCTACGCTTGCGACAGTTGCCGGAAGTTATATCTGGGAGACAGCAGGTGAAACAGAACCGCCTTCGATCAACGATATTATCAATACCAGTTTTGGCGGAACAATTCTCGGTGAGATGACTCATCGTCTTTCACACCATGTGCTCGCCAGACCAAGTCTTACAAAAGGACAACGTAATAAAAAGGAAATTTTGGCGATGTTGATCAATCCGATGAATGGTTTAAATCGGCTGCTCGATGGCCGTTGGGGAAATACAACCAAAGGTGCCGTGATTGACAGTTCTTTGGTTCATACCGAAGTGGAGCTGGGGATCCGCAGATTTGATGCCAAGGAGCATAACGTCCTGAGCCGGGGAAAGAATGATATCTATGCGCGCATTAAACTGATTTACAACAACGATGATGTCGATAAAAAGAAACCATTTGACGACTTCTTTCTAAATCTTGAGATTGGATCAGATGACAGCTCTATGGTCAATGCAGTTAATGTTTACGCTTCTCTCTATGGGAATCGAATATTATCCAATTTAACAGGCCGACATCGTGGTATCGTTTCCGCTCATTTTGATTTTTTGCGTAATGAAGCGTTCTATTATGGATCACAAAGCATCAATTACAATATTTTTTCCAATTATAACATCAGTAAACGGACCAAGTTGACCACCATTCTGGGTGGTGGCCCAGTCGTACTGGCCGCAGTACCAGATCCCTATCTTCATTTTGGCGAAAGTCGTACCTACGATTATGGCCCCGGAGCAGATGTCCGGGCATCAGCAACACTAAGTACGCTAAATCGCTTCAAATTTGGTATAGATTACCGTGGTGGATATTTCGTCACAATCAGTGGCAACAAATCTCACCACTATCTTCATACCGCATCCACCAGTGCATCTGTGCGGATCTGGAAAAACTTTGGGGTCAACCTTTACTCCGGATATTTTAGACTTGAAGGCCATTACCAAGACCATAACAATGTCAATAAAGATTATCCTTTTATCCGTTTGGCTCTAGCCTACAACTCCGAATACTAAGACAAACCAAACGATTAGAAAAAAGACCTAACCGTCTTCCGGTTAGGTCTTTTTTTAATTTGTCCAATATTTTTTCATCGCCTCCTTCAGACGTGGGTCATACCCATAGATATCTGGATAAGAAACCATTTTACCATCATCGTCAAGCCAGGTGGTATAATAAGTCAAGTATACAGGCATCTGACGTTTCAGTGTTACCCAACGCGACTTGGTGATAGAATCCGTTGTAATCTCTTTTGCAATCTTCTCAGCCTGCTTTTCATTATTGACTAGGTAACCGGCCAGGTCTACGGGTTTTTCAACGCGCACACAACCATGGCTCACAGCGCGGTTAGTCTGTCCAAACATTTGTTTGGCAGGTGTATCATGGAGATAGATCGAATAAGCATTTTCAAACAAAAATTTCACATTACCCAACGAATTGTCTGAACCCGGATTTTGTTTAAAACGGAATTTCTCCACCGAATCGGATTGCCAATTTACGGTACTGGGATCCACCTGCTTTCCTTTATAATATGCCACCATATTACGTGAAGCTAGATAGTTGGGATTGTTCCGTACACTTGCCAATAATTCTTTTTTCACAATACTACTTGGGATATTCCATACAGGATTGACCTGCATGGCATCCAAGATGCCCTGCATGACCGGAGTTTCATGGTTTTCACCTTTACGGGTATATGCCGGGTTATCCGTTTCACCAACACACACATTCATCAATTGGCTGGTTTTTCCATCTTCCATGATGTGTAGTCGCTGTTCAGGAATATTGACAATAACATATTTCTCGGGGAAAGACTCCCCCATCCAACGTAATTTTTCAAGTACCATCAATACTTTCGTTCTTTGCGCATTATCCAGGTTACCGTTCTCCAACAAATCCTGAAATTGAATGTAATACTGGTTTTTTGGTTGAATTCCAGCCATTAATGGTCCAATCTCCACACTATCCAATAGATGCACAACGCCAGCATAGTTCATACGTTTCTGAGGAACAAAATACCTTCCATATAAACGTTTTGGGTTGATTACACCATATTTTATACTGCTTACATAAGCCACTAAGCCATCTGTCCCTAAAAGATCCAATTTGGCCAGAAGCGGATAAGATTCCGCTACATCCTTAGGCTTCAGTTTACGAAGAGAAAATAAAGTTTCCTTGATCTCTGTTGTATGAAAGTAACTGCTACGAATTCCATGTTCTTCGCTTCGTTCAAAATAATTCAATAGGGTATCAATACTGCCATCGAATAGATGGCCAGCGATTAAAGTCATCCCCTCGGTAGAGTCAGACAACTCCTTCATCCAACTCGGATTATGCAGTTTGGACTTCTGTTTACTATACACCTCATGGAATACCTTCAGATAGGCAGTTGTATCAAATTCTTTATAGGATTTTTGCTCAAAACCCTTTGCGAGCACATCGCCATAAGTCGGAAGATTCTCTTTACAGGAAAAAAATACAATTGAAACGAAGGAAATAAAAACTAAAATACGTAACATACAACAAATAATGAAAAAGAAATGGCTTCGCAATAATGAAGCCATTTTCTGATCACAAAGATAAATAATTCTAATTGGCAAACGAATTTTACCTGTCATTGAATCACTACAGAATGAATTACTGATATTTTTCCAGGAAATCTTCGAGGAGTTCGACCATCTCGGAGTTCCCCAGAAAAGCTGCTGTTCGTTGGTGTAATGTCTTTGGTTCAATATCTAAAATACGTTGATATCCATTGGTCGCTTTACCTCCGGCTTGTTCAATAATAAAAGCGATCGGATTACACTCATACATCAATCGTAATTTTCCATTCGGATGGGCAGAGGTGGTTGGATAAAGAAATATCCCTCCTTTCAATAGATTACGATGAATGTCGGCAACCATAGAACCAATATAACGTGACGCATAGGGGCGCTGGGTAGAAGCATCTTCCATTTGGCAGTATTTGATATATTGCTTAACGCCGTTCGGAAATTTAGAATAGTTTCCCTCATTGATCGAATAAATATGGCCAGCTTCGGGAATCTTCATATCGGGATGTGATAGGCAGAATTCACCAATCGAAGGATCCAATGTAAAACCATTCACGCCCTTCCCAGTGGTATAAACCAACATTGTTGAACTTCCATAAATGACATATCCTGCTGCAACCTGCTTGGTTCCATGTTGCAGAATATCATTGCTATTGCACGATACTCCGGTATCCGAAAGCCGACGATAAATCGAAAAAATGGTACCTACAGAAACATTCACATCAATATTACTCGAACCATCCAGTGGATCTATACAAACAATATATTTTGCATTTTTAGAAACTCCAGACTGCATGTAAACTGGATTTTCATGTTCCTCAGAGGCAACCACACAGCATTCTCCCCCACTTTGAAGTGCTTTAATAAATTGCTCATCAGCGTACACATCCAGCTTTTTCTGTCCCTCCCCCTGAATATTGGTCTGACCCGCATCCCCCAGAATATCAACCAATCCAGCCTTATTGACTTCTCTGTTAACAATTTTTGCTGCAATTCCGATATCACGCAAGAGTCTGGACAGCTCGCCTTTCGCGTATGGGAAATCGGCTTGTTTTTCAATAATAAATTGACCTAGTGTTGTTATACCACTCATAATAGTGTTTTATTGGATATTTGTTGCACAAAGCTAAAAAAGTAAAACATATTTTAGCAAAGCCAAACCCCTGTTCAGCTAAACTTTAGCAGACGAAATACGCAATCGATTGCGTATTTCCTTGAAAACATTCATTTGCTAAAACGATTATCAACTACAAAAAGATAACAAAGCACAGCCAGAAGTAGATATTTTTTAAATATTGCCAAATAAAAAAAAACTAAAAAATGATAAGTATTTGGTAATTTTGGCAAAACAGATTGATACAATGCAACAACTTATACAGCTCGTTGAAAAGGAAAAACTAGGCAGCCAACTTGTTACACAACATACATTGATTATTGATGACAAGCAGGTCAGCCATGGTGCACTTTTTTTTGTTAAAACAGCGCGTAAGACCTTTAAAATAATGGTTCCAGCACCTTTTCACGAAGCATTGTTAGCGGACAAACTAACTGTCCAGAGCTTAATGAAGCATCCAGAAGCCATGCTGCTTTCCTAGAAGCCGGCCTTGATCCCCAACACAGCTTAGCTCATCCTTTATCCTCCCCGTCGCCGCTCCTGCTTCGTTGGGTATTATCACGCTAAACAAATAGCCCACTTTGTTTGTTTATTTTAGGTGTGATATCAAGATCATCGTTTATCCAACAAATTGATTTCCTTTCCGAAAGAATGGGTATACGCTTTGAAATATTACAAATAAACAGTGTAAAAGTATAACATTACCCAAGCAATAACCCTTAAATTTATTGTACAACAAAATGCTATGCAATACCAATATAAACTTTCAGGCATGTCCTGTGACGGGTGTAGAACAACAATTGAGAATGCCATCAATCAGCTTCCTGGAGTTCAGGCTAAAGTGACACTAGATCCACCGCTACTGACAATAAAATCTGCAAAAGAAATTTCGATGGGACAACTACAGAAAACCCTCACTAAATTAGGTAATTATCATATCGGCGAACTAAATAAGTCTGTACAAGAAACCTCAGATGCGGAACAACCAAAGCTATCTGCGTCAAGCAAATACTATTGCCCCATGCACTGCGAAGGTGATAAAAGCTACGATCAACCAGGGCGCTGCCCTGTTTGTGGGATGTACCTTGTACTGATGGAAAATAATGAAAACAAACATCATTATCCTGATCATACGCACAACGCGGACCAAGCTCCAATGGTTGTCGCACAGACAAAGATGGAACAGCAGCATAATCATACTGGACAACAACATCAATCTGGAGCACAGGATCATGACCATCACCAACATGAATCGGTACAACATAGACATGACCAGCATAAGCATGCCCACAACGACCATTCTGCCGCTGCAAAATCCAACCAACAGAAAGCGGGTTCAGCCGGAAAATACTACTGTCCCATGCATTGTGAGGGCGACAAGCTCTATGATCAACTGGGCAACTGTCCAGTTTGTGGTATGAACTTGGAGAAAGTCCCCGAATTAACCAAAAACACACAATACAGCTGTCCGATGCACCCCGAAATTGTTCAGGATCATCCCGGAAACTGCCCGATCTGTGGTATGGATCTTGTCTCTATCGCTGGGGGAAATGATGCCGACGATGATAGAACTTATAAAGATCTCCGGATGAAACTGTGGCTATCCATCCTGTTTACGGTTCCGATATTTATTCTATCCATGGGAGAAATGCTTCCCGGTAATCCGATCGGAAAAGTAATTCCACTGGATTGGTCAGGCTGGATACAATTATTTCTATCCCTGCCCGTGGTTTTCTATACCTGTTGGTCCTTTTTCCAACGCGGTTGGATTTCTTTTAAAACCTGGCGCCTGAATATGTTTAGTTTGATTGCCCTTGGCGCTGGCGCGGGGTTTGTATATAGTATTATTGGCCTGTTTTTCCCACAGTTATTTCCAGCTGACCTAAAAAATCATCACGGATATATCGCATTATATTTTGAGTCCGTTACTGTTATCCTAACATTGGTTCTCCTTGGGCAGGTAATGGAAGCCAAAGCCCATTCCAAAACCAATTCAGCAATCAAAGAGCTCATTAAACTCAGCCCATCCGACGCTACCCGGGTCGAAAATGGTGTCGACGTAAAAATTGGCGTCGATCAGATTAAGATCGGTGATACCCTGAAAGTAAAACCCGGAGATAAAATCCCTGTCGATGGACAGATTACAAATGGGACGACGAGCATTGATGAATCCATGCTGACAGGCGAACCCCTGCCTGTCGAAAAGCAGGAAGGTGACAAGGTCAGCTCCGGAACCATCAACGGTGAACGAAGTTTTCTCATGAAAGCAGAACGTATCGGTTCGGACACCCTATTGGCTCAGATCATTCAGATGGTCAATGATGCCAGCAGAAGTAAAGCTCCCATCCAACGCCTTACAGATAAGGTATCTGAAATATTTGTTCCAATTGTTATCGTTATCGCTTTGTTGACATTCTTCGCCTGGTGGATCTGGGGTCCTGCGCCATCACTGGCTTATGGTTTTGCCAATGCCTTGGCAGTTCTTATTGTTGCATGTCCTTGTGCGCTTGGCCTAGCAACTCCGATGTCAGTCATGGTCGGTGTCGGCAAAGGAGCCAAAAATGGTATTTTGATCAAAGATGCCAGTGCATTAGAAAAAATGAACAAGGTAGATGTTGTATTAACAGACAAGACGGGAACAATCACTGAAGGTAAACCCACCGTTGATGACATTCAACCCACCGCTAAGAGCAGTATCAACGAAATATTATCATTAGCCGCCGCCCTCAACAGCAACAGCACCCATCCACTCGGGCAAGCTATTATTGATCGAGCAAAAAAGGAAGGAAATAAAATAGAACAACAGGTTGCAGACTTCGAAAACGTTGCCGGACAAGGTATCAAGGGGCATATTAACAATCAATTGATTGCCCTCGGTAATCAATTATTGATGGAATCCATGCAGGTGATCATCCCAGACGAAATACGAAAAGCGGTCGAGTCAGCCCAATCCAATGGCAAAACCGTTTCCTATCTCTCGAAAGGAAGTGATTTACTCGGTTACTTTAACATCTCCGATCAGATCAAAACCTCTTCCAAACAGGCCATTCACTACCTGCTTCAGCACGATGTAGATGTAATTATGCTTACAGGAGACAATGCACACACCGCAAAATCCGTCGCCGAGCAGGTCGGTATTAAACATTTCAAAGCAAATGCATTACCGAAAGATAAATTACAGGAAATCCATAAACTACAAGAACAGGGACATATTGTGGCGATGGCTGGTGATGGTATTAATGATGCTCCTGCCCTTGCGCAAGCCGATATCGGTATTGCTATGGGAACAGGAACAGATGTAGCGATACAAAGTGCATCCCTGACTCTATTACAGGGAAACTTAATAGGCATCGCTAAAGCCAAAATCCTGAGTAAGAAACTTCTCCGAAATATCAAAGAGAATTTAGGCTTTGCCTTTATCTATAATATTTTGGGCATTCCCTTGGCTGCAGGACTACTATACCCGAGTTTTGGCATCCTATTATCACCAATGATAGCTGCTGCTGCAATGAGCTTTAGTTCCGTATCCGTGATTTTAAACTCACTACGCTTAAACCGTGCAACAATAGAAGTAGATAAGAAGTAAACAAAAAGAAAGGCGCTTGATAGCAACGAAAATAGATAATTAACTATATTCGCTATTCTTAATGACATATATTTATCATTATTTATTATGCGTAATATACTTTTAATACTTCTATCGGTTATCGTAACGCTAGTTTGTGTCAAAAATTCGCAAACGATCAATATTGATCTTTTTGTGGAGAGCAAAGTAGCGTTATGGAAACTCCTATTGACATTTTTTGCAATGGGAGTACTCTTTGCCTTTCTCCTAAAAAGCGGTAAAAAGGCGAAACAACAGGAAAAAACGGTGGTTTTTGATCAATCAGAGGACGACAATCAGGGCCCTAAGTCTACATTATCCGATGAAGATCGCGATTTTTTGTCTTAGTGATAAAAAATAAACAGCTAAAAATGAAGGTTTAAACACATTAAACGCATTTTTATCACATAAATAGTTGCGAGGAATAGGGATTAACCCTATCTTTGCATCACTTCAAACAAGGAACGATATTTCAAAAATAAAGAAGTAAGATTCCGTAGCTCAGCTGGTAGAGCAATACACTTTTAATGTATGGGTCCTGGGTTCGAATCCCAGCGGGATCACCAAAAGAAAAGCTAATCGCAAGATTAGCTTTTTTTGTTTAGACAGCTCAGGGTTCGAAAGAAGGGGCGGCCGGGTTCGGGGTTTATTCATTAATCTGTATAGCTATTCCAGAATAAGACAGCAGTATTTCTTTGCTTATCCTTTGGTTATTTGTTGCTATTTCTTTACTTATTTATTGGTCATCCTTTGGTGATCCTTTGGTTATTTATTGCTTATTGTAGGCCATTTCTTCGGACTTTCTAGGGACCTGGCTTGCTTCTGCTTTGGTATTTCTTTGCTGTTTCTTTGGTATTTCTTTGGTATAATGGTAATAAAATAGGCTTCAAACGGCAAAGAAATAGCAAGCCAAGTAGTATGTTGTCCCAAGCAAAGTGACAAGAATATCCGAATAGGCGGTATTAAACATTGAAGAGAAGACTGAAAATAACAGTTCCAGTTTAGTTTTTCTGCCCGCCATTGCTTTTAAAGTCCATGATGGTCTTTCCGTCATAACGATGCACCGCAGATCCAGATCCAAACCAAATACTTCCATCATTAGCCTCCAATATTCCCAAAAAATCCATTCTTCCTCCCGACTTAATTTCGGTTACGGTGGGCACTTGATTGTACAGAGACTTTACATCATAACGTGAAAGTGCCCAGGCCTTCGGATTTATTTCACCGGTAGTCCAGATATTCCCCTTTTTATCTTCGACTATAGCATACGCCCCCCGTTGTGATACCTTAGTAAAGGTTTTGCCATCGTAGCGCCAAAGGCCATCAACGTCGCCGAACCAAATATTACCCTTTTTATCTTCGATTATTGACCAAACGTTGTAAAAAGGTTTACCGTCCTTGTTTTTGAAAACGGTAAATTTCTTTCCGTCATAATAGCAGGCCCCACCTCTTGTGCCAAACCATAATTTTCCGTTTTTGTCTTCCATAATAGCATTAATATCGTTATTGGGCAGTCCGTCTTTCGTTGTAAAATTCCGAAAGGACTTTCCATCATAACGACTTGCACCACCTTTAGTGCCAAACCAAATATGCCCTGCTTTATCCTCATAAATATGAAGGGCTGAATTACTGCCAAGTCCATCCTTTATTGTAAAATGCTGATAGGATTTACCATTGTGATAATAGACACCTGAATCCTTGCTACCAAACCAAAGATTTCCTTTTCGATCTTCCAGAACATCCCAAAAGCTGGAGAATCTGGGCGAAATTATTTCGTTTGTTAAGTTGGTAAAAGATACTCCATCATACCGAAACACGCCCAAGTAAGAAGCAATCAAAATATTACCGTTCCGATCTTTCTTTAAATTCCGGACCATACTCATAGGTATCTTGGAAGCGACGGCTGCTTTAAATTGAGCGTCGGAGTAATGTCCTTTACTAATATTATCTTGTAGTGCATTTGTCTGGTTCTGTCTGCAGGAGATGTGACAGACTAACAGCAGAAGCAAAGCATATACTTGTACCTGTTTCATAATTCGTTTAATTTAATAGGTAATAGCTGCAAAGTTCCTATAACCCCAATTCATTTGTCTTTTTCATTGTTCAGCAAACACTAAAATATTTTCATTGTTCACATCTATTTTATGCAGCAAAATTACTTTGAAATCTCTCAATGCAGGAATTTGGAAGGTAAATAAAAATGTAAACTTTGTAAATATATCGTAAATAGTATGCATGACAGTAATCTGCATGGCTTCCAGTGTGGAGGGCGGTGGCGTGTTACTTATCTTGAATTTGATAATATTTGAGTTATGAAAATGCACATAACAACAAGATGAGTATATTGCCCATATTAATCGACACCGTGATTGAAAGTACATGGGAATATTGGGACTGAGCCAATCCCGACAGGATCATAAAATAAACTGAAATATGAGAATTGCAATATTTGGAGCACACAAGGTTGGAAAAACAACATTGGCGAAAGAACTTCTGGAAAACCTACTGGGGTATACGCTCGAACTAGAGCCATATTATCAATTGGAATTTTCAGGTTATGAATTTTCAGAAGTCCCCACTCCCGAGGATTTCATTGCACAATTTAATTGTTCAGCCAAGCTGATTTTAGAAAGTGGAGACGATGTAATCTTTGACCGATGTGCCATTGACATCTTAGCTTATCTTCATGTTCTTGATCCACATAGAAATGTCCAACATTTCTATGAAACAGCTCAGACACTTATTGCAGAAATTGATCTTTTTGTCTTTGTTCCTATTGAAGAACCGGATCTGATACCAAACCATCAGATAGAACTGTCAAAAATTAGAAACCAGGTTGATAATGTAATTCGTGATTAGATTGAAGATTTTGGGATACCTGTAATTGAAGTATACGGTACATTATCAGAACGAAGAGATCAGGTAATTGCCAGAATTCCATTATAGAATATGACCTATCGCCGATTAACGACCTCAATTTTTGCGCATCTATTATAAAAGGTTTAAATGCAGTTCTTTAAAACTCGCTAATGGCAAACTATTCGAAAGATTGGTTTTTCCCATTTCGGAAGCATATTTCTATAGTTGGATCTGCAAAGTAAATGTATTTTTTCACTGTGCATTTTCTTATCTAAGACATCAATAGTATATATTTCTTAGGTATTAGGTACAATAAAAGCATGCCCAGCGTACTTTGTATGAAAGACTAAAGTAATACTTAGTCCATACTTGATCGATACTTCATATATACTTACAGTCTGCTTTTCCAGTGTTTCACGACTGATTAAAAATCCCTGATTTCATGGATAATAATTCAGCTCATCTTACTGTATTTTTGATATATTAGACAAAACATAATCAAATGAGAGCTACTTTCATTCTCCTTTTTTTATTCATACGTGCTTTTACATATGCACAAACCAAACCCCTAGCGACTAATTTGTCCTACCCCGATTTAATTCCGGTCTTGGTAAACGATAGTCTATATGGTTACTGTGACAGTCTTCTTGACCTAAAACTTCCAGCTATATACGAAAGCGCCGGATTATTTGAAGAAGATTTCAACTTCCAGACTTTTCATGTCAACAAACCCGAAATTGTAAAGTATGGATCAGCTGAATACGCTTGGGTTCAACGCCATGGTGAGCGTTACCGTATCGACAAAAATGGTGAACCGGTTTATAAGTATGATGTAGCAGATTTTAAAACTGGAGAAACACTCATTCAGCTCTTTAAAAATTCCACATCACATACGATAAATAAGGTGGATGATACAACCCTATTTCAACAAATAAAGAACAATCAAACGGGTCAAATCGCATTCCCTGACGATCAGTCCATGGCTGACTTTAAAGAAAAAAATAAAATGTTTATTGACGAAGGGATTCGATTGATTTATTATCCTAAATTCACAGAGATACCATGCACCTATTTTTCCAACGAACAAACGCTACTCCAGGGCATAAAAAATAAGGAAACAGGTGAAATTCTGATCAAAGCAAAGTATGCTTCCATAGAAGAATACTATAATAATCCCTTACGGGTACATCAATATCCGTTGTTCATTGCTTATCGTGGTGATCTAAATAAATACATATACGTAGGACTCAATGGAACCGAATATCTACTGTATTCGGCCGAAATAGAATAAAGAAATAAGTTTGTATAATAAAAAAACTGGATGCCACAGCCAATTTTGATTCACTAAAAAGTCGTCAAAACAATAGGTTCCTATAATATCTAGCCATGTTGCTATAAAAGAAATTTTTCACGGTTTACTAACCATTATTTTCGTGAAAAATTCACAGTATGCTCAGATCATTACCCTTTTTATTACTTTCTATTTCACTTGGCAGCACCGCACTCGCACAAAAGCGTTATACATTATCCGGAACAATCACCGACGTATCAACAGGAGAAACACTTATTGGTGCTTCGGTCAAACTACGCGAACTACCCCAATCTGGAAGTTCCAGTAATTCTTATGGTTTCTATTCCATGGCTGCCCCCGAAGGAAGGTATCTACTCTCCACCTCTTATGTAGGATACAATACCCGTATTGATACGATTGAATTAAACAGAGACCAAGCCCTTAATCTCACACTACGATCACAGACCTTACTGGATGAGGTTGTCATCTCATCCAACAGACGTAACAATAAAAATGTTTCCTCACCGCAAATGGGGGTTGAAAAACTCAATATGAACCAGATCAATCAGCTTCCCGTAGTTTTAGGTGAACGCGATATTTTAAAAAGCATCACATTAATGCCGGGCATTAAAACCTCCGGCGAAGGAAATACAGGTTTCTATGTCCGTGGTGGTGGTGCCGATCAAAATTTAATTTTATTGGATGAAGCTACCGTCTATAATGCCACTCACCTACTCGGTTTCTTTTCTACGTTCAATTCAGATGCCATCAAAGATGTCAGTATCTATAAAGGCGGTATGCCTGCTGAATACGGAGGACGGCTGTCATCAGTGCTCGATGTAAAAATGAATGAAGGTAATAACAAGAAAACCACTGTTCAGGGTGGTATTGGATTAATTGCTTCCCGCATTAAAGTAGAGGGTCCGCTGGTTAAAGACAAAGGTTCATTTATGTTATCTGCCCGTCGTACCTATATGGATCTTTTTATGAAAGCCTCCTCGGATACAACAATTAATAAAAGTACGCTATACTTTTATGATATCAATGCGAAGGTCAACTATAGATTCAACGATAAAAATGCGATCTATCTCTCCGGATATTTTGGTAAAGATGTATTGGGGCTGCAGGATATTTTCGGCACCAATTGGGGAAATGCAACCGGAACCCTACGATTCAACCATATCTTCAGCAATAAATTATTCTCAAACACCTCAGTTGTCTATAGCAAATTTAACTATGTTATCGAAGGCTTGGACCGCAACGATGGCTTTAAAGCAACATCTAAGATTACCGATCTAAATTTTAAACAGGACTTCCAATATTACGCAAGTTCTGACCATGCACTAAAATTTGGATTGCACGTTACCCGACATGATATCGCACCGGGTGATATTACAACAACCGCCAGTTCCAGTTTTAACGATAAACATGTCGAACATCGCTTTGGTTACGAAATGGCGACCTACGCCAGTGACGACTGGAAGGTAAACGACAAACTAAATATGGCCTATGGCCTGCGTTTAAGCTCGATGTTGCTGGTTGGTCCGGGAACTTTTAGTACTTATGATGCGGCGGGCAATACAATTGGCTCACAACATTACAAATCCGGAGAGCTAGTACAACATTATCTCAATTTAGAACCTCGTTTTAGTGTAAGTTATCTACTCAATGAACAACAGTCCATCAAAGCTTCGTACAATAGAAATACACAAAATATTCACCTATTGACAAACTCTACAAGCGCCAGTCCGACGGATCTCTATGTGATGAGCAGCAAGAATATCAAGCCCGAAATTGCCGATCAGATCTCCACGGGTTATTTCAGAAACTTTAAAGATAACCTATATGAGTTCTCGGCGGAGGTCTATTACAAAAATCTACAAAATCAAATCGATTATAAAGATGCCGCGCAATTGCTCGTCAACCAAGACGTCGAATCCCAACTGGTTTATGGCGTAGGGCGAGCCTATGGTGTCGAATTATTTCTGAAGAAAAAATATGGCCGTTTTAATGGCTGGGTGGGTTATACTTGGTCTAAAACCGAACGCAAATTTGATGAGATCAACGCCGGAAAGTACTTTCCTGCAACACAGGACCGCACCCATGATGTATCCATTGTTGGTATCTATAAGCTCAATGAAAAGTGGACCTTCTCCAGTAATTTCGTTTATGGAACAGGAAGGGCTGTCACATACCCAACGGGAAAATACACTGTTGGCGGCAATACGACCTTCTCCTATTCGGAGCGCAATGCTTATCGTATGCCCGCATCACATCGCTTGGATATCGCCGCCACCTTCGAGGGGAAACCGGGGAAACGCTACCAGTCAAGCTGGACATTTGGCATTTACAACGTCTATGGACATAAAGACCCTTACAGAATCGCCTTTAGAGACAGTAAAACCGTTGCTAATGCGACGGAAGCTGTCCAAACAAGCATCTTCGGTATCCCTATCCCCTCCTTTACCTGGAATTTTAAATTTTAACCCCTGTTACTAAAAAACATGAAATACCCCAATTCCAAAAACACAAACGCTGACGAAAATAAACAGGGTATTTCCTATGACCTTTTCAAGGACAAACCGAGCATAGCAAGCTCATAAAATATTTATATATGAAACATCGTATTATTATCTCCAGTATAATTATCCTTACAGCCTTCATTTCATCCTGTGAGAAAGTCATCGACATTCAGGTCAATGATGAAGTCGGTCGATTGGTTATTGAAGGCGTCATCAATAACACAACAACAGAACAAGAAATAAAACTGAGCCGAAATGCAGCCTTCTCTGGCGGCAACAACTACCCTGCAGTAAGGGGAGCGACGGTCATCGTCAGAGATCAGAAACAGCAGGAATATATCTTCGTGGAAACGGAGGCCGGAACATACAAAACACAGCAATTGAAAGGAACCCCAGGAGAAACATACACAATGGAAGTGCGCATTGATCAAGATAAATATCAGGCAACTTCGCAAATGCCACAAATCGTTTCCCTGGACTCTATTTCTGTCGAAAAACCAAAATTTGGTGATAAGGAAAAACGGAATATTAAAGTCTTCTATAAGGATCCGGCCGATCAAATCAATCAGTATAGATTTATCGTTTTTCTAAACGACAAGCAATTGAAAGATATTTATACCGTCAACGACGACTTCAACAATGGGAATAAGATCAATTTAACATTGCGTCCAGATGATCTCGATATATTCCCCGGTGATCGTATTCGTGTAGAAATGCTCTGTGTAGATAAAACGGTATACAACTACTGGTATAGCCTGATGCAGCAATCTGCCAATTCCGGTGTGACACCGAGTAACCCGCCTACCAACATCAGTCCTACCACACTTGGCTGTTTTAGTGCGCATACCTTCTCTACCAAAAGCGTTCAAGTGGATTAATTTCGATGCGATTTCGTCGTAAGGATACGTATCCAAAAGGGATCATTTCCTTACGATGAAATAACTAATAGCCACTGCCTAGCCTGCTTTTTACCTATTGATAGTCTGCTTTTTAATACGTTCCAAAAGATCATCTTTAAAACTTGCCCCCAAAGGCATCTCAAAGCCGGCGATTGTCACCCAATGGCTGTCTACACTCTCCACTTTATTTAGATTGACCACAAAGGATTTATTGATCCGCACAAAGTCTGTATTGGGCAATTGATTGAATATCGTTTTTATATTCATTGCCACCATTAATTTTTTATCTTTTGCATGGATCATCACATAATCTTTCATGGCTTCAATGTACTGAATTTCATTTAGCTCCAAGCGAAAAAGCTTACGGTCAGCCTTTACAAAAATATGGTCAGTAGGCGGTACAATACCTTTCTCCATCACTTTTTGTTGAAAATGGCTGACGGCTTTATCCAAAGCCTTCTTCAACCGATCCTCTGCAATAGGCTTTAACAAATAATCCAACGCATTCAGTTCATAGCTTTCCAATGCATAATTGGGATAAGCAGTTGTAAATATAATCTGTATATGGGCCGGGATAAATTGAGCAAAATCCCAACCGCTTTCTTCTGGTAGATTGATATCCAAAAAAATCAAGTCAAGGGGCTGCTCCTCCATCAGCATACGGGCATCTTCCGTATTGCCATACATGCCGAGGCATTCCAAAAAATCGTAACCTTTCAATAATTTTACCAGCCCCCTCCTCGCCAAAGGTTCATCTTCAATCACAATGTATTTAATACTTAGCTTATCCATAGTCTTATTACGTTCCCATCGGAATACTTAAAAACACCTTATACCTATCATCGAAATCATCAATTTGCAAGTTATAGCTATTCGGATACAAAATTTCTAATCGTTTTTGGATATTACTCAATCCGAGACCACCATACGCAGCAGCCTGCATTTTCCTTTTCTTCGGATTAACACAGGTAAAACAAATACGTTCAGCTTGAATTGAAAACGCAATCTGCACATGCTGCCCGCCTTCCATCGCCTGATGTGCACTATGTTTAACAACATTTTCAACAAAAGGAATAAATAGAAATGGTGGAACATGCAGTTGTTCCATCTGTTGGTCAATAGTAAAATCGACGACAAATTTATCCCTACGAATATCCTCCATAAAGAGGATATTTTTTAAGACTGCAATTTCTTTCCCCAGTTCGATGGAATCGCCCTTTGATAGATAAAGTTGATTTCTGAGTACATCACTTAATTTAAGCAGTACATTGGAAGCTAATTTGGGGTTCTCATCAATCAGAAAATTGATATTATTGAGCGTATTAAACAAAAAATGAGGATTAATTTGGCTTTTAAGCTGCTCCAATTGGATCGTCAGCGTATTATTCTCAAATTCTTTGAATCGAATGAGGTTAACAATCCATACCTTAAATAGCTTCATGCTACTGACTGCTGCTATAAATATGGTCAATAAAATAACGATGATCAAATAATCTTCCCAATCCAGGTAGGATCGATCCGGCTTTTGGATAAACCGCAATTCCTGTCGCTCCAAATACATCAACACTAAAAAAATAAATGTATAAGCGACAAGAAGACTCCCCGCATAAGCTAAAAACCGACTTCTCAGTACAAAGACAGGGATTAGGATATAATGATTGATGTAAAAAAGACTCAACAGAATTGTAATGGATAGCAAAGTCTCGAAAAGACGCCACAGGCTACTCGTAGGATCTACTTCCGCCTTCTTGCTTGGCAAAAAATGAATTCCAACAATCACGCCGATCAACAAACAATGGCGAATCCAACGATATTTTTTATCGACAACAAAATCTATAAAAAGACTATTTTCGTAACCGATGATTACCTGTGAATTTTTCATGTTAGTGATCTGTCAAAAGATATGTATCCAATACTATCCACAGCCAGCTTAATTGCATTCCATCTTCTATACACCATTTTCTAGTATTTTGACTATTTTCCTTTGAACCAATACACCTCAAGCACTAATAGCCAAACAAAGCTATAAAACACTATTAAACTGACCATTAACCACAAAAAAACAACACTATAATCAAGACGAAAAAGCAGCTAATAAGGCTATACTGCAATTGTATGAAAGGTTTAAAAATAGCCATATCTATCAACATTTCAAAATGTGTTTTTACGCCACTACATGCAAAATTTCAAAGGTTGGATTTCCTATGGGTCAAATTTTTCCCTGCAGAACGATCAGGTACATCTCACAATATATATTTCAGTAACTTTAACCATTGAATACCGGTATCAACACTTCAATAAAAAATCACATTCAGAGAAATTAACAATGGAAAAACTGCTATTCGAAATGAACAAATATTTCCCATTAAGCGAGCAAACAATTGAAGCGTTGAAAAAGATCTGTCAGCCCAAAAGCTATAAGAAAAACGAATTGATCTTGCGTGCTGGCGACTATGCAAAATATTATTATTTTGTTTATAGTGGCTTATTGGGCTATTACAAACTGGATCCCGAAGGCGACATCATTTACAAATTATTTTTTGAAGAGAACAGCTTTTGCGCATCCACAGCAGCTATCATTGAAGAAAAACCTAGTAATTTCACGATTGTAGCGCTTGAAGATGTACAACTTATTCAATATTCTGCCAAGCTTTTCCGTGAATTGGTAGCACAACATCACGACTTAGCACTCTTCCAAATCGCCTACCTGGAAAAAAACTGGGTCGTAAAAAAAGAACCTCTTGAAATCAACCTGAAATGGGAATCAGCCAAAGAACGTTATCTTGAATTGTATCAGAATCAGGCTCTCTTTAAGCGGCTCAAACAACACCATATCGCCTCCTATCTTGGTGTTACTCCTACCCAGTTGAGCCGTATTCGTAAAGAATTAAAACAATAATTCCGTCAACATTTGTACATGTTTTCTAACTATATCCTTGAGAATTTTGCAGTGTAACAATAAATTCTTAAGCAATGAAAATAGTATTCACCCTTCTTTTCCTGGCACTCTTCCTTTCGGTAGATGCACAGCATATCGTCCATCAGCAAGTCTACAGCACCAAGATGCACAAAAATATTGATGCCATCATCGTAACACCTGAAATCCAGGAAGGTGTTCGCTATAGAACCGTTTATATTCTCCATGGTTATAGTGGCAACCCCACAAGAACGATCGAACAGGATATTCCAGCTCTATCCCAAAAGGCGGCGGCTTTCCAAACGATTTATATTATTCCAGATGGAAATTATAACTCCTGGTATGTGGATAGCCCTATTGATACACAGCAACAATACACAACATTTATCGCAGAGGAGCTGGTTGGCTATATCGATCACAACTACCCCACACAGGCAAATAAAACTTCGCGGGGTTTGCTCGGATGGAGTATGGGCGGATATGGTGCATTACATATCGGTGTTGCCTATCCCCAGATCTTTTCCATTGTCGGAAGCTCCTGTGGTGCCATTGACTTTAATCGCTTTGGGAAAGGATATCAAGGCTACCAAGTGAACAGGGTGCTTGGGGAACTAAAAGATTTGTCTCCAAGTTTTCGGATCTATAACAACGTGGATAAAATGGCCCATAGCGGGCAACATTATATTTTGGATTGTGGAACCGAAGATGTCCAAATGCTGGAGATGAACCGATCGCTACACCAGCAGTTAACTGCACAAAATATTGAACATCTTTATATCGAGTCTCCGGGTGGACACGATACCGCTTATTGGAGCAAATCTCTAGCCAATCAATTGGTCTTATTTCATCAGTATTTTGGCTATGAAGGATTATAAATCTATTCTCTACGTTGCCGCTGGTGCTTGCAGCTACGGCCTATTAGCGACCATAGTCAAATTCGCCAATCAACTGGATATCCATACTAGTGTATTGACCTTCTTGCAATTCTTGATCGGCTTTCTATTTCTACTGGTTTTCAATTATTTTTCCCAATCAAAAAAAACAGTACCACAACCACCAAGCTTTGCTGCAAAATTAAAACTAATTGCCTGGGGAACATCACTGGGCCTGACCTCAACGTTGTATTACCTTGCCATACAATATATCCCTGTATCTGTGGGAATTATTCTACTCATGCAATCTATTTGGATAAGTCTAATCGTCGAAGCGCTGATCAGGAAACAAATTCCCTCAAGAGCAAAGATTATGGGAGTCCTTATTGTACTGTTGGGAACAGCTCTTTCAACCAATATCTTTCAGGAAACAAAGATCTTGGACGGTAGAGGTCTTTTATTGGGATTCGGTGCCGGTATCAGTTATGCTGTTGCCATTTTTTCATCCAGCAATATCGCCAATCAGCTGCCGAGTCCTGTTCGAAGCCAGTTTTTAGTACTTGGAGGACTTCTCCTGATCATCGTTTTCTGGAATGTACATATCGTCCAACAAATGACACTACGTGCCCTACCCTGGGGATTGATCATTGCTTTGTTTGGCACAATTCTACCACCGCTATTCTTTACCCGAGGAATCCCTAAGACCGGTATCGCTTTGGGAAATATCATCTCAAGCCTGGAGATTCCCGTCTCCACCATCTCCGCAGTTTTGATACTCCATGAGGCTGTTTATGGAATTCAGTGGGCAGGTATATTACTTATCCTAGTCGCTGTTACCCTTATCAATCTCCGAAATTAAAAATACTGAAAGGTCCTCTATGTTGTTACCTCAAGATGATCACATAAAGGACCTCTTTCAGTTTCCTTTGCTTAATGATCTATTAAATTTATAATGTTCCCATAAAATCAAACCACAGACCGGTACCAATGTGGCTAGTATATGTAAGAGTCCGAATAAACTTGGCATACCATCCGCCACGATAAGAAGATAGGTAAATAGCACAATTGCCGCAAAAGGCAACAAGGTAAAGGATAAGATTACACGAAGGCGGCTGCTTCTAAAGCGCGGATTGCTATTCAAAAAGATCCCCAATGTAAGCAGGCAAATGCACAGAACACTAAATGATAACAGCAATTCAGTAAACAAAGGCATATAGCAACGGGCCCGTTTTGCAGCTTCATTATTAGCCTGAAGTATCGCCGTCAAGATAAAGGTTGTCAAGACACTGAAACCTGTAATTCTTAAGAAAATATAAGCCAATTGTTTTTTCATTCTACGTTCATACCCCTTTTATGTATGCTTTTGTTCTTTATCCTTTAGAACAACAGATTGGTACAAAAGATAAACTGTTCCTAAAGGTGCAAACTAATCCAAAAATTAAAAAGCAACAACAAACATTCGCAGATACAGAACTCATATTTAACTATTTGCAGACAAGATCTGTTCTATTCGAACAGTTAATACAATTTTTTTATTTTTTTACTAAGATTTCCTCTCCATGCTACGTATCTATCTAAAATTATAAACCATGAGGCTAACAGAAGATATCAAGCAACTGATTGTAAAATGCATAAAGGGCAATTTATCGCCTATGGAAAAAAATGCGCTGTCCTCCTGGTTAGCCGAATCCCCTACGCATGGCATTTATCTTGATGATCTGTTGCAAAAAGAAGATCTTGTACGGGATTTGAGACAGCGGATCTCACTGGAGGAATCAGATGCGACAGATTGGTCTGAACGCCTCAAAACAAAAACCCTGGCAACGATCCATACACAAGAGAAACCTATTCGTATCAACAGGATCAGGCGACTTATACCTTATGCTGCGGCCTTATTTTGTATTGTTCTCGCAGGATTAATCTATCAATTTGTTTGGAAGCCTTCGGCGCCCAATACCAACAGAATCGTCCTACATGATGTCGAATTACCGAATAATCATGCTGAAATACGGCTCTCGAACGGAAAAGTAATCCAACTGGACAATGGAAAAGGCGCATTGATCACATCTGGTGGCTTGAAATATGCCGATGGCAGTCTTATTCAATCAATAGTTCCCAATACAGATTTGATTGCGACCGTCAATACAGCAGCTGGAAGCATGCTGCAAATTACCTTGGCAGATGGATCCGAGGTTACTCTTAATGCAAAGACATCATTCAAATACCCCCTACAATTCGCACAAGACCAGAGACTGGTTGAAGTGGATGGGGAAGCTTACTTTAAAATCGCTAAAAATAAAAAAGTTCCCTTCCGTGTAAAGTCCAATGGTCAATTGATTGAAGTAACAGGTACCGAATTTAATGTCAATACCTATTCAAAACAAAAAAGCAGTACGACACTTGTCGAAGGTTCGATCAATTTATCAGCCAATGGGCAGCAAATACAGCTCAAACCCAATCAACAGGCCACCCTGTCATCGGGACGCCTTTCACAAAAAAGCGTAGACCCATACAATTACATTGCCTGGATTGACAATAAATTCTATTTCAATGAGACAGACCTCCATACCGCCCTACAGGTGATTGGTCAATGGTATGATCTCCAGATTATTTATAAAAATAACATCAAAGAGACCTATTTATACGGTGAAATTCAGCGGACTAAAAGTTTATCCGAGGTATTGAAAATTTTAAAAAGAAGTAATATCCAGTTTGAATTGATCCAGGAAGATGGTGTTCGTAAGCTCATCGTATCCAATTAACCCATTATATAACCAAAAACTAAATTATATAGATGAAAAAGCCAACTTAACGAAGCTAATCAGAGCCGCTAAAAAAAAGCCGAATAATGCTTCCAACATTAATCGGCCAATACATTAGCGATCTCCATTTTTGACCGATTCACTCAATCAGTTTACAAACAGATTATATCCCTAATTCAACAAATTTATGAATTTTAAATTTCTTGTTCATAGAAAACCTATCGCTATGGACATACCCAAACAATGGAAGACCAAAATGAAGCTTAGCGCCTTTTTTACGCTTGCATGTGTTGTCAAACTCTCAGCAGCTGGATACGCACAATCTATTACCATAGATGCAAACAAAACATCGCTTATACAGGTTCTGCGAACCATCCAAAAGCAGAGCGGTGTTCCCTTTCTGTTAAATGGTAAGGAGCTCGCCGAAATAAAAATTGAGGGGCATGTAAAGAATATGCCTTTAGAAAAAGCGATGTCAGTACTGTTGAAAGACAAACCCATTAGCTGGAGTTTCAAAGACAATATGCTTGTCGTCACCGCAGTAAAAGCAAATAACTCAGCTGTCATTAGTCCAGCAAACTATGCGTTTATGTTGCAGACAAGGACCGTAAAGGGAAATGTCCATGACAGCCAAGGGCAACCAATCTCTGGAGCGACAATTACACTCAAAGGAACAAGCAAAGCGACCACAACAGATGCCAGCGGAAATTTTCAGCTGGATGTCAATGATCCCAATGCCATACTTGTTGTTAAGATGATTGGATTTCAACAGAAAGAAATTCCCTTAAATACACAAATCTATCTTGATATTACGCTTAATCAACAGATTGACGCCTTGGAAGAGGTGGTGATCGTGGGTTATGGCGCTACGAAAAAAAAGGAATTGATCGGTTCGGTCTCGCAGATTGATGGTAAGCAGCTTGCCAAACGAACGGCTCCCCAACTTGCGCAGGCACTAACGGGACAGATGCCTGGTGTGACAGTGATCCAACGTTCGGGGCAACCCGGTGCGGCCAACAATAGCATACAGATCAGAGGTGTAGGCTCCTTCGGTGCCACCACCGATGCCTTTATACTGGTCGATGGTATTCCAACCAGTTCATTCAATGATATCGACCCCAATGATGTAGCCTCCATCTCTGTTTTGAAAGATGCCTCATCAGCAGCAATATATGGTGCCAGAGCCGCCAATGGTGTTATTCTGATCACCACCAAAACAGGGTCAACAGCCGGAAAATTAGCCGTTAATTATAGCGGATATTTTGGCATTCAAAAACCAACCGCCTTTCCCGAGTTTGTCAACTCCTGGGAATATGCCAGCCTCATCAATGAAACCACAACCGGCGGTGGTGGTTATACTGAAGAACAAATTCAGAAATATAAGGACGGAACCGATCTGGACAATTACCCCAACAGCGATTATATTGGTAGCACATTTAAATCGCAGGCGGCCCAGACCGGACATAACCTGAATATTTCCAATACAACCGAAAAGATACAGTATACCCTATCTGCCGGATTCCTCAATCAGAAAGGTATTGTCATCAAAAACAACTTTAATAAATACAATGTTCGACTCAATCTGATTTCCAAGTTGAGTGATAAACTTAAATTAACGACAAGAGTATCGGCGATACAGACCGACACCGACGAACCCGCAGCACCGGCAACACTTGATTTTTGGCGAATGACTGATATTATCTCCCAGGTTATCCGTTATCCCGCAACATTTCCGATCCGTATGAGCAATGGCGACTGGGGAGCCGGAAATAACCTAAAAGGAACACCAGTCTCTTTTCTTGAAAGCGAATCATTTTACAGAGAGAAAGTGTCCGATATCTCCGGAAATGCACGCTTTGACTGGAATCCAATTTCGGATCTGACACTCTCGGCAATTGGTGGTTATACCCAGACCAATGGTCGTTCCAAACTGTTTCGTGCAGCACAGCGCATTAATAGCTCCATTACCCTTGCTCCTTCTACACTAGAACAGAGCGCCCCCTATACGACATATAAAACCTTTCAGGCATTAGCCGATTATACCAAATCATTCAACGACCATTCTGTTAAAATCCTTGCCGGTTATTCCTTTGAAAAAGGTTATAGTGAAGGACTTACCGCATATCGTCAAAACTTCCCGAGCAATGAGCTTACAGAATTAAATATTGGTTCGCCAGATGGACAAACCAACTCGGGTTCGGCAACCGAATGGGCATTGGAATCGCTTTTTGGCCGAGTTCAGTACAATTACGCAAAAAAATACCTCTTAGAAGGTGTGATTCGATACGATGGTTCATCCCGCTTTCCTACAAGTAAACGGTATGCTATTTTTCCTTCACTTGCTGCGGGTTGGTTGATCAGTGAAGAATCATTTATAAAAGACAAATTCGACTGGATTACTGAGCTAAAATTAAAAGGTTCTTATGGTATTTTAGGTAATCAAAACATTGTGGAGAATCTTACCTCAAGAGTAGTGTCAAATTATCCCTACCAAAATATCTTGAATACGGGGTACAATTATCCTTTCGGAAATAGTATATCACCTGGAGTAGCCCGTGTAAAGATTGTAGACCCAAACTTACGCTGGGAATCCACCCGAACATCCGATGCCGGGCTCGAAATCGCATTATTTAAAAATCTATTGACCTTTAGCAGCACCTATTATAATCGTTTTACCTACGATATTTTAGTCAGCCCCAACTCTAGCGTATCAAAGGTATTAGGCTTTGAAGTTGGTATACAAAACTCTGGAAAACTTAGAAATACTGGCTGGGAATTTACTTTAGGTCATCAAAATAAGATCAATGAATTCTCCTATAACGTCAATCTGAACTTCTCCACAGTCAAGAATAAGGTGGTCGATTTGGGGATTGGTAATATCAACCAGGCCAACGGTATGGTTGGTAATGGATCCGATTTGTTTATCGGCTATCCGATACAGGCTTATTATGGCTATCAGACCGACGGTTTATTTGTTGATGCTGCTGATGTGACATCTTGGGCTGATCAAAAAAGTATTAATCCACAGTCACAACCTGGCGATATCCGATACAAGGATATCAGTGGACCGGACGGTGTCCCTGATGGTAAGGTGGATGCAACTTATGACGGAACGGTTATCGGATCCCGTATCCCAAAATATACCTATGGAATAAATCTTGGATTTAATTACAAGGGCTTTGACCTTGGTCTCCTACTCCAGGGTGTAAGTGGTGTACAGGGTTTATTAAATAACTATGCTGGATTTGCACTAAACCAAAATGGGAATATCCAACGTTGGCAAGCAGATGGCCGATGGACTACCGCAAATCCGGATCGAAATGCCGTGTACCCAAGATTTGAACAATTACCAAATACCGGAAGCCCCAATACACAATTATCGGACTATTGGTTGTTGAATGCCAGCTATATCCGTTTAAAAAATGTACAATTGGGTTATGCCATTCCCAAAAACCTTCTTACTAAATGGAAATTGTCAGGCTTACGCATTCATTTATGCAAATGCTGAGAATATATTTACAAGCAGCAATTATAGAAAAGGTTGGGATCCGGAGATCAATTCAAGTGGGGCATACTACCCCATTATGCGCAATTTCACGTTCGGCGTAAATCTTAGTTTTTAAATCAATTCATAACCATAACATGAAACGTATAACCTATAAAAATATAAAACTGGTCCTTTGTATATTTTTTGCCTCCAGTCTAACCATAAGCTGCAAAAAACAATTGGATACAAACCCGCTGGATAGATTTGCCAATGATACATTCTGGAGCAGCGAGACTAATGCACGGCTTGCAATCACAGGCCTTTACAAAGGTGAAATACAGATGAATAGCCAGGCCGAGTTTAGCCCCTCAGACTGGTGGTCCTACCATGGTTTGCTATACCTTGAGTTTGCCTCTGATAATGCCTATGACCGCCGCGGAGATAATTCAGCCTTCAATAAATTGTCCGATGGCACACTCACCAATAATATCGGTATACTGTCTGACTATTGGACGCTCTCCTACAAACGGATCGCCCGTGCGAATTTCTTTTTAGAGAACGTAGATAAAACACCGATTTCACCCGAACTTCTGACCCGCTTTAAGGCTGAAGCACGTTTTATTCGCGCCTGTCAATACTTCTACCTATCACAGTATTGGGGGGATGCCCCATTGGTGACCAAAACATTAACACCCGACGAAGCCAATCATGTCATCAAAAACAAAAAACAGGAATTGGTTGCCTTTGTCGAACGTGAGTTGCAGGAAGCTGCAAATGATCTTCCAAGCTACGGTAAATTACCCGCAGCAGAACGGGGTCGCGCGACGAAACAAGCCGCTTATGCATTTCTGGGGCGTCTACAATTAGCCGAAAAATCTTACGCCGCAGCAATTAAGACCTACGAAAATATCATCAATGCCAATGAAAATAGTATTGATCCCAACTATACAAGTCTTTTTGATGGCAGTAATGAATCCAGTAAAGAAATCATTTTTGCGACACAATACCTTGTAGACCTTGCCGGAAATGGTATGTTTCAACATAATTTTCCAGCAATAGCCGGTGGCTGGCATCTCCATTGTCCATTGGGAAGCTTAGTGGAGAGCTATACCTTTGCGGATGGAACTCCTTTTTCCTATACTGATCCCCGATATAACGCACAGAATATTACCCAAAATCGGGATCCTAGACTAGGATTCACTGTCATCAGCAACGGGGACCGTTTCAAAAATCTCCGGTATATCTCGCATCCAGATTCAACCCTGTCCATTGACCAGCTCACAACCACCAAGCAAGCAACACGCACGGGTTATGGTCTTCGTAAATTTAACGCTGAAAATTTTAGCGGTAATTTACAGAATTCCGGAACAGATCTTCCTATTATTCGCTATGCCGAGGTGCTATTGAGCTACCTAGAAGCCAAACTCGAAAATGGTGATCCCTTGACGACCGAACTGCTGGATAAAACCATCAATGCAGTTCGCCGACGTGCCAGTGTCAATATGCCTCCTATCGCTGTCGCAAACGCAACTACAGTCCAGACGGCATTACGCAATGAAAGACGTGTGGAACTAGCCTTAGAAGGTATCCGCTATTGGGATCTCTTGCGTTGGGATACAGCCAAAGATGTTTTAAATGGTGATTTCTATGGTGCCGCATTTCCCGATGCCAAAAATATCCGCGTGAAAACAGGTAGTAGCAGAGACAATTATAGTCGCTGGTATGTAACCAAAAAGTCCTTCAGAGCAGGCCAGGATAATCACTGGCCGATCCCCCAAAGTGAAATTGATATCAATCCAAATTTAAAATAGTATATTGGGTGTCGTCAACAAAAAGACGACACCCGATCAACGTATTTGCACAATATGAAAAAGACCCTATCTCTTACGATCCTACTTTCTTTGAGTCTGGCGATGACACTTCCGCTGACTTCATTTGCACAAAAACTGAATAAACCAAACGTTATCTATATCTATGCGGATGATCTTGGCTTTGGTGATTTGAGCAGCTATGGAGCCCAACAGATTGAAACCTCAAACTTGGATAAATTGGCGCACAGCGGTACGCGCTTTACAAATGCACATAGTACCTCCGCAACCTGTACCCCATCTCGCTTTGCTTTGATGACAGGTACCTATCCATGGCGCCAGACGGGTACAGGTATCCTGCCCGGAGATGCCAAGCTGATAGTACCGACAGACAAAATCACATTGCCCAAAGTATTCAAAAATGCAGGCTACGCAACAGCAATTGTCGGTAAATGGCATATGGGACTTGGCAGCGAGGTCAAAAAAGACTGGAATGCAGCCATCAAACCCGGACCTAACGATGTTGGTTTTGATTACTCATTTATCTTCCCTGCAACGGCCGATCGGGTTCCGACCGTTTTCTTAGAAAATGATCGGGTTGTCGCCGCTGAAGCAAACGATCCCATCCTTGTCGATTATGAGAAAAAAATAGGCAATGATCCTACGGGCAAAGAACATCCCGAATTACTCAAAATGCAATCCTCTCCCGGCCAAGGGCACAACCAGACAATTGTCAATGGCATCGGACGGATTGGCTACATGAGCGGCGGCACACGTGCACGCTGGGTAGACGAAGAAGTTTCCACAACCTTTCTACATAAAGCACAAGATTTCATTTCACAACATCAGGATAAGCCATTCTTCCTCTACTTCTGTTTAACGGAACCCCACGTACCACGTATGCCCGCCACACAATTCAGAGGCAAAAGTAAGCTCGGTTACCGGGGAGATGCTATTCTTCAATTGGATTGGACAATCGGACAGATTCAACAACAATTGCAGCTACTGGGCATGGACAAGAACACAATTATCATTTTCAGTAGCGACAACGGTCCGGTATTGGATGACGGCTATGTGGACGGCGCCGTGGCCCAGCTTAATGGACACCAGCCAGCAGGACCGCTCAGAGGTGGCAAATATAGTATCTTTGAGGGAGGGACACGTGTACCTTTTATCGTCAGCGGACAAGGGGTGGCCAAAGGTAAGGTATCCAATGCATTGATCAGTCAAATGGATCTGTTGGCAACAAGTGCGCAGCTCGTAGGTGTAAAATTAAAAGCTGATGAAGCAAAAGATAGCAAGGCCTTATTGAAAACCTTAACCGGCGAAGATCCCAAAGGACGTAGCACGATGATCCAACATGCACAAACCTTGGCTATTGTTAAAGACGATTGGAAATATATTGCGCCAAGCGACGGTACCGCCTATATGAAATTGACGGATACAGAAACAGGAAATCTTCCCGAAGATCAATTATACGACCTCAAAAATGATATCGGAGAAAAAAACAACGTTGCTGCTAAATATCCTGAAAAAGTGACTGAGTTGAAACAGTTATTGGAAGGAGAACGCAAAAAATGAAAAAAGGAATAGGTCTTACCCTCATCCTACTGGGATGGGGGATGCTTTTTGCACAACAAAAACAAGTGCACAAAAAACAGCCCAATATCATCTTTTTTTATGCGGATGACTTGGGCTATGCCGAGACAGAACCTTACGGACAACAGCTGATCAAAACCCCCAACCTGCAAAAGTTGGCGCAAGAGGGACTTCGTTTTATCAACCATTACACCAGTACACCAGTCTGTGCCCCAGCGCGCTGCATGTTATTGACAGGTAAACATGGTGGTCAGTCCTATATTCGGGGTAATTATGAATTGGGCGGGTTTGCCGATAGCTTGGAAGGTGGACAAATGCCCCTGCCCGAGGGAACCTACACCATGGCTCACCTATTTAAAAAAGCAGGTTATCATACTGGCGCTATCGGAAAATGGGGGCTAGGCATGCAAAATACAACGGGAAGTCCCAACAAACAGGGATTTGACTACTTCTTTGGTTACCTGGACCAAAAGCAGGCTCACAATTACTATCCAAGCCATCTTTGGGAAAACGAGCAAAAATATCCACTCCAAAACAAAGAAAAGTTTGTGCATATTCCACTCGACTCCACCAAAGCAACAGCCAAAGATTTTGAGCAATTCAGTGGCAAACAATATGCCCCTGAAATTATGACGGAGAAGGCATTGGCATTTATTGATAAGAACCGAAACAGTCCTTTCTTCCTCTATCTTCCGTACACCTTACCCCATCTTTCTTTACAGGTACCCCAGGAATATGTGGATCGGTATAAAGATCTTTTCCATGACCATCCTTACTATGGGCAGGATGGCTACACGGCCACTCCTTATCCAAGAGCTACCTATGCAGGCATGATCACTTATCTGGATGATCAAGTGGGCCTGATCATGGAACATATTAAATCCCTGGGTCTGGACGACAATACCATTATCTTGTTTTCCAGCGACAATGGAACTGGTTTCAACGGTGGTATAGATTATCGCTTTTTCAAGAGCGTCGATTCACTCAGAGGGTTAAAAATGGATGTGTTTGAAGGTGGAATTAAAGTTCCATTGATCGTCCGTTGGCCCAAAACAATCAAAGCAAACACCGAGACAGCTGTCATCTCAGCACAATATGACCTGATGGCCACCTTTGGACAGTTGGTCCAACAGGATCCCGGTAATACCAATGGACTGTCCTTGTTGCCAACCTGGTTGGGACAAAAGAACCAAAAAAAACACCAATATTTATACTTTGAGTATCCCGAAAAGGGTGGTCAGGTTGCCATACGTGAGGGACAATGGAAGGCAATTAAACTCGATTTAAAAAATAATCCAAAAGCAAAATGGCAATTGTATGATCTAGAAACGGATCCCTGGGAGCGAAAGGATATTGCGAATAAACACCCCGAATTGCTCCGTCATTTTGATGAAATTATCCTTACTGAACACCGTCCCGCACACATAAAAGAATGGGAAATCATAGACAGTAAGCTAGTAAAAAAATAAATTTTTCCGGATCTCATTTATTCACCGTTAAAAAACTTGGGTTGTTATGCTTTCAAGCATAACAACCCAAGTTTTTTATGTAACTTCGTTGTTAGTATCTATGTTGGGAGGCTGCCCGTAAATATCCTATTGAACAACAATAAAGGCCATGATATCGGTCATTATGTCCATCTTAGGGCAATGAAAGAAAAATATTGATAACCAAACATGCTTCAACTAGAGTCGCATATTAACGCATTAAAAGAGGGTAATGAAAGCGCATTGTGCTTTTTCATGGACCATTTTGGCCATGCGCTACGTTATTTTGCGTTTTCCTATCTACGCAGTAAAACCGATGCTGAAGAAATTGTATCTGATATCTTTGTCAAGCTCTGGAATCACAGAGAGAAAGTGGACAATTACGATAGCCTCAAAGCATTTTTGTATATCGCCACAAAGAATGCCTGTATCGATATGAAAAGATCGGCCCGATTTAAAATGCAGACCGAAGAATTGGATATCCTTCAGAATTTATCCCTACCCGAGGACGATATTCTAAAAAAAATATTTAGGACAGAGCTAACGGAGCTATTACTGGCTGAAATCGATAAACTACCAAAACAGCAGGCTAAAATATGTAAAATGAGCTTTTTGGAGGATTTAGATACCGAAGAAATCTGTAAGGTACTGGACACTACCCCATCAAATGTCTATTATGCACGTTCCAAGGCACTCCTTGCCTTAAAAGAACGCTTCAGATCCAAAAATTTCGAATACCTTCTGCTCATCTCAATGTCCGCTTTACATATTTTCAAAAGCTAAAAAAATCAATCTATTCCGGTAACAGCATATCGTATAGTTATACCGAAAAAATAAAGTTTTCATACTTCCACAAGCAGCAACAGCTATGAAAATCGAATAAGTATACACTCTGGCCAATAAACAGCGCGTAGCGAGCTTATTCTTAATTTAAAAAAATACGAACCAATAAAAAAACAGGCAATTCAAAAAAAGAAATGATCGGGCAGAATGAAAACATAATCAACTGTAAAACAGCATATTACTGCAAAATAAAAAAAGCTTAGCATTTGGTCGGGCGACCTGCTAAGCTTTTATAAATACCTCTTTGTAAGAGGCAATCAACCTAAACCTATGACAAAGATAATGCTTCAAATGATATAAACAAAAATTTTGTAATATTTTTTTTCAATTCCCATAAATTTGTTTTGGCATAGCTACGACAAAAGGAATAGTAAGTGTACTATATACACACAATCTTTTTGCTATTTTCAGAAGCCGTTTTTTTAGCATACTATATCAAAGCAGATTCTATTACAGTATTTATCCCTTCCATGAATTATATTTACCATAAGTTATTCTGTCATTCATGCGTCGATTTTGTTGGCGAAAACCATGTTTAATTCGATTATTTAGTAACTTTGATTGAATCAAAAATTTTAGTGTATGTTTACCGGAATCATAGAAACCTTAGGAAAAATCGAACGTATTGAACACGAAAAAAGCAACATTCATTTTTATGTGAGCTCCCCGATCTCCAATGAATTTAAAATAGATCAGAGCGTAAGCCACAATGGGGTATGTCTGACCGTTGTTGGACTTGATGATCAGGTACACAAAGTAACAGCGATTGATGAGACCTTACAGAAAACGAATCTAGCACAGTTGAAAGTTGGAGACCTGGTTAATATCGAACGCTGTACCTTAGCCGGTGGAAGATTTGATGGGCATATTGTCCAAGGTCATGTCGATCAGACCGCAACCTGTATACAGAAAACCGATGAAAATGGTAGTTTTATTTTTACCTTTCAATACGATCCTTCCAAACAGAATATTACAGTAGAAAAAGGATCCATTACCGTTAATGGTATTAGTCTGACAGTGGTAGATTCTCGTGATGACCAGTTTTCTGTTGCAATCATTCCTTATACACTCGAACATACCAATCTTCAACAGGTTGAAGTAGGTACGACAATCAACCTTGAATTTGATATTATTGGAAAATACGTGACAAAAATTATGGCCATGCGTGGCTAATTCAGCCCAAACTATACTTACATGGATTTTACCACCTTTAAGTCCATGTAAGTATCTGGTCAATAAACGATTTCCCACCAACCATCTATCCGAGAACATGATTGTACTCCAGATTATGTTTACACCAATCCAGATCCGTTTACTCTAAATAATGTCCCTGACGGATAAGTAACGCCCGATATTTATTAAAAACACTGGACTTGGACACAAAGCCCATATATTTATTTTCATCCCCAAGTACCGGTAATATCCAGGTGTCATCTTTGTTCATCTTGGCCATCACAATTTCCATATTCTCGTTGATCCCTACTGTATCGTTTGGTTTCTGTGCCAATTTTTCAAATGGAGTCTCCCCCCCTTCGACCTCTCCTAACAGCACCGAGAATAAAAATTCGCTATAGAGAAGCCCCATAAATTTACCTTCATAACTCACCACCGGAAAAATATTACGTTTACTGTGGATAATATCTGACTGCCTACTTTTAGGCGTTTCATCGGGTCTCAGAATCACAAAATTGGTTTCCAGAACATATTTAATCCGCATCATACTCAAGACGGAGCGGTCCTTATCTTCGTAAGAAATGAGATCACCTGATTCGGCTAATACTTTTGTATAGATCGAATGCTTCAATACCGCGCGATTAATCAAGTAGGAAAGTGAACAGACCAACATCAGGGGTACCATTAAGGTATAGCCTCCTGTGACTTCTGCAATTAAGAAGATACCCGTCAACGGTGCATGCATAATACCACTCAGCGCACCTGCCATACCGGCAACTACAAAATTTGGGACGTTAAGCTCCGCAATACCGGTCAGATTGACCCCATAAGAAAAGGCAAAGCCTAATAGGCCGCCCATCACCAGACTCGGTCCAAACACCCCGCCGTTTCCGCCTCCATTCAACGTAAATAGTGCAGCAAAAGATTTACCAAATAAGGTCAAAATGGTATAACCCAACACCACCAATCCCATATCTTTATAATCAGAAAACAAGCTGTTTTTTACAATTGAGTTAAATTGTCCATTGAGAATCTGCTGGATCGTAATATACCCCTCACCATAAAGTGCTGGAAATACGAAAATCATAATCCCTAAGGATATTCCGCTTACCCATACTTTGTTATAGGGATTCTTTATTTTAGCAAACCATTTTCCTACCGAACTGGATACACGGGCAAAATAGATGGTATACAGTCCAATCAATACCGCCAATAACAAATAAAATAACAAGGCAGAAACCTGCCAATCCGAATTGAACGTACTAAATAGCGGCTCACTGTACAAAAGCCGCGATACAACGGACGCCAAGGCCGAAGAAATCAAAAGTGGAATAAAAACCGGAATGGAGAATTCCGGAAGCAATATCTCAATCGCAAAGATCATTCCAGCCAAAGGGCTATTAAATGCGCCCGAAATTCCTGCTGCCGCACCACAGGCTAAAAGCATCGTGACTTCCTTATATTGCAGACCAAAAAAACGGGCAATATTAGAACCTATCGACGAGCCCCCTAATGCCACGGGAGCCTCCAATCCACAGGAACCTCCAAATCCAACCGTAATCGCCGAAGTGACGACCTGCGAATAGATATTACTTGGGTCCAATCGGCTTCCCTTTCGGCTGATGGCATAGATAATCGGGGTGATACCATGCTCCATCTTCTTTCCTTTCAGAAATTTCCGAACAAAAAACACACTCAGTAAGATCCCGATCAACGGGAAAATCAAATAAACCGAATATTTAACCTTCCAATCAATATCATCCTGGATTGTGGCCGCAATAAAATGCGTTAGTCTTTTTAATACAGACGCCATCAGACCGCCAACAATTCCAACTAAAAAGGCCAGGAGAATAATAAAGTTTCTGTTCGAAACTTTTTTCATTCGCCATTGATTGATCTGATCTATCTTCTTAAAAAAACGTACACTGAGATTTGCCATGTCTTCTTATTGAAAGCTCAACACTTCCTTTTTCTTTTTTGTTTTAAATTTATCAGGTACAACCGCTAATATTTCCTTTTCCAATGCCTGAATTGCATGTCGTTTGACATAATTTTGTGTCGTAACCAACGATATTTCGCGGACGGGTTCCGGTGATTTGAAATAACGGATCTTATCCAGCTGTTCATCCACATAATCTGAAATCGATAGCTCGGGCAAGATTGTGATACCGTCATTGATATCCACCATTCTTTTAAGTGTCTCAACACTACCGGTGTTATACTCAAAACGTCCGGAGAGATCTTGATTGTGCTTATGGTGGCAAATATTAAGTACTTGTCCACGCATACAATGTCCTTCATTGAGCAACCAGAGCTTATCATCGGCGATATCATCTCCACTCAACACTTTCTTGGAAAACAAAGGACTATTTTCAGATATATAAGCGACAAAATTTTCATAAAACAGAGGGGACTCCAGTATGCCCTGATCATTTAAGGGGGTAGATAGTACACCGCAATCCAAAAGCCCAACCTTCAACTCATGAACAATACGTTCGGTAGTATATTCCCAGATCTGCAATTGCAGTTTTGGATACTTCTCCATAAACGTGGTCAATACCTTAGGCAATAAATAGGGCGCAATTGTCGGGATAACACCGATTTTTAGTGTTCCCTCGATTTCCCCCTTCTTGTCCTGTACAATTTCATTGATCTTACGGCTTTCAGTCAGGACTGACCTTGCCTGAAGAATAATCTTCTCCCCAATTTCAGTAGGCACAACAGGCTGACGGCTCCGGTCAAAGATTTTAGCCCCCAAAGACTCCTCCAGTTTCTGGATCTGCATACTTAAGGTCGGCTGTGTCACAAAACACTTTTCGGCTGCGGCAACAAAACTACGATAGGTATCAACAGCAATGATATATTCCAATTGGATTAAGGTCATGTTAAAATCTTTAAAGCGCAAAATTACGAATACTCCTGTAAAACGATGGCAAATACACAATATTTTAAAGTTTGACCATTGCTTCCCTGATCATATTATACAATAAATATCTTGCCAAAAAGCGAGAATTGACCAGCTATTATGACAATAGTTGATCGAAAAGTCGGATTCATCAAAAAGCTTTTCTTAAATTTGGAGATTTATAACAGTTGATATTAAAAAATCCCATGAAGTTTATACATCATACGACAATTGCACTAGCACTATTATTATCCACAACGAACATCCCATACGCAAATGCGAACCCAGATGAAGGGATGTACCCATTGAGCGATTTAAATAGAGCGGGTTTAAAGAAAGCCGGATTAAAGATCAGTGAGAAGGATATTTACAATCCCGGCCAAGTTGGATTAGTGGATGCCCTGGTTCAAGTCAGTGGATGTACAGGATCATTCGTCTCCAACCGTGGTCTGATTATTACCAACCATCACTGTGCCTTTTCTGCAGTTCAATTGGCAAGTACCGCCATCAACAATTATCTTAAAAATGGCTTTGTTGCGCAAAATCAGGAGCAGGAGATTGAAGCAAAAGGATTAAAGATCAGAATTACAGATTCATACGAAGATGTATCTGTTAAAATATTAAATGCCGTAGCCAATATCAGTGACCCGGTCGAGCGCATCAATACAATCAAAAGAAAACAAGAAGAGCTTGTTAAACAGGCTGAAAAAGAAGACCCAACAATCAAAGCTGAAGTATCCGAAATGTTCATTGGCAAAAGCTATGTGCTATTTCGCTACAAAACAATCGAAGATGTGCGTCTTGTTTATATTCCACGCCAAAATATTGGTGAATTTGGCGGTGAGACTGACAACTGGGTATGGCCACGTCATACAGGTGACTATTCCTTCCTTCGGGCCTATGTGGGTAAAGATGGAAAATCAGCTCCCTATTCAAAAGATAATGTGCCCTACCAACCAAAAAAGCACCTGAAAGTTAATCCAAATGGTGTGAAAGAAAATGATTTCACCTTTATCCTAGGTTATCCGGGGAAGACATTCAGACATCGTCCGGCGCAGTATATCAAATACCAACAAGACTATTTATTGCCTTACGTTTCCAATTTGTATGATTTCCAGAACAAACAAATGGAGGAAGCTGGGAAAGACAATACGGATATTGCACTCTCTTTGGCGACACGGATCAAACGCAACGCCAACGTGCTTAAAAATTACCGTGGCAAGCTCAAAGGGTTGCGCGGCATAGATCTCCTGTCAACCAAAAAGCAGGAAGATGAGGCGCTTGCAGCATTTATCTTGAGTAAACCCGAACTTAAAGGTAAATATGGCAATCTATTAAACGATATTGCCGCTTATTATCAAATCAGTGATCAAGATGCCTTGAAAGAGCTTTGGATTAACAATATTTATAACAGTACCAGTTTGCTGAAAGTTGCCCGCGATCTCAACACCCTAAAAGTAGCAATGGGTAAAGAGCGCTCTTCGCATGCCGCAAAACAGTTATTCGACTATAATGTCGAACAGCTCAAAAAAAGTATTCAGGACACTTACGAAAGTTACAACAAACAGGCAGACCAACATATTTTCGGTAAGATGCTTGCCGATGCCGCTGCTTTTCAAGGTAAAAATCAGCTTGGATCAATTCAGAAACTCCAATTGAATGGCGAAACTGCCAATACCTATGCTACACAGCTCATCGATGGCAGTAAATTGGCGGATCAAACTTATATTTTAAATACGGTTTTAGCGAATGCAAACGCGTTAAGCCAATTTAATGATAAACTATTGAATTTTCAAAATGAGCTAGACAATGATATTGTCATCTTCGCCGCTGAGCAGAAAAGACGTGAAGGTGTGTTGAATAAACTGATGGGTGACTATGTCGCTGTCAAGGAAATCTTTCAGGCCAAAAACTTTATTCCAGATGCTAACTCCACCTTGCGTTTGACTTATGGACATATTAAAGGCTATGCTCCTGCTGACGCTACCTATATGAAACCATTCACAACCATCGAAGGTATTATTCAGAAAGGGAATCTTGGTCTATCCGATTTCGATTATCCGCAAGAAATCAAGACGGCGTATCTCAATAAGAACTTTGGCCCCTATTTAAAGAAAGACCTGGGCTCAGTTCCTGTCAATATATTGTATGATATGGACACCACAGGGGGCAACTCAGGTTCGCCGATCATGAATGCAAATGGTGAGTTGATCGGTGTAAACTTTGACCGTGCCTATGATGCTACAATCAACGATTTTGCATGGAATGAAAGTTATAGCCGCTCTATCGGTGTGGATATCCGTTATGTACTTTGGGTTGCTGATAAGATTGACAATGCTCATTTTATTTTAAAGGAAATGGGTATTTAATCGTTACCAAAAGCGTTTTATACGTTAAAAAGCACCTGAACCAAACCGTTCAGGTGCTTTTTAATATTGGAGTAAATCAATAACCTTAAATAATTCGTTATTCTTTTGGCAAATTCAGCAAGACCTGCTTCAGCCTCGCTAATCCCTCCTCTAAAATAGACCTCGAACAGGCGATATTCAACCGGATAAAAGAACCACTTCCCTTACCGTACATGGCACCGACATTGGCCTGCAGATGGACCTCTTTCAATAGTATTTGTCCTATTTTTCGGCTGGAAAGCTTTAAAGCGGTACAATCTATCCAAACCAAATAGGTACCCTCAAGTGGAATAATTTTTAAGGTCGGCAGATGCTCCGCTATATAGTTTTTTAAATAAATATAATTATTATAAATATAGGCTAGCGCTTGCTGTAGCCAATCCTCCCCCTGTTGATAAGCAGCTATTAAACCCGTGATCGCAAAAGGACTGATACTCGCTATCTCATTGGCAAGAAAGGCATCCTGCACTTTTCTATTTAAGATAGGATCCGCGACTATGACCGTGGCGACTTGCAGTCCTGCAAGATTAAAGGTTTTGCTTGGAGCAATACAAGTGATTGTATTCGCCAAAAAGGCTTGATTGATCGTTCCAAAAGGAATATGCTGATGCCCTTCAAATACTAAGTCACAATGGATTTCATCCGAAATAACAAGAACATTGTGCTTTAGACAGATCTTACCCAAGCGTTCAAGCTCGACTTTTGTCCAAACCCGACCTGCAGGGTTATGTGGGCTGCAGAGGATAAAGAGCTTCACTTTCGGATCACTCGCCTTAATTTCAAAATCTACAAAATCAATTGCATATTGCCCATCTTTATACAATAGGTCATTGGAAACCACCTCACAACCATTGCGTTCGATCGATGAAAAAAAACAATGGTATACAGGTTCCTGGATCAGTACTTTATCCCCCGTTTCTGTTAATGCAGCGACGATTGCCGACAAAGCCGGCACCACACCTAAAACCGGAAGTATCCACTCGCGCTGCAAATGAAAACCATGTTTACGTTTAGACCAGTCCGATACAGCCTCATAAAAAGCATCCGGCACTTTTGCATAGCCATAAATACCATGTTGAACACGTGTGGTCAACGCGTCAATAATCTCTTTGGATGCAGGGAAATCCATATCAGCAACCCAGAGTGGAATTAAATCGGCATAGTCCTGTTGATTCCATTTTACCGAATCAGTCCCCCTACGGTCGATTATTTTATCAAAATTGTAGATCATACAGCAATTTACTCAAAAATACTACGCATTTCCAATAATACTTTTGGGAAAAATCAGCGACTAAAATAGCGATAAGTCCAGACTAAAATCCGCTGCCCTTAGAGCTCTATCGGAGTAGTAGCTATTTGAGATATGTGCCATTAGTAAGTAAAAGTGCAGGTCAGGACAAGGATGACAGGTTAGGATAAGGATAAGGGTTCCGGAAGTAAACTACATTTTGAGCCAATCAAAAACGAAGGGAAAGGTTATATTTACATAAAATTTAGCAGATTGACTATGGCCCGAAGCAACTTTTCATGGAAAGATAGAATCCGAAGTTTTAGCTATGCCTTCAATGGTTTAAAAATCGTTTGGCAAGAAGAACATAATTTCAGGATACATCTCATTGCCGCAGTTGTAGCAATCGTACTATCGTACCTCCTCCGAATAAGCCCCTATGAGTGGCTAGCAATTATTTTTTCCATTGGTTTTGTTCTTGTCTGTGAATTGCTGAACACGGCATTAGAACATCTCGCTGATTTTGTCTGCCAAGAAAAAAATCCCAACATCAAAAGGATCAAAGACGTTGCTGCTGCCGCGGTCATGCTGAGCAGTATCACAGCGCTACTGATCGGACTGATTATATTTATCCCAAAACTCCTGCTATGGTGCTCATTGGGTCAGCTTTTCTAGGACAAATTTTTCATCATAAGCCAATTTATCAGGCGCAACAAAAGACATCTTCCCTCCTTTTTCTTCCATATCACCAAAACCTTCAACAGCTTGGTTTTTGGAGAATTTAAAAGCCACCTGCCGAACGGATTGCTGTCCTTCGGAAGCAAAGGTATAGTCCGCCAACAAGATACCGTCTTTCAGAACACCATCAATATGCCCAACATTTCGGTCTTTTTCTTTCCACTTGTAGTTGAGGTCACCATGCACATTATCGCCATCAATGGCGATTGTTAACGAAATTGTATCGCCATTTTTGAGGTATTGATAGGTTCCATTTTCAGCAATTGCTGCTGCAAGACCTGTGGTATCCGATCCCATTTGTGCCTGGTCATCTTTCTTTTTGTCCTTTTGCTGACAAGCGGTAGCAAAAATCAGTAGTGACAATCCAATATTGATTATTTTCATGCGAATAATTAATTTTTCTTAAATACGTGGCAGCAACTGAAAAAAATCAGCGCCAACGGGAATTTATTGACGAGCTAACCGCAGCTTATGAACAATAGATTCCGCCTTCCCTGTTTATTAATATCAATAGCAATCAAAACAACATATTGTTTTAAATAACTAACATTTAATATTTTGGAATTCAGAAAACAAAAATTGCAGCAATATTGTTTATAAGTTATAGCTCGATAAAATATTAAAAATAAACAATTTAGTAACAATAAAATTATTCATAGCTTATTGTAAAGCTAATTTTTATTAGTAAATTGTACATTATAAAATTCAGAAATTCTTAACCAATATTAGTATGAAAGATGTAAGCTTTAAGAAATTTGATAGTGGGTCTACATCCCTCACTAAATTATCCATTGAAACAGATTTGGCTATTATTGTTAAAGAGAATGTTTCTATTTCTTCGGAATCGAAAATAGAAAAACTTCGACGCTGTAAAGAGGAGTTATTGAAGAGCCTTTGGTTCGTTCAACGCCAGTGTTGATCAGTAATTCACTTAATTCAATCAATAGTCCGAATACCCTATTTTTTTCCTAGACAAAAAGCCTCCCCAACTATTTTATATTGGAGAGGCTTTTTTTAGCATAGATATACAAGTTATCTACGTGTATCAGAGCGATTTCAAGTGCTTATAATTTGACTTGATGGTGTCCCATACTTCCTCAAAGTTACCTGATAGCATCAATTTAGCCATACTTTCGGTCATTCCTTTCATTTGGCTAAATGATATTTTGGGTGGCATGGCTAAGGCATTGGGGCTGGTAAAGATATCGATGAGTACCGGCTCGTCCGTTATACGGAATGCTTCATCCAAGATACCTTCGACCTCTTCTGGTTGCGTCACCGTAAAAGCACGGATCCCCATCGCCTGTGCGACCATCGCAAAATCTGGATTGACCATATTAGTTTCCTGATCTTTTAAACCGGCAACCTGCATTTCCAATTTGACCATTCCGAGTGAACGGTTATTGAACACCATCAGTTTGATTGGCAAATTATACTGTTTTATCGTAGCCAGATCTCCCAGCAACATCGAAAGGCCACCATCACCACAGAAGGCTATGATCTGTCTTTCGGGATGTGTCAATGCTGCTCCAATCGCCATCGGCATTGCGTTCGCCATAGAGCCATGATTAAATGAGCCGAGCATTTTGCGATCTCGTCGCTGATTGATATAACGTGCTCCCCATACACAGGACATGCCGGTATCCACTAAAAAAATAGCATCATCGCTCGCCTTTTGGTCAATCGTATGGGCCACAAATTCCGGTTGAATAGCACATTCACTACCCGAATCTTCGACATAGATCATCAGATCTTCTTTTACTTTCTCGTAGGCCGCCAATTGTTTTTCGAGAAAACTCGAATCAGTTCTCGCCTCCACAAAGGGTAGAACAGCTTTCAATGTGTGCTCAATATCCCCCACCAAGCCATAGTCTACGATCGAGCGTCGACCAAGTTTCTCGCCCTCGATATCGATCTGAACAATTGTTTTATTGGTGGGTATAAAATCCTTGTAAGGAAAATCAGTTCCCAAAAGAAGGATCAGATCCGAATGGTGCATACTCTGAAAGGCCGATGCCGTCCCCAAAAGTCCCGTCATACCGATTTCATTGGGATTATCCCGTTGAATATCCAACTTAGCTTTAAATGAATACCCCACAGGCGCATGAATTTTCTCGGAGAGTTCAACAATTTGTTTCTGCGCATTCCGGGCACCTACGCCACAGAATAAAGTCACTTTATCCGCCTGATTAATATATTGTGCCAAACGCCCGATTTCAAGCTCTGAGGGTCTGATCTGCGGCTGCGTAAAGAATACCTTTGCCGAAGTGTTCATATGGACAGCTTCCATTTCGGAGACATCCCCCGGAAGACCGATAACAGCAACATCCCGTTTTGAGATTGCCTGCTGTAGTGCATTCTGAACCATACGTTGCACCTGTTCCGGCCGGGTAATCATCTGATTATAACACGAGCAGTCGTCAAATAATTTGATCGGATTAGTCTCCTGAAAGTAGTCTGTACCAAACTCGTAGGTGGCGCAGGTTGAAGCAATCACCAGCATCGGAACACGTGTCTTATGTGCCTCATAAACGCCATTGATCAGGTGAACATGGCCTGGCCCACTACTTCCAGCACAGCAGGCAATCCCGTGCAGATCCGCTTCGGCGGTCGCAGCAAATGCACCAACCTCCTCATGCCTGACATGTATCCATTGCATGGTTCCATCCTCATGAACTGCCTCATTAAAAAAATTCAAACTATCTCCCGTCACGGCATAAATACGTTTTATTCCCGCATCTTTTAAAATACCAACGATCTGGTGTGCTACATTTTTCATACCCATATGATGATTTAAGATTTTGATATCACGACGATGTGTTGATTACGCTATCGCTTCTTTATAACAACAATATTGCGAAACAATGGTTTTGGGTATTCTACTATTGAAGAAAGTACATACAGATCGATCCGCTGTTTTCAGAACAGAGATGACGATTGCAGGCCACGTTTTGCAAGAAAGACGCTACCTAAAAAAAACAGGCTGCTCCCATCGTATCGAGGAGCAGCCTGTTTATTCAACTCTATGAAGATTGTTTACTTGATCTTATTGGATAATTCGGTTACAAATGCTTTAGCATCATTGAGATCATCATTCCACGCAGCATAACGTCTAGATTTTTTTAGTTTGGCAATTTTTGCGTTCAGTTTTGCCAAATTCGTTTGATCGTTAGATTTTTCCAACTTTTCTTTCAGTATATTCACTTTGGTAAAATCCTGAATACCTTCCAACATACGCTCATAACGAATAGAGCTACGACCTTGTGGATAAACAATATAAGTGTCTCCAGCAGGCCATGTACGGAATCGCGAATCCTGTAGCGGATTGGCTACCCAGGAATTAAAGGCCCAACGTAGCGCGCCATCAAATCCCGCAGCGAGTGCGTACCACCCCATATAGGTCGATTCTGCCGGATCAGAAAATGTAAATTGGTTCGGAAACTCATCTGAACAGCAAACATAGAATGTAGTGATATACCCTTTTTTACGTCTTTCAATTAAATCATTTTGATCGAAAGGATCGCCTACAGCGACACTGATATCGGTACTTTTTTGATAACGCTTATAACTTTTATGGTTGTCTGCAAAAGCAATTCCAAATTCAGGTACCACACGTTCCAAAAGTTCTACTGCTGGATCCATCTGCTCCTGTGCCCGCTCATCCATCGCGATATTGGTAATTTTCAACCAACCCTTGGCGCTGACATGTTTACTAAAATCCTTTAAGAAAGGTGTCCATAGCTCCTCAAACACTGGCGTTCCGGGTTTTGCGATAACATTGACCAGTTCATTTTTTGCTTCATCAAAATAATGCACTTCATTATTCCATGGCAATAATGAATAACAATTGATCTGTTTGTTAATTCCCAGGTCCATCATAAATTGCACCCACTTGTCAAATATCGCATAGTTATAACTCCAGGATCCGTCTTTTGCTTTCTTCCAGGTGATCATATCCGCATAGGGATCATAGGTCTGTACATTCCAGGCATCCTTATTTAACGTCGCCGTAATAACTTTCTGCCCTGCAGCAGCCAGCTGCTTCATTGTTGGCTTTAAGGCTTCAAAATGCTCATCACTCCACATCTTAACATTGTTGACACGTGCTACGGATGATGGATGTTGCCACTGATCCAAATGGAATGACCATTGTGAAGCTGGCGGTAATACCTGATCTTGAACATTAACAGTCAAATCCAAATTTTGTATCACCTTACCTTTTTGTTTAACAGCAATGACTGTCTTATATTGACCTGCCGCTGCTCTAGCAGGTACTTTTACCGTAATCCATACTGGACGGACGCGCTTTGCTTCGAGATTATAGCTTTTAAGATCATCCAACATATCTGCAGAAAGTGCGGCCTTAAAATCCTCAGGTTTACGATAGCCACATCCCTCGGCAAATTCATCTGTCATCACATAACGAACAAATCGTGCTTGTACCGCTTCAGCAGAAATAGATTTGCCGGTAGTTGATTTTAACTCACCTGTCGAAACAACAACATCAGCGGCTGCTGAACTAGTCCACAGGAGTATCTGCGCAGATACCTGCTCCCCTTTCCAGGCATCCACCTTGTTATTGGACTGGATAGCGATGTTCGGATTTAAAGATTTTGGAAAACGTTTATCGATCGACACAAACGATGCGTACAAACCAGGTTTAACATTTGACCAATCAGAAAGCGTATCCCTTGACGGGTCCGCCATTTCAGTAAAGGTCGTTCCCACAGCATAACGCCCCTGAGAAAAACCTTGATTATTGCCGCAAAATAATAGACATGCGAATGCAATAGTAGAATAAATAGTAGTTTTAGGCATAACAGTTGTAATTAACAAAAAAAGTAAACATTTTCTGTTTGCTTTAAAAATACTAAAATTTTATTTATCTCCACTTAACTTTGCTCAAAAATTTTAGAAAGTGCAGTATAAAGTGCTGGATGGTTTTTTTGAAATTTCGTTGGATTTTCAAAAAAATATTCCGATGCGACAGCAAAAAATTCACCCGGATTGGTCATACCATAGGTATCAATATCCGATTGATGCTGTTTGATCTTGTTGATTTCCTCCCGTATTAAATTCATGAACGGAATTACAGCGGCCTTGTCCAATAAATAACTGGGCACGCCATCTACTGTACCATCTGTTTTATCAATGAGATGCACAAATTCGTGGATAGCCGTATTCTGACCATCAGTTGCATTTTGAAAACCATATTCCAATGCCGATTTAGATAAAATCATCTGACCATTCATGGCACCTTCTCCAACCATTCCCATGATATTCCGATCCGCATGACCTTCAAATTGATAATCGGCATTGAAATGTGAGGGATAGACCATAATATTGGTTAAGTTTGGATAGGTCCATTTTTTAAAAGCAAAGATCGGAATAATTGCACTGGCTGCGATCAACATATAATCTTTCAATTCCAACGTGACGCCCACCCCTTCTATCTTGACGGTATCCAAAAATGCAAGACAGCGTGACTCAAATTCCTGCTTATCCGCAATAGTCAGACGGCGATAATAAGCGACCTCCTTTTCCAGGATATCCTTCCCCTCATCACTCAAGACACGTTTAATCGTCTTATTATTTTTCGCGGTACGATTTAACAGGTAATAGACAACATAGATGGTTACCGGTACGAGCAGTATAATAAAAATCTTTCCTAACATATTATTTTATCTTGATCCAATGGGGATCTCTGGCTTGCAAATTACGCAAAAAGCCTTTAAAATGAGATGTACCAAATAAGATTAAAATTTTCTGTTGCGGAGCGTCAGCCACTAGAGAAGCTAGATTTTCCTCGCGTTGTTGCATGACAAACTCTTTGTCAAACTTATTCTTGAGCGCTGTTTTGATGGGTTTGCAACTATAGGGGGCACTTAATGGGGTATCATAATCGCAGGCATCCAGCTGTATCGTACCATAGCGATACTCAAAATCATCCAATAATTTATTTTTAGGAATATCGGCATTAACTGCGGTTCCATAGTCAACCAGAAAAAAAGAATAATCCGGTTGGCTGATAATGCGTTGTCCCAATTTACGGTACAGAGGTGCCCTTAGCACTTTTGATGTATCTCCGGGAGTTTCAATACATTGTTGTAAGCCGAGACGGTTACCGGTCAATTTTCTGAACTTACGGTCGTATAGATCACGTTGTGCGGCGCTATCTACCTGATAGGCGATACTTTCATAAAAGACAACATAGCCCGATTTTTGGAGCGAATCTACCGCAGCTTGTACCTGATCATAATATACACGTGTCCCTAAATGCCGCATCGGGATATAAATAATACGACGGTCACCATTATGGAGTTCAAATTTTCGTGAAGCATCCCGTAATACACCTGTGCTTTGTACCATTAAAGAGGTATCGCAGGCGCCAAATGTGATCAATACAAAAAGAAGGGAGATAATCTGTTTCAAAGCATTTATTTATTACAATAACATGCAATTATAACAATATATTATCTCCCTTGTTTAATAAATTTATACAGTCGCGAGCCCGATTGTCGTTCCACTCGGGATAACCGCATTTTTTTTGATCACAACAATACCATCACAAACGGTATAAGTCTGATGGTTGGCGTTCAACAAATGGGGGCCGCCATTGATGCGAACATCATTTCCAATACGACAGTTTTTATCCAGAATCGCATTTTCAATATAACAGCGTTCACCCACACCCACAATGGGCATATTTTTTCTTTTTGCTTCATCCATATCCGAGAAATCCTCGTAATAATCCGATCCCATCATATAGGTTCCCCTTACCACAGAACCAATACCAATACGTGAACGCACACCGATCACCGAACGGTCTACCTTATCAGCATGGATAATACACCCATCGGAGATAACCGAATTAATCAATGTCGTGCCCGAAATCTTAGATGGCGGTAGCATACGTGGTCGGGTAAAAACCGTATTTTTATCAAATAGGTTAAAGGCTGGAATATTATCCGTCAGTCCAATATTGGCTTCATAAAATGAGCCTATTGTTCCAATATCTGTCCAATAGCCTTCATACTGATAGCTGAGTACGTTGATATCTTCAATCGCATCCGGAATAATTTCCTTTCCAAAATCCATTCCGCTGTTTTCCTCCAACAGGCGCTTTAGCACACCTTTACTGAACACATAGATCCCCATGGATGCCAGGTACTCACGGCCCTCGGCTTTCAAATGATCGTTCACTTCTGAACTCCAGTCCACCAACTGCTCACTATTGGGCTTTTCTATAAACGATGTGATGTGGTTATGCTCATCCGATTTAAGGATTCCAAAACCTGTTGCATCTTTGCCATTGACAGGAATGGTCGCAATCGTCAAATCGCCTTCGTTCTGTACGTGAAAATCCACCAGTGCATCAAAATCCATCTGATAAAGCTGATCCCCCGACAAGATTAAGACATAATCGTAATCTATACTTGCTAGCTTCTTGAACGATCTGCGCACGGCATCTGCGGTACCTTCAAACCATTTGTCACCATCATTAGTCTGTTCGGCCGCCAAAATATCGACAAAACCCTTACTAAAAATACTGAAATTGTACGTATTTTTAATATGCGAATTCAACGAGGACGAATTAAACTGTGTCAATACAAAAATCTTATTGAATCCCGAATTGAGACAATTCGAGATGGGGATATCAACCAAGCGATATTTTCCTGCAATAGGAACAGCTGGTTTAGACCGTTGGTCGGTCAACGGATACAGACGCGAGCCCCTTCCTCCGCCCAAGACGATAGCTACTACATTGTGATGTGACATATCAAATTAAATTAATTGGTTATATAGATTTAAGTATTTCGCTGCGGATTTATCCCAGGAAAAATCCAAACTCATTATTTTGTGTTGGTTGTCTTCAAATTTAGACCTATTTTCATAGTATTCGACCGCGCGGACAATAGCCTTTCTGATATCAGCTACCTCAAGCGTGTCAAAACCAACACCGTATCCATTGTTTTCTAAATCTATGACTGTATCTTTTAGACCACCCACAGTGTGTACAATCGGCAAGGTCCCATATTTCATGGCATAAAGCTGATTGAGTCCACACGGTTCAACCCGTGAAGGCATCAAAAGAAAGTCTGCACTTGCATAAAGCCAATGCGCAAGATTTTCATCATAACCAAAGAACACATCAAAATTTTCTATCTGTTCATCCACGAGCATTTTTACCCGTGCCTGAATCGCTGGATCTCCAGCACCCAGTATAAATATACTCAATCTGCCTGAAAAATTTTCAGTCAAATCTAAAATTATATCCGGCAATAAATCGGCTCCTTTTTCCGTCGCAAAACGCCCAATAAAGACCAATAACGGAAGTGTAGGATTAATTTTATACTGCTGTGCTAATGCCTGCTTATTTTTGAGTTTACCGGCAAAAGCCGAAGCAAGATCATAATTTTCAATCAAGGTGTAATCTTTAGCAGGATTCCAGATATCCCAGTCGATTCCATTGACAATCCCCACCGACTTATGCCGTTCATCATAAAATAGATGCTGCAGTCCGTTCGCATCCACATAAAGTTCTTCAAGGTAGCCCTCCGAAACAGTCGTATAGGCATCACAGCACTTGATCAGCGCTGCAAGTGGATTGATCAGACCATCCCAGTCCAGGAGTCCCCATTTCCAACTATCAAAACCAGGCAATAAAATCGCTTTGCTCCAGTGTATCCAACCCTGGTACTGACCATTGTGAACTGTCGCAACCGTCTTTACATCAACAAGGAAATTATATTCATTGCTATATTTCATCAGAAAAGGCATTAAACCGACGTGATGATCATGGCAATGCACAATATCAGGTACAATCGCTTTTGCCTTGAACCAGTTTAATACAGCATGTTGAAAGGCGATAAACTGCTCGCCCTCATCGGGATAGCAATAAACCTCCTGGCGGTCCAATTTACCTGGAATTTTAATCAAATAGAGTTCAAAACCCAGTATATTATCTCTTTCCTTGAAAACACTATAATCTAATGGTTCAGATCCCTGAAAAAAAGTACCCTCATGAATAACATCAAAGGAATGGTCTTTAACAAATGGGCGATCGTACCAAGGCATGATCACTGCTGCTTCTACCCCGAGTTTAGTTTGATACTTCGGCAATGCTCCCACCACATCCGCTAGACCACCAACCTTGGCTATTGGATAGCATTCGACACTTAAATGAAATACTTTCATCTGTACATATTTTTTTCTCCATCAGTCGAATGGAGCTTATCCTTTTTAAAATTTACTTTTACTAACTCCTCCAACCGACACAATACACGATCACAGGGGAACACGTTCTCCCGGTTTTACAGGCACCGCCTCTTTCAAAACCTTCTTACGTTTAAGAATATACCCGCCCAGCGGAGGAAGATTGACCTGAGCAGACTGCACCTGGTTCATCCAATGCAGGTGTTCACTTTCCACATGTTGACTACTGACTCCAGAACCGAAATATTTAAGATCGTCTGAGCTCAAAACAACTTCCCATTCTCCTGCATAAGGCAGTCCGATACGAAAATCTTCACGTACAACAGGTGTTAAATTAATCACAACCACGGTATCATCCCATTGGTCAAATGCCTTACGCCAATAGACCAGTACCGAGTTTTCACGGTCGCCAGCATCTATCCATTCAAACCCTGAAGCATCAAAAGCCTTTTGAAAGAGGCTGGGTTGTTGCCGATAGGTCGCGTTTAAATCGGCTACAAATTTTTTCATACCCTGATGTGGCATAAATTCCAACAGATGCCAGTCGAGCGATTTATTCACATTCCATTCGGACGTTTGTCCAAACTCTCCACCCATAAACAACAATTTCGTTCCTAAGAAAGTATACATAAACAAGTATAACGCCCTTAGGTTAGCAAATTTCTGCCACTCATCGCCTGGCATTTTGTAAATCAGAGGCTGTTTTCCATAAACAACTTCATCATGTGACAGCGGGAGCATAAAATTTTCATGGAAAGCATATACCGTGGCAAAAGTGATGCGGTCGTGATGGTATTTTCTATTGATCGGATCTTCCTTAAAATAATCTAGGGTATCGTGCATCCATCCCATCATCCACTTCATTCCAAAGCCCAGACCACCAGCATAGGTTGGTTTACTCACACCAGGCCAGGAGGTCGATTCCTCAGCGATGGTCTGTACATCCGGAAAATGTGCATAAACAGCCTCATTAAACTCTTTTAGGAATTGTACCGCTTCCAGGTTCTCATTACCGCCGAATTCATTCGGAATCCACTCACCGGCGTTCCGGCTATAATCCAGATACAACATGGATGCGACAGCGTCCACGCGAAGTCCATCAATATGGAAACGATCCAACCAATAAAAAGCATTACTGATCAGAAAAGAGCGCACTTCGTTGCGACCATAATTGAAAATATACGATTGCCAGTCGGGGTGAAAACCCTTTCGCGGATCTTCATGTTCATAAAGGCTTGTACCATCAAAGCGATAAAGCCCATGCGCATCACCAGGAAAATGTGAAGGTACCCAATCCAATAACACCCCAATTCCGGCAGCATGGAGCGCTTCTATCAGGAACATTAAATCCTGTGCAGAGCCATAACGTGAGCTTGCCGCAAAATAGCCTGTAATCTGATATCCCCATGAGGGGTAATAGGGGTGTTCCATCAAAGGCATAAATTCCACATGTGTAAAATTCATTTCCTTGACATAAGACACAAGCTGTACAGCAATCTCCCGGTAGTTTAATAGCGTATCTGGGCTCTCCGGATCTCGTGCCCATGAGCCAAGGTGCAGTTCATAGACTGACCATGGCTGGTCCAGTCTATTTTTTACGACACGCTCCTTCATCCAGTTTCCGTCATTCCATTCATACCAATTAGAATGGACAATGGATGCCGTTTTAGGTGCTACCTCCCATTTGAACGCGAATGGGTCGCCTTTTTCAAGCTCTTCTCCTGAAGAGGTCTGAATACAATATTTGTAAGTTTCACCATTGGCTATTCCGGGAATAAAACCTTCCCAGATTCCACTTGTGTCCCAGCGGACATGTAAAGGATGGCTCTCCTTGTCCCAGAAATTGAAGTTTCCCGTTACGGAAACGGATTTTGCATTTGGGGCCCAAACCGCAAAATAAACGCCTCTTTCACCCTCTACTTCCAGCTCATGCGAACCAAATTTTTCATACAATTTGAAATGCCTGCCCGATTGGAACAGCGCAACATCAAATTCCGAAAAAAGACTATGCGGTATTACTTGATTGGCCATGTTTAACCCTCTATCAATATGTTTTCAAATTCACGTGCGACATTAATCCAATATCGCCCTTGTTCATCTTTTTGTATTTTTGTGTCAATCCCATCTGTTTTAACCTTTTTCACTGCAAATGGTAGACCTATCAATTGCAGCTTATACTCTTCGTATCGTTCGGTAAATAATCCGTCACGGGTCTGCTTGATTGAAAGGGAATCTTTTAATCCAGACAATGTAAAACACTTTTCTAAATAAATATCTTGCTCGTACGCGAATGTATCACCATGATCGGAATAAACGTATGAACGATGTACTCCTTCAGAAAAATAGATATTCAATTGTAGTTCTTCCACTTTCTTTTCTCCGGTGTATTGCATGACTGGATATTCCGGTATGACAGATCCACCACGAATAAATAGCGGCATTTCATCCAGTGGTGTTGCAATAGTATGTTCCTTTCCACCGACATAAACCTCATTATTGAAGTAGTAGAACCAATCTCCTGCAGGAAGGTAAACGATCTTGCTCTTCTGACCGGGCTGCAACACTGGTGATACCAATATCTTATCACCAAAACAGAACTCTTCTTCACGCTGCCAATTGGTCGGAATATGTTGCTCCACCATCGAAATTGGACGCAAAATCGGATAGCCGTATTTAGTTTGTTCCCAAAAACAGGTATAGATATAGGGTAACAGTTTATACCGCAATTCTATAAACTTTTTATTTATTTTTTCCCAGTCTTCACCGAAACTCCAAGGTTCCCGATCACGGGTATCCCCTGCGGAGTGCACACGCATAAATGGCGAAAAAACACCAAATTGCATCCACCTTGTGAATAGTTCCCCATCTGGTTCTCCTGTAAATCCACCAATGTCCGTTCCGCAAAAAGACATCCCTGAAGTGGACAATCGCTGCAACTGCAGGGTGCCCAGCTTGAGATGTTCCCAACTCGCTAAATTATCTCCGGTCCAAACCGAAGAATAACGTTGTGTACCAGCATAAGCTGCTCGTGTAATGGTAAATGGCCTTTTGTTTTTGTACAATTTCTTTAAGCCATCATAGGTAGCGCGCACCATTTGCATACCATAGACATTGTGTGCTTTTCGATGCGATCCACGATGTCCATCGTATTGATGTCTGACATCATCCGGAAAAGTTCCGCGGCCAAAAACAGCAGGCTCATTCATGTCATTCCAAAAACCTGCTACACCATCTTCCACCAGCCCCTGGTATAAAGTTCCCCACCACTGTCGAACCTCAGGATTTGTAAAATCGGGAAATTGACAACGTCCGGGCCAGACAAATCCCTCCATAAAATAGTCATCCCCCCGGCGGCAGAAATATTTGTTCTCTTTACCTTCTCGAAATACCCAATAGTTTTCATCCACTTTAATCCCCGGATCAATCATGACCACCGTCTTAAAACCTTCGTTTGCAAGATCAGCAATCATTTTTTTCGGATTTGGAAAATATTGTTTATTCCATGTAAAACAGCGATAGCCATCCATGTAATCAATATCCAGGTAAATGGCATCGCATGGGATCTGCCTTTTTCTGAATTCTTCGGCCACTTTACGCACATTGGCTTCCGGATAATAACTCCATCGGCATTGATGATAACCGATAGCCCAAAGTGGTGGTAAATAATGTGTCCCTGTCAAAGTATGGTACCTGCGGATCACATCAATGATATGCGGACCATGAATATAGTAGTATTGTAATTCACCGCCTTCCGACCAAAAGCTGGTCTTTCCGGGATCCTCGGCGGCAAAATCGAAATAGGTCTTAAACGTGTTATCAAAGAAAATACCGTAAGCTTCACCGTCCTTCAGTCCAATGTAAAAAGGAATGGTTTTGTATAAAGGGTCCTGGTCATAAGCAAAAGCATAAGTGTCCGAATTCCAATTTTTTAATCGTTTGCCACGAAGATTAAGCTTAGTAGCCTTATCGCCCAGTCCATAAAATGCTTCATTTTCAAATGCAACTTTGGTACTGTAGACATAATAACCGCCAAAGTCCGGACTTTCTTCCCAGTGCATTGGAGCCAGATCGGCATTAAACAGTTTACCCGCTCTATCAGAAAAGGAGATCAAAAAATCGCTTTTATTGATGCGACAGGAAATGGTGTTTGTATGGACACTATAATGGTCCACCTCCTCTTTACATTGATGTATACTGACACGATGGTCTTTCTTTGCCAGGGCATAGGAAAAATCTTCCAAAAACGTTCCCTGGGGAGCCAATCGAACACGTACAATCTCATCTGTTACGATCTTAATCTCGACTTTTGCCTTACCATCGGAAAAATAGTATGACTTGTCATTTTGATTGTGGGATATAACTGTCTCGAGGTATTTCTTTTCAATTTTAGGCAAATCCAATACCGGATTATTCACATGATGCATACTTTCCAAGGTACCATCATTTTCTTCCTCGTTTAGTGTGGTTTGATTTAGGTTGTCGTCTTCAAGCATAGTTGTAATATGTTAAAAGTTTCTGAAGGCTTAATTCCTCTTTAAGATAGAAAAATTATCCTGCGCCGACAACAAAACATAAAAAAAAATCCCGATCCTCAAAAGGGGCGGGATTATTCACATCAAGTGGGACTACATCTGCTATTTTATAAAATGAGCGCGCAGCATCCAAGCCATTTTCTCGTGTTTTTCCAATAAACCCACCAAAAAATCCTCCGTGCCATTATCAGCGGTCCCCTCAACGACAGCAATATCCCCACGAATTGACATCGCAATAGACTCGTGATCCGATAGCAGCTCTTTATAATAAGACTGACTATCTGTCTTTTCAGATGTCGATTCTGTCAAACGTGTTAATTTTAAATATTTATCAAATGTGCCTACCGCATAGTGCCCTAATGTACGTACACGCTCCGCCACTTCATCAATAACTTCTGCCAACTCATCGTATTGGGATTCTAAAAATAAATGAGCAGCGTGAAAATCAGCTCCTTCAACATTCCAATGCGCATTGCGTGTTTTCATATAGATAATATGCTCATCAGCCAATAAGACATTGAGCAATTTCGCAACTTTTTTTAAGTCTGCATCTTTAATTCCAATTGAAGTTTTCATATTGTGTTTATTTGTTAACTATATCTTTTAATTGCTTAGTTAAATTTACCCAAAAAAGCGGTGGAAACAAAAAAAACTGGGTTTGAAATGTCATTTCAATCGCATAATAACCTTATTTTTGCATCCAGAATATTATTAGAGGGAAGACTGTGGCTACTTTAGACAACAACGCTTATTTTCATGCATTCAAAGAGGATATTTCGGACATCGAACTCCCCTTGCGATTTACCTTTCCATTTTGTTATGAACCACATGCGCTAGCCATTATCGCTGCGGAAGAACTTCAAACTTATCTGGAGACACAAAACGAGTGGACGCATAACTTTGGTCTTGAAGAAAATAACGATAGTCTTGCCATAGGCAAGATGTTTGGTATACTGGTTGTCCGAGATCAACAGCATCGGCTCGGATACCTGGCCGCTGTATCTGGCAAGCTTGCTGGCAGCAATAAACACCAATACTTTGTTCCCCCAATATTTGATATGCTGGAAGAGGATGGCTTCTTTCTGAATGAAGAGGTACACTTAAATGCCCTCAACAGGAAAATTGAATTTCTTGAAAACAGTGAAGAACTTGAACAAATAACAAGCAATCTCAATAGATTAAAAGGTCAATGGGATACACAGCTTGACCTGCTCAAAACAAAACTCAGAAGTCAGAAAAAAGAACGCAAGGAAACCCGAACAAGATTGCGTCCCCTCCTATCGGATGAGGACTACGAAATACTCATGGAGGATATGCGCAGTCAAAGCTTAAAGGACAAACAGGAGCTCCAACGCTATCAATATGACATGCGTCTGGCGCTGGAATCTGAAAACCTTAGGATCCAACAATTGCTTTACGAGATTTCTGTACTGAAAGAAGAGCGTAAAATGCGATCCGGAAATTTGCAAAAGAGACTTTTTGAACAATATAATTTTTTTAATGCAACAGGGCAGCACAAGAATGTCGTTGCTGTTTTTCAGGACTTTGACCAAAGTACACCACCCGCTGGTTCAGGTGAATGCGCAGCGCCGAAATTATTGCAATATGCTTACAGCAATAATCTCACACCTATCGCTTTGGCCGAATTCTGGTGGGGCTGCTCCCCTTCGTCCGAAATCCGTCGGCACAAAAACTATTACCCGGCTTGCCGTAAAAAATGTGAACCTATTTTAGGTTATATGCTTCAGGGCCTCAACGTTGACCCGAATCCCATGCAACAGGAAACAACACTGCAAACGGAACTACCGCAAATCTACGAAGATGAAGATATTATCGTCTTCAATAAACCAGCCGAGTTTTTGTCCGTCCCTGGGATATACGTTAAGGATTCGGTCTACAATCGTGTACTCCAACGTTATCCTGCTGCAGGCCCTATTATTATCCATCGGCTGGACATGTCCACTTCAGGACTCTTGGTCGTCGCTAAAAATAAAGAAGCCCATCAATTTATACAGGATCAATTTATACAACATACCATTGCAAAAGAATATATCGCTTTACTCGATGGCATTGTTGAACAGGAATCTGGTCTAATTGATCTCCCGCTTCGTGTGGATCTCGATGACAGGCCCCGACAGATGGTCTGCTACAGCTATGGCAAGCCCGCACAAACCAAATGGGAGAGAATCGCAATTGAAGGCGACAAAACAAGAGTCCGTTTCTATCCGCTAACAGGCCGGACGCATCAACTTCGCATGCATGCCGTACATCCAAACGGACTGAATACTCCCATTGTAGGTGATGATCTTTACGGCAAAAAAGCGAATAGATTACACCTCCACGCCGCTTTCATTAAGTTTATACACCCCAGTTCCAGACGGGAAATTAGCTTTGAAATTCCCCCTGATTTTTAGCGCGATTGACTATATCGTTACAAAAGTCAGCAAATATTTGCTCGGAAAATCATCGTGAAGTCAAAATGTGGATGATAATTTATTGACCTAAATCAATAATTTAAGACAAACAACTGAAAAACAACCATTTAAACCCAAAAAGAAATAAGTACATTTCCTTTATTACATTACAATAAAATTTTAAATATTCTTAATTTTTTGCTTCCTTTGTTCACTGATTTTTTGATTTTAATACTTATAAAGTCAGAAATAAAGTAAAAACAACAAAACAATTTTGAATTTTCAAGATTATAGCAATATAATGGAAGCTAAAATAAACACAAAAACCTTCATAACTAAACTCTTTTTCTCGATAACATTTCTGCTATCAGTGTCCATGGCCTTTGCTCAAACCAAAACGGTTACGGGCACGGTCAAAGACGCAAAGACAAAGACACCCATCGCTTACGCTACCGTGGCTGTAGTAGGTGCGCCTTCCGCAGCAGGAACTTCTACGTCGACCAACGCAAATGGAGAGTTTAGACTGGTGTTTCCGACATCTTATGTCAAAATCAGAGCGAGTTATGTCGGTTATGACAATAAGGATGCTTTCGTAACCAATGATGCTGTACAGTCAAAGGAAATTCTGATGGATGCACAGGACAATATGCTGGAAGAGGTTGTTGTCAAAGCAAAGAAGAAAAAATATAGCAACAAAGACAATCCTGCGGTTGCCCTGATCCGTAAGGTTATCGAAAATAAAGAGAAAAATCGCCTATCGGGACAGCAATACGCCGAATTTGATCAATACGAGAAGATGTCTTTGGGATTAAGCAATCTTTCTGAGAAATTTGTCAACAAGAAGATCTTTAAAAACTATCAATTTCTTTTTGAAACGGACGATTCGGCCAAAACAGCAAATAAATATGTGTTACCGGCTTTTATCGAAGAGAAAATGTCCAAAGTGTACTACCGTAAAGATCCAAGTAAGACCAAGCAGTATATACTTGGCGATCAACGGGCACAGTTTGACCCCAAATTTATCGATAACGATGGTCTAGCAGCCTACTTTAACAAACTCTACGAACAAGTTGATATCTATGATAATAATATCTCATTGGTAACAAATCAGTTTTTGAGTCCAATAGCAAACTCTGCCCCTACATTTTATAAATTTTTCATTACCGATACCATTAAGACTTCTCAACCATGGTTGGTTGAGCTGAGCTTCGTTCCCCGCAATAAAGCAGACATGTTATTTAAGGGGCAGCTTTATGTCACGTTGGATGGTAATTATGCAGTCCAGGGTGCTAATATGACTGTTGCCGATGATATCAATCTAAATTTTGTGCGCGATCTTCAGGTTCAGCTCAAATTTGAGAAAGATAACAAGAACAGATTTTACCTAAAAACCAGTACTTTAGGAATTGATTTTTCATTAACTGAAAAAGGAATGGGAATCCGGGGAAGCCGGACAGTCGACTACAATAATTATAAAGTTGGTATTCAGCAAGCAGATAGTATTTACGATGGTCCTTCTACAGTTATTGCTTACAATATAGAAAATAAGAAAGCAACCAAATCGTTATTTGAAACACAACGCCCATTGGCCTTGGCTCAGAATGAATTGAATATTTATCACAATATTGACACGCTACAAAAAATACCTTCGTTCAGAACCTTTATGGATATTGCGGCGCTACTTCTCTCGGGCTATAAACAAGCTGGTCCGGTTGAAATCGGCCCTGTGAACACGTTCTATAGCTTCAACCCAGTTGAAGGTTTTCGTTTACGTGTCGGTGGTCGTACAACAGAGTCATTGAGCAAACGTTTCTATGCAGAGAGCTACGCGGCCTATGGATTCAAGGATCAGAAATGGAAGTACTTTTTCAGTGGTACCTATGCCTTTAACAATAAGTCAGTGTACTCCTTCCCAATGCACTATATCAGGGCTTCGTACAAAAAAGACACCAAGATTCCGGGACAAAAGCTCGAATTTATTCAGGAGGACAACTTTTTATTATCATTCAAACGCGGTGATAATGACCGGTATATCTACGAGACAAACTACGGACTGGAGTATAAAAAAGAATTCCTGAACCATTTGGCAATTGGTGCTGGGTTTAATATCAACAAACAGTCTCCTGCTGGTAGTTTGACCTATCAGATGCTGGATGAAAATGGACAAAACAAGTTATTCAACGAATTAAATTCGACAGAATTATCTGTAAACGTTAGATATGCACCACATGAGGAATTTTATCAGGGCAAAATCTACCGTACACCGATTTTCAATCAATACCCGATATTCACGTTCAATTATACAGCAGGAATAAAGGGGTTGGCAAAGGGAGAATATAATTATCATAGTTTTAATGTAGGTGCGTTCAAACGCTTTTATTTAAGCCAGTTTGGCTTTGCAGATGTCACAGCGGAAGGAAATTATATCGCAGGAAAAGAGATTCCATTTCCTTTCTTAACGATCCATCGTGCAAACCAGACCTATGCGTATCAGTTAAACTCATACAACTTAATGAATTTTCTGGAATTTGTCAGTGACCATAACGCCTCTATCAATGTCCAGTATTACATGAATGGTTTCCTATTAAACAAGATCCCATTAATCAAAAAGCTTAAATTACGTGAGGTCTTTAGTTTCAAAGGTGTCTATGGTGGTCTTCGCAAAGAAAATGATCCAGACGATCCAAATTATGGCTCTAAAGTGTTTGCATGGCAACGCAATGCAGACCAAATTCAAAGTTCATATACATTCGGCTCTGAACCTTATATGGAGGCCAGTATCGGTTTATCTAACATCTTTAAGATTTTACGTGTAGACTACGTCAAACGTCTGAACTATCTTGACCATGTGGATGCTCCAGCTTGGGGGATCCGCGCCAGAGTCAGATTTGATTTCTAAGAGTTTCCGTAAATTTATATTATAATTTTGAGGCCCTGTCGATTGAGAGAATGACAGGGCCTCTTTTTGGTCTATTAAATACATCCTACTGCTCCTATTCGAGTGTTCTTCAACCCTACGTGCACAGTTGTTCGGGAGGCTTTCGCGAACTATTCGACTGCACATAGAGATAGCTGTACCAACAGTCAGGCATCTTCGACAACACTTCGGTCTTGCACCGAGCGGCTCTGTAAGCTATATTATAGGCTGCGAAATCACTAATACGATAGAACAGATGTGTGTATTTTATTTAGATTCTTTTCGGATCTTATTCGTATAGCTTTCGAACGTCGCCAAACTTGAACCAAGTATTCATCAGATGTTGACCAGGCAATTCTTGGTTGACATCTGCGCTAAGTCTGTTCTGAGTCTGCTTCTGATCTAGCTACAGCCGAACATGATACGAAGCAATCCCGAATCTTATATCAGCCGATCTTGTGGATCCAAATAAATCCCCCATAGGACTGAAAACGACAGGAAGAGATTTCTATGCCGAACAAAAAAGTTACGAAGCCTGACCAAAAGCAAAAAAAATCCCCCTTGCAAACAGCGAGGAGGATAAAATTAGAATATGACGATGGTTAGTTTTTCTTTTTAAAAGCATCTACACCGCTCTGTAGAAATGCCTTGTATTGCTCAACATTGTAATTTGCGCCACTTTGAGGAACCATTACCTGGCCATTTGGGTCAACGATTACATACAATGGTTGCGAATTGCTATTGAATGCAGAAGCTTGAAAATCACTATTTTTATTTCCAATAGTCTTTATTTTTTTATTACTATACTTGGAAACAAATTGCTCATTGGCAGGCAATTCAGTTTTATCATCCACGAATAACTCTGCCATAACAAATTCTTCTTTCAACAATTTGGCTACCGCAGGATCAGTCCATACGTTTGATTCCATTTTACGGCAGTTGACACAATTCCATCCAGTAAAGTCAATCAAAACGGGTTTGTTGAGTTCCTTTGCTGTTGCTAGAGCCTGATCGTAATCATAATAAGGATCAAAGCCTTTTGGTGTACCACGCCCATGGAATATCTCTGCATATTTTTTAACTTTTCCATCCGTATGTGCCGCGGAACTACTTCCAACCCCGGTAGATAAATCAAAATCTTGGGTTGCCGATGGCGGTAAAAAGGCTGAAATAGACTTCAAAGGCGCACCCCATAAGCCCGGAATCATATACACAACAAAAGAGAAAACAACAATAGCCAATATCGTTCTAGGAACGGACAGAAATTTAAGATCACTATCATGAGAAAACTTGATCTTACCAATCAGATAAAGCCCCATCAAACCAAATACCACAATCCATAGCGACAGAAACACCTCTCTGTCTAACCAATTCCAATGGTAAGCCAAATCTACATTTGACAAGAATTTCAAGGCTAGCGCCAGTTCTAAAAATCCAAGTACTACTTTAACACTGTTCAACCAACCACCCGACTTGGGTAGTGATTTAAGCATCGATGGAAACATCGCAAATAACCCAAAAGGAATTGCCAAAGCGATAGAGAATCCTAACATACCAATGGCTGGGCCCAATCGTTCACCTTTTGAAGCCGCTTCCACCAACAGGGTTCCGATGATCGGACCCGTACAGGAAAACGATACCAACGATAAACTAAATGCCATAAAAAATAGACCGATAAGCCCTCCTTTATCCGATTTGGCATCCATTTTATTGACAAAGGAACTCGGCAAAGTTATTTCGAATGCACCGAAAAAAGATGCAGCAAATACCACTAACAGTAAGAAGAAGATAAAATTAAAAATTCCATTGGTTGAAAGTGCGTTGAGTGCATCAGAACCAAATGCAATGGTAATAATCATCCCCAAAGCAACATAGATCACGATAATAAAGAGGCCATATAACAAGGCCTTGCTGATACCACTGGCGCGACTACCAGATTGCTTGGTGAAGAAGCTCACCGTCAAAGGAAGCATCGGAAATATACATGGCATCAATAAGGCCGCAAAGCCCCCAACCAAGCCCGCAATGAAAATACTCCAAAGCGATTTTTTACCGTTTTCAGCAGAATCTCCCACCTTAGCGGTCGCAGCGACCGTTTTGCTGGAATCAACACTTGCTGTCACCGTGTCTGGTGACTCTTCGAATGATAATGAATCTGGACTGATTGTACCATCCGTAAATTCGACACCTTCCATATTAGCCGTGCTGTCCTGCTGTGCAAACATAGCAAGAGGAAGAATAAGCAGGAATAAAAGGGTTAATAGTTTAAAATTAGTTTTCATCAGCGTATAATGTGTTTTTCATAATTTATTTGCTTTGAGACCTATTTATCGTTCCGATGTAAATAAAACCCGAGGAGTATGACACTCCCCGAGTTAACTATAAACATATGAAACTAAATCTTATTAGGCTCCAAATACAGGATTTGGTAGTCTACATATCGGTTGAAAGCCCAGAAAATCAACATCACTGGATAGATATCCCGGTTTAACAGGTTCTTTCTTAACCAAATCTGTGCTTAAATATTTTTTATTATCATCACATAGTAGCGTAACGACGACTGCATCATCCCCTAGCTCCTGCTGTAACTTAATCGCACCAATAACATTTGCGCCCGAAGAAATCCCAACGGCAAGTCCCAATTGCCTTGATAATTTCTGCGCCATAATGATCGAATCGCCATCATTGGCACAAACGACCTCATCCAATTCATTCAGATCAACAATAGCGGGTATAAATTCATCAGATATACCTTGAATACGATGTGAACCTACTTTATGTCCTGTCGTCAACGTTGGGCTCTCAGCAGGCTCCAAAGGATGTACGCGAACGTTTGGATTTGCTTTCCGTAAACTACGTCCTACCCCCATAACAGTTCCGCCTGTTCCCACACCGGCTACAAAGGCATCAGCTACCAAACCCTGCTCCTCCAATTGTTTAACAATTTCGTAACCAGTCGTTTTTTCGTGTGCCTCTGCGTTATATTGATTTTCGAACTGTCGTGGCAGAAAAACCCCACCTGCAGCAGCAAGCTCTTTACTCAAACGAATACTACCCAAAAAGCCACCCTCTTCTTTGCTGATCAACTGAATATCGGCACCCATACTACGGATAATATCGGTACGCTCTTTACTCAACCAATTCGGCATAATAATCTTCACCTGATGCCCCAAAGCCTTACCGATTGCTGAGAAGGCAATTCCAGTATTCCCACTTGTAGCTTCGATAACAACATCCGTTGGTCTAATCTGGCAATTCATATATGCTTTATACAAGATGTACAAAGCCATTCTGTCTTTGATACTACCTGTTAAATTGTAATTCTCACATTTTACAAATACCCGGCCTGGCTTACCTTTGTAGGTATACTGCAATTCCAACATTGGTGTGTTTCCAACCAATCTCCACAAATGCTTAAATCTTTTGTCCAATGCCGGTGATAAGCACGCACTTAGTAATTCTTGTTCAGCCATTTTTATATAAATGATTATTCTGTTGCAAAATTGACCAATAACAAGATATTATTCAATAGATGACTATAATTTCAAGAAAAATTAAATAAAAACACACAAATAACAATAAAATATCCATTCAAACATTGTAATTTTACAGCAACACCGAAAATATTCAGATTATGGAATTAGATGAAATTGATTTAAAACTGCTACGCTTATTACAGCAAGATGCTTCACTAAGTAATAAAGAACTGTCTTTCGAATTGAATAAATCAATTGCAGCAGTACACGAAAGGGTAAAAAAATTAAAAAGACTAGGCTATATCAAGAAAACTGTGGCAATCTTGGATCGGCATAAAATCGGTATCGGATTAATTTCGTTTTCGCAGGTATTCCTCAAAGCACACACCTTCGAGGTGCTGAATGAATTTGAAAAAGAAGTGGCTAAATTTCCTGAAGTCATGGAATGCTATCAGATGGCGGGGTCTTATGATTTCATGTTGCGTATTGCCACCAAAGACATGGATGCCTATCATATCTTCTTAAGACATCGCCTTGCTGTATTACCGCAAGTCAATACGGTACAGACTTATTTTGTGTTATCGGAGACAAAGAGTGAAACCGCCTATCCCTTGTAATTAGCAGATTCGATCTAAAAAATAAGGTATTGATTTACACAAAATCAATACCTTAAATCAATCAATCAATCAATCAATCAATCAATCAATCAATCAATCAATCAATCAATCAATCAATCAATCAATCAATCAAATAGCAAAGTTCCGCTGACATTCCAGCTACTGAAACTTGTACCTTCAGGAGCTCCCTGCGAGATCTGAACCTGTAATTTGTAATCACCAGCTTTTAAATCGCCCAAGTCGATATAAATCGGTGGAGTCACTGTTCCTGGGCACCAGTTGGAACGGCTTAGGTCAGATGAAGATAATCCAGTGGCAAAATTACCTGAAGCAGGGTTAGATAAACGATAAGAACCGCAATCGTTGCGCCAAGGCGTGTATTTAAAGAGCAAGGTATCGTTTAGAAAAATGCGGTTTTCTTTGGGAACAAACTCATCACCATTCCCCCAGCCTCCATGACCGGTCGTGATATAACGTAACTGTACATTTTTAGCATCCTGATCCAAACGAAACGACAGTGTCAGTCCTTTATCCTTATCGAACATAGATCCATACTCCTGTCCACCCATTTCCATCACATTGGTCGTCGTAAATAATGACATCGTCTTTTTCAGATTTCCTTCCGAACCCGCCTCAAAACCTGGATGAATTGTAAGCTCAACACTAACTTCGTGACCATTCTTATCATAGTTGCCAATGAAAGCACCTACGTACACTTCTTGCTCACTTAACATTCCTGCAAGCTCAGACACATCCTGTCTGTAAAGAACAGAATCTTGCCAAACCTTATCCTTTAACTGAAGATAGTTAAACTGCTTAACACCAAAGGGTGTAAAGAAACGCATCAATTCAACAATAGGTTCGAAAGTCGCTGTTCTTACCACTCCCTGATAACTCTTGCCGTTTCCATTTTCGTACTTCGGTAAGGTTGACATGCCATTTTTCATACCATCCAAAAAGCTCTGTGCTTTATTGGCTGGTATAATAAAAACGGATCCGGTACGGTCGTATGCATCTCCTTTTGATTGCTCCACAAGCTGAACGAACACATTATCGCTAGCTTTGATTTTTGGTATTTTGACTTTCTTGACAATCACTGTACCATTGGCAAAACGTAGGATTGAATCTGATTTGGTATCATCTGAAAAACGAATGCGTTCCTTTTGGAAAACCGGAAGTTGGACAAAACGGTTCTTCCAGATAAGATCTTTATAAGAGAGCTCATCATAGCGTTTCTCACTTCCTTTTAACTTCAATTGTTCAGGAATGGCCTTGACTTTCTCTACTTTTGTTGCAAAGATGCGTGTATTGCCATTTCTGATCACCTCTAACACCAAGCCAAGGTCCTGCCCTAGTTCACTCGGTGCTCCTTTTACCCCAAGTTTGTCCGTATACCAGACTTCAATCTTATTGGAATTGATACTGGTTTCCACTTTCTTACAGGAATACCCCAAGATGGTCTTGGTTTCGTTAGTCGGGTTGAATTTCTGTTTGGAGAGCGCCAAAGAGTCTCTTGTCAGGATAAGGGAACCATCTTTCAGTTTCGCAATCTTAAGCAAGGTATTTCCAGATGATCGCTCCACCAGTACGCGTTCGTAAGGCGGCAACAATTGTCCTTTTATATCTTTTTCCGAACTCACATAAGTTTCATTTGCATTGGCATAGACCAGTACCCCATTCTGATTGGCGGGTGTATTGCCATTAAAACTTTGATTGTACTGGATCACATAGCTCGTTAGCTTCTGGGCATAAGAGGACAATGACAGACATAAAATTGAAACAAAAAGGATATTTTTCTTCATAGTACGCATATTGGATTAGACACAAAAATAAGAAAGGCTTTAGGAATTCCTAAAGCCTTTCTTATTTTATGCTAAAACGTTTATTTTATCAACCAGATATCCAAAAGATAAAAGGCCGCAAAGATGACCGAAGCGTAGCCATTGGTGGTCATAAAATCGCGGTTTACCCGACTTAAATTTGTCGATGAAAACAGCGTATGCTGATAGATCAAAAGTCCACCATAGAAAACCACACCTAAATAATAAATCCAACCAACAGGCATTAAAAACGCTGGTATTAAAACAAATATAAAAGACAGCATGTGTAAACATTCGGATACCCGCATCGCTCCTTTGGTTCCCAACCAGACTGGAATAGAGTTCAACTTATTGGCGCGGTCAAAAGCTTCATCCTGCAAGGCATAAATAATATCAAAACCACTCACCCAGGTCAGCACAGCAAAGCCATATAGGACAGGTACAGTTGCAAATTGCCCCGTGATAACGAGATATGCTCCGATCGGCGCTAAACCCAATCCTGCACCTAATACCAAATGGCATAAAGGCGTGATACGTTTGGTATAAGAATAAAAAAGCACCACAAAAAGTGCAATCGGTGATAACATAAAGCACAGGGAATTTATAAAATAAGTCGCTACGACAAAAAGTAAGCAATTGACGATGGTAAAGATCAGCGCATTTTTGGCAGAAATCTTCCCTGCAGGAATATCCCGCATTGCAGTTCTCGGATTGATCGCATCAATATCGCGATCCAAATATCTATTGAAGGCCATCGCTGCATTTCGCGCCGTTACCATGCACAATAACATTAATAGTAATAGTTTCCAAGAAAAGGCATATTCAGTGGTATGCAGCGCCAAAAAGAAGCCAATAAGGGCAAATGGCAATGCGAATACACTGTGGGCAAATAAAACTAAGGAAAGATACTTCTTCATGAGATGATCTTATTAGACTTTAAAACGTTCGTCATCCTATCCCCGACAATGATCAGATTGACGAAGCTATTGTGTTGAACCAATATTTATTTTTTTGAAATACTTAAAACGGCATTCTTTCTTCTGGCTCGGGCCCTACAAATCGACGGTTGACCTCATCAATGGTCTCCAAAATAGGCTCGTGACCTAATTTCTTTTCAGCCGAAGTTAAAAAGACCGTTGGTACCTCCTCAAACCATTGCAAAAGCTCCTTCTTAAATTTCGCGATATTTGCATCAGATTTCACTGCAGATTGTTTATCTGCCTTGGTAAAGACCAACATAAAAGGTAGACCGCATTCGCCCAACCAGTAACAGAAGTCAAGATCGATCTTCTGCGGTTCAAGACGACTATCCACCAGAACAAATACACATTGTAGATTGTCTCTATGTGTCAGGTATCTACGAATGAATTTCTCCCATTCATTGCGACTCGTTTTGGATGCTTTTGCGAATCCATAACCGGGCAAATCGACCAGATACCACGTGTCGTCTATTATAAAATGATTGATCAATTGAGTCTTACCAGGTTTTTGAGAGGTCTTGGCAAGTCCCTTCTTATTTGTCATTGCATTGATCAAAGAAGATTTACCTACATTAGAACGACCTATAAAGGCGTACTCAGGCAAATTTGGCGCAGGTAATTTGTCAACTCTCGTGTTGCTACACACGAATTCGGCTTTTTTTACTTCCATGGAACAAAGGTACATTAAATGAATCCGTTTGACAAGGTTTCTGCCGCTTCTATGGTATAAAAAACTTAATGGTCATCTTGTAACATTTAACCCTGTTTACATACTAATAGTCAAAATAAACAAGTGTATATTTGATAACACAGGATATATGCTCTTTTTTCTCCATACAGAATTTAATTAAACCTTAGAAAAGATGTTACTCGAAATCAATCATGTCACCAAGGATTACGCCAATCATCGCGCATTGGACGATGTATCCATCCAGATTCCAAAAGGAAAGATTTTTGGGCTACTGGGACCCAATGGGGCCGGAAAAACATCACTGATCCGTATCATTAACCAGATCACTGCACCCGACTCCGGTGAAATCCGATTTAATGGGGAATTATTAGGCGCACAGCATATTGCCCAGATAGGCTATCTTCCGGAAGAACGTGGTCTCTACAAGAAAATGAAAATCGGGGATCAGATGCTTTACCTGGCACAATTGAAAGGGCTTTCAAAAAAAGAAGCATTACTTCGAATACACGATTGGTGCGAACGACTTGATATAACTTCATGGTGGGACAAGAAGATTGAAGATCTCAGCAAAGGAATGCAGCAGAAAGTGCAATTTGTGGCCACCGTTATTCACCAACCGCAATTGATTATCCTTGATGAACCCTTCTCAGGTTTTGACCCAGTGAATGCCAATATCATCAAAGAACAGATCCTACGGTTAAATGCTGAAGGTGCTACAATTATCTTCTCCACCCATCGTATGGAAACGGTAGAAGAGCTCTGCGATCATATTGCTTTGATCCACCGCTCCAAGAAAATCCTGGATGGTCCCGTACAAGATATCAAGAAAGACTATAGAAATCAAACCTATACTTTGGAATTTACCCCCAATGCAGAAGGCATTGACATCAGCAATGAAAGTCTATTTAAAATTGTCAGATCCTCACAAAAAGAAAATATTTACAAAACTACTATTCAGTTAAATAAAGATGTTAATATAAACAATGTATTAATACAACTATTACCAAAAATACAACTCAATCAAATCATTGAGATTGTCCCTTCCATGGCAGATATTTTTATCCAGAAGGTTACTGAGGTCTCACCTTTATCCCCAGATCATGCATAAGATATTACTCATTATCCAACGGGAATATCTATCCCGAGTCAAGAAAAGATCATTCATTGTGATGACTTTCGCGGTCCCGCTCTTCTTTTTTGCGCTGTACGCAGGTATGTTTTACCTAACAAAAAAGAGCTTTAAAGATGCCCATACAGAAGTCTTTATCATTGATCAACAGGGCGACTTCGCCAATAAGCTTCAAAGTAATAAAAATGTAAGCTATAAGAAGAGTCAGCTACCTCTGCAGGAACAAAAACAACGCCTGGCCCAAGAGCAAACCAAACAGGCCATCTTGTATATTCCTCAAGATATCCTGACGACACAAAAGGCTGAATTAATCACCAGCGGCAAAACAAGTTTTGTCACACAGGAGATTATCAGTGGTCAGTTGGAAGACATCATTCGGGAAAAGGAATATAAAGCCAAAGGGATAGACCTCAAACTGATTCAATCCATTAAACCAAAAGTGGATATTGAGGCGAAAGAAATAACGGCAGACGGTGAGGAAAAAAATAGCAATACGGCAATAGCAATGGGAATTGGTGTCGCCTTGGCTATTTTGGTTTACCTTTCCCTCTTTCTCTATGGCGCGCAAGTCATGCGAGGTATCATTGAAGAAAAAAGCAATCGCATTATTGAAGTTATTATTTCTTCTGTAAAACCCTTTCAGCTAATGATGGGCAAAATTGTAGGGATCGGTATGGTTGGCCTTACACAATTTGTGATGTGGCTTGTACTCACGTTAGGACTCTTTCTTGTGGCTACTACATTATTTGTCAATCCACAAGACATACAGGAAGTCGCCGCCGGCCAGCCTGGAGCGGCCAATATGGGAACAGTATCCAAAGCAATGGGACAAGGTGGTTCTGCCTCTATTCTCGCTTCAATCCAAAGTTTCAACTTCACAGAGGTTATTGTATTCTTCTTTCTGTTCTTTATAGCAGGTTACCTCCTCTATAGCGCTATATTTGCTGCTGCGGGTTCTGCCGTAGATAACGAAACCGAGGCCAATCAGTTTTCCATGCCGATCACCATGCCCCTATTGTTGACGTATATTCTTTCTTTCGGAGTTATCATTAACGATCCCAATGGTCCAATTGCCACCTGGCTGAGTTTTATTCCATTTACATCCCCCATCGCTATGCTAGTTCGCATTCCTTTTGGTGTCCCCTTATGGCAGATATTAACTTCATTGGCTTTGCTTATTTTAACTTTTCTATTGATCACTTGGGTAGCTGCACGTATCTATCGTGTAGGGATATTGATCTATGGAAAGAAAGCCAGTCTCAAAGAAATCATCAAATGGTTTAATTATAAAAATTGATCGGACCGATCGACAGGCATATAAAGAAGCGAAGGCTGGATTGTACTTTACAATCCAGCCTTCGCTTTTTATCAATCTAACTATCAAATCCTCAGTTCAAACAGATCCATAAACCTGCTTTTCTTTCAGTATGACAACTATATGGCAAATGGGTTAATATCTAATATTGAACTTCTGAAATACAAAATGCCATAGCCATATCGGGCCTATCAGTAGAAATTGCAGAAACTGCTTTCCAGTAATTGCCTTTTTCTCTTTTCCTTTACCGAGAAACAGTGTGACTAACGCCAGCAATGCGATCGCCAAGCATACCCATATCACCGCAGGACCACCTTTTTTTTGTACATATTCCAACTGAACAATAAAAAAGCTCATTGCTCCTATCGAGAACAAGATTGCATAAGACAAGGTTGCGGATAATTTCAGGTAAAAATAGATGATAATTGCAATGAAGAAAGAACCCCAATTCAAAAAGGTGTGCCAATTGAGCTTCACCAAAAATTCGAACTGTGGAAAAGGAATCATCCAAATACAGCCCATCACACCGAAGAATAACAGCGGCAAAAAGATGATCTGAATAATACGATTGGTTGGATCTTGAAAATTAGCATCCAATTCCTCAAAATAGGTATCTACTGGACGTTTCGGTTCTACTTCCTGAACTTTCTTCTTTTGTTTCATTCGGCAAATTTAATAAATATTGATCTGCATAAACCGTCGAGCGGAATAATATTCTCATTTTTTTGGTCTGTCACTTGTCATTATATGCTTTCTTCGACCTTTAACTGGCAATCTCCTCTCCAATTACGTAATATTGCAACATGAAGTCTTACAAACATATCTTATTTGATCTCGATGGTACGCTGACAGACCCTGCTGAAGGCATCACCAAATGCATTGCGTATGCACTCGAAGCAAAAGGAGTACATACGCCTGATTTAAATAGTCTGAAGCCATTAATTGGCCCTCCGTTGAAAGATACCTTCATGCATACCTATGGATTTGAAGAAAAGGAAGCTTTGGCTTGTGTGGACAAATACCGTGAACGCTTTGCGACCCAGGGTTTATATGAGAATCTGCTCTTTGATGGCATCCCCGAATTACTGGAAGGACTAAAATCGAAAGACTATAAGGTATACTTAGCCACCTCCAAACCCGAAATTTTTGCACATAAGATTTTACAGCATTTTGCAATCGACAGTTACTTCGATTTTGCTGGCGGAAGTGCATTGGACGATTCTAGACCGACCAAGACAAGTGTCATTCAGTATGTATTGGACAAGGCCAACCTGATTGATCCACAGCACTGTATTATGATTGGCGACCGCAAGCATGATTTAATTGGCGCCCGAGAAACGGGCATGGATGCCATCGCTGTGCTTTATGGTTATGGCAGTGAGGAAGAACTTATGAAGGAAAAGCCAACCTATCTGCTGCATAGTGTGGATGATTTAATGGAGTTTTTTGGCACATAAACAGATTTTCAGAAGAAATAACTATGTTCGCTCAAGTGGACCGCCGAAAACTTCCCCGCGTCAAAATATACAGCAAAAAAAACGCCCCAATAAATGATTGAGGCGTTTTTATTATTCGTTTACCAAAGATCCTGTATTGTTTTTCAGGACTCTTCCATACGTTATTTCGCGTAAGATACGGATCTTGTCTCCCGGATGACAGTCACTTTAATCTGACCTGGATAAGTCATTTCAGTCTGTATACGGTTTGAGATATCAGCTGCTAATATTTCTGATTGCGCATCCGATACTTTTTCACTCTCAACGATGACACGTAATTCACGACCCGCCTGTATCGCAAAAGTTTTCTCAACACCAGGGTAAGAAAGTGCTAAATCTTCAAGTTCTTTCAAACGTTTGATGTAGCTTTCAACAACTTCACGACGTGCTCCAGGGCGTGCTCCTGAGATAGCATCACAGGCTTGTACCACAGGAGAAATTAAGGCTGTCATCTCAATTTCATCGTGGTGAGCGCCAATGGCATTACAAACATCTGGATGCTCCTTATATTTTTCAGCCAATTGCATACCTAGAATTGCGTGCGGCAATTCAGGGTTATCATCAGGCACTTTACCAATATCATGCAATAGTCCAGCACGTTTGGCATGTTTTACATTCAATCCCAACTCAGCAGCCATTGTTGCTGCAAAATTGGCAACCTCACGGGAGTGCTGTAAAAGGTTCTGACCATAGGAAGAACGGTAACGCATACGTCCCACCATACGGATCAGTTCAGGATGCAATCCATGAATACCCAGATCAATGGCAGTACGTTCACCAATCTCAACAATCTCGTCTTCAATCTGTGTACGTGTTTTTGCTACAACCTCTTCAATACGAGCTGGGTGGATACGGCCATCCGTAACAAGACGGTGTAAAGCCAAACGCGCGATCTCACGACGTACTGGATCGAAACCAGAAAGGATAATTGCCTCCGGTGTATCATCAACGATGATCTCTACACCTGTTGCAGCTTCCAATGCACGGATATTACGGCCCTCACGACCAATAATACGACCTTTAATCTCATCATTTTCGATATTGAAAATGGAAACGGTATTTTCGATTGCAGATTCAGTAGCTGTACGTTGGATCGTTTGGATAACGACTTTTTTCGCTTCTTTCGTCGCGGTTAATTTCGCTTCGTCTACAATATCCTTGATCTGAATCATTGCTTGGGAACGAGCTTCCTCGCGCAATGAATCCACCAGTTGGTTTTTAGCTTCGTCAGCTGTAACACCAGCGATGCTCTCCAATTGTTTGATCTGTTGTAATTTTAAAGCCTCGACTTCTTCAGATTTCTTTTCATTAAGTTCAACCAATTTATCCAATTGCTTCTTTTTGGTATCCACATCCTGCTTATCGCGATTGATGCTTTCAAGCTTTTGGTTAATAGATTGTTCTTTCTGTCTCAACGTATTTTCCTTTTGGTTGATGGTGTTGTTACGTTGATTCACCTCCTTTTCATGTTCGGATTTTAATTGAAGGAATTTTTCTTTAGCCTCTAAAAGGCGTTTCTTTTTAATGTGTTCTCCTTCTTGCTCTGCATCTTTTAGTATGCTATTTACCTTATCTTTGGCTTCCTGTTCTTGTTTTTTGAATAACAGAACCAGCAGATAACGACCTATAACTACACCAACAATCAGAGAAATTATGATATAAATTGCGACGTCCATGTATGTATAATTGTATTATATATGTTTGTTTTTATTAATTATTAAATTTCAATAGTATAAATATCTTCACCACTCTTTGAACTGGACACAAGCCGATTTAACGCCATTGATATCCAGATATACTTTTTTCAGGAATACCAACGATTGAGTCAGACAGGTCTTACATTGTATGCAAACAGGCCCAACGCATGATGGTTTCAAAACAAAAAAAAACCGCAATTAAATTTAAACAGGTCTCATGTATTATTAAACTTCGTGATTACATAATTAGGCTTAGATTATGACCCAGATGGCTTTCGCAAAATGGCCTATATCTTTTTGCGCCTGTAATATTGAAGCGTTAAGTTTAAAATAGTGACAACCCGAATTTAATTGCGGCAAATTCGTCGTTTTAAGCTCTAAATATAAAGAACGTAAATTTATTTGTTAAAGAAATCCGTCAACAACTGATCAAGCTCCTGTACTGAATTCTCCAGCCCCACTTCGTGGTTCTGGGACTGTCGCTCCGCATTTAACATTCGCGTAGCGAACTGCAATACACACATGGATAACAAATCCTGTTTATCTCTAACAGTATAGTTTTCCTGCAATTCCTTTACTTTTTCATTTATCAATTTCGCAGCATGTCGAATCACTTCTTCCTCCGCGCTTTCCACCCGAAGGGGATAAACACGATCTGCGATATTTATTTTTATGGAAATCTCTCCCATTTCTTTGAGCTTTTTAACGTTGTATTAGTTTAAATTCCGATAATCTCCAAATTCCAACTACTTCAACAAACTAATACACTTGTCTATTTCTCGCACAAAATCGTTAATTTTTTGTTTTGTGTCAAGTATTTTTTCATTAATTGCTTCCTTATCCGTTTCTGAATCCAAGGTTCGGGCTACTGCCAGCGCCTTGACTTTCTCTTCCAACTGCTTGCTTTTATCGTTGCTCGCGTCGAAAGCCACTTTTAAGGATTGTACCTCTAATTTAAGCAAATCATTTTCTTCTTGCAAGACTTCGCACATTTGAATTAAGTTTTTCGTTTTCTCAACGATCAGATTCATTTGTGAAGACAATGTTGCCATAGCGTAAATCGAATATTACCAATTAATGTTATATATCTAATTAACCACGCACCTCTGCGCTTAGTTCCTTCTCAAAATTAACAATTAATTTTTGAACTATCGCATCAATTTGTTTATCGGTCAATGTTTTTTCTTCGTCTTGCAAGATAAAGCTCAGAGCATAAGACTTTTTCCCTTCCGGAATTTTATCACCTTTATACACATCAAACACATTTACCTCCTTTAAAAGCTTGCGTTCGGTCTTTTGAGCGACAAATTGAAGCTTATCGAAGCTCACATTTTCGTCAATCAACAGGGATAAATCACGACGTACAGCAGGGAATTTCGACACTTCTTTATATTGAATACTATTCTTGCGAATGATTTTCATTAAGACATCCCAGTCAAAATCTGCAAAGAAAACCTGCCCCTCAACATCTGCTTTTTTCAAGTTGGCATTAGCTACCGCACCGAAAGAAACCAGACATTTCTGACCTTTCATATAACTCAATCCGTAGGCAAAATGATTGCTCGGTGCATCTTGTATTTGTATGCCCTCAATCTTTAGACGTTTGACAATGGTATCAACTGCAGCTTTAAGGTTATAGAAATTGACATTACCTTTTTCGCTATTCCACTGTTCAGCTTCCTCTCTGCCTGTTATTGCAAAAGTCAAATGCTGCGTTTCTTTAAATCCCTCACCGTCCAACGCATAAGTTTTACCGAATTCAAAAAATTTCAGATCAAAATTTCTACGCTTCTGATTATATTCAATGGCATTCAACACGGAGAATAACATGTTTTGACGCATGGTATCCAAGTCCGAGCTCAAGGGATTGAACAATCTGACAGCAGTTTCACTGTCGTCTGCATAATCAAGCTTTGTCAACGAATTTGCCAATATTTCACGGAATCCATTACCGATCAATAAGTCCGCAAGCTGATTTAAGACGACTTCTTTATCTGGTTTTTCGACCGTGTTTAAGGAAGCCTTAATTTGGGATTTTAGTTCAATGTTATTGTAGCCGTAAATCCGTAATACCTCTTCCACCACATCCACTTCGCGGGTTACATCGACACGATAAGCAGGCACTAAAACATCTAGTCCCGCAGCTGTCTCCGAAGCAATCTCAATACCAAGGGCAACGATAATGGCTCTAATTTCCTCATGTGGGATTGCTTGCCCAATTAAACGTACCACGTTCGCATAGCTCACATGGAATGAGAATGGTTTAATTTCGACAGGATATACATCTTTCAAGGTCGAAGATATCTTCCCCCCAGCAATTTCCTGAATCAACAATGCCGCACGTTTTAACGCTTCTACAGTAATGTTAGGATCTGTACCACGTTCGAAACGGAATGAAGCATCTGTTTTCAGACCATGTCTTTTAGAGGTCTTACGCACTGATACAGCATTAAAATAAGCCGATTCCAAAAACACATTGGTTGTTTCTGTCGAAACACCTGAATGTGCACCACCAAAAACACCAGCGATACACATTGGTTTTTCAGCATCAGCAATCACAAGGTCTTCAGCAGAAAGCGTCCGTTCCACAGCATCTAGGGTCACAAACTTCTCCCCTTCTTTTGCTGTACGGACAAGCACCTTGTTACCAGCAATTTTATCCGCATCAAACGCATGCAATGGTTGGCCAAGGTCATGCAATATATAATTGGTGATATCGACAATATTATTGATTGGACGTACACCGATCACATTTAATTTTTCTTTCAACCAATCAGGCGATTCTGCAACCTGAACACCGGAAATATTGATCCCGCTATAACGTGGACAAGCTGCGGTGTCTTCGACGACAACAGCTGTACCAGCTTCCTCAGCCGCTTGAAAGGCCGAAACATCCGCTTTTAGGATATTCGTACGGAAATAAGCAGCGATATCGCGTGCTACACCTAAATGGGATGCCGCATCCGCACGATTCGGTGTAAGGCCTATTTCGTAACGGTAATCATCCTGAATATTGAAATGATCTTTCACCAATGTCCCTACCGCAACATCAGCTGGCAATTCAACAATACCGGCATGCGATGTACCTAAACCGATTTCATCCTCACCACATAACATACCTTCGGATACTTCGCCACGAATTTTAGATTTGGTAATCTTAAAGGGTTCTCCGCTCAAGGGGTGACATGTTGTACCTACTGTTGCCACAATTACTTTCAATCCAGTACGGCAATTTGGCGCCCCACATACGATATTTAGTAATTCAGAAGTGCCTACATCAACTGTAGTAATGCGCAATTTATCAGCATTCGGGTGTTGCTCACAAGTTTTTACTTCGCCAACGACCAAACCATCCAATCCACCGGGGATACTCTGTACAACGTCCAGTGCCTCTACTTCCAATCCTGTGTTTGTCAAGATCAAAGATAATTCCTCCGGCGTCGAATCTATATTAACGTGTTGTTTTAACCAATTATATGAAATGTTCATCTCGAATTTGATTTGATGCACAAACTTAGATAAATTTGACTTTGTATGCAATTATAATTGCGTAGTATATCAATTTATCCCTGTCAATACATGCATTTTCCCAGGCGCTCACCCGACTATAGTCTTACTGTTACTCGCATTCTTTGCAATCTGCCATATCCTGATTGCCACCCACCTTGCTCGTTATAATGCACTGAGAAAACAGGATTTTTAAAGATTGAAAAAAATCGAATAGAAGATGACTATGAAGTTGGTTGATCGACAGCCTAATTCAATCTTTGCCTTGGGATGCGCGTTAGATCTACATCCCAAGGCTCGATCATGTTATACTCATAGGGAATAGGGTTTACGAATCTACCACCTACAAGCGACCTATCCTAACAGCGGGTAGAATGATAACATTTATTTACACGAATTAACACAACTTTACATTTATTTACATAAGAACCGCTATTTCACTGTTTTTAAACCGAATAGTAACCGCTATTTTTTAATCAAAATTCAATCATTTCCATAAAAATAATATGTAACTTTGTGCTTTAATTTGAAGAACGTTCAAAACAAACATTTATAATGATTCATTTCTTTGAGAACCCATCGAACACCGTATATGGTGTTCAAAGCGTAAACTCTTTATCACAAGAAGACATTACTAAACTCAACTGGCTATTCGGCAACGCCAAAAAACTCGACGACCAAACCCTTAACCATTACTTTGTAGGCCCCCGCGCAGCGATGGTCACTCCTTGGAGTACCAATGCAGTAGAAATCACACAGAACATGGGTATTGAAGGAATTGTTCGTATCGAAGAATTTCAACCGGTACCAGCAGATTTCAATGATTTCGATCCAATGATTTCACAAAAGTTCAGTACGTTGACGCAGGATATGTACACGGTCAACATCACACCAGAACCTATCTTGGAAATTGAAGACATTGATGCCTACAACAAATCCGAAGGATTGGCATTAAATCCGGAAGAAGTGGCCTACCTAAACAATCTTGCCACCAAATTGGGCCGTCTTTTAACAGACTCCGAGGTCTTTGCTTTTTCACAAGCCAATTCTGAGCACTGTAGACATAAGATTTTCAATGGTACATTTATCATTGATGGTGAAGAACAACCTACTTCCCTATTTAAATTAATCAAGAAAACTTCCGAAACAAATCCAAATGAGATTGTTTCTGCGTATAAAGACAACGTAGCCTTTATTAAAGGCCCACGGGTCACCCAGTTTGCACCTAAATCCGCTGACAAGCCTGACTTTTACGAGGAAAAATCTTTCGATTCTGTTTTATCCGTAAAAGCCGAAACCCACAATTTCCCAACAACTGTAGAGCCTTTCTCTGGAGCGGCGACAGGATCTGGTGGTGAAATTCGTGACCGTATGGCCGGTGGTCAAGGCGCGATTCCTTTGGCGGGTACCGCGGTCTATATGACAGCCTATTCACGTCTATTGCAAGATCGTCCTTGGGAGAAAGCAATGCCAGAACGCCAATGGCTTTACCAAACACCAGTGGATATCCTCATCAAAGCTTCCAATGGAGCTTCTGACTTCGGGAATAAATTTGGACAACCCTTGATTACGGGATCTGTACTAACCTTCGAACATGAAGAAGAAGGCCGTAAGCTTGGTTATGACAAAGTCATCATGCAAGCTGGTGGTGTCGGTTATGGAAAATTGGATCAAGCCAAAAAACATACCCCAAAAATAGGTGATAAAATCGTCATCTTAGGAGGTGAAAATTACCGTATCGGTATGGGAGGTGCAGCAGTATCCTCTGCTGATACAGGCGCTTTCGGGTCAGGCATTGAATTGAATGCCATTCAACGCTCAAATCCGGAAATGCAAAAACGTGCGGCCAATGCTGTACGAAGCTTAGTTGAAGCAGATCATAACCCAATTGTTTCTATTCATGACCATGGCGCTGGTGGACACCTCAACTGTCTATCCGAATTGGTAGAGGAAACAGGCGGTTTAATTGATCTTGATGCACTTCCGGTAGGTGACCCTACTCTTTCAGCAAAAGAAATCATCGGTAATGAGTCTCAGGAAAGAATGGGCCTGGTGATTGCTGAAGATGATATTGCAATCCTAAAGCGTGTTGCTGATCGTGAACGTGCACCAATGTACACCGTAGGTGACGTCACCGGAGATCACCGCTTCACATTTGCATCAAAAAGCAATGGTGCCAAACCAATGGATTATGCCTTAGAGGATTTCTTTGGTTCATCACCAAAGACCTTTATGCGTGATAAAATAGTTGCTCGTAATTATGCGGATCTTACCTATGATTCCGCGAATATCCCAAGCTATTTAAATCAGGTACTACAATTGGAGGCTGTGGCTTCCAAAGATTGGTTGACCAATAAAGTGGACCGTTGTGTGGGTGGCCGTGTTGCCAAACAACAATGTGCAGGTCCATTACAGTTACCTTTAAATAACGTTGGTGTCATGGCTCTTGATTACAAAGGAAAAGAGGGTATTGCAACAACGATAGGACACTCCCCTGTAGCAGCATTAATTGATCCGGCAGCGGCTAGTAAAACTGCTATCGCAGAATCATTATCAAATATCGTATTTGCACCGATTATAAATGGTCTTGCAGGCATCTCATTGTCAGCCAACTGGATGTGGGCAGCAAATAACGAAGGTGAAGATGCTCGACTTTATCAGGCTGTCAAAGCTTGTTCGGATTTTGCAATCGCATTAGGAATCAATATCCCTACAGGAAAAGACTCCCTGTCGATGAAGCAAAAATATCCAAATGGTGAGAATGTAATTGCTCCTGGTACATTGATTATTTCAGCAGCTGGAAATTGTACGGATATTACCAAAATAGTTGAACCTGTCTTAAACAAAAATGCAGGATCCATTTACTACATCAATCTATCAAAAGACAACTTCAAATTAGGTGGTTCGTCTTTCGCTCAGATTGTCAACAAATTAGGTACAGAAGTTCCTACAATCCAAGATGCGAACTATTTCAAAACAGCATTCAATACCGTTCAGCAATTAATCAACGATAACCAAATCGAAGCCGGTCATGATATCGGATCCGGTGGTTTGATCACGACCCTTTTGGAAATGACATTTGCAGATGTGAATTTGGCTGCAAATTATGACCTTTCGGGATTAAATGAGTCTGATGCTGTAAAAGTATTGTTCAGTGAAAATATTGGACTTGTACTTCAAGCTAAAAATGATACTGTTTTCGAGCAAGCTGTTAAAGAAGCTGGCGTAGATGCCATAAAAATTGGCCATGCAGTAGCAGGAAGCACCGTTACCATCAAAAACGGAGAAGAGAACTTCAGCTTTGATGTTGCGGCAACACGTGATGTTTGGTCGACCACTTCATTCCTATTGGATTCGAAACAATCGAAAAACGGAACTGCACAACAACGTTTCGATAACTATAAAAATCAACCTTTAACATTTACCTTCCCAAGTCAGTTCAACGGCAAAAAACCGGTGATCGATGGAAGTAAAGCACGTCCAAAAGCGGCAATTCTTCGGGAAAAGGGCTCCAACTCGGAACGCGAGATGGCAAATGCGATGTTCTTAGCAGGTTTTGATGTGAAGGATGTTCATATGACTGACTTGATTTCAGGCCGTGAGACTTTGGAAGACATTCAATTTATAGGTGCTGTTGGTGGATTCTCCAACTCGGATGTACTGGGTTCGGCAAAAGGATGGGCCGGAGCATTTCTCTACAATGAAAAAGCGAAAAAGGCATTGACCGATTTCTTTGCACGCCCAGACACGCTTTCGGTTGGTATCTGTAATGGATGCCAGTTGTTTATGGAATTGGAAATGATTAATCCGGAGCACGAGGTTCATGGTAAAATGTTGCACAACACTTCGGGCAAACACGAATCAAATTTCATTTCCGTGAAAGTTCAGGAAAATAACTCCGTTATGCTTTCCACATTAGCAGGAAGTACATTGGGTGTTTGGATTTCACATGGTGAAGGAAAATTCAATCTACCGTATGCAGAGGAACAATACAATATTGTTGCGAAATACGGTTATGAGCAATATCCACACAATCCAAATGGCTCGGATTACAATACAGCGATGATCTGCGATAAAACTGGTCGCCATTTGGCCACAATGCCGCATATCGAGCGCTCAATTTTCCAATGGCATTGGGCAAACTATCCAAAAGGACGTCAGGATGAAGTTTCTCCTTGGTTAGAAGCTTTCGTCAATGCACGCAATTGGATTGACAATCAAAGCAAGTAATAAGTACAACATAAAAGCTCCTTCATCTATGAAGGAGCTTCTTTTTTAGATATCCCTTTTATATCCTGGTTTGTTCATCATATTGTCAAGGGAATATTTTCCAGATCCCATGACCATAAAAAAGATCAACAAAAAGAATACGACTATAGAAAGCCACAATTCGGAATTCACATAACTAAAACCATTGGTGATATTAACAAAAAATACAGCTCCCACCAAGACTGGCAACAATAACAAAGAAGCTAAACGAGTTTGAAAACCCAAAATAAGGAATAACCCGCCAACCAAATGCGTAAATACCACATAGTGAACAGCTCCCCAAATCGAAAGATGAAAGCTACTTTGTTCGATCATGTGCTCAACCACTTGCCTATCATTTACAAAAGTTATACCCTTGGCCAAGATCATTATGCCCAAGGCAATTCTTAAGTAATCAATCCATTGTGGATGATGGACATTTCCCCAATGTTCAATTCTATGTATCAGGTTCATAATATACCTCCTTTATAGATGGTTATAATGCTATAACAACTGAATAACAAAAAAGTTGTTGGCACTATCATTTTAATACACAAGGCATTGTCTCCCACCTGGAATCGAAGCTCTTCAAAAAGTTGAGCTAAACATTAGCCAATCACAAACCGGATCACAAGATCCCATAAGGCCGTTGTTATTAGCCCTATTACAATACTAAAACCGATAACAAGATTCACCAATTTTGCATTGAGATGATATTGTTCAGCGATGATCCCGGAGGTGACCAAGGTAGGCATGGCAGCTTCGAAAATACTGATTCGCGCCATAGGTCCTTTTACTCCAAGTAACAATGCAAATAGCAAAACCAATGTGGGAGCCAAAATCAATTTATAGATCATAGCTGTACTTATCTGTGCGAACTGTTGGCGCCAACCCTCGAATTTCAACTGTAAACCGATAGAAAATAGTGCCAATGGTCCTACTGTCGCCACGAGTTTATCAAAAAAAGGTTCGACAACACTAAAATCAATAAACTGAGATAAAGTCAATGCAAGAAGACAACCGATCAATGGCGGAAAAGTAATCAGTTTCCTGATCATAAATTTAGCGTCAATGGATTGCCCTTCCTGAAGATTCGCTTTAAGCGCATTGATGATACCAGCAGTAGCTAATAGTATAAATGTCGTCTGGTCACAAATTATAGCAATCGGTAGTTGTGCCTCGCCAAAATAAGCCATAATCAATGGAAATCCGATGAAGGATGTATTGCTATAGCCTGCCGCCAATTCCAGACTGCTCCTGGAACGCTGCTTATAGGATTTTCGCTTACAATACCATTCCATAAATAACCAGCTTCCGGCCCAGACCAAAACTGCCGAAAAGATCGGAAACAACAACTGTGACGACCATACGATCTTTGGAATATATTTAAACGAAACCGCTGGAAGAGCAAAATAAAGTATCCAGGTATTGATTCCTTTATGCGCCTCACCGTGGATTAAATTTGTCCTTCGCAAAAGCATACCAGCAGCAATACAAAACGCAATCATTATAAAATTAACCATGTTTTCTCTACAATTTTATACGACACAAAAGTGCAATAGTATGCTTAGTAAAAACATGTATAAATACATTATTTTTATGTACATTTAATACGACATACAAAAAATCATGCGAAAGAAACAATTCGAGCCATTATTGATCAGTGAGTTTGTGGAAGACACTTTCCACCTGCCTATGCATGAGCAAAATTATTATGAACTTGTTTATATACGCAGCGGACAGGGGAAGCATATCATCAATAAATTTGAATTGGATTATGAACGCGGTGATATTTTTCTTGTTAGCCCAGCAGATAAACATTACTTTAATATTCACGAAAAAACACATTTCCTATTCATTCTTTTTACGGATAGCTATTTTATGCAAAATCGGCGTCAGCAAAAACTATACGCGTGGATTAGGGAATTAATGAACGACAGAGGATTGCGAGAAAGTAAATTGCACATGACCGATCACGATCGTTTGATCTATTCCCATATCATGGAAGCTGTTCGGTTATACTGTATTGCCGCTATCAATCAGACATCACAATGGCTGTTTGATCAACTGGTTGCTATCTTCGGTCGCTATAAGGAAATATCCGAAATACAACGCTTGCCACAGGCACATACACTTCACATGGATAGCTCTATTTCAGCTTATATCCATCAGCATATCTTTACCCCACAGTATCTGCAGGTAAAAACAATTGCTCAGAAATTTAATATCTCCCCGACGTATTTTGGTATTTATTTCAAGAAAAACTTTGGTAGTAGCCTAAGAGACTACATCAATATCTACCGAACCGAATTAATCGAACATCGGCTTAAATCTACGGCATATACACTCAAACAGATAGCCGAAGAACTGGGCTTTGTCGACGAGAGCCACTTATCCCATTTCTACAAGCGCACAAGGGGTTACAGCCCCAAAGCCTATCGGCAACAACAGTCAAAATAATCCTATGATGTACAGCAGATATACAACAGACAAAGATGCGAGTTGCCTATCAAGATTTGGGAGGCAATACACTATAGAATTTCAGTCCCTTTTCCTCAAACTGTTTATAGAGGACAACTAACACATCATTTTTCAGAGATGAAGCATTCGCCGCGAAATTCACCCAGCAGAAAACACTTAAATAAATCATTTCTTCGCTGATGTCTTGCACGCTGATACCGCTATCTCTTTCCTTAACGAAATGTGGACTCGCCGCTATAGCTGCATTAATCCATTGTTTGGCTTCGTTAAGGTCCGTCTTCCGATCGATACGTAGGACAAAACTTGTCCGACTGTATTCTTGAGATAATGTCCAATTGACTAATCTACCCGATAGCAAATCACCGTTTGGAATAATTACATCAGCACCATCGGCAGTTTTCAATACACTCGCACGAATACCGATCTCCTTGACACGCCCCTTTTTATCGGCGAGTTCAATCTGGTCTCCCACGCGGAAAGGTTTATCAAAAACGAGAATAATCCCAGATACAAAGTTGTTGATGATATTTTGCATCCCCAAACCTATCCCCACACTCAGCGCCCCGATAACGACGGTAAGTTTATCCAAGCTCATCCCCAAAGCGGAAATAGCGATAAAAAAACCAATCAGAATAATCGCTAAACGGAATAACGGAAACAGCGTCATTTTTTGATTATAGGCCTGATTTAACTGACCATCTTCACCACCGAGTACGATGAGACTGATGTTCTTTTGAAACCAATTGGCGACCAGCAAGAGCAAAACCGCAACAACAAGGTTCCCCAAGGTGAACGATATACTGCCGATACTACGCACCTTTCCAAAGAATGTTTCACTAAGCGCCAATAAGGTTTCGATAAACTGAAGATTATTGGCCAAAACAATAATTGCCAACAGGATACATACAATCCGAAGGATCTCTGTTATAATAGTCAACGTGCGCTGTTCATTAAAGCGCATCCAAAATCCCGCCACCAAACGGTCTTTTTTGAATTGGTTACGGACATCCAATTTGATCATGTCCGTAAAATATTGTAGGGTAAATGACTGCACCAAACCCACCGCACAGGCTATACTGAAACTGCGCGAATGCTCAACATGCCCAATGACATTCAACGTGATCGCCGTGATATTTAATATCGCAAATACCACATAGATAAAATTACTGATATAACCCGGACTTTCTGAATTCTTTATACGTCGTTTAGTATAGCTTACCAATCCCAATGCGATTAGATTAAAACCAATACAAACAATACGTAAAAAGAGATCATCACTCACAATCATATTGACAAAGACATCCAATAGGTAAAAGATGATCAGAATCAGCGCGATCTTACGCTGCTGTCCAGTCATTTTATGTCTTAGCAAATACATAAAAATCAACATGATCACCAATTGAGACGCTTGTAAGATGAAAGTTGGCGTGAAGAAATTGACAAAGGGCAATAAGGTTAGCAGAAAAATAATCGTTTTTCCAACAATAGCATCAATGGCTATCTTATTGGATGGATCATTTTGTTTTAGCACATAGGCAACCCGCACAATCCAATACGAATAGGCCAGTCCCAGCACAATCAACAGAATCCGGCTCGCCCAATCTGTACGATTGACATATTTATCAATGGATTTATTGTTACTATAATTACTGCGAATATTGTCGAGAAGTACATCTTTTGAAATACTTGTCGTATTTGCCTTCCAGATCGAGCTTTTACTTGGCGCCGAATCCGACTTCTTTACAGCAGCTTTTGTTTCAGGGACAAGGTCTAAGCGATTAAGATGCCGGTGATCTTTCAGAATAAGCTCATCGATTGTCCGATTGATCATTTCCAACGAATCCATCTTTGCGCTCAACCTCTGTTCAGCACTATTCAGGTATTGATGAGCGCGTGCGTGATTATTGGCACTGATAGCATAGCGATTGACTATATTCTTGATCTGCTCTTGTGTGCTACTCAAGCTGCTGGAATAATTAGCGATACTCCCTTTGATAGATTTAAGCTGTTTAATCTCTTCAGCAATCGCATTTTTTAGAACTGCAACAGAGTCTTTTGCGGAATTAGCGCTTGTGGCCGCATACCCATTGGATTTTTCATTTAGCTGGGCGACAAACTCAGCCATAGACGCTGTACGGATATTGGACAAAAATGTCAAATTTACCTTACGCAGGTCATTCCGCAGCGAATCATTCCCTACTCTTGTCGAATCGGAACCAGATCTTCTATTTAAACCAGTATGCGGCTGCGATCTATCGGTACTGACACTTCTTCTTACCTGAACCGAATCTTGTCCAATAGCATACAGATGCAATGCCAATAGACTTATTATAAAAACAATGAAATGCTTCATGCTACTCAATTTCATACGCCCAATTTGTTAATCTCTCTAAATAATAATCTATGTCTCACAGGAGAACTCCGCAAAACGAAGTTTCAGGAAAGCGGATGATGTTTATTATTTTTCCGACAAAAATAGCTTATCTAAGCTTAAAATCGTATAGCATCCGATAATTTAAGTTCCTCCAAACGCTTGACTTTGTCATCACGGTAAAACAGATTCATCGTCTCAAAGGGGATTAACTTTAAATCTTTATTGACAATATGTACGCAGGATTTTTTGACCGCACGGACATCGAAGTCGTAAGCATCCATAAAATTCATGATAATGATGCGGAAAAGATTATCATAATCCAGCTCAGGAGCACACACATCAGGCAGGCAACAAAGCAATTGATTGACCTTTGGTTTTACTTTATCCACCGAAATACCGGTACTAAAAATATCCAGCAACTGCATCTGAACACCAGTATCCTGTTCGTACACAATGGTATTGCGTGACTGATTATTCAAGAGTACAGCTGGGTCAATATGCCGTGTTAGCGGAATTCTTTCATCACCAATCTTAAGCACATAGCCCATAGCCAAAGCGTCTGGATTGCAAGGTACCGGAATGATATCATGCGAATGCAAGAGCGGGTACTGATCTAAGATTTCCTGTCTGACCTCAGTGAGGGTCATCTTATGCTGCTGTGCATTCTCCGCATTTCTACCGGCAATTTCTACGGGCTGAAAGGTTACACCACGAACACAACGCTGGTTCAAAGCATAATCCAATATCGCTCCAATCTCATCATCGTTGGTTCCTTTTTCCAGGACAACGACAAGTGTCGTACTTAGGTTTAACGCATTGAGCTTGTCAATCGCCTTTTTCCGCACATCAGTCAAATCCTTTCCTCTAAATTTCTCCAGCACAGCCGGGCGGAAAGAATCAAATTGGAGGTAAATTTCAAATTCCGGAGCGTAGGTGGCGAGCTGTTCGGCAAATCCAGGGTCATTCGCAATCCGAATACCATTCGTATTCAGCATCAAATGCTTAATTGGTTTCGTTTTAGCGATATCCAAAATCTTAAAAAACTCCGGATGAATAGTTGGTTCTCCGCCACTGATCTGAACGACATCAGGCTCCCCTTCGTTTTCGACAATCTTATCAAACATGCGTTCGATTTCCTCCAGTGAACGATGCCGCCCATAATGAGGTGAAGACATGGCGTAGCAGGTCGGACATGTCAGGTTGCAACGATCGGTCACCTCAACGATAGACAGGCAACTGTGTTGTTCATGATCGACACAGAGGCCACAATCATACGGGCAGCCAAAATGAACCTCGTTCTCAAATTTCAATGGCGTCTCAGACGCTTTGTTATAATTTCGGATATTTTTATAGTATTCAACATCTGTGGCGATCAGGGTTTTGAAAAAACCATGATCAGGGCAATTTTTGGTCATAAACACCTTTTCATCTTCGATGATAATTTTTGCCCCTACACGCGAAAGACAGGTTGGACACAAACTAATGGTATAATCGTAATAGGTATAATTTCTAACTGGCATATATCTTATCGTTATTAACTTAATGCTATTCCACAGGCAACTCCACCTGCGATCATCGCTCCAACACCACCCAAAAGCACTTTAAGCCAAGGGTTGACATTAAATGTAGACTCTTTATTATTGGATTTCATAATCGAACCAATAATAATGACCAAAAGCGCTATTCCGATGACTATAGCTCCTCCAAACAGTAAAAACAAGCCCAATACAGCTGTGTTTTCCGAACCAAATGACCCTTCGAGTAAATACATAATTTAGACCTTCCTTTCAATATGCGTATTATTCAATAAATAAATATAATAAATTATCACGACAAGACAGGTAATTTGTATTGTACTCATTCCGAAAAGAATAACTACCCTTGGCTTGATAAAATCCAATAAAAAACGAAAGCTGAAATAGCTGAGCATGAAAAACTGAAACAGTACGCCATTTTGGAATATAAATCTCCGTTTAAACCATTGTAGGGAAATAAATAGCAGAATCAAAAATGCAATTTCGTATAAGGCAACCGGATGTCTTCGATAAGCATCACCAAGGTACATCCCTAATGGACATTCCGTAGGCAGGCCATAGGTCTGCTCAAATACCCCAGTGTAAAAACAACCTATCCGCCCGATCATAATCGCAACAATCAGCGGAAAAACCATGCGGTCCCCCGTGCTCTCTTGCTTGCGCATGATTTTTTTCATCAGTTCCACCCCGACCAGTCCACCCGCCAGACCACCTACAATCGTATTATTTAGCCAGATATAACGCCATTTACTTAGGGCACTAAACAATTCCGCCGGGCGCTCAAGCGATCCGATCACATGAGATCCGATCAAGGCTCCTACAGCAGCTGCAATGACAATTAAAAGTGAGTTGGTATGACCTAAGCTCTCCTTATCTTTCCATTTCAGGAGCTGATAATAACGCATGCCCATAAACATCCCCAAGCCTTCCATAAAGGGATGCAATAGAAAGGTCTTTCCAAATAAATCAATGGTAACAGGAAATTCGATTGCAGTTAGCATAAGCAAGTATACAAAAGACAATTCAGATATCGATCACCAAAAAACAAAAGCCGGTTCATTTGTGAACCGGCTTTATCTCCTTATCTTCGTCTAGGATAGCTACCTACAATTGATCGCTGTAGACAAATCTGATTTCTTCTCTCAAATTATAGCGGGAAGCCATAACTTCACCATAAGCTCCTGCAGAACGAATAGCGATCAAGTCACCACGTTTTGACACCGGCAAAGGTACTTCCTTTCCAAAACAATCCGACGATTCACAGATTGGCCCTACGACATCGTAGTTTAATGCTTCTGTAGCACTGCCTTCACTAATATTTTCTATTTTATGGTAAGCTTGATACAAGGCTGGTCGCATCAATTCAGTCATCCCTGCATCCAGTACCAAAAAGTTTTTCTTGACACCATTCTTAACATATAATACACGGCTCACCAAGCTTCCGCATTGAGCAACCAAAGCTCTGCCCAGTTCAAAATGAACTTCCTGATGCGGCTTACGCTCTAGGAAACGATCAAAAATGTCAAAATAAGCTTCAAAATCTGGAACTGGATTACCGTCTGGATTTTTATAATCTATCCCAAGGCCCCCACCGACGTTCAACACACGAATCTGTGTTCCACGCTCCTCAAACCAGTTTTTCCACTCATTAACTTTAACACACAAACTTTTGAATACCGTCATATCGGTAATCTGAGATCCGACGTGGAAGTGTAAGCCTACCAATTCTATAAAATCACATTTCTTAAGAACAGCGGCACATTTCTCCAAATCCGCATTTGGAATACCAAATTTGTTTTCGTCGAGTCCTGTTGTAATATAATGGTGTGTATGCGCATCCACATTCGGGTTTATTCGCAATGCAACATTCGCTTTTACACCTTGTTTTGATGCCAATTCGTTAATAACCTCAAGCTCCTGAATAGACTCTACGTTGAATGCAAAGATATTTTGTTGTAATGCATAATTGATCTCCTTATCCGATTTCCCAACGCCAGCGAAGGTAATATTCTGAGGTGCAAAACCACACTCAATAGCTTTTTTCACTTCATTTCCGCTCACACAGTCCGCACCGAAGCCGATCTGTTGCATAGCTTTTAACAACACATCGTTAAAATTAGCTTTCAATGCATAATGAACATGGAATCCCCTTTTGTGGGAAGCTACGTAAGCCGCTTCCAAGGTTTTGTTTAACACGGCCAAGTCATAGTAATAAAACGGCGTTTCTTTCTCTGCAAATTTTGCCGCAATAGCTGTATTTATCATATAAAACCTAATTCTTAAAATAAACGATTATGCAATGAACGTAAAGCCTCTGTTTTATGATCCGAATTCAATAAAATGGATACGTTAAAATCCGAACCACCGTATGAAATCATACGGACCGGAAGATGTTTTACAGCATCAAGTACACGTGCAGCATAGCCATGGCTATTCAAACCAAAGTCACCGACTACACAGACAATTGTTTGATCGCCGTCTACGGTAACAGATCCAAAATCTTCTACTTCTTTAATGATATCGGCTAAATTTATTGTATCATCTATGGTCAACGAAACCGCTACTTCTGAGGTAGTGATCATATCGATCGGTGTTTTATAGCGTTCGAAAATCTCGAAAACACGACGCAAGAAACCGTAAGCAAGCAACATTCTTGAGGAATGAATATGAATTGCGGTGATACCATCTTTTGCCGCGATTGCCCGGATACAACCTTTTTGTGCACCATCTTTGCTAATTAATGTTCCTTTAGCATTTGGCTCCATCGTATTTAACAGACGTACTGGCACATTATATTTTTGCGCAGGAAATACCGATTGTGGGTGTAATATCTTCGCCCCAAAATAAGCTAATTCTGCCGCCTCATCGAAGCTAAGATGCGCAATTGGTGTTGTCCCTTTTACGACACGCGGGTCATTGTTGTGCATACCGTCAATGTCTGTCCAGATCTGAACCTCATCCGCACGGATAGCGGCGCCAATCAATGAAGCTGTATAATCCGATCCGCCACGGCGCAAGTTATCAATTTCACCAAAAGAATTTCTACAGATAAATCCTTGTGTAATAAACAAGGTATTTTCGGGATGTTGAGCAAGAATAGTACTCAATTTATCACCGATGTATTCCACCATTGGCTCATTGTCCTCGTCGATTTTCATAAAATCCAGCGCCGGTAATAAGACAGACTGAATTCCGATTTCATTGAGGTAAAAATGCCATAATGCTGTGGACATCAATTCACCTTGCGCTAAAATAATTTTTTCTTCTATCGACGTAAACAGCTCGTTCGCCAAGCTAGAGATCAGGTTAAAATGATAGTCGATTAATTCCTTCCCGTTTTTATAACCGGCTTCAGTATTAAAAAGTTCCTCAATAAGGTCTTCGTACTTATCCTTGTGCTTCTTGATCAAATCCTTAGCCTCGTCCTTCTTACCTGCTGTGTAAGCTTGACCAATTTCTACTAAAGCATTTGTCGTTCCAGCTACCGCGGACAACACAACGATTTGACGTTCCGAAGGGTTTACAATATCCAACAACCCTTTGATACGTACTGCACTTCCTACTGAAGTACCACCAAATTTTAAAACTTTCATACTAAAGTTACAATTATTAAATTTCTGTGCGCCAATATAGGCAATTCATGAATGTATATTAAAAAAAATGCGGCACAAAATCATGAAAGTTTTGTGCCGCATATATTTGTTCTATGCGGAAGAATTACTTCTTCAAGTTTTCGATCAGTAAACCGGCCAATTCTTCGCCGATTCTTTCTTGTGCTTCATTTGTCGCTGCGCCAATATGTGGTGTCAACGAAATCTTTGGATGTTTTAAAATTTCCTCACGTGGTGTAGGTTCGTTGTCGAACACATCTAAACCTGCAAATGCTACTTTACCTGCATCTAATGCCTTCACTAATTCCAACTCATCAATAACACCGCCTCTAGAAGCGTTGACCAGTCCAACACCATCTTTTAACAGGGGAAACTCTGCTGCGCCAATTGCTGGTTTGTCCAAAAATGGTACGTGTAAGGAAATAAAATCAGAAACTTTCAATAATTCTTCCATTTCCAACTGTTTGATCGGAACCTCAACCTGAATACCACCAGAAAGTTCAATCGTTAAGCCTTTGGGTCCTTCAAATAGGTCTGTATAGACTACATCCATTCCCAGACCGATCGCGATTTTAGCTACTTCACGACCGATACGGCCAAAACCAACAATACCGATTGTTTTACCGCGAAGCTCAGTTCCGGCACCATAGGCTTTTTTCAAAGCACCGAATTTGGTATTTCCTTCAACAGGCATCTTGCGGTTGGAGTCATATAAAAAGCGTACACCGTTTAAAAGGTGCGCAAAAACCAATTCAGCCACCGATAAAGAAGATGCAGCAGGAGTATTGACAACAGCAATACCTTTTGAACGTGCGTATTCCACGTCAATATTATCCATTCCTACACCACCACGACCGATTACTTTCAAATTTGGGCAGCCATCAATTAATTCCTGACGAACTTTAGTTGCGCTACGTACAGTGATTGCATCATAAGCAAGCAGCTTTTCAGCTAACTCCTCTTGTGGTATATGATTTGTATCTACAGTATGACCAGCATCTTCCAACATTTTCTTTCCTAGTGGATCGATACCGTCATTTGCTAATATTTTCATCCTTTATATTTATTTATGAATGTCGATTTTTCATTCTATACATGAATCTGTGACACCCTGATTGTTTATTTAAGCGATGAAGCAATCAGATTCATTCGGACAGCGACGTGAACGGAATAAATCCGATGATTTCATCAAAATACTTTTGACTGAATAGACTATTTGCGTGTGTCTTCAAATTCCTTCATGGCATCAATCAACGCATTTATACTGCTCAAAGGCAATGCATTGTAGATAGAAGCTCTAAAGCCACCTACCGAACGGTGTCCTTTGATACCAATCAGATTACGTTCTTTTGCCAAAGCTAAGAATTCCGCTTCCAATTCAGGAGTATCCATCACGAAAGTCACGTTCATGCGCGAGCGGTCTTCAACAGCAGCAGTGCCTTTAAATAAAGGGTTGCGGTCGATCTCATCGTATAAAGCACGTGCTTTAATAATATTCTCTTGCTCTAAAACAGGCACACCACCTTTTGCTTTTAACCAACGTAGGTTCAACATGGAAACAAAGATCGAGTATACCGGAGGAGTATTATACATGGAACCGCCATCGATATGCAATTTATAATCTAACATCGAAGGTAGAACACGTCCTGATTTACCTAAAATATCATCCTTCAAAATAACTAGTGTTACGCCAGCAGGACCCATATTTTTTTGTGCTCCAGCATAGATCAAATCGTAATCTGCGACATTGATCTCGCGGGAAAAAATATCTGAAGACATATCTACAACCACTGGTAATTCCGTCGCTGGTTTTTCAAACACCTCAGTACCATAAATCGTATTATTTGAAGTATAGTGAAAATAGGCAGCATCCGAAGGGATTGAATACCCTTTAGGTATATAAGAATAGTTTTTATCAATCGACGAAGCTACAACATCTACTGTTCCGAATTTCTTCGCTTCTTTTAAGGCCTTTGTTGCCCATACACCTGTATCCAAATAAGCAGCTTTACCGCCTTCAGGTAAAAGATTAAGTGGTGCCATCGCAAATTGCAGACTCGCTCCACCTTGCAAGAAAAGAATCGAATATCCTTGTGGTACGGCTAATAATTCTCTTACTAACTGAGTCGCCTCATCTATCACTGCTTCAAACTCTTTGGAACGGTGAGAGATCTCTAAAATTGATAAACCTGTGTTGTTAAAATCAATTACAGCTTCTGAGGCTTGTTGAAATACTTCCTTTGGCAGAATACATGGACCTGCTCCAAAATTATGTTTCATTGATGTTATAGTTTGTTTGATTGCTCATTCAGAACCCTAGTAAAGCAATCTGTTGTTTTAAAAACCAAAGGTAAAATAAAATTATATATTTTTCAACTATTCTGTTTTTTTATTGAAAATTTACAAAATTCTGAATCATTTCAATAAAAATATTACACAAGTAGATCCCTATTGGTTATTAAAACAATCACAGAAGAATCACTTTCCAAGCCATATCTAATTGATTATCTTGCAAATACTCCTTTGCTTTAAGCTGAAGATGGACGTTACGGGAGGATTGGTCTCCAATAAAGGCATTTAACAATTCGTAAATTTCTGGCAAGGACGTAATCTCATCCACCTCTAACGGTGTAGGCAGTCGATCTAACTTTGCCAGTTTAATTTTATCTTCCGTACTAAAAACGGTGGATTCCTTTACAAAAGGAGGAAGTTGGTCGTAGTCCATAAAAAAGCAGAAATTTTAGTCAAATTTCTGCTTAATATCTTAAAAAAGAAAATCCTTATAATTTTTCGATGATCCGATCAGCAAACTCACTGGTTTTCACTAAGGTCGCATCATCCATCAGATTGTAAAAATCAACAGTGACCGTTTTCGCAATAATGGTTTCCCCCAATGCACGCACAATTGCCGCCGCTACTTCTGTCCAACCCAGGTATTCAAACATCATCACACCACTGAGGATAACGGATGAAGGATTCATGGTATTGGTATTCGCAAACCGAGGTGCTGTACCATGGGTCGCTTCAAAAACAGCGTGACCGGTTTTAAAGTTGATATTGGCCCCCGGTGCAATTCCTATACCGCCTACCATGGCTGCCAAAGCATCCGAGATATAATCCCCGTTTAGATTTAAGGTTGCCACCACAGAAAAGTCGCGCGGATTAAGCAAGATTTGTTGCAGGAAGTTGTCTGCGATAATATCCTTAATCAAGATTTTACCTGAAGCCAAGGCTTCTTTTTGTTCCTGGTTGGCCGCGGCCTCACCTTGCGCTGCTTTGGTACGTTCCCATTGCCCCCAAGTATAGGTCTTATCCGCAAATTCTGTTTCTGCAACCTCGAAACCCCAGATTTTAAAGGCTCCTTCTGTATATTTCATAATATTACCCTTGTGCACTATAGTCACCGAGGGTAATGCATAATGAATAGCATGTTCAATCGCTGCTCGAACCAAGCGTTTGGATCCTTCTTCAGAAACCAGCTTGACCCCTACCCCCGTGGTACTCGAAAAGTTATAGTCAATATCAAGTTCGTCATGTAAAAAATCCTGTAGTTTATTGGCTTCTGCACTTCCCGCCTGAAACTCTATCCCGGCATAGATATCTTCGGTATTCTCCCGAAATATGACCATATCCACATATTCTGGATGTCTGACCGGAGATGGCACACCTTGGAACCACTTCGTCGGTCGCTGGCAGACGTAGAGATCCAAATCCTTCCGTAAGGCAACATTCAAGGAGCGTATGCCACCACCTACGGGTGTGGTCAAAGGCCCTTTTATACCAACCAGGTATTCGCGCAATAGATCCAATGTCGCTTTGGGCAACCACTCTCCGGTTTCATCAAATGCTTTCTCTCCTGCCAAAACTTCCTTCCAACTGACTTTTCGTTGTCCGTTATAGGACTTCTCCACGGCTTTATCAAAAACACGCACGGCGGCATGCCATAGGTCAGGACCTATACCATCACCTATGATAAAAGGAATCGTTGGGGAATCTGGAACTTGTAGTGTTCCATCGTTGGACATTGTAATCTTATTTGACATAATCAGCGTTTTTTGCGGATAGCAACTATCCTTTATTAAACATATTTCCAATCTCTTTACTAATCTTTCGGAATATCGGAGCAGCCTCAACATCCTCGTATTCGTCGATGTGCGCATTCTCTACCCTACTAGGAAACACCAAAACAAGGTTTTCGTTTGCATAGATCCGATCTAATTTTTTTGCCACACCATCCAACGAATCGCGATATGAAACCTCTCCATTTCGTGCAGACACAAAAATGAACATGGACTCTTCGTCCTTAAACGCTTTTAATCCCTGTAAATTATCCCAGTCATCATAGTGTTTAAAAGTAACTGGCACAGAGTTCTTTATTTCGACCAGGTGCGCCTCAATTGCAGATGTGGAGCGCGTATCCACAACAAAAGAGATTGGAACCGATAGTTCCTGTGCAAGTTTAATAACCTTCTCCAACCAATACTCGAAACCAAACTCTGCCTCACACATTGGCGGTGCAAATACAACGATAGCTTTATTGGAAATAAAAGGTTTTCTAAAATGGCAGAGCATCACATTAGCCGATGTTCTGTTGAGGATACTTTCTGTTTTTTCACCAACAAATTTATCCATAAAATTTGCTGCGCTTGGCCAACCAAGCACAATACAATTTGCAGAAACTTCTTTCGCTGACCGAGCTACACCGCTTGCAATATTTAAATCTATCGTTGCACTGATATTAACATTGGTCTCCGAACCAGAAGCATAACGCACCATATTGTCCAAATTTTTGCGGGCTTTACTCATATTCAGCTGTGCCTGTTCATTATCTTTTACCACGGATACAATATTCACAGGCTGAGTGCATTTTTTACTCTTGATGTAAGTGGAAAAGTCAAGGATAGGTTCCATATTGTCCATATTTGCAATAGAGATCAATATATTTTCGTCTTTCTCCTTCACCACGTCAGTATGCTCTTCATCTTGCTCCCCATCCATAACCACTTTCCGGGAAGCATTCCCTGTCACAATAGTGGCAACAATACAAGTTACCAAGATCAACAAAATCGTACCATTCAAGACATTTTCATCAATGATGCCATTTTTATAACCGACCATAATAACAGCCAAAGTCGCTGCAGCATGAGCGCTGCTCAAGCCAAAAATCAAGTTGCGCTGCCCACGACTATATTTAAATGTTTTCTGTGTCAGCCAAGCAGCAGCATATTTCCCCACGATTGCAACGACAGTCAAGGTACCTGCTATAATTAATGCCTGAGGTCCTTTTAAAATTACACTCACATCCACTATCATACCGACTGATATGAGGAAGAAAGGAATAAAAACGGCATTCCCGATAAACTCAATTCGATTCATCAGAGCCGAAGAATGCGGAATCAATTTATTCAAGGCCAGACCAGCCACAAAGGCCCCGATAATAGGTTCCAGTCCCGCAATTTCCGCTAAGAATGCCGCAAAAAACACTACGGAAAGTACAAAAATATAGTTTGATGTCTTTTCGCTGCCCAACCGTTCAAAAAACCATTTTGCGATCCGCGGGATAATACCGAACATGATAAAGAGGAATATGGCGAAGGAAATCCCAAGTGTAACCCAAAATTCATTTCCAATATTACCCTGTGAAACTCCAGTAATAACAGCCAATATAATCAGTACTGCCGTATCGGTCAGGATCGTACCACCAATCGTAATCGCCACAGCTTCCATCTTGGAAATACCATAACTATTCACAATGGGATAAGATACTAGGGTGTGCGTCGCAAACATACTCGAGATCAAAAGACTCGCCAGTACATCGTACCCCAACAACAAATGACAAACAGGATAACCTATGCTTATAGGCACAATAAATGTAAAAAAACCAAATAGCAAACTTTTGTTCTTGGTCTTTTTAAATTCATTCATATCCAATTCCAGACCGGCAATAAACATAATATACAAAAGCCCTATCGTGGAAAACAGATTAATTGCAGAGTTTTTTTCCAACCAATTTAATCCATGGGGTCCAATAATAACACCAGATATAATCAAACCAATAATGCCCGGCACCTTGATCGGTCTGAGGATAATGGGTGAAAGTAGGATAATAAAGAGTACCAGTGAAAAAATAAGTACGGGATTCTGTAAGGGCGCTTCAAAAGCGTGGGAAATATGCTCGAAAGTTTTATTCATATGTGCTCGTATGCTATCGGTAAAATGTGTCAACTTATTTTTCGTTACCAGCCGTAAAATAGCTAACAGCTTTAAAAATACAATTTTTCCAACAAAACGACGCCTAAAAAAGGGCTTACTTAAAAGAAATTGCTTTTATCGGACTAATCTTGGTGATTAACATCGAAGGAATAAACAAGGAAACCATGCCAATAAATACCACCGCAAGATTGACCAAAATAACGTCGGACCAATAGAGTTTTACGGCAACATAAGAAATGTAGTAGGTCTGCTCATCCAGTTTGAAAAAATGGGTATAATCCTGTAGAAAATAAAAGCCTAATCCGATAAGATTTCCAATCAACAGACCAAGTCCAATGAGATACAGGGCACTATACATAAAGACCCGGCGTATACCAGCATTATGGTAACCCAAAGCCTTTAATATACCAATCATGGATGTGCGCTCAAGGATGGTGATCAATAAAGCTGAAATCATATTGATAATAGCTACCACAGTCATTAAGATAAAGATAATTTTGGTGTTCATATCCAATAAATCCAACCACTGGAAAATATCGGGCACCTGGTCTTTAATATTGATTGCCTGCATATCAATAGGCAGCATATCTTCTATTTTTTGTGTTGTCTGTTGGAGTTGGCTGAAATCCTTGATTCGAATCTCATAGCCACCGACCTCATTATCATCAAGATTGCTCAGCTTTCTAATGACATTCAAAGATCCGATTACGTAAACTTTATCAAGCTCCTCCGACCCTGTATTAAATATTCCCTTGATGACAAACTTTCGCTTACGGATGGGCTCCTGGACAAAATACATAATAAAATCGTCGCCTACTTTCAACAACAATCTATCTGCCAGATATTTAGAAATTAAGATCTGATTATCGGTGTTCTCGGATTTAAAATCTATCGTATTCCCTTCGAGCAGCATATTTTTTATAGGCTGCTGATCGTATAGCGAATCAATACCTTTCAAAACCACGCCTTCCACTTCGTCGTTCACATTGATAATCCCAGCTTTGGTTGCAAATGGATTAATGGAATATACTTCAGGGTCTGCTAATATAGACTTATGGAGTTGAGGCGTAAGTGAGATGGGTGAATTTTCATACGATTTATTGAGATCATAACGTAGCACCAATACATCCGCAAAAAAACCACGTTGCTTGCTGATGATCTCCCCCTTAAATCCCCGCAAAACCGCAATAGATATGATAATGGCAGCAATGGCTAGCGCAATTGCACCGATCGTAACCCGAACGATCAATTTTGAGAACGTCCGTTTACCTGAAAATGCTATTCGATTTGCTAAAAAATAAGGAAAATTCAAGCTTTCAATATATTTATGTAACTTCGCAAAGTTATAAAAATTTGTTATTTACAAAACTTTAATAGCAAATTATTAGCGTTTTCGCAGATGATTTCTATCATCCCAACGATTTTATTGATTTTAAGGATTTTACAAAAAACACAGCTCTTATGCGTATTATTTTCATGGGCACTCCTGACTTTGCCGTTGCTTCACTTGATGCACTCATTCAATCTGGCGAACAAGTCGTTGCTGTAGTTACAGTACCGGACAAACCGGCAGGTCGTGGGCAAAAGATACATGAATCAGCCGTTAAAGCATACGCTACCCAACACAATATCCCCGTCCTTCAACCGGTCAAACTTCGGGATGAGGCCTTTCTTGCCGAACTCAAAAACTATCAAGCCGATCTTCAGGTCGTGGTGGCATTCCGTATGCTGCCTGAAGTTGTCTGGAATATGCCGAAACAGGGCACCATTAACGTACATGCCTCTTTACTCCCCCAATACCGAGGTGCAGCTCCAATCAATCATGCTATTATGAATGGGGAGAAAGAATCCGGAGTGACTACATTCTTATTGCAACATGAGATTGATACTGGAAATATACTTTTAGCCGAAAAAGTTACAATAAATGAAACTGACACAGCTGGAGATCTTCACGACAACCTGATGGTTGCGGGAGCCAGAACACTCCTTCAAACGATACAACAGCTGAAAGAGGGAAATTTACAGCCGAAAAGCCAAGATGATATCCTCCCAACAGAAACGTTGAAACACGCACCGAAAATTTTTAAAGAAGATTGTAAAATAAATTGGGATCAATCTACTGATGCTGTTTATAATTTTATACGCGGACTTAGTCCATATCCAACGGCATTTACTGTACTCAATAACAAGGTATTAAAAATATATAAAACAGAAAAAGAGCAAACAGCTACTACTGCTGCACCGGGAACAATAGAGACAGACCAAAAAAGCTATTTAAAGTTTGCGACACAAGATGGCTATATCATGGTATCGGAACTTCAACTGGAAGGCAAGAAGAAAATGAATGTGGTAGACTTTTTAAAAGGCTATAGATTCTAGTTTTTCTCGTCATCTCCATCATAATATTGCAACAAATCACCAGGCTGACAGTCTAGCGCTTTACATATTGCTTCAAGTGTATCTAATCGCAGGGCCTTAGCCTTTTGATTTTTTATGATTGAAAGATTAGAAAGTGTAATCCCTACACTGTCACTCAATTGGTTAAGTGACATTTTTTTCTCTTTCATTATTTTATCCAAATGAATTAAGATTGGCATATTATAATTTTTATTCCTTTAAATTTATTTAATGTCTCTTGTAAAACAAAACATATATCTTTTTGTTTTATCATAAAATTATCATTTTAAAATAAATTCAAAGAATACGTTTTACGTAACATATCTGATATCATTAGATAAATTACTTGAGAATAGAAAAAAAATAAAATTTGTTAGCGCTTTAAATATCAATCAGTTGAATATTATAGCCACAATTGAGAAAGAAAAACAATTTTAAATGGAATAGTTTTTGATAGTGTAAAATGAAGATTTACAAAATCATAACTCATTATAGATGAGAGGTTAGATAATCCATTTTCCATTAATAATTCAAAAATTTTTCGTATTTTCGCAAACATTTCTTAGAGAGGAGAATTAATAAAAATTAATGAGACAGCTCAAAATTACACAATCTATCACCAATCGTGAGTCCCAGTCTTTAGACAAATACTTACACGAAATTGGTAAAGTAGACTTAATTACAGCAGAAGAAGAAGTAGAATTAGCACAGCGCATCCGCGAAGGCGACCAAGTTGCCTTGGAAAAATTGACTAAAACCAACCTTCGTTTCGTAGTATCAGTAGCAAAACAATATCAAAATCAAGGATTGACCTTAGGTGATTTAATCAATGAAGGCAACCTGGGCTTAATTAAAGCGGCTAAACGTTTTGACGAAACAAAGGGTTTTAAATTTATTTCTTATGCCGTTTGGTGGATTCGCCAATCTATTCTTCAAGCAATTGCTGAACAATCACGTATCGTACGTCTGCCATTGAACCAAGTAGGTTCTCTAAGCAAAATCAGTAAAGCTTTCTCAAAACTAGAACAAGAATACGAGCGGGAACCATCTCCAGAAGAATTGGCTGATATCCTTGAAACCACAGTTGACAAGGTTTCGGATACCCTAAGTAATTCTGGACGTCATGTGTCTATGGATGCACCTTTCGTTCAAGGTGAAGAAAACACACTCTTGGATGTATTGGAAAACCATGACCCAGACACCGATAGTTCTCTAATTGATGAATCTCTATCAGAAGAAATCAAGCGATCATTGGCAACTTTAACAGAAAGAGAACGTGAAATCATCGTTCTATTCTTTGGATTAGGTTCCAACCACCAACTGTCGCTCGAAGAAATCGGTGAGAAATTCAATTTGACACGTGAACGCGTCCGTCAAATTAAAGACAAGGCTCTTCAACGTTTGAGACACACTTCAAGAAGCAAAATCTTAAAATCTTATTTAGGTTAAAAGAGATATTTATTGAAATTTTTGGTAATCCCAATCAGAAATGATTGGGATTTTTTTTGTACAATAAAGTTTTTTGTACAATAAAGGCTGCTTGCTTTTCGCAAACAGCCCCTACCCATTGATATTGGATCAATGCTATTCTTTATTTAGAATCTGGCATTAAAATGAATTCGAAAAGCCGATCTTTCTTCAGGTACTTTCCAGCTACATCTTGTATTGATTTTGGCGTAACTTTATTCAGGTTCTCTATCCGACGTTTATATCTAGTGATATCCAAATCATTTTGATAAGAACTCGAAATGTAATTCAGCCAGTAGCCATTTTCACGTAAACTCAATTCATTCTGTCTTTTTTGTTCAGCCACAAATTTTTCAATATCTACTTTATCCGCACCTTGATCCTGTATCTTTTTCACTTCATCCAAAGCAGAAGCAATCAAAACATCCGCTTTATCCACTGCTGAACCAAAACCAATTGAAAAGGCATAGCGTGCTTTAGGTAATTTACCGAAGCTGGCACGGGCACCAACGCCGTAAACACCACCTTCTTTCTCGCGCAGTCGCTCAAGCAATTTGATTGTCAATACACTTTCTAAAGCTTCCATATTGACATTCTCACTTTCACTATAATTATAGTCTCCGTAATAAGCCAATTGGGTACTTGCTTTTTCTTCCTTGCCTTTATGAACAACCACACGTTCCCCCTTATTCGGTTCCAGAATATTTAAGTCTTTGTAATTCTCTCCTCGTTTGACCGCAGGTAGGGAAGCAAGATAAGTCTCAATGAACGGTTTAATCTGTGCTTCATCAAATGAGCCTACAATGGTAAACACAAAATCTGAAGCATCTGCAAATCGCTCTTTATAAATTGCCAATGCACGATCACGGTCGATTTTTGTTAGCGTCTCGACAGTAGCATTTTGCCGGCGAACGTTATTCCCATAGAGTACCGCCTTCACTTTATCTGAAAAAACATTATTTGGATCGCTCAATCTATTTTCTAGTGATCCTTTTGCTCTTGTCATTGTACTTTGGAAAACGTCACTATCCAGACGAGGCTCTGTAAAATAGCCATAAATGAGCTCAAAAGCACTTTTCAAGCCTTCTTTGTCCGTGCTACCTGAAAGACCCTCATATCTTTCTGAGATATATGGGGAAATCGACACCTCTTTTCCGGCAAGATATTTAGTCAGCTCCACGTTACTCATTTGTCCGACACCGCTCGCATCGACTAATGAAGAGGCATTTGAAGCGGAGAAGTAATCAGCATCAGCATACAACGACGTTCCTCCAGGACTATAGGCCATAATCTGGATTTCGTCATTTTTAAAATCTGTAGGTTTTAAAATCACCTTCACGCCATTGCTCAAAACCAATTCTTTAGCTTGGACGGCTGTGACATCCTTTGAGGACACGATTGAACCCTTAGTAGGTTCTTTGGAAAGCAAGGGAAGATTGGAGACCTTATCCTCATAAGCAGAAACCGGACTATCTTCGACCGCCTTCACCCATCCCAAAACAGCTTGTTCTGTAGGCAGGTTCGCCTTTTCCTTTTCTGGCCCCATAATTAATATATCACGATTTAAATCCGTGTAATACTTTTTAACCAGGCCATTCACCTCTTCGAGTTTCAATGTAGGCAACAACTGTTTCGTTAAGCTATAAGAAGATTCATTGCTCAAGGCCGGCTCATTGTCGATGAAATAGTTCAGATAACGGTTGACATAGCTATCGGATTTCTTCTTATCCCGCTCGATATATGCCATTTCATTTCCTTTCTTCATATCGGCAAGCGCACGATCCAATTCTGTCTGCGTGAAACCATATTTTTGAATACGTTCAAATTCAGTCAGCATGGCCTTAAATCCAGACTCCAGTTCACCAGGTTTAGGTACAACCAATAAAGAGAAGGTATTTAAATTCGCAACAAAATCACCAATACTACCACCAGCTTGCATAAAAGGTGGATTCGGTTGCTGCATCAGTTCAGAAAAACGACCAGCAATCATCTGATTGAAAATATTTTTGAGTAATTCATTACGGTAGTCTCCAACAGTGACAACCTTGTCTTTCTCATTTTTGATTAAGACCTGAGCGACAGTATAAGGCAATTCCGGATCCGAAATAGTCAAAAATTGGTTTTTATTTAATAAATCGACCTTGTACTCTTTGCGTGGAAGCACCTTTTTCGGCATTGTCATATCCGAAAATAATACTTTCACTTTTTCCTCAATTGCTTTGGGATCAATATCACCTACAATAATGAGCGCTTGTAGATCTGGTCGATACCAATCCTGATGAAATTTGCGTATTTCAGTATACGGAAAAGTCTTTAAAATTTCTTCGGTACCAATAGGTAGACGTTTTGAATAAAGGGAGCCATTAAGCACCATAGGAAAATACTGATCTTGCAGACGCTGCTGCACACCTCTTCCACCACGTTTCTCTTCCAAAATAACACCGCGTTCTTTGTCAATTTCTTCACCGTCCAATAAAGCATCCTGTGCCCAATCGCGCATGACCTGTAGTCCATTTTTCAGCAATTCCGGATCATCAGATGGGATAGGTAATTGATAGACGGTCTGATCAAAGCTTGTGTAGGCATTCAGATCCGAGCCAAATCGTACACCAGCTTTCTGAAGGTAATTGACAAGTTCATTTTTTGGAAAATGCTTCAAGCCATTAAAGTTCATGTGCTCTAAAAAGTGCGCCAACCCAAGCTGTTTTTCGTTTTCTAGGATTGAACCCGCTTTCATACCCAAATACATGGTAACGCGCCCCTTAGGCTCAGTATTTTTGCGGATAAAATATGTAAATCCATTTTTCAATTTACCAGTGACAACTTCATTGTCGAAAGGTAACTTTTGATTTAAGGCCAAACTATCCTGCGATAGAATAGCCCTGGCATGTGCCGTTAAAGTAGTTGGCATTTTTGCCTCTACGCCGTAAAATGTAGCCGGAAGCAAAAAGGCTAATGCAAGTGGTTTAATGAATTTCATACAAAAAAATCTCTTTTTTTTTTAGTCAGTTATTTTTTGCTAATTGTTTATATTAGGGTAAACGGAACTGGAGACCAATTGTCCCGATAAATAGTAAAATACGGATAAATAATATTTATTAATATCCCATATGGGATCGAGTGTCTCTTTACGACTGCTCATGGTTTATAAAAAACACGTTTAAAAATACAGAATATCTTTCGAAAAGAACAATAGTTAATTGTAATTTTGTTGCAAATGGATTTTAGCAACTGGCAGGTCATTAAAAAAGAATTCGAGCAATTTCTAAAGTTCGAGCGGGGTTTGAGCATTAATTCGATCGAGGCTTACCTCAACGATGTCTCCAAATTCCAGATCTATTGTGAGGACAACGGACTCGTTTTAAACAAAGTCGTACGGAAGGATATTCAGGATTTTCTACACTGGTTACAGGAGTTCAATATTTCACCTTTTACACAATCCCGCTTGATATCCGGGCTAAAAACCTTTTTTAGTTTTCTGATCATTGAACATGAACTGGATAATAATCCAACAGAATTGCTACAAGCGCCACGCCTGGCGAGGAAACTCCCCAGTGTATTGAGTATTCATGAGATTGATCAATTGATAGCTGCTATAGATCTTTCTTCCACGGAAGGCCAACGCAATAAAACAATTATTGAAGTTTTATATGGCTGTGGATTGCGTGTGTCTGAACTCGTCAATCTCAAGATCTCCAATTTGTTTCTCGACGTAGAATTTATCAAAGTGGAAGGTAAAGGTAGCAAAGAAAGACTGATTCCCATTGGACAACAGGCGATCAAACATCTCAGGCTTTATTTGGATTCCATTAGGCCACATATTAAGATCAAGAATGGAAATGAGGATATTGTATTTCTGAACAGAAGAGGTTCGGCTTTGTCCCGGGTGATGATCTTTCTGATCATTAAGGAACTTGCTCAGAAAATTGGGTTACAGAAGATAATCAGTCCTCACACCTTTAGACATAGCTTCGCTTCCCACCTTGTTGAAGGCGGTGCTGATCTAAGGGCTGTACAAGATATGCTGGGGCATGAAAGTATTACAACAACTGAAATATATACACATATAGATCGGGATTACCTCCATTCCATCATCACACAATACCATCCCAGATCGTAATTTTAGCATAGCGAATCATATTGTTCACCTTTGGACATTCGGATAAGATGTGCCAAATTTTTCACAGCACGGTCATGCTTCACAACAAATAGATTATTTCTATCCCAGACGTATCCCGCTAATATAGCACAGATGCTTCTTTTAACTTCTGGGTTTTCCGGTCGATGATAAAACAGCTCCTGTAGATTTCCGGTATACCATTCCTGGATGTAAGTGGTAAAAACAGCAATCCCTTCTTTCATATAATCTTCAAACTCCGATTGCCAGTCTACCGTTTCGCCTCGCACTTGCCTTAAAGCCAGTTTTGCGGCCAAGATACCGGACTCTGTGGCAAAACACACACCCGAAGAGAATACAGGATCAAGGAATTCAGAGCTATTACCAGTCAATGCATACCCCTTTCCGTACATCTTACTTACCGCTGTCGAATAATTACTCAATTTGCGCGGTTCAAAAATAAAAGGCAAATCGCCAAAACGCTTCACATAGTAATCAGAAAGTTGAATCGCCTTGTTCAATGCAACAGTTGTATCTGCACCAAGATTTTCAATAAAGGAAGTTGGCCCTACAATCCCTACAGATGTATTGCCATTCGAAAATGGGATAACCCATAACCAGACCTGCGTTTCCAATATATCAAAAGATATCAAGCTCCCCTCCTGTCCTACTGGTCTGTTTACATCGCTGACATGGCTAAATATCGCCGAATGCGGACTTAATCGGGAAGGCTGATCCAGATTTAACATACGTGGCAGCACCCGACCATAGCCAGAGCAATCGATCAGAAAATTTGCTTTAATGGTTGTCTCTACGCCTTCTTTGTTACGTACAGTGGTCATAGACATTTCATCCATAAACTGTACATCGATCACTTCGGTCTCAAATTGTAGATCCACACCTTTTCGGATGAGCTCATTGGCCATTTCCAGATCAAAGTCTGCTCTGGGAATCTGCCATGTCCAATCCCAACCAGGGGAAAACTTATCAGAGAAATCGAAAATACAGATTTCCTCGCCACGTATAAAGCGCGCACCAAATTTCTTTTCAAAACCCTTAGCATCCAACGCGTCAAACAATCCTGCTTCATCAAAGTGGTCCATAACCCGAGGAATCAAACTCTCCCCAACCACTATCCTTGGAAATCTGCTCTTTTCAACTACTTTTATTTTCGCCCCCTGTTTTTGCAGATACCCCGCAGCCACTGCTCCTGATGGACCAGCCCCAATGATCAAAATGTCGACCTCTTCAACGTTCATTATACGCTTTGATTAAAAGAAAAAAATATTAATTTCGTCTCTGATTAATAAATGCCAAATCTATTCACAAAAAATAATATAAAAAAAACAATTTCGAGAGTTTTTCAAAATTGCTATCCCATACCCCATGAGCTCACTTGCAAAGCATTTAGATTTAAAACAGTTTGTCCAAATAACCTATAGAAATGAACACTTGGCTATTGATGACGATGTCTGGGAGAAAGTTGATGCTAGTCACGATTTTCTTCTAAAATTTGCCGATAACAAAATAATTTATGGTGTCAATACCGGCTTCGGCCCTATGGCACAATATAGAATTAAGGACGAGGATAGAATCAAGCTTCAATACAATCTGATCCGCAGCCACGCATCAGGAACAGGGCGGCTCTTAGACCCATTGCAGGTTAAAAGCACGATTTTAGCCCGCTTGAATACGCTAACACTGGGTTATTCAGGTGTTCATCGCTCAGCGATCACATTAATGAAAGAACTCATCAACCGCAACATTACGCCGATCATTTTTGCGCATGGTGGTGTCGGTGCGAGTGGCGATCTTGTACAATTGGCCCATCTGGCATTAGTGTTGATCGGTGAAGGCGAGGTAATCTATAAAAATGAACGTATCGCCACCATGCAGGCCTTTGAAGCGGAGGGGCTCAAACCTATTCAAATTGTCCTTCGTGAAGGTCTAGCATTGATCAATGGAACTTCTGTCATGACAGGCATTGGTATCCTAAATTGGAATCAGGCCCAAAAGGCACTATCCTGGTCTATCAAAGCGGCATGCGCTATCAACGAAATTGTGCAAGCATACGATGATCATTTTTCAGAAGCGTTAAATCAAAGTAAAAAACATATTGGACAGCAGAATATCGCAAGGAAAATGCGGAATCACCTTGCCTCCAGCTTATTGATCCGAAAACGTGAAGATCACCTGTACTCAGGTGAAAACCAAGAGGATATCTTCAAAGACAAAGTTCAGGAATATTATTCTATCCGTTGTGTACCGCAGATCTTGGGACCAATTTCCGATACCATTGACAATGTCGCAGCTGTACTTGAAAATGAACTCAATTCCGCCAATGACAATCCCATAATTGATGTGGAGAGCAAACATGTATATCATGGTGGTAATTTTCATGGTGATTATATTTCACTTGAGATGGATAAGCTCAAACTGGTGATGACCAAAATGACCATGCTGGCTGAAAGACAATTGAATTATCTCTTGAATAGCAAGATCAATGAGATTTTCCCACCTTTTATGAATTTGGGAACCTTGGGACTAAATTTTGGTATGCAGGGTGTACAGTTCACCGCGACCTCCACTACTGCGGAATCTCAGGCCTTAAGTACGTCCATCTATATCCATAGTATTCCCAACAATAACGACAACCAGGATATTGTCAGTATGGGTACAAATGCCGCAATGTCCTGCAGTCAGATTATTGAAAACTCATTTGAAGTATTGGCAATAGAATTTATAACTTTAGCTCAGGCAATTGACAATTTGGGCTGTCAGGAAAAATTAGCAAAAGAAACACTATCTTGGTATATGGACCTTCGCAAATTATTTCCGGTCTTTAAAGAAGATCAAGCGATGTATCCGATTATACAAAAAGTAAAAGACTATCTGATAAATAAAAATGATAATTAAGAAGCTCACCCTTGGCGGACTGTTTATACTATCCTGCTCCATCACATCCGCACAGCAATTAGCTCGGGTCCAAGAAAAAGGACTTATCGGATTTATCAAAAAAGACGGGACATTTCAGATTGCTCCTCAGTATAAAGATGCACAGGATCAGTCCGAAGGAAAGATCGCTGTTTACAATGGTAGCAAATGGGGATTTGTAGATAAAGACGCCAATTATATCGTTCAGCCACAATATGATAATGCCCGATCATTCAGTCAGGGAATGGCTATGGTCAAATCCTCGAAAGGTTGGCAATATATCGATTCCTTAGGTCAGGAAATGAAAGCAATTTCCAGTAAACGTGTCTATGAATTCAATGACGGTGTAGCCTTCTACCGTGACGACTCAAACTTAGTAGGGCTTATTAACAATAAACAAGAGGTTGTGCTCGCCCCTACTTATGATGTTATCCGTCCGTTTAAAGGTGGTTATGCCAAAATTGCAAAAAACAAAAAATGGGGTATCATTGACAACCTGGGGAAAGAAATTGTTGCACCTAACTATGATGATATCGGAGACTTCAATGCGGGATTCGTTTGGGCGAAAAAACAAAATAACTGGTATATCGTGTCTGGTCAAACAGAAATCCTCGTACCGGCTGTTTCAAAAATTGAAAACATAGAAAATCCAGACTTTATTCTTGTTCAACAAGGCAATAAAGTAGGTTTTATGACAGCAGAAGGTAAATGGGCAATTACTGCTACTTATGATGATGCTCGAAATTTCCAGCATGGTCTAGCGCCTGTGAAAATGAATGGGAAATGGGGATATGTCGATAACACTGGTAAAATGATTATTCCTGTAGCTTACCACGATGCCTTATCTTTCTCTCCCGAAGGACTTGCTGCTGTCAAAGATGGCAAATGGGGATTTATCGATAGAGCGGGCAAAGTTGTTATTCCTTTTCAATACGACATTACAGCAGCATTGACTTTTAAGAAGCAGGAAAAGGGCTTTATTGATGGGCTTGCCCGTGTCAAACTCAACGGTAAATGGGGATTCATTGATACCAAAGGAAATCTCTTAGGAAATAAGTGGTTTGACAATGCAGAATTATTTCAAAATTAATATACGTACCGAAGGATGAAGTGTGCTTTAGTTACTGGTGGATCTAGAGGAATTGGAAGAGCAATTTGTATTAAACTAGCTCAGGAATTAGGTTATCATGTATTGATTAATTTTCAGCATAATGAGAATGCAGCAAAGGAAACGCTTGTTGGCATTGAGGCGACAGGTGGAACTGGAACTATTTTAAAATTTGATGTGGCAGACCATGCGGCAGTCACCAATGCCCTATCCCAATGGGAAGCCAGTCACCCGGAAGCCGTTATCGAGGTCATTGTCAACAATGCTGGTATTGCCAAGGATGGTTTATTTATGTGGATGTCCAGCGAAGACTGGTCTTCAGTCATTAACACGACTGTAAACGGTTTCTATCATGTCACACAGTTTTTCATACAAAAGCTTCTTCGCCAACGTTATGGTCGTATCATCAATATTATTTCAGTCTCTGGCGTCAAGGGAACACCGGGCCAGACCAACTATTCAGCTGCGAAGGCCGCTTTGCTAGGTGCTACCAAAGCATTAGCACAAGAAGTCGCCAAACGGAACATTACGGTCAATGCTGTAGCACCAGGGTTTATCCATAGCGATATGACAGCTAATATGGATGAAAAAGAATTAAAAAAATTGATACCCGCAAATAGATTTGGTGAGCCCGAAGAAGTTGCCAACTTAGTCAGCTTTTTGGCTTCTTCAAAAGCGGGATATATTACAGGCGAGGTGATTAACATAAATGGGGGAGTTTATTCGTAAAGCTATGGAACAAAGAGTAGTGATCACGGGTATGGGGATATATTCCTGCTTAGGAACATCTTTGGATGAAGTAAAGCAATCTCTTCAAGCAGGAAAATCGGGTATAATCTTCGATACCGAACGTAAGCAATTTGGGTTTCGCTCAGCACTGACGGGTGCTGTACCCCTACCTAATTTAAAAAATGAATTAAACCGTCGCCAACGGATGTCCATTGGCGAAGAAACCGAATACGCCTATCTGGCGACGATGGAAGCCTTAAAAAATGCGGACATTGATGATACTTATCTAGATCAACATGAGATCGGCATCTTATATGGTAATGATTCGGTATCTAAAGCAATCATTGAGGCCGTTGATATTGTCCGCGAAAAAAAAGACACCAGCCTTATCGGTTCGGGGGCAATTTTCAAATCAATGAACTCTACGGTGACCATGAACCTCTCCACCATATTCCGATTGAAAGGAATCAATATGACGATTTCAGCAGCCTGTGCTTCGGGATCTCATTCCTTGGGTCTGGGATTCAATTTAATAAAAAGTGGAATGCAGGACATGATTATATGTGGCGGCGCACAAGAGATCAACAAATATGCAATGGCCAGTTTTGATGGTCTAGGGGTATTTGGAAATGATGCTTTACCGGCTACAACAGTTTCGCGCCCTTTTGACAAAGACCGTTCTGGCTTGGTGCCTTCGGGTGGAGCAGCTACGTTAATTATCGAAAGTTATGAATCAGCAATACGTCGAGGCGCGCCTATCCTCGCCGAAATACTCGGTTACGGTTTTTCATCCAATGGCGGTCATATCTCTACGCCAAACGTCGACGGGCCAGCTATAGCTATGCAACGGGCGATTAAACAAGCGGAAATCAGTCCCACAGATATCGCCTACATCAACGCGCATGCGACATCAACACCTGTAGGTGATGCAAATGAAGCCCAAGCGATCCTGCGTGTATTTGGTGAAAACCAACCTTTCGTCAGTTCTACAAAATCAATGACTGGACACGAATGTTGGATGGCTGGCGCCAGTGAAATCATCTACTCCAATATTATGATGCTAAATGATTTTATTGCCCCAAACATTAATTTCGAAAATCCAGATGAGCATTCGGCCAAATTAAATATTGTTAAGAAGACATTATTTAAAGAATTTGATCTATATTTGTCCAATTCTTTTGGCTTTGGGGGAACTAACTCCGCCTTAGTTATTAAAAAAATTAAAGATTAACTTATAAAAATGATTTCTGAAAAGATTAACGAAATACTTGTTGATGAGTTTGAGGTGGATGTTGACGTAATTCAGCCGAATCTAAATTTAAAAGACACTTTAAATCTAGATAGTTTGGACTACGTCGATCTTGTCGTTATCATTGAGTCCAATTTTGGTGTTAAATTAGTAGAATCAGATTTTGCGAACATTCAAACCTTTCAAGACTTTTATGATCTTTTAAAACGTAAAACCGGTGAAAACTAAGCCAAACTTTACTGATGAGCCACTGGAAAGGACAATCCAAAGGTAGTGTCTTAGGATATAGAATTTTTGTCTTCTGTATTCAAAAGCTGGGAATCCGCACAGCATATCTGCTGTTGGTATTCGTGGCTTTTTATTATTTTATAACGGCCTGGAATAGCAATCGATCGTTGTACTATTATTTAAGATATCGTCTCCGATATTCCCTTGGGGCAACAGTTATTGGTTTCTACAGAAGTTACTTCACATTCGGTAAAGTACTTATTGACAAAACCGCGATCTCTGCCGGAATGCGCAACAAATTCACTTATGAATTTGATGGGATAGATATATTAAAATCCGCATTGGAAAGGAAAAATGGTGGTATCCTGCTCTCAGCCCATATCGGTAACTTTGAAATTGCATCCTATTTTCTGGAAGATATTAATATTGAAAACCGGATCAACCTGGTAATTTCAGATCGGGAACATCAAGCAATCAGAGCCTATCTATCAAAAGTAGCCCGCAAATCTTCCATAAAATTCATTGTTATCCAAGAAGACCTCTCCCATGTTTTTGCAATAAATGAGGCACTGACCAATAACGAATTGATTGTCTTTACTGGTGATCGCTATATGGAAGGAACCAAAACACTCCGCGCTCAGTTGCTTGGGAAAGAGACCCAATTTCCGGCGGGACCTTTTTTGATTGCCTCCAGACTTAAAGTACCTGTTATTTTCGTATATGTTATGAAAGAGCCCAATCTTCACTATCACTTATATGCGTGGGAAGTTGAAATCAGGCACCGTGACGCCCAAGGTCTGCTACAATTCTATTGCGAATCCCTTTCAACTATGATAAAAAAACATCCACTTCAATGGTTTAATTTTTTTGATTTTTGGAAAGATTATTCCAAATAAATCCGCTATCCACCAGCATATTATTTATTCTATCGAACAAAAAAAAGTAATGATTAAAAGTTACACGCTTTCAAAAAGCACAGCGTAATTTGCAACTACTGTAAAAAAACTATTACAGTAAAAATTAACACCAAATATCCCTCTCTAAGCCGCATTTCATCCATTATAATGCCTTACAAGCAATTTTGAAGCTTCCGTAATCCCTGATTTTGTCTTTAAATTACTACCTTTGGTGCAACTTTAATATAAATGACAGCAAGCCCATTTCCAATAACCGATAGCATATTATTGCAGGAATTGCTTCCGCATCGAGCTCCTATGATAATGATTGACACCTTATATGATTTTACGGACACTACCGTGCAAGCTGGCTTAACTATTCAGGAAGATAATATTTTTGTTGAAGATAGGATATTCCTCGAAGCTGGTATTTTAGAACATATGGCCCAATCCATTGCTCTACATACTGGTTACAGTTTCTATATCCAGCAAAAGGCTGCTCCAATCGGTTACCTCGGTACAATAAAAAGTATTGCTATTGATTATTTTCCGATGGTTGGTGAAGATATATCGACCAACGCTACAATATTGCAGGAATTTATGGGAGTCACACTTGTCTCAGTAGAGACCTTCATCGGAGATAGACGCATCGCCTATGCCGAGATAAAAAGTGTAATAGCGTCTTAACTATGGCAAAAAACAAATTACCAGAACCAGTTAATCAGGTCAGCTGGACAAGTCCTTTACGTATACGTTTTAATGAAGTCGATTCGTTAGGAATAGTATGGCATGGTCATTATATCAGTTATTTTGAAGATGGCAGAGAATCCTTCGGAATCGAACATGGATTGACTTATCTGGACATTCATCAGCAGGGCTATACCACGCCTATTGTGAAAAGCACCTGCGAGCACAAATTGCCTTTACGGTATGGCGAACATGCACGCATTGAAACCTGCTTGGTTGATTGCAAAGCGGCAAAAATAATCTACCGTTACCGCATTTTAAACGATGACAATCAGATTGTCTGTTTAGGCGAAACAATCCAGGTTTTTTTGGATGCATCCGGAAACCTGCAGTTGTATCTCCCAGAATTTTTTCAACAGTGGAAAAACTCGCTCCATTTTTCCAACAGATGAGAAAGGTATATATAGGCCCTTACAATTGCATATCCCCCTTGGGTTGTACGCTTGAAGACACATGGAGCGCTGTTCTCGAGGGGAAATCAGGTATTACTCTTCAAGAACCAATCGGCGAAATTCCCAATACTTATGCTGCTATAATTGCCAGGGATGAACTCGACAGCTACTTCACAGCGCAACTACAGGATATAAAATTAGCTGAAGCTTTCAGGTTCACAAAGCTGGAAAAACTGATGATTTCGGCGCTGTTACCAATAGTCAGAAACCTTGATATTACTACGGAGACCGAATTGATCATTTCCACAACAAAAGGTAATATTGCCCAATGTGATGGCAAAGATAAGGATGGTGTAGCTGCTAGCCTCCCTGCACTCGCACAGCGGATAGCATACCTATTTGGCTTTAAACGTAGCCCTATCGTTATCAGTAATGCCTGTGTCTCGGGTCTACAGGCTATTTCAACGGCTAAACGACTTATCCAGATGGATTATTGCAAAGATGCTGTCATTGTTGCCTCCGATTTGGTGAGCGAATTTGTCCTTTCGGGATTCCGATCGTTTCAGGCACTCAGTGATGGGATTTGCAGACCCTATGATGAAGACCGAAAAGGCTTGAATCTAGGTGAAGCGGCAGCAGCGCTCTATATCAGCAAACAACCAATTCCAGGCCAAAAGCGACAATTCTATGTCGCTGGAGAAGCCTCAATCAATGACGCAAACCATATTTCTGGTCCCTCACGTACAGGAGAAGGTCTGAAGTGTAGCATAGAACGAGCTTTAGCCGAAGCCGCTACCTTGCCGGAAGCGGTCGATTTTATCTGCGCCCACGGAACCGCCACAGTATATAATGATGAAATGGAGGCCATAGCACTGCATCGTACGAAACTGGCCGACAAACCGATCAATAGCCTGAAAGGCTATTTTGGACATACATTGGGTACTGCTGGACTCATAGAAACCATTCTCTCCCTGGAGTGTTTACGAAATAATATATTATTACCCAGTTTAGGTTATCAAAAACAGGGAACCTCATTGCCGCTGGCGGTGATCACAGAAACAATTCACAAGCCACTCTCCCGCTGCCTGAAAACAGCATCTGGATTTGCGGGCACCAATACGGCAATACTGTTTGAGAAGGAGATCTTATAGATGGAACGTAAATATCATATCAGCAAGCACTGTCGTATTGATCATCATGGTGTACTTTACAATGGTCAACCCTTGTCAGCAGAAATATCAACGGAATTTTCCATCTTTTCGAAGGCGTTTTATTATTCGCTGGGAACGACTTATCCCAAGTTTTTTAAAATGGATAATCTTAGCAAATTAGCCTGGCTTGGTGCTGAGCTATTGCTAAAAGAGGAGCTTTCCAAAAATATTGCCATCGTGTTATCAAATCGTTCCAGCAGCTACGATACAGATTTAAAGCATGTACATACGATCAGCAACACGGAACAATACTACCCAAGTCCTGCAATTTTTGTTTACACTTTACCAAATGTCTGTATCGGTGAGATTGCGATTCGACATCATCTGCAAACGGAGAATATATTTTTTGTTTCGGAGCAGTTTGATAGCCAACTCACAGTAAACTACTGCAATTACCTTTTAAACAGCAATAGAGCAGAAAAAGTAATGTGCGGTTGGGTAGAATATTTGGAAGAAAACTATAAATTGGTTTTGTATCTTGTGGAAAAAACAGGCAATTTAGCGCATGATTTAAACGTCGTAAGACAATTAATGTTATAAAGGAATGGAAGAATTGAAATCTGAATTAAAAGCAAAGATAATAGAAGCATTAAATCTGGAAGAGATTGCGGTAGAAGACATTGAAAACGATGCTCCTCTGTTTGGAGATGGCCTTGGGCTCGATTCGATCGATGCATTGGAATTAACCGTGTTATTGGATAAAGATTATGGCATCAAAGTGACTGATCCAAAAGTTGGAAAGACAATTTTTCAGTCCATTGACACCCTTGCCCACTATATTTCAGAAAATAGAACAAAATAACCCATGAATAATGCGATTGCTGTTACCGGAATGGGAATGATTACCGCTATCGGAGATGACGTAGCGCAAAACTATCATTCATTACTCCGGAAACAGCATGGTATTAAACCACTTCAGCATATTGCGGGAAAACATCAAGCGGGCACCCTTGTTGGTGAAGTCCCTTGGACAAACCAGGAGCTAGTAGAAAAGTTGGGAACTACCGTTCCGAAATACAGCTCACGCACAAGTTTATTGGCCGCCATTGCTGCCAAGGAAGCCCTGACACAAGCAGCGATAACAGATCTAGGAAATATACCCGTTATTATGGGCACATCTGTCGCCGGAATGGATATTTTCGAACAATACTTTCCACATTTAAATGGCGATAGAACGCTCATACAGAGAAGAGATGTGGGAGATTCGGCGTCTGCGCTTTCAAAATTACTGGGTGGTAATGGATTTGCTACAGCGATCAGCACAGCATGTTCTTCGGCGGCCAATGCGATTAGTTTTGGAGCCCGTTTATTACTTTCAGGTCGTGCAGAACGTGTTTTGGTTGGCGGTTCAGATGCTTTATCGCGGTTTACAATCAATGGATTTGACAGCTTGATGCTCCTATCTGACAAGCCTAATCGACCATTCGACCAGAATAGAAACGGATTAAACCTCGGTGAAGGTGCAGGCTTTCTGGTACTAGAGTCTGCTAAAGCACTAGAAAAAATACCTAAGCCTATATTAGGTTACCTTACGGGATTCGCCAATGCGAATGATGCTTTTCATCAAACAGCTACCTCAGACAGCGGTGAAGGGGCTTATTTGGCGATGAAAGAAGCTTTAACAATAAGCCGGTTGGCTCCTGACGCAATTGATTATATCAATGCACATGGAACAGCAACAGAAAATAATGACCGAACTGAGGCGATTGCCATACAGCGTATATTCGGGGACAATGTTCCTTCTTTTAGTTCAACAAAAGCTTATACAGGCCATACATTAGGGGCCGCCGCTGGTATAGAGGCGATTTATGCCTTACTGGCAATCCAGCATCAATTGGCTTTTGCCAATTTAAGGTTTGAAACAGCAATGGAACAACCTGCACTACAGCCAGTAACCGATCATCGATCATCCTCCATCAAACATGTCCTCAGCAACTCTTTTGGATTTGGCGGAAATTGCTCAACTTTAATTTTTTCCGATGCAGAAAGTTTATATTAATGGTAGCAGCGTCGCTGTCATTAACTCAGCTCAGCTGGATACTACAGAACAGTGGATAAAGATCAACTTACCAAAAATAGATAGCGAGCTAGTCCCCCCTGCTGCCACAAGACGCATGTCCAAGGCCGTAAAAATGGGCATTATCTGCGGGATGGAAGCGATGCGGCAAGCGGACTGCCCCAATCCTGATGGTATATTGGTCGGTACAGGTAAAGGTTGCCTGGTTGACTCTGACAAATTTCTAAAAGCGATCATTGAACAAAAAGAGGATTTCTTATCTCCTACGGCCTTTATCCAGTCTACTCATAATACCGTCGCAGGGCAAATTGCATTACTGACCAAAAATTCAGGTTATAATATGACCTATTCTCAAGGTCGAATATCCTTTGAATCCGCCGCATTAGACGCCTATATCCAGCTTACAATGAATGAACACATCTCGCTATTGGTCGGTGCCGTTGACGAGCTTTCAGATATTAGTATTGAAATAAACAATGCAATCGACAGAGATCAGATAAACGATACAAACGACATTCAAACTGAAGGTGCTGGTTTCTTTGTATTTTCCAATCAAAAAGACAGCCACACCCTCGGCGAATTAAAGGATATCGACATCTATCGTAATACTGCTGATCACTCATCGGAAAAACAAATCGGCGAATTCATTAAAAGAAACCAGCTGACTATAAATCAAATAGATACCATTATCTATAGTTCAACAACAGTAGAAGCCCCCTTTAGCACCGGATCACCAATATTGGAGAAAATCAACAAAATAAAGTATAATTCTCAAACCGGAATATTCGACACCGACATTGTGTTTGCTTTTGATCTGGCTTTAAAACGACTGAACGATCAAACCTTCTCAACATCGATCAGTCTAAATGAAGGTAAAATACAACATGATCGAAATATTCTTATCTGTAATTTTGGAGAACAAAACAGTTTAATGCTGTTATCAAGATGCTAAATTTTAGAAATACAACATACGGATGCATTGCACTACTTTTAATTGCAATATTACTATGGAAAGAATATCAGCTCTATTATCCATTCCTTGTTGTATTGCTACTATATATCGGCACATTATCCTGGGGGGCTTTTGACCTCCGGTTGAATTTCTTTATGCACTCCACCTGTGACCGTAAGACAAGTACGAATCAAATCGCCATCACCTTTGATGATGGTCCTAGCCCCTATACGCTGGAAATTCTGGGTTTATTAGATCAGTACGGTGTCAAAGCCAGTTTTTTTTGTATCGGCTCGCAGGTACTCAAATATCCCGAAATAGCAAAACAAATTGTTATGCAGGGACATGTTATCGCCAACCATAGTATGAATCATCCTAATTCGATCGGTTTCTTTTCTAGTGACAGCGTTGCTGTTGAAATGAAACATGCAAATCAGGCGATTGAGAAAATCACAGGAAAGAAAGCATTGCTGTATAGACCGCCATTTGGCGTCAGTAATCCGCATATTGCAAAAGCACTAGGCTATTGCGCAATGACATCGATCGGCTGGAGTATCCGCTCTTTGGATACCCTAAATCGAGACGAAAATAAAATTTTCAAACGCATAAAGAAAAGACTCCGTCCCGGTAAGATTATTTTGTTGCATGATACATCCCAAAAAACGGTCCATGTTGTTAAAAGTTTATTGATAGAATTACAGACAAACAAACTAGAAGCGTTAAATTTAGAAGATTTCTTAAATCAAAAAGTATATGAAAACTAAGCTCATTCTACTCATTATTTGTTTATTTCATTTTGCTTACACAAAAGCGCAAGAAGAAGCCATGTCCAATGCTGAGATCAGCAACTTCAAACAAACGGTAGTAGCCGAAGCACAAAAAATTAAAACATTAAAAACAGACTTTGTGCAATACAAGCACCTAGATTTTTTGTCGAAGGAAATTACGTCCAGCGGATCAATGCTCCTAAAAAATCCAAATAAATTATTGTGGAAATATAATAAGCCCATTCAATATGGGATTCTTTTCAAAGACAATAAAGTGCTCATAAATGATCAAGGTAAGAAGAATAAAGTGGATCTGGGCAACAATAAGAAATTTGAGAAAATCAATAAAATGATCATTGGCAGTATCAGCGGCGATCTTTTTTCGGCAAATGATTTCAATATCACATTTTATAAAAATAAAAACCAGCGGATTGCGAAATTATCGCCCAAAACCAAAGAATTGTCCACTTATATACAGACAGTTATTCTTTATTTTAATAATCAGCAGCTCACGGTATCTGAAGTACAATTAATAGAACCATCTAAAGATTACACAAAAATTGTTTTCAAAAACAAACAGATCAATCAACCCATCGATGATGCGTCATTTAGCTTTTAGTACACTGCTCCTATTGCTCCTAACCGGCTGTAAGGTATACTACCCAAACCATACACAGCAGGATTACAAACAAGCGGATACAGTTATTCAGAACCCTTATTTTGCAGATCTAAATGATGAACGTCTCTATCGGGCAACGATCCGCTTTTATAAAAAAGAGTTCTCAGGCATGTTTGTGGCTAAAAGAATAAATCAGCAGGAACACCGCATTGTGCTTACCTCTGATCTGGGGAATACACTCTTTGACATGACGATTGCCAAGGATAAGCATCAGCTCAACTATATCATGCAGGATCTTAACAAAAAGATCATCATCAATACACTTGTTAAAGACTTTAGGACCTTAACACAAGTGAATTACCCAATTACATACCAAGATTCATCTTCACGAAAATTTTTAAGCAAAATGGATGGGAAGCGATATTTTTTGGATCTAAACGATCAGGGGAAATTAACCAAAATTGAAACCGCATCTAAATATAAACCAAAACTCAAAATCCAATTGAGCACTGATTCCATCGGCAAACTCGATAAGTTTAGTATGCAGCATTATGGTATCAAGTTGCAAATGGATTTTGTAAATATTCCATTTTAACTGACTTGATACACAACTCAGCTTACGAAAAATAAATAAAGCTGTATATTTGGGACATGGTTTTAGCAGACTTTTATAAGATACATGGACGTCGATTGAGTGCAGATGGAAAACACTTGTTGGAAATAAGTCTTAATCCGAATCATTCTATTTTTAATGGACATTTTCCGGACAGACCGGTTACACCGGGGGTATGCATGTTACAGATCATTAAAAATATAAGTGAAGATTTACTTCAATCAAAGCTGCGTATGAGCGCAGCAAAAAACATTCGTTTTTATGCGATCATAGATCCTTTTGCTCATCCAAATCTAAGTTTAGAATTAGCAATCAAAGAAGCTGATACCATCCAGATCAAAGCCAATTGCTCTTTTAACGAAACTATCGCATTAAAAATGGAGCTCTTTTTTCATCGCTATACTAATTCCATTTAAATAGCTATGTTCAATTTGCAACCTATCCGTGAAATGGCGATCCCAGCAGATGTATGTGTACTAATTCCTACATACAACAATGCAAAAACTTTGCAGCGGGTTCTGGAGGGAGTATTGTTCTACACCGCACAGGTCATCGTCATCAATGATGGTTCAACAGATGCTACAGTCGAAATTTTGGCAAAGTATCCATCCATTGAGATACAGCATCTTGATAAAAACTCGGGTAAGGGAAAGGCATTGCGAATAGGTTTTAACTTGGCGAGAGAGCAAGGTTTTCACTATGCAATAACAATAGATTCAGATGGGCAGCATTTCCCCGATGATCTTCCAACATTTATTAATGCCCTTGACCAGAGTGATGGTCGGGTTCTATTGATTGGTGAACGTCAGATGGATCAGGCCGGAATACCAAAAAAAAGTAGCTTTGGTAATAAGTTTTCAAACTTCTGGTTTTGGTTTGAAACGGGCATCAAGCTCGCAGACACGCAATCTGGATATCGTTTATATCCGCTGGACCTCATACCTAAAAAACTATTTACCAACAAGTTTGAGCTCGAAATTGAAGTAATTGTTCGCTCGGCATGGAAGGGTGTTAACGTAAAAAATGTGCCCATTAAAATACTTTACGACCCCTCGGAGAGAGTTTCCCATTTTCGACCATTTAAAGACTTCACCCGGATCAGTATACTTAATACATTCCTGGTATTGATCAGCCTACTTTATATATTCCCGAGAAATGCTTTCCAGAGTTTCAAAAAAAAAAGCTTTAAGCAATTTCTAAAAGAGGACATTCTAGGCACCAATGATTCGGATCTAATTAAATCTATCTCCATCGCATTGGGTGTATTTATCGGCATTGCTCCAGTCTGGGGGTTTCAGTCTTTTCTGTCCATCTTTCTCGCTTCCATTTTTAGGCTTAACAAAGGACTCTGCTTTGCCTTTTCAAATGTCAGTATTCCCCCTATGATACCATTGATCATTTGGGGATCTATACAGACCGGCAAACTGATCATTCCGAATGCCAGACCACTGCGAGATTATAGCAATATTAATTTCCAATCCATATCTGAACACTTTCTGCAATATCTCTTTGGTAGTCTTGCTCTAGCCCTGTTTACCGCTGTTCTATTTGGACTTTCATCATTTACTCTATTAAGGTTAAATCAACGACGTTAATATGCAGCACTATTTCTATCAGCTCTATTTATTTTTTAAGAAGAAGCCCTATATTGCCTGGTTAATTGCACTATTTTTTTTGGTTGCCACCGGATTTTTTGCTTTGAAACTGAAATTTGAAGAAGATATCACCCGGATAATACCGAAAAACGAACGAACAAACGAAATAGCCAAAATATTAGCGCAACTAAAATTTTCTGATAAAATCAGTGTTATCATCGAGCGGGAGAAAGATGCTTCAATTGATGATATGGTTGACATGGCCAACTCTTTTTCAGATAGCATCGTGCCTCTTGCCCCCTACTATCAGGCTATCCAAGGACAGATTAGTGACGAAGAAATGGAGAACACCATGAAATTCGTCTACGGGCAGTTGCCTACCCTGCTTGATGAAAACGATTATAAATCAATCGAAGAGCGACTTTCCAGCGATAGCATAGCCCAGACAGTTGCGGCTAATTACGCGGCATTAATTTCCCCCACCAGTATTATCGCAAAATCTTTTATACAGCGGGATCCATTGGGAATTGGTTTCTTAGCGCTAAAAAAATTCCAACAACTCAATATCGCCGGTGATTTTCAGCTCTATAATGGTTATATTATCACGAAAGACTCAAGCAAGCTATTACTCTTTATTAATCCGAAATATTCGGGTTCAGAGACTGAACATAATGTCCTTTTTGTCGACGGACTCAACCGGATCAAAAAAGATCTCAACCAGCATTATAGCAAGAAATCCAAATTAAGTTATTTTGGAGCTTCACTGGTGGCTGTTGCCAATGCAAAACAAATCAAAACGGATATCCAGACAACGATCCTTATTTCGATGAGTCTATTGATGCTGATTTTGATTCTTTTTTATAAGAAAATACAAATTCCCGTCATCATCTTTATCCCATCATTATTTGGGGCATTATTAGCGCTCTCATTTCTCTACTTTCTGAGAGGTACTATTTCGGCTATATCGATCTCCATCGCAGCGGTCCTGATAGGTATTACCATTGATTACGCGCTCCATATCATGACGCATTTCAAACAAACGCACGATATCAAGCATCTGTATAAAGAAATCACCAAACCGATATTGATGAGTGCCGGAACGACAGCTGTATCTTTTCTCTGCCTCTTATTTGTCAATTCCGAAGCGCTGAAGGACTTAGGAATTTTCGCATTTATTGCTATTCTTTTTTCAGGAGTTTTTTCCTTGATTCTCATTCCACATATATATAAGCCCAATAATAAACGTTCGGATGATAAAAATCATCTTATCGATCGCATATCCGCTTTCAGTTTCGAGAGAAATAAAATCCTACAGGTCTTTAGTTATCTGTTGGTTGCTGTTAGTTTATTCACTTTTTGGCGGGTGGGTTTCAATAAAGATCTGTCGGCATTAAACTTTTTCCCAAAGGAGCTTCAGGAGGCAGAGCAAAAGCTCGAAAATTCTGCGCAACAGCAAAGAAAATCATTATTCTTAATAAGTTACGGTAATAATTCCGAACAGGTTCTTTCCGAAAATACCGTCTTATATCACAGGTTAAAGCAAGATACAACAATCACATCCATTAGCTCAATAGGTGAAATTGTTTTATCAAAAAAGGATCAGGAGGCAAAAATTGCACGATGGAATGCCTTTTGGATTGAGACACGTAAAAAAGAAATCCGCAGCAATCTTGTCCGTTCAAGCGCTGCCTTTGGATTTAAGCCCGATGCATATCAAGCTTTTTTTGATCTATTGGATCAAAAATACTCAGCCATATCATTAGCTGAGTACCGCACGCTAAATAGTGGTATCTTATCGGAGTATCTGAGTTCAAAAAATGGATTTCTTACAGCAAATACTGTCGTAAAAACAAAGGAAAAATACAGAGAAAATCTGATCGGGCAATTCAACAACAAAACTACTGTTGTGATTGACCGAAAAGAGATGAACGAAACTTTTCTGGGCCAGCTCGTAAATGATTTCAATACCTTGGTTAATTACAGCTTTATCGCGATATTTATTATTCTCTGGTTGTCTTTTCGTCGTATTGAGCTGACATTGGTCAGTATGATCCCCATTGCATTGACAGGATTGGTCACTGGTGGACTCATGGGTCTATTTCATCTTGAATTCAATATTTTCAGCACGATCGTATGTACATTAGTATTCAGTCATGGTGTGGATTTTGCGATATTCATGACAGCGGCCTTACAAAAAGAATACAGTACCGGCAAAGATGAGATGCCAACCTACCGTACATCCATTCTCCTTGCCGTATTGACCACAATTCTGGCTATCGGTGCACTAATTTTTGCCAAACATCCGGCGTTAAAATCTATTTCCGCGGTCTCCTTGCTCGGGGTAACCGCCGCCGTTTTAAACACCTTCGTTCTCTATCCTATTATTTTTAGGTTATTGTTTAGCCGTAGGCCAGCAGCAGGTCGTTCTCCATTGACGCTGCGTTTGCGATTATTCGCTCTCTTTTCCTTTAGTTATTACATCATCGGAAGTGTTGTTTCCGGTTTTATTTTCAGTCTTGTCCGCAACCGAGCCCTGATAACAAGGCTCATGTCCCGCTTTGGGGATTCCGTCCTAAAATCAAATCCTTTTGTCAAAAAGCAGCAATTCAATCCACACGGAGAAGATTTCAAAAAACCGGCGATCATTATTGCCAATCACAATTCCTTATTGGATACTTTGCTGATCGGGCGTTTAATGCCAAAATGCATTTTTGTCACCAACGAATGGGTTTATAACTCACCAGTATTTGGAAGAGTAGTTCGGCGGGCCGGATTTTTGATGTTAGATGATGATTTAGAAAAGACCAAAACAATATTAAAGCAACGGATAGACGAAGGGTTTTCTATCGTTATCTTTCCTGAAGGTACACGATCGGCGACCAATGACATACAACGATTTCACAAAGGAGCATTTTATCTGGCCGAACAATTGCAATTGGATATCATCCCAATTTACATCCATGGCGCTGCAGATGTATGTCCTAAAGGCGATTTTATTATCTATGACGGTACATTAAGCACAGTCATAGGGAAAAGGATACCTGCCACAGATCAGCAATTTGGTAACAATTATACCCTGCGTTGTAAAAATATCAGTCGCTTTTTTAAACAACAATTTGCGGATATTAGAAATGAGTTTGAAAATCCAGCTTATTTTAGAGAAAAAATCAGTTTAAACTATCGTTATAAAGAAAGTGAAATAGAAAAAGCCAGCCTAAACGCCTTTGACCGCTTTCAGACATCCTACGCTGCATGGAATAAATTCATTGCAGCAAATGCAAAAATTTTGCATATTGGAGACAATTATGGTCATATTGAATTTTTGTTAACCATGCAACAGGCGCAACGGCAAATAGAAACCTTTATCCGGGATTCAGAAAAACGCATTATTGCGGCAAATAACTATTTGGTTCGAAAACGTAAACTAACCTATCTAAAACATCTTGCTGAAAGTCAATTAAAACTGGATGTAGTGATTTTCGGGAGCAACGACGAAAACTATGAAATTGCGGATTCAGTACAGACGATCATATATTATGATGTTGTACAAGCACGGAGCTACCTAGGTTTTGAACAGATATTTAGTGACCAGCACAGTTATGTATTAAAGAGAAAAACGAATGGGTAAGGTCTATGATAGTGTGATCATCGGTTCAGGCCTCGGCGGTCTCGTTACCGCTGTACTGCTGGCCAGATTTGGGCGCAAGGTATGTGTCATTGAAAAGAACAATCAATATGGTGGCAATCTACAGACCTTTGTACGCGACAAGGAGATCTTAGATACTGGAGTACACTATATTGGCGGGCTAGGTGAAGGTGAAAACCTGTATAAATATTTTGATTACCTGGGCATCATGCAGGATCTAGCCATCCAGCGCATGGATATCGATGAATATGACCGAATTTCATTTGAAGGAGATCCGATCAATTACCCGCACGCTCAAGGTTATGATAATTTCATCAATCAATTGCTCCCCTATTTTCCGGAAGAAGAAGAAGCTTTAAGAAATTACTGCAAAAAAATACAGGAAATCTGTAACTCCTTTCCGATGTATAATCTTCGGAAAAGCTTTGGATTCAATGAAACCGTCCTAGGGACCTCATTAAAATCTTTCCTAGATGAGCTGACCGACAATGAACTACTTAAAGCTGTTCTTGTTGGTTCCAATTTCTTATATGTTGCCAAGGCCGAGAGTACGCCGCTTTATGTCCATGCGCTGACCATCAACTCCTATATTCAATCTGCTTGGCGATGTATAAATGGAGGAAGTCAAATCGCAAAATTACTGATACGCCAATTGCGAAAATATGGTGGTGATATCTTGAAAAACAAAGAAGTCATTGCTGTAGAAATGGAGGATCAGTTGATTAAAGCCGTACGTACAGATGATCAGCAATTGATTTATGCAAATGAATTTGTTTCAAATATCAATCTTCGTCATACTTTTGCGATGCTACCTGAACGTTTTCAGAAACAGGCCTATGTCAAACGTATCCACAGCCTCCCCCTGAGTCCTTCTGTATTTTCGGTCTACATCGTCTGTAAGGATGATCTTATTCCCTACCAAAACTACAATATATACCATTATAAAAATATAAAGTCAGTGTGGTATGATCACGATCAATCGCCTTTGGTCATCTCCATGAGCCGTAACGATCAAGATCAAACCTTTTGCAGTACGATGACCGTCATGTGCTATATGATGGCAGCAGAAGTACAGCAATGGGATGAAAGCTTCAATCGCTCGATTATACAGCAACTGAGTACCAGAGGAGATAGTTATGAAGCATTTAAAACCGCAAAAGCCAATCAAATTATTGAAGAGCTGCAGCATTTGTTCCCGAATATAAAGGATGCAATCCGATCAGTCCATACCTCTTCCCCATTGACCTATCGCGACTTTATTGGCGCGGAAGAAGGCAACATGTATGGTTACCTGAAAGAGCACCAATATCCCTTGAACAGCTTGATTTCTACAAAAACAAAAGTCAAAAATTTATTTTTGACGGGGCAAAATGTCAAGATGCATGGTGTATTGGGCGTTACGATTACAGCCTTCTCCTGTTGCTTAATGATGCTTGGAAAGGAATTTGAAGATGACCTATTTAAAGAAAACGATGAGACAGCTGTGGCTAACGATCTGGATACTATTGCTATTTAGTTCATGTACACTGAATGGTGCACTGAAAGAAAAAGCTAAATTTGAAACACAGACTATACCAGAACTGAAGTTATCCGATTCTGGAAGCAATTACATTGCTGTAGACAGTAATTTCCTATTACAGAATAGACAGGGACTTTGGGAACTCTATGTCACTGGAAATCCAATGGAAATCGGGTTAAAAACAGGATTATTGACACGATCGTTATATGCCTATCAGGAAGATGCATTCTTTTCTAAAATACAGGAATTTATCCCCTCCACGAAGAAACAGAAATGGATGATGCGACTGACAAAAATTTATAATCGTAAGATCCATAAATATATCCCATCGGAATATAAAAAGGAGATTTTTGCTTTGTCAACCTATGCTTCACCACGTTATGACGCCCTAATGGATCCCTATCAACGTAGTCTTTTTCTACACGGTGCACACGATCTGGGTCATGCTTTTCAGGATCTTGCTTTGGTCGGCTGCTCCTCTCTGGCGGCCTGGGATCAGAAGTCCGCGGATGGAGGCCTAATTATCGGCCGAAATTTTGATTTTTATGCCGGGGATGATTTTAGTAAAAATAAGCTCATTTCCATTGTTAAACCTGATTCTGGCTATGCCTTTCTTTCCGTCGGCTGGGCTGGGATGATCGGAGTTGTCTCCGGAATGAATGGTGCAGGACTTACAGTGACACTTAATGCGGGGAAATCTTCTATTCCTTGGGCTGCAAAAACCCCAATATCTATAGTGGCAAGAGAAATTCTCCAATATGCACGAAATTTTAAAGAAGCGATTGCAATTGCAAAAAAGCACCCCATTTTTATTTCTGAATCATTGATGATTGGTTCCGCAGATGAAGGAAAAGCAATTTTAATTGAAATGTCACCACATAAATTTGATGTATACGAATCTGAAAACACGAACCATCTGTTGTGCACGAACCATTTTCAAAGCCCTGCATATCGTTCGGACAAGCGCAACCTAAAGCAAATTGAGGAAAGCCACAGTACCTATCGCTATCAATTGTTGACAGCGCAGCTACAGGAACATGACAAACTCACTCCTAATGAGGTCGCAACCATATTAAGGGACCGGAATGGTTTAAAAAATAAGGAAATAGGATTAGGCAACGAAAAGGCACTAAACCAGCTTTTAGCACATCATGGCATTGTTTTCCAACCCGAAAAACGTCTTGTCTGGGTATCAGCAAACCCTTATCAGCTCGGCGAATTTGTCTGTTATGACCTAAACAAGATATTTGACAGTACTTTACATCAAGCCGGCCATTCGGTGTCAAGTGCAGGATTGAATATCCCTCAGGATCCGTTCTTAAATAGCAAGTCATATCAGGATTATGAGCAATATCGCATTTTAGACCGTATTATCGACCATAAATTAAAGACCAAAGAATCGATTTCTGAATCGGAATGGCAGGACTATCAAGAATTAAACCCATTGTTTTGGGCAGTTTATTATAAAAAAGGAAAATACTATTTCGATCAAAAAAGATACGGAGAAGCATTGGACCAATTCCAACGGGCTAATGCACTTGAAGTAACAACCGCGGTTGATCAAAAAAATATTGCTTCATATATCCGAAAGATCGAAAAGAAAGGAGATCATCGATGAACCCAAACATAGAACAAGCAAGTATTGAGGAAATAACCAGCTTTCAAGATGAAAAGCTCAGGACTGTTTTAAACTACTTAAATACACATTCGAGTTATTACAGACGATTATTCAAAACTGAAGCGATCAATATTCAAAGCATTCGCGGTATCAGAGACCTGCCCTTACTTCCAACCACATCCAAAGAACAGCTGCAACAGTTCAACTGGGATTTCTTATGCGTTCCCCAAGATCAGATTATTGACTATTCTACGACTTCAGGGACATTAGGTACGCCGGTTGTATTCGGACTTACGGATGCAGATCTGGAGCGGCTTGCCTACAATGAAATGATTTCATTTCAACGTGTTGGTATACAAAAGGGCGATCGTGTGCAGATCATGACAACCTTAGATCGTCGTTTTATGGCGGGTCTGGCCTACTTCCTCGGTCTCCGTAAAATTGGCGCTGGAATACTCCGTATCGGAGCCGGTATACCACAAATGCAATGGGATTCAATACAACAGTTTAAACCTAAATTTCTCGTTGTTGTTCCTTCGTTCCTACTTAAAATGATCGCCTATGCCGAAGAGCACAACATCGATTACAATAATAGCTCTGTGAAAGTGGCTATTTGCATTGGTGAAAATCTCAGAACAGCCGAATTAAAAGATAATGAACTGGCCAAACGTATTCAGGAGAAATGGAATATTGACCTATACTCCACCTATGCTTCCACCGAAATGAGTTCGGCATTTACTGAATGTGAAGCTTTCAATGGTGGTCATCAGCATCCAGAATTGATTATTACGGAAATACTGGACAACGATGGCAATGCCGTACCTGATGGGCAACTTGGTGAGCTCGTTGTAACAACTTTAGGTATTCAAGCAATGCCATTATTGCGCTATAAAACCGGTGATATGGTTAGACGGCATGCCGCCCCCTGCACCTGTGGCAGAAACAGCTATCGAATAGGTCCAGTCGAAGGAAGAAAACAGCAGATGATCAAATATAAAGGAACCACCTTGTTTCCTCCGGCAATGTTTGATGTATTAGCCAGTTACAAAGAGATTGAACATTATCAGATTGAGATATCTAGCACAGCAATTGGAACCGACGATATTCGAATTTTAATCGCTACCAAACAAGAAAATGCCACTTTATTAAAGGAAATAAAAGATAGTTTTCAAGCTAAATTACGTGTAATTCCTACAGTGGAATTTGAACGGGAAGAGATACTAATTAGCAAAATCTATAATCCACTGAACAGAAAACCGACGTATTTGCGTGATAAAAGAGAGCAGTAAATCTGGTAAAAATGAACAATAAGCTCAATAAAAGAAAACGATAATTTGACTATTGACAACTTAATCGCGCAAATCTGCTTTAAATAGGCCTATCATTAACGGCCTTTGTTCTGTAGTCAGCAAAAAAATTAAACGATCAGATTTCGATATTCAATCCATCTTGCCTGATGAAAACAGGTTACAATATCCTAATTAATCAAGGCGAATGGAGCTTACTTTCACGCATAATATTAATAGACAAAAAGTTAGCGCAGAAAAGCGGAATGACGCAAATTATAAAAGCGGGGACGTCAAAAAACAGGTGAGATATGCTCCAGAAATTCCCCACTCAAAAGTTTAAATTTTATAGCAAAGATTATTTGTAAGATCTAGAAAATAGTATATCTTTGCGACACGTCCCCGTAGTTCAATGGATAGAATTTCAGATTCCGGTTCTGACGATATGAGTTCGAATCTCGTCGGGGACACTTCCTATTTAACAATAAAAAAGACGATCAATTGATCGTCTTTTTTTCTGAAAGTGTCTATTTTCAAAGGCCATCAAGAACTTTCATGACTGTTGGTGATTCAATGGAATCATGAAAGGTTTTATTTAACAATTATAACTCCAAGCTCTTCAAGGATCTCCAGTTAAAATTCTATTGCAACATGCTTGTCTAGCCCGACGTTTAAGACAAATTCTTTTGCAGCAATTTATGCTGAGATGCCGTAAATATATTCCGAAACAAAATATTGATTTCATTGTCAGTGGCTGCGCCCGAAATCCCCGTATGAGGATAGAGTTTAATGACATTAGACAGAATAGTTTCCACAAAGTCTCTACTTTCTATAGCTATACGCTCATATAACGCGTTATTATCAGCTTCATCCTTGAGATTATCCCAAGATCGAACAGCAAGCTCCATGATACTATTTTCCCTAGCTGTATAGTCCTGCTGCATTTCATCCAATTTTCGGAAAGCAGCTTTACTTTCCATTTGCTCCCATTTCCCCTGATTGGACTTCAATACAAATAACTTCTCGATCAGATCTAAAAATCGATCGTACATCCCCATAAAATTCATCAATAAGGTCAACTCCGCAAATGGCATAAAAGGGTATTGATAGAGCAGCTCAGGTCGTGTACTTTTTGAGGCATCAATAAGAAAAGACTGGTTTTCGTCTACCCGTATATTGTCTAGTGAAAAAGAATGCGATGCTGTCGCCTCAAGGCCGAAGGTATCCCAATCGTAATGAATCAATGCAAATTCACGCGCGACAAAGAAAGATTTTACAATTGGATTTCCCTCCTGATCCAAGAGTTGCTGACCATCCGCCTGAATATAAGCGTTCAATGTAAAATGTGTCAGGTGTGGTGCTCCAGTGGCATACTTCCAAAGCCCTTTCAAGCGATAAGACTTGCCCTCACGCTCCGCGATGCCTGCAATCTGCCCACTTCCTCCAAAACATACCTTTTTTGAAGTGAAAATATCACGCCCAACTTCGGAGTCAATAAAACCAACAAAAAGATTCGCTCCCGCACATAAAGTTACCGTCCATGCCAATCCCCCGTCCTGGTAGGCCAGCGCTTTCAACAAGGAAAGCCCACTAACCAGATCTAGCCCCAAGCCATTCAGAGATTGTGGTACCCAGATTTTAAACCACTTGTTCAGGTATATCAGTTCAAGCTGCTCATCAGACAAACTCTTTTGCTGAATTGCTTTACGTTGCTGATCTTTTAGAACAGCGATAGCTGCATCAGTCAGTTGCATATTTTTTTTCATCACTTAATATTCTCCGCCAATTAAAATAGCCACTAAAAGCCATCACAAATAAAAATAAGGTTAAACCAGCATAAACGAATAGACCTTTGTGTATAAGCAAGGGAATTGCCATCAGGTTACTGATGTTCAATAAAATCCAATTTTCAAGTTTACGCTTTGCCAATAGCCACATCCCCGCCCAAGCTGTACAGGAAACAAACGAGTCCCATAACGGAACATCCGAATCAGTTAAATGCACCAGACCAAAATAGAACAATAGGAAACCGACTACACAGATAAAACCAACAATCTGCCAATCTCGGGCTGTACTACGGCTGATCGGTACGATTGTATCACTGCTATATTTCCAATAGATCCAACCATAGATGCTCATCACCAAATAATAGAGATGCAACAAGATTTCTGCATATAATTTTGCGTGGAATAATACATATACTGATATGATAATGCCTATTATCCCAAAGAGGTAATTGATCGATTTATTTTGCCTTGAAAACCAAACCTGCAAGATACCAAAACATACCCCCAGCCATTCCGCTATGGTGGCTTGCTGCATTTGCTGAATAAAAGCCTCGAAAATTGTGTCAGAAGTCATTCAATTGTTTATTAGTTCGTGTAATTACATAATAAACTTATGAGCGGAAAAAACGAATGTTTTTATTGAAATTAAAATCCCTACGCCAGCATTATCCGGATCAGGTATATAAAAGCGATTGCACAAGGTCGTACAATCGCTTTTATTGGGTATAATCTCAGCCCAGATGACATTGTCATTTCCGAGCACCCCATAAGTATATTGTTTATTGAAATTAATCTATATCAATTAATTTCAACGCTTTATGCGTACGGATACGAGTCTCTCTACAAAGCTCAGCATCATCATTTAACGATTTGCCATGCGAAGGAATCATCTCGCGTAATTTCTTGCGGTATTCATCAGATTTAGCACGCTCAGGGAAACATTTCTTCAATAGGCTGATCATGATCGCCACCGAAGTTGATGCACCTGGAGAAGCTCCCAATAGCGCAGCGATAGAACCGTCTGCACTTGAAACCACTTCTGTACCAAACTCTAAAATTCCACCTTTCTTCTCATCCTTTTTAATCACCTGAACACGTTGACCGGCTTTCTCAATAACCCAATCTTCCAATTTAGCTGTTGGCATAAATTGTTTCAACGACTCCAATTTATCTTTAGGAGATTTCATGACTTCCGTGATCAAATACTTGGTCAACGGCAAATTGTCAAGTCCTGCCGATAACATCGGACGGATATTGGATAATTTGATCGATGCAGGTAAATCAAAATAAGAACCTTGTTTCAAAAATTTTGTCGAGAAACCAGCGTATGGACCGAAAAGTAAGGCTTGTTTACCATCGATATAACGGGTATCTAAGTGCGGTACAGACATTGGTGGCGCACCGACAGATGCTTTACCATATACTTTAGCATGGTGCGTATTGATAATTTCTTCGTTTACGCATCTCAACCATTGTCCTCCTACAGGGAATCCACCGTAACCTTTTGCTTCTGGAATACCAGATTTCTCCAGCAATAACAAGGAGTGGCCTCCAGCACCGATAAAAACAAACTTCGCTTTTAGCTCTCTCTTCACCCCTGTTTTCAGATCTTTCACTTCAATTTCCCAACGTCCATCGTCTTCACGATCGATATCAACAACTTCGTGGTTTAAGGAAATTGAAATATTTTCTTTGTTTGCTAGGTTATTAATCAAATCACGTGTCAATGAACCGAAATTCACATCGGTACCTAGATCCATTTTGGTTGCGGCGATTTTCTCACTTGCATCCCGCCCTTCCATCATCAAAGGAATCCATGACTTCAATAGCGTTGCATCTTCGGTATATTCCATGCCTTTGAACAAGGTTTGGGTGTTCATTGTTTCCCATCTTGTTTTCAGGAATTTCACATCTTTTTCACCAAAAACCGCACTCATATGGGGAATGCTACGGATAAAGTTCTCCGGTTGGGCAATAATACCCTTATCAACCAAGTACGACCAAAACTGCTTAGAAACTTCAAATTGCTCAGCAATTTTAACAGCTTTATCAACTTTTACCGAACCATCTTTTTGTTCCGGTGTATAATTCAATTCGCACAAGGCCGAGTGACCTGTACCAGCATTATTCCAAGCGTCAGAACTCTCAGCCGCCACAACATCCAAACGCTCGAGAATTTCAATATTAACGTCTGGGCTTAATTCATTGATTAGAGTACCCAAAGTAGCACTCATAATCCCGGCGCCGATTAGAACAACGTCAACTTCTTTATTTGATTTTTTGCTCATGTTTTTGTGATTGATGCAAATTTAATATAGTTTTTGGTAAACCCCCAAGTCTTTTGTCAAAAAACTGTACTTTTTAGAAACACTTATTCAAAAATACCATTGATTTATTAAAATAATCCTAAGTATAATCGAAATTCCACTTTTTCCAGTTTTCTAAGGCCATACATAGGATATTGTTCATCGATACGGGAATAAATAATCCAAAATAAGACAAAGGCCCATTGCTTTTTGAATCGTTATTTATCGAAAGATTTTGTGTTATAATATAGTTTTAACATTTTTGCAAAAACATCAACGAATAACATTACACTCTTATATGAAACTACTTGAAGGAAAAATTGCTTTGGTAACTGGAGCATCAAAAGGAATTGGAAGAAAAATTGCGGAAGTGTTTGCACAACACGGCGCCAATGTTGCTTTCACTTACCTTTCGTCTGTAGAAAAGGGACAAGCGCTAGAAAAAGAGCTTCAAGCCTACGGAACAAAAGTAATCGGCTACCGTTCTGATGCTTCGAAATTTGAAGAAGCAGAACAATTAATCAATGCAATCGTTGCAGATTTTGGAAGCCTGGATATCGTAGTCAATAATGCCGGCATCACAAAAGATGGTCTGCTCATGCGTATGACGGAAGAAAACTGGGATGACGTCTTAAACGTCAACTTGAAATCCGTATTTAATGTTACAAAAGCTGCTTCAAAAATAATGATGAAAAACCGTAAAGGTTCTTTCATCAACATGTCATCCGTTGTTGGCGTCCAAGGGAATGCTGGTCAATCAAATTATGCCGCTTCCAAAGCTGGTATCATAGGATTCACCAAATCCATTGCTAAAGAATTGGGATCACGTAATATTCGTGCAAATGTTGTCGCTCCTGGATTTATCCGTACAGAAATGACAGATATATTGGATCCTAAAGTGATCGCGACATGGGAAGCTGGAATTCCTTTGAAACGTGCTGGCTCTCCAGAAGATGTGGCCAATGCCTGTCTTTACCTTGCATCTGATTTATCCGCATATGTCACTGGACAGGTTCTTCCTGTTGATGGTGGTATGTTGTAAAATATATCAAACACTGGTGTCCAAAAGTCGACACCAGTGTTTTTCTATAATTATTCCGAATACCAAAATTCGTCCGTAGACGCTTTTACATTGTTCCGACTCTCCAGCTTTGGCTTTGCTTCCCAATATTTCTAAATTTTAGCTAATTTTGTCCATCAAAATTTAAATGCTATGACGAATTGGACGGATTTTTTTGCAATTCAAACAGAAGAGGACTTTAATCAACATTGTTTAGAAACTTATCACTTCCAGCTGCAGCATTGTCAAGTTTACCGAGACTATGTTTCACTGATAGGTAAAGAAAAAAATCAAGTCAAGCATTATAGCGAGATCCCCTTCCTGCCGATAGAATTTTTCAAAACACAAAAAGTTCTGACTGCCGGAATGGATCCCCAAATTGTATTTTCAAGCTCAGGTACAACGGGTATGGTCACATCCAAACATCTTGTTGCCGATGTATCCATCTATGAGCAAACTTTTCGACGTATATTCGAAGATTTCTATGGACCGATTACAGATATCGCTGTTTTGGCCCTTCTCCCATCTTATTTGGAAAGAAGTGGTTCGTCCCTGATCTATATGATCGATGATTTGATGAAACAGAGTAAACAAGCGGAGAGCAATTATTTCCTCTACAATCATCAGGAGCTATACGATACACTTGTTCAATTAAAAGATAACGGAACTAAAACCATCCTTTTTGGTGTCACCTATGCCTTGCTTGATTTCATTGAGCAATATGCTTTTGAATTTCCGGAACTGATTATCATGGAAACTGGTGGAATGAAAGGTAAACGTAAAGAAATGGTTAAACAGGAAATTCACCAACTGCTTGAGGATGCTTTTAAGGTCAGTGGGATCCACTCTGAATATGGCATGACTGAATTATTGTCACAGGGGTACTCTTCGGGTCAAGGGGTTTTCCATTTGCCCAAATGGATGAAAGTATTAATTCGTGATACAAACGACCCTTTGAGTTTAATTTCTCCAGATAGAACCGGAGGCATTAATGTCATCGACTTGGCCAACCGCTACTCTTGTTCATTTATAGCAACACAGGATCTAGGAAAAGTATATCAGGATGGTTCATTTGAGATACTAGGGCGCTTTGACCAAAGCGATATTCGAGGTTGTAATTTATTAGTTCAATAAAAAGCCCCATAAAAATTTATAGGGCTTATCTTTTCTACCATAATACAGTTGGTAGCGCTTATGGAATCTGTTCTTACTATCTCAGACTTGGATCTTCAAACGTATTTCCAGCGCGCATGTCTCCTGAGTCATATCCTTTCTTAAACCAAGCCATTCGTTGCGCTGAGGTTCCATGTGTAAAAGATTCTGGAACAGCATAGCCCTGCGCAGCCGTCTGCAATTTATCATCTCCCACTGCTTCTGCGGCTTTCATGCCATCCACGATATCGTTATAATCTATTTTTACATCTGTGTATTCATTGAGATAATGCGCCCATACACCGGCATAGAAATCGGCTTGAAGTTCTGTCATAACCGAAATCTTGTTGTTTTCACGTTCACTTAGTTTCCCACGGGCTTGGTTGGTTTTGGGTAATAATCCGACCAATTGCTGAATATGATGCCCTACCTCATGTGCAATAACATAAGCCATTGCAAATTCACCCTTGGCACCAAATTTATCCGAAAGTTCGCGGTTAAAGGTCAGGTCCAAATAGATTTTCTGATCTCCAGGGCAATAAAATGGCCCATAAGAAGCCTGTCCCATCCCACAGCCGTCTGTCTGCGTACCACCATCATAAAAAACCAGTGTGGTTGGCGTATAATTTTGCTGCATTTGCTCTTTAAATAGCTTAGCCCAGACATCTTCTGTACTCTGAAGTACAGTCAAAGAAAACTCAGTCAACCTCTTTTCCTCAGGGTTCAGTTCGCGCGGCTGCCCAGATTGCTCCGTTTGCCCACCCATATTTTGCGCCTGTTGCAACAACTGCATGGGATCGCCACCCATCAGAAAACCAATAACCAATACGATGATCCCCCCTATACCTCCCAATGCTAGCTTTCCTCCACCAGACATACCTCTACGATCCTCAAAATTGCCACTTTGTTTACCTCCTTGCCATTTCATATGATTTGTATATTTATTTCAGTTAATAATCTTTTCCAACTTCGTTAGCGTACAAATTCAGTACCAATATAACGGCTCATCCTATTTTTTTTAGAGAAAGACCAGCTTTATTTTAGCAACGACAACTTACTACAATTTATATTCTTATTTTTGGGCTTTTATAGAAACAGATATGAAATTAGAAGAACAATTACTAGCGCGTGCTGAAGGAAAATGTGAGCTGTCAGACATCGCAACGGATTTAATAACGTATACATTACCTCCGGAAACCAGTTCGACTTTGGATAACACCCTACTGATTTCAGCAACATTGGCCAACCAGCTCAACAAAACGGAGCAATTAAACCCTGAAGACTGGAAATTTCTACCTAACGCCATGTGGTCAGAAATCCCTGCTGTTCAGATTGTTTGCTGGCGCATGTTAAATCGTTTGAAAAATGAAGGCTGGGCGTCTGAAGCACTCGATATCCTCTATCTTGATGATGAAACGTTAGCAGAGGCAAAGAAAACCGGAGACCATGAAAACGACGGTTACGTTTCTTTTCATGAAGATAGCATCGGGCAGCGATTATTAGAAGGTGATACTGTTGTGCTGACAAAAACACTGGATGTAAAAGGCTCTTCGCTCAAAGCAACCTTAGGTACTGTTGTTAAAAATATCCGATTAGTAGCAGATAATATCGAGCAGATCGAAGGAAAAATTGAAGGCCAGACAATCGTCATATTGACAAAATATCTACGCAGACAAAATTAAGGATAGAATTTTTCCGCTATAAAAATCTAGCCCTAAGCCAGTAATCTTATACTACTGATTTAGGGCTAAATTATATAGATTGTGCAAACTCCCTATTGTGGATAATTGCGCATAAACTCAAAACGATAGTTCGGATGTTGTTTAAGACTGTCAATTAAATCTGACAGTAATTTCTGTCCTTTTTTCGTTTGGTACATATTATCATGGGTCAGCAGCACTACATTATTTTTTGTGTAGGATGTACCTTTACGAAGTAAGTTCTTCATCTGTGTATACAACTGGTTAACCGATAAATCCGGCTTACCTGTCACACCATTAATCTTCCATTCGCAGTCCCAGCCCATAATTTTATAACCGTTTTGGTGCAGTAGCTCTGCAGTAGAAGCACCGCTTTTTAGATCAACTTTTTTACGATCCCCTACATACCAGATATTTCTTCCGGGGAGTCTCACGATTTTATGTTGCAAGCCCAGAGATTGTTCTGCTAATTCAAAATCTTCAAATGCGGTCTGTGGATTTGAATAAAAAGTACTATACTTATTATGCGCATGCCAATAACTATGATTGTAGCAATCGACCAGCGGATTATTTTTATATCGCTCTGTATAGCCGTGTAATTTTTTGCTCATCTTATCATGTTCGCCAATCAAAAATGCATTGATTTTAATTCCTTTCGCCGTTGCGATAGAATCCAAATATTGGCTACCATTAAGTGGGCCGTCATCAAAAGTAAGGTAAATATATCGTGGCGAAACAGAGTCTGTCAATAAAACTGTGGTATCTTTAACACCACTATAGGATACATTCTCTTCCATTTTGGTAATGGAATCCTTGCGCAGCGAATCCACTTTCGTAATAGAATCCTGCACAACAATTAGACTATCTTTCTTGTGCTGTACAGAATCGACAGTAACACCCTTTTCTTCCTTTTTACCACTGTTTTGATTACAAGACTGCAATCCTAAACTAGCTATTCCCAAGCCCATTAATACAAAGCTTGATTTAATTACTTTTCCCATTACATAAATTAACTTACACGCCACATGCTATCTTTTGCACAGAAAATTCCCTACTTTACTAAAGTCACTTCATATGTTCGTGTCGCAAAATTAAGATAATTTTCATGAATCAACGCTTTATATCCTGTGATTTATTCCTTACACTTTATTTTATTGAACATATCGTTATAAAATTTTAGCATCTATCTAGAGATTACCCTATATCGAAGACTAGCTCAACCAAAATCAATGCTATAAAAAAAGGGTCCTGTCTTGCGACAAGTCCCTTTCCTATTAAACGATTAAGATACTCAAACTAGACACATCCAATTAATCTCTATGTCTCCCTCTGTGTCCATGCTCATGTCGGTCATTATCTCTATCTCCGTATCCGCGTCCACGCCCTCTTCCTCTATCGTTATGTCTTCTATTGCTCTCACCCCAGGAATGATCTCGTCTTACACTGCGCTCACTTGCAAAGGAATATCCACTATGTCCATGGTGACTATCCCGGATAGAAACCTGTCTACCTCGTGAGTGGCCATATCTGCTTCTATAACGATCATGATGATGCCAAGGCGTACGATCATTGATCACTACTTTATGCGCCCTATAAAAATCATAATGCCGATATCTTCGTGGTAAACTCGCCCTTCGTATCCAACCTCCATTGTCATAGTAGACATAACATCTCGCAGGTACATCATAATACATATTGTATTCAGGCATGTAATAATAACGGGCGTAATCATAACCCACCGGTCCCCAACTTGGCTGACTCCCAATATTTACGCTGATACTTACCTGTGCATCAGCCGTCCCAGCCACAAATAGACCTGCAACGATGGCAGCCGTGTAAAACATTTTTTTCATAAGTAGCTCCTCCCTTAGTTTTGTAATTTATTCTTTACAATACGACAACAAACTGTATGCAAAAGATTAAATGATAAATGTTAATTTTTGTTAACAACAACTTAATCTATTCAGCACGAACAGCTTAGTTTTATTTTTACATTCAAAAACAGGGAAACTTTTTATGGAGCAAATTGTTCAACCAATAATACTTTTAATACTTTAAAAGAACTTCAGTATGAATACTTACAGCATTGGAATCATCGTCGGCAGCTTAAGGAAACAATCCTATAATAGAAAGATAGCAGAGTTCATTCTTGAACAAACTCCTAATAAGTTTAACTATCATATTCTTGAAATTGGTGATCTCCCCTTATACAACCAGGATTTTGACGACGAAGGCAATCCGCCCGAGAGTTATATCCGGTTTCGTAAAGAGGTCGCAGCACTGGATGCCATTCTGTTCATTACCCCTGAGTATAATCGCTCCGTACCTGCTGTACTAAAAAATGCAATAGATGTAGGATCCCGGCCATACGGGAAGAATAAATGGGATGGTAAACCAGGAGCCATCATCTCCTCTTCAACAGGAGATTATGGTGGTTTCGGTGCAAACCATCATATCCGACAGTCGTTGGTATTTGTCAATATTTATCCGATGCAGCAACCCGAAGCTTATCTTGGTAATATAAAAGATTGTATCGGCGAGAGCGGAAAAGTTGAATTACAAAAAACAAAAGACTTCCTGCTTGACTTCAAAAAGGCTTTTGAGCACTGGATTATCAGAATAGTACATACAAAAAGCCAAGATTAATCTTGGCTTTTTGTATGTTTATCAATTATTTCTTCCAAACTTAGCTTTGCTCCTCATTTGAATCATAATTCCAGTTCAGCAACTTTTCTTGCAATATCCGTGATATTTTATTGAAATAGCGTTTCTGCTTGTAGCCCATAACCCATTGAACCCCCTGTACTGCATTGGTACAAAAAATTTCATCCGCTCTTTTCATGATTTCAGCGCTAATTTGTGCCTCAACAACTTCAATCCCTTCAGACCGAGCCATATCCATCACTACCCGTCGCATTACACCTTCGATACATCCCTCAGAAAGTGCAGGCGTATACAATATTTTTTCGTAATACACAAAGATATTTGAGGTCAAAGACTCACAAAGGTAGCCTTCCTGATTTAAGATCAATACATCATCAAAGGCCATTTTTTTCTTATAGATACCCGCCAACACGTAAATTTGAGCGTTGAGCGATTTTAGTTTTGACAAATCACTATAAGGCTTTTTGAACTCATTATACAAGCCCACGATCAGACCGACTTTCTTATCTCTCAGATTGGGTTCTATGCGTTGTACCTGTAAAACAAATCCCGGTTTATTAGTGGTTGGACTATATAGTCCACCCCCCATACGAAATACAATCAGTCGAATACGAACCTGCTGTCCTAACATGTTATTTTTGCGAATCAACTCCTCCGATCTTGAACGGATAAAAAATTCATCAAAAAGATTCGCATCATCAAGGTGTATCAATTCCATCCCCTGTTGCAAGCGCACTACATGAAAATTCAGAAAACGAATATCACCATCCTTATACAACATGGTTTCAAACAATCCATCACCATAGCGAAAGCCTCTATTTTCTACGCTAAATATTTCCTGTTCTTCCGGCACTATATTGCCGTTAAAATTGATATAGTTTGTCGGCATCTTTATTTGTTTTCTAAATTTTAATCATTTTCTACAGCCATGGAATTTGCAGCGTAACCACGCCACTTTTCTAAAGCTAAACGAAAATCTTCAGGATATGGTACCTCAAAATAGATATTTTCTTTTGAAGTCGGATGAATAAATCCCAATACCTGTGCATGAAGCGCCTGCCGTGGAAGCAGGTTAAAGCAATTGTCCACAAATTGCTTATATTTCGAGAAGACAGTTCCTTTTAATATTTTATCCCCGCCGTACATCGCATCATTAAACAATGGATGACCAATGGATTGCATGTGCGTACGAATTTGATGCGTACGCCCCGTCTCCAACTGGCATTCAATCAAGGTCACATAACCTAATCGTTCAAGTACTTTGTAATGCGTCACTGACCATCTTCCTTTTTCTTCACTATCGTACATGGCCATAATACGTCTATCTTTCAAATGACGACCAATGTAACCTGTAATCGTTCCATCCTCTTTCAAATCACCCCATACCAAGGCAATATATTTACGGGTAATGCTATGATCGAAAAATTGCTTAGCCAAAAATGCCATCGATTTTTCGTTCTTAGCGATTACCAACAATCCGGAAGTATCTTTGTCTATTCGGTGTACCAGACCGGGACGGTCTGAATTTCCAGGCAACTGTGGCAGCTGTTGTATATGATAAGTCAATGCGTTAACCAATGTACCCGTATAATTATTATAACCTGGATGGACTACCATCCCTGCTTCTTTATTTACAATAAGTACATCGTCATCTTCGTATTTTATGTCTAACGGAATATTTTCGGGATAAACCTCATTATCGCGTGGTGGATCTGGTAATACCAATGTAATGACATCATTTGGTCTGACTTTATAGCTCGCCTTGATCTCTTTTCCGTTAACCATGACAGAACCTGCTTCAATGGCATGCTGAATTTTGCTTCTTGTCGCATTTTCCACCCTATTCATCAGATATTTATCAATACGGAGTAAAGCTTGCCCCTTATCCACTTCAATGCGTAGATGTTCAAATAACTCTTGTTCTTCTTGATCTTGCGATCCCATTTGTTCTGTCATTCTACAAAAATAAACCAAATGAAACAATTTTCGTTAAATTTGTTTTCATTTAATGTTATGTTGCCATTCAAAATCCATAGCCCCGAAACAGAAGTCACGCTACCTTTATGGGAAAAAAAACACATCAAGGTGACACTGAAGCGAGACGATCTGATCCATCCCTTTATTTCAGGCAACAAATGGAGGAAATTAAAGTACAATCTTCAGGAGGCTTTACAGCTCCAAAAAAATCATATCGTTACTTTTGGCGGTGCATGGAGCAATCATTTGCTGGCGACCGCCTGTGCAGGAGCAACATTCCAGCTCAAAACAACAGCTTTTGTCAGAGGTGATGAACGGGTTAATAATCCCGTTCTCACCATGTGTCAATTATTCGGGATGCACCTTATTTACGTGGACCGGGATTCCTATAGGAACAAAGAAAAGCTCTATAGCGACTATTTCGGCCAGGATCCAACGACCTTCTATATCCATGAAGGAGGCTATGGCCCCTTGGGAGCCAAAGGCTGTGCCGAACTTGTCGATGAGCTCCAACAGGACTACCAACATATCTTTACCGCCTGTGGTACCGGAACTACGCTTGCCGGAATTGCCCGCGCAATTGACAAAAAAGATCTTTTCACCCAGATACACGGGGTGCCCGTACTCAAGAACGGTAGCTTTATCAATGATGAAGTCGCTCAACTCTACCCCTATCTTGCCGCACCTATTTTACATCTCGATTATCATTTCGGGGGCTATGCAAAAACTACACCTGAACTCCTTGCATTCACACAGCATTTTATCAACAGTACAGGGATTATGATCGAGCCTACCTATACCGGAAAATTGCTTTATGCTGTAGATGATCTCATTAAAAAAGATTATTTCACACCAGCAGATCAGCTACTGGTAGTTCACACTGGTGGCCTCACCGGACTACTCGGTATGTACGAACGCTTCGTATTTCATTGATCTAGGTCAATAAATCGGCTATTAAGCCCCTAGCAGACATTTTGCTGACATTTTTTTTGTGATTATGTTGTAAGTTTGACCAGTTTAAAAATTAAAACTGATACACAGATGAAAATATTAGCATTTGCAGGAACAAGTAATAAGAATTCTATCAATAAAACCTTTGTAACAAGTACTTCTAAATATTACAAAGAAGTCGATGATAGCATAGAGCTTCTTGACCTGAATCATTTTGAAATGCCTATTTATTCTTATGATAAGGAAGTAGAATTAGGCATTCCACAATTAGCGCATGATTTTGCAGCAAAGATGGATGCCGCGGATTTCTTGCTTATTTCACTGGCGGAACATAATGGCTCCTATACTTCGGCTTACAAAAACATTGTTGACTGGGTATCACGGATTCCGAATCGCAAAACCTTCAATGGGAAGCCTGTTTTCTTATTAGCTACTTCTCCGGGTCCAATGGGTGGCTCAACTGTACTAAATGCAGCGGTCAATAGAATTACCTGGGATGGTGCTGATATCCTGGACTCATTCTCCCTACCTGAATTTCATAAAAATTTTGAGGAAGGAAAAGGTATTACCAATCCTACTTTGAGAAGCCAGCTTGAAGCTAAAGTACGTAAGACTAAACGTGCTCTTGCTGAAAAGTTAACGGTTCAAGGTTAACAAAAGATTAACAAATAACCATTGTAAAAACCTCTTTTAATATGTAAATTCAGAACCTACTAAAAGAGGTTTTTGATATGGCAAAAAAAATATTATTACTTGTTGGAGACTTTGTAGAAGACTACGAAGCGATGGTTCCATTTCAAGCCATGGGATCAATAGGAATAGCAGTTGATGCCATTGCCCCTGACCGAAAAAAGGGCGATGTGGTGCCTACCGCGGTACATGATTTTACAGGTGACCAAACGTATAAGGAACTACGGGGACATAATTTTGCGATCAATAAGGATTTTGATCAGGTCAACCCAGAAGAATATGATGGGCTCTATATTGCAGGTGGTCGTTCGGCGGAATATATCCGTCTTAACCAACGTGTATTGGAAATTACCAGGCATTTCTTTGAAAAGAATAAGCCTGTTGCAGCAATATGTCACGGGATTCAAGTATTGACAGCAGCAAAGGTTCTGACTGGGCGTACATTAACGGCGTATGTCGCCGTAGGGCCGGATATTGAATTGGCAGGCGGTATCTGGAAAAATATTCCAGCTGATCAGGCGGTTGTAGATGGAAACCTCGTTACATCTCCTGCTTGGCCGGGACATCAAGCTATCCTAAAAGAATTTTATAAATTATTGGACATAAACATTACTATTTAAGCGTATTTTAATGAAGAAGAATAAAAAGGTATGGCTTTTGGTCATCCCGGTTTTAGTGTTGTTGGGTTTTATTTTAAAAGATACTTTCAATCAGAAAAGTATCGAAGATCTTCCTGGTGGATTTAAGGAAGTTGCTTTTGTTAGGAATGAGCAGAATAAAGGCGGGATTATCCGTATCTATGCCGTCACAGTAGGTGACCTATTGAATGCTGATTATACAGCCTGTCTGGAGCTCCTACCGGTCAACGATTATGGAAGTACAACCACTGTATATTTTTTCGATCGTACAGCTCCCTACCCTACGACATTAGCAATTGATGCCCCCCATTTTGATAGCACTAAATATAAAGCGATCCAGATTTCAAAAAAATATGGAAAAAAGAAATAACAATATAGTTAACGATGTTGTTTACCCCAAAAGGTCTCGCACTTTTTGGGGTATTTTTTTGGAAGTAGATGAAGAAAAAATAACTTAATAATTCTTTAACACGAAAAAGTTCGTTTATCGCACCTAGAGCTATAGTTTTGCTTCTTAAATTTATGTATATTTAGCTATGGCGAAAAAATTTATTCCTAGAGATGTTAGCTGGTTGAGCTTTAATGGTAGAGTATTACAAGAGGCTGCAGATGAGACTGTACCTTTACCCTTAAGGATCAAATTTTTAGGTATATTTTCCAATAATCTGGACGAATTTTTTCGTGTACGTGTAGCAGGCCTCAAACGTGCCATCGACCTCAAGGACAAAAGTGCCAATCAATCTTTTTATGAAGATCCGCAACTGATTTTAGAAGAACTCAATATTCGGGTAATCAAACAGCAAAAGAAATTTGATAACACCTGGAACCGGATCCAAAAAGATATGGCCAAGCAAAACGTTTTTATCAAGACGAGCGAAGAGCTTAGTCCCGAGCAACAGCAGTTTGTCAGCGAGTATTATCAGGATGATGTAGAATCGAATGTTATTCCGTTGATTCTAGACGATGTTCGACCAATGCCCTATATCCGTGACAAGAGTCTTTATTTAGGTATCGCCATGGGAAAAAGTGAATGGCAATATGAGACTAAGTTTGCCCTAATTGAAATTCCCACCAGCCAGAACGGACGCTTCGTCCAATTGCCGGCACCAAAGGATGAAAAACATATTATTCTTCTCGAAGATGTCATTAAGTTCAATCTTCCCTTGATATTTTCATATTTCGGTTTCGATGTATTCCATGCGCATGTGTTTAAGGTAACGAAAGATGCAGAATTCGATATCGATAACGACATCAATACAACGCTGGTTGAGAAGATAAGCAAAGGAGTCAAAAATAGACGGAAAGGTAAACCAACCCGTTTTATCTTTGATCAGGAGATGGATCCAAAACTCGTTGAGTTTCTGATCAAAAAACTCAACCTATCAAAAAAAGACAGTATCATACCTGGACAAAAGATCCATAATTTCAAGCATTTTATGGACTTTCCGAATGTGTTTAAATCCTATCATCAACCACAGGAAAGAACTTCATTTCCACATCCCTATCTTCAAAATTATGAACGGGTCACCGATACAATTTTGAAGAAAGATGTTCTGCTCTCCTTTCCCTATCATGAGTTTCGGCCTATCATTGACCTGCTACGTGAAGCAGCAATGGATCCGGATGTAAAAACGATACAGATTACAGCCTACCGTTTGGCTTCGAATTCCAAGGTCGCCAATGCATTGATCAATGCTGCCCGAAATGGCAAGGAAGTAACGGTCATGCTTGAACTGCGGGCGCGATTTGATGAGGAGAACAATCTGGACTGGAAAGAAAAGCTTGAATTGGAAGGCATCAAAGTCCTTACGGGGATTCCCAATAAAAAGGTACATGCCAAATTATGTGTCATCAAAAAGCGGACTGGCGCAAAAACAATTCAATATGGCTTTGTCAGCACCGGTAATATCAATGAAAAAACGGCCAAATTATACGGGGATTACTGCCTGTTGACAAGCAATAGAGATGTCATTGCGGATATTAATAAAGTCTTCAATTACCTCAGAAGACCAAAATCAGACCCCGCCGAGATGATCAAAAACTGTAAAAGCTTATTGATCTGTCCAATTGATATGCGCAGGGAATTGCTACATTTTATCGATCTGGAAATCGCAGAAGCTAAAGCTGGCCGAAAAGCATCTATCATTGTCAAAGTAAACTCGCTGAGTGATAAAGATATGATTAAAAAACTCTATGATGCTGCAACCGCCGGAGTTAAAATAGACCTTATTATCCGTGGGATTTATTGCGCGACAAACCAGAAAACATTTAAAGCCCCGATGAATGCGATTTCAATCGTCGACGAATATCTGGAACATGCCCGAGTCATGTATTTCTACAACGCCGGTAAAGAATTAATGTATATTTCCTCGGCGGATTGGATGACACGAAATTTAGATCATCGCATTGAAGCTGCTGTAAAAATCACCAGTAAAAAAATTAAGGAAGATTTAAAGGAAATGCTTTACATTCAGCTAACCGATAATGTTAAAGCTCGTATTCTCAACAATTCCCTAAGCAATCACTACGTCGAAAATAAAAAGGAGCCTTGCCGCTCGCAGATTGAGATCTACAATTATTTAAAAAGAAAAATAACAGATCATTAAGTATAATTTATAACAAGCCTCAGGTATTCATTCCCTGAGGCTTGTCTTATTCATCTTCTTGTTATTATTTGCAATACGCTTTCAGCTCTTGGCACAATGCTAGAATTGAGCATCAAAGTTGTATCTTCATCCTATGAAACTCAACTTCTGTCTATCCATTGGTCTTGCTTTTTTTGCCTTCCAAACGAAAGCTCAACAAAAGATGCCAGCAAACTTCGTCTACGTAAAAGAATCCATTCCGACAATTACCCTCGAAATGCGTTATTTTGGAAGCCATAATTTTACAGGAAAACCTATCCCTGGCTACGAAAAACCTGTTGCAATCCTGACACAGCGTGCCGCATTGGCCTTACAGCAAGTTGAACAACATCTAAACAATCAGGGCTTGGCATTAAAAATTTTTGATGCCTATCGTCCGCAACGCGCTGTTGATCATTTTAAAGTCTGGTCACTGGCCACCCAAGATACAATCGCTAAGCGAGAGTTCTATCCAGAGCTAGATAAGAAAAACTTATTTAAACTCGGTTTCATTGCGACCAAATCAGGACATAGTCGCGGTAGTACCGTCGATTTAACATTGGTCAGTCTTAAAGATCATAAAGAAATAGATATGGGCGGTCCTTTTGATTTCTTTGGTGCCGTCTCTCATCATAACTATACCAAACTAACTGCAAAACAAAAGGAAAACCGCAGGATACTACGTGAGGCTATGGCTAAATTTGGGTTTAAGGCCTACGATAAGGAATGGTGGCACTACACCTTAAAGGATGAACCCTATCGCAAAACGTATTTTGATTTTATTGTAAAGTAAGCATGTCACCCATTGATAAATTCGATGACAACAGAGATTTTTTCGCTTTTCACATCAAGGGAAACAAATCCAAACCAGTCTTCAGCCCACAGCAACAACATATATTGGCGAACAAGAGCCTTTATTCACTCTGCCTAATAAAAAAGGGGGAAACCTCTTTTATTATAAATGACGAACGGGTACAAGTTGGACAGCATCACCTGCTCTTGACTCATCCCTCGTCGAAAGTCAATGGAGCATCTGTCACCAAATCTTGGGACTGTGAAGTCTATTTGATTTTCTTTAGTATAGATTTTACGTTTAAATTGGAACTTCAAAAAGACTTTTTTGACTTCACAAAAAAGTCGCTCGCATTGAATAACAATCACATTTTTTCACTTTCGACACCAGATGCCGCAAACCTGTCCAACCTATTCAAGCAGTTTATTCATTACGACAAGCAAGGTGGGGACTATATTTTCAAGCCGCAGATTATCAAGTCATTGACGGAAGTGTTGTTTTGTGAAATCGCACGTTTAGCCAGCCAAAATATAAAAAATATTCCCGTGGTACCTTCACGGAAAAGAGAAATATTGGCCAATTTCTACTTGCAATTAAAACAATCTTTCCGTCGGGAACATATGGTACAGTTTTACGCTTCAGAATTAGGTATTACACCCAAACACCTCTCAGTGATCACGAAAGAGCTCACCGGAAAGCCAGCAATAGAATTGATTCAGAATGTTTTGGTGGAAGAGGCTAAATGTTTGCTCCATCAGGGGTTTTCGATCGGAGAAATCGCGAAACAGTTACATTTTTCAGATCAGTCTTTTTTTGGAAAATTCTTTAAGCGATATGTAGGCATATCGCCTAAAGAATTTCGTCAAAAAGCCTGATTAAACAAAATCCTTGAGATCAAAGATGGTACTAAATTGTTTATCCGCGGCAGAAGTATCCTGTAGTTTATCTTCTCCCCAAGTCTGTCCTTTCAGCCATAGCGTCTGACAACCGACAGCCTTTGCTGGAGCCATGTCCTTACTATAGGAATCTCCCACGACTAAGATCTCTGTAGCGGGTAAACCCATCGTCTCGACACCAAGTGCATAAATTGCAGGATCTGGCTTACGTACCCCCACTACCGCTGACTCGACAACTGCTTTAAAATATGATAAAATTCCGAAATCAGCCAACACAGCTTTTAGATTTCCATAGAAGTTGGATACCATCACAATGGGATATTGATCGCCCAGAATAGCCAATAATGGTTTTACTTGAGCAACAGTATCTTTGGCAAGCGAATAACCATCAAATGCGATTTTATCAGCTAATTGCATATCCAGATCATAGCCGGCGGCAATAAGATACTCAAACTGTACTTTCAATTTCGCTTCAAGTACTTCCAGGAAATTAAAATCTGGCTTGATAATCGGCTGAATCGCCATTTGACGTTCGGCGTAGGCATAGGCTTCTTGAAAGGAATTCAGGTTAACCGGGACTTGATATTTTTCGTAACCGGACCATATCACTGCTCCCCAATGTCCACCATTCGTATCTAATGTACCACCGTAATCAAAAATGACTCCCTTAATTATAAACTTATCCATTGCTATTTCTTTTTAACTAAACTCATCCAACCTAAACCAATCATAATCCAGACAATCTCTCTGATCCTTGTCACAATCCCCATAAAAATACCTACTGAAGCAGGCAAGCCTATGCTCATCACTGCCATCGCCAATCCACCCTCACGAGTCCCCAATTGCATTGGGAAGAAAAACACCAAATTAGCAAATAGAGAGGATCCGGAACTAATGATCATCGCATCAATAAAATCGATGTTGATATCCAATGCCAGGCCGATAAAATAGATCTCAAAACAGCCCACTACCCGGGCAACAAATTCCCAGAAGAGAGCTATATAAAATCGGTCTCTACGATTTTGAAATAGATTTTTCACCTGCTGGTCAACATCATTCAGCGTTTCGAACTTTGCCTCCAGCAGATTATTTATTTTCTTTCCAACTAAGGGCAAGCGCGACAGGGTTTTTAATAAAGAAACTGTAATTCCTTTTTTATAGAATTTTGTAAACAACCAGGTGCATACAATAGCCATGACAAAAATGACGGCACAGGCAACATCAACCATGGTACTCGCTGGTACAAACCAGAGAATCAGGAAAACTGATACCACCCAAAATAATATATGGGATAGAATGTGCATAACACCATATAACAGAACGGATGAACCTGCTTTTGAACCACCAACATAATTTTTCAGTTCAATAATGCGGTAAGGCTCTCCCCCCAGTGCCACAAATGGCGTAATGTAATTAATGGCATAACCAGACACAGTCAATTGCAATACTTTCCAAAAAGGAACATTGGTCTGCGGCAATTGCGGCTCCTGAATAATCGCTTTGAAAGCCATGGCATTCATCCAATAAAGAATAGCCCAGCTACCCAATACCGGCAAAAACCACCAACCAATTTTCTCTAGATTTGTCCAAATCTCCTGAACCCCCATTGCATGAATCATATAGGCCAAAGTGCCTATACCAATCAGCATAAAGAGTACTTTATAGATTTTACTCCCCATAAGTTGGATCGTTTGTTAATTTATCAACAAAATAACCACTTACCTTTTCCTGTCTATTACACATATAGATTAAGATTGGGTTTAAAACAAACATATCAAAGAAAAAGTAAATCCACGGTTGACCAATAAATAACCAAACAAAAAGGAAGATTACCCGTGTATTGAACTGCACAATGTTGGTGTATTTCATCAAGGGTTTATTTTTCATTCTGAAATCAAACATCAATTGTTGGGGCAAATCATCTTTGTATCGGGATTTGACGATATGCAATAACTTTTGCAATTTTGGTGATAGCTTTTCTTGATTTCGGGTATAGCCCATATAGCCATTCAACACAAACTTGCTAAAAAAATTCTTCCGCCAGGTTAAGGCGTCGTAATCAACTTTCAAATCACGCGTATTATCCAATTCACTTCCTGCCTTACCTTTGATAAAAAAGAGGTGAACATTTCTGTAATAGTCAGCCATTGCAGATTGCAACATATGAGACACCCCGGCAACGATACAAAATACCCACAACCATTCCGACCAGCCTTCGTTGATACTGCGCAAACAAATGGCAATATGAATGGAAGCAAACCAAAAATCGCCAGCAAATCCGTCCAAAATACGACCAAAGCGACTCTTATTATCTGTCATCCGAGCCAATTGTCCATCCGCACTATCCAAAGAATTTGCGAAAACCAACAACAGCATCCCGATCACATTAATCCAGAGATCTTGGTAATAAAATAGAATACCTGCCGCAACACCAAAGAAAATACTTATAATTGTCACAGCATTGGGTGTAATCCCAATTTTAGCACATACTTGTGCAATACGAAAACCAATCGGTCTATAAAACCAAATATCTATTTTCTCCTCTGTATCATTGGATTTTAAAGATTGTTCGAATGCACTCAAATTCTCTTCTTCGATTACATTAACTTGTTCTCTCTGCATTGTGGTTCTTTTCAGTAAATTTATGGTAAACCATTTGCGCAATGGCTTCAGCTGCTTGTGCTCGACAAGGGGCAAAACTGGGCCAATCATTTAGGTCAATAATATGAAAATCTCCATTTGCATCAATAATCACATCACCGCCATAGATATGGACATCCAGCACTTCTGCTGCACGGTTGGCTACTTGCTTTAAATTAGCCAAATCAAATGGAAAATGGACAACTTCATCATTGATCTGTTCGTACAAATCGTACTTATGATGATTATGTTCATAGGGATAAAAGTAAAAAAAGAAATCGGTATCCCTAACCGCATAAAACTTTAATAGATCTCCTGCCAGATGCTCGGAGATAACGGCCTCTTTAATCCCCCGGAGCGCATATTCATTTAGGATATGCTGAGCTTCTTTGAGACTAGCGGCAAAAGTAACATCTTCTTTATGGATTGCATGGAAGTCACCACGTTTGATCCAGACACCCTTTCCTTTCAGTTTTTCAAAAATAGCCTGTATGTCTGCGACCGTTGAAATGACGATACTCTTCGGATAGGGAATCCCCCCTTCCAACAACTTAAGCGTCATATTTTTTCGAAAACAGCTTTCAATACCGAAACCTGAGTTCAATACATTAACCCCATTATTTTGAAGAGATTGCAACTTCTTAACCAACGTCTTTGTTCTTCCCATTGTCAGAACATTCTCTTGTTTGATGGAATCCAAAGCTAAGAATTCGTCCTCATTACAAATTTCAACTGACGCACCTTGCTCGGTCAATTTTAGCACAACTTCGTTAAATATTGCAGCATCATTCCCCACATGATTGGGAGAAAAACGGTTTTTACGCGTCACGCCTAAAATAGAAATCATTTCGCTCATTTTACTAACTAACTTCCTCACTCAAAAATTGTTCCGCTACAATACGGTCTTTCAAGTGGTCGATATCTACTACTTTTTCAAACACAAATGCTTCAACATGTAAATCATCTTCCAAAAGCGCACGTTGAAAGTTACGCATTCTGGAATTTCCTGCCGCAACGGAACTTAATGCACAGTTCATTGCCGCTTTACGAAAGCAGTAAATACCCCCTGATACAAATTTTGTTTCCGCTGTAGCCTGATCTAAAAATGCTTCCACGTTTAGCTCCTGGTCTGTATTCACATAAAGCGGACTCTCGTCATCGACAAATGGTGTAACAGCCATAAAAGCGTCAGCATTTTCCCTTTGCTGGAAAGCTGTTAGGTATTCGTGAAATTCATGAGGTCTAAAAACAGTATCTGTGGTTGTCAGACAACAGGAGGTCCAATCTGGATTGCTTTCGACCAATAAGGCAAAACTATGCAGGGAGCTCGGTGTATCCTCCTCGATCAGGACGATAGGAAGCTCGAATGCTGTATGCGTTAAAAATGTCTTCAATTCAGGTGATTGTCTGTTGATAATAACATGCACTTGCTGCGCACCTTCTTTAGCAAAGACACGAATCAATCGTTCAATTAATGGAACACCATGTAAAGGTAGCAGGGGCTTAGGCAAATTAAAGCCTTCTTTTCGCAATCGAGATCCTTCTCCCGCCGCAATGATAGCAAATTCCATTCCTTCTAATTGCAAAATAAAATCATTCATTAAAAAAGTAAAACCCCTGTCACGATCTTAACGTTCGCAAACGCAAAAATTGACAGCGGATTATTTTCCGGACAACTACTCGACAGCCCCCTCCACCATCTCTAAATAGAGCGGGTTATGCAAGTTTATGCACTAATTGTTCCGAAGAAAAAGGGGAAGAATTACCTGAAGCAATTGTTCCCCTTTTTATAAAGGTAATTTATTGAATACTGTCTACTAGTTCTTGGTAATAATCTAATCCCAAGTGCGTAATCAAATCCTCACCCATAATATGACGCAAAGTATTTTGCAACTTCATTAATTGTTTGAAGATATCATGCTCAGGAGGTAAACCTGGTGCAGTTTGTGGGGATTTCAAGTAGAAGGACAACCATTCTTGGATACCTGACATGCCAGCACGTTGCGCCAAATCAATAAATAATGCCAAATCCAACGCAACCGGAGCTGCTAAAATTGAATCTCGACATAAGAAATTAATCTTAATTTGCATTTTGTAACCTAACCAACCAAAGATATCGATGTTATCCCAAGATTCTTTATTATCACCGTGAGGTGGGTAATAATTGATACGTACCTTATGGTATAAATCACCGTATAGTTCAGGGTTCTTTTTCGCATCTAAGATCTCTTCCAATACAGATAATTTAGAAACTTCTTTAGTTTTGAAGTTTTCAGGATCATCCAATACCAATCCATCACGGTTACCTAAAATATTTGTTGAGAACCAACCTTCAACGCCAAGCGCTCTTGCCTGAAGACCAGGAGCAACAATTGTTTTCATTAATGTTTGACCTGTTTTGAAATCTTTTCCAGCAATCGCAACACCATATTCGTGGGCTAATTCAACGATCGCAGGAACGTCACATGTTAAGTTTGGTGCGCCATTAACATAAGGGGCACCTTCTTTTATAGCTGCATAACAATAGATCATGCTCGGTGGAATGCGTTGATCGTCATTATCCAAAGCCTCTTCTAATTTTGCAATTGTTGAGAAAGCTTCGTTTGTTTCAATATAACGTTCAGTAGAACCACACCATACTAATACGACACGGTCTAAGCCGTTTTTTTCTTTAAATTCACGGATATCACGTTGTACGGCATCAGCCAACTCGCGACGTGTTTTCTCTGATTTGATGTACGTGCCATCTAAATTTTTTACAAAATTCCGGTCAAACACAGCTTTCATTGGTTGAATTGCTTCCAATTCAGCTTTTACAGCATCAAGTTGGCCTTGTTCTAATACCTGTGCTTTTGAAGCAGCTTCATATACGTTATCTTCATATACGTCCCAACCACCAAAAACGACATCTTCCAATTTTGCCAAAGGGACGAAATCCTTGATTAAAGGATTTCTATTCTCCGTGCGCTTACCTAAACGGATTCTGCTCAATTGAGAAACAGATCCAATTGGTTTTGAAAAACCTTTGTTTATAGATGCCACACCAGCGATCAATGTTGTTGCCACAGCACCCAATCCCGGAATAAGAATACCCAATTTACCATTGGCATCTTTCACTTGTTGTCCCATATTAATTCTATATACTTAAATTGTTATTTAATTGATGTTTTATGATAAAATAATTCTTAAAATTAGCTTAAAAAAACATATTTCATATCCATCGTCACTTTATTTATAAAATCATGACAATTGCTATTTCGATGCCTATTCGAAGGCAAAAGAAACGAGATGAAATGAATAAGCACCCCAAGCCAACATCGTCCATCTCGCTGAAATATAAGGCATTTGATTATACCTACGAAAACAAAATATAATCATAACTAATTTAACTCAATATATTAACATTAAAAAACTAATCCAAATACAATTCGAAAAAAGTTATTCTTTCTAAAAAATTGGTCAATTTTTCTTTTTCTATTCTATATAAATATGACAATAAAATTGGAAAATATCTTCGGGAGCGTTACCTTTAGACTGATAATTGATGAGACCGTCATGAGCTCCAGTCAGCTAACAAACCGAGAATACTCCGCTCATGATAACTCCATAAACCATTAAAAAAAGACGAGTGTAAGAACTTTATGTAAACCATGAAAAATCAACATTCCTAAATAATTATTTCAATGAAAACTACCATTTCGTTTCTGGCTTTAGCATTATTAACCGGGAGCCAGCTCCATGCACAGACTGCCACAGATTCCGCTTATGTTCGGGATTATTATGAGAAAACCGAAGTAACGGTTCCGATGCGAGATGGCAAGAAATTGTTTACCGTGATCTATAGCCCCAAAGATAAATCCAAGAAATATCCAATTTTATTAAACCGAACACCCTACACAGTGGGGCCTTATGGCCAAAAAGAGTACAAGAAAAGTTTGGGAAACTTTCCGTCGATGATGCGGGACGGCTATATCTTTGTCTATCAGGATGTCCGCGGAAAATGGATGAGTGAAGGTGATTTTGAAGATGTTCGTCCAACAAATCCGGGTAAAGATAAAAAAGCGATCGACGAGAGCACGGACACCTACGACGCTTTAGAGTGGCTGCAGAAAAATGTAAAAAACTACAATGGAAAAGCGGGCCTCTATGGGATTTCCTACCCCGGTTTCTACTCCACAGTGGGACTCGTCAAGACCCACCCCAGCCTCAAAGCTGTTTCGCCACAGGCTCCGGTGACCGATTGGTTTATTGGGGATGATTTTCACCACAATGGTGTATTATTCCTGCAAGATGCCTTCACATTTATGTCAACATTTGGTGTGCCACGTCCAAAACCGATTACCCCCGATCAATTCAAAAGTAACATTCAGATCAACGAGGTCGATAAATATAATTTTTTCCTTGAAGGCGGAACCGCCAAAGAGCTCAAAGAAAAGTATTTTGGCGATTCGGTCAAATTCTGGAATGACCTCTTTAAGCATCCCAACTACGATGAGTTTTGGAAATCACGTGTCATCACCAATTACCTGCAAGATGTCAAACCTGCTGTCATGGTTGTTGGTGGTTTTTTTGATGCCGAAGATGCCTATGGAACATTTAAAACCTATCAGTCTATTGAAGAGAAAAGCAAAACAAATAATTCGATTTTGGTTGCGGGTCCCTGGTATCACGGCGGATGGGTTCGCGCCGCAGGAGATTATTTGGGCGACATTCAATTTGATAAAAAAACAAGTATCACCTATCAGGAAAAATTTGAACAGCCCTTTTTCAGTCACTACTTAAAAGAAGAAGGTAAATTCTCTGCTGCCGAGGCTAATATCTTTATTTCAGGGAGTAATGAATGGAAGCAATTTGAACAATGGCCGCCCAAAAATGTCGAGACAAAAAGACTTTATTTTCAGCCACAGGGCAAACTTGGTTTTGAGAAAGTCCAACGCACGGATTCATGGGATGAATATGTAACGGACCCCAACAAACCTGTTCCGCATCAAGGCGGACTCATCCAAAACCGTACACGCGAGTACATGGTCGACGATCAACGCTTTGCGGCCAACCGCCCCGATGTCATGGTCTATCAAACAGCAGCTTTGACCGAGGACATTACCATTGTCGGCCCGATCAAAAACTTTCTTAAAGTATCATCAACAGGCACTGATGCGGATTACGTTGTTAAACTCATCGACGTTTATCCCAATGATGCCCCCAGTTTTGAAGGAAAAACAATGGCGGGATACCAAATGATGGTCAGAGGTGAAATCATGGCTGGAAAATACAGAAACGGCTTTGACAAACCACAGGCATTGACACCCGGTCTCGTGGAAAAAGTAGATTTTGTGATGCCTGATGTTGCCCACACCTTTAAAAAAGGACATCGTATCATGGTTCAGGTACAAAATTCCTGGTTCCCATTGGCGGAACGGAATCCACAGGTATTTATGGAACCCTATACAGCGACCAAAACCGACTTCCGTAAAGCAACACAGCGCATTTTCCATGATGTCAATAATGCGACCTATATCGAATTTGACATCCTAAAAAATTAGACAGAGGTGAATTAACTTGACAATATCAACAAGTGGTTCGGGAGTAAGCTATTCACATAGACAGCAGCCCCGTTATTTTAAAATAACGGGGCTGCTAGCATTTACCAAATATTGTATACCTTATTAAGATTCTTCCACGAATTTATTTTCCGCCGCTTTTATTCCTGTCAATAATAACAGGACAATACTAGCCGCAAGAAAATAAAAAGAGTAGTTCCAGGATGAGTCTATCTCATGCAATTTTCCAAAAATCGGCGGGCCGAATGCAGCAATCAAATACCCGACTGATTGCGCCATTCCCGAAATTTTGATTGCATTCGCTGTCGATTTTGCCCTTAAACTAAAAAAGAGAATAGAAAGACTAAAAGACAGGCCGTTGGAAAGCCCTAATAAAATGGCTGCAATATAGATCCCATCTAGCTTATATAAAAAGAAGATCAAAATGCTGCCCAGCATACCCACCGCAACAGCAACAGCCATCAGTCGCTGATCTTTCATTCGGTGTGCAATAATAGGCCCGACAAACATAATAGGGATCATCGCAATCTGGATCAAAAACAACAACCAACCGGTGTCTTTGGCAGCCATTCCGTAATCAACCAATACCTTGGGCAACCAGGAAATCAAACTATAATAAATCAATGACTGAATCCCCATAAATATACTGATATACCAAGCCAATCTGGATTTAAAAATATGTCCAATCCCAGTCTGCACGTGCTTTTTCTGCTCAGGAATAATACTTTTCTGCCCGCATAACTGATCAAAAAAAACAGCAATAATAGATAGTATCGCCAAGACCACCCACACGCCCAAAGAACCTCTCCATCCAAAGCCAGTCCACTCACCCAGACGTAGACTAAAGCCTGATGCGAATGCTGCTGTCAAGTTCATTGCTACAGCAAAAACGCCAGTCATCAGTCCGATATTATTGGGAAAACTGGTCTTAATATACCCTGGAGCTACGACATTACCCACACAGATTCCTAAGCCGATCATGACGGATCCTACAAACAAAGAGGCTGTACCACCCCATACCCTCACAATGATTCCCACAGCAAGGACAATCAATCCAAACAACAAAAAACGATGCATAGCCTGAACGTGGGAATACCTACTCACCAGGACCGAACAACTTGCAAACATAAAAAGAGGAATCGCAGTCAATAAACTACTTTGAAAGCTATCCAATGTAAGATAGTCACTGATTTGCCCCAAAACAGGCCCTACAGCCGTAATCGGCGATCTCAGATTCGTTGAAACTAAAATAACAACCAATACAGACAACCAGCTCCAGGAAACAGTATTTGATTTTTGCATATTCTTATTCATATAAATTATTTATTTCTTGGGTATAACAGCCAATGTTTAGCGAGTGAATACTTCCGCTAGTATATGGTATTATCGAATGATGACTACACCTACAAGATGATTTGTTGCAAAGATATATTCAGTTATTTAATTAAATTTGCCATTGATTTAATTCATAACGACATGGGCTGTTCCAATCATATTGAAACAATTGATAATATAAAAAAATCTAATTTTGTCTGGTTCGAAGAAAATTGGGTTCACGACGATGCGTTACATACGCATCTCAAGGCGCAGTTGATTTACGTCGAGCAAGGTTTTCAATACCTCACCGTTGAGGGAAAAATGTACCTACTCCCCCAGAATCATGTAGCATGGGTTCCCTCAAATGCTTTACATAAGACCAATTCACATTCCGAGAGTATCAAATTAATGATCCTCTTTTTCGATATTGAGCAGGAAGATCCATTTTTCGAAAAGGTTCAAATATTCGCTGCTCCGAAGGTGTTGAGAGAGATGATCCTATATGCCGAAAAATGGTCAAAATTGACTGAAGAAAATGAACATGAAAAAATTTTCCTTCGTGCACTCCTTAACGAACTCCCCGCCTTCGGATCCCGCTTATTGCATCTAGAAATTACGCTGCCAAGTGAAAATAGATTACAGACAGTATTAAATCACCTACACGACCACTATACCCATCCTATTAAGATGGAAGAAATTGCGTTATTATCCAATCTTTCCCTGCGCACTATCGAACGATTATTTAAAAAGGAAACAGGAATGACACTGGTCAAATACCAGCAATTGCTACGGATAATTAAAAGTCTTGAGTTATTAAGCACGGGTGAACTGACAATATCCCAGATTGCCTACAAAGTTGGGTACCAAAGCGTACAGGCTTTTACAAATAGTTTCTATGCCGTCATGGGATATCGGCCTTCTGCTTTTATTGAGCATTAACAACATAACAAGAAAGCCTTTGTAGCTTTCTAGCTACAAAATACAATCGGCCCATTAAAAAAAACAAGCAATATTTGCATATGTGTAAAATACACACTATCTTTGTTGTATCATAATTTAGGTTTATAATTGGTTATTTAAGGTTTTCATTCTCCCCGTTTGAAAACCTTTTTTTTGTCCTTATACTCCATATTAAATCCTATTTGATTTTGCTTTGACGGATGATACTGTTATAATCTTATCTATACAATATGACAGGAAATCTTTCAAGATAGCACCTCTCAGAAAATCATGATTCAAATTAAATTCTTAAAAAATTCAATAATTCTTCAACAATAGTGTATTTTTAACCATATGTTCAAAAATAGGAGAATCCTATTCGCAACGTAAACACAAAAATACATCGAAAATATAAATAAACACATATGGCAGAGCATGGGGATTTACAAATCGCAATATTAATCGATGCGGATAATGTTTCTTATCGAAAGATCGAAGAGATTCTGAATGAAGTCAAACGCTATGGTATCCCGACGATCAAACGGATCTACGGTGACTGGACCAATCCTTATGTCGAAAAATGGAAGGACAAACTCCTCACCCATGCGATAACCCCCATCCAGCAGTACAGCTATACCCAAGGTAAAAACTCCACCGACTCAGCTCTTATTATCGACGCGATGGACATCCTGCATTCCGACAGGGTTGATGGCTTCTGTATTGTATCGAGTGACAGCGATTTTACAAGATTGGCAACCCGTCTAAGAGAATCGGGCAAGTTGGTTATCGGTATTGGAGAGAAAAAAACGCCGAAGCCTTTCATTGCCTCTTGCGACAAATTTATTTATGTTGAAATCTTTGAAAAGAATCCAAAGAAGGAATCTAATACAAAGAAAAAACAGCAAAATCAACCCAAACCGGCACCTGTTGACAATCCAACCAGCATAGCAGTGCTTGACGAAGAGACACTGGAATTATTAAAAGACACTGTTGATGACACCGCAGATGAAAATGGATGGGCATTTTTAGGGGAAATTGGCAGTCTTTTCAATAAAAGAAAACCAGATTTTGATGCGCGAAATTATGGTTACGATAAGATGTCCCACCTTTTTAAAGCCTATACAGAAGATTTTGAAATTGAAGAACGTAATACGGACAAATCGAGAATAAAACATTATTACATTCGAAATATTATCAAGCGACCTTTATCTGCCGTCGTCCCTTCACCAACAGCTGAAGACAAAAAAACAGTATCAACCACTGATGCAAAATCGCAGGAAGTTTCGACAAAACCTGCGAATCAAAATGCACGAAAAAAAGGCCGCCAAAATAAAAAGCCTCAAGATACAGTGGCAACGGAAAATCCTCCGAAAGAGGTTGCAGCAGTTCAACAGAAAGATGAACAACAAGTAGTTGAAAACATAGCTCAAAATGATTCTCCCAATCGTATGTTATTTCCAGCAGCAGGAAATAAAATTACAGCGGATGATGCAAAAAAATCGCAAATCAGAATTACCAAAGATTTTAAGCCTTTATTTCCTGCAAAATCACAAAAGCTCCGGATCGTTATTGATTCCAATGAGTATGAATGCAATTTCACTTACCGTGGCCGTGGATTCCATGTCCTTAAACTGGGCAAAGAGGCCGCAACCCTAATTGGGCTAGCAGAAGGTATCCAGCTAGAAATTACGAAACTCAACGAGCAGACCTATACACTCCAAAATCAATCCCGCTAAATTTACGGTTGGATAGACAGGAAAACCTCTTTAAGTACCGATTGAACCTAATGTAATTGTTCAATCGGTACTTAAAATTATACAAGATCATATGCGAGCTCATGTATCTATTGTATCAGAAGCGTCTGATCCCCACAGCAGATTAAAATTCCCTGAAAACAAGGAGTATATCACTCCTATTTTCCAGCTATATTTGTTTATATTCAGACTGACCTTGGACATTATTTAAGGATGATGACCCTGATAAAAGAATCCAAGGCGGATTAAATGTCGGATCTGATTTCCCGACAAATAAGATCATTCATTCTTGTTTAATACAATGGAGATAAAAAAGGTTTTCAATTATATATGGGTACTAGGTAGTACCCTCGTCCTTCTCGCATGTGGACAGCGTAGCACAGTAGATTCAGCCCAACCGTCGAATAGTCAAAATAACAGCACAGTAGTCCTGCCTTATGATTCCACAACACGTACTATCCATGTACTTGTTGCATTATGTGATAACACCTATCAGGGAATCGTACCTGTTCCCAAAGCAATCGGTAACGGTCAGGATCCGGCCAACAACCTCTATTGGGGCTGCGAATATGGTATGAAAACTTATTTCAATCGCAGTAAAGATTGGAAACTTGTAAAAAAGGATAAGGGAAAAGGCGCGATCCTCGAGCGTTTGGTCTATAAACACAAGTCTGAAAACTATTACCTTGTTGCGGATGCCTATGATGGCAAAGAGATCAAGCTATGTACAGTTGACTTTCTCCGAGGCTTGCATGGCCAACTAAAAGATACACTGCAAGTAGACAACAAGATTATCGGAATAGCCGGTAATGCAAAACTCAATGCATATATCGGACATGATGGTCTTATGGATTTCGAGCTAGACCAGCGTTTCAAAAACACTGACCGCCAAAAGCGAAATGCGATTATCCTCGCTTGTTATAGTAAAAAGTATTTTGCACCTCATATAGATAAAGAAACTGTAAACCCTATTCTCTGGACAAGCCATTTGATGTGTCCAGAAGCCTACAGTCTCCATGATGCACTAACAGGGTATATAAACGGAGAAAGCAACGAACAAATTCAGGAAAAAGCAGCAAAAGCCTATTCAAAATATCAGAAATGTAGTCTCCGTGCGGCAAAGAACCTGTTGATCACCAACTGGTAACAGGTTTATCTTCCACCCGCAAACTCCATCGTGAAATGGTAGTTTTCGTCAATAGAAACTATCTTTCTATCAACCTTGCGCAGATCACGCGCTTCTGCTGTCCATAGAAAAGGGTAAAATGAAAACACCTGATTTCCATCCAATTTTTGTATATCTTCAACCCATTCCTTCCATTTAAATGTTTCATAAAATTGACGGATGTCACCCTTCAATGTCCAATAAATAAAATCAGAATAGCCGCACTCCAAACTTTCCCATTGCAAGGTATCCTGTGCAAAATAATAGACCTGTCCTATGCTCTCGCCCAAAGCTCCAGCATTAATCGCAAAATAGCCCCCCAAAACATCATCGGCAATTAACAAAAAACCACCTTTCTCTCCTTCTTTGTCAAAGCTCTTCCCTTTGTTCCACTCCATAATACCTCGATTTAATTTAGCAGAACCCGAGCCTAGGATTCGGAGCCATCCACCATCGATGAGTATTCCACCGGTTTGATGAATAATAGCACCCATTGGTGATTTTGTGGTAATTTGAGCTCGTAGTAACTCTTCATCTGCACGTTTTGGATTTCTGGGCAGTACCTCATAAGAATTGTTTGCTTCCTTCATCCATTCTTCGACCAGACTCCATCCTGAATCTGTCGGATTAATCAACTCATTTAAACTCTTCATTCCTTGTGCTTTATATTCAAAACAAACTGTATTTACCTCCTTTACCACCTCATCTGTTATAGAAAGTAAAGCAACGCATCTTGAATTGCCGAAATTACCACAATTCTTCCTGTCATCCAAATCACATAAGTTCATGACCTAAAGTCCAAAACAGGATTTAACCGTTACTTTACGCACAAAACATAAGGACCTTGAAGCAATTTTCGCTAAATTTAAACCATGCAACATGAATTAGAAAAACTTCGGTATCCCATAGGTCGCTTTGCCGTACCAGATCATATTGACAAGCAATTACTGAATGATTGGATAAAAACAATCGCAGATTTCCCCGCACGACTCACATCGGAAGTCAGCGACCTGCCAGATATCGCTTTGGAGAAACGATATCGTCCAGACGGCTGGACCATCAGACAGGTGGTGCATCACTGTGCTGATAGCCACATGAATAGTTTTGTCCGTTTTAAGTTAGCCCTGACAGAAGATGACCCAACGATAAAACTCTATGAAGAAAACCTTTGGGCCGAACTTCCAGATGCAAAACACAATCCAATTGAAAGCTCTCTTAAACTATTAGAAGGATTGCATCAACGCTGGGAAATCCTGCTCAAGAGCCTGAGTGACGAGCAACTTGAACGAGCCTTTATTCATCCGGTTACCAAACGGTATATTTCCCTTAAAATAAATATAGGTCTATATGCCTGGCATTGTAATCACCATTTGATGCATATTGTCAACGCAAAAAATAGATCGGTCTAACGATAAAGTCCTATTTTCAGGAGCAAGGGTATATCCAATACCCCTGCTCCTGAAACAAGTTATATCGAAACTACAACGATAGTGCCCACATCATAATGATTAAGACTCCCAAAGCAAGACCTATAATCCCCGAAATCAAAAATGTCTGTAGATAATAACCAAACGTTTGGGTCTTTTTCTGGATGATATGGATAATCCCCACGATCAGGGAATAACCTAAACCTACGCCAAAAAAAAGCATAAAGGCTAGGTCGATCAGCATACCTGTGAAATCTAAATTCGCAGAAGATAACATCGTGCAGATTATTTTTTCTTTTTAAACAGTTTACTAAAAAATGATGAACTACTATTTCCTTTAGGTTCGTCCTGTGCATCTACTCCTCCACTTTTCTCGTCCGCCCAAATCAACAATTCGGGTTCAATATCCAATTCGTGTTGTCGGGCAAAGTCCGACCAATAGGCGTGTTTTTCCTGATCCATAAAATTGGGATCATTTTTATAGTAACCCAATAAGCTTTCTGTAGCAGACTCATAGACACTATAATGATTTGCCCGCTCAAAATAATGAATGGCTTTTTTACTGTCCTTTTTAAATTTTAAACCCGCATCATACATCAAACCGTAATAAATATTGGAATAGCTATCCGCTTTATCTTTCTTCAGATAAACAAGTAGACGGTCATAGTCATCTAAACTATAATAAATCGAGGCAATATTGCGATTATTTTCAACCAGTTTCAATTCCGCTTTTTTGTAGTAATCCAATGCTTTTTCAAGATCTTCTTCCACATAGGTCCCACTAAAATAGAAATAACCCAGATTGGATAATGCATAGCCATCCCCAAGATCAGCCGCTTTGGTATAGGCCTCAAAAGCTTTTTTCAGATCCGATGTATAGCCTATTCCATGCTGGTAAAGATAACCAATGCTATTCCAAGAAGCTGCATACCCCTTTCCGGCGGACCGCTCATAGTATGCAATTCCTTTTTTCAGGTCCAGAAAACGCTTATTTTCATTATCGGTATCCGTATAGATATTACCAAGTTCATACATACTGCTTTCATTGTCCTGATCAGCTGAAAATGTAAAGTAACGGATAGCATTTTCGACGTCTCCATTTCTACAGCAATCCATGGCCATGTGATACAATGTATAACTATCATAGGCAGATTCAAAATCTAAGCCCCGATCCGATTTCCACTTGGTGAAAAAATGGTCAAAAACCTCAAGTTCCTTTCCTTCCAGCTTGTCCAATACCTTGATATAATATCCATACTGATCTTGGGGCACCTCTTCCAATCCTTCATATCCTTTATTGAACAGTCTGTCGCCGCGCAACATCATTAGATCTTGATAATGTCTTACACTACCACAGATAAAATCGAAGGATTCACTTAGTTCTTTGCTATCAGTATCGTAGTAATAATACCCGCCCACCTGATCTTGCAGGATAAAATAGTCCATCAGCGCATAGCTGATTGTGGCATAATGTGCTGACAATGGAAGCAGCCAGCTTTTAGTGTCTGTGTGATAGATTCCTCTTTCCGATTCGGTTTCAATGATATAACAATTATAGGCACCATTACCAAAATCTGCACCTCCTTGTATAGATTTAATCGTCAGATCTTGCAGAAGAAAATCCCGACTGGCGAGGTCATACAGAAAATATTTGCCCGCTGTAAGGTAATACAATGCACTGAGCCCATTCATGGCATTTAGCACAGCCACATCTTTTACCAAAAGGGAACCGTCTGCTGCGTGGACTGATTTCTTTTTTTTATTGTTTAAATTAACCGCATAAAAATCAAACAACAATTCGTTCAAAACTCCTTCTGGATATTCGCCCAATAGAACACCCTGATTGGAATAATATTTACGTAGTTTGCTGTTCGCTATTGGTTGATAAATAAAGCCCTCGTAGTCTATTTCAAAAGGCTCATCAGAACCCGTCGTATTCAAGCCCTTACCTTCAGCATCGATAATGTCATATTTTCCATCCTGCTGTCCCTGGTAGAATCCATAAGCAAAATCGTCCAAAACCGCATAGTTCAAGGGAATAATTGTAGCTCCAGTCTCCACGTCCACCAAGCCATATTTGCCCGCTAAACTCACTTTTCCTACAATCTTACCACGGCCGCTCTGTACAGGCTCTGCAGAGGCATACATACAAGGGATGGTCTCTTCGCCCTTTCTATTTATATAGCCAAACAAGCCTTCTTTCTCAACAACTGCAAAGCCATTATAATCAAAGTCTCCGATCTCGTCATAGCAGGGTTCGACTTTCACCTCACCCTTCGCATTCCGGATCCCCCAACATCCGTTTTCTTCAAAAAACTGGTTATCAAGGCTATCAATCGCCTCCCTATTCCACCAGCCCAATCCATAGTTGCTCCACTCAGCTTGTAACATCGCTAAAAAGGAATCATAACCTGAGCGGCTCAAAATAGGATAAAGCTCTGATAACGAATGCCTCTCTATTGCTTTTTCGTAATACAGGTTCTTCTCATGAATTTCAAATGCAAAATCCTTTGCTTGTTGGCTATGTTTAACCTCAGACATATTAAAAACATCACGCGCATTGATCTGGAAGTATTCAAATGGAAGTCCATGCAGAAAATCGAACATTTTTTCGATAGTCAACAGGACAGCAGCATTGGATATCAAGTTATACTCCTGCATAAGCAGATCGTAGAATTTCCTTAATTTTAAAATACCCGCTTCTTTTTCAGCATATACCAAGGTACCTTTCGCTTTTGGATTTGCGGCAAACAAGGGCAGCAACAAATCTGGAATAACATAGTTCCATTCACCCAAATAAGCATGGAAATACTCCTGATCTTTTTTATCTGTGTTATAAATATAAATTCGATGTGCCATATTCTTTTTTTATTCTTCAATATCAACTGCATTGTTTTTGGCAAAATCCAACCAAAAGTTGTATTTAGCGGAATCTGCAAACGTTCCATTTTTATAGTAATACAAGAGACGATTGACGGCATAAGCATAGGCAGCGTTTTCGTTAGCTTGTTCATAGTAACGCAGTGCCTTCACCATACTCTGTTTTACGCCCCAACCTTCTTCATACAAAATACCATAATAAATCGCGGCATATTGTCCGTCTTTATCCTTTTTAAGATAGCGTAATAAATTGGCGTAATCTTTCTGTTGGTAATAAATTTCGGCTACCTGCGCATCGTTATTGATACCGTCTTTTTCAGCCTGTTTAAAATAGTGTAAGGCCTGCACAAAATCCTGTTCCAGATGTTCCCCTTCATAATACCAATTGCCAAGATTGCTCATCGCCTGTGATTCTCCCAATGCCGCGGCTTTTTGATAGGCTTCCAAGGCTTTGGGAATATCAGGGGGCAGGCCGAGGCCCGTAGCATATATGAACCCTAAGTTCGTCCAAGCTTGCGCATGATCCTGTGCTATAGCCTGCTTGTAGAAGCCGATCGCTTTAGGAATATCCAGAAAGTCTTCATGATCTGTATCACAATAGATATTGCCAAGAAGGTATTGGCAGTCAGCGCTACCTCGGGAGGCACCGATAGTCAACAAAGGTATAGCCTCTGTTATTTTACCGGCCCAATTTAGTTTCCGCGCTTTTTCGTATAGCGTCTCGTTATCAAGATAAGATTCGTAGCCCGCCCCCTTTCGTTTTGTCCATGCTTGATAAAATTGTACAAAGTAGCTCTGGTCTGCTCCCTGCAAATTATATTTTTCGGCATACAAACGGCCAAATGCTGTTTCAGGAAATTCAGCGACATTTCGTTTTAGATCTACATAAAACAGCCTTTCTCCTTTAAATAAGAGTAAGAATTCACCTTCGCTTCGTTCCGGATGTGGATCATGAATCGGCGCACTGACATAATCGTAAAGTTCGCTACAGAAATTTACTTTTGTATCAAAATAGCGCATTCCTTCGGATTGCTGGATACGCATAAAGTCCATATAGCAATATTCGATTTTTAGATAAGCCGGATCAGGTTCGAGTAGCCATTGATCAAGATAGGCTTCATATATCCCCTGCCCTTTGGCACAGGCGACAACAAAGACATCTTTTCGAAAGTTTTTAATGCTATCGACCAAGATTTTATCAATAGATCGATCGACTAAACGGAATAGATCATACGCGAGTGAGTAAATCTGCCATTGTTTATTTTTCAGGTAAGCGATACTGCGATAATCATCCAGGACGATGATACGATCAATCTCTTCATCAAGCACAGTGCCATTAGGTTTGATGATTGAAATCTTTCGCTGCAACTTATTGGGTTTGATCCAAAAATAGGCGTTGGGAAGAGCTTGTAGGCTATCTTCCAGAAAACTGCCCAAATAGTGACCATCCATACGAAAGTATTTCCGCTTCATGGTACCTTTTTGCCGCTTATAAAAAAGCTTACTGTAATCGTATCCAAAAGGTTCATCCGCCGATTCGGTAATAACCTGTGTTCCATCAGCAGCAAAAAGAAAATAGTTATCTCCTTGTTTTGCATTCAAAAAAACCTGGGCAAACCAGTCCAAATCATCATAGACAGCAGGTAATGAAAGTTGTTTATTTGCAATATTCAATACACCACGTTTCCCTTCTATTTCAACCTCAGCATAATTAACATCATCGATAACACGCGCGTCAAATGCCTCAACGTATTGACAGGATACGATCTCCTCTCCCCGCTCATTGATGTACCCAAATAGATGATCCAGTTCAACCACAGCAATCCCCGCTTCATTGAACTCAAATATCTCATCATATTTCGCAGCGACCAGAATATTTCCAAGAGCATCCTTTAATCCTTGTTTTCCATTTTCTTCAAAGACTTCGGTTCCCTCCTGCTTAAAAGCATGTTCTTCCCACAAGCCCAAACCATAGTTAATCCAGTCTGTCTCGAGCATTTCCAGAAAAGTGTCATAGCCTGATAATTGCAAGATCTTCTGAAGAGGATCCAAACTCTGCTTCTCAAAGGCCTGTGTATATAATGCTCCCGTCGTCCTGATCTCATCAACCCAGTCACTTGCCTGTTCTGTATGTTTTTCTACATTCATATTGAAGACATCCCGTCCATCGATTTGAAAGGTATCGAATGGCAAACTTTCCAGAAATTCAAACATCTTGTTGACCGGTTCAGCATACTTCTTTTTGTAATGCAATTGATAAACATCAGCAAGCAGCGCATAAAAATACCGTAACCGTGCAATACCGTCCTCCTTATTGGCATAGAGCTGTGTTCCTTGGGAACGGATACCCGAAGAAAATAGCGGGAACATCAGGGCAGGAATTTCATAATTCCATTCGGCCAGATGTGCTTCAAATGTTTCTTTTGTTTTAGGATTTACGTTATATATATAAATGCGATGCGCCATAACCTTATTGCTCGATAGTCTTAAAATAGATCGTGCTTACCTCAATCCGATGACAACGGCAAGCACTGTACCTGATGCAGTAAAAATACAGCTATTATTAAATATTCTGCTTAGCGGAAAACAGGGATTTTTCCTTTTTCGAATTTGGTTTGGGTTTTATGATGCCCTTGTGTATCCTACTTGCAGGGGCATCTTACCAAGAAAAGCAATTTGCGATTCGATGCATTCCTATTGATGACATCAATTTTCGGAAATAATATCCAGTCTATAGAAACCCGCTCGCTTATCATGCGGTGCTCCATAGAAAAAATTTCGAAAGTATATCTGCTGATCTCCTTTCCAAAAGATTTCTTTTAGGGTACATAGTTCAAAGTTATCGTTCCAGTCTAAGGGAATCTGTGCATAGGTCAGATAGACCTCATTTTCCTTTTTTTGCAAAAAGTAACTGGAACATTCCTGTCCGTTAAACATGCCATTCAATCTATATTTCTTATGCTTAGAGAAATAGACATAGTCTAAATTACCGATTTCTTCAACATCCCATTTCCCCTGGCGCAAATCAAGTGCCTGATCTGTTGTATGCCCTCCTTCCAACAACAAAATCTCTTCAGATGGAAAATATTTTACAAACATATTCTCCAACAGATCAATGGCACCTTCTGTTTTTCCCGCCGTTAGTAAGCGACCATCATTAAGTCGTACCTGAGCAATTAGATTTCCATCCACGAGTGTATCAATTTCCATGTCCTTACCTGGAATATAGTCTCCAAATACGACACGGCCTTGCAATAATTTTCTCGCAACTTTTACATCGCTGATTGAAGTGATGGTATCTCTCCTATAATCGGCCTGTTGCTGTTCCTTAAAAAAGCTGATGGAATCTATCTTATAAATTCTGATCATTTTATCCTGAAAGACAAGCGAATCGACGGTTGGCTTTTCGCTTACTATAACCTCCTTTATTGGAGAAGAAACAGGATTTTTCACCTTGTTTTGTTGACATGCCATACATAGTGACAAAACAAGACCAGCGCAATAAAGTACTTTATTCATATTAACAGATAATTCACTATTAAGATATTTCAATCTAATATCGTATTTCAGTCACATAATAGGAAAGGTAAGTCAATTTAAGCGCTGTGACAATCGATATTCGACTTGTAAACTCTAAATATTGAAATTGATAAAGGCCCATGTTGTTTCATGAGTCTGATGGATAAGGTAGATTGTCATATTTCGAAGTAAAATCCTGTTTCTTTGAGTTCTTCGTATTTTTCTTTATCAAAACTATAGATTTTTGCTGCTCTGGCATGTCTATCCTTTTGCATGTCGCTATGGTCGATCAACAGATCCATGCTCAGTATCTTTTTGCGAAAATTACCACGATCTATCGAACGCTGCAGAATTGTTTCATACAATTTGTGCAGGTCAGGCAAGGTAAACTGTGGTGGCAGCAGTTCAAATCCGAGGGGCTGGTAACGGATTTTACCTTTCAAGCGTTCGACCGCAACAGATAAGATCTGTTGATGATCGAAAGCCAAATCAGCTACCTCCTCCAAACTAAACCATTGCACCGCATCGATATCAAGTCCGGCCTCCAGGATATATTCGTTAGGTTTAACTAAGGCATAATAGGCAATACTGATGACTCGGCCCCGGGGATCACGGTATAAATCCGAAAAGGTATAGAGCTGCTCAAGAAAGATATCCCCGAGCCCAGCTTCTTCGGACAGTTTACGTAGTGCACATTCATCCGCAGTTTCATCCTCCTGAATAAAGCCCCCGGGAAATGCCCATTTCCCTAAGTAAGGTTCTATCGCCCGTTTGGTTAATAACAGTTTAAGCTGATTTTTTTCAAAACCAAAGATCACACAATCGACTGTAACTGCGGGCCTGGGGTATTCGTAGTTATATGTTTTTGGAGTACTGACCATCTTGTTATAAAATTACATCTGTGGACTTTTTGATCTGTATGCCGTATTTTTCACGCAGTGATTCAAAAGCCTGCAGTGTAGACTCTTCGAAACCAGCAATAGGTGACATACAGTCGATCAGTAGGATAATGCGGGACGTAATCGTTTTATCCTCCGCAAAATATTCCACTATCTGCATTGCAGATGCCAATACACAGTGACTTGATGCCTGTCCGGCAATATAAATGGCATCGTAGGCCTGTATAGCCTCGAGCACGGCATGATTGACAAATTTATTGTCGTCGTATTCAGCTTTAATGATACCGTACATTTCAGTGTAGGGATCCTGTCCTTTATAGACCAATATGGGTTTGACTTGACGTACAGCGCTGTGAAAATAGAGCATATTGGTAAATTGACTTTCCAATTGCGCCCCCGAGCTGCCCTCTAAACAATGATAGGGCCAGATGCAAAGCTCTTTTTTCCCTTCGGCCTCTAAATTTTTCAGATAAGCTAGAGATTGTTCAGCTGTGTCCGCATTAGCGACAGTCCAGGTTCCAGCCATAAGATCCTCGTGGCGGATGACCGTAAAAGGTTTGGGCTGATTTCCTTGCTTATCCACCCACCAGTCTGCATGGAAAATCTGCAGCAGTGAATGACAGTCAAGGCTGCACATGACCTGCGTCAAAGAAGCCATATTGTTGTATATCCATTGGGTCAGCCGTTGTACATCAGCACGCGAACCAGCTACTGGTAGACTGCCAATGGATTCCATAAAATCGTTTTGTACATCAATCGCCAAAAGCAGCGTCCGCTTTTTATCCGATGCAACAGGCAGGATTTGCTCCTGCCCTGCCAATGACAGTATGGACGGAATATGATCCCTTTTTTCGGATGCGATCTCTCTTACATCAACGATCTGTTCATATCTTGTTTTCATCTTCAATAATTATGTATTGTATGTGTCCTAAACCTAACCTTTTCCTATCAGCTCTACTTTTTACTAGCCTTTGAAAGTTGGAATCGCAGCAAACTTATGAGCAGACTGTTGTTGACGTCTACGGATCAGTTCATCTATCGTTGAATCGCCGGATGTTCCGGTCAGAATAAATCCGTCAATCTGTGCATAGCTCATGCCCAATTCTTCTTCATCTGTCTGTCCTTCCCATAGACCTGCTGAAGGACTCTTATATTGAATGGATTCGGGGACACCTAGGTATTTTGCCAGTGTATATACTTCCTGCTTGGTCACCATGGCCAAGGGATTAAGATCATAAGCGCCATCTCCCCATTTGGTAAAGTAACCTACGGTCGCTTCGGCCATATTGCCGGTACCGATCACAAAACGGCTTCCCAATTGTGCAAATTGATAGAGGTAAGTCATGCGGACCCGGGGCCGGATATTGGCTAAACTCAGGACACGGTTGGATTCGCTTGAAGCTGCAATATAGGCTTCGTTATTGATGGTCAACGCATCCACCGCTGGCTTGATATCAAAGATATGGTACGGGAAATCAAATTTTTCAATAAGCTCCATCCCATGTGCATGACTCTTGCTATTGTTCATATCGCTACCATAGGGCATCATGACTAAATGGACATCTACTTTCGCTAAATGGCATAGGCAAGCAACCACGCTACAGTCAATCCCGCCGCTCATACCAAGCACCAAACCTTGACGATTTGCTGCATTCACTTGTCCCGCAATCCATGATGCCATTTGTTGTGCATACTGTTCAACGTTTTCATCATTGATGAAAAACGGTTTTCTAAGGTTATTTTCCATATACTCTTATTGATTCTGTTTGTAATCTATTTCTTATTTCCTTAAAACTAGCCGTGCTGAGAAAGGTCCCATCCACAAAACATTCTTTGAGCAAATTGCTATCATTCAATTGTTCGATGGTCGTTGGATTGAGATCGTCTATCAAGCGAAAATCATTGTTCTCAAATACAACGGCAACCATGCCCTTTTGGGATTTTTTAAAATTACCGGTGTCTGTGGCCGGTCTTTTTTGAATAGCTTTAAACTGACCGTCAACAATTTCGGCCGTTCCCTTTAAAGCGAAGCCAAAGGTATCTCTTGTAACATACTGATAGGTATAGGATCCTATTCCAAGTATTGTGTTGGTCGAGGCAAAACCTTTCGCCATCAAACCTTCACAGATCTTAGTTGCCCGTTCCACGGTGATGGAATCGCCATACACAACGCCAATATGTGGATCAAGTTCTTTGAAGCCTTTCGCATTGACCGTCCCGCCAAAGAGTTCAAATAAACGTTCGACAATCCCTTTTTGAACTGTTTCCTGGTCAGCCTCCGGATCACCACAAATAATCTTAACAGGATCGCCACTATCCGGCCGAATGACAACTTTACCTTCCCGTCTCATGATCAAATCTTTCAGTTGTGGCAATACATGATCCACAACATGCCATAGGTCATAGGTATCGGACACAATAGAAATGTTTCCGCTGGGATAAACCTCTGTAATCAAATGCCGAAAAGCTTCAACCTCCTGTTCACCGTAAGAACACATCACACTATGCTCTGTTGAAGGCGTGTACATCATGACATCACCTGTGGCGTAGTAATAGGTCTTTAGGTATTCCCGAACTGAGAGTGTTGCGGAAACGCCGAAGCTTAGTAAATGCCCGCCGGCAGTGCGATAAGCCGTTTCAGGCGATCCCATACCGCGCATAGAGAAGTCTCCAGCTTGGGTGAATACTTTATTGACATCGCCCGTTTTTTCAGCAAAACCTGTCAACAATCTCTTGTATTGATCGGCGATAGTCGCGGCGGTCATTGGTGACCAAATATAAGCGGAGAGTTGCGTTTCAAGATAACCTGGCAACCAGAAGAAATCTGGATGGGTATTCTCGATCGTAAACATAGGTACCCCTATTGGCACAAGACTCCCCTCTTTCAAGGCTTTCACCTTAATCGGAAGATAACCCAAACGATGTAAATTGCGTATATGTTGTGACTGATGTGTGCTGGCAAAATTGCTATTTGTCACCGCGAATACTTCACGAATGGCTTCTTCATACTGCGCGACAACTGCATCTTCAGGTTGGGTAAAAAAATATTCATCGAAAGAATTACTGATCTCCACCAGAGCACCCTGCAATCCAAAGAAGGCAACATGGCTTATTCCTGCAATCCGGGACATCCGGGGAGTCCAGGTCTCGTATACCCATTCTGTATGTGCCGGATATTGATCCTTGTGACACAATTTGTAACCGTCCGTCCAGAGAATCGGATTTTTGCTCATTGCTCTAAACATAGCTTTCAGTTGTTAAGTTGATATAATTTAATTTCGGATGCGCTGTGTTCATCATAGAATCTGTGGTGAAAACAAGGTCGATCGGTGAATCTTCCTCCAACAAAGTACCTTTGAAAATCCTTGGCTCACAATGTGTCACCAACAGGTAGATTTCACTTGCCCCCATCTCCTTTAGAATTTTTCCCGCCCAGAGAAATGTTCCGCCTGCAGAACATAAATCATCGACAATAATGCATTTGGCACCTTTTGCGATATTGCCCGCTTTTAATTCCATCGCTTCGATACGTCCCGTTTGTGGATTGCGTTGCTTTTCAAAGACACAGGCATCTTGATAACCACTATTTAAATAGCGTGCTGCCGCCCCTTTATCCGGAAATACAATTCGGTCATTATCTGAAAATTCTAGTTTTTCCATCAGTTTCGGCAACCAATCTAGCGCAGGATAAATCGCTACACTATTTTCTAGTAATATGAGGGTTGTTTCGGAATGTGGCTCTACAACATATACTTTATCAAACTGTAAACTATTGATAAATGCAGCGACATATTTTAGGGTAAACAGGTCGCCCTCAATTTTACGATCCATACGACTATAGGGCATATAACGAATCCACAATTTACAACTCGCCCCTTCTTCCTCAAGTCGCTTCTTGACAAAAAACAAACGGATCAAATCGCCATCTTCCTGATAGGTAAATTCTAGCAGATTATCCGCTTTGATCAACTGATCGAAATCCTTCACTTTCGTTTCCCCATTCGGAAACTGTTCGGTGATGAGCTGATGTTTATTTAATATAATCATTTTTCTTTTTTTACAACCATTCTTATTGAGTACTTTTTACTCAACAAATATGTGTATTATTTTCACTTTAACAAAATTCATTGAGTATTTTTTACTCAATTAATCAAAATAAAAACACAAACACCTAAATACCAACATAATAACTTTAACTAAAAACACCTTATTTATTAGTGACATGCAATAAAAAATCACAGTTTTACCTGCTGTGGCACCTAAACATAAGCAAACAAACTTAAAAATCCACTTGAAAATAAGAAACACAAAACGACCAAGAGGCCGTATAAAATTAGCTGAATATAGGGATAGTATCTTTCGCTGAAAACCGGATCTTTGTCCTTAAGAAAAACAGTCAAGCGAATTAATCACAATCGTTGGCTGCCAAAAGAACAGAATATTCGCATGAACAAAGCAAATTTAATCAATAAGGATATTGATGCTATTTTACAAACTGAATATCAAGACATCACGCAGTTGGTCGAAGATTATCAGGACGTTCCGGTCAGTGAGGAAAATCAGGAAGCTTTATATGCCTATAACCTGCTTTACATGAATATTCATTCCTTATCGGAACAGGAATATCTTGATGCGTTCAATCAATTGGATGAAAAATACCCCAATTACGGTCTAGCAGGAGAAAATGACCATAGCAGAACAATTGCCGAACTAGAGAGGTTGAAACAGGCGTTCAACCAACTATGCTTACAAACCGAAAAAGGGCAATATTTGCTTCAACTCAAACTCAAGAATATTGATCTGGACATTCAAGTTTATCGAAAACTGATGCAATTGCCGATTACTCCTGTCATTCAAGCAGAAATAGATCTACTGGAATCAAACTCCTATAAACTTATAGATGAGATCGAAGCAATTTTAACACAATATGTTGATGAATAAGTTGTACTTCATTCGAGCATCACTCTTGCGAGCATCAACATATGTATGCTATTTGTTCATTAGTCTAAGCGCACTCCTATTGCCACAGGAGACTTGGGCGACTTCTTCTGATCAACTCCAACAGCAACCGTTCAGTCCCTATTCGATCAGTGACGATAGCTATTTACATTATAATCTAAAGGTAAACGATAGCAGCTATCTTGCTATGGCACTGAATCTGCACAACCTGTTCCCGGGCACGAATGTGGAGTCATAACATACTAATAATCGCTTAAATAACGTTATCAAATCATTACCAGGCAAGTAAATCCGTAAATTAAGCCGATACGTTTTACGGCTTGTTGGAATAAACACTTATTGGAGATTTAATCATGCCATCTTAAAGCATTACAATCATGAAAAAAATAGCTGTATTTGTCCTATTAATCATTTGCACGCTGCTGATCGGGCGATTTTATTTCCAGATTAACGCACCGAAAGCTCAAAATGGATCATTAGATAAAAAAGTTAAAAGTAGCACGATGCTACCCCTTTTAAAAGATGGAGATATGATCTTTCAGTCATCCATCTCACCTCAATGTAAAGCTGTACAACTAGCCACGGGTTCTCCTTACTCTCACTGTGGTCTTATTTTTCACGAGGATGGAAAACCTTATGTACTGGAGGCTATTCAACCAGTGACGGTAACAGGCTTGTCAGATTGGATCGCTCGAGGAAAAAACAAACATTATGTCATCAAACGGCTTAAAGAAGCAGACAAAGTACTATCGAAAGAAGTTTTAGCCAAAATGAAGAGAATCGGTGAGGGATTTTTGGATAAAAACTACGATGCTACATTCGAATGGTCAGATAACAGAATTTATTGTTCGGAACTGATCTGGAAAATCTACCAGCGGGGTGCAGGAATTGAAGTAGGCAAACTGGAAAAACTCAAAGATTTTGATCTCAATAGCGCCGAGGTTAAAAGCAAACTCAAAGAACGTTACGGCAATCAGATCCCTTTGGAGGAAACAGTAATTTCACCTGCATCTATTTTCAATAGTGAGCTTTTGACAACGATAGCGAGCAACTAAACAAGCCTTACACAACATCGTCGCCGAACTAGTTTAGCTTCTGTAATTTAACGGGTGTACCACCATTCAATTTACTCTGTTCTGCAGCGTCAATAAAAGCACAAATTGCTAAGGTTTCCCGCTCATCCACCGGACTTTGCCCAGTTTGAAAAAAAGGAAGTATACGATCCAGCAAGGGACCATAACCCATAAATTGCCCCAGATGAACAATCTGGTCTTTCAGAAAGACTGTGCCACCAAAATCATCCTTCCCTTCCCGGATACCGCGAACCGAGGCAATACGGCCATCATCCCATTGACCAATGTACATGGAAGTCCCCCTTTCTTGTACCGTTCGCACCGTTATACAGTCCGGTCCCATTAAAGCAAACAACATTTCCACCGCATGAATTCCGTACCAATACAGATCCTTGTGCGACGGATCCGTGACAGCGGGACTATAGACATCAGCTCCAACAACTTTACTTTTATCAAGCTCCTGCAGGCCGACAATGTAACGTAATGAACTGGAGGAAAAAACAGGGCAACCGCACTTCCGGGCTGCTTCAAATATTTTTAGGGCATCGGTATACGAATTGGCTATAGGCTTATCGATAAACAAGGGTTTTCGAGCCCCGAGGACCTCAAGAGCCTGTTGTAAATGCAGGTTTCCATCATTCGTCTCCAAAAATACATAATCCACTTGTTTGAGCAACTGAGCAATACTGGAAACAACCGAGACGCCATATTGCTGAATTTCGGTCGTGATCTTGGGAATACGCTCCGCGCTAAGCGCGATTGTTTTACTGCCATAAGGATAAGCCGCAACAACCGAAAATTGCCCATATAAACTATCGGCACTGGCCGTATTGATCGCTTTTGTAAAAGCAATGGAATGCGTACTGTCCAAACCGATAATACCGATTTTTTTCTTCTTCGTCTTTGGTAACATCAGGTTGAGCCCTTCCTTCGAAAAATCCGCCTTTGTTTGAAAAGAAAGCCCCAACGGCAATAAAGAAAGTAAGAAATGCTTTCTATCCATTGGACTCATTCAATAAGGAAACAGCACTATTCACCAAAGCCGAAATCGCCGTCTTAAACGCTTTTTCATCAAGATTGAACTGCGGATTATGAAGCCCATATTGGGTATTGATGCTGTCATTATTCGTACCGACCAACATAAATAAAGCGGGGTACCGATATGAGTAATAAGCAAAATCTTCTGCCGCCATCCAGATTTCTAGATCTTGCACGACTTCATTTCCCATGCTCCTTTGTAGGATATTTTTTACTTGCTGGGTCAATTTGGGATCATTATTCAATGCAGGATAACCATGGCGCACTTCCACATCTACTGTCGCTCCCAAGGCCTCGGGCAATGTACGTGCAATTGTTGCAACGGTCTCCAACGCCTCCTTGCGCCAGGTTTCATCCATGGTACGGAAGGTACCAGCCAACTTGACCTCTTCGGGAATGACATTCGCCGCACCATCGCCGATAAAACGGCCAAAAGTCAATACAGATGGGATATCAGGGTTTGCCTTACGACTGACCAGCTGCTGTAAAGTAGTCAGCAACTGAGCGGCAATCATAATTGGGTCAACGGCACGATGTGGTTCGGCCGCATGGCCGCCACGTCCTTTAATGGTAAAATAAAACTCATCGCTTGAAGCCATAAAGCGCCCCGGGCGTAAGCCTATTTTCCCTAAAGGCACACGTGGACTGACGTGCAAACCCAAAACAGCTTTGATCTTTCCACCGAAAGACTCCAAAATACCAGACTGCAAGATTTGGATCGCACCTCCGGGAATCTTTTCTTCCCCAGGCTGAAACAAGAGCACAATTTTTCCTGAAAACTCGGTTTTATATCCCTTTAAGACAGTGGCGACACCCAATAGATTTGCCGTATGAAAATCGTGACCACAAGCGTGCATAACACCTTCATTTGTGGACTTGTATAGCACATCATTCTGCTCGTGAATAGGTAATGCATCAATATCAGCCCTCAAAACCACGATATCCTCACTTAAGGACTTTTCGCCCTCAAGCACGGCAACCACACCTGTATTGGCAACAACTTTAAACGGAATATCGAGCCGGGTCAACTTCTCTTGGATATATGCGCTCGTCTCATATTCCTGAAAAGACAGTTCAGGGTGCTGATGGATATGCCGACGGATCGCAACAATCTCCGGGAAAATAGCTTCAATTTCAGCGTCTAATTCTTTCAACATAGCATTCTTCATCGATGTATTGGTAAAAAGATATTTCAATTACGATACTTTCATAAGGAATCGTTCAACAAGTTAAGTTAAAAATAGCGCACATAAAAATACAGCACCATCACTGTAATAATGATCCACCAGAGGGTTGGATTCCGAAAGCCACGGTAAGAAGCTCGATCCCCTTCGGGCATCTGAAACGAATCGCGTGTCAATATCAGATTTTTCAAACGCGCTTCCGGAACGGCCTGTGTACATAGACTGACCAGTACACAGGCGATCATACAGGTCCAGAACACAATACCGGTTCTGTTAAAAAATGGCATGTCAGTAAGCAAATACTCCAAGAGCAACGAAAGTGGAATGGTCAATAAGCCAGCCGTTAATGCGCCCTGTGCCGTAGTCCGCTTCCAAAAGACCCCCATCAGAAACATGGTAGCTATACCCGGTGTAAATAAACCATACAGATTCATCAGGTAGAGAAATACAGGTTTGTCGGAATAACTAATCAATATGACAGCGCTCATAATACCAAGTACAATAATGACGACTCCTGCACGTTTACCAAAACGGATCGCTTGATCATCAGTGGCGTTCTTATTGATGTATTGGCTGTAAATATCTACTGTGAGTATAGTTGTACAGGAATTTATAGCACCAGAAATATGGGACATAATCGCAGAGATGAGACCAGCCATGACCAGACCGATCAACCCTTTAGGCAACAGTGTTTCCACGAGCGTCGCAAATAACAGATCCGGCTGATCTAAATGCGGTAAAAATTTGGGTGCTACCAAAGCCGGGATTGTGATGATCAGCGGTACCAGAAATTTAAGATAATCACCGAAAATAACCCCCATACGGCCATGCCATTCATTTTTTGCGGCCAATACACGCTGAACAATAAATTGATTGGTCGCACAGTAGAATACGCTGATACAAAGCAAACCGCCTAGATACATTGTCCAGGGAAAGTCGGGATCGGAAGCTGGATAGAACATCTTCCAGTCTTTGGATGATTCCACGACGGACTGAAATCCGCCTGCCGCATTGATGGTTGCAAAGGTCAGGACGATACCGCCGAGCACCAGGATAACTAGCTGCACCATTTCGGTCCAGATAACGGCTTTCAGCCCCCCTAGCACGGTATACAAGCCCGTCAAAATCGCCATCCCAAAAATACTATACAGAATGGGAATACCAAATAAAGCATGTAATGAGAGCCCACCCAGATAAAGCACTGCACCGATTTCTACAAAAACGTAGGTAAATAAGATCAAGATCGCATAGAGTACCCGAGTAGCATTTCCATATCTTTTTTCAAGATATTCGGGAATTGTATAAAAGCCATTGCGTATGTAGAAAGGCAAAAATATCCAAAGCAGCGCATTAAAACCGATCAATATGGCACCCCATTCCAAAGTGATGGCCACAAACCCACGGCTATAGGCCGCTCCCATGGCGCCGACAAGATGATGACTACTGATATTTGCGGCAATAATACTACCTCCGATCATCCACCAGGGCAACTTATCACCAGCCAAAAAATAGTCCCGTTTGGACGAGGAACTTTTTTTCGAGGCATATAATCCCAATACGACGATACCGACTATGTATACCGCAAAAATAATGACATCAATCCAATCTAGTTTCATCGGTCAATAATATTTGAATCCCTAATTTCGTTTGTTCAATAAGTATCTCGAGGCTACCCCGCTCGTAAGGACTCTGCCATACGGCATAGATATCTTTATCATAGAGCTGCGCTGGCGCAAGGTAGCCCACATAACCGTTGGCTATATTGATAAAGACAATGGTATGATTGGGAAATTCAGCCCGTATAATTGACTGGTAACAAGAGTACGCTTCATTGGCCTGAGCCACCAAAATCGCGTCCCCCATTTTCCAGAGCCATACCGGAATGCTTGCTTCCCGCTGATCGGCAATGGCCTTGCGGGTATTGTATTTTCGCCAAAGGCGGTCTTTCATAACCCGATCCGAACAGCTTTCATACTCCTCGAAAATAGATTCAAGGCTCGGTAAGTTTTTGTAGGGCACTTGTACGGTATGCACAAGCTGTTTGAATTCAGTCGGTAACACCTGTTTCTGAAAGCTCCAGCAAGCCAAAGGTGCTCCCGAAATTAACGCTTTGTCAAACGCCCAACGCTGAGCTGCATGATCCTCCTGAGCCAACGTCGCAAGCACCGCATAGCCCAACTGTCGACCATTGGCTTCGACCAAAGCAGGATCTTTGACATATTGACGCTTGGGAGCCAGATCACCTGATGCGCCCTGTAGGAACAAACAGGGAACTTTCACGACCGCTTCCACCGTATGCCGCATTTCACCAACAAAATCCGGAGAAAGCAGTTCATTTTCGTAGGCAAAGCTCGTCGGATGACAGGCATAATTGCAGATCAACGCTTTCAATTTTTCGGTGTTATCGTATACACGTCCGAGCAATAAGGTATGATCAGCTTCTTTTACAGGATTAAACCCGATGAGGTATTCGCCATTAAGTTCCAGATCCCGATTACAGGCCAGATCACATACCCCATAACTCCAATGTAAACTTCCTTCGAACAATTCATCCTTTGCCCGCTGGATACAGCTGATCGCCCGCGTTTTTAAGAATTCCAGATAAGGTGGAATCGCCTCACCTCCGGGTTGATGTATGTCCGTAGAACAGATACTGGGGCCAGCATGCGTATGTGAAAGTGTAAAGACCAGCTGTGATGCTGTCAGATTGAAATGATCAAGCAATGCAAAACGCAATGTCCGTTCGTCTTCCGCATTTTTCCACCAGCCCAGATCGGCTGTCAATATAATGGCAGGTGGAGAATCAATAGGCGCCATATAGAGACAATGCATCAGCAAGGGTTGGTGCACACCAACAGCCCGATCAGCAGTAGCAGCCCCCCAATTGCGTGAGTAGATCCCTAAGGTAGGTGTAATATCGCATTGGGCAAGTCCAATTTTGGCCTGTAAACCACCTGTTGTTTCTTTTCTTGGATCCTTTTGTTCCATGATCTAAGGTCTAATTAATGAGAGTCCCCCATCCAGTACGATACTTGTCCCCGTCATCTGTCTGCAATTGTCGGAGCATATCCAAAGCACCTGTTTGGCGATTTCCTCCGCTTCGAGGATATCCCCCAGCGGTACTACCGCGGCAGCCTTTTTTTGAAGCGCGGCATCCTTGGACCAAACCACTTTACTCAACCCCGCGTTGACATAACCGGGTGCAATTTCGTTGACACGGATTCCATCAACAGCATATTCGAGCGCCATGGCTTGACAAAGCATCCGTAAGCCAGCTTTGGAAACACTGTATGCAGGCAGGTTCTGATGCACGGCATGCCCTGCCCAACTACCCAAAAAGACAATATTCCCGCGAACACCAGTAGCAACAAATGATTTCGCACAGGCGTTGGCCAGAAAAAAAGCACCGTCCAGATTGACCGCCATTTCATTTTTCCATGCCGCATTGCTGAGCTCCCGAAAGTTTTGAATCGTGACACAGGCCGCATTAGCAATACAGATCGCTATTGCTCCAAGCTCCCGCTCTATACGATCAACCCAAGCCTCCACCTGATCAGCATCTGAGACATCGACCTGATCGTAAAATAAGTTGGTCTGAGATTCATCGAGCGAATGCCACCGCTCTTTCGCAAGCACGGGTGCAAAACGATCCGCAATACAGACAATTGCCTCCGCCGTCAGAAAAGCCTCGGCTATTGCCCTGCCAATATCACCAAGTCCACCACTGATCAAAACCACTTTGTTTTTATATTCTGCTCTCATATCTATTTAAATCTACCAGTCCCCAACACTGCCATCTCTGTAAAATGTACGCTGTAAAATTTCCTGTTGGAACGGATGCTTTTTCACCTCTTCTTCATTGATTTCAATACCCAGACCGGCTCTTGTATTGGGGAGGACAATACGGCCTTTTTCTTGCACTGTAAATCCTTCACTGACGACATCTTGCCGCCATTCAACATCTTTGTGAACACTCTCACAGATAATGTACGAAGGTGTTGCGAAGCCCAACTCGATAGAGGCAGCTGTGCTTACAGGTCCCTGTGGATTATGAGGTGCCATGGACACACGATAAGCATCCGCCAAAGCAGCTATTTTGCGGGCTTCAGATAATCCACCGCAATGTGTAATATCAGGCTGAATAACACTTACCGCACGTTTTTCAAGCATCTCCCGAAAAGCATGCACACCGATCAGACGTTCGCCGGAAGCGATAGGTGTCGCTACTGCCCGTTGAATCAGGGCAATATCCTCCATGGTTTCGGGCCAGCATGGCTCCTCAAAAAAGTACAGACCATAAGGTTCTAGCGCTTTGGCAAATTGCATGCCCATGCGTGGACTAGGACGTGCATGGCAATCTACCATAATATCGATATCATCACCTACTGCATCACGCATTGCCTTTACACAGGCTTCAGCATATTTAATCGGGCGAAGCCCTTCCAGGGACATCGTTTCCGGAACAGCCATGGATTTAAAAGCCGTAAAACCCTCATCAACAGCTTTCAATGCAAGATCGCCAAAACGTTTAGCGTCGTCCGGTGCTGTTTCGTAAAAATCTTCCATTCGGCCACCCCCCAAATGACAATATAAGCGGATATAATCCCGTACACGACCACCCCACAATTCATGACAGGGCACGTTATGAATTTTACCTAAAATATCCCATAGGGCAATATCAATACCACTGATTGCCGTTCCCCGGACAATTCCGTTCCCATGCCAAAAATGCTGGCGGTACATCATCTGCCATAGATATTCAATGCGGCGTGGATCCTCGCCAACCAACAGCTGAGAAATATCTTTAATTGCACCAACGACACTTTGTGTATGCCACTCCAACGTCGCCTCACCCCAGCCCCAAAGTCCGGGCTGATCGGTTACAACTTTAACAAAAATCCAATTTCGCATGCGCGCATGGCATACAAAGGTTTCGATAGCGGTTATTTTCATAGTCAGGGTTACAAAGTTTTTATTACACGTGCTGTCGCTTCTAAGGTCCGGTCGATATCATCTTCCGTATGCGCAAAGGAAATGCTTCCCTGCTTAATTGCAGCCGGGAAATTAAAGATTCCTTCTTTTATGAGATTTTTGCGGTAGCGGATATCCAGTTCGAAATCATGATTATCCAGAATATCGTGAAAATTAAGCGGCGCATGATCCATAAAGTAAGTACAGAAGGCCGAGCCTTGACGAGCGACAAAAAATGGTATGCCTAATTTAGGAAATATTTCCTGATATCCCTGTTCCAAACGTGCGCCCAAACGTTCAACATGCTTATAGACTTGGTGCTCAGGACTAGAAAGTTTTTTCAATGTTGCAATTGCCGCAGCTGTTGTCAACGGGAAAGCATTGAATGTTCCCGCAATCATGACCCGCTTAGCTTTATCTGGATCAACAAAATAATCCATATACTTTTTCTTTCCCGCTATTACGCCCAAAGGATAACCATTCGCCACCGCCTTTCCAAAGGTGGAAAGATCTGGCTGAACACCACAAATGGATTGATAACCGCCTAAAGCATGTCTAAATCCGGTCTTTACCTCATCAAAGATCAATAGGAACCCTTGCTCATCTGCAAGCTTACGAAGTCCTTCCAGGTATCCCGGTTGCGGTTTAACGATACCGATATTCTGTAAAATAGGTTCTAATAGAATACAGGCTACCGAATACTTCTGCAGCACATAACGAACACTATCCAGATCATTGTAATTGATGACATGTACCAGATCACTGTGGTTTTTGGGAACCCCGGCGCTCAGTGAGTCAAAGGGATATTCACCGGGGCTTTGATAAGATCCGATATCCACTTTTTGGCTGATTACATTGCAGGCCACATCATTATGCCAACCATTGTATCCGCCCTGCATGACAATGATATGATCGCGTCCCGTTACCGCACGGGCGATCCGGATCGCATGATAAGTGGCCTCGGATCCCGTTGTCGTGATCTGCACGCTCTCGGCATTGGGCACCGATGCACAAAACAGTTCAGCAAACTCCCCTTCCAATAAAGTAGGGCCTGCTCCCATCAGCACCTGCTGTTCCTGAAGCGTTTTCAATACCGCAGCATTGACATCTGGATCATTATGACCAAGAAAGGAAGCTGCGAATCCAGCCTGATAATCGATATAACTATTTCCGTCGATATCCTCCACATGGCTACCATTTCCCTTAACGAAGCAGATATTGGGATCCGACTTTCTGTTCAACGATACCACACCTCCTGGTATCCATTTTGCATTCTCGCGCAGTATCGCGGCTGATCTTTCGTTTTCTTGCATGCCTATTAAAAGTTTTGCTTTTATTATTTTTATAATTGGGGTGACTGCTTTGTATCTAATCCGTGATACAGCAATCTTGTATTTAAATACACACTATTTTATGTATACCAAATTACAATATTTTTGTATACATTTAAAATAAATTTTAAAATAATTCAGATGAATATACTTATTGACGGTCTACACTTTCCGGAAGGCCCCGCCTTTGATCAACAAGGCGCGATCTGGCTGGTAGAAAAAGAAGCCGGCAACCTAATCCGTTACCGGGACAACAAGTACGATCGTATACAGGTTGACGGGCATCCCAACGGAATTGCCGTTGCGCCAGACGGAACAATCTGGTTCTGCGATGCATTACAAAACAGCATACGTAGGTACAATCCTGCTGACAACAGCTGCGATACAATCCTGAATAAGCTGGACAACAAAGTATTAAAAATGCCCAATGACTTATGTTTTGACAGCAAAGGAAACCTGTTATTTACCTGTCCGGGAAGCGAATTGACAGATGAAACGGGCTATATCTGCTGCCTACGAACCAATGGTATGGCGCATGCCGTCCATCAGAACATGTACTACCCGAACGGACTAGCCTTTGCCCCCAACAGCAGCAAATTATATATTGCTGAAACAGGCAGTAAATGGATCTGGAAAATGAACTGGAATGCCTTATCATGCCAAATGGATTCCATTGAAAAATTTGCACTTGCAGGTGGACAGATCGGACCCGATGGGATCGCATTTGATGAGGAAGGCAATTTATTTGTTGCCATATATGGCTCATCGCATATCTTAGTGCTGGATCAAAGTGGTACAGCCACTAAAAAAATTCAAACATCAGGAAAAAACCCAGCCAATTGTGCACTAGACCCATCGGGAGCGATAGGATTGATTATTACAGAAGCAGAAAAGGGTCAATTGCTTCAATTGAGTCACACAAAAAAGGGGATACTATAGTCTATATCCCCTTCTCTTTCGTATATTCCGGCAGAACTTTACACAAGCTCCAAAGCCTCTTGCTCGCCTCGATCGAGGTGATGTACCAAAGTCTCATAAGCCTTGTTCCAATCATTCGCTTTTAATGCATCCACAATCGCACGATGCTCTTGCTCGGTATCCAGGTAATCCTCCATCTGCCCAAGAATAGCACCCAATTTCATGTGAAATAAAGGAATATTGCTATTTTTATAAATCGCAATTAGCCTGGAATTGCAAGTACCCTCGATAATACGTTCATGAAAGCGCACATCGGCCTCACAGGCTCCACCATAATACCCTTTGCTGACCATATCCGAAAAGTCATTGCAGATCAATTCCAAATCATCAATCAGTTCTTTATTCTTTTTTGAAAATAAAATCTTTAAAGCACCGACTTCAAGCAATTCACGCAGTTCACGGATATCCCGCACATCCGCGACGGTCATCTTTTTCACAAAGCAACCTCCTTTTTCACCAAATTCCACCAGACTCTCTCCCGCCAAACGCATAAAGGCTTCGCGAACAGCCACTCTGCTTACAGCCAGCTTATCGGCCCAGGCACTTTCGACCAACCGCGCCCCACCAGCGAGCTGGCTTGACAAAATCTTCTTGCGGACTTCCAAATAAACCTTATTGGCAAGCGAATCCTCTTTCATATTGTATACAATTTTCTACAAAAATAAGAATACAAAATCATTTAAAAAATTTAAACAATATATTCCTTTACTAAAACGCCCCTTCACGGGCACCATACTGTCTCCCCGGTGACAAATAGAATAGTTCTGCCTTAGATTTCCAACTGGTCGTATGATTCCCTTTGAGGATATTTATATTAAAGCTACTATTTTTCGATGGATTTTTCACATTCCAGAAACCATCTTTCAAGCCCACGACAATCACTTCGTATTCCTGATCCGCAGGAACAGCGATTTCAACCGCCTTATCGAGATACCGATCGGGTTTCGCAATAACGAGCACACGATCTGCAATCCGAATCAGGTAATAGTCTTCCTTTTCCTCGTAATTCACCGGTAATTTTGCTTCGGCACTTTCCGCCATTTGAAAAACCGCCGCATAACTCACCTGCGTACTTTTAGCTTTTGGGCTAACCAAAACCCGCGCACCCCTCGCCTCAGGCCAGGGCGATTTCACCTGATACAGGTCCCCAAATACAAAAGCCGTGGAATCACCGGCATAAACTCTCACTTCCCGATCGACCACCGCAGGCTTAAACATATCGACATAGGTCGTTCCGCCCACATTTTTAAACTGACTATTCAAAACAAACCCTGCTTCATTAACGACCGGTTTATTCAGCGTATTAATCTGCCAGTAGGGCTGAAATTCGCTGTTATTGGTGTTCAATTCATCCAATAACACAATCGCAGCAGGCACATCTTTCCGTTTCAGATTCAAAAACAGAAAGCTCTTTGCATACGACTTTACTTTGGACGAATAGGCCGCCGTAAGGTCCACATTAAAATAACTGTAAGCAGGTTGGATAGGATCCGCACCAAACGCCGAAGCCCTGATTTCTCCGGTATGGTACCAGGAGTCACCGAGCACCTCCGCTACGGTACGCGGAAAGCGCTGACTAAAGCGTGTCCCACCATCATTAGTTTTGGTCCGGAATAAGAGCGGTTCGGCTGGATCGCGAACCAACAGCATACTGTGCGCCGCAGAGCGCTTATTAAAATTAAAGTCATAAGGTGATCCATAAGAAAGATATAAACCCAGATCCCCCACCTGAATACCGTGATGATAAATCTGCAAGGCACCGGCATCCGCATGTTGATGGTTTCCAAAATGATAACCACCACCTTTTATCTCCGCAACGACCTCCTTACTTGTTTTCTCCTCGCTCCATCCCGTCCGGGCGACCATAGACCCCAAAACAGCCCCAAAATCTTTGGTCAATGGCAGCTTTGAGCGATCGAAATCCGCTTTAAGCTTCGGATCATTTAACAACAGAAACAGCACCGGATTGTCAGGCAAACCACCCTGTTTCAAAAATTCAGCCTTGATCATCGCATTTCCCGAATAGGCATAACACAGCAGCATTGTCTGGGGATTTTTCCAATAAAAATCATCACTGGAATTATACTTCACATTAAACATATCACCGTCGCGCAGCATTTTACCGTCAGGCGTACGCATGTACAACCAATAATAGGGCATATTCTTGATGTTATCATCAAATACGGGATAACCCAACATACGATAATACAACCAGGCAGCATGCATTTCCCAGCCAAAGCGATAACCACCATAATCAACCCCCTGGTTGTGCCGTGGGGACTGATATTCGAACTTACGCATCGGCACAAGCTGCTCCAGAACACTATAAGCAACATATTTATAGGGCTCAGGATCTTCATCATATACGGCCAAACTCCAGGACAGCATATCCCGGCAGATCTGCGCTTCGTTACCATGGCCGTTAATAATACTTTCCAGTCCGTAAAATGGCGGCCAGCCCACCTCCATATCCATGACCAGTCGCTTAAAATCCTTCCGCATCTGACTTTTAACACCGGCATCCATCAGTGGATAACACCAATCATAGACCAGTGCCCCTGTATAGATTGCACGCCCCAATTCGCGGGTAATATCACCGTGTGTTACATTCCCAAATTCCAGAACTGACAAATAACGCGAGACCAGATCCACAGCTTCCCTGCCAACTCGTTCATCCTGCGTCATAAGGTAGTAAAAAGCTTTCTGCTCAATGAAGTGCTCTAGCCCTTCATTGTAAAATATTTCCTGATGTTCATTGGTCGGAAAGGTATAGGGAGCCAAAGCCGAGACTTTCACTTTATTCCATGCCGGACCATTCTCTTCAGATAAAAGCCGCGCCCTGACAACAGGCAAGCTTTCTTTATTCACCCACAACCTTGGCCTTTCTTGCGGCGGCGTAATTTTAGGCTGATAATGTACAGCCTCTAAAGGTGCCACAGGCTGAACATAGGGCCTGATGCGTAAGCCCTGCAACATTAAATTTGCAGGCAGCCAGATTTTTAATTTTTCCGTTGTATTCAGGAGCTCAAATTTTCCAAGCTCCTGATGCCCACCTTTCAGTTTATCATACACGATACGTTTTGTCACCCGCTGTCTACCCAACTGAAAATAGGCGACTTTTGTCAGTAAGCCCGTTTCATCCTTCTGCTTTAACCGCTCCAGATCCTGGGGCCGGGCATCTGACTCCAGCACATACCACCCTGCCTGCGGCACCTTAACCGCAACTTCAATATCTGCCAAACGATCAGGATAACCTGCAAGGGGAACGTTTTTCAACACCAGCCCCCGCTCACTTCTTCCCTTTGGTCGTTCATAAACGACGGTCTTTTTATTTAAGTCACCCCGACTCAAGTCAACTAAAATCTCTTTTTGCTGTGCATGGGAGACCGACGTTGACACCAACACCAAAAACAACGAAAAATATGCTTTCATCCAACTCTTTATCAATAATACAATACTATTTAGCCCACAGGCGGAAGTATTTTTACTCCCAGCCCGGATTTTGTGTTAAATTTGGATTCACATCCCTTTCTGCCTGCGGAATAGGCCACAGATAATAATGATCTGGGAACCCCCGCTGCCTGATCTGCGTCCCGTTAAAATCTGTCATCCAAACTTTGTCCACGACATCTTTTGCGATTTTCCATCGTCGGATATCCGAATACCGCTGCCCTTCACCGGCCAGCTCCACCATACGTTCGTGACGTATCTTCTCACGCATCAGTTCCTTACTCAAGCCAGAAGGCAGATCAGGCATCTTAACTCTTTTACGAACCGCATTCATCGCATCATAGACCGTTTGATCAGGTGCACCCAAGGTCTCATTCTTTGCTTCAGCATACATCAGCAGCACATCTGCCAGGCGAACCAACGGAAAGTTCTGCGGCATATTATCCTGAAGGGTATAAACAGAACCTGTCTCCACAAATTTGCGCCATGCATAGCTGCCATTTGTCCACACGGGCACATAAGCATTCGGGTCGGTGCTCGCCACCGGAAACTTATACAGATAAGTCACACCACCGCGCCCCACAAAAGTTGACCATGGCACAACAATAGACTGCTGCAAGCGCGGATCACGTTTTTCAAAAAGCTTACGTACCGAAGCTTCATCTTTCCAGTCCTCGGCGCTATTGGGATTAAAAGGCTGTCCTTTTGCATTGGTATAATTCGCAAAATTAAAAGCCGTTCCATCTTCCATATCAAAAGCATTGACAAGCTGAGGCGTAGGCCTTGTCCTCTGGGATCCGGTCGTTGCACCTCGGGCATTTCCGTAATTACGATCGGTCGCTATACCATGCCCCTGCTCAGCAATATATTGCACATCAAAGATCACTTCACTATTGTTATTGCCGGCAACCCGAAACAAACTATGGAAATCAGCAAGCAGCTTGCGGTCACTTTTATCCATCAGCTCCTTAAAATCAGCAGCAGCTTTCGCATATTCCTTCGCCCAAAGATGTGCTTTGCCCCGCATGGCAAGGGCCGCCCATTTGGTCACACGTCCCTTATTTGAGGCATCATAAGTATCCGGCAATGCCTCATAAGCTTCGGTCATATCTTTGACAATAAACTCATACACCTCTTTCTCCGTATTCCGGGGCTCATAAGATTCATCCACATTGATCGGACTGTCATATAAAGGAACTCCACCGAAATAATCCCATAATTTAAAATAAAAATACCCCCGGAAAAACTTAGCTTCGCCAATACTCCGTTTTTTTATAGCTTCACTCATTGCGATAGTAGGAATATTCTTCAGGGCCGTATTTGCACGATACACTCCTTTAAAAAATATTCCCCAGGAGGTGAGGTAAAAACCCGCATTGGCAGGAAAAACGCCCGTTGTCAATCCCGTTGCAAAAGACTGATAGGATATATCGGTAAAATCATCCATCATCCCATAAATCACAATACTATTGGTAAATTCCCTATTGGCATGGTAAAGGGTATTCACCCCCATGACAGCATCTTGCTCAGACTTCCAAAAACTCTCCTCCGAAAGACCGACCAGTGAGTTTCGGTCCAAAAAATCACTACAAGAACTTAGTAGCGCTAATGCAAGTGATGCAATTATTATCTTGTTAAATTTCTTAATCATGGCTTTTCGTCTTAAAATGTTACATTTAAACCAACTACCCATTGTTTCATTGAGGGATAAGAGACACTGGCGTTCTCCGGATTATAACCTTTGAACTTTGTGAATGTGAAGTAATTCTCCAGATTAGCGAATACACGTAATCTATCCACTTTAAACTTCGCCGATGCCTCTTTTGGCAATGCATAACCCAGCTGTATCGATTTGATTCTTAAAAATGAGGTATTCTGTAGCCAGTAGTCACTATATACAGTATTTAAGGCACTACCTGAAGTACGCAATCGCGGATATTCGGTAGAATGGTTTTCAGGTGTCCAGCGATTTAATATTTCCGCATTCTGCAAGAAACCTTCATTGATGTTGAACGTATTAAAACCGTCGTTACCCCAATATTGCTTCACACCACTAACACCCTGTGCCACGACGTTCAGATCAAAGCCTTTATAACCGGCATTCAGACTCAATCCGTAAGTCACTTTAGGCAATCCCGAATAATTCTTGACAACCCTATCCTCCTCATTGAACACCTTGTCACCGTTCACATCTTTGTACAACATATCCCCCGGCTTAGGCTCTCCGCCTACATATGTCCCAAAAGTATAACCATCTGCCTTCAATTGATCAATTTCACTTTGATCCTGTATAATTCGATCAAATTCAAGCATAAAGAAACTATTGAAAGGCTTTCCTTCCATCGTAATATAACTTTCGTTGATTGATCTATTGCCATTGAACTTAATCACTTTATTATTCAGGAAGGACAGGTTACCATTTAGACCGTAGGACCAATCTGCACCTATTTTCCCAAAGTATCCAAGCTGAAGATCAACCCCTCTGTTACGCATCTCGGCAACATTTTGCCAAGGCGGTGAAAAGTTACCCATCACCATAGGAATAGGGATCTTCGTCAGGATATCAGATGTATTGCGATCAAAATATTCTGCACTAAAAGTCAACCTATTATTTAATAGAGCAAGATCCAAACCGATATTAGCAATCGTGGTCGTTTCCCACTTTATTTTACTGTTCGCGATTTCCTTTGGCGCCACTCCTTGCTTCAGCTGACCGCCAAATGGATATAAATAGGAACCGTATACGACTTGATAAGTATAATCGCCGATTCTATTATTCCCCAGTTTACCCCATGAACCACGAATTTTAATTTCATCAAATACAGCTTTCAAAGGCTGAGCAAACTCCTCTTCCGTTACACGCCAGCCCGCTGAAAAGGACGGGAAGAACCCCCATCTATTCTCCTTTGCAAATCGGGAAGAACCGTCATAGCGTGCATTTGCTTCAAATAGATATTTCCCCTTAAAATCATAATTCAAACGGCCAAAATAAGACTGGAGGGCATCATCTGTTCCGGAACCATTGATCGCTTCAAGGTTTGCCCCCGCATCCAGAATATAGATCGCATCATCCCCCAATATATCATTCTTTTTTGCATCAAATTTGTCCATACGGTTATACTGCTGATCAAAACCCAGCAATACCGCCAAATGATGATTGTCCGCAATTGTTTCACGGTACCGCAACAGGGTATTCAGCACCGTAGTATAATTACGGATGCTACCATTGAACAAACTACTTACACTTGGCTTTTTTTGATACTCCAATCCAGTCTGTAAGTTCCACAAGGAGTAAGGTCGCACATATTCCCAATTCCGGTTATTATTGTAATTAAAACCAAAACTACTCTCCCACTCCAGATTCTCCATGAAATTCACTATACTAAAAAATTTAAGTCCAAGCTTTTGCCTTTCGTAATCTCCCCGAATATTATCTACATAAGCTCTTGGATTAGCCCCCTGAGGGAGCCCTGGGAACATCTCCCCTCCATAACGCCCGTCCTCATACTGCGGCACAACTCCCGGCGTCGTATTACGGATCGCTCCAAAGAAGCTATTTACATCCAAGGGTTGCCGGTTTGACCAGGTACCAAAAACATTTCCACCCAATGTCAATATATTCTTGATCTTCGTATCGGCATTGATCCGAAAATCATATTTTTTGAAACCGGAATTATCCACCACCCCCTTGTTATCCAGAAAACCCAAGGACATGGCAAAATTTCCTTTTTTACCGCCGCCACGAACAGACAGCGTATGTTCGGTTAACGGCGCGGTATTCAGCATTTCCTTGTACCAATCTGTATTTGGATACAGCGGATTACCGGCCGCCGACTCCTTTCTCCAGGTATCAATTAATTCAGCACCATATTTTTCCCGCCCTTCCGACTCGTTAACAAGCTCCATATGGGTTGCCATATCGGTTATAAAACCGATATTTTTAGCCGCTTGCTGACGCCCGAAGTACCCATTATAGGTTACAGTAAAATCTTCTCCCTTCCCGCGCTTGGTGGTTACCAATATAACGCCATTCGCAGCCCGGGAACCATATATTGCAGCCGATGACGCATCCTTCAACACGGATATGCTTTCCACATCATTTGGATTGACATCATTCAGTGCACCGGGCACCCCATCAATGACAACCAAAGGGGAAGCATCATTCATCGTCCCCTTGCCACGAATCAACAGATCAAACCCCTCAGCACCCGGACTACCGGAGGTCTGTGCGATATTAAGCCCTGAAGCTTTACCGACCAAAGCGGAAGCCAAATTCATGTTTGGCCGGCTCACCGTTGACTCATCAAACCTAACACTGGAAACAGAACCCGTCAGCGTCTCTTTCTTCTGCTTACCATAACCAACTACAACGACTTCATCCAGGGTACTTTCATTCGTTTCAAGCAGCAAAGCCTGCACATCCCTTGCCGAGACTACCTTTGTACTAAAACCGATCAGGCGAAACTGAATCTGATCAGAAGAAGACCCATTCAATTTGAACCGCCCCTCCTGATCTGTCACCGTAACGGATGAGTTTTTAAGATTGCGCACCTCCACTCCAGCCAATGGCTGACCTTTCGCATCGAGCACCTGCCCAACGATCTGCTGTTGAAAATTTGCTGCGCCCCCTGTCGAAGTAAGAACGCGTTGAATGGGAATCTTTTCCAGGTGAGGAAAAGAGGGAACAGTGGCAAACGCACCCATTGAAATAAAAGGCAGCCCGACCAAAAGGCAGTTCCTGTTTATCACATCCCGGATTTTAATCTGTTTTAGTATCATGAATACTCAGGTTAAAGTGGTTAAATAAATGATTTATAAGCTCTTCAGTTTATTGGTATTTTAAAGAAGCGGCGTTTTGTCGTTATAATTTATAATAACTCCGCTCCTATACTTCATCATAGTGAATACAATAATATATATTTTTTGTATACAATTAAATATTTTTTTTACTTTTTTACAAAACAGTCTTCACAACAAATACAGATTAACCTAATAAAATCATCTATAGAATTAATTAACGAGGATACTAAATCGAATTTAGCAACATATTTTCAGTTATTTTGTATACAAATTACATTATTTTTTGTATATTTATTTTTAATAAACTAATTTTGACATAACCAGATAAATCAAAAGAATAACCATTGACCGACAATGAAACAACAAATAAACTGTGTTTGGCTATTGCTATTGACATCCTTTCTATCTTCCTGTTCTCCCCGGGACGAAAAGGAGACAGTAATAATCAATAGCATCCAATTGGAGAACAGCATACTTTCTTTATCCAAAGAGGCCACTGACCTACAAGTTCCATGGGACTTACAATACGATCATGTAAATCAGGCTATCTTATTTTCGGAAATTGGTGGAAGTATCCGTAGACTGGATATACGAACAAAAAGGGTCATTTTAGTCGATAGCCTAAAAAACGTCTACCATCAGCGTACACTCGGGCTGTTAGGCATGTCTTTGTATCAGCCCGAACACGAACAGGCCTATCTCTATCTTTCGTATACCAGTAAAAGAGACAGTCTTATTTTTTCAAATTTATATCGCTACGATTACAGTACCGATGGCAGACTGTCCAACCCAACACGCCTGTTACAGATACCGGGCAATACGGGACACAACGGCTCACGTGTCATTGTATCTTCTGACAAAAAAGTCTATTGGGCGACAGGCGATGCTGCAAGCGATACCTTTGCACAGGATAGCAGTTCGTTAAATGGAAAGATCTTGCGGTTAAACCTGGATGGTACGATTCCTTCGGATAATCCGATAGCAAACAGTTATGTTTATGCCTGGGGTTTCCGTAATATGCAGGGACTTACCCATAACGACAAAGGAACGATCTACACCTCCGAACATGGGGATGCCATTGAGGATGAGATTAATCTTATTCAGCCCCTTAAAAATTATGGCTGGCCGCAAATTGAAGGTATGATTGATACCGAAAAGGAGAAAGCCATAGCCAAACTAAGCCCTCGAACTGACCCCATAAAATCGTGGACACCAGTTGTTGCCCCCTCCGGAATGGCTTATTATGGTGTCGCTACTATTCCGGAATGGCAGAACAGTTTGATTTTAGCAACGCTAAAAAACCAGTCCTTACGGATCCTGAAATTATCAGCCGATGGCAAAAAGATAACCGATGAAAAAGTCTTATTTAAAGATCAGCTTGGCCGCTTGCGCTCGGTTTTGGTTTTACCCAACGGCGATATCTATTTCTGTTCGAGCAACCGTGACTGGAATCCGCAAAAAGGATTTCCGAAGCCAGATGACGATGTTATTTATCGGCTACGGCTTTCAGATAAAGCTGTGGTCCCTATCCTCAAGCCGCAAACGGCCAACAGTATCGTGCCCGGTGTAAAAAACGGACAAACATTATACGATTCTTACTGCACTTCCTGCCACAAATCTGATGGCAAAGGACTCACAAATACGTTTCCGCCATTAGCACAGTCAACGATGGTCAATGGTGAACCAAAAGCACTTCTAAAACTGCTCTTACACGGGCTGAACGGTCAATCGATCAATGGAGTCAAATATGAGGGCGCAATGCCAGCATTTTCGTTTCTCAAAGACGAGGAAGTCATCGCGGTTGCAAATTATATTCGAACTCATTTTGGGAATAATGCGACTAAAATCAACCAACAAAACTTAACCTCATTACGCTAAACTTATGGAACAACAAGCTCCTAAACGCTCCTTATTCAAGAACTGGCTATCCATCCTAGGGCCAGGAATCATTACCGCGGCTTTGGTTTTTGGCCCAAGCAAAATGACTATTACGTCAAAAATGGGTGCTGATTACGGCTTTTCACTCCTTTGGGTTGTGGTTGTTGCCATCTGTTTTATGACAGTTTTCACCAATATGGCGGCACGTATCGGTATTGCCCGTGACGAATCCCTACTCGCTTTGATTCGTAATAAGTTTGGAAAAACAACGGCCATAATTATTGGTATCGGTATTTTTCTTGTCGCTACCTGTTTCCAATCGGGCAATGCAACGGGGGTATCAATTTCCATCTCAGAGGCAACAGGGACAAATCCCCAAATATGGATTATTGTGTTTAACGTGATCGGTATCCTGCTGCTTTTCTTTAAATCGTTTTACGCGCTGCTGGAAAAATTAATGCTGGCACTGATTATTCTTATGCTCTTTGCCTTTCTTTCAACAGCGATTATGATTGAGACTCCTATACCTGACTTTTTCAAAGGATTTGTACCCAGTATTCCACCAAGCTCAGTAGGTCTGATCATCGCTTTTACAGCGTCTTGTTTTTCGATCGTGGGCGCCTTCTATCAGAGTTATCTGGTGCAATCCAGACGCAAATTATCCAACGATCAGCAGACAACTCAAAGGCAGCTTATGGGAAGCCGGATTGGCATTATTATTCTTGGTATCATGAGTGCGGCCGTGATGGTATGCGCAGCGAACACACTTCATCCTCAAGGTATTAAACTGAGTTCGGCAGCCGAAATGGGCCGTGCGCTGGAGCCACTTTTGGGAACCTACGCCTCGCACCTCTTTTTCATTGGTCTCTTTGGTGCTTCTTTTTCTTCCTTAATTGGAAATGCCGTCCTCGGGGGGTCATTACTCGGTGATACTTTTGGATATGGCAATAACCTGAACCACCCAAAAGTCAAATTGTTCATATCCCTAGTGATGATTTTTGGTTCTGTCATTGCACTTATCTTCGGAAATCTACCTCTAGAACTTATTGTTTTTGCGCAAAGCATCACCATTTTCCTTGTCCCATTTATTGGTATTGTCTTATTTCTTGTCGCTAATGATAAGGAGATCATGGGTGATCTCCAAAACAAACCATTGACGAAATTGTGGGCGATTTTAGGACTCGTATTGCTCGTCGCCCTCGCTATCAGTAATTTTTACAATTTAATCACATAAACCAATTATGGATAACAACACTTTAGCAGCTTTAGAGCGGCAGATACTCGCACCATCAGCGGAGCTCATTGAAGACATAAAAAAAATCCAGGGAGATATCCTATTCTTAGGAATCGGCGGAAAAATGGGGCCAAGTATGGCTAAATTAGCTATTCGGGCGATTGAGGCCGCTGGCATTGAAAAAAAGGTTATTGGCGTATCGCGCTTTTCAACAAAAGAGCTCCAGCAAGAATTAGAAGATGCTGGCATCTCGACCATTGCCTGCGACCTATTGGATCCCGAGCAGCTCAAACAGCTTCCACAGGTTCCCAATGTCATCTATCTTGCTGGCCATAAATTTGGTACAACGGGAAATGAAGACTTCACCTGGGCGATGAATACCTACCTCCCTGGAATGGTTGCTTCACATTTTGAAAAATCCAATATTGTGGCCTTTTCGTCAGGAAATGTACTTCCCTTTGTCCCCATCAATCGAGCGGGTGTATCCGAAGAAACCACACCAGAACCTGTGGGTGAATACGCACAGTCTTGTTTGGGGCGAGAACGTATTTTCGAATATTTCGCCAAGAAAAATCATACTCCAACGCTCATCTATCGTCTAAACTATGCTGTCGATTTTCGCTATGGTGTATTGGTTGAAATAGCAAAAGCTGTCAAGGAGCAATTACCCATAGACCTAACAACCGAAAATGTCAATGTAATCTGGCAAGGAGATGCCAATGAAATTGCATTAAGATCTCTACTACATTGCCAGACACCAGCCAAAATATTGAATGTGACTGGTCCTGAGATCCTATCTATCCGTTGGATCGCCGAACGCTTTGCGGAACATTTTGATACCACACCGGTATTTGTAAACCAAGCTGCAGGAACCGCTTTGCTCAACAATGCCTCCGAATGTCACCGCCTATTTGGCTATCCAAAAACGACCATCAGGGAAGCCATTGATATCACCGCGCACTGGTTAATGAACGGCGGTGAGCTTTGGAACAAAGACACCCATTTTCAAGAAAGAAAGGGAAAATTTTAAGGAAAAACAATTATTCTAATGAAAAAATTAGACGCTAATTTACAACAACATCTCTGGGCTGGAACCGTCATCCCCGCCCATCCCCTGGCTCTTCACGAGGACCGTAGTATAGATGAAGAGTCTCAACGTCTTCTGACAAAATATTATATCGCAAGTGGCGCCGGAGGGATTGCCGTCGCCGTACATTCTACCCAGTTCGAAATTCGTGATCCGAAAATCAACCTGTTCGAAACTGTTTTAAAATGGGCCAGCGAAGAGGTGGACAAGGCAGAGATTCAACGTCCCTTCCTTAAAATTGCAGGTATCTGTGGGCCTACCGAACAAGCCGTACAGGAAGCAAAGACGGCGCTAAAATATGGTTATGATATCGGTTTATTGAGTATGGGAGGACTCAACGACTGGACAGAAAAGGCTATACTTGATCGCGTTCGTGCAGTCGCTGCCATCATTCCAGTATTTGGGTTTTATCTCCAACCTTCGGTAGGTGGTCGTATTTTTTCCTATTCCTTCTGGCAGGAGTTTGTTGCGATAGAAAATGTTGTTGCCATCAAATGTGCTTCTTTCAATCGTTACCAAACCCTGGATGTCATGCGTGCGCTCGCAAATTCAAATCGTAGCGATCAAATCGCCATGTATACAGGCAATGATGACAATATCGTCAATGATCTAATGACTACCTATCAATTTCCAGTGAACGGGAAGACAGTTGCTATAGATTTTAAAGGGGGCTTACTAGGGCATTGGGCGGTGTGGACGCAAAAAGCGGTAACACTTCTGGATGAAATTAAGAATTACAAGCGCCATCCTGATAATCAGACAGCAAGTCATCTTTTAAGCAAAGCCATTGCAGTAACAGACAGTAATGCTGCTTTTTTTGATCCGGCAAATGCATTTCATGGCTGTATCCCCGGGCTCCATGAAGTCCTCACACGCCAGGGCTTGATAAAGGGTACTTGGTGTATCAATCCAAAAGAACAACTATCCCCTGGTCAAAAAGAAGAAATTGACCGTGTGTACAGCGACTATCCTGAACTAAACGATGATGTTTTTGTACAGCGCTTCCTAAATTCCAGATAATACCGACAGCTGCAGTCCGAAAATATTTTCAGAATCTTGGTCCAGCAGTATTTCTACAACAATGTTGAGTCATTTTAGGGTCAACATTGTTGTTATTGACGTCCTGAGGTCAGGCTGTTTGATTTTCACAATAATTTGTTTGAATTCTATATATTTTGTATCCATCAATGGAATTATTTTTGTCGACAAATTATCACGATGGAAAAAAACACTAAACCCAGACAATCTTTTGTTCCAACGATACTGGCTTTTGCACTTGTTCCAATTACAGGACTTGCTACTGATATCTATCTTCCTTCGATGCCTCAAATGGCCTTGGAGTTTGGTCTCAGTGAAAGCCGTATCCAGTTAACACTATCATTGTTTCTAATCAGCTACGGTGTAGCTCAATTCTTTACTGGTGCACTCGTGGACGCATGGGGAAGATATCGGATCAATCTAATTTCGTTGTTCCTTTTTATCCTTAGTTTTTGGATCACCGCCACCACAAATGATATCTGGACAATTTACTTCATGCGTATTTTGCAGGGTATTCTTTCAGCATTCGTCGTCATTTCCAAACGGGCTTACTTTGTCGATGTGTACGAGGGCGAGCAACGCAAGCACTATCTCAGTATCATGACCATCGTCTGGTCTATTGGACCTATTATCGCCCCCTTTATTGGTGGATATTTACAAACGCAGTTTGGATGGCGTTCAAATTTTATGGTCCTCGCAGTTTATAGCGCGGTACTTTTTGTCCTGGAATTTATCTTCTCTGGCGAGACAATTAAACAAAGAAAACCGTTACACGTCAACTATCTTATCGGCGAATTTAAAATGATGTTAAAGACAAACGATTTTACTTTTGGCGTGTTGATGTGCGGAATATCGTACGGATTAGTCATGTTTTATAACCTTAGTGGCCCGTTTTTTATCGAGCATCAATTGGGTTATGGAGCGATCACGACAGGCTACACCTCACTTATCATGGGATTAGCTTGGATGTGCGGTGGTTTTATTGGAAAAGCGCTGATCAAAAGAGCCTTAATACCGAAATTGCGAATCGCTAATTTTATCCAGATTATCCTGGTACTATTGATGATTGTGGTATCCCCTTATCAAACAAATTTATATACACTGACGTTCTTCGCATTTGCGGTACATTGTTCCGCCGGATTTATATTCAATAATTATTTCAGTTATTGTTTGGGGCGATTCCCATTGTCAGCAGGAATAGCCGGCGGATTGGTCGGTGGAATTACTTACCTGTTAACGTCCTCCCTGAGTTACGGCACAGTCAGTTTAATCAATCCCTCTTCTCAACTTGAAATCGGATTGGGATACGCCGTATTTGCGGCTTTGGGGCTGCTCGCACTTTTTTTTATTAGTAAGCTAGCTAAAACGAATAGGCTATAGCTAAAACACATAAAAGACTTTGTCGATTTTAAGCTACACAATCCAATAAGGTTGCTAATTTATTTTCAGGACAAGTTTAAAACAGCTATATTTGTACTATCATAATTTAGGTTTATAATTGGTTATTGAAGGTTTTCATTCTCCCCGTTTGAAAACCTTTTTTTGTCTATTTTATTGATTCGTTTTTTTCATTAAGCATCGATGAACTCGCTACACTCGGTTTATTAGCCAGAAAGAACCTTCAGTTGATTTTCACTGCTGTTGGTGCTTGTGAGAGCTTAATTATTTTTAACACTAAATTTCTCGATATAGGTACGTGGACTTTCTTTATAGAATTTCTTAAAGGTCTTACTAAAATATTTTGGATCATTGAAGCCTACTTGATAAGCAACTTCGCTAATACTCAATTCACTATTATTCAACAGTATTTGTGCAGCTTTTTTCAGACGTACCATATTGATAAATTCAACCAGATTCAAACCAGTTTGCTGTTTTATCTTACGGTATAAAACTGATCGGCTAACGCCTATTGCCTTCGTCAGCTCCTGTACACCGAAATCCTCGCAGCCTAGATTTTCCTCCACAATACGCAATACCTGATCCAAAAAGCGCGTTCTTTCGGTTGTCTCTGTCCCCTGTCCTCCCAAAAGATAATTTTGAACAAATTTTTCCTCCAAACGTTTTCTTGTCTGTATGATGTTTGATATTTTCTGAATCAAATGTGGCATACTGAATGGTTTGGTGATATAATCATCAGTTCCCACTTCAAAAGCTTCAGTGATATATGGATCCGCAGTTCGGGCAGTCAATAAAATAACTGGAATGTGATTAGTGCTATTATCGTTCTTTATTTGTTGCAACAGTGTTATACCATCACAGTTTGGCATCGTCACATCTGAAATAATAATATCCGGCTGTTTGGCGTGAACCAGTGCCAGCGCTTCGTTTCCATCGTTGGCTTCTAAAACCACATATTTCTTGCGTAAGTTTTCGCAAAGAAAACATCTCAGCTCCACATTATCTTCGGCAACAAGAATAATCGGTTTCTCATCAACCGTCCGGTCAGTTTCAACCTCCACAAGCCCCCGATCATCCACCAATTGATCAGACTGCTCAGAGACATCCGTCTCTTCAATTCCGCTTAAAACATCGGTTGTAAATGAAGCATCTATATGCAAATTCTGCTGCGGCAGACTGATCCTGAAGACCGTATTATAAGCTGAAGGCTCTGCAGCCATATTACTTTCAACAGTTAACAAGCCTCCATGTAAATGTATGATGGATCTTGACAATGCAAGTCCTATACCACTACTCGTAGAGACAAAACCCTCGGTGTTTGCCTGATAGAATTGTTCAAATACAAAGGGGATATCTTTTGCGGGGATGCCTCTACCGGAATCCCAGACGGAAACAAGTAATTTGGCCGCATCATCATTGCCCTCAAGTTCAACCTGTACTTTTATCCGTCCCCCCTTATCGGTAAATTTAAAGGCATTGTAAATCAGATTGACAAGCACTTTCTCAAACTGCTCAGGGTCAAAATATGCCTGGTAATCGGTGGAAATATTGTTCTCAAGAAAAAACTGGATATTATTCTTCTCTGCTATAAAATGGAAATTTAATAAAACGTTTTTAAGATATTCAGATACAAGAACTTTCTGACTGTGCAATTCCATCTTTCCGCCTTCATGTTTTCGGAAATCAAGTAGTTGATTGACCAAATTCATCAAGCGATCGGCATTTCGTGTGGCGTAGCCCAGATGTTCCTGTGCATAGTCAGATAGCGAATGATCCGTTTTCAATTGATTCAACGGTCCTATAATCAAAGACAGGGGTGTACGAAATTCATGCGAAATATTTGTAAAGAAATTCAGTTTGGCTTCATGCAATTCCTCTTGCTTCTCTGAAGCAATCTTTCGGATCAAAAGATCACGTTTTAGCTTATTTCTACCATGAAAAAAACGGATGATCAAGAACACAATAAAACCCAAAATCAAGAAATAACCTGTATAAGCCCACCATGTTTTCCAAGGCGCAGGGAGAATTCTTATTTTTAAAACCCGCGCCTTTTCGTTCCAGATACCATCATTATTTGACCCTTTTATCCAGAGTTCATAATTTCCCGGATCCAAGTTCGTATAGGTGGCGACTGGATTGGTTACATAATTCCATTCCTGATCAAAACCTTTTAAATAATAGGCATAGTTATTTTTTTCAGGATGAACATAATTTAACACACTGAATTCAAGACTAAATACATTCTGATTGTGATCTAATACCAATTCATCCATCATGGATATATCCTTGGGGATTACACCATCAATTCCGGGTCTAACGGTACGATTAAACAATTTAAGATCTGTAAATTGTATTGGCGGAATATAGCTATTGACGCTAAGACTGTCTGGATTGAATAGGGTAAAACCAGAAAAGCTACCAAAAGCGAATTTTCCGTCCCGCAGTATGGCGGCAGCATTTTGAATATATTCATTACCAGGCAAACCATCCACTTTTGTATAACTTCTAACACTCCCCGCTTGCGGATCGAAACAGGTAATCCCTGTGTTTGTGCTTAGCCACAATTTGTTCTTTAGATCACTCAGAATACCAAAAACATTATTGACTGGAAGGCCATTTTGTTCATTGAAACGTTTAAAGGCTTTCTTTTCGGGCAGATAGCGATTTAAACCTCCCATATAGGTTCCAATCCAGATTTGTCCTTTTCTATCTTCATGAATACTAATAATATCATTACCACTGATTGAAAGTGAGTCATTTTTGTGATTCAAAAACGATACGAATTTATCGGTACCTGCTATTTTAAGATTTAGTCCATTAGAAGTGCCGATCCATAAATTACCGCTGGAATCCTCCATGAGTGCTCTGACCATATTTGAGCTCAACTGTTTACCGGCAACGTTGAAGGTCTGGAAATAACCGGGTTTTTGATTTTTCCGTTGTACCTGCAAACCGCCACCAAATGTTCCGATCCAAATATCGCCCTGGCGATCCTCCAGTAGTGCATACACGTTATTGTTTGCCAGTCCATTGATGACATTTGGATCAAAACGAAAATGTTCGTAAACCTGTTGTCCTTTACGTCTTAAATTTAATCCACCATCATAAGTGCCGACCCACAAATTACCCTCCCGATCGCGACAGATAGATTTTACATTATTATGACTTAGGCTTCCCGCACTACTTTTATCATGTCGCTCGTTAAAAAATGAATTGGTATATCGGTTGAAATAATTCAATCCACCACCCTCTGTCCCAATAACCAGCTCACCATTTGGATTCTCCAAAAAAGCACTGACAACATTGTAGCTCAAGCTATTTCGTCGAGATTGATGGGTGAAATTTTGAAAATTCGGGATATCTTTATCGTAGATATTAATCCCGCCAAAATAAGTACCGATCCAGATAGACCCCCTTTTATCCTGAAATATTGGTCGAATAGAGTTATTACTCAAACTATTGGGATTGTTATCATCGGCTTGTATAAATAATATTTTCCCGTTTCGGTATAAATAAAGGCCATTAAATGTTCCAATCCAGATGCTCCCATCGTAAGCCTTCTTCAAAGAACGTACATCCTGATTTGCCAAATTTGCAGTAGGACTGTCATCAGTATTCAAAGAAGATACCTCTCCTGTATTTTCATTGATTATTTTTATTCCATTGTATTTTGTTCCTACCCAAAAAACACCAGGAGCAAATTCCAGAACAGCCTGAAATCGTTGATTTACTTTATTAACCAATCCTTTCTGATTGAAATAGGTCCGCAACACTTTCAATCTATTGCCATCCCTGGAAGCGGACTGCATCAGTACGATTGCATCATCTGTACAAAACCACAATCTTTTCTTGCCATCCTCGTATATTGTTCTAAAATTTCTAAAATACGAGCGGCCATTGCTCCCTTCAACCGTAATTTCATTGAAAACAAGCTCCGCCTCCAAATGAGCACCTTCTTTTATCCGATATAATCCAACATTCGTAGCAATCCAAATTACACCATTTGAATCTTGGAAAATTTGATGCACATTCACTTCTATTTTCCCACTTGTGCTCTCAACGACTGGCAAAGGAATACGCGTAAAATTATCTGCATTCCGATTGTATAAATTAAGACCACCTGTTGTCCCTACCCAAAGTCGCTGTTTCTTGTCCTGGGTAATTGCTTGTATAAAATTATGTTCCAGGGAAAGGCTATCCTGCGGATTGCTTCTATAAATTGTAAACTTACGTGCATCATATTTATTCAGACCATCACGGGTACCAATCCACATAAAGCCCAGGTGATCTTGTTCGATAGCAAAAACACTACCTTGTGATAAACCTTCGTTTACATCAAGATGTAAAAAACGATAGTTCTTCTCCTGTGCATTAGAAATAGAAAGGACAAACAGCGTACTAAAAACCCAAAGTATACAAATACGTAATGGCATCATGAGGAATATAATTGAAATTGGATACGATAAAAATAATCATTCCATTCTATAAACACCAATAGTTATTTATTTAATCTATCGTTCAATTGTTGCTCATAAAGTGACTCTAAGAGCAATTTTTTATTTTGATTTTCCCAAAGACCGGCAGTCCTGTCTTTAAACCGACCATGATTGTTTTCGCCATTCACCCCTATTGCAAAATTTTGCCCGGAAGCCCAAGGTTGTTGTACGGCTGCACTCTTGACTTTGCAATTCCACAATACCTGTGTCACTCCGGCCCAACCGTGTCCACTCCCCCAGTTACCGCGATCCTGAACATTAATCTCGCCATCAGTTGTAATCTGATCGTACAAGGTGCCTACAGCCCAACGATGATGTGGTCCAATATCTGCATGGGTATTCGTTGCAGTGGACAAACTAAAAACATTTGGTCCCAAAGTTCTTGCTCCCGTGACATAGTCATGTCGTCCTTCTGTGGTATATAACTGTCTAAATAAATTGAGTTGACCATTGTTATTGAATGAATACCTACGTCCCCCTATAATTTGAGATTTAGGATCCAGACATTTCGAATTGATAACGGATGTTTGTTTTGCGAAGGCTCCCAAGCTTACTGCCGCATAACCGAAATAGCGTGCGGTAATGTTGCGAACCCATGCATTCTCAATTTTATCAAGCTCAATAGCTATCCAAGCATGGTTTTCGTCTGTTTCGTTGACAAATTCGGATTCAAAACGTAGATTTTCAACCCCCACTTCCTGAATACGTCCCGCAAACTTAAAAGGTATGACAGAGACTTTACCAAACCTCGGATCTATGGCCATGACAACTGGATTATCTAAAAACAGCGTGTCTCCACTAATGGAAGAAATAACACGTTCAAATTTTAGTTTATATTCCTTAGTTGTCCATTGTTTTGTTCCTTCCCTTGCTATAATTTGATCCATTTTGACCGCTTTAATCCACGCCGCATTGAGTTCATAAGAAAGGAGTACTGATGCCCCTTTCTGAAAATCACGACTATCATCGACAACGACATACTTACTTCCGACAGGTATATATATTGCTTCAAGCACTTGCGCTTTAGCCTGATCTTCGACATAGTTTCCGTCACCAGAAATTTTCAATAAGCTACGTTGTTGCTTTCCCGTGGCACGCAATAACGTTTCACCTTCGGCAGCCCCCTCTCCTCTCAACACAATACCACTCGATTTGATCAGTAGACTTCCAGGTATATTGTAAATTCCTTTTTTCAGCGTTATCGCCCCTCTATATCCGTTTTTATCAAGGGGTTTGTTTGAGATTTCATCGATGGCACGTTGTATCATCTGCTGATCAGTTCCATCTGCTGTAGGATGCAATGAAATAGTGCTGGCTACAGCTGGGAGCGGTCGATTTCCTTGGTGATAACCAACCCGACTGAAATCAGGGACCATATTTCCCTTATCATCCGGAAAATAGATGAGTTTACCTTCGGGGTCTTTTCGAACCAGGCTTGACTGTGCCCGTCCCGAACGCAAGTTTTCCTCCCGAAGCAATGCTTCTAAAAAATAGTAATCTGCGTAACTTAATGGCTTATCTACTTCGGTATTGGAGGGTTTTGACCCGGTACTATGCAGTAATATAAACCCTTTATTTTTATTTGGAGGGGACATATAGTGGTCAATCAGATTAGACATTATTGTCCGCGCTTTGCTCAAATAGTCTTTCCCCTGATTGCTAAATGTACTCAGCTCCAATAGTCCCGACGCGATCACGGTGGCAGCTGAAACATCCCTCGGTTCATTCGGAATATGAGGTGCATCGAAATCCCAATAAGGGATTAAATCCTTGGGCATACGTGGATGGCCAAAAAGCCAATGCGCGACCTTTTCAGCTTGCTGCAGGTATTTTGGATCACCGGTCTCACGATAGCACATGGTATAACCATAGAGTGCCCATGCTTCTCCCCGAGCCCAGGTAGACTCATCACTAAATCCTTGATGTGTATTTTTGTGCTGTACTTCACCTGTCGCAGGATTATAGTCAATTACATGGTAAGTGCTATAGTCCGATCTAAAATGATTCTTCATCGTTGTGTTTGCATGACTTACAGCGATATGATAATAGCTAGAGTCCCCGGTCAATTTTGTTGCTTCAAAAAGCAATTCCAGATTGAGCATGTTATCAATAATGACCGGAAAATCCCAACGATGGCTATTATGATCCCAAGAACGGATGCATCCAACCTTAGGATTAAAGCGTGTTGCCAAAGTTTTAGCGGATTGGATAATGACATCCCGATAATGTGCATTGGCCGTAAGACGATAACCGTTACCAACACTACAGAAAATTTTAAAGCCCATATCATGGGTTTTCCCGTTATACTGTTCGTCTTCGATACCTCCGGTCAATTCACCCGCCAGTTCTTTCCATTTATGTTTCCCGGATTTCTCATATAAATACCATAAAACCCCAGGATAAAAACCACTTGTCCAATCGCCACGTTTAACGGCCACCAACTCGTTATTTTCGGAGAGTGTACGTGGAGATGCTAATGTAGAATCAGCTTTTTTTAGCACCTGTAGTTCTTTATAGAGCAATTGCGACTGTCGATCCGCAAGATCCCAAGCTTTTTTCAATTGGTTTGCGCTCTGCGCTTTTGTTTCCTGAATGCCACAAAGGATAGTTGTCAAACTCAGTATCGAAACAATAAATCGTCTTTTTCGGATAAAACGATTCGAAACATCGACATGTTTTGACAGCAGTATATTCATATTGAAAATCATATTACATTTAGGTTTGTTTAAATAAAAGGTTAATTGGTAAGATTTATAGCTGGATAAAATTGGTATCCCAGCATTACAACCATATTAAAGGATTACGGATGGGCAAGTTACGAATGACCTCTTCCTCTTTGGGATTATGATCGAGCTCAACCCAAAGTTTCAAATAGCTGCCGTCTTGGTAAGCGGTTGCAGCAAAGATAAGAGCAGGTTGAGCAATAGGCCATTGCTCCCAGTACATCACGTCTTTTTGATAAGGCCATTTGTTCTTATCATTAATATAAGGTATCATAAAATCCACCCCTTTTTTGATTGTACGTCCATCGGGTAACGTATATTGCCACAACGGTTCATTTGTTGTAGACAGGATATGGCAAATCATGGTCATGGCATCTAGATTAAAGAGGGAATATCCAAAAGGCTTGGTCCGTTGGAGCTCCCGGGGAAAGCTACCATCTTTTTCCATCTGGCTGGGTAATAAAATTTGCTGGTAGCGTTCAGCACACATCTTGAGCAAAGCTGTATCCTGCACTAGACTGGCAAAGGATGCGACCTGCATAACCCAACAGGTGCCATGATTGTTTGCTGCATTCATTTCGTCTTTACCATATTGGTGCTCAGTCAACCAGCGCAGATATGTTGCAAACCAACGATGTATAGCATCTTTGGTTGACTGTGGAAAGTTTGGATCATTTTCGAGCACTTTGACGCCCTGCGCCACTTCCATTAAATGAATGGTATCAATAATGCCGATACCGCGACCTGTAAATCGTCCTTGTACTGCTTGGGCATACAGCAGATTTGGATTCATCATCGTCTCCGAGTCGACAAACCAAGCTTTCAAATGAACCAACGCCTGCTGCACATATTTTTTATCCGGATTCAAACGGTAGGCCGAAGCTAGGGCGCCGATAATTCGACTAAAACGGATCATGGCTTTTCGATGGTCAACAAAGTTGGCTGGATTACTCATACCATCCCGTTGGACATAGGGGGCACCAGCATCCATTGGATCTGGCCACCAATAGTCGCCTTCCGAGTAAAAGTCATGAATACCACCGCTACTTCGAACTGCAGGGTAAGCCGTCACGGTCAAGGGCTTTTGCTTCATGGCCCATTTTGATTGCTTTTTTATAATAGGACGCAAAACCGTCATGATTTTACTCTTGAAAGATCCATTGGGTTCATTCGCCTCAACGAATAGGGGGAGCAGCACAATCCCAATAAATGTGCAGGCTAGTCTGAAGATTGATTTTAAATTCATTTCCTTAGATTTTTATATGCTATATCGGGATAATTCGGTACTCCTTGCCCTTGACTGTTTGAAATTCAATTTCAAAAGTTTCTTTGATTGATAAAGGCGATAATTTTTCGCGGTCAAGGATATGGTATTTCAATGAACCTGGTTTGTATAGCAATTCATTTTCAGCCCCATTGACTTTATTCCCATTCGTTCCAATTACCTTCACTGGCATAGAGGTGCGCAACTTGCATATTCCACCTATATTGGAAACGATGCGTGTCTGTTGCAATTTATTATCCTTCCAATCGATGTCTACTGTAAAGTTTCCCCTTGCCTTAATTCCCTTGATATGCCCTATCGACCACTCATCGGGCAGCGCTGGCAATAGATGAATAGCACCATCGTGACTTTGCAAAAGCATTTCAGTCATTCCTGCCGTTGCGCCAAAATTGCCGTCGATCTGAAAAGGAGGATGTGCATCAAATAAGTTCGGATAAGCACCACCACCGCTCATCTGAGCGCGATCCAGTTTGGGATCAATAAAGTTCAGTGCATCCTTAAGAATTTTATACGCGTGGTTTCCATCCTGTAATCTTGCCCACCAATTTGTTTTCCAAGCCATCGACCAACCTGTACTCACATCACCACGCAAAAGCAGTGATTTTTTTGCCGCAGCGGCCAATTCACTATTTTCTGTAACGCTAATCTGGTTACCAGGATAGAGTCCAAAAAGATGCGAAATATGTCTATGCTGATCTTTGGGATCATCCCAATCTTTAAACCATTCTTGCAGTTGACCATACTGTCCAACCTGATAAGGATATAATTTTGCACTCGCCTGTTCTAATGTCGATTTAAACTCAGGGTCGATCTGCAGTACATCGCAAGAGCGAATAACCGCAGTAAATAACTCGCGGATAATGGCCATATCCATCGTGGATGCCATGGTCAATTGATATTCCTTTCCTGCTATTTTAATTGTATTTTCAGGTGATGTAGAAGGGTTTGTTATCAAATATTTATTTTCAGGATCAGCGATCAGCCAATGCAACATAAACTGAGCCGCCCCCTTCATCAGTGGATAGGCTTTATTTTGGAGAAAAGATTTATCTCCTGTAAAACGATAATGCTCCCACAGATGTGTGCTGAACCATGCAGCGGCCATTGGCCATGCAGACCATCGTGGCATACCTTTAGGATCCCAGTCATACCCTCCCGGAGGAGAGGTCTTGGCCCATAAATCCGAATTATGGTGAACTACCCACCCCTCTTTAATATTGTAATTTACAGCTGCAGTTTGAGCTCCATTGATCGCCAGTTCCTCCATAAAATCAAATAGGGGCTGATGGCATTCGGACAAATTGGTATTTTCTGCCAGCCAATAATTCATTTCGGTATTGATATTCGTGGTGTAATTACTTCCCCAAGGCGGCTGTACATGATCATTCCAAATCCCCTGTAAATTGGCGGGTCTTCCACCTTGTCTCGAGCTTGCGATCAGCAGGTAACGTCCAAAATGATAATACAAAGTCAGTAAATCCAGATCTGTAGGACCTTTTGAAAATTGCATAATCCGCTGGTCGGTCGGCAAATTTACATGTGTTGAAATTCCAGCCAGTTCAAAATCTACCCTGTTAAACAGCGATCTATAATCCTTCTGATGATCAGCAAGCAGTGTTGTAAAGTTTTTTACCGCGACCTGTTTCATTAAACTGCTAACTGTCGCTTTTACATCTTTTCCAGCTTGGCTCGGCGATTTCTCGAAACCATTAAAGCTGGTCGCTTCTGTCAGTAACAATAGCACCTCATCAGCACCAATGATACGAAGTTTGTCCTTTTCTTGCTGTACCTTCCCTCCTTTTGCCTGTACTTTAACACGCATTTCGAAAGTCATCCCCTTTCCCTCAATGCTATCGTAAACCACCTGTTTAGGTTCGTAATCCCGATTGGCCACAAAACTGGGAGCTTTACCCAAAAGGCTTAGTACATCATTGCCGAGTGCCGAAACGGTACTTTTCAGTTTGCTGGTCATGGACAGATCCAAAGTGATCGATTTAGCTTTATTTGCTTTTAAGCGAATGACCAAAGCTTTGTCGGGGTAGCTGACAAAGCTTTCTCTTTGATATTGAACACCTTTATACGTATAACTTACGGTACTCACCGCCCCTTCCAAATCCAAATCCCGCCGGTAAGCTTTCACCTCTTTCTCCTCTTGATGAAAATCCAGCCATAGGTCACCCATGGGTAAATAACGTGCTGAATAAGGGCCTTGCATTTTCTTCCAGAGAACAGCAGCCTCTTCATATTTCCCAGCTAAAATAGCTTCACGTACTGATGGTAAAATTTGCGGACCATTGGGGTTGTTTCCAGCCTCAGGTTCGCCCGACCACAGGGTATTATCATTAATCTGAAAACGATCCCTGTTCACCCCGCCAAAAACCATTGCTCCTGTCGTACCGTTACCCAATGGTAGTGCCTCCTCCCAATATGCAGCAGGTTTATCGTACCATAGTTGGCGCTTCTTTTGTTTATGTTGTGCATGACCACAGGTAGCAGTGGTCATTATCCCGAGCAAAAGAAAAAAGCTCAAATTAGTGCTTAATTTTATCATCTCCCTATTTTTCAATTGTCAACAACGTACTTTTTAATTCGTCCATCCGTCCGGACACAACTGCTTTTCCTGTAGATAAGCGAAGCCGTATCAAGGCTCTTCCATTGTATGCCTGTACTTTTCTCGCCCCTATGGATGTTCCCTGATCAATGATCAGCTCACCATCTCCTGTAGCATCAAAATAGATCCAGTTTTTGGCATCCAGACAAAGAATACCATCTTTATCCAATACCTTGGCCTGCACCGTTATGATATCATCTTCCCGTGCAATTTCTTCAACCTGTAATTTCGCAGGTTTGCCCCAACGCTGTGTCTGATACACTTGTTCAATCTGATCTGTCATAAGCTCCTTCCCATTTTTGGTAACAGCTTTGATTTGATTTTTTCCCTCACGTAACTTCACCATCCAACGCAATCCAGCAGCGGGGAAATCTTGGCTATTTCTTTTCTTTAGCCCCTGACTTTCGCCATTGACAAATAGTTCGACCGCCTTTGCATTGGAATATACTTTGATCATCTTTGCCTCATCCGCCCCGCCCCAACGAACAGGCCAAGAGTGTCCGTAGATATGAAGCATGGGTTTTGAAGTCCAATACGATTGAAATACGTAATAGGATTCCTTCTTCGTAAAATCGCGTTCGACAACACCCTTCTGGTTGACATAGGGAACCGGATTATCTGGCCGAACAGGTGTCGAAAAATCTTTAAAGGGCCAATATGCGGTCCCCGTAAGCCAAGGCATGGTTTCCTGCTCCTTGAGGTGCCAATCGATCAAATTACAGATATAGCTTTCACTCCAGTCCCCATCCTTGGAAACTCTTGCAGCCCCCCCCACGAGGGATGCATCGCCGGCCCGTTCATCGGTGGCACCATCACCTTCTATTTTGGCTAGTGCCCGATCCGGATCCTCTGCATGGCGGCGAGCATGGCTATCTCCGCCCCATTCCACATGAAGAAAATGTTTGACCTTTTTCATTTCCTCTGCCGAGGCCGTTTTATAATCTGTATACACTCCACGATACCAACCAGCCCAGATAGAGGGTGAATACACATCAACAATATCTTTACAAAAGTCACAACGTCGTATGGCTGTTTTTCGACTGGGATCCAATTGGTGGGAAAGTAAATGTAATTCACGCATAAATGTCCTGATTTTCTCTTTGTCGAATTCGGGGAAATCGCCGGGCCAATCATTTTCATTACCGAGCCCCCAAATAATGATCGAAGGGTGATTATAGTGCTGCTCAATCATATTTGTCAACATCCGTTTCCCTTGTTGCTGATAGATTTCACCGCCCAAGCCACCACGGCACCAAGGGATTTCCTCCCAAACCAAAATACCAAGACTATCACAGGCTTCGAGCACCCGGCGGCTCTGTTGATAATGCCCCAACCGAATGAAATTGACGCCCATCTCTTTCATCATCGTCATTTCCTGTAAAATCTGTGCATCTGTCATTGCCGCTCCTACAGCAGCATGATCTTCATGACGATGCGTGCCCCGAAGCAAAAGTCTTTTCCCGTTTAATAAAAAGGGGCCATTATCTTTAAATTCTACATGCCGGAAACCAAAAAGGCTCTCTTCTTTAAATGTCTGTCCATTGCTTTTGACGATGGTTACCAAACGATACAAAGCGGGATGATCTGGGCTCCACAATTCAGGTTTTTTAACCGTTAATTTTCCAAAGTCAAGAGATCCTTCCACCGAACGAACAACCGGTGTTTGACTCAGTAGCAATTTACCTGAAGGATCATAAAGCTGTGTTTCGACATCAAAATTTGAGCTGTTGGATGGTGTTAATAGGCGACCACGGATTTGCAATATCCCCTGTTTTCCATCTGCATCCACTGTAGGGCTAACAAAGACTTTTTCTAAGGCCGTCTGTGGTACATATTTTAAATTCAGATGGCGATAGATACCACCATATAGGTTAAAATCGGATAGGTCTGAGGGAATCATTTCGAGGTCACGCGAGTTATCTACCCGAATTGAAACCGGTATCTTCCCTTTAAACTGTGTTTTATAGGCTTCGTTTTTTTTAAACTGTTCGACAGCCTCAGTAATATCCACTGTCCATTCGTCATAGCCGCCGACATGTTCCCCAACCTTTTGCGTATGGATATAAACCGTAGACTTTTGTCCTGCACCTTCAAAATGAAACAATGTACGACCATTTGGATACGGATTTTCAATGGTTAATGTCTTTCTATACCAACCTGGGCCCTGATAATAATTGACAGCTGGATCAACAGCATCTAAGGCATTGTAACAATGCGGCAAACTAACTGTTTGCCATAGTGGAACGGATTCTGGGTTGCCCGCCCCGACCGGCCGTACAGCTTCCCAAATGCCCCCAAGATCGCTCTTCAGAAAGTCCCATTCCCGGTCGATTCGCTTTGATTCCTGAGCCTGGAGCTGTAAAGCTCCAAATCCCAATAACAATGCAAGTATTTTATAAAACTTATTTTCCTTTATCATTAAATATGGTTCTCTTTTCTTAATCTTTGGATTCAGATTATTCATCCAAGGCTCCGGTTTTCATTTTCTTTGCTGTGGCTGTCTTCTCTCTTTCTAGTTTTCCAGCCAACTCAATTTTGATCACAGTTGCGACAGGATCAATTGCCTGTTTGGGAACTCCAATTTTGATCGCATCAGACTGCGATTTCACTTTAAGCGTTTTACCATTCGCTAAAAAACTGGCTTTTAAAACTTTATTTTTTATTGGAAGAACGATCGTTCCATCTTGAGGCCAATCAAATATGGTCAGGTAAAGCAGGGTCTTGTCGCCCTGTTCCTTCATTGTGCATCTTCCCCACTCAAAGGGTTGCAGCGGACTGCTTTTGGTTGCGTAAATTGCTTCACTGTTTATTTTCATCCACTTGCCTATCGTCGCCAACCTATCTATGCTTTCCTGCGGAAAGCTTCCATCTGGTTTCGGGCCGACATTGAGCAAATAATTCCCCCCTTTTGATGCGATATCAACCAAATTACGGATCAATGTTTCTGCCGACTTCCATTTCTGATCAGACGTACGAAACCCCCAGGTTCCATTCATGGTCATACAGGTTTCCCAATGCTTTCCTTCCAACTCGCTCCAATCTGGGATTTTCTGTTCTGGCGTCTTTGTATCACCCGGAAAATTTGGTCTTTTCAAGCGATCATTGGTAATAATATTGGGTTGCAGGCGCAGTTGTTCCTGTAACATGCTTGCCGCTTCATCGGTCATATTTGTTGGTGTATCCCACCACAAGACGGAAATATCACCATAATTACTCAAAAGTTCTTTCACCTGTGGTACAGATACATTTTTGATATAGTCGTCAAAACTCGCAGTTTCTTGCTTTGGGTCCCAATGGCCTTTATGTGCTAAGGTATAGGCATCTATTTTGGCTGAGTCAGGATTGGGCCAGCCTTCCCGCATTACCTTTCGAGCAGCTGAACCTCCAGGGTTATTCCAATCTTGTGCTTGCGAATAATAGAAACCTAATTTGACGCCGTACTTTTTACACGCTGCAGCCAAAGGCTTTAACAGATCTTTACCATAAGGAGTCGCATCAACCATATTCCATTTGCTGGTTTTGGTTTCGAACAATGCGAAACCGTCGTGATGTTTGGCCGTAATAATGAGGTATTTCATGCCAGCATCTTTCGCCATCCGCACCCATTCGTCGGGATTATATTGTACAGGATTAAATTGGCCTGCCATTGCCTGATATTCGTCAACAGGGATTTTTGAACGGTTCATAATCCATTCCGCTCCACCCCGAGCCTGTTCATGACCACGATAGACACCGCCAAATTGTGCATATACGCCCCAATGGATAAACATCCCAAATCTGGCTTCCTCCCACCATTTCATCCGTAGACTATCAGGTAGTTTATTTTCCTGCGCTATTGAAGCGCCACTGGATATTCCTGAGACCAAGAGTATCAGGAATAGTATTTTGTACATCTTGAGTTTAGTTTTCATGCCTATAATGGTTATATTTTAGAAACCTTTTGTCTGCGTAAATTTATCATTTCCCAAACTTTTAGCAATATCTACTTCGGACTGTGGTACAGGCCATAAGGTATCCCGCTCAGCAAATAAGCGCATTGCACCATCGGGATCTTTGGTTTTATCCATGACTTGTTTTATAAGTCCCCACCGCTTTAGATCAAAGTAACGCTGTCCTTCCAGCGCCAATTCAACACGTCGCTCGTGACGGATAATAGTGCGAAATTCTTCTTTTGTCAATCCGGAACTAAATTGCAGCAAAGGCATTTTCACATCTGCACGGGATCGTACCTGATTCAATGCATCGACGGCTGTTTGCTCAGGTCCAGCACTTTCGTTTTTTGCTTCTGCATACATCAGCAGAATATCCGCGTAACGAAGAAATACCCAATCTTGATCACTTTGTGTAGCGTAGCTGGTTGGCCATTTGGCTTCATTGATATATTTCCTGGGCAAGAAGCCCCCCTTAACATCCGCCGCGACAGGATCGAAGGCAGAGGAAGCTGTCGTTCCACGCCATACCCCCTGATAGATAATAGTTGCCTTCAATCGGGGATCACGATTTTCATAAGGATTTTTCGCGTCATATTTGGCAGAAGTACTAATATCTTTGCCATCAATACAATAATAAGAATCAACCAGATACCCCAGCGGTTGTACCGTCATTAAATAGGAGTACATCATATCTGCGGGGCTATACATATTAGGTGGTAAAAAACGCGCTGAAAACATAATTTCAGGATTACTATTTTGACCAGGTTTTCTAAATAAATCCCGATAGCCGCCTTGATAGATCGAAAATTTGTTTTCATCCATCACCATCTTTGCTACTTCAGCAGCTTCAGCCCATTTTTTATTTGTCAATAATACTTTTGCTTTATAACCGAGTGCAGCACCTCTGACAGCATGTCCTTTATACGCGGTATTTGGCAACTTTTCAATGGCATAATCAAGATCTGCTAAAACAGCTTCTAAAACTTTGCTCTTTTCAGTCCTTCCCAGTCTAGCGCTGGCATCATCCAAACCCAGGGGCTCAAGTGTCAGTGGCACATCACCGTAGAGATTGGTCAGTAAAAAATAATAATGCGCGCGAATGAAACGGGTTTCGGCTTTATAGCGATCCCGATCCTGCTGGCTCATGCTGGTGATACGGTCTATATTGGCAATCAATTTATTACAGGCTGCGATTGCTTGATAGGAGATCTCATAACCTTCCGCTTGCATACCGCCTGTCGTTGAGGTCAATCCACCTCTAGAAATTGTATTAAAATTATTGGATGTGCTGGATATGAATGCATCATCGGACAAGCCATCCCAGAACATGCTGGCCCCACCCCAGCCCCCCCGGGCATTGGAAGAAGATGTAGAGTTATATCCCCTACATAAGAATTCATATACGCCCGATAGTGCAAGGTCTGCATCCGCCTGGGTTTTCCAAAAAGTTGATTCAGGTATTTTATCAGTTGGGTTTTTATCTAAGAAATCTTTTGCACAGCTGCCCAGCGCTGTGGTAGCCGCCAAACAAAAATATAGATATGTTTTTTTTAGTTTAATTTTCATGATCTCATCAGTTAGAAGGTGATATTTGCACCAAATGCAAAAACTTTATTTTGAGGATGGGTTACATAACGTCCTGAGGTCGCCCCACCACTGGACGATACACCGCGTTCTGGATCTAAACCTGGGAACTTCGAAAAAGTAACCAGATTATCCGCGGCAAAATAAACACGGAGTCCCGAAATACCTGCCTTTGATAATGTATTCTGTGGGATACTGTAACCTATTTGAATATTTTTCAACCGTAAGAAAGATCCATCTTTCAAGAAAAATGTAGAGGCCGTCCGTACATTATTTGCTGCAGGCGAATTGTCCAAGCCTACAATCGGCAATGATGCATTTGGATTTTCCGGTGTCCAGGCGTCCATCCATTCTCGCGTGAAAGTCCCACCTTGTCTGAAAGGAACGATTCCCCATTCGCTAACAAATATTTTTTGGCCTTGAGATCCAAAGAAAAATGCCGTAAAATCAAAGTTTTTCCATACTGCGGTAGCATTAAATGAATAATCAAAATCTGGAAATGCCCCAGGTACTACAACGCGGTCATTATTGTCCACCTTGTTATCGCCGTCGACATCCGCAAATTTCAAATAGCCAGGTTGCGCTGGAACTTGTTGTTTTGGCGAACTTGCGATCTCTTCCTTCGAGCGAAATATGCCTACACTTTCCAGCAAGTAGAAACTACCATATGGTAACCCCTCTCGAACAATTGTATTTCCTGAAATACGTTCGGCCCCATATTTCATTACTTTATTGCGATTCGCCTGAATATTTCCATTCAATGTTAGTGAAACCTCCCCAATTTTTTCACGGTATTGAAGTCCGAGTTCGATCCCTCTATTACGCAAGGTTCCATAATTTACCGTCGGTGCAGTAAGACCGATATAGGAAGGGAATGCTGTCGATGATGACAGAATATCAGAGGTCACTTTATTGTACCAGTCAAAGGAGGCTGTCAACTTATTATTCCAGAATCCAAGATCAATTCCAAAATCCAATACTTTGGTACTTTCCCACTTGATGCGTTCATTTGCCATAGCAACCTGACGTGCTCCCTGCTGTAGGGTTTCTTCAAAGGGATAGGCAAAAGCTGAGCTGTAAACAGTTTGATAGGGATAGTTTCCGATATTCTGATTCCCGAGGGTTCCGATGGAAGCCCTAAGTTTGACTTCATTAACTGTCTCCTTAAGCCGTTCACCAAAAAAAGCTTCATCTGAGATCTTCCATCCTGCTGATACAGATGGAAAAAAGGCCCATTTTCGATTTTCGGGAAAACGTGAAGAAGCATCATAACGGGCATTTCCTTCCAACAGATACTTACCTTTGTAGTCGTAATTCAAACGTCCATAATAGGATCTTAGAGACCATTCATTCGTGATACCACTATTGGACTGTTGTCCTGCCCCGCCGCCATCCAATTCCAACAGATCCTTATTAGGGAATTGCAGTCGACTGCCAAATAATTTTTGCGTTTTGTTATATTCTGCCTGTGTACCGGCCAGTACTTTCAAATTATGGTCTCCAAATGATTTGTCGTAAGTCAGTTGGGTATATCCCACAGGATACACGTTATTATCATCAGTCACCTCCAATCCTTGTCCTCCGACATCCAATTGACGTGCTGGCAGTGCATCTGGTGTTGCCTGCCACATGTATTGATTGATCACAGGCTTGTTGGTATAGTTTTTGGTAAATCCATAGGTCAGACCACCACTGGTTTTCCATTCTAAACCCTCCAACAGTTTTACATTGACAAAAATATTACCCTGCATAAAGTAATTGTTCAGTCTTGTGAATGCATTTTCAGCAACGGCTACAGGATTTTTATTGGGTGACTGAAAAGGATATGCTCTTGAGGTATATCGCCCACTACCATCTGGAAGTACAGGACCATATAACGGAGATTGACTTATTGTTGACAGGAACTGATCTTCGGCGCCATTTCTGGGATATTTTCGATCACCGTAATTCAGCGTAATGCTTGAACCAAAACTTATTCTATCATTGATTTTTGAGTTCAGATTTAATTGGAGATTATATTTCTTAAAGGAAGTCCCGATCATAATATCGGGCTGATCAACGTAACCGAGGATAACGTTATAATTGGTTCCATTGGCACCACCGCTTAAACTTAAGTTATGTGTTTGCACCGGTACAGTTTTAAACACGGCATCCAACCAATTAAAGTCGGGATAAAGCGTTTTGTCTGTCGCATTTTTATACGCATCAATCATTTCCTGGCTGAACAGCGAATTCGCATTGGTGATCCCAGAATTTTTAGCAGCTTGATTATATAGCGTCATATAATCTACCGAATTATAGACCAAATCAGGTAATGCTGAAGCCTTTGTGATTCCAACATTGTAATCGTAACTCAGCTGTGCTTTTCCGGATTTACCCTGTTTGGTTGTCACGAGGATCACCCCGTTTGCGGCTCTTGCTCCATAGATTGCTGCGGAGGCCGCATCTTTTAATACCGTAATATTTTCAATCGCCTGTGGATTCAGGTTTTCCAGACTACCGGGAATCCCATCCACAATGACCAATGGTGCGGAAGAAGCACCATAAGAACCTAAGCCCCTAACTTGTAAATTCACATTTTCATTACCCGCCTCTCCGGATCCCTGTGTCACACGAAGTCCCGGCATACGCCCTTGAAGTAATTGTGTAGGATTAGTCGCAATTCGTTTATTCAGCACTTTTCCGTCTACTGCAGCAACTGCTCCAGTCAAATTGCTCTTTTTCTGTGTTCCATAACCTACAACGACGACTTCGTCCATTAGGCTACTTGACTCTTGTAGTACTAGATTGATATGATCTTTTTTATCAACAGCTATTTCTGTTTTTTCTCTACCAACTAGTGAAAAAATCAATACATCAATATCCTTGGCAAGAATCTGATAATTGCCGGATACATCTGTAACGGTTCCATTCTTTGCGCCTTTAATCTGTACTGTCACCCCTGCAAGTGGTTCGCCTGCAGGTGAGGTTACTTTTCCGGATATTTTTAGCTGAGACTGGGCAAACACATTTGGTGCAGCCATACTCATCAGCGAAAAAAAAAGCAAACCCTTCCCTACCGTTTTGGTTATCGGTGTTATCATAGTTCTCTTGGTTTATGTGGTTATTGTGAACTCAATAAATGAAACCAAATATCAAAAATAGTCGGTGTCTAGAGGGAGATTTTTCGTTCGAATAGGTGGAAAAAATGTCTTTTTTCTTGATTTCCAGCAGAATTAGATGGATTTTGAAGAAAATTAAATTTTCAATCGCTGTTTCATTCTTGACGATGGTATAAAAAAGTATTATCTATTCTTAAAAAGAAAATATCAACCTATTTACAAGTTGATATTTTCTTTCATTTAGCTCCAAAGAAGTCCGATATTGCTGTTCTAATACCCTGGATTTTGAGGCAGTAAATTTGTATTACGTGCGATTTCATCTTGAGGAATAGGCATCAGTGCATGAAAATCTTTTACTTTTGGCTGGCTTTCATAGGCTCCCTGCCTAGTAAATGCATCCACTACTTGTCCCCAACGTTTGATATCATACCATCTTTTCCATTCAAAAGCTAATTCAACACGACGTTCTTCCTGCACAGCTTTTCGAAAGTCTGTCTGCGACATACCCGTTGCCAGGTCGGCAGGATAATTCTGTACGCCCTGTGGCGTATACCTTGCTCTAGCCCGAACGGCATTTATATAGCTATAAGCCTTCTCTGTTGGTCCGCCTTTACTTTCATTTAATGCCTCAGCTGCCATTAAAAGAACTTCAGCATAGCGAAAGATAACATGTTTGATATCAGAATCCGAACCATCCGCTCCAGCATTCGTACCCGGATGCAAACACCATTTTGCGGTATGTATACGAGGCCATTTCCATTTCTGATAAGGTGTCATCACTCCTTTTATCGGTGTTTCGGTCAGAAAACTGATTTTCTTTCTGTAATCTTGATCAGAAAAGCTACCATACACACCATTTGATGGTACAATAACGCTCCATCCCAACATATCGGCATCCCGTACACCGGTCATCGGCGCCGTATAATCCTGGTTGGATGCATTTTCTCCGGTAATTCCGCCCAGAAAATCAACCACCCAGACATGTTCAGTCTGAAAACCAAGATCAGCATCCCATAGGCTATTATAATCTTTAACCAATGCATACTGGTATTTGTTTGCATCATTGATCACAGTCTCAGCCATCCTGGCGGCATCATCCCATTTTTTTAAGACCATATAGACCGAAGCCAACAACGTCTGAGCGGCTCCTTTGGATGGTCTCGCTTTGTTGTTATTGGCATAGGTATCCGGCAGATTCGCTATTGCGTATTCGCAGTCTGCGATAATATTGTCATAAACCTTTGCTGCCGGAGTTTTGCTGATTGCAATTACTTTGCTTGGATCACTGACGAATTCACCCATATAGGGGATATCTCCAAATAGCTGAACCAAGTGATAGTAATATAAAGCCCGAAGTAGCCTCGCTTCGGCAATAAGTGCGGATTTTTTAGCCGCATTCATTGTGACGGCCGGAATACCATCTATGGCGGCATTTGCCGCGCCAATACCCAAATAAGCGGTTTTCCATACCGCAAGCAGATCCTGATTGCTCGCATCATGTGTAAAACTGTTCAACTGGATCCGACTAGACTGCGTACCAATATCCGCTATATCGATGTCATCACCCAATAGTTGCAGTACCATGGTCAATCGCCGTCCATAAAAATCTGCATTGGCCAGCAGCCCATAAATTCCCATCACTGAAGCTTCTGCATCCGCTTCTGTCTTAAAATATTGCTTAGGATCCAAAATACTTACCGGTTCCTCGTTCAGTTTGGTACAGGAAAACAAGCTGGTAAAACACAGCGTTGTAAGTATAATACGATATATGGTTATCTTTTTCATTCGTATGAATTATTAACAAGTGTGTATTTCGATTTGTTAACTGAAATGATACACTCTAATTATATATTATTTTATCTTTAATTCACTCATCATTAATACCTTAAAATATTATCCGTGCTATTAAAATCTCAGATTTAGGCCAAGTGTATACGATTTAATATTGGGGTAGCCCATGTAATCTAATCCGACATTTCGGTTAGAGTCCTGATAGCTTACCTCAGGATCAAAACCCGTGTAATTGGTCCATGTCCATATATTTTGTGCACTGACATATATTCTTAAATATTTTAGATGAATTTTTTCGAGTGACTTTTCTGAAAAGTTATAGCCAAGAGCAAGATTCTTTAATCGGAGGTAAGAGCCATCTTCCACCCAGCGCGAGGAAACTTCGGGATTGTTGGTTGAGCTTGCCCTTGGTACGTCAGTATTGGTATTTTCGGGTGTCCAGCGCCGTAGTGCATCCTTTGTAGCATTTCCTTTTCCGGCCATCCAGTCCAGTTCCATTCGTGTGATGTTCAACATATCATTGCCATAACTTCCTTGCATAAAAATATTCAGATCAAAATTCTTATACTTAAAATCATTGTTAAAACCGAAGGTGAAATCAGGATTTGGATTGCCTATAATCGTACGGTCGTCAGCATTGACAACACCATTTGCACCGGCGATCAATTGATTATTTTTATCACGCCCAAATAAATCCTTATAGCGAATATCTCCAGGTTTCTTATTTGGTTGTGCGCTAAAATCATCGCCCTGCTGATAAATTCCATCTGTCACCCATCCAAAAAATGCGCCGAGTACCTCTCCTTCACGGAGCAGCTGCGAATCCGTTGAAAGCATGTGACCAGGGATTGTATTATATCGAATCTCGCCTCCAGGAAGCTGCAAAATCTTGTTGCGATTGAAACTGATGTTAAAATCTGTTTTCCATCCAAAGGCGCCATTGAGATTGGTTGTCTGCAAACCAAATTCCCAACCTTTGTTTTGTACACTTCCTACATTCTGAAGCGCTGTAGTAAAACCCGAATAGAGCGGCAGTGGCACCTGATACAAGAGATTGATCGTTTTTTTGTAATAATAGTCTACTGATAGGTTGATTCGGCTCTTTAGAATGCCGATATCCAATCCGGCGTCTGTCTGTTTGGTCGTTTCCCAAGTCAGATTCGGGTTGGCAACATTCGTGGGACGCACTGCATTAACTGGACTTCCACCCATTGTTGTCAAGGTAGGTGAGAATCTAGCCAAAGATTGGTAGGAACCAATTTCCGAGTTTCCGGTTTCACCATAACTTGTTCGCAATTTTAAATTGCTCAGCCAATCGATCGATTTCATAAACGGCTCCTGGCTCACATTCCAGGCGAGTGCTCCCGAAGGAAAGAAAGCCCATTTATTATTATCTCCAAATTTGGAAGAGCCATCGTACCTTCCTGTCGCGGTAACGAAATAGCGATTCTTATAATTATAATTCAACCTACCATAAAAGGAAGACATTACCCAATCTTCAAGATTCGAAGATGCATTTTGATAATTGGAACCAGCACCTAGATTCCAATAGCTAAAGCTGTCTGAAATGAAATTTCGATTATTCGCCTGCCAGGTTTCATTTCTAGAACTCTGATAGGAATAACCAGCCATCGCATTCAGATTATGGTTTTCGTGAAAGGTTTGTGTATATGTCAGGAAGTTTTCATTGATCAAATTGGTATTTTTATGTGCCGCGATCGATCCAACTCCACCGAAATTTCTTCCTTCGACAAGTTCTTTTGAGACATAATTACCTGTACGTTGATTACTGACCTGTACACCAAAGGTGCTACGAAAGATCAAATTTTTCAGAATCCCCAACTCCACAAATCCATTCCCCTGAAACAGATCTGTAATCACCTCGTTTTTCCTTTCCATCGCAGCAGCCACCGGATTATCGTGTGGGTCACCGAACTGCTTCAAGGTGTATTTTCCTTCCTCATTGTAAACTCCCTGTGTAGGTTCAAAACGCAAGGCTGCGGAGATCACCCCTGCACCTGTCGTTCCGCTACTTCCTTCCTGTGTCCTTACACCGTTTAATTTATTGCGATTAAACAGCAGTCTGGTTCCGATTTTGATGCGATCAGAAACCTTCATTTCTAAATTTGAAGTCCCAGAGAGTCTTCTAAAATCGGAATTGATCACAGTTCCCTTTTGTCCAAAATGACTGACGGAAGTATAATACCTTATATTGTCACTGCCTCCCGACACGGAGACTTGATTATTCAACTGATTTCCATTTCTAAAAATAAGGTCCTGCCAATCGGTTCCTTCACCCAGGGATCCCGGATCTTTAAATGGTAGATTATTGTTCCCAGCATTCGTATAGGTATCGTTAATATAGGCGGCAAATTCCGAAGCATTTAATAGCGAAAGGCGCTTTCCTATTTTCTGTGAGGCAAAGGAATTATTTAATTCAATAACAGGTTTGCCCGAGCGTCCTTTTTTCGTTGTTATCATGATCACGCCATTGGCCCCTCTGGAACCATAAATAGCTGTTGCAGAAGCGTCTTTTAATACTTCTATCGATTCAACATCTTCAGGAGCTGGAGCCGAACTGCCGGGGAAGCCGTCAACCACATACAATGGATCACTACTTGCATTGATGGAACTACCACCTCTAATCCGTACACGAGGAGCTTTACCGGGTTCTCCATTCGTACTGGTCACTGAAACCCCTGGAGCTCTTCCCTGTAAGGCTTGCGCGGTACCTGCCAAGGGGAACGCACTAATTTGATTCGCGTTAATGGAAGACACGGAACCTGTTAAATCACTTTTTCGCTGTGTTCCATACCCCACGACGACGACCTCATCCATAAGTGACTCGTTCGATTGAAGGACAATTTCTATGGTCTTTTGATTTGTAGTAAGTTTAATTTCCTGCCCAGCGTAACCTATGGACGAAAAAATTAATGTTGCATGGGAGGGTGCCTTAAGTATAAATTCTCCTTTATCATTCGTTTGGGTACTCCGACCAGCGACTCCTTTTACACTTATGGAAACACCCTGCAATGCAGAATTTTCTTTGTTTAAAACCTTACCTCTGATTTCTGTTTCTTCCTGATTAATTTGATGATAGATACCTCTGTCTTCGCCTTTAGTTATCCCCAATGATAATCCAGGTGACAAAAATATTGCCATGGAAGCATAGGGAATAAGCGCACAGGGCCCTCTTCTGAAAAGCTTTGATTTCATAATTTTACTGTTTAGTGTTTTTGGGTTTACGTTTTAAATTGATGGATTCACTCCTTGAGCAATTCGTTTGAATCCAAATCTAATTTTTAAAGATTTGATCAAGTCATAGTCGCGTTTTGTTTGGTTATTTGTTTCCAAGGTAATTAAAAAACGAGTAGCCTTCAATGAATTGGGCTATTAAAAATGCGAAAACGATTTCGACTATTTAGTCAAAAAAACAAGCTTGAATGTCTATAATGACATTCATCTGCAGTAGGCATTCTCCCTTTTGCGATAAAATCTATATATTGCTTTTCAAATCAATTTAAAGTGAGGGATTCGATGATATCAAAAAAATATAGCGTTGCCTATATCTTTTGGTTTTGCGCTTTTTTTATGCTTAATATGAATACTGGCTATTGCCAGACAATCATACCTACAGGCACGCCTTTTGTAAAGCAATACAAAAAAAGCCAATACAAAGCGGGAAACCAGAATTGGTCTTTAGCAATTGATCATGAAGGACGAATCTACAGTGCCAATACAGAAGGATTATTGCGGTTTGATGGACAATACTGGCGCATGTACCCGCTCCCAAACCACTCGACTGTCCGCAGTGTAGCTGTTGATAAAACGGGAAAAGTATACACGGGTGGACGAGGGGAATTTGGCTATTGGACTTCAAAGGCTTTTGGAGAGATGAGTTATCATAGTCTTTCCAAGCTGGTCAAAGACAAGACTTATTTTCCAAACGAGGAAATATGGAAAATTATCGTTGAGGATCATCGTGTATTCTTTCATACTTTCTCCAAAGCCTATATATGGGAGAATAATACAATTAGGCCACTTACGGCTAAAGGTGAGCCTTTTTTATTTCCACATCAACTTAACGATCAACTGTTTTTTGAACAGCTCCCAAGTGGCCTACATGAATTCAAAGCGAATAAATTAGTACCTGTACCAGGCAAAGATATCCTTAAGGACAAAAATGTACTGGCAATATTACCATTTGATAGAAATAATTCAATTATCGCAACAGCCCATCACGGGCTCTATCTTATGGATTCCAGCGGAAACATCCGAACATGGTCAATTCCCGCCAATCCAATACTAAGTCAATCCCAAATCAATAACGGTATCTATTTATTTGGAGGGCAGTATGCGTTTGGAACCATTCAAAATGGCGTTATTATTATTAATAAAAATGGAGAAGTAGTCCAACATATCAATAAAAATAACGGACTACAGAACAATACTGTACTCAGCATTGCAAAAGATAAACAACAGAATATCTGGGTAGGGTTGGACAATGGGATTGACCGCATTGAAATCAACTCTTCTTTATCTTTTTATACCGATTTTGTAGGTAAAATCGGTACGGTCTATACGTCAATTATCTATCAGGGAAAAATTTACTTAGGGACAAATAAAGGCTTATTCGTCAGTGAATGGAAGGGATTAAACAATTACAATTCCTTAGATTTCACCCAGGTTCCCAATTCAAATGGTCAGGTCTGGACATTGGCCATATTTGGTGCGGAACTGATCTGCGGTCATAACGAAGGAACCTTTAAACTGGTTGGCGGGAAACTGGAAAAGATTTCTAAAATTACGGGCGGTTGGATATTCAAACCTATATTCGGAACAAAGAATATTCTTCAGGGGAATTATACCGGATTATCAAAGTTCATTTTTGATGATATGCAGCTCCGATTTGCACAGCAATTTTCCTCGATTAAAGAACCTGTTCGATTCCTTGCCCAAAAAGATAATCATTCCTTCTGGATTGGGGATTGGGGACAAGTGCAGCTGATTGATCTTGACCCAAGTTTCCAACAAGCACAAATTCAATTTACCTCAAAGCAAGATAGTCTTGCTTCCAAAAGAAGATTTACGGGCATTTACACATTAGAAAACAATCTTGTTTTTGCGACTGATAGTGGATTCATGCAGTTTGATAATATCGTCAAACGCTTTAGCTATGCCAACGAATTAAATAATGCGTTAGGAAGTTATAAGAATGCAAATAAGGTCATCCCAATCAATACCAACAGTTATTGGTTTATTCAGAGAACAAAAATCGCCAAGGTAGATTTTGATAGTAAAGGAAAGCTTAAAATAGATTCCAATTTACTCAGCCCCTTGCAAGATCGCATGATGAGTAATTATGAAAACATCCTACCGATCGAAAATCATTATTATCTCATCGGATTAGACGATGGTTTTGCGATCTATCGGAATTCAGATCAAGACCATAAATACATATTACCTCCGCCTCAGATTGCGCAATTGACCAATCTCACAACCGGAGAAACGATTATACCGAATGGAGATCTTAGGTTGGCATCATCCGAGAATAACCTCAGGGTAAGTTTCTCAAGCCCCTATTACTCTTCTTCTCCCTTACAATATCAGTATTACTTAGACGGTTATTCAGATAAATGGTCGGACTGGAGTGAAACAGCTTATCAAGACTTCACAAACCTACCGTATGGGCATTTCGTAATCAAGATAAGAGCTAGAACCAATACCGGCTTGACTTCTGAAATACAGACAATATCTTTTACAATTAAATATCCCTGGTACCTATCATGGTGGGCAAAAATCTGCTATATCATAATGGTTACGGGATTGATTTATCTTATATATAATTTCAATCTTCAACGAGAAAGAAAAAGGCAGTTTCAAGCGAAGCGAAAATGGTTAGAAGAAAAGAAAGTTGCCCTGGAAAGAGATGCCGAACAACAGGAGAAGGAATGGATTAAATTAAAGAACCAACAGTTGGAAGCTCAGCTCAGCCTAAAGAACAAAGAGCTGGCCAATGCTGCGCTCAATATCGTTTATAAAAATGAAATGTTGAATAATCTGCATGATGAACTCAAACAGCTCAAAGATGCGGAAGGAAACAAACTCAGTTCTGACGAATTGAAAAAAATAAATAAGTTAATCGAAGACGCGCATAATGACGATCGTGACTGGCATATTTTTGAGAAAAGCTTCAATGAATCACATGAAAATTTCTTTAAAAAATTAAAGCAAGAATTTCCAGATCTCGTTCCCAATGATCTAAAACTATGTGCTTATTTACGGCTCAATATGTCCAGTAAAGAGATTGCTTCTCTGCTCAACATCAGTACACGAGGTGTCGAGATCAGACGCTACCGATTGCGCAAAAAATTGGGTATACCAACTGACAAAAACCTGTCCGAATTTCTGTTGGAACGTTAAAATTTCGCTACAAAGACTACATCATTACCACACAAGCGCTTTAGTGTAAAAACAACACTAAAGCGCTCTTTTTTTTGTATAAAAACAAACTATAAACAACTCAATATCAAAATATTAAAACTAAACTAAAATTACATTGAGAAAGTATAAATCCAGTGTAGTAGTGATGTGCAAACGTTAAATTTTGGCAAACTTGTACTACATCAACATATTTGCTGAGGGAATAACCAATTGAATTTTTAAACAAACACCAAAATTTTACGATATGAGGAATCTATCCGCATTATTTTTGACATCCATGGTCGTCTCGGTTGCCTATGGACAAACTTCTATACAAGGAGTGGTCAAAGATGGTTCCAGCATGATATCCATGCCAGGGGTCACCATTAGTATCAAAGGGAAAGCAGCATCTACCAAAACCGACGCAACGGGTAAATTTCAGATCAACGCCTCTCCTACCGACTCCTTAGTTTTCAATTTTCTAGGCTACCGTACACAAACGGTATACATCGGAAACCAAACGCAACTTAATGTTTTTCTGGAGAACGAAAATAAAGCGTTGGAAGAGGTTGTCGTAATCGGTTATGGTACACAGAAAAAGGCCGACCTCACGGGATCAATTAGCTCATTGAAATCTTCAGATATTGCCAAACAACCAGCGATGTCAGCAATGCAATCCATTCAGGGTAAAGCGGCGGGATTAAATATTATAGCCAATGAAGCTCCGGGTTCATCTCCAAATGTCATTATTAGAGGTTTGGGAACAGCTTTGGGTGGGAGAAATCCATTATATATCGTTGATGGTATTGCACAAACGGACATCAACAACATCAACCCTTCGGATATCGAATCTATGGATGTGTTGAAAGATGCTTCTTCGGCTTCTATCTATGGTTTAAGAGCTGCGAATGGTGTCATTATCGTTACAACAAAAAAAGGTAAGGCGGGCACTGTTAATATTAATTATGAAAGCTTTGCGGGAATGAAGAAAATTCTCAACCGTGTTAAAATGGCCAATTCAGAACAGTTCACCACTTTTGCGAATGAATTTTTAGAATCAGTCAATAAACCAGGTAGTTATAGATTAAAAACAGGGCAAGCTACAAATACAGACTGGTTTGACGAAATTTTAAAAACAGGTAGCGTTTTTAATAATTCTGTCAATATTTCTGGTGGCTCAGAAACGATTGATTACTTTGTTTCTGCAAATAACTATACTGAAAATGGTATTTTGGAAGGGTCAAAATTTACTCGTAATACGATACGGAACAATAATGTTTACAAATTATTGAATAATCGTCTTAAGTTTAGTCAAAATGTAAATTTGACGTTAACCAAAGCTACTCCAAAACCATATAGCGCCTTTAGTACAGCTTACAGACAGTCACCGTTGGTACCTGTAATGTATGGCAATGGAAGATACGGTACAAATAGTGTCAATATCAATACAGGTATAGTTGGAATTGAAACTGCACCTGGCGAAAGCTTAGGCAATCTAAACTCCCAGGGGAATCCGGTATATGAAGTTCTTCGTCAGAATCAACTGACAAATACATTGCGTTTACAGGGTAGCTTTGAAGGTGAATTTAAAATTACCGACTATCTTAAAATAAATTCACGTATTGGCGGTAATAAGTTTTATTCAAAGGACAGACAATTTGTAAACATCAAAGAAAATTATCTTAATGCTAATCCACTAAAAACAGAGGCTGATTTTTATAAAGAGAAAGCCGATGGAAAGCCCGGGAATATAACTTTTGCGAATAATAGTCTAAAATATGAAAACCTTGAGCAATTTCGATGGTCCTGGGAAAACTTCCTAACATTCAATAAAAGTTTTGATAAACATCATATTGAGGCCGTATTAGGTATGTCCCGTGAAAAATATGATATCAATAGTATGAATAGCCAAACAGGCTACAGTGTGCCCGAGCAAGAACAGTATTGGAACATTGATTTGGCTTCCGACGAATACGAGCTGATTAGCCGTCAAACCTATTATACTCCACGTGCATTAGCTTCGTATTTTGGTCGAGTACAATACAATTATGATAGCCGATATTACTTCACAGGAACAATTCGTCGAGATGGATCCAGCGTATTTAAAAATACGGGTAAGTATTGGGGAACATTTCCTTCTCTAGGATTTGGATGGAACATTTCTAATGAGGAATTTATGAAGGACGCCTCATGGATTAATTTACTAAAAATTCGCGGAAACTGGGGGAAATTAGGGAATCAAGATATTCCACTTAATGTTTCTACAATCATGAATAGTCCAGGGGCATCTAATTACAATTATGTCTTTGGTCCAGAACAGAATTTGGTATATGGTAGTGCATATGGTACTCCCGCAGTAGATCTCACCTGGGAAGTAACTCGTGAAACCGGAGCCGGTATTGATTTCGCTTTCTTAAACAATAACTTGTCGGGCTCAATTGACTATTATCATAAACTAAATACGAACACGATACTAAATGTAACGCCAACGTTAACATCTCCTTCAGAACAGAACTTTTACGCGCATGGAGCGAAAGTCCTAAATCAAGGAGTAGAAGTTGTTTTAAATTGGAATAAAAGTATAAGTCCCGATTTCAGCTACACCGTTGGTGTAAATTATGCCTACAATAAGAATAAAGTTACCGAAGTTCAACCCGCCTACGACGGCGCAACAGGGGGTAGCTTGAACAATGGAGAAATAACAAAACAGCTTCGTGTCGGACAACCAATCTATGGTTGGTGGATGTTTGAGTCTATTGGTGTATTTCAGGATGCGAATGATATCGCGAATAACCCTTCTTTCGGACCTGCTAAACCTGGCTATTTGAAATATAAAGATCAAAATAGTGATGGTGTAATTGATACCCGAGATAAAAAATTCTTTGGTTCATTCTTACCATCTTCGACTTATGGGATCAATATAGGCATCAATTATAAAGCAATTGACTTCAATCTATCAGGTTATGGCGTTGCAGGTAATAAAGTATATAATGGACTAAAAAGTGTGAGACAAGATGCGGGGGAAAACCTTACATTATCTACGTTTCAAGAAAGATGGACCAAAGATAACCCGAATAATGTACACCCGGGTGCGGAACGTGCCTATTGGGCGTCAAGTTATTTCCTAGAATCAGGCAGTTATTTCCGTATCAATAATATCACATTAGGTTATACTTTCCGTAATCTGTACAGCTCAAAATCTAACTTACGATTATATGTAACTGCCCAAAATCCATTTATGTTCACCAAGTATAGCGGTTTCTCACCAGAATTGGCGGGCGATGGTAGTCCCAATTTAACTTCTGGGATAGAACTATCTGCTTATCCTACTACACGTAATTTCCTGTTCGGGCTTAATATGCAATTTTAACATTATTAAATCTTACTAACAATGAAAATAAATAAACTCTATATAGTACTACTTGCAACAACCGGCGTTGTTATGCAAGGATGTAAAGACAGTAATTTTTTAGATGTTCCTTCGCGTGAAAGGGTTGAAGCAAATGATAGTGAGCAGGTATTTACTCCAGAACAATTTATTAATGGAGTCTATGGCATGTTTACAGACTGGGACTACTCTTTTTCTTATATCGGCATCACCGATATGATTTCTGATAACGCGGATAAAGGAAGTTCTGCGACAGACAATGGTGGGGACAAAGCAGATCTGGACAATCTAACCTATACAACTACAACAGGTTCGATTAAATCTATGTGGTCTCGTTGGTATAAGTCAATAGGACGAGCCACTCAAGCAATAGACTATACCGAAAAATTTGGTTTGACCGATGTAGCTTACAAAAATAGATTAATTGGTGAAGCGCGTTTTCTACGTGCATTAAATTACTTCTACCTTGTACGTGGCTGGGGAGATGTTCCAATTCAAGATCGCGATCTTATCAAAAGAGAGCCAGCATCTGCGGTTTATGCCTATATCGAAGCTGATCTTCAATTTGCTATTGACAACCTACCTCTAAAGTCTGCATACGCTGCCAAAGATTTAGGACGTGCAACCAAAGGGGCTGCCCAAGGTCTGTTGGCAAAAGTTTATTTATATCAAAGTAAATGGCAACAGGCTGCCGATCTAGCGAAAACAGTGATCAGCTCGGGTGGCTACAGTTTAGAGGCTGATTATGCAAAAATTTGGAGACTGGAAGGTGAGAATGGTCCAGAATCATTGTTTGAATGGCAGGCTCGAGGAACATCAATTGCCCTTGGAGTTAAGCAATATAGCCAAGTGCAAGCTCCCCGCGGGGGGCTTGTCAGTCTTGGTTGGGGATTTAATACACCTAGTCAAAATTTATTAGATGCTTTCAACGCCGAAAAAGATAATATCCGTCGCGATGCCACTATCATCTTTAGAAATTCTACTCTTTATGATGGACGAGTAATTGACAACGGCGTCGAAAACCCTATGTATAATATGAAGGCATATTCATCCGCAAATGGTGGTGCCGAGTACACGGACAAAAATGTCCGCTATCTTCGCTTAGGTGAAATTTACTTAATATTAGCGGAAGCTTCCAACGAATTAGGTAATAGCAACGAATCACTGAGTGCCTTAAATGCTATACGTACACGTGTAAAATTGTCAAATATAACAACTACGGACCAAGCGCAACTACGTCAATTGATCTGGAAAGAGAGACGTCTCGAACTAGCCTTTGAACACGACCGCTGGTTTGATCTTGTTCGTACTAAACAAGCAAAAACAGCTATGGCTGCAAATGGAAAAACGTTTCAGGATAAAATGTTGCTCTTTCCAATTCCGGAAGACCAACGTATTCAGACTCCAGAAATGCCTCAAAATCCCGGTTGGTAACACACAAACTATAAACCGTCCAAACGACCTGTAAGTCGTTTGGACATTTTTCAAGATTCTTAAAAAATATTTCATCCATGAGAAAACGAATAGCATATCCGAGCCTTACTGGTATTGCTTTGGCCCTTCTTCTCAGCAGTTCATGCCAAAACGCCTCTACCAACGGATCCGCAGATCCGTCCACAAAAGATTCTATAGGTCAAAATAAAGTAAATGAAGACTCCCTATTGACGAATATTCAGCAACAGACCTTTCAATATTTTTGGGAAGGTGCCGAACCTACATCAGGCCTAGCCCGCGAACGTATTCATATGGATGGTGTCTACCCCGAGAATGATCGTAATGTGGTGACCATCGGCGGAAGTGGTTTTGGTCTGATGGGAATGATCGTCGCCATGGAACGCGGATTTATCACGGTGGACCAAGGTACGCAAAAGCTCAACCACATTATGGATTATCTTGCCAAAATAGAGCGATTTCGTGGTGCATGGGCACATTGGTATGACGGCGAATTAGGCACAGCCAAACCTTTCAGCGAAAAAGACAATGGCGGAGATATTGTTGAAACAGCTTTCTTAGCACAGGGTCTCATCACCGTTCGTGAGTATCTGAAAGATAAAAGCGATGCCGCCAAAGTAGTCGCACAAAAAGCCGATAAACTTTGGAAAGAAATAGACTGGAATCATTATACAAATGGACAAAACGTGCTGTATTGGCATTGGAGCCCAAAATTTAATTTTCAGCAGAATCATCCCATCAAGGGTTACGATGAATGTCTAATCACTTATGTTTTAGCTGCCTCTTCCCCTTCTCACCCTATCGCACCAAGTGTATACCATGAAGGATGGGCTAGATCTGGAGGGATTAAAAGCAATGCTAAAAAATACGATATCCCATTGGTACTTAAACACAATGCCAAAGAAGGTGAAGTAGGCCCTTTATTCTGGGAACACTATTCTTACTTGGGTTTAAGCCCGAAAGGGCTTAAAGATCAATATGCTGATTATTGGGAAGCGACACGCAATCATGTTAAAATAAACTTGGCTTATGCTGGGCAAAATCCCAAAGGCTATAAAGGTTATGGTGTAGACAAAGGTTGGGGCTGGACAGCTAGTTATTCCATCAAGGGATACGATGCACATCATCCAAACAATGACCCAGGAGTAATCTCACCCACAGCAGCATTATCTTCTATGCCCTACTCGCCACATGAAAGTATTCAATTTGCACAATATCTGAATAGGCAACTGGGAGCCAAAGTTTGGGGTAAATATGGCTATTATGATGCCTATAGTGAAACCGCCAATTGGTTTCCGCAACGCTATCTAGCGATCGATCAAGGACCGATCATTGTCATGATCGAGAACTATAGAACAGGAAAAATCTGGGACTTGTTCATGCAAGCACCAGAGATTCAGCAAGGATTGAAAAAACTTGGTTTTACAAGTCCTTATTTAAAGTAGTGGTAAATTCCGGAATCATTTTCAATCCGTCACACGTTGAAAATGGTTCCATCCACGAAAACAACATTACATCCTATCAAAGAGGTTCAAGAAGCATATTGAACATTTTACATAAACTTACAATGTTGCGAGGAATACAAAATCCACACGCACACAAAAAAATAATACGATGAAAAAAGTAGTAGGTACTTTCCTTCTTGCATTTTTAGCTTGGCATACAAGCCCAGCCCAATCCAATCAGAAAATGGACCGTTTCATTGATCAGCTTATGGCTAAGATGACCGTCGAAGAAAAAATTGGACAACTTAACCTAGTCACCGGTGGGGAGGCGACAACAGGAACTACCGTTTCTACGGATGTGGAAGCCAAAATCCGAAATGGCCAGATCGGCGGCATTTTCAGTATGAGTACACCATCCAAAATTCGCAAAACTCAAGAAATTGCAATCAAGCAGTCTAGACTTAAGATTCCTATTATCTTTGGGATGGATGTTATTCATGGTTATCGTACTGTATTCCCTATTCCCTTGGGACTTGCCGCTACCTGGGATATGAACTTAATTGAACAGTCTGCCCGTATTGCCGCCGAAGAAGCTACTGCCGATGGTATTAACTGGGCATTTTCGCCAATGGTGGATATTTCCAGAGATCCGAGATGGGGGCGTATTTCTGAGGGGTCGGGTGAAGATACTTACCTAAGTTCAAAAGTTGCTGAGGCCATTGTCCATGGCTTTCAGGGGGATAATTTAGCAGCACATAACACCATGATGGCTTGTGTCAAGCACTTTGCATTATATGGCGCCGCAGAAGGCGGGCGAGACTACAACAGTACAGACATGAGTCTCCATCGGATGTACAATGAGTATTTACCCCCCTACAAAGCAGCGTTAGATGCCGGTGCAGGAAGTATCATGACCTCTTTTAACGATATCAATGGTGTACCCGCTTCGGCAAACAAATGGTTAATGACAGATGTCTTACGTGAGCAATGGGGCTTTAAAGGTTTGGTTGTAACAGACTACACAGCGGTCAACGAACTCACAGCACATGGACTTGGAGATCTACAACAAGTTTCTGCTTTGAGCCTAAATGCCGGAATTGATATGGATATGGTCGGCGAAGGTTTTCTTACCACGTTGAAAAGATCACTTGATGAAGGTAAAGTTAAAATAACTGATATTGATAGAGCTTGTCGGTTTGTACTAGAAGCGAAGTATAAACTGGGATTATTTGAAGATCCCTATCGTTATTGCGATGAGCAGCGTGCCAAAACGACAATCGGTTCTGCAGCCAATCATACCAAAGCAAGAGAAATTGCCGCTAAATCATTTGTCCTTCTTAAAAATGAAAAACAAGCACTCCCTTTAAGGAAATCCGGAACAGTTGCTGTGATTGGCCCTTTAGCCAACTCAGGTGCCAATATGCCGGGAACCTGGAGTGTGAGTGCAGAATTGGAGAAAACAGAATCATTAGTGGAAGGAATGAAAGTGGTATTAGGCAATAAAGTAAATATCCTCACACATCTGGGCAGTAATCTACTTGAAGATTCAAACTACCAGAAACATGCGACAATGTTTGGCCGTACTATAGCCAGAGATCCCCGAAAAGAAGAGGAAATTATTGCGGAAGCAGTGAAAGTCGCGCAACAGTCGGATGTCATTGTTGCTGCACTTGGAGAATCGTCGGAAATGTCAGGTGAGAGTTCCAGTCGTTCCGAACTGGATATTCCAAAAAATCAGCAGAATTTACTAAAAGCACTATTGGCAACAGGAAAACCAGTTGTACTTGTATTATTTACAGGTAGACCGCTAACACTCACCTGGGAAGACTCCCATGTGCCAGCCATATTAAATGTTTGGTTTGGTGGGTCTGAAACCGGAAAGGCTGTTGCAGACGTATTGTTTGGAGATGTTGTTCCTTCTGGAAAGATTACAGCGACTTTCCCTCGTAATGTTGGACAGATCCCCATCTATTATGCACACAAAAATACGGGCAGACCTTATGGAAATTCAGGTGATTTTGAAAAATTCAAATCGAATTATCTAGACGTAAGCAATTCACCACTCTACCCTTTTGGTTATGGATTGAGTTATACGAGCTTTACCTATGGAGAGGTTCATCTTGATAAAAACACATTGGACAACAGCAGTAATATTCAAGCGAGTATTACTATTAGCAATACAGGGCATTATGACGCCGAAGAAACTGTTCAATTATATATCCAGGATTTGGTAGGTTCGGTCACCCGTCCTGTAAAAGAACTAAAAGGATTTCAAAAAATATTTTTAAAGAAAGGTGAAACGAAGACTGTTAAATTTGAGATTCGAGTTAAAGACCTCAAATTCTTTGATAACAATCTGAACTATGTAGCCGAACCGGGAGATTTCAAAGTTTACATCGGCCCCAATAGCCGTGATGTAAAGGAGGAGGATTTTAAGCTGCTTTAAAGTCGATTTACCCCACTTATCAGGGACTTACATTACTTTTTAGACAGCTTTTACTTGTCTGCTTAGTGGCTGGGGCACAAATTAACTATTGATTAATACCAACTTCGGTATTAATAGGGTATTTACAAGGGGTTAGCAGGGGGTTAACAGGGGTATAACAGGGATAAACCACTATTAACCCCATGTTAAAACCTTATAAAGTATCTGCTAATAGGGTTTTACTGACGAAGATGGTGTTAACTTGGTTATACGTTAAGTACCAGCATCTGCAAACAACCCAATAAAACAAATAGGACAATTTCAAAAATAGGCCCAATACTCCTTACAGAGAAATTAGCACTGTTAGCGTAAATCCCTAATCTCTTTATTATTTCATATTCCCATCAAAGCTTTCAAACAATAAACGTAATTCCGCTGCTTTCTCTGGATAATCATTTAGAATATTGGTTCGCTCACTTGGATCCCAGGCAATATTATGCAATTCTTCTACCGCATCATATGGCTTTCCTGATATCTGGTTAACACCTGCCGGTATTCGTCTATATTTCCAATCACCAGCTCGAACAGCCTCAACATGACCATAGTTTACTAGAAATATAGGTCGATGTTCAGCCTTTAAATCTTCTTCTCTACCACTCAATAAAGCATCTATTGCCTGACCATCAATGGATCTTTTCGGAAGAGGGGCTCCCGTCCATTTTGCTACTGTCGGCAATACATCTAGATTACTGATTGCCTGTCTGATGACCTTGCCTTCCTGCGCATATCCTTTTCCGTATACAATAAATGGAACACGAACTCCACCTTCAGTCGTTTCAGCTTTCGATCCTTTAAATACACCGGCTGTGCCTACGTGCCAGTTTTTTGTCGCATGATCGTCTGACATTCGTGAAGGATAAGCTATCCAAGGTCCGTTGTCACTGGAGAAGATCAAAATTGTATTGTCTGCTAGTCCTTTTCTCTCTACGGTTTTCCAAAGTTCAGCAAAATTATGATCTAACTGACGCATAACGGCCCCAAGGGGGCCTGCATTCTGCTGATCGGCAAACTTATTCTTTTTGTTCGCAAAAGCCAATGGAAGATGTGGGAAGTTGTGCGCATAATATAAAAAGAATGGATGATCTTTATCTTGATTTTCGATAAAATCCACCGTTTCTTTATGATACAATGCACTTAAATCCGAATCATCAGGTGCGACGACCTCCGGTCTTCTATTTCTAAAAATTTTAATCACAGAATCCGTTTTTACGTAGGGGGCGCGATAGTCATGGCTATACAACATCCCATAGAAAAAATCAAACCCTTGTTTATTAGGGTGATGATAAGCTTGTTTATCGCCTAGATGCCACTTACCAATTAATGCTGTTCGGTACCCTACCTTTTTTAACAATTCGGCAATCGTTTCTTCCTCATCCGGTAGGCCAAGATTCGATCCCGGACCGATTGGGGCAGGTAGATTATAACGGGAAGCATAACGCCCAGTCAGCAAAGATGCCCGCGAGGGGGTACAAGAGGGGGTTGACACCATAAAGTTTGTTGCCCGCACACCTTTACTGGCGATCGAATCCAAAAAAGGGGTTGATATATTTGGACTGCCATAACAACCGAGGTCACTGTACCCTAAATCATCGGTAAGAATCAGGATTATATTAGGCTTCTTATTTTGTGCATGAACAAATGTAACGAAGAGAAACATGGTCATTGCCATGAAAAATTTAGTAAATCGCATCATGATCGCATTAGTTAATTGGAAATAGTGCTGCAAGATAAGAAAATACCGACAAGTGCCAACGCCAATCGAAAACTTGTTTCTATTTTGAAGACATTGGGGGAGGCGAGCGCCTCCCCTGCTGTCAATTTGAGAAAAGATAAGGGAAATTTATCTATCACAAATATAAAAGATATTTCAATATAATCTACTAATTCTATAGATTTTATTAAAACACAAACAAAATCCGATTTACGATGAGCAAAACATCTCCGTACAGACTAATTACCAATAACTTAAAAACTTAACGATTATTTATTTGAGGGACTGAAGATAATCCTTAATTAACATTATCCCCTCCTCATGAAGTATAGTGGTTCCTTTTTGAGGCATATGCATCTCACCTAGTACAGACATTCGTCCGATAATTTTTGCCTGTTTGAGCCAAATCCCAGTTTCGTTTATTGGACTTTCAAATCTAAGATCAAGCATCGTCATATAGGCAGTTCCCATCGGGTTATGACAATGCGCGCAATTCACCTCCAGATAGGCTCTTGCCCGGTGCTCGCTAGATTGACTAAGGTCATCATAGCTAGGTAACGAAGTTAGCTGTCTCGCTAGCAGGATATCTATTATACCTTTATCTTTCAGATAGGCTAACTGTTGAATTGTGTCAGTATCCCGAAACACGACCCGATTTAAATTTTTGACTTTGGGACCTATCGGGAGCATACGATTTCCCTGACGATGACATGCCATACAGTCTGTGCGTGAAGGAATGATATAATTTGTCTGTCGTTTCACGCCTTTATTATCTAAAAATGCAACAGGTACAACTGCACTATCGGCTAATAAGAAGGCCTCATCTTGGGTCGAATTCCATTGATAGGTTGCTGCATTCCACTGCCCCTCTTTGTTGATCAGGAGACGTGTTTCAAGCAGTACTAATGTAGACGCTTGTATCGTGTCTTTCTTTGGGTAAAAAAAAGATTTGGCGATAATGGTTCCATCTGGAAAATCTGGCAATCCATCATCAGAAGCCACTAATTTCTTTCCTTTTGGCAGGAAAATAACACGTTTTTTGTCGGCGTAATCTGTAAACAGTGCGGAAGCCAACTCATAAGAAACCCCTTGATCATTGGGTATGAGATTAGCTATTTTCCCTTTGAACAATCCGTAATCGGATAGTTTATCTCTAAATACGACATTGTCGGCCACTAATTTGCCTCTGTCCTTGTTATTGAGTAGAATAAAAAGTATGGGTATTAGCAAAACACCCATTAAAATTATCGCTTTTTTCATGCCACTTGTGCTCCTCTTCCCTTTCGCAATTTTCTGTTGTCGGGGCGAAGATAGGACAAAAAAATAAAACACTTTAACGGCTTAGGTACGACAAAAAAATTTTATATTTAAATGTCATTAACCAAAAATCGCATCCATGGAAGACATGATTCTTTACAATCGGCTTCAATTTGCCTTTACAATCACATTCCACTATTTATTTCCCCAACTGACTATGGGATTATCATTGATGATTGTTTATTTCAAATGGAAATTTTTACAAACACACAATGAAGATTACAACAATGCATCAAAGTTTTGGATGAAAATCTTTGCACTGAATTTTACAATGGGTGTTGTGACAGGTATACCCATGGAATTTCAATTTGGCACAAATTGGGCAAAATTCTCCGAACTTACAGGGGGAATCATTGGACAGACCTTAGCAATGGAAGGAATGTTTTCATTTTTCCTGGAGTCTTCCTTTTTGGGAATGTTTCTCTTCGGAGAAAAATTACTTGGTCACAAGCTACACTTTCTCTCCGGTTTGATGGTATTCATTGGATCTTGGGCCAGTGGATTTCTAATTATTGCCACGCATTCCTGGATGCAGCACCCTGTAGGTTATGAAATTCTCGAAAATGGCAAGTTTGTACTGAACAATTTCAGTTCTTTATTTAGCAATCCATGGTTATGGCCTTCTTATCTCCACAATCAAGCTGGATCTTTGGTTACAAGTTCTTTTTTTGTTGCGTCTATAGGAGCTTTCTACCTCCTCAGCGATAGACATAGTAAATTTGGAAAAATATTCGTTAAAAGCGGCGTAATCTTTGGTGCCATTTCATCTGTCATGCTCGCATTTCCTACAGGAGATCTAGCTGCCAAAAATGTGGTAAAATATCAACCAGCATCATTCGCAGCGATGGAAGGTATCTTCAAAACAGAAAAAGGGGGATCCGAAATTATCCTGATCGGTCAACCTGATATGGAGAACAAAAAACTGGACAATAAAATTGCGGTTCCTAATGTTTTAAGCTTCCTTACCTACCAACGTTGGGATGCAGAGATAAAAGGCCTGAATGAGTTTAACGACTCATTACATCCAACGAATGTTCCGGGGCTCTATTATAGCTATCACATCATGGTTGGTTTAGGTACAATATTTATTGGAATCATGGTATTGGGCAGCTTTTTACTTTGGCGAAATAAGTTATATCAGACCAAATGGTTACTGTGGATCATTATGTTTATGATCCCTTTTCCCTACATCGCCAATACGGCAGGCTGGTATACATCCGAACTAGGACGACAACCTTGGTTGGTATACAATCTGATGCGGATGGTAGATGGGGTATCGCCCACGGTATCTTCTGGTAATACGTTATTTACTTTACTGGGATTTGTCGGACTCTATATTCTTTTGGGATTGTTGTTCCTTATGTTAGTATTGAAAATTATTAGAAAAGGCCCCGAGCCTCATATTGCTTTAAACTAATTTGTTATGGAAATATTCTGGTTTATTGTATTGACTTTCATGTTGGGCATTTATGTTGTCCTTGATGGTTACGATTTTGGAGCGGGAATTGTACATTTATTCTTCGCAAAGACCGAAGAGGAGAAAAAGGCTGTAACAAATGCAATCGGGCCTTTTTGGGACGCTAATGAAGTCTGGCTGATTGCCTCTGGTGGTGTTTTATTTTTTGCTTTCCCAACACTTTATGCGTCATCTTTTAGCGGATTCTACCTCCCTCTGATGCTCGTATTGTGGTTACTGATCTTTAGGGCGATAAGTCTTGAGCTAAGAGGACAAATACATCACCGACTTTGGGAAGCATTATGGGATAAAGCTTTTGGTTTAGCTAGCTTACTCCTAGCACTATTCTTTGGCGCTGCCTTAGGCAACGTCGTCCGTGGAGTCAATCTGGGGATGGTTGAAAACGGGGTATCCACGCAAGAACCGCATTATTTCTTCCTCGCACTCTGGAACCCAACTTTCGATCCTTTAGCTGAACATCAAGGTATCATTGACTGGTTCACAGTGATACTAGGCTTAGTAGCGGTCGTCACACTGACTATCCATGGTGCAGGATGGGTCATATTAAAAACATCCAGCACCCTAAATCAGCGACTTAAAGACATCATATTTAAATTGAATTTCGTATTACTTGTATTGGTCATTCTATCTGCTTATGTCTGGCATTATGTAAAACCAATCTCCTTAAATAATCTGCAAAATCATTATTGGCTCTGGATATTCCCGTTGATTGCAGCGATTGGCCTGCTGGGACAATTTTGGATCAGGACGTTCAAAAAAGATGGTACGGGTTTTATGTTCTCTTCCCTATTTATACTGGGAAGCTTTGCAACCACAGTGGCCTCTATGTTTCCAACCTTATTACCATCAACCAATGAGGTAAACCCCTCGCTTACCATCCAGAATGCCGCAGCACATGAATATGGCCTCTCTGTAGGTTTGGGATGGTTTATTTTTGCAGCAATTTTGGTGGTAGCTTATTTTATTATTCAATTTAGGGTCTTTAAAGGAAAACTGGATGATGTAGGCTATGGTGAGCATTAGCATAGTCGCTCCGACAAGCTAGAGCCCCAGTAATTTATGAGTTAGCGCAAATTGTACCAATTCGACCATATTTTTCACTTTAAATTTGGTCAGAAGATTACGTCGGTGTGTTTCTATCGTAACGGGACTTAAAAATAGTTTCTCCGCAATCTGATTACTGGTATAGCCATCGGCAACCATCGTCAAAATCTCCTTTTCCCTTCGTGTTAAACGTGGAAGATCTTCCATGGAGGTGACAGCTCCGGCATAAAGATCCTTTGCCCTATCGCAAAGCGCTTTCTTTCCATCAAGTCCAAGCTGTACACAACGAAGGAATTCGTCATTAGAAACATCCTTTAGTATATAACCATTCCCGCCATTTCGCATAAACTGAAAAATAAGATTACGATCCGCTAAATTGCTCAATGCAACAACTGGAACCACGGGAAACAGCTTCTTCACCTGTAGACAGACGTCCAATCCGCTGGTGTTCAAAAGCTGCATATCCATAAGCACCAAATCTACTTTCGTCGTATCCAAAAATTCGATCAATGATACTTCCTCCAGAAATGAATACACTTTATACCCGAGTTGGTTATTGAGAAAAGAAGTCACCCCTTCCAATAATAAGGGATGATCGTCTAACACGGCAATAATTTTCATACATTAGTTTTTAACTAAACACTTACTCCTATTTCAATTTGCGTACCCGATCCAAGTTTGCTCTGCATAGCAATAGATCCATTGATCCATTTGATTCTGTTGACCATATTATTTAATCCCATTCCATAATTTGCCACAGAAGAGTCAAAACCTTTTCCATTGTCTTCTATCAAAACCTGCAATATTCCCTTTGATTTACTTACTTGAACAATAATAAGGTCTGCATCTGCATATTTCAAGGCGTTTGAGATCGCCTCCTGGACGATCCGATAGATTGCCAACCCTTTTTGAAAGTCCAGACGTACGTCGTCCTCATAATTTTCAAATTGGATCTGAACCTTATTATTTCTCATCGAAAGACACAATTGTTCCAATGCTGCTATTAGACCAAATTGCCGTAATGACTCGGGCATCAGATTATGCGATATCCGTCGAACTTCACCCAAAATATCGTTCAGTTTGTGGGGCAATTCATTCGTCAAATCGAATTCACCTGCTTGCTCTCCAGCGATCTTAAATTTTAATCCTGTCAGCATGCCGCCAATACTATCGTGCAAATCTTGTGCAATACGCTGCCGTTCCTGTTCTTCCGCTTTGAGCATGGATTCGGAGATTTGCAGCTGTTTTTCCTTCGCCAATTTCTCCAAAGCAATCTCATGATTAATCTGGATCTGTCGATTCAGTTTCCGTTGTTTTCTATAGGAAAAGGTGACAAATAAAACTACAATGAAAAGCAAAATAGCAATGCCTAAAACAAGAAAAACCTTTAATTGATTGCGATCTTTCTCAGCACGCAGATTTAAAATCAATTTTTCTTTTTCTACAGTTTTGTATTTAGCCTCCATTTCGTTCATCTTCTCCAAAAGCTGGACTTTCTGAATACTATCAGAGAGCTTACTCGCTACATTGGACATCTTAAGTGCTTCTTTGTAGTCCCCCATCAATTCATTCACAGTAGCCAATTGGCTATAAACAATTTTACTGTTGTAAAGATCACGTGTCAACAATCCATTTTTTACAATCTCTTCCAATGGAAGTTTCGCTTCAGCATATTTTTTCTGCATCAAATAGACATTAAACTTTCTAAACAGCATCATCTGATAGGATTTCCAATTGTTCATTTTCTTCGACCATTCCAAACCAATATTCAACATACGTAACGCTTCATCTGTCTGTTGCTTTGTCGTAAAATAGAGCGCTTCATTGTAATAGTAATTGGGTAACTGAGAAGAGTTGGGGTTGTCTCCTAACATTACCTTGACCTTATCTAACAATTGCCGGGCCTCTTTTGATTTAACCTGGTAGCAATAGGTGCTAACAGCGTTTAAATAGGCTACCAGTAGCGCTGTGCTCTCTGGTTGTTGTTCCAGCTGTTTGATCGCTATCTGATGATACTCATCTGCTTTTGCCAATTGATTGGATGACATAAAGGCCATACCGATCATGGTGTTTATTGCGCCTTCCATGAGGGGATCGTGTGCTTTGGCATAGGGCATACATTTACCATTGAGTATATCCAGTAAATCAGCAAAACCTTTTTTCGGAAATCGAATTAACCCCAGATTATACCAAGCTTTGGCCAAAAGTCCCTGTTGAAAGGGCTGTTTGGCATCTCCAAGAATGTCTACGCACTTTTGTGCTTCAATCCCAGCACGTTTACTGTCTAAAAATTGTCCATAGTAGAAGCTTTTGTAAAGCGCTCCCATGGCGTGAAGGCTTCGAAAAGGCTTAGCCAATCGCTCCCCTTGTCGCATATTTTCCCAGAATTTCACGGTATCCCGAAAGCGGTAGTAATCTGCCAGATAAAAGTATTGTAGTGCCTGTACACTATCACTTGAGGTCGACTTCAATAGCATTTCGGCATCCACCCGATATTTATCCTCATTTAATGGCAGAAAACTTTGGGCATTTGTACGCTGTAGAGTGAAACACAGCATACAACAGGTAATTAACTTTAACAAAACTCTACAATGTAACCTCATTAATCAGACACCTTATATAATTATGAAACAATAATAACAGTTTATTGCATTTTTTTGAGATGCAACGCTATAGATGTGCTATTCTGGGAAATTGAGTGAATACTACGAACACTTCAACACACAGTTTCTCAAAACTAAGCAATTTTGAAAACATATAAAGCACCTCAATGAATATCGAGGTGCTTTATTATTAATAATGTAACAATAATTTTTAAACTGCTTTTAAGAAAATACTATTTTCAGGAACGTGCCAACAGTGTTTAAAATACTGCTGTTCGTGTGGTTGCGATATTGATCAACAGGTCCAATTTACGTTTATAATCCGACGAGATCTCCCTTGAGTCTGTGTTTTCAAATAGTTCCCTTTTAACAATAGGTACACTAAAAGGTAAAGTCCATGCCCGTAATGATTTTGCTATTGCATCCATAGCGTTGATCCCTTGTAGGGCCTGTACACCATCCGCCCAACAAACCAGTCCGATATTTTTATCGGTGAGATATGCCGGACTGTTCTTTGCGCTTATCTCTAGCCAATCCAAACAGTTTTTCATTACCCCCGGTACACTTCCGTGATATAAAGGAGATAGCCAAAAATGCAGGTCTGCCTCCAGAAAGAGATTGTTCATGATCTTTACACTATTGGGTATCCTGCTGAGACTTGTATCAAATAGTGGTATTCCACTATCCGCAAGGTTAAAAACACTATTCTCAACACCTAGCTGATTCAATTGTTCAGCGAAATAATTAGACAATACTCCGGAAGTAGATTCTTGCCTACGCTCCAAGGCGCCATTAAATATTAATGCTTTCATTGTTTCTTATGCTCTTTTAAAAATAACCTTTGGCATTCCGACCTCTCCGTACATCAATGTTGTAACAATCGGAATTAAGCGTGCAGCAGCTAGCATATAAAGTGATTCTGGCATATTTGGCCTTGCCCGCACAACCACCTTTTGATCCTGATACGGAGACAAATCTGCCCGCTTCAAATTTTGGGTCCATAATTCCAATTCCAATGCTTCCACACGTTTAAAATCGTAACAAGCCACATTAGGATGGAATTTATCGGCTAAAGCCATATAGATCCAGGGGGGAATGATGGCATCAACAGAACAAGTAAAAGCAACAGCTTTGCCTACAAAGGGTGTCAATTCCAATGCAGCAAGAGCCGCTTTAAACTCCTTTTCTTTGACGATCATTTCTTGGTAAAACAGTGTCTTGATGTCAAATTCTATAATTTCAAGTGTAGTTTTGAAATCAATGAGATCGAGCGCCAATATACCCGAATTTTCAACCTTATTTACAAACATGTTATTTTATAATTAGTATACCCGCTTAATTGAATGTTCAAGGTTTTAAATCAATTTATCGATCACTTCTTCGTACTGCTTTTCGACGGCGGACCAATCTAAGACAGACCAAAACGCATCCAAATAGTCTGCTCTTTTATTCTGATATTTCAAATAATAGGCATGCTCCCATACATCAACACCCAAGATAGGCACACCCCTACTCGTCAATTGGGTATCCATCAAAGGATTATCCTGATTGGGCGTCGCTACTACATCCAAAGTACCATTGTATTTAATATAAAGCCAAGACCATCCAGAACCAAATTGTCCGAGTCCTGCGTTTTTTATCCTTGTTTTCAACTCATCTAAGGAACCAAAAGTTGCATCTATTTCCTTTGCCAACTTTCCAGTAGGTACTGTTTTCGGTGTTGCAGATAAAATTTGCCAAAACAAGGAATGATTGTAGTGCCCTCCGGCATTGTTGCGAATAGCTGGGCTATATTGGCTCACCTCCGCCAGGATATCCTGCAATTCAATACCTTCAGCACCTGTACCGACTACGGCTTTATTTAAATTATCAACATAGGCCTGATGATGTTTTTGATGATGAATCGTCATTGTCTCCCGATCAAAATAAGGTTCAAGTGCCCCATAGGCATATGATAAATCTGGTAATTGAAATTTGCTCATGTTATTTTAGTTTTATTGTTTTAATAATGAATCAAAACTAACTAATAGACATTAATAAAACAACCAAATAGTTGTTTTATTAATGTCATAAAATTTATCCTCTGCTAGACAAAAACTTTAATACTATTGATTATAGCAACAATTGAAAAAATAGTATCTTTGTTCAGAAAACATTAAAACAACTTTTTAATTGTCAAATGCAGAAGGCTCCAGCAGATAGAATATTAATGTTATTAAAAATGCGAGGCGAGGTTACGGCTGCGCTTATTGCGGCAGAGTTGGGTATTACAAAAGAGGGCGCCCGCAAACACCTGCTCAATCTTGCTAATCAGGACCTAATAGAATCTTATGCGAGAAGTGAAGGCATAGGCCGACCATCCACCTATTATTGCCTTTCACCATTAGGGCTTGCAAAATTTCCAGATAGTCATGCTGACATTACTGTACAACTCCTGCAATCCATTAAACAGGTGCTTGGTGAGAATGCCTTGGATCTATTGATCACCGACCGCGAGTCAAAAGTATATCAGAAATATATGAATGCCATATCTGATACCAGATCTATCGAAAAAAAACTTGATATTATCGCTACCAAGAGAACGGAAGAAGGATATATGGCCGAATGGAAAAAAGAAGCCGAATCTTATCTCCTCATTGAAAATCACTGTCCCATATGTGCCGCAGCAACTGAATGTCAAGGTTTTTGTCGTTCAGAACTTCGCAATTTTCAACAGCTTATCGGCCCATCATATTCGATCAGCAGAATAGAATACATTATCGAAAATGGTTCCCGTTGCACTTACCGCATAACGGAAAGAAAATAATGTAACTTTTTCAGTCGCATCCTACAGAAATTAATAATATACCGAAAAGTATTTTTTATCTTTGAAACCAAAGAACAGCGTCATCATGTCAAAAGCAGAACAGACCCGACAATTTATCATTGAGAAGACAGCCCCTATCTTTAATAAAAAAGGATACTTTGCTACTTCACTTTCAGACATCACTACAGCTACAGGTTTAACTAAAGGCAGTATCTATGGTAATTTCAAAGATAAAGATGACCTGGCACTTCATGTTTATACCTATCAAAGTAAAAAAATTGCTGATGGTGTAGATCAGCTGATTAGTCAACACAGAACTGCTTTAAAGAAGCTTTATGCATTTTTTGATTTTTACAAAGAAAATTTCAAAAACATCGCTGCATCAGGAGGATGCCCGTTGATGAATGCTGCTATTGAGGCTGATGACTCGCTCCCTTTTTTAACGCCAAAAGTCAAACGATCATTTGCGCTTTGGCGGCAACGATTGATTTCTATATTAGAAGAAGGAATTACGAGTGGAGAGTTTAAACAGCATATTTCTGCTGAACACTTTGCAATTACCTTCATGGCGATGATTGAAGGTGGAATTTTACTTGCAAAAATCTCCGGACGTGGTAAAGATCTTACTATCGTAATAGACAATATGAAAGACATGGTGGATCGGGAGATAAAAATTTAATTTTCTCAATAAAACACATACCAATCGGTATATTAACACATTAATTCTAAAAAAATAAAAAAATGAAAAGAGTTGTAATTACCGGCATGGGAACAATTAACCCACTGGGAGAGAATGTTGATACATTCTGGGATAATATCTTACGTGGTGAAAATCATACAGCTATCATTAGCCGTTTTGATGCGTCTCTGTTTCGAACGCAAATCGCAAGTGAAGTCAGGAACTTTCAACCGGAGAAATACTTGGATAGAAATGAAATCAAGAGAAGTGACCTATTTACGCAATATGCTTTGTATAGCGCCTCTCAAGCCTTAGAAGATTCCGGTTTAGACCCCAACAGCATGGACCCATTTGATATTGGGGTCATTTGGGGCGTTGGTCAGGGCGGAATGGAAACATTTGAAAATGAAGTTGAAAGTTATGTAAAAGGCAATTATATTCCACGGTTTAGTCCGTTTTTCGTTCCCAGACTTATTGTCAATATGGCTTCAGGAATGATATCGATGAAATTTGGGCTAAAGGGAATCAATTACACAACGGTATCCGCATGTGCGACCTCCAACACTGCTTTCATGGACGCATTCAATTATATTCGATTAGGAAAGGCTAAAGTTTTTATTAGCGGCGGTTCAGAAGCTCCTATTACTCCGGCTTCAGTTGGCGGCTTTTCCGCGATGAAAGCAATGTCCAGCAGACACGATGATCCTAAAACGGCAAGTAGACCATTTGATCGAGATCGTGATGGATTTGTCATGGGCGAAGGGGCTGGAGCCTTGGTATTGGAAGAATATGAGCATGCTAAGAAAAGGGGAGCAAAGATATATGCAGAGCTTGTTGGAGCTTCGATGACTGCTGATGCCTACCATATGACTTCTCCTCATCCCGAAGGCATAGGCGCAGCCAAAGCAATGTCACTGGCAATGGAAGAAGCTCAAATTAACAGTGACCAATTGGATTATCTGAATCTTCATGCCACATCTACCCCGGTTGGTGATATCGCTGAACTGAAGGCTATGCAACTTGCATTCGGCAAATCTAACAACCTCTGGGTCAGCTCAACCAAGTCAATGACAGGACATCTACTCGGTGCGGCAGGAGCAATAGAAGCAATTATCGCCATAAAGTCAATAAACAATAATGTCATTCCAGCAACTATAAATATCGAAAATATTGATCCTGCAATTCCTGAAGGTATCAATATCGTTGTCAATCAACCGTTGGAAAAGACTGTTCAAACGGCAATGAGCAATGCTTTCGGCTTTGGCGGACACAATTCAAGTATTCTGTTTAAAAAGATTTAATATTTTTTAGAAAGATCTTGACAAAGTGTAATAAACACACTATCTTTGTAGTATCATAATTTAGGTTTATAATTGGTTATTTAAGGTTTTCATTCTCCCCGTTTGAAAACCTTTTTTTTATGTCTATTCAACGTCCTTAAAGATAATAAATCTAACCTTCTTTATTTTTCCTACACAATAGACCTGATGAAAAAGTGTTTATAACTGAATGTTTTGATCGTCTCTGCTGATACGAAAACCATCGAAATATGCAGCTCCTACACGACGACAATTAGTTCCAAATACTACCTGAAATCAACAAGCTCGTTATTTTCGGATCTTCACCACAACTACCCTAGATAACAGAATATAGTGTTTGCTTATATTGTTGTACATATTCTTTTGGATTGCAGCCAATGATCTGCTTAAACACTCTATTGAAATTTGTAATACTGTTAAATCCACAACTGTATGCGATAAACGAAACACTATCTAAGTGATCTTCTGTTAATTGACTGCATACTTCCTTCACTCGAATTCTGTTGAGATAAGTCACAAAGGTAACGCCGCAATGTTTTTTAAAGTATCGACAAAATGCCTGTGGTGTAAGGTTCGCATAATCAGCAACCTCTTCTAGACTAAGATCATGTTTGTGATTTTCTTTAATAAAATTACAGATAACATTGATCCGATTCGAACTATGAATCGTATCTAAGATCACTTCTGCTCTTTCTGCACAGAGCGGATCCGTCTCCTTTGATATGCTCGCCAAAGACCTCAATAGATAGAAAAAATGCATCAATTTATCCATTTGGTCGGAAGATTTCAGTTGTAATACTCGTTCTGAAATTTGCTCAAAGTATTCCTTAGGAATTTTAAAACCACAGGAATTATTATAAATAAACTGATTTAATGATTCAAATTCCTCTAATGAGAACAAGAACTTGAGCTTACCATTCGGGTCAAAAAAAATCGAGATAGAACGAGACTCATTTGAAAAACCGTCCTGCGAAGACGACTTAAATACGTGTGGCTGATTAGCACCCAAAAAGAAAATATCGTTTTCTTTAAAAGGATGTAATGTATCTTCAACAATCAATATTCCTCTTCCCTTTACTATCCACATGAGTTGAGCTTCTTGATGTCGGTGAAGATGCGGATAAAAAGTTTCTAAAATATCCTCTTGTACTGTTAAACTTTGGCCTTGCATTGTCGGCACATTAAATTGGAGCGTTTTCATAGGATTTCATAGTTTATATTCGTATTTACTGCTGTTTAGTTAATATAAATATAATAACTACGAAACAAGTAAACATATTAATCATAATCCATGAAAAAACAAAAACAAAATATGTATATAATGTGATAATATTTAGCAATCCGCAAATTTTCCATTCAGCATTTGATAAAATCAGGCATTAAAACTTAATATCTTACAAAAACAAGGTTAAAATACAATTAGACTTTGATAAATTGTGATAATTAATATTCAATATAAACATAGAACTTTATTAAATTTCGATATTATTTTGTTTTCATGTATCAATTATTAAAAATAAGCAATTGTAACAACGTTAAAATATCAATCACAATACCGTTTTTGAATAAGAGTCTTCAAGATTAAAAGATTAAATTTTGCGATATTAGCTCGTATATTATTTATGTAAATAATATCGTTTTAAATCTTAATTATACGTTGCCTCTCTTAATTTTCACAAATATGTTTAAGAAAGAAATCTATACCACCCGTAGGAACGAGCTCATTTCAAAATTTTCCTCTGGAAAAATCCTTTTTTTAGGGAATATTGAGAACCCGATCAATTTTGAACACAATACCTACCCATTTCGTCAAGACAGTAGTTTTTTATATTATATTGGTATAAAAGCTCCTCGATTAGCTGCTGTAATCGATATTGATCTGGGAGAAACACTACTATTTGGAGATGAAATGACCATCGACGATATCGTCTGGATGGGCCAACAACAAACCTTAGCAGAAAAAGCCGCTCTTTCAGGAATTAATAAATTACATCCTTTTGATCAGCTCTTCGACTATCTAAAAAAAAGCGATCAAAATACACTTCATTACCTTCCCCCCTATCAATCGCACAGTAAAATATTGCTTGGGAAATTGTTTAATTGTCCTATTGACCAGCTTCAACCATCTATAGCTTTAATTCAAGCTGTTGCCGCACAACGAAGTATTAAATCAGTAGAGGAAATTATTGAACTGGAAAAAGCTGTAGATGTAGCTGTAGACATGCACCGTCTTGCTATCCAGATGACCAAACCCGGTCGTTATGAATATCAGATTAGCAATGCCATGCAGCATTTTGCACAGGATCAGGGCATGTCGTTTTCTTATCCACCAATCGTTACCAAAAGAGGTGAAATCTTGCACAACCATATGCAGTTCCATCAAGTTCATGAAGGCGACCTTCTTCTGAATGATTCTGGAGTTGAAACATCATTGGGATATGCTTCCGACCTAACCCGTACCTTTCCGGTTGGTAAACGTTTTACTTCTTTACAGGAGGAAATTTACCAGATCGTTTTACACGCATTTAAATCTGCTGAGCAGTTGTTAACTGCTGGAATCCGTTTTAAAGATATCCATTTAAAAGCCTGTGAAGCACTCGTAGACGGATTGATACAGGTCGGATTTATGAAAGGTAACTCTCAGGATGCTGTTGCTAACCATGCGCACGCGTTATTCTTTCAATGTGGACTAGGTCACTTGCTCGGATTGGATGTACATGATATGGAAGATCTGGGTGAACAATACGTGGGTTACAGCATATCCGAACCTAAAGATACTAAGACCTTCGGTCTGAAATCCCTGCGATTGGGCAAGGAATTGGAAGCTGGCAATGTACTTACCGTGGAACCGGGGATCTATCTCATTCCGGAACTGACGCAGCTTTGGGAGCAGCAAAATCTGCACAGGGATTTTGTCAATTATGACTTTCTGAAGAAACATCTCGATTTCGGAGGAATTCGTATTGAAGACAATTATCTGATAGAGGAACATGGTTATCGTCGTCTCGGAAAATACCTCGAACGCGAAGTGCAAGAAATCTATCGCCTAAAAGACAATGCAATCGATTAAATACTTTGGAGATCCCAAGTAACACATCTCCTCTGGATTAAATGATGGACAAATAAATAATCACATACAAATGAATAGAATTAGACATTTTATTATCGCAAAACTGTTATTGGTTCTTTACCTATCCAATCCTCTCTTTGCGCAAAGACTCTGGACTGATATTGGTGATCAATATTATGAGTTTTCGGATAAAGGGATTGAGATCGTCAATCCAAAAAATGGAAACCGGGGAATCTTTTTATCCCAGCAATCTCTTATTCCAAAAGGCAGCAATACGGCAATAAAAGTTGAGGATTTTTCTATCTCCAAGAATAGGGAGCTAATATTAATTTACACCAATAGCAAAAAGGTTTGGCGAGAAAATACAAGAGGTGATTATTGGGTATACAACAAGAAATCCAATCAATTGACGCAATTAGGCCGCCAATTTCTAGCATCCCAACTGATGTTTGCCAAATTTAATCCTCAAGCCAATAAAGTAGCTTACGTCAACAAAGCAGACCATAATATTTATGTGGAGGATCTCACAAATGGAAATATAAACGCTGTAACGAAGGATGGTACAGACCGTATGATCAATGGAACTTTCGATTGGGTTTATGAGGAAGAATTTGGTTGCAAAGATGGTTTTAGATGGTCGCCCGATGGCCTTTCTATCGCCTACTGGAAGCTTGACGCAAACAGTATCCGAAATTTTCTAATGATTAATAATACGGATAGTCTCTACTCTTTTACCATCCCAGTGGAATATCCGAAAGTGGGACAGTCTCCAAGCGCCTGTTCCATATGGACTTATGAACTTGCTAGCAAAAAAAATAGCCGCATAAATATTCCGGGAGATCCTGAACAGCATTATATTCCACGTATGGAATGGTGTATGGACAGCAAACAGCTTATTTTTCAGCAACTCAATAGGAAACAAAACGAAAGTAAGATCTACACAGCTTCCATTGCTACCCATGAAGCTCAAGCAATACATCACGAAACGAGCGATTCCTGGATAGACATCAAGGCAAGATGGAATAATAATGATCCTTCGGGCTGGGACTGGATACAGGATGGAAAAGCATTTATATGGGTATCGGAAAAAGATGGCTGGCGAAAAATCTATCAAATTGACTTAAAAGGCAATGAAAAGCTCATTACTAAAGCAGATTATGACATTATTAATCTTGATTTTCTAGATCCAAAAGGAGAAACAATCTATTTCACTGCTTCTCCCAGCAATGCGACTCAAAAATATTTGTATAGTGTCTCTACTAAAGGTGGCTCACCAAAAAGGCTCACACCAGCATCTTTCGAGGGAACTTGCGACTATGATATTTCAAAAGATGGGAAGATCGCTATCTTCAACTTTAGCAACCGTGCTGAGCTCAAACAAGACGCTATTATCGAACTCCCTACTCACCGGACAGTAGTGGATTTTGAGGTTAAACGTGAAAAGAAAGTCAGTGATGGCATAGCCGAATTTTTCAAAGTTAAAACTACTGAAGGTGTAGAACTAGATGGCTGGATGGTCAAACCGCTGAATTTCGATCCTAATAAAAAGTATCCGGTAGTCTTTATGGTATATGGTGAACCTGCTTCACAAACTGTAATCGACAACTTTAGCGCAGGTTATAACAGCTTATATAGAGGAAATATGGCCCAGGATGGATACATCTATATTTCTTTGGACAACCGTGGCACACCTGCACCTAAAGGTAGCCTATGGCGCAAAAGTATCTACCGCAACATTGGTCAGCTCAATATTCGTGATCAGGCATTAGCCACACAGGAAATATTAAAATGGTCATTTGTAGACAATTCGCGCATCGCAGTCTGGGGATGGAGTGGTGGTGGTTCGAGTACACTCAATTTGCTCGGACAATACCCACAAATCTATAAAACAGGTATAGCAATAGCCGCTGTTGCCAATCAACTACTTTATGATAATGTCTATCAAGAACGTTATATGGGACTTCCACAAGAAAATTTAGCAGACTTTGAGAATGGTTCGCCATTGAAATATGCAAAAAATATCAAAGGAAATCTACTGTATATACACGGAACGGGAGATGATAATGTTCATTATCAGAATGCGGAAGTTCTTATAGACGAATTCATAAAAAATAATGTACAATTTCAGTTAATGTCCTATCCTAACCGTAGTCATTCCATTAGTGAGGGCGAGGGCACACATGAACATTTAAAAACATTATTCACGAATTATTTAAAACTACATTGCCCTCCAGGCGGAAGATAAGCGAATGAAAAGAACACTATTATATACACTAGGTACCTGCGGTATTTTAGTCGCAGGCCTCCAGCAATCCAACGCACAGCTGATGAAAGAAAAAAATGAATTCGCGCGAGCGGATTCATTGCGGGGATATCTCACGCCATTACGTACTTGCTACGATATTCAATATTATCATTTGGACGTGAAAGTAGATGTAGACAATAAATTCATTTCAGGTTCCAACTTATTCCGCTTTAAGGCGACCGAAGACTTTGAGCGTCTACAATTTGATTTATTTGCGAATCTTAAAATTAATAAGGTTATCTATCAAGGGAAAGAGCTTTCATTTACAAGAGAATACAATGCTGTTTTTTTGAACTTTCCTACTAAGATCACCAAAGGTATGCAAAGTGAATTCACGGTGTATTATGAAGGTCATCCCACAGAGGCAGCCCGCGCTCCTTGGGACGGAGGCTTCGACTGGAAAAAAGACAGCAATGGTAAACCTTGGGTGGCTACAGCCTGCCAAGGCATGGGCGCTAGCGTCTGGTGGCCTAATAAAGACCATCAATACGATGAAGTCGACAGTATGATGATTTCTATTGCTGTCCCAAAAGAAGTAATGAACGTATCTAATGGGCGATTGGTAAAAGTGGAAAAAATGAAGGATGGATACAACAAATACCATTGGAAAGTTGCTAATCCGATCAACAACTACAATGTAGCCATCAATATCGGAGACTATATTCATTTTCAAGAAAAATACAAAGGTGAAAAAGGTCCTTTGGATGTTGACTACTATATCTTGCGGGAGAATGATAAAACAGAAAAAAAGGCTCATCTTCAAAAAAATGCCAGACAGACGTTAGAAGCATTTGAGCATTGGTTTGGTCCATATCCTTTTTATGAAGATGGTTACAAACTGGTCGAAACCTATCATACGGGTATGGAGCATCAAAGTGCTATTGCCTATGGCAATCACTATCAGAATGGATATCGTGGAAACGATGCTTCGGGAACAGGTTGGGGGCAAAAGTGGGATTTCATTGTAGTCCACGAATCGGGCCATGAATGGTTTGGCAATAATATCACTTCTGCCGACCTCGCGGATATGTGGATTCATGAGAGTTTCACAAATTATTCTGAGGGTTTATTTATAGACTATTTCTACGGCAAAGAAGCCAGCCAGGCATATGCGCATGGTATCCGAAGTGGCATTCACAATGACAGCCCCATGCAAGGGCCATATCACGTCAACAAAGAAGGTTCTGGTGATATGTATCCAAAGGGAGGTGTCATGCTCAATATGATCCGCACTATGATAGATAATGACGACAAATGGCGTGCTATATTACGAGGTTTGAATAGTAAATTCTATCATCAACAAGTAAATTACAGTGACATTGTGAATTATGTAAGCCAGCAGTCTGGTCTGGATCTATCAAAAGTATTTGAACAGTATGTTCAGCATACCTCTATTCCAACATTAGAAATCCAACAAGATGCTTCTGGTAGAATAATGGGTAGGTGGATTAGCGAGATCAAAGGGTTTCAGATGCCAATCCATATTGGAATAAAAGGCAAAAAGAGACAGCTCATTCAACTAGATCAACAGTTCAGAACGATAAAAATTGCGGGATTAAATAAGGGAAACATCGATGTCGATACATTCAATTATTATATAGGCCTTTTGTCAGAATAACATCTATTCAAAAGCATGCTGGAAGCTTCGATACGATACGAGAAAATAGCATGATTTTGAAGACTTTGGAGACAAAAATTTAACAGTTGCCCCAAAAGCAGGTAATCCTATTTTTGGGGCAACTGTTTATAAAACGAATTGTTAACGGTCAAAACGATCTGGTTTAAATCCGACAATACTGGGCTCAATTTCTCTAGCAGCCAATAGGTCACAAACGATCTTGCCATAGGCAGGTCCCAAACTCAGCCCCATCATCCCTCCTCCTCCAGCTACAATAGCATTGCCGTATTTTTTTAATCTTCCCAAATAAGGCAATCCATCCGGTGAACAGGGTCTGTAACCATACCATATTTTGTCTTTAGGATAATCGATCTGTAGTTCGGGATAATATTTTGGAATAGATTCTACAATCCCCCTCACTCGATTTTCATAAATTTTGTCGTTTGCAGCCCCTAATTCCATGGTGCCACTAAATCTGATTTGGCCGTTCATTGGCGTGACAGCAACCTTGGCCTCAAGTAATAATGCCGCATGATTTAATTTCCTTTCTCCTTTTGTGTCGTACATAAAGGAATAACCTTTTCCGGGCAAAAGTGGTGTATGGACATGCAATTTTGACATCAATTGCGGTAAATAAGCTCCCCCTGTTAGTACAAATGCATCAGCTTCGAAATTTCCCTTGTTGCTTACGGCAGTTTTAATGGTATTTCCGATCGTAATAAATTTGTGAACTTCAGTTTTCTCAAAAAATACCACACCTGCAGTTTTCAAGTACTGAATCAACTGTTGCATTAACTTCGGGGGATATAATTTTCCATCGCAACGATAAAGTACCGCACCCAAGATATCTAGTTTGAGATTCGGTTCCAGTACTTTTACAGCGTCCGCATCTAATACTTCTACGTCTAACCCAAGATCTTGCGCGCGATGCGCCAATTCGGTTTCCTCGTGCTTCATCTCGTTAGATTTATACATCATCAGAATACCATTTTGTTCCAACTCAAAATCGAAACCATCTTCTGCATTCAATTCATCGTATAACCGACTACTGTAAAGATTGAGGTCACGGATCGCAGTTGCGTGCTGCTCAACATGTGTCCGATTTGCATGTTTTAAAAACTTCAATCCCCAATCTATCAATCGTGGATTTAACGAAGGCCGTACATAGAAGGGGCTTTTGCTATTAAACATCCATTTTATTCCTTGCGCCACCATTCCCGGTGCCGCCAATGGGGTAAAATGGCTTGGCACAATCATTCCAGCGTTGCCATAGGAACAATTATTATCAACCTCATTTTTCTCCAGGATTTTCACATCCCATCCATCTTTAACAAGATAATAGGCCGAAGCAAGCCCAGCAATTCCAGCACCTATTACGACTACTGTACCTCTTTTATGTTCTTTCACTTTATTATTATCAATTAATCTATCAAATCACTTGAAAACCGCCAAAATATGGATCTTCATCATCCAAAAAAATGGTATTGTATCCTGTTATTCTTGCCCAGCCTTCTACCGAAGGTATGATCGCTGGCTTTCCGTCGACCGTAGTCTCTCCTTCTATTTTACCAATAAATTGAGAGCCAATGTAGCTTTCGTGCACAAATTCATCACCTTTTTTCAGCCTACCTTTTGCGTACCATTGTGCCATGCGTGCCGAAGTACCCGTGCCACAGGGAGAGCGATCCAACGCATTCTCGCCGACCAAAACAGCATTCCGTCCAGAGGAGCCAATATGTACAGGCTCTCCCGTCCACTGTATGTGGCTTAATCCATGAATATTAGAGTCCTCAGGATGGATGAATCTATATTTTTCATTAAGTAATTTGCGAATTATTTTGCCATAGTGGATCAACTGACTCGCTGAATAAAATTTGATATCTTTAAAATTAGTCTGGGGGTCGATGATACCATAAAAATTTCCGCCATACGCTACATCAACAGAAATAAGGCCCAAATCTGGGCAATCGACAGTTAGGTCTTCTGCATATAAAAAAGATTTTACGTTTGTTAACTTGACACTTTTTACTTTTGATCCTTCCTGAACGTAGTCGATATGCACCAACCCAGCGGGGGTTTCCAATCTTAATTTTCCTGGTATCTTTGGTTGGATTAATCCCTCTTCTATAGCGATGGTAACTGTACCAATTGTACCATGCCCGCACATAGGCAGGCAGCCACTGGTTTCAATATAAAGAACAGCCATATCATTTTCTGTATTGAAAGGTGGATAAAGCATACTTCCACTCATCATGTCATGTCCACGGGGCTCAAACATCAATCCTTTGCGAATCCAGTCATATTCTTGCATAAAGTGCAGTCTCCGCTCCATCATTGAGTTACCCTTTAAAAGTGGGGCGCCGCCAGCAACCAATCGTACCGGGCATCCACAGGTATGCGAGTCAATACAAAAAAAAGTCTTTTTCATTTGTATAAATTATTTGTTCATCATTTATTTTTAGATTGAGATATTATTCATAAGTATTTATTTTTCAATGGTATTCATGAGCTCGTTTCACACAGCTTTCGGCGGTATAAGTGTTGGTCTCATCGGTATAAATAAAGTCGTTTACTCACCAAATTGGTATTTTGAGGTATTCGTGAGCTCAATCATCCGGTTTGAATAAATCATGATAGATTTATAATCTTTTTTAGCGTTATTATTCTTTTGTCCAATGCTGATTTACCAATCGTTCTATTTGCAGCGGATTACCATCTTGCAATTCTTTCGGCAAAAACTCATTCGGCCAATTTTGAAAACTGATTGGACGGAGAAAACGTTTGATCGCATCGGGTCCTACAGAGGTAAAGCGTGAATCGGTCGTCGCTGGAAATGGCCCACCGTGTTGCATAGCGTGTTTTACTTCAACACCAGTTGGCATACCTTGAAACAACAGTCTTCCGCATTTGTTCTGTGCAATGGTGAACAAATCCTGGTATTTCCACATATCATCGTCAGATGCTGCGAAAGTCAAGGTTATCTGACCAACCAAATGTTCCATTAAAATCTTCATTTCATGACGATCGGCACAAGAGATAACTAATCCAAATGGTCCGAAAACCTCTTCTAGTAGTTCAGGATTGCGCAATACCTGTGCTGCATCTGTTTCCACCAACATCGCTTGAGCAAAACCTTCTTGCACATTATCTGTGCCTTCTGCCAATATATTGACCCCGTTACATCCAATCATCTCGCCTCTCAACTGATTATAATGATCCAATATACCTTGGTGTAACATTTTACCAGCAGCAACAGATTGTATTTCACGCTTCAGATGAGCTTTGAGTGTATCCAATTTTTCTCCCTTAAGGCCAATCAACACTCCAGGGTTGGTACAAAACTGTCCCACACCCAATGTTAATGATCCAATATATTGTTTTGAAAATGCTTCGACATTGTCTTTTAAATAGTCCGGCAAAACAAATACAGGATTTATACTACCCATCTCTGCAAAGACCGGAATGGGATCAGGTCTTGATTGCCCTAAATCAAACAGGGCCTTCCCCCCAGTAAACGATCCCGTAAAAGCCACCGCTTTTACCAACCGGTGTTTAACCAATTGCTGTCCTATTTCAAATGAATCGGACACAACATGGCTAAAGATATCAGCAGGAGCGCCGTATTTTGAAATTCCCCGATGGATGGCGTCGGCCATCAATTGAGATGTTTTGACATGTGCGGGATGAGCTTTAACAATGACGGAGCATCCAGCTCCAATGGCACTTGCAGTGTCTCCACCAGCAGTGGAAAAAGCAAATGGAAAATTGCTCGCTCCAAAGACAACCACAGGCCCTAATCCTTTATTGTATTTACGTAAATCGATCTTTCCATCGGGACTTTGGTCAATTCTAACCTCACTATACAAACCTGTATGAACCGCATTTGCATACATACGCCACTGATTCACTGTTCTTACTTTTTCACCTTCAAGTCTAGTAACAGGTAGAGCGGTCTCCAAATGAGCAGTTTCTATCAGTATACTGTCAATTGCTTCAATTTCATCAGCAATCGTATGCATCAATTTTGCTCTTTCGATCACATTTCGTTGTTGTAGAAACTGAAACCCTGCTTCAGCCTGCTTTACTACAACATCAATCTCATTTTCGTTTTGAATCATTCTTTTCTATTTTGCCAATTTAAATGTTCAGTAGAAATTTCCCAAGTCTTCGCCGTCGGAATATAACTTGAAGAAGCCCTGTTATAATATGGGTCTTGTTGCTATTGCATCAGCAATGATCTTTTTAACCCGTTGCTCTTCCTCACCAATCAATGGTAATCTCGGAGCTCTTGTATATGGTGTTGAAATCCCTTCCGCTGTAGCCGCCAATTTGATATATTGAACGAGCTTGGGGTGAATATCCAATTCCAATAAAGGCATAAACCAGCGGTATATTGTTAGCGCTTGCTCATACTCGCCTTTATGAGCCAGACGATACATTGTAACAGTCTCCTTTGGAAAGGCATCCACCAGTCCCGCAACCAAACCGTCAGCCCCCAACATTAAAGATTCTAAGCACAACGTATCCACTCCCGCTAGGATCTTTAAGCGATCGTCAAAGCGGTTTTTCAGACGAGTAATATTAGTTACATCTCGTGTTGACTCTTTCACGGCCTGAATATTTGGTTCCAGCAACAATTCCTCAAACATATCCAAAGACACATAGGTACCATAATCAACAGGATTATTATAGATTAAAATTGGTAATGTTGTGCTCTGCGCAACAGCGCGAAAATAAGCAACAGTCTCCCTATCATCAGACTTATAACGCATAGGAGGCAACAACATCAATCCATCCGCGCCCAAATTTTCACTGGTTGTTGCAACTTTAATGGCATCGGCAGTCGTATTCTCCGCAATATTGAGCAAAACAGGAACACGTCCATTCACTACTTTCAATGCATGTTTTAATAACTCGTATTTTTCCTCATTACTCAAAACACTAGCTTCGCCCAATGACCCTGCAATAATTAATCCGTGGACTCCGGCCTCTACCTGTGCTTCAATGTTCTTTGCAAACATGTCAAAATCCAAATTTCCATTCTCATCAAATGGAGATAACATTGCTGGATAAACTCCTTCCCAATTCAATTGTGCCATAGTTTAATAAATTTTTTTAAATTCCTTAACACAAATCTATATGCAATAAGTTGCTCAGTCTTCTTATGAATTAATCAACTCTGACCTAATATTGACCTTTTATGAGTATCCACTGGCCAAAGACTTATAACTGGAAAATACAATTAGAATCAATATAATAAAACATCAGTTAGTAATATCATAACTGGATAACTAATATAAGATACAAAACAAGCATTTTATTTAAAAACCCTTGCAAGTGTGTACAAAACACACTACCTTTGTCTTATCATAATTTAGGTTTATAATTGGTTATTGAAGGTTTTCATTCTCCCCGTTTGAAAACCTTTTTTCGTTTTTACATTACACTAAAATTTGTGAAATATATTGTGTTGATGTATTTGATCCATTATAACAGTGAGCACAGCAAGGCAGATGCAGAAGAAACACTGGCAGTAGTAAAGGCTGCTGGAGCGGAAGCGATCCTGTTTCAAGCGGATCTTACTAAGATCGAAAATATGAGCAAGCTCTTTGATACGGCGGTGTTGCAATATGGAGGAATCGATATTGCAATTAATACCGTCGGTAAAGTATTAAAAAAACCGATCGTAGATACAACAGTGGATGAATATGACAGCATGAGTGATATTAATTCCAAAGTTGCCTACTTTTTTATCCAAGAAGCAGGCAAAAAATTGAACAACAATGGTAAAGTTTGCACGATTGTCACATCGTTACTTGCGGCATACACAGGGTTTTATTCTACATATGAAGGACTGAAAGCACCCGTTGAACATTTTACGCGTGCTGCGTCCAAAGAATTTGGCGATCGAGGTATTTCGGTGACAGCAGTTGCTCCTGGTCCAATGGATACACCATTTTTTTATGGACAAGAGAACGAGGATGCAGTAGCTTACCATAAATCCGCTTCTGCACTTGGGGGGCTGACTGACATTAAAGATATTGCTCCTCTAGTCGAATTCCTTGTGACAGATGGTTGGTGGATTACCGGACAAACCATTTTTGCCAATGGAGGGTATACAACACGATAGTGTACCATCATCAAAGGCATCTTTCTATTTAAAAGATGCCTTTGATGTTTAGTAAGTCTAACTTACCAAATCCTGCAAAAATTTCAATTCATATTGATCGTCTACAACTGTTCTAAAAAATTGAGATAATGGGGTACACTCTGTTCAACCCATTCTTCGGAAGCATGTTTTTCGATACCATAGTATGCAAAAAGTGGTTGATAATTGGCGTGAACATAGTTGAATGTAATCTCAAAAGGACTTGTCAATTGATCTAGGCTATATTTATACTTTCCATTTGCACTATATTCTACTTCGTCAATCCCAACAGAAAGGGCCAAAGCGATCTTCTTTCCTGCTAACTTGTAACCACTAGTCTTTCCATATGCCCAGCCATAGGTCAATACCTCATCCAACCACTTTTTAAAAAATGGAGGGCAGTTAAACCAATAAAATGGAAATTGAAATATGATTTTATCATGCTTTTCAATCAATTGCTGTTCCACAGTAACGTCAATTTTTTCATCTGGATATCTTTCATGCAATTGATGGATTTCATAGTTCTCCGGATGTTTTTCCAATTCCTCGATCCACCTCTTATTAATAAGTGATTCTTTAATATTTGGATGTATTACAATGACCAATGTTTTCATTATAGCTAATTATTCAATAGTTTGGATGCTAATTAACACGGCATTCGATAGCCGTAATTGTTTTATTAACTCGATTATTTTGACTCAAAAATAGCGAGATATTCCTTATTTTGGCTCACAGGTAGCCCAATGTTCGGTACTATAAAAAATGTGTGTGATGACAAAAATCAAAGAGAGTTCAACCAATTTTGCCAATAAACAAATTTTAGCGAATGATTGCCCTGAGGTATTTGCGGCTAATATTATTGGTGGCCAATGGTCTTTGGCTATTTGTTGCTATCTAATCAACGGAAGCCTCCGATACAGTGAAATCAGAAAATGCCTTCCTAATATCACCGAACGCATGTTGACTTTGCAATTACGAAAATTAGAGGAAAGTGGAGTCGTCAAACGCACGGTATATGCTGAGGTTCCTCTACGTGTAACGTATGAATTAACAGCTATTGGCTATGAGCTATCTCCTATCATTCGTGAACTTGGAAAATGGGGAGAAAAATTAAAAGGTCTTTCGATGTAGGACGCTATCGTATAAAAAAAATATAAAAAAATTTGCATAGTGTAAAAAATACACTTACATTTGCAGTATCATAATTTAGGTTTATAATTGGTTATTGAAGGTTTTCATTCTCCCCGTTTGAAAACCTTTTTTCGTTTTATCTAAGTACTTATTTTCCGTTCTTCGCTCTGCTATTAGTCAGACCAAATACTTTTTAGTGTATATAAATCAGCCTGATCCAAAACCGCTTGACCATTTGAGATACTAATACCATATTGCAAATTATTGTGGTCAAAATTGTAATTTATTGGCATATAGATTTCCCCATTTTGGGCAAAAATCTCAAGGCCAGTACGATCTACGAACAATCTCAATATCAATTTTCCATCTCTTAGAGGAACAATTGCCCGCACATTGTCTACAACCATTTCTTCAGTAGCAACATTATAATTCATGATTAACCCACGCACATTGATTTGTATGTTTCTGGCACTTTTAGGCGTTATAATAAATTTGAGTTCAGCAACATCGCCGCTAAAATGCTGCAATTGATTTAGCTTGCCGGCCTTTAAGCTGATTTGACCAATGTGCAACTTATCTTTTCTTAAATTTTGTAATTCAGCTACCGGTTCCCTAAATAAACGTATACCTTTTTCTGTCGTTTTTAACTTCAATTCCATTGGTATACTCATGGATTGATTAAAAGCGGCACCACCGTGATTGGTATGGGTTCGCCACCATCCGATCTCAATACGACGTCCCAGAGGCTCGTTGCTAAACGTCTGTGCAGCATAGTAATCACGACCATATTGACTAAACAACCTTTCTGCCTCTGGGGTGAACTTTTTGCCATCAAAACTCCCTATAGCATATTGGCTATTGGCACCCGTTAAAATCCATTTTTTTTGTTTCGGATCATCATCCACCGCCAGTTCAAAAAATTCGGGACATTCAAATAGATACCGGTCAATTCCTTTACCGCCATAAACTTTACTCGCAAACTCCCATGTTTTCATATCCTTTGAAGTAAATAAATGCATGCTATGCTGTCCATGTTCTTCCTCGACATATAAAGTTAACACCCAACGCGCCGAAGGTCCGTGCCATATCACTTTAGGATCCCGGTTACCAGTTGAAATCTTATCCAAGATATGGTTTGGCAACTTCTTAAATTCCTTTCCATCCAAAGAATAAGCCAGTCCTTGCTTCCAAGATTGTTCAGCTGCAGTGTAAAATAAGACCATAGGAACCATTAAATTATTATTTCCTAATCCACTGCTATTTTTAGTATCTACCACTGCCCCGCCACTAAACATAACTCCCGATTCATCGGGATATAAGGCTTCTCCCAATTCTTTCCAATGGATCAAATCACTAGATACAGCATGTCCCCAGTGCATATTGCCCCAATTAGTACCATAAGGATTATGCTGAAAAAAAAGGTGATATTGTCCTTTGAAGAAAACGAGCCCGTTAGGGTCATTCAGCCACCCACGTTTTGGAGAAAAATGAATTTGCCCACGTTCCTTTTCAGTGTACACCGCATTATCATCCTGTAGATCAGCTTGCTCAAAGGAATTGAATCTGTGACTATTCCCATCAGGAGTAGTTATGCTCAGCTTAAGGGATTGCCCCTTCCATTTCTCAATATCCAAATAAGCGATCCAATCGTATACACTATCCGCTAATTCAACATCAAACCATCTTACTTTTTCATTGTTGAGCCAAAGTTCAACATTCCGTTTGGGAGCTCCATTTTTAACAGGAATTTTTAAGTATCGATGTGAAACATAAAAAGTCTGCGTTCCAGAAGTCTGGCCATTAGCATGAAAGACAAATGTGAGAACACCAATAAGAAGCATAAGAGTCCTGTTCATAATTTTTATGGTTATTATCAAAATGAAATAGTAGACTTTTAAAGGTATTGCCTTCCATCATCAACCAATCTCAAAGCCTCCTAACAAAAATATCTACAATACCCGATATATTTAAATCAAGATAGATCAAAATACATCTGATCTGTCTCAATTAATATAATGAATATGAACACATTGCTGGTCAGTAGCAACAATAAAAAGAATCAACTAGCTCAAGGATAAAAGTCTTAAAAATAAAAAAGCGAGGGATAAATATTAATATCCCGCGCCTTTTTATATGGATTAAGTATTCCTTTCGGATTACATTTTATAATACTGTTCCCAGCCTCTTGCAGGCGGAGGTCCTGCCAAAAGTGCATTCGCAAATCTATCATTACTGATTTCTTTTTTCTGAGGATCAAAAATCAGTTTCGCATTTAGACGCTGTGCAATTACTCCCAAACAGAACACTTGACTTAAAGGTCCTGCAATTTCAAAAGCCGACCTTGTTTTCTCTTCTCCTTTACATGCTTTTAGGAAGTTGGCATAATGATTAGATGGTGATTTCGGAACCTCTGGAAGACGGGATTCTAATTCCTTTGCCTTCGTTTCAGGTATAATCTGCAAAATACTTGCGTGAGAACCTCCTTTGAAAGTCAGATCCTTTCCATAGATAATTTTTCCAGGATTTAATTTCGCTGGCTCTAACTTACCTGTACTGGGTGCTGGAATGTTCGGATCCAATCCCGAAACCCCATAGCCCTCTGGGATTGGTGGCAAATTATCTAAGCCATCATACCAATTAATATCAACCGCAGGCATCTTTTTTCGCTTCGGAAAATGAAATTTCAGCGTCGAAGACATGGGAAAAAAATACGAATTATGTCCATCAAGCTTTACAGCACTTACTTCTGTTGGTAACCCAAGATCCAAAAATTCATGTGCAGTATCTAAGATGTGCGCTCCCCAATCACCAAGAGCTCCCATTCCAAAATCATACCAGCAACGCCATTGTCCGTTCACAAAATCTTTATTATAATTATGCCCCAGAGTCTGCATTTGCCACAGTTCCCAGTCTAATGTGTCTGGCGTAATTTCAGCCGCAGGAAATCCTTTCATATTCATATCCCATCCATGCCATCTGCGGGGCATATTCATATGCGCATCTATGCGCGTAATATCTTTAATTATTCCCGCATCCTTCCAGGCCTTGAATTGAAAGTAATTCGCTTCAGAGTGCCCCTGATTCCCCATCTGTGTTATAAGTTTTGGATTCTTCCTCGCTTTATTTGTCATTAATTCGACTTCGAGAAATGTCCTTGCCATTGGTTTTTCCACGTAAACATGCTTTCCAAGATCTAGGGCCAGCATCGTTATGGCAAAATGGGAGAAATCTGGTGTACCGACACTAACCGCATCGATTTGGCTACCCATTTTATCAAACATAACTCTAAAGTCTTTAAATTTTGGTGCATCTGGAAACATGCTCAAAATTTCCTGGGTGTGTTTAGCTCCCAAGTCTACATCACAGAGTGCGACAATATTACAAAGGCCAGTTTTATAGAGTTCTTTTATAATATCCGCAGCTCTATTGCCGAGACCTACACATGCCAAATTAACCCGTTCATTCGGCGATGCTAAATTGACCTTACCAAGAACGCTATTCGATAACATGACAGCACCCGCTGCAATAACAGATTGTTTAACAAAGCTTCGACGTGATAGATAATGATTCATATGAGCTTAGTTTTGTGTATTAATCTTTATACTGCGAAATGAAACTCGATCGCCATGATCCTGTAATAGAATGGAGCCTTCTTTTGCTTCACCAAAGTTGTCCCAGTCCTTATACTTGCTAATCGCGACAAGGTCCTTAAACTCCTTCGATCCTCTTTCGTAACTCAACATCTTTATTCCATTCAGATAATGCTCAACCTTGTTATCCGCTGTAACCACTACCCGACCTCTGTTCCATTCGCCTATCGGTCTCCGGGCACGTGCATCTCTATTCGAAGTGATGAGATCATATAGTGATGCCAGGGTCCGGTTACCATCCCGACCTAACTTTGCATCAGGATGTAAGGCATCATCAAGTACCTGAAATTCTAGACCAATAGCCGATCCTTTGGACTTTTCCTTCAATGTGACAAAATATTTTACTCCGCTATTCGCTCCAGGACTAAGTTTAAATTCAAAAGAGAGGTCAAATGCGGTATATTTATCCTTCGTTATGATATCACCGCCATTGGTAGATTCTCCACCATCAGATTTCAAAACAGTTAATTGACCATCCTTAATTTCCCAACCACGATCAGGAAATTTATCTCCATGGATGCTTCGCCATCCATTATTAGTTTTACCATCAAATAGCAGCTTTACTCCTTTTTTCTTTTCGGCAGCCACTATTTCATTTGGCTTTAGATTGACGATATAAATATCCTTCGGAAAACCTTTTGTCTTCAGATCAGCGGTCTTTATTTTAACATTTTTGAAATAGACCTTCTTGCCATCTAATTCTGAAGGAATACTATGTACTTGTAATCCGATGAATCCAGTTCGATCAATTGTATCTACTACATAAGAAACAGGAATATCATTGATCCAGGTACGCAATTCATCACCGATTGCCTCTATTCTAATGTGATTATACTCTTCGGCTTTATACGCCTTCTTTGCATTTTCATTGAGATCCAACGGATAAAGCCAGCCGCGGCGAGCTTCATCATAGATACCACCTGTCCACGCCCTGGATGAGGGGTCAATCTCCACTTGCCTTCCATAGACCTTACCACGGCCATCATTTGCTTTTGGGTCAAGATGACTCCGGGTCTGGATTCCTGAATTTGTTTGACTGCCTTCGAGCTTAACATCTAGTTCCAATATGAAATCACCATATTCTTTTTCTGTGACCAAAAATGAATTGGGCGTTCCTTTAGTCATTCGTCCCACGATTGCGTCCCCCTCAATAGAATAAGGAGCTTTCCCACCAACGGTTTTCCAGCCATTCAGCGTTTTTCCGTCAAAAAGATTTGTCCAACCTTTTTCTGTGGTCTTATTCATCTGCGCATGCGATAAAATTGTATTTCCAGCCATCGCTGCCACTAAGACAAACTTAAATAATGTTTTTCTTTTCATTGTGATAATTACTTCTTGAGCTCGTATGCCCGGTTTATTTATTGAATATTGGTCTATTAATCATATTACGTGCACGCTATTTTTCAATATTGGGATATTAAAGTTATTATGCGGTTTAATCCCTTTCGATTTAGGAGATTGGTACACCTTCCTCAGCCATCGGTTATTTTTTCAATTGGCTTTCTAAAACAAGATATCAATTAATATAGGTGAAACGAATCAAATTGTATGATTTATTTACGAAAACGTTTGAAACAATAGAAAAGGCAACGTGTAAAACAATAACAATGAAAATACGACAAAAAAAACTATAGTCTTTGCATAGATAGCACAAAAAATTGGGTGTTAATACACCATAAGAAAACTAAAAACCAAGGAAACAAATAGATACACCGTGGTGAAATAGCATAATTCTAAAGCGAATCTGCATCGAAAGAATAGATTCTAGGTAAAAATGAAACACTAGCGACGAGAGAAATCTAAGTCACAGAATTAACTCGTCGGACAGCCTCATCTCTACTAATACCATTCGACCAATCCTGTACCAGTGAATGTTCAGACTCATAAGGTATTAATAATGGACGATAACCATTCAATTGAGTTAAGACCTGCATATAAAGTCCAATTGTAGAAGTTTCATAATCTCCTATTTCATTACAGAGCATACCAAAATAGCTTTTTTCTTCGGCCTCCTTAGCCGCAAAAATAAGGCGATAATCCTCTATCGTTTCTTTGCTCACCGAAACCCAAACACCATAATCTAAGGTTTCGTCATGATCCAAAATAGGAATCTGCAAAACAACACGGATAAAATAGTCAATCTGATCTTTATGATTGATGACACAAAAATCATCCTCTTTTTCTGCGAGTCTCTCTTTATCGACTGGACTTAATATATCATAATGAAAAGGGGCATCAAAAGCTAAAGATGGTAATTCAGTATGTTCTACACCGCAATTTTGGCAAATAAAAGTATCCATATATATCGTATCTCAAAAAAATTATTCCAAGGTATTTCTTAATTGCAAACTTAATCAAACTTTTAAATTCTCATATTAATAAATCTCTATGAGATAATCAGGTAAATTCATGATCTCAATTCTTCTATTATAGTCGCAGGTTTTAAATTATTATAATAATATTTTTAAAAAAAATTTGCTAAAGTGTACAAAGTACACTAATTTTGTAGTATCATAATTTAGGTTTATAATTGGTTATTTAAGGTTTTCACTCTCCCCGTTTGGAAACCTTTTTTTATTTCCATTTTATTGATGTCCTATACTCCTAACCTACTTTAATATAAACTATAAAAGGATATTCCAATCATATGACAACATCAATCTTCATTGATATCCAATTCATGTTTAGCTTAATGCTTAATCCCAATACAGTCCCCTCCCTTCTCCTTACATCGGTACAATTAAATAATCCCAGCCATTTAGAATTGTTATATAACTCTTTTGAAAGGCTATTTCTATTAAAAAAATAAAATAGTCCATAACCTAGATAATAGACACTTAATTATCTATATCAAAATTACCGGTACTTTTTCATGTACGCAGCAGTGATTGTTATGACTATAGAATTTTTGACCAGCCACTATAGTCATTTGGAAATTTCCATGGTTCTTAATAGGGTTTTCTCTTTTACTCTGAAACAAGATCACCTCTTCTATTTAATAAAATAAAAACAATCAGTAAAAAATTTGGAGAACACGAAAATTATACACAACTTTAAAGAACAAACATATATTCCAACTAGGCTACAAAGTAGACAAAGGAAATTTTTTTATTTTAAAAAGACGATTTTATCTTTGAACATCTCATTGATGAAATTTTAAATTGGTTTTTTTGCAGAAAAACTTCACTTAACTTATAGACAGTAGCATTTTAAAATATGACAACCAACTCCATTAAGGTATATACAGTAGTTTCAAAAGAGATTAAAGAAGATCCAGATGTATTCACTAACCTAGAAGGGGTTTTTTCTACTTATGAAAAAGCACAGGAATATATTGATCATTTTTTTGGCAACGCAAAATATGGCTATCGTTCTATTATACCTACTTTTTTGGATCCCTTTCAAGATGAAATCCAAAATAATGATTCCTATTATAGTATTTCCTCACAATTGATTGACAATAAATTAGAAATCGAAATCTGTAAAACTTCATTTGCCGTTGTTCTTTCCGAAGTCGGACAACTCCGTATAGATGAAGCTACTTCGGAAAAACCATTGGAGATCAACTTACATTGTTTTGCTCGATCTGAAGAAAAAGCTATTGAAAAATTCAATAATTTGATTAGGGGTTATGCAAAAGAACACAATCTACATTTTCTGACTAGCCCTTACCGGATAACAGATTCGGACCAGTGCTATTAGTTTTCTCAGCAGTGTTTGAGGTCTCTATCGTATTTTTAGGTATTTATTTTTTTTCGAATTTCACTCAGATATTCGGGAGTAAAGCCTAAAAAAGATGCAATAAGATACTGTGGTACACGTTGCACAAACTCGGGGTATTTACGTAACATATCGCGATAAAACTCCTCTTTAGGCAATGAGAAAAGATATTTAACACGCATTTGTGCTGCTGCATAAGCTCTCTGATATACAAAACGAAAATAGCGCTCCATCAATGGAAATTCCGCCATCAATTTCTCCTGATTTTCCTGACTAATATATAAAACTTCCGATTTTTCAACAGCTTGTATATAGAATGAACTTACAAGCTTATTTTCATAAGCCATATTGTCCGTGAGCCACCAGTTTTCAATAGCAAATTCAGTGGTTTGTTCCACACCTTTTTCATTTACAAAAAACTTACGTAACATTCCTTTTAACACAAAATAGTGGTACCTGCAGATTTGGCCTTCTTCCAGCATATTTTCCTTTTTTGCAACCGAATTTATGTTAAAGTATTTTGATATCCGCTCAAATGTTACATCGTCGATCTGGATAAATTTCTCCAAATGTGCTCTAAATATTTCCAATAGCTTTCATTTTATTTTGACACCCAAAATTTCACCATCTAATGCAAGATACTATAAAAAGTTAATTCGGACAAAGCATAAATTACGCTCTAACTCCGCAATCACTGACATTTTTATCCGATGAATCTCCACTCTCCTTATATTTCAATATTCCTTCGATGGAGAATAAATTGAATCGCGAGAAATCACTATCGAATATGTACAAACTGTAAAGGAACGATCCTGAGAAATGCCAAAACTCTTTGGGCAAGGTTTGTATTTATATTATTTTTGTGATATATAGTAAGTTAAGACAATAATAGATGAAGTGTGTTTTACTTCCCAAACAATTTCCCTAAAAAGGTTTTAGTGGGTGTTTTATGTATTTGTGCAATCTTTAAATTTTCCCTTGTAGTTTTTGTATCATTATACTGTAATGCACGCGTCAGGTTATCAATGGCTTCATCATAACACTCAAGATCCAATTGTGCTACGCCCAAATGTTCATAGAGTTCGGCAATAATATCATGCGCTACTCCCCCCTGAATTTGTAGCTTCTGTAAAGCAGACTGTGCATAATAAATCGTACCTTCATTTTCCTGTAGATGGTAGGCACAGTGTGCTGTCCAATAATAACACCAAAAATCCGGATTACCTGCAGCAATACTTTGTTCAAAGCTCTCAAATGCCGTTGTTATATCATGCAGATGAGCTACCTGCATATAGCCCATATTATAAAAGGCGACCTGTACCGATCGTAACATTTCCTTTTCAGTCGCAAAATGAATTGCATATTGGTAACATTCCAGTGCTTTATCAAAATCGCCTGCATCAATAAATGTATTGGCCCTGCTGATCAGCAAGCTGGGATTATCGGGCATTTTTTCCAACAACTCGTCTGTATCTTGCGCAACAGATTCAATTTCATATTTTATTCCCAGTGCGTTTTCGGCATTAGCTTTATAAATAAAAAAATTGGTAAAACAGCGGACAACTTCTTGATCATGTGTCATTGGATCTGTTGCATCCAGAGAATAATAGACCTGTACACCAATATTGACCCATTCCAGCAGGTCCTCATACTGCTTGATCGCCATATGCGCTGCACAAAGTTTATCCACTACATTAAAATATGTCAATAAATCCAGCTCTTCCTCAAAATCATCCAGTAGTCGTTGACCATCAGCAATAGCTTCCATCGGGCGGTCAACTTCGCAAAAAGCATGAAGCCTATTTTGTAAAATATAAGGAAAAACATGATACTCCATACCTTCAGTTGTAATAGCAATCGCCCATTCATACTCCCCTTGTAGTATCGCTTCTGTGGCAAGATTATTACAACACATGGCAAATGTCAATGGATCAACATTGATCAAATCTCCATTTTGTCCAATCAGTGCGCCCCGATAAAGTGTATAAGCATGTGCATAGCACTCCTGTTTTAGGATTGTCAAACGTTGCCGCTCAGCATCAGGCATCATAACATGTCCCTCCAAAAGATAATTGAGCTCGACCCCTGCATTATAGGCTTCCATCGCTCTATCGGTCTCGATGTTAAACTGTAAACCTGAGAAATCTGGTTGTTCAACTCCCCGATTTGCCATATTAAACAACCGTATTTTCAATACTGGAGAAGGAACAAGTTCATCTGCCTTTTTATAATAGAGAGCTGCCGCTTCCCAATCATCTAGCCAGTATAATGCTGATCCTGCATTTCGATAACAATGCCCATGATTAGGATCAATCTGCAATCCCTGACGGCTCCATTGTACACATTGCAAAAGTGCTTCCTCCCTATCCAAGTTAAAAACTGAATTGTCATCCAGCGCTATCAAGCCCAAGATGGCACATAGATCCGGATTGGGTTGGGCCTCATTCAGACTATTTACCTGTACAAAAACATCCGTTAACTGTTTCCTTTCCTGAGGAAGGCCATTGCCTTCAATATAGTTTTTAGCAGCCAATGTATAATCGCCCTGCTGCAAGGCTTCCTGAGCTTGGGATTGTACCATTTCTCTCATAATTATTATTTTTTTCGATATTTTTCATTTCTCCCGCTGAAAGGCAGCAAAAATATCAGGCCTGCAATAAGTTAAATATTTCGTATCGTGCTGTCAGATTAGCGGCAATTTTTTCATAAATCTGATCATCAAAAATAAGTTCATTTAAAAAAAGATCGATATGTTCAAACGGACCTTTGTAAAGAATATCAAATTCGTTCTTCTTCCCCATACATTCCAATACGATATCACGAATGTAGAAGGAGATTTTGTTACCATGTTTATCCCGTATACTTCGGTTACTGCAGATGGTATACAAAAATGACCGTAAGTACTTAATATCAGCGATCTGATTTGCCCAAAGGTGCCCCTTCAATTTCATTCCGATAAAATCCAGTAGAGCTGCCTCACTGTTTAATTGTTGTCCGTATTCTTGTTCCTGGAGTAAAAGCCATCCCTTATTGTAGAGCCATTTAATGATTGCGGAGTAGGCTCTTCTTTTAAAAGGAAAGTCTTCCTGCTGATATTTCGGATCAAAAAAAACAGCGCTAACAATTTCGCTCTGTTCAATAATGGAAACCCAAGTTGAAGATTTTAGCGTCCCTTTGTTATCCTGATTATATTGTACAGTCAATAGGGTGTCTGCACCAATAGTCATTTGAAAAGTGGTTTGTGTGTCCATCTTTTCTGCTGGTTGCCCCATCAGATCTGCTACCTTTTGATAGGATTCCCTTGGATGCGGAATCAGATCCCAAAAGTCCTTAGGTTTGGGGTCCGGTGTTTTCACAGTATCATCAACATGATTGAACATCACAGATTTAAGGTAGGGCAAAAACTTATAGTTATCACCGGTTGGGCTAACAGGGGGTTGAAAACGTTCATTTTTAATATCATATTTGAACCAGAATGACAGATTAAGAGGTTTATATAAAACACTCTTGGTTCCTTGATTGGTGGTAATGGTTTTCGGTATTTTACCCAATTGATACTTTTCAAAAAATGCGATCAGCTTTGGATCATTTGACGGAAGGCCAATTAGGGCTATCAAATCACTTTGTTTCATTAATTCAGTAGTTGTTAAAGATTTCCCCGTTTTGCGCATTGTCCTTTTCTTTTAAACAAGATTAAAGATTTTTTAGATGTAGACATGGATAAGTTTGTATCTGGTCGATTTGGCTTTGCATTCGGTATAAGATTAGCATTTTTTGATCAAAAATGTTAACGACCTTCGTAGCTTACGTATCTTTATCCACGAATTGATTAAATTAGTCGTTCTGAACAAAATCATGAAAGGATTTTTTAGTTTTCTCATTTTCATCTTCGCCAGTAGCATTGTATGTGCTCAGGCGCCCACAGCCATTGAAAAAAAAGCCGAACAAGGTTATGCCAATAGGTTTATTGATACCCTTACCAGTTTGCATATACAATATGAAGCGCTGTCCCTCGCCCAACAAACTCATGATAGAGTCGATGAAGCGATTTGTCATGCTTATTTGGCGATGACCTATAGGCGCATGTTAAACTTGAAGGATTTTAGCAAAAACACCGAACTCGCCTACGATATCGCCAACAATACAAAAAATGAGCGTGCCATCGCCTATGGTAACTGGACCATGGGATTACTTCGCTCCTATATTGATGACAAAACAGCTGCACTGGATTATATGCTTAAGGCTTATGTTATATTTCAAAAGATTCATGAATATAGACACTGTGCCAAATTGGGGGCTGATATTTCCTATCTCTTTTCTACAGGAGTTACCACCAAATCAAAAAAATATGCTGACGAAGCCCTTACCTATGCCGTAAAATCCAATGACCCTGAGAGCATCTTACATGCGCGTCTGGCCGTAGGCAGCTACCTCTCCGATCATATAATCACTGGTCGTTGGGAAAGCTGGCAGCGTGCTGTGGATTTTTTTAAAGAAACAATTGTGTTAGCAGGGAAGGACGCTGACAGGATAATCAGCAAGAGTAATATTGGTATTGCCCATATTAACCTCGCCGAACTTTATATGAATGGTCCTAGCCCCATCGACGAACATGCCCTATTGAGCAACCTTGAAACAGCCACTGACATCGGAAAGAAATACAACCTACGTAATGTCTATCGCAGTTCGTTGGGGATACGCGGGCAGTATTTTGTTGAAAAGAAGGAATATCGAATGGCCGAACGGTTATTTAAAGAAGGGATTGCCTTCCAACAGGGTCTTCCATACAAAGATAATGACCTGTTTGCAGCTTTCTACAATTGCCTTAAAGATCTCGCAGCCCGTGAAGGTGATCATCAATCCTATTACGAGTACGACAAGCTCTTTGTCAAGTACAATCAACTGAAGTATGATGAATCGATTCAGGAAAAGCTTCAAAATACGGATGCACGATTTGAAGCCGAAAAGCGTATCGCTCGCATTACACAGCTAGAGAAGGAAAATGAACTTCAAAAAAAGAATAAACTACTCAGCTACAGTATATCGGGCATATTGTTGATTGGACTGGTTTTTGTCTATCGCTCGTACCATTACCGGAAGTGTTATTATCAAAATAGAGAAGATATTCTGCAGCAACAGCAGGCCAATGCTGCGTTGAAAGTTCAACTCATGGAAAAAGAGAGTCTAGAAACCTTATCCGAAAAAATTGCACTCGAAAGACGTTTGCTCCAATCACAAATGGATCCACATTTTATGTTCAACATACTCGGTAGTATTCAAAACATGATTCTTCAAAGTGATCGTGTCACCGCAGTCGGTTACCTAGGTAAATTTGCTAAATTGATCCGGCAGGTATTGGAACAGTCCCGAATAGAAAGCATTTGTCTAACAGATGAAATTAATACCTTAAATCATTATATCGAACTACAGCAGCTCCGTCTAAATTATAATTTCGATTATGAGATCAAATATGGCGCGAATGTCGACACTAACATCCACATCCCCCCATTACTCATCCAACCTTTCGTAGAAAACGCTATTGAACATGGTTTAAAACCTTTGACCGACAGCAGGAGAGGTCTATTGCAGATCAGTTTTACCCAAGATATCGACCGTGATGTACTGATCTGTAGCATCGTCGATAACGGTATTGGTTTAAGACGGTCCAAATCCGATAAAACTCAAGATAGTCACCAGTCGCTATCCACTAAGATCACTGATGAACGTTTGCTACTAATGCAACAACAAAATGCATATACCAAAATGGAGATCCACGATCGAAAGTCGGAAGAGGGTGAAAAAGGTTGTATTGTCCGTTTAACCATACCAATACTATAAAAGCATGTATAAGGCCATTATTATTGAAGACGAATATCATTTACGCGAATCGCTAACCATTTTATTGGAAATCGTTGCTCCAAACACCATACAAGTGGTAGGTTTTGCCGAAGATACCGAGACAGCTGTTAAAATCATCGATCAGCTGCAACCCGATTTAGTCTTTATGGATATTATGCTAAGACGGGGTACCGGCTTTGATGTATTAAGTCAGATCAGTTACAAATCCTTTCATCTTATTTTTACAACTGCCTACGAGCAGCATGCCATACGCGCATTTAAATTCAATGCCATTGACTATCTACTCAAGCCCATCGATGCAGATGAACTCCGGCTTTCGATTCAGCGTATCGCAGACCAGCAACAACTATTTATTCAAGGCCAGCAGCTGCACAATTTCCGTCTGGATACCCAAAGCATGCCAGAGAGTATCATTCTTCCTACACAAGAAGCAATGCATGTTGTCAAGGTAAAGCATATTGTACGCTGCGAGACATCAGGTTCATATACTACTTTCGTTCTGCATAATAGTAAAAATATCATTGTTTCAAAACCCCTCAAACATTATGAAGAAATTCTCTGTCCACCCCACTTTTACCGCGTACATCAGTCCCATCTCATCAACACCAAGTACGTAACAAGCTATTCCAAAGAAGGTCTGATCTCCCTACAGGACGATAGCACAGTCCCAGTATCAAGAGCCAATAAAGAGGCGTTTTTTAAATTGATGAGAGATAATAATCGCTAAAATTTGACCACTGCAATTAATCAGGCCTATCTAGCAAAATATAATCAGGGCTACAATAGTGTTTATGCGCAATCTATTATCGCTGAAAAGCATGTTACTAAAACTATGGAATTTATGATCGATGAATTCAAGCATCATTTAAAATCAGGACGATGTGTGGCCATATTTCCGAATATATAGATATCCAAATAATGGGAGCGCAAACATTTGGAAAAGAAAGATCAATAGTGAGACAAGGCCTTGAGCTTGGTTATCATTAGCTCTAACCAATAGTTGTGCGCCCAACGGTCCATTAGAAAACACCAAAATATTAACGACGTTCCAGCCTAAGTGAAAAGCTATTGGCAAATAAAGAGATTTTGTAGCATCATAAGCTTTGGCCAATACCCATCCAAAAAGTCCGGTCATCAATAATATCATCAGCATCTGTATTGGATTTCCAAAAGCACCATAGGAAAACCAATGGTAAACACCGAAAGCTCCAGCGGAGAGCAGACACCCCCATCTAGATCCCAGCTTTTTCATCACCATATAAAGTAGGGCACCTCTAAATAAAAGTTCTTCGAAAAGGACAGATTTTATGATCCACCATGTACTATTGATCAAATTAGCGCCAGATAGTTTCGGATTAAGCATCCAAAAATTGTGTACGACCACAACTTTTATATAATGATAGACAGCACATAACAGACCTGTCATAAAGAATCCTACACAAAAGTTTGCAAGCCTATTTTTCGTTGGGGTAAATCCGAGAACACTAAGATTCTTCTTTTCGACTATCCACAACAAAAGCCAAGATATAATCAATATGATTATTATACCTACCATACCAATAAATATTGTCGTATTAACATACTCTTATTGATTAAAAAAACTAAGTTTCGGCTATAAATTATTTTTGGCTATTCATTCAAATAAGGTAATCGTTTATCAAATGTACAAAAGATCATGAATTCTTTATTACCATTTGAATATTTCGGGTTGCAGTTGTTTTACAAAGTCATATAAGAAAGGGAGCTGTACAATATCTTTTTCATCGGCAATGCTTCCATTGAAAGTAATCACATCGAGATCGATGATTCGGGGAGCATTCTTGTTTTCGCTTCTGAGGCGTCCCATATCTAATTCGATCTGTTTTAATTCACTTTGTAATCCATCCAAAGGTAAACAGGTATGCAATAATAATGCGCCATTCAAAAAATCAGGTTGGGTTTCAAATTGAAGAGGTTTCGTATAGATAAAATCCGTTTGGTTACCCATCGTTCCCAATTTCTGAATATAATTTAAGGCTATGGTGATATTTTCTTCAGGATCGATATTAGAGCCTAACAAGATCAAAGCCGTATTGATTTGGTTGTCTTTAGATCTCTTTACATTATCCGTAGCGCACAGTGTGTATGCTTTCGTTTCGTTCATTTTTTTTATGTCCCTTTTGAACCAGTCGGCGAGCTTAACGTTCAACGCCATCAATATACAGGATGTCCAATAACAAAGGAGCTATCCCTCTAAAATGCAAAGCTATTTCAGAGTTAAACTTCCATTATGAAGTCCCCATCTGCCCCGTATGGTTTAAGTAAATGCTACTTATCATAATCGGATAAACTCTGTAAGCAATTTTTTTGCCAATAAATCATCCAAATGAATTAAGCAGCATTCTCTCGCTCAGTATACAAGATATAGACTGGCCTATCAACACCAAAGATCCCACTTCTGAACATTTCATGCTCTAAATAAGCGTTCACTTGGTGCTGAGGTTTATCAAAACTATCTATTTTTTAAATAGATTTCTATTGCAATCGTCAAAAACAACCTGAGGTTATGGGTTATTCAACGATGTAATGCAGTTCATGTGCTTCCATTGGTTGTGGGACTTCCAAGTTATGGAGCATTTTATCCAATACAGTATCTGGTAGCGGATGGGCCCTATCTCGATTTTGTACGCGCCATTGACGGTACGGTTTTTCGATATACACCAACTCTACATAGGCCTGATAACTGACAAAGAGGTCAATCAACTGCTTTCGCATTAAGGTCGTAATATTAGTTGCATTCCATATAAAGTCTTGCCCCTGACGTAGATAAATCTTGGCCTGTTCTTTCGCTTGTTGCACTACCCAACCATTCCGCTTTCGATCAATCGGTTCGATACGATATTTACGACGAATATCGTCAAGACTAATGACTGGTATATCCTTATTATGGTTAGCGATATAATGATCCTTTCCCATACCCGGCAACCCAGACAGCATGATGACCGTTGATCTAAAATTATCAAAAGGAATATAATCCACATAACCATCCTCGCTGTTGAAGTAGGTAAATTGAGCATTTGGGGTCGAAAAAGATCGAGGTGACTCCCAGCAGTCAATCTCTTTTACATACAGTTCAAATAGCTCTAGCGCATCAAGCAACGCTCCTTGATCCTGACATATTCGCCCTCTGGCATCAGCCTCGGCTAGAAGTTTCAATTCAATCATATTTACCCTTAATGATGCCTCTAGCGCACTACGCATTGGATCAACTTTTTCCATCAGCCAGAGTGGCAGACCATGAAAACGAACCAAACCTACAATTTCCTCCCGTAGGGAAAAGGGAGTTTCCACATCACGAAACAATATTTCACGTGCTGTCTGTGCACCTTTTCGCGCATGGCTTGGCGAACTGATCCGTCCCTGTCCATCGACCACAGTCGTAGACCTTTTTTCGACGTCGTGCAGTAATGCGGCAGCCCAAAGCAGTTCCTGTCGTTGCCTACTCAATCCCCTATAGGTATTGGATTGTTGCAACTGTTCAATCACCAGCTGGGTATGAATAGCAACATTACCTTCTGCGTGATGAATGGGATCCTGCGGAACATTCCGCATAGCTTCTACCCAGGAAAACTGCTTTTCCAGTTTCAGCCAATCTGTATCTGTTGTTAATTTCCATTCCATTAGTTTTCCCCCCTTTCCCAAGTAAGTTTTGTTCTTTTCCAGGATTTAGTCCAATGTTCATCCGTCTGTACATGTCCTTTTCGCACATACTTAAAGATATTATGCTGAAATTTGGAGACGGGATAAGCCTCCGCATTTCGGCAGACCAGACCCTCTGAGATGCAGTTAATTCCTGTTCTCGGATCCAAAGATCCAAAGATCGAAGGTTGAGATGCCAGATGTTGTACAGTTTCTTCCAACTGTGATTCCGTCAGATCTCGTACACTGTCCGATCGCAATACTGGTACCATCGGCAAGTCAAACAAGTTAGCATAGAAGGTAACTTCCTCCCATGAAAGCCAGACCTCATTGATTCGAGCCGCAAATACAAAGTAATAATGCTCCAACTGTGTATACTCTATAGAATGAACCGCATAAAGGTTTTCACCGAAAAACTCTAGGTCGCCCAAATCATTTTTCAATCGTCCCCAATGTTCCCGTAATTGTGCTGTCCAGGGGGATGTCGTTGGAGCAGCATGTGACCGGGCAAATACTCCCCGTTGGGATAGACAATTGTTTTCGCCATCCAATTTTTCAGTGTAAAGTAGCTGTGAAAAGGATTGTATATCCGTCCAGTACTCATGATTAAAACGATCGTCACTGTTGGTTCCCGGTGAAAAAGGAAAATGGTAGGTACGACCATATTTTGTTGATTCCATTTTTTTAAATTAAAGTGAATAATACTGATTAAAAACACAGGTATAGGAGCAATCTAGTTGGGCATCTATCCCATCTGATTAAAATCTTCCTGCATGTTGGCACAGTATTACATGACCTTACGTTCTAAAAATGTATAACATTATGATCTATTTCGGCAAAAATAGATAAATTTCTCTAAAAATAAAAAACCGCTATACCATCAGACATAACGGAAAACTAAAACCTAATAAATAAAAGCCCCATTATGCAGGGGCCGCATGGCTGTTATATTCTAATATAAGCATCCCATCCGGCACGCGTGTAATCCTGTTGATTGTTTAAGAAAAGCTTAACATTATGTCCTCTAAGGCCTTTCCCACTTCTCAATATTTCACTAAGCTGTTCCCGCTGAATATTTTGCAACAGCATTTTCTCCATAAAGGGCTGTAATTTTAGGTCATCCGCCACACGTTTGATTGGGTATTGCACAAAGAACATATTGATCGCATAATTTTTTGATATTTTGACAATCCAGTCTTCCATCCCGATCTTCTTTAACTGATCAAAGATTGTCGGGCAATCCAATGTTGTACCATTACGTAAGATAACACATTTAGTTTCTGCGGTTGTATATACTGCGACAATATCAACAAATCGAAGTTGCTGCAGATTGATCTGTTGTACAAATTCCCCCCGCTTATCTAACAGGTCCCCCAATAGATATACATCAATGTTATCAATATCCACTCCATAGGGTTGTTCTTTCCTCTTCATCCCACTTTCTTTTATGGTTCGCTTTTCGTTTAGAGAAATTATCGCAGGGGTCTGTTCGAACTGTTCAAATGCGGGTCTTTTTTTTATAAAAGGTCTTCTTTTTGTCACCATTGGCTGTGGAGCTGGTAATTCTTTTTCTAAACTTATATTGTGCACTATCTGCATGAGTGGCCGATTATAGATAACAGCAAGGTTCTGCCGTTGGCCAACAGAATGATAGAGTAACGACCAGTTTTCTCGCATATAGACCATTAGACTATATGAAACAAAAATAGTGGCATAACGTATTCCGTAGACCTGCATATGTAATTCAAAAAGCATCGATCTCTCCACTGACGACTGGCTGTAGACAAAGATAACAGCAACATACAAAAGTATAAATGGAAAAACAGAAACCAATAAAAGTGAAAAGAAAGCGATAAAATGTAGAACAATATCGAGTCCAGGTATGTTTTTGGCCTGTTCCCCCAGGCGCTCACGCATGTAGGGTACACTCCAGTACGTGGGCAAATTAAGTACTAATGATACTATTGTTGCCCCAATCCAAAAAACACAGAGCATGATAACAACCAAAATCCAATATTTCAACTGATCCGACCGGTCAAAAAAACCTTGCAACGATATTGTCTTTAGATTAAAAACAATAGACAGCATCAGCGAACTCAAAAAATAAATGATAGATTTCATGGCGTTTCTCCGAATTAATATCTGGTTAGGATAACTAAATTAATAATATCTACTCACAAAAGTATACTAATATAATAAATAATATCGAAGTCGCAAAACAAAACATCACGCAAACGATAATATTTATAAAAAAATAACAAAAGGATAACACTATTAAAAGCTCAAATACGATGATAAACGAACGATAATTGCTATTTTAGAAAGTCCATTGATGTATTAGAAAGGAATAACCGACCAATAACCTACATTTCACTGTCGTGTTATCATATTTTTAAGCAAAAATCAAACAATTTATGATCAAAGATTTAGATATTGTAATATAATAAATTTAAATAATGAAACAGCAATTCAATAACCATGGTGTAGCCAAGGTACAATTTAGAATCTTGGCTTTGCCAGAAAGTTTACTCGCAGTCGAGGTAAATGCTATTCGTCAAAACTTTCTATCCTGGATGGCCGCGAATTTCGCATTGACCACTAGTCAAAAATTTCAGTTGATGACTATGCCTGATGATTTACAGGAAACTTTGAGCCAAGCTATCGCTAATAGCTACGAACTTGGGCAGGCCGTTCAGTTTTTCAAAGAAACCGCTTCTAAGGATGATCAACCTGATTTGAAGGATATCGTGATCAATGGCGCCGAAACTATGGCTGAAGTCAACAGTCAAGGTCTCAGAAAAGCCGATTTCACAGGGCAGCTGGCAATCAATATTCGCTATAAAGTGAGTATGTAATTTATTGAACGATTATTTAGCCCCAAACTGGGCTAACCCAATAAGCCCCTTTAACACTAATATCCGGTTTATTTTCTATCCCGAGGAATGAAAAGAAATCGGATATTAATACCAAGGATTTTCTTGACGCTATTTGTAATGAAATGAAGATATTGTATAACAAAATCAGATCACGCTTTAATATGCTATTTATCTGGCCACAGAAATTATATACCTACAGTATCATTGGCCAAGGTTTTGATACGGCTACGCAATACAACATACATCGAGCTAATATAGCCAGAAGCCTTACGCGACTATCGAGCAGACCAATTACAGTAGATAAATTCCTTTCATCCGCGGCTCACAACAAACAATGTGGCAATTCAAATGAACGGGTTCCGCTTCCCTTCAAAACATGCTACACTATTTGCCTTTGGCAGCCTTATTTCTGGTTAACTGACACTTATTCGGCCTTGATCCAAGGCAATAATCAGCTCAGTCTACTCAATGACGCCAACCTCTGTACAGCTGCAGCTCAAGCCGACATACTTTTCTTTAGTAGCGGTAGTAACTTTTCGGTTAATGACATTTTAGAGCAAATCGACCTCAGCAATAAATATGTTATTATTATCTCCACCTATAGTGAACAAGAAATACATACGAATATCAAGCACCGCATCGACCATTATCAAAATGCATACCTCATCGATTCACAAGCTGAGTTTGACCAGCTCATTGCCAATATTCTAGCTAAGGCTACCAAACCGGATTAACAGCAAGCTAAAGCTTGTAGTCCTAGACATCGTTAAAGTTTAATTATTTGTTTTTCTGAACGATCAAAATCCACATAGATACTGCTGCAGCTACTCCACCGAAGAAATAGATCGATTGATACCCGTGCCACCCAGCAATAATACCTGCAATTGGTCCGGCTATTCCTAGCGAAATATCAAAAAATGCAGCATAGGCACCCAATGCTGTTCCACGCATCTGTGGACTTACCTTCTGTATGGCCAGCACACCAAGAGCTGGGAAGATCAGTGAGAATCCAATTCCAGTGAGACTACAACCTATAATGGCCATGGCTTCCGAACTAGCGAAACCAATCAGCATCTGCCCAATCATTTCAATCGCTAAAGAGACCATAGCTACCTTATAACCCCCAAATCTATCGGGAAAAGAAGCGCAAAACACCCTTGTCAAGACATAAAAACCTCCGAAAGTTAAAAAGGCCAAGGATGGATTTACCCAGCTTTTTTCCGTAAAAAGTAGCGTGACAAAAGATGATATACAGGCGAATCCTATTGAAGAAAATGCTAATGCGAGTCCTTGTTCGGAAATCATTGCAATCACCTTATAGAAAGGAGTTCGTTGGTGCGAAGGATCCACTGGCAGATTGGGTAGCTTGATCGTGCATAGCCAGCTTATGGCAGACAACAAAATCAGTATCCCAAAAACATAACTTGTACCCCATGACCCGGATAGATAAATAGCTAATGGCGCCCCCAGGGCAATACCAGCATACATAGCGATACCATTCCAGGTCATAACTTTCCCCGATTTTTGATGTCCCACCAGTCCAATACCCCAAGTTAATGCACCAGTAATAGCCAAACTTTCAGCTATACCATGTACTATCCTGGCAGCAAAGAGCATCAATAATGCCAATAGGTGAAAATCTCGAAGGTGATATACAGTCATATAGATTAGGCCCGTTAACATTGTCATAACGACACCATACTGTTTGGCGGTCTTGGCACCTTTAGTATCAGCCATTTTACCAGCAGAAGCTCTGGTTAATAAAGTGGCAATAAATTGGATCCCCACTACTGCTCCCACAATTAAAGGGCTAAAATGAAGTTCATTTTTTATCAGTGCAGGAACTGTTCCTAACGTTATACCGATGCAGAGGTATATCGCAAATACCGAAATCATAATCGGACTAATTGTCCACATCGATTGGTTTTCTACTTTCATATCTGTATATGTTGTTTAAATTTTACAGATGCAAAATTAGATAGCGATATAGTATATTACAGGTCGTTATTCATGTATATAATTGGACAAATAATGGTTATTTTGACGAAACTGCCCCGCAGTGCACCCTAAGTTTTTTTTGAAGAACCTCGAAAAGTAAGTATGGTCTTCATAGCCTAGGCAAAAAGCGATTTCTTTGATATCCATATTCGTGTAAAATAGTAGCCGCTGGGCTTCCAATAGTACTTCGTTCTTTATCCAATAACTAGCGATAAACCCTGTTATTTCCTTACTCACCTCGTTGAGATACAAAGGCGTTATATGGAGTTGTTCCGCGTAATCTTTTACTTGCTTTACTTCTTTAAATTGCTGGCTTATCAGGTTTTTAAACATTGTAACAAGTTGGTACTTGTGGCTACCGGTCTTCCTATGTATTTGACTTTGGGGTACAAAAGCTACTGTTAACTGTCCTATTAGGGCATTGACATGTGCGTGGAGAATAGATTGATAGAAGATTTTATCTCCTTGTTCGATAAAATTGTATAGGATCGCAGCCAGCGTAAATACAGGATGATCTGGTCCCAAAGTTATAACCTGTCGGTTATACATAAAAGAATCGATCATGGTTCTATATTCCATCGGGACTAGTTTAGGCTCGACAAAAAGCATCCAGCATTTGGCACCCTCATTCAATACACATTGATGAACTTGACCTGGTGCTACGAAACAAACTGACACCTCTTCGAGTGTCCATTGTTTAAAATCGATGGTCCAGCATGACCGCCCTTTTTGCTGTAGGATAAACATATAGTGGTCATCCCGATGGGGTACGGTAGGTCCTTGAGAGAGATCCTTAAAAGGAAGCATCTCTATTCCCTGTGTGGGCAATTCTTTGTTATGAATGGGTATCATAGTTTTTAGTATACTCTATACCTGCTAAAGCTGCGACTGTAGACGGATCCAATTCAAGACAAAAAGTAAAATAAAGATACCGAGGATATACATTTCTACTTTATTGACTTTGGTTGCTCCAAATTTCCATACAAAGATCCGATCGACAATGAGTAACAGCAGGATTGGAATCAGACCAAATATTCCGATGTATATAGCCATCAATTTATCTGGAGCAGAATGCGCCGTACCCAATATCGTAACGGTTGCTGCGACACCAACGAACCCTAATATCCCAAGGATAAAAAAGAGTGTACCTTTTGCTTTTAGGAATTTTATCATCATTAGTTTTCTATTCCAATTCTACTTGAAGTAATGTTGATTTGCTGCTGTTAGGGTTGTTCAAAACTACGGATTTCAACACTTTAAAAGATAAAAAACAAGCCCCCGAAAATTCGGGGGCAAGTGGCCCAAAGCCGGTTCATTTTTCTAGTTCACTAGGGAATGTTCCGAACCTTGCAACCAAGGATAATAGCTAAGTTAGTTAATTTAAATCACACTATTACCTGTAAGCTTTTATTTAGAGTTTCAGTTCAATAAATCCAATCCATTATAGTGCGTAAAATTTTGTATTTAGTTTGTTTTCTAAATCTGATTTATCGGGGATCTCATCGTTATTCACTTGTTTAACGAGGGTGATGATCACATAAAAATTCGCACTCGAGAATCTTGGATAGTGTAAATATGGAAAAATTTGCTATCTACATTTTTGTTATATTCGACAATTAAATAACACAAATGGACAATAACATCATTGATAAGGTCGCGTTAATTCATATCTCCAATAAAAAATCTTAAGTACTCGCTCCAAGTCTAAAGACAAACTATATTTTCCCGGTGGAAAAAGAGAACATGGTAAAACTGATTTAGCATGTTTAAAGAGAGAAATACTTGAGGAGTTAAATGTCTATATTGTTAAGGATTCCGTCAGGTTTTTGGTGTTTTTAAAGCAGTGGCTGATGGACGTGAAAAGGACAGAACGTATACAAATAATTATAAGTTTTTATTATTAAATAAATTTAACGATATTTAACCTGATACTCTTCATTCTCGAATATATTTTGTAGATCTTTACTCAAATTAACCGTATGAATAGTATAAAGACCACTGCAACCCATTTTCGCTATAAAAAGCATCCCGGAGATTTATTTAGGGACACTTCTGTTCAATTACTACCACACCCCTATAAAAATCAGTCAGAGTTTTGGGTATGGTTTCATCCTTCATACCATCGCAGTGAAGATATTGCCGATCTGAACGAGTTATATAAACAACTCCATAATTTCTCCTGCCGGGAAGAAATCATGGAAGCTAATCCGGAATTATGTTATACCGGCATACCCAAAGAACGAATTACCGAAGAGATAAAACTTCTTGAGCACAAAATATATCAGGATTGTTTCGAAAACTTCTATTTATTGATTATTGAAGGACACATTGAATTAATAGAGAACAATCAGCATGGGAAAAGTGAATCTCCATCTTAATTATTAGCCATTATTATTTTAGACCATCAATTTTAAATAATCTACGCAATTAATGTTTAGCCCTATATTACATTGGTATGTACATTAACTATCACCTGAGTATACATCTACAAAATGAGTAAAAGCTGATATTTATGAAATTCGAACTTATTCAAAAAAGTGGAAGAATAAAGATAATTGTAAAAGCATATATCATTTTAAAATGATATGTAAATTTGTCTTAAATACACGGTAACATTAATTCAATTGTTTACAACCATTTTATAACACCGATAAGATGAATGAATTTCCTAGATTAGAAACAGAAAGACTTATTCTCGACAAAATAACTGAGGAAGATATTCCGCAGATAGTAATTTACCTTCAGGACAAGATCTTTTCTGATTATACGTCAAATATTCCATACCCCTATCGGAAGGAAGATGCTGAGTTTTGGCTTAAACTATCGGCCGAGGCCTTTAAAAATCGAAAGGGTTTTACATTTGCAATTCGGGATAAAACAAGGAAATTTCTTGGGGCTATAGGTCTTCACGATGAAGGTTCGGATAAAGCGGAGTTAGGCTATTGGATAGGCATTCCAAACTGGAATAATGGCTATGTCACTGAAGCGGCAAAAGCTATTATCGATTATGGGTTCAGAGAATTGAATTTCAATAAGATCTATGCCACTTATTTTCCTCACAATCCAGCTTCAGGGAAAGTCATGGATAAAATAGGTATGAAAAAAGAGGCCCTACTGAAACAACATCTGAAGAAAAATGGAAAATATTATGATATCCCAATGTATTCTATTTTTAAAGAAAATAGGAGATAATATTTTACGCGCTCAAGAAAACAACAATCCAGTTTTTGTTCGATCTCACTATAATTAGTTTTGTTTTTACTTTCATCAGGCCTATTCAAGCGGATAAAATATTGGTAATGGTACTAGACTCATCTTTTCAAGCAGATATCGACCTGTCACCATATAAAATAATACTACCCTACTATAACCCAATAATGAAATGGAGGGACCATTTTTATCGAAAAATTCGGTAAATTCACGGTATAGACAAACACACAAAGCACAACATGAAAGTATTTGCATTTGCTGGAAGCAATTCTTCCACCTCAATCAATAAACAATTAGTCAAGTTTGTTCTGAAAAGTTTTAGTGACCATGAAATAAACTTGATTGATCTCAACGATTATAATATGCCTGTTTTTTCTGTCGACCTGGAAAAAAATGGTTTTCCAGAGGAAGCTCATCGTTTTCTGGATAATATTACCGAAAGCGATATCATTATCTGTTCATTGGCGGAGAATAATCGTTCGTATAGTGTTGCCTTTAAAAACGTTTTCGATTGGGCTTCCCGGATAAACGTAAAGGTATTTCAAGACAAACCCATGTTGTTAATGACTACCTCTCCTGGTGGCTATGGTGGTGGGAATGTAATGGCCGAGGCTCAAAAATTCTTCCCGCAATTTGGCGCTATAATCAAAGAAAGCTTTTCACTGCCAAAATTCTATGAAAATTTTGACCTGAACAATGGTGTCATTAACCCCGAGCATCTCAGCACACTCAACGAAAGAATAGACAACTTTAAGAAACAACTATTCTAATCATTTTTCAATTGGGTGGATGTTGACACAGAGAATCCGCTTTTTTGAGTTAAAAAAGGGGCACTGCAAATTGCAATCCCCCTTTTTAACCTTATCTAGTTAATTCTCTAAGTTTATCAGCTAGTTGCTCACCTTTTAAATTAATGCCGACAATCTTACCCTCAGGGGATATTAGATAATTTTGCGGAATAGCCTGAATACCATATAGCTGGGCAGCATTATTTTGCCAACCATTTAGATCGGATACCTGTGGCCATTTCAAACCATCTTGTTCGATGGCTTTTGTCCAATTATCTTTCTTTCCTGGTTTATCAAGTGAGATCCCCAAAATCTCAAAAGCAGGTCCTTTAAATTGCTTATAGATTTCAACTAAATGTGGGTTTTCTGCACGACAAAATAGCGCACAAATACCTTAGCCTCTGAAGAATGGGTCTGTCCGTTGAAATCCAGCGGAAAATCTTGTTTTTGTCCAACGACAATTCCAATCATAGATAAGCTCAAAAGAGCTGATGTAAATATTTTTTTCATGTTGATTGTTAAAGTGCTTTGGCACGCTCCAATAGCGCATCTGCCAGTTTAATGATTTTTGAAGTTTCCAGCTCGGCTAAACCTCTCGCGGCTTCTGCCGCTTTGATCGCTTCTTTCTTTTTCTTCAATGCAATGCAGATATCTGCCAAGGTACCCTGATTGGAATAGCTCGATGGATTCAACTCTGCCGCCTGTTTTGCCAAGATATAACATTGTTTAAGGATAGCAGGTTTAGCGACATCTCCTTTTGCATTGGCATTACGTCGGGCGATAAAACTAAGCTTCTCATCCTCGTCTTTTAGGAGCCCTTTCCGCAAGTTGTCAGTCAACGAAACAAACTCATTTTCTGTACCATGAGCTGCGACCCATTCAACCTGATACATTGCGGCCTCAATCTTGTGCTCCGGTTTATTTGACTGTTCAAAATAGGCCAGCCCCTTTCTAAATTCGTCGGCTTTGTTATCACGGATGTAACCATACATCGCATACCTCAAGAGCTGTATTTCCTTATTTTCAAATTCTGTTGCCAAGGCTATGCTTTTAAAATACGCCTTGTTTGATTCGAAAAATTTACCGTAACGGTCATCTAGACGCTGTGCCATCATTTTAATCGTTTCCCAACCATTTGGACTTCGCAAGAACTCATCAGAGGCAACACTGTCCAACGCTTTTTTAGCATTATCTGTAGCCTTATTGTCCGTTTGTTCCATAACTTTTATGTAGCGCAATAGAAAGTTAGATTCACGAGTTCCCTGATCATACTGCCTGCGTAGATTCGGAATCTGATAATTAGGATCATTCGCTTGTTGCGCCTGCTTTAGGAAAAGATCAGCCTCCATACGGGACTGTGTTCTATAGATCAATGTCCCCTGTCCGTCCAGAAACAAATAGGTAGGAAAGCTTTTTATCTGATATTTTTTTGCAATGTCCACTCCCTCACCTACCTCACAATCGAACTTGGTATTAATAAATTTCGAATTAAAGTATTCCGCAACTTCGGGCTGTGAAAACACATTGCCTTCCATCCATTTACAGGGTGCGCACCAAGAGGTAAAACCATCTAAAAAGATCAGTTTATTTTCTTTTTTTGCCAATTCCTTCGCCTCGCTAAAAGTTAGCTTTTGGAATTGTATATGTTCTTGTGCCAGCAATATTACAGACTGTACAAAGGCCAGCGATGTCAATAGTAGTTTCTTCATGAAAGTATTTTTTAAAACTTCGAACCAATCTTTGCGTATGATCGGCAAAGATTGGTTAGGTAAAAGCATTTATATTTTTTATCGTTCGTATTGTGGAATTCCTGGATTTAAGGAAAGTACTTTTGGCGGAACAGGAAGTACCATCCTAAGGTCTGTTGATTCCATCTCAAATACTTTATCGGCCAGTGGATGCTTAATTGATTTCTTATAATTGTCCGCAATAACCAAACGCTTCAGGTCGATCAATCTATCAGAAGCCGTAAAAGGCATCTCACGGCGTCTTTCTTCTAGAACCAACTGTAGCACCACTTTCGGATCACTAGCTGTCAATGCCCTATTATTTTCAATACGACTATTTCTTAGCGTATTCAAGAAATCTAAAGCTTCTACAGTGTTTCCACTACGCGCTGCTGCTTCCGCTGCGATCAAGAATAATTCTGGCGTATTAAATCCTGTGCTGAATTCAACATATGGGGCATAAAGCACACGTCCAGGAAATTTGACTAAATTAGGGCCAAAGGAGGCTTGATCGCGACAGAAAAATAATTCGTAGCGCTTGTCATTCGCTCCAGCTGGAAGATCTTTGGCATAAGTATCAATCAGTTCCTTCGATGCATAAAATTCAGCATTTTGTGTCCCCAATGAACTTGTACCTAATCTTGACCATACGGCTTCAATATTGGTTCTTGAATCTGGGAATTGTACTGTATTATCCGTCTTTAAGCAAACCCTTCCCCATGTTGTTTTGTCCTTATTTGTATATAAGCTATAGTCGATCAAATTTCTATTGGTGGCTAGCGCCTGCTTGACATTCTCTAAAGCCTCTTTGAATTTCCCCTGATACAGATAAACACGACTCAAAAAAGAATATCCCACAAAGCGTACTGCCTGAAATTTATTGGATTGTGTTGTGCTTAAATTAGGAAGTGCCTCATTAAGATCTTTTAATACTTGGTCATAGATAACCTGTACTGACACACGCTCATATTTTTGATTTATATCTTCTTGCAAAACCAGCGGTACACCTAAGTCCTTATCCGCACTAGTTGGGTTATAATGGGCAGCATAGATATTGACCAGGCTTAGGTACTCAAATGCCCGGCCAATTTTTGCTTCGGCCCATACCCTTTTTTTCTCACCCTCCGAGCCATCGGATGAAGTCAATACATTATTTATAATTACGTTGTAAGTAAAGATATGACTATATGCCGTTTCCCAGTAGGGGTCATACTGACCATCTTCGAATATTGCGCCATGAGCAAGACTGTATAGCTGCTTTTTGACATAATCATAGTAATCAAAACTAGCTGCGGACTGCACATCCTGTGGATCACCCGATTGGAGATTATCCGCCAGATAGTTTGGATAAACGGGAGAGGCACGTACCAACGACTGGTCATTTAATAATAACTTGTAATCGTTAAGAGCTTCCGGAATCGTGAACCCCTTGGGTTTTATATCTAAGTACTTATTGCAGCTGTTCAAAGTCAATAAGCCAAATAACAATCCAATATATATTTTTCTCATTATGTTTTCCTTTTTTAAAATCCTACAGATACGCCTAAATTATATACCACTGGAGCCAATACTCCCCTACTTGGGCTACTTACCGAACTAAATCCAGTCCAGACTTCAGGATCGAGATTATCCTTATTTGCGGCCCAGCGCCAAGCGTTTAATATCTGCCCAGTCAGACGTATATAACTCAGCTTTGTTGGTGCAATCCATTTACCTGGAAAATTATAGGATAGTGAAACATCTCTCAACTTAATATAATCAGCCTTTTGAACAAACTTATGTGCTGCATTATAGATATCTGAGATATTTCCGGAGGCCGCTGAAATGAAAGCAGGAGCAATATCAGGGTTATTTTCATCTCCCGGTTTTTTCCAATAATTCAACCAAAGCTTATCGAAGTTACTGTTATAGTTCAGTTCGGCGTATTTGCTCAAGAACTCGGGGCGAACACCTCGCATCACATGACCCCCATTGAAAATAAACATAAAGGAAAGGGTAAAGTCTTTATATCTAAATCCATTTCTGAAAGAAATATTATACGGCGGAATTGTCGTTCCTTCATAAATGAGATCGTCAACCGTCAGTTGCTGTGTATTCTCAACCAAACTACCGTCAGCTTTTCTTGCCAAAGGCCTTCCTTTATCGTTCAAGCCAGCATAATCGATGCTATATAAACTACCCATCGGGATACCTACTCGATTTTGAGGCGTATAATAATAATAGTAAGGCGTATTTTGTTCTACAAATAGATTCGTGATCTCATTTTTATTGTAACTAAAATTCAAAGTACCGTTCCAGCTGAACTTTTCGTGTTGGATAATTTTGCCATTAAGCCCCAACTCGATCCCCTTATTGCGCATATCACCATAATTAAGCAACACCATATCCCATCCCAATGTTGGATCTAATGGAGTATTTCCCAAAAGATCTGTGGTCTTTTTGCTATAAATATCTATAGAAGAGGAAAGTCTATTATTGAATAGGGAAAGATCAAGTCCAAAGTTGAATACACTTGTCCGCTCCCACCTTAACAGGGGGTTAGGAGGCGAAGCGATATAGGCCTGCATTTCACCATTAAAATAGTTTAAACTATTACTGACCCGCGAAATCAAATAAGGCCCATTGTCCTTCGGTACATTCCCATTCACGCCATAGGTCATTCTTAGAGACCAGCGATCTAATGGCCGCCAATCTATTTTTGGCAAATGATACAACGTTCCTATAGACCATAAAGGTTTATATTGATTTTTGATATCCGTACCGAATAGGTTAGATTGATCCATCCGTATACTTCCACTTAATGTCAGCTTTTTGTTGTATGTATAAGATCCGTTCGCATAAAAAGAGACAAATCTATCAACTAAATCCTGAAAACCGGTTTCTCTTTTCGAGATAGAATAACTATTAAACAGTGCCTGTGTATTTTGAATTTGAATTCCGAACAACTCTTCGTTAATTCCTTTATAAACTAAACTGCTTTCATCATAGCCATATTTATAGATATTGGTATATCGATTATTAATTTGCCTACGTTCAGCACCTGCTATAGCAACGATTTCATGTTTATCATGGATGGTGTTCTGATAGTTGAACTGACCACGTAAGGTATAACTATTGACATCATTGCGTTGTTCTGCAAATTGCCCTCCCTGAGGAATATTGCGTTTTATTAATCCATCTTTTCCGATCTGTGTAGCATCATTAACCATAGCACTGACCAACTGTGAGGCCTTTCTATTTAATGTTCCATTATAACCTTCGGTTCTTTCACTCTGATAGGATAAGTCGAAATCCAACCCTCTAGTAATCTTAAAGTTTGCTGCAAAATTTAAATTGAGATATTTATTATAAAACTTTTCATGTACAGCAGAAACATGATTTACAGGGATATAAGTCTCATCCTCCAGGCCTAATCCATTTAAGCGATCTATCTCATATTGAGATTTTGAATTAAACCACTGGGAAGCGGAACCGTCTTCATTACGGAGAAGATAATATGAAGCTTTTCCGCCAATATAATTGTCGTAAAAATTGAAACCAATGTCTCCTTCTCTATTTTGATTTTTCCCTAGAATATTCGCTCTTAAGTTAAACCAATCCGTAAACTTAAAGTTATTTTTCAAGCTAAATCCCAGTTCTTTATTGGTAGGCTTTCCTTTGTTATAATCTCCAGGCTGGTTATAATTCAACGAATAATGATAAGTATATCGATCTGATCCTCCAGAAACCGCTAAATTATGCTGCTGGTCAAATCGAATCGTATTTAAGAATTCATCCATCTGACTAAAACGATCCCTATTTCGATAAACATCCAACTGCTTCTCCATTTCCTCCCCTGAGATTACACCTCCTTTCTTGTTATAGAGAATTCGGTAAACGTCATTCATAGCCTTTCTGGGGTCTATCGCAGCGTAATCGCCAGAACGATAATCAAACATTTCTTTTTGAAAGTTCACCAATTCAGCACTACTCATCTTATTCAGATAATTGCGACTTGGCAGCCCGCGAAAAGACAATGTATTGCTATAGTCGACCTTAGTTTTACCTGCTGTACCAATCTTTGTTGTAATGACGATAACTCCATTGGATGATCGTACACCATAGATTGAGGCCGCAGATGCATCTTTTAGAACAGTAAACGAAGCGATTTCATTGGGATTAATAGCAGTGAGATCTCCCTCATAAGGCATTCCATCAACGACAATTAAAGGTGCAGCCTGCGCGTTGATTGTTGAACGACCGCGTATCTCAATGCCTAAATTATTTTTGTTATTTTGCGGACTAGCGGTGTTACGAACCAAATTCAGGCCAGGAAGCAATCCATCAATTCGATCTAATAGGTTTGGTTGCAATCGTCCCTCCATATCTTTCGCAGTGACTTGCGCGATGGAACCAGCAGCTCGCTCTTTACTGATCTTTTGATACCCTGTATTTACGGTTACATTTACCTCCTGCAATTGTGCATCTATTGCATACAGCCTAATAGTTCCAAGATTAGATTTTACCGGAAGTGAAAGTGGTGAAAATCCAACCATTGTAATCTCCAACAAATTGTTTGCACTGACGCTATTGATTTCAAAATACCCATTTTGATCTGTAGTCGTACCTTGTGGTACACCTTTGACACGAATGGTCGCACCTTGTAATGGACGATTATTATCATCAACAACAAAGCCCTTGATCAGCATCTTTTGATCTGATAAACTATTGTAATTCGAAACAATTCCCCCTTGTTCGACTTTTTCACGTACAACGATTATCTTTCCCTTAATTTCAAAACTAAGATTCAGATCATTCAATAATTTTTCAAGTGTTCCATTCAGTGTTCCTTTTTCAACATTGAGCTGAACCCTCGTATTTGGATCAATAGTCTTTGCTGCCCATACGTAGGAGTAGCCCGTCTGTTTATTGATGGTCAAAAAGACTTTTCTCAACGAAACAGATTTTTCATGAATAGATACACTTTGTCCGTAAGTTTTAGCTCCTACATGAAGCAAACAACAGGACATCATAATGGTAGTAAGCGATATACGCATAATGTTTCCCCTCCAATGCGACCTTCCCCAAAAGTCTGTCCGATCGCTGTTTTTCATAATTTCCGCTTGTCCGTGTAGGGCACGACAAACTTCTGCATAATTTTTATACATTTGTTTTAGGTTAAGAATTAAAATTCAGTTACAGTTAGAATTGCTTGACCAGAAGCCCTATTTGTTGCAAGCGTTTAGGGCTTCGTCTTTTCATTTAGATTGCTTTTTATCTACATAAATTGTGTTTTCTTTAAATTTGAAATTGACTTTTCCTGTACTCTCTAGTACATTGATAATATCTTTTAAGCGGCTATTACGGGACAACATCCCTTCAAATTTTTCTGACTTTATCTCGTTATCAAGGTAAACCACATTGACGTTATACCAAACAGAAATATCCTCCATAATAACAGACAGCGGTTCAGAGTTGAATATAAAATAACCATCTTTCAATGCATTACCGATTTCAGTATCTATGGTTCTACGTTGGATATGACCAGTATTGATATATGCCTCCTCTCCAGGAGATAAAACAATCTGCCTTTCTCCCTGCTGAACCCTCACTTTTCCTTCATATAAGGTAACCCTAAAGTCACTTAGACTTTTATTTGCCTTAACATTAAAATGCGTACCTAATACCGTCACGTGAATATTTCCGGTTTGAACATTAAATGGTTTCACTTGTGATAATTCTCCTGAGGGGAAGTATTTCTTTGCTACTTCAAAATAAGCTTCGCCGACCAATCGAACCAGTCTGAGACTATCTGTTTCATAATAATCCAATTGGGTCTCAGCATTCATCCAGACCTTAGTACCATCCGGTAAGAGAACGGCCATTTTACCACCTTTGGGGGTAGAAATAAGTAAGCTATCATTCCCTTTAGTCAGGTTATTGGGTAGAGTAGCGAAAGATAATACAGTATCTTTAGGTGAAATGGCGATCGAATCTCCATTTTTCAGGTAGATTGTACCTGCGGTTTGAGCGGGGAGGATTTTTACGTCTGGATTTGCCTGATATCCAGCATCCATCAGGTAACGAACAAAAAATAATGTTAACGTACCGATTAATACTGCAGCGATTCCATACGACCAAATCCTTCTGAAAGGGAAAATAGTTTTTGGAGCACTCAGATGCTCCTGTTCAAAAGTTTCAAAGGATGCTTCCCAATCGTAAGCATATAAGCCCTTCAAATCTCTGGCCAACATCTCCTTGTTATCCAACATATCACATACTTCTCGGTTCGAAGCCGCATTGAGTCGCCAAGAATCTAGTTGCAATTGCTCCTCATAACTTAATCCCTCAAGTTTTGACTTACTCAATAAATAGATGATATGTTCGGTTGTATGCTCCATATTGCTTTATATACTTAAAACAATATTTTGATTTCGTTTCTCTAAAGAGATGGGGGATTTTCTTATAACCAACTGAAAATCAAATTTATAATTTACAACCTAATAATACAAAAGGAGTAACAGTAGACAAAAAAACTGATCAGGCCTAAGCCTTTGCCTGAGAAGTTCAATTCCTCTTTTCTTTTGATTGTATACGGTACTTGTGGTAATACCTAAGGAAATCGCAACTTCTTGTGGACTTAAATCTTCGACGACCAGCTTGTATATTACATGTCGACACTGTTCTGGCAAGGTATCTATAGCGTCGTGAACCTCACGTAGCGTTTCTAGATAGATCATTTGATGGCTGACAGGCAAATCTATCAGATCAACCTGTGTGATATAGTTATCAGCAAGCTGTTGTGATCTCTTATGTTGTTGAATCCGATTAAGTGCCGCGTTTCTGCAACTTGTGTATAAAAAACTCCGGATCGACTCAAAATGATTAAAATCGCTCCGTCTTTCCCATAGCTTTAAAAACACATCCTGGACAATTTCCTCAATAATAACTTTATCCAAGTTCATTTTTTCGAGAAAATAACACATTGGACTATAAAAGGTTCTATACAAGAACTTCAACCCTTCTCTTTCACCTTCACGAAAAGATTCGATGAAATCTTGTTTATTGTGTTCTTGATTTACCTTGTTTTTCACAATTCAATATTACCTAAATTTTAAATAAATATGAACCGTCTGGGTTTAAAATTTCATATTCTGTTAGTTATAGATATTCTTGCTATTACATTTCAGTAAAAAACAGTATATATAATCCAAAAAAAGTAAAGTACTTGTTATTTCTTATAATATCAACGGCGCAGGCTCCTCATAATACTCCTCATTCCATTTTGCTAACTGACACATAATCGGAATAAGTGCCTTTCCTTTTTCAGTCAGAGCGTATTCCACCCGAGGAGGTAACTCTTTAAATTCTTCTCTCAAAATAATGCCATCTTCCTCCAATTCTTTTAAAGAGGACGTCAGTACTTTTCTTGAAATATTTTCGATCAATGCATCGAGTTGTCCAAATCGGGCTTTTCGATCTCTTAGGGTGTATATAATAATGGGCTTCCACCTTGTTCCCAAAATTCCCATAGAGCGTTGCATCGCGCATGAACAATTCTTAAAATCAGTTCTCTTCATTGCAAAAACATTTGATAGTTACACAAAGGTAACTACTTTATACTATCAATAGTTACAAAAATACACTATTTAAAATATCTTTGTAAAGAAATTCGTAAATGATATAAAAAAATGAGCATACAAACACTTTTCAGTCCATTCCAATACAAAAATCTTGTATTAAAAAACCGTTTCGTCATGGCCCCCATGACACGGGCATTTTCTATTGACGGGATCCCTGGAGATGTCGTTACGGGTTATTATGAACGGCGGGCAGCTGGAGACGTTGGTTTGATTCTAACCGAAGGAACTGTGATCGAGAGACCAGCCTCAAAAAACTTAAAGGATATTCCAAATTTTTATGGAGACCAAGCACTAAATGGTTGGAAAAACATTCTTGATGCTGTCCACGCAAAAGGAGGTAAAATAGCACCTCAAATTTGGCATGTAGGGTATACGCCAATGCAGTGGACTCCGCCGGCAGCTTTTGAAAGTCCTGACACAATGACTTTGGCGGATATAGAAAATACTATCCAAGCGTATGCTGATGCTGCAAAAGCTGCCAAAGAGCTAGGTTTCGATGCCTTTGAAATACATGCCGCACATGGTTATTTGATTGATCAATTCTTTTGGGAGGGAATGAACCACAGATCAGATGAATTCGGTGGTGAAACAATAAAGCAGCGTTCCAGATTTGCTGTCGAAGTAGTGAAAGCAATGCGAAAAGCCGTTGGACCTGACTTTGTAATTATCATCAGGCTATCACAATGGAAACAGCAAGATTATACTGCGAGATTAGCCCCTACCCCAAAGCTGATGGAAGACTGGATCTTACCATTAGTTGATGCGGGCGTGGATATTTTCCATGGAAGTCAAAGACGTTATTGGGAACCAGAATTTGAGGGTAGTGATTTAAATTTCGCCGGATGGCTGAAAAAGGTCTCTGGTCAACCGACAATAACGGTAGGTTCGGTAGGACTCGACAAAGATTTTGGTGAAGTATTTACAAATTCAGAATTTAAATCGTCTCCAGCTTCACTGGATGAACTGGTACGTCGATATGAAAGAGGAGACTTCGATTTGGTTGCAGTGGGTCGGGCAATTTTGCAAGATCCAAATTGGGTAAAAAAAGTTCAAGCAGAACAATTCGAAGACTTATCTATCTTTGAGGCCAAAAGCTTAGCAACATTGTCTTAGCTAGATCAATGCGCCAAGTATTCTAATAATTCATATTAACAGTTATATGATAAAAATCCGTAAAAGACGAGCATTCACTTTTATGGATAAAACAAGATATCCATTTGTGTTTGGGTATCTTGTTTTTTTTAAAATCATATGAACTTCCTCAGCTTAATTTTTTCTGATTTTGGATATCGACACATTATTAATAAATTGCTGTTAAAATGAATTTAACCTATCATTATGTCCGATACCCATATTTATATACTTAGTGGATTAGGTGTTGACCGAAGGGTATTTGACAAAATAAATTTTGGGGGCTTAAAAGTCATACACTTGGAATGGATCCCTCCAATTTCAACAGAATCAATTTCATGCTATGCACGACGATTATCCACTAAAATTACGACTAAATGTCCCGTTCTTATTGGATTATCTTTCGGAGGTATGGTTGCCATGGAAATAGCTAAAATTATTGATGTAAAACAAGTTATTTTACTCGCATCTGCAAAACATGAAAACGAACTTCCTAAACTTTATAAACTTATCGGAACACTTAGAATCCACAGATTTATTCCTACTTCAGTTCTAAAATCACATCATATTTTATCAAATTATTTCTTTAGCATAACCTTAAAAGAAGATAAAATGATGCTTAAACAAATACTACAAGATACTGATGCTGAATTTCTGTTTTGGGCGATCAGTCAAATCGTAAAATGGAAAAACAAGACTATTCCTAACAACTTAATCCATATCCATGGCAGCAAAGACCGCATTATCCCAATTAGAAATGTAATCCCCACTTTTATCATTCGAAGGGCTGGTCATTTTATGACAGTCACTCATGCAAAAGAAATTGAAACACTCATACAGGAGATATTATATAAAGATCTGAGCCATTAATAGCTATATCTAATCTTCAACGATCTATCAGCCGAACAACTACGATAAAGAAGTTTAACGACTAACTTTGGATAAATATTAGAAACAAAAACAGGTTAATTTTCCTTCCATTTAATGGTAGCTTATATTTTCATGTTATCTTTCAACGATTGAAAATTGTCACCACCAATTATTTTAATGTCAGGAAAAAAATTATATATACTCTACTATCATCCAAAATCTTTTCTTATCCTTTCATTTATGTCTAAAAATTCATTAATTTGTTCTACCAGTACATGGAAGACGCATTAAACGAATCCAAATTATTCCTAGCTTTTCTAAGAAAAGATGAAAAAGCTTTTGAATTCCTATTTCATAGGTTTTATTCGCCCTTATGCCTATATGCGATCAAGTTCGATATAGAAAAAGAAAGTGCGGAGGAGCTTGTCCAAGATGTTCTTTTAAAAATTTGGTCAACAGACTTTCATTTTGATTCTTACGACAAGCTAAAGTCATTTCTTTACCTGAGTACAAAGAATGCGACTATTAATTACCTGGACAAGCGAAAAAGACGCTTGACTAATTATGACAATTATGCCAATCAAATAAGCAGTATTGTTGAAGACGATAGCAGGTGGATTATTTATGCAGAAACATTACAACTGATCAAAAATGTATTAGAAAAACTACCTACTCAATGTGCTACCATTATGAAATTAAATATCATAGATGGTCTAGATACGAAAGAAATTGCACAAAAATTAAATATAACTAGCAGCACTGTTTACACACAGAAAACAAAGGGGTTGGCTTTGCTAAAACAGTTATTGGACAATGGCGATTATCTTCTAGTGTTATTATTAATCGACACATTCAAAAAATAAAAACACTAACAATCAGCTAATTAAAAATAAAACAAAAAAAGGAATAGCAATTCTAGCTTCGAATTCTGTTATAATCATAAATACTAACCAAAGAATTTATGGAGCTGAGCCCTTTCGAAGTAAGTGAATTAATATCTGCAAAAAAGCTTGGGATCCTATCCGATGAGGGTGAGACAAAATTGAATCATTGGCGCTCCTCCTCAGCACAGCATGAAGAGTTATTTCAAACCCTGATTTCAAATAATCCCTATGAACAGGATGTTGATTGGGCTTTTTCTTTACCCGTTCATGAGGTAATTGAAAAAGCAAAAAGTAAGATTACATTTGAACGACCTAATCTCTTTCATCTTTTTATTAAAAAATATGGGATTGCTATTGCTGCCTGTACAATTGCCGCGCTATTTATCCTCCTTTGGAATTTTAAGCTCGATCGTACCTCACGGAATATTGTTCCAGGTAGTTTTCGCGCTTCCATTCAACTTGAAGATGGAAAATCACTACAACTACCTGTCGAAAAAAAATATTTCAACATTTCTGAAGAATTAAAAAAAATCACGTCAAATAATCCTTTAAAACAGGAAAAAACATTGATTATAAGCACTCCCAAAGGAGGTCAATATCATATATTGCTTCCCGATGGCAGTGCAGTTAGGTTAAACGCGGCTTCCACGTTGATATTTCCGGAGGAATTTGATCATAAACAAAGGACGGTAAAGCTTATCGGGGAGGCTTTTTTTGAAATCAGCAAAATTAAAAATGGAGATGGCACCGCTGTTCCATTTTTTGTACAATGTAATGAGCAGGAAATTCAGGTACTGGGCACAAAATTTAATGTAAGTAGCTATAGTGAAGACAAATCCACAATCACAACACTCATGGAGGGATCGGTAAAAATCAATTATAATAGTACCGCCACAAAAGAAGCTATCATTTTAAAACCAAACGAACAGGCCATATCGACCGCTGGTCAAAACACTTATAAACGCGAAGTAGATAACCAATCCGATATTGCCTGGACTAAAGATCAATTCGAGTTTGTCGCTGAGCCCTTGGAAAGCGTCATGGTTAAACTTGCGCGTTGGTATGATTTCGATTTTGAATTTATAGATCAAAAACTAAGGAAAGTAAAAATTGAAGGAATTATTCCGCGTTATGCTAGTGCTGAAGATTTATTTAAGTTATTATCAAAAGCCAGTAACGCCAATTTTATTATAGAAAAATCAAAAATTAAAATAAACTAATATTATTAATCTAATATCACTAAAAGAAAGGAGAACACACCCGCAAATTTATGTCAGATCGATTAAGGAGACGCGCCAACGTCCCCTTAATAAAGTTAAAGGATCGTAAACTACCATTATTTAAAATCAATTAACCGTAACAAATGTATCATTTTTTTACCAAAAAAGATGTTGGAGACTTCTTTTGTGTAGTCCCGACAGATGAACAAAGTACAGGTGAAAAATCTGTATCGCGTATATTTACCAATGCGCTTATGAAAATCTCTTTATCATCACTACTACTTTTAGGGATGATGGGGGTCCAGGCCAATACCATGGCACAAAGAGTCAATATCAATAAAAAAAATGTTAGTCTCCGAAAGATACTGCAAGAAATTAACATTCAGACGGGTTACCATTATTTATGGGCAGCACCAAATATTGATCCATTGACCTGTACCTCTGTCTCATTTAACAATCTCCCTTTACAAGAGGCATTAAAAACCCTTGAAAAGAATACGCCTATTTTTTTCGAACTGGAGAAAGATATGATCATGGTTAAACAGCGTCAGTCTGAAATTGGTGGTATTCAATTAAAAGAAACAATACTACTACTTAATCTTAAAAACCAGTCCAAAATAAGAGGAAAAGTTGTTGACGAAAATGGCAATGTACTTGTCGGCGCCAACGTAATGATACAAGGAAGAAAAAAAGGTACCATCACTAATAGTAATGGAGAATTCACTTTAGATAATTCTTCCGTAGGAACAAATATCATCATATCCTATATAGGGTATGAAAGCATCACTATCCCAGTTACAAACAATCTCGGAGTCATCACATTGGCATTAAAAACGGGGACATTAAATGAGGCTACAGTGGAAGTCAATACTGGATATCAGAAACTCCCCAAAGATCGCGTCACTGGATCTTTCAGTTATGTGAGTGGTGAAAAACTGGAAAGAAAACTAGCGACAGATCTCAAAAGTGCTCTTGAAGGCCAAACAACAGGTTTAACAATTGATAAGGCGGGAAAAATAGAAATTAGAGGAGTCTCGACCTTTAATGCACAAAAAACACCTTTGATTGTAATTGACGGTTATCCCGTCGAAACAACAATAGATGATATCAATCCAATGAATATAGCGAGCATAACGGTGTTAAAAGATGGCGTGGCCGCATCAATCTATGGTTCTAGAGCAGCCAATGGGGTCATTGTTGTTACTACAAAGTCTGGACAAAATAGTGAACCTAAAATAAGCTATTCAGGTTTTGTAAATATTATTCAGAAACCACAGCTAAAGTATCTGAATAAAGCGACAACATCGGACTATATTGACGCAGAGATAGACCTTTTCAACCTAAATCCAAATGGTCCCTCAACGATGGATCCATATAACATGAGCCGGGTGACCTATCTGTTGATGCAAGAGCGTGAAGGGAAGATTAGCCATCAAGATGCAATGGCTGAGATCAATGGACTTCGCGGTATCAATGCTTTAGATCAAATCCAGGATCTGTTTTTCAGAAATAAAGTAACCCATCAGCATAACATTAATATCGCTGGCGGATCGCCTAAAAGCAGTTATAATTTTTCCGTCAACTATCAACAGACCAAGGACAATCTCATTAACAATGATTCAAAACGATTAATCACCGATTTTAAAAACGAATGGCAGCTTTTTCCATTCTTAACCGCTGGAGCTGCTGCCAATTTCACGTATAATAAAGGGAATAGCACTTCATTTACATATTCTACCATTTACGGTCCAGAATTGGCAGGTGACAATTATCAATCTTTAGCTGGTTTTTCAGGAGGATCAATGATTATGCCGTATACCAATCTATTGGACGACAATGGCAATCCGGCAGCAATATGGGGTATCAGTCAATATAAGGTAAATACCTACAAAAACACCCCCGGCATGAAGTCCTGGGATTATGTTCCTTTAGAAGACATGGGAAAAATGCCCAGTTACAGCAATATCTATAATTTTAGGATGAGCGGGTTTCTAAGAGCCAATATCGTAGAAGGACTTACAGCAGAAGTCGGAGGTAATTGGGTCAAAGGAACGGCAAATGTCAAAAATATCCAACGGGCAGACTCCTATAACGCTCGTATCGCCTATAACGATGGTACCTCCAAATCAAATCCCGCTAATCATTATATTCCCGATGGAAGCATCTTGGACGAATTCAAAAATATCAATGAAACCTGGACGCTTCGTACACAGCTCAATTATAGCAAAAACTTCTCCGATAACAAACATCTGTTGCACGCCTTAATCGGAAACGAAATCAGAAAAATCACCTCTGACAACAATAGATTGGCTACCCGAGCTGGCTATAATGAAAATGCAGGCTCATTTATCCCTGTCAACATCAAAGATTTTACTGCTGGAATTTACAACGCAGATATGCTATTTCCGAATGGTGGCGTATCGCTGACCGATGGTTCACTAACTTATGGAGATAATCGCTTTGTATCCTGGTATGCCAATGGATCATACGAATATGACAATAGATTTATCCTAAGCGGAAGTATCCGACTAGATCTTACCAATTTCTTTGGTACAGATAAAAAGTACCGCTACAAACCGATGTGGTCGCTTGGAGGAACTTATAAATTAAGTAACGAGAAATGGTGGGATAAAGCTGTTTTCAGTAAACTTAATATCAGAGGTTCCTATGGTATCAATGGAAATATTTCCCTGAGAAATGGTCCGTTTTTGATTTTGAGCGTGGGCAGCTACAGTCCTACAACAGGTGGAGTTTCCTATGGAATCTCCTCGCCTCCCAATAAGCAATTGCGCTGGGAAAAAACGAATATTGCCAATGCGGGAATAGACTTCGGTTTATTCAACAATACGATAGAAGGTAGCTTTGATTATTACAACAAGAACAGTTCTGACCTCTTAGCTGCCGACGCCGCAGATCCGACTCTAGGTTTTAGCTCCCTAACAAAAAATGTAGGGAAAATGACCAATCATGGATTTGAGCTTGGGCTCAACGTCCACGCTATCAAAAATAGTAAATTTAGCTGGGATATTTTGCCCAATATCTCCTTTAACGCAAACAAAGTAAAACACTACAATGTAAGCCGCCCGTACACAGGTAGTTATACTACTCCAGGAGGAATCATGGTTGCTGGATATCCTTCAGACGGTTTGTGGGGCTATCGTTTTGCAGGTCTTAATGAACTCGGTCAAACGCAAGTTTATACCAGAGACAATCAGGTTGTATTGGCAAGCAATGCTGAAGTTACCGACTTGGTCTATCAGGGGACCTTTAGACCAAAATGGGATCTTGCTTTAACAAATCGCTTCAGCTATCAAAATTGGGACCTATCTTTTATGTTTATAGCAAAGCTAGGCCATAAATATAGGAAGGATACGTTTAGTGGATCCAACTATCAAAACCGACATGTAGCCGAAAGATGGCGGAAACCGGGAGACGAAAAGAATACAATATATCCCGTTTTGGAAGAATGGAATATGGATATGTTCTCCTTCCCTTTTGCGGATGTCAATGTAGGTAATGCCAGTTATGCCAAATTAAGGGACATCACACTTTCCTATAATCTCGAGAAACTGAGCAAAAGAATTGGTCTTACCAACGCAAGAATATTTGTCCAGGGCAGAAACCTATTTCGTATTACGGCCAAAGGTGTGGACATAGACCCCGAAACTACAGAATTCAATGTAAGTGGTGGTACTGGGGCAGGAACAGATCAAGGATTTACCTCACTGCCTTTACCACGCGAGATATTTATTGGTTTACGATTCGGACTCTAACCTAAAAATTAATTGAAATGAAAAAAATAATATACCTTGCTCTGGGCCTGGTCTCCATATCGACCTTCTCCTGCAACAAATACCTGGATGTTAAACCTATTGGACAGTTGATTCCTTCAAAAGTCGAAGATCTGGAGAATCTATTGAATAATACAAATACCATTAGCTCATTTTATGCAGACAACAACAGAGGTTGCTTCTATGCTTTTATGGGTGACAACCTAACGATCAGTGAAAATCAGGCTATATATCTATACAAAAGTACGCACCCGAATGTAGATCGTTGGGCTGCATTTAAATTTTATTACCCCTATACGAATCCGATAGATCCCCAATACACATGGGAGTGGGCTATCTATCGTGCTGCGGGCATATTCAATATTGCCATTGATGAAGTTTCAAATCTTAAGGGGGAAAATTCAGATCTGGGTAAAATAATTGTTGCACAGGCAAAAGCTGGAAGAGCCTGGTCCTATCTTGTCGGAGGACTTGGGTATGGTCCAATGTACGATCCAGAAGGTAAAAATGATCAAAAAGTGCTTCCTTACCGGACAACAGGTTCACCTAATATTCCCAATCCCGATCTCGCCAGCACAAATGAAATTATAAATCTGGCAGAAAAAGATTTGCTCGATGCATTGACCGGCGCTCCAAATACCGTTGGAAACCCAACCCGTGCAAGTAAGCCAGCAGTTAATGCCTTGTTAGCACAGCTATACATGTTCAAAAGAGATTGGACCAAAATGTCCAAATATGCAAATGATGCATGGGCGCAAGCCATTGCAGCCAAAGGTAATACTGACAATCTTATCTATAACCTAAATAAATTCAGTTATAGACAAGATCCAAATGCATCTCCACCAGCTGGTACCGATGCCGAAGTTGGTCTTGAGTTACTAGGCGAAGATAATTTACTGAAACAGACTTACAATAGGGAACAACTATTTTATCGCCCTACCCCCTACAGCTATTCTCCCTATCCTTCGGAAGAATTTATCAAGCTATTTGATAAAAATGCAGATCGGAGATACAAGCTATTTATGCTCAAAACGCTGGGCTATTCAGTGGTTGAAGGCGGTGTGAAACATGATGATGGTGTACGCCTTAAGTATTATAGAGACAACAAAATGATCGCTTCACAGGGAATGACTTATCCCGAGCTGCTATTGATAAAAGCGGAAGCAAATGCAAGGTTAAGCCAATTGGGACAAGCGTTAATCGATCTTAATATCCTGCGCAAATATCGCTATTCAGGCGCAAATACAGATCTTCCAAATGGCGGGGCTTTTAGTCAGGATCAATTACTAGAGGAAATTCTGAAAGAACGTAGACGGGAAATGCAGCTTGGCACCTATCAACGGACATTCGACATCAAGAGATTGGCACTAGATAAAGGAAAACCTTGGTCGAAAACGCAGGTCATCCATACCATAGGTAACAAATCCTACAAAGCGGATATCATCAGTAAATTTTTTACATTACAGATCAATAATCCGACCATACTTGCCAATCCAAGCTGGAATTTACAGCCCAATAGCGATCCATATCTACCTGCTGGATTAAATTAATAGGTCTATCAATCGTACATTAAAATTTAAACTTTATCATGAAATCTAAAAATATAATAATAACAGTCCTTGTGGCACTATTTTTCTTCTCATTTAATACCCTATTTGCTCAGATCGATCTGAAAATAAAAGGAAAAGTGACTGGCGACACAAAAGGATTGAATAAAATATATGTATACAGCCATCAGTCTCAAGATTCTGCAGAAATCAGTTCAAATGGCGAGTATCAAATGCTTATTAAATCCGATTTTCCTGACATAAGATATATTTACCTTCAATATGACATCAAAACAAAAGGTGGTTATTCCCCATTTCCATTGTTTATCGAAAAATCAGGAACATTGAATCTTGATTTTGAACTTGGCAAAGATCTCTTTTCAGCTCAAATAAATGGCCCCGCTCGTTCAGTTGCATATTTTAATTATTCCAAAGCTAAAAAATCCGCTACTGATAAGATCGGAGAAGAAATAACAGCTAAATTTGGTGAAGATGCACTGAAAGAAGGAGCTACCAATTATGATAATGCAATTGACTATTATTATAAGCGTCAAACACAATTAAATGACTCGCTATTTACAAAATATTTTGATCCTAATGGATCCGATGCGCCCTTTATGCTGTTAGGAGTGGTCAGCAGTCTCTCTCTCCCACAATTAGAAAGCTATTTTTCCAAATTATCTCCTCCGATCAAAGAAACTAAAGCAGCCAAACAGGTAGAGGAAAAAATCAATAGTAAAAAAAGATCCAGTATAGGATCTACTGTAGCGAACTTCGTTCTTCCCGATACCACCGGAAATGATTTTTCGTTCAATAAGCTCAAAGGAAAATATGTATTGATTGACTTTTGGGCTTCTTGGTGCGGTCCATGTCGAATCTCATTTCCTAGGCTCAGATCGGTTTATCAACAGCTAAAGGGTCAGAACTTCGAAATTATCAATATCTCCATTGACGCAAAGCTTGACGACTGGAAGAAAGCGGTAAAAGAAGAAAATAATCCATGGCCACAACTACACGACAAAACAAATTTATCAAAATCGGCTTTTTTTGTCAGCGGAATTCCTACCGCATATCTAATTGATCCGGACGGAAAAATTGTGTTTAGTAGCGTAGGATCCGACGAAAATGGCGGTGGACCGATGGAGGAAAAACTTGAATCCGTATTTGGCGTCAAATTAACCAAATAATGAAAATATGCCCCGCTGTAGAAAATAGCGGGGCATGTTAAAAACTATATATCATTGAGGATTCGTACTGATTTGACTTCTTACTACATTGTACAGCCGCCATAAAGCGGAATATCTCTAATGCCGCCGCTTGCACCGGCCTTCTCCCCGTATTAAAAAAATCAAGTATTTCTTTTACCAAGAGACCGTAACTAGCAGAGGATCCCAACGTAGCAATACCATTTTCACCAATAGCTATCCCCGCAATAGAATTCGCGCCTTTCCTTATCCCTCGCGGCGAACCGATACCCTCGTCTTTCCAATACCCAACTGTTAACGCCTGATCAGGATGAAAAATCTGATCCATTCTATCTGAACTAACGGGACTATCCTCCCCTTATATAATAATATCTTATAAAACAATAACAGTAAAAAAGAAGTTATAAAATAGAATACTGGTTTTCACAATTCATTCAGCACCGTCATCAGATCTCAAATAAATACCAAATATGTTCAAAAGACTTTTATTTTATTTCCTATTCGCTCATCTATTATGCTCTACAATGCAAGCACAAGAAAAACTCGCTCTAGATCCGAAACTAGAAGTCGCGGCATCTTTTGGGGCCCACCGTCCCATAGGCGTCAGCGCAACTTCGACAAATAGATTATTCGTATCATTTCCTAAACAAAACAAAGATTACCGGTACGCCCTTACTGAAATCATTGATGGTAAAAGCACCCCCTATCCTAATGAAGCTTGGAATAGTCAAGGAGACGAGCGCTCACATTTTGTAAACGTTCAGGACATCTTTGTGGATGCACAGGACAACTTATGGGTATTAGACTCTAAACCATCAACCTCTGGGTCTATTTTCGGCCCAGATGGTGCATCTCCTACCGGACAATTCAAACTCCTTAAAATCGATACAAAAATTAATCAAATAGCACGTATCTATACATTTGAAGATCTTGACAAAGCGAAATCAGGTTTGAACGATGTACGCATTGACCTCGAAAAAAATCTAGCTTATCTTTCCGATCCTGGTCAGGCCGCAATAATTGTTCTTGATCTTCAATCAGGAAATAGTAGAAAAGTACTGGAAAAAAGCTCCTTCACATTAGCTGATCCGCAAGTTGTCATTTCCTATTCCGGCATAGACATGCGCTATAAGGACGGTAACCCCTTTCTCTCTCACGTTAACGGGATAGCGCTAAGTCATGACTTTAATTATTTCTATTTTAAACCAATTAATAAAAAGAACTTATACCGCATTGCTACAAAGTACCTTGCTGATGATACACTATCCCAATCAGCCCTGCAAGGCAAAGTAGAAGACATGGGAAATGTAGGCGTCACACATGGCTTACTTGCCGATCGGAACGGTAATATTTATCTGACGACCTCAATGGATTACAGTATTAAATACTTGAGTCCAGATGGACAAATTCATTTATTGACACAGGACCCCAGATTGTTATGGCCAGATTCTTTGGGTATAGATGGTAATGGTTATCTTTACTTTTCATGCGCACAACTATCCAGAGATCCGCAATGGAACAATGGCATAGACCGAGTTGAATTACCCTATCAGGTTTATAAAATAAAGTTGCCAAAGTGATGATGTATACTTAAAAAAACACATAAATGAAATCATTGATAAAACAGCTTGCTCTTGTACTGCTCAGTCTCGTCTATTCGTTATCAAACGCACAGACAGATCGCCCTGTACTGGATATTATGCTCAATAATTATCAATACCCTTATGAAGTACATTACTTAAATTTAAAGAGTCAGGGTGAAGAAATAAAAATGGCCTATATGGATGTCAGCTCGCAACAACCGAATGGTCACACCGTGTTACTACTCCACGGCAAAAATTTCAACGGAGCATACTGGAAAACAACCATTCAGGCGCTAAATTCGGCTGGGTATCGCGTTATAATACCTGATCAGATTGGATTTGGTAAATCTTCGAAACCCACAGCTTATCAGTTTACTTTTCAGCAGCTAGCGCAAAATACAAAATTGCTTTTAGACAAGTTGGGACTTGATAAGGTCGCCTTACTTGGGCACTCTATGGGCGGGATGCTTGCAACGAGATTTACATTAATGTATCCCGAAACTGTGGAAAAACTTGTTTTAGAAAATCCCATTGGGCTGGAAGACTGGAAACTTGTCGCACCTTATACTTCCATCGACCAAAATTTTCAAACGGAATTAAAAACGGGATATGAATCTGCAAAAAAGTACCAAAGCGGATTCTATTACGACAACAAATGGAAGCCGGAATACGATGAATGGGTGTACCTACTTACAGGCTGGACAAAAGCTAAGGATTATTCCATCGTTGCCATGGTAAATGCCAAAACATCAGACATGATCTTTACTCAACCTGTTGTTTATGAATTTCAGTATATAAAAACACCCACCCTGCTCATCATCGGTACGCGAGATAGAACTGCGATCGGTAAAGCCAACGTAAAAGATCCTAAAGTAGCCGCAAAAATGGGACTGTATCAATATTTAGGAAAGGAAACACGACAAAAAATCAAAGGTTCAAAACTCGTCGAACTCGACAACGTTGGACATCTGCCCCATATTGAAGCTTTCGACCGATTTATCACACCCCTTGTTTCATTTCTGAAAGACTGATAGCATCATTTCCTCCGTCTAAGGGGACTCAACAAAAAAATCTTCTGTATATTCTTGTTGAATAATGAGAAGTATTCCCGCCAAACATTATCATTTCAAACACTTTTGCTACAAGATGTCATACGTTCTACGAAAGACAAGCAGTTGCAAAAACTGCTTATTGTCCATTTAAAAACACAAACAACTACCGATCAAATAGATAAGAAAATTCTTTTTTTATCATTAAGTTTCCCGCCAATAGAAATAAAGCTAGATCGCTCTAACCCTAACCAACAATATATTTAGCAAAAAATTTCAACAAAATTTTATAAAACTAATATTTTTAGTATATTTGAATATCAATTTTAGACAAGGTCTTTATGGAACAGGCAAAAGGATTTGACAATAAGGAATTACATGTTGGCGATATTGTTCGCTTCCACACCCCCTATCCGGATGAGGATCCCCATACAATCTTTATTGTACTTTGGTCATATTACGATCCTGAAGGTAAATCATCTAGGGCTGAAGTCGTAAAATTTGATCCAGTTCTTAAGCATTATCCTGTGATTCAAAAATGGTTTATTCGAGACTTGGAAAGAGTCCCCGAAGTTAGCCCTGAACTACTTCAACAGATTGCGTTATTTATGAAAAGTAAACTTGGTAACGCGATTATAAGTAAGCTGGTAGTTTAAATAAAGTTGATAGTCTACATAAAGTCCGACAAAAAGGTATAAAAACACGATGGAAAATAAATTCAAAGCAAACAGAGAATTCACATCACGATCTATATGGTCCGATTGGCGTGAACAACTTAAAGAAAGTGAAATAAATGGTTTACTTCAACGACTTGAAGTGATGGATCGGGAGGTACTCGTTGATTGGCTGCAATGGCATAACCCAAAAGGCAACTACACTGACAGTAAATGTATGGAAAATAGTGTAAAACCTCTTTGCAAATCAAAAGCCGTAGAGTATACCTATAGAGAGATATTGCGCAATCATACAAAAAAGCAGTTTAATAGCATTTCGAATGGTCCAATACAACTTATGTTTAACAATTAATTGCTCAAACTATGGAATCTTTCATCAAACAGATTATCGGTTATCAATTACCCAAAATCATCGCAATGGAGTCGCAACGAAAGGATTGGCGCTATCAGCTGCTAGATTTAAAAGATAAAACACTTTTTGATAGACTCTCACTTATGGAACGACAAGAATTGCTCCAGTGGCTTCAATGGAATGATTGCAACGGGATTTACACAGACTATGACTGTATCCGAAAAGGCATTCCTTTATTCACTAAGATGCAGGCTCTAGCCACAGTCTATCACCACATTATGCGTGACCATGAAAACTGGGATGGTTATATGGGGAAAGAATATATTCGTGGGAGTATCTTTTAAACAATCCATATATTATAATCTTTTAATATATTCTTCTAATGTTCTGAGATTGGCAATAGCAGCGCCGATGGTATTGTTAAAATAAACATAAACTTCTTTTCCTTCAGCTAGCCATTCTTTGATATAACCACTATATTCATATAATACGGCATCTTCATAGCTCCCCTTATAATCACCTTTTGGTCCATGAAAACGTATATAAATCATATCACTACCGGTGTACTGTATGTTTATTCCGCCACCATCTTTATCGTGTAATACCAAATTCATACCATAAGAATTTAACAGTGTCATTGTTTCCATGCGATACCAGGACTGATGACGAAACTCAATGCATACTTGCCAATCCAAACTTCGTTTATCAGTTGCCATACATCTTAAAAGCTTATCTAAATTGGTCAATGAGGAAAATTTGGTTGATGGAGGTAATTGTATCAACAAACACCCCTTCTTCTTATCAACACTATTAATAATATCCAAAAATTTAATAACATCGCTTGGTTCAAAAATTAAATCCTTTTGATGAGTAATTCCCTTCCAAAGCTTAAAAGTAAAACGAAAGCTATCGTTTGTTTCCTGAGACCATCGTTCGACAGTCTCCTTGCGGGGTATCTTGTAAAACGTGCTATTTACCTCCAAAGAATTGAACAACAGACTATATACAGCAAGCCTGCTCCTATCCTTTAAATCTTTGGGATAATAGCTTTTGTTCCTGTAGGGCAACAGAATTCCGCTTGTACCTGAAAAATATAGAACCTTCATAACGCTATAACAATTGAAACTAGGGCAATAGTTCAGCCTTCAAATAATATTTCAACATGATGAGAAATGTAAAAATGTTATACTGCAGATTTCTTTAGAAACAAGTCTCATCACACTAACGTTTTGGCTATTAGAAAAACGCTGTCCAAATTTATCTTAAATCATTTAGTTTAGCTATATTAGAGATTCCAAGTCTACACTATGGGAATCAATTATTTGCTACATATCCAAACATTTGAAGGATACTATGATCAATGGAGTACCAAAGTATACCAATATGCGTTCAATAAAACCAGATCCTCTTATTTAGCCGAAGAAACTGTACAGCGTGTATTTATTAAGCTTTGGAAAAACTTAAATGAAAAGAATATTGACGCTACTGTAGAATCTCAGATCTTTTGTATTGCAAGGACAACAATTTTGGATCTAATCAAAGAAGAATATAATAGAAAGAAACTTCTTCAAACAGAAAATGAGCTCATTCAGCGCTATTCCCCACAAGATGATTACTATGCCAAACAGCTTGAAACTACATTACAACATATAATTAATCAATTCCCCGAAAAGCGAAAACAGATCTTTATGTTGAGCCGCTATTCCAATCTATCCCATAAACAAATAGCGGATAAACTCTCGATATCATCCAAGACAGTAGAAAACCAAATTACCCTTGCCTTAAAAGCGATCAGAAAAGCATTATTGCTCTCCATACTGATGCTAAATCTTTTTTAATTTTCCTTTGGGGGATATCCTATTTTCAATCGTAATCAATATGTATGAAGATTACGAAAGAACTCGTTGAAAAATATCTCCGCGGAGAAGCAAATACCGAAGAAGTTAAAGCGGTTCAAAATGCACTGGATAATAACCAACTAAATTTGGATGATTGGCTTCCAGCAAGTGAATGGCACAATATAGAAGAACATGCAGCTTTTGAACAGCATGACTCAATCAAACAATCCCTGATCAAAAAAATTATGATAAGGGATACAAAACAACAAATCTATGCCCTACTGAAGTATGCTGCGATACTTTTACTTGTCGGAACACTAGGCTGGGAATCTTTTCAATATTGGAAGACAACAACAAATATCCCTACGATTACTTCTGCCCCAAAAAAACAAACTCCGAAATTGGAATCCCCAAGCAACTTCTATTATATTAATTCTGGCAATTCGCCGATGCAGATAGATGTTCCTGATGGATCAGAAATTGAACTTTATCCTAATTCGGAAGTTAAATTTGCAGATAATTTTTCTTCGCTGTCTACCCGTGATATTCATTTAAAAGGAAAGGCAAAGTTTGTTGTTGCCAAAGATAAGTCAAGACCGTTTAGTGTGCATACCGCTGGTTTAACAACAACCGCATTAGGTACAATATTCAGCGTAGATGAGCTAAAATCTTCACAAACAAAAGTCAAATTATTTGAAGGACGTATCCAATTAAAGAGTCTAAAAAATAAAACAGGATCCCCTCCTCTGCTCCTTGAATTTATACCAAATGAAGAAATAACCATCGATCATAGACAACTTCAAATTATCGCCGAAGAACGGATGAATTTTTCCAAATTCAACAGAAGAGGTTTTTATTCCGAAAAACAAAACACACTAATCTTCAAAAATTTAGCCCTTAAAGATCTACTACATATTATAAGTCAAAACTATAATATCAAACTTGAATTTGATTCCGAAGCTATCGAAGACAAATATTACAGTGGCACCTATGAAAATGATCCATCCGTCTTCCGAAAAATACTATCAGATATACAAGAACTCCACCACATTACTATAACTGTACAGAATTAAAATATATATTACTTATTTAATCCATAAATTATGCACAATTATTTACCTTCCAAACATGGCCTACTAACCATGTTTATGCTAAGAACCAATATCCGTGCTGATGTAAACTGGGGTTTACGTCTTGGACTAATGGGCCTTTTGGCAACTAGTTATCAAATCGTTAATGCACAACAGCAGGCAGCGATCAACGGCGTCATTCGCGACGAAGCGGGTAAGCCCATATACTCCGCAACAGTTACTATCCAGAATGCGGGTAACAAATTCAAAAGGGCAACGACTAGCGCTGCAGATGGTACCTTTTCTTTTGATCAGATCCCAGCTGGTCAAGGATACCAGATTACCATTTCCTCCATCGGATTTAAAACCAAGGAACTGACAGACTACAACATCTCTGAAAGAGATAAGCTTGCCATCAATGTCAGTCTGGAATCGGTATCGGAAAACCTACAGGAAGTAGTTGTGACTGCACTAGGTATTAAAAAGGAGAAAAAAGCCCTTGGCTATACTGTTGCGGAGTTAAAAGGAGATGAATTGACACAAGGTAAAGAAACAAATGTTGCGAATGCACTTTCGGGAAAGGTTGCAGGTGTGCAAGTAAGCCGTGCCGCTTCCGGTGCTGGAGGATCTTCAAAAGTCGTTATTCGTGGTAACAACTCACTTGTTGGTAATAGTCAACCGCTTTACGTAGTCGATGGTGTACCGATTGATAATCAAAACATTTCAGCACCAAACCAATCCGGTGGAACAGATTATGGCGACGGTATTGGTAATATTAACCCCGAAGATATTGAGACCATGTCCGTCCTAAAAGGGCCCAATGCCGCAGCACTATACGGTCAAAGAGGCAGCAACGGTGTCATTCTGATTACAACAAAATCGGGAAAAGCCGGTAAAACACGTTTCAGCTATGGTACAGACTATTCCTTTGGAAATGGTTTAGTACTCCCCGATTTTCAAAATGAATATGGTCAAGGACTTAACGGCACATTTACTCACTTCCGAAAAGACGACGGAACCATCGTTTCCATGAGTGATGCCATAAAAAATGGTTACAGTGGTATCCCAAAAATGAGTGCAGGCCGGGACCGTACAACACGTTCCAGCTGGGGAGCCAAAATGGAGGGGCAAACGTATGAAGATGCCTATGGAAATGTACTGCAACTAACACCTAAACCTGATACCTATGCATCTTTTTTTCAAACCGAAAAACAATTTGTCAATAACTTAAGCATAGACGGCGGAAATGAAAAAATAAACTATCGTTTTTCTTTTGCCAATACAGATGTGAACGGATATATCCCCACCAATACTTTAAAAAGGAATAATTTTGGTTTACGCACACAGGCAAAAATTACGGACAAACTTCATATTGATGTAAAAGCAAATTACATCGCTCAAAAAGGAAACAATAGACCAACATTAGCTGATGCAGCCGATAATCCTGCCTATTTATTTATTAGTCAACCACGAAGCCTAGGGAATGATATCATGTCCCAATATAAGTGGACGGCACAGGAAATAAGCAGGCAGCTTGGTTTTTCCGGCTTAACGGAGGGTCTGGAAAAAACTTACGCAACGAATAGTTCCACGGCCAATCCATTTTGGACAATCCACGAAAATCACAACGAAGATCGCCGCGATCGCATCATTGGATTACTCCGCCTAAGCTATGACTTCGCTCCCTGGCTCAAAGTAGCAGCGACAGGAGGAACTGATTTCTATACCGATCAGCGATTCCGATATAGACCGATCAATACCTATCAGAGCTTAAACAGAAAAGGCGATATCAGAGAAGAAGTTATCCGATCCCGTGAAGATAATTTTGATATCCTTGCCAGCTCTAATTTCACTTTATCGGATAACATTAAGCTCAGCGCCAATATGGGGGCAAGTCATCAAAGTCGATATCTGCGAATGACAGGAAACGCTGGTAATCAGTTTATCGTACCTAATCTCTTTGTCATCAATAATACCACTACGAATACCTATATATTCGATCTTATCGAGTCAAAAATCAATTCGGTATACCTCTCAGGCCAATTTAGCTATAAAAATTATTGGTTTGTCGACTTTTCGGCGCGCAATGACTGGTCTTCTACATTATCCAAAAATAACAATTCGTTTTTCTACCCTTCGATAAGTTCCAGTTTTGTGCTATCTGATGCATTCAAATGGCAGTCAGATGCGCTGTCTTTCGCCAAGATCCGAGCTTCTTGGGCACAGGCAGGTAGCTCCGGAAACCCCTACCAATTAACGGGTGCGTATAGTCTTAATCAATATACACACGGCGGTGTACCGATGGCTTCATATACTGAAATTATCCCTGATCCCAACTTAAAGAATGAATTGACCACGTCTATAGAGGCTGGTGCAGATCTCAGGTTTTTAAAGAATAGACTTTCGCTATCCTTTACTTACTATCAGGCGAAAACAAAAAATCAGATTCTAGATGTACCGATTGCGCCATCAAGTCTTTACGTGAAAAATCGCATCAATGCCGGAGAAATCAGTAACAGAGGGATCGAATTTGTACTAGGGGCCACTCCCTTCAAAACCGAATCAGGATTTGAATGGAATACAACGTTTAACTTTAATAGAAACCGCAACAAGGTTGAATCGCTTTACCCCGGTGTAGAAAGTTTCCTTTTGGCAACGGATAGAGGAATCAACGTTGTCGCCGAAGTAGGAAAGCCATTCGGTCAGCTTATTGGGACCCAATTTGCATGGATTAAGGATGAAAATGGAAATCGATTAATTGATCCAACTACAGGGCTCCCTTTACGTACCGCCGGAAGGGTGGAAACAGATCTTGGAAATGCGCAGCCAAATTGGATAGGCGGTTTCGGCAACACATTAAAATACAAAGGGTTCAACTTATACGCGCTTGTTGATATTCGTCAAGGGGGAGTGATCTTCTCACAGTCCAATCGAGAACAAATAATTTATGGTACGAGCAAAAAAACGTTACAGGGACGTGAGGGTAGTTATGTCGCTGATGGGATGGTTGCACAACAAGATGGCGCAGGCAATTGGACAAGCACAGGAACAAAAAACAGCAAACAGGTGAATGCTCAGGATTATTGGAATATGGTAGCTAGTGACAAAGAAGTCATGGTATCTGAGGAAATGATTAATGATATGAGTTATATTGCAATGCGCGAAATCAGTCTCTCCTATTCATTCCCGAAAAATCTGATGCCACATCGCGTGATCAATTCATTGAAATTGGGTCTATACGGTAGAAACTTATTCTATTTCCAACGAAAAACAGATGGTTTTTCTCCAGAAGCTTCTGCTTTCAATGTAAACAATAGCTCCATAGGGATTGAATCCACTTCCCTACCTATGATGAGAACCTTTGGCATTAACCTTACCGTTGGTCTTTAAAACACTGAATTATGAAAACGAAAATGATAAAAAACAGATTTGTTATCGCTCTTGTCTCCATTGCAGCATTTAGCGCATGCACGAAAGACTTTGAAAAAATAAATACACCACCAACATCAGTGACAGCAATAGATCCCGCATTGCTTATGGCTAGAATCCTCCGGGATGGTACGTTTCAGGAGTCGGGAGAACTTCCAAACAATAAATTTGGCTCTTGGATCCAGCATTGGGCGGGTGGACCTGTAGTACCTGTATCGCGTTATTTTGAAGGACCAGAAAACTTGATATGGTCGCAGCATTTTACTCTGCTCAGAAACATCATTCAGATAAAAAAGGAGCTCAGTGGCAAAGAAGAAAGTCCCGAAGGTAGAAGTAAACTGGCAATAACCGAACTTTATGAAGTTTACCTATACCAACGGTTAACCGATCTATTTGGAGACATCCCCTATTCGGAAATTACAAAAGACAGCAGAGAGATCAACCGAACCCCTAAGTTTGACAAACAAGAGGATATCTATCCCGCACTGGTCATAAAAGTTGATGCAGCTTTAGCACGTCTCACCGTTGGCGATCAATCTTATGGCTCCTCCGATTTTTTCTATGGCGGTAATATTGATAAATGGAAAAAATTCGGAAACTCCTTAAAACTAAAATTGGGCATGAGAATGCGTTATGCTAACCTCTCATTAGCGCAAAAAACCGTTACAGAAGCAATGACTTCTCCAGTTGGGCTAATCTCAAGTAACAGCGATAATGCTGCAGTTCCTACATTCAATAACGCCCAAGCCGAGAATCAAAACCCTATATTACGGCAGATGACTACTGGAAGCGCAGACTTACGATACTTAGCCAACACATTGGTAAATAAATTGAAGGATTATAATGATCCCCGTTTAGGTCTACTTGCAGAACCAGTCACTATAGGCGGTGCTATCACCTACCAAGGAATTGGAGTAGCATTAACCGATAACGAACTTTCTCAACTGATCAGAGCAAATTACTCTACGGCCAACAAGTCAACATGGTTTAGCTTGAATTTTGCTCCAATACCAAGTTATGCAATGACCTACTCAGACATATGTTTTTACAAAGCCGAGGCAGCATTATTAGGTTGGGGTGCGACAAGTACAAATGCGCAATCATTCTTTACAGATGGTGTCAAAGCTGCCTTTGCCCTTCCTCCGTACAATTTAACTTCCATCCCTTCATCTTATGAGCAAAATGTCATCAACCTAAATGGATTGACAGACGAACAAAAGATGGAGAAAATCGCTACTCAAAAATGGATTAGCTTATTTGGCAGAGATATGGAAGCATTTGCCGAATGGCGACGTACTGGTTATCCAAAATTGACACCTGGTCCAAATCCGGGATCCACCAATGGACAGATACCGCGTCGAGCTATTTACTCCAGCGAGGAGGCTGAATTAAATCAAACAAATCTCAAAGACGCTGTTTCTAGAATGCAGAACGGAGATTCCTTTTTGTCCAAAGTATGGTGGGATAAAAAACAATAAAAACAACAATAAAGGTTTGAGCACACGAAATAATTTCGTGTCGCTCAAACCTAATTACCAAAATACTGCTGCTCCAGATTCTATTCCCCACATATTTGGTATAGCTAATTCCAGCAACAAGGTCTTCAAGACTATTTTAGAGCAAAACAGCTTAATTGTTTTTCGCAATGAATCTTTTTCAGCAATGATTTAGGTTTCTTTTGAAATTATTTTTATCTTTCTTTAAGTATAAAACAAATCCCACTATCTTCAAGCTCTACAAAAATGAAAACAACTTCTTCACTATTTTTGCTAACAGTAGCATCTCTTTTTATAGGATGCGGAGAAAACGGTAAAAAAACAACATTGCCGTCTCCAGATAACTTACCAAAAAATAATCCAAGCTTTAGCTTCGAGGGGATTAAACAAGATTATACAACAAATGAAGAATTATCGTTTCAGATTACAAATACACCTAATGTAAAAATTGATTCCATCCTTTATTATATCAATGATTACCCGATTGCTAAAGTCACAGAAAACAATAAAGTAACATATAGATTATCACGAGAGAAATTTGGCAAGCAAATCATTAAGGCGGTTGTATTTAATGCTGGAAAATCCGAAGAAAACACAGTAAACATAGACTATTTGCCATCAAACCCACCTCGAATTTTAAAGTACCGAATTGTTAATACTTACCCACATGATATCAAAGCTTTCACACAAGGGTTAGAGTTCTTTGGAGAAAACTTGATGGAAAGTACGGGCAATGGCGTTGGGTTAAGTGGAAATAAAGGTAAGTCAAGTATCCGCATTGTCAATCCCACCACAGGAAAGCCAATCAAAAAGATCGAATTAGCCGATTCAATATTTGGCGAAGGTGCCACCATATTAAATGGGAAATTATATCAATTGACCTACAAAAGCAATCTTGCCTATGTCTATGATGTGGCAACATTAAAGACAATAAAAACACTACCATATTTCAAAAACATGGAAGGATGGGGGTTGACCTCGGATGGTAAAAATTTGTATATGTCAGATGGTTCAGAAAATATCTATATACTCAATCCTAATGATTTTTCCAAAATTGGTTATATCCGTGTTGCCACAAATGAGAAAATCGTTAACCAGATAAACGAAATGGAATGGGTAAAAGGAAAGATTTATGTTAATTTCTTTATGGAAGATGTCATGGGTATCATAGACCCAAAAACAGGTGCTATAGAGGGGTTAGTAAATCTTTCCAAATTACGAGAAAATGTGACACAACATGTTGATCTGGATGTATTAAACGGAATTGCCTACAATAAAAAATCAAACACCTTTTTTCTCACAGGAAAAAATTGGGACAAAATATTTGAAATACAGCTACTGGATTAATTAATCTCTCGTTAGCTTATGATGTACACAATCATAAAGACAGTTTATTCATTAAAGTGCTATTCCCGCTCTGGAAATAGCACTTTCTTACTTCAGGACAACAATTATTTCTTAACGATTTTCCCATCTTCATAAAGTGTATACTCTTCGCCATCGGCCTGTGGCAACACCGTTTTTCCGTCGACAAAAATATTACTAAAGGTAAAAACAGGATCGGTTAATATTTTGCTGTTGTAATCCATCAATCCCCAATGCTGTGGTGATTCCATATACATGATTCTATTTTTACCCACAACATCCAAAACCTGATATTTAAAAGGAACCACAATAGCGCCGTTATAATCAATAAATCCTTGCTTTCCATCTTTCGCTACTTTGATGATCGTACTATCAATCGCCATAAGAGTGTCATCCAGAAAGATAGACTCATATTCTGGCGAAACGATCACCACACCTTTCTCATTGACCAACCCTACACGTTGTTTACTATCTTGTACTTCAAAAAAGCCAAAATGTGGTTTTGTTGTAGTACTGAAATAGTTGGGTTGTACAATAACCTTTCCTGTCTTATCAATGATGCCAATAGTTCCTAAATCTCCATTAGCATCCGTCCGATGGAAAGTCGCAAGAATTTCGCCATCAAATCGTATAAATTGTTCGTAAGCAGTATCTGGATTTTCCCAAATGTCTTCTATCGCATTATACTTTCCCTGTAATTGACCGATAGGTAAAACAGTGTCTTCAACACCTCCTTTAGCAGCTTTGGTTGCCTCCTGTCCCTGACAAGAGCCGCCTATAAGTACAATTGTTGCCACTAAGCCTACAATTTTATATGGATTGTTTATTCTCATACTATTTCAAAATTATGCTTATTTATCAAATGTTATATAAACCCTATACTTTGAACAGATACATTTTAAAAACGGAAATCTTCGACTCAACATTATTTTCTTATCTGCTACGGCATTTCCTCAAGCTTGTTAAAACCTGTTGTTATCATCTGCTGCAATTGAGGTGTAAACAATTTGGTTGAAAGTGGCATTTTCTTGGCTTCTCTATTTAATCTCCATTGTGCACGCTTCTCAAGCAAAAATTGCAATCGCTGTGCTGTTGTCAATCCCGGCAATGTATAATATATACTATTTTCACCCTCTTTTCCTTGCATTTGAATATATCGCCCTATAGTTACCTTGAATTTATTTCTTTCCTCAAAACCTCGGATAAAAGAGCTATCCTGATCGGCGACATCCCACATCGGATCACGAGGGCAGCAGACAGAACCATAGCTTTCCTTCCAATATACTGTTAATAGGTTTTCAGGCACTATAGGTTTAGCAAAATCAATCGTTGGATTTTCTAGTCCCCCAAGCCGGACGCTATCAACTTTTACATTATCCTCTTCCCGTCTGATATAGTAATAAAAATTTGTCGTTTCTGCTTCCACGCACATTCCACTTTTTGAAGCCATTTTACTGACTTCACTGTAAAAATTCCAATCAGGGACAATAAGAATGAATTTTTGCAATTCAGGATAAAACGCCGAAGACTTCTTGAAAAGTTCTATTGGGATCTTTGCGCTCAAATAAAACACATCTATTGAATCTGCGTTAAACTGCAATGGCAGATCCAATAGATAATTGCCTTCTAATCGTGTCACCTGACGATCCTCAATCTTCATTACTCGATCATACTTATGCGCTAGCCAATCGGGTCGTACAGTTTCCTGTTGATTGGGATGCTTGATAGCTTGTTTTATGGCTTTACTTTTACAGGATACAACAAGTAAAAGTAAAACCAACATTAAATAAAACTTATCAATTGTTAAGCACGTTCTCATTGGCTAAAAATTATGTTTCATTGATTATCTTATTGCGCAGCAGCAGCCTTTATCCCCACCTTATTTAAAAACTCAACCTGTTTCTCCAAACAAGTATCTGCCAAGACTGCTATTTTAGCTTTTTCATCCGTAATATCTCGTAATAAGGCCTGTCTAGCACCTTTTTTCTGCTCATCCACATATTTGACCAACAACGTACCATAACCATCCGCAATTCTCGTCATGTAAGCTATTGTAGTCAAATGGAAGCCTGTAGCCGCTTCACTAGGCTTTAATGCATTGACTTCACTCTTTATTCCTTTGACATAGCTGCTCAGCGCCTGTACCTCTTTTAGCTTCATTTCGTAGGATAATTCATCCGTTTTATCCGCATCATATTCTCCTTCCAACAATTTATTGTAGCTTTCATCCAACTTTTCTTTACAACTATAGAAAAGACCGGCAATCTTCTCATTATATCCGAAGTCCAAATTACCACCACAGGATGTCAATGCGAATGTACTGATGATTAATGTCAAAATAATAATTCTCATATCTCTATTTTTTAACAAATAACGTATTTTCAAAACAGGCTCTTTAAGACAGTTAATATTCGTTGCATGTTTTTTAAGATTCGCTATCATTTGGGTACAATTTTACCCCAAACAATAGCACCGATAATTACCCGATTAGCAAATACTGTAAAACTAGTCAAGGGCAACAGCTTGTTTCTTAAGGAAGAATTACGGAACTTAGAAAAAGAATATAGACTAGATTAGAAGACCGTTAATTTTAGACGAATCAAGAAAATCGATGAGGAATCAAAAACGAAAAGAACTGAATAAAACACTATGAAACAACTAGCTTTATTGATCATGTTCGTCGGAATGTCGAGCATGGTTTTCGGACAAGAAATTAGCCGTTCAACGACCCAAACAATTACGCAATCCGGAATTGGACTTGGTTCTGTAATTGCCGTCGTTACTTCTTGGGATCGCAACAAGTCTATTCTCTGGGCGCTGATTCATGGCATCTTAGGCTGGCTATATGTTATTTATTTTGCATTTACACGGAGCAATAATTAATATTTCTCCAGGTCATATTTTCAATACAATCAACAGTGTTACATCCTTCTGTAAAACAGAAAATAAAAAGCAGTCAACCAAAATCGAAAGATCATGAGCATGATACAAAATTTCCTGCGGGTCAATTTGGAAACATTGAATAGTTTTCTCACTGATAGTCATTCATTAAGAAAAATGGTATATAGCAAAGAAGCTATACATTTGGACAATTTAATAGATATTGATAAAGCTTGGGAAGGTATTTTCTTTTTATTGACAGGAGAATCAATCGGCACATACGATCAAGCCGCTCCACCGTTATGCTGGCTATTAGTTGGTCCCAATGACATCGATCGCAATCAGGACATGGGATATGGTCCAGCAACCTATACAGATATAGAACAAACTAGACAGATTGATTTAGCGTTACAGGAAATTTCTATATATGAATTAACGCAACGTTTTGACTCGGCCACCATGCTTGAAAAAGATATATACCCAGATATCTGGGATGATGAAAATGCATTAGATTATCTTCTTCAATACTTCGAAGACCTAAAAACATTTTATCAGATGGCCGCCCTGCATCATGAAGCAGTAATCCTATTTCTCAATTAAAAAGCAATTATTTCACGCCAATAAAAACCATAAAATAACTATGCATATCTCTGATAAGAGAAGTATCCACATTGAAGAATTAAAGGAAGTAAATAACACAGTCGTTTCTGACTTGGTGGCATTAACATTGGATGTTGTCCAAGGAGGGGCCTCAGTGGGATTTATGCAGGCCTTAAGCGAAGAAAAAGCAAGTGAATTCTGGAACAATGTCCTGGCAAAGGTCCAGCAAGAAAAAACAGTGCTTCTTGTTGCAAAAGACGCCTCGTCGGACCAGATCGTTGGAACCGTGCAATTACAAATAGACCTTCCACAAAATCAGCCTCATCGGGCGGACGTGGCAAAAATGTTGGTGCATTCCGCTTTTCGACGTCTTGGTATAGCGGAAAATCTATTGCAACATCTTGAATTAATTGCGAAAAAAATGAGAAAATCACTACTGGTGTTAGATACTGTAACAGATAGCCCTGCTTATGCTTTGTATTTAAAACGTGGCTGGAAGGTCGTGGGAAACATTCCAAATTATGCACTTTTTCCTAATGGTGCCCCCTGTAGTACAACCTACTTTTATAAAAACCTTGAATAGTATTGCTATTCGCTAAAAACCTCCAATAACTGTTAACTTATTGGAGGTTCTCTCGACAAAAACAATGATATCGCTTCTGACTATTTTTTGTACCACACCGGACCAGGTTTGCTTCCCATTTGGAAAACAAGGGTAGCTCCAGACATGATCTGCTCATGTGTGATATAACTTGTTTCAAGAGGCTTTCCATCCAAAGTAACCGACTGTATGTAAATATTGGTTTTATTTACGTGATTTGCCTTAATAGTAAATTTTTTCCCATTCGCAAGTTTAAATTCGCTATGTTCAAACAATGGTGTACCGATTTCATACCTTCCGCTCACTGGATCTACTGGATAAAAACCCAGCGCACTGAATACATACCAAGCAGACATCTGTCCGCAATCGTCATTCCCACTTAACCCTGACGGATTATTTAGATAGAGTTTTTCCATCACTTCAGCAGCATATTGCTGTGTTTTCCATGGTTGCCCAATCGCATTAAACAAATATATAGCGTGATGACTTGGTTCATTTCCATGCGCATATTGTCCGATCATGCCCGTACTGAAGATAGGCAGTTTACTGGTGTCTGATGGATGGAAGGTAAACATACTATCCAATTTCTGCCCAAAGCGCTCATTTCCGCCAACGAGATCAATCAATCCCGGGATATCATGTTGAACAGACCAGAAGTATTGCCAAGCATTGCTTTCACAGATATGTGCACTGTATTCTTCTGGATCAAATGGCTTTACAAAAGCACCATGACTGTCACGGGGTTGCATAAATGATGTTGCGGAATTATAGACATTTTTATAATTTTTTGCTCTTGCAAAAAACGTAGTTGCCACCGCCTTGTTCCCCATCTTATCCGCCATAACCGCAATACAATGATCATCAAATGCATATTCGAGTGTGCGTGACAAAGACCAGTTCTCTGCATTGTGTTTATCCGCAACATCATAAGGTACATAACCCAGCTTTTTATACAATCCAATACCTCTGTAGTTGTCTATGTTTGCTGTTGCTACACAAGCTTCCAGTGCTTTATTGACATCAAAATCACCTATTCCTTTCAGATAAGCATCCACAATAACTGGGATTGCATGATTGCCAATCATCATATCGGTTTCACTGCCATAGATATTCCATACCGGCAAGCGACCATGCTGTTCGTAAAATGCAATAAATGATTTCACCATATCATTTACCCGATTTGGATCAAGATAAGTAAATAGAGGATGTGAAGCACGGTAGGTATCCCAAAGCGAAAAAGTACTGTAATTGGTCCAACCTTCGGCCTGATGTATTTTTCTATCCGCGCCAAAATAAGCGCCATCTACATCTCCAAATATAGTTGGAGCCAACATCGAATGGTACAATGCTGTATAGAACTTTACTTTAGCTTCTTTATCTACAGTCTGAATAGCAATCTTACCAAGCTCTTTATTCCAGCTACTTTCAGCTTGTTTTAAATAGTGATCAAAATCATCTGTTGGCACCTCAGCTTTCAGGTTTTTGGAAGCGCCATCCATACTTACCCCCGAAAGGGCTGTACTGAGCGTTACTTGTTCACCAGTAGATGTTTTAAAATCAAAACGTGCTTTAAAAGCCGTACCAATACGTTTGGTCGTTTTTGTTATGCTATCAACACTTGACTGTATTGCCGAGCTGTCTATATGAACTGCAGTAAACGGCTTTGAAAATCGGGTTTCAAAATAGACACGTTGCCCTCTGGCCCAACCTTCTGAAAACCGGTAGCCGCGTACAGTGACTGAATCGACCACCTCGATGTATGAATCTGTCGTGGCATCCCAGTTCATTGCTTTTTTTAAATCCAAAAAAATAGCCGATTGAGCGTCAGGGAATGTATAACGTTGGATACCACAACGTGGGGTTGCCGTTAGTTCTACATCGATATTATAGTCTGTCAGCTTTACTTTATAGTACCCCGCATATGCCTGTTCGTTTTGATGCGAAAACTTGGAATGAATACCCAAAGGTGCCGCGGCTTCATGATAAGGCAATGTAACTGGCATAAACGATATATCATATAGATCCCCAGCTCCCGTCCCACTTAAATGGGTATGACTAAAGCCCGAAATCGTGCTATCGGGATAAAAATAACCCGAAATACGATCCCAACCGGGCAATCCATTATCCGGACTCAATTGTACCATACCAAAGGGCGATTGTGCTCCGGGATAGGTGTTACCCGTAAAATCTGTCCCTATAAAAGGATTGACCGATTTTGCATAGGAACCTTCAGCCGAATCCTGCTGTGAGGCACAGCTCAGTATTCCCAATAAACCTGCGCATGCCAGGTATTTCATATATTTCATAGTGTAGATAGCTTCTTTTAATCTGTGTGATTTATCTGTCTCCGGTAACAATCAGTATATCTTTACTATTGACCAAAACTTGATGGCTTATCTTAAAACCTCCTAATGGCTTTCCATCGACGATAATTTTTTTGATAAATTCTCCATTGCCCTCTTTTTGGCGTCTAATGGTCACACGATCAGACTTAGGATAATACTTTTTATCAAGTTGAATAGTTACCTTGTCAAATACCGGAGTCACGATCGTATAATCTGGTCTGCCGGGACAAAAAGGATAAATCCCCATCATATTCATTAAAGCCCAAGTCGACATTGTTCCCGTATCATCATTGCCTGGGATCCCACCGGGACTATTCGTAAAATGTTTATCCAGAATTTGCTTAACCAATTTTTGTGTACGCCATTCCTCACCTTTTATTTCCGAAAAAACATGTGGATAAAGCATGTCAGGTTCGTTGGTAACATCAAAATAACCCTTATCAAAGGTGGCCTGCAATTTGTCCACAAATTTTTTCTTACCGCCCATCAGTTGAACTAAACCAGGGATATCAAATGGTATCGCAAAACTATAATTCCAGGCATTCCCTTCATGGAATCCATGGTTAGGTTCAAAATTAGCCCCCATCAATGGATTGAAAGGTGTCAAAAACGATCCATTGGGAAGAATAGGTCTAAATGTTCCATATTCTGGAGAATAATAATGCTTGTACCCTTGTGCTCTCTTACCAAAAGTTTGTGCATCTTTAGTTTTTCCCAACGAGTTGGCCAACTGCGCTAAATTCCAATCAGCAACATAGTACTCAATCGCATGGGAAACTGAATTGTCAAAAGAATCGCGAAGAGGAACATAACCGTACTTGACATAATCGGCATTGTCCGGACGGATTCGATTCGTAGAATCCGTCGTTGTCGCCGACTTCAAAAAAGCCTCATAAGCCGTATTGATATCATAGTCCCGAATGCCTTTCATCCAAGCATCTACGATCACAGGTACTGCTGGATCACCGTCCATGGTATAACTTTCACGGCTATAAAGCTCCCACTTAGGCATCCATCCATTTTCTTTATAAATATCAATCATGGAACGAATCATTCCAATCTGTTTATCTGGATAGACCAACGACATGAGCGGCTGTACATTTCTGTACGTATCCCATAAAGAGAATACGGTATAACGATTATGATCCGCGACAAGGGTCTTTCTATTTCCCATAGCCGGATATTCGCCGTTAACATCCTGTAAAATATTTGGATGAATCATGGCATGATACATAGCCGTATAAAATACCGTTTTTTGATCTTCGGTACCTCCTTCAACCTGAATTCTTGATAATTCATTATTCCACAAAGATGAAGCTTGCGTTCTGATCCGCTCAAATCCAAAACTAGGTTGCTCGGCCTCCAGATTTTTTCGTGCATTTTCAACGCTTACGAAAGATACCGCCAACTGTACTTCTAAGCTCTCATTTTCCTGAACGTCGAAACTCAAGAATGCCCCAAGATCGTCTCCAGACAATTGGCTCGAATAATCGGTAAAAATCTTGTATTTGCCAGCATCTTTATTCCAATCATTCTCCCATTTTTCACCGGCACGCTGAAATTTCCAATAACCTTTCTTTGCGGGCTTTTTATTCACTCGCATCACGAAGAAAATCGGATATACAGCCTGATTGTTGGTATAACAGAACGAACCTAATAATTTCGAACCTTCAAGTTCCGTATCACTGACATAACGAACTGTGGCACCAGTTTCATTCGTCAACCCCTCGCCTAAATTGAGTAGAATATTAGCCTGCCCTTTAGGGAAAGTAAATTTAGATACACCCACACGAGCAGTTGCGGATGTCTCTGTTTTGATACCGTATTTTTTTAACACATTACTATAATAACCCGGATGAGCCTCTTCCTGTGTATAAGTACTTCCATATTGGTGGTAGTCAACTTCTAGTTTCCCAGCGGTTGGCATCAGTAACAAGCTTCCCATATCAGGACAGCCCACACCACTCAGATTGACATGTGAAAAACCGGTAAAATAGCTATTGCTATGTTCGTAAGGTGTAGACCACCAACGTGCATCCTTATCGAAGGCATTAAGTGATGACCCCATCACATTAAAGGGAGACACATTCATTAAACCATGGGGTACCTGAGCACCGGGATTGGTCGTACCATAGTTACTGGTACCAATAAAAGGATTGACATAGTCGGTCGGTAGTTTTTGCGCAGACGCTTGCTCCCAAACAAATAATCCCAAAATAAAATAACGGATAAACTTGATCATATCATCTTGATAAAGACAATCTACTTTTTTCTGATACAGTGAGCAGTAGATTGCACATTTTTAAGTGTAGTCACAATACTACAGATAATACCAAAGATTTACAAATATCGACAGCAGTTATATCTATCATTTTACAATGTTAATAGGATTTAGCAAGACTAAAAACAGACGCAAATTCATCAGGCCCCTAGGTATCTTAAAGTAAGGTAATAATATCAAAATACAGCCGCTAATGCTTGTTATATCCAAGAAGAAAGATCATTCAACAAAAAATCCTGAAGCGGGGAACTTCAGGATTTTTACTAACTAACCAATTATTAACCTAAATTATGAAAACTACATTGATAACGCCATTCCCCGAGCTTTGTTATTCTGTCCTTCTATGTTTAACCAAACTTTAACAAACAGTACTGTTCGATGCGGAAAGCTGCAATCTGAAGATATCATATCCCATTAAAGTCCATCTCAGTGATACATGATTAATGCGACACGCCCCATTGCATATTCGGCTTATCCCCCATTTCCAAAACTAATTCACCTCCTTTTAGCAATTCCGCAGCGTCAAAATAGAATGTCTGCAGAGGTTTACCGTTTAAAGTTGCGCCCTGCACATACATATTCTTTTTGCTCGCATTTTTAGCTTTAATAGTGAATTGATCTCCTCGACCATATTGCCGTCCCAACTTAATTTTAATTTCTTCAAAAGATGGACTACCAATTTCATAAATTGGCTTTGTTCGCGTCCCTCCGTCTAGCTGAAATAATCCTATTGCATTCATGATATACCAAGCGCTCATCTGTCCTTGATCCTCATCACCCAGGTAAGCGTTAGAAATACCCTGTCCGTAATAGCGTTCACCGATAGACCGGCTCCATTTTTGTGTAAGCCATGGTTTGTTCAACCAGTTAAAAATATAAGCAAAATGCATAGACTGTTGATTTCCCTGAACAACCGGATAATCCCAGTATTGATCATTTGGTCCATTATACCGCCATTTTTCACTTTCTCCGAATCCCCATTCCAAACGCTTTAGAAACACATCCTCACCAATCATTTTAGCTAATGCTGGGATATCCTGAGGTACAAAGAATGTCAACTGCCATGCATTTCCTTCAACATAATGATGATTGGCTCCAGATTTAAATGGATCAAAGTCCCGGTACCATTCCCCCTTGGCATCTTTCATCCTCGCATAACCACTTTTAACATCTATCGCATTCTTCCACCAGCTACCTCTATCATTAAAATAATTGTATTCCTTTTCCTTTCCCAAGGACTTTGCAAATTGTCCTACAGTCCAATCATCAAAACTATACTCCAGGGAATTTGAGAAACGACCAAGGTCATAAGGCACATACTTATACTTCAGATAAACATCCAGATCCCGGTTACCGGCAAAGCCACCTTCAAATTTCAGCGGACTTGTTGTCTGCATTTTCTTGATCGCTTCAAATGCCTTTGTGACATCGTAATCACGTATTCCCATCTGATAGGCCCCTACAATCAAAGGAATCTCGTGTTCAGCAACCATCACTGGAATATATTCCATCCCAGCAGGACCTTTTGCCAACCAACCGTCGGCATCATACATAGCCAATTGCGACCGCACCCATTTATTCGACCATTCCGGTGTAACCAGATTCCAGAATTGATTTAAATTCCAGAAGGTATTCCAAAATGCATCACAGCCAAGGGCAAGGTCCCCCGGATGTTTCATCGTTCTGATCGTCTCATCAGAAGACCGCCATTGCCCATTGACGTCGCTAAAAGTATTACGGCTGGCCAGGGTACGATACATATTTGTATAAAACTTCTCTTTTTCCAAATAGTCATTACTCTTTATCTCCAGGCGCCCCAATAATTCATTCCACACCCGATGTTGGTTGGCGACCACACGTTCAAAAGACCATCCAAATGGATCTGAAAGTTCTGTTTTCAAATTTTCTGCAGCATTGGCTATACTGACATAGGAAATCCCAGTCCGCAGCTGCACTTCCTTGTTTTTACGAACATCGAATTCTACATACATACCAGCGGATTGAGCACTATCGGCAACCAGATCAGACTGATCTGTTATGCGACCATTATGCCAAGTTCCGAAATTGATAATCGGCTTATCAAATTCCATGACAAAATAGACAACATAATCTTGTTTCGCATCGGTAGACCAGACATTTTCGGACAATTGGTTACTGTAGCCAATAACCTTATAATCAGAGACCTTTTTGAGTGAGAGATCTTTGATCTTATAATCATATTCTCCGTTCACTTTAAGATCAATCATAATACGTCCAGTATCTGATTTATGATAAGTATATTTCTGGAAACTGGACCGTGTTCCTGCGGTTAGCTTTGCGTCAATATCCTGGTCAAGAAGATGAACGGAATAGTACCCCAATGGAGCCTGTTCACTTGCCTTATCTATTGCCGAACGGTAACCTGAATGCGTACTATATTGGTCTCCGACACTAGTCTTCAATTGGCCTGCTGTTGGAAATGTGCCCAGTCCAGCCATTGTCCATTCGTGTATATGGCTAAATGTACCAATAGATTCTATTGAAGGTTCATAACCAGCCTGCCAGCCAATATTCTGATTATCGGGACTAATCTTTACCATTCCAAATGGCATCCACGGTCCCGGTGCCAGCATCCATCTAGAATGCGCAGCCCCTATCATGGTGTTGACATAATCCGAAACCCCACCCAATCTTTTTGGAGATCGTTTTATAGAAGATGTTTGAATTAGTTTATCGTTGATATATATTGCATATTTACTCCGTACCTCTTTCGATGCATAAGGCATTGGAATCTCAAGTCGAGATAAGCCCTTCTCATGAGTTTTATCATAGATTTTTCTTCCATCCAGCAACACTTTTATACGTTCATCATCTTTCAATTTCAATAGATCAACGAGCATATACTGTATGCGCTCGTTTCCATTTTTCAATTCAAAATCCGACTGCCGTACCCCTTTAATTATTGAAGTGTAATCTCTCAACAATTTCACCTGTTGGGGACCCAATAGTTTAAAGGAGTCAAACTCAACCCACCCTCCCTTTATTACAGTAAGCGTAAACTGGTTAAACCCCTCTGCAATAACATGTTCGGGTAATGTTATCCGTATCGTAGAAGCCCCAGACTTTGAACCTGTACCTACAGGATCAACGGATCCGTCCCCATTCTTCAGTTCGTAATTATAAGATCTACCATTGATTGCGATTTGTAAGGTCGGTTTATTTTGAGGATCACTATTTGCTAATTTTACTTCCAGAGCCCATTTCCCATTTTCAACTTGACCACTTAATACGCTGTATAAATTCAAAAAATGGGTTCTTAGGCCAGAGGTTCCGCCAGTCCCACCCCATCCATTGGCAGGTCCGGGTAACACATAAGGCAAATCTCTTGACAACGAAGATTGCCCGACTACAAAGTAATTGTCTTCGTAGCCAAAATCATGTTCCAGAAATTTCTTGTAATCATGTGGAGCCAGGGCGAATTCTCTGTTGGAGCCATCGGAACTGCCCAGTTGCCAAATGGTATTTTCTTGCCCCGAAACAAGCTGTCCTGTCATTAGCAATAAGCTGGTGAAAACGGAAATGGGGAAATGCATTTTCATAATTGATGGATTTTATAATAAAAAGTATGCTATAAATGCCTATCCAAGTATTCAGTTCTTTTACATGTTTAAATTTATCATCCCACATCCAAATTAAAATGCATAAAGAAAAACCATCTCAAAATTATTCAAACTATCAATAATTGCAATATTGTATATACATTATAAAAAAACAATAAAGCAGCTTAAAGACAGAAGTAAAAGCACAAAAAATTAGATTAAGCATACAATATTACTATAAAAAACAATAAATACCAAGCAATAGAATATAAATGTACATACATATTATTATACCCAAGAATTCTATTTAAAGTATTTGTAATACTTCATAACACAATCGAATTAAGGATCACTTAGCGCAGTCAGGTTGAATCAAAAATTGAAATAATTAGGAGAGATATTAGGAATAAGTTTTTTTCGAAGGTGTCATTGCATTACGATCTTTACTAAAATCCTACATAAAGCAAGACATACCATTGGGTATTTTGAATCCAATAGACTATATTTATATAATTTTAAATTGCTTTGACAATATTAAAGATAGAAACTAAAATACTACATTTTATCAAGGGGAATGATATTCTACCCATTTGTGTAGGATATTATCCCATTATGTCATAAGGGTTTAATGAAAAAATTAGATGCTCTTTTAACCAACGTTCTAAATAGACGTAGAAAGGTCAGAAAAGCCTATTTTTCGTTAATTACTTTAGACTGGATTGTTATTTTTGTAATTTGCGAGCAGAAATAATATTAGTTTAATTGGAAATTTCAAAGCGATAATAGATCATTTTTGCCATTAATACTATGAAGATTGAGATTGAAGATTTTTTTAAGCCTGTACACGTTAAAGATACCTTTAGCAAAGATGATTATGAGATCATAGATGCTTTTATTAATTTCGCGAAATCTTTAAGCAGATTAACCTATCAAAGTATATATTTAATCGACTACTCTAAAAAGAGCTTTTTGTTTGTGTCTGACAACCCCATCTTCCTATGTGGAAACTCCCCTGCCGAAGTTTTAAAGAAAGGTTATCAACATTATTTTGATAATGTACCAGAACAGGACATACATCTATTAAAAAAAATAAACGATGTCGGATTCGATTTTTTTGAAAATCTTTCGAAAGAAGAGAGATTAAAACATTCCATATCCTACGATTTCCATTTGAAACAATCGAATGGAAAACCCTTATTGATAAATCACAAACTTAAGCCAATACTTTTAGATAAATCTTCAAATCCTTGGATAGCGCTTTGTGTTGTTTCTATTTCTTCACACGCTAATGCAGGAAATATTAAATTCAAGTCCGATGAGAACGGAAAACAATTTGAGTACAATTTGGAAAAAGATCGTTGGGTCGAAGCACCGCATGTTAAACTTAAGCCCCGAGAAAAAGATATTCTTCTATTTTCTGCGCAAGGGTTAACTATGGATCAGATAGCAGATAAACTTTACGTTTCTATAGACACGATAAAATTTCACAAAAAACAAATATTTTCCAAACTAAAAGTAAAAAGTATCACTGAGGCCACAGCTTTAGCAATTGAGCAGTCTTTATTTTAATAAGACTCTATATCTTCATCTTTAGTATTCTTATGTATAGGTATTTTTTTCCCTGTGTCAAGGATTTTGTGAGCGTCTATCGTATTACTAAAACAATACTGTGCCAATTTGTTCTTTTCTATAAAAGACTCCAGCCATGTTGTTTTTATATAAATAGGTAGTGTTTCCGAATATAAATAAATAATTGGTATGCCTAGTTGGTAAGAAGGTATACCTAAATTAAATAATGTACGAACCAATTTCTTATCACATTCTGCAATAATTAATCCATTTTCAAAGTAAAATGGAGGGAAAAATGCATCAAAAAGCATCTTTTTAAGCACACTGATGCGCTGTCCAGTAATTTTTTGTGAAATAATGAAACGACCTATATGCCAAAAATGATCAATATCTGGAATCAATAGATCTTCTTTTTTTATTGCAAATAACTGTTGAATTGGCAATATAGTTTCCCTATCCCAATAAGTAATACGAATGGAGGCTTGGATAGCATGTTTTTCTTTGTCGCGTAAAACGTAATAAATTGATTTATCAAAAAAGATCAAGTCTTCTCGAATCAGATTCTCATATTGGCGAAAGTATTCTTCATCAGGAGAACTATCCAGATTAAAGTATTCTCTTGTCGTACTTAGATAAAAATGAATAAACTCTGAAAGCTCTTTTTTCTCAAGTTTAGTAAAGTAATAATCTTCAGACGTCCAATTCATGTAGATATAAATCAAGAATTATAAAAATAAGGACTTTTATTTTAAATTATTAAATCAACAACATGTAGTGTGAAATAAGAAGAATTTATATATGTCTGCTGTTATTATTTTAGAGACAAATAGTAGGATTCAGGAAATACTTTTATTACTTTATCTGTAGCGATGTTAAACACAATATGGCAGACCATTCCAGATAATAGATATAACCCCAATGACAACTGTGGAGGTGGCGAATCCATTGCTATTTTACCATATTCTAAAAGAAAATCCTCAAGCCATTCTGTATCAATACTTTTTTCTTGTAGTCTATCAACAATATATTTCCCAACGTTCACATCAAACGCTTGATGTTCAACATTTAAAGATCGTAAATTACGACTATCAGGTGTAATGACAGTTAAAAACCCCGCCCAACCCAAATTGTAAGGATGAATAACAGGGATATTTTTCTGTGCCATGTATTCATCAAATAAAAAAGGGATATCGGAGGAAAAATCCAGGGCGTTAATAGCCACTTTACAATTTAAATCAAGACTATACAAATTACCCTTATTTAGAAATTCAGGATAAGCTGTAATCTTTGCATCGGGATTAATGGCCACCAATCGTTCTTTTAAAGCGATAGCTTTATTTACACCGATATCTCCCGCTACATAATTCTGGCGATTAAGATTGGTCAGTTCCACAAGATCACCATCGATAATGATCAAATTTTCAAATCCCATCCGCAACAGACACTCAGCAATATAGCTACCAATACCGCAGCCCCCAATCAGTATCGGAAAATCCTTTATAACTTGTTGCTCTTCTTCCTTTACATGAATGATGTTACGTTTGTATCTCAAACTCATTTTTTAAGACAATTTTGTATCCTATAAAGGTAAGGCTATAATTTTAAAATTATTATGTTGTCTTTACCGATTAATCTTAAAGACTATGTCCAAAAACAGTTCAAGAACTAGGCGCGACCATAAGCTCTCCGATTGTGATATTTAGTATCGTAATCGGATGGTATCATTTGACAAGCCCATTAAAATCTATGCAAAAAAAATCCTATTTTAAACGACAAATCACTACAATGAAAAGTAAAATACAAATACTATATATTATCATTACGCTATTACTGAGTATAGATATGCTCGCTTACTACCTGGAAAAGATAAGTTTAATCGGCTATTATAGTGACGTCATACTTTTCTGGATGTGGCTAGGACTGACTATAATTGTAATCGTAATCTTCTGGAAAAAGATCCTGGCAAAGATTATGTTGTCTGGATTAATATTGGGGTTAATTTGTAGCATCTTGCCAATGATGCTACCCTTTTACACATTGGTATTGTCCATGTCTTCTTTCGGTCTACGGATGACGAAAGATTTAAACGAAAATTATCGTGCACAAATCGTCGGATATAGTGTTTTATCCCCACCTTGGTTAGAAATAATTGAGAAAAAAGGAATAATTGAAAAAAGGGTTTTTAGCTGTACCGACAATGCATTAAATAATGACGGGACAACCATAAGAATAGGGAGTGCAAAAGACATCATTTTCAGTTCGGAAACGGATAAAACGCTTCGCATTACACTCTTTTATGGAGGTGCCAACAAAACCATTACTTTTGATAAAACAACAGGTAAAATGATATTGTAAAGAAATTTTACATTCAAAAAAATGGTAAATTAGCAAAAACCACAAACCATCATCAGTAGAAAAATGGACAATACTAGAATATATCGCATGTCATTTGCTGGAGTATATCCACATTATATACAAAAAGCAGAAAAAAAAGGTCGCACAAAAGAAGAAGTCAATGAAATCATATTTTGGTTAACAGGTTATAATACCCGGGACCTGCAACAGATCATCGCCGACAAAACCGATTTTGAACATTTTTTCAGCCAGGCACCGCATTTCAACACCAATGCAACAAAGATTACCGGTGTCATTTGCGGCTATCGTATAGAAGATATTGAAGATCCTCTCGTTCAAAAAGTCCGTTATTTAGATAAACTGATTGATGAACTGGCGAAAGGCAAATCAATGGAAAAAATTTTAAGAAAATAAATCAACGTTCGAATAAAGCCCACAGCTGCTATTCAATGGCATAAACAGCGCCATCTGCAGCTCCAAAATAAAGTATACTACCAGCAGCGGGGATATAATTCTGTCGATCTGGGCTCCGCGCTAACTGTCGCCCATAGAGTTGGTTTAGATTTGCGATGAGCCCCCATAAAAAAGCTACATAACAACAATAATATTTTCGATCAGACATCATTTACTTTTCAGGTTAAAGAGTAAGGTTCCGATAAACTAGTTATTGGCAACTATCACATTTGTAAGAATAATCGCAATTCCATGCAACTGCTTCCGGTGCGGATAAATAGATTACGGATAAATAAGATACTTCTTTCTCATTTCCTTATAATGCGTTAATCCAGGCTCCCAGCTTTTTCGAATTTCTTCCTCTGAAATACCTTCTGCTATCTGTCGCCGAAAGGAATCAACACCAACCAATTTTTCTATACTGCCAATCTGCTTGGAAAATGACTGATCAAAGAATTTATCTTTTTCAGGAGAATTCCGATAGAGCTCCTGCATCCAGGAGAGATTGATTTTCTTACTGTCCACCAGCTTCTGCAAATCATATTCACGTAGATCTAAGCCAAAGCATTCTTCATCCATAAAAAGTGGTGTTTCACTCATTCCTTTTTTACTCACTGGTGTAAACGAAAAACGATATGCGCCTTTATAGACTGGACTCCCAAAAACTGTAAAGGGATAATCAGTCCCCCTTCCATGATTGATCTTTACACCTTCAAAAAGACAAGTACTTGGATAGAGTAGAATACTCTGTTCGGTGTTTAAATTTGGAGAAGGATTAACCGGAAGCTTGTATAACATTTGATGATTATATCCCGCTACGGGTATGATCTTTAGCTTACATTTTTTTGTCGTTGCCATCCAGCCCTCGCCGTTAATCATCTGGGCAAACTCAGCGATTGTCATCCCATGAGCAATCGGAACCGGAAACTGACCAATACCCGATTTATGTTTCATATCCAATATAGGGCCATCAACTAAATACGCATTTGGATTTGGGCGATCTAAAATCAAGAGTTCCTTCTCATTTTCGGCACAGGCTTCCATGATGTCCCGAAGTGTATTAATATTCGTGTAAAACCTCACCCCCATATCTTGCACATCAAAGATAAACACATCAATATCTTTTAGATCTTTCGCCGAAGGCTTCTTTTTATTTCCATAGAGTGAGATCACCGGAATTTTGGTTGTTGGATCTACTTCATCCCCCACTTTCGTTCCGTTGCTGGCATTTCCGCGAAATCCATGTTCAGGTCCAAATATTTTTACGATTTTAATTTCCCTGGCGAGTAGACTATCTACAAGATGTTTTTTCTTGATCACGGTAGATGGATTACCCAAAATAGCGACACGCTTACCATTGAGGTAAGGTATATATTGCTCTGTTCGCTCTGCACCGGTTTGGATGTAATCATTGCAGTATTTTATCCGGTCTTGTGCCCATACCGCTATAAAAGAAAAAAATAATAAAATAAAAACAGATACAATTTTCATACTCGCTCGGTTTATAATAAAAAAGTCGTTGAGAAACAAACGATTCAGATTTTACTAAAGATTAAAGCTAATGATAAACCTTCGTTTTCCAAAATCATTTTTTATCGATCATAACTATCGCCCAGGCCTTAAATGGTTAGAAAATCCGATTAGTTTTTTACCCTTGCATAGAGATGATCATGGAGTGTAGCTATTGGCAACAATGGCAGCATATCGTACCTATTTTTGAAAATCATCATACATTTTATATTGACAAAGCTATTTTATCCCATTACCTTTGAAATATTATCCTGATATTACGTTAAATCGGTTTGCAACGCGTAGTATTAATCGGAAAATAGGAGAATTTGATGTTTTGCAAAAACATAATGGACAATAATGGAAAAGCAGGTAAATGCGGGTGAATTTGTAGATCGATTTATGACGGGTAGTCTGGAACACCTGAGGTACCAGCAATCTCCCGTCAAGATCTTTCAGCTCAGTGAAATCGCTCCATATATTAAATTCCCTACACCGCCCATTTTCTTGGGATACAATCTCCTTGTACATATAACAGAGGGCCATTTTAAACACAAGATCGGTGCAAAAGAATATGTGGTAAAAGCACCAGCGATTCTGATTAGCAACTATGGTAATATTTCGACGATCAAATCTGTTGACAAATCGGCAAAAGGACATTGTGTACTGATCAACGATAACGCGATGACTTCGATATTTCGGGAACAGGAAATCCTGAATATCTTTAACATTTCACCGCTGCTCAACTTAGCTTCACAGGATAGTACCGACCTTAACGAGCTATTCAAATTGCTGTACAATGAATTACTTTCTGAATCACCTTATAAAGAACTCTTCGAAAGTTTACTAAAATCCCTCTTACTAAAGATTATCAAACTATCATCTTCCAATCAAGCACTCAACCGAAGGCAGGAAATTGCAATGATGTTCAAACAGCTTGTGCACAAAAACTTCAAAAAACAAAAACATATCGGCTTTTATGCTGACCGGCTCGCGGTGTCAACCAATTACCTAAACCGCTGCGTATTTTCGGTGTTCAAAAAGTCTTCCAAAGAACTAATATTAGAAGTACTTATCATGCATAGTCAATTTCTTCTTTTTGAATCAAATAAAAGTATTGCCGATATCTGTTATGAGCTGGATTTTTCTGATCCTTCCTATTTCTCCCGTTTATTCAAAAAAATCGTAGGAATTTCCCCTACTTCTTATCGAAACAAGGCAACTTAATATTTTCAGACATGCACGATTTGTCCTATCTTTTATACAGAAGTGGACAGAATAATCACAGCTATATGAATTATTTTTGTATAGCGATGGGATGTTAGGAGTAAATCACAGCTATCTTAAATAAGGGATATATCGTATACATCTACTATTGCAAATGTTTTATCATTTAATCAATATCTAGCGATGTCTAACGTTTTAGGACAAAAAAAACAGATCGAAGATTTCGATTTATATATCGGAAAATTCAAAGAGCGATTGTCAAATTTATTCCATACGGAATATGACTATAATAACCTGAGTTTAACACGTGGTTTGCCCCCTCAGTTTTTAAGCGAAATCATGGCAATGAGACCATTGTCTGTTGCTATTCCCGAGCATCACGGTGGCCGTGGCCTACATGTAAAAGAATGTTTAGGAGTGCTTGCCGCGGCATCTTATGAATCACTGTCACTGTCTTTGATCTTCGGGATCAATATCGCTTTATTCTTGGAGCCTTTTGCTAAATACGGCAATACCTTACTTCAGGAAAAAGTTTTCCACCAATTTCTAGAAAATAAAGCCATGGGTGGGCTGATGATTACCGAGCAGGCCTATGGTAGTGATGCCCTCAATATGCGTACCTCCTACCAACAAGATGGAGATAAATACCGTATTAACGGAGAAAAACATTGGCAAGGTTTAACAGGTGCTGCTGACTTTTGGCTCGTTACTGCGCGAAAGAAAAATGAGAATGGTGAACTTGTGCGTGATATTGATTTCTTTGTTACTGACAATTCCATCGAAGAACAAAAGATTGAAGTAACAAAAAAATACAATAGCTTAGGATTATATGCGATTCCTTATGGTATCAATAAAATAGACATCGAAGTACCCATTGACAATAGGTTAACACCAGAGAGCACTGGTATAAAACTGATGTTGGATACCTTACACCGGAGCAGACTTCAGTTTCCGGGCATGGGAATGGGATTCATAAAACGTATGTTGGATGAAGCCATGAAGCATTGTACCGAAAGACGTGTTAGTGGAATTCCATTAAACGAACTCGATTCGGTTAAGTTTCAGTTATCGCGTTTGCAGGCTGCTTTTACGATATGTTCAGCGATGTGTGCGTACAGTAGTTCAATCAGCTCAATTCAAAATGATCTTTCTGGCCACAGTGTAGATGCCAATAGTGTCAAGGCACTCGTGACTGACCTGATGCATGAATCTGCACAGATCTGCGTACAATTATCTGGAGCAAATGGTTATAGATTGGATCATGTTGCTGGTCGTGGTTTAGTAGATAGTAGACCCTTCCAAATTTTTGAAGGGTCAAACGAGATGCTCTATTCACAAGTAGCAGAGGCAATTGCTAAACTGATGCGCAAAAGCAAAGAAAGCAATCTGCTTTCATTCCTGAAAATAAATCCGGCAACCGAACTTGCGGCTCCATTTTTCTCTTCTATTTTGAATTTCGACTTCCCGCTTCAACCTAAGCAACGCGAGATGGTCACTTTAGGGAAAATAATTGCACGTGTTGTTTGCTTCCAATATGTCCTTCAAATCAATAATGCTGGTTTTAATAATAAAATGACAGAAATTGCCCGTCAGCATGTTAGTATGGATCTGTACATGTTGGTCGGTCAACTCTCCAATAACAATAATGCCGAACCGCTTATGCACTATGACGAAAAGGCCGATTGGATGAATTTCACCTCTTTATAAAAATTGAGAGGGACTGCGTAAAGAACTTCATCGCAGTCCCTTTTCCGATTACATCTCCGCAATATCCCATTCCCAAACACTATGGTAGTGACCAAGATTTTCTGCGTAAACAATAAATTTCTGGTAGAATGAATGAATCCCTATCGTTGCACTATCACCAATGACGACCAACTTCTTTTTGGCCCTTGTCATGGCGACATTCATCCGTCGCACATCGGATAAAAACCCAATCTGTTGTTCGTTATTACTTCGCGTCAAACTGATATAAATAATATCTTTCTCCTGCCCCTGAAAACTATCAATGGTTTGTACTTTGATAATAGCAGCATACGGCCGTAATTCCTCATCCTGCTCCAACATTTCCTTTAATACAGACACTTGTTTACGGTAAGGTGCTATTATCCCAATACTAGGCCATTGTTCGATTGGAGAAGATCGTACCCAAGTTGCGATGGCTGTCTTTAAATGAGATTTCAGAAAACTGGCCTCCCCGAGATTATAGATCGCACCATCACTTTCGGTTTCCTCAAAACCTGCCCCAGCTGTGTCAATATATACAATCGGTTCCGTATCGTTTGCTATTGTCCAATGCGCAACAGAACGATCAGCTTTCAAGAGACCTCCATATAAAGCTGAGGAAGGATAATTCATAATCTGTTCGTTCATTCGATATTGGATATCAAGCAACGAAACCGCTTCGGGATAAAGATCGATGAGTTTTTCAAACAGCGTATTACTAAGTTTATTGTATATACCTTTATTTGATTTCACTGTTGGTGAGAGTTGACAATGATCCCCAGCCAATACCAATTTGTCTGCCTTTAATATCGGAATCCAACAGGCAGGCTCCAGTGCTTGAGCAGCCTCGTCAATAACAACCGTCTCATATCTTCGGTTTCGTATAACATCTTGATTTGCTCCTACTAGCGTCGCGGTTATCACCTGAGAGCAATCGAGAATATCCGCTACGATAAAATCCTGAATCTTATCAACATCTTTTCGAATTCTGTAAGCTTCGTCGAACAATGCTTTCCTTTGTTCGCGCTCGGCCTTGCCAAAATTGCGTTTATATTTCTGGGCCATATCCGTATAGGTTCGAACTTGCTTTTGCAAGGCCTTTATATCCTTATTCGCGCTATGGCGATCTATTCTGCTATCAAGGGTCAACTCCTGTAGATGTTCAGATACTTTAACCGGATTACCTATCCGAGTGACAGATATTCCTGCAGCATCTAAACGCTCAGTCAATAAATCAACTGCAGTATTGCTCGGGGCCACGACTAATATCTGCTTGTTATTGCTCTTTAACAAAGCGGCTATTGCCTTGATCAATGTTGTCGTTTTCCCAGTCCCCGGAGGGCCATGTAAAAGTGCGATATCTGTTGTAGCTAAGACCTCTTGAACAGCACTATTTTGGCTGGCATTGAGATCTGGATACTCAAAAAATGTATCTTTTTTTCCGATATATAATTGTTCCCCACCAATAAGCTTTCTGATCAATGTACCTTGTCGCGGATCAGTCGCGAGCTCCTTTGCCTGCCGCAATGCATTCGCCATTTCACGGTATGAGTGCTCGTCAAATAATAAGTCCACACCAAGTTTCCCTCTTCTACTCCAATCCGGCAGCTCATCTACACGAAATGAAATCCTCATACTTTCCTTATTAACTGAAGATATAATGCCATCTATTCTGTCCACATTTGGGTCATGGTTTGAAAATAGAGAAACAGGCATCCCAAAACGAAACCGATGATCTACATCGAGGTGATTTGTTTTTTTTAAACTAACTGACAGATAATCTCCCCGCCCTAGTTCGCTATCCGTGATCTGAATAGGAAACCAGGTCACCCCCTGCATTCTTCTTTCATTTAAACTGCTTTTCAATAATAATGCTTCATGCTGCATCTTATCATATTGCTGTTCTCCATGTAATAACGTAATAAGTTCGTCGAAATAATTCATATCAGTACATTCGCTTTGATCAGACACAAAGTAACAGTTTTTTCAAATACTTTACCGATCAGTTCATCCATGTTCTTCTATTTTCCCTAAGAAAATCGGGATATTTTCTCACCAACGCTGTACACTTATAAAGAACTTCTCAAGCTGAGCTACAAAAGTCGTATTTATTTCCTATCATTGGTAATAAAGATTTGTTGATTAATTTTTCAAAATAAAAGTGATTAAAATGAGTGAGATATTCCTACACGATAAAGCGCAGAGCTGGACGGATCTAGGCGATGGCGTAAAACGTAAAATATTAGTCTATAACGATGAATTGATGTTAATGAAAGTACGTTTTCAAAAAGGTGCAATCGGTGCCCCACATCAACACCCACATACACAAATATCTTATGTCAGCGCCGGAAAGTTCAGGTACCACATTGATGGTACAGATGAAATTTTAACCGTAGGTGATTCCTGTATCATTTACCCAAATTTAATCCACGGCTGTGAATGTCTTGAAGAAGGCGAATTGATAGATTCTTTCACTCCACATCGGGAAGATTTCGTTACATCGTTGTAGCCAAAAAAAAGGAATTTAACAGGTCCAACTCAACAATATTCGTTCCGAACAATCGTTTATTTACTTATGTTCAAAAATATTATTTCGCTCTTCTCCGCAAAAGTAGCTACGCTACTTTTCGGTCTTTCTTGCTGTGTATTGTCATCTTTGCGCGCACAGGAAAAACCATTATCAATTGAAAAGATCAATTCACAGCTATATCTTTATACGACTTACAATACCTTTGAGGGCACCAAATATGCCGCTAATGCGGTCTATCTAATCACCAAGAAGGGTGTTATTCTATTTGATACGCCTTGGGACTCGACACAATATCAACCGCTTTTGGACAGTATTAAACAAAAGCATCAACTACCTGTCATTGCGGTATATGCCACACATTGGCATGAGGATCGCGCGGGAGGGTTTGCATATTATAATCGTATCGGCATTCCAACTTATGCGACAAAAATGACCAACGACCTGCTTAAGGCAAATCATAAAGCCCAAGCTACGCATCTCGTCAAAATCAACAAGACCTATAAAGTCGGTGGTCAGTCCTTCGTTTTGAACTTTTTTGGAGCCGGGCATTCTTTGGATAATGTCGTTGTCTGGTTTCCGGACTATCAAATTCTGGATGGGGGTTGCTTTATCAAAAGCTCGGAGGCAAAAAATTTAGGTAATATTGTTGATGGCGACGTCAAAGCCTGGAAGCCTGCATTAGCCAGATTATTAGCGAAGTATCCCCATATAAAGATGGTTATTCCTGGACATGATGGATGGAAGGATAATCAGCAGATACAACGTACAGAAGAATTACTTACCGAGAAGCAATAAATAATAATACTTAAAAAAATAAAAAAGCAATTTTGTTTTTACAAAAAAGGTATTATCTTAGCGACAGAAAAAACAAAGGGGGCATTAGCTCATCCGGCTAGAGCGCTTCGCTGGCAGTGAAGAGGTGATCAGTTCGATCCTGATATGCTCCACAAACAAAAGAGGCTACTTTTCACAAGTAGCCTCTTTTGTTTTTATACATTGCTCAGTTTCCCGAAACATCATTTCAATTTGCGGCAGTAATTCCTATTTGTAAGAATTAACTGATTTAGAAACTTTCCATGCACCGTTTTCCTTCACAAGTGTGATCAAATCGGTCTTAGAGAAACCATCAAATTGCATGGTTACTTTTGCAATAGCATAATCTGGTAATTCTTCAACGATCTGCGTTGTTGTTTTACAGTTCATTTTTATTCCTTTTTGTTTTTTCAAGAACTCGATCATCTCCGATCGGCTGTGATTTAAATCTTGTTTACCACAGATTTTCTGATTAAAATCAGAAGTGAATAGCTTATCTAAATTCGCTACCTGACCTTCGGTCATTGCGCCAACATATTCATCAATTGCCAAATCAGCTGTAATTAAATTACGTTCTTCTGGTTTAACCGAAGCCATTGAACAGGTAGAGATTGCTATCATTGCTGCCGCTACAAATGTTTTAACTAAAGTTTTCATATCTTTTCTATTTTATAATGTATTAGTATATTTTCTTATCCTATTGTCGAAGACAATCTAAATTTGTTGCACTTTTTTCTTATTTATTTTCTGATTCAAATTTAAGACAACTGATGTGTTGATTCTATTACATTTAGATTAACATTACATTAAAATCGGTAAACGCTATTTTTTTCTAGGTGAATGAAATTTGAACTTATTCCCTTTATAGCCAAAACGCGACAGAATAGATAAAATATTCTTTACAATATTGTAATTCTGTACAATTCCTCTTAGATTGCATGCGTTCATGACACACTACGACAGACAGCATCTTTTTTTATATCAGCTTGCTACTTTAACATTTTTATTGGTGATATTTCAATCTGAGCTCTATGCACAGCGCCCTGTCAATGAAATAGAAATCACTGAGCATATCGCAGATACAAGTAAACAAAGGGACATGATCGATATCGGAAAAGATATTCTCAAGATTAAGCCACCACAATCTGTCGATAGTACCGGAAAAAAGTTTTACTTTTCATTTCTGCCATTTTCGACAAATGTACCAGGAGGAGGACACGCTTTAATTACGAGTACCACAGCAGGGTTTTATCTTGGTGAGCGTAAAAGTACCTATATGTCTAAAGTTACTTTCACTCCATACACCAATTTTGGAAAGCGATTCGGCCTCCCCATCCGCTCCTATGTCTGGTTAAAAGATAATACTTGGGTTATCGATGGTGATATCAGGCTATTAAAATACCCACATGAGACTTGGGGAATAGGCAAAGAGCATCACGGCGACCAACAGATCAATTTGGATTATACTTATTTTAGACTATATCAACATGCGCTAAAAAGAATCCACGGCGGACTGTTTATGGGCATTGGCTATGATCTGGATTACCGCATGAATATCAAATCCACGAGTGCGATCCCACTTGACGAGTATACCTCCTACCCTTATGGCACGGATTTAAAAGATCATACTGTTTCTTCGGGCCTTAGTCTCAATCTCATTTATGATACACGTGCGAATTCTATTAATACCTGGTCTGGCAACTATGCCAATCTACAATTCCGCCTTAACCCTGTTTTCATGGGAAGCGATCAAAATTGGAAGTCCTTATTCCTTGAAATCAGGAGATACCATCGCTTGACCCAGGATCCGAATAAGCAGAATATGATTGCTGTGCGTAGCTTTTTCTGGACTGTATTCAATAGCAAAGCACCTTACCTCGATTTACCTAATTTGGGTTGGGATCCTTACAATAGTTCCGGAAGAGGGTTTCCCGTAAGTCGGTTCCGTGGCAAATCGTTGTATTATCTGGAAACAGAGTACCGCTGTGACATCAGCAGCGATGGTTTATTCGGTTTTGTGGCTTTTATAAATTTCACAACCGTCAACGGACCAAAAAATAGCATGTTTGCAGACTGGAACATCGGTACTGGTGCTGGCGCCAGAATTAAATTTAACAAGAACTCGGGCACCAACATCGGCATAGATTATGGTGTCAGCACCAATCACCGTGGGGTAAGATTGACCCTGGGTGAAGTATTTTAACACTTAACTCAAATGATAACTTTGATTTTTAAACTCCATGGAGGCATAATACCGATACTTCTCATTATCTAATGGATAATCCCAACAGCCCATTCGATGATAGATCTCACCACCAAAACCCGTTTTAAATCTATAAAGTCCGTATAATGGATGTGAAGGATCTGCCTGGGGTGATACGCCAAAGAAATCATATTCCGCACAGCCTTTCTCCTTTGCTATCTGCATGGCACGCCATTGCAAGGCATAAGTAGCCATATAATTGCGATTCTCGGAAGCAGAAGCACCATAAAGATAGGTTCCCCGATTTGCAGCAATTACTAGAAACATTGCAGCCAAAGGTTGATTGTCCACCTCGGCAACCAGTAAGTAAACATCTGCTGGAGACAAAGTATCATTTGCCTTGGCAGATAGTACAATCTTGAAATAGTTGATATCATGCAAGAAAAAATTATTACGAAGCGCAGTCTGCCGATATAACTCATACCAGATCTCCAGGCTCTCTAAACCAAGAGAACGAACCTTTACGCCTTTCCTTTCAGCCAAATGAATATTGTAACGCGTCTTTGATTTCATATTGGCCAACAGAAGATCTTTCTCTTTTCTAAGGTTCATAAAAATGGTATTAGAGGGAAGAATATCTGTATTCGCTTTATGAAAATTCCAATTTTCAGTATTAAAATTAAAGCGCATTTCCTGAATACGTTTTTCAGGAACGCCTAACCAATTGCCGTAGAGGTCATAACAGTCATCATCTTTTGCCCAATGGGATTCCCAGGACAGATCATATCGTATCATAATACAATTGGGCGGCAAGTAAGAACGTAAACTCTCCGAAAGCTGCTCTAAAAACGACCCTTGATTTTCTTCTGATGGTTCTATTTCAGGACCATATGGTACATACGCGATGCTATGCTCATGATCCACTGCCTGAATAATAATCAATAGATCCCCTACAAAATAGGTATCGTCTTCCACTCCGATATAAAGATCAGAGTGCTTCGATTTGAAATTAAAAGCCTTCGATTCTATCCCCTGCATCTTTTTCACAGCAGACCAATAGGCCGTCTGTTGAATAATACCTGTCTTGTAGAGACCACTTACTTCTTTGTCATTTATATCTGCTATCATAACATTCCTATTGTTGTCGGATATTTTCAGAAAACACGATAAACCTTATCGATTTCAACACCCAAAAACGGCAAACTTAGCCAAAATACCCGGTTACGCGGGCTGTCATTTGTCACTTTGTTGTTAATTATAAAAAACAGTGAATGATTTCGACAAAAATCATCTTTTTCACATTATTTAACGGCATTATATTATCGACTTGGTTGGTATTTTGGCTCAAAATTTAGGATATTTGTAGCCTAACAACTCACCGACAATGATGGACAATAAAGCGATCTCTAAAATTTTTAAATTGTGTAGCCAATTAATGGAACTTCACAACGAAAATCCATTCCGAACAAAGGCTATGGCTAGTGCATCTTTTAAATTGGACAAATTGCCCTTTCGTATCGATGACGCCTCGCTTGAAGAATTGAGCGCACAGCCAGGCATGGGAAAAAGTACCGCCGAAAAAGCGAAAGAGGTCGCACAAACCGGAACGTTTAAGGAACTCCAGGTCCTATTGGCGAATACTCCATCAGGAGTTGTTGAAATGTTAACCATAAAGGGTCTTGGTCCAAAAAAGGTTCAGATTATCTGGCAAGAACTTGGGATTGAAAGTGTAGGCGAACTACTGTATGCCTGCAATGAAAACCGTCTAGTTGAAGCTAAAGGATTTGGCTTAAAAACGCAGGAAGAAATAAAGAAGTCCATCGAATTTTCGATATCCAATCAGGGGTGGTTCCTATACGCCAAAGTATTGTCCCAAGCTGATACATTTTACGCTATTTTAAAAACACATTTCCCCTCGTCTCTCCTATCCTTTACCGGAGATTTTAGAAGAAAATGCGAGGTGTTAAGCACAGTAGATCTACTCATTTCCGAAAGTATAGAAGCGGTGGAGAAATTCCTAGGTGATTATACATTGGTGGAGAAAACAGAGAATTCACTGGAAATTACCGATGAATTAGGTTTTACATTCAAGGTTTTCAGTACGAATATCAATGATTTTTATCGAGACCTTATTCTCAGTACAGGATCGACCGCACACTTGGATCTCTTATTCAATATTCTTCCTGACTTACCTTCACTTTCCAGTGAAGAAGCTATCTATCGTAACTTAAGGCTTGATTATATTGAACCTGAATTGCGCGAGGGTCTTGACGAAATTGAACGCGCCCAGAACCATACTTTAACTCAATTAATCCAATTTAAAGATCTCAAAGGGACATTGCACAACCACTCAACTTATAGTGATGGTGTGCATACCTTGGAGCAAATGGCTCTTTATTGTAAAGATGCATTAGGTCTCGAATATCTCGGAATATGTGATCACTCCAGAACGGCTGTTTATGCAAATGGTCTTTCCATCGAAAGATTGGAAGAGCAATGGAAAGAAATTGCCAGCTTAAATGAAAAACTAGCACCTTTTAAAATCTTTAAAGGGATAGAATCCGATATTCTAAGCGACGGATCACTGGACTACCCCGATGAGGTACTAGCACAATTTGACTTTGTTGTCGCCTCTGTTCACTCCAACTTAAAGATGGATGAGGAAAAAGCAACCGCCAGATTGATTAAAGCAATTGAAAACCCATATACAACAATTTTGGGACATCCAACGGGCCGTCTTTTATTAAGTAGATCGGGCTATCCACTCGACTTTAAAAAAATAATTGATGCCTGCGCCGCGAATAAGGTCGTCATTGAAATTAATGCAAATCCTTTAAGGCTAGATTTAGATTGGAGATGGCATCGCTATGCTGTGGAAAAAGGTGTATTGTTATCCATTAACCCCGATGCGCATCGCACTGAGGGTCTACTGGACATGCAGTATGGTATTTTTGTTGCACAGAAAGGTGGCCTGGAAGCAAAAAATTGTCTGAATACATACTCCTTGACAGATATTACAAACTATTTTTCCAATCGTAGATCTTAATAAAGCTTATTATGTCGCATAAAACCAATGCAGTCCGCTTGTTGGATACGGCAAAAGTAAACTATGAATTAAGAGAATACGAGGTGGATGATCATGATGTCAGTGCCGAACATGTTGCCTTGTCATTGGGTCTATTACCTGAAACACTTTATAAGACTTTAGTATTGAAAGGAAATATAGACCCTTACATTGTTGCTGTAATTCCCGGAAATGCCCAACTTGACTTAAAAAAGATCGCTAAAGCATCAGGTAATAAAAATTGTGAAATGCTCCCTATGAAGGATCTCCTAGCTGTAACGGGCTATATCCGCGGTGGCTGCTCACCTATTGGCATGAAAAAACTATTTCCAACATTTATTGAGGAAGCAGCTCAATTGGAAACAGAAATTTCTGTGAGCGCGGGAAAACGAGGCCTTCAAATGATATTAAATCCCAACGATTTAGCAACGATGACCAAAGCGATCTGGTCAGATTTGATCAGCATTTAACACAAACATCCTCGCTCGATGTCAGCTCTTTCGTCCATACAACAAAATACGTTTAAACGGATATATCGCGGGGAATCTGGAAAAATACTGTTTAATACGTATCTTAAAAGCCTCAATGAAAGCAGGTCTTTTATCTTCGTCCAATCGCTCAATATAAGGGATCAATGCCGATCCGGAAATAAAGTTATAAAGTACATCCACTTCCGCGGCAATAATTGGGTATATACGAAGCGAAAGATCCAATTCCTCCAAGCCTGCATGAAATAAAATCTGTGCATAGTCATCTATACTTAGCACCGATGAAGCCCTATTCCAACCATCCAAATAACTTCGGTAAGGTTCTTCACCAGCCAGCTCAAATAGCAATTTATTTAAGACATTTTCTGGCTGGTAAGGCATCTGAATTGCCAATTGTCCGCCGCTACTCAATTTGGAAATGAGATGCGGAAAAAGCATTTGGTGATCATCCAGCCATTGCAATGCCGCATTACTGAATATCAAATCCCATGAACCCGCTGTCTTCAGAAATTTTTCAACACTACTATTTTCAAATTTCAGGTGTTCATGTTCAAGTTTACGACTCATCGATAGCATTTCCGGAGATGCATCTATTCCGAGAAATGTAGCTTGTGGAAATTTATCGCTCAAAATAGCTGTTTGCTCACCGGTTCCACATCCGAGATCCACTGCTTTCATCATTGCTTCAGAAGCTATTAATTCAGATAGATCAAAAAAGGGTTTGAAACGAATGTCTTTAAACTGATTATATACAACTGGATTCCAAGGCATAATATTTTTTATTTAAATCCCAATGGGATAATAGAACATTTGTTATTTAAATAGCTCCAAAATTTCAGCAACATCAACTTTTCCAAAATACGAAGTTAGATCTATGGCTTCCAACAGCAGCCTGATTTCTTCCAATTGATGTTTTTTTCCAACCAATAGTTGCTCCAGTTCATGAATAGATTCAGAAGCAAAAAAATCCCCGAAAATCTTGGCATGCTCAATATAACCTTTATGTACATCTAAATGTAATTCTATAAAACCGGCGGGTATCTTGATTGCCTTTTTAAAATTATAATTCGGAGAGAAACCGAAATTCCAGTCCCAGGTTTCATATTTTTCCTTCACCAGATGTTCGATATTCTGGATATCAGTTGCAGAGAAATGAATGACCTTCGCATCCGGATTTTCACGCTGCATCTCTGCGATCAAGAGTTCCTTAAATTTTACCGTTGTAAAACCCTGAGGTAGATAACCGATCAGATTTGTTACTCTGGCACGGTTGGACTTGACAGCTTTATCGACAAATTTAAGCGGGTTTACCTTCAATGCATCACTCAAAATCTGCATCTGTGAATCAATTAAAATAGTACCGTGCTGAACCATTTTACCATTTTTTGCGAGCTTAGCATTTCCACTAAACTTCTTTCCATCCACCAACAGGTCATTTCTTCCCTCCAGTTTTGCCGGAATATTCAATTTGTTCAAAACAGAAACAATGGGTTGCGTGAAAGTAGAAAAATCCATAAAATCGAGATTTCCCAATAGGGTGTGGAAGGAGAAATTGAGATTCCCTAAATCATGATATACGGCACCACCGCCAGACATTCTCCTAACGACCTTAATCTTATTATCATTTACATAATCAAGGTTAATTTCAGCCAAAGTATTCTGAAATTTACCGATAATAATTGACGGATCATTCATGTACAATAAGAAAATGGGTTCTTTAGGATATTTCGTGAGCAGGTATTCCTCAGAAGCAATATTGAAATAGGCATCATGTGAAGGCGAATCAATAATAAACATCGTATTTTTATATTTTCTTAAAATTAACAAGAATTTAAATGCCTTGATTCATCTCAAACTCATAATTTTCATCAATCCCGCGTTTTGTCAGTTTCCTATTACAACAATCCTAATTACCGCCAAGAGATTTCAAATGACGCTAAAAACAACATAGTTTTCAGGATTATGAATGCTTTTAGACAGCCCATTCAATTATTGATCTTTGCCCCCTTATTATAAAACCAATTACATATAACCGCCTTACTATACACCCGATGAATTTCTAGCAGATCCTATTTTTTCTTCAAGATTTTTGATAATCAATGCGGAAAAGTCTTCTTTTACAATCTCTTCTGTTTGGCATAAAGCTCCCGGACTAAAAACATTAATTTCCATAATACGATCGCCCACGATATCCAAACCAACAAAATACATTCCATCCTGTATCAATTTGTCTTTGATTTTATCAACCATAAGTAGCAGCTCCGGCGAGATTATCGCGGCTTGAGTTTTTGCCCCTTGATGTACATTGCTCCGGATCTCATTCCCCTGCTGAACACGATGAACAGCAGCATATTTTCCATTGATGGAGACGGGTTCACCATTCAACAGAAAAAAACGGATATCACCGGCAGCTGCTTCGGGCAGATACTCCTGTCCAATCACATAGCCATCCCTGGCAATCGCCTCCACCGTTTGCTTTAGATTCTGTTGATTATCTTTATTAATCAAAAACACATTTTTCCCACCAGACCCCTTTAAAGGTTTTAAAATAATCAGTTTATTTTGCTGCTCAAAAAACTCGACAACATCAGCATAATTTCTGGTTACAATTGTTTTGGGTCGGATAGACTCGTCAAACCCCTCGAGATACAATTTATTACTTGCCCGGCCCAAACTATCTGGATCGTTAATGACCTGTACACCTTTTTCTTTTAATAAGGAGGCGAACTGCAGCGCGGATGAAGCTGCCCAGGGTCTATTCACCATATCCAAAACAGGATCGAATCTAAGCCAAATCACATCCATCTTCTCCAATTCCATTTTTGTCTTTGCTGTAGCTCTCAACACCTCCATCAACTGTTTTGCAGAGGTAATCTGTTGTGTAGGAAGTACCTCACGCACATGGGCGGCAATATGGGCAGATTCATAATAAAAATCGGCCAGTCCGATGTAATAAATTGCATGCCCTAGCTGATGTGCCTTCAATGCGAGCAGGGTTGTTGTGAAACGTTCAGTTTCTTTATGTGTCTGATTAATAACAAATGCTATCTTCATATAGTGTCGTTAATTATTGTATCATCTGAAATATTCCTTTACTTTTCTTGAGGTTGGTTAATACATCTTTATAGGGTGAGGTCAAGTATTTGGGTGTTAACACCGGTGCATTCAATACACCCTTAAGCATTAATTCTTCGACTATTGGGATATAATCTTCCCTGATCTTGCCCATAGTCAGCAAGGTGAGATCCCGACCACTTTTTATATAATTTATCAATTCGATCAAACCACTGAGGTATAAGGCATCTTTCGTAAGCCCTCCGCTTCTAAAAACACGCATGGTCATCTGAAAAGCCGTTTCTGGCAGAAACTGATATTTATCTACCAACAGCGCGAATGTATCTAAAAAAGTGTTTCCCTGTTGCATGTGATATACCGCTACCACCCTACCGGCTAATATGCGTAATCGATTATTCGTCAAGCCACCAACCAAGTACTCGGCGAGTACAGCCAACCCCTCCTGAAGCTTCTCATACCCTGGAACTCCTAACCTAAAAAGACTGAAGGGCTGTTGTTTGCCATTATAGTAGGTAACGATATGTGTCCCAACTTCATGCTGGATCAATGCCTGTACCCGATGTCGGGGTAGACTATATTGTTTACTGATATTTAAGACCCCTTGATTCACCATCACTCCATAGATATCATCCCGAAGCCGTACAGTCGTACCAAAATTAGGATCCTGGCTTTTTAAATAATCCAGTTCTTCCTGTGCTAGTTTCGCAAACTCTTCTGCATAGACGATATCCTCTTCCTTTGTACGATGTTCTCTGTCCGTCGCTGTAATTGTTAATATGGCTTGCGCTTTTTCCAACAGCTTTTCGTTGACGGTACCAAACACCTGCATGCTGCCGAGTAAAAATCCCTCTTTTCCCCGTTCGCTCAGCATGCTCATCATCTGATCAAGCTCTTTGCGTTTATCCCGAAACAAATAAGCGATGGAAGGGTCATAAAGGTCTTCAATATGTAAATTATAGAGATTGCGTTTAATAATATCGGGATCAATCGGCATGGGCCTATAATGAAAAACAGGAACCTTACGATAATTCCCCTTTTTGAATTGTAGCCAGGCGTCGTAGGAATTTGTCGGTGTCACCAACAGCAGAAAATCAAACCGTTGACTTTCGCGTGCCAATTTCTGGTCAATTTCCCAGGCCAAAGGGAGCATCTTTTTGGGATGACTAATTTTAAATGATGTTGGTTTTGACAAGGTATGTATGCGAATAAACTCAAAAAATGTTTTAGATAAACTTCGGGATATAGCCTCACGAAAATGGCGAAGATCAATGGGAAGTATTTGCTGGTTGGCCCCCAGCAGATACTTCGGTTTGATTTCTAATCCCATATACAAGATATTGCTATTTAATTTATCCAATTGTATGCTCGCCGGAGAGAGACTCTGTGTCGCATTGGTTTTTGAGTCGGTCACAATTTCGACTTTAGCAATAGATTCCTCCGTCTCCAATTGCTTTCCGAGATATTGTGCAATGGATTGTACATTTTTCCGGGCAATATGAATCTGAATATCTTCCTCTTGTCCCTGGCTTGCGGTCCAAGCTTCTATGATAAGACAGGCACCAAATTCTTCGACGAACTGATTAAGTATTGGTGCGATCCAGTCCGATACATTCATTTCCGGATCTTTCACCTTAAAATATGCAGGTTCGGATTTTACCAATTCCGCTAGCATCGGATCTGGACTAAAAAACTGTCGATACAAAAATAAATAAGGTACCACCTGATTGAATACCATTTTATTTTTTGGTGGTATCTGAATATGAAAAACCTCCTTATTCTTGATTTTTTTTAGAATACCCGCTAGCTGCTTCGCATTATCTTTCATAGGCAAAATAAGATTCGAGGGTCTCAATGCTTTGCATTAAAAGTTGCTTATATTCCTGTAACTTTTGAGGGTAGACCTCTCCTGTCCATTCATTCATAAAGTCCTTGCGAAACTCAATAGAGAAAACACAACCCTTATCGCCGAATTGCTCATTTAAATAAGATGACAAAAAGCCGCCCTTAAATTTAACATTCTCACGTACATCATAAGCCTGCCCATCATTACCAGTACGAAGTACATCCATAAATGAGCTTGTCAATTCCTGCCATTTGCTGTGGTTGTTTGCTGTTCCAATATTAATCTGTGGATTGTTTACTTTGTCGATCATAGTCGACGGTCCATCTCGGAATGCATTATAACTATGAATATCATAAACAACAAAATAACCATAGCGGTCAATGGTGTTTTGAATCTGCTGCGTTATTTTGCGGTACAACATGTCATAAGATTCGTACAGTTGATCTTTTATATGTTGTGGTAAATCTGTCCTCCAGACCTGAATTCCCCAGGACTGTTCGGGCGTCAGATAGATGGCTCCCTCCTTATTCCTATTTAAATCCAATTGAAACCTCGATGTGCCACAAACAAAGCGGTTAAAGGGCAATTCTGCCAAAATTGCCGTATATGGATCCTCCTCACGTAAGCGATCTTCGGGAGAAATATGCAAATACGGTTCTAAATCCGAATCGATATGATGACCATCGTGGATAGCAAAAGCCCAAAAAGGGCTTCTCTGATTTTCGAATTGATATAGATAGGATAAGGACATGTATTTTATATTAAACAGTTTTAATGATTATTTGCTTACTCTGAATAAGTAAACGCTTACAAGCGATAAAAGGTTTGAAAAATAAAATACTAAAGCCTCGGTACAAGGAAGTACCGACGTGTTAGCCATAGAAAGCGTTAAAAATCGTTAAACCGACTGATTGGTTTATGCCCTGGCATTCTTATTGAAAGTTGTTTACTAGTTTCATAAATTTAGGTTAATAATTAGTTAGTTTATAAAAAACCTGTTAGTCCCCGCTAACAGGTTTTTTATTTTCTAATACGAAAAGAATATAAATATTAGAATATTTTACTGAAAATCAATATAGAAATACTAAAAAATGTTAAAAAATCTAAAAAAGTGAATATAGTTGAAACATTTTATATTCTCATCACGTTATACTTGTACTTTTCATAAATTTAGGTTAATAATTGGTTAGGAAAACTCCTGTTGCTCCCCGCTTCAGGAGTTTCTGTTTATCAACAGTTTATAAAAATAAAACGGTAATAACCCTTGGTATATCTGCATCCTTTAACACATCCACCACCCAGGATGGATTCAATCGAGCATTAGCTTTTTAGAATTAACGACTTCAGCGATTTATCCAAAATAAGAGCGAAATTATAAGTTAACAAAAAAATGACAATTTATTCATCTTAGGTAAATAAGTTTTGGCACAGGTATTGTACTGTTTTAAGCATTCATAAATTTAGGTTAATAATTGGTTAGTTAAAACACTTGAAGTTCCCCGCTTCAAGTGTTTTTCGTTTAACGACTCCCGTAAAAGAATCAGACCAATTGTTTCAATGCGATTTCATACGCTCTCGAAGATATCTGTGTACGATCTGCGGAAGAATCCCTTATTTTTTTCAAAGCCTCAAAAATCACCTTTGAAACGTCAGAAAAGATCGCATCATCACTCATTTCTATATTTCGCTGCATTAGATAAGCAAATACCCTTGCCATACCACAATTAGCGATAAAATCAGGTATCACCGCAACATGCTGATCAGCAAACTCCATCACTGGACCATAGAATATTTCCTGATCAGCAAAAGGTACATTTGCGCCAGAAGCAATGACTTCAAGCCCGTTTTCCATGAGCTGTTGGATCTGATCTTTTGAAACCAAACGTGATGCAGCTGCCGGGACAAAGATATCCGTCCTCAGCCTCCATATTTCCTTCTGAATCTGCTCAAATGACATCAAATCCGGTGAATTGAGCTCATTTCCCTTTCGATCCAGGAATAATTGTGTAATTTCTGCTTCGCTAAAACCTTCACGATTGATCAAACCACCAGCCCGATCAATAATTCCAACAATTTTCACCCCCAGCTTAGAGAGGTAGAAAGCCGCTGCGGCTGCGACATTCCCCCATCCTTGGATGACTGCACGTTTTCCTATACAGTCGCTTCCAAAAAGATGATAATAATGACGGATGGATTCGGCGACCCCATAGCCTGTTATCATATCTGCAACCTTATATTTACGCTTTAAATCCGGACTGTAGGTATTATCTTCCAACACTTTGGACACTCCATAGCGCAACTGTCCTATTTGGTGGATACGGTTGCTCTCATTTACCTTAAAATGTCCATTCAAGATGCCTTCCTGCGGATGCCATAGACCATATTCTTCGGTCAATGGAATGACATCATGGATTTCATCGATATTAAGATCCCCTCCTGTCCCATAGTAATTTTTTAATAGCGGCGTTACCACTTTAAACCAACGGTCTAAAACCTCATTTTTGCGTGGGTCATGTGGATCAAAGTCAATACCAGATTTGGCACCACCAATAGCGGGGCCTGAAACCGTGAACTTTACTTCCATTGTTTTGGCAAGGGACTCTACTTCATGCCGATCCAGGCCTGCACGCATCCGTGTGCCTCCACCCGCTGCACCGCCCCGCAACGAATTGATAACAATCCATCCTTTGGCATCAGTTTCACTGTCTTTCCACTCAAATACTATTTCTGGACTTCTGTGCTCAAATGCGCGCAATAATTCTTTCATACCCAACATATCCTTATAGATTACCTCTGCGTTCCTGTTCACGTTCGATTGCTTCAAAAAGCGCCTTAAAATTGCCGGCGCCAAAACTCTGTGCACCTTTTCGCTGAATAATCTCATAGAATAAGGTAGGTCTATCTTCTACAGGTTTGGTAAAAATCTGTAGAAGATACCCCTCTTCGTCACGATCCACCAAAATACCCAGTTCTTGGATAATCCGGATTTCCTCATCTATTGCTCCAACCCTTTCTGGTAGCATATCATAATATGCTTCGGGAGGAGCTCCTAGAAATTCAACCCCTCTGGATTTAAGTTCCCGCACCGTACTTACAATATCCTTTGTTGCCAATGCCGCATGCTGTACACCTTCGCCCTCATAGAATTCAAGATATTCCTCAATTTGAGATTTCTTTTTTCCCTCAGCCGGTTCATTGATCGGAAATTTTACATAGCCATTGCCATTACTCATCACCTTACTCATCAATGCCGAATATTCGGTATTGATCTGCTTATCATCAAAGGACAGGATGTTGACAAAACCCATCACATCCTGATACCATTGAACTGTTTCATTCATTTTATTCCAGCCTACATTGCCTACGCAATGATCTACATAGAGCAAACCGGTCTCTGCTGGATTATAGTCGCTTTCCCATTTTTCATATCCGGGCATAAATAAACCATTGTAGTTCTTTCGCTCCACAAAAAGGTGCACCGTTTCTCCATAAGTGTATATCCCTGCAATCCAGACCTCCCCTTGTTCATCTTTGAGAAGTTGCGGTTCTTGATAAACCTTTGCTCCCCTTTTGGTCGTCTCCTCAAATGATTTGCGGGCATCATCAACCCATAAAGCCAATATTTTAACACCGTCGCCATGTTTTTTAACATGCTCAGCAATAGGATGGTCTGATTTAAGGGCTGTGGTCAGTACCAGCCGTATTTTATCTTGCTTTAAGACATAAGATGCACGGTCTCTAATACCGGTCTCTGGCCCTGCATAAGCCTCCGACTGAAAACCAAAGGCAGTTTTGTAATAATGTGCGGCCTGCTTCGCATTCCCCACATAAAATTCAATGTAATCGGTTCCATTAATAGGTAGAAAATCTTGCGCTTGGGCAATCTTCTCTGCAAATGTATTTGCCATAATTTATATAAAGGTTATTCGTATTTAATTTAACTCATCCAGGATTTAAAGTAATCGGGATCTTCAATTTTTAACGCTTCTTCGGTCAGCATCAGGGGACGGAAAGGATCGATCATGACCGCTAGTTCCTCGGTTTTAACTTGTCCAATACTTTTTTCGACCGTACCGGGGTGTGGTCCATGCGGAATACCGCCCGGGTGTAATGTAATCTGTCCTTTTTCAACCGATTTCCGGCTCATAAAATCACCATCCACGTAATACAGCACTTCATCCGAGTCTACATTGCTGTGGTTATAAGGCGCAGGTACAGCTTTTGGATGATAGTCATACAGACGTGGACAAAAACTACACAACACAAAGGTATCGGTCTCAAAAGTCTGATGAACAGGTGGTGGCTGATGCAATTTCCCGGTAATTGGCATAAAGTCATGAATGGAAAATGCCCAAGGGAAATGATAGCCATCCCAACCAATAAAATCAAAAGGGTGGCTTCCATAGATGTAAGGATAAATCAATCCCTGTTTCTTGATTTTCACCTCAAAATCACCAAGCTGGTCAAAAGTTTCCAGATCCTGTGGTACACGGATATCCCGTTCAAAAAAGGGAGCATGCTCCATCAGCTGACCAAATTCATTCCGATACCGCTTTGGCGTACGTACCGGGGAAAACGATTCAACAATAAATAATCGGTTGTCAGTCTGATCAAATTCCATCTGGTAAATTGTACCCCTTGGGACAACCAGATAATCACCATACTGAAAAGAAATATTTCCGTATCCTGTCTTGAGTTTCCCTGTTCCATGGTGCACGAAAATAATCTCATCGGCCTGGCTATTTTTATAAAAATAATCCGTCATGGACTGACGGGGGGCAGCCAGCGAAATGTGTAGATCCTGGTTGACCAGAACAGGTGTGCGGCTTTCCAGATAATCATCTTTGGCCTTAACCTGAAATCCTTTTAAACTGGTATGTTTAAGATGTTTTTCACAGGCAATCTTTGGAGTAACATCATAGGGTTCACGGATCTGTTTGACCAACGTAGGCGGGTGGCAATGATACACGAGCGAATAAAGACTGGAAAAGCCATGGGTAGAAACCAATTCTTCAGCATAGAGCGTATGATCGGGCTTTCTAAAGACAGTATGTCGCTGTGTTGGAATTTGCCCTTGTTTAACATAAAATGGCATAATTCTACGATTTAAAACGGTTATAAAAAATAAATGAATATCAACGTTGCCAATAGCATCGATTGGCAAAAAATTCGAGGGGATTAGTATTGGGCAAAAATGATATCAGCTATAATTGCTCTATTAAAAGCAATATAGGGTATGGATGACGCAAAGCGATGTATTCCACGATTGATCATTTTTACTAGTTTATAATGTTATAATAAAGGTAAGAATATTTTTCTGTTTTCAAGCGAAGAAATATTTTTTTCAAAACTTATACGATATATTTGTGTCGCATTCAAAGATTGAATAACCAATAGAATATTCCGATATGAGAATTGTTACGTGCACGAAAAATGGCCAACATGAATTAGGCATTATAATCAATGACCGGGTATACACCTGCTCGGAGATAGCCCTTTCCCTTCCGACCGATATGGCTGATTTTTTGATCCGTGGAGATGAAGCCATAAACGATTTAGTGTATTATCACAGTGCATTGCTGGAGGGACGTATGTCCAGACCTTACCAGTTATTGCAAGATAGTCAGCTTGTTGCACCGATACCTCATCCGACATCAGTGCGTGATGCCTATGCTTTTCGGCAGCACGTAGCGACGTCAAGAAGAAACCGCGGACTGGATATGATTCCGGAATTCGATGAATTTCCCGTTTTTTACTTCTCCAATCATCAGGCCATACAAGGTCCCGGCCCGATACAATGTATGCCACTGCATCTTGAGCAACTGGATTTTGAACTTGAAGTGGCCATCGTAATCAATAAAACAGGTATAAATATCCCTGCCTCAGAGGCTGATAAATATATTGCCGGATACATGATCATGAATGATTTTAGCGCACGAAAACTCCAGATGGACGAGATGAAATTAAGCTTGGGGCCCGCCAAAGGAAAGGATTTTGCTACGGCAATTGGTCCATGGTTAGTCACCAAGGACGAATTGGAACCTTATAAAATTAATTCTTCAGGAGATCATATTGGTGACCGATATAATCTCGAGATGTCATGCCGAGTGAATGGTCAACAGGTTTCTTCCGGTAATTTTGCTACGATGCACTGGACATTTGCCGAAATTATCGAGCGCGTTTCCTATGGTGTACGTCTCTTTCCGGGTGATGTGATCGGTTCGGGAACAGTTGGAACGGGATGTTTTTTAGAACTCAACGGCACTGGGCGCATGGAGAATCCCGCTCATCAGGATCAATGGCTACAGGTAGGCGATCAGGTCGAGCTAGAAATAACTGGCTTGGGCAAACTTTCCAATTCCGTAGTATTATACCAACAATAAATCTATTCAAAAAATGAATTCTTCTTCTTTCGATACAGTCACTTTTGAGTCCTCTGCTGATAAAGCCATCATTGATAATTTAATCAAATATGCCATTGCACCTCGTCCCATCTGTTTTGCGAGTACCATCGATGTGGCGGGCAATGTCAACCTGAGTCCTTTCAGCTACTTCAACCTGATGTCACACCAACCACCAATATGTGTATTCTCACCCTTGCGTCGCATGCGTGATGGCAGTACCAAGCATACACTGGACAATATTCAGGAAGTCAATGAGGTCGTCATCAACATCGTAAACTATGCGATGGTACAGCAACAGTCACTGGCCAGTACAGAGTACAGCAAGGAGGTAAATGAATTTGACAAATCTGGGTTTACACCAATCCCATCATTACATGTTCGCCCACCGCGGGTCTCGGAATCTCCGGTTCAACTGGAATGTCGTGTAAGAGAAGTGATCGCCCTGAGCGACGAACCCGGCGCAGGAAATCTCGTTATTGCAGAAGTACTCTATATGCATGTGCACAAAGAACTCTTGCACAAAAACAATACGATAAAACAAGAGGAACTAGATCTGGTCGCTCGTCTCGGCGGCGACTGGTACTGCCGTGTAACCAATGAAAATCTCTTTATTGTTCCTAAACCACTCCGCAGTCTGGGTATTGGCGTAGATCAGCTGCCCGAAAGTATTCGCCTTTCCAAAGTACTTACCGGAAACCATCTCGGATTATTGGCTAATGTCGAATCCTTACCAGTTCTAGAGCAAGCCACCCAAGAGGATAAATATTTAAACTACCTCCGGCTGAATTTTCAACAAGGTTCACCGCAATTAACACAAAAAGTACATGCTTACGCTGCGCAATTATTGGATACGGAGCAATTAGACAAAGCATGGCAGGTACTATTAAGCCTATAAAAAGTTTCGTTGCATAATACTACAAATAAGCAACCTATAAAAATATCGGCTACGCAATACCTATAGCAGCCCGACAGAAATCCGGAAGCATAGACCGACAGCTATGCTTCTTTTTGACCAAGGTCAGCGAAAACCTGATCGGCTACGGTGATTCCCTGATAAAAGGCTTCCTCAAAAATAGATATACCACTTAAATCAGAATGTGCAAAATAGACTTTATCAGCAATAGGTCTTGTCAGTTCGGTACGCGCTTCGTCTGATAGAAAACCACTGACAGGGCTTATCATGCCATGTCCGTGTCGAAAGACTTCTATACTAATGACTTCATTTTCTATTCCATAATGCGCCTTCTCTAGATCTTCCAAAATAAACTCTTTCCATTGCTGGTCTGTCCACTGATATAGCTGTTTCCGGTTTCCATTGAGGTCCCCATCTCCCAGACTATGATAATAGGTAATCACAAAAGGGCTTTGCAACTGATTTAGGTTCTGGTGTTGATCATACACATAACCCAATCCCTTTCCGTTATAAATAATATTTTCCCAGGAAAGTGTCGCACCATCTGCAAAAGGGAAACGATGCAATACAATCGTCGCTACGATCCAAGGTGCATAATGAAATTTTTTCGTCAATGCCGTACGGTTTGGCAACAGATACTGATTGACAAATTGTGGGCAGCAATTGATCACCTTCTGGGTTTTAATGGTCTTTGACAATTTCGTTTTATCATCGAAGACGGACACTTCCACAGCATCTTGCCCTACATGTATCTGATAAGCCAGATGTTGATTCAATACCCTACCATCCGCATATTTCTTCAAATGGCTGACCAATCGCCCATTCCCTTCCTGCCAGGTGAGCACCAGATCCTGGTAGGCAGACCAATCGTGCTTTCGGCTCGCAAAGTAATGTATAGCAGCAAAAGCAGAAGTGGCCGCGATACCCGTTCCATAGTCGTCACGGCAACAGTAGTTCACATAACTAAACACAGGTTCCGTCTTATACCCCTCTGATTCCATCCATGAACGCATCGTCAGGACATCTAATCTTTTGAGATCGGCCGACTGCGAAGCATTGCGCATCGGGATATCAAAGACGTACTTTCCATCGCTACCTTTCAATTGCTTAAACCGACCCATCTGTGTCATAAAACGATCTATTTCAGTCGTCTCCTGTTGGGATAACCCATAACTGGGAACAATACCCCCCTGCCAGATGTTATGGATAAAAAGTCGTTCCTGCGGAGCAAAGGACAATTGTTCCTCATCAAATAATGGAACACCTTCATTCGTCCAGCCGATGATAATTTTCGATTCCTCCAAAAACTGCAGCAGCTCCCTATTGGAAGCATTCGGAATAGGAAGATAATGTGCTCCTAACGGATAACGGCTATAATCATTCTCGCCATGACGCGCATTACCCCCTACTTCAGACTCCATATCCAAAAGCAGAAAATCGTTCATTCCCTTTTGTTGCAAACGATAGGCAGCTGATAGTCCGCTTACGCCACCACCAAGAATCAGAATGGGTATTTCAACCACTGCTGTAGATTTGGGGAAATCCTGGAATCGCAGACGATGCCCCAAAATATGGTCTGTCCCCGTCAGGCGCAAAAAAATACGGTTCACCTTTTTCTTACAGGCCTGAGCAAACTGCAGGCCGATTGCCCCCAAGAATGCGAGCTTGAGAAAACCACGCCGCGAGGGATTAAATCTTACTCCATTCTTCATCAAAATACCGCACTAAAATCTGATTGTCCAAACGGTTTATTTCTACATGATCCGCACGCATGTCGGTCGGAAACTCAGTCAGTTCTCTAAAATGATAATTGTAATACCGCAGCTTATCCACCCGTCGGGCAACATGCTTAAATTGTTGTATCATATCTGCTGAAAATAGACAGAATCCCCATTCGCCAAAGGATGGCACATAGGTATGATAGGCGACAGTATTTGGAAAAACCGTGCTGATTGTCTCATGGATACACCAGTAAGATTTGGGTGCAAAATAAGGCGAAGTTGTCTGTACCGACACCATGGTATAGGGTGTCATGAGAGGTTGTAGACTTTGATAAAAACTTGTCGTATATAATTTTCCAAGACTATAGTTTGACGGATCCGGAAAATCTATAATCATGACATCGTATTTTTCCTTTGCAGATTTTGCCCAGATAAATGCATCCTGATTGATCACCTTTACTCTCGGGTCATTCAGCGAGCCCTTGTTGTGACTGACTAGTAATTCATTTGTCTGGAACAATTTGGTCATACCCTCGTCCAAATCCACCAATGTAACCTTTTTTACACCTGGATATTTAAGAACCTCCCGGACAGCAAGCCCGTCTCCACCGCCAAACACCAATACATGCGATACATCTTTGGCCATAGACATCGCCGGATGTACCAAAACCTCATGATACCGATATTCATCTTTGGTGTTGAACTGTAAATTATTGTTCAGAAACAATTGATATTCACCCTTGCTCTCCGTCAGAACAATACGTTGATAGGGTGTAGAATGTTTATAGACAATATTATTCCCATATAATTGACTTTCGGAATATTTAAGCAAATCATCGGAATAAAAAAACACAACCGAAAGCAATACCAGACAAACTATTGACTTGGCTTTAATCCAGTTGGGATTTTTAAGTCTTTTAGCGAGATAGAATGATAGAAAGACGCCTACCAAAATATTGATGATCCCAAAAAACAGTGATGTTCCCATCACGCCCAACCGCGGAATCAGCAGGATAGGAAACAGCACCGAAGCGATCAATGCGCCGATATAATCAAAAGCAAATACATTGGAAACCAAGTCCCTAAACTGAACCCTATCTTTTAGAATATTCATCAATAAGGGGATCTCCATACCGCAGAGACAGCCTGTCAGAAAAACAAAGAAATAGAGTACAAATTGAAAGTGTTCGACCTGCTGAAACAGTAAAAATAAAACGACAGAACTGCAACCGCCAATGACGCCGATCAACAGTTCAATATCAATAAATCGGTCAAAAAGGTTTTTGGTGATGTACTTCGCTAAAAAAGATCCCACCCCCATCGAGAACAGGTAGGTACCGATAATAAATGAAAACTGCTTGACTGAATCTCCCAATAAATAGCTCGCCAATGCACCCGCAACCAGCTCGTAAATAAGCCCGCAAGTTGCAATGACAAATACCGCAAATAAGAGAAAAATGGGCAGATTGCTCTTTTTACCCATGTATTGCCGCAGCTATTATAATCGATATGCCTAATATAAAAGCCGCAAAAACAATCGCTAAAGCCATATTCTTGTTCTTTACGATCTCCTGCCAAGATTGTTCCGGCGTCAATCGCTCGATAAGCCAATAGGCCAATAACAATACAGCAATGCCAATAAGCGAATAAATCAATGATGCTGCAATTCCTTTATAAAACAATTCGTAATTCATTTTTATATTAATTTTTATTTATGACCTGAACCATATCCACTATAACTACCTCCGCTACCATAAAAGGATCGACGATAATGTGATCTTGATCCTGTATAAGTATGGTCTTCCAAGGTGCTCGTCCGCATTGTAGTCTTACAATCTGTAGAGGAATTTACAAATAGGTTAACAGCAACAAAAAAGACAAAAAAAGCAACTAAAGCTACACCCAGCCGATCAAATTTTAAGATATCGAAATAACCTAAACCTTCAGCCCGAGCAACAAAATCTTTATTTTTAATCGCCAGAATATTATGTCTAAAAATCCCCACAAGAACAACAATACCCACCAAACAAAGAATCAAAAAGGTATAACTGGTACCTCCGTATGTTAATTTATAGTCCTCTGTGAGTTCAAAATTAACATCCATATCAGCGGCACCATTGGTTGAAGAGGTGACAAAAACAAGGTGATAAATCCCCGGTTGTATACGACAAAAATCGACGGTCAATCCACTGGCATAATTAACGTCATTGTTCTCGTGGACAGCTGTACCAGACTCAATAATCTCATTTGTCTTTTCATTGACCAATTTGATCATCAGCTGGATGGGATGGCTTTTAGATTCCGATATTCCCTCCAGGACCAGCTTTTTGGGTTTATCGCCTTTTAATTCGAAAGAGGCGCCGACAAATTCCGAGTTTGCCTTTTTTCCGGGGAATTTTTCATCAAACTTATAAGTATCCTTACCGATCTGTCCCCAGTTTAAAACCCAGAATAGAGCTGCCAACAGCAGAACAGCAAAGACACCAATATTTCTCAGCTTCGTCCCTACAATCTCCTTTTTGGCAATATAATCGTTATAGGTGTCAAAAATTTTATAATAGCTCTCATCCTCCAGGTAAATTCCCTGATAATACTGTACATCGTTATCAATAAATTCCTGAGAAATAAAACGATCTTCATTAACTGTTTGAATATAGGTAAGGGTCGTTGACATCGATTCCAGATCTTCAAATACAAAGCCCTCCGCATAGACAACAGTTTGCTCCTCGGTATACTCCAGATCATAGTGTCTATTACCAAACTTACAGGTGTTACCTTTCGGTAAAAGCGTCACCTGCTCTCGATCAATGGTATGTAAGGCACAAGCATAGTCTACGCCATCGCTGAAATAAATATCGTCTTGATTCGCGTTTAACCCCACAAACTCATTTCCATATTCGCCACTTTTTGTAAAGCGCTGTATCTTGGAGATAATATAATAGCTATTTCTCTTGAATTGAACGGATTCACCTAACGTAGCCCATTGCATGGCTAAAGGGGCCGAAAATTCCTTCACATACGTTAAGGTTTCAACTGTCTTACCTTTAAAATAACTATGGCATTTTGCACAAACGAAACCTGAAAAGTCGGTTACCTCGATCTTAAATCGGTGTGCATGGCCACATTTTTTACATATTACATCCATAAACTACCGATTAACCACAGTTTCGTTAATAACTATCGCATTAAAATAAGTTTTGAAGAGCTTACCCAAATGCAAAACTTTTTCACTGTTATCTTTTAGATAATTACAGAGATAAACATCTAATGTCAATTGTCCAAATTCCGGCCAGGTATGGATACAGATATGGGATTCCATTAAACAAATAGCAGCGGTAAATCCACCGCCCTCAAAAGAATGGGTGGAAATACCTACAATTTGCAAATTATGGACATTCATCTGCTTTTTGGTAAATTCCAAAAAAGCATCTATGGTTGTCAATAACGATACCTCCTCTACCTGCAATGTCATCAACAGGTGTTTTCCGGGAGTATACTTTTCGTTCATCAGAAATAACTGGATAAATTAAACGTTCCAAATATAAAAAGTTTTACCAGATTTTTATACTATGGGAATCAATCATTTCACTCAATGATTATTTAAGGGTTCTTCTTTCGCTACCCGTATACCATCATCTATCAGTTTTTTCAAGCTGGGTCGAATTGTAATAATAGCTTTAAGCTTACCTTGTACACTTTCAGTTAAGTCGTAGGCATAATTCGCCCAGGCGATTTCATAAAGTTCTACCAGCGCGAGCCAGTTATCTGTTATTTCAGCAGACAACTGATCAAAGATATCCGTCCAACGCTCCGTAGCAAATGATCCTGACCGCAGTGCTCCGATCTGTGCATGCAAGACAAGCAATTTTGAGTCTTCAATCTGCGTATACGATAAAACGGATGACTTCTCCGTCCCTTCCTCAATAGACTCATAAGCATCTTTGTCGGCAGCCCCCGCAAATACTGAAATAATCTCGGTCCCTACAGCCATGTCGTAAACTCCCCATTCAGGTTTAAAATAAACTTCCCTCCGGTCATTTCGGTAGACTTCACAGTCATCAAATGAAATCAACACAACTTTACCCGCCTGACGTACAACCTTCAAAACAACGCCCTCAACTTCAACCCCTGAAGAAAAACACAAAGAACATCGCTTTCCTTGACTAATACCATAAGTGGTCAATTCTTCGTCTGAGAAATCCGCCAAATCTTTATTGCTATCTGCGAGAAGACCGACCGGAGAACCATAGCCCTCCCGATGATAATTTATCCCGTGTCCTTCTAATTGCTTCCCAGAACACGCCAATGCAGTGGGGCCTACTGTTTGTATATAGGAAATAGACTGATCTGCATTCGCCGCCTTAAAAATACCTGACACCTGCAATCCAGAACTATAAACAATCGTGCATACAGCCTGACAGTCAATCGCTTTTTCCAAACTTTGTTTTCCGCCAACCCGGAAGGCCATAGTATCTGCAAACTGATTCAGGACATCCATTAAATGTTCAAAATCGGGTGTGACAAACAATTGTGGCTGTGGCTTAGTAATATCATAGGTATATGCTACAGTATTTAAATCATAAGGTAGCTTTGGTACCGATTTTTGCATACAACTGGCACTTTCGCCAATGGAAGACAGTAGACCTGCGCCATAAATCTTGGGATCATCAAGGCTACCGATCAGACCATACTCCACAGTCCACCAATGCAACCTACTCAACAAAGCCATTTCCGAAGGTTCGCCCATATTGTCCTGAACGGTCTTCAACTTGTTTTCAGCTTCCACCAATTCGGTTTCGGTTGTACCCGCGTGCTCTTTTAAAATTGATAAATGGCGAATAGCCTCATACAGTTCGAAATCCTTCCGGGACGACAATGCTTTTGTTCCAATTTCACCAAAGTACTGCAAATACACCGCATAATCGGGCTCACCTATGATCGGTGCATGGCCAGAAGATTCATGAATGATATCTGGTGCAGGGGTATATTCAATATGTTCCAATTGTCGGATATCTGCGGCTATAACCAATACCCGATGTGCCTGAAATTCCATAAAAGCTGCCGGTGGTATAAATCCATCGACCGTTACAGCTCCCCAACCAATTAATTTCAAACTATCGTTCATTTGTTGCAGATCCGGTATGTGCGAAATGGAAAGCCCCGCTTTCTTCAATCCTGGTATGTATGGGTAATAAGCGACATCTTTTAAAAAGGAATAATTCTGACGCATGACATAGCGCCACAAGGCTTGATCCAAAGCCGTATAACGTTCGTATTGCTGGGCGACTACATAGCGCTTTAAATGTTTGGGCAGCTGCTCCAAAACAACATTATTATATGTTTCCATTTATAATCGGTATCAAAATAAAGTGTGAGACTTTGTATGAAGGTAGAAAATATTTATTGTTTCCGAAAGGGCAACCTTACATTCTCGTGCTTTTTTACAAAATATATCAAAGGTGTGACTCATAAAACCTTCCTAAACAAATCTAAAAAAACTTCTTTTTCCTAATTTAATTCTAAAACCAGTTTCCAGATCAACGGGCAGATCAGGATCCAGACATTTGTTCGAATCAATCTGTACTGCCCCTTCAGCAATGAGTCTTCGAATAGCGGACTTACTCAGATCTTTCTTTAAAAAGTGACAAAGGTCGACGAGCTTTGCAACAGAACCCAATTGCGCATTAACATGTTGCAACGAGACCTCTTCAAAACTTTTATTATCGAATGATTTTTGCTGGAACTGTTTAGCAAAAAAATCCAATGCATCCGCAGCTGCCTGCGGAGCGTGGTATTGGGCCACGAGATTATGCGCAATAAGCTTTTTGACTTCCATCGGATTTTCGCCAATTTCCAGCCGGGATTTTAACATCTTCTTTTCCGTTGGAGTAAAGTCTGTCGTTAGATCAATATAATCTGGAATTAAACTGTCGGGAATAGACATCGCTTTGCCAAACATTTCATTCGGTTCATCCAACAGACCAATGGTATTGTACAGCGATTTGCTCATTTTCTCTTTACCGTCCAATCCTCTGAGCAGTGGCATACATAAGACAAGCTGAGGATCGAGATTAAAAGATTCTTGAAGCTGGCGTCCCATTGTACAATTAAACAATTGGTCTGTCCCACCCATTTCAATATCGCTTTTGATATGTACGGAATCAAAACCCTGCAATATAGGATAGATAAGTTCATGCATGGCGATCGGTTGATTGTCCGTGAAACGTTTGTGAAAATCATGCCGTTGCATAAGCTGCGCAACCGTCACTTTTGAAACAAGCTGAATAACCTCCGCAAAATCCAAGTTATCCAACCAATCACCATTAAAGACAACTTTTGTCTTTGACATATCAATGATTTTAGCTAATTGTGCGATATAGGTTGCAGCATTCTCAGCTATTTTTTCCTGATTCAAAGGTTTACGCGCTTTATTTTTGCCAGTTGGATCTCCTATCCGCGCAGTAAAACTCCCAACCAAAACGACGATTTGATGGCCCAATTCCTGAAATTGCTTAAGCTTTTTCAACACCACAGCATGCCCCAAATGAAGGTCTGGAGCCGTAGGATCAAACCCGAGTTTAATAATCAGCGGACGTCCAGTTTCTTTAGATTGTTGCAATTTGGACCTCAGCCCATCCTTTGGCAACATAATTTCAATGTTTTCTTCTAAATCTGTTAACATAATGCTATAAAAACAAAAAAGCCCGAACGTTATGTTCGGGCTTAGCTATATAAATAATTAAATTTTCTAAATTTTAATAGGCATAAGGTTCCCGAACTACTATCGGGAGATAATAATTAAAGAAAAATGGAAGACGTAATATGTTGTTCATTTTCTTCATTGCCTTAACAAAGTTAACGCTATATTTCCAAAAATCAAAAAAGCCATAATAATATAGTAATACCATCCCCTCTTATTCAATACCACACGACATCTGACTCCAATCAGCTCTTATCAGGCGCCTAATTACACCTTATTCCCTCTTATCAAAAACTCAACTACACGTTATTCTCATCTCCCTTGTTCGATCCACTATCATTCCGTTTCTCCAGCAATTTACCCTCGGCATTATATACATATCTCTCAACTCGACCATTTCGTTTTTTCTCAACAATTTTCTTCAATAATAATTGGTTCTTAAAATATTCCCTATAACTCGAACCATTGAATTTGTACAGTCTCTCGACAAGATTATTATGCTGATATAAGTCGGTATAATTGACTTTATCTTTTTTATAGGTATGTTTAAGTAGTTGGCCGTCCCTGTTGAACGACTTCGATTCGACGACCTGACCGACACAATCCAACTTCGCTTTATAAAGTAACTTGTTATCCAGGCCATACTCCGATTTACTGTGGTCAAACTCGTTTTCAACGATATAGTAGCTGTCATAAAAAGTCTTTAATACTTTCTTCTTTCCTATATTAGGTTGATAAATCACTATCTTTTCCTGACTGATTTTACCGTTTCGAAAATCGCGCTGTACACTTGAAGTATCCGTAATCGTATACTGAAAATCCAAAGTCGCGTCAGTCTGCACGTCCATTTGCTGCATCACACCATGCCTGACCTGGACCACAGCACGCTTTCCTTCCTTTTCAATCTTAAAATTTCCATCTACTAAACCGTCTTTGTTGACCGCAATAAAGGCATTAGAGGGGCCCAAAAATTGATTTTGCTGCACAATATATTTTCCTTGCTTCAATTTAGTGACTTGTCCTTTTTCAACGATGTTAATAGTATCTTTTGGAGATTCTGATAAATGTAACTGATACCTGTTTTTATCCAAACGAACATACTCCTGAGCTACGGCTATTTGTCCCAACAAAGCAATACATGGGAACAAGAAAAATTTCAATTTCGACATATTGTAATAAGTTTGTTGCAAAGGATACATTACAATTATTACACCAAAAACCGCAAGTCTAGATGAAACTAAATTCAAATAGGGAATATAAAACGCCAAAACAACAGCATACAGATAAAAAAAGGAGAAATATCCTTAAGATAGATCTCCTTATATTTTATTTAGGGACTGATCGTATTAGACAGACTCAAGGTATTGCGCATAGCAGTACCCTTCTTCGTTATCGTTGGTCCGCACTAACCACCATTGCTCATTTGCCTTGCTGATCAATGTGATAATTTCGCCCTTTGCAGCTTTTCCTACAATAGGCTGGTCAGTTCCGGGGCCTTTTCGAATATTTAAGTTGCTATTCTCTGTGATTACCTTTACCTGGCTTCCGGGCACCTCTGTAGCCACATCAACATTTAAGACGACATCACCGGTCTGGAAGTTTGGATCTATATTTCCATAAATTTCCCACAGTTTATTTTTCACATCAGCGGTAGGCGCAGTACCCCTAATCTGAAGCACACCATCCATTTCAGCGTAATTCAGATCGTTAACTCCTGAAGATTGCGCAGTATCCAAAAGAACTTTATATTTTTCTTGTAATGACATAATTTTTACTATTTTATTTTTTGACAACAATACCACTCAAATCTACTTTTTTTGGATTTAGATTATCCAAACCTTGTTTCAATGTAACAATCTTTGCCTGTTCCAACGTTCCTGTTACCGAAATAATTCCGTCTTTAACACTCGCCTGGACGGATGGAAAATCTTTCATAAACGTATTTACAGCTGCGCCGAGTGTAGCATCATTATTCGATACTGTAATCGGTGCCGGTGTTGTTGCAACAGGTGCACTCACAACGATATCATTTTGAATAGATTTGACATCCTTATCCCCTGCTGTTTTTGCGATCGATTCAATTTGTTGTTTTTCTTCCTCCGACGCTACGGTGCCGCTAAGGATTACTTTTCCTTTTTCGACCTCAACATCAACAGTTTTACGTCCCGTAAGTGCATTTTCGATCTTCTCCTCTAATTTATCATCCGATAACCCCGATTTACATGCAGAAAAAGAAAGTACTGCAGATGTTGCCATAAGGCAAAATGTTAATTTGTTAAATTTCATATTTAAATAATTATTTGTTCATCAATTATTTTCTGTTTAAAGTATTCACGAGCTTTCGGCGGTATAATCGTCTTATATCATTGCTATATCCGGACGCGATACACTCGGTTTGTTTTTTTAAAATGTCAAATGAAATATGCCAAATATTTTCACACATCTATCTGTACCCCAATCATAGGTATTTCAGCTACTCCATCTTAATTTATATTTTTCCAATACTATCCTTAACAAACTGCTTGACCAATTGTTTGTCACATAATTTTTAAACAGCAAATCACTTGTTGGATCATAATTATATCATTAATTTTAAAAGCAAAGGTCTAACAGGTCTTACATACGATATCGGGTTCCAATTGAATAAATAGTAACTATGGGGTTTTTTAATAATATTTTTGGAAAGAAAGAAAACAAAAAAGATAGCATACAGGAATTTTGGAATTGGTTTGCAAAAAATGAACAAACATTTTTTCAAATTGTAAAAAATGGGGATCAGATTGATCAGAATTTTTTCAGCAAACTCTCCCCAAAAATTGACGCGCTTCGAAAAGAACTCTATTTTTTAACTGGAATGTACAGTGATGATATTGCTGAGCTTGTTATTACTCCCGATGGGGTTGTGAAAAATATCGCGTTCGTCGAGGCCTTGATCGGCTCAGCTCCTATGCTCCCAAATTGGAAATTTACCGCCTTAAAACCGGCTATCGAAGACATGGAAAAATTCAAAATAACGATGTACGGTTTTTCCTTTGACATTAATGACATGTATTTTTACCCCATTGAACACAAATACCGTCCAGATGATGTCGATATTGTTATTGTGCACCCCAATTACACGGAAGAAAACAAAGCCAACATCGCTCATGGGGTTGAAATATTCTTAGATAATTATATCGGCGAACTAAACTCGATCATCACCATTGACAATTTAAACATTACCTCCAGCGACCTGACAGCGGGAGAACTCATTCCATTGATCAAATTAAAAGACTATTTAATATGGCGGGAAAAAGAATTTGTCGAAAAATATACGGATGTCAGGCATGAAACCGAAAATGATTCCTACACCGCTTTTGAGGGCATGATGCAAAACGATCTGCCTATTTTGGCCATAATAAATACAACACTTTTAGACTGGGACGGAAAGGTATCACACCCCTGGATCGTAACATTGCGGATCAATTACGATGGAACTTCGACCAATGGTATGCCTGACCAGACGACATACGATTTAATGGATAAATTCGAAGACGACTTAATGGCTGGCCTTCCACATGATATCGGTTATCTCAATATTGGACGTGAAACTGCGGACAACATACGGGAAGTTTACCTGGCCTGTACAGAATTCAGGAAATCATCCCAAATAATAGATCAGCTAATTGCGCAATATCAAAATAGGCTTGAAATCGACTATGCTATCTATAAAGATAAATATTGGAAATCCTTTGCACGATTTAATAAAACAATAGAATAACAACAATAGGCTATTGAAAAATAAATGTGCACACTTTGTTGAACAAAAAAGCCAACCTAATAAATGAATAAGTTCATTCTGCTCATTATCGCGATCGGGATCAGTTTGATCGCTTTCAAAGTTTCCCGAAAGCACACATTTGCTGCAAACAACACCGAAAATACTGCGGCATCAGACTCAGCACGGTATATTGACGCCTTTGACCGGGTCAAAGGCGTCGTTAAAAAGGATAAAAAATACAATAAAAACATCGCTTTTCTTCTCGACATGAAGAAGCTTTCGGGAAGGAATCGCTTTTTTGTTGTTGATATCCAAAAGAACCGGATCCTGGATCAAGGTTTAGTAGCCCATGGTTCAGGTTCGGAAACCGGAAAAGCCGGCAGATTAAAATTCAGCAATCAGGACAACTCCTATGCGACCTCATTAGGCATGTACTCGATCGGTACATCTTATAACGGTCGTTTCGGAAAAGCTTATAAGTTATATGGGCTTGAAAATTCCAATAGCAACGCCTACAGCAGAAACATTGTTTTACATAAATACGATAGCATGCCCTATGATGAACAGATTGCTCCAATATGTTTAAGCCAGGGGTGCCCAATGGTAAGCGTAAAATTCTACGAAAGACTGCAGCCTATTATTGACTCCTCTCAAAAACAAATTATCTTAAATATCTATTATTGATCCTTTTTCAGCTCCAATTTCTTAACCAAGCTCAATAAAGCCTGATAAGGGCTTTCCGATGTGACTAAGGATTTTAACCAAGCAATGAACCCCAACACAAACAAATCCTGATTTTCTGCGCGATCGGTCATCGCCTCTATATCGGCCATAAAAACATTATTTTTTACGATCGATGGATTTTGCAGGTACTTTTCAACCAGTCTTAAAAAATTAACAACCCGACCTTCCCGCACGGTTTCCAGATATTGTTTGTACCGACGTCTAAAGCTTTTCACCCGTGAAATTGCCAGATCAATATCCTCAAACTGAATATGGATCAATATCTCCAACAAGCTCTTACGAATCGTCCATAACATGCCCATTTTCTTCTCATACCAAGCATCCGTTCGAATCAACTTTCTTAATTCTGTCAATGCAAGTTTATCTTGAAATTGTGTCAGAAACATAACCAGGCATAATTGCAGGTCCGCAATATCAGTCTCGTTGGACTTCAATGTCGATTGCTGGATCCCTAAACGTAAAATAGCGAGTGCCTTTACCCCCTCTCCCATGTAATGGTAATTTAGCGCCTTGAGCAAATAATAACGTAAATGAAACTGAACCCGAAGAACACTCCCCGGAGAACAACCAGCAATCAGCTGCTCTAAATACGCTAAACTTTCGTGGAATAATCCATTCCGCAGATTGAAATTAGCGAGGTAATAGAGAATATGGAGATAGTAAAACAAGTGATGTCCCGAATTTACCTTTTGCTTTGTTATAAATTCATCACTTGTTTTCAAAAAAGACCGAACTAAGGCATAATTCTGATGTATCGTAGCATATTCATTGGCGATAAACAATAGCTGATATAGCGACTTAAAAGACAACAGTTGCCGCAAAGAAATATCATACTTGCCAATTGTATCGATCACCAAACGATTTAGATCAACGATCTTCCCCTTCAAATGGATATCTTGCAATTCGACCCTTAGAAATGCATAGGCAATTTGGAATTTTACCTCTTGCTGCATTTTATGTTGATTTGCCACCAAACGATCGATCAGCAGTTCTAAATTGGGTTTGGATTCCAAATATGCATATTGCAGCCTCAGTTGCAGGATTTCGTTGAGCAAGCTAAACTGCTCCAGAAGTAAAGCTTTTTGTTCAGCCCGTTGAAGGCATTTAAATCCAGGTTTTATCAGATCATTCTCCAACAGAAAACGTCCAACAATAAGCAGTCTCAAGGCTTCATGCGCCTCACTGTTATCTCGTTCAAATGTTTTATTTGAAATAAACAAGAGTAGGCTATCATGTAATCTTTTCCTTAATGCATGATAAGCGTCCTTATTTTTTGAAGATGCATAGAGTTTTTTTAACCTATTTATATCATCAGTTTCTAAAATTTCAATCAACCTGATATTCTTGACATCATTCCGCTTATTTTTCTTCTTTAAGAAGCTTTTAAAGTCCTTTATATCATCATTACCTAATACACTAATAAGCTCTACAATTGTATCCATATCGTCAAATTTAGCCGAAAATCAAATTTAATAAATAAAAATATATCATCAGTATTTTCAAAAAATTGATTTTATATCCTATTGAATACTCCTGATATTTGAATCAACAAATAACAAAAACAACAATAAAAAATTAAAATTATGGAACCGCTAAAAAACATGATTGAAGAAAAAATTTCAAAAAAGGATTCGAACACAAGAAATCCTTTCAAACCTACAGGAGCCTTCATTGGCGCATCGTGGACAGCTCTATTGGTAGGAACTATTGGTTACTGTGTCGGATTATGGAATGCGACTATGGCACTCAATGAAAAGGGATATTATTTTACCATCCTATTATTTGCTCTATTTGCTGTTATTTCTGTTCAAAAAAGTGTCAGAGATAAAGCTGAAGGACTTGCTGTAACCGAACTTTACTATGGTCTAAGTTGGTTTGCAACAATTGCTGCGGTAGTCTTATTGATTATCGGATTATGGAATGCTGACCTGCTACTGAGCGAAAAAGGATTCTACGCTATGTCTTTTTCTCTAAGTATATTTTCTGCGATCGCAGTTCAGAAAAATACTCGGGATGCTAAACTTATTGATGATAACGAGATAAAACTTTAGCGGTTTGCCGATCCTGCGGCCGCTGGCTGACATGCCGCAGGATCTATTGTAGGTCATTGCATTTTATACTCCTCAATTTTCCGGTATAGTGTCGCTACACCGATCTCCAGCAATCGTGCAGCTTCAGCTTTATTCCCATTTGTATGTTGCAATACACGTTGAATGTGTTGACGTTCTATATTTGCCATGGAGAAACCGGAAGATAATGCTTGCTCCGATTTCAAACTATTCATTCCAAAAGGAAGACTGCTCAGATCAAGCAGTCCATCCTCACTCAGTATGACACTACGTTCAATTACATTTTTCAATTCACGGATATTTCCCCGCCAAGGATTTCGTTCAAGAGCAGCAACAAATTCAGCAGTCATTTTTAGCGGTTTGAGATTCGATTTTAACGCAAAAATATCTACATAATATTGAGCCAGCAATCGAATATCCTCAATACGCTCTCGTAAGGGTGGTAGTTGAATTGTAAATACTGACAATCTATAAAATAAATCGCTTCTAAAATGTTCTGAATCGATTTCGGCTTCAAGGTCGCGATTTGTTGCAGCGATAATACGGACATCCACTTTCGTCGGCTTGGAATCACCTACTTTTAAAAATTCACCAGTCTCCAATACACGCAGAATTTTGGCTTGAAGTTCAATCGCCATCTCACCGATCTCATCCAAAAAAATAGTTCCCAAATGAGCCTCTTCGAATAGACCACGCTGATCCTTTGTCGCTCCTGTAAAAGCCCCCGCTTTATGTCCAAACAGTTCATTTTCCAGCAGATCTTTTGTGAAAGCGGCGCAATTAATAGCGACAAAACTGCGTTCCTTGCGTGGGCTGGCCTGATGTATCGCCTGTGCAAATACCTCTTTACCAGTTCCCGTTTCTCCGGTTAGCAGAACAGTCGTACTTGTTCCAGATACTTTTTGCGCAAGCGCAATGGCTGATTTAATCGCTACAGAACTCCCTATAATTTTGTCAAATGAAAGCCTATTACCCAATTGTTTCTCCAACTGTCTTACTCTGCGCGCCAATGCTACTTTCTCACAGGCTTTATAGAGTAAAGGAATAATCCGGTTATTGTCATCACCTTTGGTAATGTATTCAAAAGCACCATTTTTAATCGCCTGAACTCCATCCGGGATATTACCATAGGCGGTCAATAATATGATTTCAACAATTGGATAGCGTTCCTTAATCAATTTCGCAGTCTCCACACCATTACCATCAGGCAACTTAACATCGCATAATACGACATCGATGTCGAAAATATCAAGCTTTTTCAAGCCAGATTTGATATCATCAGCTTCAATTACCTCAAAGCCCTCCAAGCTGATGATCTTAGCAAGCAGTTTACGAAGCTTCTCTTCGTCATCTATAAGAAGTATTTTATTCACCATGTTTTTTTTCAAAATTACGATTTGTTCCATGCAAATAGCAATAATTTACATTCGAAATTTGGCACACTATTATACAATTTTGTAGTTAAACATTAAGGAATTTGACTATAGATAAAAACAGCTGTTTTGAGATTAGAAATAAACTGGTATATTTGTAGCTCTTAAACTCAAATAAAAACTGTATGTAAGATTAAAATTCTTTAGAGATTAATAAATACCAACGGTAAATAACTTACCGAAGTGGCCTGTTTTTAACAGTATAAAGAATTTTAGCATGATTTCATTACAACAGATATCCTATATACATCCGAATAAAGATTTATTGTTTGAAAACATAAGTCTAACAATCAACTCACACGAGAAAATAGCATTAATTGGCAACAACGGCGTTGGTAAATCAACATTATTGCGTCTTATCGCCGGAGATCTATTGCCCACAACAGGCGGTATGCATAGTGATACCCGCCCCTTTTATGTGCCACAAATCACCGGACAATACGATGATTTAACAATCGCACAGGCTCTTGGCATTGACAAAAAGCTGAATGCTTTTTATGCCATCTTAGCTGGCAACGCCTCGGAGGAAAATTTTAATATCCTTCAAGATGACTGGACGCTGGAAGAACGCTGCCAAGAAGCCTTTAGCTATTGGAATTTGCCCGAAATTCATTTGACGCAGAAAATGTCGGATCTCAGTGGTGGCCAAAAGGCAAAAGTTTTGTTGGCAGGGATCCAGATTCATAAATGTGAGCTTATCCTGTTGGATGAGCCCAGCAATCACCTGGATATTGACAGTAAAAAGCTGCTTTATCAATGGATACAGTCTTCAAAACAGACCATTGTTGTTGTCAGCCATGACCGAACACTGCTCAATCTATTGGAGGACACACTAGAAATGACGCCGAGAGGCATAAAACGATATGGTGGAAACTATGCATTTTACGAATCTCAAAAAGAAATAGAACGCAATGCGCTAGAACAGGATATCCATCATCAGGAAAAAGCGATCAGAACAGCCAAAGAGAAAGAAAGAGAAACGATTGAACGGCAAAACAGATTAAACAATCGTGGTCAAAAAAAACAAGAAAAAGCAGGTGTAGCCCGCATTATGATGAATACACTACGGAATAATGCCGAAAAAAGTACAGCCAAAATCAAAAGTGTCCATCAGGACAAAATTGGAGACATGAAATCCAATCTGCAAGAACTTAGAGGCACGAAAGCGGTCTTAGATGAAATGAAAATTGATTTAGGAAACAGTGACTTCCCCCAGGGAAAAAGTATGATAAAAGCGACCAAAATTAACTTCAAATACAATACAACTGAACTTTGGCAGGAAAATATTGATCTGCAAATATTCAGCGGGGAGCGTATCATCTTACAGGGAAAAAATGGTTCCGGTAAAACCACATTGATCAAAATCCTTTTAGGTCAGCTCAGCCCCGCTCAAGGTCAGGTCGAACGACAGCGCTTTAGCGCTATCTATCTCGACCAGGAGTATTCACTTATTGATCTTCGGTTGAGTGTTTATGAGCAGGCTCAATATTATAACAGTGAATCGCTACCCGAACATGATATCAAAATCAGACTCAACCGCTTTTTATTTGGGAAGGATGACTGGGACAAGCCTTGTCGGCTTTTAAGTGGCGGCGAAAAAATGCGCCTGATTCTATGCTGCTTAACAATTAGACAACAGGCTCCGGATCTCATTGTGTTAGATGAACCTACCAATAATCTGGATATTCAAAACATTCGCATCCTTACCCGAGCGATTCAACACTATAAAGGTACACTCCTTGTCATCTCCCATGATGAAATGTTTCAAGATGATATCGGCATAGACAGAACGATCAGTTTAAAAAATTAGGTACAATAAAAACAGCCGATATTTCTGATACCTTGATATCGGCTTAATTTTTTATCTCAGCGTACTTGACCAATCGGGGTTCATTCCAGCAAACTACACCTTATTTTGTAACAATCTCCTATTCTTTATTTAGAATAATGCTAAAACGATAAATTAAATTGAAAAAAAATAAAATTTTATCAATATATTCACGATGATTTTAAACATGAAACAATAACCATCAATTAGTTGAACCTTCCTGCAGAGATAGAATTTCATAAAAAAATGTTTCTCGGAGGCTTTTCAATTAATTACTCAATTTAATTATGTCAAATTATCAAATTAAAGAGAATCCCGAATTGTTTGACGCTATCGTCGTAGGCTCAGGTGCAGGTGGAGGTATGGCCGGATATATCCTCGCACATGCGGGTCTCAAAGTATTGATGCTGGAAGCTGGCCCATTTTACGATCCCGCGAAAGATTCGTTGCAGTTACGTTGGCCCTGGGAATCACCCCGGAGAGGAGCTGGTACGACACGACCTTTTGGCGATTTCGATGCGGCCTTTGGTGGCTGGCAAATCGAAGGAGAACCTTACAGTAAAGTTAGTGGAACCGAATTCGAATGGTTCAGAGCAAGGATGCTCGGAGGTAGAACCAATCACTGGGGCCGTATTTCATTGCGTATGGGGCCCGATGATTTCAAACCGAAAGATGGTATCACCGATGAATGGCCTATCACTTATGATGAAGTCAAACCATTTTATGATCGCGTAGACCGTATGATCGGTATTTATGGTACAGCCGAAGGTATACATAACGAACCTGATGGTATTTTTATGAAACCTCCTAAGCCTCGTCTTAATGAACTATATATTGCAAAAGGCGCCAAGAAAGCTGGTGTACCAGTCATTCCGGGACGGGGTGCCGTGCTAACCGAAGTATCCAAAGATATTAAAGACCGAGGCACTTGTTTCTACTGTGGCCAATGTGGTCGCGCATGTAAAGTATATGGCGATTTCTCATCCTCATCGTGCTTGGTCATTCCCGCAATGAAAACCGGGAATTTAAAGGTAATCGACAATGCAATGGTACGAGAAGTATTGACCAACGACGAAGGATTGGCTATCGGTGTCTCCTATGTTGACACAAAAGATTTACAGGAATATACGGTAAAAGGAAAAACTGTAATTCTTGGCGCCAGTGCCTGTGAAAGCGCCCGGATTATGTTAAATTCAAAATCTAAAGCACATCCCGGTGGTGTTGGTAACAGCAGCGGCTTGGTCGGCAGGTATCTTCACGACTCCACCGGTGCCAGTCTCTCCGGTTACTTACCACAATTACTCGATCGTAAAAGATATAACGAAGACGGCGTTGGTAGTGTCCATATCTATTCACCTTGGTGGGAAGACAACGCGAAACTGAATTTCCCGAGAGGATACCATATTGAATATGGTGGTGGTCTACATATGCCATCTTATGGGTTCCTAAACTGGGTACCAAAGGTAAATGACGCCGGAAAAGGCGGCGACGGAAAAACAAAAGCAAAGGGTGGATATGGCACAGCGCTTAAAGAAGACTACCGTAGTTACTATGGCGCAAATGTTGGTATGGCTGGACGTGGCACCGCATTGGCAAGAAAAGATAATTACTGTGAAATCGACCCGAACCAAGTTGACAAATTTGGAATCCCTGTACTCCGTTTCAATTACAAATGGGCAAATGAAGAAATCGCCCAAGCAAAGCATATGCAGGAGACGTTCCAATCCATCATGCATGAAATGGGTGCTGTCATCACATCGAAAATTCCAGGTGCTGACACCTTATATGGTCTAGAGGCTCCCGGGAAAATTATTCATGAAGGTGGCACCACCAGAATGGGGAACGATCCAAAAACATCGGTATTAAACAAATGGGGACAGGCACATGACTGTAAAAACCTTTATGTGGTCGATGCTGGACCATTTGTACAACAAGGAGATAAAAACCTGACATGGACAATTCTAGCACTATCGATGCGTACCGCAGAATATATATTGCAGGAAAAGAAAAAATTAAATGGTTAAAGCATGAATAGAAGAGAATCGCTAAAAGCACTAGGCTTTATTGCTGCTGGATCAGGTCTTTTAACCGCAGCTTGTAACACAAAAGACGCAAAAAATACAACCGCCGCAAATGCTGATAAACTACCCGGTGTCCAAGATTTTGAATATGAACGGACAGCACGGCTAAAAGAAGAAAAGTTTTTTGATGAACATGAAATGGCAACAATAACTGTTTTAGCCGACATCATTATTCCAAAAGACAGCAAATCAGGCAGCGCCTCCGAGGCGGGTGTTCCGGATTTTATCGAGTTTATGGTAAAGGATTTGCCTGACAACAAAATCCCTATGCGTGGTGGACTACGCTGGCTTGATCTTCAGACCAAAAGACGGTATGGTAATGTATTTATAAAATGCGACACAAAGGATCAATTAGCACTCATTGATGAAATTGCTTATCCTGAATTGGCAAAACCCGAAATGCAGCAAGGAGCAGCATTTTTCTCCTTGATGCGCAACCTGACGTCTTCTGGTTTCTATACCAGCGAAATTGGCATCAAAGATATCGGATATGCTGGTAATAAACCTGGCGTATGGAATGGTGTTCCGGACGATGTGCTGAAAGAACATGGTTTCGATCCAACTAAATTCTTTGGATAAAAAAAATCCTTTCCAAAAGCTGGAAAGGATTTTTTTACTGTACACAATATCGAGCTGACAGCTATTTATCTAATTTTCATTATTGTGCCGGTGTAACCTCAGTCGGCTCTGGGGCTTTGTCGATCAATTCCATAAATTGATCCAACTTAGGTGTAATAATAATCTGTGTTCTCCGGTTGCGTTGTTTTCCAAGAGCTGTTGAATTGTCGGCTACAGGATTATACTCTCCCCTACCACCAGCTGTTAGTCGCTTCGGATCAACACCATACTTGGTTTGCAATGCCTGAACGACAGAAGAAGCCCGTAATGTACTTAAATCCCAATTGTTTCGAATATTTGGTTTCGAAATCGGGTCTGTATCTGTATTACCCTCTATCAGCACTTCATAATCTCTATAATCTTGAATAATCTTCGCTATTTTGCTTAAAGTCATATCAGCACGATCACTGATTTCATAACTTCCAGACTTGTACAGCATATTATCTGCCAGTGAAATATAAACGACACCTTTTAACACCTGCACATCAACTTCTTGTAATTCCTCACGACTCAGTGACCGGGTCAGATTATTTGTCAACACCAAATTCAACGAGTCAGACTTGTTCTTGGTCTCAACAAGATGTTTAATGTATTTATTTGAAGCATTGATTTCATCAACAAGCTTGGAAATATTGACGTTTCCCTGTGAGTTTTGATTGATACTCTTATCCAAAGAACCCTGCAATGCAGCATAAGCAGCTTTAAGATCAGCATTATTTTGTCGTTCTGAAGCTAATTGGTCTTCCAAACTCTTAATCCGTGACCGACTTTCAGTCAATTGAAGTTGACTATCCTGATACTGTGTTTGCAGATTTTTATACTCTGTCTGCAAACCTACATATGTTTTTTTACTGACACCACATCCCGTAAAAAACAAACTTGCGGTCAGTATGGACATCGGAAAAACTATATTCTTCATAGCATTCTAATTTTGTAGATGTTGAGTTAATTTGTTGAACCAAGATAAAGCAATATTTCAGCCAAAAAAATAGTATCCTATCGAATTAACATCCTTTAACGTCTATTGTCCTAACTCCTTTAATTCCACATTAGTAAATATCTGTTCACCTTTCAAATAAGGATTAGCTCCTTTCAGATAATTGTAAATAATTGATTTTGCCTCTTCATTGGGCAACTTACGGAGGTTTTTGACCAAGAAGTTTTTGTCTTCTATGATATTATCTTTATAACCCAAAAAAGACGGTGCATGGACCTGTACACTCCATCGAATAAACCTTGCTTCGATATGATTGGGGTTATCTTTGATCAACTCCTCCAGATGCTTCTTACCTTCCTTAAATTGGCCGACTTTCTTAAATGGATTGCCCATGTGTTTTGCTATTAATATCTCATAGGCGGCACGATAGACCTTCTCTGTAGTGGATTTAGCCCCGTCATCGAGTATATCAAAATTACGTTCACACAGATCCTCGTCCTTTACTGCCTCCGCATAATCTTTTCGGATCTTATCGATATTCAGCTGCTGTCCCAGTCCCATCTTTGCTATTGTAAATAGAAATACTGTCAATACTATTCGTGTCATCATAATTATAAATCAGGCTTTTCCAAAAATTCATTTTCCGACTTAAATTACTAAAAAAATCGAATTCAAACATTAATTTTCAATTATCATACCACAAAGCCTAAAATATCTTGTCATCATATCACTACAGGAGGCTTTTTCCTAGCTGAATTTCTTTATAAAAGGATATTTTTAAGGCATTTTTGCACCATGAAATTAGCATTAAAAACAAGCCCTGTATGGTTCAAAGTAAGTCTATCCATTCTTTTTGGAATTCTATTGGGTTGCCTGTTGGGTGAAATGGTTTTCAAACTTCTACAGTCTTAACCTTCGTTCAGATGAAACAAAAGAAAAGAACTACAGCGTGTATGTCTTTTTCAGAGAAATCTTGCTGTCATCCTTGCTTAGAATAGAATTATTTTTAGTATATTGCTTATACCAATATAAATTTAAAGTGAGTTATGGAGACAAAAGCGGAGTATCAGATTTGGGACACTATCGTCAATAGTGCAAAAACTAAATTCGATTATAAGCATATTCGTGCTATGTTCAAAAAGGAAGATGATGAAATAACCGATAAATTTCTATTCCATATTATTGCGGGATTTGCCTGTGGAGAAAATCACCAGACTATCTCAACAAACTTGTTCAATGAATTGCAAAGCATCAATTTTGAATGCAATGAACAACAGATTGATAAGTTCATTTCAGACAAACATGTTAAGTTTAGTCCTGAGATCTACGCAACCTACCTCGCATTTTCAATGCTAGAAGATGGTGAGGATATTGATAATATTACCGAAGTCATTGACAATCTGCTACAAATAGATAAATAACTAGACAAATAATATTTTTTAGAGGTATCGTTTAATTTTGGCTAAAAACTTATATTCGTATACAAATTACGTCTAAGTTATGCGCCATTTTTTAACGCTATTTTTAATATTTTATTTTTGTCCGAACATCTTGGGGCAAAATTTCGATTTTGGTAGAGTAAACGTTTCAGATTTTTCGACTACAGCACTCGATAGCAATGCAAATGCTATTGTCCTAAAAGAATTTGGGCAAAGCTCAGTTTTCGTCGATGACTATGATCATCGAATAAAATTAATGCACGAATACCACGTCCTCATTCGTATAAATAATAAAGAGGGTTTTAAAAAAGCCAATTTCGAAATCCCCTCCTATAAAAGAGGAAGTTATATCCGTGACCACCTGGACGAATTGAAAGCTGTTACCTACAATTTGGAAAGCGGACAGATCATTCGAACAGAACTTGAAAGTAAAAAGGTTTTTAAAGAAAACTACTCTACTTACCTCGATCTGAACAAATTCACACTTCCAAATATTAAAGAAGGATCCATCATAGAAGTTTCGTATCGAACTCTCGAACAGGATCTATTTAATTTTAAGACATGGGAATTTCAGGATGATATTCCCAAATTACATAGCCAATACATTGCTATTATACCGGCATCTTTTACTTATAATGTGGTATTACGTGGTCCCTATAAACTTGATGACCAAAAAAAAGGAGAAGTTTTGAAGGAATATCTTTTTTTGGATGGAGTAAGAATGGATTGTTCAAAGCTCACCTATGCAATGTCCAATATTCCAGCTTTTGTTGAAGAAGACTTTATGACTTCTCCCCAAAATTTTAAATCCGCAATATATTACGAGCTCGAATCCATATTCTATCCAAGCACTGGTGTCAAAAAAACATTTAGCAAGACATGGAAAGATGTTGACACAGAATTAATGAATGAGAAGACCTTTGGTGGCCAATTGAAAAAAACAGATCTATTCAAAACTACGCTGTCAACACTTTTATCTCCAGATGATTCAAAATTGGTAAAGGCCAACAAAATCTACGACTACATCAAGAAACAGATAAAATGGAATAACTACGTTGGAAAATATTCCGAAAATGGAATCGAAAAAGCCTTAGAAAAAAGAACTGGTAATATTGGTGATATAAATTTATCGCTGATTACTGCCCTACAAGCAGCGAATTTAGATGCTTATCCAATTATTTTATCGACAAGACGAAATGGTAACCCCAATTCGCTATTTCCTGTATTATCTGATTTTGACTATGTAATCGCCTGTGTGGACATCGATGGAATCAAATACAAATTGGACGCATCGAATAGCTATCTTCCCTTTGGCTCATTGCCATTGCAATGTCTCAATGAGCGTGGCAGAATCATATACTCCAAAAAAAGTTCAGATTGGTTCCCACTAGCCTCTGAGGAGATATCCGAACAATACTATACGTTGACGGGCGTACTGAATAACCAAGGTCAAATTAAAGGCACACTTATCATTAGCAGTCAAGGTAATAAAGCGCTCTTAAAAAGGCAACATATAGCCAAATTCAACTCGCTCGAAGAATATTGGGAAAAACTGGATGAAGAGATGCCCAACATCAGTTTTACCAATGCCAAAATTGAACATCTTAACGAACTCGATCAGATACTAAACGAGACGTTTGATATTACGTTAGATGTTAATAAACAACAAGAAAACAATATATTATCACTCGCTCCAAACGTCATCGATCGCATATCCTATAATCCGTTCAAAATTCAAGACCGCACTTATCCGGTAGATATGGGATTTAAGTCTAAACTCCAATACAATATCCAATTGGAAATCCCGGAACAATACGAAGTAACAGATAAACCACAAAATATATCTTTGGCTCTTCCTGAGTCTGCTGCAAGATATAAATACATAACACAGCTAACTGGCACCAAACTAGAGGTTCTGGGGAGCCTTAGTTTTAATAAACCAATATTTACGGTAGACGAATATTTCTCTTTAAAAGAGCTTTATTCACGCATTATACAACAGCAGAAATTAGACATTAGATTAACCACAAAAAAATGAAAACGTTATTTGCCAATTTAGCCTATTTCCTTATTCCAATTGCTGCAATTGCTCAGGAGAACTACGATATTGCCCAGATTCCGGGTACGCTAAAAAGCCGGGCAGTAGCAACAGTCCGAAATGATAAAACTGTGGTGGAAGTAAAATCCCCTGAGCAGGTCACTGAAACGGTCACACGTGTCATTACCGTTTATAATAAAAACGGGGATTACTATGCCGCCCTTCCGATACATTATAACAAATCAAATGAAATCAAGAGCATAAAGGGTGCTATCTATAATGAAATGGGGATATTGCAGAAAAAAATAACAACCAAGGATTTTAAAGATGTAAGTGCAGTTGACAACAGTACAATGTTTGCTGATTCGAGGATGAAAGTCTATATCCCGGATTATCACAGCTACCCCTATACCATCGAATATCAATACGAAGTAAGGCATAAACAAAACTTAATCATTCCTTCATGGACTCCTGAAGTTTCAAACAATGTTTCCGTTGAAAAAAGCAGTTATCAATTTATAACTCCAATCAGTAGTGAATTTCGGATCGAGTCAAAAAACTATAAAGGTAATATCAAAGAGGAGAAAACCGACAAAACTGTTAGTAAAACCTGGAATGCGGAACAAATCCCAGCTAAAAAAGAGGAATCTTATAGTCCCAATCCCAATCTGAAAAGAACAAGCGTATTGATCGTTCCTAAAAACTTTGTTTATTATGGAAAAGAAGGCAATTTTAGCGATTGGAAAGAGTATGGCGACTGGTTTGCTACTAAATTATTAAGCAAAAAGCAAGATCTTACTGAAGCCTCAAAACAGAAATTCATATCACTTACAAAGAACGCTTCATCGGATCAAGAAAAAGCGAAGATCCTATACGACTATTTGCAAAAAAACACGAGATACATCAGTATTCAGATTGGAATTGGTGGACTTGAGCCATTTCCGGCATCTGAGGTTGACCGTTTAGGTTATGGTGACTGTAAAGCCTTGGTCAACTATATGGGAAGCATGTTATCTGCTGTAGGTATACCTTCTTACTACTGTATGGTTGAAGCGGGTAAACGCAAAGAGAATTTTCATAAAACATTTGCAAATGTACAGGATGGAAACCATGCAATCCTATGCCTGCCATTCAAAAATGATACGACCTGGTTGGAATGCACCAGCCAGAACCTCCCTTTTGGATTCCTAAGCAATTTTACAGATGACAGAGATGTCATTGCCTGTACCGAAAATGGCGGTGTGATTATGCATACACCAAAATATAGCAATGCCATCAATCTTCAGCTTCGTAACGCCGATCTTAGCTTATCCGATGATGGGAGTATAAAAGGCTCTCTAAACACCAAATTTTATGGTACACAGTATGAAAATCATATGGAAATTCTTTTGGCAAGCAATAATGAAAAAACTAAACTGCTGGCAGAATATTATAATATCGACAACATTAATTTTGAACAGGTAAAATACACCGAACACAAAAAAGATAGACCATTTATTGAAGAGAATTTGTCAATTTCCATTAAAAATTATGCGGTAAAAAACGGCAATAAAATGCTGATTCAGCCCAATATTTTCAATACACAATCCAGCATATCTGAGAATAAAAATCGTACGGAAGATATTTTTATAGAACGTGGATTTGTTGACATTGACAGCATTAGTATTGCACTGCCAAATAACATTTTAAAAACAATAACCCCCGAACAAAAGATTATCGAAAAACCATTTGGTAAATATGAATTTAAGTCGGAGATAAAAGGGAATAAACTTTTCACGTATCGAAAACTAGAGCTCTTCGAAGGAAATTATCCAGCAAGCAACTATGAAGATTTCTTTCAGTTTCATAAAGAAGTGAGTGGTTCCGATAAAGGGCGTTATAATCTGAGCATATTGTAATATCATCTTAAAATATTTACCAGAATATGAAAGTTGTCAAACAATCAAATAAAGCAATTATTGTATATTAGCCAAATGACAGAATACGCGGCAATTTTTGATATGGACGGGGTTATAAGCCACACAAACCCCTTTCATGCAGAAGCTTTCAGAGCTTTTTTTAAGAACCATAACGTACAACAGGCTACTGAAGAAGAATTCGAACAGCATATGTATGGCAAACACAACAGCTATATCATGCAACATTTTTTTCAACGCCCGATCTCTCCTGAAGAATTGCGTACGCTTGAGTTTGAAAAAGAGCAGCTTTTTAGGGTGATCTATAAAGAACATGTTGCTCCTATTAAAGGCTTGATCGAATTTCTGAAAGATTTAAAAGACAAAGGCTTCAAACTTGCGGTGGCAACATCGGCTCCTAAAGAAAATATGGATCTGATTTTGGATGAACTAAAGATCCGTGATCTTTTTTCATCAACTTTGAGCAGTGAAGATGTAAAACTTCACAAACCTCATCCCGAAGTTTATTTGAAATCAGCGGAAAACCTGGGTATGCCAATTGAAAAATGTATTGTGTTTGAAGATTCTTTTTCGGGCATTACAGCTGCCAAAAATGCGGGGATGAAGGTTGTTGCCGTATTATCAACCCACAAAAAAGAGGAACTTCCTGCTAGCGATACCTATATCAGAAACTATACTGAAATTTCAGTAGCTAATGTGAAAGCAATATTACAATAGAAGGTCCGCTTAACAAAATGATCACTTAATTCATACGAGGATCATTTCAACAGTGTTTCTTCAATTGAATACAAAGAAACTATTACAAAGGTTATAAAAAATAAGGGCTTCTTTTGGATGCCCTTATTTTTTACTAGTCTCTTTTGAGACCAAACTTTTCAATCTTACTATAGAGATGACTCCGTTGTATATCCAGATCATCTGCAGTCTTGGAAACATTCCAGTTATTTTTCTCCAATTTATATTTTATAAATTCTTTTTCCGCATGATCCTTATAATCTTGGAATGAGTCAAATGAATCCATATCTAGGCCGTAATTCACCGTCCCCTTTTCGTGGGCAATCCCATTTACCGGTTCACGTGAAGGATTAGCAAATGCGACAACATCCTTATCGGTAATAGATTTATCACTCAAAATAATAAGTCGTTCAATCATATTACGCAATTCACGAATATTTCCCGTCCATGGAAGATGGCTTAATTCTCTCATCGCTGCATTTGTGATTTCCTTTACAGGAATACCATATTCCATACATATTTCTTCACAAAAGTTCGTTGAAAGCAATGGAATATCATCAACACGATCTATCAGCGCTGGCACATGGATTAAAATCACCGAGAGGCGATGATATAAGTCCATTCTAAAATTGCCGTCTTCAATTTCCTTTAACAAATCTTTATTGGTCGCAGCTACAACACGTACATTGACATCAATTTCTTTGTCACCGCCAACTCTGGTTATTTTATGTTCTTGTAAAGCACGCAACACTTTAGCCTGAGCGGAAAGGCTCATATCCCCTATTTCGTCCAAAAACAATGTCCCGCCACTAGCCTGTTCAAATTTACCGATACGCTGTTTAATTGCCGAAGTAAAGGATCCTTTTTCATGTCCAAACAATTCTGATTCGATCAATTCAGAAGGAATAGCAGCACAGTTTACTTCAATCAATGGCGCCTGTGAACGATTTGATTTCTCATGCAACCAACGGGCCACCAGCTCTTTACCTGAACCATTTGCACCAGTAATCAGTACTCTAGCTTCTGTTGGAGCCACACGATCTATCGTCTCTTTGATACGTTTAATTGCACCGGACTCCCCTAATATATCTTTGGTCTTTGAACTGCTTACTTTTCGTTTTAATACTTTGGTTTCAGTGACAAGAGAACTTTTATCCAATGCATTCCGAACCGTAATGAGCAACCGGTTTAGATCCAGTGGTTTTTCCAAAAAGTCAAAAGCTCCTTTTTTTGCTGCCTCAACCGCGGTTTCAATCGTTCCATGGCCAGAGATCATTATAAAGGGAATATCTGGACTACTCTGATGTGCCTCAGATAACACTTCCATCCCGTCCATATTATTCATCTTGATATCACATAGAACCAAGTTGACCTTTTCTTTTTTTAAGATCTCCAATCCATCACGACCATTGTCAACATCTAAAATCGTATAATCTTCGTATTCTAAGATATCACGCAAAGAGCTTCTGATGGCGCGTTCATCGTCAATGATTAAAATTGTACTCATAAATTCAGCGTTATGCTATTTTCAATTACGGAAATCAATATAAGGTTTTTTTAGCAATTAGCGAAAAAGAAGCAAACCTTGTAAGCCGGGTTCTGTAGACCACCGAAGTGGAATTTCTATCATTTATCTAGATTTGCCATCGCTGACAAACTCAATCAACCTACCCATTACGAATTCCAATAAATTGAAAGAAGACGAGCAGCCTTCGGATTTCGCAACCTATTTGGTCTTTCAACACACGAGGTTTACCGTAATATATGTTACCATACAAGACCGTAAGCTCTTACCTTACGTTTTCACCCTTACTCCGAAAAGCGGTATATTTTCTGTGGCACTTTCTGTCTGCTATTTAAAATAACATCCTTCCCGTTAGGAAGCGTGTCGCTCTATGTTGCCCGGACTTTCCTCTCCTCCCAAAAAGAGCAGCGATAGAACCAGTTTGCTTCTGCGCAAAAGTAGCGATTTTACTTGGATAAACAGCCAATTTCTTTATAATTTCAACAAAGCTGGGCATAAGGCTTTACGCATTACAAAAATTACGCAATACGCTTGCGTAGATAACATAAAGTTTTTGTATTTTCATCTAAACTTGCTTCAACAAAACATGGCATTAAACAAACTAGCACTGATCCGTTACAAAACAATAGATAACTGTCTTCGGTTAAGACATCGTAAGTGGACTTTAGAAGATTTAATGGAAAAGGTTTCTGATGCTCTTTATGAATTTGAAGGCATCAAAAATGGCATTAGTAAACGCACTGTTCAGGGCGATATACAGTTGATGCGAAGTAATAAATTAGGTTATAATGCGCCTATTGTTGTCACACATCGTAAGTTTTATACTTACGAAGATCCAAACTATAGTATAAGCAACTCGCCTATTTCGGTCGGCGATATGCAAAAAATGAAGGAAGCTGTAGAGGTCTTAAAACATGTCAGCGGCTTTTCGAGTTTTGATGAAATGAGCGATATTGTCGCACGCCTTGAGGATAGTATTCATACTAAAAAAGATAATCAACCTTCCATTATCCAAATGGAGAGCAATAATCTTTTGAAAGGCTTATCATTTATTAGCCAGCTCCATCAGGCTATTCGTGAAAAAACACCACTTCTAATAGGCTATCAATCTTTTAAAGCACTACAAAAACAAGATCTGGTATTCTCCCCCTACCTATTAAAAGAATATCGTAACCGTTGGTTTCTCATTGGACACCACAGAAAAAGCGAGGGATTAATGACACTTGCTTTAGATCGGATCGAAACGATAGAGGAAATGGGGAAAAATTCGTATAAAGAATATACAGGGATAGATTTTGAACGCTACTTTTCCGACACGATCGGTGTCTCAAAAACACATAAAGATCGTGGCCATCGTGTTATTCTGGAAATAAATGCAAGAAACGCTCCTTATGTAGAAACCAAGCCTATCCATCCTTCTCAGCAGATCCTGGATAAAAAAGACGACGGCTCCCTCTTAATTCGTATTGATGTTGTCCTGAACTTTGAACTGGAACGGGAAATTTTAGGATTTGGTGAAGCGATCAAAGTAATTGCTCCACGCAATTTACAAAGTCGGATAAGGCAACGTTTGGTTGCAGCAGCTCAATTATATCCTGATCGGTCGGAAAAGTCATCTGATTCTGTATAGAATCACCAAGCTTTCAATCGTCTTTCGTAAAAATCTGGATTTAATAATCTCGAGCTCCTGATCGATCCTCAGTTCACCTTCAAGACATTTTCCGGCAAACCAGAAACTGACCTGAAACATATAGACCGCTGCAGCACAAATGTGGCTAACTGAGATCAGGGTTAATAGCCTCTAAATAGCTTGCGCAATCGCATAACCACTTGCCCAGGCCCATTGGAAATTATATCCGCCAAGCCAGCCCGTCACATCGACAGTCTCACCTCCAAAATAAAGACCGGGTATTTTCTTGGATTCTAATGTTTTGCCCCGCAGTTCCGCCGTAGCAACACCCCCACGCATCACCTCGGCTTTATCATAGCCCTTATCACCTGCGGGCTTGACCTTAAAACGATGAACCGTATCTACAATCGACTTAGCGTCAGCTTTGCTTAAAGATGCTATTTTGATATCCAATGTGAGGAATTTGCCAAGCGCATCCACCAGCTTTCGACTAAAATAGTCATTCAGCAATTGTGAGACCAATCGCTTCCCGCCCTGCTGCCGCTCTTCTTTGATCAACTGCTCCAGATTAAAATTGGGGAGCAAGTCTATCGTAATCTCCTGTCCCGGTTTCCAATAGCTTGATATCTGAAGAATTGCTGGACCGCTCAACCCCCAGTGCGTAAACAATATATTCTCTTCAAAAGACATATTGGCTGTGGAGACTTTCGAAAATACCGAATTGCCGGCCAGAGAAGTATACCAATCCGCATCTTTACCGGTAATTGTCAATGGTACCAGTGCTGGAGCCGTTTTCACAATTTCTAGTCCAAATTGCTTTGCAACACGCAATCCAAAATCAGAAGCGCCTAGTTTTTGAACCGGCAGTCCTCCCGAGGCAATCACCAGTTTCTTAGTTTCATACCGATACTCTCCTTTTGAATTCTCTACTTGAACGATAAATCCATTGGCGCTCTTTTCCACGGATTTCACAAGCGTATTGAGCGCTATATCCTGTTCAGTTTCATAAAGAATTTTCGAAAATATCGCAACGATATCTTTGGCTTTATTGGTTTCGGGAAACAGTTGTCCTAAGGTCTTTTCCTGTCCTTTAATGCCGTATGCTTCAAAAAAAACGATGGTATCTTCGACGGTCCATTGCTTAAATATCCCGTGCAAAAAATCTGGATTTTCAGAGATAAAATTAGCAGTTGTAGTTCCGGTATTTGTGTAATTACATCTTCCACCACCTGAAATCAAGATCTTTGCTCCTACCTTATCATTACGCTCCAATAGCAACGTTTTCTTTCCCAGCAATCCTGCTTGTGCTGCGCACATTAAACCACAGGCACCACCACCAATGATAATAGCATCGTATATATCCACAGTCTTATATTAATAAGCAATCAATTGATCTTCAGTTGAAATGACGCGTCGTTCTGATTGACTCTGGTAGCCGAGTTCGATGATACGAATCACATCTCGCGCCTGATCCGGTGAAGCTATTAAAGTAGCTTGACCTAAAATAGTATCCGCAACATTTTGATAAAAATCAGGATATGATCCACGTTCCGATGCAATGATTTCCTCTACATCTCTACCATCTTCGACAATGTTTAGTTTACCATAAATACTTGGATCCTCTTCACCCCAATTTGGGTCTTCATCGGGGAACTTACCGTCCCGCAATAATGCTTCCTGGGGATCAACGCCATTTTTCACAAAATTGCCATTCATACCAAAGAGGCGATATCGTGGGGTCGGTTCTTTCGCAAGCATCGATCCTTTTAGCGAAACTCTCAGGTTATCGTAATACAAGATACAGTCAAAATTGTCAATGGTCTTTGCATGATCACGTTGTACAGCGAGATCTGCAAATACAGCATTCGGCTTTCCAAATAACTGCAAAGCCTGATCGATCAGATGTGGGCCTAAATCGTAAAATATACCCGATCCAGGCAGATTTTCCTCACGCCAAGCATTTGGCCGCAAATAATTCCGGAAACGGTCAAATCTCGATTCCAGATTTACGATCCTTCCCAATCGTCCACCTTTTATGATTTTCACGAGTGTACGGAAATCCGAAGTAAATCTCAAATTATGATAAGGAGCAAGCACCAAATTCATTTCTTTCGCCAAGGCGATCAACTCATCTGCTTGTTCTACAGTATTTGTAAACGGTTTTTCAACAACGACATGTTTTCCTGCCTCTAAAGCACGTTTTGCCATTGGATAATGCATATCGTTAGAAGTAGCAACCACGACCAACTCGATCGTATCATCGGCAAAAATTTCATCAGCAGACAGTGCAATTTCCGCTTGCGGAAAACGCTCTTTCAATAACACCTGCTGCTCAGCCTTACGCGCAGTAACCTTTACAAGTTCCAATGCCGCAACCGAACGCATGACAGGAGCATGAAAAACCTGTCCCGAAATACCAAAGCCTATAAGGCCAACACGAATCTTCCTCATATCATTACATTCTTTCTGGCACACATATACCCAACAAACCCATTCCCTTGGCGATAACTTTCGCTGCAGCAGCGGAAAGATGTAATCTAAAATTCTTTACATCATTGGCCTCGGCTTTCAATATGCTCTCTTCGTGATAAAATTTATTATATAACTTGGCAACCTCGTAAATATAATTTGCCAATTGCGCCGGACTAAATTCCTGTGCAGATGCCTCAATCGTTTCAGGAAATGCTCCCAACTGTTGAATCAGATCACGTTCATAAGATGAAATGGATGTCAGTACTGAAACAGGGTTATTGGCATCAAATTCAGCCTTACTCAAAACAGACTTGATACGTGCATGTGTGTATTGGATAAAAGGTCCAGTATGTCCCTGAAAATCTACAGATTCGTTTGGATCAAACAATAGACGTTTCTTGGGATCTACTTTTAATAAAAAGTACTTCAATGCCCCCATCCCAATAGTATTATAAAGTGTAGCCTTGGCATCTTCAGCCAAACCTTCGGTTTTCCCAAGTTCTTCCGTACGCTCCTGTGCTGTTTTAAGCATTTCAGCCATTAAATCGTCAGCGTCCACCACCGTTCCTTCACGCGACTTCATTTTACCGGAAGGTAAGTCAACCATACCATAAGATAAGTGGAACAAACCGTCAGCCCATGATTTACCTAGTTTTTTGAGGATCAAAAACAATACCTTGAAATGGTAATCCTGTTCATTACCAACAACGTAAATGGATTCACTCATTTTGAACTCATCATATTTAAGCTGCGCAGTACCTAAATCCTGTGTAATATAAACTGAGGTACCATCTCCACGGAGCACCAATTTTTGGTCCAGTCCTTCATCTGTCAGATCTATCCAAACGGAGTTGTCTTCTTTCTTAAAGAAAACACCTTTGTCCAATCCTTCCTGAATAATATCTTTCCCTAAAAGATAGGTATTGGATTCGTAATAATATTTATCAAAGTCTACGCCCAATTGCTTGTAGGTTTTTTCAAAACCAGCGTAGACCCAGCTGTTCATGGTTTTCCAAAGCGTAATAACCTCTTCGTCTCCTGCCTCCCATTTTTGAAGCATAGACTGAGCCTCTTTCATCAGTGGAGCATTCTTTTTTGCTTCATCTTCTAACTGCCCTTCAGCTTTCAATGCTTCAATTTCTTTCTTATACTCCTTATCGAAGACTACATAATATTTCCCCACAAGGTGGTCGCCTTTCATTCCAGTAGATTCGGGAGTCTCTCCAGCACCGAATTTCTGCCAAGCCAGCATGGATTTACAAATATGTATACCACGATCGTTCACCAAATTTGCCTTGATGACTTCGTAACCATAAGCTTTCAAGATTTCAGCAACGGAATAACCTAACAGATTATTTCGTATATGCCCCAAATGCAATGGTTTATTGGTATTTGGCGAAGAATATTCAACCATCAACTTCTTTCCATTCGCTGGGAAAATACCAAAATCTTTGGCAACAATCGTTTCATTCAACAAGGAGACCCAATAGTCGTCGGAAAGCACAATATTCAAAAAGCCTTTTATCACATTGAAGTCCGATATTTCAGTAATATGCTGTTGCAAATAGGTACCGATCGCTGCACCTGTCTGCTCTGGAGACGATTTCGAAAAGCGAGTTACGGGAAAAGTTACGATTGTAATTTGCCCTTCAAACTCCTTTCGAGTCGCTTGTAAAGCAATTTGATGTTCTAAAATATCTGCATTGTAAAGCTCCTTAACAGCCTGTACAGTGACTTCAACAAGTCGCCTTTGAATAGAATTTGCCATTTAATGATTTTGTAAATTTTACAACTTCCTGATAGTGAACTGGAAATAAATAACATTCCTTATTTAGGTATTCACCATTAAAGTATATCTTTGCAAAAATAATAAAAAATGCAGAGCTATCAGGAATTTCTTGACTTAAGTGTTGGTTTTCCGCAAGACGGATTCGAAATCATCGACGACGAATTGTATTTCCACGATTTGAATTTAATGGAAATGATAGAAACGTACGGTACGCCGTTACGTTTTACTTATTTGCCTATCGTCAGCAAAAAAATTCAACAAGCGAAAATCTTGTTTCAGACCGCTATTCTGAAGCATAACTATCGTGGATCTTACAAATACTGTTATTGCACCAAATCTTCCCATTTCAAGCACATCGTAGAAGAAGCCTTGAAAAATGACATCCACCTTGAAACTTCGTCTGCATTTGACATGCCGATGATTGATTCACTGGAGAGACAAGGTACCGTGACAAAAGACATCACAGTCATCTGTAATGGATTTAAAACCTATCAGTACAAACAGTATATTGTTGATATGATCCATGATGGATATAAAAATATTATACCGGTATTAGACAACAAAGAAGAATTCAACCTCTATGATGATGAAATTGAATTGGATGAACCTTGTGCTCTGGGTATCCGTATAGCTTCAGAGGAACAACCAGATTCCCAATTTTATACATCACGACTGGGCATTCGCCAAGAAGATGTTGTAGAATTCTATAACAACAAAATAGCGGACAATCCCAACTTCAAAGTAAAACTACTTCACTTCTTTATCAATTCAGGTATATCAGACACGCCATATTACTGGAATGAGCTAGAGAAATACGTTACCCTCTATTGTAAATTCAAAAAGATAAATCCTGATTTAGATACTTTAGATATCGGTGGTGGAATGCCTTTTAAAGACTCATTGGTACACGATTTTGATTATGAATACATGGTCAACGAAATCGTCAATCGGATCAAACAGATCTGTGCACACCATGAAGTGATGGAACCAGATATCATTACAGAATTTGGCAAATACACAGTAGCTGAAGCATCGGGTATCCTATATAAAGTACTCGGACGTAAGCAACAAAATGACCGCGAGCGTTGGTTTATGATTGATGGATCTTTTATAACAAATTTGCCAGATGTCTGGGCTTTAAACCAAAAATACATCCTATTACCAATCAACAATTGGGATTCGGAGTACGAACGCGTCAATTTGGGTGGAATCACCTGCGATGGTCAAGATTATTACAACCAGGAAGCACATATGAACTCTGTTTTTATGCCTAAAACACGTAAAGTACAATATTTGGGATTCTTCCATACTGGAGCTTACCAAGATGTATTGAGTGGATACGGCGGAATTCATCATTGCCTACTTCCTTCACCTAAACATGTATTGGTGCGCAGAAATAGAGATGAGACTTTCAATTACGAAGTATTTGGAGAGGAACAAAATTCCAAACAAGTCATGAAGCTATTGGGTTATCAATAAGATATTCCACCTAAAAAAATGGTGCTATAAATTTTAACGTATCTTTTTAGAAAGAAGATATGCTAATCAGTCATAGAGAGAAAGGTCTCGATCTTAGGATCGAGACCTTTTCTTTTAAGTAACCCCTACTTTTCCAATCATTTGTAATCTAAGTTTCCCCTGCCAATCAACTAAACTGACAGCATGTAACCTCATAACAAGTCATCACTTAATAGGGACTTCATTCGGACCTAATAGGGACCTCATTCGGACCTCATTCGGACCTCATTCGGATAAAACCGTATAAAGTTCGTTTTATCTCCGTATAATATTATGATTAAACCCATATCAATAATCAAGCTTTTCTCCTGCTGTCTCCATCCAGATACAACGCTAAACACCGGATGTAGTATAGTAATATATCTTTTATGTCAGTTTGCCACAAAATAAAGCAGGCCCCTTATTTAGGGGCCTGCTCATGGTGTATTTTCCGTTAATTTATTATGATTTTCCTTAAGAAATTCAGCTGTGGTTCTTTTCTATTTCGCCACCCAGGCATTGAAAAATTTCAATACCTTTTCTTCGTCATAGCTTTTGTCCTTTTCCAGACTGCCACTTTCCTGTACATGAAGTGTCTTTCCATTTTTATCCAATATGATAAAAAACGGATAACCTAATTTACTACCTTCAGGTGCATACTTTTGAAAAACCGCCTCATTCTTATTCTCTTTCGAATAATTTAGGTGATAATAGAGAAAACGACTTTTCAACAATTTGTCTACGCTCGCCGTTTTATGGATATAATCATTAAACCGCAGACACCATACACACCAATTCCCCCCTGCTTGAATAACGATATTCTTTTTTTCCTTCTTAGCCAATTGCAGAAGGCCGTCGATATCTTTTTGCGCGTCCGCTTCTGGGTTATAAGGCTTTGAAAGCTCTTTCTGAGTTTTTGAAACTTCCTGAGCGACTACACTTGAATGTACGAATTGGCTTCCCAAGAATACGCCAATTCCAAAAAACAATAATTTAATCCTTCTCATTATCCAACAAATTATTTATATGATTTAAAATTACAAAATCATTTTACCAAACCAAAACATAAGCCTATTATAATGGTTAAACAGTATATAGTTCTTTGCTACGACACAACAAAGAATATACAATAAGGCCATAGTAATGATGTTATCCCAATTATTTTAAAAGTGGTAACGAATTGTTTTAAAAAAAACATGGATAACATAACAAAACAAAACAAAAACAAACATGCATTATTTTTTATTTTTTAATAAAATTCCTTTAAAAATCCACAAATATACTATAACTTAGTATCAATAGGTTATATCAGCAATAGAAAGGACAATACCTTAAGACCAAAAACGAAACAAAATGAAACAAGAAGAATTCAAAAGGTCAAAATTAATAGAAAGAATAAAAGACACAAGCGAGTGGGATGTTATTGTCATAGGAGGCGGAGCAAGTGGCTTGGGTGTTGCATTGGATGCATTGAGCAGAGGATTCAAAACTATATTATTAGAACAGGTTGATTTTGCGAAAGGTACCTCGAGCAAAGCGACAAAACTCGTTCACGGTGGTGTCCGCTATCTCGCTCAGGGCGATATATCTCTTGTTAGAGAAGCACTTCATGAGAGAGGGCTCCTACAGCAAAACGCCCCCCATCTAGTTAAAAATCAATCCTTCGTGATCCCTAATTACAGCTGGTTTGACGGCCCCTTCTATACCATAGGCATGAAAATATACGATTTCTTAGCTGGTAAATTGAGTTTAGGAAAATCTATACATATTAATAAGGAGGAAACCCAACGCAGAATCAGCACAGTAAGAACAAAGGGATTATATGGCGGAGTTGTCTATCAGGATGGTCAATTCGACGACTCAAGACTCGCTATCAATGTAGCGCAGACCTGTATTCAAATGGGCGGCGTAGCACTTAATTATATGCGGGTAACTAATCTAACCAAAAACGGCGCAGGTAAAGTTAATGGTGTTATCGCGCAAGATACTGATACTGGAGAAGTTTTCACAATTCAGGGTAAAGCCATTATCAATGCAACGGGGATCTTTGTTGATGATATACTCAAAATGGATAAGCCCGAAGCAAAACAAATGGTTAGACCAAGCCAGGGTGTACACCTTGTTTTTGATAAATCTTTTCTTCCTGGGGACGACGCAATCATGATCCCAAAAACAGATGATGGTCGCGTTCTTTTTCTTGTCCCTTGGCACAATCGCGTCATCGCAGGAACTACAGATACGCCGATCGATGAACACAGTCTGGAACCGATAGCACTAGAGAAAGAGATCGAATTTATCTTAAAAACTGCTGGCCGTTACCTCACTAAACAACCAACCCGTCAGGATGCATTAGCTGTATTTGCCGGTCTTCGACCGTTGGCGGCTCCAACAGGAAATTCCAACAAAACCAAAGAAATCTCCCGAAGTCATAAAGTAATCGTCAGCGACTCAAATTTACTAACTTTGACTGGAGGAAAATGGACTACCTTTCGCCGAATGGGACAAGACACCGTTGATAAAGCAATTAAAATTGGCTGTTTACCAAAAAAGGAAAGTACCTCGGCAACACAAAAAATCTATAGCGCCATTCCGACCACCGATAGAAGTAACCACATGTATATTTATGGCTCCGACCAGGAGGCAATTCATGCGCTTGAACAAGAAAATCCGGTATGGGGTGAAAAATTAGTCGAACACCTGGAATTTAAAAAAGCAGAGGTACTATGGGCAGTGCGCAACGAACTCGCGCAGACCGTTGAAGATGTACTTTCACGCCGTGTACGCATCCTATTCCTTGATGCAAAAGCAGCAATTATCGCTGCACCCGAAGTCGCCAGAATACTCGCTCAAGAATTAGGTAAAGACGAAAACTGGCAAAAAAAACAAATAGAAAATTTCGAGAAAGTTGCAAAAAATTATATCTTAAACTAATAGAAAATAACCAGCAGTAATCAAATTATGGAACAACAATACATCTTGGCGATGGATCAGGGTACGACAAGCTCCAGAGCCATTATTTTTGATAAGGACAGAAATATCGTTTCAATTGCGCAAAAAGAATTTACACAAATATTTCCACATCCAGGATGGGTGGAACATGACCCGCATGAAATCTGGTCCACGCAGGCAGGCGTCACTGCCGAAGCCACAACGAAAGCCGGTCTAAACGGCAAAAATATCGCTGCCATCGGGATAACCAATCAACGGGAAACAATTGTTGTATGGGAAAAAGAAAGCGGTAGACCAATCTATAATGCTATTGTATGGCAAGATAAGCGCACAGCAGATTACTGTGACGAGCTCCGTAAATCTGGCAAACATGAAATGATACAGAAAAAAACGGGACTCATCCTTGACCCTTATTTTTCAGCAACAAAAATAAAGTGGATTCTTGATCATGTGGACGGAGCGAGAGAAAAAGCAAAAAACGGAGAGCTGATCTGTGGCACGATTGATACCTGGCTAGTATGGAATCTGACGCGCGGTGATGTCCATATTACCGATGTTACCAATGCTTCCCGTACACTTTTATTCAATATACATACGATGGATTGGGACACGGAGCTTCTTGAATTATTCGACATTCCGGCTTCCATGTTACCCGAAGTTAAGGAAAGTAGCGAAATATATGGTGAGTCTAGAACAACGATTTTCGCTCATAAAGTTAGAATAGCGGGGATTGCAGGAGATCAGCAAGCAGCTCTTTTCGGTCAGCAATGCATAGAAAAGGGAATGGTAAAAAACACTTACGGTACAGGGTGTTTTATGTTAATGAATATTGGTGATAAGCCAATCATGTCCAAAAACAATTTATTGACAACTGTAGCCTGGAAGATCAACGGAAAGACAGAATACGCATTAGAGGGAAGTATATTTATTGGTGGTGCATTGGTCCAATGGTTACGGGACAACCTTAATATTATCTATAAATCTGCAGATATTGAACAATTGGCACTTTCCGAAAAAGATAATGGCGGAGTGACATTTATCCCAACTTTCGCTGGACTGGGGGCTCCTTACTGGAACGCCAGAGCTCAAGGTACTATATTTGGATTAACGCGAGCTACAACAAATGGACATATTGCGAGAGCTTCACTAGAGGCTATTTCGCTCCAAACAAGAGATGTTTTACAGGCAATGGAAGCTGACAGTGGAATACCTATCAAGGAACTGCGTGTGGACGGTGGAGCAACGGCAAACAACCTTTTAATGCAGATCCAAGCAAATGTACTGGACAGCAATGTCATCAGGCCCAAAATTACTGAAACAACAGCATTGGGGGCAGCCTACCTAGCAGGACTGGCTGTTGGCTTCTGGAAAAATGAAGAAGAACTTTCAAAATTCTGGGCACAAGACCGTCTCTTTGAACCCGAAAAAGAACAAGAAGAACAGACCCAGAAAATTATTAAACAATGGACCAAAGGCGTTAAAGCATTACAATTCTGGACAGAAAACTAACCAATACTTATGAACCATTATTTAGCTGAATTTATTGGAACCTCTCTCCTTCTACTCCTTGGGAATGGTGTTGTTGCAAATGTTATATTAAAAGGAACAAAAGGGGAAAATAGCGGTTGGATTGTCATTACAACCGCCTGGGCCTTGGCCGTATATGTCGGAGTAGTCTTTGCAGGTCCTTACACGGGCGCTCACCTTAATCCAGCGGTAACAATCGCTATGGCACTTAACAACGCGCTACCTTGGACAGAGGTCCCCGGTTATATTCTCGCCCAAATTGCCGGTGGATTTTGCGGGGCATTATTAACGTATGTTATACACAAAGATCATTTTGATGCTACAGCCGATCCGACCACAAAATTAGGTGTTTTCGCTACCATCCCAAATATTCGAAATACGTCAACAAATCTAGCCAGTGAAATCATTGGAACTTTCGTTCTAATTTTTGTTATCTTCTTTATAACAGGTCAAGATGTTACGATCAATGGAAAGACTGAACCCATCGGGATGGGATCTCTAGGCGCTATACCTGTTGCTTTTTTAGTGTGGGCTATTGGCTTGTCACTGGGAGGCACAACAGGCTATGCGATTAATCCCGCCAGGGATCTTGGTCCACGATTATTTCATGCACTCTGGCCAATTAAAGGAAAAGGAAGTTCCGACTGGTCATACGCCTGGATCCCTATTATTGGACCAATTATTGGGGCGATCTTAGCATTTGTACTCTATACTTTAATAAAATAATAAAGGGATTCAATATTGAATCCCTTTATTATTTTATACTCGTTTTGGCTTTCGATGACCATATTCACGATCCCGCTCAAAAGTATTCATATGCCTTTCTTTTTTAACAGGATAAACATCTTCAATAACAATCAGAATACCTTTTTCCTCAACAGTGCCGAACTCATCATTTCGAGCTGTACCAAAAGACTTCATCGTTGGGGACAGGTTCATATATGTATTTATTAATGGTGGAATATTTTCCCCCAATGCTCTTACATGACTGTTTAATATTTTGTATCCCTCTTTATAATCTAATCCATCAAAAACACCAATAAAACGATCGTAGTCATTTTTGATTTCCAAATCAGGTAATGGAGTAACCAATTTATCCTGATCAGGAAAATAATAATCCATGAAGTAAAGCAACATATCCCGTGCATCCTTATTATAATGTGGATACATCGTCACTTTCCCAAAAAGGTACTTAATTTCTGGATTAAGCATCACCAAAGCGCCCAAACCATCCCATAAGTTGTCTAAGGAAAAGATACCCTTTCTATTGTCAATTGCGGGTTGGTATCTAGGTTGAACAAAAGACCGCCCGAGTTCAATGGTATACGGCAAATAATCTTTTGTAAACTGATCCGAGAACTGAAAATAATGAGCTGTAGATAAATTAGGAATACCATTTGTTTCTCCGGCTTCTGTACATTTAATCACACGATAACCTGCAACGACTTCCTCATCTTCAGGATTCCATGCGATCAATTGATCATAACAATCATCACATGTATCATTTTCATCAATATCAATTGAAAGCCCTGTACCTCCTCCTGCTCCACGGAATGTCAACTCTCGTAACCGTCCAATTTCGCGCATAGCATTGGGCGAGTTGTGATAGTTGATTAAGTATATCTCGTTATTTCCATTGTTGGTATAGCGTAAGAAAACGTCCTTGTTCAATTCGGCTTTCAATAGTTCTCTATCAACTGGAGGTATAATTTCTTGCATAAATTCTATTTTTCTTGAGCTAATCCATAAACCCTTCTTTTCACTTCTTCAGCCCAAGTCTTTTCGTTTTTTGATTGATCAAACGCTGTATAAGGGATTCTCTTTCCTACTATAATGTTAACGGTGTGCCCGCGCTGGGCAAACATTTCATCGGGTAAATATAACATTTCAATGTTTACCTTAAGACCTATTTTTTGTCTAAGCCTTGCAAAATTATAAAAAAACTTAGAGTTTTTGCCGTCAATAAGTACCGGAATGATATCTTTTTTATATTTTTTCGCTTTGCTAATAAAACTTTTTTTCCATTCCAGGTCTTCAATACGCCCATCTTTTTGCTTTCTGGAGACCAAACCCGCCGGAAATACAAGTAAGGCATCATCCGCCCCGTACGCTTCCTCAATTGCCGATATAGCCTGTTTCCCCTGACCACCTAGTTTATTTACACCTACAAATAAAGGTCTCAAATTACCTATATTTAATAAGATATCATTAACCAAAAATTTCACATCCCGACGATGCTTTCCTATCGCATGCATAAACGCTATACCATCTAAACCTCCCAAAGGATGATTGGATGCAAAAATTACAGAATCAGACTCAGGAATATTTTCTGCGCCATATAAATTCACAGTCACGCCCAAATCATTGATTAACGCATCAACAAAATCCAGGCCCTGCAAATCAGCAAAACGTGTCATAATATCATTGATCTCATCCTCATGGATGGTTCTTTTAAGATAGTTTAACAGGAAGGACGGAATCCACTTTGCTAGTCCCGCATTTTTTTTGTGAATAACCTCGCGTATATCAATAAATTTTTCATTCTCACTCGTAACCATCAATCTTATTTTTCTGACTAAAAAAACTAGTTGCCTCCCATTTAAGCATATCTCAAATAGCGGACAAAAATACTAACAGAATGCTAATAAAAGTACAATTTTAAACATTAAAATTGTACTTATTTGCAATAATGTGATTACTTACTTTTAATTTATCCACCAAACACAAAAAAGTTCCCACCCTCTTAAAGATTCTGATCTACAAAAATTTCCCTTTCACATCATTTTTTTTATTAAGTTTGGATATGTTAATAGGACAATTTCTTTCAAACGCAGATTTCAGCATTCAAAAAGCTGATTCAATACAGCAGGCATTAGAAAAACTACAAGACATGCTTTGTAAAGAATTGGTTGTTTTAAATGGGGATGAATATATTGGATTCGTCAACGAGTCTATTTTATTGGATGCCGACAATGACGAAGCTCCGATCTCCTCCATTAAAATTAACACAGCACCGATACAGCTCAGATTTAATCAGCATCCCTACGATGCATTGGTAATGACAACCGTATATAATAGTTCCTTAGTCCCTATTTTGGATCAAGATAACAAATATATTGGTGTTTCTACACAATTGGATATTTTAAAGGCAATTTCGTTAATCCAATCTCAAAATGAATCTGGGGCTATTATTGTATTGTCAATTGGACTACATGACTTTTCATTATCTCAGATTGCACATCTGGTAGAGAGTGACAACTGTAGAATTCTCAATTGTGCTACAAAAATAAATCTCGAAAGTGAGTCGATTGAAGTCACTTTGAAGGTAGACAAATCCAATATCAATGCGCTACTTAATTCATTCTTAAGGCATAATTATATAATTATGGAGACACACAATACTGTTGCCGCATTTGATGATACAGCCGAACGTTATCAACAGCTTATGAATTACCTCAATATTTAATTAATTAAGATTAGTTTTTTTCTCATCTTTGCCCCATAAATTCAAAAAATATGAGAATTGCGATATATGGACGAGAGTTTCAACCCTCCGTTATAGCACATGTGAAGCACTTATTTAAATATCTCGTTGGTAAAAACGTCGATATTTGGGTTTATGATCCTTTTTATAAGTTCTTGACAACGCAGTTTGAATGTGGTTTTAGTTTCCCTACTTATCATAAGTATGAGGAAATTAAAGACAATGTTGATATCATGCTAAGTTTAGGTGGCGATGGAACAATGTTGTCAGCAGTATCGCTCATTAGAGACTCTGGTATTCCCATTGCAGGAATTAATTTTGGCCGTTTAGGCTTTTTGGCCTCTATTAATAAAAATGACTTCGAACATGCTATAGAGGATATATTAGCCAATCGTTATGATATCCAAAAGCGTGTTCTCCTTTCCGTGGAGTCTGAACAGATCAATTTATTCCAGGGTAATCATTATGCCCTTAATGATATTACAGTATTTCGTTATGACAGCTCAGCAATGATCACAGTCAATGCGCGGATTAATGGTGAACTACTCAATTCTTATTGGGCAGATGGGCTGATTATCGCTACCCCTACTGGTTCCACAGCCTACTCCTTGAGCTGTGGAGGACCGATCATTATGCCTGAAAGCGGGAATTTTGTCATTACACCGATTTCTCCCCATAACCTTAACGTCAGACCGATCGTTATTTCAAATCAATTCACGCTTGAACTTGAAATTGAGAGCAGAAGCAATCAATACATACTCAGTTGTGACTCCAAAAATGAGTCTATCGATACCTCAGTTAAACTGACAATTAAACAAGCTCCATTTACGATCAATCTAATTCGTCTTCCACACGAGAGCTTTTTCAGCACATTGAGGGAAAAACTGCTTTGGGGCATCGATGTCAGAAACTACTAATCTTTATTATATTGTGCTTCTGAATTACCAATTAAAAATCGATATTTGGAAGAACTAAATACAGATAAGATACATGTGGTATCTATATTAAGGTTTCAAAAATAATGATCAAACAGATTAACCTTGGGAGGTAAAAATTCGTTTGAAGGTAACATACAGAAAGCCAGTACCTGGTTTTAACACACAAATAAGCTGTAAAAGGCTAAAGGTGTTAATTTTATTGAAAATAGCAACAATGAGCTTTTTAGATCAAATTGATAACATTAAATTACCCCAACATATTGCCATTATCATGGATGGTAATGGTCGCTGGGCAAAGCAGAAAGGCAAACTTCGTGTATTTGGACACCAAAATGGCGTGAAAGCGGTAAGAGAGGCTCTAGAAGGATGTGTTCAGACCAATATTAAATTTCTTACCCTCTATGCATTTTCAGCTGAAAATTGGAATCGACCAAAATTAGAAGTAATAGCGCTGATGGAGCTTTTGGTCTCCTCTTTAAAAAAGGAAATCAAGACATTTCAAGAAAATGGTGTCAGATTAAACGCAATCGGAGATATCAGCAAGCTTCCATCGAACGCACAAAAAAAGCTTCAGGAAACAATTGACGCTACCAAAGACAATACACACTGTACCCTAACCCTAGCCCTTAGCTATAGTTCTCGTCAAGAAATTGTGGAAGCCACCCGAAATCTGGCTAGAAAAGTTAAAGCAGGAGAATTGAACATAGAAGAGATCAACGATGATATTTTCTCTGCCAATCTCTATACCCGAGACTTGCCAGATCCAGATTTATTGATCAGAACTAGTGGAGAACTTCGGATTAGTAATTTCCTTCTGTGGCAAATTGCTTATTCTGAACTATGCTTCTTAGACAAGATGTGGCCAGAGTTTACAAAAGAAGATTTATATAAATCAATTGTAGAATATCAGCAACGAGAAAGAAGGTTTGGAAAAACAAGTGAACAGTTATAAATGATTTTATTAAATTTGTCAACTGATTTGAATAAAAAACAAGCTGGTTAAATTTTCTTAATTAACAAAAATTAACAACTGATTGGTGTACTTTAGCGCCAATAATTAAAGATAAATGAAGCGTATACTACCCGTAATACTATTTTTTGGTCTCTCATCAATGCAACTTGTCTATGGACAGCAAAATGGTGCGTTCAACTTAAATGACCCCGAAAAAATCAGTTATCTCAACCCTAAAAACTATGTAATTAGTGCTGTTGATGTAACTGGAACACAATTTTTGGATAAGAATGTATTAATTACCATATCTAAATTGTCTGTAGGTCAATATTTGGAAGTCCCAAGTGAAGCGACTGCGAAAGTAGTAAAAGACATGATGGCTCAAGGCCTCTTCGATGATGTCGAATTATGGGCAGAAAAAATTGAAGGCGAAAACATCTTTTTGACCATCCGTGTAGTAGAGCGTCCTCGTTTGACACGTATTGATATTAATGGACTAAGTAAAAGCCAAACGGAAGAAGTCCGTAAACGTTTAAATAGTAATACAGGTAAAATTGTCAATGAAAATTTGATGAATACCACTCGTGCAACAATTCAACGTTTTCTAAAAGAAAAAGCTTTTTTATATCCAGAAATTACACTAAAAACAGTTAAGGATTCGGCGCAAGCTAACAATGAGATCTTAATTGCTGATGTGGATAAAAAACATAAGGTAAGAGTCAAAAAAATGACTTTTACAGGCAACGAACATTTTTCGCAAAAAGATCTGCGGAAAATGGCAAAGCCAATCAAGCAAAAAATGTGGTACCGCGTATTTGGTCCAGGTAAATTCAAAGAAGAGAAATACAAAGAAGGTAAAGAAAACCTGATCAAAAAAATGGCTGCCAAGGGTTATCGCGATGCTGAGATCTTAAAAGATACGATCATCCGAGATGGTGAAAAAAATGTATTGGTAAATTTTGATATTTATGAAGGTCCTAAATATTATGTTGGTAATATTGTATGGACAGGAAATGCAAAATATTCGGACACCTTATTAAATAAAATTCTAGGAATCAAACGTGGTGATGTCTTCTCGGAAGAAAAACTGAGCACTAAGTTGTTAGGTGGAGGCAAAAATTCGGATGATATATCATCCATCTATATGAATGATGGATATTTGACTTTCTCAGTAGACCCTGAGCAAACACGTGTATATAACGATACTATCGATCTAAATTTACGTGTTTATGAAGGAGCACAGTATACAATCAACAACGTTATTGTAAAAGGTAATGATGTCACAAATGACCGGGTTGTATTACGTTCCATTTATACAAAACCAGGACAAAAATTCTCAAAAGAGCAAATTATGCGTAGTGTTCGTGAAATTGCACAGTTGGGAAATTTTGATGAACAAAAAACAAATCCAGTTCCGAGCAATTTAAATTATGCGGAAGGAACAGTAGATATCGTTTATAATGTAACGGAGAAACCATCCGATCAGGTAGAACTTTCAGGAGGTTATGGAGCCGGACAGATCATAGGTACACTAGGTTTGACTTTCAATAACTTCTCTACAAGTAACTTTTTTGATAAAAGCTCATGGAAACCGCTACCTCGTGGTGATGGCCAAAAATTAAGTGTACGTGGTCAGACATCAGGTAAACGTTATCAATCCTATAGCTTCTCCTTTTCTGAACCTTGGTTAGGCGGAAAAAAACCCATATACTTTGGTCTGAGTGCTTATACCTCTAGTTCATCGTATGGCGGGTTCAACTACTATACAGGTGAACAAATTGTAAAAGATTCGGAATTAAACCGTATTTGGATGACGGGTATTACTGCGACTTTAGGTAAACGCCTACAGTGGCCAGACAACTGGTTCCAAGCAAATACCTCATTGTCTTTCCAACGGTATAAACTTCAGAATTACGGGAACTATTTCTTATTTGATAATGGTACAGCATACAATATCAACTTAACACAAGAATTTAGCCGTAACTCGATTGATGCGCCAATTTACCCTACTTCGGGTTCGAATATCAAATTCTCTGTGCAATTAACGCCACCTTATTCACTATTCAATAACATTGATTATAAGAATGGTACACCTCAAGATCGTTATCGCTGGACCGAATACCACAAATGGAAATTCGATTCACAATGGTATGCAAAAATTGTAGGTAAATTAGTTTTCAAAGCTCAGGCACAGTTTGGTTTCTTAGGAAAATATTCTAGCAAAACAGAAATTTCTACTTTCGAACGATTCAAGGTCGGTGGTGACGGTATGCAAGGATTCGATTACCTTCAAGGTTCTGAGATCATCGCGATGCGTGGTTATGCAAATGGTGTAATTATCCCAGAGGGTACTCAAAATGTAAACGTAGCACGAAACTCAGGTAGCCCGATCTACACCAAGTATCAAATGGAATTGCGTCACCCTGTTATGTTAAATGACCAAGCAACAGTATATGTACTGGCCTTTGCAGAAGCAGGTAATACCTGGAACAAATTCACAGAATACAACCCATTTAAGGTTCGTCGTTCGGCAGGTGTAGGTGCACGTATCTTCTTACCTATCTTCGGTATGTTGGGGATTGACTACGGTCACGCATTTGATCCTATTCCAGGTTTACCAAGCAGTACGTGGAAACAAAACTTCACATTCAGTATTATGCAAAATATGGGCGGATTTTAACTCAGGTTGATCCAATCACTAAGATATATCCTTATTGGGATGAAAAAGCTATCTGCAGTTTCTGCGATAGCTTTTTTTATATACGGCCCACAAAATTATTTATTCGATTTAACGCAGAATATATCATAAATCTTCCTATATTGAAGCAAGCTTGTTTTTAGCAACAAAGGTTAGCCATAAAGCCCCCTTTGGAAAAGTATAGAGAGAATCGGCCAACAAGTTAAATAGTGTTAAACCCGAGAAATATCTGTTAGATTGCATCTTTTTTGTTATTTTTGAGCGGTAAATTTATTTAAGACGACTTCTCAGATTAAACTTTTGGGCTTGTCCATTGTCATAAAGTAAATTAATGTTAAATAATAAATTATAGTCTATAAAACTTACAGGAAATATGAAAAAAATATTGTTAGTTATAGCTTTTGTAGTCGTGAGTGCTACAGCGACATTTGCTCAACAGCTTGCATATGTAGATTCAGAATATATCCTAAAACACATTCCCGAATATACCACTGCCCAAAAACAATTAGATGATCTTTCTAAACAATGGCAGGAAGAGGTCGATCAAAAATATGCTGAAATAGAAAAGTTATATCAGGCTTATCAAAAAGATCAAGTTTTATTAAACGAGGATATGCGTCGTCGTCGCGAGGATGAGATCGTTACCAGAGAAAAAGAGGTAAAAGATTATCAAAAACAAAAATTCGGATTTGAAGGTGAGCTGTTCAAAAGACGGGTTCAATTGGTTAAACCTATTCAAGACCGCGTTGCAAAAGCAATACAGGATGTTGCCTCGGCACAGAATTTTGACTTCATCATGGACAAAGGCAAAGAGTCTACTTTCCTTTATGCGAATTCAAAATTGAACAAAAGTAATGATGTCATTACAAAATTAGGTTATAAACCTAATCCTAGTCTTGCAAACTAAGCAGGAGTTTATTATCATTGTGGACACAAGTAATAAAAGTAGTAATTAATTAGAAAACTAAAAAGATTGCCATAGAGATGGCGTATTAGATTAAAATGAAAAGCATGAAAAACTTATTAAAAGGTGCGGTTGCTATAGTGGCAGTATTTTTCTCAACTCAATTTGCGAATGCGCAGCAAAAAATTGGTCACATCAATTTTGCTGAAATCATTTCAGCCACTTCAGATTATAAAACAGCTGAAGGTCAATTGAAAACATTGAGTGAGACTAAAACAAAGGAAATTCAAGGGATGGTGACGATGTTACAGGCCAAACAGAAAGAAGGAACTGATAAATTACGTACTAGAAGTGAAGCAAACAAAGAAACGCTAGATCCTGAACTTAACAAGTTAGGTCAAGAAATTCAAGATATGCAAACGCGTATTCAAACTTCGCAACAAACTGCTCAAGAAGAATTGCAAAAAAAAGAAGATGAGTTGATCACTCCTATTCAAAGAAAAGTAGCTGATGCTGTAAGCGCAGTATCCAAAGAAAAAGGTATGGCTTATGTATTTGATATCTCAAGTACAAATATTCCTTATTTCCAAGGTGGCGAAGATTTGACTGCAGCTGTTAAATCAAAACTAGGTATCTCAGCAACAGCAGCTCCTGCTGTACCAGCGAAAAAATAATAACATATTATATACGATAAAAAAAGGGATTATTCACGTGAATAATCCCTTTTTTTATTGCCCCTCCCACTATTCATGCATTAAGATAATCCGCTAGAAAACTCTCAAAATGATTATTTGAGGATCGAATAAAATGGATTTATCAGTAGGAATAAAAATCTACAATACGATTTCTTGCTTTTACCAGCTAAAATTTAGATATTGTAGAAAAAATATACATCTACCCTAATGAAAACATCATGAGCTCAAATTTGTTTATTAACGAACGAATAGGATAACTCATGGAAGCTTCGTTGCTAAAATGGTTTTATTCGTATGAAATCATCATGAGCTTAAATTTAGCTCAAAGACTTACACGATTGAGTCTATGATAGTTTCATTCTTAATAATACCGCCAAAGGCAGTATAAATGCTTTTGAAAACAAACTGGTAATGAATAAACAAATTATTCTAATGAAAAAGAAAGTAACTGAGGATCATCCAAAGAAAGAAAGAAAAGTAACATCCGGTCCCATCCGAGACAAAGAACGTACCAAGGCGCGGATGATCGCAGCAGTGGGAAAAGTCATCCAAAAGAAAGGCTACCATGCGCTGAACGGCCCGAATATTGCACTGGAGTGCGGCTTAAATAAAGCGCTTATCTGGAATTATTTTGGAGGTCTTGATCAACTAGTAGAAGCTTACTTAACACAAAAGGATTTTTGGCAAATCGGAGATAAAGGAGTTTTAGAGCAAATGATATCAAATCCAACCGATATTGATGTTGCTTTGGTCAACGAATTACTTAAATCCCAGTTGAATACATTTTTAAAAGATAAAACCAAACAGAAAATCATCCATTGGGGACTGGGTGAAAAAACAAAAGCTTTAAAAAATATAGCGGATAGGCGCGAAGTTCTCGGTGAAGAATTATTTAAACACTTTGATCCAAAATTTGAGCATTCTGAAACTGACATAAGAGCTACACTTGCATTACTTGTCAGTGGAATTTACTACTTAAGTCTACAGGCTAAATCGACAGGAAGTACTTTCTGCGGTATTGATATCAATACAGAAGAAGGAAAGGCCCGTATTGAAAAAACTGTCGAAAAAATTCTTAAGCAAGCATTTGCTGATATAGATTTATCCAAATAATCTTTGCCTCCAAAAAATCCCGGCGATTTCTTGGAGGCTTCTTTCTTGATGTCCCCTTTTCCTATTCATTATTTTTCTAGAAAATTAGCTGATCGATCCTATTTTCTGATTTATTTTTATTATGTTAGCATAACAAAAATATTATGGTATATTTGTTTATGTAACCAATATTCGAGCATATGATAGGTCAGCTACTATTCGCAGTTTGTTTTTTAGGCGCATTATTTTTCTTTGGTAAAAATGCACGACAGATCTATAGTAATATCAAGTTAGGTAGAGATTTAGATCGTTCCGACAGGGCTTCAGAACGTTGGAAAACAATGTTTTTGATTGCCTTAGGACAAAAAAAGATGTTTAAGCGGATTATTCCCGCCATCCTACATTTATTTGTCTATTTGGGTTTCGTTATCATCAATATCGAGATGTTGGAAATCATTATCGACGGTTTATTCGGAACTCATCGGGTATTTTCTTTTTTAGGAGGCTTCTATAACTTCTTGATTGGTTCATTTGAATGGCTAGCACTTGGTGTGCTACTGTCCTGTGTGATCTTCCTTATTCGAAGAAATGTAGTCAAAGTAAATCGTCTGAACAGCAAAGAGCTTAACAACTGGCCTAAAACAGACGCTAATATTATTTTGATTACAGAGATTCTGCTTATGTCGGCTTTCCTTCTAATGAATGCTACAGATCTCAAATTACAGCTTTATGGATTTGAACATTTTAATGCTGTTGGCTCCTTTCCGGTAAGTCATTATTTATTACCTTATCTTCCGACTTCCACTACTACGCTGTATATGATCGAAAGATTTTGTTGGTGGTTCCATATATTAGGCGTATTAGCTTTTTTAAACTATCTACCCTATTCAAAACACTTACATATCGTTCTTGCTTTTCCCAATACATATTTTTCAAACTTGGACGCCAAGGGGAAATTATCCAATATGACAGCGGTAACCAATGAAGTAAAAGCGATGCTTGATCCAAGCTTCACTCCGCCTTCTTCAGATGCCACAGCCCGCTTTGGAGCCAAAGATGTTCAAGATCTAACATGGAAAAGCCTACTGGATGCCTATACTTGTACCGAATGTGGTCGCTGCACCTCTTCTTGTCCAGCTAATATCACGGGAAAACTTCTATCCCCACGAAAAATAATGATGGATACAAGGGATAGATTAGCTGAAGTGGGCAATAATATTAAGGCAAATGGTAGCTTCGTTGAGGACGGAAAATCTCTTATAGATACTTATATCAGCCGGGAAGAATTGTGGGCATGTACAAGCTGTAATGCCTGTGTCGAGCAATGTCCTGTCAATATTAATCCATTGGATATTATCATCGAACTTCGTCGTTTTGCAGTTATGGAAGAATCTCAGGCCCCTGCAAGTATCAATAATATGTTTGGAAACATTGAGAATAATGGCGCTCCATGGAAATATGCGCAAATGGACCGTGCAAATTGGACTCAACAACAATAGTTTAAGGATGGAAAATGAATTAAAAGTTCCAACAGTCGCAGAACTGTTAGCTAAGGGAGAAACTCCCGATATATTATTTTGGGTGGGTTGTGCTGGTAGTTTTGATGAGCGCGCTCAAAAGATAACACGTGATATTTGTCGGATTCTCCAGCATGTTGGGCTTAACTATGCGATTCTTGGAACTGAAGAAAGCTGCACTGGTGATCCCGCAAAAAGAAGTGGAAATGAATTTTTATTTCAGATGCAGGCCATGATGAATATCGAAGTATTGAATGGCTATGAAATTAAAAAAATTGTAACCGCCTGTCCGCACTGTTTTAATACACTTAAAAATGAATACCCAGCTCTGGGTGGTAACTACGAAGTCATCCATCATACCCAATTGATCCAGGATCTCATCGATACTGGCAAATTAAAACCAGCTGACAATAACATATTTAAAGGTAAAAAAATAACCTATCATGACCCTTGCTATCTGGGACGGGCAAATGAAGTATATGAAGCACCTCGAAAAGTGCTTGAAAGTCTAGATGCGCAACTTGTTGAATTGAAACGTTGCAAAAGTAATGGACTATGCTGTGGTGCCGGTGGTGGCCAAATGTTTAAGGAACCCGAACAAGGCAAAAAAGATATTAATATTGAACGTATTGAAGAGGTCATTGCGGTACAGCCTAATGTTGTTGCAGCTGCATGTCCTTTCTGTATGACGATGTTAAAGGATGGTGTCAAAATAAAGGAGAAAGAGTCCGAAATCGAAGTGCTCGACATTGCTGAAATAACAGCCCGCGCAAATAAACTTTAAAAGTTTCGGCTCAGAAATTACGAAATAAAATAAGAAAGGCTCGATCTTCCGATCGAGCCTCTTTTTTGCTAAAAGGGGTAGCAAGTCCCCTTTCAACACCGGGGAAAACTAACCGCAATAGGTATCCTACCGGTTAAAATAAGGATACCTATGATACGGTTAGCAATGGGGAATATATGTTATCCCCCGCGGTCAAGTCAAACCAACGAATTAACCATTTCAAAAATAAAGCTCATCTCCCAAATATCTATTGATCATTTCGTAGAAAATTTTGATCAAACCATAACTCTTAAAAAATCAAGGACTTTACCACAATGGGGTCGCAATTCTAAAATTTTGCAACCTCATTATCGGTTTTTTAATAAAAAAAACAGGATAGAATAGAAGACTAGCACATCGGTTTTACAGCACTCAGCATGAATAATCCACCTCCTGCTTCTGTTTTCGAATAGATTTTATTGTGAACTTCATTATCGGTTTTCAAATCAGTGAAACCTACCTTATCCAATAGATATAAATCTCTTTCAGGTCGGCTATGTTTACTTATATCTAAATTAGATTTGATGACATTTGCCTCTTCCATAATTTCTTTAGGATATCTTTTATGTCCCTCTTGACTGAAAACTGTCGCTCCGAAATCACCATCAAAATTTATAAATATTCCTCCGGGCTTCAATACCCGAAATATTTCACCATAACATTTTAATAAATCGGGAATCGTCCAGGTCATAAGACGTGTAAAAACAAGATCAAATTTATCATCATCAAATGTCAAATTTTGAGCATCCATTACATGATAATCCACTTTTAGATTTAATACATTAGAAACCTGTTTTGCTTCATTTATCATGTTTGGCGAGAGATCGATAGCGGTCACATCAAAGCCTGCCTTGGTCATAATATTACCAAAGTATCCTGAAGCAGTCCCTATCTCCAGAATATTCTTTCCTCCCAACTTTGGGTCTAGCAATATCTCTTCGAAGAAATTCAACCAATTTGCTGTTTCTGGTTGGGACCAAGCCTCTTCTTTCTCTTCACGCCAAATCTTACTCTGTTTGTCCCAGTACGATGTAATCCTGTTAATTATCATAATAAATCTATAATTTTATCAGCTTTTTGCTTTCCATAAAGATGGGTAATAATTTCTTCAACCTGCCCCTTTTGACCTAATTGCTTATTATCATACGCCCAATGATGTATTGCCGTTGCTGTGCAAAGCGCTTTCAACGTATGTGGATTGTAGACAAACATTGGCAATAGATTAAAAATCTGCTTCTCCTTTATCGCAGGGATATCCGCAAACTCTTTTCGTTTATAAAATAAGTGTGGACTATCATTCCACATAACAATCATATCCGGGTTCCAGCTGATCAATGTTTCCGCGTTAATATTGGGTTGATCCAACTCAAAAGGACAGACATTTTCGACACCGGCCATTTCCAGACAAGCGTGCATCATGCTCTTTGTACCTGTTGTCGAAAAAACACGTCCATAAGCCCAGGTAAAATATACCCGTCGTTTCTTTGCAATCGTATTAGAAGTTTTTTTGATTAGTTCCTCTTTCTGCTTTACATAGGAAATCAACTCCATACCTCTTTCCGTACTAGCTGTAAGTGTTGCAATATCTTGCACTGTTTTAAACACCTCTGCTTTCAATTCGGCTTTCGTTGCATACACCTTCATTCCAGCATTTCGTAAGCCTTCTATTAAATCCGCCTGACCAGCATGTACGATTACCAAATCTGGACCGAGTCCAACAATCTGTTCAACACTTCCCTGATTATTTGCGCCCACCACGGGTAGTTTTCGCTCAAGTATCCGGCTATCCATTTTCGAAAAGAAAGGAAATAGCTCATCACTGGAATAAACATCATTAAATAGCCCAACAATTCTATGCTCAGCCTGCAGCATATATAGCGCGTCCAATCCAGGTTCATATAAACATACGATACGTTCTGCCGGTTTCTCTAGCGCAATAAGTTGCCCTTGTGCATCGATTACCTCTACAGCCACTCCATTCGTTTTCCCTATTTGATTTTCGCCACTACAGCCAATCCAAATAGGAAATAGGATCACTATAAGTTTTTTTATAAAATTTATTTTCATCGTTTTTTTACAGATTTATTCCGAATGAGAGCCTTGCATGTATAGGTGCCATTTGTACCCAATAGTACATATTTCCACTACCATTACGCCAAGCTGTAGAATACATTTTTTCGTTCAATAGATTATTGACGATTAGATTAATACGATACTTGTCATTGCTCCATCCTGCTCCTGCATCCAATCGAAAGATATCTTTTAGGGCTACAGGATTCGTTGATGTAAAACGTTCAGCTCGACCAATGAGCAACTGATATCCCAAGGATACTGTTAAACCTTTTACGCGCTCAATAGGCAACAGATAATTCAACCAAGTATTGTGAATATGCTTTACCCGATTGGGCGTGGCCATCCCAATATTTTCTGATTTCATTTCGTCGGCAGAGATTTTAGAATCCGTGTAAGCATAGTTGATCACCGCATTCATACCTTTTGCCAGTCTTCCCTTAAGGTCAAACTCAACTCCTCTGGATTTACTTTCCCCGGTCTGATAGATCAGATTGGATACTGGGTCAGGTGTGATCAGACGATTTCTTTCAATATGATACACTGAAACGCTTGTATTCCATTTTCCTTCCATCCAGTCACGTTTTATCCCTAATTCATAGTTTACTCCTTCTAAAGGTTTTAACGCTGTACCATCCACGGAAATCCCTGCTTGTGGCAAATAACTCTGGTCATGTAGGAAATAGAGCGAAGTATTTTGATCCAATGCATAATTGATTCCCAACCGTGGGGTTAAAACAACATCTTCGGAATTACTCTTTGCTCCATAATCATTTGTTTTGCCATTTGATGCAGTGACACGTAAACCAAGGGTAATCCGCAGTTTTTCATCCAAAAAAAGTAATTCATCCATTGCATAAGCCGAAACATAGAACAGCCGTCGGTGTATTTTACTTCCCTCGGAAGTAAAATCATTCTCCGAAGCAGAATCGCCGCCTACACCAGTATTGAGGATCGTTTCTGAATACTGTGGATTCGTAATGGACAGCGGATAGACTGCTGTCGCTGCGCCCCATGTATCCCAACTTCGGGATAATTTATTATTGATATCAATTCCAGTGATGATACGGTGGCCGACATTTCCAGTTTTAAAATATCCATTCACGTAAGCCTGCGTAGAAAAGATACTGTACTTATTCGAATCGTAAACTAGATTTCTATCCAAAATATCTTTATTTTGAGCATTCGCACCATTCACCCAAAACAATGTACCATTATAGCCACTACGGATGTACGCCAATTTTGTTGTCAATTGCCAATCACTCTTAAATCTATGTTGAAATGTCAAAAATGCATTATGGTCATTACCTACAAAAGGTCGTATACTTGGGTCGGTAATGGTAAAATCTTTCGGGAGTGTACCATAACCGTAGGGGGACATCTGTGCTTCACTGAGGAGAAGATAGTTCAATTGTTGATAGATGTATTCGGCCGTTATTGATGTGCGATCGCTAAATTGATATTTTAATGAGGGAGCAAACAACAATCTATTATTTCGATCATGTTTAAGAAATCCATTACCACGCATGCCCATGACATTTAAACGGTATTGGGCTTTATTACGCTTATCAAGTTGCCCATCCAAATCTACAGCGGCACGCAACAAACCAAAACTTCCAGTTAGCAAATCAAAACTCCTTTTGGTTTCTCCTGTTGGTTTTTTTGTAATGATGTTATAGGAACCGGATGGATCACTAATGGCATGCATAAAGCCACTCGGTCCCTTTACAAATTCCACTCTTTCAATAATTGCCAGATCATCGGCGATTGGCCCCTTACCCAATGGACGCATATCTACGCCATTACGTTGTGCACTGATATAGCCCCCACGCGAGTATATATCAGGGGATATACCATTATGTAATTCCTCTCTAAAAGTTCCACTTACATTGCGGGTAGCGCTCTCATTCAGGTTCAATACCGCCTGATCTCGAAAAATCTCGCTGTTAATGACCTGAATATGCTGCGGAACATTCAATAAAGAAGTTTCCAAGCGTAATGCTTCAGACAATTGTTTTGGATTATACCGCCTGTAATACTTAGAGGTGATTTCTATTTCATCAATTTTCAATGATTTTAAGGAGTCAGATGAAACTGTCTGTGCATTAAGACAAAAAGGAGCAGCAATTAATAAAGGTGTAACAAGACCTTTGAATTGTAACATAATTAGATAAAGAATTTTTGTTACAAAAATCCAAAAACAACATTAAAACACAATAAGAACCATCTTAACAAACCATAAGAGCAATATTAAGATGCAATTAGAAATTAAGTGGTCATTAAAACAATAAGGTCTGCTCAAATCTCATTCTTGTCAATCCATTTTGTTACCTCTGGCGCCTCATAGTTTTCCATCTTATCTAATAGATCTTCAATTGAATCACTTATCAACAGCATTTCTCTATTCTCTTGTTTTAAAAGCCCCTCAATAACCATATGATCCATAAATTTGATCAAATGATCATAAAAGCCATTAATATTTAATACTCCCACTGGCTTACGATGTAGACCGAGTTGTCCCCAGGTAATCATTTCAAAAAGCTCCTCAAGGGTTCCGAATCCTCCCGGCAAAGCTATTATTCCTTCAGCATGATCATTCATGATTCGTTTACGATCATGCATACTATCCACCGTAATTAATTTTGTTACGCCGCGATGTTCCCTTTCCTTTGAGTTTAGAAAGTGGGGAATTACGCCAATGACCTCACCACCTTTTTCTAAAACAGCATTGGCAACCACGCCCATTAATCCTGCACGGCCACCTCCGTACACCAGCTGAACGTTTCGCTGCGCAAAAGTATAACCTACATATTTTGCCTGATCTTCATATATGCTGGAATTGCCTAAACTGGAAGCACAAAACACAACAATGCTTTTGATTTTATTCATATACAAGTATAAAAAATTAAGCTACCTAAATCCATTTTTTCAGCAATTTAAATACTATTTTTTTTCCTGTATAGGGTGGATAAATCAATGTAGAAAGTGCGTATCTGGATTGACGCATCACAGCTCGTTCATGTGAAAATGCCTTGAAGCCAAAAAAACCGTGGCAACTTCCCTGGCCACTACCGTTAACACCACCAAATGGCAAGTGAGGATTGGAAACATGGATAAGTACGTCATTGATACAAACACCGCCTGATGCTACTTGCTGTACGACCTGTTGGATACTATGTTTGTTTTCGCTAAATACATACAATGCAAGTGGCTTTTCACTTCGATTTACGATAGCAATTGCTTCTTCCAATTTTCCATACGTTATCACTGGAAGAATAGGTCCAAAGATTTCCTCACCCATGATCGCATTATCCAATGAAACATCTAATAACAATGTCGGACTCAACGTTAAATCCTCAGACAGTACACCTCCTTCAACTAATCGGGCTCCCCCTTGGACCGAGTTCCTGATCAATGTAAGAAGACGATCAGCATGCTTTTGGTTAATAATTTTCGCATAGACAGTAGGATCTATTTTACCATCTATTGTAAAAAACATCTTTTTTACAGCATTTAAATAATATCTAACAAATTCGTCACGTCGCTTTTCCGGAATAAGAACATAATCTGGTGCAATACAAGTCTGACCGGCATTGATCAACTTTCCCCAGGCTACTTTATTTGCTGCTTTTTCAAGATGGGCAGTTTCATCCAATATCACTGGCGATTTCCCTCCGAGCTCCAAGGTTACAGAACTCAAATGATCAGAGGCTGATTTCATAATCAGTTTACCAACGATAGAACTTCCCGTAAAGAAAATATGATCAAAAGGAAGCTTCAAAAGAGTTTCCGCTGTAGATTTTTCACCCTCAATACAAACAATCTCTTTAACATCGAACGATTCGGATATCATCTTCTGAATCACTGCTGCTGTGTACGGACTATGCTCGGATGGTTTCAGTACAATGCAATTGCCAGCAGCAATCGCAGATACCAAGGGGCTCATCGTAAGCTGAAAGGGGTAATTCCAAGGCGATATAATCAGAACCAATCCTTTGGGTTGAAAGACGATCGAACTTTTTGCCAGCAAGTTTGTCACCGATCTCCCTACGCGTTTGGGCCGCATCCATTTTTGCAAATGGCGAATAGCAAAATCGATTTCACCATAGATAAATAGTACCTCACTTATTGCGGCCTCATTTCTTGATTTACGCAAATCTTTCGCTAATGCATCATAAATTAAATCTTCGTTACTTTCAATCGCACTACGCAATTTACGTAGCTTTTTTATCCGTTGCTGGGGATCACTATTTCGTAATTCGATTTTAAAGAGTTGCTGTTGCTGAAATATTGAATCTATTTGCTCAATCATGCTGTTCTAATTAATATAAATTGAAAGGTGATGATATTTTTATTTTTTCTTGGGCATATTATCTATCCATTGCCGGATCAAATCCACACCTTCCTTATGGATAATACTTCTGGCCAATTCGGGCATTGCAGTGCCCGGTTCGGTACTATTCATCCGATAAAGCAAGATAGAATGCTTTGAATCTCCGGGTATTATATCAAAGTTTAAGCCACCAGCCCCTCCTCCGGCAGATACAGGTGCTTTATCCACACCGAGATGTGCAGGTGTATCCTCTTCATAATTGAGAAATAGCCCCGTATTAAATGCATCACCGCCTTTAATATGACAATGCGCACAATTGACGTCCAAATAAGCTCTAGCACGTTCTTCAATACTGTATTTTTCTGTATCATTCCATACAGGCAGTTGTGAAATATTCTTTAAGTCCGGCATATTTTTCAACAATCCCAGAGAACTCCAACGAGTCAATTGGTTGATAGAATCGCCGGCGCGCACAAAATTCAGATTACGCGCTTTAGGACCTATTGGCATTAGTTTCGATGCATTATTATGACAACGTTTACAATCATTGGTATTCGGCACCATATAATTTGTTGTATGTTTATTACCAGAGTTATCGACCAACGTGATTGCCAGTTTCGATCCTCTAATATGTTTAACTGCATCCGTTTGCTCCGTATTCCAAAGGTAATTCATGACTTTCCAGTTATGATCCATCGGATCTTTAACCAACAAGCGGGTTTCGATGACCACCTTTTGTCCCTGAACATTGATATAGGAGAAATTTTTAACAATTATGGTTGAATCAGGAAAATCCAAAGGTCCCTGTGCAGTATATTCCATTGATTTTCCCTGTGGAAGAACAATAAAACGATCTTTAACCGTATAGTCTGAAAACAAAGGCGTACTTAGGTCGTACGGAAGCACCCCCTCTTGCGGTAATAGACTACTTAGCTTTCCCTTGAAAAACCCATAATCAGACAGTTTTTCTTTAAATACGAAAGATGTATTGGTTTGTTCTGATTTATTTTTTCCCTGTCGGCAGCTTTGTTGCAACGTCAAAGAGAATACAGTCAAAACGATGATAACAGCAATGGTCAATTTTATATTTCTCACAGTTATTTACATTGAAATGGTTTCACATTACTTGATGGTTTCCATTTATCTGCTTGCCCCGCATGTTTAAAATCTGCCGAAACAAACATATTTTCACCGGGCTGGTCAATACAAATAGAATCCGGATTTAAGGAAGTACCATTGGTCATAATGTTGCTGGTGATTCCATCGTATAGGATCGCAGGGATTCTTTTCACAGAACGATTGGGTTCAACGGCATTCAGCTGTGCCTCAGTAGCAATAATTAATTGGCCAATACGATGTTCATAAGCCGGTTGTGGGAACTTGTCTTCCATCTTTATGGTGTTGCCATGGATCTTAATATGCGTCGGTATTGGCGAGTAATTGGCATTGATACGTTCAGCAGCTTTTTCATCTACAGCAAAACCAGAAGCTATAGTAATCGCCGAAGTATTATTTTTTTCAATCGTATTGTCATATATTTCGATATTTGAGGTGGAAAGGATAATAATTCCACTTCCTGGAGAGGCGTTTCCTACGCCCCAAAAAGTCCCAAAACTTCCTCCTTTCGCAAAATTTCTGAAATTGTTATCATAGATCTTGTTTCGATAAGCTTTCACATGGCCACCGCGCTGTGACAGATCGGGTAAATCGAAAATCAGAAAACCCGCTGTATTGCCATAAAACTCATTGTCATATACTTCGGCATCTGTTGTATTTTCAATTTCACAGCCAGCTACATTTTTGAATGCCTTACATTTTCTTACAACCACTCCTTTGGTCTGTCCTACATAGATACCCGCATCAGAAGCGCCCTCTGCATAACAATTCTCAATCAGTACATTCTTGCAGAGTACAGGATAAATTCCATAACCACCACTGGTAGAATCAGCCGAACTCCATATACTATGTAGATCTGCAATAATGATGTCCTGACTGTTATTTATCTTCAATAAATCACCTTTTGAATCCCGGATCGTCATATTTCCGATGGTTAGTCCTTTGACATCAGTGATACGAATCCCCTCACCTCCCTGTGTCTGTCCCGAAAAATCCACAATTGTTTTATCATGCCCCTCGCCTTCAATTTTAATATGATTTACCTGGGCGATACTCAGATTGTCAAAACGATATTTACCTGCTTTCAAGTGTATATTTGTACTATCTTTAATCGACAGAAAAGCCTCCTCAATCGCTTCCTCCTGCCCCGGACCAAAAGTCAACACATTATAGTCTGTACTTTGTTGATTCTTACAGCTCCAAAAGACGAGTCCTATGAACACCATTATGAGCCTGTTTTTTACATGTCTTTTCATGATTTATCTTTTTATGATTTATTTTGGTTAAAAAATATTATAGGCATAGGTGACATAATACACCGCACCAATACGAGGGTTGGCTATACCAGTAGAATAATATTTGTTCGTAATATTCGTTCCACCGATACGAATGCCAGAACGAGCTTTAATAAGCTTATAGCTAACTTGTGCATCAATTACAGTCGAGCTAGGTACCTGCCCCGCCGCAAGTCCTCCAGACACAACATAATAATAACCGGGTTTATAACGAAGTGATGTACTAAAAGACCAGACTTGTTTTTTTCCAAAACCACTATTTCCAAATTCAAAATTAAAGTGATAATTAGGTGTATTAAAGTTATTGATCTGGCTATTGTTTTTATTTTTAAGATAGTCCGAGTAATAGTTTGCCTTGGTCATAAAATTCTTGCCCAGATCTATGCTCACACTTGCAGCATAGCCGTATGTATTTACTGTTTCTCCACCATTAAAAGCGACATTATATTGAACATAGGTAGCATGATCCTTAAAAGCGTTGATATCGTCAGTCCCCGGTGTATTGGCTACATTGGCATAACCGATAAAATTCTTCCATGTTGAAAAATAACCAAGCACATCAACCATAACACGCTTACCAAACATCGCTGCGTATCCTAATTCAAAAGCATTGACTGACTGTGGTTTGATATCATCAAACTTAAATTGCTGAAGTACTTTCGGATCATTTGTTGACTGAAATTTTTGTACACTTTCTAATGTATAGGGTGGGTAGCGGTCAAATTGATAGTTATCAATCAGTAATAGCGAAGATCCACCGGATGAAAAACTATTATAACCATTCAATGTATTTTGAAGCGCCTGAATATTAGAAGGAAAACTATATGCATTCTGATAAGAGAAACGCAAATAATTCTGTTTTTGCATATCATAGACCAATGATGCACGTGACGTAAGCCGCGGTTGAGCAAATAATGTATTCTTATCATATCGAAAAGAAGTCGCGATATTCAACCGTTCGTCCATGACTCTCTTTGCCATTTGAAGATAAGCACTGTATTCATTGACATGAATTGGTTTATCCTTATCTGGGAAAAGTGTATTTTTAGAATTGAGCCTATACAGGCGCCAATTGACACCCGCTATGACCTGCATAAATTTGATATGATCTGAGAAATTATATTGCGCTTCAGCATTATATAACTTACTGCGGTCTAGAAATAATGTTCCACCCTCTGAAATTGGCGTATTGCTAATGCTGTCTTTAAGTTTATTGAATAATGCGCTACCAAGTTCCGCCCGGCCCTGGTCAGCTAAAGTACGTCCTTGGAGATGGGCATCTGTAAGCGAAGTGCCAGTGGCAAGTGCATTAAGAAGACCAGCTGTATACTCCGGATACCAGCCCCCTACATTACCATCGTAACTTGTTTTCCAGGACTCATTGATGTATTGGGCCGTAGGTCCTGCTACAAGTGTTTTTCCTGAATTTTCTTGAGTCGTATAAGCCCGGACAAACCATTTGTCACTTCGTACCTCCAAACGATATTGGCCCACTTTAAATCCTTTTAACTGATAACGGGTATCATTGGTGTACACGATGTTTCCAGTGCCAAAAGTCGCCGAAGCAATAGCTTCTATATCAGGTGAAATCTTATAGCGAAATTCACCATTTACTTTAAAAAGCTTTGCCCTATTATCGAGATACCCATACTCAGCATAGCCAGTTCGGGAAACATAATTTGAATGAGCAAGCAGGGGTTCAACAATTGGCGCCAAATCTGGATTTCCAGCCAGTGCAGCTTCCAAGAAAGGGTTGATATCTACTGATGTTGCACCACCGTACATATTGACACCATTATAATTGGGGTTCGTTAGCGCCGTACCCAAACCATTTTTATTCGTCTCATCATTGGCCACCCAATCTTTTGCCTGGGTATATTGACCATTGACCTTAAAAGCAATCTTATTGCTCAGTTGTTTAGCATAGCGAATTGTCCAATCATAATACGGCGATGCGGGAACAGGATCATTGTTCTTTTTAGCGTTTATATGATTGACTCCCTGAGTCACCAATACACTTAATCCCTGATATTTGAATGGATTTTTACCTGTCGCAATCATCGTTCCGTTGAGTCCCCGTGAGCCATATAACGCAGAAGAAGCGCCCGATAAAAGCTCAATATTATCAACATCAAGTTGGGTCAAACCAATAACTGAGCCCAGGGGAAAGTTCAATCCCGGAGCCTGATTGTCCATACCATCGACAATTTGCGTAAAATTCGTATTTCCACTTGTATTGAACCCGCGTGTCGTTACACTGGTGAAACCGATACTGGACACAGTAACATCGACTCCCCGCAGCCCCTGAAGCATATCCATATAACTTATTTGAGCAGAATTACGGATGTCTTTGTTACTGATCTGTTCGATGGTCACAGGGGAGGACAATTTGGTCTGGACTGTTCGGCTTGCAGACACAACCACTTCCTGCCCCAGTATAGGCGAAACATTAAGCGGAATTTCTAAGGGAGAGGCTACACTCTCGACAAGGACCTCACGGGGTTCAAATCCGATCGCGGAAATAGAAAGGATTAGGGGCAAAGGTTTATTCGTTTTCAATTGAAAACGACCTCGATCATCCGAAAACGCACCTTCCTTACTGTCTTTTATACGTATGGAGATTGCATAAGCGGCCTCCCCGGTCAGGCTATTACTAACGCGCCCGTTTATCGTCTGCTGCGCAAACAAAGAAAATGGAGCGCAGAGACAGAGAATCTGGATTAATAAGGTAATTTTTTTCATAGTTTATATTGGTTAGCGTATAATATTCGCTTCAATGCCTCACTTTACCCATCCATGATTCCCTGAGACAGGTCATCATCCTTGCTTTCTGATTCCCTTGAAAATCAAGGAAACCAAAAATTTAGTATCCCGAAGACTTTGTGCATAGTCAATCTCGACTTGCTTCTTTAGGATCGCTTGTTGCTCCGTACTATGTTTTAGTGCATTCGCAAAATTGATTAGTACAGAAGCTGTATTTTCTGGATCTTCCATATCCAGCTGCTCCCGAGCGATGGCCTGCAGCAAAAGCTTTGTTAAAAAATCCTTTTCCTGTACCATCATCGCATCATATAGTTCAAAAAAACGGGGTAAAATCTTGTCAAGTGATTCTACCGACACCCGATTCATATTGAGTACATTTGTATAATAGTTCAATCTCGACTCTAAATAGAACCCGATCTGATTCTCCACTCCTTTTTTCTTTAAGGTACTCTGTTGCAATGTATTTATAAAAGACTCACCCTCGCGGATCGCAACTTCTATAAAAATATCTTCCTTGTTCTTATAATAATAGTAAAGCGAAGTTTTGTTCAGTCCCACAGCTTTCGCAATATCATCCAATGTCGTCTTCTCTAAACCATATCGCTCAAAACACTCCATTGCGGCCTGACCTATCCGCTCCTTAACCTGTTCCTTTTTGTTCATCTGAATTAAAGTTAGTTATATATTTTCAATTTTCAAACATTTTAATAAAATGTTTGAAAATTGAAAATATATAAAATGAATACTGTTATTTAGCAATCTCAACCAGCAAGTTGATACTCAATTTATATACCAACCCCCATATTCCTGCTACAGGTTAAATTTAACATTTCGCAGGTAGTTTTAGATTCGCCATTTCAAAAAACGTAATTTTTAATTACACTCTGCTCAGGATATTTTTTCTTGCCTTATGAAAAGAATAAAAAAACAAAAATACATTATAATTGTAATGAGAAAGTGACGTTTAACAATTTAAAAATTATAAACATGTACAAGATTATGAATATGATAGCGATTGCCGGCTTTAGCGCAGTACTCCTTTCATCAACGCCAGTACCTCAGCAAAGTGTAGCTCATAAAAACTACACCGAAGCAATCGAGCAAGCCCCACTTACAAAAGGAGTAGAAGGTACCGATTCCTTATTGCAATACTTTGACCAGACAACCAAAGAACTCGAAAAACAAGTCTCAGGTCTTAGTGAAGCTCAGCTGCAATTTAAGGCAGCCCCAGACAAATGGTCAATCAGTCAATGCCTGGAACATATTGTACTTTCTGAACGAATGATATTTGATATGGCAAAAGCATCATTAACAAAAGCTCCCCAACCAGAAAGAAAAGGCGAAGTGCAAATGACCGACGACAATCTAAAAACGACAATTACAGATCGAAGCCATAAATTTCAGGCGCCTAAAGAACTTCAACCAACCGGTATATACAAAGACTCAAAAACAGCTTTAGCTGATTTTCTGACCGCGAGGCAGCCAGTCATTGACTACATAAAAAATGCAGATGCAAAGGATCTCCGCAACCATATCAACGATTATCCGACAGGTGTCGTAGATGGTTACCAAGGCTTGATGTTTATTGCAGCACATTGTGCCCGACATACCAAACAGATTGAAGAAGTAAAAGCAGACCCTAACTTTCCAAAACAATAAGCACATGAAAAAAATGAATTATCAGATCACGATCGACTCCCCTGTCGATCATGTATTTAAGACAATGCTTGATAAAGAAACGTATAAAAAGTGGACAGCTGCCTTTAACCCAACTTCTGACTTTGAAGGTAGCTGGGAAAAGGGTGCCAAGATTTATTTTACCGGTATTAATAAGGATGGTGAAAAAGAAGGTATGGTGGCAGAGATAGCCGAAAATATTCCAAATAAATACATATCCATCCGCCATTACGGTATATTAGACAAAGGCAAAGAGATTACCGAAGGACCGGCTGTCGAAGACTGGGCCGGCTCATTGGAGAATTATACTTTTACAGATCTTGATGGTAAAACATTATTAAAAGTTGATGTGGACACCAATGAAGAGTATATTGAATATTTTGACGAATCGTGGCCAAAAGCTTTACAAATTCTCAAAGAAATCAGTGAAGAATAAGATTTTAAAGAGTTTATTTATTCACAAACAAAGAGCATATAGCCAAAAAAAGCCAAATCTTAAAATTAAGATTTGGCTTTTTTTAAAGTGCCCAGGAGCAGATTCGAACTGCCACGCCCATACGAGCGCCACCCCCTCAAGATGGTGCGTCTACCAATTTCGCCACCTGGGCTCATATTCGCCTTTGGTATCACAAAAATAAAGATTTTTCCTTCTTTTGCAAGTCGAAAAATGCTTTTTAATGCTTTATTTCACTAAATTCCTATTGATCAAGGTTCTAATTACACCATCGACCAATCCTACACGGGGAACAATGATTTGTTTTAGACGACCGTACTTCATAATCGTCAGAAAAATCTCACTTGCAGGGATAATTACATCCGCCCTATCTTCATTGAGACCCAGTAAAATAATACGTTCCTTTAAAGAGAAAGACGATAAATGTTCATACACCGCTTTCAATTTTGCGTAAGACAATGGCTTATCCAGTTTCTCATTGGACAAGCGGGCCAATTTATTAATGTTACCACCAGTTCCTATCCCAATGACCTGTTTATACATATGTGTGTTGCTTCGGACCCATTCTTTGAGCTCATCCCAAGTCTCTGCTTTGTCCTGATTATCCAAAATACGTATCGTGCCCAAGTTAAAGGATCTCGAATTCACCAGAATACCATTCGCAAATAAAGACAATTCGGTACTACCACCACCTACGTCGATATAAAGATATACCTTGTCTTTTTCCATCTTATTATCCCAATGACTGTTGTAGATAATTTCAGCTTCCTTTGCCCCTTCTATAATATCGATATTGATCCCGTTTTTCTTAACTTCCGCAACAATATCAGCACCATTTTTTGCATCACGCATCGCAGACGTTGCACAGGCCATATAGTCTTCCACATGATAAACATCCATCAATTCGCGAAATGCCTTCATCGTTTTTATCAAGCTCTCTGCCTTTCTGGGAGAAATTTCCTGTTGAATAAATGCATCGTCGCCCAGGCGTAAAGGAACCCGTAAAAGCGTATTTTTTTTAAAATTGTATTGATCCTTTTGGCCAATGATATCAGCGATCAAAAGACGGACCGCATTGGAGCCTATGTCTATAGCAGCGTATCTCACGTTATATTGTTTCTTATCTATTATTTGATTAAATCATGCTAAAATAATCACAGTTATTAATAACTGTATTATAGTAATGTTAAGTTATTATTAATTTAACAACTCAACAAATTATTTCTCTTTTTGATTCCCTTATTTTTATGGAAAACCGCATCTATTTCGTCACAAAAATAAAACCTATTTTGAATTACAGCATTTAAAATGACGCTCAGAAATACTTTTGAAAATCCCAATATAAAACCAGGCTGTATGGTTTTATCCTCTCCTCAGCTGTCTTATTTACTACTGTTATAGACCATTCAATTATCTATAAAGAATGACAAGGAAACAACAGTATAAATCCTTCATGCTTTCACAGACTCTGATAACTCTGATAGCTATGAAAATAGACTGAAGGTGCTTTCTGGTCTATAAACGGAGCGTGGCGAGCGCATTGATAACTCAAAGAAAGAATACGAATCAATGAAAACAGCCATTTTCAGAAAAAAAAAGGAATATTCAGCTAACCAAATATTCCTTTTCTTCCTATATAAGTTGCTATTTAGTGATGACCGTGGCCTTCCACTTTTCCACCAGCCAATTTATAGATTTCTTCAACTTTTTTCAAAGATTCCTCAGAAACATGAATAACACTATGATTGGTGTTGTGTTCTTCACGGGTCAATCTGCTATTGATCTCACCTTGTTTTTCAAGAACCAATGCTAAAAACGCTTTATCATTGAATGCAGCAGTGCTATCTGATCCGATTGAAGCCGGAGTTTGAAACGCAGGTACACCGCGTTGTGCATCGCCGACATGCAACTCTTTTGCCAAACCATCCAACTCAGGCAATACAGTCGCATAAGCTTCTTTAATTTTAGCCGCCACATTCTTAACTTCTGTTGAAGTTGATTGTTTTGCCGCTACATCAGCAAGGTTTACTAAATAGTTACCTTCCTCGCCAACGAATTTAATCATTGTAAAAGCATCACCATCTGCTAAAGATGCATTGGCATATTGACGCTGTCTATTTGCAGCTGTTTCACCACAAGACGCAAATACAGTACTCGCACAAGCAGCTACAATAAATAACTTATTAATCTTCATATCAATTTTGTTAACTATACAAAAGTAGATAAAATATACTTTCTGCGAAACCTAATCCGCGAAAAGAAACAAAAATTAAGCAACATTCCTTCCTGCATTGATGACACCGAATATTGTCCGTGCAATCAACTTTGAATAATCCTCTCGTTGTGCCTCATCCAATTTATCGGAATTGAGCGCACGAATTGCATAATGTTGGATCACCAACAAAGGCAATACGATGCCTTCTCGCGCCAAAATTGACTCACGGTCTACGGGGTAGTTCTCCATCAATTTAGATGTCCCACTGAGTTTTAACAAATACTCTTTGGTAATCTGGTATTCCGCATGAAGATTTTTCCAGAATTCACCATACACCTTATCGTCCTTCATGTAAGCTGTGATATCAAAATTAGATTTGGTCATAGACATCATACAGTTGTCGATCAAGGTCTGGAAGAATCCCGAAGAAACATACAATTGTTGTACATCTTTCCATAGATTATTCTTCTCGGCCCACTGTAAAGCTGTCCCAACCCCGTAAAACCCAGGGATATTTTGCTTCAATTGACTCCACGAAGTAACGAAACTGATCGCACGTAGATCTTCGAGGCGTAATTCCCGTCCTGAATTCCTTTTTACAGGTCGGCTTGAAATATTGATGGATGAAAGTGCTTTCAACGGAGACATCGTTTCCAGATAAGGCAGGAATAACTTATTGGTACGAAGATCCATAAATTTATGATGGCTCAGTTCGGCCAATTTATCAATAATTTCTTGCTGATGTTTGGTCAGCGTATCACCTACCCGTTGTTTTAAATCAGAGATAATACCCGCATGTAGGAGCTGCTCTATATTAAATCGAGCCGTATCCAAGGAGCCATATTGGCTACTGATCGTCTGCCCCTGTATCGTTAATTGAATATGATCATTGGCAATTTCCTTACCCATGGAAGCATAAAAGCGTTGTGTTTTACCTCCTCCACGTGCCGGAGGTCCGCCACGTCCATCAAAAAAGACAAGATCAACATCGTATTCTCGGGAAATAGCCGTCAACTCTATTTTTGCTCTATAGATTGACCAGTTTGCCATTAGGTAACCTCCATCTTTTGTACTATCCGAATAGCCTAGCATAATGGTCTGCTTGTTTCCTCTGCGTTTCAGATGTGCCTTATATTCTTTGTTGCTATAGAGCGTTTTCATGACATCGGCAGCTCTGGTCAAATCATCCACTGTTTCAAATAGAGGTACGAAATCTATTGTTAATGCATCTTTCTTCCAACCAGACCACAAAAACAACTGACGCAATCCCAAAATATCACTTGCTTGCTGACAATTACTAATAATAAAACGCTGTGCAGCACGCTCAGAACCAGACCGTTGAATTTCCTTAAGCAATTTAATCACACCAGATGTATCTTTTGTCAATGGATCCGCATCATCACCGACACTTAAATCCAGTTCCTTAAACTTCAACGCTTTCTGTTTATCAGCTTCATTCAGTTCCAAGTAATTTAATGGAACACCAGTAGCTTCCTGATTTTGTTGAATCAAATAATCTGTTGCATCACGTAGTATACGGCTATCTTGTCTGATATCTAAAGTCGTGAAAAAACAACCGAATGTCATTACCTTACGAAGCAAATCATCAACAATCTCAACAAAGAGGCCATTGTGATATTCTTCCAATACGTTTTTGATCGCCTTTAAATTCGTAATGATATTGTCGGTTTCATCTTCTGGATGTTCGACAGGGTTAAAGCTATTTTCGTAAAACAGGGTCTGCAAGTTCTCCATGTATTCCTCGACACCTCTGAATGTAATACGACGTCTTACAATACGGAAATCGCGGTAATAACATCTAAACAAAATAGTACGCAATAAAGCGGCGACTTTCTTGGTACTTTCAACACTTACATTCGGATTTCCATCACGGTCTCCTCCTGGCCAAAAGCCCAATTCGATAAGCTGTTTTACCTCTTCAGTATCGACATCCAATTCATCATCAATAAAAGACTGGATCTCCGAGGCTACCTTATAAAATACATTTTCCAAAAACCAAGCTAAACTTGCGGCCTCGTCTACCGGTGTAGGCTTATTTTTATTGATAAATGGTGTTTTACCTAACTGCTGTAACAATAAATGTATACTATGGATATCATTGGTCTTTATTGCATCGATCAGATCATTAATAATCCCCAATACTGGTCCTGGATAAAATTGAGTGGGGTGAGCAGTAAGTACCAGACGAACGGAGAAATCTTTTAATTTGGAAACGATTTTTCGTCGCATATCACCATTCCCCTCAGCATTCTTGATCAATGCCCCCAAGACATTTTCATCATCACCACGGCCGACCATTTGAAATGACGAATCCTCTATCGCATCAAATAATACGACCTGACGTTCTATATATTGGACAAAACGAAAAAGTAAGTCTATGCGTTGTTCTTCCGAAGAAAACTCTTCATGCTGATCAAAAAAACTCTTTATAATCTCATCTGGAGTCAAATGTTGGTCAACACCCTTCTCGCACTGCTTTGCAAAAAATGGCAATAAAGTACCTGTATCTTTAACACGTTGAAATGGTAATGTTAAAAACAAACTTTTGAAAAGTTCAAAGCGTGTCAATACCTCGTCCTGAAAGACGGCCTCATTTTTACTTTGCTTCATATTTAAATCTTTGAAAAATGGTCAAGAGAGTTTAGGTGACTCTTGAGTTTTTGTAATATATCTGAAATTACCCTATGTGCCAAATATAGCAATATTATATTTAAACAAATAAAAAAATATAAATTAATCAAAAAAAACATCAAAATATTATAAAGATATTAATGAAATTTAGTAATTTTTCGTTTTTAGTATATTATTACAGCAAACAGAGAAACCACAGGCTAATATAGCCTTATCTCGTATATTTGTGCTATACATTATGAAACAGACACAAGAAATAAAAAGTTTTTTCTACAGTCAATATTTTGCGGATGGGCTCAGGATCACCATCGGATGCATTGTGCCTGTCCTCATCTTTGCTACCATCGGACAGTTCACCAATGGAACCATTGTGTCTTTGGGGGCTCTTTTAGTTGGACTATCCGACACGCCAGGGGCGCCAAGTCATAGACGCAAAGGTATGATTGCAGGAGCAATACTGACCACTTTGACATTTATCCTCACCAATCTTGTCAATCAAAATGTATATCTCCTCGCTATTTTTATCGGAATAGCCTGTTTTATATTTGCAATGTTTGCAGTATTCAATGGTCGGGCAGCCAATGTAGGCTTGATGTGTATACTGATGATGCTGATCCACGTACAGATACATTACCCTCTTGACCAAGCGATTAACTACCTCGGGTTCTACACACTTGGTGGACTTTGGTATATTGCGATCAGTCTCTCCATCACACAAGCACGTCCCTATCGATTAGCCGAACAGGAACTCGCAGAAACCATTCGTTATGTGGCAGATTATATTCGGCTAAAAGCAAACTTTTATGATGCCAAAATCGACAACGATAAAAATTACCTTAAACTGATTGACAAGCAAGTTGAAGTAAATCAGCATCAGGAAAACGTTAGAGATCTGCTTTTTCAAAGTAAACGATCCATTAAGGATACGACAAAAGTGGGCCGCTACCTTACACTGATCTTTAATGATATTGTTGATCTGTTTGAGCAAAGTATGGCTGCACACTATGATTACAATACAATTAGCGAACGCTTTGGCCCAACAGGCATTCTAGATGATTTCAAGAACGTTATTTTAAAATATACAAACGAGCTCGACAATTTAGCCTACCAGCTCAACACGAATATTCAACCCAAGCCGCTGTATGATTTCGATGCGGACCTCACACGTCTTCATGCTAAAATTGATCAACTCGACAAAGAAAATCAATACAGTACCTTTGCCCTGCGTAAAGTTCTGATCAATTTACGTGACCTGGTCCGCCGTATAAAAAATATCTACGGTTATTCACACCTGCAACCCGACGACATCAAAAGGAAAGAAATTGATGACGCCAAACGTTTTGTCCAAAGCTCAGCCATTGATCTGAAGAAATTTCGTGAAAACCTTACCTTAAAATCGACAATCTTTAGACATGCTTGTCGTATGGCAATCGTTATGTCAGTCACGTATTATGTTTTTGAGACAACCAATATCACCAATAATGTCTATTGGATATTACTGACAATTATGGTTATCCTGAAACCTGGCTTTGGCCTTACAAAAGAGCGAAATATACAACGTCTTATTGGAACCACCATCGGCGGACTAATCGGCGCTGTCATCCTATTGACGATACATGATCCCACGATACTATTCGTGCTGCTGGTCTTTTTCTTCCTGACAGCCTATAGCTTATTTAGAGTCAATTATGTCATCGCTGTTCTATTTATGACACCTTATGTATTGATCATGCTCAGCTTTGTAAGCTCTAATACCTTGGAAGTAACCAAAGAACGCATTTTAGATACATTCATCGGAGGTATGATTGCTTTCCTATCCAGTTATATTATTTTTCCAAATTGGGAGAGTATGCAGGTAAAGGAATCTATGCGAAAGCTTTTGATCGCCAATTACAATTATATCTTCCAGGCATTAAAAGAAATTGCAGGACAGGCCCCATCGATTACTGACTATAAATTAGCAAGAAAAGCCGTTTATGTCGAAACCGCTAATATGGGATCTACCTTTCAACGTATGCTGACTGAACCTAAAAAAAGACAGAAATACAGCAAGGAGGTCAATAAATTTGTCATATTCAATCATATTCTAGCTTCGTTTTCTGTTACACTGATGAATCACTTGGATGAAATGGATAACAATTACCTCAACAAAGACCATGTCAGGACTATAAGAAAAATATTAAACAGCTTGGATCAATCTATTCAATTACTATATTCTCAAGATTCCAGTGCAGTATTTTCACCTATGGAAATAGAGATATCCAATCATCGTTTTGACAACAGCGACATCAATTCTGCAGATGGGAAGCTCCTGGAAGAGCAATTAGAGTTCTTGTATAAAATTGCACAGGACTTAAATAAGATTGTTCAGGATCTCCATGACAAAAGCGCTGCCGAACAAGCAGCAGAATTATCTAAGTTAGCAAGCTAGTTTATTCTAAAAATTAGCGAAATTTACATTTATGAGCGAAAACACAACAGCCCTCTACGACATCATTATCGTTGGAGGAGGACCTATCGGCCTCGCCTGTGCCTTGGAAGCGAAACAGGCTAATCTCAACTACCTCATTTTGGAAAAAGGATGTTTAGTCAATTCGCTCTATAACTATCCCCAAAATATGACTTTTTTTTCTTCTTCTGAGCGGCTTGAAATTGGGGACATCCCTTTTGTGACAACTAATCCAAAGCCCCGAAGAACGGAAGCCTTAGAATATTACAGACGCATTCAACAGAAATTTGAATTGGATACTCACCTGTTTGAAGAAGTACTGGATATCAAGAAAAACGAGACCGAAAACTTTTATGTCACAACAAGCAAACGTAGTTACACAACAAGAAAAGTTATCATTGCTACTGGCTTTTATGACATCCCCATGCTACTCAATATTCCTGGGGAAGAACTGAACAAGGTAAGACACTACTATGATGATCCTCATTATTATAGTGGCCAAAAAGTGATTGTCGTAGGAGCAAGCAATTCATCGATAGATGCTGCTTTGGAAACATTTCGTAAAGGAGCAAAGGTTACCTTAGTGATCCGGAGCAATGAAATCAGCCCAAGGGTCAAGTATTGGGTAAAACCAGACATTGAGAATAGAATTGCCGCCGGGGAAATCGATGTTCTTTACAATAGCCAATTAACGGCTATCTCCGAAACGAGCGTATCAATTCAAACACCAACAGGCATTACAGTTCTCGAAAATGATTTTGTACTCGCCCTGACTGGATACCGTCCGAATTTTGATTTTCTAAGGAAGGTAGGAATTGATATCCCAAAACAGACACCCTGTATCCCTCATCACAACGAACAGACGATGGAAACCAATATTAAAGGCCTATACTTGGCAGGTGTAGTCTGTGGAGGTTTAAATACCCATCTTTGGTTTATTGAAAATTCACGTATCCACGCTAAACAGATCATCGCACATATACAATCAATGTCGATTTAACTACGTTGATAACGCAATCCATTCAAGAAGATTTTCATCATTTTCTTTTGTAAACTGAGAATATGATCAAACTCTTCTTTGGTTGGAAACAGCATATTTTTCATATCTTTCAATATCCCCATACGCATACCAAATAATGAATATAATAAGATACGAGCTGTCTCATTCAGATCATCTACGCTGATCTCCCCCGCATCTATACCAATCTTAAGAATTTTTTCAATGATTTCAACCTCACGTAGATAAGATTCTTTGAATACCTGCTCCAATTCATCCGGAAGCTCTTTGACCATTTTCATGGTATATTCGAATAAATTGTAGTATTGATTGATTGCCTTGACACGCATATCGATAGAGTACATCATGATTTCCTCAAAGTTGCCACCTTTGTCGATGACCTCCTCGATCTCTTCAATCATTTTATCAATAACATACTCGAAAACAGCAGAATACAAACTGTTTTTATCAGGGAAATAATAATAAAGCAGCGCTTTTGAAAAATTAAGATCTTTAGCTATCTCCGACATCGTGGTTTTAGCCATTCCGAAGTGTGCAAAGCGCCTTGTTGCAGCTTCTAGAATTTTGATCCTTTTTACATCTGCATTACCCATTAAACTTACATTTTTTATCGTTAAATAAACGGTTTATACTATCTTTACCGATTATCATGCTAAAGATAGCTGATTTTTTTGAATTTCTGAAAAATAAAGTCAACATGGAATTAAACATTCAATCGAATATATCTTTGAAACCTTTCAATACATTTGGAATAGAGGAAAAGACAAATTTCTTAATCGAAGTGAATGATAATGAAACACTGACTGAAATTTTTAAAAAGGGACTTTTCAAAGAGAACTTTTTTGTTCTTGGCGCCGGCAGCAATGTGTTGTTTACTAAACCCTTTGAGGGATACATTATCCGAATGGCTAGCAAAGGTATACAGTCAAAAATCGAATCGGATCACGTATATGTAACAGCAAAAGCTGGAGAGGTTTGGAATGACTTTGTTTGGTATTGTATCGAACATAATTACGCAGGAATAGAGAATATGGCCCTTATTCCAGGTACCGTCGGCGCATCCCCGGTACAGAATATTGGTGCCTATGGCACTGAATTAATGTATGTTTTTCACGAATGTGAAGCCTTTGACACCACACTGGGTACATTTAAAACCTTCAAAAAGGAAGACTGTAATTTCTCCTATCGAGACAGTATTTTTAAGACAGAACACAAAGGGCGTTTTATTATTACAGAAGTGACCTACAAACTTAGTCTTACCCCCAATATAAATACCAGCTACGGTGCTATCGAAACAGAACTAATTAAAGAAAATATAACCCAGCCCACTATCGCCAATATTGCTACTGTTGTATCAAAAATTAGAGTAGAAAAATTACCGGATCCAAGTACCGTGGGCAACGCGGGAAGCTTTTTTAAAAACCCGGTGATCTCTGCAGACAGCTTTGAAAGGTTGGCTGCTTTGTACCCAACCATCCCACATTATCCAATGCCCGATCACCAGACAAAACTAGCTGCGGGCTGGCTAATAGAACAGTGCGGTTGGAAAGGAAAAGATTATGGTCAAGCCGGTGTCTGGAAAAATCAAGCGCTTGTACTAATAAATAGACAAAATGCTAGCGGTCAGGAAATCTATGACCTTTCTGTCCAGATTATCAAAGATGTACAGGACAAATTTGGAATTATACTTGAACGCGAAGTTAATTTATTGTAAAGATTCAAAAAAAAACATTTGCGCATATTTGAAACTCAAAACAAAATAATATAGCCCCACTTCGCTTCAACATCATTTAAAACTAACCCTATTTACTCAGGGTTAAAATACGCACACGATTGCACTTCTTAAAATAATCTTAAAATTACATTAAGAAATTCCTTCCTTTCGATTTTGGCTCATTATTTGCCTCATACTTAATGAACCGCATTTTATAAACTTACTGTTTCTTAAAAAGAACAGTTATAATTCATTAAGCTATGACAAAGAATGAATTTGACACCATGGTTATTGAGCAATCGGACTCACTAAAACTCTACGCCAGAAACTTTACCAGCGACTATGAGGATGCTAACGACCTCGTACAGGATACTATCCTTAAAGCTGTAACCTACTTCAAAAATTTCAAAGAAGGGACTAACCTAAAAGGATGGCTTTATACCATCATGAAAAATACGTTTATAAACAACTATAGACGGATCGTAAAAACCAATTCCTTCATAACAAAAGATGAAGACATCTCCAATTCTAATCTCCTAATATCTGCCTCAAGTAACCACGGAGAAAGTAAGTTCGTAATGGAGGATATTCACGAAGCGCTATCCAATCTTTCAGAAGAATACTACATCCCCTTTTCGCTCTATTTCGAAGGATTTAAATACCATGAGATATCAGAGCATTTAAACATCCCTATTGGAACTGTAAAGACGAGGATACATGTTGCCCGGAAATTAATGAAACGATCACTATCTGCTTATAAAGTAGCCTAGTTTTTTCTATCTTCGCCTTCTGATAGATCGTGATGACAAAAGAAGGATTACCCGAATATAGCAAGAGTCAGCTCGCATTGCGAAATGGTCAGGATAAGCCCCAGATCTGGGTTGCTTACAAAGGTTATATTTATGATGTGAGTGACAGTAGACTTTGGAAAAATGGCATGCACTATGAGCATTGGGCGGGCCAAGATCTAACTGAGGAGCTTAAAGACGCTCCTCATTCAGACAGTGTATTTTCAAAATTTCAGGTTGTCGGAATCCTGAAGAGTTAATAAAAATCTATAGATTAAATTGAGACAGTGCTACAAAAGCATTAAGACGCTTCTGTATATCTTCCTCGGTAAGATCCACGAGACGGTCTGTACCAAACTTTTCAACGCAAAAAGAAGCCAGTGCGGATCCAAAAATCAGCGCATTCTTCATATTGGTAAAATTTATGCTTTTTACTTTGGCTAAATAACCAATAAATCCACCGGCAAATGAATCTCCTGCTCCTGTCGGATCAAATACATCGGCTAAAGGCAAAGCCGGAGCAGAAAAAATCTGATTCTCGCCAAAAAGCAATGCACCATGCTCACCTTTTTTTATAATCAAATATTTTGGTCCCATAGCCAAAATAACTTTTGCCGCTTTAACCAATGAATATTCACCGGATAGCTGCCTAGCCTCAGCATCATTGATCGTCAAGACATCTACCTTTTGGAGAACTTTCTTTAAATCATCCAAAGCAACATTCATCCAATAGTTCATCGTGTCCAGCACAACGAGTTTTGGTTTCCTTTTCAGGCGGGCCAAGGTTGTTAACTGCACTTGTGGAGTTAGATTGCCTAACAAAAGATATTCGCAATCTTGATAGCTATCAGGAATAATTGGGTCGAAATCCGCCAATACATTTAAGTCCGTTGCTAGCGTATCCCGACTATTCATGTCATTGTGATATCTTCCAGACCACGAAAACGTTTGTCCTCCCTGAACAATCTGAACACCCGATACATCGATGCCACGATCCTTTATAACAGCAAGATTACGGCTTCCAAAATCTTCTCCAATAACACTGACCAATTTGATTTGATCACATAAATAGGACGCCGCTAAACTCGCAAAAGTACCGGCGCCACCTAGAATTTTGTCAGTTTTACCGAACGGTGTTTCAATTGTATCAAAAGCCACCGTACCAATAATTACTAAACTCATAGTTTTTTAATAAGCATGGTAAACAAAAAAACCGGCATAAAGCCGGTTTCAATATTGCTCCTGAAGCTGGGCTCGAACCAGCGACCCTCTGATTAACAGTCAGATGCTCTAACCTGCTGAGCTATTCAGGAATGTTTAATCTTCCGAGAAACTCCTTTCTCATTGAATGCACAAAAATAGTACATTTTTATATTATTCGCAAATAATTTTATCATTTGCTTATTGCTCCTGAAGCTGGGCTCGAACCAGCGACCCTCTGATTAACAGTCAGATGCTCTAACCGGCTGAGCTATTCAGGAATGAAAAATTGAATACTTTTAAAAACTCCGGTTATGTAAGTTATTAAATTGCTCCTGAAGCTGGGCTCGAACCAGCGACCCTCTGATTAACAGTCAGATGCTCTAACCTGCTGAGCTATTCAGGAATGTTTTCTTCAATTTTTCCGGAGACCCTATCGCGTTTCCGTGATGCAAGTATCGGAAGATTATTAGAATACTACAAATTTTTTGAACACATTTTTTACAACTTCCTAAAATCCAACTAGAATAATTTATTTTTTCTTTTCTCCTGTCCTCGCTAAAAACCTTCTTTAAGCAACGCTAACAGCATAATTCTTCTTTTACTTAAATGCTAGCAAGCGTTATTCGTCGATTCCCTCAAACAAATCAACCTTGAGCGCATGGATTAAAGTAATACTCCTTTGAGAATTAATGTGGCTACGGTAAAATAAATTAAAAGGCCTGTAACATCCACAAGAGTTGATACAAATGGTGCTGATGAACTCGCAGGGTCGGCCCCTAACCTCTTCATCACAAAAGGAAGCATAGATCCCATAAGCGAGCCCCAAAGGACAACACCTATCAAGGACAAGGAAATCACCAAAGCAACCAGTACCCAATATTCACCATAACTATGTGCAAAGGACTGCCAAGCCATGATTCTCAAAAAACCAAGGGCACCCAGGATAAGCCCAAGCAACAGACCAGACAATATCTCCCTTCGCATTACGCGCCACCAATCCGAAAGTGTTACCTCCCCTAATGCCATCGCTTGTATAATTAATGTAGAAGCCTGCGAACCGCTATTACCACCACTGGATATAATCACTGGCATTAACGCAAATAACATAATTGCGCTCGCCATTTGCTCTTCAAAATGTTCGATGACGGTTGCTGTCAATAACTGTCCTAGAAATAAAACAATCAACCAGCCCGCGCGTTTCTTAACAAGATTTTTGATGGAAACATCCAAATAGGGTTCATCCAAAGCCTCTGTACCACCAATACGTTGCATATCCTCGGTATACTCTTCATTGGCTACCCACAAGATATCATCTACCGTAATGATCCCAAGCATCACCCCCTGTCCATCGACAACCGGAAGCGCAACCCTATTATTCATACGAAAAATATTAATTGCCTCCTCCTGCGGGTCATAGGCATTCAAAGAAATTAATCGATAATCTATGAGATCGCCCACTATTGTTTCGGGCTCTGCCATCAGCACATCTTTGATACGAATATCGTCAATCAACTTACCATTTGAATCTATGACATAAAGCACATCAATAGTCTCAGAATCCTTTCCATATCGACGAATATGTCCAAGTATTCTTTCGATACTCCAATGTGCTTTTACAGTAATATAATCTGGTGTCATCAAGCGCCCGACACTATCTTCGGGATAGCCTAATAAAGCCAAAGCTTCCACCCTATCCTTTGGTGGCAGGAGCAAGATTAAATGCTTTATATCATCCTTCATTTCGGAGAAAAAAGAAGTCCGATCATCAGGTGGCAACTCATTAATTAAAGCACTTATTTTAGCTTTAGAAAGCTTTTTAAAAATTCGATTTTGGGTGGGAAAATCAAGGATCCGAAAAACGTTTACAGCACGGTTCAAATTTAAGGATTCTATAAAGAGTGAACCATGTTCAGGCAGCTCATCAATCAACTCCTCTACCTCAGAAATATTCAATTCATTTAGAAATTCTTCCAGCCCAACAAAATCACCATTCGCTATCAATTGTTCTATTTGACTTACCTGCATTTCCAGTTCTTCCATATCTTCCTTTCGATTTTAAAATCCTACATCGGTACAAAATTATATGTTACAAAAATCGCTTTTTTAAAGTAAATTCTGAATAAAAAAATAAATAATAAAAAGACCATAAAACTTCATTCATATTTTATCTTCATTGAGCGAACAGCCGACCATTCTTCTCTTGAAACAAGACATTTTGTCACTACCAAATATTCCCTCCTGTACACTAAGATCCAATAAAAAAACAAACAAAACGAACCATCATAAGAACACCATAGCTCGACTATCATCTTTACAAAAAAAAAACATAAAGAAGAATTTATCTACACATCCCGCTTTCCGGACAAAAAACCTTCTCCCTTTCGTAAGCATAAAATTCGTACGCATAAAAAATGTCCAAATATTTTTCAGCAGCACCTAACTTATACCTGAATATTTGAGTATATTCGTCACGTGCTTCTTTCCAGTTGAGCAACGAATTTCTACAGCGAAAGCAAGCATTTAAAACAAACTAAAAACAATAAATAAACAGCAAAAAACACAAACTCAATAAAATCATAACTATATACAAATCAATATATTTAATAATTTAATAAAAACATAAGATTCATATAAAACCAAAATATTTAGCTAAAAAAAATAGCAATTCATAAATTAGCCATATATATGAAATATAAAAACATAATTACCAACACTTTAATATTAATAATATTAACAATATATTCAGAAAAAACATTTGCACAATTTTTTGAAGACAGCCAAGCCCCTTTAAGTCAGAAATGGTTCAAAATCGAGACCCCGAATTTTAAACTCATTTTCCCTGAAGAGATGAAAGGTAAAGCCCCTACCCTAGCAAATCAGGTCCACAACTCTTTACGTACAACAAGTAGAAATTATAAAATAACGCCGCGACAGATCCCCTTCATTATACACAATACGAACCTACAGACAAACGGCTTTGTACAGTTATCTCCTCGAAAATCCGAGCTATATAGCACTGCCGGAGCCGAACCTGATAACCAAACTTGGTTACCCAATCTGATCCTCCATGAGTCCAGACATGTTAACCAGTTTGACAAATTGACAGGAAAATTAAGAGCTCCCTTTTTCGAACAATTGGCCTTGGCTTATTATGGACTTACAGTTCCTTCCTGGTTTTTCGAAGGCGATGCTACGCTGACTGAAACCATTTATTCTCGTGGAGGAAGAGGTCGATTGCCTTCTTTTGAAATGCCGATCAAAGCCAACTTCCAATCTAAACAGAACTATAGTTTCGATAAATACCTACTCGGATCCTTTAAGGATATTGTCCCCAGTTACTACACAATTGGCTACTTGATGACATCAACACTTAAATCGGAACTGCCACCAAATTACGAAGCAGATTTATTTTCAGAGCTCAACAAACGGCCACTCTATCCTTATAATATCAACCGTGTACTGAAGAAAAAAATAGGTGGAAATAGCCGCTATTTATTCAATAAAACTATCACAAAACTAGACTCAATATGGCAGCAAAAAACAGTAAATTATTTAGCCCAAAATTACACTGAAATTTCCGGTCAAAATAACCGCTATTATAACAGCAATTTATTACCAAAATCAGAGGGAAATTTAATTTATTTCATCAAGCAAAATCCCGAAAAAACAAATGCAATATATACTTATGACAACGATAAGAAGTCGGAATCACAACTTGTAAAAACGGGTATCCAGTTGACCCCACATTTCGACATCAACAAAGAATATATTGTATGGGATGAACTCCGAAAAGATCCACGTTATAACAAGAGAACATATAGTGTCATCAATTTAATGAATCGGAAAACAGGAAAAATCAAAACACTGACCAAGCAGTCTAGATATTATTCACCCGTATTTAGCCCCATAGACGAATCTATTGCTTGTATTGAAGTAGATTTATCCAACACAAGTTATCTTACGCTTATAAGCCTTAAAAACGGCTCTGTAATCAAGCGGATAAAAACAGTGGATTCAGAACAGCTTCAACATCCCGCTTTTAACCCAACAGGAGACAAAGTAATTGCTATCCGCTTATCAGAAATGGGAACCGCACTCTGCGAAATAGATCTCAAAAATGATAAAATCACAAACATCACCTCATGGGGCGATCAACAATACGAAAGACCACAATACCTTTCAGGTATGGATATACTTGTCAAAGCCAACTTTAATGGTATTGATAACATTTACAAAATAGATCGTCAATCGGAAGCGAAACATCTCCTGACCAAAGCTCCATTCGGCGCTTTTAATCCTTTTTATAATAAAGAAACTAAGCAATTGCTTTTTAACAACTATCAATACAATGGTTATAAAATCAGCCAAACAAGTTTAGATACAACCTTCGATATAAAACCAGAAATCGATTATTTTTCCCACTACTATGCTGACGCTGTAAAGAAAGACAGCATATTCAATATTGCTGCCACAGCACCAGATTCCAGCCATCATTACACCATTGAGCCATACAAAGGACTTGGACGAACGTTTAACTTCCATAGTCTTTCTTTAAGTAGTAGTAACTTTGAAAGTTTTGATAATTTCAAACCTGGCATTTTTTGGCTTTCAAATAACATTTTAAACACGACCCAAATTGCGCTTGGCTATGAATACGATACAGACATCAGAAAAAGTATTTATTCGGCCGAACTTACTTACAACAAGTATTTTCCGAAATTCTCACTTCGCTACGAAAATAGAGGGCAGATCGCAGCAGCAAGCGTGCCCAATAAACCAGACAGCAGTGTAAGGTTCGATTGGAGAGAACATTACGTTTCCTCACAAATTTCTATCCCCCTATCTTTTTATAGGCTTGATTACAATTATTCCACAGGATTCAATTTTGCAACAGCCTATTTGAAACGTTACAGCCTAAGTCGGAATGACCTCAAAAACTTTAATTACGAAACTGCATTTCCGTTAACGTACCAACTTTATTTCAACCGAAATGCCCGAATGGCAAATATGGATCAATACCCGCGATGGGGACAAAATTTCAGTATAACTTATAGGCACACACCTTTTGAAAACAAGGCCAAAGGTGAAATTCTATCTGCGAGAACAGTATTTTATCTACCCGGCTTTGTAAACAATCATGGATTTCAAATTCGCTTGAGTGCACAGGCGGGAACGGGAATTTATGAATATATCAACGATATCCCGCTCGTCAGCGGGTTTAGTTATTACAAATATGAAAAGATAAAAAATACATTATTGGTCAATTATCGTTTTCCAATCGCCTATCCTGATTTTAATATAGGATCACTAACCTATATAAAACGTATAAAAGGTGGTGTATTTGCAGACTATCAAAATATCCACAAACATAAAGAAGCGGCACCGAAGAGTTTTGGAGGATACCTTTCCTTTGATTTCAATGCTTTTAGATATCCATTGCCCGACTTTGAGTTTGTCGTAAAAGGAACCTACATCAATGATAATACAGCGACGCAGCGCGTCGTTCCAACGGTAAGTTTAAATTACACCTACTAAGGGTGAATAGCCCAATTAAAATTAGCAGCCAGCGCATAATGATCTGACAAAGGTAGACCCCTGAGGTTCGTAAACAGATTATTTTCTATATTATAGTCACGTGCAGCCAAATTTAGATGACCGTTGCTACGGTAAAGAATCTTGTCTATTGACTCGTTCTGGTTGCCAATTGACAACATATGAGGAGGTTTGAATGCATGCTTCGCTTCTGGTACCAGTCCGCCGTTTTGGAGTTCAACCCAGCTGTCCACCAATGTGGTTGACTCCATAAAATCATGTAGATTATCATCACCGAAACTATAATGTGCATTAAAGTCCCCCATAACAATCAGTGCATTCTCACTAGAGTTTTCACCTATATAATCGCGCAGTTGATTGAGATTGTCCCTTCTAGCATTAGAGGCTCGCCTATTGTTCTGAGCGTTTGCATGTACATTATAGACGTCTAGCCATATCCCCGAAACTATTTCCACCTTGACCAAAGTAAAGCCTTTAGGTGTCAGAGAATCAGCTCCTGTGCGTTTTTTCCAGGGAACCCGCACTACATCTGACATCGGAAAACGAGACAGAGTATTCAGACCATCACCAAAAGGCACACGCCCCTTGGGTTTGGTCCGATAAGGGTGTTGGTTCCCACCCAAATAAAGACTATTGTTATAATTGAAATCCTCCTGCACATTTACGATATCAAAAGGATTAATCTTTTTGCCTATTTCAGCAATACTCCTACTCCTGCCTGTAATTGCAGAAGAAATAAACCCTGGCAATCCCGCCACATTGTATGTCAACACCGAAAAAAAACCCGAACTATCTTTTTCTTTTTTGTGATTAGCATCCATCAATAAAACCTATATAATCATGTTATGTTAAATTTAGCAAATACGGTAAACACTCACCAACACTATACAGATATTTAACAGATAATTGATTTAAATCTGACATTAACAAACGGATCGCAGCTATAATAAATAGAAAGCTTTTTTCACAAGTCATTAGCTCCTACCAACGTCAATAAAAAAACGCAATAGATTTAAGGCAGTCTTTCTCCATAAAAAAAGGGATAATTCAGCATTATCCCTTTTCTATATTCTGTTTGTTTTATTAGTCTTCGAGTGCTTTTACACCAGGAAGAACTTTACCTTCCATATATTCCAATAGTGCTCCCCCACCTGTACTGACATAACTGACATCTTCAGTCATACCAAATTTACTTACTGCTGCAGCTGAATCTCCACCGCCGATTAAAGAAAATGCACCATTTTTTGTTGCTTCCACAACAGCGTTAGCCACAGCCTTCGTACCCTTTGCAAAAGTATCAAATTCAAAAACACCCATAGGTCCATTCCAAAGAACTGTTTTTGAATCCTTGATAATAGCCGCAAAATTCTCAGCTGACTCCTGACCAATATCCAAGCCCTGAAGGTCCGCAGGAATTTGATCATTTGGTCCATCATATACATTGGCATCATTAGAAAACGCATCAGCAATTTGAGCATCTGTAGGAATAACAAGATTCACTCCTTTTTCTTTTGCTTTCTTTACCAATTCATTTGCGAGGTCAAGTTTATCCATCTCAACCAATGACTTACCAATTTCACCACCTCTTGCTTTGATAAAAGTATAAGCCATACCTCCACCGATCAATAAGTTATCCACTTTATCCAGTAAAGCTTCGATCAATTGGATCTTATCAGAAACTTTCGCTCCACCCATAATCGCTGTAAAAGGTCTAACAGGGTTATTCAAAACTTTCTCTGCATTCCCTACCTCGGCAGCCATCAAATAACCGCTATATTTAGCTGATGGAAAAAACTGTGCGACAATCGCAGTTGAGGCATGTGCTCTATGCGCGGTACCGAAGGCATCATTCACATAAACATCACCCAATTTTGAAAGCTTTTCAGCAAATCCTACATCACCTTTTTCCTCTTCTTTATAAAAACGTAGATTCTCAAGTAATAAAACTTGGCCAGCCTGCAATGCAGCAGCTTTTTCTACAGCTTCATTTCCAATACAATCATCGGCAAATTGAACTTCTGTACCTAATACCTTAGATAGATGAGCCACAATATGTTTTAATGAATACTTATCAGTAGGACCATCTTTTGGTCTTCCTAAATGGGACATCAATATCACGCTTCCGCCGTCGTTCAAAATTTTCTTTATTGTTGGAGCAGCTCCCTGAATACGATTATCATCCGTAATATTGAAATTTTCATCCAAAGGAACGTTGAAATCTACGCGAACCAAGGCTTTTTTACCTGCAAAATTTAAATCGTCTACTGTTTTCATTATGTAACTTTAATGTTTTAGGATCTGTCGTTTGCCAAACGAACAGCTAAATATAGAAAAAAGGCATTTATTTTCATCAAATAAATGCCTTTTTATCGGATTAAATTATCATTAATGGATTTCAACAGCATAAGGCAACCTTGCCTGAACCCCACTCTGCGCTGTCGCCTTCCGCATCACATCAAAATAACGATAGTATTCGCCCATTTGTTCTTTAGCAACCCAAACCTGAACTTTTTCCTTCGAATTGTTCAATATTGAGGTAAACGGATCTTCCTTCGCAGGATATTGTGAAACTTTATACTTGCTTAGATTTGCCTTTTTAGCCGCCGCCTGAACGGCAACATCAAGATTACCCAGACGATCCACCAATTTGTTACTCACCCCCTGTGTACCTGTCCAAACACGGCCCTGACCAATACTATCAACATTCGTCAATGACATCTTTCTACCTTCGGACACAACTTTTGTAAAAGTAGCATATACTTTGTCAACCTCACGTTGGATAATATCCCTTTCTTCAGCGGTCAATGGGCGATCAAAAGTAGTCATCAAATCTGCAAATTTACCCGTCTTTACACCATCGTAGTGAACGCCAATTTTATTGTTCATCAGATTCTGGAAATTCGGTATTACACCAAATACACCAATTGATCCGGTGATGGTCGTTGGCTCAGCAAATATGGAGTCAGCAGCCGCAGCAATATAATAGCCACCTGAAGCCGCAACATCTCCCATAGAAACAATTACTGGTTTAACTTTTTTAGTCAAAATCACCTCCCTCCAGATAATATCTGAAGCAAGTGCCGAACCCCCAGGTGAATTCACACGCAACACAACAGCTTTGATTGCATCATCCTCTCGCAGCTTCCGTAATTCTCTTGAAAATTTATCCCCTCCGATCTCTCCCGGACGAGTACCTTCACCATCCACAATCTCGCCAACAGCATAAAGTACAGCTATTTCAGATCCACTGGCATCATCCTTCACCTTTTTATTGTAATCGAACAATGAAACAAAAGATATCTCATCCTTCTCACCTATCTTCAATCTTTTTCTCAAATCCGACAATAACTCATCTTTATATATCTTTGCATCAGCAAGCTTATATCGCACTGCATCATCGGCATTTCTGACCAAGTAATCATTGGCAATACCTCGTAATGAATCTGCTGGAATATTCCGGCTTGCAGCGATTTCATTGATAAAAGTATCATATATACTTCCCAGATACGATGTTACCTGCAAACGGTTTGGATCACTCATCTTATTTAGGAAGTAAGGCTCCACCGCGCTCTTAAACGTCCCTACTTTCACAATCTGCATCTCAACCCCAACTTTGTCCAATAGGTCTTTGTAAAACATTGTCGAACTAGAAAGACCTCTAAAATCTATGGTACCTTGGGGATTGACATATACCTTATCTGCAATACTGGCTACATAATATGCTTTTTGATTATACCCTGCATTGTAGGCAACAACAAATTTCCCTGTTTTTTTAAATGTTAACAGTTCATCGCGCACTGCCTTTAAACTTGCAAAACCAGTACCAATACTACCCGCATCCATATAAATCCCCTTAATATTCGCATCTGTTGCGGCATACCTTATTCTTGCTAGAATATCATCCAACCCGATACTCTTGGTAGAATAACCCGGAAGATTTAAGCTTCCAAAAGGATTATTATCATTCCGTTCATTAATATCATAGTCAAAAGATAGAAACAGCACCGAATTGGTTTTGACAACGACCTCCTGATCAGAGGAAGCAGAGCTAATAATCGCACCGATAATACCCATAAAAACAATAAACAAAATCACAAAAGATATAACAATCCCTGTAATCGTTGCCAATACATACTTAAAAAATGATTTCATATTTTATAATTAATTCCAGTTTATGCAGTTCTTGCAAAGGGAATGATTTATTTTACGCTAAAGGTAATGCAATATTTTTTATTCCCCCAGTATTTTATTTCATAAAGACTTAATTTAGCGACATGAACAAGATTTTTATATTATTGGGAACTAACTTAGGAGATCGCCTACAACAACTCTCTTTAGCAAAACAATCCCTCGAACAACAGATTGGAATGATCTTGCAAGAATCCTCAATTTATGAAACTGCAGCTTGGGGAGTTGAGGATCAACCTTCATTTCTTAATCAAGTTATCCTAATAAGCTCACATTTATCTGCACTTGAATGTTTAAATCTTACCCAACAGATTGAATTAGACCTGGGAAGAATACGACTGAAGAAATGGGGAGAGCGGGCAATAGACATCGATTTACTTTATTTCAACGACGAAGTCATCAGCCACCCCGACCTGATTATACCACATCCTTTTATTTCAGAACGACGCTTTACACTGGAGCCCTTAGCAGAAATAGCCCCAACATACATACACCCCGTTTACAAAAAAAATAATGTATCTTTATTGCATAATTGCAAGGACGAATTACCCGTAAAGAAAATTAGCGACGATGAATCATATCGACATTGACCTGATCAACCAGAATATGTTTGACAATACAGATTTGATCAAACAATTTGTATCAATGTATCTTATCCAGACCCCAGTAGACTTAGACAACTTGCGAAATGCCCTAAATACAGGTAATCATCAAAAAATTGCAGATGCAGCTCATCATATTAAACCGACTATGGATTATATCGGAGCTTTTCACTTAAAAGCTAAATTTGAGAATTTGGAATTAAGTGCCAAAAATCAGGAATCCTTAGAGGGGCTTAGAGCAACTTTTGAGGTGCTGGACATCGAAATGAAAGAACTGTTATTTGAACTCGAACAATATGAAAAAACGATCTAAGTTAGATCGTTTTTTTATTAAAATGCAATGCTGAAAGTATAAAATACAAAAGTAGAATAATTGGCAAAGCCATAAACTGTCCAATTGCAAATAAAACCAAAGTTAAGAATAGAAAAATAAAGCGATATTTATTCGTCGCCCAGTCCATTGAACTGAATTTCATCGAAAACAGTCGAATCTCGCTAATCAACAAGTAACTGGTCAAGAGTGCACTACAAATCAAAAATATTGGATTTATAATGAGTTCAGGATACTTATCCGCAATATAAGGCAATGAAAGTACATAAAAAGTATTCATTGGTGTATTAAGTCCAATAAAATCTGCTGTTTGCCGCTCATCCAAATTAAACTTAGCCAAACGCAAAGCAGAAAATACAGTAACAATAAAGCCTAGATAAGGAAATAAAGATCCACCGGGAAACACTTTTTGCAATAGTGTAAACATAATTACCCCTGGTAGAAATCCAAAGCTGACCATATCGGCAAGTGAATCCAGCTCTTTTCCAATAGGCGACTTTACATGAAGCAGCCTTGCGACCATACCATCAAAAAAATCAAATATTCCAGAAGCAAGCACACATATAGTTACCGCTTTTATGTTGCCATCCAACGCCATCAGTACAGCAATACAACCACTAAAGAGATTTAGGCAGGTCAGCAGATTTGGAATATGTTTTTTCATCAATATTATATTTATGTACTTATTGCAATTTTCAAAGTGGCTTATTTGTATGTATTAGCAGCTCAATATCGTTTTAATATCTCAACATTGAGTTATACTTAACCATATCATACGATCGGACACAAAAAAAGCCATCATTTTAGTAAAATGATGGCTAAAATATTAAAATTTGATGGGATTACCCATTCATACTGATCAAAAATTCTTCATTTGATTTAGTACCACGCATTTGCCCTTGCAAGAATTCCATTGCTTCTGTAGAATTCATATCTGACAAGTGATTGCGAAGTACCCAAATACGTTGCAATGATTCTTTATCTGTCAATAGATCATCACGACGCGTACTTGACGCTGTAATGTCGATAGCAGGGAAGATACGCTTATTCGCTAATTTACGATCCAACTGCAATTCCATATTACCCGTTCCTTTAAATTCTTCAAAGATCACCTCATCCATTTTGGAACCAGTATCTGTCAAAGCTGTTGCAAGGATTGTTAATGAACCGCCGTTTTCGATATTTCTAGCCGCACCAAAGAAACGTTTTGGTTTATGTAGTGCATTTGCATCCACACCACCCGACAAGATTTTACCTGAAGCAGGAGCAACAGTATTGTAAGCACGCGCCAGACGAGTGATTGAATCCAATAGGATTACAACATCATGACCGCACTCTACCATACGTTTCGCTTTCTCCAATACAATATTAGCAATTTTCACATGGCGATCAGCTGGCTCATCAAAAGTAGATGATACAACCTCGGCACGTACACTTCTTGCCATATCCGTAACCTCCTCAGGGCGCTCATCAATCAACAAGATAATAAGATATACCTCAGGATGATTCTTCGCAATTGCGTTAGCAACTTCCTTCAATAAATTTGTTTTACCCGTTTTTGGTTGAGCAACGATCAATCCACGTTGACCTTTACCGATTGGCGTAAACAAATCCATAATACGAGTTGAGTAGTTACCCATACCCATATCCAGATTTAAGCGCTCATCTGGGAATAAAGGTGTCAAGTAGTCAAAAGGCACACGGTCACGCACCTCTGCAGGATTCTGTCCGTTGATGGCCTCTACTCTAACCAATGGAAAATATTTCTCACCTTCTTTTGGAGGGCGAATACAACCACGAACGGTATCTCCTGTTTTCAAACCAAATAATTTGATCTGAGACTGTGATACATAGATATCATCTGGAGATGTCAGATAGTTATAGTCTGATGAACGCAAGAAACCATAGCCATCTGGCATAATTTCTAACACACCCTCATTAACGATAACATTGTCGAAATCTGTACTAGAAGAAGTATTTTCAGCTTTAGGAGTTTGAGGTGTTTTTTCAGGTTGGGAACCTTTATCTGTTGTAGGAGTACTTTCTACCGCGGGACTGCTTTCCTCACTTTCAACAGGCTCACGTTTTCTGACAGTCACAGGCTCGACGGTCTTCACCGTTCTTACGCGCTTACGAGTGCGTTCACCTTGTTCCTGATTATCTTCCTCCACTTTAGCAACTTTTTCTACAGAAGCCGGAGCTGCTTCTTCTTCCCCACCGGTATTGCTAATTCTTTCTATTAATTCTTGCTTACGCAATTTATCAGCATCCGCGATACCGATCAACTTAGCAATCTCGCGCAATTCCGATACGAGTTTAGCGTTTAATTCGTTAATATCCATTAATGTGTTGTGTATGATTTTTGGATTTTCTTTTGAGCTTTATTCTGATTATACACCTAAACATGTTTCCTTGCTTAAGTGAATGAAGAACTTAATGATTTCTTTTAAACCCGAAGTGGATTAAATCTTGAGAACCTAGACAAAGAAAAAAACAAATTTTGTTATTTCAAAATATTTCAAAAAAAATATTTACTATTGTAGCTAGTAAAACGATTTAACGACATTTTTAGATTGAATTTTATATTTTTTTTCATAAGTTCGTACCTTTCAAAATTTAAGTTTTTAGATCCCTTATATGGAACAGCAACAAACTAAAACCAATTACCCCGCACTCTACACATTGATTATTGTGTTTTTCTTTTGGGGGTTCATTGCAGCGGGAAATAGCGTATTTATCCCATTCTGCAAGAATTATTTTCACTTAGATCAATTTCAATCGCAGCTCATTGACTTTGCTTTTTACACGGCCTACTACATTGGTGCATTACTCCTCTTTATCTTCAGTTCAATTGGTGGTAAAGACCTTGTTGGAAAATGGGGTTACAAAAAAAGTATCGTCTATGGTCTACTGTTTTCTGCGTTGGGAGCAGCAGCAATGATTGTGGCGGTCGAGGTAAATTTATATATTGGAATGTTGTTGGGTCTATTTGTGGTTGCACTTGGATTCTCTTTACAGCAAACAGCTGCTAATCCTTTCGCTGTTTTATTAGGTGACCCAAAGACGGGAGCTTCACGTGTTAACCTCGGAGGTGGTATCAACTCATTCGGAACAACAATAGGACCATTGGTTATTGGTTTCTCTCTATTTGGAACATTTGAGCCGATCTCAGATTCTGAAATTGCCAATCTCCCTTTAAATAAGGTTGTATACCTATATGTTGGTGTTGGTTTGTTGTTTCTTTTAGCTGCAGCATTGTTCAATTTCAGTAAAAAAGTTCCAGCTGGAATTAGCAATGAACCCATGGAAAAGGCCAATAAGGCTTTACGTACCTTGATCATCATGACAGTTCTACTATTCGGTATGTTCACTCCAGTATTCCTAAGTTACAAAAGTGACCTTGCATTGCATATCGAACAGCTACATCAACAAGCATCAAGCCTCACTGATCAGCTACAAATCGATCAATTAAAAGCACATATTAAAGAAGTTGCCAAACCACTTGAAACACAACGTATGCTATGGTTAGCAGGTGCATTAATTGTTGTTATCGGCGGTTTACTTTTCTCCAACAGAAGCGCGAAAAAGAACCCTGAAGGCTGGGGAGCAATGAAATATCCGCAACTGGCTTTGGGAATGCTTGCATTATTTATCTATGTAGGTATCGAAGTTGCTATTGGTAGTAACTTAGGTGAGTTGCTTACATTAAAAGAATTTGGCCACCTACAGTCTTCACAAATCACACCATATGTATCCATGTATTGGGGTAGTATGATGATTGGCCGATGGGCAGGTGCTATTACAGCATTCAACCTAAGCAAGTCGGCTAAAAATGGACTACTGATTATTGTCCCTTTAATTGCTTTCTCGATTATTATTGGCGTGAACACCCTTGCGGGCTTCGAAATGTCACACCTTTATTACTATGTGGTCTGTATTATTCTGCAAATCGTTGCTTTCTATCTGAGTAAAGAGAAACCAGCCCGTACATTGATCATTTTCGGTTTATTTGGAATCATCGCTATGTTAATCGGCCTTTTCTCTTCAGGTACAATCGCGATTTATGCATTTTTATCAGGAGGACTTGCTTGTTCAATTATGTGGTCATCTATTTTCAGTTTATCAATTGTTGGTCTTGGAAAATATACTGCTCAGGGCTCAGCATTCTTAGTTATGATGATTCTTGGTGGTGGCGTCCTTCCTCCTATCCAAGGAAAATTGGCCGATCTTATTGGAATACACAACTCCTATATCCTACCATTGATCGGATTCTGTTATATTGTTTTCTTTGCTGTATTTGTCAAAGGAATTTTAACTAAACAAGGAATCAATATTGATGAAATCGAGGCTGAAGGAGCACATTAAAAACATCAACTAATTGTAAATAGTACACTATTTAATCAATTTTACTACACGACCCAAAAACTGGCTTAACGACACTGTTAAGCCAGTTTTTTTATATTATGAGCAAATTCATAAAATTTATTTTTTCAAAAATACTCGGATAAATTATGATATTTAAAATTAAAAAATGTATTTTCGGGGAATTGATTAATGAATTGATTACTCATTTTATAACGATAAACACAATTAAAACTACTCAATAATGATAATCATTGCTGACGGGGGATCAACAAAAACAAACTGGTGTTTGTTAGACGATTCAAATAAAAAAATCTACTTCAACACAGAAGGGTACAACCCGTATTTTGTTGACAGTGAATACATTGTAAACTCCCTAAAAAAAGGATTACCGCAGGATTTACCCTTTGAAAAAATCGCGGAAGTAAATTATTATGGTGCAGGGGTCCATAATAAAGAAAAAGCTCAGATCGTAGTTGATGCACTAAAACACGTATTTACTACAGCGAAAGTGGAAGTTGGACATGATCTACTTGCTGCAGCAAGAGCATTGCTAGGATCAGAAGCTGGGTTTGCTGCGATTTTGGGTACAGGAACAAATTCTTGTCTCTATGACGGCAAAGAAATTACATTAAATATTGATTCCGGAGCTTACATTTTAGGCGATGAAGGATCGGGTAGTTACATTGGTAAAAAATTACTTGCAGATTATGTTCGTAATTTAATGCCTAAAGATGTAAAGGAAGTGTTTTGGAACACATATAAAATGACGAAAGATGAAATCATGGACGCGGTTTATACCAAACCTATGCCTAATCGTTTCTGTGCAAGTTTCAGTAAATTCGTATATGACAACAATGTAAATATCGAATATACACGAAATATTGTCGATGAAGCTTTTGAAGCTTTCTTCAGAAATTTAGTAAGTAAATATCCTAATTATCAAAGCTATACTTTCAATTGCATTGGTTCCGTAGGTTACAATTTCAGAAATGTATTGGCTGAAAAGGCTGAACAATATGGAATGAAAGTGGGCAAGATTTTGCGTTCTCCTATCGATGACCTGGTACAGTTCCACATCGATAGAGCGGCAGCAACTGCTAAATAGATAAGTAAAATAATCTTTAACATATTAAAAAAAAGGCACATGACATGATGTGCCTTTTTTTATATCTCTTCCCCTTTCAACAAATCAAACCAATGCTAGCTTCAAAGTTGGGGCCCTATTAAACTGAGAGCTTTACAAACAACTGTTGCCTCCCCCCTCTTCTCCAAAAATTTCCTCATTTTTAGGAACTACGATCTATTAGGGCCAGAGCATGGAAAGCAAAAAGCTAACTTGATAATATGAAATATTCTTCTGTTTGAACACTTGTTTTAAGGTTGAAATAGCTTTTGACCGGGCAAAATAAACCGTGCTCGGAGTAGTCTCCAATTCTTCACAAATCTCTTCTGTAGATCTACCTTCTATTAAAGATAACTGTATGATCTGTGCCTGCCTTTTGGGAAATTTTTCGATCTCTTTGGCAATTAAATCAATAAGCTCATAATAAATGATTTTCGTTAAAACATCCTGTGTATCTGTCTTAAGATCCATTAAAAAAGATTCGCTATGCTCAAATTTGGATCTACTTTGTTTTAAAGCATCTAAACAAGCATTTTTAGTCACTAAGAACAAAAAAGATTTGATGCATTCGATAGAACTAAAATTGCCTCTGCGTTCCCATAACTTAATAAATGAATCCGAAATAATTTCCTCCGCAATATTTTTGTCTTTTACAATTTTATAGGCAAAAAAAAGCAGTTTCTCACTAAACTCATCAATAAGGGATGCTAATGCAGCTTCTTTACCGTCTTGCAAATCCAATACATGTTGATCTAGTTTTTTCATAAATAATTTGGATTCCACCCCTCATAACTGGTCAATATAAATTTAACACATAATTACCTAAGTTGAAAGAATTTTGTTCAATTTTAAAAAAAATCATTCGTTAATGACACTATACAAAGACTTCAATTGCAAAATAAAAAGGACCTTAGTTAAATTGTTATTTCGATTACCTATAAAAGCACGAAGCAATCTGATAATGATAAATCACAGATTGCTTCGTTCCTGTTGTTTAATATGTAACGCTATTAAATATGAACTAACTTTTCAGCTAGTCTTCAGTATGATGTACATTACTAATCAATTGCCCTAAAGACCCAAAAGTAAGCGGTCCCCCAAGCCTCAGTTCCAGGAGGTGCATAAGCCAAGACCAATTCCTTATCATTCAGAACGATAATATCAAATTCGTAAACAGCTTTCCCCCCTTCATCTGGAGACTTCCCAACAAGAATGGCTGCTCCACTGGTTCGAAACTTTCCTTGTCCCCATATTTTTCCTTCACCATCTTTTGTTTTTTGGTTCATATCAAAACTAAAGACCCCTACTTCTTTTGAACCGTTCGATCTTACCTTCGTAAAAATGGCATCATCCAAATTGAGTTCCATCTTTGCACCAATGCCAGCTCCTGCTTCCTGTTCATCCATCTCTGCTTCTTTTAACGTCCACCATGCCGGTGCAAAGTTTCCCAAATATCCTCCATTACCCCATACAGCAGGTTTTGTTTCATCCCATTTCCATGTTCTTTTACTTCCTCCTGTTAACATTGCCCACTCGGGCGGAACAGGAAATGTTAGTTCATCAACCCGAACCGTCAAATTCTTTTGAACCTTGGTACCATCGGGATTGAGACCTACAAATCGAATGGTTCGCTCTCCTGTAGCAACCATCAAAACAGTATCTGATTTGCGTGTAGATCTCCCCGAACCATAGTTCCATAAGGATAGTACTGGACTTTTATTGTCTAGAATGACTTTATTGCTTCTCTTCCCGTTGACCATTAAAGGAATGGCGGTAATATCCAATTGGTCCGCCGTGATTGCAGGTCCCATCTCAAGGCGCTTTTCAATAGGCTCACAAGAAATAGTGAACGATAGCACGCATACCAGAAAAATATATTTTATAAGATTATTCATAGTTCAATATGTTAAGATTTACCATCCTGTAAATTCAGCCGCAGCTGTCCCCCAACCTTTATTCTGTGTCAAAACCCCGTCCGAAAGTGTAATCTGTGAAACAGGTATTGGCCAGAACCCTCCAGTTTGCTCATAACGAGCTCTATAACCACCACCAAAAGCCTTCATTGGTACATCTATCCCTTTATTCTTAATCAGCACCCCTTCTTGCTTCGCCAAATCCGCAGCTGCATCATGCCAGCGCATCAAGTCAAAATAACGTACGCCTTCAAAAGCCAGCTCCCATCTTCTTTCACGTTTCAGTGCTGCTAAAGAATATGAAATATCCTTTAACCCCGCTCTCCTTCTTACCCTGTTTAAATTCGTCGCATCTCCTTTCAACTCTGCGTGCATGAGCAACACGTCTGAAAAGCGGATCATGACCAAATCTTGGGTATGAGCCAATTGATATTCCGCCAAAGCTTTATCTAAAAGGATAGCATAAGATGGTACAAAGTTCTTCTTGTCATCATAAGCAGATACCGCAATATATTTTTTCTGCCACAGCCCAGTTTCTTCCATTTGATTGTCAGCCCCATAGGTATAATCTTCCAGATCAGTCTCTACATTAATGATGGAAGCCCACATACGCATGTCCGTTGGTTCTGCTTGCGCCCAATCTTTCCATAATTCACTATTGACAGGTCCAGCACCCCATCCCTGCCCAAACGGAAAAGTACGCTCCGAACCATTACCCGTACGAAGTCCAAAATGAAGATTATACTGGTTCGAATAACCTTGTTGATATTCATCCCCCCAATCCACTACAGTTCCAAATTTAATCGCAAATACGGTTTCTATATTTCCATCTCCCACCCAGGCCAGTTTATTATCTTGTACGTACTTATAATCTCTTGCTGTCTCCTTATTGGTGTATGGCCATAAGTTTCTAAAATCGCCTACCAAATCGTGTCCACTGTTTTGAATACAGTTTTCAAGCAATTGAATCACTTGTACTTTTCCCACAATACCACCGGCAGCCAATGGCAAATCTGTTTTCTTATAGTATCCTGTATAAAACAAATATACACGGGCAAGCAATGCTTGTGCTGCCCATTTAGAGGCATGACCTGAGACTACTATATTAGATTTGGTTGCGGGCATAAGCTCAATAGCCTTCATCAAATCACTTGCAATCTGTCCGTAGGTCTGATCTGCTGGACTTCTGGGGACATTAGCCACCACAGAACTCAGGAGCAGGGGTACTTCACCAAACATCTGTGAAAGTTCGAAATAAAATAAGGCTCTTAAAAAATAAACCTCGCCGAGCAATTGATCCCTTTGCGCATCATTTGCCCAACCTGTCACCTTATCGAGTGTTTCAATAGCTGTATTCGCTCTATAAATCCCCGCATAGCGTGCAGTCCAAAATGGCAAAAAATAATCTGGGGCTGTATTCATGAGATGATCCAGTCCCTGCATATCCCGGTTATCTGCCCCACCCCCGCCAAAACGATCATCCGAAGCCAATTCCGACATATAAAAATGGGAACTTTCGACACTACTTACTCCCCTACTCAACCCATTATAGATTCCTGCCAACAGGATATTGGCATCCGCCACTGTTACCGGGAAGTTGTCTGTATTCTTTTTATCAAGGCTTTCTGAATCCAGAAATTTTCCACAGGACGAAAGCATTCCGGCAAACAAGCATATTAATATTGTCTTTTTCATATCTAACTAGAACTAAAATTTAAGGTTAAGACCAAGAAGTATTGTACGTGGTTGCGGATAAAAGCCTACATCAATGCCAGACACCCAGCTCTCTGCATCCCCATACCCAATTTCTGGATCCATACCACTATAGTTGGTGAATGTAACAAGGTTCTGCACCGTAGCATAAATTCGTGCCTGGCTAAATGGAGCTTTTTTCCAAAGGCTCTTAAAGTTATATCCCATGGTAATATTCTGGAGCTTCACAAAGTCTCCATTTTCAATATAGATATCTGAGATATTCTGAAAATTGCTATGTGATCCTGCCGTCAATCTCGGGTATCGATTTGATGTTCCCTCGCCATGCCAGCGTTGAAATACTTCAGTCGTATAGTTCTGTAGTGGAGAATCTGAAAAAGAACGGTAAGATTTCGCAATTTGATGTCCAAATGATCCAATGGCTGTAACTGCCAGATCGAATCCCTTATAACCAAAAGTCAAGTTCAATCCACCAGTGAATTTTGGATGCGGGTTACCGATCATCACCTTATCATCGTCCGTAATCGCGCCATCACCATTCGTGTCTGTGAAGATCAGATCTCCGGGCTGCGCATTGGATAAGACACCACGTCCACTGTTTCGCAACGCGTCAATCTGTGCTTGATTCTGAAAAACCCCTTCTGTTTGATAGCCATAAAAATAACCTATAGGAAACCCTACTTGGGCACGGTACATCGGCAATGTCCCTTGACTTAAAACATCTGGTCGTCCATGAATAATTCCCTCCCTATTTGCGATGCGTACGACTTTATTTTTATTATAAGCACCATTAACACCTATACCATAGCGAAAATCTCCCTTTTGGTCATTCCAATTGATCCCCAATTCAACCCCTGTATTGTTCACATCACCACCATTAATAAAAGGGGCCCCTGTACCATAGGATGCCAATATTGGCGCCCTGATAAGCCAGTCTATGGTAGACTTTTTGTACCAATCGAATACGATCGCTAAACGATTGTTCACAAAACGGGAATCAAACCCGAGATTCAACTGTTCAGAAGTTTCCCAGGTTACATCAGGATTGGGTAGAATATCTGGATATGCTCCCTTGATTAATGTATTTTTGTTATTTCCGAAATAATACCCGCCGAAATTATCAATGGCTATCGTTGATAAATATTGAAAATTGGGGATACTGGCATTTCCATTCTGTCCCCAACTACCTCTGATTTTCAAAAAATTCAACCAGCTATCCTGATTTTTTAAGAATTCTTCATTGGTCATTACCCATCCCAATGATGCCGAGGGAAAGTAGCCCCAGCGTTTACCTTTCGCAAAGTTTGAAGAGCCATCCGCACGCATTGTGAATGAGGCCATATAGGTCTCTTTAAAATTGTAATTTGCCCGTCCAAAAAAAGAGGCCAATGAACCTTGTCCCCAGGCGTTTCCCGACACAGGGAAGCCTTCGAGCAATTGCCCATTTCCGACCCATGCCTTATCCCATTGACCAGGAAAAATCGAGTTGGAAGATTGGGCTCCAACAGTTTCGCCCATACCCCATTTCTCCAGCGTTTGTCCAAGAACAACATCGAACTGATGATTATTCCGATAGTTCAGTTTATAGCTCAAGGTATTTTCCCAAACCCAATTGTGTCCCATACTTTGATTTTGATCGATATCATCTGTTGGATTCTCTGACGTAGTAGATAATTTGAAAACAGGAACATAAGACCTGTAGGATGAAGCATTTAATCGGTACCCAAAATTAGATTTAAAGATAAGTCCCTCTATCGGTTGGATTTCTAAATAGGTATTGGCAGATAGCGCATGTGATTTACTGAGATTATGCCCACGACGGTAGAACATGTCCGCAACCGGATTTAGTGTAGCGGCATCAAAATCCCATTTATCCGCGACTTTACTATTAAAATCATAATATCCACCGTTTTCATTATAAATTGGCAATAATGGATTACCAACCAGCATATTATGAACATCGTTCCAATAGATATTACCGATACCGATACCTGATTTTTTATTGAAGGAGTAGTTCACGTTCTCCCCGAACTTGATCACATTGAACCGATCATTTTTCAAGAAAATATGGTCCGAATTAAGACGGAAAGTATGACGATCGAGATGAGGTTCGACAGGTTTGCCCAATACACCGTCGCGTTTCGTGATGGAATAACCCAACGAAAATTTAGATTGCTCATTTCCACCCGTTAAATTCAATGAAGTGTTGTGCAATAGGGCGTTTTTGTTTTCAATTTCCTCCAGCCAGTTTGTACCATTCCATTTCCCGTCCATGATCTGCTGATATTGCTTCGGAATCAGATTTGCCCAATCGAAACCCGAACCACTTTCATTAAACCTTCGCTCATCTTGTATAAGCATATACTCTTTAGCGTTCAAGAGCGATGGCTTTCTATAAATGTTTTGGAATCCTGTATAACTATCCAAATTAAACATCATTTTACCTACTTTACCCTGTTTAGTAGTAATCAAGACCACACCATTTGCCGCTCTTGAGCCATAGATAGCAGCAGAGGCTGCATCCTTTAGAATATCGATGCTCTCTATATCTGAAGGATTCAATAAGTTGATATCGCCGCCAGCAATTCCGTCTATAACATACAAGGGGGAGGAATTGTTAATGGTCCCTAAGCCCCGAATAGTTACTTTAAAACTTTCACCGGGCATGCCAGAGTTTTGTGTAATCTGAACACCCGGAGATTGGCTCTGTAAAGCTTCCAAAATAGATGGTGTGCTTAATTTTTCCAAGTCTTCGCCTTTAACCTGCACAGTCGCTCCAGTGCTTAACTTCTTTTTCTGCGTACCATATCCTATGACCACGACTTCTTCCAGATCGTCAAAAGTTTCCTTCATGATTACATTGACAGACTGTTGATCCGTGACTTGTACCTCCTGTCCGAAAAAGCCAACAATAGAAAATTGCAAAATTAGTTTTGATCCCGAAACTGCTATCGAATAGTTACCTTCATTATTTGTCGCAACTCCTGTATTAGTACCTTTAACGCGTACAGAAACACCCACCAGGGGATTTCCACGTTCATCGGTTACCTTACCTTGAATAGTACGACTTTGCTGAATGTTTTCTGTTTTACGAACAGAAATACCTGAATCAGGTTTCTCCGCTCGTTGCAACACGATAGTACCATCACTGACCTCCCAGCTAATAGATTTGTTGACGAAGATAATGTTCAATGCTTTTTCTAAACTGACATTTTTGAGATCAGCATTGATCTTAGTATTTGCAATATCCTTTCCATTTAAAAGAAAAGGCAGGCCACTTTGCTTCTGAAGATTCTGCATCACCTCAATCAGCGGAGAATTTATGGCCTTAAGCGAAACGTTCTGCGCAAAACCTGTTGCAGAAAGCTTGAGGATACTCAGAACTGTAAATAGAATGGTTAATTTCATTTTTAATACCCATCTTTTAAGTTTAGGTCTGACAACAAGGTTGCCATAGTCATTTTTTTGTATAAAAATCATATTTTTGTACAATTAGGGTTACAAATTATTAAAGGGTTCAATTTTATCTAAGTGCTCTGATTTGTATATCCAAAAAATGGCCGGACAGTGTTGAGGGACATCTGTTCGGTTTTTTTTGAATATTGATCCAATTACGTTGGATATGGTCTTCTTATACTTTTCATCATGATTTATGTATTTGGTTAATTATTGATTACTAAGGCAAAATGATCAGTTTAGGATGACTACCCTTCAATTCGGCTTTAAACTTGACACCACTTTTCTCCAGCAACCGAAGCACCTCTACAAGTTTTTTATCACGCCCAATTTCACCATAAAGAAAGGTAGAAGGTACATGTTCTGGAAAAACGACCTCTATGTTGTACCATCTACTTATCGCTCGCATCACATCTGTCAATCCAGTTTCATAAAACAAAAACTTATCATTTTTCCAAGCGATAAAATGCTGTACATCTACATTCTTTTTGGCAATTCCTTTTTCCGACAATGTCGCTTGTTCATTTGGCCTCAGGGTCATACGACGGTTACCCGATACAATAGCTATGGCTCCGTTGACCAAGGTAGTAACGGTTCTCATGTCATCGCCATAAGCAGAGACATTAAATTCTGTTCCGGTGACCTCAATATTTTGATCTTGGGTTTGAACAATAAATTTTTTCTTTTTCCCATTTCTGATCATCCGATCTACCTCAAAATAGGCTTCTCCTTCCAAACGAACAACTCGCTCATCTTCCTGAAAAACTAAAGGATAGGTCAATTTTGAAGACGAATTCAACCAAACTTTTGTTCCATCAGGAAGAGTGACTTGGTATTTCCCTCCACAGGGCACAACAATATTGGCTGTAAGTTTCGCCAACTTTTCTTTATCTAGAGAAAAAAGGGGGGTACCATCATTATACGTTAAATGTTGGTCTCCACTTATTCCATCCTTATCTGCTCTCAAACTTATTTTATGACCATCGGATAAGGTCAATTCAGCTTTATTTGTTCCCGGTTCAACATTTGCCAAATCAAATTGTTCGGATGGTGAGGCTCTGTCATTGACATAAAAGAATTGATAAGCAAGAAATGCCATTAGGATGGCTGCTGCATAACCAATCCATCTCAAACGAAATCTTTTGTTTTCCTTCCTTTGTCCTCGAAGTATTTTATCCGAAGTATCTTGTTTAAAATTCGATATCCAGCTATCTCCTAGCTGTTGCCTGAACTCCATGTATACCAACACATCGTCAAATACGTTATCACTGGCCAACACTTCTTTCAAAAACAGCTCATTATTAGGATCCTCTTGGGCCCACTTTCTAAGCTCTTTAGTTTCTTCGGAAGTGATGACCCCTTCAATCTGCTTCTTGATAAGAATGGCAACTTCTTGGGTAGTTTTCATTTAGTCTACAATGATTATTGTAAGCTAAAACGACGGAGTCGGAAAAACCTTAGTAACTTTTTTTAAAAATCAATCCACTTTTCCTAGAGTTAAGGAGAGGCAAGGGAAAACTAGTAAGATGACAGCGCATTTTGTCTATTATCGACCAACAACTAAAACTCAAAAAACAAAATAAACCACTCACTATCAATAATATAAAACACAAACACTCTCTCTCACAAGTATAAAAACGAGCTAATCAACAATACTTTTACAACAGAGAAATAATAACAAAACTTTAAACAAAAAAATGATCATACCATAGTTTTACACCTGAAAAATAAACCAATATTAAATTCTAATAAACTTATTCATACCGTTTTACGGGCAATTTTAATAATTTAATAACAGGAATTTCATCAGTACAAAATAAAATTACCTTTTTTTTGTAAAAAGAATATTTATAGTTTATTCCGATGAAAAGAAGCCTTGATATACTTGTACTCTCAGACATACACTTAGGTACATACGGAAGTAGAGCCAAAGAACTTTTACTTTACCTGGAATCCGTCGCACCCAAGATATTGATCCTCAACGGCGATATTGTAGATATTTGGCAATTTAAAAAAAGCTACTTTCCACAAGATCATTTAAAGGTCATTAAGAAGATTATCGATATGAGCTCAACCGGCACTGAAGTCCATTACATTACTGGTAATCACGACGAAATGCTACGCAAGTTTACTGATCTCAAATTAGGAAACATCAAACTGAGCAACAAGCTACTTCTTTCACTTAATAATCAAAAGGTATGGATCTTTCATGGCGATGTTTTCGACGCATCTATTCATCATTCAAAATGGTTGGCAAAACTTGGGGGTTGGGGTTATGATAAATTGATCCAGCTTAATAATGTGATCAATTATTGTCTGGATAAAATGGGAAAGGAGAAATACTCACTCTCAAAAAAAATAAAAAATTCTGTTAAAAAGGCCGTTAAGTATATTTCAGACTTCGAACATACAGCAACGGAGTTAGCTATTGAGAAAAACTATGATTTTGTAATCTGTGGCCACATTCATCAACCTCAAATAAAGGAAGTCATCACCCGAAAAGGCACATGCACCTATATGAATTCGGGTGATTGGATCGAAAATCTAAGCAGCTTAGAATACAAAAATGGAGAGTGGAAGCTCTTTTATTTCGAAGAAAATAAGGAACAGATCCTTAAAAACAAAATCATCGACACCCCGCTTTTCAGTCTAGAGGATCTAAAGAAAATTGTCATATCATCCTAGACGAAAAAGCACAGTAATAATATATCTTGACAGAAACTATAGTAACAAAAAAGACCGAGCTAGCTCGGTCTTTTTATTGTTTATAATTCTATTGTCTCTCCTATTTTTGGAAGAGACAATGAAATGTCCTCATTTTGGAATTTGTCAAAGGCCTTTTGTTTGTCGATCTCAATTGGTGGAAATGAATCGTAGTGGATCCCAACCACACGGGCACAATTGATAAATTCCGCCGCTCTGATCGCATCATCCACATCCATTGTATAGTATCCACCAATAGGGAGAAAAGCCCAATCCAGCTTCAGATCAGCCAGCAGCTTCATTTCCATTGTCAATGCAGTATCACCAGCAAAATAGATCTTTTTCCCGTGTACATTAAAGACAAATCCAACTGGGAACCCACCATATTGGCCATCAGGCGTACTATTCGTATGAGCAGCATAAACCATCTTAACAGAGCCAAAAGGTAACTGTATTGTACCGCCAAGATTGAATTCAACAACTTTATCTTCTGGTACCCCTTGTCTTCTTACCCAAGCAGCTGTCTCAACGATGGCCAATACTGTCGCATTACTATTCTTTTGAATGGTAGCCATATCTGCGACATGATCTTGATGTCCGTGGCTCAAAAAGATGTAATCCGGTTTAATTGTATTTACATCAATTGCTTTCGCTAATGGATTATAAGTTACGAATGGGTCCAATAAAACCTTCGTTCCATTAAAATCAAACTCAACACAAGATTGACCGTAATAAGTTGCTTTCATAATCATGTATTTATTGATTAAATAATCCGCCTAAGCCTCCTAACATATCCTTACTCGCAGCTTGCATTTCAGCTTGACTGATATTCTCCGCTTGGATTATTGCTTTATTCAAAGCCACCACTAGCAATTCCTCTAATTCCTCTTTATCAGCATTGGACAAAAAGACAGGATCGATCGTAATCTCTTTAATCTCCTTGTTGGCTGTCGCCACCACACGTATCAAACCACCTTCAGCCTCACCGGATACCGAAATGGTATCTAGTCTTTTCTTGATTTCTTCTGCCTTTTGCTGTGCCTGAAATAATTTGTCAAACATATCTATAACATTTATTTGATGCCAATTTACAAAAATCCTCCAATACCTACTATTGCTAATTTACTTTCGCTAATGCTACCCTTTTTGTATTTTTGCAGCATGCAAAGCAATCAAGAAAAATTAGTTGCCCATTTTTTGGAACAACTAAATCTAAATAACACCTCTGTTCCACAGGAAATATCTGCTAGATTAATAGCAAAGCAATCAGAAATCATTAGCATTGAAGATGTGATTGCCTATATCAAGACGCTTGGGGAAGAATTAAATATCAAGGAAAATGTAATCGAGCTTATTGAGAAAGTAGAAGATGAGACCAGTATACTAATTCACAAGCTCAAATTTATAACTGCTAGCGACAGACCCAAAGTATTGGTTTTAGATCGAATTGATCCCCAGGAGATCAATCAGTCCGCCTATTTACAAGAATCCATAAAAATCGCAGGCGGAATCCCTACGACAGTTGCTTATGAAGCTGATAAAATAATTATAATTGACAGTGATGAAAGTGTATTTACTCATATTCCACTTTTATTAAATGATCCAGCAATTGCGCAATCAAAGGCGATCGAACTTGATCAGCTGTTTATTATGACAAAGCCAAATTTTGCCAGCATTCCAGGGTACGAATACCTAACAGAGTTGGAATCTTTGGCGGAGATCTTTCAACCAAAATATTTTGTTTATGGTCATGAAGGCAAAGAATGGTTGCAATTTCAATTGAAATAGAACTAAACAATAGTAATGGTCAGGCTATCACATAAAAAAGCATCTTTAAATTGATTAAAGATGCTTTTTTTCTTATTGAAAATAGTAAATTAACTATATCTTCTGCGTAATACCTCATATAATTTTTCAACGGTATGAGGTTTATCTGCCCATCTATTCTTAACCGCATAATTCGTTTGCAAAAATGCATCAGCTTCAGCATAACTACTGAATCTATTCAGTAGTTCCACAGCTTCACTATAAGCCAAGCTATAACCATTAAATAAGTCTTTAATAAATAAAAGTTTATCATTCAAACTTATCCCGGTTTTGATATCCGTCAGTTTATCAGAACTTCCAGATTGATTCACTTGATATACCCTGTTCTGTACCCCTGCTTGTTTTTGCTGTGAAATAATCTCATTTAATGTAAGCGGTCTTGAAGGAACCTCCTCCACGACTGTATTGACTTCTTCACGGATAATACTCTCTGGAACTTCCTCAATGATAACCTCTTTTGGTTCTTCCACGACTTCAGTAACGACAACAGGTTCTTCATCTAAAAGATCTATTGTAGGCTCATCTACTTTATACTGTTTTTCTTCAATATGCTCGCCAACAGCTTCATTTGTTATATGATCAGCTTCGTCAGTTATTGCGGGTGAATAAGAAGCTGTTGATAAGTCATTGGTTTCCTGCATTTCCTCATTCGCTTCAACAGTATCTTCATTTATTTTTGTAGGTTCATCAGTGCGAACAACATCTTTCTCACCACGCTCTGGTTCCGCAATAGGTTGGCTGGATGCTCGTATCGAAGAAGGTGGAGTAAAATAGTCATTAAATGCTATTTTTCTACTTTCCATCACCGACTCTCTCAAGGTATTTTGAACTTGTCCGCCCTGTAGCACGGCATCTGTTTTGAGTAAAGTGATATAAGCCGCAACAGATTGTGCTTTAGCTTCCAAGTTCACTAGCTCACCTATTTCAGTAATAATGTTCCTTTCTGACAAAACCAAATACTGTGCATTCAAATCCTGTAATAAATCTCCTATCTTATTAAAAATTTCCTCTTTAGTACCCATAATTTTATTTGAAATCGCCTATTAATCGTTTATAATACCTATACATTCTCTAACCTAAAAAGTGGAAAACTCAATCCTTTGATTTATAAATATTTGAATCTGTATTCACTTTTTTGCTACTCAAATTTAATATTTAATTTCGATATTAGCGTTGTCAAAAACAGAATATAATAGGAGGTCTATTGACAAATAATTTCTTATTTGCCGGCTATCCAAAAAAATAATTTAATCAAATGCTTTTTTCCGAACATAATCTGACATTGCGACCAGCTCGATATGGAAGTATTGAAGTTATCTGTGGGTCAATGTTCTCTGGCAAGACCGAAGAGTTAATACGTAGGCTAAAACGGGCACAATATGCACGACTAAATGTTGAAATTTTCAAACCTTCCGTGGATAAACGATATGATGAAAAATTAGTCGTTTCCCATGATAGCAATAGTATCCCCTCCACCCCTGTCGAAAATTCATCTGCTATATTACTATTGAGTTCGGCCACCCAAGTTGTTGGAATAGATGAAGCGCAATTTTTTGATGACGGATTGACAGAAGTGTGTGTCAAATTGGCAAACAGTGGAATTCGTGTAATTATTGCAGGATTGGATATGGATTATAAGGGACAGCCTTTCGGCCCTATCCCTAGTTTGATGGCTGTAGCCGAACATGTCACCAAAGTCCATGCGGTTTGCATGCAATGCGGGACTCCAGCAAATTATTCATATCGCTTGACAAAAGATACCCAGACAGTACTTCTTGGCGAAAAAGATGCCTATGAGCCACGCTGTAGGCAATGTTATTATCATTTAAATCAACAAGGTATCTAATTCCAGCTCAGATAACTACAATTCCAGTCCTACATTGTGTGAGTTGTTCAGCTGGTTCGTATTTTCCTACACAATTGATTATCGATAGTCATCAAGTTAACATAGCTACATTTATAATATTTCTGTTAAAAATAACTGCCAAATAGACTAGGAATCTATTTGGCATAGGATTTGAAATATACTTTACAAATAAGAAGATAAACGCTTTCAAAAGCGACAAAATACTTTTCATAATTTAGGTTTATAATTGGTTAGTTTGCACCTCCTTGCCCATCAAGGAGGTGTTTTTTTATTTCATAAAAAAACGCTGCCCCTTTCACAAAAGAGCAGCGTTCCTATTAGATATTTTCCTTTATTTTGCTAAGGTTGTACGCGGTAATTAATCACCTTTCGACCTATATTTCCTGTTTGGTCCATTCCTTCTACAATCACTTTATAATTACCATTTCCATCAGCATTGTAGAATTGTATTGCTGTCTCCCCTGTTTCCGTTACCTGTACTTTCGGGTTCCAATAAATCGTAGTCCGCAGATCGTTGGCAGATTTTTGTTCAGGTGTGTTATACTTTGGCGTATAAAATTTACGCTCTTTAACATAACCTAAAGGGAACATATCTATGACATTCGATTTTGGCAACAATTTCTCAATTTCACTCAGGGCCATCCGAGGTTTCTTGGCCTCAACTTTCTTGGTGTAAATCGACACAACACCATTGTTTTGATACATTCTTGATACTGTTCCCAGTTCGTCACGTAAAAAGATTTCTATTCCCTCAATATCTGCAACGTTAATACTATTTAATCCAGGTTCGTCAATAGCCATACCGTTTAGAAAAAACTGAACTGGAGTACGCCCACCGGCATTGTAATCACGCGAAACATAATATTTCAACGTTTGTGGATCATAAGTAATGCCCGTCAAAACAGTTTGCAGACACATGGTCAATACGTTACACCCGGTCAAACGCTCGGCTTCGATACGATGTTCGGGCATAGATAAGCCAGAAATTGAAGGAAAATCCTTATTTGTGATTACCTTTTTCTGTACAGCTGTCACTTCTACTTCATCCAATAAGATAGATTTTCTATACTCTTTACGGCTGTTATCCAAATAAGGAGCGAATGCCTGATCTATATTGGGAACGAAATAACTTTTATAACCATTATTTTTGTCGATTTCAGGATAATAACTCTGATCCATATTGATCACCAAACTACGGTAATTATCATTTGACCTTGCATTTACTGTCACTTTCGATGAATCCGGAAAAACAAGATCTTTAAATGTAAAACGACCGTTCTGATCGGTATATACATCTTTTTTAATATTCCGTGAAGGCACAGACAGCAACAACCCACCATTAGGATATGGGCGGCCTGTATTCATGCGTAAAATACCCGATAATTCTATCCCTTGCTCTGGGAGAAAACTGATCTGTGGTAACTTTTCGGAGATTAAAGCCGGGTAATCAAAGCGGCGATATCCCTGAGTCATTAATAACGCATCCAATGCCTTTTCTCTATTCGGATTTTTTTCATCAAAATATGCATTTGGATTTTCGACATTCCCTTTCAACTCTGAAGTCAACAAAAAGTTGCTCACAATAGAAAGATCAGCTTGATCATTATAAGGAACTTTAGACTCATCAATAACGGAAACAGAATAACTGCCCGGATATTTCTGTCCATTATTATCAACTGAAAGCTTCAGGTTGACCAGGTCTTTCGCTTTATAACTTTGCTTATCACTTGCAACTTGAATATTAAGCAATTTCTCACTCTGCACAAATGCCAAACGTTCACTTAGAGGTTTGCCATCCGGGGTCAATAAAGTAACCTGGGCAATTCCATTTGGCAGACGTTCCTTTGGAATATTAACCAGCGCCGATGAAGACTTTAAATTTACCTGAGCTCCAAAACAAAGATGTCCATTGGACTGAACCAATACATAATAGGATTGTCCCTGATTTTTAGAAAAATTCTCTTCACTGGTCACTACAGCAAATTCAGCATTCTTTTCATCCTGCTTAACAAACACAACATTTGCTTTATCATTAACAACAGCCGGAAGCTTATATTTACGTTCCTGTCCATTATCAAATTTTATGGCTGCCTGATAGTTCTCTCCTGCCAAAGGCAATAAAGAGAAATAGCCCATACCCGATCCAAAATCTTCAAATTCTGCGACTGACTTTCCTTTAGAATCAAGGATTGTCCCTTTCACTTTCAAACTCTTACCATCAGATCCGACAGCTTTAAAAGCAACTTTCTTGGCAAATCCAGCAATTAAGTCACCACCCTCCGGAAAAAACTGCACATCAGCATCCCACAAAGCATTTTTGAGCAGGAAAGAACTGGACAAAGGTTTTTCATTTTTGTTTTCTTGGATACTAACCTTTAATTGTCCCTTCTCTAAATCAGCCTTCTCCTTTGCCGATAAACTGATCGTCACCTTTCCCATAGCGTCCGTTTCGCCTTTCCCCTTATCTACCGTTTCCCATCCTGCAACAAATTCCCAATTGATCTTAGAATTAATCATCGGTTTACCTGCACGATCCCTAAACTGTATTACCGCCTGACTTTTATTTCCGTTAAGATTATTCTGAAATTCAATATTGGTGATCAATTTTTTATTGATCACATCACCTATCGGAACTATTTTATTAAAAAAATAGGATGCGTCAAAGTTGGACATCCATTTTGTATACGCTCTGAAACGATAGTTGTCCTGTGTCATGAATTGCGGATCGAGGACCATCTGCCCATTTCCAACACCTTTATCCAGTGGGATTCTAAAAGTTTGGATCAGAGAATCTCGACTATTCAAAACTTCCACATAGGCTATTTTGCTTGGTTCATATTCTGGAAGGTTACGTGATAAATAGGAAGAAAACCATAACGTATCCCCTACCGCATAATAAGGTTTATCAAAATGCAGATGTACTTTTTCTGTTGGGTAGCCCTGAAAATATTTTTGAACCCGTTCTACGATTGTATTAATAGGTAATGTAGGTGCAGTCTGTGCATAGGTTGACCCGACTCCTAAAATCCCTATCGATAAAGTCAATAGTTTTATGTGCTTCATTGAAAGTCTTAGAATTAAAAAAAGAATAGCTAAATATATTCAATTTTAACCAAAGGCCAATCCTATTATGGTATTTTTAACATTTATTATACCTTCATTCCAGCAAACACTTAAAGTAAAGGTGCCAATAAACGGCAGATGGAATCCACCCCACGTTTCCATCGACTTCTCTGCATCCATTTACGAATTGTAATTAAATCCGAGGATTCAATATCTGCAAGAAATTGATTGTTCATACGTTCACAAAGCGCTTTATCAGAGACAATTCCCGATATCTCAAAATTGATATAAAAGCTTCTGATATCCAGGTTGGTCGTGCCAATATAGGCTAGTTTACCATCGATACAGATTGTTTTGGCATGGAGAAATCCTTTGGTATACAGGTATACATTTACTCCTCTTTCGAGTAGCGGCTTGATAAAGGAAAAGGAAGCATGCTGCACAAAAAAGGAATCAGATTGTGCAGGTAACATAAGATCAACTCGAACTCCCGAAGAAACAGCCAACATCAGCGCTGTCGTCAGTTGATCACTTGGAATAAAATAGGGCGTACACAATTGTACATATTCCTTTGCTTCATTGATCCCCGCTATAATTGCCTCCATATTGAATGGAGCGGGAGAACCGGGATCACTAGCTGTAAACCCAACACCACTCGCATCTTCATTTGTGATCGGGAATCTATTTAAATAGCCTTTACCTAATTCGAATGAATCTGCATCCGTTTGGTTCCAACTATTCCAAAATTGAATTTGTAAGGTATTTACGGCAGCACCAATGATCATCATCGCAGTATCGCGCCAATAAACATCATTTTTCCCATCGTTGATATAACGATTCGAAATATTGATTCCTCCAACAAAACCAACTCTTCCATCAATAACGGCAATCTTACGGTGATTTCGGTAGTTACTATTTGCCAATGAAGTAAAAGTAACCGGGAGAAAAGCTTCAAAAAGAAAATCGGGTTTATGTCGACGCAAATATTTAATCACATCAGGTGCTCCGAAACTATCCAGGATCAGACGTACGGTCACCCCGGCTTTTGCCTTCTCTTCCAAAATCTCCAATATTTCACGACCAATTTCATCCATTTCCCATATATAGTACTCCATATGGATGGAATGTTTTGCATTTTTCAATTGCTGAATCAGTACCGGAAACTTTTCCTCGCCATTAATAAATAAGGTCACATCATTATTCAGGGAGAATGTGGATATTTTCTGGTTTTTGAGGTACCGATAAACCATGGCTAAACTACCGATCCGCTCGTTAAGGGTATCAATATGTTCCTCCATAATTTCCGATTCCTTACGCCAAGCGTCAAGCAATTTCTTTGATTGCTCGCGATACATCCGTTTCATCCTTTTAACCTTCTTGAATTTCTGCCCAAAGAAATAATAAATGAGCAAACCGATTACAGGTAGAAAGACAATCACCATAATCCAAGCGATCGTTTTGGCAGGATTACGGTTTTCGATCAAGATGGTACCGATGACACCAATATATAAAATGAGTAAGGGAATCCAGTAATATTGTAAAGCAATTTGTAAAATATGATGAAGTACCTCCATATGATGTGCTAAGTTTAATATCAAATATAATACTTAGCGCGGACAAATTGTTTACTGTTAAACACAGTTTATCGCACCGTCAATATGAATTAAAGGACTTAAATAGGGAATATCTAAGTTTGCACCTCGCAGTATAAACCAGATTCCCAGCAAAAAATATAACAAGGGAATCCATTTAGAAAAGCCAATTTTGAAAGATCGGGAAAAGTTTCCCAAAAAGGAAAATAAAAATAAGAGCGGAATTGTCCCCAATCCGAAGCAAAGCATAAATAGGAAACTCTGCTGTGAGCTGTCTGCATTCATTGCCGACATTAAAGCCATATACACCATGCCACAGGGCAATAATCCGTTCAGTACCCCCGCGATAAAACTCCCCCCAGGCTTATATAACCATTTCGACAGAAGCCTGACAACGGGCTGCACAGAACGAGTCTGCAAACTGGCAATTGTACGATTGTTTTTCCCTATAAGCTGAACCACGGCAATCAGCACTAATATTACTCCCGTGATCCAGCTCAATGCACGTTGCCAGCCTTGTACTTGAGCAAATGTACCCATGGTTCCCATAAGAAAACCTAGACTACCGTAAGTCAAAACCCTACCTAACTGATAAAGTACTTTATTTAGAAAAACAGCCCAGCTTAGTCCTTGCCTACCCTCGATTACAAAAATTAAGGGACCACACATGACCGCACAATGTATACTTCCAAATAAGCCCATAAAAAATGCAAAGTAGGTATAACTCATTTTCTTGGTTTAAAATAAAATATGTTCCTCAAATAGAAAGTCCTTACCTGCGTTTTCCCATTCAACATACAAATTCCACATTCCTTTATCGAATGCGGAAATGGGCAATGTAAATAGATTACCTGTTGTCTGAAATGGCAACTCCTTATCTAGATTATTATCTGAAGGCTTACGGAACAAGAGCTTTCCCCTATTCACTTTGGAGACGAAATGGATATAAAGTGTATCTTTTCTAAGCTCGATAGTTGGCGTCTCTTTCATGTTCAGCACATTCTGTTTCTTTTCATAAGCTTGATCATAGTTCAAACCCTGTTCATAGTAATCATCTTCTTCCAAGCTGTCCGAGTTGTGGCTGACCATATACAATCCAGCCCCGACAATGCACAACATAAATACCGCCAAGCTCAAAAAAATTTTTGTACCCCAATTCATTGTTTTTATTTTTTAATTCATGCCAGGAGGAGCAATGAAAGTAGTTTTTAGACTTTCCACCTTTTTGTCCCCTGAATAGATAGATAATTTGATATTACTTTTATATGTTTCGACGTCTTTGTTCGCGATAATTAGAAAAAAGCTCAAAGTCGCATGCCCATCTTTACTGATTTTTTGAATCGGATTGACCAATTGGATCTTCAGCCTCGGATCTTCGCAGACCAATCTAAAAGGTATCTCCTTACCTGATTTATTGATTAATTCCAAAGCATACAGATTACTGATGGTTTTGTCGTCCCGAAGCTGATAAGTACTTCCCTTTGCCCGCAACAATCGACCATCCACCTGAGAACGATTAAATAGCAGAAAACCAAATACTGACATTAACAGCACCAGTACAATAGAATAAGCAACTGTCCGTACATTACTTTTCTTCTTGAGCGTACCTTCAATTTCTCCCATCGGATAGAAACCGATCAGCTTTTTGGGTTTGCCGATTTTTTCCATGACAGCATCACAGGCATCAATACAGGCTGTACAGCTCACACACTCCAATTGCAAGCCATTACGAATATCAATCCCAGTCGGACAAACATGGACACAAAGCTTGCAGTCAACACAATCCCCTTGTTGAGCAGATGCATTTTTCTGTTGTTTTCCTCGTGGTTCACCACGCCTGTGATCATAGGCTACAGTGATACTTTGGTCATCCAAAAGGACACCTTGCAATCTTCCGTAAGGACAAATCGCGATACATACAATCTCCCTGAGATAAGCAAATACAGCATAAAAAACCAGCGTAAATAAGATGATCGAGATCAAACCACCTATATGCTGATCCAGTGGATCGCTAATGATTTTGATCAACGCATCCGAACCTATAATATAAGCCAAAAAGATGTTCGATATAAAAAACGAAATGATCAAAAAGATGCCATGCTTCAACACTTTCTTTAACTGCTTTTGATCCGTGTTGGGACCTTCATTTAATTTCTTCTGTTGCTGCCAATCTCCTTCAATCCAATACTCTATCCTTCTAAAGATCAACTCGAGAAAAATCGTTTGTGGGCATGTCCATCCGCACCAAACTCGACCAAATACAACGGTAAATAGCACGACACAGACCATTACGATTAACATCCCAAACACAAAGATGTATAGATCCTGAGGATAGAAAAGGTTGCCAAAAATCGAAAATTTCCGCTCAATAATATTAAACATTAAGAACGGTTCACCATTTACCTTGATGAAAGGAGCTACAAATAAGAACAGTAGCAGTGTATAACCAACCCATTGTCTCTTTTTATAAAGTATACCCTGCGGTTTTTTGGCATAAATCCAATGTCTGTTTTTTGACTTAGATCCGCCATTATTGGCATTATTAACTACTACTGTACTCATTGCTATTTTAATTTATTATTCTGCTTTTTTATCTGCCTCAGCCACATTATTTGCTTTCGCTCCATCTTCAGCTTTTCCGTAGGTTACCTCTTCCCCTTGCGGTTCTTTTGGATTGGCAGGATGTGTATCTCTCAGTGTAACAATGTAACTTGCCACCTGTGCAATTTGCGCCGGACTCAAGGTCTGTTCCCAAGGCACCATTCCTTTATCCGGAACACCATACTTAATTGTTTTGAAAAGATCTTTAATCTCCCCGCCATGCAACCAAAATTTATCCGTTAAGTTAGGTCCAATACCACCTTCCCCGTTTCCTCCATGACAGGCGACACAGTTTGCAGCGAATATTGCTTTCCCCTCAACAGCCATGTCTGGTTCAAATTCAACCGTATTTTCATCAACGTTGCTAGCAGAAGCAGCTAAATAAGCCTGTCTTTCTTTTTCTGCAACAACCATTTCATGTGCGTACTCCTGATCTTGATTCATACCGATCCCAGAGACCTGATAGATGAATAAGTAGACCACCCCAAAGAAGATTGTTCCATAGAACAAAAAATTAAACCAGATTGGAATGGGATTATCCAGTTCTCGGATACCATCGTATTCGTGATCGATGACAATGTCTTTTTCCTCAGAAATAGGCCTAATCCCCATGATCTTATTCCAAGATCGTTTCAACCATCCTTTATTGGCTAATTTCTTGAGTTCTTCCTCTTTGACCAATTCAGGCATCGTAATCTTAATGATGGATTTCATTGCGCGGTTGACCATCAATGCCGAGGCCAAAAGAGCCAACATCACGACAATCAATACAATAATTAAGATATCTGTGTATAAATTATCCGTACCAAAACCCCAGGTAGACTGAACAGCTTCTACCGTGGCAGGTACGGTATCTAATAATAAACTCATATACTATATACTTTCAGGTGAATGATTCGTTTCCTTTTCAGTTTCCTCTTCCAAAGGCAATTCCTTCATGTAAGTCACATAGTCCTTTTTCATGCGAAACAACATAATTGCGACTGAGATAAAGAAAATCAGGAATATCCAAAGTGACACAATAAGGTAAAGCTCACTTCCGTTCAAATTTGTGATTTGTTTAAACATAGCGCTATTGATTTACGTTAACATCCTCAGCCACTTTCGGAGCTGCTTTTATATCTGTTCCCAATCGTTGTAGATAAGCTATTACCGCTATAATTTCACGATCGGCTAACACATTGACTTGATTTTGTTTCAGATCATCCGCAATTTTCTGTGCTTGTTTGTTCAGATCCTGTTCTGCATTCGCTATTGCCACATCCGTATAGGGGATTCCCAATTTGCGAAGGGCTTTCATTTTATCTTTTAGAATCGTATTATCCAGCTTTTGGTCGATTAGCCAAGGATATGATGGCATAATACTTCCAGGAGAGGTAATGGTTGGATCTAAAAGATGATCAAAATGCCACTTATTAGGATATTTAGAACCAATACGATGCAAATCAGGTCCAGTTCTTTTCGATCCCCATAAGAATGGTGTATCGTAAACATATTCACCCGCCTTGCTATACTCGCCATAACGGGCAGTCTCCGATCTAAATGGCCGAATAGTCTGTGTATGACAATTCACACAACCTTCCCTTACATAGAGATCCCGACCTTGCAGTTCCAACGCTGTATAAGGCTGTACACTTGCGATTGTCGGTACATTTTTTGAAATGGTAAATGTTGGAACCATTTCAACCATACCACCGATTAGAATTGCAATAAGTGCCAATACCATAAACAAAATGGGCTTACGTTCAAGACGGCGATGTTGAGATTGCTCACTAACCTGAACCGGTAATAAAGCAGGAGCTTCAGCAGGTTCATTTGCCAAAAGTTTCCCTTGCTTCATGGTCTTAATCAAGTTGAATGTCATCAAGAAAACCCCAGATAAGTATAGTGCCCCACCTAATGCTCTCATCATATGCATTGGTAAGATTTCCAATGTTGTTGCTAAGAAGTTCGGATACTTCAATACGCCTTCCGGTGTAAACTCTTTCCACATCAAGCCTTGCACAACTGCTGCCCAGTACATTGGAATCGCATAAAATAAAATCCCCAATGTACCAATCCAAAAGTGTGTCGATGCTAGCTTTTTAGAATATAGTTCTGTTTTATAAATACGTGGGATCAACCAATAAAGGATACCGAAGGTCATAAATCCGTTCCATCCTAATGCTCCTACGTGTACGTGTGCAACGATCCAATCTGTAAAGTGTGCGATCGCATTGACTTGCTTTAAAGACAGCATTGGACCTTCAAAGGTTGCCATACCATAACAGGTCAGTGCTACGACCATAAATTTCAGCATCGGTTCTGTCCGCACCTTGTCCCAGGCACCACGCAGCGTTAACAGACCGTTTATCATACCACCCCAGCTTGGTGCAATCAACATAATCGAGAATACAACTCCTAAGGACTGTACCCAGCTTGGTAATGCTGTATATAACAAATGATGAGGTCCTGCCCAGATATAGATAAAGATCAGTGACCAAAAGTGCAGAATACTCAATTTATAGGAATAAACGGGACGGTTGGCCATTTTTGGCAAAAAATAATACATCATCCCCAGGTAAGGAGTCGTTAGGAAAAAGGCCACTGCATTATGGCCATACCACCATTGTACCAATGCATCCTGAACACCTTTGTATACATAATAGCTTTTCCATCCGGCTACAGGCAATTGAATGGAGTTAACGATATGCAAGACTGCTACAGTAACAAACGTAGCGATATAGAACCAAACTGCGACATACATGTGACGTTCGCGTCGTTTGATAATTGTGCCAAACATATTGATTCCAAATACAACCCAGATCAGGGTAATTGCAATATCAATTGGCCACTCCATTTCAGCATACTCATGGCTTGAGGTCAGCCCCAACGGAAGTGTGATAGCCGAAGCAACAATGATCAATTGCCAGCCCCAGAAATGAAGCTTACTCAGGACATCACTGAACATTCTTGCTTTAAGCACCCGCTGCAAGGAGTAATAGACTCCCATAAAAATACCGTTACCCACGAAAGCGAATATCACAGCGTTTGTATGTACTGGACGTACACGGCCAAATGTTGTATATTGCAATCCGAAGTTCATTTGGGGCCAGACGAGTTGCGTTGCCACAAGCAATCCTATAGTCATACCAACTATCCCCCAAATAATGGTAGCGATTCCGAAATTTCTGACAATTCTATTGTCGTAATTAAATTGCTCTAACTGCATTACTTAAATTGTTGATTCTGAATCAAAAGTAAGCAGCATTCTATGACAATCTAATGATAGAGAGTGCGTACAAAAGTGATGTGCGTCACTTTGTTTTAATGGGGCAAATTATCGAATATCCGTTATGTAATAATTGATTTTAAGCCATTTAAATGATAAATATGAATAGGGCCGCGATTCAAGCTATGTATTTTGAGAGCAAAAGTGACCGTTGTCACTTTCATAGAAGAGATAGGTATATTTTCTTTTGATTAAGGCGGCATTCAATAAGGTTATTTTCATCGTCTGGATGAGAACATCCAAAGGCTATCGACGCTGACCCAGTATATAAATGCCTTATAATTCTGAATAGCTCTTATCAAAAGCAGGAGGTCACTGGTATTTGCTATATAATCTGCTGCTCTACTTCTATTTAGGAAATATTCACATAATAGCAGGTATATTCAATTTAAGATCACTATGGTAAGAGCTGCAATAACATGAGGTAAGATACGGTCTTAGGTGGCAAGCAGGTATACACCGTCATGATAAGGACTGTCCTATAGCCGCATTTTCGCAGTGGATCCAATGCATCGTTTTCTGGAAAGTATATAAACGGAATAATAGCGCAATACTTTAGATCAGTACCCGGCAGAACCGTATTTTATAGTACAACTTCGGAGACTTATCTCTGTGTGGCTTTGTGGCGGCACCACTTTTCTTTGGAACCTTTTGGGAAGTCTGTAAACGAAAGAAGCCCTTGACTGTTTCCAGCAAGGGCTTCCGTGTAAAAAAAGGCACCGACCTACTCTCCCACCTGTTACGGCAATACCATCGGCTCTGGCGGGCTTGACTGCTCTGTTCGGAATGGGAAGAGGTAGACACCGCCGATATAGGCACCTAAAGATCTTGTATAGTATCAAGTTTTAGATAGCAGTATGTAGACTTTCCTGTGAAAGTTTATACCCATCTTATAGCTTAAACCATAATGACATATATATTGAAAGATTAATTCAAAAATTAAAGAGGAAGACAACAGTGTCTGTCTGCTTGAGAAAGCTTCGGGCTATTAGTACCACTTGGCTTTGGTCTCTCAACCTTTACACCTATGGCCTATCAACGTAGTCATCTCCTACGACCCTATAAGGAAGTCTCATCTCGTGGCTAGTTTCGCACTTAGATGCTTTCAGCGCTTATCTATTCCAGACGTAGCTACCCTGCCGTACACCTGGCGGCATAACAGGTTCACCAGAGGTCTGTCCAACCCGGTCCTCTCGTACTAAGGTCAGATCCACTCAAACTTCCAACGCCCACAACAGATAGGGACCGAACTGTCTCGCGACGTTCTGAACCCAGCTCGCGTGCCACTTTAATGGGCGAACAGCCCAACCCTTGGGACCTTCTCCAGCCCCAGGATGTGACGAGCCGACATCGAGGTGCCAAACCTCCCCGTCGATATGAGCTCTTGGGGGAGATCAGCCTGTTATCCCCAGCGTACCTTTTATCCTTTGAGCGATGGCCCTTCCATACAGAACCACCGGATCACTATGTCCGTCTTTCGACCCTGTTCGACTTGTTGGTCTCACAGTCAAGCAAGCTTATGCCATTGCACTCCACGTACGGTTACCAAGCGTACTGAGCTTACCTTTGAAAGCCTCCGTTACCTTTTTGGAGGCGACCACCCCAGTCAAACTACCCACCAAACAATGTCCTCCTCATAAAGGAGTTAGAAACCGAATACAGAAAGGGCGGTATTTCAAGGTTGATTCCACGACTCCTGGCGAAGCCGCTTCAACATCTCCCGCCTATCCTACACATCCTGTACCCAATCTCAATGTTAAGCTATAGTGAAGGTGCATGGGGTCTTTCCGTCCCGTTGCGGGTAATCGGCGTCTTCACCGATACCACAATTTCACCGAGCTCATGGCTGAGACAGCGCCCAGATCGTTACACCATTCGTGCAGGTCGGAACTTACCCGACAAGGAATTTCGCTACCTTAGGACCGTTATAGTTACGGCCGCCGTTTACTGGGGCTTCGATTCAATGCTTCTCTTACGATGACATCCCCTCTTAACCTTCCAGCACCGGGCAGGTGTCAGGCCTTATACCTCATCTTGCGATTTTGCAAAGCCATATGTTTTTGTTAAACAGTCGCCTGGGCCTTTTCACTGCGGCTGCTCTTACGAGACAGCGCCCCTTCTCCCGAAGTTACAGGGCCATTTTGCCGAGTTCCTTAGCCATGACTCACTCGAGCACCTTAGGATTCTCTCCTCGACCACCTGTGTCGGTTTGCGGTACGGGTCTTCATAACCTGAAGCTTAGCGGGTTTTCTTGGAAGTCTGTTTACCTGCTCTATCAGCGCCACCGGAGCTTTGCTGTACTATTGGGGTTCAGCAGGGTCGGCGGATTTGCCTACCGTCCCTATACCTACGCCTTTCAACGAACTATTCCGTCAGTTCGCGGCAGTGTCACTACTCCGTCACCACATCGCAGTTATGAAGAGTACTGGAATATTAACCAGTTGTCCATCGGCTTGCCCCCTTCGGGTGCGCCTTAGGTCCCGACTGACCCTGATCCGATTAACGTTGATCAGGAAACCTTGGTCTTTCGGTGGGCGGGTTTCCCACCCGCCTTATCGTTACTTATGCCTACATTTGCTTTTCCATACGGTCCAACACCCATTACCAGATATCTTCGCCCCATATGGAATGCTCCCCTACCAGATGCATATCTTTCAATGCAAATCCATAGCTTCGGTACCGTTCTTGATGCCCGTTTATTATCCACGCCCGGCCGCTCGACTAGTGAGCTGTTACGCACTCTTTAAATGAATGGCTGCTTCCAAGCCAACATCCTAGCTGTCTGGGCAACCGGACCTCGTTAGTTCAACTTAGAACGAATTTGGGGACCTTAGCTGATGGTCTGGGTTCTTTCCCTCTCGGCCTTGGACCTTAGCACCCAAAGCCTCACTGCCGGCCATATTTAATAGCATTCGGAGTTCGTCTGGATTTGGTAGGATTTGACTCCCCCGCACCCAATCGGTAGCTCTACCTCTATTAAACTCGATGCCGACGCTGTTCCTAAAAACATTTCGGGGAGTACGAGCTATTTCCCAGTTTGATTGGCCTTTCACCCCTACCCTCAGGTCATCCGGAAACTTTTCAACGTTTATCGGTTCGGTCCTCCATTACATGTTACTGCAACTTCAACCTGCCCAAGGGTAGATCACAAGGTTTCGCGTCTACCTCATCTGACTATGCGCCCTATTAAGACTCGCTTTCGCTTCGGCTGCGTCCCTGAAGGACTTAACCTTGCCAGACAAGAGTAACTCGTAGGCTCATTATGCAAAAGGCACGCTGTCACAGAACTTGTCTGCTCCAACCGCTTGTAAGCACACGGTTTCAGGTTCTTTTCACTCCCCTGTTCGGGGTTCTTTTCACCTTTCCCTCACGGTACTGGTTCACTATCGGTCTCTCAGGAGTATTTAGCCTTACCAGATGGTGCTGGTGGATTCCCACAGGATTTCTCCGGTCCCGCGGTACTCAGGATACCACTATGCCAATATTCTTTACCTGTACGGGGCTCTCACCCTTATCGCGCAGTTTCCCACCTGCTTCCAGTTCATAGCATTGTACAATATCGTGGTCCTACAACCCCGACTATGCCGTAACATAATCGGTTTGGGCTCTTTCCCGTTCGCTCGCCACTACTTGGGAAATCATTGTTATTTTCTTCTCCTACGCCTACTTAGATGTTTCAGTTCAGCGCGTTCGCGTATTATACGACTATTCTTCAAATAGTCAGGTTGCCCCATTCGGAAATCTCTGGATCAAGTCGCATTTGCCAATCCCCAAAGCTTATCGCAGCTTATCACGTCCTTCTTCGCCTCTGAGAGCCTAGGCATCCCCCGTGTGCCCTTATTTACTTTCTTCACCGGCATAGCCTTTTGCTACTATGCGGCTGCTTGTGATATATATACCCGTATGCTACGTAAAGATTCGTTCGGCCTTCGACCGAGGGTCTCCTCCCTACATCAAACACATACAAGTATTGTCTCTATACTGTTGTCTTCTCTTGTAATTTTTTTTCTCTTTCAATATGTCAAAGAACTCTTTTTCCGGTTTATATGATATGTATCTGTGATGCATATCCCCGGAGACGTGGAGAATAACGGATTCGAACCGTTGACCCCCTGCGTGCAAGGCAGGTGCTCTAGCCAGCTGAGCTAATTCCCCTTTTTGTTAGACCTGAGATGTTAGACATTAGTCCTTAGATCCCTGTATGTCGCCATCCATTTGTCTAAATACTAGATACTAAATACTCATTACTATCTGGTAGTCCCGAGCAGATTTGAACTGCTGACCCCTACATTATCAGTGTAGTGCTCTAACCAACTGAGCTACGGGACTAGCTATTCTGTTCATCTCTTCTCTCAGGGACCGCTCCTTATAGGGGCGGGCACTTTCTTCTGATGTTTTTTCTTCTTTTTCAATCATATGTAACGTGACGAGTACCGATCCGCGATACTCTAGAAAGGAGGTATTCCAGCCGCACCTTCCGGTACGGCTACCTTGTTACGACTTAGCCCCAATTATCGGTTTTACCCTAACACGCTCCTTGCGGTCACATGCTTTAGGTACCCCCAACTTTCATGGCTTGACGGGCGGTGTGTACAAGGCCCGGGAACGTATTCACCGCGTCATTGCTGATACGCGATTACTAGCGAATCCAACTTCATGGGGTCGAGTTGCAGACCCCAATCCGAACTGTGAATGGCTTTTAGAGATTAGCATCATATTGCTATGTAGCTGCCCGCTGTACCATCCATTGTAGCACGTGTGTAGCCCCGGACGTAAGGGCCATGATGACTTGACGTCGTCCCCACCTTCCTCACTGTTTGCACAGGCAGTCTGTTTAGAGTCCCCACCATTACATGCTGGCAACTAAACATAGGGGTTGCGCTCGTTGCGGGACTTAACCCAACACCTCACGGCACGAGCTGACGACAGCCATGCAGCACCTAGTTTCGTGTCCCGAAGGACGAGACCGTCTCTGATCTCTTCACTAACTTTCAAGCCCGGGTAAGGTTCCTCGCGTATCATCGAATTAAACCACATGCTCCTCCGCTTGTGCGGGCCCCCGTCAATTCCTTTGAGTTTCACCCTTGCGGGCGTACTCCCCAGGTGGATAACTTAACGCTTTCGCTAAGACGCTGGCTGTCTATCGCCAACATCGAGTTATCATCGTTTAGGGCGTGGACTACCAGGGTATCTAATCCTGTTCGATCCCCACGCTTTCGTGCATCAGCGTCAATACCAGCTTAGTGAGCTGCCTTCGCAATCGGAGTTCTAAGACATATCTATGCATTTCACCGCTACTTGTCTTATTCCGCCCACTTCAAATGGATTCAAGCCCATCAGTATCAAAGGCACTGCGATGGTTGAGCCACCGTATTTCACCCCTGACTTAATAGGCCGCCTACGCACCCTTTAAACCCAATAAATCCGGATAACGCTCGGATCCTCCGTATTACCGCGGCTGCTGGCACGGAGTTAGCCGATCCTTATTCTTCCAGTACATTCAGCTCTCTACACGTAAAGAGGTTTATTCCTGGACAAAAGCAGTTTACAACCCATAGGGCAGTCATCCTGCACGCGGCATGGCTGGTTCAGGCTTCCGCCCATTGACCAATATTCCTTACTGCTGCCTCCCGTAGGAGTCTGGTCCGTGTCTCAGTACCAGTGTGGGGGATTCTCCTCTCAGAGCCCCTAGACATCGTCGCCTTGGTAGGCCGTTACCCTACCAACTAGCTAATGTCACGCGAGCCCATCTCTATCCTATAAATATTTAATATAAAACTGATGCCAGTCTCATATATTATGCGGTCTTAATCTCTCTTTCGAGAGGCTATCCCCCTGATAGAGGTAGGTTGCTCACGCGTTACGCACCCGTGCGCCACTCTCACCAATGATAGCAAGCTACCACCGGATCCCGTCCGACTTGCATGTATTAGGCCTGCCGCTAGCGTTCATCCTGAGCCAGGATCAAACTCTCCATTGTAAAATGAAGTTTTTGATTCCAACTATTTACATAATCAGAATTCTTTTTTTATATCTCTGATCTTGGATCGAATTGAACTAATTCTTGAATTTGTTCATGACTTTCGTTTTGTCTACTCGTCACGCTTACATGATTGTGTTTTCTTAAAGAACTTCTCTCGCTTCAACTTCCGTATCCGCTATATTCCGATGAGCATTGCGCTCCTCTTTATCTTTTTATCTTTCCCTCCGTTTCCGTTGGGACTGCAAAGGTAGAAATCTTTTTTGAAATACCAAAAAACTTTTGAAGTTTTTTTTCTCTTCCTTTTTTCCGATTTCCGCGCCTAACTCCCGTCAGACCCTTCTTTTTTCAGTGGTATCCCCTTCCGGAGTAACCGTCCCTCCCTTGCGGAGTGGTGCAAAGATAGGGAGTTTACTAACAAACTTCCAAGACTTTTGTTTTATTTTATTTCAATATGTCTGTAACTCGCTGGAAACTTGGTGGATTGTTTTTGTAGAATAGCATTTCGGGGGGGCGCCGGGGAGCAAAAATGAACGGTTATACGGGAAAATGCTGTGGAAAGGCCGCAGGAACGTGGACGGAGGAACCGCGGAATCCGGCACGGCAGTGGATACACTGGGCGCAGAGGTTATGGAAACGGGGAACTCATGGGAAAAAGTGTCCCCGAGCGAAACGGGACGCAAAAAACAACAGTCGTATGGGGAAGGGCATCCTACCTCTACGCCGCAGTAGGGACAGAAAGCCGGTATGCCCACAGCAGCGAACATCCCGGAAAGATAGACGACCAGAAAAAAAGCCGAAGAGCCGCAGCAGGCAGATCGGATCATGGACGGGCATAAAAACCGAGGCCGGAAACAGACCGCGGAGACTGCAGAAAGATAATGCAAAAGTGGAGTCTTCAAGGTCAGCAGAAATTCATCGTTTAGTTAGGGTTTGTTTAGGTTTAGTTTAGGTATTGGTTAGGTATAGTTTAGATAAAACCTAACCAATACCTAACTGTATTCTAACTTAATAGTAGGTTATTGCTACTTTAATATTTGACTTATATCTAAAAAATACCAAAATTGGTATCCCTACGGGCAAAAGCATCCTGCTTCCGGGCTGTGTTCGCACCTTCCTGTTATCTCCCTCGGCTTTTCTCTACCGTTTATCCATCCATTACCTATCGTTTGTATAGGGGATGGATAGAGAATCTATAGGAAAATCCCGAGCATCGGCGAAGCGGGGACGAGCGATATCCGAACACGGATCAAAAAAAGGCCGTTAGGGGATCCAACCAAAAATGGGCAATACCAGGAGATTCCTTTTATTTTGAATCAAAGGGAATACTTGGGGTTTCACTCCCCTCGTATTAAACCAGTCTCATCCCCAGCCAAGGACCAAACGATAGAACCAGCAGGTTAATATATAATATTCCTTGTGTAGCTCCCGGCTCAATCGGCTGCACAAGGGATAAACCTCGGGACAGCTTCGTATCTCAGTCGGGACAGCTTCGGGGTAAATCCGTATTCTTTCCGTGGTGAGTCCGTGGTGAGTCCGAGTTAAACACGCTAGAACAACAGTACCAGTCTGGTCGAACCATGCCAACATCTACACTTAGCCCCCTTTAAATCCCGATTCAGTTCCGAACAGGTCTCGAACCGCAGCGAAAAAAACATTAAAATAGGCTAAACACTCGGACTCATTGGCTGGAAATGCAGTTTTTAAAAGTAAAAGGATTCAAAAATTTGAATTTGTTAAACATAAAAATGCTATAAACCGGACTATATTATTGTTACAACGCAAACCTTTGATAATTATCAAAAACAGCTGGTTTGTCTTTTTTTTTATGTAGATTTATCTTCTTATAACAACCTCCAAAGTGATGAGCAGAACTACCCTGAAAGATATAGCCTTAGAACTCAACATTTCTGTTTCGACAGTTTCCAAAGCACTATCAGACAGCTACGAAATCAGTGAAGCAACTAAAAAAATGGTTCAGGAGTACGCTAAAAAGCATAATTTCCATCCCAATAAGTTGGCACGAAGTTTAAAAATCGGAAAATCAAATACCATTGGAGTCATTGTTTCCAATATCAGCAATACATTCGTATCTCAAATTCTCGATGGAATTCAGATCGCTTCCCAACAAACCATCTACGATGTTATCTTTATGCAAAGTAGAGAGGATGAACGCGTAGAAAAGAATTGTATAGATGTATTAAGAATGCGAGGCATAGATGGGCTAATGATCGCTCCCGTGTCTTCTGGGTCAAATATTGAAGAGCTTAAAGACCTCATTAAAGCTAAAATACCGGTTGTTATCTTTGACCGCATCAATCACAAATTGGACACATTTAAAGTCGGAGTCAATAATTTTCAAGGAGCATACAATGCAACCCAACACCTTATTCAACAAGGAAAACGGAATATTTTACATATCACAGGAAAAAACCTAGGTGTTGCCGAAGAACGTTTAAGTGGTTTTAAAGCAGCTCTCTCTGATGCGGGCATACCTTTTAATGAAAGACATTACATCGAATGTAGCTTTAACAGCACGGTTGATTTAGACAATAGTATAAAAGAAATTATAATTAAAGAATATATTGATGGCAAAAAAATCGATGCAATTTTCGGCGCAACGGATGTTATCACAACAAGGACATTGGGCATTTTAGCCGAACTTCAGATCAAAGTTCCGACGGAAGTTGCTGTCATCGGATTTTCTAATACACAAATTGCAGCCTCATTAAACCCTGCACTGTCAACTGTCGTACAACCTGCAACTGAAATCGGTGAAATAGCAACAAAAAAACTGATTGACACAATTAATCAGACAAGACCAATTCACGAATTTGAAACCATAGAACTTCCGACACAGCTTGTCGTAAGAAAATCTTCGTTATAACCCCTTCCCTTTTACATCGAAGGAAAATAATAAAAAACAGTCAGAAAATATCGCTTGCGCTATTATCTCCTGACTGTTTTTTTATACTATAACCTTCTCATCAGCGAAAGTAATCACTACAATTATTACAATAGATTACTCACCAGCAATTCCATATTCCAATCCTCGTAATTCAGCTAAACCTCTTAATCGGCCAATAGCAGAATAACCAGGGTTTGTCACCTTGTTAAGATCGTCCAACATCTGATGTCCATGATCAGGTCTAAATGGAATAGCAGTAGATCGCAACTGATTTTCAGCAACCAAAATTTGCATAATTTTATGCATATTCACATCCCCATCCAAATGATCTGCTTCATAGAAACTACCAATGGTATCTTTCTTAACATTCCGCAAATGGACAAAGTTTACCCGCGCCTTTACCTGCTCTAATATCGCCGGTAAATCATTGGTCTGGCTAGCTCCTAAAGAACCTGTACAAAAACAGATACCATTGAATTGTTGAGGCACTTCACTCAAGATATAGCCAAGATCTTCACCATTGCTAGCAATACGTGGCAAACCTAAAATCGGATAAGGTGGATCATCGGGATGGATCGTCATACAGATGCCGTTTGCCTCACATACCGCAGAAATTCCGTTTAGAAAGTAGACTAGATTGCTACGCAAGCCATCCCTTCCAATATGTTTATACGTATCAATACTGGCTTTTAAAGCATCCAATTCCACATTTTTTTCTCCCGGAATTCCCATCAGAACGACATCGGCCAAGCTATCTTTTTGTTGTTCGGAAATTTCACCAAAGCGCTTCGTTGCTCTTTTGACAATATTTTCTGAATAGTCTTTTTCCGCATCAGCTCGTTCTAAAATAAAGATATCAAAAAGTGCCAGGTCAATCCAGTCAAAATAAAGAGCCTTTGAGCCATCTGCCATCACCAAATCCAGTTGCGTTCTGGTCCAATCCAGTACTGGCATAAAATTGTAACAGACTGTTTTAATACCGCATTCCGCAAGATTAGCTAGTGTCTGGTTATACTTAGCGATATATTCATCAACTCGAGGTCCTTTTGTTTTAATTTCTTCATGGACCGTTACACTCTCTACCACGGACCAAACCAAACCTGCATCTTCGATAATACGTTTTCGCTCCTGAATATCGGCAAGAGGCCAAACCTCGCCATGGGGAATATGATGTAGAGCCGTAACGATGCCCGTTGCACCTGCCTGTTTAACATCCTGCAAGGATACTGGATCGTTGGGACCATACCAACGCCATGTTTGTTCTAATTTATTCATCTCAAAATCTCGTTAAACGCCGCACCATGCATTAAAACCACCATCTACAAAGACTGTCTCACCAGTTACAAAAGCTGAGGCATCGCTCAATAGATAGATTAAAGTTCCTTTTAATTCCCGTGGATCTCCCAGTCGGTTATAAGGTGTTCCGCTAAGTATCCGCTTGGTACGTTCACTATAGCTACCGTCTGGATTTATCAATAGATTTTTGTTTTGTTTGGTCAAGAAGACACCCGGCGCAATTGCATTGACGCGAACTTGATCACCATAACGCTGCGCAAGTTCCGTTGCCATCCATTTTGTATAGCCGTCAATACCATGTTTGGCAACTGTATATCCCAATACCCGAGTGAAAGGCCGGTTTGCTGTCAAGGAGGAGATATTTACGATGGCTCCTTTTCCGCTTTCTGCAATTACGCGACCAATAATATGTGTTGGGATAATTGTTCCATAGAGATTTAGCTCGATCGCTTTAATCGTGTCTTGAATATTACTTGCAAATAGATCTTGGTCAGCACCTATTGTCGCGCCTGGAATATTTCCACCGACAGCGTTCACCAGAGCGTCTATTCGCCCCCATTTATCAAGGATCTCATCCTTTGCTCTAATGACATCCTGTTCGTCCATGATATCAACCTCTACAAATATGGCCTCCCCTCCGAGAGATTCTACTTGCTGTACACGCTCTTTTCCGATCTGCTCGTTACGCCCAAGAATAGCTACTTTTGCCCCTGCCTCAGCCAACGCCTCCACAAATGCCTCACCAAGAATCCCCGTACCACCTGTGATCACGACAATCTTATCTTTTAATGAAAATGGATTATTACTCATGTATTTCTATTTCAAATTGGTATTTATCCCCAATTTTATTGATAATAACCTTAATTACAAAAAAAAGTAATTGATTTAATTACGATAACGTTTTAGTTATTACAATTTATTTTTCCACTTCTTCCGCTGTGTCATCATCAAACAAAATTCTTACTGAAGGGGTATAGGTATCATCATGCTGTCCTGACTTATTCGCCCAAAAGAAAGCACATAAAAATACCAAAGCTAATAATACACTACAACCGATTAGAATATACATGATTTCCATAACAACTATAGTTTATGACGTTTTGCATACCATCTTGTCATTAAGCTGGTAAATGAGATAATTGTAACTGTACTTATCGGCATCAAGATTGCAGCAAATAAGGGCGACATAATCCCTTGAATAGCAAAACTCAACCCGATTATATTATAGAGCAAGGATATCCCAAAGCTCATATGGATTACCTTTACAGCATCTTTGCTGAAAGCAAAGAAATCCGATAATTTTGAAAATGACTCACCGTCTAAAATAGCATCACATCCAGGCGAAAAGTTATTGATATCATCACTGACAGCAATCCCTAAATCTGCTTTACGCAATGCTCCCGCATCATTCAATCCATCCCCGATCATACAGACATGTTTTCCCGCCTGCTGAAATTTTTGAATGCGCCCCAGTTTTTCCATTGGAGACTGATTAAACATCAAGCAAGCTTCCGAAGGAAAAATCAATTTTAGCGCATCCATGCGTCGGTCATTATCCCCTGATATCAGGTGAAGATCATAACGAGGTGTGAAATTTTCGATCAAAGCCGGCAAGCCATCTCTCCAAGCCTGTTCCATCGTAAAATATCCTTTCAGCTCTTCGTCGATACGTATAAATACGACAGATCTGTCAGTTTTGATATTTCCTATATTCAAAAAACTGGCACTACCGATTTTGACAACTAGCCCCTCAACCATCGCCTCCATCCCTTTTCCTGGCAACTCTTTAAAATCTCGGACCGGAACATCAGAACACACATCCAGCCATTTCACAATCTCTCGGCTCAAGGGGTGACTAGAATTACGACATACTGCATATACCAACGTTTTTTCATTTGTATTAAGTGAGCCTTCAAAATAAATTGAGGTTGCTTTAGGCGACGAAATAGTTCCTGTTTTATCGAAAACGAGTGTATCTATTGTTGCCATCTGCTCGATTGCCGCTGTATTTTTAACATAGAACTTGTTTCTATCGAAAATACTTAATGCCGCAGATAGGGTAAAAGGAGAGCTCAACGCCAATGCACAAGGACACGCTATAATCAGCACTGCCGTAAAAGCTCCCCAAGCCCTATTGGCGCTTCCGTCCACAGCCCAATATAGTGCTGCGAAAAAAGCGATCGCCAATAAAACAACAGTAAAATATTTACTTATAAAGTTCACAAAAGTCTGAAAATGCTTATCGTAATCTTTATAATTTTCATTATTCCATAATTTGGTCAGATACGACTGTGAAATCGGCTTTATAACCTCCAGTTCGATCGCCTCGCCCGTCTGACGTCCCCCGGCGTAAATAATTTCCCCTAAGGTTTTACTCACAGGACTTGATTCTCCGGTCACAAAACTAAAGTCAATCCCCGCATCGCCTTTTAATAATATGGCATCTGCCGGGATAATCTCATTGTTACGAACAAGTATACGATCACCGATATTAATATCGGCCAATTGCACAGGTTTGTCCCCATCTTCAGTAAGTACAGTTACCGCAACGGGGAAATAGCTCCGATAATCCCTTTCAAAAGAAATATGATAATAGGTCCGCTGCTGCACCCATTTTCCGATCAGAATAAAGAACACCAAACTACATAAAGTATCTGTAAAACCAGCTCCAGTCTGCGTTATTACTTCGAAAGCCGAACGTAAAAACAGGACCAAAATACCCAAGGCCAAAGGGACATCCAGATTCAACCTTTTTTGTTTCAAACTGACATACGCAGACTTAAAGTAATCCGAAGCACAATACAACAAAACTGGCAATCCAAAAGCTAAATTGATATAACCGAAAAAACTCGCATACTCCTTTTCAAATTCTCCCATACCAAAGTAGTCCGGGAAACTAAATAGCATCGAATTTCCGAAACAGAATCCTGCTACTGCAATCTTGGCAACCAAGGGATTCAGGTTATTCTTGTTTCCCTCTTTAACGACATCCTGCAGTGTAATTTTGGGATCGTAACCAATATTAGCTAATAGATATACTAAATCTTTGAGCGGAAGTAAAGTATGATTAAAAGTGATACTGGCCTGTTTTTTCATAAAGTCCACGCGGGACTGTAACACGTTTGGATTTAATTTATAGAGATTTTCCAACAGCCAAATACACGAGCTACAATGGATAGCAGGAATATAAAAGGTAATGATAGTCATCTTATCATCCTTAAAATCGACTAATTTAGCCGCAATCTGTGGCTCATCCAAATACGAAAAATCCGCTTGTTTTTCTTTATTGGATTTTCCAGGATGCTGATTATAACGGTAGTATTGTTGCATCCCCCCATTCTGCAAAACCTGATAGACAGTTTGGCATCCGAGGCAGCAAAAATCATGCTCATCGAGATGGTAACCTGTTTCTTCGATTGTGTCTCCACAGTGGAAACATTTCTCGATTTGTTGTACTTTTTCTTTTGTTACCGCCATATCCCCAATTAAATTGCTTCACTAAATAACTGCGTTTTTGTACGCAGCTTTAAAAAACGTTGATCAAAAGCCATACAGATATTCCGTAGAAATGAACGTCCGATAGTAGTGCATCGAATCAGATCTCCTTCTATGCTGACTAAGCCGTCTTGGACCAATGTTGACAATTCATCTTTAATCTGCTCAGTTAAATCCGATGTAGGATCCAATTGTACTTTACCTTTACACATCATATCAAGGATATAACGTCTTATGACCAGATCTTCTGCATTAAGTATATGCCCTTTCACTACAGGCAAGACACCTGATGCGATCAGCTTATGATATTCTTTAACTGTTTTTACATTTTGCGCAAAACCACCCCAAGCGTCGCTGATCGAGGACACACCAATGCCAATTAATAAGGGGTTAAACCGATCCGCATACCCCATGAAATTACGGTGCAAGCGTCCTTCTTGGAAAGCCAAATAAAGTTCATCATCTTTTTTCGCAAAATGATCCATCCCGATATCTGCGTAACCTTGTGCCAAGATCAGCTTTTTCCCGAGATTATAAAGTGCTAGTTTGGCAGTACCTTTCGGCAGATCCGCCTCGGTATAATGCCGCTGCCCGGGTTTTAACCAGGGGACATGGGCATAGCTATAAAAAGATATACGATCTGGCTTGAGCAGCATAGATTTTTCAATCGTATCCTGTACAGATGCTTGGGTCTGCTTAGGCAATCCGTAGATCAAATCGAAATTAATGGATACAAAACCGATCTCTCTGGCATTCAACATCACCGCTTCTACTTCCTCGAAGGTCTGCTGTCTATTGATCATAAATTGCACCAAAGGATCAAAATCCTGTATCCCTAAGCTGAGACGACGGAAGCCTAGGTTGAAAAGAATCTGTAGGTGCTCGGTTGTGGTATTAGCAGGGTGCGCTTCAAATGAAAAAGAGCGATCTGCTGTGACATCGACATGTTCAAGAATTCCCTCAATCAACAATTTCAGGTTCTCAGGTTGAAAAAATGTCGGTGTACCACCACCCAAATGTATTTCTGACACGAGCGGTTTTGCACCTTTGAAAACAGTCCGATACATCTCCCACTCCTTTAGGAGGGCAGCAATATAAGGCAGTTCAACCTGATGATTTTTTGTGATACGCGTATTACAGCCACAGTATGTGCATAAGCTCTCGCAAAAAGGAAGATGTATATACAGACTTAACCCCCTATCTTTTGACTGTTTGAAAGTAAGGTATACCTGATCCGTCCAAGCATCAGTAGAAAATGTTTTCTCATCCCAAAATGGAACAGTTGGATAACTGGTGTACCGTGGTGCTGCAACATTATATTTCTGCACCAGCTCCGCCATAGTCTTGTCTTGTGTACTCATTGAAAATTATTTTTTGCGCAGTCATTTAAACAACAACATGCTTTACCAACACATTTTTCCATCCCCCAGAGATTGAGATTCCGAATAGTCTGTTCTGCCAGTCCTTTTGGGCTTTGATCCTCAAAAGGTGCATTCGCAATCTGAATACGCAGGGAGCCTGCCTTCACCAGATCAATATGGGATGTTTCTTTACTTCTTGTCATGATCTTATTGATCCCTAATTCCTTCAAATTAAGTAGCATTTTATCGTCCAAAATATCTCCTCCAGAGATGACAATCGCATCCTTCCCGCGCGCATAATTTTGCGTTTCGGCATTTAATCCGTTTGAAATCAAGGTGAGATCATGCTGTTTTGCATTGGCCAATGCCCAAAACTCCTTTTCAAATGACCTCACATTATATACAACTACTTTCATTTTGAATTCTACAATCAACCACGTATAAGTTTATCCTAAAAACAAAATTAGCTTATAGCTCAGCCCAAAAACATGATACAAGACCATACCTGACAATGATATATATCACAATTACACAAAAAGGGTGTGTCCGAATTCTTCGGACACACCCTTTTTGTGTTGATATTTAAGAGCCGTAAGCTTAAAGCCCAGGAAATATTTACTTGTTTAATTGTTACTGTTTTACGTCTCTCAATTTTTTGATAGAATTGATAAAAATCTTTCCTTTTTCTTTCGAGATCAGCTTTTCCTCTTTAAAATCAGAAAGCATACGTGAAACAGTTTCATTTGCCGTACCGGCTATCGAAGCAATTCCATCTCTGGTAATATCAATTGTACAGGCATTGACCTCATTGATATTAATTCCGCTTTTTTCGGCTACACTGATCAGAGCATTGGCCACACGTTTACGTACAGAATGGTATGCAAAGCCCAATAGTTGTTCCTCTTTTTCACGAAGGTCGACAGAAAGCAATTTGATAAACTTGCTTGCTATAGCCGGTTTTTTCCATAAGAGCTCCAAAAAAGCATCCTTCGGAATTAAAATAACTTCGCTCGGTTCAACAGCTTCTGCATAATCTTCATAGTTCTCATTCAACAGCACCGAAGCGTAAGCAAAATAATTCCCTTCGATATAAATTCCAGTCGACAATTCGCGTCCATCTTTATATGATTTAAAGCTTCGAATCTGCCCTGATTTGACATAATAGACATAAGTAGGCGAATCGTCTTTCTCAAAGATTGACTGTTTCTTCTTTACCGTTTTCACACGCGAGTTCGCGAGTAATTCCTGTAGCAATAAAACTTGCTCCTCTTCACTCAGATTTAGATCAGCGTCTTCAGGTGTATTAGCGGATAACTGCTCATGCTTTTTTAGACGAACCTCAATTGCATTCATCAGCTCCACATCGTCAAAAGGTTTGGTCAGGTAATCATCAGCCCCCATCTCCATTGCCTTGCGCATATCCGCACGTTCGGCTTTGGCGGTCAGAAAAATAAAAGGAATTTTTGAAGTGCTTTCTATTTTGCTTAACATAAATAGTACACCATATCCATCCAATTCGGGCATCATGATGTCACAGAGAATCAAATCAGGAATATGCCGGGTTGCCAAATCAACTCCTATCCGACCATTCTCCGCTGTAATAACATCATACCGTCCTGTCAGCTCCAAAATCTCAGTTGTCCCCTCTCTAATGTCAATATTATCCTCAATAATTAGAATTGTCTTTTTATTTTTCATTCCTAACATAATTATTCATTCCTATTTACCTTCAATGCCTCCTGAATGCCAAGCATTTATTTCATAAGTTCAGCTGTTCGATTTTTCTGCCACCGATAAAGCGACTCCAACACCTATTCAAAACTGACCTTAAATGATGTTCCTTTATGTACCTCCGATACAAACTCCATTTTACCTTGCATAAGTTCAATATATCTTTTCACGATATTTAGCCCCAGTCCCGTACCCGGAATATTCCCTGTGTTATGGGCTCTGAAAAAAGGCTCAAACAAATGCACTTGGTCCTCTTGGGGGATACCGATTCCATTATCTTTGACTGAAATCGAACAGCCATCGTCATCAATACAGGTTGTAAATTCAATTAATGTATCTTCGCCCGAGTATTTGATTGCATTGGAAATCAAATTCACCAAAGCATTTTTCAATAGATTCTGGTCCAAAGAAAAATGTCCGATCTCACCTGTATGCTGATACACAATATGCTGGTTTTTTTTACAGATCAATTGCATTTCCTCCGTAATCTCCTCAGCCAGTTCAACCAAATTAATATACTGCTTATTCATGACTACAATACCCGCCTCCAATTTCTCCAATGAGAGAAAATCGTTCAAAATACTGGTCAAGAGCTGCACTGCACCTTTAATCTTGTTGGTATGTTTAATGATACTCGCCTTATCATCGGGGCGATCCGCATATTTTTCGATCAACGAAGCTGATAATTGAACGGAACTTAAAGGTGTGCGAAACTCATGTGAAGCCATAGAAACAAAACGTGATTTAAGCTGGTTAAGTTCAATTTCTTTCTCCAAAGATTTAGAGACCTCCGCCTTTGCTTTTTCCAGTTCCGAAACCATCGATATTAGATCACGGGTTCGCTCACTGACTTTATGTTCCAATTCGGCTGCATGCTGTTTTAGCATGTCCTCAGCAGCCTTTTCACGGGAGAGATCATGGATAAATCCTGTAAAAATATTTTTATCTTTAAGCCAAACTTCACTGACCGCAAGCCGGAACGGAAATGTTTCTCCATTCTTCTTTAATCCCATCACCTCCCGTCCGATCCCGATAATTTTCTTATGACCTGTCGTTTGATAATTATGGATATAATTATCGTGATTCCCCCGATCAGGCTCAGGCATTAACATCGAAACATTATGTCCTATAACTTCTTCGGCGTTATAACCAAACAATTCTAAGGCAGCAGGGTTAATGCTTTCCACATTCCCCCTGTTGTCAATGGTGATAATTCCATCAATTGCGTGGTCTATTATGGCCGCCAGAAGCCTTCCGCCTTCCATGATCATCGTTATTTCACCAATTTTTTGTATTTAATACGATGTGGAGTCACATCACCCAAGCGTTTCTTGCGGTTCTCCTCATATTCAGTATAGTTACCTTCAAAGAAATACACTTGAGAATCACCTTCAAACGCAAGAATATGCGTACAGATACGGTCCAAGAACCATCTATCGTGGGAAATCACCACAGCACAACCACCGAAATTCTCCAAACCTTCCTCTAACGCGCGCAATGTATTTACGTCAATATCATTGGTCGGCTCATCGAGTAAAAGTACGTTTGAGCCTTCTTTCAATGTGATCGCCAAATGGACGCGATTACGTTCTCCACCAGAAAGTACACCGACTTTCTTTTGTTGATCAGCACCATTAAAGTTAAATTTAGAGACATAAGCTCTGGAATTTACGGAGCGATTGCCTAAGATCATATTATCATTACCACCGGTGATATTTTCCCAAACAGATTTTTCAGGATCAAGATCATGGTGCATCTGATCGACATAACCCAATTTGACCGTCTCGCCTACTTTGAACGAACCTGTATCTGGCGTTTCCTGTCCTGTGATCAAGCGGAATAAAGTTGTTTTACCTGCACCATTTGGCCCAATTATACCAACGATACCGGCTGGAGGCAACATGAAACTTAAATTTTCAAATAAGATACGGTCACCATAGGATTTGGAAATATCTGTTGCTTCAATAACAGAGTTACCCAAGCGCGGTCCTGGAGGAATAAACAACTCCAATTTTTCTTCACGTTCTTTGGTTTCCTCAGACGCCAATTTTTCATAGTTATGAAGACGGGCTTTAGATTTAGCATGACGGGCTTTTGGAGCCATACGTACCCATTCCAACTCACGCTCCAAAGTTTTCTGACGTTTGGTTTCTTGCTTTTCTTCTTGTGCCAGACGTTTAGCTTTTTGATCTAACCACGAAGAATAGTTTCCTTTCCACGGAATTCCCTCACCACGATCAAGTTCTAAGATCCATCCTGCGACGTTATCCAAGAAGTAACGGTCGTGGGTTACGGCAATGACAGTTCCTTTATACTGTTTCAAGTGTTGTTCTAACCAGTCAATAGACTCTGCATCCAAGTGGTTAGTCGGCTCATCAAGCAATAATACATCTGGTTCTTGTAATAATAAGCGACATAATGCTACACGTCTGCGTTCACCACCTGACAAATTGGCAATTTTAGCATCAGGTTCTGGACAACGCAATGCATCCATTGCTCTATCCAATTTAGAATCGATTTCCCAAGCATTTGTTGCATCAATTTTATCTTGCAATTCACCTTGTCTCGCTAGCAATCTATCCATTTCATCCGGATTTTCGTAGACCTCAGGCAAGCCAAATTTTTCATTGATTTCTTCGTATTCTTTTAAGGTTGCTGTAATTTCAGCAACACCTTCCTGCACAATTTCCAGTACGGTCTTTTCGAGATCCAATTGGGGTTCCTGTGCCAAATATCCCACAGAGTAACCTGGAGAAAACACAACTTCACCCTGATAAGATTTATCCAAACCCGCAATAATTTTCAATAATGAAGATTTTCCGGATCCGTTCAAACCGATCACACCAATCTTGGCACCATAGAAAAAAGATAAATAGATATTTTTTAGAACTTGTTTTTGAGGCGGATAGATTTTGTTGACTCCCGCCATCGAAAAAATAATCTTCTCGTCTGACATAAAATTTAAAAAAATTGGAAAACTCTTGTTATATTAACATACAAATGTAATCTTTTATACTGACATTTTGGACGTATAATGGTCATGGCTTAATTGTTGATGACATTATTTAAAATAATTTTAAGGTTTGAAATGTAGAATTTACTACATTTATATATCCTTAATATAAAACAGAAAGGTATTCAATGGAAGCAAAATTTTCACCGCGCGTAAAGGATGTTATATCGTACAGTAGAGAGGAGGCTTTGAGATTGCGTCACGATTATATAGGCACAGAGCATTTGTTGCTCGGCTTGATTCGTGAGGGCGATGGAATGGCGATCAAAATCCTTAAAAACATAGGCATTGACACAACTGCCCTACGTCAATCTGTGGAGGACGCAGTGAAGGGGGCATCTGTATCACGTGCGCCTATTGGCAACATGCCATTAACTAAACAAGCTGAGAAAGTGCTGAAAATAACTTATTTGGAAGCGAAAATTTTCAAGTCAGATATTATTGGCACCGAGCACCTATTATTGGCTATCTTACGGGATGAAGATAATATCGCTTCGCAGATTTTACAGCAATATAATGTGACTTATGACATCTTCAAATCTGAAGTTGAGCAAAATAGAACCACCATTAAGGATGAAGCTCCCGGCTCTCCTACAGGTGACGATGATTTTGCTGAGGATGATCAATATATCCAACCTAAAAAGGTTTCGGATATTAAATCCAAAACGCCTGTATTGGACAACTTTGGCCGAGATTTGACCAAAGCTGCTGAAGAAGGTAGACTGGATCCTATTGTAGGTCGTGAAAAAGAAATCGAACGTGTATCACAGATCTTATCACGTCGTAAAAAGAATAATCCGTTATTGATCGGTGAACCTGGAGTAGGTAAATCGGCTATAGCAGAAGGATTGGCGTTACGTATCGTGCAACGCAAAGTATCACGTGTATTGTTCAACAAGCGTGTGGTCACTTTAGATCTAGCCTCTTTGGTTGCTGGCACAAAATATCGTGGTCAATTTGAAGAGCGCATGAAAGCAGTCATGAATGAGCTTGAAAAATCACCGGATGTGATTTTGTTTATCGACGAAATTCACACCATTGTGGGCGCTGGCGGTGCTTCAGGATCTTTGGACGCTTCCAATATGTTTAAACCAGCCTTGGCAAGAGGAGAAATACAATGTATCGGTGCGACTACACTGGACGAATATCGTCAGTATATTGAGAAAGACGGTGCTTTAGACCGTCGTTTTCAACGTGTGACTATCGAGCCGGCTACACATGATGAAACTGTAGAGATCTTGAATCGTATCAAAGAGAAATATGAGGATCACCACAATGTGACTTATACGCCAGATGCAATTGAGGCCTGTGTGTCATTGACAACACGTTATATTACGGATCGTTTCCTACCGGATAAAGCGATTGACGCTTTGGACGAAGCGGGCTCACGTGTACACTTGAACAATATTCATGTTCCACAATCCATTATTGATATCGAGAATAAAATCGAGGAAGTCAAATTGGAGAAAAACAAGGTTGTGCGTAGTCAAAAATACGAGGAAGCTGCTAAATTACGTGATACAGAGAAAAAGCTTATCGACGAGTTAGAGAAAGAGAAGATTGCGTGGGAAGAAGAAACCAAATCTAAGCGATACACTGTTTCCGAAGAAAATGTAGCGGAAGTTGTTGCGATGATGACTGGTATCCCAGTGCAACGTGTCAGCCAATCCGACAGCCAAAAACTGTTGAATATGGGTGAGCTAATGAAAGGAAGAATCATCGGTCAGGATGATGCCGTCGGTAAATTGGTTAAAGCCATCCAACGGACACGTGCTGGACTGAAAGACCCTAAGAAACCTATTGGTTCCTTTATATTCCTAGGTCCTACTGGTGTCGGTAAAACAGAATTAGCGAAAGAACTAGCTCGATTTATGTTTGATACTGAAGACGCATTGATCCAAATTGACATGAGTGAATACATGGAGAAATTTGCTATCTCACGTCTGGTCGGAGCGCCTCCGGGATATGTAGGTTATGAAGAAGGTGGACAGTTAACAGAGAAAGTACGTCGCAAACCTTATGCGGTAGTGCTTTTGGATGAGATTGAGAAAGCGCACCCTGATGTATTCAACCTGTTACTGCAAGTATTAGATGAAGGTCAGTTGACTGATAGTTTGGGTCGTAAGGTGGACTTCCGTAACACGATTATCATCATGACCTCCAACATTGGTGCACGTCAATTGAAAGAGTTTGGTCAAGGTGTCGGTTTTACTACTGCGGCAAAATCGCAACAAACAGATGCACACTCCCGTGGAGTAATCGAAACTGCCTTAAAAAGAGCTTTTGCGCCAGAGTTTTTGAACCGTATTGACGATGTTATTGTTTTCAATTCGTTAACAAAAGAAAATATCTTTAAGATCATTGATATCGAATTGACGTCTTTGTTTAAACGAATCGCAGATTTAGGATATACCATTAACTTGACGGATGAGGCGAAAGATTTCATCGCCGATAAAGGCTATGACAGTAATTTCGGTGCACGTCCATTAAAACGGGCAATCCAAAAATATCTGGAAGATCCAATTGCGGAAGAAATCCTCAAAGGAAATGTGCAAACAGGTTCAGTTTTAACCGTGAGCATCAATCCAGAAACCAAAGATATTGAGGTCTCTAGCTCAGATCCGAAGTCTTCAAAAGATACAGCTGAGAAATAATCGATTGCTGTACTCGAAATAATTTCAAGAAAATGCACCATTATGGTGCATTTTTTGTTGTAAAGAAGTTTGACGTTAAACTTTAGCGCTATTTTATCGTCCTATAATAAAAAATGTCACAAATAACACAAACGATATGAAAAGACTTTTATTCGCAGCTTTAATTGGAACCGCAGCCTTGGTTTCATTCTCTTCTTGTAAAAAGGAGTATATTACGCAAGAGGTAAACGTTTTAGATGGAGTAACTTTCAGTACCAACGTAAAATCTTCCTCGTGGGTACCTGACCAATCAGGATACTCATTTTCAAATGAATTGGACTTTCCTGAATTAGATGCAAAGTATTTTAATTTTGGACATGTTGGGGTTGCTATATCATTCGATAATGATAAAGATTTCTTTATCAATATTCCCTCAGCCGTTGGCCCCTACAATTACCGTGTGGAGTATAAAATTGGTAAAGTATATCTTTATGCAGATTATGTTGGAAATGATAATAAACCTGTCCGTCCAACAGACATGTTCGTCAAAGTCACATTGACCGATGCCACAAATGGTGGTAATTAATAAAAAAAGATCTCAGAATTCTGAGATCTTTTTTTATTAAAAGAGTTATTTTCACCATCCCTCCAGAAACAACTTTACATATTCAAATCCTAAATCTCATTTAAATGTTCTTGTTAAAATTACTTTAGTATGCCAATTTGATTGTATTGTAAATTTCCCAAATAAATTCATTAGCCAAAAAGATCTTTATAGAATGATTTCTCAACGTATTTTTTATTTTATTCCAGAACACATTTATTTTATTCGCCGGAGATATCCATTGGAACAGATGGGATAAAATACACCAACCCTACAAGTTATTCTCCAAAGGCATGAGTGTTTCGGATATAGAAAATATGATGCGCGATGTGTATGGATTTGACCTTTCTGAATCGACGATTTCCCGGATTACCGACCGTGTGGCGGGTGATGTGATCGCCTGGCAAAACCGTCCGCTGGACAGCGTATATCTGATTGTCTGGATGGATGGCATTGTTTTTAAGGTCAGGGAGAACTCCAAAGTGGTCAACAAGACCATTTATCTTGCTGTGGGCCTGAACCGGGATGGCTATAAAGAAGTTCTGGGCATGTGGCTGAGCAAGAATGAAAGTGCCAGTTTTTGGATGGGAATCCTGACAGACCTGAAATCCCGGGGCGTAGAGGATATGCTGATTAAAGCGACCGATAACCTCAATGGTTTCTCCGCTACTATACGGAGTGTTTTTCCTGAGTGTAGTACCCAATTATCCGCCTGAAATGATGAAAAATATAGACTTTATTAAAGTTTTTTCACTAACCAAAATTAAGGGGTTTTAACCCCCTTTTTTATTCGTTTTTTCTATACTGCCAATTTTCTAGTTATCCAAAATAACGCTCCATTATATAAGACAGCTTTCAAATTAAATTGTATTAATTTTCAAAAAAGTAATCATTATTTTTTTTGTCTCTTTGGTCGTTAGTGATGTTTTTTTTTAAATATAACACAAATTTAAATATAGGTATACAGTAACTTAATATTAAACAGTATTATTTGTAATATTAATCAATACGAAAAATGAGATTTCGAAAAACAACATTTAATTTGAGAACAAGTATTATTTTGTTTCTCTCTATTCTTTCTATCTTTGCATATCAGGGATGTAGGAAGGATATCGTCCTCAATAGTCAAAAGACAAATACTTTTGCGAGTATAGCTGAAATAAAAGAAAGCTACGAAAAAATGTCCATTGAGTCACGAACAAGTGATAGCTTAAAAAGTGGGCTTATAATTAAATATATCCCACAATGGGAAAATGCAAAATCCTCCCAAATCAATGACTCCACACAATATACCCTAATTCCATTGATTGGGTCAGGACAGCTGAATGAAAAAGAAATTTCAGTACAGACTGTTAATAATACTCTTTTTTTGGTCGTTGCCAACGGGGAAAAATTCTACCTTTCCCGTTTTTATCCTGATAAAAAAAGTGATGATAATTTCCTGAAAAATGGAAAATTATCAATGATAGACGTCCTCACCAAAAATCTGTTCGTTTATAGCTATGATAATGGTAAGAGCAGTTACAATGCCCCCACAGCTTTCAAATCACCAAAAGGCTCAACAAAGAAAGCTGCCTATGAAGTTCAGTGCAGGCAGGAGGGTACCTGTGTATGGAGCACATACTGCAATGGTGTAGGCTATATTTCGACGAGTCTCCCAGGAACCTGTAGCTATCCTACAGATTATACAGACTGAAGTTGCTACATTTGACTGGACATTAAGTTAAGAGAATTTAATAACTTAACAGACTTATGTCAAGAGAAAGAAAAGTTTATACCAAAGAGTTCAAACTGATGAGCGTTGAACTGAGCAACACGCGTAGCGACCTTAGCGCGCTGGCCAGGGAACTGGATATTAGCCCAGCATTATTGTATAGGTGGCGAAAGGAACATTCTGTAAAACAAGGAAGTAGTTTCTCTGGGAATGGAAAAGTTATCTTGAGTGAGAGTGAACAGGAGTTAGCACGATTAAGAAAAGAACTTCGGGAGACACAGATGGAACGGGATATATTAAAGAAGGCTGTAAGCATCTTCTCCAAGAGCGACACCAAATATTCAGGTTCATAAGGGACAATAGGGAAATATTTTCAGTCGAGAAGATGTGTCAGGTGTTCAAGGTGAGCAGAGCGGGCTACTACAACTTTTTAAAGGGTATCCCTTCAAATAGAAGTATTGAAAACCAACAGATTACTATGGAAATCCAGGATGCATTTATAAGAAGTAAAAATACTTACGGCAGTCCGCGTATTACCAGAGAACTACACAAAAAGAATATTAAAATATCCAGAGTGAGGGTAGCCAAACTGATGAGAAAGGCCGGGTTAAGAAGTATTGTCAAGAAAAAATTTAAGGTGACCACAGACTCCACCCATAAGTTTTCGGTACCGGAGAATATATTGGACCGTGATTTTAAACCGGGAACACTTGGTGCAGTATGGGTATCAGACATCACTTACATCAAAACGCAGCAGGGATGGTTGTATCTGACAACTGTAATCGATCTGGGAGATCGAAAAGTAATTGGATGGGCTTTAAGTGAGACTATGAATGCGGTAGATACGGTGATTTCTGCTTTTAAAATGGCACAAAAAGCAAGGCCAATCACCCAGAAACTAATATTCCATTCCGATCGTGGCGTACAGTATGCCTGTCATGAGTTCAGCTCTATGGTGGAAAAAAATCCACTCATCATAAGAAGCATGAGTAGAAAGGGAAATTGCTGGGATAATGCTGTCGCTGAAAGTTTTTTCAAGACACTGAAAGCGGAATGTATATATCAGCATAAATTCGCTCACAGGAAGCAAGCTGCGCTTATTGTCTTTGAATATATTGAGACTTGGTACAACCGAAAAAGGCAACATTCTGCCTTAGGATACTTATCACCAGAGGAGTTTACTAGAAAAATAAATAAACAAAATATTGCAGCTTAACTAGGTGTCCATTTTATTGTTGCAATTCCAGACTGTGATTATAATGTATCATGGAGCAATGATCGGATGATCTACAATACTGTTTGCGAAAACGTCTGGGTTCCAGATCCCCCAACTGATGGAGGAACAATTAATCCAATTACTCCTCCAACTCCAAAACAAATAATGTTACAGGAAACTAAAAATACCGACTGCGACGGTGTAACTCGGGCAAATCAACTGTCAAGAAATCAGGATTTCAGGAATAGGGTTAATGAAATTAGCAGTAAAAGTGAGGAATGGGGGGCTGCAATAAAACTCAGAGATCCCAATGATCCCAGTTCAGTTTATATTGACCCGGCATCATCCGATAATAAGGTCAGTAGTAAAAGTGTAAATCCATCATGGGATGCAACCAGAGGCTATGTGATTGGTTATATACATAATCACCCGGGTGAAGGCTCGCCGAGCCCTTCAGATATCTTCAATCCGGCAGTTGACCTACTGGAGATGGTTAACTCACAGAATATACCTGCTAACCAGCTGCAAAATTATCTTAGGAATTTTAGTTCCTCAGTAGTTAGCGGAGGTAATGTTTACACGATCACAATAGCGAATGCCCAATTATTTGCCATGATGACCGGAAATTTCAGTGCCGCTCAAAAAGATGCTAATATCCAATATCAAAATGCTACGCTTGAATTTATAAATCGGAATTATAGCAATGGAACAACGACTGAAGAATATCAGGCTTCCGGAGAATCAGCACTAATTAAAATGTACGGAAAAATGTTTAACTTGAGCAAACAAAAAATAGGTGAAACTGACCGTAATAAAGCGGTTAAACGCGATCAAAATGGAAATATCAGCAAAGTAAATCCTTGTACACCTTAAAAATAAAAAAATGAAAACATTAATAACTTCAATTATCTTTCTGTTACTTACAACAGGTCTATTTGCACAGCAGGATATCAAGTCCAAAATATCAAATGGTTTTATCCGTGATAATGGACTCACAGATCTAAAAGAAATCAGTGATTTAAATATAAAATTAGCTAAAGATTATTTTGGCGCTAATTTCGATACGTATGCTGACAGAAGCATAGAAATGGCCCCAAATGTAAGTTTTCACAAGATTGATTATAGCATCGCTACGGGCGTACAAACTACTCCAGGAACAAGAACCAGAACGACGACTTATACAACTTACGACGGACTTTTGCAGTTAAGCTGGATAGACCTATCAACATTCCCTGTAAGAAGCATCGAGGACATATCCAAGGATAATTATAGGGTTGTATATGACACGGAGGAAAAATCAAATATCATAACAGACTATGTTAAAAATGACAATGTGGAAGGAAGCTTTATCTATAGTAAAAATGGTAATCTGATTATTTTTATAATATTATCCAAGACCAAACCGGAAATGGTAAGGGGAACAATAATCATAAATTTGCCTGAGTCTGAACGTTCGGAATTTGCTAAAGCGTTTATTGGAGGAACAATTTTCGAGCCTAATACTGGACGTACAAGAACAGGTACTCGAACGGACAGCACACGTACTAGAACAAGAAACTAAACTTTAACATCCTGCAAAATTTGAACTCAATAAATTTCAAATTTTTGTTCCATAAGGTCGCGCTTTTAAAGCTCGACCTTTATTTTTAATGCCTAAAACATGTGCTGACTAAAGTGTCAAAAAAAAATGAGGGAGAACTGAAAATATATTCAATTCATAGGTCATTTTTATGACCCTGTCCATCCATTTTTTACCGTTCAGAATAACGGTCCTTTTTTATGGATTTTTATAATCTTTATTATACTTACGAAAATAAGCTATCCCCTCAACAACAACTCGGCATGTTCCACCGCAGCATCCGTCGGTTTTGCTCCACTCAGCATCTGTGCAATCTCTTTTACCCTTCCGGATTGATCTAAACGAACAATATTCGATATCGTACGATTGGCTTTGTCTTCTTTGTATACCTTAAAGTGCGCCGCACCTTTTGAGGCTATTTGTGGCAAGTGCGAAATAGCAATCACCTGCATATTTTCGGCTAGATTTTCCATGACCTCTCCCACACGTAACGCAACCTCACCCGAAATTCCAGTATCGATCTCATCAAAAACAATCGTTGGCAAGGCCGAAGTTTTAGCAACCAGCGACTTTATCGCCAGCATCACACGGGACAGTTCCCCTCCTGAAGCTACGCGATGAATATATTGCAATGCCTGCCCCTTATTGGCCGAAAATAGAAACTGAATGGTATCTATTCCAGACTCACGCATCTCACCATCTTTTAAGGGCTCTAATACAATCTGAAGTACCGCATTTGGCATACCGACATTCGACAGAGTATTTTGCACGTCCTTGGCAATCCTATCCAGCACCAATTTGCGAGCCTCCGATAGTTCCTTCGCATTCCGCAGTGCAATAGCTAACTTATCTATAACCTCAGCTTCCAATCGTTCCAACTGTTCATCGGAGGAATTGATGGCGACTAGCTTTGTCTCCAGATCATCTCTAAGCTGAATGAGTTCCTCAACAGAATCAACATGATGCTTTTTCTGTAATGAATAAAGCAAGCTCAATCGTTCATTAATCTCCAATAAAGTTCCTTCATCCAATTGCGTATCTTCTTCAAGTGAGGCCAATTCTGCAGCCACATCTTTCAGCTCGATCAAGGTACTTTTCAATCGCACAGAAAGATCAGACGCTTCGGGCAAAAAAGAAGATATACCCTCAACTTGTGTCATTGTATCTTTCAATTGGGTCAATATCGCTGTATCGTCGTTTTCCAACAAATGCGAAGCTGCATTTAACGCCCGTTTGATATCCTCGGCATTTTCCAATTGACGCTGCTGCTGTTCGAGTACCCCTTGTTCTTCAGCAACCAGCTTCGCTCCATCCAGCTCATCAAACTGAAACTGAAAATAATCCAATTCTATTGCAGCTTTCTTTACCGTCTCTTTCAGTTCCTCCAATTCTCGCTTTGCCTTTTTATAGGCCATATAGCTTTCTTTGTAGTTCTGTTTCAATACAAATGAACCAGCAACACTATCAACAACTAGAAACTGAAATTCCTCCGTATTGACTTGCAAAGTCGCGTGCTGCGAATGTACATCGATCAATTGCTCGCCCAATTGCTTTAGTATCGCCAATGTAACTGGCGAATCATTGACAAAAGCACGGGATTTACCATCTGGCGTTATTTCCCTTCTGATAATCGTATGATCCGCATAATCTAGATCATTCTGCTTAAAGAAGCTATTTAATTGATAAGCTCCAATGTTAAACTCTCCTTCGATCACGCATTTTTTTGATGGATCAAAAAAATGTTTCCCCTCTGCTCTGTTGCCCAAAATCAGGGAAAGCGCTCCCATAATAATGGATTTACCCGCTCCAGTCTCCCCAGTAATCATATTCAAGCCACTATCAAATTGGATTTCCAATACATTGATCAGGGCATAATTCTTAATATGTAAGGTATCTAGCATATTCTTGAAGGTCTATTTTACAGTTGAGAGGAAAACCGTTCCTCATCCGGATAAATCGTATCTTTTATAATCCTTTCTTTAGTAGGTAATTTACCTAAAACTCAACCGATTTCAATGCATTTTGTTTCAAAAAAATATTACACCGGTTTTGAGCACTGTCTTCTTGAATTTTATTCAACAGCACTAAATACTAAAAATAATATCAAAATTCCAAATAAAAACTAAATATTATAGTTAAAACACCTTTTTTATAAACAATTTGTAGTGCTTTTATTTGTAAATGTCGCTTCAAACCCATCATATTGATCGTACAAAGATGAACCAACCACCGCGAATTACTCCGCAGATTCCCAACGGACAAATACGATCTTTTGACAATAAAATGGTTGCCAGTGACAAAATAATGTCCTCTGATTATTATGTGAGCATGAATAAATCACTATTTTTACAGCATGCAAGATTACAGTGCAACGCTCAAAAAATACATGCCCGAAGAAGCTGCTCCGATTATATCCAATTGGATAAATCACACAGCATGCTTATTTAAAATTTCCCGGTCCAGAAGCACCAAACTGGGGGATTATCGTGCACCGTTTAAGGGTAGTCCTCATCGTATCTCAGTCAATCATGATCTGAATCCTTATTCCTTTTTGATCACGACCATACACGAATTTGCACATCTTCAGACCTGGAATAAGCATCAACACCGCGTAAAACCACATGGGACTGAATGGAAGAAACATTTTAAGGAGTTGATGGATCCTTTTTTAAAACTCAGTATCTTCCCAACCGATATCAATAGCGCGATACACAGTTATATGGAAAATCCAGCGGCATCGAGCTGTACCGATCTTCATCTTTTTCGTACATTGAAGACCTATGACAAGGTCAAAAGCAATGCACTTACAGTAGAAGCATTGGAGGATGGACATTTTTTTAAATTAAAGAATGGAAGGTCTTTTCAGCGGATTGAGAAAATACGAAAACGCTATAAATGTATGGAGTTAACCAGCAAACGCATGTACCTTTTCAACCCAATTGCAGAGGTATTTCTGCTAGAACAATGATTTTTAACAAATACATTCATTATATTTTTATCTTTGCTAACTTAGGAAACAATTAAAGAGAGCTTTTATGTTACACTTACACTCGACAATAGCAATTGTCTTATTGCTAGCCCTGGTGATATCTATTGTGATCACCTTAATGAACTATTTAGGCAACAAACCTTACAACCGTAAAATTGCCTTATTAGGTTTTATCGTATCGCATATTCAATTATTAGTGGGATTGATCTTATACTTCGTTTTGAAGTATCCATCGATGATCTCTGGCAGCGTGATGAAAGATCCAACATTACGTTTAAAAATCATTGAGCACCCTTTAACGATGATCATTGCCATTGTATTGATTACCATCGGTTACTCAAAAGCTAAAAAGATGGAAAATTCAAGAAAAGCAAATCAAACTGTTGTGATTTTTTACATCATCGGTTTAATTTTAATGCTTGCTCGTATTCCATGGGGGACCTGGTCATTATTTGCATAGTCTATACAGCAATCATAGCAAAAAGGCATCAATTGAATAATTGATGCCTTTTTTTGGGCATATCTAGTAAATAATTATCCTGCAATAGTTTACCAGCTTTCTCTTTGATGGTACTCTTTCCCATGCTGCCCTTTTCTGTTTGGGCTAAAATTTCACTTGTGTGTGAACTTACTTTACTCTTATCAACTTCCTATTAAAACGTCACATATAGATACAAAAAAGCCCCAGTAAAAACTGAGGCTTTCCAATATCATTAAATGACTTTTTAATTAGTCACGATTTTTTCCAAATCCCAAAATCCCGAAAACAGTTTTAAATGCAATAAGCGTACCTATGATCAATGAGATATTTGCTATCGCGGAGAACAAAAATGTTTGTTGTCCCATTGCAGTACATACATCCGGTACAAAACGGATAAATGTGCCTATTAAACCTAAAGCGATAGCTACTACCAATGTTTTGTAGTAATGAGTTTGATTCGCATTATTATCAGTTGTCTTTGGAGCTCTTGGTTGTACAGTTTCTGCCATTTCTATTTCGATTTTATTCGATACAAATGTACAAAATATTCTATGTTTGAAAAATAAAATTAAAAAAACCAGCAACGGTATAAAGCAGAAGCGGAAAAGAGATGAAGTAAGCATAGAATTTTTGATCAATTTTCAATCTAGCACCCCTCTATTCAAAGTATTTCTTGTGGTATTTTTCTTTTTTCTGCTGATAATCGAACCTAATCCAGATCATAAAAGGTCCTCTAGTACGGATATGGATCCAGCCACTATTTCACAAAAACTTGTGGGATTCACTTGATTTCATACCTAAAAAGTTTGAATGCGTTTGGAAAAATTTATTACCTTAGATCACCAATCACATAAACGAATCTCACAACACAAAGGCAGTATATTTACTACTATATTCAAAACATATTTGATTTAGAAGTCATTCATATATTTACTCTTCCCCACCCTTACTTGCAAAACTGTCCAGTTCTTTATTCACCTCATCCAGCAACTGCTTTTCGGTAGGCAAATAAAGCTCGTATTGACTGGCGACGATCTGTTTTTGTTCTTCGGGAAGGGTAAATTTCACGACCGCATCATTTTTACTCGCACAAAGTAAAATACCAATCGTGGGATGCTCATGTGGAAGGTTTTCAATACGATCGTAGTAATTGACATACATTTGCAATTGACCTATATCCTGATGCGTTAATTTGTGTGTCTTGATTTCAATGATCACAAAGCTTTGCAATAGACGGTTGTAAAAAACTAAATCAACAAAGAACTCATCGCCTTCAATATGTATTCGTTTTTGGCGGGCAACAAAGGAAAAGCCATTTCCTAATTCCAGTAAAAACTCCTGCAGATGGGTGATAATAGCGCCTTCAAGATCTTTTTCATAATAGGCACTCTCTCGCTTCAAACCTAAAAACTCGAGTACCATTGGATCTTTTATGATCTCTTTCGCATCGGAAGGCATCTTCTCTTTTTTTGCAACAGCCAACACGCTTTCTTTATCGTTACTAAGTAACAAGCGTTCATATAGACTGGTATTGATCTGTCGCTCAAGCTGTCTGACTGTCCAATTATTTTTAATGGTTTCGGCAATATAAAACTCGCGTTGTTCCTCGCTATTAAGACTTAAAAGTAGCTTGTATTGACTCCAACTCAATTGTGTCCACAGTGTAGACACAATTGGAAATGTGCGATAAAACTGGCGGTACCAATTCAACTGCCTAGAGGAAAAGCCGCTACCAAACTCAGGTTACAGTTCCTCCGAAAGGTATTTTATAATGTATTTTCCATAATCAGCCCTATCTTTGCCTTCCTGCTCCTGTTCGAAAATACGTTCGCCGATATGCCAATACATCAATGTACGCTGATGATCGACAGCACGAATAACATTATCTCTAGATTTGGAAATAATCGCCTTTATATCGGATATTAAAGTTTGATCTGATAACATGATTATCTATTTAATTGGTATTACTTCTGTAAGTGAATAGTACAAAGATAACTAAATACAGGTTTATATACTAATTATTTTAGTAAAAAATCATTTTCAAATGCTTATTATTAAACCTCAAAACTTGTCTTAAAAATCTATTAAACAACAATTAACAGATAAACGACTCTCAGCCCCTCTCCCCCAGACACATTAAATAAGTCAATTGTTCAATAAGTTGATATAGCTGCAATATCATAAAGTTTAATTAACTTCACTTTACTAGAGGAAAAGTAAATGAAAACAGCGGAAAGATATCTATTGGGCTTAAAAAAGGCTTATTATGACAATAATGGTGAGGAAACCTGGAATCATTTTGAACAGATCAAACAGGGCGCAAATAAAACAGATATAGAAAAGTTGCGAGAGACATTTCCAGCTATCCCTCCAGGACTGGTAGATTTGCTCGAATATGTCGATGGGACCTATTGGAGGACTTATGCCGATGAAGAAATTGCCTTCTTCTTTTTAGGCTCTGATTTAAATGAGTATCCTTATTACCTACTATCAGCTCAGGAGATGATCGACAATCAACATATTGCGCATACCTATTATGCCGACTATATTGACCGAAAGTACGATCATGTAGAGATTGATAATAAGATTACTGATAAATCAACGGACTTAAAATGGCTCCATTTTTCCGATTGTATGAACAATGGCGGAACCTCTCAATTATTTGTAGATTTCAGCCCCTCAGGAAAAGGTAAAAAAGGACAAATCGTACGTTTCGTGCATGACCCCGATGAGTTTCGTGTCATAGCGGATAATTTCGATGAGTATCTCCAGTTACTGACCAGTACGGATTATAATTTTATTGATGAAGAAGATATGTATTAGCACCCAAATATTAACCATATAGTTATATTATTGATGAAAACTGGGAATGGAAATAGGGTTAAAATAAAAATACCTTAACCTACCAGGAAGTTTTAGATTAGTTAAACGGGATTGATTAGGCAGATACCACCTAAAGCCAGGACGGCATATTTTGCCTCATGCTTTACCATAAAGAGGCAAAACATGAGGTAATACACACGCTACCCATTTAGCATTTTGACGGCTAGTATATGTTTACATAGCCCTCTTTTTCCCTGATGATTGGTAAACCAATTGCAGGTACATTGATACCTATCGCCCTGTATGACCACTGTATGTTGTACACCTGACCCATCGACTCGAGCTTCAATATAATCTGCTGTATTCTTGACAAATTGCACCCCGGCTGTCGCAACAAGTTTTTTGGCATTTTTTAATCGTGGATTTAATGCCAGGATACGCTCCATTTTAAAAGGCAGCCTGCGGTAATAATGCTGATGACTATGCAGATCATAGCCTAGCAAACCAATGGATGACAATGAAGCAGATAAAGTGTCCATCGTGTCAAAATCCACATCATGCTCAATGGAAAGCATCGTCGGGTCAAATAATTCGTTTGATTTGAGCAACCCATTGACAGCATGTATCCATTCATCGGGAACCGCTTTAATCATATTTTCCAATACATTCCCCTCTCCCGAAAACCCTCTATAACTATCTGGCGACAATGCAAGAGTCAATCTCATTTTACCAAAATCTGTTACAAATGCCACACTCTCCCCACCCTTTTCTTGGTAAATAAGTAATTTATCTGCATAACTGAGCAATCCCTCCAATAAACGTAATCGTTGTATCCCACCGATACGTACCGCATCTCCCGTACCTATGGGAGAAAACACAAAGCGGTTAGCTCTCTTGGTCAGATAAAACTCACCTTTCACATTCCCTTTCGGTATACCCTGAAATAACTGGATAAGCTGAATTTTATTTAATTCAAATTGCAGTTCCATGCCTGCCAAGTACAATTGTACTGAAGTCAGCCCCTTGATCCAGCGCGGTGGTAAAGTCACTTTCTTTTCGGTCACCTTCGCCTTATCGGTGCTGATAGCCACCTCATTGCTCCCGACCCCCAACACCATTTTTTCAGTCTTCTTGACAGCATTTAAGGCATTGAGCATAGGTTCATTGAAATCGACATTCGTGGTACCACTCGTAATAAATTCGCCATCAATGGCATCCTCCAATAAATCCAGACGCGCATAGACACCATTGCAGGAAGAAAAGCCCTCAAAACGAATCTGATTGCTTCCTGCAGACACGATAGGATCACGTAAACTTGGTGGTATAGGTCCAAAACTAGACCTTACAACTTTTGACAATGTCAACAAACATTTGGAAGTCAGCAACGGATCTGTCAAACTCCCCCAAAAGAAACAAGGTACATTGGCTACTTCCGCCAGTTCAGACTGATGTGCCAATACCAATTGCTGTATACCCGATTGTTGGGTCAGTTGTGAATTTCTTGCATAGCTAATCGCTAAATCTTGCTCTGCCATATTGTTATTTTCTTATTTTTTTCAAAATAGGTTGTAGACTCTTATAAATTTCCAGTTTCTCAAAAACCTGTTGAAGATCATCTGGAAAATGATGTTGCTCCTTGTTCATCAAATCGTAATAATATTCGATGATTTTCTTAAAATTGGTCGGCATTTTTTCAGCAATGTTGTAATGCGCAAAAGCCACATCCAATAGCTGCAATAAAGCATTGTTATGCTTCGAAGATATATCGCGGCATTGTTCCAGCACTTCAACACAACGACCGATCGGGCCGTAACCATTGCTCAGCAGCATTCCCAATTGTTCACCTAATACAGTGGTGTCCAATCTATTTTCATTAACTGCAGCCAGAATGACTTCAACAGCCATCGCACGCACCTCCTTCTCTTTATTAAAGAGTGAAGTTGCCAGGTATAGATTGGACTGCTGATCAAAACGGAAAAAGTCGTACAGCATCTCCTGTAGGTAAGCTGCTGAAGATTTTCCGCCAATATCACTCTTACTATTCAGCCCCATCGTTAAAAATAGGGAAAGACTTTCCGTATTCTGCGGCATCAAACTATGCATGTAGGGGACATCAGCCCTATACAAATAATAAGACAGTAAAGTATCATTCCCACGGTTGAAAATATCTTTGTGATACAAAAAGGCCTCAGCCCCCTGTTTGTAAGACGGGAAATGATAGGTCAGCTTATCACCGTTATATACCTGTTCCGATTTTCTAGTTGTGTAGTTATAACCGTTATAATAGGTTGGTTCTATTTTCAATGCCGGACGGAATGGCTGTGCAGCAAAAGGAATATCCGCTAAAGGCTCCTTGGCAAATTCTTCAAAATGGGTATCCCGATGATGCGTGCGCGCCGCGGTAGCCCATACACCAATCCAATTGACCTGATCGGAATCTTTGGAAGACAATAAATTTTTAAGCCAGGATTGCTGCTGAACCTTCATCGGATCCAGCCCCAGAGCATAGCTGATCACATCCTGTACCTGCTGTTCCTTTATTTGTTTTATCAGGGCTTCAATTCCTTCCAGATCTTCACGGACAGTACGGCTCAGGGCTATGGACAAATCCAATAAATTGATCTTCACTCCTGCCTCCTCATAAGCCAAAATACGCTCAACGAGAACGCTCGGTGCGATCCAAAATGGCTTATGTGTCGGTAAACTCAAAAGCGGCAGGCGGATACCATCAATCCGATAACGTTGCAATAGTTCCAATTGGCTCCCCATCAGACTGACCCATTTGGAGTAATTGTGATACCGATCCTTATCTTTATATACGACAGTGGGTTTATAATACATATTAATGAAGGTCCCTGAGAAATGATTGTACCAGGAAGATTCACGATAGGCTCCTGTCAGTTGTTTAATGTAAGGTTCCAGCTGTATCTGATAGTCTGCTGGAAACACAGCCGTTTGTTGCACCCATGCATTCATTAGGATCTCCACCTGAATCGGGTCAGAGCCTCCGATTACCTCCCCCACCTTGAAAAATAACTCGTTCCAGGTCTTTGGGTATTCATAAGCTTCGTTCAGGCAACGAACTTCTGTTGGATGATAAATATATTGCTCTGAAGATTGACCATTAAGCTCTGCTAGGATTTCATCTTCAGAATATCCATCTTCTTGCAAAAGATGCTTCAGGTCAACAGCCACTGTACCCATCATTTGGGCTTTATATAACTGAAGCTTACCGGAAAGTTCTTCTGAAGGCTCTATCTGATTTTTTAAGATAAACTTCGCCGCCCTTTCCTGTAACTGCAAATCCGAGATCATAAAGATATCCGACGTTAGCGAAACAAATCGTTCCCGCCATTCCGGTTTTTGCTTCAATAGCTTATCAAATTGAATCAAAAGAGTTTTAAGACTTGACTTAATATCAGTCCGCATAAAGATAGGTTCGGCCCAATCTAAAAATTCCTGTAACTGGAAATCACTATGCGAGAAGAATGGTTTTAGATAATCGACCACAAAATTGATCACAGCGCTATGTTCAGCATGCAATAAGGGAAAGAACAGTTGCTGATGTTCAATCACTGTATTCTCGGAAAGCTTCATCCGTTCAATAAGCTTTCTGAAATAGCTTTTTAGATTATTATTCCAATTTTTGGTTTGAGCTTCGAGCGCTCCAGTAATGATGAGTTTCGGATCAATTTTTCCGTTTTCCAACAACGTATCAAATACCTTATCCCATAACAGTTCATTGACCGTGTTCTGATAATTATAATTCCAATACGTGCTGTGAATGCCCGTTTCATAAGCAAATACCAAAGGGATATCCCGTTGGACCGTCAATTCATCTGTTGTCAGAAGCTCAAAAAACCTTTTTGATTCATAATTATTAAAACCAGAAATTGAACTTGCATAAAGCTCCGGTTCAAAATCAACATGTCCCATTTGCTCCAAAAAACGGAGATTGTCGTAATTAATCTGCTGCCACTCATTTTTACGAACTAACTGTAATAAATATTCGCCCAGCCAATTGGGCTTGGCATAGGCAAGGATCTGTATCACCTCCTTACTCCGGGCCTGGTTCAAAAGTTCATGAAAAATATCCCAATTACCGGCATCCGAGCCAGAAAATGTGGCGAGAGCTAGTAATTTTACCGTACGCTGCTGCTCCTTCGTACCCCGTGTCCCCCAATTGTACTGCGCCTTATTTTTAAATTCAGGATCTTTGGAGAGATCACTGTAATCGACCCAATATCGCTTGGCTGCACGAATTTCTTTTTTTAAAATTTCGAGATTGCCACTGGAATATTCCTCCAGAAAAGGGATGATATCTTCCATCCTTGCCTCTTTGATAAGCAACTTCATTGCTGCTACCGCCTCTTCTTTTCGCTGGCTGGCAGCCGTTGGCTGTCGAACAGCTGATCCCTTGTCCTTACTATCTGAATCAACAGTACCATCTTCAGAATAACCTTTTTTTGTCTTCTCAGCAATTAGTTTTTCGGCATCCTTTAGACAGGCTTCCTCCGAATCGAAGGTTTTACTTTTACTTTGTCCCGCCGTTCCATTTCGACCATAGGTAACCGTATGTATTGCACCAGTTGTTTGTATTTCCCAAAATTTATCTGATGTACCGTCTATGTATTTTAAATGCTTAAACATTTTTTCTTAACGTATTATAAATTCTTTTCTCTGATGCTTAAATATAGGAAATTTAAACACAACAATAACCTTTCATTTGTACTTAAGGGACAATAATTGTATTTTACAGAACGAAGAAAATACATCCTTTAAAAAGGCTTCACGTTTATCTACTGAACTTAAGCGGTGCAAATCTCCCTTTTATTTTTTAATCAAAAAATCGTATATTAAACTTAAATCACAGCCATATGATACGCATATATCCCCTATTTAGTTTTGTATTGTTCTTCTCTGCAACAATGACAGTAAAAGCTGGTCTTTCACCCGATAAAAATTATTCTAAGCAATTAACGGATACGCTTCCCGAAAATATCAGAAAGTACATCACACAATTGGCCATTTCAGATGGCTTAGATAAAAACTCCATTAAAATAAAAACGGACAGCTGGGGCGAATTAACAGTTTCGGATAAGTGGAGTAATAGCGTCAAATACAGCAAAAGTCATTGGGACGGATATACAAAAACAGATAAAAGCGGACTTAAAACAGCTATAAAACAAGATTTTTCCGGCAATATCGTTGTAAAATACGACGACGGAAAGGAGACAACAGTCAGAAAAAATGGAAGTGGTGACTTTGATATTCCCAGTAGAGACAGGAGTCCATCCACTGTATCTATAAATAGCCTCAATAATTTGGAAATCCGCGACAGCAACGGAAATCTTACGACTGTTTCAAAAAATATCTTCGGCGGTTTAGATATCCGTCATGCAGATGGCAACCGCTCGACGGTGTCTAAAAATGCCATTGGTGGCTTAGAAATTAGTGACAACCAAGGAAATACCAGCAGGGTATCAAAGGATATTTTAGGAAATCTCACAATTGAAAGTAATAACGGGAAACGTACAACCATCAGAACGGATATATTGGGCGGTAAAACAATTGAAGATAACAACGGAAGTCGTATTTCGGTCAGAAAGGACATATTTGGGAATTATGAAGCCAGCGACAACAACGGAAACAGTGCTTCCATAAAAAAGGACATTTTTGGCAAAATAGTTATTGATGATCCAAAAGGAATTCTGGAAACTGTAAAACTGCAGCTGATCGAAGATTTATTGCAAAAATAAAAGCTATCATTCTTCACAACATTTTAGTCTGTTAATTTGAGTATCCGAGATATGAACAAGAAATTTCTGCAAAACCAATATAACAGTCAAATTAAACTTATCAGAAAAATCATTAAGTTCTGGAACTTAATACCTAGTGCACCATTGGATGAATTTGATCCATTGGCCCATAATTTATAAAACACTTATAAGAGAGGGCTGATAGAACGAAAATCAAGCGATTATCGCGAGCGATCTTCTTGTAAGATATGGCTTTTTCAACCATGAGATAGATGCGGAATCATTTGCCAATGAAATTATGGATTGGTGGTGTGATTAGCTATTAATAAGGTTATCGCCAAAGGAACAACTTGTCCGATTGAAGTTCGAGGAAATTTTATTAAAACAAAACAGATACAGCTCAACTATTCTTCAGCTCTTTGGGTGAATAGCCAAAATAGTTAGTAAAAGCCGTCGTAAAATGCTGTGGGTAGCTATACCGTAACAGTTTAGCAACCTCATTCACACTATAACCCATGTCTTTCAATAGGGTGAATGCTTTTTCCATCTGTATTTTACGGAGATATTGTGCGATAGTACACCCCTCGTATTTTTGGAAGCCTGCATTGAGCACTTTTATTGACACATTAAATAATTCCTCAACTTCTTTCAACCGAATATTCCCGATTTCTTGCTGCACAATCCAGTTTTTAACCAGTATGATCTTCTCATCATTTGAAAGACTCGTAACTTTAGGCACAGTCAGTTGATACTGTTCCAGACAGGATAATATTAACAATAATAACTCGTCGATCTTGATCCTATAAAAGCTTGATTTTAAATCGCTATGCAGATTGCAATTCAAAAGACTATATAACAGTTGTTTAATATCCGTCCTAATTGGTAGCGCATCACGAAACAGAAGAGCTGACTTATCACTTTTGAGATGTTCAACGAATGCGGCATAACCTGGAAACTTTCGGAATACCTCTCGTTCAAACCAGGCTTTGTCAAACATGATGTCAATACATTTGCGGTTCTTTTTATAATGCAGCTTGCCATTGACGCGGGGCAGATAAAACAGATTGAAGCAGTCCTCTTGAATTTCAATCGTAGTATCGTCATCGGTATACTTTGAATACCCCTCCAGTTCAAACTGTACTTTAAACACGCCGTCTTCCAACAAGACAGGCACAGTAACAGGATGACCAACTTCAGCCGAAGAATTAATGATGATAAAGTCATCATTAATAATAAAACGTTCCTGAATAGGAATATTATAAAAATTTACCTTGAAAAAGCATTCGCTGAAATCGTTTTCCTGATACACCATTTTTTGCTTATTCCGCAAATACTTGAGATTATATCGTTCCTTTAGTGGTTTCATATGCAATTTCTCTTAAGGTATCAAAATCGTAGGTTTTCAAATCCATATTTCGTAGAAAACTGTGTGAAATTAGGAATAATTTTGCCGTTGTTAATAATTAATCTAAATACAAATGAATAAATCCTACTATATTACATTTCTATTTGTTGTCTTCGCTCAGTTGTCCCAGGCGCAATCCAGCAAGGTCCTTGTACGTATCCTCGACTTTTCGTATAACCCCGTCCCTACTGCTTCAGTAAAGGTAATGGAAAACAATCAAGAATTAGTAACAGACAAAAACGGTCGGGTGGAATTAGAATTTACAGAATTCAAACCTTACACTTTATTGATTCGTTACAACAACGAGAGTTATGAAGAAAAGCTATCTTTCAATGGTTTAAAACAATATACTGTCTATATCGGAAATAAACATCACCTTTTGGATGAGATTACCGTCAGTGCTTCAATGAAATTTGCCGAAAAGCAAACCAACACGGTAGGTAAGGTCGAACAGAAAAACCTAGAAACCTCACAGACTTATAATATTATCCCTAGCGAATTGCTCAAGGAACGTTCAGTGACTGATATGAAAGGTGCGTTGCTGGCAGCACCTGGTATTGCCAATGTAACGAATGGCTTAGGTGCAGGCGGGTTCACTGTAATAGCGCGGATGCGTGGTTTTTCCACGGGGGCAGGCTCATTACGAAATGGCTATCGGACCAGTACAACGACAATGGCTGACCTAGCTAATATAGAAGCTATCGAGGTCATTAAAGGGCCTGCGGGCACATTATTTGGTAGTAGCACAGAGATCTCTTATGGTGGAATGATCAATTTGGTGACCAAGAAACCCAAGCCATACACTTTTGGTGATGTAAGCTTGAGCTACGGCGCCTATGATCTAAGCCGATTGACCCTTGATTTTAATACCCCTGTCAATGATAGTAAAACCGTGTTATTCCGTGTGAACGGAGCCTTTCAACGCGGCAAAACCTTCCAGGATTTTGGGTTAGACAATACCACTTTCATTGCCCCTGCCCTCCGCTTTCTAGTCAACGATAGGTTAACCTTAAATATCGAAGCTGAATTAAGTCAGAACGAGCGTAACATGATTGCCGTAGGCTATCTTCCTAAAGGATTCAATAGCTTGAAGGATTTCAACTGGGATGTCAAGAAATCATTCTCTTCCAACGATCTGATCATGAAATCCAATGTATTGAATATGCTAGCCACAGCAGACTATAAAATATCCGATCATTGGAATTCGCAGACTGTTGTATCCAGTGCAAACACATCGAATAAATCTGATTATCTATTTGTAGTTCCCTTGACACAAGATACCATTGGGCGAAGAATTATGCGTATCCCAAGCCATTTTGTCTCCACCAGCTTACAACAAAATTTTGTTGGCACCTATACAGGCGAAAACTGGAGAAATAAAATATTGATCGGTGTAGACTACAACAACGACAAGTATCTCACGACGCGTAAAATGCTGAATTTTTATGACAAGGTAGACCGCTTTGGAACCACACCTACAATTAATATGTCCAAAGTCGAGACAATGTTTGGTTCTGCGGCTGAAAGCGAAATCAACACAAAATTTCAGACTTATGGTGTATACCTCTCAAATGTGTTCAGCCTGAATAATCGGCTTCACCTGAATGCTGGACTGCGTATGGACCGCTATAAAAATTTAGTATCTGATTTTGAAGAAACTTATTTCTCGCCAAAATTTGGAGCTGTCTATGAAGTTCTTTCTGATCAGATTTCATTATTTGGAAATTATACCAACGGTTTCAACAACGGCTATTTAATGATCGAGAGTGTGCAATTCAATGCTGCAACGATCAAGCCACAGGAGGCCAATCAATATGAATTCGGTTTTAAATACGAACTCTTTAATAAAAAGCTACATGGTAATGCCTCCTACTATAGTATTAACGTAAAGAATGTTCCTTTCTCTGTTGTCGCAGAAAACGGCAAAACATCCACTGTTCAGAACGGCAAGCGACTAAGTCGTGGATTCGAGTTTGATCTTACGGCTAATCCATTTGCGGGCTTCCACCTGATCTTGGGATACGGTTATAACGACTCCAAATTTACCGAAGGTGATGAAAAAACCATAGGCAATAGACCTCAAGGTACCCCATTCAACGTAGGCAATTTCTGGACGAGCTACAGCATTCAATCTGGAGGTCTGAAAGGATTTGGACTGGGGATCGGCGGTAACTATTCCGATGGCTTTTATGGAGACGATTTCAATACCTTTAAAATGCCAGGCTACTTTTTGTTGGATGCCAATGTTTTTTACGAAAGAGATCAGTTCAGGGTAAGTTTAAAAGGTAACAACCTAACAAATGTACATTATATGACCACCAATTTCTGGTTGTATGCACAACCTACAAGAACCATCTTGGGAACTGTATCTTATAGATTTTAAATTTCTATGAAAGCTTATAAGAAAAAAGAAAAGAAGAAAAGCACCTTATTACGCTTGACCAGTTGGTTACACCTCTGGCCAAGTGTGGTATCGGGCTTGATTGTGGTTTTTGTATGCCTTACAGGCACCATTATCGTGTATTCGGATGAGATCATTGAAGCTTCCGCAGGATCGGCAAAGTATATTACACCAAACACAGGAAAAAAGTTAACATTAGAACAGTTACTAGAAATACAGAAAAAAGAAGTACCCGGGATCTTGCCATCCTATGTGCTTTATTACAATGCTCCTGACCGTAGTGTAGTGATCAACGGTTTCGACCCCAAAAATATCCGTCTATCCATGATCTACATGAATCCTTATACAGGTGAAATCCTGAAATACGATAAGACAATTCATTTTTTCTTTATCATGGCACATCTGCATGCCCATATGAAATTAGGATCAATAGGAGGATGGATTGTCATTGTATCCACGATCATCTTCGTCGTTAGCACAATAACGGGGCTGATCCTTTGGTGGCCGAGACGTTGGACCAAAACCACCCGAAAAGCCAGCTTTACCGTACGATGGAAAGCCAAATTCAAGCGATTTAACTATGACATCCATAATGTTTTTGGTTTCTACTCTCTGATTTTGTGTTTCATTCTCGGTATGACCGGATTAATTATTTTCTTTCAACCCATGATGAACCTGACTATGAAATCTCTTGGGGCTACTTCTGTCGATTGGCATCGTGATCTCCCAAAAGCGGATAGGACCAAAGATTTTATAGATGCTTTCCCACTAATGGATCAACTATTTGTAGCTCAACCACAAAAAAAAGTGATCAAGTATTGGGTATATGATTACAAAAAGTCAGGTGTATTTGCTTTCAATGTAGCAGACCGTGCTGGCTTGAAAAGTGACGAAAACAATCATACTTATTACTTTGACAAATATACCGGCTCTTCTCATCTGATAAAAAAAGAAGAGCACATGCACAACAAGGTAGAAAATTGGATATGGCAGCTTCATATGGGACAATGGTTTGGTCAGATTGGAAAGCTCTCAACCTTTGTAGCCGGACTCATCAGTACAACACTGCCCATCACTGGTTTTTTAATCTGGTGGGGCAAAAGAAGAAAAAACAAAGCAAAAAATACAACGGGTAACTTTATTGGTTGATAAAAAAAGTTTAAATATGAGGAACGAAAGCAACCTCAGGATTATACCAACCATAAACAATAATTACTTCGTCACTATTTCTCCCTACATTGTACCTTAGTAGGCAAGTCCTCCCAAAAGACTGGGTATATGAGATTCACCACGAATGAAGTTAATGGACAAAATAGATTTTATACCACTTATTGAACTTCCTACCATAAAGGGAGCCCAAAACAATATAGTACCTGAGGGAACTTCCTTTACGAATACGAAAGAATGGGATCTATATCAAGAAAATGAATTAAAGAAAAACTATATTGATATCCCCCGTCCAATCACAACAGGAATTTATCAATATAGACTTTTTGACATTGAAGTTTTCGATTAGAATCAGCCCCGAATAATTTAAAATTTCCAAAAGAAGATTAAAATTCCTAAAATTGCATTCTCATTTTGACAAGATCAGTTTCGATAAGTCTAACATTAACTTATCTCTTCTGTAGATCTGAGCATAAGGAAATCAGTCAAAACTGTTGCTACAGTGGGGTTAAAATTAAAATGTAAATAATAAGATGAAGAAGGTTATATTTTTTCTATTACTGATACCTTTCTGGGCAAGTGCTCAGCAGCAAAATATCCAAGATTTTGTCATAAAAGAGAATCTTTCCAAAAACGGAAAACTTGCGGTTATCGCTTTGGATTCAATAGGCAATACCAATGAGACTATCAATGGAAACTACATGTTTACCATTAACGGTTTCTCTCAGGCACTCCAATTTCACGATGGTGTAGCTGTTCCAAATCAAAAAATCGAATCGTCTACCTTTGTATTTTTTAATCACAAAAACCAAGAGAAATCTAAAGGTCGCCTGTTTTACATTTATAAGACTGATAATGGGCTTTCTCCCTTTGCCATCAGTGGATTGATGTTTTTGATCATCCCTGCTATTGTATTAGGTATCGCCTACATGTTTAAAAAAGTAATCATGACAGCCATTGCGCTGGCAATTGTTTTCTTTATATTCAATCACTCACAAGGATTAGATTTAAGCAAGATCTTTGAGTCAATTTTCTCCAGTCTAAAGAATCTCTTAGGCTAGGGCTAGCATTCAATATCAGTACATCAAAGTCGTAATCTAAGCCACTTACTGAGCTGCTTATAAAAATTATTGTTTACTAGAACGGCATACCGATCCCAAAATTGTACTGTATAAAATTATAACGGTCCGGTTTATGGGTCTGATAATATTGCTCCTTAAATTCTTTTGAATCAAAGAAATTCTTGATGACCCATTGATTGCTTCCTGAAAACTGTGGGTCTTTTACCTTTAAGCCTGCATCCAAACGGATCACAAAGTAATCTGAATCAAAGCGTAGTCCAAAACCGGTACCAATGGCTACCTGTCCCAAAAACTTGTTGAATTTAAATTCGCCGCCAGGATTTAAATCGTCATCTTTTTTTAGCCGCCAAACATTCCCCATATCAACGAACGTTGCTCCGTTCATCTTGGCCCCCAAAAAATTATTTAAGATGCGAAATCTATACTCAGCATTAGCCTCCAATTTAATCTCTCCCAACTGATCTAAATTCCTTAGATTCAGACGAAGATCTTCGCTCAAATTTTGCCTATTGTATGCGCCAGGCCCTAGGGTTCGTGCTTGCCAAGCCCGTATGCCATTCATCCCACCACTATAAAAACTCTTTTCAAATATCAGTAACTTCGAATTGTTACCATACGGAATTGCGATCCCCGGATTAAAGCGGAAGACAAATTGTCTATTTCCGCCAAGGTTACGGTACAAACGATAATCAAATTCGGTTTTCGCATACTGCAAGAACGGTACTCCAAAGATTTTTTTCTCACCATCGGCATTTGCCGGTAGTTTAGCAATACTACTGATCAAATCCAACACATTACCGCTGACATCTACTGTTCCACGGAAATATTGAAAATCTTCCTTGCTCGTCAGCTTTTTTCCGTTCAGAATAAAGGTGTATTGCGTTCCCAATCCGAAATATTGACGGTCATTACTACGTACATACAATTGATACCCCTCCTGTTCGAGATTTTTTCGAAAATTTGAATCTAACCTCCCATCCCGATATTCCAATACTATCGGGGTAAAACTATGATATTTATTCTCTGTTTCATACCAGGAGTAATTCAGCGAAGTAATAAAATAACGGTTGGAATAAGTACGGTCCTGATCAAACAACTGAAGAGTCATCGAATATGTTGTTTTTGGTAAACCAAATTTCCCGCCCGGATTAATATGGAAAGGCACCATGAGTCTTGGGATCACTAAATTGACACCTGCCTGAAAATCATTGTTGAATATCTTACTGGAAAGCCCTCCTGCCAAACGAGGATCAAATAGCACACCATACCGCAGCTTTACCTCCAATTGCTCAGAACCACCAAAAATATTACGCTGTGAAAATGTATTTCCAATATTAAAACCACTCATCCCCGAACTAAAAGTATACTCTCCTTCGATCTGGTTGCCCATTCGTGGTCGCGGGACGAAATCATAGTGAACATCGAGTTTATTGGAATCTTTTTTTACAAACTGTACTTTCACAGACCGAAAGCCGTTCATCTCGTAAAGCCGATCATAAGACTTATTTTCTTCGGACAACGAATAATAATTCCCCGATCGTAGGTACATATACCTTTCCAAAGGTTTCCAACGAAAGCTATTTGTTTCATCTATAAAAAGAAGTCGTTTTGCAGAATCAGTGATACGGCGAGGTGGTTTCTTTGACATTGCCCCATAATTCCTAATAGTCATATATACACTATCAATTTGATACTTTTTATGTATCGTTGAATCACTGGGATTTTCTACATTTATTTTTAAATCGATCAAGTTTCCTCTCAATGTCGAGTCAATACCGACACGCATATATTGCCTCAAGTAGTCATAATACCCATTGTTGCGCATAACAACATATAACTTTTCCCGTTCTTCCAGCAATTTGGCGGCATCATATTGCGTACTGGGTTTAACTTTAGTTTTTGGCAGGATATCCCGATCAAATAACCATTTAACATCCCCATCTTCAAATTTACGTTCTATGTTCCTAATTTGATATGCATTTCCTTCATCAACGTTAAAATTGATATGCGCTCTTTTTTTGTTAACCGTAATCTCGGGACTGACTTTGGCATTAAAATATCCCTTGGTAAACAAAAAACGTCTGATCTGGTTGGCGGAAAGGTCGACCATTGCTGAGTCAAGCAAATGGGGTGGTTCGCCAACATTTCGAATTTTCTTGGTCTTATAGCGTCCTTTTTTTGTATTGAAGGTATTGTAAATAAATAGATTTACACGCGAATTAGGTTTTATCTGATTAGATATATAAGTTTCGGAAGACTCTTTCAATGCTGGTGAAATGCCGGAAATCTGTATTTTTGTAACCAAGGCCTGGTCGTCATCTATATATTTTGAAGATCGGCAAGATGCCAAAAATAGCGTCAAAAGCATTATACTTGCAAATCCGATAAAACGAGGGTACTTAATCATCAATAAAAATGTTGTCAAAAGCGCAAATCAGTCTAATAACGTCTCTACAAAACAAAAAGTATAGAAAACAACATGGCTTATTTATCGTTGAGGGCATAAAATCCGTCAAGGAATTTATCTCATCGAGCTACCAGGTTGAGTCTATTTTCTATACAGACGACGCAAACACAAAAGTGGGTAAAATCTCGCATAATATAAAATCCCATGAACTGACGGAGGCTGAATTCCAAAAGATTAGTACCCTAAAATCTCCTCAGGGTGTCCTTGCCCTGGTCAAGCTTCCGAAACAACAACAGATCGAAGTAAGTGATCTAAGAAATTGCTACAATATCGTATTGGATGATGTACAAGATCCGGGTAATTTGGGAACCATCATTCGCACAGCGGAATGGTTTGGGATCAAACATATCATTTGCTCTATTGGCACAGTAGACGCTTATAATCCAAAAGTTGTGCAGGCGACAATGGGCTCATTGGCAAGAATACAGGTTCATTATGTAGACCTGCATGAATTTATCTCTTCAACAGACCTACCGGTCTATGGCGCACTGCTCAATGGGCAATCCATTTACCAGACCGAATGGAGTTCAGAAGGGTTGATTGTCATGGGAAATGAAGGCAATGGCATCAGTGCAGAAGTAATAGCCTTAATAGATCAAGCGGTGACCATCCCCCGCATCGGCCAAGCGGAATCGCTGAATGTTGCCGTGGCAACAACGATATTTTGCAGTGAGGTTGCCCGACAACAACTGGTTTAACGAATTTATTTTCAAAGGAGCCCTATAACCTTTGATGAAGTCCGATCCGGTTTCCTTCGGAGTCTTCAATCTCAGCGACTGCAAAGCCTAGATCTTTATGAAAGGTCGCAGGGTATAATACCTTTGCACCCGTGTTTTCTGCTTTTCTTAAAGTCTCTTCCAGATCTTCGGTATGCAAATAAAGCAGTATCCCCTGATGCATAGGCTGATAAATTTCTCCTTTGGCCAGCGCACCAGTAATCCCCGATAGCTTTTCCTTAAAAGGGAAATAAGCCATCTGAATTCCATCAAACTCTTCCTGATCAAAGGAGAAGGAAAATAGCGCGCTGTAAAAACGAACAGCGCGGTCCATATTCAGTACGGGAATCTCAAAATAGACCCCTGGATTTCTTGTTTCTTTTGACATACGATTAATTGGAGTTTTCTTAAAGTTCGCCCAATAAAAGAGGTTTCCATCACCAGCTAAGACCAAATATACAAATTTGCCTCAACTGGATTTTTGGAGGATTATTTTTATGTTATCATTGAAAGGTTTTTAAAAATTTCGAACAAAAGAAAAAGTTTAATCGTTTCAAAAGCTGTACATTTGAACTACTCTTCAAAAAGTACAGGTATCTTCCACGGTATCGCATACTTGAGGAATTATTCATGCACGACAATTGTTTTAAAATGCCATCTGAACAGAAATCCATCTATACGCTTCAATTTATTTTACTCTGCCTGAGCTCACTCCTATTCTCCTCGAGTTTCAATATGATTATTCCAGAGCTCCCTAATTACTTGAGTAGTTTGGGTGGAGCGGAATACAAGGGGCTGATCATCGCACTATTTACATTGACTGCCGGAATTTCAAGACCTTTCAGTGGTAAACTGACCGATCGCTGGGGCCGTGTACCCGTCATGGCCATCGGATCCATCGTCTGTTTTATCTGTGGTTTTCTTTATCCGATCTTAACTTCCGTCGCGGGCTTTCTGTTTCTTCGGTTGATCCACGGTTTCTCTACCGGTTTTAAACCTACATCCACCTCAGCTTATGTTGCGGATCTTGTTCCTCAAAAAAGATGGGGCGAAGCCTTGGGAATGCATGGACTTGCATTCAGTGTCGGCACTGCAGTAGGCCCAGCAATAGGAAGCGCTATTTTTGACGCTTTTGGGATTAATGTCATGTTCTACTCCTCTTCCTTCATGGCTTTATTATCAATCCTTATCGTCATCAATATGAAGGAAACTTTGGTCAAAAAGGAAAAATTCAACCTTTCCATGCTCAAAATAGACCGAAAGGATATCATTGAATGGCGTGCACTTCCTGCTGGAATAGTTACATTTCTATCCTATACGGCATACGGTGTAATCCTGACCCTTATTCCAGATTGGAGTGAACATCTAGGACTTAAAAATAAAGGCCTTTTTTTCCTGGCATTTACAATCGCATCCGTCATGATACGCTTTGTTTCGGGAAAGGTTTCCGATCGCTATGGGAGACCAAAAGTTATTATTACAGGCATAGTGATTATTGCCGTTGCTTTGGTGGTGATTGGTTTTGGGGATAGCTTTATCGGTATGATGATTGGAGCGAGCATCTACGGTATTGGCACGGGTATATTATCCCCCGCAGTTAATGCCTGGACTATTGACCTGAGTATCCCTGAACATCGCGGCAAAGCGGTCGCAACCATGTATATTTCGCTCGAAGCGGGAATTGGTCTTGGGGCGCTCCTCGCTGGATTATATTATGCTGATGTCATCCTCCGCATTCCGCAAATTATGTATGCAAATGCCGTGGTACTAGTGATCGCTTTACTCTATATGCTAAATTGGCAAAGAAAATCTTAGTTTTTGATATAGGTATGACTATTTATAAACAGATAGCAAATGATAAACAATTATTTAAAGCTTCAATATAAATTGTTGACACGCCATTTTAAGGCGACCGGCCTTCCCATAGCGATTGCGCCACTTTTGTTACTGGGGGTCTGTTATCTTGCCTATTACCTTTTGCTCCAGTATCCTGTTTTTGGGAGCTATGCCTTACTGCTGAGCAACTTCCAGCTACTCTTTCTCCTGACCGAAAAAAATAGGAACGATTTTCTAAAAAATACCTTTAGTAAAAAGGATTTTTACACGATCAGACTACTGGAAAATGGCATTGTGATTTTACCAACCATTGCTATTTTTATATTTCGAGGACTATGGCTATATAACGTCGCGCTAATTGTGCTGGCTGTTATATTTGCTTTTCTGGTTTTTAAAACTTTTGGTAAATCCGTCCCAACTCCATTCGCAAAAAAACCTTTTGAATTTATTATCGGGTTCCGTAAGAGCTACCTGCTGATTCTCGTTTTATATTTTCTGGCAGCAATCGGTTTCTATGTAACGAACCCTAACCTCGTTCTATTTTGTATAGCTGCTATAGCACTGACCTCTATGTTTTATTATCAGTTACCAGAACCGGTATTTTATCTTTGGAACAGCCGAGAAACACCGACCAGATTCCTTCTGCATAAATTTAGACGAGGAGTATTGCAATGCCTTTTATTTACCCTCCCACTCCTCTTGACATACGCCTTTATCTTTTCATCTGGATGGTTTAACGCATTAATTGTTTTGGGTGGCATACTATTCCTGCTCCCCTTTGCTATTACATTAAAATATGTCGCTTATCCGCGAGAGATCAATTTTCCGGAGGGCTTTGCACTGGCATTATGTTTCAGCTTCTATCCGCTGATATTGGCACTATTACCATTCTATTACTTTAAAGCCATCAAAAATTTAAAGAACTATTTATGATCGAACTTATTCATATCAGTAAATCCTTTGGCCAGCATCAGGTCTTGCATGAGGTCACCTTTACTTTTGAGGATGGAAAGGTCTACGGTATCGTAGGCGAAAACGGTGCTGGAAAAACAACATTATTTCGTTGTATAGCAGGTTTGGAAACAGCCTTAGGAAAAATCAGCGCAAACCTACAACCACTTAAGAACCATCTGGGCTACCTTACATCAGATCCCTATTTCTTGTCAAAACTGACGGGCGAAGAGTATATCTACCTCCTTACTGACGCCCGTGGGAAAAGTATTAAAAACCTCGATGACAGAAATATCTTCGAACTACCATTAAAAGAGTATGCAAGTTCCTATTCTACAGGGATGAAAAAGAAACTGGCACTAACTGCAACCCTGCTCCAGGACAACAGTTTTTACATTCTGGATGAACCTTTTAACGGAATAGATCTACAAAGCAGTATTATCCTAACCGAAATTATACTGCGCCTAAAAGCCATGAACAAAACCATCTTGATCTCATCGCATATATTTTCCACATTAAAAGATACCTGTGATGAGATCTTGGTACTCGAAGAAGGTCGGATCAGTAAATCTGTCAAAAAAGAACATTTTGGTGATTTTGAAGAAGAAATGAAGGAAAAAATATTAAAAAAAGATATCGATAAACTGTGGCTTTAAGCCCCAGTAAAACCTTAAACGTGTAAGATGGAAAAATACCTGCCGACATTAGAAACCGAACGTCTAATCATCCGTCCGATAAACATGGACGATAAGGACTATTTTTTTGCAATGGATTCGCAGACTGATGTACATACCTTTCTCAATAAAGAGCCAGTTCAATCCATTGAAGAAATGGAAAAAGTGATTGCTCTCATTCAGCAACAATATGAAAAATATGGTATTGGCCGGCTGGGAGTCATTGAAAAATCTAGCAATCAATGGATCGGTTGGACAGGATTTAAATATATTGATGAATTGGAGAATGGACGTATCGGATTTCTGGATCTCGGCTATCGTTTCAGGCTAGAATCCTGGGGCAAAGGATATGCTACTGAAGCGGCATTAGCCTGTATGCAGTATTATCATGAGCATCTGACTCATTTCGAACTTCATGCCATCACCCATACCGAAAACAAAGGATCACGACATGTATTGGAAAAAGTGGGTTTTCAGGTCACCGAAGAGTTTCATTTTGACCATTGGGATATCCGTTGTTTTTGGTATGACCTGATTGAACAGAACAGATCAAACTAATTATGTTAGCTTTAAAAACTAATTTTTTTAACTTTTCATAGTTTCACTGGGATAAAACAAAATGGTTTTGTATTTTTACACGTTCGAATAAAATAAAATTTTGAACATTTCTGTATTGTACAATTTAATCTATTGCTGAGTAAATGAGTGACGAAACAAACTTCCCAACGGAAGATAATCAAGAAGAATTAGGATCAGGAAAAACAGAGGGCGGAAGTCAGACAATACCTTTATCTGGACTGTACGAGAACTGGTTTTTGGATTATGCGTCCTATGTTATCTTGGATAGAGCTGTACCCCATATAAATGACGGCTTGAAACCCGTGCAACGCCGTATCCTTCATTCCCTAAAGGAAATGGATGACGGACGATATAATAAGGCCGCCAATGTTATTGGTAATACCATGAAGTACCACCCCCATGGAGATGCTTCCATTGGAGATGCCATGGTACAACTGGGACAAAAAGATCTATTGATTGACTGTCAAGGTAACTGGGGGTTCCCCATTACTGGTGATTCGGCGGCAGCACCACGTTATATTGAGGGACGACTTTCTAAATTTGCGAATGAAGTTGTCTTCAATCCCGAAACGACGGAATGGCAACAGAGTTACGATGGACGTAACCGTGAGCCAGTCACTTTACCTGTTAAATTCCCATTGCTTCTGGCCCAGGGAGCAGAAGGTATTGCTGTAGGTTTAGCGACCAAGATTATGCCGCACAACTTTATTGAACTCATTGACGGCTCAATTCAGGTACTCAACGGCGAACGCCCGAATATCCTTCCCGATTTTCCGACAGGAGGTATGGCCGATGTATCCAACTATAACGAAGGACAACGTGGTGGAAAAATCCGTGTGCGTGCTAAAATCGAGGAGCGAGATAAAAAGACTTTGGCAATTACCGAGATCCCTTTTGGTACCACCACAGGCGGGCTCATCGAAAGTGTCGTCACGGCGAATGAAAAAGGTAAAATCAAAATCAAGAAAATCGAAGACAACACAGCTGGAAATGTTGAAATCATCGTGCATTTAGCACCGGGAATATCTCCTGATGTTACAATCGATGCACTGTATGCATTCACAGCCTGTGAGGTTTCCATTTCGCCAAACACCTGTGTCATCAAGGATGAGAAACCTCATTTTATGAGTGTCAATGATATCTTGATTGAGAACACCAAAAACACTAAAAATCTATTGAAGTTAGAACTGGAGATCCGTCTAAACGACCTCCAAGAAAAAATATTCTTCAATAGCTTATTAAAGATATTCATCCAAGAAGGGATGTATAAGCATGCCGATTATGAAAATGCCGGTGACTTTGACACTGTAGTGCAAGTTTTAAATCGCTTGTTTGAGCCATTCTTTGATCAGTTTTATCGTGAGATTCTTCCTGAAGACTATAAGAAATTGATCGATAAACCGATGAGCAGCATTACACGTTTCGATGTAAAAAAATCAGACGAAACGATGAAGACGCTTGAAAATGAAATTAAAGAAGTTAAGCGTCATTTGCGTCAGTTGACCGAATATGCTATTGCCTGGTATGAAAAACTGCGTGAAAAATACAGCAAAGATCGTGAGCGCAAAACAGAATTACGCATCTTTGATAAGGTTGAGGCAACGCAAGTTGCATTAGCTAACGCCAAACTATATGTCAATCGTGAAGAAGGTTTCATCGGTTCAGGAATGAAGAAAGATGAGTTCGTATGCGATTGCTCGGATATAGACGATATCATTGTATTCCGCGAAGATGGCAAATATGTCGTCAGCAAAATCCAAGACAAAGTATTTGTTGGAAAAGGGATTATTCATGTGGCGGTCTTCAAAAAAGGTGACGAACGTACCATATATAATGCCATCTATAAAGAAGGCGAAACTGGTACAAGTTATATCAAACGTTTTTCTGTTGTTGGCGTTACGCGCGACAAGGAATACGACGTATCCAAAGGATCTAAAGGATCTAAAGTTTTATATTTCACTGCTAATCCAAACGGCGAAGCAGAAGTTGTCAATATACAACTCAAACCGCACACGAAATTACGGAAATTGAATTTCGACATGGATTTCGCTGAAATTGCCATTAAAGGTCGTGCATCCCAAGGAAATATTGTCTCCAAATACCCGGTCAAGAAAATCGCCTTTAAAAGCTCAGGTATTTCAACACTCGCAGGACGAAAAATTTGGTACGACGCCATTATGAAACGCTTAAATGCGGATGAACGTGGCCAATATTTAGGCGAATTTGATGGTGATGATAAAATATTGGTTGTACTTTCTGATGGCAGCTACGAGTTATCGAACTTCGACCTGAGCAACCACTTTGATGAGAAAATGATCCGTATTGAGAAATTCTATCCGGAACATGTTTATACCGTAGTACATCAAGATGGTAAGAGCGGCACCTATTTCGTCAAACGTTTTAAATTTGATGACCAACCTATTGGTAAACGCATTTCGTTTATCAATGAAGAACCCGGTTCAAAACTAGTTCTAATGAGCAATGCGGCTGAACCTACAGTCAAATTAGATATTCTAAAAGGCAAATCTCAAACGGAGGAAACGCTGGAACAACCATTGACTGAAATCATTGATGTCAAAGGCATAAAGGCGCAAGGTAATCGTCTTTCCTTCCATACCGTACAATCTGTAGCCTTAATTACAGTAGATGAGGATCTCAGTGAGAAAGGAAAGAAAAAAACAGAAGTAGCTTCTGTAGATGAAGAAACAAAATCCGATGAGACAAAGGCGGAGGTTTCAACAGCTGAAACAGCAACAGATGCATCCAATGACAAAAAAGAAGATGACATCAAATTAGAGATCACTAATCCTGACGACATCCAAATTGATGACAAAGGACAAATGGAAATGTTTTAACAGCATTTTTCAATAAGTAATCCGCATAAAGAAAAGGCTCGAATATGATATTCGAGCCTTTTTATATTATTATTGATCGCAGGTAGTTCTCAAAGAAGGGTCACCAAGGCCTTATTTCAATCCTCCTCCCCCTCCAATAAACAGTCCACCATCAATTCGCTGTGCTTGACACAAAGCTCCTATATAAAGCTTTTAGGCTTTAAATTCTTTTAGGAATTTTTGGAGTTTCGGCGCAATGACCACTGAACAAAATGGGTTCTCAGGATGATCATTAAAATAATTATGATGATAATTTTCAGCAAGCCAAAATGTTGATGCCGGTTCTACCGCTGTTACAATTGGATCTTCATAGATATCCTCGTTTTCCAATTCATCAATAAAGTTTTTCGCTAGGATCTCCTGTTCTTCATTATGATAGAAGACCACAGAACGATACTGCGTACCCACATCATTACCCTGACGGTTCAATGTTGTCGGATTATGTGTCTTAAAGAAAATTTTCAACAGATCCTCATAATTGACCAACTCATCATCATACTCCAACTCCACCACTTCTACGTGATCGGTTGTACCTGTACAGACCTGCTCATAAGTAGGATGGTCTATATGACCTCCCATATACCCAGGCAATACGGATGTCACTCCCTCGGTATTCTGGAAAATCACTTCCGTACACCAAAAACATCCACCTCCAAATGTTGCTTTCATATTTTTATAGTATTTAGTAATGAGTATTTAGCCTTTGATTTTTAAGCCCTTGGCATACTTGTTATCTCATTTTTCTCACGCTAACGTCGCTTATACAAAGATAATCAATAATAAATTTAATACTTCTATCTAAACCTGTATTCTATAATTAATAGTGCGTAGTGAGTAGTAAGTATTTAGACTTTGCTTTTATAAGCCCTTGGCATACTTGCTGTCATATTTTTTCCAGTCCCTGATCCTTTGTCTCAAATCTCCTATCTCATCTAAATACTAATAATAGTGTTTTCCTTTGATCAATAGATCCTGCTGTTTGCTGTCGCAAACGGCGTAAGAGAATCCCTCTTGCAATGCATAAGCTCCATACTCCCCTTTTTTATTGATCGCCAGAAATCCAACTTGTATCTCTTTGGCAATTGCGGGCTTTTTCTTCACAATACGCATCACGGCTTCCTTGCAGGCATCTTCAGGCGAATAACCCTGGCGCATTAATTCGACTACCAAAAAGCTACCAACATTTCGAATAACCTCTTCACCGACACCGGTCGAGGTAGCCCCACCAACTTCATTATCCACATAGAGTCCTGCCCCAATAATCGGACTATCCCCTACCCGGCCATGCATCTTAAATGCCATTCCGCTGGTCGTACAGGCCCCAGAGATATTTCCGTTGGCATCCAAGGCTAACATACCAATTGTATCGTGATTGTATTGATTGCCGGGTAAGCGCTCCGCAGCAAAAGTTTTATTTTCAATATTAATGACAGGTTTGTATTTCTTCTCCTTTAACCATTCTTTCCAAGCTTTCTCCCCTTCTGGCGTCAATAAATTCTCTTCTTGAAAACCATTTTCCAATGCAAATTGCAATGCACCTTCACCAACAAGCATGACATGCGGTGTTTTCTCCATCACCAGACGGGCCACGGAGATCGGATGACCAATTTTTTCCATTCCAGCCACAGCGCCACAATTACCATCAGCATCCATAATACAGGCATCTAGGGTCACATGTCCATCACGATCCGGATACCCCCCTTTACCTACAGTCATATTCTCCAAATCCGCTTCAGGTACACGTACACCCTGCTCGACAGCGTCAAGAGCTTTCCCACCTTTCGACAAGATCTCCCATGCTGCTTTATTTGCCGCTATCCCAAAATCCCATGTCGATATCACGATAGGATATTTCTTCACCTTGACACTAGATGCAATCGTCAACCCTTTTGTATCGAATGCACTCAAGGTACCTATAGCCGTAGCAGCCATAAAACCTTGCTTAATAAAATTACGTCTAGAACTCATATGTAAATTATTTATCTTTTAACACCCTGTTTCATTTGAGTAGCGTCCTACCGTCCAAACATGGATATACTATTTTTTGATTCTCATGAGTAGAATAATGCATCCATAACGATGGAGTCCAAGATGCTCCTAATTCTTATTGGATCATCGTAAAAATTGCATGATAAAACCACACAATTACGCTTGCAATCCAACGAAATCGGGAATAAGAATATCTTCTTTTTTTACCCTATTATCACCCGAACCCCAAATTATCAAAAACTTGACAATATTCTTTTTTAGCATGCCTATTGGTTCCAAAAAGGATCTCAATCGCTCACCGACTTATCTTCGAACAGAGAGTCACCAAAAAAAAAGCTGATTTCGCTATCAATAAGCAATAATACAAAATGGTTTTAGCAAATAGACAAATTAATTAAAATTAGGCCTAAAGATTCGTTTTTTAGCAACACAATATTCAAATCACTTAAAAATCGACAATAAACATTGATTTATATTGTGAATTAATCCTATCTTTAGAAACAAACTAATCAGCATGAAAAACACACTAAAATTCGCCATTTTAGCATGTGCAAGTCTTATTGGCACAAGTCATGGCCATGCACAGCAGGCAGATTCCACAACATATTTCAAAATCAAAGAATTGCAAGAAAACGTAAAACGTGAATTTGCACCTGATCGAAGAACGAAAATTGTGGCTATTCAAAAAGCGGATATCCCACAAAATCAATATATCCTCGAGACAACTGAAAAAGATGCGAAGTTCGTACTCGAACAAAAAGCGAAAGAAATATCCGCTAATATCCAAATCCAACTATTACCTGACGCAAGTGTCGAAGGTAAAACTAACGGCGTAATAAGACTTTCGGTTGCCAACATGCGTACCGATCCGAATAATGCTGCAGAATTGACAAGTCAGGTCTTACTGGGCACACAAGTAGATTTATTGCAGAAAAAAAGTGGTGAATACCGTGTACGGACACCCGACGGGTATATCGCATGGGTACCTAGCTCCTCAATAGCTGTAATGGATAAAACTGAAATTGACAGCTGGAGGCAAGCGGACAAGCTGATCTACACCAATGAATTTGGCAAATCCTATTCCGAAGCCGATGAGAAGAGCCAGCGGGTATCGGATTTAGTTTATGGCGACATCTTAAAATTAACAGGACAGAAAGGCAACTTTTATACGATTGCTTATCCCGATGGCCGAAAAGGATATATTAAAAAAGCTGAAAGTTTAACCTTAAAAAACTGGTTGGATACACGAACTCCTACTGCCGAAAATATTATCGCAAGCGCAAAAACGATGTTAGGACTGCCTTACTTATGGGGAGGAACATCCGTTAAAGGAGTCGATTGTAGCGGTTTTACCAAGACAAGTTTCTTTATGAATGGTTTTGTCATCCCTAGAGATGCATCGCAACAGGTACTGGCTGGCGAGAAGATAGACATTCTGGACAATGAGGGGCATTTCGATGCGAGCAAAGCACTCAAAAACCTTAAACCAGCAGATTTACTGTTCTTTGCTGCAGGTAAAAACAATAATCCCAACGCACGGGTAACCCATGTAGCCCTTTATATTGGTAATGGTACCTTTATTCACGCTGCAGGATTGGTCCGTATAAACAGTATGCTAAAAGATTCGCCAGATTACGACGACTTCCAAACACGTACTGTGGTAGCAGCCCGCCGTTACCTTGGAGCCAAGGATAGTGCAATTCAAAAAATCGCTGAAAACAATTATTATATCAATAAATAAATCAAGATGAGCAACCAATCTGAATGGATCAGCAAAGACTTTGGCTTTTTTAAATTACGGTTCCGTCCATATACGTTAACATTGCGGCATGTTTTCACCGTTGCTTCCTACAGCCGAAGTACAACACCCGTTGTATTGACCGAACTGGAGTACGATGGTATTGTAGGTTATGGTGAGGCCAGCATGCCACCATACCTTGGTGAATCACAGGAAAGTGTTATCGCTTTTTTAAATCAAATTGATCTATCAGCATTCAACTCCCCTTTCCAAACCGAAGAGATCTTACACTATATAGATCAAGTAGCAACAAAAAATACCGCAGCAAAAGCAGCCATTGACATCGCATTGCACGATGTACTTGGTAAGATTATGGGCCAGCCGTTTTATAAAATCTGGGGATTAAACCCCGATCTTATCCCACCGACGTCCTACACCATCGGCATCGATACGGAGGATATGATCCGTAAAAAGGTTGCTGAAGCGGATCAATTTAAGATCCTAAAAGTAAAGTTGGGACTGGATACCGATAAGATGATCATTGACACCATTCGTCAGGTCACTGACCGTCCCTTATGTGCAGATGTCAATCAGGGTTGGAAAACGCGGGAAGAAGCATTGGAAATGGCACATTGGCTCGCTGAGCGAAATGTTTCTTTCCTTGAACAACCCATGCCCAAAGAACAGGTCGATGATAATGCCTGGCTGACTGAACATAGTCCAATCCCAACAATTGCGGATGAAGGTTGTCAACGGTTAGTTGATGTGCCTGCACTAAAAGGAGTTTACAGTGGTATCAACATCAAACTGATGAAATGTACAGGCATGCGTGAAGCCAAACGAATGGCCGAACTTGCACGTTCTCTCGAAATGAAAGTAATGATTGGTTGCATGACTGAAACCTCATGCGCTATCAGCGCTGCGGCACAATTAGCACCATTGACCGACTGGGCAGATCTAGATGGGGCACTACTGATCGATAATGATATCTACGACGGAATGACAGTGATCAACGGAAACTGCTTCTTGCCGGACCGTCCTGGAATTGGAATTTTAAGAAAATAACATTATATTCAATGCAATGTTTTTTGTCTTAAAGAAAAACATTGCATTGAATCGCTATCGGAGTTATAACCAATAGCCAATTTTACCAAGATATTAACAAACTAAATTAATCAATTCACACTTTATGAAACAACATGTGCTCACAACGTTGTGTCTCATAGCCTGTAGTTCGATGCAGTCACTATACGCGCAACAGATTCAGATTGCTGGAAAAATCACCGACAGCAATGGAAATCCCATCAGTGGAGTTACCATAAATGTCAAAGGATCCAGCCAAGGAACATCTACCAACGAACAAGGCTTATTCACGCTCAATGCAAATTCGAATGCCACACTACTCCTATCTGCTGTTGGCTATAATGCGCAGGAGGTTCAGGTCAATGGCCGGAAAACGATCAGCGTTACACTCGTCGGCAACGAACAGGCTTTAGATGAAGTGGTTGTAACAGCATTAGGGATCAAACGGTCCCAAAAATCCATTGGTTATTCTGCACAACAAGTCAAAGGAGATGATTTAACATTTACAAAAGAAACAAATGTACTAGGTTCCTTAGCAGGAAAAGTTGCTGGTGCACAAGTAACGGGATCTTCTGGCGCAAATTTGGGTGGAACACAAAAAATCAAGATCCGCGGTGTTAACTCAGTTACAGGTGGAGGCCAACCGCTTATGGTCATCGATGGCACACCGATCTCAAATTCGAATTTCAGTAGTTCAACAGGTAATGGTGTAGACCTTGGAAACGTTGGACAGGATATCAATCCTGAAGATATCGAAACAATCAATGTCCTGAAAGGCCCTACTGCTTCTGCGCTATATGGTATGCGGGGACAATATGGTGTAATCATGATTACAACAAAAAAAGGAAAAAAGGGGCCTAAAAAAATTGACATAGGATTTAACTCTGCTACTTCCTGGGAGAAAACAGGCAACTTTATGCCGCTACAAAACACTTATGGTGTCGGTAATAATCAAACCTTCCTGAAATTAGCTTCTGGAGAGTACTATGTCAATGGTAACGACGAATCTTGGGGGCCAAAAATGGACGGAACTCCCGTTCGCATGTTTTATAGCTTTTATCCCCAAGATGCCGACTTTGGCAAAACCACTCCTTTTTCACCCCAACCTAACAACATACAGGATTTCTATAATACGGGATTCACAACAAACAATGGTCTGACAATTGCTGGCGGTAATGAAAATGCCGCAATCCGCTTTAGCTATAATAATACTTATATCAAAGGTGTTATCCCCAATACTTCCCTAAAGAGAAATAATTTTGGCTTAAATGGAACATTGGACATCACATCTAAACTGGTTGTTGGAGCCAATATCAATTACGCAAACAATAATGGACAAAGACCTGTACAAGGTTATCAGGGATCATTCACAGGTGCTACACAATGGTTTCAACGCAACATTGATATTAATAGACTCCGTAACTATAAATATGCGGATGGGACGATATTAAACTGGAACGTAAATCCGAATACATCTACAGGAATAATTACAAATAACAAACCCTCTGACTGGAACAATCCATTTTTTGACGCTTACGAAAATCTAAATAATGACTCGCGCGATCGGGTATTTGGAGATGTTAACGTATCCTATAAAATTTTTGACAATCTAAAGGTTTCAGGTTTTGTAAGAAAAGATTTCTTTACGCAAAACCTCAGCAGTAGAACCGCATTTGGGGGTCGTTTAGATGAAGCATTTTCTGTAGGAAAATATCAAAATGATGAGAGCAATTATGAGTTTTTAGCAGAGTACAACAACAAGTGGAATGATTTTTCGCTAAATGCTAATTTAGGTACCAATATTTATACCCGCGACTATTCTTATGTTTCGCAAGCTACTGTTGGCGGCTTGGCAACGAGGGGATTTTATAATATTGCGGCATCTATTGACCGTCCGGAAACAACTTCCTATAAATTGAAAAAACAAATCCGGTCACTGTATGCAATGGCCTCTGTCGGTTATAAGGATATCTACTTTATTGACGCATCAATTCGTCAGGACGTATCATCAGCATTGCCTAAAAACAACAATTCTTATGTTTATCCATCGGTTTCTGGATCTTTCCTATTTAGCGAACTATTCGATTCCAAAGTACTATCTTTTGGTAAATTGAGAGCTTCCTATGCGATTGCGGGCTCTGATGTTGATCCTTATTCTGCACTTTTAAACTATCAAATGGGGACGGCCTACAAAACCAGTACAGGTACAATTACAACCGTATCTGTCCCGGATAAACTAAAAAATGCGAATCTGGAACCATCTTTTGCCCATACTTTTGAGATCGGTACAGACCTCAAATTTTTCAATGATCGCTTAGGACTTGATTTCACTTATTACCAACAACGTAATAAAAAACAAGTTATTGATCTATCACAGTCATCAGCTACCGGATATGAATCTGAATTTGTGAATGCCGGAGATATTGAGAACAACGGTATCGAAATATCGCTTTCTGGAACACCTGTGAAATCAGCTAACTTCACCTGGAATACGACCTTGAATTTTGCAAGAAACAACAGTAAAATCCACGAATTGATCGACAATATTAATTCTTACCAGTTGGATTTAAACACTTATTCTAGTCAAACAGTTTATTTAAGAGCAGACAGGGGAAAAGCATTTGGTACTTTAATAGGGCCGGGCTATTTGCGCGATCAAGCAACAGGAAAAATTTTATTGGATGCCAATAACATGCCGATACAGGAACTGAACAAAGATTTCGGCTCTGTTCTCCCCAATTTTACGGGTGGATTCTTAAACTCAATCCGATATAAAAACATCGATTTTAATGCCATGATAGACTTCCAATCTGGGGGCAAATTTTTTAGCTGGTCTAAAATGCTCGCTGTAAAATCCGGACAGGCAGAAGAGACTGCTGCAATGAATAGCAATGGCAAAAATGTACGCGATCCATTAGCTGACGGTGGTGGGTACGAAATTTCGGGTATTTCGCAAGCTACGGGGGAAGCTGTCAATGCATTTGTCGATGCAAGAAGCTATTTTAGAAACCAGATCGGAACTAAATTTTACGAAGAATGGTTATTCAATGCCTCCTATATAAAATTGAGAGAAGTAAGTCTAGGGTATACATTTTCTGAAAATACATTAAAGAAAACACCATTTAAATCTATCCGTATTGCTGCTATTGCGAGAAACCCATGGATGATCTGGCAAAAAGCACCGAAAGGAATTGATCCTTCCGAACTTTCTATGGGAAGTGCATCCATCAGTTGGATCGAGAAAGGGGAATTGCAAACAGTACGTTCTTACGGGGTAAACCTAAGCTTTAAATTCTAAAATCATGAAACAGTTATCATTATTAAAATATGCCCTCGTTTTTGCTATTATAACGACGACGGTATCGTGCAGTAAAAAATTTGACGATTCATATGATATAGACCCGAATAATCCTTCCACTGCAACAGGCATGCAATTATTAGCCAATGCAGAGTTCTTTCTATCAGGGACGAGTGCCAATACGGCTAATCAGATGGGGGTACATTACCCTCAATATTTATCGTTAACGACATATACAGACAACTCTAGGTATATATCAACCAATTTAAATTTTGAAAGTTGGTATAAGGGCCCGTTAAAAAATATTCAGGAAGTAAAGGATAAAGCTAAAAATGGAACATTAAGTGAATCAGAGGGTAGTGCGGCTAACCAAATTGCGCTAGCTAATATTCTGGAGTCTTATTTTATGTTGCATATGACCGATCGTTGGGGAGATTTACCTTATAGCGATGCGCTGAAGGGAAGTCAGAATCGCCTTCCTAAATATGATACGCAGAAAGAAATCTACACAAGCCTGTTCAAACAGCTAAAGGAGGCAAGTTCCACCCTAGATCCCAATGCTACATTAAAAAATGAGATCATCTTCAATGGCAACATGAGCAAATGGAAGAAAGTCGGTAATACGATTCGCCTTCTTATGGCACTCCGTTTGTCCAAAGTGGATGCCACTTGGGGTAAACAGGAATTTGCCAGTGCTTTAGCAGACGGTGTCATGACCTCTAATGCGGACAATTTTGCCTATCCACATTTAGCGGAAAAGGATCATGAAAATTTCTGGTATAATTCGTTCACGCGTCTCGAACGTCAGTGGTTCGCACTGAGTAAGCCTCTAGTAGATTATATGAAACCTAAAAATGATCCGCGTTTACCGATCTATGGTGACAAGAATCAAGCAGGGGAATATGTTGGTTTAGAATATGGAAAAGCGGCTGGAAATTCTGGTGATATTCCGGGAATATCATTGTTGGGGGCCAAGCTTAGACAACAAAATTCTCCAGTCAACTTAGTGACTTACCCCCAAGTATTGTTTGCAATGGCTGAGGCCGCGAAATTAGGATGGATAAATGGTGGTGATGCTGTTGCAGAAACCAACTACAAAAATGCGATCAGAGAGTCTATTAATTCATGGACAGCTAATGCGACTTCTGCTTCCACCATAGATGCATATATTACCCAACCCTCGGTAGCATATACGGCTGCTACGGCTATACAGCAGATTGCCGAGCAACGTTGGATCCATCTTTTCTTAAATGGTTATGAGGCTTGGTCAGAATGGAGAAGAACGGGTTTCCCTGTTTTAATGGCACCTGCAGGAGCCAATGGAAATCTGATTCCACGTAGAGAAGGCTACCCTACCCAGGAAGCATCAAATAATACAGTGAACTATAATACTGCTGTTGCAGCTTTCCCATACGGTGGTGCCGACGGACTTAATGCAAGAGTATGGTGGGATAAGCCATAGCATGATTTATTCCACGTAACGGAAAATATATTCTAATACAAATGCCTCAAAAATTAAATACTTTTTGGGGCATTTGTATTTAATCAACGCTATTATATTACGATCTCCCCTATCAGTCAGCTTGGTTGATAAAACTCAAATTACCTTAATAAAAGCAAAAAGAGCACTTAAGAAGTGGAACTGAAAATATTGTTTTTACATTTTTGCACAGGTAGATTAGTCATCAGATTCAATAAGTAGCCGTTGATCACAGCATACTTAATATCCTGGTTAGTGCCAATAAAAAAGTTGGCTCGCGAACCCAGTAAAAGCATATCCTCCAATAAAAGCTGTTTATCAACGCTGATATTTATTGGATAACTATGTAATTTTCCCATTGATTCATCACTGTCAATATGAATAGCTCCTATTCCCTGTTTCAACAAATCACCTATCATTGCTAAAGTTAATTCCGCTAGTGAAAATATCCGATCTGTATACAATTTTGCGGGAATAAATTGGAGTCCTTCAACATCAAGATCGGTATATCCATAAAAGTCCCGCAGATCGCCTATATCTTCGATCACTCCCTCTACAAAGTAGTCATTTACTACGGTTTTTTCATTTTGCCGAATGGCTACATCCACGAGCATCTTCTTACCATTTTTTTCGATAGATAGGTTCCGGATCAAAACATCATGAAGCTTTTCATCATTAAAAGGAATCACGTTGTAATCAGCAATATCATGTTCCGAGTAAGATCCCGAAGCGATTTCCAGAAAGGCCTGTAATAGCGCAATGAAATTATATTTCCGAACCTCCAGCTTCTCAGGATCACCGGCATAGGCTCCTGATTCAATCAGAATAGTGCTGGCACCCCATTTTTGAAAATTGTCTCCAAAACCACGCGGGGTATGCTCGTCGTCATATTTGGCCACTGCATTTGGGATAAATTCCTGTAATATCTTATTGATTCCCACAATTACCCGCATGGCATCTGCCCTGACCGTATTAACACTTCTCGCATAGTCGTATGCTGGAGCCAACAAGGAAATTGTCACCGGGGTCGCGGTACCAGGTATATTGTAATAATTATTCTGATTATGGAGATTAAAAGCAAAATCGGGTTTTAATAACATCGCCTGTGCTTTCAACAGAGCGCCTTCCACAGTTGCAACAGCACGCGCATCACGATTCATGTCCACATCCATTGCCGTTCTCCGCTGATAACGCTCCGCGCCGTCAGGGTTCAACATCGGAATAAAATATAAAGTCAGTTTCTCCGCGATCTCCTTTCGAAAAGTATCAAAGCCATCCTCCTCCCCTTTAAAAAAATTAAACAGATCAAATAGCGCCATTGTTGCCGTAGGCTCATCGCCATGCATCTGCGACCACAACAGTACTTTTATCGGCCCTTGCCCATATTTCAATCTAAAAATTGAACGATCCTCTACTGATCTTCCAATCTCCTCTACTGTAAGTTCATTATGGATTTTATTATTCTCCAATAATGGCAAAATATCCCGATGTTTAAATCGTCTATGCTGCAAAGCCTTTTCTTTATATAAAGAAAAGGCTTTGATAAAATCGTCTTTCACTAAATTCATATTAATCTTTTAGGGCTGGCTCAAGTAAGGTAATCGTTCCTTGTGACGCATCCATTCTCACCTTTGCACCTACGGGAAGGATAAATTGCTCCGCAATATGCCCAATGATAGCTCCGCTATAAGCAGGCACGTTTAAGGGCTTAATATAATCATTGAATAGCTGATCCAATGTCACAGAGCCATAGCCTCCCGATGGTTTACAATTAGTACATTTCCCAAAAACAAAACCTTTAATCCCTGCCAATATCCCTGCATTTTTCAACTGGCAAAACATCCGATCGACGCGTTCCATATCTTCATCGACCTCCTCAATAAAAAGTACCTTATCTTTAAAATCTGGTAAATAAGGAGTTCCACATAAGCCCGTCAATACGGTCATATTTCCACCCAACAATACCCCCTCCACAACACCTGGGAAGATTGTAGCTATCCGATCTTTAGTCTGTACAATATTATCCCCCCTCAATTTGGGATTTTCAAATACCGCAGGCTTATTGGCAACAAATTGTGCATTAAAGGCCTCGGCCAGCTTCTTTGTCCATGTGCTTATACCAACCGCGCCATGGAAAGTAACAAGTCCAGTTTTCGCGTACAGAGCAAGAATTAAAGCCGTTATATCTGAATAACCCAACAAAATTTTAGGATTTTGAGCAATCATCTTATAATCAAGTTGGTCTAAGAGCCGGGAAGTTCCCGAACCTCCCCTGACACAAACCATTGCTTTGACAGCCTTATCAGCAAACATATCATGTATATCAGCAATACGTTCCTGATCTGTCCCTGCCAAATTACCGTAACGGCTACGGATATGTTTTCCCTCCTTCACTTTAAAACCCAATGTTTCAAAGATCTCGCGTGCGATAATGATCGATTCCTCATCGTCCAAAACACCTGCTGGAGTTATCAACCCTATAGTATCCCCTGGGTATAGCTTCTTTGCCAACAAAGTAGCCGCTCCTGCAAGCTCCGCTGCGACTTCTGTAGCGCGCCCAGCTCCCAATATCGGAATGGCGAATGTGCCCAAAGCAATTGATTTTATAAAAGCCCTTTTTTCCATATTATGACAACTTATCTGTTGAACAACAAACGCTCACCAGCACCTTTCTCAATAATTTGTCCCTGAGAAAATGCGACTTTACCAGATACAATGGTATGTTCAATGGTTGAACTAAATGTGTGTCCTTCAAATGGTGACCAACCACATTTAGAAAGGATATTTTCTTTTGAAACGGTATATTTTTTATTTAGATCCACGAGTACCAGATCCGCCCAATAGCCTTCACGGATATAGCCACGATCTTCAATCTGAAATAGTGTAGCTGTATTATGTGCTGACTTTTGAACCAATTGTTCCAAGGTCATTTTACCTGCTTTGACCATATCCAATAATGCTTGTAAAGCATGTTGAACCAAAGGACCACCGCTAGGAGCCGATGCATATGGCTGTGTTTTTTCCTCGATTGTATGTGGGGCATGATCTGTCGCTATCACATCAATATGTCCATCCAATACAGCTTTAAGAATATGGTCACGGTCATTGGCCGTTTTTACCGCCGGATTCCACTTGATAAAATTCCCCTTTGTTAGGTAATCTTGATCAGAAAACCAAAGGTGATGGATACAAGCTTCGGCAGTGATTTTCTTATCCTTTAATGGGATATCATTCCGGAATAGTTCAATCTCTCTTGCTGTTGATATATGTAAAATATGTAATCTTGTATCATGCTTTTTTGCCAATTCCACAGCCTTAGATGAAGATAAGTAACAAGCTTCAGCAGATCGGATCAATGGATGCATTTCAATCTTCAATCCCTCTTCACCATATTGCTCCTTGAATCTCGCCAGATTGGCTTTGATTGTTGCTTCGTCCTCACAGTGTGTAGCGATCAATGTAGGAGCGTTGGCAAAGATACCTTCCAAAGCTTTTTCATTATCCACCAACATATTCCCTGTGGATGATCCCATAAATACCTTTATACCACAGACATCACGTGGATTGGTTTTCAGTACTTCTTCTAAGTTATCGTTGGCCGCTCCCATAAAGAACGAGTAATTGGCTAATGCATTCTTTCCTGCAATATCATATTTATCCTGGAGCAATTCCTGCGTCAGGGTATTGGGAACTGTATTTGGCATCTCCATAAAGGAGGTTGTCCCACCTGCCACCGCAGCACGGCTTTCATGCCATATATCCGCTTTATAAGTTAACCCCGGTTCTCTAAAATGAACCTGGTCATCAATTAATCCCGGAAACAGATGTAGTCCCTCAGCATTGATTTCCTGATCCGCAGGATGATTTATCTCCTGTGCGATCATTTCGATTCGACCATTACTGATATATACATCAGCAGTCTCAACTTTACCTTCGTTAACAAGTTGCGCAGATTTTATAAGAATAGATGACATGTTGATCTTTTTACGTTGCTATCTTTCAAAAGTAAAGATTTGTTACCGTGATATCAAGTTATCCGGTCAAAGAGTTACCCCATATAGAAGACAAAAAAATAGTTTGATCTTATCCTTATGCACGTTCGAATGATCGTGCACCAACTTTTATTCAACGAGGGAAAAATCCAGGCTGGAAATAAAACCTTTATGCTTTCAAAGCACCAACAGTTCTAAAAATCGAATGAAGGTTCGTTATGGCCGGTAAACCCGGCACAGCGAACTCATTGATACCTTAATAAAAAACACGAATCATTAAAAAACAGGTTTTTTATAAATAAAAAAGTCGGAAGATTTTTCTTCCGACCAAGACAGGCCTAAGCCTCTTTTTTTATTCTTTATCAAATTTGTAACCTACTCCTTTTACTGTAGTGACGTAATCGTCGCCTATTTTTTCACGGAGCTTACGGATATGCACATCGATTGTCCGATTGGTAACAACCACCGAGTCTTCCCAAATACTTTTTAAAATCTGCTCTCTTGTGAAAACTTTATTTGGTTTGGAAGCTAACAAGTAAAGCAATTCAAACTCTTTCTTGGCAAGCACAATCTTTTGCTCTCCTTTGTAAACTAAGAAAGAATCTCTATCAATAACCAGATCAGCTATCTCAATTTTATCCTGTGCGTTTGAATCAGACTCCTCCGATGCGTTTCTTCTTAAGATCGCATTAATACGACTCATCAGTGCTCGAGGCTTAATTGGCTTGGCGATATAATCATCCGCTCCAACATGAAATCCGGCAATTTCTGAATATTCTTCGCTTCTGGCTGTCAAAAACACCATAAAGGTACTTTTGAATTCAGGCATAGCGCGCATGATGCGACAAGCTTCAATACCGTCCATCCTAGGCATCATCACATCCAAGATGATCAGATCGGGGTTTACTTGCTTGGCAACTTGTATTGCCTCTTCCCCATTTTGCGCTGTAGAGACCTGATAACCTTCACGATTTAAGTTGAATGCAATTAAATCCAAGATATCTTTTTCGTCATCAACAATTAAAATCTTTTGTTTCGAAGAACTCATTTGTCTTATTTTTCTGCTAAAATATGAACAAAATGATAACAATCGATTAATCTAATGTTACCAAATTATTAAGTAATATTTCAATTAACAATAACACATTGATTACTTAATTGTTTTCTTCAAAAAACCAGCAAGCTCTTCACCACGCAGATTCTTTGCTATGATAATACCATTTGGATCGAGGATATAAGAGGTAGGCAATGCTTTGACACGGTAATCTATTACGACCGGTGAGCTCCAAGCCTTTAAATCAGACACATGTGTCCAAGTCAGTTTGTCATCTGCAATAGCACGCATCCATGAACCAGGGTTATCATCAAATGAAACAGACAGGATATCGAAACCTTTGGTGTGATAAACATTATATAACTTGACAAGATTTGGATTTTCCTGGCGACATGGCATACACCAAGAAGCCCAAAAGTCAACCAAAGTGTATTTTCCTTTAAAACTAGACAACTTCACCTCTTTATTGGAAGGCGTAAATGACGTCAACTCCGGAGCAGGCTGACCAATAGCCATTTTCTTCAGCTTTTGGGTTTCCTCCTTAAACTGAGTCACATATCTATTTTCCGTAAATTCATTTTTAATTCTATCTGCATAAGCAATAATTTCTGCCTCCGCTACCTCAGGATCCAACGTGGAGATGGCATAAAATCCAGCCAGATCATTATGCTTAGTGGAAAAATCGACAGCCTTGCTGGTATAGTCACGAAGTTCATTTGCAAATTTGGCTTTATATTCTGCACGAAGTTTTTCTATTTCGTCAGCAGTTGAATTTGCTGTTAATTTGGAAAAGACACCCTGTAGAGAATCTTGCATGTAATCGCGATGGTTCCGTTCCTTAGCAAACGGCTGGATCGTTTTCGACAATTCAGACCCTTCAACGAGATAATCATTAACATCCTTATGCAAATCTGCTTTAAATGAAATTGTCTCACCTGGGGAAGCAATCAGGTCATAGCGATTTTTACCGACACGCAGCGACAACAATCTCGATTGACTAGCCTGACGCACAAACTGAAATTTGTTATTGTCACCAAAAAACATAGAATCTAGCTTGGTATCACCCTCATACAAGGAGACAACTTTTATATTACCAGGATTTTCTATATTTCCTTTGATGGTAAACTGCTCTTTATTCTGGCAACCCAACATCAATCCAACCACACCAACTACTAAAAAAATTGCCTTTTTCATCCGTATATTGTTTTGTGAGCGCCATAGGTCCATCTGTAAATAAATGTCATTGCACTCGGTTTCCTTTTAAATTGAAGAAACTATCCTATTTATTACTCCCCCTGTGATTATTCAGGCATAATTTGCTCTTCAGCAGAATTAGTGAACTCGTTACACTCGGTTTGAATAAATAGGAAGTTTCATATAATTTAACTCAAAAATTCCTTCGCCCGTTCAATGGCTGTTTTTAATCCTGCAGAATTTTTACCTCCCGCTGTCGCAAAGAAAGGTTGTCCCCCGCCACCACCTTGGATATCCTTTGCCAGATCACGAACAATGTTACTCGCATTTAAACCTTTTTCTTTTGCTAAATCATCCGAAATTACGACTGTCAAACTTGGCTTTCCATCGAATTCCGCTCCAATAACCAAAAATAAATTATTGACAGCTCCCTTTACTGCATAAGCTAAGGTTTTAACCGCTTCTGCATTCGGCAGATCCACCAACGTCGACAAGAAGTTGATATCGCCGACCTGTTCGATCTTTGCTTCCAGCTCCGATTTCAATGCTAAAGATTTTTCAGTAATGCTTTTTTCAATTTCTTTTTTCAGCGCTCCATTTTCGTCAATGATCTTACCCAAAGCAGACACAAAGTCCTTTGGACTATTCATCAGTTCTTTTAGATGCTGTACCAATTCAAAATGCTCACGAATTACCGCCGCTGAGCGAGTTCCTGTAATCGCCTCAATACGACGCACTCCTGCCGCAACAGCTGACTCAGAAACAATCTTAAAGAATCCGATCTGGCCCGTAGCTTTCACATGTGTACCACCGCATAGCTCTTTGGAGAATTGATCTTCAAAAGTAATCACACGTACAAAGTCACCATATTTCTCACCAAACAGGGCGGTTACACCTGAATCCAAAGCCTGCTGATAAGGTATATTCCGTTCTTCTTTCAACGGGATATTTTCACGAATTTTGGCATTCACGATATCCTCTACCTGTTTGATCTCATCCTCACTCATCTTTGCAAAATGAGAAATATCAAAACGTAGTATATCAGCATTGACCAATGAACCTTTTTGATTTACGTGCGTACCTAATACCTGTTTTAGTGCAGCATGCAATAAGTGAGTTGCAGAGTGATTGTTTTCGGTATCCAGTCGTTTGGTAGCGTCAACCTGCGCAATAAAGGTACTGCTCAGATCCAAAGGCAATTTATTGGTAAAATGAACGAAAATTCCATTTTCCTTTTTCGTATCCGTAATGTATATCTTTTCACCTGTTTCTTCTGAGACAAGTTCACCAGAATCTCCAACCTGCCCGCCCCCTTCGGCATAAAACGGACTGACGGAAAGAACCAATTGATACTGCTCTTTATTTTTTGCAACAACTTTACGGTATTTTACGATTTCTGTTTTTGCGGTCAAGGTATCATAACCAACAAATTCAAAACCCTCATCATCATTGACAAGAATCCAGTCTCCGGTGTCAATTGCTGTTGCCGCACGAGAGCGATCTTTTTGAACCTGAAGCGCCTGTTTGAAGCCCTCCATGTCAACAGACAATCCTTTCTCTCGCGCTAACAATTCTGTTAAATCGATTGGAAAGCCGTATGTATCGTATAGTTCAAATGCAAAATCACCATTAATAACGCTATGATCTTCCACGTAATTTTCAAAACGCTGTACCCCAGTGGACAAAGTTCTTAAAAACGAAACTTCTTCCTCTAAGATTACTTTCTGAACAAAATCCTGTTGTTGGATCAATTCATCGAATACGCCACTGAATTGTGCCGCCAAAACTGGAACAAGCTCATGAATAAATGGTGTTTTGAATCCTAAAAATGTATAAGCATAACGCACCGCACGACGTAAAATGCGGCGGATTACGTATCCAGCTTTATTATTAGAGGGTAATTGTCCATCTGCTATCGCAAAACTTACCGCACGGATATGATCAGATACTACACGCATCGCAATGTCAGTTTTCTCATCTAAACCATATTTTATCCCCGATTTCTCTGCAATAAAATCAATAGTTGGCGTAAAGACATCTGTATCATAATTTGAGGTTTTACCCTGAATACATCTGACAAGACGCTCAAAGCCCATACCTGTATCGACATGTTTAGCTGGTAAAGATTGGAGAGATCCGTCCTTCAAGCGATTGAATTGCATGAAGACCAAGTTCCAAATTTCAATCACCTGTGGATGATCAGCATTAACTAAGCTTTGTCCTGCTACCTGCGCACGTTCTTCTGCACTACGCATATCAAAATGGATTTCAGAACAAGGTCCACAAGGACCAGTCTCTCCCATTTCCCAGAAATTATCCTTTTTATTGCCAAGCAAGATACGATCTTCAGCTATCCATTGTTTCCAAAAATCAAACGCTTCCATATCCCGGTCCAAACCTTCACTCGCGTCGCCCTCAAAAATAGTTACGTATAAACGATCTTTGTCAAGTTTATAAACTTCGGTCAATAGTTCCCAAGCCCAAGCAATAGCTTCCTTTTTAAAGTAATCCCCAAAGCTCCAGTTTCCCAACATTTCAAATAAGGTGTGGTGGTAAGTATCAATACCAACTTCCTCTAAATCGTTATGCTTACCCGAAACACGCAGGCACCGCTGCGTATCAGCTACACGTGGAAATTTAATCGACGCTTCCCCCAAGAATAAATCCTTGAACTGGTTCATCCCTGCATTGGTAAACATCAATGTAGGATCATTTTTTACAACTACTGGTGCTGAAGGTACTATCTGATGCCCCTTACTTTTAAAAAAGTCTAAAAAGGCTTGACGAATTTCTCTACTTGTCATTTAATTATCTAAAAATATGTGCAAACTTACTCAAAATTGGTCTGTTATGCAATGTAGAATACGAGATAATAACCATGACACAATGATTTTAATAACGCTCAGTTTTCATAGTCAACTGACTTTTCAAACAAAAAAATCAGGACATAAGATTCAGATAGACAGGATTGTCCTATTTTCAGGATGACCGCAATCACAAATATGCATTAAATGCAACATTTTAAAAGCATTAAATGTTAGCCACCTTTGTACGATCAGGATCATATTTAATACGTTAAACAATAAAAACATTTTGACTGATAGCCATTCACAATTGCATTTGTTTTATTACATTTGATAGGGATAGAGGGCTCTAAAAAATTAAGAAAAATTAAATCTGATGGCTTCATCACAACTAAACAAACAAACCGAGTGAAACGAGCTCATTTATACCGATGAGAACAACACTTATAAATAATTTAAACAGATGAAAAAAAACATTCTACTACCGGTAGATTTTTCGGCTCATTCTAACAATGCGGTAAATTATGCTGTGGACCTAGCCATTCAAAAAGGCTACAGTATCCACCTTTATCACAATTATACCTCTGCTTCTGCTGTATTTGAGGAAGAAACTGATTCCATTGGAAAGCGAAGCCCCATATTTAAAGCTGATATCCTTATTAAGAATCTTTCAGATCAGATAAAATCGACACATGCTACCCTTGAAGTGACTACCCAGTGCGAACGTGGCATGATCACGGAAACTCTCCCTGAAATGGGCACACCTGATCGTTTTGACTTTGTCATCATGGGCACAAAAGGTATTACCAATGATGATAGCCAACTTATTGGCAGCACCACTTACGTCATTAGCAAAAAAGCAAAAATACCTGTTCTGGCTATTCCGACAGAAGCATCATTCGAACAGGTTGATAAGGTTGGTTTATTGTCCAATTTCAAAGAAGAAGAAGTACAGACGGTCCAAGATTTCGTCAATATAATGGGTAAGGATTTTGAATTAAAGTTGATGCATGTTCATTATGATCATTCTTCGGAAAACCGGATAGAAGATAAATTGGAAGTATGGAAGTATAAAATCAAAAAATATATTGGCGTGACCAACATAGCCATTGAAGTCGACTCAATACAAGGCGACATTGAGGATCTAGACACTGTCCCTGAAGTTATCAATGAAATGATCCATACTGAAAAAATCAAGATATTACTCGTAACACGTTCAAGAAAATCCTTTTTTGAACGTACTTTCACCAGATCAGTGGCAAAAGCATTATTTAGCCACCCTTTAGTTCCAATATTTTTTACCAAAGCATAATTAAGTATATCGCTATGTCTAAATTATTAATACCTGTAGATTTTTCCGAAAATGCGGAAGTCGCAGCAAACTATGCAGCCCAGATTGCTCAGGAAACACATGATGAAATCACACTTTTCCACTCCTTCACTTCACATATCAACAAATTCGCAAATGCGAAGCATTTAGTAGACCCTACCGAAGAGGACACTCGTCGTAAGATGGAGAAACTTGTCGCTGAACTTCTACAAAAATATCCTTCGTTAAAAATTTCAACCTTATTTTCGAATGGAATTTTAGCCGAATCATTGGAAAAACAGGAGATAAAAGAGAACTACCAAACAGTGATTATGGGTACAAAGGGGGTCACAGGACTTGAATCTGTACTGATCGGAAGCAATACTTATGACGTCATTAAAGAGTCAAAAATCCCTGTATTAGCGATTCCAAAAAATGCCGTAAAATTAAAAAAAGACAACATCGCGCTGCTGACAAATTTTAAACCAGGTGAATTGGAAGTCCTCAAACAAGCGATCCCATTATATGGAAAGGATTTTCATTTACAACTTATCCATATCAACAAAAACGAACTAGAAATCAATATCTTAGGATCAAAACTTGAAAAATGGATTGAACAGATTATAGCAGAGACTGGTATTGAAGACATCTCCTACATCGTCAAAGCACCGAGCTATTTTGCAGGCTCACGGGAGAACATTGCCAATGGTATACATACGATTATTAGAGATGAAGATATTGATGTGATTTTGATTACAAAAAGTAGGAAAACTTTTTTTCAAAACATTTTTACTGAGAATATTGTTAAGCACATGGCTTTTGAAATTGAGGTGCCAAATTTTTTCGGCCGAGTAAGCTGACCAAATAATTTTTGGCAAATTTATTGTAAGAGTAGTCAATGAGTTAATTTAACAAGAATTTTATAGTAGAAAATTTTACAAAAACACATTATGAAAATTAGCCTTAAAAAATCAGGATTACTAGTAGCGGCAGGTATCATCTCAACCGCGTCCTTTGCCCAAAGCGCAAAACAGTCATCAATTGAAGGCACTACCCCATTTGGTCCGGCAACACAGTATAGGACTTGGTCTATCGGTGTAGGCGCCGGTGTTACAAGCTTGCAGAACATTGCTAAATTCAATAATGGAGGTTATGATAAATTGGACTGGAACTTAGGTTACAGTGCCTATATCAAAAAACAAATTTCACCTTCGTTCGGAATCAAGGCAACTTACTTTGGTGGAAAGACCTCAGGATACGAAGCCAGTGATAAACAAACAGGGTTTGAAACAAAAACACCATGGTCAGTTGCATTATCTGGAGAGTTTATCGCAGCCAATACAAACTGGAGATTTTTCAATAGTTTCATTAAACCTTACGCCTCAATTGGTGTGGGTGTAATGAATGCGGAGACAGCAGCAATTGCTGGAGGAAACAAAGGCGAATATGGCGATTCATATTCCAAGATCTTTGTACCGGCAGACTTCGGTTTGAAATTTGCAGTTGCCAAAGGCATTAACTTTGAATTGGGCTACCAATTGAACTGGGCAAATCAACGATTTGACAATAAAGTTGGACCAACTCAACAATATAAGAATGACTTATTCACCTATGCTCACGCAGGTCTAGAGTTCGCTTTGGGTAGTGGTAGCAAACCTGCATTGAGCAATTCAAATCCGGTAGCTACGCTTGTAAATGATTACACCGTAAAATATGATGATTTAAAAGCTCAAAATGATGCTCTTAATGCAAAAAATCAAGCTTTACAAGGTCAATTGGATGGAATTAGCAATGACCTGAAAGATGATGACGGGGACGGTGTTGCAAACAAATACGACAAATGCCCAGGCACACCTTCCGGTGTACAGGTAGATGGATCAGGTTGTCCAATTGTTGTTAAAAACGAAACTAGAGTTGTAGAGAAAGTTGTTGTTACGGAAGCAGACAGAAAAGTTGTTGCTGATGCGATTAAAAACTTAGAATTCGATCTAGGTAAAGCAACCATCCGCCCTACTTCATATGCAACATTAAACAAAGTTGCAGCATTGTTGATCGAGAAAAACTTTAGCTTGAAATTAGCTGGTCACACCGATAATACAGGTTCACGCGAATTGAACATGCGTTTATCCAAAGAGCGTGCTGAATCAGTGAAAGCTTACTTGGTATCTCAAGGCGCTAACGCATCCCGTATCGAAGCGACAGGCTATGGCCCTGACCAACCAATTGCATCCAATAAAAATGCTGCTGGTCGTCAACAAAACCGTCGCGTAGAGTTTACACTTTATTAATAGCTAATAAATTACACATAATAAAATGGTATTTTTCAGTAAAATACCATTTTATTTACCCTTTTGTCATATTTAAACTACAAACCGATTAGGAATTTAATTTTTAACCTATTACTTTTGCCTCGGTTTATACAAACAAATTCTATGAAACTAAATTTACAATTAGCATTTGCTTTCGCAACTGCAGGCTTATTCGCCAATTCCGCTTTTGCTCAAACTGCAAAGGTAGCATCGATAGAAGGAACTACTCCTTTTGGTTCTGCTACGCAATACAGAACTTGGTCTATCGGTATCGGTGCAGGTGTAACAAACCAAACTAACATCGCAGGTTTCAACCGTGCAGGATACGAAGATTTAGCTTGGAACTTAGGTTACAGTGCTTATATCAAAAAGCAAATCTCTCCTTCATTTGGTATTAAAGCAAGTTATTTCGGTGGTAAAACTGGTGGTGCATTTTTAGCTAAAACTGCAGATCAATCATTCGAAGCAAAAACACCTTGGTCAGCGGCTTTATCTGGAGAATTCCAGGCAGCGAATACCAACTGGAGATTTTTCAATAGCTTTATCAAACCTTATGCATCAATCGGTGTGGGTGTGATGAACAGCAAAACAACCTTAACTACGGGCTCTACATCAGTAGAAGCGGATGGTATCTCTAAAATCTATGTACCGTTAGATATGGGTCTCAAATTTGCCGTAGCGAAGGGTATCAACTTCGAATTAGGCTATCAGTTGAACTGGGTTAACCAAAACTTTGACGGTATTCAGGGTGGCCAATACAAGAATGACCTATTCACTTATATCCATGGTGGTCTAGAATTTGCTTTAGGAAGCGGTAGCAAACCAGCATTGAACAACTCAAATCCGGTAGCGACATTAGTCAATGACTACACTGTAAAATACGATGATTTAAAAGCTCAAAATGATGCTCTTAATGCAAAAAATCAAGCTTTACAAAGTCAATTGGATGGTTTGAACAGTGATTTGAAAGATGATGATGGTGATGGTGTAGCGAACAAATACGACAAATGTCCAGGCACACCTTCTGGTGTACAGGTAGATGGATCAGGTTGTCCTATTCTTGTTAAAAACGAAACTAAAATCGTAGAAAAAGTTGTTGTTACAGAAGCAGACAAAAAAGTTGTTGCTGATGCGATCAAAAACCTAGAATTCGATTTGAGCAAAGCAACTATCCGTCCTACTTCATATGCAACATTAAATAAAGTTGCGGCATTGTTGATCGAGAAGAACTTTAGCTTGAAATTAGCTGGTCACACAGATAACACAGGTTCACGTGAATTGAACATGCGTTTATCAAAAGAACGTGCTGAGTCAGTGAAAGCTTATTTAGTATCTCAAGGCGCTAACGCTTCACGTATCGAAGCTACAGGTTACGGTCCTGACCAACCAATTGCATCCAATAAGAATGCTGCTGGTCGTCAACAAAACCGTCGTGTAGAGTTCACACTTTATTAATCGATAATATTCGATATATACAAACCAAAAGGCATTACTTAAGAGTGATGCCTTTTTTTGTGGAACTACATAAGCTTACTTAATCGCATCAGCCCGATGCTTAGCCAAAATAATCTTCAACACGGCTGCCGCGAAGGGGAGTCAAAGTTATCCTTTATACGATTTACACAAACGTAGCAGCAACGTTGTTCCATATTCGGATTCCGACAATAGCGAGAGCATATTGAATACATATCAAGTCAACCTTTTAATACGACATTACCCTGAAAACAAGCTAGCCACACAGCGCTTGACAACAGGAAAATAGTGTCTATTTGTACCCTAAAGGTATCAAAAAGGCGCTTAACACAACTCAACCCCTCCCCACTGATGCGAGAAAAATCCGCTATATTACAAATTTGACAAGAAGAAGGCGCTCTGCTATGATCAAAAAATAATAAAACGAGTTTATTTTTAAAATTTCAACAACGAATAGATGTATACTTCATAAAATTTCTTTTTGGCACCCGCATTTGATGAAAGCATAGTTCCCCCTTTGAAGTATAATACGAATAAATTTATAGCCCTATCAATGGCACATATTCCGATTCGGCTAAAAATCAATTATTTAAATTCTTTGATTATTCAAATATTATCCTTACCTTTGCAACGCCTTAGGCAATAGTGCCTATTGTATAAAATATTTCATGAACCCATTTTTAGAACTGGGAATCCGTGAGGAAGTTGTTAATGCCATCTCAGAATTAGGTTTCGAAAAACCTTCTGAAATTCAGGAAAAAGCCATTCCTGTTTTATTGACTGGTAACGACGATTTTGTCGGATTAGCCCAAACTGGCACAGGAAAGACCGCGGCATTTGGTCTTCCATTATTAGAGCAATTAGACTTTTCTCAAAAACACCCACAGGCATTAATCCTTTGCCCTACCCGGGAATTATGTTTACAAATCTCAAAAGATTTAGAAAAATTTGCTAAATACGTTGACAACGTACATGTTGTTGCTGTATATGGAGGTGCAAATATCTCAGACCAGCTACGTCAAATCAGACGTGGAGTGCAAATTGTAGTAGCGACCCCAGGTCGTATGTTGGATATCATTGGCAGAAATGCAATTGATTTTTCAAATGTTAAGTATGTTGTATTAGATGAAGCAGATGAGATGCTCAATATGGGCTTCAAAGAAGACATCAACAACATTTTGTCAGAAACTCCTGACGAGAAAAAAACTTGGTTATTTTCGGCGACAATGCCTTCCGAGGTACGTCGTATCGCAAAGAATTATATGACCGATCCTGTTGAGCTTACTGTAGGTACAAAAAATACCGGTAACGCCAACATTGAACACCATTATTATTTGATCAAAGCAAAAGATAAATATGCTGCGTTCAAACGTATTGTGGATTCAAACCCTGATATCTTTGGTATCGTATTTTGTCGTACAAAAATCGAAACACAGGATATCGCCGAAGCGTTGATCAAAGATGGTTACAATGCAGACTCGCTGCACGGTGACTTGTCCCAACAACAACGCGACAAAGTAATGAAACGTTACCGTGACCGTAGTTTACAATTATTGATCGCAACAGACGTAGCAGCTCGTGGTATTGATGTAAGTGATGTAACTCACGTGATCAACTTCTCTTTACCTGATGAAACAGAAAACTATACACACCGTTCTGGCCGTACAGCCCGTGCAGGTAAAACTGGTATCTCTCTTTCTTTGGTAAATGTAAAGGAGCTCAGCAAAATCCGTCATCTTGAAAAGATCATCGGTAAAGCTTTTGAGAAAAAACAAGTTCCTCAAGGTGCTGAAGTTTGCGAAAAACAATTGTTCTCTATCGTTAAGAAGATTGAAAACGTAGAAGTAAATGATGAGCAGATCAGTCCATTCTTGCCTGCAATTATGGAAAACTTGGAATCTCTTTCAAAAGAAGATATCATCAAAAGATTTGCTTCTCTTGAATTCAACCGTTTCTTGGACTATTATAAAAACGCTCCTGATTTAAATATCGAAGCCCGCGAAGGTTCTCGTGAAGATCGTGGCGATAGACGTGATGGTCGTTCTCGCGAAGGTTCAAAAGGTTATACGCGTTTGTTCATGAACTTAGGTTCAGTAGATGAGTTCTCTCGTGGAGACATGTTAGGCTTTATCTGTAACAATGCAAACATCTCAGGAAAATCTATCGGCAAAATTGACTTAAAAGGTGTCTTTACATTCTTTGAAGTTCAAGATGCTGAAGTAGAGAAAGTATTCCAAGGTTTCCAAGGTGTGGATTACAACGGTCGTCAAGTACGTATCGAAGTATCCGGAGAAGCAAAAAGCGAAGGCCGTGGTGGTGATCGTGGAAGAAGCCGTGGTGGTGACCGTGGCGGAAGACGCGAAGGCGGATACCGTGGTGGTGATCGCGGCGGAAGACGTGAAGGCGGATATGGTGGCGGTGACCGTGGCGGAAGACGTGAAGGCGGATTCAGCAGCGAAAAACGCGACCGTGGTAGCAATAGCGGAGGTTTCCGTGATTTCTCAGGTAAACGTAAAGAATCTAAAAGCAAATACTAGATTTAGTATTTAGATAAGCGTATAAAGACTCTGATTTGGAAAGCCCCGGCTTTGCAGATCAGAGTCTTTTTCATTTATAATTTCCCGACGGATTCACAACCAGTTAGCCCTCTCCTCTTCCGCTTAATAAGCGATATTCCATTTCCCATCTGCTTTAATCTCCTCAAAAATCCGTAAATTAGCTCAATTATACGAACGGGATTTCCATCATGCTAACAGCAACACGATTATTTGATTTAGCCTACCTGCAACAAGAAACTGCGCCCGGCTTTCCTATGTTTTCCTACAAAAACGGAACAAATTGGGTAGCGGTAAGTAATACAGAATTTATCGAACAAGTCAATCAGGTATCCAAAGGTCTGATTACACTAGGTGTTCAAGCAGGAGAAAAAGTTGCTTTAATCAGTGAAAACCGTATCGAATGGAATATTCTTGATTTTGCAATCCAGCAGATCGGCGCTGTTGTTGTCGCGATTTATCCGAATATTTCTGAATCAGACTACAGGTATATATTCAACCATGCTGAGATCAGAAATTGTATCGTAAGTTCCATAAAATTATACACTAAGATCACTTCGATCAAAGACTCATGTCCGCTCTTAGAGCATATTTTCACCTTAGATAAAGAAGAGCATATACCACATTGGCAGCGTTTCGTAGCTGCTGGTGCTTCTGTCACTGATGAGCAGGTTCAGGGACTTCGAAATGCCGTCAATACCGATAGCCTGGCTTCAATCATTTATACATCGGGGACAACCGGAAATCCAAAGGGAGTTATGCTAGCCCACCGAAATCTATTGGCCGATACCATGAGCAGTGAATACTCCTTCCCTGTCGAACGCGGAGACCGTGCACTTTCCTTTCTACCCGTTTGCCATGCCTACGAACGTGTATTCCAATATGTCTATATGTATAAAGGCTTAACAATCTTTTTTGCCCAGTCGATGGATACCATTGGAGAAGATTTCAAATCAGTCCGACCACATATCTTTTCAGCCGTGCCCCGTGTACTTGAAAAAGTATATGAAAAAATTATTGCAACCGGTGAAAAGCTGACCGGATTCAAACGCAAGATATTCTTTTGGTCTCTTCGTGTTGGTGAACAATACACATTGGAAAACCGCTCTTGGTGGTATGATGTTAAATTAAGTATCGCACGAAAACTCGTCTTTTCTAAATGGCGGGAGGCCATGGGTAGCGACATCAAAGGGATTGCATCGGGCAGTGCAGCTTTACAAGAAAGATTAATCCGATTGTATATGGCTGCCGGAATACCTATTTATGAAGGTTACGGTCTGACCGAAGCAGGCCCTTGTATTGCCGTAAACTGCTTTAAAAGAGGGATGAAAATCGGTACAGTAGGTCTACCATTGATCAATATTGAAATCAAACTTGCCGATGATGGAGAGATTCTCACCAAAGGTGAAAACAATATGATTGGTTATTATAAAAATGACGAAGCCACTGCGGAGGTGCTCAAAGATGGTTGGTTATATACTGGAGATATTGGTCAATGGGTTGACGGCAAGTTTCTTAAAATAATAGACCGCAAGAAAGAGATGTTCAAGACTTCTGGTGGGAAATATATTGTCCCCCAACAGCTTGAGTCCAAGATCGTAGAATCTTCTTTTATTGAGCAGGTGATGGTAATTGGTGAGTCGCAAAAATTCCCTGCGGCTCTTATTGTTCCAAGCTATGTCAATCTGTTGGAATGGAGCAAGAACTCCTTCCCTTCGTTGGCAAATCTTCCGAAAATAGAATTCCTGAACAGTGCTGAAATCAAACAACAGATTGAATCCGAACTCAATCGCATCAATCAAAATTTTGGTAACTGGGAACAGATCAAGAAATTTGCGATTATTCCGAACGAAATGACAATAGAGACGGGAGAGCTAACCCCAACCTTAAAGATGAAGCGGAAAATCATTCTTCAGAAGTATGAAAAAGAGGTTGAGGCGATTTACAATACTTAGTTAAATAAATAGACAAATCTATTTATCAGGGACAAACAATAAAGCATGTAAGATGTCGGGATCTGGATCAGGCTTTCGCCTGCAGGTTTAAATAAAGATCGGTATAAAACTAAACCAAGCCCTCCTACTTAAATATTAAAGTAAAAATCAAATAAGACCGATAAAAAAAAATAGCCTTTGTCAGAGACAAAAGCTATGTTATATCGTAGATTTTTTTTACGCTTACGACTTCTTCGGCAGACGTTGACGAATTGCCTCATAGATCACTACCGCAGCCGATACAGACACGTTAAGGGAGCCTATTTCGCCATACATTGGTATCTTGGCAAGATTATCTGCAATACGAATTAAATCATTTGACACGCCGACATCTTCAGCACCCATGATGACACAAGTAGGTACAGTATAATCCACGTCATAGATGCTTGATGTTGTTTTTTCCGTACTAACAACCAGTTGCACACCTGAATCTATCAGAAATTTACCCACTTTTGATAGGCTGTCATGACGGCAGACCGGAATTTTATACAGTGCTCCAGCTGATGTCTTAATTGCATCCGGATTTATTTCAGCAGATCCTTTTTTAGGCACGATGATCGCATGCACACCTGAACATTCTGCGGTACGTGCAATAGCCCCCATATTACGGACGTCAGTCACCCCGTCTAACATCAAAAGTAGAGGAGTTTCACCCTTCTCATAGATCTGAGGTAAGAGATCTTCAATATTTTGATAAGTAATTGGTGATATAACCGCGATAACACCCTGATGATTTTTCCGTGTAATACGGTTCAGTTTCTCAATAGGTACCTGCTGAAAAGCAATATCATGTTCTTTCAATAAGGATTTCAATTCCAGAATCAGACTACCGTTTAATCCGCGTTGTACAAATAACGATTCAATTTCTTTACCACTATCGATCGCTTCGATGACGGCACGGATACCGAATACCATCTGATTTACTTCACGTCTTTCGCCGTGATCGCGATCACGTCTCTGAAAATTTCCTTGCATCATAAAACTAAATATTACCTTCCAAATAGAAGAGATTGCAAAGGTACAAAAATTTGATAGGAATTAGAATGGAGATTTAGCTTAAACCTAAGTTAAACTCCTTACGCAAAGTATCTAAAAGCGGATTTTTGGTTACCATTGCCTGATACTTTTCCTGCGAAGTGTACGGTTTGCGGGAAACCGTGAATTCCATCATAACACCTTGCAGATCAAGCGCAAAATTTTGCAGCTTTACCCGAAGATAATTCAACACATCCACTTTCGCACTCTGCAATACATCCATCTGCACACCATTCTCGACATCAATCTCGATCAATGTACCCTTCAAGCGAGGTTGCGTCGTCGTCATCATCGTATAGAGATTGATTTTATTTTCTGTCTTCAACCGCTCAGCATAAGCGTTCCAGATGGTTATAAATTGATTAAAGCTTACCTCACGCTGTTCGGTACCTCTTATTAATTCAGGCTCATCACCTTCTTTGGCAACCGAGTTGTTGTCATAAATGGTGTTCAAATCCGGTAATGATGGAATAATCGCTGAAGCAGAGGATCCCCATCCCCCCTTTTTAACTTTTGGCGGCACGTTTGAAACGACATCATTTTTCACCTCAGGTTTGGCAGCCGAAGCCTGGGGATTGGAAACTGTTGTTTGTGGATTGGGTATAGGAGCTGGTGTCGATACAGTCGATGCGGGTATCGCATTTTGCACTGTATTTCCAGAAGATGCTGCCGCAGAAGGACTTTCCTTCACCTGCGAAACTACAGACTCAGGGAGTTTTTTTTTTACTCCTTCAGCAGCTGAAGGAACCTGTATAGAACCGAGCTGGCTTAACTTAATGGCACTTGCGATGTGACACATTTTCAACAAAGCAAGTTCTACCTGTAAACGTTGGTTTTTACTTGTTTTGTAGTTTATTTCACACTGGTTTGAGATATTCAATGCGGACAATAAAAATCCCGAAGAAGCTTTTTGCGCTTGCTGTAAATATTTTTGTCGTATGCTATCGCTAACTTCCAATAGTTTTAACGTCGCGGGCTCTCGGGCCACCAGCAGGTTACGGAAATGAGCTGACAAACCAGCAATGAAATGACTTCCATCGAAGCCATGATTCAAAATCTCATTAAATGTCAAAAGCGTTTGCGCAGCATCTTCAGCCAAGATCGAATCCGTTAGCTTAAAATAATAATCATAATCCAGAATATTCAGGTTGTCAATAACAGCCTGATAGGTTACATTTTTATTTGAGAAACTGACAATCTGATCAAACATAGACAAGGCATCCCGAAGACCACCATCTGCCTTTTGCGCAATGATATGTAAACCATCTTGGTCATAAGCGATCGCTTCACGATCAGCGATTCTCGCCAGATGACCTGCCATGTCCTCCACCTTTATACGGTTGAAATCAAAGATCTGACAACGTGAAAGGATTGTCGGCAAAATCTTATGTTTCTCCGTTGTTGCTAGGATAAAAATCGCATAAGAAGGTGGTTCTTCCAAAGTCTTCAAGAATGCATTGAAAGCGGCCTGTGAGAGCATGTGCACCTCATCGATGATATAGATCTTGTACTTTCCTGCCTGAGGTGGTATACGGACCTGATCAATGAGATTACGGATATCATCTACAGAGTTATTAGATGCGGCATCGAGTTCATGAATACTGAACGAATTACCGTTTTGAAAGGATTTACAGCTGTCACATTCGCCACAGGGCTCAGTTCCGGGTAAGATCTGTTCGCAATTTATTGTTTTGGCCAAAATACGGGCGCAAGTAGTTTTACCAACACCCCGTGGCCCACAGAATAAAAATGCCTGCGCCAACTGATTGTTGTGAATTGCATTTTTTAAGGTGCCTGTAATGTGTTGCTGACCTACAACCGAATCAAAGGTAATCGGGCGGTATTTACGTGCAGAAACAATAAAATTATCCATTGCACGAAGATACGGATTTTAAAAAAGAAAATGGAGAAACTAAAACCTAAAAATCAAAAGTCAGTAATTAATAATCCGCCAAATAGCTTGGAGGATTATTATATAATTGAGGTAGAACATCTTTAATCGAAGTGTCTTGAACCCCAAAGTTATCTTGCTTGTAATGTTTTCTAAACTCAGCTAATCCATAATCTTTCAAAAGTCTCATACTTCTTATAACATAAGAAATGAGACAAAATAAACTCAGCTATCCAATAATTATTTTAACAAATATTTAATATAAATCGTTATATCACTAAAGCCAAATTTATGAAGCACTTAACATTATTTTACGCTTTTTTATTTAGTACATTTTTATTTGTAGGCTGTAAAAAAGAAGACAACTATGAGGAGCTTACTCGTCTAGCAGATGATAAAACCTGCTCCCAAAACTGCAGACCTTTTTTGGTGGTGTTTCCTGCAAAGATCCAAGTAAATGGCACATCGCTACCTTTTGTAAAGACTGTGCATTTATCTCCATATTGTTTACCGACAAAGAAAACTTTATTGAGTTTGGAAATTTGGTAGAACAATATAATCATTTGGACAAGGCCAAAAGAATACTGGACAAAAGCTTAAATTGCAATACGACAAATGATAAACCAGCTATCATCTTTTAGCAATAGCCTGCCTTCATTCCAAGTTTCACCTACTATTTTCCTACTGTTGGCCTACATTTGGCCTACTTGAGTAGGAGAATAGTAGGAAAACAATAGGTCGGCGATACAACAACGTTCGAATAAGATCAGGAAAAATAGCAAAGAACATAGGAAGTTAGTGCGATTGGCGTTATCTAAAATTGTTCATTCTATTTTCGGAACTCATTCGAAACTGCCGCGCCTCTTATTCGCCGATCACCTTACTTTTCTCCACTCATCCCCTACTCTTTCCCTACTGATTATGTAAGCAATAAGTGGAGAATGAGTAGAGAATCTATATGGGCATTCCGAAGATGGTACGGACGAGAGGTGAAGAAATACTGAATAAAAAACGAAGAAAATAAAAGAAAACTACCAAAAGTAGGCCCCGTAAGACCAAAGCTCTTTAACCGGAACAGCAGGTGTTGGTGCGGCGTTGAGCAGGTAACAGCCTGAATCGTAAGGATTTTCAGCGCAAGTGCTGTTTCCAAGTGACTTGGATATTCTAATAAAATACAACCAATTCTTAGTTACATTACAAATGCAATCATTTGTATTCAAATACAAAAAATATATTCTTTAAAAAGAACGCAGAAAGTAATTTCCATTTGTTCAATGGACACATTGTCAAAAAATGATAATTACATTGGTTTTTACCTTTGGAACCACTTTTTTGTAAAATCTCCAACCATTGTAATCCAAAAAACATTTTTCCTAAATCCTTGGAAAAAGCCCCTATAATTGTTAAATTTATATTACATTGATGTTATCAAATTGTTAATAATTGAATATCAAAGGATGCCATATTGCTTTTTTGACCATTTTATGTTGGTTTACTTGCAGTCTACAAGTTGCTAGGGCGCAGCATCATGATTTCGATTTTTACGATGGAAAAGTTTCAATTAACGTATCCTCATCTTTCAATATTCCATTCAATGATAGTTTAACAGGAGCTCACGTACAGGAGTTCTACCAAACTGCCGATCAGGCAGAATACCATGATCTAGTAAATAGTTTACTGGAATACAAAGATAAACAACACCTCAACGACTGGGTATATTATCAGCTTGTGCGTCGTACAGCACAACAGATCGCGCCAAAAGCAGACAACTATGCACGATACACGCTATACAAATGGTTTCTAATGTGCAAATCCGGATACGATGCACGTTTGGCAGTAGGAAATAATCAGATTGTCTTTTTTATTCAGAACAATGAGGATATTTCTGATATTCCGTTTTTTGAAATTGATGGTAAGAAATATACCTGCTTAAATTTCCATGATTATGGAAAACTATTTCAACGAGCAGACACCTATATCCCTGTAAAGATTAAAGTGCCGGAAGCAACCAACGATTTCAGCTATAAAATTACAAAGCTACCCGATTTCGTACCTGCAAACTACATTGAAAAACAAATTGCATTCAATGATGGTCATAAGGCTTATCATTTTAATGTCAAGCTAAATAATGATATAAGCGACCTTTTCAAAAATTATCCGGGAGTAGATTTCGAGACCTATTTCAATATTCCATTAAGTAAGGAAACATATCAATCATTGGTTCCTGCCCTCAAAGAAAATTTAAAAGAGAAAAACGAAAAAGAAGGTGTAGATTATTTAATGCGTTTTACCCGCTATGCCTTTTTGTATGAGAATGATGAAGATAATTTTGGCACAGAAAAACGACTATCCCCAGAACAGACATTATTAAATAAATACAGCGACTGTGATGATCGTGTAGCACTATTCTTCTACCTAGTTAAAGAGATTTACAATCTCCCGATGATCACGCTTTTATACCCCACACATATCACTATGGCCGTTCAATTCGAACAGCCTATTGGTGATGCCATACTATATAACGGAAAATACTATTCGGTATGTGAGCCTACTCCCCAAGCGCAAAGTTTGGCTATAGGTCAATTATCTGATGAACTTAAAAAACAATCTTATCAGATTGTGTATCATTATGAACCAAGGTAAAATACTGTTCCGAAAGCTGCCGGCAATTTAATTGTAGCAGAAACCAATAATAGTAAGTTCTTCGATTGTTATTTAAGGCTTGTAAAACAAACTACTAAGCGTTCTCAATTATTAAAGTTTATCAATAAAATCCAATAGATCGGCATATTTACCATCTGTACGGTTAGCTGCAATAGTAACCGTATTCTCTCTACCTTCGGATTTTATTGTGATAATATAATCCAGCCCATCTGCGCAACGTGCGCATTCATTAATTTTGGCATCCATTAACTTATACGTATCAATATAGGTTGATAATTGTTTTAATGTGGCCTCACTTGTTTTATAAACTTTATCTCTTTTAGCTTCCGGAACAAGACTTTTCGGATACTTAATTTCAGTCTTATTTTTATCTATGATGACATTTACAACATCACCCCATCCAGAAATTCCCTTTATTTCTATTTTAAGTCCATCAGGTTCAGTATCAGATTTATCATCAGACTTTTTGCACCCAACAAACAGGACAATACTTAACACAAATAAATAGATTGTTTTTTTCATCATTTAAAGCTTATATTATTTGACTATATAACGAATTATCCACCCAAAATGCGACAAAAAAATCCTGCTGATGGCAGGATTTTTTTATTTTATAAAACTATATTATTCTAGTATTTATTGTTTTTAGGATCCCAACTAGCCCATCCTTTTGTCCAGTCTATTGTACCCATTGCGCCAATAAAAGTTTCTTTGATTAAGCTAGCCAAATCTCCTTCATATTTAGCTTTACCCAATGCTGGGGAATCAGATTTCAATAAAAGATTTGGAGCAGAAATATTTGTACTTGTAAATCCTGCGCCATCAACAGAAGTTGTAGCAAAATCACCAAATCCGTTCAAATAACCTGTCAAATCAACTACAGAAGCAAAAGATGTTACATCTTTTAAACCATAATTTGCTGTATTACCAAATACCATATTATTTGAAAGAATAGAGCGACCAGCTTTTAATTCTGCTGCAGGAAAATCGGAATTAAACTCTACAGCATTTCCTTTTGCGCCAACAATAACTGAATTGGCCAATACCATCCGACTATTCAAACCAAAGTGAATACCTGCTCCATGTTGAGCAGCAGATTCTTTACCTGGGCCAATGAACGTAAAGTTCGATAAAACCGGTCTAGTATATTGATTATTCAATACATTTCCTTTATTTTCCAACTCTATTCCACGAGAAGTTCCTGCTGCATCAGCAATATTCGGATCCTTGATTGATATTCCATACTGAATTTTACCATTGTATCCCTGGTCAAAATCAAAATCATCATCTACCCCTCTATAAGCAATTAAATGAGTAGCATTAACTGTTCCTCCAAAAAACTCAAAAGAGTCATCACCACCATATGATACTTGAACATGATTTATCTTTGTACCCGATCCAACGGCGCAAAGTGTTAACCCATTTATCTCTTTATCTTTCTCGATTGCAATACCAGCAAATTCAATACGTGCGTAAGTTAACTCCCCTGAATTATCATCTAAAACTGGAGTTGTTCCACCACCATAGTTAGCAACAGTTGCTCCTAAAGCACCACCTTCATATTGCGCAGTACCACCTGCAGTATTTACCACCGATTTTCCACAAATAATAACACCAGACCAATCACCAGTATTTCTATTTCCGTCAGTCTGATCTGAAGTAAATACAATTGGTTTTTCGGCTGTACCATTTGCTTTTAATTTACCTCCACGTTCAACTATCAATGCTGCTTTTGATGATTTTTCACCTTTTATAATTGTTCCAGCAGGGATTTCCAAAGTTGCACCATCCATAACTTGGACATAACCGCTCAAAAGATAAGTTTTATCAGCACTTAAGACTTTATTTGAAGTAATTTGTCCTTTTATAACTTCAACTTCCTTGTTTCCTGGTTCCGGTTTTACTGGGTTTGGATTATCAGATTTACTACAGCTTGCAATGCTCATCGATGTCGCTACTAGAGCTAATGCAAACCATTTTGAACTCTTATTTAATTTCATAATCTAATTTTTTTTAAAGGTACAGATCGAATGTAACCTTAATGTTAACTAATACTTATTTAATCTTTAAAACTTATAACCAAAAGATAGAGAGATATTTCTACCATACTTTATTGAATTGATCAATTGATCTCCATCAGCATTGTATTTACCATTCTTGTCTACATCTTGATAAAAGATAGACTTTGAATCCAAGATATTACCCAAATTAAGCTTTAGCTCAGCTTTGTTAGCAATCAATTTTTTAGATAATTGAAAATCCAGCAAGCTTCTAGGCGCTTCATAAATCGTATGATACTCATCAACAAAAGCCGAATTCACATAATTACCAAAACCTACAACATCGATGCGTCGTCCTATTCGATTAAAGAAAATACTGGATTCCCAACCATTAGCACCACTATATTGCATACCCAAATTAACCAAGTAAGGCGATTGCCCGTAAAGTGGTCTTTTATTTTCCAATAGAGGTTGGGAACCTTTGAAATCCACTTCGGACTTAATCACCGAAGCATTTGCGCTAAACACCAATTTTTTCAAAAATTCAGACTCATCATTAAAAATTGATAAATCATGACGAATTTCAACTTCTGCCCCAGCAATATAAGCTTTAGGTGCATTGATAAATGACATAGATTTACTTACCGCCGTAGACCCCAATAAAAAATTAGATTCTATTGGATTTTTCAAGTCTTTATAGAATGCCGAAACAGATATCAATTTCCCCATACTTGGATAAAACTCATAACGAATATCTACATTCGAAATTTTGCTTCTTTTTAGATCAGGATTACCAATTTTCATATTATTGGTAATGAAATCATAAAAACTAAACGCAGCTAATTCTCTAAATTGAGCTCTAGCTACTGTGTTAGAATAGCTCAATCTCAAGTTAGTTTTTGGAGTCAATTCATATGTCAAATTTAAAGATGGGAGGAAATCAGTGTAATTATTATCAACATTGTTGTCCACGTTAGAAGAAGTTGAACCTGTATTTAATTTTTCAGCATAGTTCTCAACCCTGACACCAACAGTGGCCTTTAATTTCTCTGCAACATTTCCAGATATCATAATATATCCAGCATTCAAATCTCCTGTACCCTCATAACTATTTGTCGGATTAGTAATATCGTCCAGATATAATTTATTGGCAGCGATATTATTATAGTCAAAAAGTTGTTCCTGAGGTAACTCGAGTAAAGCCTTATTTTCATTAAAATCTGATGTACGATTCACATAACCTAATACTCTTGCATCTACATTACGCTTTTTATACTGCTTTAGTGCTCCAACTTTTAGAGATTGCTCCAAATTGAATAACTTCAAGCCATATGACCAGTTCAAGCCTGCGCTATAAATATTTTCCTTCAGATTACTATAAAATTTACCGGCTTGTTCTGACGATGCTGAGCCATTAGGAATAGCCGCTTGATATGGAACATTAGGATCTGTCTCGTCTACAGATTTATTATAACTTAAACGTCTTAAATCAGGCTCATTATCCCAAATCCCACTGTAAGATAAGTTCCACGTTAATTTAGATTGTTTATTGCCATCTAACAAGTATTCCCCATCTATAACAGAATTAAGCATTCTCTTTTCAAAAACTTCTAACAAAGTCGTTCTGCGCAAACTTTCATTAACTAATTCTCCTTCTCGATTAATAAAATTTTGTTCTAAGCTTTGATTGAAAATATTCTTTAGCGATATTTTAAAATTCTCTTTTACATACGATAGGTTAGCCAAAGCACCTACTGAAGAATTAAAGCGGTAATATTTATCTTTGTATTTGAAATAATAATTATTATAACCTAGATCAGTACCGTTAAAATCATTCCGGATCTCATTAGAAATACTTTCTGAATTTCTATAAGTTAATGATGTGATCAACCCCAATTTACCATCATTTCTCAATAAGAATGAATTTCCATAAATAAATTGAAGATTTTGATAAGGTAAAGATTTACCTAGATTCTCGTATCCCCAAGTATTTTTAAACCCTCTGGTGTAATCAGCTTTCTCGCTCGCGGGTAGGTTTGTATATAGGTCTCTACTTTTCGGAAAATTTGATGGTAAATTATTATCTGGATTTTTAAATCCAAAATAATTACCAACTGTCCGTTTACTTCCATAAAAATCCTTAAATGTTGTTTGTGTGTTTCCTCCTAAACCCACACTGATTTCTATTGTTTTTTTATCTGGAAAATCTTTCGTTTTAATATTAGCTGCCCCACCTGTAAGATCACCAGGTAAATCTGGTGTAGCAGTCTTACTAATAACGATATTGTCTATCAAAGATGAAGGAATAATATCAAAGGAAAATGCTTTGCGATCAGGCTCTGTACTAGGCAGTGGACTATTATTTAATAATGCCGAATTATAACGATCACTTAGACCACGGATAATAATGAATTTATTATCTTGAACACTGGCTCCACTAACACGCTTTAATACTTCACCCGTATTTTTATCTGGTGTCTTCTTTATTACTTCAGCTGAAATACCATCTGAAATTGAAATGCTATTTTTCTGTTGTGCATACAATGCACTGATGGATTCTTTCTTAAAAGATCCCGTAACAACAACCTGGTCCAAAACTTTGCCTTCAGAGTTGTCAAGAACCACATCCAAATTGGTAACATCCTTATCCTTAATCTCTACATCAGTGATTTGCTTCGTCGCAAAACCCAAATAGCTAAATTCTAATGTGTATTTTCCTGCTGGTACTGCAGGAATATTATAATTACCTGTTACATCCGAACTTCCTACACGTGCTGTGCCGAGAACCTTTACCGTCACCCCCGCGATGGTTTCTCCTGTCTTGACATTTGTAACTTTACCTGCAACCTTCCCACTCCCTTGTGCATAAACTGTTGTTGACGCAGCTACGACGAACGTAATGGCAGCAGCGATTCTTTTAAGTTGTAATTGTGGTTCCAATTTATTTTGTTTTTTGTTTCTGCAAAGCTATTGGCAGAATATTATATTAACATTAACAACGAATTACCATTACGTAAACCACTTGTTAATTTAATGTTACCTTGTAGATTCCAACTTAAAATTTTAGATGAAATCCCGTCTGAAGAAGCATTTGAGCAATTATTCTATTATTTCGATGAGATCATATTAATGAAGTGTAATAAAATTATTAAGTCGAAAAGTTATTAACATATAAAGGTCAGTTTTAGGTTTTAGTACATTTACTTATAGATATCATTGTAATTCGATAAGAATAGATATTCGTTCATCCTATTGTTTAGAAGCAAGAATGATCTTATTATTGCAATAATATTGCATATGCAAAGCAATTTCTCTAAGTTTGAATATATTTTCAATTTTTGAGCATATGAGCAATCCGATCGTATCTACTGAGCAGCTAACATTCCGATATACCAATGCAAAAAGCATCGAATTTCCTGACATCCATATCGAGAAAGGACAACATACACTACTATTAGGAGATTCAGGTACAGGTAAAACAACCTTACTGAATATGTTAGGTGGCCTATCCCGACCTGATACTGGTCATGTTAAAATTAATGGTCAAGATCTTGCCCTATTATCAAATAGTAAACTAGACAAGTTCAGATCGCAATATATTGGGTTTATCTTCCAGGAAGCTCACCTTCTCAAAAATTTAACTTTGCTAGAAAATATCAAATTAGCACAGTCGCTGGCTGGAAAAAAAGTCAATGTAGATGAGATTCATCAGGTATTGAAACAATTGCAGTTGGACCACAAAACCGCGGCCTATCCAAATGAACTGAGCCGTGGTCAATTGCAACGTGCCGCGATTGCACGTAGTGTCATTAATAAACCGGCCCTACTCATTGCCGATGAACCTACAGCAGCTTTAGATGATAATAATACAAATCGCGTACTAGAACTTCTTTTGGACATCGCAGATACCGCTGGCTCAACGTTGTTGATCACAACACACGATAAACGGATCAAGGATCAGTTTTCAAAAATGTATCTCTTAAAATAATTGCTTACAGCCCATATTCACCCTTTTTTATTCAACATTTGCTATGAACACGATACAGTTGGTTTGGAAAAATTTAAGTAGACAATTTGGTTCTGTCTTTTTGAGCATTTTACTGACAGCTTTTGGAATCTCCATACTTGCTGTGCTCTCTATCACAGGTGAAACATTTGAAAAACAACTTGACAACAACAGTAAGAACATTGACCTTGTCATCGGAGCCAAAGGTAGTCCACTTCAATTGATCTTGTCCAGCGTATATCATATCGACAATCCAACAGGAAATATCCCCTTAGATGAACTCGAACCATTACGCCAGAATCCGCTTGTCCAATTGGCGGTTCCGTTATCCCTTGGCGATAATTTTAAAGGACACCGTATTGTGGGGACAGATTCTTCCTTTCTAACGATTTACGATACTAAAATAAACGAAGGCCGCATTTGGCAAAAAAACTTTGAGGTTGTTATTGGTGAGCAGGTCGCAAAAAAACACCACTTTAAACTAGGTGACCAAATCAACAGCTCTCATGGGCTGAGCAAAGATGGTCATAGCCATGACGAACATCCTTTTACGATCGTCGGTATTCTAAAGCAAAATAACAACATAACGGACAACCTCATATTGACCAACCTCGAGAGCGTCTGGTATGTTCATGGCATCGCACATGCGCATGAAGACCATGAAACCCCAGCCCAGAAAGAACAACGTGAGCGCGAAGAAGATAGAGAAGAGACCGTCAAAGCACACCAACATCACCACGGCGAAGACCTTACGGAAAATTCTTCGGCTCAGACAACAACAGTAGCAAAAGAACATCACGATCACTCGGATCACGACCATGAGCATGAAGAGGAAGGCGTATTTGTCAAATCTATCGGGGCCGATATGGTGAAACAAAACGGATTGGAAATAACCGCTATCTTAGTAAAATATCAGTCACCTGCTGCTATTGGTATACTACCCAAAATGATCGATCAACAAACAGATATGCAAGCTGCTTCTCCAGCAATGGAAAGTACACGTCTGTTTTCACTCCTAGGTGTAGGAATAGATTCATTAGCCATCCTTGCCTATGTTATTATGTTAATTGCAGGGCTGAGCGTATTTATTAATCTCTATAATGCACTGAAACAACGCAAATATGATCTTGCTATTATGCGCACGCTAGGTGCCTCTAAGGGGAAATTATTCAATATTGTCCTGCTCGAAGGCTTGACCATAACAATTGTCGGTGGACTGATAGGTTTGCTATTGACACATTTGGCATTATATTATATCAGCAATCAAACAAGCCAGAGTGCGGATTTTATCGAAGCTTTTAAGCTACATCCAAAAGAATTGGTATTTTTGTTAGTAGCTTGTCTCATTGGCGTTCTAGCAGCTCTAATTCCTGCAATCAAGGCGTATAAGACAAGTATATCAGGAACTTTATCGAACAAATAGGTTAAAAATAGAATAAATGGGCAATTGGGATAAAAGCGTAAGAATAACATATACGAGGTAAATCTCAGATTTGCATCACCAAAATCTCAATACTCAATACGATATATACTCAATACTAAAATAATGAAACAAATTATTACAGCATTTGCATTTATATGCTTCTTTATACAAGCACAGGCACAGATCGGTAATAATCCCGATGTACCTGATCATACGCCCATGATGAACAAAACATGGGATGCTATTGATAAAATGGCTTACAAAGTAACCTATAACGGAGCAAAAAAGGTCTATACTCCCTTTTATCCGAAAGAGCTCAAAGCGCTTGAAAACAAGGTGGTCGAATTACCGGGTTATATGGTCCCGCTACATAGTGGACGTAATCACAAAAACTTTATGATGTCTGTCCTACCTGTTATGCAATGTCAATTTTGTGGCTCAAACGGGATCCCGCCTATGGTAGAAGTAACCTTAAAGGGTGGGGCAATTAAATTTTCTGAAGATCCTATCAAACTAAAAGGAAAGATGATTTTTACAAAGGATCCTCTTAAAGGAAACTCCGAAATCCAGATCATAGATGCTGAGCTCGCAAAATAATAGAAATAGCATTTAATCAATGTTGGATCTCATCTATCCGAAATAGATTAGATTCACATTGATCTTTTATCGTACAGATTTATCTATTGATTAGTGAGGTTTCGAGGCAAGCTGCCAAAGCCGCTGTTTCTGTGCGCAAACGTGCGTCTCCGAGCGATACAGGTAGAAAGCCAGATGCTAAGGCTAAATCAATTTCCTCTGCTGAAAAATCTCCTTCTGGGCCTATCAAAATAATATAGTGCTGTCCAGGTTCAAATATTTGGTTCAAATACTTCTTATCGGAATCGACACAGTGTGCAATTGCCTTTTGGGTACCATCCTTTGGAATATCCTTTATAAACTGTTTAAACGATACAGCGGGATTCAATTGAGGTAAATACGCTTTTAAAGACTGTTTCATGGCTGATACAATGACTTTATTCAAGCGGTCCAACTTTACTTCCTTGCGTTCTGAATGTTCACAGATAATAGGTGTAATCTCTTGAATCCCTACCTCGGTAGCTTTCTCCAAAAACCACTCGATACGATCTATATTCTTGGTCGGTCCAACAGCAATATGCAAATGATAGTTTGGCTGTTGGTAGTTCTCTTTGACACTTAAAATGCGAAGTACAGTACGTTTCGGATGTGGATCTATAATCTCAGCTTCGTACAGGCCGCCCCGACCATCAATTAAATATAAACGATCCCCCGTATTCATACGAAGCACACGAACCGCATGCTTGCTTTCTTCCTCAGAGAGGATAAAATTTTCTAAAGAAGGACTTAATTCCGGTGTAAAAAATAACTGCATGTACTGTTCATTGTGGTCTTATTCCGCTACATCGTCATCAGCAGACTCAACCAATTCCAGTTTGACAAATTCAATATTCTGTTGGGCTTTGCGGATAATTGTAAATACATAACCATATTCTTTCTTCCGCTCACCTACTTCAGGAATTTTATCAAAGATTTCACTTACCAATCCTGCCATTGTATCGTAATCCTGGCTTGCTGGTAATTCAATGGGGAGAAACTCATTCACATCATGAATGCTAGCTCCCGCATCCACCATATACTCTGTTTCAGATATACGTTCAACGACTGGTGTTTCCTCATCATACTCATCTTGGATTTCACCTACCAACTCCTCCACAATATCCTCCAAGGTAGCCATCCCTGCTGTACCTCCAAATTCATCGAGTACAATAGCCAATTGAAGGCGTCGTTGCTGAAACTCGGCCATCAGATCATTGATTTTTTTGGTTTCAGGAATAAAGTAAGGTTTACGCATGATATTTCTCATCACCACTTCTTTGCCTTTTGCCAAAAGTGGAAGGATGTCCTTGGTATGGACAATACCAACAATTTGATCAATGTTATCTTCGTAGATTGGAAGACGTGAATACCCCTCCTCCGTCATGGTTTCAATCAATTCTGAAGCGTCTGCTGTTATTTCGACCGCGACAATTTTTGTCCTTGGTACCATAATATTCTTGACGATACGTTCGTTAAAATCGAAGACGTTTTTGATCAATTCATGTTCAGAAATATCCAATGCTCCGGATTCTTTTCCTTTATCCAAGAGGTATTGTAATTCCTCAGAAGAATGGGCAGATTCACCTTTCGTTACTTCAAATCCTAAAATTTTAAGCAGAAAATTAGCAAAACCATTTAGGATCCAAATAAAAGGTCTAAAGATAAAGTAGAAAAATTGCAGGGGAACCGCAATCTTCATCGTTGTTGCAACAGGTTTTTGAATGGCAATTGACTTGGGAGCTAGCTCACCAAAGACAATATGTAGTACGGTAATGATCGCAAATGCCAGCACATGTCCTGCCTTGGTCGCTATCGTACCGGTCAATTCAACACCAAAGAAACCTAATGCCCCCTGCACAATCTGGGTCATTACAGCTTCTCCTACCCAACCTAGGGCCAGGGAAGAAAGTGTAATACCCAATTGTGTAGCGGCTAAATAACCATCCAAATGCTCCGTTATACTTTTGGCAATTGTCGCAACTTTACTGCCTGTTTTCGCCTGAACTTCAATTTGGGAGATTCGGACTTTGACAATAGCAAACTCAGCGGCAACGAAAAAACCGTTGGCCAGTACTAAAAACAATGTCACAAAAATATCGAGCGCCATGCTTGGGGTTATTTGTTAACAAATTCTGTTTTGTACAACTCAATAGCCTCTATCAAGATTCTTTGTGCTTCTTCACGTCCTTTCACCCCTTCTACTATGACCTGTTTCTTTTCTAAAGCTTTGTAGCTTTCAAAGAATTGTACAATTTCCTTCATCGTGTGTGGCGGCAATTGATCAATGTCTTTAATGTAATTGAATACAGGATCATTTTTGGCAACAGCTATGATTTTATCATCTTGCTCACCACCATCAACCATATTCATTACACCAATAACTTGCGCTTCCACCAATGTTAAAGGTAAGATATCAACCGAACAGATCACCAAAATATCCAAAGGATCTTTGTCGTCGCAATAAGTTTGTGGAATAAAACCATAATTGGCTGGATAGACAACAGATGAACTCATTACTCTATCCAAAAGCAACAAACCTGTTTCTTTGTCTAATTCATACTTTCCTTTGGATCCGTTTGTAATCTCAATGATAGCGTTTACGGCATTTGGCACATTCTCACCTGGAGAAACCATGTGCCAAGGGTTTTGTTTACTCATTTTTTATTTTACTGTATATTTTGTTTGTTTCTTTTGTCTTTTATTCGCTTTTTAAGCAAAGTAATTGCAATAGGCAAAAATGCGACCACGATCATCCCAACGACAACATATTCGACATAATGGATAATCCATGGGAATTCTATCCCCAAGAAATAACCGGAAAGAGTCAATACCATGACCCATATTAAAGCTCCACTGATGTTATATAAGACGAATTTTTTGAAATCTAATTTTACAACACCCGCAAAGATAGGAGCAAAAGTACGAACTATTGGAACAAATCTACCTATAATTAATGCGGTTCCCCCATATTTATGGTAAAATTCTTCCGCCATCACCACATATTTCCGCTTAAAGATAATACTATCCTTTCGCTTAAATAACATGGGACCGGCTCGATAACCGAACCAATAACCTGTAAAATTGCCCAATATTCCTGCTCCCAACAAGCCCAAACAAAGTGTATAAATACTCACGTCGATCTTATTGAGTGCACAAAACAATCCCGCTAAAAATAATAAGTAATCGCCGGGTAGAAAAAAACCAAAAAACAGACCTGTTTCGGCAAATACGATTAAAATAACTAAATAAAAACCACCTGAACTTAAGAGCTCTTCGGGATTCATTAGTTGTTGAAATGACAACAAAAGTTCATGCATAACTTTCAGTAAAAATCAATGTTGTTTTCTTCATTTTAGAATCCAAATCTACTTTTATCCCTGTATAATTTTAAAACAACAAAGTACAAATATAGTATTCTTCTAAAAAACGAAAGTAAATCAAGTGTAATATAATCTTGTTATTGATTTTGTGCAGTTATGCTGATAATGGACTCCCGTATTGTTTCAGCAATCTGATGAAGCTCATCTTCATCTAGACTTAACTTAGGCCCAGCAAAATTTAGGTCACTTATTTTATTGATCGGAACAAGATGGATATGTGCATGCGCAACTTCCAATCCCACAACAGCCACGCCAACTTTAACACATGGAATTACTTTTTTTATCCCCTGCGCAACGATTTTTGCAAATACCCAAAGTGCCATGTACTCATCATCTTCAATATCGAAAATATAATCTGTTTCTTTCTTAGGTATCACCAAAACATGACCTTTCGCCAAAGGACTGATATCCAAAAAAGCAAGAAAATCATTACTCTCCGCAACTTTGTAAGCTGGAATCTCACCAGCAACGATTTTTGAAAAAATTGTTGACATATTATTCTATATTGGAATAAACTCTTTTTTGTAATAAAGTATTGAGATATTAGTATTACGTATTGAGACTTCAGTTGTGCCAGCCATGGGCTTGCAGAAGGAAAGTCTAATGTCTAATATTTACTATCTAAATACATTTGATAAAAAACGACCATAAGTAACATTAAATATGACGTTCACAACAAATATAAACAAAAAAGGTCGCGATTGCTAGAACCCGACCTTCTTAATATAAAGTTAATTTGTGGATGTGCGGTTATGGCGTACCGCACATAACCGACATATATTATCTCGAAATTTCTACAATTTCAAATTCGATCTTACCTGCAGGCACTTCAATTTCTGCAGTATCACCTTTCGATTTACCCAATAACCCTTGAGCAATAGGAGATTTAACGGAAATCTTACCAGACTTGAGGTCAGCCTCTGATTCGGCAACCAATTGGTAAGTCATCACAGCTCCATTCTTTTTATTTTTGATCTTAACAATTGACAATGCCAATACCTTCGATGTGTCCAACTTGGATTCATCAATCAATCGAGCTGTAGCCAACGTGTTTTCCAAATTGGCAATTTTAGCTTCATGAAGCCCTTGAGCTTCTTTAGCAGCATCATACTCTGCATTTTCAGACAAATCACCTTTGTCCCTAGCCTCTGCAATAGCATTGGCAATTTTAGATCTTCCTTCCGTCTTCAGATAAGCTAATTCCTCTTTCAGCTTACGCAATCCTTCTTCCGTAAAATAAGTTACTTCTGCCATAATTTTATCTTTTTTCTTATTTTCTACATTTTAAAAAAGAAACAAGACCATATTACCCTCGTCGGGTAACATGGTCTTGCTTTCAATCTATACGAAGATAATAATTGTTTTCAACAAAACAAATTCTTATCCATCAAATATAATCAAATCTCCTCTTCGTCAACAAATTTATAACCCAACCCCCTCACGGTTTGCAGATAATGCGGTTTGTCGGGGTTTGTTTCGATCTTTTTTCGCAGACGCACAACATGCATATCCAACGTCCGTGTATTTACATTTGAACTATAGCCCCATACCACTTCCATCAACTCCTCACGCGTGATCTCCCGGCCCAAATTTTGAAGAAAATGCAATAAAATCCTGTTTTCCAGAATAGTTAGCTCAACCTTTTTACCGTCACGTATTAATGAATGGATATTTGGATGGTGCTCCGTCTGCCCAAACTTGTAGATCTCTGGACTATTTTTAGGTAGAAAAAACTTCACCTTATTATCTATCATAGCAATCAACACGTCCATATTGAACGGCTTACTAATATAGTCCGTCACACCAAAGCTATAAGCCTCAATCTTGTCCACATCCTGGGATTTAGCAGTCATCATAATAATGATATTCTCAAATCCTGCTTTACGGACATCTTCGCAGATCTCGTTACCTTCTTTTCCAGGGAGCATCCAATCTAACAGGACCACATCGGGTCTCTTTTCCAAGATTAAACTTTCTGCTTCATTCCCATTTCCGCTTTGGATGACTTGATAGCCTTCAGATTCTAATCGATGTTTTACCAAGAAACGTAAGTTCTCATCATCTTCAATAACAGCAACAGTGATGTCTTTATTCATAAGTAAATAATTTGTCTTTTAAATGTCTTATGGAATATCCAGTTTATTATCACAAGTATTCATGCTTTCTAAACATGGATATTTCATATTTAAATTTATTTTTAAACCGGAAATACCAACGTAAAGGTAGTGCCTTGCCCCAATTGACTTTTGACTGTAATGTCCCCACCTATAAACTCAGTGATTTCCTTACAGAAAGCCAAACCTAAACCAATACTTCCTTGCTGATTATATTGACTTTTTATTCTATAAAACTTTTTGAAGATATTGTTAAACTCCGCCTTCTCTATCCCAATCCCTTCGTCCTTAAAAGTGATAACAAAATTCTTCTTATTTTGTTGTATCGTAATATCCAAGATTTTATGCCCCGCTTTCGAATACTTATAGGCATTGTCTATCATGTTTTGAAATACACTACTCAATAACACTGGATCTGCCAGCATCGATGTTCTTACATCAATTTTTGTGCTAATTTTAAAGTCAGCATATTTTATTCTTGAAGAAGCAACCAGATTTTCGGTAAATTCCTCTAGATCCACCTCTTCTTTGTTTAATTTAATGGTTTTATTTTCAATCTGGCTAAAAGACAATAATTTATTCATTAAATTATTGAGTCGATCAGCTTCCTGATCTAATATATTACCATACATTTTTCTTTCGTCATCGGAAAGTACTTGCGCACTCTTAATATTATTTCCCGCAATTTTTATTACACTAACAGGTGTCTTAAACTCGTGTGTCAAATTGTTGATAAAATCATATTGCAATTTAAAAAGTCTCCCGTTAATTTCTAAATTTCTATAAATTAAATATAGAATTGCTATTAAAATAATGTAAATCAATGAAATACCACCTAATACAGGCCAAAAACTACGATTTATTTCTTCCGAAAGAAAACTTTTACTCGATCTGAAAAGCAATTTATAATCAGCCAAAGCTCCCGGTAATGGCATTTCTGTTGAAATTTCATCGTCCTCAGGTGTAATTGGCGCGCCAACCAATGGAACAATCGCTACCTTTTCGTAAAGATTTGTATAACTATTTTTCACCTCCAAATACATTGGGTCAATCTGAAAGTTGAACATATCCTGTTCATAGCCGACAGTATGGTCCAGATTCCCTTCCATAATGGATTTATAAACAATCAGATCATTAACCCTCGGTATATTTAAATACGTAATCTGCCCCGGCCTGATCGTATAAAATACCTTTAAAATATCCTTATCAGAAAGCTTCGCATTCGCTTGCAGCTTATCAATATAAGTAGCAAGTTTAACCCCTATATTATTAATTTCCTCAGAATGCAGCCCCATTTGAGCACGATCGAGAATTGTATTTTTATTCAGTCCCGATCGGGATACCGTAAAAAAGGTAATAGTTTTGGGTTGAATCCGCAGGTTATTAACAATAAAACCATAGTTCAGATTATGATCATTATTGAATTGCAGATCAAAAAAACCTATTTCCCGTACAAAAGGATAAGAACTTAAAATACTATATGCGTATTTTCCCGCTTGTACAGAGTCTAGGAAACCTTGGTAAAAAGACACCTCGGGGATTCTATTTTGAAAAAAGTCATTAAAAGGAATCAGCGTCTGATCAAAAATTTCAGATTTTCTATTCGTAAATTCATTTTTTATATGTGATTCAGTATAGTTTCTAGATAGAAAAAGCGCAAAAATATAAAGGCCACTGATGACGATAAAAAACATCAACAATAATCCGTAATTTTTTCGATAGCTGTATTTTTCTGCTTTCATATGCTGCCTCTAGTCTGCTAGATATTTTGCCAAAAACCGTTCCAGCTCATTATAATAGCCAAATACATTCTCATCCTTTTTAAAGGTCCTATCTTCATCTTCCTTTAGAAAATACTGTACAGGAACATTATTGTTCTTTAACTTTTGAACAAATTGATTCGCATCCGTCACAGAACTAAACCGATCTTTTCCACCTTGAACCAACAACACAGGGATCCTTACTTTATCCGAATGAAATACAGGTGATATATTTTTAAACAGCTCCGCCTCCCGGATAGGGTTACCAACGATCTGATACATCTTCTGTACATAAGATTTAAAATAAGGTGGAATATCCCTAAAGTAGGTGAATAGGTTTGTATATCCTGAATAAGAAACCGCACATTTATAAAGATCCGAATTGAAACAAGCAGCATGAAGCGCAGAGTAACCACCAAATCCCTTTCCGACAATAGCGACACGATTCTTATCCGCTATCCCCTCTTTGATCAGCCACTTCACTCCATCAGTAATGTCATCTTGAATTTTTCCGCCCCATTCTTTAAAACCTGCTGTCCAGAATTTTTTCCCGAATCCCGTTGAGCCCCTATAGTTCATCTGAAAAACCAAATACCCTCTGTTTGCCAAAAATTGCGCCTCATTATCAAAACCCCACACCTCACGCCCATTTGGCCCATCATGTGGCAATACTACCATTGGAAGATCTTTTCGATTGGAATGAACCGGATAGGTCAAGTATCCAGATATCTCTATCCCATCTCTCGCTTTATAAGTAATAAACTCATTTGGAGACAACTCCTTATCTTTAAGATCAGAATTATTATCGGTTAATTTAGTCAGTTTTTTTGTGGTAAAATCATAAAAATAAATTCCACCAGGATTAACATCTGTATAGGTTTTAATAATCACTTTTTCGCCTGAAGCGTCGGTATTAAGAACTTGGAATTCAAAACCATCAATCTGCTTAGACAATTCATCATATTTCTGCTTGGTCTGCTCATCGAAGAAATGCCTGCTTTGCCTTGAGGTTGTATAATTCACAAACAACAAGCGATTTAGCTCCGGAAAATAACCTCCTGGACTCATGTCAACCTCTTTATGGCTAAAAAGCTCGCCCAGTTCCCTTTCATTGACCAGATCATAGCTTACCAAGGCCAATTTATCACGGTTTATATTCGATAGTGCATAGATAATACTATTTGAACTGTCTTTATATCCCAACGGAGTGAAACTGCTTTCTACATCACAACGTATGATCTCCTTGAAAGGTTCTTTCTCAGAAGGACGGAAAAGAACAGATTGTTGTACGGAATCGTTTGCGATAGCCAAACGTATCTGTCCATCATTGGAAGCAATCCAGGAGCTCATATTGCCTGGATTTTGTAAGATCAATTCACGTGGTCGACCATCCAAATAAATACGATATAGATCAAAAAAAGAGGAATCACGATCATTAATCCCCGCAACAAAACCCTCACCACCGGACACCGTCGAATGAATCCATCTAAACCGCGCACGAACTGGTTTAATTAATGCCCAGATTTTTTCAGTGTTAATATCCACAGCATACAAACGCAAACTATCTTGGGAAGATTGTTCTGTCAAAAAGGAAATCTTAGAATCGTTATTCCAGGCAAAAGATTTTACATTGATATCATTCTGGTAGGTTAATTGTTTGGAGCTATCCTGATGCTTCAAATCAATTAAATAGATGTTTTTGCAATGATTGTCCATGCCGATATAGGCAATAAACCGACCATTAGGGGAAATCTTAAAATTTGATTTTTCAGGTGTGGAAAAGAATTGATTGATGGGTATAGGATCAACCTTATGTTGTTGGCATCCCAACATAGTCAATGCACAAAAAAATAAAACAGTCCAAAATTGCAACCTCATAATCCCAAATGCGTCCTTATCAATTAACTCAAATATTGTAATTAAATACCAAATTGCAGTCAATGCAACCTTATTTTTACAAGATATAGTAATTAAACGTAATATTCAAAAATAGCGTATAAAACCGTATTTTTGTTTATGTTTTTATACAATGTCTCTGTTATAGCAGAAGAAACGATCCACAATGACATCGTTTCTTGGATTCAGGATAATATCGTGCAATCCCAAAAATTCCAAGTGCATTTCCTCGAAATGCTCCAGTCACCCCATGAAGGAATGACTTATTGCATCCAAGTAGTTTTACCTTCAGAAGAACATATTGCGGACTTCCAACAGGTACATTTGATACCATTACAACAATTTATTTCAGAGCTGTACAAGGACAAAGTCTTCCTTTTCGACAGTACAATGAAATACTTAAAAAAATAAAGAGCTCTAGGGCTCTTTATTTTTTTAAGTATGTATACAAACTAAAATTCTTAATTTATCTTATTTCCTTTGGATTCCTGATCCTTTTCACCAATTTCCAAAGCTAATTCATAGCGTGGATCATAACTTATTTTAGGCGTTAAGAAATGTAATAGGATCAATCGGGCGTATCTAAAATTAAACGGCGCAAAAACTAAAATAGTAACCGCCAAGCCAACCAAATAGAACCAAGGAGACTCACTTCCGGTTAAAACTGCAATAGCGACAGATACAGATACAATCTCAGCAACAGAAAGAGCATAACTGACATACATCGCCGCATAAAAATAGCCGGGCTCAACTTCATATTTAACACCACAATGTGGGCAAACGTCATTCATCTGCTGCTTCCGTAGGCTATAGACCTTTCCTTCAAATACTTTTCCAACATGACATCTAGGACATTTGGAATGTATCATTGCATGAAATTTAGATGTTGGCATCAGATTCTATTTTATCTCGTTAATAAATTTCTTGGTTGGCGGATTCTTTTTACGGTATTTCTTATACCATAGATACCCCAGTCCTGCAGCTGCCAAATAGGGAATTACCAATAAAAATAAGATACCATCATTCAACCCTCTTCCTTGCATATTACCGTCTTTGGTAGAATTCTCAGCAGTCAACGTACACATGGCACATTGTGCTTGAGAAATAGATACTGTCGAGCAGCTTAGGGTAAATATTACGAGTAGATATTTAAACCATTTCATAGTCCAAAGTTACTGAAAATTTAGCGATTAGCCCACCAATACTTCAAATTTGTCCCAAAAACCATCTTGCGGCAATGAGGCCACCAATTCCATCTTTTCTTTTTTTATGGGATGTGTAAACGCTAACGATCGTGAGTGCAAACAGATACTTCCCATTGAGCTTCCTCTTGGATACCCATATTTGTTATCGCCAACAATAGGACAACCCATTGCTGCCAACTGTGCTCGTATCTGATGTGTACGACCTGTTAAGGGTTCGACCCGCAATAGGTAGAATCCATTTAATTCACCCACTATCGCATAGTCCAATTCAGCGTAGGTACCGCCTTTCACTTCACGAGGAAATGCTTTCGTTACTCTTGTCTGTCTATTTCGAATTAACCAGTTGATCAATTTACCTTCGGCATTACGTGGGCGTTGCCGTACGATTGCAAAATAAGTTTTTTTCACCATCCGGTCTTGAAAGAACTTATTCATACGTTCGAGGGCTTTACTTGTCTTCGCGAAAAGAATCATGCCACTAACAGGTCTATCCAAACGATGGATGACACCAACATAAGCATCATTGGGTTTGTCATATTTCTTTTTCAGATAGATCTTCACCATATCCTCCAATGAAAGATCCCTAGTTTCGTCAACCTGCACAATATCGCCCGCTTTTTTATTAATCGCTATCAGATGATTATCTTCAAAGATCACCTCTTTATCTGTAATTTCAGATTTATTCATTTCTTCTATACTAAAAGGTTATTCAAACCTCTGTTATTATCTAAAAAATCGGATTGAAATACCGAAAAAAGGCCCTACGCAAGCGTAAAGCCTTTTCATATCTTCTTACTAAAACTTATTGTACACTATCTGCCTTTAGTGCTTCTGCTTTTTTAGCGTTCTCTTTCATTTTTTTCTTAAAGAAGCCTCTTAACAAGAAATTATGTTGCAAAGCTTCCATATTTTCATCCAACTTTTCAGTACTAGAATTCAGATTATTAATGGCTGACTTAATTTGATTTGCTGAAGCTGGATCATTCAATAGGACACCGACCGCATTGTCTTTATCGTTCAATCGACTAGAGGCATTATTCAAGTTATTGATCAATGCATTTGCAGTCTGTGATACCCCCTGCAACTGCGCTGCAGACTGACGCAAATTTGAAAAGATAGCAGTATCGGTAGTCAGATCGTGGATCAACCCTTTATTGCTGTTCAGTGAATTTGTCAATGTAACCAAATTCGCAGATGCTTTATTGGCATTATTCATTGCAGCACTGATGGACAATAAGCTCGCACGTAATGTATTCACCATCGCTGTATCAGTCAGCATTGCACCAACCATACCTTTACCATCTGCCAAACCACGTGATATCTCGACAAAGTCTGTCGTAATCTTAGCCAAGTTTTCGTTATTTACCTGCAATGTTTCCATCATGGCCTCCATGTCGGCAGTTTTCGCTGATCTTAAAAAATCACCAGTTTCCACAGTAGGTGCATTTTGGGACCCGCCAGTGATAACAACAATTTTATTACCTATCAATCCATCAGAGCCCAATTTTGTGACAGCATCTTTACGAATATATTCTGCAGATTTCTCTTCAATAGTTAAAACAACTTCGACATCCTGTACACTTTTAAAGTGGATATTTTTAATGATCCCCACCTTAACCCCAGAAAACCAAACATTACTTCCTACTTTCAATCCTGCAACATCAGGAAATGAAGTTGCAATCTCGATGTTTCTTGTAAATTTCTTTTGTTGACTGCCTAAAATAAAAATCCCGGCCAAAAGAATCAATACGCCTAAAAAAACAAAAATACCAACAATGATTGCTCTTTTATTTTCTGCCTTACTCATGTATATTATAGAATAAAATTATAATTATAAAACGCCTTAACACGTGCGTCATCTGTATCAAAAATTTCTTCAAAAGAACCTTGTCTTTCAAACTTACCATCCAATAGCATCACAATACGATCACCTACTTCCTTCGCACAGGCCAAATCATGTGTAATAATAATTGATGATGTCTTATACCGCTCCTGAACCTCATTGATCAATCCATTGATATCCAAACAAGTGATCGGATCGAGACCTGCTGTAGGCTCATCATACATCATAATCTCCGGCCGAAGGATCAAGGTACGCGCGATACCAATCCGCTTACGTTGACCTCCCGACAATTCAGATGGCATTTGGTTGATGGCCTGAGATAAACCTACACCATCCAACACTTCCTCCACAGCATGATTAATCTCAGATCGTGTGAGATTTCGTTTATTTCTCACCAATGGAAACTCCAAATTCTCACGAACCGTCATACTATCATAGAGTGCACTATTCTGGAAAGAAAAACCAATTTTTAATCGTAATTCACGCAACTCACGATCATTTAACGACGTGACAGATTCACCCAATACATCAATTGTTCCTTCATCAGGTTTTAATAATCCCGAAATCAGCTTGATCAAAACTGATTTACCTGTACCTGAACGTCCTAACACAACAAGATTTTCCTCTTTATATAAATCTAGGTTAACCTCCTTGAGTACATGGTTATCCCCAAAAGATTTACTCACATTTCTGATTTCAATGACTGATTGAGAATGATCTATATTTACTTTAGCCTTTTCCATATACCACTATCCAAAGAACGACAAAATCTGAACAATAATTATCTCCTCAATAAAGACAAGAAACATCGAAGCAACAACGGCCGCATTGGCTGCCTTACCTACTCCTTCAGTACCTTTAGAGGAAAAATAACCACAATAGCAACTTACAGCTCCAATAGTAAAGCCAAATATTACAGCACGTAATACCATAGCACCTAAATCCTTGAAGGCAATTGTTTCAAATACCTGCGTAAAAAAACTCAAAAAACTCAAGTCATCTTTACTCATCATACTCAGATAACCACCTAAAAGGCCAATACCTGCCACATAAAAACATAGCACAGGAATACCAATAGTTGTAGCTAAAATTCTACTTACAATCAAATATTTATAAGGATTAGTACCTGACACCTCCATCGCATCTATCTGTTCAGTCACATTCATTGAACTTAATTCAGCCCCGATCTGCGACCCCACTTTACCCGATGCAATCAAAGCTGTTACCAGGGGGGCCAGCGCACGGACAATCGCAATTGAAATTAGCGATGGCAACATCGAGGTTGCACCAAATTCTTCCAAGGAAGGACGAGATTGTTTCGTAAAAACAAAGCCAACGATAAATCCTGTTAAACTAATCAAAGGCAAAGATTTATAGCCTATTTCATAGCATTGGCGTATAATTTCTTTGAATTCATATGGTGGAGTTACTAATTCGCGCCAAAACCGTAATAAGAAACGATGAATGTTTGCGAATTCTAGAAAAAAAGTCTGAAGTTTTTTAGCCATTTAAAAATATGTCTATGTCAAATTAATGTGTCATAAAACACCTCATATGCTCAACAAACACGTAACAATTCGAGCGGTAAAGGTAAATAAAAAATATGTATCTAAAATTGTCGTTTATGTAAAAAGATCATCAATTTGACTTTTATATAAAAAAAATCAGATTTATAGTGTACTGATTAAACCATTTAATACGTTATGCTGTCATAATAACAAAGACAATAGCATAGAGTTTTGTCTTACTTAAAATATTACGAAGATGAAAAATTTAGGAAACATAAAATATTGGGTACTGGGGTTAATCGGTGTTGCTTCCTTTACAAGTTGTACTACTACGATGGCGCAAAGAGGAGGATATACAGGTTATAATAACTATAACAATTCTGGTGTTTCATTTCAGACGTTCTATGATGAACTTTCACCATACGGACAATGGGTGAATGATCCAAACTATGGATATGTGTGGATTCCTGATGCCGGTCCTGACTTCCAGCCTTATGCAACCAATGGTTACTGGTCCATGACAGATTATGGTAACACATGGGTCTCCAATTACGATTGGGGGTGGGCTCCTTTCCACTACGGCCGATGGAACTACAACGATCGTTATGGTTGGGGATGGGTTCCAGATTACGAATGGGGACCAGCATGGGTAAACTGGCGCCAAAGCGATGATTATTATGGTTGGGCTCCATTAGGTCCGGGCATGAATATCAATGTCTCAGTCAATATCCCAATGAACTTCTGGACCTTTGTTTCGGTCAATCATTTTATGAACCGAAACATGGATAGATATTATGTGAACCGTCGAAATTATAACAATATCTATAATAGAACCACAGTGATCAACAATACGACGATCATCAATAATAACTATTATGTGGGCGGCCCCCGTAGATCTGACATCGAACGTTATACAGGTAGAACTGTTAACGTAAACCGTATTAACAATGTAGATCGACCAGGATCGGTGCGCAGCAGCAATAGCAGTACAAGATCAAGCGAAATCAATATGTATCGTCCGAATGTAGACCGCAACACACGCTCATCTGCACGTCCGACCAATGTTGTTGACGCTTCAACTCGAACACGTAGTAATAATAGTGAAATTTCGGACCGCAACAATCGTGTCATTTCCAACCGGGATAACATCAATACCAGATCTGGAAATCGTGAGTTATATATTGACAATAGCGGTAATGCCTCGGTAAGATCACGCAATGATGCGAATAATAATAGCGGATCTACACGTAGCTCCAGTAATACTAATGGACGCACAAGAGACAATAGTTCGAACAATAGAAATAATGTAGGTACAACACCTACTTCAGACAATTACGATTTTAGAACCCGATCCGGCAGAGAATCTAATCCATCAAATACGAACAACCCTACTTCTACCAGTAGAACCAGACAAGGAAATGCTGTTGACAACGGTGGTGTTGTCAACAGCCGAAATTCGGACTATAATACACGAGTAAGAACAGGCACCAGCACTACAGGTGATGCGGGTTCATCCCGCAGTGGGCAGCCAACAACAATGCCGCAACGAAATGGAAATTATGATGCTGGCAATACTAGAACACGCTCTAGTCAACCTGTATCACAACCTAGTCAACCGGTGCAAAATAGAAGTTATGACACTGGCAACAGCAGATCGCGCTCTAGTCAACCTGCAGCGCAACCAAGCCAACCGGTGCAAAACAGAAGCTATGAAAATACCCGAACACGGTCCTCGGCTCCCGCAGTTGAAAGATCAAATTCCTCGAATACAGGAAGTTCTTCAGCTCCAAGAACCAGATCATCTGAAGGATCAACTCGTTCAGGAGGTAGTTCAAGAACACGATAACAGATCAAATTTATAAAGTAAAAAACGGGTCAGCACATCACTGGCCCGTTTTTTTAGCATCCAACTTGTATTGACTCTTGTTTTATTTATGATGAACAATCCGCACATTTTCATGTTAATTAGTAAATTTACGGTTTCAAACAAAAATCAGATTAATAAAGATGGCTTCATTCACCTCTATATTAGATAACGACTTTTACAAATTCACGATGCAGAATGCGGTAGTCAAGCTATTTCCAAAGGCAAAAGCACGCTACCACTTTATCAATCGGGGGCATCATAAGTTTCCGGAAGGATTTGACATTCTTTTAAAGGAGGCTGTAAACGAAATGGCAGACCTACGGCTTACCAAAGCTGAGAAAGCTTTTTTTGCACGGACTTGTCCCTACATTGATCCGACCTATTTTGATTTTCTACAAGGTTATCGGTATGATCCCGATGAAATAAAAATCACACAGGATGGTCCCGATCTCGAAGTTGTTATCGAAGGGTATTGGTATCGAACGATTCTTTGGGAGGTACCGCTCATGTCACTGATCTGTGAGCTTTTCTATGAATCTCAGGATTTGGTTCGCGCGTCAGATGAAGAGGTTATTGCAACGGCCAAAGATAAAATCGAGAAATATAAAAAGCTGCATATCACAATTGCCGATTTTGGCACCCGCAGAAGACATTCCTATGAAGTCCACGATTTGGTTGTCCGTACATTAAAACAATACGGAGAAAAAACCTTTATCGGAACCAGTAATGTTCACCTAGCCATGAAATATGAAACCAAACCAATTGGTACACATGCACACGAATGGTTTATGTTTCATGCGGCAAAATATGGCTACAAAATGGCCAACCTATTAGGATTGGAGCACTGGTCGGATGTTTATCGCGGTGATCTTGGGATTGCGCTGTCTGACACCTATACAACGGAAGTTTTCTTTCAACAATTCGATAAAAAGCTTACCAAATTATTTGATGGAGTACGTCACGACAGTGGTGACCCGCTAGAGTTTACAGACAAGGTTATTGCACACTACAAGAAAAATGGTATCGATCCATTGTCAAAGACAATTATATTTTCTGATGGCCTGGATTACGACAAGGTCGAAAGAATTGCAAGTTACTGCGAAGGCAAAATATTACACTCATTTGGTGTGGGGACCAACTTTACAAACGATGTAGGACTTAGACCCATGAATATTGTCATCAAAATGACTGATGCTCTTCCAGAAGATGATCAATGGACTCCAGTCATCAAACTATCGGATGAACCTATGAAGCACACTGGCGATGAAGATTCCATCTATATCGCAAAAAAAGTATTAATGATTGATAATGACAATGTATAGAGACGTATATGGTGAGGCCCTGGATGATTACTTTATCCATCAAGAAGAAAAATTCCCTTTAATACTGCATACAAGCTATGGCGACCAAGACGAAATGCCTGTAGAAATTTTCTTTAGGGATACTGACGATTTTCCAGAACTGGAATTCATCGGATTATCACTCTGTGACGGCCGGGTATTAGATGTGGGGGCTGGCGTAGGCAGTCACAGCTTATATCTACAAGAAAAGGGGTTTGAGGTCGATGCGCTGGAAATATCGCAAACAGCTTGTCACATCATGCAACAGCGTGGTGTGCAACATATCATATGCAAAGATTTCTATGAATTCAGTGGACAAAAGTATGATACGCTTTTGTTTCTTATGAATGGTGTAGGTATCGCTGGCGACATTGACGGTTTTAAAAAGCTGTTGCAGCATAGTAAAGAGCTCCTGACCGATAGAGGGCAGCTTATTTTTGATTCATCCGATATCGGTTATCTCTACGAGGATTATAACATCAAAAAACCCAGCCATTATTTTGGAGAGATCCAATATCAATACGAATATAAAGGACAAAAGGGAAATCCCTTCAAATGGCTTTATCTAGATCAGGATAAACTGATCAAAATAGCCCATGAACTAGGCTGGGTTGTTCAGATTCTATATGAAGATGAACATGATCAATATTTAGTTCGTATGGAACCAAAAAAATAGACTACCTATTTCATGGCTTTACATAGAACAAAAAACGCACAAAAAACCCTTAAATACCGACTCAGTATTTAAGGGTTTTTGTAAATCAGAAAATAGCATACCTATTTCAGGACTTCACATACTACTTTTGGGTTCTAATATAAATATCCCCCATAGAAGTTTTCAAGATCACGTCCTGTCCGCCACCATTCATCTTTCCCTTTACAGTATTTGACATGTTGTAAACACTTTTAGGCTCCTCAACAGGCTTTTCAAATTGAAATTCATCTGCAGCGTAAATATTCCCCATTGAGGTCTTCATATCTACGTTAGCGCCGAATTTTACCGGGAAGGCTACGTCCACCGCGCCCATTGCTGCGATGAGTGAGATAGGCCCTTTGACTGGTTGCACAAATTTAGCGACCACGTCGCCCTGAGCGACTTTCACATTGAGCGGTCCAGTGACATTGATCACCTTAACATCTCCCATTGTACTAGCAATCTCGACCTCGGCTCTAATATCTTTTATTTCAATACCACCGCCATTAAAGAACCCTCCACGACCACCTCTCACACTAATCGATAGATCAAAAGGAACCCGAACATGCACAGAATCCTCCAGTGGCATACCAACCATACTGATTTCCGTAACACCAGCAATATTTTGAATGTTCATTCCCATTCCCGAATTATCGGAAAGGCCAGAACCATTGACTACACGCAATCCTTTAGCCCGGTCGTTCTCTTCCTGTTCCTCCACCTTCGCTGTAATCACAACATCTTTTCCATTATAGCCCTCGATAGAGACATTGTCAAATTTCAGCAATAGCTTCTCGCCTACATTGGGGACTTTAATTTCTTTCCAAACTCTCTTCTCACTATCACCATGAGGCATTCTCATTGTTTTAGGAGGTCTAGGTGCCTTTGGCGGAACGGCGCGTTCTGCATTCTCCGTTATTTGGGCCTGCAATGCATTAGCAAAGAGCAGTGCCATTCCCATAATCATTATTCTTATCTTTTCCATCTGTATAATTTTTTTTTCAATTGTGATGAAGCTATCAGATTTATTCTCCCTTGTGTGATTGAATAAATCATAATGGTTTCATCTTCATAATTATTACTTTCTAGTCCATTTTTTCAATGGTATTTATGAGCTCACAAGCTCCTTTTGTTAAGGTAATGAAGTGCGGAGGTTTATTCCATTAGCTTAGCACGTCTCTACAGCTTCATCGTATATATTGTTTGTTCTAGTGGTTCAGCAGTACCGCATAAGCTTGCTCTTTCACAAATTTTAATGTAAAGGGATCCTCTACAATCGCGTTCAGCTTATCCTTTGTACTATTTTTCATTTCCGCTTCATCTCTTTGTGCAATCATCTGCATCAGCTCAACCTGTAATGTAGGATCATTCTGTGCGACAAAAAAGTCCTGAACCTTTTGCTGCCTAACTTCTGGTGTCATGCCATCCAGCAAGGTCTCAATCGCTGCCATACGCACGTTACTGCTCTCATCCGAAACAGCTATTTTCTCTAATGCATGTGCTGCATCCTCTTTCAGATTTCCTTGTTTTTGGAGTGCGAGTACGGCTGCTAATCTTGTACTTGCCCAAACAGAATCCTGAAGCATTTGCATATAATCTTTTTCAAGCCCTTCTTTCTTATCTACAGGAACCTTTTGCGCCGTCCTGTTAACCTCACGATGTATTTTTGGCGTACTTGTCATCGTCTGTATTGACCGTATCGGTTCCTTCTGACCAGCTTCTACTGCTACCTCTTGTTGAGATGGGCGCAGGATGTCCACTGGCTCTTTCTGAACAGGGGCAGATTTCAAATCTGCTACTCTGCCCAAATGATCATCCTTTTTCTCCTGATTGAAGATGACAAAAGCCGCAGATCCGACCAATAATGTAGCTGCCGCAATACTTGCCCATCGCCACAAAGGTTTAATCTTCTTTTCCTGTACCGGAGGAACAACCTGTGGTCTGATTTTATTCCATAAATCCGATGACGGTTCCTTACGGTCAAATGCATCCCGATTGGTGTTCACAAAATCCTTCAAATTATCCCGCATAATTATACCTCTCCTTCAATTGTTCGTAAATTTTCTTTTTGGCGCGATGGTATTGACTCCGCACCGCTACCGCTGTCATTCCCAAAGATTCCGCGACTTCATCGTGGCTCATATCTTCAAAAAGATACAGATTGATCACCATCTTGGGTATCCCGCTCAGCTGATCAATGACTGATTCCAAATCAGTCAGCCGACATTCTCGCCACTCCTTTTCCAACAGTTCATCTTCGCCTTCATCCTGGATTTCCAGATCATCAATAGGTGTGTAATACTGCTTATTTTTCCGTAAAAGAGAAATAGCCTTATTCACTCCCATCCTTCTCAACCAAGCTTCAACACTAAGTACCGCCTGCCACTTGTCCGATTTTGAGAAAAACTCCACAAAAGTCTCCTGCAAAACATCCTCACTTTCCTCCTGATTTGACAAAATCCGATAGATCGAGTTAAAAATCTTCTTCGCATAGCGATGATAGAGCTGTGCAAAGCCCGACTCGTTACCGGATTGGCACATCGCTAATAGATCTTTATCGCTAAGTTGGTTTTGCACGTTTACTATTTAATACTGTTAATTCCTATGTTTCTATTGTATAGTCGGATCATTCTGGAAAATGTTGCAATTTAATTTTATTTTTTTTCTAAAATAAATAACATGCTATTTGTGAGCACCAATAAATCTATTTTTTTAGGTTTTAAATCCACAAAAAACACCCATGGAAAATACCATGGGTGCTTGCATTAACAAAATATACTTAATGAAGTTTTGTGAACTTCTCAATAAGAGCTTTATTTCACTTTCAGATAAGTTTCAATAATCGTATGTTTCACCCCCAGTTCGGGCAAATTCTCTTCCCCATGTTGGACAAGCGTATCCCCTTTAAATTCCAACTCAAAATCAAACTTCTTACTTTCCCAATCGCGGAGGCTACAGTATTGCAATCGCTCCTGATATTTTTTACCATCAAAAGAATAAGTTCCACCCCCCGCAATAAAATGAGGTTCCTTTCCTTTCCCCTTTTCTTTATCATGATTGAAAAATGAAAAATGATCTTCATTAAACATTTTAAACATTTCGGTTTTGCTTGTATCAGTGAAAGCAGTCACAGTGTCTTTCCCTTTGATAGTTTTAGCCTCTAAGAGTCTGTACGTCCCTGTCAAGGTTTTGTTTTTTGTGGTCTCATTTTCCTTCGTTTTATCACCTACGTTATTACAGGAAAGGAGAATCCATGGCAAAGCCGCGATTAGTAAAATTTGATTTTTTAGGTTCATAGTATTTTATAAAAGGTTTAAAGAGGCCAAACTACGAAAGTTCAGCCTCATAAAAAAACAAACCATTGTGATTATTTGTCCCACCAGACTCGGCCTGCAAGATTATCACCGCCGGGTACTGCTGAAGAGGCTGCCTTATAGTTTTCTCCATTGATAGCCGCTTCATTTGCAGGATAAGGAAAGCGACGTGGAATAGTGGCAGAAGTTGCATTCCCTGGATAATTTACAGGAGTTAGCACTGGGAAGCCTGTTCTACGCCAGTTACTCCAAGTTTCATAAAAATCAAGCATTGTGATCGTATGCGCCCAATACTGTGTGTTTATTTGCTTCAGCCCATCTGCAACATTAAATGGATGCGCCTTCAAATAAGCGTCTGCATCCGCTTCACTGATTGCCATTGATCCATCATATTGATCGAGGAAAGTCATACTACCTTTAACCCCTTTGTTGTAATGATCACTAGCACTCCCCCCTATTCCCCATCTTTGTGCAGCCTCAGCTAAAAGTAACTCGGACTCACCGTAGGTTAAAATAAATGTAGCACCTGTTCGTTTAACCATATTGGGATTAGGAGATGAATAATCTGGAAAAGTAGTATAGCTCGGATCTCCATTGATATTATACAATGGATTGGATCCAAGATCCTTACCATTAGGCATACCTTTTTGTTTTGCTGGATCAGTTATAAACCCAGCATTTTGGTCTTTGCTTTTCTCAGACAAGTATAGTTGAGTCACAGCAACCTTTCTCAATCGTGGATCATTATTTGATTTTAAATAATCAATAAAAGTCTTGGACCATTTTACATAATAGTTTTCCTGTCCACCATCTCCGAGGAGTACTTGGCTATTTCGGTTCTGGGTCACCCGGGAACCAGACACATCATGCAAGATAAAGGCATTATCTGCATTGTTGGTCATCGTCTTCCCAATTACCTTTTGGGCATATTCTTTGGCTTTGGCTTCATCTACTTTCACTAAGCGCATTGCTGTGCGGAGCAAAAGCGAATTCCCAAATTTCCGCCATTTCGCAATATCGCCTTTGTAGATAACATCTCCGGTTACTTTATCACCATCATCTTTTAAGGCTGCAGTAGCCGTTTCAATTTCCTTCAATAGATCGTTGTAGATGTCTTGTTGTTTATCGTATTTTGGTTTATAGATTTTATTGTAAAATCCCACACCTGCTTCAGAATAAGGAACATCACCATACAGATCTGTTAAACGGGCAAATATCAACGCCTTCCAAATTCTTGCGACATGATGAAGATTTGCATATTTAGGTTTATCTTTTGTAAACTCTACTACGTCAACAATATTTCTAACCTGCTCAATATAGGCGCCGACAGTTCCATTACCCCAATAAGCTGCCGTGTAACTTTCGTTTAACATATATTTATCTCCTGCCCAATAACTTACTACAGTAGACAAACCCTGCATCATTGTTGCCGAATAGATTAAATTTCCACGCCAAGTATCATAGGCAAAATCAAAACTTCCTGTATAAAACAATTGAGCAGAACTAAATGTATAATTAGGATCCCAATTATCCTTGCTGTAAGAAATTGGATCTGTATTTATTTTTTCAAAATCTTTTGTACAGCTACTTAAAATTAGTGAAGCCACTGTAACCAAGCTAACAAATGCTGGTTTTATATATCTTTTCATGATTATTTGCAATTAAAATTTAACACTTAAATTAATACCATACGTACGTACAGCGGGAACACCACCGAGTTCCAAACCTGGAAAAGTAGCATTGTAACTTGATTCAGGGTCAATATTATTTGTCTTTTTCATAATTATCCAAAGATTTCGCGCTACAGCACTAACTGTTATCGCCTTAATCTTGTTATTAAATAAATTGGATGGGAAAGTATATCCCACAACAATTTGACGTAGCTTAACAAAATCAGCATTGTTGACAAATATCTTCGATACATTGTTTGCAGTATTGGTATAGTAGGTTGCTGCTGTACGACCTAAACTTTCGCGATCTGCTACTGTTTCTTGATGTAATCCGGCAATGTATCCGTAATAATCCGTTCCTGAAAACAGCTTTCCACCCCATTTTCCATCAATCAAAAAAGAAAAATTGAAGCGTTTATAATTGAATTCATTGTTCCAACCCGCAAACCATTTGTTCATTGCAGAACCATAAGGTTTTAAATCACCACGAACAGGAGAGCCATCATCAGCCTTAACAATATTGCCATTATCGTCGTATTTATAGTCAAATGCCATAATTTGGAAAGCAGGCATCCCTACCCGATTCATTAAATAGCCTACTCCTGAGCGTGAAGTTGCGACAGATTGCTCATCCATTCCCTCGGCCAAAGACAATACTTTATTATCATTATATGAACCATTCAATGAAGAAACCCATTTAAAGTTTTCTGATTTGAGAATTGTTGCTGAAATTAATGCCTCAAACCCCTTATTTTGCATTTCACCTGCATTTAACACAGCACCGGTATAACCACTTGAAGAAGGTGTCGTTATAAACGAAATTTCATTTTTCGACTTTTTGTTATACCAAGTAAGATCTAAATTCACGCGGTCATTGAAAAGGCGTAATTCAGTTCCAATTTCCAACTCTGTTGCAGTTGAAGCTTTTAAGGAAGAATTGGGAATGTTTGCATTTGAAATTGTTCCCAATGGTTGCCCATTCAGCGTTTCGCTCCTAAAATTATAAGTTAACAAGGTTTGATATGGATCTGTAGCTTGTCCCACTTGCGCAAAACCGGCCCTCAACTTTCCATAACTCAACCATGATGGTTTTAAATATTCTGAAAAGATAAATGAACCCGAAACAGCCGGATATACAGAATTCAATTTATTGTCAAATCCGGGTGTTGCTAAAGTAGAAAACCAATCTGACCGTAAACTTCCGGTTAAATAAGCGACATCTTTATAGGCAAATTCCAATGTACCATAAGTGGATTGTGTTTCCGATTCACTCTCAAGATAACCAACAGACTTATTTTTTGCGTTTAATATATTATACACACCAAATATGGCGAAATCCGTTCCTAAATTCGTGGTCTGTTTGATTTTCGTATTTCTGTAACTCGCTCCAATATTGGGGGTCAATGTATAATCTCCTAGTACAAAAGACTTGCCAATCAATATATCTGTGTTGACATCTGCAAATTTTGTTTCTTGCTCCGCAATCTTTCCACTTGGATAATATCCCGTACCTGAAGGAACTACATTCTTGTAGTGATCGGAATATCCGTCCCGTCCCACGCGTCCCTGAAAAAACAAGCCATTATTCATTGTATATTTTGCAGTTACAGAAGCAATAGAGCGATCCCGATTGGTATTGTTGACAAATTCATTTGCAGCAAACCAAGGATTAGTTGCATAAACGTTACCTGCGTTATAGAGAATCTCATTGCCATCAGCACCTTTCCATGGCTTTAAATCATTGATATTAATACTTGTCGGTAAAAACATCGCGTTATAATTGGCATTTCCAGCACCATCAGATACCATTGGACGGTTTTTCACTTGCTCTAAAATCATATTATAACGTGCGTCAACAGTCAAACCTTTAAGTGGCTCAAATAATCCGACCAAATTGAAAGACTGTCTCTTAAGACCCGAATTAGGTACAACAGATCTATTATCTACGTTTGTTCCTGATAGACGGATTGAACCACCCTCAAAAGATTTATTCAATGCCAAAGTATTTGTCCATGTCGAACCTGTTCTATAAAACCTCTTAAGATTTCCCTTCTGCAATGAATATGGTCTTTCCTTTCCATCAAATTGCACAACCGGTGTACCATCCAACTTTGCCCCCCAACTGGAACCACCAACCTGAGCGGCACCCGCTTGGGTATTTGGCTTCTCACCATTAGCGCCCTGGCCATATACTGTTTGCCAGTTGGTATTATCTATAATTTGTTCCCCTACGAAATTGCTATTAAAATCTATCGAATTCCCCTTTCCAGATTTTGTTGTAATTAAAATAACACCTGCTTTTGCCCGCGAACCATATAATGCTGAAGCAGCAGCTCCTTTTAATACCGAAATACTTTCGATGTCGTCAGGATTGATATTGCTGATTGCATCACCTAAATCTGGGGCATTGTCCCACTGACTACCGGCGTTTCCTTTAGTATTCGCATTACCTATACCTACCGGCTTACTCTCCATAGGTATACCATTAATCACATATAAGGGTTGATTTGTTTGATTCAGACTGGAAACACCGCGTATAGTTACATTTGATGCGGCCCCTGCCCCACCTGAAGTTGAACTAATATCCAAACCTGCTACTTTTCCGACAAGTGAATTCATGACGTTATTTTCACGTGCTGTAGTCAAAGATTCTCCTGCAACCTGTGTCACTGAATATCCCAAAGAGCGTTTTTCCTTTTTCATACCCAATGCTGTCACCACCACCTCATTTAACATGCGATTGTCTTCGATTAAGATGATTTTCATATCGCCATCTTTCGTCACAGCCACTTCCTGTGATGCATAGCCTGCAAAAGAAACGATCAACGTATTGCCAGTCGCGGCGTCGATGGAAAACCGTCCATTAATATCTGTCGCTCGCCCTACAGCAGTACCTTTAACACGGACACTGGCTCCCGCTAACGGATTCCCTTTATCATCTGTTACCGTACCCGAAACGACAACTTGTTGTTGTTGACTAACCACAACAAGTCCTTCTTTGGATACTGAATAAGCCAGTCCACTTTTATTGAAAAGCTTCGCCAACACGTCCAATACCTTCGTATTATTGACATTGACAGACACTTCTTTATTTAAATTCTCGTTTGTCGAATTATAGACAAAATAATAATCACTTTGCTCTTCGATCAGTTTAAGTACCTTGCTCAGTTTTGTTTTTTGAACATCCAAGGACACTTTTTGTTGGGAAAATACAGATGCTGAAACATTGATTACAGCACACATAGTCATAATTAAGGCTAGTTTCATCCGGATAATGAATCTAAAATGCACAATATATCCATTGCGCATTTGCAATAAGCAATTTTTAATCATATTTTAGTGTTGGTTAAAATTAATATTAAGCAGCACGCCCCAATGTTGCTGCTTTTGGTTAATCATTTTTTCAATGAAGGATGGTGTTGGTCCACCATCCTTTTTATTTTTCTGAGATAGTTATTTTTTTCCCATATAGTTCAAATTTAAATGGTTCGACTTTTTGTAAAGCACTCAGTACCTGAGTAATATTTTCTTTGCTAAAGGTTGCCGTAAAGCGATATCTTTTCAATTCTTCACTTTGAAGCTGAATATCCACATCATACCAGCGCTCCAGGGTTCTTCGTAAAGATTCGAAATCTTGGTCCACGATTTCCAATCTATTTTCTTTCCATGCGATATCTGGTATTTCGGTGGTATTTGACTCCATTACGGGGATATTTTCGATTGCAATTTCCTTAATGGGCAACTTACTTAAGGTTGGCTTATTTCCTTTACTTGCATTTACCGCAAGCTCAGTTTGGTTTTTAAATATCGTAATTTTTTGATTTGGCTTAATAACAACGGAATTCTCGCGCTGTCCTTTGCTTTTCATCTCAATAGACCCCTCCACCAATACAGCTTCGGCCGTTGGTTCTTCGGGATAACTTTTCACGTTGAAGGTCGTTCCCAAAACTTTGATATCAAAATCAGAAGCCTGCACCATAAATGGTTTTTCTTTATTCTTTGCGACCTGAAAATAACCTTCACCGACCAACCGCACCAAGCGCAATTCACCATTAAAATCCGAAGACAGCTCCAATTTACTTGCTGAGTTGAGGGTAACAGTACTGCCATCAATTAACTCAAAGGTCTTCTTTTCACCTTTCTTTGTCTGATACACCTGACCAACGTTTGTTATCGCTTGTGGAGCAATAGCATTCGTCGGACGTGAATAGTACCATAATCCGCCTGCGACCAAAGCGACAAATACCGCAGCAATAGCGCCCCACTTTTGCCATGTAATCTGGCGGATAGGTGCAGATTCAATTGGCATATTTTGGAGGTCAGTCTTCAATCTCTCCATCTGTTCATGGATAGATTTTCGGTTTCCGACCAAAATTTGGTAAAGACGTTTGGCTTTTAGGATCATTTCGACCTGCTCTGGATGATTTAAGCAGTATTGTTGCCAGTAAAGGATACAGTTTTTATCTTCTCCAGAGCAGTACTTTTGAAAAGTATCGTCAATCAAAAAATCTTCTAACTGTTTATAATCTTTTTGGCTCATTCTAATGGGTATTTACCCTATAGTGCCCAAGAAGAGATCTTTTTCCTAAGAAAAAAACAAACTATTTTATAAAATACTGATAATCAGGTTGTTTATTTTAAAAAACAACACAAAGAAGAGGTATAATACTTAACGAATACGCTATGATTCGCTTACAACAACAGTTGTCGGTATTATCATTAAATGTCCTTCAGCTCCTCCCGCAATATTTTTAGCGCATCGTAAAGCGTATTATACGCCGTTTTGACAGACATCTGCGTGATTTCAGAGATCTTTTCATACGAATAGCCTTCAAAAAACTTTAGATTGACCAATTGTTTTTGGCGAAAAGACAACTTCTCCAGTGCTTCTTTCAAACGGATCTGAATAATCTCATTGGTTTGCACTTTGATTACAAACTCTTCATAAGGCATCTCAATCCATTCATCTTCCGCTTTTACATTCTGAAGCGCAGTATTAATTTTATGTTGCTTTTCGATCAGGCGTAGAATACGCCGCTTTAGAAAGGTAATAAGGTAGGACTGTACATTTTCAACGCGTTCAAGCTGCATTCTTTTTTCCCAGATCTTGACAAAAACCTGATCCGTCGCTTCACTTGCCAAATCAGTATTTCCACAGGTACGGATTCCAAAATTAACAAGTTCTTGATAAAGTGCCCCATACAGATCAAAAAATGCAGCCTCGTCCCCCGTACGAATACGCTCCCACAACAGGCGGTACCCCATTTTATTTCTCATAACAAAGCATATAATCTGTATTCAAGCTATTTTACGTCCCTGCTTCCAAAAGTATAAACTTAATCCGTAAAAGGAAAAAGTTTTTATCTTTAGGTATAGTTATTTGTATGTGGTCTGAAATTATTATTGTCCTATTTATCTGTATTGTACTGAACTACTATGTATTGCGGTGGCTTAAAGATAATCGAAAAATGCGTCCAAAAGGAATTTTGGCCTACTTAATCACGCCAATAATTTACCTATGTATCCGCTTATTGATGATGAAATGGGTATTTATTACTGTCTTTGCATTGGCCTGGATCGCGATTATTATCTTTTTGCTCCGGAAATCTATTCGCTATTTGACACCACAAAAATTTCATCCGGAAAATGAAGAATTACTAGAGGCCGAAATCGTTGACAGCAAAATTGATGAACCTATTGCCTATCCTGAGAAACCAACCAATTCTGAGCGGGTATCAGGTATAGCTGAAGTCCAGGCCATTCATTCAGATCCTCCCAGTGTAGGGCCTGATAGCCCACAGCAACTCAATTTACAACACACAGCTATTCCTGTTGACGAAGCAGCAGAAATACAGGCTGAACAACAGAAGCAAGATCGAAGACTTTTAATACTACAACGTGTCTCTTTTTACGCGACTATTTATAACCTTATTTTTTGTCTCTTTCTAATTATTCGAAGAGCTTATTTACAGACAGACGCAGAGGATGATATCATTGGCCTTTTTGGCACTTTTCAGATCAACTGTATTGTGTGTTTGGTCATCACTGCCATCATCTGCAAATTGTTTGATACGCTGAATAAATTGACCAATCTGATCCAAATGGAAAAAAGAGGTTATAAGTTTTCACTTTTTATCCTGCTTGGCATTGTCTGTTTTTTCTATTTCCGCGCAGATTTCATCACTTTAGAATCGCTAATCACTCAATCCTATACTAACCAGGGTATCTTTTTTTTTGTTGGAATAATGACCTTCCTACTCGCCCAACTTGCCTTTATGACGATCGATTATCCCAGTTTCATTCGGTATCAATTTGCGAGGAAAAGAGATTTAAAAGCAATTATTATACTCAATCTATTTCTATTTGTTTTGGTGATGATTATCTGTGAGGTCCTATTGTCGGGACTTAAAAATAGGTTCGATAGTAGCCATATTTTCACGCTGTACCCCACTGTACTGTTATTTTTTCTGGAGCGGAAAAATTACCTTCAGGCAAAAAACTATGTCAACCGTATGGATCTATAATCGTAAATTAGTCGCTTCAAAATCTTACATCGTAAAATTGACATGGAAGTGTCGGCAAATTAATAAATTAAACAATCAGGGTCTTTAATCCCAGCAAGTAAATATATTCAATGAAAACCATTTTCGCGATAATAGGCAGCGCAAGCGAACATTCATCCAATCATCAGCTCGTACGTCATCTCCAACATAAAGTAAACCCCGAGGTCAATCTTATTCTCTTTGACCGCCTGAAGGAACTCCCGCATTTCGACCCTGAGGAAAGTACATCCCGTCCGCCAATCGAAATCATCGCTTTGCGCCAGGTCATTCAGGATGCAGATCTGGTATTGATCAGCAGTCCGGAGTACATTTTCAGTATCCCAAGCGGATTGAAAAATCTACTCGAATGGTGTGCAGCAACGACCATTTTTACAGAAAAACCCGTCAGTATTATTACCGCATCAGCACAGGGCGAAACGGGCCATGCCGAGCTACAACGTATAATGCAGGGACTTGGTGCTCAACTTGATTCCGAAAGGAACCTTCTTATTCAGGGCGTGAAAGGAAAACTTGATGCAGTAGGAAATATCTGGGATGAAAAGCTCGATCAACAGCTTGATTTGCTTGCAGAACAGCTCAAGAACTCTTAGTTAAAATACCATTGGATTAAGCTTAATGGTATAACAACACAATAAAAAGTTATTATAAAGTGTACAAAGATTTCTAACTTTACAACATGCAAGAACAAGTCAATAATCCATTACACGGAAAACGGTTGGATACAATCATCGAATATTTAGTGGAATATTACGGATGGGAAGAACTGGGGCAAAGGATATCCATCCGGTGTTTCAATGAAAATCCGAGTGTTAAATCCTCGCTAACTTTTCTACGAAAAACACCCTGGGCCCGAGAGAAGGTTGAACAGCTCTATGTAAAAACCTTAGGTAAAAAATAATCTTATTTCTAGGATAATGCAAATAATCTGATTATTAAGCATATCTTTGCCGCCATGAAAAAAATTGCCGACTACCGTAAGTTGTTAAATGTGGATAAATCAGTGGATCTCAAAACCCTAAAATCCACTTACCGGACGATCATGAAAGAATGTCATCCGGATAAATTTGTCAATGACGAAGAAGGTCGTTTGGCTGCTGAACAAAAGAGTGTAGAAATGATTGAAGCTTATCATTTTTTGGTAAGCATCTGCCCCGAGACAATTGAACAACAATTACCGATCTATACAGAGACAATCACGAATTCAGGTATTCAAGATATTGATTGGAAAGCCCAGATATTGACGATCACCTTTCACGATGGCAGTCAATATGAATACTTTGGCGTCCAACGAAATGACTATGTAAAATTTGTCAATGCCGATTCTTTGGGACGATTTGCACGTAGACATATTTTCCACTCCTATCCTTATCGGAATGTATTGAAGACTGCTACAGTTGTTGCATAACTAAAACATAGATTTACAACTCAATGATACATATTGGTCCATAGACCAGTTAACACATAAGTGCCCTTTGTTGAAATAACAAAGGGCACTTATCTAAAATGTTAAATGTTTAAAAGCTACTTATATAACAGCTGTACAACCCAAATAGTTTTAGTTTTATAATTTTAACATTACCCCCGCTGTTCCACCACCATAAAACGTGTTTCTCGTACGGTCTCTTCCCCAAGCTTTCCATTGGGTACCACCGCCTGATACAGCATCTTCATCCCGCTCAGCATAATTGAAACTTGGTGCCACAAATATCGATAACGCATCGGTCAATTTATATGCCGGGATCACACGAAAGGAAGATTGGTGATTGTCCAATGATTTAAATTTATCCGTTAAATGATTACGTGTGGTAATTTCCGTACGGAGTGCAAACTTGGATTTATTCAACAGTACAGCACCCAATCCTGCTTCAAAGGCATATTTCGCAGGACCATCGTTACCAAGAACCGCACCGATAGATAAGACACTATAGAGTACCCGACCTCCGGAACGAAACTGCAACGAAAGATAGCTATCCTCGTCTATTGCCAACGACAGATTTTTTTCTCCGTTTTTGATTAGGTTTAATAGACCGATCGGGTAATCACTACTATCGGCAATATTAACTATTCCTGCGAGCTGAAATCCCTTTACTTTTTTTGCCTTATTGGCAATACCTGCTATTTGGATGCCCACATCTCCGCTGCTATTGTTTAATACACCGGCTAATTGGGTTGTTCCAGCAGCTTCCTTTGCGGTATTAGCGACACCAGCGATCTGTACGCCCCGTACCGTGTCAGCCTTATTCAATACCCCGCCAACCTGAACACCTTTAACGGTTCCAAAAACCCGATTACCTACCCCCGCTAACTGTACTCCACCAACATTACCGCCGACAGTATTAAATACCCCCGCTACCTGGAATCCCTGCATATTATATTGGTTGATATTGAATACACCCCCGAGCTCAACGCCCCTGACTCCGGCGGTTGCACCGCCGATAATATTTAATGAAAACTTATTGACAATCTGTGATCGAATAAATCCATGCGAACTTAATCCGGGTGTCATAGAAATTTGATAAGGACTATACAAAAACATACCACCCAGATTCATGCTCTGTATCTGTTGGGCAGGAGAAAGGAATATCCGGCCAAAAAAAGACTTATAAAGGCCATGATCTTCTTCATAGCCTTCGAAATAACCGTATTGCCGTTTCTTTTTATCTCCTATTTTTGCTTCAATAGGAAAAATAACCATTACACTGGTATCCCGAAACATCTCCTTACTCACATTCACTGCGATCAGATTACTTTTTTTCTTGACATCCAATTCAAAATAACCATTTTTGTCTGTTAACGTAGATAGCAAAGCGCTTCGGTCGAAAATACTGGCATTGGATATCGGATTATTGGTTCGGATATTTTTGATATACCCTGTGATCACAACCTTGTCTTTCCTCGGGGTCTGTACCTCAAAATCAACCGACATCCGTTGTGGCGTATATTGAACAATAATATGTTTGCCTAATTCTTTAAAGCTATACTCCTTACCCAAAATCCCATCGAGATAATCATATAAATTTCCCTTATAAGCCCTGGGGTAAATGACACTATCCATCTGTAAAATATTTCCATTGAAGGAAAACAACACATCTTGCCGTTCCTTTAGTAGCTGAAAGACTTCGCCAACCGTTGCTTTAGAGAAAGCAGGCATTTGAATTTCAGCAGCAAGCTTTTGCTGCGCTAGCCCCCAATGAAAGGAGCATAGCAGAGAGAATAGGATATAAAACCTGATTCGCTTTATAAAAAATAGTATCATGATGCTATCTGTACAATTTTGTTTCGAAAACATGTTATTGCTTTTTATTACTTGTTAAGTGGATTTCTTTACCCTGGACCTCAATCTTTAAGTCCAAGCTCTTTGCCATCACCTTGAGTATTTCTGCCAAACTATTTTGTTTAAATTCGGCTGTATATGGTATTTTTTCAAGAGCAGGATCATCTATCATAACCTTATAATCATATGCGTGACTAAGCACCTCAGCAACCCTCTTTAAAGGTGTATTTTCAAAATTAAACTCACGGTCTACATAGTATTTATAGAATTTATCCTGAACGGGTTTCTTTTCAACTTTCATGGTATCTAGATCTCTGATCGTCAGCATCTGATCTGGTCGCAGGAAAATCTCTTTATCTGCATAGGCCACTTTGACCAATCCCGTGGCGACGATGACCTCCGTTGCATTGGGAATGCGACGCACATTAAAACTTGTCCCCAGTACCGTGATCTTCGTATTACCTGTCGCGATTACAAAAGGATGCTTTTTATCTTTTTGTACCTGAAAAAACACCTCTCCTTTTTTCAATTCCACATTTCTGTTTTTATTGCTCCAGGTGCTTGAGTAAGCTAACTCCGTATTTTTGTTGAGTGTCACCATAGACCCGTCGGGTAGTGAATTTTGAAGTACCGTCTCTTGGCTAGCAAGATGCATTTCTTTTCGCTGTGAACGGTCAAATACATAGAATCCAACCATGCAGACCAACAAAATGCTCGCCGCGGCCCACCAATTCCATTGAATCAGGTGCGTTTTCCTGTTGGGGATTTCAGTAGGTTCCGATGTTCTCCTGTCCCTAACAACTTTAAAATCCATCCAAGCCTTATCCACATCTACTTCTGGAACCTCCAGGGGTTTAGGTAGACTATCCCATAACTTTTTCATTTGCAAATATGCCTCCCTATTATTAGCGTCTTTTTCCAACCATTCCTCTACGATCCTACGCTCAGCGTCATTCGTTTCCCCGACCATATGTCTTTCTAGCAATTCCTTATTCATAGCATATAGATAAGATAGAAATACATTTTTCACTTTTAGGTATTCCGCTTTATTGTCAGGATCTTCCTCCATCCAGCGTTGTACCAAATTATTCTCTGCTTCGTTAGTTTCCCCAACGATATATCTTTCCAGTAATTCCTTATTCATAGTATATAGATAAGATAGAAAATAATCAATGTTAAATAATCCATTAGCTCAACACGCAGATGACGCAAGACCTTACTCATATGTCCTTCGACTGTTTTTATAGAAAGATCCAATGTTGTTGCAATATCCTTGTATTTCATCTCCTGAAAACGGCTCAACTCAAACACCGTCCTACTTTTTTCAGGCAGTTCAGCCAGGGCAACCCTTAATTTTTTATCCAGGTCCTTACTACTTTCATCCACCGCAGGCTCCCATTCCTGTCGATGTTGTTCATAAGACTGATATTTGAACTTACGTTGTTCCTTTTTGAGGACATTCATGCTCTCATTATAGATAGCACGATAAAGGTAAGCTTTCAGCGAAGTATGAATCTGCTCTTCCCAATCTTTCTCCCATAACCTCAGAAATACTTGCTGTACGACTTCCTCAGCACCATCACTATCCCCCAAGTATCTAAAAGCATAACGATGCAATTCCTTGTAATGCGCTCGAAAAAGCTGCTCGAAATTCTTTTCTTTATTTTCCGACATTGGCCAAATCTACCATTTGATTAAACAATCTACTTTATACTAAGACAACACAAGTAGTCATTACCCTTATTTATTTTTTACTTTTTTTTCTCGCTGATAATAACGCTCCATCAACTTATTAATAAACAGTCTTTAAAAACCATTTCAACACCTGAAGTCAACTATCAATATGTACGATCGTCCTCCTACCATCCATATATACCCGAGAACATAATTCTTCAGTATAAACTGCCATGATCCTCTCGATATACGCGAGTTTACCCTTCAATATGTACATCCAGTCGAATTAAATGATGACAATGCGCTATCAGCTATGTAAGATTGGAACTAAAGTTAATTATCTAAAAATAGAAAAATGTTTTTTTTCTAAGGGTATACTGATTTTCCGTTGTCATAGAATAAAAGAACACGAAAAACTAGATAACAAAAAAATAGTATCAAAGATGAAAACAACAATCAAAGCGGCCTTAGTGGCATTGACATTACTAGGAATAACAGGTACAGTACAAGCACAGGAAGTTACCTATGGTATACAAGTAGGGAGCAACTATCACATGACGTCATTTGGCAATAAATCCGTTAAAGACAATAACGGCAAAGTAGGGGTTTCTGTTGCTGCATTTGCACGGATTGGAGATCGTATCTTCTTCCAACCAGGCATCGGAGCTAGTCTATTGCGAAAAGAATATACTTTTGAAAACACACAAAAGACGCCTAAATTCTATCAGATCAATCTTCCACTCCAAGTCGGTTATACATTTTTGCAAAATGGTGATTTCAGCCTTCGTGGCCTATTGGGACCACAATTAAATTATGATCTAAAGACTGTCAAATCCAGCACAGCTACAGATTATAAGAAATTCTCTCTTGATGGAAGAGCAGGAATCGGCATTGACGTTAGTAGCTTTACAGTAGACGCTTATTACAGCCATGGATTCACAAGTGTGGACAAAACTTTGGATGCCAAAAACAAAACCGTCGGCATTATGGTTGGGTATAAATTCTAACTGCAATTTTTCAAAAAACAGTTTCAAAAGAAGTTGTTACAATAACAAAAGTCCTCTGAAACTTTTTGAAAAAAGTGCACAGGAGGATACGAATAAAATTAAAAGAATAGGGATGTCCGACCATTTGTTTGGATATCCTATTTTTTTATTTAGATTTTATTTTTTGTCAATAATTATTATTTTAGCACCACCAAAAATTATTCCTGAAAAATCAAGTTTAGGATGATCAGATCTATATCTATTGGAATAATTCGGGATGTAGCGTAGCCCGGTATCGCGCCAGCATGGGGTGCTGGAGGTCGTCGGTTCAAATCCGGCCATCCCGACAGAGTTTAATTTAAACCATCTAATTTTCAATAAGTTAGATGGTTTTATTTTTTATATGGCACTATTTATGGCACTAATTCATCTCCGCCTTGGAGAACTTCTAGTATGCGGCCTTACATAAGTACCATCTTTTCTATAGTATCCTTTTACTTGGACTGTACCACCAGATGGTGTATATCTAGATGAAGGAGTATAATATGATCTTTGAGACGTTGAATCTATTGTTGAATTACTGACAGCCCCAGTGCCATATAACTTATTTGTCCATCCTTTCTTTCCATAAACATATTTATTACTTCTGGACCATCCCTTATAGCGCCCATATCGAAACTCTCTATAATCATTTTTCTCTCTACTACTATTAACGTAAATGGCGCTACCTGATGGTATTACTATTATATCGTGACTACCTTCTTCTGGTTTTGAATACAATACTATCTCCTCATCCGCATACATTTGTATGTAGTTATTAGTTACACAGGATGTGAACATGAAAAAAGATATGATCAACAATAACAGTCTCATTAATTTTTATATCTAATTTTATTAGTATTTTTGATATTATTTACTAATTTTTGTAGTTATGGTTTTTATTGATTTTTTGTCAACTATTTATTTCTGGATTGCCAATGCCTTTATACTATCTTTCGTATGCTCATTAGTTTTCTTTAGAAGACTTACCTCAGAAGATAGAGTATCAAGCTTTGCCCGGGTCTCCTTGCTATCTTGGTTATTTACCCAAATAGGAATGGCCGCGATGAGCATGGATATAATAACACCTAATGCAGCAATCCTTATGCTCCAAACATTGTTACTGATAGTACTTGTTTTTACTTTCTTGTCGATATCAAGATCCCGGGCCAAGTAGTCTTTATATTCTTGAAAAGATGAAAAATCCCTAACTACCATGTGGCCTTTATCTGTAAGCATAAAATAATCACCATTGTCTGTTACTAGCCCTTCAGCAATACCCATGCTCAGAGCATCCATGAAATCTTTACCAGTACTCTTTGATGGCCTATAGGTTCTATATTCCTCAAGAATCTTAAGCATTTCATATACTTTCATAAAATATAGTGCTGTTTACTTATTACCTATATACCATCTGTAGTACTCTAGGTCCTCCTGGGTAATAGTGTATTCTAGTTTTATTTCAGATTCCCCTTGTTTACCCTTGACCTCTTTTTTCATATACGAGTCACCAATGGTTACATACATCTTATTTTGGTTCATAAAACGAGGATCTGATTTAAGGTAAAGCGAAATCTTGTCTCCAACTTTTCCTTTGTCAGGTATGCCATAATTCATACTTGAATTATAAGGTATTTCTGTAAATTCATTATCCCCTATTTTTAGGTATCCTAGCCAAGTATCTTTAGTTTGATTAACACTAATCCAATACTTTACCTCTACAGTATTAGTATTAGATATTTTGTCTTCTTTTGAACAAGATCCTAACAATATGAATAGAGATGATATTAAGAATAATTTAAAAATATTCATAATTACTGTTTTTAGTTTACAATTAACTTGTTATAAATTTGAAGTATGTTCGTAATATTTTGGACTTCTCTCTTGGACATTTCTCTATCTGCATAATAGTCTTTACCTTGAAATCTTACTTCTGCTTTCTTATACTTTGATATGTCTATTAACATACTCATCAAATAATCATCTACAGTAACATCCGACACCTCTTCAACTCCTCCAGTAACATCTCTTCGAGTTTCCGTATCTTGGTACTCGTATTTTTTATCACCTGTCAATACTATTATCCTATTGAAAAAAATCCAATCTGAAGATCTATATTCTGCATAAAATCTCATTGACAATAAACCGTCTTTGATAACAATATAAGATCCAAATCTGTTACCAAACAAGTTTTGGTATGGTTTTATAAAAATTATATTATTAAATTTATCATTTTCAATAGTAAACCCTTTTAATTCAGATTTTGTTAGAGTACTTACATCCTTACTTTTTTTCAATTTAACTAAACCTTTACCTATATCTATTTTTGCATTATTATAAATCAATATAGCTTCTTTACTGGTACTAACACTAATTAAACTATCAAGTTTTTTAGTTACAACATCTTTTATGTCATTATTATCATCAAATGATTTCTTTAGGATGTTAATCATAGACTTCGCTTTCAATACCTCTATGGTACTGTCTGTTTGAGCTGATACTTCCAATAACACTAATGACAATATTATAAATAATAGATTTTTCATAATTTATACTTTAAAATGTGAATGAATCCTCTATGAAAAGCAGTAATTGGTTAATTGTAGAGGAATAAGTCTCTTCTAGAGCCTTCCTAGAACTTTTATAACCCCATATGTTATCTTTAGATGAAACACTTGAAAAGTCCTTAGACTCTTTGGTATTCGGTTTTAAAATAGTAGATGTCAATGCTGTTATTGCATTCCATTTGCCCTTTGGAAAAACAAAAGAACCGAGATTACCTCCAACTATACCGACACCAGCAGAAATTTCTGTTCCAAACCCAGCTCCATAAGATGCTAAATTTATCAGCACATTGCAGGAACCTTCTTTAGGTGTACTTCTATCAATAATAACAACTCTAGGGAATGACTTTTTAATATCATTAACTATTGTTGATGTAATTTGTTCTGAATCGGTATCTGTATTTAATTTCTCAGGTTTAACTCTCCTATCTTTAACAATTAAAAATAATGTATCCTTAAATGATACATCGTTTCTAATAACAAAATTTACTGTAGGAGGTTTCCATTCATACAACTTCTGTGAAAAAGCATTTATTGTACATATAGATAATATCAAAAAAATAGACAGTAACCTTATCATAATTTAATCTGTTAGTTATATTTCTGGAATAGATGGCCTATATCCTACTATTTTTCTATAAATGAATATTTGGAAAACGTCATCTAAGGGGATATTATAATCAGAATACTTCTTGTTGTACGAGCGACATCTTAAGTATCCTAAATCTGAATTATGCTCTACAATCTGCTTAAATACATTTCCTTCTCTAGAGCAAATTACAAATAAATTCCCTCTTATAGGTAATTTTTCTCCCTTTTCAAGTATATACTCTTTTACAAGTATCTCTGCGCCATCAGGTATGGAAATATCAGTACCGTCCACCATACTATCTCCATTAACTCTAACAACCAGGTAATTGCCTTTTTCAAATTCTTTTGGCACTAGCCTCTTTTTCGTCTCCGGTAAAAGATCAACGTTAGACCCTCCCAGTATTCCAGCGCTTGCAGATAGGTCTACATACTCAACCATCATATAAGCATCAGTGGGTATTGGCGTAACTTCCTGTTTTAATATTTTGTCATCTATTAATGCTTTGTCAATAGTATTTTGCATTTGCATTAACATATCAGTAATACTGTCTTCACCGGACTTATTAATATCCTTAATCTGAATTTTTTTGCCGATATCACCCCATATTTCTTCCACCCCTACCTCAAATGCACTCATAATTCTTACCACAACTTTGTCATCAAGATATTCTGTATTAAAATATTTGTAAACCTGATTTCTAGAAACACCTAACATTTCGGCCACTTCTTCCATCTTAATTTTTCTAAAAAGCTTCGTATCTGAATCTATAACCTTATAATTCTTAACAAATTCTTTAAATTTTTCTCCTTGATAACCAATGTGTTGCATAAAATAATACATTTTAGTTTACAAAATATTTGGATGATATTACATTTCGGTTTACATTTGTAATATCAAATAAATATTTACATCTACAATAGTGGTGCAAATATACTAAATGGTTTACATATTAATTTACAATAACTATTAATTATGGTTGCAAATGACATTACAATGACAAAAGTTCCTTCTAATTGGCTCTCGCTAAAAAAGAGAAGGGGTAAAGATGCACTTATAATGCCTGCTTTACGATCATTACCTGCGGGAATGCAAATAAAAGTTTCAAATTATGATACTGCTAAGCAGTATAAAAGCTTACTAAAGAAAGAATTTCCAGAAAGGACTTTTGAATATTACCAAATAGAGGAAGATTATTATTTAGGGAGGATATCATAATGAACCAATTATCAAACATTCAGCAAACAATGTCAAGCCGCGAAATGGCGGAAATGACAGGTAAACAGCACGCTCATGTAATGCAAGCTATCCGAAAGATGGAACTTGCATGGGAAAAAGTAAACCAATCAAAATTTGGATTGGTTGAATACACTGATGCTAAAGGCGAAAAGCGTCCAGAATACCAACTTTCAAAAAAGGAATGCCTATACATTGCTACTAAATTCAACGATGAAGCAAGAGCTATATTGATCAATCGCTGGGAAGAGTTAGAGAATAAACCTTCATCACCACAATCTGATGCTGTTGTTTTAGCTAATGCTTTTCAGATCCTTAACAATATGGTTGAAGATCAAAAACGATTAATAGCTCAAAAAGACAATGCCCTTATTCAGGCTAATGAAGTTATCACTAAAGCCATGCCTAAAGTTGCCTACTGTGAAGAGGTCCTACAATCAAAAACAAATATTACCATTAATGTGATAGCTCAGGAGTTAGGCATTACCGCTATTAAACTTAATCAGCTACTCAAAGAAAAAGGAATCCACTACAAACAGGGCGGTAAATGGCTACTTGTGTCGAAGTTCAGAAATAAAGGGTACACTGAATCATATACCCATACTTATACCAAGTATAATGGTGAAAAGGGTACCGATATACAAACACGTTGGACCGAGTTAGGAAGAGCCTTTATACACTCTCTATTTAAAAACTAAAACACTTAAATATCAACTATTTAAACAATCTGAAAAAGGTTGTCAGGCGTGAGCTATGCCTTTTAAATATGCTCTGAATATGGGGAAGATAAAGGCGAAGCGGTTCGATTCCGCAATCCCCTACCAAGCCGAAAGGCGAAAAAGTTCTTTAGCACTTCGATGTGTGATGTAGCGATAGCAAACTAATCGTTCCGGGCTGTAGGATTAACGCAGCGTCCTTATAAATAGTAAGGTTCAAACAATACCCTCAGGTTTGAAATAGTACCACGGGCATAAATAAACTGTCAATAGGTGTGTGCCTATTCTGATGAAGCAAAAGCAGAAACAGTATTATAAACCTTAGAAAATATATATCATGAGCGATTTAGTAAGCATGCAGGTAAGCCCTGAAATTATTAAACCAATTGTAGAAGCCAAAATTAAAGATGCTATTGCTTCTGCTTTAGGTGGCCCCGATGCTATTGTTGAGCAAGTAGTAAAGCAAGTGTTAACCCAAAAGGTGAGTGCTAATGGAAATGTAAGTTCCTACAGTAGTGACAACAAATACACTTGGATTGATGCTGTAGTTACTTCTCAAATAAGAGAAGCTGTACAAACTCAGATAAAGGAGCAAATGACAGTAGTAAATGGTGTAATTCAAGAAGAGGTTAAAAAATTCCTTCAATCTAAAAAGGGCAGTTCTCACATAGCTCAGCTTCTTTGCTCTTCTATGGCCAACAGTATTGGTAACCTATATAGAACAACTGTTAATGTTAGTTTTCAAGATACTTCTAACGAAGATTAGAACGGTCGGCGAGGTGGCGGAATGGTAGACGCTGAAAGCAATAGATCGTAACGTTTGGGATCATACACCCATGGGATTCTAATTTGACACAACGAAATCCGAAGATGTGTAGTAGGATGGTTTTTGTTGGCGCAGGTTCGATTCCTGCCCTCGCTACTCCAAATAAGGAAGGCAGATTTAAGACATTTTTAGCCGCCTAATAACGTAAATGTCAATAAGCCCGATTTGATAGTCGGGCTTTACTTTTTAAAACACTAAAATTTATTGATATGCTACATGTAACGATTGACGAGCAGCTGTTAACGGACATCATTGATAGAGCCGTTGATACAGCTATCAAAAAAGAAAGGCAGAAACAGAGTGATCCTGTAATATTGAACCTGACCAAGATGTCAGAAAAGTTCGGAGTTACTAGACAAACGGTTATCTCATGGGTAAATACAGGTCAAATAACCTCTATCCCAATTGGAGGATCTCATTTTTTCGACCTCAACAAAGTAATAAAGGAAAAAGAAACCAAAAGAAAACGATAGTTATGAAATACTTTAAAAGACAGATCAAGCGGTTAAGATATCGCTATGATATATTGAGTGACCAAGAAAAGAAGTCATTCAAAATGGATATCGCTGAGTGCATAGGTTGCACCCTTATGTTGGCGGCTGTGATAACAATAATGGTATTAAGTATTCTACTTGAAAAAAATTAAAGATATGAGCACACAATCAAAACATCACTTTAGAAAAGTATACAAGTCTGATCACCTAGGTGTGCCCGACTTGGAAGATTTAGTGGAGGAAGGTAAAAAACTAATATTCAACATAAGAGAGGTAAAACAAGAATATGGCGTTTCAGTTGCTGGTAAAAAAGGAGATTATAATATCGCATATTTCCATGAAGGTATTAAGCCATTGGTACTTAATGCCACTAATGCAAAGGTTGTAAAGACTTTTTCCGGAGGATCTTCTTTTGTCGAAGATTGGAAAGATATTTTAGTTGAACTGTATATCGATGCTACAGTAAAAATGAAAGGTGAAACAGTTGGCGGTGTAAGAATAAGGCCAGTACAACCTAAGATTGAGAAGGCTAAACCAAAGTTCACTTCAGCAAACTTCGAAAAAGCTAAATCGGCCAATGCTACAATAGATCAAATAAAAAAGTCATACGATATTGATCCTGAAACAGAGTTGGAATACTTAGCATATAAAGAAGATGGAACAGCGGAGTAATGAATGGTATCAGGAAAGGTTGGGAAGGTTCACAAGTTCTTCCATACATAAATTAATGGGCGCTAAAGGACTTGGGCAAACAGGAGAAACATATTGCATGGAATTAGCTATAGATATCGTTGAAGGTAAAGACTGGAGCGACGAATTCACTTCATTCGATATGCAACGAGGTATTGAACTTGAACCTATAGCTTTTGAAAAGTTTAGTGAAATAATGTCTATGGATTTTATTGATGTGCAGAAATGTGGATTTATAAAATTAAATAAAGACACTGGGAGCTCTCCTGATGGATTGGTTGGTGATTTTGGCACACTCGAAATAAAATGCCCTAAAAGAGACAAATTCTTTAACCTGGTAGCCTTTGGATCATCTGAGATAGACAAAGCATATCTATGGCAAATGCAGCACCAAATGATGGTAACTGATCGTCGTTTAGCATATTTCTTTAACTATTACATTCATAATGGTAAACCTCTTTGGCATCTATTAGAAGTTCAGCGAGATGATCAATCTATTGACCTTATGGCAAAAAGGATTAAAGAAGCCACCAATAAACGGGACGAGTACGTTGAACTAATTTCATCAAATATCCAATACAAGGAGGTATAAATGAAAAATCGATCCATAGACTTAAATGCTTACTATTGGGGTGTAATAATTGAACTATCTTCAATAGCCCTAATATCTAATGGGTATGAAAGGGAACGTTTTTCAGATATAAATCTTGTTCACAAGTTCTGGAAGACTACCCTTAACCAACCATCAACTAAAGACTTAAGCAACACCGGATTCATTAATTACATAGAAGATATACAACGCATATGCTCCTTATATCTAGGTTTCTATTTACCTAATCCAAACGAAAAAATGAAACATTACGAACTAATTTCAGAGACACATACAGGTGTAGATGTCGATGTTAGATTCAAATACAACAACAAGATTATGCAGGCTATTTACAAGTCTAAATCAGTTGATGTAAAGAAGCGGGAACAGGCCATTAACCGAACTATTAAAGCTAATATTTAAAGGTATGTCACAAATAAACAGAGCCGAATATCTTGACAACGAACTTGACAAGAATTTACCTTACAAGATTGTAGCGCCAAAACAAAGCGCGCTTCCAATAAGGACTAACACCAAAGAAAATGCTTTGAGCATATTCAAAGAAATCACCGATCAGGGTTTTGCCGCTATACTTACGTACAACAATTATGTAACTAAGACATGTACCATACTTAAAACTGGTCCACATACTATTTACAATTTAGCTCAGGAGGAATAGGTATGGCGGATGACAAAAAATCGTTTGTTGCGTATGCCGACTGGCAGGGACAATTCAATCTTTTGTCAAATGAGGAAGCCGGTATTTTAATCAAACATATACTTTCATATGTGAATGATGAATATCCGGAACTGCCAAATGATAACAGGATTTTGAACATAGCGTTCGAGCCAATTAAGTCACAACTTAAGAGAGATCTTAAGAAATACGAGACAAAAAAGAAAGACAAAAGCGAAAACGGAGCGATAGGAAATTTAAAAAGATGGCATGTCGATTTGTATGAACTTTTCATTAAAAACGAAATATCACTAGAACAGGCAAAAAATATCGCTTCCAGTCGCACGAAATCGCATAGCGATAACAGCGATCGCACCCGTATCGCCACTGTCGCAAACATCGCTGATACTGTTACTGTAACTGATACTGTTAATGATACTGTAACTGTTACTGTGAGTGATACTGTAATAGGCGATCCACACACAAAAAATTTTTCTACTTCATTCGGTAAACAGTCAATTGAAATTTTAAAAAAAAATTGCGCGGGACATAAAAGTTGGCTCGATTCAATAGGAATGAAAAATTCTCTTTTGCCTGATCAGGTTTTAGAATGGTTTGACGCTTTTTGCCTTCACTTGCTTTCATCAGGAAAGACGGAGGAAACAGAATCAGAATTCAAGCGATACTGTTCGTCGTGGATCAGCTCGGAGATTAGGCAAGGTCGGACGATAAAAATTGAACAACCACCTGAAAAATCAAAGCCTGCAAAAGTAAACCTACAGCAAGCTTTTCAACAATCAATAATCAAAGAACATGGACAATAAATTGCAAGTAACAGATCAAAACTGGCAAGCAGCGCACGGACTATCCAGGATAGCCGACGCCCTTAGTACACCACAGGTCAGGCACATTGACAAAGTATCTTTCAATTCAGTTGTTCAGCCTGCGATTTACAAAGCTTTCATGAGCCGTGGGCAATTCGAGATCGAGCAGGAAAAGATAGACCACATCGTAACTTCTTTTCATGATGCTATCATGCTATCCTGCCCAAGCATAAGGGTTGAAGAAATACCCATAGCGATTGAAAAAGGAATTTTAGGCTTTTACGGAGACTTTCACGGCCTGAACGTGGTTTCACTTACAAACTTCGTAAAAATTCACTACACAAGCTCTGAAAGGCTTAAAATCGTAAATCAATCACCAACTAAGGGAGACGAAAACAAAAAACCATCAGAAAGTGAAATTTTGGAAACAGATAAGAAGCTTTTATTACATGCTTTTGATAGGTATAAATCGACCGGATTTTATGAGGATCATGGTAATTATTTGTACAAGGCAGCTGCAAAAAAATTGAACCTATTTTCCTTGTCACCTGAACGACAAAAGTACTTTTTGGAGGAGGGTAAAAAAGTGGCAATAAATAAGATTAGAGGAGAAATTGTACAGCACCCGAATAGACATAATCAATTGTCGCTTGAACTCAATGATGCTAATAACCTTGTTGCTAATACCGACGGCATCCGCAAAGTTTACAAAGAATCACTTCAATTGGCTTTACTGGACTGGTTTAAGGGACTGGTGGAGATGGAAACAGAATTAAAAGACATTTTAGAACCATAAAAAATGGAAAGAAACTTAGAAAACGTGCATGTAGTAATCTATAGCAAAAAGATGCTAAAAGAAGCTATCAAGCGCTTAAACAACCACGGACAAAACATTGAAACTGATATAATGTGTGATTATAAGTTTCACGGTAATGACTTGTTAATTTACCATGGTGGTTTGTTCAAAGTTATTCAATGCTTGCCTACACATCCTAATCACGAAGTAACATTAAATGAACTTTGTGAAATGATTATTGATAAAGATGATTCTATATTCAAAATTGGTGACTGGATACTTGCTGAAGTAAATGGAAATGAAAATACTGGATTTTCGGTGATGTTGCTTACTCTTGAATCAAGTGTTGATTATTATAACCAACCAAATTGTCCACATTCGGCGTTTAAGATTACCCATGATACTTTTAAAAAACTCAGAAAGGATGCTTTATGTGGCAAACAATAAACATCAAGCCTTTATCAGTTAATCAAGCATGGCAAGGGAAACGGTTTAAAACCCCTCAGTACAAAGCATACGAAAAAATAGTTTTGCTTTCCCTTCCTCTCCTATCAATACCAAAACCTCCTCTTAAAATTTACCTAGAATTCGGACAATCAAGCCCAATGGCTGACTGGGATAATCCTGTAAAACCTTTTCAGGACATCTTACAAAAGAAGTACGGATTCAATGATAAAGACATAGAGGAGGCACACGTAAAAAAAACAATAGTCCCTAAAGGACAAGAGTATTCAAAATTTAAAATAGAATCAATATGAAAGCGCCCGAAGTAATTTTAATAATTGTTTGGACTTTAAATGTAGCAATAAGTTTGAGTAAACATGGCGAACCGAAAGATGGTAAATACAACTTTTGGATCGAATTAATTAGTGTTTTTATTGCCTACTTCTTCCTAAAATGGGCAGGCTTATTCCAGTAATATGATTAAACCCAAAACATCAACCTGCATATCTTGCGGAAATACCCGACAGATATATGCAAAGAAGATGTGTTGTTGGTGTTACGATAAGCAAAGAAAGAAGACTCCCCTACCCAAGCCTAAAAAGCAAATACGAAAATTTTCTAAAAAGTCACTGGACCAGCTTAAGCGGTACCGGATATTACGAGATAAATATCTCGAAGAAAATCCTATTTGCCAATATCCAGGGTGCAAAAGTAGGGAAGTAACATTACATCATATAGCCGGAAGAATAGGTGCTTTCTTAACAGATAAGCGCTTTTTTTCTGCCCTATGCTGGCCACATCACCAACACATCGAAACGCACCCAGAAGAAGCCAAAAAACTTGGTTTAAGTATTTCACGACTAAATAAAGAGACATGAAAGCGTATTCAATAGAAATGGTAATTGAAGCTTTTACATTGAAGTCCAAAGGTTACTCGAATATGGAAGTAGCCAATCACTTTAACATAGCCTATACCAATTTAAACAACCTGATTGCTGCATATAAAAAGAAAGGTTTCGACTACGTAGAACCTAAAATATACCTGTATGCTAAAATCAGGAAAGACTATGATTCGAAGGTTCCTGTGCCGGATATCCTCAAAAAGTATAGCATTACTAGGGGCGTTTTATACGGCTGCCTTACGTATTGTAAAAACAACAACTTAACAGATCCTCCTGAGCAAAATCTAGTTATTCCAGATGTGTCAAAACTTACAAATAGATATCTTATAAGAAAGCTTAACCTTGTCGGAAGGGATAATAAAATAAGGGAAAAGTACAAAAATGGCGCTTCTATTGTTTCGATAGGAAACGAATTCGACTTATCACCCCGGCACATATCTACAATAGTGGGTGTTAAGGAAAAGAAAATAAAACCACCTAAGCCTAAAATTATTAAAAAGGCTCCTTCCACACTCAAAAAACCGAAAGAGGTTAAACCGATCAAACTACCTGTTTTAAAAGTAAGCAAGAAGACCAAAAAAATACAATCATCTCCTACTAAAGATCAGGTTTTAAAGAAAATGAACATCGGTGAAATCAAGCTTTTAAAGGGAGAGAAAGTATTTAAAACTAGAAATCACGACATCACCCAACAACGTTCTATACCGCTTGGAGATCTTAAAAACACTGTAATATTCGTAAAGATATCCGATCCCCGTACGGACGAAGAAATAAGAAACGCATATCTCAATAAAAAATAACCACAAAATGAAAACAATTAAAGATTTTACTCCCGAGATCCAAGCCAAAATACCTGAATATCTTGATAAATATACTAAAGGTGTATTTGATGGTGGGCGATACAATTCTTTTAAAAAGGAAAACGCTGAAGCGCTTATCCATTGGAACTACGAAAAATGTGGATATAAAAATCCTGTAGTTTTAGTAGCTGAAAATCCATATGAAAGTCAGATACTATTCAACTATATAAAGGCAAATGATAAGGTATTCACACCTATACTTTACTTGATATATTGCATTAAAAACGGCATAGAATTACCAAAACTGGGATATTCTCCAAAAATAGAAAGCGAACAGTTGTACTCACAGTTGTACTCACAGTTGCGCTCACAGTTGGACTCACAGTTGTACTCACAGTTGCGCTCACAGTTGGACTCACAGTTGGACTCACAGTTGTACTCACAGTTGCGCTCACAGTTGTACTCACAGTTGGACTCACAGTTGTACTCACAGTTGCGCTCACAGTTGTACTCACAGTTGGACTCACAGTTGTACTCACAGTTGCGCTCACAGTTGGACTCACAGTTGTACTCACAGTTGGACTCACAGTTGCGCTCACAGTTGTACTCACAGTTGGACTCACAGTTGTACTCACAGTTGGGCAAGTACAATTATGATTACCTTTTTACTACTAATGTATACTCAAATGCTCTTATCGCATGGTATGGGTTTATGGCAAATGAATTAAAAATTGATGCGCCAATAAATGTAGATTTAAATACCTGGAACGACTTGTATGTTCAGTCTGGAGTATACTCCGCAATATTCTCTGAGTTGGTTTGTGTTGTATCGAAATATCCTCAAAAAGTTCACAGAAATTCTAGCAATGATCTTCATAACACAAGTGGCATTGCTGTAGAATGGGGGCATTCAACAGATATCACCCAGTTTGACTGCTACTACGTTGACGGATTCAATTTAGGAAAAGAAATGTTTGACAAACTTTCACGTCAGGAAATAACCTTTGAAGATTTTGTTAAAGAGAGCAACGAGGAAATTAAGTCATCAATACTAGCATTCTACCGGGATAAGTTCGGCGATGAATTCATGTTTAGGTTCCTTTCAAAAAACCTTAAAGAGATCGACAACTATGTTGACAAGAAGGCGCCTAAATTTCTTGAAGGCACTACAGGAGGAATGAATATTGGTGTATATACTTTATTCAAAGGAAGGCTTATGAACGAAGATATCGCTTTCATTCGCTGCTATTGCCCGAGTACTGACCGTATGTTTTTTCTTGGTGTAGAGCCATCAAACAATAGTGCTAAAGATGCTATTGCATCACTTTACCGAGTCCCTAGAAAATTAAGAAAACACATAAGTGCCATTAATCGACAAGGTGAGGTGTATAGCACAAACTTCACAGATGAAGGACTATTAATCTTAAAAAATCTTCCAAAGAGTGATATCCAAGATTTGGTCGGCATATCCGGCGAAGAGTACTTCAATAAAATCAAATACGAATATTAATATGAAAAGTAAAGTGTATAAAGGATATACCATTTGTAGCGATGGCTCTATATTGGGAAAATCAGGACAAAAAATATCCCCTAAAGATAATGGTAGAGGTTATAAAAGTATCGGTATTTATGCCAATGGTTTAGTAAAATATGAATATATACATAGACTAGTTGCTTTATGTTTTATCCCTAATCCTGATAATAAAAAATGTGTTAACCATAAGAATGGGATAAAACATGACAATAGGGTTGAAAATTTAGAATGGATTACTCATTCTGAAAATGTAAACCATGCATATAAGACTGGTTTGTGGGATACTCAAAAGGCTTCGATAAAAAAAGCTAGTGATATTGCTCACCTTAATAAAAGAATTAAAGTAATAGACACTTCCACTAAAAAAGTTTACTGTTCAATAAAAGACGCCTCAGTTAAACTAAATATTGAATATTCAGGACTAAAAAGAATGCTTTCAGGCATTAGAAAGAATAACACTTCATTAACATATTTCAATAACAATTAAAATTAAAAACATGGTACAAAATCAAAAAGTAAATGTAGCCTCTAAAGAGAGTACTTCTGGCCATTATGCTGTTAATCCTAAACGAGTAGTAATGTTAGATGATATCAACGAAACTCGATTTGTTGAAGG